>JAWMQQ010000001.1:0-2698541 GCA_033283385.1 Halieaceae bacterium WMMBA7
GCCAAGTCGATCTCTGTTTCGGCTTTGGAAGTTACATCAGGGAATGGTGGCTCAAAATGGCAGCATCTCACGTAACAAGTCAGGGCTACGGACGCGCAAACTGCGCGCGCCGCAGCCTGCGGCGTTATATGCCTAGGTCCACGCTATGAGCTTCGATTCAAAGCAAAGAGCGCTGGAGGGAGTGGTCGCCTGCCTTCTGGTCAAGGATGGTGTAGCGCGCCTTGTATTTGACGATGTAATGGCTGAGGCCGAGGAATATTCAACCTCGTGGAAGTTCCGTACACACTTTACTCGGAACGACTACAACGCAGAACAAGTTCTGGCTTCAGAACTTACAGATGAGCAGTATCAAGAAATTGGCTTCAACTTAATGGCGCGTCTAGGTGCAATATACAAAACGTCAAAGTAGTCGGCATATAACAAGTCAGGGCTACGGACGCGCAAACTGCGCGCGCCGCAGCCTGCGGCGTTACGTGAAAGCTTTCGATTGTCGCTGCCCAGCAAGCCAGGCGGCTTCGTGAACGAGAGGTCAATTATCAAGCAGCTAGCGACGACCTTTGAATTCCGGAAGAGGCTTAGTCCTTTCGAGGGTCAGTTGTCGCAGTCTCTAAGTTTAGTGGCGGGCAGCTCGGCGAGTTTGTGCCAGGTTCACTCGGTGGTAAGTTAAGCTTCGCAATGCCGCTGAGGCGGAATCAGGAAAGTGCCAGGCCGATCTACGTTTTGGCTTAAGAAGTTACATCAGGGAAGGGTGGCTCAAAATGGCAGCATCTCACGTAACAAGTCAGGGCTACGGACGCGCTAACTGCGCGCGCCGCAGCCTGCGGCGTTAAATGCACATGGATACTACTCGTACTATCAAATATTTAGCTATTCTGGAGTTTGTGTTGTTAGTGCTCTTTGCAGTAACTGACCAATATTTTGAATGCAAATTGCCAGCGCTCTTGCAATATTATTTAAAGATTGCAGCGAGTGAGGGTGATTCGCTATTCGTCATGGTTCTTACTTTAGTTATCCTACTGTCGTATTTAGTAGCTTTAGTGGGGCTGCTTGCATCGAAGATTTGGGGAAAGTGGTTATATATTTTTAGCGCAGTTATAGGTTTTGTCTTTCAACCTATTTTGGGCGCTCAAGTACACCACGCGATTCCAGCTCTAATTGCGGCTCTAGCCGGGACTACAGGGGGTGCAATAATTGCGTTGTTATTTTTCAGTGGGTCAGCATTTAACAAGTCAGGGCTACGGACACGCTAACGCGTGCCGCAGCCTGCGGCGTTACGTGAAAGCCCGCGAGTGTCGCTGCCCTTCAAGTTAGGCGGCTTCGTGAACGAGAGGTCAATTATCAAGCAGCTAGCGACGACCTTTGAATTCCGGAAGAGGCTTAGTCCTTTCGAGGGTCAGTTGTCGCAGTCTCTAAGTTTAGTGGCGGGCAGCTTGGCGAGTTTGTGCCAGGTTCACTCGGTGGTAAGTTAAGCATTGGCATGCCGCTGAGGCGGAAATAGGAAAGTGCCAAGTCGAACTCTGTTCTGGCTTCGGCGGTTGCATCAGGGAAGGATGGTTCAAATGGCAGCATCTCACGTAACAAGTCAGGGCTACGGACGCGCAAACTGCGCGCGCCGCAGCCTGCGGCGTTATATGCCTAGGCATCTCGCATGACTCAAGTGCTGGTAGCACTAGGAGTATTGGCTTTTGCGATAGTGATTATTTTAAATTCAGAATCATTGTTGGGGTTTATCGCAGAAAAAGTAATCGAGCCAGTAGCTAGATGGATCATGAGAGTCGCTTTTGGGATTGGAACTTCAAAAAGCGGCACGGAAGCCATTGTCGGAAGAATCATTCGAATCGACTCTGATTTCAAAATGAATAGCAGTAACATCGGAAGATATGAGGGCACCGTAGAAATCGATGGTGAAAACTGGTCGGCTGCTTGCAACGTAGAATTGGCGTCTGGTTGTGAGGCTGTGGTTTTGTCAGTAGAAGATCTAACCGTAATGCTGGGGAGAAAAGGTGCTAAAGAAGGCATATAACAAGCATGGGCTGTACGCTCCCTTCGGTCGCCGGACCGCCCTACCGGGCGTCCGCAGCCATAGGCGTTATGTGGTGGCTCACGAATGAACCACGGTAGGCTGTTTATGCCATTGATGATCGTTTGCTTGCCAGCCTTCGCCGATGTTGATTGCGCCGAAAATTTGCAACCCGAAGAATTAGTCGTACCAAAAGCCCCCAAGCATTGGCCGCATAATACAGAGAAGGCATGGGTCTCAACCAAATTTACTGTGGCTACTGATGGTTCGGTTGAAAATGTTGCGGTGGCGGCCTATTCAAATCAAGTATTCATAGAATCAGCCACAAAGGCAGCGGAAAGCCTCAAGTTTGCGCCACAAAAACAAGCATGCATTGCAAAATGGAAGTTTACATATGTATTGCAAGAGTAAGCCACATAACAAGTACGGGCAGCAGGGACGCGCAAACAGCGCGCGCCCCTGCCGTTGGCGTTAAGTGGCTCACGGAGGAGAGTGCCATGACTAGAAGAATATTTTTCAGATGTTTCCTTGTTAGCCTTCTAGTGGCTATGGTTGTGCCCTTTTTTACTGTCGATACCTATTTTCCAGGGGAGCAAGAAACGACTGTTTTCTCAGCTGAAGACTTTGAAGGAACGAGCGGTGCAGTGGGACAAGAAATTGTATACGTAGACTCGGTGCATGTGACAGGTATACAACGAATCACACACCATTTTATGGACGTTACGTCTTTTATCATTTACCTATCAATGGTTCTCCCTTTCTTCGTACCTATATTTGTCGCCACATTAGTGGTTTCCGTGTTGCAGGCTCGTCATGCCAAAGCCACTTAACAAGTCAAGTCAGCAAGGGCGCTTCGCGCCGGGACCCGCTAACGCGGGCCCCTGCTTGAAGCGTTATGTGCCTCGGCGATCGTGGAGGCTTCCCATATTACTGCTATGGCTTTGGACGACTATTTCCGTTGCAGCAGAGCCAAAAATCTGGCCGCCGCTTCCCGAATCTGGTTTCATTTCGGGCCGTGCTGCGACGGTAGAAGACATAGACTCCGGACGCGCGGCTTTTGCACTCCAGAGAGGCGAAGTGTATGTGGGGAGGGCCATTGACATACCAATCCCGCAGTATGCTTACCATGTTAATTTTGATACCAATGTGGAAACGCCAGTTATTGTGGTACAAGCCGAAACTAACGGCGAAGTGACAACGATTGGTTATCGAAATGTGGCGGATTGGAGTTTGGGCGTCGGCTTGCTCGAGGAGTTTCGATTCCTCGGAACCGAAATACCGCATCGATGACATCGGCACATAACAAGTACGGGCAGCAGGGACGCGCAAAGAGCGCGCGCCCCTGCCGTTGGCGTTATAGGCCAGCATGAAACTCGCCCTGCGGTTCACCGTGTCTGTGATAGTGCTCGCAGCCTTATTTCTTACATGGCGCTCTTATCAGGAGGCAGTTTACGCTGCTTCGTTCGAGAGTAATGTGTGCTACCAGGATATCCTCAGAGATATTCGAAATAAAATCAAAACGGCAAACGACAAGGGGAGTCTTGAGATGTACCAAGAGCTGGAGGAGTATATGGAAGTACTGCTAGTTTCCAAGGATGTCCCCTGCCAAGTGGTGCATAGCAGGATGGAAGCCTATAACAAGTCAGGGTTACGGACACGCTAACGCGTGCCGCAACCTGAAGCGTTATACATCCTCATGAGACGCAGTGCGCTTTTGCTGATTTTCTTGACCCTGGCCGCATGCTCAGACCGTGGTTCAGAGATTAAAGCCAGGGCAGACATATTTGTTAGAGAATCGGTCTTGCCTGTACTAAAAACTATCGACGTGGAAAGCATCAATGCAATCAGTTGCCAACATCGAGGTATAAAAGGAATTCGTACATATCTCGAAGATATTGGGCGCCTAAACGACCAGGAAGAAATCCAGGTTGCCTCCGATTTGATAAAGGTGGCTGAAAACGAATATGACTATGTTGCTACTTACAAAATCACTGGTGGTTTCTCTTTAGGGCAACAGTCCATTGCTGTTGGGTTGCTCGAATTGGAGTCAGGATGGTGTCTCTCAACTCTGGGCGAGTGGTCGGATGTATAACAAGTACGGGCAGCAGGGACGCGCAAACTGCGCGCACCCCTGCCGTTGGCGTTAGGCATAAGGAGCAAGAATGGAACTTCCGGACGGAATTGAAAAAGAAATATTAGAGTACTTACACCTTGAGTACGGTGAAGATCCAAATGACAAAAGTAGCCTGAAGCTTAGTGAAATTTCATACGATGGTGAGTATGAAATTAATGGCGTACCAATCCATTATTTCAAATATGCTTCAAGTTCCGGAAGGAATTGGGCGACAGTTGAATCATTTGGAGATTCCTATTTAATAGGAATGACTTCAAAGACTCCGCGACCACTATCTAAAAATGTGATTTATAAAAGTGTAAAACTGGAATCTTTAGATGAAGAATACACTGAGATACTAGAATTAGAATCGTGGGGTGATGGTTGCTACGGGTTCTCTGATTATAAAGATCTTAACTTACCAAATGGTAAAACGTTCAAGTTACTGGTAGAGGTCAGCTCGCACTCTACGCCAGTCGGTGTAACGCTGTCAGTAATTGATAAAGAAAATGAAATATATGTTCGTGGGTCTGTTGGGCTAACTATGAGTATAGAGTCTATTAACCTAGGTGCGTTAATTGTAACTGTGGGTACGGGGCCTTGGGAGTAATGCCTAACAAACGTAGGCATACGACAGTCAAACCGCTGGCGCGCTTTGCCTGCGCATGCTACGGGCGTTAACAGGCACTGGTAGCTATGCGCGTACATCATTACTTTGCAATCGGCCTCAGATTATTCAGCTTAGTGCTGTTTCTGTATGGCATTAGATACATTCCGGCCCTGTTAGAAATATTTCGAGATGGTAGTTACAGCACGTTTGATGCAAATGCATCATTCATGCTTGTGGGTCTTCTCTTTACCTGGGCTACAGCCGCCATCGTTTGGTTTTTCCCCGTTAAGCTGTCCAAGATAGCGCTGAGAGAAGACCTAGACCAAGAAGTGCAGCGACTGCCGAGTAGCGAAATCCTAACAATTCTCGTCGCCGCTGTTGGCCTGTTCATATTTGCATACGGCATAATTGATGGACTCTATTGGTCATTATTCTGGCACTTGGTAAGCAAAAATCCCGACATGATTGGCACTGCTTACGAAGCCAAATCCAATACAATAGCTACCATCTTTCAGGTCATTGCTAGTGGCGCAATGATTTCTAAGTCCAGATCTATCGCTCACTATATTTTGAGGGTGGCGGGTTGATGCCTGTTAACAAGGCAAGGCAGCAAGGGAGCTTCGCGCCGGGCCTCGCGGGATCCTTTTCGCCTCCCGAAATCCGCGGTGTCGCCTGGGGCTTGGACGGTATCGCTCTCGTAATGGGTGCGCTCTTTCTGGCAATCCATTACATCCAACTCGGCAACGAGCAGTTGGCTACTGGCTTTTTGACTTTCGTCGCCGGTCAAACCTTGGTGGTTCCGAGCTCTGCGATGGATCTCGCGGCAAGCTCACCTTCTTTCGGAGCAGGTGTCGGGCTTTGGGCAGCAGGGCTAGCTCTGGTTAGTGCTTCCTCGGTGATGCCAATTTTCGTGAGAGTCACGGGTGCCATTGCATCGGCGCTATTCGCAATAGTTGCATTACAGATCTTTTGGGGGAAGGTGCTCACGCCATTGACTAACCCATTGCCTTTTAATGCGTACCCCTTCCTCGTGCTTACGTTATTTGGTTGGGCATGGGTTCACTACAGGCGCTGCGGAGATGCGGCGTAAAAAGGCCAATCTGTGAGAGGTGCTTACAGCGCTCCCTTGTTGGCGGCGTTAAGTGTCATGCTATGAAGCTCGATAAAAAGTTAGTAGATGCAGCAATAGAGCAGGCCATTGATCGGTTCCCGAGAGGATACTCGGGCGCTGCTGCAATCTATACTGAAGATGGCAGGATATTTACCAGCGTCTGCTTCGATACCCACAACGACAACGCAAATTTGTGCCATGAAGCTGGCGCCTATTGTGAGGCCAATCGGCTGAATTTAAAGGTGACTGCCTCCGTCTGCGTGTCGAGGAAAACCCCAAATGATCCATTTTTAATTCTAACTCCATGTGGGATATGCCAGGAGCGGCTCGCAAAATGGGGCCTTGACGTAGAAGTGGCCGTTCCATGCCTGGACTCCCCAACCAACTGGGAGGTCAAGACCCTGGGAGAAGTACAGCCGTATTATTGGGGTAATATCATTGATGAAATCGACACTTAACAAATACCGGCAGTACGCCCCCTTCGGTAGCCGGAACGTGCTACCGGGCGCCCGATACCGTTTGCGTTAGGCGGAGGTAAGTTACTGCAGTGATACGAGGCATCATATATTGGGCTTTGATCTATGCGGTTGGATTTGCGTTGGGCACGGTGCGTATCCTATTGGTTGTCCCTTATTTAGGTGAACGAGCGGCTGAACTTATTGAGTTGCCAATGATGCTTGTTGCAACGTACTTTGCAGCGCGTTTCGTTACCCAGCGCTTCAAAGCATCGCGTAGAGTGGAATACCTGTATTCAGGGATGGTGGCTCTTGGCTTCTTGCTACTAGCCGAGGCTATATTTGTAGTGGGCATCCTGGGTCTCAGTATCACCGAGTACATAGCAAAAAAAGATCCGGTTGCAGGTGCTGCGTACATAGTTGCGCTTATCATCTACATGGGTATGCCCTGGTTGGTGGGGAAAACACGTGCTGCCCGCTGACAAGGCGAGGCGAAAAAGGCGCTTCGCGCCGGCTGCTCAAGGCGTAATGTGGTAGGGCTGGTTTGTCTAAGGCCACCATCAACTTGATTACAAGTGTGATTATCCTTGTATGCTTCACGGCTTCAACTATGGTTGCTGAAAATGTCACTTAAAGAGTGTGGGCAGTACTTACCCTTCGGTCCCGGTTCCGCCATCCCGCGCGACCACACCCACAGGCAGTAGAGGCACATCATGCTGAGAAATGGAATCCCGGCCGATGCGGAAGGAATTGAAAGAGTCAGGATTGCCGCCTGGCGCTCTGCATACCAGGGTTTTATGCCCCCTGAATTTCTGTCCAATCTGGATGAGAAGAAGAATGTCGGACGCTTGCGGAAACGGCTGGCTTCTGAGGATATAAACTTGTCGCTAACAGTGGCTGAGGACGGGGCTGAAATTGTCGCTTTCTCAATCCTGGGTGGGCCGCGATACGAGGCGCCCGAGACTGCCGTCGAATCTTACTGGGTATGCCATCCATGAGCGCCATTACACCAGAAATCTGTAGCGGATCGGAGTTGCGACACGCTAACGCGCAACGACTCGCTGCGTTGTTCATACTAGTCGGGGTATATGCATGTCCAGGGCGCTGACTCCAGGAGAGAAGAAGACAATCGCAATAGCCATCGGGAATGACCTTTCCAGGGAGCATGGTAAAAAGAAGTTCTATTCTCAGGTGGAAATCAAACAAGCCCTGCATAGGCGTCGTTACGATATCGACTGGCACTGCTGGGCATACAGTCTTTACATGGACCATGACTCATTCGACAAATATCATGAATCGATAGGTGAGTCGTGTGACTACCTGGGTATGAAACAGTCAATGATATCCTCGATGACCGATAATGCCTCGGACACCTGGTTTGATTTTGATTTCGACCTCTCATGGCTGGAGCTTCCGGACATCGATATTTCATCAATATTCGACTTGATTGACCTATGAACTGGCAGCCACCGCTACCAGGAACGTTCACAGCCGGGCGGGAAATCGAATTACAACATTTGTTGTTGCGTGAATAGATGGCTGAAATGGAGATTCGAAAATTCAGGCGGGGTGAGGAGCATGAAATTTGGAGGTTGTTCTACAACACGATCCACAATGTAAATATCCGGGACTATGATAACCTCCAGGTGGACGCCTTTGCCCCTGACGATTTTGATACGAAAGTCGCGATCCAGACAATCCGGGAGACTGATCCGTTCGTGGCGATCCTGGAAGGTAACATTGTCAGCGACGCGGCAAGACGCTCGAAAACTGCAAAATGGTTATGAAATCATTGGAGTTTTACTTCGACTATTTATCGCCCTACGCCTATTTTGCGTGGAAGAGAGTCGAAAGTATCTGTGCCTCCAACAATCTGGAGTTGTCCATCAAGCCGGTGGTATTTGGAAAGCTCCTCGACCACTGGGGTCAGTTGGGCCCGGCGGAAATTCCCCCAAAGAGAGAGTGGCTCGTAAAATATTGCCTGTTTTATGCGCAACAGAATAAGCTTCCGTTGCGGTTCCCTAAGCACCATCCATTCAATTCGCTCCCGGCACTCAGGGCCTCCCTTGCAGAGGTAAGCGGCCCGCACCAGCGGAAGCTCGTTTCCGCGATTTTTGACTCCGGCTGGGGACGCGGGGCGAATACCAGGCCAACGATGTTTTGGTTCGCGATATCATTTCCAGGCCGAGGGTAATCGACAGGCAGCGATGAAAAAATTCCTGATTCCAGCCGCAGTTGTAGTGGGCGTCGTGATTGCGACGATCTCGCTGGTGGTCTATCCGCTGATTACCCCGCCCAGGTTTATCACATTGAACCTGACGGATGAGCCCGTCTTCCTCGCTGCAGACTGGCGCGGTCAATCCATGAGTGTTGGCCAGATCGAACCACGAAAAACCCTGGAATTCAGGCTAAACGACGAGCCACCTATCACTCTTGAGGCGGAATTTCCGGGTGGCAAGAGGGTGCGCAGCAAACTGATTTTTTACTCCAGGGGCGAAGTGGTTCATGCCCAGGTCTCGAGATCGGGCATTGAAGTCGTTCCTGAAAGTAGTACCTGACACGAGCCGCTTTCCGGACGTGGCCGAACGACACCTGTGGGACAGCTCGATCAACTTCACTGCATTTGCATTAGTCGGGATAGAATCAATCCTGGTGCAGGCGTGGGTAACGGCCTCGTGATACGTCCCGTGGACAGGGCATGGAAAAAACATCGGGGGGAGAATCCTGAATGAAAAACCTGGCAATCATCCTGGTTCTCGCATTTGCAGGATGGAAGCTGTACCAGTCGCGAGAACATGTCCCGGTGGTGGAGATGACAGGCAGTGCGGGTGCACAGTATGCGGTCCCGAGCACGGCTGCGGGCTTTCGCTGCGACGGAAGGCAGTATTGCAGCCAGATGCACTCCCGGGCTGAAGCGGAATTTTTTATACGCAACTGCCCGGACACGAGGATGGATGGCGATCGCGACGGAATTCCTTGCGAGAACGATTCGAGATTTTAGTCCGATGGCCCGCAGATATTGGAAAAGGTTGCCCGTTTCGGTGATTTCGATTCTGCTGGTCGCATCGGTCACAGCCTGGTTTCTGGCAAAGCCCGTGCGCCTGGTTTCGCCGGAAACCCTGGGCTACCGGTGCGTAGATGGTGTGTTGTGTGTAGAAGACGAGGCGGACCTGGAAAAGGCGCGGAAACTGAGGGCTGAGGCGATACAAAATGTGTCCGACAAGCTCGGCGCGTTCAGGAAGCCGCCGAGAATCGTCTTCTGTGCAACCTGGGACTGCGCAGCCCGCTTCGGCCTGGGGGAGCGATCAGCGGTAAGCTTCGGGACGTTCGGTTCCGCCATCAGCCCCCGCGCCTGGAAAGACTACTACCTGCGCCACGAGTTGATACACCAGCTGCAGGCGCAGAACCTGGGCACGTTGAAATGCCTGTTGTTACCTTCATGGTTGCTCGAGGGCATGGCGTACTCACTGAGCGGGGATCCGCGCGTACCGTTACCGCAGCCATGGGAAGGCTACCGGGCACGATTCAATACATGGTTTGCAAGCATTGGTAAAGATGCCATGTGGCAGGAGGCGGCCATCAGTTTTTAAGGGAGCGGGCTGTGGTTTTCCCTGATGGGATCCCCACCTATCTGTCTCGGGCCGAAGGACCTGTGTAAATGACAATTCTGGATAATGGGTTTGAGTTGGTCGATGCCTTTCTCACGAGGGGTCAGCTGCACCCGGTGTGCCTGGAGTTGCAGTCGGCTACGCTCCCGGCGAAGGCTGGCGGCATACGCAATGCTGACAAGAAATTCCGCTCGATCCGGCTGTTGTCGGAATCAGCCCCCCTGCTGGAACGAGCGACGGCCTATCTACCCGGGCTCCCCAGGCTGGTCAGGGCCATCCTGTTCGTGAAATCGCCAGAGAAAAACTGGTCGGTGAGCTGGCATCAGGACAAGACCGTCGCAGTATCCAGCAGATTCGACGCACCCGGTTGGGGCCCCTGGAGCCGCAAGGATGGCGTTTTGGATGTACAGCCACCCGTTCCGGTGCTCGAACAGATGGTTACGTTCCGTATTCACCTCGACGACACCGATGAAGCCAATGGCTGCCTGAAGGTGCTCCCGAAAACACACCGACTTGGCGTCATTGGCAGCGCCGCGATAGCGCGATACGCCGGCACCCTAGATTCTGTTGCCTGCTCAGGCAAGGCGGGCTCGGCAGTGGTGATGAAACCCCATTTGCTTCACGCCTCCAGCAAAGCCACCCATCCGGCGCCAAGAAGGGTGTTACACCTCGAGTACAGTAGCTTTGAGCTTCCTCCCGGTGTTGAATGGGCATGAAGCCAATTCCGGCGAAGAGCGCGCAAAACAGGTGAAAAAAGGCATCAGGGCGGTGGCATTGATTGAAGCTTCCAAGGGGGCGGTCGCCCTCCTTGTTGGCCTCGACTTGCACAAGCTTGCCGGCAGGAACCTGCAGGCCGTGTTCGAGACGCTTGCCACGCACCTGCACCTGAATCCCGGCAGCCATTTGCCTGGCGTGATTTCCCGTGAGCTGGGTTCCTTCAGCAGCTCCAGCCTGACGTTGGTTGCCTTTGGCGCGCTTGCATACGCTGTAGTGCGGTTCGTGGAGGCGTATGGGCTGTGGCGGGAACTCGTCTGGACGGAGTGGTTTGCGATAGTCAGTGGCGCAATCTACATGCCCTTCGAACTGTACGAGGTGCTGTTCAGGACCAGCGTGTTGAGTATCGCGGCGCTGGTTATCAACGCCGCTGTGGTGTGGTATGTGTATTCAGTCGTGCGTGGGAATCACACGAAGCGACCTGGCTGACCCGAGACTGATTGCACCAGGCGGGTCCGACCGGGTGGAGGTTCTGCGGCAGGGTGTCTAACGCGAAGTTGAGCCCGGAATTCCAGGTACGCGGCCTGTTCTACGAAGTGCAGGGCTACCGCATGCGGAAGTATCTGGATATCCAGCGTACCGGAAGCAGCAGGCAAGCCCCGCAGCTGATGGTCGTAATGATGAACCCGGGCTCCTCATGCCCACTCGATGGCAGGCACAATGGTCGCCGGGCCCGCGTCGCACAAGCGGACACTACGCAGCGGCAGATCATGCGGGTGATGCGTGCCACCGGGCTGGACTGCGCGCGAGTTCTGAACCTCTCTGATTTACGAACCCCGGACTCGGGCCAGCTCTACGCATTTTTGCGTTCTGCGCAGGCCCGCCAGGTGGACCACTCCCTGTTTTCGCGAACCCGGAAGCGGGAACTGAAGCGCCTGTTCACCCGCGACGTTCCTGTGGTGTATGCCTGGGGAGTGCACAAGGCCCTGCTACCCCTGGCGCAGCGCGCGATGGAGGCTCTGGATATTGCCGAGCCCGCCGGCCTGCTGAAGCCGGGTACCCGGTACTCGTTCTACCATCCCCTGCCGCGCAGCGCGCGCAAGCAGCGCGAGTGGGTGGAGGCGGTGGCGGCGCAGCTGGAGCAGGGCCCGCAGCGCCGGCCGGTTGCAGGCTGGCCAGCCGGCAAAGTTGTATAAAGCCCCGCTGTCCCTTTTAATGGGTGCGACGTGTCGTATGCGCAGCACATAACAAAGGAGTCGAGCATGAAAAGAGCTGTCCTCTGCTTTCTTGCGTTGTTTTACGCGTCCCTGGCGTTTTCGGAGCAAATCTGGATCGATGTTCGCACCCCCGAGGAGTACGCCGAGGATCATATCGATGGCGATATGAATATCCCCTTCCAGGATATCGTCACAGGGGTGGAGAAGCTGTATCCCGACAAGAGCACCTCGATCCACCTCTACTGCCGCAGCGGCAAGCGCGCGGGCAAGGCCTTTGCCAGCCTGGTAGAAGCGGGATACACGAATGTGATCGCCGTGGGCGGTATCGATGATGCCAGGAAGCTCAGGGAGATCGCCCCCTAGGCCACATTATGGCTGTTCGAGTAAAGGTGATTACGGCGCATGTCTCCAACTATCCGGATCCGCTAACCTTCTTGCCGGGCTGGCGGCTGGTAGTGGGGCGGCGCGATACCCGGTGCCAGGACTGATCCATGGAAAAAATGAAGTTCACGCCGGAAGAAAAGGCCCTCATGGTAAAACGGGTTCAACTGTACTTTCGCGAGGAGCTGGACCAGGAAATCGGCGGTTTCGACGCCGAGTTCCTGATCGATTTCTTCGCCGAGGAAATGGGCGCCTTTTTCTACAATCGCGGTCTGTACGACGCGGAGGCGGCCATCGGCGAAAAGGTCGCCGAGATATCGGATTTACTGCTACAACTGGAAAAGCCGACATCGACAGTCAGGTGAAGTAAGTCGCAGCTGGTAACGCGGGAGGGGGACACTGGTGATCAAGTCGAGCAAGCAGCATCTGCAGTCAGTCAACGAGACCTATTTCGAACACCAGGGGGTGGCTTTCCGCTACGGGTGGAAGTGCCTGAAGGCCTCTGCGATGGCATTCCTCCACGGCCTCGTGCCCGGCTGGTACAAGGCCGGCGCCAGCGATCTCGTCAAGCAACTGAGCATGAGCCGGGGCGGTAAGCGCGACCCGGTACCCGGCACCGCCACTGCCCAGCCCGAAATCCCGGCGGACTGTGTATTCACCACCGCGCGCCTCACGGTTCGACGCTGGCGCGATTCTGATCACGCCGCGCTGCTGGCCGTTTACGGCGATCTTGACGCGATGCGCTGGGTGGGCGATGGACGCGCGCTTACATCCGACGAGTGCGGTCAGTGGCTGGAGGTGACGCGCCGGAATTACCAGCAGCGCGGGTACGGCATGTTCGCGGTCGAGATGCGGCGCACTGGCGAAGTAGTGGGTTTCTGCGGGCTCGTCCACCCGGGCGGGCAGGCTGAGCCTGAGGCCAAGTACGCCTACGCGCGCGATTACTGGGGGCAGGGAATAGCCACTGAAGTGCTGGCCGGGTTGCTGAATTACGGCGCGGCCGTGCACCAGCTCAGGCACATCATCGCCACCGCCGACCCGGAGAACATCGCATCGCACCGGGTGCTGGAAAAGTCCGGCATGCAAAAAGGCGCGCTGCAGGACAACGAGGACGGGACCCGCACGCAGTGGTTTGACTGGCGAGCGGACGATGCGCCCCATGACCCTGCGCGGTAGCTGCAGCTGCAACAACATCACGCTGGCCTGGCGGAATATCGATTTCAGCCTGGTGCCGCGGCGCTGTGGCTGCGAGTACTGTTGTGCCAGGGGCGCGGAGTATGTGTCAAAGTCCGGAACCGCGGTGGAGGTGGTAATCCGCAATCCCGGGCTGCACAAAACGGTCACGCACGGCAGCGGGCAGGCACTGTTCCACGAGTGCGCCAATTGCGCGTGCCTGGTGTTCGTCTCGGTGGATATCGAGGGTGAACTATACTGTGCCATCAACGCGGTGTGCCTTGACGACCGGGCACGCTTCCCGCAAGCCGTAGCCGTGAATTTCAGCGAACAGGAGCCGCAGTCGAAGCTGCAGCGGTGGCGGGACAACTGGTGTCGGCCGCTGGTGATACGCAGCTGAACACCGGTAATACCAGGTATTTGCAACAGGCCAGTAGCCAGCCGGCCGCGGTGAGAAAGAATTTATGGATTGGAAGAGCAGCGCCGTCGCCATTTCCTGGGTCGCGATCTTTATCGGCTTCCTGACCCTGGGCGCCGCCGGTTCGGCACGCGTGGTTCATTCCGTGGACCTGCAGACCGGCCGGCAGAGTTACGAGCGCTATGTTTACGGGCTGCTGATCAGGCCGATATCCAACGAGGCGCCCAGCGCCTGTGCCCACTGGAAGAACCCGCAGCCCGGGCGCGAGGGCATGGCAGTCGTCAGTATCTGCAAGCTGCTGTTCGGTTGCGAATTCAACAACACGACCTTGATGGAAGCGGGCTGCGCTGGCGATGCCGGCTCCGGTTCCGTGTGACGATCCACTTGCTCCGGAACACGAACTCATGGAAAAGGTAGCAGGAATAGGCGGGTTGTTCTTCCGCGCGGAAAATCCCGTCCAGCTCGCCCAGTGGTACGAGGAGCACCTGGGCATCCCGCAGGTGCCCACGAGCTACGACGAGGACTCCTGGGGGCAGGAGGCGGGGCCAACGGTCTTTGCGCCGTTCTCCATGGATACCGAGTATTTCGGCCGCCCGGAGCAGGCGTGGATGATCAATTTTCGTGTCAGGGATCTCGCCGCCATGGTTGCCCAGCTGCAGGCCGCGGGCATCGAGGTACAGGTGGATCCGGAGGAATATCCCAACGGCGTTTTCGCCCGCCTGCACGACCCGGAAGGCAACCCCATCGAGCTGTGGGAGCCGCGCTGACTTTTTTCACAAATCCCTTCTTTTTTCTTGCGGCCGCCAGCGAATCGGTTTAATTACTGGAATCGTAACCCGCCCGCGTAATGCGCGGGCAGGCACATCACCGTGTGTTCGCGGCCACCGGAGTGGTCCGCGCGATGAGGAGTAACACAGGTCGACAACAGGAGGTGACCTTATGATTACGCCGTATGTGCTGGTAGCGCTCTGGATTCTCAGTGGTGGCATCGCCTGGAAGGTCGCGACCAACCGCCAGGGCAGCCGTACCTTCTGGGCGTTGTTCGGCCAGGTCTTCGGGCCCTTCGCAATTCCCTTCGCCTACCTTACCAACCCGCAATCCTGACCGCACCGCGTTACGCGGTGGCGATGGATACCCCGGGGAGGTGTTCAGCTCGGCTGCATAAAATGCGATAGTGGCGATCCGGTCGATAAGGCCGGGAAACGCCGCAGTCCGCAGGAGACCAAATGCAGATCTGGGTCGACGCCGACGCCTGTCCGGTCGTCATCAAGGAAATTCTTTTTCGCGCGGCTCAGCGCACGCAGGTGCAGGTTACCCTGGTGGCCAACCACGCCATGCGGGTGCCGCCCACGCCGCTGGTGAAGTTCCTGCATGTCGCGTCGGGATTCGACAGTGCCGATGACGAGATCGTCGCACGGGTGGCGGCGGGGGACCTGGTGATCACCAGCGACATCCCGCTGGCCTCGGAGGCCATCGACAAGGGCGCCGAGGTGCTGAGCCCGCGCGGCGAGCGCCTGACCACGGACAACATCAAGGCGCGGCTCAACATGCGCGACTTCCTCGATACCCTGCGCTCCAGCGGCATCGAGTCCGGCGGCCCGCCTGCCCTGGGCCAGGCCGACCGCCAGCAGTTCGCCAATCACCTCGACCGCTTTCTCGCGCGGCACAAGCCACAGGCCGGGAGCAACAATGGAAGCTGAATTCTGGAAGGCCAAGTGGGATGCCAACGACATCGGCTTCCACGCGGACGCGACCAATCCCCACCTGCTCGCGCACTTCGATGCGCTGGAGCTGGACGCGGGGAGCCGCATCCTGCTGCCGCTGTGTGGCAAGACCCTGGACATCGCCTGGCTGCTGTCCCGCGGATACCGGGTGGCGGGAATCGAGCTGGTCGAACCGGCGGTGTTGCAGTTGTTCGACGAGCTGGGCGTGGAGCCTGTCGTGAGCGAGCACGGGCCGGTGCGGCGTTTTGCCGCCGGCACCCTGGATATCTACGCCGGGGATATCTTCGACGTGGACGCGCAACTGCTCGGCCCGGTCGATGCCGTCTACGACCGCGCGGCGCTGGTCGCGCTGCCGGAAAATGTGCGCGCGGATTACACGGCACACCTGCGCGAGATCAGCGCCAACGCGCCGCAATTGCTGGTCGCCTACGTCTACGACCAGGCGCTCGCCGCCGGGCCGCCGTTTTCCGTCAGCGACGAGGAGGTGTCGCGGCACTACGCCGGCCACTACCGTTTGCAGCGACTGGCGGCGGAGCCTGTGCCGGGCGGGCTGAAGGGCAAGTACCCGGCCGAGGAGCACGTCTGGCTGCTGGCCGATGTATGACGCGCGGTGTGACATCCTCGCCCCGGGAGTGCACCGCTACCTGCCCACGCGCAACGGCTCGCCCATCGCCTTCAGCGAGGTGCTCGAGCTCTGGCAGCGTGACGCGGCCTTCCGCGATGCTTTCCTCGCCCTGCTGACCGAGTCGCCCTTCACCGCCTACCGCTGGGAGACACCCTACCTCAGCCGGGCTGGCGCCGGGCGCGATTTCCAGTTCGTACTGCTGGATTCGCCCTGGCTGGCCGTGCCGCCCGACACTCACAGCTTTGCACCCTATCTCAGCGTCGGGGACGAGGACGTGGTGTGCTTCGACAACCTCGGCGGCGACGCCCGCCTGGTCGTCCCCACACCGCGCGCGGCCGACGACATCTACCCGCACCTGGCGTCCTTCGTCCGCGGCGCGCCCGCTGCACAGGTGCATGCGCTGTGGGCTATAGTGGGACGAGCCACGCTGGAAACGCTGGCGCAGCGGCCGCTGTGGCTGAGCACGGCGGGCGGTGGGGTCGCCTGGCTGCACGTGCGGCTGGACCAGCGGCCCAAATACTATGGTCACGCCGCCTACCGCGGGCGCGAATAATCACAGCAAACCGGGAGATCCAGGCCTTGTCGGACCAACGCAAGATCGCGCTGCTTATCGACTGCGATAATGTCAGCCACAATTCTATAGAGGGCGTGCTCGAGGAGCTGTCCAAGCTGGGCATGGTGAACGTGCGCCACGCCCACGGCGACTGGAACAACCCCTCGCTGTCCGGCTGGCGCGATAAGCTGCACCCCAACGCCATCCGCCCGATGCAGCAGTTCGCCTACACCAAGGGCAAGAACGCCACCGACTCGGCGATGATCATCGACGCCATGGACTTGCTCTACAGCGACTCGGTGGACGCCTTCGCGCTGATGACCAGCGACAGCGACTTCACCCCGCTGGTGATGCGCCTGCTGGAAAGCGGCCTGACGGTCTACGGTTTCGGCGCGAAGAAAACTCCGCAGCCCTTCGTCGACGCCTGCTCCTCGTTCATCTACACGGAGAACCTCGAGCCGCAGAAGGAGGACAAGAAGGGCGAGAAGCCCACTCCGAAGGCACCGCGTGCGCAGCTGCGGCAGGATGCGGGACTGGTGAAGCTGCTGCGCACGGCGGTGGAGCAGGCGGCGGAGGACGACGGTTGGGCTGCGGTAGGCGACGTCGGGAACCTGCTGCGCAACCATCGTTCCTTCAACACGGTCAACTACGGCTACAAGAAGCTGAGCGACCTGATCAAGGCCACCGACCTGTTCGAGGTGGAGATGCGCAGCGGCGGCAGCGCCATGTACATCAGGGACAAACGGAAGTAACCACCCGTGCACATGCTGTTGATAGTGCTCCTGGCGCTCACGCCAACCCTGGCCCGGGCCGGCAGCGACTGGTCCGGCAAGGTGACCCTGATCAAGGCGTCGACGGTATCCCCGGCGATCCTGTTCCAGCTCTCGGGCAAACTCCGGGGCGCGGACCGCTGCAACGAGTACGGCATGTACGCCATCGACCTCAGCGCCCCGGGCGGCAATGCGCTGTTCGAATTGCTGGTCCACGCCTATGTGTACGACCTGTCGGTCCAGGCGAGCAGCCTCGGCACGTGTGCGGTGTACTGGAAGGCTGAAGGGGTGAAGGAACTGATCCTGCAAAAAGAATAACGGGGACGACGATGGACAAAATCAGGCTGCACCCGGAGCTGCGCGACACCTACGCGCGCATTCCCGCCGTGCCTTTCCACAACCCGCTGCTGGAGCGTGTCCTGCGTGTCGCCATGCGGCTGCGGCCGAATCGCGGCGAGCGCCTGCCCGGTGTTGCGGTGACGGACGAGGCGCTCAGCCACGGCGCCGTGCGCATTTACCGGCCGGAATCCGGCGCCGTCGCCGCGGCTCTGCTGTGGATACACGGCGGGGGCTACATCATGGGCAATACCGGGGTGAACGACCGCGAGTGCTGTGCGCTGGCCGCGCAACTGGGCCTCACTGTGGTCTCCGTGGATTACCGCCTGGCACCGAAACACCCCTTTCCCGCCCCGCTGGACGATTGCCTGGAGGGCTGGCATTTCCTGCAGGCGCGCGCCGCCCGCTGGGGGGTGGACCCCGCACGGGTCGCCATCATGGGGCAGAGCGCCGGCGGAGGCCTGGCGGCGGCCCTGGCTCAGCGCATCGCGGATGGCGGCGGCGTGCAGCCGGCGGCGCAGGTGCTGATGTACCCGATGCTGGACGATCGCACCGCCCTGGACGATGCGCTCACCGCGCAGAAGCACTTCCTCTGGAACAACCGCAACAACCGCGGCGGCTGGAGCTGGTATCTCGGGCAAAGCGCCGGCTCGGCGCAGGTGCCGGACTACGCAGTACCCGCTCGTCGCGCGGATCTGGGCGGCCTGGCGCCCGCCTGGATCGGCGTCGGCGACCTGGACCTGTTCTATGCCGAGGATGTCGACTACGCTGAACGACTGGAGGCGGCCGGTGTGCGCTGCGACCTGCATGTCACTGCGGGAGCGCCACACGCCTTCGACCTCCTGGTGCCGGGCTCGATGCCCTCGCGGCAGATGCTGGCGGACTGCTACCGGTTTATTGGAGAGCTGCTGTGCCTGTGATACTCGCGATCCTGCTGTGTTGCCTGCCGCTGTACGCACTGGCGGCGGAGCCCGACGAGGGCCAGTGGATCGACGTGCCCAACGCGGAGGATCTCGCGGCGCTGCCCGGCGGACGCTGGGTGGTCGC
Organism: Halieaceae bacterium WMMBA7; assembly: GCA_033283385.1. Classification (GTDB taxonomy): domain Bacteria; phylum Pseudomonadota; class Gammaproteobacteria; order Pseudomonadales; family Halieaceae; genus Mangrovimicrobium. The sequence continues at coordinate 18,876 of JAWMQQ010000001.1, forward strand.
CTCCAGCATGCCCGGCGGCGACCTGCAGCACGGCGCGCTCTACCTGGTGGACACCCGCAGCGACCGGGCGCGCATCGCCTACGCCGGCGGCGGCGCCAGCACCCACAGCGCCTGGCCGTCCTGCGGCGGTCCGGTGAGCCACGACCAGTTCTCGCCGCACGGGATCGCGGTACAGACGCTCGCTGCCGGCGGAGCCACCCTGTTCGTGGTCAACCACGGCCGGCGGGAATCGGTGGAGGTGTTCAAGGTAAGCGCCTCGGAGATGCCGATGCTGCTGTGGCAGGGTTGCATCCCCCTGCCCATGGGGGCGGTGGGCAATGCGGTCGCCGTGACGCCCCAGGGGCAGATATTCCTTACCAACACCGGCAACCTGCTCAGCGGCGTGGAGAAGGGCGAGCGGCGCATGGGCGAGGTGCTGGAGTGGAGCCGCACCAGCGGCTGGCGCAGCGTCACCGCGGAGCCGGTCTACTCGCCCAACGGCCTGCTGGTATCGGACGACGGCAACACCCTGTTCGTCAACTCCTGGGCGGCAGGGCAGGTACTGAAGCTGGCCCGGACCCCGCAGGGTGTGCAGCGGGAACTGCTCTCCCTGCCGTTCCTGCCGGACAACCTGCGCTGGGCGCCGGGCGGCGTGATTCTCGTCACCGGCATGAGCGGCCCGGTCGAGGCGGTGGCGCAGTGCTTTGCCGGCAAGGGGCCCTGCGACACCATTCCCACCGGCATTGCGCGCCTGCAGGTCGAGCCGTGGAAGCTACAGTGCCGGCGCGAACTGCGCCTGCCCCTGGGCACCGTGAGTATCGCCGTGGGCGACGATCTCTGGGTTGGCCCGGTGCGCGGCGAGGGCATCCGCCTGCTGCCGCGCGGCTGGTCGGACTGGGCCGGCTGCGGCTGACGACCGCCGGCTGGCCCAGGTGCGGCCCTACAGCGCCGAGGCTCCGCCATCCACCGCGATCGCCTGCCCCGTCAGGTAGCTGTTTTCCGGCGCGATCAGCATCAACATGGCCTGCACGATTTCCTCCGGTTCACCCAGGCGCTTCATCGGCGATCTGTCGGCGAGGAACTCGCGGGTGCCGGCGTCGATGCCCTCGGTCACCAGCGGCGTGGGGCTGAAGTATGGGCAGATGGCGTTCACGCGGATATTGTTCCTGGCGTACTCCAGCGCCGCGGTGCGCGTGAGCCCGACCACGGCGTGCTTGGCGGCGCAGTAGGCGGCCAGTTTCGGCGCCCCGCCGATGCCTGCCTTCGAGGCCACGTTGAGGATGGTGCCGCCCTCCTGCGCCAGCATCTGCCGCAACTGGTACTTCATGCCGAAGAACACCCCCTTGGCGTTGACGGCGAAATTGCGGTCCAGGTCGGCCTCGGTAGTGTCCACCAGCGATTTCATCGGCGCGGACATGCCGGCATTGTTGATGGCGATATCGAGCCGGCCGAAGCGGGCGACCGCGTCTTCCACCAGGCCGGCCATCGCCGGTTCGCTGGTGACGTCGCCGGCGGTGGCAAGCACCTGCGCGCCCGTGTCGCGCAAGTCCCCTTCGAGCTGCGCCAGGGCGCGGCTATCGAGGTCGCCCAGGACCAGGTGCGCGCCGGCGCCGGCGAGGTGGTGTGACAGCAGCCGGCCGAAGCCGCCGGCGGCGCCGGTAAGCAGCACCACGCGGCCGCTGAAACTGTTCATCTGCATGTGATCGGATTCTCCCTGGGGTAAAAAAACGTGCGGAGCCGGTCCCGCCCGGCCCGCACGAATGGAGCCAATGGGGGGGCTCCGAGGGTCTGTCTTTCTCGCGCTACTGCAACTCCCGGCGCAGGATCTTGCCCACGTTGCTCTTCGGCAGTGATTCGCGCACCTCGATCAGCGCCGGCAGCTTGTACCCCGTGAGCCGCTCGCGCAGGTAGCCGGCCAGGGCTCCGGTATCGAAATCCGTTCCCGCCGGCACGACCAGCAGCTTTACCGCCTCGCCGGTGCGCGCATCCGGAACGCCGATCGCCGCGCACTCCATCACCTGTGCATGGGAGGAGGCGACGTCCTCGATCTCGGTCGGGTACACGTTGAAGCCGGACACCACGATCATGTCCTTGATGCGATCGACGATGCGCAGGTAGCCGTCCGGCTGTATCACGGCCACATCGCCGGTGCGCAGCCAGCCGTCCGCGGACAGCACCTCGGCGGTCGCCTCGGGCCGGCCCCAGTAGCCGGCCATCACCTGGGGACCGCGTACGCACAGTTCGCCGGGCTCTCCGGCAGGCAGGACATTGCCTTCACCATCGATGACGCGCAGCTCGGTGTCCGGAATCGGCAGGCCCACGGTGCCGGCCTGGATGCCGGGGCGCGGGTTGCTGCTGATGACCGGCGAGGTCTCGGTCATGCCGTAGCCTTCGCCGATTTCGATACCGGTGAGGGCCTGCCATTCGCGGGCGATCTCCGCCGTCAACGCCATGCCGCCGGAGGAGGTGTGGCGCAGGTGGCTGAAGTCCAGCTCGCGGAACGCGGGCGTGCGGCACAGGCTGTTGAACAGGGTGTTGATGCCGACGAAGCCGGTAAACGGAAAGGGCCGGATCGCATCGGCCACGGACTGCGGGTCGCGCGGATTGGGTATCAGCAGGCTGAGGCCGCCGCGATAAACCAGGCACAGGCAGTTCAGGTTGAAGGCGTAGATGTGGTACAGCGGCAGCGGGGCAACGTAGACTTCCTCGCCCTCGAGAAAGGATTCGGCGGCGTGGGTGGTCACCTGCCGCACGTTGGCCAGCAGGCCGCGGTGGCTGAGCATGGCGCCCTTGGCGACCCCGGTGGTGCCGCCGGTGTACTGCAGGGCGGCGATGTCGTCGGGGTGTCCCTGCACCTCGCTTGCACTGAGCGCGCGGCCCTGCACCAGCGCGTGCCGGAACGAGACGGTCCCCACGGGGGCGCTGGCGCTCACTGCGGCCCCCTCCGGGGAAAGTTGCTGCAGGTCCAGGTCGTGGAGGCCCAGGCGGTGCAAATCCAGCGGCGCGGTGGTGAGCACGGTTTCGATACCGGCCTGCGCGGCGGCCGCGAGGGCCTTGCCCGCCAGGCTGTCGAGCGTCAGCAGGGCCTTCGCGCCCGCGTCGCTGAACTGGTGTTGCAGTTCCCGTTCCGTGTACAGCGGGTTGGTGTTGACGATAACCAGGCCGGCGCGCAGGGCGCCGAATACCGCCACCGGGTATTGCAACAGGTTGGGCAGGGCGATGGCGATGCGATCGCCCGGCTGCAGGCTGGTGTGATGCTGCAGCCAGGCGCAGAACGCTTCGCTGAGCTGCTCCAGCTCACGGTAGGAGATGGTCTTGCCCAGGCAGGTGAACGCGGGCCGGCAGGCGTGGCGCCCACAGGCCCAGCGAAACATCTCCGGCAGCGTCCAGTCCTTGTTCACCGCTCAGTCGAGGTTCCAGGTCACCTGAACGCCGTAGATCCGGCCCTTGGCCAGCGGCGCGAAGGTGCCGCCGGTGGGCACGCCGGAGATGGTGTCCGGCAATTGCGTATCGCCGCCGTGTTTGACGTCGTTGAGCAGGTTGTTGCCGTAGATACCGACGATCCAGCTGCCGCCGGGGGAGTGGTAATCGATGCCGGCGTCGACGATGTCCTGGTCCAGCAAGTAGCCCAGGTTGTCGTCGGTGTAGGCGGAATCGTCGCGGTAGGCGTAGCTCAGGCGCGAGGCGAGGTAGCCGTAGTCGCCCAGTTCCAGCTCGTGGTTGAGCCCGACGCTGTAGGTCCACTCCGCCGCGCGCGGCAGGTCGAGGTTCTTGTCCTTGCCGTCGATGACACCGTCGCGGTTGAGGTCGGCGCTGACCTTGCTGTAGCTGGCGTCGGTCCAGCCCAGCGAGGCCTTCAGCAGCAGCGAGTCCGTCAGCGAGAAGGTGCCGTCCACTTCCAGACCGTAGATATCCGCGTCGGCGGTGTTGCGGATCAGCTGGATCACGCCGATCGGCCCGGCGAAGTTCAGCTCGCGCTGCATGTCCTGCACATCGTTGTAGAACACCGCGGCGTTCAGGCGGCCGCGGCCCCACTCGGACTTGTAACCCAGCTCGTAGCTGTCCACGGTCTCCTCGTCGAAGGGACCGGGTACATCGGCGGGATCGAAGGAGGTGTTGCGCAGGTTGTAGCCGCCGGAGCGGAAGCCGCGGGTCCACAGGCCGTAGATGCGCGACTGGCCGGAGAGCTCCCAGGTCAGGCCCACCTTGGGCGACCAGCTGTTCCAGCTGTCGCTGTCCTTGAAGTCGGTGTCGCACTTGGCCTCGCCGGGGGCCGGGGAGACCAGGTTGCAGGTGGGCGCGCCGCCCTGGGCGATATTGTTGCTGAGCGAGGCGATGGCGGCCTCTTTTTTCTCGTAGGTGTAGCGCAGGCCCAGGTTCAGTACCAGGTCGTCGGTCAGGTCGTAGTCGACCGCGCCGAAGGCGGCATAGGTATCGACGCTGTAGTAGCCGCCGCCGTCGAATTGCGCCGCGGGTGCGACCCCGCCGGTGGCGATGCCCAGCAACTGGCGGCGCTCGGCGTAATCGACGTCCTGGGTGAAGTAGTACAGGCCCGCGGTGACCTCGGCGCGATCTGCGAAGGTGCCGCTGTAGCGCAGTTCGTCGCTGTACTGTTCCTGTTCGGTCCAGCTGCGCGAGTGGAACAGCCACACCGGCTGTGAGTCGATATCGCCGAGGCTCTTCGCGTCGTAGGTGCGCCAGCCGAATATGTTGGTGATGGTGCCGTCGCCGAAGCCGACGCCCTGGTTGAACTCCACCGTGGCGAAGTCGGTTTCGGTGTTGTAGAAGCCGGGCTCGTCGATGGAGAACTTGTGGCTGTTGCGATCGAAGTTGGCGAAGGTGCCGGGCACGCCGGAACCGTTGATGTGGCTCTGCCCGGCGGGTCCGTCGGAGTCGTTCTCGCCGTGCTCGTAGCGCAGGATCAGCTCGGTACTGTCGGTGGGCTCCCACACCGCCACGCCGCGATACATGGTCTGCTCCACAGCGCCGAAGTCCTTGCCGTCGTACTCGTTCTCGAACCAGCCGTCGTCGTCGTTGTAGTAGGCGGTGAACTTGGCGGCCAGGGTATCGGTGAGCGGTCCGCCGATACTGCCCATCAGGTATTTGTTGAGGCCGCCCTGGTCGCCGCCGTCCACCGCGGCGCGCACGCTGGCATCCAGCGAGTCGCCGGGCAGGCGCGTGGTCATCAGGATGGCGCCGCCGGTGACGTTGCGGCCGAACAGCGTGCCCTGCGGGCCGCGCAGGACTTCGATGCGGTCGAGGTCGAACACATCGAAGACCATGCCGGCAGGTATGCCCATATAGATTCCGTCGACAAACACGCCGACGGTCGGGTCGATGGACACGATGGAGCTGTTGATACCGAGGCCGCGGATGGAGAAGTTGGCGTAGCCGCGCGCGGTGGCGGCGTCGTCCAGCGCCACGTTGGGCAGCCCGACGGACAGCCCCTGCAGGTCGCGGACCTTCATCGCCTCCAGCTGGTTGCCGCTGTAGGCGGAGATGGAAAGCGGTACTGCCTGGGAGGTTTCCTCACGCTTGCGCGCGGTAACCACCACTTCTTCGAGCAGGGTGGTATTGCCGCTGCTGCGTGGCGCCTGCGCCTGTGCCATGGTTGCCTGGCCCAGTGCCAGGCCGGCCGCCAGGGCGAGCGCAGTATGCCGGCAGATAAGACGGGTTTCGCGATTATTTGCCGACAGGTTAAGGTTCTTGATTCGTTGCATTGCTGTTTCCCCATATTATTATTGAGCAGGGTTGACCGGGTCGTGCAGTGCCGCGCAGCCTGAAATCTGCCGTGGAATGCGGTGGATTGGCAACGACTGCATCGCAGCCTACGCCAAAGGCACAGGGCCTAAAATAACAATTCCCGCCATAGTGACTTACCAAAATGACAACCGACGAAATCACCATACCGACGAGTTACATCACCACTCTCCTCGAGGTAGTGGCGGCGCGCGGCTATGACGCCCAGAGGTTGTTGCAGGAAGCGGGTATCGCCCCTGAGGAACTGGAGGAGCAGCGCTACTTCTCCGCGCTGCGTTACGGCGAGCTCTACCGCCGCGCCATCGGCGCCCTGCGCGACGAGTGGTTCGGCATGCTCAGCGGCGGCAAGATACCGCGCGGTTCCTTCCGCCTGCTCTCGCTGCTGATGGTGCATTCGCGGGACCTGCGCCAGGCGTTGCGGCGGGCCTGGGATTTCGGCCATGTCTGTCGCGGCTTCACCATCAGCGCCCTGCTGGAAGAGGAGGGCGATACCGCGCGGGTGCGCCTGGCGCCGCTGAGCGCGGACGACCAGGCGCAGTTCGAGCAGATGGTGCGCGAGACCCCGCCGGTGCTGATCCGCACCACGCTGGCGGCTTGGCAGCGGCACTGGAGCTGGCTGATCGGCAGCGAGCTGAAAACCGACCGCACATTCTTCACTTTTCCCCGCCCGGAAAAACACTGGGAGATGGCGCAGTTCACCACCGGCGAGGTGCGCTTCGACGCGGACTTCAACGGTATCGAGTTTCCCGCCAGCTACCTGGATTTCCCGGTGATCCAGTCCGAGGAGTCGCTGGAGGACTTCCTGCGCATGGCGCCCTTCGGCCTGGTCATCAACGTGGAGGACGGCCAGTCCACGACGGCGCGGGTGAAAGCCCTGCTCAACCAGCAGTTGGGCGACTCCACACTGTGCTCGGAACAGATCGCGCAGCGGCTGAACATGTCGGTGACCACCCTGCGCCGGCATTTGCAGGTCGAGGGCAGTTCCTTCCAGCGCCTCAAGGACGAGTGCCGCATGGAGGCCGCGCTGCACTACCTTGCCTGCTCGGATATCAGCAACCGCGAGATCGCCGAGCGCCTGGGGTTCGACGAGGTCAGCGTGTTCTTCCGCGCCTTCAAGAAGTGGACAGGGATCACCCCGGGCCAATACCGCGCCGGCGACCACGTGACCGAACTCTGCGAATAGGTGTTCAAGGGGCAAGGCTCCCTGAACCGATGCGCGGTGGTTATGGTCAGCCAGATAGGCGGGAATCGCCATTGTCTGCTCCCGGCGCTGAACTAGAATCCGGCAGGATCATCATTGGGAGGGCGCGCTCCGGTGGAACCGTTCACCTTCAACACCAGCAAGTCCATTGTCTGCGAGGCGGGAGCAGCGCGCCGCGCCGGGGAGTTCTGCGCGCGCCTGGGTATTAGCAGGCCGCTGCTGGTCACCGACCCCGGTATTCTCGAACTGGGCCTGCTGGACCCGGTGCTGGCCGCGCTGCGCGAGGCCGGGCGGCCGGCGAGAGTGTTCTCCGGTGTAGTCGCCGACCCGCCGGTCGCGTGCGTGGAGGCCGCGCTGGCAGCGGCCCGCGAGTGCGACGCGGACGGGGTTATCGGGCTGGGCGGCGGCAGTTCGCTGGATACCGCCAAGCTGGTCGCGCTGCTGCTGGGCTCCGGCCAGCCGCTGGACGCGGTCTACGGCGTCGAGCAGGCTGCGGGGCCGCGGCTGCCGCTGGTACTGGTGCCGACCACCGCAGGCACCGGTTCGGAAGTCACCGCGGTCGCCATCGTCACCACCGGCGAGACCACCAAGACCGGCGTGGTCTCGACCTGGCTTTACCCGGATATCGCGCTGCTGGACGCCGAACTCACCCTCGGCCTGCCGGCGGCGATCACCGCCATGACCGGCATCGACGCCATGGTGCATGCGGTAGAGTCCTACACCAGCGCGCTGCGCAAGAATCCCTACAGCGACATGCTGGCGCGCGAGGCCCTGCGCCTGCTGTCCGGCAATATCCTGCGCGCCACACAGGCGGGCGGTGACCTCGCCGCGCGCCAGGCCATGCTGCTGGGCGCCTGCCTCGCCGGCCAGGCCTTCGCCAACGCGCCTGTTGCAGCGGTGCACGCGCTGGCCTACCCGCTGGGCGGCCACTACCACATACCCCACGGCCTGAGTAACTCGCTGGTGCTGCCGCAGGTGCTGCGTTTCAATGCGCCCGCAGCAACCGCAAGCTACGCTGAACTGGCGCAATTGCTGTTGCCCGCCGCTGAACTGGCCGCGGGCGAGGCCGCGCGCGCGGAGCAGCTGGCGGACTACTTCGCGAATCTCGTCGATGCGCTGGAACTGCCGGCGAGCCTCGCCGCAGCGGGTGTGCCCGAGGCCGACCTGCCCGCGCTGGCCGCCGACGCCATGCAACAGCAGCGACTGCTGGTGAACAACCCGCGCCCGGTGAGCGAGGCGGACGCGCTGGCGATTTACCGGGCGGCCTATCGCTGAGGTCCGCCGCGCCGCAAACCACTATAAATGCAGAGTGAAACGACATGACAGCAATCGACAAGGCAGCCGTTCTGCCGGACCCGACGCAGCGCGACAACTACCGCTGGTACCTCGCCATGGGCACCCGCTGGCTGGACAACGATATCTATGGCCACGTCAACAATGTCACCTACTACTCGTACTTCGACACCGTGGCCAATAGCTACCTGATCCGCGAGGGCGGGCTGGATATCCACGATGGCGACCGCATCGGCTACGTGGTGCACTCCGAGTGCCACTACAGCAGTTCGCTGGCCTTCCCGCAGCACATCGAGGGCGCGCTGCGGGTCAACCGCATCGGCAACTCCTCGGTGCAGTACGGCATCGCGATCTTCCGCGCGGGCAGCCAGGTCGCCAGCGCCCACGGCACCTTTACCCATGTCTTCGTCGACCGGCAGACAGAGCGGCCCACCGCCATCGAGGGGCAGTTGCGCCAGGCGCTGGAGCACCTGCTGGTCGGCGCCTGAGTCGCCGCGGCAAATATACGAAAGCTGGATAACAGGGGCACGACACAGTGACGCAAGGAAAGATCCCGCGCATTGCGGACAACGACTACACCCGCGAGGCAGCCGCGCAGCGGCGCGGTTTTATCGAGGAGCAAACCGGCGCCAGCCTGGCGCACACCGGGCAGTTCTCCTTCGACCCGGCCATCCTGCCGGGCAATATCGAGAACTTCAGCGGCGTGGTGCAGATGCCGCTGGGCTTCGCCGGCCCGCTGCTGGTCAACGGCGAGCACGCGCAGGGCGAGTTCTATGTGCCCATGGCCACCACCGAGGGCACCCTGGTGGCCAGCTACAGCCGCGGCATGAGCATCACCCGCGCCGCCGGCGGCATCACCACCACGGTGGTGGACGACGCCATGCAGCGCTCGCCGGTGTTTGGCTTCGCCGACGCGCGGCAGGCGCGGGAGTTCGGCGAGTGGGTGAGCGCCAATCTCGAGGGCATCCGCGCCGCGGCGCAGACCACCACCCGCAGCGGCCGGTTGCGCAATATCGAGCAGTACGCCGCCAGCCGCATGCGCTATTTGCGCTTCAACTACACCACCGGCGACGCGGCGGGGCAGAACATGGCGGGCAAGGCGACCTACGCCGCCTGCCAGTGGATCATCGCCAACTACCCCGGCGAGATCCTGCGCCACTTCCTCTCAGGCAACATGGATACGGACAAGAAGCACTCGCAGCTCAACACCCTGCACAGCCGCGGCAAGCGGGTGATCGCCGAGGTCACCCTGCCGCGCGCGCTGGTGGAGGAGCGCCTGCGCGCGACGCCGGAGCAGATGTTCGCTGCGCGGCAGACTTCGCAGCTCGGCGGCCTGATGGCCGGCGCGGTGCACAACGGGGTGCATCCGGCCAACGGCGTGGCCTCGGTGTTCATCGCCACCGGGCAGGACGAGGCCAACGTCGCCGAATCCCACGCCAGCCTGAACTACGTGGAGGTGACGCCGGCGGGGGATTACTACTACTCGGTGACCATGCCCTCGCTGATCGTCGCGACCTATGGCGGCGGTACGGGGCTGGCGACGCAGAGGGAGTGCCTGGAGGTGCTCGATTGTTACGGCGAGGGCAAGGCGCGCAAGCTGGCGGAGATCATCGCCGCCACGGTGTTGTGCGGCGAGATCTCGCTGGGTGCGGCGGTGGTCTCGGAGGAGTGGGTGAGCAGCCACGACCGGCTCGGCCGCAATCGCCCCTGAGGTCCGTCGCGATGACGCCTGACCTGTAGGAGCCTGCTACGCACGGTCCGGCGTCCCGGGCGATCGGCCCTTGTAGGAGCGCGCTCTGCGCGCGATCGCCTGCGTAGCAGGCTCCTACAACACCGCTGCCGTGGGGGCGCGTTATACGCGAGATCGCCCGTGTAACGGGCTCCTACGGGAATGCTGCGGCCATCAGGGTGGCGGGGCCGGAGCGGATGTTGCGGGCGAAGCTCTCGTTGCGGGTCATCAGCCGCGCAAAGAAGAATTGCGCCGTGGCGAGTTTGGACTGGTAGAAATCCCCATCGTCCTCGCCGGCCTCGAAGGCATCCGCCGCCACCGCGGCACTGCGCGCCCAGAAATACCCCAGCGTGACGTAACCCGCCAGCATCAGGTAATCGTAGGCCGCGGCGCCGATGGTGTCGGGGTCGGCCATTGCCGTCGCCCGCAACTCGTCCGTCAGCGCGACCCACAGGTCCAGGTTCGCGCGCAGCTGCGCCACCAGCGGCGCCACTGCCTCGGCGGGCGGCGTGTCGCAGAAGGCGGCCACCCGCTCGACGAAGGGCGCCATGATACCCGGGTCCGGCACGATCTTGCGGCCCAGCAGGTCCAGCGCCTGGATGCCGTTGGTACCCTCGTAGATCGCGGTGATGCGGGTGTCGCGGTACTCCTGCTCCATGCCCCACTCGCTGATATAGCCGTGCCCGCCCAGCACCTGGATGCCGTTGCTGGTGGCTTCCAGCGACATCTCGGTGAGGAAGCCCTTGGCGATCGGCGTCAGCAGGGCCAGCTCGGTTTCCGCCCGGCGCCGCTCGCCGGCATCCGCGCTGGCGTGGGCGATATCCACCAGCTTCGCGCAGTGGTAGTTGAGCAGCCGGCCGCCCTCGGCGAAGGCCTTCTGGGTGAGCAGCATGCGGCGCACGTCCGGGTGGGCGATGATCGGGTCCGCGGGCTGGTCCGGCAGCACGCGCTTCGGCGCGCGCATCTGCAGGCGTTCGCGGGCGTAGCGCAGGGCGCCCTGGAAGGAGGACTCCATGTGGCTCTGGCCCTGCTGGGCGACACCCAGTCGCGATTCGTTGATGAAGGTGAACATCGCGCTCATGCCCTTGTGCGGCGCGCTGATCAGGTAGCCGCGGGCGTCGTCGAAGTTGAGCACGGCGGTGGCGTTGCCGTGGATGCCCATCTTGTGCTCGATGGAGCCGCAGCTCACGCCGTTGGGTCCGCCGAGGCTGCCGTCTTCCTCCACCCAGACCTTGGGCACCACGAACAGCGAGATGCCTTTCACGCCGTCCGGCGCGTCCGGCAGGCGCGCCAGCACGATGTGCACGATATTGTCGGTGAGGTCGTGATCGCCGGCGGAGATGAATATCTTGCTGCCGCTGATGCTGTAGCTGCCGTCGTCGTTGGGGGTGGCGCGGGTGCGCAGCAGGCCGAGGTCGGAGCCGCAGTGGGCCTCGGTGAGGCACATGGTGCCGGACCAGTGGCCGGCGACCATCGGCGGCAGGTAGCGTTCCTGCAGCTCCCGCGGCGCGTGCACCGAGAGGGTCTTGATCGCGCCAAGGGTGAGCGACGGATACATGCTCCAGGCGTGGTTGGCGCTGGCCATGATCTCGTAGATGACTGCGCCCAGCGAGGCGGGCAGGCCCTGGCCGCCCCACTCGGGTGGGAAGGCGAGGCCGGCCCAGCCGCCGTCGACGTACTGCGCGTAAGCGGCCTTGAAGGACGCCGGCGCGAACACCTTGCCGTCCTCCCAGCGGCAGCCCTCGCGGTCGCCGTCGGCCTTGATCGGGCTCAGCACCTGCTCGGCGAATTTCGCCGCCTCCTCCAGCACCGCCTGCACGGTGTCGGGGGTGGCTTCCCCCGCGCCGGGCAGGGCGCTGTAGTGCTGCTGGAAATCGAGGACTTCATAGAGCGCGAACTGCATGTCGCGCAGTGGGGCTTTGTATTCAGGCATGTAAACTCCGGGGGTAAAACCTTGTCAGTTGCGGGCGTCCAGCTCGCGGAAACTTTCGCCGGCGTCTACCAGGCGTTGCAGCAGGGTTGCGGGCTGGAACCAGTCACGACCGTAATCACCCAGTTGTTCGCGGTAGCGGTTCATGCCAGCCAGCACGGTGTCCAGGCCGATCTCGTCGGCCCACTGCATGGGGCCGCCGCGCCAGGCGGGGAAACCGTAGCCGTTGACATAGACGAGGTCGCAGTCGCTGGCGCGGCTGGCGATGCCCTCGTCGAGAATCTGTGCACCCTCGTTGACCAGCGGATACAGGCAGCGCTCGAGGATTTCCTGGTCGCTGATCTCGCGGCGCTGGATGCCCAGTTCCGCGGCGGCCGCGACGGCCAGTTGCTCCACCTCGGGGTTGTCGCTGCGCTGGCGGCCGTCGTAGCAGTAGAAGCCGCGCCCGGTCTTCTGTCCGTAGTGGCCGGCGGCGTAGAGCCGGTCGGCGACGATGGCGTAACCCGGGTCGTGGGCGAAGTCCGCGAGGTGGCCCTGGCGGGCGAGGTAGCCGACGTCGATGCCGGCGAGGTCGCTCATCGCGCACAGGCCCATGGCCAGGCCGAAGTCGGTGAGCACGCCGTCGACCTGCGCGGGGCTCGCGCCCTCCAGCACCAGGCGCATGGCCTCACGGCCGTAGGGTTCCAGCATGCGGTTGCCGACGAAGCCGAAGCACACGCCCACCACCACCGGCAGTTTGCCGATGCGGCGGCCGGTTTTCTGCGCGGTGACGATGACGTCGGCCGCGGTCTCGCGCCCGCGCACCACTTCCAACAGGCGCATCACATTGGCCGGGCTGAAGAAGTGCATGCCGATCACGTCCTGCGGCCGCCTGGTGACGGCGGCGATGGCATCCACGTCCAGGGTGGAGGTGTTGCTGGCGAGTATCGCGCCGGGCCTGCACACGGCGTCCAACTGGCGGAATACCGCCTGCTTGATGTCCATGCGCTCGAACACCGCCTCGATGACGAGGTCCGCATCGGCGATGGCGCTGTATTCGGTGACCGGGTTGAGCAGCGCCATGCGTGACTCCACTGCGGCCTCGTCGAGGCGGCCGCGCTGCACGCTGATGCTGTAGTTGTTGCGGATGGCGGCGACGCCGCGCTGCAGGGAGGCCTCGTCGAGGTCCAGCACCGTGGTGGGAATGCCGGCGTTGAGGAAATTCATGGCGATGCCGCCGCCCATGGTGCCGGCGCCGATCACCGCGACCTGGCGAATTTCCCGCGCAGCGGTATCGCGCGGCACGCCGGGCACCCGCGCGGCGGCGCGCTCGGCGAAGAACAGGTGCTGCTGCGCGCGGGCCTGGGGGCTGGCCACCAGGTAGGCGAACAGCTCGCGCTCGCGCTCGAGGCCCTGTGCCAGCGGCAGGGTGCAGGCCGCTTCCACGGCGTCGATGCAGGCGGTGGGGGCGAGGAAGCCGCGCTGTTTCCTGGCGACCTCGGCGCGGCGGGTGTCGAAGAAATCCCCGGGCAGTGCGCTGGTGTCGACCTCCATGCGCGCGCAGGAGCGCAGCGGTGCGTTGTCGGCAAGGAGTTGCCCCGCAAATTCCACCGCCGCGTCCAGCAGTGCGCCCTCGCCCTCGTGCAGGCGGTCGACGAACCCCATGGACAGCGCTTTTGCCGCGGTGACCGGCTTGCCGGTGGTGATCATCTCCAGCGCGGCCTCTGCACCGGTAAAGCGCGGCAGGCGCTGGGTGCCGCCGGCGCCGGGCAGCAGGCCCAGGTTGACCTCGGGCAGGCCGAGGCGGGCGTTGGGCTCGGCGATGCGGTAGTCGCAGGCCAGGGCCAGTTCCAGGCCTCCGCCCAGTGCCACGCCGTCGATGGCCGCGATGATCGGTTTGTCGCTCTCCTCCATCTCCACCAGCAGCGGCGGAAGTTCGGGTTCCGCGGTGAAGTTGCCGCTGGCGAATTCGGCGATGTCGGCGCCGGCGCAGAAACTGCCGTTGGCCGAGGCGAGCACGATGGCATCCACCGCCGGGTCCGCGCTGGCGCGCCGGAAAGCCTCCTGCAGGCCGGCGCGCACCGCCTGGCCGAGGCCGTTAACCGGCGGGTTGTCGATGGTGATGATGGCTGTGCGATCGCGCAGCGTGTAGTGGACCGGGCCCTGCATGGTTCGCCCCTGTTCTGTTATGGAAATTCGGAAGTCGCGGAGTGAATCCTAGCCGATCTGTGGGAATGGACAATTGCCATTCCCGCCAGAGTGATTAACCAATTGTGCCAGCGGGACGATGACGGGGGCGCGCCGCTGTGGTAGGAGCCTGCGCAGCAGGCGATTGCGTTGTAGGAGCGCGCTCTGCGCGCGATCGCCTGCGTAGCAGGCTCCTACAGGATCACGATCGCCTGCGTAGCAGGCTCCTACGGGATCGCGATCGCCTGCGTAGCAGGCTCCTACGACGTACGGATCGTGCGGGAATCCGAGTCCGGTTCGTCGAGCAGGCGGCGTGCCAGGGCGCCGATATCGTGGCGCTGCCACTGGTTGAGGAACATGGTGAGCATGTGCAGCGGCACGCGCGCGTCCTCGTCGTCGCGGATGCGCGGGTCGCGGTAGTCCTGGACGGTGGCGAGGTCCGGCACGCGTTTTTCCAGCAGGGCGGCGTAGTCCATGAGGAAGGCGATGCCCATCCAGCCGGTGACCAGCAGCATGTGGTCGCGCAGCTTGGCGGTATCCAGCACCGGACCGCCGCAGCGGGCGAACTCGTCGGCGAAGGTGGCGATGATGTCGTCGAGGTGGGCGTCCCAGAGTTCCGGTTCTGCCCCGCTGAAGGCACCGTAGATCGACTGCGCCACGCTCATCTGGCCGACCTGGCCCCAGTCCAGCAGCCCGCATTCCAGCTCGCCGCCGGCGTCGCGCCAGAACCAGGCGTTGTCGATATTGCCGTTCCAGTGGCACAGGGCGATGAAATCCTCCTCGCCGAAGTACAGGCGGCGGATATCCAGCTGGCGGGCGTAGAAGCCGGGCACATCGGCGCGAAAGCGTTGGTGGAAGGCGGGGGCGCGCAGGTTCTCCGGGAACAGCTGCGGGTAGCGGGCGATGAACGCGCAGGTGCGGTCCACCCGGCGCATGATCTGCTCCAGGTCGTAGCGCATCTGCTCGCTGGCGATGCCCGCCTCGAGGTCGTAGGGGAAGCGCTCGTAGAAGCTCGGGTCCAGCCGGCCCGCCTTGTGGCTGCCGGACAGCCGCGCCAGCGCGCGCACGATGGCGCGGTAGTGTTCCAGCGGCTCGGGCAGCTCGTAGTCCAGGCACTTGATGTAGTGCGGCTCGTGCCCGTCGGCGTCGTAGGCCACGCGCTCGGTGATGAGCAGGCCACTGCCGGATTCGTCGTGGAAGTCCGCGAACAGGCACTGGGCCACGCGGATGGGGAAGCCCGGGGTGCGGGTGAGGGCGGCGAAGCGGATCTCCGAGCGCATCATATGGCGCGAGCGGTCGCGCAGCGGGTCGTCGAAATTGCGCGAGAACTTCACGAACAGCTGCGTGGGCAGGTCCGCCTGCGGCTGCGCGTACTCCACTGCCAGCAGCATCTTGCTGCCGGTGCCGCCGCCGAAGCACTCCTCGGCCCGGGTGATGCGCACCACGTGATTGCCCGGGTCCAGGGCGCCGGAGGCGTGGAAGGCGCGATCGAGGAAGTCGACGCCGCCCTCGCGCAGGGCCTCGACGGTCGCGGGGATGTCCAGCCCCGAGTCGTCGCCGGGGAACCAGTGTTGTTCTGTCATCAAGGCATGGCCAGGATGTTGCAGTCCAGCCTGGAGAGAATCTTCTCCGCGGTATTGCCGTGCAGCAGGGCGGCCACGCCCGAGCGGTGCGAGTTGCCCACTACCACGAGGCTGGCGCCGATGCTCTTTGCCACGTCCACGATGACTTTTTCCGGCGCGCCGGACTTGATGTGCACCTGCTCGCTGGGCACGCCGGCCAGCTCCATCAGCTGCTGGCGGTCCGGCACGAAGCGGAAGTCGGCGAAGGCGTTCACCACGTGCACCTCGGCGTGGCTGCTCTCCACTGCCCGCAGGCAGAACTCAATGACGTGCTGGTTGAGTTTCTCGTAGGGCGGCGCCTTGGCCTGGATGTCGATGGCGGCGAGGATCTTCGGTGTCTCCAGCCGCTCCGCATTCTTGATCAGCAGCACCGGACACAGGCACTCGCGGATCAGGATGGAGTCGGAGCGGGTCTTCAGCACGTGCCGCCCCGGCCGGCGGAACGAACCCTTGAAGACGGCGCTGGCGAGGTCGCGGGCGGCGGCGCGCACCACCGAGTGATGCCAGTCCCTGTCCCAGTCGACTTCGGAGCTGGTGGGGACGCCGCGCGCGGCGATCGGCGCCAGCAGCGCGTCCAGCACCGCCTTGTGCTCGGTGAGTTTCCGCCTGACGGCCTCGGCCTCGTTTTCATTGCCGTGGATACAGGCGAACAGGTGCAGGCTGGCGCCGATGTCCTCGGCGATACCGGCAGCCAGCTCCAGCGCCGGCTGCTCTTCGCGGGTGGGATCGTGTACCACCAGCAGTTTTGTCAGTTCCATCGGTGTTCCGTCTTGCGGCTTCTTACAGGGGAGATTGTCGCGTATTGCTCTGGAATGGGCATTCTAATCGTCTTGCGCAGTTGAATCCCGCCCGCCGGGGGCTCAGGCAAAGATACCATGGATGAACCAGCGGCGGGCGCGGCGGTCGCGAAATATCCAGTAATACTGGCCGGCCTCCCCGCGGGCGATGTAGTAATCGCGGCTTACCGGCTCGCGCCACCAGTTGTCCTCGATGCGTTCCGGGCCATAGACCAGGTCCAGCGCGCCCTGCCAGCGCAGGCGGCCGCCGCGCGGCTCCAGGGCCTGGGGCTGCGGCATCAGCCAGAAGGGGCGCTGGGCGGTTGCCACACCCCGCTCGCTGGCGGCGGGGCGCTCGCCGCCGGTGTACAGGGCGTATTCCGGCAGGTGCTCGTCGCGGCAGCCGATGGCCTGCACCGCCTGCAGGCCGAGGCGGTTGCGCAGGCGGTCCAGCAGGCCCGCCAGCGGCTCGCGCTGCTTGCGCGGGGCGAACAGGTCGATGCTCTCCAGCTCGCCGCTGTGCAGTTCGCGGCAGGCCAGGGCGATGCCTTCCACGCCGGTGGCCAGGGCCAGGCGCTCCAGGCGCACCCGGGTGAGCTGGTACCAGTTCTCCCAGTCGCTGTGGCGGCAGGAGCTGCGCACGCAGACCTCGCGCAGGCTGCGGTCCACGCCCACCAGCTGCCAGTGGATCTCGCCGGTCTGCAGCTGGGTGTTGCGCAGGAAGCGGCACAGGGACTGCAGCAGCAGCTGGATGGCCGGGTACAGCTCCTCGTTGGCGCGCACCTCGTAGCCGAACCAGTACTCGTCGCCGAACTCCGGCGGCGGGCTGTAGTCGGCGCGCCGGTCCTCGCGCTGGCCCAGCACGCGCTGCAGGAAGTCGCGAAACGGCGCGCCGCAGCGCCGCGCCAGGGCGGTGGGCGGCAGCGCCAGGATATCGCCCAGGGTGTGCAGGCCGGCGCGGCGCAGGGAGTCCACCGTGTCGCCGAAATCCCCCAGCAGGGCCAGCGGCAGCGGCGCCAGGCGTTCGGCGAGGTCCTGCCCGCTGGCCATGGCGAGGTCTTCGTCCGCGTGGGACAGCAGCCAGGCCGCCGCGGGGGTGGGCGCCAGCGCGCGGCTGGCCTGCACGCCGCGGCTGGCGATACCGTTGGCGACCTCCGCCAGCAGCGGGTCCAGCCCGCGGAACAGGGCCAGGCTGCCGCCGATCTCCAGCTGCAGGCAGTCCTCGCGGTAGCTGAACAGGGCCGGCGTGATGCCGTAGGCCCAGCAGCACAGGCGCTGCAGGGCGCGCGCCTCCGCCGCCCGGTCCCGCTCCAGCAGCTGGCAGGGTTCGTCGCCCGCCAGCGCCCGTACCGTGCCCGCGCCCATGCCCTCGCGGATGCCCAGGGCGGCTGCGCAGTCGTTGGCGCGCAACACCCGCTGCTTCTCCAGCACCGCCACCACGCCCTCGCCGGAGCGGTCCAGGCACTCCAGCGGCAGCTGGTGGAAGCGCAGGCAGAGCCAGAGGCTCACGCGGCGGCCTCCGGGGGTGGCGGAATTGCGGGGGATAATTGGCCCATGATACTGTACATACATACAGTATTCCGCAGATTTTCGCCCGTGTCCACGCAGGAGCCCGCTACGCGGGCGATCGCCGATCTGTAGGAGCCTGCTACGCAGGCGATCGCCGATGTGTAGGAGCCTGCTACGCAGGCGATCGCCTGCGTAGCAGGCTCCTACGGTATAGTGATCGCGCGCGGAGCGCGCTCCTACAGGCGATTGGGCGGCAACACCCTCCGGGTTGATCGGTGTCAACCCACGCGCGCTGCGACAAGCTATATTGAAATGAATGGCCCGGGGGAAGCCAGGATTCAGCCGCTACCGATATCCCAGACCATCTGACGTGTTTACAAGGAGAACACCCGATGATTGCACTTGCTCGAACCGCAGCATACACAAGCCGCCCATATTTCGCCGCGGCTGTACTGATGGTCTGTTACCTGTTACTGGCCGGTTGCGGCAGCACCAAGGTCTACACCGCCGACAAGACCATGGTCTACAACGGCAACCTGTACAACCTGACCCAGGTCAGCCAGATCGGATCGAAAGTGGATTTGCAGGCGGCGGGTGGCGAGGTGATCGACGCCGGCACCCTGGACAAAAAAGGCATCCAGTCGCTGCTCAAGGAAAACAAGAACCTGATGATGACCACGCAGTTCATGCTCGATGACAAGCCGGTGGTTTACGAGCGGGTGTCCATCGACAGCTATTCGGGTTACAGCAAGCACGTCTCGCGCTTCGACAAGGCGAAGAAGAAGCTGGCGAGCTTCATGTCGGACGCCAAGGCCACCCAGCTCAAGCTGGATTGACCGCGGCCACATCCGTAGGAGCCTGCTACGCAGGCGATCGCGCGCGGAGCGCGCTCCTACAGGGGAATCGCCTGCGTAGCAGGCTCCTACGGTACGGTGATCGCGCGCGGAGCGCGCTCCTACAGTTTCTGGAAGGCGGCGTTCCAGACGTCGAAGGTGGCCTGGTCGAACAGGTAGAAGCTGATGTCCAGCGGCGCGAATTCGGCCGCCCGGCAGGTATCCCGGGCGATACGCGCGGCCTCGTCCAGCGGGTAGCCGTAGACGCCGCAGGAAATCGCCGGGGCGGCCACCGACTGGCAGCCGTGCTCCAGGGCCAGGCGCAGGCTGTTGCGGTAGGCAGAGGACAGCCGCACCGCGGGGCAGTCATCGATGCTGTAACGCGGGCCGACGGTGTGGATCACGTATTTGGCCGGCAGGTTGCCGGCGGGGGTAATGCGCGCCTCGCCGGTGGGGCAGCGCACCCCGCCGATTTCAGGCACTTCGCGGCAGGCGGCCAGCAGTTCCGGGCCCGCGGCCCGGTGGATCGCGCCGTCCACACCGCCGCCGCCCAGCATGGCCTCATTGGCGGCGTTGACGATGGCATCCACGTTGGCGCGGGTGATGTCGCCGACAAGCAGGTGTACGTTGGTCATCACATACCTCCGGCATTATCCAGCGGACCCTGGCCCGCAATTATTATTGGAAGCTTCCATGCTCCGCGGCTGTTGCCTGAGCCGCGGCTGTTGCCTCAGGAGCCGACGATGATATCAGCTTCCAGGTGACAGCTTGCTTTCAATGAATTGGTGACCAGGCAATTCGCCTCAGATTTTTCCAGCATGCGCCGGGCCTTGTCCTCGTCCGCACCCTCCGGCAGGGTCAGGGTGGCCTTGAGGCTGAAGCCGGTGAACTGCATGGCGCGCTCCACCTTGTCCAGCACCCCTTCGCCGCTAACTTGCAGTGAGACCCACTCCAGCCGCGAGGCGGTGGCGATGGCGCGGAAGGTCAGGATGAAGCAGTCCGTGACCGAGGCCACCAGCAGGTGCTCCGGCGACCACTGGTCGCCCGGGCCGCCAAACTCCGCCGGACCGGCGGAAATCAGCTGCGGCAGGTTCTCGCCCCGCAGGCAGACCGTGCCCTCGGATTCCGCCTCGGCGGTGACGCTGTAGTGGTGGGGTAGATCCTGCATGCCTGTGCTCCCGTGTCCCGGATGTTGAGATTGAGGGAGCATTCTAGCAAAGCCCGGCGCCACGGGGGATTGATGCCGGTCATGCCGGACTGCCTGCCGGGCAACTCGCGCACGATATTCGCGGCTTAGATCATTTGACGGATGTGGCTCGACTCCCCCTCTGCAAAACTCGCCCCACTGCCTGCCTACGCGATCGCCAGTTTCAGCGTCACGCGTTCGACAGCGCCGGGAAATCATAATTAACAGCGGTGTGGCTGCCGGACCCGACGGAAGTACGGCTGCACGGAGAAACAGTCTGAAATGAACGCGCTTGTCCAGACTGGTGGTGTCGAGGTGGCACCGCTGGATCCCAGACTCCCTTTTGGTGCGACGATCCGGGGGTTGACCCGCGAGCATCTGGCTGACGAGCGGGTACGGGCGGACCTGTACGACCTGTTCGTCCAGGCGGGCGTGATCCACTTCCACGGCGAAGACAGCCACGAGATGCAGCTGGAGATCAGCAAGTGCATCGGCGAGCCGGAGCAGTTTCCCTACCCGGAAACCTGGGTGGAGAATCACCCGGAACTGGTGGAAATCAAGTACTACCCCGACAACGGCACCTGCTACCGGGTCGACGGCGAGTACCTCGGCGGCTGGGTTCCCTGGCATACGGACCTCATCTACACCGACGCCATCAACCGCGGCGGTGTGTTGCGACCAAAAAAGCTGTCGCAGCACGGGGGCAGGACGGGTTTCCTCGACCAGATACTCGCATACGAGCGCCTGCCGGATGACCTGCGCGCCCGCATCGAGGACCTGCACGTGGTGTACTCCCCGGACATCAACCTGGCGAATTCGCGGTTTGCCCGCTGCGGCAGCGTGGAATTCGTCCGCGGCGCCAGGTCCTTCAACAACATCATCCGGAAGGTCTACCAGCGCCCGCTGGTACTGCATCCCCTGGTCTACACGCAGAAGGAGACCGGCCGCAAGGTGCTGAATTTCTCGCCCGGTTTCGCCCACGGCATCTACGAGCTGGGGGGCCCGGAAGGGGATGTCCTGCTGAACGAGATAGCCGCTTACTGCACCGACGAGGACTACGCCTACTTCCACAGCTGGCAGCCCGGCGACATGGTGCTGTGGGACAACTGGCGAGTGCTGCACTGCGCCACCGGCATTCCGGTCGACGAGGAGCGGGTGATGTACCGCACGACGATCAGCGGTGACTACCGGCTGGGTCAGCGCCTGCGCTGGGAAACCGGGGAACTGGAAAGAATCGACATATAAGAATTTTTTGGCTTCCGGCGCAGGGCGCCGGACGGAAAGTGGCGTTGAACATGACTGAATACAATTTCGACCTGGTGGTGCGCGGCGGGCTGGTGTACGACGGCTCCGGCGGCGAGCCGTACACGGCGGATATCGCCGCGCGCGACGGCAGGATAGTGGAGATCGGGCAGGTGGCCGGCAGCGGCCGGGAAGAGCTGGACGCGCGTGGCCGTATCGTCACGCCCGGCTTCGTCGATATCCACACCCACTACGACGGCCAGATCACCTGGGAGCAAACCCTCAGGCCTTCATCGGGCCACGGCGTCACCACCGTCGTCATGGGCAACTGCGGCGTGGGCTTCGCGCCGGTGGCGCCGGACGGCCACGAACTGGTGATGAAGTTGATGGAGGGCGTCGAGGACGTGCCCATGGAGACCATGCTCGAGGGTATCCCCTGGAACTGGGAGACCTTTCCCGAGTACATGGATGCCCTGGAGCAGCGCAGCGCCGATATCGACTTCGCCGCGCAACTGCCGCACAACCCCCTGCGGGTGTATGTCATGGGCGAGGCGGGCGCGCGCGGCGAACCCGCGAGCGAACAGGACCTCGCCCGGATGCGGGAGTTGACGACACAGGCCATCGAGGCCGGCGCCATCGGTGTCTCCACCACGCGCAACATGGCCCACCGCTTCCGCGACGGTCGCCTGGCGCCATCGGTGACCATCGACGAGCGCGAAGTTCTGGCGCTGGCCGAGGGGCTGCGGGACGCCGGCACCGGCGTATTCGAACTGCTGTGCGACGCGCGGCAGACAGCGCAGGAGCAACTCGGCTTTCTCGATCGCATCGCACAAACCTGCCAGCGCCCGGTCAGCTTTTCCCTGCTGAAGTCGGCCGACCAGCCGGAAGCCTGGCGCGAGGTGGTGGCGGGACTGAAGTCCCTGAACAGCAACGGTCACTCGGTGCGCGGGCAGGTCATCCCGCGCCCGGTGGGCATTCTCATCGGCCTGGACGTCTCGCTGCATCCCTTCGCCTTCCACCCGAGCTTCCGCGAGCTGGAGCACCTGCCCCTGGAGCAGAAGGTCGCGGCGATGCGGGACCCGGCGATGCGCCGCCGCCTGCTCTCGGAGCAGGCCGACGACCCGCACGATTATTTCAAGACGGTCGTCGAGGACACCAACTGGCTGTTCCCGCTCGGCGACCCGCCGAACTACCACCCGGCGATGGAGGACAGCATCGCCGCCAGGGCCAGGCAGGCCGGGCTGGAGCCGATGGAGGTCATCTACGACGAGTTGTTGAAGGACGATGGCCACGCCCTGCTGTACCGCCCCTCCGCCAATCGCGACGGCGAGCGCTTCGAGGGTGTGGGCGAGCTGGTGCTGCATTCCGACCACACGGTACTGGGGCTCGGGGACGGCGGCGCCCATTACTCCATGGTTTGCGACGCAGCTTACCCGACCTATTTCCTCACCCACTGGGTGGGGCACGCCGATGCCGCCAAGAACGTACCGCTGCCGCTGGCGATCAGGAAGCTGGCCGCCGACCCGGCCGCCACCGTCGGCCTGGCGGATCGCGGGCGCATCGAGCCCGGGATGAAGGCGGACCTCAATGTCATCGACATGGACCGCCTCCGGCTGTACGCACCGCGCACCGCCTTCGATCTCCCCGCGGGAGGCCGGCGCCTGGCGCAAAAAGCAGAAGGTTACGACGCCACCATCGTGTCCGGCGAGGTGACCTATCGCAATGGCGAGCACACGGGCCGGTACCCGGGCCGCCTGGTCAGGGGGAGCCGGTAAACCCCCGAAACCGGACGTGTTGCCGCGCGCCGGCCCACGTCCGCAGCTCAACGACAACTTCTCAACACATAAGAAATACCTGGAAACGGAGAATAATATGCGACTCAAACCCACCCTCAATACGATCCTGGCCGCGGGTATCGCCGCCAGCGCTTACAGCGGCACTGCCGCGAGCCAGGATGATCCCCAGCCGACGGGGCAGGGCGGTACCGCCCAGGCCAGCCAGGGCGTCCTGGAAACCGTGCTGGTCACCGCGCAGCGCCGCGAGGAGCGCCTGGTCGATGTGCCGATCTCGATCACCGCGCTGTCCTCGGACGAACTGCTGCGCTCTGGTATCAACTCGACACAGGACCTGGTACGCGTCACGCCGGGACTCGAGATGACCTACAACGGCGGCTTCCTGCAGCCGGCCATCCGCGGGGTTTCCTCGCAGGGCTCGAGCGCGGGCGACAGCTCCAACGTGGCCCTCTACCTGGACGGCGTCTACATGCCCTCGCAGCCCGGCCAGATGATGGACCTGCCGGACGCGCAACAGGTGCAGGTATTGAAGGGCCCGCAGGGCACCCTGTACGGGCAGAACGCGACGGGCGGTGCGATCATCATCACCACGGTGTCGCCCAGCCTGGAGGAGTCCAGCGGCAAGCTCAGCGCCAGTTATGGCAACTACAATGACATCAACGTCAACGGCTACTACGCCACACCGCTCACCGATTCCCTGGCGGTGAGTGTCGCCGCGGCGAAGCAGGACCGCGACGGCTTCCGGGACGACCTGGTCTACGGCGGCGAGGACAAGGGGCTGCGCTCCTCCCTGGTCCGCGGCAAGCTGCTGTTCCAGCCCACCGACGACATCGCCCTGACCCTGTCGGGCTACAGCGCCGAGCGCAAGGACAGCAGCCCCTACAGCGGCCTGGCCTACAAGAATCACTCGGTCGGCTACCTGGCGGCTGCCGCGCTCCCGCCCGGATCCTTCATCCCCTACCCGAACTGGGATGAGACGGCGACCAGTCGGCCCGTCGATACCGACAACAGCACCTGGGGCACCAGCCTGCTCGCCGAGTTCGATTTCGACTTCGGCAAGCTGAGCAGCACCACGTCCTACACGGAATCCGATGTGCAAATGGACGTGGACGTGGACTACTCGTTTTTCCATATCGCCGACGTGACGGTCAAGCTCGAGCAGGACTTCTTCGTGCAGGAGCTCAACTTCGTCTCGGAGCAGTTCGGTGACTGGCAGTTCAGCGGCGGCCTGTTCTACATGACCGGCAGGGAGCGGTACGTCCCCAATACCTTCCGCTACGCCTTCAATCCCGGCCCCGCTCCGGCGGTCAGCGAGGCGGATGCGCTGCTGACGCCGGTGCAGTACACCTACGGGTATATCGACAAGGAGATCTACGCGGTCTACGCCGAGGCCAACTACGACCTGTCGGAGCGCTGGAAGCTGACGGTGGGCGGCCGCTACAGCGACGAGAAGCAGGACGTCAAGGCCAACTGGCCGGATACCACCTCGTCCGAGATCTTCGACTCGCCCTATAACACCGCCACCTTCGACCAGTTCACGCCCCGGGCGACGCTGACCTACGCCCTGTCCGACAGCGCCAACCTGTACGCCAGCTACGGCGAGGGCTTCAAGAGCGGCTACCTCAGCCTTGCCGCGGCCAACGAGCCGCCGGTGAAGCCGGAGGAACTCACTGCCTACGAGGTCGGTTACAAGGGCGATATCGGCACCTCGCTCAGCCTGTCGGCGGCGCTGTACTACTACGAGTACAAGGACCTGCAGGTGGCGCGCTACGAGGCGCCGAACTACGTCTACGACAACGCCGCGAAGGCGTCCATGAAAGGCGCCGAGCTCAACGCGACCTGGATGCCGACTGACGGCCTGACCTTCATGGCGGGCATGTCCTACCTGGACGCCAGCTACGACTCCTTCCCCGGGGCAACGGCCTACCAGTGGTCGCCCGCCGGCGGCAATGCCACGGTGAACTTCGACGCCGGCGGCTCCGACCTGATCCGGGCGCCCGAATTTACCGGCTTCCTCAACGCCAACTACGTTCTCGGCACCAGTCTCGGCGAGTTCGGGGCGTTCGCCTCGGCCTACTACAACGACGGCTACAACCTGGAGTTGAGCGGGGCGGTCGCGCAGGACTCCTACACCACGCTCGATGCCGAGCTGTCTTTCTCTCCCGCCGCCTTCCCCAGCGCCCGGGTGGTGCTGTGGGGACATAACCTGACCGACCAGGACGTGCTGCAGAGCCTGCTGGAAACACCGTTCGCGAGCGGGGTTTCCTACGGTGCGCCGCGCACCTACGGCCTGCGGATCGATGTGGGCTTCTAACGGTTCATCCAGGACCCGCCACTTCTGGCGGGCTTCCGGGCCTGTTTCTCCGGTGGCAGGCCCGGCTTTTTTTGCCTGGAATCCTGTATCCCGACCCTGCCCCAGGCTCAACCCCCGCGGCATTTACCACCCCCGTTGCAACCTGACTCTGGAGTCGCCATGACCTGGTCCGCCGCCCAACCCCCATCGGCCCTGCTCGACCTGGGTGGGAAAACCGCGCTGGTGACCGGTGCCGGTGCCGGCATCGGCCGCAGTATCGCGCTGGCACTGTCCGCCGCGGGCGCGCGTGTGGTCGCCGCCGATCGCGATGCGCAGCTGGCGAGAGAGACTGCCGAGCACATCGCTGGACACGGTGGCGAGGCCCTGCCGGTCGCGGCCGATGTCGCCGATAAGCTGGAAGCCGAGCGGGTGGTGGAGCTGGCGCTGGAGCGTTTCCAGCGCATCGACATCCTCGTCAACAATGCCGGTATCTACCCGCCTGCGGGGGTGTTGCCGGACATCGACCTGGCGGTCTTCCAGCGCACCCTGCAGGTCAACCTGGAGGGCGCGCTGAATTATCTCTGCGCGGCGGGCAGGCATATGGAGGCGGGCGCCTGTATCGTCAACGTGTCTTCCAACGTGTCACTGCGTCCCGCCGGGCCGGGGATCGCGCACTACAGCGCTTCCAAGGCCGCGGTCAACGCGCTCACCCGCTCGGCCGCCGTCGATCTCGGCCCCCGGGGAATACGCGTCAATGCGGTGCTGCCGGGTATCGTGGCCACCGAGGGCACCCGGGCCATGGCCGGCAAGTACGACAGCTTTGCCGAGCGCACACCCTCGGGCCGGATAGGCAGGCCTGAGGATATCTCGCAAGTGGTGTTGTTCCTCGCCTCGCCGCTGTCGGAGTTCGTCAACGGGCAGTGCCTGGCGGTGGACGGCGGAGCCAGCAGCGTCGGCTGACGCGACACTTCCCCGATACGCCGGTTCCGGCGTGTTTCTCTTATAACTGACATATATTTAATTAATAAGATATGTCCATGGCCTGTGTCATCTATGTTTTAAGCTTTCAAATGAAGGTTAAAAAATTATATTGCGCCAAATCAAGAAATTCGTCATTCTCTAATAAATGACTATACGTCAGTTATTAAATGTTCCATATTGATCCCTGAGCCCGGGTGGAAGCCCGTGCGACTACCAATAACAGGATAACCAGGCAGCTTTCGACGCGGAGTGGCAGAACGATGAACTACGACCTGAACGAGCAACTGACCAGGGCTGCGGCGGACCCCGCCGCACTGCGCAACAACGTGGCCGGAGCGCACATCGTGCCGCTGCTGATGAGTTACGTGCACCTGACCGGTGACGAGCAGTACCTGGAAAAGATACGCCCCTACGTCCACGGCGGCTGGGATTACCAGCAGGACATCCCCGGGGATCTCCAGGACGAGATCAGGGTGGCGCTGGTGGCGGCCATCGAGCGCCTCGCAGGCGAAGGCACCGCCGTGCACCACGATCCCTCCACCGAGGAACTGAAGGCGATGATGAACGCCGCCTGCGGCGCCGAGGTGCCGGATATGTACCTGCCGATCTTTTTCGAGGAGACCTGCTTCGGCGGCAGGGATTACCGCGCCGTGAGCTGGCGCAAGGACGTACCCCCCACCCGCAAACAGCACTTCAACGTGGTGATCGCGGGGGCGGGTTTTTCCGGCCTGGTCATGGGTGTGCGCCTGAAGCAGGCCGGCATTCCCTTTACCATCATCGAGAAAAACGACAACCTCGGCGGGACCTGGTACGAGAACACTTATCCCGGCATCGGCGTGGACACGCCCTGCCACTTCTACTCGTTCTCGCTGATGCCCAACCCGGACTGGCCGGACTTCTTCAGCAAGGGCGCGGAGATCCAGGCCTACCTGGAGCGCATCGCGGACGAATTCGGCATTCGCGAGCACATCCGCTTCAACGAGGAGATCGCCAGCGCGGAATACGATGAGGAATCCTGCACCTGGTCCGTGAGCACGAAGAAGCGCGACGATTCCACCGACGTGCACGAAGCCAGTGCTTTTATCAGCGCGGTGGGCGCACTCAATCGCCCGGCCATCCCCAGATTCCCGGGGCTGGACAGCTTCCGGGGACCGATGTTCCACACCGCCCGCTGGGATCACAGCGTCGACCTGACGGGCAAGAAGGTGGTGATGATCGGCACCGGTGCGACCGGCATCCAGGTCGGCCCGGCCATCGTCGACAAGGTCGGCTCACTGACCATCGTGCAGCGCTCCAGGCACTGGGTGATCAAGCACCCCATGTACCACGAGCACGTCCCCGAGGCGGTGACCTGGGCCACCCGGAACATTCCCTACTACCAGGACTGGTTCCGTTTCGGTCTGTTCTGGGCGGCCTCGGACGGCTTCTACGACACCCTGAAGATCGATCCCGAGTGGAGCGATCCGCAGCACTCGCTGAACGCGGAAAACGCGAAGATGCGCGAGGAACTCATCGCCTACGCGAAGTCCGAGGTCGGCGATCGCACCGATATCCTGGAAAAGACCATCCCGGAATATCCGCCCTTCGGCAAGCGCATGCTGCGGGACAATAACTGGTACAAGATGCTGTGCCGGCCGAACGTCGAACTCCTCAACGCCGGCGTCGAGCGCATCGAGCCCGATGGGGTGGTCGTCGAGGGGCGCAAGATCGAGGCGGATGTCATCGTGCTGGCGACCGGCTTCGAGGCGCACCGCATGCTGGGCCCGATGGAAATTGCCGGTCGCGACGGCGTCACCGTTCGCGAGCGGTGGGGCGACGAGGATCCCCGGGCTTACCTCGGTATCACGGTTCCCGACTTCCCGAATTTCTTCGTCCTGTACGGCCCCAATACCAACCTGGCCCACGGCGGCAGCGCGTTCTTCCACAGCGAGTGCCAGGTGCGCTACGTCTGCGAGGCGCTGCGCGAGATGCTGGAAAACAGCTGGGACGAACTGGAGGTCCGGCGTGAGCCCTACGAGGCGTACAACGCACGGGTCGACGAGGAGCACAGGCACCTGGTCTGGTCGCACCCCGGCGTCACCAGCTGGTACAAGAACAGCGCGGGGCGGGTCATTCTCAATTCCCCCTGGCGACTCGCCGTCTACCGGCAGTTCACCGCGGACATCGACCTGTCCGATTACCACTGCCGCCGCGCCCGGATGAGCGAGGCGGGCTGAGTCGGGCCGCCGGGACTGCACCCGGCGGCATTTCCGTTACTGCCTGGGAGACTCACACATGACACAGATACTGAATGCCGACATGCAGGACCTGCCGCTGGACGCGGCGCAGCGCGAGGCGCTGGAAGGCGTCCCGCACTGCATCACGGACCCGGAACGGATTCCCTGCAAGCGCTACTACGACGAGGCGTTCTTCGAGTGGGAACGGGAACACCTGTGGTCGCGGACCTGGCAGATGGCCTGCCGCCTGGAGGAGATTCCCGCGCCGGGCGATTACACGGTGTACGACATACTCGACAGGTCGGTGATCGTCATCAATACCGCCGGGGGCATCCGGGCCTTCCACAACGCCTGCCGCCATCGCGGCGTAAAACTGGCGAGCGGGCCCTCGCGCCTGGGGCCGGAGGGCTTCGTGTGCCCCTTCCACGGCTGGCAGTTCGACGCCAGCGGTGAATGCACCTTCGTCTACGGCCGCAATATCTTCTCTGAAGACGTTCTCGCGCCCGCGGAAATCAACCTGGCGCCGGTGCGCGTCGAGCTGTGGGCGGGCTGCGCCTTCATCAACTTCGACGACGACGCGCCCGCACTACGCGAATGCCTCGGGCCCGTGGCGCAGCGCATGGACGCCCGCCACGCCGACAAGCTGAGGATGGAGTGGTGGTGCGGCACCGTATTGCCCACCAACTGGAAGCTGGCGATGGAGGCCTTCCAGGAGGGCTACCACGTCATGCAGACCCACCCGCAGCTGTTCGATCTCACCCACAGGGCCAGCCTGCCCTACGGCCCGCGGGCGGATGGCCTGCCAGTGAACGAGGACCTGGAGCCCGCCGAGGTGGTGAACCTCGGCATCGACTTCCTCAGCCGCCTGGGCGCCGGCATGGACGGCATGGTGCACAGTAGCGAGTTGGAAGTGATCGAGAAACTGCGCAACATGGAGCCTCCCGCGGATGCGGACCTGGCGCAGCAGATGCTCTACGGCAGCGCCTACGCCGCCGTCGCCGAGGACGCACTGGCTCGCGGCGTGCCCATGTTCGATATCCTCAAGGCGGTGCAGGAGCACCCGTTCAGCCCGGTGGAATTCATGTTTCCGCACTTCTTCCTGCTGCCGATGGTGGGGGCCATGTCCTCCTACCGCATCCGGCCGCTCACCGCCGAGACCTGCCTGTTCGAGATCTGGTCGCTGGTGATCCCGCCGGAGGGCGAGCAGCGCGAGACGCCGGAAGAGCCCACCATGATTCCCTACGACTCGGACCAGTTTCCCGAGATACCGCGGCAGGATTACGCCAACCTGCCAATCCAGCAACTGGGGCTGCATAACATGGAGTTCATGCGCATCGCCCGTGACGGCGAGGGCATGATCAGCAATTACCAGCGCCTGATCGACGGCTACCTCGCTGGGCTGGACGGAAATACCCTTGCGAAGGGCTCGCAAGTCGTCAACAGCGGGTTCAACGCCACCATCCTGGATATCGGGTTCTAGCGGCCGCTACAGCCGCAACTCGCTGGTGGCCTGCATGATGTGGCTGATCAGCTGGTGCTGCTTGTGCACCCCGGTCTTGGCGAAGATTGCCGCCAGCTGGGCCCGCACCGTCGAGCGCGAGCGGCCCAGGGCCTCGGCCGCCTCGACCAGGGTGTCGCCCTGCACCAGTCGCTCCGCGAGCAGCGCCTCGGCGGGTGTCAGCTCGAGCAATTGCACCAGTTGCTCCGGGGTGATCGCGGCTTTCTGGCGTGAGTTCCTGATCAGTACGGAAATCGTGTCCGACTGGTCGTCGCGGAATTCCTGGGGTATCTCGTTTCTCTGCAGCGTCAACAGCCAGCTGTAATCGCCGTCGCTGGCGTTGACGCGAAAACTGTATTCTTGCTCCGCGCTCGAATCGTTTCCCAGCAGGCGCAGCCCTTCGGCAAGTTTTTCCGAGTCCTTCTGGCTAGCGAAGCGCAGCCTGCCCCCCTGCGCATACAGGTCCTTCTTCGTTTGCAGGATGGAGTCCGCGGCGGGGTTGACGGCCACTACCTGGCGATCGCGCCGCAGGACGACGATACCCAGCCCCAGCCTTGTCGATGTCTCGTCGGAAATGCAGATTTGCTGTTGCTGCTGAACCAGTCGCGCATAGATGCCGGTGGCGATGTTCAGGTGGGGCAGCAGCTTCTCCATGGCCGCCACCTCCGCATCGCCGAAGGGCTCAGAGCCCTGCGAGCGCAGGATGCGGAAGCGAAAGCACATGCCGGAGGATTCGTGGGTCAGGTTCAGCGCCAGGATATCGATGGTGCCCAGCCGCTGGTTGTACTCGTAGTGACGCCGGTGCTTCTTCCTGAATTCCTCCTCCGGCATCATCCGGCTGAGGATATAGGTCTGCTGGTCGGGCAGGTGCAGGAAGGGGGAGTCGTGAAACGCCTCGATCATCAGCGAGGAGCCGGTGAGGCCGCGGGTTTCCGAAACCACGATGCCGGCGTCGCCCCGGTTGGGGGTGCGCAGCAACAGCGCGCAGCTGCGGCACTCGAAATAGTCCTCGAGAATCTTCAGGAACGATTCCCAGGGCGGTGTCTCGACAAGGCTCCGGTATAGCTCCTGCACCACCTGATCCAGACTGGCTGACATTGCAAAGTCCCCCGGTTCCCCGCGCCGGAGATGGCGGCGGGCGATCCCGGCGCGCTCGCGCTGTTGCACATGGCGGCGGGTTCGTGGTGGAGACTTTACTATTTCATCAAGCTGGCGCAAGGAAAACTGCCCGGCGGGCGGGCGGGCCGGTGCGGGCCCGCGGAACGAGGCCCGGGGGACCCGCTTACCGGTTAAGCGGCTCGGGGCCGCCGTAACCCATGTACCCGGCGAGCGCCCTGCGGAAATTGATGATCGAGAGTTCCCAGAATGGGTTGGGCTTGATCGAGGCCAACCCGTCGGACTTCAGGCCCTTTTGCACGTAGGGCATGTTGCCGAAATCCTGGGCGAGCAGCAGTCCCCAGCGCTCGGCGGTGAACTCCGACTCGTACTGGTTCTCGACCCGGGGCTCCTCTCCCTCCGGGAAGCGTTCGAGATTGAACACCTCGAAGATGCAGCTGTCCGGGTCGTAGCCGTCGGGGCGGACCCGGAAGCCGAGGCAAAATGTGGCGTTGGGGAGAATGATGGTATTGGGGAAGATATTCCAGTTGATCCCCGCCAGCAGGTATTTCTCGGGGTCGATCTCCGGCCATTCGACGCCGCGCTCGCGGTCGATCTCCCGGGCGATTCCCATCACGGTCATGCTCACTTCCACGGCCGTGGCGGTCGGCGGCAGCGTGTCCCGGGCCCGCTGGGCGGCCTCGATGATCGTGTCCGTGGTGTTGGCGTTGCAGACCTCTTTCATCTGCTGCGCAACGCCCAGGGCGACCTCCCTGGGGTCGACCTCTTGTTTGTCGCCGATATTGGTGCCGATGCCGCCGCTGCCGCCCAGGTGCCCGAGGTTGCTGTGCCGGCCCTGGGCGCCGCTCCACACCACGGAACCGCCGCCCCAGCGCGACAGCATGGGGTGGGTGGTGCGGGCGTGGTAGCCCTCGTTGAACGCCTCGATGGCCACCTTCCAGTTGCAGGCCACGCGGGTCCACTTGCGCCACTTGTAGCGCATTTTGCCCACCTGGAACTGGTCCAGGTAAAACGGCACCGTCTCCAGGTAGGTTTCCAGCGGCTCGCAGTCCGGATCGAAATTGATGAAGACGAAGCCGCCCCAGCGGCCGACATTGACCCGCGGCAGGCGGACATCCTCGTCCTTCAGCGCATCACCCCAGTCATCCCGGTCGTAGATATTGGCGATCTCGCCGTCCAGGTTCCATTGCCAGCCGTGGTACTTGCAGTGGAAGCGGCCGGCGTGCCCGCAGCCCTCGGTCAGCTGGCGGCCGCGGTGCTGGCACACGTTGTGGTAGGCGGAAATGGTGTCTTCGTCCGAGCGCACGACGATGATCGATTGGTCGAGGATGTCGTAGGTGTAGTAGTTGCCGACGCGGGGAATTTCCTCCTCCCTGTAGGCGACCTGCCAGGTCTTTTTCCAGAGGCGTTCCTTTTCATCCCTGGCATGGGTTTCCGAGATGTAGGCGTCAACCGGCAGTGTCACCAGTCTTTCGATGTCGTCGGTCAGTAGAGGCTGCTTGGAATTCATCTGGACCAGCTCCGCGATCACGTTATTTTTACTGTGCAGAATTGCGCGTTCCAGCCAGTTTCGCGAGGCGGGCAGGCTCGTACCTGGTGTCGCCGCTTCGCGTCACGCTGGACTTGGTAGTGTATTTTCAGGAATCAGGATGCGGGTCGCATCCATCAAATGATCTAGGCGGGAGGTATTGGCGTCCGGCCGTTGAACGGGCCGCCGAATTCACCCCACCGCCCGGCTTCAGCTGGCGAAGCGTCGGGCGGGCGGGGCCCGGGTCCGGTGTCAGGCGAAGGAGAACGCCGGCTGCACCTGCGGGTAGTCCAGCTGGCCGGCGGGCAGTTCCCACAGCTGGGGCTGTTCCGGGATGTCCTCCGCCGCGGGCAGGTCCACGTCCAGGTACTGGTTGCCGCCGCGCTGCTTGAGGATGTGCACCTGGCGGTAGGCGCGCATCTGCAGGCGCAGGCCGGCGGGGGCGTGGTTGCGGGCGGCGTCGGTGGCGCGGAACAGCACACCCAGGCTGTCGCCGCTGGCGGCGGCCAGCTGCAGCTTGCGCAGCTCGGCGTAGCGGTAGTCGCCGGCGCCCAGCCAGCTGAACACGGCGCTGCAGGTGCTGCTGCGCAGGGCCTGCTCGGTGGCCCAGAGCAGGTCCTCGCGGTTCTTCGGGTGCACCAGCAGTACCTGCCCGGTGTCGATGCCGCGGGCCTCCAGCAGGGGGGCGTAGGGGGTGAAGGGCGGCGCGATGAATACCTGCCAGCGGCCCTCGGCGCTGAGCTTCTCCATGGCCGGCAGGAACAGGCCCATGGAACCCAGGCCGCAGCCGTCGCTGAGCAGCTCGATGGTGCTGCCCAGGGGCCAGCCGCCGCGCTGCAACTCGGCGTCCAGGGTGCTGTAGCCGGTGGGCAGGGCGTCCTCGTGCCAGTGGCGCTCGCCGTTGGCGGCCAGCGTGGACAGGCCGCCGCGCCAGGTGTCACGGCGGTTGATGATCTGCTGCAGTGCCTCGTTCATGGGTGCCTCCTCGAAGAATCTGTACATTCATACAGTGGTTGGATATACAGTAGTTGTGGTCACCGGGCATTGCAAGCGGGAAAGTGCGCATCCGGAAGATACCTGTATGAACAGGCTACAGGTGCCGCCGGGTTTGCGCGCCGGGGAGTGGCGGTCCAGACTGCATGCCACTGACCATCACCGGGAGAACGGGCGTATGTTGAGAATGATCGCGGCAATCATGGCAATGGCCCTGCTGGCAGGGCCCGCGGGAGCCACCACGGTGCAGGAGGCGCTGGCGGTGCCCGGGCGCCTGGCGGGCGACCTGGAGCGGGACCAGCGCGACCACCCCGCCGACATCATCCCCCTGCTGAAGGTGGGTCCCGGCGACCGGGTGGCGGATATCTTCGCCGGTGGCGGCTACTACAGCGAACTGCTGGGCCGCCTCGTGCAGCCGGGCGGCAGTGTGCTGCTGCAGAACAACCAGGGCTTCCTGGGCTACGCGAAGAAGTCACTGGACCAGCGCTTCACCGACCGTGAAGTCCCCGGGGTGGTGCGCCTGGATAGCGAGGCGGACGACCTGAAGCTCGGGCAGGACGACCTGGACGCGGCGCTGATGGTATTGGCCTGGCACGACACCTACTATTCCGAGGACGGCTGGCCGCAGATCGACCGGGCGGACTTCCTCGCGCAGGTCTACCGCGCCCTGAAGCCGGGCGGGCGCTTCGTGGTGGTGGACCACCAGGCGGCGCCGGGGGCGGGGACGTCAGTGACCCACAGCCTGCACCGCATCGAGGAATCCGCGGCGCAGCGGGATATCGAGACAGCGGGCTTCGTCAAGGTGGGGGAGAGCGACGTGCTGCGCAACCCGGAGGACGACCACAGCCTGAGCGTGTTCGACCCGGCGATTCGCGGCCACACGGACCGCTTCGTGCTGGTGTTCGAGAAGCCGGCGGCCCAATAGCCAGCGCAGCGGGAGAGAGCAGCCAGCGCCGCGGGAGAGAGCAGCCAGCGCAGCGCTCAGCGGACCGCGGCGAGCTCCAGTACCAGGTTTTCCAGCTGGTCCCAGGGATTGCCCGCGGCGAAACCCTTGATGCTGCCGTCGACCTCGGCGGCGCGCTCCAGCAGCCGGCCCAGTGTGGCGCGGTCGTGGCGGCCCAGGGCGCCCTGCATCAGCGGCATGCGGTTGTTCCATACGCGCAGGGCGGACAGCGCCTGCTGCGCGCCCTGGCCGGCGTCGACGGCGCTGCGCGCCTGCAGCAGCACGCGGATTTCCTTGAGTAGCGACCACAGGGCGATGCTCGGCTCGGTGCCCTCGCCGCGCAGGCCGTGCAGCATCTTCAGGCTGCCCGCGGCGTCGCCGGCCAGCGCCTGGTCGGCCATGTCGTAGATGTTGTAGCGGGCGTTGTCGGCCACCGAGGCGGTGACGGTGGCGGCGGTGATACGGCCGTCCTCGGCCAGCAGCTTGAGCTTCTCGACCTCCTGCACCGCCGCCAGCAGGTTGCCCTCCACACGGTCGCACAGCAGTTCCAGCGCGTCGCGCTCGATCTCCATGCCGGCGCCGCGCACCCGCTGCTGCAGCCAGCGCGGCAGTTCGCCGGCCTTCACCGGCCACAGCTGCACGGTGGCCCCGGCCGCGTCCAGCGCCTTGTGCCACTTGCTGTTGGTGGATTGCTTGTCGATCTTGCCAAACACCAGCAGCAACACGTCGTCGCCGCCGCTGCGCTCCAGGTACTCCACGATGGCCTTGCTGCCCTCGGCGCCGGGCTTGCCGCTGGGCAGGCGCAGCTCGATCAGCTTGCGGTCGCCGAACAGGGACATGTCGGCGGCGCAGTTGAGCAGCTCCTGCCAGTCGATGTCCCGGTTGCCCTGCGCCTCGATCAGCTCGCGGCTGGCGCAGCCGGCGGCGCGGGCGGCGGCGCGCACGGCGTCGCAGCATTCCTGGACGAGGAGCGGCTCGTCGCCGCTGATGAGGTAGACGGGCAGGAGTTGTTGTTGCAGCTGCCCGGCGAGCTTCTCCGGGTAGACCCGCATCAGCCTTCCTTGCTGCCGGCGAAGAAGGCGATGCGCCGCAGGATCTGCTGGGCCAGTTCGGTGCGCATCTCGCCCTTGAGGATGCGGATTTCCTCGGCCTTGCCGACCACGTTGCGCGGGTCGTTCTCCATCTGCTTGAGCACGCTGGCGGTGGTCCTCGGCATGACCTCGGCGCCCTTGCTGTCGGTCACCGAGAAGTTGGAGGACATGGTCAGCTCGAACTCCGCGGCGCGCGCCTCGGAGTTGAGCGAGAGGTTGCGCTGGTTGAAGTGCTCGGGGCCCAGCACCACGGTGTAGTTGGCCTCTTCCGGGCTTTTGGCCCACTCGATGCCATTGGCGGCAAAGCGGGTCAGGACCTCGCGGCTGAACTCGCTGTTGGGGTTGTCGGTGGCCAGGTACATGGAGCGCCACTCGTTGGAGACCGCCGTGCCGCCGGTGCCGCGCAGCTGGAAACCGCAGCCGGCGAGCAGGGCGAGCGTGAACAGGAGTGCAGTGTAGGCAAGGTGCCGTGGCATGGGGTCGGTCCGCAGGTCAGTTGGCGACTATGTTAACCAATTTACCCGGCACCACAATGACCTTGCGCACCGTGACGTCCTCGAGGAAGCGCTGCACGTTGTCCTGGGCCAGGGCGGCGGCCTCGATGGCGGCCTTGTCGGCGTCCGCGGCGACGTCCATCTTGGCGCGCAGCTTGCCGTTGACCTGTACCACGATCTCGATGCTGTCGCGCACCAGGGCGGATTCGTCAACGTCGGGCCAGGGGGCGTTCAGCACATCGCCCTCGCCGCCCAGCGCCGGCCACAGGGCGTGGCAGGCATGGGGCACGATCGGGTTGAGCATCAGCACCACGGCGCGCAGGCCCTCGGCGAGCACCGCGCGGGAGGCGTCGCTGTCGTCGAGGCGGCCCAGTTCGTTGCACAGCTCCATCACCGCGGCGATGGCGGTATTGAAGGTCTGGCGGCGGCCGTAGTCGTCGCTGACCTTGGCGATGGTCTCGTGGATCTTGCGCCGGGCGTCCTTCTGCTGCGGGTTCAGCGCGGCAAGGTCCATCGCGGAAGGGTCCAGCGCGGGAATCGCGCCGCCCTCGAGCAGGGTCGCGGCCAGTTTCCACAGGCGGCGCAGGAAGCGGTTGGCGCCCTCGACGCCGGAGTCGGACCACTCCAGGGACTGCTCCGGCGGCGCGGCGAACATCGAGAACAGGCGCACGGTGTCGGCGCCGTAGCGGTCGATCAGCTCCTGCGGGTCCACCGTGTTGCCCTTGGACTTGGACATCTTGGCGCCGTCCTTGAGCACCATGCCCTGGGTAAGCAGGCGGGTGAAGGGCTCGTCGGAGCTCACCAGGCCTTCATCGCGCATGAGCTTGTGGTAGAAGCGCGCGTACAGCAGGTGCAGGATGGCGTGCTCGATGCCGCCCACGTACTGGTCCACCGGGGCCCAGTAGTCGGCCTCGGCGTCCAGCATCACCTGGTCGTTGCGCGCGCAGGCGTAGCGGGCGTAGTACCAGGAGGACTCCATGAAGGTGTCGAAGGTATCGGTCTCGCGCTCGGCCGGCTTGCCGCAGGCGGGGCAGCTGGTCTCGTAGAACTCCGGCATCTTCTTGATCGGCGAGCCCACGCCCTCGAAGGCCACCTCGGTGGGCAGCACCACCGGCAGGTCCGCCGCGGGCACCGGCACCGCGCCGCAGTCGCCGCAGTTGATGATCGGGATCGGCGCGCCCCAGTAGCGCTGGCGGGAGACGCCCCAGTCGCGCAGGCGGAAGTTGACCGTGCGCTTGCCCTTGCCCAGCGACTCGAGCTTGTCGGCGATGGCGTCGAAGGTGCCCTGGAAGTCGGTGCCGTCGAACTCGCCGGAGTTGACCGAGACCGTGTCCTGCTTGTCGGCGTACCAGTCCTGCCACATATGGGTGGAATAGACGAAGTCGTCGCCGGGTTTATCGACCACCTGCACGATGGGCAGGTGGTACTTGCTGGCGAAGGCGTGGTCGCGCTCGTCGTGGCCGGGCACGGACATCACGGCGCCGGAGCCGTAGCTCATCAGCACGAAATTGGCGACCCACACCGGCAGGTGCTCGCCGGTCAGCGGGTGGGTGGCGGTGAGGCCGGTGTCCATGCCGAGCTTTTCCATGGTCGCCATGTCCGCCTCGGCGACCTTCACCCGGGACTGGGCCTCGATAAATTCCGCCAGCGCGGCATTGTTTTCCGCAGCGGCTTTCGCCAGCGGGTGCTGCGGGGCGATAGCCAGGTAGGTGGCGCCCATCAGCGTGTCCGGGCGCGTGGTGTAGACCGTCAGCGGCTGGCCCTCGCAGGTGAAGTCCAGCTCCACGCCCTCGGAGCGGCCGATCCAGTTGCGCTGCATGGTGCGCACCTGCTCGGGCCACTGGTCGAGCTTGTCGAGGTCCGCCAGCAGCTGGTCGGCGTAATCGGTGATCTTGATGAACCACTGGTCGATCTCGCGGCGCTGCACCGGGTTGTCGCAGCGCCAGCAGCAGCCGTCCACTACCTGCTCGTTGGCAAGCACGGTCTGGTCGGTCTCGCACCAGTTCACCTCGGCCTTTTTCTTGTAGGCCAGGCCCTTCTCGAACAGGCGGGTAAAGAACCACTGCTCCCAGCGGTAGTACTCGGGGTTGCAGGTGGCGATCTCGCGGTCCCAGTCGTAGGCGAAGCCGAGCTGGCGCAGTTGGCCGCGCATGTCGTCGATGTTCTGCTTCGTCCACTGCGCCGGCGGCACGTTGTTCTTGATCGCCGCGTTCTCGGCCGGCAGGCCGAAGGCGTCCCAGCCCATGGGCTGCAGCACGTTCTTG
Organism: Halieaceae bacterium WMMBA7; assembly: GCA_033283385.1. Taxonomy (GTDB): domain Bacteria; phylum Pseudomonadota; class Gammaproteobacteria; order Pseudomonadales; family Halieaceae; genus Mangrovimicrobium. The sequence goes on from JAWMQQ010000001.1 coordinate 57,312, forward strand.
CCCAGCATGCGCTGGTAGCGCGCGATCACGTCGGCGATGGTGTAGTTGCGCACGTGGCCCATGTGTAGCTTGCCGCTGGGGTAGGGGAACATGGCCAGGCAGTAGAACTTCTCACGGCTGTCGTCGTGTGCCACGGCAAAACTGTTCTGCGCCAGCCAGTGTTGCTGGGCGGCGGCCTCCAGGGTCTGGGGTTCGTAGTGCTGGTCCATCGCGGTGTCGCGGTCCTGTGTAGGTGCTGAAAAAACGAAGCGCGAATTCTACCAGCTATTGGGGAGCCCCGTAACAACGCCGGAATGGGGTTGTAGGAGCCTGCTACGCAGGCGATCGCGCTGTAGGAGCGCGTTACACGCGCGATCGCCTGCGTAGCAGGCTCCTACGGGGCGATCGCGTGTGTAACACGCTCCTGCGGGGGGCGGTGGGGTTATTCGGTGTCGCGCCAGAGGCCGATGTAGATGAGGTACATGAGGAAGAGGCCGATCACGCAGCCGAGGATTACCGGCTTGCAGCCGAAACTCCCGAACGGCGTCTTGCCCAGCATGGGCTCCACCTCGCCGGTCAGGCTGGCCTCGACGAAGCGGTCCGTCTGCGCCACGATCTGCCCGCGGTGGTTGATGATCGCCGATACCCCGTTGTTGGTGCCGCGGATCAGGTAGCGGCCGTTCTCCAGCGCGCGCATCTGCGCCATCTGCAGGTGCTGCAGCGGGCCGAAGCTGCTGCCGAACCAGGTGTCGTTGCTGATGGTCACCATCAGGTCCGCGCGGCGCGCACCCCAGGCCACAAGCTCCGGGTAGGCGATCTCGTAGCAGATGAACGGCGCCACCCGGAAGGCCCCGGCGCGCAGCGGCAGCTGCTTGGAGGGGCCGGCGGTGAAGTCGGACATCGGCAGGTCGAAGAAGTCGATCAGTCCGCGCAACAGCGGCTCCAGCGGCACATATTCGCCGAAGGGCACCAGGTGCTGCTTGTGGTACACGCCGCTGCCGTTGCCGGCGGCGATGATGCTGTTGTAGTAGGCGCGGCCGTCGGCGGTGCGGTAGGGGATGCCGGTCATCAGGGTGGTGTCGACCACCTTCGCCTGCTCGGCCACGCCATCGATAAAGGGGCGGGCGTTCTGGTAGAAGTTGGGGATCGCCGCCTCCGGCCAGACCAGGATGTCGTTGCCCAGCAGCGGGGTACTGGCGCGCTTGAGCTGGGCCAGGATGTCGTTGTAGTAGCTCCGGTCCCACTTGAGCTCCTGGGGCACGTTGGGCTGGTAGATAGCCACCGTCAGCGGTTGCTCGCTGGCTTTCACCACCCACTCGATGGGCCGCAGTACCGCGCCGCCGATCCACAGGGTGGCCAGGATCACCGCGTAGGTGGCGATGGAGACCGTCTGCCGGCTGCGCCAGGCGAGGAACAGGCAGGTGCCGGAGAGCGCGACGATGAACGACAGCGAGAACACGCCGCCGATCGGCGCCCAGCCGGAAATCCAGGTATCGATATGGGCGTAGCCCAGGTAGAGCCAGGGAAAGCCGGTGAGGACCCAGCTGCGCAACCACTCGAAGATCACCCACAACAGCGGGAAACCGAGCAGCATGCCGCCGGGCAGCGGCCGGATGAAGCGCGCGTAGACCCAGCCGAACAGGGCGTGGAACAGGGCCAGGCCGGCGCAGAAGCCGGCGGTGAGGCCCATCGCCAGGGGCATGGAGGCGTAGCCGTAGGTGTGGATGCTGACGTACACCCAGGACACCCCGGTGCCGAACATGCCGAGCCCGTAGAACCAGCCGCGCAGCGCCGCGTGGCCCGGGCTGCAGGTGCACAACAGCCAGGCCAGCAGGCCGCAGCTGGCGATGCCGGCAGGCCAGATATCGAAAGGGGCGAGGGAGAGCGTGACCAGCGCGCCGGCCAGCGGTGCCACGACCATGGCCAGCAGGCTGTTGCGCGCGAAGGACATCAGTCGGCGTCGCTCAGTGCCGCAGGGGCCGCATGCGCAGGCTGTGGATCTTGCGCTGGTCGGCGTTGATGACCTTGAACTCGTAATCCTCGATCACCGCGACCTCGTTGCGCGCCGGCATGTGGCCGAGGGCCTGGATGACCAGCCCGCCGATGGTGTCGAACTCGTCGTCGCTGAAATCGGCCTTGAAGTACTCGTTGAAGTCGTCGATGGGGGTGAGAGCCTTGATGAAGAAGTCGTCATCGGAGATCTTGCGGATGAAGCGGTCTTCCTCGACATCGGTCTCGTCCTCGATCTCGCCGACGATCTCCTCCAGCACGTCCTCGATGGTCACCAGGCCGGCCACGCCGCCGTATTCGTCGATGACGATGGCCATGTGGTTGCGGTTCTCGCGGAACTCGCGCAACAGCACGTTGAGGCGCTTGCTCTCGGGTACCACCACGGTGGGGCGCAGCAGCTCCTCGATACGGAACTCGCCGCCGTCCTTGTTGAGGATCTGCGGCAGCAGGTCCTTGGCCAGCAGGATGCCCAGCACGTCGTCGGGGTTCTCACCCACCACCGGGTAGCGCGAGTGTGCGGAGCGGATGATCTGCGGCAGGATGCTCTCCAGCGAGGAGCAGGCCTTGATCACTTCCATCTGCGCCCGCGGGATCATGATGTCGCGCACCTGCATGTCGCTGACCTGCATGGCGCCTTCCATGATGCTGCGCGCGTCCTGGTCGATCACCTCGTTCTCGGCGGCCACCGCCAGCACGTCCTCGAGGTCGCCCCGGGAGCGCGGTTCGCTGGAGAACAGCTGGCCGATCTTGTCCAGCCAGGACTTCTCGCTGCCGCCGTTGGCCGAATGGTCGTCGCTCATGCGCGCGCTTGCTCCGTGAGTGTCTGGTCGGACCAGGGGCAGGGAAAATTCAGTGTTGCGAGCACGGCCGTTTCCAGGGCCTCCATCTCGTGTGCCTCGTGTTCTTCGATGTGGTCGTAGCCGAGCAGGTGCAGGGTGCCGTGCACCGCCATGTGGGCCCAGTGGGCCGCCGGGGATTTGCCCTGCTGCGCCGCCTCTGCGTACACCACCGGCGCACAGATGACGATGTCGCCCAGCAGCGGCAGTTCCAGCTCCGCCGGCAGGTCGGCGGGGAAGGAGAGCACGTTGGTGGGGCCGGCTTTGCCGCGGTAGTCGCTGTTCAGCTTCGCCATCTCGTCGGTATCGACCAGGCGCAGGCTGATCTCGGTCTGGTCGCGGCCGCTGGTGGCCAGCGCAGCCTCGATCCAGCGTCGTATGTCGTCCTCGTCGGGCACGGGCTCGGCACTGGCGTTCTGGATATCGAGTTGCAGGTTCACGGCTTGCGCTTGTCTCGCGGCGTGTCCAGTGGGGTGGCGCGGTCCTCGTGGACCTCGTAGGCCTCGACGATGCGCTGCACCAGCGGGTGGCGCACCACGTCCTTGTTGACGAACCAGGTGAAGCTGATGCCTTCCACGTCGTGCAGGATATTGCCGGCGTGGGTGAGCCCGGACTGGGCGCCGCGCGGCAGGTCGATCTGGGTGGCGTCGCCGGTGATCACCGCGGTGGAGCCGAAGCCGATGCGGGTGAGGAACATCTTCATCTGCTCGCGGGTGGTGTTCTGCGCCTCGTCGAGGATGATGAAGGCGTTGTTCAGGGTGCGCCCGCGCATGAAGGCCAGCGGGGCGACCTCGATGATGTTGCGCTCGATGAACTTGTTGACGGTGTCGAAGCCCAGCATCTCGTACAGGGCGTCGTACAGCGGCCGCAGGTAGGGGTCGATCTTCTGCGCCAGGTCGCCGGGCAGGAAGCCGAGCTTCTCGCCGGCTTCCACCGCCGGGCGCACCAGCAGGATGCGCCGCACGCGCTCTTCCAGCAGCGCCTCCACGGCACAGGCAACCGCGAGGTAGGTCTTGCCGGTACCGGCGGGGCCGATGCCGAAGTTGATGTCACAGTGCTTGATCGCGCGCACATAGCCCTGCTGGTTCTTGCCGCGTGGCTTCACCGAGGCGCGCTTGGTGCGGATCACCTGGATCGCTTCCACCGGGGCGTCGCCGTTGGCGTTCTCGGCCAGGTGCTCGATGCCCGATTGCTGCAGGTGCAGGTGCAGGGACTCCGGGGACAGGCCCACGCCCTGGCAGATTTCCGCGTAGAGCTCGATCAGCAGCTGGCGCGCGGCAACCACGTTGACCGTGGGGCCGGTGATCTGGAACTGGTTGCCGCGATTGTCGATGCGGATGCCCAGGCGCTCCTCGATCTGCCGCAGGTGGCCGTCCAGCTGGCCGCAGAGCATGGCCAGATGACGCGGGTCATTGGGTTCAAGAGTGAGGTGCTGTGTCGTCGCCGGCTGCGCAGCCGGGCTCTGTGAAGGAGGTTCGTCAGTCAAACTGGTCAATGGGCCGCATGGGCAGTCGATGTAAGTTTCAAGGATATACCGGAATCAGCCAGCGTCAACCGGCTTCCGCGGTCGCGCAGAGCACGCCGCGCAGCGAATTCGGCAGTGCGTCGAGGATATCGACGCGGGCGAACTGGCCGATCAGCGAGAGATCCGCACAGGGGAAGTTCACCACGCGGTTGTTCTCCGTGCGGCCCTGCAGCTGGCCGGGGTCTTTTTTCGACACGCCGGTCACCAGGATGCGCTGCTCGCTGCCCACCATGCGCCGGCTGATCGCCTGCGCCTGCTGGTTGATGCGCCCCTGCAGGATCTGCAGGCGCTGCTTTTTCACCTCCTCGGGGGTGTCGTCGGGCAGTTCCGAGGCCGGGGTGCCGGGGCGGGCGCTGTAGACGAAGCTGAAGGATGCGTCGAAGCCGATCTCCTCGATCAGCTTCATGGTGGCGGTGAAGTCCGCCTCGCTCTCACCGGGGAAGCCGACGATGAAGTCCGAGGAGATGCTGATGTCCGGGCGGATCTTGCGCAGCTGGCGGATCTTCGCCTTGTACTCCAGGGCGGTGTGGCCGCGCTTCATCGCCGCCAGCACCTTGTCCGAGCCGCTCTGCACCGGCAGGTGCAGGTGGTCGACCAGCTGCGGGATGCTCGCGTAGGCCTCGATCAGCGCGTCCGAGAACTCCACCGGGTGGGAGGTGGTGTAGCGAATGCGCTCGATGCCGGGCACCCGGGCGACGAAGTGCAGCAGCTCGGCGAAATCGGCGATCTCGCCCTCGTGGGTCTGCCCGCGGTAGGCGTTGACGTTCTGGCCCAGCAGGTTCACTTCCTTCACCCCGCCGGCGGCCAGGTGGGCCACCTCGGCGATCACGTCGTCCAGCGGGCGCGAGACCTCCTCGCCGCGGGTGTAGGGCACCACGCAGAAGGTGCAATACTTGGAACAGCCTTCCATCACCGAGACGAAGGCGCTGGGGCCCTCGACCTTGGGCTCGGGCAGGCGGTCGAATTTCTCGATCTCGGGGAAGCTGACATCCACCACCAGGGTGCCGCCCGGCCCGCGCTGCTCCAGCATCTGCGGCAACCGGTGCAGGGTCTGGGGGCCGAACACGAGGTCCACGTAGGGGGCGCGCTCGGCGATGGCGGCGCCCTCCTGGCTGGCCACGCAGCCGCCGACACCGATCACCAGGTCCGGCTTCTTCTGCTTCAGGCGCTTCCAGCGGCCCAGCTGGTGGAATACCTTCTCCTGAGCTTTTTCCCTTATAGAACAGGTATTTAGCAGCAGGACATCGGCCTCTTCCGGGTTGTCCGTCGGGGTCAGGCCATGGGACTCGCCCAGCAGGTCGCGCATACGAGCGGAGTCGTATTCGTTCATCTGGCAGCCGTGGGTCTGGATGTAGAGTTTCCTGCTCACTGTCTCGGTTTGCTGTCCGGCTGTGACCGGAGTAGTCTGCGAAAAGGGAGCGGATTATACAGATTCACCGCCGCGAAACCTAGACCGGACGCGGCCCGCGCTCTGGTAATTCGCGCCCATGGTGGTAAGATTGCCGCCCCCTGAAATCCCGCGGTCGCCGGCGCCTGAAGCCGCACACCGCCCATCGAGGAGTCCATGCCAGCCCAACCCGTTTATAAAGTGATCTTCCAGAACGGCAGCCAGGTGTTCGAGGTGTTTGCCCGGGCGATCTACCAGAGCGATATGTGGGGCTTTATCGAGGTGGAGGAGTTCGTCTTCGGTGAGCGCTCGCAGATCCTGGTGGACCCCAGCGAGGAAAAACTGAAAAGCGAGTTCAGTGGCGTGATCCGCAGCTACATCCCGCTGCAGTCCATTATCCGCATCGACGAGGTGGATAAAGAGGGCTCGGCGCGGGTTTCCGATGTGAAACCCGCCACCCCGGGAAGCAATGTCACCAGCTTCCCCCTGCCCGGCGGCATTCCGCCGCAGTCGGGCTCAGAGGAGTAACGCCCCCGCCGCCGCGGTAACGCGGCTGCAGCAACCCTATCCCAGCCGCTGCCTGACGGTAGCCAGCTTGACGCACAGCGCAAATACCTCGGCAGTCGCCTTCACGTCCTCCAGCGAGGGAAAGCTCGGCGCCAGGCGGATGTTGCTGTCCTCGGGGTCGTCGCCGTAGGGGAAGGTCGCGCCGGCGGGGGTGAGGGCCACGCCGATGTCCGCGGCCAGCTTCACCACTTGCTGCGCCAGTCCCGGGCGGGTGTTGAAGGAGATGAAGTAGCCGCCGCGCGGGGACAGCCACTCGCCCATGCCGGTGCCCGCCAGCTGTTCTTCCAGGATATCCAACACCGCCTCGAAGCGCGGGCGCAGCAGTTCCGCGTGCTTTTCCATGTGCGCGGCCAGGGTGTCGGCATCGCGCAGGAAGCGCACGTGGCGCAGCTGGTTGACCTTGTCCGGGCCGATGCTCTGGAAGCCCAGGTGTTTTTTGAACGCTGCCAGGTTGGCCTCGCTGCTGGCCATGAAGGCCACGCCGGCGCCGGCGAAGGTCACCTTGGAGGTGGAGCCGAACTGGAACACCGAATCCAGGGTGCCGTGGCGGGCGCAGGCCTCGCGCAGGCTGGCCAGGGGTTCCGCGTCCGGGTACAGGCTGTGCACGGCGTAGGCGTTGTCGTACATCACCAGGAAGTTGTCGCCGGCGATGTTGCCCAGTTGCGCCAGGCGCTCGACGGTGGCGCGGCTGTACACGCAGCCGGTGGGGTTGGAGAAGCGCGGCACGCACCAGATGCCCTTGATCGCCGGGTCCGCGGCGACCAGTTTTTCCACCGCGTCCATGTCCGGGCCGCTGGCGCCCATCGGCACCGGGATCATCTCGATGCCGAGGTGCTCGCAGATGGCGAAGTGGCGGTCGTAGCCGGGCACCGGGCAGAGGAATTTCACCTCGTCGCTGTTGCCCCAGGCAGACTCCTCGCCGCGCAGGCCGACGGTGAGGGCGAAGTCCAGTACCGCGTACATCAGGGTGAGGCTGGAGTTGCCGCCGATGAGGATTTCGGACTCGGGCACGTCGAGCACGCCGCTGAACAGCGCCTTGGCCTCGGGCAGGCCGTCGATGCCGCCGTAGTTGCGCACGTCGGTGCCGTCCGCGGCGCGGTAATCGCCGGCGAGAATGCCGTCCAGCGCGTCGGAGAGCGCCAGCTGGCCGGCGCCGGGTTTGCCCCGGGTGAGGTCCAGTTTGAGCTTGCGCTCGGCCAGTGCTGCGTACGCGGATTCCAGGGCCGCCAGTTCGGCCTGCAGTTGTTCTCCTGACATCTGCTCGATGTGCACGGTTGCGTCCTCGTTTGGTCTACAGTGTGAGATGGCGCGGGGCGGGCAGTATACATTGGGTGCCCGGGCGAGGCATCTCTGCCGGTGTCAGCACTAATGCCGCTTGAATTGCTCCCGGGCAGCCGCATATAGCTGAAATGACTGAAAAAGCACCTGCGCAACAAGAGTACAGCATGGACCAGCACGACGACGCGGTGGAAGCGGAGATCCTCGAACCGGAACAGGCCGCCGGCGCCCCCGCGGTGGCCGAGGACGTGCTGCCGGACACCCTCTACCTGATGCCGATCCCGCACCGCCCCTACTTTCCCGGGCAGGTACAGCCGCTGGGTATAGACCCGCGTGCCTGGGTGGACACCCTGCGCGGTGTCGCCGAGGCCGGCCACGGCCTGCTCGGGCTGACCTGGGTGGATCGCGCCGAGGGGCAGGAGTTCGACCACCACCAGTTCCCGGATATCGGCTGCGTGGTGCGCCTGTACCGGCCGCCGAAGATGGCCGAGCAGGAGGGCCAGTTCCTCGCCCAGGGCATCCGCCGCTTCCGCATCGTGCGCTGGCTCAGCGACAAGCCGCCCTACCTGGTGCAGGTCGAGTACCCGCGCAACCAGGGCGACCGCGAATCCGACGAGGTCAAGGCCTACGCCATGGCGCTGGTGCGCGAGATCCGCGAACTGCTGCCGCTCAACCCCCTGTACAGCGAGGAGCTGAAGCAGTACCTCGCCAATTTCAACCCCAACCAGCCGGGCATGCTGGCGGACTTCGCCGCCGCGCTGACCACCGCCAGTGGCGAGCAATTGCAGGAAGTGCTGGAAACCCTGCCGCTGGTCTCGCGCATGGAAAAGGTGCTGACCCTGCTGCGCAAGGAGCGCGAGGTGGCGCAGCTGCAGGGGCAGATCACCAGCCAGGTCAACGAGGCGGTGTCCGATAGCCAGCGCGAGTTCTTCCTGCGCGAGCAGATGAAGATCATCCAGAAGGAACTGGGCATCTCCAAGGACGACCGCACCTCGGACGTGGAGATCTTCGAGGCGCGCATCGCCGACAAGACCCTGCCGGAGGCCGCCAGCAAGCGCATCAGCGAGGAACTGCACAAGCTCTCGGTGCTGGAGACCGGCTCGCCGGAGTACGGCGTCACCCGCAACTACCTGGACTGGGCCACCTCGGTGCCCTGGGGCGTGTACTCGGAAGACAACCTGGAACTGGCCAATGCCCGCGAGGTGCTCAACGGCGACCACGAGGGCCTGGAGGACGTCAAGAAACGCATCCTGGAGTTCATCGCCGTGGGCGCCTTCAAGGGCGAGATCTCCGGCTCCATCATGCTGCTGGTGGGTCCGCCCGGGGTGGGCAAGACCAGCATCGGCCGCTCGGTGGCCCACGCCCTGGGCCGCAAGTTCTACCGCTTCAGCCTCGGCGGCATGCGCGACGAGGCGGAGATCAAGGGCCACCGCCGCACCTATATCGGCGCCATGCCCGGCAAGTTCGTGCAGGCGTTGAAGGAAGTCGAGGTCGCCAACCCGGTGATCATGCTCGACGAGATCGACAAGATCGGCAGCTCCTTCCAGGGCGACCCGGCCTCGGCGCTGCTGGAGGTGCTGGACCCGGAGCAGAACAGCGATTTCCTCGACCACTACCTGGACCTGCGGGTGGACCTGTCCAAGGTGCTGTTCGTGTGCACCGCCAACCAGCTGGACACCATCCCCGGGCCGCTGCTGGACCGCATGGAAGTGGTGCGCCTGTCCGGCTACGTGGCCGAGGAAAAGCTCTCCATCGCCCGCCGCCACCTGTGGCCCAAGCAGCTGGAACGCCACGGGCTCAGCGACGACCAGCTGAAGATCAACGAGGCGGGGCTCAAGTACGTGATCGAGTCCTACTGCCGCGAGGCCGGCGTGCGCAACCTGGAAAAGCAGCTGTCGCGCATCATGCGCAAGTCCATCGTGCACCTGCTGGAGAGCGGCGACGAGAAAATGCGCGTGGGCAAGAAGGACATCGACGAGCTGCTGGGCAAGCCGCCGTTCCAGCCGGAAAAGCCGATGCGCGGCCTGGGTGTCGCCACCGGGCTGGCCTGGACCGCCATGGGCGGGGCCACCCTGCCGATCGAGTCCTCGCAGATTCACACCCTCAACCGCGGTTTCAAGCTCACCGGCCACCTCGGCGAGGTGATGCGCGAGTCCGCGGAGATCGCCTACAGCTACGTGATCGCCCACCTCAAGGACTACGGCTGCGACCTGGATTTCTTCGACATGAGCATGGTGCACCTGCACGTGCCCGAGGGCGCCACGCCCAAGGACGGCCCCAGCGCCGGTATCACCATGGCCACGGCACTGGTGTCGCTGGCGCGCAAGGAGCGCATCAAGCGGCCGCTGGCGATGACCGGCGAGCTGACCCTGACCGGGCAGGTGCTGCCGGTGGGCGGCATCCGCGAGAAGGTGATTGCCGCGCGGCGCTCGAAGATCATGGAGCTCATCCTCCCCCACGCCAACCGGCGCGACTTCGAGGACCTGCCGGACTACCTGCGGGATGGCATCAACGTGCACTTCGCGCGCAATTACCGCGAGGTATTCGAGTTCGTCTTTCACGAGCACCGCCACGACGGCGCCCTGCACTAAACGTATTCCCTCCCCGCAGCAAGGTGGTTTCGGGTGCAACTTTTTGAAAAGTTGCACCCGGCCCCACTTTCTCTGAAAAGTGTTGCATCGCCCGCAAAATTCGAGATTTTCGCGATCTCGGCTGTGACCCTGCGGGTGCAAACTGCTAGAGTCATTTTTCACCTGTGGTCGTCCCGCGGCCGCGTTCACTGCCACCAATGACTCAGAGGAAAGTGCGTTGAGAATCACCGAATGGCTGAAAACCCTGGCTGCTAAGGAAGGCTCGGACCTTTACCTCAGCACCGGTGCCCCGCCCTGCGCGAAGTTCCAGGGCAAGCTCAGGCCGATCGCCAGCGAGATTCTCGGCCCCGGCGAGATCAAGGAGATCGCCTACGAGGTGATGGACCCGACCCAGCAGGCGGAGTTCGAACAGGAACTGGAGATGAACCTGGCGATGTCCATCTCCGGTTACGGCCGCTTCCGGGTGAACATCTTCATGCAGCGCAACGAGGTCGCCATGGTCTGCCGCAACATCGTTGCGGAGATTCCCAACTGGAAAGACCTGCGCCTGCCGCCGATCCTGCCGGAAGTGATCATGCGCAAGCGCGGCCTGGTGCTGTTCGTCGGCGCCACCGGCTCGGGCAAGTCCACCTCGCTGGCGGCGCTGATCGACTACCGCAACGCCAACAGCAGCGGGCATATCGTCACCATCGAGGATCCGGTGGAGTACGTGCACTCGCACAAGAAGAGCATCATCAACCAGCGCGAGGTGGGGGTGGATACCCGCAGCTGGCACAACGCCCTGAAGAACACCCTGCGCCAGGCGCCGGACGTGATCCTGATCGGCGAGATCCGCGACCGCGAGACCATGGAGCACGCCCTGGCCTTCGCCGAGACCGGTCACCTGTGTATCTCCACGCTGCACGCCAACAATGCGAACCAGGCGCTGGACCGCATCATCAACTTCTTCCCCGAGGAGCGCCGCCACCAGCTGCTGATGGACCTCTCCCTCAACCTGCAGGCCTTTGTATCGCAGCGGTTGATCCCCACGGTGGATGGCAAGCGCTGCGCCGCCATCGAGGTACTGCTGGGCACGCCGCTGGTGGGCGACCTGATCCAGCGCGGCCAGATCGATGGCATCAAGGAGGTCATGAAGAAGTCCGAGGACATCGGCATGAAGACCTTTGACACGGCGTTGTTCGAGCTGTTCATGGAGGACCTGATCAGCGAGGATGAAGCCGTGCGCAACGCGGATTCGCCGAACAACGTGCGGCTGAAGATCAAGTTTGCCCGCGAGGGCGAGGAGGGCGCATCGACAGGTCCCTCGGCCGGCGCTGCGGCACCGTCACCGGGCGCATCGAGCTTTGGTGCCGGCCTCAGTCTCGAGGTGGTCGAGGAAGAAGAGGAAAATCCCCGCCCGTTCTAGCGCGATCGGGTCCTGTAGGAGCCTGCTACGCCCGAACGCGGACCGAGGCGATCGCGCGCTTAGCGCGCTCCTACATCGTGATCGCGCGTGTAACGCGCTCCTACACCGGGACCAGGCCTGCGACCAGTTCCTCCCAGCGCTGGTAATCCGAACCCTGCGCGGGCTGCACCTCCAGCCCCGCCAGCCAGGGGCCGTCCTCGGTTTCGCGAGGGCAGCACCAGCGCACCACCGCGACGAGAATCAGCGTACTCTGGCTCGCATCCGGGTGGGTGGTTTCCACCCCCAGGTGCAGGTAGGCCCCTACCGGCAGTTCGTGTCCCAGCGCCAGGCGCAACCCGTTTACCGAGACATCCAGGGTATTGCACACATCGATCGTGCTGTCGTCCTCCCCGTCGGATGCACCGGTCTCGATATACACCCGGTGCTCGGCCGGGAGCCGCAGGTGCTTTCGCTCCAGTTCCACCGCTTTTCCCCCCATAACGTACTAATTATTCTCGGTGCTCATGTTCTCGGTGCTTTTCCAGCCTGCGCCGCGCCCGCGCCACCTCCTCACGGAAGTTGCTGCGCGCCTCCAGGATGTCGATCTGGTTGCCGTCGATCAGTGCCCTGTATTCTTCCTCATCCATGCGCCGCAGTTCCAGTCCCTTGCGGTTGACGAAGATCAGCAGCCGGCGCACCGCGTCGTGCATGGCGAGCTTGGCCAGCAGGGGTGGGTCGATGTCGTGAAAGCCCAGCCAGGTACCCAGCGGCGGCACCGGCAGTTCCTCCGCCTGCGCCGCCGGGGCCGGCTTGTCGGGGGTGGCTGTCGCGGTCTCGCTGGCCGGCGGCGTCCGCACGGATTCGCTCAGGGGAGCATCGACCGGCTGTGCGGACTGTGCCGCCGCGCTCGCGGGCGAGAGCCGGATACCCAGCGCCGCCAGGTTGGCATCGCCGATGACCCCCGCGGCGGCAGCCAGGCAGCGGCTGAAGCTCGCCCCGGCGATCAGCGGTGTGATCCCGCCGCGCTCCAGTTCGCCGGCGAAGGTGCTGAAATCGATGCTGCGCGACTGCTGGCCTGAGGGGCGGCACAACAGCAGCAGTTGCTGCTCATCCTGGCGCAGGGCGAGTTGCATGCGCACGGAGTTGCCCCTGGCCTCGTGCAGTTCGAACCAGCGGCCCGGCAGGACTTCCTCCAGGCCCGCCGGCGGCGCCCGCCCGGCCGCGCCCTGTCCGGGCGCCTCGATCGGCGGGTAGTGCCTGCTTTCCAGGGTTTCACCGCGCAGCGCGCGCAACAGGGTGTATTCCAGGTTGCCCAGCAGCTGGTTCAGTGCCTGCGCATCGTGTTGCACGCCGATCAGCCAGCGGCGCAACTCCCGGCGCAGCCGCGCGGCGGATTCCGGCTGGGCATCGGCTTCGGAGCGCGGGCCCGAGAAGGAATTCGCCAGGTCCCGGGTGGCCTTGCCCATGGCCGCCCATTCCGGCGAGTCGCCGCCGAACTTGAGCAGTACCAGTTGCGCGCTCTCGAACCACTCCTTTCCCAGGAAGTCGCCGATCGCCGGGGGCAGCGGCGCGTTTCCCAGTGCCTCGCTGATCATCTGCGCGGCACTGTACCTGGCGCGCTCCGTGCGCAGCCGGGCGCGTTCCACATCAGCCGCGCGCTGCAGCATGCGCAGGCTGCGCGACTCCAGTCGCCGGGCGGACTCGGTGGCGGCGGCGATGGACCGCGCCAGCGCCGCTTCCTCGTCGGCGGGAATCGCCAGCAGCTCGCCTACCGTCTGTTCGACGAGTTTGAGGGTGGCTTCGCCGGTGCGCCCCAGGTCGGGTTGCCAGCCCAGGGCGGCATCGTGCAGTGCGTCGAGCAGCTGGTGCAGCCCGTGGGCGCCGGGTGTGGCGAAGCCCCGCTGGGTGACGGCCAGGCGGGCGGCCAGCGGCTTGAGGCGGCGCAATTGTGCGGTCAGCGGCGGGGCCAGGGGGAAGTGGGATTCCCAGATCTCGAAGCCCGAACCCACCCAGGACAGCAGCGCGCTGTGCTCGGGGGAGGGGGCAACGGGGTCGCCGATCTGTTCGGCGCGCGCCAGGATCGCCTGCAGGGGTGACAGCTCGGGATCGTCGCACTCCTGCAGGTAGTCGACGACCTCCTCCAGCCGCATGGTTGCCGCACCCGCCCCACCGGCATTGCCGCCGCGGGGCGACAGCTGCTGGAGGATGCGCTCGTGCAGCGACACCGGCAGTGGGAAGTGTTGGGCGGGTAGCATTACTCGAACAGTTTCCGCGCGATCAGGATCAACAGCAGGCTCCAGGTGGTCACCAGGGCGATGCGGTGCCAGAGCGGGCTCTTCGGTTTTTCCGTGGGTTCAGTAGCGCGGGAGGCGGAGACGTTGAAGGAACCGCACGCGGCGCAGGCGCCGCCCGGGCCGCTCTTCTGTCCGCTGTAGCTGCAATCCCTGCAGGTATATCTCATCTCTTTACCGGGCGTTTCTGAGGATTTGCTCGATGACCCGTTCAAGCTGGCGTAGATTATTGCATTCGGCACTGAAATGACAGGCGCTGAGGTAGCGCAACATCTCGGAATCTCCAGTTTTCCACGAATTTCGGGATTCCGGGTTGAGCCAGATGACACGGTTCGCGCGCCGGTAGATCTTCTGCAGGATTTCCAGCTTCGGATCGCCGTGGTTGTTGCGCGCGTCGCCGAGGATGATCACCGTGGCACCGCTGCGCACATCTTCCAGCGCGAGCCTGGCGAAATCCTCGAAGGCGGCGCCGTAGTCGGTGGCGCCGCCGTACAGCTGGTTGGCCAGCTCTATCGCCTGTTCCACCGGGTAGTCGTTGAACAGCTGGGTGACCTCGCCGAGCCGGTTGGAGAAAGCGAAGCTGCGCACCTTGGGCAGCACGTCCTGCAGGCTGTACAGGAACATCAGCAGGAATTTGGCATAGGGCGCCACCGAGCCGCTGACGTCGCAGATGGCGAACAGCTGCGGCCGCTCCCGGCGCATGCGCCGCCAGCGCAGGTCGAACATCAGGCCGTCGTTGGCTACGCCGCGGCTGAGGGTGCGGCGCATGTCCAGCTGGCCGCGGTTGTACCTGCGGCGGCGCGGTGCGTAGCGCGCGGCGAGCTTCTTGGCCATGCGCCGCACCAGTTCCTCCAGCCTTTGCAGGTAGGCGTGTTCGATGTTGCTCAGTCGGGTCCTGGCCAGCATGTCCTCGACCAGGCGCTGGTTGCGGCCCTGGGCGTGCAGCAGGTACTGCGCGTCGACGAAGTCGCGCACCTGCTCGCGCAGGATGTCGCGGTAGCGGCGCAACTCGTCCAGTGCGGGGCTCTGCGCGCGTTCGAGCGTCACGATACCGGCGCGCAGATCCTCCTCGCCGAGGGCGGCGAGGATGCGACGGCTGTACTGGCCCTTCTGGGTAAAGATGCGGATCTGCGCGATACCCGCGCGCTGGCTGGCCTGGCTGATCGACAGGCTGAGCAGGTTGCGGTCGTTGTTCATCAGCGCCTGCATCAGCGTGCTTTGCAGCAGCTGGGCGATGCGCGGGTCGCCCTGGGCTGCCTCTTGCAAGGCGCCGGGTTGCGCGTCGCCGGCGCCGCCGGCCTGCGAACCCGGCGCGCCGGCATCCGTCGATTCAGGCGAGTTCTCGCGCTCGCTGGCGGTGCTGGAGAAGTCCGCCACCTCGCGGTTGTAGAACTGGTCGAAGCAGCGCAGGAAGGTCGCGCGCTCGTCCGGCGTTTTCGCCAGGGTCATGCACAGGCCGTCGCGCAGGCGGCTGCGGTTGGCGTAACCGAGTGCCTGTGCGGCGCGCGCCGCGTCCATGGTTTCCGCCGGGGAGATGCGCAGGTTGTGGCTGCGCAGGATCTCGACGAAGCTGGCCAGGCTCTGGTGCACGGGTCAGTCGGTGTTGCCGGCCAGCAGGCGCGGCAGTTCCGCCTCGGCAGCGCGCATGTCGTCCTCGAACTTGAGCAGTACGTTGAGGGTGGCGCGCACCAGCGCCTCGTCCAGCTGGTCTGCGTGCAACAGCAGCAGGCTGCGGGCCCAGTCGATGGTCTCGGAAATGGCGGGCACCTTCTTCAGGTCCATGTCGCGCAGGCCGTGCACGAAGGCCACCAGCTGCTCGCGCAGCCGGGCGTCCACATCGGGCACGCGGGCCAGCACGATGCGCTGTTCCAGCTCGACGCTGGGGAAGGGTATGTACAGGTGCAGGCAGCGGCGCTTGAGCGCGTCGGAGATATCGCGGGTGTTGTTGCTGGTGAGGAACACCATTGGCGTGGTGCGCGCCTTCACCGTGCCGATCTCGGGGATGGACACCTGGTAGTCGGAGAGGATCTCCAGCAGCAGGGCCTCGAACTCGTAGTCGGACTTGTCCACCTCGTCGATCAGCAGCACCGCGCCGCGCTCGGAGCGCATGGCGCGCAGCAGCGGCCGCGGCTCGAGGAATTCCTCGGAATAGAAGATGTCGCCGAACTGGTGAAGGCGCTCCACCGACTCCGCGAGGTCGTTGGCGCCGTGCAGCAGGTCGCCGAGCTTTTCCTTCAGCACCTGCGTGTACAGCAGCTGCTTGCTGTACTTCCACTCGTACAACGCCTTGCCCTCGTCGAGGCCCTCGTAGCACTGCAGTCGGACCAGCGGGGCGTCGAGCAGGTGCGCGGTGGTCTTGGCCAGCTCGGTCTTGCCGACCCCGGGCGGGCCCTCTACCAAGACGGGCTTGCGCAGCTGGAAGGCGAGGAATACCGCGGTGGCGATGCTCTCGGAACAGATGTAGCCGACGGACTCGAAGCCTTTCTGGATGGTCTCGATGGAGGCGAGCTGGGGGTAATCCTCGATGTGCAACGCGTTACTTCCTTCTGGTTGTGTCGGGGGCCTTTTGATTATGCCGGGGGCCTGTGAGTGTAGCGCGCTGCGGGGTCAGCCCCCGGTGGCGTTCATGAAGCGCAGGATCTGCGGCTCCTCGCCATTATCGAAGTGGTGGCGCTCCGGCTTGATCTCCATGGCGTCGACGATCGCCCGCTTGAGCACTTCCAGGCTGTAATCGGGCCCGCGCAGGATGGCGCGCAGGTCGACGGAGTGCTCGTTGCCCAGGCACAACAGCAGCCGGCCCTCCACCGTGAGCCGCACGCGGTTGCACAGGTGGCAGAAGTTGTTGCTGTGGGGTGAGATGAAGCCCACGCGGGTCGCGCTGTCCGGCATGCCGTAGTAGCGCGTCGGGCCGCTGTCGCCGGAGGGGTCGCCCAGCGCCTGCAGCTCGAAGTGCCGGCCGAGGATACCGCGCAGCTCGTCGCTGCCGCAGAAGGTGAGGGCGCGGTCGTGTTCGTCGATCAGGCCCAGGGGCATCTCCTCGATAAAGGAGATGTCGGTGCCGCGATCACGGGCGAAGTTCACCAGGTCCACCACCTCGTCCTCGTTGCGCCCCTTGAGGATGACGGCGTTGATCTTGATACCCTCGAAGCCCGCGGCGACCGCTGCGTCGATACCGGCGATTACCTGGTCGAGATGGCCGTGGCGGGTGAGCTGGTGGAATTTGCGCGGGTTGAGGCTGTCCAGGCTGACATTTACGCGCTTCACACCGCCGGATTTCAGCGCCGGGGCAAGGCGTTGCAGCTGCGAGCCGTTGGTGGTCAGCGCCAGTTGCTTCAGGCCCGGCAGGGCGCCCAGCCGGCCGACCAGGGACATCACGTTATTGCGGATCAGCGGTTCGCCGCCGGTCAGGCGGATTTTCTCGACGCCCAGCTCGGTAAAGGCCTGGGCGACCTGGAACAGTTCTTCCAGCGAGAGGATTTCCCGCTTGGGCGCAAATTCCATGTCCTCCGCCATGCAGTAAACACAGCGGAAGTCACAGCGATCGGTGACCGACAGGCGCAGGTAGTTGACGCGGCGCCCGAAGTTGTCGACCAGCGTTGGCGGCAGGATGGCTTGCATGGCGCCAAGTTTATGCCCTGCACCGGCCCGATGCCAGCCCGCGGGGGTTTACAGCGCCGGGCGGCTGCGACAGGATTCAGGGTTGAACCGGCACGAAGACCGTTCGCAGCCTCAGGGGAGGGGACACTACATGCGCAATTGGGCTATCCCCGCGGGACTCGTGCTCGCCGGGGTGAGCGCGACCGGACTGCTCGCCGCGGGGCACAGCGGGTCGGTAGCCGTGGTTGCCGCGGTGGCGGTGCTGTGCGTGGTCTGGTGGGTGTTCGAGCCGCTGCCGATACCGGCCACTTCGCTGTTGCCACTGGCGGTGCTGCCGCTGCTGGGCGTACTCACGCCCGCGCAGGTCGGCCAGTCCTACGGATCGCCGATCATCCTGCTGCTGCTGGGGGGCTTCATGCTCTCCAAGGCCATGGAGCAGTCCGGCGCCCACCGGCGCATCGCCCTGGGCATGGTCAACCTGTTCGGCACCCGCAGCGGGCCGCGGCTGGTGCTGGGCTTCATGGCCGCCTCCGCGGTGCTCAGCATGTGGATATCCAATACCGCGACGACCCTGATGCTGCTGCCGGTGGTGCTGGCGGTGCTGGAGGCCACGCCGGACCGCGACCGCCTGACCGCGCCGCTGCTGCTGGGGGTGGCCTACGCCGCCAGCGTCGGCGGCATCGGGACACCCATCGGCACGCCGCCCAACCTGATCTTCATGCAGGTCTACGAGCAGACCACCGGCAAGGACATCACCTTTACCGAGTGGATGAGCTGGGGTGTTCCGGTGGTGCTGCTGATGATCCCGCTGATGGCGCTTTGGCTGGCCCGCGGCGTGCGTGGCGAACTGGCGGTAGCGGTGCCGCCGGTGGGCCCCTGGCGGCCCGAGGAGAAACGCGTGATGGCGGTGTTCGCGGTGACCGCGCTGGCCTGGATCACCCGCGGCGAACCCTTCGGCGGCTGGAAGGCCTGGCTGGACCTGCCCCAGGCCAATGACGCCTCGGTGGCGCTGCTGGCCGTGATACTACTGTGCCTGCTGCCCAACGGCAAGGGCGGCCGCCTGCTGGGTTGGGAGCGTGCCGTGGAAATTCCCTGGGGCGTGCTGCTGCTGTTCGGCGGCGGCCTGTGCCTGGCCGAAGGCTTCGTGAATTCGGGGCTCAGCGAGGTGATCGGCGGCCTGTTCGCCGGGCTCGCCGGTGTGCCGGTCTACCTGCTGGTGCTGCTGATTGCACTGGTGGTCACCTTCATGACCGAGACCACCTCGAACACCGCGAGTACCACGCTGCTGATGCCGATTCTCGCGGCGGTGGCGATGGGGGCGGCGCTGGAGCCGCGCATGCTGATGGTGCCGGCGGCGATGAGCGCCAGCTGCGCCTTCATGTTACCGGTGGCGACCGCGCCCAACTCGGTGGTATTCGGCAGCGGGATGTTGACCACGGCGCGCATGGCGCGGGAGGGGCTCGCGCTGAATTTCCTCGGCGCGGCGGTGATCAGCGTGGTGTGTTACCTGAGCCTGGCCTGAGCCCGGCGGGAAGGGGTGGCGCGGGGCGGCAACCCCGCGCCGGGAGTCCTACAGCAGTTCCATCATTTTCTCGGCGGCGCTGACATCGATGCCGGGGCCTTCCTCGACACACAGCTGGGTGATGACGCCGTCCTCGGCGATCAGCGCATAGCGCTGGCTGCGGGTGCCAAGGCCGAAGGCGCTGCCGTCCAGTTCCAGGCCCAGGGCGGCGGTGAACTGTCCCATGCCGTCTGCCAGCATCAGGAGCTCTTCAGCGTTCTGAGCCTTGCCCCAGGCGCCCATCACGAACACGTCGTTGACCGCGAGGCAGGCGATGGTGTCCACGCCCTTGGCCTTGATCTTGTCGGCGTTGACCACGTAGCCGGGCAGGTGGGTCATCGAGCAGCCGGGGGTGAACGCGCCGGGTACGGCGAACATCAGCACCTTCTTGCCGCTGAAAATGTCATCGGTACTGATATCCTGAGGGCCTTCGGCGCCCATGGTTTTCAGGGTGGCTGCGGGGATTTTGTCGCCGACTTTGATAGTCATGACAGGGCTCCTGTGACGAGTGGATGAAAACGAACAGGGACTATAGCAGATGAGCGAGCAATTGCGCTGCACGCTGTGCGGCGCGGGCGGTGCCCGCGCCTTTCACCGCGACGCGCGGCGGGAGTACCTGCGCTGCGCGAACTGCGCCCTGGTGTTCGTGCCGCCGGAGTATTACCTCGATGCCGCGGCGGAGAAGGCCGAGTACGACCTGCACCGCAACGACCCCGGCGACCCGGGCTACCGGCGCTTTCTTTCGCGCCTCACCGAGCCGTTGCTGGCCCGCCTGCCGGCGGCTTCCCGCGGGCTGGACTTCGGCTGCGGGCCGGGCCCGGCGCTGGCGGCGATGCTGCGCGAGGCCGGCCACGAGGTCGCGCTCTACGATGCGTTCTACCAACCCGACGCCGCGGTGCTGGAGCGCAGTTACCAGTTCATCACCGCCACCGAAGTGGTGGAGCACCTGCATCAACCGGGCGCGCAGTTGCGCCGCCTGTGGCAAATGCTGGAGCCCGGCGGGGTGCTCGGCGTCATGACCAAGCTGGTGCGCGATGCGCAGGCGTTCGCCGGCTGGCACTACAAGAACGATCCCACCCACGTGTGTTTTTTCAGCGGGGAGACCTGGGGCTGGTGGGCCGATAGCGTGGGCGCCACCGCCGAGCGCCACGGCGCCGATGTGATCCTGCTGCGGCGGGACTAGCTGGCCGCCAGCATGCTGGCGTAGATCGCCTCGCAGTCCCGGTAGAAGTCGAGCTGCTCCTCGCCCAGGTAGGGGGCGATCATCGCCAGCAGCTGCAGCACGCCCTGGTGCACGGTCAGCGCGGGGTCGCGCTCGCCGTGCAGCAGCCGGTCGAAGCTGAGCCAGAAGGTGAGGTTGAGGGTCATGTTGTCCACGAGTACCGGCAACTGCTGTTCGCCGGCATCGAGAACCGACTGCTGCAACAGCGTCTGGCAGATGGCGAAGAGGGTCGCGCGCTTGAGCTGCACCAGGCGCTGGAACTGGCGGCGGATCTCCGGGTAGCGCAGCAGGATGTTGTCGAGGTTGTGGTAGAGAAAGCGGTACTGGTACATCTCCTCCAGCACCACGTACAGGTAGTACCAGTTCTTCTCGACGTTGCCCGCGTCCGAACTCAGGGGCTGCTCCACCGGGGCGCGCAGGGTGTGGGCGATGGCGGTGTGGTACTGGTGGTACAGCTCGGCGATGATCTCGTCCTTGCCGTGGAAGTGGTAGTAGAGGTTGCCGGGGCTGATGTCCAGCTCGTTGGCGATATCGATGGTGGTGGTGTGCTCCTCGCCCTCCTCGTTGAACAGCGCCAGGCTGGTGTGGAGGATACGATCACGGGTTTTCATCGCTCAGGCGTCAGCCCTTACCTGCTTTGGTGGCGGCTTTCCTTGCCGGAGCCTTTTTCGCGGGTGCCGCTTTGGCTGCAGGTTTGCGGGCCGCGGCCTTTTTCTTCGGTGCCTGCTGCTCGCTTACCAGCCGGGTGAGGGCGTCGACCTTGCGGGTCAGCCTGTCCAGCTTGTCGTGCATGGCCTGCAGGTCCTCGATGCGCGCGGGGCGCTGCAGGTGGAAGTTCTCCCGCACCTGCGCGATGCGCTCCTCCACCGAACTGATCGCCGAGGCGCGGGCCTCGCTGGCTTCCTCCTCCAGGGCGGCGCCGGCCTTGACCAGGTCGCGGAACAGCTTGGGCGGCTGGGGGGTGGCCTTCTTCAGGCTGCTCTGGGCCTCATCCACCGCGCGCCCGTAGGCGCCGACGCCGGCGAGCCAGATATTGCGGGCGATTTCGCTGGCCTTGTCAGTGACTTTGTTTTTTTCATCGCTCATGGTATCGCCTCCGGGTGCCGGCAAAGTGGCTTCGATTAAAACAAAAAAAGGGGCTACTAAGTAGCCCCTTGCAAACCCTGGCTGGCAGGGATAAGTGTTCGGCCTTGTTTCGCAACCAGGCCCTGGCGCGGGATCAGGCGAAGCGCGAAGTGGCGCTGCTCTTGAAGTCCGCGAAGGCGGTCTTGGCCTTGTCCAGGCGGCTCTCGAGGAATTTCGGGTCGGTTAATTTCTCGATGTCGATTTTGGGCAGCTCGATGCTGTCCATCACCTTGATCGCTTCCTTCTCGACCTTGGTGCCGCGCTTGACCAGGTCCTTGTACAGCTTGTCGGCCTTCTTCTTGCGCGCGTCGACGCTGCTCATCAGCGACTTCTTGCGCGCCAGCATTTCGTCGTAGGCCATGCCGTAGCAGCCCAGTCCCACCAGCAGGGCGCTGTGGCCGCTTTCCTTCGCCTTGCTGGCGAGTTCGCTGGAGGTTTTTTCGACCTTGGTGGAGGCCTTTTTGACCTTGGCCTCTACTTTCTTGACCTCGGCCTCCATCTTGGTGGCGGCGGTGGCGCGCGGCGCTGCCTTGCGCTTGGCGGCGGGCTTGCGCTTGGCCGGGGCCTTGCGCTTCGGCGCGGCCTTCTTGGCGGCCGCCTTGGGTTGGGTTGCTTCAGCCATTTGCTCACTCCTGGGTTCGATTCAAAGGCGGATAGCACCGCCACTCGAACCGAGTCTACGGCCGAAAATTAGAATAAACATACTAGAAGCCGCCCCGTAGGAGCCTGCTACGCAGGCGATCGCGCGCGTAGCGCGCTCCTACGGATATTGCGCGGTGGGTTGACGCGATCAGGCGGCGCTGGGGCCGGCTGCGACGATCGCTTCAGAGATGTCGAACTTGCCGATGTTGTCGCTGAACAGGGCGGCGAGTTTGCGCGCCTGCTCGTCGTAGGCGGCCTCGTCGCCCCAGCTGGCGCGCGGGTTGACGAACCTGGCGTCCACGCCCGGGATTTCGGTGGGGAAGTCCAGGTTGAGGATGTCCAGGTGCTCGGTGGGGGCCTTCAGCAGGGCGCCGCTCTGGCAGGCGTTCACTACCGCGCGGGTGACCGGGATGGGGAAGCGCGAGCCGCTGCCGCCCGGTGCGCCTGAGCCGCCGGTCCAGCCGGTGTTGACCAGGTAGACGTGGCTGCCGAACTCCTCGATACGCTTCATCAGCAGCTCGGCGTAGTCGCCGGCCGGGCGCGGCATGAAGGGCGCTCCGAAGCAGGTGGAGAAGGTCGGGTTGATGCCGGCGGCGGCGCCCACTTCGGTGGAGCCGACACGGGCGGTGTAGCCGCTGAGGAAGTGGTAGGCCGCGGCCTCCTTGGAGAGGATGGACACCGGGGGCAGTACGCCGGAGACGTCGCAGGTGAGGAAGATCACGCAGTGCGGTTCGCCGGCGGCGTTCTTCAGCACGCGCTTCTCGACGTGCTCCAGCGGGTAGCAGCAGCGGCCGTTCTCGGTCAGGCTGGTGTCGTCGTAGTCGGCGTGGCGGCTCTCGTCCAGCACGACGTTTTCAATAATGGAACCGAAGCGAATGGCGTCCCAGATAATCGGTTCGTTTTCCTGCGACAGGTTGATGGTCTTGGCGTAGCAGCCGCCCTCGAGGTTGAACACGGAGCCCTTGGCCCAGCCGTGCTCGTCGTCGCCGATCAGGTACATCTTGGGGTCGGCTGACAGGGTGGTCTTGCCGGTGCCGGACAGGCCGAAGAACAGCGTGGTATTGCCTTCTTCGTCGACGTTGGCGCTGCAGTGCATTGGCATGACGTCTTTTTCCGGCAGCAGGAAGTTCTGTACGGCGAACATGGCCTTCTTCATTTCGCCGGCGTAGCGCATGCCGGCGAGCAGTACCTTGCGCTGGGCGAAGTTGACGATGACCGTGCCGTCGGAGTTGGTGCCGTCGCGCGCCGGGTCGCAGACGAAGCTGGCGACGTTGAGGATGGTCCACTCTTCCTTGCGGGCGCCGTTGTAGTTCTCGGGGCGGATGAACATGTTGCGGCCGAACAGGTTCTGCCAGGCGGTCTCGGTGATCGCCTTGACCGGGATGTAGTGCTCGGAGTGCTCGCCCACGTGCAGGTGGGAGATGAAGCTGTCGCGCTCTTCCAGGTAGGTCTCGACACGCTCCCACAGTGCGTCGAACTTGTCCGCCTCGAACGGGCGGTTGACGCTGCCCCAGTCGATGCTGTCCTCGGTGCTCGGCTCGCGCACGGTGAAGCGGTCACCGGGTGAGCGGCCGGTGCGCGCGCCGGTGGTCACCAGCAGTGCGCCCGTGTCGGCCAGTACGCCCTCGCCCCGTTTGAGGGCTTCCTCAATCAGCTGGGCGGGCGTCAGGTCTGTGTATTCCTGGGTGGCGTGGGCGGTCGAAGTCATTGCAATTCCTGTCTTACTGCGCTGGCCCGAGGGAGCCGCGCGGTATTTGGGTAATTTTTGGGGCGCCAATTATGTCAGAATCGGCCGCGATTGCGAAATAGTTTGGTTATAACCGGGGGGAATGCCGGGTATTGGCCTCAGTGAACGGTGGCGCCGTCCTGGGGGTCCGGGCAGAGCAGTATGCCGAGCTCCTCGCGGCCGAATCGGTACTGCTGGTTGCAGAACTCACAGTCCATGGCGACCTCGCCCTGCTCGCTGAGGATTTCCTCGATTTCGTCCGCCGAGAGGGTCGACAGCGCGTTGTAGGAGCGCTCCCGCGAGCAACTGCAGCGGAAGGCCACGGGCCGCGGCTCGAACAGGGTGAGCGGGTCGCTGTGGTAGAGCCGGTGGACGATATCGCGGGTCTCCAGGCCCAGGAGTTCCTCCTCCTGCAGAGTCGCGCCCAGGGTGCAGGCGTGTTCCCACTGGTGCGCGCGGACCTCCGGGTCCTTTTCCACCTGGGCGGG
The DNA here is from genome assembly GCA_033283385.1 of Halieaceae bacterium WMMBA7. Classification (GTDB taxonomy): domain Bacteria; phylum Pseudomonadota; class Gammaproteobacteria; order Pseudomonadales; family Halieaceae; genus Mangrovimicrobium. The sequence goes on from JAWMQQ010000001.1 coordinate 81,521, forward strand.
CAATTGCTGCAGCAGGATACCCGCCGCGCGGCCCTCGCCGGCGGCCAGCCACAGGCGGGTGCCGAGCTGTTCCGACTGGCGGAAGTAGGCATCCAGGCTGTGGGCCAGCGAGTCCTCCACCAGCGGCACCACGCCCTGGTAGCGGCGGCCGTTGACCGGGTCGACGGTGATCGCGAGGGTGCCGCCGGCCAGCAGCTGGCCGAAATTCTCTGCCGTCGCCTCCTGGGCGCCGCGGGCGATACCGCGGATATGCAGCTCGCTGTCGCACTCCGCCATGATCAGCGGCAGTTGCCCGTTGGAGCGCGCCTGCAGGATCAGGCGGCCCTGGAACTTGAGCGTGGTGGAAAGCAGTACCGAGGCGGCCAGGAACTCGCCCAGCAGTCTCCCCACGGCGGGGGCGTACTGGTGCAGGGCGAGAATCTCGCGCAGGGCGGTATCGAGTTGCACTGTCTCGCCGCGGATATCCGCGCCTTCGAAGAGAAAGCGCTGGCTCTGGTCGGCGCGGGCTGCGATGGGGTCGCTCATGGGTTAATCCTATCGTGGCGGGGCGGGCAATGCACCCGTGTGAAGCGCGCCGCGGCGGCGGGGATGCCGGCCCCCATGGCTTGCTTTATACTGCGCGCAAAAAGAGGAGCCCAAATGGCCGGATTCCGTATAACCAAGCCCTACACCATGCCCAAGGACGAGATTCGCGCCGTCGCGGAGGACTTCGCCGAGGAACTCGCGGCCGAATACGGCGTGAGTTCCAAATGGGACGGCGACCGCGTGCGTATCAGCGGCTCCGGGGTCAATGGCGAGATGAACATCGCGGGCGGGCTGGTCGATATCTCGGTGAAGCTGGGCCTGTTGACTTCGGTCTTCGAGGGGCGCTTGCGCAGGGAGGTCGAACGCTACCTCGAGGAGCACGTGAGCTGAGGCGCAACAGTTCCGGGCCGGAAAGCGTAAGCCCAGACAGAAAAAAGCCGGCGCTAGGCCGGCTTTTTTACATCGAAGTCAGTACTTAAGCAGCCAGTGCCTTGACCTGGGCGCTCAGGCGGCTTTTGTGACGGGCTGCCTTGTTCTTGTGGATGATGCCCTTGTCGGCCATGCGGTCGATGACCGGCACTGCCGCGGCGTAAGCGGCCTTGGCCTGCTCGGCGTCGCCGCTGCCAATGGCTGCAACCACTTGCTTGATGCGGGTGCGCACCAGCGAACGCAGGCTGGCGTTGTGTGAGCGACGCTTCTCGGACTGGCGGGCGCGCTTACGTGCTTGCGGTGAGTTTGCCACGATAAATTCCTCAGGGGTCGAAAATCAGGAGGCGGGATTTTCCACATTCCCCCGGGGCTTGTCAACTGCCCTCAGGGTGAGTGGAAATAGTGCCAGATGCTTGGGATCCACACCACCAGGAACAGGCTGAGGCAGACGAACACCCCCGCCGAGCCGAGATCCTTGGCCTGCCCCGAAAGCGGGTCGTACTCCGGCCCGATGCGGTCGACGATGGACTCGATGGCGGTGTTGATCACCTCGGCGAGGATGACCAGCCCGCAGGTGATCACCAGCGCCACCTGGTGGGCCAGCCCGTCGCCCACCAGGAAGGCCAGCGGGACGAAGCAGATGGCCAGGCTGGCCTCTATGCGGAAGGCCTCCTCGTGCATCCAGGCGGCCTTGAAGCCCTTCCAGGAGTAGCGGGTGGCGTCGACGATGCGCACCAGCCCGCGGCGCCCGGGCTTGGACATCATTTCGCCCGCTGGCGTGTCGCCGGCATTGGGGGTGTTGCGTTCGTACTGGTTCATTAACTGTAGTCGGGTACGGTGTCGGGGGTCCCAGCGCGCTGCGGAGTCTACGCGGGCAATGTGACAAGGGCGTTGCAGTCGCGGTGGTGGATTTCGCCCCCGGCGATGTTGTCCGTCATAATAGGGGATTATTCTCCAGTGATTTTTCTGCAGGTCCAAACCGATGTTGATAGCCGATAAAGTCATGGTCTGGCGCGATGCCGCCGGCGACTACCACGTGGAGTGGGACCAGAGCCACCCGGAAACCCGCGTGGAGGTCGAGCCGCTGGCCGGGTGTCCGGCAGTGCTGGACCGCGACGCGCAGGCGTTCCGGGTGCGTGTCTCCGGCCTGCCTGCGGGCAACCGCCATTTCTTCCGCCTGTGCGACGAGCACGGCAACGAGGTGCTCACCACCGAGCGCAAGCTGGGCATGGAGGGAACGCCCAATTTCCGCGACTACGGCGGCTATGCCAGCGCCGACGGGCGCCGGGTCAAGTGGGGCCACCTGTTCCGCTCGGGCCAGCTCGCCCACCTCAGCGACCGCGACGTGGAGTTGTTCTCCGGGCTGGATATCGAGCTGGTCTGCGACTTCCGCCAGGACCGCGAGAAGCAGACCCACCCCTCGCGCCTGCCCGATTCGGGCGCGCCGCGGATCCTCGAGCTGCCCATCGTGCCTGGCAACACCAGCAGCTTCTTTGCCGAGGCCGATCGCGAGCGGCAGTCGGTCACCGGCTTCACCCGGCAGGACATGTTCGACCTGATGGCGCAGATCAACCGGGAGTTCGTGGAGAGCCAGCGCGAGTCCTTCGCGCGGCTGTTTCGCGAGGTGCTGGAGCTGGAGCAGGGGCGCTTCCTCGTGCACTGCTCGGCGGGCAAGGACCGCACCGGCTTCGCCGCGGCGCTCATGCTTTCAGCGCTGGACGTGCCCTGGGAGCGGGTGCTGGAGGATTACCTGCTGACCGGCCGCTATTTTCACCCGGAGGAGGAACTGCGCCGGGTGCGCCGCAAGTACCGGCTCGACGGCCTGGATGCGGAGGTGATCATGCCCATGCTGGAGGTGCACGAAGCCTACCTGGCTGCTGCGCTGGCCAGTATCGAGGAAAACTACGGCGATGTCGGGACGTTTCTGGAGGTGGGGCTGGGGATCGGGCCGGTCGAGCGGGCCGAGCTGCGTCGGCGGTACCTGGAGGATGCGGCCTGAGGAAAGGGTCCGGCCGCGGCGGGTACCGCGGCCGGGGGATGTGCTTTAGTCCATCTTGCAGGCTTTTTTGGCCGCCTTGATTTGCTTCTTCTCGCAAATTTCGCTGGTCTCGTCGCCAACGCACCACTTCTTGCGGTTGTCCCATGCGGTCAGGGCCTTGTCGGCGCCGTCGGAGCACTTGACGGTGTAGGTGGCGTAGGCAGTGCCGTCAGCGGTTTCGTGGTTGGCGTCAAACACGATGCTGCGCGGCTTGGCAGCGAAGGAGCTGGCGGATACGGCAGCCAGGGCAGCGAAGGCTGCGATCTTGATCAGTTTCATGCGAGTTACCTCTGGTTTCACTCTGTAAGGGTTGCGATGTCTCAGCCATCGTGGACTGTATGCGGCCAAGTATACCGTGGGCGAGCCCGGTGTAACGTTACCGTTTTTTAACTATCTGGGAATTTGTGTAACAAATTACGGATGGAGGCACAAAAAAGGGGACGGAGGGATTATTTTTTGACCAACACCCTGCGGGTTGGTCAAAAAATAATCCCTCCGTCCCCAGTTCTGGTCAGGCCTTGCAGGCTTTCTGGGCGGCCTTGATCTGCTTTTTCTCGCACAGCTCGGTGCTGTTGTCGCCGACGCACCACTTGCGTGAGCTGAACTGGGTCAGCGTGTTCTCGGTGCCGTCGGAGCACTTCACGGTATAAGTGCTGTAGGACGTGCCGTCTGCGGCTTCGTGGCTGGCGGTCAGCTCGACGCTGCGCGGCTTGGCGGCGAAGCTGGTGGCGGAGACCACGGCCAGGGCCGCGAACGTGGCGATTCGGATTACCTTCATGACATTCACCTCTGGGTTCACTTTTCAGTTAACTGGTTGTGGGTACTGCCAGTCCGGGGACTGAGTGGGCCCAGTATAGGGTTGGGTAAATGCCTCCAAGGTTACGTATCTGTAACCTGTTGGGAAATTGAGTAACGTGTCACAAAACCGCCGGCGCGGGGTGTGACTCAGTGCTCGTTTTGGTGGGATTCCGCGCCCAGGCGGATGATTGAAGGAGCCCGTTACACCCGAGCGCGGACCGGGGCGATCACGCGGGTGGACGATCGCAGGAGCCCGTTATACCCGAGCGCGGACCGGGGCGATCGCGCGTGTAACGCGCTCCTACAGGGGTGGTTCAGACCAGGGCGAACCAGATCAGCACCCAGCCAATCACGGCCATCAGCAGGGCGTCGCCAGCCTTGTCGAGGCGCGCCAGGGCATAGAGATAGGAAAGCGGGGGGATGAACATCGTACACAGGCCCCATGCGTAGTCTTCCTTCCAGGAAGTAATCAGCAACAGGACGTAGCTGATCGCCAGGGCAACACAACCAAAGGTGAGCAGGGTGGCGGGTATGGCTTCCATTGTTCCTCCAGGAACTTCCATGCACGAGCGCCAGCGAAGATTAGCAAAAACTACCCGGCAAGTCAGTGCTCGGCAGTGGCTGATGACTACACAGGTGAATTTGGGTAAGGTTGCCGCTTCCCACCCCGAGGGTACCCTTTTGACCGACACTTTTGCCGATATCCGCCCCTATCGCGACGATGAGGTGCCCGCGGTGCTCGAGCGCCTGATGGGGGATGTCGAATTGCAGGCCGCGCTGGCCAAGTTGCGCCTCAAGCGGCTGGATAGCCTGGCGCCCGCGCTTGCCCGGCTGGTCGTGCGCATGGTGTTGCGGCGCGAGCTGCGCGGGGTGCGCGATGTCCTCGGGCTGCAAATGGTCATCAAGACCTACATGGACGGGATGATCGAGCGCAGCTGCGGCGGCTTCAGCGTCTCCGGCCTGGACCAACTGGACCCGGCCCGGCCCTACCTGTTTATCAGCAACCACCGCGATATCGCGATGGACCCGGCCTTCACCAACTACGCCCTCTACCGCGGCGGCCACCAGACGGTGCGCATTGCGATCGGCGACAACCTGCTGACCAAGCCCTGGGTCTCCGACCTGATGCGCCTGAACAAGAGCTTCATCGTCAAGCGCTCGGTGAGTAGCGGGCGCGAACTGCTCGCCGCCTCGCGCCACCTTTCCGCCTATATCCGCCACTCCCTGCTGGAGGAGCGCGCCCCGGTGTGGATCGCCCAGCGCGAGGGCCGCGCCAAGAACGGCAAGGATCGCACCGAGCCCGCCGTGATCAAGATGCTGGGCATGAGCCGCGACAAGGAAACCCAGACCTTCGGCGAGCACATAGAAAGCCTCGGCATCGTGCCGGTATCCATCTCCTACGAGCTCGATCCCTGCGACGGCCGCAAGGCCCGCGAATTGCACGCGCTGGCCACCCTCGGCCGCTACGAGAAAGAAGAGCAGGAAGACGTCGCCTCCATCGGCCTGGGCATCGCCGGCGACAAGGGCCGCGTGCACATCTCCTTCGGCACGCCGCTGGGCGCCCAATTCGAGAACGCAGACCAGGTCGCCGACGAGATCGACCGCCAGGTGATAGAAAGCTACTGCCTGCACCCCACCAATCTCTACGCCTACGAAACCCTGCACGGCGCAAGCGCCCCGCGGCCCGGGCAACTCTACCTGGAGGACGGCGACTGCAACCGCGAGCAGTTCGACGCGCGCATCGCGGCCCTGCCCGAGGAACACCGCCCCTACGCCCTGGCCATCTACGCCAACGCGGTGGTGAGCAAGCTGGACCGGCTCAACCCGCCTTGCTGACCGAGGAACTCAAGGACGACATCCGCGGCGCCTACAACGCCCTGATGGAGAGCAAGCAGTTGACTCCGCGCTGGGGCCAGCGGCAGATGATCGCCGAGATCGCCAACACCCTGGCGCGAATCCCCGGCCCGGGGCAGGGCGAGGCCGACCAGCCCGCCGTCTGCGTGATCGAGGCTGGCACCGGCACCGGCAAGACCATCGCCTACGCGGTGGCCGCCATCCCCATGGCCCAGGCGCTGGACAAGCGCCTGGTGGTCGCCACTGCCACCGTGGCCCTGCAGGAGCAGTTCGTCGGCCGCGACCTGCCGGATATCCGCAAGCACGCCGGCCTGGAATTCAACGCCGCCCTGGCCAAGGGCCGCCGCCGCTATGTGTGCCTGTCCAAGCTCGACCGCCTGGTCACCCAGGAGGAGGGCGAGACCGGCATGCTGGCGCTGTACCCGGACGAGATCGCCGCCGCCACCCCCGCCGAGGCGGTGCCGATCTACAACGCCATGCTGGAATCGCTGGGCCGCGGACAGTGGGACGGCGACCGCGACAACTGGCCGGACAACCTGCCCGAGCCGGTCTGGTACCCGCTCACCACCGACCACGCCCAGTGCTCCGGCCGGCGCTGCCCCAATATCGGCCAGTGCAGCTTCTACCGCGCCCGCGAGGAACTGCAGGGCGCGGATATCGTGGTCACCAACCACGACCTGGTGCTGGCGGACCTCGCCCTGGGCGGTGGCGCCATCCTGCCGCCGCCGGAAGACAGCATCTATATCTTCGACGAGGGCCACCACCTGCCGGACAAGGCCCTGTCGCACTTCTCCAGCTTCTGCCGCCTGCACTCCACCGCGGCCTGGCTGGAGGACGCGCGCAAGGCGGTCGCCGCGGCCGCCGCCTTCCTCGGCTCCCTCGGCGTGCCGCAGAGCCTGCTGGCCTCGCTGCCCGAGGAGATGGACGCCACCGCCGCCGAGCTGCAACAGGCGGAGCAACTGGTGGGCAAGCTGTTCGAGACCGTGGATATCGAGGGCGAGGACCCGCAGCTGCGCTTTCCCCACGGGGTGGTGCCGGACAACCTCGTCGAGGCGTCCGTCGGCCTGGCCACACGCTTCGACCGGCTCACCGGATCCCTCGCCCGGCTGGAGGCGCGGATGGAAGAGGCGCTGGACGACGACAGCGCCGGCCTCGACAAGGACGCGGTGGAAACCTGGCACATCAACCTCGGCGGCATGCTGGCCCGCGCCGAGTCCGCCCTCGCCCTGTGGCGCAGCTACGCCCAGGGCGACGACGACGGCCCCGACAGCATCCCCACCGCGCGCTGGATCACCATGCTCACCGCCGGCGGCCAGTTCGGCTTCGACCTGCGGGCCAGTCCCATCCTCGCCCGCGACATCCTGCAGGATCACCTCTGGTCGCGGGCCGCCGGGGTGATCGTCACCTCCGCCACCCTCACCGCGCTCAACTCCTTCGAGCGCTTCATGCTGCACTCGGGCGCGCCGCGCGAGGGCAACTACAAGCAGGTGGCCAGCCCCTTCAATTACGCCAGCGCCGTGTTCGCGGTGCCGAAGATGGACTGCGACCCGGGCGATGCCCGCGCCCACACCGAGGCCATCGTCGCCATGTTGCCGAAGCTGCTGGCGCCGGAGGAGGGCAGCCTTGTGCTGTTTTCATCCCGACGGCAGATGCTGGATGTCTACGACGGCGTCAGCGCGCAGATGGGCGACCGCATCCTGATGCAGGGGGATTACAGCAAGCAGGAGACCCTGCGCCGCCACCGCGAGCGCGTCGACGCCGGCGAGGGCAGCGTGATCTTCGGGCTGGCGAGTTTTGCCGAGGGGGTGGACCTGCCGGGGGATTACTGCCGCCACGTGGTGATCGCCAAGATTCCCTTCGCGGTGCCGGACAGCCCGCTGGAGGCGGCCCTGACCGAGTGGGTGGAAGCCAGCGGCCGCAACCCGTTCATGGAGATCAGCGTGCCGGACGCGGCGCTGCGCCTGGTGCAGTCCGCCGGTCGCCTGCTGCGCACCGAGACAGACACAGGGCGGGTGACCCTGCTGGACCGGCGCATCCTCACCCGGCGCTACGGCCGCGCCATCCTCGATTCCCTGCCGCCGTTCCAGCGCGAGCTGGGCTGAACCCGGTATCGGCAGCCCCAACACACCTGGGCATCGTCGACAGGCTGGATTGAAACTGCTCGACGCCACCCGGGCTTCACCCGGAACCGGCGGTCGGCGATGTAAACAGGCCGGCGCGAGTTCCCGTGCTCGCCCAACAGCGGGATAACCGCCCACCCATTGCCGACAAAGCGAACTATACTTCGGGCGAGTTGTATACGTTCGCTTGCGCAGGGAAGCCAACCATGGGCGAATCATCTTACCGTTTTCGAGCGCCAAACCTGCCCGATCCGGTCTCGCGTCTGAAGCGCAAAGCATTCCAATTGTCACACCCGGAGTCCCGTGCGGCAGCAGCCTTTGCGGGAAGGGTTCAAGGATACGGGAGGCCGCTGTCATGACCGACTTTCATTACATCCACAGCCAGGGCGGAAAATTCGGGGACGCAACTGACACCAGCGCGGCAGATGTCGACGCGTTGGTTGAACAGCTTTTTACCGTGGGCCAGGGCAAGCTTGCCATCCACTTCCACGGCGGACTGGTCGACAAGGCGGCGGGCATTGCAACCGCGCAGCGCCTGCACAACGAGTATACGCCGCAGGCCTTTCCCGTCTTCTATGTCTGGGAATCCGGCGTCTGGGAAACCATTCGCAACAATCTCTCGGAACTTGCCGAAGAGCCGGTCTTCAAGCAGTTGGTCAGGAAGTTGCTCCAGTACGCGCTGGAGCGGATGGGTGGCGTGGTGGCTACCCGCTCGGTCCTGCCGGGTGACGTGGATGCGAGGGAGGTTGAACAGGCCGTAGATACATTCTGGGCCGAGCCTTCCGCAGCGCACATCCCGTATCGCGAGTTCAGGCCGCAGGAGGATGCGGCCGGGACGCGCTCGGCGGCGGCATGGGTCAATGCAGATGAAATCCAGGCCGACCTGGAAGCGGATCCGGAATTCCGGCGCTCACTGGGCACCCTGCCAGATCTCGAAAGTGGCAGCCGGTCTCTCCTGGGCGCCACCAGCGCCGAAGAGCATCGTTCCGGGTTCTCCGAGTTGCTGACCGAGCAGCTATCAGAGGAGGCCGGCACCCGCGGCATCATCAGCTGGTACAAAGTGACAAAACTGGTCGTACGCATTTTGAGGGGTGTACTCAAGCGCTATGCCAGCGGTCGCGATCACGGCCTTTACGCCACTGTTGTGGAAGAGATCGTACGCGGCGTCAAGATCGGCGGCAGTGGGCTCAATGAATGGGGGCAGGCCCTGCAGTGGAACCGGATGAAGCAGGATGTGCGCGATGCCTTTGGTCCCGATCCGCAGGTGTATGCCGGCACCGCCCTGCTCGACAGCTTGCGGCGAGCTCTGGAGGCCGGGAAAACCCCCGAAAAGCTTACCCTGATCGGCCACAGCACGGGGGCAATCTACATCGCCGAGTGGTTGCAGGCCGCCGATGCAATCCTGCCGCCGGAGATTAAGTTCGATGTCATCTTTCTCGCACCCGCGATTACCTACGAACGCTTCGCTGAGTGCCTGGCCCACAATGGCGGTCGCATCCGGTCGTTTCGCAGTTTTGCCATGCGCGATGAACTGGAGCGGGACGACCAGGTCTGGGGCGATGACACGCAACTGGGGGGTGGCTCCGATCTCAGGCGCTTCATCTATCCCAGCTCTCTCCTCTACCTGGTCGCCGGAATCCTCGAATCCGACGTGGGTGCAAATGGGGACATCGTGGACTCACCGGACAAGCCGCTGGTGGGAATGCAGCGCTACTACAGTGACACGCGGGTTTATGACGCTGCCGATTTCCCCGAGGTGCAACAGGTGCGGGACTGGCTGGACCAACGCCCGGACAGCCTGGTCTGGTCCGTGGCGCAGGGCCAGCCCGCCGGCATGAACTGCGCCAGCAACGACCACGGAGCCTTCGACAACGACCCCGATACGCTGGCGAGTATCCGAGCGCTTCTCTGACTGCAGCGCCGAATGGGTGATTCCATATGCCTGGCAAAAATAACAACCATTACGCAATTCTGATGACCATCACGAAATACCCGGGGCTATCCGAGTTGCAGGGCCCCGAGAACGATGGGGAGGCGTTTAAAGCCTGGCTGACATCGGCAGATGGCGGCAATGTGCCGGAATCCAACATCGAGCATATTCGCACATCCCAGTTCGAACCCATTGGTTCCGAGCCCTATGACGCCAAGCCGACCGAGGTCCAGTTCAAGCGTGCCCTCAACAGATTACTCAAGGATGCCACTGACGACGGCCAGGACTGGAAGGAGCATGCTGGCGAACGGCTTTACCTCTACTTCGCCGGGCATGGCTTTACCGCGGGGGACAGCCTGGGCGATCCCGCGCTGTATTCTGCGATTGCGCAACTGGACGGTGAGTCTGCCCACATTCCCGCCTACAGGTATGCAGACAGGATAGCCAGCGCCGGCTTTTTTGAAGAAATTATCGTCTTCATGGACTGCTGCCAGGACGTGTTGAAATCCAGCGACGTCCTCGGCCCGACCTGGAGCCCCCCGGACCGCAATCGCTCGCCCTACGTCAAGTTGCTCCGGGCCATTGGCGCACCGCGGGGCAAAAAGGCATTCGAGCGGGATCTGGACGGCGATGGGGAGGTGCGCGGCCTGTTCACGGTTGTCCTGCTGGAGGCGCTGCGCACCGCGACGCCCGACGCCGAAGGCTGGGTAACGGGGTATCTGTTCAAGCAGCAGTTCGAACAGATATGGTCCAGGCGATTCCATGAGGAAACCGGTTACAACCCGCCGATCCGGATACCGGATGCTGGCGATATCCGTATCTATCGCCGCGACATACCGCCGCCCGAGCCCCCAACCAGCCCGGTGCCACCCGACCCCGCGGCGATCACCATCGATGTCTCCGGCCTATCGCTGGGTACACGCCAGGGTTTGCAGGTACGCCGTGAGAGCCCATCCCACCCCTACATCCGCAACATGACCAACATCGTCGAGGCGGGTCCCCGCGTCACCCTGCCCACGGGAGTGTTTACCATCGAAACCGAGGGGGACGCGGACGATGTCGCCTTCGAAGTGCTTCCCTCCGAGGGTTCGAGACAGGTCGGGCGCATCGAATTCCACGATGTGCAACCCCTGCCGAAAGTAACGGTGCCAGAGAGTGACTATCAGGTGACGATCACCTGCCAGGACGACCTGCCGGTAACCGCCACGATCCTCGATTGTGACTTCCAGCCACTGCACGCCGGTCCCTGCCCGCTGAGCGCGGAAATCCCGCCGGGAGTATACAAGGCGCAGCTTACCCGGGGCGGGGCGAGCACCCAGCGGATTTTCCGCGTCGTCGACAAGCCGGTAACGGTCGATCTGTCGCCGCCGGTCATACAGGCCGCCGTGCCCGCAGAGTACAGCTCGACGCATCACGAGTATCACTTTTACCCGGCGGCACAGCTGGCGACGAGCGATCCGCACCGGGTGATCGCAGGCGGCGACGCGGACGCGCACTTGCTGGTATTCGTGCGCGCCTCACAACCCAGGCATTATGAAAGTGAGCTGATCGCCAGGCCGTTTCCCTGGGAAGATCTGTATGTCAGTGGTTTCAACAGTGCGGCCGAGGACTGGAGGCAGCCGCTCGATGACATCGAGGAGCAAAGTTACTACGGCGGTACCAAAGTCGCCCTGCCCGCGGGGATGTACTGGCTCCGATCGCAGGCGGCCGGCTCGCCGAAGCCGTTCGAGTTGGGCTTGCCGCTGGCGACGGTTCCCGGTTGGCGGACTGAAATCTACGTGGACTCGCTCATGAAGCCCGCCGAAGACGCGGGGACGGCATATCCGCTGGCCCAGGCGGATTTCTCCCGCGCCTCGGTGTACCTGGTGCGATTGTCCGAGCCTTCGCTGATTGCCGACAGGCTGGGAGCGCTCACCGAGCTGGCGCGAATCAGCCTCTTTACCAACACCGCCCCGGTGCTGCCTGCTGTCGCGGATATCCAGCGCTCGCCCATGCTGGGCATCTACACGGCTTACGCCCTGTACCAGCAATCGCCGGAGCAGAAGGCGGATATTTCCTATTGCCTGCAGGCGCTGCCGGAAGAGGTTCGGGCGCTCACGGACGTGAAGCTGCTGCAATCCTGGCTGGACCCGCAGGCGGCGGGCGAGGCATTCACCCCGCTGGATATCCCCATGCTGAATGCGGGATGGTACCTCTCGCGCAAACTGCCGGAAGTATGCCAGTTGACGCCCATCCTGCGGGGCGCAATCGGCCAGTGGCGTGTAGCGGGCAGCCAGTGGACCAGCTGGCTGCGCCCAGAGGAACTGACCAACGCGGAATACGAGCTGGCGAGCGGACAGCCAGACCCGGCACTGCGCTACGACCAACTCCTGAGCGATGCGCTCGCCGACCCCACCCGATATTCCGCCGGCGCGGGAGCAGGCCCCTGCGAAGAGGTGGCGAACTGGGCGGATTACCGGGATCGCCTGGATACGCCGGCTGCAGGCTTGAGTGCTTTCCAGCAGTCGTTGCGCAGGCTATTGCTCGATTCGATAGCCCTCGATGAGCCGGTCACCCTGCAGCAAGTACTCCAACTGGGAGCCCAGTTGGACCTGGATCCCCACTGGATCGAGTTGGAGTACAGGCAGTTCCTCTATTCCTACGGCTTGCAGCCCCTTCACGTGCAGGCGTGAACCTCCACCGTGGCGTGAACGATATTTAGCCGCTTGGGAATCTTTTCCTTGTAGTGGTCCGGCGGCGCCGGGTCGTGGCTGACGATGGCCAACTCCGCCGCGCGGATGCCGTGACCGATGCTCCAGCAGTGCAGGTCGACAACGCGGTCGTCGCTGCCGGCTTCGATGGCCTCGCGCAAGTGCGCCGCCACACTGTCGTCGGTCTGGCGGTCCAGCAGCACCGCGGAACAGTCGCGGATCAGCGCGTAGGACCAGCGCGCTACCAGCACCGCGCCGACAATCCCCATTACCGGGTCCAGCCAGCTGGCGCCGAGGTACTTGCCCGCCAGCAGGGCTGCGATGGCCAGCGCAGAGGTGAGGGCGTCGGCGATTACGTGCAGGTAGGCGGCGCGCAGGTTGTGGTCGTGGTGGTGTTCGTGGCCGTGGTCGTGCCCATGCTCGTGTCCATGGTGATCGTGGCCGTGATGATCGTGCCCGTGGTGGTCATGCCCGTGCGGCGACGCCACCAGCACCCAGGCGCAGGCGGCGTTCACGATCAGGCCGAGGACGGCCACTACCAGCGCGTGGTCAAAGGCAATCGTTTTCGGGTTGACCAGGCGCTCGACGCTCTCGGTCAGCATCAGCAGGGAAAACCCCATCAGCATGACCGCGCTGGTATAGCCCGCCAGGGAGTTGATCTTGCCCACGCCGAAGCTGAAACGCGGGTCCGCCGCCAGCCGGCGGGAGTAGTAGTAGGCCAGTACTGCGATGCCCATGGCGGCCGCGTGGGAAGCCATGTGCAAGCCGTCGGCCAGCAGCGCCATGGAGCCGTAGACCAGGCCGGCGATGATCTCCACCACCATCATCACGGCGGTGATCACCACGACCCAGAGCGTGCGCGACTCGCCGGCGCGCTTCTGGTCCTGGTCGAAGACGTGGCTGTGTTCCCACGCTTCGAGCTTGCGGGTATGCATTGGAAACTCCTGCTGTGTCAGTCCGGCTGGCGGTAGTGCGCGATTTTATCCCGCCACTCGGCGGCCAGTTCCTGGATGCCGGCGGCGGCGGCAAGTACTTGCTCGCGCCCTTCTGAATTGCGGTCGTGGTAGGCGCGGAATAAAGAGTGAACGCTCACCTGCGCCGGGTGCCGGTATTCTACAAGAACTTCATCTGCCTTCCGAATCTCGCCGGGCTCGATCACGCGAAAATACACGCCGGTGTGGAAGTACCGGGTAAACAGCGCCGGCGCGCGTTCGTCCCCCAGCGCGATACCCAGCTTGAAGCAGGGATTGCGCGGCTGGCTGATCTCCAGCAGCGCGGAGCCGATGCGCAGGCGATCGCCGATGTGCAGCTCTGGCTCCTGCAGGCCGGAGACGGTCAGGTTCTCGCCGAAGGCGCCGGGGGTGAAGTCGCGGCCCAGAACTTTGCTCCAGTGGGGGTAGTGGTCGCTGGCGAATCCGTAGGCCGCCTTGTCTACACCGCCGTGGTTGACGAGGTCGGATTGTTCGTCGCCCTCGCAGCCATTGGCGTGCACCGTGAGTGGGCCGGTAATCGGCTGTTTGAAGATGCCGGTCCTGACCGGTTCTCCCTGGTACTCGGCCTCGCGACCAGGGCTGATATTGATAGAAATGATATGCATGCGGACTCGCGCTGGAAGACAGGGTTGAGGGGCTGGACCACCGCCAGAATAGCATGATCATCGCAGTGGGATTCGCGGTAAGATCAGCCCTGTCCCGATGCCAGTTGCAGGCTGGCCCCGGGAGTCACAATTCAGCAACCGCTCCCGGTTAACATCTTCGGTTTTGGTCCGGATACACAGATATGAAAAAGCCACCACATGGCATCACCCGCCGCAGCGTGATCCGTGGCATCAGCGCCAGCGCATTACTCCCGCTCCTGTCCGGCAATCTCGCCGGATGCTCGAGTGGTTCAGGCAATGGCTCGAAGGGCGTCCCAGCCACATTTGAGCACGGCATCGCCTCCGGCGACCCGATGCAGGACCGCGTGATCCTGTGGACCCGGGTAACCCCTGAAAGCGAGGGAAAGGTCGTTGTCGACTGGGAGGTCGCCGCCGACGAGTCTTTCGGCGAGATCGTGGCAAAAGGCAGTGACACTACTACGGCAGAAGTCGACTACACCTTCAAGGTGGACGCCGAGGGCCTGGCGCCGGGTACGGACTACTACTACCGGTTCCGCGCCGGCGACCAGACGTCCGTCGTGGGACGCACCCGCACAGCGCCGGCTGCCAGCCCTGCCGCCGCGAGCTTCGCCGTCGTGTCCTGCGCCAACTATCCGGTCGGATTTTTCAACGTCTACCGCGAGGTCGCAAACCAGGAACTCGACGCGGTGCTTCACCTGGGCGACTACATCTACGAATACGGCGCAGACGGGTACGCCAGCGACAGGGCCGCGGAGTTCGGCCGCGTGGTCGAACCGGAAACCGAAATCATATCGCTGGCGGACTATCGCGCCCGTTACGCGCAGTACCACACGGATGCGGATTTGCAGGTCTGCCACGCCCGCCACCCGTTCATCCTGGTGTGGGACGACCACGAGGTGGCCAACAACGCCTGGCGTAACGGCGCCGAAAACCACGACCCCGCCAGCGAGGGCGATTTCAGCGAGCGGCGGGCAGCGGCCATACAGGCCTGGTACGAGTGGCTTCCCGTACGACCGCCCACTCAGGCCAGCGAAATCATCTACCGGAGTTTCAGCTACGGGGACCTGCTCGACCTGATCATGCTGGACACCCGCAACGTGGGGCGCGACAAGCAGGTGGATTACGCGGACTACCTCAGCGGCGGCGTCATCGATTCGGTGGCGGTGCGAGCCGCCACCTCGGACAGCAACCGCACCATGCTCGGCACGGACCAGCTGGCCTGGCTGCAGGAGCAACTGGTGAACAGCACCGCGCGCTGGCAGGTGCTCGGGCAGCAGGTGCTGATGGCGCGGCAACCGATGCCGGAGCCGATAGTGCGCCCGCTGGCCACCTCGCTGGGCGGTTCGCTGGAGGAGGCGACAGGCGCTGTACTCGCCGCCTTCGCCGCAAAACAGAAGGCGCCCGAGGATCGCACCCCGGAAGAGCAGATGCTGCTGGATTCGGCCATCCCCTTCAATCCCGACGCCTGGGACGGTTACGCCTACGAGCGGGAAGTCCTGCTGGAACAGGCCCGGCAGCTACAGTCGCGCCTGGTGGTGTTTGCCGGCGATACCCACAACGCCTGGGCGTCACAGCTCACCACGGCTGACGGCACCGTGGTCGGTGTCGAACTCGCCGGTCCCAGCGTAACCTCACCCGGGGCGGAAGCGGTGCTGGGCGCGAGCAACGCCGCGTTGTTCGGCCCTCTGGCCGAGACCCTGATCGACGATCTGCGCTACACCAACCTGGTCGAGCGCGGCTACCTGCGCGCGGATTTCAGTCCCGATGCGGTGGTGGCGAACTGGGTCTTCGTGAGTGCGATCGACACGCCGGATTACCAGCTGGACGAGGTTGCCGGGCGCATGTTTACCGTGGATAGAGAGAACTTGTTGCTGGGCTGAACTACACTGCTGCAGGCCAATTCGACCACCGTGAGTCTGGGTGCGTCGCACTGACACGTTTCCAGCTGTACCTATCCAACTGGGAGATAACGACCATGAGCATAAGAAAAGTTGTCAGCGTGTTTTCCATAGCTTTTGTACTGGGCCTGTTCAGCAGCGGGCAGGCGCTGGCGGACGAATCCGCCGATTCGGCTGCGCTGAAGGCCATCGACGAAGCCTGGCTTGCTGCCTACAACAGCGGCGATGCCGACGCCCTGGCCAGCCTCTACGCCGAGGATGCGATACTGATGCCGCCGGGCGCGCCCCCGGCCCAGGGACGCGCGGCGATTCGTGACTATTTTGCCGAGGACACGGCTGCCCTGAAGGCCGCCGGGATGACCATGCATCTCGATGCCTCGCCCAGTGGCGGCTTCTCGGGAGACCTCGGCTGGGCATCCGGCAATTACAAGGCAACCGACAGCTCGGGAGCCGTGGTCGATACCGGGAAATACCTGTCGGTCTACGCGAAGAAGGATGGCAAGTGGCTGTACATCCGGGATACCTGGAATTCCGACGCCCCGACAGCGACCGATGCGGGCATGACTTCGCACGAGTAGTACTCGCTATATAGCTAAAAGTGCAGCCTGGCAGCGCCGGGCTGCGCTTTGTTGTGCCTGGCAGGTGCTGTGCCGGATCGCCGGGCGATACGGTGGGTAGTACCAGATTCGGATTACACGATGAACATACACTGGGATGCTGTCGGAGCGGCTGCAGAAATGCTCGGTGCGGTGGCTACGGTTTCCACCCTGGCATACCTCGCACTGCAGATACGACAGGCCAACAAGGTGGCGCGGTTCTCCGCAGCGACGGTCCGCGCAGAGCGATGGATGCAACTGAGTGCATTCCTGTCCCAGTCCCCGGAAGTAAACCGGGTCTTCTGGAAGGGATTGCAGACCCCGGATCAGCTCGACGAGACGGAATACCACTACTTCGAGGCGATATTTTCCGCGGTCCTGTCATCCTATCAGGGCAGCTTCTACCTGCAGCGAGAGGACGCGCTGTTCGTCGCGGAGTGGGAGTCGGCGCTCAAAAACATCAGCTGGATGGTGGCTGCCCCGTGCTTTGCGCGCTTCTGGGCGAACTGGAAGGGCAGCTACCCTGACGATTTCGTCGCCTTTATCGACGACCTTTCGGGTCAGTCACCGGACGCTGCAAGCAAGGGGTAAGGTGTGGAGCGGGTGATGGGAATCGAACCCCACCGTCCGTGCACGCCTGTGCGCACCAGTGAGCGTAACTGTATGAAATGTAGTTAGTTTGCCGGGTTTGCACTCACTGGTGAGCACGGGCGATCGCGAAAAGTGGGGACAAAAAATGGGGACAAACTTCAGAAATGACATGAAGAGAGGATGAGTGGAAGTTCGCCATTGACTGCCCGGCAGGCTGTGGAATATATTGTTGATGTCCCCGGATGGGGACAAGCTGCTTGGTTTAAAGCAGCGGTTAACTATGAACCCGGACGGGATCAGGAAAAGTTCGCCGTGAGGCAGACCGCATTAATGTGGTTAGCAATTCCGATCTCGTCTCCTACGTCAAAGGAGACGTAATATGAAATCCCTCACCATTCGTTTCAACGATGTTGCCGTCCAGCCCCATAAGGAGCTGGGATCTAACTCGATAAAGCGCGCTGTCGGCTATCTGCCTGAAAATCAGCTGTTTGGCCTTTTTGCCGTATCGGCACTGGCTCCAAACCCGAGGCGTGCTACTCGAAACTCGATCGTCAACGGCATTTTGGCTTCACTCACAGACGACACTCCCGAGCTGTTCAAATTTAAAAGCAAAGGGATATTGCTGTGTTCACATTCAGTCTCCGAGCTTGAGAGAAAACGTTTTAGGGTCAACCTCGGGCGCGACTTTGTCGACGGAGTTCTTGATGGAGGCCACAATCTATTTGCTATTGGTCTCCACTTCCTCGAGCCAGTTATGCCGGAGAAGGAACATCGCAAGATAAAGCGGTGGCCGGATCTGGAGAAGGCATGGGAGATGTATTCCGAAGAGGTGGAGATGTTGCTGGATGATTTCGATATTGAAATTCCAGTCGAGCTGCTCTACCCAACTTCTTCGAAAGATACTGACCTTATCGAGTTTGACCAGGCCGTCTTTGATATTTCTCAGGCCAGGAATGCCAACGCCCAAGTGAAGGAGGAAGCATTCCAAAATAAACTGGGCTACTACGACGAGCTACGAGATTTGCTCGACCCTGAGTTGGCGGCAAGAGTGGAATGGAAGAGTGGCGAGATAGAGGACCCGGATGCCGGTCCGGTCATAAGTGTGCGTGATATTGTGGCGCTGACTTGGATCCCTCTGAACTTTGCTAGTCAGAATAAGTTACTGCCAATAGAGATTTCAGTTTCACCACAGAACATATACCGCAACAAAGGTGAATGCTCCGACAAATTTGGTCAACTGATGTCGAGAGATGACGTCACAGAAGCTGTAGGCGGTAAAGCAGGTCAAGTTAGGCAGCTCAAACACGAGGCAATTGCCTCATGTCTAAAAGTCGCTACCGACATCCCTGACATTATGGACATCATCTACGAGGAATTTCCCACGTGCTACAACTCCAACGGGAAGAACAACTTTGGACGTCGTAAGCAGGTCCAGATGTTTGATCCGGAGAAAATTAAGTTGCTCAAGGCACAAGGGAAGGACATCAGTGGCTATACCGCCACGCGGCCCGTCACTCCATTCTATAGAAGGCACTCTGCCAAGATGGTCCATCGTTACCCGGAGGCTTTTATCATTCCATTCGTAACCGGGCTTCACTCGCTGATGAAGGTAGAGAATGGCAAGGTCGTGTGGGCGGTGGACGATATTAGAGCTACGGTTTGCGAAAAGCTTAAAAAAGCGGCCCCGCTGTTCGATAGCATGCTGGATGCCTACAACTGGGATCCGCAGTCGCTGGCTAAAAGCTCTGCTGTTCACGACTTCGCAGCGCAACTATACGGTCTGTAGTCAAAATTGTTGTCGTGCACTTGGGTTCCAGGTGCACGGCAATATTGAACTTGAGACTAGTTTTTTCGGGGATATGGAAGAAAAAATGGGGACAAAATGGGGACAAAAAACAAGAAGCCCATAAATAACAATGGGTTATCTGGAGCGGGTGATGGGAATCGAACCCACGTTAGAAGCTTGGGAAGCTCCTGTTCTACCATTGAACTACACCCGCTGAGGTTGGCAGAGATTACTGGCAATCGCGAACCCGGTCAAAGCCCTTGACCGGGTTTTGTCGCGTTTAACGGCGTCTGTACCCCACCCAGCCCAGCAGGCCGGAGAGCAGCAGCAGGCCCCAGTAGGGCACGGCCGGTACGGGCCTGGCGTCGGCAGTGGCGGAAGGCGGCGGCGGAGCACCCGGGGTGGCTGCCACCGCACCGGGGCCGCCCGGGTCGAGGATCAAACCGTTCGCGATCAGGTCGTCGTCGCCGAGCCCGCCTTCGGTAATGCTGAACACCGCCTGGTTGCCGGTGATCGTCGCGGGCAGTACGTACCAGTGCGGCGTGTCGTCGTCGGGGGTGGGTCCGTACTTCCAGTACTGGGTTCCCGCAGGCAGGATTGCCGGGTAGGTCACGGTAAACTCGACAGCCGCGCCCGGCTCGCAACCCTTGGCGCTGAACCCGAACAGGCCGTGGGGGAAGCTCACGCCCGGCGGGAGCGGCATGGACGGGGTGACGAACTGGGGATTGTCTATCGTGCAGGTCGCGCCACCGCCGGTGAAGTTCACCGAAATATCACCGCTGCCGGTGGCCGAGGGGCCGGAGTAGTCGGTGACGGGTACGCCGGTCGGCACCACCGTGATCCCGAGGGTATCGGCCTCGGCGCTGAATGCCGTCCTGCCGCCATTCGGGTTCGCAGCGCCGTAGGCCAGCATGGTTCCAGAGGTCTTGTCCCAGGCCCTGAATGTCAACGAGGCAAACCCGGCGAAGCCGGCGTCCGGCTGGAAGCGGATGGTGTTGCCGGCGTCGAGCAGCAGTGCGTGGTCGTCGCTGAGAGAGCCGTCGTCGATCGGCCCCCAGGAGGCGCCGCTCCAGTACTGCCAGGTGCCGTTGCTGTCGTCCACGGCCGTGATGGCGATGGCCTCCGGCGGCGTCGCGGGCGAGAGGATGTCGTCGTCGGTGATCGAGCCGTCCACGACGGCGTCACCGACACTCGCGCCGACGTTGGCGCCGGTGGTGATGCCTTCGTCGATATCCGGCATCGCGGGGCTCTGGGTGGTATCCAGCGCCGGCGCATCGTTCAGGCTGACCGGCGTCACCTGGAAGGTGATCTCGGCGTAGTTGTTGGACATGTCGCCGAAGGCATCGAAGGCGCGAACGGAGACGGTCGTGTTGGCGGTCGGGATGGTAGCGTCGGTCGGGAAAAACTCGAAGGTGTCGCCGCTGAAGCTTATCCAGCTGGCATCGTATGTCGCGGAGTAGCTCAGCGTGTCGCCGTCCAGGTCCTGGAAGGCGTCGGCGGGAATCGTCCAGGAGGTCGAGCCCGATTCCACCTCGTTGACGGAGAAATTGGCGATACCGGCGTCCACGGTGGGGAAGCGGTCCGGATAGAGAATGAAGACGTCCTGGGCGTAGTTGGAGGAGATGCTGCCGCCACTGTCCCAGGCGCGAAGGTACACGGTCTCCGCGTTCACCGCGTCGTGGTCGGCGCGGTCGAGACCGAAGACATAGAAATTGCCGTTGAAATAGGTCAATTCGTTCTGGTCATAAGCGGCGCCGTAGAACAATCTGCCATTGGCGAAAGTGTCGCCATCGGCGTCGGAGAAGGTGGTTGCGGGGATGGGTATGACCACGGTGCTGGCGTGATCCGGGTTGATCTGGACATCCGGCATCGGGTTGGCAAGGACCGGGAAGGCGAGCACGCCTTCGAACTGCCCGGCGCGGGATGCATCCAGGTATACGGCCAGCGCGTCGACGCTGCCGCGCTCGAGCAGCCAGTTGCCGCCGAAGTCGGGGTTGCCCGTGGCGTCCGAGGAGGCGGCAACCTGCGCGCCGGAGAGTTCCTCGATCCGCTCGACCAGTTTCTCGCCAGCCTTCGAGGCCACCGTGTCGCATGAGAGCAGGTCGATGCGCCCGCCACTGGCCAGCGATGCCCCGACTTCCCGCCAGAAATCCTGCTGGCGCTTGTCAGCGGAGAGCGTGAACAGGTCGGTGGCCTCGCGCCGGTTCAGGTGCAGCTGCCCCGGCCTGCCGCCGGTATGGGCGGCGAAGCCGATGGAAGCGGCCCTGCGCCCGTCCAGCGCGGAATCGATCATCGCGGCGAGTTGCTGCAGGCTGGTGCTCGCCCCGTCGAACTCGACGGTGATGACGCCGTCCCCGGCGGCGGCGACCAGGTCCCGGGCGTCTTTCACGTCCGAGGAAACCACCAGGACATGTACATCGCCCGCCACGCGCAGGGGCTGGGTGCGCCCCGGCGAGTCCTGCACGGGCAGTGAAGGGGGGACCGATGCACAGGCCGTCCCGGCCGCACCACACAGGAGGCCGGCCACAATTATCGTAGAGCGAAGCTGCATTTTTCTTGTACCCCGGTAGATGCTGCTGGTGATCACGCGGCCTGTGACGCAACAGGTCCACCTTCCGCGGGTTACAGAGCCGATACAAACGGCTCCGTATCATATGGTACAGAGTGGTGCATGATCTGGCACTTGGCAAGCAGGCATGCTCCGCGCGATAGCGGCGACCGCGCGGCGCGGAGCGACTTGGGCGGGCCCCGAATGCAGTGTTCGCGCTTTGCGGTAGAATGCGGGTTTATGCCGGCCCGGCGGCAGGGATGTGTGCCGGCGCGGGGGTTGTAACAGGGGAATACCGCGCATGAGAACCGACATCGCCGAACTGCTCATCGACATCGAGGCCAGCCTGCGCCAGCTGCAGCTGTGGGAATCCGAGCCACCGCCGCCGGAGTCGCTTGTTTCGACCCAGCCCTTCTGCATCGACACGCTGAGCTTCCCGCAGTGGTTGCAGTTCGTCTTCATTCCCACGATCTACACGATGCTGGAGGAGGGGCAGGCCCTGCCCTCGCAGTGCGCCATCGCGCCGATGGCGGACGAGTTTTTTCGCGGGACCAGCCTGCCTTCAGCGGACCTGTTGACGGCACTGGAGGGGATCGATGCGGCGATTACCGGAGCCTCGTTGTCGTAGGAGCCTGCTACGCAGGCGATCGCGCGCGTAGCGCGCTCCTACAGAAGCGATCGCCTGCGTAGCAGGCTCCTACAGGCGCGATCGCGTGCGTAGAGCGCGTTGCTGCATCGCCTGCGTAGCAGGCTCCTACACGAGGGTGAATCCGCCGTCCATGACCAGTTCGGTGCCGGTCATGAAGCGCGAGTCGTCGCTGGCCAGGAACAGGATGCCGGCGCCGATATCCTCGGGCGAGCCGAGGAAGCCGATCGGGTGCTGCGCGACCAATCCCGCCATCATTGCCGCCGGGTCCTCCTGCTTGTCCACCCAGTCCTGCATCTGTGTCGTGAGGATGTAGCCGGGGTGGATGGAGTTGCAGCGTATGTTGTAGCCGTGCTGGGCACAGTGCAGGGCGATCGACTTGGTCAGCAGGCGCACGCCGCCCTTGCCGGCGGTATAGGATGCAGCGTGGGCCGCAGCGCGGATGCCGTGAATGGAAGAGACATTGATGATGTTGCCGCCGCCGCAGGATTTCATCACTTCCATGGCGAGCTTGGAGCCGATGAACACGCTCTCCAGGTTCAGGCGGATCGAATTGCGGAAGTCGTCGATCGAGATTTCCTCGATATTGCCGGCGCCGGCACCGCCGGCATTGTTGACCAGGATATCCAGCCGGCCGTAGCGCCGCTGCACCTGTCCCAGAATGTCCTGCCAGGCCGCTTCCTCGCGCACGTCCATCACCGCCGCCATGGCGCCGTTGCCCAACTCTTCGGCCAGGGACTGCGCGCGCGCCGCGTCGATATCGGTGACCACCACCGAAGCCCCGGCCCCGGCGAGTGCCCTGCAGGCCGCCGCGCCGATACCGTCCGCACCGCCGGTCACCAGGGCGACCCTGTTTTCGAGATTACGCATATTCGATACCTTTCTTATCGTTGGACTGGACGTGAGGCTTCGGGCGCACCGCGCCCGCCGCAGGCAGGAAAGATTAGCCGAGCGCCATATTAAAATCAATCATGATTGACTTTAAATGATCGTTTGGCTACCTTGCCCGGATACTGCCCAAGTGACGCCAGCTTGCACCACGGGATATTGCCGCAGAACGATAACAGGACCGCCCCATGAGCCAGAACCGCCAGATCACCCTGCTGCGCCACGTGCATGGCGAGCCCACCCCGGACCACTTCGGCATGGTCGAGAGCCCGATACCGGAACCGGGCCCCGGGGAGTTCCTCATCCGCAATCTCTATTTCTCCCTTGAGCCGGCGATACGCGGCTGGCTCGAGGGCAAGGCCAACTACTTCGAGCCCATCCCCCTGGGCGGTGTGGTGCGCGGGCCGAGCGTGGGGCGGGTAGTAACCTCGCGCAACCCGGATTTCCAGGAGGGGGATATCGTCTTCTCCCTCAACCACTGGGAGGACTATTCCATCTGCGACTCGGACACGATCCTGCTGGAAAAACTCGATCCGCAACCTGGCGTGCCGCTGTCCTACTATGTCGGTCCCCTGGGTGGCTCGGGTACCACCGCCTATGTCGGCCTGCACGAGATCGGCCACATCCAGCCGGGGCAGACCGTGGTCGTCAGCGCTGCGGCCGGCGCCACCGGTGGCATGGCCGGGCAGATCGCGAAGCAGCGCGGCTGCCGGGTGATCGGCATCGTCGGCAGCGACGAGAAGGCGAAAATGATTGTCGACGAACTCGGTTTCGACGGGGCGATCAACTACAAGACCACGCAGGACATCGCCGCTGCGGTAATGGAACTGGCGCCCGAGGGCGTGGATATCTACTACGACAATGTCGGCGGCCCGGTCCTCAACGCCATGCTGCTGACCATGAAGGTGCAGGGGCGCATCGTCTGCTGTGGCATGATCTCCGACTACAACCGCACCGAGAACCCCAACCCGATCACCAACCTCTGGGAGGTGGTCGCCCGGCAGCTCACCATGCAGGGATTCCTGCTATTTACCTACCAGGACAAGGTGCCCGCCGCGCTGGCACAGCTGGCGCAGTGGGTCGCCGAGGGCAAGATCACGGTGTCCGAACACATCACCGAGGGTATCGCCAACACCCCGCGGGCATTCCATGAACTGATGTCCGGCGCGACCAAGGGCAAGGCGCTGGTGCAACTGGACCTCCCCGAGGAGGCGTGAACCGGGATCGCGCCCGCGTCAGCGGATACCCAGCTTCGAGCGCAGTGCCAGCGAGTAGGCACCGGGGTAGCTGAAGCGGCGCCACCGGCGCTGCTCCTGGGCCAGGCGGTCGGCGACGATAAAGAACACCGCGGGGTTGTAGCCGAGCCCGCAGTGGCTGCCCAGCACCTGGATATTTTCCGAGGTGGGCGATTCGTCCGTTATGCAAGCCTGCCAGTTGACGATCCCGTCCAGCCGCGAGTAGATCGCGGTGGCGGGTACCGGCGGCGGGCGGGCGATGGTCTTCAGGTACTCGGGGTGTTCGAGCTGGCCGCTCATGCGCTGGTACAGCTGGTCCGCGGTGGAGCGATGGGGAAAGTTCACCGGCGCGCCCAGCGTGATGACAGAGCGGATCGTCTCCGGGGCCGAATGGGCGATTACCCGGGCGTAGACACCGCCCAGGCTCCAGCCGATCAGGGTGGGCTTGCGCTCGTTGCGCTCGGTAATCGTCTGGATGCGCCGCAGCACCCTGTGCTCCATCCGACCCACGGGGCCCAGGTTCCGGCCCTGTTTCCAGTCGTACACCTTGTAACCCAGCAGCGCCAGCAGCCAGCGCAGGTGCAGGGTAGATGCCTTGTCCGCCATGAAGCCCGGCAGCACCAGCACCGGGTGGCCGTCGCCGCGGGGCAGGCAGCGCACCATTGGCAGGGACATCAGACCGATGTAGTACTCGGGCAGGGCCCGCAATTCCAGCAGGGCCTTGAACGGGTGTGGTGGTGCCTTGGCATGCCTGGGGTCTGACATGGTGGGTGGGCTCTCCCCCCGGGGAAAGTGGAACAGAATGGAATGGTATGCAGCCGCGCCTCCCAGGTCAATAAAAACAGACAGGACTGTATTGAATGTGCGTGTTCGTCGCGGATCCGCCTCCCCGGACGTGAAATAATTAACAATCAGGATTGCTTGTTTTTTTAAATGATTGGTGCTAGCCTCCTCCCCAATCTCCCAACGTGTCCCGGTTTCCGGCCACAGAGAGCCAGATAATTAATAAGTACCCGGAGAAGTTTGCCATGTCCCCTTTGAAACCCCTGTTTATCTCCGTCGCTGTAGCCAGTGGCCTCACGGCCTTGCAATCCCTGCCCGCGGCAGCCCAGAGTTCCGCGGCGACTGCGCCTCCCGGCGGCCTGGAAGAAGTCACGGTGACAGCCCGTAAACGCGCGGAGAGCCTGCAGGACGCGCCGCTCACGGTGTCCGCGATCTCCCAGGACCGCATCGAGAAATTCGATATCACCACCATCGAGAATGTGGCCTCGATGACGCCGCAGCTGTTTGTCGGCCGCTCGTCCAACGGCTCCGGCGCGCAGATGACCATCCGCGGTATCGGCTCCAGCTCTACCAGTATCGGTATCGAGCAATCGGTGGCGATCATCGTGGACGGCGCCTACTACGGCCAGGGCCGGGTGCTCAACGAGGGCATGTTCGACATGGCCCAGATCGAGATCCTGAAGGGCCCGCAGTCGCTGTTCTTCGGCAAGAACGCCACCGCCGGCGTGATCTCCTTCACCACCCGCAAACCCACCCAGGACCTGGAAGCCCAGGTCAAGGCGGGTTACGAGTTCGAATCCGACGAACAGCGCTACGAGGGCTTCGTGTCCGGCCCGATCACCGATACCCTCGGCGCGCGCCTGGCGCTGAAATACACCAACCAGGACAACGGCTGGTTCCAGAACAAGTCCAAGGTGCAGCCCTATGACGCCTTTGATGTCGCTACCGGCAACATCATCAGCGATATCGCGCCGGCGGATAACCGCGACGCGCCGGGCGAGGAAGAGCTGATCGGCCGCCTGACCTTCGCCTGGGATCCCACCGACGACCTGAGCACCACCCTGTCGCTGGCCAAGAACAACGCCAAGGTGCGCAACTCCTCCTGGAACTACACCGCGTTCAATTGCCCGGGCGGCGTCGGTGGCCTGAACCCGGACCTCAAGTGCGGTGACCATTTCGTCATCACGCAGAACCGCATGCCGTCCCTGCTGGCCGATTCGCTGCCCTATGCGAAGAGCAACGGCGACCTGTACAACGATTACGATTCGTCGGCCGCGACGCTAAACCTCGAGTACCGCTTCGGCGCGTTTACCCTGAACTCCATCACCAACTACCAGGAGAACTCCAACAAGTTCGGCCTCTCCGGCGACTTCCAGTCGATTCCCACCGCGACCTTCGCTACAGAGAAAAACAGCTGGGACGCCTTCTCCGAGGAGCTGCGCCTGTCCAGCCAGTTCGACGGCTCGCTGAACTTCATGGTCGGCATGCTCTACCAGGAGACTTCGCGCAAGTTCGACCAGTGGGTGTCCACTGGTGGCCTCGCCAACAGCCTGGCGCCCGAGCCCAGCCTGGTCTACGTGGCCTCGGTCAAAAAGAGCTCCACCGACGGCGAGACCCTCTCCCCGTTCTTCGAACTCACCTGGGACATCACCGACTCCCTGACCTTCAGCGGCGGTGCCCGCTACACCGACGAGAAAAAGAAGTCGGACTTCGTGCACCCCTACAACAACCCCGGCCTGGCCGCCCTCTGGCGCACCAACGAGGTGGCGAAGGCCGACCAGAGCTTCGACGAGTGGTCGCCTGAAGCCACGCTGAGCTGGCAGGCCACCGACGACGTCATGGCCTACGTCGCCTACAAGACAGCCTACAAGTCAGGCGGCTTCTCCAACAGCGGCATCTACGCGACGGCGGCAAACGGCGGCTCTGTGTCCGACTTCACCTTCGACCCGGAGACCGCAAAGGGCTTCGAGGCTGGCATCAAGTCAACCCTGCTGGACAACCAGCTGCGCCTGAACGTCACCGCTTATACCTACGAGTACGAAGACCTGCAGGTGGACTTCTTCAACTCGCCCAGCTTCGCCTTCATCACGCTGAATGCGGGTAAGGCAAAAACCGACGGCGCCGAGGCCGAGGTGGAGTACGCACCTTTCGCCCTGGGCGGACTGACCCTGCGCGGTTCGCTGGCCTACAACAAGGCGGAATACGACAACTTCATCGCGCCCTGCTGGGCGGGCCAGACAGCGGCCCAGGGCTGTAACACCATCGTGCCGACCACCGTGTCCACTCCCGGCCAGGACATCAGCGGCGATCCCACCGCGATGGCGCCCGAGTGGTCCGCCTCCTTCGGCGTGAACTACGACGGTTACTTCGACAACGGATGGGGCTACGGCTTCGCGCTGGACGGCCTGTACAGCGACAGCTACAACGCCTCGGCCTTCGCCAACCCGCACGCGGAGCGCGACGCCTACACCACTTACAACGCCAGCGTATACCTGGCTGGCAGCGACGGCCTGTGGCAGGTGGACCTGATGGGCAAGAACCTGAGCGACGAGCACATCGTCTCCGGTGTGGTCGACGGCCCCAGCACGCCGGTCGAGGGCGGCGCTTACGCGGACCAGATGGGCTTCACTTCGCTGCCGCGCACCGTGGTCCTGCAACTTACCCTGCGATACAACTGAGCAAGCGAGAAACCCGCCGATGAGCGAACAGGAGAGCACCGTCCGGTCAGCGGCGGCATACCGCAACACCACCCTGGCGGCGGCCGCGGCCGAAAAGGCACGGCTGCAGCCGGAAACCACGGCAATCTACCTCGAAGACGGCGCCGACCTCACCTTCGGCGCCGTCTACGACGACGCTCGCCACCTGGCCGCGGCGCTGCACGACCTGGGCCTGAGCCCGGGCGACGTGGTCAGCTTCCAGCTGCCGAACTGGCGCGAGGCGGTGGCGATCGACATCGCGGCCTCGCTGCTCGGCCTGGTGGTCAACCCGATCATCCCGATCTACCGCGACCGCGAGGTCAGTTTCATCCTGGCCGATACCGGGGCGCGCGTGTTGTTCATTCCGGAACAATACCGCGGCTTCAATTTCGCCGACATGATCGACGGCCTGCGCGCCGACCTGCCCGCGCTAGAGCACGTGGTGCTGGTGCGCGGAGGGGAGCCGCGCGAGGGCACGCTGGACTACACCTCGCTGCTGGTCGGCGCCGACCCGGCCACGGTCGAGCCCGCCAGCGTGGACCCGGACAGCGACAAGATCGTCATGTACACCTCAGGCACCACCGGCCGCGCCAAGGCCGTCCGCCACAGCCACAACACGCTCACCCGCGCGCTGGACAACGAACTGGAAGCCTGGGCCCTGGGCGAGGGCGACGTGATGCTGATGCCATCGCCTGTCACCCACATCACCGGCTTCGTCAACGGTATCGAGATGCCATTTCTCTCCGAGGCGAAAACCGCCTTCATGGAGCGCTGGGATGCGGACCTCGCCATCGAACTCATCCAGCGCTGGCACGCGACTGCCTGCATCAGCGCCACGCCGTTCCTGCAGGAGCTGGTGCAGCGCGCCGACGAGCAGGGCCTGGGCCTGCCCACCCTGCGCTTCTTCGCCTGCGGCGGCGCCTCGGTACCGCCGGAGCTGATCCGCCGCACCCACCGGGTGCTGGACAAGTGCCGCGCCTTCCGCGTCTACGGCAGCACCGAAGTGCCGCTGGTCAGCGTGGGTTTCCTGCGCCCGGAGGAGGAAGACCTGGCGGCACAAACCGACGGCCGCTGTTTCAACTACGACGTGCGCATCCTCGACGATGACGGCGCTATCCTGCCACAGGGCGCGGACGGCGAGATCGTCGTCGCCGGGCCCGCGATGATGCTGGGCTATGGCGACCCGGCGCAGACCCGCGAGGCGATGACGGACGACGGTTACTTCCGCACCGGCGACATCGGCCACCTCACGCCCGAGGGCGCCATCGTCATCACCGACCGCAAGAAGGACATCATCATCCGCGGTGGCGAGAACCTCAGCGCGCGCGAGATCGAGGAAGTGCTCTACGCCCACCCGGCCATCGCCGATATCGCCGCGGTGGCCATGCCCCACGAGCGGCTGGGGGAGGGCGTGTGCGCCTGCATCGTGCTCACCGGCGGCAGTGAGGCCCTGACGCTGGAAGTGCTCAAGCCCTTCCTTGTTGAATGCAAACTGGCGAAACAGAAGTGGCCGGAGCGGCTGCAGTTCTTCGACGAACTGCCGAAAACCGCGTCCGGCAAAGTGCGCAAGGACGTACTGCGGGCTGCGGTGCGCGAGAGCATCGCCGCCGGCGCTTAGGCGCAGCGCGGGCGCAGATACAGCGTGTCGATCATCGACTACAACAGCGAGCTGCGCCTGCTGGTTTCGGTGAAGGGGCATCCCTACCCGCGCGACGCTTTTTTCGGGATGCTGGAATCGATGGCGGGTATCGCCTTCACGGCGGTGGAACAGCCCGCCAGCCAGGCTTTCATGGCCCCGGGCCGCACCGCCGGCTTCCACGCGGCGCTGCTCTACGACATGCCGGGCATCGACTTCAGCGAACAGCCGCCGCGGCTGGTGCCGCCGCCCGAGGCATTGCGCCGGGATCTGCCGGCCCTGCTGGAAGAGGGCTTCGGGCTGGTATTCCTGCACCACGCCATCGCCGGCTGGCCGTTGTGGCCGGAGTACGCCGAGATCGTCGGCGGTCGCTTCCTCTACCGGCCGGCGCCGTTGCGCGGGGAGCCGCGCCTGGACAGCGGCTACCGGCACGCGGTGGCGCATAACATCCGGGTGCTGGACAACCACCCGGTCACCGCGGGCTTGCCGGCGGAATTCGGCCTGACCGACGAGTTGTACCTGTACGAGGTGTTCGACGACGCGATCATCCCGCTGCTGGCCAGCGACTATCGCTTCGACCGCGAGCACTTCTACTCCGCCGAGCAGGCGGTGACGGGCAGGCTGTATAGTAATGAGGGCTGGGACCACCCGCCCGGGAGCAACCTCGTCGGCTGGGTGAAGTCCTGGGGCAACAGCCCCATCGTCTACCTGCAGCCCGGTGACGATGTGGCGGCGTATGACTGTCCCGCCTTTCGGCGCCTGCTGGAGAACGCGCTGCGCTGGGTGGCGAGCGAGGAGGCGCATGCCTGGGCGCGCTCTGGGCGATTGCCGCTGTAGGAGCCTGCTACGCCCGAACGCGGACCGAGGCGATGGTTTTGCAGGAGCGCGCTCTGCGCGCGATAGCCGGATCACGATTCTGGCACCGGGATCGCCTGCGTAGCAGGCTCCTACGGGTGGCGGTTGGCGCGCACCGGGGCTAGGCGGCGTTGCAATAGGCGGCGTGCGACATTAAAATAATCAATCTTGTTTGTTTTACAAAAAACGACCAACAACCGAGCGGTACCGCAAGTGAATGACATGAACCGGGAAATCTTTCGCGCCGAGGTGCAGGCCTTCCTGCAGGAATCCCTCACCCCCGAGCTGCGCCGCGCCGGCCGCCTGATGACCAGCGTGTTCGCCGACTTCGAGTCGACCATGCAGTGGCACCGCATCCTGCACAAGCGGGGCTGGGTGGCGGCCGACTGGCCGGAGGAATACGGCGGCACCGGCTGGGATATCAACCAGCGCTACATCTTCCAGGAGGAATGCAAGCTCGCCGGCGCTCCCGCGCTGCTGCCCATGGGCCTGCAGATGCTCGGCCCGATGCTGATCGGCTACGGCACCGATGAGCAGAAGGCCTACTACCTGCCGCGCATCCTCTCCGGCGAGGACGTCTGGTGCCAGGGCTATTCCGAGCCGGGCGCCGGTTCCGACCTCGCCTCGCTGAAGACCACCGCGGTCGCGGACGGCGACGACTACGTGGTCAACGGCTCCAAGATCTGGACCAGCTACGCCCAGTACGCCAACAAGATCTTCTGCCTGGTGCGCACCTCGAAGGAGGGCAAGCCCCAGCGCGGTATCAGCTTCCTGCTGATCGACATGGACACGCCCGGAATCACCGTGGAGCCGATCATCGGCCTGGACGGGCGCGCCGAGCAGTGCCAGGTGTTCTTCGACGACGTGCGCGTGCCCAGGGCCAACCGCGTCGGCGAGGAGAACCAGGGCTGGACGGTGGCCAAGTACCTGCTGGAATTCGAGCGCGGCGGCCACAACTTCACCACCGACCTGAAAAAACAGCTGGCCCGCTTGCGCAAGCAGGGGGAGGGCGAGCGCGGCACGAATGGCGCGCCGGTGCTGGCCGACCCGGTGGTGGACCAGCGGCTGGCGGACCTCGAAGTCGAGGCACTCGCGCTGGAATGCACGGAGCTGCGCATCAAGGGCGCACTCACCGCCGGTGGCAACCCCGGCGCCCTGTCGTCGATGGTAAAAATCGTCGGCACCGAACTGGGCCAGCGCCTGAGCGAGCTTAGTCTGGACCTGCTCGGCCCTGAAGTCGCCGCCTACCAGCCCGACGCCATGGAGCCCGGCTTCGACGGCGAGATCATCGGCCCCGAATACGCCCTGACCAGCATGGCGGAGTACATCAACAACCGCGCGACGACAATCTACGGCGGCACCGCCGAGATCCAGCGCGACATCATCGCCAAGCATGTGCTTGACCTCTGAGCGGTAAGGAGACCGGAACCATGCATATCGAATTCAGCGAAGAACAGACCATGTTGCGCGAGAGCGCGGCGAAGTACCTTGCGGACAACTACAGCTTCGAGAGCCGCCAGGCGGTGGTCAATTCGGGCAACGGCTTCAGCGCAGACCAGTGGACCCAGTTCGCGGAGATGGGCTGGGTGGCCATGGGCCTGCCCGAGGAACACGGCGGCTTCGGCTTCGGCGCTGTGGAAAACATGCTGCTGTGCGAGGAACTGGGCCGCCACCTGGTGCTGGAGCCCTACCTGGAAACCGCGGTGGTCGCCGCGGGGCTGCTGCAGGCCAGCGGGGACGAGGACCTGATGAGCCGCTACCTGCCCGGCATCGCGGAAGGCAGCCTGCAGGGCGCGCTGGCCCACGCCGAGCCCGGCGGCCTGCCCGGCCTGGCCAACGTGGCCTGCACGGCCAGTGAAAGCGACGGGAGCTTTATGCTCTCGGGCAGCAAGAGCGTGGTGGGCAACGGGCCCGCCGCGGATATTATTATCGTTAGCGCCCGCGAAGGCGGCTCTCCCGATGACAAGGTTTCACTCTTCGTGGTGGAGGCAAACGCCGGGGGCATACAGCGCCGCGACTACCCGACCTGGGACGGCCGCCACGCCAGCGACTTCGAATTTGAAAATACACCTGCCATCGCCCGCCTCGGCGCGCCGGGACAGGCCGGCGCCCTGTTGGATGCGGTGGGCGACCGTGCGATTCTCGCCGCCTGCGCGGAGAGCGTGGGGGCGATGGCCTCCCTGCTCGACCGCACCCGGGACTACACCAGCCAGCGCGTCCAGTTCGGCCAGTCGCTGTCGCGCTTCCAGGTGTTGCGCCACCGCATGGCCGACATGTTCGTGCAGATCGAGCTGACCCGCTCCCTGCTGCAGGCCGCCGCCTGGCAGCTGGATGCGGGCGCGCCGGATGCGGCCCGGCTGGTGTCAGCCCTGAAGGTGCGGACGGTGAAGGCGGCCCGCTACGTCAGCCAGAATGCGATCCAGCTGCACGGCGGTATCGCCATGACCGAGGAGTTACCGGTGGGGCACTACTTCAAGCGCCTGGCGCTGCTGGAGCACTGGTTCGGCTCCCGCGACGAGCACCTGGCGCGGGTAGCGGCGCTGCGACCCGCTGCCTGAGGCGTCCCGGCGGGCGCGATACCCTAGCTGTACTGCGCCTTGAAGTTGCCGACAAAGCCGCCGTCCACCAGCAGGTCCGTGCCGCTGATATAGGACGCTTCTTCCGAGACCAGGAACAGGGCCGCCCTGGCGATTTCACTGGGCTGGCCGTCCCGCTGCTGGGCGATCATCCCGCGCATCCAGGCATAGGTATCTTTCGCGGAGTCCGCCTCAAGCTGGCCCATCGGCGTGTCGATCAGGCCCGGCGATAGCGTCACCAGGCGCTTGGATTCCTGCCCCCAGCGCGGGGCATGCTTGCGAACATAATCGATCAGCGCGAGTTTCGCGTAGGGGTAGGCCGCGCCTGGCGTGGACAGCGGTGCATCCTCCAGCGCCTGCACCCGGTCGAACAGGTCCCCGGACAGGGGGTCGGACAGGGCTTCCGCGATCTCCTTGTTCGGCGGCACCATGTGCGCGCTCATCGACGAGACCAGCACCGTGCTGCCGCCCGTCGCGATCGCGGGCAGCAGCGCCTCCGCCAGCCGGACAGTGCCGATGAGGTCGACCTGTATGATTTTCTCCGGCCCGGCCATATGCGGGGAAAGCCCCGCTGTGTGGATGGCGCCGGCCAGTTCCCCGGCGGAAAACTGTTGCGCAAAGTCGTCGATGGCCTGGGTGTCCGCGATATCGAGTGATTCACCGACCGCCTTCACGCCCTGCGCGGCACATTCGTCGACCACGGCTTTCAGCTTTTCCAGGTTGAGATCGAGCAGGAACAGGTCGTGCCCGCGCTCCGCGGCCAGCAGCGCGCTGGCCATCCCCATACCACCGGCGGCGCCGGTGATTAACAGCGTTTTTGTCATTGTTTGCCTTGCTACAACAGGGTTACCGGTTCAGAAAATCAGGGCCAGGGTCGGCGCCGTGATGATGTCCATGTCGATGATGACCTCGCGCTTGAGCAGCTTGAAGTCGCCATCCACTTCCTTGATCAGGTCGCGACGTCCCCCGGTGATCGTGTGGTTGTCCTTGCCCAGGTGACTGTAGAACATCATGAAGTTGGAGTACGTGCGGTACTGGTCATCCTCCAGCGCGGTCACTTCCACGTTGGAAATCATGCGCCGGGTGCGCGGCGCCGGGGCCTCTGACCAGCCGTTGGTCTTGTAGGCGCGAAAAGTCCGGGCGAAGGTGCCCAGGTAGTTGTCGTCCCGGATGGGCGAGCCCTTCGGGCCATCGGCGCGGTCCAGTTCCCTGTCTATCGACAGGAAAGCTTCGGTGTCCTGGAGTTTCGGGTCGGGGTGCGGCACGAAGCGCGTGGGCATGCTGTACTGGAAGGATTCGTCGACCAGAGCGAACCACTGCTGCAGGCAACGCTCGTCCAGCAGGCGGGCTTCCTTGTAGTAGAACTGCTCGACGCGCGCGACCAGGGTTGCATCGAAATCGATTGCGACGGTATTCATCGGGCGTTCTCCTCACCGAACATGTCTTCTCTCCAGCGCAGGTACAGGCGGCGGGCGTAGTGCTCGTTGTAGCATTTGCCGACCATGCCCGGGATTTCCGGGTGCGGCTTCTCTTCGCCCACACCCAGCCCGTAGAAGTAGGGGCGGTCGTTCAGGTAATCGATGGTGGAACCCTCGAACTGCAGGCGCCAGGCGTAGGAGTCTTCCTGTTCGATGATGCCCCCGGGGCCGAAGGCCATGCAGTAGCCGCCGCGAATCTCCTCCTTGATGAAGTCAGGCGCATCCACCGGCAGCAGCAGCCAGGACCAGTACTCGATCAGGCCGGGCGCGCGCGGGTGGCTGACCCGCAGCGTATTCTGGCCCCACAGCAGTGACAGGTTGGGGTAGATGCCCTGCGCCATGCCCTTGATCCGCGCCTGCGCCGGCGAGAGCCGTTCCGCCACGGTGCGTTCGACTTCGGTCAGGTACTCGATCAATTCCGGCGACGAATGCGGGGAGTGCACGCCCCGCTGCTCGAAGGTAGAGTCTTCCGGCATCAGGCGGAAAACGGCGGAGTGGCCGTCTTTGGCCACCGCGGTCACCGCGTAGTCCTCGATCTCGATGTTCTGCGGGCTGTCCACCGCCACCAGCGCGCCGTGCAAATAGGCCGCGTGGCCGACGTCGCCGTGCATGTTCTCCACCGGCAGCTTCCAGTTGCACTTCAGGTCCCACTTG
Organism: Halieaceae bacterium WMMBA7; assembly: GCA_033283385.1. GTDB lineage: Bacteria > Pseudomonadota > Gammaproteobacteria > Pseudomonadales > Halieaceae > Mangrovimicrobium. The sequence continues at coordinate 116,389 of JAWMQQ010000001.1, forward strand.
TGCGGCGGGCCGGCGATCTCCAGGCCGCCCGGGAAGCGGTCGAAGTAGGCTTCCAGGTAGAACTTGTGGTCGCCGAGGTACTCGTCCAGCGAAGGCGCTTCCGGGTTGAGCGTGGCGAAAATGAGGCCGAAGATAGTCTCGACCTTGGCCGCCTGCTTCAGGCCCCATTTGCTTTTGTCGACCTCGGGCCCCATCTTGCGCGCCTGGGGAATGCCCACCAGTTCGCCTGTCGTCTTGAAGGACCAGGTGTGGTACGGGCAGATGAAGCGCCCGGTATTGCCCTGGTCGCTGCGGCACACGCGCAGTCCGCGGTGGGGGCAGCTGTTGATGCTGACGGCGATCCGGCCGTCGCCGCCCCGGGCGACGATGACAGGCACTTCGCCCATGTAGGCGGAGATGAAGTCGCCGGGGTTTTTGATCTGGCTTTCGTGGCCGACATACAGCCAGCTCTTGTCGAAGATTTTGCGCTGCTCCATCCGGTACAGCTCTTCACTGCTGAATACCAGCCGGCTGACCTCGGAACAGTCCTCGTTGAGAAACTGGGTGGAGTCCGGGATCTCCCTGCCGGTGGTGCTGATTATGCTATTCATGGTGTAACTCCATTGGTTAGCCGGGCGCCGCGTCAGTCTGCGAAGCCCTTTGCCTCGTACTCTTCAAGCAATTCCCTGAGGCGCTTGAGGTCCTTTGTCATCCGCTCGCATTTCTTCAGGTCGGCCTCGGAGATAATGCCGTCGACGATCTTGTCGAAGGCCGAGCCGAGCTGCTTTTCGTACTTGATGCCTTCCGGTGTTGGCTCCAGCAGGGGAGCTGTCTTGTGATCCGGGTTGTTCAGCTTGCGGATGAAGCCGAGTTCTTCCAGCCGGTTTGCCGCGCGGTGTATTACCTGGCGGGAACTGCTCAGTGCCCGGCCGATCTGCGGCACGGTCTGGGGCTGGTCGGCGCCGACGACGGAGACCAGTACCAGCCCTTCCAGCCGGGTTAGCGATGGGCCGCTGAGCTCCCTGGACAGGATGCGCTGGGCATTGTCCTTGAGCAGGATGGACTCCTCGATCATGGCGACCAGGGGGTTGGTTTTCAGGGTCATTGCTATCGGTCAAAAACGTAACATATGTGACATAGTGTCACTTGTGATTCGTTGTTGCAAGAGGGGCGAGCATGGTGAGGCTAGGCGGACACCCGATAAAGGTGGTTGTCGGTAGTATCAATAGTGATATTATGAGTGATATGGCAGATATGGACAGTATCGTCGCAAGGATGCGAGCAAACCCAAAAGGCATAGCCTTCAACGACTTATGTAAAGTCTGTGATGCCTATTTTGGCGAAGTGATTGAGCGTTTAGAGGTGGGAAATGACCAATTTTGTTGACCGTTATACATACCGTGTCACCTGGTCGGAAGAGGACCAGGAATATGTTGGGTTGTGCGCGGAATTTGGCAGCCTGAGTTGGCTTGAGAAGACTCCCGAAAAGGCATTGTCAGGTATTCGCAAGCTGGTAAAGGAATGCATTATCAGAATGGAGGTGGACGGCGAGCCAGTGCCAGAGCCAATTTCTACAAAAAACTACAGTGGCAAGTTCATGGTTCGCATAACGCCTGAAACCCATCGCTCGCTGGCGATACAGGCGGCGGAGGCGGGTATCAGTTTAAATCGGCTCGTCGCCAGCCGGCTGCACTGAGCATGCGGTAACGGAAAGTTTGATCCCGGATGCATGCAGGCAATCTGTAGATGCGGACCCGGTTGTTGAAGGCAGTCTCATGAGCAGTGCTCACCTGAAGTTCGCCCCCATAGATCTGGCGAAACATTCTGACTTCGCGCACAGGTTCCGGGCTGATTCGCGTTACATGGATAAAGCTCTTCAAGAGATTTCGGGGCGCCCTTTTGTTGAGTAAGGCGCAATGACTTACATATTACCGACATACAGCCTTTCCTATTTCAGCCTTACAAGCGAAGGCGATCTTGATTTAAAAAATGCGCTTCCTTACCCGTCTGAAGGTACATACCACTACAGAAGAGCCATCAATCCGATTGAGAGCGCAATTATTGTAATGGACCCGTGGATAGACATGCCTTCTGAGTACTTGAACGATTACTACGGAAAAATTTCGGAAACAAAAATTGTGCCTCTCGTGAAAGCGGCACGAACAAAAGGCCATCCCGTCATAGTCCTTACCAATGACTGCAACTCGGTAAGTTACAGCTGCAGGGTTACTGACGAACTTCAGGAAATGATAGATAAAAACCAGATAAATGTTTTTTATCATCAGGAGATGGATGGCGATCGATTCTCCGATTACCTGAAGAGACAGAATATCAACACGCTCGCTTACGTTGGCTTCGCATCAAATATGTGTGTGATTGGCAGGAAAACGGGAATGATCCCGATGAAGCACAAAGGTTTCAGGTTATTCTTTGTTCCTGAAGCCTCCGCTGCCGTCGAAGAGCAAGGGACCTGGGAAGACCAGTCTGTTCATAAAGCAACTACAAAGCTGATATCACAGTGGATTGCTGAAATTGTTGAATACGAAGCCATGATGAATGCCTTGTCCGGGGGGGTGCCATGACGGTGCTTGTGCCAATGCGCGAAGAGGAATTCGATGACTTCCTGGTATCCTCGGCCAGCGCCTACGCAGACGACAACATCAAGTCCGGCAGATGGTTACCGGAAGGCGCGCACGGCAGGGCGCTATCGGAGTTGAGGGATTCGCTTCCTCAGGGTATCGATACGCCAGACAACTACCTGTTTGACATCCTGGCGTCGCCGGGCGGTACGGTCGTCGGCTATGTCTGGTGCGCCATCCAGGAAAATTGCGGACAGCGCAGTGCGTTTGTCTATGACGTGGAGATCAAGCCGGAATTCCGCCGGCAAGGTCATGCAAGCAAGGCGTTTGCGGCGATCCAGGAACACATGGCAGCGCTGGAAATCGAGAGCCTCGGCCTGCATGTCTTTGCGTTCAACGAAGGAGCAATTGCCCTGTACAGGAAGCTCGGTTTCGAGGTGACGGGGCTCAACATGCAGAAGAAGCTGGGCAAGTAGCAATTACAGAAACACAGATCCCGGGCATAAAAAAGCCGCGGCAAAAGCCGCGGCAAAAAAGCTTCCCGGGGGGGTTGGGAAGCTCGCTAGGATCAGAACTGCACGCGTTTCGTGTACCCGCCGTCCACCACAAGGTTGGTACCCGTGGTATAGCCGGAGGCGGGACTCGCCAGGAAGACGATCGCCGGAGCGACTTCCTCGGGCGTGCCGAACCTGCCCAGCGCGAAACTGTTCAGGGTTGCTTCGTAAACTTCCGGCATGGCCTCCTCGATCACCGACCAGTTGCCGCCGGGAAACTTGATCGGGCCCGGCGACACACAGTTGACCCGGATGCCCAGCGGCCCCCAGGCCTGGCCGAGCTGGGAGGCGTAGGTGATCAGCGCCGCCTTCAGCGCGTTGAAGGCCTGCGGTACCAGGAAGGTCTCCACCGCCGCGGTGCTGGACATGATGATCACGGACGCCGCATCGGATTTTTCCAGGAAGGGCTGCAGCGCTTCGCAGCCGGAAACCGCGCACTTTACGTCGATGTTGTAGGTGAGGTCCCAATCGCCAGTGCCGCCGGAACCGGAGGAGCTGATGTTGTGGACGAAGATGTCCACGCCGCCCAGCTCGCCGGCCGCCTTGGTCAGCCAGCCTGCGTAGGCGTCGGCATCGGTCACTTCGAAGGCTTCGGCGAACACCTTGCCGCCGTGCTTGCCCAGCGCAGCGGCCGCTTCCTTGACCTGCTCCGGGTTGCGCGAGAAGAAGGCGACGTCGGCGCCCTCTGCGGCGAACAGTTCCAGCGCCGCACGGCCCAGGCCGCGGCTGCCGCCGGTGAGAATGACTTTCTTGCCCTTGAGTCCGAGATCCATAACGGTTTCCTCCAGATATTGTTTGTCGTGTCTTGTTCTGTTACATGTCAGCCGGCCACGGCGGCGGCTTCCGCAGCCTCGCGCGCGGAGGCGGTCACTGCGTCAATGGGCTCGATGGCCCAGCGGATTCCGCGGCGCAGCAGTTCGTAAAATACCGGCAGGTCCCAGGCGCAGCGGTCGATGCTGGGCCAGTAGTCGAGCAGGGGCTGCATGTCGTAGTGGTGGCGGCAGTGGCCCAGGGTCAGGTAGAGCACCGCGCCTTCACCCACCTCGTGGATGTAGAACACCGGGTGGCGTGCCTGCTCCCACTTGTCCTCGACGAAGCCCGGGGCGTCGCCCGCGAACTCGGTATCCAGCAGCACCTGCAAATCGCCGTAGGTGCGCATCAGGTATTGTTCGTCGGTGCTCTCGAATGGCTCGATGCCCTGCACCAGTGGATGCTCCGGGTCCGCCACCTCCACCTTGTAGGGCGCGATGGGCGGGTGCGAGCGGAACATGGAACCCAGGGTCTCCATGAACAGCGGGGCCCACTCCGGCGTGCCGTACAGGCCGTCGGACATCAGCCGGATCACCGAATTGGTGCCGTGCAGGGCGTACCAGCGGCCGCCGCTCGCCACCCACTTGCGCAGGGCCTCCTGCACCGGCAGCGGTGGCGCCACGTTGCAGGTGTAGGTAATCAGGAAGTCCGCGTTCTCGATGGCCTCGAGGTTGTCGTAGTTCTCGAATACCCGCACGCGGACGCGCGTGTCCTCCGCCAGCAGCTTGAGCAGTTCCAGCCGGGCGAAGTCGATGTCGTGCCACTCGCCGCCGGCGATGAGCACACAGTCGATACGGCCGGCGCGGTTCTCGTGCTTGTTCATTTGCAAATCCCCCCCGTCTGCCTCAGGCCTTCACGTACTTGTCGAGGGTCTGGTGCAGGTGGCGGATGCGGCTCTCCTGGTAGCTGGCCAGGCTGACCGTGCCCTTGGTCGAGGCCTTCATGCCCTTTTGTACCGAGCCCATGTTGCTGTCGTCCTGGTCGAACACCGGGCCCAGGGCGCCGAGTTCCTCGGCGGCGGCAAAGGGCTGGTCGGCGGGGATCACGTGCACCGGTACCGCGGGCGGGCGCTCGCTGCCTTTCGGGTAGCGGAACAGCAGCATGATGTCGAAGATGCAGCTGTCCGGGTCGTCGCCGTTGGGGATGAAGCGGTAGACGATGTTGCCGTGGTAGCCGATCCAGATCTGGAAGTTGGGGAACAGGCTGTAGAGGATGGCGTCCTCCAGCTCCGCCATGGTGGCGTCGGCAAAATCCTCGCCGGCATTCTGTTCGAAGATCTCGCGGTTCATGTCGGCTACGTACTTGCGCGCGGTGAGGTCGTCGGGCATCTCCACGCCCTCGTCGCTGTCCTTGGCCATGCGCCCGGAGAGCTTGAGGATGTCGCGCATGACTTCTTCCTCGGTAATCCCCGACAGGTGCGGGCTGGGCACGCCCATCGGCGTGACCGAGCGGCTGATGTTGTCGCCGAAGGTGTCGTACTGGGAGTTGGCGTCGCCGGTGAAGGTGAGGATCTGGCGGTGGGTTTCCACGGTGTGGAAGGATTCCATGAACGCCTCGGCGCCGACTTTCCAGTTGCACTGCACCACACGCTGTACGTGGATGCCCTTGTAGTAGTCCTGCAGCGGGAAGCGCGCGAAGTGCTCGGGCAGCACGCCGAGGTACTCCTCGAAGGGTTGCGCGTCCTTATCGAAGTTGATGAATACGAAGCCACCCCAGGTGGCCACCTTCACTTCGGGCAGGTTCATGTCCTGCTTTTCCGTCAGGTGCCTGAAGTCCCAGGCGCAGGGAATGTCCTTGAATGCGCCGTCCAGGCCCCAGGTGGCGCCGTGGAACGGGCAGCGGAATTCGCTGACGCTGCCGCCCTCGTCGCGCAACAGCCGGCCGCGGTGCAGGCAGGAGTTGATCAGGCCGCGGATTTCGTTCTCGGCGCTGCGCACGATAATCACCGACTGGTCGATGATGTCGTAGACGTGGTGATCGCCGACCTCGGGGATATCCTCCTCGCGGCAGACCATCTGCCAGACCTTCGGCCACATCTTCGTCTTTTCCAGGTCGTGGAATTCGCGCGCGATGTAGCGCTCGACCGGCAGGTCGTCATCGCCCATGTCGGGGTTGGTGTTCGCCCGCAGGTAGTCGGGTACCGGGACTTCCTCGAGGTCGAGAAGGTCCTGGAAAGAGGTGCCCGGACAGCGTGTGTCGCCGCCCTGTTGTCTCACCTTGGCTGCCTCGTTCATCGTGTTGCCTCCTGTTATTGTGCTTCCGACCGCTTTGCGGTCATGTGGTAATGATGTTGACGCCGCTGATGCCCGGCGCGCCGTAAACGTGGGTGTAGCCGACGGCGGGAGCGCCCGGCACCTGCCGTGCACCGCCGTCTCCGCGCAGTTGCACACAGACCTCGTAGACCTGGCGCAGGCCCGACGCGCCCACCGGCTCGCCGTTGGCCAGGCAGCCGCCGTCGGTGTTCACCGGCATCGGGCCGTCGATACGGGTGGCGCCCTCGCGCAGCAGCTTTTCCTGTTCGCCGTGCTCGCAGAATCCGTTTTCCGCCATGTGGATGATCTCGGTGCCGCTGTCCGTGTCCTGCAGTTGCAGCACGTCGACGTCCCTGGGCCCGATGCCCGCCAGCTCGAAGGCGGCGCGGGAGGCGATGACCGTGGGCGAATCATTCACGGACGGCGCCTGCGAGGGACTGAACACCTCGAAGCTGCCGTAGTGGCGGCTGCGCACGGCGGCGGCCTTGATATACAGGGGTTTGCTGGTGAACTGCTTCGCCTTCTCCGCGCTGCACAGCACCAGCGCGGCGCCGCCCTCGGCGGGGCTGCAGAACATGTACTTGCGCAGCGGGTCGCTGACCATCATGGAGTTGGCGATCTCCTCGTAGGACAGCGCGGTGGTGCGCCAGGCCATCGGGTTCAGCGAGCCGGCGAGGAAGGCCTTCTCCGCCACGCGCACCAGTGCGTCATTGGTGATGCCGTAGTCGTGCATGTAGCGCTGGATCTTCATGGCGAAGAACTGTGTGGTGAGCATCAGGCCGGTCTCGCCGTACCAGTCGCCCAGGCCCCAGTCCCGCGGCTGCGGGTTGAAGGCGCCGCGAGGGTGCTTGTCGAAGCCGACCACCACGCCCATGTCGTATTCGCCTGACTTGATCGCGGTGTAGGCCGCGTGCAGCGAGCTGCCGCCGGTGGCGCAGCCGTTCCAGATATTGGTGAACTGCAGGCCGGTCAGGCCCAGTTCGTTGACCAGCGCGTCGGCGTTGCCGGCGTCCTGGCTGCCGCCGTAGGCGAACTGCATCTGTTTCCAGTCGACGCCGGCGTCGGCCAGCGCCTTGCGCACCGCCGCCGCGCCCTGCTGCTGGCCGGTCATGCCCTCGCTGCGGCCGAAGCGATGCAGGCCGATGCCGATGATTGCCACATCCATGTCAGTTGCCCTCCGCGGCGCGGCGGAAGCTGAAATTCATCAGCTGGTTGCCGTGTTCGTCGGTGCGGAAGGGCTCGATCTGCAATTGCATGGGCATGCCGATCTGCAGTTCTTCCGGGGTGTTTTCCTGCAGGCGGGATTCCACCCGCAGTCCGCCGGGCATTTCCACGTAGCCGACGCCGTAGGGACGGAAGGTCTCCGGGGTCTCGTCGCTGTGGTAGGGGGTCTTGGGCATGAAGCTCTGGATGGTCCAGGTCCACAGGGTGCCGCGGTCGCCCAGTTCCACCAGCTCGGTGTCCTGGCCGCTGCAGCTGCGGCAGTCCTGCTGGGCGGGAAACGCCATCTCGCCGCACAGGCGGCAGCGGCTGCCCAGCAGCTGCGGGTGTAGCGCCGGCCAGGTGAACAGGCCTTCCTGGATGGGCAGTTGTTGCGGCATTGATGCTCTCCTGGTGTCCGCTAGTGGTTCAGCGCCTCGCCCCAGGCGTCCAGCACGGACTCGTGCATCGCCTCGGACAGGGTCGGGTGCGGGAATACCGCGTGTTTCAGTTCCGCCTCGGTGGCCTCCATGCCCAGGGCCAGCGCGAAGCCCTGGATCTGTTCAGTCACTTCCGGGCCGGTCATGTGGGCGCCCAGCAGTTCGCCGGTGCCCGCGTCGAACACCGTCTTGACGAAGCCCGCAGCCTCGCCGATGGCCAGGGCCTTGCCGTTGGCGGCGAGGTCGAAGCGGCCGACGCGCAGCTCGCGCCCGGTCTTGCGGGCGGCGTCCTCGGTGAGGCCCACGCTGGCTACCTGCGGCCGGCAGTAGGTGCAGCCGGGCACGCGGGTTTTCACCAGCGGTTTCACGCCGGCGATACCGGCAATTTTTTCCACGCAGATCACCGCCTCGTGGCTGGCCTTGTGCGCCAGCCAGGGCGGGCCGGCGATATCGCCGATGGCGTAGAGGCCGACCACGTTGGTGCGGCCGTAGCCGTCGGTGGCGATAAAGCCGCGGTCCAGTTCGACGCCCAGCGCCTCGAGGCCGAGGCCTTCCAGGTTGCCGCCGATACCGACCGCGAGAATCACACGATCGACCTGCAGTTCCAGCGTTTCACCGCCGGCCTGCAGGGACACGGCCACGCCGTCGCCCTGTGGGCGCACGCCCTCGACACGGGCGCCGGTGTGCACCGCGATACCGCGCGCGCGGAAGGCTTTATCGACGAACGCCGAGACGTCGGCGTCCTCCACCGGCAGGATGCGCGGTAGCGCCTCCACCAGGGTGACCTCGCTGCCGAGGTCGTTGTACAGGCTGGCGAACTCGACGCCGATGGCGCCGGCGCCGATGATCAGCAGTTTTTGCGGCAGTGCTTTCGGCGTCATCGCCTCGCGCGCGCTCCACACCCGCTCGCCGTCGAAGGCGATGCCGGGCAGGGCGCGGGCGTGGGCGCCGGTGGCGAGGATGATGTGCGGCGCGTCGATCTGCTGCGTGCCGGAGGCCGTGTCGACTTCCAGCTGGCACTTGCCGGTGACGCGGGCGTCGCCCTCGATCACCGTCACGTCGTTCTTGCGCATCAGGTAGCCGATGCCGCCGGAGAGCTTGTTTGCCACGCCGCGGCTGTGGGCGACCAGCTGCGCCAGGTCGATGCTGCTGTTTTCCACCTTGATACCGAACTGTTCGCCCAGCTTGAGCTGGTGGGCCATCTCGGCCCCGCGCAGCAGCGCCTTGGTCGGGATGCAGCCCCAGTTCAGGCACACGCCGCCGAGCTTGTCGCGCTCGACGATAGCGGTGCGAAAGCCGAGCTGGGAGGCGCGCACCGCGGCGATGTAACCGCCGGGGCCGCTGCCCACCACCACGAGATCGTATTTCTCAGCCATGACCGCGCCTTAGCCCAGCATCGTGCCGGGCTCCTCGAGGAAGCCCTTGAGCGCGGCCATGAAGCGTGCGGCCACGGCGCCGTCGATGATGCGGTGGTCGCTGGACAGGGACAGGCTCACCACGGTGGCCGCCTGCCAGCTGCCGTCGCGCCACACCGGGCGCTGTTCGCCGGCGCCCACCGCGAGGATGGCGCACTGCGGCGGGTTGATGATGGCGTCGAACTGCTTCACCCCGAACATGCCGAGGTTGGAGACGCTGAACGTCCCGCCCTGGAATTCTTCCGGCGTCAGCCGGCCGAGGCGGGCGCGGGTGGCGAGGTCGCGCACCGCGTTGGAGATTCCGACCAGGCCCATGCGGTTGGCGCCGCGCACGATGGGCGTGATCAGCCCGTCGTCCAGTGCCACCGCCACGGCGATGTCGGCATCCTTGAAATAGCGCACGGTCTCGCCGTCGTACTGCACGTTCACTTCCGGCACGCGCAGCAGGGCGCTGGCGCAGGCCTTGACGATGAAGTCGTTGACGGAAATCTTCGCCTCGCTGTGGGCGGCGTTGAGCGCCTTGCGCAACTCCAGCAGGGAATCGATCTGCGCATCCACCTGCACCCGGAAGTGCGGCGCCTCGCGCTTGGATTGCTGCAGGCGCGCGGCGATGGTCTTGCGCATGCCGGAGAGCGGGCGCTCCTCGAAGGCCGGTTCGGCCTCGACTTCGGCGACACCCTTGGCGGCGGGGGCGCTGGCGCGACCCTGCAGCGCGGCGCGGGCCTCGACGTCGGCCTTGCACACGCGGCCGCGTTCGCCGCTGGCGCGGCAGTCGTTCAGGTTGACGCCCAGCTCCGCGGCCAGGCGGCGGGCCACCGGGGTGGCGTGCACGGCGCTGTCATCAGCGGGGCCGGGGCCACCGCGGGCGGGGGAGGGCACGGCCACTTCGCCGCCGGCGCCGCGCACCGCGCTCTCCAGGTCCCACTTGCTGACCCGGCCGTGACGGCCGGTGCCTTCGATATTGTTCAGGTTGACCCCGTAGCGGGCCGCCAGCCGGCGGGCGACCGGGGAGGCCGGCACTGCGCTGTCGTCGTCGCCTGCGGCGAGTGTCGCCAGCCCCGCGGCAGCGGGTGCCGGCGCGGCGCCACCGCCGTTTACCGGAGTAGCTGCAGCTTGCGGCGCGGGCGCCGTCTCGGGAGCCGGGGCGGGGGGGGCGGCGGGGGCCGGAGCCGGGGCGGGTTCGTCGTGCCGCTGCAGTACCACGGAGGGGTTGCAGACGTGATTGACGAAGGCCTCGATCTCGCTCTGGGCGGTACCCGCCGGGGCCATGACTCCCAGCACCGAGCCCACCGGCAGGTTGTCGCCGGTGTTGGCGATGATGCGCTGCAGCACGCCGGAGCCCGGCGCGGTGACGGTGTTGACGATCTTGCTGGTCTCCACGTCGACCAGGTCGTCGCCCTCGCTGATCTCGGTGCCGACGGCCACGTACCAGTCGCCGACCAGCCCTTCGGTCATTTCCATACCCCACTTGGGCATGGTGATGGTGCGTATCTGGGTCATGCCTAAGCCTCCAGGACGTCCCGCACGGCGCGCTCGATGCGCTCCTCGCTGGGGATGTAGGCATCCTCCAGCGTGGGTGCGAAGGGTACCGGCGTGTGCGGCGGGGTGACCTTGCGGATCGGCGCGCGCAGGGCGCCAAAGGCCTTCTCCGCGACGATGCTGGAGATATCCGCCGCCATGCCGCAGCGGTCGTTGGCCTCGTCGACGATGACCAGTCGGCCGCTGACCTCGACGCTTTCCAGAATCGCCTCGTCATCCAGCGGTGACACCGTGCGCGGGTCGATCACGTCCACGTGGATTCCTTCCTTGGCCAGCTTGTCCGCCACTGCAATGGCGCGGGGCACCATGGCCGAGATCGCGACGATCGTGGCGTCCGAACCCTGGCGCGGGAAGGCCGCCTCGCCGAAGGGGATGGTGTAGGGGGCGTCGGGCACCTCGCACTTGGCGTCGTACAGGCACTTGTGCTCGAGGAAGATCACCGGGTCGTCGTCGCGGATGGCGCTGATCATCAGGCCCTTGGCGTCGTAGGCGTTGCTGGGCATGACCACCTTGAGGCCGGCGATGTGCACCACCACCGGGTGCAGCATGTTGGAGTGCTGGGCGCCGGCGCGCATGCCGGCGCCGACGGTGGCGCGGATGACCATGGGGGTCTTCGCCTTGCCGCCGAACATGTAGCGGAACTTGGCGGCCTGGTTGAAGATCTGGTCGAAGCACACGCCGATGAAGTCGAAGAACATCAGTTCGGCCACCGGGCGCAGGCCGGTGTTGGCGGCGCCGGCGGCGGCGCCGATGATGGCGGACTCGCTGATCGGGGTGTCGATGACGCGCTCGCGGCCGAATTTCGGCATCAGGCCCTTGGTCACGCCGAACACGCCGCCGTAGGCGTCATCCTGGCCGGAGCAGCCGGCGCCGCCGGAGACTTCCTCGCCGAGGACGATGACCGTGGGGTCGCGCTCCATTTCCTGGTGCAGGGCTTCGTTGATCGCCTCGCGGAAGGTTTTCACCGAGGATGCTGCCGGGTCGGCGGCGTTCATGGCCTTTTGCGGCTGGTTCATGGCGGGCCTCCCTTAGTATGAGCAGTAGACGTCGGTGGTGAGTTCGGAGACCGCGGGCATCGGTGACGCCAGGCCCTCCTCCACGGCGCGCTCGATCAGCGCGGCCACCTCGTCGTCGATGGCGTTGAGTTGTGCTTCCTTCAGCCAGCCCTCGCCGGTCACCCGGTCGCGGAAGATGTGCAGGCAGTCGCGCTCCTTGCGCAGCTGGGCGATCTCGCCCTTGGCGCGGTACAGCTGCGGGTCGCCGATGAAGTGGCCGGAGAAGCGCACGATGTCCGCCTCCAGCGCGGTGGGACCGCCGCCCTGGCGGGCGCGGGCTACCGCCTCGCCCATGGCCTCGTAGACGGCGAAGAAGTCGCCGCCGTCCACCTTGACGGCGGGCATGCCGAAGGCCGCGGCGCGGCCGGCAATATCGCCGCTGCCCACGGCGTAGTCGGCGCCGGTGCCTTCACCGTAACCGTTGTTCTCGAAGACGAAGATGTGCGGCAGCTTGAGCACCACCGCCAGGTTCAGGGCTTCCATCACGGTGCCCTGGTTGGAGGACCCGTCACCGTTGAAGGACACCGCCACCTTGCCGGTCTTCAGGGTCTTGGCGGACAGCGCCGCGCCGTTGCACAGGGGCGGGCCGCCGCCGACGATGGCGTTGGCGCCCAGCATGCCCTTGTCGATGTCGGCGATGTGCATGGAGCCGCCCTTGCCCTTACAGAGGCCGTCGGCCTTGCCCATGATCTCCTTCATCATGCCGATCACGTCGCAGCCCTTGGCGATACAGTGGCCGTGGCCGCGGTGGGTGCTGCCGATGATGTCCTTGTCGTCCAGGTGCATGCACACGCCGGTACCGACCGCTTCCTGGCCGTCGTAGACGTGGACGAAACCGGGGATGTTGCCGCCCTCGAATTCGCGGGTGACCCGCTCCTCGAACAGGCGGATGGTTTTCATGGTGCGGTAGGCCCGCAGCAGGAATTCGGGGGGATGGGACATTGCTCTCTCCGGAACGGGATTATCATTTTGATCCGGACCGACTATAGTGACTGAGCACAAAAAAAGCAAGCTTGATTGTTTAGATACAAGATGGTTTTTTTAGGTTATGATCTTCACAGTCTGACCGGTGGGGGGTCCTCCGCGTCGGAGACGCGGTAATCGATGGAGTGAATAAAGAGATGGTAGTAGCGAAAAAAACAACCCGTAAGGCAAGTGCGAAAGGCCCGCGCAGGGGAGACGGATGGCAGGCGGAAAAGAGTGCCCTGACCCGCAAGGCGATCCTGGAGGCCGCCATAGACTGCCTGGTGGAGCGCGGTTACAGCCAGACCACCACGGCGATGATCGCGGACCAGGCGGGGGTCTCCCGCGGCGCCATGATGCACCACTTCCCCTCGCGGCTGCTGGTGATCCGCGCGGTCATCGACTACCTGCACGAGAAGCGGCTGGAGGAATACAAGGAACTGATGGCGGGTATCGACAACCCCGAGGCCAGCCTGACCCGCGACGCGATCAAGAAGTCGGTGGAGTCCGCCTGGCGCTACGTCAACCTGCCCACCTTCGTCGCCTACCAGGAACTGCTGTTCGCGGCGCGTACCGATCCGGAACTCAATACCGAACTGGTACGCACCGAGAAGGAAGTGGAACGCCTGTTCCTGGAGACGGTGAAGACCACCTTCCCGCACTGGGAGAAGCTGAACGTGCTGGAGCTGGCCAACGACCTGGTCCAGTTCACCATGCGCGGCATGGCGCTCAGCCACATGGCCACCCGCCGGCAGCAGCGCGCCACGCGCATGATCGAGCAGATCACCGACCAACTGACCAACCTCTACGAGCAGGCGGCGGGCGGCAGCGCCTCCTAGTCCCCCGCGGCTTCACCCCAACTTTCCGGGGTGATGCTTGCATAATATAAAAACAATCTGTACTGTTTGCTAAAATTCTAACATCGCCCGAACGGGCAAGCAGCGAGGTACATCCATGGGCCGCCTGGACGGAAAAATCGCATCCATCATCGGCGCCGCCGGTGAGGGCAATATGGGGCAGGTCATCGCCCGCCGCTTCGCGCAGGAGGGCGCCAAGGTCGTCGTCTCCGGCCGCCATGAGGGGCCGCTGCGGCAGCTGGCCGAGGAGATCGGCGGCGACTGGGTCCTCTGCGACCTGTGCGACAAGCGTTCGGTCGACGCCCTGTTCGACACCATTGTCGAGCGCCACGGCCGCGTCGATATCGCCGTCAACGCCACCGGCTGGGGCCTGCTCAAGCCCACCGAGGAGACCACCGAGGAAGAGCTCGACCGCATCGTCGACCTGCAGTTCAAGGGCCCGTTCTACTGGCTGCAGAAGCTGATCAGGGTGATGTCCGACACCGGCGGCTCGATCATCCAGATCTCCTCGGCCACGGCGAAGATCATGCTCGACAACCACGCGGCCTACATGGGCACCAAGGCGGGCATCGACCACGTCATCCGCACCGTGGCCAACGAGTACGGCGAGCGCGGCATCCGCGCCAATTCCATCTCCCCGGGCCTCACAGACACGCCGATGACCGCGGGCGCCATGCAGAGCGCCTCGCTGGCCGAGACCTTCCGCAAGTGCTACCCGCTGGGCCGCTACGGCACCAGCGAGGACATCGCGGCGGCGGCAGTCTTCCTCGCTTCCGACGAGTGCTTCATGACCGGTGAGAACCTGCAGGTGAACGGCGGGCTTTGCCTGCGTCGCAACCCGCGGGCGCACGAGCTGGTGGAGGCGGCGGTGGCTGCCGGCGAAATGTGAGGTGGCGCCGCTGTGCGGCGTCGCTGGTAGCGACAATCCAAACACGGCGCAAGCCGTTCAATAGCTAAGGAGAATAACAACATGCCCAGACTGGCTGGCAAAGTTTGTATGGTTACCGGCGCGGCATCCAACCCCGGCCTGGGGCACGCCATCGTGCAGCTGTTCGCCCGCGAGGGCGCGAAGCTGGTGATCAGCGACATCGACGAGAAGGGCCTGGCGGCCTGTGAGGCCGAGGCCGTGGCGGCGGGGGCGGAAGTGCTGGCTTTCAGCCAGGATGTCACCAGCGAGTCCGGCTGGGCAGATGCCATCGCGGCGGCCAGGGAACGCTTCGGCCAGCTCGACGTGCTGGTCAACAACGCGGGTATCGCCGTGCTCAGGCCGCTGGACGAGTTCACCCTGGACGACTACAACCGGCAGATGACGGTGAACATGACCAGCGTGTTCCTCGGTACCCGCGCCGCGGTGGCCAGCATGCGCGAGACCGGCGGCGGGGCAATCGTCAACATGTCCTCGATAGCGGGCCTGGTCGGCGTGCCCGGGGTCTCCGTCTACAGCGCGAGCAAGGCCGGCGTGCACGTGTTCTCCAAGGGCGTGGCGCTAGAGTGCGCGCGCGACAACATCCGCTGCAACACCGTCCACCCCGGGCTGATCGACACCAACATGCAGCAGCTGGCGCTGAAGGACAACCCCGAACAGTACGACATCCTCAATGACTCGGTGCCCGTCGGCCGCATGGGCACACCGCTGGAACTGGCCCAGGCCGTGCTGTTCCTCGCCTCCGACGACGCCTCCTACATCACCGGCACCGAACTCATTGTCGACGGCGGCCTGATCGCCCAGTAAAAAAGGGGACGGAGGGATTATTTTTTAATCCGTCCGTCCCCTTTTTTCCCCCTTTTTCTTCCGCTTTGCCGCTCAGCCGATGACCTGCCCCGGGTCGTCTGCGTCCATCAACTCCTGGATTTCGAAGACATTGCCGTCCGGGTCGCGCCCGTAGGTGGCGCGCACATTGCCGAAATCCTGCGGCGGGCAGTGGAAGCGCGTGCCGGCCGCCACCAGCCGGTCGTAGACGGCCTGGATGTCCGTCACGTCCAGGCACAGGTGGGTGTGGCCGTGGTTGCACACCGGCCTCGCCGGGTCCATCGCCTGCGGCTCGGGCGAGCTGAACTCGAACATCTCCAGGCACAGGTTGCCCAGCTTGAGCATCACCTGCTTCGCGGCGGTGTCCTTCAGCCCCATCACCGCGTCGATCTGCGCGGTGCCGACAGGCCATTCGGTGCGCGCGATCTCCTCGAAGCCGATCAGGTCGCGGTAGAAGGCCAGCATCGGCTCCAGCTTCGGCGTGGAGATGGCCACGTGGTGTACGCCTCGTATCATCGCTGCGTCCTCCTCAGCCGGCCAGGTACTTGTCCAGGGTCACGTGCAGGTGGCGCACCCGTGCCTCCTGGTAGTTGCCCAAGGTCTCGCCATGCTTGACGCTGGACTTGAAGCCGCGCTGCTGGGCGATCAGGTTGCCGGTGTCCTGGTCGTAGATGGTCGCCAGGCCCGGGTCGAAGCCGGGCACCTCGTGGAAGGACTGTTCATAGTCCAGGTCGAAGGGTTCCGCCGGGTCCGGGCGCTCGCCGGAGGCGGGCAGCGGCTGCAGGTAGAGCAGGTCGAAGATCGCCGTGTCCGGGTCGCTGCCGTTGGGCCGGAAGCGGTAGACCATGGGGAACAGCAGCGAGGGGAACAGGCAGGTGTTGGGAAACAGGCTGTACTCGATGGCGTCGATGGTCTCGGTCACCGTCAGGGCGGAGAAATCCCGCTGGTAGGCGGCGCCCAGGGTCTCCTTCAGGTAATCGGCAAACACCTCGCGGGCGCGCCCGCCCTCCGGGACTTTCAGGCCGTTGCCCGCGCCGTGCACACCCTCGACCACGCCCTCGGCCATCAGCGCGTCCAGGGTCTGCTGCTCGCTCTGCGGCTCGCGGATATGCGGGCTGGGGAAGCCGACCAGGTGGACGAAGCGCGAGACGTGGTCGCCGTAGATATCATACTGGGTGTTGGCGTCGCCCACCGTGGGCACGCCCTGGGGGTGGGTTTCCAGCACGTGGAAGGATTCCAGGAAGGCTTCCAGGCAGGCCTTCCAGTTTGCCGGCAGCTTCTTGCGCACATGCAGGGCGACGAACTTGTCGGCGAGGTTCCAGTGGGCGAAGTGCTCGGGGATGACGCCGAGGAACTCCTGCAGCGGGCCGGCCTCGCGGTCGAAGTTGATAAAGACGAAGCCGCCCCAGGTGTCGACCTGCAGCTCGGGCAGGGCGAATGATTTCTCCTCGATATGCGGGAAGTCCCACTGGCAGGGCACGTCCACCAGCTCGCCTTCCAGCGACCAGGTAAACCCGTGGAAGGGACAGCGAAGATGTTTGCTGCAGCCGCTGCTGCCTTCGGGCTTCAACTGGGTGCCGCGGTGCAGGCAGGCGTTGGGATACGCCTTGATGGCGCCGCTGTCGGTGCGCACCAGCAGCACCGAGTGCTCGCAGATCTCGTAGGTGGTGTAGTCGCCGGGTTCGGGGATGTCGTCCTCGCGGCAGGCCCACTGCCAGGTCTTCAGCCACATCTGGTCGACTTCCCGCTGGAAGAATTCGCGGGAGGTATAGCGGCTGAAGGCAATGTCAGCGTCGCCGAGGAAGGCCGGGGCCTCCTCGAGGATGTGGGCGGGCGCGCCGCCGCTGTCGGCGGCGATGATATCGCGGGTGCTGGGGCCCGGGCAGCGCGCTGCGCCGGGGGCGGATACGGGGGCGGTGCTGGCACTCATTATTGGAATTCCTCGTCGCTGGTGCGCGCTGCGCTACCCTGGCTGGCAGTCAGCCGCGCGGGCCGGTGGATACACCGGGGGAGGCACAAGCTAGCACTTCGTCTAAATAAAAACAAGCATGATGGTGTTTTTATGGTAGTATCGCGGCAGCAATTCAGCCAGTCCCGCGCGAGCTGTTAAGGTTGGCGTGCGGGGCCTGCAACAACCGCATAGAGCAATAATAGGAGAGAGCACCATGCCGCATACCGGACCCCTCGAAGACCGCGAACTGATCCGCGAACTCATCGAGCGCTACTGCGACGCCGTCAACCAACGCGATGCCGAAGCCTGGGGCGCCACCTGGGCCGAGGAAGCGGACTGGGAACTGCCGCACCTCGACGTCAAGATTTCCGGCCGCGACGCCATCGTCAGCGCCTGGCTGGACGCGATGAAAATGTTCCCCTTCGTCAACATGATGGCCCAGGCCGGCAGTATCGAGGTCGACGGCGACCGCGCGGTGATGCGCAGCTATACCGCAGAGGTGGCGGTGCTGGAGGACGGCAAGGAAATTCGTCCGCGGGGCGAGTACGCCGATGAGTGCGTCAAGCTGAACGGCGAGTGGCTGTTCTCCCGCCGTATCTTCAAGGTACTGCACGGGGAGTAAACGACCCGGCTGCGGGGTTTGCCGTGGCACGGAAGCGCACACGGCAGGTCCCCGGGGCACACCCCTTACTGAAGCGCCGCCCTCACTGCAGGGACCTGAGGATATCCCCCGGGTGCTCCCTGAGGCGGCCCTTTCGGTCCAGCTTCTCGATAACCTCCGGGTTGGCGATCTTGGCCCGCCAGTCGGATTCCAGGTCCTGGCGTTGCAGGCCGAGCGCGCCCTCCTGGTCGCTGGAGAGTGCTCCTGCAAACAGGTGGCCGGCAGCCTCCTCGAATCTCCGCGAGTCGAATTGCCCGTCCCGAAGCATGTCCTCGAAGCGGATGATGACCGGTTGGCTGTTTCGCCGGGCAATCCCGTACATTTGTGTGTACCAGGAAACGGCGGCGTCCTGGTACGCCAGAAATTTCCTCGCCGACACCTTCGGCTTGATCTCGGTGGTATCGGTCTTGGTATACGTTCCGACGATTTGCGCCTTCAGCGCAGATACATAGGAATCGACCAGGCTTCGCGTCAGGAAGATGAAGTCGAAGTCGAATGCGGAAAAAAATAACTCCAGCTTCCTGTCACCGAGCTGGTTATTGAAAATCTTGAAAAACAGCACTTCGGCCTGTTCCTGCCGGGCGCATTCCCGCAACGCCGAATAGAAGGCCACCGGCTGCCGCCGCCTGAATGTGGTGAAGCTCTTCTGCGTGCTGTTGGCGACCTGTTCAAAATCCGTGCCGTTGAGCTGGTTGATGTGCCGAACCTCCTGTGGCTGCACGCCCCAGGCATTCACATGATGGAAGATATCGAACTTTCCCCTGACGCCTGGGGTTTGCGATACCACTTCGCAGATTTTATTGGAGCCGGTGCGGGGATTGGCTACCAGGCAAACATTTCGCATCTCGATCTTCGAACTTGTAGTCAACACTGAAGCGTGGCCTTGGGCCGAGGCAGTGTACCGGAAATCCAGTGTGAATGCGGGCGGGAGGTTGGGAGAGCGGCCGCGGCGATCGCAAAGTGGTGCCGGCGTCCGGCTCTGCCCAACGTGTTCGTCAGGCCCGGTCGTACAGCCCGAGCAGCCGGCTATCGAGCAGCAGGGATGCCAGCCGGGGATCCGTTCGCATCCCGTACAACCAGGGGCAATGTTCCTGCTTGCTGGCGAGCATCAGGTCGACTGCCTCGCTGTCGCGCCCCAACTCGAGAAGCGCCGGCACAATGTGAGGCCGGGGGCACCGATTCCGGTTGGTCTCCAGCGCCAGCTTCACGAGTTTGCCAGCCTTCGGGCGGCTACCCACTGCCGCTTCAACGTAGGCGATTTGCGCCACGACTGCAGGAAGGTCGCCGGACAGCGCCATGGCGCGGGCCGCGGATTCCAGTGCCTCCTTGCCCCTGCCCTGGTAGGCGAGGAAGACGGCGCCATAGGCATGCGTGGTGTCGTCGTCCGGGTAAGTTTCGGCGAGTTCAGCTTCGAGTGCGACGGCCGCGTCGACATCGTCGCTGTGAAACAGGGTGAATGCGAGGCCGTGGCGATTGAGCAGGGACAGGGGGTTCAGCCTGAACCCTTCCCGCTGGTCACGCACGGCCGCCTGCGCGTCGCCCATCGCCCGCATGAACCACGAGCGATGGGCATGGCCCGGCGCGTACTCCGGGTCATCCGCCAGTGCCGCGTCCAGCATCGCCAGGCCCTCATCCAGCTTCTGGCCGATCATGCCCTGGAACCAGCCCATGATGATCCTTGACGAGACGTGTGATGGATTGTTGTCCAGGGCTGCTCTGCAAGCCTTCAAGCCCCGGCGAAGTGCTGCGCCAGGCGCCAGGTATCCCCTGACACACTGGTACATCGTCACTTCGCCTATCCCGGCCAGCGCGGCGTTGTAGCCGGGGTCCAGTTCTACCGCCTTTTGCAGGCACCCGAGTGCCCGCTCCAGTTTCTCCGGGCGCGGGATACTGGCCTCACGCAGGGCGCACATGTAGTAGGAATAGGCTGTCGTGTTGTCCGTTTCCACCGAGTCGAGCCGGGCGGGCGTGCTCCGGGCGGGATGCTGCTCCTCGATCGGCGCGGATATCCGGTACCCGTGCCTGGGCACTGTCTCGATGCAGTCCGCGCCGGACTCGCGCAGGATCCTGCGCAGTGAGTAGACGCACCGGGCCAGCGACTCGTAGCGAACCTGCTGGCGGGGCCAGAGGGTTCTCTCGATCTGGACATGCGAGACCACGCTGCCCTTTGCACCGAGCAAGAGCTCGAGCAATTGGGTCTCCTTGGGTGGAACGGGCACTCGCCGGCCACTACGAAACAACCCCTGCCCCGGATCGAAGCTGAGGTCGGCGAACACGTAGACAGGAGTAGCCTCACTCTTCGTCCGTATTACTGTCCTGCGATTCACCTTTAACCTATTGAAATCATTGATTTTGTGGACAGGCATAGTTGAAGCAGAGGCGCGGGTGCGCCGTGTTCCAATATAAAACCACTGCTTTTGCCCCAGAACTGCGGGGCTTCCTGCTTCATCATATTTTCATCAACCAGTGGACCGATACGGCGACTATATTTACTCGTGTTCACGTTTTGCTCACAGGGGGGATTCCTGAAGCCGGCCCGTTGCTCCCCGAGCCTGGGAAAGCCGCCTGGCCGTTGTGTGCAAAACCGAAGTATTTCAACGCCTTTATGATAGTGCATCGCATGAATGAGTCTACCGAGCAGCACCACCCATCGAAGTCCCCCGCCAGGCCAATGAGTCGCAGCACCTGTCCGCCGAAACTGGCAGTCCCCCTGTGGGTGCTGCTGGCCGCGCTATCCACCCCGGTGAGCAGCCAGACGATGACCATGGAGGAAATGCAGGCGCAATTGCAGGCCATGCAGGCCCAACTGCAGGAGATGCAGGGCATGAAGGCCAGGATGGAGGTCATGCAACGGGAGTTGGACGTCCTGCGCGAGCGGGATGCATCCCGGCAGGCGCCGGTGAGCAGCCAGGTCGTGAGTAGCGGTGACAATAGCCAGGGGACCGCCGCGAGCAGCCCGGCTCCGGATGCCGGAGACACCAGGCAAATTGCCGAACTCACCGAGCCGGACACCCAGGCGATCCTCGACACCATGCCACTTGCGCCACTGGGGCGCGGCGAACAACTCAACGATCCCAATTTCAAGAAATCCGTGCCGCTGTTCGGCTCTGACTACAGGTTCTCCCTCGGCGGCTATGCCAAGACCGACCTGATTTTCGACTTCGACGGCGTGGGCGACCCCTACCAGTTCCTGCTGAACGAGATCCCCGTCAACGACTCGCCACAGGGCGGCAGCTACAGCAAGTTGCAGATCCGGGAGAGCCGCACGAACCTCGAAATCCGCAACATGGCCTCCCCTTACAAGATCGACAAGTTCTACCTGGAATTCGATTTCTGGGACGGCCGGGACAACACGAATTTCCGGCTGCGCCACGCCTACATGCAGTTCGGGCAGCTACTGGCGGGACGCACCTGGAGCATCATCACGGAACTGCGCGCCCTGCCACTGATTCTGGACTTCGCCGCCGGTGACGCCATCCTCGGCGGGCGCTCCGAGCAGATCAAGTGGGACGGCGACAAGATCTTCGGCGCGGTCGACTGGGCAGTGGGCCTGGAAGCCTATGACGATACGCGCATCCTGACTCCGGAGAGCCTGGACGGCCACGGGCTGGCCCGCGCCAATGCCCCGCGCTTGTCGGGCGGCCTCAGCTACCCCTGGGACCACGGTGTATTCAGCGTCGGCGGGGCCGTCAACGAAGTGCGCTTCGACGGGGCGAAAGGTTACGGTAGCGAGTCCGACGTGGGTTGGACGGCGGTGTTGGGCGGCAGGGTTTACCTCGACCAGGACAACCGCAACTTTCTCGGCTTCAACGCCGGCTACACCGACGGTACCGTGGCGGACATCATCGCGTTTGCCAACGCGGGCACGCCCAATGCCGCGCTGGATGAAAACGGCAACCTGGACCTGGCCGAGGGCTGGAATGCCAACATGGGCATGCACCTCGACCTCCCCGGCAAGTTTTCATCCAACTTCCATCTCGCCTACACCAAGCTCGAAGAAATCCCCGCCCTGTTCCCGCTGGATGAGATGGCCGAGGCCTGGGCGGGGCACGCCAACCTGATCTACGACGTCGACCCGCGTTTCCGGGTAGGCATGGAGTACATGTGGGGCGAGAAGAAAATCGTTTCCGGCGATGACGGTGACGCGTCGCGCCTGCAGTTCAGCACGTTTTATTACTATTGATGCGGTTTGCAATGGCGCCGCTGAAGACAACGGATCGTCGTCGTATCTAGATCGAAATGCTCCCAAGCGGGAAGGCTGGAGTGAAAAACACAGGGGGAAAAACCATGAAATTTTTCAAAAGTACGTGTTTGAGTATTGTGGCACTGGCCAGTGCGGCCGGCTTGCCGGGCTTGGCAAATGCAGAAGAAGAGGCCGGGGAGAAAACAGCCGCAGAAATTGCCGCCGAGCTGGCCAACCCCAATACCGTTCTCGGCACGATGAATTTCAACCTGGACTACATCTCCTTTGATGGCGATCTTCCCGGTGCGAATGACCAGAGCGCCCTGCGCCTGACCTTCCAGCCCAGCTTGCCATATCCCCTGGGCAACGGCGTGAACTTTTTTGCCCGGCCGGCGATTCCCGTGATCATCAAGCAGGATGTTCCCAAGGCCAACGGATACGATGATCCCGGATTCAACCTCGGCGATATCGGGTTCGACGTCGGTGTCGGTAAGACTTACTCGAACGGTATTGTCGCTATCGGCGGTGTTGTGGGCACCCTGCCCACCGCGACGGATGATGCTTATGGCAAGGACCAGTGGGCCCTCGGGCCGGAAGCCCTGCTGGCGATAGTAAAGCCCTGGGGCGCGCTCGGCGTGTTGCTGACCCACCAATGGGACGTCGCCGGCGACAATGACGTCGATACCAATGTGACTGGCGGCCAGTATTTCTGGGTCGTGAACCTGAAAGAAGGCTGGCAACTTCGGTCCGGGCCGACATTCGCCTACGATCACGAAGCGAAGAGCGGGCAGCGCTGGACATTCCCTATCGGTGTTGGCATTAACAAGACCACGTTCATTGGTAAGACGCCGTGGAAATTCGGTCTGGAGTACTGGGACTACGTAGAAGCCCCCGATGCCTTTGGCCCCGACTATCAAATTCGATTTGTTGTCGCGCCGGTTGTGCCGCTTCCCTGGTGACGAATCCCAACGTGAGATATGGGTGGCCGTGTACCTGAAGGCAGCCCGGGCTTCCCCCGAATTGAGGAATTGAAATGAAAAACATCACGCCTTTAATAAATGCCCGCCCAAAACGCCGTTCACAATTCTCCAGATGCCTGGCAATTTCTTCCGGGGTCTTTCTGTATGCAACCCAGTGCTTGCAGCCAGCCCTGGCCCAGGAGCGCATCGTGTCGAGAGACACACCTGTTGCTGAGGTGCGCGAAATTTTCAACTACTTCCACACGCCCGCCAACGTGGTTCAGATCCAGGTTGCCAGTGAGAAAACGCTGTATGCCTGGCAAAACATGTCGGCGTTTCAGTACACGATGCAAATCAATCGCGATGGACCCATCAGTAACCTCCCGGAGAAAATCGACCCAAAGCTTGGCCAGCTCACATTTACCCGCCCGGGCATGGCGCCAGAGACCGTGGCACAGCACTTCGAATC
This sequence comes from Halieaceae bacterium WMMBA7, assembly GCA_033283385.1. Taxonomy (GTDB): domain Bacteria; phylum Pseudomonadota; class Gammaproteobacteria; order Pseudomonadales; family Halieaceae; genus Mangrovimicrobium. Next base: position 140,005 of record JAWMQQ010000001.1, read on the forward strand.
CAGCAACATGGATGCCATGCTGGTGCTGCACAAGGGGAATGTAGTCTACGAGCGTTACAAGACCATGCGCCCGTTTGACAAGCATCAGTGGTTCTCCTGCAGCAAGGTCGTTCCAGGCACTCTGGTGGAATTACTGGCTCTTGAGGGCAAGGTTGATCTCAAGAAGCCGGTAAGTAGCTATGTCCCCGAGCTGAAAGGCTCGGGCTGGGACAAGGTCACTGTCGAGGAAACGCTGGACATGGCCACCGGGCTGGATTCGACAGAGCACGAAGAGCCCAACGACGATGCTCGTGTTAACCCCATACGCGGTTGGTACAAATGGGCCGTGAGTCTCGGGTTGTTCGAAGACAAGGACAAACTCAATCAGTCGCCCTTCGATGTGTTGCGCAACATGAAGAAGGTGAAGCCCGGGCATACCGCCTTCGAATACAACTCGATAAACACATTCGTGCTTGAACTCATTGTGAACGAGGTGACAGGCCAGACGCTCAACGAAGTCTTCGGGGACCGTGTCTGGCGCAAGATCGGCGCGCAGAACGATGCTTTTGTCGGTGTTACCAAGTACGGTCTGGGCAATGGTTGGGGGTTCATCAATACCACACTGCGAGACATGGGCCGCTTCGCCATGATCTTCACGCCGAGCTGGAACAAGGTCAGCGGGGAGCAAATCATTCCGCCCGCCCTGATCGATTCGATCCAACATGACGGAAAGCCGGAAATCTTTCTCAAGGGGTTTGTGGGTAAGGAATTGCAGCATTCATTTCCGGATATCAAGGGGCTGACCAACCGTTACCAGTGGGACATCGTGTTCCCGGACGGCGACTTCTACAAGGGCGGCGTCGGTGGCCAGGGAATCTATATTTCTCCCTCGGCGGATACTGTTGTCGTGTGGTTCAGCACCGGCAAGCAACAGGAAGAAATTATGGCGCGGCAGATCGCGAAAGCACTCGGAAAGTCGGCGTAAGCGGACTTTTCATCGTACAGCACTAATTGGCGTTCTTGAGGCGTCTGGATACTTGACTAGGAGAAGACCCACTATGAACACGTCAAAGCAGCACTTGGCGAAATATTTTCTGGCAACCCTTCTCGGCATTGGCCTGTCATCGACAGGCTACGCCGACCAGGACTTTTCATCGATGCAGATGAAAGGTGTCGAGCCGGTCACCATCAAAGTGGATATCGACGCGGCCGCAAAGCGGCTGTCCAGGGCAGTGCAGTTCCCCACGATCTCGAACCAGGACAGGGACGACTTCGACGCCAAGGCGTTCAGCGATTACCACCACTTCCTGGTCGAAGCCTACCCCTTGGTGCACAAGACCATGAAAAGGGAAGTGCTGGGCGACCCACGCCCCTACAGCCTGCTCTACACCTGGGAGGGCAAGGACCCATCGCTGCCGCCGGCGCTGTTCTACGCGCACATGGATGTAGTGCCCGTGCCCGCGGATTCCAGGGACCAGTGGAAGCAGGACCCCTTCGGCGGCGCGATCGCGGATGGCTATATCTGGGGCCGCGGCGTCCTGGATGACAAGAACCAGATTCACGGACTGCTGGAAGCCGCGGAGATGAAGATCAAGGAGGGCTGGCAGCCCTCGCGGACTATCTATTTCGTGTTCGGCCAGGACGAGGAAGTCGGCGGACCCGAAGGCGCCAGGTATATCGCCGATGTACTGGAGAACCGCGGCATCAAGCGTTTCGCCTACGTCATGGATGAGTCTGCGCCGCTGATTCCGGGTGTGTTTCCGGGTATTCCGGACAATACTGCCTTGATCGGTATTGCCCAGAAAGGCTACATCAGCCTGGAAATCGCCATTCACGGCATGGGCGGTCACTCCTCCCAGCCGCCTGCGGAATCGAACATCGGTATTCTTGCCAAGGCCATCACCAAGCTCGAGGCGGCACAGTTCCCGTACAAGATCCACCCGGCGCTGCGCTACCAGTACCGCTTCATGGGGCCCGAGTTGGACAAGGCCAAGCAGCCCATGTACGAGGCGGTCGCCTATGGCAAAGATGGTGAAATGACCGACCTGGAAAAGGAGTTCATCAATGAAATGGCCGCGAACCAGGTGACGCGGGCCATGCTGCATACGACGATTGCAGTCACGATGTTCAATGCGGGCATAAAGGATAACGTCCTGCCGCCTTCCGCCACTGCCGTAGTCAACTTCCGTCCGATGCCGGGTGATACGCCTGATGTAATTATCGAACACGTCAAGAAGGCCATCGACGATGATCGCATCACCGTCAGGGACATCTCCGCGTCCACGCCGGCGACAGCCGTTGCCGATCCCTACAACAACGCCTACAAGGCACTGGACAAGACCATCCGGCAGACCTGGGGCAATGACCTGATAGTGGCGCCGTTTTTCGTGATTGGCGGTTCAGACTCCAAGCACTTCCAGGCGCGCCCGTTCGCGCCGGATGTTTACACGTTCACTGGCATTCAACTGGAGTCGATGAAGGAATTCGCCGGGTTTCATGGCGTGAATGAACGTATCAAGGTGGACGAATACGCCAAGACGATCGGCTTCTTTTACCAGATGTTCAACAACCTGGAGGATCTTTGATTCTCCAGATAGTAAGACTGACCAACGATACCCTCACTGGCAGTCAGTGAGGGCTAATCGCCAGGACAACAAACCTGGATTGAAGAAAAACAGGCATATACCTGCCTTCAAACGATGCAAATCTGTTACATGACGCAATACGCCCGGATTAACGGAGGGAATTGGCATGAAAAAACCATTTTTCACCTTGAGTATTTATGCGCTCCTGATAGGCCTGATCCTGCCCGCTGCTGCGGTCGACATCCCGGCGGAGGTAACGCTGTTCAAGAACGTCAATATTTTTGACGGCAAGAACGAGAAGCTGTCAATGGGCTACGACGTGCTCGTGGTCGATAACCTGATCAAGAAGATCGGCAAAGACATCAAGATTGCGGATACCTATGAAATCGACGTAAAAACCGGAGGGTATAAAGAGGTATCCGTTCCACACGCGATCGACTTGCAGGCGAAAAGCGCAAATACCGTGGTGGTGTACGAACCGGAAAAAATGACCAAAAAGGAAGTCAGGGTCAACGTCATCGATGGCCAGGGCCGTACCCTGATGCCGGGACTGACAGACTGCCACTGGCATACGATGCAGGCGAATACGACCAATGCCAAGTTCCTGACCAACGATCTTGACTACATCACCCTCGAGGCCGCGATCGGCGCCGAAAAGGCCCTTATGCGGGGCTTCACCACACTCCGTGATGTCGGCGGGCCCGTATTCGGCTTGAAGAAGGCAATCGATGAGGGGCTCTACATCGGACCGCGTATCTACCCCTCAGGAGCCTATATCTCCCAGACATCCGGGCACGCCGATTTTCGCTCATATCTGGAAGTACCTCGGGAGAACTCGCGTGAGCTGACGCCGCAAGAGGCAAGGGGCATGCTGATCATCGCAGACGGCAGGGCGCAGGTCATGCAGCGGGTGCGTGAAAACCTGATGAGAGGTGCAACGTTTATCAAGATCATGGCGGGCGGCGGAGTTGCCTCGCCGGCCGATCCCCTCGATGTAAGCCAGTATTCGGTAGAAGAAATGAAGGCCGCAGTAGAGGTGGCCGAAAGCTGGAATACCTATGTTGCAGCCCATGCGTATTCCAATAAGGCGGTGCAGCATGCCCTGCAGGCAGGCGTTAAAAGTATCGAGCACGGGCTGATGATAGACGAAGAAACGGCGAAGATGATTAAGAAGGCGGATGCATGGGTTTGTATGCAACCAATTCTTGAAGACGAGGACGCCATCCCGTTCCCGGAAGGGTCTTTTGAGTCCAAGAAGTTCCATCAGCTCGCATCCAGTACGCCCAATGCCTACGAACTTGCCAAAAAATACAATCTGAAAATGGGCTTCGGCACCGACACGCAGAACGATCCGCCGCTGCAGGACCGGCAGGGCGCGCAACTGGCGAAATTGACCCGGTGGTTCGAGCCCTGGAAAGTGCTTCGTATCGCCACCAGCACAAACTACCAGTTGTTCAAGATGTCGGGGCCTCGTGATCCCTATCCCGGCAAGAATGGTGTCATCGAGGAAGATGCACTGGCGGATATGCTTCTGGTGGACGGTAACCCGCTCGAGGATATCAACCTGATCGCCGATCCTGAAAAGAACTTCCTCGTCATCATGAAGGACGGGAAGATTTACAAGAACACGGTCACTGGGACGCGTATGTGAAGAATCACTTTGCCCGAGACCGCAGTGTAATCGGAGGTTTTCCGGCAAGGTTTGATATTAATCCGTTCCGTAGGTATGTCTGCATCTCATCGAAACAAAGGGGGTTTATCGTAAATGAAAGACAAAACTGGAAGTGATGAGCAACGTAATGCGTCGGGGACGTCAGCCATATCCGATAACGATTGGGATGTTATAGATTTCCCGACACCAGCCGGTTCCACCCGGCGTGAGTTCATGCAGACGTTTGCAGCCATGGGGGGGGTAGCAGCTTCCGCTCTGGTCCTCGGCCCCAACAAGGCTTCGGCTGCCGATATTCCACCCACCAATTCCTCGGTCAGCATGCCTGAATTTGAGATCAAGGATTACTCGAATATCCCGCAGCGGTCCCATAAATATCCTGCGTCCTCCAGGGCAAAAAAGATTGTGAAGGAGTCCACAGCGATGGATACCCTGTGGTCCGGCATTTGGCCCGACCAGTGGTCCAGTCCTGAGGCCCCGGAATTTCACGATGAAATGGATCGTTGCAGGGCCGCAGGATTCAAGGTGCTGGCGCTGTGTCCATCTGCAGATTCCCTGGATGCATCCATCAAGGGTGTTGCAACGGCGCTGATGTTTTATCTCAATAAAATCAGTGAGCGTCCGGATAAATATAAGGTTGTACGCAATGCCAGTGACATTGATACGGCGATCAAGGAAAACAAGCTCGGTGTGTTCTTTACCCATCAGGGTACCGCGCTGTTTTCCCATGATGTGGATATGGTTGGGCTGTGGCGGCAACTGGGCTATGGCTATTGCCTGCTCGCCTACAACCAGCGCAATGCGGTTGGTGATGGTTGCTTTGAGACAGAAAACGGCGGCCTGACGGCCTATGGCAAACAGCTGATCGACGCCTACAATCGCTATGGCATGCTGGTGGATGTCAGCCATACCGGCGAGCGCACTTCACTGGATGCCATTGAACGCAGCAGCCAACCCGTGATCTCCTCCCATTCGGGCGCCATGGCTATCGCCAACTACCCGCGCAGCTTGGAGGATTCCGTGATCAAAGCCATCGCACAAAGTGGTGGCGTGTGTTCCCTCAATCTGGTTGGCGCCTTCATGGACAAATCCAACCCGGATATTCTCACTGCTGATGCCGTATTCCGTCATATTGACTACATCGCAGAGCTGGTGGGTATTGATTATGTCGGTTTCGGTTCCGACTACATTCCCGATATCGATTTCACTGCTTCCCTGATTCAGACGCCAATGGGGGCAGCGGTTTTCCCTGATGGAGGTTACAGCGCGGCGATGGGCGCGAAAGGCGTTCCCACGCCGGCTCCATACCAGATAGTCGCCGCACTGGTCGACAAGATGCTGGAGAACGGTTACTCGGAAGAGGACTGCGGCAAATTCCTGGGCGGCAATATGTACCGGGTGATCAAGGAGGTTTGGGTTTAGATAATGAATGTACTAGTCTAGGGCAACAAACCTACCGATATCAAGCCGGGAACTGGCCAAACACCAAAATTGGAAATTTTGCTCATGAAAAAAATTCTAGCAACGGTCGTTTTAAGCTTGTTTTTCTGCCATTTCACCATAGCCCAGGAAAACCCTCTCGCGGAGTACCTGGCCGTTCCCGGCGCTAAAACGACGCTGCCGGTTTCCGCGGCGAAGGAGCCTTTCTCTTTCGAATTCGCGAACGAAGCGCGGAAGTACTTCGGCAGCTTCCATATGCAGATGGGCGGAGACCATGCCCTGTATTACATGTCGAATTTGTCCGAGTTTCTGGATACCTCCTACTCTGCACCGAACCCGGGATTTATTCCTCTCGAGCGCGACCTCGACGACACCATTGCCAAAAACGTGTCATTTACGACCAAAGAAGGTGAATTGACCCTTGGTGAATATGTGGTCCACCCGAATCACCGCATCCAGGGTGTCATGATGATTCACAAGGGAAAGGTTGTGTACGAGGCGTATCCGGGCATGCAGCCGATGGACCGCCACGCCTGGATGTCCCCCGGCAAGGCAACGGTGGGCTTGATGCTGGCGCTGCTGGAGGAGCAGGGCAAGATCGACTTGTCGAAACCTGTGGTCGACTACGTGCCCGAACTCAAAGGTACCAATTGGGAAGGCATCAGCATGCTCGACGCGGCCAACATGGAAACCGGCCTCGCATTGGAGGAGACTTTGTCCTCGATACTGGACCCGGACTCGATCATCGTGCGCTTCTTCTCGGCGGAATTCGGCGTACCCAATCCCCGAACCGGTAAAGTCGATAACTGGCTCGACATCCTGAAAACAGCGGACAAGATCGAAGGTGAGGCACCGGGCGAGGTTTTCCGCTACTCGTCGGCAGTGACACAGGTCAGCGTGCTCGCATCGGAGAAAGTCGAGAACCTGACCTGGGCGAAACTGTTCCAGAAGTACGTCTGGGGGCAGGTAGGCGCCCGGCAGGACATACAGTGGAATCTTATGCCGGATGGCACTGCGGTTGCCCACGGACTGGTCATGTCGACCCTCGAGGATTTTGCGCGCTTCGGCTTGATCTTTACACCCAGCTGGGACAAGACGGCGTACAAGGACATCGTGTCAGATGCGGTGCTGAAGCGACTGCAAACAGCGGGCAATGTGGCCGCCTTCAAGGCCGGGTCAAAGTACGAGGGGCTGGTCGAGGATTTTGGTGAAGCGCCCCTGATGAATTCGATGCAGTTTGACGCCGTCTTCGCGGACGGCGCGCTGTGGAAGCATGGCAACGTCGGCCAGGGTATCTACATCGACCCCGCTCGTGATTTCGTCGGCGTGTACTTCTCCGTGAACCCGTATATTCCGCCTTACGGCGAGGACAAGATGCCGGGCTACCTGCGCCGTAGCGCCAAGTACCTGGCTGGAGATGGCACTGGGGAATAGAGAACTCGCAATCGCCAGTAACACAGTCCGCTAAACCACTGATCCGGGGCAACCCACTGGAGCCACCAATGAGAAAGCTTGCAGGAATTGTTGTATCGGTTGTGCTTGTCCTCGTCAGCCATGTGCTGCCAGCCCAGGAAGCCGATGGGCCGATCCTCTTCACCAACGTCAACGTGTTTGACGGCGTTCACGAAAAGCTGATCAGGAATGCGAACGTGGTGGTGACCGGCAACCTGATCAGCAAGGTGTCGACCGAGCCGCTCATGGTCGCCGGTGGCAGGGTCATCGACGGCGGTGGCCGCACCCTGATGCCGGGGCTTACCGATGCTCATTGGCATGTGATGCATGCTCATATTGCAAGTATGCAGATCTTTGTGAATGACATTGGCTATCTGACATTGGCGGGTGCAGAAAGCGCCGAAGCAACGCTGATGCGGGGTTTTACAACAGTCCGCGATGCTGGAGGTCCGGTTTTTGGCATCAAGAAGATGATCGACGAGGGACGGTATCTGGGGCCAAGAATCTATCCTTCAGGTGCCTATATCACGCAGACCTCCGGCCATGGCGATTTCCGCTTTCCTACGGCAATGCCAAGGAAAGAGGGAAGAGAACTTCTCGATGGGGAAATGATGGCGTGGACGGCCGTCGCAGACGGTGTTCCCGAGGTGCTGAGACGGGTGCGTGAGAATTTAATGAGAGGCGCCTCCCAGATCAAGGTCATGGCGGGTGGAGGCGTGGCCTCACTCAGTGACCCCCTGGATGTAAGGCAATATACGCTGGAGGAAATGAAGGCTGCGGTGGATGCGGCAGCTACCTGGAACACCTATGTAATGGTACATGCATACTCGGATTACGCGGTCCGTGGCGCCCTGGAAGCGGGGGTCCAATCTATAGAGCACGGGAATATGATCACTGAAGACACCGCAAAACTGATCAAGAAAAAGGGCGCATGGCTTAGCCTGCAACCCTTGCTGAATGATGAAGACAGAATTCCATTTCCTGAAGATTCTTTCGAAAATCAAAAATTCCTGGCGATGACCGCTGGCACGGAGAAAGCCTACGAGTTTGCCAAGAAGTATGATCTGAAGGTCGCCTTTGGCACGGATTTGCAAAACGGTGCGGAGGTCGCGGCAAAACAGGGGAAATCACTGGCAAAACTCACAAGGTGGTATGAGCCCTGGGAGGTGTTGAAAATGGCAACCAGCACCAATTACGAGCTCTTCAAGCTGTCTGGGCCCAGGGATCCCTATCCCGGAAAGAATGGCGTCATCGAGGAGGGCGCCCTGGCGGATATCCTCCTGGTAGACGGCAACCCGCTCGAGGATATCAATCTCGTCGCCGACCCCGGGAAGAACTTCGTCGTCATCATGAAGGACGGGAAGATATACAAGAACACTCTGTAACCATTGGCGGATTGAGATGAACGAGCATCGTAAAGCCAAAAAGTCGCTGGACCTGTCTGTCGGTGACTCCGTCAGAATTGTTCGGGAACTCCAGGAGCTTAGTCAAAATGAATTGGCCGAGCTGACAGGCATCCCTCAGTCAACGATATCGGCCATTGAAAACGACAGGGTCAATCTTGGGATTGAGCGAGCAAAAGTACTTGCTCGCGCATTGAAATGCCACCCGGCAGTGCTCGTGTTTCCAGGATGGGAGGTCGAAGACACAGCCGCGTAACCGAGGCCCGGCGGCTGGACCGAACGCCTCAGTTCATCCGGTGCCGGAACAACCACCCCGCCACGGCCAGCGACACCAGCGCGATAATCGCCATGGGCCAGTACTGGTCCACCAGCAGGGAAAACGAATCGCCCTCCAGGAAAACCCCGCGCAGGATCACCAGGAAGTAGCGCAGCGGGATGACACAGGTCAGGTACTGCACGAATTCCGGCATGTTGGAGATGGGCGTGGCGAAGCCCGAGAGGATCACCGACGGCACCAGGAACAGGAACGCGCCGAGTATGCCCTGCTGCTGGGTGACCGCCAGCGAGGAAATCATCAGGCCGATGCCCACCGCCGACAGCAGGAACAGGAACATGCCCAGGTACAGCGCGCCCAGGCTGCCGCGCAGGGGCACTTCAAACCAGTAGACCGCCATCAGCAGGATGAACGTCCCCTGGATAAGGCCGATCAGCAGGCCGGGAAAGGACTTGCCGATGAGTATCTCCACCGGCCGCATCGGCGTGACCAGCAACTGGTCGAAGGTCCCGGCCTCGCGCTCGCGCGCCACCGATAGCGCGGTGACGATGGTGGTGACCACCAGCGTCAGCAGGCCCACGATACCCGGTACGACGAACCAGCGGGACAACAGGTTCTCGTTGTACCACGGCCGTATCTCCAGCAGCGCGGGCGGGCCGCGCAGGCCGTGCTGCCGCGACCACTCGATATTGAAATCCGTGACGATGCTGCGCAGGTAACCCAGTGCCAGCAGGGCGGTATTGGAATTGCGGCCGTCGATGATCAGCTGCGCGGTAGCGCTCTGGCCGCGTTTCAACTCCTCGCTGAATCGCGGGCCCAGGCGCAGCACCAGCAGGACTTCCCGGTTGTCGATGAGCGGCGCGACCTGCCCGTCGTGCTCGATCGTCGTCACCAGCTGGAAATGCGGTGATCCCGTGATGTGCGCGACCAGTTCCCGGGACGGGGCGCCGCGGTCCTCGTTGTAGACCGCCACCGGGATATTGTTCAGGTCGAAGGTGGCGGCGTAACCGAACACGATCAGCTGCGCGATCGGCGGGCCGATCAGGATAAAACGGCTCTTTTTCTCCCGCAGGATGGCCAGCAATTCCTTGATGGCCAGCGCGAAAATGCGATGCAGCGTGTTCATGCGTCCAGCCGCTTCTGGAACTTGCGGCGCGCCAGGCCGAGGAAGACCAGCATCATGACGAACAGCGCCGCGCTGTTGCCGAGGATGATCGGCCAGATGTTCCCGGCCAGGAACAGGGTCTGCAGGATCGCAACGTAGTAGCGCGCCGGGATGATATGGGTGATCAGCTGGATCGGCTCGGGCATGGAGCTGATCTGGAAGATGAACCCGGAGAGGATGAAGGCCGGCAGGAAGGTGATGATGATCGCTATCTGGCCGGCGACAAACTGGTTTTTCGCCACCACCGAAATCAGCAGCCCCATGCCGAGCGCCACCAGCATGAACAGCGCCGAGGCTGCGGTCAGCGCCCAGAAAGAACCGCGCAGCGGCACGTCAAACTGCCACAGCGCCATCGCCACGCTCAGCAGCATGCCGCCCATGCCGAGGAGAAAATAGGGCACCAGCTTGCCGATCACCATTTCACCGATGCGGATTGGCGTGACCATCAGCGCCTCCATGGTGCCGCGCTCCCATTCGCGCGCCACCACCATGGCCGTGAGCATCGCGCCGATCAGGGTCATGATGACGGCGATCAGGCCCGGTACCAGGAAGTCGCGGCTGCGCACCGCGGGGTTGAACCAGATGCGCGGCTCCAGCGCCACGGGCACCTGCAGCTCCACGCCCTGTGCGGCGGCAAAGCCGGTCAGCCAGACCTGCCAGACACCCTGTATATAGCCCTCGGTGATGCGCGCCTGGTTGGCGTCGACACCGTTGACGATGACGCCGATCGGGGCGTCTCCACTGGACAGCAGGCGGCGGCTGAAATCGCTGCGCAGCCAGACGATGCCGGATACCTCGCGCCGGTCGAACGCCTGCTGGGCGAGCTGTATGGTGTTGAATGCGCGCGGCTCGAAGTAGTCGGAGTGCCGGAACGCGGCGACAAGGCTGGCGGTGTTGGCATCCGGCTGTTCCACCACAACGGCCAGCGGCACGTGCCGGGCATCCAGCGAGACGCCGTAGCCGAACAGCAGCAGCAATACCACGGGCATGACGAAGGCGATGGCGATACTCGAGGGGTCGCGCAGGATTTGCAGGCTCTCCTTGCGGATCATGCCGAGCACACGTCTGGCGGCGGGCTTCATGCGCTCTTTGCCTGCCGCTGGCTTTCATGGGCTTCGATCAGGCCGATGAACGCGTCTTCCATGCTCGGGTCCGGCATCTGCGCGCTGCGAAAGCGCGCCTTCATTTCCGCCGGCGTGCCCTCGGCGAGGACTTCGCCCTCGGCCATGATCACCAGCCGGTCGCAGTAGTCCGCCTCGTCCATGAAGTGGGTGGTGACCAGCACGGTGACCCCGGATTCCGCGAGCGCGTCGATGCGAAGCCAGAACTCGCGCCGCGCCAGCGGGTCGACGCCGGAGGTCGGTTCGTCGAGGAACAGGATGTCCGGCTCGTGCATCAGGGCGGCGGCCATGGCCAGGCGCTGCTTGTAACCCATCGGCAGGTCGCCGCTGGCTGAATTGGCATAGTCCGTCAGTTCGAAGCCCGCCAGCGCCCAGTCGATGCGCTGCCGGGTACGGTTGCGGTCCAGGCCGTAGGCGCTGGCGAAGAAGCGCAGGTTCTGCAGCACGGTCAGGTCTGCATATAGCGAGAAGCGCTGCGCCATGTACCCCAGCCGGCCGCGCGCCCGGGATGCCGCGCGGCGCAGGTCCAGCCCGGCCACCTGCACCTCGCCCCCCGAGACCGGCAGCAGGCCGCAGAGCATGCGGAAGGTGGTCGACTTGCCCGCGCCGTTGGCGCCCAGCAGGCCGAAGATCTCGCCGCGCTGCACGCTGAAGCTGACGCCCTTCACGGCGTAGAAATCGCCGAAGCGGCGCTCCAGGTCCCGCACCCGGATTACCGCGTCGTCACCACCGCCTGCCGGGGACTGCTGGCGGGCAATGCCGGTGACCGCGGGCGCGGCTGTCTCCTGGTCGCCTTTCAGGGTTGCGATAAAGGCGTCCTCGAAACTCGGCTCGGCCGCCGTCACCTCCAGTTGCCCGTCGTCGGCCAGCTCCCCTGGCAACTCCGGCATGCCCTCCCGTGCGGTGACCACGCGTACCTGCTCGCCCTCGATGACGGCATCGACGATACCGGGCACCGCGCTGAGCCGGCCCTGCAGCGTGCGCTTGCCCATCGCCGCCGCGCTGACGCGGAAGCTGCGGCCGCGCATCGGTTCGCTGAAGCTCGCCGGCGCACCCTGCCCGAGGCGCTTTCCCCTGTGCATCAGGATGACCTCGTCGCAGCGTTCGGCCTCGTCGAGGTAGGCGGTGCTCAGCAGTACGCTCATGCCCTCGTCGCGCACCTGCCGGTAGACGATCTCCCAGAGCTCGCGGCGCGACACCGGGTCGACACCCACTGTGGGTTCGTCCAGCAGCAGCAGGGCGGGCGGGCGCACCAGGGTGCAGGCCAGGCCGAGCTTCTGCTTCATGCCGCCGGACAAACGGCCGGCGAGGCGGCGGGTGAAGGGCGCCAGGCCGGTCATGTGCATCAACTCGGCGTAGCGGGCGGCGCGCTCGTTTGTGGCGACCCCTTGAAGGTCCGCATAGAGATCGAGGTTTTCCTGCACGCTGAGGTCCTCGTACAGGCCGAAGCGCTGCGGCATGTAGCCCAGCGAGGACTGCACCTGCAGCGGCTGCGCGACGACATCGATGCCCAGGGCGTGAATCTGCCCGCTGTCCGGTACCAGCAGGCCCGCGGCCAGGCGCATCAGCGTGGTTTTGCCGGCGCCGTCGGGGCCGATCAGCCCGGTGACCTTGCCGGGTTGCGTTTCCAGGTCGACGCCGTCCAGCGCCTTGACGCTCAGGCCGCCGGCGACAAAGGTTTTACTGACGGACTCGAAGACGAGTGCTCCGGGGGGCGCCACCTCAGCCGTTCTCCCGCTCCGCGCAATCCGGTGTGGTGTGGCCGGCGGCCGGCTTCGGCTGGTCCAGCGCGATGGTGACGGTGGCGGGCATGCCCAGGCGCAATTCGTTTTCCGGGTTACAGACATACACGCGGACCTGGTACACCAGTTGCGTGCGCAACTCCGGCGTCTCCACGTTCTTGGGCGTGAATTCCGCCGTGGGCGAGATATGGCCGATCCAGCCTCGGTAGGTTTTGCCCGGGTGGCTGTCCGTCGACACCTGGGCCGCCATGCCCGGCGCCAGCTTGCCCAGCACCGTTTCCGGCGCGTAGGTGCGCACCCAGACGGGATTGATCATGGCCAGGGTGAACACGGGGGTCTGGGGGCTCGCCATGTCGCCCGGTTCCAGGATGCGGTCGCGGATTACGCCGTCGGCTGGCGAATGGAGTTCGGTGTCCTTGAGCACCTCGGCCGCCAGCGCCAGCTGGGCCTCATCCATTTGGAGCATCGACCGCGCCGCCTCGATGTCCTCCTGCCGGGGCCCCTCGACCGCGAGCGCCAGGGCGTCCTCGGCCACCTTGACCTCGGCGCGCGCGACTTCCAGTCCGGCCGCGGCATCGTCGACCGCCTGCTTGGTGGTGGCGTGTTGTTTGGAAAGGTCGAGGATGCGCTTGTAGGTCAGTTCGGCGTCGACGCGCTTCGCCTTCGCGGCTTCCACCTCAGCCTGGGCCTGGCTGATTTCCGCGGGCCGGCTGCCGGCCTCCAGCCGGGCCACCACGGCTTTCTGCGAAGCCACGCTCGCCTCGGCGGCGGCATAGGCGGCCTGCGCGCGCTCCCTGTGCAGGGTGGCGAGCAATTGCCCCTGCCGCACGTGGTCGCCCTCGTTGACCAGCAGCTTGTCGATGTGTTCGCTGTTGTTGAAGGCGAGGTCGGCCTCGCGGATATCGACATTGCCGTACAGGACCAGGCGGGACGCGTCTGCCTGCGTGTGCCGGTGAAGGTACCACCAGCCACCCGCGCCGGACGCCAGTACCAGGAGCAGCAGAACTGCCAGCGCGCGAATGCGCTTTTTTTTGCCTTCCATTGGAGTGACCGAGTTTCCCAGTGCCCGAAAACTCTAGCCTACCGCGGGTGGTTGCTCCAGTGTAAGTGACAGGGATCAAGTGGCTGCGATTGCGCCGGGTGCTTCTCCTTGCAGCAGCACGCCGGGGCCGGTAAAGCGTACCCCGGCGGTTTCGGCGATTTGCATGATGCCGAGGTTCAGTTCCTCCGCGACGCGCAGGAATTCCTGGTAGTCCCGCGTATCCACGCCGGCATCCAGCCGCAGGATGGCATTGGCGTCGCGGATCTCCTCGAAGCGGACACTGACGGTCTCGTCAATGACCTTCTCATGCCCGGTGATGCATGTTCGAACCTCGTCGAGAATCCCGCCAAGCGTGCGTGAATCCGGCAGTGCCACCTGGTAGCGACGGTAGTAGCGAATGCGGTCGCGCCGGGAATAGTTCTCGATCTCCTGGGAGGAAAACACCGAGTTGGGAATGACCACCATGGTGCGGTCCAGGGTGCGGATCAGTGTGGAGCGCAGGCCGATCTCCTCCACTGTCCCGGTGATCGAGCCGAAGCGGCAGAAGTCCCCGGCGCTCACCGGGCGCGCCGCGTACAGGGTGATGGCGCCGATCAGGTTTTCCAGCGTCTTCTGTGCCGCCAGGGCCACCGCCAGGCTGCCCACGCCCAGGCCGGCGAGGATGGTGGTCATGTTGTATCCGGCCTGGTTGGCCCACACCAGCACGATCAGGGTGACCAGCAGGATTTTCACGATGGTGGTCATGGGCTTGAGCAGGGCTACGTACTGCGCGTTGCCCGCGTACTGCAGCTTGCGGATCTTGTAGTCGCGCAGCAGGGTGAGGGAACCGAGCAGCAGCACGGTAAAGGCCACGTAGTCGATGCCGGAGGATTCCAGCAGGATGCGCGTCGTCAGTGAGAGCCCCAGCTCCCCGATCAGCGCGCGCGCCAGCACCAGGAAAATGAAAAACCGTATCGGCACCCGGAAGAAGCGCCGGATCCCGTTGGGAAAGTGGTTCGGGATCAGCAGTGCGAGGCGCATCAACAGGTAACTGGCCAGCATGGCCAGCGGCCAGGCCACCAGGAAGGACAGCACCATGCCGACCACCTGCCAGTTCTCCATGCCGAGTAAACGGAAGTCGGGCAGCCAGCTGCCGAGGCGGTAGGCCGTCTCGCTGTAGCCCAGCTCCGCCCACATGTCCGGGATTCTCGCAACGGTGGCGTTGGAGATTTTCCAGGTCAGTGCGCCGTCGCTGCCGGGTACCCGCTGCAGGTAGACGGGTATTGTCTCGTCGGTGAGCCGGATTTCGCCGACCTTGTCGCGGTATTTGGGGAGGCCGTCGTCGAGGTTACCCTCCGGATCGTCACTGAGCGTTGTGATGTCGAGGATATTCTGCTGGTTCCAGACGTAGCTCAGCGCTTTCGCCAGTCTCTGGTCACTCCAACCGTCCAGTTGGTTGGCGATGTAGCGCCGGTCGAGGAAGTTCGCGGCGGCGGCGTAGTCCCGCGCGCGCATGTCCTCGCGCAATTCGATCATCGCGGAGAGCGGCGTCGACTGGGCCGCGGAACCGCGGCTTTCCTTCTGTTTGGCCTGGATTTCGAGTTCGTCGGCCTGTTGTGCCTTTTCGATCAGTTCCCGGGCGGATATGTCCGGGTCGCCAGCCTGGGGCTGGGAGATCGCCGGGGCGCAAAGCAGCAGGAGCAGCAGGAGTGTGGGCAGCCGGAAAAAGGTCTTGCGCATGTCTGTCAGTCCCGAACGAGTTAGCGCCATAGTAGCGAAACATACAGGACGGGTCGCATTATTATGTCGGGCTATTTCTTCATTTCGACTTAGCCCAAACTCGTCTAACTATTCCCTCATCTCCGATCTGCAAATTGTCTAGTATTCGCTTGCGGCGAGAGCCGTGGCTTTCCTGGAAATCTCGCCGGATACCAAATGTTAATGTCGGGAGAACTGTCATGGAAACTGGAGAGGCTATTGGCGAGTTTGGATTGAAGATCACGAGTACCACACTGTCCGAATCCCTGCATGAAGGAACGAGGATCAACGTGGAAGGATCCATGAGCATGGGTGGCAATGTGGTTGGCACACTTACCCTGAGGCACGATGAACCGGTCGCCTATGAAGGAGGAAAGGTCGATTGGGTCGGTATTTCTACCGGGGAAGATGGTGAAGTCGTCCCCACTACCGGGAGAGGCTACTACTACAGGACTGCGCCGGAGCAGTGTCGGCTGAGGCTGGTGACCCAGGTAGCGAACGGCGATTGCGCGCTGGTGGAAGGCACTCTTTCACCCGGTCACTATAGCGGGGTTGTATTCGCCTGGGAGGGAAACACAGCCCTGGCGGGTAAGCATCGTCCTATCAAGAGCAAGAAAGAGCCTGCCAGGGCTAAAATGAGCCATTGAAAGGCATGCTACGGATAAAGTGCGCCGCTCCGGGCTCGTGGAGGAGAGCGCAGAGATCTCCCGCACTTTGAACATGGGGCCGGACTCCCTGGAATGGGATCAAGGAGTCTCGCCCCTTGAGTTTCAGACTCCCGGCAGGCCGGCAGTCGCGCCGCCGTCGATGACCATCTCCGCACCGGTCACGAACTGCGCAGCGTCCGAGGCCAGGTAGACCAGCAGCCCGACCACTTCCTCGCAGCGCCCCAGCCGGCCCGCCGCGGCGACATTTTCCAGCATGGCGCGCGCAGCCGTTGGGTCCGGCGCGCTGGCGATGGCGCCCTGGATCAGCGGCGTCTCGATGACTCCGGGGTGGATGGTATTGCAGCGGATGTTGAGCTTTTTGTGCGCACAGTGCACTGCCACCGACTTGGCGAGCAGGCGCAGGGCGCCCTTGGTGGTGGAGTAGGTGACGTCGCCCGCCAGCGCCAGTATCCCGTTGATCGAGCTGTTGAGCACGATGGAGCCGCCTGCGCCGTCCGGGTTGTCCTTCATGATGGCGATGGCGTGCTTGCAGGTGAGCATGCTGCCGGTCAGGTTGACGTCGACGATGTTGCGCCAGGCGTCCAGCTCCACCGTCTCGATGTCGCTGTCGCCGGCGTTGATGCCGGCGTTGCCGAAGGCCAGGTCCAGCCGGCCCATGCGCTTGCGGATGGTGTCCTCGACCTCCGCCCAGCCCTCGGCGTCCTGGACGCGATGGCGCACGAAGACCGCGCCGGTCTCGGCGCAGATTGCCTCCGCGGCCTCGGTATTGCCGCCGGTGAAAACGACGCGCGCACCTTCGGCGACCAGTCCGCGTACCGCGGCTGCGCCGATCCCGTTGGTGCCCCCTGTCACCAGGGCCACCTTGTTCTCCAGTTGGCCTGCCATGCGTGTTGTCCTCATTATTCGTGTTGCGGGTCGGTTGTATAGCGGGCTGCCATCCACCCCCCGGAAGGCGGTTTTTGTTTGTCTGGTGGGAGAGCTTAACCGCCGAATTATAAAAAAGCAAACAGGCTTGACTTTTATTTGGTGGATGCCTAATCTGGCAGGCGAATCGAACCGATGCCGCGCCTCGACCCAAGCATAAATAAACCAGAGGATTCGACCCGTATGCCCACGATCGATATACATCACGACTGCAAAGCCGACCCGGAGGTCATCTGGGGGCTGATCGTCGACTTCGGCAATATCGAGGCGTGGTGGCCCAAGGGTGGAGCCGTGGATATCGAGCGCGTCGAGGTGGAAGGCGAGGGCATAGGCACTACCCGGCACATCTACAACGCCGGCATGCCGGCGCCGGTCAGCGAACGGCTGGATGCGCTGGACCCGGAGAAGCTTTCCTGGCGGCTGTCCATCGTCGGCGACCGCCCCGCCGGCATCCGTCTCTACAACGCCCGCGGCACGCTTTCGACGCTGCCGGGCAACACCTGCCGCATCGCCTACCACGGCGACTTCGAGGCGGAGCCAGGTCGCGAGGACGAGGCCCGCCAGTTCCTGCTGGGCGCCTACCAGTTGATGTTCCAGGGCCTGGCGCAGGCCGCCGCGCGGGCATGAGCGCCGCGCACTTCACACTCTGGCCCGCCTGCGTCAAGACGCACGGGTTCGCCGAGCAGCTGGCCGCGGCCCAGGCCGGCGGTTTCGACCGCCTGCCGATCGGCCTGCTGACATACTGGGCGTTGCGTGACGAAGGACTGTCACCGGCCGATATTCGCGCAATGGCGGACGACCACGGTGTCTCGCTGGGCCACTACGACGGTTTTACCGCCTGGGCGCCCTATGCGCTTCCCGCGGAAACTCCCGACGCGGCGCGCGCGGTTTTCGACGCCTCTGCCGACGATTGCCTGCGCATCTGCGACGAACTCGGCCTGCCGTCAATCGGCTGCACCGGCGTGTACGACCCGGCGCAGGCCGAGACCTCCCGCCTTGTGGATGCCTTTGCCGCTTTCGCACAGCGGGCCGGCGAGCACGGCGTGCAGGTGGACCTGGAGTTCATCCCCATGTGGGCGATCCCCGACCTGTCCAGCGCCTGGGAGATCATCTCCGGCGCCGGCAGCGACAACGCCGCGGTGATGGTCGACAGCTGGCACTTCTTTCGCGGCAGCGCCGACCTCGACCTGCTGGAGCGGATGCCCGCCGGCAGCATTCGCACGGTGCAACTGGCGGATGCCCCGGTACACCCAGATGGCACAGACCTGTTTACCGAGTGCCTGACGCGCCGCCAGGTCCCTGGCGAAGGCCACCTGCCGCTGACCCGCTTCATCGACATCCTCTCGCGCAAGGGCGGGGTTATGGATATCGGGCCGGAAGTGTTCGCCGACGAACTGGACGAGCTGCCGGCCGTGGTCGCCGCCGGCCGCGTGGCGGACGGTTGCCTGCGGCTGTTGCAGGCCACCGCGCTGGACCCCTTTGCAGGATCGCAGGCGACGTTCGCCGCGGTCCCCAACTGACAATAAACCGACGAGTACGGAGAACCGACATGATCGCCATCATCGCCCGCGTGGAAATCGCACCCAAGGACGCCGACAAATACGTCACCCTGGCCCAGGACCTTGTCGAGCCCACCCGCAAGGAGAAGGGCTGCGAGGTCTACGGCATGGCACGGGATATCTGCGACCCCAACGTGGTCTGGATCACCGAGCAGTGGGCCACCCAGGAAGACCTGGACAACCACTTGCGCATGCCGCATATCAAGGACTTCATCGCCAAGGCCGGCGAGCTGGAGGTACTGGCCATGGACGACCGCCAGTACCAGTACACTTCATGGGCCCCGGTGGTAATGCCGGCATAAGCCGTACCGCCACTCACACACCGATTGCAGGGAGAGTCGCCATGGGTATGGCCGAACGCTACAACGAAATCGTCGGGCACATGCTGGACTATGTCGAGCAGAAGCAGACCGACGGCGCCGAGGGCACCCTGCGCGTGCCCGCCAGTAACTACACCGATCAGCAAGTGTTCCAGCGCGAGATGGACCTGATCTTCCGCCGCGTGCCGGTGCTGGTCGGCCTCTCGGTGGAGATTCCCGAGCCGGGCGACTTCAAGACCATCGAGATGCTCGGCATGCCGCTGCTGGTGACCCGCGGCCGCGACGGCGGTGTGCGGGTGATGCTCAACGTCTGCAGCCACCGGGCGATGACCCTGACCACCGAGGCCTGCGGCAACCGCAAGCTGTTCACCTGCCCCTACCACAGCTGGTCCTTCGACTGCGACGGCAACCTGCGCGGCATCGCCGAGGCGGAAAAATTCGGCGACGTCGACAAGGGCGAACTGGGCCTGACGCAACTGCAGGCCTGCGAGCGCGGCGGCCTGATCTTCGCCGTGCTGGACCCGGCAAGGAAGGATGAGGTCGACTTCGACGGATTCCTCGGCGGCATGATCGAGGACATCGAGGCCAAGAATTTCGGTGACTGGTACTACTGCGGCAAGCGCGAGATGAAGGGCGCCAACTGGAAGGTGGCCTACGACGGCTACCTGGAGGGCTACCATTTCGCAGCGGCGCACCCGGATACCATCCACCCGCGCACCTATTCCAACATCATGCACTTCGAGGCCTTCGGCCCGCACCTGCTGATCGGCTTCCCCCAGCGCAGTATCGACAAGCTGCGCGATGTGCCGCGGGAGCAGTGGTGGCAGCACGAGAACGACGGCTATGACTTCGTGCGCACGCTGTTCCCCAATGTATCGATTTTTGTCGCGCCGGAGATTACCTCGGTGTCCCAGCTGATTCCCGGCCCCACGGCAGCCGAGAACCGCACCATCATCTACTTCCTGCACCGCGAGCACCCGCAGGACGACAAGGGCAAGGCGGACCTGGAACAGATGGTCGACTGGCTGGCCGCGGTGGTGGACAAGGAGGACTACCAGGTGGGCCTGCAGGTGCAGCGCGGCCTGGAATCCGGCGCGCACAAGGACGTCCTGTTCGGCCGCAACGAGCGCGGCAACCAGTACTTCCACCGCTGGGTGGACTACTACCTCGCCGACGATCCCTCCGCACCGACCCCGGAGTTCTGAAAAAGGGGACGGGGAGATTTAAATCCCTCCGTCCCCATTTTTAGCTGTCGGCGGGGGCGGCGGCGAGGCGGATGATCAGCTTGCCCTCGTTGCTGCCGTCGAACAGCTTGAGGAAGGTGTCCAGCGTATTCTCGAAGCCGTCGACGATCTCCTCGCGGAAGTGAATCCGGCCCTGTTCGATCCAGTCGCCCAACTGGGCGATACCCTGCGGAAACTGCCCGAGGTAGTCGCTGACCAGGTAGCCCTGCACCGTGGCGCTGCGCGCGAGTATCTGCCAGTAGTTGTAGGGCCCGGGTACCGGCTCGCTGGCGTTGTAGCTGGCGATGGCGCCGCAGAAGACGATGCGCGCCCGGTGGCGCAGGTTGAGCAGCGCGGCGTCGAGTATGGCGCCGCCGACATTGTCGAAGAACACGTCGACGCCTTCCGGGCAGGCTCCCCGGATCGCGGCTTCCAGGTCGCCGCAGCTGCGGTAGTTGATGGCCGCGTCGTAGCCCAGCTCTTCCTGTATCCAGCGGCACTTTTCGTCGGTGCCGGCGAGCCCGACCACGCGGCAGCCCTTGATCTTCGCGATCTGCCCGCCCACCGAGCCGACAGCACCGGCGGCGGCGCTCATCAGCACGGTTTCGCCTTCCTTGATCTTTCCCGCCTCCAGCAGGCCGAAGTAGGGGGTGAGGCCGACGGCGCCGAGGATATTCACGTAGTAGTGGGCGGGGAAGCGGCCGTCGTCGGGTATCGGGAACAGGGTGGCGCCGTGGGCCACGCCGTACTCCTCCCAGCCGCCCAGGCCGACGACGCGATCGCCGGGCTTCAGGTCTGCGTAGTTGCTGCTCACCACTTCGCCGAGGACGGTGCTGCGCACCGGATCGCCCAGCGGGATCGGAGGCAGGTAGTTGGGCACATCCGACATCCAGCCGCGGATCGCCGGGTCGATGGAGAAGTAGTGGTTGCGGATGAGCACCTCGCCGGGGCCGGGTTCGGGAACGGGCACTTCGCGCAGGCGCACATCCTCGCGGGAGGGCAGGCCGTCGGGGCGCTGGTGCAAGTAGAGTTGGCGGTTGGTCTTGTCGGTCATGTCGGGCCCTGTTATTGCTTGTGGTCGGGAGTGGTGGGAGTGTAGGGCGGAGTAATATAAAAAGCAAACAGGATTGTTTTGTAGTTTCCGGTATCCTACAATGCGCAACAACAATAACCATTCTGGAGCGCACTATGGAAAATTTTCAACCGGTGCTGGCCGTCGAGGAGCTGGAGCCAAACAAGAATCGCGCCGTCGAGGTCAGCGGGGTCAGCGTGCTGGTCTGCAATGCCGGGGGCGAATTCTATGCCGTACGCAACCAGTGCACGCACCAGGCCTCGCCGCTGGAAGGCGGGCGCATCCGCAATTGCTACATCTCCTGCCCGCTGCACGGTGCGCGTTTCAGTCTCAAGGACGGCTCCACAGTGGGGCAGCTTACCCAGATCCCGCTGGATACCTATCCGGTGCGTGTGGTGGACGGCCAGGTCGAGGTGGCCATCGACTGATACCGCTCTGCGGGCCTGTGGCTGGAGCGTCCAGGTAGAGGCCGGCAAGCTCGACTTCAGTCCAGCTCGGCCACTTTCAACAGTTGTTTGCCGAAATTCTTGCCAAGGAAGAGGCCGGCGAGTGCTTCCGGGCAGTGTTCCAGGCCCTCGACAATATCTTCTGCAACGTGAATGGCCCCATCCTCGACCCACTGCTGCATTTGTGCGATACCCTCGGGAAAGCGATCCAGGTAGTCCAGCACGAGGAATCCCTGCATCGTCGATCTGCGTATCACGAGCTGCATGTAATTGACCGGCCCGGGCGGCAGTCCATCGGCCGTGTAGCCACTGGAAATTCCACCGCAGAGCACAACGCGTGCGTTGAGCGCGAGGTTTACGAGAACATCGTCCAGTATCCGGCCACCGACGTTGTCGAAAAACACGTTGACCTTGTTCCCGCACAGCGCTTTCAGGCGCTCTGCGACGTTTTCATTTTTGTAGTCGATGGCCCGGTCGAAGTTGGCCGTCTCTACCAGCCAGCGGCATTTCTCTTCGCCGCCGGCAATGCCGATCACTGTGGCGCCGAGCGCTTTCGCAATCTGTCCTGCCACGGAGCCCGTGGCGCCGGCTGCGCCGGATACCACCACGATATCGCCCGGTTGGGGTTTGCCGATATCGGTCATGCCGAAATAGGCTGTCATCCCGGTCAGGCCGTAGATGTGCAGCGCGTAAGTGGCGGGTGTGATATCACCGACCGGGGATATCGGGAACATACCCTGGCCGTTGGTGGCGATGTAATCCTGCCAGCCGAAGGTGCCAGTCACGAACTCGCCCTCCCGGTACGCAGGGTTTCTGGATTTGACCACCTTGCCGAGCGCCGCCGAGCGCATGACCTCGCCAATACTCACCGGCGGAACGTAACTGGGCAGGTCGTTCAACCAGCCGCGCTGGGCAGGTTCAAAGGACAGGTAGTAATTCCTTACCAGTATTTCGTTTTCCCGGGGTTCCGGAACCGCTTCCTCCACGAACTGGAAATGCTCCCGCCCGACCATCCCTTGCGGGCGTTCTTTCAGTAACCACCGTCGATTGCTGGCTTCGCTCATCTGCCTGTCCTCATGCCCTGTCCGGGGGTAATCGGTGCGGGCGCGAACCGCAGGCCGTAGCCCCGCGGCGGGGCCGCGTATTCAATTGTCCGCCGCGCCCGCTTCGATCCACGCGCGAAACTTCGCCAGCATCGCCGCATCCAGCGGCGCCTGGCCCAGCGGCATCTGCACGCCGGAGCCGCCGGCGTCCAGGTGCGTTCCCTCCAGCTTGCGCAGCAGGTAGCTCTGGTTCGGCTCGCCGGGTTTCACCCGCAGCATGTCCGCTGCCTCGATCGAGGGGACCTCGACGAGGTTGGCGTAGGCAGCGCGCGGGTGCAACGCCATGTTGCCCGCCTCCTGCCCGGTGAGGTGGCAGGTGGCGCAGCGGGTCTTGAGTACGGGCACTATGTCTTTCTGGAAGCTCACCTCGTCGGCGAGGGCTGCGGCGTTCAGTCCGCTGGCGATCAGCAGGGCGGCGAGACGCGATTTCATGCAGCCCCCGTGACGTGGCGGCCGGCGATATAGCCGAAGGTGAGGGCGGGGCCGATGGTGCCGCCGGCGCCGGCATAGGCCTGGCGCATCGGGCTGGCGATGCAGTTACCGGCGCCGTACAGGCCGGGAATGGGCTTGCCCTGCGTATCCAGCACCTGGGCGTTGTGGTTGATGCGCGGGCCGCCGCAGGTGTCCAGCGCGCCGGCGGCGAGGATAATGGCGTAGTAGGGACCCTTGTCCGCGAAGGGGTGCATCACCAGGCTGGGGTAGGGGTTCTCCGGGTAGCTGGTGCCCTCGCGTCGCGCGGAGAACAGCTTGTGCCAGTCGGCGTCGTAGTCATGCGCGCCGCGGCCGTATTCCTCATCCACCCCGGATTTCGCGTAGCCGTTGAAGCGCGCCACGGTGGTCTTCAGCTGCGCGGCGAAATCGCCCGACAGCTTCGCCCCGCCGCTGTGCTGCGCGACCTTCGCCAGCCGTGTCCCGATATCGGCGGCCAGTTCGTCCCAGGTCTCGCCGGTGGCCAGCGAGGTGGATTCGCGCGGGTCCAGCGGGAAGGGATAGGCGCCGCCGAAGGCGTCCAGGCTGCGCTGGTCGAAGACCATGAACTGCAGCTGGTTGGTGTACTCCTCCTTTGTCGGGTCCCAGTAGAAGTGGGTGCGGGTGCGGTCGTTGTAATTGCGCTTCTCGTTGGTGACCCGGTGTCCGTACTTGTTGACCACGATCATCGAGTCGCCGGGCAGCACGAAGCAGCACAGCCCGCGCACCCGGCTCACCAGCGCCTCCTCGAACTGCACCTGGGTGCGCCAGGCGATGTCCAGCGGGCCCATCGATGCCCCGGCGGCGCCGGCGATGCCGATGAAGTCGCCGGTGGAGCCGGGCAGGGCGCAGCTGCCGTAGAGCGCGGGCTGGTGCAGGTCGATCAGTTCGGTGTTGTGGGCGTAGCCGCCGCTGCCGAAGACCACGCCCTTGCGAGCCTTGATATGCAGCGTTTCGCCGAGGCTGTCGACAGTGACGCCGACCACGCGCTCGCCGTCCTTGACCAGGCCGGTCACCCGGTGGTCGGTGAGCAGCGGTACGCCGTTGCTCTCCAGCCACTGCGCCAGGGTCACCGCCAGCGAGCCGCCGCCCTCGGTGGAGCCGGCGCCGACGGCGGGCTCCAGGGTGCGGCCGCGGGGCACCTTGTTCTCCGGCAGGTGGTCGGCGTAGTCGGGTGGGTAGATGTCCACGCCCCACATCTTGAACTCGCGGAACTGCACCACGCCGTTGTCCTGCATAAACTCGATCATCTTCGAGCCGTTGTCGTAGAACGCTTCCAGCAGCTGGTAGTCGGGCCCGGACAGGCCCAGTGTGGGGCTGTCGGGGGTGTACTGCTGCGGGTAGGCGTAGCGCGCCAGGTACTTCAGGCAGTCTTCCTTCCTGTCCTCGATACCGCGGGCGCGCAGCAAGGGGTGGTTGGGGATCCAGCACACCCCGCCGGACTTGCCGGTGGTGCCGCCGGTGATCGGCAGTTTTTCCAGCACCAGGACCTCCGCGCCGCTCTTGCGCGCGGCGACCGCGGCGGAGCAGGCGGCGGCACCGCTGCCGACGCAGATGACGTCGGTTTCACGGTCCCAGTGCATGGCATCCCCCGCGGCGAGTACAGTGCCGGGCAGTGAGGCCGCAGCGCTGGCGCCGGCTGCCACGCCGGCGGAGATGAGTAACTGGCGGCGCCCGATACCGGTACTGGGTTTGTCGGTCATGTCTGTACTCTCCTTGCTTATCGTTTACCGCACCCTGTAGGAGCCTGCTATGCAGGCGATCGCCTGCGTAGCAGGCTCCTACAACGCACGATTCCGTAGGAGCCCGCTATACGGGCGATCGCGTCTCTTGTGGGAGCCCGCTCTGCGGGCGATCGCCTGCGTAGCAGGCTCCTACGGTGGCCATCGCGGTCACGCCGGCTACGCGGCCGAAATAGGAGCCGGGGCCGAGGCTCATGCCGCTGGCGTAGGTCTTGCCGCTGCGGGGTATGTGGTTGGTGCAGGCGCCCGCCGCGTACAGGCCGGGGATGGCGCGGCCATTGGCGTCCAGCACCCGGGCGTCGGGGTCGATCTGCAATCCGCCGAGGGTGATGAACAGGTAGCTGGAGCGATCAAAGGAAATGTCGAAGGCGGCCCAGGGGCCTTCATCGAGGGGCTTCAGCCAGTCCGGGTGCTTGAAGAACTGCGGGTCCTGTCCCTGGGCGGCGTTGCTGTTATACGCATCGAGGGTCGCCTGCAACGCGCCGGCCGGCATTTCCAGTGCGCGCTCCATTTCTCCCACGGTCTCGAAGCCGTCGACCAGCTGGTGCCGGGCGGTCTCGATTTCCGGGTAAGCGAAGATCTCCGAGTCGACGATCAGCCAGGCGCGCTGTTCCGGCTGTTCCGAAATATAGGCGCCCAGGCGGCCGTGGTAGCTGTCCTCGGCGACGAAGCGCCGGCCGTCGCGGTTGACCACGATACCCTTGATCAACTGCGCCGGCGGGTAGATGGAGGCGGTGGCGATCATGCCGGACATGGCCTGGGTGCGCGCCCCGGCGGCGCAGCCGAGTTCGATGCCGGAGCCGTCGCTATAGGCGGCGCCCAGCGGCTCGCAGGTTTCGCTGTACTGGGGCCAGTGCTCGCGCACCATGGCCTCGTTCATGGTGAAGCCGCCGGTGGCGAGGATCACGCCGCGCTCCGCCCGGTAGTGGTACTCGCGTCCCGCCCGCCTGGCCTGTACTCCGCAGATACGGCCTTCGCCGTCGCGGATGAGTGCGGTGACCTGGCTGTCGCAGGCGCTGCGCACGCCGGCCTCGGTGCAGCGTGCGATCAGCGCTTCCATGGCCAGGCCGCCGGGGCTCTCGCCCTCCTGCGCCACCTGGTGGCCGCGTGCCGCCGGCTGTGCGATCTCGCGGTAGGGCCAGACTTTCTCGTTGCCGGTGCCGATCAGCCCCTCGGTGCTCAGCAGAAAAACCGCCTTGTCCTTGTAGTAGCTGCGCTCGAAGGGGACGCCCTGGGCTTCCAGCCAGTTGAAGTGATCGACGTTGTCGCGGCAGTAGCGCTGAACCAGCGCGGCGTCCTCGCTGCCCATGCTGGACAGCATGAAGCGGTACATGTTGTCGGCGCTGTCCTCGACGCCGCAAGCCTGTTGCACCGCGGTACCGCCACCGAGATAGAAGATGCCGGAGGACAGGGCGCTGGCGCCACCGCCGCCGCTGGCGCGTTCCAGTACCAGCACGTCGCCGCCGCTGCGGCGCGCTTCCAGGGCGGCGCAGGCGCCGGCGATACCATAGCCGATGACCAGCACGTCGGCGCCGTCGTCGAAGTTGGTTACTTGTCGCAGTGCGATCACTTTCGTTGTCATGCGTCTACCACTCTACGTTCTGGTCCAGTTACATTTTCAGGCCGATATCGCCCTCGGCGTGGATGCTGTGCAGTTCCCGGTGCACGATGCGCCAGCCGTCCGCGGTGCGCTGCAACCGGTCGCGGTATTCGCCCCAGACCGTGTGCAGGCTGTCGGCGAACTCGCCCTTGCCGCGATGGATGGCCTGCAGGTAGCAGCGCGCTTCCGCTTCGTCGCCCTGCGGTTCGATGCGCATGGTGCCCAGCAGGTGCTGTGTCGGGCCGCACTGGTCAAGCACCTTGGCCATCAGGCCCTTGATCGCATCGATGCCGTTGAAGTGGCCGATGCCGACGTAGTGGGTCGTGGCGTCGGGGGTGAAGACCCGGTCCAGCCGGTCGTACTCGCGGCGGTCCAGGGCTTCGGCGTATTCGGCCAGGATGCGGTGAATGTCCGATTCGTCGAGCACGCGCTGCACGATGTTATCTGTCATGGTTGCTTCTCCTGTCATGTGTCCTGGCGCGCCGGATCAGCGGACTACCGTGGCCTCGCCGCTCCAGGGTGTTACCGCCTCGCCGGTCTTTGCCGCGAATTCCGCAGGCAACTCCTCGACCATATCCCAGACCGCTCCGAGGCGGCCGAAGCCGACGCAGAAGGCCACCCAGCTCCCCAGTTCCACCAGTTGCGCCTCGCTGAAGTGTTCGCGCAGGCGCGCGAAGTCCGCGTCGTCGATGGACAGGTGGTCGGTGGCGAACTTGTCGGCGTAGGCGATGGCGGCTTTTTCCGCCTCGGTGAGGTCCGGGGCCGAGGGCGGCGACTGCAGCGAGCAGACCAGTTCCTCGGTGACACCGTCGACGACCGCGTCGCGGTAGCGGATGGCCATGCAACTGCGGCACTGGTTGTGGAAGGCCACCCGCAGGCGCACCAGTTCGATCAGCCGTTCCGGCAGGCTGCGCGCGGCCTTGATGCCGGCGCCCAGGGCGATGATGCCGCCGGCGATATCCGGGCAGTGGGCGAACATGCGCATGGTGCCCAGTTCCAGGGTCGTCGCCTCGTCAGCGGCAAACTGTTCGCGCAGCCAGTCGGGCCATTGCCCGGGGGGGAGTTTCTCGATGCGGCTCACGGTTGTTCCTCCTTGGGCAGTGTCTCGAGGGGCTCTGTCTTGAGAGCCATCAGGACATTGCCGGACTCCGCCTCTGCACAGGTTATTATCTGTTCGTGCTGCGATTTCGGACGGCGCCACGGCTATGCCGGCCGGTATCCGTTCCTCGCTGGAGGTCGGCAGTGTAGCCCATGAAAATAAAAAACGTCAATGATGGTTTTAATATTGGCGAAGGTATGCCAGAATAGGCTTCAGGCTAAAGCGAATAAAAATACGATATGCCGATGTTCGACCCGACCAGCAAATTCCACCGGCCTCCGGTTTTCAGCCCGGACCGCCTGCATGCACGCGCCACCGGTTCCGTGCTCGCCGGACTCGGGTGCGCATGCCGCGATTGCGAACTCACCCCGCGACAGGGCGACCCCCTGCGGCAACCCATGGGATCTCCGGCCTGGTAATGACTTCCAGGTGAGGCAGGGCGTGGCCCTGCCAGTGCGCTTGCCCCGCCCTCTGAAGGCGGGGCTTTTTTATATACAGCCACGAATGTATTTATAAAACCTACAGTATTGTTTTTTAAATTCTGGCGGGGTAGAGTGGGCGCTGGTTCGCTGTCGGGAATCCGTTTTCCCAAAGCCATCCACACTGACCGGGCCGAAAGTGCCCGACTGAATAACGAATAATTAAATGTCGGAGGTTCTCCGTATGAACACCCCAAAACTGGCCTTCAGGGCCACGGCGCTGGCGGCAGCCGTCAGCGTGGCGACGCCAGCAATGGCGCAGCAACTCGAGGAAGTACTCGTTACCGCACGGAAGAAAGTGGAGAGCATCCAGGACGTCCCGGTCGCGGTCACCGCGATCGCCGGTGAAGACATCGAGATGGCATTCACCCTGGATACCACCGGCCTGCAGGCCTTCGCCCCCAACGTGGTCTTCGACACCATCGAGATGGGCACGCCGGGCGGCGGCGGCTTCTCGATCCGCGGTATCAGCTACCAGGACGTGGACAAGGGTTTCGACCCCACCGTGCTGGTCATGGTGGATGACGTGCCGCTGGCCACCGGCACCGGCCAGGTGTTCGACATGATCGACATCGAGCGCATCGAAGTACTGCGCGGCCCGCAGGGCACGCTGTTCGGCAAGAACGTGGTCGGCGGCCTGATCAACATCCACCGCGTCAAGCCGCAATTGGGCGAGGTCAGCGGCAAGGTCCGCGGCCGCGTCGGCGAGTACGACAAGTACAGCGGCGATGTGCTGTTCAACTATGGCGAGGATACCTGGGCAGTGAAGCTCACCGGCGGTTTCGAGCGCCAGGACGAGGGCTATATCGACAACGACCAGGGCGGTGACCTGTGGAACCGCGACACCGAGCACTTCGGCATCCACGGCCTGTGGGCGCCCAGCGACACCTTCACCGGTGAGCTGATCGTCGATTACACCAACCTGTCAGGCACCCCGGGCGCCGTGTTCAACGTCGACATCGACGCCAAGGACACCTTCTGCGCGATCACCCAGGGTCTCGATGCCGCTGGTGTGCCACCAGGCGGGGTCTACTGCTCCGGCAAGCCCGGCGAGCCGTCCACCGGTCGCGACACCGCGTCGGCCAATCGCAAGACCGACAACCAGCTGGAAAAATGGTCCGCCACCTTCCGCATGGTGTCCGAGTTCGGGGATGACTACTCCCTCACCTATATCGGCGCCTGGCTGGATGCCGATGACGACCAGACCCTCGACGGCGACGCCACTCCCTACGAAATCTACGAGTTCCGCCGCTGGGGCGATTTCACCCAGGTCAGCAACGAGGTACGCCTGGCGCGCGACACCGGCTCGAAACTGACCTGGCAGGCGGGCCTGTTCCAGGCCTACGCCAAGGGCACCAACAACCAGGACACCGTCCTGACCCTGCTCGGCTGCGATCTCGGCGGCGACCCCTGCACCTACGAGTTTGGCGAGACCCAGTCGGATTCCTACTCGATCTACGGCGAGGCGGACTACGCCATGCTCGATGACCGTCTGGTGTTCACCCTCGGCGCCCGTTACATCAACGAGACCAAGAAGCTGGCGCGCGAAGTGTTCAACTACGCGACCGGCGGCTACGACCTTCCGCCCAACTCCGGCGGCAGCCGCACGGACTCCAAGATCATCTACCGCGGCGGCGCCCGGTTCTTCTTCACCGACGACATCATGGCCTACGCCACGGTCTCCACCGGTTTTCGCAGCGGCGGCCTGTCGCCGCGCGCGCAGACTCCGGAAGTGCTGGCCCGCGGCTACAAGCCGGAATCCCTGATCAACTACGAGGCCGGCCTGCGCACCACCCTGTTCGACGGCTCGCTGATCTTCAACCTCACCGGCTTCATGATGGAGTACGAGGACATGCAGATCGAGCTGGCGGTACCGTCGCTCGACGCGCAGGGCAATCCCGTCGGCACCGGCACGCAGCTGGCCATCGACAACGCGGGCAAGGCGAAGATCTCCGGTTTCGAGATGGACTTCCAGTGGCTGCTGACCGACTGGTGGCGCCTGTCGGGTAACGCGGGTTACCTCGACGCCAAGTACGACGAGCTGTTCGTCAACATCTGGGGCGACCAGGATGCCAACGGCGTGCTCCTGCCGCCGCAGGATGAGACCAACCTCGATCTGCGCCGCGCACCCGAATGGAACTACTCCGTGGCCTCGTCCATGAACTGGGACATCGGCCCGGGTGAGCTGAACTGGCGTATCTCCTACAGCTGGACCGACAGCTACGAGGCGACCATCACCAACTACTACGGTTCCGCCATCGACGAGTACGGCATTCTCGACTCGTCCGTCAGCTACCGCATGGACAACTGGCAGTTCTCGCTCTACGGACGCAACCTGACCGACGAGGACACCTGGACCCACAGCTACGTGGTGAACCCCCTGCGCCCGACCGCCACCGACCAGGCACCCGGCACCCTGTGGCGCTTCGCCCAGCGCCGCGCGCCCAGCGAGGTCGGCTTCGAGGTCGTGTACGACTTTTGAGCCGCAGCCGTTCAACAAGCCCCGCTCTCGCGGGGCTTTTTTTTCGAGACTCCTGCAAAAAGGGGCCGGAGGGATTTCACCTATTTAAAAACCGACTATATTGTTTGTTAATAGATGTTGCATGTGCCAGAATGTGCCCATCGAATGGCATCCGCACGCACCCTGGAGTGCGTGCAAAGGAGAATAACGTAATGGATACCACCGATCGCACGGCGGCTTGCCGCCTGGTGGGAACCCTGGCCATCCGCGATGTGCTGTCCTGCCACAGCCGCGGTATCGACCGCGCCGATGCGGCACTGTTACTCGAGGCATACCACCCGGACGCGACCGTGGACTACGGCTTTTTCGTCGGCGCTGCCAGCGAATTCGCACCCCTGATCTGCGACTCCCAGCGCGCGTCACCTGTATCGCTGCACCGCAGCGGCGCGGCGTGGATCGCGCTGGATGGGGACGAGGGCGTCTCCGAGACCACCGTCATCGCCTGCGCCGAAGACATGGAAGACGACACGCCGCTCCAGCACCTCGTGCTCGGCCGCTACCTCGACCGCCACAGCCTGCGCGACGGCCGCTGGGGACTGACCCACCGGACCTACGTGATGGACGGCAACATCAATCGCCCCGGCGCCAGCGCCTGGGCCGCACATGCGGCGCCACTCGCGAATGCAGTGCCGCGCGGCGCCCACGCCGATGCGGATGCCGGCTACGCGCTGCTGGCGCTGGGCCGCGCCTGGCTACAACAACCGGGAGATACTGAAATGCACAGCCCCTCCGAGCGGCAGCTGGACGAAGCACTGGCCAAAATTGCCGTCCACGACCTGTTGATGGCCTACGCCCGCGGTGTCGATCGCGCGGACACCGAGTTGCTGGAATCCATCTTCCACCCCGAGGCGCGGGTGATCTCCGGCGTGTTCAACGGCTCCGGCCGCGAGTTCGCGCAGGTGATCGCCGGCTACGTGAAACTCAACCTCGACCGCTGCTTTCACTCCATCGCCAACGAGTGGGTGGAAGTGTCCGGCGACCGCGCCATCGGTGAGGCCTACGTGATCGCCACGATGACGGCGGGCGGTACGGACACCGTCAGCGGTGGCCGCTACATCGACGAATTCGAGCGTGTGGACGGCCGCTGGCTGATCCGCAGCCACACCTTCGTGGCTGACTGGAACATGAGCATGCCCAGCAGTTACAGCGAGCAGGGCCTGTATTCCACGCTGAGCACGCGCGGCTGCTACGGCCGCGAAGATCCGGTGTACGCGCACTGGGCTTCACTGTGATTCGCCGCGCACCTACTACAACGCAACTGATTTAAGGAGACTCTCATGGCTGGCAGACTGGAAGGCAAGGTGGTCGTCATTCTCGGCGCCTCGGACGAGCGCAGCATGGGCGCCGCAACCGCTCGGCGCTTCGCGCAGGAAGGCGCCAAACTCGTGCTGGCAGCACGCCGGGCCGACAAGGTGGCGGAAGTCGCGAAGGCGCTGGGCGCGAAAAGCATGGCCTGCGATATCGCCGACGAGGACCAGTTGTCCGCGCTGGCCGATTACGCCGTCGACACCTACGGCAATCTGGACGCGGCGCTCAACTTCGCCGGCATCGATGTCGGCGGTCCGATAGCTGAGGTGACCCGGGAATCCTTGCAACGGGCCTGCGACGTGCACCTGATCGGCACCGCGCTGTTCATCAAGCACATGGCCGCGCGCATGAAGAACGGCGGCTCCATCATCACCACCTCGTCCCAGGCCACGATCCTGGCGCCGCCCGGCCTCGGTGTGTACGCCGGGACCAAGAAGGGCGCGGACCAGATCGTGCGGGTGGCGGCGGTGGAATACGGCCCGCAGAACATTCGCATCAATTCCCTGTCGCCGGGCTTTACGCCAAGCGCGATGACCGCGGGTTACCTGGAAATGCCGAGCATCGAGCCGGCCTTCCTCAAGGAGATTCCGCTGGGCCGCCTGCCGCAGGCGGAGGACATGGCCAATGCCGCCCTGTGGCTGGCCTCGGACGAAGCATTCATTACCGGGCAGCTGATCGACATTTCCGGCGGCCAGACCCTGTGCCGCATCCCGACCGCCGAAGAGATGATGGGCTGAGGCGGGAGGTATCTCACATGCTGAAACTGATCAGCCTGATGAAGCGCAAGCCGGGCCTGTCGCTGGAAGAATTTATCGAGGCCTACGAATCGGCGAGCATCGGCCACCGCCTGCTCGGCGAGCGCTACCTGCGCCCGGACGCCTGCTACTACACGCGCCGGTTCCTGCGGCCAGTAGCGACGCCGGCCCACGCCGCGGCGGACGACGACTACGATGTGCTGATGGAGATCTGGTTTCCGGACCAGGCCGCCTGTGACCGGGTGATGGCGCGGCTCTCGGACCCGGAAGTGGCCGCCGAAATCGCCACCGACGAGGAGCGCCTGTTCGACCGCGCCAGTATCCGCTCTTTCACGGTGGAGGAATACGAGTCCGACATGGATTAACCGAAGGTGAACCAGAGCGATAACAAGAGTCGTGAAGATAGTATGAACCAGAGTATCGTCCTCGCCCGCCATCCGTCGGGCGCCATCACCGAAGCCGACTTCGCCCTGCGCGAAACGTCGTTGCCGGCCTCCCGTCCCGGGACCTTCGTCCTGCGCAATCTCTACCTGTCGATGGACGCCGGCTTCCGCCAGTGGATGAACGCGGACTCCGGCGACAACTACCTGCCCGGCATGCCGCTGGAGCAGCCGGTGCAGAGCATCGTGCTCGGCCGCGTGGTCGACAGCCAGCACACGGACTTCCCCGAGGGCGCCATCGTCAGCGCGCGCACCGCCTGGGAGGACTACAGCCTGCTCGACGGCTCCGACCTGTGCAGCGTGCTCGAGGTCGACCCCGGCCTGCCGCTGCACGAGTACATGTCCACCCTCGGTCCCACCGGCATGACCGCGTATTTCGGCCTGCTGGATATCGGCCGCCCGCAGCCGGGGGAAACCCTGCTGGTGAGCGCCGCCGGCGGCGCGGTGGGCACGGTGGTCGGCCAGCTCGGGCGCATCCACGGCTGTCGAACTATCGGCCTGACCAGCAGCGAGGAGAAGGCCGTGTGGCTGCGCGAGGAGGTGGGCTACGACCTCGCACTCAGCCGCGAGCGCTATCCCGAGCTGCCCGCCGCGCTGTCGGAGTTCGCCCCGGATGGCATCGACCTGATGTTCGATAATGTCGGCGGTGCGGTGCTCGACGCCGCGCTGGGCCACCTGCGCGAGCGCGCGCGGCTGGTGCTGTGCGGGGCGATCGCCCAGTACGAGAGCGAGAAACCGCAACCGGTGTTCAACACCTGGGAGCTGATCACCAAGCGCGCGCGGGCGGAGGGCTTCATGTTTTCCGATTACGCCGAGCGTTTTCCCGAGGCGATCGCGCAGCTGGGCAGTTACCTGCAGGCGGGGTCGCTGCGCAGTTTCAGCAAAATCTATGACGGCCTGGAACAGGCGCCGCAGGCCTTCTGCGACATGATGCACGGCCGCTCCCGCGGCAAGTGCCTGGTGCGTGTCGCCGACTCGTAGGAGCCTGCTACGCAGGCGATCGCGCGCAGAGCGCGCTCCTACAGGAGCAGCGGTCGTTGTAGGAGCCTGCTACGCAGGCGATCGCGCGTGTAACGCGCTCCTACAGGAGCGGCAGTCGTTGTAGGAGCCTGCTACGCAGGCGATCGCGCGCAGAGCGCGCTCCTACAGGTCAGCCGATCGCGCGCAATCGCCTGCGTAGCAGGCTCCTACGGGTCAGGTGATCGCGCGCAATCGCCTGCGTAGCAGGCTCCTACGGGTCAACCGATCGCGGGTGATCGCCTGCGTAGCAGGCTCCTACGGGTGCGGGTCAGGCGTTTGCGGAGCGTTTGGGGATTGAGCGGGTGGAGCGCTTCTTTGGCTTCGCGGTTTCCTCAGGCTCCACAACCGGTGCCGGCTCGGGTATCGCGTTTTCCAGTTCCTCCAGTGCCTCGCCGGTATACACCGCCAGCCGCTGCATGTGCGGCAGGGTGTCGCGGCAGCCGGCGAAGCCGAAGGTGAGCGTACCCGCGTAGCTGTAGCAGGTGATGTTCAGCGCCTGGCCGTGGGTCACCGCCGATACCGGGTACATCGCCTCCAGCCGCGAGCCGCGCAGGTACAGCGGTTCGGTCGGGCCGGGTACGTTGGAGATGGTGACGTTGAACACCGGCCGGGTGCGGCCCTCCAGCCCGGCCAGCATCTGCAGGCTGTAGGGCGTCATCACCGCCGCGGTAAAGCGTTCGATGGTGTCGCGGGGCATGTCCTGCATCAGCGACTTGGCGCGCCGGGTCGAGGCGGTGATACGCGACAGGCGGCGCTTCGGGTCGGCGATATTGGTGGCGAGATCGGCGATGATGAAACTCACTGCCGCCCCCGCGCTCTGGTCGTCCTTGCCGCGCAGCGACACCGGGATACCCGCGGTGAGCGGCTGCCCCGGCAGGCTGCCGAGTTCCTTCAGGAAGCGCCGCAGCGCGCCGCTGCACAGGGCCAGGATGATGTCGTTGATGGTGCAGCCGGCGGCCTTGGAGAGACGCCGGATGCGCGCGAAGTCGTACTGCTGGGTGGCGAAGCGCCGCTGGCTGTGGATGCGGTGGTTGAGGATGGACACCGGGGTCTGGAATGGCAGCTTGGTCGGGTCGTCGCGGTCGCGAGCGGCGCGCAGGAGGCTGAGCAGGCCCTTGCCCACCCCGGCGATGGAACTCGCGGTCTGGGCCACGCTGCGCAGGTCGCCGACCAGCGAATGCGCTGTCTTGCCGCGCGGCGCCACCGCGGGCGCGTGCGCGCTCCACAGCGCGGGGGTGTGCAGGTCATCCGGGCTGGTGGACATGGAACGCTGCAGCATGCGGATACCGGCGATGCCGTCCACCATCGAGTGGTGCATCTTGAAGTAGATGGCGAAGCGGCCGTCCTCCAGCCCCTCGATCACGTGGTACTCCCACAGTGGTCGGCTGACATCCATGGGGTTGCTGTGCAGGCGCGAGATCAGCATGCCCAGCTCGCGCTCGCCGCCCGGGTGGGGCAGCGCCTGGTGGCGGACGTGGAATTCCATGTCGAGGTCGTAGTCCCGCGTCCACATGGGCGCGATGGCGCGCATGTTGTAGCTGACCAGCCGCCGGTTGAAGGGGTCGGCGAACTCGGTGGAATCGCGCAGGTCGCTGACCAGCTTGCGCATGTAGTCGGCGTCGCTGCCTTCCGGCAGCTGGTAGATAAGCAGGGTGGCCACGTGCATGGGGCGCTCGCGGCTCTCCATGAGCAGCCACGAAGCGTCGCCGAGGCTGACGCGCTCGTAGGGCACCAGGCCCGGGCCAAGCCAGAAACTCATGCTTCGTCCATCCTTACGATCTTGTACACCCGGGAGGTGAACAGCCAGCGGCCGCACTGCCTGCGCAGCTCGTCGTCGTACTGCCCGCGCACGCGCAGGGTATTGCCGTCCGGCCCGGGGAAGATTTCCGAGGTGTAGGTGCGCGCCGTGGCGGTGTCGCCATCGACGTTGATGGCGCCGGGTGTCGCGATATAGGTCATGCCCGGGTAGTCGCCCATGGCGCCCATCCAGCCCTGCACGATGGCGTCGCGGCCCTCGAACATCTCCAGGCCCTCGAATTCGGGCAGGGACCATTTGGCATCTTCCGCCCAGACCTGGCCCCAGGACTTCGGGTCCCGCTGCATTACCGCGTCGGCGTAGTGCTCGATCAGTTCGCGGATCGCCAGGCGATCCTCGAAGGGTCCGGTGAACGACATGTCGCTTCCTCCCTGTGCGGGTTGCTCAGGCGCTGGCGATCTTGCGGCCGGCCTGCGGTTGCGGCGCGTCGCCCATGTAGCTGTCCAGTACCTCGTGGAAACGCTGCACGCGACGCTCCTGGTTGGGCAGGTAGAAATCGCCCTGGTAGCCGGCCGAGGTCAGGCCGCGCTGCTGCGCGTTGCCGATGCTGAGGTCCTGGTCCGCGGTGGTGCCGAGGGTTTTTTCGCGGTAGCGGATGTGCTCGTGCTCCGCGTCCTCCACCGGCAGGTCCGGGCCGCCGGCGGGGGAGGGGGTGAACTCCTGGCCCTCGATCCTGTTCACCAGCCACCAGTGGTCGAACAGGTGCTTGGCCGGGTCGGTGGGGTGCGGGCGCGGGCGCAGCAGCTGCACGCCGTCCGGGCCGACGGTGATAACGTTGTTGGGGAACAGGTTGTAGATCACATAGTCGGTGAGCTGGTAGTCCGCCATGCCCTCGTAGTGCTTGTAGCCCTTCTGCTCGCCCAGCTCGCGCTTTTTCTTCTGCACGTCCAGTCGCAGCTGCTTCCAGCTGTCGCGGCCGACGTACTCGTTGCTGTCGATGCCCCAGGCCGCGGCCAGGCTGACCAGCGGTTCGCCGATGGTGTCCGAGCCCCATTGCTTCGAGGGCATGAAGGAGGGGAACCAGCCGCGGTTGTGGCCGCCGGGCAGCAGGTCGAACTGGCAGTCGTCGTAGTCCGCCGCGATGTAGGGCACCAGTTCCGGGTGCAGCACGGTGACGTGGTAGGACTCGTTGAAGTTGTCGGTGAGGATCTTCCAGTTGCACTCCGCCTCGGCGGTGATGTCCAGCACGCGCACCATGTCCTCCATGCGGTGGGAGTTGAGCTCCTTCACCACGGTCTCGCCGAGGTAGTCCGCGAGGCCGGGGGCGTCGTCGTCCATGTTGAACCAGACCATGCCGAACATTTCCTCGCAGCGCACCTGCTTGAGATGCGCCTTGCCGCAGGGGTTGCCCTGGGGGAAGTCCTCCGGGCTGGGTACGTCCACCACGGTGCCGGCGAGGTCGAACTTCCAGCCGTGGTAGGGGCACTGGAAGTGCTGCACGTGGCCCTCGATGGCCTCGGTGATGCGCGCGGCGCGGTGGGCGCAGGCGTTGTGATAGGCGCGTACGCTGCCGTCGTCCTGGCGCGTCATGATGACCGAATCCGGGCCGATCTCGGCCATCAGGTAGTCGCCCGGCTCGGGCATCTGGTAGCTGACGCCGCCGATGTTCCAGACCTTGCGCCAGACCTGGTCGATCTCCCGCTTCAGGTAGTCGGCGGAGATATAGCGTTCCGCGGTGACGGGGTTGTGCTGCAGGGTGGGTTCGGGCTGCTTGGGGGGACGCTGCAGGTCCCGCTGTAATGCTACGTTCGCCATTATTATCCTCCTGGTGAAGCACCAGCTGGCTGATTCGCGTGAGCTGTCGGGGCGGTTAGGGACTGCCCCTGTTATCGATCAGTGCAAGCTATCAGCTATTCCACAAAAAAACAAGGGTGATTGTATTTAAAATTCACGGGGCAGGACGCGGTAGCACCCCATCAGCACGCGATCGTGGTCGATGAATTTCTTCTCGTCCTCCAGTGCGACGACGTTGACGTCTGCGCGGCCGAGTTGCCTGTCGCAGGCGTCCCTGTCGGGGAAGTGTAGCGCAACCACGCCGTCGAACGGGCTGACAGCGAGTCCGGTGGCATCTGCCAGCGAGGTGCTCAGCGGGTCGTCGCTGTGTGACTGGAAATAGCTGTAGGGCGGGATGAGCTGCCGGCCCAACTCCGCATGGTGGTGCAGCCAGTAGTGCTGGAACTGCTCCCGGCTCAGTCCGGGGAGGCGGCTGATGGCGTAGAACAGGCGTACAGGGCCATCGCCCGGAAGAATGCAGTGGAGGCGGGCGCCGAGGGTGGCGGAGGCTGGCGAGAGCCCCGGGCCTATCTCGCTGGCGAGGCGCGCGAAGTGGCGCACCACGGCCACCTCGTCTTTTCCAGCCAGGGAGACCAGGACATCGGGCAGTGCGCCGGCCCCGGTCGCAAACGCGTCGCCGAGCCCCATCGCGTCGGGGCCGGGGTCGTTGATGCCGATTTCGCTGTGCAGCGCGTGCGGCAGCAAGCGCGCCCAGGCGCGAGTCGCCTCGGCCAGGTTGTCCGTGTCGCCCCGGTTGCCGGCACAGGCGAACAACTGCGCCTGGTACAGCGGGGCGAGTGGGGTGGCGTGATCGTTCATTGACTCGTTGCCTCGCGGCGAGGGATGCACAAGCGTAAGGCAGCTAGGCCATCAGGCCACCGCCGATGGTGAAGGTTTCCCCGTGGCAGTAGGGCGCCTCGTCGCTGAGGATCCACGCCGCCATCGAGGCGATCTCCTCGGCGGTGCCGTAACGGCCGAGCGCATTGCCCGCGCGCATCAGCTTGGCCATCTGGTCCGCCTCCACGCCCGAAGCCGCGCCCATGGTCTCCTCCAGCGAATGCATCATGCGGGTGTCGATGGTGCCGGGGCAAAGTATGTTCACCCGTATACCCTGGCCGCCGACTTCCAGGGCCAGGCTCTTGCCGAGGCCGAGAACGGCGTGCTTGGAGGCGTTGTAGATGGCGGTGTTGGGGCTGCCCTGCAGGCCGGCGATCGACGCCATCAACAGCAGGTTGCCGGGCTTTTTCTCTTGCAGCAGGTGCTGAAGCACGGCCTGCGCGCAGAGGAAGATGCCGCGCACGTTGACGTCGAACACACGCTCGTACTCGCGCTCGCTGAATTCCGCCACCGGTGCGGCGCGGCACTCGACGCCGGCGTTGAAAAACGCCAGGTCCAGGCCGCCGAAGTGTTGCTTCGCCGCGGCGACACCGGCGGCGGCGCCCTCCGCGGTGGTGACGCTGGCGGCTACCTGTACCACCCGATCGTCGAAGGCGTCGGCGAGCGCCTTTGCATCCAGGTCCACGGCGACCACGTTGGCGCCCTCGATCAGGAATCGCTGGCAGCTCTCGCGGCCGATACCGCCTGAGGCGCCGGTGACCATCACCGTCTTACCTTGCAGTCCTCGGAGCATGATCTTTCTCCTCTTTTTATAGTTCGATGCCCGGCGGGGGGCCGGGGAGCGAAGCTAGCATAATTGATACTTAGTTAACAAACAAACAATATTGCTTTTTTATATGATCGTTGCTACATTCCAGACCGATGTCAGCTGGGCTGCTACCCGGGTGACCCGACAATAGCGATAACGAGATAAAGCCCATGCCTACCACACTCAGAAAGACGATCACAGGAATCCCATGCATCCTCGGCGGCACATTGCTGTTGTCGGCGACGGCCAGCGCCCAACTCGAGGAGGTTGTGGTAACAGCACAGAAACGCCAGGAGAGCATGCAGGAAGTACCCATCGCGGTTTCCGCGATTACCGGCGACATGATCTCCAAGCAGAACATCACCAATATCGAAGGGCTCAACAACTCCCTGCCCAACGTGCAGATGAACCACTTCTCCAACTCGCCCGACTCGGCGGTATTCACCATTCGCGGTATCGGCGTGAACGACGCCGACCCCTACGTGGGCACCACGGTTTCCGTCGTCGTGGACGGCGTGGTGGTGGGCGTGAACACCGCGGCGCTGATGTCGCTGTACGACATCGAGCGCATCGAGGTGCTGCGCGGGCCGCAGGGTACGCTGTTCGGCGCCAACACCACTGGCGGCGTGATCAACGTGGTGACGCGCCAGCCCACTGGTGAATTCGGCGGGGACGTGCAGGTGTCGGTGGGTAACTACGACCGCATCGACCTCAACGGCACGCTGAACTTCCCGATTACCGACCGGCTGTCCGGCAAGGTCAGCGTGCTGCACACCGAGAACGAGGGGTACTTCAAGAACTACCTCAACGGCGACAGCCTGGGCGCCATCGACATGACCTCGATGCGCGGCTACCTGAAGTACGATCTCGACAACTACGATGCAACACTGATCGGCGAGTACACCCGCCAGCGCAACGGCGCGCAGACCAACCGCAATACCTCCGACGATACGCAGATTCTCTATGTGCCGGGGCAGACCGGGCTGGAGCCCACCTTCTGGCGCGGCCAGAACGAAGGCTTCCCCAACCACAACGACAAGGACACCTACGCCGGTACCCTCACCCAGAACTGGAGCACGGACTACGGCGACTGGGTGTCGATTACCGCCTACCGCGAGTACGACCACGACCTGTACAGCGACGACGACGCCACTACCCTGCAGCTGTTGCAGACCCACCGGCAGATCGACCACTGGCAGTTCTCCCAGGAACTGCGCAACAGTTTCGAGCTCGGCGAGCGCTTTCGCATGACCGCCGGCGCGTTCTACTTCCAGCAGGAGTACAAGCTCGACCAGGAGGGCGTGCTGGACGGCTTCTCCCCGGGCCTGGGCCAGCCGCAGGAGCAGCACCAGAAGAACTGGTCCGGCTCGCTGTTCGCCCAGGGCTACTACGACCTGACGGACAACATGACCCTGCAGGCCGGCCTGCGCTACGCCCACGAGGAAACCAAGGCGTTCTCGCTGACCTCCCTGACCTTCAACCCCAGCGGCGTCGCCACCTTCAACGATCCGCTGATCCCGGGCTCGGTGATCAGCGCCCGCGGCGACGAGTCCTGGGATGAGGTTGGCTACAAGGTGGGCCTGGACTACCGCTTCACCGACGACGTCATGGCCTACGGTTACTACGCCCACGGCTTCAAGTCCGGCGGCTTTACCGGGCGTATAGCGGTAGCCGAGGACATCGGTCCCTTCGACCCGGAATACCTCGACACCTTCGAGGTGGGCCTCAAGTCCGACCTGTTTGAGAACATGGTCCGCGCCAACCTGGCGGTGTTCTACAACGAGTACGAGGACATGCAGGTCACCCAGAACGTGACCTACCCCAGCGGCGCCAACAGCGCCAGCGTGCAGAACGCCGGCAAGGCCCACTCCCAGGGCGCCGAACTGGAGCTGACCGCGTACGCCACCGACAACCTGCTGTTCAACTTTGCCATTGCCTACCTCGACTCCAAGTACGACGAGTACGACACCACCGCGCCGGACCCGGTCACCGGTCAGCCGGTCACCGTCAGCTTCAAGGGCAACCCGCTGATGAACGCGCCGGAGTGGAGCGGCAACGCCAGCGTCGACTACACCGTGGACATGCTCGGCGGCGAGACCGACTTCTTCCTGCAGGTGACCTACGCCGACGAAAAGGTCAGCAACTACACCAACTTTCCGCAGGAGCAGATCGATTCCATCACCCTGCTCAACGCCAAGATCTCCTGGCGCGACGCCGAGGACCGGGTCGGGTTCGCCGTCTACGGACGCAACCTGACCGACGAGGAATACCTGCTGCAGAGCAGCTGGTTCACCCCATCCTTCGGTATTGGCAGCATGGGCGCCCCGCGCGAATACGGCGTGGAAATGACCTACAGCTTCTGATCCGCTGTACCTGCCCGCCGCAATCGCGGCGGGCATTTTTTTTGCCCGCGGACTCGCCGGCGCAGCGGCGGCGCCGATTGCATGCAGCGATGTCGCGGCCATTCCCAAATCCTAGTCTCCCTTCCCCTGCGTCGGCAGCCGTTGTACCGGAGGCGGTAGCCACTCGCCGGAGAGAATCGACGGGCGCGGGTTGTACAGCCGCATCATCAGGTAGAACGGAGCTTCCGGGGCTGGCAGCCAGTTGGCTTTCACACCTGCGGGCGGCGCGCTGGCCGAGAGGTAAATTTCGATACTGCCGTCGTCGCGGTATACCAGGTCGTCGCTGCGATCGCCGATGGAATAGCGCTCGATGGGGTTGTGGATCATGTAGCCCGCGTCGTCGTAGAGGGTGATCGACCAGAAGGCGTCCACCGGCGGAAGCGCATCGGCGTCCAGTACGATGCGGTAGTGGTTGCGGCCGTCGAGCGGAGCGCCACTGGCGTCGACCCGGGCGATCGGGTAAATCGCTTCCTCCGGGATGGCCACATAGATCTGGTCCTTGGCGACGGCGGCGCGCAGCAGGTAATCGCGGTCGAAGCTCGGACCCTGGTAGTTCACCGTCCAGCCGTTGACCTCGGTACCCAGTTGCAGTGATTTCTCCGCGACCTGTTTGCGACCCTCGGCGTAGCCGCGTTGCAGCGCGGTGCGTTGGGCGGGTGTCAGCGCAGCGACGTCGAAGCCGCGTTCGGGTGTCAATTGCAGCGCCGCCAGGTCGGCGAGTACCGGCTTGTCCGCGCCGGTGAAATGCCAGTCGCGGATCACGTTGCCCAGGCGGGCGTAGAATGCGAGGTCCTCCGGCAGGTCGCGTTGCGCATCGCTGAGCAGCGGCCGCTGTGCGGGAGCCGGGGTGTCGCCCGTGCGTCCCGCGCGGTAGTCCGCGAGGGAGCGCAGCCGCAGCTTGTCCTGCAGCGCGTTGACCAGTGGATACTCGCTGGCGTCGCGCACCAGTATGCGGCCAGCGATCAACAGGTAGCGGGTGGTGCTCGGGACCTCGACCATGCCCGCCGGAACCTCGCCGGTGTAGTCGGGGCCGTGCAGGAACACAGGCGGCAGCTGGCCGCCGTGGGTGCGCTGGCCCAGCGATTGCTGCGCGGAGGAATCGGCGAGGTCCATGGAAAAGGTGTAGTAGCGATCGCCGAAGTCCGGGGCCTCGAAAACGATGGGCCCGTTGCCGAGGTCCACCCAGGCCAGGCTGTAGACGGTGTCGTTGTTGGGGCCGACGCCGATGCGGTAGTCGGGCCCCGCCAGCTGCCGCTTGTGCGACCAGTGATTGAGCGGCGCGACCATGGTATTGCGCCCGCCGGTGTAGGCGGGGTCCGTAACGCGCAGGCGGATTTTCGCCGCCTCCACCAGTGGGAAGCCCCAGATGTAGGTGCGGGTCGCGGCGCTTTCCAGTGCCGCCAGGTCGTTACTGTCGGCCCGCGCGGCATGCAACGGTACAAGCACAGCCAGCGCGAGCCATGCGGCGGTGATGAACTGTCGCTTTATTCGCATGACGTCCTCTCTATATCAGCCGGCTTCCACTTGCCGGAAAGAATTTCCGGCCCGGGCCCCTGGGCGCGCAGGCCGATATAGAACGGGCCCGCTGGGGTGGGCAGCCAGTTCACGCTGGCGGGGTCGGTGGGCGCCTCGTGCTGGAACTGGATGGTGACGCCCCCGTCCGCGCCGCGCACCAGCTCCGGGTCGCGGTCGTTGACCAGGTAGACGCCGTCGGGATTGGGATACAGCTCGCGGGTCTGCGCGTCGTACAGGGTGACGGACCAGAAAAACTTCACCGGCGGCACCGGGTCCAGCACCAGCCGGTAGCAGTTGCCCGCGCCGTCCAGCGGCTTGCCGTCGGCGCCGTTGAAGGT
This sequence comes from Halieaceae bacterium WMMBA7, assembly GCA_033283385.1. Taxonomy (GTDB): domain Bacteria; phylum Pseudomonadota; class Gammaproteobacteria; order Pseudomonadales; family Halieaceae; genus Mangrovimicrobium. Next base: position 183,850 of record JAWMQQ010000001.1, read on the forward strand.
GACGAAGGGGTAGTTCTCGTCGGTCACGTTGGCGCCGGTGCCCAGCGTGTTCAGCGTCGCGCGGTACAGGTAGTTGAAGCCGAAGCGGCCGATGTCCAGCGGCTCGGTCCAGTTGCCGGAGCGCTTGCCGGTCTGGGCCATGGAGCGCTCGATGACGTCATCTGCTTCGGCCAGGCCCGCCTCGATGCCGCGGCGCCGGGCAGGGTCCTTCCAGACAGATTCGGGCGATTCGGCGCCGCCGACACCGATGCCGCGGTAGCGGTAGACCAGCGCCTGCTCGGCCTCGGGGTAACCCACTTCGCGCACCACCCAGTCCATGATTTGCAGGAAGTGTTCGGGGTCGCGCCAGTCCGGGGAGGGGTAAACCGGTGCCGCCTTTTTTACGGCCGTGGGCAGCGCCGCGATAGTGAAACGGTCCTGCAACTCACGCACTGCCGGCAGTTCACGGGCGTCGCTGACCAGCACGCGCATCAGGATCCAGGTATAGGGCGTGGCGACGCGGAACAGCGTCATTCCCGCGGGTACCTCGCCCTCCCAGTTGGCGTCCGCCACGAGATAGCGCCCGCCGCTGGTGCCCTGGATGCGCGCGCTGATGTTCGAGGCGCTGCCGTAGAAGTCGAGGAAGTTCAGCGTGAAGTAGCGCCCGTCGGTGTCCGGTACGGTGATGACCACCGGCCCGGCGCTGAGGTCCAGCCAGGCGTTGGAGTAGAGGGTGTCGGCGTTGGGGCTCTTGAAGGGCAGGTAGCCCGGGCCGGCGAGGTCCCGGCCGTGGGCGAACGCGTTGAAGCCGGTGTATTCGGGCGATTTCCTGTCGATGGCCTGCTGGTACATCTGTTGGTATTCCAGCACCGCGACCCTGCCGTAGACGGCTAGGTCGAAGGCCAGGGCGCGGGACCAGGTCTCCCGTGCAACGGGGTCGGCGGGAATCGTATCCGCAATGGCCTGGCGCTGGTACTGGTCGACGGTGTCGGTGGAGTACATCTTCGCGGAGATCGCAGGCGGACCCAGCGTGCAGGCGCAGGCCAGTACCGCCGCCTGCAGCAGGGGGAGCCGGCGAGCCGGGGTGTCGTGGCGTGAGACGGACATAAAGCCTCCGTTTTATGCGGTTGGAAGAATGAGCGCGTGTGGGCGCCCCGGGCAGGGGCGCCGGTTCCTCAGAAATTCCAGCGCACTTGCGCCGCGATGGTGCGGGTGACGTCGTAGTGGGCGAAGTAACTGCCCGCCGACAGCGGTACGTCGTTGCCGAAGCTGAAGGTTTCCTCGTCGGTCAGGTTCTTGCCGATCAGGGCGATCTCCCACTGGTCGTTCAGCGGCGAGAGGGCGAGGCGCGCGTCGAACTTCGCGTAGCTGTCCTGGCGCAGTTCAGGGTCCAGGTCGTTGGAAACGTAGAATGCGTCCGAGTAGCTGAGATCGCCGGAGGCCGTCAGCAGCAGGTTGTCCGTGATCTGGTGCTCCCAGGTCAGGTTCCAGTGGGCGGACCATTCGGGCGCGTACTGCAGGTCCTTGCCGGAGAGGTCGTTCACGCAGGTCTGGCCCTCCGGGGTGGCGGCGGTTTGCGGGTAGGAGCATTGCGCGCCCTTGAAGTCGTCGTAGGTCGCGTCGAGGTAGCTGACGCTGACCGCGGTGCGCCAGTCGTCCGACAGCGCCCAGTTGAGGTCCGCATCGAAACCCTGCGAAATGGCCTGCGCCGCGTTGCCGACATTGAAGCCGACGTAGCCGTCGAAGGTGCTCACCTGCAGGTCGGAGTACTCGTTGCGGTACAGGGCCAGGTTCAGGGTCATCGAGCCGTCCAGCAGGGTGCTCTTGGAGCCGATCTCGTAGGAGTCCACGCTTTCAGGCTCGAAGCCGAAGGTTTTCGGGTCGCCGGTCAGGCTCTGCAGGTCGAAGCCGCCGGACTTGTAGCCCTGGCTGTACTTGGCGTAGAGCATGTGATCGATGGACGGCGACCATTCCAGGGTGACCGCCGGGGAGAAGTCGTCGTCGGAGCGGTTCTGGTTCAGCTGGTAGGGCGCACCGAAACACGCCGCGGCGCCGTTGGCAATACTGGTCTTCCACTCGCCGCAGTAGTTCAGCGCATCGACCTGCTTGTCGTCCACCGAGTAGCGGCCGCCCACGGTCAGGGCCAGCGTGTCGGTGAAGTCCCAGGTGAACTGGCCGAAGATCGCATAGGTGTCGGTTTCCTGGACGTCGTCGACCACCCGCGAGAAGGCGACCGGTGCGCCGGTGCTGGGTTCGGCGTTGTAGGACAGGACCTGGTCGTACTGCAGCTTGTTGTGCTCGTAGTACGCGCCGGCGATGTAGTTGATGCTCTGGCCGATGTCGCCGACCATGCGCAACTCCTGGCTGAAGGAGTCGAATTTCTCGTCGCGCGAGGCTTCCAGCGTATCGAGGTGGGTGTAGTCGCTGTCGAGGTAGAGGTCGTCGTCGTGGCTGGTATAACCGCTGACCCAGGTGACCGTGCCGAGCTCGGTATCCCAGTTCACCGTCAGGCCCATGCTGTAGGCGGTCATGTCCTCGGAGCCGTAACCGCCCTTGGGGTCGTAGGCGGTGACCGTGGTCTTGTCGTCGAAGCGGCAGTCGTCGACGCCGGCCACCAGTGCCTGCATGGCCGCGCTGCATTTGATGAGTTCCGCGGGCCGCTCGGCCTGCTTGAAATCCGAATACTGCAGCTTGCCGATCACCTGCAGGGAGTCGGTGGGCTCCCAGACCGCGGACAGGCGCGAGATGAATTCCTCCTCGCCGGGGATGTCCTGGCCGGTCCAGGTGTTCTTCAACCAGCCGTCCTGGTCGCTGTAGCGCGCCACGGCGCGCAGTCCCAGGGTATCGGTGACCGGACCGCCGGCGGCGGCCTCGTAGAACTGCTTGTCGGTCTCGAATTCATAGCCGGCCTGGGCGTAGCCCTCGAACTCCTGGCCCGGGTTGCGGGTGGTCAGGTTGAAGGCGCCGGCGATGGTGTTCTTGCCGAACAGTACGCCCTGCGGGCCCTTGAGCACCTCGGCGCGCTCCAGGTCGAGCATGCCGACGCGGGTGCTGCGGCCCCGGCCGAAGTAGATGTTGTCCACGTAGGTCCCGACCGACTGTTCGAAACCCTTGTTGAGGCCGCTGCCGACGCCGCGGATGAAGAGCTGGGCGCCGGCTGCGCCCTCGGTCACCGTCACGCTGGGGGTGTACAGCGTGAGTTCGTCGATGCTCGAGATATTCATCTGGTCGAGCCGGTCGCCGGACATGGTGGTCACGGAAATCGGCACGTCCTGGAGGCTCTCGGCGCGCTTCTGGGCGGTGACCACGACCTCCTCGAGCTGTGGCTGGGCCGCCGCGATCGCTGCGTGCAGCAGGCCGGCGGTTCCCAGGGCGAGAACGGGGAGTCGTGATGCGTGGGTTGCTTTCGGGAACGAGACTGCTGCTGACGTGGTTTTCATGGCGGCTCTCAACTGTAGAAACTGTTATTGGAATAGCGGAAAACTGGGTTGCGCCGGTTCGGGTCCCTGGCGTGATTATCGCTCTACCTGGGGCCTGGACTCCTGCCCTGGGGGGGCGTGCGGAGTGGGGCAATCCGTGCTATCGTTCAAAACGAAAACGTTTTCGTTTTGTGAATATAGGCCCGCGAGGGCTGGTTGTCAATCATTCATGATTGTTTTTAAATTAGCGCTCGGAAGGGGGGCGAATGAAAGCGAACCGGAAAATGTCGTCGGACTGGCTGGAACACCTGATAGCGGTGGCTCGCGAAGTGTTCGAGGAAAGCGGTGTCGGCAATGCCACCATCGACCAGATCGCCAGCCGGGCGGGGGTGAGCAAGGCGAGCATATACAAGCAGTTCAGCAACAAGGAGGACCTGTTCGCCGCGGTCGCCCTGCGCGTGAGCGACCAGCTTTCCGAGGAGCTGGGCCGCTTCGGGCTGGACTTCGATGATCCTACCGCATCCCTTTTTGAAGCGGCGAAGTCGATACGGCGTGCGCACCTGGCGACCCGGGAGTTCGTGCGCCTGATCATCGCGGAGATGCCGCGCCACACGGAGATCTGCACCCGGGCGCGCGATACGCTGGGACGCTCCATGTTCGAGCGGCTATACGCGTACTTCCAGGCCCTGCACCAGCGCCAGCAGATGAATTACGCGGACATCGACAGCGCGACCCGGCTGTTCGCGCTGATTGCCATGGGCGGATTCCGTCCGCTGACCGGGGATGTGGGGTCGGTGAAGGAGGAAGAGGCCCGTATCTCCCGCGAGCTGCAGATATTCGTCCGCGGCTGCGGCATCGACGCCCCCGCCGCCGGCTGAACAAAAAAGGGGACGGAGGAGCTGAATATTAGCTCGTCCGTCCCCGATTTTTTGCCGGGTGCGCTTAGCGCCGACCTTCGAGGTAGTCGTTGATCACCTCGTGGAAGCGCCGCACCCGGGTTTCCTGCCCTGACAGGTAGCAGTCGCCGAAGGCCATGGAGCGCAGGCCGCGCTGCTGGGTGACCGCCAGCGACAGGTCCTGGCTGAGGAAGTCGCCCTGGTCGATGGTGGTCTCGTAGTCGGCGAAGTCGCCGTCCTCGTGTTCCGCTTCCTCGTAGGGGCGCATGCCGTACAGGGTGGCGATCTCGGTGGCCTGGTCGTTGTCCGGCACCAGGTACCAGTAGTCGAAGGTGGACCAGTTGGGGTCGTCCGCGTCGGGCTCGGTGCGGAACACGTGCAGCCCCTCCGGCGTGCCGGTCAGGGTCAGGTTGGGGAAGCAGGTGTGGTGGATCTGGTCGGTGAGCTCGTCGTCGGTGAACTTCTCGAATTCCGTGAAGCCGCGCCCCGGGCCCAGCTTGCGCCGTGCCTGTTGCAGGGCGAGGCGCGCCTCCTGGGCGCGGCCCTGGAAGTCCTCGGGGTCGATGTCCCACTCCTTGAGCACGTCGGCCCACAGGGGCTGCACCGTGTCTTTCTCCGGGTAGCGCGAGGAGGGCTGCAGTTTCTCGATCATGCGGTTGTGCCCGGTGGGGTACATCTCGAACACGGTGGTCGAGTAGTGGTCGTCGATCATCGGCATGAACTGGGGGTGTACCGCGGGGATGTGGTAGGCCTCGTTGAAGTTGTCCGAGGCGAACTTCCAGTTGGTGTTGACCCGCAGGGTGCGCCACACGACCCGCGTGTAATTGTCGAGGTCGCGGTTGGCCAGCAGGGTGGGGATCGGGTCGAGGAATTCCAGCAGCGGTTTCACCTCCGGGTCGAAGCTCCAGAAGATAAAGCCGCCCCAGGTATCGCAGGGCACTTCCTTCAGCTTCAGCTTGCCGCAGGGATTACCCTGGGGAAAGTCCTCGGCGTCCTGCACCCAGTTCAGCTCGCCGTCCAGGCCCCACTTCCAGCCGTGGTAGGGGCAGGTGAAGCCGTCGTTGACGCCGCCTTCCTCCACGGACAGCAGCTGGTTGCCGCGGTGCATGCAGACATTGAAGAAGGCGCGGATGGAGCCGTCCTCCTGCTTCACCATCAGGATGGATTCGTGGCGGAAGTCGTGCACCACGAAATCGCCGGGCTCCTGCAGCTGCGCGGTGCGCCCGCCGACGTGCCAGATGCGCTTCCACATGTGCTCCCACTCGCGATCGGCGAAATCCTTCGACCAGTAGCGGTCGCCGGTGATGGCGTCGCCGCGGGCCTGCGGCAGCTGCGCGTCGGGGTGGGTGGGGTAGCTGGGGCTTTGCTTGATCTGTTCGGTCTTGTCGGTACCCATGGTGTCGATCCTCGCGGGAGACTGGTGGTTACGGGGGTCCGGCCGGGCGCTCAGCGCTGGCCGTGGATCTCGTCCAGCGAGCCGGGCAGCGGCATGCCGGGGTGGATGCTGTAGCGCGTGCACTTCCAGCCGTCGGGGGTGCGCACGTAGTTCATGCGGTAGCGCACGTGGACCAGCACCTCGTTGCCGTCGTTGGAACGGCCCAGCCCCTGCACGTACGCGCGCATGGCGGCGGTGTCGCCGTCGTAGGCATCGACGCGGAAGTTGCTGATGTAGTGGGTGTGGTGGCTCATGTCGCCGAACACTTCCGTGTAGAACTTGCGGAAGGCGGGCTTGCCGTCCATCAGGGGGAGGCCGATTTCGGAGAAATCCAGCAGGGCGTCGTCGGTGAACAGGTCGAGCAGGGGTTCGAGATTGCCGATGTCGTCGACCCGGTAACAGTACTCGGTCATTTGTTCCTGGAGGGCGAGGCGCTCCTCGAGGGGGATATCCACCATGTTATAGCTCCTTATAAGGTATCGGGGGCCTGGATGACTCAGCCAGATGCCGCACGGTTTCAGTGGGTATTTTGTATGATAGAACCTAATAAGAAGACAAACAAGACTGTTTTTATATTTATTGGAGGCTGCGACCTATCATCCTTTCCCCCCGCCCGTTAAGCTCGGTAATCTGCTTTCCCGGTGAAGGGTTCACCGCAACCCCGGACCACAAATTACAGGAGCCACGATGCTCTCCATCGCCCAGTTCGGACTCAACACGACCGACATGGCCGCCTCGCTGCGGCTCTACGCTGAAGCCTTCGGCTTTCGCAACGCCGGCGGCCAGGCCCTGTGGGGCGAGACCATCCGCGTCCAGGGCTTGCCGCCGGACAGCCGCGCCATCATGTGGTGGATGGTCGGCGCGCAGCCCTTCTTCCAACTGGAACTGTTCCAGCACAGCCGGCCGGTGCAGCGCCGCGTGCCGGACGTCTGGCGGCCCTGCGACCTCGGCTGGGTGCGCTTCGGTGTGGCGGTGGCGGACTACGACGCGGCGCTGGCCGCCATCGAATCAAACGGGCTGGACCTGTCCGGCAGCGGCAAGGACGCGCGGGGCCGGCGCCGCTGCGCGTTCCGCGACCCGTGGGTGGGCTGCATGATCGAGGTGCGCGAGGCGCCGGGGCTCGACGGGCCGGAGCTTCTCTACGCCACCAGTTCGGTGTCGGATCTCGAGGGGGCGCGGCGTTACTACCAGGAGGTGCTCGGTTGCTCGCTGGCGCCGTTGGAGCAATTGCATACACCCGGGGACGAGGCCCTCTGGGGTCTGGCGCGGGCCCGGCGCGAGGGCTTCCTGGTCGAGGCCGGCCCGGTGCAACTGGAGATCCTGCACTACAGCAGCCCCGCCGGGCGGCCGCGCCGCGCCGACCACCGCGCCTCGGACCAGGGGTTTTTCAATGTCGCGTTTGCGTCCCGCGATATCGCGGACGTGCGCGTGGCTATCGAGCGATTGCGCGACGCTGGCATCGAACCGGAACGCATGTTCGAAGCCGGCGACCTGCTGGCCGCCTACATCAACGCCCCGGAGCGGGAGATCGAGATCTGCGCGATTCCGGAGGAGATGGATGCGGCGCTGGGATTCGCCCCCACCGCGCCGTTTTTAGGATGAAGCAGCCCCTGTAGGAGCGCGCTCTGCGCGCGATCGCCTCGGTCCGCGTTCGGGCGTAGTAGGCTCCTACGATATGGCACGGTCCCTGTAGGAGCGCGCTCTGCGCGCGATCGCCTGCGTAGCAGGCTCCTACGGTTTGGGGATCGCGTGCGTAGCAGGCTCCTACGGGGTGAATGCGATGGGGAGGCTGTGGATGCCCCAGACGGCGAGGAAGGGCCGCCAGGTGACCTCGCCGGTCACGCGCGGGTCGCGCAGCCGCTGTGCGATGAGGTGGATGCCTTCTTCCAACTGGGCGCGGGCGAGGTACTGGCCCAGGCAGATATGGGTGCCGCGGCCGAAGGGAATCGGCCGGGCGCCCGCCGCCCGCTCCGGGTCGAAGGCCAGCGGGTCGGGAAAGGCCGCAGGGTCGCGGCCGGTCATCGGCAGGGCGAAGGTGATGAAGGTGCCCGCGGGCAGGTGCACGCCGTCGTACTCGACGTCCTTGGAGAGCGTGCGGCTGGGGGAGACGACCGAGGTCCGGCGAAAGCCCTCGGCGATCACCTTGCGGCAGTAATCGGGGTCCTCGGCGCAGCGCCCCAGCATGTCGGGGTGCTGCACCAGGGCGTGCATGGTGACCGTCAGCTCGTTCTTGGAGGTGTCGTAGCCCGCCAGCAGCAGTGAAATCAGCAGGTCGCGCAGTTCGTTCCCGTCCATGCCGCCGCTGTTCTTCGAGGCGATCAGGGCGTCCAGCAGCGAATCCTCGTCCTGTACCCCGACGGCCTCGCGCTCGACGATGACGCCATCGGCAAAATCCCACAGCAGCTCGAAGGCGTCGAGGATGGCCGGCAGCAGGTCGCGGTTCATGGTCATGCAGGACATCTGGGTGTCCAGCGCCTCGCGGATGGCGCGCACCGGTTCCGCGGATACGCCGAGCAGGCCGCACATCACGGTGATAGGGAAATAGGAGGCGAACTCGGCGAAGTCGAAAGCGCCGCGCGGCGCCCACTCGTCGAGCAGCTCGGTGATCACCCTGCGCATCAGGGGCCGGGTCTGGTTGGCGCGGCGCGGGGTGAACGCGGCGGCCACGGTGGCGCGCAGGCGGTCGTGGCGCGGGCCGGAGATGGTCGCCATCTGCTCCATCATGAAGCGCGCCCAGCCGGTGTCCTGCGCGCCGTAGTGCTCCACGAGGCCGGCGAAGTGCGGGCCCATGCTGTCATCCATGTACAGCAGGTCGCTGGCCGCCTGGTGGCCGAACACCACGTAGCCCTTGCTGAAACGGGCCAGCCAGGGATGCTGCTCCCGCGCCGGCTCCAGGAAGCGCTGCGGGTCGGCGGAGAACTCCGGCCGGTCGATGGGCAGCTCGGCCAGCGCCAGTTCGGTGATGGCCTGGGTCACGCGCCGAACCTCCCGAACAGGGCGTAGCTGCGGTCGCCGGGGCCGCGCTCGCCGCGCAGTTTTACCGTCGAGCCCATGGGGCCGCTTGCGCTGCCCACCGCGTCGGGGTACTGCCGGTGCCAGTCGAACATGATGGTCTTCTCCAGGATGCGCCACTCGTCGTCGCGCAGCGCGAACACGTCGAGGTAGCGCCCGCCGATGACGAGGTCGCCGTAGCCGGCGTCCAGCGGCGCGGCGTGGTAACCGTAAAAGCAGGCTTCCAGCGCGGCGCGCTCGCCGTCGATACGGATGATCAGGTTGCCGACCATGTGCATCATCTGCTCGAAGAAGCCCTTGCCGTCGACGGTGGAGTACTGGATGAAGCCCTCCCGGTCGCCGGCGAAGAGGTCGCCGCGGATCTGCGCGTCCTCCCAGAAGGCGCAGCGCAGCAGGTCGGCATCGCAGCGGTCGACGCCACGGGTGTAGAGGTGCAGGCAGTCGGCGATCGCGTCGCGATCCGCCTGCTGCGCCCGAAAAGTACTCAGTTTGGTGATCATGTGTCCTCCACACCGGGGTTCCCACTGTGTGTATAACAGTGCGGGGGGTGGAATTCTCGACGGGGTGCGCCAGCGCTTCTACACTTTCCGCCACTTTGCCGGGGGCTTGCCCGTCGCGCGGCGCGAATTGCCGAGACTCGCAGGGTGCCGCGGCGATATAACAACAGCCTCGGCAAGCCGGATAACGATAAGGAGCGGCGAATGGAGAGCGATGCGCGCGCCAGTGCGAGGGACGCCAGCGGTGCCACCTTTGCGGACGAGCAGGTGCTGCAGGATCCGTTTCCTTTCTACGCGTTGCTGCGCGAGAACGACCCGGTGCACTACGACGCCGGGCTCGACGCCTGGCTGGTCTCCCGCTACGAGGACATCCGCACGGTGCTGCAGGATGCCGAAACCTACTCCATGGAGGCGGGCTGGCAGCGCAACTACGCCCACGGCTTCGCCGACGAATTCCGCGAGATCCTCGAGCGCGACGGCGGCGGCTTCTTTCCCGATGTGATCATGACCGACCCGCCGCGCCACACGCGGGTGCGCCGGCTGATGGAGCAGGCCTTCACGCCGCGCCGGATTCTCGCGCTGCAACCGGAGATCAGCGCGCGGGTGGAGCGGTTCATCGAACGCTTCGAAGCGCGCGGCCGCTTCGATGGCATCCGCGATTTCGCCCTGCCGCTCACCACCGACATCATCTGCGGGCAACTGGGGGTGGACGATGTCGACCACGCCACCATCGAGCGCTGGTCGCTGGCCATCTCCGCCCAGGTCGGGCGCACCCAGACCCGCGAGGAGATGCGCCGCAATGCCGCCGCCATCTGCGAGCTGCAGCGATTCGTCATCGACCTGGTGCGCCAGCGCGAGCGCGCGCCGGGCAACGACCTGGTCTCCGACCTGGTTCGCGCCCGCAGCGACGAGGACGGCGTGCCGGCGCTGGATTTCGCCGAGACGGTAGCCTGTGCCCGCGCACTGCTGGTGGGCGGCAACGAGACCACCGCCAACGCCATCGGCAACCTGCTGCTGATACTGGCGACGCGGCCCGAGGTCGCCCGGCGCATGCACCGCGAGGTCGACGACGACCAGGCCCTGTCGCGCTTCGTCGAGGAGGTCATGCGCATCGCGCCGCCGACGCGCGCGCTGTCGCGGGTCACCACCCGCGAGGTGGAACTCGGCGGCAAGCGCATTCCGGCGCTCTCCCAGGTGATGATCATGTTCGCCTCCGGCAACCACGACCGCGCGCAGTTCGCCGAGCCGCAAGCCTTCGACAGCGACCGCGCCAACCTCGGCAGGCACCTGGCCTTCGGCGCGGGAATCCACCGCTGCGTGGGCATGGCGCTGGCGCGCATGGAGATGAAGGCGGTGGCCCGGGGAGTGATACGCCGCATCGGCGAGCTCTCCCTGGCGATACCGCTGGAGGAGATTCGCTACCTGCCCTCGGTCTCCAACCACTCGATTCTCGAACTGCCACTCAACTATGTCCGGCGTGGAGGCTGACCCCGCATGAGCCGCACCTTCGTACTGCACCAGCTCAACGCCGTGGAACTCGCGCCGGCGGATTTCGTCAGGCTCGCCGCACAGAACGACGTCGACAGGGTAACGCTGTTCGCTTTCGACGGCGGCAGCGTGCTGCCGCGCTCCAACAGCGGTCTGACCTATCCCACCGCGATCACCCCGCAGACCCGGCAGGATGTGCTCGACACCCTGGCTGACACCGGCGTCGGCGTGGACGGCGTCGAGTTCTTCCCGATGACCGAGTCGGTGGACCTGGAGCTGTACCGGCCCGCGCTGGAACTGGGGGCGGAACTCGGCGCCCGGCGCGCCGTATCCCACGTGTTTATCGGCGACGATGCGTTGCTGGTCGACAAGCTCGGCGCCCTGTGCGACATGGCCGCCGCGGTGGGCCTGGGCCTGTCCGTGGAGTTCTGCCCGCTGACGCCGGGATGCCCGTCCCTGGCGCGCGGCGCCTGGCTGGTGGAGCAACTGGACCGCCCGGGCTTCGGCCTCGGCTTCGACGCCCTGCATGTGGTGCGCAGCGGCTGCAGCCCGGAGCAGATCGCGCAGCTGGGCGAGCGCTATTTCGGTATCGCGCAAATCTGCGACGCGCTGGGCACGCAGGTATCCTCCGATTACATCGCCGATGTGCACAACCGGGAGGTGCCGGGCAGCGGGGACCTGCCGTTGCGCGAGATTCTCAACGCGGTGCCCGCATCAGTCCCCATCGAGGCGGAGGTACCCGCCGCGCACCGCCGCCTCGCTGGCGTGAGCGCCGCGCAGCACGTCGCCGAGGTGGTCGCCGGCTCGCGCGCCATCATCGACAGCCTGCGGCCGGCGCGATGAGCGAACTGGCGGGCAAGGTCGCCATCGTCACCGGTGCCGCCAACGGGATCGGCGCGGTGATCGCGGAAGTTTTCCTGGAGGAGGGCGCCCGGGTGGTGCTCGCCGATGTCGATGCGCAGGCAGGTGAGGTCCTGGCTCGCCGGCTGGGCGCGAACGCGCGCTTCCGGCAGTGCGATGTCGCCGAACGCGACCAGGTGCAAGCGCTGGTCGACCATGCGCTGGCCGAATTCGGCGCGCTGCATGCCATGGTCAACAACGCCGCCATCACCGGCGCCTTTCACGAGCGCTTTCTCGACGACGGCCTCGACGACCTGCAGCGGGTATTGCAGGTCAACCTCGCCGGCGTGATGTACGGCAGCCAGGCCGCCGCGCGGCATATGCGCGGGCAGGGTGGGGGCTCGATCATCAACCTGGCCTCCATCGCCGCGCTGAACCCCGGCTTCGCCATCGCCGCCTACCGCGCCTCGAAAGCCGGGGTGATCAACTTCACGCAATCCCTGGCGATCGACCTGGGCGAGTACGGCATCCGCGTCAACGCCATCGCCCCGGGCTCCATCGCCACCGGCATGGGCGCATCGGCCGCCACGGACCTGCCGCCGCAGCGCGCCGCGGCCCTGGCGCGTGAGCTGGATGCCGCCTGGCTGGTCAGCCAGCCGCTCAAGCGCCGCGGCTCGCCGCGCGATGTCGCCCACGCCGCGGTCTACTTCGCCAGCGACCGCTCCGCCTATGTGACCGGGCAGGTGCTGGGAGTGGACGGCGGCGGCTCGGCGGGCGAGGCGATCAACCGCACGGCCCTGCTCAACAGAACCCGCGAGAAATTCCTGGAGTCGCCATGAGCTACCTGCCGAGCCGCAACTACATGCAGGTGTGCTGGGTGGTGCCGGACCTGCAACAGGCGATGGAGAACTGGGCGCGGCAGGCGGGCGTGGGCCCGTTTTTCTACTTCGACGACGTGGTCTACGAGGATGCGCTCTACCGGGGGCAGCCCTGGCAGCCGGTGAAGTTCCACGCCGCTATCGCCCAGGCGGGGGATTTGCAGATCGAACTGGTCTGCCAGCTGGAGGAGGGGGCGTCGATTTTTCGCGATGTGGTGCCGGCGGGCTGCAGCGGCCTGCACCATATGTCGATCTATTCGCAGGACTTCGAAGCGGACCTCGCTTTCTACCGCGCCGCGGGCGCGGAGGTGGCCTTCAGCGGGCTGATGAAAGGGGCGCCGGTGTGCTGGGTGGATACGGTTGAGACGCTGGGGTTCATGACCGAGATCATCACCGCCAATCCGCTGAAGGAACAGGTGTTCGCGCGCTTTCGCGAGGCCGCCGAAAACTGGGACGGCACCAACCTCGTCCGCACCCTGTAGGAGCCTGTTACACAGGCGATCGCGCGCAGAGCGCGCTCCTACAATATCCGGTTACGCGGGCACCGTCAGAAGCGCTGCAGGTAATCGTTCAGGGCGATGCCGATACTGAAGCGTTCCATGTCGTAGTCGTAGTCGATCAGGCTCTCCCCGGTGCCGTTGTAGTACTGTGCGTACACGCGGAAGACCTGGCTGATCGGGTAACTCCAGGTCAGCTCGAAGCCGGTATCCTTCGTTCCAGGCCGGATCATCGCGGTGAAGGTATTGCGGTTCGGGGTCCAGATCGCCCGGATGTCGCCGTAACCCAGGTACTTGTAAATCCCCGGATTGTCATCGTCCTTCTCGCTCTCCGGAATCCGGTACCAGGCCCGCAGCAGGAACCCGAGGTCATCCCCGGTCCCGACCAGGGCCCTGCCCATGATGCGGTTCCAGCTGCGGGATAGCGGTTCGCCGCGGCCGTTGGACTGGTGATTGAATCCCAGCGACCAGCCATTCAGATCGAGGCCGAGCAGCTCGTGCCTGGTGTAGTCGCGGACGTAGATTTCCGGCTCGTAGTTCGTCTCGCGGAACGGGGCGGAGAGGTCGTTGAAGAGCTGCCAGTATGAACGGCTGGTATATGACACGTAGGTATCGAAGTTACTGCCGAACATGTTGCGCCAGACGGGCGCCTTGATGCTCACCTGGAACTGCATCTCGTTGTCGTCCACCGGTTCGCTCAACGTGGTGGCGTCCTCGAAGGGTGGCTGGTTGGGCTTGTCCATGTGCGACCAGAGCAGGTAGTTCGGGCGGTAGGCGGTGATTGCGAAGGGGCGCTCCACCGTCCCGGCCTCGTCAGCCATGCGCGCCTCCAGGGCATTTTGCTCATAGGCCAGCGCGGGCTCGACCGGTTGTTCGCTGATACTTTCGGCAGTCGTCCCCACCTGCTGCTCGCAGGCTTTGCGCAGTTCGCCGACGGTGGTGGTGCTGCCGGCGCGTTTCAGCGCGTTGAGCAGGCAGGTGTCGAGGCTCGAGCCTGGTTGTTCCGCGGCGAGGGAGCTTGCTGGTATCGCCAGCAGGGCTGCAGTCACAGCGCTTGCCAGAATGTCGTTGTACGTCTTCTTCATCATTGCACCCAAGGGTTATGGATTCTGGTTTTTCCCGTCTACATAGTTGACTCAACGACCGTAAACTCTGACACCAGTTTGCGGAACTCGGGATTTTCCCTCAGCAATTCGCCGCCTGCCTCGATCAGCGCGTCCACCTGGTGGTCGTCGAGGGAGAACGAAGTGGGAATGCTGTTGAGAAATGACCGTTTTTCCGGGTCTTTCACTGCTTCGAAATTGAGGTTGATCAGGAATGTCTCGACCGGCCGCTCCGGCGTGGAAAGGTCCCTGCTCAAATCATCCAGCGCGCGCCGCGTCATCGCCAGCGTGTCCTCGTTGTAACGATGCAACTGCACGCTGCTCATGGCATCGATCACGTCGGCCAGGGGCGGCACCCGGTTGGACTGGTTCATGCTGTAATCCAGATCGGTAGAGGCATTGACCACGACGACGATAAAGCGCCTCGGTGGCTTTCTCCCGTAGTGCTGGAAATAGTTTTTTGCCCCGCCCCGCAACAGCGTGAAATGCTCGATGCCGCGCAGCCCGAGGTTGTCGGTAATGCCGCCGTCGACGAGCTGGATATAAGGCCGCTTTTCCTTGTCCGCGTAATTTCCCAGCGCCTTCAGGATCGCGTCCATTTCCGGAGTGTCCCCGGCCCCGGCGCGGATATGGGCTTTTGCGTCCTCGACTTGTGGTTCGCTGCAGCCGGCGTAATTTTCCAGTACCACGGGCGGGAACAACCCCGGTACCGCCGATGAGGCCGCGACCGCCCGCGACAGGGGAAAGTCACTGATATCGGAGCAGAGCAGGTCGAAATACTCCTGCGTGAACCAGATGCCGTTGCCCCCGGTGAGGTCCGAGGCGTTGATCAATACCATGGGTCCGTCGGCCGCCAGCAGGTCCGCGTAGGTCGCGCCGTGGAAAATGTTTTTTTCGTAGTAGTCGATGGCCCATTCAGTGCGATGGGCGATCCTGAACCAGTTGATGGGGTTGAACAGCAGGTTGAGCAGGTGATGCTGTACGTCGGTGCGCAGGAAGTCCGTCTCGAAATTCTCGAAAATGCCGTCCCCGTACAGTCCGTAATAGGCCGCAGTGAAACTGCCGCCGGAGACAGAGCTGATGGTATCCACCGAGTCGAGCAGCCTCCTGTCGCCCTGGTCCGTCTCGACCCGGGTGTCGTGCAGGGCCTTGAGCACGCCATAGGAGAGTGCTGCAGCCCGGGTGCCGCCGCCGGAGAAGGCGAGCAGGACGGAGGTGTCTCCCTGGCTGAGCCGGTCGCCGAAGGCTTCGACAGAGTAGCGGGGCTCATCCCCGGTATCAGCGGCGAAGGGCTTGTTGTCGATGCGAGAGTAAAACGCGCAGGCACTCAGTTGAGCCACCAGCGCGCAAACGGCCAATCCCCTGGTTATCGTCGCAACCAATCCTGCTTCCCCGTGCAACCGCGATGTGTCGGCCGTCGCTCTTCCCCTTGTCGATTGTGCTACTTGAGCCCGAGAAAGGCCAGTGTGCGCGATTCCAGGTAGGGATAAAACGGATTCCAGCGCAGGCGCAGCAGGGTGCTTTCACTGATCGCCAGCGCGCCCTTTTCGCCCCGTATGGCGAGATTGCCAAGCGTGATTCCCGGGCTGGGATGGGCCGGGTTGTCCCCGTAGACAGGGTCGTCAGGGCGAAAGGGCAGCGCGACGTGTGAGAGCGAGTAGACGTCGTGCGGCCAGCCCAGGTCCAGTCGCTCATCTGAAAAGTCTTGCTGCGCCGGTTGCCAGTGCCGCGCAACGACACGCGGGCTGTGTGCGGATTCGTTGGTGATCAGCGTGAAGTGGAAGGTGCCACTCGGTGCATTTTGCAGCGCCTTCAGCATAGCGTCAGGACGCCAGCGCAGAAGCTCCCCGACACCCGCCTGGCGGTTGATATCGAACAGCACGAGTTCGTTGCGGTCCGTCGGGATGTGGCTGAACAGCCTGTTTACCAGCGCGGGAGCTCGCACCGTAGCATCGATGACAGACGAAAATGCCAGCATCGGCGGTATTTCCCCGGTTTTTCCAGCCTGTTCTACACGCTGCAGCTCGCGCTGGATCTCTGAAGTGATGCGGTAGGAAACATCCCCGGCATTGACCGCGAAAGAGCCGTACTTGAAGGGCTCGTATTCCGGCAGGATGTCGTTCCAGGCGAGCTTGTCCATGCCCAGCAGGTGGCCCAGGCGCGCCTGCCAGACTGCGAATGCCGCGGCCGGGGTGACCCCGATCTCGGGGGAGATCAACACAAGACGCGCGATTTGCGGCGCCTGCAGGTCCTGCAGGCTGGCCAGCGTGTAGTGCACCGCCAGCGCCGCCCCGTTGGAGTAACCCACGATATGGATCGGCAGCGACGGGTGGGTCCTGGCGAGGTGATTGACCGCGAGGCGCACGGCGGCGGCCATGTCCTGCCAGGTAACCTCCACCAGTCCCGAGGGCGCGGTGCCGTGGCCGGGCACCCGAAGGCCGAGCACCGTGGCGCCGGCGGCGTGCAGGCGCTCGCCCATGGCGCGCAGGCTGTAGGGCGAGTCGGACAGGCCGTGAATCAGCAGCACCGCCGCCCGGGGCGAGTCCGCTTCCAGCAGGTAGCTGCGGTTCCAGTTGGTCGGCCAGCGGCCGGGGTCGGCGAGGCTGCCGCGCTGGTAGCGGTTGATCTTCAGGCCGCTGGCGGGACCGGTTTCGTCGTAGACCAGTTCGTCCAGCTGGGCGTACAGGCGGTCTTCCAGGGCGAGGTAGTCCTCGAAGGTCTTCACCGGTGAGTCCGCGGTGAATTCCTCGTCGAGTTGGGCGGTGTGCCAGACGTCGAGGTCGGGCCGGTTGTCGAGGTAGCGGACGAAGACGATGAGCAGGGTGAACAGGGCGCCGGCCGCACAGTAGAGCGCGGCTTTGGCCAGTGGCTTGATCAGGCGTATTCCAATCAACGTAGTTCTCCCGGGCGATATTGGATGATAACCCACCTGTAGGAGCGCGCTCTGCGCGCGATGATCGCCCGCGTAGCGGGCTCCTACAGGATTACGCCATTCCGGTAGGAGCGCGCTGTGCGCGCGATCGCCTGCGTAGCAGGCTCCTACAACAGAGGGTTCAGAAGTAGTCCATGGTGGGGAAGGCGCTGCGGGCTTCCAGGCAGTCCGCGAGGTACATCGCCAGGCCCATGTCGCCATTCCACAGGCTGTAATCCGGCGTTTCTCCCGCTGCCAGTTTATCGGCCCGCTGTTGCAGCGATACCGCCGCGAAGGCCCGCGCGCGATCCAGCCAGCCCTCGTCCCCGGTCGCCGTGTACAGCTTGAGAAACGCGTAGCCGTTCCCCGGTGTGCCGTGGCAGAGACCGGGGTACTTGGTGAGCGGCCCCGCGCGCCAGACCAGTTCTCCGCCCGCCAGCAATAGCGCGTCGAAGTCGTCGCCGACCTTGCCGTACAGCGAGGCGAGGTCGATCACCACGCCGGGCGCGCCGTGGCAGTGCTGTACCAGCCAGTCCCCGCGCCCGGGGCGATTCTCGCCCAGGCTCTGCCGCCAGTTGGCGATGCCCGGCGCGGCCTCCGCCGTCTGCCGCACGCTGTGGGCGATGCAGGCGATCCAATCGCTTTGCTGTTTCTCGTCCAGCAACGGCAGGCCGCGCAGCACCGGGAAGGCGTTGCCGACGAAGCCGTGGCCCGCGCCCAGCAGCCAGTACTCGCCGCCGTACAGCGGTATCCGCCACAGCCGGCAGTCGCGCTCGGGGTAGTATTCCAGCCGCTGCCACAGGTAGTCCGCCCCGGCGCGGTACTGCGCGGCGAAGCGCGCATCGCCGGTAGCCTCGTAGAGGTGAACCGCCGCCAGGGTGGTGGAGGGTGCGCCCCACAGGTTTTCCATCCAGGGGTGATCGCGATTCTCGCCGATCAGGGAGTCCAGCCGGTCCAGCAGGGCGGGGTCGCCGCTCTCCTGCCAGGCCAGCATCAGCGCGCCGACGGGGCCGAGCAGGAATGAGTGTGAAACGGGCACACCGTGCTGCTCGAAGATTTTGCGATAGCCGGGGGAAACCGGCTCGCAGTCGCCCGGCGTGGGACAGGGCGGTGCCTCCCGGGTGTCGGCCAGGCCGCGCCCGGCGAGTTGCCGCAGGGCCCAGCAGACGCCGCCGGTGCCGAAATAGAGGTTGGGTTCCCGCCCCTCTTCCCCTTCGTCGTGCCAGGGGGTGTCGTTGGCCAGAGCCTCCCGGGCGCCCGCCGAGAGCCCGGCGATGGCGTTGCGCGCGGCGGCAGCATCCCACTGTTCAGCGCCGATGGGCTGGTGCCGCTCGCTGCTGAAAAGTTGTGGTGTAACGTCCATGATCAGCGCTCCTCAGTGTGTTCGTAGGAGCCCGTTACACGGGCGATCGCGCGCGGAGCGCGCTCCTACAGGGGAATCGCGTGCGTAGCACGCTCCTACGGTGCCGGCTGATCCGGTAGGAGCCCGTTATACGGGCGATCGCGCGCGGAGCGCGCTCCTACAGGGGAATCGCGGTTATGCGACGCGCTCGATGTCGGCGCCGAGGCCGGCGAGCTTGCGCTCCAGGTGCTCGTAGCCGCGGTCCAGGTGGTATATGCGGCTGATGTGGGTCTCGCCCCTGGCCACGAGGCCCGCCATTACCAGGCAGGCGCTGGCGCGCAGGTCGGTGGCCATCACCGGGGCGCCGCCGAGGTGGCCGCGGGTACCGCGCACCACTGCGACCTGGGTCATGGGGGTGATGTCGGCGCCCAGGCGGGCCAGTTCCTGCACGTGCATGAAGCGGTTTTCGAAGATGTGCTCGGTCACTACCGAGGTGCCCTGGGCCTGGGTCATCAGCGCCATGAACTGCGCCTGCAGGTCGGTGGGGAAGCCGGGGTAGGGCATAGTGGCGATATCCACCGCTTCCCAGCCGGCGCTGCCCTGCACGCTGATGCTGGTGTCGCCCATGTCGACGTGGAATCCCGCGTCGCGCAGCTTGTCCACCAGCGCCTGCAGGTGCACCGGGCGGCAGTCGGTGACGGTGACGTGGCCGCCGGTGATGGCGCCGGCCAGCAGCAGGGTGCCGGCCTCGATGCGGTCGGGCACCACCGAGTGGGTGGCCGGGTGCAGTTCTTCGACGCCCTCGACGGTAATCACGCTGCTGCCTTCGCCGCTGATCTTCGCCCCCATGGCCTGCAGGTAGTGGGCGAGGTCGACCACCTCGGGCTCTTTCGCCGCGTTTTCGATGACCGTGGTGCCCTGGGCCAGGCTGGCCGCCATCAGGGCGTTCTCGGTGCCGCCGACGGTGACTTTCTCGAACAGGATATTGGCGCCCACCAGGCGCTCGGCGCGCGCCACCACGTAGCCGCCCTCGCTGGAGACTTCTGCACCCAGCTTGCGCATGGTCTCGATATGCAGGTCGATGGGCCGCGAGCCGATGGCGCAGCCGCCGGGCAGGCTCACCCGCGCCTCGCCGTAGCGCGCCAGCAGCGGGCCCAGGCAGAGGATGCTGGCGCGCATCTTGCGCACCATCTCGTAGTCGGCCACGTGGTCCGCGGGGGCGCCGACCTCCACCAGCAGCGTGTCGCCCTCGCGGCGGCTGTGGGCGCCCAGCGAGGCCAGCAGTTGCTGGGTCGACTCGATGTCGCGCAGGTAGGGCACGTTTTCGAAACGGTGTTCGCCGTCCGCCAGCAGGGAGGCGAACAGGACAGGGAGGGCGGCGTTCTTCGAACCGCTGGTGGCAACGCTGCCAGTCAGGCGATGGCCGCCGCGTACGATGATGGAATCCAAGGCTTGCTCCGCTCTTCACCCGGCCCGGGTTGCCGCGCTGGTGTGGGGCAAGGGAGGCCGGGGTGGAAAAGGGCGCTAGGGTAGCAGTTGGGGGTGGCCAACGGAATAGCAGCGATGGGGTGCAAGGCCCGCCGATCGAGGCCGCGGTGGGCGGCGCAGCGGGCGGTTCCCCTGGCCCCTGACAGCGGGTAAGGTGTGCGACTAATCGCCCGCAGCCGGAAAGTACAGCCGACACCTGCCATGACAGATCTCCCCGAACTCAGCCTCGAGCAGTGTATCGCCCGCCGCCTGATGCTGGACATTCGCCGTTTTGGCACCGGTGAGCAGGGACACCCGGTGCTGGAACTGCCGCCGGAGCTGGCCCGCGGCCTGGCTGCGCTGCAACCGTGCGGGGTGATCCTGTTTCGCGAGAATATCCGCGACCTGGCCCAGTGCCGGGCGCTGACGGCGCAGCTGCGCGAATGCCTGTCGCCGCGCCTGCTGATCGGCATCGACCAGGAGGGCGGCCGGGTGACCCGCCTGCCGCGGGCCCAGGCCACCAGTTTCTCCGGCAACATGGCGCTGGCCGCCTGCCCGGAGGCGGAGCGCGAGCAACTCGCCCGGCAGATGGGGGCGGCGCAGGCGGAAGAGCTGCGCTCCCTGGGGATCAATGTCAATTTCGTGCCCTGCCTGGACGTCAACAGCAATCCCGACAACCCGGTGATCCACGTGCGCGCCTTCGGCGACGACCCGGAGCTCGTGGCCGGCATGGGTACGGCGGTGGTGCAGGGTGTGCAGCGCGAGGGAGTCGCCGCCTGCCTCAAGCACTTCCCCGGCCACGGCGCCACCAGCGAGGACAGCCACACCGGCCTGCCGCGGGTGGATCGCGACCTCGCCGCCGCCCGCCAACTGGATCTCGCGCCGTTTGCCGCGGTGATCGCCGGGGCCAGCCCGGCGCTGGTGATGAGCGCGCACATCCAGTACCCCGCGCTGGATGCGGAGACCCTGCCGGGCACTTCGATTACCCGCCCGGCGACGCTGTCGCGCGCCATTATCACCGGGCTGCTGCGTGAGGAAATGGGGTTTGCCGGGGTGGTGATCTCCGATGCCCTGGACATGGCGGCGATCAGCGCCGTGCTGTCACCGGCGGAAGCGGTCTTCGAGTGCTTCCGCGCCGGTGTGGACATCGCGCTGATGCCGCTGTTGCTGCGCTCGCCCGCCAGCTTCGCGGCGCTGGATGTGCTGGTGGCAGAAGTCGCCACCCGCGTGCGCGCCGGGGAGCTGGACGAGGCGGAAGTGCGTGCCGGAGCGGCGCGGGTTGCCGCATTGCAGGCCGCGTTGCGGCTCAAGCCGGGAGAACCCGAGGCGGGCGGCCCCGAGATGGTCGGCTGCGCGGCGCACCGGCAACTGGAACAGCGCATCGCGCAGGAGTCGATCACCCTGCTTCACGGCGCGCTGGCGCCCCTCATGCCGGGCTCCCGCGTACACCTGCTGATGCCCTGCGCCGACAGCGCTCGCGCCATGGAGCAGGCATTGCTGGCGCTGGAGCCGGGCCTGTCGATCTCCGCGCAGTCGCTGGAGTCACTGGATATCGCCAGCGAGCGCGAGCAGGTCACCGCCGCGGATGCCTATATCGTCGGTGTCAGCGAACCGGCGGTCGCGGCGGTGGTGGCCGGCGGCGCGGAGGATATCGCCGGAGTGGTCGACACCAACCCGCGCGCCGTGCAGCTGTCGCTGCTGGAAGCGGCGGCGGGCACGCCCCGCACCGTGCTGATGCTGTATTCGCCGTATCCCGCGCCGGCGTTTTTCAATTGTTCGGAGGCGGTGCTCGCCAGTTACGATGCGGCGCCGGAAGGCGCGGACGGTGGGCCGGGGCCGGCGTTTGCCGCGCTCGCGGCTGTGTTGCTGGGTATGGCACCGGCAGCGGGGACGCTTCCGGTACGGCTCGCCTGAAACCGGGAGATACCGCCGTCGCCAGTCGCTAAAGGCCGGGGTGAACGATCTTTACCGCCGCTGGCAGGACTTCCACGCACACCGGCGTCACGCCGAGGAATTCCCCGTCGACCTCCACCGGCGCGGGGGCGTTGAGGTGGCCGATTTCCATCTTGCTGGCGTGGTGGTATTGCGCGGCCGGGTGCTCGAGCTGCCTGCCGCGGCGCAGGTAGCCCAGGTTGCGCAGGAAGTCGGCGGCGTCCGCCTCGCCGACCAGGGTGATCGCCAGCTGTCCGTCGTCCAGCCGCGCACCCGGCGCGACGCACAGCCCGGAGCCGATGTAGCGCCCGTTGGCGGCGACCACCGCCAGCGACTTTCCAGACCAGTCCAGCCCGCTGTCCGTCACCACGTGCAATTCCTGTGGCCGGTAGGTCGCCAGTGTGGAAAGTACCGAGCGCAGGTAGTGCAGGTTGCTGCCCAGCAGGCGCGGGCGGCGGTTAAGGTATTCCACGGTGCGCGCGCCCACGCCGACATCCGCTGCGTTGAGGAAGTAGCGCTCCTGCTGTTCGCCCTGGCGGTCGGTGTAGCTGATCTTGCCGGCGTCGATGCTGATCGTGCTGCCGTTGCGCAGCAGGTGGACCAGTTCGTCGACATTGCCGTGCAGGTCCAGCGAGCGCGCCATGTCGTTGGCGCTGCCATAGGCGAGAATGCCCAGTGCCGGCGGCGCGCTTTGTGGGGATTGCTCGCGGGCGCGCATATAGCCGTTGAGCACTTCGTTCAGGGTGCCATCGCCGCCGACGGCGACCAGGTAATCGCTTTCGTCGTAGGCCCGCGCGGCCAGCTCGATGGCCTGGCCCTGGCGACGCGTCTCCAGCAGCGAGATGGCCGCTTCCGGCATCGCCGAGCGCAGCGTCGCCAGCGACTTCTGGAAGTGGCCACGCCGGGTGATATTCCCCTTCAGTACCAGTGTCAGTTTCACCGGGCTCCTCGCGCGATGCCAGCAGGTGGCATTTTATTGCCGGCGGTAGCGCCGGTGGGGCATTGCCTGCCCCGGTTCAGTTCAATGCGGTTGGCGTGAGCGGCGGAAAGCCGCCCAGTACCAGGTCGGCCGCGGCGTTGTAGCGCGCCTGGTCCTCGCCCTGGTCGCCCTTGAGCTTGGTCTGGGTAACGCTGCGCCAGACGCTCTTTTTCAGTGCGGGATCGATCATGTCGACGATGAAAGTACCCTCGGTGTAATTGCGCACCTGAACCTCGGTGTTGGTGCAGTTCCAGCAGCTGTACATGCTGTAGCGGTTGTAGCCGCCGTAGCCGTAGCCCACGCCCATGGCGGGGGTCTGGTAGGTGTTGACGTCGGTCTTGTTCTGGGTGGCGAGGTGCCAGCTTATCCACAGGTCGGCCTGCGCCTCGTCCTGTACAACTTCAAATCCCTTCTTTTCCAGCGTGTTGGCCAGCGCGCGGTCGATGCGGTCGATCTGCATGTCGCTGAGCAGCAGGGGGTTGTCGCCCGAGACCTTGCCGTCCTGGTCGTAGAAGAAGATCTTGTGCTTGCCGCTGAAATCGTAGTCCTGCTTGTAGTCCACCACCGGGGTTGGCGTCGTGGCGCAGGCCGTGAGCAGTGCGGCGAGACAGGCCAGGGTGAACGAGCGAAACAGTTGCGTGCGTACAGCGGTCATCGGGAACTCCAGTGGTGGTTTGCCGGCACCTGTTGGGCCGACGCACCTAGTGTAGTCAATTTTGTGTTGCGGGGCACCGGCTGTTAGCGCGCTGTTGCAGCCGGCGCCTGGCAGGGTTCCAGCAGGGCCTGCAGCGCGTGGACGTGCGTTTTTGGCGCGGCGGCCAGTTGCTCCAGCTGCGCTTCGCGGGTGTCCCGCCACTGCCGGTAGTTGTCGGGTAACACTGCCTGCAGGCGTTTTTCCAGCGCCTGCACGGGCGGCAGCAAACTGTGGAAGCGCGCGCCCAGGGCGGCGGCGCGCGGTTGTATGCCGTCGATGAAGTAGAGCCGCACCACGTTGGGCAGGATATCCGCCGCTGCCGGGCGGTAGTGCTCCGCGCACAACGGGCCGCGGGTGGCGCGCTCCGCCAGTATCGCGTCGGCCGTCCCCAGCCAGTCCGCCTGCTGCGCCAGCGCCTGCCACAGCTGCCCGGCATCGCCGCGGGCGATCTCGCCCAGCAGCAATTCGAAATGCTCGTTGTCCGCCCGGTAGTCGCCGTCCAGCCAGCGTGCCGCCAGCGCGTCGACGGCGGCAAGGGCGTCGGGTACTCCGCTGCCGGTGTTGGCGGGGTACTCGCCGGTAAGTGTGGAGGCGCGCCACATGCCGCGGTATTCCTCGCCGCCCAGGGTGGCATTGAAGATGCGCGCGGGAAGTTCGGCGCGCTTTTGTGCCCATGCCGCCTGCAGCGTATCGGCGAGTGTCTTGTTGCCGCCGCCGCGCAACTGCCCGATACAGGCCGGCGCCAGCCGCAGGAACTCCAGTTCCAGCAGCAGGCGCTGGGAGGGCCGCGCCATCCGCCCCAGGCTGCTGTTGCGCTTGCCGATGGTGACCTGCAGCTCGCAGCCCTGCAGGTCGAGGAAGTCCAGCCCGCCCAGGCGGTCCTGCTCCGGTGGGTCGATCTGCATCTGCCCGCTGCGCGGCGGGTGGGGGATAGGCGCGGAGGCGGTGTGGGGCGGGGCTTCCACCTCCAGCGTGCGCGCGAGGCGGGCGATGTAGGTTGCGAAGGGCGCGTCGGGTGAATCGTTGCTGCAGGCGGCGGCGAGCAGGCAGAGCAGGGCGATGGCGATGATGGGGGTGGTGCGCGACATGTGTCCTTTATAGCGTAAATGCCCGCGCCAACCGCCATCATTTCCTGTAGGAGCCTGCTACGCAGGCGATGGATCGGCGCGCGGTTCATCGCCTGCGTAGCAGGCTCCTACAAGGTGCTAGACTGTGAGCCAGTCAACCGGAAGCCCGACCATGCGCTGGATACCGCTGTTCCTGATATTGCTGGCCCAGACCACCCACGCCGCGGACGCGCCCACCGCCCGCGACATCATCCGCCAGGCCATGGACCACTACCGTGGCCAGACCTCCTACTCCGAGATGCGCATGACCATCCACCGCCCGGACTGGGAGCGCAGCATGACCATGCGCGCCTGGAGCCAGGGCGACGACCACAGCCTGGTGCGCGTCGTCGAACCCGCGCAGGACGCCGGCAACGGCACCCTCACCGTGGAGGGCAACATGTGGACCTACACGCCCAAGATCAACCGCGTGATCAAGGTGCCCTCCTCGCTGATGGGGCAGAACTGGATGGGATCGGACTTCTCCAACCGCGACATCAGCAAGGACACCGCCATCATCGACGATTACGACCACACCCTGCTGGAAACCCGCGACGTGGACGGCGGCCACAAGGCCTACGTGATCCAGTCCATCCCCCACGAGGACGCCGCGGTGGTCTGGGGCAAGGAAATCCTGGAGATCCGCGACGACTGGGTACTGCTGGAGCAGCAGTTCTGGGACCAGGACGGCAAGCTGGTCAAAGCCCTGAAGGCGAGGGAGATCAAACCCATGGGCGGACGCGAGGTGGCGAGCCGCCTGCGCATGCAGCAGGCGGACAAGCCGGATGAGTGGACCGAGGTGGATACCGACAGCGTGGAGTTCGACCTCGAGCTGCCCGGCGGCCTGTTCACGCTCTCCAGCCTGAGGAACCCGCGGCGTTGAACCTCACCTGGCGACTTGCCTGGCGCAACCTCTGGCGCCACGCCCGGCGCACCTGGCTCACGGTGGGCGCCATCGTGTTCTGCAATGTCCTGCTGGTGTTCCTGATCTCGCTGCAGCTGGGTTCCTACCAGATGATGATCGACAACAGCCTGGCGCTGTTCAGCGGCCACCTGCAGGTGCAGCAGCGCGATTACCAGGAGCAGCAGCGCATCCGCGACTCGGTGCCGGCAGTCGCAGGGCTGGCCCAGACCCTGCGCGGCAAGCTGCCGGATGCGCGCGGCGTGGCCGCCCGCGCCCAGGCGTTCGCGCTGGCCTCCAGCGAACAGCGCTCCTTCGGCATCCAGCTCACCGGCGTGCAGCCGCAGTACGAGCCGGAGGTCTCCACACTGCCGGGCCTGGTGTCCGCGGGGCGCTACCTGAAACCCGGCGATACGGACGCCATCGTGGTCGGCGCCGTGCTGGCGCGCAACCTGAAGATCGGCGTGGGTGACGAACTGACGTTTATCGGCAGTGGCCGCGACGGCTCCATCGCCGCCGGGATTGCGAAGGTCGTCGGCATCCTCAAGACCGGTGTCGCCGATGTGGACCGCGGCGTGGCCCAGCTGCCGCTGGGATGGTTCCAGCAGGCCTTCGCCATGGGCGATGCCGGTCACGAGGTGGTGGTGCGCATGCACAACCTGGACGAGGTGCCCGCCGCGGTCGCGACGGTGCGCGCGACGTTGCCCGCGGATGAAAAACTCGCGGTGCTCGACTGGAACCAGCTGCAGCCGGGCCTGCGCCAGGCCATCCTCTCGGACATGACCAGCGGCTGGTTCATGTACGGCGTGCTGATCGTGCTGGTCGCCTTCAGCGTGCTCAATACCCAGCTGATGTCGGTGCTGGAGCGCACCCACGAGTTCGGCGTGATGCTGGCGCTGGGACTGGCGCCGGGGCGCCTGGCGCGGCTGGTGGCGATGGAAACCCTGCTGCTCTCGGCGCTGGGCCTGGCGATCGGGCTGGTGCTCGGCGCGCTGCTGGTCGCCTACCTCGGCGTCGCCGGCTTTACCTATCCCGGCATGGACGAGATGGCCGCGCGCTTCAACATTCCCGCACGGATCTACCCGCAAATCAGCTTTCTCTCCCTGAGCTGGGGCCCGGCGACGGTCTTCGTGTTCTGCCTGCTGGCGTCCATCTACCCGGCGCTGCAGCTGTACCGGCTGACCCCGGTGGCGGCGATGAGGGCGGCCCAGTGAGCGGCGCGCTGTCGGTGACCGCGCGGCTGGCCTGGCGCAACCTGTGGCGCAACCACCGCCGCACCCTGGTGATGCTGCTGGCGATCTCCATCGGCGTGTGGGCGATGATTTTCATGTCCGCCCTGATGCGCGGCATGACCGACCAGATGGTGCGCAACGGCCTGCACACCCTGCCCGGCGAGCTGCAGATCCACAACCCGGCCTACCGCGACGATCCCAGCGTGGCCAACGACATGGCCTGGCCCTCGGGTGCGCTGCTCGACGCGCTGGACGGGCCGCCGGTGGTGGCCTGGGCGGCGCGGGTGCGGGTGCCGGCGATGATTTCCAGCGAGCGCGACAGCCGCGGGGTGACGCTGCTCGGTGTCGACCCGGCGTCGGAGCGCGCCCTGGGCTCCGCACCGACCGACGAGGAGATCACCGCGGGGCGCTTTCTCCAGGGCCCGGATGACGACGGCATCGTGCTCGGCGCCGCGCTGGCGCGCAAGCTCGATACCGGCCTCGGCAAGCGCGTCGTGATCATGTCGCAGGACCCGGATAACAATGTCGCGGATCGCGGCATGCGCGTGGTCGGCCTGTTCCACTCCCGCCTCGAGGGCACCGAGGAGCGCTACGCCTGGACCGGCCGGGAGCCGCTGCAAAAATTGCTGGGCATCGGCACGCAGGTCTCCGAGATCGGGGCGACCGCGCACGATTACCGGCACACCGACCGCTGGGCGCCGTCCATCGCCGCCGCGGCGGGCAGTTCGCTGGCGGTCGAGACCTGGGGCGAGCTGGACCCCTACCTCGGTTCCATGTTGCGGGTGATGGATGGCTTCAGCCTGGTTTTCATGGCGGTGATCTTCACCATACTGTCCTTCGGGCTGGTCAACACGCTGGCCATGGCGGTGTTCGAGCGGGTGCGCGAGATCGGCCTGATGCAGGCGCTGGGCATGCAGCCGGGCAGCATTGTCGCGCTGGTACTGCTGGAGAGCATGTACCTGTTGCTGCTGGGCCTGGTCACCGGCAATGCGGTGGCGTGGCTGTCGATACGGCCGCTGCAGAGCGGGATCGACCTCACCGCGGTGGCCGAGGGCATGGAGATGATGGGGGTCGGCACCACCTTGTACCCGGCGCTGTCCTGGATCGACATGCTGTTTTCCACCGCGGTGGTGGTCGTGCTGGGCCTGCTGGCCAGCCTGCTGCCGGCCTGGCGCGCGGCGCGCCTGGACCCGGTGCGGGCGATCAACCAGACCTGAGTGGATAGAAGACGGGAGAAATCATGCAAGCGGTAATGTGCAGGGCGGTATGCCGGACCTTCCACCAGGGCGAGTCCCTGGTCACCGGCCTGGATCACGTCGACCTCGACATCGCCCCGGGCGAGTTCGTCTGCCTTTCCGGCCCCTCCGGTTCCGGCAAGACTACCCTGCTCAACGCCATCGGCGCGCTGGACACCCCGGACAGCGGTGAGATCAGCGTGGGCGGCCAGCGCCTGGACCAGATGAGCAAGACGCAACTCGCGCAACTGCGCCTGCACCGCATCGGCTTCGTCTTCCAGGCCTACAACCTGGTGCCGGTGCTCACCGCGCGGGAAAACGTGGAGTTCGTGATGCAGGTGCAGGGCGTGCCCAACGCCGAGCGGCGCAAGGTGGTGGACGAGGTGCTGGCGGCGGTGGGGCTTGCGGGCCTGGAGGACCGGCGCCCGACACAGCTTTCCGGCGGCCAGCAGCAGCGCGTCGCGGTGGCGCGGGCGATCGCCAGCAAACCGGACCTGGTACTGGCGGACGAACCCACCGCCAACCTCGACAGCCAGAGCGCAGCCCAGCTCATGGCCCTGTTCGAGGAACTCAACAGCGAGCGCGGCGTGACCTTCGTGATCGCCACCCACGACACCCGCGTGATGGGCTATGCGCGGCGTGTGGTGCGCCTGCTCGATGGCCGCATCGTCGCCGACGAAGCACAGGAGCCACACCGTATGGCGGTGGAGTGATGCGGCGGCTGGCCGCACTGCTGCTGGCGCTGGCCTGCCCGGCTGTTGCCGCAGCCTCGCTGTTCGACGGCGGCCATATCAAGGCGCGCGCGCTGGCCACCGATTATCCCGGCGACAGTGTCTTCAACGACGTCGTCGGCGGTAGCGCGCTGGATACCGGCGCTTCGCTGCGGCTGAAGTTCGCCGCGGGCAGCGGGCCGTTCAGCCTCGACGCCCACTACCAGCTGCTGGCCGAGCAGGGCGACAGCCTGCAGCTCTCCGCCGCCAGCGCGGGTTCGCTGTTCACGCCGACGGCCCTGCCCGACGACCAGTACCGTTGGTGGGACCTCACCCACGTCATCGATGAGAGCGACGACAGCGTCGTCGAGCAGCGGCTGGACCGCCTCAGCGTGGCCTGGACCAGCGACAAGGCGGTGCTGCGCTTCGGCCGCCAGGCGGTGAGCTGGGGCAACGGGCTGATCTACACGCCCATGGATTTCCTCAACCCCTTCGACCCCGCGGCGGTGGACACCGAGTACAAGACCGGCGACGACATGCTCTACGGCCAGTACCTGCTGGATTCCGGCGACGACTGGCAGTTCGTCAACGTGCAGCGGCGCGACGTGGATGACAGGGTCTCCAGCGACGTCAGCTCCACCGCGATCAAGTTCCACGGCTTCAGCGCCGAGCGCGAGTTCGACCTGCTGCTGGCGCGCCACTACGACGAGACCGTGCTGGGCCTGGGCGGGTTGGCCAATGTGGGAGAGGCGGTAGTGCGCGGCGACCTGGTGGTGACCGATACCAGGGAAGACGGCTGGGTGGCGAGCGCTGTGGTGGACTGGACCTGGTCCTGGGTGTGGGGCGGGCGCAATGTCAGCGCGGTGGCGGAGTATTTCTACAACGGTTACGGCCTGCGCGAATCGCAATATGCCGACCTGATCGACGCCGCTGTAGGAGCCCGCTACGCGGGCGATCGCGTGCGTAGCACGCTCCTACAGCGCCTCTACCGCGGAGAGCTATTCACCATCGGCCGCCACTACCTCGCCGGATCGTTGCTGGTCGAAGTCACGCCGCTGCTCAATGCCACGGCCAACGTCTTCTGCAACCTCGGCGACCAGTCGGCGCTGGGCCAGCTGGTGCTGCAGTGGAGCGCCGCGCAGGACTGGCAGCTGCTGGCGGCGCTCAACCTGCCGGCGGGTTCCAGCGGCACGGAATACGGCGGTCTGGAGACGGGGGTGGGCGACAGTACGCTGGCGGTCGGCCCTTCCGCGTTCGTGCAACTCGCCTGGTATTTCTGAAACCACCCCCGCCCCGGCCCGCACCGTCGCGCTACTGCCGCGCTACTTTAGGAGCCTGCTACGCAGGCGATCGCGCGGAGCGCGCTCCTGCAACAGGCGATCGCCTGTGTAACAGGCTCCTACACACCCAACTCGGCGCGGGCGCGCTCCAGGTAGGCGTGCAGGTTCTTCAGGGATTCCGGCGGGCGCTGTTTCACCCAGCCGGCAAAGCTTTCGCAGGCCACGAGGTCGATATCGGCGAGGCTGAAGGAGTCGCCCGCGAGCCAGGTGCGATCGGCGAGGGTGTCGTCCAGTTCCTGCCAGGCCTGGGTGAGGCGCAGGCCGCCGCGCTCCACCAGCGCGGGGATCTGCTCGACGCCCAGCGCGCCGGGCAGCGCGCGGCCGGCGAAATTCGGGCTGCCGTTGCGCAGCACTTCCGCCACCGCGCCGAGCACCACGTTGTACAGGCGGTGGTCCCAGCTCAGCACATGCGCCTTTTCCAGGGGAGTTGTGCCCAGCAGGGGCTTCTCCGGGTAGAGCTCCTCGAGATAGATGCAGATGCCGATCACCTCGGTCAGTACCGTGCCGTCGTCCAGCACCAGCGCCGGCACGGTCATCTCCGGCACCAGCTGGCGGTAGGCGTCCTGCAGCTGTTCGCGCTGCATCAGGTCGACCTGGGTGGTGTCGATTTCGATGCCCTTGTAGCTCATGAACATGGCGAGGCGCCGGGGATTGGGGGCGGGGTCGTAGGTGTAGAGCTTCATTGGAGGATTTCCTGTGCTGAGTCCGGGAGTAATACTAGCCTATGTAGGAGCCTGCTATGCAGGCGATATCCCCGTAGGAGCCTGCTATGCAGGCGATATCCCTGCAGGAGCCTGCCATACAGGCGATATCCCTGCAGGAGCGCGCTCTGCGCGCGATGTATATCCTGCCAGACCCATCGCCTGCGTAGCAGGCTCCTACGGGGTGAGTTTTCGGCGAAGGCATAACTGGCTATAATGCGCGCGGACTTGCAAAGGATTCCAAGTAATGACCCGCATTGCACTCAGCCTGCTCGCGATGGCCCTGGCATTCAGCGCCGCCGCTGTCGAACTGACGGACGCCCAGCGCGCCGATATCGAAAAGCGCATCAAACCCGTGGGTGAGGTCTGCCTGCAAGGTGATTCCAGCTGCGCCGTTGCGAGCGCCGCGGCCAGCGGCCCGCGCTCCGGCGAGGAAGTCTTCAACGCCGCCTGCACCGCCTGCCACTCCACCGGCGCCGCCGGTGCTCCCAAGCTGGGCGACAAGGCCGCCTGGGCGGACCGCATCGCCAAGGGTATGGACGCGCTGCACCAGAGCGGCCTTAACGGGGTCCCCGGTACCGGCATGATCGCCAAGGGTGGCTGCATGAACTGCTCCGACGAAGAGGTGATGGCCGCCGTCGATTACATGGTGGAGCACAGCAAGTAACCCGGCACCCCGCTCGACCCGAGGCCGCGGCAGCGCCTGTCGCGGCTTTTTTTGTTGGTGTGTCGTAGGAGCCTGCTACGCAGGCGATCGCGCGTGTAACGCGCTCCTACAGGGGTGGCGGTGTCGTAGGAGCCTGCTACGCCCGAGCGCGGACCGAGGCGATCGCGCGTGTAACGCGCTCCTACAGGGGTGGCGGTGTTGTAGGAGCCTGCTACGCCCGAGCGCGGACCGAGGCGATCGCGTGCGGAGCGCGCTCCTACAGGGGCGATCGCGCGTGTAACGCGCTCCTACTAGACTCAATGGCATTCAACCGGAGTATGCGACTATGACCCGCAGCCTGTTCGCAGCTTCCTTAGCACTTTGCGCCGGCCTGGCCCTGCTGCTGGTATCCTGCTCACGCGAGGAAGTCGCGCCGCCGGAACTGGAAGTGGTCACGTCCAGGGTCGTCCGGGAACCCTACCAGCCCAAGCGCGAATTCGTCGGCCGCCTGCAGGCGCGCGACGACGTCGCCATCCAGGCCCGGGTCTCGGGCTACGTGAAGACGCGCCCCTTCGAGGAGGGCCAGGTGGTCCAGGCCGGCCAGGTGCTCTACACCCTGGACTCCTCCGAGTACGACGCCGCGCTGGCCCGCGCGAAGGCGGAGCTCGCGGCGGCGCTGGCCACCCAGTCCAACACCGAGCGCAACTACAAGCGCGGTTCCGAGCTGCTGCCCAAGGGGGCGATCTCCCAGGCGGAAATGGACAATCTCACCGCCGACAAACTGGACGCGGACGCGCGGCTGAAATCCGCGCAGGCGCAGGTCACCAGCGCCGAGGTCAACCTCAGCTACACCACCATCACCGCGCCGATTTCCGGCCGCATCGGCCGCAGCCTCGCCAGTGTGGGCGACCTGGTGGGGCCGAACACCGGCACCCTGACCACCCTGGTGAGCATCGACCCGATCGAGGCGCTGTTCTCCGTCAGCGAGAGCACCTATCTCTCCACCCTGCAGGGCCAGCTGAGCAAGGACCTGGACATCGACCGCCTGCGCTCGCTGGAGGTCACCCTCGAACTGGCCAACGGCCTGATCTACCCGGAGGTGGGCCACCTGGATTTCTTCGCCAACCGCATCGCCGCGGATACCGGCACCATGGAGGCCCGCGCCGCGATTCCCAACCCCCACGCGCTGCTGGTGCCGGGGCAGTACGTGCGCATCATCCTGCAGCGCACCGACCTGGTCGAAGGCCTGTTCGTGCCGCAGGCGGCGGTGCAGGCGGACCAGCAGGGCAGCTACATCCTGGAGGTCAACGACAAGAACGAGGTGGAACGCCATAACGTGGAACTGGGCGAGCGCATGGAAGACCTGGTGCTGGTCACCGGCAACGTGGACGAGGGCCAGCGGGTGATCGTCCGCGGCCTGCAACTGGTGCGCCCGGGCATGACGGTGAAGGTTCGCGAAATTCCTGCCGAAGACGAGCAGGAGTAAGCCCGGCCGTGTTCAGCGCATTCTTCATCCGCCGGCCCAAGTTCGCGATGGTGATCTCCATCGCGCTGACCCTCGCCGGCCTGCTGGCGCTGGCCAGCCTGCCGATCAACGAGTACCCGTCGATCTCGCCGGTGAGCATCGTCGTCTCCGGCAGCTACCCCGGCGCCTCTGCAGAGGTGGTGGAGTCCTCGGTGGGCATTCCCGTCGAGGACGCGGTCAACGGCGTGGAGGACATGATCTACATGACCTCCAAGAGCGCCAACGACGGCAGCTATTCGCTCACCGTCACCTTCAAGGTCGGCGCCGACCCGGACATGGCGCTGGTGCGGGTGCAGAACCGGGTCAAGCTGGCGGAGCGCTCCCTGCCCCAGGAAGTGACGGCCATCGGCCTGAATGTCAGCGAGCGTTCGCCGGACATGCTGAAGATCGTCAGCTTCCAGTCGCCGGACGGCTCGCTGGATTACAAGTTCATCTCCAACTACGTGAAGATCAACGTCGCCCCGGTCATGTCGCGTATCGAAGGGGTCTCCTCCACGCGCATCCTCGGCGAGGCGGACTACTCCATGCGCCTGTGGCTGAACCCCGAGCGCATGGCAGTGCTGGGTATCTCGGTGGAGGAGGTCGCCAGCGCGCTGCGCGAGCAGAACGTGCAGGTGGCCGCGGGTAAGATCGGCGCGCCGCCCTTCAAGGGGAGGCTGCAGACCGAGTACACGCTGCAGACCCAGGGCCGGCTGCACGATGTCAAGGAATTCGAGAACATCGTGCTGCGCGCCCGCCCGGACGGGTCGGCGATCTACCTGAAGGACATCGCCCGGGTGGAACTGGGGCAGGCCAGCTACGGCATCGTCGGCGAGACCGACGGCCACCCGGCGGTGAACCTCGCCATGTACCAGATGGCCAACGTCAACGCGCTGGAGGTGGGTGGCGAGGTCGATGCGGCGATGAAGAAAGTGGCCGCCGGTTTCCCCGCCGGCATGACCTACTCGATCGGCTACGACACCACCCGCTATGTTTCCACGGCGGTGAAGCAGGTCGGGCGCTCGCTGTTCGAGGCGGTGATCCTGGTGATTCTGGTCACCTACGTGTTCCTCGGCAACTGGCGCGCCGCGCTGGTGCCCAGTATCGCCATACCGGTGTCGCTGGTGGCGAGCTTCACAGTGCTCATGCTGGCGGGCATGAGCATCAACACGGTGACCCTGTTCGGCCTGATTCTCGCCATCGGTATCGTGGTGGACGACGCCATCCTGGTGGTGGAGAACTGCGACCGGCACCTGCGCGAGGACCCGTCGATGTCGCCGACACAGGCGGCGGAGCTGAGCATGCGCGAGGTCGGCGGCGCCATCATCGCCACCACCCTGGTGCTGCTGGCGGTGTTCGTGCCCGTCGCGCTGCTGCCGGGGATCACCGGCGTGATGTACCGGCAGTTCGCCGTCACCATCTGCGTGGCGGTGCTGTTTTCCTCGCTGGTCGCGCTGACCCTGAGCCCGGCCCTGTGCAGCCTGCTGCTGCGCCCGGGCGAACCGCACAGTGCGGCCTGGTACCGCGCTTTCCAGGGCGGCTTCGTCCGCCTGACCGGTAACTACGCGCGCGGCGTCGCCTGGCTGCTCGGTCGCCTGCGCCTGGTGGTGCTGGTATTCGTGGCCTGGATGGGGGCGGTGCTGTTCGGATTTTCCGCCACGCCCACCGGCTTCGTGCCCAGCGAGGACAAGGGCGTGATGTTCGTCAGCGTGCAGTTGCCCGACGCCTCGTCGATCCAGCGCACCCAGGAGGCGATGAAAAAGGTCAACGCGATCCTCTCCGCGGACCCGGCGGTGGAATCCGTCGCCGCCATTACCGGCTTCTCGATCCTGTCGGGCGCGCGCGCCAGCAACGCCGGTACCCTGTTCGTCGTGCTCAAGCCCTGGGAGCAGCGCAACGACCCCGCGAACATCGTCTTCAACGTCACTCTCCGCACCAATATCGCGGCGCGCATGCAGGTGCCGGAGGCCGCGGTATTCGCGCTGTCGCCGCCGGCGGTGCCCGGGGTCAGCGCGGTGGGCGGCCTGGAGATGATGCTGCAGGACACGCTCTCGCGCCCGCCCGCGGAACTGGCCACCGCGCTCAACCAGCTGCTGGTGGAGGCCAACCAGGATCCGGAGCTGCGCAACGTGTTCAGCGCCTTCCGCGCCAACGTGCCGCAGTACTTCATCGATATCGACCGGGTGAAAGCGAAGAACCTCGGTGTTTCCCTGTCGGAGATCTTCTCCACCCTGCAGGCGCAGATGGGTTCGCTGTACGTCAACGATTTCAACAAGTTCGGCCAGACCTACCAGGTGGTGATGCAGGCGGATTCGCAGTTCCGCGGCGACCTCTCGGACCTCGACAAGTACTACGTGAAGTCCAGCAATGGCGGCATGGTGCCGCTGGGAACCCTGGTCACCACCCGGCCGATCCTCGGCCCGGACGTGATCACCCGCTACAACCTGTTCCGGGCCGCGCCGATCAACGGCGAGGCCGCCCCCGGGGTCAGTACCGGCGCGGCCATGGCCGAGCTGGGCAAGGTCGCCAACCAGGTGCTGCCCGCGGGTTACACCACGGCCTGGACGGGCATGTCCTTCCAGGAGGCGGCGGCCAGCGGCAGCGCGGTCTACGCCTACCTGCTGGCGCTGATTTTCATCTACCTGTTCCTGGTGGCCCAGTACGAGAGCTGGTCGATTCCCGCGGCGATCATCCTGGTGGTGCCGATGGCCATGGGCGGCGCGCTACTGGCCCTGAACCTGACGGGGGTGGCGCTCAATCTCTACGCGCAGATCGGCATCGTGCTGCTGATCGGTATGGCGGCGAAGAACGCGATCCTGATCGTGGAATTCGCCCGGCACCAGCGCGAGGCGGTGGGCAAGTCCATCCACGAAGCGGCCCGCGACGGCGCACGCCTGCGTTTTCGCGCGGTGTGCATGACGGCGGTGTCGTTCATCCTCGGTATCCTGCCGCTGGTATTGGCCTCGGGCGCCGGCGCCGCGGGGCAGCGCTCGCTGGGCATCACCGTGTTCGGCGGCATGCTGGCGGCGCTGCTGGTGGGCACGCTGTTCATCCCGGCGTTCTACGTGATCGTGCAGAGCCTGCGCGAGAAGGTAAAAGCGCGGCTGGGTATGGTGACCCCCGGATCTCCCCCGTAGGAGCCTGCTACGCAGGCGATTCCGATATCCGACACTGCCTCGATCGCGCGCAGAGCGCGCTCCTACGTCCTGAACCCGGCTCGCCACGCGAACGGAGCAAGGGAGCGAGTTATACGCGCGATCGCCTGCGTAGCAGGCTCCTACAAATGGTGCATCGCCTGCGTAGCAGGCTCCTACGGTGCGGATCGCGCGCGTAGCAGGGGATCGTTAGCCGAGCAGGCTCTTGAGGCCGGCCAGGGTCTCCATGCCGCGCTGCTGGTTGGCCTCGGCGCTGTCCTCGTCCTCGCGGCCCTGCCAGCGCAGGTCTTCCGCCGGCAGCTCGTCGAGGAAGCGGCTGGGCTCGCAGTTGATGGTCTCGCCGAACTGGCGGCGCTTGCGCGCCATGGTCATCGCCAGGGTCTGGCGGGCGCGGGTGATACCCACGTAGGCCAGGCGGCGCTCCTCCTCGATATTGCCGTCGTCGATGCTGCCGCGGTGGGGCAGCAGTTTTTCTTCCATGCCGATGATGAACACGTGGGGAAACTCCAGCCCCTTGGAGGCGTGCAGGGTCATCAACTGCACCGACTCCGGCCCCGCTTCCTCTTCCTCCTGCTGCTCCAGCATGTCGCGCAGCACCATGCGGGCGATGGCGTCGTCCAGGCCGACCCCTTCCTCGCCCATCAGGCGCTGCAGGCCGTCGACCAGGAAATCGACGTTGGACATGCGCCGCTCGGCGACGTCGCGGCTGGAGCTCTGGGACAGCAGCCAGTCGAAGTAATCGATGTCGCGCAGCAGGCTGCGCACCGCGCCGATGCCGTCGCCGGACTCGACGCCGCGGCGGATGGCCTCCAGCCAGCTGCGGAATTCGCGCAGGCGTTTCAGGCCCGCCTCGTTGACCTGCTCGGAACCGACGCGGCCGATGGCCTGGATCATCGAGCAGTGGGCGTTGTTGGCGAAGTGGCCCAGGGCTTCCAGGGTGGTCGCGCCCAGTTTGCGCCGCGGTACGTTGGCGATGCGCAGGAAGGCGTTGTCGTCGTCCGGGTTGAGCAGCAGGCGCAGGTAGGCCATCACGTCCTTCACTTCGTTGCGGGCGAAGAACGAGGTGCCGCCGGAGAGGTGGTAGGGCACCTGGTGCTGCTGCAACACGACCTCGATCAGCCGCGACTGGTGGTTGCCGCGGTAGAGGATGGCGTAGTCGCCGAAGCGGCCGCCCTTGCGCAGCTTGTGGTCGACGATCTCCGCGACCACCTGTTCCGCCTCGTCCTGCTCGTCGGCGCAGCTGATCACCCGCAGGGGTTCGCCGGGGCCCAGCTCGCTCCACAGGGCCTTGTCGAACAGGTGGGCGTTGTTGGCGATGAGGGTGTTGGCGGCGCGCAGGATGCGTCCTGTTGAACGGTAGTTCTGCTCCAGCTTGACGATCTTCAGGCCGGGAAAGTCCTGCTGCAGCTGGCCGAGGTTCTCCGGGCGGGCGCCGCGCCAGGCGTAGATCGACTGGTCGTCGTCGCCGACCACGGTGAGGCCGCCGCGCAGGCCCACCAGCTGGCGCACCAGCAGGTACTGGCTGGCGTTGGTGTCCTGGTACTCGTCCACCAGCAGGTAGTGCAGCTGGTTCTGCCATTTCTCCAGCACGTCAGGGTGCTCCTCGAAGAGCAGGGTGGGCAGCAGGATCAGGTCGTCGAAATCCAGCGCGTTGTAGGCCTTGAGTGCCCGCTGGTAGCGCAGGTAGGCCTGGGCGCAGAGCATGTCCGCGGGGCCCGCCGCGGCGGCCACGGCCTCGTCCGGCAGCACCCGGTCGTTCTTCCACTGGGAGATGCGGTGGGCGATCGTGGCGGCCTGGTCGCCGTCGGCGCCGTGCTCGCTGACCAGAAGGTCGCGCACCAGTGCCTGGGTGTCCTGGTTGTCGAAGATGGAGAAGCCGTTCTTCAGGCCCAGCAGCTTGCGCTCGGTGCGGATGATCTTGAGGCCCAACTGGTGGAAGGTGCTCACCGTCAGCCCCTCGGCGGCGCCGGCGCCCAGCAGCTTGCCCACCCGCTCCTTCATCTCGCGGGCGGCCTTGTTGGTGAAGGTCACCGCCGCGATACGGCTGGCGCGGATGCCGCACTGCTCGACCAGGTAGGCGATCTTGCGGGTAATCACGCTGGTCTTGCCCGAACCGGCACCGGCGAGCACCAGCAGGGGGCCGTCGATATAGCGCACGGCCTCGCGCTGTCTGGGGTTGAGGTTGCTCACGGATTCAGGGCGGTCACAGCAGGTAAATCAGGCCGACCAGTCTACCCGCAGTTGCAGCTTTTTTGTAGGAGCCTGCTACGCAGGCGATCGGTTTTTGTAGGAGCCTGCTACGCAGGCGATCGGTTTTTGTAGGAGCCTGCTACGCAGGCGATGGGTTTTTGTAGGAGCCTGCTACGCAGGCGATGGGTTTTGTAGGAGCGCGCTATGCGCGCGATCGCCTGCGTAGCAGGCTCCTACGGGACTGCGATCGCCTGCGTAGCAGGCTCCTACAGGGCGATCGCGAAATTGCAGGAGCGCGTTGCCCGCGCGATCGCCTGCGTACAGCGGGCCCCTCTTTTCGGGTCGCGGGCTCCTACGGGAGGTTGACGGGTAGGGGCATAACCCGGATCATCTCTAGCCCCCTCCTTGAGGGCGTTGTAACCCCCCGGATTTTCGAGGTTCCCAATGAGTACAGAACAGACCCTGACCGACAACCAGGACGTCGCACCCGCGGTCGCGGAGCGCTCGCTGGCGCGCATCCTGGGCTCCGTCATGGACGTGGGCAGGGTGATTCTGGCGCGCCGCGGGTTAATCAGTTCCCCGGGCGTGACCGCCGAGCGCGCCCTGATGGAGGAGTGCCGCGAGCTGCTGACCCACCGCGGCGAGGCTTCCGGGCTGGCGCTGGCACGGGACATCCTCAACAAGTACCAGCGGGCGGACAAGGTCGAGCGGCTGGCGTTTTTCCGCGCACTGGCCGCCGAATTCGAACCCGACCCCGAGGCGGTGCGCGAAGCCGCCACCGCCTACCTCGGCGACGCCTCGCGCAAGCACCTGCAGAACCTGACCCGGGCCCTGGAATCGCCGCGGCAGAAGTTGTTCCGGCGCATCAACATGGCGCCCGGCGGCACCGGCGTGCTGGTGAAAATGCGCGAGCAGATTCTCGACCTGGAGCACGACCACCCGGAGCTCAAGACCGTCTCCCACGACCTGCGCCAGCTGTTCGTGTCGTGGTTCAACAAGGGCTTCCTCGAGCTGCGCCACATCGACTGGTCCTCGCCGGCCCTGGAACTGGAAAAAGTCATCGCCTACGAGGCGGTGCACGAGATCAACGGCTGGGACGACCTGCGCAGCCGCCTGCGCGACGACCGCCGCTGCTTCGCCTTCTTCCACCCCGCGCTGGAGCACGATCCGCTGGTCTTCGTGGAGGTCGCGCTGACCGACCACATCCCCGGCGCCATCGCCCCGCTGCTGGACCAGGATCGCGACATGCTGCCCAGCAGCAAGGCCAACACCGTGGTGTTCTACTCCATCAGCAACTGCCACCGCGGCCTCGCCGGGGTCTCCTTCGGCAACTTCCTGATCAAGAGCGTGGTGGGCGAGCTGAAGCAGGAGATGCCCTGGCTGAAGCAGTTCGTGACGCTGTCGCCGGTCCCCGGTTTCCGCCGCTGGCTGCAGGGCGCCGATGTCGACGAGCTGATCGACCCGAACCTGGTAGCCAAGGTGAAATCACCGGTGGGCAAGGTGGTGGAATCGCAGACCAAGGAAGCGCTGATGAAACTCTGCGCCCACTACCTGCTGCGCGAGAAGTCCGGCGCGCTGGCGAAAGACCCGGTGGCGCGCTTCCACCTCGGCAACGGCGCCCGCCTGCACCGCATGCACTGGGGCGCCGACCTCACCGCCAAGGGCCGCGAGCAGTCCGCCGGGATCATGGTCAACTACCTCTACGACCTCGACAAGATCGAGGAGAACCACGAGGCGTACTTCGACGAGGGCGTGATCTCCGCCTCGAAGTCGATTACCAACCTGCTGGATTGATCCACCCCGGCCTGTAGGAGCCTGCTACGCAGGCGATCGCCTGCGTAGCAGGCTCCTACGCGGGCGGTGAGAGGTCTTCCGTCGGTTCCACCGCCAGGCTGGACAGCGCCAGCACCGCCTGGGTGCGCGATTGCACGCCCAGCTTGCGGAATATCTCCGTCATGTGCGCCTTGATGGTCGCCTCTTTCACGTTCAGCTCCCAGGCGATCTGCTTGTTCAGCAGGCCCTCCACCAGCATCGAGGCTACCCGGAATTGCTGCGGCGTGAGGCTGGCCAGCGCGTCCGCCACATCCAGCGACTGCAGGCTGGCGCCGCGGGTGTCCACCGGCAGGCCGGGGTGCAGGCCGCGCTCGCCGGCGAGGACCTGGCCGATGGTGTCCTGCATGGTGGTGATGTCCGCGGATTTGGAGAGAAAGCCCGCCGCACCGTGGTCCAGCGCACGCCGCACGGTCTCGGGGTGGGAATTGGCGGAGATCATGATCACCGGCGGCGCCGGGCGCTGCCCCTGCAGCCAGGAGAGCGCGGAAAACCCCAGCGCGCCGGGCATGTGCAGGTCCAGTAGCACGAGGTCCAGTCCAGGCAGTTTTTCCACCTGCTGCTGCAGTTCGCCGACATTGGCCGCGCTGCACAGCGCCGCCTCGGGGTAGCACTGCCCCAGGACCTGCTCCAGCGCAGCCCGAAACAGCGGGTGGTCGTCGGCAATGAGGATGGACAGGGCCTGGGAGGTCAAGTGTGGGCGTTCCCTGTTCTTATAGGTTTGCCCGCCATTGTCCCGGTCATGCGCCGGGCTGGCAAGCCCTGTAGGAGCCTGCTACGCAGGCGATCCACGTAGGAGCGCGTTATACGCGCGATCGCCTGCGTAGCAGGCTCCTACCGAGTGCCGATCGCCTGCGTAGCAGGCTCCTACAACGGATCGCGCGGGGAGATCAGGTGTTGTTCATGCCGGCCTGCAGGTAAAGGCTCACCGCCTGTGAACGCGCAGTCACACCCATCTTGCCGAAGATGCGCTTGAGGTGGTTCTTGACGGTGTTGCGGCTGATACCGAGGATAGTCCCGATTTCGTCATTCGATTTCCCCCGGCTGACCCACTCGAGCACTTCCTGTTCGCGGCTGCTGAGTGCCTCCGAGGCAAGGTTGGAGAGATTCAGGTCGACCCTGGGCGCGGTGGTCTCGAGTTTCAGGCATTCCACGCGGCGCAGGGCCGAGTCGATGTGCGGCATGAGAAGCCCGAGCAGGAACGGGTCGAACATCACGTTTTCACGGGTGATGGTGAAGATGTAGAGGCAGTCGTGCTTGCCGCGCTCGTCGCGCAGGACATAGGCCAGCAGGCGGACAGCCTGCCGGGTAGCCAGGGTAAAGAATTCCGAGCCGACGTCCACACCTGTCTGGAAGGCCATGCTCTGGTAGTCCTTGATGACACACCACCCCTTCTCGGACTGGCTGACGATGTCGAACAGGCGGATGGTGGCATCATCGACGCCCGCGGCGCTGGCCAGTACCTGGGTGCTGAGGCCGGGTATCGCGGAAGTCAGGTC
Organism: Halieaceae bacterium WMMBA7; assembly: GCA_033283385.1. Lineage (GTDB taxonomy): Bacteria > Pseudomonadota > Gammaproteobacteria > Pseudomonadales > Halieaceae > Mangrovimicrobium. Next base: position 225,268 of record JAWMQQ010000001.1, read on the forward strand.
GTAGCTCAGCTCGCGCCTGGCGAAATCTCCCCAGGCGGCCACCAGGGTCTGGTGCGGCAGGAACTGGCTGACGTCATTCTGCAGCCACAGATAGAAGTCCCGGTGGGTGCGCACGGAGTTTCCCGCGGACAGGACCCGGAAAAGGTCGTCGTACTTGAAAGATAGAACAAGGTCGTCACTGGCTGGCTGCGCCGACAACCCCGCTGGGTCGCTTTCCCCCGAAAACATCACCTGAACCTCCTTGTATGCAGTGGTTCTATTCACTCCACGTCGTGTCGGACCAAAAACACGGTACTACGAGCATATTCAGGCAATGTTTATTTTTGTGGCGGCGCAGCTCGAAGGTCGCGCTTCAACTATCACTCGATAGTAACCGGCGATGTTGGCCACAACCATGAATATTTCCCGTTGTGAGACGTGGTTCACACTTTTGTACAGGGGCGGGGATTGTATTTGACGGATTACCAGGAGCCCGCTACGCGGGCGATCGGGGTCGGGGTGTAGGAGCCTGCTACGCAGGCGATGGCTGTAGGAGCGCGCTCTGCGCGCGATCGCCTGCGTAGCAGGCTCCTACGGAGGGGCAAAAAAAAAACCGGGCAGGGATGCCCGGTCAAAACACAGTGTCCCCTTGCGGGGGCCTGTGGGGGGGTTGAGTAGAGATGCGCGTAGTGTAATCCGGGCAAATTTGTCGGGTATTAGACTTTGGTCTAGAAACCGTCCAACTTTTGACCAAGGTCTAATGGGTCGCTCCCCTCGGACGGGCTAATACTGTCCCGGCTCGTCCACACTAACGCTAATAGAGGGAGCTAACGATGACCAAGAAACCCCTGGCAGTAGCTTTGCTGGCCCTGGGATCGGCGACGTATGCCGCCAGCGGCCTCGCCGCCACCACCGAGGAGCGTATCGCCGAACTGGAACGCCAGATTGCCGAGTTGAAGGCCATGGTGGCCGCCAACCAGCAGGCGGACACGGTGCAGGAGGAGGCGATCAAGACCAACGCCGCCGATATCGAAGAGGCCCGGCCAATGGCCAAGGGCACCAAGTTTACCTACGGCGGTTATGTACAACTGGACGCCATGGCCACCCAGTACAGCGACGGCAAGCCGGGCAACAACCTGATCGACGACTTCCTGGTTCCGTCGCTGATTCCGGTAGAGCCATCTTCCGGTCCCAGCGATTCCTACAACTCCACCAACATGAGCGCCAAGAACTCGCGCTTCTTCTTTACCACTTCCACCGAGACCGACGTGGGCAGGATCTCCTCCCGCTTCGAGCTGGACTTCATGCTCAGCAGCCAGGGGGACGAGCGCATCTCCAACTCCTGGAGTTCCCGCCTGCGCCACGCCTTCCTGCAGTGGGATTACTCCAAGAGCAGCTCGATCATGGCCGGCCAGAGCTGGTCGACGTTCTTCAACGTCGGCGCGCTGCCGGACAACCTCGACTTCGTCGGCCCCGTGGGCACACTGTTCGTGCGCCAGCCGCAGGTCCGCTGGACCATGGGCGGCCTGCAACTGGCGGTGGAGAATGCCGCCACCCGCCTCAACGGCGTCGACTGGGATAACGACCACGAGGGTATTCCCGACCTGGTCGCGCGCTACAACGGCAAGATGGGCGACCTGTCCTGGTCCGTCGCTGGCCTCGGCCGCGAACTGAGCTTCGAGGATCGCAGCAACGCCGCCATCGAGGGCGCCAACGACAGCCAGTACGTCTATGGCCTGTCATTTGCCGGCAAGTGGGCCTTCGGCATGGACGACTTCCGCTTCATGTTCAACTACGGCGACGGCCTGGGCCGCTACATGGGCCTCAACGCCTTCAACGACGGTTACGTCGATGCGAGCGGCGATATCGGCACCATCGACCAGTGGGGTGGCTTCCTCGCCTACCGGCACTTCTGGACACCGCACTGGAACAGCACCTTCTCCGCCTCCATGGCGGAGGCGGACAACCCGGGCATCGGCGATTACGCTGGCGCGGGCTCGCTGGCCAAGGAATACCAGTCGGTGCACGCCAGCCTGAACTACCTGCCGATGCCCAAGCTGCAGTTCGGCGGGGAGTTGATCTACGCCACCAAGGAACTGGAGGACGGCCGCGATGGCGACATGAGCCGTTTCCAGTTTGCGGCGAAGTACGCCTTCTGACCGCGGCCTAGACCAAAGTCCAAGGGTTCAACGCCGCTCGCCTGCGTAGTATCGGGTGAGCGGCACAATAAAAACAGTAATGGAGGTTCCCCGATGTCCCCATTGAATGAAGAGCAGGCCCGCGCCTACTGGCGGCGCAATATCTCGCTGGTCGTGAAGTTGCTGGTGATCTGGTTTGTCGTCAGCTACGGCTGCGGCATCCTGCTGGTCGACTTTCTCAACCAGTTCAGGGTCGGTGGTTACAAGCTCGGCTTCTGGTTCGCCCAGCAGGGCTCGATATACGTGTTCGTGGTACTGATTTTCTACTACGCGCGCAAGATGGCTGCACTGGACCGTGAGTTCGGTGTCGGCGAAGACGACTGAGGAGGCTGCGACATGGATCTGCGAACCCTGACCTATATCGTAGTTGGCGCGAGCTTCGCCCTCTACATCGGCATCGCCTTCTGGGCGCGCGCCGGTTCCACCAAGGATTTCTACGTCGCCGGCGGCGGCATCCACCCGGTACAGAATGGCATGGCCACCGCTGCGGACTGGATGTCAGCGGCGTCCTTCATCTCCATGGCCGGCCTGATCGCCTTCATGGGCTACGGCGGCTCGGTGTTCCTGATGGGCTGGACCGGCGGCTACGTGATCCTCGCCATGCTGCTTGCGCCCTACCTGCGCAAGTACGGCAAGTTCACCGTGCCGGAGTTCATCGGCGACCGCTACTACTCGAAATCCGCGCGAGCCGTCGCGGTAATCTGCCTGATCATCTGCTCGGTGACCTACGTTATCGGCCAGATGAAAGGTGTCGGTGTGGCGTTCTCCCGCTTCCTGGAAGTGGACTACGACACCGGCCTGTATGTCGGCATGATCATCGTGTTCTTCTACGCGGTGCTCGGCGGCATGAAGGGCATCACCTACACCCAGATCGCCCAGTACTGCGTGCTGATCTTCGCCTACACCATCCCGGCGATCTTCATCAGCCTGCACCTGACCGGCAACCCGATTCCGCAGCTCGGCCTGGGCAGCACCATGAGCGGGGACGGGGTGTACATGCTGGACAAGCTGGACCAGGTGGTGACCGACCTCGGCTTCGCCGAGTACACCACCAGCGTGCGATTATCGACGCTGAACATGTTTGCCTACACCATGTCGCTGATGATCGGCACCGCGGGCCTGCCCCACGTGATCATCCGCTTCTTCACCGTACCCAAGGTGAAGGACGCGCGCACCTCGGCGGGCTGGGCGCTGGTGTTTATCGCCATCCTCTACACCACCGCGCCGGCTGTTGCCGCCATGGCGCGCCTCAACCTGATGCAGACCATCGAGCCCGCGCCCGGCCAGTACCTGGCCTACGACGAGCGCCCCCAGTGGTTCAAGAACTGGGAGAAGACCGGCCTGCTGGCCTTCGAGGACAAGAATGGCGACGGCCTGATGGAGTACACCTCCAACCCTGAAACCAACGAGATGGTCAAGATCGACAACGACATCATGGTGCTGGCCAACCCGGAGATCGCGCGCCTGCCGAACTGGGTGATCGCGCTGGTCGCCGCCGGCGGCCTCGCCGCAGCGCTGTCGACTGCTGCCGGCTTGTTGCTGGCGATTGCCTCGGCGATCTCACACGACCTGCTCAAGGGCATGATAGCGCCGGATATCAGCGAGAAATCGGAGTTGATGGCCAGCCGTATCGCCATGGCCTTCGCGATTGTCGGCGCCGGTTACCTCGGCCTGAATCCACCGGGTTTCGCGGCGGGTACCGTGGCCCTGGCCTTCGGCCTGGCGGCATCGTCGATCTTCCCGGCGCTGATGATGGGGATCTTCTCCAAGGGAGTGTCGAAGGAGGGCGCCATCGCCGGCATGGTCTGCGGTATCGGCGTGACGCTGTTCTACGTGTTCCAGCACAAGGGCATCATGTTCATCCCCGGCACCGAGTTCCTCGGCGATACGCCGCCGAACTGGTTCCTGGGTATCGAGCCGAATGCCTTTGGCGTGGTCGGTGCCATCGTGAACTTCGCCGTGGCGTTCGGGGTATCGAAGCTGACCGCTTCACCGCCGGAGCATGTGCAGGAGATGGTCGAGCACATTCGCATCCCGGTGGGCGCGAGCGAAGCGACCGGTCACTGATCAAGGTGGTGCGTTATTGGGGAGTGACCTCGCGGCGCTCCCCTTTTTTGTAGGAGCCTGCTACGCAGGCGATCGCGGTCCCGGATCGCGCACCTGTAGGAGCCTGCTACGCAGGCGATCGCGGTCCCAGGTCGCGCACCGAGGCGATCGCCTGCGTAGCAGGCTCCTACAACGGGGTTGTATCGCGCGCAGAGCGCGCTCCTACGGTATATTTATCTCGCGACAGCTGGTTGAATAAATATCGATGTTCAAAAACAAGCACGTCATCATCGCCCTGCTGGTAGCCCCGGTACTGTCGATCCTCGCCTGGTTCGCGGTCGGCCGCTATATCGGGGAGCAGTCGGCCCCGGCGCAGGCCGGGCAGGCCTACCCGCTGGTGGAGCAGAGCAACTGCCGCTGGGCCAGCGGCGCCTGCGACCTGCGCAATACGGATTTCAAATTGCGGCTGACCCTGGTCGATGGTGCCGCCGGGCCGGAGTTCGAACTCACCGCATCGCACCCGCTGGAGGGCGTGGTGCTGGCAGTGGGCCCGCCGGACGCCCAACCGCAACCGGCGGCGATGCGCGCAACCGACGGCCAGGGCCTGCACTGGCGTATCGCGTTGGGCCGGAAGCCCGCAGCCGACAACCGGATCCACCTCGTTGCGAAGGCGGGCGGCAGCAGCTACTTTGCCGATGCCGCAACGGCCTTCCTGCAACCCGGGGAGTGATACTTTGACGGGAGAGGGAGAAAGCGGCCTGGCGCCGGGTCTCGCCACACCGGAACTGGCGAGCATTGCCGACTTCATCGCCCAGACCCTGCCGTTCAACGCGCTGCCACCCGCGCTGCTGCACGGCGTCATCGAAAAGATCCTCATCTACTACCACCGCCAGGGCGAGAGCTTCGACGCCACTACGCCCGAGGGGGGCTTGCGTATCCTGCGCAGTGGCGCGGTGGACCTGCGCGATGCCGACAACAAGTTGCTGGACCGCCTCGGCGAGGGCGAGAGCTTTCACATTGCCAACCTGAACGCCGAACGCGGCGCGGTGGTCGCCACGGTGATCGAGGACGCCCTGGTCTACCTGCTGCCCGACGAGCACTACCGCGCGCTGCGCGAGGCGGACCGGGATTTCGACCGCTATTTCAGCGCCCAGCGCAACCGGCGCCTGCGCCGTGCGGCGCGCTACGAGCCGGAGCCGAATGCGATGTCGCGGGAGGTGCGCTCGGTCATGGGCACCGACCTGCTCGCCGTGTCGCCGGCCCAGACCATTCAGGCGACGGCGCGGGCGATGTCCGAGCGCCGCGTGTCCTCGGCCTTCGTGGTGGAGGACGACACCCTGCTGGGTATCGTCACCGACCGCGACCTGCGCACCCGCTGCGTCGCCCGCGGCCTGTCACTGGAAACCCCGGTGCGGGAGATCATGACCCGCGACGTGATCTCGGTGGACGCCAGCGAAAACCTGTTCGACAGCACCCTGCTGATGACCCGCCACGGCCTGCATCACCTGCCGGTGAAGGAGGGCGGGCGGACTGTCGGCATCGTCACCACCTCGGACCTGATCCTGGCGCGACAGGACGACCCGGTGTACCTGGTGCAGCACATTTCCCGGCAGCAGGACGTGGACGGTATCCGCGAACTGCTCGGCGGCGTGTCCAACCTGATGCTGCAGTGGGTCAATTCCGGCATGCGTGCGCGCGAGGTCGGGCGGATACTCACGGCGATCTCCGACGCGGTAACCGTGCGCCTGATCCAGCTCGCCGAGGAGCGCCTGGGCCCCGCGCCCGCGCCCTGGTGCTGGTGCGGCTTCGGCTCCCAGGCGCGGGCGGAGCAACTGCTGGGCGCCGACCAGGACAACGGCCTTGTCATTGACGACAGCGTGCTCGATGGCGGCGTCGCGGCGGGGGCGCTGGACTGGTACGCACAGCTCGCCACCTTCGTCTGTGACGGCCTCGCCGCCTGCGGCTACAAATACTGCCCGGGCGGCATCATGGCGACCACCGACAGCTGGCGGCAGCCGCTGCGCGAATGGCAGGACACCGTGCGTCGCTGGGCGCAGTCGCCGACGCCGGACGCGGTGATGCGCGTCAGCATATTCTTCGATATCCGCTGTGTTTACGGCAGCCACGACCTCGCCGCGCGCCTGCAGGCGACCATGCTGGAACACTCCTCGCGCAATTCGATTTTCCTCGCGGCGCTGGCCGCCAACGTGCTCGATACGCCGCCGCCGCTGGGTATCTTCCGGCGCTTCGTGGTGGAGCGCGGCGGCGAGCACCGCGACGAGCTGGACCTGAAGAAGCGCGGTGTCCTGCCGGTCACCGAAATCGTGCGCCTGCATGCGCTGGCACACGCGATTACCGCCGTGAACACCGACGAGCGCCTGGAGGCACTGGCTGCGGGCAAGCACCTGGGCATCGCCAACAGCCGCAACCTGGCAGATGCGCTGCACTCGGTGCAGCAGTTGCGTGTGCGCCACCAGTGCGAGCAGGTGCTGCGCGGCCAGGTCCCGACCAATTTTCTCAATCCCCGCGATTTGCCCAAGATGGCAAGGGAGCAGTTAAGAGATGCGTTCACCATCATCGACGAAGCCCAGTCCGCAGTCCGCCAGACCTACCGCGCGGGACTCGGCTGATGTGGCGGCTGCGGTTGCGACGGCTGATTCACGGCCGGCGCCTGCACAGCGCAGGGTTGCGCAGCTGCTGGCGGGCGCACTTGCCATCCACTTCGAGCGCCTGGCGGGAGGTGGCTTTCCTCGTGGTAGATGCGGAGATGTCGTCCCTGGATGCCGCAAGCGGTGAACTGCTCAGCCTCGGCTGGGTGTGCATAGACGGCGGCGCGATCTCGCTGGCCAGTGCCCGCCACCACCTCGTGCGGCCGCGCGGAGGAGTGGGGCAGAGCGCGGCCATTCACAACCTGCGCGACTGCGAACTCGGCGATGCGCTCTCGCCGGCGGACGTTCTCGATGAACTGCTGGCGGCTGCGCGCGGGAGAGTGCTGGTGTTTCACAACGCGCAGCTGGACCTCGCCTTCCTCGATGGCATTGCGCGCGAGTCCTGCGGCGCGCCCCTGCTCCTGCCAGTGGTGGATACGCTCCTGCTGGAAGAGCGCCTGCTGCGCCGTCGCGACCACCCGCTGAAGGCCGGGGACTTGCGACTGGCCACCTGTCGCGAGCGCTACCACCTGCCGCAGCGGCAGGCGCACAACGCGCTGGTGGATGCGCTTTCCACCGCCGAACTCCTGCTCGCCCACGCCGCCCACCGCAATGGCATTACCCTGGGATCCCTGCTGCGCTAGGAACGCGCGATTGCACACGTAGGAGCCTGCTACGCAGGCGATCACGCGCAGAGCGCGCTCCGCGCCTGATCAATGCTTGTAGGAGCCTGCTACGCAGGCGATCGCGCGCAGAGCGCGCTCCGCGCCTGATCAATGCTTGTAGGAGCCTGCTACGCAGGCGATCACGCGCAGAGCGCGCTCCTACAACTGCTGATCGCCTGCGTAGCAGGCTCCTACAACGCGTGGTCGCGGGGATTGTCGGTTACAGCCAGACCGCGTCCCAGAATGGATAATCTCCAATTTGCGACACCAGCCCCGCGCGCAGCGGATTCGCGACGATGTACCGTGCGCAGCCGCGGATATCGGCCTCCGCCCGTAGCGCCGTATCGTGAAACCCCCGTTGCCAGATCGTGCCCATACCCGGCTCCAGTTTGTTTAACCGCCTGGTCGTTCCTGATTTGACGAACTGGACTACCCGGGAAAGATCGCTGCCGTGCTCAAGAGCCACCAACCAGTGAAAGTGATCAGGCATTACCACGTACGCGAGTGTGCGGGTGGATTGTTGGGCTTCTTTTATAGAACTGACGAAAGCGCGCGCATTGACCAGGCTCGTGAAGTGGGGCTCCCGGTTGCGGGTCACGCTGGTGACGAGATAAATCTGGCCGGCGAATGAGCAGCGGCCTGCCCTGAGCCGGTGGCCCTGGTGTTGGGGCTGGTTTTCGGGTTGGGGTAGTTGCATATCTCGATCCGGAGTTTTTTGCAAAGCTTAGTGTTGCGGGGCATTGGCTGGGCAGGTCATAACCAGCCACCACCGGATTTGGCTGATCTCTAGGAGTGCGCTCTGCGCGTGATCGCCTCAATCCGCGTTGGGGCTTGTAGGAGCGCGTTACACGCGCGATCGCCTGCGTAGCAGGCTCCTACGGGTCACGTTTAATTTGTAGCGCGGTGCAACATCCGCTGGCAGCTACTATGCTGTGCTTTGTCTCTTCGCGCATGAAACAGGATTTTTCATGGCCCTGGCCCAGGCAATCATGACGGCATTGCTGGATACGGACTTGTCCGGCTCCGAGCTATCCCGTGATTTCGAGGCATCACTGGGTTTTTTCTGGCAGGCCAGTCACCAGCAGATTTACCAGGAATTGCACAAGCTTGCCGACAAGGGCTGGCTGAACCGGCGCGAGGTCTACCAGCCCGGCCGGCCCAACAGGATCGTCTACGGGCTGACACAATCCGGCCGCACCGCGTTGGCGGAATGGGTTTTCAATAAAACACGCATGCAGCCAGCCAAGGATGAGTTGCTGCTGAAACTCTATAACCTCAGCGAAAAAAACGCGCAGCACCTTGCCAATGAAATCGCCGAGCGCCGACAGGAAATGATGCGCCGGCTCTACCTCTACGAAAAAATCCGACGCTCCCATTACAATCATCCCGAGGCGCTACCTACGCGGCACAAAGGTGTTTATCTTGCACTGGCTGCAGGTATTCGGCAGGGAGAGCAATTTCTCGCCTGGAGCGACGAAGCGCTGGCACTACTGGCTACGGTCACTCCCATCTAATCGCTGCGCTGTCAGCTTCCTTTACAAAAATGTGACGGTGCCCGACCGCATCGGATGTAACTTATTGATTGCATTGCACTGGCACCAATTCTGCATATAGGGGCTCGATTGCGAACTAAATCCGGTGCGGTACAACCGTGATAAAGATAAAAAGGAGCATGTCCGCAATGACTGCACCCACGTCCGTTTGCGGTATCGATGGCAGCAGTATCCCAGAGGCGCCCGGATCGCAGCCGCGACGGGCCAGAATCCCGGCCTTCTTCGGCTTGAAATTCACCGTCGCCGCCGCCGTGCGCGCTGGCGAACCCTGTGCCACTACCACATGAACTGATCCGCTGGCGGCTAGAGGCCGCGTTAACTGAGCATCGCACCCGGCGAGGCAGGGCTGGAGCCACCTCGCCGAATGCTGTGTTTCCCGTGACGGGACGCGCAGGGGGTTGGTGTCGAAATATTTTACACAACCGTACATCCAGGTACGGTTGATAGAGTGGTCTGCCCGCTAAGTTATTGATTTTCTTGGCATGGCATGATTCGTGCTCCTCCAGGGTGGCACGCACTCCCGGACGCCCCAATTCCGGTGCGGCCGCGATAGGGTCTGCCTGAAATTCCCCCCTTTCCCGCCTGCGTGCCAGTTGCTGACGGCCTGTCCGTTGCGTCATTGTTTGTCTGCACATGGAGGCGTTTTACGAACACCATGAATAACAGAAACTCGCACTATAAGACTACTGCACTGGCTTGTGTTCTTTCTGCCGGGCTGTTGGCGCCCGTACTGGCACAGGCAGCCCCCATCGAACTCAACCCCCACTTTCCGATCTGGAACCCGCACCTGCCGTTCCTGGATACCATTACCATCACCAAGGAGGGTGCGCCGGGGGATTTCGACCTGAGCGTCGACCTGGTACTGCGCATTGCCGACGAGAACGTATCCTTCAGCCTCGACCCGGACGGCCAGCAGTCGTACGTCTTCACCGGGTTCATCGACGATTTCACACTCACCGAAGATGGTGACGGCTGGTTGAGCAACTTCGACCTGGCCGGCGATCCCAAGCACGGCACAAAGTCGTACTCGGTTTACAGCGCCAATGTGGCGGCCGGCAGTTGCAGCTTGCTCACCAGTTGCAACTGGAACATCGTCATCACCAACGCGCCTGTCAGCCCGGTACCCTTGCCCGCAGCCGCATGGTTGTTCGGTTCGGCGCTGTTGGGCCTGGGTGGATTGAAGCGCCGCTTCCGCAACGTGTAGGAGCGCGTTACACGCGCGATCGCCCGCTGTAGGAGCCTGCTACGCAGGCGATCACCCGCAGAGCGGGCTCCTACAAAAGAGCATCGCCTGCGTAGCAGGCTCCTACGGGGGGCGCGCGGGGACATTTGCGCTTGCGTCTGTAACCTTCTGCCATAAAAATGTGCCCTGCCATTCCGGCTCTGGGGGAGCGTGATGAAAGTTGTCATGATTGGCGCGGGCTATGTGGGTCTCGTGTCCGGTGCGTGTTTTTCCGAATTCGGCGCGGACGTCGTTTGTGCCGATCTCAATGAAGAGCGCATAGACGCCCTGCGTGCCGGCAGGATTCCCATCTACGAGCCGGGCCTGAAAAGCCTGGTGGCGCGCAACTGCGATGCCGGCAGGCTGTCGTTCACCACGGCGCTGGCCGAAGCGGTAGGCGATGCGGACCTCATTTTCGTTGCTGTCGGTACGCCTACCCGGCGCGGTGACGGCCACGCCGACCTCGGCTACGTCTACTCCGCCGCGCGCGATATCGCGCCGCATTTGCGCGGCTATACCGTCATCGTTGATAAGTCTACTGTGCCGGTGGGTACCGCCAGCCAGGTGCGCCGCATCATCGCCGAGACCAACCCGGAGGCGGATTTCGATGTTGCCTCCAACCCGGAATTCCTGCGCGAAGGCGCGGCCATCAGCGACTTCATGCGCCCGGACCGCGTGGTGCTGGGCGTCGAAAGCGAACGCGCGGAGCGGCTGCTGCGTGAACTGTATCGCCCGCTCAACCTGATCGAAGCGCCCATCCTCGTCACCGATCTCGAGAGTGCGGAACTGATCAAGTATGCCGCAAACGCCTTCCTCGCCACCAAGATCAGCTTTATCAATGAGATCTCACAACTGTGCGAGGCGGTCGGCGCCGATGTGCATGCGGTGGCCAAGGGTATGGGACTGGACGGCCGTATCGGCAAGAAATTCCTGCATGCGGGGCCCGGCTATGGCGGCTCCTGCTTTCCCAAGGACACCCTGGCGCTGGTGCGTACCGCGCAGGAACACGGTGTGTCCTCGCGTATCGTCGAGGCGGTGGTGGAGGTCAACGCCGCGCAAAAGGCGCGCATGGTGCAGAAAGTTCGCAAGGCGCTGGACGGCTCCGAAGCCGGCAAGCGTATCGCGGTGCTGGGCCTGACCTTCAAGCCGGAAACCGACGACATGCGCGACGCACCCTCGTTGTCCATTCTTCCGCCGCTGGTGGACAAGGGCGCGCAGATCGTCGCGCACGACCCGCAGGGCATGGAGGAGGCGAAGCCGTTGCTGCCCGCGGCGGTGGAGTATGCCCCCGACATCTATAGCGCGGTGAAGGATGCGGACGCGGTCGTGCTGCTCACCGAGTGGAACGCCTATCGCGGCCTGGACCTCGACCGGGTGAAATCACTGATGCGTGGCGACGCGTTTGTCGACCTGCGCAATGTGTACGAACCGGAGCTGATGGCGAGCCGGGGATTCCGCTATTTCTGCGTGGGCCGGTAGGAGCCTGCTACGCAGGCGATCAGCCGTTGTAGGAGCGCGTTACACGCGCGATCGCCTGCGTAGCAGGCTCCTACGGGCGCAATGTTACACATGATGTAGTGCCCAAAAATGGCGCCTGTATGAAGATTTTGTGTCATTAAAATTTACACGCGACACATTCCCTGGGCCTTTTTGTGAGGTATCTCACTGTTCCAAAAGATAATTTTTGTACCGGCGCAATAATTGCTTTATGGTCATTGAGTGCAGAACTCACACACAAAAAGATCCTAAAACAAGGAAACCTCGCGAGATGGATTCCGTTCTTATCATTCTCGCCGTCATGGGCTTCGCGTCGGTAGCACTGGCTTTCTATATCCTCGCCGACGCCAAGCGGACATATGTCGGGGACGAAGAAAAGCCGAACTGGGGCGTTGGCCTGGATGGGGCATCGGCACATCGCTACCGGGAACGCAGTACGCGGGACCGTCGCAGCGGCAAGACCGTATCATTTCCGCTGGTCCTCGATGGGGTGATTGTTGCCGAAGACCGGCGTAGACTACCTGACCGACGCAGACAGGCTTTGGCCTGATGCGGTGATCAGCGCGGCGCCCGAAGGCGCCCGCATAAAACAATAAGAATCTCTCGCCGAGGCGGGGGGGTAGTTTATCAACATCAACCTGGTCAGCTACGGTTCGACATGGGTGACGTATTCCCTGCTGGGAATCGCCATCACCATGCTCTGGCGGAATCGCTCCATCAATATGGCGGCGACTGTCTGCGTGTCGCTGACGGCGATATGGGGCGCGGTTATCGCTGGCGGTTCCCTGCTCGAATACCCGCCGGTCAAACTCATCCAGGTCGCCGAGGCGGCGCGCAACGGCGCGTGGATGTTCCTGCTATACAGCATGTACGGTGCGCGGCTGCGCGGTACCGGGCATTTCTTTGGTACCAGGCGCTGGCTGCCCTGGTTTGTCGCCGGCATCGTATTGCTGGTAATCCACCTGTTCACCCTGGAGTGGGTGATCCGCGCGCTGGGCCTGCCGTCCACCTACGTGGCGGACATCAACTACTTCATGTGGCTGTGCTTCTCCCTGGCAACCCTGGTGATGCTGGAGCAGGTCTACCGCGTCAGCACCACGTCGGAGCGCTGGCGCATCAAGTACATGTGCCTGGGCCTGGGCTTTATCTTCGTCTACGACTTCCTGATGTACACCGAGGCGCTGATCCTGCGCCAGCTCAATCCACAAATGTGGGAAGCTCGCGGGGCGGTGGTGGCCGCGACTGCACCGCTAATCGCGCTCTCGGTAACGCGCAGCCGCATCCTCAGCCCGGAGGCGCAGGTTTCGCGGCATGTTGTCTTCCACACCGTGACGCTGATGCTGGCCGGCGTGTACCTGATCTTCATCGCCTGTGTCGCCTACGCCATCAACGTGATGGGCGGCACTTGGGGCGGTGTGCTGCAGATATCCTTTCTCTCCGTTGCGGCGATGGCCTTCATGTCCGTCGTGCTGTCCGCCCGGGTGCGCGACCAGGTACGGGTACTGCTGAGCAAGCACTTTTTCAGCTACCGCTACGATTACCGGCGCGAGTGGCTGGACTTTACCCAGACCCTGGCCGAGAGTGCCAGCACCACGCCGCGGGCGGTGGCGCAGGCCATGTCGAAGCTGTGCGGCAGTCCGTCCGCGCTGTTGTGGACACGTGAGGATGGCGGCGGATTCGCACTGGTCGACCAGTGGCAGGCGGACGACCCCGGCCTGCTGGGCGACCTGCAGCCGATGGCCCGCTGGATGGAGCGCACGGGCTGGATCATCGACCTCGATGAATGGCACATGCACCGCGATTTGTACACAGACCTCCAGCTGCCGGAGGAACTCCCCGCACTGCACCGCGCCTGGTTGGTCGTGCCGCTGATGTTTACCGATCGCCTGCAGGGCTTCCTGTTGATGTTCAAGCCGGACATCGTGCCGCACATGAACTGGGAAGACCGCGACCTGCTCAAGGTGGCCGGGCGCGCCGCCGCCACCCACCTCGCGCGCTTCCAGGCCCACGCGGACCTGGTGGAATTGCGCCAGTTCGAGGCGTTCAACCGGCTCTCCGCTTACGTGGTGCACGACCTGAAGAATATTCTCGCGCAGCAATCGCTGATCGTTTCCAACGCGGCGCGACATCGCAACAACCCGGAGTTCCTCGACGACGTGTTCGAGACCATCGAGAACTCGGTGCAGCGCATGACCCGGCTGATGGCGCAGATGCGCACCGGCATGCGCGGTGAGAAAAAGGAAGCAGTGGATTTGATGCCGCTGCTGCAGCGGATCGTCGCTTCCAAGAGCCAGGCGAAGCCCGTACCGGAATTCCCCGTGCCGCGCCGCGATTTCGTGGTGGAGGCCGATGCCGACCAGCTGGCGACGGTGTTCGGCCACCTGATCCAGAACGCGCAGGACGCCACGCCCTCCAGCGGGCGCGTGAGCATCAGCGTGCAGGAGGTAGAGGGGCGGGTGAAGGTGCTGATCCGCGATAACGGCACGGGCATGGACGAACACTTTATCAAGCATCGCCTGTTCAAACCTTTCGATACCACCAAGGGCCTCACCGGCATGGGTATTGGCGTAGTGGAAAGCCGCGAGTATTTGCGCAGTATCGGCGGCGAGATGCACGTGCAAAGCACCCCGGGGGTGGGCAGTTGCTTTACGGTAGTGCTACCATGTTCGCCGCATTTGCACATAACAATACCTAGAACCGGGGATGCTGTAGTTGGCGGATGACAGAAAGCGCCTGCTGGTCGTCGAGGACGATCGCGGCTTGCAGAATCAGTTACGTTGGGCCTTCGAGGATTACGCTGTTGCCATCGCGGGAAGCCGCGAAGAGGCGATTGCCGTATTGCGCCGCGAGCAGCCCGGTGTGGTGTTACTGGACCTCGGCCTGCCGCCCGATCCCGGCGGTGTCAGCGAAGGCTTTGCCACGCTGCGTGAAATTCTCTCGCTCGCGCCGGAAACCCGCATCGTAGTCGTCACCGGCGACAACGACCGCGCCAACGCCATCGAGGCGATCAGCCTCGGCGCCTACGACTTCTACCAGAAACCCGTCGACCCGGCGGTACTCGGCCTGATCGTCGAGCGCGCCTACCGCGTCTACGAACTGGAGTCGGAGAACAGGCGCCTGCAGCTCAACCAGAAGGAATCCCCGCTGGAAGGCATCATCGCCAGCAGCCCGCAGATGCTCGACGTGTGCCGCATGGTGGAGCGCGTCGCTCCTGTGGACATAACCGTACTATTATTGGGCGCCAGCGGCACCGGCAAGGAACGCATCGCACAGGCGGTGCACGCGCGCAGCCCGCGCGCAGACAAGCACATCGTCGCCATCAACTGCGCGGCGATCCCCGAAACGCTGCTGGAATCGGAACTGTTCGGCCACGAGAAAGGCTCGTTTACCGGCGCCACCAGCCAGCACATCGGCAAGATCGAGCGCGCCCACGGCGGCACCCTGTTCCTGGACGAGATCGGCGACTTGCCGCTGGAACTGCAGGCCAAGCTGCTGCGCTTCCTGCAGGAGCGTGTGATCGAGCGCGTGGGCGGGCGCAGCGAGATTCCCGTCGATACCCGTATCATTTGTGCGACGCACCAGAACATCCAGCAGATGATCGAGCAGGGCTCCTTCCGCGAGGACCTGTACTACCGCATCAGCGAGATTACCGTGAAGATACCGCGGCTGTCCGAACGCGATGGCGATGCCGTACTGCTGGCCAAGGCGTTTACCGAGCGTTTCAACAGCGAGATCGGCGGGCCGCGGAAAGTGCTGGGCAAGGACGCGATCGAGGCGATCGAAAGCTACGCCTGGCCGGGCAACGTGCGCGAGTTGGAGAGCAAGATCAAACGCGCCATGATCGTCTCCGACAACGGGCAGATCACCGCCGCGGACCTGGAGCTGGCGGACGTGGACGGCGAACCGCTGCCGATCAACCTCAGGCAGGTACGCGAGGACGCGGAGCGCCGGGTGGTGTGGCGTGCACTGGTGCAGTGCGACCACAATGTGAGTGATGCGGCCCAGGTCCTCGGCGTAACCCGCCCAACCCTCTACAAACTCCTGGAAAAGTACGACCTAAAGTAGGAGCCTGCTACGCAGGCGATCCCGCCCCGCAATCGTCCCCGCATAAGAGCGCGCTCTGCGCGCGATCGCCTGCGTAGCAGGCTCCTACAGTCCCGCTTATTCATTATCGTTAATTTCCAAACACCCGGAAATCACCGATCCAATAGCCCTTTCGGGCTAATCAGTAGCCCCTCAGGGCCATCGATTAGCCCTGTGAGGCGCAAGGGTTAGCCCCACCGGGCCATTGTTGGCCTGGACCACCTCCCATAGCCTAGAACTCAAGCGGCCAGTTGCGACTTCAGCGTGGTTCGCAAGCCAACTTTCCCGGGGGGGATTCCAGATGCGAGCTTTGTATACCGTACGTGCAGTTTGGTTGTCTCTGCTGTTGCTCTGCGGGGCGATGTCCACCCAGGCCGCGACGCTGCAGGGGGCGGAGCTCTATATCGGTGATAGCGGCGAAATCTATTCCGCGTTCAATGCCCCTGGAGGCTTCACCAACAGCTGGACTTTTACCCTCAAGGAAGAAGCCGCCGTAAAGGTCTTCATCGACCAGTTCGAATTCATCACGCTCGCCGGGCCGGTGGTACTGATCAGCGGCCTCTCGGGAAGCATCGACAGCTGGAGCGGTTTGGACTTCACCACGGACGTCCTGTCGGCGGGCGAATATACGCTGGAAGTGTCCGGAACGGTTACAGGCTCTGCCGGTGGCGTCTACGCAGGCACATTGAGTGCCATCCCCCTGCCGGCGGCCGCGTGGTTGTTGGGCAGTGCCCTCCTGGGACTGACGCTGGTTAGCCGGCGCCAGCAAAAGAATTCATTATCCATATCATCAGTAGTGGCAGCCTGACGGGCTGCCTTGCACAAGCGAGCCGAGGAGTAGCACAGTGAAAAGACTAAAAAAGATATTTGGCGGTGGGTGTCTCGCGATTCTTGCGAGTGTTGTTCTTTCCATGCCTGTACAAGCGGCGACTATTGACCTCGGTGAACTTACAACCGGGGACTACGGCCTTGCTGGCGTCGATTTTTTTGGGGTCGTGGTAGATTCCTATACGTTTTCGCTGGCTGAAATTTCTGACCTGGCGGTCGACCTGGTGATCGAACCAACAGAGCTGTACGTCACCGCACTGACTGAAGATCCCATCCCGCCGATAGATCTTATCGCAGGCGGCTTCCCGGACTTCAGCGTGACCGGCCTGGCTGCTGGCGACTATGTATTGTTTGTTATCGGCGCCTTTACGGACGGTTACTACGGAACGATGTCCGTAACCGCCGTACCCCTCCCCGCCGCCGCATGGCTGTTCGCCTCTGCGCTCCTGGGAATGGCTGGCATCAAACGCCGCCAAGGCACCCGTAGGAGCGCGCTCTGCGCGCGATAACCCCGCTTGAAACGAGCAGGCGATCACTTACAGATTCCTTTTGCGATTAAGTGATCGCCCGCGTAGCGGGCTCCTACAAAACGGTGCACCAGGATTGTTCGGCAGCAAGATTTTGTGTCAGAAAATTTTACACTTTGGCGCGTTTTTACAGGGTTCAATGGCGCAGTGATAGGCCAATACCTGCGAAATCCCATGTAAAACAAGCTTATCCCTACCTTTGGCACGTTAGTTGAATACACGTTTGGGTGGTTGCTTCCACGGAAGGAGGCGGCCGCAATCTACAATCCGGATTTCCCCGCGTGTTCCATCGGAACATATATCGCAAGGTTGGGACCTACATCACCATCGCGCATTGATCGCAAAATGGTTTGGCCCTACACTTCTCGGAGTCTGTGATTAATCACCGCAGTGCAATGCCTCGCCAAAAGCAGTGCATTAAACATAATAATTAATCTGGTTATCCGCTGCGGATAGCTAAAGAAAGAAGTCCCCAGCGTTAGCGGGGACGAAAACGGGGGCGAAGTCTCGATGAAAGCGATCCGTCGATTGGGCGTGCTGGTAATGATGCTGTGGACGGCGGCATTGCAGGCAGCTCCTACAGGCACCTACCAGATCAATCCGGGCGATCTGCTTGCGATTTATGTCTGGAATGAAGAAAACCTCACCCAGCAAGTTCGCGTCCGCCCGGACGGATTCATCAGCCTGCCACTGGCCGGCGAAATCCAGGCCGGTGGTAAAACGCCCGCCGAGGTGACCGACGCACTCTCCACGGCGCTGAGCAAATACCTGAACGACAAACCTGTCGTCACCGTCACCTTGGTCGAAATGGCCGGTAACATCATCTACGTGCTGGGCAAGGTAAACCGCCCGGGCGCCTACCCGGTTACCACGCCAGTCGATGTTACGCAGGCGCTGGCCTGGGCCGGCGGACTGAACGCCTTTGCCGATGAGGGGGATATCCAGGTACTGCGCCGCGATGACGAGGGCAAGCAGCACTCGATCGACTTCGACTACGGCGCGGTGAAGAACGGCGGCCACCTCGACACCAACATCGTACTGCAAAGCGGTGATGTGGTTGTCGTGCCCTGAGTCGAAACCCAGATGGCGTTGTTCCACAGGGTTAACACTGCTGCTGCTCGCAGCCTGTCCGGTTAGCGCCGGCGCCGCTGAGGTATCGTACAAGGTGGGCGCCGGCATGCAGTACAAATACGACGACAACGTCCGGGTAACGCCAACCAATAAAATCCAGCTTGCCGGTTGGGAGGCGGATGGCAATGTCGACCTTACCTACGCCACGCAGCGCTTTAACGCCAACGCGAACCTCGAGCTTTCCACCGAGCAGTACAACGATGTCAGCACCAGCAAGTTGCAACCGGGCTTGCAGGAGCCCAAGGCGTCTGACTTCAACAGCGACAACCAGGACTTGAAGGCGAGTGTCGCCTATAACTGGGAGCGGCAGCAGGTTTCGCTTTACGGGCGCTACTGGCGCGACAGCACCCTTAATACGCAATTCCTCGATACCGGCCTCGGCGGCCTGGCAACCATCGAGGGGGCGACGCGGCGCGAAAACGCCCTGGTGAATCCCCAGTGGCAGTGGACCATGACAGAGCGGCAGGGTTTGCGTGCGGACCTGCAGTGGCAGAGCGTCAAGTACGGCAGCCTTTTTTACACGGACTACGACTACAGTAACGCGAGTATTACCTGGACGTACCTGTGGAGCGAGCGACTGAGCCTGCAGGTTAGACCGCTGGCCAGCTACTACGAGAACAAGGCGCCCAATAAGGTGGAGTCCACCACTTACGGGTTGCAAGGCGGCGCGATCTGGAAATATTCGGAATCGCTGGATTTTAATATTTTGCTGGGAGCGACGCAGGTCAAGACCACGATCGATGGTGGGTACTATGCGTTTGATTTCGAGAATTTCCAGATAGTTTTCGTTGAGTTTGAAGACCAGAAAAGTAACGGATTTACTGGTAGCTTCAATGCCAAATACACGCAAGAAACCTACGGTGCCTCACTGGATGTATATACCCAGTACTCCCCGAGTGCGTCGGGTGAGTTGCGCGAGGACTCGCAGCTGAGGGCCTTGCTTTATTGGAAGCCATGGGAGCGGGTCAGGCTCGATCTGGACAGCCGCTACGGGAACTCCGATAGCGCCAGCAACCGGGGTAACAACCAGCGCAAATTTGCGGAAGCCGGTCTTCGCCTTGCCTACCAGTTTGCCCACGAGTGGTGGTTCAGTGCCCGCTATCGCTACCGGATGCAGGACTACGATTACTACAGCTCCGGCAGTGGCAAGGGTAACCTGTTTTCCGCCAGTATCTCATTCCGCCTCCCCAAGGAGATTCTCTGATGAGCTTCTCCCGTAGGAGCGCGCTCTGCGCGCGATCAAAAACATCAAGAAATGGGTGCTCCAACAATGTCAGTGGTACATAACTCGCCTCGAATTGCGGAAACTATGAACGAGTCCCCTAACCTGGGCGAATACATCGCCGTACTGCGCCGGCGGAAAAAACCCATCATATTGGTGGCCGGCGCTGTATTGTTCCTGGCTGTACTGGTCGCCCTGCTGTGGCCTCCTACCTACAAGACGTCGGCCACCATCCTTATCGAGGAGCAGGAAATTCCGCAGGATATGGTGCGCTCCACGATCACCAGTTACGCGAACCAACAGATCGAAGTCATCCGCGCCCGTGTGCTGACGTTGCAGAATATCATGCAGATCGTAGAGAAGTTCGGACTCTATGACGCGGACGAACTGGAACGCACGCCGCGCACCGAAATCGTTCAGAAGTTCATTGACGCCGTGGGTCTGGACCTGCTCAGCGCGGAAATCATCGATCCGCGCAGCGGGCGCCCGACCCAGGCGACCATCGCCTTCACGCTCTCTTTCGAGGCGGATACCCCGACCAAGGCTTTAAAGGTCACCAACGAACTGGCCAACCTGTTCCTCAACGAGAACCTGCGAAGCCGCACGGAAAAGACATCATCCACAGCGGAGTTTCTGCGCGAGGAGGTGCGCAAGTCCAACGCGGAGGTCCAGCACATAGAGGAACAGATCGCCGCATATAAAGCCGAGCACCAGGCAGCCCTGCCCGAGAGCTTCCAGCTCAATATGCAAAACCTGACGCGCTACCAGTCGCAACTGGTTGCCAATGAATCCCGCGTACAGGAGCTTGCCAAGCGTCAGGCGGAACTGGAAACCCGCCTGGCTAGCACCAGCAAGTATGCACCGATTGTTCTGCCCAGTGGCGAGGCTGTGCTCTCGGATGTGGATCGGCTTAAGGCGCTGCAATCCCAATATACCCGGGTGGCAGCGCGCTACTCGGACAATCATCCGGACGTAACTCGCCTGCGCAGGGAAATCGATGCCCTGCTGACGCAGATTGGCGGTAGCGGTAACCGCGCGGAATTGCAGCGCCTTCTGGATAGCCGGAAAGCAGAGCTTGCAACACTAAAGGGCAAGTACACGGCAGACAATCCGGAAGTTGTCGCTATGCAGAGCATTGTGACGCAATTGGAAGATCAACTGGCCGAATCCCAGGACAATGAGAATGTCCCCGAACCGGATAACCCTGCGTACCTGATGCTCGACAATCAATTGCAGAGTATGCGTATGGAAAAGGATGCGCTACTGAAGCAAAACAAGCAGCTTGAGTCGCAGATTGAAGCGCTTAACGCAGCTGCCGCACAGGCTCCCACAGTGGAGCGGGAGTATAAAAATTTGCTCCGCAATCTCGAAGTGACCGGCACCAAGAACCTAGACCTGAAGTCAAAGCTCCAGGATGCCGAGCTGGCGGGCGAACTCGAAGCCGGGCGCAAAGGCCAGCGCTATACCATGGTCGAGCCGCCGGCGCTCCCGGAGAAGCCGTCCAGCCCCAACCGTATTGCCATCCTGATCCTGGGGATTTTCCTGGCGGGCGTGGCGGGAGTAGGGCTCGGCATCTTGCTTGAGGCGATGGACGCCAGCATTCGTAGCGCGCGCAAGCTCGGAGACCTGATGGGCGTAGCGCCGCTGGTGAGTATTTCCTATATCCAGACGCCGGCGGAGCAGGTGGCGGCATCGCCCAACAGGCGCTTGTATATCGCTTTGGCTGCGGCCGTTTTCCTCGGCATAGTCGGGCTGCTTTGTATCCACTTTTTCGTGCGGCCGCTCGATGTCCTGTGGTACTCGCAATTGAACAAGCTCGGTTGAGGGGAGGAGTAAGTTATGGAGTACGTTAAGGACGCAATCGAGAAAGCTCGCGCTGAACGGGAAGCGGGCCGCGGTTCAGCGCCGGTACTGGAAGATCGGGATGCAGTACGGGTGGAGTACGCCCAGACGCGCACAGAGGATCTCGATAATCAGGTGCTTGTAGATCACCGTGTGGTGGCGGCGTTCGAAAACGATGAGCGCGCTGAACCCTACCGCCAGCTGCGGACGCAGGTACTGAAGAAGATGCGCGAGAGCGGCTGGCGGACCCTCGCAATCACGAGCGCCCACAGTGGTGCCGGCAAGACACTGACGTCGGTCAATCTCGCCATCGCCCTGGCAAGGGAAGTGAATCAGACCGTGATGTTGGTAGACCTGGATTTCAAGGGTCCCAATATCCTCGATGTACTGGGCCTGACCGCGGAAGCGGGTCTGGTAGAGCACTTGCAGGACAAGGTCGAGCTGTCCGAAATTCTGGTAAATCCAGGGCTGGAACGCCTGACCATCCTGCCCGCCCTGCCCGTGGCCGGGGTGACATCGGAGATACTGTCTTCGCCCAGGATGAAAGCAACCCTTGATGAAATCGTCGGGCGGTACCACGACAGGCTTCTCATCTTCGATCTGCCGCCCCTGCTGCGTGATGATGACGCGCTGGTGTTTACACCCTACGTGGATACCACTTTGCTGGTGGTGGAGTGCGGTGTCACGACTCCGGCAGACCTGGAGCGTTGCGTCGAGCTGCTGCAGGGTACCCACATCCTGGGTACAGTGTTCAACAAGGCGGACAGAATCTAGCGGATACGATGCGATGTACCTGGAACACTTCGGGCTGACTAAAAGGCCATTCGACCTCAATCCTGACCCCAGTTTCCTGTATTTCTCTTCACAGCACCGGCTGGCGTATTCCATGCTGGAATTTGGCCTGCTTTCGCAGCCGGGGATAACCGTCATCAGCGGGGAGGTCGGCTCCGGAAAGACGACGCTCCTGCGCCACCTGATGGACAGCAACCGCGAGGACAGCCTGCTCGTCGGACTGTTGGCGGATACTGACGAAGACACGGCCGCCGAATTGCACCGCTGGGTCGCGATGGCCTTTGGCCTGGACCATACGCCGGACAAGATTACCTTAAAGAAAAACTTCCAGGACTTCCTGATCCGCAATTACGCCCAGGGCAAGACTACGGTCCTGATCATCGACGAGGCACAAAACCTGGGCCTGAAAGCACTGGAGCAACTGCGCTTGCTCAACAACATCAATACGGCGCAGGACGAACTGCTGAAGATCATTCTTGTGGGCCAGCCCCAGTTGGTTGATTTGCTGCGGAACCCCGAACTGATGCAGTTTGCCCAGCGTGTGTCGGTGGAGTACCACCTGGACCCCTTGGCTGTAGAGGAGGCATCCAAATACATCCGGCATCGCCTGCATCAGGCTGGGGGCGAGAACGAAATTTTCGACGATGCGAGTATCTACGCCATCTTCTTTTTCTCCGGCGGGATTCCTCGCCTGATCAATGTACTGTGCGAGTACGCGCTCGTGTATGCCTACTCCAAGGAACTGCAGAAGCTGGGTGTGCAGGCAATCCTGGATGTAGTGCAGGGCAGGAGAATCGGCGGCATCGCCTGGATCAGGAAGGTTTCCGACGATATGGAAATCGCTCGCAAGATAGTCCTGGAAAAGACAGGGCTGGACCTGGGCGACCTGGTCGAAGAGCAGGCTTGAAGGGATTGGCCGGGGGACAACACACGTGAATATCCTTTCGGTGAACAAGTTCTTCTGGAGGAAGGGTGGCAGCGAGTCAGTTTTCTTCAATGAAATGGAGATGCTGGAACGGCATGGCCACCACGTCATTCCATTCTCCATGCATAACGCCGATAACCTTGAGTCAGCGTATTCACGGTATTTTGTCGAGGAGGTCGACTATGACGACAAGTCTGTCGGTGGACGACTCAAGAGCGCCTCCAAGATCATCTACTCCTTTGACGCTCGCAAACAGGCGCAGCGCCTGCTGCAGGACCACGCCGTCGATGTAGCGCATTTCCATATCTTCCAGCACCAGATATCGCCATCGGTCTTCGGCCCCCTGAAAAAAAAGGGAATACCGATCGTGCTGACACTGCACGATCTGAAGCCGATATGCCCGAACTACAAGTACTACGTGAACGGCGCTATCTGCGAGGCCTGCAACGGCAGGAAGTTTTACAACTGCCTGCGCAATAAGTGTACGAAGGGATCCACGCTGGGGAGCCTGGTCAATACCGTCGAGATGTATTTTCACTACGCGATGGGCTACTACCAGGGAGTGGACCGTTACGTGGCGGTCAGCCGGTTTTACCGTCAGAAAATGATTGAGGCGGGTTTTCCCGAGGCACAGATCGCTTACCTCCCCAATTCGATCGACACCGCTGATTTCGATGCGGAACAGCCCGAGCAGTCTTACGTGTTGTACTTCGGCCGCTTATCCGAAGAGAAGGGTGTATCTACCCTGTTAAAGGCGGCAGGCGAGAACCCGGATATCCGCCATCTTGTCGTTGGTACCGGGCCGATGGAAGAGCAACTGAAGGCCGAGGCCGGGCAGCTAGCGCTTGAAAACGTGGAGTTTCTGGGTTTCAGGCAAGGCGCCGAACTGGCAAAGCTGCTGGCCGAGGCAACCTGCGTAGTCGTGCCTTCCGAGTGGTACGAAAACTGCCCGATGACAGTGCTCGAAGCGTTTGCTTCCGGGCGGCCGGTGCTTGGCGCCAACATCGGGGGCATCCCCGAGCTTATCGAAGAGGGTCAAGACGGCTGGACCTTTACGGCGGGAGACCCGCAGGATCTGGCCGGGAAGGTGCGCAGGTTGTGGGCGGACCGCTGCGGGGCGCGGGAAATGGGAATGCTTGGCAGGAAAAAGGTCGAGCAGAACTTCAGTGCCGAGCAGCACTACGACGACCTGATGGCGATCTACCGGTCGGTGATGTAGCGATTGAAGATATTCGTCACAGGCACGCGCGGCGTTCCCGATATTCCAGGCGGCGTGGAGCGCCACTGCGAGCAGCTCTATCCGCTGCTGGTGGAAATGGGTGTTACGGTCCGCCTCGCCCGGCGTTCCTCCTACATCAATGACAGCCTGGAAGGCTGGAAGGGAGTCGAACTGGTGGACATATACTCACCACGCAAAAAGAGCCTGGAAGCGATAGTGCATACCTGCCTGGCGATGTTCAGCGCGCGGCGCTGGGGGGCGGACATCGTGCACGTACACGCGATCGGCCCCGCAATCATGGTACCGCTTGCACGCGTGCTCGGTATGCGGGTAGTGGTGACCAACCACGGCCCGGACTACGATCGCCAGAAGTGGGGCTGGGCGGCCCGCAAGATATTGAGGCTGGGCGAATACCTGGGTTGCAAGTTTGCCAACGAGGTAATCGTGATTTCAACGACTATCGCCGAGATCGTCTCCCGGCGGTGCGGGCGCGGCAGTAACCTGATTTATAACGGGGTGCCGATACCGGAACTGCGAGCGGACAGCAGCTACCTCGAGTCGCTGGGGCTGGAGAAGGGGAAGTATATCCTGGCGGTGGCTCGCCTTGTTCCGGAAAAAGGGCTGCATGACCTGTTGAGCGCTTTTGAGCGTATGGGGCCCGGCAGTAGCCTGGTGATCGCGGGCGACGCGGATCACGAGGACGAATACTCCAGGGAGATCAAGGCGCGTGCCGCCGGTATACCGGATGTGTCCATGCCCGGGTATGTTACCGGCGATGACCTCGTCCAGCTGTATACGCACGCAGGTGTGTTTGTACTTCCCTCCTACCACGAGGGTTTGCCTATCTCCTTGCTGGAGGCACTGAGCTACGGCCTGCGGACTGTCGTATCGAATATTCCCGCCAACCTGGAGGTCGATCTGGACCAGAGCCACTACTTCGATGTGGGGGACATTGATGACCTGGTCGAAAAACTGAGCACGGCACTCAGCACGGACTGGTCGAGCGAGCAGCGTACCAGTACCCGGGAGTTCGTAGGCGCGACCTACAACTGGAACGATATCGCCGGGAAGACCCTGGCGGTTTACCGCGGCGCGCTGGCACGGGGCGGCTAGTAAAGATGATTGAAAAGCGCATGGCGGAACTGATACTGGGGCTGTTGTTTGTAGTCCTGGTGTTGGTTGTGGACAGGAAGAAGGTGGTGTACCTGCTGGCGCTGGTACTGCCGCTGTCGTTCCAGAGCCGCTTTGGTGAGGTCAACATCTACTTGATACTGGGGTTGGCCGGGATACTATTCCTGAAGGAACTGGGCAAAAAGGGCCGTGAAAAACTCCCGGTGATGTTACCAGTTTTCTTCGCGGCATTGCTTGTTGCCTACCTCGGCTCTTTTGCGGTCAATTACTCGCAGTTGCAGTTTCCCAATGGACTGTTGCAATCGACCTACTTCGTCAGTATCACGACTCTACTTTCCTGCTTCGCCCTGTTCCTGATGGTTGTGAACTCACTGCAGACTGTGGAGGATGTACAGAAAGTTATCGTATTCATGGTCGCGGCGTACTTGTTCGCGTCGCTTGCAGCTGTTCTGCAGATCGTGAGCCCTTCAAATCTGTATATTTTTGAATACTTCACTCACTACCAGTCGATTGCGAAAAAAATCGACCGGGGCTTTCGTGTATACGGGACGATTGGTGAATACGAACTGTTCGCGGAGTACTCGGCGATTATCCTGATGCTGGTATTTTATGCGTGGATGGAAATGTCCAGGCGGGCGTGGAGTAAGGCGGCCTATGGGCTGATAGCGATCTATGTATTGATCATGCTGTTCATGTCCAAGACTCGTGGCCCCTTTGTCGCTATGGCCGCCGGCATCCCTTACCTCGCGATTATCCAGGGCAGGAAGATCGGGTTCGGGCGGAATATCATGATGCTGTGCGTGGTGGTGGCCGTGCTGGGGATTACCTATGCCGTAGCGAGTTCATTTATGGGCTACAACGTGATCGATGCCCTCATGGGTACGAAGATCAATGTTGAAACCGGCTCGTTCGATACCCGCAGCCAGACATGGGCTTACGGCGCATCGCGGTTCATGGAGGCGGACTTCGTACAGCATATCATCGGCTCTGGCCCTGGAATCGAGTCAGGCTCGCAGCAACTGCAGATATACCCGCATTCTCTTTACCTTTACCTGTTGATCTCCGTAGGCGTGCTTGGCTTTCTCGTCTATGTATTCTGGTTCTGGTGGTTGATGAAGGTGAGTATAGTTGAGCGGGATCGTCCGGCGACGGTTCTTTCTGCGTTTCTCAATGCGACGATGATTGTGTTTATTGTTGACCAGTTCAAGATCGAGTACCTCAGGGTTTCATCCTATCAGCACATCGTGTGGATGTTCTTCGCCTTGCTTTACGTGGCAAACAAAAAAATATCGATGCCGGTTGCCGGTCAACCCCTTGCGGCCAAGCGTGCCAAGGGTCTATTGGTGGACAGATGAGTAATATCAGGGAGATTGCCAAATACACCTTTTTGGTGGCGCTACTCTCGGTGATGCTCAAACCGTTGGGCATCGTCAAGGAGATGGTGGTCGCGCAGAAATTTGGCGTATCCCAGCAAATGGATGTCTATTTCCTGCTTATATCTATACCTGTCTTCTTTGCAGCTGTCATGTATTCAGCCCTGAGACAGAGTGTTACCCCGATTTACCTGAAGTTGCAACGCGAAGAAAAATGGGATGAATCAGCAAGGTTTGTTTCATCGATTGCGGTTATTTACTTTCTTGTACTGTTTGCGCTCTACCTTTTGATCACAGTTTTTAGTTCAGAAGTCATTAAACTTTTTGCGCCTGGTTTTAGCGACTCTTCGCTCGGAATCGCACTCGAGTTGTCTCCGCACGCATTTTTCCTGTTGCTTGCACTTGGTATGAACAACTTTTTTATGACCTTTCTAGAGGCTGAAAAGAGATTTGTTACCACAAAGTTTCTCCAGGCGGCGGTCCCCATCAGTGTCTTGATTGCGGCGGTGTTTTTCTCCCAGTCGGGTCCTGGGGTACTGATAGTCGGCATGACAGTGGGATTTTTGGTCGCAGGATTTATACAGTCGTTACTAGTTTTGAAAGCACTGTTGAAGTGCCCTCTAGGCCTTGATTTTCGCGACGAAAATCTATGGAAAGCATTCCATACGTGGTTGCCTTTTTCATTAGGCGCTCTCGTCTCATCGGGATTCTACGTCGTAGACAGAATGATGGTTTCCATGTTGGACCAGGGTTCGATGGCGACGTACGGCTACGTGAGCGTTCTTGTAACTAACATCTCCAGCATTTTGCTAGTTTCATTTTCAACGGTATTGCTGCCGACCCTATCTGAAATACCGTATGAAAATAGGAAGTTGCTGGGTGGCACTGTGAGCGAAGTGCTATGCCTGTCAACATGTGTCATGTTGCCGCTGGCGGCTGTTGTGGCGCTGTACTCAGATCAGATTATTGGGTTGCTCTACCAGCGTGGGCAGTTTTCCGCCGAAGATGGGGCCAAAGTTAGCAACCTCCTGGCCGTATATATATTTTCACTAGTGCCTTTTTCTGTCCTGACCTTATTCGCAAGAGCGCTCAATGCATTGTTTGAGGTCAGGGCCAAAGTTTTTGCTGCCTTTCTTAGTACTCTATTAAACCTGGTATTGAACTACATATTGATGCAGAAATTAGGACTCATCGGTATTGCCATAGCAACAATTATTGTCCACTGCACGGTTTCCACATTTTTCCTTTTTGTGATGCGGAAGAAGCACCAGGTCACATTGGAAAGCTATGTGGTTTCTCGGTTGGCAAAGATCGCAATCATGACCTTGGCTGGCTGTTTTGTGGGCCAGTTTTTGATGGCATTCAATATCTGGCTTTCAATAGCATCGACTATGGTGAGCATGTTGACGATAGGGCTGGTATTGAAGCTCAGGGAAATTGAGTGGCTTTACAGCGCGCTGTATAAGCGGTTGAAGACAAAAATCGCCCATTAGAGCCAAGCAGGTCATTTCACTTTGAGGAGAGTGATGACATACGGATCAATTAATCAAGGTGGGGAGAAATCCATGGACTATTCCCAACAGCCAATCATCGTGCTTGGTGTAAATCATTCTGGAACGAG
Organism: Halieaceae bacterium WMMBA7; assembly: GCA_033283385.1. GTDB lineage: Bacteria > Pseudomonadota > Gammaproteobacteria > Pseudomonadales > Halieaceae > Mangrovimicrobium. Next base: position 253,770 of record JAWMQQ010000001.1, read on the forward strand.
AGTCCTGGTTGATGTGCTGAGTATGCTGGGGAGTGATGGTGGAAATTGCCTAAATGTTTGGCGCGAGGATGAGTTTTTTCTAGAGCTGCACCGCGAACTTCTCGGTGTTACTTCACAAGATGAATGGACCAGGAAAATATTTGATATAGACACTTACTATCATCATACGCCCAGTCAGGAGAGTGAGAATATTGTCAGAGAAAAGCTCGCTAGTAGACTTGATGAGTCATTCCCAAATTTCGATTCTAGACCTTGGCATTGGAAGTGCCCGACATCAGCCCTGTTTATGGACTTCTGGCTTGAGCAATACCCGGATGCATATTACGTGCATGTAGTGCGCGATCCCTATGAAGTGGCGGGTAGTTTGCTAAGACGTCGGCAGTTTCCCGACATAAAAACAGCGCTCCGTTACCATAAAACGATGGATAGCCTGATCCTGCAACGTCAATTCAAAAACTATTTGAGAGTGGGATATGGTCAACTGAAATCGGAAATTGAAAATCTCCTAGATTTCCTACCTTTCCTGAATGCCGAGAAACTACCTGAGGCAATTGACCTGATTCACGGCGGTGCACACATCTGGAAAAAAGGTGCGCCGCTAAGAAATAACGTAAATAGCTTGCGCGTCGAAATATTGTTGAGATTAGCCAGAAGTGTAGCGCTGGCAGATAGGTAGTACCTATGGAAATTCGCCGCGTTAAAACACTTCACAACAATTGAGGTGACAGGAAATATAATGATTAACCGGATAAAAAAAATTCGACGCGATTATGTACTGAAAAAGCTGGTCAAGGCCGGTCTTCAGCTTGGCGAGAATGTACGAATCATGGGAGGCGTGAATTTCGGTAGTGAGCCATACCTTGTAAAAATCGGCAATCACGTGACCGTATCCTTTGGGGTGACATTTATCACTCACGATGGGGCGACATGGGTCTTTCGTGATGATGAAAGTTTCGCCCCCACGGCTAAAGGGATAACCCGATATTCGCCAATTCGCATATACGACAACTGTTTTGTTGGTGCCAACAGCACAATAATGCCAGGCGTCAAGATAGGGCCTAATAGCGTTGTAGCTGCTGGTTCTGTAGTGACAAAGGATGTGCCTCCGGAGTCGATAGTCGCTGGTGTTCCGGCTCGGCAAATTTCTACGAGGCGTAAATTTATAGAGAAATGTATCGCCTCGGGGCAACGAGTTCCTGCTGCCGGAAAAAAGGATACGCTAACTGAACTCTTCGCAGACTTCCTGTCCTGATATCAATGATGAGAATTCTGCTTGTAATCGACACTATGGAGGTCGGTGGAGCTGAAAGACAGTTTATCGAACTGGCTACAGAGCTGGTTAATCGCGGTCACGAAGTGTGTGCCTATGTGCTGAGAAAGCGCGGCCCAAGATTAGCTGACCTGGAGAAATCGGGCGCCCAAATTCACCTAGATGAGAAGGGCTTTGGGGTAGACCTGTTTCTGGCTGCTCGCCTGCGTCGTGTCATTGTCAGTTGGCGTCCGGATGTCGTGCATTCATTCTTATTTTATTCTGATATTCATACTCGGTTGGCGAGTGTCGGATTGTCCGTTCCCGTCATCAACTCTGAACGAAATGACAACTATGAACTGCCCTCAAGAAAGCAGCTATTTCACCTGTTAACCCGGAAAAGGTGCGATGCGGTTATCGCGAACAGCTATGCGGGTAAGAGATTCGCTGAAGGGCGATATCGGCTCGATCCGGAGCGCATAATGGTGGCGTGGAATGGTCTCCGGTTGGAGGTGGTTGAAAGACGAATTGCTCAATGTATAACTAACTACAAGAAGGAGTTTTTTGATAATGATTCCGTCAAAGTCGCCTGTCTCGTAGGAAGCTTCAAGCCGCAAAAAGACTATCTTCTCGCCATCGAGGTGGCGAAGAGGCTAGTCGACGAAGACCCGAGTTGGAGAATTCTATTCATTGGTGGAAGTCTGGTAGTCGACCCAACCGGGTATCAGGAGAAAGTCGTATCTGCATACAAAGAGTCTGGTTTGGGCAATAGTCTGGTTTTTGCTGGTAAGCGATCCGACGTTATGGAAATAGTAAGCCAGTGTGATGTGCTTTACGTGACTTCACGTCACGAGGGGTTTCCAAATGTAGTTCTCGAGGCGATGGGGGCAGGTACGCCAGTGGTAAGCACCGAGTATTCGGATATATGCAGAATTTTGCCTGAGTCCTGGCAGGTCGTTTCGACGCGTTCACCCTCTGATCTTGCTGACGCTATCAGGAGAGCGTTGCGAGAGGGCGAAACTCTCAGGAAATCACAACGAGAGTGGGTAGAGCGCTATGCGACCATTGCGCGTGCAACGGACCGAATAGTGGAGATATACCAGGGATTGGAGAGTTCATGAATACAGTGACTCGAGGCCAGGCTTCACTTCGTGTCGTTACGACGATAGGGCAGTACTTTCCATTTCTTGGTGGCGCAGAAAACGTTGCTCGATACCTGGTTGAACACACCAATGATGAAGGCTTTGAAAACAATGTGCTGACTATCGCTTCCGAGAGAATGCGCTCGTTAATAGACAACCAGGATGATGTCTGCAAGCAGGAATTGGAAAATGGCGGTAATCCGTACCTGATTTACCGCTTTAACCTGTGCAATATATTTGGAAAGGAGAGGAATGGACAAGTCTTCCGATACTACACTCTGTTGCAATATATATTTCATCTCTGGAAGTTGCGAAAAAAATTCGATGTCATACACGCCCATACCTATTACTGGAGTGCTACGGGGGCAATTGTTGCGGGAAAAATATTGCGAAAACCCGTAATCGTTACCGGACACAATCGTATCTCCAGGCTCAGGGATGAAGTTGTCAGTGGAGAATATCCCAAATTCATGATCAGGCTGTTACGAAAAGCCACCAGATATGTGGCGATTAGCGAGGAGATTGAAAGCGAAGCTTGTAGTATCTGCAATTTACCTGAAGAGAGAGTGGTAAGAATTTACAATGGCATAGATGTAACGAAGTACCGAGCAGAGCCAGACATCCGGGAAAAGGATAAATTGCGCGTTGAATTAAACATACCAGTCGGTAAGCGTCTGATTGTCTATCATGGGCGGTTGGACGAGCACAAAAATATCCAGGGTTTATTACGTGTGCTCGCCAAGATTGGCGTTGCCAGAGATCAATGGATGTTGTTGGTTTTGGGAGAGGGCGTCAGGAAGAGTGTGCTGGAGTCCATTGCCGATGAGTTGGGCTTGCAAGAACAGGTAGAGTTTCTAGGGTTCCGACGCAACGCTGAAGACTATCTTAGGGCAAGCGACGTGTACTGCTTGCCCTCGTATCTTGAAGGGTTTTCACTGGCGTTGCTGGAAGCCATGGCATCCGGATTGGTATGTCTCGCTTCTGATATCGAAGGTAACCGGGATGCGATCTGCCATCAGGAAAATGGCTTTTTGTTCGACCCTGACGATGAGGCGAGATGGATTGAGTTATTCAATCTGGTTCTAGGCGATATGAGCCAGGATGAATGTGTGCAGTTGGGTACGGCAGCGCGTCAACGGGTAGTCGATGAGTTCAGCCTTCTCGCCATGGTGAATAAATACAAAGCCCTTTATGTAAATGTACTTAATCAAGCTCATTAAACGGTAGCCGTCCAGATGCAATTCAAGCGACTAAGATGTGTGATGGTTCTTGGAGTATTGCTGCTTCTGAATTCCAATGTGTGGGCGGCAACGAACAAGAATTCGGACTGGACATATCTACAGTCAAAGGGCTTTCCACGCCTCTTTGGCATGAATATTGGCTCGCCAAAACCCTACGACGATCCGCAATATCAGCAACAACTCGCAAAGCTGGATGCGGTGGTGTTGGGATTTGGACCCGATTGGAGTTCACCCGAAAATCCGCGAGAGCTACGCAACATCGTGAGGGCTATAAAGCAGATAAACCCGGAGATCCTTATCGGTCAGTACTCCAGAGTGGTGGCAACCTATGATCGCGATTCTGTGAGTCCAACCCAGCGGGATGTAACCGAAAAAGTCTATGCGAATGACTGGTGGTTGAAAAACGCATCTGGCGCGCGCGTCCGTCGGACAGATGAGTTTGATCTATGGGATGTCAATTTTACCCAGTGGGCCTCTCCAGACAGCAACGGGCACAGATTTCCAGAGTGGATATCCAATCGAGATTATCGGATGTTTTTCAAGCCGATTCCGGAATTAGATATCTGGTACTTCGACAGTGTTTTCAAGCGCTCACCACTGAAAGCAGCTGACTGGAATATCGATGGAGTCAATGATGACAGGGATGATCCCGCTATACAGTCGGCCTATCGCGCGGGGCACAGAGCCTCCTGGGAAGCTGCCCGGGCACTGAAGCCGGGCGCGTTGATAATGGGGAATTCGATAGATAGCGATCTGTCGTTTGTCGAGTACAAGAACGAATTGAACGGTGCGTTCATGGAGGCCGTGATGGGCCTGCCCTGGTCCCTGGAGTCCCGTAAGGGCTGGAGCGCGGTTATGGATCGCTATCACTCCACGATGCAGAACACGTTGAGCCCTCACCTCGTCGTCTTCCACGTAATTGGCAATGTCGATAACTACCGGTTTTTCCGCTATGCGTATACATCCAGTTTGCTGGATGACGGATACTTTTCCTTCTCCGATGTAGACAAAGGCTATTCGACGGTACCCTGGTTTGATGAGTATGACGTCGACCTCGGTATGGCTCTCGATCCTCCAACCTACGTTCCCTGGCAGGGCCCGGTTTATCGGCGCGAGTTTGAGCATGGGATAGTTCTGGTAAATCCCTCTACGCAGGTTTTCGCCGTGAGCCTGGAAAAGCCTTACAAAAGAATCAGCGGAACGCAGGACACCAGGGTGAATTCCGGAGGGAATGTACAAAATCTGATCTTGGTGCCCAAGGATGGAGTAGTTCTTCTGAAGTAGATAGAGCACTCGGATCAATGGCACTCCAGTGAAACTGTCTGCCAGGCAAAGTAGCAATTTAGCGGCGACAAATTAGGAAAAGGTGACTATGGGTAATTTGAAAGGAATGCTCGCACATGTTTGCCAGCCGCAAGTTGGAGATCATAGCGGTGCTTTGGTTTCCAGAGCAGTACTTTAACACCCATGAGTAGTCACGAAGGCCCTTGCGCGAAGATGGTTGTAGTACTGGTCATCAGTAAACTCGAATACGGAGGTGCACAGCGACAGGTCATCGAACTCGCCAACGCAATGGACCCTGAAAAGTACGATGTTCATGTCTGCTCCCTGGATTCCTACAACCCACTCGAGAATCTTCTGGACCGCAAGAATGGCAGGTTTCATGTCATCCAGAAGAAGGCCAAGTTCGACATTACTGTAGCAACCCGCCTGGCTGCGCTGTTGCGCGAACTCGAGGCAGACGTTGTTCATGGATATTTGTTCGATGCTGAAGTCGCAGCGCGACTGGCCGGGTGGCTGGCCCGCACTCCTGTGGTCGTCGGTTCCGAGCGCAATCTCAACTACACCCTGCAAAAGCGGCACCTGGTTCCCTACTGGCTAACCCGTAAGTTGATGGATGTGTGTATCGCTAACTCCAATGCGGGCGCAGAATTCAACAGCAAGCTGTTGGGCTACCCGATTTCCAAATATCGTGTTGTTCATAATGGGGTGAACACGGATCTGTTTACGCCACGCGAGGCTTCGGCCGTCAGGGCGGAGATTGGAGTGCCACAGGAGAGCTTTTGTGTCGGCATGTTCGGCAGCTTCAAGCAACAGAAGAATCACCCCATGCTGTTTCGCGCTGTAGCCAGGTTGCTGGATGCGTGCCCGGACCTCCGTGTCCTGCTGGTTGGTGGCCAACTGCACAGCGGGTGGGGCGGGTCCGACGCCTATCACCAACTTGTGGGCAACCTGGTTGAGGAACTGGGCATCGAAGACCGATGTATCTTTCTGGGCAATCGAAACGATGTCGAAAATATCTATAACGCGTGCGATATCACCGTGCTGCCGTCGCTGTTCGAAGGGACGCCAAATGTGGCACTGGAATCGATGGCCTGCGGCGTACCCGTGGTCGTGACGGATGTTTCCGACAACGCGCTATTGGTGCCTGATGGCGAAGTTGGCTTTGTCGTCCCCTCAGAAGACGACGAAGCTCTCGCTGCCAGGATCATGAGCTTCTATCAAGACAGGGAAATGCTCGCGCGAATGAAGTTGGCCGCGAGGCAGTGGGTCGAGTCCGAGTATTCTGTAGAGCAACTCGCAGCCCGGAGTGCATCGGTTTATCTCGAGGCGTTGGGCCAGGCTGGCGGCCGGGAACCCGGTTATTCGAAGGTCTGACGATGATATCCCATCAGTACAAATGCATTTTTATCCATATCCCGAAGTGTGCGGGTACGAGTATCGAATCTGCACTGGGACATCTCGACCAGCATTCCGGTCGCGATGGCCAGGATCACCGCAGTCTGAGAATGCTGGAGCGGCCTTCCCTGAAAGCAGCGGCGTTTAATTCCAGTGAAAATGTGAAGGAACTGCTGCGCGCCAAAAAGCACCAGTATTTAGGTAGAGAGGCTAATCCGAAAAACAAACTTACCGTCACGGCCCAGCAGTACCGGGACTATTACAAGTTTACCGTGGTCAGGAACCCGTGGGCGCGCGCATTTTCCTGGTACAACAACGTGATGCGCGACGAGGCCCACATTCAGGCGCTGGGTGTGAATTCCAGCCTGCCATTCAAGGTATTTCTTCAGCAGTTTGCGGGAAAGGGTCTTCTCCGTCCCCAGGTTTATTGGCTGAAAAATTTCGACGGCGACATTCCCATGGATTACATCGCCCGCTTTGAAAACCTGGCAGAGGATACTGGTGAGGTATTCAGCCGGTTGGGGCTTGGGGACGTCACTCTTCCACACAGGATACGGGGCGAAAACGCCGACTATCGCGAGCACTACGACGAGGATTTGCACGAACTTATGCAGGCAGTGTACGGAGAAGATATTGCAACATTCGGATATGCCTTCGATGACCATCCTTGAGTGTTACATTGCCTCGCGAGTTTTCGTGCAAGGTTTGATCATTAGCTGGCACTGAATTTGCACAATTTACTCTGTTATGACGAATATTTTGCTGCCAAAAATGAGCGAATTGCCACGGGAGCTCAGCTTGTGCGTAAGGCGCTGAGCGGCTCGGGAGAATGCTATGCCGAACCGGCAACAGGCATTAGATTGGTGCAAAAAATGATACAGAAAGTTATTAAAACGAAGCGCAGCCACCGCCGTCGCTCGTTGGTGTTTGCCAGGGTGTTATGGCAGACTGGCAGATCACCCATGCTGGCTAAAAAGCATACAATTTGGGGGGGTATACAGGGATGAGTATCGATTTAGACAATCCGGGAATGCCGACAGATGTGTCGATCATTACGACATATCGCTGCCAGATGCGTTGCAAGATGTGCAACATCTGGGAGAACCCGACGGACAGTAAGCAAGAGATCACCGCCCGGGATCTTGAGATTCTTCCTTCATTCAAATTTGTGAACATCACCGGCGGCGAGCCCTTTGTGCGCAAAGACCTCGAGGACATCGTCGAGGTCATGTACAAGAAATCAGACCGCATCGTCATTTCCACCTCTGGATGGCACACCAACAAGATCCTGAAACTTGCCGAGCGTTTCCCGAAAATCGGCATCCGGGTCAGTATCGAAGGTCTGTCGCAAAAGAATGACGACCTGCGCGGCAGGGAAGGTGGCTTCGACCGCGGTTTGAAGACACTGCTGGGCCTCAAGGATATGGGCGTCACGGACATCGGCTTCGGCCAGACCGTTTCAAACCGTAATTCTGGCGACCTGATACCGCTATACCAGCTCTCCAAGGAGCTGGGTATGGAGTTCGCGACCGCCGCGTTCCATAACTCGTACTACTTCCACCGGGATGATAACTACATCCACGAGAAAGAAACCGTCATCAACGATTTCCACGAGTTGATCGAACGGTTGCTCAAGGAAAACCACCCGAAAGCCTGGTTCCGGGCCTTCTTCAACTTGGGCCTGATCAACTACATCCAGGACGGCAAGCGCATGCTCCCCTGCCAGGCGGGAACCGCGAACTTTTTCATCGAACCTTATGGCGATGTATATCCGTGTAACGGCTTGGAAGAGCGTTACTGGAAGAAGAGCATGGGCAATATCCGGAATGTGTCCACCTTCGAAGAGCTCTGGTTCGGCAAGGAAGCGCGCGAGGTGCGTGAGTTGGTAAGCACCTGCCCGAAAAACTGCTGGATGGTGGGTACCGCGGCGCCGGTCATGAAGAAATACATCAAGCACCCGCTCAAGTGGGTGGTCAAGAACAAGGTCAAAAGCATGCTCGGGCGGCCTGTATGCGTGAAGGAAATTCCGCATTTCGATGTCGGCCAGGACCCCCGGCAGGGCGATCTGCGGCTTCCGGATAACCCGGTGACGGATAACACGCCCGAGATCGAATACATCCTGCGCGAAAGCGAAGTACAGGAGTGGCTGGCCGATTCCGCCTGAGTCTCGCAGCCACCGTTTACCTGGCGGGCAGGGCCAGCCGATCACTTAACTGTAAAATTTTCTGACACTCACACCGCCTGGCTGCAACAGGCCACTGGCGGTGGCTTTTTGTGCGCTGAATCGCTTTTTCTGCAGTAATCTGCGGGTATAATCGAAACTTGCACGCGAACAAATCGCGCCTGCTGATGTATGAAACAATAAGAATATTGGTGCCCGTAAGATAGCCCGCATACAGAGATAAGCCATGTCGAATCCTACAGCCCGCTCCACCGGAGCAGGGCGATCCAATGCCTTTTTGATGCTGCTTCTCGTGGTTATATCACTGGCGGTGATTGCCTATATATACCGCTTTGGCTTGATCGAGATGGTGCGAATCTGGTCCGAGAGCGAGGAATACAGCCACGGCTACATGATTCCCTTCGTGGCGCTGTTCCTGTTCTACCAGAAGTTGCCCGCACTGTTGCGCCTGAACTGGCACCGCAACTGGCTGGGACCGCTGCTGATGCTCGGCGCCTTGCTTGGCTGGTTCCTGGGCGAGATGAGCGCGATGTTCATGCTGGTGCATTACGCGTTCCTCGGTGCGATCGTGGCACTGGCCATCAGTGTTATTGGCTGGAAGGGGTTCAGGACCAGCTGGGCAGCGTTTGTTTACCTGGTTTTCATGATTCCCCTGCCCAACTTCCTGTACAAGGGTTTGTCGCAGCACTTGCAATTGCTGTCGACCGAGATCGGTGTGGCGGTTATCCGCCTGTTCGACATCAGCGTCTATGTCACAGGCAATGTTATCGACCTGGGCAGCTTCCAGTTGCAGGTGGCAGAGGCCTGCAGCGGGCTGCGCTACCTGTTTCCGTTGATGAGTTTCGGATTTCTCATCGCATACGTCTATAACGGACCGCGCTGGCACAAGTGGACGATTTTCCTCAGCTCCATTGTCATTACCATCCTGATGAACAGTTTCCGCATCGGAGTCATCGGCATCACGGTGGAATACTGGGGCATCGAGATGGCCAAGGGTTTCCTGCACGACTTCGAGGGGTGGTTCGTCTTTATGGCCTGCCTCGGTGTGCTGTTCCTCCTGATCATTGTCCTCAACTACGTCAGCGGGCGCCGCACCTCTCCGCTGGACCTGCTCGACCTCTCCTATCCGTCGATGGCGGAAGTGCGGCAGGCGAATGTCGGGAGTCGGCGCACGCTGCCAGTACTGATTGTCACAACTGTCCTGTTGCTCGCGGCTGTTCCGGTTAGTGTTTCTATCTCTGATCGGGAGGAGATTATTCCGAAGCGCAGCATGTTCATCCAGTTTCCACTGATCTACGGGGGCTGGGTCGGAAGGGAGAGTACGCTTGCGCCCGATGTCCTGGACTCCCTTGACCACCCGGATTATATACAGGCGGATTACCGCCGCGCCGGTGATCCACTGCCCGTCAATCTCTACGTGGCCTATTACCAGTCGCAGCGTACCGGTTCGTCCATCCACTCTCCGCGCACCTGTATTCCAGGTGGCGGATGGGAGATTTCGGACCTCGCCGTGAAGGACCTGAGTAGTGAAATGGGGTATTCGGGCCTGCGCGTCAACCGCCTCATCATCACCCAGGGAGAGGTGGAGAACCTAGTCTACTACTGGTTTGAGCAGCGCGGCCGTGTGATCACCAGTGAGTACGTCGGGAAGTGGTACCTCTTCCTGGATGGCTTGACCATGCGGCGTTCAGACGGTGCGCTGGTGCGCCTTGTAACACCTGTGCTTCCCAACACGGATGTCGCCGACGCGGATGCACGGCTGGTGCAATTCTTGCACGATTTCTACCCGCTGTTGCCTGACTATCTGCCCGGAAAGACTGTCGATGTTATGGAAATAACCCGGAGTCACCAGAACCGCTCCAACGAATGACCATGGAATATCTCTACAGCCTAACCGTAGCTATGTTCCTGACAATAGCGCTAATCCCGCTATTGATCAGGCTGTCTGCGCGTTTGGGCCTGGTGGATGATCCCGGCGCCGAACGCAAGGTGCATAGCGTGGTCATGCCGCGCACTGGCGGCTTGGGCATTATTGTCGGCGTCGCACTGCCGCTGCTGTTCCTGCTGCCTATCAAGGGTGAGATTCTCTACCTCTTCGGCGGCTGTGCAATCATTGTAATCTTCGGTCTGCTCGACGACCGGATGGAGCTCAGTTACAAGTGGAAGCTCTTCGGCCAGGCGCTGGCGGCCATCCTGGTGATGTCCGGCGGCATTGTCGCCCACAAGCTGCCTTTTTTTGGGCTGGAAAGCGCCCCTGTTTGGCTCAGCTACCCGATCACCTTCTTTTTCCTGGTGGGCGTGGTCAATGGTGTAAATTTTTCTGACGGTCTCGATGGCCTTGCGGCCGGCACTTCCATTATCGCCTTATTGTTAATCTTCATGCTGGCACTGGAAGCAGACAACTACCAGGTCGCCATGGTGGCGCTCACGGTAGTCGGCGGGGTGTTGGGCTTTCTCCGCTATAACACCTTTCCCGCCCACATTTTCATGGGCGATGCCGGCAGCCAGTTCCTGGGGTTCATTATTGCCTGTCTTGCGCTGATGGTTACCCAGAGCGAGATATCTCCCTACAGCGCCTTCCTGCCCGTTCTGATCCTGGGTATCCCGATTATGGATATCCTGCAGGTCATACCGGTGCGCGTGCATAAAAAGCTGCCGTTGCCCGGCCCGGACAAGGAGCACTTCCACCACCAGATCAACAAACTGGGCTTCACCCATACCGAAGTGGTTGGCACTGTCTATGTGCTGCAGGCAGTGCTGATGACCGGCGCGTACGTATTCCGGTTTTACTCCGATTTAGTGCTTGCGGGGTTTTACGCCGTGTTTGTCTGCGGTGTGCTTGGGGCGCTGTTGTGGGCCAATCACCGCCACTGGCGATTCCATGCAGAGATCGAAGCAAAGCCGGACAAGGACAGGCGCAACCCCTTCCTGCGTCGCCTCACCTGGTACTACTACAATTCGGGGCGCTACCTCGCAGTGCTGCTGGGCTTGTTTTTCCTGGCTGCATTGCTGCAGCCGGCGTCTGACATCTCGCTCCTCAGGGTAGGGATAAATTTTGTCGGTGGCATCGTCGCCAGTCTATTGCTCGGGTTTTTCGTGAGCCACGCGCGCATCGCATTTCGCTGCATACTTTACCTGGCCAGCGTGATCCTGGCCTATCGCCTGTTGGAAAGTGACATGGGGCAACAGGATGTGTACCTGCTGCTGGTGTATGCGGCAATTCTGCTGGTGAGCCTCATGCTGGCCATCCGCATGACACGCAAGCAGGAGTTCAGGCTGACCACGCAGGACCTGCTGATCACCCTGGTCGTAGTACTCATACCCCTGTTACCCATCGATATCGTCGATCAATATGCCCTGGGGCGTGTAATTCTGCTGGTAGCCTTGTTGATGTATACCAGCGAGTTTATTCTGCATCGGGCAACCCGAATGGTCGGGTTCACCAGTGGTTGCGCCATTGCCGCGTTACTTTCGCTTGTTTAGAAGAACAATAATTTTCACGTATACCCGGAGTTAGCTATGTTGCGTTTAGGAAGATTGGGAAGCCTCGTTCTGGTCATCGCAGTGCTTTCCGTCTCTGCCTGTGGGGGCAGTGAGGAGCGTGAGGCCAAGTACCTGGAGCGGGCTCGCGAGCACCTCGCATCGGAAGATTACGACAAGGCCAAGGTCGACACACGCAATGTGCTGAAGATAAACCACAAGAATGTGGAAGCGCGGTACATGCTCGCCCAGATAGCGGAAAAGCAGGAAAACTGGCGCGATATGATTGGGGCGCTCAACAGCACGCTGGAGGCAGACCCCGGACACGTAGAAGCAAACATCAAGCTCGCACAAGTGCTTGCCGGGGGCAACCAGCTGGATAAAGCAGAAGAGCACGTAAACACGGTGCTGCAGACCTATCCGATAAATGCCGATGCGCTCGGGACGAAGGCGTTGATCGAATTCCGGCGCGGCAACAAGGAGCAGGCCCAAAAGCTGGCCAACCAGGCGCTGGCGCAGGACCCTGCGCAGACGGTGGCACTGTCGACGCTGGGCTCGCTGATCGGATCGGCCCACCCCGAAGAGCTGCTTGCCCTGGTCGACAAGGGGCTGGCAAAAGACCCCACAAACCTCACCCTGATCAAGCTGCGTATGGCCGCGCTGGAAGGTATGGGACGCAGTGACGACGTGATCGCCCAGCTCAAGCAACTGGTTGAGCAGTATCCCGACGACATCGAATACGCCCGCCAGTTGGCCGCCTACTACGTAAACAAGTTCCAGGCGAGCGAGGCAGAGGCTTTCCTGCGTGAGCGGCTGGCGGCCAACCCGGATGACGTGCGCTTCAAGCTGCTGCTGGTCGGCTATCTCCAGCAGATCGACGGCAGCGAGAAGGCGCAGGCCGAATTGCACAAAATGGTGGACGCCAGCCCCGATACCCCTGAACTGCGCTTCAAGCTGGGCGAGTTGCTGGTTGCCTCCGGGGATCTCGACCAGGCGGAGGCGGTATACAAAAGCACCTTCGACCACGGCAGTGAGGGTACGGCCTACCAGACGGCCCGCGTTCGCCTGGCGCAGCTGGCGCTGCTGCAGCGTGACGCGGCCAAGGCGCAGGGCTGGGTAGACCAGGCGCTGGAAATCGAGGCCGCCAACCCCGACGCATTACTGTTGCAGGCGCGTATCAAGTTTACCGAGGGCAAGTTCGAGGAGGCGATACCTGACCTGCGCATGATCCTGCGCTCCAACCCCGAGGCAGTCAGCGCGCTGCTGATGATTGCCGAGGCGCAGCGGCGCACCGGCTCACTGGACCTGGCGCTGGACAACTATCGGCAGGTGCTGGGGCTGGCGCCTGATAACGCTATCGCCCTGTACCAGAGCGCCACCCTGATGGCGGCGCGGCAGGAGTATGACAAGGCCGCGGCCAACCTGGAGAAATTGCTCGCGTCCCAGCCGGAGAATGTCCAGGCGATCAACGAATTGTCGGGTATCTACTCTAAGCTGCAGCGCTGGGACGAGGCGCAGGCGCTAATCACGCGGCTGGAAGGCAAGCCTGAAACCCAGCCCGTGGCGGACCTGCTCTCCGCTGGGCTTGCACAGCGCCAGGGTGAGGCCGAGAAGGCCCTGCACCTGGCGCAATCCGCACTCGAAGCGGACGCGCAACTCACCGGGGCGCTTACGATTATTGCCGAGTCCTACTACAAACTGCAGAAGGTCGATGCGGGCACCAAGTGGTTCCAGGGCTACCTCGATGAGCACCCGGACAGCAACGGAGCCAAGTTACTGCTGGCGGGCCTGTACATGGCCGACGACGAAAAGGACCTGGCTGCGCAGACCTACAAGGACGTGATCGCCCGCTCCCCCGAGAACATCGCCGCCTATATCAACCTGTCCCGCCTTTACCTGGCAAACGGCGAGACGGACAAGGTCATAGCCCTTTACGAACAGGGGCTCAAGGCTAATCCGGACAACCCGACGCTCGCTGCGGGTCTGGCCAACGAGTACATCAACGCGGCTCGCTACGACGATGCTCTGGCCCTGCTGGACAAAGCCTACGCGAAAAATGCGGATGCGGTCGTCGTCGGCAACAACCTGGCCGCACTGCTGATCGACCATTTCCCGACCAGTGAAAACCTGCAAAGGGCGCGTGAAATCACCCGCGGTTACGAGACCTCGAGTTCACCCGCACAACTGGATACCGCGGGCTGGTTGCAGTACCACCTCGACAATATCCCCCAGGCTATCAGCCTGCTGAAGGCCGCCCAGGAGGCGGGCGGGGAGGGGCCGGAGTACTGGTATCACCTGGGCCTTGCCTACAGCAAGAATGGGCAGAAAGACCTGGCGAAGGAACAGCTCGGCAAGGCATTGGAAGGGGAACAGCAGTATGCGTGGCGGGACGCGGCCCAGGCTGCTTACGATTCGCTGTAAACGTCCCTGGAAGGCGGTGCGCCTGGTTGTCAGTACACGCTGATCTTGCTGGCGACACCGCCCACCCGGGGGCTACCCACGAACGCACCCCAACTTACCAGGGCGTATTTGGTGCCGAACTCGATGGATTTCGAGCGGTGGGTGAACACGTGGTTTGACGGGAACACCACGAGGTCACCGGCTCTTGGCTTGTAGGTGAAATTTAGTGAGGTGAATTCGATTTCACCGCCCCTGTAGTCGTCATTCAGGTAGATCAGCAGGCTGAAATCGCGGTCCAGGAAGCGGAATACGCGGTTACTGCTACTTTCCAATTGCTCCGCATCAGCGTGCTTTTCATATTTGCCGCCCGGACCGTATCGCAGCAGTTGCGGCGCTTCGTACCACTCGGGTTTGCCTACCGGAGCCACGTAGCGCTTTATCGCAGCGTTGATCCACTGGCTGGCCTGTTCGAATTTTTTACCCATATCCACGGACTGGGTTACGCGCTCCGGGTGCCGCATCTCGACCACACGGTTGTTGGTGCTCGCCTCCTTTTCGTCCACCACCGTCAACCAGGATTTTGGCTGCTTGCTGGAAAAGCGTATGAAGCTCTTGCACTCGGCGGGTGTGAGATAGTCGTGGATGATCTGGATGTATTGCGGTGGTTCCCTGTGTGGGTCCGGGGACGCACAGCACTCCCCGAAGGTTTTGTTGGAACCGCAGTAGCATTCTTTGGATTTGTCGAAATGATAGACGGGCATGTAGTGAAGCCCGTTTGAATTTTCCACTGTTTGCTTCCGCCTATTTTTTTAATTTTTCGCCTGTGCAGGCGCGAATCTTATTGGAGCCATTCTAGCAAACTGGTTTCAGAAATCACTGCATTTACAGGGCCCGGGAACGATCAGGTCCTAATAAAATACTGTAAAAAAAGCTGACAAATCCAGCCTCTCAGAATGCTTCCTGGAGTAAAGAAAAACGCATTTTACGCTGTCAGGAAAATATACATTCCGCTGCTGGTTTTTTGCCCTGAATGCAGGTGTGCGCGCGGAAAAAATGGTTTTTCTTATTAAAAACATGCGGATACAAATTCTGGCACCGAAATTGAATATTCCCACCCTGCAAGCGACTGCGTAGCGTAGAAGTTACGAGCTGTTAAGGGTTCTTGCGTTACTCAAACTATTTGTAAGGTCAACGCCAAACCAGGGGTGACCCTGGGACGGAAAGTCACAGATCTCCAAGCCGCACTGAACATCACAAGCGAGCAACGAGATGGCTGGACCGCCCTTGAAACACGAAAGGGAAATTTTATGAATAAGATACTCTTGAATACGTTCGGTGCCGTTGCGCTGGTAACCGCTGCTGCGGGCGCAAGCGCTGCAACCTACGACATCACTGGTACCAGCAGCACCACGCTGCCCAACGGCGGTTCACTGGGCGGCTTCCTGCCGATTCCCGCGGGGACCCAAATCTCGGCGGCTACTGCAACTGGCTCCGCTACTGGTGATGTCACCAGCCTGTCCGGTGCTATCCAGCAGGATGTCACCAGCAGCCTGGATCCGGGCCTGCACATGCTGGTTGACTGGGATTACGTCATCAACGGTGACTCCACCGGTACCCGTACCTTCACCGGCTGTACCGACCTCGGTGGTACGCTGGGTTGCGGCTCTTCAGGCTTCACGCTGGGCCAGAGCTACGCCCTGGACGTGACTGCTCTGGACTTCAGCAATCCGAACGTACTGACCTGGTCAACCCAGGACCTGGCGTTCAACAGCACCCTGAACGGCAACACACTGGACGTACAGAGCTTCACTGCTACCATCCAGGCCGTACCGCTGCCCGCAGCTGCATGGATGTTCGGTTCAGCTCTGCTCGGCCTGACCGGCGTTTCACGTCGTCGTCGCAAGGCGTAAGAAACACAGGGTCACTACAGTGGCCTTTGTGGGGGGATGACGGGAAAGGATTCTCGTCAGAAACCAAAAAGAAAACCCGGCGCTTCGCCGGGTTTTTTTATAGCCGCAATTTCGCCGCCGGCGGTCCCGGATAATAAAACGCGGGCACGAAACACGGACAGGAAGCACGGGCATAAAAAAAGGGCGGGCCATTGGCCCGCCCTTTTTCCTTGTCGGTGGTTTCGGCTACTTGCGCCGCATACGGGATGCCCCGATCCCGGCGAGGCCGAATACCAGCAGTCCCAGGCCTGCCAGCGGCAGCGCGGGGACGGCGAGCGGTTCGGCGGGGGGCGGCGGCGGAGTCGGTGCCGGCGGTGCCGCCTGCAGCGTGGCACGGAACGTCTGTACGTCGGACGTGGTCCCGTTGAGCGTCGCGTTAGCTTCGTTATCTGTTGTTTCCCACGACAGGAGGCTCGGGTTGCTGAAGTTCAGTGACGAGACATTCAGGGGGACGACGACGCCCACGGTGAAACCGGAACTCGGGCAGCCAAGGGTAGCGCCGAGATCGGTACAGCTATTCAAGGTCTTGGTGCCAGTGGAGTTGCTGTTGATGGTGTAGTTCCAGCTGAGTTGCATGTGCAGTGTTGCAGCCAGGGTGCTCGTGACGTCCTGTGTAATGACCCCGGTGATGCTGGTGGCATCACCTGTAGCGGTACCCGTGGCAGTTGAGTTCGAGATCGTGCTGCCGGGCGGGAGCGGGATTGGGCCCAGGGAGCCACCAGCGGGCATCGTGGTCGTGCCGGAACCGACGATGGTGTAAGTATCGGCACTGGCTGTGGCCGCAGCGGAAACCAGGGCTATGGCACCGAAAGTCATGAGAATGTTCTTATTCATTAATGTTCCCCTCTGATTGATAAGGATAGCGGGTCAGCCAATTATGGAAGCCTTTATGCTTTCATCGGAATGGTCGATCGTGGCGAAGTTACTCAGCCCCCCTCCGCGCCGAATTCGGAGATTTTGTTGTTAACAGCCGCACCCGAGGTACAGGCGTTTATCGTTGTATATACCTGCGTCTCGGGTGCAATGTTTTTCGGCATATTGCGCGTGAAGTGTATCAAGCGGATTCTTCGCTTGACAAAAAAAACTGCTGTCAAGAAATTTTACACTTCTGGCAAAATTTCCTGTCGTGACAGCTTGTTTGGAGGGGATTCGATCAGAACCGGTAGCGGCTTATATCAATCCCGTGCGCATCCGACTGCAAACTCTTGGCAATCGCAATCGTCTGGTCCGTCGCCTGCTGGCGCGCTTCCTGCAGGTCGACGATTTTCGGTTTTTCGTATTCCTTTTTATTGCGATCCAGCACCAGCAGGATCTTCGGCAGCAGCCGGCGCGTGCGGCTTTCCGCCACCACGATACCCACCTCGCCTGACGTGAGTTCCACTATGGTCCCAGGGGGATAAATCCCCACCGCCTGGATCAGCGCCTCGACCATCTCCGCCTGGAACAGGCGGTCGCGTTCCATGTAAAGGACACGGATAGCGTCGGCGGGCGCCTTGGCATCCGCGTGCTTGCGCCGGGAGGTAATGGCGTCGTAGGTGTCCACCAGGCCGGCGATGCGCGCAAAGGGTGGGATGCTGTCGCCGGAGAGGCCGCGGGGGTAGCCGCTGCCGTCGTGGCGCTCGTGGTGGAAGCCCACCATGTCGATCACGTCCTGGTTGATGATGCCGCTCTTCTTGACGAGGTGAACGCCGTGGGCCACGTGGTGGCGCATCTCGCGGGTTTCTTCCTCGGTGAGTTCGCGGTCGGCGTTGAGCAGTTCCGGGTCCACCAGCAGTTTGCCCACGTCCATCAACATGGCGCCGATGGCCAGCGAGCGCAGGTCGCGCTTGTGCAGGCCGATCTGGCGGCCCAGTGAAACCGCCCAGATGGACGTGGAGAGCGAGTGCTGGTAGCTGTATTCGTCGTGTTGCTTGAGGCGGCCCAGCCAGAGGCAGGCGTCCGGGTTGCGGCTGATGCTGGCGACGATGGGGTCGCTGGCCTTGCGCAGGCGCAGGCTGTCCACCTTGCCTTTCTCGGCGGCGGTGTCGAAGATCGCGGTGATGTCGTCGAGCAGGGCGGTCAGCGCCTTGCTGGCGCGCGGGTGTTCTTCTTTCCAGGGTACTTCGTCGTTGTAGTGTTCCAGTTCGCGGCCCTGGAAGATGTCCTTCATCGACTTGCGCGGGCGCTCGCCCTGGGCGCGCCTGGCGAGGTTCTCGCTGACGTAGACGCACTTGCGCACGTCTACCCACACATACTCGCAGTAGTCGCGTACGCGCTCTATGTCCTCATCGTTGCGGATGAGGAAGCCCTGGGTAAGGAAGGGGGTGCCCAGCCACGGCCTGTCGAGGCTGCTGATGAACATTCCCCTGGTGAGGTCCGTGGTCGGGACCTTCACGGTCTGTAGCATGGTTGTCTCCGGTACCATTCCGATTGCCCGGCGCTGAATTAAAAATGTACTCCTTTACCAGAGGGGGCGCGCCAAAAATCTCTACTTTTCTCCACATTTCACCCACCCCCGTAGGAGCCCGTTATACGGGCGATTGCCCAAATCGGAATCGCCCGTATAACGGGCTCCTACGGGGCGATCGCGATTGGGCAATCGCGCCCGGGCGATCGCCTGTGTAACAGGCTCCTACGGCACCCCAGATAGACCGCCCACGGCCCCCCGTGCATAATGCGGCGCATGTATCACCAATACTTTGGCCTCAGCGAAGCTCCCTTCTCGATTGCCGTCAATCCGCGCTACCTGTTCATGAGCGCGCGGCACCGGGATGCCCTTGCGCACCTGCTTTACGGGGTCGGCGCCGGCGGCGGGTTTATCCTGCTCACCGGCGAGGTGGGCACGGGCAAGACCACCATCAACCGCTGCCTGCTGGAGCAGCTGCCCGACGATACCGACATCGCCATCATCCTGAACCCGGCGCTCAATGCCATCGAGCTGCTGGCCTCGGTATGTGACGAGCTGGGCATCGAGCACGACGGCGGCGCCCACACCCTGAAGAGCCTCACCGACAAGCTGCACCGCTTCTTGCTGGACAACCACGCCCGCGGCCGCAAGACGGTATTGATGATCGACGAGGCCCAGCACCTGGACTTCGAGGTGCTGGAGCAGATCCGCCTGCTCACCAACCTAGAGACCAACAGCCAGAAGCTGCTGCAGATCATCCTGATCGGCCAGCCGGAACTCGCCCAGTTGCTGGCGCGACCGGAACTGCGCCAGCTCAACCAGCGCATCACCGCGCGCTACAACCTCGGCGCGCTGAACCTCGCCGAGACCCGTTCCTATATCCAGCACCGCCTGCAGGTGGCCGGCATGGCGCCGGACCGGGAGATCTTCCCGGCCGCTGTCGTGCGCGGCATCTACCGGCGCACCCGCGGCATCCCGCGGCTTATCAATGTACTGTGCGACCGCATCCTGCTGGGCGCCTACGGCCGCAACCGCAGCCGCGCCGACATGCAGACGCTGCGCCAGGCGGCGCGCGAGGTGCTGGGCGAGGATGCAGAAGCGGACAAGGGCTCGGGCTGGCCGCTGACGGCGGCGGTCCTGATCCTGTTCCTGGGCTTGATCGGCGCTTGGTGGTTTACCGTGGGTAAGGCATCTGTTGTAGGAGCGCGCTCTGCGGGCGATCCCGCCCCTGTAGGAGCCCGCTCTGCGGGCGATCCCGTAACCGTAGCTACCCCCTCCGCAGATGATGAGATCGCATCGCGCGCAGAGCGCGCTCCTACAATTGCGCCCGTAGGAGCCCGTTACACGGGCGATCAATCCACGGCCCCTGTTGCTGCCCTTGCCGCGGGTGATGAATCGGAATCGCGCGCAGAGCGCGCTCCTGCAACCGCCCAATCCTGGCTGCTTCCCCCGGCGGATGCCGAGGCGCTGCTCTGGAGTACGGCCACGCCGCGCCCGCTGCCGGATGACCTGTGCGCCGACCCCAGCGGTGAACTGGCCTGTGTCGAGGGCAAGGCGCAGACCTGGGACGAACTGGCGGCGCTGAAGCGCCCCCTGCTGCTCGACACGGTGACACCCCAGCGCTTCGCCGCCGGCGTGGTGTTGCTGGACATGTCCGGCCGCAGCGCCTGGGTGGCGCTGGAGGACGGCGCCGAGAAGGTCGACCTCGCGGTCATCGCGCCGCTCTGGCAGGGCTCTTACCGCTTCCTGTGGCGTCCGCCGGCAGGCTATGAACGCCCGCTGGCCCAGGGTGACAAAGGCCCCGCCGTGGCGGCCGTCGCCAATCTGTTCGCTCGGCTGGACGGCCAGCAGCGGCCGCTCACCGGCCAGTCGTTCAACGAGGCGCTGCGCCAGCGGGTGGAAATCTTCCAGCGCGCCCACGGCCTGGAGGCGGACGGGGTTGTCGGTGTGCGCACTTTGCTGGAACTGAACCAGGCGCTGGGCCTGGACCCCTCGGCCGAGGAGGCCCGGGTGGCGATGGTCGATGCGGCGCACGGAGCGGTAAATTGAGGAACACCCATCTATGTCCCTGATTCTGGATGCGCTGAACCGCTCGCGGCAGGACCAGGGCGATGTCCCCGGCCTGGAGGCGCAGCATCACACGCCGCCGGAGCCCGCTGCGCCGCCGTATGTCCTGCTGCTGGGCGTCGGCCTGGCCATCGCCGCGGCGGTGATCGTGTGGCTGCTGGTGTCGCGTCCGGAGCCCGCGCCCACCCCGGCTGAAGCCGCAGCCGCGCAGGCCCGTTTTGCCCAGCCCGGCGTTGCGGCAGGCAAACCCGCATCCCCTGTGGAAAGCGCGCCCGCGCCCGCCGCCGTGGAACCCCGCGACGCGCGGTCCGGTGCCCCGGGCGATCAACCCGGGACGATCGCAGAGCGCGCTCCCGCGACACCCGAGCCCGCCGCCGCGGACACTCGCCCCGTGGTCGATGAATCCGGATCACCCGCGGCGCCGGCCGCCGCCGCGCCGGACCCGGCGGTCGCCGCCCTGTACCAGGCGGAGGCGAAGCCGGAACTTGCGCCGCGCGAGAAGCCTGCGCCGAAGCCCCGGGTCACCCGCCCGGCGCAGTCAGGCGCCGCCGGCGATGATGCCGGAGCGGGCGCGGAACGCACCGCAGCAGCGCCCGCCGAGGAAACCGTCGACATCGACGCCATGGTGCGCCAGGCCCAGGACGAGCTGGCCGACGCGCGACTGGCCGAGCACCCGGCGCCGTTTATCAGCGACCTGTCGCAGCAGGCCAAGGACGCCATCCCCACCATCCTCTACTCGGTGCACAACTATTCAGGCAAGCCTGGCCAGTCGACGGTCGTGCTGAACGGCAAGGAGCTGAAGGTCGGCGGCAGCCCCGCGGCGGGGGTGAAGGTGGACGAGATCCTGCCGGACTCGGTGGTGCTGAGCTTCCAGGGCAAGCAGTTCCGCCTGCGCGCGCTGAATAGCTGGGTGAATTTGTAGGAGCCTGCTATGCAGGCGATCGCGCGTGTAACGCGCTCCTACAGGGTCGGATCGCCTGCGTAGCAGGCTCCTACAAAGGGCGATCGCCTGCGTAGCAGGCTCCTACAAAGGATGATCGCCTGCGTAGCAGGCTCCTACAAATTTGTCTCGGGTTGTGGCAGGATGCCTCCGCCTGCAAGGAGACAATAATGAAAACACCTATCCGGCTTGCCATAGCCACCAGTCTGTTCCCGCTTTCCGCCTCCGCCCAAACCCTCGATAGCGCCGATACCGCGTGGATGCTCACCGCCACCGCACTGGTGCTGTTCATGACCATCCCCGGGCTCTCGCTGTTTTACGGCGGCCTGGTGCGGGTGAAGAACGTGCTCTCGGTGCTGATGCAGTGTTTCGCGCTGACCTGCCTGATGTCGCTGCTGTGGTTCGCCGTCGGTTACACGCTCGCCTTCGGCTCCGACGGCGTGGAACCCGGCCCCTGGGTGGGCGACCTGGGCAACCTGTTCTTCGCCGGCATGCACATGGACAGCGTGAGTGGCACCATCCCCTCCAGCCTGTTCGCCCTGTTCCAGATGACCTTCGCGGTGATCACGCCGGCGCTGATCGTCGGTGGCTTTGCCGAGCGCATGCGCTTTTCCGCCATGTTGCTGTTCAGCGCCATCTGGCTGCTGGCGGTCTACGCACCGGTCTGCCACTGGGTCTGGGGCGGCGGCTGGCTGGGCGCCATGGGCCTGCAGGACTTCGCCGGCGGCACGGTGGTGCACATCACGGCGGCAGTGGCGGCGCTGGTGGCGGCACTGGTCATGGGCCCGCGGCGCGGCTTCGGCCACGTGGCGATGCCGCCGCACAACCTCACCCTGACGGTGGCCGGCGCGGGCATGCTGTGGGTCGGCTGGTTCGGCTTCAACGGCGGTTCCGCGGTGGCGGCCGACAGCAGCGCCGCGATGGCGATCCTGGTCACCCACCTCTCCGCCAGCGGCGGCGCGCTGGCCTGGATGGCGATGGAGTGGATGCGCCACGGCAAGCCCTCGGTACTGGGTATCGTCACCGGCATGGTGGCCGGGCTCGGAACGATTACGCCGGCATCCGGCTCCGTGGGCCCCGCGGCGGCGGTGGTGATCGGCCTGACCGCCGGTGTGGTGTGCTACTTCGCGACCAACTGGCTGAAGAACAAGCTGAAGGTCGATGACAGCCTGGACGTATTCCCGGTGCACGGCGTGGGCGGCATCCTCGGTACGCTGCTGGCGGGGGTGTTCTGCTCGACCCAGCTGGGGATATTCAGCGGCAATGGTTTCTCCGAGGGCATCGACAGCATCGGCGGGCAACTCATGGTGCAGGCGACCGGCGTAGTGTCGACGCTGGTGTACACGGCGGTGGTGACCTGGGTAATCCTGAGAGTGGTGGATGCCCTGGTGGGATTGCGTGTGGGTGCGGACCAGGAGACCCAGGGCCTGGACCTCGTCCTTCACGACGAACGCGGCTACGACCTGTAGGAGCGCGCTCTGCGCGCGATCGCGATCCTGTAGGAGCCTGCTATGCAGGCGATCGCCTCGGTCCGCGTTCGGGCGTAGCGGGCTCCGGCGGGATCGTGATCGCCTGCGTAGCAGGCTCCTACAGTGCTCGGTGCGTGCTGTAGGAGCCCGTTACACGGGCGATCGCGCGCAGCGCGCCGGTATGGATGTGGATCGCCTGCGTAGCAGGCTCCTACGAAAAGCGGAGCTCGATGCCGAGTTTGGTGATCTGGCCTTGCTCCTGCTCCAGTTCGCTCAATGTCAGCGGGTGGGATTCCATCCACTCGCTGGGGAAGCCCAGCGCGATGCTGCCTTCGTCCGCCTCCACGTTGAAGTCCGGCAGTTCCTCCAGCGCTTCCACGTGCTTGAAGCGCCCCGCCAGCCGCAGGATCGCCACCAGGTAGTGCAGGCGCTTGTGGCGCGCATTGGCCACCGCCTCCTGCAGCAGTGAGTCGATCTTGCCGCGCTGGGACTGGGTGATGATCGCCAGCAACTCCTGCTCCTCCTGCGAGAAACCCGGCAGGTCGGCGTTGCGCAGCAGGTAGGCGGTGTGGCGGTTGAAGTGCTTGTGCGAGATGGCCATGCCGATCTCGTGGGTGCGCGCCGCCCAGTGCAGCAGTTCCCAGTCCTGTTTTTCCAGCTTCCAGGCGTCGCGTGTGGCGTCGTAGAACACACGGCAGCGGCGCTCGACGATATTCGCGGTGGCCTCGTCCGCCGTGTAGCGCTGGATCAGCGCGTTGACCGTGCGCTCGCGCACGTCCTCGTGGCTGAGCCGGCCCATCAGGTCGTAGATCACCCCTTCGCGCAGCGCGCCCTTGGACGGGCGCATGCGCGTGATGCCGAGGATGTCGAACAGCGCCGAGGTGATCGCTACCCCCGCGGCGATGACGTTGCGGCGGTTCTCGGACAGCCCCGGCAGGTCGATGGCATCGAAGTCCTTGAACTTGAGCAGCTTCTTCTCGAGCTTGATCAGCGCCTTGCGGGTGATGGTGCCGCGGGTCCAGCCGCACTCGGTGAGCACCGCGGCGATGGTGTTGAGCGTACCGGAGGAGCCCACCGCTTCCGCCCAGTGCCGCTTGCCGAAGCGATGGGCGATATGCGAGGTCTCGACGCGCGCGCGGTTGTAGGCGCGGCGGTAGTTGTCCGCGCTCAGCTTGCCGTCGGCGAAGCAGTCGCGGGTGTAGGTGACGCAGCCCATCTGCAGGCTCTCCAGCCGGCGCGGCTCGAAGCGTTCTCCGATGATGAACTCGGTGCTGCCGCCGCCGATATCCACCACCAGCCGCGAGCGCGCGTCGTCCGCCAGGGTGTGGGCGACGCCGAGGTAGACCAGGCGCGCCTCTTCCGAACCGTAGATGACGTCGACGCGGGTGCCGAGGATTTCGCTGGCGGGCACGGTGAAATCGCGCCGGTTGTGGGCCTGGCGCAGGGCGTTGGTGCCGACCACGCGCACCCGCTCGGGCTCGACCGCGCCCAGTAACTGGGCGAAGCGCGAGAGGCATTCCAGGCCGCGCTGGATGGCGTCCTCGCCCAGGTGGTCGTTGTCGACGCCGGCGCCCAGCTGGACCTTCTCCGAGAGCGCTTCCACGGGCCGCATCTCGTCGTGCTCGACGCGCGCGATGATCAGGTGGAAGGAGTTGCTACCGAGGTCGATGGCCGCCAACAAGCTGCCGTCTGGGAGAGGGGCGGGCTGGATTTCTGCCACTAGTCACATGTTCCTGGGCTGGCGGATCATCCATGGTAATTCATTTGCGGCGTGATCTGTAGGAGCCTGCTACGCAGGCGATCGCCCGCGTAGCGGGCCCCTACAGGATCGCCTGCGTAGCAGGCTCCTACAGGATCGCCTGTGTAGCGGGCTCCTACAGGATCGCCTGCGTAGCAGGCTCCTACAGGATCGCCTGCGTAGCAGGCTCCTACAGGATCGCCTGTGTAGCGGGCTCCTACAGGATCGCCTGCGTAGCAGGCTCCTACAATCGCTGATCGCGCGTGGAGTGCGCTCGGGCGGGTGGCTGGGGTAAAATCGCGGGCTTTGTATTGATCGAGACACAGGACGGCAGCATGGATTTAACACTCACCGAAGAACAGGCCATGATCCAGGACATGGCGCGCAAGTTCGCCGAGGGCGAGCTGGCGCCGGTGGCCGCGCAACTGGACGCCACCAGGGACTACGCGCTGCTGCAGGAAAAACTCAAGCAGCTCGCCGAGCTGGGCTTCATGGGCCTCAACATCGGCGCCGATTACGGCGGCACCGAGGCCGGTGTGGTGGCCTTCAGCCTCGCCATGACCGAGATCGGCCGCGCCTGTGCCTCCACCGGCGTCACCATGTCGGTGACCAACATGGTGGCCGAGGTCATCCAGGCCATCGCCAGCGATGAACAGAAAGCCAAGTACCTGCCCAAGCTCTGCTCCGGCGAATACGCCGCCGGCTCCTTCTGCCTCTCCGAGGCCGGCGCCGGCTCCGACCCGGCGGGCATGCGCACCCGCGCCGTGCGCGAGGGCGATTACTGGATTCTCAACGGCACCAAGATGTGGATCAGCTCAGCGCCCTATGCCGGCGTGTTCGTGGTGTGGGCGGTGACCGATCCCGAGCGGCCCAAGGGCAAGGGTATCTCCTGCTTCCTGGTTGAGGCCGGCATCCCGGGCCTGACCATCGGCAAGGCGGAACACAAGATGGGCCAGCACGCCTCCGCCACCTGCCCGGTGATCTTCGAGGACTGCGCGATTCCCGCCGACGCGCTGATGGGCGAACTCAACGACGGCTACCGCATCGCCGTGGAAGAACTGGCCGGCGGCCGCATCGGTATCGGCTCCCTGGCGCTGGGTATCGGCCTGGCCGCGATGGACTACGCCCGCCAGTACATGACCGAGCGCGAGCAGTTCGGCCAGACCATCAGCCGCATGCAGGGACCGCAGTGGATGATGGCGGATGCCTACACCGAACTGGAAGCCGCGCGCCTGCTGCTGATGAACGCAGCCTGCCTGAAAGAGGCGGGCAAGCCCTTCATGAAGCAGGCGGCGATGGCCAAGGTGTTCGCCACCGAGGCCGCCAACCGCGCCTGCTACACCGGCCTGCAGTTGATGGGCGGCGTGGGCTACACCCAGGAGTGCCCGCTGGAGCGGCACGCGCGCGACGCGCGGGTGACGTCGATCTACGAGGGTACCAGCGAGATCCAGCGGTTGATCGTGGCGCGCGAACTGCTCCGCGAGATTTAATCTCTGCCCTGTAGGAGCCTGTTACACAGGCGATCGCGCGCAGCGCGCTCCTGCGGGGTTCGGCGATCGCCTGTGTAACAGGCTCCTACAAAAAAACCGCCCCGAAGGGCGGTTCGTGTGCTGCGCGGCCGCTCAGGAGTCAGGAGTTCCGGCGGCGCAGCGTCCCCCCCAGGCCCAGGAGTGCGGAGCCGAACAGCCAGGCTGCCGCAGGCACAGGTACCGGTGTAATCGTCAGGTCTTTCCAGGCGCCGCTGTAGAAGGCCGGCGGAACGAGATCGGAACGGCTGAAGGTCAGCCCCAGGGAACTGAACCCGGTACCGGTGTCGTTGAAGTCGAAGCTCACCAGGGAACCGTTCAACAGCTTCAGCTTGGGATAGAGCAGGCCGTCGTCGTCGGCCTCGGTGAGCGTGGTGTCGCCGAGATCCAGTGACAGGGTGTTGCTGCCGCCGCCAAAGCTGATGGTGCCGGTCAGGCTGTCCGCATCGAAGGTGCCGGACAGGTAGATTTCCTGCGGGCTGAGCGTGATATCCCCCACCATGGAAAATTGATAGGTCGCCGCCTGGGAGGGCAGCGCCAGCAGGGTGTTGGCGAACAACGCCACCGCCAGCCATTTCAGTTTCGTCAACATGGGATGCTCCTTGCTTGTTTTACATTCCGGAATCAGTTTTGCGAGCCCAGGCCGTAGGTGTCGCAGCTTTCCTTCGCTGACTGGTAACACGCCGCGGCTTCCTCCGCAGAGATCGAGAACACGCGGATGGTCGCCGAGTCCGAATCGGTGTACTGGCAGCGCTCGCGGCCGGGGGTAACGATAGCCCCGGCGGATGTCAGCGAGTCCGCCTCGATGTCGAGGTGTACCGCCTGCGCGACATCCTCGTCGACGACGCAGCTGTTCGGTGTCAGCAGCGCCATCTCGTCAGCGCTCCAGCAGGGGCAGGGCGTCTGCAGGCAGGGCATGTCCGGGTCGCCGTCGCGCATCTTCTTGCGGTAGTTCTGCAGGATGCGTTTGCTCGGCGTCTTGACGTTGGCAGTGTCGAAGTCCTGTGCCTCGCAGTACGCCACGCAGAGGCCGTACAGGCCCGGGGTGCCGCCCTGCAGGCTGTCGCATACACCTTCGTTGGCCGGCGTCTGGCCGTCCGGCGTCCTGGCCCAGGCCTGGGTGCCGGCAAACACGCTGAGCACCAGGGTAAAGGCAATCATTGGCAGGCTGGGCCGCCCTTGGCTGGAGATCATTCCATGAACCTCTTCAGTCCCAATCCCGGCTGGGGATCTTGTTATCGCTTTGTTTACAGCCGCGGTCAGATTTCACGGCTGTGAAAGTATCTTGCAGTAACCGTTCCAGAAACAAAGAATGTTTAATAAAACAATTGCTTGTGTTGTATTCGGCCGGTTGAAGGATTTGCCGGTGTAAAAGAATCGGACAGGTGTGTAGTTGTTGGTGTAGGAGCGCGCTCTGCGCGCGATGATCGTGACGGGATCGCCTGTGTAACAGGCTCCTACTGGATCGTTACTACTCGGGGGGTTCTGGCGGGCATGCGGGTGAGCAACTCGTAGCCGATGGTGCCGGCGCAGCGGGCCACTTCGCCCACCGGCAGGCCCTCGCCCCAGAGGATGGCCTCGTCGCCCTCGTGCACCGGCGGCAGGTCGGTGACATCCACCGTGATCATGTCCATGGACACCCGGCCGGCCAGCGGCGCGCGCTGGCCGTTTACCAGTACCGGCGTGCCGTTGGTGGCGGTGCGCGGGTAGCCGTCGCCGTAGCCGACGGTGATGGTGGCGATGCGGGAATCGCGTTCGGCGCGCCAGGTGGCGCCGTAGCCGACGCTCTCGCCCGCGGCCACATCGCGCACCGAGATCACCTCGGAGCGCAGGGTCATCACGGGCCGCAATTGTTCCGCGTTCGCCTGCGGGAAGGCGAAGGGGGAATCGCCGTAGAGCATGTAGCCGGGGCGAATCCAGTCGTAGTGCGCCGCCGGCCAGGCGAGCACCCCGGGAGAGTTGGCGGCGCTGCGCGGGCCGGGCAGGGCGGCGGTGGCCGCGTCGAATACCTCGAGTTGTCGCCCGGTCTGGTCGGAGTCGAGCACGTCGGCGCTGGCAAAATGGGTACAGCTGACGATGTCACCGCCCACGTTCGGGCAGTCCCGCAGCCGCTGGTGAAACGACGCCGCCTGCTGCGGCGCCACGCCCAGGCGGTGCATGCCGGTATCGATCTTCAGCCAGGCCTGCACCGGGCGCGACAGCCGCGCCTCCTCCAGCCAGGCCAGCTGGCGCTCGCTCTGCACCATGGTCCAGAAGTCCTGCTGCGCGCAGGCCAGCAGCTCCACCGCCTCGAACACGCCTTCCAGCAGCAGGATGGGCGCGGCGATGCCCGCCGTGCGCAGGGCCAGCGCCTCCTCTACCGAGGCTACCGCCAGCGCATCCGACAGCGGTTCCAGTGTGCGGGCGATGGTGGCCGCGCCGTGGCCGTAGGCTTCGGCCTTCACCACGGCCATGGCCTTTGCCCCGGGAGCGGCGGCGCGGGCCACCGCGAGGTTGTGGCGCAGCGCGCCGAGATCGAGTCTTGCCTGGTTGGGCCTGGCCATTACCGCGGGTCCGTCAGAAGTCGAATTTGTGTGCCGTGTAGAGTCTTTGCGCCGCCAGCCAGACGTCGCCGACCTCGCCGTTGCCGACGGGCGCGCCGTCTACCGTCACCACGGGGGCCAGCTCCTTGGTGGAACTGGTCAGCCAGATCTCGTCCGCGGCGCGCAATTCCTCCAGCGTGACCACGCGCTCCTCGACCGGGATGCTGCCGTCGCGGCGCAGGATCTCCAGCAGCATCAGGCGGGTGATGCCCGGCAGTTTCTGGTAGTCCAGCAGCGGCGTGGCGACCACGCCGTCCTTGATCACGAACACGTTGCAGGCCGAGGCCTCGGTGATCTCATGCTGCTGGTTGTACAGGATCGTCTCGGTGTGCGCGCCGGTGTAGCCCTGCTGGAAGTGCATGACATTGCCCAGCAGCGCCGTCGACTTGATGTTGCAGCGGCGCCAGCGCAGGTCCTCCGTGGTGACCACGCTGTAAGGCGACACCGCGCTCTTGTCCGCCTGTGGCGCCGGGGGAATCTCGAAGGTGAAGGCGAACACCGTCGGTTCGATGCCGGTGGGATAGGCGTGGTGGCGCCGGGTATCCGCCCCGCGGCTGACGTGGACGTAGATGCCGAGGTTACCGCCGCCGTTGCGGTTGATCAGTTCGCCGCAGATGGTGCGCCAGTTGTCCTGGTCGACCTGCAGGGCGATCTCGATGGCGTCCAGGCCGTCCTGCATGCGTGCCATGTGCGGCGCGAAGCCGACCAGGCGGCCGTCGTAGGAGGGGATGACTTCGTAGATCCCGTCGCCGAACAGGAAGCCGCGATCCATCGGCGAGATGCGCGCCTCGGCCATCGGCAGGTAGACGCCGTTGAGGTAGACAGTGCTCATTTGGTGCTTCCTTCAGTGAATTGGTGTAGGAGCCTGCTATGCAGGCGATCGCGATCCTGGAGGAGCGCGCTCCGCGCGCGATCGGCGTTTTGTAGGAGCCTGCTACGCAGGCGATCGCCTGCATAGCAGGCTCCTACGGAATCGGGATCGCCTGCGTAGCAGGCTCCTACGGGGATGGGATCGCGTGCGTAGCAGGCTCCTACGGCGGTGGCCATCAGTTGCACAACTCGCGCAATTGTTCGATGACCGCCGCGCCCTCGCTGGCGGGCAGGCCGTCCTCGGTGAGCGTGTTTTCCCGCGTGACGCCGTCCACGCTGCCCCGTTCGGAAAGGTAGCGCAGGATTTTCAGCGGGGCGATATCGGCGAGCAGGTCGCGGCCGGCCCAGTGGCCGAGCAGGGCGATCAATCCGTAGGCGCCCCAGTTGGATACGTCGGAGACCAGCAACTCGTCGCAGCAGGTGACCGAGCCGCGGATGTCCAGGGTGGCGATGGTGTCGCGGATATTGCCCATGCCGATCTCGTTGCCGCCGTCGCCGATGCCGATGGTCGGGCAGGTGGCGAGGTTCAGGTAGTGGTCGAAGCAGCCGGTGCGCGCGCTGATGTCCTCGCCGCGCATATTGTAGTAGCGGCCGTCCTCGGCCTGGCCCGGGCGCTCGATGGAGATGATCACTTCCGGCGCCAGCGCGGCCAGGTGCTCGCGCGCCTCGGTGCGCGAGACTTCCAGGTCCCAGGTCTGCAGCTTGAGCACGCGGTGGTCGTCGTCGATGCAGGCGGACAGCGGCGCGGCGCAGGCGATGATCGGGTGCGCGCCCAGGCTCTCCAGCGCCTCGTACAGTGCGATGGCGCCCACCGGCCCGTCGGTCTCGAAGGTGTTCTCCACCGGGAACCCGGTGCCGATCAGCACGGTGCCGGTCACGTCGCGAAGCATGCTCGCCGCGCGCAGGTAGTAGCCGGGTTGCAGCGCCGCGCGGGCCTTCTGCATGTGCCGCGGGTTGCGCGCCACCAGCGCGGCCTCGATGGCGACGCTCAGGTCGAAGTCGTTGATCATGTTCCTGCGTTTATCCATATTCATACCCGGCGCTCCAGGGGGCGCTGGTTGCGGAAATAATTATGCGCCAGGTGCAGCGCGTTGTGCGCGGCATGCGCGGAAATTGGCGTGAGGTACACGCTCTTGCCCGGGGTCGCCTGGGCCAGCAGCGCGCAGTCCAGCGACAGCGCCGAGCCGATCTTGGGGTAGCCGCCGATGGTCTGGCGGTCGTTCAGCAGCACGATGGGCTGGCCGTCCGGCGGCACCTGGATGGCGCCGAAGCAGATGCCCTCGGAGAGAATGCCCTCGATGTCGCAGGCGATGGCGGGCCCCTCCAGCCGGTAGCCCATGCGGTCGCTGCGCTGGGAGACGCCGTAGGGATGGCTGAACAGCCGGCGCTGCTGCAGGCGGCTGAAATGCCTTTCCTGGTAGCCCGGGATGACACGCAGGGTCACGCTGTCATGGTAGCGCGGACGCAACTCGGGCTGCAGGTAGAGCCGCTGCCGCGCGGTGACTGCCGCGCAGGGCAGGGTGTCCCCCGCCTGCAGCTTGTCGCCGCGCAGGCCGCCGATATGCTCGCGCAACACGGTGGCGGTGCTGCCGAAGCTGGGCGCGATGTCGAAGCCGCCCGCCACGCCGAGGTAGGCGCGACAGCCGTGTTCGGCGAAGGCCAGGGCGACGGTGTCGCCGGCGCGCACCGGCAGTGTCTCCCAGCCCGGTTGCGCCGCGCCGTTGATGGTCAGCGCCATGTCCGCGCCGGTGACGCAGATGAAGGTGTCGACGGCCGCCTCCAGTTGCAGGCCGCCGAAGCTGGTCTCGACGCAGGTGGCGCCGGGGTCGTTCTGCAGCAGCCGGTTACACCAGGCGAAGGCGGTGGGGTCCAGCGGCCCGCCGTTGGTCAGCCCCAGCCGGTGCTGGCCGAAGCGGCCGCGGTCCTGTAGCAGGCTGAGCACGCCGGGCTGTTTGACGACCAGGCTCACAGCTCGCCCCCCAGTGCGAGAAAGCGCGCCCGGTCCACCGGCTCGAAGCGCACCCGGTCGCCCACCGCCACCGGCATGGGTGGCTGGGCCGCGGGGTCGAACATGCGCACCGGGCAGCGGCCGACAAGGTTCCAGCCTCCCGGGGAGGGCGCGGGGTAGACCGCGGTCTGGCGGTCGGCTATCGCCACCGCGCCGCGCGGCACGCGCTGGCGCGGGGTGGCCAGGCGCGGCGCGGCGATGCGCTCGTCCACCTGGCCGAGGTAGGCGAAGCCGGGAGCAAAGCCGATGGCGTACACGCGGTACTCGCAGCCGCTGTGCAGGGCGATGACCTCGTCCACGCCGAGCCCTGCGCGCTGCGCCAGCGCTTCCAGGTCCTCGCCGGCTTCAGGGTGGTAATAGACCGGCAGCACCACCAGGTTGCCCTCGGCGGAGGCGGCTTCATCGAGGGTTTCGAGGCAGGCGCGGGTGCGGTGGCTCACGCTCAGGTGATCGGTGCGCAGCGGGTCGTAGACGATCAGCAGCGAGGCGTAGGACGGCACCAGGTCCACCAGGTCGTCGCCCAGCGCGATTTCCACCGCGGCGGTGGCCGCCTGCACCCGGGCGGCGACTTCCGCACTGGTGGTGTCGCCGAGATACAGGATCAGGGCGTTCTCGCCCGCGCTGTGCAGTTCCATACCTAGCTGCCGTGTACCAGCGCGCGGATTTCGCGGATGGCCTGTATGCCCTCCGGGTTGTCGCCGTGCACGCACAGGGTGTCCGCCGCCAGCGGCAGGCTGTGGCCGCCGTGGGTGATGACCACGCCCTCGTGCTTGAGCAGCGCCACCTGTTCCAGCATCTTTTCGCGGGTGTGCACGGCGCCGGGCTTGCGCCGCGAGCGCAGGGCGCCGTCGTCCTCGTAGCAGCGGTCGGCGAAGGCCTCGAACAGCAGCTCGACACCGTACACCGAGGCCTCGGCGCGATGGTCTTCAGCCGCCGGGGTCGCCTGCATCATCAGCGCCAGCGGCCGGTGGTAGGTGGCCACTGCCTTGAGGATGGCCTCGCGCACGTCGACCCGGGCCATCATGTCGTTGTACATCGCGCCGTGGGGTTTGACGTAGCTGACCGTGAGCCCGGCGGTTTGCGCCATGCCGTCCAGCGCCGCCACCTGGAAGTGCAGGTCGGCGATGATCTCTTCCTCGCTGAGGTTCATGGAGCGGCGGCCGAAGCCGACCAGGTCCGGGTAGGCCGGGTGGGCGCCCACGGTGACGCCGTGTTGCGCGGCCAGCGCCAGGGTCCTGCGCATGGTGAGCGGGTCGCCGGCGTGGAAACCGCAGGCGATATTGGCCTGGTCGATGTGCGGCATGACTTCGGCGTCCATGCCCATCACCCAGTTGCCGTGGCTCTCGCCGAGGTCGCAGTTCAATAACATTTCAAATCTTCCCAATTCTCCGTCGCCCCGCTACGCGCGCGATTCGTTCCTGTAGGAGCCTGTTACACAGGCGATCGCGACTGCCCGGCAGGAGCGCGCCCTGCGCGCGATCGCCTGTGTAACAGGCTCCTACAGGTGCGATCGCCTGCGTAGCAGGCTCCTACAGCACTGCCAGTTGGCTGTTGCGTAAATCGGTCACCAGCATGTGTCCCGGCGCGTGCGTGATCGCCAGCGGCGGCCGCGCGGCCTCCAGTGCCACCTGGGGCGTCACGCCGCAGGCCCAGAACACCGGCATCTCACCCTCGTGGATCGACACCGCGTCGCCGAAATCCGGCCGCGCGATGTCGGCGATGCCGATCTGCGCGGGGTCGCCCAGGTGTACCGGCGCGCCGTGTACCGCCGGGAAGCGGGTGCAGATCTGCACCGCGCGAATCGCGTCGGCGGCCCTGAACGGGCGCATGCTCACCACCAGCTTGCCGGCGAAGGGGCCGGCGCTGGCGCAGTCGATATTGGTGCGGTACATCGGTACGTTGACGCCTTCGCTGACGTTGCGCACGTCCAGCCCGTCCGCGATCAGCGCCTCTTCGAAGGAGAAGGAGCAACCCAGCGCGAACACCACGAAGTCGTCGCGCCACTGTGCGCTGATGTCGGCGACTTCCTCGCAGAATTTCCCGTCCTCGAAGATGCGGTAGCGTGGCACGTCGACACGGATATCGATATCCCCCAAACGCGGGAGGCCGGTGTCGCCGGGGGTGTCGGACATCGCCAGCAGCGGGCAGGGGCGCGGGTTGAGCTGGCAAAAACGCAGGAAGTCGCCGGCCCAGTCGGCGGGCAGGATGGCGAGGTTGCACTGCACGAAGCCGGGCGCGCAGCCCGAGGTATTGCCGGTGAATTCACCGCGGCGGATGGCCTGGCGCAACCCGGCCGGGCTCAGGGAGGAAGGCATTGTAAATCCCGATACGAAACATGGTCGATGCAATGAGTTTGGCACAGAAGCGGGATTTCGCGCCACGCCTCAGGTGCTGCGCGCACCCGCCACACCGTAGGAGCCTGCCATGCAGGCGATCGCCCCTGTAGGAGCGCGCTCTGCGCGCGATCGCCTGCGTAGCAGGCTCCTACAATGGCGATCGTGCAGTACGCCCCGCCGCAGGCGCCCGAAACTGTAGGAGCCTGCCACGCAGGCGATTGCGTACCGCGGTGATCGCGCGCGGAGCGTGCTCCTACTATAGTGTGCGGGTAACGTCGAACCTTTGCAGGAAACTGAAATGCCCCATCCCCGCCACACCGCGCAACTCTACCCCCACAAGCCCGCCATCATCGCCGGCGACAGCGGCGACATCGTGAGCTACCGGGACCTCGACCGGCGCTCCTGCAAGGGCGCGCGCCTGCTGCGCGCCCTCGGGCTGGACCGCGGGGACCGTATCGCCCTGCTGCTGGACAACCACCCGGTGTTTCTCGAGATCTGCTGGGCGGCCCAGCGCGCCGGGCTGGTGTTCATCCCGTTGCCGCTGCACGCCAGCGAGGCGGAGATCAGCGCCATCCTCGGCGACAGCGGCGCCCGCGTGCTGCTGGCCTCCCACTCGATCGCGGCGAAGGCCATCGACCTCGAGGTCGCGCCGGGGGTGGGTCACTTCCTCATGGCCGGCGGCATCATCGAGGGCTTCGAGTCATGGGAGGAGGCCGTCGACCGGCAGGAGGAAGAGCCGCTGGCGGACGAGGCGGGCGGCGTGCCCATGTTCTACAGCCTCGGCGAGACCCCGCCCCTGCGCGGCGAGTTGCCGGCGCCGCTGGCGGAGGATGTCGACGCGCCGCCGCCCCTGGCCGGTGGCGCGGGGAGGATTTTCGGTTTCAGCGAGGAAACCGTGTTCCTGTCGCCGGCGCCGCTGTATACGCCGGCCTCCCTGCTCTACCACATGATGAACCTGTTCCAGGGCGGTACCAGTATCGTCACGCCGGACTTCGACCCGGAAATGTCGCTGGCGCTGATCGCCGAGCACCGCGTCACCCACAGCCTGTGGCTGCCGAGCATGTTCCCCCGGCTGCTGCGCCTGCCTGCCGAGGTACGCGAGCGCTATGACCTCGGCTCCATGCAGTACGCCATCCATGCCGGTGCGCCCTGCCCGGTACACGTCAAGCACCAGATGATCGACTGGTGGGGCCCGGTGCTGGTGGAGTACTACGCCGCCGGTTCCGGCGAGGGCGCGACGGTGATCGATTCCTCCGAGTGGCTGACCCACGAGGGTTCCGTCGGCCGGGCCGTGGTCGGCGACGTGGAGGTCGTGGACGCGGCGGGCGAGCCGCTGCCGGCGGGACAGCTGGGCGAGGTGCGCTTCGTCGGCGCGCCCGCGGTCACCGGCGACGTGGGCTATATCGACGGCGAGGGCTACCTCTACGTCACCGACCGCTCCAGCGACGCGGTGATGACCCAGGAGGGCGCGGTATACCCGCAGGAGCTGGAAAGCCTGCTGATGACCCACGACAAGATCGCCGACGTGGCGGTGTTCGGCCTGCAGGGCTCGGGCGAGGGCGGACAGTTGCAGGCGGTGATCGAGCCGGAAAACTGGGCGGACGCCACCGACGAAACCGCCTTCGAGATCATGGAGTGGCTGCGCGAGCGCCTGCAAAACCTGGTGATGCCGGACAAGGTCGCCTTCAGCAAGCGCCTGCCGCGGGAGGACGACGGCCGCGTCTACCGCCACCGCCTGATGCAGGAGTTCCGCGGCGGCGCCCGCGACGACGACCCGAAGCGGTAACCCGTAGGAGCCTGCTACGCAGGCGATCAGGTTTCGTAGGAGCCTGCTATGCAGGCGATCAGGTTTCGTAGGAGCCTGCTACGCAGGCGATCAGGTTTTGTAGGAGCCTGCTACGCAGGCGATCAGGTTTCGTAGGAGCCTGCTATGCAGGCGATCAGGTTTCGTAGGAGCCTGCTATGCAGGCGATCAGGTTTTGTAGGCGCCCGCTCTGCGCGCGATCGCCCGTGTAACGGGCTCCTACAATCAATCGCCCGTGTAACGGGCTCCTACAGGGTGGCGAGGAAGTTGCGGACGTGGTCGCGCACGGCCTCGGCCACCGGCGATAGCCGGGTCGCCTGGCGGTAGACCATGCAGATCTCCACCCGCCCCGGCACGCCGTCGCCGGCCAGCGGCAGCGCCTTCAACCTGCCTTCGCGCAACTCCTCCACCACGAATTGCGGCGAGGAGATCCAAACCGCGTCCGAGTCCAGGGTGATATCCCGCAGGATGTGGTAGTTGTCGCAGACGAAGGCGCCGCGGGTGGCGTCGCGCTGCATCATCGCCATTTCCACGCCGCTCAGTACCGGGTACCCGGAGAGTTCCTCGAGCGCCAGCCGCCGGCGCCGGGCCAGCGGGTGATCCGTGCGCACGATGGCCGTGATGTCGCAGTGGCCGACTGATTCCCGCACCACATCCGGCCGGTCGTCGAGCTGCCCCCCGCCGCAAAACAGGATCTCGATCTGGTCGTCCTGCAGTTCCTGGTAGAGCACCTCGGCGGACTTGGTGACCGCCTGCAGCTGCAAGCCCGGCCGCTCGCGCAGGAAGCGCTGGGCCAGCGAGGGCAGGATCAGGCTGCCCAGCAGCGGACCCAGGCCGCAGGCGAAGCGGCCCGCCTCGCCGCTGCGGTAGAGCTTGAAGTTGTGGTCCACCGCCCGCGCCTGGCGCAGCAGCTGCCCGGCCTCCTCGACTACCAGCTTGCCCACTTCGGTCAGGCGCGCGCCCGCGCGGTCGCGCTCGAAGATGCGGATGGAATAGCGGTCCTCCAGCGCCGCGATGCTGCGGCTCAGGGCGGGCTGGGTGATGTGCAGTTCCTGCGCGGCCTCCGAGATGCTGCCGGTGCGCGCCACGGTGAGTACCTGTTCCAGGCGTTTGAGATCGATATCCATGCCGAAAATGCATACAAACTATAGTTAATATGCATTTTACATCAATATTGCAGGCCCGCAATATCGTGGCCTGTCACAGCACTACACCGGTACGGGATTTGCCCATGCAACAAATGATGATCTGGATGGCGGTCGCCACACTGCTGCTGCTCGCGCTGGAACTGCTTGCCGGCCGCCACCGTGGGGTCTATCGCAAGGGCGATTTCAAGCTGCTGATCGGCAGCCTGTTCCTCGGCCGCGGGGTGATGGCGCCGCTGGGCATCACCCTGATCTCCGGCGTCTACTCGCTGCTGCTGCCGGCGGCCTGGTCGGGCAGGTTTGCCGACGTGCCCTTCTGGCTGGGTTTTCCGCTGGTTATGCTGGCCGGCGAGTTCTGCTTCTACTGGGTGCACCGCTGGGCCCACCAGCCGCGCCTCCAGCCCTGGCTGTGGAAAATCCACCGCACCCACCACAGTGGCCGCCACATGAACGTGCTGCTGAACTACCGCCTCAACCTGAGCTGGTTCTTCATCATCCCCTCGGGCTGGGTGAGCGGCCTGGCGCTGTACTTCGGCATGGGCGACGCGGTGCTCGGCTACGTGCTGTTCCTGCAGGTCTGGAACCTGGTGACCCACTCCAATTTCCGCTGGGACGACGCCGTACGCAACAACCGCTACAGCGGCCCGCTGTTCCGCGCGCTGGAGCACGTGTTCGTGTCGCCGGGCATGCACCACACTCACCACGGCTACGGCGTGGACGGCAAGAACTACCCCAACTTCGGCACCATCATTTCGCTGTACGACTGGATGTTCGGCACCTTGCACATCCCCAATGGCCGGCCGACCCATTACGGACTGCCGGGCAAGGACCTGCACTGGGCGGAGGAGCTGTTTTACCCGCTGGTGCGCATGAAGCCGCGCGCCGAGGCCGCGACCGAAACGGCGGTTTCGTAGGAGCCTGCTATGCAGGCGATCGCGATGTCATAGTAGCGCGCTCTGCGTGATCGCCTGCGTAGCAGGCTCCTACAGGGGTGATCGCGCGCGGGGCGCGATCCGCCGGCGAGGTTACACGAACTGCCGGCGCCAGCGGTCGAGGAGGTCGCGGGTCGCCGGCATCTCCTGGCCGCCATCCCGCCCCAGTGCCAGGCAGTTCTCCAGGATCTGCACGTTCTGCTCCAGCACCTTGCCGCTGTGGTGGAAGCGGTTGAAGGCCATCAGGCCCATCGGTTCCGCGTCCGCCTCGGAGCCGCGCATCATTTTCTCCATGCGCTTGTCCGACATCATCCAGGCCATGAGCTTGCCGGCGAAGCCGTGCTTTTTCAGGCGCATGATCTCGCGCTGGGCGCGGCAACTCAGCTGCCAGAGTTCGCTGTTGGCGACCAGTGAATCCATGTCGCCCCAGCCGTTGAGTTCGCAGGCCATGGTGAACGGGGCGAAGCTGCTGGTGCTCACCCGGTAGATGCCGTTGGGCAGTTTCTGGCAGCTGGCCTCGCCGCTGCGGCTGAACAGCGCGCTGAAAGCCTTCGACGGTCCTGCCGGTTTGGCGGTGACGAAAAACCCCACCCGGTCGGGGAAGTTGATATAGGCGATATCCGCGCCGTCGTGCAGCGCCTTGTCCTCCGCGGGCGGCTGGGGCGTGTTTTCGGCACCCACCTGGTAGGCGAATATCTTCATGGTGCCTTCGAGCAGGCGCTTGCTGGACAGTCCGGTCAGCGACTGCACGTGCTCGTACAGCCCGACACCGACGGCGCAGATGATCAGGGTGGCGTTGCCCTTGGCCATCGCGGCCCCCAGCGCGCGCAGGGTGGCGGCGCCCTGTTCGCTGCGGCAGGTCGCGCCGTCCAGAGTGAGCATGACGAAGTCGAAATCCTCGCCGTGCAGCTTGGCGGGATCGTCCACCACGTAGAAGCCGTCCAGCGTCTTCACGCTGTGGTCGTCATAGCGGTAGAGCCGTTGCGGCCGCGACAGCGCCTCCACGCGGTGCGGCCGCACCAGGAAGCCCACCTCGGCGTCCGCAAGGCGCAGGTGGTAGGCACAGGTAATGCCGAGTGCCCCGGCGCCGACGATAAGAACACGTTGCCCGCTCACGAATTCTCCCCATTGTTATGTTGCATCTGTTGGCTGCCCGCAGGATACCACAGCGTTCTTTTGTAGGAGCCTGTTACACAGGCGATCGCGCGCAGAGCGCGCTCCTACTGGGGCGATCGCCTGCATAGCAGGCTCCTACGGGGGGTCAGCCCCCGGTTTCTTCTTCTGTCTGCGGTTCCGGCTCCTGGGCGGAGTCGAGATAGAGCAGTAGTTCGAAGATGCGCCCGCGCACGTAGATATCGACATCGCGGCGGTTGTCGTAGGGCAGGGCGTCCGCCCATACCTTGCCCCAGGCCGGCATGGCGGCGGGGCCGTGGGATTCCAGCGGCTTGCGGCCATCGACGATCTCGTACACATAGACCCAGGGAAACTCGCCGCCATTGCGCCGGCTCAGCTGGGTGAGGTCGGAGGGCTTGATTTTCAGGGTATCGGCGGCGATGCCGTCGCCGTAGCCATAGGCGCCGTGGCAGGTAGAGCAGGCGTCGACAAAGGTGTTGCGCCCGGCCTGCCAGGCGTCCATGTACGTACCGCGATTGGAATCCTCGATCGCGCCCGCCGCCGCCGGCTGGCCCCACAGTGCCCCGGCCACGGCGATTGGCAGGCAGAGCCGGCCGGCGCGGGCGGGTAGTTTGCCCAGTGTCGTCATATTGTTTCTCCCCGTCCGGAGCCCGCTCCGGGATGCGCAAATACTGGCACAAAGCGTGAGGTTTTCAACCATCCTTTCCCTGTAGGAGCGCGTTATACGCGCGATTCCGGTGCCGGGCCGATATCGCGATCGCCCGTGTAACGGGCTCCTACGGGGGTGGATCGGTCGCGGAGCGGTCGGGTTTTGAAAGGCAGGTAGAACACCGGCACCACGAACAGCGTGAACATCGTACCCACCAGCATGCCGCAGGTGATCATCAGGCCGATACTGAAGCGGCTGTTGGCGCCCGCGCCGGAGGCGATTACCAGCGGCCACACACCCATCACCGTGGCGAAGGTGGTCATGAGGATGGGCCGCAGGCGCAGCGAGGCCGCCTGCAGCACCGCGTCGCGGCGTTCCAGCCCGCTCTCGGACAACTTGTTGGCGAACTCGACGATGAGGATACCGTGCTTGCTGATCAGTCCGATCAGCGTCAGCAGGCCGACCTGCGTGTAGATGTTCAGCGTGGCGAAGCCCAGCGCCAGCGGCACCACGGCGCCGAAGATCGACAGCGGCACGGTCACCAGCACCACCAGCGGGTCGCGGAAGCTGTTGAACTGCGCGGCGAGCATCAGGAAGATCAAGATCAGCGACAGCCCGAAGAGAATCGGGAAGGCCGCGGACTCCTGGATGAACTGCCGCGAGGCGCCGGTGTAACCCGCGCGGAAGCCGGTGGGCGCGATCTCCTTCAGTTTCTTGTCCAGGAAGTCCAGGCCCGCGCCGACGCTGTTGGGCGGCATCATCATCGCCTGGATGGTGGTGTTGTTGAGCTGCTGGTACTGGGTGAGCACGTTCGGCTCCACCCGGGTCGCCAGCGAGATCACGCTGGACAGCGGCACCAGTTCGTCGCTGGAGGTGCGCAGGTAGTATTTTTCCAGTTCCTCCGGCGTCAGGCGGAAGTTCCGTCCCGCCTGCGGAATCACCTTGTAGCTGCGCCCGGCCAGGGTGAAGCGGTTGACCTCGGTCTCGCCCAGCATGGTGGCCAGGGTCTGGCCGATGTCCTGCATGGAGATGCCCAGGCGCGCCGCCCGCTCGCGGTCGATCTTCACCTCGATCTCCGGCCGGTTGTAGTCCAGGGTCTGGGTGACATAGGCGAACATGCCGGACTCGCGCGCCGCTTCAAGCAGCTCCTCGCCCACCTCGTAGACGGTCTCGTAATCCGCCGTGGAGGCGACCACGAAACTCACCGGCAGGCCGGACTCGGCGCCGGGCAGGGTGGCGGGGTTGAAGGTGAACATCTCCATGCCCGCGATGCTGCCCAGCTTCTGCTGCAGCTCCGCCTGTATGTCCGCCTGGGTACGCGTGCGATCGGCCCAGGGGATCAGGGCCACGCCGCCGAAGTTGTCGCCGTCGCTGATCACCTGCCAGGAGCGCTCGACCTCCGGGATGGTCTTCCACAGGTCGACCACCTGGTGCAGGTAGTGGTCCAGGTATTTCAGGTTGGCCTGCGGTGGCGCGACGCCGATCACCATGAAGCCGCCGGCGTCCTCCTCCGGCGCCAGCTCGCGCTGCGCCAGCGAGAACAGCACCGGCAGGGAAGCGAGCAGTGCCGCGGCCAGCAGCAGCACCGCGCCGCGGTTGGCGAGGCAGGCCCGCAGCAGGCGCTGGTAGCTGGCGATCAGGATCTCGAAGCGGTGGTCCAGCCAGCTGGCGAAGCGCCCCTGGTGCTCGACGTCCTTGAGCACCCGCGAGCACATCATCGGGCTCAGGGTCAGGGCGACGATGCCGGAGACCACCACCGCGCCGGCCAGGGTCAGGGCGAACTCGCTGAACAGCGCGCCGGTCAGCCCGCCGATGAAACTGATGGGCGCGTACACCGCCACCAGCGTCAACGTCATCAGCACCACCGGCAGGGCGACCTCGCGGGCGCCCCTGAGCGCGGCTTCCATCGGCGTGGCGCCGCCCTCGATGTGGCGGTGCACGTTTTCCACCACCACGATGGCGTCGTCCACCACCAGCCCGATGGCGATGATCATCGCCAGCAGGGTGAGCAGGTTGAGCGAAAAGCCCAGCGCCATGATCAGGAACACCACGCCGATCAGCGACAGCGGGATGGCGACCAGCGGAATCAGCACCACCCGCGCGGAACCGAGGAACAGGTAGATCACCAGCACCACGATCAGCGCCGCCTCCAGCAGGGTGCGCACCACCTCGCTGAGGGCCTCGTCGATCACCACGCTGTTGTCCCAGTCGAGGATCATCTCCATGTCCGCGGGCAGGTCCCGGGACAGGCGGGGCAGGGCGTCGTGCACCGCCTTGGATACCTGCAGCGGGTTGGCGTCCGGCGCAGGCGAGAGCGCCATGAACACCGTGTCGCGGCCGCTGGAGAGGGATTTGAGCTGGGAGTTCTCGGAATCGAGGTCGACGTCGGCGACATCGCCCAGGCGCACCCGCTCCTCGCCGTCCTGGCGCACCACCATGGCCCGGAACTGCTCCACCGTCTGCAGCGAGGTCTCGGCGTCCACCGTGATGCGCACCAGGTTGCCCTCGGTGGCGCCGGCGGGG
This sequence comes from Halieaceae bacterium WMMBA7, assembly GCA_033283385.1. GTDB lineage: Bacteria > Pseudomonadota > Gammaproteobacteria > Pseudomonadales > Halieaceae > Mangrovimicrobium. The sequence goes on from JAWMQQ010000001.1 coordinate 296,201, forward strand.
GCGACGTAGTTGTCGCGCTGGATCGCCGAGCGCACGTCGGCGGCGGTGACGCCGCGGGCCGCCATGCGCACCGGGTCCAGCCAGATGCGCATGGCCAGCTTGCGCTTGAAGATCTGCGCCTGCCCCATGCCCGGCAGGGTGGCCAGCTCCGGCTGCACCGCGCGCATCAGGTAGTCGGTGATCTGGTAGGTGGTCATCTGCTTGCTGTAGAAGGCGATGTACATCATCGCGTCGCCGCCCCAGGAGCTGGTGACGATGGGGTCTTCCACCTCGCGCGGCAGGTCGTAGCTGGCCTCGTTGACCTTGGCGATGACCTGGTTGAGCACTTCCGTCGCGTTCTCGCCCAGGCGCACATGCACGACGATATCCGAGGAACTGGGGTTGCTGGTCGAGTCGATGTAGTCGATGCCGCTGGCGGTGACGATGCGCTCCTGCAGCGGGTTGGTGACGAAGCCCTGCACGGTGCTGGCGCTGGCGCCCGGGTAGCTGGTGAAGACGTGGATGACGCTGGACTCCACCTCCGGGTACTCGCGGATGCTGACGTTGAAGATGGACGCGGTGCCCATCACCAGCAGCAGGCAGCTGACCACGATGGCCAGTACCGGGCGGCGGATGAAAATGTCGGTGAAGTTCATCGGGCGCCTCCGCTTACTGGGTAAATGGCGCGGGGTGCTCTTCCAGCACGACCGCGGCGCCGCGGTGCAGCTTGTTCTGCCCCACGCTGACCAGTTGCTCGCCGGGCTTCAGGCCGTCGAGGATGGCGATGCGACCGTTGCTGATCAGCCCGGTCTTCACCACGCGCGGGGTCACGACGAGATTCTTGTCCTTTTTCTCTATCACCCAGATGGTGTCGCCCTGCAGGGAGTAGGTGACGGCGATTTCCGGCACGGTGACCACCTCGCGCGGGCGCTGCAGGTCCATGGTGATGCGCGCGAACATGCCTGGCAGCAGCCCCTCGCTCTCGTCCAGCACGGCGCGCAGGGAGAGGTTGCGGGTGTTGGCGTCCACCGCGGCGTCCAGCGCCTCGAGGTGGCCCTTGTAGGCGGTGTCGCTGGAGCTGGTGCGCAGGCTGATCGGCAGGCCGTCGCGCAGCATCGGGTAGTAGCGCTCGGGGACGGAGAAATCCACTTCCAGCCGCGACAGGTCCTGCAGCGTGGTGATCGGCGTGCCGGACTCGATGTAATCGCCGGTCTTCACCTTGAGGATACCCAGGGTGCCGGCGAAGGGCGCGGCGATGCGCTTGTTGGCGAGCTTGGCCTCGATCTCCGCCAGCGAGGCGGTGGCCGCGTCGAGGTCGGCGCGGGAGCGGTCGTACTGGCTCTGCGGGATGGACTTCTGCTTGACCAGGCTGGCGTCGCGGTCGTAGAGCTGGCGCGACAGCACCAGGTTGGCCTCCAGGCGCTTGCGCTCGGCCTGCTCGACGCTGTCGTTGAGGGTCAGCAGCAGTTGCCCTGCCTCCACCTTCTGCCCGGACTGCACGCTGATGGCGATGATCTCGCCGCTGGTCTCGGCGGCGAGGTTGGCGCCGCGCGCGGCGTGCAGCGTACCGACGGCTTCCAGCGTGGTCGGCCAGGTTTCTTCCTTCGCGGTGGTCGCGGCGACGGTGATCGGCGGCGGGGTGTAGTCCTGGGCCGCGAGTGTGCTGAACTTGTTGTACAGGTATCCGGCGATGGATCCGAAAATGACCAGCAGTAGTGCGGCGACAACTATATAGGCGCGCAAGGTAACCTCTTCCATGGGTACTAAAATCTGAACCGCGTATTCTAGGAGCAAATCGCCCGCGGCGCACCTCTTGCAGGAGCGCGCTCTGCGCGCGATCGCCTGCGTAGCAGGCTCCTACAGTGGATGGTCGTGCCCGTAGGAGCCCGTTACACGGGCGATCGCCTGCGTAGCAGGCTCCTACAGTGGATGGTCGCGCCCGTAGGAGCCCGTTACACGGGCGATCGCCTGCGTAGCAGGCTCCTACAGAGTGCGCTCCTACGGGGGGCGGTGCTATAGTCGGAGTCAGGAGCCGGGTAGAAGCGGTACCACCTCGGGGGATTCCGGTGATCAAATCGAAGAAACTCAAGCAACTGCAAAAGCAGATGGACACGGCTTCCAGTTACGAAGACTGGAAGGAGGCGGCCATCGCCCACGACGAACTGTCCGGCGCCAGGCGCTGGCGGCAGGTGGACCAGACTGCCCAGTACGACTACGCGCAGATCCGCCTGCGGCTGGACCGGCTGCGCAGCCTGCGCGCGCGGCAGGACGACGTCGGCCTGCTGTTCGCCCTCAACGAGGGCATCCACGGCAACATGGGCGGCATGGGCCGCTCGGCGCTCTACCGCCAGGCCAAGTTCGGCACCAAGGTCCTCATCGAGCAGTACATCGACGAGATCGACGACGCCCTGCGCTACCTCGCCGAGTTGCCCAGGGAGAAGATCGGCGTGCAGGAAAAGCTCGACTTCTTCTACCGCGCCAACATCTGCTTCGGCCGCTCGGGCCTGATGTTGAGCGGTGGCGGCGTGCTGGGTTTCTACCACCTCGGCGTGGTCAAGGTGATGCTGGAGCAGGGCCTGCTGCCGCGGGTGATCTCGGGTTCCTCGGCGGGCTCCCTGGTCGCCGGCGTGCTGGGCAGCCACACCGACGAGGAACTCGCGCGCTTCTACGATTCGAAGCACGTGCACTTCGAGGCCGAGCGCGAGGCCAGCGCCTTCTCCCGCATGTTCTTCGGCGCCAGCCCGCAGATCGATGTCGGCGACCTGCAGTTGCTGGTCGAGCGCATGATCCCGGAGATGACCTTCCAGGACGCCTACGAGAAAACCGGGCGGCAGATCAGCATTACCGTCGCCCCGGCGGAGCCGCACCAGCGCTCGCGCCTGCTCAACGCCATTACCTCGCCCAACGTGTACATACGCTCGGCGGTGATGGCCTCCTGCGCGGTGCCCGGCGTGTTCCCGCCGGTGATTCTCACGGCGCGCAACGTGCACGGCGAGCCACAGCCCTACCTGCCCACCCGCAAGTGGGTGGACGGCTCCATCGCCGACGACCTGCCCGCCAAGCGCCTGTCCCGCCTGTTCAGCACCAACCACTATATCGTCAGCATGGTGAACCCCGTGGTGACGCCCTTCGTCGAGAGCACCGACAGCCGCGGCCCGACCTCGCGCGCGCTGCGCGCCTTCGGCGTGGGCATGGGGCGCGAGGTGCTCAACCTGTACCGCGGCGTGGTGCAGCAGCAGGGCGACAACTGGCCGCGCTTCAACATGGCGATCAATACCCTGCACGCGCTGATCGACCAGGATTACAGCGGCGACATCAACATCGTGCCCAGTTTCCGCTGGTACAACCCGATGAAACTGCTTTCGCACATTTCCGAGAACGACCTGGTGGACCTGATGCGCGAGGGCGAGCGCTCGACCTTCAACAAGCTCGAGACCATTCGCCTGTGCACCAAGATCAGCCGCACCATGGAAGAGATCCTGCAGCGCTTCGAGTCCGGCGACCTGCGCCCGGACGCCAGCGAATACCAGCGTCCGCGCTCCTCCCGCCGCCGCCCGCCGCCGACCCGTTCGGACCGCGAGGCGCTGCGCGAGTACCGCTTCGATACGGATTCGGAAGAGACGCCGGCCGCGGCGCGCAAGCCTGCGTCGACCCGCAAGCCCGCTACCGTGCGCAAGGCGCCCGCCGGCAAGCGCAAGTCCGCGGCGGCAAAGGGTGCCGACGACAACAAGCCCGCGGCCAAAAAGCCAGCGGCTAAAAAGCCGGCCGGCAGGAAGGCGCCGGCCACCGGGGCACGGACGAAGAAAACCGCCGGCGCCGGGCGCCGCGGCTGAGCGTTCCCCCGCGCCGCTACAGCGGAAATTGTCTAGACTGAATGCGTTCACTCCAGGAGCACAGACATGTCATCCCCAAATACAATAAAAGACTGCATGCGGCGCAACCCGCTCACCATCAACGAGAAGGCCAACCTGGTGGAAGCGGTGGAACTGATCATCGAGTACAAGCTCACCGGGCTGACCGTGACCGACGAAGCCGGCACCGCGGTGGGTGTGCTCTCGGAGCTGGACTGCCTGCGCGCCATCCTCACCTCGCTGTACAACGACGGCGACCCCGAGCGGGCGCTGGTGTCCGAGGTCATGACCACTACCCTGAACACCTGCTCGCCCGGCGATGGCATTATCGAAGTGGCCCAGTCCATGCTGGATAGCCGCCAGCGCCGGCGCCCGGTGCTGGAGGACGGCAAGCTGGTCGGCCAGGTCAGCTCCAAGAACATCCTCTGGGCGCTGATGGAACACTCCCGCCGCAAGCGCTTCGGGCCGCAGAAGTAAACCGCAGCAACAGGAATTCCGCATCCCGTGAGTGAAATCGCCGTCGTCACCGGCGCGGCCCGGCGTATAGGCTGTGCCGTCGCGCAACACCTGCACGCGGCGGGTTACGACATCGCCCTGCATTACCGCAGTTCCGCCGCCGAGGCCGCCGCGCTGGCCCAGGCCCTCAATGCGCGGCGGGCGGGCAGCTGCGAGCTGTTTCGCGCCGAGCTCGGCGATGCGGTTGAGGTGGCCGGGCTCGGCTCTGCGCTGCTGGAGCGCTACGGCCGCATTCACCTGCTGGTGAACAACGCCTCCGGTTTCACACCGACGCCGCTGGACGCAACCTCGCCCGGCGGCTTCGACGCCATGCTGGCTTCCAACCTGCGCGGCCCGTATTTTCTTACCCGCGCGCTGCTGCCCGGGCTGCGCCGCGCCGGCGGCAGTATCGTCAACATCGTCGACACCCACGTGCAGCGGCCGCTGCGCAACTTCGACGCCTACGGCGCCGCCAAGGCGGGGCTGGAATACCTGACCCGCAGCCACGCGGTGGAGCTGGGGCCGCAGGTGCGGGTGAACGGGGTGGCGCCGGGGGCGATCCTGTGGCCGGAGGACGACGAAGCCTACGACGAGGCCACCCGCGCCGCGACCATCGCCGCGACGCCGCTGGGCCGGCTGGGTGAACCGGATGATATCGCCCGGGCGGTGCTGTTCTTTGCCCGCGAGGCGCCGTTTGTCACCGGGCAGGTGCTGGCGGTGGATGGGGGGCGCTCCCTCACCTGAACCTGTAGGAGCCTGTTACACAGGCGATCGCGCGCAGAGCGCGCTCCTGCAGGATCGCGATCGCCTGTGTAACAGGCTCCTACGGGGTCTGATCGCCTGCGTAGCAGGCTCCTACGGGGTCTGATCGCCTGTGTAACAGGCTCCTACGGGGTCTGATCGCCTGTGTAACAGGCTCCTACGGGGTTTGATCGCCTGCGTAGCAGGCTCCTACAGGAGGTCCACCGCCATTCTTGCCAGGGGGACCACCATCGCGCCGCGCTCGCGCGCCTCGGCGCTGGAGGCGTTGCCCTGTTCGGCGCGCATGGCCACGCCCTGCAGGATGGCGGCCAGGCGGAACAGCGAGAACACGATGTAGAAATTCCAGTTGTCGATGCCGCTGCGGCCGGTGCGCTCGCAGTAGCGCTGCACGTATTCCTCGTCGGTGGGAATACCCAGCGCCTTGCGGTCCACGCCCGCGAGGCCGGCGATGTTGCCGCTCTCGGGCAGCATCCACGCCATGCACTGGTTGGCGAGGTCCGCCAGCGGGTTGCCCAGCGTGGACAGCTCCCAGTCGAGCAGGGCGATCACCCGCGGCTCGCCGGGGTGGAACATCATGTTGTCCAGCCGGTAGTCGCCGTGCACCAGGCTGACGCGCCCGTCGTCCTCCGGCATGTTGGCCGGCAGGTATTCCATGAGCGTCTCCATCTCCGGGATTTGCTGCAGCTCGGAGGCGCGGTACTGCTTGCTCCAGCGGCTGACCTGGCGTTCGAAGTAGTTGCCGGGACGGCCGTAGTCGGTGAGTCCGACCGCGTCCACGTCGACGTTGTGCAGCGCCGCCAGGGTGGCGTTCATGGCGTCGTAGAAGGCGGTGCGCTCGGCGGGATCCCGCGCCTCGGGCAGCGACGGCTGCCAGAAGATGCGGCCCTGCATGAATTCCATCACGTAGAACATCGAGCCGACGACCGATTCGTCCTCGCACAGCAGGTGCATGCGCGGCACCGGCACATCGGTGTCCTGCAGCGCGCGCATCACCCGGAACTCGCGGTCCACCGCGTGGGCGGACTTGAGCAGCTCGCCCGGCGGCTTGCGCCGCAGCACGTAGGTGCCGCCGGGGCTGGTCAGCTTGAAGGTGGGGTTGGACTGGCCGCCGGCGAATTTTTCCGCCTGCAGGGGACCGCGAAAGCCCGGGATGTGGGCGCTGAGGTACTCTTCGAGTCGCTGGGTGTCGATGTCGTGTGTCGCCATTCCGGGTCGGGTCTCGCTACTGGTTAATTACAATCATATGTGTTTGTTTTTGTCGGTCGCCGCCGATGATACCCTGCGCCGGCGGTGGAGGCCAGTCGATCGTTTGTAGGAGCCTGCTATGCAGGCGATCGCGCGCAGAGCACGCCTGCGACGGCGGCAATCGCCTGCGCAGCAGGCTCCTACGGTAGCGCGGCGCGCACGGCGGGCATGACCTCGCGCACGAACAGGCCCGGGCCGCTGCCGTCCGCTTCCGGGTGGAAGCCCGGGCCGACGATCACGAAGCGCTCGATCCCCAGCGCATGTAACTCCAGCAGCCGCTCCACGCAGTGTTCCGGCGGGCCGACGATGGCGAAGCGGCGCACGAACTCCGGCGAGAGGGTCGCGCCCCCCAGCTTCTCGTGCGAGATCGCCTCGCTGTGGCGATTCATGTCGTAGCCGCGGCGGATGGCGTCGAAGTTTTCCGCATCGCCGGCCACCTGCGGGCCGGCCGCGTTCCCCTGTATCACCTGGAAGCGCGCCAGCGGCGCGACGAAACTGCTTGCCGCGGGCATTACCGCCTCGATATCCGGGTGGCAGACCACGATCAGCTGGGCGCCGTAGCTGATGCCCCCGGCACCCGGGCCCGCCGCGCTGCGGGCCTGCGCGGCGAGGTCCAGCGCCCAGCGCAGGCGCTCGGGAATCGCGCCCACACTGAAGGTGACGCGCTCCGCCAGCGCGGCACCCATGGCGATGATCTTCGGCCCGGTGGCGGCCACGTCCAGCGGCACTTTGGGCAGCTCCGGCGGCAGCCACTTCAGGCGGGTTGCCTCGGGTCGGTGCCCCAGCGACAGTTCGCGCGCCGATCCCGCCTCGCCGGTGGTGGCGTGGGCGCTGAAATCCACTTCGCCCCCGGCCAGCAGGGCCTGCAACTCGCGCAGCGACTGCTCGAACACGGCGGGGCTGACCGGGGCGTGGCCGAGGTAGGCCAGCGCCGAATCCCCGCGGCCAATACCCAGCACCGCGCGGCCGCCGGAAACCGAGTGCACGCTGGCGGCGCAGGCGGCGGTGACCGCGGGGTGGCGGGTCAGCGGGTTGGTCACGCCGGTGCACAATTGCAGCCTTTCTGTGGCCGCGGCCCAGGCGCCCATCAGTACCCAGGGGTCGGCAGAAAGCGACTGCGAATCCATGAACATCTGCCCGTCCCAGCCCTGCGCCTCGCACTGCTGCGCGAGGGCCGCCGAGGTGCCGGTCTCCGAGCCGCCGGCCCGCCAGAATTCCACCATCTGAAGTTCGCTCCCGTGGTATGGTTATCGTTTTCCGGTGGCACGTTAATACGAAGCACCGGCCCGTGCCAGTCCGGCGGGTGGCGGCGCGGGTTCAACCAGGACCACAGGCCCCAGGGGCGGGAGACACGGCGTGATCGAACCCATCGGCGAGCGTGCGCGGCAGCAGGTGCGCGAGCACACCCGGCGCTATATCCGCGTTGCCGAGCGCGAACTGGGCCGCGAGCTGTCGCCGCTGGCGGTAACCTTCGACCTGGTCGGCGGCACAGCGGGCATGTTCCGCGCCCGCGACGGTCGCTCGGAGATCCGCTACAACCCCTGGATATTCGCCAAGTACTGGGACGAGAACCTCGCCGACACGGTGCCCCACGAGGTGGCCCATTTCGTCGTCTTCGAGACCCGCGGGCGGCGCCGGCCGCGCCCCCACGGCGCCGAGTGGCGCAGCTGGATGGAGTTTTTCGGTGCCGACGCGTCAGTCACCTTCGACCTCGATCTCAGCGGCATCCCGCGGCGCGCCCAGCGCACCCACCCCTACCTCTGCGACTGCCGCGAGCACGCGCTGTCCTCGACGCGACACAATCGCGTGCAGAAGGGCACCGGCAGTTACCTGTGCCGCTACTGCAAGGGGCCGCTGCGCTACCTGGATTGATTCTGTAGGAGCCTGCTACGCAGGCGATCGCCTGCGTAGCAGGCTCCTACAGATCGCGATCGCCTGCGTAGCAGGCTCCTACCCCTCCAGGTCCAGCTCGACGCCGCTGAACACCGACTTCTGCGTATCCAGGTGCGCGGCCTGCTCGATTACCGCGCGGTCCGAAGGCAGGCCGAGGTCGTTGACCAGGTGCTCCTTCACCGCCACCGCGCGGCGCTGCGCCAGCGCCAGCAGGTCGCCCTCGGCCACCGGGATGGCGGCGACCACCGCGCGGTAGCGTTGCAGGTAGCTGGTCTCTTCGCTCTCGTCCGCGCCCAGTTGCCTGTAGCGGTCCTCCACCGCGTCGACGAATTTCTCCGTGCGGTCGTCGATGTCCTGCGGGTCCAGGCCCGATTCCAGCAACTGGGCCTGCAACTGCTGTTCCTGCAGTTTCTCGCGATCCGCCTCGAGGTTGACCCGGCCGAAGATGACCAGGGTCAGCTGCGGGCGCTGGCCCAGCGCGTCGGCGAGTTCCGCCAGCTTGGCGTCCGCCCGCTCGCCGAGTTCGGAGGTGCCCACCGGGAAGCCGATACGCTGCAGGTCCTCTTCAGAGCCGACCAGGCTGGCCAGCAGGTTGAAGGGCGCGGTCACCGCCTTGGTGAGCAGGTTGACGAAGGCCTTGCCGATGACGCTGCCCAGGGCGAAGGACGGGTCGTCGGGGTTGCCCTCCACCGGCACTTCCAGGTCGATCACCCCGTTGGCGTCGGTGAGCAGGGCCAGCGCCAGTTGCAGCGGCAGGTCCAGGGCCTTGTCGCTGTCGACCTCCCGGCCCAGCTTGAGCTGCTTGATCAGCACCTTGTTGTCGCCCTTGAGCAACTCGCCTTTCAGGCTGTAGTGCAGGTTGAGGGTGAGCAGGCCGCGCTCGATGGTGTGGCCGGCGTAGGTCGCGGAGTAGGGGCTGAGGGTGGCCATGTCCACGCCGGTGAAATCCAGCGCCAGGTCGAGATCCGGCTTTTCGCCGAAGGGGTCCACGCTGCCGGCGAGGGTCACCGGCGCGTAGCCGTCGACGGAGCCGCGGATATCCACGCTGGCCTGGGTGCCGGGGGTGGAATCGATATTGCGGATCTCGCCGCCGAGGTCGCCCACCACGGTGCGAAAATGAATGGGCAGTGACTCGTCGAAGTAGTCGATGGTGCCCTTGCTCAGGTGAATCTCGGGAATCCTGACGGTCCAGTCGGGCCCGGCAGGTTCCGTGGGCTTCTGCGCTTCGGTGGCCGCCTGTTCCGGGGTTTTCTCCTCCTCGCGCAGGATCTGCGAGGTGTTGAGTCGTCCGTCCTTGTCGATGTGGATGCGGCCGTCGTAGTTGTCCACGGACAGGCGCTGCAGCAGCACGGCGTGCTTGTCGAAATCGATATCCAGCCCGTTCCAGCGCATGTTCCAGCTGGTGACGGTCTGTTCCTCGCCCTTGATGCTGCTGGCGTAGTTGTCGATGGCGCCGTCGAGTTTCACGCGCTTCGGCTGGAAGTCCGCCAGCGCCACCGAGCCGCCCAGGCTCAGGCCGCCGTCGGTGATGGTCACGTTGATCATCTCCGGGAGGTCGGGGTTGAACCAGGCCAGCGGCAGCTTGTCCAGTTTGTACTCGATCTCACCCGTGCCGCTGTCCAGCGCCAGCGTGCCCTTTATGTCCAGGTCGGTGGTGTCGTTGACCCGCAGCGAGAGCGCCAGCGGCGAGCTGCCGGTGGGCGGCCAGTGCAGCGATTGCGCGCTGGCCTCGATGGGGGTGACGGTCATCAGCGCCGGGTCGGTGAATTCCGAGCGCCAGCGGATGGCGCTGTTGCGCAGCTGCAGGCTGGCGAGGCCGGCGCTCCAGCCGTTGTCGGCGGCGGGCGTATTGGGATCGGGCGGCGGGCTGGCCTGGGCAGGAGCCGGGGCGGGGGCATTGGGGTCTGCCGCCGCGCCGCCGAGCCCGCGGGGGGTGAGCATGTCGACGAGGCTGGCGCGGCTGCCCTCGCTCCAGCCGTCCACGGAAAAGCCGTCAACCAGCAGCTCATCCGCCGTCGCGCTCTGTGTGGACGTGTCGACGTGGATGCCGGCGATCTTCAGCTCGCGCAGGCCCAGCGCGGTGTCCGGCAGCGCGTTCGGGTCCAGCGGTTGCAGCGACAGCTTGTCGAGCAGGAAGCGCGCGTCGCTGATCTGCGCGGTGAAATCCTTCGCCCAGGACAGCTTGTAGTTGCCCGAGAGATTGATCTCGCCGTCGGTCAGCCGGAAGTTGAGCCAGGGCTCGGCAAAGCGCCAGGCGGGCTCCAGCGTCAGCCTGGAAATTTCCAGCTGCCCCTCGCTGCGGGCGCCGGGAATGGAAACCGTGCCCTGCCAGTGCAACTCGCCGCCGTCTTCTGCCACCGCGTCGAAGTGGTAGGGCTCGCCGTCGCTGATCACCGTGGTCAGCCCGCTGACGTGGATGTCGATGCCGTCGTAGTGGGTGCGGAAGGGCTGCTCGCGGGCCAGGTCGCTGAGGTCGATGCGCCGGGCCTCGAGGTCCAGGCGGTGGATGGTCAGCCGCGGCAGTCCCGCGTCGCTCGCCGGCGGCTCGGGTTCTTCGGAGGGCGGCGGCAGCATGTCGGAGAAGTTGAACGCCCCGTCCGGCAGCCGCCGCAGGTCCAGGTGCAGGCCGAGCAACTGGGCGGCGTCCAGCACCAGGCCCTTGCCCAGCAGGCTGCCGAGGGAGAGGTCGACGTTCGCTTTGTCGAAGCTGAGGAAGAAATCCCCATCGTTTTCGCGCACGGTAGCGCCGCGCACCTCGGCGGCGAGGGTGAAAGGGTTGAGGACGATGGCGTCGGTCTGCAACTCGCGGTGCAGGTACTGCTGGACCAGCCGCGGCGCGAGCAGGTTGAGCGCCGGCATGGCAACGAAAACGATCAGAACCAGATAGGCGAGATAGAGTGCGCCCAACACCTTGATTGTCTTTACCAGCACCTGTGCATCCACCAATTCGTTCAGGCAGAACTATAGTCGGAAATAAGCCCCATTTCCGGCTTTCGCGGGCCTGTGGCTGGTCTAAGCTTGTTCAGCTCGCATCCACATCCACGGAGACTCGGCTATGAATAACTACCTGCGACCCTGTCTTTGCGCCGCCGCGCTGTGCCTGCTGCCACTGGCCGCAACCCCGGCGATGTCCGATACCATGAAAACCCAGTGTGAGGTCTACAAGGGCGGCGACCTGAAGAAAAAATCGTCCGGCGACTGCGAGTTTTCGCAACACCAGGGCGTGGTGGTGCTCAAGCTGGCCAACGGCGACGTGCGCACCCTGACCCCCACCGGCAAGGCCAACGAGTACAAATCCAAGGCCGGCGACAAGGTCACCCGCGAGATGGACGGCGGCGACCAGGTCTACAAGTGGAAGGACCGCACCATCCGCGTCTCCATGGGCGGTGGCGGCAATGGTAACCAGGGTGGCGGCGGCTGGGCGGTGGACCGCTCCGACAGCGATTACACCTGTTTGCTGTTTGAATCCGGCGAGAAAAACAACCCTGGCTCCGGCCCCTGCCAGTTCTCCCAGCACCAGGGCAACGTGCACCTGAAGCTGCACGACGGCACCGAGTACGACCTCGCCATCGGCAACGGCGCCAACCAGTATCGCGACCAGGGCGGCAAGAAAGTGACCCGCGCCATCAACGGCCAGACCCAGGTCTACCACTGGGACAGGCAGCGGGTGGAGGTCTACTACGGCAACGCGCCCTCGGGCGGCGGCAATTCAGGCGGCAACAAGCACGCCGCGGGGCAGCCGGTGCCCGAGCTGCAGGACCTCGTCGGCCAGCGCGGCGGCAATGCCACCGACAAACTGATAAACCGTGGTTACGAGATGAAGAACAATGCCAATTCGGGCAAGTTCAACTACAGCAACTGGCGCAAGAAGGGCTCCGGCCAGTGCATCACGCTGCGCACCGAGGACGGGCTGTTCCTCTCCATCGTCTACTCCACCGATCTCGACTGCAAGGGGCGCTGAGCGCGCCCCACCGCTGGCCGGTGTCAGATACCCTTGCGGTAGGTGTAGGGCGTCACGCCGGTCCAGCTCTTGAAGGCGCGGATAAACGCCGAGGATTCCGAGAAACCCGCGCGGTGCGCGATCTCCTCGATGGACAGGCCCTGCTTGCCGAGGAAGTGCAGCGCGGTATCCCGCCGCACCTGGCTCTTGATCTCCTTGAAGGTGGTGCCCTCCGCGGAGAGGCGCCGCCGCAGGGTCTGCGGGTGAATGTCCAGCCAGTCGGCGACGTCCGCCAGCTCCGGCATCTGCACCAGGTGCTGGTGCACCGCCTCGCGCACGCGGGCGGTCCAGCTGTTGCGGTCGTAGGTCTCGGTCAGCATGATCAGCACCGGGTGGCGCAGGAAGTGCCGCAGGGTCTGCTCGGTCTGCGTTACCCTGCGCTCCAGCAGCGCCGGTGAGAACACCAGCTCGGAGTGCGGCTGGGCGAACTCCACCGGGTTGCCGAGGAACAGCAGCCGGTACTCCGGCACCTGCGCCGCCGGCGGGTAGGCGAGGTTCACCACCTGCAGCGGCAGGTGTTCCTGCACCAGCCAGCTGGCGAAGCGGTGGGCGTTGAACAGCAGCAGCTCGATCATGTAGGGGTCGGGGTCGCTGTCGTCGTCTACCCGCACCACGCGCAGGTGCACCTGCTCGTCCTCGATGAAGAAGTGCGGGTGCACGCCGAACTCGAACAGCTGGTAGAAGCGGCAGTAGCGCGCCAGCGCCTGCCCGAGGGTCTCGCTGCCGATCACCGCGTGGCACATCATCGACCAGCAGCCGATCGGCATGCGCCGCGAGACAAACCCCAGCGCCTCGTCCTGCATGGCCAGCATGGTACCCACCTGCAGGTCGGCGAAACGCTCCGCGGAGATGCGGGCGTTGTCCTCCTTGAGCAGGCGCGGGGAAATTCGCGTCCGGCGCAGCAGTTCCGACGGGTCCAGGCCCTTGGCCACGGCGTTTCTCAGCACCGCCCTGGCGAAGTGCACCGACACCGAATAGTCGCGCACGGTCAGGCTCCGCTGTGGCTGAGATGTACCGGGCTGTCGTCCACCCAGGCCACGCGGTTGCGGCCGTTGCGCTTGGCCAGGTACATCGCGCTGTCCGCCTGGTGCAGGAGCTTGTCCAGCTCGACGTCGCCGCGGGCGCTGGCTACGCCAAGGCTCACGGTGACCGGGATACGCTGCTCGTCCACCCACAGCGGGTGCTCGGCAATGGATTCGCGCAGGCGTTCGGCGACCCGCCGGGCCTCGGGCAGGCGCGTGTCCGGCAGCACCACCAGGAATTCCTCGCCGCCGATGCGGGAGACCACGTCACTGCCGCGGCAACAGCGGGAGATGATGCCGGCCACCAGGCGCAGGACGTGGTCGCCGGTGTCGTGGCCGAAGCTGTCGTTGACGTTCTTGAAGTGATCGATATCGATGGCCACCGCCGAAGTGGGCAGGTCCAGGCGCTGGGCGCGGGCCAGGCTAACCCTCAGGCTGGCCTCCAGGCCGCGGCGGTTGAGTACCTGGGTCAGCGGGTCGACGGTCGCCAGGTGCGACAGGTGCTGCTGGTACTCCACCAGCACCGAGGCGAGAAAGCCGATGATCACCAGCACGAACGCCCAGCTGGAGGCGCCGAAGGAGATCATGCGCGCATCGCCCTCGTTGCCCAGCACCAGCCACTGGTAGATCGCCAGCGGCGTGCCGCACACCCACAGCAGCGCCGCGATGAACATGATCAGGTCGCCCACATTGCGCTCGCGGAAGCCGCGCTGGGCGAAGATCGCGCCGGAGGCGGCGAAGCACAGGGAGGTCAGGCACACCTGCACCACGAACAGGTACTTGTCGTCGACGAACAGGGTGCCCAGGCTGCCCAGCAGGCAGACCGCACCCAGCAGGTAGCGCCCGGCGCGGATGCCCGCGCGCTGGGTGGCGGCGATGAACAGCAGGTAGGCGTTGATGATCCAGGCCACCGCGGGCACGGCCATGCCCAGCAGCGAATCCTCGCCCTGCTGCAGGGTGAACAGGATCCAGCCCAGCAGGGTGGCCATGGCGTAGACGGTGAACATGCCCAGGCCCGCGGGCGGCGTACTGGCGGCGCTCAGGTCGTAGACGATGAGCATCTGCGCCAGGGTGATGGCGAACATCAGTCCCAGGTACAGCGTCGGCCAGTGTTGCGGGAAAATATCTTGCATGCAAGGCTCTGGTGGCTGTCAGTTCCAGTCAATTATTTTGATTGCAGCGGTCATTGTTGCCCGGGTGGCCGCTTCCCATACTGTTCGCGGCCCGGACAGGCGTCCCCGTGTCATCCCCGTGTATGCCGCCCCTCCCCAGGAGCGCGCCCGGCCGCAGCCCAGGCTGCTGTCACCGACTGACTTGCCGGACCACCGGATTGTGCCACAGTTCAAGCCGTGGCGTGAGGCTGCCCGAGGGCGGTATGTCCTTCTGCAGCCTGACATTTTTACCAGATGTAACCGAATTTTCGAAAGGAGAAACTCATGGAACTGCAAGGAAAAGTCGCAATTGTCACCGGCGGTGCTTCCGGCCTCGGCCAGGCCACGGTCGAAGCCTACGTCGCCAAAGGCGCCAAAGTCGCGATTTTCGACATGAACGAGGAGCGCGGCAATGCGCTGGTCGCGCAACTGGGCGCGGACAACGCGGCGTTCTTCAGTGTGAATGTCGCCGATGAGGCCTCTGTCACCGCCGCCATCGCCGGGGTGGTCGAGAAATTCGGCAGCGTGCACATCTGCAACAACTTCGCCGGTATCGCCAGCGCCGCGAAGACCCTCGGCAAGGACGGCCCGTTCCCCTTCGGCGAGTTCACCAAGGTGATCAACGTCAACCTCGTGGGCACCTTCAACGTGTCCCGCCTGGCCGCCGAGCAGATGGCGAAGAACGAGCCGGTCACTGATGACGGCAGCCGCGGGGTCATCATCAACACCGCCTCCATCGCCGCCTTCGAGGGCCAGATGGGCCAGCTCGCCTACTCCGCCTCCAAGGGCGGCGTGGTCGGCATGACCCTGCCCATGGCCCGCGACCTGGCGTCCTACGGCATCCGCGTGAACACCATCGCGCCGGGCCTGATCCACACTCCGCTGTTCGAGGCCCTGCCGGAGAAAGCCTACGCCGCCCTGTGCGAGTCGCCGCTGTACCCGAAACGCCTCGGCCGCCCGGAGGAGATCGCCCACCTGTCCGTGTTCATCGTCGAGAACGACTACATGAACGGCGAGGTGGTGCGCATGGACGCCGGCATCCGCATGCAGCCCCGCTAGGGAGGTCGCCATGGGTCCGCTCAACGGTTACACCGTCCTCGAACTCGCCGGCATCGGTCCCGCCCCCATGGGCGGCATGATGCTGGCGGACATGGGCGCCGAGGTGATCCGCATCGAGCGGGCCGCCGGCGCCAGCTCGCTGCACCAGAAGGACATCAGCAGCCGCGGCAAGAAGTCGGTGACCATCAACCTGAAGTCCCCCGAGGGGGTGGAGACCGTGCTGCGCATGGTCGAGAACGCCGATGTCATCATCGACCCGTTCCGCCCGGGCGTCTGCGAGAAACTGGGCCTGGGCCCGGACGTGTGCCTGGCGCGCAACCCCAGGCTGGTGTTCGCGCGCATGACCGGCTGGGGCCAGGACGGCCCGCTGGCGAAGGTCGCCGGCCACGATATCAACTACATCGCCCTGACCGGCGCGCTCTACGCCATGGGCCGTGCCGGCGAGAAACCCTGCCCGCCGCTGAACCTGGTCGGGGACATGGGTGGCGGCGGCATGCTGCTGCTGTCCGGTATCCTCGCCGCACTGCTGGAAGCGGCCAACTCCGGCAAGGGCCAGGTGGTGGACGCGGCGATGGTCGACGGTACCGCCCAGCTGATGTGGATGTTCCACGGCTGGCAGCACACCGGCGAGTACGACGCCACCCACCGCGAGGGCAACCTGCTGGACGGCGGCGCGCACTTCTACGATACCTACGAGTGCAGTGACGGCGGCTATATTTGCATCGGCTCCATCGAGCCGCAGTTCTATGCGCTGCTCAAGGAGAAGCTGGGCCTGTCCGAGGAGGAATTCGGCGACCAGAACAACCAGGCCGAGTGGCCGCGCATGACCGCGCGCCTGATCGAGATCTTCAAGCAGAAAACCCGCGATGAGTGGTGTGAGTTGCTGGAGGGAACCGACGTGTGCTTCGCCCCGGTGCTGAGCATGCTCGAGGCCCCCGAACACCCGGCCAACCGCGAGCGCAACGTGTACATCGAGGTCGACGGCATGATCCAGCCGGCGCCGGCGCCGCGCTTCTCGCGCACGCCCTCGTCGGTGCGCAATAGCGGCTCGCAACTCGGCGCGGACACCGCGGCGGTGCTGTCCGAGATGGGTTTTGGCGAACGCGAACTCGCTGCGCTCAAGGATGGCGGTGCCATCGGATGAAAGCTGCGCAGCAAACGGAAACTGGAGGAACACAGGCGATGAGCAACTACGAGACAGTACAGGTCGAGCGCCGCGACGCAGTGGCGCTCGTCACCCTCAACCGGCCTGAGTCGCTCAACTCGTTCAACGCGAAAATGCGCGCCGAGCTGCTGCTGGCGGCACGCGAGGTGAACAACGACGAGACCGTGCGCGTGGTGGTGGTCACCGGGGCCGGCCGCGGCTTCGGCGCCGGGGCGGATCTCACCGAGATGCCGCTGGACGATCCCACCTGGCGGGTGGACGACCAGCTCAACCACGAGTACAAGCCGATCATGATGGAGGTCTACGGCGCGACCAAGCCGTGGATCAGCGCGGTGAAGGGGCCGGCCGCCGGTGTCGCCAGCGCGCTCGCCATGGTCTGCGACCTCACCGTGATGTCCGAGGACGCCTATATCTTCCAGGCGTTTTCCGCCATCGGCCTGGTGCCCGACGGCGGCGCCACCTGGCACCTGGTCCACACCCTGGGCCGCAAGCGCGCCTACCAGATCATCGCCACCGGCGAGCGCCTCAGCGCGCAGCAGTGCCTGGACTGGGGTCTCTGCAACCGTGTCGTCGGCGCCGAGAGCCTGCTCGACGAGACCCTGGCGTGGGCCGCCGAGCTGGCCGCCCGGGCGCCGCTGTCGCTGCGCTACGCCAAGCAGGCAGTCTGCCAGGCGCAGGAGGCGAGCCTCGCCCAGACCATCGCCGATGAGGCGGAGCTGCAGCGCATCTGCATCGCCACCGAGGATGCACTGGAGGGCGCCAGCGCCTTCCTGGAAAAGCGCAAGCCGGTCTGGAAGGGCCGCTGATCCAGTCCCTGTAGGAGCCTGCTACGCAGGCGATACCAGTTGTAGGAGCCTGCTACGCAGGCGATCGCCCGTTTAACGGGCTCCTACAATCGATCGCGCGTGTAACGGGTTCGTACGGTCGATCGCCCGTATAACGGGCTCCTACAATCGATCGCGCGTGCAACGGGTTCGTACGGCCGGTCGCGTGGAACCTGTTCGTACGCGGTCGATCGCGCGCGGCATTCGGCAATCGCGCCCCCGCCGGGTTATGCTAGCCCCCTGATCCTTCGCGACAGGGGAATCGCGCTTTATGCCCACGGCCACGCTACAACGCGCCGACGGCGAGACCATCGCCTACCAGCACACCGCCGGCACCACCCCAGGCATCCTCTTCTTCCCCGGCTTCAACTCCAATATGCACGGCGAGAAAGCCCAGGCGCTGGCCGCCTGGTGCGAGGCGCAGGGCCGGCAGTTCACCCGCTTCGACTACTTCGGCCACGGTGAATCCAGCGGCAAGTTCGAAGATGGCACCATCGGCCGCTGGATCGACGATGCGCTGGCGGTGCTCGACGAGCTCACGGAAGGGCCGCAGCTTCTCGTCGGTTCTTCCATGGGGGGCTGGATCATGCTGCGCGTCGCGCTGGCGCGGCCGGAGCGCGCCTGCGGGTTGATCGGCCTCGCCGCCGCCCCGGACTTTACCGAGACCATGCGCGGCGGACGGCTGTCGCCGGAGCAGATGCTGCAGATGGAGCTGTCCGGCGCCTGCGATATCGAGAATTGCTACGACGACGGCGAGCCCTACACCATCACTCGCCGGCTGCTGGAGGAGGGCGCCGACCACTGCGTGCTGAACACGCAGGGCATCGCCATCGACTGCCCGGTGCGCCTGCTGCACGGCCAGTGTGACCCGGACGTGCCCTGGGAGCGCTCGCTGTTGCTGGCGGAAAAACTCGCATCCACCGACGTCGAGGTCACCCTGGCAAAGGACGGCGACCACCGCCTGTCGCGGCCGCAGGACCTGGCGCGCCTGCTGCGCACCGCGGACACCCTGCTGCAGCAGCTCGGCGAGCAGTGAGCACGTCTCCCTGATGCGTTTCCCCTGCCTGCTCGCGCTGCTGGTCGCCCTCGCCAGCGGTCTCGCCGGCTGCGGCGGCTACGAGATCAAGAACCTGGCCAAGTCGGATGTCGACCTGGTTGCCGACCAGTTCATCGACGAGTCCCGCCGCCTGGTGCGCGAGCTCACCGTCAAGCTGTACAAGCGCAACCCCGCGGAACTGGCGAAGATTCCCGGCATGACCATCGACATGCGGCTGGCCCAGCTGCGCGCCACCCACGGGCCGCTGGTGTTTGACGAACTGCGGGGGCGCCAGGAGACCGAGGCGCTGGAGCTGGTGTTCGACCCCGCCTACCGCGGCGACCGGGTGTTTGCCCTGGTGGTCGGGCTGGGCGGGATGCTGCGCCACGCCTACGGCTACAACGACGAGCTGTTCCTGTTCGACGCGGCGCTCAAGCCCGAGCCCCTGGCCACCAGCGCGCACAACGTCGAGGTGTTGTCCTGGCAGCTGCGCAACAAGGCGCGCCCCAATGGCGAGCCCTGGCTGATCACCAGCGAGTACCACGGCGTGACCGACAACCTGAGCTTCGAGCGCCTGTTCGGCAAGCTTATCGTGCTGCAGGAGGTGATGGCGCGCATCGCCGACGATGCCGGCTACCGGCGCGTGACCCGGGTGCTGCAGGCGGCGGGTTCGGTGTTCATTCCCATGCCAATCTGAATGGCGTACCCGTAGGAGCCTGCTACGCAGGCGATACCGTTTGTAGGAGCCTGCTACGCAGGCGATGCCGTTTGTAGGAGCCTGCTACGCCCGAGCGCGGACCGAGGCGATCGCCCGTGTAACGGGCTCCTACAATCGATCGCCCGTGTAACGGGCTCCTACGGGGGGGGCTTTGGCGGGATTCGGGGCGGTCTTCTACACTTTCGAGACGCCGCATGCGCTGGGGAAATGCAATGTTCATCGTCGAGAGCTACGCCGTAGCCGTCTGCCTGTGTTTCGTCACCATGCTCTGCTGGGGCTCCTGGGCCAACACCCAGAAGCTCGCCTCCCTGGAGTGGCGCTTCCAGCTCTTCTACATCGATTACTCCCTCGGCGTGCTGCTGCTGGCGCTGTTGCTCGCCTTCACCCTGGGCAGCCACGGCGAGCAGGGACGGCCCTTCGTCGCCGACATCTCCCAGGCGAGCAGCGAGGCTATCGCCCTCGCGCTGCTGGGCGGGGCGGTGTTCAACTTCGCCAACATCCTGCTGGTGGTGGCCATCGATATCTCCGGCATGGCGGTGGCCTTCCCGGTGGGCATCGGCCTGGCGCTGGTCATCGGCGTCATCACCAACTACGACCCGGCGCAGGTCAACAGCGTCGAACTGCTGAGCATCGGCGTGGGGCTGGTGGTGGTCGCCATCGTGCTCGACGCGGTGATCTACCGGCGTGTGCCCGGGGCGGGGGGTGGCAACATGGCTCGCGGCCTGGCGTTTTCGGTAGTGGCTGGCGTGGCCATGGGATTCTTCTACAGGTTTGTGGCGCAGGCCATGTCGCTGGACTTTGCCCACCCCGACCCGGGGCTGATGACGCCGTATTCCGCCAGCGTGGTATTCGCCGTGGGCCTGCTGGTCTCCAACCTGCTGTTCCTGCTGCCGCTGATGTACCGCCCGGTCACCGGCGAGCCGGTGCGCCCCGTGGAGTACCTGAAGCGGGGCACGCCCGCGCTGCACGCGGTGGGCATTCTCGGCGGGGCCATCTGGGCCACCGGGTACACCTTCAACATCATCGCCGCCGGCCGGGCCGGCTACGCGGTGTCCTACGGCCTCGGGCAGGGCGCGACCATGGTGGCGGCCCTGTGGGGCGTGTTCATCTGGAAGGAATTCCGCGAGACGCCCGCGGGCACAGGCGGGCTGATCGCTGCCATGTTCGCCTGTTTCTTCGCCGGGCTGGGCGCGATCATCTACTCCAATCTGTAAACAGGGCTGTCAGGCATGAAGCGTATCGTCGTCATCGGTTCGTCCAACACCGACATGATCATCCAGGTGCCGCACCTGCCGGGGCCGGGTGAAACCGTGCTCGGCGGGCAGTTCACCACCACGGCGGGGGGCAAGGGCGCCAACCAGGCGGTAGCCGCCGCGCGGGCGGGGGGGCAGGTGACCTTCATCGGCGCGGTGGGGGACGACGTGTTTGGCCGGGAGTCCTTCAAGCGGCTGGCCGAGGACGGTATCGATACCGGCTTGTGCATCGTCGACCCGCTGACACCCTCCGGGGTGGCGCAGATATTTGTCGCCGACGACGGCGAGAACGCCATAGCCGTCGCCCCCGGGGCCAACGCCTGCCTGGAGCCGGGGCACATCGACCGCATCGGCAGCCTGTTCGGCCCCGATACCGTGGTGCTGCTGCAACTGGAAACGCCCATCGATACCGTGGTGCACGCCGCGCGGCTGGCCCACGACAGCGGCGCCACCGTCATCCTCAACCCGGCCCCGGCGGCGGACCTGCCCGACGAGATCTTCTCCTGCCTGCACTACCTGACCCCGAACCTGACCGAGGTCGAGCTGCTCACCGGTATCGCGGTCTCCGACGACAGTTCCGCCGCCGCGGCGACCGACGCGCTGCACCGGCGCGGCATGCGCACGGTATTGCTGACCCGCACCGCCGACGGCGTGTTCTATTCCCGGCAGCCCCTCGGCCAGCCGGTGCAGAAGCAGTCCTGGCCCGCCTTCAGGGTAAACGCCGTGGATACCACCGCCGCGGGCGATGTGTTCAACGGCTGTTTCGCGGTGGCGATCGCGGAGGGGCGGGCGCTGGAAGAGGCGATCCGCTTCGCCCAGGCGGGGGCGGCTCTGTGCGTGCAGACGCTGGGCGCGCAGGCCAGCGCGCCGGGACGGATGCAGGTCGAGGAATTCATGGGTTCGCCGTAGGAGCCTGCTACGCAGGCGATACCCTTCGTAGGAGCCTGCTACGCAGGCGATGCTGCTGGTAGGAGCCTGCTATGCAGGCGATCGCCCGTGTAACGGGCTCCTACAGGATCGCGATCGCCTGCATAGCAGGCTCCTACAACCCCGAATCCACCGTGGGAGACCGTTACACGGGCGATCGCGCGCAGAGCGCGCTCCTACGGGTGGGGGGTCAGGTGGTGATGATGAGCCGCAGCGCCTGCAGGTGCAGCCCGGCGTGGCGGATGTGCACCGCGCACTCCTCGATGCGGTAACGCAGGTGTTCCAGTTCGTCCTCGCGAATGCTCGGGTTGACCGCCCGCAGCGCTTCCAGCCGGGCCAGTTCCGCGTCCAGTTCTGAACGCATGCGCTCCTCGGCCTCGCCCAGCACCTCGGCCAGCCGCTCCTGGGCCCGCGTGTTCGCCAGGCTCATCTTGGCATCCACCTCGCGCTGTACCTGCTTGATGATGGCCAGGGCCGTCGGTTTTTTCACTTTTTCCACCAGCGCGTTGAGGCGCTCGTGGGGCACCAGGTCCGCCAGTTGCTTGCCGCGCGCATCCACCAGCAGGCGGATCGGCGTGATCGGCAGGAAGCGGTCCACCTGCAGCGCCCTGGGCGCCACGCAGTTCACCGTGTACAGCGCCTCCAGCAGCATCGTGCCCGGCGGCACGCCCTTGAGCTTGAGGGTGCCGATGGCGGCGTTGCCGAGCTCGGTGGAGTGCACCATGTCCATCGCCTCCAGCAGCATCGGGTGCTCCCAGGTGGCGAAGGTGATGTCCTCGCGGGCCAGCGCCCGCTCGCGGCTGAAGGTTACCGTGGTGCCTTCCTCGGTGACGCCGGGGAAGTGGCCGGTGAGCATGTGCTCCGAGGGGCGCAGCACCAGGGTGCGCTCGGAGTGGAACTCGGTGTCGACGCCGAAGGCCTCGCACAGGGCCTCCAGGTAGTTCTCCAGGGTGTCGCCGCTTTCCAGCGATTCGACTTCCTCGATCAGGGCCTCGGCCAGAGGCCGGCGGCAGGAATTGCGCTCCAGCAGGCGGTCGCGGCCCTCGCGCAGTTCCTCGCGGGTGCGCAGGGTGAACTCCGCGGTGTCGGTGAGCAGGGCGTCGAAGTCGTCGTCGCGCCGGGCCAGCTGCGCCAGCAGGCGGTCCTCGAAGGTGGTGAAGATCAGGTGGCCGGCGCTGCAGCTGTCGCGGAACAGGTCGATACCGCGATCGTACCAGTCCAGCAGGGTGGCCTGGGCGCTGCCCTCCAGGTAGGGCACGTGAATCTGCACGTCGGCGCGCTGGCCGATGCGGTCCAGGCGGCCGATGCGCTGCTCCAGCAGGTCCGGGTTGAGCGGCAGGTCGAACAGGATCAGGTGCTGGGCGAACTGGAAGTTGCGGCCCTCGCTGCCGATCTCCGAGCACACCAGGGTCTGGGCGCCGCCCACCTCGTCGGCGAAGTAGGCCGCCGCGCGGTCGCGCTCGACGATGGACAGCCCCTCGTAGAAGGCGGCGGAGCGGATGCCGGCGCGCAGGTGCAGGTGGTGCTCCAGCGCGACGGCGGTGGCCGCCCGCGCGCAGATCACCAGCGCCTTTTCCGGGCGCAGCTGCTTGAGCATTTCCACCAGCCATTCCACCCGCGGGTCGAAGTCCAGCCAGCTGTCGTCGTGGTAGGGGGATTCCGGGAACAGCAGTTCCTCCACCTCCAGCTCGGCGTGGGCATAGGCCTCCGGCTGGGGCAGCGGGTAGCGGTGCAGCACGCGTTTGGGGAATCCGGTCACCGCCGCGCGGGTGTTGCGGAACAGCACGCGGCCGGTGCCGTGGCGGTCCAGTAGCTGGTCGATGAGCTCCGCCGGCGGCAGGCTGCGGTCCATGTCCGCGGGCAGGTCGTCGGGGATCTCGCCGCGCTCCAGTGCATCGGCCATCTCGCCGAGGCGGCGGTAACCCGCTTCTTCCTCTATAAAGGCATCGAGGTCGTGGAAGCGCGCCGGGTCCAGCAGGCGCAGGCGGGCGAAGTGGCTGGCGCGGCCGATCTGCTCCGGCGTGGCGGTCAGCAGCAGCAGGCCCGCGCAGCGCGCGGCCAGCGCCTCGACGAACAGGTAGTCCTCGCCCGCGCCCTCCGGCGACCAGTGCAGGTGGTGGGCCTCGTCGACCACCACCAGGTCCCAGCCGGCCTCCAGCGCCAGCGCCTGCAGTTCCGGGTCCTGCTCGAACAGCTCCAGGCTGCACAGCACCTGCTGCTCGGCCTCGAAGGGATTGCCGCCGGTCTCGGCCAGGCGCTCGGCATCGAAGATGGCGAAGTGCAGGTTGAAGCGGCGCAGCATCTCCACCAGCCACTGGTGCAGCAGCGAGGGCGGTACCAGCAGCAGGATGCGGCCGGCGCGGCCGGTCAGCAGCTGCTGGTGGATGATCATGCCCGCCTCGATGGTCTTGCCCAGGCCGACCTCGTCCGCCAGCAGGACGCGCGGCGCGTGGCGCCGGCCGACTTCCGCGGCGATATAGACCTGGTGGTGCAGCAGGCTGGTGCGCGAACCCATCAGGCCGCGGGCCGGGCTGGTCTGCAGCCGCTGCAGGTGGTGCAGGGTGGCGACGCGCAGGGCGAAGGCGCTGTTGTCGTCGAAGTGGCCGTTGAGCAGGCGCTGCTGCGGCGTGGTCAGCTGGACGAAGGCGTCCAGTTCCAGCTCCGAGACCATGCGCTCCTCGTCGTGGTGATCGGTGCCCGCGTAGATCAGCAGCCCCTGCTGCTCGACCACTTCGGTCACCAGCAATTCGACGCCTTCCACCGTGCTGATCTGGTCGCCGGCCTTGAACCGCAGCCGGGTCAGCGGCGCGTTGTCCATGGCGTAGGTGCGCTCCTCGCCGACCGCGGGGAAGGCCAGGGTGACGCGGCGGCCGTCGATGGCGACCACCACCCCGAGGCCCAGTTGCGCGTCCGCGTGGCTTACCCAGCGCTGTCCGATCAGGTAGTCCATCAATGCTCCGGGAAAAACAGGTCGTGACTGTTGCGGTAAGCCTGCGCCAGCAGGGCTTCCACGTCGAGGTTCATGCAGCTCGCCACCTGCTCGGCGATAAAGGGCAGGTAGTACGGCGAGTTGGGCCGGCCGCGGTAAGGCACCGGCGTGAGGTAGGGCGAGTCGGTTTCCAGCAGGGCCTGCTGCGGCGGCGTGGCGGCGATCACCTCGCGCACGTTGTCCGCCGCCTTGAAGGTGGCGATGCCGTTGAAGCCGAGCATGAAACCCTCCTCCAGGCAGTACTGCGCCAGCGCCATCGTGGACGTGAAACTGTGTATCACCCCGCCGCGCGGCAGGCGGCCGCTGAAGTTGGCGAGGATGGCGCGGGTGTCGTCGTCCGCCTCGCGGGTGTGGATGACCACCGGCAGCTCGAGGTCGGCGGCCAGTTGCAGCTGGCGCTCGAAGACCTCGCGCTGCACGGCGCGGTCGGCGTGATCGTAGTAGTAGTCGAGGCCGATCTCACCGACGGCCAGGATGCGCTCGTCCGCCAGGCCCTCGCGGATGCGGGCCTCGACCGTGTCGTCGTAGTGCTCCGCCTCGTGGGGGTGTATGCCCTGGGTGCCCCAGATGTTGGGGGAGCGGCGGGCGAGTTCGCGCACGGTATCGAGGTTGCCGGGGGAGACGGCGATGGTGACCAGCTTCTCCACGCCCACCTCCTCGCAGCGGGCGAGGGTGGCGTCCAGGGCGTCGGCCTCCAGGTAGTCCAGGTGGCAGTGGGTCTCGAAGATTGGCGTGTCGAAGCGCGGGATGTCCCGCCGCTGTTGCTTGCTCATGGCTACAGCCTGGTTGTGTTACTCATCGGGTCGCGCTGACCCGCTGGCGCAGTTTGCGCGGCTGGGCCGGCCGCAGGTCGCGGATGGTATCGCTGATCTGCCCCCATAGCCAGTTGTGCAGCGGCGAGTTCTCGGTGCGCTGGTGCGCCACCAGCGAATATTCCACGGTGAAATCGACGGCGCTGGGCAGGGGCAGGGCGGTGATACCCTGGCTCAGCTTTTCGTTCTGGGTCAGGTACAGCGGACCGAGCATATAGTAGTCGGTATTGCGCAGCACTTCGATCGCGGTCATCAGGTGGGAGATTTCCAGCGAGCCCTGCCCGCGGGCGGTCACCCGTTCGAGCTGTTCGAGGATGCGGCGCTCCTCGGTCTGGTTGCGATCCGAGACGTACAGCCGGATCACCGGGTATTCCTGCAGCGCATCGAGGTTGCCCGGCGAGGCGCACAGCGGGTGACCCTCCCGCACCAGGATCGCCGGCGGGCTGCCGCCCAGTCGCTCCACCCGGAAGGAGTCGCCGTAGTGGGCCTGGTTCATGTGCAGCGCGAAATCGAGGTTGCCCAGCGCCAGCTGTTCCAGCTGGTTCTCCACCCGGGTGACGATGCGCAGGCGCAGGCGTGGCGCCCGCGCCTGCAGTCGCTCGACCAGGGTGGGCAGCAGGGTGACGCCGATGTACTCGGACAGGGCGAAGGTGACCTCCGCGTCGGCCCGCTCCGGGTCGAAACGCTGCCCGCTGACCAGCTGGGTGATATTGCCGAGGATGTCGGTGAGCTGGTGGGCCAGCTCCAGCGCCCGCGGCGTCGGTTGCATGCCGTGGCTGCTGCGGGTGAACAGGGCGTCGTCAAACAATTCGCGGAGCCGGGAAAGCGTCTTGCTCATGGCCGGCTGGGTGATATGCAGGCGTTCGGCGGCGCGTGAAACGTTGCGCTCTTCCATCAATACCTGTAATGAAATCAACAGGTTGAGGTCAATTCTGGCGAGGTCGCGAGTATCCATTGCAGGTAGTATGAATCTAATTCATGTAAGGCATGACAATAATACATTGGATACATACCAAATGCGACTATATCCTGTATACAGACTCAAGACATACCCCGGGCGTCGGGGAGACAGCAGCCAGCCGGCGGCAGTCGAAGACGCCCCCATCCAGGTCCGATGAGTTACATTTTCGAACCCGCCGCAAGGCGGGTTTTTTTATGCGCGGTTACGCGTTTTCGAGGACCATGATCGCGCCGGAGGCTTCCACCGAGCCACGGGTCTGCCACTCCAGTACCTCGGCGCAGTGCTTGTCGGCGCAGCGCTCGGCGATTTCGAAGAAAGGCGAGCGCTCCGGGTCGGCGATGAGGATCTGTTTCACGCCCGCCTTGACCGCCCGGTTGACGAGGTTGGTGACCGGCTTTACCAGTTCATCCCAGAAGCAGACATCGGCGGCAATCATCAGGTCGAACTTTTCCAGCTGTTTGGTGCTGAGCTTCTCGAAACGCGAGACCAGGTGTTTCGTCTCCACGCTGTTGAGGTCGGAGGCCGCCTGCAGGTAGGGGAAGACATCCGGGTCGGCATCCACCGAGGTGACCTTCGAGCCGAATTTCTTCGCGCACCAGATGCCGGCGATACCCCAGCCGCACCCGACATCCAGCACCCGCTTTGTGTGTTCCGGCGGGTTCTTCTTCAGGTAGTCGATCAGTAGCGCGCTGGAACCCCACAGCTTGTTGCCGTGGATGGACGGCTCGTAGCCCTCGCGTTTCAACCTGCGGATGGCGGGGTGGGACGCCGTGGGGATTCTCACGCCGCGAAAGCGCAGCTCGCTGCGGGATTTGCTGGCCAAGAGGTGGCTCCTTACAGTCGGTCTGCATTCACCCGGAGCCGGCTTGTCGCGTCGGCCGCACGGCGGGTTTGCAGGGTGTGTTGGGGGTTTGCGCCCGCATCGCCCCCCCGGGCGCGCGCTCGCCCGGGGATTGTACCGCCTGCGCGCCCGATGTGGCAGGGTGCGACCTGGTGGGGCATAGGAAATTCAGGATTACATTCCATTTCACGCGGTGGTGCGGGATTTCTCTCTGGGATAGGATTGCGGGTATATCCATGCGGTCGGTACTGACGCTCCAGAGGCAGTTATCGATGACCCCAATCGAGCGGCAGCAGGTGGAACTGCTGGCCAAACAGCGACCACGCCAGGCCCGCGCCAAGCGAACCTATGATGCCATACTCACCTCCGCCGCTGAATTGCTGGTGGAAGTGGGAATAGAGCGCATCTCCACCAACCTCATTGCCGAGCGCGCCGGTGTTACCGTGCCCGCGCTCTACCGCTACTTTCCGAACAAGTATGCGGTGATCCATGCCCTCGGTACCGACCTGATGCAAAAGCAGAACGTCGCTTTTGCGGACTGGCTGTCCGGCTACCTGGAAAAGGGCGACCCCATGACCGTGCTCGAGCACGGCGGCGACATGCTGCGGGTGATCTACGAGGTGATCCACAAGCAACTCGCCGGTATCGAGATTTTCCATGCACTGCGGGCGCTGGCGCCCCTGCGCGAGTTGCGTATGGCGTCGCGGCGGCAGTCATCGGAGCGCCTGGTGGAGTTCGTTACCAAGGTCGCGCAGGTGCCGCGCAGTGACGACCTCGTCCTGCGAGCGCGGTTGACCGTGGATCTTTCCTGCAGCCTGGTGGAGATGGCGATCGAGGACGACCGGCTGGACCCCGACGCGGTAATGCGCGAGGGTGCCGGCCTCCTGTGCGATTACTGGCGGCCGTACCTCGGCCGCTAGACGCGCTTTTCTCCGGGCCACACGCGGGCTGAAGGCGTACCTGTCGCCTCCAGCCAACGTCGGAACCTGCGGGATTTCGAGAGGCGAGCGGCGATTACTGCAGCCGTGCCCCAGCGGTAACTAGCGTTTGAGGACGTTTTCCGCCTGCAGTCCCTTGGGACCCTCGACCAGGTTGAATTCCACCTCCTGGCCCTCGTTCAGCGTTCGATAACCTTCGCCCTCGATGGAGCGGAAGTGTACGAACACGTCGGCGTCGCCTTCCTCGCGGGTGATGAAGCCAAATCCCTTGGCGTTGTTGAACCACTTCACCGTGCCACTTACACGATCACTCATACCACTTTCCTCGGTGTTGCCTATTGCTTTTATTATGTCCCGCCGCGCATGGGTGCGGCGGTGACTCGAAACCTTGAGTCCGAGGCGACTACATCTGGCGAATGCGTTGCTCCTGCTCCCGCAGTTGTTGCAAGGCCTGTTCCTGCGCCAGCATTTTCTCCCGCTCTTTCTCCACGACATCAGCGGGTGCTTTTCCGACGAAGCTACTGTTATTCAATTTGCCCGCGATCCGCGCCAGGTCTTTCTCCAGCCTGGCGACTTCCTTTGACAGGCGCGCGAGTTCTGCGTCCTTGTCGATCAGGCCGGCCATGGGAACCAGAATTTCCAGTTGTCCCACCAGTGCCGTGGCGGCCGCGGGGGCTTCTTCGCCGGAATCCAGCCAGCTGATTTCCTCCAGCCTGGCCAGCTTCCTCAGGAACGGCGCATTTTCTTGCAATCTGCGTTTATCGTCATTATCGCCGTTCCGCATCAGGGCGGTGAGCTGCTTGCCGGGCGGTATATTCATTTCGCCGCGGATGTTGCGAATGCCCACAATCACACCCTTCAGCCATTCTATATCTGCGTTTGCAGCGCTGTCCATAGCCTCCGGTGCGCTCTGTGGGTAGGGCTGGAGCATGATGGTGGGGCCGCTCTTGCCGGCCAGCGGCGCGACGGTCTGCCAGATTTCCTCGGTAATAAAAGGCATCAGCGGGTGCAGCAGCCGCAGCCAGGCTTCCAGCACGCGGATCAGCGTGCGCCGGGTGCCGCGCTTGGCTTCCGCGCTGGCCTGTTCGTCCCAGAGTACCGGCTTGGACAGTTCGAGGTACCAGTCGCAGTACTCGTTCCAGATAAATTCGTACAGCGCCTGTGAGGCGAGATCGAAACGGTAGGACGTGATGGCGCGCGATACCTCCGCCTCTGTCTCCTGCAGCTTGCCGATGATCCAGCGGTCCGCGAGGCCCAGCTCGTAAGCCAGCGATTCGTCCTGGCCGCAGTCCTCGCCCTCGCAGTTCATCATCACATAGCGGGCGGCGTTCCAGATCTTGTTGCAGAAGTTGCGGTAGCCCTCGATGCGGCCGATATCGAACTTGATGTCGCGGCCGGTGGATGCCAGCGAGTAAAAGGTAAAGCGCAGGGCGTCGGTGCCGTAGGCGGCGATGCCCTCGGGAAACTGCTTGCGCGTGGCCTTCTCGATTTTCGCCGCGAGCTTCGGTTGCATCATGCCCGCGGTGCGCTTGCTCACCAGGCTCTCCAGGTCGACGCCGTCGATCAGGTCGATGGGGTCGAGCACGTTGCCCTTGGACTTGGACATCTTCTGGCCATCCTCATCGCGGATCAGGCCGGTGACATAGACAGTGTGGAATGGCACTTCCTTGCGAAAATGCAGGGTCATCATGATCATGCGCGCGACCCAGAAGAAGATGATGTCGAAGCCGGTCACCAGCACCGAGCTCGGGTGGAAGGTGGCGAGCTCTTCGGTCTCCTCCGGCCAGCCCAGCGTGGAGAAGGTCCAAAGGGCGGAGGAGAACCAGGTGTCGAGTACATCCTCGTCCTGGCGCAGGCTCATCTCGTCCGCCAGCTGGTGTTCTTCGCGGACCGCCGCTTCGGACTCGCCGACGTAGACATTGCCGTGGTCGTCGTACCAGGCGGGAATGCGGTGCCCCCACCAGAGCTGGCGGCTGATACACCAGTCCTGGATGTCGCGCATCCAGCTGAAATACATGTTCTCGTAGTTCTTCGGCACGAACTGGATCGAGCCGTTTTCCACCGCCTCGATCGCCGGGCCGGCGAGTGCGCGGGCGTCGACGTACCACTGGTCGGTCAGGTAGGGCTCGATGACCACGCCGGAGCGGTCGCCGCGCGGCACCTTCAGCGTGTGATCGTCGATTTTCTCCAGCAGGCCCAGGGCGTCGAGATCGGCGACAATTTTCCTGCGCGCCTCGAATCGGTCCATGCCGATATACGCCGCGGGTGCTTCGCCGCCGATGGCCGCGTCGTCGTCGAGGATATTGATCATCGGCAGGCCGTGGCGCTTGCCCATTTCATAGTCGTTGAAGTCGTGCGCGGGGGTGATCTTCACGCAGCCGGTGCCGAACTCGCGGTCGACGTAGTCGTCGGCGATCACCGGGATCTCGCGGCCGGTGAGGGGCAGGGCAACCATGCGGCCGATCAGGTGGGCGTAGCGCTCGTCCTCCGGGTGCACGGCGACGGCGGTGTCACCGAGCATGGTTTCCGGGCGGGTGGTGGCTACGACGAGATGACCCTCGCCGCCAGCCAGCGGATAGCGGAAGTGCCAGAGGTGGCCTTTTTCTTCGGAGGATTCCACCTCGAGGTCGGAGACCGCGGTGTGCAGTGACGGGTCCCAGTTGACCAGGCGCTTGCCGCGGTAGATCAGGCCCTCGCGGTGCAGGCGGATGAACACTTCCTGCACGGCCCTGGACAGGCCCTCGTCCATGGTGAAGCGCTCGCGCGACCAGTCGAGCGATGCGCCCAGCCGGCGCATCTGCCGGGTGATGGTACCGCCGGACTGATGCTTCCACTCCCAGACCTTCTCGACGAATTTCTCGCGGCCGAGTTCGTGGCGGCTGGTGCCCTGGGCTTCGAGCTGGCGCTCCACCACCATCTGCGTGGCGATGCCCGCGTGGTCCGTCCCCACCTGCCACAGCGTGTTGTCGCCGAGCATGCGGTGGTAGCGGATGAGGGCGTCCATGATCGCATTCTGGAAGCCGTGACCCATATGCAGGCTGCCCGTCACATTGGGTGGCGGGATCATGATGCTGTAGGCCTTGTCGCCGCCGCGCGGGGCAAAGTAGCCCTTGTTTTCCCATTCCTGGTACCAGCGGGACTCAATCTCGGCGGGTTGGAAGGTCTTTTCCATCGGTGGGGAATTCCGGGGTGCATTTTTGAGGGTCGCGATTATACGCGATGTGCGCAGGCCTTTGTAGGAGCCTGCTACGCAGGCGATCGCGCGCAGGGCGCGCTCCTGCAATGGACGAGCGCGTTATGTAGGAGCCTGCTACGCAGGCGATCGCCTGCGTAGCAGGCTCCTACAGAGGCGATCGCCTGTGTAACAGGCTCCTACGGGGGCGATCGCCTGTGTAACAGGCTCCTACGGGCGCGTGCCCGCGTCAGAGGTCGTGCTTTTCGAGCTGGTAGCCGCGTTCTCGGTACATGCGCCAGGCGTTGCGCAGGGCTTCGAGGGAGGCGGGGTCCTGGGTGACGACTTCGGCGACGCGGCCGAAGCGGGCGAAGAAGGGCGGCGGCTCCAGTTGCAGGTTGATCAGCAGGTCGCTGTGGTCGCCCGGGTCCTGGCCCCAGCCGATGATCACCGGCTCGCCGTTTTCCTCGCCGGCCAACGCGTGGGGCAGGAAGCTGTCCGGGCGGAAGCTCCACAGCAACTCGTCCAGCGAGCGGGCCTGCTCGCGGTCGGCGGCGTTGATGAAGATGCGGTGGCCCTGGGAGAAGGCCTTGTCGGCGAGGCGGGCGGCGACCTGCAGGCGCTGGTCGAGACCAGCCGCCTGCACGACGTAGAAGCCGACCCGGGTCACGCCCTGTCGATCAGGTAGCGGGTCAGCAGGCCGACCGGGCGCCCGGTGGCCCACTTCGGCGATGCATCCCAGGCGGTGCCCGCGATATCCAGGTGAGCCCAGGGATAGGCCTTGGTGAACTCGGACAGGAAACACGCCGCGGTCACGCTGCCGCCGCCGCCGTTGCCGATGTTGGCGAGGTCGGCGAAGTTGCTCTGCAGCTGCTTGGTGTACTCCTCCCACAGCGGCATGTGCCAAGCGCGGTCGTGGGCTTCGACGCCCGCCGCCAGCAGTTGCTCGGCCAGTTCCTCGCGGTTGCTGTACAGGCCGCTGGCATGGGAGCCGAGGGCGACCACGCAGGCGCCGGTCAGGGTGGCGATGTCGATCACCGCCTCGGGCTTGAAGCGCTCGACGTAGGTCAGCGCGTCGCACAGCACCAGCCGTCCCTCGGCGTCTGTGTTGAGGATCTCGATGGTCTTGCCGGACATGCTCTTGACCACGTCGCCGGGCTTGGTGGCGTTGCCGCTGGGCATGTTCTCCGCCGCGGCGATGACGCCGATGACATTCAGCGGCAGTTCCATCTCCGCGACCGCGGTCATGGTGCCCAGCACGCTGGCCGCGCCGCCCATGTCGTACTTCATCTCGTCCATCTTCAGGCCGGGCTTGAGCGAGATGCCGCCGCTGTCGAAGGTGATGCCCTTGCCCACCAGCACGTAGGGCTTGGCGCTCTTCTTGCCGCCGCTGTAATTGATGACGATCAGTCGCGCCGGCTCCGCGGTACCTGCGGTGACCGAGAGAAACGAGTTCATGCCCAGCTCGCGCATGCGTTTTTCGTCGACGACCTGCACCGAAAGCCTGCCGTTGCCGCGCGCCAGCTTGCGCGCCTGCTGGGCGAGGTAGCTGGGGGTGCAGATGTTGGCGGGCAGGTTGGCGAGCTCGCGCGCCGTGTTGATCCCCTCGGCGGTGGCGGCGCCGGTATCCAGTGCCTTCTGTGCCGCGGCCTTGCCGCAGCCGGTGCTGACGGCCACCTTGGACAGCGCCAGTGCCGCTGCCGGCTTGGCCACGGTTTCGGTGTAGCGGTAGGAGCCGGCAACCAGTCCGCGGGCCAGTGTCTCCAGCAGCCACTCGGGCGTGCCGTCCTTGGGCTTGAGGTCGTCCAGCAGCAGCAGGGCGTCCTTCGCCTGGGTGCCGTTGAGCGCGGTGTACACGGTCTGCACGAATTCGCGCGCGGCGGCCCGGTCGAAGGCCTTGCGCTCGCCGCAGCCCACCAGCAGGATGCGCTGGGCGCCGCCGCTGCCCGCAAGCAGGGTGCTCTGCGCGCGCTTGCCGGTGAAGTCCTTGAGCGCCAGCGCTGCGCTGATGTTGCCGCCGCTGGCCTTGTCCAGCGATTTCACCGCACCCGAGAGGGTGTCGTCGCTGAAGCAGGGAAGGACCGCGCAATGGGTGCGTGACTTGGTGGCGTCGCTGACGGCGCGCACCGAGAATGTGATGCCGCTCATGGGGTGATTACCTCACTATCGAAGTTGGCGCTAGTGTATGATGTTGCGCGCCTAAACTGAACCGCAAGTACTCTCCCCGGCCATGAAAATCCTGCGTTACCTGGCTCGTGACGTGCTCACCCACATGCTGGCGGTGAGTTTCGTCCTGCTGGTGATCATCTTCAGTGGCCGCTTCGTCAAATACCTCGCCGAGGCCGCAAGCGGCGACCTCTCCGCGGATATCCTGCTGCCGGTCATGCTCTATCGCGTGCCCGGTTTCCTCGAGCTGATTTTCCCGCTGGGCCTGTTCATCGGCATCCTCATGGCCTATGGGCGGCTCTACGTGGACAGCGAGATGGTGGTGCTCAATGCCTGTGGCGTCAGCCCCTCGCGCCTGGCGCTTTACACGCTGGTGCCGGCCGGCGCGGTGATGGTGCTGGTGGCTGCCCTCAGCCTGTGGCTGACCCCGGTGGGCGCCTCCCGTTCCGACGCCCTGCTGCAGGCGCCGGAATCTTCGCAGGGTCTGAATGCCGTCGCCGCCGGGCGCTTCCAGGTGCGGCGCGGCAGCACCACCGTCAGCTATGCAAACACCGTATCGCCGGACGGGGTGATGCACGGCGTGTTCCTCTCCGACGGCGGTACCGACAGCCGCGGCAGGCCGCACATGCAGGTCACCGTCGCCGAGGAGGGCGAGGTGAGGTTCGACCCGCAGACCGGCGTGCGCTACCTCGAGCTGCGCAACGGCTACCGCTATAACGGCTACCCGGGAGAACTGGATTACCGGGTGGTGCAGTTTGGCCGCTACGGCGAGATGATGCCCGAGCCCGCCGGCGGCATCCGCACCGCCGACCCGGTGGATGGCCGCCCGACGCGCGCGCTGCTGCAATCGCCCAGCGACGAGGATCGCGCCGCGCTGCACTGGCGACTGTCGCTGCCGGTAATGGTGCCCATCATCGCCATCATCGCCCTGTGCATGAGCCGCACCGACCACCGCCGCGGCCGCTATATCAAGCTGGCTCCGGCATTCATCCTCTATCTCCTGTACCTGGTGCTGCTGGCCAGGAGCCGCGGGTGGATCGCCGATGGCGATGCCGCGCCGGCGCAACTGTGGATGATCCACGGCCTGTTCGCGCTGCTCGCACTGGGCATGCTGTACGGACCGTGGCTGCGCAGTCGGCTGGGCATCTTCCTGGACGCGCATGCAAAAGCTTGATGCCTACATAGGTCGGACGGTCTTCGTCACCATATTGCTGGTGCTGGTGGTGATCGTCGGGCTGGATGCGATGTCCGCGTTTATCGACGAGTCGGGCGATATCTCCGATACCTACACCTTCGGCCAGGTCGGCCTATACGTCCTGCTGACGCTGCCGGGGCGCTGCTACGAGTACATCCCCTTCGCCGCGCTGATCGGCGGCATGCTCGGGCTGGGCCAGCTCGCCAGCTCCAGCGAACTGGTGGTGATGCGCGCCGCCGGCGTGTCCATCGCACGGCTGGTGTGGACGGCGCTGAAGCCGGCCCTGCTGGTCGCCCTGCTGGGAGTAGTGCTCGGCGAGGTGCTCGCCCCGCACACCGACCGGATGGCGGAAACGCAGCGCGCGCTGGCGCAGGACCCGGGCGAGACCTTCTCCGGCCGCCACGGTATCTGGAATCGCGAAGGCAACAGCTTCCTGCATTTCAATGCGCTGGAGCCGCCGGGCATCGTGCACGGTATCGTGCTGTTGCAGTTCGACGAGCAGCGCCGCCTGCAGTCGGCGCTGCGCGCCCGCCGCGCCACCTATGAGGGCGATTACTGGCAGATGGAAGACGTGGAGCGCACACGCTTCAGCAGCTGGCAGACCAGCCGTGAAGAGCACGCGCACCTGCGCTGGGAGACCGGCGTCACGCCGCAGCTGCTGACCCTGGTGGTGGTGAGTCCCGGGCAGTTGTCGCTGGCCGACCTGTACCGCTACAGCCGCTACCTGCAGAGCCAGGGCATGGAATCCGGGGATTACCAACTGGCGTGGTGGCGCAAGATCCTGCAGCCGCTGGCGGTGGCCGGGCTGGTGCTGGTGGCAATCTCGTTTATCTTCGGGCCGCTGCGCGACGGCACCATGGGCTTTCGCATCTTCGCCGGCGTGATCGTCGGCATCGCCTTCCGCACCAGCCAGGACTTGCTCGGCCCCGCCAGCGTGGTGTTCGGGTTTCACCCGCTGTACGCGGCGCTGGCGCCGATTGCCCTGTGCTACCTCGCCGGGCTGGCATTGCTGCTGCGGGCCCGGTAGGAGCCTGCTATGCAGGCGATCGCGCGTATAACGCGTCCCTACCGGGACGTGATCGCGCGTATGACGCGCTCCTACGGGGGCACAATCGCGCGTATAACGCGCTCCTACGTTTTTGCGGAATCCTTGCCAGAGGCTTTTATGCCGCGGTGGTCCATCAGCACGAACTGCCCGCCCTGCGCGTAGGCGGAGGCGTGGCCCAGCTGGTGGATGTCGAAGCAGGCCTGCAGCGCGGCGTATTGCCCCATGGAATCCAGTGTCTGGTTGACCGCGCGCTTGGCCATGGCCAGCGCGTGCGGGTGCATCTGTGCAATCTCCAGCGCCAGCTCGCGCGACCTGTCGGCGAGTTCCTCGGTCGGTACCACGCGGTTGACCATGCCGCGGCGCTCCGCTTCCTCGGCGCTGATGGGGCGCGCGGTGAACAGCATCTCCTTGGCCTTGCGCGCGCCCAGCTCCCAGGTGTGGCCGTGGTACTCCACGCCGCCGATGCCCATCATCACCACCGGGTCGGAAAAGCGCGCGTTGTCCGCGGCGATGATCAGGTCGCAGGGCCAGGCCAGCAGCAGGCCGCCGGCGATGCATGCGCCCTGCACCGCGGCGATGGAGGGCTTGGGAATGTCGCGCCAGCGGCGGGAAAAGCCGAAGTAGTGCTTCGCCTCCCAGCTGTACAGGCCGAGCAGGCCGCGCTGCTCGATGGAGGCGCCGATCTGCGCGAAAGCCGGGTTGCTCTTCACCTCGTCCGGCGACATGTCGTGGCCCGCGGAGAAGTGCGGGCCGTTGGCCTGCAGCAGGATGACGCGCACGGCGTCGTCGGCCGCCGCCGACTCCCAGGCGTCGTTGAGTTCCTCCAGCAGTTTCTGGTTCTGGGCGTTTCTCCGGTCCGGGCGATCCAGGGTGATGGTGGCGATGCTTTCAGCCACTTCGTACTTTATATGGTTATACATTAGAAATCTCCTGCGTGAACCGGCTGTGCTATCCCGTCTTTCGCCAGCCCGGCGGAGGCCGGTGGGCTGGTTGTAGCCTGTAACCGCTTTTATGGCAGATATTTATAAGGTTTTTCCCTGCCATGGGCTGCTCGTTCTATGTGGACAGGGGGCAGCTTGTACGCATTGTAGTCCCAATCCCCTGCAAAAAACACTGGAACTGGCGTCTAATAGTTGTATGATTGGTTCGCCCCGGGGTAATGGTCCAGAACGAGGTCCCGACTAATGCGAACGATCGAATTTCCTGTCTACGACGCCGACCAGCACCTGTACGAAACCGAAGAGGCGTTGACGCAGTTTCTCCCGGACAAATTCAAGCGCGACTTCTACTTCGTCGAGAAGGAAGGCCGCAAGAAGCTGGTCATCGCCGGCATGCTCTCGGAGTTCATCCCCAACCCCACCTTTGCCGTGGTTGCCGAGCCGGGCGCCCACGAGAAGTTTTACCGGGCGGAAAACACCGAGGGCAAGAGCCTGCGCGAGCTCACCGGCAAGCCGATCCGCCCGCCGGAATCCTGGCGCACCGGCAAGGGCCGGCTGGAGCAGCTCGACGAGCAGGGCCTGAAGGCCGCGCTGGTGTTCCCGACGCTGGCCTCGGTGGTCGAGGAGCGCATCGGCGCGCGCGGGGAGGTGTCCGCGGCGCTGTTCCACTCCCTCAACCGCTGGATGGCGGAGGAGTGGCAGCTCGCCCGGGACGACCGTCTGTTCATGGTGCCCTTCATCAGCCTGACCGACGTCGACGCGGCGGTGAAGGAACTGGACTACGTGCTGGCCAACGGCGCGCGCGTGGTGAATATCCGCCCTGCGCCGGTGCCGGACATCCGCGGCAGCCGCTCCTTCGGCTACGAGGAATACGACCCCTTCTGGGCACGGGTGGCCGAGGCGGGCATCTTCGTCACGCTGCACGGCTCTGACAGCGGCTACGACCGCATCACCCGCTGGTGGACCGGTGGTGAGGGCGAGCAGCTGGCCTTCAGCTTCGATCCCCTGAAGATGGTGGTCGACCTGATCGGCAGGGCGATTTCCGATTCCGTGGCGGCATTGATATGCCACGGCGTTTTCGACCGCCACCCGACACTGAAGGTCGCCTCCATCGAGAACGGCGGCACCTGGGTGCGCCCGCTGCTGCAGAAGTTCGACCAGGCCTATGGCAAGATGCCGCAGGCGTTCAAGCGGCACCCGCGCGCGGTGTTCGAGGAGCACATCTACGTCGCGCCCTTCTACGAGGACAACCTCGTCGAACTGCGCAAGGACGTGCCTGTGGAGCACCTGCTGTTCGGCAGCGACTACCCGCACGCCGAGGGGCTGAAGCGGCCGCTGGATTACCTCGAGGAGTTCGGTGAGTTCTCCGGGAGCGACGTCGAGAAGATCTTCAGCAGCAACCTGAAGTCGCTGCTCGAAGGGCGGGCCTGACCCGGCAGCACCGTCGCCCACAATAACAACAGGAGTGCGGCATGGCGCGTTACCGCGTAGCCCAGTGCTACACCGGCGCGATCGGCTCGGAAATCGTCCGCAGGCTGGCGGGTCATCCCTCGCTGGAACTGGTGGGCGTGCTGGTCCACGACAGCGCCAAAGCCGGGCGCGACGCGGGTGAACTCGCGGGCGCCGCGCCCAACGGCATCATCGCCACCGACTCCCTCGATGACATCATCGCCCTGCGCCCGGACGGCGTGATCTGGAGCGGCAAGACCTACGATGTCGAGGCCTACGCGAAGCTGCTCGCGGCGGGCATCAACCTGTATACCGGTATGGGCGGTTACTTTATCGAGGGCGCGGAGGAAGAGCCGGTGCTGGCGCAGGCGGCGCAGAGCGGCAAGGCGTCTTTCTGTGCCGGCGGCAATATCCCCGGCCTGATCAGCGACGTGCTGCCGCTGTTTCTCAGCGGCTACACCGGCAGGGTCCGCCAGGTTCGCGCGCGCCAGCGCAACCACGTGGCGACCAGCCACTCCCTGCACCAGCTCAGCAACCTCGTTGGCATCGGCCAGTTGCCCGGCGACAACCCGCTGATCGAGCGGGTCAACCAGGGCTGGACCAGCGTCGCCGCCCAGGGCTCGAAGATGATCGCCAAGGGCATGGGCCTGCGGTGGGAGTCTGCCGAACTGTTGAACGTGGAATACGCGCTGGCGCCACAGCGCACAGAGCTGCCTGCCAGCGGTCTGGTGCTGGAGCCCGGCACCATCGCCGGGGTGCGCTGGACCATCGCCGCGCACGCGGACGGCCGCGAGTTCTACCGCCTGACCAACGAACTCACCGCCATCCTGGCCCTGGGTAAGGACTGGCGGCAGACCACCGAAGAGCCCGCCTGGCAGGTGGAGATCGACGGCGATCCGTCGATGGTGTGCAGCCTCGGCTGGCCGGCGGGCGCGGACCCGCACGCGTCGAATACCGCGCTAAACGCGGCGCGGGCGCTGAACATGCTGCCGCGGGTGATCGCGGCGCGGCCCGGTCTGCTGACGGTGCTGGATTTCCCGGCGGCGGTTGCCGGCGGCGGGCTGGCCTGATGCGTCGCGTGCCGGTGAAGCTGTCGGCGGGAGCGCGGTAGTGACGCCCCTCGAGGGAATCCGGGTTCTCGATTTCGGCCGCTACGTGGCCGGCCCCTACTGCGCCACGCTGCTCGCGGACTTCGGCGCAGACGTCATCCGTATCGAACGTCCCGGCGGCGGCGAGGATCGCGGCATCACGCCGCTGACCGATGAGGGCGATGGCGCCCTGTTCCTGCAGATCAACCGCAACAAGCGCTCAATAGAGGTGGACCCGACATCAGAGGAGGGGCGGGAGGTCGTGCGCCGCCTTGTCGCCACCGCCGACGTGGTGGTGGTCAACGTGCCCGACAGCGCGCTGCCGCGCATGGGCCTGGACTACGACACGCTCTCGGCCATTCGCCCGGAGATCATCCTCGCCAACGTGTCGTCCTTCGGTTCCAAAGGCCCCTGGGCGGACCGCCCGGGTTTCGATAGCGTCGGCCAGGCGATGTGCGGTTCCGCCTATCTCTCGGGCCCGGGCGATGTGCCCTATCGCTCGCCGATCACCTGGGTGGACCACGCTGCGGCGTTATATACCGCGTTCGGTGTGATGGCCGCGCTGTTCGAGCGCGCGCAAACGGGCAGGGGACAGCAGGTGTCGACCAACCTGCTCGCGTCCGCGATGGCCTTCAGCAGTACCTACCTGATCGAGCAGGCGGTCGCGCAGCCGGATCGCACCGCCATCGGCAACCGCAGTTTCGTCAACGGACCCACCGATACCTTCCGCGCCAGCGACGGCTGGGTGGTCACCCAGGTCGTCGGCGATACGATATTCCGCCGCTGGGTGCGGTTGATGGGCGAGGCGCACTGGCTGGACGACCCGCGTTTCGCCACGGACGAATTGCGCGGCAAGCACGGCGCGATACTGTCGGAGCGCATGCAGGCCTGGTGTGAATCGCGCAGCGTGGATGAAGCACTGGCGGAACTCGCCGACGCGCGCATTCCCGCGGGCCCGGTGCTCTCGCCGCGGCAGGCGCTGGCGCACCCGCAGGTGCAGGCCATGCAGGTGTTGCAGCCGGTGGACGTCGCCGGTGCAGATCGACCGCTGCCGCTGATGCGCACGCCCATCGGCATGAGCCGCACCCCGCCGGACATCACCCGGCCCCCGCCGCGTTCCGGCGAGCACACCGGCGAGATCCTTGCGGAACTCGGCATTAACAATCCGGAGGAGTAAGCCTTGGCGACCATGCCCCAGGTCAGGATTCACGCGGCCAACCAGTTTTCCATCGACGAGGTTCCGGTGCCGGAAGCCGGGCCGGACGACGTCCTGCTGCGGGTGCTGTACTGCGGTATCTGCGGTTCGGACCTGCATTTCGTCGCGGACGGCGGCGTGCGCCGGGGTGCGGGGCAGCCGATGGCGCTGGGTCACGAATTCTCCGCTGAGGTGCACAGCGTCGGCGCCAATATCACCGGCCTGCAGGCGGGGGATCGCGTGGTGATGAACCCGCTGGGGGGCGGTAACTTTGTCGGCAACGGCGGTGGGCAGGGCAGCTTTTCCCGTTATGTGCTGGCCAGGAATTTCATGACCACGCCGGGGCTTATCTACAAGATTCCCGCCGCGCTGGGTGACAGGGCCGGCGCTTTGGTCGAGCCCATGGCCGTTTCGCTGCACGCCCTGCGCCGGGCGCGACTGGCGGTGGGGGAAAACCTGCTGGTGGTGGGCGCGGGCCCGATCGGGCTCGGCATTACACTGGCAGCGAAGCACCTGGGGGCAGCCGCTATGGTTGCCAGTGATTTGAGCGACTACCGTCTTTCACGGGCGGCCAAACTGGGGGCCTCTGTATTCAATGCGAGTGAATCAGGGCTGCAGGAATTTCTCGTAGAGCAGTTCGGCACCCGTTCAAGCCTGTTCGGTCCCTTCGCGAATACCCACATCATCGTGGAAACCACCGGCTCGGCGCAGGTGCTGAAGTCGCTTGTCGAACTGGCGGCACCGGGCACACGAATAGTGACCCTGGCGATGCCGGTGAATCCCGAAGCGCCTTTCGATTTTTCCCCGGTGGTTGCGCGGGAGATCGAACTGATTGGTGCGCTGGGGTATGGAGACAGCTTCGAGGAGGCGATCGGGTTGCTCGTGGCGAGCGCAGGGGTGATCGATATGCTGGTGAGCCATGATTTTGCTCTGGCGGAGTTTTCGCAGGCGTTTGCAGTAGCCAGGAATCCGGCCGAGTCGGCGAAAGTGTTGGTTGATTGCCGACGTTGAATTTCCATCAAAGGGGGCGGAGGGATTATAAATTCGCCAGCTTGCCCGGCAGTTCGAAATGCCGCCCTGCCGTCTGTGCATCCGCCCGTTTCGAGCAGACCTCCGGGCGCATTTGATCTTATTCAACACACTGATTTATAAGAAATAATTGACTCCTTGGCGGTATAATTGACCAGTATCAAACCGCGCCCAGGGAGGGCTCAAAATGGCACTGGACAAGCTCGCCGGCAGCGCGCCGGGCCCCCGCGATTTACAGGATCTCGAAGACGAAATTACAGAACTGTCCGCCCACCTTGCAGCCGCCACCTACCGCCTGCTCTGCCTGATTCACGAATTCGATGAGCGCAGCGGCTGGAACGGTGGCGGGGTCAAATCCTGCGCCCACTGGCTCAACTGGAAGTGCGGCATCGCCCTCGGCGCGGCGCGGGAAAAAGTGCGCGTCGCCCATGCGCTGGCCGAGTTGCCGCAAATCAGTTCCGCCTTCCGCTGCGGCAAAATCAGTTACTCCAAGGTGCGCGCGATGACCCGCGTCGCCACGTCGCAAAATGAAGACTACCTGCTGATGATCGCCAACCACGGCACCGCCGCGCACGTCGAGCGCCTTGTCCGCAATTACCGCAAAGTGCAGCGCATCGAAGCGCTGCGGCGCGATCAACTGGCGCATGAATCGCGGGAGCTATCCTGGTACATCGACGACGACGGCAGTTACGTGTTCAGGGCGCGTATCAGTGCCGAGCAGGGAGCGCGGGTCGCGCAGGCGCTGAATGCCGCGATTGACGTTTCCGCGGAAACGCCTATCGCCGCGCGTCGTGCGGATGCGCTGGAGCGCGTCGCCGAAGTGTACCTTGCCGCCGGCGAAAGCAATGTGAATGGCGGTGACCGCTGCACCACGCGGCATCATGTGGATGCGCACCATATCCGGCACTGGGCGGATGGTGGTGAAACCAGGCTCGATAATCTCGTGTTGCTCTGCCGCCACCATCACCGGTTGGTGCATGAAGGCGGCTATGTATTGCAGATGGGTACGGATGATGCGCCGGTTTTTTCTGCCCCGAATGGCGATGTCGTTCCCGCCGGTCCCGATACGCGTTTCCGCGGAAACGTGTTTGCCCTGGTGACGGGTCACAGGCGGGCGGGTTTTGATATTGGGCCCGGTACGATTATTCCCTACTGGTGCGGAGACAGGATGGATGCAGGGATGGCGGTGGATGGGTTGCTGAATCGCGCTTAGCGGTACGGTGACTGCCCTGGAGTCTGCTTTCGCCTCAAAGCAGACACATTGGCTGAAAAATTTTGTGTCATCAGGCTTGTTTTGTGGTGACGAGCACAAGCTGAAGCACTTCGTAGCTGAGCGCCGAGTCGCTTTCGGGCTGCCCACCGACCCCGCTGTAATCTACTGCATACGTGTCAACTGGATTATCAGTCCTGAGGCGATTCAATCATCTGCAGTGTATAGTGGGAATAGTATTCGACCTGGGACGTTGTCTTTGTTGGAACGTATGTTTTTGGACTTTTCATATGGAGATGAAGAGCTTGACTACCAATTGGCCCCTACATCCAATAGCATGGAGATGTGCCTCCATCGTCATCATTTCAGCACTGCTCAGCGGTTGTGGTGGGGGTAGCTCGAGTACAGGGGGTGACGTGAGTCCACCACCTGTCGGAGAGCTACAGTTGGAAATTGAAATCACATTCCCTGTTGCCGGTTCATCACTTGAGGGTGTTAATCAAACCACGGTCAGCGGAACGATTTCCAGCATTGGTGGTAGTCCCTTTACACTGGGTGATATTGCGGAGTTCCAGGTGAATGGAATCCCTGCGACCGTTAATACCGAAGTGGGTCGCTGGAGCGCCAATCTCCCGTTACCTATTTCGGACAGTTTGGAGCTGCGAGCAACACTCAGAAGTTCAGCAGGCCAGGAAATCGAAGAGAGTATTCCAATTCTTAACAGGCCCGTCCAGGGCAGCTACAGGCTTGTGAAACTCGATGCAGGCGGCGGTTCAGCCCTCGTCTATGGTACCGGGCAGTTGCGAAGAGTGGACTTGAACTCCGGGGCAGAAACACTGCTTTTTGCGGGCCTGGCAAATGGCGACCAGGAGCCTGCAACGGGTATTCGAGTAGATCCGACAGGCAAGAGCGCATATTTACTGCGTTGGGAGCCATATGTGTGGAGTACGGACGCTTTCGTGGTTGATTTGGATGCGTCCACTGCCCAGACATTTGGCGCAATGCAATGGAGCGAGCCACGTTTCTACCAGGGATTTGATCAAGA
This sequence comes from Halieaceae bacterium WMMBA7, assembly GCA_033283385.1. GTDB lineage: Bacteria > Pseudomonadota > Gammaproteobacteria > Pseudomonadales > Halieaceae > Mangrovimicrobium. The sequence goes on from JAWMQQ010000001.1 coordinate 339,657, forward strand.
CCCGGTAAATTCTCAACTAGTATTTTCTTACAGGGCCATCGATGACGAGCTCCAAGAGCACCACTGCTTTCTGGCTACAATCCCCATCCTCGGCACAGTTTCAAGTGTGATAGCGGAAACCAGTATTGTGAGCGACTTTCCGGGATCGCCCGATGTTGCATTTTGCGCCGGTGCGGTAGTCGTCGATACAGCAAATAACCGGGTGATTGTCTCGGCTGACGGATCGGCAAGCCCCGAATGGCAATTTCCACCTGAGGAAGAATATGGTCTCTATGCATATGACCTTGCGACAGGCGTGGGAAGTATTTTGTCGCCCGCAATAGATGAATTTGGCCCATCTTTAAAAACGCCCAAGTGGATGTTTCTCCAAGGCGGAGCAACTCATGTCATCACCGTCGACGATGAGAGGGTGATGGAAGTGGACGTTGATTCCGGTAAACGTTCGATCGTGCTCGACAATATCAATTTGCCTGAAGGGGTTACTGATATTGATTACGACGAAACAGGTAACCGTTTGCTCATCGCGGAAGGGATGAGTGAGTTAAAGTACCTCGATCTTTCTTCAGGTGAATATCAAGATGTACTTCGAGTAACCCCGGGAAATCCAGTGGGAGCAGGGGCGGTGTTCCCTGACATCATAAGGTGGGGTCTACCCGTCCTGGATGATGTGCGGAATCGCCTGTTCATCTTCCAACCCCAGGATGGTCAGATCTATCAAATTGACCTGGATACGTTAGAGCGCTCAAAAATAACACCAGAACCGTCGATTGAAACTCATAGGCCTTACGCTGCAGTCGTTGATACTGAAACCGGGTATTTATATTTCGAAGGCGGTTCTGGTGAGATTTGGCGGCTTGATCCTGAAAACGGAAGCCAGGTTCTCGTGACGTCTAATGATACACAAAGTGGAACCTTGCTCTATTGGGTCATGGGGCTGAGCGTGGATAGTCAGCGCGGGCTATTGTATGCCTCGGGTGGAGTAGCGCACGCGAATTCGAAAGCAGGCTTAGTTGCGATTGATATGGCGACCGGGAATAGGAGGCTAATTGCAGAGGTGCCGAGAGGTGCGAACTTTCCGCCTGCGCTACAGAAGAACATATATGATTCAGAGAATGATAGGGTGATAGCGACAACGTCTGGGAATGATGTTGTACAAATTGATGTTTCGAGCGGTGAAGTCACTTATCTATACGATGGGAGTGATGGCGAGTATGGATATACGGAGAGCCTGGCACTAGATGCTGCAACAGGCCGAATTATTTTTGGGCTAACCGCAGTAGCTACGAAGGAAATGGCGGAAACACGCTCACTGGATGTTGAAACCGGCACCTACGAGGTGCTCTCAGAAGTACCTGCAGGATTTGCCTATGATCAAGAGAGAGCCCTGTTTTTTGTCCTGAATGATGTCCTGAGGAACGGCATTTCTGGCCAGGTATTTGCCATAGATCATTTTGGTGTGAATACCGCAGTTGTAGCGAGGCCCAATTAGCTGCGACACGCTAGAAGGCCGTGATTTGGCAGCAGTGTGTAGCTACAAACATGGCAATGGAATCTGGTAAGAGATTCGAAACTGGCCGCTTCCAGGCTGCCAAAAGGAAGTGAAAATCGAGGGTGCCAGGATTTTCCATCTGTAGGTGCTACTGCTCGAGTCCGCTAACAGGCGAAAGCGGCCGCTCGCGAGACAAAAGTACGCAACGCGCCAACGCTGCCTCCTGCACCGCAATGGCAGCTGTCACACATACCAGGGTTCTGACGTTAGCCCTGCAGCATTGTCACTGTCGGGCTGGTCAAGGGTTCCCCGTGGCAGCGCCCCACTCTTCTTCGCCATCATGGTACGCTCCGGTGCGCCGCAGGCCGAGGCTGTTTGCAATCTTCTGGCTCGCGGAGTGCTCGGGGTGAATGTACGCCGTTACCCGTTCGACCTGTTGGCTCGCCAGCCAGTCCTTCATGGTTATCGCCGCTTCCTTTGCAAAACCCTGTCCTTGCCACGGCGTGCCGATGAGCCAGGCGATATCCGCCTGCAGGCCGGTAACGGTAGCCTGTACATAGCCGATTGAATCGCCTGTCCCTTTGAGCGTTACCACCCACGTCAGCCAGTGCTGCGTGCCGTCAGGCGAGATCCTTGATTCGAGGTTTGCAAACCAGCGCTCTATGGATTCCAGGCTTTCTGGCGGTTGCCCGCCGGTGAAGTGGTAGAGCTGCGGATCGGAAAGTATGGGGAACAGTTGCCCGGCGTGGTGCCGGTGGACGGGGACCAGTGCAAGGCGCCCGCCTTCCAGCGCTGCGGGTAAAGCATCCAGGTTCGTCGCGGGCGACTCCATTCTCTTCGGCTCGTGGTGGTGCTTGCTAGCTGCCGGCTTCCAGAAGCCTGAACTGGAAGGTCTTCAGCGTACGCTTGCCGAAGCGCCACCCCTGCGCTGTCCACACCAGTTCGTCCTCGTACCGACCGGTCAGCTGCAGCGTTTCCGCGCCCTTTCGCTGCGCCGACTCCACCAGGTTGGTCGAAGCAGTGGCGCCGCGTCCATCTTCCGACAAAACAACATCGGTAATGGTGTTCTGCTGTACCAGCCATTCCAGCCCGCCAAATACCGGGTCGAAAAAGTCGATGATGGCCGCCAGGCCGGTGAGGGGTTCCGGTTGTCCCAGGAGGGGTGCGACTCCATGCACTTGTGCGTCCGGGGCGAAGCACTCTCCCAGTGCATGTGCATGCAGGCGCCCGGCGATGCCGGAGTACTTGTTGATGAGCTCGCAAATTGCCGCTTTATGTTCCCATTCGTTCATGGCCTGGCCTCGTTGTAGGGATCGCTGTTCGGTTGTTGGCAGTGTTCTCGTCAGGTTCCTGCCGCAGGCAGGGCCGCCATGATCTCCGTACAACTGGTGATCGTGGCGATCGGCATCAATGTGTTCTGCATGACCACCGGCCCGTAGTCCAACGGGATTCCCGCGACGGCGTCGCTGGCCACGATGACCTGGTAGCCGTTGTTGACCGCGGTCATCGCAAGGTCCAGCAGCGCGACGTTCAGGGAGACGCCGGCAATGATCACGGTAGCGATACCCGCGTTGCGCAGCCGGTGGTCGAGTTGGGAGTCGGCCATGGGGCTGAGGCCGTGGTCGCGCAGCGAAATGACGTCGCCTTCCGCCCAGACTTCGGGGCAGGGCACATCAAAATCCGGGTCCGCCTGTGCGACGGGCTCCTGCCGCGATGAGCCCCGGCGAAACAGCCGCGCATTGGTGTTGGCCCCGAAGCGTCCCGGCTTGATATTGGCCAGGCAGTGCACGACCACGCCGCCGCTGTCGCGCACCGCTGACGCAAGACTCGCGCTGTTCGGGATCACCCCCACTTCTGCCGCGGCCTCCGCCAGCGCGACCAGTCGCGCCCGATCGCCGATCACGCTGCGCTGGACCTCGGAGAGCAACAGGGCGAAGCGGCCCGGTTGCAACAGTGTTTCGATAGAGAAAGCCATGGTCGTTATTGTTATCCCTGGTCTGTGGTGTCGGGGCGGACGCGCGATCTATTCCCGCGGCCAGAATTCGAGCAACGCGCGCAGGGCGCTGACCAGCGCGACGGGCTGGTCCAGCATCACGTGGTGCCGGGCGTCCGGGATGGCGATGACCGGCGATTCCGGGCGCAGCATGCCGAGGCTGAGGCCGAGGGTTTCCGGGGTGAGCAGCGCGGACTCCTCGCCGTAGACGAATGCAATCGGGCTGTCGACCCGGGCGACGATGGACGCCGTGCGCTCCGCGTTCATGGCGACCCGGCGGGCGTCGAAATGCCACTGCCAGCCGTCGTCGACCTCGATCAATGAATTGCGCGCGATGTGATCGACGATGTAGTCGTTGTCGCAGGGTTGCGGCGGCGATAGCCGGAAGCGGGCGAGCCCCTCCGCCAGGGTGGGGAAGCTGCGGTGCTCGTTGCGCGCCCGCGGCGCATCCTCGCGAATCGCCTGCAATTGCGAGGCGGCTATGGCCAGCGGGCTGTCGATGACGGCGACCCCGCGGAACAGGTCGGTCCCGGCCGCCGCGGCGAGGCCGACGATGCCACCCATGGAGTGGCCGATCACCACAGGCCGTTGCGTACCGCCCAGCCAGTGGGCGGCGTCGCGGACCTCCTGGGCGAGGACGTCGACCTCGTAACCTTCCTCCCGGCGCGCGGAGTTGCCCATGCCGCTCCAGGACAGGGCGGCACAGTGCCAGTCGCCGGCGAAGAATGGTGCGATATGGCTCCACCAGCGCGCGTGGGCGCCGTTGCCGTGCAGGAACAGTAGCCCCGGCTTGTCCGGCGAGCCCCAGGTCAGCAGCTCGATCTGCGCGCCGCCGGATTCGAAGCGGTGCTCCCCGGGTTGCTGCGCCACTGCCCGGTCGAACCACTCGGGCGCTTCGGGCCGGGCGCCCTGGTAGCGGGCGAGCAGGTAGGGAGTGTCGATGGCGCTGGTCACGTTGGCTGTATCCCTTTCAATTGCCGGGGCGGATGCTGGCCGGGGTCGGCGATGCCGGCTAAAAGTGTAACCGATTTTTATAGTTAGATGATAAGTGTTGACGATTCATGCGCTCCGGCAAGTCCGTTGCGCCATCTGGTTTGTGGTGTATAAAACGCTGTAAAAACAGCGTTAAAAGACGGATATCGGCATTCTTTTGGTGGCTGCATTGCTCTCGGGCTTGGGCTATACTTCGCCATAAAGTATAGATAATAGAAAGTCCGCTGCCCTCCAGTGCCAGGGGCGTGCCGGCGGGCCATCCGCATCGAGGAGCCAGGCATGACCCGGTCCGTGCACTGCCGCAAGACCAGTCACACCAATATCGTGATCGAGAATCTCGAGCAGTGCGTGCGCCACTTCGAGGCGGTCTTCGGCGGCTCATTCATGCTCGACCTGCCCGGCGAGGACTGGCACGCCTGCCTGGTCGAGGTCGGCGGCCTGGTCATCGAGCTGTTCCAGCCGCGCAACTTCCTGCTCCACGGCCGCATCGGGCCGCACTACCTGGGCATCGAGTACGAGGCGAGCCTCGATGAGGCCCGCGCCGCCGCGGCCGGTCACGGCCTCGGTATCACCCGGGACATAGGGCTGGCTATCCATACCGACCCCCGCGACGGCTTCGGCGTCGACTACGAATTTTTCGACGGCACCTTCTACGGGCCGGAAGCGGCACACGTGAAAACCCGCACGCTGCCCGCCGAACACTGGGCGGCGCACCCGCTGGGCTACCGCGGGTTGGCGGGCTACACCCACGCGGTGCACGACATCGACGCCGCCGCGCGCTTCCTGCAGGGCTTCCTCGGCGCCGAGCCTGTCTACGAGGTGCGGCGCGAGGCGCTGGGCGCCCGCGCCATGGGCCTGCGCATCGCCGACGCCACCTGCGAACTGCTCAGTCCCGTGGGCGAGGGCGCCTTGCTGCGCGAGATGATGGGCACGGGGCAGGGCATACGCTCAACGGTTTACGCCGTCGCGGATGTCGAACAAGCCCGCGCATGGCTGCAACAAAATTCGCTGCGGGTGATCGACGGCACCGCCCCGGGCAGTATCGCCGTGGACCCGCGGGACAACATGGGCATCCTCTTTGAGTTCAAGGAGCAAGACTGATGACGAGCAGTGACGAAAACCGGAAATTCCAGATATTCCGCGGCGCCGAGGCGCCCTCCCTGGTGGAGAAGGGCTGCATGGCCATGCCCGAGCTTACGCCGGTACAACTGCAGGGCTTCGCCGCGCTGCACGCCCCCGGCCAGGCCCGCGGCGACGAGGTACACGTGCTGGTGGACCTGCCCGGCTTCCACCTCTCGCACGTCTGGTTCAAGAAGGACTATCCGCTGCCGCTGCACAGCCACGACTGCGACTGCCTGTACTACGTGATCGCCGGGTCACTGCGCCTGGGCACGGAGGAGGTCGGCCCGCGCGACAGCTTCATGATTCCCGCCAACGTCCCCTACGCCTACACGCCGGGGCCGGACGGCGTCGAGCTGCTGGAATTCCGCCACGCCACCAGCTTCGACTTCAACGTGCGCGCCAACAGCGAAGCCTTCTGGCAGCGCGCGGCGCAGGTCGCTGCGGATAATAACGAAGCCTGGCGCGACGCGAAGAAGCCTGCACTAAACACCTGAGCCGTCGTAGGAGCCTGCTACGCAGGCGATATCGAGGTAGGAGCCTGCTATGCAGGCGATCGGGCAGGGTGCGCGTCTGCAAAATCGCAATCGCCTGCGTAGCAGGCTCCTACGAGACTTCGATGAGGACGGCGCCGGCCTGCCCGCCGCCGGCGCACATGGCGGCGATACCCAGCCCGCCGCCGCGCCGTCGCAGGTCATTGCACAGGGTAGTCACCATGCGCGCCCCCGAGGCGCCGATCGGGTGGCCGATCGAGCAGCCGCTGCCCGAAATGTTCACGATCTCCTCGTCCAGTCCCATCACCCGACAAGCGCCCAGCGGTACCGAGGCGAAGGCCTCGTTGATCTCCCACAGGGCGATGTCCTCCAGCCGGTAGCCGGTACGGGTGAGCAGTTTTTCCGCTACCTGCGGTACGGAAAGCCCGGTTTTTGCAGGGTCCACGCCGATCGACGTCCAACCGCGGATGGTGGCGAGCACCGGCGTGCCCTCGGACTGCGCCATTTCCCCGGAGCAGACGACCAGGGCGCAGGCCGCGTCGTTGCCGCCGCTGGCGTTGCCCGCTGTGATGCTGAAGCCCTCGATCTCCGGGTGCAGCACGTTCAGCGCGGCGAGCTTTTCCATGCTGGTGTCGCGCCGCACGAATTCGTCGATGGCGAACTCGAATGGCTGGCCGTCTGCGCCGGTCACGGTGACCGGCACGATCTCGTCGGCGAAATTCCCCGCATCGGTGGCGGCCGCGGCGCGCTGGTGGGAGCGCAGCGCCCAGGCATCCTGTTCCTCGCGGGTGAGGCCCAGGGTTTTGGCGGCGTTCCAGCCGACGGTGATCGACATGTCCCGGTTGGGCGCTTCCGGGCTGTCCGGGTGGGTCGGCGGAATCCACCAGTCCTGGAATTCCTGGGTCGCCGGGTCGCGCTGCTGCATGCGCGGCATGAAGGAACTGGAGTTGACGCCGCCGGCGATCATCGCGCGCTCCATGCCCGCCGTGATCGCGCCCGCGGCGACGCCGATGGCGCTGAGGCCGCCCGCGCAGTGGCGGTTGACCGCCATGCCGCCGGCACCCAGCAGGCCCACTTCCACGGCCGCGTGGCGGGCGATGGCGCCGCCGCCGGAAAGCGACTCCGCCATGACCACGTCGTCGATCAGCTCCGCGGCGAGGCCGGAGCGTGCAAGGGCGGCGCCGATGGCAATCCGGGCCAGTTCTTCCGGCGGCGTATTGGCGAGCGAGCCCTTGCGGGCGGTGCCGACGGGGGTGCGCATTGCGCTGGTGATGACGACGGGCGGCATGGGCAACTCCTGGAGTGTTTCTATTAATAGTTAGCTAAATGAAATATCCTGTCGTGCAGGGCAAAAGCCAATTAAAACAGGGCTTGAAATGTAACTCCACGCATTGGACAATGCAACGCAAATTCTAATAGTTAAATGATTCATCCGGAGCGTCGTGCAGGTGACATTGGAACCCGGAGCCGCCTTCAGGGCGCAAGTGCGAGAGTGGCTGCAGGCGAACACACCTGCGCAGCCCTGTCCGCCGATCTCCCGGGACGGTTGCGGGCAGGCCGACTACCTGCGCCACTGGCAGCGCACCCTTTTCGAGGCCGGCTGGGCCGGCATCAACTGGCCGGTTGAGCACGGGGGCCGCGGCCTCAGCCAGCGCGAGCAGATCATCTGGTACGAGGAGTACGCCCGCGCCGGCGCGCCGGACATGAGCGGCCTGTTCGTCGGCCTGCAGCACGCGGCGCCGACCCTGATGCTGCGTGGCACACCTGCCCAGCAAGCTTTCCACTTACCCAGGATTCTCAGCGGCGAGGCCATCTGGTGCCAGGGCTTCTCCGAGCCCAACGCCGGCTCCGACCTCGCCGGCATCAGTTGCCATGGTGTCGTCGACGGCGACCATCTCGTCGTCAACGGCGCCAAGCTCTGGACCAGTTTCGCCCAGGCCGCCGACTACCAGGAACTGCTGCTGCGCACCGAGCCCGGCTCCAGCCGGCAGCGGGGCCTGAGCTGGGTGATCTGCGACATGCGCACGCCGGGCATCACCGTCTCCCCGATCAAGTCCATGGACGGCGAGTACCACAACTGCGAGGTGCACTACGAGGATGTGCGCATTCCGCTGGCGAATGTGGTCGGCGAGTTGGGCGAGGGCTGGAAGGTATCCATGGCCACGCTCGCCTTCGAGCGCGGCACCGCCTTTATCGAATCGCAGATGCGCCTTGCGGCCACCGTTGAGAAGCTGGTGGCCTGGGCGCGCGACACCGTCGACGCACAGGGGCGCGCCCTGGTCGAGGATGCCGGCGTGGCCGGGGACCTCGGCGAACTGCGCGCGCGCGCCGCCGGCCTGCGCGCCATGACCTACCACGGCGCCGCCCGCTGCCAGGCGCAGTCGGTTCCCGGCCCCGAGGGCACTTATGTCGCGCTGATGCTGGCGGAACTGAAACAGCAGGTATACCGGCTGTGGATGTCGCTCTCGGGCCTGGCGGGCCTGCAACTGCACGCCGGCGGCGATAACGCGGTGCCGGTGGAGCAGTACCTGTTCAGCTACGCGGGCACGATCGGCGGCGGCACCTCGGAGATCCGCCGCAATATCATCGCCGAGCGGATTCTACAGCTGCCGAAACACGACGCCGTGGCGGAGCGCGTCGCGTGAATCTCTCGCTGCCGGTGCAGGACCAACTGGACCTCGCGGACGGTGTCGCCCGTTACCTCGATGGCCGATTTCCGCTGGCGCGCCTGCGCGAGGGTGTAACGGATGCAACCCACTGGGCCGGGCTCGCGGAGCTCGGCATGTTCGGTATCGCGTTGCCGGAAGCACAGGGCGGGCTGGGACTCGGCTGGATGGAAAACGCCCTGGCCTGTCGCGAAGCCGGGCGCTACCTGTTGTCTCCTGCGCTGGTGGGCAGCGTGCTCGGCGCACAGGTTGCGGCGGCCGGGGACGACATCGCACTGCGCGACGCGCTGCTGCGCGGCGAGCGGCGGGCGGGCCTGGCTGTGCCGCTGTCCGGCGGGCAGGTGCAATTGATCGATGCCGGCGACGGCCTGTGCCTGCTGCTGGAGGGCGATGTGCTGTCCCTGCACGAGGCAAAACTGAAGAAGGCCAAAGTCGCGAGTTGTATAGACGAATCGCTGCAACTGCACCGCATCGCGCGCACCGAGCTATCCGGCCGGCGCGTTCGCAATGCGCAGCTGGCGCAGGGCGCCCAGCTGCTTTTCGCCGCCATGCTCTGCGGGGTGCTGGAACAGGCCCGCGACATGGCCGCCGCCTACGCGCGCACCCGGGTGCAGTTCGGCCGGCCCATCGGCGCTTTCCAGGCGATCAAGCATCGCTGTGCCGACGCGGCGCTCGCCGCGGAGCTGTGCTGGTCGCAGACACTGGCGGCGGTGAGCGCATTGCAGGCGGGCGCCGCGGACGCGGAGTTCCACGCGGTCAGCGCAAAACTGCTGGCGGGGGAAGAGGCGCTGAAAGCGGCGCGAGCCAACATACAGGTGCACGGCGGCATGGGTTTTTCCGACGAGGTCGACGCGCACCGCCTGCTCAAGCGCGCCCATGTGCTGCACCAGTTGCCGGGCGATCCCCGGCTGGCCAGATCCCGTTTGCTCGACCTGGAGATGGAATTGTGACCACTGACGACATCCTGCGCGAGGACCGGGACGGCGTGATCGCCCTGTCCCTGAACCGGCCGGCCAAACGCAACGCCATGACCATCGCGATGCGCGAGGTGATCTTCAACGCCGTGGACGAGTTGCGCGACAGCGACGACAAGCGCCTGCTGCTGATCCGCTCCGCCGGTCCGTTCTTTACCGCGGGTATCGACATCGTCGAACACCAGCAGCGCTTTCCACCCACGCGCTCCATGCAGGAATTTCGCCGCGATTACCGCCACAACATCCATCGCTACTTCGACGAGATGGAGAGTGTGGAGAAGCCCATCGTCATGGCCATCAACGGCCCCTGCCTCGGCCTCGGCCTGGAAATGGCGGGGGCGGTGGATTTTCGCCTGGCCTCCAGCGAGGCGAGCTTCGGCCTGCCCGAGGTGGACCTCGGCATGATCGCCGGCAGCGGCGGTACCAGCCGCATCGTGCGCCTGTGCGGCGTGGGCTGGGCCAAGTGGCTGGGCATGGCCGGGCAGACCATGGACGCGCAGACCGCGTTGTCCGCCGGGCTGGTACAGGCGGTGTGGTCGCCGGAGGAGTTCGACCAGCGAGTGTGGGACTTCTGCCTGCGCCTGGCGGGCAAGCCCGCCGACGCCGTGGGCGTGGCCAAGCTCGCCATCGATTTGTGCAAGGACCTGGACCGCGCGGGCGGCCGCACCGTGGAGCGCATCGCCAATACGCCGCTGGTCCTGCGCGACAACTCACAACGCATCGACGATAAATTACCGAAAAAATAAGGAGCTGTACCCGTGAGCGACAAACCCATCCTGTTCGAGAAGCGCGGGCACACCGCCTGCATCACCCTCAACCGCCCGGAGGTCATGAACTCGATTTCCATCGACATGATGCGCGAGTTGCGCGAGGTCTGGGCCGAGGTGGAGGCGGACCAGGACATCTGGGCCACCATCTACACCGGTGCGGGGGAAAAAGCCCTGTGCACCGGCGCCGACGTGAGCGTGATCGAGGGCACCTATGTCGACGGCCACCCCACCGGCATCGATATGTGGGGCGAGGGCATGCTGACCTCCTACCGCCAGTGGGAAGTGCCGCAGGAGGCGACGCCGCCCTACCTGAGCATGTCCAAGCCGATCATCTGCGCGGTAAACGGCGCCGCCTGCGGCGCGGGGCTGGACCTGGTCTCCACCGCGGATATCGCCATCGCCGCGGAGCACGCGACCTTCTTCGACCCGCATGTCTCCATCGGCATCGTCTCCGCCCGCGAAATGGTGCGCATGTCGCGGGTGCTGCCGCTGAACGTCGCCATGCGCATGGCGCTGATGGGCAAGCACGAGCGCATGAGCGCCCAGCGCGCCTACGAGCTCGGACTGATCACCGAGATCACGCCGAAGGAAACACTCATGGAGCGCGCCTGGGAAATCGCCGACACCGTCAACCGCAACGCGCCGCTGGCGGTGCGCGGCACCCGCATGGCCATGCGCAAGGGCTACTCGCTGCCGGTGGAGGAAGCGGAACTGCTGGCGGAGAGCTACCGCATGCGCTGCGCGCAGTCGAATGACGCGAAGGAAGGCCCGGCGGCCTTCATGGAAAAACGCGACCCCAACTGGACCTGTTCCTGAGCGGCAATAGGAACCGTGCCTGACAAACGGCAAGTACTCGCGGGCGTGCGCGTCCTCGATTTCGGGCGCTACATCGCCGCGCCCTGGTGCAGCGCCATCCTCGCGGACATGGGGGCGGACGTCATCCGCATCGAGAAACGCGAGGGCGGCGAGGACCGCTGGGTGCAGGCGGTGGTGCCAGAAGGTGTCGGCGCCGGCTTTTTGCAGTGCAACCGCAACAAGCGCTGCATGACCCTGGACCCCGGCACGCCCGAGGGCCGCGAGATCGTGCGCCAGCTGGTGGAAACAGCGGATATCGTGGTGGCGAATATGCCGGAGCCTGTGATGCGCGAGCAGGGCCTGGACTACGAAAGCCTGAAAGCCATCAAGCCGGACATCATCCTCGCCAGCGCGACCGCCTACGGCCGCGGCGGGCCCTACAGCGACCGCGTCGGATTCGACGGTATCGGCCAGGTCATGTCCGGCGCGGTGTATCGCACCGGCCTGCCGGAGCAGCCGATCCGCACCGCCGTGCCCTACGTGGACTATTCCACCGCGCTGTCGCTGACCATCGCCACCATGATGGCGCTGTTCCACCGCAACGCTACCGGCGAGGGCCAGGAGGTGGAGGCGGCGATCCTGCCCACCGCGCTGATGATGTCCAACGCGCTGCTGATCGAGGAGGCCATCGCCGCGCCGGACCGCGGCCGCACCGGCAACAAGGGGGTGGCCATCGGCCCCAGCGACCTGTTTCGCGTGGAGGACGGCTGGATCCTGGTGCAGGTGGCCGGGCAGGGCATGTTCAAGCGCTGGTGCCGGCTGGTGGAAAAGCCGGAGTGGTTCGAGGATCCGCGCTTCGCCAACGACGAGCTGCGCGCCGCCAATGGCGAGGTGCTCAACGACTGCATGCAGCAGTGGTGCGACGGCAAGACGGTGGAGCAAGCCATGGCCGGCTTCGACGCCGCGCGTATTCCCGCCTCGCCACTGCTCTCGCCGCGGCAGGTACTGGCGGACCCGCACATTCGCGCGATGGGTTTCCTGAATGCGGTGGACTACCCGGGTTTGCCGGCGCCCGCGCCACTCATCGAAACACCTTTCCGCATGTCCGCCACGCCGGGACAAATACGTAGCCGCCCGCCGCAGCTGGGGGAGCATACCGACACGGTGCTGGCGGAACTGGGCTACGACGCCGCCGCGATCGACGGCCTGCGGCAGCGCGCCGTCATCTGAACCAACTTCGGGAGAAGAGCAAACAGTGCAACTGGAACTGACCGGCGAACAGCAGATGATGCGGGACAGCTTTTCCCGCTACCTCACCGGGGAAAGCAGCAGCGAGCGCGTGCGGGCCGCGCAGCCCACCGGCTTCGACGCCCGCCTGTGGGCCGGCCTTGCCGAGCTCGGCGCCTTTCTCATCCGCGTGCCGGAGGAGGCCGGCGGTCTCGGGCTGGGCCTGTTCGACGCCAGCCTGTTGCTGGAGGAGGCGGGGCGCACACTGGCTTCCGGCCCGCTGGCGGAAGCGCTCTGCGCCATGCGCCTGCTGGCACAGCTTGACCCGCAGGATGCGCTGGGCCTTCGCGACAGCTACGCCAGTGGTGAAAAGGTGCTGACCCTCGCCCTGCACGATATCGCCGAACGGCCGCGGCAACTGGTGGCCGGCGGCGCGGTCGCCGCGCAGGTCATCGGCCGGGAGGGCGACAAAATCCTGCTGTTGCAGGTTCCTGGGGGCTATCGCGCCGAACACACCCTCGCCTCCACGCCTATGGGCCGCATCGACCTCGGCAGCTGCGAACGGCAGCTGCTGGGCGCGGGTCCCGACGCACTTGCCCTGTACGCCGCCATCCTCGAAGAGTGGAAACTGCTGGTCGCCGCCGCCCTCAACGGCCTTTCCGCGCAGGCAGTGCGCATGGCGGCGCAGTACGCCTGCGAGCGCGTGCAGTTCGACCGCCCCATCGGCAGTTTCCAGGGGATCTCCCACCCGCTGGCGGACCTCGCGGTGGAAACCGACGCCAGCGTGCTGATGCAGTGGCGCGCCATCCGCGCCATCGCCGATGGCGACGCGCAGGCCGGCGAGGCGACCAGCGCCGCCCTCTGGTGGGCCAGCACCAGCGCCGAGCGCGCGGTGGCGCAGGCGTTGCATACCTTCGGCGGTTACGGCGTCACCCTGGAGTACGACATCCACCTCTACAACCTGCAGGCGAAGGCCCTGCCGCTGGTCTACGGCGATCCCGAGTGCTTGCTGCAGGAGGCGGCGCGACGTCGCTATGGCGGCGAACAGGCGGTGCTGCCGGAGGCGGGTGACATGCCCATCGAGTTCAGCCTCGGGGAGGAGGCGGAGGCGCTGGCGGAGGAAACCCGGCGTTTTTTCGAGGAAAACCTCACCGACGAACTGCGGGCGAAAGCGCATTATTCGTTTTCCGGCCACGACCCGGGCTTCCACCGGAAAATGGCGGACGCGGGTATCCTGTTCCCCTCCTGGCCGAAGCACATGGGCGGGCGCGGCGCCAGCCCCTATGCGATGCAGGCCGCCTACAAGGTCTGGGACGACTACAACTGGACCGGCCATCCCCAGCGCACCTGCAATATCATCGGCTTCATCATGGATCGCTTCGGCAGTGACGTACTCAAGGCCGAGGCGCTCACCCGGGTGGTCAACGGCGAGGCGGTCTGCGCCCTGGGCTTCAGCGAGCCGGGCTCCGGCTCGGACGTCTTCGCCGCGAAAACCCGGGCGACGCCGGACGGCGACGGCTGGCGCGTGAACGGCCAGAAGATGTTCACCAGCGGCGCGGAAATCTCCGACTACGTGCTGCTGCTCACCCGCACCGATGCGTCGGGCCCCAAGCACACCGGCCTTACCATGTTCATCGTGCCGCTGAAGTCCGAGGGCGTCACCATCCAGGCCGTGCACACCTTCCAGGAGGAGCGCACCAATATCACCTACTACGACGACGTCTACGTGCCGGACAGCTATCGCCTCGGCGAGGTCGGCGGCGGCCTCAAGGTGATGGCGACGTCGCTGGAGATCGAGCACGGCATGTCCTTCGTGCGCCACCACGAGGAAATGCTCGATTCCGCGGAGCGCTTTTGCCGCGAGACCGCCCGCGGCGGGCGGCCGATGATCGACGACCCGTCGGTGCAGGCGCGGCTGGCCCGGGTGGCCTGCAATATCGCCGCGGCGAAGCTGCTGCACTGCCGCACGCTGTGGACTTCGGCGGAGAACAAGCCGAATGCGGCGTTTGGTCCCGCGTCGAAGATGTTTTCCTCGGAGGTGTACAAGGCCGACGCCTTCGAGTTGCTGAACCTGACCGCGCCGGAATCGCTGGCCTTCGAATCGGCGGAGGCGGCGTTCATCAACCTGTGTTTCCGGCATTCGCAGGTCTCGACCATCTACGGCGGCGCCAGCGAAATCCATCGCAGCATGATTGCCGAGAAGCGCCTCGGCCTGCCGCGCACACGATGAACGAGGAGGGGGATTCCCGGTGGATGTAATCGTCACTGAAGACCAGCGGATGCTGCAGGACACGACCCGGCGCTTCCTGGAAAAACGCGCGCCCGTCGAGTCGATGCGACAGGCAGTGGAGAGCGGTTCGGAGTTTGCGCCGGAGACCTGGCGCGCGGGCCTGGAGCTCGGCTGGGTGTCGCTGTTCGTGCCCGAGGGCTTCGGCGGTATCGCCGAGTACGCGGGCGGCGCCATCGACGCGGCGATCATCGCGGAGGAACTGGGGCGGGTTGTCTACCCCGGCCCCTTCCTGCCCAACTGCGTCGCGGCATTTGCGGTTGCCGAGGCCGGTTCGGACGCGCAGCGCTCGGCGGTGCTGCCCGCCCTCGCGCGCGGCGAGCGCATGGCGACACTGTGTTTTGCATCCCCCGGCGCCCGCGGCGGCGCCGAGCCGGGCAGTATTCGCGTCAACCGCACCCGCCACGGCTACTCCCTGGAAGGCATCGCCGGCAGCGTGCAGGCGGCGGAGCAGGCGGACTATTTCGTGGTGACGGCGCTGGACGAGCACGGCGCGGTGTCGCAGTTCCTGCTGCCCTTCGACGCCAAGGGCCTCACCGTGAACCCGCTGGACCCGATAGACCTCGGCCGCAGCATGGCGCAGGTGCAGTTCCACAGCGTCGCGCTGGGCGAGGATGCGCTGCTGGGCGAATACGGCGCGGCCGATGCGCAGTTCGAGCGGCAGTTGCAGCTCGCGCTGGTCCTGCACAGCGCCGAAACCGTGGGCGTGACCGACCGCGCGCTGGAATTCACCCTGGACTACGTCAAGCAGCGCTACGCCTTCGGCCGGCCTATCGGTTCCTTCCAGGCGCTGAAGCACCGGCTGGCGAACCACGCCATGCAACTGGAGGGCGCCAAAGCCGCCGTAGCCCACGCCGCGAGATCGGTGCAGGAGGGCGCGGCGGATGCGGCCGCGGCGGCCAGCGTGGCGAAGGCGCACAGCGGCAAGTTCGCCACGGAGATCATCCGCGACTGCCTGCACATGCACGGCGGTATCGGCATGACCTGGGAGCACGACATTCACCTGTACCTGCGCCGCGCTGTCTCCAACGAGGCGCTGTGGGGCGCGACACCGGCGCACTACGAGCGGCTGTGCCGCCTCGCGCAGGCCTGAGGGGGACCGCCGATGACGACGACAAGCACAGAGATAGCCGGTACCGAAACGCTGGAGGACTTCCGCCTGCGAGCGCGCAAGTGGCTGCAGGACAGGCTGCCGCCGCGCATTCCCGGCGAGCCGTTCATGGACTGGGAGCGCAGGGAACTGGTGGCGCGTGACCGGCAGATCCAGCGCGCGCTGTGGGAGGGCGGCTTCGCCGGCATCACCCTGCCGGTCGCCTATGGCGGGCTGGGGCTGGATTACCACTACGAGGAAGCGTTCTACGACGAGGCGGAGCCCTACCGCCTGCCCTGGCATTTCGGCAACGCCTTCAACGTGGTCATTCCGACGCTGCTGGCGCATGGCAACGAGACACTGAAACAGCGTTATATCCCGGGAATTTTGCGTGGCGAGGAGATCTGGTGCCAGCTGCTGTCGGAGCCCTCCGGTGGCTCCGATCTCGCGGGGGTGACCACCCGCGCCGAGCGGCGCGGCGATAGCTGGGTGCTCAACGGTTCCAAGGTCTGGACCACCGGCGGCATGGCCTGTGATATGGGTATCTGCCTGGCGCGCACCGATCCCACGGTGCCCAAGCATGCCGGGCTCACCATGTTCGCAGTGAACATGAAGTCGCCGGGCCTGACCATATCGCCGCTCAAGCTGATCCGCGGCAACAGCGATTTCTGCCAGGAATTCCTCGACGACGTGGAGGTGCCGGCGGACCACGTCATCGGCGAGCCCAATGCCGGCTGGACGGTGGTGCGCAGCCAACTGGCTGCAGAGCACGCAGGCATGGCGCGCGGCTGGCACCAGGGCCTGAGGGTGGCGGCGGAGTCGGCGGCGGTCGAACTCTCGCCTGCCTACGTGGACATGCTGCGCGCGCTGGACCTCGAGAAGGACACCCACGCCCGGCAACTGGTGGGCGAGGCTTTCGTCATCGACGCGGTGTACAAGCTCACCACGCGCAGGGTGGCGGTGGGCGTGCGCAACGGCGCGCTGCCGCACACCGCGGGTTCGGTCGCCAGCCTGATGGCGGCGCAGACCGACGTGCGGCGCACCGCGCTGCTGTCCGAGCTTTACGGCCCCGTCGGCGTGTACGCGGCACCGGACCGGGGCGGCAACTCGGTGGGGCTGGACCGGGTGTGCACCCACCGCATCGGCGGCGGCACCACCGAGACCCAGGCCAACGCGGTGGCCGAGCGCCACCTCGGCCTGCCGAAAGAGCCCAGCGACGACAACGCGATTCCCTTCAACCAGCGCAAGATCAACGCGGACCGCGAACGCTGACATAGCCGGAGGCCGAGCATGGGCACAGGTTTGAACATTCACAGTGAGGGTTCGGTCGCTGTGCTGGAACTGAACCGGCCGGAACTGCGCAACGCCGTCGATATCGCCCTGCGCCGCGCTCTGCTCGATGCCTTGACCGCGCTGGGCCGCGACCCTGCAGTGACCGCGGTCATCATCACCGGCGCCGGCAAGGCGTTCTGTGCGGGCGCGGACCTGAAGGGCGGTTCGAAGGGCGAGGATCCCACGCTGCGCAGCGCAGCGCGGGTGCTGGTGCACGATTTCCAGCCGCTGGTGGAGGGCATCGCCAAGCTGGACAAGCCGGTACTCGCCGCGGTGAACGGCGCCGCCGCCGGTGTTGGCATGTCCCTGGCGCTGGCCTGTGACCTGGTGCTGATGGCCGACGACGCTTACATGGCCAGCAGTGCAGTCAGGGTGGGACTGGTGCCAGACGGCGGCCTGGCCTGGCTGCTCTGCCGCCGGCTCGGTTACCTGCGTGCTTTCGATATCCTCACCGGCGGGGAGCGACTGGATGCCGAGCGCTGCAGCGAGCTGGGCCTCGCCAACACGGTGGTGGAGGGGGCGCAACTGCGCGCCGTTGCTCTGGAGAAAGCGGCTGTTTTTGCGGAGCGCGCACCCATGGCACTGGCGCTGACCAAGCGCCTGGCGCGGCTGTCGGAAACCGCGACCCTGGCGGATGCGATGGCGATCGAGGCGGAGATGCAGGCCCTGTGCATGGCCACGGAGGATTCGCGCGAGGCGATGGCCGCCTTCGCGCAAAAGCGCAAACCGGAATTTACCGGCCGCTAGGCGGCAGTGCGGGCAATATCACTGAGCCCCGCGCGTCGGTAGGCGCCGTGGATCTGCTGCTTCGCGGCTTCTGGCAAAAAAGCCTGCGGCGGCCGCGAGTGGGGGTAGTCGCCCGCCGGCAATCCAACCGCCGCGGCCATGCGCTTGATCGCCTCGCCCCAGTGGGTGAAGTAGCCCGGTCGGCCCGGGTAGGCGGTGAGCACATCGCCGAGGTCCGCGACCAGCTGATCCATGCCCGACTCGCGGGCGTAGGCCAGCGCATCGTCGATGCGCCCCTGCCAGACCAGCGCGTGGTACTCGCTGGCCATCATCCGCCCGGGAAAATCCATCACGTAACCCGAGGTACCCAGCAGCGCCTTGCAGACGATGCCGCGGCTGGCCCAGCCCGCGGTAAGCGCCTGCGGATTGCACTCCCACACCTGCATGCCGGGCGCGCCCGCAGCTACCGCCGCGCTGCGCCAGGTCTCGAAACTGCCTTCCTTGATTGCGCAGATCGCGGGGATGCGCTCGTAGATGGCGATGATTTCCTCCGGCGAGAGCAGGTAGCCCGAGGAGGGCGAGTTGAACAGGCCCAGCGCGATATCGCTGCGCTGCGCGATGTACTCGAAAAAGCGCAGCACGCCCGCTCCGCCGTGGACCTCCATGGACGGTGTCTGGATGTAGACGATATCCGCGCCCGCAGCCTGTGCGTGCCGGGTCAGCTCCAGGCAATCCCCGGGGCCGGTGGTGGAGGTGCAGGCCTGGATGACGACGCCGGGGTTGATGGCGCGCGCTTCGGCGACGGCGACCTCCAGCAACTGTTTGCGCTCGTCCACGGTGAGCGACCAGAACTCGGCGAGTCCGCTGGTCAGCCACAGCATGGGGTGGCCGAGGTCGCGCACGCAGTAGCGCACCAGCTGGCGGTAGGCGTCCCAGTCGATGTTCTCACCATCCGGGCCGCAAAACGGCGTGTACAGGGAGTCACCGATGCCGGTCAGGGCCGTCCTGGCCCAATCGCGGGCCTGTTGCGCTGTTGCCATGTTTCGACCTTAATATTTACACAATAAAACCAGGGCTAATAAGCTGCCTGTAATCGCACCTTCAGGGCGCCAGGCTAATCCGGTTGAATGCCATATGGATGCATCTTTATAGGACAAAAATCCCATACATTGCAATTTTTCCGACGCATTACAGGGTTTGTTCCGGGCGGCGACGGTTGACTTGCCTGCTACTCATCCTTGTGTAATAGTCATACAAATGAAGTGCCTGCGTGACTCGATCCTCGAATAATAAGAAGCGGAGACTGGTTATGGAAAACACGGCGGTTCGCACTCCCCCTGTTCACAACAAGCTGCGCAGCAGCCTGGCCCTGGCGGTGACCGCCTGCGTCGGCATCGGCTGGGGCGGCGTCGCCTTCGCCGACGCCTCGATGCAGCTGGAAGAAGTCATCGTCACCGCGCAGAAGCGCCTGCAGAGCATGCAGGATGTACCGGTTGCGGTTACTGCCCTCGGCAAGGAAGCGCTGGAAGTGAACCGCGTCCTCACCGTCAACGACCTCAACGGCCTGGCGCCCAACTTCGGTGTGCGGCCCGCGGTCGGCGGGGTGAACATTCCCGCCTTCAACATGCGCGGCATTACCGGTTACGGGCTGGTGGCCGGTTCGGACAAGGAAATCTCCGTCTACCTGGACGGCGTGTACATCGGCTCGCCGCGCGGCTCCATCTTCAACCTGCCGGACACGGAGCAGGTCGAAGTGCTGCGCGGCCCGCAGGGCACCCTGTTCGGGCGCAACGCCACCGGCGGCGCCATCAGCATCACCACCCGGGACCCGAGCGGTGAACTCGGCTTCAAGCAGCTGGTGGGCGTGGGTAACCGCGACTACCTGCGCACGGTTTCCACCCTGGATTTCCCGGCGCTGGGGCCGCTCAGCGCCTATGTCACCTACACCAAGGAGGAGCAGGACGGGGATATCGACAACCTCGGCTCCGGCATCACCTGGGACCGCACGGCATTCGGCTACGGCAGGGACACCACCGACAAGACCCTGGGCTCGATCGACCAGCAGACGGTGTTCTTCGCCGCGATGCTGGACCTGGGCGATATCACCGTGTCCTACAAGTTCGACTACAGCGAAGACACGGGCACACCGCGCGCCAATGTGATGGTCAGTGAAATCGACGCCAGCTTCCTCGGTCCCCAGGCGGAACTGCTGCTGGACTCCCTGCAGGCCGCCAACCCGGACCTGCTTTACAAGGGTACCAGCCGTCCCAATGCCTGGAACAACGCGTTCTCGCTGGCGCGGGACCAGACCGTGGAGGGCCATCGCCTGTTCGCGGAGTGGGAAATCAACGACCAGTTCACCCTGAAGAACACGCTGGCCTACCGCAAGGCCAAGGTGTTCACGCCGGCGGATATCTCCGGCACCAGCGGCTGGGTCGCGGGTTCCTTCGCGCAGTTCCTGCCCGGCGGCCCGTTCAGCCCGACCGATCCGTTCTGCTTCATCTGCTCGCAATCCGACTCCAAGGGCGACCAGTGGAGTGACGAGCTGCAACTCGACTACGACGGCGAATTCGCCACTATTACCACCGGCCTGCTGTACTACAGCTCCAAGGACACCTCCGGCAGCCCGCCCAACGCGGCGAACCTCTACGGCGCCGCCAGTATCGGCGCGTTCCCGAACTACGTGGTGCCGCGTTACGCCCAGAACATCTCCTATAACGAGGCGGATTCCTACGCCGCTTACGCGCAGGGCGAGTTCCACGTCACCGAGAGCATCGACCTGCTGGCGGGCATCCGCTACACCAAGGATGACAAGTCCGGCAGTTTCGTCTCCGGCCTTCCGGACGATCCGCCCACGGAGAAAAACCCCAGCGGCGGCTACTGGGTGCGCGATTTCGAGTGGGACGGCGACAACGTCGATTACCTGCTGGGCGTCAACTACAACTTCAACGACTACACGCTGATCTACGGCAAGTTCTCCACCGGCTACGTGTCCGGCGGCTCGGTGGCGGGCATCGCCTTCGACCCGGAAACGTCGGAGTCCTGGGAGCTGGGCTTCAAGGCGGACTTCCTCGACAGCCGGCTGCGCACCAACTTCGCCTGGTTCGACGTGGTGTATAAGGACTACCAGTCACCGACCTCGGGCGCGGGTTTCAGCAAGGAGACCACCGCGCCGGAACTGTTCGACCAGATCGAGGGAGTGGGCACCTTCATCCTCGGCGGCGGCGAGCTGAAGGCCAACGGCTTCGAGCTTGAAGTCTCGGCGCTGCCGCTGGCCGGCCTCGTCGTCAACGCGAGCCTGGGCTACGTGGACACGGAATACACCAAGGTGAATCCCTATGTGCTGGAGTCGGTGGGCGCCCTGGACCTCAACCCGGCGGACGGCGACAACGCCTACCCCAATTCCGACTACAGGCAGACGCTGAACCCGGAGTGGAACGCCAACCTCGGTGCGAACTACGAGACCAATCCGCTGTTCGGATCGGCCTACCTGACCATGGGCGTCAACGGCATCTGGACGGACAAGATACGCCTGGACCAGAACCCGGGCCGCGCCGCGGCGACGCCGTTCGGCAAGGTGGAATTCGCGCCGGCGCAGTGGGTGTTCAACGCCCGCGTCGCGCTGCGCAATATCGCGCTGTTCGACAGCTGGACCGGGGAGATCGCTTTGTGGGGGCGGAACCTTACGGACGAGGACAACATTGCCTTCGTTACCAATTTCGGTGCGTTCGTCAGCGGGAACTTCCAGGATTCGCGCAGTTACGGGGTCGACTTTATCGTCAATTACGACTGAGCGAGGGGGGCTCGAGAGCGCCAGAACGCTGGCATATCAAGATTGCTGAAATCGTCTGGCCTTGAGTCTTGAAACTACACTGCCGGTGGCCCGCAGCGCCCATCAGCTGCCTGATGTAGTTGGTCCTGGCGCCAGGTTTATGTCTGCTTTGCAATAGCAGCCAGGTGATCTATCCGTCACTCAAGTAGTAAGCGGAGATGCTGATGAATCGGTTACTTTCGCCTCACTGAGGCTTTTCTCCTGGTGCGGCAAACGGCAGCGCTGCCTCCCAACGATCGTCTATAATCGCGGTAGACAGGAACACAATGGTCTGATGATAGGAGGAGGCAGATGCCGATCCATTTCAGCGACCGGGACGTGGTTTCAGAAGCCGCAGGGCTCCGCTCCGCCCTGATAGTTCCCTGCTATATGTGCCCTGCGGTTACCGTATCTGTGCGGGAGAAAAAGCCCTTTATCCAGCTTTTCAGGAGTTTCCTGAAATCGGCGCCCTATGATCAGTACATAAAGTCACTGCAACGCCAATTGGAAGACCATGGGGTGAAAACGAAAGTTTTTAAAAGTATGCCTTCTCATGAATGGTTCATGTGCATGTGGACGACAGGAAAAAGAAAAAGGCTGCGAAGATGCGCCGAAAAATATGACGCTGTAATAGTATTGGGCTGCGACTCGGCGACAGAGACGGTGCGTGAGGCCCTCAAATCGACGGACTGTAAAGTGATAGAAGGCATGGAAGTGGCCGGCATCATGAATGCACAGATACGCTTCCACTTTCCGGGGAACGTTTCGTTTGAGAATTGCAAGATCGTTCCTATATCGCCGAGGAGGTAGGCAGAGTATCAGCAGGATCAACGCCGTTGGCCTGACTTGCACCACGGAGTGCCGGGCAGGTTCAAGCCGGACTACCCGGACTATCATCTTTACGACTGAAATCAGATAGATGGCTGTGACTCACCCGCCAAATAGCGATAAAAACCCGGTATTCAGGACCCGCGACATCACCAAGGTTTACCAGATGGGTGAGGTGCAGGTCGAGGCCTTGCGCGGTATCGACCTGGAATTGTATGCGGGCGAGTTCGTTGTCCTGCTGGGTCCCTCCGGCAGTGGGAAGTCGACGCTGCTGAATATCCTCGGTGGCCTGGATGTGCCTACCAGCGGCACCGTGTATTACGAAGACCACGATCTCAGCACCTTCCGGGAAACGGTGCTCACCCACTATCGGCGCGATCACGTCGGATTCGTTTTCCAGTTTTACAATCTCATCCCCAGCCTGACCGCGCGGGAAAATATCGCGCTTGTCACTGAAATTTCCACCAATCCAATGCCGCCTGATGAAGCGCTCGAACTTGTGAACCTCGCTGATCGCGCGGATCATTTTCCAGCGCAGCTTTCCGGTGGCGAACAGCAGCGCGTGGCAATTGCCCGCGCTATCGCCAAGCGGCCAGATGTTCTGCTGTGCGACGAACCAACCGGTGCACTGGATATCAGCACCGGTATCGTGGTTCTCGAAGCCCTGGCAAAAGTTAACCGGGAGTTGGGAACCACTAACGTGGTGATCACCCACAACGTCGCAATCGCCAAAATGGCTGACCGGGTTATCCGTCTCAGCGATGGCAGGATTTCGGAAATTGAGATCAATTCGTGCAGGCAATCCGCCGCCGAGTTGAGCTGGTAAGACGATGCGGGCACTGAGCCACAAACTCTGGCGTGACCTCTGGAACCTGCGAGGCCAGTGTGTCGCCATCACCGCGGTGATGGCGAGCGGCGTCGCCTGTTACCTGATGTTCATGAGCACGCTCGATTCGCTGCTGCTGAGCCGCGACCTTTATTACAGCGAAAATCGTTTCGCCGACATATTCGTGCCGATAAAGCGCGCACCGGAGGCGACAGCACAGCGACTCGCCATGATCGATGGTGTCGACAAGGTCGACACCCGTGTGGTGGCGCCGCTGACTATCGACATCGAGGGCTTTCAGGAGCCAGTGGTTGGTACCGTAACCTCTATCCCGGATGACGGCGAAGCCCTGCTCAATCATTTGTACCTGCGTACCGGGCGTTTGGTCGAGGCCGGTCGCAACGATGAGGTCATCGTCAGCGAAGCCTTCGCGAATGCGCACTCTTTAAAGCCAGGGGATAAACTGCATGTCATCATCAAGGGCAAGCGCAAGCAACTGCTCATCGTCGGCACCGGTGGATCGCCAGAGTTTATTCACCAGCTGCGACCTGGCGGTATGTTTCCCGACTACGAGCGTTACGGCATCCTGTGGATGGGGCGTACGGCGTTGTCTAATGCCTATGACATGGAGGGCGCGTTCAATTACGCGGTGCTGACACTGACGCGGCATGCTGACGAACAGGCGGTGATCGAGCAAATCGATGACATACTCAAGCCCTATGGCGGCATCGGTGCCTTTGCCCGCGAATACCAGCCCTCGCACCGATTCCTGGCAGAGGAGCTGAAACAGCTCGAGAACCTGTCGGGCATTTTTCCCATCATCTTCCTGGGAGTTGCCGCGTTCCTGTTGAACGTGGTCGTCACCCGTCTCGTAGGGACACAGCGCGAACAGATCGCGACCCTGAAAGCCTTCGGTTATTCGAACTATACGATAGCGATGCACTACCTGCAATTGATCATGCTTATCGTAGCGGCGGGTGTCCTGCTCGGTGTCGCGGCCGGGTCATGGCTCGGCAAGATGCTCAGCGAAATCTATGTGGAATATTTTCGACTACCATTCCTGAATTTTGAATTGACGCCCCTGAGAATTCTTCAGGCCGGCCTGTTCTCTTTCCTGGCGGGTCTGCTCGGCACGCTGGCTGCAGTTCGCGCCGCGGTGCGCCTGAAACCAGCCGAAGCGATGCGCCCGGAAGCGCCGGCTCGCTACCATACGTCGCTGGTCGAGAAGGTGGGATTGGAGCGCCTGCTTGCGGCTCCTACCAAAATGATTCTGCGTAACCTCGGCCAAAAACCGGTCAAGACGTTGTTATCAGTGCTTGGAATCGCGCTGGCCGTCGGTATGTTGATGACCGGTCGCTTCCAGGCAAACACTATCAACTACATGATGGACGTGCACTACGGGCTATCGCAACGCGATGATCTGGCGGTGGGGTTCAGCGAGTCAGTCTCGCGCCGCGCGCTCACCGAACTGCAGAGTCTGCAGGGCGTCGAATACGGCGAGCCGGTTCGTACGGTACCCGCGCGACTGCGTTACCAGCACCGCGAGTACCGGGTGTATATCTCGGGGTTCGAACCCGGAGCGACGATCAAGCGCCTGGTAGACAGTGATCTCAAGATTGTCGAACTGCCGGGCAGTGGTATCGTTCTTAGCGAATACCTGGCCAGGGAAATTCTCCATATCGAGCCCGGCGAACCGCTCACGGTCGAAATTCTCGACGGCAGTATGCCGGTTGAGCAAATTCCAGTGGCGGCATTGATCCGCCAGGACCTTGGCGTCGGCGCGTACATGGATCTCGATGCGCTGAACCGGCTGATGCGGGATGGCGATGTCATCTCCGGCGCCTACCTCTATATCGATGAAAAGTACGCCAACGAGATATACGGGCATCTCAAGGAACGACCGCGGGTCGTCGGCTCCGTGATACGTACCCAGGAGATCGAGAACTTTCACCGCACGATGGATGAGTCCATGCTGTTCTGGACTTCCGTGGCCACCCTGTTCGCCGTCGTTATCGCCGTGGGTGTGGTCTATAACAGCGCGCGCATTACGCTAACCGAGCGCAGTCGCGAACTGGCTAGCCTGCGTGTGCTTGGTTACACGCGCGGCGAGATCTCTTATATCCTGCTCGGCGAACTGGCCCTGCTTACTCTGGCTGCAATACTGCCAGGCCTGTGGCTAGGCCGCGCACTGTGTGGCTACATCGCCGCCAGTATTGGCAACGAAATGTACCGTGTTCCATTGGTTCTCGAACCGTCGACTTACGCTTTTGCCGCGTTGGTGGTGCTGGTGTCCGCCGCCGTTTCGGCTTTGCTGGTTCGGCGTCGCCTGGACCATCTCGATCTGATAGAGGTTTTGAAAACAAAGGAATGACTATGAATGTACAGTGGCAAAGGCGCGTCACCTGGCTGGCTGTCTTGCTGGTCATCGCGGTACTGCTGGCGTACGGCTTCAGGCCCCAGCCGCGGCTGGTGGATATCGCCAAGGCGAATCGCGCGCCCATGCAGGTCACTGTCCTGGAAGAGGGCAGGACCCGTGTCATCGACCGCTACATTATCACCGCGCCGGTCGCCGGAACTGTCTGCCGTATCGACCGGGATGTCGGTGATCCAATCGAGAAAGGCGAAGTGCTGGCCACTATCAGTCCTTTGCAATCGCAGCCGCTCGATCCGCGCAGCCAGGCCGAGGCTCGCGCCCGGGTGTCCGCGGCGGAAGCCTCGTTGCGAGCCGCCGAGGAAAATGTCCATGTCTCGCTTGCTGATGCAGAGCTTGCCAACAAGGAACTCGAACGCCTTGAACCGCTCGTGGGCAAGGGGCATGTCTCGCAGGAGCGACTCGACCAGGCCGAAGCACTCAAGCGTGGCAGCGAAGCCGCGCTGCGCTCTGCCCATTTCGCGGTAGACGTTGCCAACCACGAACTCGAGGCCGCGCGCACGGCCCTGAGTTACGCGGGCGAAAAATCGTCGAACCCGCAGGACGTCGTGCAGGTGTTGTCACCGGTCACGGGCAGTATCCTCAAGATCGATCAGGAATGCGAAGGGGTTGTCAGCCCAAGCCAGCCTCTGTTGGAGGTTGGCGACACGCGTTCGCTGGAGATCGAGACCGACGTTCTTTCCCCGGATGCGGTAAAAATTAGATCG
The DNA here is from genome assembly GCA_033283385.1 of Halieaceae bacterium WMMBA7. Classification (GTDB taxonomy): domain Bacteria; phylum Pseudomonadota; class Gammaproteobacteria; order Pseudomonadales; family Halieaceae; genus Mangrovimicrobium. Next base: position 366,215 of record JAWMQQ010000001.1, read on the forward strand.
GGAATGCCCGTCCTGTACGAACGCTGGGGTGGAGAGCAATCGCTCAGTGGACAGGTGCGCCGTGTGGAACCGGTGGGTTTCACCAAAATTTCGGCCCTGGGGGTTGAAGAACAACGTGTACTGATTATCTCCGACATCACTTCCGATCCGGCTCAATGGCAAACCCTCGGTGATGGATACCGTGTCGACTCGCGATTCATAATCTGGGAGAACGAGGACGTATTACAAATTCCAGCGAGCGCGCTGTTTCGTATTGGCGATCAGTGGGCGCTATTCGTCATGCAGGACAACAAGGCAAAACGACGCCAGGTCAAAGTCGGACAGAAAAACGGTCTGTCAGCACAGATACTGGATGGGCTGGAGGAGGGTGACGCCGTGATTACACACCCGGACAAGACGATTGAAGACGGTACGATTGTGAAAATCCGGTAACAGCGGTTACGGAGTAGCCTGTGTTACCGAGGGCACTCGCCGCTGGTCGCGACCCCAGCCCCGGTCACCGGAACAGCGGCTCGATCTCGACCTTGCGGATTTTCCCCGACGCCGTAACCGGCATGTTCTCGACGATGCGCCAGGCCTTCGGCACCTTGTAGCTGGCGACCAGTGTTTTCACGTGGTTTTCCAGCGTTTCAACCGTGGCGGCCGACCCCGGGTTCAGCTTGACCGCAGCGGCCACCTCCTGCCCCAGCCGCGGGTGGGGCATCCCGACCACCGCCGCCAGCGCGACATCCGGGTGCGATTGCAGCGCGTTTTCCACTTCGATCGGGTAGATGTTCTCGCCGCCGCGGATGATCACCTCGCGCAGGCGGCCGCGGATGCGGCAGTAGCCGGCGGTGTCCAGTGTCCCGATATCGCCGGTGTGCAGGAAGCCGTCGGCGTCGATGGTTTCGGCGGTCGCCTGTGGGTTGCCCCAGTAGCCGTCCATGCTGGTGGGGCCGCGCACGCAGATCTCGCCGGGTTCGTCCACAGCCAGTATTTCGCCGCTGCCGGGGTCGATGATTTTCATTTCGATATGCGGCAGCGGGCGACCCACGGTGTCGCAGGCAACCTCGATGGGATCGCCCGGCAGCACCGCGGTAATGATCGCGAATTCCGATTGCCCGTAGGCGATACCGCAGCGCGCGCCGAGGCGGTCCTGTATCGCGTGGGCCAGTTCCGGTGAGACGCTGGCGCCGCCGAGTGACACGGAGCTGATCCGCGCGTTTGGCGCCAGGTCCGGTGAATCCAGTATGTCCAGCCACATGGTGGGCACGCCGCCCATGCGCGTGGCGCCGACCACCGGCATCAGGCGGATGAGTTGGTCGCGGTCGTGTTTCGGCAGCACCACGAAGGCGCCGCCGACGGACATTGCGCCGACCATGATCGCAATGGAGCCGCCGATGTGGTGAAAGGGCACGGCGTTCAGCCACACGTCCCGCTCCGTCGCGCCCTCGCAGTAGGGGCGCAGCCAGCCGCCCAGCAGCACGGCGCGGTGGCTTAGCGTGGCGCCCTTGGCCTTGCCGGTGGTACCGCTGGTGAACTGGATCAGGCAGGGGTCTTCTGCCGACACCTCGGGTAGTGCCTGTGCAGATGGTGTTTCGGCAATCTCGCGGATGTCGTCTATCGAGTGCAGCTCGCAATTTGCCTGCGCACGCAGCCGTTCTTCCAGTGGCCGCCCCGCGTGGTCCACCCCGACGAACACCAGCGAGGGTTCCACCAGCGCCAGGCCGTGTTCCAGTTCGGTATCCGTCCAGGCGGTGTTGAAGTGGGTGACGATGGTGCCGGAGAGGGCGCAGCCGTACTGCAGGATCACGCTTTCCACCGCGTTGCGCGACCAGATGCCGACGCGCTCGCCGGGTTGGCAGCGCTGCGCCAGCCAGCGTGCGCAGTTTTCCGCCAGCCGCAGCAGTTCGCGGTAGTCCAGGACTTCAACAGTCTCGCAGTTGCCCTCCGCCGCGACGTAGACCGCGGGGCGCTCGCCGATGGTCGCGGCGTGCTCGCGAAGGCGGTCGCCGACGCTGCCGGTGAGCAACTCCACCGAGCGCAGCGGTTTCCAGTGGGCGAGTTGCGCGCCGGGGTTGCCGGCAGGTTGTTCGCTCACGGGGTCAATCTCCCGGCCAGGGGTCGAGGTGCGACAGTGCGGGGTCGAGGCCGGGGAAGTCTACCGGGCGTTTTTCCCTGAACGCGGCAAGTCCCTCGGCGAAATCGGCGCTGGCCAGGGATTGCTGTAACAGTGCCTCGGACTGTGCGAAGTTCTCCGGCAACGTGGATGCCAGGCTGTCGTAGACCTGCTGCTTGATGGCGCGCAGTGCCCAGGGCGAGGCCTCGTCGGCGATGCGCTGGCAGTACGCCAGGGCGGTGTCGAACAGCGCGGGGGCGTCGCAGGTGTAGTTCACGATGCCCGCCGCCAGCGCCTGTTCGCCGGAGAGTTCCCTGCCGGAGTACAGCAGGTCCAGCGTGTGCGGCAGGCCCGCCACCCGGGTGAGCAGCCAGGCGATACCAGTTTCCGCCACCAGGGCGCGCTTCGCGTAGGGCGCGGCGATGCGTGCATCGCGGGCGGCGAAGCGCACATCGCAGCACAGCGCCTGTTGCAGGCCCACGGTGTAGCAGACCCCGTGTATCGCCGCGACCACGGGTTTGCCGATGGACAGCGGGTGCCAGTAGGGCCGGTGGTCCCGGTCCGGGGTCTCGCCGCCGCTGGCGGCGATGCTGGCGAGCCCTTTCAGGTCGGCGCCGGCGCAGAAACCGCGGCCGGCGCCGCGCACGAGGATTACCGTGACCGCGGGGTCAGCGGCGAGGCGGTCCAGGGTATCGAAGTAGCGGGTGCCCATGGCCGGCGTCCAGGCGTTGAGGCAGTCCGGCCGGTTCAGCGTGACCACGGCGACCCTGCCGTGCAACTCGTCGACGATGGACGGGTTCTCCCCGGATTCCTCCGGCCAGAACTCGCTCATACCCGCAGCTGGCTCATGTATTGGCGCCCCGGGTCAGCTCCGCGGCGTTGTCGCGCATGATGCGGCGCCGGTCGTCCACGCCGAAACCCTCGACGGCCTCGAGGAAATCCAGTGGTTTGGCCACGCCTTCCACATGCGGCCAGTCGCTGCCGAAGATGATGCGCTCCGTGGGCATGTGGGTGGCGAGCTCGGCGACGTTGTCCTCCCAGAAGGGTGTCACCCAGACGTGCTCGTTGAACTGGTCGACAGGATTGGTCTTGTAGTAACCCGCGGTCTGCGCGTGGCCGCGGAACAGGCGCACCAGCAGCGGCTGCACCCAGCTGGCGCCGTTCTCGATGGAGGCCATCTTCAGGCGCGGGAAGCGCTCGAACACCCGGTGGCAGACCAGGGCGGCGAAAAAGTCCGGCACCGCGCGCTGGGAGGTCACCGCCTTGCGCAGCGGCGATACCTTGAAGCCGAGGTACTCGTCCCAGGGCTCCCAGATCTTGCCGAGGAAGTCGTAGCCGTCGTCGCCGGCGTGGGGGGCCATCACCAGGCCGGCTTCCTGCACGCGCGCCCAGAACGGGTCGAACTCCGGCGCGCCCGGGGAGGTCGTGCCGTATTTCGTGTACACCGGGCCGTTGCGCATGGAGACGACCTTCGCGCCCTGGGCGATACACCACTCCAGTTCCTCCACCGCCCACTCGGGGTCGGAGAGGGACAGCACCGGCGCGGCGAAGATGCGGTCTTTATAGGCAAAACCCCAGTCCTCCTGCAGCCAGCGGTTGAAGGCGCGCAGGGTGGCGAGGCAGGCCTCGATGTCCGGCTGGTAGGTGACCTCGATGGTCACCGCCAGGGTGGGGAACAGCCAGCTCGCGCCCACGCCCTGTTCGTCCATGACCTTCAGCCGCGCATCGCGGTCGCGGTACTCGGGGCGGATGGCTTCCAGGTCGCCCATCAATTCCTTGAAATCCAATCCCTCGGTTTTCGCCGCGTAGTACTCGTGCATGCAGCCGGGGCGAGCCACCGGGTCGAAGGTCGGGTTGGGGATGAAGTTGTACACCTTGTCGCCCAGCAGCAGGCGCTTGCGGCCGTAGATCTCGGCCCACTTGGGGCCGCGGCGTTTCCATTCCCTCGGGAGGTAGCGGGTGAGGGCGTCCTCCGCCTCGTAGTAGTGGCTGTCCGCGTCGAAGGCGGCGAAGCCCAGGCCGGGATCGATGTTGACGCTGGCGGCGTCGCCGGCGAAGTGTTTGAGGTCAACGCTTTGTGTCATTGGGTTCTCCTGGCGCTGCGGGCTGTGCAGGCCGGTACTCAGCCGCTGGGCAGCCTGAGCAGTTGGCGGGAATTTTCAGACAGGAATTTCGGCCAGACCTCTTCGCGCAGCGGCAGCTCGTCCAGCTCAGCGAAAATGCGCGACAGTTCCAGGCCGAAGGGGAAGTAGCCCGCGTACAGCACCTTGTCCGCGCCGCGGGTGTTGGCGTAGTCGATGATCGCCTTCGGGATGTACTTCGGCGCAAAGCCGGAGGTCGAGTAGTAGAGGTTGGGCCACTTCAGCATCAGCTTGACGGCGAGGTCTTCCCAGGGCTCCGCGCCGTGGCGCATCACCAGCTTCAGTTCCGGGAAGTCGTAGCAGACCTCGTCCAGGTGGCCGACGTACTGCGCCATCATCTTGACCCGCGGCCCGGGCACGCCGGTGGTGACGAACACCGGCAGGTCCAGCTCCACGCACTTGGCGTAGACGGGGTACCAGAGCTTGTCGTTGATCGGGATCTGCGGGTTGACCCCCGCGGGAAAGGTGGTCACCGCGCGGATGCCGTGTTCGTCGTGGGCACGGATGATGTCGCGCACCTGGTCCATGCCGCGGTTGCCGTCGACGGGCAGGGCGCCGATAAAGCGGTCCGGGTGGTCGCGCAGCGCCTGCGCGGTGCGCTCGTCGCTCATGCTGACCATGCCGTACTCGATGCCGAACTGGTCCATCAAGGCGAGGGTTTCGGCGACGCTGGCTTGCGGGTCGTCCTGCGCGTCCAGTTCCGGCGGTACGTCGCGGAACATGTAGCCGTGGGGATGGTGGGCTTCCTTGTCCGCCTCGCGCAGGGCGGCTACCGGCTGCACGTGGCGCTGCGCCCTGAAGCCGATCAGGGTGTCGACGATGCCGGAGTGTACGCATCTCATGGCGAAATCTTATGAACCTGTGCTCTGTGGCCAGTGGTTATCAGGCGGGCTTGCCGGCGGGCGCAAGGCGGCTCGTGGAATGCCGGGTATTGCCGCTGAACTCGGCAAATAGTTAACTAATAACATTCGGCAAAGTCAACGATTTTTTCAGGCGCGCTCTGGCGTCGGCTGCCTGAATAACAGCTTAAATTCAGGCTGTTATGGGATGCCTGGAAGTGTGTGGATTCTGTTGCGGCCAATGCATTCTCAAATAGTTATATAATTAATCCATCGGTGGTTGCGGCCCGCCTGCCGTGCTTGTGTCGGGCTTGCAGTAGGCCGCGCGTCGCAGGTTCAGCCGTCTTTCGCGGCCTTCTCCAGAGCCGCCTGCAGCAGCGCGGCCAGGGCGGGCTGGCTCACCTTCATCGAGGGGGTGCGCGGCAGTTCCTCCAGTTCGGTGACCAGCACCGGCAACTGGTAGGGCAGCAGCCGCTCGCGCAGGAAGGCTTCGAGTTCGCCTGCATCCGGTGCGCTGGCACCTGCCCGCGCGACATAGGCCGCCGCGGGCACCTGCCCCAGGCGCGGGTCGGGCAGGCCGATGACTGCCGCCTCGAGTACGGCCGGGTGTTGCTGCAGCGCGGCCTCGACATCGCCCGGGATGACCTTGAAGCCGCCGCGGATGATCGCGTTGTCCGCCCGCCCGCGGATGAACAGGAAGCCGTCTTCGTCCAGCACCGCGAGGTCGGTGGTGCGCACGAAGGATTCGCCGTCGCCGATGTTCGGGCCGCGCATCTCCAGCAATCCCTCGCGACCCGCGGAAAGCTCCGCGCCGCTGTCCGGGTCGACGATGCGGGCGGTGATGCCGCGGTTGATGCGCCCGACGCTGCCGCGCTTGGCGGCCCAATGCCGGTGGAAGTCCTCCAGCGTCCAGCCGGCGGCGCCGCCGGCGAACTCCGTGGCGCCGTAGTTCTGCAGCACCGGGATGTTGTAGCGCTGGTAGAAGGCGTCGGCGAGATCCGGGTCCAGCGGCGCGGTACCGGTGCGGTAGGCCAGCAGGCTGGAGAAATCCTCCGGCGGGATGTTCGCGTCCATGATCATGCGCAGGGCAGAGGGCGGCGCGCCGGCCACCTTGGGCCGGTGGCGCACCACCGCGTCGCGGAATCCTTCCACCGTGAATTTATCCAGCAGGCAGATGCGCCGGCCGGCGAGGATGTTGTTCATCACCGCGGTGATCCCGGCGATATGCGCCAGCGGGGCGGAGACGATCTGCACCCCGCCGCGCAGCCGTGGCGTCTCGCCCTCGCGGCGACCCTTCTCGAAGGCCGCGGCGGCGAGCAGGGCTTTTTCCAGGTTGCGGTAGGGCAGGGGGATGCGCTTGGGTGCGCCGGTGGTGCCGCTGGTCAGCATCTCGATGGCGATGCCCGGCGCGCTGTTGTTGGTGCTGCCGGCGGGCTCGCCGCGCAAGTCGTCGATGCGCACGCAGGCCTGAGCCGGGTCGCCGGTGAGAACCAACGCGACGGCTCCGCTGTGCGCGATGGACTCGCGCAGCCGCGGGCGTTGCAGGTCGGATTCCAGCGCGACGATGACCGGCGTTGCTACCCGCTTGATGTCCGCTGCCAGCGCCTCGTCGGGGGCGTGGGCGTTCAGCGTGGCCAGGCAGCGCCCGGAGCGGAACACCGCGACCAGCAGCGGCACCAGTTCCGGGCGGTTGCGCATCAGGCTGCCGATGCGCGCGCCCTCGCCCAGGCCGAGGGTGTCGAGGGCCGCCATGATCTGCGCGGCCGCGGCGTCGATCTCGCCCCAGCTGTGCCACCGCTGCAGGTACTCCACGGCGGGAGCCGCGGGGTCGATGGCCAGGGTGGCGCCGATCAGCCGGTCGAGTTCGCTGCCTTGTGCCGTCGCGGTCATCGCCGGCTCCACTCGCCTGTCTTCAAATAGATAAACATTAATGCGTGTGGTTGCGGGAAGCAATCGCTTTATCGTAAATGACCGGCGCTGGGCGTAGCGCGCAATGGCGCGTTTTAAAGGCATTTTATGCCAGACCTGAAATTTACCTGCCGGGGTCCCATCGCAATTGTATTGCAACTTTTAAATAGATAGACAATAGAAAGCATGTTTGTCATCCTAGCGCCCATGACGACCCAGGGGAGCACAGGTCCAGGCATGGGCGAAGCGAACGGCAGCGCATCGGCGGCGATGGACGGCTTCGTCCGCTACGAGCTCGTCGGCGCTGTCGCCCTGGTGACGGTGGACCGGCCCGCGCGGCGCAACGCCTGGTGCGCGGATGTCGCGCAGGCAGTGGTTGCGGCCATACAGCGCGCCAACGCCGCGGCGGAAGTGGGCGCCATCGTGCTGACGGCGACGGGCTCCAGCTACTGCGGCGGCGCCGACCTCAAGGCCGAGCCGCGCTACGACGCCGCGAGCGGGCGGCGCGTGACCCCGGCCACGTACCTGATGGGCAAGGGCGAACGCAACTGGATTTCCCTGCTGGCCGACTCCAAGCCGGTGATCATTGCGCTCAATGGTCCCGCAGTCGGCATCGGCGCCACCCACATCCTCGCCGCGGATATCCGCATCGCCGCAGAATCCGCCAGCATCGCCTTTCCCTTCCTGCGCCTGGGCGCCATGCCCGAGTGCGGCAGCACCGCTCTGCTGCCGCGGCTGGTCGGCGCCGGGCGCGCGCTGGACCTGGTGCTGCGCAACGCGACGGTCTCAGCGGAAGAGGCGTTGCGCATCGGGCTGGTCACCGCGGTCTATCCCGACGACCGCCTGCGCGAAGAGGCCCTGGCGCTGGGCGAACAGTTGGCGCGACTGCCGCCGCTGCAGCTGCGGCTGACCCGGCGCATGTTCCGGGAAAACGCCGGTAACGTGGATGCGGACGCGGTGATGCAGGTGGAGAACCGGGCCTTTCTCGAACTGCTGAAAACCCTGCGCCGCGACAAGCCCCTGCCGGACCGGGACTAGCGCTTATTCGCCGGCGTCGCGGAGGATCGCCTGCGCGCTGAGGATGACCGGCCGATCCACCATCTTCCCGTCCACGCTGGTAATCGCCGAATCCTGTGCAGCGGCGATGACCCGCCGCGCCCAGGCGACGGCCTCCGCGTCCGGTGTGAATCCCGCGTTGACCGTTTCGACCTGCTTCGGGTGGATGCAGAGCTTGCCGCCGAAGCCCAGCCGCTTCACCCGCGCGACATCCATCTGCAGGCGCGGGGCGTCGTCGATGGCGGTAGTGACGCCGTCGATGGGCGCGGCGATGCCGGCGAGCCGGGATGCGAATACCAGCTGGCAGCGGTAGTAGTGCAGGTCGTCCTCGGTGGCCTCGCGCATGCCCAGGTCCAGCTGGAAGTCGAGGCTGCCGAAGGCCAGGCGGAACGCGCCCGGGGCGCTGGCCAGCTGTTGCGCGGCGGCGAGGCCGGCGGCGGTTTCCACCAGCGGTATCACCGCAGCGGCGCCGGCGCCCACCAGGGTGGCGATATCCTCGGGTCGCTCCGCCTTGGGCAGCATGACCGCGGTTAGCCCGGCGATACCCGCAAGCGCGCAGTCCGCCGCATGCCAGGGCGAATCCGGAGCGTTGATACGCACGATGGCGGGATGTTCCGGGCAGACCCAGCGGCGCACGGCTTCGCGGGCGCTGTCCTTGTCGGCGGGTGCGACCGCGTCCTCCAGGTCCAGCACCACGGCGTCCGCGCCCGCTGCCGCGGCTTTGTCGAAGCGGTCCGGCCGCGAGGCGGGCACGAACAGCAGTGATCGCATGCGCATGTCGGTTACTCCCCTGTTGCGGTGGCGCCCGCCACGATGCCCGCGTCGTGCAGGCGGCCGATCTCGCCGCTGGCCATGCCCAGCACCGTGGCGAGGACCTCGTCGGTGTGCTCGCCCAGTTGCGGCGCGGCCTGCGCCTGCAAATGCGGCGCGGCGGAAAAGTACAGCGGCGAGCCCGGCATGCGGTAGCGGCCGATGCCCGCCTGCCTGCGCTCGCTGAACAGCGGGTTCTGCAGCGAGGCCTCCGGGTCGGTCTCCAGCAGTTCGCGCACGCTCTGGTAGGGGCCGAAGCAGACATCGTGCTGGCGGAACAGGGCCTCGATCTCGCGGTAGTCGCGGCAGGCGAGCCACTCTTCCAGTACATCCGCGATGGCGTCGCGTGCGGCGAAGCGGCCGCCCTCGCTGTCGAGGTCGACGCCGAGCCGCTCACCCAGTTTGTCGAACCGCCGCTCCAGCCCGGTGGCCCGGCGCAGGTTCTGCCACTGGCGCTGGCTGAGGGCGATCACGATCACCCGCCGCCCGTCGCGGGTCGGCAGGTCGCGGCCGAAGGCGCCGAACAGGTCGTTGCCGTAGCGCGGCCGGTCGCGGTCGCAGGCTTCCACCTCGCCGATGAAACCCAGGTGGCCGAGGGTGGCCAGGGCGACGTCCAGCAGGGCGATGCGGACCTGCTGCCCCTCGCCGGTCCTGCGCCGGTGCCGCTCCGCCGCGAGCAGGCCCACCGCCGCCATCTGCCCGGTGATGTTGTCCCAGGCGGGCAGCACGTGGTTGACCGGCCGCGGGTCGTCCGCCGGACCGGTGAGCACGGGGAAGCCCACCCGCGGATTGACCGTGTAGTCGACCTCGGACCCGCCGTGCCGGTCGCCGGTGATGTTCACGTACACCAGGTCCTCGCGGCCGCGTTTCAGGGTGGCGTAGTCCAGCCAGCCGCGGGCGGGGAAGTTGGTGAGGAACAGGCCGGCGTCGTTGCCCGGGGCGCAGATCAACTGGCTGACCAGTTCGCGCCCGGCGGGACTGGCGATGTCGACGGCGATGGATTTCTTGCCCTTGTTCATGCCGGCCCAGAACAGGCTGGCGCCGCTGTCGGCCAGCGGCCAGCGGCCGTAATCCAGGCCGCCGCCGATAGGGTCGAAGCGAATGACCTCGGCGCCCAGTTGCGCAAGCGTCATGCCCCCGAGTGGGGCGGCGACGAAGGCCGAACCCTCGACCACGCGCATGCCGGACAGGATTCCCTGCATTGCCGGTTCCTCTGTAGCTTCCTGCATTCGATGTCAGCAATCCGTCCCGCGGGCCTGGATCGCGCTTGTGGGACTAGCGGTAATCCGCGAAAAAAGCCCCGACTTCGCCGGCGAACAGCTCCGGCTGCTCCCAGGCGGCGAAGTGCCCGCCGCGTTCCATCTTCGTCCAGCGCGCGATGTTGACGCTTTTTTCCACCGCGGCGCGCGGCGCCGGCGGGATGAATTCCGCGGGAAACTCAGCAAACCCGGTGGGAACGGTGATCGGCCCCGGCGAGAAACTGCCGCCGCTCATCAGGCTGTGGTACAGCCAGATGCCGGACTGCACGTTGTCGGTGACGAGGTAGGTCATCAGGTTGGTGAGCAGATCGTCCTTTGAAAACACGCTCTCCACGTCGCCGCCGCAGTCCGACCAGGCGCGGCATTTCTCGATCACCCAGCCGGCGAAGCCGACGGGGCTGTCCGCCAGCGCCAGGCCGATGGTCTGCGGGCGGGTGGAGTGGATCAGCGCGTAGGCGCTGTCCATCATGGTCAGCAGCATCATGCGGTTGGACCACTCGGTTTCCTCCGGCGTGGGTTCCGGTCCGGGGGTGTGGTGCAGCATGTTGAGGTGGATGGCGCTGACCACATCGGCGTGGTTGATGCCCAGGTAGCGGGTGACCACGGAGCCCCAGTCGCCGCCCTGGGCGCCGAAGCGGGCGTAGCCCAGGCCGTCCACCATCAGCCGGCGCCAGGTATCGGCGATACGCTCCAGCCCGATCGGCGCGGGCGGGCGGCCGGAGAAGCCGTAACCCGGCAGGGAGGGTACGACCACGTCGAAGCCCTGTTCCGCCAGCAGCGGGCCGGCGCGCATGAACTCCAGCGGCGAGCCGGGCCAGCCGTGGGTGAGCAACAGCGGGAAGCCGTCGCCGCCGGGGGCCCTGAAGACAAAACAGTGGATATCCAGTCCGTCGATCTCGCCGCGATACTGGGGCACCTGGTTGAACGCCGCTTCCGCGGCGCGCCAGTCGTAGTGGTCGCGCCAGTAGTCGCGCAGGCCGGACAGCCAGCGCGCGTCCACGCCGTAGCGCCAGTCGCCGTCGCCCTCCGGCGCATAGCCGATCACGGCATCCGCCACGCGGCGCTGGATGCGGTCGAGCACGGCCTGGTCGACGTCGATGCGGGTTTCCTGCAGCAGCGGCACTGGCGAATTCCCCCTGGATGATGAAGTGAAGAGCATAAGTTCTCCCTTGCCCTATTGTCTATACTTATGGCTTGGGGTATTGTCGCGACACCGCCTGGAAGCAGGTGTCCAGGCAGCCCGAGAAACCAGTCCGCGAAGGAGGTTGGGTCGGCGTGAAACAGACCGTTGCACGCACCGCCGGCAGCGTCAGGTTGCAGCTGTGCTGGGCCGCCGTATTCTTGTGGCTGCCCGTGTTCTGGGTGTCGGTCGCGGCGCCCTTCGGTTCCACCGTCGCGGCGGTCGCCGGCGCGGGGCAGGGCCTGCTGCTGGTGGCCATCTTCGTGCTGCACGCCACCCTCTGCCACAGCTGGCGGGCGTTTTTCGCCTACCTGCTGGTCGCCACGGTGGTGACCTTCCTGTTGGAGGCCTGCAGCATCGCCTACGGCTTTCCCTTCGGCTACTACGTGCACCACGGCGCGCCCGGCCCGGCGCCCCTGGGGGTGCCGATCTCGGTGATGGCGGGCTATGTGGTACTGGGCTGGTTCGCCTGGACGCTGGCCAGGCTGCTGGTCTGCGGCGGCAGGTCCGCCGCGGGCCCCGGCCGCTTTCTCGTGCCGGTGGTGGGCGCCTTCATCCTCGCCGGGTTCGACTACCCCTACGACCCCATCGGGTCCACCGTTCGCGGCATGTGGAGCTTCCGCGAACCCGGTGGCCAGTACGGCGTGCCGCTGAGCAACTACCTCGGCTGGATCTTTACCGGCTGGGCGGTGTTCCAGCTGTTCAGCATGGTCGAGAACCGCCTTGGCGATACCGCTAAAGGCGGCGCCTCCGTGCAACTCGCGACCACGCGCTTCTGGGCGATACCGGTGATCGTGTGGGTGGGCCTGGCTACCCAGTACCCGGTGTTCTACGCCCTCGCCGTGGATCGCAGCGTCGAACTGGCGGGCAGCCGCTACTCGGTGGCGGACATTTTCGAGGCCTCGGTGGCGGCCAGCCTGTTCACCCAGGTGTTCGTGGCCCTGCTCGGCCTGGCGGCCCTGTTTTCGCTGCGCGAGCGCCAGGCTGGCGGGGCAGCGGTCGCTGCCGAAAGCGGCTTGTAATTGTATAACTAATAGGGATATTCTGCGGGGCAACAGGAGAAGGAGATTCAAGTGACGAGCCTGAAGGTGCGACAACCCGCGATCGATTTCGAGGACTGCTTTCCCAGGTGGGCGCCGCACCTCGAGTTCGCCATGTTCATGAATGCCTTCTCGATCATCCCGGTGCACCTGGAGCCCTATATCGCCAAGGTCTACGCCGAGGCGAAGAAGCACCTGGACCCGGTGAAGGATGCGGAACTGATCGCCGAGGTGGACTGGTTCGTGGCGCAGGAAATCCAGCACTACCGCCAGCACCTGCGTTTCAATCAGGTGTTCGAGACCCCGCGCTACCCGGAGGTCACCCACATCAGCGAGCGCTACAGGGCGGACGTCGAGGAGTTCCGCACGCAGCGTTCCCTCATTTTCAACCTCGCCTATATCGAGGGCTTCGAGTCCGCGGGCGGGGTGTTCTACCGCATCTGGTTTGAAAAACTGCGCGATTACCGCGTCGGCGCGCGCCCGGAGGCGCTGCTGCTCTACGACTGGCACTTCGCCGAGGAATTCGAGCACCGCGAGGTCGCCTACAAGCTGTACATGGCAATCGCCGCGCGGGGCAACCTGCTGCGGCGCATCTGGTACGGCTATATCTATCGCATCTACGGCGTGTTCAAGATGCTGGGGCACGCCGGCAAGTGCATCGAGGACACCCGCGCGCACCTGCTCGGCGTCGAGCGCGAGGAGATGTCGCCCGAGGAGGTGAAGGCCTCGGAGCGCCGGCAGACCAGCCTGGGCAAATCCTTCTTCTGGCTGACCATGAAGGACCTGGCCGCCGTGTTATCGCCGTTTTACAACCCGGCGAAAAAGCCGCCGCCGGCGGACGTGGAGGCCATCCTCGCCCAGTTCGACAGCGGCGGCATCCACGGCAAGTCGGTGGACCGGGCCTCGCCGGCCACCTGAGCGCGGCGGCCGCCAAACAATAACAGTTGGTCCCGCGACGGACCTGGAGCACGACGATGTATGCAAACTACGCACCGACCGTAACCGGCGCCTTCAATTTCGCACGGGACAAGAACGGCGGCGGGCAGTTCTCCAACACCCGGCCCGAACTCTCGAAGCAGGACATGCGCCAGGTGGAGGTCGAAATCCGCAACGCCCGCGCCTGGCCGGAAGCGCCCAGCCTGCAGCGGGAGGGCCTGATGATCACCGCGCATGAGGTGCCGGAACCGGACTGGGACGACAGGAAATGGCTGGAATCCGTCTATGTGCCCTCCTGTATCGAACTGGTCAAGCGCGAGACCGGCGCCACCCGCGCTGTGTCGCTGTACCCCGCGCTGGTGCGGCGGGTCGATTACCAGGCGCACAAGTTCTCCGCGCCCACCGCGGGCTTCCTGCACCTGGACCAGCCGCGCGACACCGCCATAGAACTCGGCCAGCAGCGCTCCTCCGCGGCGGGACTGAGCTTCGACGGCGGGATCATCTACAACATCTGGAAGTGCCTGACGCCGCCGCCGCAGGACTATCCGCTGGCGGTCGCGGACCGGCGTTCCATCCTCGAGGAAGACATGGTGTACGGCGAGACCGTGGAATACATCGGCCAGGGCGCCGAGGAGTTCAAGTACGTCAGCCCCTACTACGCCATGCTGCCCTCCGAGCGGCAGGTCTTCTACTACTACCCGGACATGGTGCCCGAGGAATCCCTGCTGTTCATCGGCGCGGACCTCGACGAATCCCAACCGCTGGGCTGCGCCCACGCGGCCTTCCGCCACCCGGCGCCGGACGGCGACTGCGTGCCTCGCGCCAGCGTCGAGGTGCGGGTGTTCGCGCTGTTCGACTGAGCGGCTAGCCCCGCATTTTGCGGTGCATCGCCACCAGGTTGGGCTGCCCGGTATGCGCCGTGAGCCCGCCGTCGGCGACCACGATGGAGCCGGTCATGTAGGAGGCGTCATCCGACGCGAGGAAGGCGGCCACCTGCGCCATTTCCTGCGGCGTTCCGCCGCGTCCCAGCGGAATGACCTCGTCCCACAGCGGCCTGGCCGGCGTCGCGTCCAGCCCGGCGGTCAGCCCGGTGCCGGCGATAAAGCCGGGACACACGGCATTCACGCGGATATTGTCGCGGCCGTGGTCTATCGCCAGCGCGCGGGTGTAGTTGATTACTGCGCCCTTGGAGGCGTTGTATGCGGTAAAACCGTAGTCCGCGTGCAGGCCGGAGATCGATGCGGTGTTGACGATGGCGCCGCCGCCCTGGCGCCGCATGTGCGGGATGGCCGCGCGGCAGGCGTAGAGGATGGCGTCGACGTTGATGGCGAAGACCCGGTGCCAGGTCTCGTCGTCGATGTCCGGGGTTTCCGCAAGGGCGCCGGTGCCCGCGTTGTTGAACAGCAGGTCGATGCGGCCCAGTTGCGCCACGCAGGCCTCGATGGCCCGGGCCATTTGCTGCGGGTCGCTGACGTCGCACAGTTGCTTCACCACGTTCGGCTCCGCTTCCTCCAGCCAGGACCCGGTGATGTCCACCGCGAAGACCTGCGCGCCGCCCGCCACCAGCAGGTCGGTCAATGCCTTGCCGATACCCGATGCCGCGCCGGTGACGAAGGCGGTCTTGCCGGAAAAACGGGAGTGGTTCATGGTGATTCGCCTCTGTTTTTATCGTGGTTTTCTGTGTTTTCGAGTCAGCCGGGCCAGTAGCGCATCTTGATCGCCTGCTTGGACAGCTTGCCGGCGTCGTCGCGCGGTAGCGCGCGTTCGAAGTCGATGCTCTGCGGGCACTTCAGGGTGGCCAGCCGCGTGCGGCAGTAGCCGATCAGCTCGCGCTCCAGTTCCGTTCCGGCGAGGGACCATTCCACCGGTTCCACCAGCGCCTTGACCTGCTCGCCCATGTCCGGGTCCGGCACGCCGAATACCACCACATCGGCGACCTGCGGGTGCGATACCAGCACGTCCTCCGCCTCCTGCGGATAGATGTTCACGCCGCCGCAGATGATCATGAAGGCCCGGCGGTCCGACAGGAACAGGTAGCCCTCGTCGTCCAGCCGGCCGATATCGCCGAAGGTGGACCACTCGGGGTGTTGCGGGTGGCGCGCGTCGTGGGTCTTTTGCGCGTCGCCCAGGTACTCGAAGCGGGCGCCGGTGTTGAAGTACACCGTGCCGGTCTCGCCGGGGGGCAGTTCCCGCCCGTGCTCGTCGCAGATGTGGATGGTGCCCATTGCGGCGCGGCCCACCGAGCCCGGCTTGCGCAGCCACTCCTCCGAGCTGATCAGGGTCGAGCCCGCGTTCTCGGTGCCGCCGTAGATCTCCTCCAGCACCGGTCCCCACCACTCGATCATCGACCGCTTGGTGTCCATCGGGCAGGGTGCGGCGGAGTGGATCGCCACCTGCAGCGACGAGACGTCGTATTGGCGGCGCACGGTGTCGGGCAGCTTGAGCATGCGGATGAACATGGTCGGCACGAACTGGCCGCGCTCGGGCCGGTAGCGCTCGATCGCCTGCAGCATGGCCTCGGCGTCGAACTTTTCGAACAGCAGCACGCAGGCGCCCAGGCTCTGCTCGGACATCGCCATCATCAACGGGCCGCTGTGGTAGAGCGGCGCGGAGACGATGAAGCGGGTTCCCGGTTTCGAGCCGTAGCGGTGCTGCATCAGCGGCGCGAAGGCGGGCGCGGTCTCGAATGAGCCCTCGGCCAGCGGCTGCCGCACGCCCTTGGGCTTGCCGGTGGTGCCTGAGGAGTAGTTCATGACCTGGCCGGGGGAGGGGTCGTCGATCAGCGCGTCGGGCATCGCTGTGCTGGCCTCCCGCCAGGTCGGCACACCGGGAAATTCACCGTCCAGGGTGTACAGGTGCTCCAGCGCCGGGCAGAGCTCGCGCCACCGGGCGAGGAAGTCGGGCGCGTGCTTCAGCGTTGCGTCGACGACCAGCACGCGTGCGCCGCTATCGTTGACCTGGTAGGCGGCTTCCTCCGCGGTGAGCTTCGAGGGGACCGGCACCATGTACAGGCCGCTGCGCTTCATCGCCCAGGCGATCTCCAGGAAGCGCGGGTTGTTGCCGGACCACAGGGCGAAGCTGTCGCCGCGCCGCAGGCCGAGGCTGCGCAGCAGCTGCGCGCCGCGGTTGGCGGCGCTTTCCAGTTCGCCGAAGGACACGGTCTCACCGCTGCCGGCGACGATAATTGCCGGCGCGTCCGCGTCGCTGCTGGCCCAGTGCCCGGGGTAGGTCATGTGATCAGTAACCGCGAAACTTCGGCGGCCGCTTTTCCATTAAGGCGCGGCCCGCTTCCTTGCCGTCGTGGGAGAGGCTGGCGCGGGCGTTGGCGGTGGCCTCGATGGCCATGGTTTCCTCCAGGGTGCCGCTGGCCGCCGCATTGAGGTTGCGCTTGATGCCGGCGTAGGCGAGGCCCGGCCCGCAGGCGAATTTTGCGGCCATGGCGGCGGTTTCACTTTCCAGTTGTGCATCGGGAACTATCCTGGTGACCAGGCCCATGGCCAGCGCGTCCGCCGCCGGGATCTTCTCGTCCAGCAGGTAGAGCTCCCGCGCGCGGGCCGGCCCCACCAGTTGGGTGAGCAGGTAGCTGCCGCCGGGGTCGCCGCAGCGCGCGGCGCTGGCGAAGGCGGTCTTGAATACCGCGGTCTCCGAGGCGATGCGCAGGTCGCAGGCGGCGGCCAGCACCAGCCCGGAGCCCGCCGCGGGGCCGCGGATGGAGGCGATGGTCGGCTTGCCCATGCGGTGCAGCAGCACGGGAATCTGCGCGTCCTCCAGCAGCCGCGCCGCCACCTGTTCCGGTTCCCACCAGATCGGCTCCCCGGACCAGCGCTGTTCGACGGGGTCGGCCACGCCATCGCCGCCGGCAAGGTCGAAGCCCGCGCAGAAGCCGCGGCCGGCTCCCGCCAGCACCACCGCCTTCACCCCCGGGTCGCGGGCGCATTCCTGCAGCGCGCTGTGCAGCGCCCGGGTCAGCGCCGCGGTCAGGGTGTTCAGCCTGTCGGGCCGGTTCAGGGTGAGGGTGCGCACGCCATCGGCGTCGTCGATCAACAGGCTCATCGCTTGCTCCGGGCCGGCCGCTTTGCGGTGCTGGCCGATTTCTTGTCGTTGTAAACCACAGCGTGGGAATCCATCACGCGCTCCCCAGCAACAGGGCGCAGAGCGCCGGCCTGTCGACCTTGCCGGTGGGTGTGCGCGGCAGTTCCTCGAGCGAGGACAGCACATGCCAGCGCGAAGGGACTTTGAAAGAGGTCAGTCGGGTTGCGAGTTCCCGTTCGAGTTCCAGCGGGACGCAGTACGCGCCCGGCTCGGGCAGTATGGCGGCGCCCACATGCAATTGGCCCTCGAGTTCCAGCCCGGTAACGAAGGCGCGCTGCACGCTGGCCAGTGACTCCAGGGCGTTGGCGATTTCCGCGGGAAACACGGAGACCCCGCGCAGCTTGATCATGTCGTCGCCGCGTCCGGCGAAGTAGAAAAACCCGTCTTCATCCAGCCGGCCGAGGTCGCCGCTGGCAAACCAGCCGTCGGCGGTAAACGTGTCCTCGCGCTCCCGGCCGCAGATGCCGCGGAACAGGTTGCGGCCCCGCAGTTGCAGGCAGCCGGTCTTCCCGGCGGGTAGCGGCTCACCGGAGTCCGGGTCGACGATGCGCAACTCGATACCTGCGAAGGGTTTGCCGCAGCTGCCGGCCTTGTCCGCGGGCATGCCGGTATCCATGGCGTAGCCGCAGCAGGGGCCGAAGGTCTCGGTCATGCCGAACAGGCTCGCCTGCCGCGTGCGTTCGCCGTGCGGCGATGCGGGCAGCAGCGCCGGCAGGCTGCCGGGCTTGAGCGTTTCGAGCTGCCGCGGGTGAAAGTCCGGGTGCAGGGCGATCTGCGCCGCCTGGTCCGGCCAGCCGCGGAACAGGGTGACCTGTTCGCGCTGCAGGAACCCCAGGGTTTGGGCGGGCTCGGCGATCGCCTCGGTGAGCAGGGTGGCGCCCGCGTTCAGTGCGGATACCAGCCCGCCGGCGAAGCCGCCGGCCCAGAACAGGGGCATGGGCAGGTACAGGCGCTCGCCCCGGCGGATGCAGCGGGCTTCGAGCCCTGCGGCGTTCGCCCGCAGCGCGCCGCCGTGGGTATGGATGACACCGCGCGGCGTGCCGCCGCTGCCCGAGGTGAAGATGACGACCATATCGTCGCCGGGCCGTACAGAGTCGGCCAGCGCGTCGGTCACCGCAAACCTGTCAGGGGTGCCGCCGTCGCCGAGTTCGTCGCTGAAGTAAACGGCGGCGAGCGAGGGCAGGGCGGCGCGGTCGAGATCCGCGAGTTCCGCGCGGTAATCGCGCCCGTGAAACGCCGGTGTGGCGACCAGTTGGCGCACGCCGGCCAGCGCCAGTTGCGCGGCCAGTTCCGGCGGCTTCAGCAGTGTCGACAGCGGCACCAGGGTGGCGCCGATACGCATCGCCGCACAGGCGTTGAGCGCCCACTCGCAGCCGTTTTCCATCAGCAGGCCGACGCGATGGCCCTTGTTGACCCCGCGGGCCACCAGCCAGGCCGCACGCTCCCGGCTGCGGGTGTCGAGTTCGGCGTAGCCCACACGTTGGTCGTGATCGACAACCGCATCCACGCCGGGGCTGTCCTCGGCGCGCAGCGCGAGCAGGGCGGGCAGGGTCTCGATACTCAAGAGACCAGCTCCACCAGTTTTTTCAGGTCCACCTTGCCGCTGGACAGGGTCGGCAGTTCGGCCTCGGTCAGGTGGACGAAGCGCCGCGGGATCTTGTACGGGGACAGCCGCTGCGCCAGAGCATCGCGCAGGGCGTTTTCGTCTGTGCCTACAGCGTCTACAAGCACTGCGGTTACCACCTGCCCCCGCTGGGGGTCGGGCACGCCGATCACCAGCGACATGCCGCCGCCGGTGCAGTCGCTGATCGCGCCCTCGACCTCCCGCGGCGACACCTGCGCGCCGGAGGTGCGGATGATGTCGCCCTCGCGCCCGAGGAAATAGAAATCGCCATCTGCGTCGATGCGCATCCTGTCGCCGGTGTGGAACCAGCCGTCCGCGTCGAAGCACTGCCAGCGCTCGCGGCCGTAGTAGCCCTGCATGATGTTGGGTCCGCGCACCAGGAATTCGCCCTCGCTGCTGTCCTCGCCGGTATCGGGATCGACGACACGGGCGCGGATGCCGGGCACGGGCCGGCCGAAGCTGCCGCGCTTTTCTTCCGGAAGGTCGCTGTCGCCGTCACCGTAGAGCGAGACGCTGCCGGTTTCCGTCATGCCCAGCAGGTTGCAGCGCAGTTCCGGGTCCCGCGGACGGGTGTCCGGCGGCATGATGGGATAGAGGTTGCCGCGGCGCAGGGAGGACAGGTCGCGCTCGGCAAAACCCGGCTGCGCGGCCAGCACCAGCACGGTGGAGGCGACCCCGTTGCACATCGTCGGTCGCTGGGCTTCCAGCAGGTCCAGGGTCGCCTGCGGCTGCGCGCCGGAACAGATCAGCCGCGCCCCGGCAATCAGGGTGGAGAGAAAGCTGTAGGCCAGCCCGCCGATCCAGAAAAACGGCGAGTTGGAAAACAGCCGCTCGTCCCGGGTGTAATCGCGCAGCCGGTTCTGCCCGCGCATGTTGCGAATGACCTGCCCGTGGGTGTGGATGACACCCTTGGGCGCGCTGGTGGAGCCGGAGGTGTGGGCGATGACCAGGACGTCCGCGGGGGAAACCTGTGACTCCGCCGCGGCGACGGCTTGCGCCGCAGTGTCGCTCATGTCCGCGGCCTCGAGTGCGTCGAGCCCGATCCAGACACGGCGCAGCGCTGGAAATGCGGGCAGCATCAGCGCCGTCTGCGCATCGCTGCCGATGCTCTCGCGGACACGCGCCGCGAGGTCCAGCCCCCGGTACGCCGGCGCGGCCAGCAGGTATTCGGCGTCCGACCCCCGCAGCAGCACCTGCAGTTCGACGGCGGTGGACAGGGTGCTCAGGGGAATGGCGATGGCGCCGAGGCGGGTGACCGCGAGGAAGCTGACGGCGAAAGCGGAGCTGTTGCCCATCAGGATCGCCACCCGGCTGCCGCGACCGACACCCGCCGCCAGCAGCGCGGCGGCAACCGTGCGCGAGCGCGACTCGGCGCCGGCGTAGTCCAGTGCGTCGGTATCGACTACCAGCAACAGGCGCGAGCCCAGCGCGGCCTGTTCCCGCAGGACGCCTGGCAGGGTGTCTGGGCTGGTCTGGGGCAGTGCAGTCTGGGGCAACGCCGGCCGTTCCTCGAGTCCCCGGGAATGATCAATTAGTTAAACTTATAAATCCTCGATCTGTCAATGATTTGCTGGTCGTCGCGCAGTCAGGAATAGCCCGTTTATCCGGCATATATCGCTCTTTGCGTGAGCTTTTACCTCGGCTGTGTTCGCCGCGTGTGCAGGCCTGGCCGGGGCTTGCTCTCTAATAGTTATATGATTAGACTCGACCGACAGGAAGCTTCGGCGTCGAGGAGTGAGTGCATTGAGCGACCAGAAAGACAGCCCGGCCGGGGAGGGCGAACAACCCGCGGAGGATCTCAGCCAGAGCGTCCTCTACGAGGTCGTCGAGGACCACATCTGCCGCATCACCCTGAACCGCCCGCAGCGCCGCAACGCCATCGCCGTGCCCGACATGAGCGAGCTGCTCGCGGATTGCCTGCAGCGCGCCCAGGACGACGACGCGGTGAAGGTGGTGGTGCTGGCGGCCAACGGCGAGGACTTCTGCGCCGGTGAGGACACCCGCCAGACGCCGGTGGAGTCATTCGGCCTGAAGAAAGGCAGCCGCCTGCCCCAGTCGGTGCGCATGCGGCAGATGCGCAAGACCTACGAATCGATGCAGAACGGCATGATCTGGGGCGACAAGGTGGTGATCGCCGCCTGCCAGGGCAACGTCATGGGGCTGGGCTTTTCCTACGCGCTGGCCTGCGACCTGCTGATCGCCTCCGAGGACGCGCGCTTCGCCCGGCGCCAGGCGCGCATCGGCTTCGCCGCCTTCGACGGGCAGCTGCCGATGGCGCTGCTCAAGCTCGGGCTGAACCGCGGCATGGAGATCCTGCTCACCGGCCGCAGCGTCAGCCCGCAGGAGCTGAAGGACTGGGGGGTGGCCAATTCGGTGGTGCCGCGGGAGCAACTGGAGGCGGAGGCCATGCGCTACGCCCGGGCCATCTCGGCGCTGGCGACCGACGGCCTGATGCTGGGCAAGCGCGCCCTGCACCAGTACCTGCACGGCGTGGGCATGGCGGCCTACCAGAACTTCGCCAGCGTGGCGCACCCGCTGTTCACCAACCTAGTCTGGCGCGAGGACGAGTACAACTTCATCCGCGAGCGTGGCAAGCAGGGCAACAAGGAAGCCTGGAAGACCCTGAACGATATTTTCAGGGAGCAGGGGTTCGACTGAGGCGGGGCAGTATCAGGCCTCGTCGCCCTCGCGCAGCACGTCGATAGGCATCTGCGCGCGGTAGGAACTCAGCACCACCTTGGTCGAAGCCTCGAGGTGGTTGCGCCAGAAACGCTCGGCCTCGTCGGCTTCGCCCGCCTCCAGCAACTCGATCAGCTTCTCCCGGCCGCGGATGCTCAGCCACTGCATTTTCTGCACCCCTTCGCGGGAGTGGGTCTTCACCGTGAGGTCGACCATCTGCATGTGCACGATGTCGTGCAGCAGTTTGGCGAACAGTGAGAGGGTGTTGTTGCGCGCCTGCGAGGTGAGGATCTCGGAGAAGTCCGTCTGCGCCTCGGCCAGGGCGACCGGGTTGCTGTCCTCGTAGGCTTGCTTGGCGGCCACCACGTTGCCCTTCAGGGCGTCCAGCACCGCCATCGAGCGGTTCTCCGCGATCAGCCGCGCCGCCGGTGGTTCCAGGAAGGCGCGCGCCTGTAGCACGTCGGCCAGGGTGGTGCCCTCCATCTGCAGGTACATGCCCACCTGCCGCGCCGTGACGCTGATATCCAGCTTCTGCACGCGGGCCCCGCCGTGCTGCCCGCGCGAGATCTTGATCAGCGATTCCGCCTCCAGCAGGCGCATCGCCTCCCGCAGGGTGGGGCGCGAGACCTCGAACTGTTCCTGCAGCACCCGCTCCGGCAGCAGTTTTTCCCCCGGGTGCAGTTCGCCGGTGATGATCTGCCGGCGCAGCAGGCTGGCGATACGGGAGGCGGCCTTGGGGTTCCTGGGGCGGGTTTTCCTGGCGGGTTTGCTTGCTGCTTGGGTCATTGGGTATGGCGGGTCCTGGTGCGGTGCCGAGGCGCTTTTGGGTGGGCGGTTTCCGCGATTATACGGTCACATCTCAAATAGTTAAACATTAATGCCCAGGTGGGGGGTTGCGGTCGCGGCGGGTAAAGCTTCACTCCTCGATCGCTCAGTTCGAAAGGGCGGCCGTTGGCCGCCTGCGTCGCCGGCTAGAGGCGCTCGAAGATGGCGGCGAGCCCCTGGCCGCCACCGATGCACATGGTCTCGAGGCCGTAACGGGCGCCGCGGCGCTGCATCTCGGGCAACAGGGTGGCGAGGATGCGCCCGCCGGTGGCGCCCACCGGGTGGCCGAGGGAGATGCCGGAGCCGTGTACGTTCATGCGCTCGAAATCCGCGGCGCCGAAACCCCACTCCCGGGTGCAGGCCAGCACCTGGGCCGCGAAGGCCTCGTTGAGCTCGATCAGGTCGATATCCGCAAGATTCAGCTCCGCCCGCTGCAGCGCCTTCGCCGTCGCCGGCACCGGGCCGATGCCCATGCGCGCGGGTTCGACCCCGGCCACCGCCCAGGAGCGCAGTCGCGCCAGTGGGTGCAGGCCGTACTGCGCGGCGAGTTCCGCCGTGGTGACGATGCAGGCGGCGGCGCCGTCGTTCTGCCCGCTCGCATTGCCGGGGGTGACGGTGGCCTCCGGGTCCTGTTTGAGCATCATTGGCTTCAGCGCCGCAAGCGAGCTGGGCGTGGTTTCCGCCCGCGGGTGCTCGTCGGTGTCGTGCACGCTGCTGCCTTTACGGCCGGTGACTTCCACCGGCACGATCACCTCTGAAAACAGGCCCTTTTGCTGTGCGGCGACGGCCCGGCGGTGTGACTCGCAGGCCAGTTCGTCCTGCTCCCCACGACTGATGCCGTATTCCCGGCGCAGGTTTTCCGCGGTCTCGATCATGCCGCCGGGTACCGGGAAGCGCTTGCCGCCGGCGGTGACCCGGCCGCGTGCGAGTGCGTCGTCGAAGCTGATGGCCGGACCGCGAACACCCCAGCGGGAGCCGGTGGTGTAGAAGGGGGCGTTACTCATGGACTCCGCCCCGCCGGCGATGACCACATCCGAGCCACCGGTGGCGACCTGCATGCTGGCGTAGATCACCGCCTGCAGGCCGGAACCGCAGCGGCGGTCCAGTTGCAGGCCGCCGGAGCCGATGGGCAGGCCGGCGTCCAGGCCCACCACCCGTCCCAGGGCGGGGGCGTCCATGGAGGGGTAGCACTGGGCGAACAGCACGTCGTCCACCGCCTCCGGCGGCAGCTCGCTGCGCTCGAACAGCGCGGCGACCACGGCGCTGCCGAGCTGGTGGGCGTGCAGGTCCCTGAACATGCCGCCGTAGCGCCCGACGGCGGTTCTCAGGGGCAGGCAAATCACGGCATCGCGCATTGGTGTTTCTCCCGGGCGCTGGCGAACGGGCTTTCGCGATAGCTCTTCGCGATAGCTCTTCGCGATAGCTCTTCGCGATAGCTTTTCGCGATAGCTTTTCGCAACAGCCATCCGCTCTCGTCAATTGTGCAGACCTATGCTAGCTTTCGGTATTAGATTTCACAATACGAAATATATTTTTGCCTGGACGCGGCACCGGTAATCCAGGCGCCGACCGCGGCAACGCGGCATCCCGGGGAGTTGGAATGGATAGCGAAACCTACGAACTGCTGCGCTCCAGCGTGCGCCGCTTCGTCAACGAGCGGCTGATCCCGGCGGAGGACCGGGTCGAGGCCCAGGACGAGGTGCCGGAGGAAATCGTCGCCGAGATGCGCGCGCTGGGCCTGTTCGGCCTTACCGTGCCGGAACAGTATGGCGGGCTGGGGCTTTCCGCCGTGGAGGAGGCGGGGGTGATCCAGGAACTGGGCCGCGCCGCGCTGGCGTTCCGCTCGGTGATCGGCTCCACCGTCGGGATCGGTTCCCAGGGCATCGTGATGGACGGCACCGAGGCGCAGAAACAGGCGTGGCTGCCGCGACTCGCCAGCGGCGACACCATCGCCTCCTTCGCGCTGACCGAGCCCGAGGCGGGTTCCGACGCCGCGTCGCTGCGCACAACCGCGAAACGGGACGGCGACGACTACGTGCTGAACGGCACCAAGCGCTATATCACCAACGCGCCCCGGGCCGGGGTGTTCACCGTGATGGCGCGCAGCGAGCCGGAGCTCAGGGGCGCGGCCGGCGTCAGCGCTTTCGTCATTCCCGCGGACACCCCCGGCATCGTACTGGGCAAGCCCAACCGCAAGATGGGCCAGCGCGGCACGGTGATCTGCGATGTGATCTTCGACGATTGCCGGGTGCCCGCCAGCGCGATCATCGGCGGCGTGCCCGGGCGCGGCTTCAAGACGGCGATGAAAGTGCTGGACCGCGGGCGCATCCATATTTCGGCGCTGGCCTGCGGCATGGGCGAGCGCCTGATCGAGGAATCGCTGGACTACGCAGTGCAGCGCAGGCAGTTCGGCCAGGCCATCGGCGGCTTCCAGCTGGTGCAGGGCATGCTCGCGGACAGCCGCACGGAACTGTTCGCCAGCCAGAGCATGGTGGCGGACATCGCCCGGCGCTACGACGCCGGCGAGCGGGTCAGCGAGGATGTCGCCTGCACCAAGTACTTTTCCACCGAGGCGCTGGGGCGCATCGCCGACCGCGCGGTGCAGATCCACGGCGGCGCCGGCTACATGAACGAAACCAAGGTCGAGCGCTTCTACCGCGACGTGCGCGTGTTGCGCATCTACGAGGGCACCTCGCAGATCCAGCAGGTGATCATCGCCCGCGGCATGCTGCGCCGCGCGGGGCTGGAGGTGTGAGGTAACCGCCGTGAAATCGCAGAAAACCCCCTATGATGCGCTGCTGGAACTGCCCTCGCGGGAGGAGGACAAGCCCGATGCGCAGTTCGTCACCGCGCTCGCCCGCGGGCTGGAAGTGCTGCGCGCCTTCAACGACATCGGCGGGCCCCTGGGCAACCAGGAGCTGGCGCAGTACTGCGACCTGCCCAAGCCCACCGTGTCGCGGCTTACCCATACGCTCACCCGGCTCGGCTACCTGGAATACCTGCCGCGGCTGAGCAAGTACCGCCTCGGCCTCGGCGTGCTGGCCCTGGGCCATGCCAATATCGGCGGCGCGGCGCTGCACACTGCGGCCCATGCGCAGATGCAGCAACTGGCCAGCGATACCGACGTGTCGGTGGCCCTGGGCGGCCGCGACCGGCTCAGCATGATCTACCTCGACGTGTGCCGCGGCCAGCAGTCGGCGGCCTTCAGCCTGGACGTGGGCGCGCGCATCCCGCTGTACCTGTCCGCCATGGGCTTCGCCTATCTCTGGGCGATTCCCGAGGGCGCGCGGGACTTCCTGCTCGACGCCATCCGCAAGCGTGTCGGCGCGGACTGGAAGCTGTTCTCGAAGCGGCTGGATGCATGCTTCAAGGCGCTGGAAAAGCACGGCTTCTGCATCGCCGACGGATTCTACGAGCGCAGTATCTGCGGCGTCGGCGTACCGCTGTCGCTGCAGGGCGGGGCCCAGGTCTACGCCATCACCTGCTCCGCGCCCAGTTTCCAGGTGCCGGCGGCGCAACTGCAGGAGGCGATCGGCCCGCGGCTGGTGGCCATGGTGGCCGGCATCAAGGTGGAGCTGGAACGCGCCATGCGCGAGCTCTAGGCGCGGCGCCGGCGGCCGGGGAACAAACATAACAACAGAGTTTTCAGGAGCCCGAACATGGCAGAGGTCATCGAGGAGAACGCGAGCGACGGCGTGGTGCTGCTGCGCCTGAACCGGCCCAGGCAGCTGAACGCGCTGAGCATGTCGATTCGCGCGGAACTGGCGCAGCACATCAACGCGCTCGCGGCCGACGAGACCACCCGCTGCATCGTCATCACCGGCGACGAGAAAGCCTTCGCCGCGGGTGCCGATATCGGCGAGCTGGCCAAACGCACGGTGCTGGACCCGGACTTCGAGCGTTCCGGCATCGCCTGGCGCGCCATCGAGTCCTGCCCCAAGCCGATCATCGCCGCGGTCAACGGCTACGCGCTGGGCGGCGGCTTCGAGCTGGCGCTGCACTGCGACATCGTCATCGCCGGCGAGGGCGCCACCATCGGTCAGCCCGAGGTGCGCCTGGGACTCATGCCCGGCGCCAGCGGCGTGCAGCGGTTTACCCGCGCCTGCGGCAAGTACGCGGCGATGCGCTGGCTGCTCACCGGCGACCGCATGAGCGGCGCGCAGGCCATGCAGCTGGGCCTGGTATCCGAAGTCGTGGCCGACGCCGAGGTGCTGCCCCACTCGCTGGCCCTGGCGGAAAAACTCGCGGGCCTCGCCCCGCTGGCGGTGCGCTCGATCAAGGAGTCCGTGCTGCTGGGCCCGGACGCGCCGCTGCCGGTGGCCCTGCAACTGGAGCGCAAGGCCTTCCAGCTGCTGTTCGCCAGCGAGGATCGCGTCGAGGGCACCCAGGCGTTCCTGGAGCGGCGCAAACCCGTATTCAGGGGGAAGTAGGCGATGACTGAAAGCGCGCTATCCCTGCACACTCTCGGCGTCGTCGGCGCCGGCGCCATGGGGGCCGGTATCGCCCAGGTGGGACTGACGGCGGGGCTGGAGGTGATCCTGTTCGACCTTGACCAGCAGGCACTGCAGCGGGCGCGAGAGCAGATCCGCGGGCATATCGCGCGCATGGTCGAGAAGGGCCGCGCGGAACCCGGGGTGCTGGAGCGCATGGACCAGCGCCTGCGGCTGGCCGGCGAGCTCGCCGCGCTGGCGCCGGCCCAGGTGGTGGTGGAGGCCATCGTGGAGCGCCTGGATGCCAAGCAGGCGGTCTTCGCCGAGTTGGAGGGCGTGGTCGGCGCGGATACCGTGCTCGCCACCAACACGTCCTCGCTGCCGGTGTCCGCGATCGCGCGCAACTGCCGGCACCGCGAGCGCGTCTGCGGGATGCACTTCTTCAACCCGGTGCCACTGATGCAACTGGTGGAGGTGATCGGTACGCCGGACACCTCGGAGCAGACCTTCGGCACCGCGCTGGCGCTGGCGGAGCGTATCGGCAAGACGCCGGTGCGGGTGAAGGACGTGCCCGGCTTCCTGGTCAACCTGCTGGGCCGCGCCTACGTGACCGAGGCCCTGCACGCGCGGCTGGAAAACGTCGCCAGCGAAGCGGTGATCGACGAGATCATGCGCGAGGCGGCGGGCTTTCGCATGGGGCCCTTCGAACTGATGGACCTCACCGGTATCGATGTCAATTTTCCCGCCACCAGTTTCATCTACCAGGGTTTCCAGCAGGACCCGCGCATCAAGACAACGATTTTGCACGAGGCGCTGTACAACGCCGGGCGCTTCGGCCGCAAGACCGGGCAGGGCTTTCACCGTTATGGCGACACGCCCACTACTCCGGTCGAGGCCAGCCGGGAAGGCGGTAATACGGCGGTTAAGGTGTTTGCCGCGCAGGCCGCGCCGGGTTTCACCCAACTCGAACAGGCGGGGCTCGCCTTTGCCGGGGAGAGCGAGGCGGACGCGATACTCGTCAGCCCGCTGGGCGAGGACGCCGCCACCGCCAGCCTGCGCCTGGGTCTGGATGCGCCGCGGGTCGTCGCCGTGGACTGCCTGGGCATCGACAGGCAGTTCATCACGCTGATGGCGCCGCTGGGCCACAACGGGGTGATAGCGGGTGTCGCCGCCAGCCTGCGGGCGCTGGGTTTCCGGGTGGCGGTGATAAAGGATTCGCCGGGATTCATCGCGCCGCGGCTGCTGGCGATGATCGCCAACCTCGGCTGCGAGGTCGCGCAGATCGGCGTGGCCGAATCCCCCGCGGATATCGACCTGGCGATGAAGCTGGCGCAGAACTACCCGCGCGGCCCGCTGGAGTGGGCCGAGCACCTGGGCCTGCAGAACGTGTTCGAGACGCTGCAGCAGATGCAGGCAATCACCGGCTCGGACCGCTACCGTCCCAGCCTGTGGCTGCGCCGGCGGGCGCAGTTGCAGCTGCCCATTCGCACCCCGGATTGACTGTTCCCGTTCACGGAAGGAATCGCATGAATATGGATACCGAATCGCACCCGGTGCTGCCGCAGCAACTCGCCGCATGGCAGGCCCGCGTCGGCCGGGAGAAGCGCCAGAACGCGGTGGTCGACGCCGAGATCCTGCGGCGCTTCGCGCTGGCGGCGGGGCTGGATCCGGAGGTCGAGCAGCGGGCGCCGCAACTGGCCCACTGGGCGCTGTTCCTCGACGCGGTGGCGGAAGACCGCATCGGTCCCGACGGGCACCCGAAGCGCGGCGATTTCCTGCCGGACGTGCACCTGCCCCGGCGCATGTTCGCCGCCGCGGGCATACGCTTTCACCGGCCGCTGTTGCTGGGCCGCGCGGCGCAGTGCCTGTCGCGTATCGTCTCGGTGGAGCACAAGCGCGGCGGCAGCGGCGACCTGGTGTTCGTGAAGGTCCTGCGCGAGGTGAGCCAGGCCGGGCAGTTGTGCACCCGCGAGGAGCAGACCATCGTCTACCGCGGTGCCGGCGAACCCGTTCCCCCCGTGGAGGAGAGCGCGTCCGGCGAGGGCGAGGTGTGGACGCCGGGTCCGGTCGCGCTGTTCCGGTTTTCCGCGGTGACCTACAACGCCCACCGCATTCACTACGACCAGGCCTACGCCCGCGACGCAGAAGGCTATCCCGGGCTGGTGGTGCAGGGGCCGTTCACCGCGGCGAAGCTGCTGGATTACGCCAGCCGCAATGTCCTGCGCGGGCCGGCGAGCCGTTTCGCCTTTCGCGGCATCGCGCCCCTGTTCGCGTCCCAGCCGGTGCGCCTGGCCGCCGCAGGCGAGGCGGGCGCCTTCGCGGCGACGCGCTGCGACGGGGTAACCGCAATGACCGCGCAGGTGGAATGACCATGACCACAGGCGGCAGCCCGCAGCTGATACAAGACACCGACGATGAAACCCTGCTGGTACTGGCTGGCGACGCCCTGCAGGCGCTGCGGCGCTACCAGTCCGGCGTCGCGGGGGCGGTGGCAGCCCTGGTGAGTGCGGACGGCAAGCCCGACAGCGCGCTGGTCGACAGGCACCAGCGGCAGGTGCACGGGCTGGCCTGGATCGCCACCCACCGCATGGCGCTCGAGGCGGCGGCGGGCTGGGCACGGCGGCTGCACGAGGTGGGCCGTTTCGGCGAGCGCGAGCGCCTGGTGCTGCTGCTGGCCTTCGGCGAATACCTCGCGCAATTCCAGGGCGGTATTCCCATGAGCCAGACCGAGTTCGTGCGCGCGGCCGAACTGGGCGCCGCGGACGCCCTGCAGGCATTGCTGGCGGACACCGCCGTCGCGCAATTCCTGCAACAGGGCTGCAGTGCCGAAGCCCGCGCCCGGCTGGTGGCGCTGGTGGCGGAACACGGCCTGCCCGACGAATCCCTGGGTGACGAGACCCTGGACATGGTGCGCGACCAGTTCCGCGCCTTCACCCGCGAGCGCATCGCGCCCCACGCGCACCGCTGGCACCTGGACGACGTGCTGATCCCCGACGAGGTAGTTGCCCAGATGGCGGCACTGGGTACCTTCGGCGTCTGCATCGACCCGCAGTTCGGCGGTCTGGGCCTGGGCAAACTGGCCATGTGCGTGGTCTCGGAGGAACTCAGCCGCGGCTGGATCGCCGCCGGCTCGCTGGGCACCCGCACCGAGATCGCCGGCGAGCTGATCGCCATGGCGGGAACGCCGCAGCAGAAGGCGCGGTGGCTGCCGCGGCTGGCCAGCGGCGAGGTGCTGCCCACCGCGGCCTTTACCGAGCCGGATATCGGCTCCGACCTCGCCTCGCTGAAGACCCGTGCCACTCGCACGCACGCGGGCTGGGAGATACAGGGCGCCAAGACCTGGATCACCCACGCCTCGCGCAGCGACCTGATGACCCTGCTGGTACGCACCGAGCCGGACAACCCCGGCTACGGCGGGCTGTCCATGCTGCTGGTGGAAAAACACCGCGGCCGCGAGGGCGATGCCTTTCCCGACGAGGGCCTGGACGGGCAGGAAATCGCCGTGCTCGGCTACCGCGGCATGAAGGAGTACGCCCTGTTCTTCGACCGGCTCACGGTGCCGCACGATGCGCTGCTGGGCGGCGAGGCGGGGCAGGGGTTCAAACAGTTGATGCAGACCTTCGAGGGCGCGCGCATCCAGACCGCCGCACGCGCCGTCGGCGTGGCCTGGAGCGCCTTCGACTGCGGCCTGCGCTACGCGCTGGAGCGCCGGCAGTTCGGCCAGGCGCTGCTGCGCTTCCCGCGCATTTCCGACAAGCTCGCCATGATGGTGGTGGAGACGGTGCTCGCCCGCGAGCTCACCTACGCCGCCGCCCGCAACAAGGACAGCGGCAGGCGCTGCGACATCGAGGCGGGGATGGCCAAGCTGCTCGCCGCGCGGGTGGCCTGGAGCAATGCCGACGCGGCGCTGCAGATTCACGGCGGCAACGGCTACGCGCTGGAGTTCGGTATCAGCCGCATCCTGTGCGATGCGCGCATCCTCAACATCTTCGAGGGTGCCGCGGAAATCCAGGCCCAGGTGGTGGGGCGCGGGCTGTTGCGCCAGTGAGGGTGCGCATTGGAGGTGAGCGCAGGGCGCATTTAATGGTATTGTCGTCACCCTTTTTTTCTGTGAGTGGAGGAGAGCATGCAAATCAGTAACGACACCGCGGCAGTGGTCACCGGGGGAGCCTCCGGGCTGGGCCGCGCGGCGGCAACCGCCCTGGCCGGCGCCGGCATCAAGGTCGCCATCTTCGACCTGAACGAGGAAGTGGGCCAGCAGGTGGCCGAGGAACTCGGCGGCGTGTTCTGCAAGGTGAATATCCTCGACGAGGACAGCGTACTGCAGGGCTTCGAGAAGGCGCGCGCCGCCCACGGGCAGGAGCGGGTACTGGTGCACTGTGCGATGGCTGCCAAGGGCGGCAAGACCGTCAGCCGCAACAAGGAGACCGGCGAGTTCAAGCGCATGTCCACCGAGGACTTCGCCTTCTCCGCCGAGGGTATCCTGGTCGCCAGCTACCGCGTGGCCTCCATCTCGGCGCTGGGCATGGCCGAACTGGAACCGCTGGAAGACGGCGAGCGCGGCGTCATTACGCTGACCTCCAGCGCCGCCGCCCAGGACGGACAGGTCGGCCAGGTCGCCTACGGCGCCAACAAGGCCGGCGTCAACGGCCTGGTGCTGCCCATGGCCCGCGACCTGATGGACCTGGGTATCCGCGTGAACTCGATCATGCCGGGTATCTTCGCCACACCGCCGATGCTGGGCGTGCCGGAAAAAGTGCTGGATGTACTGGCCGCTTCCGTGCCTTTCCCCAAGCGCCTCGGCAAGCCGGAGGAGTTCGGCTCACTGGCGCTGGAGCTGGTGCGCAATTCCTACTTCAATGGCCAGGCGCTGCGCCTGGATGGCGCTATCCGCATGCCGCCGAGGTGATACCGCGGCGGTAGCGCCTAGGCGTTGGCGACTTTCAACTCGACGAGGGCTGTCCCGGTGACCCAGCCGTGAATCGGTTCGTAACACAGTAGCTCGTAGTCGTACTGCTTGACCGCGCCCATGGCGACCAGCCAGTTGCGGTACTCCAGGGCGCCGTTGCCGGACTCGTTCAGGACTTCCTCGTCGGTGAAGCGCAGTATCGCGTCGATATCGCGGCGCTTGATCATGTCCAGGATGGCATGGTCGAAATCCTCGTTGATTTCCCCCATCCGCGCGGCGCCCACCCAGTGACTGAGTCCGCCGGTGCCGATGATGGCCACTCTTTCGTCGCCCGGGTAGGCGGCGACGGCTTCGCCGATCATCGCGCCGAGCTCCACGCAGCGCCGGGGGCGTATCAGTGGCATCACTCCGGCGGCGATATAGACCGGAATGGTGCGGATATCCCTGCCGGTCTCCTTGACGATCTTGAGGTAGGGGACAAAGACGCTGTGATCGACGGTGAGGGTCTTGCCCACCGCCCAGTCGAAACCGTGCTCGAAGCCGTACTGCATGATATGCCCGGCGAGTTCAGGATTGCTGGGGATGGGGGCTTTCTCATGGCCGAGCCAGTCCTCATAGGGACCATCGATGTCGCCCACGCCGATCAGCATGCTGGGAAGGCAGTGCGGGCCGAAGACCGTGTAGTGATCGTCGCCGATGATGATGGCCGTATCGATGCCGAGTTCGAGCACCCGCTCCCGGATATGGGCGAACGCCGCGAAGACTTTCTCCCGCTGCGCCTTGTCCGCGACGACCGGCTTGGAGGCTATCAACGGAATGTGCGGGACACAAAATGCCCCTGCTATCTGCGCCATACTTACAGTCCTCAGGTCAGAATTTTCTTCACCCCGAGCAGGCTCAGCAAGCGCATCCAGGCGTTGCGCACCGCGACAAATCCGCGGATGGCGATGAAGCCGGGCCAGGGTATCTGGAAGTTATTGGGTAAATTCCCCTTGTTCATGCGTTTGAGATAGTCGAACAGCATCAGTTCGCTGCCGCCGTTCAGGGTTTGCCAGACCATCATCGTGAGCAGGTTGCTCACGCCGTACGCATCCATGGCGACAAAGTCCATCCTGCGCAGCATGCTGAATTCCTCTTCGCTCAGCGGGTGCTGCGCCAGGTAGCCGTCCGGGTCGCTGAGGAATGCCTCGACCTTGGCGCTGTCCTCGCCGAACTCCCAGAGGATTTTTTCGATGGTCCCGATACTCATGTTTGTCCAGGCCTCATACGCATTGCAGTAATAAAAACCCGTCCGGTCCCTGTTGCAAGCTGTCGACCGTTCGCCTGCGCCCGCTCCCCGCGGGGTGGAGGCGGGCTGCGGACCGGAACGACCTTCTCTAAAATTTTATATACGAACATATAGTATGTTACCAGCGAACCCCCGGCGATAGAAGCAAAACCTGCAGCGCCTCCGGAATAGAGGCAGTCGCGGCTGGCGGCCGTCGACGCGCGCTGTCCCGGATGCCTGTTACGACGCAAGCCGTTTCACCACGTAATCCGCGGTGGTGCGGTAGTGGTAATCGAGGGCACTGACGGCGGCCTTCACGTTGCCCGCCAGGGCAGTCTCCATGATCTGCTTGTGTTCGCTGTCCGCGTTGCGGAAATCGATCATGTCCTGCAGCGCGATCAGGCGATGCCGTTCCGCGTGGTCGTACAGCGACCTGGCGAGGGTGATCAGCCAGGTGGAGCCGCATCCGGCCAGCAGCGCGAGGTGAAACCTGCGGTGGTAGCCCGACCAGGTTTGCGCCTGTTCGCCCGGCGTTGCCGGGAGTTCGATCCGGGTCAGGGTGTGGAAACAACCGACGACCTGGGTCTCCCAGTCGAGACTCCCGGACTGGATGGAGCGGGTCAACGCTTCGCAGTCCACCACGATCCTGGTTTCCATCGTGTCGAGGACATCGTGTTTCGTGATGGGGGCGACGCGGAAACCGCGCTGGCCGGAGGATATCACCAGGCGCTCGCTGGCCAGGCGCGACAGTGCCTCCCGCAGCGGGCTGATACCGATATCGTAGCTGCGCCTGAGTTCATCGGAACGCAGCGGCGCCCCCGGCGGGAGTCTTCCCCAAAGGATGTCCTGCCGGAAACGCCGGTAGGCCGCCTCCGCCCGGGTCCTGGGTGGATCGTTTTCCTCGTCGATGAGAGCAACAATGGCCGCCGCGCTTAGCCCATGCATATGTCCGGTCTGCCCCTTGCCCGGGATGTCATCGCTATCCTGGCAATGTTTTTGTTTTTACCCGGTGCGATCATTTAATACGGAAAATATAACATATGTTGGAATATGCGGGATGGGTGCGGTAGCGTACTCGAAAGCAATAAACCGACGTGCCCCGGGGACCCGCCGCAGGGCAGGCGCCAGCGGGCAGGTACGTGAGGATCTACAGTGGCGCTCGAAGTTATCGGAGCCGGCATGCCGCGCACCGGAACCCTCTCGCTCAAGCACGCGCTGGAGCAACTCGGATTCGCCAAATGCCATCACATGGTGGAACTGCTGCAAAACCCCGGGGAGATTCCTGGCTTCGTGCAGGCGGCCGCGGGAGGGCAGGTGGAGTGGGACAGCTTGTACGCCGGATACCGGGCAGGCGTCGATTGGCCCACCGGCTTTTTCTGGCGCCAGCTGGTCGATTACTACCCGCAGGCGAAGGTGATCCTGTCGCGGCGCGACCCGGCGGCCTGGTTCGCCAGCTTCTCCAGCACGGTCCTGGCGGATATGCGCTCGCCGCCGCCTGTCGACGGGCCGGGCCTGGAGCTGCGCCTGGCCCTGGAGCCGCTGGCGCGGGCGATCGCCAGGGGCGTTTTCGACGACAAGCTGGACGACAGCGGGCACATCCTCCAGGTCTACGAGGAACACAACCGGCGTGTGCAGGAGATCGTGCCGGCGGAGCGCCTGCTGGTTTTCGATCCCGCCCAGGGATGGGGCCCGCTGTGCGATTTTCTCGACCTGCCGGTGCCCGCGACGGACTACCCCCACGCCAACACCACGGAAAATTTCCAGGAGATGACGGCGCATCTGCGCGGCGAATGAACCGCGCAGGGCGGCGAAAAACCCCGGGAGTCAGTTCAGCAGGGCATAGGTAACCAGGGCGAGCGCCGCGGCGTTGATCACCACGGTGACCGTGGGGATGCGGATCATCATGGGCTCCAGTCCGCCGAACAGGAATGACAGGACCGGGTGCAGGATGACATGCGATACGGGGCGCCGCTGTATCGCCGCGGCGATACGATC
Organism: Halieaceae bacterium WMMBA7; assembly: GCA_033283385.1. Classification (GTDB taxonomy): domain Bacteria; phylum Pseudomonadota; class Gammaproteobacteria; order Pseudomonadales; family Halieaceae; genus Mangrovimicrobium. The sequence continues at coordinate 401,303 of JAWMQQ010000001.1, forward strand.
GCCGAGAGCGGCCTGGCCGAACCGCGAACTGAGAATGCTGCCCAGCGCCACCCACAGCCCGGGTAGCTCTTTCATCGGCGAAAGAATGTTGAATACATCTTCCCGGCTCAGGGTTGCGTAGACATCCTCGTCGAGAAACGTCTTGTAGTAGTCGAGAATGGGCTCGAAACCGGTGCACAGCAATATCGCGTCGAAGTCGGCACTGGAGCCGTCCTTGAAGACGACAGTATGGGTGCCGGGCTGCAGGTGGGAGATTTCCGACGTATAAACCGCGATCCTGTCGTCGCGGATCAGTTCGAAAATCGAGACGCCCTCGTCGCCCCAGGTGCCGTCGACGTAGGTCGGCGGGCGCGCGCCGCGACTGAGGAATGCGGAAATCATCGGCGTAAATTTCAATTCCCTGATTCCCTTGCCCGACAGGTCACCGTACCTGCGCCGGATGTCGAACCTGAAGTACGCGTCCAGCCCGAGTATGAGGAATGGGGCGACGATCCAGGAGAAGGGAATGTATTTGAAGATTTTCCGGGCGACCAGCAGTGCGCGGTGATAGATGGCGTAGGCTTCGCGTGTCACCCAGGAGTTGGGGGCGCGAATCAGCATCGACGTGGTCGCCCCGTGATCGTAGAGATCACACAGGATTTCTATTCCCGAGTTTCCGGCGCCGACGACGAGAACGCGCTTGCCCTGAAATTCGTCCGGAAGATCGTAGTCGTGGGAGTGCAGGATTTTGCCGGCCCATTCGTCGCGACCCGGGAGGTCCGGTATGCGCGGCGTCACGCCGGTGGTTCCCGCCGCGATGACGACATGGTCGGCCGTGAAATGCAGCGGCGCATCTTCACCCGCCCGCTGCACGGTGAGCTGCCAGTCACCGTGCGCGCCCCTGCCCAGGCGGGTGACCTCGTGTCCGCAACGGATATCCAGGTTCTGCAGCAGGCCGTAGGATTCGAGGTAGTCGGCGAAATCGAGCCGGGAGAGATAGCGCGGGTACTGGGGGGGGAACTCCACGTCGCTCAGGTGCATCGCGTCGGTAATATGGTGCAGGTGCAGTCGCTGGTAGCGCTCGCGCCACTGATCGCCGACGTGTTCGTGCTTTTCCAGGATGATCGGGTTGATACCCTGTTTGCGCAGCGAGGCGGCGACGCTGAGCCCGCAGTGTCCGGCGCCAATGATGATGCACTGTGCGCTGGTGCCCGAAGGTTGTTCGATCCTGGTCCGGGACGGTCCGCTGCGCCGCTTTGGCCGCTTGAATGCGGCAGCATAGTCGCGCAGGAAACGCCAGCCCCTGCCGGTCAGCGATGTCGAGTCCCGTTGCGTGAAGCCAGGGTCTCCGCTGTGTGGAAAATCAACCACGGTTGCGCGGGTCATTGGTTTTCTCCCCATTTCGCGCCGTCAATCGCCGGCGAAGTTTGCATGGCCGCGGAGCGGCCCTACATCGGCATGTCAAAACCGTATCCGGGGGCCTCGGCGGCATGCCCGAAAACATCGCGGGTGTGGTATGCCTGCTGTGCGGGCGCATCGCAGCCGCCCCAGCCGAGCTCCCAGGCCCACCCGGACGGGTTGCCGGCGTAGAAGCTGAGCATCTGGTCGTTGCTGTGCATGCCGAGTTGCACGGCGACATCGAACCCCTGTTGGCGCACCAGGTCGTGTGTGATGCCGAGGTCCTTGAGTTCGGTGTACTGCGCCATGAAATGGAGAATCTGTTTCAGGCCCGGCGCGGGAGGCAGGAAGGCGATGGAGTGCTGGCGGCCGTTGACGTGCATGAAGACCGGCTTTACGTGACCGCCGTCCGGCATATTGAACACGTATTCGACGGAGCCCTCGAAGCCCAGCAGTTCGTAAAAGCGGACTGCTGCGTCGACGTCGGCCTCCGCAAGCACGCAATGGCCCATGCCCATGTCGCCGGTGGCGAACCTGCCGAACATGGGCCGCCCGGGATGAAAAGGCTTGTGCGCATCGATCTGCGGGCCCCAGAAGATCTCGACCCTGTTGTCACCCGGGTCCATGGTTTTCAGCAGGCCCATGACACGGCGCTCGGCCGCCTCCGCCTCGGTTCCGCGATGGTATTCGACTCCCGCGTTCGACAGTTTTTCCGCGACCGCCGACAGTTCATTCGGGCCCGCGACGCGCAGGCCCAGGTAGCCGAAGTCATCCTCTCCATCCACGTGCAGCGTGATGCGATGATGCCACTCGTCCATCCTGAGATAGGCGCGGTCTGGTTCGCCCTCGTCGACGAGTTCCATGCCGACGATGTCGCAGGCGAATAATTTCCACCGATCAAGATCTGAAACCGACAGTCCGATATACCCTAGCTCTGTGACGATAGACATAGATTGTTCCCGGGCGTTTGTTGTTGAGTAAGAGGGGTTCAGGGGAGATTCCCGGCCAGTCGCCGAGCGCGCACGACGCGCAGGCGGGCGAGAGTAACAATGACGGCTTGCCCCACGAATCTAGCCTGGTTTCTTCAGGCCGATGATGGCGGGATTGTAATCCCAGGGCCCGCCCAGCGGCTTGCGACACGATACAGGCTGCGAACCATCGTCTTCCAGCACACCCAGTTCCTGGCCCAGTTCCGCCGCAATCCATACTTTGGCCGTGCGCTCCATTCGATCCGGCGCCTTCGAGAGCGCGTCGATGACACGGCCGATGAACAGCGGGGATTCGGCATTTTTGGCGCGATCACCGAAGACATCGGGCTGGTTCCTGAACATCTCCTCCGTCCGCTCTGTTCTCAACAGGGCCATCCACAGGGATACGGCGCACACGTTGTAAGCGCGAAAATCGATACCCATGTCGCGCGCCATCTTGTCGGCGGCCGCCTTGCCGGCGCCGTAGGCCGGGCCGTGCAGGTAGCAGCCTCCGCCGAACCCTGAGGTATTCACCAGCAGGCCGGCCTTGCTCTTGAGCAGCAGCGGCGCCGCGAACCAGCTCGCCACGTAGGATGAGCGCGTGCCAATCTCCAGCATGTCGATGAGGTTCATCGGGCGCTCCCAGAAGGGACCGTAATCGAGCACGCCGTCCGGGGCTACCTGCGCGTTGTTCACCAGGATATCGAGATAGCCGTGTTCCCGTTGTACGCGCTTGAACAGATCCTCTACCTGGGCGTCGTCGCCGTGGTCGCAGACCACGGCGACTCCCTTGCCGCCGGCCTCGGTGACCTGTTGCGCGGTCTCGTAAACAGTGCCGGGCAGGGGATTGGTGCCGGGCTGCGTGGTTCGCCCGGTGACGTAAACGGTGACCCCGGCTGCTCCCAGGGCGAGCGCGATGCCTTTGCCCGCGCCGCGACTCGCTCCGGTAACAACTGCAACGCGTTCGCTCTCAGTATTGCTCATCAACAATTTCTCCTGTCACGGTGACTTTGAGTCCCTGCATCTGGCGTAGCAGTTCCTCGCGCTGTGCCCTGACTTCCTCGACACTGGTTTCCTTGACGACATCGTAGCCGCGCACATGCTCGGGCCAGCTCGCGAGCTGGATCGCCGTGGGCAGGTTTTCGAGCTGCAGGCGACCGAGTATCTCGCCGATCGTCTGCTCGTATTCCGCGATCAGCTTACGCTCCATGCGTCGGTGTCTCGAGAAGCCGAAAATATCCAGTGCGGTGCCGCGCAGGACTTTGAGCGGTGCCAGCAGTCTGAAGGCGTGGAGAATCCAGGGGCCGAACTCCATTTTCCTGTAGCGGCCAGTGGTCGGGTCGCGCCGCGACAGCAGTGGCGGCGCCAGGTTGAACCCGAGCCGGTAATCGCCCTTGAATGTCTGCTCGAGATCGGCGAAAAACTCGCTGCGGGTCATCAGCCGGGCGACCTCGTATTCGTCCTTGTAGGCCAGCAGTTTGGCGTAGTGGCGGGCTACCATCTCGGACAGTTCGCCCTCGCTCCCCGCGACGTTTCGCTCGGCGGCCATCACCTCGCGAACCAGGGTCTCGTAGCGTTGCGCGTAGGCGTCGTCCTGGTAATCCTTCAGCCACTGTCGCCTGTCGGCAACCAGGTCCTGCAGTGTGTCGTGCCCGCGCGGCCTTTCCTCCGCGTCGCTGGCGCCGGCCAGGGCATCCAGCCTGCCGCGGTCGGCGACGGCGAGGCGCCCGAGCGCGAAGGCCCGCTTATTCATGTCGACCTCGATGCCGTTGAGATCGATCGCCCGCTCGAGGGCCGCAAGCGAGAGCGGGATCAGGCCCATCTGCCATGTGGCTCCCAGCAGGAACAGGTTCGCGCCGATCGTATTGCCGAGGATCCGTGACGCCGCATCACTCGCGGGCAACGCGTGTGCGCCGCCCGCCAGGCAGCGCCGGGCAATCTGGCCTTCCATCGTTTCCGTCGAAAAACTCAGGTCCGCGTTCTGCGCAAAGGCCGATGTCGGCGCGACATAGCTGTTGTAGACGGCGGTGGTCCGCGCCGACGACATCATCGGCAGGGCCGCCTGTCCGGAGGCGACCACCATGTCCGCGGCCAGGACCAGGTCGGCGCAGCCCTCCGGAATCCGCGAGGCACTGCGCATCTCGTCAGCGCCGCCGATGCGCACGTGACTGGTCACCGGCCCGTTGCGCTGTGCGGTGCCGGTGATGTCGAGGATATTGGTTGAACGGCCCTCCAGGTGGGCCGCCATGCCGAGCAGCGCGCCCAGGGTGATGATGCCCGCTCCGCCGATGCCGGCCACCAGGATGTTGTAGACACCGGTGGTACTCGCAACCTCGGGCTCGGGAAGATCCTCCAGCGTGGAATAGTCGAAACCGGAGGCCCGGTCCTCGGCGGTGCGCAAACTGCCGCCGTAAACTGTCACGAAACTGGGGCACATGCCTTTTACGCAGGAGTAGTCCTTGTTGCAGATGGACTGGTTGATTTTGCGTTTGCGGCCAAACCGGGTTTCGCTGGGCTCGAGTGCGATGCAATTCGACTGGACACCACAATCGCCACAGCCCTCGCAGACCGCCTCGTTGATGAACAGGCGCTTTTCCGTATCCGGATAGAGCCCGCGTTTGCGCATGCGCCGGCGCTCCGTCGCGCAGGCCTGTTCGTAGATGATGACCGATGTCCCGGGGTGCTCGCGTATTTCCTTTTGTACCGCGTCCAGTTCGTCGCGGTGATGAAAGCTGGTTACCGGCGGGTAGTCCTGCCTGGCGTGGCGGCCCAGGTCCTCGGTGACCAGGGCGATGCGGCGCACGCCTTCGGCGTACACCTGGTTGGCGATGTGGGGCGCGGTGATTCCCCCGTCGAAGGTCTCGCCCTCGATCGGCTGGCCGCCGGTCATCGAGATGGCGCCGTTGACGAGAATCTTGTAGGTAATGTTGGTGCCCGCCGCGATATTCGACCGGATGGCGAGAAGCCCCGAGTGAAAGTAGGTGCCATCTCCCATGTTCTGGAAAATATGCTTGCGCCTGGAGAACGGCGCCTGGCCCATCCAGCTGGCGCCCTCGGCGCCCATATGGCCGAGCAGGCCCGGCTGGGCCCGGCCGGGAACCATCATCGCCATGCCGTGGCAGCCGATACCGGCGAGGGCGACGGAACCCTCGGGCACCTGTGTCGAGGTATTGTGCGGGCATCCCGCGCAAAAGCTCGGCAGGCGTTCCAGCTCCCGGCGGGCAGTGGGGGAATCTGCGTCCGATGCCTGCTCGAGTCCCGCCAGGCGGGCCCCGATCTGCGGGGCCGGCGATAGCTCGAGGAGCCGCGCGGCGATTACCTTTTCGACCAGCAGCGGGTTGAGTTCGCCGTGCGATGGCAGCAGTTCCCTGCCGGCGCGGTCCCGCTTGCCGATCAGCACGGGGCGCTCACTGTCGGGCAGGGGGTAGAGGATGCTGGCGAGCTGCTCCTCGATCAGCGGGCGCTTTTCCTCGATGACCAGCAGGGTGTCGCAGCTTTGCGCAAATTCGGTGATGCGCTGCGGTTCTATGGGCCAGACCATGCCGAGTTTGTAGACGGCTATGCCCAGGCGGTCGGCCTCGGCCTCATCGATACCCAGCTGGGTGAGCGCCTCCATGACATCGAGCCAGACCTTGCCGGCGCTGACGATGCCCAGGCGTTTGCGTCCGCCGGCGAAAAACGCCTTGTCGATGCGGTTGGCCCGCACGAAAGCCCTGGCGGCGTCCAGGCGTTGCAGGTGCAGTTTCTCCGCCACCAGCGGCGAGAATCCGAGCCGGAAATTGAGTCCGTCCGCCGGTAACTGGTAGTCGGCAGGCTGCACGAATTTGTAGCGATGCGCATCGATGTCGACCGTGGCCGAGCCGTCGACGGTGTCCGTGACACACTTGAAGCCGACCCAGCAACCGCTGTAACGCGACAGTGCAAACCCGAACAGGCCGAGGTCGAGGTACTCCTGGATGCTCGCGGGATTGAGGATCGGCATGCCAAAGTGGACCAGGGCGTGCTCGCTCTGGTGAGCGGTGGTCGAAGAGCGGCCGCCGGGGTCGTCCCCGCACAGTGCCAGCACCCCGCCGTGGGCGGAGGCGCCGGCCATCGCGCCGTGCTTGAGGGCGTCCCCGGAGCGGTCGACACCCGGGCCCTTGCCGTACCAGACACCGACCACGCCGTCGTAATCCGACTCGCCCAGCGCCTCCACCTGCTGGGTGCCCGCGACCGCCGTCGCGGCGAGATCCTCGTTTACTCCGGGCTGGAACAGGATGTCGTGCTGCTTGAGGAACCTGTCGGCCTGCCACAGCGCCATGTCGTAGACACCCAGTGGGGAGCCGCGATAGCCGGAGATGAAACCGGCGGTGTGCAGTGCGTTCTGGCGGTCCAGCCGGATCTGCATCATGGGTAGCCGCGCCAGTGCCTGCGGCCCGCTCAGATAGACGCGGCCCTCTTGCGCGTTGTACTTGTCGTCGAGACTGACTTGCCTCATTGGGCCTCCCCTGCCGGTTGTTCGTTAGCGACCGGCACCGCTATTCCTGTGTCACTTCGAATCCGGGCATGTCCCCGGCTTCGCGCCATTCGGCCAGTTTTTTGTAATAAGCCATCGGTCCCGGTCCGTAGGTGAAATTGAGTATGGCCTGCTCGTCGAGTTTTCCCTCGTTATTGAAAATACCCGGCGTGCAGGATTCGAGAAAATCGCGGTTGAACTTCGTGGTCGAGACCAGCTCGTTCACCCAGGCGTCTTCCCCCTCCCGGGTCAGCTCGAGCCGGACGACGCCCTCGTCCAGGCACCTGCCGAGTATGTGGGCAATGTGGCCGGCCTGTTCGGTAATCGTGTGGGCGAAGTTCAGCGAGAATCCGGCCTGCTGCCAGTGGATGATGAAGAAGTTGGGGAACCCGTGGGAGCAAATGCCAAACTGGGTTCGCATGCCGTCTTTCCAGTGCTCGCTGATATGCTCGCCGTTCACGCCGACAATATCGAAGCCGCAGCGATGGGTATACTGCGTGGCGAATTCATAGCCCGTCGAAAATATGATGCAGTCGACTTCGTATTCCTTCCCGTCCGCAACTACTCCCTTTTCTGTAATGCGCTCTACACCTTTCCCGGCAGTATCGACCAGGTGCACGTTGTCCCGGTTGTAAACCTCGAGATAGTGGTCGTGAACGCAGGGGCGCTTGCACTGGTGGTGATAATAGGGTTTGAGGGAGGCGGCCACGTCGGGGTCCTTGACGATCTCGTCCACCCGGTGGCGAATCCGCTCCATTTTCTTGAAATCGGTTATCTCCGCCAACTCGTGTTTTTCTTCCCTGGATAAATTGAGCGCCCGTGCGCGCCTGGAGAACTCGCGGCGCTCCCGCCACATATCCGTCCAGGCGTCGTTGACAAGGTCTTCATCCCATTTGCCCCCGGTTGTCACGGCGGTGAAATTTTCCACGCGCTCCTTGTGCCATCCCGGCTTGAGGCTTGCAGCCCAATCCGGGTCCGTCGGGCGATCGTTGCGAGCATCGACGCCCGAGGGGGTGCGCTGGAAGACGTAGAGTTCCCTGGCAGATTCCGCCAGCGGCGGGATGGCCTGTATGGCCGTCGCGCCGGTACCGATGATGGCGACACGCTTGTCGCCGAGTTTGTCGAGTTTTTCACTCTGGCTGCCGCCGGTATAGCCGTAATCCCAGCGTGAAGTGTGGAAGGTATGCCCCTTGTAGTCCGCGATGCCGGGGATGCCCGGCAGCTTGGGCTGGTTGAGCGGCCCGGTCGATGCAACGACGTAGCGCGCACGCATGGCGTCACCGCGGTTGGTTCGCACGATCCAGCGCCTGTCCGGTTCGTGCCATTCCAGTTCGGTAACCCTGGTCTGGAAAAACACATCGTCGTACAGATTGTATTTTTTCGCGATATTTATGCAGTGCTGCTGGATTTCGGGCTGCCCGACGTACTTTGCCGAGGGAATGTAGCCCACTTCCTCCAGCAGCGGCAGGTAGATATAGGACTCGGTATCGCAGCCGCAGTTTGGATAGCGGTTCCAGTACCAGGCGCCGCCGAATTCGGCTGCCTTGTCGACGATGCGAATATTTTTTACGCCCGCTTCACGCAGCCTTGCGCCGGTAATCAGCGTGCCAAATCCGCCGCCTATCAGGATAACGTCGGTTTCGTCGGATACCGGATCCCGTTCGATGACATCCTGTATATAGGGATCCTCGACGTAATACTTGAACTGTCCCTCGGCTGCGATGTACTGGTCCGCGCCTTCGGGGCGCATCCGCTTCTCCCTCTCCTCGTGGTATTTTTCCCGCAGTTCGTCCGGGTCGAACCCCAGGTTATCCGGAGACAGTCCCATCTCCTTCATTTTCTCCTTAATGCTCATCCACGTTCTTCCTCTGGTTACCGCGTTGCTCCCGGCGGTGGTGACTGATTGTTTCGGTTTACTTCCGGACTTGCGCGAAACCGTTGGTTGCAATGACCGGCCTGTTGCGCTGACCAGCGTCGGCATTCACAGTCCCGGTCATCTACCCGGATACGATATTTCTCGGCACATCCCTGAACGGGCCGGTATCGGTACGCGCTTCCTTCGGCAGTCCCAGGACCCGTTCGGAAATAATGTTTTTCTGAATCTCGTCTGTTCCACCGGCAATCGACATCGCCGGTGAGGAGAGCAGCACCTCCGCTACCAGGCCGTTTTCCGCTGCGTGCGGGCCGTCGAACAGGGCGTCCATTCCGGAAATGTGCGTGTGCACATGGGCGGCCTGGCGCGATATTTCGCTGCGCGCGAGCTTGCCGATCGAACCCGCCGGAACGACCCGGTCCGCCCCGCTGCGCGAATGCGCCTCCGCGGCGGCGGCGACGAGGTCTGTCGCCCGGTCCAGGCAGATGAGTTTTGCAATCTCCTGGCGCAAGACCGGGTCGGCAATGGCGCCGGTCTGCCTGGCGCGCGGCAGCACTAGGTCCACCCGGCCCGCCCTTTGCGGATACCAGCTGTAGGGCTTGAGCAGTTCGTCAAGCTCCCTGCGGTACTCCTCGTAGATCGGCGCCGTCTCGTCGGCGTAGCGCTCCTCCAACTGCGCCGTGACGACGAACTTCTGCCGCTCGAAGGACAGGGTGGTCGACGCCAGGCGCCAGCCGTCGCCGGCCGCGCCCACCATGTCGCGCGGGTCCACGATGGCGTCGGTAATGAATACCTCGTTGAACGACGCGTAGCCGTTCATCTGTTTCAGTGGCCGGACCTCGATACCGGGCTGTCGCATATTGAGCAGGAAGTAGCTGATGCCCTGGTGTTTCGGGACATCCCAGTCGGTGCGTGCCAGCAGTAGCCCGAAGTCGGCGTGGTGGGCGCTCGTGGTCCAGACTTTCTGGCCATTGACTATCCATCGCCCGTCTCGCAGCTCGGCCTTTGTCGACAGCCCCGCGAGGTCCGATCCGCTTCCCGGCTCGCTGAACAGCTGGCACCATTTGTGCTGACCTGTCAGCAGTGGCCTGAGATAGCGCGTTTTCTGGTCTTCGGTGCCCTCGGCAAGCACTATTCCCCTGGCCAGGGTGCCGGGCCCCCCGGCTGCGGCGCCGAGCGCTTTTTTCTCGCGAAACACCTGCTCGACGGCGGCGACCTGTGCCGGGTTGAAACCGCGACCGAAATATTCTTCCGGCCATCCCGGGGCCGCCCAGCCGCCGGCGAGGAGTATCTCCCGCCATTCAACCAGCGGGCGGTTCGGGTCCCAGTTGCTGTCCAGCCATGTACCGACTTCTTCCCTGATGCTTTGCAGGCAGTCCTCTTCACGCGGCATGGGCGAGTTCCTCGATGCGCTGCATCATGCGCTCGCGGTGCCAGTAGGGACTGCCCAGAAGCACCTCTGAACTCTTGGCGCGCCTGAACCACAGGTGGGTGTCGTCTTCCCAGGTGAACCCGATGCCTCCGCGCAACTGGATGGCCGCCCTGGCGACGTCCATATAGACTTCGCTCGCCATTGCCTTGGCCATGTTCGGGGCGTAGACATCGCCTTCTCCCGATGCCAGGCAGTGCAGGGCGTGCTGGCTGGCCGCCCTGGCGAGTTCGAGACTGACCAACAGGTCGGCGCAGCGGTGCTTCAGGGCCTGGAAGGAGCCGATGACTCGCCCGAACTGCACGCGCATCTTCATGTACTCTACCGTCGAGTAGAACAACTCCTCCGCGCCGCCCAGCATCTCCAGCGCGAGAGCAACACACAGGTGATCCCACAGTCGCTCGATGTCCAGGCTGTCCCCGACACCCAGGATGTCCGCGGTCGCGTCGGTGAACTGCACCCGGGCGGCGCGCCGGGTAAGGTCGATGGTCTCCAGCGAACTCACCGCGACGCCACTGGCTCCGGCGTCGATGCAGTAGAGCGAGACGCTGTTGTCGGGGCCCCTGGCGGCGGCGATGAACAGTTCCGCGACGCCGGCGTCAACCAGGACGGTCGCGCTGCCGTTGAGCCTGTAGCCGTTGTCCGTCCGGTCCGCCTGCACCCGTGTTCCAAGCGCATCCGGCCGGGTCCACTCGTCGAGCGCCAGCGCCGCGACGACCGAGCCGCTGGCAATGTCCTGCAGCAGTTCCCGTTTCTGGTCTTCGCTGCCTGCGATCAATATCGCCTGGGCCGCCATGACGGCCGAGGCCATGAATGGGCCTGAATACAGGAAGCGACCCATGGCGTGCATGACGATGCCAAATTCCACGGGACCAAAGCCATGGCCGCCGTACTCCTCGGGTATGTGCGTTCCCGGGAGGCACAGTTCGCAACACAGCCGCCGCCAGGTTTCGCGATCGTAACCCGCTTCCAGTTCGATCTGGCGGCGCAGGCGGGCAGTATCCGCGTTGTCCGCAAGGAAACGTGTCACGACGTCCTGGAAGTGGGTTTGTTCCTCGGTCAGCGGCAAGGACACTTATTCGGGCCTCCTCTGGCTCTGGTCATCAATCGCAATACGGCATCGGCTATTTGCGCTGGAACTGGCCCGGACGGCGCTCGCGCACCGCTTTCAGGCCCTCTGCGAAATCACTGGTCGCGGCCAGCTTGTGTTGCCTGGCCGATTCCAGGACGGTTTGCCGCCTCACCAGCTCCGCCAGATCGGCGCGCAGGGTCGCGCGGGTCTCTTCCAGCGCCAACGGTGCGTTGACCGCAATTTCCGCGGCCAGCGCCATGGTCTCTTCGGACAGCCTGTCGTCCTGCGCCAGCACGTCCACCAGGCCGGTGTCGCGCGCTTCTTCTGGCTTGACGCGCCGGCCCGTGAGGAGCATGAGCGCCGCATTCTGGGGGCCGACGATTCGCGGCAGGACAGCGGTGATGCCGAAACCCGGATGGAAGCCCAGCGCGACGAAATTGGCGACGAAGCGTGCCGCCGTGGAACAGACCCTGAAATCAGCCGCCAGGGCCAGTCCCAGGCCCGCGCCCACGGCCGCCCCCTGTACCGACGCGACGATGGGCTTGTGCGTGGAAAACAGGCGCACCGCCTGGACATAGTAGGGGTCTTCTCCGCCGTCATGGTCGCGCTGTTCCGCATGCGCCGCCTGTACTGCAGGCTGGTCGAGCTTCGCCCCCGCGCAGAAGACCCGGCCCCGCGAGCGCAGCACCACGCAGCGACACTGATCCTCCCGGTCGAGGTCTTCAAGCGTGTCCGCGATGCGAGTCAGGAGCGCCAGCGACAGGTAATTTTGCGAGCCCTCCCAGAAGGTCAGCGCGGCGACATTTCCCTCGTACGCGACGTCGACCCCCTCGTGTTCATCACTCAACTGTTTGCCGGATTCGCTTGCCACCAGTTCCGGGCCCTCTTGCATATTTAGTATACGTATATATACTTTGTTTGTGTGGCTGTCAAACGGCGTGTTGTCTCAGGCGTGCCGGTTGTAGCCGAAACCGGCGGGGGAACGAAAGAACCGGAGATATTTTGCGGCGCCATGGAGAACGTGGCATAAATGGTGGCTCGTAGCTTGCCCCCTGTGTGTGTCGCGCCGAACTCCAAAGGTAATCCTTGTGGGTTCGCGCCGCCGAATTCCTGACCGGACGAACGTTATATGGCAAAGACAAAACAAAAAAGAACCCAGGTCGAACGATCCGCGTCCTCGACCGAGGCGATACTGGATGCTGCGGTAAAGCTGTTTGCCCGCAATGGCTCGCAGGCGAGCATGAAGGCGATAGGCCAGGAGGCCGGATTCAGCCACGGCCTGGTGCTGGCCCGCTTCGGTTCCAAGGACGGGCTGATAGCGGAGGTCTCGCGGAGGATCCACAAGCACTTTCGCGGTGAGGTGGACGAGGCGGCTCGCAGCGCCTCCGGGCTGACGTCGATTCGCGCGATAGTGGACGTGTTCTTCAAATGGACCGAACTGGACAGCGACGAATCCAGTGCATTCATGGTTCTGCTGGCCGAGGCGCAAAAAACGGACGAGCTGTTGCGCAAGCTCTACGCGAAATCCGATGCCGGTTTCAGGTCGCTGGTGGAGACGCGGTTGCAGGAGGCGGCTGACGCCGGGGAACTGCTGCCCGGCGTCGACCCGGAGGCGATGGCGATCGTCGTCGTGGGCATGTTGCGCGGTATATCGCTGCAGGCGCGGCTCAACCGCGCCAACCTGGACCTGGCGGCCGCCAAGGCGCAGGTCATGGTGGTGCTGGACAGCCTGACCGCCGGTTGATTTCACCCGGCCGGCCGCTGCAAGGAACGCGGCCTGATCGAGATCGAACCGTTGCTGGCAGGCAAGTCCGTCGAGAATAAAAGGAAACGGAAAATGCCATACCTGCAACGGGACGGGGTCAGGATTTACTACGAGGTTCACGGGGACGCCGCCCCGGCCATCCTGCTGACCCACGGCTTCACGGAGTCCGGCGCCATGTGGACGCCGCAGATCGAGGCCCTGTCCGCCAGCCATCGCCTGATCCTGTGGGACATGCGCGGGCACGGGCGTTCCGATTACCCGGACGAACCGGGCGCCTATTCGGAAGCGCAGACCGTCGAGGACATCAGGGCCATACTCGACACAGAACACATCGACCGCGCCATCGTCGGCGGCATGTCCCTCGGCGGTTACATGTCGCTGGCGTTCTACCGGCGCTATCCCGAGCGGGTCAGCGCGCTGATCCTTGTCGATACCGGTCCGGGCATGAAGAACGACGAGGCGCGGGAAGCCTGGAATCAATGGGCGCTCGGTTGCGCCGACCAGCTGCGGGAACAGGGGCTGGATTTCCTCGATGTGATCGGCGAGCGCTCCGGCTACAGCGAGCACCGCGCGGCCAGCGGCCTGGTCAACGCCGCCACCGGGATGCTTACGCAACAGGGCCCGCACGTCATCAACTCACTGCCCGATATCGCCGTGCCCACGCTGCTGATCGTGGGCGAGAACGACAAGCCGTTCCTGCAGGCCATGGAGTATATGGAACGGAAAATTCCCGACGCCAAACGCCTGGTATTCGCGGACGCGGGGCACGTCGCCAACGTGGACCAGGCCGCGCGGTTCAACGAAGCCGTGCTCGAATTCGTGGCGAGGTGAGGGGTGTATATGGACCAGTTTCGCAAAGAGACCAGGCAGTGGCTGGAGGATAATTGCCCGCTCTCGATGCGCGCGCCGGTAACTTCCGACAAGGACGAGTGCTGGGGCGGGCGCAAGTGGGTTTTTGCCAGCGAGGACCAGCGGCTGTGGTTGCAGAGGATGGGCGAGCGCGGCTGGACCGCGCCCACCTGGCCGCGAGAGTACGCCGGCGGAGGACTGTCGAGCGAGCAGGCCGCGATACTGCAGCAGGAACTGGATCGTATCGGCGCTCGTGCGCCGCTCACCAGCATGGGTATCAAGATGCTGGGGCCGGCCTTGCTCAAATACGCGACGGAAGAACAGAAGCGGCGGTTTCTTCCGGACATCGTGCGCGGCAGGATTCGCTGGTGCCAGGGTTATTCGGAGCCCAACGCGGGCTCGGATCTCGCCGGCCTGAAGACGCGCGCGGAAGACAGGGGCGATCACTTCCTGGTCAACGGCTCGAAAGTGTGGACCTCTTACTCCGATGAATCCGACTGGATTTTCTGCCTCGTCCGCACCGACTTCAGCGCGGCCAAGCACCAGGGCATCAGCTTCATTCTGTTCGACATGCAATCGGAGGGTGTCTCCACCCGGCCGATTCGCCTGATCAGCGGAAGCTCGCCATTTTGCGAGACCCACTTCGACAATGTCAGGGTCCCCAGGGAAAACCTCGTCGGCGAGCTCAGCCAGGGCTGGGAAATCGCCAAGTTCCTGCTGACCTTCGAGCGCCAGTACCAGGGCAGCTGGGGAAGTGGCGATGCTGCACTGGGCGCCGCCGCGGCCGATGCGATCGGCAGGGATCCCGGGGGTCGACTGGCAGACGGGCTGCTGCGGGCGGAGATCATCGCATTCGATCTCGACCAGGCGGCTTTCTCCGCTTACTCGCAGCGGGTCAGCGAGGAGGCCGGGGGAGGGGGGGAGAACGGTGCCGCCACCTCCATACTCAAGTATTACGGCACGGAACTGAACAAGTTGCGATACCAGTTGCAGATGGCGGCAGCCGGGAGCGCCGCCGTGGAGTGGGGTGAAGGGCAAGACGGCTCCCTGTCACGCGACTGGCTGCGATCCCTGGGTAACTCCATCGAGGGCGGCACATCCGAGATTCAGCTCAATGTCATTGCAAAGCGCATCCTGGGGCTGCCCGGCTGAAACATGATTGCAAGCAACGGAATTTTCCCATGACCTCGATGCTCTCCGAAGAACAGCTGTTACTCAGGGACTCCGCGCGCTCATTCCTCGAGGCGCGCTCGCCGGTGGCTGAACTGCGCCGCATGCGCGACGCGGGCGAATCCTGGTCGCCCCGGCTGTGGTCGGAGATGGCGGCGATGGGCTGGACCGGCGTGGTCGTGCCCGAGGAGTTCGGCGGCCTGGGTTTCGGCTGCGTGGGCGCCGGCCAGATTTTCGAGCAGTGCGGCCATACGCTGGCCAATTCGCCGCTGATGGCAAGCGCCGTGGTAGGGGCGAAGCTGGTCGAGGCGCTGGGTTCGCCGGAACTCAAATCGTCGCTGTTGCCGATGCTGGCCAGCGGTGAGTCGATCCTCTGCCCGGCACTCGCCGAAGGTGAGCGGTGGGCGCTCGAGGACGCGAATACCACGGCCCGGGCTGAGGCGGATGGCTACGTGCTCACGGGGACCAAGTCGCAACTGGCCTTCGCCGAGGCGGCGGACCATTTTCTGGTGTCGGCGCGGATTGCGGGTAACGGTCCTGGGCACGGCGGTTTGAGTCTGTTTTTACTGAATGCCGGCCACCCGGGGCTCAGTGTCGAGTCGCGACTCAAGATCGACAGTTTCAGCAGTTCGCAACTGCGGCTCGATTCGGTCCGGGTGGGCCCCCAGGCCCGGCTGGGGGAGCCAGGTAAAGCATGGCCTGCGATCAGGGAAGCGGCGGAAGCAGGCGCTGCCTGCAGCGCCGCGGAGCTGCTGGGCATGGCATCGGAAGCCTTTCAGCGCACTCTCGATTACCTGAAACAGCGCGAGCAGTTTGGCCGCCCGATCGGTTCGTTCCAGGCGCTGCAGCACCGTGCGGCCCTGCTGCACTGTGAACTGGAACTGACGTCCAGTGTGGTCCTGCAAGCCCTGCAGGCATGCGAGGCCGCTGCGACTTCCGCCTCGATGCTGGCCAACCTCGCCAAGGCCAGGGCGGTGAAGACGGCGCAACTTGCCGTGAATGAAGCGGTACAGATGCACGGCGGCATCGGCATGACTGACGAGTTCGACATAGGCCTGTTCCTGAAACGCGCCAACGCCGCGTTCGCCGAGTTTGGTGGCTATCATTACCACGCCGACCGCTTCGCGCTGCAGCGAAACTACTAGCGCTCAACCGCGAACCTGTGGGCACACCGGACTCAGTCGTTGGTTTGCGCAAGCACGTAGCCCAACTCGTCGCCGGACGCGCGCATCTGCGCGACGACCTTGTCCAGTCCGAAGCTGGAAAATTGGTCTGTAAGGCCGATGGCGACGAGGCTGTACCTGATCTCTTCGCCCTGGAACACCGGCACGGCAAGTATCGACACCCCGGGAATGAAGTTGCCTTCATCGAAGCTGTAACCCTGCTTGCGCGTCTCCTGTACCATTTTCCACCACCTGGAGAAGCTTATAGTGCCGGGTGTATCGATCCGCCCGAAGCGCTCTTTCAGTTCCGCCTTGTCGTACTCCCCAAATGCCACGACACACCTGCCCGTGGCGCTGATCATCGAGGGAAAGCGAATGCCCATCTCGGCCTGAACCCGAATTGGCAGGGGAGATGTCGCCGAAGCCACGACGTTCATGTGATCCAGGTCCAGGGTTTGCACGCCGTACATCGTCATGCCGAACCGCGAGGACAGGCTGCGGATGGTCGAGTTCAGCAAAGGGACGAACCGATTCTGCTGGAGTATGTTGTGGGCAATGGAGAGCACCCCGAGATCGAGCTCGTAGAGCTTGGTCTCTTCGTCGAATTTCACCAGGCCCTCGGCAGTCAGGACCCGAAGGATGTGCAATACCGTGCTCGGCACCAGTTCCAGTGCGCGGGCTATCGCATTGACGCCAAGAGGTTCGTCAGCCCGCCCCAGCAGCCGCAAAATGGAGATGGCGCGTTTTACCGCCGGCACATTGCGTATGACCGGCTCCCGGGTTTTTGCAGGCTTTTCCTGCTTGTTTGACTTGGGTTTTTTCACAGTTGCTTGTTCCGTGAAGCGGTGCCTGCTCGCGGGCAGAAGTCGGCTCGATCCTGGCGTGCACGGAGCGAGCGATTCGTTTCGCGATCAGCGCGATGGCCTGGGTATGCATTTACATCGCCAACAGGGAAAGCCTGGCGAATTCGCGGTGTTGTATATATACAATACTAGTTGGCTTTTGACAATGATATGGCCCTATGTGATTATTTCAGATGCCCGTAGAAGTTGCTGTTCGAGCGCCTCAACTGCTCGCGGTTATGCTGATGGAGAATTCTAATGATTAAATCCTGGGGTTTTGATTTCTTCCCCTCACCCGCGGGAGTCATCGACGATATTCAGTCCGAAAACGCGGGAGAAGCGAAAAAAGCCGATCCTGAAGAAACCATGCGGTACTTCAATTTCTTTCTCGATCTCTGGACGAATGCCGAGGCCTGGGGCTATGACGGCGTGTTCCTGAGCGAGCACCATTTCGGCGGCGGATACAGCCCCTCGCCCAATCTCCTGCTTCCCCTGATCGCTGCGCGCACGAAAACGCTGCGCCTTGGCGTAATGGGTAATGTCGTCCCGTATCACAGCCCCTGGCGGCTCGTCGAGGAGTTCGGCATGCTGGACAACCTGACCCAGGGCCGGCTCGAGATAGGCACGTCCGCGGGTATCCCTGCGGAGTTCGCGAGGATTGGCATGGAGACGGCCGAAGCGCGCGAGCGCTTCAACGAGGCTCTGCAGATTATCGATGCCGGCCTGAAGAAGGGCGTGGTTTCCCACGAAGGCAAGTACTGGAACTTCACGGACCTGCTGCTGGTTCCCCCGATGGTGCAGGATCCGCACCCGCCCCTGTGGACGACGGTTATCAGCGTCGAGTCTGCGAGGAAATCCGCACGGCGCGGTTCGAAGATTTCCACCGGGTTTATTTCGACGGAAGATGCGAAGGGCGTTTTCGACGCTTACAACGAGGAGGCCGAACAGGCCGGGAATCCCGTGGGGCCGGAACAACTGGGCCTGCGGCGGCAGGTGCTGATGGATCTCCCCGAAGAGTTGACCAGCCAGTATGCCGAGGGATTCAGGAACATGCTGGAGACCTTCGACAAGCGCACGATCGCCTCGGGACGCAAGGCCCTGGATACGCCGCAAAAGGGCACCCACGGCTACAAGCTGGGCGAGGACGAATTTATCAGCGGCTCGCCCGAACAGGTTGCCGAGCAGATTATCGACCAGTGCAAAACCTGTGGCGCCGGGCATTTCCTGGTGACCTTCGCCGGGCACCAGACGCTCGAGCAACTGGCCGCATCCTGGGAGATGTATGGCAGGGAAGTGGTGCCCCGCTTGCGCGAGGCTTGATCCGCCCCGCTATAGCTTGATGAAGACCTCTCCATCGCTGATTTCCACAGCGAATGTTTCCAGGGGCTCCTCACAGGGAAAGTGAGTGGCCTCACCAGTCCTGACGTTGAAGCAGCCGCCGTGCAGCGGGCACTCGATGGTGTCCCCCTCCAGGTAACCATCGGAGAGCATGGCGATGCTGTGGGTGCAGATGCCGGACGTCGAATAGAAGTCTCCGTCCAGGTTGTACACCAGCAGGGGAGGCAGGCCTTCGACATCCACGGCCAGCATTTCCCCGGCCGGAATGTCCGCAACTTCGCATACCTTGACCAGTCCCATTAAACTCTCCTCGTCTTGCTCGATATCTATACGTCTTCGAGAACCAGTTCGGAAGCGCGCCAGCCTATGGCCATCGCCGCCGCATTGGTGTTACCCGATACCAGGGTGGGCATGATGGAAGCGTCGGCCACGCGCAGGCCTGCGACTCCATGTACCCGCAGCCTGCTATCGACGACGGCATCCTCGTCCTCGCCCATCCTGCATGTCCCGGAGGCGTGAAACACACATCTGGCAGTGCGTTTCACCACGTCCAGAATCTCCTCATCGGACTGCACTTCCGGACCCGGGAAGGTCACTTCATCGACATATTCCTGCAGGGGCTTTTGCGCGACCAGCCTGCGCATGTAGCGCACGGTGTCGACGATTGTGCGCCGGTCGAGTTCGGTGCTGAGGTAATTGGTCTTTATCTCGGGCTGGTCCATGGGGTCGGTGGAACGGATCATGATGGTGCCGCGGCTCTCGGGCCGCAACTGGTGGCCGAACAGTATGCCGCCGTGACGGGCTTCGAATTCGAACTTCGCCTCGGGACCGATGACCAGGGAAAAGGGCGCTCCGATCAGTTGTGCGTCGGGTCTGTCCAACTCCGGGCGTGTCCTGACAAATGCGCACACGTTGTGAGAACTGGTGGACATGATGCCCGATTTGAACAACAGGTACTGCAGCGTGTTGCCGACCAGTGGAAGCCCCGAGAACTGCATGTTTTCGCTGACCGGCTGCTTCAGGCTGTAGCGCACGAAGGTCATGAAATGTTCGCGCAGGTTCTGGCCGACACCGGGCCTGTCGCACAGGATATCGATCCCGAGGCCCGCGAGGTGTGCGGCCGGTCCGATGCCCGACAACTGGAGAATCTGTGGCGACTGGATGGTTCCCGCCGACACGATGATTTCCCTGCCGGCGCGGTACTCCACACGCTTTCCCCCGCTCTGGCAGACGATGCCGACCGCGCGCTTGCCTTCGAAGGAAATCTTCTCGACGAAGGTGCGCGTGCGCACCACCAGGTTGGATCGCTTTTTCGCCGGCTGCAGGAAGGCGGTCGACGCCGATTCGCGCACACCGTCCCTGATCGTCCGCATCACATACCCGATGCCCTCCTGATCCAGTCCGTTGACGTCCTCCCTGCGCTTCAGGCCCAGCGCGATACCGGAGGCGATGGTTGCCTCGGCCAGCGGCTCGGGCGTCGGGTGGGGGGAGATGTGCAGGGGGCCGCCAATACCGCGTACGCCATCGTCCCCCAGGGCGTTGTCCTCGATTTGTTGATAGCAGCGCAATATATCGCGCCAGCCCCATCCCCTGGCTCCCAGGGCCTCCCATTCGTCGAAATCCGCCGGCTGGCCGCGCACATAGAGCAACCCGTTCACCGAGCTCGAGCCGCCCAGCGTCATGCCTCGCGGCCAGTCCTCGGCGGGGATAATGCCGCCTTCCAGCGCCTCGGTCTGGAAGTGACGCACGTATTTGTGATCCTGTAACAGCTTGCCGAATCCTTTCGGCATCGAGATCATCGGGGAGTGGTCGGGCGGTCCGGCCTCCACCAGCAACACGCGGAAGCGGCCGTCCCCGGTCAGGCGGTTGGCCAGTACGCAGCCCGCCGAACCGGCGCCCACGACGATATAGTCAAAAGTCTCCATTGGTCGCGTTTACCCAGGCTGGTACATGAATCCGGGCGGGCCACCGGGCCGATACCCCGGCAGCCGGCCCATCGCGAAGTCGTCTCTAGAACGGATAGACAATGTATTGCGGCAACACCGTCGTGTCATAGACAGCCCGCTTGGAAAGAAAGCGGGCCTCCTCACCCTCGATCACTACCAGGTCCTCGTACACCCCCGCCGCCAGCACCTTGGTCGGGTGGGGATCGAAACTGTAGTCGATGACGAAATTGCTGCGCACTCTGAACGTATTTCCGGACTCCTGTTCGCAGGACATTCGCTGGGTGAAGTGCCGGGTGCGGTAGTCCTGGAAGGTACCTTTCCAGATCTGGGTGACGAAGGTGATACGGTCCTGCAGCCGGGCCCTGCAGTCATCCAGCATCAATGCAATCGGCCAGCCATTGGCCTCGTTTTCCGCGGAGATGCAGGTGTAGGAGGCGTCGTCCCGATCGGCGAAGGTGGCGATCCAGGCCTGCAAATCCTTGTTGTCCAGGGCGAGCATGTAGCGGTTCTGGAGATTGTCGACCCTGGCCTGGATCTCCAGTTGTGCCATCGCATTCATGATTGCTGCCCCTCTTTTTTGAAGCCCATGATTGTCCGGTAGAACTCCCAGCGCTGGATGTTGGCGACCTCATCGTTCTGCTTGAACTCGAAGTCCAGGGAGTGCAGGTCCTTCACGCCTTTCTGGAACGTGGCGACGCCGGGCGAGTGGCTGCCGATCTGGACCCTGGCGAAAATCGCCGCATCCTCCATGCTGATCATGCCGCAGGGGCCGGTGAGGTTGGATGCCTGGCGGACTCGCTGTCTCTCCATCTCGCTGTCGTCGTCCGCCTTGGCGAAGTAGGCGTAATGCACTTCTGTCCGGTCCGGCGCGCGCGGGATCGCATACCTGACGTTGATGATGTCCATGTGCTTGGTAATGATCACGAACGGGAAGAAGCCGCAGACGTAGGAGCCGGAGTCCCAGGTCGCGTCCCGGAAATCGATCAGGGACGGGTCCTTGAGGACCCCGGCGTTTTTCCCGGGTTTCAACTGCGAATCGACACCGGCGTGCCCGTACTCCGTCGACCACTGTTCACCGCCGCCTCCCTGCCAGCCGAGCAGGCGAAAGCCGGTGTGCAGTAACGGGGCGTGATACCCGTCGTTGTCCTGGTAGACCTTCCAGTTACAGGCGTACTGGACTTTCTGGTAGCCGAGGAATTTCAGGCCGGCCGCGTTGCCGATCTGGTGTTGCATGGTATCCCTGGCCCTGCCCAGCCATGTGTCGAAATCCACCGGGCTGTCGCTCATCGTGACGAAAATCAGGCCGAAGACTTCCTCGGTTTTCAGCTGTTTGAGGCCGTAAGCCTCCTGGCTGAACTTGGGCGAGAAATCGTCCGAGCCGGGACAGGTCTTGAGGTCGCCATTGTTGGCATATATCCACCGGTGGTAGGGGCATTCGAAGTGCTTGCGGTTGCCGCAGGGCGCCGTCTCCACCTGGTTGCCGCGGTGGGCGCAGGCGTTGATGAAGACGCGAACCGCGCCATCGTCGTCGCGCGCGATCAACAGGGGGACCCGGCCCAGGTCGAAAGTCTTGAAATCCCCGTTCTCCGGGATCTCTGAAACATGTGCCACCGGGTGCCAGTACGGGCCGTAGAATATGGTCTCCAGTTCCCGCTCGAAAATATCGGGACGTACGAACACTTGCTTGGGAATGTCGTTGATATCCGTCGGCCACACCAGGTCGGCCACTTCCACTGCGGGAATGTTCATATCCGTGCTACTCCTTATTGTGTTCACCTGTTATTCGGATTCGCGTGTCCGGTCGCCGGCTGCGATAGCGCTGACCGGTAACAGCCGTCTCGCCGCCTAGGGAACAAAGCCCAGTACTTCCGCCAGCCGTATCCCGCGGCGTCCCGTTTCGACAACCTCTCCGGTGACATGGCTGGCTTCAGCGGAGGCGAGGAACGTAATGATGGCCGCCTGCTCCTCGAGCGTGGCCAGGTTGCCCAGTATTTCCTCGCTGTGCACCAGCTTTGCCAGTTGCATCCACCATTCCATTTCCTGATCGGTATACGGGCGTGATTCCCGGGGTGTCTTGCGCGCAGGCGCGGTTGTTCCCCCCGGGCTGACACAGTTGACGCGGATATTCAGGCAGGCGAGTTCGATGGCCAGCGATTCGGTCAGGGCGACAACCGCGCCCTTGCAGGCGGCGTAGGGAATCCTGTACACGCCGCCGCTCGCGGCATTCGATCCGAGGTTGACGATCGCACCGCCGTCGCCCTGGCGCAGGTATTCGATAGCCGCGTGGCTGCACCACAGCGTGGGCCACAGCGAACGGTCGATCTCGGCGCGGATTTCATCGGCCTGGTAGTGCCAGAACGGTTTCGCCCAGATGGTTCCGCCCACATTGTTGACCAGCACATCCATGGCGCCATAAGCATCCTGTGCGCGACGCATCGCAGCCGCCGCACCCGCCGGAGTGGACAGGTCGCCGATTGCGCCAAGCACCGTGATTCCCAGGTCCTGCAGCGACTGCACAGCCTCGGCCGTTGCCGTTTCCGCGGCGTCGGCGATGACCACGCTGGCCCCTTCCAGGCCCAGCCGTTTCGCCACCTCGTAGCCGATACCCTGGGCGGCACCGGTGACCACCGCGACTTTTCCGTCGAAACGCCCGGGATGAAATGTGAAATCTGTATTTGTACTCATCTGTAAGCTTTGCGTCAGCCCTGGTCGGTCCGGTGTTCGCCAGGTCCGGGTTTGCGACTGAGGACCGGCGCCACCGGGTCTGCATCGAACGCGTCGGTTGTCTTGAAAAACTCCACCCACTCGTCGAGGGTTTGCATCAGGTGCTTCTCCAGGAGTCCGGAAGCGGCGTCCGTATCCCTGGACAGCACCGCGTCGAAAATGGCCTTGTGTTCCGCCTGGATATCGCGCGGCCTGTTTTCGCGGGCCAGGTCCTGGGCCAGCAGGTGGAAGATATTGCGGTAACGCTCGCATTGCTGGTAGGCGATCATCAGGAAGCGCTGCATCCACTCCGACGGGTCCGCCGAGAACAGGGTGAGGTGGAAACCGGTGTGCCGGCGCTCCCAGGTATCGAACAGCTGCTTGTCGCTGGGGTTTGCTGTCAGGGCTTTCTCCGCCCGCGTGAGCAGGTGGAAGGACGATACGATTGTCTCCTCCCACTGCAGGTCGCCGTGAGCAATGGACTGGCGGATCGCCTCCTTTTCGAGAACGATACGTATGCGGTTGAGATCGATAAGGTCCTGGATCGATACAGGCTTCACCCGGAAGCCGCGCTGTCCCTCTGCAACCACCAACTGGTCGGCAATCAGCATGGTTAGCGCCTCGCGCAGGGTACTGCTGCTGACACCGTATTGTTGCTTCAGATGCTCGACCCGAAGCTTCTCTCCGGGTTGGTGCCGCCCCGAGATGATATTGTTCTTGAGCGCGGAGTGTGCCTTGCCGATCAATGTGCCGAAATCTTCGTTGTCGGCTGTCTGCTCGTCCATCGTATCGTAATCCCTATTTCCTGCCGTATATGCCCGGTAACTGGCGCCCGAAAATAATAACTCAGAGGAAGAGCAGGAGGTTCTTGTTGCGAACCACGCGTTCGTCGAGATCGATACGGCGCGCAACCAGGCGCAAAGCGCCATCCTCAGCCCTTTTGAGCCTGTCGGTGCGCCCGAAAATGACCTGCTCGTGCTCGTAAAGCCGGCGATGTCGCGAGGCGATTCCATACGAGGACACCAGGTAGGTGTTTTCCTCTTCCTGGTGGAACGCCTCGATATTGGTAATGGCGCGGCGCAACCGCTGGCGTGGATTGAGCATTGTCTGCAGTCCGCTCTCGAATTGCCGGATACGCAGTTCGAGGTCCCCGTGGCGCTCGTCGAAGGGCATGATTTGCTGGGCCTCGGCCGGGCTTTTGTCTTTCACGAAGCGCTCCTGCTGCATCACCATCTGGTAGCGAATCTCCGGGTCCAGCATGGTGTCAAACCACTCGCGCAGCATCTCGTTGTCGAGAAGCCGCGCTTCGTGGTAGAGGAACTGTTCGATTTCGTGATGGATTTCGATAGCTACCCTGTTTTGATTCAACATCGATGGTTGCTCCATCAGCAAGTTATGCGGCTGGTTCATTGGTCGAGGAGGTCGCTTTTCCAGCGGGTGGTAGCTTCCTCCAGGTCCTGCCAGTTCGGCGACGCCAGGCAGTCGGCGTAGAAACGGTAAAAGCCGCGCTGGGCGACTTCGCTCATGTAGTCGCCGAGCACGCCGGGAAACACATCGTCCTCGCGCTCCTGGCCCAGGCCCATCTGGCAGTTCAAGCGGCCCTGCCGCGTGACGTAACCGCGGTTGGCACTGTTGTCGAAGTTGTCGATGTCGTCCGATTCCAGCATGCCGGCGGTGCCGAAATAGCGATGGGTCGCGACTTTCAGCCTTTGCTTGAGATCGTCGCTCATGTTTCTTTCGGCGATCGTCCAGGTCATCACCTCAACCTTGTCCGGCCCCATCGGATTCCATACCTTGAGCACGTTCGCGCCGTAGAGGTAGGAGCAGTTTGGAAACAGGCTGCCATCCCAGATGCCGGAAACGAGTTTTGCAGCCTCGGGGCCCTTCTCCTGCTCCACCTGGGCCTGCCGAACCGCCAGTGCCTCATGCAGCTCGGGGCAGGACTCCACCAGCATCATCGGCCCGTAGAAGGCGGTGGACACACCCAGTCCGTGGCCGTACCGGGAAGTCACGTGGAACCCCTGGTCTTCGCTCATCCAGGCTGTCTGGGGAGGCGCCTGGCCCAGGACCGCGGCCATCACGGATGCGTGGGTCCAGCCCACGTGGTAGGTGTCACCAATAAAATTTTCCGTGGGTGACTTCCAGTTCGCCTGGATGATGGAGCGGCTCGGCGGCCCAACCAGTTCGATGCCGCCGGGAACGTCGGCCCAGATATCCAGATACCAGGCGATGTCGCCGAGGTAGTCTTTCAACCCTGGAGCGCCGGCGTCCATACAGCCGAAGACGAAGCCCTGGTAGCTTTGCACCAGTGGTACCTCCCGCAACCCCCACTCCTGCCGGTCGAACAGGGGGCCGTAGGCGCTGTCGCAGGGCACGCTGGCCAGCTTGCCTTCAACCGCGAAGGCCCAGCCGTGATAACTGCAGGAAAAGCCGCGAGAATTACCCGCCTCCGCAGTGCACAGTTTGGCGCCGCGGTGAGTGCAGTTGTTCAGGAATGCCTTTATCGAGCCGTCGCGTTGCCGCCAGACGATGACCTCGTCCTCGCCCATCCGGGTGACGACGAAATCCCCGAACTCCGGTATCAGGCTTTCGTGGGTGAGGAAAATCCAGCAACGCGCGAAAATTCGCTGCATTTCGAGCTCATAGATTTCCCGGTCCCAGAAAATTCTCCGGCTCTGGGTGCCGTTCTTGGCGTCGACGAGTTCACGAATATCCACCACTTGTTATCTCCAGTATTGGCTATGATTGCCGAACGAATGCGATTCGGGCAGGCATTTCAGGCAACGGCTTACCGTGCCAGGTATTCCTCGAGCATGTCCAGCCGGTCGTTGCCCCACCACATGTCCCCGTCGACGATCATCGTGGGGACGCCGAACACGCCCCTGGCGTGAGCGACCTGGTTGGCCTCCTCGTAAGCCCGGTTGGCCTCCTCGGCATGCACGAAGCGGAACAGGGAGTCAGCATCCCAGCCCAACTCCTCGCAGGCGGCGCGCAACACGTTGTCGTCGCCGACCAGGGTGCCCGCGCCGAAGGTCCCGGCGAACACCGTGGCGATGAACTCGCTCTCCTGTCCCATCTCGCGGGCGAAATACACCGCCTTGTTGGCCCTGGAGGAATCGAGCAGCTCCTTCGGGATTTCGACTTTCCCCGGCGGTTCCTCGCCCGCGCCGGCGGGTTTTTTCGGAATCATCGCGAACGGTATGTCGTACTTGTTCGCCCAGCGCATCAGGTCGATCATCGCGTAGCGGAACTTGGGCGGAATCTGCGCGCTGGACGGGCCGGTATTGCCGGCTGCCAGCTTGGCCGCCTGCAGGTCTATCGGGATGTAGTTGACCCTGTAGCCGTATTTTTCCGCCAGTGCGGGCAGCCTGCAGCTCGCGAGGTAGGCGTAGGGACTGATGAAGTCAAAATAGAAATCGATGGTTTTCATGGCGTAAGTCCTCTCCTGGCGTCGCTATGCGCCGGCTTTCCCGGCCAGGATTGTCCGCTCCAGTTCCGCCCATTTCTGGCCGGAAACCTTCGCGCTTTCCAGGTACTGTTCGGGGACCAGGTGGTAGGGCGGGCGCAGCGGCCCGGCTTTCATCCAGCCGCCCGCATCCATGCGCGCCTTCTCCAGGCCGATGTTGTACTTGTTGAACAGCTCGAAATCGCCGTTGGGTATCAGGTAGCGCAAGGACTCGTTGATACCGCCGGTGAGCTGCTGTGCCCTGGTCCAGTCGTTGGTCTGCTTGGCCTGCGCGATCTCGTCGCGCAGGGCGGTCGCCACCGCCGGGCCGCATACCGCGCCGCTGGCCCAGAACGCGTCGATGAAATCGGGGTCCAGGCGCGCGCCCGCATAATACTCGCCGTCGATCGGCAGAAACTTGATGCGTTTTTGCGATACCGCGATATCCGTGAGCAGGTGGGTCAGCAGGCCGTACTTTGCCATGATGACCTGGGGAATGGCGCTGACCTGCGCCCAGAACGGCGGGGGGAACTGAAACTTGAACGCGTTGGCGTTGGCATAGATACAGATCGCGCCGTCCGGGCAGGCTTCGGCCACGTCCCGGAAGAACTGTACCGCCATCGGCACGTCGGTCGAGCACCACATGGGCAGGCCGAGCATGGTGCCGTCCGCGCCGATATCGTAGGCTGCCCGCGTCTGCCGGATGGTTTCGCGCGTATTCAGGCTGGTGGTGCCGGCGAAGAACGGTACACGGCCCGCGGTCGCCTCCACCGCCGTCGCGATAAAATTCTTCTTCTCCTCCCAGGTCAGGGTCGCGCACTCTCCCAGCGTCCCGAGGGAGAGAATGCCGTCGATGCCTGCTTCGATCAGGCCGTCGACCGCACGCGCGGTCTCGTCCAGGTCAACCGTGTCGCTCGCCCGCCAATCCGATGCATTGTCCCTGGCCGGCGTGGGAATGATGGCCCATGCGCCCTTGATATCATCGACTGTTAGCAATTTCCGCTTTGCGCTCATTCTGGTTTCTCCTCAGGTTCAGAAAAATCGATCGAAATACAGCTGGTCCCCCGGCACCTTCGACTCAAGCAGCAACAGCCTGTGCACGGCGTCGGTCATGGGTGGCGGGCCACAAAAATAGAAATCGAAGTCGGGCATTCGCTGCCCGAGTACTTTTTTCACCAGTTCGTGGATGAAGCATCGCTCGCCCTTCCAGTCGCCGGCGCCGGGCGCCTCGTCGTCCGAGATCGCCGTGTGCAGAACGACCCGTTCCCGCAGGCGGGGCTCGGCATCCAGGATGGCCGGTACGCAGATGTCCCCGGGGCCCCGGCCACCGTAGAACAGATGTAACTCGTTTCCCGACAACGCGGGAGACTCGACCGCCGCACGCAGGATCGAGAGCGTCGGCGAGAGGCCGGAGCCGCCGGCGACGCAGACGATATCGCGGCCGCTGTCCGTTCTCAGGTAACTCCCGCCGTAGGGCGCATCCAGGGCGACCTCGTCGCCAGGTTGCATGGCATCGAACAGCCTGGCCGTGGCAGAACCGCCCGGCACGCGCTTGATCACAAAGTTCCATTCGCCATCCGCGTTCGGCAGGTTGCACATCGAGTAGGCGCGCGGCCCTTCGACGCCGGGCAGGCGGAGCATCGCGAACTGCCCGGGCAGGAAGCGGGCGGGGCCCGCGCAGCGGAAGCGGAATTCGGTCATGTCGCCGGTCAGCGGCCGCGAGGATTCCAGCCTGGGAGTTCGGCGTTGCGGCGCGACCGGCGGCGTGCAGAGGGGATCGCGCGTGGCAACGCGTATCGTGCAGTCGCCTGCCGGAACACACTGGCAGGCCAGGCGCCTGCCGCGCTCCCTCGCGCGCGGTGACAGGCCGGGAGCTTCGGGCCACAACTCCGCGACTTCCCCGCTCGCCAGTTCGATCTGGCAGGAGCCGCAACCGCCCGAATTGCACTCGTAGGGCAGGCCGGTGCCGGCGCGCAGCGCCGCCTGCAGGATGGTGTCGCCCGGCTCGCAGTCGAAACCGGCTTGCTGCGCGCCCTCTATCTGGATTCGGTAGGCATGCATTGGGAGTGGGGAGCTCTGTTTATCATTATCTTCCACTGGTCTTTGGCTACGGGTTGAGGCGCCGCATCGCGCCCCTGCAACCGGTCCCATGCGGGATGGCTGATCGAGATTCCTGGCTATTCGGTGTGGGTTTTAAAAATCTCGAGATTTTAATTTTGTAAATAAAATCACTCATAATCTCTGGTGTCAATAATTTGTTGTCGGCTCCTGCCCAGGCACGACCCGTCACCGCATCAGATGACCGAGAAAGCACTGGCGAGGTCGGCTTTCCAGTCCATGAGCATTCTCATCGCTGTCGCGCGGCCACCGAAGGTAATGCCCCCGCCCGGATGCTGGGTCGGCCCGGCCAGGTAGAAGCCGTCCAGCCCCGGCACCCGGTACTGGGCGAGTTCAGGTGTCGGTCGGCGGCCCATGAGCTGGGAGAAGTACATGCCCGCGCCGAAGATGTCGCCGTGGCGCATCATCTTCGAGTGGCGGTGGTGGTCCAGCGGCGATTCGATGTGGCGGCCAATGATCTTCGACCTGTCCATGTTGCTGGCGTAACCGCACATCGCGTCGAATATCCAGTCACCCACCTCGTGCTTGGTCGCATCCCAGCCCTCGAGTCCACCCTGTTCGAGATACATCGGGGCGAAGTGGTACAGGTACATCGTGGCTTTCCCGGCCGGGCAGCGCGTCCGGTCGTAGTTGCTCTGCACCGCGACGGAAGGGCTAAGGTTGTCCGGGCCGATCTGGCCGTACCGGAACCTGTCGAAGAACCTGCGCATCGCGGTGAGATCGCGTTTGACCAGGACCACCATCATGGCGTCGTCGTATTCGCTGCCCGCCTTCCACGCGGGCGGTTCCTCGAGGGCGATCTGCTGGTTGATCGCGCCGTGCTCGGACAGTTTTACCCGCCGGGCGCTTTCGAGGATGTCGCCGTCGATACCGTCGATGTACTGGCCCAGGTCCCAGGGGTGGATGTTGGCCACCACCGCCTCCCGGGCCCGCAGGGTCTCGCCATCCGCCAGCGTCACCCCCACGGCCTTGCCGCCGGACACGTCGATCCTGGCGACGTCGGCCCGGCAGCGGATGGTGCCGCCGTGGTGCTCGATACAGCGCTCCAGTGCCCTGCTGAGATTGCCCGTGCCGCCGACGACCGCGCCCATGCCGTACTTGTGTGAGATTCCCATCATCATGTACGGCACCATGCCCGTGCCCTGGGTCTCCGGGTGGATCATCATCTCGCCGACCAGTTTCAGGATGTGCAGCTTGACCGCCTCGGATTCGAACAGACGGTCGACGACGGTGTAGGCGCTGTCCAGCATCGTCGCCAGGATCCGGCGCCCGGGTGCGCTTTGCTCCAGCAGCGCGGTGAAACCGGCGAAGGGCAGGGGCGGCGTGAAATAACCCTTGAGCAGCAGGGGCAGGATGGACTCGCACTCGGCGACGAAGGCCCTGTAGGTCTCGGCATCCCTGGCCGAGAATCGGGCGATGCCTTCACAGGTGCGGTCGAGGTCGCTGTAGGTGACCAGCCCCTCACCGTCGTCGAAAACCGTCGCGTGTGGCTTGTCGGTCCAGGCAAACTCGAGACCGAATTGCGAGAACAGGCCCAGTTCGTCCGCGGTGACCACCGGGCTGGCACTGCCCATGACGATACCGACGGCGTGAGTGTCGCCGATGAAACCCGGCGCCGTCTCGATCGACACGGCGCCGCCGCCGCACTCGGCGTTCCTTTCCAGTACCAGGACCTGTTTGCCGGCCCTGGCGAGGTAGGCCGCAGCTGTCAGCGAATTGCTGCCGCCCCCCACGATGATGATGTCAGGATCCGTCGCCACGCAGTGACCTCCCTCTTTTTACGTCCTGCCCGCTGCGGTTCAGGGGCGGAACATGATGGTCAGGAGAAGCCAGATCGTGCTCGGCCGGAAAAGCGGCAGCGCACGCCGCGCCTCGGAGGGCGTCAGCACGCATCTCACCGGCACGCTGTCCATCAGCACGCCTTCGATCAGGAGGTTGTGCCCGTCCCTGGACAATCTCTCGACTTCCATCAGGGCGCTGCCGTCTGTATTTCTTACCTGCATGGGTTCAGTTCTCTTTCTTCGTCGATTGTCGCCGGCGACCGGGAGTCGCGCCCGGCCGCCGCGGTCGTCGTTTCAACCATTCTTCAACAGCCAGCGCAGTGTCCTGGACATCCGCGGCGTGAAGGGGGGAGTCATCTGGGTGATATCGAATCGGGGCCGGTGCGCGACAGCCTTGGCATTGGAGAAGGTGGTGAAGCCCGCGTGGCCACCGTAGCGCCCCATGCCGCTTTCGCCGACGCCGCCGAACGGCAGGTCTTCCATCAGCACGTGCAGCATCACATCGTCGAAGCTGACGCCCCCGGCCCAGGTGTTGCGCAGGATATAGTCCTGCTCTTCCCGGCTGCCGCCGAAGAAGTAGAGCGCGAGGGGCCGCTCTCGCGAGCGCACCTGGCGTGCAGCTTCCTCCAGCGTGTCGTAGCCGACGATCGGCAGCACCGGGCCGAATATCTCCTCGCGCATCACTGCGGCGTCCGCCGGCGGGTCGAGGACCAGCGCCAGCGGGAAGTCGGGCCTGCTCGCCAGCGACTCGATCTGGCCGCCACCGATGATGTCCACCTTTGCGCCGCGTTGCGCGGCGTCCGCGACCAGGGCGCCGAGCCGCCGCCGCTGCTTTTCCAGGAAGACGTGGGTGAGGTCGGGACCCTGCGGATAGTCCGGGAAGCAGTTGCTCACCCGGCGCTTGAGCACCTCGATGAAGGCGTCGCGGTCGCTGTGATGCACGAGGATGTGGTCCACACCCATGCAGGCCTGGCCGCCATTGCCCAGCTTGATGGCCACCACCTTGGTCGCCGCGGCTTCCAGGTCGGCGCCACGGGCGAGAATCACCGGCGCCTTGCCGCCGAGTTCCAGGGTTACCGGTGTCAGGTTTTCGGCAGCGGCGTGCATGACGGGGCGCGCAACCGCCGCGCCACCGGTAAATATCAGGTGGTCGAAGGGGAGGGCGGAAAACCGGCCCGCGACCTCGACACCGCCCAGTGCCACCGCCAATTCGTCGGGATCGAAACTTGCCCGCGCCATCTCGTCAATCAGTGAGGCGCAATGCGGGGTGTGTTCCGATGGTTTGAGCATGGCGCGATTGCCCGCCGCGAATACCCCTGCCAGCGGCGCGAAGGCGAGCCCGAACGGCACGTTCCAGGGCGATATGATTCCAACGACGCCAAGTGGCTGGTAGTAGACGTAGGTGCGCGCTCCCAGCAGGCCGAGGGGGAAGTTGGCCCTGCGTTTTTCCGGGCGCACCCATCGGTCCACGTGCTTGAGGGCGTGACGCATGGAAAACACCGGAAACATCAGGTCCGACTGCAGGCAGGTCACTTCGGGCCTCTGCCCGAAATCCTCCTGTGCCGCATCGATCATGCGGTCCTGGTATTGGAGCAGCATGTCGATTGCCCGCTGCAGGCGATCCTTGCGTGTCGCGACGTCGGGGTAGGGTTCGCGTTCCACGGCCGCGCGCTGCAGGGCCAGGCGGGCCTCGAGGTCGCTGCTGGTGGCGCCGCCGGTCTGGGGCGGTGGCGTTTCTTCCCGGGCAATGCTCGATGACATCCTGCGTCTCCAATGGTCTTGCCGCAAGGCGGTCGCTGGATATGTACTTTCTTATAATTTCCAAATAATAGGATAATATCAGATATAATATGCCCCTATCCGGATAGGGGTGATCAGCCATATCAATTGAGCGGCACATTCATAAAGTATATGGACATACAATAAATAAGACGCCCGACACAATCAAGCCATGAATGCCACGGGGCTTGAAGAGCGGTAGAGCCGGGGAATGCAACACGGCTGACAAGACTGGTGTATCGGCGACTTCGCCGACGCCCTCGAACCCGAACGAGCGCGGCTTTTGTGGGCCAGGAGCGAACAGGCTCCGGCGCAACGTTGCATTGATTCGATTGCCTGGCGCCGCCGCGGTGAGAGCGTGTTCTAAGCGGGCATACCAGGATGTGCGGACGATTGACAAGCAGTTTGCAAAAAGTATATGGTCGTACAACAAATAACAATACAGCCTATGATCCAGGGCGAATTGCGATGAATCCTGAGTACCACCCGGAACCTGATTCAGATGGCATGCCTGTCCAACCAGACGTGCATACCCCCCTTTTTACATCCCTGCCGGTTGCTGTCGGCGAAATCCGGTATCCGAAAAATAATGATAAGTCCGTGCATGGCTGGCAATGAGATCGGCCACAAAACGAGGAGCATAATAAATGACAAAGCATATTGAAGCTCTGGGCACCAAACAGCGCACGCTGGCAAAAGTCGTTGCTACGGTAGTACTTTTCACCCCGGGTATCAGCAGTGCCACGGGGCAACTGGAGGAAGTCATCGTGACCGCCCAGAAACGCGAGGAGGGATTGCAGTCGGTTCCGATCTCCGTACAGGCGTTCACGGGTGGGGGGCTCAAGCTTGCGGGCGTGGACAATTCCATCGACCTGCAAATCGTGACGCCTGGCTTGCAGACCGCGAGATTGGCCGGGGGTTGGGTGCCGCGAATCCGGGGTATTGGCTCAACCGATACCAGTCCTGGCAACGAGAGTTCCGTTTCCACCTATATTGACGGGGTTTATATATCCGGCTCCTTTGCGGGATTGTTGAGCCTCAACAACGTCGAGCGGATCGAGGTGCTCAAAGGCCCGCAGGGCACCCTGTTCGGCCGCAATGCCACCGGCGGCCTGATCAACGTGATTACCAAGGATCCCCAGCAGGAACTGGGCGGGAATCTCGAGCTCAGCTACGGTAACTACGACGATAAAGTGATCAACGGCTATGCCACCACTGGCGTCACCGACACTATCGCCACCGACCTCGCGGTGCGCTGGGAGGATCGCGGCGACGGCTGGGGAACCAACCTCGGAACCGGCAATGACACCTTTGTCGACAAGGAAGTCGTAGTCCGCAACAAGTGGTTGTTCGAACTCGGCGACAGCACGGAAATCACCCTGGAAGGCAATTACTTCGATTTCGATCGGGACACGACAAATTTCTATTACCGCCAGAAACACCGCTATGACTACGATCACAACCTGGACGATAACTACAAGGCCCACGGGTGGGGCAGCAGCCTGCACATCAACCACGATTTCAGCAGGGCCTCTTTCGTCAGTATCACCGCCTACAACGATGTAAGCCAGGGATCGTACAGCGACGCCGACTATACGCCGGCTCCCCTCCAGTTCGGCAAGTTTTCTTCGGGCACGGAAACCTTCACCCAGGAATTCCAGCTCCTCTCGCCGGGAGACAGCGACCTGGAGTGGATACTCGGTGTCTTCTACATGGATCGCAAGGCCTTCATGGACCCGGCCGGTTTCGGGTTGGGGTCGCTTGAAGACCGTGCGGCCAGGTTGCTGGGCAATTTCACGCAGCAGGACACGGAATCATGGGCGGTATTCGCGCAGGGAACCTATCCGATACTCGAAAATCTGGACCTGACTCTCGGCGCGCGCTATACGCAGGATCAGCTGAAATACGAGGGTAAATCGCTTGGCTTCGCTCCCTTTCCCGGCGACACGGACCCCACGCTGGTGTTCGGGCCCGACAGGGACAAAGCCGATATGGACGAACCTACCTATCGCGTGGTGCTGGATTACGAATTCACGCCGTCCGTCATGGCCTACGGGTCGGTCAGCACCGGATTCAAGTCCGGGACATTCACGATTCTCTCCGTGCCGGGGCCCGTGGCCGACCCGGAGAAATTGTTGGCGTACGAGATCGGCTTCAAGTCGGAATTACTCGATCACCGCCTGCGATTGAACGCGGCGGCCTACTACTACGATTTCAAGGATTTCCAGAGCCTTGAAGTCCTCGGTATTCAATCCCAGTTGATCAACGCAGGCAAGGCCACTGTGAAGGGCCTCGAGATGGAAGTGGTGGCCCTGCCCACCCTGAACTGGACGCTCAAGGCCGGCTTCAACTACATGCCCACGGCAAAGTACGACGAGTTCAGGGGCTGCCCGGGACCGATACCGGGAGACCTCTCTGACGATTGTTCCGGGGCCAGGATTATCGGCTCGCCGGATTGGGATGTCAGCCTGAACTCCGAGTACACGATTCCCTCCTCCGTTGGCGATTTCGACCTGGTATTGACATACCAGTACATGAGCAAATTCCCCTGGGATGCCGATCACGGGGAGTTCCCGGTGCTGGAAGAAGGCTCGCGTTCGCTGCTCAATCTCAGGGCGCGCTGGACATCCATCAACGGCGGCCTGTACCTCGACGCCTGGGGCAAGAACGTGACTGACGAGGAGTACCTCGTTTTCGGCACCAACGCGAACGGGCAGGGTGCACGGATTCTGGATGGCGCCCCCCGAACCTACGGGGTCACTCTTGGATACAATTTCTGAGCCGGTGACCTGGTTCGCCGGCGAAGATGGCGTGAGCATCCAATGACTCGAACAATCAGGTTGTGAATTCGATGGACAATGCCAGGTTACACCCCGAACTGAGGCAGGCTTTTTCCCGCATCCCGGCGGTACCGATCCAAATTCCGCTGGTCCGGGCGCTGATCGGTTTCCTCTTCAAGCTCAAGCCGAACAGGGTGCCGGCCTATCCCGACCTTGCCGTCGAGGACAGGGCGTTGGCGAATTGCTCCGTGCGTATCTACAAGCCGCGCGATTTTTCCGGCGGTGCGGGCTTGCTGTGGATTCACGCGGGCGGTTTTGTCATGGGTGACACCGGCATGAATGACCGGCAGTGTTCCGACCTGGCGAGGGACCTGGGCCTGCTGGTGGTATCGGTGGAGTACCGCCTGGCGCCGAAGCACCCTTACCCGGCGGCGATCGACGATTGCCTGGAGG
Organism: Halieaceae bacterium WMMBA7; assembly: GCA_033283385.1. Taxonomy (GTDB): domain Bacteria; phylum Pseudomonadota; class Gammaproteobacteria; order Pseudomonadales; family Halieaceae; genus Mangrovimicrobium. The sequence continues at coordinate 436,649 of JAWMQQ010000001.1, forward strand.
CCTGGCAATTCATGCAATCGTCCGCCGGCGCATGGGGGCTGGACCCTGCGCGTATCGCGCTGTTCGGGCAGAGCGCCGGGGGGGCGCTGGCGGCCTGCCTGGCGCAGCGGATCGCCGACGCCGGCGGGCAACAGCCTGCGGCCCAGCTGCTGATGTACCCGGCACTGGATGACCGTACTGCCGCGAATACCGAGCTGGATGCGATCGACCACCACTTCTGGAATAACAAGAACTGCCGCGCTGCGTGGAAATATTACCTGGGTCAGGCTCCGGGCGCCGATAGCGTACCCCCTTACGCCGTGCCCGCACGGCGCGAGGACCTGTCCGGGCTGCCGCCATCCTGGATAGATGTGGGCGAACTGGACGTCGGTTTCGACGATGCCTGCGAATACGCCAAACGCCTGGAAGCGGCCGGCGTGCATGCCGAGTTTCATGTCACTCCCCGCGCGCCGCACGCCTATGACGGGATCGTCCCGGACTCGTCGGTAGCAATGGATACCCGGCAGTGCTACTACCGGTTTTTGCGGGAGCAGTTGAAATTGTGACGCGGCGGGGCACGCGCGGGAGGCTATTCGATGTGCAAACCTCCCGGCAGGCCATGCAGGAAGCAGGTTTCGAAGTGATCCTCGCCGTAGTAGACGCCGAACTTTTGCCGCTCGAGGTCGCGGAAAAAGGTGCGCAGCGAGGTCTCTATCTGCGGAAAGGCCAGGTCCTCCCAGGGCGCGTCATCGGCCGTGAACCAGGCGACATCGATGGCCTCTGCGCTCGGGCGGGCCTGGTCGGTGTCGGCTTCGATCCGGAACAGGATATGGACTTCATTGACGGCCTCGACGCAGCCGACCAGGTAGAGTTCCAGCGACTCAAGCTGCAGTCGCAGGCCGGTTTCTTCCAGTACTTCCCTCGCCGCCGCTTCCCTCAGGGACTCTCCCTGCTCGAGGAAGCCGCCGGGTAATTCCCAGAAACCGGCCCGCGGATCGAGCGCTCGCTTTATCCAGAGCATCCGGCTTTTGTGGGTAACGACAACAGCCACCTGGATGTTGGGGTGTTCATAGTGGACGAAACCGCAGTTGCTGCAAAATTCGCGTTCGCGGTCATCCCCCGGGGGGTATCCCCGGCCGAGGGAATCACCACATCGATAGCAAAATCCCATTAGTTTGTCCCGAACGCGCTCAGGCGACGGTAAATCCCCCGTCCACTGCAATGGCCTGGCCGGTGAGGTAGCTGGCGCCCGGGTCGCAGATTGCCAGGACGATGTTGGCCACCTCTTCGGGTTGGCCGAAACGCCCCGTCGGGTTTTGCGCATTGAGCATTGCCCTGAGTTCATCCGTCATGAACCGCCGGCTCATCGGCGTGTCGATCGTGCCGGGGCAGACCGCGTTTACGCGGAGCCCCTGGCTGGCGTATTCCAGGGCGGCCGACCGCGTGAGGCCGACCACGCCGTGCTTGGTGGCCGTATAGGCGCCGACGAATGCCGCGCCCGTGATGCCGGCGGTCGAGGCGCAGTTCACCAGGGAACCTCCGCCGTTCTGCAGCATTGCGGGAATCTGGTGGCGCATGCAATACCACATGCCGGTGAGGTTGACCGCGACCAGGCGGTTCCAGTTTTCCACGCTGCAGTCCGCTGTCAGTTTGCCGGGTTCGCCGTCCAGGCCCGCCGCATTGAATACCGCGTCGAGCCTGCCGAAGGTCGACATGGTCTGTCCGACGGCATCGCGAACGCTCTCGTCTTCGCTGACGTCACAGCGGATAAAACGGCAGTCGCCGAGGCTGCGAAGTTCCTCCTCGGCTGCCCGGCCGGCTTCCTCGTTGAAGTCGACGAGGGCGGTGGCATAACCACGCCGCACGAAGGCCTCCGCCGTCGCGCGGCCGAGGCCGGACCCCGCGCCTGTCACGAAAGCCACCCTGGTGTGCTCGGTCTGTTCCATTCGGTTTCTCCTCAACCCCGGTTACGGCTGGATATTCAACATTGGATTCATGTAACGGGCCGGGCAGGCTTTCAGGGCGCAACCCGCGAGCAGGATGCCAGTCATATTCCCGGGTTACTCGAATGAGGGGTGTGGATCACTGCGCGACCGTCCGTCCAGGCATGGCGAACCCCCGGTAGCGGGGAGCCTGCGCCATTTTTATGGTTATAAGCTGTGCAACTGCCGTGAACTTGCGCCGGATGGGTAAAGTCACTAATATCACCTTCGCAGTTGCATTTAAAAAGTAGCACCCGAATGGCTCCAATGCAAGACCGGTTGCAGGCGCCGGGAGTCTCCGGGGCTGTGCCGACACCCGCGATAACGACCATAAGGAGGGGTGAGTGGACGAGCTGAGGTTTGACGGCCGCACCGCCATCGTCACCGGCGCCGGTGGCAACCCCGGTCTCGGCCGGGCGCACGCGATGCTGCTGGCCGCCCGCGGCGCCAACGTCGTGGTCAACGACATCGGCAGGATCGAGGCGCCCAACTATCCCGGTGCCTACGCCCGCACGGTGCATGCCCAGCGGCAGGAATCCTCGCCACTGTACCAGTACGCGCAACAGAACCTCCCCGCGGAACTCGCCTCGCCCGCCGTCGCGTTTCTCGCGCATGAAACCTGCCCGGTCTCCGGCGAGAGCCTGGAAGCCGTGGGCGGGGTGGTGCGCCGGGTGTATATCGCACACAGCGAGGGCATCGCGGATCGCGATATCACTGTCGAGACGGTCGCCGCCCGCTGGGACGAAATCATGGGTACCCCCCGGGACGCGGTCATCGGGCTCGGGGAGGTAGAGACGGAGCGGGACATCAGGCCCTGCCGGGCCGAGGGTCGGTGGGACCAGGCAGCGGGAACGCATCGCCAGTCGCAACCTGGATGACAGCGGTCCCGCGGGAGAGCGTATGCAAGAAGCAATGTTGTCCGGGCTCGAGCTGCCTTACCTGGCGGTAGACGAACCCGGCTTTTCCGACGATCCGGTCGCCCGCTTTCGCGCGGCGCGAACGCAGCATCCCTGGCTGGCGAGAACCTCCTTCGGCTACGTGATCACCGAATACCAGGCGATGCGCGACCTGCTGGCCCACGACGCGAAGATGCAGATGGGCTTCGTGGATATCGTCGAGTTCATGGGAGCGACGGGCACCCCCTGGGGCGACTTCATCGCCGGTACCGTCCAGGTGCAGGCGGCCGAAACGCACCGGCGATTGCGCGACGTCCTGGCGCCGCATTTCACCCCGCGACTGGCGAACCAGTATCGCCCGATGATGCGAGAGGTGATCGCCGCGCACCTCGACGAGTGGGCGCCCAGCGAGGCCTTCGATTTCGAGGAGTTCGCCTCGTATTTCCCGATCACCGTCATGTGCCGGATCATCGGCGCCTCGCCGGATGTCATTCCCGGGCTGCGCTCCTCGCTCGAAGCCCTGGGTCTCGCGCTCAGTATGGATCGCCAGTACCTGCCCCAACTGCAGGAGGGTGTTCGCATCCTCGACGGGTTCGTCCGGGAACTGGTGGCGGCCCGGCGCGCGGGACAGCGGCTCTGGCCGGAGCCGGACCTGCTGGACAGCCTGCTCGAGGCTGTCGCCGATGGCGGAATGAGCGAGGAAGAACTCTACAACCTGCTGATTTTCCTGTTCGGCGCGGGTTATGACACGTCAAAAAACGTGCTGACCCTGATCATGCACATTCTGCTGGAGCGTCCGGAGGACTACCGGCGCTGCGGCGAGGACATGGAATTTTGCAGGAAGGTGATCGAGGAATCCTTCCGCTATCGCAATCCATCCTCGGCGACGCGGGTCGTCAACGAGGAAATCGACTTTCGCGGGGTGGTATTCCCGGTGAAGACACTGATCATGTTTCCCTGGAGCGTGTCCGGCAGGGACGCTACCGCCGTGGCTGATCCCGACGTGTTCAATCCCGAACGCGGGGCGCCCTGCAGGCATCACATGGCCTTCGGCATGGGCGCCCACATGTGCCTGGGCCAGTTCATCGCCCGGGCGCAGATCGAGGAGGGGTTCCACCTGATCGCGCAGCGCATCCGCAACCCGCGGCTGGTTGGCGAGGTGCACTGGCGTCCCTTCCCCGGGGTCTGGGGGCTCCGCGGCTTGCCGATCGAGTTCGAATCCGCCTGAGGCTCTGCCGGCCGCCAGTCGGCGGCGGTGCCGGTGCGCGTCAGACGGGCATCCAGATCGGCGCGCCGCGCTCCTCGCGCAGCGAGGTGATCACGCGTCCGTCGATATCCGTGACGCCGTATTCCTGCGCCAGTTCGGCGACGATGAACGTGCCTCCCGAGCGCTGCAGTACCTCCGGGTCCTGCGCAAGCCTTGCGATGACACGGCCGGGAAACTCGGGTGAACTGCCGGCCGCGCTGTTCAGCTGGGCGGCCATCCCCGGCACGTTTTTCAGGTTCTCGCGTGTGCGCTCGGTGTAGGTAAAGCCCTGCCAGAGGGACAGGGAGCTGACGTTGTGGGGCTTGAGCTCGATCGCCATGTCGCGGGCCATGCGATCGACCGCGGTCTTGCAGGTGCCGAATATCGGGCTGAAGGTGTAGGTCACGCCGACGTAGCCGGAGATCGCGCAGATCAGGCCCGAGCCCTGGGGCACCATGATCCGGGCCGCATGCCAGGCGGCCACGAAATAGGAGCGCAGCCCGACATCGATCATTTCCCAGCCGGAGACCGGCTTCTCCCAGAAGCCGCCGGGCAGGGTCAGCTCGTCGGGGATGGTGATGGCGTTGTTGACCAGGATGTCGAGTCGGCCCTGCTCCCGCTCGATGCGTTCGAACAGGGCTGCCACGTCATCGTCGTTGCCGTGATCGACCTGTACGGGAATGCCCTTGCCGCCGCGCCGGTCGACCTCCGCGGCGGTCTCGCCGACGGTGCCCGGCAGCGGATGGGAGCCGGCTGTCACCGTGCGCCCGGTGACGTAGACGGTGGCGCCCTCGTCCGCGAGTGCGAGGGCGATGCCCTTGCCCATGCCGCGGCTGGCGCCAGTCACCAGGGCGACCTTTCCGGAAAGCGCGCGCCGGGATTCTTGCAGGTTTGTCATGTCATCCACCGTCCGCACATGGGGGTGCGGACAAAATACTAGCGCGAAACGAGTTGAAATGAAACTCGCTAAGTGATATTAACTGGGCGCACTGCAAGCTAACAATAATCTGGCGAGTCGCTGTCGTCGCAAGCCGCTGCGCGGTCGTGCTGTCCGCAGCCGGGCGCCCCGTGGCCGGGGGCAGCAGCTCCCCGATCCTGCCACACCGGGTTGGAAGGAGTTTGTCCTGATGCACACGGAAAAGCTCGGGGAGGGCGTGGACGGCGCCCTGCCGATTTCGGACATCGACTTCGGTCGCTACCACATGCGGGTTTCCACGGAGCGTTTCACCTCCAGGGGCTACCAGGAACTGGAGCGGGAGAACCTGTGGATGCGCGTATGGCAGATCGCCGGGCGCGCGGACGAGCTGCCCGGGCCGGGCGACTGGAAGGTGTATACGATTCTCGACCAGTCCTACGTGCTGGTTCGCGGCAGGGACGGCACCATTCGCGGTTTCGTCAATGCCTGCCGGCACCGCGCGAACGCCTTCTGCCAGGGCAGGGGCCACTCGGCGCGATTCACCTGCCCGTATCACCGCTGGACCTGGGAACTCGACGGCAAGCTGATCGGCGTTGCCATGCCGGAGTTCCAGGGTACGGTCGAGGAATTCGTCGGGCCGAAGGACGAGTTGGGGCTGTTGCCGGTGCAGGTCGAGGAGTTTGCCGGGTTCATGTTCCTCAACCCCGACATGGACGCCGCTCCGCTGGCCGATTTCCTCGGCCCCGCGGCCGATGCGATGGCCGCTTACCGGCTCGAGGAAATGATCCCCGTGGGGCTCAACGTGTGGGAAAAGATACGCTGTAACTGGAAAGTGGTTATCGACGCTTTCCAGGAGGGCTACCACGTGCAGGGAGTCCACCCCGAACTGGTCTCCTACATGGACATGGCCAAAGAGCGCTTCATGGAATTCGGCCTGCACTGCGCCTGCACCGTGCCCTTCGGCGGCGCCCGCAGCGCCGCGGCGGGACCGGAGGCGGAGGTGGAAATGTACCGGCAGCTACCGGCGCCGAACTTCCCCGGCATCGTGGCGGCGCTGCCGCGCTTCGAAAACCTGGTGGCGCCGTACCGCGGCAGTGACGGGGCTTTGAGCTTCCCTGAAGGCGTATCCGCGCGCAGCCTGCTGCAGCAGGCGGTGCGCGAGACGATGACCGCCCGGGGGCTGGACGTCAGTGCGCTGGGCGATACCCAGATGAGCGACTACCAGTTCTGGGCGCTGTTCCCCAATGTCTACCTGCAGCTCTGTCCGGGCGAGGCCACGGTGATCATCGCGGCGCCGGACCACGACGGCGACCCCAATACCTGCAGCTGGCATGTGTGCCACTACCTGTGGCTGCCCGAGGATGAGCGCGAGGCGCAGCGCACCGAACTGGTCGAGATCCCGGAGGGCGAGCACTTCGAGTACTTCCTCGCACTCGAGCAGGACTATTCCCAGATGCAGCAGCAGCAGGACGGATTGCGCAACCGGGCGGTCAAGTTCATGAGCCTGACCCGGCAGGAGCCGCGGGTCGCACACTTTCACTCCGTGCTGGATGACTGGCTTGGACACAACCCGCGCATGTGAGTGGTAGTGCAGGCGCTATCCACGGGAGCCCGAGATGGCCGATGATCATGCTGCAAGCACCCTGGAGCCGCGTATTCCCCCGCTGGCGGAGTCGGAGCTCAGCGAGGAGGCGCTTCCCCTGGCGGCCAGGCTGCGCGCGCTGTTCGGCCTGGAGACCACGGAATTGCCGGACGCGGTCGCTACGATGTTGCGCCACCCGGAAATCTACCGCGCCCAGGTCGAGTACATCACCCAGCGCGCCAGGGCCCTGACGCTGGATTTACGGGATCTCGAAATCGTCATACTGCGCACCGGCTGGCTGTGCCGCTCGGCCTATACCTGGGGCGAGCATGTGAAGTTCGGCAGGAACGCGGGCCTGACGTCGCAGGAGATCGAATGGCTGGTTGAGGGGTCCGCCGCGCAGGGCTGGGGCGAGCGGGACCGCGCGCTGGTCAGGCTGGCCGAGGAATTACACGAGGATGCCTGCGTCAGCGATGCGACCTGGACTGTTATCGCGGCAGACTTTACCGACAAGCAGATCATCGAGTTGCTGATGATGGTTGGCTTCTACCACGAAATCGCGTTCCTTTATAACTCGATGCGAGTGCGCCTGATCCCCGGCAACGAGGGGCTCGCGGCTCGCTGAGGGGCGACAATAATCAATCGGGAGGCAGAGGATGGATATCGTCGACAGCCAGGTACACCTGGGCCCGGGGGGCGTCCCGGAGATGCTCGCGGCCATCGATGCGCTGGGCGTGAAATCCGTGCTGGTGGACGAGTGGTGGATGGGTACGCCGGGACACCCCTACTACAGGGTCGGCGAAGCGGGTGCGGCCCAGCGCACGACCTCGCCCACGGCCGAGCTTGCCGCCTGGGCCCACCCGGACAGGTTCTCCTACCTGGTGCGCGTCGACCCGCGCGACCCTGAACTAGAGGCCGTCGTGCGTTTTGCCAGGGACGCCACCCACGCCCGCGCCCTGCGCGTCTCTCCGGGCATGTCACGCGCCGAAACCGCCGACTTCGCCAGCGGTGTCTACGACGAGGTGTTTGCGCTCGCCGCTGCCAGCGGGCTTCCGGTGTTCGTGCAGATCGCCGGCCACGCGGACCTGCTGGAGCGCATTATCGGCAAGTACCCGGATGTCCGCATCGTCATCTGCCACTGCGGCATGCCGCCCGGCGCAAAGCTCTGGCCGATCTTCGCGCAGATGGAGGGGCTGGCGGACAGCCAGGAGTACTGGCGCAAGGTGGGTGAGGAACCGCTGGACCAGGCCTTCGAAAAAGTGCTGCGCGCCGCGCAGTGGCCGCAGGTCGCCCTGAAGTGGGCCCATGCCCCGGTGATGTTCGACGCGGCGGGCTATCCCAATCTCGCGGCAAGGCCGTTTTTGCGCAAGGCACTGGATGCCTTCGGCGCCGAGCGGGTGATGTGGGCCAGCGATATCTCCGCCAACCAGACCGGTGAAAGCTGGGCGGAACTGATCTTCGCGATCACCGAAAATCCCGGGGTCAGCGCGGTGGAGCGCGAATGGATCATGGGCAAGACCGCGCGGCACTGGCTGAGCTGGGAGGGGGCGTGAAACACCTTGAATCAGGGGAGAATTCGCGGCCGGATCCGCTGCGGGCGCCAGGTTGCCAGCCCCGGGCAACTCCCATAGACTCGGGCGCTTATCCGGATTCAACCTCGATTTCAGCTGGAACCCCGTGACCACTCAGAACAAAGCCAGGAAGAAGCGATCGGACGGCCCGAAGAAGGCAGCGAGACCCGGCCCAGGCAGGCCGACCGAATCCCAGTCCCGGACGCGGCATGTCGAGCTGCTGGACAGCGCCCTGGACCTGTTTTCGGAAAACGGATACCAGCACACCACCATGGACGATATCGCCGCTTCCCTGGGGATGGCGAAACGAACGATCTACAGCCACTACGGCGACAAGAAGTCGCTTTTCAAGGCAGTCCTGCAGCATGCCATCGATGCCTGGATTGTTCCTGTAGAGTTGCTGCGATCCGCTGAAACGGACGACCTCGACGAGACCCTGGTGCGCGTGGGCAGCCTGCTGGTAGAGAACATGTTATCCGACGCGGGGCTGCGCCTGCTTCGAATCACCAATGCCGAGGCTTACCGGATGCCGGAAATCGGCGCCTTTACCAACGAACGGGGTACCCGGTCGACCCTGGAATACCTGGCCGACCTGTTCCGGCGTCGTGTAAAACGCAGGAATGGCCGGGCGATCGATGCCGACAAGGCCGCCTTTGCGTTTCTCAATATCATCGTTGGTACGCCGGCCAATTTGACGACCTGGGGCATGTCTTTCGACCGCAAGTCGATCAACGAACACGCCCGTTACTCCGTCCAGCTTTTTCTCCACGGCCTGCTCAACGAGTAGGCGCGCGCACCGCCCGACTAGAGGTAGGAGGGGTCGCTCCTGTCGCGCCTGCTGCGCAACTGCTCCTCCGGGACCCAGCGTTCGAGGACGGGATCGACGCGGTCGGAATCGACGATGACGACGCGCCTGGCGATACGCCACTCGCCATCGCGCCGCTCGTAGCGGTCGATATAGCGCGTGTTGACCACCAGGTCCTTTTCCGGTTCGTCCCCCTGTGCCGCGACGCGATGGTAGGCGCGGGCGTAGTGCTCCGCCCAGGCCGCGTCGCCGTCGACTTCCACCAGCTGGTTGCCGGTGAAGTGGGTGGTGGAGAGAAAATTGGGGCAACCCGCCCTGCAGTACTCGATGAACCCGTCGACCCCGCCGACATACTCGCCGTGGTCGTCGATGGCATCCGGGTGGTAGCAGGAGCGCACCAGGTCCCAGTCCATCCTGTCGATACCCCGGCAATAGCGGATCTGGACTTTCTTTATGGCCGCTTCATCGAGCAGGCGCTGCAGGGCGTCTTCCATCGGCGGGTACTCCGGGCAGTTATTGTTTGCACGGGATCATGCCACCGAATACGGGATAAATGAATAATGGCGCTGTCGTATCGCGATTCGCTCCCGGGATCTGCGGCGGGAGGATCGTGCTTTTCGGTCGGCATACGCAACCAGAATCAGTTTGTAATGAAACTGTGTAAGTGATATTGTCTAAATGAAACTCGAAAAGTGTTATTAGATGCCGCGATGGTGTTTCGTATGACACGATTCCGTATCAACCGTTTTTGAGCCCGCCCCGGGAGCGTGTAGCCCCGTGAGGCGAGCCAGGCCGCAGATGTGGAGATAATAAGATGCGAGTAGGGCTGCACTTGGGATACCAGAACCTGCATGGTGAACCGGACGTGAAGACGTTCATGCAGGAAACCCAGTTTGCCGTCGAGGCGGAGGCCATGGGCTTCGATTTCGTCGGCCCGGTGGAACACCACTTTACCGATTACGCGGCGTGCCCCGATCCCTTCGGCGTGTTGTCGTACATCGCCGCCAGGACCAGCAAGATCGACCTCATCACGGCGGCCGTCATTCTCCCCTGGAACAATCCCCTGCGTGTGGTGGAGCAGTTCCTGCAGCTCGATATCCTCTGCGAGGGACGGTTGATAGCCGGCATGGGCCGGGGCGCCGCGCGCCGCGAGTTCAGGTCTTTCGGTGTCGAGCTGGCCGATTCGAGGGAGATGTTCGACGAGGCCGCGCTGATCATCATGGAGGGCATCGAAACCGGCATCGTCGAAGCGGACACCAAGTGGTACCAGATCCCGCGCACCGAAGTCCGTCCCCGCCCGTTCAAGTCCTTCAAGGACCGCACGGTGATGGTCTCCATGTCGCCGTCCTCGGTGGAAGTGGCGGCCAATTACGGCCTGAAAACCCTGCGCTTCTCCCAGGGTGACTGGCGCAAGGCGATCCCGGAAATCAACCAGTACCGCGAAACCTTCGAGAGCAAGCACGGCAAGAAGGCGCCGCCGTTCATCATCTCCGATTTCATGCTCTGCTTCGAGGACCAGAAGCGGGTCACGGAATACTGCGATAAGTATTTTTCCGTGATGTTCGAGACCGTGGCCAATCACTACGAGTTCATGAGCGACCACTTCAAGAACCTGCCGTCCTACTCCACCTACGCGTACATGGGTGAAAGGGCGGAGGCGGCGGGCGGTGCGCACAAGGCCTACAAGGACTATATCGGCGGCAACATGATCGGCACGCCGGAGCGCCTGGTCGAGCACCACCTGGAGCGCGCGTCGATGGTCGGCGATTACGAGATGCTGTGCAATTTCAGCTTTGGCGGGCTGCCCTACGAGCTGGTGTACGAACAGGCCAGGCTGTTTGCCGACAAGGTGATGCCACACCTCAAGGGCTGATACTTAAAACGCATTTCCTCGAATCTCTCCTGGAGCGGCCTGCCATGATCAGCAATTTGCCCGCGAAGTGGGATATGGAAGCCGATGTCGTCTGCATCGGCTCGGGTATCGGCGGCCTGTCCGCGGCGATTACCGCGCATGAAGAGGGCGCCAGCGCCATCGTGCTGGAGCGCGCTGACAAGGTGGGCGGTGTCACCGCGCTGTCCCTGGGCGAGGTCTGGGTGCCCGGCAATCACCTGGCGGCGGCGCTGGGCCTGGAGGATTCCCCGGAATCCGGTTACCGCTACCTCAAGCGCCTCTCGATGGGTTACGGCAACGACTCGCTGATACTCAACACGGTGGTCCACGCGCGCGAGGCGCTGCGGTATTTCGAGGACAGGATAAACCTCGAGATGCAGGTCATTCGCGGACTCCCCGATTACTACTACGGATTTGACGACAACAGCGTCGCCGAGGGGCGCATGCTCGAGGTGGTGCCGTTCCCCGCGGAATCGCTGGGGGAGTGGCAGTCCCGGACGCGGGTCTCGCCGATCGTGCCCTACGGCATGACGCACGAGGACATGTACAAGCCCGGCGGCACCGCGAACATCGCCAAGTGGGATTTCGAACTCATGGGTGAGCGGCTCGTCAACGACGTCCGTTGCCTGGGTCCCGGCCTGGTCGGCTATTTCGTCAAGGCGATGCTCGATCGCGCTATCCCGATGCACACCGGCGTCAATGTCGAGGAACTGATCGGCGACGGGGAGCGCATCGTCGGCGTGCGCGCCACGCAGGACGGGCGCGACCTGTTCGTGCGGGCCGGGCGCGGCGTGGTGATCGCGGTCAGCAGTTACGAGCGGAACCAGGACTACAACAAGACCCTGGGGCAACAGCTCAAGCCGATTTCCTATGTCATCAACACCATCGATGGCGCCAATTTCCGGCTTGCCGGCCCGGTCGGGGCGCGCATTGCGCGGGTACCCGACATCACCCTGCTCGGTTACTTCATACCCGGGGAGGAGACAGAAGCCGGGGATCCGATGCCGCGCAGCGCGATGGTGTCCATCGGCCTGCCGCATACCATCGTGGTCAATCGCAGCGGCAGGCGATTCGGCAACGAGGCGTTTTACCGCCAGTTCAATTACACCATCGACCATATCGATGGCGCGACCCAGACCCACCCGAACTTTCCCTGCTGGGTGATCATGGACAGCCAGGCCAGGGAAAAATACCCGTTCGGGTCGATCATGCCCGGCCAGCAGTGGCCCGAGGGCCTCGGGGTCCGGGCGGATTCCTTAAGTGCCCTCGCCGCAGCGATCGGCGTCGACGCGGCGGCCCTCGAGACTACTGTCGCGGCATTCAACGCCAACGCGGAAAAGGGCGAGGACCCGGAGTTCGGTCGCGGCACCCATCCCTGGAGCATCTCGATGTGCGGCGATCCCAACCACCACCCCAACGGCAATCTCGGCCCGCTGTCCCGCCCGCCGTTCTACGCCGTCGAACTGAAGCGGATGGGCGGCAGCGGGATACCGGCAGCGGGGCTGCTGGCGGATCACCACTGTCGCGCGCTGGGCTGGGATGACGAGCCGATCGCCGGCCTGTACGTCGCCGGCAACTCCATGGCGCGGATGGAGACCGGCGCGGTAATGCAAAGCGGGATCTCCAACGCGCGGGGCATGACCCATGGCTTTATCATCGGCCATCACGCCACCGGCAAGCCCAGCCAGTTGCTGCAGCGGGAAGCCGAACGCCTGGGATTGTGAACCGGCAAGCGCAACCGGCATCGCAGGTTCGCGTACCGGCCCGGGGTAGTCAGTTCTCCGGCACGGCGCGCTTGTCGCGCGAGCGGCGCGGCAGCAGTTCAAGCCGTGTGCCGGACAGGTAGTCGTGCCAGTAGCGACCGTTGCGATCGACCAGCCTCCAGAGGTAGCCGAGGCCGAAACAGGCTATTGACAGTGTCGCGCCAACACAGCGCAACAGGGCCTGCCCCGGTCTTACCCGTCCACCATCGCTGCGAACGAGGCGGATGCGCCAGGCCTGCATGCCCAGGGTCTGGCCGCTCTTACACCAGAACGCGCTGTAGAACCCGACCAGCGAGAGCGCGAACAACAGCTGGCCCAGCCAGGGACTGAGCACGCGCCGCTCGCCGTGGGTCAGCCACACTTGCATGCCGAGGGCGATCGCGTACACGACGAAGACCAGCGCCACCACCAGCAGCACGTCGTAGACCATGGCCAGCAGGTGGCGCAGCAGCGAGGGCGAGGGCGGGGACGTGTCATTCATGCAGCGGCATTCTAGCAGCATGTATTGGCCTTTGTCGGCGAGCGGCGGCATGCTACATTCCCGCCAAAGACGGATAACAGCATGCATGTACTTTTAATCGAGGACGACCGCTCGGTCGCGGACTTCATCGTTGGCGAGCTGGACAAGGCGGGCTACGACTGCACCCATTGCGCCGACGGCGACAGTGGCCTGGAAACCGCCGCCAGCGGTGAATACGACGTGTGGGTGATCGACCGCATGCTGCCCGGGCGCCCCGGCCTCAGCGTGCTCAAGGAGCTGCGCGAACGCGGCGTCAACACGCCCGCGCTGGTGCTCAGCGCCCTGGGCGATGTCGACGAGCGCGTGCGCGGCCTGCAACTGGGCGCGGACGATTACCTGGTCAAGCCGTTCTCCATGGAAGAACTGCTGGCGCGCCTGGAAGTGCTCTACCGCCGCCGCGCCAGCACCACCGAGACCACTACCCGCCTGCAGGTGGAAGACCTGAGCATGGACCTGCTGTCGCAGGCGGTGATCCGCGACAGCATGGAGATCGTCCTGCAGCCGCGCGAATACAAGCTGCTGGAGTACCTGATGCGCCACGCCGGTCAGGTGGTCACCCGCGGCATGCTGCTGGAACATGTCTGGGGCTACAACTTCGACCCGCAGACCAATGTCATCGACGTGCATATCTCCCGCCTGCGGCAGAAGATCGACCGCGATTTCGCGCGCCCCCTGCTGCACACCGTGCGCGGGGCCGGCTACCGCCTGGGTAACCCGGAGTAATGGGCGGGCGCCGCTCGGAGATTCGCCGGGTTCTCAGCAGTCTCACTTTCCGCTACGTGGCGAAATTCCTGCTGGCGCTCACCGGCATGGTGATGCTGATCGCCGCGCTGCTCTACGGCATCTACAGCTACCGCTACTTCCGCGACCTGTCCGCGAGTATCGTCGACGAGCAGGAGACCCTGGTACTGATCTACCGCGGCCAGGGCCTGGCGGGCATAAAGCAGTACATCGAGGACCAGCGCGACGCCAACCTGCTCGACCGCTTCCACTACATGATCCTCGACCCCGACGGCGAGCGCATCGGTGGCGACCTGCCGCGCTCCACTCACTACAAGGTGTTCGACGACGGCTGGCTGGACCTGGAACTGGGCCTGCTGAAATGGGGCGAGTCCGTGGATGTCGATTTTCTCGCCCGGGTCATCGACCTCGGCGACGGCTACCGTGCGCTGGTCGCGCGCAACTACGAGGCGGTGGTGTTCAGCGGCCGGCTGGTATTCAGCACCCTGGTGCGCGCCATGCTCGCGACCATCCTGCTGGGCCTGGTGGCGGGTTACTTCGTCGCCAAGCGCAGCATGGATCGGGTGGAGTGGCTGGGGCGGGAGATGTCGCGGATCATCCGCGGCGACCCCTCACAGCGCCTCGCCGCCAGCCTGGAGGCCGGCCATGTCGGCGACCTCGCGCGCATCATGAACAGCATGCTGGAGCAGACCGAGGAGCTGATGCAGGGCATGCGCAGCATCTCGGACAACATCGCCCACGACCTGCGCACGCCGCTCGGGCGGCTGCGCAACCAGCTGATCCGCCTGCGCGATACGCTGCCGGCCGAGCGCCGGCCGGAGGTCGAGAACCTCGTCGCCGACTGCGACAGCCTGCTGCAATCCTTTAGCGCGGTGCTGCGCATATCCACCCTGGAGTCCGGTAATCGCTACACCGGCAAGCGCGAGGTCGATCTCGCGCGCCTGCTGCGCGACGTGGTCGAGCTGTACGAGCCGCTGGCCCAAGAGAAACAGATCGAGGTGACCTTCACCGGTCCGCCTTTCCCCGCCAACACCCGCGGCGACGCCGACCTGCTGTTCCAGCTGTTCGCCAATGTGCTGGACAACGCCATCAAGTACACGCCGGAGCAGGGGACCATAGCGGTGCGCCTGTCCAGCCGCCACGACGGCGAGCACAGTCACCGTATCAGCATCGCGGACAGCGGGCCGGGGATTTCATCGGAGCACTGGGGCAATGTGTTTCGCCGCTTCTACCGGGTCGACCCCAGCCGCTCGGCCCAGCCGGGGCACGGCCTCGGCCTCAGCATGGCGCAGGCCATCGCGCACTACCACCGCGGCCATGTCGACCTGGAGGACAACCACCCGGGGCTGCGCGTGGTCATCAGCCTCCCGTAGGAGCCTGCTACGCAGGCGCGATATCCGACGCTGCCTCGATCGCGCGCAGAGTGCGCTCCTACGTGTTCAAGCGGTCCGCCCCCGAACCCGGCTCAGCCGCGCTGGCCCTGCACCGAGAGGTGGCTGGTGTCCGGCGCGGCCTCGTCGTGGCTGCGGCGATACTCGGATTCCAGCATGTCGCTGCCCTCGGGGGCGACGGACATGGCGGTGAGGTCCAGTTCCGGGAATTCCTCGTCCACCGAGGCGCAATCGGAGAAATCCGTGCCTTCCGGAGACAGGCTGATGCCGTCCGTGTTGGGCGACAGCGGCGCCTGGTCCCGCGGCAGGGTGGGGATGGTTTCGCCCGGTTCGCCCATGTGCAGGTGGTCCGTGGAGGGTGCCGGCGGCGGTGGCGGCGCTTCGGCCGACAGGCGACCGTAATCGCCCTCGGTTTCGAAATTGCCGACCTCGACCAGCCGGGCCGGTGCCTGCGGGCGCTCGGCGGGGGCGAGCAACTCGCCGCCGCCGGGTGCCAGTGACAGGCCGCCGGGTGTCGCTGCACCGGGCTGCGGGGCCGCGGCGCTGCCGGGGTCGGCCGCCTGGGGCGCGGATTGCGCCTCGGCCACCTGGTCGCGCTCCTTGCCGTAGGCGACATCGGGCGCAGCCGCCAGGGCGGCAATGCGCTCGGCCATGCTCATGGTCTTTTCAGGTGCCGCGGGCGCGGGCTGTTTCGCGTCGGGGGGCGGGGCGGTTTCGGCCTGCTGCGCCGCCTTGATCAGCGGTTTCGCGCCGGCTTTTTCCATCGCCTGCTTGTATTTGAGCGCTGTGGGCTTGTCGCAGTCGCGCTTGACCAGCTGCGGCGTGCCGCTGAACAGCTTGTCCAGGGTGGCGTCGCCGGCATTGAACAGCTTGGCCAGGCGGCTGCGAACGGTCGCGAGATCCTGTCCATCCAGGATCTCGCCTGCGAAATAGATGTTATAGCGAGGTTGCATACCTTAACTCCGCAACGATCTTGATTAATTATAGTGGTATCGATCCTCCGGGTCCGCCGGGATGCGTGCAGATTGCGACCTGGGTCACAACTCCCGGTATAATAGCCCTTCATTCAGTGAGGTATCCCATGGTTGTCCAGCAAGTGATTGAAGACAAGCTCGCCGCCGGCCTGCAGCCGCAGCTGCTCGAGGTGGTGAACGAAAGCCATATGCACAGCGTGCCGGCGAATTCCGAGACCCATTTCAAGGTGACCCTGGTCAGCGGCGCCTTCGACGGCAAGCGCCTGGTGGCGCGCCACCAGCTGGTCTACGGACTGCTCGGCGAGGAACTGGCCGGCCCGGTGCACGCGCTGGCGCTGCACACCTACACGCCCGGCGAATGGGAGGAGCGCGGTTCGGCCTCGCCGGACTCGCCGAACTGCATGGGCGGCTCGAAGCGCGAGGCGTCCTGAACCATGGAACAGATCGTCGTCGCCGCCCTTTATCGCTTCGTCACCCTGGAGGATTACCACGAGCTGCGCGAGCCGCTGCTGGACGAATGCCAGCGCGCGGGCACCCGCGGCACCCTGCTGCTGGCCCGCGAAGGCATCAACGGCACCATCGCCGGCACCCGCGAGGCCATCGACCGGGTACTGGCCTGGCTGCGCGCCGACCCGCGCCTGGCCCAGCTGACCCACAAGGAATCCTACGACGACAGCATGCCCTTCTACCGCATGAAGGTGAAACTCAAGCGGGAGATCGTCACCATGGGCGTGGAGGGAGTGGACCCCAACTCGGTCGTGGGCACCTACGTGAGGCCGGACCAGTGGAATGCCCTGGTGGAAGACCCCGAAGTGTTGCTGATCGATACCCGCAACGACTACGAGTACGCCATTGGCAGCTTCAGGGGCGCGGTGGACCCGCACCTGACCAACTTCCGCGAATTCCCCGATTACGTGCGCCGCGAACTGGACCCGCAAAAGCACCGCAAGGTGGCGATGTTCTGCACCGGCGGCATCCGCTGCGAAAAGGCCAGCGCATTCATGCTGGAGCAGGGCTTCGAGGAGGTCTACCACCTCGAGGGCGGCATCCTGAAGTACCTGGAGGAAGTGCCCGCCGAGCAGAGCACCTGGGAGGGCGAGTGTTTCGTCTTCGACAACCGGGTGGCGGTGAACCAGCGGCTGGAAAAGGGCAGCTACGACCAGTGCTACGCCTGCCGCCGGCCGATCACCGAGGAGGACAAGCTCTCCCCGAAATACCAGAAAGGCGTGTGCTGCCCCCACTGCCACGACCGCCTGACCCCGGACCAGCTCGAGCGGTTCGGCGAGCGCCAGCGCCAGGTGGAACTGGCCGAGCAGCGCGGCGAGGCCCACGTCGGCGCGCCGCCGCCGGCGCGCCAGCTCAGTTCAGCGCACGATTGAGCGCGCTGCGGAAGTCCGCCACCGGCACGTAGATACTGAGCCCCACACCATCGCCGCGGGAGATCACCCCGCACAGCTGGGCCCGGCCCTGTCCGTCGCGCTGGATGACCGCGCCGCCGGAGGCGCCCTTGAACGCCCGGCAGTCGCTGCGGCTCTCGCGGCCGGCCTGGCCGGTGATGCTGCAATCCGCATCGTAGGTGAGCGCCTGGCCGCCGCGCCCGAGGCCGGCGTCGCTGGAATAGCCCGCCATGGTCACCGGCACGGCGGGGTCGGCGCGCTGCGGGTGAACCGCCAGCGGCGCGACCAGCTTCCTCTCGATCGGTACCGCCAGTTTCAGCACCGCCCAGTCAGCATACATGCCGCCGCCGTCCGCCACCCGGTAGGCCTCCCGGCTGATGGGAGCATCCGAGTCCGGTAGCAGGGTGAAGGTGATGGGCCGGCTGAGGTCCCGGTAATCCTCCAGGCAGTGCCAGGCGGTCACCAGGGTGTCCGCCGGGCGCTGGTTGTCGCCGCCCACCAGGGTGGCGCTGCAGTTCTCGTTGCGGTGGCTGCCGTAACCCTGGCTGTAACGCACCGCCGGCACGTGCAGCTTGCCCACGGCGCGCAGCCAGTCGGGCGAGCCCTCGCCGAAGGCCCGCCGCGGGTCCGGTTCGGCGCGGGCGGCGGTCGATGCAAGCAGTGCAACGCACAGGGCCAGCGCGACAACTGGCCGGGGGCAAAAAGGGGATGGCACGCGATTCTCGTCTCCGTGGGATCGTGCGCAAGCTTGCCACAACCGCCGCTTGCTGTAGAGTCCTGCTGAACCGGCCCCGCCCGCCAGTTACCGCCACGGAGTCCGCTTGCATGCCGCCGGAGTACTACCTGGTACCCATCGCCTTCCTGACCTCCACCCTGGCGGGGGTGATCGGCATGGGCGGCGGTGTGCTGCTGATCGCCTGCATGCCGGGGCTGCTGCCGGTGGCGGCGATCTTCCCGCTGCACGCAGCCACCCAGCTGGCGAGCAACGGCACCCGGGCGCTGTTCGGCCGGCGGCATATCCAGTGGTCGCTGTTGCCGCCACTGCTGCTGGGCGCCGCGCTGGGCGGCTGGCTGGGCGGCGAAGTCTACAGCCAGCTGGACCTGCACTGGCTGCCGGCCATCGTCGGCGTCATTATCCTGCTGCTCACCTGGCTGCCAGTCCCCCGATTGCCCGGTTCCGGCAGGTTCAGCCTGGTCCTGCTGGGCTTTTACCAGACCGGGCTGGGCATGATCGCCGGCGCCACCGGCCCGCTGGGGGCCAGCGTGCTGTTGCGCCATAACGAGCGCCGCGACTGGCTGGTGGTGAATACCGCCGTGTACATGGGTATCAGCCACGTGGTGCGGTTGCTGGCGTTTGTCGCCATCGGCTTCAGCTTTGCGCCCTGGTGGCCGCTGCTGCTGGCGCTGGTGGCCGCGGTGAGCGCTGGCTCCTGGCTGGGCACGCGCCTGCGGCGACTGGTGCCGCAGGTCGACTTCAGTCGCTGGTTCCGGTTGCTGCTCACCCTGCTCGCCCTGCGCATGATCGCGCTGCCGCTGCTGGCGCGCTGAACCCGTTTCGCGGCTGGACAGCCAGCCGTGTACAGGCGTTACCATACGCACTCGATTTCCCGGAGTTCCCCGCATGCGCCGCACACTGCCCCTGATCCTCACAGCGTTCCTGGCGGCCTGCGCCAGCAGCGGCGAGTCGCCGCAATCCGGCGCAGCCACAGCCACAGCAACGCCCGCCGCCGACCCCGGTCCTACCCGTTTCACCGGGCGCACCCTGGTCTACGAGTGCGACAAGGGCGAGTTCATCGCCCGCACCGGGCCCGGCGAGATGGCCCTGTGGCTGGACGACCGCTACGTGGTGCTCTCCCAGGTGCGCAGTGGCTCCGGGGCAAAATACCAGGAGGGGGACACCCTGTTCTGGAGCAAGGGCGATACCGCCATCCTCGACGACGGCGACACCCACTACCGCAACTGCCAGCTGAACCCGCGTCGCGTTCCCTGGGAGGACGCCCGCCGCCGCGGCGTGGATTTCCGCGCCACCGGCAACGAACCGGGCTGGCACCTGGAGGTGCACGAGGGCGACCGGCTGCTGTTCGTCGGCGATTACGGCGCCACCCGCCACCTGTTCGACAACCCCCGGAGCGACCACCAGCACGAGCGCATCACCTACACTGCCTCGAAGGGAGACGACCTGATCCAGGTAACGGCGGAGAAAAAGCGCTGCCAGGACACCATGCAGGGTGACTTCTACCCGATGACGGTCGACGTGCGACTCAACGAATACCACTACCGTGGCTGCGGCATGACCCTGGATCACCCCTGGGAATAATTGGTAATACTGCCGCTTTTCGCCCCTGGAGGCCCCCACCGGCCCCCGGCGGTTGACTGAAGTCAATGCCGAAAGCCATTTCCCTGCCTACCATGCATTCAGCAGGGCAGGGAACCGGAGAGAGTTTCCTGCCCGCCCCCCCAAGGACAGGAGATGACCATGAAAAAACTATTGCACCTGGGTCTCGCGGTAGCACTGGCCAGTGGCGCCGGTTTCGCGCATGCCTACAAAGCCGGCGATGTCGTGTTGCGCCTGGGCGCGGCGACGGTAGATCCCGATACCAGCTCCGACAAGATCAACCTCGGCGTTGCCGGCGTGCCACCACTCGAGGCCGATGTCGATTCCGATACCCAACTCGGTATCATCCCGATGTGGATGGTGACCGACGACTTCGGCCTCGAACTGCTGGCGGCCACGCCCTTCGAGCACGACATCAGTGTGAGCGGGCAGGGCCTATCGCTTGACGCCGGTTCCACCAAGCACCTGCCCCCTACGCTGACCCTGCAGTGGTATCCGCGCGGCGGCCACGACGGCTGGCAGCCCTACCTCGGTATAGGCGTCAACTACACCTACTTCTTCGACGAGAGCGTGGACGGCCAGTTGAAGGGTGCCCTCGGTTCGTTACTCGGCGCCACCGGTGCCAAGCTGGACCTCGGCGACTCCTTCGGCATGTCTGCTTCCGCGGGTGTCGATATCCCCTTTGGCGAGCACTGGGCGTTCAATGCCGGCGTCTGGTGGATCGATATCGATACCAACGCCAAGGTCACCGCCCGCTTCGCCGATGGCAGCACGGCGCCGGTGAAGTTCGACGTGCATATCGATCCCTGGGTCTACAACGTGGGTATCGCCTACAAGTTCTGACAGCGCGCGGAACGCGCTCCTACGGGGCTGGATCGGTAGGAGCCTGCTACGCAGGCGATCGCGCGCGGAGCGCGCTCCTACGGGGCTAGATCGGTAGGAGCCTGCTACGCCCGAGCGCGGACCGAGGTGATCGCGCGTATAACGCGCTCCTACAATGTGGTGGGCAAAAAAAAGCACGCGGCAAACCGCGTGCTTTTTTTCGTTGGCCCGGAGGCCGGTTGAGGATCAGATCCGGTAGGTGAACTTCAACCAGAGCTCACGTCCGCGCTCGGTGATGCACACGGCTTCGTCGATGCCGCCGATGCCCTGCGCGCCTGTCGGGCTGCCAGTGATGATGGTGCCCGGCAGGTTGGAGTACTGGCCGTTGAAGTTGGTGCAGTTGCCCGCAGTGATCTCGTCGGTGAGGTTCTTGCCGATCAGGTCCACCTGCCAGCGATCGTCCGCATCGCGCAGCGAGATGCTCGCGCTGTGCTTGAAGAACGAATCCTGGTAGAAGTCACTGCGCAGCAGCGTGTTGGCGGCGTACTCGTCAGACCACTGGGTGGACCAGCCGAGCGACATGACAGTGCTCTGGGTGAAGGGCCGCTCGTAGGTGAAGCCGAAGTTGGTCTGGAATTCCGGCGCCCGCAGCAGGTCGCCGCCGGACAGGTCCTGTGCGTTGTACAGGCCGGTGACCGGATCCAGGTCCTGGTTACATCCCTGCGCGGCCGTCTGGCCGCCCCAGCACTCGGCGTTGTCGAACTTGTCGTACTCGGCGTTGTTGTAGTTGCCGTTGACGAACAGTTCCAGCCCCTCGACGCTGGGCGGTGCCCAGGCCAGGTCGAAGTCGATACCCCAGACGGTTGCGGATGCAGCGTTCAGGGTACGGATCTCGAAGCCCTGCGGCGTGGACTGGTTGGCGCCGACCTGCAGGTCGCTGTACTCGTAGTAGTACGCGGACGCGTTCAGGGAGACCGTGTGATCGGCGAGGAAGGTCTTGATGCCGCCCTCGTAGCCTTCAACGTCCTCGTCGCCAAACGCCTGGTCGAGGCCGCGCGGGTTGGAGACGGTATCCCAGGAGCCTGACTTGAACGCCTTGCGGTAGCCGGCGAACAGGGTCATGGTGTCCGACGGGGTCCAGGTGATGGTGAACTCCGGTGAGACATCGTCGGTGGCCAGGTGATCGGTTTTGTAGAGCTCGATGGGGAAGGGCTCGCCGGTTTCGAGGTTCTTCGGTTTGTAATCCCGGGTTTCGTCGGTGTAGCGTGCGCCCGCCGCGAGTTCGACGTTGTCGGTCACCTGCCACAGCACCTGGCCGAACACGGCCCAGGTTTCAATGTCGATCGGCAATTTGCCTTTGGGGAAAGATCCAAACACCGGCTGGAAGAAGTACAGGCCGGTGCGGTTGTACATACTGCCGTCCTGGTAGTAGGCGCCGGCCATGAAGTTCCACGCTCCGCTGTAGCTGGAAGTCAGTCGCAATTCCTGGGTGAGGTCCTGGCGGTGGAAGTTGGTGTCGGCGACGATCAGCGGGCCGGCGTAGCCGGTCTGTACGCCGTTGATCATCACGTTGTGCTCCACCTCGTTGTAGCCGGTGACCGACGAAAGCAGCAGGCTGTCGGTAAACTGCCAGTCGAGCAGCAGGCTGCCAAAACTCTGTTCCAGGTCGGAGAAGGGCTCACCGCCGTTGCGCACGCCGGTAAACAGCGGATTGTCGGGATTCATCCAGACGGCGTTGATGTTGTTGTCGATCTTGCAGTCTTCGTTGGCGGCGAGGAACTGCGGCGACTGGGTGCCGTAGAACGCTGCGACTGCATCCTTGAGGAAATAATCATCGGGAACATTGGTGTTCACGCCATCGGGGCAGGCGGAGAGTTGGCCTGCGCCGCCGGAACCGTCCACCTTGACGGTGTTGTGGTTGGCCTTCAGCTTGGCGGTGAAGTTTTCTGTTGGTTCCCACTTTACGGTGCCACGCAGGATCAGGTCGTCCTTGTTCGGGATCTTCGGAATATTCGGCGTGATACTGCTGATGCCGTCGCCGACGGCGTTGTTGTCCTGCCAGCCCTCCATGTCGGAGTACTGCACCCCAACCCGCACGCCCAGGGTATCGGTAATCGGCGAGGAGACGATCGCGTGCACGAGGTATTCCTCTGCGTTCACTTCGTAACCGCCGCCCACTTCCAGTTCGAATTCGTCACCCGGGTCCTTGGTGGTGATGGAGATCACACCGGCGGTGCTGTTTTTTCCGTAGAAAAGGGACTGCGGACCGCGCAGCACTTCCAGCGAGGCCATGTCGAACATCGCGGTGGAGAATGCCAGCGCCTGGGAGAAGCCCATGCCGTCGACATTCAGTGACACGGACTGGTCGATGGTCGGGTTCAGTGTGCCGGTGCCGATACCGCGCAGCGACGGGGTCGGCCCGATGGACGCCACCTGGGTGCCCATGACGAAGCCGGGCACGCGCTCGGTCAGCGAATACATGTCGTTGGTGCCGAACTGTTTCAGCTGGTCGCCGGACAGTGCGGTGATTGCCACCGGAACGTTCAGCACGGATTCCTCGCGCTTGCGCGCGGTAACAATCACTTCTTCGAGTTGGGCGAAGGACGGGATTGCCGGAAGCAGCAGACTGGACGCAACGAGACCGGGTATTAGTTTCCTGGAGAACATTTTAGAGACCTCTCGTTCTTTTTATCGTAGAGAGCCAATACAACGACAAATCGGGGGTTGTTCTTTTATGTATCGGCCGATTCCTGAAGCGGCTAAAGAATGTCACGGTTCCGTTCCGGGGGTCAAGCAATCAGGGGAGTGTGAAAAGTGCCGGTATATGCACTTCGTGCTGTATTTTAGGCACTTCGTGCAAGTCGGGTGGCGATTGCGCCTGCGGGCGAGTTTTATTACGCAAACGGTGCATTTGTGCCACAAAGTGCAATTTTCACAAGCGGTGGCAGAAAGGTTTCTTACAACAGTTGTTACATGTTCTGGTGATGCGGCGTGTGCGAATCCGCTGCCGCGCCCGTCCAGTGTAAATGACCCGCGTGTGCGCTCACGAGATACAGCGTCCACAGGCCGGCGGCGATCAGCAGCAGTGCGATCAGCAGCTTTAGCCCGCGTCGCCTGAGGAAGGCCTGCGCGTGGGCAGCGCCGAAACTGGTCGCCAGCATGGCGGGCAGCGTGCCCAGGCCGAAACAGAACATCAGCAGTGCCGATTGCGCGGCGCTCTGCGCGGTTGCCGCCCAGGCCAGGCTGGAGTAGATCAGTCCGCAGGGCATCATGCCCCAGCACAAGCCCAGCGCCGCTGCCTGCAAGGGGTGGTGCAGTGGCAGCAGGCGGGACGAGAGCCGTTGCACCGGTTGCCACAGCCGCGCACCGGCGCGCTCCAGCACGAGAATGCCGCGCCACCAGTCGGCGATATAAAGTCCCATGGCGACCAGCAGCACACCGGCGAGGTAGCGCAGGGCGATGGTCCAGGCGGCGATATCGACGCTGCCCGTGAGCAGGCCCAGCAGGGCGCCGAGCAGGGTATAGCTGGCGATTCTGCCGGCGTGGTAGGACAGGGTGAGGGAGAGGCGCCGCTCGCCGCCGAGGTTGAGCGCCGCGGCGATACCGCCGCACATGCCCAGGCAGTGCCCGGCCCCGGCCAGCCCGAGGCCCAGCGCTCCGAGAACGGCGGGTTCGCTCACTGTTTTTCCCTTGTCTCGTCGCCCGGCGCGTCGTCGTCGTTGAGGATGCGCGAGGCCTCCTTGTCGAGATCGTCGTACTGGCCGCTGTCGATCGCCCACAGCAGCAGCTTGATGCCGAGCCCGACGAACAGCAGCGCCACGGGAATCAGCAGGTAGAGGCTATCCACGAAGCACCTCCGGCGCTGCGACACCGGACCGGTGCAATCGCAGGGAATTGGTTACCACCAGCAACGAGCTCAGCGACATGCCGATGGCCGCGGCCCAGGGCGGCACGTGGCCACTGGCCGCCAGCGGAATCGCCAGCAGGTTGTAGCCCAGCGCCCAGGCGAAGTTCTGCAGGATGATGCGGCGGCAGGCGCGCGCCTTGCCCCAGCTGCGGGTGACCCCGCCGAGGTCGCCGGCGAGCACGAAGTCCGCCTGCGCCCGGGCCAGGTCGGTGGCGCCGGCAACCGCGAAGCTGGCGTCGGCGGCGCCCAGCACCGGCGCGTCGTTGAGGCCATCGCCGACCATCGCGACCACCGCGCCGGCATCCTGCAATTCACGCAGTCTCCGCAGTTTCTCCTGCGGCTGCAGGCCGCTGCCGGTGACCTCGATGCCGAGTTCCGCGGCCAGTTGCGCCGCGCGCGGCGAGCTGTCGCCGCTGAGCATACCGACGCGAACACCGGCTGCCCGGGCCGCGGCGATCACCGCGGGGGCTTCCTCGCGGGTGGGATCGCTGAAGCCTATCCAGGCCAGCGGCTGTTCCTCGCGGCACATGGCTACCCAGTAGAGCGGTTCTTCCGGCGGCTCCGGCAGTACGGGGCACAGCGCCCGGCAAAAGGCCGCGCTGCCCATGCGGTAACGCAGGCCGTCGTATTCGCCCTCCAGGCCGGCGCCGGCGATATGCACTACCTGGGCAAAGGCGGTGTTTGCAGGGGTATTCGCGAAGGCACGGCTGATCGGGTGGTTGGAAAACTGCTGCAGGCCCGCGGCGAGTTCGAGCAGCTCGCGTGCGTCGCAGTCGCCCAGCACGAGCACCCGCTCGACGGCCAGGCTGCCCTCGGTAAGCGTGCCGGTCTTGTCGAACAGCAGGTGCGTGCAGCGCCCCAGCGATTCCAGCGCGTTCTCGCCGCGCACGATCACGCCGGCCGAGCGCAGCGACGCGGCCGCGGCAGTGAGCGCCGCGGGGGTCGCCAGCGCCAGCGCGCAGGGGCAGGAGATGACCAGCACCGAGAGGCTGACCCACAGCGCCCGCGACGGGTCGAGTTGCAGCCACACCGCGGCGGTGCCCGCCGTCAGCAGCAGCACCCCGGCGACGAACCAGCCGGCGATGCGGTCGGCCAGCCGCGCCAGCTTCGGCTTGCCGCTGCGCGCCGCGTCCACGGATTGCTGGAGCGCAGCCAGCCGGCTGTGGGCGAAGTCCACCAGCACATCGGCCTGCAGCGCGGATTCCACGTTCACGCTGCCGGCGTAGATGGTTTCTCCCGGGTGCACGGTGCGCGGCAGGTGCTCGCCGTTGAAGGTGTCCTCGCGTACGGCGCCGATACCGTCGACGACGCTCGCGTCGGCCGGCACGGTCTGGCCCGGCCTGACCAGCACCCGGTCCCCGGGCCGCAACAGCCGCCGCGGCCGGGTGACCCACTGTCCCTCGTGGCGCACGGACACCGCGTCAGGCAGCGCCGCCTCCACATCGAACCAGGCCAGCGCGTAGTGGCGGCGCACCCGGGCCTCGAGAAACCGCCCCAGCAGCAGGAAGAAGGTGAACATGACCACCGAGTCGAAATACACCTGCCCGGAGCCGGTGAGCGTCGCCCAGGCGCTGGCCAGCCAGGCCAGGCCGATGGCCAGGGCGACCGGCAGGTCCATGACCAGCGCGCCCTGGCGCAGGTGGCGCCAGGCGGTGCGGAAGAAGATTCCCGCGGCGTAGTACACGACGAAGCCGGAGACCAGCAGGCTGAAGCCGCGCAACAGGCCGCGGTACTGTTCCTCTATGCCCTGCAGGTCGCCGGCGTGCAGGGCGACGGCGAACATGCCCACCTGCATCATGCCGAAGCCGGCGACGCCGAGGCGGCGCAGGTCCGCGCGGTATTCCCGCGAGAGCTGCTCGCGCCGGGTGTCGGCGCGAAACGGCTGCGGGCGATAGCCCAGGGCCTCGACGCGGGCGAAGATTTCGCTGAGGGGAATTCGCGCGGGATCGAAGCGCAGGTCCAGCCGGCTGTGTTGCAACTGCACCGAGGCTGCCAGTATGCCGGGTACGCGGGACAGCGCCTGTTCGATCAGCCAGGTGCAGGCGGCGCAGCTGATGCCGCCCAGCAGCAGGCGCGCGCTGACGCTGCCATCCGCGTTGCTGCTGGAGAAATCCCCGGCGAGTTCCGGGTCGTCGTAGACCCGGTATTCGCCGGCGGTGTCCGCCGGTTCGCCGGGGCGTTCGCTGTAGCTGCTGCGGCGCCGGTAGAAGGAATCCAGCCCGCTGCCGGCGATCAGGCCGGCCACGGCGCGGCAGCCCGGGCAGCACATGGGGCGCGCTTGCCCGTCGATGTCCACGAACAGGGAGACGCCTGCCGGTACTGGCTCGCCGCAGTGGTAGCAGGTTTCAGGGGCGGCGATGGGGCGTTGCTCAGCTACCGCCATGGTGCGCGAAGTCCGCCGCTTCCAGGGTGCCGGCCAGGCGCCATTGGAGTTCCCCGGAGGCGGGTTCCAGCGTCCAGTGCCAGCGCGGGCCCACGTCGCTGGCCAGCCGGCCGCGGTACTCGCCCGGCACGCTCTCCAACAGGGTCAGCTGGAAATCGAGGTTGGCCTCCATCGGGTGGCTGAGCCGCAGGCGCAGCTGGTTCACCGCCACCGGCCCGGTGGTGTCCACGACCACCTCGCTGCCGTCGATGCGCAACTGCGCCCGGATGCCGTCCTTTTCAGCTTCCGTCAACTGCGCGAGTTCGCGATTGATGGCGAGGCCGTCCTTGTAATACTGGTCGTCGACGAGGTCGTCCGCGCCCTCGACAGCGATGATCAGCGTGGAGATGCTGGCGACCACGACAATCGCGGGCAGGCCGATCAGGAACCAGGGCCAGAACTGCCGGTACCAGGGGGTGTCGTCCTCGCGGGGAAGCGGCCGGTTCATGCTAAAGCGGCTTGACGAAGCGCGATTCGTGTTCGGCGCGCAGCGATTCGAGGTCGGTGGCGCGCACCTTGAATTCGAACTCCGTGCTCGGCCGCTCCAGGGCAGCGGGGTCCATCCGCACGCGCAGGCTGATAGTGCGCACCTCGCCACCGTCCAGCGTGTACTCGGTGTCGCCGATGATGCGGGCTCCCGGGAGGTCGTCCAGCGAAATTTCGAATTCGTGCATCTCCGGGTCCATGTTGGCCAGGCGCAAGGTGTAGATGTTGTCGATCTCGCCGGTGTCGGTCGGCAGGTAGAGCTGGTTGCGCTCGCGAATCACCGACAGCTCCAGCGGTACCCTTGTCAGCATGTTATAGGAGAACACGCCGACCATCACGCACAGCACCAGTACGTAGCCGATGATGCGCGGCCGCAGCCAGTGGGTATGGCCACCCTCCAGTTCGCGCTCGCTGGTATAGCGGATCAGGCCGCGGGGGTAGTGCATCTTGTCCATCACCGAGTCGCAGGCGTCGACGCACAGGGCGCAGCCGATGCACTCGTATTGCAGGCCGTGGCGGATGTCGATGCCGGTGGGGCAGACCTGCACGCACAGTTCGCAGTCGATGCAGTGCCCAAGGCCCAGCTGCGCAGGGTCGGCATCGCGCTTGCGGCTGCCGCGCGGTTCGCCGCGGCGCTCGTCGTAGGAGACGATCAGCGTATCGTGATCGAACATCACCGACTGGAAGCGGGCGTAGGGGCACATGTACTTGCACACCTGTTCGCGCATCCAGCCGGCATTGCCATAGGTGGCGAAGGTGAAGAAGCCGGTCCAGAACACCGCCACCAGGGGCGCCTGCAGGGTGAGCATGTCCGCGGTGAGCGCGCGGATGCCGTAGAAATAGCCGACGAAGGTAAAGCCCGTGGCAAAGGCCACGAACAGCCAGGAGCCGTGTTTCATGCTCTTTTTTACGAGCTTTTCCAGGCTCCAGGGCGCCTGGTCCAGCTTCATGCGCTGGTTGCGGCTGCCCTCGGTATACTGTTCCAGCCACATGAAAATACTGGTCCACACGGTCTGCGGGCAGGTGTAGCCGCACCACAGGCGCCCGGCGAAGGTGGTGACCGCGAACAGCGAGAAGGCCGCGATGATCAGCAGGAAGGCAAGCATGGGGAAATCCTGCGGCCAGAACACCATGCCGAGGATATAGAACTTGCGCGCCGGCAGGTCGAACAGCACCGCCTGGTGCCCCTCCCAGTTGATCCAGGGCAGCAGGAAGTAACCCAGCAACAGGGGCCATCCGGTGTACAGGCGGATGCGCTGGAAGAATCCCTCGACCTTGCGTGTATAGATGCGCTCGCGGCGCTGGTAGAGATCCAGCTCGCCGACTTCCGCCGGCGCGATTTCCGTGAGATCTATCCGGTCTTCTTCAGTTTGTGACACCGCATCCTCAATGGCTGAGACTATAGACGTAGGCCGTGAGCAGGTGGATCTTGTCCTCGCTCAGCAGGTTCTTGTGCGCGGGCATCACGCCGTTGCGCCCGGCGCGGATGGTGTGCGCGATCTGGTCCTCATTGCCGCCGTACAGCCAGATACCGTTGGTCAGGTTGGGCGCACCCAGCGCCAGGTTGCCCTTGCCTTCGGGGCCGTGGCAGGCCACGCAATAGGTCTGGAAAACCTTCTCCCCCGCCGCGACTTTCGCCGGGTCTGACTCGCGGCCGTTCAGCGACATCACGTAGGCGGCGGCTTCAGCGACACCGTTGTCGCCGAGTATGCTGCCCCAGGCCGGCATCGCGCCCTGGCGGCCGTTGGTGATAGTGGCCTTGATCTGCTCGGGCGCGCCGCCGTAAAGCCAGTCGTCGTCGGTCAGGTTGGGGAAGCCGTAGGCGCCCTTGGCGTCGGATCCGTGGCACTGTGCGCAGTTGTTGGCGAACAGGCGCATGCCCATTTTATGGGCGGCGGGATCCAGCGCCACATCCTCGACGGGCATGGCCAGGTAGCGATCGCGCATCTCGCGGAACTTCGCGTCCGCCGCGGCGACCTCGCGCTCGTGCTGGCCCACTTCGGTCCAGCCCAGCAGGCCCTTGTAATTACCGAGGCCCGGGTAGAGGGCGAGGTAGACGATGCCGAACAGGATGGTCAGCACGAACATGCTGAACCACCAGGCGGGCAGGGGGTTCTCGTATTCCTCGATACCGTCGTATACGTGACCGGTGGTCTTGCCCTCGGCGCCCGGTTCGCGCTTGCGGTTGGCGAACAGGATCCAGGTCACGCCGACAATGGTCGCGACCGTCAGGACGATAATCCACAGGCTCCAGAAACTAGTCATTCCTGCTTTCCTCCTGCAGGGTGCGTTGATTCATCTCCTCGTCCGCGAACGGCAGCCGGGCGGCCTCGTCGAACGGGGCTTTGCGCTTTTTGCTGTATGCCCAGATGCACAGGCCGATAAAGCCCACCATGAGCAGCGCGGTGCTGATACCTCTCAGGTCGTTGATGTCCATCAGCGCCTCGTCTGTAGCAGGGTGCCCAGTTGTTGCAGGTAGGCAACCAGGGCGTCGATTTCTTTCTTGCCGGCGACGGCGTCTTTGGCGCCGGCGATGTCCTCGTCGGTGTAGGGCACACCCACGGAGCGCAGCGCCGCCATCTTCTTGCCGGTGAGCTCACCCGTCAGCGTTTTCTCGAACAGCCAGGGGAAGGCGGGCATGTTGGATTCCGGCACCACGTCGCGCGGGTTGAACAGGTGCGCGCGCTGCCAGTCGTCCGAGTAGCGCCCGCCCACCCGGGCGAGGTCCGGCCCGGTGCGCTTGGAGCCCCACAGGAAGGGGTGGTCGTAGACGAATTCGCCGGCCACCGAGTAGTGGCCGTAGCGCTCGGTCTCGGCGCGCAGGGGGCGGATCATCTGCGAGTGGCAGTTGTTGCAGCCCTCGCGGATATAGATGTCCCGGCCCTCCAGTTCCAGCGCCGGCAGCGGCTTGAGGCCGGTGATGGGCTCGTTGGTCTGCTTGAGGAACATCAGCGGGACCAGTTCCACCAGGGTGCCGAAGCTCAGCGCCACGACGATGAGGATCATCATCAGGCCGACATTGGTTTCTACTACATCGTGTTTCATGGTCTGTGTGTCCCCTTGCTCAGGCTGCGCTGGCGACGGCCGCCGGCTGTGCAGCGACGTCCCGGCGGGTGGTCATGTAGACGTTGTAGGCCATGACCAGCATGCCGGCGAAGAAGATGCCCCCACCCAGCACCCGCACCATGTAACCGGGGTGGCTGGCGGCGACCGACTCGACGAAGCTGTAGGTGAGGGTGCCGTCCTGGTTGTAGGCGCGCCACATCAGGCCCTGCATGATGCCGTTTACCCACATCGCCGCGATGTACAGCACGGTGCCGATGGTCGACATCCAGAAATGCACGTTGATCAGGTCCACGCTGTACATGCGCTCCTTGTTGAAGAGCACCGGGATCAGGTGGTACAGCGAGCCGATGGAGATCATCGCCACCCAGCCCAGCGCGCCGGAGTGCACGTGGCCGATGGTCCAGTCGGTGTAGTGCGACAGCGCATTCACCGTCTTGATCGACATCATCGGGCCCTCGAAGGTGGACATGCCGTAGAACGAGAGGCTGACCACCAGGAAGCGCAGGATCGGGTCGGTGCGCAGTTTGTGCCAGGCGCCGGAGAGGGTCATCATGCCGTTGATCATGCCGCCCCAGGAGGGCGCCAGCAGGATCAGCGACATCACCATGCCCAGGCTCTGGGCCCAGTCCGGCAGGGCGGTGTAGTGCAGGTGGTGCGGGCCGGCCCAGATGTACACCGCCACCAGCGCCCAGAAGTGCACGATGGACAGGCGGTAGGAGTAGACCGGGCGCTCCGCCTGCTTGGGTACGAAGTAATACATCATGCCGAGGAAGCCGGCGGTGAGGAAGAAGCCCACCGCGTTGTGTCCGTACCACCACTGCACCATGGCGTCGACCGTGCCGGCGTAGACCGAGTAGGACTTGGTCATGCTCACCGGCACTTCCATGCTGTTGAGGATGTGCAGCACCGCCACCGCGATGATGAACGCGCCGTAGAACCAGTTGGCCACGTAGATGTGGTGCACCTTGCGCTTGGCGACCGTGCCGAAGAAGACGATGGCGTAGACCACCCAGACCACCGCGATCAGGATATCGATGGGCCACTCCAGTTCGGCGTATTCCTTGCTGGTGGTGTAGCCCAGCGGCAGGGTGATGGCGGCGGCGACGATCACTGCCTGCCAGCCCCAGAAGGTGAAGGCCGCGAGCTTGTCGGAAACCAGCCGCACCTGGCAGGTGCGCTGCACCACGTAGTAGGAGGTGGCGAACAGGGCGCAGCCGCCGAAGGCGAAGATCACCGCGTTGGTGTGCAGCGGGCGCAGCCTGCCGAAGTGCAGCCACTCCACGCCGGGGTTGAGCTGGGGCCAGGCCAGCTGCGCCGCGATCAGCACGCCGACCAGCATGCCGACGATGCCCCAAACCACGGTCATGATGGCGAACTGGCGTATGACCTTGTAGTTGTAGGTTGGGTGTTCCAGTGCAGCGTTTAGCTCACTCATGGTTCTGTTCCACTAGCAGGTTGCAGGTTCACGTTGGAATAGGTACGGCTCACGACGGGTGATCCGTGAATGCCGGGGCGGCCCCGAAGTCCCAGAGAATGACCGCGCCGGCCATCAGGCAGATCAGGATGACCAGGGCCACGCCCATGACGGCGCTGGAAAACAGGAAGCCGCGCTCCTCGGGGATGCCCATCAGGATGGGGATGCCCAGGTAGATAAGGTAGACCGCCCAGCACACCGAGAAAATACCGATCAGCATGTCCAGCCAGAGGATCGGGTAGAAACCGCTGAGACCGGCGATAAACATCGGCGTCGCGGCCAGCGAGGCGATGATGATGCCCTTGGTGATGCTGGATTCGGCGCCGTAGGTCTCCGCCATCCAGTGGATGAAATAGCCGATGACGCTGAGGCAGATAATCTGGGTGAGGTAAAACAGGATGCAGATCGTGCGCGCGCTCTGGGCGGTGAGGTATTGGGGATCCCCGCCGGCGACGGTCCAGCCGACATGGGTGGTGCCGAAATACCAGGCGACCGCGGGCAGGATGGCCAGGAACCATGGATACAGCAGCAGTGTACGGAACGAGTTCTCCGGCAGCTGCGCAATGCGCTGCCACTGGGCACTTGGCTGTACCAAAAGACCGAAAGTATGCTGAATCATTAGAATCTGATCTCCCCAACGCAACTGTTGCAGTAGCGAGATCGTATTCTAGGATGTCCGCCCCCGTGCGCCCTTGACGCACATCAACACATGTTGAGGAACGTCGACACTAGTGACTCAGGTTGGCCATTCTCCTGAGCCCGGTCGGATCCAGAATCTCGATCTCCTTGTTATCCACCTGCAGGATAGCCAGCTTTTGCATGCGGCTTAGCACGCGGGAGACGGTTTCCACCGTCAGCCCCAGGTAGTTGCCGATGTCGACGCGCGACATGGGCAGGCGGAAATTGGTCGCGCTCAGCTTGCGCCGGGCATTGCGGGTGGAGATGCTGAGCATCAGCGCGGCCACCCGCTCGTCGGCGGAGTTCTTGCTGAGCAGGGTGATGAGCTGCTGGTCCTCGGTGATCTCGCGGCTCATCAGCTGGAAAAAATGCCGTTGCAGGTTGGGCATCAGCGAGCTGAGCTTCTCCAGTGAGGCGAAGGGGATTTCGCAGATTGCGGCGGTTTCCAGTGCCTTCGCGGAGGAGGCGTGGGTATTGTTGCTGATGCCGTCGAATCCGAGGATCTCGCCGGGAAAATAGAACCCGGTGACCTGCTCCCGGCCGTCGTCGGTACTGCGGTAGGCCTTGAGCGCACCGGAGCGCACGGCGTAGACGGACTGGAACTCGTCGCCCTCGCGGTACAGGTGCTGGTTTTTCTGCAGCGGCTTGCTGCGCTGGATGATGCGATCCAGCTGGTCGATGTCCTTGCTCTCCAGGGTCAGGGGCAGGCAAATAGCGTTCAGGCGACAATTGCCGCAGTTGACCTGGTAATCGTGGGCACAGGGTTCGACATGGATGTCCCCATGCTGGCCGGGAAGTGCGGGCATAGTGCAAAACCAAATGGGATCGGCAACAGCGATTATAGCCGAAATTACCGGTTGGTCTAAGGGGATATAGCCGAAACTGTCATACAGTGGCCGAGAACCGGGTTCCGCCGCCGCCCTTGCCCGGGGCGCCCGCCGGCTCAGGGGCGAGGTAGGCGTCGAAGGGCATGCAGATATTGCGCAGGAAGGGCCGGCCGCTGGAGGTGACCTGGATCGCCTCGCCGGACAGCTGCAGCAGGCCGTCCTCGGCCATCGGCGCCAGCGCCGCCAGTTCCGCGGCGAATTTCTGCCGGAAGTCGATGCCGAACTGGCGCCCGCAGGCTTCCATGTCCAGGTAGAGGTCGCAGATCAGGCTCATGATGACGTGCCGCCGCAGCAGGTCCTCGCCGGTCATCTGGCAGCCGCGCTCGATGGGCAGGTCGCCGGACTCCAGGTGCTGGTAGTAGCTGTCCAGCTCGCGGGCGTTCTGCAGGTAGCAGTCGCCCATCTGGCTGATGGCGGAAACCCCCAGCCCCAGCAGGTCGTCCGCCAGGCGCAGGGAATAGCCCTGGAAATTGCGCTGCAACCGGCCGTCGGCCTGGGCCAGCGCCAGCTCGTCGTCCGGCAGCACGAAGTGATCCATGCCGATATGCCGGTAGCCCGCGCCTTTCAGGGTGTGGGCGATGATCTCGTGCAGCAGCAGTTTTTCCTCCGCCGAGGGCAGGCTCAGGCGGTCGATGGCGCGCTGGCTGGAGAAGCGCTCCGGCAGGTGCGCGTAGTTGTAGCAGGCGATGCGGTCCGGCCGCAGGGCGATGACCTGCTGCAGGGTGCGCTCCATGCTGTGGCGGTTCTGGAAGGGCAGGCCGTAGATCAGGTCGAAGCTGAGCGAGCGGAAGCCGAGATTGCGGACGGTGTCGACCAGCGCCGCGACCGTCGCGTGGGGCTGTATGCGGTTCACCGCCCGCTGCACCTGCGGGTCGAAATCCTGGATGCCGAGGCTGATCCGGTTGAAGCCCACACCCTTGAGCAGGGCGAGGGTGGCGCAGTCCACGCTGCGCGGGTCGATCTCGATGGAGTACTCGCGCTGGGGGCTGTCCAGCAGCCGGAAGTGGCTGGCCAGCATGTGCATCAGCTCGGTGATCTGCGCCTCGTCGAGGTAGGTCGGCGTGCCGCCGCCCCAGTGCATCTGGGTGACCGGGCGCTCGCGCCCCACCAGCCGTGACTGGGCGGCGATCTCCCGCTGCAGGTGTTCGAGGTACACCGCGGCGGTGTTGGCGCGCCGGGTGACGATCTTGTTGCAGGCGCAGTAGTAGCAGATGTCGTTGCAGAACGGGATGTGCACGTACAGCGACAGCGGCTCGCGGCTGTCGCCACCGGTGGCCCGCTGTCGCTCCAGGTAGTCCTGCAACGGGAAATCCGTGCTGAACTGCGGCGCGGTCGGGTAGGAGGTATAGCGCGGGCCCTGGCAGGCGTACTTGTGCGCAAGAGCCAAGTCGGCCTGGAATTCAGCGCCTTGCTGAGTAACTTCCTTGAGAGCTGGCATGCGTGTCACCGGCGGCATTGGAATTCACTGGATGGCTGTCAATCTGGATCGCAGCGTAGCAGTGCGCGGCCGGGCCCGCGTTGATTTAGGTCATGCCCTGTTATCGGGGGTGTTACTTGACGATGCTGGACAGTTCGAGGGTGATCTCTTCCAGCGGCTTGGGCCGTGCGACGCCCCAGCCCTGCAGGTAGTCGACACCGATCTCCTCCAGCTTGGCGATGATCTCGTCGTTCTCCACCGATTCCGCGATGGTCTGCTGGCCGAGGAAGTGGGCCAGGTCGTTGATCGAGCGGGCCATGGCGTAGTCGGCGCGGTTGCGGTGGATGCCGGTGATGAAGGTGCCGTCGATCTTGACGAAATCCACCGGCAGCTCGCGCAGGTAGTTGTAGCTGGCCAGGCCAGTGCCGAAATCGTCGATGGAGAACTTGCAGCCGATATTGCGGAAGGCGCGCACGAAGTCGGCGGCCTTGACCAGGTTGGAGATGGTGCCGGTCTCGGTGATCTCGAAGCAGATGCGGCTGGTGCCGACGCCGAACTCGGAAATCTGCTCCAGCAGGTACTCGAGGAACTCGTCGTCGGTGACGCTGCTGCCGGAGAGGTTGATGGCGAGGTAGGGCACCTCCTTCTGCGCGTCCATCAGCTGGCTCACCCAGGCGAAAGCCTCACGCACCACCCAGCGGTCCACCCGGTTCATGAAGCCGTAGCGCTCGGCGCTGCGGATGAATTCCTCCGGCGAGGCGATACTGCCGTCATTGTTGGAAAGGCCCAGCAGGAGTTCGTAGTGCCGCCCCACCGGCTGTTGCCCGGCGACCGCCACCTGGATGATCGGCTGGGCGCGCAGCACGAAGCGGTCCGTGGCCAGTGCCTGCTCCAGGTCCTGGCGGGTGCGCGATTTCTCGCTGTGGAAAGTGCCGGCCAGCGCCTGGTCCTCCTGGTAGCACTTCACGCAGTTGCCGCCGTCCCGCTTGGCCAGGCGCGCGGCGTTGTGCGCGGCTTCCAGTATCCGGTCCACCGAGGGGCTGTACTCCAGGATGGGTGCGATGCCGATGGCGACGGTGAAGGAAACGTGCTCGCCCTCGATCTCGATGCTGCTGGCCTCGATGTCGCTGCGCACCTTTTCCGCGAACTGCTCCGCCTGGGCCAGGTCGCGATCCAGCAGCAGCACCGCAAAGCGGTCGGCCTCGATGCGCGCGGAGGAGGTTTTCTTGCCGTGCAGCTGGGCCAGCAGCTTGCTGAATTCCAGCAGCACCTGGTCGCCGTTGACCTTGTCGTAGAGCTCGTTGACCAGCGAGAACTTGTCGATGTCCAGGAACAGCACCGAGTGCTGGGAATTCTTCAGCTGGGCGTGGCGCAGGGCACGCGCCATCTGGTTGAGGAAGGTATCGCGGTTGATCAGCCGGGTCAGGCTGTCGTGGTTGCGGCTGAAGCTCAGGGTTTTCTGCACATGCTCCAGGGTCTGGTACATGCTCTTGTCGACCACCGGCAGGCGGTCCGCGGGCGCCGGCGGCTGCACGCCCTGGCTCAGCTTGCGCGCCAGTTGCACGGCGCTGAGGTCGGCGATCTTCTGGCCGCGCTCGTTGACGAAGATGAAGCGGTCCTTGGCGGGGCTGATCCAGGCCAGCTGCATGCGCAGGCGCTGGCCGTCGGCGCCGCGGTAGGCCAGCCAGCAGTCGGGCTCCAGCTGTTCCACGCGCTTGACCCAGCGGCGCAGCCGGGGGAGGTCCTCCACCCGGGCGCGCACCCGCTGCGGCGCCTGGCCGTCGTCCTCGCCGTCGCCGCTCACCTCCGCGTTGTCCACGGCCAGGCTGCCGGCGAGGATGCCGCGCAACTCCGCCAGCACCGGCTGGTAAGAGACGTTGGTGGGCAGCGCGGTGGCCAGCTGCTGCTCGACCATGTCGGTGAGGGTCTCGGCTTCCAGGCTGCGCTGCATCAGCATGTCTTCATCGACGTCGCCGGACTGCTTGTCCTCCAGCCAGGTGGCCAGCAGGTCCAGGGTTTTCAGGTGGTCCGCCCAGGTGGCGCTCTCCGGCCCTTCCTTTACATGGGTGAGCACCAGCAGGTCGCGCCAGCCGGATTCCACGAGGTCCAGCAACACCCGCGGCGCCGCGGGCGGGCGGATGCGTTCGTTGATCACCGCGTTGACCGCCCGGCGCGCCTGCTGCACTTTCTCCTGGCCGTCCTGGATGCGCACCACCCGCTCGATATTGCGCGACAGCGCGCGGTCCTGCTGGTCGGCGAGCTTTTCCACCTCCGCCAGGGCTTTTTCGAAGGTGGTCTTGTCGGGGTCCTGCGCCTCGACGATCTCCTCCACCACCCGGTTGATGCGCGACTCCAGCGCCCGGTTGGGGAAGTTGGCCGAGGTGGCGAGTTTCGCCAGCTTGTCGACCACTTCGCGGGCGACGTGGCCGTGGTCGAGGAAGAACTGCGGGTCCAGCAGCGCCAGTCGCGCCAGGGGAATCTGCAGGTGGGCCAGCGCCGGCTTGAGCTCCGAGGCGACGTCGATCTCCGAGGACAGCGTGCCGAACAGGTTGTCCACCATGTCGAGCTGGTTGAGGCTGTCCGCGGTGAGGCCGCTGCTCTGGCTCAGGCTGTTGATCTGCTCCCGGTGCCG
Source organism: Halieaceae bacterium WMMBA7 (assembly GCA_033283385.1). Taxonomy (GTDB): domain Bacteria; phylum Pseudomonadota; class Gammaproteobacteria; order Pseudomonadales; family Halieaceae; genus Mangrovimicrobium. The sequence continues at coordinate 474,429 of JAWMQQ010000001.1, forward strand.
GGCCAGGTATTCGCGCAGCGAGTGCGTCTCGCTGACCGCCTGGCGCACCGCGCTGTCGCGCTGCAGGCTGGCCAGCGCCGAGGCGATGGTCGAGGCGTCCACCAGCGCACGCTGGTCCAGTTCGGTACTGGGCACGGTGGCGCCGTCCCAGGTGCCGCTCATCGGGACCCCGGACACCAGCGCGTCGCCGCTGGCCAGGCCCTCGGCTTCCCGGCGGAAATTCAGCGCGTCGACCACCGACTGGTAGAAGTTGAACGGGCGTGTGCCGCCCGCGCCACCGAAACCGGCAGGGGGTTGGTCGCCCATTCCCGGCGGGCCGGCCGCCGGGGCGGGAGGCGGGATGGGCGTTATCGGCGGCAGTACCGGGGCGGGTTCCAGTTCCTCGGGTTGCAGCGGCTCTTCGGGAATTTTGCTGCGCGCCTGGCGCTGGGCGTGCTTGAGCAGCGAGCCCTTGCTGCGGATCTCCTTTTCCAGTTCCGGCTCGATGCTGTTGTCGATCAGGTACTGGTTGAGCGATTCGTAAAACTCGCCGAGGTGCTGGACGACGTGCTGGGAAAAGTACTCGTAAACCACGGGCGCGGTTTCCGGCGCGATATCCAGCGGTTCGATGGACTCCTGGAACGCCCGGCACAGCTGCCGCGCGTGGATCGGCAGGCGCACGGTCAGCGGGTCGGCGTCGATCAGCCGGGCCAGGCGGATGGTGAGGGCCTCCAGCGGGATGCGGTGCATCTCCTCGGCCAGCGCCACGGTGCGGTTCAGCGCCAGGTGTCCCTCGAACTCGTCGAGGTCGACCAGGTGCAACTCCCCCGGGCCCTCGATCTCCTGCTGCCAGTACTCGTCCTCGTCCGGGTCGGGCACCGGCTTGCGGAAGTAGCTCTCCACCGAGTCCAGCAGCGACCGCCCGACCGAGTCCTGGTCCATGCCCAGCGCCTGGGCGGCCTCCGTGACCCGGTTGCGACCGTCTTCGCCGGCGCGGATACGCCGGCCCAGGGTCAGCAGGTCCGTGTGGATCTCGCCGATGGCGGCCGGCAGCAGTTCCGCCAGCTGTTGCATGGCGCTCTCGTGAAACTGTCGCAGGATGCGCGTGTACTCGGGGGCCGATGCCTCCAGGGTAGAGGGCCGCACCAGCAGCGCGGTGGTCTGGCGCTGGGGTTTGAACAGGGTCTGCCAGCGCCGCGCGACTTCGCCCTGTGCATCGCTCGCCTGCAGGCTGAGCACGCCCCCGGCGACGCCGTCGATAGTGACGGGCAGTTCACCCAGGTCCTGGCGCTGGGTCAGGGTGAGCTGCGCGCCCATGCCCGGTTGCAGCCTCACGCGACCGCTGGCGCTGGTGCCGGCGAGCAGCTTCAGCCGGTTCAGCTGCAGTTTTGTCGGGTCGTTCGCGGTGCATTCACCGGATAGTTTCGCCCCGTCCCCAAGCACCAGGAGCGCCGGGAATACTTGGGCAGGTTGCTGGGGACGCGACATTCGGTGTTCGGTTCGGTTCATCCGTCGCGCCGGGCGGAATTGCGCGGCGACGATTGCTGGGACCGAGTATAGCCTTATTGCCATTGGCGATAAAACGCCCAAGTGGCTGTTCTGTCACGACTTGTCGCCAGTTGGCGATTTTATATAAGATGCCTGCCTTCCATTCATGCTGCGACGGCGGGTCCGGCGCGCTCTTCCCACGGAAAACAAGACTATGACGACAGATTCCCTGCCCGTTCTGGCGATCCTCGGCGGCACCGGCGACCTCGGCACCGGGCTCGCCCGGCGCTGGGCCCAGGCGGGCTACCGGGTGATCATCGGCTCGCGTACCCTGGAAAAAGCCCAGGCGGCGGTCGCCGACCTGCACGAGGTCATGGCCGAGCGCGGCGTCAGCGAAGTCGCCGTGGAGGCGATGGAAAACCTGGACGCCGCCCGCGCCGCCGACATCGTCACGCTCACGGTTCCCTTCAGCCACCAGGCTTCGACACTGGAACTGGTAAAGCCGGCGCTGGCGGGCAAGATTCTCGTCGATGTCACCGTGCCGCTGGTGCCGCCCAGGGTCGCCCGGGTGCAGTTGCCGGAAGAGGGCAGCGCCGGGCAGATCGCCCAGGCCCTGCTGGGCGAGGAAGTGTCCGTGGTCTCCGCTTTCCAGAACGTGCCCGCGGCCAAGCTGCAGGAGGACGAGGCCCCGGATTGCGACGTGCTGGTCTGCGGCAATTCCCGCGAGGCCCGCGAGGCGGTGATCACCCTGGTGGAGGCGGCAGGGATGCGCGGTTTCCACGCCGGCATGATCAACAACGCCGCAGCCGCCGAGGCGCTGACCTCGGTGCTGATCGTCATCAACAAGCAGTACCAGTGCCACGCGGGCATCCGCATCACCGGGCTGGGCGATCACTGAGGCCCGCGGGGCCGCCTCCATGCCGGACCGCCTGCAACTGATCCCGCTGCGGTCGTTTCCCCTGGTCGAACCGGGTGACGACCTCGCCGCGCTGGTCGCCGGCGCCCTCGCCGACAACGCGCTGGCGCTGGAGCCGGGCGACGTGCTGGTGCTGGCGCAGAAAATCGTCTCCAAGGCCGAGGGCCGCTATGTGCGGCTGGCTGACGTGGATGCCTCGTTGGAGGCCCACGAACTGGCCGACCGGACGGACAAGGACCCACGGCTGGCGCAACTCATTCTCGACGAAAGCCGCGAGGTGCTGCGGGTGCGCCCGGGGGTGATCATCGTCGAACATCGCAACGGCTACGTGCACGCCAACGCCGGTATCGACCGCTCCAACCTCGCGCAGCAGGCCGGTGACCCGCGCGTGCTGCTGCTCCCCGAAGACCCGGATCGCTCTGCCGCGCAGCTGCGCCAGCGCCTGGCTGAGCTGACGGGCGTCGCTCCCCAGGTAATCATCAACGACAGCGCGGGCCGCGCCTGGCGGGTGGGCACCGTGGGCATCGCCATCGGCACCGCCGGGCTGGCGCCGGTGCGCGACCAGGTCGGCGAGCAGGACCTGTTCGGCAATATCCTCGAGGTTACGATGCCCGCCGTGGCAGACGAGTTGGCGGCTGCCGCCTCGCTGGTCATGGGGCAGGCGGCCGAGGGCTGTCCCGTGGTGCTGGCGCGCGGGCTGCAGCTGGCCGAATCCGCGGCCGGCTCCGGCGAGTTGTTGCGCGAGCGCGCGCAGGACCTGTTCCGCTGATGGCCGGCGAGGTGCTGGCGATTTCCGGCGGGGTCGGCGGCGCCAAGCTCTCGCTGGGCCTGGCCGGCGTGCTGCCAGAGGGCGCCCTGCATGTGCTGGCCAATACCGCGGATGATTTCGAGCACCTGGGCCTGCACATCTGCCCGGATATCGACACGCTTTTATATACGCTCTCCGGCCGCGCCAACCAGAGCCTCGGCTGGGGACTGGAGGGTGAGAGCTGGACGGTGATGCAGGCGCTGGAGTCCCTGGGTGGTGAGACCTGGTTCCGCCTCGGCGACAACGACCTCGCCACCCACCTGTGGCGCAGCGCCCGCCTGCGCGACGGCGAGCCGCTGTCGGCGGTGACCGCCGCGCTGGCGCAGCGCCTGGGCGTTGCCAGCCACATCCACCCGATGAGCGAGACGCCGGTGCGCACGCTGGTGGATAGCGACGAGGGCGAACTGCCTTTCCAGCATTACTTCGTGCGGCGCCGCTGCGAGCCCGCGGTGCGCGGTTTCCGCTTCGCCGGCCTGGAGCGGGCGGTGCCGCCGGATGCACTGCTGCAATTGCTGCGCTCGCCGGCGCTGGAAAGAATCGTGGTCTGCCCGTCCAATCCCTTCGTCAGCGTCGACCCGGTGCTGCAGGTGCCCGGGCTGTGGCAGGCGCTGCGCGATGCGCCGGCGCCGGTGATCGCGGTTTCGCCCATCGTCGCCGGCATGGCGATCAAGGGGCCGGCGGCGAAGATGATGGCGGAGCTCGACATGCCGGTGACCGCCCTGGCCGTGGCGGAGCACTACGCGCGGCGCTACCCCGGGCTGTTCGATCATTTCGTGATCGACACGAGTGACGCTACACTGGCCGCTGCCATCGAGGGACTCGGCCTGCGCTGCACGGTGGCTGCGACTGTGATGAAATCGACCGAAGACAAACAACAGCTGGCACGCTGCTGCCTGGCGCTGGAGAAGGTATGACCGGGACGCACGCACTGGTGGCGTTGAAACCCATCGCCGCGGCCAAGACCCGCCTCGCCGGCGCGCTGGACGCCACTGCCCGCGCCGCGCTGGCACAGGCCATGGCCCGCGACGTGCTGGACGCGCTGGTCGCGCACCCGGGCGTCGGGCGGGTGACGCTGCTCTCCAGCGGCGAGGCCGCGCGCGAACTGGCCGATGCCTGCGGTGCAGGCTTCCTCGACGACGGGCAGCTCGGCGGCGGCGATCTCAATGCGCTGCTGGGCGCAGCGGTGGCAGCCCTGGATACGACAGCCCGGCGCATCCTGGTGCTGCACGCGGATCTCCCGGCGCTGGGAGCGGCGGATATCGACGCCGCACTGGCGGCGCCGTCCGGTGCGCTGGTGATCGGCGCCGACAAGACCGGCCGCGGCACCAACCTGCTGGGTTTTCCCGTGACACTGGCGCCGCAGTTCCGCTTTGGCGAGGACAGCTGCGCGCGGCACCGGGAGTGGGCGGCCACGGCGGGCCTTGCGCTGCACCAACTGAATCGCCCGGGCATCGCCGCGGACATCGACGACGCCGCGGACCTCGAGCGGCTGCTGGCGGAGGATGCCGCGGGCGTGCACACCCGCGGCTGCCTGGCCGCGCTGGGGCTTTACGGAGACAGTCTATCCGACGCACAGGCACTGGCGCTGGCCGGGTACACCGATCTCGACACGCTGCTCGCGCGCGCCGCCAGCCTGCGCGACCGCGGCCACGGCGACATCGTGACCTACTCGCGCAAGGTCTTCATTCCGCTCACCCACCTGTGCCGCGACGTCTGCCACTACTGCACTTTCGCGCGCACGCCCAAACGCATCGAACAGGCCTTCATGCCGGTGGAGGAGGTGCTGGAGCTGTGCCGGGCCGGCGCCGCCATGGGCTGCCAGGAAGCGCTGTTCACCCTCGGCGAGAAACCGGAGCTGCGTTACTCAACCGCGCGCAAGGCGCTGGAGGCGATGGGCTACGCCAGCACCCTTGAATACGTGCGCGACGTCGCCGCCCGCGTACTGGAAGAGACCGGGCTGCTGCCGCATATCAACGCGGGCTGCATGAGCGAGGAGGAGCTCGCCATGCTGCGCCCGGTGAGCGCTTCCATGGGCATCATGCTGGAATCCGCCTCCGAACGGCTGTGCGGGAAAGGCATGCCGCACTACGGCTCGCCGGACAAGCAGCCCGCGGTGCGCCTGGCCACCATCGAGCGCGCCGGCCAGGCGGCGGTGCCGTTCACGTCCGGGATTCTCATCGGCATCGGCGAGACCCGCCGCGAGCGCATCGAGTCCCTGCTGGCGCTGCGCGCGCTGCACCAGCGTCACGGCCACCTGCAGGAAGTGATCGTACAGAATTTCCGCGCCAAGCCGGGCACGCTGATGGCGAACGCGCCGGAGCCGGACCTGGAGGAACTGCTGTGGACCATCGCCGTGGCGAGGCTGGTGTTCGGCCCGGCGATGAGTATCCAGGCGCCGCCCAACCTCAGCCCGGGCGTGCTGGAGCGACTGCTTGCCGCGGGCATCAACGACTGGGGCGGCGTATCGCCGCTGACGCCGGACCACGTCAACCCGGAGGCGCCCTGGCCGCACCTGGAACAGCTGGCGCGGGAGACCGCCGCCGCCGGCAAGTTCCTGGACCAGCGCCTGACCATTTATCCCGCTTACCTCAAGGACGCGCAGCGCTGGCTGGACCCGGCGGTACAGGGCCCGGCGCTGGAACTCAGCGATGCCGAGGGCTTTGCCCGCCGCGACGCCTGGGTGCCCGGGGAATCGGGGGACGTGCCCGAGCTCGAGCGCGCGCTGCTGGCGCGCGTCGTGCCCGACGTGTCGATTTCGCCGGAACTGCGGGCGATCGTCGCGCGCTGTGAAGCCGGCGAGACCTTGAGCGAAGCGCAGGTCGAGCGGCTGTTCTCCAGCCGCGGCCCCGAGTTCGGCTGGCTGGCGGCGCAGGCGGACCGGCTGCGCCGGCAGGTGGTGGGCGACACCGTCAGCTACGTGGTCAACCGCAACATCAACTACACCAACGTCTGTTACTTCAAATGCCAGTTCTGCGCCTTCTCCAAGGGCAAGTTGAGCGAGAACCTGCGCGGGCGGCCCTACGACATCAGCGGCGAGGAGATCGCCCGGCGCTGCGTGGAAGCCTGGGAGCGCGGCGCCACTGAAGTGTGCATGCAGGGCGGCATCCACCCGGACTACACCGGGCAGACCTACCTCGACATCCTGCGCACCGTGCGCACGGCCACCCCGGGGATGCACATCCACGCGTTCTCGCCGCTGGAGGTCTCGCAGGGAGCGCAGACCCTGGGCATCCCCGTCGGCGAGTTCCTGCGGCAACTGAAGGCCGCGGGCCTGGACACCCTGCCCGGGACCGCGGCGGAAGTGCTGCACGACGAGGTGCGCGAAGTGCTGTGCCCGGACAAACTGGATACCGCCGAATGGCTGGAGGTGATCGAGGCCGCCCACGGGGCCGGCTTGCGCACTACCGCCACCATCATGTACGGGCATATCGACGCGCCGCGCCACTGGGCCAGGCACCTGTTACAACTGCGCGAACTGCAGCAGCGCACCGGCGGCTTCACCGAGTTCGTGCCGCTGCCCTTCGTGCACATGGAGGCGCCGCTGTACCTCAAGGGCCGCGCGCGGCGCGGGCCGACCTTCCGCGAGGCGGTGCTGGTGCACGCGGTCTCCCGGCTGGTCTTTCACGGCCTGATCGAGAATATCCAGACCTCCTGGGTGAAGATGGGCGAGGAGGGCGTGGCCGCCTGCCTTAACGCCGGCGCCAACGACCTCGGCGGCACCCTGATGAACGAGAGCATCACCCGCGCCGCGGGTTCCAGCCACGGCCAGGAGTGGCCGCCGGCACACATGGAGGCGCTGATCCGCCGGCTCGGCCGCGAGCCGCGCATGCGCAGTACGTCCTACACCGACGTGGCGGGGGATCGGCGCATGGCCGCCTTCAACGCCGCGGAGCTGGCGGCGCCGGAAAACCAGCCGGCGGGCAAGCGCCAGCGCGACAAGCTGATTCCCGCCGTGTCCGTGGACGTCGTGCCGGTGATTCCGCTGTTCACCCAGGTGATGCCGATGGCGGCCTGCGACTAGCGCGCGCCCCCGGCAAAGCGGTATTCCAGCGACACCAGCGCGGTATTGAACCAGGCGAAGTTGTAGGTATCGTCGGTGTCCACCCCGCCCTCGAGCGTGCGCAAGCCCGCGCTGACCCGCCAGTGGGGCGCGAAGTCGTAGGCGATCTTCACACTGGCGTCGAAGGCGCGGCCGGGGCCGCCGGCGAGGCCGTCGAAATCGAAGCGGAAGGTCCAGCGGTCGGCAATCGCGTACTCGCCAGCGAGGTAGAGCAGCGGGATGAAACCCAGGTCGTCGTTTTTCGCCTTTGTCTCTCCCTGGGTCAGCTCGATCTTGGCGTCGCGCAAGCCGGCGGTGGCGCCGGCCCACAGGGTCCAGTCGTTGGCGTCGTAGTAGCGGTAGCTGTAACCCAGGCGCCAGGTATTGAACTGGTATTCCGCCTGCAGGCGCTGGCCGCCGCGAAAGCGTTCCCCCTCGAAGCGCACGTCATCGTCGAAGCTGCCGCGTTCGCTGTACGACAGCGGCGCCGCGACGAGGCGAAGCTCGTGGGGGCCGCTGAACTGCCAGCTGGCGTTGATGCGAACGGAAGCCCAGGGTCCGCTGCCGGCGATATCGGTGAGGTCGAAGCGGTCGGAGTCCGCGTCGTTGGGTATCCTGACCTTGTTGCGCTGCTGCCATACCGCGCCGGTCTCGATTTCGACAGTGCCCGCGGTGTCCGAGGCGAGTAGCGCCCCGGGCTGGAGCAGCAGGGCGGAAAACGCGGCGGTGCGCAGCGGGGTCTGGCGTTGGAACATCTATCGAAGGCTCGTGTTGGAATGCCCGCTGGGTACGCGGCGCGCCACCGGATGGATCAGTCGCGGCCGCAGTTCCCCGGGTGTTTTTCCGTCAGGTGGCGATTTTCCACACGCCGACCAGCACGAAGGACGCGGCGGCGATGATACGCACCGGCTTCATCGGGATGCGCTGCATCAGGTATTCCCCGGCGAAAACCACCGGCACGTTGGCGGCCAGCATGCCCAGGGTGGTGCCCAGCGTTACCCACAGTACCGAGCTGTACTGCGCGCCCAGCAGCACGGTGGCCACCTGGGTCTTGTCGCCGATCTCGGCGAGGAAGAACATCACGCAGGTGGCGACGAAAGCGCCGTAGCGCTCGACCGGGGAGTCCTCGCTGTCGTCCTTGTCCGGCACCAGCAGCCACAGGCCCAGCGCGATGAAGCTGCCGCCGATGATCCACTGGCCGATGCGGCTTTCGAAATACTGGCCGATCCAGCCCCCCAGCCAGGCGGAGGCAGCGTGGTTGAGCAGGGTGGCGGCGAGGATGCCGAGGATGATCGCCCACTTGTTGCGGAAACGGGTGGCGAGGAACAGGGAGAGCAACTGCGTCTTGTCGCCGATCTCCGCCAGCGCGACGGTGACGGTCGAGGTGATGAAGGCTTCCATTTGATGGTCTCCGGTGGGATGGCTCCGACATGGGGCAAACAACAGCCTCCCACCAACAGAGCTGTCGCTTGCCTCAGGTCTTGCCAATACCGCGGGCGCGGTACGAACCAGCCATGGGTCATGCGGACCCAAGTATGTTGACGGGCTCTCTCACGGTGGAGAAGGCTACTCCCCTAAGGGCGGCGACATCTTAACAAAACGGGGCGGAGGAGCCAATTGTTGGCCAGCCCATTTTCCCTGGCCCTTCTAACGCGGTGGCAATTCGGGCAATATCGGCTGCGAACTTCGGGACACGAGTGGCATGCCGACTTCCGCGCAATCAAGTATCAGGCTGGAGCCGAGCTGGCTGGCGAAGCTGGCCGGCGAATTCGACCAGGACTACATGCGCAAGCTGCGCGAGTTCCTGCAGGGCGAGAAACGGCGCGGCAGCCAGATATTCCCGGCTGGCAGCGAATACTTCAACGCCTTCGCCCACACCCCGCTGGACGCGGTCAAGGTGGTGATTCTGGGCCAGGACCCCTACCACGGCCCCGGCCAGGCCCACGGCCTGTGTTTCTCGGTGCGCCACGGCGTGGCCATCCCGCCCTCGCTGCAGAATATCTACAAGGAAATTCACGCCGAACTCGGCCTGCCGATTCCGCGCCACGGTTGCCTCACCCACTGGGCGGACCAGGGCGTATTGCTGCTCAACAGCGTGCTGACCGTGGAGGCCGGCCGCGCCGCATCGCACCAGGGCAAGGGCTGGGAGATGTTCACCGACAAGGTGATCGATGTGATCAACCGCGAGCGCGAAGGTGTCGTGTTCCTGCTCTGGGGCAGCTACGCCCAGCGCAAGGGCGCCATCATCGATACGGCGCGGCACTGCGTGCTGAAGGCGCCGCACCCCTCGCCGCTGTCCGCCCACCGCGGATTCTTCGGCTGCGGCCATTTCCGCGCCGCCAACGACTACCTGGCCAGCCGCGGCCAGCCGCCCATCGACTGGTCGCTGCCAGACTAGAAGGGACGGAGGGATTTTTTGTAATCAACGCACTGTTGAACATGAAAAAATCCCTCCGTCCCCTTTTCCGGGAGAGGAACGAGAATGTCGGATAGCAGTGAATGTTACGCGGTGATTTTTTCCAGTACCGCCGGTGAGAATCGCGAGGGCTACGATGCGATGGCTGCGGAGATGGTCGAGTTGGCAGCCCGGCAGCCGGGTTTCCTCGACATCGAGCACCTGCAGATGGGCGAGCGCTCGGTGACGATTTCCTACTGGGAATCGGAGGAGGCCATCCGCGACTGGAAGAACAACGAGCGTCACCGCATCGCCCAGGCGCGGGGCAAGGGTGGCTGGTACCGGGATTATTCGTTGAAAATCGCGAAGGTCACCCGGTCGTATTCCTTCGATTCGTCCCGCGACTCCGTATAGCAACAACGCGCGCGCAGGCTTGATCCGGGCACCGCAGCGGAGTTAACATTCGCGCTCCACACACATCCCCCCGGAGGAGATTTTTATGATTGTCGATCAGATCGCCACCGGGATCGGGACAGTCGGTCGTTAGGACCTCGCAACACCCCAACACTTTCCTGTTCGCATCCCGGTTGGATATTTAACCGGGGCCAGTACGCCCCTTACAAATGACTTTTCTGGCGCCGCGCGGCGTCGGGGGCAAACCAATGCATTTCGAGCAATTGCAGCCACTGGGCTGGCAAGCGTTTTTCCAACAACAACTCTCGCTGGAGGAGTGGGAGCGCGACCAGCCGGCGCGCATCGCCGACTACCAGCGTTCCGTCTTCACGGTGGATACCGGCAGTGGGCGAATTACCCTGCCCGTCACCACGTCGCAGCCCGCAATGACCGTGGGCGACTGGGTCCTGCTGGACGGCGAGGGGCGCTTCCTGCGCCTGTTCGAGCGCAGTTCGCTGTTCTCGCGCAAGGCCGCGGGCAGCGCGGTGCAGGTCCAGCTGATCGCGGCGAATATCGACACCGTGTTCATCGTCAGCTCGCTCAACCAGGATTTCAACCTGAATCGCCTGGAGCGCTATCTCGCGCTGTGCCACGAGGCGGGGGTGGAACCGGTGGTAGTGCTTACCAAGGCAGACCTGTGCGAATCGGCAGGGGACTACATCGACCGGGTCCGCTCGCTGGATCCGCGACTGGCCGTGGTGGCCGTGAACGGCCTGGATAGCGAAAGTGTCGTGTCGCTCTCGCCCTGGTGCGCCCCGGGCAGGACCGTGGCGCTGATGGGGTCCTCGGGTGTCGGCAAGTCCACACTGGTGAACACCCTGGTGGCCGAGGAGGTACAACGGACCGGCGGCATCCGCGAGGACGACGACGAGGGCCGCCACACCACCACCAGCCGCTCGCTGCACCGCATCCCCGGCGGCGGGGTCCTGCTCGACACGCCCGGCATGCGCGAGCTGCAACTGGCCGACTGCGAACAGGGCGTGGAGAGCGCATTCGCCGACATCGCCGAACTGGCGGGCCGCTGCCGTTTCCAGGATTGCCGCCACCAGAGCGAACCCGGCTGCGCCGTTCTCGCCGCGGTGGAGGAGGGCGACATCGACGAGCGCCGCCTGCTCAACTACCACAAGCTGCTGCGCGAGCAGGCGATGAACACCAGCTCGGTCGCCGAACAGCGCGCCAGGGCGCGAGCCCAGGGCAAGCGCAACCGCTACACGCTGAAGCTCAAGAACAAGAAAGGGGACGGAGGCACCATGTAGGCAGCAAAAAAATCCCTACGTCCCTTTTTTGGGGTCAGGCGCCGAGGAAGGCGAATTTCAGGGCGAAGATGACGGCGACGACGTAGACGGCGGGGGGGCAGTTGTTCCACTGGCCGGAGGCGATGCGGGTGACCGCGTAGCAGATGAAACCGATACCGATGCCGTTGGCGATGGAGTAGGTGAGCGGCATGGCCAGGGCGGTGACCAGGGCCGGGGCGCTCTCGGTGATGTCGGACCACTCCATGTCTTCCAGTGCCGCGGCCATCAGGCAGGCGACGAACAGCAGCGCGGCGCCGGAGGCGTAGGCAGGAATGCTCTGCGCCAGCGGCGCGACGAACAGGCAGAGGAGGAACAGCCCGGCGGTGACCACCGAGGCCAGGCCGGTGCGCGCGCCGGAACCGACACCGGCCGCGCTCTCGATGTAACTGGTGGTGGAGGAAGTGCCGAACAGCGCGCCCAGCGCGGTGGCGCCGGAGTCCGCCAGCAGCGCCTTGCGCAGCCGCGGCAGGTGGCCCTTCTCGTCGAGCATCCGCGCCCGCGTCGCCACGCCCACCAGGGTGCCGGCGGTGTCGAACACGTCCACCAGCAGCAGGGTCAGCACCACGGTAATCATCGACCACTCGAAGACATTGCGCAGGTCCAGTTGCATGAACACCGGCGCCATCGATGGCGGGGTGTCGACCACGCCCTTGAACTCGGCGATGCCGAGAATCCATCCGAGCACGGTGACCGCCAGCATGCCGATGACTACCGCACCGATGATATTGCGGTGGCTCATCGCGGCGATCAGCACGAAGCCGACGAATAGCAGGATGGCCGGCGGTTGGGTCAGGTCGCCCAGGCCCACCAGGGTGGCGGGGTTGTCCACCACGATGCCACCGCCTGACAGGGCGATAATCGCGAGGAAAAAGCCGATACCGGCGGAGATCCCCAGTTTCAGCGAACGCGGGATGGAGTTGATCAGCCACTCGCGAATCGGCAGCACGCTGAGGATGATGAAGCAGATGCCGGAGACGAAAACCGCGCCCAGCGCCGCCTGCCAGCTGTTGCCCATGCCCAGCACGATGCCGAAGGTGAAATACGCGTTCTGCCCCATCCCCGGCGCCTGGGCGATGGGGTAGTTGGCCACCACGCCCATGATCAGCGTGCCCACCGCCGCGGCGAGACAGGTGGCGACAAACACCGCGCCGAAGTCCATGCCGGCCTGGGACAGGATCGCCGGGTTGACCACGGTGATGTAGGCCATGGCCATGAAGGTGGTCAGCCCGCCGATCAGCTCCGTGCGGATGCTGCTGCCCTGCGCGCTGATATTGAAATACCGGTCCAGCCAGCCGCTCGTGGAACCGCTGCTCACCTGTGCGCCTTCCGCCTCTATTGACATGCATCCACCAGGATTTTCAGTTGTGCCCGGGAGTCGCGCACCAGCTGCGCGCTGTCCAGGCCGAGAATTTCACCGTCGCGCACCCGCCATTGCCCGTCGACCATCACCGCCTTGGCGGTGAGCGGCTCGCCGCAGACCACCGGGGCCCAGCGCGGCTCCCAGACTCCGGCGAAACGGGGCTGGTCCAGGTCGTAGAGTACGATATCCGCCAGCATACCTGCTTCGAGGCTGCCTGACTCGGTGTAACCGAGGATTTCTGCGCCGCCGCGGCTGGCCCAGTGCAGCACCTGCTCCACGCTGGTGGCTTGCGGGCCGCCGACGGCGCGGTGCACCAGCCAGGCCAGCAGCATCTCGGAGACCATGCTGCCGCTCTCGGCGGAGGCGGAGCCGTCCACGCCCAGCGAGACCGGCATGCCGCCGGCGCACATCTCGGGCGCGCGGGCCACGCCGGAACCCAGCCGGGCGTTGGAGGTGGGGCAGTGGGCGATCCCGGTGCGGGTCGAGCGCAGTTTATCCAGCCCGGCGTCGTCGACATGGACCAGGTGCGCGAACCACACATCCTCGCCCAGCCAGCCCACGTCCTCCATGTAGTCGATGGCGGACATGCCGTGTTTTTCCAGCGCCACCTGCTGGTCGAAGGGCACTTCCAGCAGGTGGGAGTGACGGCGCAGGCCCTGGGCCTGCGCGAATTCCGCCAGCAGCATCAGCTCCTGCCGGGTGGAGGCGTGGATCACCGAGGTCGGCGCCACCGCGACCTTCACCCTGGCGTCGGCGGCGGGATCGTGGTGCTTCTGCGCCAGTTGCAGGGTGCGCTCGATGCGCAGGTCGATGCTCTCGGGCACCAGGTCGGTCATCGCCAGGCCCTGGTGGCTGCCCTCGCGGGTGCCGCCGCCGCGGCACAGCACCAGGCGCATGCCCAGTTCCGAGGCCGCCTGGAGTATCGCCTCCTCGATTTCCGGCGAGGTATCGGCGTGGTACAGGTAGTGGTGGTCGGCGCAGGTGGTACAGCCGCTGCGCAGCAGTTCGGACAGGCCGACCCGCGCGGCGCAGTACATCATCTCAGGGGTGACATGCGCCCAGGCGCGGTAGGGCACCTCCGCCAGCCAGGGGCCCAGGGGTTTGTCGATACCCTCGGGCACCGCCTTCAGCAGGCTCTGGAACAAATGGTGGTGCGTGTTGACCAGGCCGGGGTAGGCGAGCAGCCCCTCGGCATCGATGCACTCGGCGCCGGGCCCGGCTTGCAGGCCCGGACCGATCTCGGCGATGCGCTTGCCCAGCACGCGGATGTCGCCCACGCCACCGCTGCACAACAGGGCGTTGCGGATCAGGGTTTCGCGGCTGTCGCTCATGCTCAGGGCGTCTCCCGCACGACCAGCCCGGGCGGCAGCAGGTCGAAGGCCACGCTGTCCTCCACCTCGACCGGGCCGTCCAGCAGGCCGAGTTCGCCCAGCTGTTGCAGCACGCGCTGCAGGCGCGCCACGTTGTACTGGCCCAGGGTCTCGCCCTGGTCGGTCTTGCCGTCGGTCAGGTTGTAGGCCTGCATCTGTTCGAGGATCTCGCGCATCACCGGCAGTTTCTGCTGCGGGTTGCTCTGCATGATCAGTTCGAAGGCCGGCGCGGGATCGCCGGTCATGAAGTCCTGCCAGCCGCGCAATGAAGCGCGGATAAAGCCTTTCACCTGCTCCGGGTGTTCCGCGATCATCTTCTCGCTGGTGTACACGTGGCGGTAGGGATCGAAGCCGGATTCGGACAGCGGAATCACGCCGGGCTCGATGCCCTGGTGGCGCACCATCACCGGCTCGTTGGTCAGGAAGCACTGCTGCACGAACTGCTTGTCGGTCATGAAGCGCGCCAGGCTCCAGTCCATGGGAATCATGTGGATGTCCAGGTGCAGGGCTTTCTCGAGGAAATCGACGTACACCAGGCCCGGGTTGAACATCACCTCCCGGCCGTCCAGGTCCTGCAGGGTCTTGATGCCGGACTCCGGGTGGAACATCACGCACTGCGGGTCGTGCTGGAAGTAGGGAAACAGGCTCACCAGCGGAATGCCGCGGGAGCGGTAGATGAACATGGTCTCGATGGCGCCCACCGAGAACTGCACGCGGTCCATGGCCACCAGCTGCGGGATGGCGTTGACGTTGGCGCCGGGGCGGATCTCCACGTCCAGGCCCTCGTCGGCGTAATAGCCTTTTGCCACCGCCTGGTAGAAGCCGCCGTGCTCAGGCTGCGCGTACCAGTCGGTTTGCAGCACCACTTTCATCGGCGCGGGTTTGCCGCCGCCGGGCTCGGCCGGCGCGCTTGTGTCGCCACCGCAGCCCGCGAGCGCGAGTACCGCGGTAATCAGTCCGGCGAGAATGCCGCGCATCAGTTGCTCTCCTGTTGGTAGCTGTCGTGCCAGCGGTGCAGTGCCCACCAGCTCAGTATGTTGACCAGGCCGACGAATAAAAAGCCGATAAAGCAGGCGGTGAAGGCTGCTGCGAACAGGGCGGGGACTTTCAGCTGCGAGCTGAAGATCACCACCACGAAACCGAGGCCGGCGTCCGCGCCGGAGCCCATGCCCGCCACGGTGTCGCCGTACAGGGCGCCGATCGGTGTCAGCGCGGCGGCGATTTTCAGGCCGGTGAAGAAATAAGGCAAGGCGGCGGGGATGCGCAGGTGCAGCATCTCCTGCCAGCGCGAGGCCGAGTAGACCCGGAACAGGTCGACCAGCCCGCGCTCGGTGGAACGCAGCCCCATGGTGGTGTTGGCGACGATGGGGAAGAAGCAGATCAGGAAGGTGATCACGGTGATGCTGCCGATGCCCTGGCCGAACCAGATGATGATGATCGGCGCCAGCACGATGACCGGGGTCATCTTCAGCATCAGGATATACGGGTAGATGCCGCGGTAGGCGATGGTCGACAGCGCCAGCAGTACCGAGAGCACCACGCCCCCGACCACAGAGACAAAAAAGCCCACTACGCACGCATAAGTGGTTTGCAGCAGTCCGGACCACAGCGTCGGCCCCTCGCGCAGCCCTTCCTCGACGATGCGGTGGGGCAGGGGCAGCTGGTACTCGGGAATCTTCAGCCAGTTCACCGCGGCGTACCACACCACCAGGAACAGCAGCCCGACCAGCAGGGGCCAGCCGAGGCTGGCGAGGATCGCCGGCAGGCGTCGCGCCGTCATGCGGCTTCCTCCACGCTGTGCAGGCTGCGGGTCACCTCGGCGAGGTAGTGGTGGTAGCGCTCTTGCGTGCGCATCGCAGCGGTGCGCGGGAAGGGCAGGTCGATGTCCAGCATGGCGTGTATGCGCCCGGGATTGGCGGAGAGCACCATCACGCGGGAGGAGAGGAAGACCGCCTCGGCCACCGAGTGGGTGACGAATACCCCGGTCCAGCCCTGCAGCTCGCGCAGGCGCAGCAGTTCCTCGTTGAGGCTGTCGCGGGTCATCTCGTCGAGTGCGCCGAAGGGCTCGTCCAGCAGCAGGATCTCCGGCTGGGTGGCCAGGGCGCGGGCGATGGAGACGCGCATTTTCATGCCGCCGGAGAGTTCGCGCGGGTAGCGGCCGGTGGCGTCGGCCAGGCCGACCATCTCCAGCATCTGCATCGCGCGTTCCTCGCGCGACTGGCGCGGCATGCCGGCGAGCTTGAGCGGCAGGGAGACGTTGTCGCGGATATCCAGCCAGGGCAGCAGGTTCGCGTCCTGGAAGACAAAGCCGAGTTTGCCCTCGGCCGCGGAGGGAGCGCCACCGCCCACCTTCAGGCTGCCGGCGGTCGGCTGGATGAGCCCGGCGATCAGTTTGAGCAATGTGGATTTGCCGCAGCCGCTGGGGCCGATCAGCGCGAGAAATTCACCGCGCGGCAGCGCGGCGTCGATGTCCTGTAGAACCACCTGGCCGGGGGCGAATTCCTTGCTCACGCCCTGCAGCGTTATCAGTGGCTGTTGCCGCCCGGGTTCGGCGGCCTGTGTGGCGTTCAAAGCCATTGCAACCTGTTTGTTCTGTCTGAAAAAAAATGAGCAGCGGCGAACCGCTGCTCCAAAAAAGGCATTTCTGCCATTACACCTAGAACTTGTAAGCGATCTCTGCGGACCAGTTGAACGGCAGTTCCGGCAGCACGGCGTTGTTGCCGTACAGGCTCGGGAAGTTGCCGCGGTAGTAGTCCTCGTCGAGGATGTTGTTGAGGAACAGGCCGACGCGGAACTTGTCGGTGTTGTAGACCACCGAGCCATTCACCATGTAGTAGTCCGGCAGCGTGATGCCGCCCAGCACCGAGGAGGCTACCTCGTCGACGTAGGTCACGCTGAGGTTGGTCTTCACGTTCTGCAGCAGCTGGTAGCTGGCGGAGAGGCTCCAGGTGGTTTCCGGGATGCCGCCGCGCAGGGGCTTGTCGCCGACGTAGATATTGCCGCCGATGATGCCGCTGTAGACGCTGGCCGGGTCGATCTGCGGCATGTCCGCCGCGCCGATGTAGCTGAAGGTCACGCCACCGGGAGTGATCACCCGGGTCTCCTGGTTGGAGTAGGTGCCGATCAGCGCCAGCTTGTCGAAAGGAACGTAGCGGAATTCGAGTTCGGTGCCCTCGGATTCCACCGCCTGGTTGGAGACCGGGCTCTGCGAGTCGAAGGCGACACGCTTCTGCTCGTAATAGGCGGCTGCCATGTACAGGCGGCCGTCCAGCAGGCTGGCCTTGATGCCGATTTCGTCCAGTTCGGACTCGCCGAGGAACGTCTTGTTCTTGATGTTCTCGGTGTCCAGGTCACCGGCGGAACCGGAGACGATGGTCTGCTGTTCGGCCTTGGTGTAGTAGGGCGTGAACTTCTCGAACAGGGTGTAGGAGATACTCGCGGTGTAGGTAAAGCCGTCGTCGGAGTTGGAGGCCTTGTACTCGCCGTTCGGGTCGAAGGTGGTCAGGCGGATCGGGCCGTCGCCGTCGCCGTTCTCGCCTTCCGCGTCGACGTAGTCGTAGCGCGCGCCGAGCAGCAGGTGCAGGTTCTCGCCGATGGTTACATCAGCAAGGCCGGCAAAGCCCAGCTGCAGGTAGGTGGAGTTCCAGTAGTCGCTCCAGGCTTCCTGGCCGGCCGGCGCGCGGCCCGGGGCCTGCTGGATGGACAGGGCGTTGAAGCCCTTGGTCAGGTCGGTGCGGTCGAAGATTTCGTGGGTGAAGTCCAGCGCGTAGAAAGCGTCGGTGTAGCGCGCCGAGGGCGACAGCTGCAGCGCGGTGCTCCAGCCGCTGAAATCGAAGTTCTTGGAGAAGATCAGCTGGTCCTCGACCACCCAGGCGTCGGCGATCTTGGAGAAGCCGTAGCTGTCGACGTTGGTGTACTTCTGTGAATCGTAGAACACCTTGTTGGTCATGTTCCAACCGTTGTCGAAATCGTGGATGAAGTCGAAGTAGAAGGTGCCGACCTCGGTGTCGTATTCATCCAGCTTGGTGATCAGTACCTCGTTGCCGGACAGCTTGGCGGTGCCCACGCTTGCCGGGTCCAGGCCGATGCCCAGCTGGTCGACCATTTCCTGGGTCAGGGTGGTCGGGTCCAGCGGTGCGAAGTTGTCCTGGAAACAGAACACGGACAGGCCGGTGAAACAGCTGGTGGTTCCCTCGGTGAAGGGCACGCCGGTGGATACCAGGCCGGGCAGTGACGCCTCCCAGGCAAGGATTTCCGACTCCTCGATCAGGCCGTTGCCGTTGCCGAACTGGCTGTCGATGTTGGTGGACGGGTAGCCGGTGATGTAGGTGCCGTTGTCGATCAGGTCCTGGGTGACGCGGTTCCAGCCGCCGTTCTCGTGGCTGTTCCAGTCCTGGTACATACCGCCGAATTCGATGCGGCTGGAGGATGACAGGTCCTTGTTGAAGGACGCCTGCAGCAGGGTCTGCTCGGTGAAGTCGTGGTTGTAGTAGCTGTCGGAGTTGTTGATCTCGCCGTACAGGTAGTAACCGGCGTCGTCGCCGAGGAATTTCGCGGGGCCGCCGACCTCGGCGGTCATGATGCTCTTGTTCCAGCTGCCCGTCTCGTAGCTGATCTCACCGGTGGAGTCGGTCATGTACTGGCCGGTGGCGGCGCGGGCGGATTTGGGAATGAAGTTCAGCGCGCCACCGACCTTGCTTGGGCCGGAGATTGGCGACATCGGGCCGCGGATGACGTCGATGCGGTCGGAGGCGCCGATCGGTGTCGGGAAGTTACCCTCGTTGTTCAGGCGCTTTACCCCGCGGAAGTAGTTTTCCGCCGCGGTGCCGCGGATATCCAGCGAGCCGGCGACGCCGAAGAATGAAGTGGTAAAGGTGCCGGGCACGAAGTTGACGATGTCGTTGATGCCCTTGGCGTTGAACTGTTCGAGGAATTCCGAGCTGATGGAGCTTACGGAGCGCGGTGTTTCCAGGATGGTCTTGCCGAAACCGAATACGGAGTCGACGGGTTCAGATTGCAGGATGCCGAGGTCGTCATTTACTTCCTCCTCGGCGACAAAGGTATCGAGTTCGACGACGTCTCCGTCTTTACCGGTTGCATCCGCACTGTCCTGGGCTGCCAGCGATGCGGAGTACATCGATATCGCAGCGGCCAGAATGGTTACGCAAAATCTCTCCATGGAATTACTCTCCCCTGTGACTGGCTGGGCCAGTGTCGCGGTAGTTCAATCAGGTATGAAAAAAGTACCCGGGATGTATGGGTCTCCCGGTTGCGGATGGTAAATGCAAGCGCTGTGCCAAAAGCTGACTAAAAGGTCAAAAATAGGATTTGCCGGTAAAATTGCTGCCGTAGGAGCGCGTTACACGCGCGATCGCCTGCGCAGCAGGCTCCTACGACGCTACCCGCTACCCGCGTGCACCAGCGGCGCACCGCTGCCGGGCTGCTCCCGCACCAACATTGTGCGATCACTCCGCCGCCGGAGCCGCCGCCAGCGCCTCGACTTCCACCAGGAACTCCGGCCGGGTGAAGCCGCTGACGATCACCAGCGTCGAGGCCACTTCACGCCCCCCGAGCCGCCGTTCGCGCACGTTCATATAGGCGGGGAAATACTCGCGCGCGGTCACGAATCCCCGCAATTGCACGATGTTTTCCAGCCCCATGCCGGCCTCGGCGAGGATCGCCTCGATGGCGTCGAAGCACAGTTCCGCCTGGGCTTCGGCCTCCGGTGGTATGGCACCGTTCTTGCTTATTCCCAGCTGCCCGGAGGTCATCACAAGCCGCGACCCGGCCGCAATCTCGAAGCCGTGGGCGTAGTTGCCGAAGGGCGGATGTATCGAAGCGGGGCTGGCGAGTTTCGGCATGGGGCATTTCCGGGCTGTCTTTGCGTAAAACTGGAGCAATTGGTAAAAGATGCGATTCTGGCAGGACCTCACTACCGAAGATTTCACTCACCTCGACCCCGCTCGCACGGTGGCACTGCTGCCGGTGGGTGCCATCGAACAGCACGGCCCGCACCTGCCGGTCAGCACCGATGCGCTGATCGCCGAATCGCTCTGCGTAGAGGCAGCAAAATTGGTGCCAGATGACGTGCCGCTGCTGGTGATGCCGACCCAGGCGGTGGGCAAGTCCACCGAACACATGCAGTTCGAGGGCACGGTCACCCACAGCGCGGAGACCCTGCTGCGCAGCTGGATGGAGATCGGCGACAGCGTGGCGCGTTCGGGCCTGCGCAAGCTGGTGTTCTTCAACGCCCACGGCGGCCAGCCGCAGGTCATGGAAATCTGCTGCCGCGAGCTGCGGGTCAAGCACAAGATGCTGAGCGTCGGCTGCAGCGGCTGGAGCTTCGGCCCGCCGGACAGCGACGTGCCGGCGGACGAGCGCCGCCACGGCATTCACGCCGGCCAGGTAGAAACCTCCATCGTGCTGCACCTGCGCCCGGACCTGGTGAAGATGGACAAGGCGGAGAATTTCCGCGGGCTGCTGGCCGATGTGGAAACCGAGTTCAAGCGCCTGCGCGTACTCGGCAGCACCTACATGGGCTGGCTCTCCAACGACCTGCACCCGCTGGGCTGCTCCGGCGATGCCACCAAGGCCACGCCGGAGCTCGGCGAGCTGTACGTCAAGCACTACAGCCAGGGACTCGCGGAGCTGTTGCAGGAAGTGTCGGCCTACCCGCTGGAGTACCTGCGCGACCGCGATGACTGGTAGGAGCCTGCTACGCAGGCGATCGCCCCCGCTCGTCGGGATACGCTCCGCGCGCAATCGCCTCGTATTTGTAGGAGCCTGCTACGCAGGCGATCGCCTGCGTAGCAGGCTCCTACAGGGTATCTGGCTGTTCTTCCTGTGCCTGGCCACCGGCGCCACGGCAGACCCCCGCGAGTTGCGCATTACAGACAGCGAAGGCCAGGAACTGCGGCTGCCGGTGGCGCAACTCGAGGCGGACTTTGGCATGCGCACCGCAACCGTGTTCGACCCGCAGTACGGCGCGGTGCGCAGCTACCGCGGTATTGCGCTGCGACCCCTGCTGGACAGCCTCGGTCTCGGCGCGGACGACCTGGTGCTCGAGTGCATCGACGGCTACCGCATTGCGCTCACCGCGCAGTCGCTGGCCGACCCGCAGCTGGAGCCGCTGCTGGCACTGGCGGATACCGCACCGACAGCCGGCCGCCACTGGCTGCTGCTCGAGCACGGGCGCGAGCTGGTGGATTTCGATCCCTTCTACCTGGTCTGGTCGGTCCGCGACATGGCACCGGAGCAGGCAGCAGAGGACCCGCGGGTGGCGCGCCTGCCCTGGCCCTACCAGCTCACCCGTATCGTGCCGGAGGCGGACTACCTGCCGCCGGCGCCCGCCGGCGACGTCCCGGAGTCCGTCGTGCTGGGCTACGGCACCTATGTCGATCACTGCCTCAAGTGCCACAGCCTGGAAGGGCGCGGCGGCGTGCTGGGCCCGCCGCTGGATCGTCCCGGTGGCATGGTGGGGGCGCTGGACAATGCGCGCCTGCGCGCGCTGATCTATCGCGTCACCGACGTGTTCCCCAAAACCAAGATGCCGGTTTACGAATCCACGCTCAGCGCCCGGCAGCTCGACGCACTGGTCGCCTACCTGCGCTGGCAGATAACCGCACTGTAGGAGCCTGCTACGCAGGCGATCGCCCGCGTAGCGGGCTCCTACAACAGCATCGCCTGCGTAGCAGGCTCCTACAGAGGCGATCGCCAGTGTAACGGGCTCCTACTGCGCGATCGCCTGCGTAGCAGGCTCCTACGATGGCTTGATGGTGAGGCCGGCGTCCTGCAGGTACTTCGCCGCGCGCAGGCACAGGTCCTCGCGCCAGGGCGGCGCGACCAGTTGCACGCCGATGGGCAGACCGCTGGCGGGTGAGAGCAGCGGTACCGACACCACCGGCAGGCCGATGGCCGAGAACGGCTGGGTGAACAGCCCCAGGTTGGGGCGCAGCGCTTCCTCCACTCCGCGCACCACCAGCGTGCGCGTACCGACCAGCGGCGCGGTGCAGGGCGTGCAGGGCGCGACCACCAGGTCCACCTCGCGGAAGGTCTCCAGCATCTGCTCCAGCCACCAGCGCCGCACCGCCTGCGCGCGCAGGTACCAGCCCGCGGGCCACAGGGCGCCGGCGAGAAAGCGCTCGCGGGTGTCCGCGTCGAAGTCCTCCAGCCGGGTGCGCAGGTGCTCGCGGTGCAGCTCCGCGCCCTCGGCGTTGGTGATCAGGTAGGCGGCGGAGCGGCCGGCATCGGCACCGGCCAGCGGTAGCTCGCGCTGTACGTCCAGCGCCGCGCAGACCTGTTTGACCGCCCAGTCCGCCTCCGGCATGTCCGCGCAGCCGAAGTAGCCGTCGGCGACGCCGATGCGCAGGCCGGCGATGCCGTGGTCCAGTGAAGGCAGCGCGGCCTGTATTGGCCGCTGTGCGCAGGCCGGGTCGCCGGCGTCGAAGCCCTGCAGGCAGTCGTAGGCCAGGGCGAGGTCGCCGGCACTGCGCGCCAGCGGGCCAAGGTGGTCCAGGCTGTCGCAGAAGGGGTAGCTGCCGGTGCGCGGCAGGCGCCCGTAGGTGGGCTTGAGGCCGAACAGCCCGCACAGGGAAGAGGGCACGCGGATCGAGCCGTTGGTGTCCGAGCCCAGCGAGATCGGCGCCAGCCCGGCGGCGGTCGCACTGCCGGAGCCGGAGGAGGAGCCTCCGCTCATGCGCCGGCTGTCCCAGGGGTTGCGGCAGGCGCCGTAGTGCTCGTTTTCTCCCGTGAAATCGTAGGCGAACTCGCCCATCGCCAGCGCGCCCAGCAGGATCGCGCCGGCGTCTTCGAGCCGGCGGACGAGGACGGCGTCCTGCACGGCGGGCGCATTGTCGCGGCAGATTTTACTGCCGGCGAGGGTGGTCACGCCGGCGATATCGAACAGGTTTTTCACCGCGAAGGGTACGCCGGCCAGCGGCCCCACCGCGTCGCCGGCGGCGACCCGTGCATCGATGGCCGCGGCGCGCTGCAGTGCGCGGTCGGCGGTTACCTCGGTGTAGCAGTTCAGCTCGCCGTTGCGATCGTCGATGCGCTGCAGCGTCGCCTGTACGACATCCAGGGCGGATAGTTCGCGGCTGGCGACGGCGGCGCCGATGTCCGCCGCCAGCATGTTGCCTGGGTCACTCATGGGTGTTTACGTCCGGCAGCGTCCAGGGCTGGAATACCGGCGCGAGGGCCAGCTCCTCGGGGTGCAGTGGCGCGGCCTGCACCTTCGCCGCCATCTTCTGCGCTACGCACAGGTGGTTGAGCACGCCGTCGCGGTACTCCTCCGGCACCTCGATGCCGGCGGCGGCCGCGAAACCCGCGAGCATTTCCGCGGTGATTTCCTGCATCTTCCTTACTCCCTCAGGTCTCGCCCGCCGTGGGGCCGGGCCCCTCGTAACCCGCGGGCGCTGGAATTTCAGTGGTTTTGCGCAGGCCGTGCCAGCCGGCGCCGATGGCGAGCAGGCCGTAGGCCGCGGCCGCCATCGGCGAGACCGCCCAGCCCACCGCCTCGCCGTGCATGAAGCCGAAGAAGCTGAGCAGGCAGCCCGCCAGGCTGAAGGCCGCGACGCGGGTGTATTCGCGCTCGATCACGAACACGGCGATGGCGCCCAGCACCAGGCCGCCGAGGATCGCGCCGCCGCCCAGGGTTTCCAGGCCCTGGTAGAGCACGCCGTTGCCGGCCATCTCCTCCAGGCCGACCTCGTGGGCGCTGGTGCCGGCGGCGCCCAGCGCGCCGTCGATCTGGTTCTTCGCCCAGGCGGCGAGGTGCGGCACCAGGGCGAGGATGATTGCCGGCGCGTGGTGCCCCGGCGATTCGCGAAAGGCCTGTGCGCCGATCAGCATGCCGATGTACAGCAGGATGGGCAGGATGGCGACGACCGGGATCAGCGCCAGCGCCAGCGAGAGCACGCCAAAGCAGCACAGTACCAGCACGACTATGCCGGTCACCGCCGAGTAGCCGATACGCCCGCCCATGGCCTTCCAGCCCGGGTGGCCGATGTACACCGCGTTGATGAAAGGGTTGCCCATCAGGCAGCCGATCATGCTGACCACGCCGTCGGCCACGACCACGCGGTTGGTCGGGTAGCTGTCGCCGGCGGCCTCCGCGCTCTCCACGTTGTCCATGGCCTCCACCAGGTCGTAGATGCCGAAGGGCACCGCGGTGACCAGCAGGATGCCGAGGTACTCGAAGCCGGAGAAGGTGTAGCCGAAGGCCGGCAGCGGTATCGAGAAGCCGAAGTCCGCCAGCGCCGTGCCGATGGCTTCGACGGACATGCCGCCGTAGCTGAAGCCCAGCGCCGTGGAGCCCCAGGCGATCAGCGTGCCGACGGCTATCGCCACCAGGCCGGCGGGCATGCCGCCCGGGTAGCGCACGTTGCCGAACCAGCCGGCGAGGATGATGAAGAAGCAGGTCACGCCGATCAGCGGGGCGCTGTACATCTCCAGCGCCGGGCGCATCGAGATGAACGTCACCGAGACGCCGGCCAGGGTGCCCAGCAGTGCCGCGCGCGGCGTGATTTTACGGATGATCGGCGCGATGTAGCCGCCCAGCATGAGGATGATGCTCTGGATGAACACCCAGGCCATGCCCGCCTCCCAGGCGGCGTAGGGATCGCCGGTCTTCGCCTTGATCGGCATCATGATGACCAGCACGACGATAAACATGTGCGCCACGCCGATACCCGAGGGCAGGGCGCAGACATCGGAGCGGCCGGTCTCCTTCGCCAGTTTCCAGGCGAGCCAGGCGTAGTACACGGTGCTCAGGCAAAGCATCAGCCCGGTGGCCGGCAGGATACGGCCGAACACCAGGTCGTCCGGCATCTGCAGCGCATAGCGCAGCAGGCCGGTGAGCACCAGCAGGTTGACGAGAATATTGGTGCCGAAGCCGAACAGCGCGTTCCAGTCCCCGGGGACCCAGAACTGCGGCCTAAAGTCCTTTTGCGTCGTCTTCATCCAGCTTCCCCCCGAAAGCATCGATAATGGCATCCGCGTTGGTTACCGCGCCGAAGATACCGCCCTGGGCGCTGATCATGGCCAGGCCCACCCGGTGAAACTCGTCGAAATAGGATGCGCAGCAGTCGCCGGGCACGAGTACCCGGTAACCGCGGTCGTTGGCCTCGCGCACGGTGGTGTGCACGCAGACCTCGGTGGTGACGCCGCAGACGATGAGCATCTCGACGCCGGCGCTGCGCAGCAGCAGGTCGAGGTCGGTGGCGTAGAAGGCGCCCTTGCCGGGCTTGTCGATAACGACCTCGCCGGGCAGCGGGTAGAGTTCCTCGATGAAATCGTGCCCGGGTTCGCCGCGCACCAGGATGCGGCCCATGGGGCCGCAGTCGCCGATCTTCATGCCGGGAGCGCAGCGCGCCTGTTTTTCCGGGTGCACGTCCTCGAGGCCGGGGCGGTGGCCCTCGCGGGTATGCAGCACGGCGACGCCGGCGTCGCGCATGGACTGCATCAGGCGCGCGCAGGGCGCGATGGCCGCACGCAGCTTGCCCACGTCGTTGCCCAGGGATTCGCCGAAGCCGCCGGGCTCGAGAAAATCGCGCTGCATGTCGATGACCAGCAGCGCGGTGCGCGCGGGATCGAGTTCCACCGGTGCGGGCTGGGCGTCGACCTGTAGGAGCCTGCTACGCAGGCGATCGCCCCCGCCGCCGATCACGGCGCGTCGTCCTGTAGGAGCGCGCTCTGCGCGCGATCGCCTGCGTAGCAGGCTCCTACGGTGCGTGATTGCGCGCGATCGCTCATGGTGCGTCGTCCTGTAGGAGCGCGCTCTGCGCGCGATCGCCTGCGTAGCAGGCTCCTACGGTGCGGGATGGTCCCCGGTCGGCCCAAACGGTGGTCAGGGATTGTTCGAGCACACGCTGCCCGGCGAAATACACCTCGCGCCGCAGGGGGCGCTCGCACAGCGTGGTGTGCAGGTCGCCGCAGTCGAGCAGGGAGAAGTTCGCCGCCGCGCCGGTGGCCAGTTGCGGGGTCGCCAGCCCAAGGGCGAGAGCCGGGCCGCGCGTGACCAGTTCCAGCAGGCTCGCATCTTCATCGCCTGCGAATTGCGCGACATGCGCCAGCAGCGCCGCGCTGCCCAGCGGGTCGTAATCGCCCCAGGGCTGGAAGGGGTCCTGCACATTGTCGCTGCCCACCGCGACGGTGACGCCCGCGTCCAGCAGTTCCCGCACCGGCGCCACACCGCGCGGTGCAGGCTGCATGCCGCGGCCCATCAGCACCAGGTTGCAGGCCGGCAGGGCGATGATGCCGATGCCGGCGCGCGCGACCAGTTCGATAACTTGCGCCCGCGGCGCGGCGTCGACGAACCCCAGGGAGCAGCAGTGGCTGGCGGCCACCGGCATGTCCCAGTCCAGTTCGATGCAGCGCCGGGCGAGGTGGCGCAGGCAGGGGCTGGCCGGGTCCTCGGTCTCGTCGATATGCAGGTCCAGCGGCCGGTTGTAGCGCCCGGCGAGTTCCAGCGCCGCGTCCACGGCGAGTTCGGGCTCGGCGCACAGGGCCGGCGTGCCGCCCACGGCGGCTGCGCCCATCTGCAGGGCCTCGGCGAAAATTGCGTGCCCGTCCGCGCTGGAGAGATTGCCGAGGACGGTGAATTCAAGCTGTATGCGGTCCGACCAGTCGTCGGCGAGGCCGAGCAGCGCCTCGAGGACCGGTAGTTCCTCCGCCGTGCCGAGGTCGACGTGGGAGCGCAGTACGCTGACGCCCGCGCTCACCGCCCGCTGCAAGCCGCGTTCTGCTCGCATCACTACATCTTCCAGGCTGCGATTGCGCTTGTATTCCCGCATCGCGGCGATGGCGTCGCACAGGGCGCCGGCGCCGCTGCTGCCCTCGCGCAGGTGCACGCCGTGGCTGTAGTTCTTGTCGAGGTGGGCGTGGGGTTCTACCAGCCCGGGCAGCGCCAGCGCGCCGCCGGCCTCGCGCACTTCGCGCGCCGGCAGGGGGGCGTCGGGGCCGACGTGGACGATGCTGCCGCCGCCGATGCCGATGCACTGCGCCCCGTCGATGCCCGGCAGGCGCAGGTCGCGCAGCAGCAGGTCACAGGGGGGCAGGCCGGCGTCGCTCACGCGCTTTCCAGTGCGTGCAGGTGGCCCGGGTTGAGCAGGTGGCGGGGGTCCCAGCGATCCTTGGCCGAGAGCATGCCCTCGTTGTACCAGCGCGGGTCCTCGTCGAGGAAGTGGGTGTGCGGGTTGGCGATGCTGATGCCGTGCTCCTCGCTCCAGGCCATCAGCTGCCACAGGCTGTCCTTGTCCTCGAAGCGCACCACGGAAAGTCCCGCGGCACGCACCTCGTCGGCGACCGGGTCGCGCACGAACTCGATGTGGGTCTGCGCGCTGTCGCCGTAGATCGCCCGGCGCGCGGCCACCTGCTCGTGCAGGCGCTCCACGACGAAGGATTCCTGCAGGTAGGTGAGGCCGGCGTCGTACTTCATCGCCCACTGGGTGGTGTGGTTCCAGGTGAAGTCGTAGATCTGGAAGCCCTTGCCCGCCAGCGGCAGTTCCGGAGGCGGCTGGTGGTAGGTCATCGCCATGCCCAGCGCCGCCATGTAAGGCTCTACCTCGTCCGGGGGCTGGTCGCTGATCAGGAACAGCAGGGACTGCCCCTGGGGGCAGGCGCCGCGCTTGACCAGCGGCTTGAAGTAGGAGGGCACGGGCCACTCGAAGGCGCTGCACAGGCGCTTGCCCACCCCCGCGTCCCCGGCGACCTGTACGCCGGCGCTGAGCACGATATCGAAATCGGCGCTGGCGAAGACGTACTGGTGCCAGTCGCGGCGCGGCGCCAGGGCGAAGTCCACTTCCGTGACGAAGGCGGTGAGGCCGCAGTTGTGCAGCACGTCGCGCAGTTCATCCTTCGTGCGCAGCTCCACGCGCTGCGGGTTTTCCTCGCAGGTGAGGATGCTCACCGCGCGGATATTGTCGAGGTCGCGCAGCATGCCCCAGTTGATCGAGCCGATGCCGCCGCTGCCGCCGGTGATGAAGCCGGCCGCGCTGGAGGTGCCGATGGTGCTGGGGAACATGCGCAGCTCGCCGCCGTGTTCCGCCGCCTGCTGCTCGATGCTCCACAGGTTGACCCCGGCCTCGACGCGGGCGTGGTCGGCGTCCAGCGCGATGACGCGGTTCATGCGCCGGGTGTTGATCATCAGCCCGCCCTGCAGCGGCACGCCCTGGCCGTAGTTGCCGGTGCCGCCGCCGCGGGGGGTGACCGGCACGCCGTGGCGCACCGACAGGGCGATCAGCGCGGCGAGTTCGTCCTGGCTGGCGGGAAAGGCGATGGCCTCCGCCTGGCAGTCGTCCAGCAGCGGCGTGAGTACCGGCGAGAAGTGGAAGCAGTCGCGGGATCCGGAGCGCAGTGCTCGCGGGCCGAGTTCGAGAAAGGGTGCGCCGGTGATGTCGGCGGCGGCCGAGAGGAACTCGGGGCTGCAGCGGTTCAAGTTTGTGTCCTGCCGTCTGGTCGTATTTCTGGAAAGCTTCGGCAAAGCACAGCAAGGAACATGCCATGGCCTGGAGGCCAGTAAATACGGGCTCCCGGGGTGATTCATGCAGGGGCGGGTGCACCAGCAAGGTGCGCGGCGCTCGAAATCTGTGCCAATTGATCAAGATTTAGTCTGGCGCGCGGGTGCATCGCCCGGTGCGTGTGGGCGCGGGGCCGCGCCAGCACTGGCCGTGCCGGCGATTGGCCGCTCCGGGCATCAATCTTGCTAAGCATCCTGTCGATACGCAATACCGAATCGCCGGGCTTCGCCCGCTCCAGGAGACCACGTGAACCACCCACTGCTGCAGGCGCCCGCCGGGGCCCGCTGCATGAAAGCCCTGCTCACCGGCCTGATCGCCGTCTTCGCCCTGCTGGTGGCGACCAACAACGTCACCGACTACGGCTCCAACTTCGCCTTCGTGCAGCACGTAATGAGCATGGACACCACCTTCGAGGGCAACCGCCTGACCTGGCGCGCCATCGACAGCCAGTGGCTGCACCACGTGGCCTACTGGCTGATCATCCTCACCGAGTTCGGCGTCGGCTTCATCTGCGCCACGGGCGCCGCGGCCATGTTCCGCGCCCGCCATGCACCGATGGCGCAGTACCAGCGCGCCATGATGCTGGCGAGCTGGGGCCTGGTGCTGGGCATCGCCCTGTGGTTCACCGGGTTCATGACCGTGGGCGCCGAGTGGTTCCTGATGTGGCAGTCCCAGTCCTGGAACGGCCAGCAGGCCGCGTTTCGTTTCATCATGTGCCTGTTCGGTTGCCTGTTGTTCCTGCACCTGCCCGAACCGGCATCGCAAGGAGACACCGTTTAAATGACACAGTCACCCATTCAACAGCCGGGGGACGCCGGTGAGCAGGCGCTGCTCGAGGAACTGCGCCGCGAGCAGGCCATGGGCGGCGCCGGCACCGAGGATGCCGCGCGCACGATTCCCGTCATCGATCTCGCCGCAGGCGTACACAGCCAGCAGGAGATCGACGATCAGCTGTGGCGGGCCGCGGAGGAGTGCGGATTTTTCCAGCTGGTCGGCCACGGCTTCGAGCCCGCGGAACTGGATGCCGCCTTCGCCGCGGCCCAGGCGTTTTTCGAGCTGCCGGCCGCGGTCAAGGAGCAGTACCCCCTGCGTGAGGCGAGCAACGCCGGCTGGGAGTACATGGCCCAGGTGCGCCCCTCCACCGGCACCGCCGACCACAAGGAGTCCTACCAGGTCACCCGTCCGCGCATGGACGGCCTGTGGCCGACGGAAGGCGAGCTGCCGGGCTTTCGCGCGGCGATGCTCGGCTTCGAGGAGAAGGCCTGGCGGCTGGCCATGCGCGTGCTTTCCAGCTTCGCGCGCAAGCTCGGCTTCGACGAGGATTTCTTTGCCGCAGCCCACGACCCCGATTCGCCGGAGTACCAGAGCACCCTGCGGCTTTTGCATTATTTCGGTTGCGAACCGGCCCAGGACGGCGGCCAGTGGCGCGCCGGCGCCCACACCGATTTCGACTGCCTGACGCTGTTGTTCCAGCGCGACGGCCAGGGTGGCCTGCAGGTCTGCCCGGGCAAGGAAGCCGAATCCGGCAGCTGGACGCCGGTGCCGCCGGACAGCTCGCGCATCACCTGCAATATCGGCGACATGCTGATGCGCTGGAGCGACGACCAGCTGCGCTCCACCCTGCACCGGGTGCGCATGCCGCTGGCCGGCGAGAACAGCGGCGACCGCTACACGCTGGCCTACTTCGCCCAGGCCAACTGCGACCAGCTGATCCGCGGGCCGCTGGAGAAGTACCCGCCGATCCTCGCCCGGGACTACCTGAAGCAGCGCATCAGCGCCAACTTCGCCGCCCTGCAGAAACAAGCCGATGCGGGCTGACCGCCGCGATTTCATGGTCGGGTCGGTGGCCACGCTGCTGGCCACCGCGCTCTCGCCCCACGTCAAAGCACTGGAGAAAAGCATGCCGGACCTTCCCCAGCCGCCGGGGGCAGACCCCACCGAAGAGCAGATGATCGCCAACCTGCGCCGCGCCAACGCCGTCGCGCAAAAGGCGCTCGACGCCGGGCACCACCCCTTCGGCGCGGTACTCGTCGGCCCGGACCACAGCACGGTGTTGATGGAGCAGGGCAACCTCAACGTGGTCAACCACGCCGAGTCGACCCTGGCGCGCCTGGCCTTCGAGAAATACAGCCCGGAAGAACTCTGGGGCATGACCCTCTACACCACCGCCGAGCCCTGCGCCATGTGTGCCGGGACCCAGTACTGGGCCAACATCGGCCGCATGGTCTACGGCATCTCCGAGGCGCGGCTGCTGGAGCTGACCGGCGCCAGCGACGCCAACCCGACCATGGACGTGCCCAGCCGCTACGTCTTCAGCCACAGCCAGAAGGGGATCCGCGTGTGGGGCCCGATCGCGGCGGTGGAGGAGGAGATCGTCGCGCTGCACCGGGACTTCTGGAATTGAAGGTGCGGCCATGAGACGGCGGCACTGAGGATGCCACAGTGAGCGAGTCGGCCGGCGACGCCTGGCAGGCGCCCCTGTACGGCCTGCAGGAAGTGCCGCCCTGGCCGACGTCCCTGCTGGCGGGTTTCCAGCATTTGCTCGCCGTATTCGGCGGTATCGTCACCGCGCCGCTGATCATCGCCGCCGGCATGGGGCTGTCGGTGGCGGACACCAACTACCTGGTCACCTCGGCGCTGCTGATCTCCGGGGTGGCGACCCTGGTGCAGATTTCCAGCTGGCGCGGCCTAGGTTCCGGACTGCTGTCGATACAGGGCACCAGTTTCACCTTTATCGGGGCGCTGTTGTTCGCCTGGCACGGCCTGCCCGGCGACTGGGGCGACCAGCAGAAACTGGCGGCGATCTTCGGCTCCACCGCGGCCTGCGCCGCGGTGATGATGCTGCTCGGCCGGCAGTTGCACCGGCTGGGCCGGGTGATCACGCCGGCGGTGACCGGCGCGACGGTGGTGTTGCTGGGGCTCACCCTGTGCAGCACCACGGTGAACAACCTCTACCGCGTCTACAGCCACGCGGCCGGGCCCGCCGAGGCGCTGCAGATCCTGCTGCTGGCCGGGGTGGTGCTGGCGGTGACCGTGGTGCTGGCGCTGTGGCGCAACCCCTGGTGCCGGATGTGCGCGGTGATGGGCGGGCTGGCCGCGGGCCTGCTGCTGGCGATGTCCCTGGGCGCCGTCGATTTTTCGCCGCTGCAGCAGCTGAACTGGGTGTTCGTGCCTGTTCCCCTGCGCTATGGCATGAGCT
Organism: Halieaceae bacterium WMMBA7; assembly: GCA_033283385.1. Classification (GTDB taxonomy): domain Bacteria; phylum Pseudomonadota; class Gammaproteobacteria; order Pseudomonadales; family Halieaceae; genus Mangrovimicrobium. The sequence goes on from JAWMQQ010000001.1 coordinate 506,247, forward strand.
TCGACCTGTCGGTGTTTTTCGCGCTGATGCCGATCTTCCTGGTCACCGCCATGGAGTCGGTGGGCGACCTCACCGCGACGCAGGCGCTCAGCCGCCTGCCCACCACCGGCCCTGCCTACTGGGCGCGGATTCGCGGCGGCGTGGTGGCGGACGCGTTCAATTCCCTGGTGGCGGCGCTGTTCGCCACCTTCCCGAATACCACCTTCAGCCAGAACAACGGGGTGATCCGGCTCACCGGCATCGCCAGCCGGCACATCGGTTACGTGGTGGCGGTGATGCTCATCCTGCTCGGCGCGCTGCCCGTCGTGGCGGGGGTGTTCCAGGTGATTCCGGCGCCGGTGATCTACGGTGCCACTCTGCTGATGTTCGCGCTGATCGCGCTGACCGGCGTGAATATCCTGCGCCATGGCGCGCTGGGGCGGCGCGGCTGGTGGGTGGCTTGTGGCGGGGTCGCCGGCGGCCTGGTGCTGAGCCAGGTTGCCGGCGCGCTGATGCTGCTGCCGGAAGAGGTGCGCCTGATCCTCGGCTTCCCGGTGTCCACCGGCGCGCTGTGCGCGATCGGGCTGGAGTGGTTGCTGCCGCTGCCGCGGCCAGTGGCAACGGAGCAACCGGCGCCTCAGGTCGCCGGCCGGTAGTGCTGGTGCCAGTGCCGGGCGATGTCGCTGCGCCGGCACACCCACACCTTGTCGTGGGAACGCACGTAATCGACGAAGCGCCGCAGCGCGGCAAAACGCGCCGGACGCCCGACCAGCCGGCAGTGCAGGCCGATATTCAGCAGCCGCGGCGCTTCCTCGCCCTCGGCGTAAAGCACGTCGAAGGCGTCCTTGAGGTAGGTGTAGAACTGCTCCCCGCTGTTGAATCCCTGCAGCGCGGCGAAGCGCATGTCGTTGGTGTCCAGGGTGTAGGGGATGACCAGGTGGGGTCCCTGCGGTCCCTCGACCCAGTAGGGCAGGTCGTCGGCGTAGGAGTCGGAGTCGTAGAGGAAGCCGCCTTCTTCCAGCACCAGGCGGCGGGTGTTGGGGCTGTCGCGGCCGGTGTACCAGCCCAGCGGACGCGCGCCGGTCAACTTTTCGTGCAGGGCGATAGCCTCGCGCATGTGCGCGCGTTCCACGTCCTCGGGCACGTCCTGGTAGCTGATCCAGCGCAGGCCGTGGCAGGCGATCTCCCAGTCCGCCTCGAGCATCGCCGCGACGGCCTCCGGATTGCGCGCCATGGCCATCGTCACGCCGAATACAGTGACCGGCAGGCCAGCGCCGGTGAACAGCCGGTGCAGGCGCCAGAAGCCGGCGCGGCTGCCGTATTCGTAGATGGATTCCATGCTCATGTGCCGGTTGCTGAAGGCGGCGGCGCCGATGATCTCGGAGAGAAAGGTCTCGGATTCCGCGTCGCCGTGCAGCACGCAGCGCTCGCCACCCTCCTCGTAGTTGACCACGAACTGCACCGCGATGCGGGCGTCGCCGGGCAACTGGAAACGGGGAACCTCGCGGCCGTAGCCGATCATGTCGCGGGGATAGGTGTCGGTGGGATTCAAGCGGGTCTCTCCTTCTCGGGCGTGCACCGGTTCGCGGCAGCCATCGGGGCTTTGCCCAGCAAGGAGCATACCAGAGGCCGCGCCGCAGCCCGTGCGCGCGCCGGGGTGGGCGATGCTGGCGCGGCGTGCACTGCAAGTGGGCGGCGCTCCCGGTGCGCGCACCAGTCTGGATCAAAACCTGTCCAGTTGGACAAGAATTGGAATGCCCATACACCGGGTGCGGCGGGGGTGAATCGCCCCTGACACCGCGTCCCGCGCGGGCCCCCGATGCGGTGGCACGCTTATTGCTGTTCGATGGGCAGGCTCACCGCGCGGGCGGGAAGCGAACGGCTTTGCGCCCGCACTCACCGCGCACACTACAGTTCAGGAGTTGGAGCAATATGCACCAAGCGAGATACCTTCGTCACCTGGCTTTCCTGCTGTCGCTTGCCGTCCCATGCGGCGCGCTGGCACAGGAAGCCGCCATCGACACCCAGGCCAAGACCGACAGCGCGGCGGCCGCCAGCCAGGACCGCATCGACAAGCTCGACGACCAGGCGGCTACCTCCCTGCAGGCCTACCGGGTCGCGACCCAGCGCGCGGAAAGCCTGTCCATCTACAACAAGCAGCTGCAGAAGCTGATCGATTCCCAGGAGTCCGAGATCGCGTCCATCACGCGGCAGACCGCGGAGATCGACAATATCGAGACCGGCGCCCTGCCGTTCATGATCGAGATGACCGACACCCTGGAGGGCATCGTCGAGGCGGACGTGCCCTTCCTGCGCGACGAGCGCATCGAGCGTATCGACAACCTGCGCAGCATGATCGACCGCGCCGACGTCACCGCCGGCGAGAAATACCGCCGCATCATGGAGGCCTACACCATCGAGGCGGATTACGGCCGCACCATCGAGGCCTACCGCGGCGAGCTCAACGCCAACGGCGAGGTGCGCTCCGTCGACTTCCTGCGCATCGGCCGCGTCGGCCTCTACTACCAGACCCTGGACGGCGCCGAGAGCGGCCGCTGGAACAGCAAGATGGGTAACTGGGAAATGCTGGATTCCAGCTACCGCCGCTCCGTGCGCGACGGCCTGCGCGTGGCGCGCAAGCAGGCGCCGCCGAGCATGCTGAAACTGCCGATCACCACCCCGGAGGGCGCGTAATGAACCTGCAACGCAATCTGCTGGCCGCACTGGCTATCGCAACCGCCAGCCTCGGCTTTACCGCGCCGGCATTCGCGCAGGGCAACCAGCAACTGCTGGACCTGCTGAAGAAAGTCGAATCGAACCAGACCGCGGAAGCAAAACGCAACCAGGAGCGCGAGGCGAAGTTCAAGGCCGCCGCCAGCGAGCAGTTGGCGCTGCAGCGCAAGGCCGAGGGCGACGTGAAAACCCAGGAAGCGCTGCGCGAATCCCTGAAAACCGCCTTCGACGAGAACGAGGTGAAGCTGGCCGAGCTGCAGGCCACCTTGGACCGCCGCGTCGGCGACCTCGGTGAGCTGTTCGGCGTGTTCCGCCAGATGGCGGACGACACCCAGACCGCGCTGTACTCTTCACTGATTACCGTGGAGTACCCGGATCGCAAGCCGATCGCGGACGAACTGGCCAAGAGCGAGGATGTGCCAACCATCCCGCAGATGCGCGAACTGTGGCAGCTGCTGCTGCAGGAGATCGCCCACTCCGGCGAGGTGAGCAGCTTCGAGGCTGATATCGTCAAGCCCAGCGGCGACAAGTACACCGCGCCGGTCACCCGCATCGGCACCTTCAACATCGTCTCCGGCGACAAGTACCTCAACTACATCTCCGACAGCGACCAGCTGGTGGAACTGCCGCGCCAGCCCCAGGGTTACATGCGCAGCAGCGCCGCCGAACTCGCCTCGGCTGGCACCGGCAAGACCGTGCCGTTCTACCTCGACCCGTCGCGCGGCGCGCTGCTCGGCCTGCTGGTGCAGTCGCCCAGCCTGATGGAGCGTGTCGAGCAGGGTAAAACCGTGGGCTACGCGATCATCGTCGTGGGCATCGTCGGCATCATCATCGTGCTGGCGCGGCTGCTCGCGCTGTCCCGTACCCAGGCGCGCATCCGCGCGCAGCTCAAGGACATGGACCACTACAACAACGACAACCCGCTGGGGCGCATCCTCAACGTGTACTACGAGAACAAGCACCTGGACCTCGAGACCATCAAGCGCAAGCTGGACGAGGTGGTGTTCCGCGACATCTCGGAAATCCGCAAGGGCCTGCCTATCGTCAAGGTGCTGGCCGCGGTCGCCCCGCTGATGGGCCTGCTGGGTACGGTGACCGGCATGATCGGCACCTTCCAGGCGATCACCCTGTTCGGCACCGGCGATCCCAAGCTGATGGCCGGCGGTATCTCGCAGGCGCTGGTGACCACCGTGCTCGGCCTTGTTGCGGCGATCCCGCTGCTGCTCAGCCACAGCATCCTGGCCAGCCGCGTCACCGCGATGAGCAAGGTGATCGGCGAGCAGTCCGCCGCGCTGATGGCGGAGAAAGCCGAGGCCGACGCACACGCGCAACTGAAGGCCTGAGCCGATGGAAATCATCAGTTCATTCCGCGACTTTCTCGACAAGGGTGGCGACGTGCTCTACGCCATCCTGTTGCTCTCCATCTGGTTGTGGTGGCTGATCCTCGAGCGCTTCTGGTACTACTTCCGGGAGCACGAGGGCGAGGTCGCCCAGGCCGTGCAGAGCTGGGACAAGCGCAGCGACCACAACTCCTGGCTGGCACTGACCCAGCGCCGCGGCCTGATCTCCGAGGTGGAAGTGAAAATGCTGCGCAACCTCGGGCTGATCCCGGCGCTGATCGCGCTGCTGCCGATGTTCGGCCTGCTGGGCACGGTGACGGGCATGATCCAGGTATTCGACGTCATGGCCTTCATGGGTTCGGGTAACCCGCGCGCCATGGCCGACGGCGTCAGCGCCGCCACCATCCCGACCATGGCCGGCATGGTGGTCGCGCTGATCGCCATCCCATTCGCCTCGCAGCTGGACCGGCGCTACCGCGCCGAGCGCCAGCGCCTGGCCCAGACACTCAAGATTTCCGACCAGGAGGCTACCGCATGAGCGACTCCATCGACTCCATGCTGCTCGAAGAGGAAGAAAGCCAGATCGACCTGACGCCGATGCTGGACGTGGTTTTCATCATGCTGATCTTCTTCATCGTCACTTCCACCTTCGTCAAGGAGGCGGGCGTGGACGTGAGCCGTCCCAACGCCGACACGGCGGTGGTGACCGAATCCAACAGCATCCAGATCGGCATCACCTCGGCCAACCAGATCTTCATGGACAAGCGCCTGGTGGACAAGCGCGCGGTGCGCGCCAACGTCGAGCGCGGCCTGGCCGAGAACCCGGGCGCCGCGGTGATCATCGTGGCCGACGCCGAATCCAAGACCGAGACGCTGATCGAGGTGATGGACCAGGCCCGGCTGGCGGGCGCCGAAAGCGTTTCCGTGGCGGCAGACGAAGGACATTAATATGCCATACGCGCTCAAGCAGGCCGTGAGTTTAGCGCTGGCGTGCGCGATCGGCCTGTCACTGTTCGTGCTGATGCAGGTGATGATCCGCGCCGACGCGATCCTGGAAAAACCCGACGGCGACCGCGCCTACCTGAACTTCGTGCGCGTCGACCAGAGCGAGGAGACGCGCACCAAGGAGCGCAAGCTGAACGAACCGCCGCCGCCCGAGGCGCCGCCGGAAACGCCGCAGCTGTCTACCGACATGGCCAACGTCAACCCGAACCTGGCGATGAACATGCCGACCATCGGCATCCCGATCAACTCCGGCGAGGGCCCGTACCTGGGCGCGCTGCAGCAGGGCAACGGCCTGGCGGGCTTCGACACCGATGTCATCCCGGTGGTACGCACCTCGCCGGTTTACCCGCGCGGCGCCAAGCAGGCGCATATCGAGGGCGCCGTTACCCTGGCGGTGACGATCCGCCCGGACGGCACCGTGGCCGATGCGCAGGTGCTCGAGTCCGACCCGCCGCGACTGTTCGATGACGCGGCGCTGGACGCTATCAAGCGCTGGAAATTCCGGCCCAAGATCGTCGACGGCAATCCGGTCGCGCAGCGCGCGCGGCAGACTATCGAATTCAAACTGGGGGGAGGCTGATGCTTCGGGGAGCTTGCAAGGCAGGGGTAGTGTTTGCCTGGTTGTGGAGTGTGGCATTGCTGGGCGTGGGGGCGCCCGCAATGGCTGGCGCCACTTCGGTCAGCACCAAGACCTACAAGGAGCTGACCGAAATCCAGGAGCTGATGGCCACCGGTGACACCAACGGCGCCGCGACCCGCCTCGAAACCCTGCTGGGCGAGGTGGAGGACGCCAGCCTGGACCAGGCGCTGACACTGCAGACCCTGGGCTACGTGGAGATGTCGCGGGAAAACTTTCCCAAGGCCATCGAATACCTGAAGGGCAGCCTGGCGACGGAGAAACTGCCGCAGAACGTGGTGTACAACGTGGGCTACATGGTGGCGCAACTGTACGCCGCGCTGGGCCAGTTCGACGACGCGCTGGTGTTCGCGGAGGGCTGGTTCAAGCAGCTGCAGGAGCCCAAGCCCGAGCAGTACATGTTCATGGCCAACATCTACGCCCAGGTGAAGCGCTTTGCCGAATCCGCGCCCTACGCCGAGAAGGCGGTGGCCGCCACCGACAAGCCGCGCGAATCCTGGTACCAGTTGCTGACCGCGGACTACTTCGAACTGAAGCAGTACGACAAGGCCACCGACAGCCTGCTGCGCATGGTCAACCTGTGGCCGGACAAGGGCTCCTACTGGGAGCAGCTGGCCAGCGTCTACATGGTGCAGGACGACAAGTCCCACGCGCTGGCCTCGCTGAAGATCGCCTTCGACCTCAACGTGCTGGATAAAGAGAGCACGGTGAAGTCGCTGATCCAGCTGTGCGTGATGCGCGGTATCCCGGAACACGGCGGGCGCCTGCTCGAGGCGGCGATGGAAAAGAAACTGCTGCCCGACGACGAGACCTACATGGAGATGCTGGCCCAGGCCTGGGTCGAGGCGCGCGAGTACGACCGCGCCGTCGGCACCTACAGCCAGATGGGCGAGCGCTTCAGCAGCGGCGAATCCTGGATGAAGGTCGCCAACATCCACGTGGACGCCACCGACTGGGCCGATGCCGAGGCCGCCGTGGCCAAGGCGCTCAAGTACCCGCTGGACGAGGACGACAAGGGCAAGGCCTACCTGTTGCTGGGGATTGCCAAGGTGGAGCAGGGTGAGTTCAAATCCGGCAAGGAGGCGCTGCGCAAGGCGCGCACCTTCAAGAAAACCGAGCGCGGCGCGGCCAACTGGATGAACTACGCGGACGAGATGAAGCGCCAGGCCGACTGGCTGGCAGCCAACCGCTAGGCACACGTCGCGGAACTATCGCCTTGAACGCCAGTACAGGCGGGGACAGCCATGGCTGAGAACCCGGTTGCATTCACCGCGCCCCACGCCGAGGTAACGCGTGTGGCGCACGGCCTCCTGGCCGGCGGCGCCAGCGCCGTCGACGCCATGGTCGCCGCCTCCGCCGCCATCGCGGTCTGCTATCCCCACATGAACAGCCTCGGCGGCGACGGCTTCTGGCTGATCTGCCCGCCGGATGGGGCGCCGGTCGCCATCGACGCCTGCGGTTACGCCGCGGCTGGCGCGAGTATCGATTTCTACACCGGCCAGGGCCTGCAGGCGATTCCCAGTCGCGGCGGCGCCGCGGCGCTGTGCCAGGCGGGGACGGTGGACGGCTGGCGTGTGGCGCGCGAAGTGCTCGGCCAGGCGGGCCGTGCGCCGCTGCCGCTGCAGGACCTGCTCGCTCCGGCAGTTGCGCTGGCGCGCGACGGGGTGGCGGTGACCGACACGCTGGTGACCGCCAGCGCGAAGCTTGCCGCCGAGGGCAAAGGCAACGACGCATTCTCCGCGCTGTTCACCCCGGGAGGGGAAGCCCTGCGGGCAGGGGAAAAACTGTGCAACCCCGAACTGGGCGATTTCATCGAGACACTGGGAATCGAAGGCAGCGAAGCGTTCTATCGCGGTTCGCTGGCCGGCGTGCTGCAGGCGGGTCTCGCGGCCGCGGGGTCGCCTCTGCAGTCGTCGGATTTTGCCGATTACCGCGCGCAGGTGGTCGAGCCGCTGTCGCTGGAGATCGCGGGCGCGCGGCTGTTCAACCTGCCGGCGCCCACCCAGGGCGTCGCCTCGCTGCTGATTCTCGGAATCTACGACAGGCTGCGCCGGTTGTTGCCGCTGTCCTGCGAGGCGGACCACGTGCACGCGCTGGTCGAGGCGACCAAGCTGGCCTTCACCCTGCGCGACGCGGAAGTCTGCGATCCGGGACACCTCGGCGAGCGCTGGCCGGAGCTGCTCGATACGCAGCATATCGACTCGCTTGCCGCGCAGGTGGAACTGGCCCGCGCCGCGCCCTGGCCGCGGCCTGCGAAACACGGCGACACCGTGTGGATGGGCGCGCTGGACGACCAGGGCTGGATGGTGAGCTTTATCCAGAGCGTCTACTGGGAGTTCGGCAGCGCCGTGGTGGTGCCGGGCACCGGCCTGGCCTGGAACAACCGGGGCATGAGTTTTTCCCTGGACGCAGCGCACCCCAATCGCCTGCGGCCGCGCTGCAAGCCATTCCATACGCTGAACCCGGCGGCGGCGATTGCCGGCGACGGCCGGCGCATGGTCTACGGCACCATGGGCGGCGAGGGCCAGCCGCAGACCCAGGCGGCGCTGTTCTCGCGCTATTTCTGGCAGGGCGAACCGCTGGACGCGGCGATCGCCGACGGCCGCTGGTTGCTTGGGCGCACCTGGGGCGACAGCGACAACGACCTGAAACTGGAACAGGCGCTGTATGATCGCATCGGCGGGGATCTCGCCGCGCGCGGTCACCAGCTGAAATGCGTGCCGCAGCACAGCGAGATGATGGGGCACGCGGGGGCAATCTGCCTCTACCCGGACGGTCGCGTGGATGCGGCCACCGATCCGCGCAGCGACGGCGCCGCAATGGGAGAAACGAAGTAGTGGAACTGGTCATCCAATGGCTGCCTGTCGTGGCGGCGCTGCTGCTCACCGGCGCAATCGCCGGCATTCTCGCGGGCCTGCTCGGGGTGGGCGGCGGCATCGTCATCGTGCCGGTGCTGTACCTGGTGTTCCAGTCCCTGGGCATGTCGCCGGCCTCGGCAATGCTGGTCGCCACCGGCACCTCGCTGCTGACCATCTTCCCCACCAGTATTTCCTCGGCCCGCGCCCACTACCACCGGGGCAACGTGGACGTCGGCCTGCTGCGAATATGGGCGATTCCCATGGTGCTGGCGGTGATCTGCGGCAGCCTGCTGGCGACCCGGGCGAGCGGCCTGCTGCTCACCGCGATCTTCGGCACCATCGCCATCCTGGTGGCGCTGAACATGCTGCTGCGCGCCAATGCCCCCGCCGTGTTCCAGTCGCTCCCGGGCGCCCCCGGACAGGTGACCATGGCCGGCGGTATCGGCTTTTTCTCGGTGATGATGGGTATCGGCGGCGGCACCCTGGGCGTGCCCACCATGACCCTGTGCAACGTGCCCACCCACCGCGCCGTCGGCACCGCCGCGGTGTTCGGCCTGATCATCGCGATTCCGGGCGCGCTGGTCATGCTTTTCCAGGGTGTGACCCCCGCCGATGCCCCGCCGGGCACCTTCGGCCTGGTCAACCTTCCCGGCTTTGCGGTGATCGTACCCATGACCACCCTGATGGCTCCCCTGGGCGTAAAACTCGGCGCCCGGCTCGACGGCGCCACCCTCAAGCGCGTGTTCGCCGTCTTCCTCATCATCGTGGGCACGCGCATGCTCTACCAGACCTTTTCTTGAGATGAGCGTATGAAAGGACAGATTGTGCAGACCGGATTGGGGGAGGGCTTTTCGCCGCCGCAGCGTTTGCTGATGGGGCCGGGGCCGATCAACTGCGACCCCCGGGTGTTGCGGGCGATGTCGCACCAGTTGGTCGGCCAGTTCGACCCGGACATGACGCGCTGCATGACCGAGACCATGCAGCTGTATCGCGGCGTATTCTGCACCGCCAACGAGTGGACCTTCCTGGTGGACGCCACCTCCCGCGGCGGCATCGAGGCCTGCCTGGTTTCCCTGCTGGCACCGGGCGACCGTGTGCTGGTCGCCAACTTCGGCCGCTTCGGCGGGCTGCTGCAGGAGATCGCCGTGCGCTGCGGCGCGGTGGTGCAGACCATCGACGTGCCCTGGGGGGAGGTGGTGCAGGCGGAGCAGGTCGCCGAGGCCATCGACCGTTTCGACCCGCGCCTGGTCGCGCTGGTGCAGGGCGATACATCCACCACTATGTGCCAGCCGCTGGCGGACATCGGCCAGGTCTGCCGCGATAAAGGCGTACTGCTCTACTGCGACGCCACCGCCTCCATCGCCGGCAACACGTTACTGGTGGACGAGTGGCAACTCAGCGCCGTGAGCGTGGGCCTGCAGAAATGCATCGGCGGCCCCTCCGGTAGCGCGCCGGTCACGCTGGCGGAGGATGCCGTCGCCGAGATCCGCAAGCGCCACCACGTGGAGAAGGGCATTCTCGCCGCCCACCACGAAGAGGGCGAGGGCGCGCGCATCGCCTCCAACTACTTCGACCTCGCGATGATCATGGATTACTGGGGCGAAGAGCGCCTCAACCACCACACCGAGGCCGCCAGCATGCTGTTCTGCGCCCGCGAGTGCGCGCGCATCCTGCTCGCCGAGGGCATGGAGAACGCCATCGAGCGCCACCGCGTCAACGGCGCGGCCATGGCGGCCGGGCTCGCGGCGATGAACCTGAAACTCTACGGCGACCAGGCCCACCGCATGAACAACGTGGTGGGCGTGTACATCCCCGAGGGTGTGGACGGCGACGCGGTGCGCCGGCAGATGCTGGAGCAGTACGCCATCGAGATCGGCACCTCCTTCGGCCCGCTGCACGGCGTCATCTGGCGTATCGGCGTGATGGGCTACAACGCGCGGCCGGACGCGGTGATGCTCACACTCGCCGCACTGGAGCAATGCCTGCTCGGCGCGCGCCATCCGCTCAGCCCCGGCGCCGCGCGCGAGGCGGCGCTGGAAGTGTATGCCTGAGGCCGGAGTCTACCTGTCCGGCGACTGCGCGGCGGCAGCCCAACGCATCCTGCAGCGCTGTGAAACACTCGCGGGATTCAGCACCCTGCCCGGTGGCGTGTCCCGCGCCTACCTGACCCCGGAGCACCGCGCCTGTAACGACACTGTCGCCGGCTGGATGCGCGAGGCGGGCCTGCAGTGCCACGAGGACGACGCCGGCAATATCTGGGGCAGGCTGGCGGCAACGAGCGCTGGTGCGCCGGTAGTGATCGTCGGGTCACACCTGGACTCGGTGCCCAACGCCGGCAAATACGACGGCATTCTGGGCGTGATTCTCGCCATCGAGGCGGCGGAGCTGCTGTCGAGGGCGGGGAAAACCCTGCCCTTCCACCTGGATATCGTCGGCTTCGGCGACGAGGAGGGCACGCGCTTCGGCACAACGCTGATGGGCAGCCGCGCGGTGGCCGGCCGCTGGGATGACGGCTGGCTGCAACTGGCGGATGCCGAAGGCGTGACGCTGGAGACCGCCTATCGCGCCTTTGGTTGCGATCCCTCCGCCGTTGCAGGCTGTGACCGCAGCGGCGAGAACCTCCTCGCCTACCTCGAAGTACACATCGAACAGGGTCCTGTGCTCGAAGAGCACGGCCTGGCACTGGGTGTGGTCAGCGGCATCGCCGGCGCGCGTCGCTTCGCGGTGGATATTCGCGGGCAGGCCGGCCACGCCGGTACCGTGCCCATGGCGATGCGCCGCGACGCGCTGGTCGCCGCCGCCGAAATCGTGCAGATCGTGGAGAAAGCCGCGCTTGAATTCGGCATTGTCGCCACAGTCGGCGTCCTGCAATGCCGGCCGGGTGCGCCCAATGTCATCCCCGGCGATTGCAGCCTGAGCCTGGATATCCGCTCCGACGACAACACGCGGCGCGACGCCGCGCTGGCGGCGATTCGCGCGGCGGCGGGGCAGGTGGTAGAAGACCGCGGCGTCGCCATCGAATGGACACAGACACACAATGCCAGCGCCGTGCTCTGCGCCGCCGGGCTGCAACAGCTGATGGGCGAGGTACTGCAGGACATGGACCAGGAGCCGCTCACCCTGGTCAGCGGCGCCGGCCACGACGCGATGAGCTTTGACGGCGTCACCGACGTGGGTATGCTGTTCCTGCGCTGCGCCGGCGGTATCAGCCACCACCCGGACGAAAGCGTCGAGGCCGGTGACGTGGCTGCGGCCACTGCCGCGTTCATGAATATTCTTCTCAGGCTGGGCTGAAAACCCCCGGCGCAGGAGTTTTGATGCGTAAACTCATAGCGAGCATGCTGCTGGGCGCGAGCCTGTCAGTTCAGGCCGCCACCCCTGTGATTTTCGACAACGACATGGCCATCGACGATTGGTCCGCGCTGCTCTACCTGGCGCGCGAACCCTCCGTCGAATTAATTGCAGTCACCGTGGCCGGCAGCGGCGAAGCGCACTGCGAACCCGGCGTGGCCAACGCGCTGGCCCTGCTGCAACTCGCCGATGCGGATTCCACCGTGCCGGTCAGTTGCGGCGACCCCTGGCCGCTGGATGGCTACTTCGTGTTCCCCGTGCCCTGGCAGGAGGACGTGGACAAGCTCTCCGGCGTGGACATTCCCCCCAGCCCGCGCGCGGAGGACCCGCGCCACGCGGTGGAACTGATCCACGATACCCTGCAATCCAGCGAGCAACCCGTGGTGCTGCTGGCCACCGGGCCGATGACCAATATCGCGCAATGGCTGCAGCGCTATCCGCAAGACGCCGGCAAGGTGAGTCGCGTGGTAATCATGGGCGGCAGCTTGCACGCCCCGGGCAATATCCTGGTGCCGGGCTTTACCGACGGCAATCCCAACCGCTTTGCCGAGTGGAACTTCTATGTCGACCCCGTGGCGGCGGACATGCTGCTCGCCTCGGGCCTACCCGTGGAAATGGTGGGTCTGGACGTGACCAACACCGTGCGCGTGACCGCGAAATTCGCCGCCGATTTCAAGGCCCGCGCCAACAATTCGGTAGCGCACTTCTGGGATGCGATACTCGACAAGAACGACTGGTTCATCGCCTCTGGCGAGTACTACCTGTGGGACGTGCTCGCCGCGCTGACGGCCGTCGACGCGCCTGCTTTTTGCCAGGGTGAGCCACACTCCCTGCGGGTCGCCTACGCGCCGACCAAAACCCGCTGGGAAGCCGACTCGGATCGCACGATGCCGGACCGGCGCTGGGACGGAAGGCCGCGGGTCGACCTCGATGTCGGCAGCGCCGGCGTGGTGGTGCCGGCGGCGGGCCGGCCGGCGATCGAAGTTTGCCTGCACACGGATGGCGCGCTGGCGTTCGAGCGGTTTACCGAGGCGCTGGTCGACGACGTGGACTGAACCCTCGCCGTCGGCGCCTTGCCATGCCACACCCCCCGGGCGAGCTGGCATTTTTCCCGCTGCCCGGTATCCTGACCAGCAGTCACACTTCGGGCGGGGATTCCGGCTTGGCAAAGACAATCCTCAGCGGTCATATAGTCGTACCTGCGAAGGACCTTTCCGGGGTGCTCGCAGCATTGCCGACGCATATCGAGCTCACCCGGAAAGAGCCCGGTTGCCTGGAATTTCGCGTAGAGCGTGACGGGCAGCGCGCGGACATCTTTCACGTGTACGAGGAATTCGTCGATTGCGCTGCATTCGAAGCGCACCAGGCGCGGATAGCAGGTACGGCCTGGCAGGAAGCCTCGGCACATGTGGAAAGGCACTACACTGTGCGGGAAGAGCAATAGCTTCGGTCGCCGGATTCCAGTACGGGACGCGATGGTGGATACCGAGAAACAGGCCATACAGCGCAAGATCATCCACATCGACATGGATGCCTTCTTCGCCAGCGTGGAACAGCGCGACAATCCCGAACTGCGCGGCAAGCCCGTCGCCGTCGGCGGCAGCGCCGCCCGCGGTGTGGTGGCCGCCGCCAGTTACGAGGCCCGGGTCTTCGGCGTGCACTCGGCAATGCCTTCGGTCACAGCGAAGCGGCGCTGCCCGGAACTCGTGTTCGTCAAGCCGCGCTTCGAAGTCTACCGAGCGGTCTCGCAGCAAATCCACGCGATCTTCCGCCGTTACACCGAACTGATCGAACCGCTGTCGCTGGACGAGGCCTACCTCGACGTCACCGGCGACAGCGCAGGGGTCGGCAGCGCCACGCGCGTCGCCCAGCTGATCCGCCAGCAGATTCGCGAGGAGACCGGCCTCACCGCCAGCGCCGGTGTCAGCTACAACAAGTTCATCGCCAAGATCGCCTCGGACCAGAACAAACCCGATGGCCTGTTCGTGGTGCGGCCGGAGCAGGGAGCGGCGTTTGTCGCGCAACTGCCGATTCGCAGGTTTTACGGCGTGGGGCCGAAAACCGCGGAGAAAATGGCGGGGCTGGGCATTCACAGCGGGGCGGACCTGCGCGACTGCGAGATCGAATTCCTGCAACGGCACTTCGGCAGTTCGGCCAGCTACCTGTATAACGCCAGCCGCGGCGTCGACCAGCGCGCCGTGAAGCCGGACCGTATCCGCAAGTCCATTGGCGCGGAACGCACCTATGGGGAAGACCTCACTGCGGAAGACGCGCTGCGCAACGCGCTGGACGGTATCGTGGATATCCTCTGGGAGCGCGTGCAGAAGCAGCCCGCTCGAGGGCGCACGGTGACGCTGAAACTGAAGTACAGGGATTTCCGCCAGATTACACGGGCGCGCTCGCTGCCCCAGCCAGTGGTAACCCGTGAGACCCTGCGCACCGTGGGGCAGGAATTGCTCGGAGAACAAATTCCGGTAGCGCTGGGTGTACGCCTGCTGGGACTCACCGTTGGAAGCCTCGAAACCACTGAATTACCCAAAGGCAAATGGATGGAAGTGACAGAGCCTGCCCCGCGGCAGGAGAGCTTTGAATTCTAGGCCCATAGGAAGAACGGCATGAACTACGACGAGTTCAACCACTACTGCCGCGCCATGCCGGCGAGTAGCCACGTCGTGCAGTGGGGTGGCTCCGATGTCTGGAAGGTCGGTGGCAAGGTGTTCGCGATCGGCGGCTGGCAGAAAACCGGGTCGCCGGCGTTCACCTTCAAGGTTTCACCCCACAATTATGAGGTGCTGCAAGACCGTCCGGGGTTTCGTCCGGCGCCGTACCTGGCATCGCGTGGGATGAAGTGGATACAGTATTACGGTGTCGATGATGTTGCCGAGGACGAGCTCAGGTATTATCTCAGCGAGTCCTGGCGTCTCGTATCGCATGGTTTGACGAAGAAGCTGCAAAAAGAGCTCGGGCTCAACCAATAGTACTACCGCGGCGGGTGGGCTTGTGTCCGCCGCTGCCAGCGTTGTCGTCTCGATGCGCGCCAATCTGAAAATTGGAAACAGGTTAGTCGTATGTTTGGTAGAGGTTTAGCATTTCTTGGCCTTATATTGGGAGCACTGACAGTGCGATACCACGACATGCCAACATCCTTCCTTTATGTCGCTTACTACATGGCCGCAGTAGGTGTTGGTAGCGATATATTTAAGACACTAAAAAGAAATCATGTTGAGTATTCAGTTTCATCTTGTTGTAAGTATCTTGCGTTTTTTGTTTTTGCCTTCGGTTTGTTTCTCCTCCCGCTTGCAAGCGTAGTTGATACCTTAAGCAAATCTGTGATTAATACAGTTGTGAAAGGGTGTTTCTATATATTTGTAGCATTACTTGTAGTGTCAGCGACCGTTAGTTATTGGAAATCGAGTAGATAGACTCTGACAATTAATACGCGCTTTGGACCCGATTGGTGAATCGCCCCAGGAGAGAGTTTAAACAACCCTGTGTAACCGCCGGGGCTATACGTAATCGCTGAGTGACCATCGAGCTCGATCATAAACCTGTTCCGCGCAGCCTCCGACAGCTCGGCTTTTAGCGTTGCTACTATCTAGAGATTAATTCTTCAGATTTCATTGTCTCAATCAATTTCGAATAGTCTACCTTTCCATCAGCCAAGTCTTGGTATTGGCTATAGTGCTGATCCCCTTTAAGGAGATCTTTCTCGAAGCAACCATAGGGGTTGGCGTATAGATAGACTCTGAGAGCCGCACCCGCAATACTTCCCAAAGCATATGATTGATCAAGTAGGCGAACAATTTTCTGCTTGTTCTCGGAACAATCTGAATTCAAGTACACGACCGCCAATAGCATATGATACCTCCCATCAGAATCCTTGGTGAGAATTCTAGAGTCCTCTAATTGCATGGCGGCAACTTCGGCGTAGATTGGCGTTGTGGAATGTGTGACATAGTCAAATATCTTGAACTCAAAATCTCGAATGGCATGCTTATCGCCTTCTTCGACGGAATTCAGACGCTGTTCAATCATGGATTGTACGACCCCCCAAGAGACAAGACTCTTTCTGTAACAGCCTATTGCTGCTTCCACGCCTAAGCCAATGTACGGCGTATCGTCATCTCCGGGCAATTTTGCACACTCAGATACTAGCCGGACATTCTGTTCGTCTGTGAATTTACTTGTCGTTTCGGCGGAGGTAGCGCACGCAAATATCAGCATAGAAATAAAAAGAAAACGTATCAAATTTCTTATTAAAAATGCCAACATTCCTATCTTCCCCCACATGTATCGGAACTAACTGCCACTTCGTAGCAAGTGTTCGAATTACGCATATCTTCAGTCATCCAAATCAAAAACCCCATCCCTTTCCCGGTCAGCGTCTTATGTATGACGCGGAGCAGCCTCCTTTTGTCGCCACCTGCAGTGTCAATGCCATCCCATTCATGACCGTCTTCAAGCTCTGGATCATAACCTGCCTCAAGAATATCGATGCTTTCCTTATACGCACCATATGCGAAAATCTTTGCCATCTCCCCCTGAGTTAACTGCAAATACAGCATGTCATCTCGCGCGTCGACCAAGCGAGTAGGTTCTGTTCCTTCCCGGGTTGGATCGGGTTGCGTTTGGGGTGGCTCAGACGTGTGGAAGGTCGGTGGCAAGGTGTTTGCAATTGGCGGCTGGCAGAAAGCGGGGACACCGGCATTCACCTTCAAGACCTCGCCCCACAATTACGAGGTACTGCGGGAGCGACCAGGGTTTCGGCCAGCGCCGTACCTGGCGTCGCCTGGGATGAAGTGGGTTCAGTATCACGGCGTGGACGAAGTTGCCGAGGATGAGCTCCGGTATTATCTCAGTGAGTCCTGGCGTATCGTGTCGCTGGGCCTGACGAAAAAGCTGCAAAGGGAGCTCGGGCTCAACCAATGTGGTGACAGCTGATTGGATATCTTTATGGCAAAACTGAATACCCCCAGGACCCGCGTAGTAACGCCAGTAGCTTTTTTGCTCTGCTTGAATCAGTCCGCAGCTCTTGGTCAGGAGGACGCGAGTGTCCCGTGGCACAAGGAATTGTCAGGAGCCCGGACATTTTATACTGGCTACTGCTATGTCCCGGTTCCCGGGGATATGGTGGTCAACATCGCTAGTAGCATCTGGTTTTCGCCCAACTTTAATCCGCGTTCTGGCATCGATGACTCAGCTGGCATGAACGATGATATGAGATTTGTAGCTATATCTAAAAATTTCACACTTCCTGAATCGATAGAGCTGAACAAGAAGAAGGTATCACCGCAGTTAATCGCCGAGCGACAGGGATACACCTTGTACAAACTGGAAATTTCAAAGAGATTGCTCGCCCATTACTTGATACCACCCGAACAAAATCCCGTCGTGAAATATTATGGATTTCCTGCCAGCTTTGCTGGTGCGGCACTTGAGTTTTGCCTGTCACATCAATCGATTGACTCTATTAGCTATGCAACTATTTCTCACTGATTACACACGACCAAACATGGAAGCAGAATGGTACCTACCAGAATGAATTCACCACTGCGCAAGCGCTCAACGTCCAGGAATAATTTTTTCTTGATTTGTACATTGATTGTGATGGGATTCTGTATGTCCCCAATGGGCTGTATTGCGGGGAATTCTAGCGTAAGCGATCGTGAACGCGATCTGCTCGAGCTAGGCGCTCTAAAGGAACACGTTTTAGTTATGAAGTCGTTCAGGACACGAGGTGCAGGAATGAGCTTTGAACAATTCTACAGCTGCCTTACGGAAGACATGCTTAACCGCGTAAAAGTTACTACTGAGAAGGTGTCAGAGTCTGGCGCTGGAATGTCGAATAGGGACAAAGAATTTATCAGCGACGCCCATGTTGTTCTGGATGCTGCACAACAGGAATTGGACAATCCGCTACACCAATCATGTAAACCATAGCAGCACGATCCGAGATGTGGTGTTGGTAAAAACGAAAGCTGCATTCTCCTGTTGATACACAATGCCCTGCACCGCGCATAACTCCGTATTATGTTTACCCGCAGGGCTTGATGTCCCCTGAGCGCAAACGTGCCGCTGCCGCCTGATGTCTCGCCATCAACTCGCCAACATCCAGCCCTGGCACCGCGCCATCCACCACACGCCACTCACCATTCACCATCACGTGGCGTGCCCGCGACGCGCCGCAAGTCACCAGCGCCAGCAACGGATCACCGGCACCGGAAAAACGCAGCGCTTCGAGATCGAACAGCGCAAGATCCGCAAGCGCGCCCGGCGCCAGCGTGCCGAGCATGGGGCGACCCAGCACCCGCGCGCCGCCCTGCGTCGCCCAGCGCAATGCATCGCCGACAGCGACCCGCGCGCTGCCGTAGCGCAACCGCTGCAGCAGAAACGCCTGGCGCACTTCCTCCATCAGGTTGGAGTGGTCGTTGGAGGCGGAACCGTCCACGCCCAGTCCCACTGGTGAACCCGCCTGTTCCAGGTCCAGTGCGTTGCACATGCCCGAGGCGAGGATCATGTTGGACGAGGGGCAGTGGCAGATGCCGACACCGGCCGCGCCGAGTCGGGCGATTTCATCTGAATTGAAGTGAATCCCATGGGCCAGCCAGACATCGTCGCCCAACCAGTCGAGATCTGCGAGGTAATCCAGCGGACGCCGGCCGAAGTGCTGCAGGCAGAACTCATTCTCGTCCTCGGTTTCCGCAAGGTGTGTGTGCAGGCGCAGGCCCTCGCGGCGCGCCATCGCCGCGCTCTCGCGCATCAGTTCGGCGGTGACGGAGAACGGCGAGCAGGGCGCGAGTGCGATCTGTACCATCGCGTCGTCTTCGCTCTCGTGATACTCCCGCACCACCCGCGCGCAGTCGTCCATGATGCATTGCTCGGTCTGCACCACACTGTCCGGCGGCAGCCCGCCGCCAGATTCGCCGAGGCTCATGGAGCCGCGTGTCAGCACCACGCGCACCCCGAGCCTGCGTGCCGTTTCCACCTGGATGTCGATGGCGTTGGCAAACGCATCCGCAAACAGGTAGTGATGATCCGAAGCCGTGGTACAGCCGGACAGCAGCAACTCGGTCAATGCGAGTTCGGTGGAAACCGCAATGCAGTCCTCGTCCATGCCCGCCCACACCGGGTACAGCGCGCGCAGCCAGTCGAACAACTCGCGATTCTGCGCCGCGGGCAGGGCGCGGGTCAGGGTCTGGTAGAAGTGGTGGTGGCAGTTGACCAGCCCGGGCAGCAGCACCAGGCCGCTGGCGTCGAAGCGCTGGCTGTAGTGCTCCGGTTCCTCGCCCCGGGCGACACACTCGACGATGCGATTGCCGGCGACCACCACACCGCCACTGCAATCCACGCCTGCCGCAGGGGTGAACGCCGTTTCCGGGCCGGCGATCCACAGGCGTGAGTTCTGCATCGCAGTCTCAGCCCGCGCTGGCCTTGCGCCGGGCTTTCCCCTTGTCCGGCACCTTGAGGCCGCAGCCGCGCAGGATCATACCGCTGATGAAGTCGGCGATGTGCTCGATCATCTCGGGTTCGTACTCGGCGTGGTTCATGATGGTGAGCACCTGCGCCTCGAAATCGGCGTAGTGCTGCGTGGAGGACCAGATCAGGAAGATCAGCTGTACCGGGTCCACCTGGGCCATCCTGCCCTGCTCCACCCACTGGTTGAGGAAATTGGCTTTTTCCCGCACCCAGGTGCGCATTTCCGTGCGGATGTATTCGCGCAGGAATGGCGCGCCCTGGATGATCTCCATGGCGAAGACCTTGGAGGCTTCCGGGTGGGTAAACGAGAGTTCGACTTTCTTGCGGATGAACATGTCCAGCACTTCCGCCGGGTCCGCGTCCGAATCCACCGTGTCGAGGTAGTCGTTCCAGAGGTGGATGATGTTATCCAGTACCGCGAGGTAGAGATTGTGCTTGCTGGCGAAGTAGTAGTGGATGCTTGGCTTGGCGACGCCGGCGCGGTCCGCAATTTTCTGCGTGGTGGTGCCGCGATAGCCGTTGAGCGCGAACTCCTTTTCCGCCGCTTCCAGGATGATCTGGAAATTGTGGTCGCGTATCTTGCCCGGTTTGTACGGGCCCCGCTTGGCCGTTCCGTTGCGTGAGTCTTTCCGTGTCGCCATCTCGCTTCCTGTCAGTGCTTTTTCTTCGGGGACGGAGTCGCGGCATCGAGAATAACACCCCCTTTCTGCCAGCGTCCACGCGATAAACATGGCCACCGTGCCGCGACTGATGGTTTAATATTTTCCGGGGAAAAGTCCGCGCTTGGACACTCCTTTCCGCAGTTTTTATCCATTACTCCACGCTTTTCCAGGAGATTTGCATGACCACCTACGTCATTGTCGATAACGACGTCCTCGATCCGGAACCCTACAAGGAATACCTCAAGCTCATCACCCCGACGGTGGAGAAATACGGCGGCCGCTACGTCGTGCGCGCCGGCAGGATTCACCTCAAGGACAGCGACTGGAGCCCGGATCGCATGGTCATTATCGCCTTCGACGACGCCGAGTCCGCCTGCCGCTGGGTGGAGGCGGAGGACGTGGTGCCGATTCACAACATGCGCCGCAAACATGCGCACTCCCGTCTCATCGTCATCGACGGTGTCGACGCGGATCCCGCTTCCGCCGCCGGCGTGCTCAGGTCATGAGCACGCCCGCCACCGCGGACTGGCTGTGCGCCATGCCCAAGGCGGAGCTTCACCTGCATATCGACGGCAGCCTGGAGCCGGCCCGCCTGCTGCAACTGGCGCAGAAGAACGCTGTGTCGCTGCCGTACGATTCGATCGCGGCAGTGGAAGCCGCCTACCAGTTCGAGGACCTGCAGAGCTTTCTCGATCTCTACTACCTCGGCGCCTCGGTGCTGCGCGATGAAGACGACTTCTACTGGCTGATGATGGACTACCTGCAGCACTGCAGGGCGCAGCACATCGTGCACACGGAAATCATGGTGGAGCCGCAGACCTACGCCGCCCAGGGCGTGGAACTGCCCACCATCATGGCGGGCTTCAAGCGCGCGATCGCCGAAGCGCGCGAGGGCTGGGGCCAGTCGGCGCTGATGATACTCAGCCTGCTGCGCCACCTGCCGGAGGATGACGCGTTGGCGACGCTGGATGCGGCGGAACCGTTTCGCGAGGACTTCGTCGCCATCGGGCTGGCCAGTTCCGAGCGGGATTTCCCGCCCGAGGGATTTGCACGCCTTTACGCCGCGGCGCGCGAGCGCGGCTACGCCCTCACCGTGCACGCGGGGGAGGAGGGGCCGGCCGCGAATTTGCGCACGGCGCTGGACCTGCTCGGCGTGGACCGCATCGACCACGGTGTGCGCTGTGTCGAGGAGCCGGCACTGGTCGCGGAACTCGCCCGCCGCCAGGTGCCGCTGACGGTGTGCCCGCTGTCGAACGTGCGATTGTGTGTTTTTCCGAACATGGGCGAGCACAATATCCTCGACCTGCTGGACGCCGGTGTGTTGGTCACGGTGAACTCCGACGACCCGGCCTATTTCGGCGGCTACCTCAACGAGAACTTTGTCGCCCTCGCCACCGACCTCGCGCTCACGCGCGAACAGGCTGAAACGCTGCTGCACAACAGCTTCGCAGCGAGCTTCCTGCCGGAGGCTGAAAAAACCGCGTTCCGCGAACAGCTGTCGCAAGCCTGCGCGCACTGGCCGGATTCTCCCGCGGCGACCTAGTTGGGCACGCCGCCGATGACGCCGCCCAGCATCCACTCCATCGAGATCAGCGCGGCGTCGTCCGGCACCTCGCCGTCGGCGACGCGCTGCACGCCCTGGTCGTCGGAGAGCGGGCCGCGGAACACGCGCAGGTCGCCGTCGATCATGCGCTGGCGCTGCCCGGCTACCGCAGTTTTTACCGCTTCGGGCACTTCAGGGCCCCAGCCCACCAGCTGCGTCGCGTCCTCCTCGACTCCCACCCAGTCCACGTGCGGTTTCCAGGTGCCGTCGATCACCGACTGCACCTTGCGCACGTAGATCGGGTACCAGTTGTGGGCGACGCTGACCAGGTGGTGCTGCGGCGCGAAGGCGCTGCGGTCGGTCTGGTAGCCCACGGACCACACGCCGGCTTTCTCCGCCGCCTGTATCGAGGCCGCGGTTTCGGTGTGGTGGGTGATCACGTCCGCGCCGCGGGCGATCAGCAGGTCCGCCGCCTCGCGCGAACGGCTGGCGTCGCTCCAGGAGTTGATCCACGCCACTTCCACCTGGATATCGGGTTTCGCCGCGCGCGCGCCGATGGTGTAGGCGTTGATGCCGCGCAGCACCTCGGGAATGGGGAATGAGCCGACATAGCCCAGGCGCCCGGTCTTGCTCACCATTGCCGCTGCGTAGCCGGCGAGGTAGCGGCCCTGGTAGGCGCGGATCTGGTAGGTGCCGAGGTTGCGCGCGGTGGTGTAGCCGGAGGCGTGCTCGAATTTCACCTTGGGAAAGCGCTTGGCCACGCGCACGGCGGAATTCATGAAGCCGAAGGAGGTGGCGAAGATCAGCTGGTTGCCGTCGCGGGCGAGCTTGGTCAGCACCCGTTCGGCGTCGCCGCCGGGAGGTACGCCGTCGAGCGCCGTGGTCTCGATGCGGTCGCCGAAGTGCTCCTCGAGCTTCTTGCGCGCGAGCTCGTGGGACAGTGTCCAGCCGCCCTGGCCCACCGGGTTTTCGTGCATGAAGGCGACCTTCAGCGGCGCCTGCGCCTGGGCGCCGCCGGCGAGAAACAGCGGCAGCAGTGCGCCGGCGAGGTAGCGGCGCAGTCCCTGGAAGCGGGGTTTTCGTGTCGTGTGCATATCAGTTATCCGGAGAAAAATTCTGGCCCAGTCCGGGCGGTGATTGGTAGCGGCCGAAGTCCCGCTGCCGCGACAGCAGTACCAGGGCCACGATGCAAAGCAGGTAGGGCGCCATGGCGAGCAGGTTGGCGGAGACCGGGATGCCCCCACCCTGCATCAACAGGTTGAGGATACCGGCCATGCCGAAGACGTGCGCGGCGACCAGTACCAGTCCGGTGCGCCAGCCCGCCAGCACCACCAGCGCCAGCGCGATCCAGCCGCGCCCCGCGGTCATGCCCTCGGTCCACAGCGGCGTGTAGACCAGCGAAAGATAGGCGCCGCCCAGCGCGGCCATGACCCCGCCGATGCAGGCCATCAGCGCGCGGATGCGCAGCACCGGCAGGCCGAGGCGATGGGCGACGGCGGGGTTCTCTCCCACCGCGGAAATCATCAGGCCCCAGCGCGAGCGGTGCAGCAGCCAGTAGCTGCCCAGCGCCAGTGCCCAGGCCAGGTAGAGCAGCCAGTCCTGGGCGAACAGCGCCTGGCCCACCACCGGCAGGTTCGACAGCAGCGGGATGTGCAGCGGCGCGATACCGTCGATGGAGGTGCCCACGTAATTCTCGCCGACAAACGCGCTGAGGCCGGTGCCGAAGATGGTCATGGCAAGTCCGGTGGCCACCTGGTTGGTCTGCAGTTTCAGTGTCAGCAGCGAGAACAGCGCGCCGAAGGCGAGGCCGGTCAACGCGGCGGCGAGTACGCCCAGGCCCGGGCTGCCGCTGTTGCTGGCGACGATAAAACCGACCACTGCGCCCATCAGCATCATGCCTTCCTGGCCGAGGTTGAGCATGCCGCTGCGCTCGGCCAGCAACACGCCCAGCGAGCAGAACAGCAGCGGTATGCCGGCGCGCAGGGTGGAGAACAGCAGGGTGGCGATGAGGTCGGCGTCCATTTATGCGCGCGCCTCCCGGGCAGCGAAGCCGGGCAGGCGTATCCGGTAGTTGATGAGGAAGTCCGCGGCCAGCAGGTAGAACAGCAGCATGCCCTGGAACATCTGGGTGATCGAGCGCGGCAGGCCGAACTCGATCTGCAGGTTTTCCCCGCCGATAAAGGTGAGCGCGAACAGCAGTCCGGCGAGTACGATGCCCACCGGGTGATTGCGCCCGAGGAACACCACGATGATGGCGGAAAACCCGTAGCCCGCCGACAGGTTGGGCGTGACCTGTCCCACCGGGCCGAGCACCTCGAATGCACCGGCGAGTCCGGCCAGCGCGCCGCAGGCGGCGAGTACGAACCAGAGTATCGCCCGGGCGCTGAAACCCGCGTATTCCGCCGCGGCCGAGCTCTCACCGAATACGCGCACCTGGAAGCCGAGCAGGCTGCGCGAGATCAGCAACCACAGGCCCGCGGCGGCGCCCAGCGCCACCAGCAGGCCCATATGCACACGGTAGTCCGGGTGCAGGGTGGGCAGCAGCAGGTCCTCCACCAACAGTGCGGACTCCGGGAAGTTGAATCCCGCAGGATCTTTCAGTGGCCCGTGCACCGCCCACAACAGCAACTGCAGGGCGATGTAGTTGAGCATGATGCTGGTGAGGATCTCGCTGCAGTCGAAGCGGTCCTTGAGCAGGGCGACGATGGCCGCCCAAGCCATGCCGGCCGCCATGCCCGCAAGGCTCGCGACCAGCAGGGCCCAGCCGAAACCGCTCTCCATGTCGTTGCAGGCCAGGGCGACCACGCCGCCGCCCAGCGTGCCGAGGATGAACTGCCCCTCCGCGCCGATGTTCCAGACCCGCGCGCGAAAACACAGGGACAACCCGACGGCGCACAGCAGCAGGGGGGTCGCCTTCAGCAGCAGTTCGCTGAGGCCGTAGAAATCGCGGATCGGGTCGATAAAGAACGCGGTCATCACGCTGGCCGGCGGCTGGCCGAGGATGGCGAAAATCGCCGCGCCGGTCAGCAGGGTGGCGAGCAGCGCCAGTACCGGCGAGAGGTAGACCATGAGTGCGGAGGGTTCCGCGCGTTTCTCCAGCTTCATGCCGCCGCGTTCCCTGTGCTGCCCGTCATCCACTGGCCCAGCAGTTCGCTGTCGACCTCGCTCGCCGGCAGCTGCGGTGACAGCCGGCCGTTGCACAGCGCGCCCAGGCGGTCGCTGAGCCGGTACAGTTCCTCGGTATCCTCCGAGAGCAGCAGGATGGACATGCCGGCGCTGCGGGCCTCGCCCAGGGCGGAGTGAATGCGCGCCTGGGCGCCGGGGTCCACGCCCCAGGTCGGGTTGTAGCACACCAGTACCCGCGGCGAGCCGGCCAGTTCCCGCGCGACCAGGAATTTCTGCAGGTTGCCGCCGGAGAGTTGCCGCGCCATCGCCTGTGCCGAGGGCGCCTTGACCCCGGCCTGGACGATCAGCTCCTGCGCGGCCTCGCGCACCCGGCGCCAGTGCAGCCAGGGGCCGCTGCGGTACGCGCTGTCGTCGCAATGGGTGAGCAACAGGTTGGCGGTGAGATCCAGTCCCCCGGCGGCAGCCTGGTGCAGGCGATCCACCGGCAGGGTGGTAATGCCCAGGCGGCGGCGCGCTCGCGCGCCTTTGCGGGTAATGTCCTCGCCGCGCCAGAGCAGGCTGCCGGATGCCGGGCGGATTTCCCCGGCGAGCAGGGCGACCAGGGTGTCCTGCCCGCTGCCGGCCACACCGGCGATGCCGAGAATCTCGCCGGCGCGCAACTGCAGGTCGAGACCGTCGATGCGGCCGCGGTGCTGGCCCGGCAGTGCAGCGCGCGCGCCGCGGACTTCCAGTAATACCTCGCCGGCGGTCATCGGCGCCAGGGTGGGCGGTGGCGGCGGCTCGCCGCCGAGCATCGCCCGGGTGATGTCGGTGTCGCTGCACTGGGCCAGTTCCAGGCGGGCCGCCACCCGGCCGTTGCGCAGCACCGTGGCGCGCCGGCACAGGGCGCGCGCCTCGGCCAGTTTGTGGGTGATGAACAGCACACTGCAGCCGCCTTCCGCAAGTCGGCGCAGAATGTGCATGAGTTGCTCGACCTCGCCGGGGGTGAGCACGGAGGTCGGTTCGTCGAGGATCAGCAGTTTCATGTCCTGCAGCAGGCAGCGCAGGATCTCCACGCGCTGCATCTCGCCGGGGGAGAGCAGGCCGACGCGAACGTCGAGGTCGATGCGCAGGTCGAACTGCCGCAGCACGGATTCGAGGTGCGCGGCATCCAGCGCACCCAGCGCCAGTTCGAGGTTCTCGCGCACGGTGAGCGTCTGCAGCAGGGAGAAATGCTGGAACACCATGCCGATGCCCAGGCGGCGGGCGGTGGCGGGGTCGCCGATGCGCACCTCGCGGCTCTCCCAGACGATGCTGCCGCTGTCGGGCTGCAGTACGCCGTAGAGCAGCATCATCAGGGTGCTCTTGCCGGCGCCGTTTTCGCCCAGCACGGCGTGGATCTCGCCGCTTTCCAGCAGCAGGTCGATACCGTCGTTGGCGACGACCTCGCCGAAGCGCTTGCCTATGCCGATGAGCTCAAGCCGGGTGGTCGACTTCATTTTATGAACAACTGGTCAAGATTTATCATGGCTGGTGAGAGCTGCCGGCACGTCCCCGCAGCCAGGCCCCGTTCATTCGTTGTATATAGTTAATGCCACAGGCATTTTCACGAGCAATTACCATGCCACAACAAATCGTCCGGCGTCACCCGGAATCGCTTTAAAGGAAAATCTGTCCAATTGGTCTAATATTTGCAATGAAGCCCGTCAGACAAAAGTGGTAACCGTATCAAGGGACGGAAAATCTGGTGGAGTTCTATTTAAACGGCGAGTTGCAGCACTGCGACGAGAGCGACGCGAACATGACCCTGCTGCGCTACCTGCGCACCCGCGCGGGCAAGGTGGGGACCAAGGAGGGTTGTGCCTCCGGCGATTGCGGCGCCTGCACCGTGCTGCTTGCCGAACCCGGCAGTGAGAAGCCGCTGGCGGTCAACAGTTGTATCTGCCTGCTGGGCGCCGTGCAGGGGCAGCAGGTGCTGACGGTGGAAGGGCTGGCGCCCGGCGGCGAGCCGCACCCGGTGCAACAGGCCATGGTGGAGTGCCACGGCTCCCAGTGCGGCTTCTGTACCCCGGGTTTCGTGATGTCGCTGGCAGGCCTTTACCAGCGCCGGCTGGCCGCGGGCGAGGGCGCGCCGGCGCGCAAAACCATTACCGATTGCATCGCCGGCAATCTCTGCCGCTGTACCGGTTATCGGCCGATCATCGAGGCCGGCGAGCGCATGCTCGACTATCCCCCGCGAGCCATTTTGGGCTCGCCTGCGACCCAAACTGGTGCACTGCCAGTCGACGATCGCCTGCCGGTCATTGCCGGCGAGGGTCGTTATTACCGGCCGCGCAGTGAAGCGAGCCTGGCGGCAATCCTGGCCGCCGAACCGGCCGCGGTGCTGCTCGCCGGCGCCACCGACCTCGCGCTGGAAATCACCCAGCGCTATCGCGAATACGAAGTGCTGGTCGATGTGTCCGCCGTGGAGTCATTGGGCGAGGTACGCGAGGATGCCGGCTATATCGTGATTGGCGCGGCGGTGCGCTACCGCGATCTGCTGCATCACCCCCTATTGGCATCCAGCCCCCTGGACCTGCTGCTGGAGCGCGTGGGCGCCGAGCAGGTGCGCAACCGCGGCACTATCGGCGGCAATATCGCCAACGCCTCGCCCATCGCCGACATGCCGCCGGTGCTGCTGGCCTGGGATGCGGAGGTGGAGATCGTCGCAGCGGGCGGCGAACGGCGCTGGTGCGCCATGGACGACTTTTACCTGGGCTACCGGCAGACCCGCCTGGCGCAGGGCGAATACCTCGCGGCGGTGCGCTTCCCCGCGGCGCAATGCGCACGCCCGCATCGTTTCTACAAGCTGAGCAAGCGCTTCGAAGACGACATCTCCTCGGTGATGTGCGCGGTGAGCCTGGAATACGATGGCTCGCGAGTAGCGGACATACGCATTGCCTACGGCGGCATGGCGGCGGTGCCGAAGCGCGCGGTCGGGGCAGAGCAGGCCCTGCAGGGCACGGCGCTGGAGGACGACGCCATCGAGCGCGCCTGCGCCAGCCTCGCGGAGGAATTCCAGCCCCTGTCGGACGTGCGCGCCAGCGCCGCCTACCGCATGGACATGGCGGCCGCGCTGCTGCGCCGGGCGCTGCTGGCCCTGCGCGACGGCGACGCCCCCGGTGTCTTCGATGTGCTGACCCGGGAGGTGGCCCATGCGTAAGCTGACCCCGGCCTTCGCCCCCGGCAACCCGACCGGTGTCGATCCTGTCGGCCGCTCGCTGCCGCAGGATTCCGCGGTGCGTCATGTGAACGGCAGCGCGGTGTATGTCGACGACATGCCCGCCTACCCGGACCAGTTGCACGTCGCCGCAGGCGTATCCGAACACGCCCATGCCCGCATACTCAGCATCGATCTCGACGCGGTGCGCGCAGCTCCGGGCGTGGTGGACGTGATCGTGCAGTCGGACATCCCCGGCAGCCCGGATATCTCGCCGGTGTTCGACGGCGACCTGCTGCTGGCGGGCGATGTCGTGCACTTTGTCGGCCAGACCATCTTCGCGGTCGCCGCCACCAGCTTCGAGGCGGCCCACCGCGCAGTGCGGCTCGCCCGCATCGAATACGAGCCGCTGCCGGCGCGCCTGGACGTGCGCGAATCCCTGGCGGAACAGGACTTCGTGCTGCCCTCCCGGCGCTCCCGCCTGGGCGACCCGGAGACGGCGATTGCCGAAGCGCCGCTGAGCCTCTCCGGCGAGATGGCGGTGGGCGGCCAGGAGCACTTCTACCTGGAAGGGCAGGTGGCGCTGGCGGAGCCCGACGAGACCGGCGTGCGCATTTACAGCTCCAGCCAGCACCCCTCGGAGGTGCAGAAGCTGGCTGCCGAGGTGCTGCACCTGCCCCTGCACGCGGTGCAGGTACAGGTGCGGCGCATGGGCGGCGGCTTCGGCGGCAAGGAATCCAACCCCGCCGCGCTGGCCTGCATGGCGGCGCTGTTCGCACGCCGCACCGGGCGCCCGGTGCGCTACCGCATGCCGCGCTGGGCGGACATGGTGCAGACCGGCAAGCGCCATCCCTTCTGGAACAGCTACACCGTGGGCTTCGACGAGCAGGGCGTGATTCGCGGCTTGGTCATGGACGTGGCCGGCAACTGCGGCAGCACCGCGGACCTCTCCGACGGTATCGTCGACCGCGCGGTCAACCACGCCGACAACGCCTACTTCCTGCACAACGCCCAGGTCACCGGTTACCGCTGCCGCACCGACCAGGTCTCGCATACCGCCTTCAGGGGCTTCGGCGGCCCGCAGGGCATGGTCACCACCGAGGCGATCATCGACGACATCGCCCGCGCCGTGGGCCGCGACCCGCTGGACGTGCGCAAGTTCAACCTTTACCGCCCAGGGGACCGCACCCACTACGGCCAGGAGATCGAGGAATCGGTGCTGGTGGACCTGGTGGCGGAACTGGAGGCCACCAGCGACTACCGCGCCCGCCGCGCGGCAATCACCGCCTTCAACGCGCAGGGCGGCCGGCTGCGCCGCGGCCTGGCGCTGACGCCGGTGAAATTCGGTATCTCCTTCACCACCTTGCACCTCAACCAGGCCGGCGCGCTGGTGCACATCTACACCGATGGCAGCGTACACGTCAGCCACGGCGGCACCGAGATGGGCCAGGGGCTGTACATCAAGGTGGCGCAGATCGTCGCCCGGGCCCTGGGCGTCAGCATCGACCGGGTCATGCCCGGCGCCACCTGTACCGACAAGGTGCCCAACGCCTCGCCCACCGCGGCGTCGGCGGGTACGGACATGAACGGCATGGCGGCGCTGGATGCCTGCAACCGTATCAAGCGCGACCTGGTGAGCTTCGCGGCGCAGCACTTCGGCTGCGACGAGGGCGAGGTGGAGTTTCGCGACGACAGGGTATTCGCCGGCAGCAATAGCCTGCCCTTCGGCGAGTTCGTCTCGCTGGCCTACCTGAACCGCATATCGCTGTCCTCCACCGGTTTCTACCGCACGCCGAAAATCCACTTCGATCGCGAGACCGGGCAGGGCAGGCCGTTTTTCTACTTCGCCAACGGCGCCGCCTGCTCCGAGGTGCTGGTGGACACCAGCACCGGCGAGTACCGGGTCGAGCGGGTCGACGTGCTGCACGATGTCGGCGCCTCGCTGAACCCGGCGATCGACCTCGGCCAGATCGAGGGCGCCTTCGTCCAGGGCATGGGCTGGCTGACTACCGAGGAACTGGCCTGGAACGAGGCCGGCGCAATCACCTCCAACAGCCCGGCGAACTACAAGATTCCCACGGCTGCGGATATTCCGGAGCATTTTGATGTGAAGCTGTTCGACCGGCCCAACGGCGAGGAGGCGATCTACCGCTCCAAGGCGGTGGGTGAGCCGCCGCTGATGCTGCCGATCTCGGTGTGGTGCGCGCTGCGCGACGCCTGCGCCAGTCTCTGCGATTACCGCTTCAACCCGCGCATGGATCCGCCGGCGACGCCGGAGCGGGTCTACTGGGCCGCGCGCCAGGCGATGGAGGGACGACGCTGATGAGCATGCAGGATACCCACTGGAGCGAGGCCGCCGCGCGACTGCAGGCCGCCGGAACGCCCTATGCGCTGGTCACCGTGATGGCCACCGCCGGCTCCACCCCGCGCGAGCGCGGTGCGAAGATGGTAGTGACCGGGCAGGACACCTTCGCCAGCATCGGCGGCGGGCAGCTCGAATTTCTCGTGGTGCAGCGCGCGCGGGAATGCCTGCGGGAAGGCCGCGCGTTGCAGGAGGTCAAACAGTTTCCGCTGGCCGCCGAGGCGCAGCAGTGCTGCGGCGGTTCGGTGGCAGTGCTGATCGAGAGCTTCGTGCCGGTTGCGCAAGACGTGGTGATCTTCGGCGCCGGGCATGTCGCCCGCGCGCTGGCGGGCATTCTCGTACACACGGATTACCGCGTCACCTGCATAGACAAGCGGCGGGAGCTGCTGGATGAGATACCGCGCTCGGACCGGCTGCACTGCCGCTTCGAGGCGGACCCGGTCGCCGCGGTGGAACAGCTGCCGGCGAACGCCAGCGTGCTGGTGCTCACCCACGACCACAGCCTGGACTACGAACTGGTCAGTGCACTGCTGCGCCGCGGCGGCTGGCGTCGCCTCGGCCTGATCGGCTCCGACACCAAGTCGCTGCGCTTCCGCCACCGGCTGGGGCGCGACGGCTTCAGCGAAGCGCAGCTGGAACGGCTGGAGTGCCCGGTGGGCCTGCCGCAGGTGCGCGGCAAACTGCCGATGGAGGTCGCGGTCTCCATCGCCGCCGCGCTGCTTGCGGATGTGGAGGACAGGGAGCCCGCCGCCGGCGCGGCCGAGCCCATGAGCTGGCCGCAGATGCGCGCGGCGCTGCGCGAAACGGAGAAACTCTCTTGAGCGCTGCGCTGCAGGACTTCAACAACGCGCCGGCCGCCGAGGCGGTGCAGGCCCTGGTTGCCTGTTGCCACTGCCGGCGATGGGCCGAAGCGGTGGCGAGGCAGCGACCCTACGCCGACCTGGCGTCCCTCAACATCGTGGCGCAGGAAGTCTGGGACCTCATGGGCGAGCCGGAGTGGCTGGAGGCCTTCGCGGGCCATCCGCGCATTGGCGACCTGGACGTGTTGCGCGACAAGTATTCCAGCGCCTCGAAAGAGCAGGGGCAGGTCGCGGTGGCGGACGAGTCGGTGCTGCAGGAACTGATGCAGCTCAATCGCGAGTACGAGGCGCGCCACGGATTCATCTTTATCGTCTGCGCCACCGGCAAGTCCGCCGCGCAGATGCGCGACCTGCTGCGCGATCGCCTGCCGCACACGCGCGAGGAGGAATTGCGCACCGCCGCCGGCGAGCAGTCGAAGATCACCGCGCTGCGCCTGGCGCGCGCGTTCGCGCCAGCGTCGGCACCCGTGCCCATACCCATGGAAGGAGAGGAGTAAGCCATGCGCCCCCCGATTACCACCCATGTGCTCGATCTCGAGAGCGGCTGCCCGGCGGCGGGCATCGCGGTCAGCCTCGGCTGTGGCGACACGCTGCTGGCGTCGGGCGTGACCGACGAGGACGGCCGCGTCGCCCAATGGGACCAGGATTTCACGCTGGCCGCCGGCGACTACTGGCTGCGCTTTGCGGTGGGCCCCTGGCGCGCGGAGCGCGGGCAGGCCGGTTTCTTCCCGCGCATCACCCTCGAGTTCAGCGTGGCGGAGCCGTCCCAGCACTATCACGTGCCGCTGCTGCTCAGCCCCTTCGGCTATTCGACCTATCGGGGCAGCTGAATGAGCGGTAATTTCCTGCGCGGGCGCATCCTGCACTGCACCGCGCAACCCGGCGCGGACGGCGCCGGCGTCGAGTACCTGCCGGACGGGATACTGGGTTTCGAAGCAGGGCGCATCACCCACCTGCTGGCCAGCGAGGCCGCGCGCGCCGGCGGCATGGACGTCGACGCCATTCCCCACCTCGGCGACAGCCTGATCGTACCCGGCTTTATCGATACCCACGTGCACGCGCCGCAGCTGGGCATCCTCGGCTCCTACGGCGAGCAGCTGATGGCCTGGCTGGAGCGCTACACCTTTCCCGCGGAGCAGCGCTTCGCCGACCCGGAGTACGCCGCCGCCGGCATGGCCGAATTCCTCGACGCGATGCTGCTCAGCGGCACCACCAGCGCCCTGGCGTTCTCCACCAGCCACGAAAGCGCGACGGACATATTGTTTGCCGCAGCGCGCGAGCGAGGGCTGCGACTGGTCGCCGGCAAGGTGCTGATGGATCGCAACGGACCAGCCGCCCTGCTGGATACCGTGGATGAGGGCGAGGCCGCATCGGCGAGGCTGATCGAGCGCTGGCACGGCAACGGCAGGCTGGCCTACGCGGTGACGCCGCGCTTCTCGATTACCTGTTCCGAAGTGCAGCTGGCCGCCGCCGGGCGGCTGCTGTGCAATTACCCGGGGGTCTACCTGCAGACGCACCTCGCGGAGAACGCCGGCGAGATCGCGGCGGTGCGCGAGCTGTTTCCCGACGCGCGCCACTACCTGGATACCTACGATCGCCACGGCCTGTGCGGCGAGCGCTCGTTCTTTGCCCACTGCGTGCACCTGGAGGACGCGGAACGGCTGCGGCTGGCGGAGACCGGTTCGCGGGTTTCGCTGTGCCCCAGTTCCAATATGTTCCTCGGCAGCGGCCTGTTCGACTGGTCCCGGCTGGTCGAGGACGGCGTCTCCATCAGCCTGGGCTCGGACGTGGGCGCGGGCACCAGTCTCTCCATGCTGCGCACCCTCGGCGACGCCTACCGTGTCTGCCAGTTGCAGGGCATGTCGCTGTCGCCGATGGACGGCTTTTACGCGGTCACCCTCGGCAATGCGCGCGCGCTGGGGATGGAAAGCGCTGTCGGCAACCTGGCCGTGGGGTCCGAGGCGGACTTCCTGGTGCTGGACGCCGCCGGCGATGCGCAGGTGCAGCGCCGCCTGCGCGACGTCGGGGACATCGAAGAGGAGTGGTTTGTATACATGATGTTGGGGGATGAACGTTTGGTGGCGCAGACCTGGGTGGCGGGCCGGGAGGTGGCGCGGTGATCGCGACGCTGTGGGATTTGCTGGAACTGACCCTGCGGTGGTTGCACGTGATAACCGGGATCGCCTGGATCGGCGCCTCGTTCTATTTCGTCTGGCTGGATAACAGCCTGCGC
Organism: Halieaceae bacterium WMMBA7; assembly: GCA_033283385.1. GTDB lineage: Bacteria > Pseudomonadota > Gammaproteobacteria > Pseudomonadales > Halieaceae > Mangrovimicrobium. The sequence continues at coordinate 539,590 of JAWMQQ010000001.1, forward strand.
GACCCGCCGGAATGGAAAGCGAAACAGGGAGTGAAGGGCGACCTGTGGGCCTTTCACGGCGGCGGCATCTACGAGGTCGCCAAGTACCGCATGGCGCCACCGAGCATGCCGGCGCGCCTGCACTGGTTCTACTGGGAGGCCTACTCCACCTGGATCACCGGCATGCTGCTGTTGCTGGTGCTGTACTACTTCAAGGCCGGCAGCTACCTGGTGGCGCCGGGCGGCATCGTGCAGCAGCCGCTGCTGGCGGTGCTGGCCAGCCTCGCGTTTATTTTCTCGGGTGTCGCGGTTTACGAGCTGTTGCTGCGCATGGGGCTCGCCGCGCGGCCGCCGCTGCTCATCGCGATCGCCGTCGTGCTGGCGCTGGGCTACAGCTTCGCGGCCCACGAGCTGTTTTCGCCGCGCGCGGCTTACCTGCACGTCGGTATCGTCATCGCCACCATCATGGTCGCCAACGTGTTTATCGGCATCATCCCGCCCCAGCGCGCCATGGTGCGGGCGCTGGAGGAGGGCAGGGAACCGGATGGCGATGCGCTGGCAATGGCCAAGCTGCGCTCCACCCACAACAACTACCTGACCCTGCCGGTGCTGTTCTGCATGATCTCCAACCACTACCCGGTGCTGTACGGGCACCGCTACAGCTGGCTGGTGCTGGTCTATATCATTTTCGTCGCCGGCAGCGCGCGGCAGTACTTCAACCTGAAGCACCGCGACGTGCACAAACCCGGCATACTCGTGGCATGTGTGCTGGCTTTTGCGCTGGTGGCGCTGGGTGTGGCCTGGGACAGCCGCCAGCCGGCGCTGGCCGACTCCCCCGCGGTGACCGATACCCAGGCGCTGGCAGTCGCCTCGCAGCACTGTTCGGTGTGCCACTCGAAGCACCCGACCCAGGCTGGCTTTACCGCGCCGCCGGCGGGAATCGTGCTGGAATCGCCGGCGGATTTTGCCGCCCACGCCGACCGCGCGCTGGTGGCGGTTTCCAGCCAGTACATGCCGCTGGGTAACCTCACCGGCATGAGCGGGGATGAAAGAGCATTGTTGTTGACCTGGCTGCGGCAGGTGCAGGCGTCAGGCGCCGCCTCCGCGGCCCAGTAACCGGAGAAGTAAGGCATGGAAATACCCGTCATCGATTTTCTAGGCTATGACGAGAGCGACGAAGCATCGCTGCGCGCACTGGCAAAACAGGTGAACGCTGCGCTCACCGGCATCGGCTTCATGTCGCTGAAGAACATCGGCATCGATCCCGCCCTGCAGGCGCGCATGTTCGTCGCCTCGCGCAAGTTCTTCGACCAGGCGGAGGCGGAAAAGCGCCTGATGGGCTATTCCAGCGCGGAGGAGAACTTCGGCTACCAGGGCCTGCGCGAGGAGGCCCTGGAACCGGGCCAGCCGCCGGACCTCAAGGAGGCGCTGACCCTGCGCGACCTGGCCTCCAAGGTGGATTACGACTGGCCGGACCCGGCATTCCGCGACCTGCTGATGGAGTTCTACGGCGAGTGCATGAAGGCGGCCTACCGCGTCATGCGTGTCTTCGCCATGGACCTCGACGTCCCCGCCGACTACTTCGTCAATGTGCACTCGGGCGAGAACGTCACCATGCGCCTGCTGCACTACCCGCCGCTGTCCGCCGAACAGGACGGGCAACTGGGCGCTGGCGCGCACACCGACTACGGCATGATCACCCTGCTGTTCCAGGATCGCGTGGGCGGGCTGGAAGTGCGCGACCGCGATGGTGTGTGGCAGCCGGTGCAGCCCATCCCCGGCGCGGTGGTGATCAACGTGGGCGACCTCACCGAGCGCTGGACCAACGGCCGCTACCGCTCCAGCCTGCACCGGGTGCAACCGCGCGGCGGCGTCGGCGACCGCTATTCCATCGCGCTGTTTGTCGACCCCGACCCGGACACCCGGGTGGAGTGCCTGCCCAGTTGTACCGGCGCGGACAACCCGCCGTTATTTCCACCGACTTCCGCAGGGGAGCATATACTGCAGAGGATCCAGGCGACCCACCTCGGCCAGTAAATCCCGCTGTCCCGGGCTCGCCGTGAACAGCGGCCAGCCGCGGGAGGGCAGGCGATGAAACAGCTTTACCAGGGTGCCTGCATGTGCCGCCGCATCCTGTTTTCCTTCGACGCGCCGCCGCGCTTCGTCGCGGACTGCGTCTGCGATTCCTGCCGCCGCGCCCACGGGGCGGCCGCCGTCACCTGGGTGGGCGTGGACACCGCCCAGTTCCGCATCGACAGCGGCAAGGACACCCTCGACTGGTATCGCTCCAGCGAGGCCTCCGAGCGCGGCTTCTGCGCCGCCTGCGGCACCCGTTTCCTGTTCCGCTCCAGCAAGTGGCCGGGGGAGATCCATATGGCGGTGGCCTGTATCGACACGCCCCACGACCTGGTGTCGACGGGGATCGTGTTTGGCGAGGAGTTTCCGGCCTGGACGGCGCTGGTTGCGCCAGTGCAGGATGGCTGAGTCGATTCAGATACCCGTGGAGAAAGATCATGCCAGCGAAACCCCTTGAAAAACTGCTTGCTGCTGTCGCTGCGCTCCTGCTTGCGGCTGCGGTACCCGTGCTGGCCCAGGACGCCACACCTTCCACGCAGGCCCCCCCGCCACCCTGCAGCGACCCCGAATACCGCCAGTTCGACTTCTGGCTGGGCGAGTGGGAGGTGCGCGGCCCCGCGGGCAAACTCGCCGGCACCAGCAGCATCCGCAGCGAGCATGACGGCTGTGTCATTCACGAGCGCTACGACACTGGTCGCGGCTACGACGGCGAGAGCCTGAATATCTACGATAAGTACCGCCGGCTCTGGCACCAGACCTGGGTCGATACCACCGGCATGCTGCTGGAACTCGAGGGTGGCCTGCGCGACGGCAGCATGGTACTGGAAGGCCAGAGCCCTGACGCGGAGGGGCGGTCGGTGGAGCAGCGCATCACCTGGACGCCGAATGCCGACGGCAGTGTGCGGCAGCTGTGGGAATCGAAGACGGTGGAGGGCGACTGGCAGGTGCTCTTCGACGGTCGCTATACCCGCCGCATTTCAACGGACCAGTAGGAGCCTGCTACGCAGGCGATCGCCCGCGTAGCGGGCTCCTACGAAAGGCGATCGCCTGCGTAGCAGGCTCCTACCGACCGGGATCGCCTGCATAGCAGGCTCCTACCGACCAGGATCGCCTGCGTAGCAGGCTCCTACCGGCCGGGATCGCCTGCATAGCAGGCTCCTACAGGTGTTTCAGCGTGTCGCCCAGCCTTTTCTGTAATGCCGCGTCCGCCGCGCTGCGCAGGGCGGCCTCGTCCAGCCCCGGGAATTCGCCGTCCCGCCAGACCACGCGCCCATGGACGACGGTCATCGCCGCCGGTCCGGAAAAACCGGTCTTGGCTGGCAGGCTGAGCGGGCCGTCATCCGCGCCGCCGTACTCGAGGCCGGAGAAATCCATGCAGAAGAAATCCGCCGCCTTGCCCGCCGCCAGCTCGCCGATGTCGTCGCGCCCCAGGCAGGCGGCGCCGCCGGCGCTGGCCATGCGCAGGTAGTCGCAGGGCGCCGGCGCGGGCAGGGGATTGTTGCGTGCGTTCAGGCACTGCAGCAGGTAGGCCAGGCGGATGCACTCGGCGAGGTTGGAGCTGTCGTTGGATGCCTGCCCGTCCACGCCGAGCCCGAGGCGCAGGCCGGCGTCCACCATCGCGGGAATATCGGTGATTTCCGCGCCGACCAGGAACACCGGCGCGGGGCAGTGGGCAATCCCGGTGCCGCTTTGCGCCAGGCGCTGTATCTCCGCCGGGGTGAACTCCCAGCCGTGGGCCAGCCAGACATCGGGCCCGACGAAGTCGATCGACTCGCACCAGTCCAGGCTGCGCACGCCGTGGCGCGCCAGCATGGTGGCGTTCTCGCCCTCGGAGAGGTGGGTGTGCAACTGCACGCCGTGCTTGCGCGCCAGCGCGGCGGCCTCGGGAAAGGTCTCGGGCAGGGAGTTGACCGGCTGGCAGGGCGCCACCACCACCTGGCGCATCGAGCCGGGGTGCGGGTCGTGGTAGGCGCCGATCAGGCGCTCGCAGTCGGCGAGGAAGTCGTCGGTGGTCTCCAGCATCGCATCCGGGATGGTGCTGCCCTGCTCCATCGGCAGGGTATTGCAGCCGCGCCCGGCGTGGAAGCGCGCGCCCAGCAGTGCCGCCGCCTCGAACTGGCGGTCGACCACGCGGCTGCCTGTGTTGCGGTTGAAGTTGTACTGGTGGTCGAAGGCGGTGGTGCAGCCGTGCTTGATCAGGTCGGCGAGGCTGACCAGCGAGGCGTGGTAGATGCAGTCCTCGTCCAGCCGCGCGAAGATCGGGTAGATGGTGTCCAGCCACTGCATCAGCGACAGTGTCGTCCAGTCCAGTCCCGGCTGGTTGCGCACGAAGGCCTGGAAGAAATGGTGGTGGGTGTTGACCAGACCGGGGTAGGCGGTGAGGCCGCTGCAGTCGATACAGTCGGCATGCACCGGCGCCGCCAGCCGCGGGCCGATGGCAGCGATCATGCCGTCCTTGACCAGCAGGTCCACGTCGTGCAGAACCGTACCGGCGGCATCCCCGGTCACCAGTTGGCGGAAGTTGCGAAAGACGATGCTGTCGTTCACGGCCGGGTCGCTCACAGGCTCGCCAGCCTCTGCACCAGCCAGAAGGAGGAGACCAGCGCCACCGCGACCGCCAGCGGCCGCTGCACCCGCACGGTATACCAGCTGCGCGGGCGGCACCAGGCCAGGCACAGCCACAGCGCCGCGAGGAAGATCACCTGGCCGACCTCCACGCCGATGTTGAAGCTGACCAGGGTAAGCAGGAACTGGTGGTCGTCCAGCGGCAGGCTGCGCAGGGCGTTGGCGAAACCCAGCCCGTGCAGCAGGCCGAAGCCGCCGATCAGGCCGAGGCTGGCGTGGGCGTGCTTGCCGGCAATGACGGCGATGGCCAGCCACAGGATGGACAGCGCGATCAGCGCCTCGACGATGCCGGCGGGCACTTCCACCAGCCGGTAGGCGGCGAGGATCAGCGTGATACTGTGGGCCAGCGTGAATACCGAGGCGTAGAGCAGCAGCCATCGCCAGCCTTTGGCCAGCAGGAACAGGCACAACAGGAACAGCAGGTGGTCCAGGCCGCCGGGCAGGATGTGCTCCATGCCGACACCGATGTTATGGATGAAATCGAAGCCATTGTCTCCTGCGCCGGCCTGTGCATCCGCGGTGCGCGGTGCCGCAATTGTGGTGAAGTTGAACGGTGGGCTGGTCTGGTTGGCGACCAGGAGCCGGGTCTGCTTGCGCCCGTCAGCCGCGGAGCGGAGGCTGAGGGCGATCGGCTCCTCGAAGGCGAAACTAGAGCGGAAGCTGACCGTGATCGGCTCGCCCGGGCTGACATGCCCGGCGAGGGTGATCTCGGTCATCGGCCAGGTGACCGGGCTCTCGAACTCGGCGAGGCTGGTGTCCTTTGGCGGTATTACCGCCACCGTGCGCAGCGGCAGCTGCGTGTTGCCCTGGCGCAGTTGTACCGATGCGGCCAGCTGCTGCCACCGGGCGGCCACCGAGGGGTCCTTTAGCGGGTCGTCGAGGCGCGACATCGCGTAGTACGCCTGTGCGCTACCGCTGGCGCGCAGCAGGTCCAGGCTGAGGGTCAGGCTGAAATCACCGTTCCCGGCCACCTCGCCCTGCGCCTTGGTCATGTTCATCAGGTGTGCGCTGGCCGGCGCGGCAGCCAGCAGCGCCGCCAGCAGCGCTCCCGGCAGCACTCGTAGTAATACCGGGCGCAGACGGCGCAACTGCGGGTACAGGCTGCGTATCACGCTACCACACCACCGCGTGGGTCTCGCCCGTGGTCACGTTGACGAAACCGCCGGGGTTTTCCTTGTAGGGCGCCACCAATTGCCATTTCCAGGGCGTGGCGGTGAGGAAGGCGAAGCGCATGCGGTCGGGCAGTCCCGCTCCGCCGATCCACTCCATCTGGTCCGCCGCCTCGAACAGCTTCTCCGTCTCGGCGCCGACTTCCTCCACCGGGCGCGAGGTCATCAGGCCGGCGATGTCCAGGGTGACAGTGGCCACCAGCTTGCCGTTGGCGACCAGCGCCCAGCCGCCGCCCATCTCCGCGATAGTGTTCACCGCCAGGGCCATGGCCGCGTCGTCGTTGCCCACGGCCCAGATGTTGTGGATATCGTGCATCTGCGAACTGGCCAGCGCGGAGCCGGGGGTCAGCGGCCCGGTGTTGCGCCAGAACATTTTCGAGATGGCGCCGGTGCCGTGGTAGCGGTCGACCACGGCGACCTTGCTGATGCCGTTGGCCGGGTCAGCCACCACCAGCCCGTCTGTGACCGGCATGGTGCCGCGTATGAAGTCCGGCTCGAAGTAGAAGGGTTCCATCAGCGCCACGTCGACCGTGTCGCGGCCGGCGGGCGCCTTGATCTCGAAGTCCTTCGCGGTGATCTCGCGGCCGATGTTGATGGTGTGGTGGGCCCAGTCCGGGTAGTCGATCTTCGGCACCGGCAGCAGGTAGCGGTGTTGCTTGCTGGCGAGCTTGCCGTTGGCGACCACGCGGGTAATGGCGACGGTTTTCGGGTCGCTGAGCAGCACCACGTCGGCGTAGCGCCCCGGCGCGATGGAGCCGACCAGGTGGTCGATGTTGAAATGCCGGGCGGTGTTGTAGCTGCCCAGCTGGTAGGCGATCTCCACCGGCACGCCGTTGTCGATGGCGGTGCGGATGTTGTAGTCCATGGAGCCGAGCTGGGTAGTGGCCGCCACGTCGCGGTCGTCGGTGGTGACGGAGATATTGCTCCAGTCGGTGATGCCGGCTTCGACCAGTTTCGGGAACAGCAGCGGCATGGCGCCGGTTTTCACTTCGAGGAACACGCCGCGGCGCACTTTCTCCAGGCCCTCTTCAGCCAGGCGCACCTCGTGGTCCGAGGACAGGCCCGCCGCTGCGAAGGCGTTGATGTCGTCCACTTTGGTCATGCCGCTGCCGTGGCCCTCGACCACGCCGCGCTTGTCCCAGGTGGCCTGTATCATCTCCCAGATACGCTGGTTGCCGGGCGCCTCGCGGTTGCTCACCGAGGGCCAGTCCATCACCTCGCCCAGCGCCACCACGCGCAAATCCTGCTGCAGGAAGTCGCGCATCTCGTTGTAGCCGTAGTAGCCGCCGCCCTGTTCGTACACGGTGGGCGGGGTGGCGGAGCCGATGGCGGGGAATATCTTCAGCGGGCTGCCGGCGTCCTCCGCCGCCAGCCAGAAGTCCACGTTGTGCTCGCCGACCACGTTGGAGAGCTCGTGGGAACCCTCGACCGTCCAGGTGTTGCCGCGCGGAATGACCAACTGCGCCTCGTACTCCGGCGTCAGGTAGCTGCTCTCGATATGCTTGTGGGATTCGCCGAAGCCCGGCACCGCCCACTCGCCGCTGGCGTCGATGGTCTGCCTGGCCTTGCCGGGCCAGGTACCGGATTTGCCGGTCCAGGCGATGCGCTCGCCGCGTATGACGATGTCCTGCTCGGGCAGCCATACGCCGGTGAACACGTTGAGCACGGTGGGGCCCTTGATCAGCAGGTCCGCCTCCTCGCGGGCCAGCGCAGTCTGCACCAGGTCCTGGCGGGTGGCGATCTCCGTCGAGAGGGTGATTTCGCCGGCCTGGGCGGCGCCCGCCAGCAGGCCGGCGCACAGCCCGGCCAGTGTCGATTTCAGTGAAGCGTTGCGCATGGTGTTGATCTCCTGCCTCCGTCTGTGGCGCGGCGTGGATACTCCTGCCGCCGCGCTTTTGCGTTACACTTGTGCCCCCGCCGCGCGAGCTATGCGCGGATGCTGACTGAACACGGCTCCTCGAGCCGCGCCGCCACAGGAGCCGTCCCTTGAATAAAATTTTCCTGTCCGCCAACGATCTCCTGCTCGACTCCTTCAAACTCGCACAGCAGGTGTACGAGAGCGGATTCCGCCCGAATTTCATCATCGGTGTGTGGCGCGGCGGCGCACCCGTCGGCATCGCGGTGCAGGAATTCCTCGAGTACGTCGGCGTGCCCTCGGACCACATCGCCATCCGCACCTCCAGCTACTACGGCATCAATCAGCAGGAGAAGACCGTGCGCGTGCACGGCCTGCAGTACATCATCGAGAACGTCAACGCCGAGGACGAAGTGCTGCTGGTCGACGACGTGTTCGATTCCGGCCGCAGCCTGCGCGCCACCGTCGCAGAGTTGCGCGCCAAGTGCCGCCGCAACCTGCCTTCGACGATCCGCATCGCCTGCCCCTGGTACAAGCCGAACAAGAACGTCACCGACATGAAGCCGGATTTCTATGTCCACGAGACCGACGACTGGCTGGTGTTCCCGCACGAGATGAAAGGCCTGACCCTGGAGGAGATCGTCGCCGGCAAGGGCGCCGTGGCCGAGCCGCTGGCCGAGTGTATCCGCGGCCGCGACGAAGCCGGCGCCGAGCAGGGTCTGGCCGACTAGGACATTGCCTGCGGGGCCGTTTGGCGCGGCCGCCACGCCTCAGGACTCCCCGGCAGCCGCATAGGCTTCCAGTTCCGCGATGTAACGGCGCTTGTCCGCCTCGCCCATCCAGCTGCCGGCGAAGGCGCGGCGCTGGAAATCCACCAGCTGCTCGCGGCTGTAGCCGTTTTCCTCGTAGTAGGCCTGGATCATCTCGTTGAGGTAGATTCCGGTGAAATAACCCGGGTCGTCGGTGTTGATCGTGGTCTTCAGCCCGGCCTCGCCCATCTCCTCGATGCGCCGCGTATACAGCTTGAAGCCGCTGTCCTCGAACAGGTAGGGATTGTCCGAGTAGGCGGTGGCGCCGCAGACGGTGAAGGTGACGCCGCGCTCGCGCGCCACCGGGAGCAGCTCCGGCGTGTCGATGATGTTGATGCCGTGGTCCACGCGGCTCACCTGCAGGGTGCGCAGCAGCCAGGCCAGGTTCCTGTCGTAATCGAGCTCGTAGCGATCCACGTGCCCGGAGATGTTGAAGCCGAGTTCCCTCGCCCGCAGCATTACCGGTTCGAGCTTTTCCGCGTAACCCTTCACTGGCCCGTTATCCAGGCCGACGCCGAGGATGTGTGCCTGCCATCGCCGCGCATCTTCCAGCGCTTCGAAGGCGGATTCGCGGCTGCGGTCGCGGTGCAATTGCATCTGCAGCTCGATGCGAATCCCCCATTTCGCGGCGTCCTGCGTCGCCCGCAGCAGGCCGGCCATGACCGTGTCGAAGGACACGCCGCGGCTGGTGTGGGCCTGGGGGTCGAACATCAGCTCGGTGTAGACGACGTTGTTTTCCAGCTGGTGCAGGGCGAAATCCCGCGCCACCTCGTAGAAGTCCTGCTCGGTGACCAGGACGGTCTGCGCCTTTGCCAGTCCCTCGAGGAACTTGCTGAGAACGGTGCTGGCCAGCATGCGCTGGATGCCGGGTATGTCCTTCGGCAGCCCGTCCACCTTGTTGCGCTCGGCCAGCTCCAGCATTTTCGGCGGCGTCAGCGTGCCCTCGAAATGCACGTGCAACTCGGCCTTGGGCATACCGTGGATGAAGTGCAACATGTTCTGCCGGTAGTCCGGGTGGTCCCGGCCATACTTGTGGGATTCGGACAGCAGCTGTCCGCCCGCGTCGGCCGGTGCTTGGTCGCCGGTTTTTGCCTGCGTGTCGCTCACCAGAAGTATCCCCGCGGCCAGTGCGATTGCGCGAAACCCGTCATTCACCCACGGCGACCTGCTCGTCACCGGCCGCCGCGACCTGGCGGATGCGGTCGGTGCGCGAGTCTATCTCGCTGCGAATCTCTTTCTCGTCGACGGTCAGGATATCGGTGCCGTTGACCACCTGCTTGCCGCCGACCCAGACCTCCTTGAGGTTGCGCAGGCTGGACGCCAGCACGTAGGTGGCGATGGGCTCGTAGACCGGGCCGGTATCCGGTGCGCGGGGGTCGACCACGAGGAAGTCGGCAAACTTGCCGACCTCCAGGCTGCCCACCTTGTCGTCGATGTTGAGCACCTTCGCGCTGCCCAGGGTGTGCAGGTACAGCATGTCCTGCACCGAGAGAATGCTGGCCTTCTTGTGCAGGCCGCGCATGGTGTACAGGCCGATACGCATGTTCTGGAAGGGGTCGGAAACGTCGGTGCAGGACTGGTCGTCCAGGCCCACTGCGACCGGGATGCCCAGCTCCCGGTAGTGCACGATATCTGCGATGCCGTCGGCGAGGCGGCCGTTGGAGGTGGGCTGCCAGCTCATGCGCGCGCCGCTCTCCACCACCCGGTCGAGGATGTGGTCGTTGACATGGATGAAGTGGCCGAAGATGAAATCCGGGCCCAGGGCGCCGGCCTCGTCGTACCAGGCGAACTTGGCCTGCTGCTCCGGTACCGCGTTGGGGCTTTCCAGGAAGTGGCTCTGGTTCATCACGCCGAACCGGCGCATGGCCTTCACTTCCAGCGCGGCGGTGCGTTTGGTGGGCATGAATTGCTGCTGGCCGGAGATCGCGTCGGCGAGGTACTGCGGGTCGTCGTGCACGCCCTCCTTGTTCGCCCAGGCCAGCAGGTCGCCGTAGCGCTTCAGTATCTCTTCATCTGTGCCGATCTCGTTCAGCCAGGGGCTGTTGACGAAGCGCATGCCGGAATCCAGCTTGGCCTTTATCTGGTTTTCCTCGAAGGGGCCGGGTTTCTGCACCGGTTCGCCCTGGGGCTGGCTGGGATCGTCGGTGAGTTTTTCCAGCAGGCCGGGGTAGGTGAAGTCGTAGGCGGTGGTAATGCCGTTGCGCAGGAAGTCCACCGAGCCGTGCAGGGTGAACCAGTAGATGTCGTCCGCCGTGGTGTGGCGCAGGTAGTAGTCCCAGGCGCGGAACCAGCCGTACAGGTTGACGTCGTGACCCAGGCCGCGCAGCGGGCTCATGTAGATATGGCTGTGGGCGGAGAGAAAGCCCGGCGCCACCATCAGGCCGCGCATGTCGCGCACGACCGGCGCGCTGACGCCGGCGGGCGGCTTGCCGGCGCCGATGGCGAGGATCCTGCCCTCGTCGGAGACCTGCATGTAGCCGGTGAAGGAGTCCGGCTGGTCGGGGGCCACGGTGATCAGCGTGGCGTTGGTCAGCAGCAGCATCGGCGAGTCCTTTGCCTGCACTGCGGCGGCGAGGCTGGCGAGGCAGAGGCCGGCGCAAAGGCCGATGATGCGGATCGCTGGGTTCATGGTTCACTCCGTTGCTTGGGTTTCACGGTTGGGGCCCTGGTCATTGCCTGGTGCCTGGAGGTCAGTGCTTGACGGCCAGGGCCGCGTCGATGCGCGCGCGCAGGGCCGCGCGGGTCGCCGCGTCGCAAAAGGCGCTGTCCACGGCGCGGTGCTGGAAGTCGGCGATGTCCTGCAGGCTGAAGCCGAAGCGCTCCGCCGCCCAGGCCAGTTCCTCGCAGAGCTCGGTTTTCAGTACTACCGGGTCGTCGGTGTTGAGGGTCATCTTTACGCCCGCGTCCAGCAGTGCCGGAAACGGGTGCGCCTCGATCGAGGGGTAGAGGATCGTGCAGTTGCTGCGCAGGCAGACGTTCAGCGTCTTGCCCTCGTCCACCAGCCGCTGTACTACCGCGGGATCATCCGCGGCGCGCACGCCGTGGTCTATGCGGTCCACTAGCAGCAGATCCAGCGCGTCCAGGACACCCTCGGCACCCGAGGACTCCCCGGCGTGGGCGGTAAGCCCGAAGTCGAGTTCGCGCGCCATGGCGTAGGCGCGGGCGAAGCGCTCGCCGGTGCGCCCGGCTGCGGCCTCGTTGCCGTCGATGGACAGGCCGACGATGCGCGCGGCGCCGGCCTCGCCCATCCACCGCACCATCTCCTCGGCCGCCTGGGCGGATTGCTGGCGCAGTATGGAGGGCAGCAGGCGCACGTCCACGCCGGTCTCGGCGTGCACCTTGTCGAAGGCGTCCGACAGCGCCGGCAGCAGTTCCTGGTAGGGCAGGCCGGACCAGTGGGTGGGGTTGACGATGACCTCGGTGTAGACGATGCCCTCGCGCAGGCAGCGGCGGCCGAAGTTCTCCGCCAGCAGCTGCGCCTCGGCGGTGCTCGCGACCAGCGAGCACACCCAGTCCAGGGTTTCCAGGAAGGCGCCGATGTCATCGAGGTCGTAGAGGTCGTCCAGCGGGCGCGGCAGGGCGACGCCGCGGGCCTTTGCCAGCTGCTCCACGATGTCCGGGTCGAAGGTGCCCTCCAGGTGGATGTGCATTTCCAGCTTGGGCAGGGCGCGAATCGCGTCGACGGTAGCGGTGGTCATGGCGGTCTCCGCTTGCAAGGGCCTACTGGTAGATGCCGGGTTCCGGCTCCCAGCCGGTGACCAGGTGGCGGCCTATCTCGTGATTCTTCCACTCCATGGGATCGTGCAGGGCGAGGGTGCGCGCGTTGCGCCACCAGTAATCGAAGTGCTCGCTGCCGGCGACCGAGCGGGTGCCCATCAGCGCGTGCAGTTCCCCGGTGCACTTGAGCGCCGCGCGGGATGCCGCGGATTTTGCCGCGGAAATCGGCAGGGCGAGTTGCCCGCGGCCGATCTGGCCGGCTTCAAATGCATCGAGCAGCTGCCCGCAGCGCTGGGTGGCGGCCCAGGCGCAGGCGAGGTCGGAAGCCATCTCGCCGGCGGTGCGCAGCACCATCGGGTCCTCGCTGGCCTTTTCCACGCCGGCCTGCGCCCAGGGGCGCGAGCGCTCGTTGATGAACGGCACCGCGGCGGCCAGCGCGCCGAAGCCCATGCCGCAGAGTATCGCGGCAAAACCGGCCTGGTAGCGCAGGCTGGAGTGCACCAGCGGCGCCTTGCCCGGCACCGAGCCGACCCAGTCCGCGGGGCAGTCCACCGCGTCGAACTTGATCGAGCCGGAATCGGTGGCGCGCTGGCCCAGGGCGTCCCAGTCGCGATTGACGGTGACGCCGGGGGTGTCCTTCGGGATCAGCAGCAACTGCATGCCCAGTACCGGGTTGTCCGCGGTGGCCGCGGCGGCGTTGAAGCCCCAGGTGGCGATGTGGTCAGCCTCCGCCGCGCCGGTGGTGTAGATCTTCAGGCCGTCGACGACGAAGCCGCCGTTGCCCGTTGGGGTAGCGGTGGTCTTGAGCGGATCGACGGCGGAGCGCGCTGCCTCGGCGACGGCGAGACCGACGATGTGCCTGTCCTTCACCACGAAGTCCGCCAGGCGCTGGCGCTGGAAGTCCGGGCAGTAGGCGAGAATCTCGCGCATCAGTTCGTCGTGCACCTTGTACAGCTGCGCCACGGCGGGGTCGACGGTGGCCAGGCGCATTTGCAGTTCCAGGCTGGCGGCGTGGCCGATGCCCATGCCGCCCAGCGACTGCGGGACGACCGCAGTGAGGATGCCGGCCTCTTTCAGCGCGGTGATCGAAGCGCTGGGATAGCGTCCCGCCGCGTCGTTGAGTGGTGCGAGTTCCCGCAGTTGCGTGTCGATGACCTGTTGCAGGCGCTGCAGCAATGGCAGCTCGGAGGCGGGCAGCAGGGGTGCGGGGACGATATGGCCGAGCACGGGGTGCAGGGCGCCGGAGGTGGGTGTCTGTGCTTGTGTCATGCGATCTGGTGTACGTGTTGGGGGCAGCGGCAACACACCACTACCGGAATGAATTCCATGCTGAAAGAATCGATCAGGCCCTTTTCCGTCAGCCCGTAATCGGGAACGCCGGCCAGGCCGACGAAGGCGAGGATCATGAAGGGGCTGTTGAGCCGGCTGCCGAGGGCGCGGGCCGCGGCGTCGACGGCGTCTGACTGCTCCAGCACCTGTTCCCAGGGCAGGTCCGACATGATGCCGGCCACAGGCAGCGGCAGGCTGGCGAGCACCTCGCCGTCCTTCACCGCGACGTAGCCGCCGCCCAGTTCGCGCAGGGCGTTGGCCGCGGCGGCCATGTCGGCGTTGTTGGTACCCAGCACTACCAGGTTCTGGTTCTCGCAATTGGTGGTGCCGGCGATGGCGCCGGCCTGCAGCTCGAAGCCGCGCACGAAACCGCAGGCGCGGGTGTCGGTGCCGTGGTGGCGGTCGATCACCGCGATTTTCGCCACGTCCTGGGATGGGTCGGGAACGACATCGCCGTTGACCACCGGCAGCTCCGCCTCGAAGGCGCGCTTGAAGTAGCCGTCGTACATTTCCATGGCGCGCACCACGGCGATCTCGCCGTCCGCGGCCTTCGCGGGTACGTGAAATGCGTCCGCGCTGAAATTCTCCGGCAGGTGCACGCTGCCGTAGAGCGTATCGGGGATGCTGTCGGGGTTGTCGAACAGGGCGCGGCCTTCGCTCGCCGCCCATGCGCCGTTGAGCATGACCTGCGACGGGCGCGCCTGTTCCAGCGTTTCGATCACCTGCAGGTCGGCGATGCGGCCCGGGGTGATGGAGCCGATCAGGTGGTCCAGCCGGTAAAAGCTGGCGGCGTTGAGGCTGGCCATGGCATAGGCCTCCAGCACCGGCACGCCGCAGCGGATGGCCTCGCGCACGTGGTGGTCGATGTGGCCGACCCGGTGCAGGTCGTCGACGTGGCGGTCGTCGGCGCAGAAGGAGAAGAACGGGTAGCCGCCTGCCACCGCCTGGGTGTCCGCGAACACCATCGGCACGTTGTCGTTCATGGAGCCGGACATGACGGTGATCATCATGCCCAGGCGGATGCGGTCCAGCACCTCGTCGGTATCGAAGGCGTTGTGGTCGTCGGAGATCCCGGAGGCGGCGTAGGCCCAGAGCATCTCGTCCTTCACCCGCGCGGTGTGCCCGGTGTTGCGACGGCCCTCCGCCAGCGACCGGGCGTACATGCGCGCGGCGCGCTCGTCGAAGCCGAAGGGCGTGGACTCGCCCACTGTCGCCGCGTGGCTGCTGGAGAGGCGGCTGAGCTGTTCCTCCTCGGTCACCGTCGCCCCGCCCAGTTCCAGGTGTGGGGCGCGCGGGATACGGCTGGAAATCTGCTGGAAAATCTTCAGCGGCGTGCCGGTGGTGCCGGCCCAGTCCATGGCTGTCGCGCCGAGCACGTTGCCGATGCAGTTGGGGTCCGCCAGCACGCAGCCGGTGCCGCGGGGCACGACGCAGCGGGCGAATTCCCCGGGGGTGAGCAGGCTGTACTCGATATGCAGGTGGGTGTCGATGAAGGTCGGCGCGACGAACCTGCCGCCGATGTCCTCGTGCTCGACCCCGGGGGATTGCGCGTGTGCGTGGCCCCGTGGCACCACCGCGGCGATGTGCCGGCCGCTGATCCAGATGTCCCGTTCGAGTATCTCCCGGCTGTGCAGGGACAGCACCCGCGCATTGGCCAGCACCCGGTCCGGCGCCTGGCGCCCGCCGGCAACCGCCTGCAGGCGCACCAGTTCGTCGGCGCTGGCGGCGAGGTGATAGCCGAGGGGTTTGTCTGCTGCTGCCATGGGACCTGTCGTCGCGTTCGTTGGACAGGGCTATGCAATTAGCAGGCCAGAGAAAACGGACGGGCATGTTTATTGCTACCCCAGGGACATGGCCCCGCGGCCCCGCACAGGCGGCTTCGCCGGCCTGCGCCGCGCGGGGCCTGCAAGAGCCGGTAAAAGCCCAACCTGAAAAGTTGACTAACGGGTAGAGAATGGAACAGTCGTCGAGTGTGGATTGCCACAAACTGGAGCCGGAAATGGCTAAACAAGGCGATACTGCACCAAATTGGTTCGCCTCATTTCTAGACCAGAGGTTCAAAATTTCAGAAAGGGGGTCTTCGGTGCGCACCGAGCTGCTGGCCGGATTGACCACCTTTGCGACCATGTCCTACGTGCTGGCGGTGCACCCGATGATCATGGCGGACGCCGGCATGGACCGCGCCGCTGTCATCACCCTGACGGCGGTGGTAGCGGGGGTATTTTCCATCCTCATGGGGCTGATGGCCAACCTGCCGTTCGTGCAGGCGCCGGGCATGGGCGCCAACGCGATCTTCACCTACACCATCGTGCTGGGCATGGGGGTGCCGGTGCCGGCGGCCCTCGGGCTGGTGTTCTGGAGCGGCGTGATCTTCCTGCTGCTCACCGTCACCGGCGTGCGGCGCATGCTGCTGGACGCCTTCCCGGACGACCTGAAGTTTGCCCTGACGGCGGGGATAGGCCTGTTCCTCATGTTCATCGGGCTCAAGGGCGCCGGCATCGTGGTGACCGCGCCCGCGCCCACGCTGATCAAGATCGGCGACGTCGCCCAGCCCGCGGTGCTGCTGGCGCTGCTGGGCGTGCCGATGGTGATGGGGCTGATGGCGCGGCGCATTCCCGGCGCCATTCTTATCGTGATCGCGCTCATTACGGTAGTCGGCATGTTCGTGCCCGGCGCCGCCGGCGGCCATGTCACGCGCATGCCGGACGCGCTGGTTTCCGCGCCGGTCTCGTTTTCGCAATACGTGATGATCCTGGATTTCGGCTACCTGTTCTCGCACCTGGGCAGCGCCTTCCCGGTGCTGCTCACACTGGTGTTCCTGGACCTGTTCTCCAGCCTCGCGGCGATGAACGCCATGTGCCAGCGCGCGGGCCTGGTGGACGGGCACGGCAACATGATCAAGCCCACCGAGGCGCTCTCTGCCGATGCCATCGCCACCCTCGGCTCGGCGATGTGCGGGACGTCCACCACCAACGTGTACGGCGAGTCGGCCGCGGGGATCGAGAGCGGCGGGCGCACCGGGCTCGTGGCCCTGTTCGTCGGCTTCCTGTTCTTCCTCGCGCTGTTCATCAACCCGCTGCTGCTGGTGATCCCGGTGCAGGCCACGGCGCCGGCGCTGGTGTTCATCGGCCTGCTGATGTTCTCCGAGGTGCGGCATATCAACTTCGACAATATCGTGCTGGGCGGCAGCGCGATCCTGACGCTGATCCTGATGGGGGTGACCTCGATCAGCGACGGCATGGCGCTGGGGATGATCGCCTACGCGGTCGGCATGCTGCTGACCGGCAAGGCGCGGGAGGTCAACCCGCTGGGCTGGGCGCTCACCGCCTGCTTCGTCGCCTATTACGCGATGGTGCACTGATATGCGGTCCCGCCTGATTTCCGGCGTCATTGCCGGGCTCTGCCTGTGCTGCCAACCGGCCCTGGCGAAACAGGCCACCCTCGTGGAAGGCACCAACCTGGCGGTGGCCGTCGACCCGGCCAGCGGTGTGGCGGTGCTCGCCCTGCAGGGCCGGCTGTACCTGCAGGCGCCGGGTGAAACGCAAGCCACACCGATTACCGGCTGGCTGGATGATGCCTGGGAGCCGGACATGGCGCCCGACGGCAAGGCCGTGGTGTACGAGGGCTACCGGGAGGGGACCTTCGACCTGTGGCGCCTGCCGCTGGCCCCGGGTGCGCAGCCCGAGCGGCTCACTTATTCGCTGTTCGATGACCGCGAACCGACCTGGTCGCCGGATGGCGGCACGCTGCTGTTTTCCTCCGACCGCAGCGGCAATTACGACATCTGGTCCTTGCGCCTGTCTGACGGCGAGCTGACACAGCTGACCAGCGCGCCGGAAGACGAGTACGCCCCCACCTGGTCGCCGGATGGCAAGCGCCTGGGCTGGGTGGCGTCGGTCGGCCGCGAGCAGCAGGTCCGCACCCGGGCACTGGCAGCGGAAAGCGCGGACACGGTTTACGCATCGGCCTCGAAACTGAGCGGCCTGCGCTGGCTGCCGGATGGCGGCGCGCTGAGTTTCCGTTCGCTGGACCGCGACGCCAGCGGCAACGCGACTTCAAGCTTCCGCCGCCTCGACCTGGCCAGCGGCGAGGCGGCGGTGCTCTCGCCCGCGGGCGCGGACGTGTTCCCCTTCCGCGCGACATGGACCGGCGCCGATACCGCGGTGTACACCAGCGACGGCCGCGTCTGGACCTGGCAGCAGGGCGAGCCCCTGCGCGAGCGCCCGTTCAGCGTGAGCTTCGATATTCCCGCGCGCGAGTACACCCGCAAGCGCCACGATTTCGACGACCCGGCCCCGCACCGGGTGCTGGGCCTGTCCCATCCCGCGATTTCGCCCTCGGGCAAGACCACCGCGTTTACCGCCCTCGGCGACCTGTGGCTGTGGAACCCGGAAAGCGGCGAGCTGGAGCAACTGACCGACGATGCCGCCGCCGACCAGATGCCGGTCTGGAGCAGCGACGGCACGCAGCTGGCGTGGATCTCCGACCGCGGCGGCGCCTACCGTATCTACCTGCAGGACCTCGCCAGCGGCAAGCGCGAGGCGCTGCCGGTGGAAAAGCGCTCGATCAGTTTCCCCAGTTGGTCACCGGACGGCCGCCGCTTCGCCTTTTTTACCGATGTGCCGGATAACCCCCTGACCCACGTGGTGGGCCAGCTCACGGTCTACGACCGCGACAGCGGCGAGCTGAAAACCGTCTCGCAGCCGAAGCCGCCGCAGCACATCGACTGGAGCGCGGACGGCAGCAAGCTGGTCACCACGCGGCTGGAAACCTACAGCCACCGCTATCGCGAGGGCCTGTACGTGCTGGCGGTGGTGGACATCGCCAGCGGCGAGACCCGCGACATCACGCCGGTGCCGCACCGCAGCATCGCCCACGCCAGCTATTCAGCGGCGGCGGGCCGGGTGGCCTTCGAGGAGGACGGACTGCTCTACGCGCTGCCGCTGACCCCCGGCCTCGAGATCGCCGGCCCGGTAGAGCAGTTGTACGACGGCCTGGCGGATATGCCGCACTTCAGCAAGGGCGGCGAATATATCGTCTTCCAGGCCGGGGACAGGCTGGAGCGCCTGGCGGTGAAAACCGGGAAGGTGGAGGACATCACCCCGGACATGAGCTGGCAGCGCGACCTGCCGGCGGACGAGTGGCTGTTGCGCGCGGGCAGGGTGTTCGACGGGCAGCACCTGGAATACCGGGAAAATATCGATATCCACGTGCGCGGCGACCGCATCGTCGAGCTGCTGCCCGCCGGGCAGCGCACGGACCTGCCGGTGGTGGACGCCAGCGACAAGGTGGTGATCCCGGGCATGTTCGAGTCCCACGCCCACATCGGCGACCACAACCACAGCGAAGCCCAGGGCCGCGCCTGGCTGGCCTACGGCATTACCTCGGTGCGCGACCCGGGCTCCAATCCCTATCTCGCCAACGAGCGCCGGGAGGCCTGGGACAGCGGCCGGCGGGTCGGCACGCGGCTGTTCATGACCGGGCACAATATCGACGGGCGCCGGGTTTACTACGCGGTGGTCGAGGGGATCACCTCGGACGATCACCTGGAGCGCGCGCTGCAGCGCTCGAAGCTGCTGGACGTGGATTTCTTCAAGACCTATGTGCGCCTGCCGGACCGGCAGCAGCAGCGGGTGGTGGAGTTCGCCCACGCCATGGGGGTGCCGGTCACCTCCCACGAACTGCTGCCGGCGGCGGTGCTGGGGGTGGACAACATCGAGCACTTCACCGGCACCAGCCGCCGCGGCTACGCCACCAAGATCAGCGAGCTGGGCCGCGCCTACCAGGATGTGGTGGAAGTGCTGTCGGTCTCGGGCATGGGCATGGTACCGACCATGGTGGTGCCCGGGGTCGTGCTGACCTTCTCCGAGCAGGACGATATCTACAGCACGCCGCAGTTCGACGCCTTCTACGGCCCGTCCATGAAAAAGACCTACCAGGACTTCATGGGCTTCTTCGGCCCGGGCGCCGAGGGCTACGTCGACGCCTATGGCGAACTGCTGAGCAAGCTTATCGAGCGCGACGCGCTGGTCGGCACCGGGACGGATTCACCCTTTACGCCCTACGGCACCGGGCTGCACGCGGAGTTGCGCCTGTACCAGCGCGAGGGCATTCCCCCGGCGAAAATCCTGCGCGCCGCGACTTACCAGTCCGCGCGCATCAGCGGGGTGGAGGCCGACCTCGGCAGCATCGAACCCGGGAAGCTCGCAGACATGGTGGTGCTCGACGGCGACCCGCTGGCGGATATCAGCGCCAGCGACAACGTGGTGATGACGGTGAAGAACGGGCGGCGCTACGCGCTGGAGGAACTGTTCGAGTACCGGGACAGCCGGTAGCCGCGCGCCCCGGCAAAAACCGGGGCACGCGATGCGCGCTTACAGGTTGGTAATCAGGCTCGGGCGCGAAGAGCGTTCCACCATACCCACGGTCTCCTCGCCATCCCAGCGGTAGCGCGCGTGGGCCTGCTGCACGACGGGAAAATCGGGCGGCAGCTGTCCCCGGTGGTAGGAGCGGGTATTGATGAATGTGACACCCTCGATGCTCACGGTGCCGTCCGCGGTTTCCAGCACGCAAGAGACGTTGTCACCGCTGGTGTTCATCTGCGTCATCCACGGTATCTGTATGGCCCTGGCCGGTTTCAGCACGCCGCTGCCGTCGAACACATAGCCCTCGTTGTAGGAGGGTTCGCCGTCATCCCGGGGCGGGAAGGTATTGAATCCGAAGGCGCGCCCGCTGGGGAACACTGCGGACTGCCAGCAGTGGCCCCAGAAGCCCTCGAACTTGCGAATTCCCTGCCGGCGGATACGCAGGCCATTGCCCGCGAACCGGTAGCTCTTGCCGCCGATTTGCATGGATCCCGAACAGCGGAACAGTTGCTCGTAGCGCGGGCTGATGAACTCGCCCTGCTCGCCCTTGAAGGCCTCCGTCGCGGATTCCAGCAGGGTGCCCGGCACCCAGGGCGGAACGGCCATGTTCATGTCGATATCGAATTCCACCCGGGTCTCGGGCGGATCCTCGGGCCAGCGGTCGCGCGCAAGGTCCTCCGCAGTGGTCTCCGGCACCATGCCCGAAAAGCTCGCGTTCCAGCGGGCGAAGGGTTCGATGCACTGGAAACGCGCGCCGGCGGAGCCGCGTATGGAGGACAGGCCCCGCTCGTCTATCGCCGGGTGGGTCGGGCCCTTTTCATCCCGCAGGCTGAGGACGCGACCGTCGGCAAACGCGACATCCAGCCACACCAGCTGGTTGTCCCATTCCTCCGCCAGCGCCTCGACGCCGAGGCGAATCGCAAATTCGCCGTTTTCCTCCTCTATCCAGACGTTTACCGCGTCGCGCATGCCCTGGACGTCGGGCGCCTCTGGCAGCACGTACTCGCGGGCCGGGTCGATGCCCCCGCTGAGGTCCACTGCACGGGTGGCGAAGACCAGTCGCGGCAGGCCCAACAGGCCGACGGCGGCTGAGCATTGCAGCAGTGAGCGTCGTGTCAGTTTTCTCATGGTGGCTCCGATATCTCGCGCTGTGTGGATGGGCCCCGGGCCCACGTTTCCAAGGGTCAGAATCGCCATTGCAGGGAGGCTCCGTAGGTCCTGGGCGCGCCGTAGGTTTTCATGTTCAGGCCCAGCGAATCGATAACCGGCGTGGAGCCCACGGCGTACTCCTCGTCGAAGGCATTGTTGACGAAGGCCTCCAGGTCGAGATTGGTGCCCATGATGCCGTCCCAGGCGATGCGGAAGTTCCACACCGAGTAGGCGTCAAGGCGCTGGTCCTTTTTGGCGTAGGCGGCTTCGTCCGGATCGGGCACGAGCACGTCCAGGTGCTGGAGTTGCTGGAAGGTATCAACCGCCGACTGGTAGTACAGACCGCCGGAGATGTACACGTCGCCTATGGCGCTATCCAGCGGCAGGGTATATCTGGCGGTCGCGAAGACCGAGTTGTCCGGGATGTAGACGAAAGGTGAGTCCTTGTTGTCGAATTCCCCGGCCTGCCACTCCTTGTAGTAGGCATCGATGTAGGCATAGCCGACGGTAAACAACAGGTTGTCGGTGGGCGCCAGCGTCAGGTCCAGGTCCACGCCGCGGATGACGGCCTTGCCGGCGTTCAGGACGACGGTCACGATCCCGTCCGGGCTGCTGAGCCCCTGTGTTTTCTGGATATCGTCGTAATCCTGGTAGTACAGGGCGATGCCGCTGCGCAGGTTGCCGAGTATGCCAACCTGCCAGTCGGCCTTGTGGCCGATTTCGTAGGAGATGACGGTTTCGGGATCGAAGGGCTCGAAGGAGAGGTTGTCCTTGGCCCGGGTCTGGAAGCCGCCTGTTCGATATCCCGTGGAAATGCTCGCGTATAACAGGTTATTCATGCCCGGCTCGTAGTTGAAAGCCACTCGCCAGGTGGGCTTGGAGTAGGATTCGTTTTCCGTGCGCGAGCAGGTGGGGCCGACGGGGTTGCCGTCCCTGCCGAGGACCACGCACGCCGGTGGAGCCGTGGCATTGAAGAAATCGGTACCGATGTTTTTCGAGGTCAGCTCCCGCTTGTCCCAGGATTGCCGCAATCCCACGGTCAGCGAGATATCGTCGGTGAAACTGTAGGTGCCCTCGCCGAATATCGCATAGGCTTCGTTTTTCACATCGGCAAACGAGGAGCTGGAGTAGAGGCCGTTTTGCGCGACGTCGAAGATGGCCTCGACCTGTGGAATCGGCACCGGAGACGACAGGTTGTCGAAGTCCGGGTTCCGGCTGGTGTTGGTGGCGAGAAAGTGCTCGGAGCCCTTCATCCGGTAGTAGTAGACGCCGGCCAGCCATTCGAGGCGGTCATCGAAAGCATCGCCGAACAGCTGGATTTCGTTACTGTATTGCTCGCCGTCCAGCTTGCGCTCGCTGGGCAGCTTTTCGTTAGACGGCCAGGTCGGTGAATCGACCGAGTTGGACCCGGTCAATGGCAGCGACATGCCGTCGGAGTCGATGGCATTGAGCACCTCGACCTTGCGGTATCCGAAGATGTTCTTGATGGTGAGGTTGTCGTTGAAGTCGTACTCGGTGGCATTCGCCAGGAACGTGTTCTTCACCTCGTCCCTGGGGATGAAACTGCTCTCGACGTCGGTGACGTCACGCCCCCTGGCGCGCTCTATCGCGTCGTCGACGAGCGTATACGAGGGACCGCCCAGCGCGGCGAGGCCGCCGTTGTAAATAGCGTTGAAAATGGCGCCCAGGCCTGCGCCCGGGTTGAAATCCGAGGCGATGATCGCCTTGCCCACGGCGTCGTTCTCGTCATAGGAAACGGTGGTCAGGTTGTTGAAATCACCACTTCCGATGGACATGGATACACGCAGGCCCTGTGAGTCCTCATCCCAAAGGCAGTTGTCGCAGGCGAGGTCGGCGGTGGATCCCACTTCACCGGCGGGGATGCCGTTATCCACGATACTCTGGTAACCGTCCCGGTTGGTTTTCTGCCCTGCGATGCGAAAGCCGACAACATCGCTGACCGGAAGATTCACCGCGCCCTCGAACTTGTACAGGTCGTAATTGCCGACGGTGCCCTTGATGTAACCGCCGAACTCGGCATCGGGCGCCTCGGGTGTGATGAGTACGGCGCCACCGGTGCTGTTGCGGCCAAACAGTGTGCCCTGCGGACCCTTGACCACCTGTACGTTGGCGATGTCGTACAGGGCGAGGTTGCTGCCATTGACCGGCGTCAGCACGATGTCGGCGTAGTAGAGGGGCACCGCCGGGTCCATGGTCAACAGCACCTCGGAGGGGCGCTGGCCGCGCAGCGATATCAGCGGCAGGTTCGCGCCATCCGTGCCCTGGGTGATATTCAACCCGGGGACTGCCTCGTTCAGTTTCTCGACGGAAGTGATCCCCTGGTCCTGCAGGAATTCGGTATTCATGACCGTGATGGCCATGGGGACATCCGTGGCCACCTCCGAACGCCGGCGCACGGTCACCACGATTTCTTCCAGCGTGCCCCCGCGGGCCTGTTGTTGCTGCCCCTGGGCGCTCGCGTCATTGCTGCCAAGCAGGGATACTGCCAGCAAGGCACCTGCCGGTAGCGCGGCTAACATGCTCAGGTGTGGGAAGCGGCAGGTGCGGTCTGGCGGCAGCATTATGCTGTCTGTGTTCATAGCGTGCTCCTAGTGTCGGTTTTATTGTCAGGAGTAGGGTATTGATGCAGGACATCGACGCCAGGCGGGATTTCAGGCGGGCTGAAAATACGCCCATCCCGCTTTCTTTCGGTCGCGTGAAGTTTACACAATCCACGAGAGACTATATTTTTAGGAAGGTCTTCGACAATCATTGGCAATTATGCGAACCGGCCAATTTATGCCTCGAGGACATTGAATACCGAATTGCAGCAGCCTGAACGCAAATACCAATAAAACCCGCGAGGTTGGCGTCAGTACATTGACAGACTTTCAGGAACATACCGGCGTGACTGCCAAGTGTACTGCCGGCCACGTGTTGGCTGGTGCGGCAGCCCTGGTGCTGCCCGTAGTGGCAGGTTCAGGCGACCGATGAAAACGCAGCTTGCGGAGCCAGCCAAAGCGCTGCACTACCGCAGCGAAATGGCCCGTGTAAGCCTGGTTGAGTACAACTGGGACGAGCCCATCGATATTACCGGCTGCGCGTCCAGCTACCTGCTGCAGCTGGTTTTTTTTCCCGTAAGGCACGTCTCCAAGGCCTGTTTCCCTGATCACTGGGGGAAAAACCGCTTTGAACGCTTTGGCGAGATTTCACTGCTGCCGCCGTACGAACGGGTGCACTGCATTACGGATCTTCGCGAGCAGAGATCCCTGTGCTTCCACCTGGACCCCACAGCCGTGGAGCAGTGGACGGGGCGCAAGGCGGACTGGAGCCACTACCCCCTGGAGAAACTGCTCGATATCAGCAGTAGCCGCATCAGGAATTTGCTGTTGACCCTCTCGGAGGAATTGCAGTCCCCGGGTTTTGGCAGCGACTACCTGATGGAGATGGTATCGGGGCAACTGATTATCGAGTTGTCACGCTACATCGGCGAGATGGACGAGAACAAGGTCCAGGGCGGCCTGTCGGCCCGCAACCTTCGCCTCGTCGAGGAGCGGGTCCGGGGAGAAGCCAGGCCGCCGAGCATCGGGGAACTGGCGCGGATGTGCAATCTCTCGGTCCGGCACCTGTCCCGGGCGTTCAGCGCAAGCATGGGCCGGTCGATTGGCGAGTACATCACCGAGTGGCGTATCGAGCACGCGCGGCGCTTGCTGGCCTCGGGATCCAGTATCAAGTCGGTCTCCTACGAGGTCGGCTTTTCGGCGCCGTCCAACTTTTCGACGGCTTTCCTGCGTGAAACCGGCGAATCGCCGACGCAATACCGGCTTCGAGCCATGGGGCGGCGTACCGATGCCTCACCGCATCGCGAGCCCTGAGCAAACCCCTCCCGCGTGGCATCGCGTGCTTCGCTGCCGTAGCCGCCCCCCGGCGCGGTAGTCTCGCGGTGTCTTTCCAGTTGGCGTCAGGGAGCTGCCAGCGATTTTGCAATTGCCCGGCCAGCGGGTAGCCTTGGGAATCTTCTCAACCAGGATAGGGAGTCGCCAATGGCTGAATCGGGCCATGCAGCACAACCCGGTCGCGCCGCGGTGGGGCTTGCCGTGTTGGGGATCGTCTACGGCGATATCGGCACCAGCCCGATCTACGCGCTGCGCGAGTGCTTTCGCGGCGTCAGCCCCGTTCCCATCAACGAGGCGAATATTCTCGGTATTCTCTCGCTGATCTTCTGGGCGCTGATCATCGTCATCTCGCTCAAGTACATGGCTTTTGTGCTGCGCGCCAACAATCACGGCGAGGGCGGTATTTTCGCGCTGCTGGCGCTGCTGCGTCCGGACACCGAGCAGGACAGTTTCTCCCGCCGTACCCTGATACTCATCGGCCTGTTCGGTGCCGGCCTGCTCTACGGCGGCACCATGCTGACCCCGGCGATCTCGGTGCTCAGCGCGGTGGAGGGCCTTGCTGTCGCCGCGCCGGGGCTGGACCATTTCATCCTGCCGGTGACGGTGACCATCCTGGTCTTGCTGTTCGCGCTGCAGAAACACGGAACGGCCAGGGTGGGAGCGCTGTTCGGCCCGGTGATGGTGGTCTGGTTCCTGACCCTTGCGCTGCTCGGTGTGAGCAGCATCGCCGATCACCCGGTGGTGTTGCAGGCGGTCGCGCCCTGGCATGCGGTACAGTTCCTCGTGGCCAACCAGTTGCCCGGCTTCCTGGTGCTGATCGGGGTGTTCCTGGTCGCCACCGGTGGCGAGGCGCTTTACGCCGACCTGGGCCACTTCGGCCCGACGCCGATCCGCGTGGTGTGGTTCGCCGTCGTGCTGCCCGCGCTCCTGCTCAACTACTTCGGCCAGGGCGCGCTGCTGCTCGCGCGGCCGGAGGCAGTGGTCCAGCCGTTTTTCCACCTGGCGCCGGACTGGGCGCTGCTGCCCCTGGTGGTGCTCTCCACCGCGGCGACGATCATCGCGTCGCAGGCGGTGATTACCGGCGCCTTTTCGCTGACGCGGCAGGCGGTGCAGCTGGGGTTCCTGCCCCGGCTGCAGGTGGAGCAGACCTCTGAGCACTCCCACGGCCAGATCTACATGCCCGGCATCAACTGGCTGCTGATGGCGGCCGCCGTGGCGCTGGTGCTTGCCTTCCGCTCCTCCAACAACCTGGCAGCGGCCTACGGTGTCAGCGTCAACGCGACCATGCTGGTGACCACCATCCTCGCCTTCAACGTGGCGCGCGAGCGCGGCGGCTGGAGCCTGGGCAAGGCGGGGCTGTTCCTGGCGGTATTCCTCAGCGTCGACCTGGCCTTCCTGACCGCCAACGCCGACACCATCCCCCACGGCGGCTGGTTCCCGGTGGCGATGGGTGCCGTTATCTTCACGGTGATTATCACCTGGCGGCGCGGCAGCGCCCTGCTGGTGCAGTCCTACGAGGCCAATACCATCAACATCGAGACCCTGCTCGGGCGGCTGGAAAACGACCCGCCCCTGCGGGTACCCGGGAGCGGGGTGTTCTTCACGGCCCGCGCCGGGGAGGTGCCCAATGCGCTGATGCAGTTGATCCGCCGAAACAAGATGCTGCACGAGAAAGTGGTGATCGTGAACGTGAAAGTGATGCGCCAGCCGCGGGTCTCCAACGAGGACCGCATCCAGGTGAAGGATTGTGGACAGGGCGTGTTCGAGGTGTTGCTCAACTACGGCTTCATGCAGGGATTCAACATTCCCTCCGACCTGGCGTTCTGCATCGAGAACCGCGGCCTGCCCATAGCGCTGGATGACACCACCTACTTTGTAGGCAGGACCTCGGTCATCGCCGATCGCAAGAAAGACGGCATGATGGCCTGGCGGGACAAGTTGTTTGCCTTCATGGTTCGCAATACCATGCACGCCACCTCGCAGTACCGTATCCCCGCCAGTCGCGTAATCGAGATCGGGTTGCAACTGGGGATCTAGCCGCGTATTTGCGGCGGGCGAATTGCCGGACGGGAGTCAAATGTATGGACCTGGGTCTGCAAGACAGGGTGGCTGTGGTCACTGGCGCCACCTCGAATATCGGCAGGGGAATCGCGCTGGAACTCGCCGCCGAGGGGGTGAAGCTGGTCGCGGTGGGGCGCGACGCGCAGGCTGGCGAACGGTTGGTGCAGGAGGCGCTGCAGCGCGGGGCGGCCTCGGCGGTCTTCGCGCGGGCGGACCTGCTGGACCCTGCTGCTGCGGCGATAGTGGTTGCGGCGGCTGAGCAGTCCGGGCCGGTATCCATCCTGGTGAACGGTGTCGGCGGCAACGTCGACCAGGGCTTTTTCGTCGACTCGGACCCGGGTAAGTGGCAGCAGGACATGGACCTGAACTTCGGCACCGTCCTGCGCATGACCCACGCCGTGCTGCCGGGCATGGTGGAGCGGGGCCGGGGAAGCATCGTCAATATCGGTTCGACCGCCGGCCTGGTGGGCGATTACATGCTGCCGGGGTAGCCGCTTCCATCCGGACAACGACTTTTTTACCGCGCACGCCCGGACCCTGAGCGAAACGGACCGCGCCATGCGACAGCGCACCACGCTCGTGGGCAGGCCCTTTGCCACGCCGGATGAAATGTCCGCACTGGTCGCCTATCTGGCTTCCGACCGCGCCAGCTTTGTCACCGGCCAGGTCTGGTCCGTCGACGGCGGCAGCCTGCTTTAAAACCCGGGGACGGAGGAGCTATTTTTTAACCAGTTGGCAAGCTGGTTAAAAAATAGCTCCTCCGTCCCCGTTGTTATCAGGCGGGGGCGAACCAGGCGACGAGTTTGTTGCCGGTGGGGTCGCGCAGGTAGGCGGCGTAGGCGCCGGGGATGATCTCGCGCGGGCCGGGCTCGCCTTCGCAGCTGCCGCCACTGGCCAGACCCGCGGCGTGGAAGGCGTCCACGACCTCGGGTGACGCGGCGATGAGGCCGATGGTGCCGCCGTTGGCGTGGGTTGCCGCCTTGCCGTCGCGGGGCAGGGTGATCATCAGCATGCTGCCGCCGCCCTGGTAGACGAGGTTCTTGCCCGGCATGAATTCCACGCCGGGGTCGTAGCCCAGCGCGCCGAGCACGGCGTCGTAGAATTCCTTGGCTGCGCCGAGATCGTTGGCGCCGAGGACGATGTGGCTATACATCGAGAGCACTCCTTGAAAAGTCGAATGAGGTGGTGAGGCGGGCGCACTCGCGAGCGCGCCCGCGACAAGGTAGCACAGCCGCGTCTACTTATCCGCCTCGTTGCGCGCCACGATCGCCGCTACCCGTTTCTCCACTTCCTGCTGGACCTGCCCCATGTCGCGTTCCAGGATTTCGCCGTTCTTAACCCGCAACTTGCCGTCCACGTAGACCGCGTCGATGTTGTCCGCGCTCATCGCGGCGACGATGTGCGCCGCCGGGTAGAACAGGGCGCCGGTGGCCGGGCTGTCCGGGTCGAGGACGAGGAAGTCGGCGCGCTTGCCGGGCACCAGCGAACCTACCTTGTCCGCCACGCCGATCACCTCGGCGCTGCCCATGGTGTGCAGCTTCATCACCTGCAGCGGCGACATGATATGGGCGTCCTTGTGCTGCATGCGCAGCGCGTACATGCCCATGCGCATGTTCTCGAAGGGGTCGCCGATGTCCGCCGACGCGGCGCCGTCCACGCCCATGCCCACGGGGATGCCGCGGGCGAAGTAGTCCGGGATGTCGGCGAGGCCCGAGGCCAGGCGGCCATTGGACAGCGGGTTCCAGCTCATGCCGGCGCCGCCCTTCGCGGTGTCGTCGAGGATCGCGTCCGTGGTGTGGATGAAGTGGGCGAAGCTGTTGCCCTTGCGCACCGCGCCGGCCGCCATCAGGTCCGGCCACTCGGCGCGGTCCTGCTCGCGGCGGGAGTACTGTTCCAGGTAGTGGAATTGCGCGCCCACGCCGTACTCCTTGGCCACGTCCATCTCCACCTGCAACATGGGCAGGTTGCCGTGCAGGCCGACGGAGCTCATCGCGGGGGCCAGCATGGATGCACCCGGCTGCGCCATGTAGGCCTTCGACTTCGCCATGAAGGCGGCAAAATCCTTGCGATACCCCTCCGGCGACTGGTTGACGTTGCCGTTGTAGGAGAACACGAAGTGCTGGCTGAACTCTGCCTCCGCCTCCAGCGACTCCAGGTATTGCGCCTCGGTGCCGCTCAGTCGCTGCGAGTGGCTGTAGGTGGTGGTGATGCCGTGGGCCAGCTGGTCCATCGCGCCGTGCAGGGTGAACCAGTAGAAATCGCCGTCGCCGAAGTTGTCGCCGTAGGTCCAGTGCAGCGCCTGCAGCCAGGGCCACAGCACCTCGTCGATGGCCAGGCCGCGGAAGGCGCTCTGCCACAGGTGGTTGTGCGCGGAGACGAAGCCGGGGATGACGATCTTGCCGGTGGCGTCCACGACGCTGGTCTCGTAGTCCAGCTTGCCCTCGTAGCTGCCCTTGCCGACGGCGACGATGGCGCCGTCCGCATCGGACAGCAGGTAGCCGGTAAACGGTTCATCCTGCCCCTCCGCCAGGGTGAGTATCGTGGCATTCTCCACCAGCACCTGCGCGCTGGCCAGGGTTGGCAGGCAGGACAGGAACATGCCCGCCAGGAATTTCAGTTTCATGCAATTTCTCCGTGTCAAACCATGGGCACCGCCGCGAAATCGCCGCGACGGAGCAGGAACGCCGCGGTTGCGGCGTGGATTTCTTCGAGCAGGTCGGCTTCTTTCGCCCGAACCAGTTTCCCCTGCGCAAGCAGTTGTTCGCCCTGCACCCAGACATCGCGCACGTCGCTGGCCCGGCCTGCAAACACCAGGTTCCACAGCACGGGGTCGTGCCCCTCTGCCTCCACCAGCGGCATCAGGTGCGGCTGCCATAAATCGACGGTGACGAGGTCCGCCTGCTTGCCCGGTTCGAGGGAGCCGACCTGTGCGTCCACCCCAAGTACCTGCGCGCCGCCCAGGGTCGCCATGTGCAGCGCCTGTTGCGCGCTGACCCGGGTGGCGTCGAGGTGGGTGACTTTCTGCAGCAGCGAACCGGTCTTCATCGATTCCCACATGCTGACGGCGTTGTTGCTGACGCCGCCATCGGTGCCGAGGCCGACGCCTATCCCCGCGGCGGTGAACTGTGCCAGCGGCGCGGGGCCCGAGGCGAGCTTCATGTTGCTCACCGGGCAGTGGGCGACGGCGGTGCCGGTCCGCGCGAGAACCTCGATCTCGGCATCGTCCAGCCACACGCAGTGGGCGAGCAGCGAGCCGGGCTTGAGAATGCCCCAGTCGTTGAACTTGTGAACCGGCCGCGCGCCGAACAGCTCGACCACCACGTCCACTTCCTCGCGCTGCTCGCTGGTGTGGGTGTGGATGCTGACGCCGTAGCGGTCGGCGAGATCGCGGGCGGCGCGGAACATGGCCTCCGAGCAGTAGGTGATGTGCTCCAGCCCGACCCAGCAGCGCGTGCGGTCGTTGCGCTGGCCGTGCAGGTCGCGGATCGCCTGCTCGGTGCTCTCCAGGGTTTCGAAGAACTGCTTGGTGGGATTGTCGGCGGCGTAGGGCACCAGGTGTACGCGCAGGCCGAGCAGTTCCGCTGCCCGGTGTCCCTCGTGCATGAAGCGGTACATGTCCAGCACGGTGGTGGTGCCGCCCTTGAGCGCCTCCATGTAAGTAACCAGGCACGCGCAGTAGGCATCCTCCGCGCGCAGCGCCTGGTGTTCGCGCTGGTACTCAGGCAGCCAGTCCATGAGCTGGGCGTTCTCGGAGAACCCCTTGAGCAGGCTGGAGTGGCAGTGGGCGTCGACCAGCCCCGGCAGCACCGCCAGCCGGCCCCCGCCGTCGATGACCCGTGCTTCCGCGGGGATCTCGACTTCCCCCGCCGGTCCGACGGCGAGGATGGTGCCGCCCCGGAACACGACCGTCCCCGGGTTGAGCACGCGAAAGGCGGCGTCCACGCAGTAGACGCGTGCGTTGGTAATCGCGGTGCAGCCTTCAGGCATGAGTGGTACTGGTTCCCCGGGGGCGGATGCTTATCCCGCAGGACACGCATTTTTCGTACCAGCATGCCAACTTCGCCCGCTGGCGGGGGTTCTTGTGATTACGAAGTGGACCAGATGGTCAATAATTTGGCACGGTTGCACCGCGCTGGTGCGTGGCCGGCGGTGGAGCGTCTAGTCGAAGCCTGCTCCGCGCTGCTCGAGAATCGGGATCAGCCAGGGTTTGTGCTCGCGGATTTCGGCCTCGCTCAGGCCCTGCAACTCGTAGGGCAGCACCAGCCAGTCATCGGATTCGTGCAGGTAGAAGTCGGGCACGCGACCGGTCTTGTTGCGCGAGGGTTTGTAGAAGGGGACGGCGATGCGGGTGTCCGTGGGCATGTTGCGCTTGCACTTGGCCTGCAGCCGGTTGA
The DNA here is from genome assembly GCA_033283385.1 of Halieaceae bacterium WMMBA7. GTDB lineage: Bacteria > Pseudomonadota > Gammaproteobacteria > Pseudomonadales > Halieaceae > Mangrovimicrobium. Next base: position 571,014 of record JAWMQQ010000001.1, read on the forward strand.
TCACTGCCTCGATGTTGTAACCGGTGCTGTAGACGTCGTCGACCAGCAGCAGGCGGTCGTCGTGGTTGAGGTTTTCATAGAGATACTGCAGGCCGTGGGCGCGGATGCGCTCCGGGCTGTCGACGTTCTTCAGGTAGCTCTCCATGCCCTCGTAGGATGTGCGTATGGCGATGTGGTCTGTTTCCACGCCCAGGTATTGCAGGCACTCCTGTACGTAGATCCCTACCGTGGAGCCGCCGCGCCAGACACCGACGATAAAGTTCGGGCGAAAGCCGCTGCGATGGATTTTTACCGCCAGCCGGAAGGCGTCGTTGAGCAGGTCCTCCTCCCCGATAAATTTTTTCCTGACCACCTGGTCCATATTTTCGCTCCGGACTTTTCACTGTCGCCGCACTATACTACGCGCTGGGGAACAGGTTGAACGAGTGATGACGACAAAACTGTATATCGATGCGCAGCAGTTGCTGGAAGACTCGTTTCGCCTGGGCGCCATGGTGCTGGCCAGCGGCTTCAGGCCGTCGATCATCATCGCCATCTGGCGCGGTGGCACGCCCATCGGCATCGCGGTTCAGGAACTGCTGGCCTATTCCGGCGTGGAAACCAACCACATCGCCATCCGCACTTCTTCTTACGCCGCGAACATCGACGAACGCGGCAGCCGCATACGCATCCACGGCATGAGCTACCTGATCAAGCATGTCACCCACGAGGATCGGCTGCTGATCGTCGACGACGTCTTCGACACCGGCCACACTATCGAGGCGGTCATCCGCGACTTGCGCGACAAGGCCAGGCTGAACACGCCGCAGGACATTCGTGTCGCGGTGCCTTACTACAAGCCCTCGCGCAGCGAGGTCGAGCGGGTGCCGGACTACTACCTGCACGAGACCGCGGACTGGCTGAAGTTTCCCCACTCGCTGGAGGGCCTGAGCGTGGCCGAGATCCGCGAGCATCGCCCGGCGCTGTACGACATCATTCGCCCCGAGTTGCCGGCGGACTGACTATCCGGGCTCAGCGCGGCTGCAGCGTAGTTTCCAGGGCCATCACACCGGGGGAGTCCGGGTTGTCGGGGTCGATGGGCCGCAGCTGCGGGCCTGTTCTGGCATGCACTTCCCACGCATCCAGCAGTGTCTTCAGGCCGACCAGCAGGTTGAGGTAGGCCAGGTTCATGCCGATGCACATGTGGCGGCCTCCACCGAAAGCGTTGGGCCGCGGCGGCTTGTCCTCCAGCCAGCGCTCCGGCCGGAATTCCATGGCCCGGGGATAGTCCTCTTCAAGGTAGTGATCCAGCGTGAACAGGTGGAATACGTTGCTGCCGGCGGGGATGAGGCGCTCGTCGATGTGCACATCGCGCAGCGCCTGTTTGGGCATGCCCGGGGTCGGCGGGAAGCGCCGCTCGGTTTCGAGCACGGCTGCGCGCGTTGCCGATAGCCCGTTCATGCCTGTAGCTGCCAGCGAGGCGGGATCGAACTGCTGCAGTTCCCCGCGTACCCGCTCCAGCCAGTCCGGCCGCTGCAGCAGCGCCCACAGCAGGCTGCAGAACAGGCTGGCGATATTGCCCGCGCCGCCGGCCTGCATCAGGTAGGCATCGCGGACCAGTTCCTCGACATCCAGCCGCTCGCGCCGCGCCCGCATCGCATCGATCAGCAGGTCCAGGTTGTCGCCGGCGCGCTCGCCGGACAGGCGCGCCTCCACCAGCGCGCGGAAAAATGCAAAAACCCGTTCGCGGAGATCACGGTAGGCGGGTCGTGCGTACCAGGCCTGCGCATCCGGTGAGGTGGCGCCGCGGATGAATTCCTCCTCGAAGCGGGCACAATCGCGAATCTGCGCGTCGTCGGCGCCGGTTTTCACCATGCTGTTGTTGAGCGTGCGGGTAAAGCTGAACACGAGCAGCTCGTGCAATTCGACGGGGTTGCCGGCATGCCGGGCCAGTTCCTCCCGGACGATGTCGGCGACCACCTGCGCGTGCCGCTGGATATTCTCGCCGTTGAACATCGGCTGCAGGACGCGGCGCTGCTCCCAGTGGGTGTCGCCATCGGAGCCGGTGATATAGCCCTCACCCAGCTGCGAGCGAAACGCCTTGCCGAGGTCGGTGAGGGCGTAGCTCCAGTCCTGTGGCGATCGCCAGGCGGCGCGCGAGGCCTCCTTGCCGGCGAGCACCACCATGTCGAATTCGGGGATGCGGAACACCGGTCCCAGGGCGCGGTGTGCGTCGATCCAGGACTGGGCGGTAAAGCCCAGCAGGGTCGCCCCGGTCAGGTCGCCGGAGCGGTCGGGCTCCAGCTGGTCGAGGGCCAGCTGGGGTAGCGTGTCATTGCTTGCCGCCGGGGTTGTCGCTGTCGTCACTGTCCACCACCAGTTGTGTTGGGTACAAGTCGAAGGTCATCACTTCATCCACTTGTACCTGCACATTTCGTTCCAACAGGCCGAGGTCCGACAGCTGGCCGATTTCCCGGCGCAGCCGGGCGCGATCGATCTGGCCCAGTTGCTCCCCGCGATTCGCCCGGCCGTGTACCAGCTGGTAGCGTTCCATCTGCCCGTAGGTCCACTGCATGAACGCCTCGTTCTGCTGGGGGTTGCGCCGGGCGATCTCGGCGAAGGCGGCCCCGCGGTTCGCGTCGCGTTGTTCGCCGCCGGTATAGTCGGCCCAGCCGCGCAGGGAGGCGCGGATGAAACCGCGCACCAGTTCCGGGTGCTCCTGCGCCAGCGACTTGCGGGTGTAGGCGATGCGGTAAGGCTCGAACCCGGTGTCCCAGAAGGGCAGCAGTTCCGGCTCCACACCGGCCTGCATGACGAAGTAGGGCTCGCTGGTGAGAAAGGCCTGCTGTACCAGGCTGTCGTCGCTGAGGAAGTTGGCCAGGCTCCCTGTCAGCGGTACCAGCTGGAAGTGGATACCCAGCGAGCGCTGCACGAATTCCACATAATTCAGGGTCGGCGAGATCATCACCTTGCGGCCGTCCAGGTCGGCCAGCGAGTGTATGCCGCTGTCGGGGTGGACCATCACGCCCTGCGGGTCGCGCTGGAAGTAGGGCATTACACCAACCAGCGGGATGTCGCGGGCGACCAGGGTCAGCAGCGTATCGCTGGTGCCCAGGCCGAAGTCCACCTCTCCGGTGGCCACTTGCTGGTAGATATTGCTGATGTTGTTGTTGGCTTTTATCTCCAGCTCTATTCCCTCGTCGAGGTAATAGCCCTTGAGCTTCGCCAGGTAGAACCCGCCGTGTTCCGGTTCGGCGTACCAGTCGGCTTTCAGCGTGAGTTTTACCGGCGCGTTGCCCGCTGCCGGCACTGTGGATTCGCCGCAGGCCGCCAGTCCGATGGCGAAGCCGAGGCACAGGCAGCGGGCCAGGACACTGGCGGCAGTGAGTGTTTGCGGGCGGCGTGGGAGTGGAAAGCGCAAGACGGAATCCTCGACGGGAAGTTGGGGGGGCGCAATTTCCATGGCCCGAAAACTGCCACAGAATACTGAAAATAGTGTTTGACTTGCTTGTGGGCGACCCGTAGGCTGCACATCAGCTAAAAAGTCAGTCTCCAGTTTACAATCTCCATCTCGCCGCAACACCTTCGTTCGTCGTCCTGTAGCTTCTAAATTCCAGCCTGTTCTTACGCTAAACCCGCCCGCGTGGGCGAATGTTATTTTTGATATACAGGATTTACATCATGTCTGAGAAACACACCGGTACCGTCAAGTGGTTCAACGAGTCGAAGGGCTACGGCTTTATTTCACAGGAGTCGGGCCCCGATCTGTTCGCCCACTTCAAGTCTATCGTCGGCTCAGGTTTCAAAACCCTTGCCGAAGGCCAGACCGTTGAGTTCACGGTTGCCCAGGGCCAGAAAGGCCCGCAAGCCGAGAACATCGTGGTCATCTGACCAGCGAGCAGTATCGCGCAACACCGGGGCCGCTCCGCGCGGCCCTTTCCCGACGGCCTTCATGGCCGCCGGGACCCCATTTTCCTCCTTCCTTTTTTATACAGCCCCTCCAGGACACGCTGCTGGTCGCAGGCAGGCACTCGCGTTATCCCGCGGGCGTCCAGGCCAGGCCGTGCCCGGCCCGGTGGCGAACTTTTTCCCGCTGCGGGTATCTTCTATAGCGAAAGCGACAGGGAGTCACTGTTGCTGCTTGCGGGCCTTTAGCCGGGCTCGTCAGTGCCTGCAGAGCATGCGGGATTCCTTGCGCTATACTCAGGACAGTATCGGGCCAGTACTCCGGTATGACTGGCGCGATCACACGCTGCGTACCCGGCAGATCGGTGTGGTTTAGCTCTCTCCGGGTGCCTGCAACAGGGCATTCCAGGGAGGCATGTTCATGAAGCGTCACTATTTTCTCACCAGTAATCTCGACGATCTCGCAGCCGTGGAGCACGAATTGCACACGGCGGGCATCACCGCGCCGCAAATTCACGTCCTCAGCGAGGACGATACCGCGGTCGAGGAGCGCCACCTGCATTCGGTGGAAGCGGTACTGAGAAAGGATGTGGTTCGCGGTACCCAGCGCGGCGCGGTCGTCGGCATCTGTTGCGCTACCGCGGTACTCGCCCTTGGATGGCTCACCGGCGTCGCCCACGGCGTGGGCTGGATTCCGCTGGCTTTCCTTTCGGTGGTGGTACTGGGCTTTTGCACCTGGGAGGGCGGTCTCATCGGTATCCAGGAGAAGCACGCCGACTTCCGCCGCTTCGAGTCCGCGCTGAATTCCGGGCGTCACCTGCTGTTTGTCGACGTTCGGGTTGGCGAGGAGCAGCGCCTGTCACAGGTGGTGGCGCGTCACCCCGGGCTGGAGCCGGCGGGTCTGGGCGATGCGACTCCCGGATTCGTGGTTCGCTTCCAGGACAAGTGGCACCGCTTCATGCAGCTTGCGCCCTGATCAGGCGGCTTCCGCCAATTGAGCCTGGCGCTGGCGTAGTGCAATAAACGCCAGCGCACTGGCAATCAGCACGTAGACCACGCTGCCCAGGGCCATCGCGTCCATGCTCACCCCGCGGTCGATCAACCAGCCCATGAGCACCGGCGCGATCGCCGTGGCGAAGACCATGGCAGCGGAGGTAAGCGACTTGATCGACCCCAGGTGCAGGGTGCCGTACATCTCCGCGTAAAACGGCGAGGACAGGGTGGAGTAGCTGCCTACCGAGATCGCCATCAGGCCCATGAACGCCCAGCCGGCAATGAAGTGGTCGGAGAGCGCGAGCACCAGCAGGCCCAGCCCCAGCGGAAGACTGACGATCGGTGCCAGCCGAACGGCGCCGACCCGGTCCACCAGCAATCCGGCGAACAGTTTGCAAAGGGTATTCACCAGCGCGTAGAACACGAACAGCCCCGCCCAGGCGGCTATGGACCAGCCTTTCTCCTCGACCAGTGGCACCTGGTGGAAAATAAAGCCCGTGAACAGCATGGGTTGCGCCAGCAGTGTCGGCATGAACAGGTAAAACAGGGGGTCGCGCAGTACCTCGGCGCGGTTCCACTGGCGCGGCTGCCCGGCGGAACTGCTCGCGCCGGACTCGCTCACCGAATCGAGATAGCGCTGGTGCCTGTCGCGATGCCCGCGCAGCAGCCAGAGCGTGAGTGCGGGACCACTGATCGCGAGCAGCAGGCCCCAGAATACCCACGACTGCCGCCAGCCCAGCCAGGCCAGCGCGGCGATCGCCAGGGAGGGCAGCAGCGCCTCGGCAAACGAAAAGCCCATGCCGGCCAGGGCATTGGCCTTGCCGCGTTCGTTGGGCAGGTAGCGCACCATCGCGGTGGCCCCGGCCAGGCCGGTCAGGCCCTGGCCGAGCTGGCGCAATACCAGGAAGGCGATAAACAGGGTCACCGGGCCGCGACTGCCCGCCAGCAGCAGGGCGCCGGCGGCCAGGCCCACCGAGACCAGGCAGGCGTAGTGGCGCAGGTCCAGCCGGTCGATCAGCGATCCGCTCCACAGCAGCAGTACCGCGCTGGCGAGTGTGGCAGCGGAATAAATACCGCCGAAATCGCCGTTGCTCAGGCCCAGGTCGGCGCGGATGTCGCCGCCAAACAGGCCGATGAAGTAGGTCTGCCCGAAACTGGAACAGAACAACATGCTGAAGCCGAACAGCAGTAGTTGCCATTCGCTGCGGATGAGGGGCAGGAAGCTGCGCATCTGGGAACTCCGGTGAATGCGCGCATCCTACCCCAGGTGGTGCCCGGCAGCCATGCCCACGTCATCGGGTTAGTGTGAAGCGGCGTCGATTCGACTAAGATCGGATTGGGTTGGCGGGGTGTAGCGGTTAAGCTGTCGCCCGGATAATTTGGCCCGTTGCCCGCGGGCCGGTTGGTTGTTGTCGGGAGGAAGCATGACACCCAGAATCAAAGTAGCGCGCCCGCTGGTCATCCTGCACGGGGATGAGATGGCGCAGATCGCCTTCGAGCGCATCCTCGAGATGTTCGTCACGCGGCCGCTGGACATCGAACTGGTCGAGATCGACCTCAGCGCGGAACAGCGCCTGGTCAGCAATGGCAAGGTCGTGGCGGAGGCCATCGACGCGCTCCGGGAGCACGGGGTTGGCATCAAGAACGCGGGGATGACCGTCAACCGCAAGCAACTCGACGACCTGCTCGCGCTGCACCCGGAAATCGACGAGGCGAAACTCGACAAGCTGGCGACCAAGTCGCCCAATGGCGCGATTCGCAAGGGCATCCACGGCAATATTACCCGCGAGGACATCCAGTTCCGCAACCTCGAGGTGAAGCACCCGGACTGGATCGACCGCGACATCGACGTGGTCACCATGGAGCACGGCGGTATCAAGCACAGTGCTAACGCCCTGGCCCGCACTACCGGGGTCGCCAAGGTGATTTTTATCGGCAGCAGCGGCGACCCGGTGGAATTGCACCGCCGCACCCTGCGCAAGGGCGATCCCTGGTTGCTGGCGAGCAATTCCCTGGAGGATGTAAAAGCCTGGGCGCATGAGTTCTTCCAGCGCGCGCTGGAAGAAAAGCGCGACGCCTACCTCGGCCTCAAGGACACGGTCATTCCCGGTTACGACGGGGTGATGCGCTCCGCAATCGAGGCGATTTACGAATCGGACTACAAGGACAAACTCGCGGCGGCGGGCCTTGCCTATCACTACGAACTGATCGATGCCCAGGCGGCGCGCATCGTCGCCAACCCGCCGGAGCGCGCCCTGTGGGGCGTACCGGACAACACCACCGGCCGCAAGCTGTTCAAGCTGGTCAACGAGCTGAAAAAATACGGCATTCCGCGGCGCAAGTTCCACGTCTCGCTCTCGCGCATGAGCGCCGGCGGCGGCGACCAGTACGGCAGCTTCAACATGGCGCTGGAGGAGGACGGCATCCTCAAGGTGATGCTGGATGGCGAGGAGATGCACGCCCGCGACGTACAGCGCGGCGACCCCATCCTGTTCATGTCCAACGATCGCCAGGCCATCAAGGACTGGGTGATGCAGGTTTTCCGCGATGCCTCCAGCAAGGACAAGGAGGTGTACTTCGGCCTCAAGCGCGAGTACATGGAGTACGACGAGGTATTCAGCAAGGTGCTGTTGGAAGTGCGCTATGAACTGGCAGAGACGGGCGTGCGCCCGCCTTCATTCATGATCATGCGACCCTCCAGCCAGCTGAAGAAGATGATCTGCGACCCGCCCCGCAACGCGCTGTACCCCGCACAGAACCTCGACGGCGATATCTTTTCCGACATCGCCGCAGCACTGGGGGGCAGCCTCGCCACCGCGAGCTCGATCATCGAGAGCAAGGACGGCACCATGCTGTTCGAGGCGCCCCACGGCACTGCCCACGACCTCTACCTGCGTTACCTCGAAACCGATGGTCGCGAGGCGCACTTCAACTCCTCGGCGCTGATTTACGCGGTCGGCAACGCGCTGGAAACCATCGCCGAGCGGGAGGAGAATAAGGAGCTGGCGGACTATGCCCAGCGCCTTAAGAACGCGCTCATCGATACGGTGGGGCAGGGTGTGATCACCGGCGACCTGCGCGGCAAGACCAGCAACCCCGAGGCGGAGACCATCGTCGACATGCAGGGCTTCCTCGACGCGATCGCGGCCAACCTCGAGGCGAGTTCAGCCGGGTAAGTCGTAGGGCAGCGGGAGCAGGTGCAATTTGGCGCCCGCTCCCTGCAGTTCCAGCCCGGCCTCGGCCGCGCCGGCGGTGGTGGCCAGCAGGCAGCATGTCTTCCCCTGCCAGGTGGCGCTGTTGACTACCGACCCGGTGCTCTGTTCCTTTCCTGCGCTGTACAGCGCTGTCCCCGCCGGAAGTTCCATCTCCGAATCGAGTTCGGCGAGGTAGGTGCGCTGCTTGGGCTTGCCGCGATAGTGCAGCCGCGCGACGATCTCCTGGCCGGTGTAGCAGCCCTTGTTGAAGCTGATGTGGCCAGTGAGGTCGTAGTTCAGCGATTGCGCCACGAACTCGCCGCTTGTCGCCGCTTCCACCCTGGCGATGCCGGCATTGATCTGCCAGGCCTGCCAGGCCGCTTCGGCTGTCGGCTGCATTGCTTGTGCTACTGCCTCCAGCAGCGAGGGCTGATTCACGCTGTCGATAAAGACCTCGTAACGCTCCTGGGCCGGGTCGCAGCAGACGACGATGCAACCCTCGCCGCTTGCCGCTGTGTTGATGGTGCCGGGGAGTTCGAGCCCGGTGATTGCGGCGAGCGCTGCTGCGCTACCCGCGCCCCAGCAGCCGATCGTCATCCAGTCCTGTCGCGCCGCGTCCAGGTCTGCCTTGGAGAACATGATGTACTTGCCCAGCGTTGCCGCGGCGGTATCGAGGATGTCGCGCCGCAGGCGCAGCACCACGTGGTTGTCGCCCAGCTGTACCAGCAGGAAATCACAGACGACGCGGCCCTGGGGGGTGCAGTAGGCGCCCGGTAAAGCCTGCGTGGGAGTGAGTTTGCGGGTATCGCAGGTGGTCTGTCCCTGCAGGAACTTCAGTGTATCGGGCCCTGCTATGTGCAGGAGGGCCTCGCTCTCCAGTTTGCTGAAACATGCACTCACGGTGAGAATCTCCATCCGCCGGGTAGGCAATGATAGGGGTTGAGTCGCGCACTGTCAGCCGCTCCCCTGGAAGAGGCCAACTTGTGACGGAAATTGAAGGTATAATGCCGCCCCTGACGTGTACCCCCAGAGGCGGGAAGTTCATGGTATCGGACCACGAATACAATCGAATGCGCTGGGCTGCCCGCCGCGGAATGCTGGAGCTGGACCTGGTGTTGGAGCCCTTCGTGCGCGAGCGTTTTCGCCAGCTGGAAGCGGGAGACCAGGCCAGCTTCCGGCGCCTGATGGAATGCGAGGACCAGGAGCTGTTCAGCTGGTTTCTCGGCCGTGAAACACCCGGGGACGGAGAACTGGCCGCCATTGTCCGCAAGGTACTCGACTTCGCCCGCACTGCACCTCAGGATCGCTGAGTCGCGAATCCAGCGCTACCTCTGCGCGCTATACCTGCTTATATATGTGCTCGCCCTGGCTTGGGTCTGGTACGTCTGCCGCACTGCCTGGGTGCTCGGGGCGCTGCTCGTGGTGCTGGCAACAGCATTCCGCTACCGGCGGCAGGCGCTGGCGGGATCGTCAATCGGCTGGCGGGCGGGCCAGTGGTGGCACGAGAGCGACTGCGGGCGCGAGGCGATCTTCCCAATCCGCTGGCACTGCCTACCCTGGGTGACGTTTGTCGCCTGGCGGGACGGCGCGGGGCGCAGCATAAGCCTGTGGCTGTTTGCCGACAGCGCCGACCGGGAGATGCTGAGACGCCTGCGGGTGCGGCTAGCGCTGGAGCGGCGAGTTTGAGGGTGTCAGTACCGTATCCACTGCCGTGGGCAGGGTGTCGGGATAATCCAGGGTGTAGTGGAGGCCCCGGCTCTCCTTGCGTTCGATGGCGCAGCGGATCATCAGCTCCGCGACCATCGCCAGGTTGCGCAACTCCAGCAGGTCGTTGCTGACTTTGTAGTTGCCATAGTACTCGGCGATCTCCGACTGCAGCACGTTGACCCGGTGCATGGCCCGCTCCAGCCGCTTGTTGGTGCGCACGATGCCCACGTAGTCCCACATGAAGCGCCGCAGTTCCTCCCAGTTGTGGGAGATGACCACGTCCTCATCCGAGTCGGTAACCTGGCTTTCGTCCCAGGCGGCAGCCGGGTCCGGAGCGGGCAACTTCTCGAGTCCCGCCGCAATATCGGCGGCGGCAGCTTCCGCGTACACGATACATTCCAGCAGGGAGTTGGACGCCATGCGGTTTGCGCCGTGCAGGCCCGTGCAGGAGGTTTCGCCGATCGCGTACAGGCCGGGCAGGTCGGTGCGTCCCGCCGTGTCCACGATGACCCCGCCACAGGTGTAGTGGGCGGCGGGGACGACGGGGATGGGCTCCCGGGTAATGTCGATGCCGAACTCTGCGCAGCGCGCCATGATGGTCGGGAAATGGCTTTCGAGGAACTCCCGTGGCTTGTGGGAAATATCCAGGAACACGCAATCCGCCCCCAGTCGTTTCATCTCGTGGTCGATAGCCCGCGCCACTACGTCGCGCGGCGCCAGCTCTGCGCGCTCGTCGAATTCGGCCATGAAGCGGGTGCCATCCGGCAGCAGCAACCGGGCTCCTTCGCCGCGCAGCGCCTCGCTCACCAGGAAGGATTTTGCCTTCGGGTGGTACAGGCAGGTCGGGTGGAACTGGTTGAACTCGAGGTTGGCGACCCGGCAACCGGCGCGCCATGCCATGGCGATACCGTCGCCGCTGGCCCCGTCCGGGTTGCTGGTGTACAGGTAGGCCTTGCTGGCGCCGCCGGTAGCCAGCACAACGGCTCGAGCCCGGAACAGGTCGACATGCTCGCTGTTGCGGTCCAGCACGTACGCGCCCTGGCATCGCCCGTCGCGGTTGATGAGGTCGACGGCTACGCGCTGGGTGTAGACAGTGATATTCTCACGCTGCATCACCCGTTCGGTCAGGACCTCGGAAATCGCCCTTCCCGTGCGGTCGGCAGCGTGTATGATGCGCCGGTGGCTGTGGCCGCCCTCCATGGTGAGGTGGAATTCGCGAGCCTCCGCATCGAGGTGATCGTCGCGCAGGTCGAAGTCCACCCCCTGCTCCACCAACCACTCCACGCAGTGCCGGCTGTTGCGGACGGTGAACTCAACCGCCTCGCGATTGCACAGCCCGGCGCCAGCGGCGAGGGTGTCCTCGACGTGGGAATCTATGGTGTCGCGGTCGTGCAGCACAGCCGCCATGCCGCCCTGGGCCCAATAGGTGGAGCCTTGGTTGAGATCGGCCTTGGAGAGCAGGGCGACGCGAAAATGCCCGGGCAGGTGCAGGGCGAGGCTGAGCCCGGCTGCGCCGGTACCTATGACGAGTACATCGTGTTCAAATGCAGTGGGCACGGATAGGTCGCTTGCCGGTTCAGATGGTGAAATATATTATGTGCCTCAACAACTTAGCGCGGTGTCTTGGCGATCGTGGCGAGTATAAACGACCTCCGCCAATATAAGGAAATCCCACTGTGGGGAACTTTTACAGGCGATCACTCTCATACAGGGGCCTCCGGGAGCCGACACCACGTTGCGAGCGCGATGTGGTAGGGCCCGGTGGGTGCGTTGGGAAGATTGTCATGGCAGCATTGCCGTTAGCCATGGAGGGGATACAGGCGTGACGGCTGCCGAGACCGATCAGCAATTGGTCGCCCGCGTTCAGCGTGGCGACTCGCGGGCTTTCGACCTGCTGGTGCTCAAGTACCAACACAAGATTTTTGGACTCATCAGCCGGTATGTGCACGACGCTGACGAGGTGCAGGACGTGGCCCAGGAGGCTTTCATAAAAGCCTACCGGGCGCTGCCCAAGTTCCGTGGCGACAGCCAGTTTTATACCTGGCTTTATCGCATCGCGGTGAACACGGCAAAGAACCACCTTGTCTCGCGCTCGCGGCGGCCACCCGGCAGTGATGTCGACGTCTCCGACGCGGAGTATTATGAAGGCGGAGGGGCGCTCCGGGACATCGAAAACCCGGAAAACGCACTCTACGGAGAAGAGCTGAAGGCTGTAGTTGAGAACGCCATCACAGATTTGCCGGATGAGTTGCGAACCGCGGTAACTTTGCGAGAGTTTGATGGTCTGAGCTACGAGGATATTGCCGACATCATGGATTGCCCAGTCGGCACGGTGCGCTCAAGGATATTCCGGGCGCGCGAAGCGATAGACCAGAAAGTGCGCGAGCAGATGGAAGGTCGCTCGTGAGTGCTGAGTGGCAGTATGGTTTATTGGATCAAACCGATGAGACGCACCGGGTGCGGAGGATCGACAAATGAGTGAACGCTTGCGGGAGTCGCTGTCCGTCATGCTGGACGATGAGGCTAACGAGCTCGAATTCCAGCGAGTCATCAAGGCTCTGGACGACGAGGATGCGCAACTGCGAGAAGTCTGGCAGCGCTATCACATTGCCCGATCGGCGCTCGCCGGTCAGGAGCTCTCCCATCTTCACCTGGATATTTCCCAGCGGGTCCGCGCAGCCATAGAAGACCCTGCGGCCGCCCCGGCAATTTCGCTGGGCCAGCGCCTGCGCCGTCCCCTCACGAGTCTTGCTGTTGCCGCCTCTGTTGCAGCCACTGTGGTAATTGGTGGCCAGCGGCTGGCGACGGTCGAGTCCGAGGACCCCTACGGTGCCGAGGCCGCATCGAGCGGTGGCGTCTCGCCGGTCGGCATGATCAACAGCATCGGCGCTGTTCCCGTTCGCGCGAGCTATGGCACCGAATCCATTCCCGTGCTGCAACCGGCAGCTCGCACGGCCTACGAGGAGCTGGCTCGCCAGCGCATGCAGATGTACATGCAGGAGCACGCGGAACACGCGGCGCTCAACTCCCCGGATGGCCTGATCCCCTTCGCACGCGTACCGGAAATCCACGAGTAAATCAGCAGTGTCAGAACAGCGGTACAAGTGCTGGCTGCGTTCCGCCATCGCCGCACCGGTACTGCTCTTACCGGCATTTGCTGTTGCCGGTTCCTGCTCCGATTCCGACATGGAAGCCCTTAAATGGCTCGATCGCATGGCGCGCAGCGCCGATGAGGTCAGCTATCACGGTGTGGTGACCTTCCAGCGCGACGGTGAAGACATGCAGGTCATGCAGATTTCCCGCGTCATCGCAGACGGCAAGAGTTCCGAGAGCCTGACCCAGCTCACCGGCCAGGGCGCGGAAGTATTGCGAATCAATCATCCCTTGCAGTGCGACCATCCCGGCAACCAGCTACTGCGCCTCAACGAGGCCCTGAAGGCGGGCGGCTGCGGGGTGGCTGACCAGTATCGTTTTCGCATCAGCGAGGGGGACCGGGTTGCCGGGCTCAAGGCGGTGCGCCTGGAGTTGGCCCCGCGGGATATGTACCGCTATGGCTATGTCCTGGAACTGGATCGTCGCACGGGCCTTTTGCTGAAGTCCGAAACCATCGGTCGCGGGAACCGGGTGCTGGAAAAGTTCCAGTTTGCCGATCTGGCCTACAACGCCCGGCAGACCGATGGTACCGAGGTCAGTGTCGTGCACCAGACCGAACATCCCGAGCTGAGCAGCGCAGAGCCGGAGCACAGTGTTCCCCACCGCTGGAAGGTGCGTTGGTTGCCGCGCGGATTCACTCCCACGGATACGCCGGATGAGAATGCCGCGCGCAAGACCTACACCGATGGCCTGGCCGTCTTTTCAGTATTTGTAGAGGAACTGGATCGCGCCATACGACCGGGAGAGGGTGTGGCACGCACCGGAAGCACCACATCCTATACCCGCGGTATGGATATCTCGGGCGAGCCGGTGCTGGTCACCGTGGTTGGCGAGATCCCGGTGAACACCGCAAGAATGGTTGCCGACTCGCTGGCCTGGGCGGAGCGCTGAGATGCTGCTGGAAACGGGCCGTGTCGTGGCAGTCGACGCCGACGCAGTCTGGGTCGAGACCGTTCGGAAAACTACCTGCGGCAGTTGTGCAGCGCAAAAAGGCTGTGGTCACGGCCTGATCAACCAGTTGGTCCCCGGCCGCCATCCGCTGGTGCGGGCATTGCCCGGCAAGCTTGCCCTGGACGAATGCCAGGTAGACGACGAGGTACAGATCAGCATCCCCGAGGCGGTGCTGTTGCGCGGCTCGCTCGTGGTATACGTGCTGCCGCTGGTGTCGATGCTGGCTGGCGCTGCCCTGGCTGCGGCAACACTGCCTGGCAACCCCGACTCCATGTCTGCCCTTGGCGCCGTCGCCGGCCTCGCTGCCGGATTTGTGCTGGTGCGCTGGCACGCGAGGCAGCATCGCAATGACAGGCTGCTGCAGCCAACCCTGGTGAGCATTCATCGCCACTCGGCCCAGTCGGTCAAGGTGTCCTGACCCAGTCGCTTTCACCGCCCGCAAACTTCGATAACTGGTCGCAACACATTGGATTGAACGAATGATATTGAAATCTAGATTTAGTGCGCTCCTGATGCTCTGTGGCATTTTGTTCGTCACACGGGCCGCCGCCGCGGACCTTCCCCAGTTCAAGGACATCGTCAAACGCAACTCGCCGGCGGTGGTAAAAATTATCGTCGAGTCGGACGGGCGCAACGTCGCGGAGGGCCAGTACGGCCCGCAGGAGATTCCCGAGTACCTGCGGCGCTTCTTCGAGTATCGCGGCGGCCCGCAGACCGCACCGCACCCGCGCATGGGCCTGGGCTCCGGTTTTATCATCTCCAGGGACGGCTACATCGTCACCAACAACCACGTGGTTGAAGGGGCCGATACCGTCCAGGTGCGCCTGAGCGATCGCCGCGAGTTTGATGCGGAGGTGGTCGGGACCGACCCGCGCTCGGACCTGGCGCTGATAAAGATCGACGCGAAGGGCCTGCCGATCGTCAGCCTGGCACAGGATGACAAGCTGGAAGTAGGCGACTGGGTGCTGGCGATAGGCTCGCCCTTCGGCCTCGATTATTCGGTGACGGCCGGTATCGTCTCCGCCATGGGCCGCAGCCTGCCCACGGAAAACAATGAAAACTACGTCCCTTTCATCCAGACCGACGTGGCGATCAATCCGGGTAACTCAGGGGGCCCCCTGTTCAACCTCGACGGTGAGGTGGTGGGGGTAAATTCGCAGATATTTACCCGCAGTGGTGGATCCATCGGGCTGTCGTTCTCCATTCCTGTCAGCGTGGTGCGCAACGTCGTCGACCAACTCAAGGCGGACGGCCATGTCACCCGAGGCTGGCTGGGCGTCACAATCCAGGACGTGGACAAGAACCTGGCCGAATCCTTCGGGCTCGACCGGCCGCAGGGCGCGCTGATCGTGCAGGTTGGGGAAGACGGGCCGGCGGACAAGGCCGGCCTGAAAGAGGGCGATATCATCCTCAGCTTCGACGGGCAGGATATCGCGTCCTCGGCTGACCTGCCCCACGTCGTCGGCCTGATCGCACCGGGCACCAAGGTTCCCGTCGAGGTGCTGCGGGACAAGAAACGCCAGACCATGAAGGTCGAGGTCGGCGGCCTGGATTCCGATGACAGTTACAGCCTCTCTGGCAGCAGCAGCCCCGGACAGGGCGGCAAGCTGGGCATGATGGTGACCGAGGCGCCGCCGGAGGTGCTGGAGCACTGGGGCCTGTCCGGTGGCGTGCAGGTGCGCGATGTCGTGCCGGGATCACCGGCCGCGGACGCCGGCGTGCTGCCGGGGGACATCATCACCCTGGTCGGCAACCGCCCGGTCAAGAGCCTCGATGCCTTCCAGTCAGCCGTTGACGAGCTCAAGGGCGGCACTTCAGTGCCCCTGAGGTTGATGCGTCGCGGCGCGCCGCTGTTTATCGGCCTGAAATTGCCGGAATAGGGCATCGGGCAGGGCGCCGATCCAATCGCTCGCGGAGCGGGCTCCTACCTCTCGTGAAAGCCCGTTCCTCGGCCGATGCGCCCCGGTAAAGCGCTCACAGACCCCTCTGCGGCGGGCGATTCATGGCGACGCCCGCGATAGCTCAGCGCAGGCCTTTGGGGTACAATCGCGCGTTTTTTGACGAGCCGCCGGATTCCGGCCGCTGCGGCCCGCGCGCCCGGCGGGGAAGCGGCGCCCTGCAATCGTTGTCTCCAGGCATTGAACGAGTGAGTGACCTCCAGCACATCCGCAATTTTTCCATCATCGCGCACATCGACCACGGTAAATCGACCCTGGCCGATCGGTTTATCCAGTACTGCGGCGGCCTGAGCGACCGCGAGATGGAACAGCAGGTGCTCGATTCCATGGATATCGAGCGCGAGCGGGGCATCACCATCAAGGCCCAGAGCGTGACCCTCGACTACAAGGCCCGCAACGGCCAGGTCTATCACCTCAACTTCATCGATACCCCCGGACACGTCGACTTTTCCTATGAAGTCTCGCGCTCGCTGTCGGCCTGTGAGGGCGCCCTGCTGGTCGTCGATGCCGCCCAGGGGGTGGAGGCGCAGTCGGTGGCCAACTGCTATACCGCCATCGAACAGGGCCTGGAGGTCCTGCCCATCCTCAACAAGATGGACCTGCCCCAGGCGGACCCCGACAAGGTGCGGCGGGAAATCGAGGAAATCATCGGCATCGACGCCACCGGCGCCTGCCTGGTCAGCGCCAAGTCGGGCCTGGGCATCGAGGACGCGCTCGAATACCTGGTTGAGCAGATTCCGCCGCCCGAGGGTGACCGCAACGCGCCGCTACAGGCACTGATCATCGACTCCTGGTTCGATAACTACCTCGGCGTGGTTTCGCTGGTGCGGGTCAAGCAGGGGGTGTTGCGCAAGGGTGACAAGATTGTCGCCAAGTCCATCGGCAAGGCGCACCAGGTAGACAAAGCGGGGATTTTTACGCCCAAGCAGACCGAACGTCCATGCCTGCAGGCGGGCGAGGTCGGGTTTGTCGTCGCCGGTATCAAGGATATCCACGGCGCTCCGGTGGGCGATACCCTGGTACACGACAAGAACCCCGGCGTGCCGGCGCTGCCCGGCTTCAAGCGGGTCAAGCCGCAGGTCTATGCCGGTATTTTTACCGTGTCCTCGGATGATTACGAGGATTTTCGCGACGCCCTGGCCAAGCTGACCCTGAACGACGCCTCCCTGTTCTACGAGCCCGAAACCTCCGATGCACTCGGCTTCGGCTTCCGCTGTGGCTTCCTCGGCATGTTGCACATGGAGATCATCCAGGAGCGGCTGGAGCGCGAGTACGATCTCGACCTGATTACCACCGCGCCGACAGTAATCTACGAGGTGGTTAAAAAGACCGGCGAGGTCATCCAGGTCGATAACCCGTCGTCGTTGCCCGACCCGGGCGATATCGAGGAGATGCGCGAGCCGATCGCCCGCTGCAACATCCTGGTCCCCCAGGACTATCTCGGTAGCGTGATCACGCTGTGTGTGGAGAAGCGCGGCGTGCAGGTAGACATGCTGTTCCTGGGCACCCAGGTGCAGGTTACCTACGATATTCCCATGGCCGAGGTGGTGTTAGACTTCTTCGACAAGCTGAAATCGGTCAGTCGCGGCTACGCCTCCCTGGATTACAGTTTCGAGCGATTCGAAGCGGCCAGCCTGTCGCGCCTTGACGTGATGATCAACGGCGAAAAAGTGGATGCGCTGGCGGTGATCGTGCACCGGGAGCAGGTGCCTTATCGCGGGCGCGCACTCACGGAAAAAATGAAAGAGTTGATCCCGAGGCAGATGTTCGACGTTGCCATCCAGGCAGCAGTCGGCGGCAAGGTGGTAGCGCGCCAGACGGTCAAGGCGCTGCGCAAGAACGTCACGGCGAAGTGTTACGGTGGTGACGTCACCCGCAAGCGCAAACTCCTGGAAAAACAAAAAGCGGGCAAAAAACGCATGAAACAGGTCGGCCGTGTGGAAATTCCGCAGTCGGCATTCCTGGCGGTTCTCAAGGTGGATAGCTGATGAGCGGAGTAAATATCGATTTCCCCCTGATTCTCACCATTCTGGTGGCAGGGTCCGGATTGATCTGGTTGCTGGACGCGCTGTTTCTCGCGCCGGGGCGCAAGAAGGTGGTTGCGGAATTGCAACAGGCCTATCCGAACTGGGAAAACGAAAACGACCCGCAGTTTGCGCAGTTTCGCGCCAGGGTGGCAGACGGCGCATCCGAGCCGGTGCTGGTCGAGTACGCACGCTCCTTCTTCCCCGTGTTGCTCATTATCTACGTGCTGCGCTCCTTTATCGTCGAGCCCTTCCAGATTCCCTCTTCCTCGATGGTGCCCACACTGGAAGTCGGTGATTACATCCTGGTGAACAAATTCACCTATGGCATCCGCCTGCCGGTGGTGCGCACCAAGGTACTCGATATCGAAGAACCCAAGCGCGGTGATGTCATGGTGTTCTTCCCGCCGCACCTGAACAATACCTACTACATCAAGCGTGTCGTTGGCCTGCCCGGAGACTCCATTCGCTATCACGACAAACACCTTTTCGTGAACGGCAAGCCGGTCACCCAGGAAGAGGTGGCCGTGGTGCCGGGCCCGCATGCGCGCTATCGCCTGGGTATCGAACAACTCGGCGATGCGCGGCATATCATGCAGGTCAACGACGCGCGCCCGCCGGATGATTTTGCCGTCGTCGTCAAGCCCGGGCACTACTTCATGATGGGGGATAACCGCGACAACAGTTCGGACAGTCGTGTTTGGGGTCAGGTCCCTGAAAAGGATATAGTAGGCAAGGCCTTTGCCGTCTGGATGCACTGGGAATCCTTTCTCAGCCTTCCCAGTTTCAGCCGCGTTGGCCTAATAGAATGAACCTATAAAAGCGGACGTGGAGGTAAGGGGCATGCGCACACCACAGCGCCAGAGGGGCTTGGGGATTCCGGGAATGATCGTGGTGGCCATGATGGCCGGGGGGTACATCCTTTGCATCGTCAAGATGTGGCCCCACTACTATGAATATCTCACTGTGAAGAGCATCATCGAACAGGTGGCGGGCGAGCATATACCGGGACAGACCACGCTCGGCCAGACTCGCCGTCGCATCGATGCATTATTCAACTCCAACCGGGTCGAAGCGATCCAGGCCGGCGACGTCGAGGTATACAACCAGAAGGGTGTTACCTATATCGACGCCAGCTATGACGCACGCGTCCATATCGCGTGGCGGATCGACCTGATGCTGGTCTTCGACGATTTGCGCTATGTCGCGGGGCAGATCAACAACCAGTGACCGATGAGCAGCAGCGAATAAACCTCGAGCGCAAGCTGGGGCACCAGTTTGTCGATGTCGAGCTGCTGAATCTGGCCCTCACACATCGCAGTGCCGGCAGCCGCAATAATGAGCGGCTCGAGTTCCTGGGCGATTCCATCGTAAACCATGTGGTCGCCGAGGCGCTGTATCACAAGTTCCCCCAGGCGCATGAGGGCGACCTCAGCCGCCTGCGGGCATCGCTGGTCAAGGGGGAAACCCTTGCGCACCTGGCGACCGATCTGGGGCTGGGTGATCACCTGGTGCTCGGCAGCGGCGAGCGTAAAAGCGGCGGCCGGCGCCGGGCGTCCATCCTGGCGGATGCGTTGGAGGCGGTGGCCGGCGCCATCCTGCTCGATGCCGACCTGGATTCCTGCCGCCGCTGCGTACTGTCCTGGTACGGGCAGCGGCTGCAGGCCCTGAGCATCGAGGATGTGGCCAAGGATCCGAAAACCCGCCTGCAGGAATTCCTCCAGGGCAAGGGGCGTCCCCTGCCGGAATACGAACTGCTCGGTGTGCTCGGCGACGATCACAACCAGCGTTTTCACGTGGCCTGTCGCGTGGTCAAGCCGGCCCTGGTGGTAGAGGGGTCGGGGACCAGCCGGCGCAAGGCTGAGCAGGCGGCTGCAAACGAGGCGCTGGAGCGTCTGGAGTCCCATGGCAAGTAGCGATGCGAAGCGCTGCGGGTACGTAGCCATCGTCGGCCGCCCGAACGTGGGCAAGTCGACCCTGCTGAACCACCTGCTCGGGCAGAAAATCAGCATCACCTCTCGCAAGCCGCAGACCACCCGGCACCAGGTCCTCGGTATCAAGACGGAAGACAACCGGCAGATAATCTTCGTCGACACGCCGGGCCTGCACCGCGACCAGGGCAAGGCGATCAACCGCTACATGAACCGGGCGGCCAGTTCGGTGCTCAGGGACGTTGATGTCGTGGTGATGGTCGTCGACCGCACCGCCTGGACCGACGAGGACCAGCTCGTGCTCGACCAGGTCGTGGCGGCGAAGCTGCCGACTCTGCTGGTGGTCAACAAGGTAGACCTGCTGGCGGATAAATCCGCGCTGCTGCCCCACCTCGAGGCCCTGGCCGCACGGGGCAACTTTGAAGGCATCCTGCCGCTGTCCGCCCTGCGCGACCACAATATCGAGGCGCTGGAAGCCGAGATTACCCGGTTCCTGCCCGAGTCCGAGCACTTCTTTCCCGAGGAGCAGATCACCGACCGCAGCCAGCGATTCCTGGCGGCGGAGATCGTGCGCGAGAAAATCATGCGGCAGCTCGGCGACGAGGTACCCTATTCGGTCGCGGTGGAGATCGAGGAGTTCGCGCTGGAGGGGGCGGTGGTGCATATTTCCGCGCTGATCTATGTGGAACGTGAAGGCCAGAAGCGCATCCTGATCGGCGAGAAGGGCAGCCGGTTGCGTTCCATCGGCACCGAGGCGCGCCAGGACATGGAGCGGCTGTTCGATTGCAAGGTCATGCTGCGGCTGTGGGTGAAGGTGCGCAGTGGCTGGTCAGACGACGAGCGGGCGCTGCGCAGCCTGGGCTTCGACGACACCTGAGACTCGCCGATGCGCGTGCAATTGCAACCCGCGTACATCCTGCACCAACGCCCCTATCGCGATACCAGCGCATTGCTCGAGGTGTTTACCGCCGAGCAGGGCCGCATCAGCCTGGTCGGCAAGGGGGTCCGCCGGCGCAGCCGCGGCGGCAGCAGCGCCGCCCTGTTGCAACCTTTCACGCCGCTGTTGCTCTCGTTCAGCGGTCGCAGCGAACTGCGTACCCTGACCCAGGTCGAGGCCGCCGGCGCAGCCCGCGTACTGCGGGGGGAGTACCTCTACAGCGGCCTGTACCTGAACGAGCTCCTGGTACGCCTGTTGCATAAGAATGATCCGCATCCAGCCCTGTTCGCCGCTTATGGCGAAGCGCTGGATACCCTGCAGGCCGGCGGCGTCATGGATAGCGTGCTGCGGCGTTTCGAGCTGGGTTTGCTCGATGAGCTGGGGTACAGTTTCTCACTGAGTGAGGAAGGCCATCGCGGTGCGCCACTGCGGCCCGAGGCGTGGTATGTATTTGAGCCGGATGTCGGCCTGGTCGAGGCCCCCCCGGGAGCCTCGCCCGCCTATCCCGGGGCTGACCTGCTGGCGCTTGCCGAAGGGGACTTCAGCGGGCCCGCCGCACAGACGGCGAAACGGCTGATGCGTGCGGCCCTGGCGGTGCACCTCGGCAGCGCGCCACTGCGCAGCCGGGAGCTGTTCCGCCGCAACCCGGGTCCGGCCGGTGGCCAGTGAGCGGAACTGGCAGCCGGCGCTCCCGACCGGTGAGTAAATCGCGCCATGCACAGCCGGGGGGGACGCGGTAAACTGCGACCCGGATTGTGGTACCAAAGAGACTATGCACGAATACCCTACCATCGAAGCCTGCATCGGCAATACACCCCTGGTTCGCCTGCAACGGATGCAGGGCCAGACCAGCAATACCATCCTGTTGAAACTGGAGGGCAACAACCCCGCGGGCTCGGTCAAGGATCGTCCGGCGCTGAGCATGATCAGCCAGGCCGAGGCGCGCGGCGAGATTCGCCCCGGCGACACCCTGATCGAAGCCACCAGCGGCAATACCGGTATCGCCCTGGCCATGGCGGCGGCGATTCGCGGCTATCGCATGGTGTTGATCATGCCCTCGCACATGTCCGACGAGCGCAAGCAGGCCATGGCTGCCTACGGCGCGCAGCTGGTGGAGGTGAGCCAGGAAGAGGGCATGGAGGGCGCCCGCGACCTGGCCCTGGCGATGCAGGCACGCGGTGAAGGCCGGGTGCTGGACCAGTTCGCCAACCCGGACAACCCGCGTGCCCACCTGGTTGGAACCGGCCCGGAGCTGTGGGAGCAGACTGCGGGGAGTATTACCCACCTGGTCAGCTCCATGGGCACGACCGGTACGATCATGGGCTGCTCCGCCTTCCTGAAACAGCGCAATCCCGCTATCCAGATTGTCGGCCTGCAACCGGAAGACGGCTCCAGTATCCCCGGCATCCGGCGCTGGCCGCAGGCCTACCTCCCGGCGATCTACGACGCGGCGAGGGTGGATCGCGTGCTGGATATCTCACAGCAGGAGTCGGAGCAGACCATGCGGCGCCTGGCTGCCGAGGAAGGCATATTCTGTGGCGTGTCATCCGGCGGCGCGGTGGCCGGCGCGTTACGGCTGTCCAGGGAGCTTGAGAATGCCGTGATCGTCGCCATCATCTGCGATCGCGGTGATCGCTATCTTTCCACCGGCGTGTTTGCCGGGAATTAGCCATGGTAAGAGTCAGGCAGGACAATCTGTTCCAGACCGAGGCCGGCGAGGTCGATCTCGACCTGTGGCTGCACAGCCTTCCGCTGCAACAGGAGCAGGCGGAAGACTCACGCCTGCTGACGGCCGCCACGCTGGTGCGCGAACTCGCCCGCGGCCCGGGGGTCGACCAGCTCGACTGGGCTCGCGACGCGGACTGCTTTCGCGCCGGGCTGGACACCGCACTGATCCTCGCCGAGCTGCATGTCGGCGCCGACGGCCTGGTGGCGGGCATGTTGTACCGCGCGGTGCGCGAGGAGCGCATCAGCCTGGAGGAGGTCGAGAGCAACTTCGGCGTTGCGGTACGCGATCTCATCCAGGGTGTGCTGCGCATGGCGGCGATCGGCGACCTGCGCCTGCACCGGGATCGGCCGGTGCTCGGGCAGGCGCATGCGCAGAAGGACAATATTCGCAAGATGCTCATCGCCATGGTCGACGACGTTCGCGTCGCCCTGATCAAGCTGGCGGAGCGCACCTGCGCCCTGCGCGCGGTGAAAAACGACGACGAACGACGCGACGCTGTAGCGCGCGAGGTCTTCGACGTCTATGCCCCCCTGGCGCACCGCCTGGGTATCGGTCACCTGAAGTGGGAACTCGAGGATCTCTCGTTCCGCTATATATATACCGACGCCTACCGCAAGATCGCCCGCCTGCTCGACGGCCGGCGGCTGGAGCGGGACGAGTTCATCGGCGAGGTGAAGGATATCCTTGCCCGCGTGCTGCGCGAGGCCGGCCTGGAGTTCGAGATCGAAGGGCGCGCCAAGCATATCTACAGTATCTGGCGGAAGATGCAGCGCAAGGGCATCGGTTTTTCGCAGGTCTACGATATTCGCGCCGTGCGCATCCTGGTGCCGGAAATCAAGGACTGTTACGCCACCCTCGGGCTCGTGCACGGCCTGTGGCGCAATATCCCCAACGAGTTCGACGACTATATCGCCAACCCAAAGGAAAACGGCTATCGCTCGCTGCATACCGCGGTAATCGGGCCGGAGGGCAAGATACTCGAGGTGCAGATCCGCACCCGGCGCATGCACGAGGAGGCGGAACTGGGCGTCTGTGCGCACTGGCGCTACAAGGGCTCGGATTCCGAGGCCGGCATGGCCAGCACCTACGAGGAAAAGATCGCCTGGCTGCGCCAGGTGCTCGACTGGCATGAGGAGACCGGCGATGCGTCCGGTGTCGCCGAGCAGTTCAGCTTCGACGTCGCCCAGGATCGCGTCTACGTATTTACCCCCCAGGGAGATGTGGTGAACCTCGCCCAGGGCGCCACACCGCTGGATTTTGCCTACCACGTACATACCGAGGTGGGGCACCGCTGCCGGGGTGCCAAGGTGAACGGTTCCATCGTCCCGCTGACGTACACGCTGCAAACCGGCGAGCGGGTGGAAATCCTCACCAGCAAGGACGGCAACCCGCGGCGTGACTGGCTGCAACCGGGGCTCGGCTACCTGCGGACCTCCCGCGCCCGAGCCAAGGTGCAGCACTGGTTCCGCAGCCAGGCCAGGGAAGAGAACATCGATGCCGGCAGGGCGTTGCTGGAGCGTGAATTCAAGCGCCTGGCACTGACCAGCGTGGACTACCAGCGCATCGCGAAAAAAGTGCAGCTGCCCACGGTCGACGACATGTACGCGGCGGTGGGATCCGGTGAGCTCGCTTCTGCGCAGGTGCTGAATGCGGCCCAGGGCCTTGTGGAGCGGCGTGTCGAACCGCAGCTGAAACTGGCCAAGCCCGGCGCTACACGCATGCGCAGCGAGGTCCAGGTACAGGGTGTGGGCAACCTGCTGAACCACATGGCCGGATGTTGCAAACCGCTGCCAGGCGACTCCATCGTCGGGTTCATCACCCGGGGGCGCGGTGTCAGCATCCACCGCGCCGATTGCGCGCGTATCGTCAACCTGGCGGAGTCCTCGCCCGAGCGGCTGATCGATGTCGACTGGGGCACCACACCGACGGACAACTACGAAGTCGATGTGGCTATCGAGGCTTACGATCGCCAGGGACTGTTGCGGGACATTACCGGGCTGTTCGCCAATTCACATATCAACGTGCTCGCAATCAACACTCTGAGTCACAAGAAGACCCATACTGCCACGATGAGTGTGCGCGTGGAGGTGCCCAACCTCGCCTCGCTGTCGAAGTTGCTCGAGCGTATCAATCGACTGCATAACGTTATTTCCGCCGTGAGGGTCAGCGAATGACCACTCCCGGCGAACGGCCGCGCTATACGGTCGACGACCTCGTGCGCGTGATGCAGCGGCTGCGCGACCCCGAAACCGGATGCCCCTGGGACCTGCAGCAGGACTTTGCGAGCATCGTGCCGTCGACGCTGGAGGAGTGCTACGAACTCGCGCACGCGATCGAACAGGAAGATTTCGATCACGTCGGCGAGGAACTGGGCGACGTGCTGTTCCAGGTGATCTTTTACGCCCAACTGGGAAGTGAAAGAAGCCTGTTCAACTTCGACGGGGTGGTCGATACGCTGGTGGAAAAGCTGGTGAGACGGCATCCGCATGTCTTCGCCGGCGGCGAGATCGAAGGTGTCGTCGAAGCCGGGAGCAGCGTCGAAGAAGTCAGCAACACCTGGGAGGCCATCAAGCAGGAGGAGCGCGCCGCGCGCAAACAGCACGGGATACTGGCGGACGTGCCGCTGGCACTGCCGGCACTGCCTCGCGCCCAGAAGCTGCAGAAGCGCGCCGCCCTGGTCGGATTTGACTGGGGTGCCAGTGCCGCGGTGCTGGACAAACTGGACGAGGAAATCGCGGAGTTGCGCCGCGCGATGGAGTCTGGCCGCGAGGCGGACATTGACGAGGAGATGGGTGATCTCCTGTTCACCTGCGTCAACCTCGCCAGGCATCTCGGCCTGGATGCGGAGTCTTCCCTGCGCGGCGCGTCGGCAAAATTCGAGTCCCGTTTTCGCGCCATGGAGCACATGGCGGAGTTAGCCGAAAGTCCACTGGACACGCTCGATGAAATGGGCCTGAATCGTCTCTGGGAGCAGGTAAAATCGCGCTGATCCGCACCGTTTTCCGGGGCTTGTATAGTGATCATGCGCTGTGTATGGTTATCGGCCCGCAAATGATCCAGATCCCCCCTCACGGCGCGATCGCGATTCGATTTCTATAAACGAGGAAACTCGCATATGCGACTGATTCTGTTGGGCGCCCCAGGCGCAGGTAAAGGCACCCAGGCCCGGTTTATCACCGAGAGATACGGTATTCCGCAGATCTCCACTGGCGATATGCTGCGTGCAGCGGTCAAGGCGCAGACGGAACTTGGCCTGCAGGCCAAGGAAGTGATGGATGCAGGCGGCCTGGTGTCCGATGACATTATCATCGGCCTGGTCAAGGAACGCATCACCGAGAACGACTGTGCCCGCGGTTTCCTGTTCGACGGGTTTCCCCGCACCATTCCGCAGGCCCAGGCGATGGTCGATGCCGGAGTCAGCATCGACCATGTCGTCGAGATCGCAGTCGATGACGAAGAGATTGTCTCCCGCCTCAGTGGCCGCCGCGTGCATCCGGGTTCCGGACGCGTCTACCACGTTGAACACAATCCGCCCAAGCGCGAAGGTATCGATGACGAAACCGGCGAAGCATTGGTGCAGCGCGATGACGACAAGGAGGCGACGGTGCGCAAGCGCCTCGAAGTCTATCATTCGCAAACCAGTCCCCTGGTCGAGTTTTACCAGAACATGCGCGGCGACGATGCGCCCGTTTATCACCGGGTAGTTGGTATCGGTACCGTCGATGACATCCGCAACGCGATTTTTGCAGAATTGGATTCATAGTACTGACAAACTTTGAAAAGGGGGGCGATGCCCCCCTTTTTTATTGGCGCGAATAAAGTTAACAGCTAAAAAACAGGTGTTTTCTGTCAGAAGACCAAAAACGGCATTTCTGAAATTGAGATTTTCTTGTCTGCCGAACGCGAAAAATGTGAGTTTTCAGCGTGTTTTTTTCTTTTTTCTAATTGTTGTAAGTGCTGTTTTTTGTTGCTATTTTTGCTAAGCGTTACCTTACTAACAACTCTGGAGAATTGTAATGGCAACGGCAAAGAAAAAAAGCGCTGCTAAAAAGGCGCCTGCTACTCGCAAGAAGGCGCCCGCAAAGAAGACTCCGGTTAAGAAACGCGCCGCCACCAAACGCGCAACTGCAAAGAAAGCTCCCGCCCGGAAATCGGTCGTGAAGCAAGCGGCAGCTTCTCCCGCTGTAGTGCGTGCCAACGAAACGCTGGATAAACTGCAAAAATCCCTTCGTGCTGAAAAGCAGTCCTTGAATAAAACCAAGGATGCTCTCGAGGCAAAGAAGAAGCAGGTAACTGCAAAGGCAACGGCAGCTAACAAGCGCGCGGTCAAATCCGCCCGCAGTGCCGTCAACAGAAACACTGACCGCGTAAGGTCCCTGCGCAATCGCGTAGCCGATGCCAGGAAGCTGGTGGCTGAAACCATGGAAGCAGCACGTTTGCAGGCGAAGAAAATCGCCGCGGAAGAAAAATTGCTGGCGCGCAAGGCCGAGCTGGCTGCCAAGGCTGAGATCGACCGCGCCAAGGCCCTTGCCGTTCATGCCGAAAAATGGGTGAAAGCCCGTGCGCGAGCCGATGCCAAAAAGCTGGCTGCATTTGAAAAACGCATCCAGAAAGAGCTGTCCGCCGCCGAGAGAAAGTTGAAAGCCAAGGCGAAGGCGCTGGAGAAAAAGGCTGCCGCCAAGGCTAAAAAGGCCGCCAAAAAGCGTCCCGCAGCCAAGCGTAAGGCCGCGGCCAAGCGCAAGGCGTCAGTCGCCAAGGCGCCGGCTGCAAAGAAAGCTACTGTGCGTAAGAAGTCCGCGGCAAAGAAGAAGGCTCCCGCTGCCAGGAAAGCTGCCGTAAAGAAATCCGCAGCAAAGAAAAAAGCCCCTGTTAAGAAGGCGCCTGTCAAAAAAGCGGTGGCAAAGAAGGCGGTCGCCAAAAAGGCAGCAGCCAAAAGGAAAGCAGCCCCCAAGCGGGCGGCAGCTAAAAAGGCTGTAGCGAAAAAGGCAGTCGCAAAAAAGGCGGCTGCGAAGAAGGCAGCTCCGCGGCGCAAGGCTCCGGCCAAAAAGTAGCCCGGTCCGCCGAGCAATCCATCCGGCCCGCTGTGTGAGAACACAGCGGGCCGTTTTCGTCAGGCTTCCTGCTCCAGTTCATTCAGGTTGAGGAAGCACTCCGCTTCATCACTGAAATCCACCGGTACGGCGTCGATGCCTGCATACCAATGCCGAACTGCGCGTTCGCCGCTGTCCAGGTACGCGCCAAGCGACCCTAATGCGGTTCGCCGGATCAATGCACACAGGTACTGCCCGTAGCCATTCACGCTTGCGTAGGCAGCCCCGGAGTGGGGTGATTCCTTCAGCGCCGACAAAAGCCGCGGTGCGAGATCGCGGGGGAGCAGTGGCATGTCACAAGGTGCTACCAGGATGTATTCTCCGGCCAGGTCGCCCGCCGCAGCCTCCAGGCCCGCAAGCGGTCCCTGGTAGTCAGGCCGGATATCCGCGGCAGTCACTGAAGCGTACGCGGCGTAGCTGTCACGGTTCCTGTTGCAGCTGATATGAATGTTTCCGGCCTGTGGAGTGAGGCGCTCGACGACATGGGCGACCAGGCTGCGCCCACGCCAGGTCATCAAGCCCTTGTCCCGGCCGCCGACCCGATTTCCCCTGCCACCAGCGAGTACCAGTGCAGAGACGGATGGGGCAACTGCCGGGGGTTCGGGAGGGCGTGGGACCATGAATGGTTTTTACCGTCGGCGTTGATGTGGGATAATCCAGTTTACCACCTCACCACGGATTCAATCCCTACCCTAATGCGCGGAATTCTGGCCATCGAGACAGCGACGGAGGCGTGTTCTGTTGCCCTGTGGCGCGATGGCGAGGTCATCGAGCGCCACGAGATTACCCCGCGACAACACAGCCAGCGCCTGTTCAGCATGTTGCGCGAACTCCTGCCCGACGGGAACCCCGCCAGCCAGGGTGTGGACGCTATTGCGTACGGGTGCGGCCCGGGTTCATTTACCGGGCTGCGTGTCGCAGCCAGCGCAGTACAGGGGCTCGCCTACAGCGCGGGCTTGCCGGCGATCCCCGTCTCCACTCTCGCCTGCCAGGTGCAGACGGCCCTGCGTGAAGGACTGGTTGCCGAAGGGGAACTTGTCGCGAGCATGATCGACGCACGGATCAACGAAGTCTACTGCGCGCTGTACGCCATAGAGTCGGGCCGGGTGCTCGAGCGCGCGGCGGCACAGGCATGTGCCCCCGCCGACCTGGATTTTCCGGGTGTGGGCGCGCCGGTTGTGGCGCTTGGCAGCGGTGCCCGTTTTGTGGACCTGGCTCCGGCGGGATTCAGTGCAAACATTCGTTGTTGCGAGACTGAACTCCTGCCACATGCGAGTGATCTTATCCCACTCGCGCTGGCGGCAGCGCAGTCGGGGCAACAACAATCCGCGATGCAGGTGCGTCCCGTGTACGTTCGCGATGAAATAAGCTGGAAAAAAATTTCCGAACAGGGCAAAAAGCATGATTGACTGGTATCAGGCGGTGGCGCTGGCCATCCTGCAGGGGCTCACTGAATTCCTGCCGATTTCAAGCTCCGCACACCTCGTTATTCCCTCGCTTATCCTCCACTGGCCGGACCAGGGCCTGGCCTTCGACGTATCCGTGCACGTCGGCACTCTGTCCGCGGTACTGGTCTATTACCGCCGGGATCTCTACGGCATGGCCTGCGCCTGGTTTCGCAGCCTGGCCGGGAAGGGCAGCAGCCCGCAGAGCAGGATCGTGTGGTACCTCGCGGCGGCATCGATTCCCGCAGGCGTTCTCGGTGTGGTGATGGGCGACTTTATCGAGGCCCATGCCCGCAACCTGCCGGTTATCGCCACCACCACGCTGGTGTTCGGCCTGCTGCTGGGCGTTGCCGACCGCTATGCCCAGCGCATCCCCGGCGACCGCCCCCTCGGCCTGGGGGGGGCGATGTTTGTCGGCGTCGCCCAGGCCCTGGCACTGGTTCCGGGAGTGTCGCGCTCCGGTATTACCATCACCGCCGGCTTGTTTCTCAACTTCAGCCGGCAGGACGCGGCGAGGTTTTCCTTCCTGTTGTCGATACCGGTCATTGCCGGCGCGGGCGCACTGAAGGGCCTGGAACTGGTGGAGAGCGGGGTGGACGTCGACTGGCAGATGCTGGGTGGTGCGGTGCTCATCTCGGGAGTGGCGGCGTTCGCCTGCATAGCGCTGTTCCTGCGGCTGCTGGACCGCCTGGGTATGATGCCCTTTGTCTATTATCGAATAGCGCTGGCCGGGATCCTGTACGCGATCTGGCTGGCCTGAACGCGGAGGCAGCAAAATGCGACTGGCATTTATCGGCCTGGGCACCATGGGCTATCCCATGGCCGGGCATCTTCAGCAGGCGGGTCACGAGGTCACCGTCTTCAACCGTACAACCGCGAAGGCGCAGGCCTGGGCGGAGCAGTACGGTGGCAATTTTGCCGAGACACCCGGCGAGGCCGCACGCGGGGCGCAGATTGCCTGCCTGTGTGTCGGCAACGACGACGATGTGCGCGAGGTGGTGCTCGGGGAGCATGGCATGCTGGCCGCACTCGAGGCGGGCGCGATTATCGTCGATCACACAACCGCTTCAGCCGCAGTCGCCAGGGAACTGGCTGCGGCCGCAGCGGCGCGTGGCGTTGGCTTTCTCGACGCCCCGGTCTCCGGCGGGCAGGCGGGCGCCGAGAACGGCGTACTGACTATCATGGTCGGCGGAGAGCAGGCCGTGTTCGACACTGCGGCGCCGGTGCTGGAGCATTACGCACGCTGCGTGCGACTGCTCGGGCCCGCGGGCAGCGGGCAGCTCGCCAAGATGGTCAACCAGGTGTGCATTGCGGGAATTCTGCAGGGCCTGGCCGAAGCACTGGAATTTTCCGAGGAGGCCGGGCTGGACAGTGCGGCGGTCGTCGAGGTGATCTCCAGGGGGGCAGCCCAGTCCTGGCAGATGGAGAACCGGTACAAGACCATGCTGGCCGGGGAGTACAATCACGGCTTCGCCGTGGACTGGATGCGCAAGGACCTCGGGCTGGTGCTGGAAGAAGCCGCAAGCATGGGGCTGGAATTGCCGCTGACGCGCCTGGTGGACGGATACTACGCCGAAGTCCAGGAGATGGGCGGCAGCCGCTGGGATACATCGAGCCTGTTTGCCCGCATGCGGGCGCGCGGCGACAAAGCCTGATACGGAGCCAATCATGTCAGAACAGGACACATTCAACCGCGGCCTGTGCGCCTTTCTCGCCCGTGCGACGACACCGTTTCACGCGGTTGCCGCGCTGGCGGAAGCACTGAGCGAGGCCGGGTACACGCAACTGGCGGAAGGCGAGCCCTGGTCGCTGCAGCCCGGCGGGCGCCATTACGTCATTCGCAATGGCAGCTCCATCATCGCATTCTGCGTCGGCCGCGAGTCCGGCCCGACCGAAGGCGTGCGCATGGTCGGCGCCCATACCGACAGTCCCTGCCTGATGGCCAAGCCCTCGCCAGAGCGTGTCAAACACGGCTATTTCCAGATCGGCGTGCAGGTGTACGGCGGCGCGTTGCTCAACCCCTGGTTCGACCGCGACCTGTCGCTGGCCGGACGGGTGAGCTACCGCGACGGAAGCGGCAGCCTGTGCAGCGCATTGATCGACTTTCACGAGCCCATCGCGGTGATTCCCAGCCTCGCTATCCACCTCGACCGCGAGGCGAACAACTCCCGCAGCGTGAACCCGCAAACCGACATTCAACCGATTCTCTGCCAGCTAGCAGACGCGGATACCGCTGATTTTCGCGACCTGTTGAGCCAGCAAATGCTGCGCGAACATCCCACCTGCGACGTGGCGGAAGTGCTGGATTTCGAGCTGTGCTTCTACGATACACAACCGCCGGCGCTGGTCGGGCTGGAGCGGGAGTTTATCGCCTCCGCGCGGCTGGACAACCTGCTGAGCTGTTATACAGGGCTGCGAGCCCTGCTGGATTCCGATGGTGCGGCAACTGCGCTGCTGGTCTGTAACGACCACGAGGAAGTCGGCAGCCTGTCCGCGAGCGGGGCCCAGGGGCCATTCCTCGAGTCCGTGCTGAAGCGACTGGCTGGCGACCGGGACGGCTACGCGGCGCTCGTCGACCACTCCATGATGATCTCAGCGGACAACGCCCATGGCGTCCACCCCAATTACGCCGACCGCCACGACGAGAACCATGGGCCCATCCTGAACCGCGGTCCGGTCATCAAGATCAACGCCAGCCAACGCTACGCCACGAACAGCGAGACCGCGGGTATGTTCCGGCTGCTCGCGGGCCAGGCGGGTGTCCCGGTGCAGTCTTTCGTGGTGCGCAGCGACATGGCCTGCGGCAGTACCATCGGCCCGATAACCGCGGGTGCGGTCGGTGTGCGCACACTCGACATCGGCGTGCCCACCTTCGCCATGCACTCAGTGCGCGAACTCGCCGGCGCGGCGGATGCCTGCAACCTCGCCCGGGTGCTGCGCGGCTTCTACGACTTCCGCGGCGCCCTCGGAGCGCGCTAGAGCGCGGTGCGAGTCCTGCTGCTCTCGGCGTATGCGGCCCAGAGCCACCGCTACTGGCAGCGCGGGCTGCGCGCGATGTTCCCGGACTGGGAGTGGCGTGAACTGGAGTTGCCGCCGCGCTACTTCAGCTGGCGGGTGCGCGGCAACCCTTTGCACTGGAGCCTCGCCGAGCGCCCCGTCCTCGAGGCGCGCTACGACCTGCTGATCGCCACCTCCATGGTGGATCTTGCCACCCTGCGCGGCCTGGTGCCTGCGCTGGCCCGTGTGCCGAGCCTGGTGTACTTCCACGAAAACCAGTTCGACTACCCGCAGGACCGGCAACGGCACAACCTGCTGGAAGCGCAGATGGTCAGCCTCTACAGCGCCCTGGCCGCGGACCGGCTGGCATTCAATTCAGCCTATAACCGAGAGAGCTTTCTCGCCGGCCTCACCGGGCTGCTGGCACGCTTGCCCGACTTCGTGCCAGACGGTGTGGTGCAGAGCCTTGCGGAAAAATCGGAAGTACTGCCCGTGCCGATACTCCCGCCGCCGGAACCGGCGGGTGAGGGCGCGGTGGGGCCCTGGCCGGCGCGCGGCGGCACTAGTCCAATGCGTATCCTCTGGAGCGCGCGTTTCGAGCACGACAAGGGCGGCGACCGGCTGCTGGCCATCCTCCGGCAGCTGGAAGCGGCGGGGCTGGATTACCAGCTGGCGCTCACCGGGCCGCAGTTTCGCGGGGCGCCGCCGGAGTTTGCGCAGATGGAACAGGAGTTCGCCCACCGCCTGGTGCAGTTCGGCTTTGTCGAATCGGAGGCGGAGTATCGCGCGTGGCAGCGCGGCGCGGATGTCATTCTGTCCACCGCGCTGCACGAATTCCAGGGGCTGGCGGTGATGGAGGCGGTGAGCCTCGGTTGTGTGCCCGTGGTGCCTGATCGCCTGGCCTACCGCGATTTCTACCCGGCCCGGTACCGCTATGCCTGTGATACCGTGGACGTGTCCATCGAGGTCGGGGCCGCCGCGGCGATGTTGCTCGGATTGGACCGGGGCGGGCTGCCCGGGGCGCCGGACATCTCGCCCTTTGGCGTCGTGGAGCTGCGCGGGCCCTACGCGAAGTGCCTGGCCGGCCTTGCTGCCGCAGGATAGCCTCCCGCCCCGGGTACCGGTATCATTGGCCGCTTTGAAAAAGACCTCGGGACCCATGGCCACACAACGCGTTCTCACCGGAATCACCACAACCGGCACACCCCACCTGGGAAATTTCGTCGGGGCGTTGCGGCCGTCGGTTGCCGCCTCGCGCGACAAGTCGGTCGATTCGTTTTTCTTTCTCGCGGATTACCACGCCCTGATCAAGTGCCAGGATCCCGCCCTGGTCCAGCAGTCCACCCGGGAAATCGCCGCAACCTGGCTGGCCCTGGGCCTGGATACCGAGACCTCGCTTTTCTACCGCCAGTCCGACGTACCGGAAATCCCTGAACTCACCTGGGTGCTCAACTGCGTCGCGGCCAAGGGCCTGATGAACCGCGCCCACGCCTACAAGGCCGCGGTGCAGGCCAACGAGGAGGCGGGGGAGGACCCGGATTATGCGGTCACCATGGGCCTGTTCAGTTACCCGGTACTGATGGCGGCGGACATCCTCATGTTCAACGCCAACCAGGTGCCCGTCGGCAAGGACCAGATTCAGCACGTGGAGATGGCGCGCGACATCGCCGGCCGTTTCAATCACCTGTTCGGCGAGACTTTCACGCTGCCCGAGGCGGTCGTGGAGGAGAACGTCGCCGTGTTGCAGGGCCTTGACGGGCGCAAGATGTCCAAGAGCTACAACAACACGATTCCGCTGTTCCTGCCGGAAAAACAGCTGAAAAAGGCCGTCAACAAGATCAAGACCAACCTGCTGGAGCCCGGTGAACCCAAGGACCCGGACACCTCCACGGTGTTCCAGGTCTGGGCCGCCTTCGCCAGCGAGGCTGAAACCGCGCGCATGCGCTGCGATTTCGAGAACGGCATCGCCTGGGGCGAGGCCAAGAAGCAGCTGTTCGAGCTTATCAATACCGAGCTCACGCCCGCGCGCGAGCGCTACGATGCACTGATGAACGATCCCGGCCACATCGAGCAGGTGCTGCAACGCGGCGCGGTGCGCGCCAGGGAATACAGCGTTCCCCTGATGCAGAAAGTGCGCCGCGCGGTGGGTATCGGCCCGCTGGGCTAAGTTGCAGGGCGCCGCTGTCCGGCGCTATTGCCTGTAGCAGTACCGGTAGCGGCGGCTGTTACCAGCGCCCGGAACAGCCCCTGTTGCCGGGCGGATTGGGGCAGGTACTCGGGATGCCACTGCACACCGATCACCAGCGTATTTCTCTCCAGTTCGATCGCCTGCGGCAGGCCGTTGCGCTCGCGCGCGCTCACCCGGATTCCCCGGCCCGGCTCGGCGACGCACTGCCGGTGCAGCGCGTTCACCCGGCAACGCTCGACACCGAGTATGCGCCGCAGCCGGCTGTCCCGCTCTACCAGTACTTCCTTGCGCGGCAGGACGCTGCGCAGGTTACTGGTACCTTCCAGGTAAAAATGCTCGATGCTCTGGTGCAGGCTTCCGCCCTGGCTGACGTTGATCAACTGGGCTCCGCGGCAGATACCCAGCAGCGGCTTCCCGGTAGCCAGGGCGTGCTCTACCAGCTGCTTTTCCAGCGAATCGCGGGCGTCGTCGTAGGGCTTTTTTGCGCTGCGTGCAAAGAGGATGCGCAGGCCCGCCAGGATCAGGCCGATCACCCAGTCCCGCAGGCGCGTCGATGATCGCTGCTCCTCGCGGTCCAGCGGCGCCTCGCCGTAGTGCCAGGGGTCCACGTCTGAACCGCCGCCGATGACGATGCCCGCGAGCCGCGCCCTGTCCACCGGTTTGCCGGGCCGGATGCGCAGGGGTCGTCCTCCGGCCCGGCGAATGGCCAGTGCGGTCATCAGCCAGGCGGTCGTTCCACCCCGGTCGGGGCCGGTTACACCGATGAGTGGTCGCTCAGCTCGCTTCACAGCGCGGGGCCGCGATGGCAGCTTCTGCGCGTTGCATTGTGGCGGGGACGGTGGATCAGGATATCCAGCCGCGCTTGCGGGCTGTCCAGGCGAGCCATAACAGGGCCACCGCGATCACCAGAATGGCGGACTGCATGCCGTAAACGGCAGAGCCTGGGCTGCCAACCTTCTGGATCACCTGCGCCAGCGCGAAATCCTGTAGCAACAGGCCCGCCAGCGACAGCGCGAGCAGTGCCAGCGACCAACTCCTGCGCAGGACCAGCCCCAGGCAGCCCAGCGCGCCACACCAGACGGCGACGCCGGTAGCGGCGAGCGACCAGTCCGGGCGCGCCGAGTACATCGCCTGTTGCGCGGCGTCCATGGCTGCTATGTCGCTGGACGAGAGCATCACGTCCATGATCCAGGCGCTGCATCCGATAAGGTTCCACAGTAGCGCCAGGGCGGCGATGGGTACGAACCAGCCAGGTGCTTTAGGCATCGGTTTTCTCCTGTTTGCTCGACTGTCGGCTTTTCCCGCCGGAAATTCCCGCGGCGTGCGCCGAAAAAAAGCGCTCGGTGAGCAGCGAGGTCAGCTGGGCCACCCAGCGGCTGTCCCTGGACAGGCTGAACTCGGCGTAATGTGCCTGCCAGGCGCGGATCAATTCGTGCAACAGGTCGGGATCGCCGGCCAGGGTTTCGATATAGACCCAGTGGTTCCAGTAAGTGGCGACGCGCCAGCCCGGGTAATTGATGCGGCAATCCGGCAGCCGGTAGTGAAAGGCGGGCCGCGCCTTTACCAGCTTGCGCTCGTCCTCGGGCAGGCCGCGCTTTACGCGCTCCCGATCCAGCTCGGCGAATATCGGCAGCAGGTCCAGGGCGCGATTGCGCGTAGGGTTGTCGCGCAGGTAGTCGTCTATCAGCTGGTTCTGCCCCGGGCGGTAGTTCACATCGAGCACCGTCTCCATGTATTCCTGCGGAAAGGGGTCGATGTACGGAGTCAGGTAACGCCGCGTCATGTCGGTATCGCCAGCGGCGACCAGCCAGGCGTGCAACAGCAGGAATGCCTGCAGGCAGCTCAGTACGGTGTTGTGGTCCCCGGAGGGCAGCGAGGGATTGATGTGCAGCCCGAAGGCATAGGCCAGCGACTCGTGTGTCCCCTCGGCGCCGATCTGCTCCAGTGCCTCTACCAGTTCGTCGAGCAGGCCCAGTTTGTCGAAGGGTATCGGCTGGGTGACCACCTCGCAGGGAATCAGCGTGCGACTGGCGCTGTCGATATTGGTCTCGATGCCATGGGCCAGGCTGCCAGGGGTGAATTCAACGCCGAGTTGCTCCAGCCAGCTGCGGTAGCTGGTGGACGTGAGCAGGCGCGCGTCGCGCTCGATTTTCAGTCGGCCCAGCCGGGAGTCGTGCAGAATCGCCTCGAAAGGGCTGACCTGTTCCAGCCTGCCCGCCAGCGACGCCTGCAGCGCCTCGGCCGCGCGCGCGATGGGCAGGTTGCCAAACTCGAATTCGAACCCCGCCGCCCTTGCCTGGCCCTGGCGGTCCGTACGTTGCGGGGGTAGCAGATAGTTGGATTGCATGGATCATTCCCTCCTGGCGGAAAAGTGTAGCATCGGCCGGAACCGGTGGGAGTGGATCAGTTGCTCACGGGCAGGCGAACCACCAGTCGCAAGCCGGAGCCGGTGTTTTCGGCGCGCAGGGATCCGCCGTGCTGCTCGATGGCCCGCCGGGCGATGCTCAGGCCCAGGCCGTAGCCGCCGACCTCGCGGGTTCGGGCGGTATCCACCCGGTAGAACTCGTCAAAAATTGCCGACAGCTCGGCCTCGGGTACGCCCGGGCCGCGGTCCTCGATGCTGGCGACGTAGCAGTCGCCCAGCAGTTGCAGGCGCACTGAAACCTCGGATTGTGCCGCCGTATGGCGCAGCGCGTTGCGTATCATGTTGTCGAAACTCTTCTGCAGCAGGTCCGCGTGGCTCGCTACCAGGGCTTCCTGCAGCGCGGTTTCCAGCGTCACCCGCTTGCCCTCGGCGGAGCCCTCGAAGCTGGCGTCCTCGCACAGGCGCTGCAGCAGGGCGACCAGGTCGATATGGCTGTCGAGCGTAACGTTCTGCTGCTGGGTGGAGAGCAGCTGCCCGATCAGTTCCTCCAGTCGCTCGGTGTCGCTTTCCATCCGCGCCAGGTAATCCGGGCGCTTCTCCGGCGCGTCCAGCGCCAGCGCCAGCGCCACTCGCAACCGCGCCAGCGGAGAGCGCAGCTCGTGGGAAACATCGCTGAGCAGGCGCTTTTGCGCCTGTATGCGGCCTTCGAGCTGTTCCGCCATGGCGTTGAAATCCCGGGCCAGGGCGTCGGTCTCGTCGCCACCGCGCTGGCGCACGCGGATACGCGCCT
Organism: Halieaceae bacterium WMMBA7; assembly: GCA_033283385.1. Lineage (GTDB taxonomy): Bacteria > Pseudomonadota > Gammaproteobacteria > Pseudomonadales > Halieaceae > Mangrovimicrobium. Next base: position 608,351 of record JAWMQQ010000001.1, read on the forward strand.
GCAGGTCGCCCCCGGCGAGCCGCCGGGAGGCCCTGCCCACCTCGCGCAGCCGGGTCGTTACCAGGCGCGACAGTGCATAGCAGACCAGCCCGCTGACCAGCACGGCCAGTAGCAGGCGCAGCCAGGGGTTTGCACCCAGTACCGACAGCAAGCGGTGGCGGGGAGGCGGCAGTGCCAGGACCATGCGCAGCTTGCCGTCTTCGCGGATGATCGTGTGCGCGACCAGGTGTCGGTCCGACCCGGCATCGAATACCTGCCTGCGGGGGCCGCGCAGTTCGTCGGCGATTTCGCGCACGTCATCAGGAACCGGTCGCTGCATGAGATCGCGGCCGGACTTGTCCAGCAGCCAGATGCCGATGCCATGCTCCTGGCTGGCAGTCTGGATGATCAGCGGCAGGGTTTCCAGCGGCGCATTCTGCAGGCTGTAGATAAGGCGCAACACGATGCGCCGGGGCGGGCCCTCCGGCGGCGGCTGCATTTCCTGCTGGTCGCGAATGGGCAGTGCGTCGAGGTAGCGATTGGCCAGCATCCAGCTGCCCAGTACGGCGATGGTGACCAGCCAGAAGCCGAGAAAAATCTTGATGAACAGGCTTGCGCGCACGTTACGTTCTGTCGCTATCCACGGCGAACTGGTATCCCGCGCCGCGGACGCTGAGTATCAGGTTGTCGCCGCCAGCTTCCAGCAGCTTGCGGCGAATCTTGCTGACATGCACGTCGACGCTGCGATCATACGCCGACAGCGGGCGACCCAGCCCGTCGCGGCTGAGGGTGTCCTTGTCCACGACATGGCCCGCATGCCTGAGCAGGACGCAGAGCACATTGAACTCTGCACTGGTCAGTTGCAGCGCCTGGCCCGCGTGCGTCGCCGTGCGGTTTGGCAGGTGAACGCGGGTGTCACCCGCGCTGATTTCGATCTCCGGTTCGCTGCCGCGTGTATCGCTCGCGCGTCGCAGGATGGCTCGCAGCCGCGCCGCCAGTTCGCGCGGGTTGCAGGGTTTGGGAAGGTAATCGTCGGCGCCCATCTCCAGGCCGACGATGCGGTCGGTGTCCTCTCCGCGGGCGGTGAGCATCAGCACCGGGGTGTTGTCGAACTCGCGCAGGTTGCGCAGCACGTCGAGTCCGAGCATGCCGGGAAGCATGATATCCAGTACCAGCACGTCGTAGTGATTCGACTGGAGATGCTCCAGCGCGCGGGCGCCATCGTGTACGGCGTCGGCGACAAACCCCTGCGTCGCCAGGTACTCCACCAGCAGGGCGCAGAGTTCCTGGTCGTCATCGATGATAAGCACGCGGTTTTGCATGAGGTCACTTCGAGGGGGCGATGGTGTTCCCGGTAGTTTGGTGAACCGCCCACGCTTTGTCATCCGCGATTAACAATTCTTTACCGCCACGTTGCTGAGATTAACGCCGGCATGGCCTAACCTGCTTGCCACTGAAGCGGCCTTCCACCGCAACCCCCGAGGAGACAGTGCCATGATTCGCTTACTACTGAAAACCCTTCCTGGAACACTGCTGGCCGGCGTGATGCTGGTTTCGGCGAGCGCCTGGTCAATGGGGCCGCACGACGGTCCGCGCATGGGTCCCCCGGACCCGGATGCGATGATGGAGCGGATGACAAAGGACCTGAACCTGACCGACGAGCAGAGCGCCAAGATAACGGAGCTTATGAACAGCGGCCGTGCCGAAGGCAAGGCAGACCGCAAGCGCATGCATGAAATCTACGAATCACTCAGGTCCATGCGCAGCGCCTTCGACGAGGCCGAGGCCCGCAAGCTCACCGACGAACTCGGCCAGATCAGCTCGCGCATGGCCTATCGCATGGCCAGCCATGGCGCCCAGGTCTATGCGGTGCTGACGCCGGAGCAGCGCACTCAACTGGACGCGAAAATGGAAAAGATGCAGGCGCGCATGGAGCAGCGCGGTGAACGCCGAGGCGACATGAAAGACACCGGCAATTCCGACTGACTGCCAACCCTTCCCCTGTGAGCTTGAGCGACCCTGTGGTCGCTCTTTTTTTGCCCGTCACCCGTGCCTTCCGCCAGTGGGGGAATGTGCTAGAGTGGCCGGCGATGGAATAGCCCGGGAGTCTCGCGCATGCGCTGGGAAGATATCGACAAGCAACTGTGTTCCGTGGCCCGCTCGCTTTCGGTTGTCGGCGAGCGCTGGACCATGTTGATAATCCGCGACGCCTTCCTTGGCACACGCCGCTTCGACCAGTTCCAGGCCAATCTCGGGGTGACGCGGCACCGGCTTTCCGAGCGTCTTGGCAAGCTGGTGGAGGCCGGTGTGCTGGTAAAAGTACCCTACAGCGACCGTCCTGTGCGCTACGAGTACCGCCTCACCCGCAAGGGCCTCGGCCTGTACCCCGTCCTGCTGACACTGGGCCGCTGGGGCGACGACTGGATGGACCAGGGCGAGGGACCACCGCTGGAATACGTCCACCAGAAATGTGGGCACAAGACACGACCAGTGCTGGCCTGCAGTGAATGCCACGCGCCGCTGCGACCGGAGGAGGTGAGCCCGCAAATGGGGCCGCCGCTGCGCGCCCTGGCCAGTCGGGTACATTCCGGGGGCGAGATGCCCGAGGGTATGGGGGCGTTGCTGCGACTCGGCCAGCAGGACCCCTCCGAGCTGTAAGCCCGCAATCACGCGGGCCCCGGAGGCGGCTAGCTGATAGCCCGATGCAGGTGGGTGATACCGCTTGCCGCTTTCCCGGCTTCGTCATGGGTAGCCGCGCGCTCTTCCAGCCAGCGGATAAACTCCTGTTCCGGCAGAGGCCGGCAGAACAGGTAGCCCTGGTAGCGCTCGCAGCCATGCGAGAACAGTATCTCGCGCTGGTTGATGTTTTCCACGCCCTCGGCGACCACCGGTATTTTCATGTGTCCGCCGATCGCGATCATGGACTCGACCAGCGGGTGTTCCACCGTGCTGTTCAGTTCGCCGACGAAGGATTTGTCGATCTTCAGCTGGTCCAGCGGCAGGTCGCGCAGGTAGGCCAGCGATGAATAGCCGGTACCGAAATCATCCAGCGCCACGCGCAGGCCCATCGCACGCAGGGCACAGAGGCGCTCGATAGCTTCCTCCAGGTCGTAGAGCAGGGCGGTCTCGGTCATCTCAAGCATGATGCTGCCCGGATCGATGGCGTACTTCTCGAGTGAGTGTCGCACCTGCTCCACGAAATCTGCGCGGTTGAACTGCCAGGGGCAGACGTTGATGGAAAGGTAGCCGTCGAACGGCACACCCTGTTCCCGCCACGCGGTAAAGCGGGCGCAGGCCTGGTCGAATACCCAGCGTCCCACGCTGTGTATCAGCCCGGTTTCCTCGGCGATGGGAATAAAGTTGGCCGGCAGGATGTTGCCCATTTCCGGGTGTTCCCAACGCAGCAGCGCTTCGGCGCCAATGACCGTGCCCTGCGCGTCCAGCTGCGGCTGGAAATACAGCTCCAGCTCCTGGTTGCCGACCGCCCGGCGCAGGCCATCCTCCAGTTGCAGGCGCCGTGCTGCGGTTTCCTGCATCTCGGGGGAATAGAACTGGATGGTGGCGCGCCCCATGTGCTTGGCGCGGTACAGCGCCATATCCGCATGGCGCATGATATCCAGCTCGGTCTCCCCTCCGTCCGGGAACAGCACGATGCCGATGCTGGCGCCCAGCGTAAAGGCGCGCTCTTCGACGAACAGCGGGCTGAACAGTTTGTCCATGATCTGGCTTGCCAGCGCGTGCGCGGTCTCCTCCGCCGACTGCTGGCTGCTGGCGCCGTGGCGCAGCAGCACGACGAACTCGTCCCCGCCGAGGCGTGCCAGGAAGCCGCGGTCGCCGACGACGTCGTTCAGCCGGTGGGCCACGGCGCGCAGTACCTCGTCGCCGATATCGTGTGAGAGCGCGTCGTTGATCGTCTTGAAGTGGTCCAGGTCGATCAGCAGCAGCGCGCCGGTGCTGCCGGAGGCACGCACTTCGCGCAGGGTTTCGGAGAGTCGCTCGTGCAGGTGTGCGCGACTGGCCAGGCCGGTGAGGTAATCGTAGAAGGCGAGGCGGCGAATGTGTTTTTCGGCCTGCAGGCGGCGCAGTTCCGCGCCGGCGCGCGCGGCGAAGATTTCCAGTATTTCGCGGAGTTTGTCGTCGTACTCCATCGGCCTGTTGTCGATGACCGCCATGACGCCCAGTGGCTTGCCGTCCGCGTCGAAAAATGGCGTGCCGACATAGCCCTCGATATTGTATTCGGCCAGCGAGCCGACCTGGGGGAACTGCCTGGCCACGTCACGCGGGAAAGTGCCTGAGCCCTCGCGCAGGGTTATCTCGCAGGGAGTTCCCGGGATGGAGTAGCTGAATGCCCTTGCGGGTTCCCCGCGCCGGCTGACGGCAAGCGAGCTGATATACGTCGGGTCGTGCTCGTCGATCACGCCGACGTAAGCGAATTCCGCGTGGAACAGCTGCGCGAGGGAGTTGACCAACTGCTGGAAAAACCCTGCGCCGGTGGATGCCGATACCCCGGAGGCGATCAGCTGGATTGCCGCCTGCGCGCGCTTTTCCTCCGTAACATCCATATTCAACGCGACCAGCGAGTTGACCTTACCCCCGGCGTCGCGAATCGGGTATATGTGCGAGCGAATCCAGCGGCGCTGGTCCGGGCTTTCCATATGCCCTTCCCCGATGGGAGAGTGCAGCAGCGTGGGAATATCCGTGGGCTCCCCCCGGATGCTGCGCTGCACCAACTCGCCAAAGCCCTGGTCCACCAGGCGTGGGTCGTCGAGGATGCTGTAGCCGTCCAGGTCCTCGAGTGTATGGCCCCAGAGTTTCTCCCAGGCGGCGTTTACGCTGAGGGTGGTACCGTCGGTTGCTATGAGCTGCATGCTGATCGGCGACTGCTCCACCAGTGAACGAAAGTGCCGTTCGGAATCGCGCAGGCGCTGTTGCGAATCGCGGCTGAGCGACATGCTCATCAGTGCCACTATGGTGAGAAAACCGAAGGGTGCGAGATCGATGAAGTCGATCACCGAGATTCGTACCAGTGCGCCCTGCACGGCGCAGAGCATGAACAGGCAAAAGGAGAGCAGCATCCTGCGGGTATGCCTGGCTCCCCGCGACCGGTGGTGGCGGGCTGCCGCGTAGATGGCAAAGCCCATCTGGAATACCAGCGCCACCGCTACCGGCAGCAGCCAGGTGCCGCGCGTGCCCGAACCCTCGGTAATGGTGTCTCCCCAGGGCAGTTGCACATCGTGGATGCCGTCGAAGCGCGCGTATTGCAGGCTGTTCGGCTCGAGGGAGTTGCCGACGATCAGTGCGGCCACGCTCAATGACATGGCCAGCAGCAGCGGACGGGGGTACGAGCGGGTGACTTCCGCGATAAACCAGGGGAACAGCAGGAAGAACGCCAGGGCGAAATTGAGGCTCCAGCGCAGGTATTCAATGAATTGTTCGGGCGTGGCGGCCTGTTGGCTCAGCGCATGCAGGATGGCGAAGGGCGCCAGCAGCATACACATGGCGGCGAAGATCAGCTGGCAGCGGTCCAGCGGACGTTGCAAGCCTGCGCACAGGTGGTTGATCGACGCGTAAGCGCAGATTCCGGCAAGGATGTAGTAGATACCGATCGCCAGGGCGGTCATTAATTATTTTCCCCTCACAACTGTGCCTGGAGGTTGTGGCCCGCTGCCCACTCGAAGTGAGTGTCCGGAACATGGTAAGAGGATTTGTTCAAAAACCAACCAAAATCGGCAAAAGAGGGGCTGCGATTGCCGCTTTTGCGACCCGCGTCGCACAATCCGCAATCCGCTGATCGGACAGGGTCAGGGAGCGGTGCCGGGTGCCCTGGCTGGCCCGGTATTGCGTACCTGCGCCAGCTTTTCGCACAGCTGCCGGGCGCCCGCGGCGATGCGCGCAGTCGGCCGCTGCAGCAGGTCCGGATCGACGTGCAACAGGGCGTTCTCACGCACCGCACGCAACCCGGGGAAGCGCTTCCAGTCGTCCAGCCACTCCGGCCTGGAAACGTCCATGCCGCTGGCGACGATCACTTCGGGGTCGCGCTCCAGCACGGCCTCGATATTGACCCGCGGCGCCAGCGCCGGCAGTTCCGCAAAAATATTGTCAGCGCCGCACAGTCGCAACACGTGGCTGATCATGTGTTCGCCGTTCACCGTCTGCAGAGGCCGGTTCCAGATCTCGTAAAACGCCTGCAGGCGGCGCTGGCTGGCGTAGTGTTCGCGCAAGTCGGCAATGCGGGCCTCGAAGTCGGCTGCGCTGGCGTTGGCCGTTGCCCCGGTACCTGCGAGCACACCGATATTGCGGATATTGCGGGCGATGTCTTCGAGGCTGCGCGGTTCGCTCACGTAGGTCGGCAGGCCCAGGCGTTCCAGCCCGGCGAGTCCCGCCAGGCCGTTGCCCGAGCCCCAGAGGATCACCAGGTCCGGCTTCAGGGCGACCACCGACTCGAGGCTCCAGGCAAAGGCGCTGCCTACCTGCGGCAGCTCCTGCGCGGCCGCCGGGTAATCGCTGTAGCTGACCACGCCGACCAGCTTGTCGCCGGCGCCGGCGCTGTAGACGTTCTCGGCGATATGCGGCGCCAGGGCGACGATGCGCTGCGCCGGGGCCGGCAGGCTGACGTTGCGGCCGCTGGAATCGACGACCTCGGGCCCGGCCCAGGCCAGGGAAGCCCACAGCGCAAGCAGCGCGACCAGGTTCCTCCCGTTCACGGCTGTACCACCATCGGGCGGCCGGACACCGGATGCGGCAATACCAGGGCGGGAATATCGAACACCTGCTCGAAAACCGCGGGGGTGAGCACCGCTTCCGGCGGGCCGAAGGCGAACTGGCCGCCCTCGCGCATGACCAGCAAGCGGTCCACCCGCGAGGCCAGCAGGTTGAAGTCGTGGCTGGCGATGATCACGGAGCAGCCGTCGGCCGCGACGCGGGCCACGACTTGCAGCACCATGCGTTGGTGCGCCGGATCCAGCGCCGCGCTGGGCTCGTCGAGCATCAGCAGGCGCTGCCCGGCGTCCTCGCGACGCCAGACCTGCGCCACGGTCCGCGCCAGTTGGACCCGCTGGCGCTCGCCGCCGGACAGCTGGGTATAGCTGCGCCGGCGCAGCGAGGCGGTATCCGTCGCTTCCAGCACCTCTTCGAGAACGGCGAGGTCAGCCGAGCGGCCGGAGGCGTGGGGTATGCGTCCCAGCAGGATCACCTCCTCCACCGAAAAGGGAAAATTGAGGCTGGAGTGCTGGGTTTGCACGGCGATGGCGCGGGCGCGTTCGGGCGCCTGCCACTGGGCCAGGTCCTGCCCGGCAAAGCGGATCGAACCGCGGGTGACAGGCAGGCCGCCGGCGATACAGTGCACGAGGCTGCTCTTGCCCGCGCCGTTGGGGCCGATCAGGCCGAGTACTTCACCGGGCTCCAGCTGGAAACCGATATCGCGCAGCAGCGCCGGCCCGTAGGGGGCGGCGTGCAATCCTTCCACGATCAGCGCAGCCATCACTGCATCCCGTAATCGCGGCGGCGCCGCAGCAGGGATACGAAAAACGGCACGCCCACCAGCGCCGTCACCACGCCCACCGGCAATTCCATCGGTGCGACCACGGTGCGCGCGAGCGTGTCCGCCACCAGCAGCAGCAGTGCGCCGGCCTGGGCCGAGGCGGGCAGCAGGTAGCGGTGGTCCGGGCCGATCAGCAGGCGCACCATGTGCGGGACCACCAGGCCGACGAAGGCGATGGTGCCGGCCAGGGCCACCGAGCAGCCCACGGACAGGGCGACCAGCACGATGATCAGCCGCTTGGTACGCTCCACATCGATGCCCAGGTAGCGCGCCTCGGACTCTCCCAGCAGCATGGCGTTGAGCGCCGTGGAAAAACGCGGCAGCAGCACGACGGTGAGTGCCGTGATCACCAGTGCCGCCAGCGCGCGGGGGTAATCGGCGCCGTCCAGGCCACCCATGCGCCAGAGACTGATACGCCGCAGTACCTCGTTGCTGGAATACAGCTCGAGCACGTTGCCGCAGGCCCCGGCCAGTGCGGTGATGGCGATGCCGGCCAGCAGCATGGTCGCCACCGAGGTGCCGACCTCGGTGCGCGCCAGGCGGTATACCACCAGCACCGCGAGCATGCCGCCGGCGAAGGCTCCCGCCGACAGCAGGGTGAGGCCAAGCGCGCCGGCGATCAGCGGGGAGGCCAGGGCGATCATTGCGCTGGCGCCCAGGGAGGCGCCGGCGGTGACCCCTATCAGTGAAGGGTCGGCCAGCGGGTTGCGGAAAATACCCTGCATCGCCGCACCGCTGATGCCGAGCATGGCGCCGACCAGCGCGGCCATCAGCGCCCGCGGCAGGCGAATCTGCCCGACGATCGCGGCGGCGCGGTCCGCGTCGGCCGCGGGCAGCAAGGCGCCGAGGCTGTCGCCAAAGCCCAGGCTGACACTACCCAGGGCCAGCGCCGCCAGCAGCGCCAGCGGCAGCGCGGCGAACTGCAGGCCGATGAGCCAGGTGGGGCGCAGGGCGGGCATCAGGCCTGCTCCGCCGCGAAGTGCTGCGGAAACAGCGTTTCCAGGTCCAGGTGCGCCTCGAGGCAGTCCGCCAGCCGGTCGATTTCCCGTTCGCGCACCGCGGCGAGGTCTATGCCCGTAGCGCCGCTCAGGCCCGCCCAGTCGAGCAGGGCGGCGCAGGCGCGGCTGTCGTCGAACAGGCCGTGGAGGTAGCTCCCCGCGACCTGCCGGTCCGCGGAAATCGCGCCGTCCCACTGGCCGCTCTCCAACAGGACGAAACCCTCGCAGCCCGCCAGGCGCCGGGTTTCCCCACAGTGAATCTCGTAACCCCGCACCGGGCACTCGAGCGCGGGAATATGCCCGGCGGTCTCGCGCAGCAGCTTGCCGGGCAATAACGCGGTCTCGATATCCAGCAGGCCGAGGCCGGGGCTGCTGCCGGGATCGCTCTCCACGCCCTGCGGATCGTCGATCCGCCGTCCCAGCATCTGCATGCCGCCGCAGATACCCAGCAGCCTGCCGCCATAGCGAAGGTGCCGGCGCAGGTAGTCCGGCCAGCCCTGCGCGAGCAGCCAGGCCAGGTCGTCGCGCACGTTCTTGCTGCCGGGCAGGATCACCAGGTCCGCGGGAGGCGGCGTGTCGTGGGGGCCCACGTAGCACAGCTCCACGTCCGGGTGTTGCCGCAGCACGTCGAAGTCCGTGTGGTTGGAAATGCGCGGCAGCACCGGCACCACCACGCGCAGGCGCGCGCCGTCGCCGCTCTGTTGGGTCTGGATGGCGTCCTCGGCGTCCAGGCGCAGGTTGTGCAGGTAGGGGACGACGCCCAGCACGGGCTTGCCGGTTTCAGCTTCCAGCCATTCCAGGCCGGAGCGCAGCAGTTCGATATCGCCGCGGAAGCGGTTGATGACGAAGCCGCGCACGCGCTCGCGTTCGCTGGGCGAGAGCAGCGCCAGCGTGCCAACGAGGTGGGCGAACACGCCGCCGCGGTCGATATCCGCCACCAGTATTACCGGCACGTCGGCGGCCTCGGCAAAGCCCATGTTGGCGATGTCGCGCTCCCGCAGGTTGATCTCCGCCGGGCTGCCGGCACCCTCGACGACGATTGCCGTGTGGCGCGCGCAGAGTCGCTGCCAGGCGGCCATCACCGTGCCCATCGCCAGCGCCTTGTAGTCCTGGAAGGCCGCGGCTTCCATGTCCTCGACCGGGCGGCCGCAGAGGACGACCTGTGCGCGGGTATCGCTGGCCGGTTTCAGCAGTACCGGGTTCATGTCCACGTGGCAGGGGATGCGCGCGGCCAGCGCCTGCAGCGCCTGGGCGCGGCCGATCTCGCCGCCCTCCGGGGTGACCGCGCTGTTCAGCGACATGTTCTGCGGCTTGAAGGGTGCGACGGCGACACCGCGCCGCGCCAGCACCCGACACAGGCCGGTGACCAGTACGCTCTTGCCGGCGTCCGAGGTGGTGCCCTGTACCATCAGGGCGATGGTGCCCCGCACTGTCGCGGCGTCGGTGCCATGTGACTCCGTGGCGCTGCCGCCAGGCGGCTTCGATATGGTGGGGGCGTTCAGAAGTCCACGCCCTTGCGCGCCTTCACGCCCGCGCGAAACGCGTGCTTCACGTCTTTTACTTCAGACACTGTGTCCATCACCTCCTGCAGCGCCGAGCCGCCGCCACGGCCGGTCACCACCACGCTCTGCTCGCGCGGGCGCTCGCGGATCGCGGCGATGACGTCGTCCTCGGGCAGGTAGCCGTAGGCCAGCATGTAGGTGAGTTCGTCAAGTACCACCAGGTCGAACTCCGGGTTTTCCAGCATCGGCCTTGCCAGCGCCCAGGTGCGGCGGGCGGCCTCGATGTCCCCGCTGCGGTCCTGGGTGTCCCAGGTAAAGCCGGTCCCCATCTGGTGGAACTCCACCTGCGGGCACTGGTCGCGCAGGTAGATTTCCTCGCCGGACAGCTGCTGGCCCTTGATGAACTGCACCACGCCGACCTTCTGGCCGTAGCCCAGCGCGCGCATCACCATGCCGAAGGCGGAGCTGGACTTGCCCTTGCCGTTGCCGGTGATGAGCACGGCGACGCCGCGCTCGTCCTGCGCCGCCTCGATGTTGGCATCGACTTTCGCCTTCTGCTTTTCCATCGACGCCTTGTGGCGCGCGTTCTTGCGTTCGTCGCTCATGCTCAGCGGGTCCTCAGAAGCTGTAGCGTACGCCGGCGTAGGCAGCGGCGCCGCTGGTGTTGTAGGGCGGGGCCTCCTGGTAGTCCTCGTCCAGCAGGTTTTCCACGCGGGCGTAGACGTCCAGTCCCTGCAGCACTGTGAAGCTGCTGTAGAGGCTGACGACACCGTAATCGTCCACCTCTGCGCCGGTCGTGTCCACCGCGTCGCGGGACAGCCGCGCGGCGATGCCCAGGTGCAGGCGCTCGGCCAGTCCCACCCAGTCCAGGCCGAGGTTGGCCAGGTGCTTCGGCCGGTAGTAGCGCTGGTCGCCACCGGCGGTCTCGGTGTCGTTGTACGTGTAGTTGGCCTTGGCGCTGAAGCCCCAGGCCATTGCCAGCTCGCCAATCAGCTCGACGCCGGTGGACTTGCTCTCGCCCCGGTCCTGCAGGTAGCCGGAATAGCTGGCGAGGTCGAAGAATATCTCCTTGTCGATACGCTGGTCGAAATACACCGCCTCGAGGTAGAGCCCGTTGCCGCCGAACCACGATACGCCGAGGTCGTAGCCCTCGCTTTCCTCCGCGTCCAGCCCGGTTCCGGCGGCGGGGGGGTAGGCCCAGGGGCCGTCGTTGTAGGCGATCTCGTACAGGCTGGGCGCGCGGAAGCCGGTGCCCCAGGTGGCGCGCAGCTTGAAGTCGCCGCCGCGTACCGGGATTACATAGGCGCCGCTGGCGCGGTAGGAGGTATAGCTGCCGAAGTCCTCGTTGTCGTCGTAGCGGGCGCCGGCGGTGAGGTACAGGTTGTCGAACCAGGTGCCCTGGTACTCGACGAAGTAGCCGTCGTCGTCGCGGGAATGGCGCTCGCCTTCGCTGTCCAGCGCGTCCGACTGCAGGTCCACTCCATAGACCAGGTGCAGCGCCTCGGCGAAGTCCAGCTGGGCGACGTAGCTCCACTTGTCGATTTCGCCCTCGTATTCGTAGCTGCGCGCGCCGTCGGTGTAGAGCACGCGCTGCGTGTCGCTGGTGCTGTAGGACAGCTCGTGGCTGAGCACGTCGCCCTGCCAGCTGGCGGCGCCGCGCCAGGCCTGCAGCTTGTAGTCGTCGCTGCAGTTATTCGTACTCGGGTAGCCGCAGTTGTCGTACTCGTTGTTGCCGTCGACGTCGCGGCCGACCAGCGTCAGGGCGATATCGTCGGTGGGTTTCCAGTCCAGGCGGCCGTGCACGGTGGTGTTGTCGTAGCCGTCGTCATCGCCGGGGTCGGTGTCGTCCGCACGGGCGTTGAAGCCGTCGGTGGAGAAATCGGCCACCGAGAGCACACCGCCGAGGGTGTCGCTACCGTAAGCCAGGTTGGTCGCCAGCTGCCGTGTATCGTAGCGGCCGCCCTCCGCGGAAACGTCGCCGTTGAAGCCGTCGCCAGGCGCCCGGGTGGTGATGTTGACCACGCCGCCGGCGTCGGCGCCGTAGACCATACCCTGGGGCCCGCGCAGTACTTCCACCCGGGAAACTCCGGAGGAGAGCAGTTGCTCGAAGCGCGGCGAGGGCTGCGGCGAGCTGGGGTCGCTGATATCGATTCCGTCGAGATAGACCCTGGTGCGGTAGCCTTCTTCCCCGCGGATGCGCAGGGTCGAGACCTTGCCGGCGCCGCCGGAATTGTTGACGCCGACACCCGGCAGGGTGCGCAGCACGTCCTGCAGGCTGAGAAAGCCGAGGGACTGGATCTCGTCGGCGGTGATTACCGAGACTGAGGTGCCGACCTGGCGTAGCGGCGTCGGCACGCGGGAGGAGGTGACGATTACTTCCTCCAGGCGATCATTGGCGAAGGATGGCATGGCGCATAGCGCGCAGGCCGCGAACAGTGGGAGAACAGGTTTGCTGGTCATGTGATTCCTCAATTGCCGGCTGGAGTGGCGATTGAGGGAGGGAGTCAGGGAACGCGATGCAGACATCGAGCAGCCTTTAATGAAGCCCTCCGCTCCATCGGTGCAACAAAATGTCCAGGCAGGTGTCGGGCTCGCAGTTCAGGACTGCATACCGTTGCGGGGGCAGCGGTGGCATTTCACCACACTTCCCATTTAACCCACCCAGCAGATTCACTGCGGCAGGCACCTGGTACGGGCGGGGATTCTGGGGCCGGCCCCCGGCTTTGTCAATTGCGCGGCATCTGACCGCGACGCGGTATTCGCGTAGAATGACGGCCCCCTTCACCTGTGACAGGGGCCACAGAGCATAGCCATAGAGTATCCATGCCGGTATCCAGTGAACAAAAAGCCCGTGTCAGCGAATTGCTCGGCCGGGAACCACGCGGTCTCGCCGACATCCCGGTGATCAGCCCGGAGGGCGAACCGATGGTGATCCGCGTTGCCTCGCTGGTCGAGGACAAGCCCTTCCCCACGCTGTTCTGGCTGGTGGACCCGGGTCTTTGCTATCGCATCGACACGGTGGAGGCGGGCGGCCTCATCGCCCGGCTGCAGGCGCGCATCGACGCGGACCCGGAACTGCAGGCCGCGATGGCCGAAGACCACCGCCGCCACATCGCCCTGCGCGAGGGTTTTCTCGCGCCCGGGGAGCGCGCGCGGCTGCAGGAGCTGGGTTTCGCCAGCGTGCTGGAGGACAAGGGTATCGGCGGTATCGCCGACTTCGGCCGCATCCGCTGCCTGCACACCTGGTATGCGGCGCACCTGGTGGAGCCCAACACCGTCGGCCGCCTGCTCGACGAGTACTGGGCCGCCGGGTGATTTTTGCCGCCTGCCACAGCTGGCGGGCGGTGGTATAGTAGGCGCCGTTTTTTTGCGCCGCGACGCCGGACGGACCCAGATAATGACTGCCAATACAGACGACCTTCGCATCCAGAAGACCAACGAGCTGATCTCCCCGGAACAGCTCATCGCCGATATCGGCGTCAGCGAAGGCGCCGCCCGGACCGTGGACAGCGCGCGCCGCGCCATCCACGACATCCTCAGCGGCGAGGACGACCGCCTGCTGGTCGTGGTCGGTCCCTGTTCCATCCACGATCCCGAGGCCGCGCGCGACTATGCCGCCCGCCTCAAACCGCTGGCGGATGAACTCGCCGGCGAACTGGTCGTGGTGATGAGGGTTTACTTCGAGAAGCCGCGCACGACCGTGGGCTGGAAGGGACTGATCAACGACCCGGACCTGAACAACACCTTCCAGATCAACAAGGGCCTGCACCTGGCGCGCCGCCTGCTTGCCGACCTCGCCGAGATGGGCCTGCCCACCGGCACCGAGTACCTGGACCTGATCAGCCCGCAGTACATCGCGGACCTGGTGTCCTGGGGTGCCATCGGCGCGCGCACCACGGAGAGCCAGACCCACCGCGAGCTGGCTTCCGGGCTGTCCTGCCCGGTCGGCTTCAAGAATGCCACCGACGGCGAGATCCAGGTGGCCATCGACGCGATCAAGTCCGCCTCGCGCCCGCACCACTTCCTGTCGGTGACCAAGCAGGGCCGCTCGGCGATCTTCCAGACCGCCGGCAACGAGGACTGCCACGTCATCCTGCGCGGCGGCAAGCATCCCAACTACGACATGTTCTCGGTGGATGACGCCAGTGCGATGCTGGCCAAGGCCGGATTGCCGGTGCGTATCATGATCGATGCCTCCCACGCCAACAGCCGCAAGATCCCGGCGCGGCAGGTGGAGGTTGCATCTGATATCGCCACCCAGGTGGCGCGGGGCAGCCAGGGCATCATGGGCATCATGCTGGAGAGCAATATCGTGGAGGGGCGCCAGGAGGTGGTGCCCGGCCAGGCCCTGACCTACGGCCAGAGCATTACCGACGCCTGTATCGCATGGGACGCCACCGCGCCGCTGCTGCGCGAACTGGCCGGCGCCGTGCGCGCGCGGCGCGGCGGTTGAGCGCGTCGATGTTCGCCACGTTGCGCAATTGCCTGCTGTGCTTTCTGCAGTGCTTCCTGCTGCTGGGAGCGCTGGCGGCCTGGTCCGCCCCGGGTGACGCCAACGAGCCCGCGGCGCCGCCCACGGTCAAGGAGATTGCGGATAGTCTGCAACAGCGCATCGCCATATTGCGCGACCTCGACGAGGAAATGCAGATTGTGCCGGAGCGCTACCGCGGGCCGCTGGAGGTACGGCGCGATGACCGCGCATTTCGCGCCCTGCAGGAACTGGACAGGCTGGTCAAGGCGGTCTCCGCGCTGCCCGCGGACGACCCGCAGCGCGCCGACGGCATCGCGTTCGTGCAGCAGTACCTGCAGACCGCCGGCGAGCGCATTCTGCAGCGTGTAGACGATCTCGGCGATCGTATCGACGCGAGCCTTACTTCGATGGAAACCCTGCAGGGCGCCAAGCGCCTGGAGGAGGAAGCGCGGGTGCACTCGCTGCAGTCGATGCGCTTTCGCTATTACTCCGCGCTGGTGGGTGTCATCGAGGGTATCAGGGCATTGGGACTGCCCGACGACGGGTTGGTCGCCGAGGTATTGCCGCGGCTGCGCCTGCAGTCCGAGGCCCTGGTGGGGCGTATGCAATTCACCGGCCAGGCGTTGCGCGAACTGCGTTTGCGCCAGACACAGGAGCGCGATAATGCCGATATCGCCAGTGCGCTAAGCTCGCTGGGCCTGCAGCAGAAGACGGACCTGGCCAATCTCACCACGATGATTGCGTTGTTCGAGCGCCTGGGCTTGCCTACCCAGGAATACCGGGCGGTGCTGGTACAGCAGGGGCAGGGGCTGTCGCTGGCCACGCTGGAAAGCGGGACCATCACCACCCTGCTGGAGGAATCATGGGACGCAGTGCGCGAGTCGCTGGTCACCACGGCGCCGGACTTCCTGTTCAACCTGGCGATCTTCATTCTCATCATCTCCGCGTTCAACATGCTCGGACGGCTGGCGAAGCGCGGCGTGCGGGCGGCCAGCGAACGCCCGGGCGTGACGATGTCCACCCTGCACAAGCAGACGCTGGTCTCCATTACCGGCAGCCTGGTGACCCTGCTCGGCTTCCTCATCGCGCTGGCGCAGATGGGCATCACGCTGGGCCCGATGCTCGCCGGCCTGGGTGTCGCCGGCTTCATCGTCGGTTTCGCCCTGCAGGATACCCTGGGCAATTTCGCCTCGGGGGCGATGATCCTCATCTACCGTCCGTTCGACGTGGACGACTACGTCGAGGTCGCCGGTGTCGCCGGTTTCGTCAAGAAGATGAGCCTGGTGTCCACCACCATCGCCACTTTCGACAACCAGACCCTGGTCGTGCCCAACAGCAAGATCTGGGGCGATGTGATCAAGAACGTAACCGCGCAGAAAGTCCGGCGGGTGGACCTCAAATTTGGCGTCAGCTACGGCGATGATGTCGAGAAGGTCGAGCGTATCCTGCACGCCATCGTCGACGAGCACGACAAGGTTCTCGAACAACCCGAACCCAACATCCGGCTGCACGAAATGGCCGACTCCTCGGTCAATTTCATCGTGCGTCCCTGGGTGCGCACCGAGGACTACTGGGATGTGTACTGGGACCTGACGCGCGAGGTGAAGCTGCGCTTCGACCGCGAGGGCATCACCATCCCCTTCCCGCAGCGCGATGTGCATTTCTTTCCGGCGTCCGCAGCCAGCGACGAAGCGGACGCCTGATCCCGGGCTTCAGTTGTTCCAGCCGATACCGGTGGTGATCGCGTAGTCGCTGTCGCTGCCGGTGATCGACTGGTTGTCCGTGTCCACCCAGGTGGTGACATCCCAGTAGAGGTCCTTGAACAGTTCCCAGCGCAGCCGCAGGTTGGTGGTGCTGCGCACCCGGCCGACATCGGTCACGCTCGGGTAGAGGTTGAAGTCCAGGTCGATATCGAATTTGGGCGAGCTGAATTTCCAGGCGGCATAGCTGGTGTTGAGGAACAGCTCGATCTCCTGGTTGGTGCCCGCGCCCACGTAGTCTTCGTTCACGACCTGCAGTCCTGCCACACCGGATAGCGTGGAGCGGTGGGTATCGATCCAGTAACGACCAACCCCCGCCCCGCCCGCGATCCGGCTGGTCAGGCCCAGTTCGTCGTTGCTCTCGTAGCTGCCGAACAGGGAGCGGAACATGGCGCTGCGGTTTTCTGTCCAGGTATTGCGATTGAAGCTGACACTGCTGCTGGATGTATCGCTTTTCTTGGTGCGAGAGACATCGGAGCGCGCGGCCAGCGAATTGGTCGATTGCTTGTCCTGGTAGTCGATGGTGGTATTGAGTGTCAGCTGACCGACCGAACTGGCCTTGGTGTAGGAGAAAGCGGCGGAGAGATAGATGTCCAGCCGCGCCAGCACAGTGTCTTCCACGGGACGTATCTCCACGACCTGCAGCAGTTCCACCTCGTGTTTGCCGAACGGGTCCACCAGTACCAGTTGCCCGGGGCGCGCCTCGGTGTTGAAGGAGCCGAACAGGCGGTCGCCGTTGCTCAGGCGCAGGTCGTAGTGGTAGCCGCTCTGTATGCGGGCGATCTCCGGCCACTCGATCTCCACGGTGCCTACCGCGTCGGTGGACAACTCGAGCAGGCCGCCTTCCATGGACTTGATCTCGCCGGTGATGCGATCGCCGTTGTACAGCGTGATGACGTCGGTCTTCCTGCTCTCCTCGGCCGCCGCGGCCTGCGCAAACAGGCAAAGCAGGCAGAACAGGCAGCTTGTTAGCATCCGCCAGACTCCCGGGCAGTGCGTCTTGCTGTGGCAATGTCTTTGCAGGGTCATAGGCCCTGTATAGTAGCTGAAATACGGTCCCGCGCCTCCCGCGCCGGTGCTGCCAGGGTTCGCGGGGGCCGTGGTATGCTTGGGCAACAATAGCAAGATCCGGGTCTCCTGCGCTCATGGTGACACCCTCCTACCTGCTCAGCCTGGCGCTGCTCTACATCTGCCTGCTGTTCGCCGTGGCCTGGTATGCGGACCACCACGCAGGCCGCGGCGGTGCCGACGAGAGCCACTGGCTGTCCGGCCCCGGCTGGCGCGGTTCCATCTACGCGATGTCGCTGGCGGTGTACTGCAGTTCCTGGACGTTTTACGGTGCGGTGGGCAGTGCCGCCGAGACGCCCTGGGGGCACGCCCCGATCTACCTCGGTCCCATCCTCATGTTCCTGTTCGGCTGGCCGATCATCGAGCGCATGCTGGCGGTCGGCGCGCACCACCGGGTGACCTCCGTCGCCGACTATATCGGCGCGCGTTACGGCAAGCGGCAGCTGCTGGCGGTGCTGGTCACCCTGGTCGCGACCGCCGCGGTACTCCCTTACATCGCCCTGCAATTCAAGGCGCTGGCCCAGGCCTGGACGACCATCGGCGGGGAGCGGGAAATGGCCACCATGGGCGGCGACACCAACCTGCTGGTGGCGATCATCCTGGTGGTGTTCACCATCCTGTTCGGCGCCCGCCGGCTGGACGGGCGCGAGCGCCATCGCGGGTTGATGACCGCCATCGCGGTGGAGTCCCTGGTCAAGCTGGTCGCCTTCGTCGCGGTGGCGGTGCTGGCGATCTGGTACCTGGCACAACTGCCCGCCGAAGCGCGATTCGAGAACGCCAGGCAAGAGCTGGGCGAGTTTTCCCTGACGGCGGATTTCGTCGCGCGCACCCTGATCAGCGGCCTGGCCATTCTCTGCCTGCCAAGGCAGTTCCATGTGATGGTGGTGGAGGCGCAGCCCGGAACCAATACGCGCATCGCCCGCTGGATCTTCCCCCAGTACCTGGCGCTGTTTATGCTCCTGGTGCTGCCCATCAGCCTTGCCGGCGCGAGCATATTCTCGGTGTCCGACGAGATCAGCCCCGATATCTACGTGCAGCTGCTGCCGGTGTCGCTGGACCAGCCCTGGGTGACGGCCGCGGCGTTTATCGGCGGGATTTCCGCCGCCACGGGGATGGTCATCGTCGCCACCGTGGCCCTGGCGATCATGATTACCAACGAGGTGGTAGCGCCGCTGTACATGTGGGCGAACGCGCGCTCGCCCGCCGCGGTGCTGAAGCTGGGCGACAGCCTGCGCCGCATTCGCCAGGTCACCATCGCCGGCATCCTGTTGTGCGCCTGGCTGGTGTCGCAACAGATCATGCACATTCCCTGGCTGACCCGTATCGGGTTTATCTCCTTCCTGGCGGCGGCGCAGATCGCGCCGGCGTTGCTGGCCGGACTGTACTGGCGCCGCGCCCACGGTGTCGGCGTGATCGTCGGCCTGCTGGCGGGGCTGGCGCTGTGGTTCTACTGCGGCGTGCTGCCGGTGATCCTGCCGGACGACTCGCCATTGCTGCTGTACGGCCCCGGCGGCATGGACTGGTTGCGGCCGCTGCAGCTGTTCGGGCTGGAGGCGCAGCATCGGCTCGCCTACGCCACCGGCTGGTCGCTTTCACTCAACCTCGGCCTGCTGGTCATGCTGTCGCTGGTGTTACGTCCCTCGCCGGCCGACGCGCGGCAGGCCAGGCTGTTCTTCGGCGGTGAATCGGAACTCGAACGCGAGCAGGACCGGGACTTCGAACTCAGCCTGATCCGCGTCAGCCAGCTGCAGGCGCTGTTGCCGCCGTTCATGGAGCGCGACCAGCTGCGCCAGATGTGGCACCAGTTCGAGGACCGCTACCAGCAGCGCCTGCTGCCGGGGGACCGGGCGCCGCTGTTCGTCGTCAACCAGGTGGAATCGGTGCTCGCGCGCATCATCGGCGCGACCTCGGCGCACCAGGCGATGGAGCAGCTGGAACTCACCCAGCAGCTGGAATACGCGGACCTCGCCGGCATGATGACCGACGCCAGCCGCCTGCACACCTTCAACCGCGAATTGCTGCAGACCACGGTGGAAAGCCTGGTGCAGGGCGTGTCGGTGGTGGACAAGGAACTGCGACTGGTGGCCTGGAACCGCCGCTACGAGGAGATGTTCCACTACCCCGAGCGCTTTCTCTATGTCGGCTGCCCGATCGAGCGGGTCTACCGATACAACGCGGAGCGGGGGATTCTCGGCAGCGGCGAACGCCCCTTCGAGGAAGAGGTGCGCAAGCGCCTGCAGTGGCTGGAGCAGGGCAACGCCTACCGCCTGCAGCGCACCCTGCCCGATGGCACGGTGATCGAGATTCGCGGCAATCCGCTGCCCCACGGCGGTTTTGTCTCAACCTATATCGATATCACCGATTACCGGGACATGGTGGCTGAACTCGAGGAGACCAAGCTGGAGCTGGAGCAGAAGGTCGCCTCCGGCAGCCAGACCCTGAGCGAGATCAACGCCCGCCTGCGCCAGGAGAACCGCCTGCGCGCCCAGGTCGAGGCCAGCCTGCGCGAGGCGCACCGCAGCAAGACCAGTTTCATGTCCGCCACCAGCCACGACCTGTTGCAGCCGATCAGTGCCGCCCGCCTGTTCGCCGCCGCCCTGCGGCCGCGCCTGGGCAACGAGGTCGAACCCGCCACGCAGCTGATCTTCGACCAGATCGACAACTCGCTGCAGCGGGCGGAGCAGCTTATCGCCGAACTGCGGGAGATCTCCCGGCTGGATTCCGGCAAGCAGTCGCCGCGCCGCACCCACTTCCCCTGCGCCGAGGTGTTCGAGGCACTGCGCCAGGAGTTCCAGCCGCTGGCGGAGCTCAAGGGCCTGCAGCTCCAGGTGCACGCCAGCTCGGCCTGGCTGTTCTCCGACCAGTCGCTGGTCACCCGCATCCTGCAGAACCTGCTCTCCAACGCCATCAAGTACACCCGCAGCGGGCGGGTGGTGCTCGGCGCGCGACGCCGTCGCGCCTGCGTGGAACTGCAGGTATGGGATACCGGGCCGGGGATTCCCGAGGACCAGCACGTGCGGGTCTTCCAGGAATTCGAGCGCCTGCACCAGCCCAACCAGGCGGAGGAGGGGCTGGGCCTGGGGCTGGCCATCGTCTCGCGTTACGCCGAGTTGCTGGGCCACCCGCTGGGCCTGGATTCCACCGACGGGCGCGGCACGATGTTCTCGCTGCAGGTTGCCTACGGCACGCCGCGCGCGCGCGACGGCACGCGCTCCGTCGCAGGTCACGACTCCGGCCTGGAGGGCCTGAACCTCCTGTGCCTGGACAACGACCCGCTGGTGCTCGAGGGCATGCGCCAGCTTTTGCAGGCCATGGGGGCGCAGGTGAGGGTGGCCTCGTCCCGTGCGGCTTTCCTGCAGCACTTCAGCAACGGCTACCGGCCGGACGTGGTGCTGGCGGACTACCACCTGGACGGCGGGGATACCGGCCTGCAGGCGCTGCTCGCGGCGCGCATGGCCTGCGGCGACAAGGTGCCGGGGGTGATCATCAGCGCCGATGACAGCGATGTGATCCGCGAGCGTGCGCGGGCGGTCGGCTGCCGTTTCCTGCCCAAGCCGGTGAGCCCGACGCGGCTGCGCGCGCTGCTGGTGGCGCTGGCCACGGAGGAGCGGCAGGCACTCTAGGGCGCTCCGCCAGTCCCGCGGGTCAGCGCTGCCCCAGCAAGTGGGCGATATGCTGCAGGTAGGGCAGTACTTCGGAGTCGATGTCGGCGTTCTCTCCCGTCCCGCCCCTGGCGCCATCCGCACCGAGACTGATCAGGTGGTAGGTGCCCTTGGAGCCGCCCCACTGTTCGGCAGTGTATTCGTAGGGATGGCCCCAGGGATCCACGGGCAGCGGGTTGATGTAGCCGCCACCGGGAAACGACAGGGGCCGGCGGCCGACGGTGGTGGGAGTGACCAAAGCCTGCAGGCCCTGGGCCTCTGTCGGGTAGTAGTAATTGTCCTTGTAGTAGGCTTCCAGCGCGGGCACGAGCGCGGAAAAATCCCGGGTGACCTTGGCGAGCGCGGTGTTGTCCGCATCGAAGGGGCCGACCCCGTACAGCGCGAGCAACTGTGCCGAGGGGTCCTTGCTGCAGAAGATTTTTACGTCGTTCTCGGTAGGGGTCTTGTTGAGCTTGCCATCGATGGTGAAGAACGGCTTGAAGCCGTCCTTGGCCCGCACGTAGGAACTGTAGGCATTGAATTCGCCGCAGACCACGTTGCCGGGGAAGGTATCCATGTTGCGGAATTCCAGCTCGTCCTTGATCGGGATGCTGTCCGTGAGGGTTTTCTTCGCTTCCTCGACGTCGGCGCCGCAAGCGCTCAGAAGCAGAACAAACAGGGTCAGGCACAGGGCGCGCAACATGAAGCCGGGTCTCCGTCTGGTTGAATGCGTGCCAAGTATGAACGCGATGACTCACGCGCTCAAATTTTGCCTTGTTTCAGTGTATGGAAAAATCCGTGGCGCGGGCGATATCGACGTAGGCCGCCGAGTGGAACCCGTTGAAGCGGGTGGCGGTGGCCGAGCCGTAGGCGCCGAGCAGGCCGAACTCCAGGTAGTCGCCGACACGCAGGTCCCGCGGGGCGGCAATCGGCCGGTGCAGGCGGTCCACCGGGTCGCAGGTGGGGCCGAAGACACGGTATTCACCGGCCTCGCCGCCAAGGATGTCTCCGTCGCGCCAGGCGCGCACCGGCAGTTGCAGGTCTACCAGCGACTGTTCCTGCATGCCGCCATAGACGCCGTCGTTGATGAACAGTGTGCGGCCGTCGTCGCGCACGTGGACTACCCGGGCCAGCAGTGAAACGCAGGGGGCGACCATGCCGCGGCCCGGCTCGCACAGCAGTGGTACCGCGTCGGGGAAGGCGCATTGGGCGCTGCGGTGGATTTGCCCGAAATAGGCCTCCAGCGGGGGTGCGTCGGCGTTGGGGTATTCCGCCGGAAAGCCGCCGCCGACATTGATGAATTCCAGGGCCGCGCCGGCCTCGCGCGCGATGTCGGCCGCCGCGTCGATGTAGCGCGCGAACATGCCCGGGTCGGTGCACTGGGAGCCGGGGTGGAAGGTGAGGGCGGCGCGCAGGCCGCGGCGGCCCAGCTCTCGCAGCATCGCGATGGCGGTAGTCGCGTCGGCGCCAAACTTGCTGCCAAAGTCGTAGGCCGCGCCGGCATGGGCGAGGCGAAAGCGCACGCTGTAGATCACCGAGGGATCGCCGCCGGTGCAGCGGCAGATCTTCTCGAGTTCGGCCATCTCGTCCAGCGCGAACGAGCGCACGCCGTAGCGCAGGTAGGCTTCGCTCACCGCCTCGGCGGCCTTCACCGGGTTGTTGAAGTGCAGGGCGGAACCCGGGCACGCCAGGGAGACGATCCGCACCTCCTCCAGCGAGGCGACGTCGAAATTGCGCAGGCCGGCCGCATACAGGGTGGCGAGCACCCGCGCTTCCGGGTTGGCCTTTACCGCGTAGCTGACAACGCCGGGAAAACTGTCGAGGAAGCGCCGGGCACGCGCGTCCAGTTGCGCGGCGCAGAACAGGTAGAGGGGTTCCAGGGGGCGGATGCGCCCGGTGATCTCGGCGGCGTCGCTGTAGGGCGCCGCGTTGGGTGCTGGTCGGAATGCCTTGGCGAAGCTGCCGGTCATGCGCTGGGTCCCCTGGAGAGTTGCTGTTTCCGGATATTGTGGGAACTGGGGCTGAACACGCGATAGTTGCAATTGCTACCCGATTTGCACAATGATTAGTCAATCTGATCACTTATTTGGTCAAATTGAATCGTCGCCATGGATATTACCCGGAGTGACCAGCGGCTGATCCGCGCGCTGCAGCGGGATGCCCGTAAATCCGTCAGCGAACTGGCCCGCGAGCTCGGCCTGTCGCGCACCACGGTACAGAAGCGCCTGGCGCGGATGGAGGAGGCCGGCGTGATCGCGGGCTACCAGGTCAAGCTCGGGGACAATTTCCGGGCGCAGAGCTTCCAGGCCTATGTCAGCCTGGTGGTGGACCCGCGCCAGGGCGCGTCGGTGGCGGCGGCGCTGGGGCGCATGGGCGAGGTGGAGGCGCTGTTCACGGTGGCGGGGAAGATCGACCTGGTCGCCATCATCCGCGTGCAGACACCGGCGGAGCTGGACGCTGCGCTGGACCGCATCGGCGAGATGGACGGGGTGCGCGACACCGATTCGGCGATCGTGCTGTCGACCAAGTTCGACCGTCGCTGAGCGCCGGCCTCAGGCGTCCACCGAGCGGCAGGTTTCCATCCAGGTGTCCACCGATTCCAGCGGGAAGCGCTGGCGCGGCAGGGCGAAGTAGAAGGTGCGGCGCATGTCCCGGCGCGGCAGCTGCAGCGGCACCAGGTCGCCGTTGGCGAAATTGCGCTGCAGCACGATCTGCGACAGGCAGCCGATGCCCAGGCCGGACTCCACCGCGTTCTTGATCGCCTCGTTGTGGCGAAATTCCATGTAGACGTTGAGATCCAGCAGCAGGCCGCCCATCGCCCGGTCGAAGGTCTGCCGCGCCCCGGAATCGGGTTCGCGCAGGATCCAGGCGGCCTCCTTGATGTCGCGGGTGGTCAGCACGCGCTTGGAGGCCAGCGGGTGGTTGGCGGCGCAGAACACCACCAGTTCGTCCTCGCGCCAGGGAACCAGGTCCAGCTCCCGGTGCAGCACCTCGCCCTCGATCATGCCGATATCCACCTCGTAGTTGAGCACCTTGGCGACGATCTCGGGGGTGTTGGCGATCTCCAGGCCGACGTCGGCGTCCGGGTAGCGGGCGAGGTAGCCCGCCAGGCAGCGGGTGGCGAGGTGGTTGCCGATTGTGAAACTGGCGCCTACCTTGATATGGCCCAGTGCCTTGTGTGACTTGAGTACCTGCTCGAAGCTCAGGCAGTGGTCGAGCAGCGACTGCGCCTCCTTGCGCACCGTGTGCCCGACCGCGTTCAGGGTCAGCTTGTTGCCGACCCGGTCGAACAGGGCGATATCGTAGCTGTGCTCGAAGTTCTGCAGCGCCTCGCTGGCAGCTGACTGGGACATGTGCAGCGTCTGCGCGGCGCGCGAGATGCTGCCTTGCCTCGCCACTTCGAGGAATATCTGCAATTGCCTGAGAGTGTATTTCAAGGGCGGGCACCGCTACCGGTAAATCCGATGGAGAGAATCATAATATCCTGTTTTACTTATGGCACCAATGCCCGTAACCTGCGCCGACCAAGCTGGTAGAGCACCGGGCGCAGCGCCCCGGGATCGACGCGCATTCGACGAGGAATTCCGAGTATGGCAGAGCAGAAAGCAACCAACGTCCACTGGCACGAGGGCGACATCACCCGCGCCGATCGCGAGAAACTCCGCGGCCACAAGGGTGCGACCCTGTGGTTCACCGGCCTGTCCGGCAGCGGCAAGAGCACCGTGGCGGTAGAGCTGGAAGGCCGGCTGTTCGAGATGGGCATCGCCTGTTACCGGCTGGACGGCGACAACGTGCGAATGGGTATCAACAAGAACCTGGGCTTCTCCGCCGAGGACCGCGCCGAGAACATCCGCCGCATCGGCGAGGTGGCCAAGCTGTTCGTCGACAGCGGACAGGTGGTACTGTCCAGCTTCGTCAGCCCCTATCGCGAGGACCGCGACAACGTGCGCAAGCTGCACGACGAGTCCGGCATGGACTTCATCGAGGTGTTCGTCGACTGCTCGCTGGAAGCCGCCGAGGCGCGCGATCCCAAGGGCCTGTACAAGAAGGCCCGCGCCGGCGAGATCAAGAACTTCACCGGTATCGACGACCCTTACGAGGCGCCGAACAGCCCCGAACTGCACCTGCACTCGGACCAGCAGACGCTGGACGAGGAGGTCGAGCAGATTCTCGAACTGCTGCGCGCGCGCGGCATCATCACCAAGTAAGCGGGAGACAAACATGATCAAGCCCCATGGCTCGGACGAGCTGAACCCCCTGTTCGTCTACGATACCGAGAAGCGTCACGCGCTGGTCGCCGAGGCGGAGCAACTGCCCTCCATCCTGCTGAACTCGGCGGCGGCGGCCAACGCCGTCATGATGGGCGGCGGCTACTTCAACCCGCTGACCGGCTACATGACCCTGGCCGACGCGCTTTCCGTGGCGGAAACCATGCGCACGGTGGACGGCCTGTTCTTCCCGGTGCCCATCCTCAACCTCACCGAGGCGATGGGCATCGAGGCGGGGACGCGCATCGCCCTGCGCGACCCCAATGTCGAGGGCTACCCGGTACTGGCGATCATGGACGTGGAAACCGTCGAGCCGGTGTCCGACACGCAGATCGCGTTCATGGCGGAAAAGATTTTCCGTACCCTGGACCCTGAGCACCCCGGCGTGGCCACCTTCATGAACCTCGGCCGCACCTTGTTGTCCGGCCCGATCCAGGTGCTGAACTTCTCCTACTTCCAGGACGACTTCCCGGATACCTTCCGCACCGCGGTGGAAATCCGCAACGAGATCGCCGAGCGCGGCTGGAACAAGGTCGTCGCCTTCCAGACCCGCAACCCCATGCACCGCGCCCACGAGGAGCTGTGCCGCATGGCCATGGAAGACCTCGATGCCGACGGCATCCTGATCCACATGCTGCTGGGCAAACTGAAGCCGGGCGACATACCCGCCGAAGTGCGCGACGCTTCCATCCGCAAGATGGTGGAAATCTACTTCCCGCCGAACACCGTGATGATCACCGGCTACGGCTTCGACATGCTCTACGCCGGCCCCCGCGAGGCGGTGCTGCACGCGTTATTCCGCCAGAACTGCGGCTGTTCCTACCTGATCGTCGGCCGCGACCACGCCGGCGTGGGCGACTACTACGGCGGCTTCGACGCGCAGACCATCTTCGACGAGGAAGTGCCCGAGGGTGCGCTGGAACTGCAGATCTACCGCGCCGACCACACCGCCTACAGCAAGAAGCTGGGCAAGGTGGTGATGATGCGCGACGCCCCGGACCACACCAAGGACGACTTCGTGCTGCTCTCCGGCACCAAGGTTCGCGAGATGCTGGGCCAGGGTATCGCGCCGCCGCCGGAGTTCTCGCGGCCCGAGGTGGCGAAGATCCTGTCGGATTACTACCAGTCCCTGGACGCCTGATTTATGGATTACGATATATTTAACGGCGACGCGGACGGTATCTGCGCGCTGCTGCAACTGCGCAAAGCCGAGCCGCGCGAATCCACCCTGGTCACCGGGGTGAAGCGCGACATCAACCTGCTGGCCAAGGTGGACGCCGCGGCCGGCGATCGCCTTACCGTGCTCGACGTCTCCATGGACAAGAACAAGGCGGCGCTGGACAGCGCCCTGGCCAGTGGCGCCAGCGTGTTCTACGTCGATCACCACTTTGCCGGCGAGATTCCCGACAGCCCGGCGCTGACCAGCATCATCAACGAGGCGCCGGACGTGTGCACCGCGGCCCTGGTCAACGGCCACCTGGGCGGCGCGCAACTGCCCTGGGCGGTGGCGGGCGCCTTCGGGGACAACCTCAAGGACACCGCGCGCAAGCTGGCCCAGGGCCTGGATATCTCCAGCGCCGACCTCGCCGCGCTGGAACGCCTGGGTACCTGCATCAACTACAACGGCTACGGCCCGGCCCTCGAGGACCTGCACTTCGACCCGGCCGAGCTCTACCGCCGCCTGTACCTTGCCGACGGCCCGCTGGACTTCGTCAACTCCTCGCCGGACTACGTCAAGCTCAGCGAGGGCTACGATTCCGACATGGCCCAGGCCGAGAGCCTGCAGCCGGAGCACGCGACGGACAAGGTCGCCGTGTTCATCCTGCCGAACGAGGCCTGGGCGCGGCGCGTCAGCGGCGTGTACAGCAACGACCTGGCCACCGGCAACCCCGATCGCGCGCACGCAGTTGTAACAGTGAAGCCCGACGGCAACTACCTGGTCAGCGTGCGTGCGCCGCTCTCCAACAAGCAGGGCGCCGCCGAGTTGTGCATGCAGTTCCCCACCGGCGGCGGCCGCGCCGCGGCGGCGGGCATCAACGACCTGCCGGTGTCGGAGCTGGGCAACTTTGTAGCCGCTTTCTCAGCGACTTACGGTAACTAGAAAACAGGAGCTCGCCGCCAGAGTGGCGGCGCAGCGCGTTATAACTGTTCCGGGGGCACGAGCTTGCGTATGCTAGCGCGTATCGGGGGGATGAGAGTCGAGGGATGATCGACCAGATTCTGATTACCGGGCTGTTCCTGGTGTTGCTGGCCAGCCTCATCTTTACCGACTGGCCGGCTGTTGGCGTATTCACCTGCTGCATGCTGGCGGCCTACTTCCTCGGTCTTGTCGACACCGAGGACGTGCTTTCCAAGGCGTCCAACAGCGGCCTGATGACCCTGATCATCCTGCTGCTGGTGTCGGTCGGGCTGGAGAAGCTCTCCTGGCTGTCGCGATTATCGGACAAGCTGATAACGCGAAACTATGCCTTCAGCCTGTTCCGGCTGGGCACGGTGACCGCATTCTTTTCCGCCTTCGTCAACAACACGGCGGTGGTCGCGACCCTCGCCCACAGCGTGCGCAGCAACCGCTACCACCCGGCTTCCAAGCTGTTGATGCCGCTGTCTTACGCGGCGATCCTCGGCGGCACCGTCACCCTGATCGGCACCTCCACCAACCTGATCGTCAGCAGTTTTCTCGAGGATGCCACCGGCCAGGGGCTCAAGTTCTTCGATTTCACCGTGATCGGCCTCACCGGCACCGCGCTGGGCCTGCTGGCCATGGCCTTCAGCTCGCGGCTGCTGCCGGTCTCCGAGGACGGCAAGATCGACATCAACGAATACCTGATCGAGGCCGAGGTCAGCGCCGATTCCCAGCTCGTGGGCAAGAGCATCCTCGACAACGGCCTGCGCGAGCTGGAAGACCTGTTCCTGGTGGAAATCGTGCGCGGCGAGCAACTGCTCTCGCCGGTGACGCCGCAGGAGTTCATCGAGGCCGGCGACAAGCTGATCTTCTCCGGCGACATCAACCAGGTGTCGGTCCTGCACGCCCTGCCTGGCCTGCAGCTTTTCGCGGTGCAGGAGGGATTGCTGCAGGAGAACATGATCGAAGTGATCGTGATGCCCAACGCCTCCATCGAGGGCAAGACGATCAAGGAGAGCGCCTTCCGCTCGCAGTTCGACGCGGCGGTGGTGGGCATGCGCCGCGGCGGCAAGCGGCTGTCCGGCAAGCTCGGCAATATCACCCTGGAAGCGGGCGACAACCTGATGCTGGCGGTGGGCGCGGACTTCAACGAGCGCAAGAACCTCGACAAGAACTTCGTCGTCATCGACGACGCCGTCGGCCGTATCCGCACCAGCCCGCTGCAGAATTACGTGATCACCACCGTGCTCGCGGCGGTGGTCGTGCTGGCGACGCTGGACGTGGTCTCGCTGATCAAGGGCATGACCTTCCTGCTCGCCTGCATGCTGCTGCTGGGCGTGGTGCGCGGGGCGGAGCTGCGCCGCCGCTTTCCCTTCGAGCTGTGGCTGATCATCGCCTCGGCGCTGACCCTGTCGCAGGCCCTCAGCAATGCCGGTATGGTGAGCCTGCTGGCCGACTTCCTGCATCATCACCTGGCCGATTTCGGCCCCTATACCGCGCTGGTGGGCATCTATATCGGCACCGTCCTGCTCACCGAGATGATGACCAACAACGCCGCCGCCGCACTGGTGTTCCCGGTGGCTTTCGGTCTCGCAGAGAGCTTCGGTATTTCCTACATGCCCTTCGTCATGGCGGTGGCCTACGGCGCCAGCGCCAGCTTCCTCACGCCCTTTGGCTACACCACCAACCTGATGGTGCAGAACCTCGGCGGCTACTCCATGGGCGATTATTTCCGCGCAGGCCTGCCGGTGACCGCGGTGTATACGGCAGCGGTCCTGATCCTGACACCGCTGGTATTCCCGTTCTGATATCCGCGGGAGGTTGAGGGAGATGGCGGCCCATTCGTCTCAGGCGGGTTACCAGAGCGAGATTCCTCCCATGCGATTGATCAAGGCGCTTGCATTTGCGGCGCTCGGCATTGCCTGTACCCACGTCAACGCCACCCCTGCGGCAACCGGCGACAGCGAAACCCCGCGTCTCAACCAGTGGCTGGATGCGCAATATGCCATCGAGGAACGCTTCAGCCCGCTGACCCTGACCTATTACGGCAGCAGGGAGCTCTACGACCAGGTCGATGACGAGAGCGTCGAAGCGCAGTTGCAGCGGATGGACTGGATGCAGCGCAGCGCCGGCGAAATGCAGGCGAAATTCGATTACGCCAGGCTGGGCCAGCAGGGCCAGGTCTCCTACGACTTCTGGCTGTTCCGCGCGCGCAGCCAGGAGAGCCTGCGGCCCTTCATCCTCTATCCCTATGTGTTCGACCAGTACCACGAGGCCCAGTCCGTACCTGTGGAGTACCTCACCAACTATCACGTCGTGGATACGCCCGCGGACATGCAGGCCTATATCAGCCGGATCAGCGGTTTCGGTCGCTCGCTGGACCAGAACCTGCAGCGCGCACGCAAGGCGGCGGCCGCCGGTATCCGTCCGCCGCGTTTTGCCTACCGTTATACGATCGAGCAGTGCCGCAAATTCATCAGCGGCTATCCCTTCGAGGACTCGCAGCAGCCCTCGACGCTGTGGGCGGACGCCATCGCCAAGATCGACGCCCTGCAGCAGGCCGGGCTGGTCGACGCGCAGGCTGCGACCCGGCTGCGCGACGCAACCCGCGATGCCCTGGTCGACAAGCTGATGCCCGCCTACCAGCGCATCATCGACTGGGAGCGCGAGGACATCGGCAATACGCCGGAGCAGGCGCAGGGCGTCTGGGCCCTGCCCAACGGCAAGGCCTGGTACCAGCGCCAGCTGCGCTACTACACGCACTCGGACATGAGCGCGGACGAGATTCACAAGCTGGGGCTGGCCGAGGTGGCGCGTATCAAGGGCGAGATGGAGGCGATACGCCGCACGCTGGGCTTCGAGGGCAGCCTGCAGGAGCTGTTCGCCTTTGTGCGCGAGTCGCCGCGATTCTACTACCCGAATACGGATGCGGGCCGCGAGGCCTATCTCGCCCGGACCCGCCAGTACCTGCAGCGGATCGAGGAGAAACTGCCGGAGTTCTTCGGCGTGCTGCCAAAATCGAAGCTGGTGGTGAAGCGGGTCGAGCCCTTTCGCGAGATTCCCGGCGCGGCACAGTTCTACCAGGACGGCACAGCGGACGGATCGCGCCCGGGCGTCTATTACGTGCACATGTCCGACATGGGCGCGCTGAACACCACCGACATGGAGTCCACAACCTACCACGAGGGCAACCCCGGCCACCACCTGCAGGGGGCGATTGCCCTTGAAATGGCAGGCGTGCCGAAATTCCGCACCCAGGAGGGCTATTCCGCCTACTACGAGGGCTGGGCGCTATACGCCGAGTTCCTGGCGAAGGAGATGGGCGCCTACAAGGACCCCTACGACGACTTCGGCCGACTGGTGGCGGAAATCTGGCGCGCCATCCGCATGGTGGTGGACACCGGGTTGCACGCCGAGGGCTGGAGCCAGGAGCAGGCGGTGCAGTACATGCTGGCCAACTCGGCCATCCCGGAAGCCGCGGTGCGCTCGGAGATCGAACGCTACCTGCTGGCCCCGGGCCAGGCGGTCTCCTACAAGACCGGCATGCTGCACATACAGGCCCTGCGGGCCGAGGCGGAAAAGCGGCTGGGTGCGAACTTCGATATCCGCGGCTTCCACGACGCGGTGCTGGACAGCGGTTCAGTACCGCTGCCCATTCTCGACCGGGTGGTGCACGACTGGATCGACCAGCAGACCGCCGCGGCGCAGCGCGCCGGCGGCTGACTCAGGGGCTGTAGCTCAGCTCGAAGTACGCGCCGCGCGGCTGGCCGACGAAGTAGCGGTAGCTGCCGAAGCCGTAGTCGGCGCGCTCGGCGTAGTCCTCGTCCAGCAGGTTGGTCACCCGCAGGCCCGCCTGCCATTTCTCCCCCAGCGGCATGCTGGCGTGCAGGTTGAACAGCGAGTGGCCGTCATACTGGTGGGCGTTGTCCGGGTCCAGGTAGTAGTTGCCCATGTATACCCACTCCAGCTCCGCGGTGGCCTCGCCGAAATCCCGGCCGAAACGCGCGCTGCCGAACTGGTGCGGCGCGGTATCCATGTCGTTGCCCTTGATGTCGCCGCTGGCGCCCAGCAACTCGGTGTGGCTGCTGTAGGTATGTTTGGCGAAGCTGGCGTTGGCGTCCATGTACCAGGGGCCGGTGCGGTAGGACAGGCTGACCTCCACGCCGCGGTGCTCGGTGCTGGCGCCGCTCACGTTGTAGCGGTTCGGATCCTGGAAGATGACGTTGTCCTTTTCCATGTAGTAGCCCGCGATCTCGTAACGCAGCGATTCCCACAGCGTGCCGCGCAGGCCCAGCTCGAAGTTGTCCAGTTGCTCTGAATTCAGGTCGGCGACCTGCTGGCCGGACTGCAGGCGGTAGAGCTCCGCGGTCTGCGGCGCGCGAAAACCGCTGGCGGCGCGCAGGTAGGCCAGCTGCTGCGGCGCGAATTCGAGGCTGGCACCGGCGTTGAGCGACAGGTTGTTGAAGTCGTCCGTCCGGTCCGCGGGGCGGTAGAAGCGGCAGGCGCTGGCGGTGGGCGCGCAGGCCGGGCCGTCGCCGGTGCGGTTGTCGTATTCGTAGCGGGTGTATTCCCAGCGCGCGCCGCCGTACAGGGACAGCGCGCCCGTATCCCAGCGCGCCTGGCTGAAGGCGGCGGCGGTGGTTGCGTCCACCTCGTAGTCGTAGTGCACGCCGGCGGGCTGGTTGGGGCTGAAATCCTCCGCCTGGGTTTCCTTGAGTAAGCCCTGGGTGTAGTCCAGGTCCACGCCGTTGATCCAGCTCAGTCCGCCGAAGTCAGAGTGCAGCGCCGACTGCAGGCCCAGGCTCTCCTGGCTGTTCTTCTCCACCGGCTGCCAGGCGAGGTAGTGCATCAGGAACTGCATGCTGTTGTCGCGCAGGTAGGGCGTCAGCACCAGCTGGTGGTGCTCGCCGATGGCGCGGCTGGCCCGGCTGTAGGCGAGTACCGACCAGGCATCGCGGTAGGCTTCGGGATTGGGGTTGGTCTTCTTCAGGTCAGAGTCCTTGTAGGACTTGTAACCCTGGATATAGCCGGCGGTTTCCTGGTTCAGGTTGCTGGCGTCGACCGCGCTGGTGAACGACCAGACATCGCCGCTGTAATCGTGGCGCAGGGTCATCTTCTGCTCGTCGTAGCCCGAGTCGTCCTTGTAGCCGCCGTCGGTAGTGCCGTTGGCACTGAAGCTGATGCCATTGCGCCCGACGGTATTGCCGTAGTGGTACTTGCCACGGTAGTAGTCGTAGGGGCCGGCCTCCACGGAGATGGTCTGCTCCGGTGTTTCCGAGGGCGCCTGGCTGATCACGTTGATCACGCCGTGCATGGCGTTGGAGCCGTACAGGGCGGACGCGGGCCCGCGGATCACTTCGATGCGGCCGGCCTGTTCCGTGTTGGCGTCGAACAGCTGGTTGAGGTTGCAAAAGCCCGGCGCGCGCAGCTCGATGCCGTCGGCGGCCATGAAGAAGGCGCCGCAGCCGCCGGCGCCGGTCATCACCGGGGAGCGCAGGGCGGGCAGGCTCTCCTCGCCGTTGCCGCGGCTGATCCAGGCGCCCGGTACCCGTTGCATCAGTTCGCTGATGTGCACGGCGTCGGTGAGGTTCACGGCGTCGGAGTCCACGCTGGACCAGGACAGGGGCAGCGAAGCGCCGGCCTCGGGCAGCCTGCTGGCGGTTACCAGCACCTGTTCCTGCGCGGGGGTGTCGTCGGCCAGCGCGCTAACGCCGGACGTGGCAAGCAGTGCGGCGCCGGCCGCTGCGGTCATTATTCTCATGGGCACGGATGCTAGCTGGAAGCGATGATATTCGGGTCGGAACTCGCGGCGGTAGGCCCCTCGCGATTGCGGATGGCGTCGGCGATGCGGAACATTGGCACCTTGAGCATCGCCTTGAGTTCCTCGCTGGCGCCGGTGCGCTCCAGCGCCCGGTCCATGCACAGCAGCCACTGGTCGCGCTCCTCGGGCCCGATGGCGTAGGGCGCGTGGGGCTCGGTCATGCACACTGTGCCGTGTTTTTCGGCGTACAGTGGCGGGCCGCCCATCCAGCCGGTAAGGTAATCGGCGAGTTTCTGCTTCATCGGGCCGAGGTCTTTGGCGTGCATGGCGCGCAGCCCGGCGACATCATCGGATTCCTCCATGATGTCGTAGAAGGCGGCGGCGAGCTCGCGAATGCCCTCGGCACCGAGGATCTGGTAAGGGGTTTGCGGTTGCGACATGCGGGTCGTGCCTGTTAGCTGTAGTGATTATTGAACAGCCGGTATTCTACCGGCATCCGCGGCGTATTTCGCGTCGTATGAATTGATTGTAATCAAGGGGACGGGGATGGCTGAGCTGGTCGAAACGGTGGCGGAAGAGCCGGCGCGGCGCCGGGCTGCCAGCCTCGCCGCGCTGGTCGCCGCCAACCTGCTGCCCCTGGCGGGGGTGCTGTTCCTGTCCTGGGACGTCGCCTCGCTGATGATCCTGTACTGGTCGGAGAACCTGGTTCTGGGCTTTTACACCCTGCTGAAGATGCTGGTGGTCTCGCCGGCGGGGGCCCTGTTCTCCGGCCCGTTCTTCCTGATTCACTACGGCGGGTTCTGCGGCATGCACGGGCTGTTCCTTGTCACCATGCTGCTGAAGCAGGATTTCGACCCGATCCCGGCCGGTGACAGCTGGCCGTTGTTCCTGGTGTTTCCGCAGATCCTCTTCAATGTCTGCGCCGAAGTGCTAAGGCTGGCGCCGCCGGAGTGGATTCTCGCCTTCGCTGCGCTGTTCCTCAGCCACGGGATTTCCTTCACCATGAATTTCCTGCGCGGCCCGGAACGGGACACCGTGACTATCGGCAAGCTGATGGGGGCGCCCTACGGCCGCATCGTGGTACTGCATGTCGCGATCATCGTCGGCGGCATCGGCGTCATGGCGCTGGGCCAGCCGCTGTACCTGCTGGTGGTGCTGGTGCTGCTCAAGCTCGCCATGGACGTCACCCTGCACCTGCGCGAGCACCGCAAGCTGGCCGCTTGACCCTACTCCCCAAAGGGTGTCCGGGCGCGTCCGCTCTGGTAGAATTGCCCGCCCGCGCTGGCCTGCGCCGGCGTTTACCATTTGCCGAAATCAAGGGATAGCCTCAATGAGCCTTGCCGATTCCGTTCTGGCCGTCAATGACGATCTGCCCATCCGTACCGACGCCCCCGTGCACAGCGGCAAGGTGCGCTCCGTCTACTGGCTGAGCGCAGCCGACAGCGCCCGCCTCATCGCCGAGCGCGGCTACGACGTGGCCGCCGACGCGCCGCTGGCGATCATGGTGATCTCCGACCGCATTTCCGCCTTCGACTGCATCTGGCACGGGGAGGGCGGTATGGCCGGCGTACCCGGCAAGGGCGCGGCGCTCAACGCCATCTCCAACCACTGGTTCGAGTGCTTCCGCCAGCAGGGCCTGGCGGACAGCCACATCCTGGAAATCCCGCACCCGCTGGTGTGGATCGTGCAGAAAGCGCGCCCGGTGATGATCGAGGCGATCGCCCGGCAGTACATCACTGGGTCCATGTGGCGCTCCTATGAGAAGGGCGAGCGCGAGTTCTGCGGCATCCAGATTCCCGACGGCCTGAGCAAGGACCAGAAGCTGCCGGAACTGCTGATCACGCCGTCCACCAAGGGGATCCTCGAGGGCATTCCCGGCGTGCCGGCGGTGGACGACGTGAACATCACCCGCGCCGATATCGACGCCAACTTCGCCGCGTTCAACTTCAGCAATGCGGGCGATGTCGACCTCTACGAGAAGCTGCTGCGCGAGGGCTTCGACCTGATCTCGGCGCGCCTGGCGGAACTGGACCAGATCTTCGTCGATACCAAGTTCGAGTTCGGCTACGTGACCGACAAGGCCGGCCAGGAAAAACTCATCTACATGGACGAGGTCGGCACACCGGACTCCTCGCGCATCTGGGACGGCCCCGCCTTCCGCGAGGGCAAGGTGGTGGAGAACTCCAAGGAGGGCTTCCGCCAGCTGCTGCTCAACCACTTCCCCGACCCGGACATCCTGCTCAACAAGTCGCGCATGGACGAGCGCAAGGCGCTGGCCCGGGACAACGCCCTGCCCACCGAGGTGTTGATGGAAGTGTCCGCCACCTACACCGGCATTGCCGAGAAGATCACCGGCGTGCCGGTGCCGCTGTCGGACAATCCCAAGGCGGAAATCGTCGATATCCTGCGCAGCGAGTACGGACTGGTCGACTGACCGCGCGGCCCCGGCCGTCATGTTTTCCGACCCGCTGTTTTACCTCGTCAGTATCC
Source organism: Halieaceae bacterium WMMBA7 (assembly GCA_033283385.1). Classification (GTDB taxonomy): domain Bacteria; phylum Pseudomonadota; class Gammaproteobacteria; order Pseudomonadales; family Halieaceae; genus Mangrovimicrobium. The sequence goes on from JAWMQQ010000001.1 coordinate 643,951, forward strand.
CCGCGGTGATGCTTTACGGCATCGCCAAGGGGGGCTTTGGCGGCGCCATCGCCGTGCTCTCGGTGCCGCTGATGTCGCTGGTCATGCCGCCCACCCAGGCGGCGGCCATCCTGTTGCCCATCCTGGTGGTGATGGACGGCTTTGCGGTATGGACGTACTGGGGCCACTACGATGGCAGGGCGTTGCAGCTGTTGTTGCCGGGCGCGGTATGCGGTGTGATCATCGGCTATTTCACCGCGGGGCTGATGAGCGAGGGCTTCATGCGCCTGCTGATCGGCGTGATGTCGGTCGCCTTCGCGGTGCAGCAACTGGTGCAATTCCGCTCCCACGCCACGCCGCAGCATAACGCGGTATCGGCATCGATCTACGGCACCATCGCCGGCTTCACCAGCTTCAATATCCACGCCGGTGGCCCGCCGGTCACCATGTACCTGATGCCCAAGCGGCTGGACCCGCTGCTGTTTGCGGGCACCACGGCGTTCTTCTTCGCCGTGGTCAACCTGGTCAAGCTGGTGCCCTATGCCATGCTGGGGCAGTTCAATACGGATAACCTGCTGTACTCGCTGGCGCTGGTGCCGCTGGCGCCACTGGGCGTGAAGCTGGGACACAGCCTGGTGAAGCGTTCGTCGCCGGGCTTCTACTACAAGCTCATCGCGGTGTTCCTGCTGGTGGTCGGCGGCAAACTGCTCTATGAGGGCATCGCCGCCCTGTAGGAGCCTGCTATGCAGGCGATCGCCCTTGCAGGAGCGCGCTACGCGCGCGATCGCCTGCATAGCAGGCTCCTACAGGGCGGCGATCGCCTGCGTAGCATGCTCCTACGGGATCAGGCCATGGCCGCGCTGTCCCCCATCTGGTATAACAATCGCCATCCGGAGGTACTTCCCATGCAAGCCTACAAGCTCAACGAATCCATCACCGTATGCGGCCAGATCAGCGAGGAGACAGTCGCCCGCATCGCCGAACTCGGCTACCGCGTGCTGGTCAACAACCGCCCGGACGGCGAGGAAGCCGGGCAGCCCAGCAGCGCGCAAATCCAGGCCGCCGCGGAGCGCGCCGGAATGGAATATCACCACATGCCGGTCAATGGCATGACTTTCCCGGGCGAGCACCTGGAGACCATGGCGGTACTGTTCGACGACGCCGAGCGCCCGGTTTTCGCCTTCTGCCGCACCGGCACACGCTGCGCCAACCTGTGGGTTGCCTCGCGCGACCCGGAAGCGCGCCAGGAAGCCTTCGATTACGCCCGCAGCCTGGGCTTCGACCTGTCCCTCGCCGCCCGCTTGCTGTAGCGCGCCGCGCCAGGAATCGCCCGTGACCGAGACCGTCGCCATTCATCCCGCTGGCACCGTCGCCCTGTTGCGCGACGGCGAACTGGGTATCGAAACCCTGTTGCTGCGCCGCAGTGACAAGCTCGCCTTTGCCGCCAGCAGCTGGGTTTTCCCGGGTGGCCGGCTGGAGCCGGACGACGTGGCCGCGGGCGAAGGTGACGAGGAGCGGGCCGCCCGTTTCGCCGCCGCGCGTGAATCCCTCGAGGAGTGCGCACTGCGGCCGGACCGGGACAACATGCCGCTGCTCAGCCGCTGGACCACGCCCGAGGGCCACAGCCGGCGCTTTTCCACCTATATTTTCGCGGCGCCGCTGGCGCATGCGGGCGAAGTCGCCGTGGACGGCGGGGAGATCGACGCCTACCGCTGGTTGCCGACGGTCGAGGCGCTGCGCCTGCACCGCGGCGGCGAGTTGAACGTGCTGCCGCCGACGATGATCACCCTGCGCCTGCTGTCCGGCTACGCCGATGTGGACAGCTTTCTGCACGCGGCCCATCGCAGCAGCGTCCCGGAAATTTTCCCCGTGCTGTGCAAGACGCCCGACGGGCTGGTCTCGCTGTACGCGGGCGATGCGGGCTACGAGGCCGCCGACCCGTCGCAGCCGGGGGCGCGCCACCGCTCGGTGATGCTGGAAGATCACTGGGTGTACCACTTCGAGCAGGTGGACTCCGGGCACCCGCCGCTGGTCCCGCTGGAGGGAATGCAATCTTGAACCGACCGAACGCCGTCTGGGATATCCCGACCCGCTGCTTCCACTGGGCCGTGGTGATCGGCGTCGGCGTCGCCTGGTGGAGCGCCGAGCAGCAGCGCTACGACATCCACGAGTGGGCCGGTTACACCCTGCTGGTACTGGTGGTCAGCCGGATTCTCTGGGGGCTGGTGGGCAGCCGCCATTCGCGCTTCGCCGATTTTGTCGCCGGGCCGCGGCGGGTCGTCGCCTACCTGCGCGGTACGGCCAGCGCGACGCCCGGCCACAATCCGCTGGGTGGCTGGTCGGTGCTGGCGCTGCTCTCGCTATTGCTGCTGCAGGCGGTGAGCGGCCTGTTCAACTCGGACGACATCCTGTATTCCGGGCCGCTGTACTACGCGGTCGATGGCCCCGTGCGCGACGCCATGGGCGAACTTCACGAGATCGCCTTCACCGGGCTGCAGGTGCTGGTGGCACTGCATATCGCGGCGGTTTGCTACTACCAGTGGGTGCGGCGCGACGCGGTGCTGGTTGCCATGCTGCGCGGCAGCGCGCCCGGCAGGGTGGGGCGGGAGGCGCCGCGCAGTGCCTGGATCGCGCTGGTGATCGCGGCGTTAGTGGCGGCCGCCCTGTGGTACGGCCTGTCGCAGGCGCCACAGCCAGTCTCTTACTGGTAAGACCCTGGCGCAGCGGGTATCCCGCTCAATAACCTTCCACCATGTCCACCGGATTCAGCAGGGCCTCACCCGCAACATAGCGGCGCAGGTTTTCCTGTGCGATGGCGATGGTTCGACGCATGCTGTCGCCGCCGGTGGCGGCGATGTGCGGCGTGACGATGACCCGTGGCGTGCGCCACAGCGAGTGATCCTTCGGCAGCGGTTCCGGATCGGTGACGTCCAGCCCGGCGGCGTAGACCCGCCCGCTGCGCAGCGCAGCGAGCAGATCCGCGGTTACCGTGGTGCCACCGCGCCCCACGCTCAGGTAGATAAGCCCCGGCTTTACCCTGCCGAAGAGCCCCGCGTCGAACAGGCCGGCGGTCGCATCGGTGAGCGGCAGCGCGTTCACGATGACATCCGCGCGGGCCGCAAGTGTTCCCAGTTCGCTGGCCAGTCCCACGTAGTCGACGAAATCCGGCCCCTCCCGCGAGGCGTGCCGGGTGGCGATTACCCGCATCCCCAGTCCGTGGGCGCGCCTGGCTACCTCGGTGCCGACACCACCCAGGCCGGCTACCAGCAGGGTTTTGCCTGCGAGTTCGCCGAATTGCTGGCGGCCGGAGATACCGCGATCCCAGTCGCCTTGCAGTTGCGCCTGGTAGTAGTCCGGCAGGCCGCGCGCCAGTGACAACAACATGGCCACCGCGTGCTCGGCCATCGCCGGCGCGGAAAGCCGCTTGCTGTTGCTGAATACGCGACCGGCGAAGGCCGAGTCGTCCACGCCCAGGCAGTCGTCGACACCGACGCTGTAACTGTGCAGCCAGAACAGGGAATGCGCAGCCTGGAGCAATTGCGGGGAACACGGGCCGATCACCGCGTCAGCGCCCTCGAGCACGCCCGGCGCGGTGCCGTCGCTGGTGTCGAACACCAGGGTCACATCACCGGCGACGGCGCGAAAACCCGCCTCGAAGTCGGGGGTGGACCGGGCGCCGGGCACCATAATGACCACTTTGCGCGGAGCCCATCCCGGCACTTCCCGCAGGGGCTCGTCCGCTGCCCGCAGGCCGCGTGAATCGATGATTGACTGGATCGATGGCGCGGGAGCGCCGCCGGGTGCGTCGTCAGGCGCCTGGGAGATGGCGGCGCCCGCCGGGAGCACCGCGCCGATCACCAGCGCGGCCAGCGCGGTGGAGAAGCGGCGGGTGCGCGGCATGGCCGGGTATCAGTAGAGGTAGTCCTTGGCCTTGAACTCGTCGTGGCAGTTCTTGCAGGCCTTGCCGGTCTCGCCAACGGCGGCGATGATCGCCTCCTTGTCGCCGCCGTCGGTGGCCGCTTTCAGGGCTTTCACCGCTTCCTGCAGGTCGGCGTAGTCGCTCTTGAAGTCATCCATGTCTTCCCAGATCTCCGGCTTGGCGCGGGTGGTGCCTTTCTCCGAGCCGGGCGGAAACGCGCGGACGACATCCATGCTGGTGAGCGCGGCGAGGTCGCCTGCGAACATCTGCGCCTTCGCGGTATCCCAGGGCATGTCGCCCTTGGCCATGGCGCCCAGCGGTCCGAAATTCATCCCTACCAGGGCGAAAAAGGATTGCCGGTAGGACTGCATGGGCTGCTTGTCGTCGAGGTGGGCGAAAGCGCCGATGGACAGTGCCAGGCCGGTGGCGGCCACTGGCAGGCCAAGCAGGAGTTTGCGGGTGGTCTTGCGCATGGATGATTCTCCGGGTCGGGGGGTGTACAACGAGGTTTCAGTTTAGGCGGGGCAGTCGCCATATCGCAAGCCTGCCGCTTGAGATTACGCCGGTTTCGCCCCCGCCGGCGCGCCGTTTCAGCGCCTGCCATCGCAGCGCCTAACACTTTCATGTTAGCCCTGCTGATTTATGTCTGCGGCCGCGCGGCGTAGAATCCGGGGATCCCCTGTGTAGCGAGAACAATCCCATGACCAGTCTGCAAGGCGTGCAAGCGCCGTCCCTCACGCGCGAACAGCTCGAAGCCCACTGGATGCCCTACACGGGCAACCGCCAGTTCAAGGACGACCCGCGCATGATCGTCGGCGCCGAGGGCGCGTACTTCATCGACGACCGCGGCCGCCGCGTCTTCGATGGCCTGTCCGGGCTGTGGTGCTCGGGCCTGGGCCACAACCGGCCGGAGATCACCGAGGCGGTGACCGCGCAGCTGCAGACGCTGGACTACTCGCCGGCCTTCCAGTTCGGCCAGCCGCGCTCCTTCGAGCTGGCCAACCGCATCAAGTCGTTGACCCCGGACGGACTCGACTACGTGTTCTTCACCAACTCCGGTTCCGAGTGCGCCGATACCGCGCTGAAGATGGCCCGCGCCTACTGGCGGCTAAAGGGCCAACCGGCCAAGACCAAGCTGATCGGCCGCGCCAAGGGCTACCACGGCGTGAACTTCGGCGGTATTTCCGTCGGCGGCATCGGCGCCAACCGCAAGCTGTTCGGCACCGCGGTGGATGCCGACCACCTGGCCCACACCCTGCTGCCGGAAAACGCCTTTACCCGCGGCATGCCGGACAACGGCCGCCACCTGGCCGAGGAGCTCAACGAGCTGATCGCCCTGCACGACGCCTCCAACATCGCCGCGGTCATCGTCGAGCCGCTGGCCGGTTCAGCCGGCGTCATCCCGCCGCCTGCGGGCTACCTGCAGCGCCTGCGCGAGATCTGCGACGCCAATGACATCCTGCTGATCTTCGACGAGGTGATCACCGGTTTCGGCCGCATGGGCGCGATGACCGGCGCCGAGGCTTTCGGTGTAACACCGGACATCATGAACGTGGCCAAGCAGCTCACCAACGGCGCCATTCCCATGGGCGCGGTGATCGCAAGCGCCGAAATCTACAACACCTTCATGGCGCAGGGCGGTCCCGACTACATGCTGGAGTTTCCCCACGGCTATACCTATTCCGCCCACCCGGTGGCCTGCGCCGCCGGACTCGCCGCCCTCGACGTGCTGGCGCGGGAAAACTACCCGGCGCGGGTGGCTTCCATGGCCCCGTATTTCGAGGACGCGTTGCACCAGCTGCGCGGCAAGCCGCATGTGAACGACATCCGCAACTACGGCTTCGCCGGCGCGCTGACCCTGGCGGCCCATCCCGGCGAGCCGGCGCGGCGCCCCTATGAAGTGGCCATGCGCATGTGGGAGAAGGGTTTCTACGTGCGCTACGGTGGCGACACCATCCAGCTGGGCCTGCCGTTCATCGTCGAGAACGCGGAGATCGACAGCCTCTGCACCGCCCTGGGCGAGAGCCTTGACGAACTGGGCTGACACGGAGGTCGAACGCGCTTGACCGCCGGCGGTGCCGCCCAGCTATTCCTTACCTGCCTGAGCGTCTCCCTGCCGACTTTCGGCTGGGTGATCGCGGGCATGTTGCTGGCGCGTTTCGGGTTGCTGTCACAGGCGCTCAACGACCGCATCTCGCGGCTGTCCTTCCGCTTCGGCCTGCCGGTGATGCTGTTCGCCTGCGCGGCGCCGGTGGACTATCGGCACGCGCTGGAAGCGGGCTATGTCATCGCCGGCGTGCTCGCCACGCTGCTGGTGGTCGCGCTCTCCTGGGTGTACAGCCGCTGGCGCGGCCACCCGCCGCGGGAAGTGGGGATTTTCGTACAGGGCGCCTACCGCTCGAACCTCGCCATCGTCGGCCTGGCGCTGTGTATCGCAGCCTACGGCGATAGCGGCGGCAAGCTCGGGGCGCTGCCGGTGGCGGCGATGACCACCCTGTACAACCTGCTGGCGGTGTTCGTGCTCAACGCCAGCCTCGGCGGCAACACCTCGCTGCGCAGCGCGCTGCGCGGCATCGTCACCAACCCGCTGATTATCGGTATCAGCCTGGGGGTGGCGCTGTCGCTCTCCGGCCTGCCGCAGCCCGCGGTGGTCGAACCCGCCGGTGTCTGGCTGTCGCGCTTTTTCCTGCCGTTGATGCTGATGTGCATCGGCGGCGCCATCCGCCTGTCCGACTTGCACCGCGCCGGCGGGCTGGCCTGGGAATCCACTGCCTGGCGCCTGCTGGCCAGCCCGGCGGTCGCCGTGCTGCTCGCGCTGTCGCTGGGCGTGCGCGGCGAACCGCTGGGCGTGCTGTACCTGCTGGTGGCGGGGCCCGCCGCCGCCTCGGGTTACGTGATGGTGGTGGCGGCGCGCGGCAACGGGGTGCTGGCGGCGAATATCATCGTGCTGACCACCCTGTGCTCGCTGGTGACCACCACCCTGGGGCTGTTCCTGCTCTCGCTGCTGGGGCTGGTGGGCGACCTGGCCTGAACCGCGAATTGCCGAAATCTACAGATTTCGGGTGACCGCAAGTGTGAACTGCATCACAGTTTGTGTCCGTCAGTAAAAACAGGGGCGCAGCGTGACCCAGGACTTCATCAATCGTCGCAAGCACCCGCGCGTCAGCACGGTACAGGCGCTTTTCATCGAGGTCGTCGGCAGGGACAGCCGGCGCGAATCAGAGAATACGGTCGTTCGCTGCGAAACTGTCGATATCTCCGTCGGCGGCCTGCGCGTGCATGTACCGGAACAGATCCCCAGCGGCAGCCGCCTCAATATCGCCGTGCCCTTCGGCGACTGGAAGGACAACCTGGAGCTGGTGGGCGAGGCCATGTGGTGCCGACCGGCCGAGGGCCGCTCCGGCTACTGGGTCGGCCTGCAACTGGGGGATTCCAGCCGCGAGGACATGGAACGCTGGCGCCAGGTGGTCTACATGCTGGCGCGCCAACCCGCCTGACACGGCAGGTGGCGAGACACTCCCCGCAGGGGTGATGGCCCGGCGCCCGCCGCGGCCTTAAAATGGCGCACTTTTCCAGCAAATCCAGCACCGGGAGGGCGCCATGCGCGATTACCGCAAGTTCTACATCGACGGCCAGTGGGTTGAGCCCGCTGTGGCTCGTGACCTGGAAGTCATCAACCCCGCCACCGAAGAGCCCTGCGCGGTCATTTCACTGGGCGGCGAAGCCGACGTGGACGCGGCGGTGGCTGCCGCCAAGCGCGCATTCGCCAGCTACAGTGTCACCAGCCGCGACGAGCGCGTCGCGTTGCTGGAAGCCTGCGTCGCCGCCTACGAGCGGCGCTACGACGATGTCGCCGACGCCATCCGCGAGGAGATGGGCGCGCCGCGCAAGTTCGCGCTGGAAGAGCAGGCCGACACCGGCCTCGGCCATCTCAAGGAAGCGCTGCGCGTGCTGCGCGATTTCAAATTCGAGGAGGACGTCGGCAACGCGCGGGTATTCCGCGAGCCGATCGGCGTCTGCGGGCTGATCACGCCCTGGAACTGGCCGATGAACCAGATCGGCTGCAAGGTGGCGCCGGCGCTGGCGGTGGGCTGCACCATGGTGCTCAAGCCCAGCGAAATCGCGCCGCTGTCCGCGTGGATCTGGACCGAGATCATGCACGAGGCGGGCGTCCCCGCCGGCGTCTACAACATGGTCAACGGCGACGGCCCCGGTGTCGGCACCGCGCTGTCGCGGCACCCGGACGTGGACATGGTGTCGTTTACCGGCTCGACCCGCGCCGGCGTGCAGGTGGCGCAGAACGCGGCGCCCAGCGTGAAGCGCGTGGCCCAGGAGCTGGGGGGCAAGAGCCCGAACATCATTCTCGACGACGCGAACCTGGAGAAGGCCGTCACCCGCGGCGTGCTGCACATGTACGCCAACACCGGCCAGTCCTGCAATGCGCCCTCGCGCATGCTGGTGCCGGCGCACAAGCTGGCGGAGGCCGAGGCCATCGCCGCGCGCGTCACCGAGTCGGTCGTCGTCGGCGACCCGGCGGCGGAGGGCACCACCGTGGGCCCGGTGGTCTCGCAGCAGCAGTACGACAAGATCCAGGGCCTGATCGAGTCGGGCATCGCCGAGGGCGCGAAGCTGGTGGTCGGTGGCCCGGGCAAACCGGAAGGGCTGGAAAAAGGCTATTTCGTGCGCCCCACCGTGTTCTCCTGCGCGAACAACCAGATGACCATCGCCCGCGAGGAGATATTCGGGCCGGTGCTGACGCTGATTCCCTACGAGACCGAGGAAGAGGCCATCGCCATCGCCAATGACACGCCCTACGGCCTGGCGGGTTACGTGCAGAGCGACGACGTGGACCACGCCCGCCGGGTGGCGGCGCGCATCCGCGCCGGCAACGTCAAGATCAATGGCGCCTTTGGCGGCTACGCGGTGCCCTTCGGCGGCTACAAGCAGTCCGGCAACGGCCGCGAGTGGGGCGAGCACGGCTTCGCCGACTTCCTCGAGACCAAGGCCGTCGAGGGCTTCGCCGGCTAGGTCGCCGCTGGCGACCTAGCTGGATTCACGCAGCCGGAAGCTGACCGGTATCAGTATCTCGTAGCCGCGCCCGTCGTCGCTGCGGAATTCCTCGCGCTCCACGCGACCCAGCGCGGGGAAGGGCGCCGCTTTTTTCACCGCGTCCACGGCTGCCCTGTCGAGTACGGTGTAGCCGGAGGACGCTCCGGTATCCACCTCCAACAACTGGCCGTCGGCGTTGACCCGTGCCAGCAATTCCACCTCGCCCTGCAGTCCGCGCTCCAGTGCGCGGCGCGGGTAGGTGACTTTGCGGAACACGCTGTTGAGCGTGTTGGTCATGTACTGGCGCAGGTGGCGCTGGTATTCGCGGTCGTCCTCGGCTTCCTGCGCTGCGCTGGTTTCGCGCATCGCGACCAGTTCCAGGCCGCCGGCGCCCTGCGAGGCGAGCAGCAGCGGTTCAGCTTCCGCTGCGGCCTGCGTCGCTTCGCTGGCCGGGGATTCGCTGGCCGGCGTTTCGGTAGCTTCGGCCGCGGGCACGCCGGTGGTGGCGTCGGCGAGCTGTTCCGCGGCGGGTGCTTCCGCCGCGGTTTCAACCGGTTCGGGCACCGGACCGGGCCGGGCCGCGGAAACCGTAGCCGCTACCGCGGACTGGTCCGGGGGCGGCGCGGAGAGCTGTAGCGAAGGCGCGGGCCTGGCCGCGGCAGCGACGGCCCCGGCGGGCGCCGGCTTCGGCGCAACCCACGCAGCCACGGTCTTCTCCCTGCCCGAGGGTGGCACGAGTTCGTCAAAGCGCATGCGCACCCTGCCGTCGAACTCGCCGGAGATCAGTGGCTCGCGCAGCAGGGCGGAGGCGTTCTCCCCCAGCCAGCCCTGGGCGATGAAATTGAAGTTGGCCTCGTCCGCGCTTTCGTACAGCTGGCTGCCGTCCAGCACGAAGCGGGTTACGCCGCTTTCGCCGATGGTGATGGTGAAGTGATCGCCCGCCTGCAGGAAGCCGCTCACCCGTTTGCGCATCGCCGACAGCGCGTCGAGCACGCTGTCGGGGGCGCGCTCGCCAGCCCCGAGTTCCGCCTGTAACAGCAAAGTGCCGAAAAATCCCCGGGCGCTGATGCGCCGGATGGCGATACGGTATTCGAGGCTCGCGGGCCTCGCCAGCGCGGCCGGGTCCGGTCCTGCGATACCGTCGGCGGTGCGCAGTCCCGCAATGTAAATGTCACGGGAGGTGTCGGTGTAGGTCGCCAGGCCCGCCAGCGGTGCCTCTGCCTGGGCCAATGCCGGCACGCAGGCCAGCACCGCAACGATGAAAGCCCTGAACAATCGTCCCCTTTTGTACATCATGGTCAGCCCGTCCCTATACAGCTGAGAAGGTGAAATACTTCGAATACGGCAATGGTCGCGCGCGGTACGTCGCAGCCGTAGCCGGCCTGCGAGCGTACGACAGCCCTCCCGGCGAGGGTCAGGCAGCGGCGTTCGGGTGGAAAAATTATTAGGGGATTGGCATGGTTCGGATGAACCAGCTTTTCCCGATAGTACTGTCGGGAAAAAAGCCCGGCAATTGCGAAGTTCACTTTTCGGGAATTGGTTCACAGTTGTCGCGCCATGGCGTCCCGCGCGCCGATGCCGTACTCTTTGGGTTGCACTACTTTTTTGCTTGCGCCGGCGGCGACCCCGCCCGCATTGCAGATACGAGACGGAGGATTCCATGGGGGAGTACATCCTCGCCATCGACCAGGGAACGACGGGCAGCACCGTCGCCCTGATGGACGCCGAAGGCCAGCTTCGGGCGAGCGTCAATTACGAGTTTCCGCAAATCTACCCGCAGCCCGGCTGGGTGGAGCACCGCCCCGCGGATATCTGGGCGTCGGTGGGCAAGGGTATCCGGGCGATACTGCGCAAGGGGGTGTGCAAGCCGCGGGAGATTGCCGCCATCGGCATCACCAACCAGCGCGAGACTTCCCTGCTGTGGGATCGCGATTCCGGCGAGGCGCTGAACAATGCCATCGTCTGGCAGTGCCGCCGCACCACGGAGTTCTGTGAGCAGTTGCGCGGCGCCGGCCACGAGAAAGTCATCCGCAACCGATCGGGGCTGGTGCTGGACCCGTATTTTTCCGCCAGCAAATTCCGCTGGCTGCTGAAGAACACCGGCGGCGTCGGCCGCAAGCTGGCGCGCGGGCAGGTCGCCGCCGGCACCATCGACAGCTACCTGGTCTGGAAGCTCAGCGGCGGCGCGGCCCACGTCACCGACATTTCCAATGCGTCGCGCACTTCGTTGATGAACCTGGAGTCGGGAAGCTGGGATCACCGCCTGCTGGAACTGTTCGAAGTGCCCGGCGATATCCTGCCGCGCATCGTGCCCTGCAGCGGCATCCTCGGCCACACCCGCGGCGTGCCCGGCCTGCCGGATGGTATTCCCATCGCCGGTGTCGCCGGCGACCAGCAGGCGGCGCTGTTCGGCCAGGCCTGCTTCGGCACGGGCGAGGCCAAGTGCACCTTTGGTACCGGCTCGTTTATCGTGATGAACACCGGCGCGGAAATCGTGCGTTCGCGGGCCGGGCTGCTCAGTACGGTGGCCTGGCAACTGGGCGAGCGCAGCAGGCCGGTCTACGCACTGGAGGGCGGTGCCTTCGTCTGCGGCGCGGCGGTGCAGTGGTTGCGCGACGGCCTGGGCATTATCCGCAAGGCGCCGGAAATCGAGGCGCTGGCCGCCAGCGTTGAGGATCACGGCGGCGTCGAGTTCGTGCCCGCGCTCACCGGGCTGGGCGCGCCGCACTGGGCGCCCGAGGCCCGCGGCACCATTACCGGACTGACCCGCGGCAGCGGGCGCGGGCACATCGCGCGCGCCACGCTGGACGCCATGGCCCTGCAGAACGCGGATATCCTGCGGGCGATGGAGGACGAGCTGGGCAAGCGCATGAAGCCCCTGCGCGTCGACGGCGGCGCCGCCGCCAACAACCTGCTGATGCAGATCCAGGCCGACGTGCTGGGCCGCAAGCTGATCCGCCCGCGGGTGATCGAAACCACGGTCGCGGGCGCGTGCTACCTCGCCGGACTCGGCGTGGGCCTGTGGCAGTCTCCGAAACAGATTCGCGATATCTGGCAGGCGGAGCGGGAGTTCGCGGTAGCGATGGGCGCCGGTGCACGCCGCCAGCGCCTGGCCTCCTGGAACGACGCCGTGCGGCGAACGCTGAGCTGAGCCATGGCCGATATCCTGCAATTTCGCCGACCTTCACCTGCGGACAAGGGCAAGGGCAACACCCTGTGCCGCCACGGCCACCACAAGTGGGAGGTGGACAAGGCCAAGCAGTTCGATGTGAAGGCTGGTAAACTGGTTACCGTCTACCGCTGCGCCCGCTGCGGTAAAACCCGGGTTAAAACTCTCTGAGCGCGACAATGAACCAACAACTGGATTTCCTTACCCGGCGCAATTCGGCGGCCCGGCTGGTCGAACCTGCGCCCTCTGGCGAGCAGCTGGACGCCATGTTCAGCGCTGCCATGCGCGCCCCCGATCACGCCCGGCTGCGGCCATGGCGCTTTCTCTGTGTCAGCGGTGAGCGGCGTGCCGACCTCGGCAAACTGTTCAGCGACGCGCTGCTGTTACGCAACCCGCAAGCCGACGGCATGGCGCAGCAAAAAGCGGCGAGCGCACCCATGCGCGCGCCGCTGGTCGTGGTGGTGGTCGCGCGGATCTCAGAGCATCCCAAGGTTCCCGCCATCGAGCAGCGCCTGTCCGCCGGTTGCGCAGCCTACGGGCTGTTGCTGGCGGCGGAGGCGATGGGTTATGCGGGCATCTGGCGCACCGGCGAGGCGGCGTTCGACCGGCAGGTGATGGACATGATGGGCCTGGCGGCCAACGAGGAGATCGTTGGCTTCCTCTACCTCGGCAGTCGCGAGGGCGAGCCCAGGCCTTTCCCGGCGCCCCCGCTGGCCGACTTCGTCACGCAGTGGTAGCCGGGCTCAGGGATTGCCCGGCCAGTCTTCCATCACGATGAAGGGGTGGAAGGCCAGTTCGATGCCTTCCTTGATGTTGCCCTCGTTTTCCAGCACGCTGCGGCGGCGCGCGTAGCGCTCGGTACGGGTGTCGATGGCGTCGGTGGCGTCAAGCCCGCCGCGGCTGAAGAAAATCCGCTTGAGGTCCTTGTCGAAGATCGCCACCTGCAGCGAGGCGGCTGCGGCCAGCTTGTTCCAGTCGAAATCCGCGGAAACGCTGTTGCCCGGGCCCTGCACCGCGGGCTTGCGGGAGACGCCGTCCCAGCGGGCGACGTGCTTGAGGCCGCCGGAGAACGGCACCTCGACCTCGATGAGGTCGGTGAAGACGAAGCCGTCGAGGTTGAAGTCCTTGACCATGGAATCGCGCACGTCCTGCATGATCAGCGAGAATGACTTCATGTTGGTGCGGCCGGTGCTGGGGTCCACAGGGTTGCCGTAGATGCGCACCGCGGTGTTCCAGCGCTGCTCGAATTCGCGCTGCGGAATCACCTTGTAGCCGTGTTCCTTCAGGTAGTCTGCGACATCGGCGTCGATACGCGGCGCCACCTCGTCGAGATAATTGCGCGAGGGCGGGCCCAGGTTGACGTGAGGGATGACCACGGTCTTGATACTATTCGCGGCCTGGCCCTGGTCCGGCATCTCGTAGGCGAAGGTGGTGGGGTTGTACTCGGGAGCGCCGGCGCAGGCGCTGAGCACCAGCCCGGTCGCGAGCAGGAACAGGCCTTTAAACCCGGCGGAAATGAAATGATGCATGCTGGGACCCAGTCGAACAATGAGGCAGGCATGGTAACAAAATCTCCCATCTCTCACAGCACCGCGGGGGAAGGACCACCAGTTGTGTTGATGCACGGGCTGTTCGGCGCCGGGGGCAACCTCGGTGCGCTGGCCCGCGCACTGGCAGACCGCTACACGGTTTACAGCCTGGACCTGCCCAATCACGGTAACTCCGCCTGGGTAGAGGAGGGCGGGCCGGCGCCGATGGCGCACCTGGTCGGGGCCTGGATGCAGGACCAGGGCCTGGCGCAATGCGCGTTTGTCGGCCACTCCCTGGGCGGCAAGGTGGCGATGGAACTGGCACTGGCATCGCCGGCGAGCGTCGGCGCACTGGTGGTGGCGGACATCGCGCCGGTGGATTACCCCGACGGCGGCCACGACAGCATTTTTGCGGCGCTGGAGGCGGTGAGCGACGCCGGCGTCAGCTCACGCAAGGAAGCCGCCGGTATCATGGAGCAGTACCTGCCGGAGCCCGCGGTGGTGCAGTTCCTGCTGTCGAGCCTGCGCCGCGGCGAAGACGGCCGCTACGACTGGCGCTTCAACCTGCGCGGGCTGCGCGCCAGCTACGAGGCGATTCGCCGCGGACCCACCGCGAGCGCGCCGTACAAAGGTCCGGTACTCTTCATCAAGGGCGGCGCATCGAACTACATCGGCGAACAACACCGGCAGCGTGTACTGGAGTTGTTCCCGAACGCGCAGATGAAGGTCATGCCCGGCTGTGGCCACTGGTTGCACGCGGAACAGCCAGAGCAGTTCAATCGCCTGGTCGGCCGTTTTCTCGACGCGCACACCGCCGCGGCGGCCGGTGTCGCGGTTTCTGGCGGGGAGTAGCGCGCATGTATTTCAGCTTCGGGGAAGTATTCGCCCTGTTCCTGCTGGGAGCGGTCTGCCTGCACCTGTTCGCCTCCATCCGGGTGCGGGAAATCGCGCTGCAACACGTCAACGCCGCCAGCCGGCGCGACGATTTCCAGTTGCTGGACCAGGCCGTGCAGCTGCAACGGATTTCACTCAGCCGCGACCGCCAGGGGCAGTGGCGGGTGTGGCGCCAGTATCGCTTCGACTACAGCCTGGACGGCGTGGAGCGGCGCCAGGGCCACGTCATCATGCTCGGCCGGCAACTGGTCTCGGTGGTGGTGGGGGAGCGGCCCCGCATCCTGCACTAGGTCCCGAGGGGCCCCGCCCTCGAGGTCTAGGCGGTGCCCAGCAGCACCCGCAGCGCAATTACCGCGGCGAGGGTGAGCAGCACCGCGCCGAATCCCCTGTCGATGTAACGCGAATAGCGTTGCAGGCGTTCGTACAGGGCCGGGTGGGACAGGCCCAGTGCCACCAGGCAGTACCAGCTGGCATCGGTGATGCCGACGGTGGCGACCATGATCGATTTCTGCCCCAGGGACGCACCTGGCGAGAGAAATTGCGCGAACAGCGCGAACATGAACAGCGCAAGCTTGGGGTTGAGAAAGGCGATCAGGAAGCCATCGCGCAGCGGCCGGCCGGACATGAGCCGGACATGCCCCTGGGCGCCGGGCACGCCGCCGGCGCTGCGCGTCAACTGCAACCCCAGCCAGGCCAGGTAGGCCGCACCCGACAATTGCACGGCGGCAAACAGGGTCCCGGATCCCAGCAGCAACGCGCCCAGTCCCACGACGGTAGCCACGCCGTACAGGCCGACACCCAGGCCGTGGGCGAGGCCCGCCAGCACGCCGCCAGTCCGGCCGTCGCGCAGCGTGTAACTGACGACCACGCCAAGGCTCGGCCCCGGCGACATGGCGCCGAGCAGGCAGATGCCAAACAGCGGCAGCCAGAGGTTGAAGTCCACTCGATTGTTCCCTCAGGTTACTTCGCGCCGGACCTGGGTACGGCGGATTCGCGCCGGCCGGGGCGGCACGGTCATACAGGACAATGTGTAACAGCGTTTACATTCCACTTTTCCACAGATTCTGTGGATAAGTCGGTGGGTAAAGTGTTTAACCGGTCCTCAACCCCCCTGACCTGCGCATTTGTTACAGATTGATTAAAAATCGCACAAAACCTAAAAACTCTTATATAACAGTTAGTTATGTTTTACTTCTAAAGCCTTGGACTTAGTTTTTGAGGTAACTCCGTGATAGTTTTGTGACCCGCGAAGCGATGTGTATAACATTTCCCCAACTGCTACGCAGGGTAACTTTTTCGCGTTTTTGGAAACAGTGAGCAGTTATGCCGGGCCCTGCCTAAGTACTGCCGATGGCGCGAAAGTCTGTATTTGCAGCGTCCCCGCATTCGTCAAGGGGGCGGGCCGGGTGTTACCCCTTTCTGTCAGGAAATTTTACAGCCCTTTGTATATACAACCGCTAGTACATGTTTCACGGATTTCGACAGCGCTCAGGCCCGGCAAATCGGCCTCCAGGCGCTGCCAGATCCAGCGGGCGATGTTCTCGCTGGTGGGATTCTCCAGCCCCTCGATCTCGTTCAGGTAGTAGTGGTCCAGTTGCGCCAGCAGCGGCGCGAAGGCGCGCTTGAGGTCGGCAAAATCCATCACCCAGCCGCTGGGCTCCGCCGCCTCGCCGGCCACCGTGAGGCGCACGTGAAAGGAGTGCCCGTGCAGGCGGGCACACTTGTGGCCCTCGGGCACGTTGGGCAACCGGTGCGCCGCCTCGAAGTGAAAGTCCTTGTAGATTTCCATGTCCTGCCTCGCTGGTGCGGCGCGTTGCGAGGGCCGGATTTGCGCCGCCGGCACCCGCCGTTGAAGGGGCGGATTTTACTACTAAAAACCGGTTTTTTTCAGGTCGGCAATTTGGCAGAAGATTTTTTTACGGAAGGTTTGACAGCCTCCGGCAAATCTCTATAATGCGCGGTCTCGGTTCGGGGGTGATTAGCTCAGCTGGGAGAGCATCTGCCTTACAAGCAGAGGGTCGGCGGTTCGATCCCGTCATCACCCACCACATCCGAAACGGGAAACCTACCGATTAGGACCGGTAGTTCAGTTGGTTAGAATGCCGGCCTGTCACGCCGGAGGTCGCGGGTTCGAGTCCCGTCCGGTCCGCCATATCGGAAACAGAAAACCGCCCGCGAGGCGGTTTTTTTGTGCCTTGCAAAAAGGGCTGGCATCGGTGCCGGCCCTGCCATCGAAGCGGCGTGATCGGTCTATCCGGAGGTGGCTGTGGGAGCGGCGATGGCCTGCCCGAGTCGGGCCGGCGCCCTGTTCCTGCCCTCGATCCTGCGCGCCCAGTTCATCGCCGGCTGTTCCACGGCATAAAACGACAGGATGGCGAGCGTAAAGGAAAAAAGCAGTACTACTGAGGAGGGCAATATCCAGTCCACCCAGTTCGCCACGCTGAAGTTCGTGAACTCGGGAAACAGCGTCCTGGAGACTACGTCGATGACGAGGTAGTGCCAGATATACAGTCCGTAGGAAATTTTGGCGACGAACCGGAAAGGCCGGTTATCCACCACCCGCCACGTCCACCTGGTAAAGGGCAGGACGCACAGTAACGCCGCGACGAGCAGGGGAAACCAGGGCCAGAAATAGAGGTTATCGAGCAGCCCCCCATAGACCTCGGGATTCGTCGCGTACACGGCGACAAATACGAACAGGCTCGACAAGAGCAACACACCGAGCGCTTCAAACAGGGTCGTCCGTTTCTCGCCTATGAGCTCCAGCCGGCCTATGAACCCCGCGGCGATAACCCCCAGGAGAAAATGCGTGAACAGGCCCACCGGATTGTGCGCCGGCATCCATTCCTTTGCCCCGCCCACCAGGCCGAACTGCCAGCCCTTGCCTTCGTCAGGGATGACCACGGACTGGATGATGAGCCAGTGTGCCGCCACACATATTGCGAGAACCGCCAGCCAGTAGCAGAGACCCGCGAAAAATTTCCTGGGTATTCCGCCGTTAAAGACCAGTGCCATGAACGGCACCAGCAGGCAATAAGCCACCACTTCACAGCCGATTGACCAAAGCGGGCCATTGGCTTCCGTCGGGAAGAAGGTCAGCCAGTGAAAGGAATTGACGAACGCGAGTCCTGACAGGAAGCGAAGCATCAGCAAATCGTCGGGAACGACGTGAAACACCAGCAGGGCAACCAGCAGCGACGCGGTAAGGCTTACGTAAAATCCGGGTGCGATCCTGCTCATGCGTCGAAGGAAGTAGTGGCTGAGCGATGGCATGTGGTCGCCCTTCAGCCAGCGCCGCCAGAACGGCAGGGCCAACAGGGTGCCGCTCAGGACGAAAAATGCACTTACCCCTGTGCCCCCGGCCAGCATCACACCCTGCACCTGCTGCAGCCCGGGCGGGATGGTAGCTGGATCGAGCTTCTGGAAAAGGTGGTGGCCGATGACGAACAGGCACGCCATCGCCCGGACGCCATCGAACCCACCCAGGTGCGTCATTGCATCCTCACTGCTGGAACTGCGCTTCGGCGCGCTGCAGTTCCACGGCTACAGGTTGCTTTGCCAGCACGGGCCTGTCTTTTACAACAAGCGATTTCTTGCCCGCTGAACTCTCCTGTGCAAGTGCCATTTCACCAAGGCTGGCCATCACGGGAGCGCTGAGGTAACTCAACCCGCTCAACATCAGCATCACGGTGACCAGCAGTTCGATACTTGGAGCGTCGAAGCTAATCTGGGTAAAGGCGATCGCCGCCACCGAGATTGACAGCAACCCGCGCAGCGTTTCCCAGCCAGTCGACTTGAGGGCGGTCATCCCAGAAGGCAGGGCCTTGAACTTGTTGGTTCGGGTCCAGGCCAGCGGCTTCCTGCTGAACAGACCGGCAATGGACGCCACTTCCCGCGTGTGCAGCAGGGCCATGCTGGCCAACTGCGCCATCAAGGTTTGCCTGATGGATGCGCCGATCATCCGGTACTCGAGAAAACGGATAACCAGGGCGGACACGGTGCCCACGGCCAGAACATAAAACAGGAAATGCGGCAGGGTAATAGAGATGCCGAGACCGATCAGCAGCATCAGCAGCACCGGTGTCAGCAGCCATGCCATGAAACTGCCCACGAACTGGAACCCTTCGGTGCAGTGCATCAGTTCGAAGATCTTCTGTGAAGGGGACATGGTACAGTCCCGGCTGAGGATGTTGGACAGCAGCGTGCGGTAATGCCGCTTCAACTGCTGTGCCGGACCGGCAGTCCAGCGGAAGCGCTGCTTCTTGTAGTCGGTAAAAGTTTCCGGAATCAGGCCGCGGCCAAAGGTGTCTGCAAGTGCAATGGACTTGTAACCGAGATCGTGGATGCGGATTGCGATCTCGGAATCCTCCGTCAGGCACCACTCCGCCCATCCCCCGGCGTCGTCCAGTGCCTTGCGACGAATCAGGCACATGGTCCCGACCGTATACGCCGAGCTCCACTCATTCAGCGTCGGCAACAGCTGCTTGTAGGTCGGCATGTATTCCCAGTAGCAGGACTCCAGGTAGAACGTATCACCCCACTCGCGGTAATCGTGGGACGTCTGCACGAAGCCGATTTTCTCGTCGGCGAAAAACCCGGTGAGGCGCGAGAGAAAATCGGGTTCCGCGACATAATCGCTGTCGACGCAGGCAATGATCTGCGCGTCTTTGGCAGTGTGGGGTGCGAGATAGTTGAGTGCACCAGCCTTGGCGCCCTCCAGTTTGTCGACGTGGAAAAACCTGAAACGCTCGCCCAGCATCTCGCAGTGTCGTTGCAGGGGAAGCCAGAGCTTGGGGTCCGGGGTGTTGTTGTCGATCACCAGGACTTCGTATTCCGGATAATCCAGCAGAGCCAGGGCGTCGAGCGTCCGGATAACGACCTCGGGCGGTTCCGCATAGCAGGGGACGTGTATGGAGACCTTGGGCCTGAAGTCGCGGGCTGTTCCGTTTAACGGAGCGCGTGGGCGCTTCCAGTCGCGGCGCCCCAGCAGGGCTACCAGTATCCAGAGTTTGCTCAGCCCCAGCGGCAGCAGCGGCAGGGATAGGATGAACATGGCGCCGAGCACGTAAAATACAGTGTTCGGCACGTTCAGACTGATCAGGAAATGGATTGCCCATGCCGTTGCGAACAGGAAAAACTGCACCGAGGCGACAAGCAGCAGCAGGCCGGCGACGTTGAATGCCCTGAAAAGCGAGGCGAAAATCACCAGCATCAGGATGCTGGCAGCGCTCGCAAAGTTCAGTGTCTCGAGGTGTAGCCCCCACAGGTAGCCGGTGCCGTAACAACCGCCGTAAACGACCGCGAACGTCATCCACCATGCGCTGGCGCCGAGCTTCCAGGTGTTCTGTGCGACGACGACAAGCGCCGAAAACCCCATAAATATCGATGAAAACAGCAGTAATGTTTCGTAACTGCCAAAAGAAACCCCCAGGCTTTCTTCCATCCCGATCCCCCAACAAATTACCCCAAGAAAAAGCAGCGCAAAGACAAACGAGGTCATGCGCAATACAAAGTCACATATTCAGCGTAGCTCGCTGCAAAAAACTTGCAAAAAAATTTTGGTCAAATTATGGTCAATTTTCCACAGGGGTCAGAGTCCGTCGCCTGACTACGTCAAATGACGTAGAGGTCGACGTCGGGGATGCAGTTCGAGTGGGAGTTCCCCCTATACTGGCAAAAGCGGACAGATCAACTTCGGCGGAATTCCAGTGTTCTGGACGACGACAGCTATCCAATCGAGGTACGTGCATATCTTCAACGCGATGCGACCAGGGCCTGTTTGCCCGCTATTCGCGCTGATTCTGGCGTCCTGCCTGCTGGCGAGCGCTTCGGTCCTGGCCGGGAATCCCGACGAGTCCGCGAACCTGAATGATCGTGTCTGGCAGATCATTGCGGCGGGCGATCAACTGGTCAAAGCCAGCGAGCGCGACAAGGCGTCCGAGCGCTACCGTGAAGCCGCCAGCCTGGCCAGGGGCAAGCTTTCCCCTGCAATACAGGTGGAAGTCGGTTATCGCCTGGTCGGCATCGGCGACCTGAATGGGGCGATCGACGTCTTGCGGGAAACCTGTGATCCGCGAACCAATGAGCAGAATACCTGCCTGACGCTGGTCAAATTCCTGGCCTGGAGCGGGCAGCCCATCGCCGCAGCGAAGCTGGGTGAAAAGCTGATAGAGAACGGACACGACGACCCGGAAATCCGCCTGAACCAGGCTATCGCGTTGAGTTGGCAGGGTGATGGGCAGGGTGCGCTGGACCTCTACAGCGGCCTGGCCGACGACAGTGACGACCTGAACGTCTCCGTCGGGTACATCAACAGTCTCCTGGCAACAGGCAGGTACGCACGGGCTGTCGACCTGCGCGAGCAGTTGACCGCTACCAACGACGGTGAACGCGAACTGCTCCGGGGATTCGACACACGACTGCGCCGGGATTACGGTAGCGGCCTGTATTTCGCCGCGGAAGAGTACGAAGACATCTACAACGCTGGCTTCGAGAGTCGGGAAATCGCGCTGCTGGGCCGCGTCCTGGACGCGAGATACTCCCTGAAATACAGCTGGATGAGCAGCACCGATGGCTTCCAGGACCTCGACTACAACACCTTCGACGTGTGGGGAGAAACCCAGTTCGGGCGGGTGATGCTCGCCGGCAGTGTCGGCAGGGCCATCCCGAAGGATAACGAGTTCGACCCGGTGACAATCGGCAGCGTGAACCTGAAATTCAGCCTGCCGCTCACCTGGATAACCCTCAGGGCCGCCCGCGAGCAGGTCACGGACTCCCCGCTTGCGCTGCGCAATGGCCTGCTGCGCGACTCCTACGAAGCGTTCCTGAGTTACCGCCCGGCAGATCGATGGCAATTGCAGCTGTTCGGTAAATCCAGCAGTTTCAGCGACCACAACAACGCGCAGGAGTACAGTGCGCAGGGCTCCTATACCTTCCGTCTCGGGCAGCCCCGAATGGTGGCCAGCCTGAAGTACGAAGAGATCAGCTACGACGAAATCACGTTCACCGGATACTTCAGCCCGACCAGCATCACCGCGGAAAAGTTCATCCTCTCCGGAAACTACGCCAATAACCGCTTTGCCGCCAACCTGGAGCTCTACGTCGGCAGCCAGACGCTGGAGTGGTTCGGTGCCACCAACGAGAGTGTCGTGGTCGGATTGAACGCGGCGTTGAGCTTCCAGTTCAGCCGCGGGCTGCTCAATCTTTCCTGGGAGAAGGCAGACCTGGGAATAGACCAGTCGAACAGCTACCGTTACGAGCGCAAGAATATCAACGGCTTTGTCTATTTCTGAACCTGGCACTGCTGGTGGCAGGAAGCTCAAAAGGGCCGCTCACGAGGCGGTTTTTTCATGCATAAAAAAAAGGGCCGGCATCGCTGCCGGCCCTGTGGGTCGATGGGGTGTGAGCTTACTCGATCACCACCGATTCGTTGCCTTCCGGCGCGCCACCGCGGAACAGCAGCAGTGCGCCTTCGGTACCGGACAGGTTGCCCTTGACGCTGCCGCCGGCAGGCACGGTCTGGTACCCGGACTTGTTGCCCTGGAAGGTCACCGGCGAGTTGTCGACACCGGGTCCGCCGACATTGATCGTGTCGAAGTAGTCGGTGTCGTTGCCGGTGAAGTACAGGTCGTAGGCGTAGCCGAAGCCGACCTTGATCGCCTTGTGGGTCTGGCCGCTGCCGTCCAGGCCGATCTGCTCCGCGCAGACGGTCAGCACGGTGTCCGCGCTGTTGGTCTCGTGATCCGTGTAGAAGTAGATCGACTGGACTCCCGCCACGTAATCAATCGCCCAGACTGCATTGCGGCCGTCGCTGAGGTCGCCCGCGGAGTCGAAGTTGAAGATGTTCGCCTCGGGGTTGCCGTCGCCGTCGTAGTCCAGGTAGAGATCCCAGGAGTTGGGCACGTCGGCGTGAACCTGGCGCTCCCAGGAGGTGACGGCAAAGCTGAGCAGGAACGACTTCTTGTCGCTGCAGTAACCGGCCGGTACGGGCGTGGTGCGGTAGCCGATAGCCTTGAAGTCGGTTATCGGGCTGTTCGCCCCGCGCTCGCCTTCAGGCAGGTCGTCGCTGGTCGCGATCAGGTTGTAGGCCTCCACGTAGGTGTCGGCTGCGCCCGAATTGCTCAGGATGAATTTGCCGTTGCCGCCCGAGGTGGAGATATTGCCCGATTTGCGCGGCAGGATATGCCAGGGCAGGTGGATGTCGTTGTCCTCGCCCGCGGCATCCAGACTCACGTAACCATCGTACTCCAGGTCGGTGATCCAGGCCGGGTCGGCGCCCAGGCTGCCGGAGTTGCCGTACCAGGCTTTCAGGGCGTCCGCGCTCACCGAGACGGTCACGTTGAACTGCGCGGTGCCGCCGGCGGGCACGTCGATGGAGCTCTGGCTGGCGCTCACGGTAACCGCGCCGGTGTCATCCGCATCGTAGCGGAAGGACGTCGATACCGAGTAGGAGACATCGTCGCCACCGTAGTTGGTCAGCAGTACGGTCTTGGTGATCGAGGCGTCCTGCCAGGCATCGAGGAAGCCGAAGGACAGCGCCGGGGAGAGTGTGTCGATATCCCAGGCAGCGACCGCGGTGTTGAGTGCGCGGTTGGCGCGCACCTCGCCGCCACCGATGCGCGCGATCGGCGCCAGGCCGGTGAACGGGTCTGTCTGGATGTTGGTCTCGCCGGTGTTGACCAGCTTGGCGCGTACTTCTGCCGGGCTCAGGTTGGCGTCGTCCGCAAGCAGCAGCGCGGCCGAACCTGCGACCATCGGCGTTGCGCCCGAGGTGCCGCCGAATGCGCCGGTACCGGTGCCGGTGCCGGCGATGGCAGAAACGGATGCGCCGGGTGCGCCGATCTCCGGCTTGATCAGGGCGTTGTACTGGATGCTGGGTCCACGGGCCGAGGAGCCGACCATCTGCATGACCAGCGGCAGGACGTTGCCCGGGTCGATGGTCGCGACACCGTTACCGACGGACTTGAGAAAGTTCGAATCCGCCTGGCTGATCATGTAGCCGGGAATGGTGATCGGGCCATCGCCGCCATCGCCGCCGGAGAACGGTGCGCCGGGGGCGACAAGGCCGATGATGCCTGCGACTGCGCCGGCGTTCTGGGCGTTGAAGATTTTCAGGGTGAAGTTACAGGCGCCGCGATCGATCAGTGCCACGGTGCCGGAGAGATCGTCGGTGTAGGGCGAGCAGCCATTGGCGTTGGTGCCGTCGAGGTTGCCGTACTGCAGTGGTCCCGCGACCGCGCCGCCGGGGGCTACCGACCACGGCTGGAAGACTGCGGGTACTGATCCGTCACCGGCGGCGATCAGCTGCAAGCTGGCCGATGGCACCTGGGTTTGCGCCACGCTGAGGGCGGAGGGGGTCGCCGATGGGGTGCTGACGATATACGGTTTGTCCGAGGCGTTGCCTGCTGCGGCAACAGTGAGGATACCCAGTTCGGTCGCGCCGTCGACAGCGGCGGACAGGTCGTCGTCGAATGCCTGGCCGTAGTCGGAGCCCAGGGACATGTTGAGGATGTCCAGGTGGTCGCTGGTATCGCCGTTGCCGTCGGGGTCGGCGGCATACTCGACCGCGTTGAGCAGCGCGACACCGGAACAGGCTGTGGAGATCGAGGAGCAGACCTTCAGGGCCCAGAGGTCGACCCCGGGTGCGACGCCGATTGCACCGCCGATGATATCGGCCACATGGGTGCCATGGCCGGCTTCCGGGCCGTCATCCAGCGGGTCGTCGTCCGGCGTGACGTCGCCATCCGGCCATACGCCACCGACGAAGTCCTTGCCGCCGACAACCTTGGCGGTCGGGAAGGTACCCGGCTCCACTATCGTGCCGTCGTTGTTGTTGTAGTCGTCGACATTGCCCGAGCCGCCTAGGGCGGCGTGGGTGTAGTCGATACCGCTGTCCACGACCCCGACGCTGACGCCGGCGCCACCGTTGGGACCGACCTGGTCGACGGCCGCGCCGATGTAGGGGACGGTTTCGCTCAGGGTCATGTGGTAGCGACCGATTTCACGGATGGCGGTGACGGACGGGTTGGCTGCGAGTGTGGGCAGCGCGGCCGCATCCACTTCCACCATCACGGCGTTGAGCACCTTGCTCAGTGAACCCAGTTTTTTCGCGCCCGCCGCTGCCAGTGCAGCATCCAGCGCCTGCTGTTGTTTTGCGACCTTCTGCAACTGGCCCTTGCGACCGCCTGATGCGGCCAGCGAGGGCTGGCTGAGGCGCAGGATTACCTGGACCCTGCCGCTGGCGTTCGACAGGCCGCGATCGATCTTGCTGAGGTGGTTGGAAACGACAGGTTCGGCGAGGCGCATTGAATCCAGCTGGGCCGGGACTTTGCTATCTGGCACGGCGTACGCGGCGGATGCCACGGCGACGGCGGAAGCCAGTATCAACTTCGAGAATTGCACGGTGAAACCTCCAAAATTTTTTTCGGGAACAGCCAACGAGCGCCTTGCCGAAGTGTCGGCGAGGTGTGGATTCCAGAGATTTGGGTGGTTCTTAACTCTGCGATGTAAAGCGCTGGTGTCGTTAGGCCGTCCTGGAGTTATCGGATTGCGCCGGCCCCGCCTCGGCGGGGTGCGACAGTGGTATCAAGAATTGGTCACGACTGGAGACTTGTCAAATATGATGTCTCAGGCGGGCTGGACAGCCTGTGTGTGGACAGGTGAAACCTGTGAGTGGCGGGCCTTGCGGCCGGCCGGTGAACCCACCGCAATCGGCCTCGCTAGAGCGCCCCGTACGAGAGACTGAGCTGGAACAGCAGGGTATAGCGAGTCGTATACTCGCCCTGGAACGAGCCGATGCCGGGTATGGGCTCTGTAGTCACCGGTGCATCGCCGAAGTCCATGTAGCTCAGCGCCGCTTTCACCCGGTAGTCCGGTTTCCACTGCCACTGCGCGGCCACGCCGGCGGAGAAGATGGAATCGAGGCGCAGGGTCATGGTCCGGTCATCGTCGTCGATGAACTGGTTGGTCAGCATGCCGCCGACGCCCAGCATCCAGCGCGGCGCTACCGGCCAGGTATAACTCAGCGCGAGGCCGTAGATATCGTTGTACTGGTTGTCGGACTCGATGAACCCCTCGCCATTGAAGTAGAACTCGGAGAGCTGGAACTCGCTGAAATTGATCCACGCGGCGTCGACGGTGACCGCGTGGCCGTTGGGGAATTCGTGGTAATAGCCAGCGAGCACAGACTGCGGCGAGGTACTTTCCACCGTGACCCTGGCGCCGATTGCGCCCAGGCGCTGCATGACTTCCGTGGTCCTCGGCCCGAGACCGGAGAGCTTGTTCTTGCCCTTTTGCCTGGCGTCGATCGCCGAGTTGTAGGTGATTCCCCAGCGCGTCTGCTCGCTCGCCTGGTAGAGCGCGGAGAAGCCGTAGCCGAATTCGGTGCTGTCGGTTTCGATTCGCGATGTCCCGTCGCCAAAGCCCGGGTCGAAGATGTTGGCGACTGCACGTTCCTGCTCGTAGCTGGCGTAGGTGATCGCGACGCTGCCCGCGACAGACCATCGATCATTCAGTTTGTAGGCCAGGCTGGGCAGGGCGCTGATATACAGCGAATCGTATTCGCGCATGAAGTAGCGGCCCGGCCAGTCGCCGAGGTCGTCGGAGAAACCCGCCCCCAGCACGGTAAAGGCAAAGGTGTAGCGGTCGTTCAGGGGTTCGATGTAGAAGATTCGCGGCACCACGGTGTCGCCCGAATCCTTCGACGCATCCAGGTTGCCGCGCTCGGAGAATCCGCTCTCCCACTTAGATTCGCTGTGGAACAGCATCAGTTCGCCTTCGAGTGCGCGCTTGCTGAATCGCGCGCTACCGGCAGGGTTGTTGCCGGCGGTGGCAGCGCTGTCCGCGGTTGCCGCCAGTCCGGAGATGCCGGGGTAGGGGCGGGCGGCGACGTGCGCGGCCTGGGCGGTCAGCAGGATCGCCAGTGCTGTCCGGGCTGGTATTTTCAAGCAAGACTCCCTGGGTTGTCCTGGCTAGCCAATGGTATCCGTGGCCGTGTCCATCAGGATGTAGATTCCGGCGCCGATCATCACCAGCGGCACCAGCCGCTCGCCGATAGCGCCGACGCGTCGCCGCAGTTCCGGGTGGCCCGCGATAATGCCGGCGAGCGAGACCCATAACCCCGCGCTCACCATGTATGCGGCGGTACCCCAGGCGAGCGACGCACGCTCGCTCTCCGCCACCAGCGGAATGAAGATGGCGAGGCTGTCGGCGCTGTTGCCCAGCATCAGCAGGGCTGTTGCGAGCATACCTGCGCCGCTCCCGCGCGGCTTCGCCAGTTCGGCCGCACTTGCGGATGCACCGTTCGTCGTGGCGCGGGAAATCATCAGGTAGCAGCCCATGCCTATCGGTACGAACCCGAGGTAACCAATGTACGCCGGGCTTACCAGGTCGTCGAGCAGCAGGCCCAGCGCCGCCAGTGCCAGCACGACCGCACAGGCCAGCAGGAAGCCGGCGCGGTGGCGCGCCCGGCTGCCGGGCTCGGCGACCATGAGGACCACCAGCAACATCAGGTTGTCGATATTGGTACCGGCAAAGCTCAGCAGTACCACGGTGATCGGGCCAAGGATTTCCACCGCGCTCATCTCGTGGCAGTGTGCTCCGGGCTGCCAGTCACTCAGTCGTCACACAGCAGGCCGACCTTGGTCTTGGCCAGTTCCAGTGCCTCCATGGTCTGCGCTTCCACGAGCTGCTGCTTGGCGGTAAGGCATTCCTGCGCTTCCTCGCGCGATTCATCGGCGACAGCGGCCACCGCCGCCGCATTCGCCGGCTGGCAATAGGCGGCGGAAACCCGGCGCAGGTTGGCGGTGTCGCCAGCCTTTTCCACGGCGACGCAGTCGCCGGTGCGGATTTCGCGCTGGTCGGTCACCACCTGAATCGCGCCGGAGCCGCCCAGGTCGACCTCGTAGAGCATGCCCCGGGTGCTGCCCTGGGCGCTGCTGGCGATGGCGCTGCCGGCGATGGTGCCGATGATGGCGTTGCGCGCTTTCTTGCTGGAGGACTTGCCGGACGCGGATATCAGGCCCAGTGAACCGCCGATGACCGCGCCGGCAGGGACCGCGCCACTCTTGAGATCGACCTCCCTGCCACCCCTTACCGTCCCGTACTGGACACTGACGCTCTGGCCCGCCCGCTGTGCCATGACGGGGGACTGCGCGATGCAGCAAGCCGCCGCAAGGGCCAGTGTGGTGGTACGAAGGAAAACGCTGCCAGCTTTCATGGTTCTCTCCTGTATGTAACGCATCACTGCGTATCGTCGCCGTGTAATTCATTTGCCCAGGGATACCCCTTGATCGCCATCTGATAGCCCAGGTCGAACAGGGATTTCATGTAGACGGGATCGAAGGGTTCGCTGGATGTATTTTGTATTTCCTGTGGGATGGAGGCGAGGTGGAAGTCCAGCCCGTCGCGCCTGGCGGTGGCGTAGATGCGTATCAGGTCGCCCAGACCCTGTTGTTTGATCAGCATGCCCATGGAACGCGCCGCGATAGCGCCCAGCTTCGGTTGCACGACCTCGGTATGCGCTTGCAGTGTCGAATTGCGGATGACGTACAGGCTGCGCTTGCGGGTAATTCCTTCTTCCTCCGACAGCTTGCCCAGTTCCATCCACAGCGGATAAATGAATGCCTGAGCAGCTATGCCACCGTCGACGTGCATCTCCTGGTAGTTTTGCCCATCGACGCTGACATCGAAATACACCGGCGGAAATGCCACGGGGATGGAAGCCGATGCCACCAGGATATCCCGGAACAATTGCAGCGCGCCGGGCTGTCCGCTGGCGGCGATTGCGCCCATGTCCCAGAGCACCCCGCGGCCCGCGTCGAGGTTGGTCGTGCCAATCAGCAATCGCCGTCCCCGGCGGTGCTGCTCCGCCACCAGTGCCAGCAGCTTGTCGTCGACCACCGTCGCCACCTGGCGTCGCAGCGGTGTGGAGTCGGAGACCGCATCGCCGCGCAGGGCTGCCAGCGTGGAGCGTTTTTCCATGATGCCGCTGGTGTCAGTGCCGGTGTAGAGCTTTTCCAGCACGGGGTCATAGGCGCTGCCAAGGAATGCGAAGGGTGCCATCAACGCACCGGTGCTGATGCCGGTGACGACGTCGAAGGCGGGCCGGGTGCCGTCGCGCGTCCACCCGACCAGCAGGCCGGCGCCGAATGCGCCGTTGGCGCCGCCACCGGACAGCGCCAGAATCGATGAGGGGGCGTCATCCGCGACCCCGGCGGCGCGTTTTTGATCGAGGATAAGCTGCAGGTACTCGCGAATCTGCCTGTCGTTCAGCACGGAAGCGATGCGGGCATCGGGAATGCCCGCAATCATGGCGTCCTGCTCGCGTCCTGCGGGTACCCCGTGGCGCTCCGGTGTGGCGGCACAGCCGGCTATCAATATCGACAGCAGCAGTGCACCGGCCAGTGAGCGCGCGCGGGTCATGGCTCAGGGCGTGTACCAGATCGGCGACGTGTAGGCGCGCTCCTGCTGGGTGGGCGGCACCCCCTCGGGCAGCTTCACGCCGTAGAAGGCCGCGTCGTAGGTCGTCCAGCGCGGGGTGGGGATCTCCAGCACCCGCACGTAGTAGAACGCGCGTTGCTTCGGGTCGAAGTCCGGGTCCTGCCAGTAGGCCAGCATGAGCGCGTCGCCGATGCTGTTGGTATAGGTGGCCCTGGCGATGTCCACGGTATTGCCCACGGGTTTGTCGCAGTGGCCCTCGCTGGTAATGGTGCGATGGTCGGAGCAGAAGGCGCCGTAAACCTGCTCATGCGTTTTGCCGTTGCTGTCCAGCCAGCCCTTGACCACCTGTACCCGGTCGAGATTGGCGCCGTCGAGGTCGCGCAGTGCGCGGATGACGAAGGTGGGTGCCTTGCCGGCGGGGGCGGAATCCAGGTCGCCGCCCATGGGGACGCCGCGCTGGTAGCCGGTACGGGCGAAGTCCGGGCGCTGTACGTCGGATGCGGTGAAGTCCCAGCCGCCGAACACGCGCACCGTCATACGGGTACCCGTGGTGGCGTACACCTCCTTGCGATCGAGGGCGTCCCAGATAGCCTCACGGGTATTCTCCCTGGCCCACACGCCGGCCAGTCCGGCAGCCAGGGACTTGTAGTGCTGGATCGAGATATCCGGGCCGTCGGGCTTTTGCAGGAAGCCGGTGATCTTTTCATAGAAACGTGCCGGGTCCGCGCTGGGTTCGGCCGGCGTGGCCTTGCCGAAGAAGTTGTCTTCCTGGGTGGTGGCCAGCGACGTGTGGGTGTCGGTGGAACCGATCATGCCGAACTTGAACGGGTTGGCGCCGAGTTTGTCTTCGTATTTCAACCCGCGCTTCAGGGCTTCGCGCGCGTATTCCCGCGGCAGCATGTCTGGCGTCTTCGGCTCGGGGCCGAAGCTGCCCTTGTCCCAGGTCCCATAGTCGGCGAACTCGTCATTGGGGGACAGTGCCGGGTGCGCCTCGCCGTCGCCCTTGATCTGGGTGACCTCGTACACGGGTTCCCAGCGCATGCGCTCCTTGGCGTAGTCCTTGCCCAGGCGCTTGCCGCTGCTGGTCTTGTCGTCGAACATCAGCCCGTTGGACAGGTTGCCGTTGTGCGGAATGGCCAGCAGCCTGCCGCCGGTTTTCTCCTCGTAGGTGGCCATCCATTTCCACAGGTCTTCGGGGTCGGTCGAATCGTAGTTGGACATCGGGATGACCTGGTCGGCGAGGTTCTTGCCGTCGCGGAACACGACGTTGCGGTGCAGGTTGTTGCCGCCGGGGCTGGAGGTCCACTCGAAGCCGATCAGTGCGGAGAACACGCCGGGTTCGTTGTACTTTTCCGCCGCGCTGGTGAGCCGCTCCCAGATCGAACGGGTGAGATTTTCGCTACCCGCCAGGGGGTCCTGGCGTGTGCTCATGCCCTGGCCCCACAGGGCGTAGGCTTCGCCGTATTTTCCGGAGTGCACGAGGCCGGAAATTTTCCGGCCGAATTCCGTCTTCAGCAGCTCCGGGTTGTTCTCCGCGATCATCGGCGCCAGGCCCATGTTTTCCGAGTGATCTGCGACGACGATGAAATCCAGCGGGCGCTGCAGGCGCGCGGGGGTGCCGTTGCTGGCCACCACTTTCTCGCCGCGGGCGAAGCGGTAGGCCTCCTCGGGTCCGAGCGTATTGCCGATCATTCCCGCGTCGGTAGAAAAGGCGGTGTGCACATGGGTATCGCCCCAGTACACATGTTGCGGGAAGCCTTCGTTGAGGTAGGGGGAGTACTCGGCGCCACCCAGGTGGTTTTTGGCCGAGGGTTCCTCGCCATAGCCGGCAAAGTTTTGCGCCGAGGCGGAGACCGCCACCGCAAGGAGTGATGGCAGCAGATTACGGGTGATTCTCGCTTTCATTGCGTGCCTCCTACTTTAAAAGTTCCAGGTCAGGCCGACGCTGAGTCCGTACTGTTGTACGTCGTAGACGAAGTCGTCGTTGTCGTAGTCCACATCGTAGAGCCGGTAGCCGACCGTGGTGCCGATAGCCTCGTTCCACTGGTAACCCAGGTTGATGGACACGTCGTAGAACAGGTCGGAATTTACGCCGAACCCGCCCAGGCCCGCCCAGCTGGCAAGGTAGAAGCGGGAATCCCCCAGCGGCGTCCGGCCCTTCAGGCCGACCATGGGATCGACCCAGTCCTCGGCATTGTTCACGCGCTTGCCGGCGAGCAAGCCGAGGCCGCCGCTGAATTTGAGGGTGGTGTCGATATCCCAGTAGCGGGCACCGGCGAAGGCGTCCAGCACGGTGTTGCCCTCGCCGTAGAGCTCGTAGGTGTAGGCCAGCGAAACCACGGTATTCTTGGAGATCGACTTCATCTTCAGTCCGAACTCCTTGACCAGTTCCTCGTCCGAGCGGGTGTCGGTGTAGAGGACGTCCGCGAGGAAGCCGTGCCGGCCCTTCTTGCCGGTGAAGATCGCCATGTAACTGGCCTCGTTGTCGCTCAGGGCGTCGCTGGGGCTCAGGTCGATCGGGGCCTTGGGGAGGCCGGGGATGGTCGCGACATCGCCGTCGACGCCGGCGAACCACAGGTAGGGGCTGAGGGCGAATTTCCAGTCATCCCCCGCCAGTGCGGTGGTGGGGAGCGATGCGGCTATGGCCGCTGCGGCCAGTACTCTTTTCATTGTTGTCCTTCTCCTGCTCAGGGCGCCTGCTTCGCGGGCACCTGGTGCGCTGTGGGCATCTTGTAGTTTGCAAAGGCCTCGAGGTCCGGGTCGTAGATGCGCATGATCACGTCGAGTTCCTGGTCCTTGCGTTGGATAGGCAGCCAGTCCTCCTCCGGAACACCCTCGGGTTTATCGGCCGCGATGTAGATTGTAATTCCGCCGTCCGCATCCAGCTTCATGCCGGCATTCTCACCCACGCTGTATTTCTTGCGGTCGTTGGGGATGAAGAAACCATTGGCCGAGTCGTAGAGCGTCAGCGACCAGAAGGCCTTCGCGGGCGGCAGCTGGTCCTTGCCCATGTGGATGACATAGTCGTGCATCGCGTTCATCGGCTGGCCGTCGTCGGTCAGCACCGCCGGGTAGACGGCCTCGGTGGCGGGCAGGCCGATGGGGCCGACGACCGACTGGAACAGCAGGGTGTCGGCGTCGATATTGCCCCTGGTCCTGAACATTTTCGGCAGCACGATTTTCAGTGACTGCGGATCGAGCATCCGGGCGAACTCTTCCTTCCTGACCTTGTCCGCAACGCCCCGGAAGCGGGCGCCGTCGTAGCCGTGAATCGCGGCCGGATCGTAGCTATTGCCGGGCTCGATACCCATGGGTTTCAACGCCGCGAGCAGCTGTGCGTCCACGGGATCGTTGGGGTCGAGTGTCGAGTGGTTCAGCGCGAACTGCATGACCTGGGGGAAATTGTTCGCGTAAACGTCCGAGTCGGTCTGGCCGACATCGGGGAAGCCGGGATCGGTTAGCGCCTTTGCAGGTTCGCCAAGGAATTCAGAGAGGCCGACCGCCCTGACCGATTTCATCTGTTCCAGGATGCGCTTGAAGCGCTCCGGGTCGTTGGCGTGGGGCATGACGCGAAATACCGCCGAGACGAAATCGCCGGTCATCTCGAAGTTGCGGTCTACACCCTCGACCGGGGCGCCGTCATAGCCCTCCGTGCGTGCCGTGTAGAAAAGGACTTTTTCCGGTTTTTGGAAGTCGCCCTTGGTCACCGAAAGCGGTACGTTCACGTAGTGGTCGTAACCGGTAACCATCAGCGAGACATACTTGGAATCGAAGGCCGGGAACTCGATGACCGCCGGTTCCGCGCGCAGGTCCAGCATGCAGGAGATGTACAGGGTGTCGTTATTCGGCCGCGCGATTTCCTTCATGGTGTGGTCCTTCAGCACCGTATCGGCCACGCAGTGGTTCCAGCCGTCCTTCAACGCAAACTTGTTGTTGACGTTGTACATGGCGACGAAGGGGTAGGAGCGGCGCACGATGTCCTCGACCTGCGCGTCGCTGAGCGACGCGGCCTCGGCGGGGCGCGCCTCGGTCACCGGGGCGGCGGGCGTGGAGGGCGGTGTGCCGGTGGCGGGCTCCTTGCCGGAGCAGCCGCACAGCACTACCAACACTGTGCCCAGTAACAGCTTGCCAGTCGTGTTCATCATTTTCTCACCTCTCGTTTCGAATCAGTCCACCGGTTGGAAATCGGGGAAGCTCCACGTGCCATCGAGGATAGCCTGTCGCGGCTTGTACATGCGGATGGCGTAGTTCCAGCCGGGCGTTATCGGGATGCAGTTCAGCCGGCCGTCGTCGCAGCCGCCGAAGCGAATGGTGTAGGAACCATTGTCATCCGGCTTTGCCGAGAAGTTGTTGTAGCTGTTCACGCCGAGGTCGTTCGCCGCCAGGTAGCCGTCGGCGTCATAGACGGTAATGGACCAGAAGGCGTCGACCGGCACGTCTTTGACCGTTACCGCATACGGGGTTGTGCCGTCGTTTTTGTCGACGCTGTCCACGATGTAGGAGGCGGCGGTCTTCGGCAGGCCGCCCCAGCCGGCTGCGGCGCCGACAAGGTGGTCGACCGGGCGGACATCCTCCTTGCGTCCGAAGGCGTAGCTGGCGTCGAAGCCCAGCACCGCCAGGTCGTTGAGTGCCTTGCGTGCCGTTGCCAGGTCGTCGGTGTTCCAGTCCGGCGCCTCGAAGGGGCCCGCTGCACCGCCGCTGAGCACGATCTTGTCCTGCGCTGCATGCGCCCTGTCGACGTCCGCGGGATCGCCCGCGTTATAGAATGTGCGAATGATGACATCGGCGTAGCGCGTGCCAACGGAATCCTCGGTCAGCTCATAGGTGCCCGGCTCCGATTCGACGTACATGTAGTGGTCCTGGTTGACCACGTGCATCGACATGTAACGACCGCCGATTTCCGGCAGGGTAATCTTTGCGGGTTTGGATACGTCCAGGACTACCCCTGAATACAGAGTGTCCTGGTTCATGCGAATGACCGGTTGGTGGTCCGGCGTAGTGGGATTGCGGTTATGGACCAGCTGGCCAATTTTCGCATCGAATGCCTTCAGGTTGGTGCGGAACATGTGGTCCGATTCGGCGCGCACGAAATTTTCGACGGTGACCGGTACGTCGGCCCGGGCGGTGGCCGATGCGGCAACCAGTCCCATACCCAGCGAAAGTATCAATGCCTGTGTACAGCGGGGTCGGTTTGCGGCCTGTTTCATTTTTGTCTCCTTTGCAGTTCGCAATTGCCGCCCGTCCGGGATCGGGCGACGGCAAGTGCCGGCCGGCACCCTGGCGTGTCGTCAGCCCTGCACAGAATGCCAGCGCATCCTGCGCAGGTCACAGCAGGCTAGAACCGGCGGAACATGCCGACAGTGAAAGCGGATACCGACGCGTCGTAAAAATCGATGTCGTGGTCTTCCTGGTAGTAGCCGGCAGTCACATTCAGCGCCCAGGCTTTCCAGTTGAATGGCGCGGAGTAAAAGACGGTGGCGGAGGCGCCGTAACGCTCGGCACTGTCCTTTTCACCGTAGACCGGGTTGGGCCTGTCGTAGCCCATGTCCTGGTAGGCAGCGTTGAACACCCAGCGCCAGCGCGGGTTGTGAATGTAGATGTAGTTGAAGCCCGCGCCGTAGCCGTCATTGGCCATTGCGCGGCCGTCCAGGTCGGCCTCCCGGTAGATCAACGTAGGCGTCAGGATGTGCTTGCCCTCGGCCAGGTTGAACTCGTAGCTCACCCGAAACTGGTTCTGGTCGCCGTTGCGATCCAGCAGCTTGCGCTCGCCGGTGGCCAGGCCCAGGCCCAGGCCGCTGCGCTCGTTGTCGATATCGATCTCGGTGCTGGCGTAATCCACGGCAAGCCCGCTGCCGAACATTTGCTCCCAGCTTACCCGGTAACCCTGGCCGGTGCGTTCGGTGTCCTTGCGCTTTACGTCGGTCTGGTAGGGGTCCTGCCAGACATCGGCGGCCAGGCTGGTCCTGACATACGCCAGGCCCAGGATGCCCGCGCCGCCAATAGCCTGGCGCACGCCCGCGCGGGTGGTCAGGTCAAAGGTCAGGAAGTCTTCCAGCAGGTTACCGAGGTACACCTGGGTACGTGTTCCGGCGAATGTGTAGGACAACTCGAAATTCGCCGAGGGAATGACCGCGGTTTCGCTGGAGGGTGAACTGTTGATGTCGCTGGTGACAGGGTCGCCCACGTCGACGATGCCGCGGGCAAGCTTCGATATCATGTTGCTTTCGTATTCGATACCGCCGACGCCGAGGTTGACGTAGCCGCTGAGCCCGCTCTTGTCCGGGATGATGGTGACGGCCTGGGCCGAGGGCCCCGCCAGTATGGCGCTGATGGCGGCTAACTGGGACAGTTGTTTTAGTGCGGTCGCGATTTTTCTGTTTGCCATGACTGTGCCTCTCCTTTAAGCCCCCGCCGGGACACTCGGTCAAAACAAAAATATAGTCCTTTTATTACATTATGGAATTGATTTTGGTCAGATTTCCGGCAAATGGGCGTAACGGAACACGGTTGCACCGGGATCCGGACCGGGAGCTGCCGGCCCCGGCCATGGGGCTCAGTGGGCCTGGACGAGGGACGACTCGGTCCGCGGCTCACGCCGGCTGGCGATATAGGTATACACCACCGGCAGCACGAACAGCGTGAACAGCGTGCCGATACTCATGCCCGTGGTGATCACCAGGCCGATATGGTAGCGGCTGACCGCACCCGGGCCGGAGGCGACCAGCAGCGGCACCACAGCCATGACGATGGCCGCGGTGGTCATCAGGATGGGTCGCAGGCGCACGGAGGCCGCCTCGATGATGGCCTCGCTGAATTCCACCCCTTCCTCCTGCAGGCGGCGTGCGAAGTCCACCATCAGGATGCCGTGCTTGCTGATCAGTCCCACCAGCGTGATCAGGCCGACCTGGCTGAACAGGCTCAGGGTGGCGAAGTCCGTACACAGGAAGAGCAGGGCGCCGCACAGCGACATGGGTACGGTGACCATCACCACCAGCGGGTCGCGCAGGCTCTCGTACTGCGCCACCAGGAACAGGTAGATGGTCAGCAACGAGAGCAGGAAGGCGTAGAGCAGGGTATTGCCGGACTGCAGGAAAGCCCGCGCCTTGCCGCCATAGTCGATGCTGTAGCCCGGTGGCAGGGTCTGCTTCGCGGTCTCGTCGAGGAAGTCGATCGCCTCCTGGGTGGAGACGCCGGGGTACATGACCATGGAGAAGGTCGCCGAGTTGAGGCCGTTGAACTGCTTGCGCGAGGCGGGTTTGCTGGTCAGGTGGGTTTCCACCAGCGCGCTCAGCGGGATCAGTTCGCCGCCGGCGGCGCGCACGTAGTAGCGCCCCAGCCAGGAGCGGTCGAAGCGCTGCCCGGCGCCCGCCTGCGGGATGACATCGTAGCTCTCGCCCTGGTAGCTGAAGCGGTTGATATAGCCCTCTCCCAGCAGTACCGAAAGGGTGGTGGCGATGTCCGCCATGCTGACGCCGAGTTCGCCGGCCTTGTCGCGGTTTATATCCACGCGAATCTGCGGCTGCGCGTATTTCAGGTCGCTGGCGGCGAAGACGAACTTGCCGCTCTCGCGAATCCGGGTCAGGAAGCGGTCCGCCACCACCGCCAGGTGGCGGTAGTCGTCGGTGGTCTGCAGCGCCATCTGCACCGGCAGCGAGGCATTGTGTCCGGCGGGGGAGATGTCGATGACGAAGACGTTGACCTCCATGCCGGGAATCTTGTTCACCTTCTCCTGCAATCCCTGCTTGAGGTCGAGGATGCTGACGTCGCGCTGGTCCCAGGGCTTGAACTCCGCCACGGCAATGGAGGTGTTGTTGTCCATCATGCCCTCCAGGCGCAGCGAGCCCTGGTAGCCGGGCAGTTCCTTCATCACGCCCTCGAGTTGCTGCGCCACACGCGAGGTGTAATCCTCGTTGAGGTGGCGCGGCGTGGAAAATGCCATGTGCAGGTAGCCGGTATCCTCCGCGGGCACCAATTCCTTGTCCGACAGCATGAACATCACGGGCAGGCTGCAGATGACGGTCGCCGCTACCAGCAGCCACACCGGCCGGTAGCGCAGCGCGCGCCGCAGGGCCCCGGCGTAAAACTCGCGCAAGGCGTCGAAGCGCTCGTCCAGCCAGTGGGCGATGCCGGTCTCGCGCTGCTTGTCGAGCACCCGCGAGCAGAGCATGGGCGACAGGGTCAGCGCTATCACGCCGGAGATGGCGACCGAGCCCGCCAGCGTGAACACGAACTCCGAGATCAACTGGCCACTCAAGCCCTGCATGAACCCGATGGGCAGGAATACGGCGACCAGGGTCAGGCTCATGGCGATCACCGGTGTCGTCACCTCGCGCGCGCCGACCAGCGCCGCCTGCATCGGGCTCATCCCGTGCTCGATGTAGCGGTGGATGTTTTCCACCACCACGATGGTGTCGTCCACCACCAGGCCTATGGCGATCACCAGCGCCAGCAGGGTGAACAGGTTCAGGGAGTAACCCAGCATCCACATTATGAGGAAGGTACCCACCAGCGACAGCGGGATACTGACCAGCATGATCAGGATCGAGCGCGGGTTGCCGAAGAACAGCAGGGTGATCACGGCGACGATGGCCAGCGCCTCGAACAGGGTGCGGGTCAGTTCGCGCAGCGAGCTGGCGACGAACTGGCCGAGGTCGAAGAACACCTCGGCCTCCATGTGCTCGGGCAGCTTGCCCTGCAGCTTGGCCACCGCGGCGCGCACGTTGCGGCTGAGCGAGAGCGGGTTGGAGTCCGGGGTCATGTCGACGCCGGCCAGCAGGCCGGGTTCGCCGTTGACGAAGCCCTTCTTGCGCTGCGGCTCCGAGGCCAGTTCGACCGTGGCCACATCGCGCAGCCGCACCAGCGTGCCATCGAGCTCGCGGATCACGATATTGGCAAAATCTCCGGCGGTATTAATATCGGTCTGGGCGCGCACCGGCTGTACCACGAAGGTATCGCGCACCTCGCCAGCCTCGCTGATGAAGTTGTTGGCGCGCACCGCCGCCACGACATCCGCCGCCGTAATGCCGACTGCGGCCATGCGGATGGGGTCCAGCCACAGGCGCATGGCGAAGGGCCGCTCGCCGATCACCTTGAGGCCGGCGGCGCCGTCCACGGTGAGCAGAACCGGGCGCATCACCCGGTTGAAGAACTCGGTGATCTGTTCCGGGCTCATCTGCGGGTTGCGCACGCGCACCCAGACCGTGGGGGTGGCGCCGGACATCTTGGTCACCACTGGCTCCAGTGCGTTGTCCGGTAGTTCGCCGCGCACCGAGGCGACCTTGCCGATCAGCTCGGTCATCACCTGGTCGGTATCGTTCCCGCTGGCGACGTAGATGGTGATATTGGAATGGCCGTCGCTGGTGCTGGATTCGTAGTAGTCGATCCCCTCGGCGCCGAGGATGGCGCGTTGCAGGGGGCCGGTCACGAAACCCTGGACGACATCGGCAGCGGCGCCGGGGTATGAGGTGGAGATGTTGATCTGCGCGCTCTCCACGTCGGGGTAGGGGCGCAGGTCGAGGTAGTTGAAGGCGACGATGCCGAACAACAGGATCAGCAGGTTCAGCACCCAGGCCAGCAGTGGCCGGCGAATAAATACATCCGTGAACTGCATCAGGGCGATTCCACGGCCGCGCTCTGGCCACCCGGTAGCTCGGCCAGGTTGGCGATGACCACGGGTGTGCCCTCCAGCAGGCGGTTCTGCGTATCCAGGGCGACCAGGGTGCCGGCAGGGACACCCTGCAGCGCGATGCGATCGCCGCGCACGTCGCCGCTGGTCACCGCCTTGCGGTGCGCTACCCAGCGGCGCTTTCCGTCGGCGCCCTTGCCGGCCTCCTCCAGCACGTAGGCGGTCTCGCCGTACAACGAGAAGGCCACCGCCTCGCGCGGCAGGGTCACTACATCCACCGAGTCGTCCAGGATGATCGTGGCGCTGGCGAACATGCCGGGCAGCAGCTGGTGGTCGGGGTTGTCGACCAGTGCGCGCACCAGCACGTTGCGGGTGCTGGTTTGCACCTGCACGTCTATGTAGCGCAGCTTGCCGGTAAACACGCGGTCGCCGTGGGTGGGCACGGTAAAGTCGATGCGCTGCCCGACGTGCAGGCGCTCCAGTTCCTGTTCCGGCAGGTTGAGGTCGAGGTAGAGCGTGTCCAGGGCCTGCAGTGACACCACCTCGCTGCCCTGTTCCAGGTACTGGCCCTGGTTGAGGTTGTGGATGCCGACGGTGCCGGCAAAGGGCGCGCGTATGGTTTTCTTGTCGATGACGCCCTGGGTCTCCTCCACCAGGGCCTGGGCATTCTCGAATTCGCTGCGGGTGCTGTCGAACTGCTCCTCGGAGATCAGCGAGCGCTCGAACAGGGCGGAGTCGCGCTTGAAGTCGGCGCGCGCCTTGTCCAGCCGCACGGTGGCGCTCTTCAGCGTGGCGCGGTCCACGGTGTCGTCCAGTTCGACGAGGATATCACCGGCCTTGACCGTGTCGCGGGAGGCGACGTGCAGGCGCCGGATCACCGCATTCACCTCACTGCGGATTTCCACCCCGCGCAGGGCGCGCAGGCTGCCGATGGCGGACAGTTGCTGGTCCCAGGTGTCGGCGCGCGCCACTGCGGCGTCGAGGTAGACCGGCGGGGTCTCCATGTTGTTGAGGTAATCGGCGATCGCCGCACGCTTGTACAGCTTGAATCCGATAGCGCCGCCAAACAACAACGCCAGCACGACCACGGCGGCCAGAATTCTTTTCCACATACTGAGTTTCGCACCCTGAGATTTGCGGCATACGACCGGCGCCGTCGCTCGCGCGGCACAATCAGGTCTATTCCGGATTGGCCCATGCTAACCCAGGTACCCGATTTACAAAATAAGGTTAAGTATTTGTAATCGTCGGAGTGGCGCGTTGGCTGCCCAGCGCCCTGCTGAAACCAGCCTGTCGGGCTCCTTGAAATTCAAGGAGTCCGACAGCCCGGGCGGGGCGTCGCGCTAGCTGTTCAGCGCCTTGTCGATGTTGTCGAACAGCGTGTTGAGATCGGCGATGCCTGTCAGGCCCGCGTGCTCGCGCACCGATTTCACCAGTCGGTGCAGGTGGCGTTCGGTTTCCTCGTCGAGGTGACCCAGGGCTTTCATGCGTTTGGTCATGACACCTACCATCATCAGGGACAAAATGGCGATGTGATCAGTCTGGTTTACGGGTTCCATGGTGTGATCCTTGCGCTGTTATTGGAAGCGTGGCGCTTTCGCGACCGGCACAGATCACAGTGTAGACCCGCAG
The DNA here is from genome assembly GCA_033283385.1 of Halieaceae bacterium WMMBA7. GTDB lineage: Bacteria > Pseudomonadota > Gammaproteobacteria > Pseudomonadales > Halieaceae > Mangrovimicrobium. The sequence continues at coordinate 684,186 of JAWMQQ010000001.1, forward strand.
CGTCCGGCATTCACCCGCCGCTCTCCGGCGTCGTCGCTTCGCGCCGTGTGCTGCACAGGTTGCGCAGGGTTTCCCCCGCCAGGTAGCGCCGCATGTTGTCGTGGAACAGTTGCCAGGCACGTTCGAAGAAATGGTCCAGCGAGGCGGCGCTGTGCGGGGAGATGTGCAGGTTTGGCGTAGTCCACAGGGGGCTGTCCTGCGGCAGCGGTTCCACGGTGGCGACGTCGATGCTGGCGCCGGCCAGGTGGCCGCTGGACAGGGCCGCGTGCAGGGCGTCCTCGTCCACCAGGGAGCCGCGGGAGACGTTGCAGAAATAACTGCCCGGGGCCATCGCAGCGAAGGCCGCGGTATCGAACAGGCGCCAGGTCTGCGGCGTTTCGGCGGCGCACAGAACCACGGCGTCGGCGGCGGCGAGCATCGCATGCAGTGCCTCCGGCGGGTAGAGCCGCTCCACCGCCGGGTCTGCGCCGGCAGCCGGGTCGCGCCGGGTGGCGATCACCCGCATGCCCAGCGCGCTCGCGCGGCGCGCCACCTCCAGGCCGATTGCGCCGAGCCCCACGATAGCCAACACACTGCCGGCAAGGCTGCGCCCGTTATGCACCTTCCAGGTCCGCTCCGCTTGCAGCCTGTCGTAGAGGTCGAACAGTTTCCAGTGGGCGAGGATGCGCGCCAGCACGAACTCCGCGATGCTGGGTGCACCGATGCCGGCGCCGCTGGTCAGTTGAGCCCCCAGCCGGTCCAGCCCGCAGGTCTGCAACTGGCCGATGCCCGCGCCGATCGACTGCACCCAGCGCAGGCGGGGCGCGAGTTGCGGCATGTCGAAGGGCAGGTCCACGGCGAAGGCGATCTCGGCGTCGCGCAGGGCCTCCCTGAGTTCGGGGGAGGGTGGAGCGACCTTGTCGCGGGCCTGTTCGTAGTCCGGCTGGCCGCGCAGGGCGCGCAGTTCCGGCGGGTCGCTGTAGGGTGCGTAGCGAAAGCGCAGCCGCGGCTCCAGAGCCAGGAACGACTGCTCGGTGGCGGCTTTTTCGCTGTCGTCGCGGGCGTCGTGCGACAGCGGCACGCAGACGCAGACGTTGATCGGGTCGGTCACCGCGCTCGCGCTCACTCCGGGCGGGACAGGACCGGCACGGGATCCCCGGGGCGCAGCAGCACGACGGGGATCTCGCGCTCGCCTGCGGCGACCTGGTAACCGCGGTAGGGCGGGTAGTGGCGCTCCATGTAGTCCCACAGCCAGTCGCGCTCGTCCGGGCCGGCGACGCGAGCGGTCCCGGCAAGCGCCTGGGTGCCCACCTGGAAGACGACCTCCGGCTCGGCGACCAGGTTGGTGTACCAGGCCGGGTGTTCCGGCGCGCCGCCCTTGGAGGCGATTACCACCCATTCCCCCGCGACGCAGCCGTAGATCAGCGGGACCACGCGCGGCTGGCCGCTGCGGCGTCCGCGGGTCTGCAATAATAGTGTGGGGAGCAGGTAATCCACGCCGACGTGGCTCATGTCCATTATGTGGCCCTGGCTGCCACCGCTCTCCAGGTAGCTGTCGAGGTGACGGTTGACGAAGTCCACGGTGCGCGCCAGCAGGACGTCAGGATCTTCATGGCTCATGGTGGGGCTTCCTGTATAAGTGGCCGGTCGGCCCGCTTGGTGCGGGAGGGGGTGCAGGCCCTAGCCTAGCACAGGATTTCGGGGGCCGGCCCGGCTCTCGCAGATGCGCAAATGACGCATTCACCTGTTGAGAAATAATGCGCTATAGTTGGCCAATCCCGAAATTCACCGGTCGTTGAACTGATGGAAGAAGCCCAGAAACCCCGCCGCTCATTCTGGAGCGAACTGCGCAGGCGCAAGGTTATCCGCACCTGCATCCTCTATATATTGATCTGCTGGGGCGCCCTGCAGGTTATCGATATCGTCGCACCGGCGCTGGGCTACGACGCCGACGTGGTCTCCCTCTATACGCTTTATATCTCAGTTCTCGGCTTCCCGGTGAACTTCGCCCTGGCCTGGTTTTTCCAGATTTCCAGCCACGGCATCGTGCGCACCCGCTCCTTCGAGGAGCGCCGTATTCTCAATAACGTGCCGCCGCTGAACGACCGGCGCAGCCAGGGCGTGAGCAGCTTTCTCAAGCGCACTGAGGACAACCGTGACATCCAGTGGGTGATCACGGCCGAGACCGGGCCGCTCAGTGGCCTGAGCTACGGGGTGCGGGAGCCGCTGGTCCTCGGCCGGGCGCTGGAGTGCGACCTGGCCATGGTCACGCCGCATGTCTCCCGGCAGCACGCGCGCGTGGACCTGGAGGACGGGCGCCTGTATATAGAAGACCTCGGTTCGTCCAATGGCACCATGGTCAACGGCAAGCGTGCAGTGGCACGGCAGCAGTTGCGCCACGATGACGAGATCCGCCTGCACGATATCATCTTCCGGGTCACCGAGCGGCTGAGCCGTCCACACAGCGAACGGCAGGCCTCGGACCAGACAACCTTTATTCACGCATCGGAACTGAAACAGGGAAAGTAACGGGCCGCGCCCTTACTTGTTGAAGACCCAGACCAGGGCCACCACCACCATAATCGCCAGCATTGCCCAGACCATGCGGTCATGGGTGGCGTTGGTGCCTGGCGGTTGCGCCACCGCCTGGCCTTCCAGGGTATCGTTTTCCCTGGTGGCGCTGGCGCCGGCCTGGGCGCCGCCCTGGCCGACGACCACCACGGTGACATTGTCCCGCCCGCCGGAATCCAGGGCTGCCTGGATAAGCGCGTGGACCTGTGCCTCGGGGCTGCGGTTGCCGGCCATGATTTCGGTGATCCGGGCGTCGCTGAGTTCGTCGGTGAGCCCGTCGCTGCACAGCAGTAGCTGTTGCCCCGGGTGGAGTTCGCCGCGCACCCGCTCCGGGTTGACCTCGATGGTGTCCGACACGCCCAGCGACTGAGTGAGCACATTGCGCTCCGGGTGGTGTGCGGCCTGCTCGGCGGTAATGGCGCCGCGGGCCAGCATCTCGCTCACCGGGTTGTGGTCGCGGGTAAGCTGGCGCAGCGAATGGCCGTCGAAAATATAGGCGCGGCTGTCGCCCACCCAGGCGACTTCGTATTCGTCGTCTTCCAGGCGCACCGCAACCACCGTCGAGCCCATGTTGCTCGCGGGGCGGTTGGCGATTTCCTTGAGGATTTCCTGGTGGGAGTGGCGAATGGCGTCCAGCAGGCCTTCGCCCTTTGCGAGATCTTTGGCAAGGGTTTCGCGCACGATGGCCGATGCAACTTCGCCGTTGGCGTGGCCACCGACGCCGTCCGCGACCAGCCACAAACCTCGCTCTGGATCAGCTTCGAAGCTGTCCTCGTTATGGCTGCGTTTGTGTCCCGGGTGGCTGTCTGCGAAAAAGGCTGTCATGCAGGATTCTGTTTGTTGTCCTTGCGGGCGCGAGTCAGGTGAGTTTATACCAAGTTTTCGCACTGGATAGTGACTTTTTCACCGTGTGGCGGTAATTGTGTGTAAGATGCGTTGTGACTATCCTAGGGGCGCTGGTAGCAAGCTGATCACAGGGCATGGCGGATTTCGAATTACCGGGGTATGAATTATACGAGCGTCTGGGGCGGGGCGGGATGGCTACCGTTTACAGGGCGCTGCACCTGAATCTCGACCGCGAGGTGGCGATCAAGGTGATGGACCCCGCCATGAACGCCGACGAATCCTTCTCCGAGCGTTTTATCCGCGAGGCACGCATTTCAGCGCGGCTCATTCATCCGCACATCCTGCAGATCTACGACGTCAACACCTTCAACGGTCTCAACTACATCGCCATGGAATTGTTGCCCGGCGGTGAGCTCGCGGATTTCATTCACGGCGAGATGCCGCAAAAGCAGATCTACATACTGCTGCGGCAGATGACCGAGGCGCTGGACTACGCCGCAGGCCGCGGTTACGTGCACCGCGACATCAAGCCCAGCAATATCATGCTGCGCGCGCCGGAAGACTTCGTACTTGCGGATTTCGGTATCGCCCGCGCGGCGAACTCCGGCACGCAGATGACGCAGACCGGCCTGATGGTCGGCACGCCAAGTTACATGAGCCCGGAGCAGGCCAAGGGCGAGGACGTGGACGGGCGCTCGGACATCTACGCGCTGGGCGTGCTCACCTACGAGATGCTCACCAAGCACCTGCCCTACGAGTCGGAATCGGCGGTCACCACCGCGGTAAAGCATCTCACCGAGGCCATCCCGACACTCAAGGGCAATCTCGAGCCCTACCAGGACTTTATCAACAAGGCGCTGGCCAAGTCGCCGGACGACCGCTTCCAGACCGGCGCCGAATTCTATGCGGGCTTCATGGCGGCAAGCAGCGGCTTCGATGACGACCAGGTGCTGACACCGGCGGCGCCGCCGAAGCCCTCGCGCAGCTCGTCGGCCGCCACGTCTGCGCCCGCAGTCGAACGCACGTCGCTGGCAGGCGTCAATTCCACCCGCATGAGCCACTCCTCCTCTTCGGCGGTTTCCGGCTCTTCGCGACCCTACAAACTGGAAAACAGCCAGCAGCGCGAGCGCCTGGTGAGCGGAGCCTACGAGCGACCGCGCAAAAAGAAGTCCGGCAGCTCCGCCGGCGTCTGGGCCGCCATTGTGCTGGTCCTGGCCGCCGCGGGGGGCGGCGGCTTCTACTGGTGGCAGGGTCAGCAGAAGTCCGCGGGCGGCGGCAACCAGCGCGCGGTAACCTCGGAACTCGCCCAGGCCTACAACGCGATGAGCCAGGACAAACTGAGCACCGCTGCAGAATCCTTCCGCATGGTGTTGTCGCTGGATTCACAGAACGCCGGTGCGCAGCAGGGCATGGACGAACTGGCGCGCCTGTATCCTGCGGCGATCGACAAGGCGATTGCCAGTGGCGACGACAACACGGCCGAGCGGTTGTTGAAGCAGTACGGAAAATACTTCGCCGGTGCCGCCGACCTGGCGGAACTGCGCCAGCGACTCGACGCGCTGTTGGGCCAGAAGAAAGGGATCGCGGAGCGCAGAGAGCGCTTTGGCGAACTCATGGCCGACGTCGACAGCAATATCGCAAGCGGCGACCTGGACAAGGCCGACGAGTTATTGCAACAGGCGGCGTCGCTGCAGGCCGAAAGTCCTGAACTCGACCCGCGCCGCCAGGCGCTGAAAGCCGCGCGGGAAAAAAACGCGGCCTACGAACAGCGCTGGTCCGCCTATACGGACGAACAGCGCAAGGCGTTTGCCGAGGCCATGGAATCAGCGGACGCGGCGCTGGACAGCGACGACCTCGATGCCGCGGCCACCGCGCTGGCCAGCGCGGCGGCCATCGCTCCCGACGCCCAGGAACTGGTCTCGCGCAACAAGCGGCTGGAAGATGCGCGGGCGCAGAATGAGCAGGCGGTGGCCGAAGAGCGGGCGCGCATCGATGCCCGCCTGGATGAAGCCGACACCCTGGTAAAAGGTATCGACAAGAATTCCAACAACGCAGACCAGGCCGTCGCAATCTACACGGAGATTGGCACGCAGTATCCGGACGAGGCCCGTGTCGAGGCAGGCATGGCGGCGGTCGCCGCCCAGTTTGCGAAGGAAGCGAGTGCCGCGGCCGCCAAGGGCGATTTCGAGGCAGCACGTGCGAGCCTGGCACGCGCTGACGAACTGGTGCCGGGGCAGAAGCCGGTCGATGACCTGAAGGCCAAGCTGCCCGCCATGGAGAAAGACTGGCAACAGCGCGAGGCGGCACTGGCCGATGAGCGCGCCGCACTCAAAGCCGCGATCGACAAGGCGGAAGACGCTGTCAGCGACGCGCAGAAGGCAGCGAGCAGCGGCGATATCGAGGCAGCGCAGGCCTCCTACGACAGCGTCAAACAGCAGAATCCCGACCTGCCCTCGCTGCGCAATCTCGGCAAGAGCCTGCGCGATGCCTATGAAAAGGCAGCCCGCGAGCAGGTTGCGCTGAGCGAATTCGACAGCGCGGAAGAGTGGATCAATCGCGGCGCCGAGCACTTCCCAGACGACCCGCGCTGGCAGGCCCTGCGCAGCGAGGTCGAGGAAGCGCAGGCCGGCGCCCACCGCCGCCTCGGCGTCTACTGACACACTGCTGAGTGGGGCCGCAGCGCGGCGCCCACTCTGCTAGAATCAGGTTTTCCCATCCCGATGGAGCTGACATGACCGCTTCCGTGTCCCCCCGGCTGCGCACCCCGTTTGCGAGGGTTTTGCAGGTCCTGTTGCTGACGCTTCTGCCAGTGCCCCTGGCGCACGCCCAGTTCACGCCGCCGCAGAACCTCGACCCCAGCACCGCCAATATCCAGCTCGGCCGCTCCTTTCAAAAAGATGCCTGGCTGGTCTACACCTACGACATCGATGAAAACGGACAGGTGGTGAACGCGGTAATCCAGAGCTCGAACGGCGTGCCCGAGGTCGAGCAGACGGTGTTGCAGCAGGTCAATGCGATGCGCTTCAAACCGGCGATGCGCGGCGGCAAGCCGGTCAAGGTCTCCGCGGACCCGGTGGTGTTCACCTGGATCCTCGACAAGCCGCGGGAGATGTCGCCGCAATTCGACGACATGTACCGCCAGGCCTGGGACTTTTACTCCAAGAAAGACTACGACAAGGCCTTCGATATCGCGGTGCAGCTCAAGAACTTCCCCGGCCGCAACGCGCTGGAGGAGGTCAAGTTCCAGGTCCTGGCCGCATCGCTGGCCAGTCGCTGGAAGGATGAGGCGGCGGAACTGCAGCACCTGGACCGCGTCGTCGAGCTGCAGTCACTGGCGTTGAACAACCATTTCAAGAACACCTATGTGCCGGACGACCAGTACCTCAAGATCCTGAACCGGATTCTCGACCTGCAGTTGTCGCGGATGATGCTGGCGGACGCCGGGGAGACGCTGCTCAGCATGCAGTCGCTGGGGCGTGGTACGCCGCTGGTCGAGGAGGCCGCCGCCCACTATCGCGAGGTTGAGCAGTCATTCCATTCGCGGCCGGATGTGGTGGTATCGGGTGAACTGGTGCCGCTGTTCCGCGACGGCCCGGGTTCCTGGAAGACTGGCCTCAGCCGGGCGGATTTCGCGATCTCGGACGTGCGCGGCAGGATCGGTGCCGTGTTCCTGGTCTGTGCCAACGCGGAGCGAACCCTGCGCTATCCCTCCAAGCAGAACTGGCAGGTGCCGGTGGGCTGGCAGCAGTGCAAGATCGATGTTTCCGGCAGCGCGGGGACCCAGTTCAAGCTGCACCAGTACGCCCCGGGGCAGTAAGCGCCCCGGGAGCCGCCCTCAGGCGCTCAGCAATTCCCTGACCCGTTCGCGGAAGCCCCGGCTGACCTTCAGCTGGGCGCCGCCTTCCAGCGACAGCATGAACTCGCCGTTGCCCAGGGTGTGGGCGCCGCTGATGGCGTCCTTGTTGACCAGGGTGGAGCGGTGGATGCGCAGGAATTGCGCGGGGTTGAGCATCTTCTCCAGTTCTTTCATGGTGATGCGCATGATGTGGGTGTCGCCGTTCGCGTGGATGCACATGTAGTCGCCGGCGGCGTCGACCCAGTGGATGTCGGCGGTACGGATCAGGTGGATGTCGCTGCCGTCCTTGATCACCAGCTTGTCCGGCCAGCCGGTGGCGACCACGTCGCTCTGGGCCATTTTCTCGATGGTGCTGGCGCTGGCGCCGGTCATGCCCATCATCAGTTCCATCAGGCGCTGCTTGGCGCGCTCCGATTCTTCCTGCCGGTGGTGGGCGACCGCGCGTTCGATCGCCTCGTGCAGGCGATCGTCGTCCACTGGCTTGAGCACGTAGTCCACCGCGTGCACCTTGAAGGCGTCCACCGCGTACTGGTCGAAGGCGGTGACGAAAATCACCATGGGCATGTTCTCGGGTTGCAGCTTGCGCACGACGTCAAAGCCGTCGATACCGGGCATCTGGATGTCGAGGAAAACCAGGTCTGGCGAGTAGCTGGCGATGGCCTCCAGGGCTTCCTGGCCATTGGCGCACTCGGCCACGACCTCGACGCCGGGAATCTGCTGCAGGCGCAGGGCGAGGCCGCGGCGCGCCAGTGACTCGTCGTCGACGATGATGGTTTTCATGCGGTTCATGACGAGGTTTCCAGTGGCATGCATATGGTTATAGTCAATCCGTGGGGTTCTGTGTCACTCAATTCGAAAGACTGGTCTTCACCGTAGAGCACCTGCAGGCGGTCGCGGCAGTTGGCCAGGCCGACGCTGCCGCCGTTGCGGGTGAGTCCCCGGGTCAGTTCGATACCCGGGCCGTCATCGATGACCTGCAGGCACAGCCTGTCGTCGGCGGCGGTGGCGCGGATGCCGATGGTGCCGCCGTTGATCGCCTTGGCGATCGCGTACTTGATGGAGTTCTCCACCAGCGGCTGCAGCAGCAGGCTGGGCATCCGCGCGTCGCGTGCCGTCTCGTCGATCTGGATGTCGAGCTTCAGGCGCTCGTCGAAGCGCACCTTCTCGATATCCAGGTACAGGCCCAGGGCCTCGACCTCCTCGGAGACGGTGACCTTCTGCATCGGGTCATTGTCCAGGGTGTAACGCAGGAAGCGGCTCAATCGCGTCACCATGACGTTGGCCAGCTGGTTGTTCTGGTCGAGAATCAGGGTGGATATGGCGTTGAGCGTGTTGAACAGGAAGTGGGGGTTGAGCTGGTAGCGCAGCATCTTCAGCTGCGCTTCATGGGCCATGGAGAGCGCCTGCAGCGAGCGCTGCTTTTCCTCCTGCGCCAGCATGTAGTTCTTGATGCCGAAGTACAGGGTACTCCACACGAACATGACCCAGAATGCGGAGATGGCGCCCTCGAAGTGTGCCATCAGCAGGGAGGACAAGCCCTCCACGGCCTTGTCCTTGGTCTCCTCCGGGAACACGGTGGAGAAGACCGTGGCGCGGATCGACATCCACACCAGGCCGGCGGCGTAGGAGCCGGCGACGATGGCCACGATGCGCCGCGGCAGCGCCATCTCCCACATGTGGCGGTATAGCGCGCGCAGGGCGAGCGTGAGCAACATGCCGATGGTGGCGATGAACGGCGGGTACCAGGTGTAGTTCTCGGGCGGGCTGGCCCACACGATAACGCCGAGGTAGAACGACATCGCCCAGCCGCTCCAGCCTGCGAACTGCAGTACCCAGAACAGGTGGCGCTTGTCCTTCATCAACGATTGAATTTCCATCGCCGCATTATACTTGCAAGTTCCACCGGGCCGCTGCCATTCGTCGCAGCGGCAGGTCACTTTGTCTCAGGCGGGCTGCATTTCCCGGCGCTGCTGGGCCTGCCAGAGCCCTGCGTAGGCGCCATGGCGCGCCAGCAGTTGATCGTGCGTTCCGCTCTCGACGACGCGGCCGGCGTCCAGCACCACGATGCGGTCGGCATCGACGATGGTGGAGAGCCGGTGGGCGATGACCAGGGAGGTATGGCCCCGGGATATCTCCCGCAGGGCCTGCAGGATGGCCTGCTCGGCATGGCTGTCCAGCGAGGAGGTCGCCTCGTCGAAGACCATGATGGGCGGGCGCTTGAGGATGGTGCGGGCGATGGACACGCGCTGTTTCTCGCCGCCGGAGAGTTTCAGGCCGCGCTCGCCCACCAGCGTCTCGCCGCCGCGGGGCAGGGCGGCGATGAAGTGATCGAGGTGGGCCAGGCGGATCGCCTCGGCGACCTGCTCGTCGCTGGCTTCGGGATTGCCGTAGCGCACGTTCTCGAAAATCGTATCGTTGAACAGCACCGTGTCCTGGGGAACTATACCGATGGCGCGGCGCAGGCTGGCCTGGGTCACCGCGGCGATATCCTGGCCGTCGATCTCGATACGCCCGGTATCCGGGTCGTAGAAGCGAAACAGCAGCTTCACCAGAGTGGACTTGCCCGAACCGCTGGGGCCGACCACGGCGACCTTCTCGCCGGGGCGTACTTCCAGGCTGACATCGTGCAGTATCTGCCGCTCAGCCGAGTAGCCGAAGTTCACCGCGCTGAAGCGGATGCCGCCTTCCTCCAGCGCCAGCTCTCCCGCGCCCGGCCGGTCCACGACTTTCGGGCGCAGGTCCATCAGCTCGAACATCTTCTCGATATTGGCCATCGAGCCCTTGATCTCGCGGAACACGAAGCCGAGGAATCCCAGCGGCATGAACAGCTGGATCATGAACTGGTTGATCAGGATGAAATCGCCGAGGGTGATCTGCCCGCCTTTCACCTGCCAGGCGGCGAGGCCGATCATCGCGGTCTGGGCCAGCGCGATGATCAGCGCCTGCCCGCCGTTGAGGGCGAACAGGGAGAGCCGGTTCTTGCGCCGGGCCAGTTCCCAGCGCGCCAGTTCGCGGTCGTAGCGGCGCGCCTCGAAGTCCTCGTTGGTGAAGTATTTGACCGTCTCGAAATTAAGCAGGCTGTCCACGGCGCGGGTATTGCTGGCCGAATCCGCCTCGTTCATCTCGCGCACGAACTGTGTGCGCCACTCGGTGGCGTACAGCGAGAACAGGCCGTAGGCGATCACCGCGACCAGGGTGATCACTGCGAAGGACGGGCCGTAGTTGAACAGCAGGATACCCACGACCATGCTGATCTCGAACAGGGTCGGGGCGATATTGAAAACGAAAAAGCGCAGCAGGAAGCTGATGCCGGTAACGCCGCGCTCGATGTCGCGGGCGAGCCCGCCGGTGCGCCGCCCGAGGTGGTATTCCAGGTCCAGCGCGTGCACGTGCTGGAATACCTGCAGGCCGACCCGGCGCATGGCGCGCTCGGTGACCCGGCCGAATACCGTGTCGCGCAGCTCGCCGAAGAACACGTTGGCGAAACGGGCGGCGCCGTAGGCCAGCACCAGTCCCAACAGCAGCGCGGGCGCGAGGTCCGCCAGCGAGGCGCCATCCAGCGCGTCCACCAGGTGCTTGAGCAGGAAGGGGATGACCAGCACCGCGCCCTTGGCCAGCAGCAGGCAGACCATGGCCAAAGCCACGCGATTGCGCGATTCCAGCAGGTAGGGGAGCAGGTGCTTGAGAATCCGCCAGTTGATCCTGGTATCGGGCTCGATGTCGGCGTTGGAATGTCGGCGCATCGGCGAATTCTACGCCGTTACCGCCGGCTGTTGTAGGAGCGCGCTCTGCACGCGATCGCTGCCCCGTAGGAGCCTGCTACGCAGGCGATCGCCCGCGTAGCGGGCTCCTACACAATCGCCCGTGTAACGGGCTCCTACACCCTCACCATCTTGCGGCGGAGGAAGGCGATCTGTGCCGCCAGTGGCAAGTCCTTGGGGCAAAGGTCCTGGCAGCCCAGCAGGGTCATGCAGCCGAACACCCCGCTCTCGTCGCCGATCAGCTCGTAAAACTCGGCGTCGCTGCGCTTGTCGCGCGGGTCCAGGTGAAAGCGCGCCACCTGGTTGAGGCCCACCGCGCCGACGAAGTCCTCGCGCATTTGCGCCGTGGCGCAGGCGGCGATGCAGCAGCCGCACTCGATGCAGCGCTCCAGCTCGTACAGCTCCTGCGCCAGCGCCGGGTCCATGGGCGCTTCCACCGCATCGAGGTCCAGCGACTCCAGGCCCTCGTCGTGTATCCAGGTCTGCAGGCGTTCCGACATGCCGCGCATCCACTTGCCGCTGTTTACCGAGAGGTCCGCGATCAGTTCGAAGCCCGGCAGCGGGGCCAGGGTGATGGTGTCGGGAAGGTCGTGGGTGAGGGTGCGGCAGGCCAGCCCGGGCCGGCCGTTGATCACCATGCCGCAGCTGCCGCAGATGCCGGCGCGACAGACGAAGTCGAAGCAGAGGGACGGGTCCTGCTCCTCGCGCAGCAGGTTGAGCGCGATGAACAAGGTCATGGCGTCGGTTTCTTCCAGGCGGTAATCCTGCCACCGGGGCTGGTCGCCCGGTTCGGCGGGATTGTGCCGCAGTACGCGGATCAGCAGTTCGCGCCGTTGCCTGGCAGGTATCAATGTCACTGCGAATCTCCCAGTCGACGGTTGGGGCCGCGCAGGCCCTCGGGCAGCAGGTGCATGAAGGGCATCAACGCCTGCTGGCGCTGCCGGCGATCCACTTCGCCTGCCTGCGCCAGCGCCTGGTCAATCTGTGCTGTACGCGCCGCGGTGTCGGGGTGTTCGATAAAATCCCGTGCGCCGTAACCGCGCCAGCCCGGCGGCAGTTCCATGGCCATGATTTCCAGCGCCTCGTAATCGATCTGCGGCAATTCGTCTTCCGGCGCGGCCCAGCGTGCGAGGCTGCGGTTCATCCAGTTGAGGTCGTCGCGGCGCGGGAAATCGTCGCGGTAGTGGGCGCCCCGGCTCTCGGTGCGCGCCAGTGCGCCGCAGGCGACACACAGCGCCAGCTTGAGCTTGCGCGGCAGGCGGTAGGCGGCCACCAGTTCCGGGTTGGGGCCGCGGGCACTGGAGCGCAATTGCAGCGAACGGCTGCGGCGCAGCAGGTCCTGCAGGGTCGCCACCGCCTCGGCCAGCGCCGGCCCGTGGCGGAAGATGCCGACCTTCGCGGTCATGGTCTCCTGCATCAGGCGGGTGAGCTCGACGGCGCTCTCGCTGCCGCCGTCGCCGGCCAGCGCCGCCAGGTGCCGCGCTTCGCGGCGCAGGAAATCCTCCGCGAGCGTGGTCGAGAGCGACAGCGCGCCCTCCGGCGATTCGCAGAAATCGGCGATGGTGTCCCCGGCGATCATGCCGGCGACCACGGTCTCCGCCACCGAGTTGCCGCCCAGCCGGTTGAAGCCGTGCATGTCCCAGCAGGCGGCTTCGCCCACGGCGAACAGGCCGCGCAGGCCCGGGCTGTGGCAGTGCGGGTCGGTGCGTACGCCGCCCATGGAGTAGTGCTGCGCCGGGCGCACCGGGATCAGCTGCTGCGCGGGATTTATGCCGAGGAAGTACTGGCAGATCTCCTTCACCTCGCGCAGCTTGGTGTTGATATGCGCCTCGCCCAGCAGGCGGATGTCCAGCCACAGGTGCTCGCCGAAGCGACTGCGCGCGCCGTGGCCGGCGAGAATGTGCTCCTCCATGCGCCGGCTCACCACGTCGCGGGAGGCCAGCTCCGCCTTTTCCGGTTCGTAGTCGGGCATGAAGCGGTGCTCGCTGCCATCCAGCAGCAGGCCGCCGTCGCCGCGGCAGCCCTCGGTGACGAGGATGCCGGAGGGGAAGATGCCGGTGGGGTGGAACTGCACCGCCTCCATGTTGCCCAGCACCGCGCGGCCGGTCTCCAGCGCGATGGCGGCGCCCATGCCCTCGTTGATTACCGCGTTGGTGGAGACCCGGTAGATACGCCCGAAGCCCCCGGTGGCGATGCAGGTGGCCTTCGCCAGGTAGGCCAGCAATTCCCCGCTGACCAGGTTGCGCACCACGGCGCCGCAGCAGCGCTCGCCGTCGTGGATCAGCGCGATCGCCTCCATGTATTCGTGCACCGGGATGCCCGCGGCGATCGCCTGGTTGCTCATGGTGTAGAGCATGGCGTGGCCGGTGCCGTCGCCGACGTAGCAGGCGCGCCACTTGGCGGTGCCGCCGAAATTGCGGCTGGTGATCAGGCCATGGGCGGCGTCAGCCTCGGATACCGTGGACTTCTTGCCGTTGACGGTAATCTCGTGTTCGCCGCGCTCCACCCGGCTCCAGGGCACGCCCCAGGCGGCGAGTTCGCGGATCGCCTTGGGCGCGCTGTGGGCGAACATGCGCACCACCTGCTGGTCGGCCCCCCAGTCGGAGCCGCGCACCGTGTCGGCGAAGTGCAGGTCCTCGTTGTCGCCCTCGGCGCCGCGGCAATTGCCGAGGCTGGCCTGCATGCCGCCCTGGGCTGCGGAAGAGTGGGAGCGCTTGGCCGGCACCAGGCTGAGGATGATGACCTCCTGTCCGCGCCGGCGCGCGCCTATGGCTGCGCGCTGTCCCGCCAGGCCCCCGCCGATGACCAGTACGTCGGTGTAGATCACCTGCATCTCAGCGCAGCTCCAGCCCGGGTTGGTAGCGCTCGCCCACGGAGTCCGCGTGGCCTGCGCCAATGCGCAGGTACTGCGCCAGTGATGCGGTGCCGAGGCAGAGGTAGAAGGCCAGCACGCAGTACATGGCGAGTTTTACCCGGCCGCGCCAGATACCGCTGGTCTGCGCGCTGAAAGGCCCCCATTTCATCGCCAGCCGGTAGATGCCGACGGCGGCGTGGATGTGCACGATCAGCAACAGGGGCGCGTAGACCAGCCAGAACCGGCCGCTCCAGATGCGGTCCGCCGAGGCGTAGGGGCCGATCAGGTCCGGACGCAGGATCACGTTGAACAGGTGGGGTGCGGCGAAGAAGAACATCGCGAAGCCGGTCACCACCTGCACCAGCCACAGCGTGCTGTCCCAGTGGCGCATACCGCGCAGGTGGCGGCGCAGGGTGCTGTACTGGCGGTAGTCGGCGGGGAGCTTGCGCAGGGCGAGGAGGGCGTGCAGGGCGATCATCAGCAGCACCGCGGTGCCGGCCAGGGTGACCAGTTCCGGGTGTGGCTGGTCCAGCAGCGGCTGGCCCTCGAACATTTTCGCCACCCGGTACATGGCCTCCTTGCCCAGCAGGATGCTGGATTCGAAGAACATGTGGGCCCAGATGAACAGCACCAGCAACAGGCCGCTGGCGCTTTGCAGAACGTCCAGTCGGGCGGGCCAGCGGTTGAGGGTATCTCGCATGCATAAGGCGCTCGGGTGGCGACCCCGCAAGTGTAACCGAGGGTGTGTTGCAGGCAACACCCACCCTGCAGGAGCCCGCTACGCGGGCGATCGTCCAACGTATGAGCGCGCCCTGCGCGCGATCGCCTGCGTAGCAGGCTCCTACAATGGCCAATCGCGCGCAGAGCGGCGTCCACCGCGCCATCGCCGGCCGGCTCAGGGTTCTGTATAATCGGCGGTTCACACACCGACCGACCAGGTTGTTCTCCATGTCCGAACCGGAGCTCATCCCCACCCGGCAGATTGCCAGTGGCGAGAAATTCGTCAACGACCGCGGCATCACCGCCATCAAGGACGGCATCAAGGCCAGTTCCGGTGCCGGCGCCGCGCTGCGCAAGCCGGACTGGTTGCGGGTGCGCATCAAGGGTGGCGAGACTTTCGAGAAGGTGAACGCCATCGTCCACGAACACCGCCTGGCCACCGTCTGCGAAGAGGCCAAGTGCCCTAACATGAGCGAGTGCTGGAGCTCCGGCACCGCCACCATCATGCTGATGGGCGATGTCTGCACCCGGGCCTGCCGCTTCTGCGCGGTGAATACCGGTAACCCGAAAGGCTGGCTGGACCCGGAAGAGCCCGCCAACACCGCCCGCTCCGTATCGCTGATGGGCCTCAAGTACGTGGTGCTCACCTCGGTGAACCGCGACGATCTCGAGGACGGCGGCGCCGGCCACTACGCCCGCTGCGTGCGCGAGGTCAAGCAGGCCAATCCCGATACCGCCGTAGAGGCGCTGACCCCGGATTTCCTCGGCGTGCTGGCGGATGTCGAGACCGTGGTGGACTCCGGCATCGAGGTGTTCGCACAGAATGTGGAGACGGTGAAGCGCCTGACCCACCCGGTGCGCGACCCCCGCGCCTCCTACGAACAGACCCTCGCCGTGCTGGCCCACGCCAAGCGGCATCGCCCCGGCGTGCTCACCAAGACCAGCCTGATGCTGGGCCTGGGCGAGACCGAGGCCGAGATCGTCGAGTGCATGGACGACCTGCGCGCCGCAAATGTCGATATCCTCACCTTCGGCCAGTACCTCCAGCCGACGAAAAACCATTATCCGATCGACCGCTACGTGACTCCCGAAGAGTTCGAGAAGTACCGCCAGTGGGGCCTGGGGAAGGGCTTCCTGGAAGTGGTCTCCGGCGTGTTCGTGCGCTCCAGCTACCGGGCGGAGAAGGTGCTGGAGAAAAACAACGTCGGGCTGGGGTGACCCAGCGTCGGTAAAGTGGCGTGCCCATGATCACCGATATCACGCGCGCCCTGTACGCCGACCCGCCGCGGGAAACCCTGTACCACTACACCTCGCTGAACGGCGTGCTGGGCATCGTCGGCAGCGGCGAGTTGCGCGCCTCCGACATCCGCTACATGAACGATTCGGCAGAGTTGCGCCACACCCTGGAACTGGTCGGCAATCACGTTTCCAGACGCATCCTCGCCGGCACTGACAACCCGGCCCTGCTCAACCAGTTGCTGGACTGGCTGTCCCACCGCATCGCCAGCGGCCCGATGATCTTCGGCGCCTCCTTCCGCGCCAACGGCAACCTGCTCAGCCAGTGGCGCGGTTACAGCGTGCACGGCAAGGGCGTGAGCCTCGGCTTTGCACCGCAGTTCATTGTCGAGCGCGCCCGGAGCCAGGGCTTCCAGGTGGCGCGCTGCCTGTACGACGGCAGCGAGCAGCGCGCGCTGATCGAGCGCGTGGTCGACGCCATCGAGGCGCTGGCCGCGCAGTCACCGCCGCCGGAGGACAGGGACTGGTCGCCGGTATTCGAGAGGGTCGAGGAAGACCTCTTGCGTATGGCCGCCGCTCTCAAGCACCCGTCCTTCGAGGAGGAGCAGGAGTGGCGTATCGTCTCCCCGGCTATCGAGTACTGCGAAGGTGCGCCGGTGCACTTTCGCGAGGGACGGGCGCTGCTGGTGCCGTACTACGCCTTCGACCTGAAATCGCCGCAGCGCGGGCAACTGGAGCTGGAGCACGTGTACCTCGGCCCCACCGGCAATTACGAGCTGTCGATGAAGTCGCTGGACCTCTACCTGCAGTGCGAGGGCGCCGCGCCGCGGCAGGGAATCAGTTACTGCCAGATTCCCTATCGCCAGCGCTGAGCGCGCGATCACCCACACGCGCGCGATCGCGCCCCCCCGTAGGAGCGCGCTCTGCGCGCGATCGCCCGCGTAGCGGGCTCCTACAAAGGCATCGCCCGCATAGCGGGCTCCTACGGTGAGCGAATGCAGTTGATACAGGCACTCACACCTACGCTGGACGTCCTGCGGCTGGACCTTGTCGGCGGCAATGCCCCCGGCAACAAGAGCTACAAGCTGCGCCACAACCTGCGCCTGGCGCGCGAGCGCGGCGTCACCCGCGTACTCAGCTTCGGCGGCGCCTGGTCCAACCACCTGCACGCGCTGGCGGCGGTGGGGGCGGAACTGGGTATCGAGACCATCGGCATCGTGCGCGGCGGCGAGACGCCGACCGCGATGCTCGCGGACGCGCAGCGCTGGGGCATGCGGCTGTTGCCGGTGTCGCGCGAGGAGTATCGCCGCCGCGATGACCCCGGGTACCAGCGCGAACTCGCCGCGCGTTTCCATCCCTGCCAGGTGATACCGGAGGGCGGCGCCAACCCCGAGGGCGTGCTGGGATGCAGGGAGATCGCCGGGCTGTTGCCGGCGGGCGTGCGCTGGAACCGGCTCGCGGTGGCGGTGGGCAGCGGCGCCACGCTGGCGGGCCTGGTGGCCAGCGCGGCAGGCGTCGATGAAGTCACCGGTATCGCCGCGCTGCGGGCGACGGGGGATCTCGAGACGCGGGTAACGTCGCTGCTGGAGCGCAGCGGCCTGCGCGCGCAGCTACCCTGGCGTATCGAGCACGGCTTCCACTGCGGCGGTTTCGCTCGCGTCGATCCGGCGCTGCGCGAGTTCATGCTGGACTTCGAGGCGCGCCACGGCCTCGCACTGGAGCCGGTGTACACCGGCAAACTGTTCCTGGCCGTCGACCGGTTGCTGGCAAGCGGCGCCTGGGGCGCCGGTGAGCGCATTCTCGCGCTGCATACCGGCGGCCTGCAGGGACGCCGCGGCTATCCCTGGTTGTCCCCGTCCACGTAGGAGCCTGCTACGCAGGCGATCGCGCGCAGAGCGCGCTCCTACGTGTTTGGCCATTGATCAGGAACGACGAACACCCGCTCGATTTCGCGGCCCCGCGCGTCCAGTGCCGCCAGCTGCAGGGGTCGTTGTAGGAGCCCGCTCTGCGGGCGATCGCCCGCGTAGCGGGCTCCTACAGGGGCATCGCCCGCGTAGCGGGCTCCTACGGTGGCAGAGGGGGTATTTCGTGCAATCGGCGCCAGCCACTGGTGGCGTTCCAGCGGCACCCAGCTTGTGTTCCCCGGCAGCGCCGCCAGTTCAGATTCGCGCAACCAGCGCTGCAGCCGGAGCCCGGGCTGTACGCCCGGCGGCAGCCGGTCTGGCTCGCTGATGTGGCGGAACAGGCGCCCCCGGACCGCCGACTCGCGCAGCACCTCCTGCACGCCCAGTGCCAGCAACGCGTCGCGTCCGGCACCGGTATCCGCCAGTCGCAACTGGTGGTCGCGCAGGCGGCCGAGCTTCAGGTCCAGCCGGTCGCGGGAGTTCGGTCCCAGCCAGTGCCGCCACTGCGGGTCCGCCGCGCCCTGGCGCAGCAGGTAGAACTTCAGCGCCAGCTCCAGGTGTACGTGGCGCCGGCGGCGGTGGCAGTAGTAGATGACATCGTACTCGCCGAGTGTCCTGCCGCCCGCGCGAACCGGCAGGTTGTGCGCGACCAGTTCCAGCGCGGGGTCCGCCGCCAGGAAAAACTGCCAGAGGCGCTCGAAGTACAGGCCCAGGCGTCCGCCGGCGGACTCGCCCAGCGCAGACAGCAGCGGCGTTGGATCGGCGTCCAGCGCCGCCAGCCACTCGCGCCGCTGGGCATCGAGGCTGAAGCGAGCGCTGCCCACGTCCTCGCCCAGGGCGCCGGCACGCAGCAGGCAGGGCGAGAAGCAGCTCCAGGCCAGGTCGCGCACGGCGGCCGTCTTCCAGGGCAGGTCGTCGATTTCGGGGCTGGCTTGCACTTGGTTATACTACGCTCCTGTTTTCCCGGGACGTGTGCAATGGCGGGCTCCTTCAAGAAAATCGGCCTGGTCGGCCGCAGCCAGCAGGAAGGCCTGGACAACATCCTGCAGGAGCTGCTGGCCCTGCTGGCGGATCGCGGTCACCAGGTCATCCTGGAGGACCGCCTCGGCGAGCTGGTGCCGGACAGCCAGGTCAGGCTCGGCGGTCGCGATGAGATCGGCCAGCAGTCCGACCTCGTCATCGTCGTCGGTGGCGATGGCAGCCTGCTCTCCGCGGCGCGCACCCTCGCCAAGTACGACACGCCGGTGCTGGGCGTGAACCGCGGCCGGCTGGGCTTTCTCACCGACATCACCCCGGACCAGATCGCCCGGGAGGTGCCCGCGGTGCTGGACGGGAATTATACCCGCGAGAACCGCTTCCTGCTGGACGCACACGTGGTGCGCCGCGGCGAGCAGATCGCCCGCGCGGACGCGCTCAACGACGTGGTGGTAAACTCCGGCACCTCCGCGCAGATGATCGAGCTGGAGCTCTACATCGACGATACCTTCGTCTACCGCCAGCGCGCGGACGGCCTGATCGTCTCTACGCCCACCGGCTCCACCGCCTACTCGCTCTCCGGCGGCGGCCCGATCATGCACCCCATGCTCAACGCCATCGTGCTGGTGCCCATGTTCCCCCATGCGCTCAGCAGCCGGCCCATCGTGGTGGACGGGGATTCTGAAATCCGCATGGACATCCTGGAGCGCAACCGCATCCACCCGCCGGTGACCTGCGACGGGCAGGTGAACATGACGGCCCGCCCCGGTGACTCCGTGGTGATCCGCAAGAACCCCTACCAGCTCACCCTGCTGCATCCGCTGGGGCACAGCTTCTACGCCAGTTGCCGCGACAAGCTGCGCTGGGGCAATGCGCTGGTCGATTGATGCCGCAGCAGTACATCGCTCTAAACCTCCCGCTGGAGGAGGACCTGCTGCCCTTGACGGCGCTGCTGCGCACCCACGGCCTGCCCCACCTGATCTACGAGGAGGGCGGACACCAGGTGCTGGCGGTTTTCGATCCCGGCCATGTACTACCGGTGCGCGAACTCTACCGCGCCTGGCGCGCGGGCGAAGTCAGCATCAGCCTGCAGAAGCGCGAGGGAAGCTCCCTGCCCGATCGGCTGCAGTGGCGGCGTGCGCCGGTCACGGCGATGATCGCCGCCTTTTGCGTGCTGGTGTACGGCCTGACTGTCCTGTTCCCGGAAACTGTCCTGCCGCTGCTGAACTTCCTGCCCTTCGAGCTGGTTGGCCGCACCGAGGTATTCGGGCACATGGGCGCGCAGTACTGGCGCCTGCTGACTCCGGTATTCCTGCACTTCGGCCTGTTGCACATCGCCTTCAACCTGCTCTGGTTCTGGGAGCTGGGCTCCCGCGTCGAGGCGGCGGTGGGCAGGCTCAATTTCCTGGGGATTTTCCTGGTGATCGCCCTGGTGAGTAATTTCAGCCAGTTCGCCGTGTCCGGGCCGTCGATTTTCGGAGGCATGTCCGGCGTGGTGTACGGCGTGCTGGGTTTTTCCGCGGTGGCGCCGTGGATCCAGCCGGCCTGGCAGATCCGGCCCTATACGCCGGTGCTGCTGTTCATGATCGGCTGGCTGTTTGTCTGCATGACCGGCGTGCTGGGGGCGCTGGGCTTCGGCGCCATCGCCAACGCAGCCCATGTCGGCGGCCTGGTCTGCGGCGCGGTGCTGGGCGTCATTTTCGCCAGCCTTTCGCGCGCTTCCCGCGCAGGCTAGAGCACCTGGTAGGAGGCGTCGTTGCGGTCGCGGCGGCCGTCGCTCTGGTCGTTCATCGGCGCAGCCTCGCGCACCTCGTCGAAATCCCGCAGGCAGATTCGCCGGTCCAGCCCCCAGCGCCCGTCGCGCAGCGACCAGCTGTCTATGTAGCGATTCCAGGTAACGATCTGCAGCAGGCGGTCTTCGTTTTGCACCCGTACGGTCGCGGTGATGTAGGCCTCGCTGCCAGCGGTGTCGCCGTCCAGGGAGATGAGGATGTTCGCCACCTGGTGCGAGTGCGCCAGCGCGCGGCTGTGTTGCTGGCAGATCATGTCGATCACGCCGGTCCCGTCACCCTTGTAGAAGTCGCCGTAGTCGGCGTGGCTGTCCGGGTGCCAGATCGAGTAGCCCAGCTCGCGGTCGATGCGATCGACCGCGCGGCAGTAGCGGTAGATGAGATCGGTGATGGCCTGCCGGTCTTGCAGCTCTTTTATTATGTCGCTGTTTGCCATGTCGTCCTCGCAGGGCGTGGAGTAGTGATAACATCGCTCGCGCTAATGTATAGCGTTTTGCTGCGCGGGCCAAATGGCATGCGCAGGCGCCGGAAGAGGAGAACAATAAGTGAACTTTGCGGAAAAATACGGCCCCTGGGCCCTGATCGCCGGGGCATCCGACGGCACCGGGCGCGCATTCGCCGAAAGCATTGCCGCGCGGGGTGTGAACTGCATACTGCTGGCGCGGCGCGAAGGGCCATTACAGGCGCTCGCCGGGGCGCTCGAGGCGGAACACGGCGTCGAGTGCGTGGCTGCATCGGTGGACCTGTGCGCGGAGGATGCGCTGGCGCGCATCCAGGCCGTGGTGGGGGCGCGCGAAGTGGGGTTGTATGTCAGCAACGCCGGGGCGGACACCACCAACAGCAAGTTCCTCGACGCGCCGGTGGATGAATGGCTCGCACAGATCAATCGCAACGTGGTAACCCTGACCCGCTGCTGCCACTGGCTGGGCAGCGCCATGCGTGAGCGCGGCCGGGGTGGCATTCTGCTGGTGGGGTCCGGCGCCTGCTACGGCGGCGCCGATTACATGGCGGTGTACTCCGGCGGCAAGGCTTACGACCTGTGTTTCGGCGAGGCCCTGTGGTCGGAACTGCGCCCGCACGGCGTGGATGTGCTGGGGCTCATCCTGGGCCAGACCGATACGCCGGCCTTTCGCGAGAGCCTCGCCCGCGCCGGCCGGCCGGTGCCGCCCGACCTGGCCAGCCCGGCCGAGGTGGCGGAACTGGGCCTGTCGCGGCTGCCCTTCGGGCCGGTCTGCAACTGGGGCCAGGCGGACGACGCGGCGGCCCCCTTCATGCCCTCAGCCGCTCAGCGCCGCCAGCGCGTGGAACTGATCAGCCAGGCAATGGCCGGCATGTTCGGCAGCGAGTAGCCGGGGCGGCGCGGGCCGGTCTTGTTTCGCCACTGCGCCGCACTATACTGGTCCCATTCCACGACAATAACGAGGGCGCAGCCGTGAACTTCGACCCGCAACACCACAGCCTGAAATGCCCCAAGTGCCATCACGGCATGACCGAGATCACCCACGGCGAAATCGCCATCGACCGCTGCAGCAACTGCCACGGGCTCTGGTTCGATGCCGACGAGGCCCACCAGCTCAAGCAGTTGCCCGGCAGCCACGTAGTGGATGACGGCCACGCCGAGACCGGAGTGGTGTGGGACAGCCACGCCGAGATCGATTGCCCCCACTGCGGCAAGCGCATGGAACAGTCCTCGGACGCGAAGCAGAAGCACATCTGGTACGAGATCTGCCCGGAGCACGGCATGTTCATGGACGCCGGCGAATTCAGGGATTTCCGCGAGGAAACCCTGCTCGACTGGTTCAAGGGCGTGATCAAGGGCGACCGGGACACTGTCTGCCCCTGAGCGCGCCGTTCGCTCCCGCGCGGCGTCGTCCCGGGCGATTTCCAGCTGCAATAACCCTTCCGGAGCCTGATTCTCCCCGCAATTCTGCGTTCGAGGCGGTATAATCGGCCACTTTTACCGCAACTGGACCTGACCATGGATTATCGCCAGATGATCGCGACCATGACCCCGGAGATCTACCGGAGCCTGCGCCGCGCCCTGGAACTCGGCAAATGGCCGGACGGCAGCGCACTCACCCCGCAGCAGCGGGAGCACACCATGCAGGCGGTGATCGCCTGGGGGCAGGAGCACCTGCCCGCGGAGCAGCGCATCGGTTACATCGACCGCGGCCACAAGGCCGGCGAGGTGTGCGACGACCCCGAGGTCAAACCCCTCAACTTCCAGCAGGACGCGTCGTGAGCGAGGTACTGGGCACCGGCGGGGTGCGCAAGATGAAAACAGAGCTCGCCGAGCAGGTGCGCTACCGGCTGCCGCTGGGCGAGTCCGAGGTGCCGATGAACGAGCTGCTGGAACAGCACCTGCAGCTGCGCTTCGACGGGGTGATCCACTGCGTCGCCTGTGGCCGCAAGACCAGCAAGAGCTTCAACCAGGGCTACTGCTTCCCCTGTTTCAAGTCCCTGGCCCAGTGCGACAGCTGTATCGTTTCGCCGGAAAAGTGCCACTACCACCTGGGCACCTGCCGCGAACCGGAGTGGGGCGAGGCGAACTGCATGATCGAGCACTTCGTCTACCTGGCCAATACCTCCGGGCTGAAGGTGGGGATCACCCGCCACAGCCAGGTGCCGACGCGCTGGATGGACCAGGGCGCCACCCAGGCACAGCCCATATTCCGCGTCGATTCGCGGCTGCACTCGGGGGTGGTGGAGCACCTGTTCAAGGACCACGTGGCGGACAAGACCAGCTGGCAGGCCATGCTCAAGGGCGATGCCGACCCGCTGGACCTGGAGGCCGAGCGCAGCCGGCTGATGCAGGCCTGCGCAGGCGGCGTGGAGCAGCTGCGCGAACAGTACGGCCTGCAGGCGATCACCGAGCTCGCCGGCGCGGAGGAAACCCGCATCAGCTACCCGATGCTGGAGTACCCCGCCAAGGTCAAGTCATTCAACCTGGATAAAACACCGCAAATCGAGGGCACGCTGCTCGGCATCAAGGGCCAGTACCTCGTCTTCGATACCGGTGTTATCAACATGCGCAAGTACGGCGGCTACGAGCTGTCGCTCGAGCGCGTCAACTGAGGCCTGTCATGCGAGAGTCGAATCCCGGCGCCATCTATCTCAAGGATTACACCGCCCCCGCATTCCTGATCAACCGCACCGAGCTGCACTTCGAGCTGGACGAAGACGAGACCATCGTCCACGCCAGGCTCTCCATGCTGCGCTCCTGCGAACATCCCGGCGAACTGCCGCTGGAGCTGGTGGGCGAGGAACTGGAACTGCTGGAAGTGGGCATCGACCGCGACGTGCTGGAACCCCACCAGTACCAGGCCGATGCGGAAAGCCTGCGCATCGACAAGGTGCCCGACCAGTTCGTGCTGTGCCTGAAGACGCGCCTGCGGCCGCAGGACAACACCGCGCTGGTGGGGCTGTACAAGTCGCACACCATGTTCTGCACCCAGTGCGAGGCGGAAGGTTTCCGCAGGATCACCTACTACCTGGATCGCCCGGACGTCATGTCGGTGTTCACCGTGACCATCTCCGCGGACCCGCAGCGCTACCCGGTACTGCTCTCCAACGGCAACCTGCAGGAAGACCGGATGCTGGAGGACGGTCGGCGCCAGGTGCTGTGGCACGATCCCTTCCCCAAGCCCAGCTACCTGTTCGCGCTGGTGGCCGGCGACCTGCAGTACGTGGAGGACAGCTTTACCACGCGCAGCGGGCGCGAGGTGTGCCTGCGCCTGTACGTCGAGGAAAAGGACCTGCCCAAGTGCGGCCACGCCATGGACTCGCTGATCCGCTCGATGCGCTGGGACGAGGAAGTCTACGGCCGCATGTACGACCTCGACGTGTTCAATATCGTCGCCGTCGACGATTTCAACATGGGCGCGATGGAGAACAAGAGCCTCAATATCTTCAATACTTCCTGCGTGCTCTGCGCCCCGGATATCACCACCGACGCCGGCTACCAGCGGGTGGAAGGCATCGTCGCCCACGAGTACTTCCACAACTGGAGCGGCAACCGGGTGACCTGCCGCGACTGGTTCCAGCTCAGCTTGAAAGAGGGCTTTACCGTTTTCCGCGACCAGGAATTCTCCGCGGACATGGGCTCGCGCACACTGAAGCGGGTGGAGGACGTCACCCTGCTGCGCAGCGAGCAGTTCGCCGAGGACGCCGGCCCCATGGCGCACCCGGTACGCCCCGAGGCCTACATCGAGATCAACAACTTCTACACCCGCACGGTGTACGAGAAGGGCGCCGAAGTGGTGCGCATGATCCACACGCTGCTGGGCCCGGAGTATTTCCGCGCGGGCTCGGACCTGTATTTCCGCCGCCACGACGGCCAGGCGGTGACCTGCGAGGATTTCGTGCGCGCGATGGAGGAGGCCAGCGAATGCGACCTCACGCAGTTCCGCCGCTGGTACTCCCAGGCGGGTACGCCCGTGCTTTCGGTGCGCGACAGCTATGACGAGGACGCGCAGACCTACACGCTGAACTTCAGCCAGAGCTGCCCGCCGACGCCGGGGCAGCCGGAAAAGCAACCCTTCGTGATACCCGTGGCAATGGGCCTGCTGGGCGATGCAGGCAACCTGCGGCTGCAGCTGGCGGGGGAGGAGCCGGACCCCGAGACCGAAGACAACACCCACCTCGTGCTGGTGGTCGACAAGGCCGAGCAGAGCTTCGTTTTCGAGGGCGTGCCCGAGCGTCCCGTGCCCTCGCTGCTGCGCGGTTACTCGGCGCCGGTAAAGCTGGATTACGCCTACAGCCGCGAGGACCTGTGCCAGCTGATGAGTCGCGACGACGACGGCTTCGTGCGCTGGGACAGCGCGCAGGCGCTGGCGATACAGGCGATCAACGAGGTCCAGCAGCAACTCGCCGAGGGCCGTGCTCCCCTGGTCGACCCGCTGCTGGTACAGGCCTGTTCGCAGCTGCTCGCAGACGGCTCGCTGGAACCGGCGATGGTCGCCGGGATGCTCACCCTGCCGGGCGAGAAATACCTCGCCGACCTCTGCGCGGAAGGGCAGGCGGATGTCGAGCGCATCCACACCGCCCGCACCGCGGTGAAAACGGCAATCGGTGTCGGCTGCCGCCTCGACTTCCTGCGCCGCCACGGCGAGCTTGCACAGGATACGCCCTATACACCCGAGGGCGACGAAATCGGCAGGCGCGCCCTGCGCAATGTGTGCCTGGATTACCTGGCCTGCGCCGACAGCGCATACCTGGAAAACGCCCGCCAGCAGTTCGACGCGGCCGACAACCTCACCGACCGGCTCGCCGCGCTGCGGGTACTGGCGTACTACGGCAGCGAGTCGGACTGGTCCGCGCCGCTGCAGCGCTTCTACGACGACTGGAAGCACGAGACCCTGGCGCTCAACTTCTGGTTCAGCCTGCAGGCATCCATGCCAGGTGCGGAGGCGGTCGACCGGGTCAGGCAACTGATGCAGCACCCGGACTTCGACCTGCGCAACCCGAACAAGGTGCGCGCCTTGATCGGTGGTTTTGCCGGCCAGAACGCGGTGCAGTTCCACCGCGCGGACGGCGCCGGCTATGCGCTGCTCGGCGCGGTGGTGGAAGAGCTCAATGCCATCAATCCGCAGATCGCCGCGGGCCTGGTGGGCCCGCTCTCCCGCTGGAAGCGTTACGCCGGCCGCGCCGACCTCATGCGCGCGGAGCTGGAGCGGCTGGCCGGCTTGCCGGACCTGTCGCCGGACGTCTACGAGCTGGTGAGCAAGTCACTGCATTGATTCTACGGGGCCCGCCCGCAGCAGGCGCTGGAATACGTTCTTCAGGGCCAGCGCTGCGGGCGAGAGGGTGCGCTGGCTGAGGCTGTAGAACATCAGGCGGTAGCTGTCCATGCGGATGCCGAACTGTTTCAGTGGAATCTCCACCAGCTGCCCCAGGCGGATTTCCTCGGCGGCTGCCAGCGGCGAAGCGACCCAGATCGCCTGGCTTTGGGCGGCGATGCGCGCCGCGGCGCCGTAATCCTCGATCAGGTGCTGGGGCCCCGCCAGCGCCGGAATGGCCGCAAAGCGCTCGCCCATGGGCCCGCCGAGCTGGTGTGTGACCAGTACCGGGTAGGATCGCCCGGCGTCTCCCGCCCGATTCGCCAGGGGGTGGCTCGGGCGCACGATCAGCGACAGCGTGCTGCGGCCCAGGGACATCCCGCGCAATGCCGCACTTTGCGGTACCTGCCCGTCGGCGCTGACGAAAAACTCGATTTCCCCGGACTGCAGTATCGGCAGCAGGGCATCGGTGCGCCGCACTATCACCGAGGTGGCGAGCTCCGGGTGGTCGTCCAGCAGCCGGGGCAGGGCGCTGGCGAGCAGCGCCTTGGCGGGCATGGGCGCCATGCCGAAGGCGACTGCCCCGCTGCTGGCGCTGCTGTCCAGCAGCAGCGAGTTCTCCAGCGCGGCCGCGTCCCGCAACACCTGCTCTGCGCGCTCGACAAAGCGCCGGCCGATGGCGGTGGGTTGCACGCCACCGCGGTCGCGATCGAACAGGCGCGTATTCATGCGCTTTTCAAAACTCTGGATGCTGCGCGACAGCGCCGACTGGGTCAGTCCCAGTTCTTCGGCGGCGCGGGTGTAATTCAGGGTTCGCGCGAGCACCACCACATGCCGCAGGCTGCGCAGGTCCATATTCACAGCACTCATGAAAATAACCAATCATATGCATTGGATGTCTTTGTCTATTGAAGCGCACAATGCGCCGGTATACCAATAACGGAGCCGGATCGATGATGAATCCCCTGCTGTGGGTGATGGTGGTGGTGTTGGCAATGCTGCTGGTCGAGGTGCTCGCCGGGCGCCACCGGCATGTGTATAACCGCCGCGAGCTGGCGATTACCGGCCTGTGCACGCTGTTGGGCGTAAGTGTACGTCCGGCGCTTGCGGGACTTGTCGCCGCCCTGATCGCGCTGGTGTTGCCCGGCGGTCGCGGCGCCCTGGCGGACATGCCCTTCTGGCCGTCACTGCTGGTGATCATCCTGCTGGCCGAGTTCGTCAATTACTGGGTGCATCGCTGGGCGCATGACGCCGAGCGCTACCCGGCCTTCGCCTGGCTGTGGCGCTTTCACCGCACCCACCACACCGCGCGCTACATGAACGTGAGCCTGCACTTTCGCGTGCACTTTGCCTGGGCGCTGGCCTCCGGGCTGACCTGGGTGATGTCGCTGGCGATTTACCTCGGCCAGGGGGCCGCGGCGGCGGTCGCCATCGTCATCTTCGGGATTTACGGTGTCGTCACCCACAGCGCGTTCCGCTTCGACGACGGGCTGCGCTGGCACCCGACCCTCGGCAGGCTGCTGCGCGCGCTGGAGCATGTACTGGTCTCGCCGGGGGTGCACCACAGTCACCACGGCTTTGGCCGGGACGGGGGCAATTTTCGCAATTTCGGGATCTTTCTCTCGGTCTACGACTGGCTCTTCGGCACCCTGCATATTCCCCAGGGACCGCCCGCGCAGTACGGCATTCCGCGGCGCGATGTCCACTGGGCGGAGGAGGTGTTCTACCCGCTCTATCGCGAGCGGGCGACGCGGGGAGCCTGAGCCCGGCCCGGGGGTCAGCTGCCGGGATAGAGGGTGAAGCCGCTGTCGTCGTCACTGCCGGCGCGCGAGCCGGGCTTGTCCTTGTGCAGGCGCTCCGCCGCTGCCCTGAGCGCAGCGCCGTCCCAGCTGCCGCCCCGCCCGCTGTAGAGCGCCGTTTCCAGTTCATCCAGCGCCGCCGCGAGGTCTGTATCCCCGAACCACTCGCCCGCCTGGGCCAGCGAGGTAATACCGGTTTCCCCCGCGCGCTCGTCCGCCCAGGCGATGATCGCCTCCCGGGCCTGGGGCGCCGCACCGGAGGTGCAGGCGGCGATCAGGTTGCGGTACGCGGAGCGCGGCTTCGAATCCTTGCCCTGCCTGCCGGCCGCGGGTTTCTCCCGGCGCGGGCGCCGCAGCAGCAATACCAGCGTGACCAGCCAGCCCAGCGCGCAGAAGGCGGCGATACCTTGCCACAGCAGGTTTGAGTTAGCGGCAAGCGGCGCCGCGGGAGCGCTGGCGGCCGGCGCAGCTGACGCCTGTCCCGGCGCGGTCTGTGCCGGGGCAGCGGTTGCGCCGCCGCTGCCGGCTGCGGCGGGGACGACATGGATGGTGCGCGGCGGCAGTTTTGCCATGCGCCGGGTGTTGTTCTCGCTGTCCCACCAGGGGATTTGGATGGCCGGCAATACCAGCGTGCCGGGCCTGGTCGGCACGATGGCGACGCCGTCCCTGCGCACGCCGGTGAGGCCGGTGCTGACCTCGTTGTCCTTGATTTCAGGCTGGTCCGGGTAGAACTTCACGCCGTCCTGCGGCTTGTACAGCACCGGGGGCAGTTGTGCGCCCTGCAGGCCCTCCCCGCGGATGGTGACGGTGCGGGTCACCGACTCGCCCACCGTGAGCTGGTCCGGGTCCGAGGACCACTCCTCCTCGATGTCCAGGTTGCGCGCAGGCAGCCAGTCGCCCCCTTTGAACGCCGCGGGTTTGGGCAGCACCTCGACCGTCAGCGGTCCCGCGCTGCGGTGCACCAGGCGGCCGCGCGGCGACGGGTCGAACAGGCTGCGGGCGCCCATGCCCTCGCGCGCGGAAAACTCCTGCTCGGGAATCTGCAGCGTGCCGCTGTGCTCGGGGAAGATGGCGTAGCGCACTTCCTGTACCAGCCACAGGCGGCCCTTGATGCGGCGCTGGAAGGATTTCTGCTGCAGCGGTACCACGAAGGCGTCGGGAATCTGCAACTGGCTGATCGCCGGCTGGTCGAGGTTGATCGACTGCTCCACCCGCAGGGTGAGCAGGACCTGTCCCTGCACATAGACCTGCTTGCGATCGACCGCGGCGCTGAACAGGACCGTCTCCGACCCCGGGTCTGCCTGCGGTGCCTTGCTTACCTGGATGCTGATGGGCCGGGTGGTGCTCGACCCGACGCGGAACGCGGGGATGGCGAGGGTGCCGAGGTGCCGCGGCGAGATCTCCATCGTCAGCTCGCGCTTGTGCGATTGCACGCCGTTGATAATGGTCATGCTGCTGCGCATGTTGCGCGAGAGCACCTCGAAATCCGCGGACAATTTCCCGGTGTCCACGCTTTGCAGGTCCTCGTCGTCCTCGGTGGCGGACAGCGTGAGCATCAGGGTGTCGCCCAGGGCGACATCGGTGCGGTCCACCGTGGCGGTGACCGTCGCCCGCGCCCCGGCGCCGGCGAGCAGCAATACCAGGGCGAGCACGTAAAGTAGCGGTTTACCAGTCGGTATCGTCATCGTCGCTGTTTCCCTGTTGCTGCCGCTGCTGGCTCTCGTAGCGGAATTTTTCGCGCAACAGCCCGGCGGGGTCGTCCGGCACACGGCGCAGCCACTGCTCCATGGCCTGGTTGCGCTCGCTCTGCTTGTCGCCAGCTTTATCAGCACTGGCCTGCTGGTCCCCGGGGGCGTTCTTGTCCTCGCCGGCCTGGCTTGTGGCGGCCTGCTTCTGCTCGTCGGCATCCTTGTCCTGCCCGGCCTGGCCCTGCGACTGCTGGTCCGATTGCGGCTGCTGCCCGGGGCTGGACCGGTTTTGCCCGGACTGGTTCTGCTGCGGCTGCTGCTGTTGGTCCTGCCCGGGCTGTTGCTGGTTCCCGGCGTCTTGCTGCTGGTCCTGCTGCGACCGGCCCTGCCCGGACTGCTGTTGCTGGTCCTTGCCCTGCTGCTGTCCCTGCTGGTCCTTGTCCTGTTGACCCTGGCCCTGCTGGTTCTGGCCCTGCTTACCGGACTTGTCCTTGTCGTCCTTGTCCTGCTGCTGGTTCTGCTGCTGTTGTTTCTGTTGTTCCTGCTGCTTCAGCAGTTTTTCCACCAGCGCCAGGTTGTCTTTTGCATCGCTGGCGCCGGGCTTGCGCTGCAGCGATTGCTGGTAGGCGTCTGCCGCTGCCTTCAGGTCGCCCTGGCGCGCCAGGGCGTTGCCGCGGTTGTACCAGTCGTCTGCGCTGTCGCCGCCGGAGAACTGCTTTTCGGCGGCCTCGTAATCGCCGTCGCTGTAGGCCGCCGTGCCTTTCCAGATGCGGTCTTCGAAAAGTTTTGCCGCGGATTTGTAGTCCCTGGCCTGCAGCGCCTGCTGGCCCTGCTGGTCCCGGGTCAGCCAGAGGTCGTCCCAGGTGCCGGCACGCGCCGGTTGCGGCAGCGGCAGGAACAGCAGCGGCAGGAGGCAGGCGATCCAGCCGCGGCGGAACAGCAGCAGGGCGGCGGGGAGCAGGGCGAGCACCAGCAGGTAGCCCTGGTCTTCCCAGGTGTCCGCGGTACGCGACAGCTCCCGGGTATCCTCGCTGTGCGGCAGGGTGCTCTCTGCCAGCAGGTATTTCAGGTCACTGTCGTCCAGTTGCATGTGGCGGTAGCGGCCGCCGGCTTCGCTGGCGATTCTGGCCAGGGCGCCGTCGTCCAGCCTGGGCATGACGATGGCGCCCTTGTCGTCCTTGAGGAAGCCGCCGTCGGGCAGGGGCACCGGAGCGCCGGTGGCGGTGCCGACGCCCATGATCGACAGAGTGGCGCCCGAGCCCCGTATTTCATCGATGACTTTATCGCTGTCGCTGGAGGTCATCCCGTCGGTGAGCAGCAGGATGCGGCCGTCGGGTACGCCGGCAGAGCGCAGCAGGCCCAGGGCAAGCTGCACGGCCTGGGCCGGGTTGGAGCCGGGCACCGGCATGATCTCCGGGTCCAGCGCCGGCAGCAGGTTGGCGATGGTCGGGGTGTCGTCGGTGAGCGGCGTTACCACGTGGGCGTCACCGGCGTAGGCCACCAGCGCGGTCTGTCCCTCGTGGCGCGAGGCCAGCAGGTCGCGCAGCTTCTGCCGCGCGCGGTCGATGCGCGAGGGAGTTAGGTCGCCGGCCATCATCGAGTAGCTGAGGTCGAGCACCAGCACCAGCGCGTCCTGCTTCTGTTGCAGCGGTTGGGGGATCTTGCGCATGCTGGGCCCGGCAGCCGCCAGGCAGGCGACCGCCCAGAGCAGCAACAGCCAGGGGGCGAGATTGCGCCGTCGCCCGCCGCCCTCGCCGACCAGCAGGTGTTGCAGCAGGCCCGGGTCGATGACGCTGTGCCACTGGCCGCTGCCGCGGGCGTTGCGCCACAGCAGCAGCCCAAGCAGTGCCGCGGGCAGCAGTGCCCACAGCCACTCGGGGCGCAGCAGGTGGAAAGTCATTGCGCCACCTCCCGGCGCGAAAATCCCGAGAACGCGCCACGCAGCCACAGCTGCTGCAGCGCGAGCCCGAAGCTCAGGAGCAACGCCGCACTCAGCGGCAGGTAGCCCAGCGCGTGCCGCGGGCGGTAGCTGGCCTTGTCGAGTTCGATCGGTTCCAGCTTGTCCAGCAACTGGTAGATGCCGGCCAGTTCCTGCGGGTTGCGCGCACGGAAATACTGGCCGCCGGTAATTTTGGCGATCTGGGTCAGGCTGCTCTCGTCCAGCTCCGCCGAGGGATTGATCTGGCGTGCGCCGAAGCTGCCGCCGAACAGCCCGGGCATCAGCATGCGGTCCGCGCCGATGCCGATGGTGTAGATGCGGATGCCCAACTCGGCGGCCAGCCGGGCGGCGTCCAGCGGTTGTACGGAGCTGGCGGTGTCGCGGCCGTCGCTGAGCAGGATCAGCACGCGATGGTCCGCGGGCCGGTCCTTGAGGCGCTTTACCGCGAGGCCGATGGCGTCGCCGATGGCCGTGTCCTGTCCGGCGAAGCCGATCTGGGCCTCGTCGAGGAAGCGCTTGACCGTCGCGGTGTCGAAGGACAGCGGCGATTGCACATAGGCCTTGCTACCGAACAGGATCAGGCCCAGCCGGTCGCCCTTGCGCTCGTCGATGAACTGCCCGCCGACCTGCTTGACCGCCTCCATGCGGCTCACCATGCGCTGGCCCGCTTTCATGTCCTGCAATTGCATGGAGCCGGAGATGTCCACGGCGAGCATCAGGTCGCGGCCGGTTTCCGGCAGTTCGATCACATCGCCGATCCACTCGGGGCGCGCCGCAGCCAGCAGCAACAGCAGCCAGATTGCCCACAGTGCCAGCAGCGCGCCGCGGCTGCCACGGGCGCCGCTGCCGCCCTGTTCCGCCGCGAGTTGCGACCACTGCTGGAAGAACGGCACGCGAATGGCCGGTTCGCGCCCGCTGGCGGGCGGCGCCAGCTTGCGCAACAGCCAGGGCAGGGGCGCGATTACCAGCAGCCAGGGCCAGAGCCATTCGATCATGCGTTACCCCTGTGCTGGCGTATCCAGCGCTCGGCCAGTTGCAGGTGGCGCACCACGTCGCCGGCCGGCGGCTGCGGACGGTACTGGGCGAAGAACAGGTCGGGGTCGAAGCCGCTGTCGTCGCCGAATGCGGTATTGAGAAATTCGCACCATTCACCACCACTGGCGGCGGCCACGCTGCGCCGCGGGTAGGCGCGCAGCGCCACGCCCTTGAGCAGGCCGTTGGTGGCGGCCAGGCAGGCGATGCCGTCGCCCGCGTCGCTGTACTGTGTGCGAATGCGAGCCAGCGCGGTTAAAGCCTGGCGGCGATAGGCTCTGCGGCGCCGCCGGCGCAGGCCGAACCAGGCCAGCGCGACCAGCGCGAGCAGCAGCAGTCCCGCCAGCACCCACCAGCCCGGCGCCGGCGGCCACCAGCTGATGGCCTCCGGGGCGCGCAGGGGATGCAGTTGCTTGAGCGGATCGGCTGCGGGATTCATCGCCGGGCGTTCCCGTAATAGGTCTGCAGCAGGCGGAAGGGCGAGTCCTGGGTCAGGCCCTGCAGTACCGGGATGCCGAGGCGCCCGAGGCGCTGCTGCAATGTGGCCTGCTCGGTTTCGCGGTCGTGCAGGAAGCGCTGGCGCAGGCGCCGGTCGGCGGTGTACAGCTCACTGCGCCGTTCGCCGTCACTCACCGCGTAGTTGCCGGCGCGGGGCAGCTGGTTCTCGAGGATGTCGTGGCAGGCCACGGCGGTGATCTGGGTGTGCTGGGCCAGTTGGTAGAGGTGTTTCCAGGCTTCTTCAGTGGCGCCGCCGCGAAAGTCGCTGACCAGGTAGATACTGCTGCCGGGGCGTGCGACACGGCGCAGGGTACCCAGCATGCCGGCAAACCCGGCGTCGTCGCTGTGCCCGGTACCGGGCAGGCCGCGATTGAACTCGACCACGCGCGACAGCAGCGCGAGCACCGTGCGGCGCGAGCGGCGCGGCCGCAGCTCGTGGTGCGATTGCCCGTTGAACACCAGCCCGCCGACCCGGTCGCCGCCCTCCAGCGCGGCCCAGGCGAGCAGGGCGGCGAAGTGTGCGGCGAGGACGCTCTTGAAGCAGTGGCGGGAGCCGAAGAACATGTCGGGCCGCTGGTCGACGACCAGCAGCACGGGCCGCTCGCGCTCCTCGCGGAACAGCTTGGTGTGCGCGTCGCCGCTGCGGGCGGTGACCCGCCAGTCGATGCTGCGGATGTCGTCTCCGGCCTGGTAGGCGCGCACTTCATCGAAATCGATGCCGCGGCCGCGGAAGTTCGACTTGTTCGCGCCGGCGAGATTGGCCAGCGCGCGGCTGCGGCGGGCGAGCTTCAGCTGCCTGGCGACGAAGCGCAGGGCGATCAGCGTGTCCAGTTCCGCGTAGGCGCCACTGGCGGGGGTATCGACCAACTCCGTTTGCATCGGTTTTACCAGGCCTCAGCCCACCGGCACGAGGGCGAGCAGCTCGCGGGTGACCTGGTCCGGGGTGACGCCGGCCGCCTCCGCCTCGAAACTCAGCAGCAGGCGGTGGCGCAGGACGTCCGCAGCCACTGCCTGCACGTCGTCGGGACCGACGAAATCGCGCCCGGCCAGCCAGGCGTGCGCGCGCGCACAGCGGTCCAGCGCGATCGTCGCGCGCGGGCTGCCGCCGTAGTCCACCCAGTGCGCCAGCTGTTCGCTGTAGCTGCCGGGCGCGCGGGTGGCCATGATCAGTTGCACGATGTACTGCTCGACCGGGGGCGCCATGTGCAGGTCCAGCACCTCGCGGCGCGCGGCGAAGATGGTTTCCTGCGACACCGGTGTGGGCCTGTCGGCACTGCTGCCGCTGGCCTCGGTGCGGGTCAGGCGCAGGATGCGGGCCTCGGACTCCGCGTCGGGGTAGTCCACGTTGACGTGCAGCAGGAAGCGATCGAGCTGCGCCTCGGGCAGCGGGTAGGTGCCCTCCTGCTCGATCGGGTTTTGCGTGGCCATCACCAGGAACAGCTGCGGCAGCTCGTAGGTGCGCGAGCCGACACTGACCTGGCGTTCCGCCATCGCCTCCAGCAGCGCGGACTGCACCTTTGCCGGCGCCCGGTTGATCTCGTCTGCCAGTACCAGGTTGTGGAAGATCGGCCCGGGCTGGAATTCGAAGGTTCCCTGCTGCGGGCGGTAGATGTCGGTGCCGGTGACATCGCCCGGCAGCAGGTCCGGGGTGAATTGTATGCGTTGGAAGTTGCCTTCCAGGCCCTCCGCCAGGCTCTTCACCGCGCGGGTCTTGGCGAGGCCGGGAGCGCCCTCGACCAGCAAGTGGCCATCTGCAAGCAGGGCGATGATGAGGCGTTGGACGAGATGGGACTGGCCAATGATCTGGCCGCTGAGCCACTCCTGGAGGGCTCGCAATTCAGCGCTGGTCACGCGGTCTCCTGTTTGCGGTTGATTATTCCAATGTAATCGGCTGTTCCGGTGGGACTACCTGTGCCGATGTGATCGCCGGCCCGCATTGTAACGCACTTTTCCGGCGTTTCCGGCGGGCTTTCCAGCCGATCCCCGGTGCGCGGCCGCAAGTGTGACTGTACCTCCCTGCAAAAGTTCACACGGCATCGGACAGCGATTGCGCTAGACTTGTGGCGAGGTGTCCGAACCCGCAATCGGATGCCGGCAGCAACCACAGAAAACGTACAGGAAACGGGCCAAATGCTCTGGGACAACCCGAAAAAAAACCTGCTCACAGAACTCGACGAACGCATCGACAGCCACGCGGAGGAATCCGACCGCAGCTCCCTGCACAATCTCTCCGATACGCTCTACGGCCGTTTTGGCTTCGAGGACCTGCGCGGCCGCTCGGTGCAGAACCTGTACGGGTGCCTGTATTTCATCCTGCATTACATGCGCCACTGGGACGGTGACGAGCCGCGCGTGGAGTTCTTCAACCCGGGCGTGCAAAGCCACGGCTGGGACAGTGGCAATACGGTACTGCTGATCCTGTGCCGCGGTATTCCCTTCATCACCGCCTCGGTGCGCGGCGAGCTCAACCGCCGCAACCTGCCGATACACGTGGTGACCAGCTCCAACCTCGCGGTGCGCCGGAACCCGCAGGGCGAACTGCAGGCAGTGCTCGGCCACAGTGAGGAATGCCACGAGGACTGTGAGGAAGAAGCCGTCATTTATTTCGAGTTGGGGCGTCACTCCGATCCCTCGCAGCTCGACGAGCTGCGCGACACCCTGATGGAGATCCTGAGCGAGGTAGAGCAGGTGGTCGACGACTTCGGCCCCATGTCCGAACGCCTGGACGAAGTGGCCGAGCAGGTGCGAGCCAGTGCCTGCATCGAGCAGGAGCAGCGCGCGGAGACCGATGCCTTCCTGCAGTGGCTGCGGCAGCAACACATGACCCTGCTCGGCTACGAGTACCTGCGCGTCGAGCGCGACGGCATGCATCCTGCGGTCGTCGCCGAGGAGGATAAAAGCCTGGGCCTGTTGCGCCACCGGTCGACTCGCGGGGTAACGGACCTGGAGGCGGATATCACCCACATGAGCGTGGAGGAACTGCACCGGGACCAGCTGAATTTCTCCAAGTCGCGCCAGCGCTCGCGGGTGCACCGCCTGACCTACCCGGACTACGTCGGCGTGCGCGAATTCGACGCGGACGGGGAAATCGTCGGGCAGCACCGTTTTATCGGGCTGTATACCTCGTCGGTATACACCATGCATCCCCGCTACATCCCGGTGGTGCGGCGCAAGGTCGAGGCGGTGATGGAGTTGTCCAACTCCGACTGGGCGGAGCACGAAACCCGCGAACTGGCGCGGGTGCTCGAGCTCTACCCGCGGGACGAGCTGTTCCAGTCCAGCGTGGGCGAGCTGTATACCGCGGTGAATGCGATCAACCGTATCCAGGAGCGGCGGCAGACGCGCCTGTTCGTGCGCCGCGACTTCCACGGCAAGTTCGTCAGCTGCATCGTCTACGTTCCCCGCGACCGCTACACCACCGAACTGCGCGAGAAAATCGAGGGGATTCTCGCCGCCGCATTCCAGGCCGAGGAATCCGAGTTCACCACGCTGTTCTCCGAATCCATCCTGGTGCGCGTGTATTTCGTGTTGCGGGTCAACCCCGCGCTCAACCTCGATGTCGACAGCGCGGAGCTGGAGGAGTCCGTCGTACAGGCGGCACTGGCCTGGGAGGACCGCCTGCGCATCCGGCTGGTGGAGGAGTTCGGCGAGGAACTGGGCTACGAGTATTGCGAGCAACTGGGCCGCGGCTTCCCCGCCGGCTACCGCGACGACTTCGACCCGCGCATGGCGGTGGCGGACTTCCGCAAGCTGCTGCAGCTGATGCGCGGCGAACCCCTGGCGATGTCGCTCTATCGCCAGCCCGAGGACACCGAGCAGGTACTGCGCCTGCGCCTGTGCCACGCCGGCGACAGCCTGCCCCTGTCCGATGTGCTGCCGATACTGGAAAACCTGGGCCTGCGGGTGGTCTCCGAGCGGCCCTACGAGATTCGCGCCACCGACGGCAACAGTTACTGGGTGCAGGAGTTCAGCATGCTCTACTGCCTCGCCCAGCACATCGATCTGGAGGAGGTGAAGGACGAATTCGAGGACGCCTTCGCGCGCATCTGGTTCGGCGAGGCGGAGAGCGACTCCTTCAACCGGCTGCTGATCGGCACCCGGCTGAACTGGCGGGAAATCGCGTTGTTGCGCGCCTATGCGCGCTACCTGAGGCAACTCAATTTCCCCTACAGCGTGGAGTACATCGCCGAAACCATGGCGGACCACCTGGAGATCACCGCGCTGATCGTCGAGTTGTTCCTGACCCGCTTCTCGCCGGTATTCGACGGTGACGAGGACTGGCGCGGCGAGCGTGAACTCGATGTGGAGCAGCGTATTCTCACCTCGCTGGAACAGGTTGAGAACCTGGGCCAGGACCGCATCATTCGCCAGTACGTCAAGCTGATAAAGGCGACCCTGCGCAGCAACTTCTTCCAGCAGGACACCAGCGGCAACCTGAAGTCCTATCTCTCGCTGAAGCTCAAGCCCTCCGCCATACCGGAGGTGCCGCGGCCGGTGCCGATGTACGAGATTTTCGTCTACTCGCCGCGGATGGAGGGTGTGCACCTGCGCGGCGGCAAGGTGGCCCGCGGCGGCCTGCGCTGGTCCGACCGGCTGGAGGATTTCCGCACCGAGGTGCTGGGACTGGTGAAGGCCCAGCAGGTGAAGAACGCGGTGATCGTGCCGGTGGGGGCCAAGGGCGGCTTTGTCGCGCGGCAGCTGAACGCGGACATGAGCCGCGACGAGATGCAGGCCGAGGCTATCGAGTGCTACAAGCTGTTCATCCGCGGCCTGCTGGACATTACCGACAACCGCGGCGAGGTCTCCATCGTCCGTCCGCCCTACGTCGTAGCCAAGGACGACGACGATCCCTACCTGGTGGTCGCTGCGGACAAGGGCACCGCGAGTTTTTCCGATATCGCCAACAGCATCTCGGCGGAGTACGACTTCTGGCTGGGTGACGCCTTTGCCTCAGGGGGCAGCGCCGGCTACGACCACAAGAAGATGGGCATTACCGCGCGCGGCGCCTGGGTGTCGGTGCAGCGGCACTTCCGCGAAATGGACATCGACGTACAGGGTACGGATTTCACCGTGGTGGGCATCGGCGACATGTCCGGTGACGTGTTCGGCAACGGCATGCTGATGACGCCGCATATCCGCTTGGTGGCGGCCTTCAACCACCTGCATATCTTCATCGACCCCGAGCCCGACGCCGCCGCCGGCTATGCCGAGCGGCAGCGGCTGTTCGACCTGCCGCGCTCCAGCTGGGGCGACTACGACCGCTCGCTGATCTCCGCAGGCGGCGGGGTGTTCTCGCGCAGCGCCAAGTCCATCGCCATCACGCCGGAAATGGGCCGTCGCTTCGGTATCGAGGCGCAGCACCTGACCCCCAACGAGTTGATCAACTACCTGTTGCGCGCACAGGTGGACCTGCTGTGGAACGGCGGCATCGGCACCTACGTCAAGGCGTCGACAGAGACCCACCTCGCGGTGGGCGACAAGACCAACGACGCCCTGCGGGTCGACGGCCGCGACCTGCGCTGCAAGGTGGTGGGCGAGGGCGGAAACCTCGGCCTCACCCAGCTGGCGCGGGTGGAGTACGCGCTGTCCGGCGGCCGGGTGAACACGGACTTCATCGACAACGCCGGCGGCGTGGACTGCTCCGACCACGAGGTCAACATCAAGATCCTGCTCAATGCGGTGGTCGCCCGCGGCGATCTCACCGGCAAGCAGCGCAACCAGCTGCTGGAGGAAATGACCGACGCGGTCGCCGAACTGGTGCTGCGCGACAATTACCGCCAGGTGCAGGCCATCAGCCTGGTCGAGACCCAGGCGGAAGACCGCTTCGGCGAGTACCGTCGCTTCGTCGACCTGATGGACCAGGCCGGCCGCATCGACCGGGCGCTGGAGTTCCTGCCGTCGGACGAGGAGCTGACGGAGCGGCGCAATCGCGGGCAGAGCTTCTCACGGCCCGAGCTTTGCGTGCTGGTGTCCTACAGCAAGGGCATCCTCAAGGAACACCTGATGAACTCCGACCTGGACAGCGATCCGCACCTGGCGGACGTGGTCAAGACCGCCTTCCCGGAGCGCCTGGTCGACCAGTACGAGGAGGACGTGCGCAGCCACCGCCTGCACCGCGAGATCATGGCCACCCAGCTGGCCAACGATATCGTCAACCGCATGGGCCTCAATTTCGTGATGCGCCAGACCCGCGCGACCGGCGCCTCCCACGCCGACGTGGCGCGGGCCTATATCGCGACCCTGGAGGCCTATGGGCTGCGCGAGCTGTGGGACTGGATCGAGCTGCTGGACAACAAGGTGAGCGCCGACGTGCAGATGGACATGATGCTCAACCTGGTGCGCCTGGTGCGGCGCGGCACCCGCTGGCTGCTGCGCAACCGCCGCCACGAGCTCAGGCCCACCGCGCTGGTGGAGGAGTTCCGGCCCGGGCTGGAGCAGCTGGGAGGGGCGTTCCCGCAGATGTTGCGCGGCCGCGCGGCGGCGCAGTACGAGGAGACCCTGGCGCGCTACATCGACGCCGGCGTGGGCCGGGAGCTGGCGGAGCGGGTGGCGGGGGCCTACCAGGCCTACACCGCCCTGGGGATCATCCAGGC
Source organism: Halieaceae bacterium WMMBA7 (assembly GCA_033283385.1). Lineage (GTDB taxonomy): Bacteria > Pseudomonadota > Gammaproteobacteria > Pseudomonadales > Halieaceae > Mangrovimicrobium. Next base: position 724,004 of record JAWMQQ010000001.1, read on the forward strand.
CGCCACGGAGAACGACGCGGCACTGGAGGACGTCGCCCGGCTGTACTTTTACATCGGCGAGCACCTGGAACTGGACTGGTTCAGCGCCCAGATTCTCGCGGCGGACGTGGACAACGAGTGGCAGGCCCTGGCCAGGGATACATACCTGGAGGACCTGGAATGGCAGCAGCGCAGCCTCGCGGTGAGCGCGCTGCGCTACCTGGAGCCCGGCAAGGACCTGGAGGCGAGCATCGGCAACTGGGCGGCCGAGCAGGAGACCCTGCTGGGCCGCTGGCGGGCCATGCTGGCGGAGTTACACGCCGCAGATGCCCCGGATTTCACCATGTTCGCGGTGGCGAACCGGGAGCTGCTGGATCTCGCCCAGAGCGGTAACCGGCTGGCGGAGATGCAGTCCTAGGAGATGCGGTCCCGGGAGGAGGTCACAGAGCGCGAAGCTTGTGAACGCCGGAGATTCCGGTCAGGCCATCCCACTGGTCGGCGCGCCCCTCGCGCCAACCGCAGAGCCAACTCTGCCGGTGCGCGGAGTTTTCATGCGGACAGAAGTCTACACTGCGGCCAGTAACGCCAGCCTGGTAACCTTTGTCGAAAGCCCGGGAGTTCATGTCGCGCTTCTGTCTTTTCATATAACAGCCTCCGTGTCCGGCGTAGACACCGCCCGGTGGCCGCGAGAGTCGCGTTACGCCCACCTGGGCGGTGGTCGATCGAAGTAGTGTGTTGCTTGTATAAGGCGTAAATGACGCGAAGTTATACAGAGATGGGTGCCCGTGGGCACACCCTCATGAAAACAAAGGGTCCGGGCGAGCGCCAACAATGATTTGTTCTGAGGGTCGTCACCCCATATAACAAAACGGCCATGAGGACCCATTTTTCAAAAAAAGTGGGGTTTGCCTAGTCCGTCACAAATTCACTTGATAGGATTGGTCCCCCGGATTGAGCGAGGTGAGCATCCCGATGTTTGAACGTAACAAGAACCGGCAGGGGGCGCAGACACCGGAGCCTGCGAGTGCCCAGCCCAGCCCCCCGCCCGCCGCACCGGCGAGCCCGAAACCGGCAATTACCACGAGGAGTAACGCGATGATCGGACCCAGCATCGAGATTAAAGGCAGCGTCAGCGGTGATGAAGACCTCGTCATCCAGGGCAAGGTCGAGGGTACCATCGACCTCGGCGCCCACGAGGTGACCGTAGGTGAGAGCGGCCGCGTCAACGCGGACATTACCGCGCGTACGGTGCGTATCGATGGCGAGGTTTCAGGCGATGTTCGCGGCACCGAAAAGGTGGTGATCTCCAAGACGGGTAACGTCAAGGGCAACATCATCGCACCGCGCATGACGCTGGAAGACGGCGCCATCTTCAAGGGCTCCATCGACATGGACCCGGGCGAGTCACCGGCCAAGGTCTCCCTTGCACCCAAGACCCCCGGCGCAGCCCCCGCGGCTCCCGCTGCGGGCTCCGGCGGCGACAAGAATCCCGGTCTCGACCTGAAACAGGGCTAAAAAGGACGGCATTTCGATGAGCGAGCAGCAGAGCTCCAAGCTGCTGCCCGGTCTGTTCGACGCGATTGCCGAGGACCAGCGGGTCAATGTATTGAATATCGGGCCCGCTTTACCCGAAACCGTAGCGTTTTTTTCAGGCTCCGGGTACCGCTGTAAGTTGTTCTTCCTCGATCTGTTCGCCGAGCTGCCCCTGGCTTTCGAGCCCGGGGATGAACTCACCGTGCAGCAACGAATGGATGAATTGATGGATTTCCCGGAGGGCACGAGTTTCGACCTGTGCCTGTTCTGGGATTTGTTCAATTACCTGGACGAAGCGGCCATCGAGGCGTTCATGGACTGCCTGCGCCCGCGCCTCGCGCCCGGTGCCCGCGGCCACGCTTTCGCTGTGCACAATACGCGCAGCCCGCAACAGGCCCAGCAGTTCGGTATCGTGGACGTGGACCAGCTGCGCCTGCGGCCGCGCCCGGCGCCCCTGCCGGGTTACGCGCCCAACCCCCAGGCCCGCCTGCAGGTGCTGCTGCGCGGATTAACCGTGAAGCGGTCGGTACTGTTGGCGCAGAGCCGGTTGGAATTACTGTTGCAGGCCGGCGGCTGATAGCCCGCGGCGATCACGCCGTCGCCTCGACCTCGCCGCTGCGATAAAGCCGCATGCCCCGCGCCTGGTAATTGGCCAGCGCGTTGGGGTGATCCAGTGTGCAGGTGTGGACCCAGACGCGTCGCGTGTCGCCCCAGTTCCAGGCCTCCTCGATGGCGCGGGTCAGCAGGTGGCCGCCGTAGCCGCGGCCGATGAACGGCGGCGCCAGGCCAAAGTACTTGATCTCCACGGTGTCCCGCGCCTGCCGTTCCAGGTCGAAGTAGCCCGCGGGTGAGCCGTCCACCCAGGCCACCCAGGTGCGCAGGTTGTCAGCCTCGGCGTAGTCGCGCCACTGCTCGTCGCTCCACACCAGCTTGTCCTCCCAGGCCCAGGGGCCGCCGACGTACTGGTACAGGAAACGGTTAAAGGGGTACTGCTTGACCGCCGCTTCGCGGATTTCGAGCCCGGCGGCCGGCGCGGCGCGGCGCAGTTGCTGCGGGTCCAGCATTTCCAGGTAGTGAACGGTGACCGGGGACATCTCAGTCCTGCCAGATGACCCGCTTGCCCGCGGCATACCAGCTGTCGACGAACGGTTCGTAGGTCGTTTCGATGACGTCGCGCTTGATTTTCAGGGTGGGTGTGAGGAAGTTGTTGTCGGTACTCCAGGTCTCCCGCGCGACCACCACGAACTTGAGGCGCTCCCATTCCTCGATCTTCGCGTTGACTGTCGATACCAGCGCTTCGAGCTGCGCGGAAGCAGTCTGCCGGAAGCCGGGATCGTCGTAGTGGCGCTGGTCGCTGTCATTGAGTTGCAGCACGGCGAAGGGGGCGGGCTGCCCGACCCCGCAGACGCAGCTCAGCTCCACCAGGGAATCGGCGTTCAGGTGGTTCTCGATGGGCGCGGGGGCGACATACTTGCCCTTGCTGGTCTTGAACAGTTCCTTGGTGCGGCCGGTGATTCGCAGAAGCCCGTCGCTGGAGTACTCGCCGCGATCGCCGGTCTTGAAGAAACCGTCGGCGGTCATCACCTCGGCGGTCAGTTCCGGCGCCCTGTAGTAGCCCATCATCAGGCCCGGCGACTTGATTTCGATCTCGCCCTTTGCCGAGATGCGCGCCTCCACGCCCTTGAGCGGGCAGCCGACGTAGCCGGCCATCCGGTGGTCCGGGAGCGAGACATGGGAATAGGCGAAATCCTCGGTCATGCCGTAGCCTTCCATGATGTGGAGGCCCAGCTTGTCGTACCAGCGGATGAGGTCAGGCGGCAGCGGGGCCGAGCCCGACAGGGCGACCCGCACGTCCCCGAGGCCGAGCCCCTCCAGCACCTTCTTGCGCACGATGCGACCGACGATGGGGATTTTCAGCAGGCGATCCAGCTTTCGCGGCGGCATTTTCTCGAACACCCCGGACTGGAACTTCTGCCACAGCCGCGGGACGCTGAGGAACAGCGTAGGGCGCGCGCGCCGCATGTCCTGCAGGAAGGTATCCAGCGTATCGGCAAAAAAGATGTGCACTCCCTGGTAGATGGAGCCGGCTTCCACCACCGCGCGCTCGAAGACGTGGGCCAGCGGCAGGTAGGAGAGAATGCGGTCACCCTCGGTGATGCCGAAAATCTCCCCCTGCAGGTAGGCCGGCGCAGAGATGGAGTAGAAGGAGTGGGCGACACCCTTGGGCAGGCCAGTGCTGCCCGAGGTATAGCAGATGAGGGCCCTGCGGTCCTTGTCCCAGACCGGGTCTTCCTCGATCGGCGCCAGGTCTGCGATCACCTCCTCCCAGCGCGGGTAATCGTCCTCCGGCGCCAGTGCGAAACCGATACGCGCGAGATCCGCGGGCACGCCGGGGCGCATTTTCTCCCACTCGTCCAGCTTGCCGACGAACAGCAGCCGGGCCTCGCTGTGATCGAGGATATAGCTGACGGTATCGGCATCCAGGGTGGGGTAGAGCGCCACGGTACAGTGGCCTGCCAGCCAGATGGCCAGCTCGGCGATGATGAAGTGCGCGCAGTTCTTCGAGATCATCGCGATATTGCTGTTGTCCGGCAGGTCCAGGGAGCGCAGGTAGGCGGCCATGCGCCGCGCCTGGTCCATGGTTTCCGCCCAGTCGTACTCGATCACCGTATCTCCCACCGGCTGGCTGAGGAACAGGCTTTGCGGGTGGCGCTTTTCGCGCTCGATGGCGGCCTGTAACACCAGCTTTTCGATGGGGTAATTCATGGTGGCGGGAATCCTCGACGTGTCGGTCAGTTAATACATTAAAGCATGACAGCAGGCAAACCGCGGGGCCGGTTGGGGCTTCAGGGGCCTCAATTCCGCCGGGGTCGTCAGGTGCCAGGCCTTTTATTTTACTGCAACCCTGGGGTATGGCGAGCGGGCAAAAAAAAGGGCCGCGTGAGCGACCCAGGAGGGGGGGAGGGGCCTGTGGACTCAATGGGCGTTGAGTCTCAGGAAGGGATTGGCGGCCCGGAAGCGCCAGTCGGTGAAGCGCACGGGGGCATCGAGTACGCCGATGCAGACGCAGTCGCGGTCGCGCGTGGCCGTCGGCGTATGCTGGTGCTGCGCGTCCCGTATCAGGAAATCGCCGGCCTCGTAGTGCCCGGCCTCGTCGGAGAAACTGCCCTCGAGTACCAGCGTCAGCTCGGTCCCGCGGTGGGTGTGCCTGGGGATCTTGCCGCCCGCCTTGATATGGTAGAGGGCGAACTCGTTCTCCGGGTCGCCGGTGCGCAGGTGGCAGATGCGGACATGGCCGCCGATCCGGCGCCAGTCCAGGTCCTGGTAGTCGCGGTGCATCAGGCGCTGCACCAGAGGCGGAGTCCCGCCGGCGACTTCGTGGGTGCGGTAGCTCAGGGGTTCGGCTTCCGCATCCAGCCGCGCCATGACGGAATCCAGCAACTGCGCGCTGACGGTGCTCGGGGCCAGCTTCTCGAACATCGCCGACCCCAGGTCATTCAGCTGCTGGTGCACCCTGCGGCACTGCTCGCAGTAGTTGAGGTGCAGCGTGACACACACGGACTGCGCCAGGGCGAGCGAGCCAGCGGCGTGCTCGTTCAACAGGCGTGTGTCGGGGTGGTGGGTCGCCATTTCAATTCCTGTCCATCATCAACTGAAGTTTGTTCATTGCCAGCCGCACCCGCGACTTGACGGTGCCCAGGGGCAGATCAAGAGCCTCGGCCACCTCGCTGTGCGATTTGCCCTCCATGTAGACCTTGGCCAGTATCTGCGCCTGTTCGTGCGGCAGGGCCGCCATCAACTGACGCACCCGGCTGGCATCGCGTTTCAGCTGGACCGCGGCGAACAGGTCGCCGCCGTCGTTATCCGGCCAGATATCGTCCGCGCTGAGCGGGGTGTCGAACTTCTGCAGGCGCCGATACAGGTCGGTGCGGGCGTTGCGCGCCAGCGTGTAGATCCAGGTGCTCGCCGACGCGCGCTGGGCGTCGTAGGCGTCGGCTTTCTGCCAGACCTTGATCATTACCTCCTGCACCAGTTCCTCCGCATAGGCAGCTGACAGCGACGAGCCGCTCAGGGCGAAGGCCTTGATCAGCGGGGCAAAGTGGCCGAACAGGCGGGCAAACGCCGCGCGATCCCTCGAGATCGCGACCTGTTCCAGGCAGCGGCTCCACTCGTCGTCGCGCTTGCCCGTGGGGTCCACTTGCAGCGTTCCTGTCACTGCGCTTGTCTCTCCATGCGTGCCGGGCAGGTTCGCCGGGCGTCGGTTACAGATTACACAGTATACGTGGACCGGTGCCGGTCGGATCACTGGAATGTCGTGCAGGGGTATGATGGCCGGGGTGGCGGGGTTCCGGTGCTGATCCGAAGCCTGCGCCCCGGCGTATGTTGTTGCAACCAGGGGCGTTCGAGGTAGTACGGGCCGGCAATGAAAATAGCAATCGTAGGATCGGGGATTTCGGGGTTGGCCTGCGCCAGGCTGCTGTGCGCCGGGCACGATGTCCACGTCCTGGAGAAGGAAAGCCGCATCGGCGGCCATACCGCGACGGTGGACGTGGCCCTGGGAGGTCGCCGCTTCGCCGTGGATACCGGCTTCATAGTCTACAACGACCGCACCTACCCCGAGTTCATCGCCCTGCTGGCGCAACTGGGGATGCAGGGCCGGCCGACGCAGATGAGTTTCAGCCTCAGCGACCGCGCCAGCGGGCTGGAATACGCCGGCTCCAACCTCAACACCCTGTTCGCCCAGCGGCGCAATCTCGTCTCGCCCCGGTTCCTGGGCCTGCTGCGCGATATCCTGCGCTTCAATCGCGAGTCGGTGCGCGATCTCGACAGCGGCGCGCTGGCGCCGGGCATGACCCTGGGCGACTACCTGGAGCGGGGACGCTACGGCAGCGCGTTCACCGATCTCTACCTGATTCCCATGGGCGCGGCGATCTGGTCCGCAGATACCCCGGTGATGCAGGACTTCCCCCTGGAGTTCTTCGTGCGCTTCTTCCGCAACCACGGGCTCCTCGACCTGGCCAACCGCCCCCAGTGGCGGGTGATCGAGGGTGGATCGCGCGAGTACCTGAGACCCCTGTGCGAACCCTTTGCAGCGCGCATCCGCACCGGAGTTCGCCTGCAGGGCGTGCGCCGCGAGCTGAACCGGGTGTACCTGCGCTTTGCAGGCGGTACCGTCGAGAGCTTCGACGCCGTGGTTTTCGCCTGCCACAGCGACCAGGCGCTCGCCCTGCTGGACGACCCCTCGCCGGCAGAGTCTGAAATCCTCGGGGCGATTCCCTACCAGGCGAGTTCGGTCGTCCTGCACACCGACACCCGCCTGCTGCCCGCCAGCCGCCGGGCCTGGTCGAGCTGGAATTACATGCGCAGGCCCGGGACCCAGCGGGCCACGCTGACCTACAACATGAATATCCTGCAGGGCATCAACGCGCCGGAGACCCTGTGCGTGACCCTGAATGACCGCGATGCGATCAACCCGCACCGGATTCTCGGCGATTTCGAATATTCCCACCCGGTGTTCACCACCGCGGGGATCGCCGCCCAGCAGCGCTGGGAGGAAATCAACCGGGGCAGCACCTGGTACTGCGGCGCCTACTGGCGCAACGGCTTTCACGAGGACGGGGTGGCCTCCGCCTCCCGGGTGGCGCGCGCCATCGCCGCTGCGGCGGGTGCCGGCGCGGGACGGGCCAGCGTGGGGAGCGCGGCGTGAAGAGCGCGATTTACAGCGGGGTGGTACAGCATCGTCGCCTGCAACCCCGCTCCCACGGCTTCCGCTACCGGGTGTTCATGCCCCTGCTGGACCTCGACGAACTGCCGCAGCTGCTGCGGCGCTGTCCCGGCTGGTCGGCCAGCGGCCCGGCGCTGGCGCGGTTTCGCCGCGAGGATTTCTTTGGCGACCCCGCGCAACCGTTGAAGCAGGCGGTGCTCGACCGGGTCGAGGCCGAAACCGGCCGGCGACCGGACGGGCGCGTGCTGTTGCTGGGCAACCTGCGCTACTTCGGCTTCCTGATCAACCCGATCAGCTGCTACTACTGCTACGACGCGGGCGGCGCCCTGTGCGCGATTCTCGCCGAGGTGACCAACACCCCCTGGGGCGAGAGGCACAGCTACGTCATCTCCGCCGACTCGGAGGGGGAATGGCTGGAGGCCGAGTTCGCCAAGGCCATGCACGTCTCGCCCTTCCTGCCCATGGATATGCGCTATCACTGGCGCAGCAACCAGCCGGGCGAGCGCCTGGCCCTGCAACTGGCCAACTATGCCTCAGGGGAGCGCCAGTTCGACGCCAGCCTGAGCCTGACGCGCCGCGGCGATTCGCCCTGGACGTTTACCCGCTACCTCGCCGCCTACCCGCTGATGACCTTGCGGGTCGCCGCGGCGATTTACTGGCAAGCCCTGCGCCTGTGGCTCAAGGGCGTGCCATTCGTACCGCATCCCAGAACCGTCAACAGTGAGAACCAGGCATGAGTGAAGCAAGTGTAAGCGCAATCCGGTTACCCGGAATCAGGGGATTCTGGCGCGGCGAGGACGTCGCCCGGGCCGCGGTCACCCGTTTGTTGAGGCGCCTGTCCACCGGATCGCTGGCGCTGCACGAGCGCGGCGTCGCCCAGCGATTCGGCAGCGGCGATGGCGTGCACGCCGAAATCCGCGTGCGCGACCCGCGCGCCTGGCAGTACGTGCTCAGCGGCGGCGTGGTCGGCGCGGGCGAGGCCTACATGCTGGGCTACTGGAGTTCGCCCGACCTGGTGGCGGTCATCCGCGTGTTTTCCGCGAATATGGCAGCCATGGATGCGATGGACGCCGGCAGCTCGCTGCTGCGCCGCGGGCTGATGCGACTGCTGCACAAACTCAACGCCAACAGCCGCAGCGGATCGCGCCGCAACATCGGCGCCCACTACGACCTCGGCAACGACTTTTTCCGGCTGTTCCTCGACGACAGCATGATGTACTCGGCGGCGGTTTATCCCGACCCGCAATCCACCCTGGAGGATGCCTCGCGCCACAAGCTGGACCTGCTCTGCCGGCAACTGGAACTGGGGCCCGACGACCACCTGCTGGAGATCGGCACCGGCTGGGGCGGGCTGGCGATTCACGCAGCGCAGCACTACGGCTGCCGCGTGACCACGACAACCATATCGCGCGAGCAGTTCGAGTACGCCAGCGCGGCGGTAAACCGCAGCGGCCTGGCGGACCGGGTGACGGTGCTGTGCGAGGATTATCGCGAGCTGCGCGGCAGTTACGACAAACTGGTGTCGGTGGAGATGGTCGAGGCCGTCGGCCACGAGTACTACTCGGACTATTTCCGTACCTGCAGCCAGCTGCTCAAGCCCGGCGGCCTGTTCGCGATGCAGGCGATAACCATGGCGGACCAGCGCTACCGCCAGGCGCGGGACTCCGTCGACTTCATCAAGCGCTACATCTTCCCCGGCGGCTGCCTGCCCTCGGTGGAGGTGCTGGCGCAGCACGTGGCGCGCGACACCGACATGCAGATCGTGCAGCTGCGCGATATCACCGCAGACTACGCGCGCACTTTGGCCGACTGGCGCGAGCGCTTCCTCGACGCCCGCGACGCGGTGCGTGCGATGGGCTTCGACGAGGTGTTCGAGCGCATGTGGGAGTTCTACCTCTGCTACTGCGAGGGCGGTTTTCGCGAGCGCATCATCTCGACGGTGCAAGTCACCTTTGCCAAGCCAGGTTACCGCTGTGAGGCGCTGCGCGCGTGGGACGCAAACTCCTCAACGGCCTGATCTTCAACCTCGCCTGGCTGCTGATCGTGCGCGGCCAGTCTGACGTCCTCGCCTGGGCCGTCGCCGCCGCCTGCGTCGCCGTCCACCTGGCGCTGTTCGGCCATCGGGGCGAGTGGAGACTGGTGGCGCTGCTGGGCGGGCTGGGCCTGTTGCTCGACCAGCTGCTGTTCGCGGCCGGCATCCTCGTCGTTCCCGGCCGCAGCGGGCCCGCGCCGCTGTGGCTCTCGGCCCTGTGGCCGGTGTTCGCCATCACCCTCGCGCACCTGTTCGCGGGTCTCGCCGCGCGCCCGCTGCTGGCCGCAGCGGTGGGCGCCGCCGGCGGCTACGCCAGCTACCGTCTCGGCAGTTCGCTCAGCGATGTCGCCTTCGGCAACTCCCCGGCGAGCGACCTGGTGCTCGTGCTGCTGTGGGCCGTCCTGTTCCCGGCCCTGCTACTGTTGGCGAAAAGAATGACAGGCCCGCAGGAGGAGGTGCGCGATGCGCTGGCGAAGTAGTTGCGTACTGTGGCTGGCGGGTGCGCTCTGGGCGCTCCCCGCCAGCGCGATGCAGGCGGTCGGCGTGGCTCATGCCCCGGACGGCGGTGCCGTTCGCTACCGCGAATACCATAATTGCGACAGCGCGAAGACACACTGCACTGTGGAGTACCGCGATCCCTCCGGGGCGGTATTCGCGCGCAAGTGGCTGGACTACGGCGCGTCTCCCGTGGCGCCGTCGCTGCGCTTCGAGGACAGCCGCAGCGGCGAGCGATTGCAACTGGGTAGCGACGAGGTGAAAACCGGTGTGGTCGTGGACGCGGGCTTCGACAACTTCGTGCGCGAACAGTGGGCGCTGCTGGCCGCCGGCGACGCCGTACATTTCCGCTTCCTGCCCGCCGGCAGCGAGACCGCGCTGGCCATGGAGGCGCGGAGGCAGGACGATTGCAGTGATGGCCGGCTGTGCCTGGCGGTCAAACCGGACAACTGGCTGTTCGCACTGGTGGGCGGCACTATTCACCTGGTCTACGATCGCGACTCACGCCGCCTGCTGCAGTTTCGCGGCCTGAGCAATATCCTTGATGCGCGTGGCGACAGCCAGCGACTGGTGATCGACTACCACTACCCCGGGGTGGGGAACTGAGCGGGACGGTCGATGCGCTCGCGGATATCCGGCTGGTAGGTCGCCAGGATGTTCTCCACCAGTTGTTTCGTCCCCGCCGCCCCGTAGATTTCCATCGGCACCCCTCCCGCAGTACAGGGAAAGCCTGCGGCGCGTGGGCGCTCAGGTGCCAGCTGAGATCACGCCGTAGGCCTGCAGCGCCGTTTCGCGCGCCTGCCTGTGGTCCACCAGCGGGGCGGGGTAGGTCTCGCCCAGGCGAATGCCCGCCTCCTCCAGCACGGCAGCAGGGGCTTCCCAGGGGTCGTGCAGGTACTTGTCCGGCAGCGCTGCAATCTCGGGCACCCAGTGGCGCACGTAGTCGCCGTCCGGGTCGAACTTCCGGCCCTGCAGGATGGGGTTGAAGATGCGGAACCAGGGCGAGGCGTCGGCGCCGCAGCCGGCCACCCACTGCCAGCCGCAGCTGTTGTTGGCGAGGTCCGCGTCGACCAGGGTGTCCCAGAACCAGCGCTCCCCCCACTGCCAGGGCAGCAGCAGGTGCTTGGTCAGGAAGGATGCGGTGATCATGCGCACCCGGTTGTGCATGAACCCGGTCTGCCAGAGTTCGCGCATGCCGGCGTCGACGATGGGGTAACCGGTGCGGCCGCGCTGCCAGGCTTCGAGGTGCGCCGCGTCCGCCAGCCAGGGCATGTCACCGAAGTCCGCCTTGAGCGGGCGCTCGGGCATCTGGGGGTTGTAGTGGAGCAGCAGGTGGCAGAACTCCCGCCAACCCAGTTCGGCGGCGAATTTTGCCGCGGCCTTTTCCCGCCCGCGCGCGGCGTCGTGCAGCGTATGCCAGACCTGCCGTGGGGAGATTTCGCCGAAGTGCAGGTGGGGCGACAGCCGGGAGGTTTTGGCGGCGGCGGGGAAATCGCGAGCCTGCGCGTAGTCGTCCAATGCCTGCTGGATAAATCGTTGCAGGGCCAGCCGCGCCCCGGTCTCCCCGGGCTGCCACAGTTCATCCCAGCCCGCCGCCCAGTTCGGCTTTCGCGGCAGCAGTCCCCACTCGGTCGCCGGCAGGCCCTGTAGCTTGTGGCGGGAAAAGTCTCCGCGCGCCGGTGCGGCCACACAGGCCTGCGGGCCCGGCTGCGAGAGGCAGGCGCGCCAGAAAGGGGTGAACACGCGGTAGGGGTCGCCGGCACCGGTAAGCACCGAGCCGGGGCGAAAAAGCAGGTTGCCCGGCCGGGTTTCCAGCGCGACGCCCGAGGTATCCAGGGTCTTCCGCAGCCGGGTTTCCAGCGTCCTGGCCCAGGGCTCGCTGGCTTCGCTGCAGTAGACAGCCGTGGCGCCGGTGGCCCCGGCCAGTTCGGCCAGCACCTTGACAGTGTCCCCGCGCCTGACCAGCAAGCGCGAGCCCAACTGCTGCAGTTGCCCGTCCAGCGCGGTGAGACTGTGGTGCAGCCACCATCTGCTGGCGCCTCCCGGAGCCCACTCGCCGGCGGCTTCGTCGTCGAGCACGTAGCAGGGCAGGATTTTCGCGCCGGAGCCGATTGCGTCGGCCAGCGCCGGCAGGTCCGCCAGGCGCAGGTCCTGGCGGTACCAGTACAGCACTGTTCTCACGTTGCGATACTCTCCTCGTGGCGGATTTCGCTCGGCGACGTGGCCGGGTCGAACTGTCGCAGCCAGTCCAGCAGCGCCGCCAGTTCGGCGGGGTCCTCGCGGGTGGAGGGTTTCAGGTGCAGGGGCTGCACCGACCGGTCCATGAACAGTTTGCCGGAGAGTGCGGCCGCTTCGCGGGCGGCGGCCAGCCAGATGATGGTGTCCGCACCCTGTTCCGGGCTGCGCAACAGCGGTCGCACCAGGGCGCGGAATCCGGGCAGGGCGGCGGAGAGTCCGGGAGTATCCACCCAGCCAGGGTGCATGGCGTTGACTGCGATACCACTTTTCCGCCACTGCTGCGCCCAGTTCACGGTGACGCACATCAGGGCGCGCTTGGCCATGGCGTAGGCAGCGGGACCGGAGAAGTCCGTGGGGTGGGAATCCACGAGCTGCCGCAGCGACAGCCCCTGGGTGTACATCCCGCCGGAAACCACGTTGATGACACGTGCGCCGGGCCGCGGGAACAGTTGCCGCAGGCCCATGGTGAGCTTGTAGGGCGCCAGCAGCAGCAGCGCCAGGCTGCGCTCGTATCCCGCGGAATTCTGCGCATACGAGGGAAACAGGGCGCCCGCGTTGTTGACCAGGATGTCCACCGGTTCCGCCGCTGCCCGCAGGCGCTCCGCCAGCGCATCGACCTGGTCGAGTTCCTGGAGGTCGGCCACTTCCAGCCGCAGGTCGGTGTTGCCGGTTTCGGCGAGGATTTCCGCGCAGGCCATATCGCCCCGGAAGGCGTCCCGGGCCACCAGGGTGACCGCCGCGCCGCGCCTCGCCAGTTCCATGGCAGTGACCGCACCCAGGCCCGAGGTGGCGCCGGTGACCACGGCGTGGCGCCCGCGCAGGCTGGCGGACATCGGGTGCCAGTGTTGCCGGACGCGCTGGTAGCCGCGCCGCGTGAATCCCAGCAGGCGCGCCGCCAGCGGGCTGTCGCCAGGTTCCGCCGGGGGCGGCGGGAACTGGTCCTGCAGCGCCAGCCGCAGCCCCTCGGCAGTAGCCCTGCCCATGCGCTCGAGACCGGGGCGCAGCCGGGCGGCGAAGGGCCTGAGGGGGGCGGCGAGGGTGAATTGCGCGCGGTACTCCACCTCGGTGCCGCCGTCCGCCTCGCGCAGCGAGATTTCGTCGCGCACCTCCAGCATGCGTCCGCGGCCCTGCAGCACCAGCCGACGGGGGCGATCCAGTTCCTTTATTTCATAGTGGAGGTCGAGGTGCCCCACGGGGAGGGCGCATTCGAGGCTGAAGCAGCTGCCGGGGCGCGCCGGCCCGGGTGTGAGTTTGCGCGCCGCCTGCACCGTGGAGTCCCATTCCAGGGTGGAGCGGAAATCCGCCAGGTAGTCGAACACCTCGCCCAGGCTGCGCTGGACGCGCAGGTGCTCCCTCAATTCGATCATGCCGCAGGCCCGAAAACATATTCTGTACGCTGTATACGTGGCGGCGCATGGATCGGGTCACCGCGGGGCCCGGTCTGCGGCTCAGGCCTCCTCGACGATATCCCGGTAGGCATACCAGGTCGCGTGGCCCAGCAGCGGCAGCACGATGATCATGCCCCACATACGTGTGCCGTAGCCGAAGGCGACCAGAACGAGGATGATCGCCGCCCACAGGAGCATGGCGGGCAGGTCCGCCAGCACCGCGCGCAGGCTGGTGCGCATGGCGACCGCCGGCTCGACATGGCGGTCGATGATCATCGGTACACTCACCACCGAGAGAGCGAACACCACGGCGCAGATGGCGAGGAAGGTGGTGGCGTAAGCGACCAGGTGCAGGGTGCTCAGCTGCGCGATCACATTGCCCCACACCGTGCTCTCGATGGAGGGGGCGGCCGAGCCGGTGGCGGCGTAGAGGAATACCGTGACCAGTACGGCGCCGGCAACCGCGATCGCCGCCAGCGTGCCGGCGAAGCGCAGCAGCCGCTCGCGGTAACGCGGAATTACCTCCAGCGACCCCTGGAAATCGCAGCTGTCGCCGTGGTCCCGGCGCCGGGAGAGTTCGCACACCCCCGCGGTGATGACCGGGCCGACCACCAGGAAGGCGGTGATGGCGGCGGCGATATACAGCGGGTGCTCCTGGTAGGCGAGGATCAGTGCCCCGAGCAGCGCCACCATGATGCCGTAGGCCATGCTGGCGCCCGGACTGTGCAACAGGCCGTCCCAGCCGGCGGACAGCCAGATGAACGGACGCGTAAGGGGGACGTGGTGCAGGGGAAAACTGTTTGCGGAATGGTGTGTAGTAGCCATACGTACCTCCTGTGGCAAAACGCTCGCCGTCGGTGTCCGGCCGCAGCCGGCGATGACCTGTACCATGTACCTATAGCCCACAGGACGCTCTGGCGCCAGCGTGTTCCACCTTGGTCGTATTGCGCAGGCAAGCGGCGCCGCGGTAGTTTTCGGAGGATGTCTGCACAACGGAAACCCATAATGCAAAACAACGAACTCTGGCGCGACGCGGCCGAGGAGATTTTCTGGTACCGCGCTCCGCAAACAGTGCTGGACGAAAGCAATCCACCCTTTTACCGCTGGTACCCGGACGGCGTGACCAACGCCTGCTACAACGCCCTGGACCTGCATGTGGAGAACGGCCGGGGCGCACAGCTCGCCCTGATCCACGACAGCCCGGTCACCAACACCAGGCGTACCTACACGTATCTCGCCCTGCGCGACGAGGTCGCGCGCTTCGCCGGCGTGCTCGCCGGCCTCGGCGTGATCAAGGGTGATCGGGTGATCATTTATATGCCCATGGTCCCCGAGGCACTCATCGCCATGCTCGCCTGTGCGCGGATCGGCGCCGTGCACTCGGTGGTTTTCGGCGGTTTCGCCGCCCACGAACTGGCGGTGCGGATTGACGATGCGGCGCCGCGGGTAATCGTCAGTGCGAGCTGCGGGGTCGAGCCCTCGACGCTGGTTCGCTACAAGCCGCTGCTGGACGAGGCCATCGACCTCGCCCACCGCAAGCCCAACTACTGCGTCATCCTGCAGCGGCCGATGGAGCGGGCCAGCATGGTCGCCGGCCGCGACCTCGACTGGGAGGAGCAGATGCTGGTGGCGGCCCCGGTGGGCTGTGTGCCGGTAGGCGCCAACGATCCCCTCTACGTGCTTTATACCTCCGGTACCACCGGCCAGCCCAAGGGCGTGGTGCGCGATACCGGCGGCTCCATCGTCGCCCTCAAGTGGAGCATGCGCCATATCTACGGCATGCAGCCGGGGGAGGTCTACTGGGCCGCGTCCGACGTCGGCTGGGTTGTGGGGCACTCGTATATCGTTTACGGGCCGCTGTTCAACGGCAACACCACGGTGATGTACGAGGGCAAGCCGGTGGGCACCCCGGACCCGGGCGCCTTCTGGCGCATGATCAGCGAGTACGATGTGAAGGTGCTTTTCACGGCACCCACCGCCTTCCGCGCCATCCGGAAGGAGGACCCGGAGGGCAGCCACATGGCCCGCTACGACCTCTCCGGCCTGCGGGCGCTGTTCCTCGCCGGCGAGCGCTGCGATCCCAACACCCTGGAGTGGGCGCAGGATAAACTCGGGGTACCGGTCATCGACCACTGGTGGCAGACCGAGACCGGCTGGCCGATGTGTTCCAACTGCCTCGGCGACGAACTGCTGCCCATCGTGCCCGGCTCACCGGCGCGCCCCGTACCCGGCTACGACGTGCGCGTACTGGACGAGCAGGGCGAGGAAGTGGGGCCCGGGACCATCGGCGCGCTGGTGGTGAAATCCCCGTTGCCGCCGGGAACCTTCATCAACCTGTGGCGGGCACCGGAGCGCTTCGAGAAGGCGTATTTCACGCACTTCCCCGGTTATTACGAAACCGGAGATGCGGGGTATATCGACGATAACGGCTATGTTTTCGTGATGGCGCGCACCGACGACGTGATCAACGTCGCCGGCCACCGGCTTTCCACCGGCGCGATGGAAGAAGTGCTGGCGGAGCACCCGGACGTGGCCGAGTGCGCGGTGATCGGCGTCGCCGATACCCTCAAGGGCCAGCTGCCCCTGGGCCTGCTGGTGCTCAATGCCGGCGTGGACCGCAGCGCGGAGCAGATCGTGAAGGAGAGCATCCAGTACGTGCGCGACCAGATCGGGCCGGTGGCGGCGTTCAAGCTGTGCGCCGTGGTCAACCGGCTGCCGAAGACGCGCTCCGGCAAGATCCTGCGCGGTACCATGCGCAGTATTGCGGACGGCGAG
This sequence comes from Halieaceae bacterium WMMBA7, assembly GCA_033283385.1. GTDB lineage: Bacteria > Pseudomonadota > Gammaproteobacteria > Pseudomonadales > Halieaceae > Mangrovimicrobium. Next base: position 740,169 of record JAWMQQ010000001.1, read on the forward strand.
GAATGGAAGATGCCGGCGACCATCGACGACCCGGCGACCCTCGACGAGATCGCACAGGCGCTCAGCGCCCTGGGGTATCCGGCTCCGCAAGGCTGACACCGCGGTAGCGCTCGAAGCGCAGCCCGGGGGACCAGTAATCCCCCGGCAATCCCGCCTTGAGCAGCAGGTGCCGCAGGAACTCCTCCGGCTGCGGCAGCTGTTCCCACACCTGCGGCAGGAAGGTGGCGCGGTGCCGGCCCTCCTCGAGAATCAATCCATCCTCTCCGGGTACCAGTTGCGCCAGCAGCCCGGCCCGGCTGTCCGCCGCAACCGGCGACGGCGGGCTCAGCAGCGAGATGCTGATGCGTACCCGCGGAAATTCTTCCGCGCCCAGGGGCGGGAAGCGCGGATCGCGAAATGCGGCGCCCAGCGCGCACTCCTGCACCGCCCGCGGTAGTGGGCCGGCGTTTTCGGTGACGCCGATACAGCCGCGCAACTTGCCCTCCAGCTTCAGAGTCACGAATACGCCGCTCGCGTCGGCGCCGGGCACACTGTCCGGCACCGGCGGAGCGGGAGCGCCGTCCAGCCCGGCCTGTATCGCCTCGCGGGCGAGCTGCAGCAGTTCGCGCCCGCCTTCTCGCGGCAATTCAGTGCAGGCTGAAAGCGCCATACCCGACCACGCGACCGCGATCACCAGCGGTGTCGCCGGAGTTGCAGTAGCCCAGCCAATCCCTGGCCAGGCGACGCCCCCGGCTGCTGGTGAGCAGGCCGTTGATGGGGCCGGCGCCGCAGGCGTCAGTGCCCACGAGGTCGTTCTCACCCGCCAGGATACGGCGGCAGGAGTCGAGGTCGTGCTCGCAGGCGGAGTCGTAGTCCTCGAAGTGGGACAGGTCCGAGCTCACCACGATCAGCGTTTCCGGCCCGCCCCACAGCGCGTCGATCACCGCACCCACCTGTTCCGGCGGGCAGTCGCCCACCAGCAGGGGCAGCAGGGAGAACTCCTGCAGCACCACCTGGAGGAAGGGCAGTTGCACTTCGATGCAGTGCTCCAGCGAGTGGGCCTCGTCGCTGGTGCGGACCTGGGGCAGGTCCAGCGCCTGCTCGACCCCGGCGCAATCCACCGGCACCTCGCCCAGCGGGGTGCGGAATGCCCTGGCGGAGGGCGCCGCGATACCCTTGACGCGGGCCCGGTGCGCGGGCCCGAGCATGACCACGCGGCGGATGTCCTTCGCCGCCGGTTGCAGCAGGCGATAGGCCCTCGCGGCCAGTGGCCCGGAATAGATGTGCCCGGCGTGGGGCACGATCAGCGCTTTCGGTGCCTCGTGATCGCCGTTCCTGGCGACCTGCAGCATGTGGCTGATATTGGAGCGCAGCAGATCCGGGTTGTCCTGGTAAAAACTGCCGGCTACTGCGGCGGGGCGCGTAGGCATGGGAACCACCTCCGGGAAATATGTCTGTCTAAATAATAACCACACTTGAAATATGGTCCTTTTTACCCAACTTACAAGTCATGCAAGACTCGATCGTAACAACCCGCTACTGGCACTCCCTGGACGACGGCAGGGTCCAGTGCGACGTCTGCCCTCGCCACTGTCGCCTGCACGAGGGCCAGCGCGGCCTGTGCTATGTGCGCCAGCGCCTGGACGACCAGGTCAAGCTGGTCAGCTATGGCCGTTCCAGTGGTTTTTGCGTCGACCCGATCGAGAAGAAACCGCTGAACCACTTCCTGCCCGGCAGCCGGGTACTGTCCTTTGGCACCGCCGGCTGCAACCTGGCCTGCAAGTTCTGCCAGAACTGGGACATGAGCAAATCGCGCGAGATGGACACCCTGGCGGATGCCGCCTCGCCGCTGCAACTGGCGCAGGCGGCGCGGGAGATGGATTGCGCGAGTATCGCTTTCACCTACAACGATCCTGTGATCTTTATGGAGTATGCGCTCGATGTCGCCGCCGCCTGCCGCGAGGCGGGGGTGCGCAGCGTGGCCGTCACGGCCGGCTATATTGACCCGGAACCGCGCGCCGAGTTCTTCGCCGGCATGGATGCGGCCAATGTCGACCTCAAGGCATTCTCCGAACGCTTCTACCACAAGATCTGCGGCGGTCACCTGCAGTCCGTGCTGGAGACCCTGGAGTACATCAAACGCGAGACCGATACCTGGCTGGAACTGACCACGCTGCTGATTCCAGGCGAGAACGACTCGCCGGCGGAGATCGACGCCATGACCCAGTGGGTGGTGGAACACCTCGGCCCGGATGTCCCCATGCACTTCACCGCCTTCCACCCGGACTGGAAGATGCTCGAGCATACCTCCACCCCGCGCGATACCCTGTCCCGCGCCCGCGAGATCGCCCGTCACAACGGGGTGCGCCACGCCTACACCGGCAATGTGCGCGACACCCACGGCGGCAGCACCTGGTGCCACGACTGCGGCGAACTGCTGATCGAGCGCAGCGGTTACCGGATCGGCCACTGGGCGCTGGATGAACTGGGCCGCTGCGCGCATTGCGCGACCGCCGTGCCGGGGCATTTCATGGGTGGGCCCGGCGTTGCGCCGGACTGGCCGATGCGGGTGCGCATCGTTTCCTGAGGACCGGTCTCCCGGCTCTGAACGCGGGGAATTGCAGGAGCCTGCTACGCAGGCGATCGCCTGCGTAGCAGGCTCCTACGATGACGCCCCGGGAGATAACGCTCAGGCGCCGTGCTCGCGCAGCGCGATCTGCGCCGGCGGGCAGCGCAACCGGTAGCGGGCGCGGCCCGGTTCTTCCTGCCGCTCGCTCTCGAACAGGTAGTGCGCGCTCAGCGCTTCGCCCAGCACAGCCTGGATTTCCTCGCGCAGCTTGCTGCGATTCTGGTCCAGGGTGCGGGCTTTCAGTCCGTGCTCCTCCAGGTCGTTGATCGCCCGGCCGTGGCCGCCGTAGTGCAGCATCATCGCCGCCAGCTCCGCGCCGGCCTCGCGGTCCGGCCGGTTGCTGGCGGGGTTGCTCACCCAGCCGTCACCCTCCAGGCGCTTGCGTGCGTACCAGGCGTAATAAAGCAGCAGTGTCTTGGTCAGCGGGACGGGCAGCCCGCGAATCGCCAGCTGCATCTGCGCCAGGTCTATCTCCACGCTGTCACCGGCCCGGGCAAGCGCCAGGGCCCGGTCCGCGGCCGCAACCCCATCGCGGGAAATGCCCAGCAGGAACCAGTCGAGCCGGGTCCCGTCCAGCGCAGCGACTCGCGGGTCCAGCGCGAGCCTGAACGCCTCCAGGTAGTCCACGTCCTGCTGCTGGCACAGCTGCTCCAGGCAGCGCTGCTGCACGGGATTCAGCGCCAGCTGTTGCGGGCCGTAGCCGCTGACGGCGGCGAATGCGCTGTCGCCGCTGTAGCCCTGTGCCACCAGTCGGTTTATCCAGTCGCGATGGCTGGCGGTGAGCGGGGCAGGGACACAGCGGTAGATGAGGGCGAACAGCAGCGCGAGCAGGCCGCTGGCCGCCACTGCGGGCCACCACCGCGGGCTGCACGACAGGGCCAGTGACACCGGCCGGGGGCTGCCGCCGATATCGACCTCGAAGGGGAACAGCCTGCCCGGCTGCTGGCCGAGAGATACGTCGCCGATGCGCTCGATGCGGGCGCGACAGGCCTGCTGGGGTGCGTACCAGCGGGTGGCGACAACGGATTGCAGGGCCTGGTTGATGCGGCCCGCCACGCGGCGGATGCCGTTGACGTCGCTGATACTGTGTTCGGAATCGCCAAAGTAAGAGGCGTCCAGCGATTGCTGCAGGTGGCCGCCCAGCATCGCGGCCAGGTCCGCGGCCAGCGTCCGCGTGCCGCCGCTATAGAGGCAGGCGCTCGCCAGCAGGCTGCCCGCGAGCCAGGCCAGCAGCAGGGCCAGCCTAACCCGGTTCACGGCAGAGCCTCACGATGTGCAGGTGGTGCAGGTAGCCCAGCGTCGAATCCCGGGAAATCGCCGCCAGGCGCCGGTCCAGCTGGCAGTGGCTCCCGCTGTCCAGCAGCGCGCTGCGCAGGTACCAGCCGGGGCCCGCGATGCGTTCCGCCAGCATCAGGCCGGGGGGAAGCGTGTCGTCATCGTCCTCGAACAGGGTGGGGCTTGCGATCAGGTCGACCTCGCCCGAGGCCAGCGCCTGGTAGAGCTGGGTGTAGGTCGGGTAGTAGGTGATCGCCGGCACGCCCCCCAGGTCCAGCCGCTGCAGGGCGAGCTTGGGAATCTGGTAGCCGGAGACGCTGAAGGGATCGTCGAGCATACCCAGGCGCTTGCCCTGCAGCCACCGGCGGGTCAGTTCCGGTATTCCGTGCAGTGAGACGAGGCGGCTGCCGTAGTCCGGGTATTGCGCGACCAGGGTATAGCTCTGGCCGACCTGGGTGACCCGGTCGATCAGCTCCGGTTTGGCCAGCACCAGGTCGTAGGCGTTGTCGTAGAGCTCGCGCAGGTCCAGGGTGTCGCGGTGGGCGGTGTGAATCTCCACAGCGCCGAAGAAGCCGCCGAGGTCCGGTCCCTCGCAGAGCTCCTCCAGCAGGTGCATGCCCTCGAGGTAGACCGCGTCCAGCACCTTCAGGGCCGGTTTGCCGTCGCCGCCCTGCAGCTCGCAGCGCAGCACGCTGTAGTCCTGTGTCGAGAGGTCGCGGATGTCGTAGCCGGAGCGGGCCGCCTGCCAGCACAGGCCGGCGACCAGCGCGCAGGCGAGGCCGTAGAGCGTGTAATAGCTCGGCGCCCGGCTGAAGAATCGGCGTAAAGAAAAGATGGCTGGCTCCGGTGTGTGGCAGACTCGGTCGTTTGGCGACTCGTTTATTGGCCGCGAGTATACAAGAAGCTCTGGCAGGTGTCGGCTGGCAACAGCCCGGTCGCAGATTGACCCCCGCTGCGAGCGGGACTAGCTTGGATGCTGATGGACCCGAAATTCAGCCCACCACCGCAAGCGCGCGCGCCACGCGTGGCGCTGGCGCTGCTCCTGCTCCTGTCGTCCGCGCTGGCCGGCTGCGTCGCCAGGCCGTACACCGCCGAACAGGCGCCTGAGTACGCGCTGCCGACTTCCTCCGCCGCTTTCTGGCGGCATATCGATGCCGAGAATCGCAACGACTGGTTCTACGCCCTGAACACGCCGCAGGAGGCGATGGAGTGGCGCATGCGCATGATCGACAGCGCCCTGGACAGCATCGATATGGAGACCTTCCTGTGGAAGTTCGACGACGGCGGGCTGCGGGTGCTCAGGCACCTGCTGGCAGCGGCGGACCGCGGGGTGCGCGTGCGCATCCTGCTGGACGACTCCTTTACCCCGGGTACGGAACAGCAGCTGCAGCAGATCGACCTGCACCCGAATATCTCGCTGCGCATCTACAACCCCTACCAGTATCGCGTGTCCAGCATGGCGGGCCGGGCCGTCTTCAACCTCGTGGACTTCCAGCGGGTCAATCACCGCCTGCACAACAAGAGCCTGTCGGTGGACGGGTGGGCGGTGAGCGTGGGCGGGCGCAACCTCGCCAGCGAGTACTTCGGGCTGAGCGACTCCTACAATTTCCGCGACATGGAAGTACTGTCGCTGGGCGCCAGCGTGCTCGCCGTGGAGCGGCACTTCGACAAGTTCTGGAACAGCGGCTGGGCATTCCCCATCGATACGCTGGTCCCGGGTTCGGCGACGGCGGAAGACCTTGCAGCCCTGCGCGCGCAACTGGGCGAGCCCTTCGTCACCGCCGCGCCGGAACTCGAGCTGGCCTGGCGGGACCTGGCCCGCAACGCGGTCACCGGTCACGCCGTGCTGCTCTCGGACGAGCCGGCCCACGAGGATCCCGGCGCGCAGTTCGACGAGCCCAACCAGATTGCCCGTTATCTCGAATCGGAAATCGGCGGCGCCCGGCGCGAAGTCGTGCTGGTCACCGCCTACCTGGTACCCACGCCGGAGCTGCTCGCGGTGCTGGGCAGGGTCATGGAACGCGGCGTTCGCGTACGCATCCTGACCAACTCCCTGGGCTCCAACAACCACTCCAGCGCGCACGCTGCCTACCAGCACTATGTGCGCGATCTCGTGGCGTCCGGTGTCGAACTCTACGAGCTGCGCGCCGATGCCGTGGACCGCAACCTCTACATGGAAGACCCGGTGGAGGGCAAGCTGCTCGGCCTGCACGCCAAGTTCATGCTGCTGGACGACGACCGCGTCTTCGTCGGCAGCAGCAACCTCGACCCGCGCTCACTCAAGCTGAATACCGAGCTCGGCCTGATGATCGAAAGCCCGGCCCTCAACGGCAAGCTGCGCGACGCCATCGCAGTGGACTTCGAGCCCCGCAACAGCTGGTCGGTCCGACTGGACCAGGACCGGCTGGCCTGGGTCAGCGACGGGGAGGTTCGCTACACCCCGCCCACCGACTCCCCCTTCCAGCAACTGGAGGACTGGTTCTTCGGCCTGCTGCCGCTGGACGAACAGATGTAACTGGGTCAAATGACGTAGCCCCCTGCGTTGCTTGACGCATGGTCGCGCATCCGGCTGCCCCCCAATAATGGCCGGGTCGGAGCAGGAGCTTCTGAAACAACCATTTTTACGGACCGGGCTGCTGACCGCACTTATCTGACTTTGGGGGGAAATCTAATGTCTTTAGCACACAAATCCCGTCTGCCACGGCTGAAGCCACTGGCCGCCGGCATACTTTTCGCCGGCCTCGCTGTGCCTTACGCCCAGGCCGACGGTTACGAACTCGCACCCGGCCTGACGATGACAGGCTTTCTCGATATGTCCGCATCGGTGGTCGATCCCGACGAAGGACCCAAGGACGAAAACGCCGCTATCGACCAGTGGGAAATCGACCTTGCCTACGACTTCGGCAAGGGCCTGACCGCCAATGTCGACGTCGAGTGGGATGATAACGGTGACGGCAAAGGCGAGGAGATGCACCTCGAACAGGCCTACATTACCTACGCGGGCTCCGACGCGTGGAGCGCCAAGGCGGGTCGCTTCCTCAGCTATTCCGGCTGGGAAACCGAGGACCCGACCGGCCTGTACCAGTACTCCGGTGCCGGTTATGCGAAGTACTTCTACGGCGCCTACCAGCAGGGTGTCTCCGGCCTGTACAGCGGCGGCATCTTCACCGGCGCGGTATCCGTGATCACCGACATCGGCAACCTCAACGGCGACATCAGCTCTACCGACAACCTGGCGGTGGAAGCGATGGCCGCGTTCAACTTTGGCCCCGTCACCTGGAAATCTTTCTACATGGGCCAGGAGAGCGACGCCAACGGTGAAGACATCACCATGATCAACTCCTGGGCGAGCTACGTGGTCGGCGGTTTCACCTTTGCGCTGGAAGGCAACTACTCGGAAAACAATGGCCCCGCCACGGCTATCGCGGGTGTCAATGCCGAGGCGACCGGTGGCCTGTTCATGGCGAACTACGCCTGGGACAAGTTCGGCTTCACCTTCCGCTACCACCAGTGGAAAGTGGAGACGGAAAGCGGCACCACCGTTGAAGACGTGGACGGCTTCACGTTCTCACCCAGCTACCGGATACACCCGAACCTGCTGCTGGTGGCGGAATACCGCATGGACAGCGAGGACGTGACCGGCATCGATACTGATTCTTACGCTCTCGAAGCGTTGTTGACCTGGTAACAAGGTGAATATTATGAAACTGAAAAAAATCATTGCCGCATCGGCGGCAACCCTGACGCTGGTGGCCTCTGCCGCCACCATGGCAGCCGACACCATCAAGGTGGGTGTGCTGCACTCCCTCTCCGGCACCATGGCGATCAGCGAAACCACGCTGAAAGACACCGTGCTGATGATGATCGACGAGCAGAACAAGAAGGGCGGCGTGCTCGGCAAGCAGTTGGAGCCAGTGGTCGTGGACCCGGCCTCCAACTGGCCTTTGTTTGCTGAGAAAGCCCGCGAGCTGATCGCCCAGGACAAGGTGTCGGTGATCTTCGGCTGCTGGACTTCCGTGTCCCGCAAATCGGTTCTGCCGGTGATCGAGGAACTCAACGGCCTGCTGTTCTACCCGGTGCAGTACGAGGGTGAAGAGTCGTCCTACAACGTGTTCTACACCGGCGCGGCGCCGAACCAGCAGGCGATCCCCGCGGTGGACTACCTGATGAACGACCTCGGCGTGAAGCGCTGGGTACTGGCGGGCACCGACTACGTCTACCCGCGCACCACCAACAAGATCCTGGAAGCCTACCTGAAGGCCAAGGGCGTGGCTGACGAAGACATCATGATCAACTACACCCCCTTCGGCCACTCCGACTGGCAGAGCATCGTCGCCGATATCAAGAAGTTCGGCAGCGCCGGCAAGAAGACCGCCGTGGTTTCCACCATCAACGGCGACGCCAACGTGCCGTTCTACAAGGAACTGGGCAACCAGGGCATTTCCGCCGAGGACATCCCGGTGGTGGCCTTCTCCGTGGGTGAAGAGGAACTGTCCGGCATCGACACCAAGCCGCTGGTCGGCCACCTCGCCGCCTGGAACTACTTCGAGAGCGTGGATACCCCCGAGAACGCCGCGTTCATCAAGCAGTGGCACACGTTTATCGGCAACGACAAGCGCGTGACCAACGACCCGATGGAAGCGACCTATATCGGCTTCAACATGTGGGTGAAAGCGGTGGAAAAAGCCGGTTCTACCGACACTGACGCGGTAGAAGCCGCGATGATCGGCATGCAGACGCCCAACCTGACCGGCGGCATCGCCACCATGGGCAAGAACCACCACCTGTCCAAGCCGGTGCTGATTGGCGAGATCCAGGACGACGGCCAGTTCCTGGTAGTTTCCGAGACGCCTGACCTGGTGCCCGGCGACGCCTGGTCCGACTACCTGCCCGGTTCCAAGGACATCATCTCCGACTGGACCCCGCCGATCAAATGCGGCAACTACAACACGGTCACCAAGACCTGTTCCGGCCAGAACTACTGAGATTGCATAGTTTGATGTGAGGTGTGAGACGTTGAGAGGCCGCAAGGCCTCTCCTTTTTTTACCGAAGGATTGCGAATATTTCCGGAGAATGCGCTTGAAACCCTGCTGGTATGGAACGATAGCGATACTGCTGGCCCTGTTCGGGCCAATGGCGACCGCTCAGGACACGCAGGCCGCCGAGGATGTTCACGCGGTGGCGGACGAACTGGCCACGGCTTCCCTGGGCAAGATGAAGGGTATCCTGGAGCGGCTGGAAACCGCCGGCGGAGAGAGCATCGTGCCGCTGGCACGGGCCCTGCTCGACGGCGACCTCTACGTGGTGCGCGCGGATCGCAAGCTTGTGATCGGCAGCAACGCGGGCGGCGGCAAACTGGCGGCCAGCGACCCGCTGGACGGTGCTGCGCTCGGGGAATATCCGCAATCCGATTTGAAAAAACTGCGCGTGAACAACACCGTTCGCGTGCAATTGCGCGGCATCATCGCGCGCCAGACACTGCTGGCGAAGAATCCGAAAGTGCGTGAGCGCGCCGTGCGCAACATGCTGGAGCGACCGGACGCCGAGAACGTCGCGCTGTTGCGCGAGGCGGTGATCAAGGAGAAGAACGCCGATGTCGCCGCCCTGCAGTGGGTGGTGATCTCCCTCTACGATATCCAGAACAGCGACGATCCCGCGGTCCGCCTGCAGGCCCTGAGCCACCTCGATGGCTCCGTGGAGCCGGAGGTGCGCAACGCGCTGCAGGCACTGCTGGAAGAGGGCGTGGAGGAGGAACCGCAGATTCGCAGCAAGGCCAGGGCTCTGCTCTCCAGCATCAACGCCAAGGTCGAGTTCTACGGCCTCATGGAAACCCTGTTCTTCGGCCTCAGCATGGGCTCGGTCCTGCTGCTGGTGGCCACCGGCCTGGCCATCACTTTCGGCGTGATGGGGGTGATCAACATGGCCCACGGCGAGTTGATCATGCTCGGCGCCTACACCACCTATGTGGTGCAGCAACTGATGCCGGACCATATCGGCCTGTCGATCCTCGTCGCCATTCCCGCCGCGTTCCTGGTCTCCGCCCTGGTGGGGGTGGTCATCGAGCGCGGCGTCATCCGCTTTCTCCACGGGCGGCCACTGGAAACGCTGCTGGCCACGTTTGGTATCAGCCTCGTACTGCAGCAGGCCGTGCGCACCATTTTCTCGCCGCTCAACCGGCAGGTGTCGACACCGGACTGGATGTCCGGCTCGCTGGAGATCAACTCGATTTTCTCGATTACCTACAACCGGCTCTATGTGCTGTTGTTCGCGCTGCTGGTGTTCGCCGTGTTGCAGCTGATCCTGAAAAAGACACCGCTGGGACTGCAGGTGCGCGCGGTGTCGCAAAACCGCAGCATGGCCAAGTCGGTGGGGATTCGTACGGAGTGGGTTGACGCGATGACCTTCGGCCTGGGCTCGGGCATAGCCGGCCTCGCCGGGGTGGCGCTTTCCCAGCTCACCAACGTCGGCCCCAACCTCGGCCAGGCCTACATCATCGACTCCTTCATGGTGGTGGTGTTCGGCGGTGTGGGTAACCTCTGGGGCACCCTGGTCGGCGGCTTTACCCTGGGTATCGCCAACAAGTTCCTGGAGCCCGCCACCGGCGCCGTGCTCGCCAATATCCTGGTACTGGTGTTCATCATCCTGTTTATTCAGAAGAAACCGCGCGGACTGTTCCCGCAGAAGGGGAGGGCCGCGGAATGAGTGATCTTTACGGGCGTTTTTCCGCCCTGCACCAGTTGCGCGAGAAGGCGCCGATATTCGTCGGCATCCTGTTCGCGCTCACCGCCTGGGCCTCGCTGTGCAACCTGCTGGTGCCCGAGGGCTCGATCTTCCACGTCAGCACCTTCACCATCACCCTGCTGGGCAAGTACCTGTGCTACGCGCTGCTGGCGATGGCGGTGGACGTGGTGTGGGGCTACTGCGGCATTCTCAGCCTTGGCCACGGCGCTTTCTTCGCCCTGGGCGGCTACGCCATGGGCATGTACCTGATGCGGCAGATCGGCGATCGCGGCGTCTATGGCAACCCGCTGCTGCCGGATTTCATGGTGTTCCTGAACTGGCAGGAACTGCCCTGGTACTGGCATGGCTTCGATAACTTCTGGTTCGCCATGCTGATGATGGTGCTGGTTCCGGGTGTGCTGGCCTTCGTTTTTGGCTGGCTTGCCTTCCGCTCACGGGTGGCCGGCGTGTACCTCTCCATCATGACCCAGGCGCTCACCTACGCCCTGATGCTGGCGTTCTTCCGCAATGAAATGGGCTTCGGCGGCAACAACGGCCTCACCGACTTCAAGGACCTGCTCGGCTTCGACCTGCAGGCCGATGCTACCAGGGTGGCGCTGTTTATCATCACCGCCATCGTGCTCGCGCTGGGCTATTGCGCCAGCCAGCTGATTCTCAGTTCCAAGTTCGGCCGGGTGATCCTGGCGGTGCGCGACGCTGAGGCGCGGGCCCGGTTTACCGGTTTTCGCACCGAGACCTACAAGGTCTGGCTGTTCGTGTATTCCGCCGTACTTGCGGGCATCGCCGGAGCGCTGTACGTGCCGCAGGTGGGGATTATCAACCCGGGTGAATTCTCGCCGCTGAATTCGATCGAGATTGTCGTCTGGGTGGCGGTGGGCGGCCGCGGCACGCTGTACGGCGCGGTAATAGGCGCACTGCTGGTGAACTACGCCAAGTCGAAGTTCACCGCGGTACTGCCGGAGGTCTGGCTGTTCGCCCTCGGCGCGCTGTTCGTGGCCGTGACCCTGTTCCTGCCGCGCGGCCTGACCGGGCTGGTCGCGGACTGGCTGCCCATGCGCAAGAAAACACAGGAGGTGACGGCATGAGCCTGCGCGATACCGTCGGCGAGATCGCCGACCGCGATCACGTCTTCTCCTTCCTGCGACCGCCGCTGCCGCCGTCGGTGGACGTGTCCAAGCAGATCATCCTGTATATCGAGGGGCTGTCTGTCTCATTCGACGGTTTCAGGGCGATCAACAACCTCAACCTGTACATCAACGACGGCGAGCTGCGCTGCCTGATCGGCGCCAACGGCGCGGGCAAGACCACGCTGATGGATATCATCACCGGCAAGACCCACCCGGATACCGGCCAGGTGTACTTCGGCCAGACCATCAACCTGCTGGGGCGCAGCGAGGCGGAGATCGCCGAGCTGGGTATCGGCCGCAAGTTCCAGAAGCCGACGGTGTTCGAGGCACAGTCAGTCTACGCCAACCTGGAGCTGGCGATGAAGGCGGACAAGCGCATCTTCCCGACCCTGGGTTCGCGATTGACGGGAGAGAAGCGCGACCGCATCGACGAGGTGCTGCTCACGGTCGGGCTTTCCGAACAGCGCGGCATGCTGGCCGGCTCGCTCTCCCACGGCCAGAAACAGTGGCTGGAGATCGGCATGCTGCTGATCGCCGACCCGCGCCTGCTGCTGGTGGACGAGCCGGTGGCCGGCATGACCGCCCAGGAAACCGAGCGCACAGCACAGCTGCTGACATCGCTGGCGGGCGAGCGCACGGTGGTGGTGGTCGAGCACGACATGGAATTCGTGCGCAGCATCGCGCGCACGGTGACGGTGCTGGACCAGGGCTCGGTGCTCGCCGAGGGCACCATGGAGCAGGTCCAGAACGATCCGAAGGTGATCGAAGTGTACTTGGGGGATGAACATTGATCAGCTTCTCTAAGGTCAACCAGTTGTACGGAGGCACCCAGATCCTCTGGGACCTGGACCTGGATATCGCAAAGGGTTCCTGCACCTGCATCATGGGCCGCAACGGTGTGGGCAAGACCACCCTGCTCAAATGCCTGATGGGGCTGCTGCCGATAGCCAGTGGCAGCCTGACCATCGACGGCGAGGACTACAGCAAGCGCACCGCGGAGGCGCGCCCGCGCAACGGCATCGGCTATGTGCCGCAGGGCAGGGATATCTTTCCGCTGCTGACCGTGGAGGAAAACCTGCGCACGGCGCTGGCCGCGGGGCGCAGTCCCGGCGGGATACCGGACAAGATTTTCGAACTGTTCCCGGTGCTCAAGGACATGCTGCGGCGGCGCGGCGGCGATCTCTCCGGCGGGCAGCAGCAACAGCTGGCGATCGGCCGCGCCCTGGTGCTGAACCCGAAAATCCTGATCCTGGACGAGCCCAACGAGGGCATCCAGCCGAACATCGTCAAGCAGATCGGGGATGTGATCACCCAGCTCAACCAGGAGGAGGGGATGACCGTGGTGCTGGTGGAACAGAAACTCGGTTTCGCCCGTCGCGTGGGGCGTGAATTCCGCCTCATGGAGAAGGGCCGGGTGGTCGCCTCCGGACCGATGGCCGATCTCTCCGACGAACTTATCGCCAGGCACCTCGCGGTGTAACATGGCTCCTCTTTCAACCCGCTGCCGGAGTTTGACTATGCCTTTCAAAGCCGCCCTGCTCGCGACCCTGTCGCTGGCCACTACCGCTGCCTGGGCTCACGAGGGTGACCACACGGGCTCTCTCAACGCCACCCTGGCACATGTCTTCACCCACGCCGATCACTTGCCCGCGGCCTTCGCCGTGCTGGCGGCCTGCGGCATCGCCGGCGGTGAGCTGTACCGGCTGGTGCAGCGCCGCACGGAGCGCAAGCGCCAGGAGTGACCAGCCAGGCTGTTTTACGCGCCGTCACTGCGGGCACCTGGCCGGCCAGCCTCGAGCTGCGACTGGCGCGACGCGGCGAATCCACGCGCCTGTCGCGCTGCCGCCACCAGGGGCCGCTGTACGTGCAGCGCGCGTTCTACCCGGAGGGCGAGGATCTCGCTCACCTGTACCTGTTGCACCCGCCCGGCGGCGTGGTCTCGGGCGACGCGCTGCACATTCGCGTGGATTGCGAGCCGGACTCCCGCGCGCTGATCACCACCCCGGGTGCGGGCCGGATCTATCGCGCCCGCGAAACCCTGCCCCAGCAGCGCCAGCGCGTGGACCTGCGTCTGGAGCCGGGCGCAAGCCTGGAGTGGTTCCCGCTGGAAACCATTGTCTACGACGGCGCCTGCGTGGACATGGCGACGGACGTGCAACTGGCCACAGGCAGCCGGTTCATCGGCTGGGAAATCAGCTGTTTCGGGCTGCCGGCGGCGGGCGAGCTGTTTACCCGCGGCAGTTTCCGCCAGCGCTACCGCGTGCACCGGGACGGCGTGCCGCTGTTTGTCGACGGCCTGGATGTGGACGAGGGCAGCTGCGAGTCGCTGCTGCACGGACCGGCGGCGATGCGCGGCTGCGCCGTGTCGGGGTTTTTCCTGGCGGGTCCGTTTGATCGCGACAATTTCGATCCGGATGCGCTGGACCGTAGGAGCCCGTTACACGGGCGATCGATCGAGCCAGAATTTGAATCGCAATCGCCCGGGATGCCGGACCACGCAGAGCGGGCTCCTACAACGGCGATCACGCTGGTCGGCGACATGGTCGTAGGCCGCTACCTCGGCCCCAGCGCCGAGGGCGCGCGGCGCCAATTTACCCGCTGGTGGCAGCAGCTGCGGCCGGCACTGTTGAACCGGGAAGCCTGCGCGCCGCGCATCTGGCTGACCTGAGCAAGGAAACACCATGGAACTGTTACCCAGGGAAAAAGACAAGCTGCTGGTGGTGACCGCGGCGATGCTCGCCGAGCGTCGCCTCGCCCGCGGGCTCAAGCTCAACTACCCGGAGGCGGTGGCGCTGCTCACGCTGGAGATCATGGAGGGCGCGCGCGACGGCAGGACCGTGGCCGAGCTGATGAGCTACGGCCGCGAGATACTCAGCGCCGACCAGGTGATGCCCGGGGTGGCCGAGATGATCCACGAGGTGCAGGTGGAGGCCACCTTCCCCGACGGGACCAAGCTGGTCACCGTCCACGATCCCATCCAGTAAGCGCGGAGGTGCAGGCATGAAACCCGGCGAAATATTCCCGGCGGACGGCGAGATAGAACTGAATGCGGGCCGCCCCACCGTGACGGTCTCGGTGAAAAACAGCGGCGACCGCCCGGTGCAGGTCGGCTCCCACTACCATTTTTACGAGGTCAACCCGGCACTGCAGTTCGATCGCGATATGACGCGCGGCTTCCGCCTCAATATCGCTTCGGGCACGGCGGTGCGTTTCGAGCCGGGCCAGGACCGCGAGGTGGAACTGGTGGCCTACGCCGGCGCGCGCAAGGTCTACGGATTCCGCGGCGACGTGATGGGCGAACTGGACGGGGAAGGGCAATGAGCAGGATAGACAGGAAATCCTACGCGGCGATGTTCGGCCCCACCACAGGGGACCGGGTGCGCCTGGGCGATACAGCGCTGGTGATCGAGGTCGAGAAGGACTTCACCACCTACGGCGACGAGGTGAAATTCGGCGGCGGCAAGGTGATCCGCGACGGCATGGGCCAGGGCCAGCTGCCCGCGGCGCAGGTCGCGGATACGGTGATTACCAACGCGCTGATCCTCGACCACTGGGGCGTGGTCAAGGCGGATGTCGGCATCAAGCACGGTCGCATCAGCGGCATCGGCAAGGCCGGCAATGCGGATATCCAGGATAACGTGACGATTCATATCGGACCCGGCACCGAGGTGATCGCGGGCGAGGGCCAGATACTCACCGCCGGCGGCATCGATGCGCACATCCACTTCATCTGCCCGCAGCAGATCGAGGAGGCGCTGATGTCCGGCGTCACCACCATGATCGGCGGCGGCACCGGGCCGGCTACCGGCACCAACGCCACCACCTGCACGCCGGGGCCCTGGAATATCGGCAAGATGCTTCAGGCCACCGACGACCTGCCGATGAACTTCGGCTTCCTCGGCAAAGGCAACGCCAGCCTGCCGGTACCGCTGGAGGAGCAGCTCGCCGCCGGCGCCTGCGGCCTCAAGTTGCACGAGGACTGGGGCACCACACCTGCGGCCATCGATAACTGCCTGTCGGTGGCCGAGGCCTACGACGTGCAGGTGGCGATCCACACCGATACGCTGAACGAGTCCGGTTTTGTCGACGATACCCTGGCGGCCTTCCGCGGTCGGGCGATCCACACTTACCACACCGAGGGCGCCGGCGGCGGCCACGCGCCGGATATCATCCGCGCCTGCGCCGAATCCAACGTGCTGCCGTCCTCCACCAACCCGACGCGGCCCTACACCCGCAACACGGTGGACGAGCACCTGGACATGCTGATGGTCTGCCACCACCTGGACCCGTCCATCCCCGAGGATGTCGCCTTCGCCGATTCGCGCATCCGCAAGGAGACCATCGCGGCGGAGGATATCTTCCACGACCTCGGCGCCTTCAGCATGATCGCCTCCGACTCCCAGGCCATGGGCCGGGTGGGCGAGGTGGTCACCCGCACCTGGCAGACCGCGCACAAGATGAAAGTGCAGCGCGGCCCGCTGGCCGAGGACAGCGAGCGCATGGACAACTTCCGCGCGCGGCGCTACATCGCCAAGTACACCATCAACCCGGCCATCACCCACGGAATCGATTCGGAGGTAGGCTCGGTTGAAGTGGGCAAGCTGGCGGACCTGGTACTGTGGAAACCGATGTTTTTCGGCGCCAAGCCCTCGATGATCATCAAGGGCGGTTTTATCGCGGCGGCACCCATGGGCGACCCCAACGCGTCGATTCCCACGCCGCAACCGGTGCACTACCGGCCGATGTTCGGCGCCCACCCGGGCGCCGCCCGGCGCACCTCGGTGACGTTTGTCGCCGGGGCCGCGGTGGAGGCCGGCGTGGCGGAGAAGCTGCGCCTTGGCCGGCAGCTGATCGCCTGCCGCAACACCCGCAGCATCCGCAAGGCGGACATGGTGCTCAATGCCTGGCAGCCGCTGGTGACCGTCGACCCGCAGACCTATGAGGTGCGCGCCGACGGTGAACTGCTTACCTGCGAGCCGGCGGACGTGCTGCCGCTGGCCCAGCTCTACAACCTGTTCTGAGGCCGCAACATGTTTGAAGTGTACGAGCGATTGCCCGCGACGCTGCAGGAGAACATCCATGATTCGCTGGTGCTGGATCACCTGCAGCGCGAGCGCGGCCGCTTCCGCGCGGTGTCCGCCGGCGGCGAGGAAGTGCGCGTCTTCCTCGAGCGCGGCAACACCCTGCGGGTAGGCGAACTGCTGCGCACCCGCTGCGGCAAGTGCCTGGTGGTGGCGGGCGCCGAGGAGCAAGTGCTGCGCGCCGGGACAGACGACTGGCAGCTGTTCAGCCGCGCCTGCTATCACCTCGGCAACCGCCACACCAAGGTGCAGATCGGCGAGCGCTGGCTGCGCATCGCCCGAGACCATGTGCTGGGCGAGATGCTGTCCGAGCTCGGCCTGGAGGTGATCGAGGAAGTCGCGGTCTTCGAGCCCGAATCCGGCGCCTACGCCCGCGGGCATTCCCACGGCCACTCGCACTCTCACGAGCATGCGCACGAGGACTCTCACGACCATTCGCACGGTCATTCGCACGGTCATTCGCACGAACACCCGCACGAGCCGGCGCCAATCCGTCCCGCCCATGACCATCACCACCACTGACACGGCGCTGCTGCGCCTGCTGCAACTGTCCAGCCCGGCGCTGCCGGTGGGCGGCTTCGCCTTTTCGCAGGGACTGGAAACGGCCATCGAGTGCGGCTGGGTGACCGACGCAGGCGCTACGCGAAGCTGGCTGGAACAGCAGCTGTCCTGCTCGCTGGCGCGGGTGGACGTGCCGCTGTTCCTGCGCCAGCACCGCGCTGCCCGCGATGGTGACAGCGAGCGCCTGCGCTATTACAACGCCTACATCCTCGCCTGCCGCGAGACTGCCGAACTGCGCCTGACCGATACCGCCATGGGGGAGGCCCTGTGCCGGTTGTTGCCGCAGGTCGGCCTGTCGGTGCCGGATGTGGGCGCCGAAACCAGTTTCGTGACGGCCTTTGCCGCCGCCTGCGCCCAGTGGGAGATCGACGAGGGCGCGGCGGCCAGCGGCTTCCTCTGGTCCTGGCTGGAGAACCAGGTGGCGGCCGCTACCAAGCTGGTGCCGCTGGGCCAGAGCGCCGCGCAGCGCCTGCTCGGCGAACTGCTGCCCGCGCTGGAGGCGGCGCGCGCCACCGGCGAATCATTGCGCGAGGCGGATATCGGCGCCTCCCTGCCGGCGCTGACCCTGGCCAGCTGCTGGCACGAAACCCAGTACACCCGTTTGTTCAGATCCTGAAGAGGAGAGCGACCATGACAGCCAAGACCCTGCGCGTCGGCGTCGGCGGCCCGGTGGGCTCCGGCAAGACCGCGCTGCTGCGCGCCCTGTGCGGCGCCCTGCGCGACAGCTACGACATTGCCGTGGTGACCAACGATATCTACACCCGCGAGGACGCGGAATTCCTCACCCGGCACGAGGCGCTGTCCGCGGACCGCATCCTCGGCGTGGAGACCGGCGGCTGCCCGCACACGGCGATCCGCGAGGACGCCTCGATGAACCTCGCCGCCATCGACGAGCTGCAGCGCCGCCACGGCGCACTGGACGTGATCTTCGTGGAGAGCGGCGGCGACAACCTGTCGGCCACCTTCAGTCCGGAGCTGTCCGATCTCACCCTTTACGTGATCGACGTATCCGCGGGCGACAAGATCCCGCGCAAGGGCGGCCCGGGTATTACCCGCTCCGACCTGCTGGTCATCAACAAGACCGACCTCGCGCCGCTGGTGGGCGCCTCGCTGGAGGTGATGGACCGGGATGCGAAGAAGATGCGCGGCGAGCGCCCGTTCGTATTCTCCAACCTCAAGGCCGGTGAGGGACTCGACGCTATAATCGCCTTTATCGTGCGCGAGGGCATGTTGCCTGAGCGGGAGCTGAAAGCGCGCGCCTGAGTCAATCGGGCGGGTCCTCCGCCCGAAACCGCGACGGGTTCACATTCCCGTAACACGCCGGTTCGTCCCGGTACGCGTCTGTACTAAACTTGCACCGTCACAATAATGAACGGTGCAAGCCGCCTATGGCCTGGTCTCCCGCCGAGATTTCGCTGGTTGCCGTCGAGGTGCTGGCCGCGTTCGCCCTCGTCGTCCTCTGGCTGGGGGACCGGGAGCGTTCGTATACGCTGTGGTGGGCGATCTCCCACGTCACCCTGCCGATTCCGCCGCTGCTGATCGCCTTTGCCCACGCCCAGGTCAACCCGACGTGGTGGGTGGCGGTGCTGCTGTGCCTGACCATCGCCACCCAGTCGGCGGGCCTGATGGCCGGGGTGATCGCCTACCGGGCCACGCGCTATCGCCTGCGAGCCGGGCATGCGGTGTTGGCGATACTGGGGCTCGCGGCGATTTTCTACCTGACGCTGCTCCTGGCGGGTAACGTCGGCGCCCGCGTAATGATGGTCGGCGCCATGGCGCTGGCGCTGATGGCGTCGGCGGCGCTGATGTGGTCGCTGGGGACATTCGAGCGCATCGCCGCCGCCTGTTTTGCCCTGCGCGGGGGGCTCGAGGGCGGTCTTTTCATACTGAGCGTATCCGGCGCTGGCGAGTCGAGCTGGTTCAACCATTTTCTCGGCTTCAACGCGCTGGTCGCCATTACCACCATCCTCGCGCTGCTGATCGCCGCCTACCAGCGCTCGCTGCGGCGCCTGCGCAACCAGTACCGCTTCCTGGAGCTTTCGCAGGAGATATCAGCGCAGCTGCAGGGGGTGACCGACGAGGCCGGCCTGGCGCAGCGTGTGCTGGAAGTGATGGTGCGCCGGCTGGAGTGGGCCAATGGCGTATTCTTGCATCCGCAGGAAGGCCTGGAACTCACCCTGACCCCGATTGCCCAGATCGGATTCAGTGAGCTCCGGGCGTCCACCCTCGGCACGCCGTTCGTGGCCCAGGAGGACGGCATGATCGCGACCGCGCTGAAAACCCGGCGAGTGTGCTATTCGGTCAATCTCTCGGAGGACCCGCGACTCAGCGATCGCTTCCGCAATGCGTTCCAGCTCGATCCCGGGGCAAGCATGGTGGTGGTCCCGATCACCCACGGCGACGAGGTACTCAGCGTGCTGGTGTTGCGGGACAGTCACCGCCGAGAATTTCCCGAAGCCGAGATTCGCACGCTGGAAAGCCTCGGGCAGGTGATCGGCATCAGCGTGGCCAACGCCCGCAACCTGAGCGAGCTGGGGTATCGCGCCAACCACGATACCCTGACCGGACTGGGCAACCGCGCGGCCCTGCACGACTACCTCGGTGAGCGATCGGAGGAGAGCTGCGCGGTGCTGCTGTTCGACCTCGATCACTTCAAGCAGGTGAACGACGCCCTGGGTCACTCGGTCGGCGACAAGCTGCTGCGGGCCATGGCGGACCGCCTGCGCAAATACCTCGAGGACCGGCCCGCCCGGCTGTTCCGGCTGGGCGGCGACGAGTTCGTCGTCATCCACACCCTGGATGCGGATGCCAGTACGGAGGTCGCCCTGACGCTGGCACGCCAGTTGGGGGACCAGATCGCAAGGCCGCTGATGATCGGCGAGCTCAGCCTGCGCATGTCCGCGGCCATCGGCGTGGCGATTTCCCGCTTGCACGGCAACAGCAGCCACGAGCTGCTGCGTTGCGCGGACGTGGCGATGTACCACGCCAAACAGCGTGGCGCGGGATTCGCGCTCTACCAGCGCGAGATCGACGCCTACAAACTGGAGGACCTGACCCTGCTCTCGGCGGTGAACGATGGCCTGGAGCAGCAGCAATTCATGCTGTTCTACCAGCCTATCGTCAACGCCAACAGCGGCGAGATCGAAGGCTGTGAAGCGCTGATCCGCTGGGATCACCCAACCCGCGGACTGGTCGAGGCCAAGGACTTCATGCCGCTGATCGAGGCTACCGACCTGATCCGCTTGCTGACCCACCGGGTGATCGACATGGCCATGGAGGACGCCGCCCGCTGGCGGCAGCTCGGTATCGGCTACCGGGTCGCCATCAACCTGTCCGCACGCAATATCCTCGATCCGGAGCTGCCCAACTACCTGCTGGACGCGGCCCGCCGCGCCGGTGTCGACCCGCAGGTGGTGCAACTGGAAATCACTGAAACCATCCTGATCAAAGACCCGAGCTCCGCAGGCAAGGTCCTGCAGGCACTGTCGGACGCGGGTTTCCTGCTGGCGCTGGACGACTTCGGCACCGGCTACTCATCCATGGCCTACCTGGGGCGTTTCCCCATCGACATGCTCAAGATCGACCGCTCGTTCGTGCACCGCATGCTGGAGCACGCGCAGAGCCGCGCCATCGTGGAGACCACTATCGCGCTGGCCCGCAGCCTGGGGCTGTCGGTGACCGCGGAGGGCGTGGAGCGTCCCGCGGAGGCGGAGCTGTTGCGGGAGCTGGGATGTGACAGCGTGCAGGGCTTTCTCTACGGCGAACCCCTGTCCGAGGAGGAACTGGTGGCGCGCTGGTGGCCGGAGGCCCGGGCAAGCTCGGTGTAACGCCGCGGCAGCAGAGCCCCTCCAGGCTGCGCCCGGCGCGGCTTCTGTCTTATCATCCCCGTATGCCACGTATACTCCCGCTGCTACTGTTGCTCGCCTTTTCCCCTGCGTTTGCCGACTGGTCCCACTACGGCGGAGACGCGGGGGGTACCCGTTTTGTCCCGGCCCGGCAGATTGACGCGGGCAATGTCTCCCGCCTGGCGGTGGCGTGGACCTACCGCACGGGCGACCTGGGCGAGGGCTATCGCGACAGTCAAAACCTGGCGTTCGAGGCGACCCCGATCCTGGTGGACGGCGTGCTTTACCTCAGCACGCCGACCGGGCAGGTCCACGCCATCGACGCGCGCAGCGGTGAGCGCAAGTGGATGTTCGACGGCGCGCTGCCGCGGGATCGCAACTACAGCGAGCACACCTCCCGCGGCGTCAGTTTCTGGCGTGGAGACACCCCGGGCGAGCCCTGTAATTCACGGGTATTTTTCGGCACGCGAGACGCCCGGCTGCTGGCGCTGGACGCGTATTCCGGGGAGCCCTGCGCCGGCTTTGGCGAGCGCGGGGTCGTGGACCTGAATGCCGGCAGCCGCCCGAAGTGGCCGGGAAACTACCTCATTACCTCGCCGCCTGCCATATACCGCGACCTGGTGATCAGCGGTTCCGCGGTGGGTGACAATGGCGCCGTCGACCTGGAGTACGGCATCGTGCGCGCCTTCAACGCAATCACCGGCGAACTGGCGTGGCGCTTCGACCCGCTGCCGAGGTCTGTTGCAGACGCTGGACACGATGCCTGGCGCCGGCAGCAGCTCGCGAAGACCGGGGCCGCCAATGCCTGGGCCGCGCTCTCGGTGGACGAGGCGGCCGGCCTGGTCTACGTGCCGACCGGGTCCGCCAGCCCGGACTACTACGGCGGGGAGCGCCTCGGTTCCAACCCCCATGCCAACTCGGTGATCGCACTGGACGCCGCGACGGGTGAGCTGCGCTGGGCGCGACAGCTCGTGCACCACGATCTCTGGGATTACGATGTTCCGGCGCAACCCACGCTGGCGCAGGTCGTTCACGGCGGCGTGCGGCGTGCCGCGCTCATACAGCTGGCCAAGACGGGCATGCTGTACGTATTCGATCGGCTGACCGGCGAGGATATCTTCCCCGTGGAGGAACGCCCGGTGCCGGCCAGCGACGTGCCGGGTGAATCCAGCTGGCCGACCCAGCCGTTTTCCACGCTGCCGCCGCTGGTGGAGCAGCGTCCGCTGACGCCGGACGATGCCTTCGGCCTGACGCCGGTGGATCGCTGGCTGTGTCGCCGCGAGATCCAGCGCTACCGCTCCCGGGGAATCTTCACCCCTCCCAGCCTGGAGGGCAGTATCGTCTGGCCGTCGTACATCGGCGGCGGCAACTGGGGCGGGGTGGCCATCGACCAGGACCGCGGCATCGTGGTGACCAATGTCAGCCACATCCCGTCGGTCGTGCAGTTGCTGCCGCGTGAGGAGTATCTCGCCGCGCTCGAGGATCCGCCCTTTCCGGATTCCCAGTACACGGCCCAGTCCGGGACACCCTATGGCATGCGTCGGCAGATGCTGGTATCGCCGCTGGGCGTGCCCTGCAGCCGGCCGCCCTGGGGGACGCTGGTCGCTGTCAACCTCAACTCTGGCAGGATCCAGTGGCAGGTCCCGCTGGGTACCAGCGAAGACATCGCGCCCTGGCCATTTGGGGATATCGCCGGAACGCCGGCGATTGGCGGGCCGCTGGTCACGGCTTCCGGGCTGGTGTTTATCGGGGCGGCGCTGGATGACTACCTGCGCGCCTTCGACCTGGATACCGGTCGGGAGCTGTGGAAGGGGCGGCTCCCCGCGGGCGGGCAGGCCACACCCATGAGCTACCAGCTCGACGGCCGCCAGTACGTGGTAATCGCCGCCGGTGGCCACGGCGGCGCAGGGACCACTGCCGGTGATTATGTCGTGGCTTACGCCCTGCCGGATTCCGGCTGACGGGCAGACGCAGGGCAGCCGGGTTGCCGGATGCCAGGGGGAGGGGGTTGCCGCCGGTCAGTTGCCGCTTTTCGGCTCGAGTTGCAGCGCGACTTCCCGGTTGTAGAACCCGGAGTTCACAACCTGGATGTATTTCTCCAGCTGGGCTTCGGCTTCTTCCCTGGAGTGGTAAGGTCCTTCCGAAGTCCCCTCGCGGGTACTGAAATACCAGCTGCCTTCATGCTTGAAGAAGCGGCTCGTGCGAAACGCCTTGTACGGCGTCGCGTCAGTTTTGCGATAGTCGTTGCTGTCCATTTGGGGGCAGTTCCATAGCTCGTTACCTATAGCTGCTTTCAGGGTAGCCGATTGCCGCCGCCAGCGGGAGGCGCAGAGTGTGACATAGGCCGCAGTTCGAACAATCCAGCCGTTGCAGTTACCATGCAATCCGGCGTTTTTGCCCGTAATTCCAGACTGCCCGAGGAGTCGCCATACATGCCGCTGTCACGTTATTCCGCCGACCAGGTCGGCATCTGCATCTCGACGCTGTTCGCCAACCCGCGCGAGATCGGGCCGGCCGAGCTTGAAAAAGCCCTGCGCCTGGGCGCCGGGATGGGTTTTCGCGAGATCGGCCTGGGCCCCGGGCACGCTCAGGTCATGGGCCTGGAGCGACTCGGCGAACTGCTGCGGGAGCTCGGTGCGCGGGCCCGGGTCATCGAGGCGAGCATCGCCTGGACGGAAGGGCCCGCGGCGGCCCGGGATGAGGTCGGCCAGCTGCTGGAGCTTGCCTCCGCCCTGGGCGCCGACACCCTGCTGGCCGCCACCATTGCGCCGCAGCTGGACCCCGGCCTCGCGGTGCAGGGTATCGCCGCCGCCTGCGACCTGGCCGCCCGGCAGGGCGTGCGCATCGCCATCGAATTCATACCGGGGACCGCGGTGCCGGACCTCGCCACCGCCTGGCGCCTGGCGCGCGATTCCGGCGCCGGCAATGCCGGGGTGATCCTCGATACCCTGCACTGGCAGCACCAGCCGGGTGGGCCGGACTTCGACTGCCTGCGCGCCATTCCCGCCACGCGCATCCACGGCATCCAGTTGTGCGATTCGCCGCCCGGTGCGGCGCCCACCGGCATGGATTACCTGCAGTTCGCCACGCAGTCGCGGCTGCTGCCGGGGGAGGGCGTAGTCGATATCCGGGCGGTGCTGGAAGCCCTGGACGGGATGGGGGTCGCGGACGCGTACCTGGCCTGTGAAACCTACAATACGGCGCTCGCCAGCCAGGGCATGGAGAACATGGTGCGCCGCCTGCGCGAGACTACCGACGCGCTGTTTGCCGCCTGAAGGCCGGCGCGCCCCTCAGGCTTCGTCCAGCAGGTAGCGCAGGGCGATGGCGGCGGCGGAGGTGCGGTTGTCGACCTCCAGCTTGCGGAAGATCTGTTCCAGGTGCTTGTTGACGGTGCGCGGGCTGGTATCCAGTATCTGGCCGATTTCCCGGTTGGTCTTGCCGTTGCCGATCCAGTAGAGCACTTCCGACTCGCGCTCGGTCACCGGCAGGTGCAGGCGCAGCTTCTCGGCGCCGGATGGCGCGCGGCCGTCGATCAGCTTGAGCATGATGTCGCCGCCGCCGGAACGGCCCACCAGGCGCAGCTGCAGCGGGTATTCCAGGTTCTCCAGCGAGAGAGCCTGGCCGTCAGCCGGGGCAAAGGTCAGCCAGCGTCGCAGTTGCGCGGCCATCTCCTGCTTCAGCCAGTCGTCGCCGACCGCGGCGCGGGCGAACAGGTCGCGGGTCTGCGGCGTGGCCCACAGCAGGGCGCCGTCGGCACTCACGCTGAGCAGGTGCTGGCCGGTGGAGTCCAGGGCGAACTGGGCGCTGTGCTTGAGCTTGGCGTTGGCCAGGTGCACGCGCATGCGCGCCACCAGTTCGTCGATGTTCACCGGCTTGGTGAGGTAGTCCACGCCGCCGGCGTCCAGGCCGCGCACCACGGAATCGGTATCCGTAAGCCCGGTCATGAAGATCACGGGAATGTCGGCCAGGCGCGGGTCGGCCTTGAGCATGCGGCAGGTGTCGAAGCCGTCCATGCTGGGCATCAGCGCGTCCAGCAGGATGATGTCCGGGTTGATCTTGCCGGCGATGGCCAGCGCCTGCCGACCCTCCAGCGCGATCAGCACGGTATAGCCCTGTTGTTCCAGCGCCGCGTTCAGCATGCTCAGGCTGTCCGGCGAATCGTCCACCACCAGTACCACGCCGCGTTCCGGTTCCACTGCCGCCCGCCCCTCCGTTGCAACCTGTAGCATCAGGCCTCACTCCTTTTCAGCAAATCGACGATTTCCGTATAGCGCATCTGCCGCGCCAGGTGGCCCAGGTGTTCCAGTGCGGCGGGCGGGAGTATACCGCCGCGCTGCAGCTGGTCGAGTTCCTCGTTGACCCCGCGCGAGTAGCCGATCTCCGCGTAGGCCCGCAGGCGCGAGGCTCCGGCCGCACCGGCTGCGGAAATGTCGACATCCGCGGCCGAGGTGGCCACCGCTTCCTTCACCGGTGCGTAGGTCCAGCTGACCCCGAGCAGGCTGGCGAGCAACCGGGTGAGATCCCCCAGGCGGATCGGCTTGACCATGTAGGCGTCGTGGGCGGCCTCGGGATCGCCCTCCGCCCGCCGCTCGTGTGCGTCGGCCGACACCATCACGATGGGCGCGTTGACCCCGCGCCGGCGCAGCTCCCGCGCCAGTTCCAGCCCGCTCATGCCGGGCATGGACACGTCCAGCAGGAAGGCATCCGGTGAGTGCGCTGACAGCAGTTGGAGGCAGGATTGCGCATCCCCCGCCTCGATGATTTCAAAACCCAGCGGCGCCAGGTAGTCCACCAGCAGCGTGCGGTGGGTGGTTTCGTCGTCAGCCACCAGCAGGGTGCGGCGTCGGCCGTGGAAGCCGGTGATCGCCTGGCTGGATGCGGAAGCCACCTGCGCCGGCACGCCCTCGACGCTGGTCAGCATCAGGCTGAGGGTGAAGGTGCTGCCCTGGCCCACGCCGCTGCGCACATCGAGGTCGCCGCCCATGATCTCCGAGAGCAGCTTGACGATGGTCAGGCCCAGGCCGGTACCGGCGACATCCGGGTTGCCGCTGGAGTGGGCGCGCTCGAAGGGCCGGAAGATTCGCGGCAGGTCCGCTTCGCTGATGCCCACCCCGGTATCGGAAACGCTGATCTTGGCCACCTGATTGCGGTAGCTGATACGCAGCACGACCTCGCCGGTGTGGGTGAACTTCACCGCGTTGGAGAGCAGGTTGATCAGCACCTGGCGCAGGCGCTTGCCGTCGGTGTGGACGAAGCGCGGCAGGCGCTGGTCCGCCTCGTAGCGGAAGTGGATGCCCTTGCCCGCCGCCTGCAGGCTGAACATGTTGACCACCTCGTTGAGCATGGACTGCAGGTCCACCTTCTCCCGGTGGATCTCCAGCTTGCCCGCCTCGATGCGCGAGATATCCAGCAGTCCCTCGATCAGGTCCGCCAGGTACTCGCCGGAGCGGCGCATGATGGCGATGGAGTCGAGCCGGTCGGCGGGCAGGCGCTCGTCGCGGGCGAGAATCTGCGCGTAGCCGAGAATCGACTGCAGCGGCGTGCGCAACTCGTGGCTGATGCCGCTGAGGTAGCGGCTTTTCGCGTCGTTGGCGGCCTCCGCCAGCTCCTTGGCGGTCTGCAGTTCGCGGTCGGTCTGCCGGTGCGCTTCGATCTCCTCCAGCAGCAGGCGGGTCTGGCGCGCGGTTTCCTCGTGGGCCACGGCGCGGCTCTCGTGGGCCAGCAGGAACAGCCAGGCGATCACGCCGAACACGATCAGCAGCAGGAAGAACAGCGTGTGCAGTAGTGTGCCCAGTGTCTGGGCCATCACCGGGTCCTGCGGGTCGATGTGGTAGTAGGCCAGCGAGAGCATCGCCGCGTTGGCCAGGGAGATCAGCACCAGGATACCGAGGAAGCGCCCCAGCCGGCTGTCGATGGAGTGCAGCGCACGCTCCGGCAACAGCTTGCCGAGGAACTGCACCACCTGGGTGGAGAAGCGCGCGTCGCTCTTGCAGCTGTCGTAGCAGCGCGAATCCAGGGTGCAGCAGAGGGAACAGATCGGCCCCTGGTAGGCGGGGCAGTGGCTCATGTCCTCGGTTTCGAAAGCGTTTTCGCAGATCACGCACTCGTGCTCGGCGTGCGCTAGCAGGTTCTCGTCCGGGCTGCGGGCGATGTAATAGCGACCGCGGGTGACGGCGGCGATCAGCGGCACCATGACGAAGGTGCAGCCCAGGGTGATGAAGTGGGTGAGCGCCGCGGCAGTGTGGCCGAAGGCGCCCAGCAGGCAGAGCATGCCCACGCTGGTGGCGACGAACATCGAGCCCACGCCCACCGGGTTGATGTCGTAGAGGTGGGCGCGCTTGAACTCGATGAATGGCGGGCTGAGGCCCAGCCGCTTGTTGATCATCAGGTCCGCGCTCAGCGAGCCCAGCCAGCTCACCGCGATGATGGCGAAGGCGGAGAGGATGTTCTCCAGCGCGCGGTAGATGCCCAGTTCCATCAGCAGCAGGGCGATGGTCACGTTGAACACCAGCCACACCACGCGGCCAGGGTGGTTGTGGGTCAGCCGGGAGAAAAAGTTGGACCAGGCGATGGAGCCGGCGTAGGCGTTGGTCACGTTGATCTTGAGCTGGGAGATGATCACCATCACGCCCGCCAGCACCAGGGCGGCGGTCGGCGAGTGGGTGAGGTAGTTGTAGGCTCCCTGGTACATGTGGGTCGGGTCCGCGGCCAGTTCCGGGTCCACGCCGCGGCTGAGCGCGAACCAGGCGAGGAAGGAACCCAGCAGCATCTTCGGGATGCCGATGAAGATCCAGCCGGGGCCGGCGGCGATCATCGACAGCCACCAGCGCAGGCGGCCGGTCTGCTCCTGCGGCGGCAGGAAGCGCAGGTAGTCCACCTGCTCGCCGATCTGCGCCATCAGAGCGAACAGCACCGAGGCTGCCGCGCCGAACAGCAGGATATCGAAGTGGCCGCCGCGTTCGGCGGCAGGTCCCGTACCGGTGAACTCCGTCCACTGGCCCACGCTGCCCACATCGTTGTAGACGATGGCCACCAGCGCCAGCACCTGCAGGGCCACCCAGATGTACTGCGTGTAGACCTGGAAGCGCGAGATGAATGTAATGCCGTGGGTGACGATGGGAATGACCGCCACCGCGCACAGGATGTAGCCGATGGAGGGCGGGATGCCGAACAGCGCCTTCAGCGCCATCGCCAGGATGGCGGCCTCGATGGCGAAGAACAGGAAGGTGAACGAGGCGTAGATCAGTGAGGTGAGGGTGGAGCCGAGGTAGCCGAAGCCGGCGCCGCGGGTGAGCAGGTCGATATCCACACCGTACTTGGCGGCGTGGTAGGTGATTGGCAGGCCGGTGACGAAGATCACCAGGCCGACGGTGAGCAACGCCCAGAAGGCGTTGGTGAAGCCGTAGCTCAGCGTGATCGCGCCGCCGATCGCCTCGAGCGCGAGAAAGGCCGCCGCGCCGCCCAGCGCCGTCGTCGCCACCACCCAGGGACTGAAACGCCGGGCGCGCTTGGCAGTGAAGCGCAGCGCATAGTCTTCCAGCGTCTGGTTGGCCACCCACTGGTTGTACTGCCTGCGGGTGCGGAAGATTTGCTGAGATGGGCGCATCGTGTCGGGTGCGTTCGCCGTTAGGCTGACCTGTTTTTTGAAAATTGTTAGAAATGACAGCAAGTTACGTGCCACGAAACGGCTTTTGGCACAGTTGCGCAGGGAGTATCTCAGGGCCCCATGGCGGGCGCCTATACGTCATTCGACGCAGTAGGTCCGGCCCGCCGGGGGAGCAGTATGCCCGGGAGTGGTGCGGCTGTCCTGCGAATAACCGGCAAATGCACAACTGTGGTGAGCTGGCGGGGCCCGGAGTCACTGCCTAAGCTGTTGCCCCGGGGCGTGCTGCCCGGGCAGTCGCGCATTTCCCCGATGATCCTGCGGGAGGTAGGGACGGTGATACATCCACTTCGAAACGAGAAACTGGCCTGGACGACCTGTGCATTGACGCTCCTGCTCGCGGCGGCGGCGCCGCGCGCCGAGGTCCTGGGCAGCAATGCCGCCGGCTTCGCCCTGCGGGTGGAGGCCGTCGCGCCGGTACCCGTGGCACAGGCCTGGGAGCAGCTCATCCATCCCGAGCGCTGGTGGAGCTCCGCGCACACCTGGACCGGCGATCACGCCAACATGTCGCTGGAGCCGGTAGCCGGCGGCTGCTTTTGCGAGCGCGGCGAGGGCGTAGACGTACAGCACATGGTGGTCAGCCAGGTGCGCCCCGGGAAATCCCTGGTGATGCTGGGCGGACTGGGACCGCTGCAGGCGATGGGGCTGCACGGCGCCGCGTCCTTCGTGCTCAGCGCGACCCCGGAGGGCGGCACGCGGCTGGTGCATGAGTACCGGGTCAGCGGGTATTCCGGGCAGGGCTTTGCCGAACTGGCGCCGGTGGTGGACGCCGTGCAGCAGGGGCAGGTCGATGCCTGGGCGGCCAGCCTGACACCGGCGAACTGATCGCGGGCCAACCCCCCGTTAAACCAGTCCCTCAGGAAAAGCGCACGACTATGCGTGCGCCACCGGACGCCGCATCGCCGATCTCGATCCCGCCGCCGTAGCTCTCGATGATGTCGGCGGCAACCGCCAGGCCCAGGCCCTGCCCGGGACGCTGCTCGTCCAGCCGGGCGCCGCGCTGCAGGATGGCGGAACGGGAGGACTGCGGAATGCCCGGGCCGTCGTCCTCCACACTGAGTTGCAGCGGCCCCGGCGCGCTGCCCTCGCTGCTGACACGAACCCGGTGCCGGGCGAATTTACACGCGTTGTCCAGCAGGTTGCCGAGAATCTCCATCAGGTCGCGCTCGTCGCCGCGGAACAGGCACTGCGGGTCGCAGTGTATTCCGATATCCAGGTGGCGATCCGCGTAAACCTTGCGCAGCGATGCGCACAGGCGTTCCAGCACCGGGGCCACGGCGATCAACTGGAGCAGGTGCTGGCCGCCGCCGGAGGCGCGCTGCAACTGGTAGGCGACGATCTGCTCCATGCGGTCGGTCTGCTCGCGCACCAGCGCGTTGTAATCCGGCTCCCCGGGGTTTGCGCCGCGCAGGATGGCCAGCGGTGTTTTCAGGCTGTGGGCGAGGTCCGCCAGGGTGTTGCGCGCCCGCTCGCGGCGCCGCTGTTCGGCGAGCAGCAGGGCGTTGAGGTTTTCAGTGACCGGGCGCAACTCCAGCGGGTAGTCATCCCCAAGGTGTTCGGCATCGCCCGACTCGATGGCGGCCACCTCCGTCGCCAGCCGGCGCAGGGGCCGCAGGCCCCAGGCCAGGATCATTCCCTGGCAGGCCAGCAGCAGTATTGCCGAGCCCCCCAGCCACAGCGCCAGGCTGCGCCGGTAGACGGCGATGTCCGCGTCCAGCGGTGCGGTCGACTCCATCACGGTGAACAGCAGCGGGACTTCCCCGTCGCCCGGGGTATCCCAGACCACCTGCCACGAGAACGTGTAGAGGTCGTTGTGCCGGCTGAAGCGGTGATTGCCCGGGCGTAACCCCGGTCGCTCGGGGGCGAGGTCGGCGTCGGGCAGGGCGACGGCGGAGGGGGACAGCCACAGCGTATTGCCGCCGGCGTCGGAAACCCGGGCGTAGAGCCCGGAGCCCGGCTGGTTGTAGCGCGCCTCGATCAGCCGTTCTGGCAGGCTGATCGTCCCGTCGTACTCGGCCTGGGCCAGCAGGGTGAGCACCTGCAGTTGCAGGCGCTGGGCTTCGGCCGCCTCGAGACTCAGGCGGTGTGCGCCGGCGAGGTAGATGCTGCTGGCGCCGAGGAACAGGGGTAGCAGCAGCGCGCTGCCGAGAATCAGTCTGCCGGTGAGCGAGCGCATAAGCGATTCAGGCGCCCACCAGCTGCAGCGTGAAGCGATAGCCGGCGCCGCGAACCGTCTCTATGGGTTGCAACTGCTGCGCGGGATCCAGCTTGCGCCGCAGCCGGCCGATAAACACCTCGATGACATTGCTGTCGCGCTCGTGGTCCTGGGCGTAGAGGTGGAGGGTCAGCTCGGTCTTGGAGACAACCTGGCCCGGCCTGTGCGCCAGGTACTCGAGGGTGTTGTACTCGTAACTGGTCAGGTCCAGCACCTGCCCGTCGCGTGTCACCCGGCGGGCGTCGAAATCGATCTGGATGGCGCCGTAATCGGCCACGGCGGTAGACCGGCCCGCGGCGCGGCGCAGCAGGGCGCTGACGCGGGCGGCGACCTCCTCCGGGTGGAACGGCTTGGTGACGTAATCGTCGGCGCCGGCTTCCAGCCCGAGTACCTTGTCCTGCCAGTCGCTGCGTGCGGTGAGGATCAACACGGGAAACGCGAGCCCCGCCTCGCGCCACTCGCGCAGCAGGTCCAGCCCCGGAATATCCGGGAGGCCGAGGTCGACGATGGCGAGATCGCAGGGGAATTCGCTGCCGAAGTACTGCCCCTCCCGGCCGTTGGCGGCCAGTTCGACCGTCCAGCCGGCGGCGCGAAATTGCGCGCCAAGCTGCTCCCGCAGTGTCGGGTCGTCTTCGACGATAAGCATGTGCACGACGTTACCGCTCGACAGATACCGTGATAACCCGTCCGTCGTCCCTGAGTAGGCGTACCCGGTAACCATTACCCTCGGGGCTCACCTTGAGCACCCGACCGCCATATTGCGCCTGCGCCTTCGCCGCGGCCTGGCGCGCGTCGAGGCCCCCCTGCTGGCCACTGTTGCCAGAGCCCTGTTTGCTGTTGTCGCGCTGCCCATTCTGCCCGGACTTGCCCTGGTCCGGGCGGCCGTGTTCACCGCGATCCGGCTTGCCCTGGCCGGGCGCGGCCAGCGCCGGGCAGGTGCTGAAAGCTGTGATCACGGCGAGCACCAGGGCACAGACCAGGGCATTTCGCGGCATTCAATTCTCGACAGGGTTCAGTACTGCGGGCTCACGTCCACGCGCAGGCGGATGGTGTTGCCGGGCGGGGTCGCAGTCCGCGTATAGTAGGTATTGTCCATGTAGCGGTAGCCTACACGATACCCGACCACTCGTTCGCTGTCGCGCAGTTCGTAATCCACGCCGCAACGTCGCTCGGTGGTGTAGTAGGCCTGGGCGCTCTGCCGGTGCGCCACATCCGTGCCAATAGACGCGCCCAGCAGTGCGCCGGCCCCCGCGATGACCGGCTGGTAACGGCTGTCGTGCCCGGCGGCGCCGCCGATGACGCCGCCGATGACCGCGCCCAGCAGGCCCGGGGTGGCGGAGTGTCCGGCGCCGGAGTTCACCACCTTGACCTGCTCGGTGCGGCAGACCTCGTGCGGCACTTTCCGCGTAATCACCTCCACGATGGGTTCCACGTTGACGACCGGCGCATTGACGTAGGTGCTCGGTTGCGCGTGGCTGGCGCCTGCAGCGGCGAGAAGCGCCATTCCTGCCAGTAGTCGTTTCATGTCCTTGTCCTCTGCTGATACCTGCTTCGGCCCCAGTGTCCTACGCGCCGGCTGAACGCCGGCTGAACAGGGTGGCCGCCATCGTTCAGGCCGCGTTCAGCTAGCGGGCGGTAGCCTGTGCACGTGGGATCAGAGCCACATTGGGAGAAATGCAATGAAACGAGTGACAGCAATTGGCCTGGTAGCGGTACTGGCAACCGGCAGTGGCGCCGCACTGGCGGACCGCGATGGCGGCAAGCACCACAAGGGTAACGGCCACGGCCACAATAGCGGGAAGCACTACGACCGGGATTACCACCACGGTGGCAAGCACTGGCGCGGTGGCCCGACCTACAATGTGTATGTGGCGCGGCCCTACTACCGGCACCGGGTGTACTACCGGCCCTATTACTACCCCCTGGGGGCTGCGCTTGCGGGGGCTGCAGTGAGCTATTCGCTGTATCACACGCACGACGGACTGCGCTGTAACGAGGTTCACAGCAATGTCGGGTATTCGCCCGCGGGCAGCAGTTCGGAAGTGGTCGGGTGCTACCGGATAGAACACTACCCGGATGGCTCCGAGCGCCGGGTCGACCTGCCGGTTTCGGAGTGTTATTGAAGATCCGCGTCCCCCCGCTACTCGGGCGATACGCCCTGTAGGAGCCTGCTACGCAGGCGATCGTGCGCAGAGCGCGCTCCTACAAACGGCATCGCCTGCGTAGCAGGCTCCTACAGCGGCGGGTCTACCCGGGTGGACACCGAGGTGTTCACCCGGAACCAGCCCGCGACCGAGTAGCGATCACGGCTGGCCGGCAGTACCTCGTGGGGAAACTCCTCGCTGAGGAAGGTCACCAGCGTACCCATGGAGGGCTGCACCCGCAGCCCCTCCGCATCCTCGTCATCCCGGTAGAGCACCAGCTCACCGCCGTCTGCTACCTGCCAATCGGGGTTCAGGTAGGCCACCAGCGACAGCACCCGGTTGGCTTCGCCGCGAAATGCATCGACATGCCGCCGGTAGAAATCGCCCGGTCCGTAGTGGGCGAAATGGCTCTCGAAGGAAAACAGCCCGAGCATCAGTTGCCGGTTGAGATGTGTGCGCAACTGGTTGGCCCAGGCGAGCCAGACGCGGCCCGCGGGGGATTCGCCGTTAATCCAGCAGATCTCGTCGCGCCGCACGAAATCGTTGAGCACATGGTCCTGCTGGCGGCCGGTGCCGGCGCGGGAAAATTGCTGCATTTCCATCTCCTGCAGGTGGGCGTGCAGGGCCTGGGCGACCTCTGGCGGCAGGGCCATCGGATTGATGCTGTAACCACGCGACTCGATACCGGCGGCGATGGAATCGAATAACCCGCTGTCGTGGCTTCCGGCCGTATCGACATTGGAGGCGGAATCGAAAAGCATGGGTTGTCCTGTGCGGCGCGGCTCACCAGCCGGGGAAGGGGGCAAATGCCGCTCGGAACGCGGCGGGTCGCGGGGAAATTAGCAGAAAGCCGCCGCCCGGGCGAGCGGCGATATGCGCAATATTTCGCAGGCCCGGCGGGTGGCTACGTGCTGCGCGCAGGCCGCTCCACCAGCTTGCGCTTGCCCTTGGTACTCTTGGCCAGCGCCTTGATGCCGTCCGCGTCGAAGGCGTCCACGCGAATCACGTCGTAGAGCGCGGTAAGCGCCTCCAGCAGGGGCTCGCGTTCGGAGGCCTCGATGACCTTCTCCTCGACTGCCCAGTCGACCAGCTCCTTGCGCTGGTGGCCCATCAACAGGGCGATGGCGTCCACCTGGTCCTCGTCGCGGTTGCGAATCACCCGGTGCAGCTTGTCGCGGGTCGCCGCGGTAGCCTGGGCCAGTCGGTAGGCATTGAGAACGCGACCCAGCGGGTCTTCCGGCGAATCCTTGCGGTAACAGCCGGCGGCCAGGTGCTCGCGCAGCGGGCTGTCCTCGACGATGTTCGCGGCGACTTTGGTACCCAGCGCATCGTCCGGCCGTTGCATGCGGCTGTAGAAGGGCGGGAAGACCAGCAGGCGCAGCGGCCAGCGCAGCGCGGCGACCGGGAAGTTGGCGATGGCGGCGGCCAGCGCATCCTGGGCGCCCACCAGGCTGGTCTGCAGGCTCCATTCCACCAGCGGGCGCTGGTCGTCCGGGCGATCCTGGTCCAGCCAGTACTTGATGACCGCGCTGCCGTAATACAGGTGCACCAGGCAGTCCGCCATGCGGCCGGAAAGTCGCTGCCGCGCCTTGAGGCCGCCACCGACGGAGAGCAGGGTAACGTCGGTGAGCAGGGCAAACGCGGCAGAAAAGCGCGCCAGTTGCCGGTAGTAGCGTTGCAGGTTGCCCACCTCGGGCACTGCTTCCAGCGCGCCGCCGGCCCAGGACAGGGTGCAGGCGCGCAGCGCATTGCGCGTGGTGTGCGCCAGGTGCCGGTAGAAAACCCCGTCGAAGTCGCGGGTGCCGGCATCTTCGTCCGGGTTCTCTGCGGCGGCGATTTCCTCGGTGATAAAAGGGTGGCAGCGAATCGCGCCCTGGCCGAACACCATCAGGCTGCGGGTGAGGATGTTGGCGCCCTCAACAGTGATGGCGATGGGCACGGCCTGGTAGGCCCGGGCGAGGAAGTTGCGCGGCCCGGTGATCACGCCGCGGCCTGCCACCACATCCATCGCGTGGTTGATCGCCTGCCGCATCAGCTCTGTATTGTGGTACTTGAGCAGGGCGGAGGGCACGGCGGGCTTGACGCCGCGGTCCAGCATGCCCGAGGTCAACAGGCGCGCCGCGTTCATCTGGTAGGTGTAACCGGCCAGGGATTCCAGCGCTTCCTGTACACCCTCGAACTGGCTGATATTGCGGCCGAACTGTTCGCGGGTGAAGGCGTAGGCGCCGGTGGCGAGGCAGGCCAGTTTGCCCGCGCCCGTGCCCAGCGCCGGCAGGGAGATGGAGCGGCCGATGGACAGGCACTCCAGCAGCATGGTCCAGCCCTTGCCCAGCATGTCCTGGCCGCCGATGACCTGCTCCATGGGAATGAATACGTCGGTGCCCCAGGTCGGGCCGTTCATGAATACCGTGTTCATCGGCATGTGACGGGCACCGGCATTGACGCCCTCCAGGTCGCGCGGCACCAGTACACAGGTAACGCCGACGATTTCCTCCGGGCCGAGCAACTGGTCCGGGTCGTAGACCTTGATCGCCAGGCCGATCAGCGTGGCCACGGGTGCCAGCGTGATATAGCGCTTGTTCCAGGTCACCCGCAGGCCCAGTACTTCCTCGCCCTGCCACATGCCCTTGCAGACGATGCCCTTGTCCGGGATTGCGCCGGCGTCGGAGCCGGCGATGGGAGAGGTCAGTGCGAAACAGGGGATTTCCTCGCCGGCGGCGAGCCGCGGCAGGTAGTGGGATTTCTGCTCGTCCGTGCCGTAGTGGTGCAGCAATTCACCGGGGCCGAGCGAGTTGGGCACCATCACGGTAACCGCCCCGGACACGCTGCGGGTGGAGAGCTTCATCACGATCTCGGAGTGCGCGGTGTGGGAAAAACCCTTGCCGCCGAACTCCTTCGGGATGACCAGGCCGAAGAAGCCGTTGCCGCGGATATACTCCCAGGCTTCCTCGGGGAGGTCGTAGAGTTCGTTGGTAATGGCCCAGTCGTCGAGCATCGCGCAGAGCTCTTCCGTGGGTCCGTCGACGAACGCCTGCTCTTCCTCGCTGAGTTGCGCGGGCCGCGCCTCGATGAGTTTTTCCCACTGCGGGCGGCCGGAGAACAGTTCGCCGTCCCAGTCCACGGAGCCGGATTTCAGCGCTTCCGCCTCGGTTTCCGACAGGCTCGGCAGCATGTTGCGCACGTAGCGCAGCAGCGGTGTGCTCAGCCGTTCCAGTCGGAGCTGGCTGGGGAACAGCAGCAGCCAGGCCAGTCCCAGCGCGATGGCGCCGAAAATAAAACTGAACAGGCCGAATCCACCGAGTAGCCAGCCGAGGGCGGTGGCGATGGCCAGGGTGACAAGCGCACTCTGGCCGCCATTCCCGCGGTAGACCAGTACCAGTGCTGTGATGAGGAACAACAGGATGCTCATATAGCGAGAGCCTCTCGGCAGTGAAGTGTCCTATTACGTTAGCGCATGACCGGGGGTTTGCCAGTGGGGGCCTCCACGCCTTTAAATCGCGGTGAGTGGCGGGGTACACTCTCCGCCAAACCTGCCACAGCTGCGAACCATCTCGTGAAAAGATTGCTGAGCGTGGTGCTGGTTACGCTGGCAGCCTGCCAGCCTGTGCGTTCGCCCAGTGTCCAGCCGCCACCTGAAAATTCCGGAGCGCCCGCCATGCATTATGGGTCCTGGCCCTCGCCGATCACCGCCGCCGCCATCGAGGAAGACAGCCGCTGGCTGGCCGGCCTGGCCACGGACGGCGATTACCTGTACTGGGTCGAGGGCCGCCCGGAGGAGGGTGGTCGTGTCGCCATCGTGCGCTGGCGCCCGGGTGCCGCCGTCGAGGACGTACTGCCCGCGCCGTGGAACGCGCGCACCCGGGTCCACGAATACGGCGGTCGTTCCGTGCTGGTAGCGGACGGCGTGATCTGGTTCAGCAACTTCGCCGACCAGCGGCTCTACCGCATGCGCATGGGAGAAGAGCCGCAACCGATCACACCGGACGCAGCCCTGCGCTATGGCGCCTGTGTGCTGGACGCCCCGCGCCAGCGCCTGCTGTGTATCCGTGAGGATCACCGCGGGGAGGGCGAGCCGCGCAACGCCCTGGTCGCGCTGCCGATGGATGGCGAATCCGAGGGCGGGGTGTTGTTCGGCGACAGCGATTTCGTCTCCGCAGCCAGCCTGTCCCCGGACGGCAAGCAAGTGGCCTTCATAAGCTGGGATCACCCCAACATGCCCTGGGATAACACTACGCTGTGGACGGCAGGTTTCGACGCCGCTGGCAATCTCATCGGCCTGCGATCACGTAACGGCAGCGGTGAATCGGTGATCGACCCGCAGTGGGATGACAGCGGCCAACTCTACACGATCAGCGATCGCGACGGGTGGTGGAGCCTGTACCGGGTGGACGGTGAGCAGTTTGCGCCAGTCGGGACCGGACTGCATTCGGTGGAATTCGGTGGTCCCGCCTGGACGATTGGCGGGCATTACTACCGGCTGCTGCACGACGGGCGGATCGCTGCGCGTGTCACAGCTGGTGGAACACGGCGCCTCTACCTGATCGACCCCCGCGAGGGCAGCGCGTCTCCCGCCGGGCTGGACAGCGCGGCCGTCGACGACGTGCTGCCCTTCGGCGACCGGCTCGCCGTCATCCACAATCCCGCGGTACGCCCGCAGGAACTGGTGATCACCGACGGCGCCGCGCGGCATCCGCAACTCATCCGCCGCGCCAGGGACAACAGCATCGGTGCCGCCTGGGTGCCGGACTGCGAGCAGGTCGAGTTCCCCACCGCGGGCGGGGCGACTGCCTACGGCAACTATTTCCCGCCGACCAATCCGCAGGTGATGCCGGTGCCAGGCAAAGCGCCGCCCCTGATGGTCTTCGTCCACGGCGGCCCCACCGACCAGGCGATGCCGGAGTTTTCCCTGGACAAACTCTACTGGACCAGTCGCGGCTTCGCGATCCTCGACCTGAACTACCGCGGCAGTACCGGCTACGGCCGCGCGTATCGCCGGGCCCTCTACGGACAGTGGGGTGTGGCCGATGTCGAGGATGCCGTGGCGGGGGTGCGGTGGCTGGCGCAACAGGGCAAGGCCGATCCCGAAAGGCTGATCATTCGCGGGGGCAGCGCGGGTGGTTATACGACGCTGGCCGCGCTGGTCATGCACGACACCTTCAGTGCGGGCACCAGCATGTTCGGCATCAGCGACATCGAGGCGCTGGCCCGCGACACGCACAAGTTCGAGTCGCGCTACCTCGACCAGTTGATCGGTCCCTACCCCCAGCGCAGGGATCTCTATGTCGAGCGCTCGCCGATCCATCACCTCGACGGGTTCAACGAGCCGCTATTGCTGCTGCAAGGCCTGGAGGACCGGGTGGTGCCCCCCAACCAGTCCGAGATGATATTTGAAGCGCTGAAATCCCGCGGAGTGCCGACGGCCTATATCGCCTTCCCCGGGGAGGGCCACGGTTTTCGCAAGTCGGAAAACGCCATTCGAGCCCGCGAGGCGGAATATTACTTCTACGCCCGCGTCCTGGGTTTCGAACCCGGAGAGCCCCTTGCGCCCATCGATATCGTGGGATTGCCGCCGACGTCGCCCTGAAACGGGCGACGTGGTGCTGGCCTCAGTAGGTCTCGATCTGCAGCCTGCCTGCCTGCAGGAGGCGGTGATGCAGGTTCTCGTGATCGAGGCCATATAGTTTCGCCACTTCGCCGAGGGCGTGCATGACGCTCTGTTCCATGTCGATCAGGCCACAGATGAAGATGTAACCATTGTCGTCGCGCAGGACCTCTGCAACGCGCTCTGCCTGCTGCAACAACAGGTCCTGTACGTAACATTTCGGCTTGCCTGCCACGCGTGAAAGAGCCAGGTGCGTGCTCAGCAGCGAGGCGGGCAGCGCGGTCAGTTCCTCGTAGTAGGCCATTTCTTCCGGCGTACGGCCGCCGTAGAACAGCTGCATCGGATGGGCTGGATTGGCGTCCAGCCGCTGCTGCCGCTGGATGAAGCCGCGCATGGGTGCGATACCGGTACCGGTGCAGATCATCAGGATGCGGCTGGCCGGATCCTGGGGCATCAGGAAGCGTTCGCCGATGGGCCCGATGCAGCGCACCGCTTCACCCGCCTGCAGGTCGCACAGGAAGTTGGAGGCGACGCCCTGGTAGGGTTGCCCCTCCCACTCGTCGATCACCCGTTTCACCGTGAGAGCGAGCTGGCGAGTGCCGGCGCTCTCGCCGCCGCGGTCGCTGGCGATTGAATAGGCGCGCATATGGTGCGGGTGGCCGTGGGGGTCGAGGCCCTCGGGCAGGACACCGACGTTCTGGCCCTCCAGCCAGGGGAAAGGCTCGTCGCCGAAGTCCAGCACGATATGGTGGATGTCGGTCTCTCCCGCGGTGACCCGCGTATTGCTGGTGATGCGGGCCGTCACCGGTTCGTGTTGCGTGTAAAGGAACGTTGTCGGCGCGCTGGCGGATGCCGGTGCGCTGGTGCAGGCGCCGGCTTCCTCCGCGTCAAGGTCAAGCGGCACCGCGTGCCCGTCCACCTCGATTTCCGCGGGCAGTTCCTCCCAGGTGAACTGTTCTTCCAGCGAGTATTTCTGCCCCGCGGGCACCATGCGCCACGCGTTGATCGCATCGGTGCTGCAACCGTACAGGCACTCGTGCTCGCCGATGCAGAGCTCGGGATCGATGCCAAAGTACTGGCCGTCCTCGGACATCTGGATGGCGCCCTCCGCGCAGGCGATTTCGCAACTGCCGCAGCGGGCGCAGGTTTCGGGGTCGATCAGGTGTTGTTTGACGTATTCCGTGGCGGTGGCCGAATCGCTGGCCGGTTGGTTGGCTGCGGTCATGGTTCCATTCTCACTCTTTCTGCGTGAAAGTCCCGGGGCCGCTTGTCCCTGCACAGCTACGCTACCTCAACCAGCAGTACCGACCCCCTATTATCTCCCTACTATGATAGGGGTATGGTGCGCAGGGTTAATTGATTTGGGTCATGGCCGGGGCAGACCCCGGCCGGTGGCCTGGAGGCCAGGGGTCGGTTAAGCTCCACCGGCAACCCGGAGGAGAGCATATGCGTTCGCGCCACCTTGTCGACCCTGAACTGGCCGCCGGTCTCGAAAGCATTCCGCAGCTGGACTTCAGCGTGGATAACCTGCCCGCATTGCGCAGCCAGCTCGGCGCAATGTACGACCAGCAGGCGCGCGCGCTGCCGCCGTCGGACACCGTGGAGCGGCGGGAGGTTTGCGCGCCCGGCGCCGCTGGTGACCCGGATGTGCGCATGCTGCTGTACATCCCGGCCGGCGCAACCGGGCCGCGGCCGGGTTTTTTCCACATCCATGGCGGCGGGTTCGTGCTCGGCTCCGCGGACATGTCAGCCCTGTTTTGCGCCACCATCGCCAGCGAACTGGGTTGCGTGGTTGCCTCGGTGGATTACCGGCTGGCGCCCCAGACGCAGTTCCCCGGCAATATCGAGGACTGCTACGCCGGTTTGAAATGGTTCCACGGACACGCCGCGGAGATCGGGCTGGATACCGGACGCATCGCGATCGGTGGGGAGAGCGCCGGGGGCGGGCTGGCGGCCTCGCTGGCGCTACTTGCCCGGGACCGGGGCGAGGTGCCGATCATTCACCAGCAATTGATCTATCCCATGCTGGACGACCGCCGCGCTGCGGACCCGCATCCCTACACCGGCGAATTCGGCTGGACGGAGGAGCGCAACCAGTTCGGCTGGCGCTGCCTGCTCGGCGGCGAGACCCGTGGCGACGCCGTTTCGCCCTATGCCGCGGCTGCGCGCGCGCCCGACCTGGGCGGCCTGCCGCCGGCGTTCATCAGCCTGGGCTCACTCGACCTGTTTCTCGAGCAGGACCTGGAGTACGCCCGCCGCCTGACCCGAGCCGGTGTCCGGGTCGAACTGCATGTCTACCCCGGTGCCTATCACGGCTCGGATGTCGTGGCGGAAGCGCGGCTCACCCGCAACCACCTGCGCGACCAGTTCGCCGCGCTGGCGGCTGCGCTGGCCTGAATCCCGGGGCAACGCTGTCCGCTCAGCGCGCCCGCTCCCCGGCCGGCCAGTCCACAAGGAAGGCGCCGCGCAGTTCCCCCGCGTGGAAACCAGTGGCCTGGTCTTCGGGATAACGCCGGGCAATCTCCGCGCGGATCTCCGGGGCGATGTCGTCGCCGTGGCAGGTCAGGCACAGTGGCTGGGTCACGATAGCCCGCATGTAGCGAGCGCTGCCGTCGTCGTTGGCGGCGTAGTCATGCAGGGTGTCGGGCGATTTTCCCGCCTGCAGGCGGGCGGCGAACTGCTCCATCACCGAGCGGGCATTCGCGTCCGCCGCGTTGCCGGGGTTGCGGGTGCGCAGGGCAGTGCGCGAAACCCGGGCGCCGCTCTCGCCGGATAGGCGGGCGGCAATCGCCGGTGCTGCCTCGCTGCAGATACCGATCGACCCGGCGGGCCCGTTTTCGGCCAGGCTGGACATCAGCTGCTGCCCCAGGTCCTGCTGGAAGCGCGCTGCAATACCGCGCGAGAGCTCCTCGCGCGGATCACCCTCGGCGGCGGCGAACTGTGCGGCGGCGAGAAGCAGGTACGTACCCATAACCCGCTTTCTCACGGGCCGGCCTCCGTGTGGTCGCCGCCTTTAAGGCGCAGGATACCCAGCGCTTTCAGCACATATTTCTCGTAGACGGGCTCCGTGTTCCCGGTGCGCATCTTGCGCATGAAATACTTTTCGAAGGCGATTTTCGCCAGGTGCACCCACTTGCCCTGCTTCGCCCAGGTCAGGTTGCGAGGCGGAATCTGCGGCAGGGCGACGAAGGCGACGCCGTCGTCGCCGAGGTCGGCCAGGCAGATTGCGTTCCAGGTCGCCTTGTGCCCGGCGGGCCTGCCGGCGAGGTCGTCCTCGATATTGTGCACGATGGCCGTCACCATCGATTCGATCATGTAACCGGTCTTGGGCGCCCCGGTGGGTACCGGGGTGACTTCCACCGGGGGAATGGCGACGCAGACGCCGGCGGAAAAGATATTGGGGTATTTCGGGTTGCGCTGGTGTTCGTCGATCAGCACGAAGCCGCGCGGATTGCACATGTCCTCCACGGCGGCGACCGGGTCGATGCCCTTGAAGGCGGGAATGAACATGGTGAATGTTGTCGGCAACTCGTGCTGGCGCAGCGCCTTGCCGCTGTCGTCGTGCTCGGTGACGCTTACGACATCTGCGCTGACCTCATCGACTTTGGCGTTGGTGATCCACTTGATGTGCCGCTGCCGCAACTCGGACTCGAGCAGGTTTTTCGAATCGCCGACGCCGCCCAGGCCCATATGCCCGACGTAGGGCTCGCTGGTCACGAAGGTCATCGGCACCCGGTCGCGCAATTTGCGCTTGCGCAGGTCCGCGTCGACGATCATGGCGAATTCGTAGGCGGGCCCGAAACAACTCGCACCCTGTACCGCTCCGATGACTACCGGCCCCGGGTTTCGCAGGAAAGCCTCGTAGGCCTCTGCGGCGCGGGCGGCATGGGGTGAGGTGCAGATGCTGTGGGTGTGGGCGTCGGGGCCCAGCCCGGGGATTTCGTCGAAAGCGAGTTTCGGACCGGTGGCGATGACCAGGTAGTCATACTCAAGTTGCCCGCCATCGGCGAGTCGCAGGCGGTTGTGTTCCGGCTCCAGATGCGTCACCGCCTGGCAGGCGAAGCGGATGCCCTTT
The DNA here is from genome assembly GCA_033283385.1 of Halieaceae bacterium WMMBA7. GTDB lineage: Bacteria > Pseudomonadota > Gammaproteobacteria > Pseudomonadales > Halieaceae > Mangrovimicrobium. The sequence continues at coordinate 783,107 of JAWMQQ010000001.1, forward strand.
TTTTCGACGTGGGGACGTATCGGCACCAGGACCTCGTCCAGCTTGCGCCAGCCTACGGTGACCCAGGGGTTGGAGGGGGTGAACTGGAAGTGCTCCGCCGGGTTTACCAGGGTCACTTCATGCTGCTTGCCCAGCACCTTTTTCAGGTCATAGGCTGCCGGCATACCGCCGAGGCCGGCTCCCAGAACAACGATGTGTGCCATGTGGGAACTCCGTTTTCGACTGTGGACGCCAGTGCTGCCGGCGTCAGAAATTGAAACCGGTCGCCTGTATTTCCAGTTGCTCGCGACTCAGCAGGCGTTGCTGCGCGGAGTAAACGCGCTGGTCGATCTCCATGCGGACAATGCCCCGCACCTGGGAAATCCAGTACCTGGTTTCGCTCTCGATCGTCTGGTCTGTTCGGAACTCGTCGAATGCCTTCGCGTAGGAGTAGCGATCCTCGATGGTAACGGGCCAGGTGGCCAGTTCGCCGGTCGGCAGGACCAGGTTGACCTGCTCTCCCACAGAAACACTGCGTGTACCGGTGGCCAGCGGTGTCGACGGACGGGACTCGTCAATAATCGCAAACGGGATCTCGAACGACGTGAAGGCCACGAGTGGAGCAGGTATCGACGAAAGGCCGGAGGCAAAGGTCGCGGTATTCAGCAACTTCATGCCAAACACGTCAGTCAGCTGGAAAAACCCGCCGCTTTGCGACTGCCAGAAGTGCACGGTGTAGGCATCCGTTACATCGCTTCCGGTTTCCGTCACGCTCAACCTGGCGGCGAGCACCGGTTTGCCGGCCAGCGTGTAGACCGGCGGCTGGATGTCCAGCTGTGCGTCCACGTCGGCCTCCCGGGCGGGTTCGCCCGCGGGGTCCGATTCGAGGGTGCCCTTGAAGCGCACACGGTCACCCGCGAGGTATGAACGCGTCCAGGTGTCGGGCAGGAATTCCGGCTGCAGGTAGAAGTCCTCGTCCGCGTCCAGTAACGCCAGCAGCTGCGGGTTTTGCGTCAGCAGCGATGCGTCCAGGTCGCAGGGGTTCAGGCTTCCGCCGCACAGATAGCGGTCACCCCGGTGCCATCCCGCGAACAGGTAGCCGGGCTTGGGAACAGCCTGGAAGACTTCGGCAAATCCCGTATCCGGGACGTCGATGGTGCACTGGGCCCCCGCGAGACAGCTGTAGTGTCCCGACTCGGTCATCACATTGCCGTCGGTGGGCACACTGATATTGATGCGGCAGGCCGCCAGGAGGAGCGTTGTGGACAGCAGGGTAAGGGCGCGAACTTTCACGGAACCTCCACGCAAACGGATGCGACTGAATACGGAGAGAGAGCATCAGTCTAGTCGAAGCACGGCTGGGCGCCTTGACGGATATCAACACTTTGTTACGGCGAAGCCTGCGGCAGGTGCCCCGCGGACTGCAGCGGGGTGATCCAGTAGCGGATCGGGCTGGCGCTGCACACGGCCTCCAGCGCCGCCAGTAGCGCCGCCTCGTGCTCGACTTCGTGCAGGATTTCCACCCGGCACAGGCGCCGGTAGCCGGCGACCTGCTCGCGCAGGTCGTACTGGCTGTGTTCCCGGCTGTAACCGTCGATGGCCTGCATGCTGAAGCCGGACACTTCCTCGAGCTGGATCAGCGCGTCGATCAGGTCGTCGCGTATACCCTCGGAAAACATTGCCACCAGCAATTGTTCGTTCATGACGTTCTCCTTTGCAGCCACAGGTAGGCCAGCGGCAGCGCGTACAGGGTGGTGAGGGTCGAGGTGAACAGTCCGCCGGTTACCACGATGGCCAGCGGGCGTTGCACTTCGGCGCCCGGGCCGGTCGCGAAGATCAGCGGCAGCAGGCCAAACATCGCGGTCATCGCCGTCATCAGGATGGGGCGCAGCCGTTTCACCGCGCCGCTGCTGACCCGGGTGTCGTGGTCGGGAATGACCGAGGCGGTCTGCTCGAAGTGGCTGACCATCACCACGCCGTTGAGTACCGCCACGCCCAGCAGCGCGATAAAGCCGACCGAGGCGGGCACCGAGAGGTATTCGCCGCTGGCGAACAGCGCGACGATACCGCCGACCAGGGCGAAGGGCACGTTGGCCAGGATCAGCAGCGCCAGCGGCAGCGAGCGGAAGGTGACGAACAGGATGACCAGGATCAGCAGCACCGCGGCGGGCACCACCAGTGACAGGTTGCGCATGGCGCGGGCCTGGTTCTCGAATTCGCCACCGAAGTCGATGGAGTAGCCTGTGGGCAATGTCAGTTCATTGTCGATACGCCCCTGCAGTTCCTCCACGAAGCCGACGATATCCCGCCCGGTGACGTTGCTGGTCACCACGCCGAAGCGGTTGCCGCGCTCGCGACTGACCAGCAGCGGCCCCTCGCGGAAGCTGATATCGGCGATGGCTTCCAGCGGCGCCACCGTGCCGTCGGGCAGGCTCACCAGCTGCTGTTTGAGCGCGGCGATGCTGCTGGCGGGGTCCGCCACGGAGCCGCGGCTGGAGATGACCAGCGGAAAGCGCTTCTTGCCCTCGATGATCTCCGAGGCGATCACGCCTTCGAGCTGCGAGCGCAGGTAGCGCGACAACTCGTCGACGTGCATGCCGTGGGCGGCGGCGAACTGCTGGTTCAGGCGCACATTGAGGAAGCGCCCGCCCTCGATCACCGCGGCCTGGATATCCACGGCGCCGGTCATCTGCTGCAGTTGGCCCTGGACCTGCGCGACCAGGCCGGCGAGAGTGGCGATGTCGTCGCCGAAGACCTTGATGGTGAGGTCGCCGCGCGAGCCGGTGAGCATCTCCGAGACACGCATCTGGATAGGCTGGGTAAAGCCGAAGTTGATGCCCGGGAATTGCTGCAGCACTTCGCGCATGCGCGCGATCAGCTCCTCCTTGGAATTCACGCTCCACTGGTCGCGCGGGTGCAGCTCGAGGAAGACGTCGGTTTCGTTGAGCCCCATCGGGTCCAGGCCCAGTTCGTCGGAGCCAGTGCGCGCGACGATCTGCTTGATCTCCGGTACCTGCGCCAGCAGCGCGGCCTCCACCTGCCGGTCGAGATCCAGCGAGGCCTGCAGCGAGATGCTGGGTGATTTTTCCAGCTGGATGATGACGTCGCCCTCGTCGAGGGTCGGCATGAAGGCCTTGCCGACAAATCCCAGCAGGACGCCGGCGCCGACCAGCAGCAGCGGCAGCACGACCAGCAGCGGGCGCGGGCGGCGCAGCACCTTGTGCAGGCTGTCGCGGTAGACCGCCTGCAGCTTGCGCACGTAACCGGGCGTGCTCTCGGCGCCGGACTTGAGCAGCAGGGAGGCGAGCACCGGGATCACGGTCAGCGACAGGACGAGGGCGGAGATCATGGCGAACACGATGGTCAGCGCCACCGGTGTGAACAGCTTGCCCTCCAGCCCGGTCATGGTCAGCAGCGGGGAGAACACGATGAGCACGATGATCGTGCCCGAAACCACGGGCGTCGCGACATCCTTGCTCGCCCGGTAGATCAGGTGCAGCCGCGGCAGTCCCGGCTTGTGCGAGAGCTGGGTGGCGATGTTCTCCACCACCACCACCGCGCCGTCCACCAGCATGCCGATAGCGATCACCAGTCCGCCCAGGCTCATCAGGTTGGCGGACAGGCCGAAGCCGGACATCCACATGAAGGTCGCCAGCGCCGCCAGCGGCAGCGAGAGGGACACCACCAGCGAGGCGCGCAGGTCGCCGAGGAACAGCGAAAGCACGCCGATCACCAGCACCACCGCCAGCAGCAGTGCCTCGGTGATGGTGCCCACGGCAGTGTCGATCAGGGTGGAGCGGTCATAGAACACGTTGAGCGACGAGCCGGCGGGCAGGGTCGGTTCCAGCTCGGCGAGCTTGGCTTTCACGCCGGCGACCACCTCGGCGGTGTTGCTGTCCTTGAGCGCGATCACCAGGGCCTCTGCGGCTTCATCGCCATTGCGGGTAACCGCGCCGTAGCGGGTGAGGTGGCCGGTGCCGACATCGGCGACGTCGGACAGGCGGTAGTTGATCCCGTCCCGGGTGGCGACCACCAGTGCGCCGATATCGTCCACCGATTGCAGGCGGCCCTCGGTGCGCACGATCAGCGTGTCGTTGCCCTCGATGATGCGGCCCGCGCCCGAGTTCAGGTTGTTGGCGACCAGGAGGTCCTGCAGGTCGCCCAGGGTGAGGCCCAGCCAGGCCAGCTGTTCCGTGCGCGGCGTGACCTGGTAGGTGCGCGCGTAGCCGCCGAGGATATTCACGTCGGCGACGCCGGCCACGGTGCGCAGCGCCGGGCGGATCACCCAGTCGAGCAGCTCGCGGCGCTGCATCAGCGTCAGCGCGGGGTTCTCCAGGGTGAACATGAACATTTCCGACAGCGGGGTGCTCATCGGCGCGATACCGCCGCTGATGTCCGCCGGCAGGCTGTCCCAGAGGTTGGCCAGGCGCTCGGTGACCTGCTGCCGCGCCCAGTAGATGTCGGTGCCGTCGACGAAATCCAGGGTGATGGCGGTGATCGAGTACTTGGTGGTCGAGCGCAGCATCTGCTGGTGGGGAATGCCCAGCAGTTCAGTCTCGATAGGGTGGGTAACCTGTTGTTCGATCTCCTCCGGTGTCATCCCGGGCGCCTTGAGAATGATCTTCACCTGGGTGGGGGAGATATCCGGGAAGGCGTCGATGGGAATCTGCAGCCAGGCGCGGACGCCGAGGGCGACGACGACCGTCGCCAGCATCAGCACGAACAGCCGCTGGGTCAGGGCAAAACGGATAGCCGCGTCCAGCATCAGTCACCCCCCAGCCCGAGCATGATGCCCTGTACGGCGCTGACGGAGCTGGCCAGTACCTCGCGGTCGGCCAGCGGTGCGGAGCAGCTCACCACGTAACCCTCCGCAGTAGTGCTGAGCACTTCCACCGGCACCAGTTGCAGTTGTTCACCCGAGCGTATGAGCACCGCCGGGTCGCCCTGCCAGTGCAGCAGCGCCCCGCGCGGTATGACGTAGCCGGCGCGTTGGTACCAGGGGGTCACCATCACCTGCTGTCCCGGCAGCCACTGGCAGTCGGCGGTGAGCGGGGCGCTCCAGGCGCGGCGGTAGAAACCCTCCGCCACGGCGCTGATCCCGTCCACCGCCAGTTCGCACTGCCCGCCGCGCAGTTGCGCCAGGCCGGCGCCGCGCTCGGTGGGCACGGCGACCTGCAGGCGCAGCGCCTCCTCGGGAACGATCACAGCGATCTCGCCGCCCTCGGCGATGCCGGGCATGTCCAGGGCGTACAGCAGGCGCCCGGCTGCGGGCGCGGTGAACAGGATGCGGTCCGGGTCCTGGGCGTCCTCGATCAGGCGCTCGCGGAAGTGGTCCAGGTGCTCGTACTCGAGTTGCAGCATGTAGTAGGCGTCGCTGATCTCGATCCAGCGGCTCTCGTCGATCGCCTTGCGCTGGTAAAGCGCGCGATTGCTCTCGAAGCGCTTTTTCGCCACCGCGTAGCGCTCGCCGACGACCTTGTACTCGGTGATGAAGTGGTGGATTTCCGGGCCGGAGAGTTCGGCGATGGGCTGGCCGGCCGCGACCGTATCGCCCGGGTTCACCAGGTAGTGAATGCGCTGAATGCGGTGCGGTGAGACCAGGCTCAGCGCATCGCCGGGGCGAAAACTCACCCTGGCCGCCAGCGGCGATCCGGTGTAGCCCCCGCTGGCGGACACCCGCACGTAATCCAGCTGCAGCGCGCCGAGGTCGGCGGTGGCGATAGTCTGCGCCAGCGCCGGGACGGCGACGAGGCTCGCCAGCGCGATCAAGAGTCTTGGCTTTTTCATAGGGGGATTCCTGCTGCCTGGCGGCTCATGGCGCGGTTCTGGCCGATGAGTAGCTGGTTGACGGCCGCCTCGGACTGGCGGTCGAGATCGGCGATCATCCGCTTGATGCGGATCTCGCTGCCCATTTCATTGAGTTGCGACAGTGCCTGCGCCTCGCTGCGCAGCTCGCCGCTGATGTCCGCAGACTCGTCCAGCAGCGACTGGCGGCGCTGCAGGTAAGCGGCTTCCAGCTGCAGTCGCTGCCAGGCCTGCGCGAGTTCCTGCTGCAGTTCGTCGCGGTCACGGTAATACAGGCGCGCCGCATTGCGCCACTCGCTGGTGCTGGACTGGCTGTCGCTGCCGAGGAAGCCGATGGGGACCTCGATGGCGACGCCGTACTGGTCCTCGCTGAAGGCCTGGGTTTCCACGCGCTTGGCGCCCAGTCGCAGGTTCCAGGGTGCTGCCCGGGAACTGCCCGCGGCAATCAGCGCGCGCTGCTGCTCCCAGCCCAGCTCCAGCAGGCGCAGCGCCGGATGGCCCTGCCACGCCTCGCCGGTGGGGGCGGGGCCCTCGTCGATCTGTCCCGGAATGCTGCCCAGTCCGGAAACCTGGCGGAAACGCGCCCGCCAGCGCTGTGCCTGGGCGCGCTGGTCCTCGAGTTCGATACGCGCGTCGACCAGTTCCTGGCGCACCAGCAGCAGCGCGTAGCGGGTGGTGCCGCGGGCGTCGAACAGGGACTGCTCGCGCGCCCGCAGCTGTTCCAGCAGGTCGATCTTCTTCTGTGCCTGCTGCGCGCGGTACTCGGCGATGCGAGCGGTCCACACCGCCTCGCGCACCAGGCCGGAAAAGTACAGGCGGCGGCGCTCGGCTTCAGTGGCGGACAAGCCGTCGGCGAGCTCGCGCAGCTGCGAGTCCTGCTGGTAAAGGAAGGGCGACTTGATCGGCAGGTTGAGGCCGATCTCGGTCTCGTCGGTGCCCAGCCGCTCCTGGCTCTGCAGGTAGCTGGCGTCGATCGAGGGCAGGGCGGCCAGCCAGGCCGAGGCTGTGAAGGGGGTGGTTTCGCCGTCGACGGCCTGCCGCGACATCGCCGATTCGACCGCGCCCGACAGCGGCAGGTCGCTGGCCGAGACGGTTTCGGCGCCGGCAACGCCCGGCAGGAGCGCGACAGCGAGCAGGGTGCAGAGCTTGCGTGTGAACTGTGGCATGTCCAATCCGTAACAGTGGTGGCTGGGGGGGGGGACTGCGGGGGATAATAGGGACGCAATGGCGGGATAACATCGGGCAAGTGTTCGCCCGGAGGCTATGGTACACTTGTCCGATAGGATGTAACTGGCTGTTTATTAAGGAAAAATGAAAGACATTCTCATCGCCGCCGTGCTCGGCGCAGTCATGCTGCTGAATTCCCTGGATGTAATCATGGACACCAGGCTCGGCGTGCCCATGTGGCATATCGTCGAGGAGGCGATGATCGTCGTCGCCTCCGGTATCGGCTTCGTCTATCTGCTGTGGGAGCGTCGCCGGCGCAACCAGGAGCTGCGCGCCCTCACCAGCGACCTCTCGGCCGCCGACCGGCAGCTGAAGTCAATCACCGAGGAGATGCGCCGCGCGCGCGCCAGTTACAGCACCGCGATCCACCAGCAGTTCAATGACTGGGGCCTGACCCAGAGCGAGCAGGAAGTGGCCATGCTGTTGCTCAAGGGGCTAAGCTTTCGCGAGATCGCGGTGGTGCGCGACACGCGCGAGAAAACCGTGCGCCAGCAGGCCTCGGCGATCTACACCAAGTCCGGGCTGGAAGGGCGCCACGCGTTCTCCGCCTGGTTCCTGGAAGATTTCATGGCTGCCTGAGCCGGGCGAGTTGTCCCGCCGGCATCGAGCAAGGCAGGACTGAGGACTGATACATGAACACCAAAAACTTCGTATTGGCCCTGTTGAGTGTTGCTGTATCGGCTGGCACTGCGAATGTCCTGGCCGACACTGTCGAAGCGCGCTGCGATCTATACCCGGCGGGTGAAGACAAGGCCAGCCAGGTGACCGGCTGCCACTTCAGCCAGCGGCAGGGCTATATCAACATCGCGCTGAACGGCGGGGCAACCTACGATCTCTCACCGACAGGAGACACTGCCGGCAATTACACCGACCAGCAGGGCCGACCGGTTTATCGGGAAAGCGGCCTCGGTGACCAGGGCCTGATCTTCCGCTTCCCCGACCAGAGTGTTTACGTTTACTGGAGCACCGCCGGCCTGCAACCGGCGGATGCCGACAATCCTACGGCGCCGTTCTCCACGGCGGACTACGACGCGACCGCCCTGCTGCGCTGCAAGGCCGCCGGCGCGCAGGACTTCGCCACCTGCCCCGCCGGCATCCTGCGGATGGAGGATAACCAGGCCTCCATCGTCGTGCAGGGCCCGGCAGGCGAGCAGTTCACCATCAACTTCATGACCGGCTACGTCAATGCGACCAACCGCGAGGTGGACGCCCACCTCGACGGCGATACCTGGACGGTGACCATCGATGGTGGGGATGTCTACGAGGTGCCGCTGGCGGCGATCGAGGGCGGCTGAGGCTGTCCGCGGTTTTCCGCCTAGCGCTGGCGCGCGGCGTTCTGCACCCTGCCGATGGGGTCCTCGCTCTCGCGCCAGGGCAGGAACTCTACCTCGTCCAGGCTGGTGTTTTCATCCGCCGACACTTCCGCCACCAGGCGCAGCCCATCGCTGAAATAGGGATCCTCGGTGAGGTTGCGGTGCGGGTTGGCGGGGGTCGACAGCGGTGCACCGCCGACAAAACCGAAGCGCCGCACCGCGCCGCTCACCAGCAGGCTTTGCAGCAGGGCCTCCCGCGACTCATCCACATTCGGGTCGATCACGTGGGTGGTCAGGGTCGGGCTCAGTGTCGTGAGTTTTATCGTGATATCGCGACTGACCTGTCCCAACCACACCGGTTTGCCCGCGTAGCGCATCGGCGTCATCCACAGGCGGATGTGGTTGCGCTGCAGGATGTTGCTGCGGGCCCGTTGCATGGCGAGGTCCTGGGGGCGGCCGAACAGGTAGAGCGGGCTCACCGGAGCGACCGCGTATTCCGCGCCGGATATCGCCGCGCCGATCAGCCGCTGTACCGTGTCGCCGTCGATGCGATGGGTGTAGGACCAGCCGCTGCGCACCAGCGCGGCGGCAACGTCCTTGCTGGAGCCGATGAAGACCACGTTCAGGGGGTCGCCCTGCCTGTCACCCGCTTCGTTCCCGGTGCAGCAGTTCATGGCTTTCAGGCGTTCGCGCAGTTGCGCCAGGCCGATGTCCTCGCGCTCGGATTCCGGGTAGATGCGCTCCGGCTGGAATTTCTCGTAATCGAAGTCGCCGTCGGGCAGCGGTACCGAAAAGCCGAAATCGAGCACCGAATTTTCCCCGAGCAGCAGCACCGGCAGGTAGCGGCCACCCTCGTGGCGCGGCGCCAGCACGAAGCCCTCGCTCACTTCGCCGGCGCCGGTTTTCAGCGGGACTGAAAGTTGCCGGAAGCGCTCGGTAGCGCGGGCTTCGTCCGCGCCGGAGAGCCGCCAGTGGAACAGGATTGCCGCCTCGTCCGGGGAGAAGTAGCTGGCGTCCAGCGCGGAGACCAGCAGCCAGTAGCCGTGGGTCGAGCGGTTGACTACCCGCAGCCAGATCGCCTGCAGGCCGGCGTCTGCGAGATCGACACCGTAGAGGCGCTCGGCCTCGTCGTCCTGCAGGATCGCGGTGGCGACGCTGACCCCGCCCTGCTCCTGGGTGTAGATACGCTCGGGCGCCAGCCAGCTATCCAGCGGGGCCGGTGCGTAGGTGGCGCAGCCGGCGCACAGCAGTACCAGCAATACCAGCAGCAGACGGGATAGGTGTTTCATGCGGTGGGAGTCGCGCCCTGCCATGTGTCGTCAATGCCTCTGGGCCGAGCGCCTGTCGAGGTCCTGCGAGACATAGCGTAGCAGCGATTCGAACAGGATGTCCCGTGGAAAAGGCGTCGGGTCCGGCCGGCCGGCGATGGTCGGCAGTTCGTCCTCGATGTCGATGGCCAGCCCCCAGTGATCCGCGTTGGCGAAGCCGAGCAGGGTACTGCCGGGCAGCCAGCCTTCCACCGGTGCGACCTGGCCGTCGTTGCGCGTATCGATGGCCGCGAGGATGTTCCAGCTGGGTACCAGCCCCAGCGCCAGGTGCGCCCGGGTGGTAAAACCCAGCAGGGAGTAATAGCGCACCTGCGCCGGCAGGGCGTGCGTGGCCATCCAGTGTTCGCGGGTTTGCGGTACCAGGCTATCCACCACGCCGCGATCGCCCGGCGGGCAGCGTCCGGCGAAGGCGCCCGCGAGAAACGTGTTGTAGAACCATGCGCTCTTTTGCGCCACGAGGCTGCCGTGCACCGGGCCGGCCACGTTGATGACCGCGTCCACCAGCTCCGCCTGTTCCGGGTGGTTCACCAGGAATTCGAGGATATCCACCGTGCCCTTGGAGTAGCCCAGCAGTACCACGTCGTCGCCCGGCGCCAGCGCGGCCTCGCGCAGTGATCTCGCCAGGACTTCGGCGTTGTACCCGGAACTGGACCGGCTGCTGATCGGGACCGTGCGGATATACACTCCTTTGGCCGCCAGTCGCTCGATGCCGGTTCTGTAGGCGATGGAGGCCTCGCCGAAGCAGTCCGAGAAGACGCCGCCTACCAAGAACACCCGCAATCGCGGGTCCAGTGGCGGCAGGTGAAACGCTGTAATTTCGGCCGGCTCGTCCGACAGTCGCCAGAGCAGCCCGCCGCAGGCGGTGGTCTGGGTAATCGGTACCTTGCCCGACTGCAGGGCGAGACTGCAGAAGACATTGCGGAACCGGGCCCGCGCATCCAGCGCCGGGTCGTCCCCGTCCAGCGGCGAGGCCTGCGAGGCGCGGATGTCGCCGGCCGTCGGCATGCTGGAACAGCCGGCCATCGGCAGGAGCGCGAGCAGCAGGCTGAACAGGACTGGTCTGGCGGGGTTCGACATCGCGCCATTGTAGCCGGAACCACCGCGCGTGCGCTCTGGTGGGCGACAGTAAAATGTTTTGCCCCAGGCGCTTGCAGCGGCGCTGCCATTTCGCTGCAATAGCGGCAGTGTTTTTGCCCGAGCCGCATTTCCGCGGCCGGGCCCAGCCCGGGAGTATCATTTCATGACGCAGACCATGCGAGCGGTCGGCTACCAGCAATCCCTGCCCATCGATGACGAGGCGTCGCTGCAGGACATCGACCTGCCCCTGCCGCAGCCCGGGCCCCGGGACTTGCTGGTGGAGGTAAACGCCGTCGCTGTCAATCCCGTGGATACCAAGCTGCGCCGTGCGGTTACCCCGGCCGAGGGGCAGTGGAACGTGCTGGGCTTCGATGCCGCGGGGGTGGTGCGCGCGGTGGGGGAAGAGGTCACCCTGTTCCAGCCCGGCGACGCCGTCTGGTACGCGGGTGACCGCAATCGCGCCGGCAGCAACGCGCAGTTCCAGCTGGTGGACGAGCGTATCGTCGGCCGCAAGCCGGCATCGCTGTCGTTCGCCGAGGCGGCGGCGCTGCCGCTGACTGCGATTACCGCCTGGGAATTGCTGTTCGACCGGCTCGGGGTGCTGCCGGGCAAGCAGTACAGGGGGGAGTCCCTGCTGGTGGTCGGTGCCGCGGGCGGTGTGGGTTCGATACTCGTGCAGCTGGCGCGCCGCCTTACGGGCCTGACGGTGATCGGCACCGCATCGCGGCCCGAGAGCCGCGAGTGGGCGCTGCAACTGGGCGCGCACTCGGTGATCGACCATCGCCAGCCGCTCGCCCTGCAGCTCAAGGATGCAGGCGTGGACGAGGTCGATTACGTTGCAAGCCTGACCCAGACCGACCAGCATTTCGCACAGATTGTGGACGCGCTGCGGCCGCAGGGCCGGCTGGCGCTGATCGACGACCCGGCGCAGCTCGACGTGCGCGCGCTGAAAACCAAGAGCCTGTCGCTGCACTGGGAGTTCATGTTTACCCGCTCGATGTACCAGACCGACGACATGATCGCCCAGCACCGGATCCTCACGGAGGTGGCGAGCCTGGTCGATGCGGGCGTGATCTCGACCACGCTCGGCGAGCACTACGGCGCGATCAACGCCGCCAACCTGCGCCGCGCCCACGCCCTGCTGGAGTCCGGCAGCGCAGTGGGCAAGCTGGTGCTGGAGGGCTTCGACTGAGCGGCGACCCCGCCTAGTCCCCGTATTTCTCGCGTATCTTCCGCGCGCGCAGCAGCGGGTCCGCCGCCTGCAGCAGTTTCATGCGCAGTTGGGCGTTGTAGTCCGGCCGCGCGGCGAGGAAGTCCTCCACGGTTTTTGCGGCGCTGGCGCTTGAGTAGTTCGCCAGGCTGGCGGTCAGCCAGTTTTTTGGGAAGAAGATATCGCCGGTCACCTGGATCTCCTGCAGCAGTTCCAGGCTGGGCAGCAGGTAGCGTTCGGACTGTTGGCGCCGCAGCGGGTTGTGCAGGTTGCCCAGAGCGTCCAGCACCCAGGATTCGGTCTGCCGGTTGCGCTCGTCCTTCAGCGATTCGAAAAATGCGTCGCGCACGGACTGCTCTGGCGACAGCGAGGGCAGCAGGAACTGCTGGCGCCGCACTTCGTCGGGGTTGCGGGTCTGGGCGATCTGCTGCTGCAGGATGGCATCCGCCTGTTGCGGCAGTTTGATCGCGAGCAACTGTGACAACTGGATTCGGTTGCGTTCCGACAGGGGCAGGTTGTCGATCTCGCGTTCCCCGGACCACACCTCGAGAAGCTGCTGCACAGCCGCGGGGGTGACCGCGACATTCGAGAATGCCTCGAAGAACAGTTTGCGCATGCCGGGCTCGGGGCTCGCCAGCATGCCCTGCCACAGTGTGTCCTCGAGTCGCTTTGCCTGCGCATTGCGTTGTGTGTCCGGCAGTAAAGTCCAGTAGATCCTGTTCAGGTAATAGAGCGCCAGGTCGAGCACCAGTTGGTTCTGCTCACTGGCAGCAAACTGCTCCAGCTGCTCGAAGTAGGCCATCGGCGCAGGCCCGGTTGCCTCCAGCATCTGTTCGTAGAGATTCACCAACAGCGCTGCCCGCGGCAGTTCGCCCAGTTCGCTCCAGTGGCCGAGTGTTGCCAGGCTCGCCGGGAACAGCCCGTAGCCGAAGCCGTCTGCGTTGAACAACAGGTCTGCGCCGGCATTGTTCGGATCGAGCGGTGTCGCCGCGCTGTCGATCCGCAGCGGTGCCGTATCGATGTGCCCGGGCGCCAGCGCCATCACGTCCATGCGCTGCGGCCACAGCCGGCCTTTGCCGGCGGGATCGCGCTGCTCGAGTGTGAGCTGGCCGGGAGCGCTCGCGAGCGTGAATTCGGGGCGCCCGGCGGTGTTGACCCAGACCTCGCTCCAGGCGGCGAGGTCAGTGGGCGTGCGGCGATCCAGCACCGCGATGAGTTCGGGCCAGCTGGCATTGCCGAAAGCGTGGTTTTCCAGGTATTCGCGCAGGCCGTCGCGGAAAGCGTCCTCGCCGAGAATCGCTTCCAACTGGCGCATCATGATCGGCGCCTTGTCGTAGATGATTGCTCCGTACAGCTGCCCGGCCTCGTTCAGGTTGGGCAGCTGCTGGCGAATGGGATTGGCGCCGGCAGTGCGATCCACGGAGTAGGCGCCGGGGTAATGGCTGACGAGGAAATTGAGCGCGTGGTTCACCTCGGGGAAGCTCGGGTTGACGATTTTCGCCGCCATGAAATTGGCGAAGACTTCCTTGGTCCACACATCGTCGAACCAGCGCATGGTGACCAGGTCGCCAAACCACATATGCGCGGTTTCGTGGGCGATTACAGTGGCGCGCGCCAGCAGTTCCGTCTCCGTCGGGGCTTCGTCCAGCAGCAGGCTGTCGGCCCGGTAGTCGATGGCGCCGACGTGTTCCATGCCGCCGTACTGGAAGGCCGGGATGAGGGCGAAGCCGAACTTGGCGAAGGGGTAGGGGATGCCGGTGTAGTCCTCCAGCCACTTCAGCGCAGCGGCGTGCAACTCAAAGATGGCGTCGATATTGCGCTGCAGGCGTTCGGGGTCGGGCTCGCGGTGCAGCATGGTCATTTCGCGGCCGTCGACAGTGCGGGTGACGCTCTGGAACTCGCCTGCGACGAAGGCGAACAGGTAGGAGGGGATCGGGTCCGAGCGCTGGAATTGCACGGTCTTGCCGCCGGCGGTTTCGGTGACTGTATCGATGGCGCCGTTGCCCATCGCGGTCCAGTCCGCCGGCAGGTCCAGCCGCAGCTTCCAGGTGGCCTTCAGGTCGGGCTGGTCGAACAGCGGCAAGGCCGTGCGCGCGCGGTCGGGGACGAACAGGGTGTAGAGGTAGTCGGGATTGCGGTTGAGCGAGCTGTTTCCGGCGATAAAGCGTATATCGATGCGATTGGCGCCGGCGCGCAGTTCCCGCGCGGGGATTACCAGGTGCTCGGATTCGAAGCGGTACTGCGAGTCGCGACCGTTCACGCTGACTGCCCTGAGGTGATCGGCGCTTTCCCGGAAATCCAGCTGCAGCGGCTGCTCCGTGTCTTTTAGCGTGAACTCGACGCTCATGTCCCCGGGGATATCGGCCTCCTGCTCAGCAGGTATCGCCAGATGCAGCGTGTAGCGAATATCCGAGAGCTTCGCTGCGCGCTGTTGCGCCAGTGCCTGGGAAATCCCCGGCTCGATGCGGGCCTCCTCCACGGGTTGCGGCCGCGCACAGGCGGTGAGGCCCAGCGCGATCAGGATTGGCGCGATGCGCGCCGCAAGGGAATCGGTTTTCATTGCCCGGTCCTCATTGGGTGGCGGGAGCCTTTGAAAATAGCAAACCCGCCAAAAATGGTAATTTTACTGGAATTCGGAAAGTCGCACCGTATACTGAATTGCCATCGGACGTGTAGCGGTAAACGGGGCATTGGGCGGTCTGGTGTATGTAAGGGGCGATAAATTTTCCGGGATTGCTGTTCCACTGCTGTGCCTGTGGGGCGGTTCCGCCGTGGCCAGCCCGGCCTTGCCCCTGCTGGATATCTCCGCCGACCCCACCCTGCTGGATACGCAGGTCATCCCCGACGACAGTGACCGCCTCAGCGCCGCGCTGGTGAAGTCCGGTATCGATCTCGATCTCGGCACCCAGCTGTTCCAGCTCGATACCGCCTACTACGTGCACGGCCGCCTGGCCACCGACACCGCGGCGGCCCCCCGCGATGCCTTCTCCGAACAGCTGAGCGCGAAACTGCGCAGCCAGGTGCTGGACAATCTCCTCGGCATGAACTTCGGTGTCGATGCCAACGGCGTGATGCGCGAGGGCGGCGACGTCTACCAGTCGCGCGTGGCGCCGATGCTCTCCGCGCCGATCAGCGACCTCGCGCACCTGGATTTCAGTTACGAGTACGTCCTCGACAAGCCGACCGCCGACGCGGTGGCGACACTGCGCTCCGGTTACTCGGTGCAGTTCCAGGGCGGGCTTCCGGGCGGGCGCCTGAGCTGGACCGGCCGTTACAGTACCGCCGACAGCTTTGTTCCCGGCAGCGATACACTGCTCAACAACCTCGAGTCCCTCTCCCTGAGTTCCACCTACCGGGTCAGTGACGACCTGCAGTTGCGGTTGTCCGCTGCGCAGGAGAGCCTGCACACGCTGGATACCCTCACCATATCCACCCGCCAACAGCGCTACCACACGGCGCTGTCCTGGAGTCCCTCGCCGGATTTCTCACTGGCGGTGAACCTCGGCACGCTGGAACACCAGCGGCTGGGCGAGCGGGACACATTCGGCGGTGGGCAGATGTCGTGGAAACCGCTGCCTGACCTGCAGATCAAGCTCAGCTACGGCCTGCAGGCGGCTGCCGAGAGCGCCGCCTGGATGTTCAGCACCCGCTACGTTTTCGGCGGCTGAGCGCTGGCAGCCGAGTCCACCCGCTGCAGCTTGTACACCGCGGCGTAAGGCGGGAACAGGCTGAAACTCTGCGGTACGCCCTCCACCGCGATCTTCCTGCCCGTATCGTGAAACGGCCCCGCCGCGGAATCTGCCGCCAGTAGCCGGTACTGCCCGCGCAGCAGCTGCGAGCTGTGCACCAGCAGCGAGCCTGGTTGGACTTGCAGCCGGTAGCCCAGGTAGGGCGCGGCCAGCGGATCGCCGATGAACACGCCCTGGCCCGGCATTCCCACGCTTTTCCAGTAGGCCTCCAGCAGGGTGCGGCCGGCCAGGTATTGTTCGATCAGCCGCGGCGGGTTGGGGAACTTGAGAGGGATGTTGCAGGGTTCGACCACGGTGCCGTAGCTGCCGGTGGCCCCGGCACGCAGCCATTCCATCGCGCTCATTTGCCGGCTGTCGGTGAGTTTGCCGCCCGTTGAGGTGAGGTGGTCGGCGACCGCACCCGGCAAGTAGCGGTTGCTGTAGATACCTTTTACGAAGCGCGCGCCGGTGAAGTAGAACAGGATGTCGCCGGAGTTCTCGATTGCTTCGGTCTGCACGATGTTTACGTCCAGCTGGTCGCCGAACCGGTGCGCCACCTCCGGGTAGAACATCCGGCGCACGCTGCGCGCCTTGTCGGGCGTTTGCACCAGGTAGGCAGCGGGCTGCTGCCGGGGTTTGGCGTAGTACCAGCCGCGCGCCTGTACCCCGCGGTCGATCAGGGCTTTCGCGTCGCTGAAACTGCTCGCCGCCAGCAGCATGGTGGGGCGCTGGTGAAAATCCGCCCAGGGTTTCAGGCTGCTGCCCAGCGCGTAGCGGTTGGTGGCGGTATTGTTGCAGCCCTTTGCGCAGTATTCCTGGTCGTAGCCGAAGGCGAAGGCGGAACCGATCGACATGCAGCCGACCTTGTAGGGCGCGGCCCAGGTCAACAGGTAGGCCTGCGTGCCCTCGGGAATCCTGGACTCGACCACGCGCTTCAGCACGGCGAATTCGCCGGCGCTCATCGTGGAGTGCCCGGGTTCGAACTCGATATGCACCATGTTTTGCGCCGGGATGCCGTGCGCCAGTCGGTAGTAGTCGGCGATTTCGCGGCTGAGCGGATCGCGGTCGTTGACCAGCACCGCGAGATTGGCTGGGCCGATGCCGGCGTCCGGCAGCAGCACGGTGGGTGTGGCCGCCGGCGCGCCCCCCACCCACAGCCACAGGCCGAGCGCCGCGAGCGTGCGCCGCAAGCAGTGCCCGGCCCGCCCGGGAAGTCCCCGGGCACGAGCTATGCCGATGATTCTCATGTAATAGCTTTGCCTGCCCCCGTCGCCATCTGGCACAGTCTATCCGGGGGCGCCGGGAGCGGCCACCAGCGCGTCCGGCCAATCGACGGCGGACTCGCCCCGGGCCGGCCCAGCCAGTAACATAGCGCACACACCCACGCCCGAAACCCGATCCCATGCGTTTCATACGATTGCAGAAATTCCTGTTGCTTTGCTGTTTCCTCGCCGCCGGGCCAGCCTTCGCCGAGCGGGGCCTCGCCGGGTCGGCGCAGGCAGCGCCGGGCGACAGCGTGCTGGCCCGCCGCGCCCAGGACCTGGTAGAGCGCCGCTGCATGGTCTGCCACGGCTGCTACGACGCTCCCTGCCAGCTCAAGCTGGAGGCCCGTGCCGGGCTGGAGCGCGGCGCCAGCAAGGACCGGGTCTACGACGCCGAGCGCCTGTTGGACGCGGACATGACCCGCCTGTTCTTCGATGCCAGGAGCGCGGAAAAATGGCGGGACAAGGGCTTTTACCCGGTGATCGACCCCAATACCCCTGCCAACGGGCTGATCTACCGCATGCTGGCCCTGAAAGAGGCGCATCCGCTGCCCCCGTCCGGGGCCGTGCCCGAGGGCTTCGATTTTTCCCTGGATCGCGAACAGGTGTGCGCCAAACCGGACGAATTCGAGGAGTTCGCGGCCAACAACCCCTACTGGGGCATGCCCTTCGGTCTGCCGGGACTGACGCCGGATGAGCACACCACGCTGACCACCTGGCTTTCCCGGAGTGCTCCCGCGGTGCCGCTGGCGCCGCTGGAGCCGCGGGTGAAAGGCGCGCGGGAGCGCTGGGAGGACTTCCTCAATTCCCGGGACAACAAGCAGCGCCTGATGGCCCGCTACCTCTACGAGCACCTGTTCCTGGCCGACCTGTACTTCGGCGATGCGACGGGGGAGGGCGAGACCCCGGTATGGTTCCGGCTGGTGCGCTCGAAAACCCCTCCGGGAGAGCCGCTGCGGGTGATCGCTACCCGGCGGCCCTTCGACGACCCGGGTCGAGCGAATTTCTACTACCGCTTCATGCGCATCCCGGTCAGGCCGCTGGCGAAAATCCACATGCCCTACCGCCTGGATGCGGCGCGTATGGCGCGCTACCGGGAGCTGTTCCTCGCCCCGGATTACCGCGTGGACAAACTGCCCGGCTACGAACTGGAGGTAGCCTCCAACCCGTTCAAGAGTTTCCAGGCCATTCCGGCGAACTCCCGCTATCGCTTCCTGCTGGATGAAGCACGCTTCACCATCATGAATTTCATCAAGGGGCCGGTCTGCCGCGGGCAGGTGGCGCTGAACGTGATCGACGATCGCTTCTGGGTGATGTTCGCCAACCCGGACCTGATCGACGTGGAGCAGGACGAGGCCTTCCTCGCCCGCGAGGCGGACAACCTGCAATTGCCCACCTCGCGCACCGGCACGGCGATCGACCTCGTCGCCTGGCACAGCTATTCGCGCAGCGAGCAGGCCTACCGCGAGGCGCGTGCAAGTCATATCCAGCAACGCCTGTCCGGCGCGCATATGAAAATCAACAAGCGCCTGATCTGGGACGGCGACGGCCACAACGACAACGCGGCACTTACCATCTTCCGCCATTTCGATTCCGCCTCGGTGGAGAAGGGCTTTATCGGCAGCGAGCCCAAAACCGCCTGGGTGATCAGCTACCCGCTGCTGGAGCGCATCCACTACCTGCTGGTCGCCAACTACGATGTCTTCGGCGCGGTCTCCCACCAGTTGGAATCGCGGCTGTACATGGACTTCCTGCGCATGGAGGGCGAGACCAACTTCCTGCTGTTCATGCCCCCCGGCGAGCGCGACAAGCTGTGGCACTACTGGTATCGCGGGGCTCCCGCATCGGTGACCGAGTATCTCTCGGCACAGTTTCGCGCCACCGCGGTGGATCTCGGCATCAACTATCAGACCGGCGACCCGAAGAAGGAATTCCTGGATTACATGCGCGACCACATCCACGGCGCCCGAGTGCCTCGCTGGGACTACCACGATAAGGCTGCGCCGGAACTGGCCCGCGTGCTCGACGGCATGCAGGCGGCGGTCGGCGCGCACAACAGTTTCCTGCCGCAGGTCAGCCTGCTCAACGTCATCGGCAAGCACACCGACACGGTGTACACCATCGTGCGCGACGCGGGCTACAGCAATATCGCCCAGCTGTTCGACGAGGCCGAGCGGCGGGTTCCGGAGGAGGATTCGCTGACCATCGTGCCCGGATTCCTCGGCGCCTACCCGAATTACTTCTTCCTGGTGCACGAGGATGAGATGGCGGGTTTCGCCGCGGCAGTGCGCGAACTGGACAGCCCGGAAGCTTACAATCAGTTGCAGGAGCGCTGGGGCGTGCGGCGCACCGACCCCTGGTTCTGGCGGGTCAGCGACAAGTTCCAGGCGATGCGCACGGCGCAGTCGCCGATCGAGGACGGCCTGCTCGACTACAACCGCTACCAGGCGGGCAGCACGCCGCGGGATGAGGCCAAACGCTGACCCTGTAGGAGCGCGCTCTGCGCGCGATGCGATGCCCGATCGCCTGCGTAGCAGGCTCCTACGCTGGCTCGAAGGTGATGGGCAGGCCTTTGAGGCCGCCCGCGCCCATGAACGGGCGAAAGCCTACCTTGCCCGCAAGGCGCGGTTCACGGATGCGCGCCGCCAGCAGGTGAAAGCCCTCCTGGATCTGCGCGCGGGCGATGAACTGGCCCAGGCAGATGTGCGCGCCCAGGCCGAAGGCGTTGTGCCGGTTGCGGCCTGTGCGTTCGGGATCGAAGGTTTCCGGGTCGTCGAAGGCCGCGGGGTCGCGCCCTATCACCGGGTTGGTGAACCAGAGCATGGTGCCGGCGGGCATCAGTACGCCGCGGAAGTGTACGTCCGCCATCAACTGGCGCAGCAGTGAGGTGGAACTGCGGTAGCGCAGGGATTCCTCGATGACCGCCTTGCAGTACTCGAAGTCCTGCGCGCAGCGCGCGTAGACGGCGGGCCGCTCGAGCAGGGCGTGCATGGTCAGGGTCATCACGTTCTTGGAGGTGTCGTAGCCCGCGACGAACAGGTTGATCAGCATGTCGTAGAGCTGGCGTTCGCTCATGACGCCGGTATCGGTCGCCTCGATCAGCGCATCCAGCAGGTCCGGCTGCTCGCCGGGGCGCTCGCCGCCGCGCCGGCGGGCGACGAGGTCGATGACGAACTCGTCCATCAGCACCATGGCGTTCTGGAACAGGGGGATGCTGGCCGGGTCCATGCTCAGGGCCACACCCAGCGCTTCCAGCGATTCGCGGATGTCCGGTATCACCGAAGCCGGGGCGCCGATCAGGGCGCACATCACGGAAATCGGGTAGTAGGAGGCGAACTCCTCGAAGTCGAAGCTGCCCTTCGGCGCCCATTCGTCCAGCAGTACGCGCATTTTCCCGCGCATCAACTCGCGGTTTTCGTTCGCCTTGCGCGGGGTGAACATGGGGGCGACCACGGCGCGCAGGCGCTGGTGCGCCTCGCCGTGCAGGTTGAGCACCTGCTCGTTCATGAACCGGCCCCAGGGGGTATCGCGCACCCCGAGAATGTCGGCGACACCGTCCAGCGGCACGCGCATATTGGCGTCCTCCTGCCGGAACAGCTCTTTCATCGCGTCGTAGGCGTGCACTACATAGCCGAACTGCGACCCGGCCAGCCAGGGGTGTTGTTGTTGCGCGGCGAGGATGTAGCGCATCGGGTCTGCGGCGAAGGCGGGGTCTTCCAGCGGCAATTGCGGCAGGGAAAGCTCTGAGATCGGTGTCAGCTCGGTGACGGTTTGCATGGGCACAACCTGCGGGGTGTTATTATAGGAAACACGCTATCATAAAATGCGCTCGCCTGACACTCGCCAGGGGCCCGGTGCGCCGGATCGGGAAACTTTGCCCCGTTGCGGTGATCGTAACAGCCCCGAAAATCCGGATAATTCACTTGTAGGAGCGCGCTCCGCGCGCGATCGCCCGCGTAGCGGGCTCCTACGGACACCAGGAGACACTATCCAAGATGCTTGGCGCACTCAAGGCACTGTTCGAACCCGTCACGCAGGAGAGCGACGAGGAGCGGCAGTACCGGATAAACCTGGCCGCCGCAGCCCTGCTGATCGAGACCGCCCGGGCGGATTTCACCCAGGACGCCGCGGAGGAGGCGGCGCTGGAACCGCTGCTCTGCACCGCGCTGCAACTGCAACCCGAGCAGGTGCGCGGGCTGGTCGAGGCCGCCGAGGCGCGGGTCGACGAGTCCACCTCACTCTACGAATTTACCCGTGTAATCAATGACTTCTACAGCCCCCAGCAGAAACTGGCGCTGATCCGCGCGATGTGGGCGGTGGCCTACGTGGACGGCGATCTCGACAAGTACGAAGAGGCCCTGATCCGCAAGGTCGCGGAACTCACCTACGTGCCCCACGCAGATTACATACGCGCCAAGCTGGCCGCCCGGCCCTGATGCGATAAACTCCCCTGTGGCATTGAGAGGATTGCTTACTTGTTCGTCTTACAGTCACCACATTGCAAATCCAGCACTATGCCCGACCACAACTCACCAGCAGCACGGCTGGTTTCACGGCCAGCCCTGTTGCTCCTGGCGCTATTGCTCAGCGCCTGCGGCCAGCCGCCGTGGAACGACCCCAACCCGCCGGTCACGGATAACGAAATCGTCTACCAGTCGGTGATTTCACCGGCACCGCCAAAGCACCTGGACCCGGCCCGCTCCTACGCCTCGGACGAGAGCCTGTTCCTCATGCAGATCTACGAGCCGCCCATGGGGTATCACTTCCTCAAGCGGCCCTACGAGCTGGTGCCGCTGGGCGTGAGCGAGATGCCGGAAGTGACCTTCCTGGACGCCGACATGCAGCCGGTGGACGCGGAAGACGAGAACCTCGCCTACTCGCGCTACACCCTGCACGTGCGGCCGGACGAGCGCTACCAGCCGCATCCCGCCTTCGCCCTGGATGACCAGGGCAAGCCGCTGTACCTGTTCAAGACCGCGGACGAGGGCGCGAAGTACGCCCAGATACCGGATTTCCCCGTCACCGGCGACCGCCCGGTCTACGCCAACGACTACGCCTACGCCATCAAGCGCCTGGCGGACCCGGATATCGCCTCGCCGATGCTGGGCTTCATGAGCCAGTACATCGTCGGTTTCAAGGAATTCTCGGACGAACTGGCAAAAGTCCCCCACGACGGCTGGGTCAACCTGGACGACTACCCCATGTCCGGCCTCGAGGTGGTCGATGATCGGACGCTGAACATCACCATCAAGGGGCGCTACCCGCAGTTCATCTACTGGCTGGCGATGCAGTTTTTCTCGCCTGTAGCCCCCGAGGTAGACCGCTTCTATCACAACCCCGGCTTCGCCGGGCGCAACCTGACACTGGACTGGTGGCCGGTGGGCTCCGGGCCCTTCATGATGACCAAGAACAACCCCAACAGCGAAATCGAGCTGGTGCGCAACCCCAATTTCCGCGCGGATTACTACCCCTCCGAGGGGGAGCCCGGTGACGCCGAGAAGGGCTGGCTGGACGATGCCGGCAAGCGCGTGCCCTTTGTCGACCGCGCGGTGTTCCGTATCGAGAAGGAAACGCTGCCGCTGTGGACCAAGTTCCTGCAGGGCTATTACGACCGTTCCGGCGAGGTGCACGGCAACACCAATGGCGTTTTCGACCAGGCCTTCGTGGTCGGCCCGGATGGCCTCGAGCTGACCAAGGATGTCGCCGACCACGGCATCACCATATCCCCGGACATGAAGCCGGGACTTTATTACTACGGCTTCAATATGCGCGACCCGGTGGTCGGCGGCTATACCGAGGACAAGCGCAAGCTGCGCCAGGCGCTGCAGATCGCCTATGACGTCGAGGAATACCTGAACATCTTCTACAAGGGCAATGGACTCAACGCCTCCAGCCCGATCCCGCCGGGTATTTCGGGCCACCTGGAAGGCGAGGCCGGGATCAATCCCTATACCCACGTCTGGAAAAACGGCAAGCCGGAGCGCCGCTCGATAGAGTACGCGAAACAGCTGATGGCCGAGGCGGGCTACCCCAACGGCCGCGACGCCAAGACCGGCAAGCCACTGAAGCTGTTCATCGACGTACAGAGCCAGGCCATCAGCAACACCATGATGAACTGGATGAGCCGCAAGTTCGAGCGCCTGGGTGTGCAGATCGAGTACCGCCCGGCGGACTGGAACCGCACCCGGGAGAAGCTGCTCACCGGCAACACGCAGATCTTCTCCCACGGCTGGCTCGCGGACTACCCGGACCCGGAGAACTTCCTGTTCCTGCTGTACGGGCCGGAAAGCCCGCTGCTGTGCAAATGCGACGGCGCCAACAACTCCAACTACGAAAACCCCGAGTTCGACGAGCTGTTCCGCAAGATGCGGGTGACGCCGCCCGGCCCGGAGCGCGACGCCATGGTCGCCCGCATGGTGGAGCTGTACCGCCGCGACGCGGTGTGGATGTACGCCTGGTACCCCAAGGAGATCTACCTCAACAACCCCTGGGTCCATAACACCAAGCGCCACGGCATCTCCAAGGGCATGCTGAAATACATCCGTATCGACAAGGACCTGCGCGCCGAGAAGCGCAAGGAGTGGAACCAGCCTGAGACCTGGCCGCTGTACGCTTTTGTCGCCCTTGTCATCGGCCTGCTCGCGCCGGGCGTGATCGCCTATCGCCGGCGCCAGAAAGCCACCGCCAGAACATCCGGGAACTGAACATGATTGCCTATATCATCAGGCGCCTGCTCTACGCCATTCCGATTCTCATCGGGGTCAACCTGCTGACATTCACCCTGTTTTTCGTGGTCAATTCGCCCGACGACATGGCGGTTTCACAGCTGGGTAACAAGTACGTGACCCCCGAGGCCATCGAAAACTGGAAGCGCAAGAACGGCTACGACAAGCCGCTGTTCGTCAACCCCGAGGAGCAGGGGCTGGCTGCCGTCACCGAGACCATTTTCTTCACCAAGTCGGTGAAGCTGTTCGCCTTCGATTTCGGCCGCTCCGAGAGCGGCCGGGATATCACCACCGACGTGTCCACGCGCATGTGGCCCAGTCTCGCCGTCGCGTTGCCGTCCTTTCTCGTCGGCATCTGGGTCAATATCTGCGTTGCGCTGATGGTGGTGATGTTTCACGGCACGCGGCTGGACCGGTGGGCGGTGCTGGTGTTCGTCTCGCTGATGTCGATCTCCTACCTGTTCTATATCATCGGCGGCCAGTACCTGGTGGCCAAGAGCTGGAAGCTGGTGCCGATCTCCGGTTTCGACCCGTCGCACCAGCCGTGGAAATTCCTCATCCTGCCGGTGCTGGTCGGCGTGGTTTCCGGAATCGGTGCCGGCGCGCGCTGGTATCGCACGCTGTTCCTCGAGGAGGCCAACCAGGACTATGTGCGCACCGCCAGGGCCAAGGGATCGAGCGAGATCAGCATCCTGTTCAAGCACATCCTGCCCAACGCCCTGATCCCCATTCTGACCGGCGTGGTGGTGCTCATTCCCACACTGTTCATGGGCAGCCTGCTGCTGGAGTCCTTCTTCGGCATTCCGGGCCTCGGCAGCTACATGCTGGATGCCATCAAGATGCAGGACTTCGCCATCGTGCGCTCCATGGTGTTCATCGGTTCGATTCTCTATATCGTCGGCCTGATTCTCACCGATATCTCCTATACCTGGGCAGACCCCCGGGTCAGGCTTAATTAAGGGCGCTCGCAACCATGAAACCTGTATTACTGTGGTCCGATGCGCTGATTTTCCTGCTCGTCATCGTGCTGACCGTATTTTTCTACCGCCTGCGCAACGACCCGCAGACGCGCGAGCGCTGGGGCGATGTGTTTGCCACGAAGCTGGGCATGGTGACCTTTACCCTGATCATGACCTACGTGGGCGTGGCACTGCTGGATTCCCTGCACTTTCGTCGCGCCCTGGAAAACCCCGAAGGTGTCTCCGGCCAGGAAGTGTATTACGACAACCAGGTCACCAGCGTTTTCGATGTAATGCTGCGCGGTATGGACGAGCGCTTCGAGCGCACCTACTCGGCGCCGTTTGCGCTGAAGTCCTTCTCCAAGACGAATATGGAGGACGCGCAGGGCAATGCGATTCGCGATTTCCCGCTGCTGGAGCACGCCGGGCAACACCTGTCCGACCCCTCCGAGCGCGGCGCGGATATCCTGCACAAATCGCTGGTGGCGCTGCTCCTGGGCCTGTTGGCCAGCGCGGCCATCGTCGGCGTACAGTGGTTGCTATTGCGCCGCAGCGCCTATCCCTGGCACGCCTCCTGGCTGGTGCAGGCGGCGGTGATCTGCTTTTTCGCCTGGCTGGTCAGTATCAGCCGTTACTACCATGTGCTGGGAACCGACCAGGCGGGCGCCGATGTCGCCTACCAGAGCCTGAAGGGTATCCGTACCGGCGTTCTGCTCGGTACGCTGTCCACGCTGATCATGCTGCCGATCGCGGTGACCCTCGGGATCATGGCGGGTTACTTCAAGGGCTGGGTGGATGACGTGGTGCAGTATCTCTACACCACGCTCAGCTCGATTCCCAGCATCCTGCTGATTGCCGCCTCGGTACTGCTGTTCCAGGTCTATATCGATCTGCATCCGGATTATTTCAGTATCGGTATGGAAAAGGCCGATGCGCGATTCATCGCCCTGTGCTTCATCCTCGGGGTGACCAGCTGGTCCAGCCTGTGCCGGCTGATCCGTGCCGAAACCCTGAAAATCAGTCAGTTGGGCTACGTGCAGGCCGCACACGCTTTCGGCGTCAGCCACAGCCGTATTGTCGCACGGCATATCCTGCCGAACGTGCTGCACATCATCCTGATCACTTTCGTGCTGGAGTTCAGCTCGCTGGTGCTGGCGGAGGCGGTGCTCTCGTATATCGGCGTGGGTATCGACCCCTCCATGGCCAGCTGGGGCAACATGATCAACGGCGCGCGTTCCGAGCTCTCGCAGGAGCCGCCCATCTGGTGGACGCTGGCCGGTGCGTTCTTCTTCATGTTCATCCTCGTGCTCGCTGCCAACCTTTTCTCGGACCTGGTGCGCGACGCCTTCGATCCCCGCACCGCTGGCAAGAGGTCTGAAGCATGACGACGACAGCAGATATCCGCATGCAGGTGGACAACCTGCGCGTCGAGCTGGCGGAATCCGGTACCGAGATTCTCAAGGGCGTCAGCTTCAAGCTCGAGGCGGGCAAGATATTCGCCCTGGTCGGCGAGTCGGGCAGCGGCAAGTCCGTGACCTCCATGGCCGCCATGCGCCTGTTGCCAGAGGCGCTGCAAATCACCTCGGGCTCGGTCCATGTCGGCGAACAGGACCTGTTCGACCTGTCTGAATCCGACATGCAGACCGTGCGCGGCCGCCGCGTCGCCATGATCTTCCAGAACGCCATGACCGCCCTGAACCCGGTGCAGACCGTGGGCAAGCAGGTGGCGGAAACCCTGCGCCTGCACACCCGCCTGCGCAACCAGGCGCTGCGCGACCGGGTGGTACAGCTGTTCCGCGAGGTCGGGATTCCCGAGCCCGGACAGCGTTTCAACTTCTACCCGCATCAGTTGTCCGGCGGCCAGCAGCAGCGGGTGATGATCGCCATGGCCCTGGCCTGCGAGCCCGACATATTGATCGCTGACGAGCCCACCACCGCGCTGGACGTCACCATCCAGGAACAGGTGCTGAAGCTGATCCGCGAACTGACTCACTCGCGGCAACTGGCGGTGCTGCTGATCACCCACGACATGGGCGTGGTGCGCAACACCGCGGACGAGGTCGCGGTGATGTACCGCGGCGAGATCATCGAGCGCGCCAGCGTCGACGACTTCTTCCACAACCCGAAGCAGGCCTACAGCCGCAAGCTGATCGACGCGCTGCCCGACCTGACCCATTTCCAGTCCGTGGCGGTGGAGCAGCCGCTGCTGAAACTGGATGACGTCAAGGTCTACTTTCCGGTCCGCAAAGGCATACTTCAGCGGGTGGTCGATTACACGAAGGCCGTGGACGGTGTCTCGCTGTCCATCGGCCGCGGCGAAACCTATGCGCTGGTAGGCGAGTCGGGCAGCGGTAAATCCACGCTGGGGCGCGCCATCCTCAACCTGGAAGAGGTCGCCGGCGGCAGTATCGTGTTCCAGGGGCACGCGGTGCAGAGCCTCTCGCGCAAGGCCATGCTGCCCTACCGCAAGCAGATCCAGGTGATCTTCCAGAACCCCTACTCGTCGATGAACCCGCGCCTGTCGGTGGGCGAGATCATCGCCGAGGGCATGATCAGCCTCGGGCTGGATTACACGGAAGAGCAGCGCACCCAGCGCATCAACGAACTGCTGACCCGGGTGCAACTGGGCCCGGAGGTCGCCAACCGCTATCCGCACGAATTCTCCGGCGGGCAGTTGCAGCGCATCGCCATCGCGCGGGCGCTGGCGGTGAATCCGGAGCTGATCATCTGCGACGAACCGACCAGTGCGCTGGATGTCAGCATTCGCGCGGAAGTTCTGGACCTGCTGCGGGAGTTGCAGCAGGAATTCGGCGTATCCTACCTGTTCATCACCCACGACCTCTCCATCGTGCCCTCGCTGGCGCACCATGTCGGTGTGATGCAGTACGGCAAGCTGGTGGAGCAGGGCAGTGCGGAGCAAATCCTCACCGCGCCGCAGCACCCCTATACACAGGCCTTGCTGGCGTCGGTGCCGAGGATCGATCCCTGAGGTAAATGAGCCGGGCCTGCGCGCGGCAAAGCGGCAGGCCCGGGAGCTGCTAGTTGCAGCCTATGACGTCGCCGCCGTTGAGGCTGGATGCTTTAGCCTGGTCAAACAGGCAGGAGGCGAAGTTGCCGTGCAGCGGCGGGCCGGCCATGCCGGGCTGCCCGGTGTATCCCCAGCTGTTGACAGACATTACCGGCCCGGTGCCCAGGTCCGCCGCGGTGGACTGCGTCCACGGACCGCCGGATGAGCCGCCGCTGAGCCCGCAGCGCGACAACCAGTAATCGCCGTAGCTTCCCTCCAACCCGACATCCTGCTGGCAGTACATGAGCAGCGGGTCGACGTCGTAGGAATAACCGAGGGCGGTGGTCTTCACGCTCAGCGTGGCTGCCGTAAACGAGATATCCAGCGGGCTGGCCGCTGAATCCAGGCCGATATTGCTCCCCGCGCCGCTGTGCGCACCCGTGTCGTTGACCACGTAGTAGGCGTAGTCGTAGGGAATGTTGTTGGGGAAGGTCGCCGTGGTCCAGTCGGTGCCCACCACGCCGAAGCTGGGCGCCCAGCAACCCAGCGGATCGTTGTTGCAATCGAAGTCGGTGCCCGTGCCGGTGGTTTCATCCTGGTTGGGAATGAACAGCACGTTGGTGGCGAAGGTCTTGGCGACGTCGTCATACACGCAGTGCCCCGCGGTGAGAATCACCGAGCGGCCGGAAGTCCCGTCGTTCACTACCGTGCCCGAGCAGACGTAATATCCGTCCGGCATCTGGAACAGGATGCGTCCGATGGCATTCTGCGCCGCTCCGGGTACGTCCCAGGTGCTGCTGCTGACGACCTTCGTCCTTCCTCCGCCGCCACCGCCACCGCCACCGCCACCGCCACCGGGCTTGCCCTTGCGGGTTGATACATCCTTCGCCAACGCGGCGATATGGTGACCATAGGGCTGGAGTTTGCCATCGGCTTTCCTCAGGTAGCCCAGCCCGCGGCTGTCGACCACCAGGTCCCGAGGTATGGCCTTAGCCTGGCGCTCCGGCGTCCAGAAGGCGAACACCGCCGCCGCATGTGGCGAAACCTGCGGCGGCGCCGCCTGAACAGTGTTGGTTGTAATGATTGTTCCGAGCGCGCAGATAGCGCTCGCGAGACCGGCCTGCTTGCTTGTTATTAGCATTGTACTATCCCCCTTTTCGGATTCTGGTCCGGAGAAGCAATATAGCACCTCGCTCCGGTGCCCGGTAACCGCCTGTATGGCCCGGTGCCGGTGAGCGCAAAATGGGCCATCACAGCGTTGGGCTGCTGTATCCGGGGCGCACCCTTGAACCGGCCGGGTAGAGGGGTGAAAACTAGGCGATCTCGACGCCGATAGGCTCCGGCTGCGCGGGGAGCAGCGGCGGCAGCCCGTATGCCGCGCGCGCACTGTCGCAGCCGGGGTTGAGCAGGCCCCCCTCGCCATTGACCAGGAATTCCCGGCACGGGCTGGGCCGGTTTTCGTAAATGGTGCAGCGAACCGGGCCGCCGACATCGCCGAGCAGGGCCGAGCAGCGCGGCTCGGCTGCGTTGGTTCCCTGCATGCAACTGCGATGCGGCGATACTTTCTCTGTCAGGTTGTCCGGTACCAGCCCGCCGGCGCTTTGCGCCTCGCCCCAATAAAAAGACACACGAAAAAACGCGCAACAGGCCCCGCAATTCAGGCAGGGCGAATCACTGCTCATTTCAGCAAATCTCGAATGTTGACGATACGAACGCGTAATTGCGTACAGCCGTACTGCAGGAGCGCCAGAGCTGGCGCGGGGTCTGGCCGGGTGGCCAAGGGGTTGTGGCTACGCCCTTCGGGTCCACGCAGGGGAATCCCCGACCCGAAGTGCGGCAAATCTAGCAGGAGTTCGCTACCCGGGCAAGATCAACCCGGGTGTCTGGAATTGAATCAGCGCGCCCTTCGGTTCGCGGCGGGAGCGTTCAGACCGCGCCCTGGTAGTGGAGCGGGCCACCGTTGGTCGACGCCAGGGTGTAAATATCCCAGCGTTTGCTGCGCGAGGGTTTTTCCAGCATGTATGCCATCACCACCCGCTCACCATCGCTGCGCAGGTTGATCGAGCCATAGACCGTGACGTTTAGCTTCCTGCGCTCATCGAGCAGTGCCTGGGCCGCATCGTTCAGCCGCTGTATTTCGCCCGGGTCCGCTTCCGATAGTGCCTGCTCTTTCAGTTTGTAGGCCTTGTACCACGGAGAGTCCTCCCGGTTGGTGAACTCCGCGGTGCTGCGGGACAGCTCGGTGCTGAAGATCAACGAGCGGTGCCCCCGTCCGTATTTGCCGATGGCGCCGAGAGTGTCGGAACGGGGATGGGCGTGACCCTCCGCGTCGCCGCTGGAAATGACAGTCGCAGCAGGGTTGATGGCGGCCAGGAAGGTATCCATGAAGTCGGCGCTGCCGTGGTGGCAGGATTTGGCGATATCCACCTGGAACACCGGGCTGGCGGCCTGGACCAGCTCGCTGTCGGAGACGGCGCCCGCGTCGTAGAGCGGCAGGCCTGTATAGTGCTGCATGAGGAACATTTCCGCGGGGCTGTTCAGGTCCCCACCGAACAGTATGGAGATATTCCCGTAGCTCAGCTTCAACAGTACCGAGTGGCCGTTCTTGGTCTTGCCGGTATCCGTGGAGGTGGTTTTTTCCTGCGGTTTTGACGTGAATGTGCGCAGGCGGTTGCCGCCCTGGCTATCGGGTTCGACAACCGGGCCGATTACCTCGATCACGCAGCCCGGCGCGTTGCCCGGACCGAAGCCGGGCAGGTAGGACCGGCCATCGTGCAGTTCCCCATGCGCCGTGGACAGCATGGCGATGTCGGGAAAGCGCCGTTTACCGCGGGAAGTCGTTGCTGAAACTGCGTCGTTGAGCAGGCCGGGATACTGTTTCGGATTGCCGGTGGATGTCTTTATCCAGCGCTTTGGCTCCGCCAGCAGCGCCTGCAAATGTGCATCGGTTTCAACCAGCCCGGTCAGGTAGGCCTGGCCATTGCTCGTGTTCTGCTCGCCGAGTAATTTCTTGCTGCTGCTGGACTGCGCGCCGGAGGCCGAGACGCCGAACTGCTCGACGATGCCGTTGTGCCAGATATGCCGGGCCTGCACCTTGTCGTCGTTGATCAACTGGCTGAAGCCGTAGTAGTGGTCCTTGTCCGGGTGGGTGATTATCAGTCCGTCAAAGTCGTTTTCCGCCTTGCCGAATCCCGCGAATCGCCACTTCAGGTAGCGGTACATGTTGTCATCGACGCCGGCGTCGATCACGTATTTGCTGTCTTCCGGGGTCACGAGCAGCGCGCCGTCGCCCTGGCCCACGTCCACGAACACGATTTCCAGCAGGCGATCTTCCTGCAGGTCGCCTTCGTACATATAGCCGTTCTCGCCGCGCACGTGCACCGGGACCATGCCGGCTACCTGCTGAGTAACAAATGTGCGTTCGGTGTTACCACGAATATCCGCTGCCGGGTCCGTCAGGTAGTCGTAGTCCGTGACCTTGACCCAGTCGCCCCAGAGCAGGTGCTTGATCTTGCCAAGGGCCAGTTTACCTTTGGAGTTTCGCTGGAAATTGAAGACGTGGGTGGCGGGGTAGCCGGAATAGACGATATCCCCTGCGTTGAATCCATTGCTCATAGATCACTCCTTGAAAGCCGGGGCATTCGATCTGTGCTGGATTGGGTCGGGCAACAGCCAGTATAGACCTTAACTTCGTTCCGCGGCATTTTCGAGCTTGTTCTATGCTTGAGGTGACGACCTGTACCGATAATCGTTCCTGAACCAGACACACGAGGATCATCCATGAAACTCGCCATTCTCTCCTGCAGCCCGAACGCTTACAGCACCCGTCGCCTGAAGGAGGCGGCGCAACAGCGTGAACACGAAGTCAGGGTGCTGAATACACTGAAATTCGCTATTGACCTCGAGCGCGGCAACCCCGACCTCTACTACAACCGCAAGCAGCTCAGCCACTACGACGCGGTGCTGCCGCGGATCGGGGCCTCGATTACCTACTATGGCACGGCCGTCGTCCGGCAATTCCAGGAAATGGACGTGTTCTGCGCCAACACTGCCCACGGTATCAACAACTCCCGGGACAAGCTCCGCAGCCTGCAGATCCTGAGCCGGCACGGGGTCGGTATTCCGCGTACCACTTTCGTGCGCGACAAGAAGGATGTGCTGCCCGCCATCGAGCGGGTGGGCGGGGCGCCTGTCATCATCAAGCTGATCGAGGGCACCCAGGGAATCGGCGTGCTGCTGGCGGAGACCGTCAAGGCCGCCGAGTCGATTATCGAGCTATTGCAAAGCCAGAAGCAGAACGTGTTGATCCAGAAATTCGTCGCCGAGAGCAAGGGCAAGGACATCCGCGCCTTCGTCGTCGGCGACCGGGTGGTAGCCGCCATGCGCCGGGTCGCCCAGGGGCAGGAATTTCGCAGCAACGTGCACCGCGGCGGTATCGCGGAACCCGTGGAACTCGACGAGAACTACATGGAGACGGCGGTGCGCTGCACCCAGATCATGGGCCTGCGGGTAGCCGGGGTAGACATGCTGGAAAGCCAGACCGGCCCGCAGGTCATGGAGGTGAATTCCTCGCCGGGGCTGGAGGGAATAGAACACGCCACGGGGCTGGATGTCGCCGGCGCGGTGATCGAGTACATCGCCGCGCAGGTGGACTTCCCCGAGATCGACGTG
This sequence comes from Halieaceae bacterium WMMBA7, assembly GCA_033283385.1. Taxonomy (GTDB): domain Bacteria; phylum Pseudomonadota; class Gammaproteobacteria; order Pseudomonadales; family Halieaceae; genus Mangrovimicrobium. Next base: position 815,398 of record JAWMQQ010000001.1, read on the forward strand.
CGCCAGCGGCTCACGGTCAGCAAGGGCTACGGCGTCAGCGAGATTTACTTGCCCGAGGGCTCCAGGTTCATCGGCCAGACCATTCTCGAGACGGGGCTGCTGGAAAAGGACATCAACGTGCTGACGCTGTACCGCGGTTCCAAGGTCATTCCCAACCCGCGGCGCGACCGGGTGCTGGAGTCCTCCGACAAGCTGCTGTGCTTCGGCAAGCTGGAATCCATGCGCGACATGGTGCCGGCGCGGACACGCCGGCGGCGGCGGCCTTCGGTGGTGCAACTCGAGGCGTGAATCGGGCGGTGTCAGGCGGTAGCTTGCGGGTTTCCGCCTTCGGCTGCGACCACATCAGGTCTCCCGGCCGGCGCGATGGCAGCGCGGGTTACGCAATGGCGGGGCAGTTCCCGTGGGGAGTGGTGAACCAATGGCGGGAAGCCGCAAATCATTGACAAGATCCACCGCCAGGCGAACCTTGGTCAGGTCCTCGAGCGCGCTGTCGCGAACCAGTGTGATGGTGCCGCTGAGTACCCACTCACAATGTGATAGCTCGAGTTTGTCGCCCAGTATCCACTGGATCAGGCGCCCCGGCGGGTCGAAGGGCACGGTGCTCGCGGTTTCCGGTGTGGCAACGGCCTCGAGCAGGGGGGTGCCTGTCGGCGAGATCGCCACACCACTCAATGACAGGCCAGAGATGCTGGCGCTGGAGCCCGGCACCTCCTGCGCCCTGAGCTGCAGCTGGATACCGTTGAAGTCCCTGGTTGGCGCCAGGCCGCCCACCCACTTTGCTGCGGTCGACCCCGCCGGGCAGTTGAAGCCCCAGCAAAGTGTGCTGGGTATGCCGGTGCCCGGGTTGTCGATGGTGAAAATGAATTTCCGCCCGCCGCGGCGGCTGTGCCGGATCGAAAATTCCAGCGCCGTCCCGGAGAGTTCGCCCACAGCACCGAGGTCTGCAACCAGCGACGTCTCCGCGGACGATACTTCCGTCGTGTTCAGGTACTGGTCGTTGGCCCGAAACTCGCCAGTCCTGGACGAAACCAGGTATTCGAAGCCGGCGAGCGCAGGTTCGTCGAATTTTCCCGTCGGCTTCTCCAGGTAGAACAGTGTGGTCCAGTCGTCAGTGACCAGTACCGCGGCAGTGGTTGGGGCGATGATGTAAAGGGGCGAGAGTGCCAGCAAGGCCGTGGCACACGCGGCGGCGAGCCTGCCTTGCCGGCTAGGCGCATGCATGATCGAGTGTGACCAGCCAGCATGCGCACATCGTCTCAGGTCTCCTGATGCAACGACGCAAACACCTGGTCGAGCTCCTGGTAGGCTTTCTTGAGCCAGATGCGGGCGCGCTGGCGTTCCATCAGGCTGAGGTGTTCCGCCGTGTCGTCCTTCAGGGTCTGCGCCGCCCAGAAGCTGAAGCTCAGGTTGTCGATCTTGCGCATGGTTTCCGCGTGCAGGGCCGGGAGGTTGGCTTCGCGGGTTGATGCGGCAGCGGCCTGGATAACCTTGTCCGCGGCGCTGAAATTGCCGCCGCAGCCGTAGTTCTTCACCACGATGCTGTCCAGGCCAGAGCCGTATTTGTTCATGAAGCGTTGCAGCAGCTCAGCGGAATCCCGGCCGTCATCCACGACATACCAGTAGTAGAATCGTGTGCCGGTCTCCTCGCACAGTTCCAGCACCCCGCTTTCCTCCAGCCAGCGCTCCAGGAAGCGCTCGCTCTGGGCGGGCAGGTCGACCACGACCTGCAGTTCATCCTCCAGGGCCGATTCCATGATCTGGTCTGTGCTTTCGAAGGTGTCGAGTACGATGCTGCGGGTAAACTCGGGGTAGAAGCGGGTCAGCGTGCCGTGGGACTGGTCGGCATCCAGGCCCAGGTAGGTCCGGGCGTTGTCGATGAAGTACTGGGACAGCAACCGCGACACGACCGATTTTCCGACGCCGCCTTTTTCTCCGCCGATGAAATGAATACTGCTCACTGGGTGCTCCGAAGGATGGGGGACAGGGGATACGATAATAGCGCATTTCGGTGGCGCCATTGTTACCGGGATTCGCACTGGCCACACCGAAAGGGCGCCGGATCCTGCGCCGGATCAATGACCCGGTTCTGGCTGCGGCGTAAAAGTGATATCTTGGCGCTCTACCGGGAGCAGGTGCTGGGGTGGGAATCATGTCCAGGTCAGTTCGAAGCGTCATCAGGCTGGGATTGTTCCTGGCTGTTGCCCTCGGACTGGCGCATGGCAGCGAAGACCGTGTCGCGCCGATACACCCCGCGATCAGCACACCTTCCATTGACCACACAACCGGCGTACCCGGGCTTGCGGGTGGCGATCGTGCCAGGGGCGGCCCTGTCGCTGTCTCCCTGGCTGACGATGAGGACGCACGCAAGCGGGTAAAGGACAAGCGTGAGCCGGGCAAGAAATTGCCTGCCGCCGACCGTAGGCTGCCGCGCATCCCCTCCGTACCCCCGGTCTCCTCCCGGACGTTTCGCGACGCCGCTCCGGCGTCCATCCCTGTTTATCTCCTGACCGCGCGACTGCGTTTGTAGCCCTTGGCGCAGAGCGGGACTGACGTCCCGATCCGTCCATTTCCAAGCTATGAACATCGAGGAGCGCTGTCATGTGCCACTTTTTATTGCCGCGCCGATTATTCGAGGTAATCGGCCTGTTACTGATTTTCACTTACGTAGCCCCCAGCCAGGCCGTGCCGTCGTTCGCGCGCCAGACCGGGCTTGACTGCAACGCATGCCACACTGCCTTTCCGCAGTTGAACGAGTTCGGCCGGCGATTCAAGATCGAGGGTTACACTCTTGCCGCGGTCAAACACGCAGGGGACGGGAACAAGGGCTTCGACCTGGTCTCCAGCGTCCCCCTGTCGATGATGGTGCAGACCACCTGGAGCAAGCTGAGCAAGTCTCCGGATGACAGTACCGACAGTTCCCAGGTCAAATTCCCCTCCCAGCTCAGCCTGTTTTATGCCGGCCGTATCGCCGACAAGCTCGGGGCGTTTGTGCAGATTACTGCCGAGGAGGGCGAGGGCTTCAACCAGGACAACACCGATATCCGTTACGCGGATACCGCCCGGCTGGGCGGAGAGCCCCTGGCCTGGGGGGTGAGCCTGAACAACAACCCGACCGTGGAAGACCCCTGGAACAGCACGCCGGTTTGGAGTTTCCCCTGGTTCGAGGCGGGTTACGACTACGCCTATCCCGATACGCTGATCAGTTCGCTGGGTGGCTCCGTGGCCGGGTTGTCGGCTTACGGATTCTGGAACAACCACCTGTACGCGGATGCGGGAGCCTACCAGTCCGCCAATACCGGCGCCGACCTGAACGAGGATGCCATCGATAACGGTGCGCCTTACTGGCGGCTGGCCTACACGGCCAACCAGGGCAGGCTCAACTGGATGGCGGGTACCTTTGGCATGGACGCCCAGGTCTATGATCCGCTGCAGGACACCCTCAGCGTCACCGACCTTGGCCTGGATACGCAGTTGCAGTGGATGCTGGATGGCGACCAGAGCCTGACCATGTCCGCCAATTTTATCGACGAATCCCAGCCGCATGGCGAGCACCTGGATACCGGCCTGGTGAATCTCACCTGGTATACGGACACCCGCTGGGGCGTGACGGTGGGTTACCGCGGCAGCCGGTCCTCGAACGATGCCCTGGCGCCCGATGACGACTATCGCTGGGTCGATAGCGGCGACCTCGGCAGTGACGCCTACCAGCTTCAGCTCGACTACATGCCCTGGCATAACGCCCGGATCGCGATGCAGTACACGGGCTATACCAGGGTAAACGGCGCCAGCAGCCATGCGTCGGACAGCAACCAGCTGATGCTGGGGGCGTGGCTGGTGTTCTAGGGGAGCGTGGCGTGCCCGCTGATGGTCGCAGGCCCGGAACTGGCAGCGTTCGCCGCCTGCCAGCTTTGGGCTTTCTTGCTTCGTAATTGGTAGCGGTACTCATTTTTGCTTCTATACTTTGGCGGTTATCGCGTGATCACTTCGTGTTGCCACCGCTTACCACCCTGCCTGATCGAGGGGCTCCCCATGGAAACGATTCTGAGTGTTGTAGCCGCATGTGTGATGGCCCATTGTTCGCCAGGCCTGACAGATGAAAGTGGACAGCCGGCGCCGCAGCAGGTCAGCCGGGCATGGGATGTTCGCTATCGGCAGGGCAGTGGTACCGGACTTGGCTGTGTCGTCGAAAACGAGCTTGTGGCCTGCTCCCTGCGTTACGCCGGATGGCTCGGGAGCACGCTCGACAAATCCAGCACCCTGACATTCGACATGCTGGCCGACGCGGCAGCCAGTGCGCCGCTGATCCTCGACGAGGGCGTGGTCTTCGCCGATTCGTCCAGGATCATACTTGTCGAAAAGAACCTCTCGTCCCGATCTCCGGTAGTGTTGCAGGAAGTCAATCACCAGTACGGTACGCCGATATCCTTCATTCCATCGGACAACGGGTTTCTGGTCGCCAATACGTCACTGGGCTACATCATCGCGCTGCGGCGCTCGGACTGGCAGATCTTCGCTACCAAGGTCTCGGATTCCTTCACCAATACGGCTGCCGTGGTGGACGGCAACGCCTACGCCACGGCCTTCGAGGGCGATACGGGCTATCTGTACAAGGTGTCGATTGGCGAGGCACCCGCCGTGGTTCATCGCACGGCACTCGCAGGTCAGAGTTACGCATCGCCGCTTGTCGTCGGGGGATTCAGTTACACAGACGGCGGTGGGCGAATCTACGCGATAGACAATTCCGCCGGGAGCATCCTGTGGGATCAACCCGCCCTTGGTGCGGTTCGAGCGAGCTTCGTCCACGACGGCGACGGGTTCTGGCTGTTCGAGCTGCCCAATAGCCGGGTGCGCAAGCTGCAGTATTCGGACGGCGCCGAACTGGATGACTTCGATCTTGCCAGCATGGTAAACGACCCGGCGATTCGCCCGAACTCCGTGGCGACGATCACCTCGGACGGGATCCTGGTTTTCGGCATGAAGGGCGCGAGGCGCACCTGGCTCGGCGCTGTCGATCCGGTATCCGACACGATGCTCTGGCAGTACCGGGGTATCGATACTGCGGGCCAGCCAGTCATTGCGCCGGATGGAACCGTCATTGTCGGGCGGAGAAATGGTGGGCCGATAGCCCTGCGCTGAAGGCCCGCAGGGCGCAGCCACGCGCACGGTGAAACGCTTCCGGTAACTCCTGGGTGGTTAGCTCCTGAACCCCATCACTGCAGCAGGCGCACCTCGCGCTGGGGAAAGGGTATGGTGACCTCCAGGTCCCGCAGGGTCTTGTAGATCAACGCATTGACCCGGTATTTGTGGCCGAAGTAATTCCTTGAGGGGACCCAGTAGCGCAGGCCGATGACGATCGCGTTGTCGCCAAAGTCTTCTATTCCTATCTTTACCTCCGGTGTGGAGGCGACACAGTCGAGTTCGGCCAGCTTGCCGGCAAGGGTATCGACAACCGCATCGACATCGCTTCCGTAGGCGATACCTACGGTCGCCTCGACGATCTTGTTCTCAAACGAGTTGTACAGCACTTCGCCTATCAGGTGGCGATTGGGCACGACGATCAGTTCGCTGTCCTCGGTGCGCATGAGGGTCATGCCGAGTCTGACTTCCTCTACCACGCCGGAGACACCCTTGACCGATATCGTGTTCCCGACGACAAAGGGTCGTGTGAGGATGATGATGAAACCCGCGCCGTAATTTGATACCGGGCCCTGTAACGCCAGTCCCGCGCCCAGGGTCAGGGCGCCGATCGCCGCGACAAACGGCGCCACGGATATGCCGAACTTGCCCAGCGCGATAATCACAAAGCAGGCCAGGATAAGCAGGTAGGTACAGGATCCGATGAATTTGGCCAGGGTGACATCGACTTTCTTGCTATCGCACAAACGCACGATGACGTTGCTGAGCCAGCGCGCGAATATCCAGCCCAGGATGAGGATGATGATTGCACCCAGTACCTGGAAGCTGTAATTCACGAGGAACTCGGCAACCGTGTTGTAGATTTTTTCGATCGTGTCCATGTCAAGGCCCAGTGCTTCTTCCATCGTTACCTCGTGCGTCTATGTGAATTGGCAGGTGCTTTGGCGAGAATGCGCATGCTGCAACCAGGCCGGGAAGCCGGGCGAAGTGCAGCAATTGCAAATTGTACTCCGGCTGTTAAAACTATACTAAGCTCTGCCGGTAAGACTTCCGGAGGCAGGCCTGTCATCACACGGACTGCAATCCGGAAGTGCCCGACCAGTCCCTGCCGGGTATTATGAAAAAAATAAGGAGTGCCGCAAATGTTGTTCAAAGCCGACACCATGGAAGAACTGAACCTGCTGCTACAGTTCGACAGTACCAATATGATGAATGGCATCAAGGTACATGCCACCGCGCGGCCCGAGATCGTGGCCGCCAGCGGAAGCCTCTTCGCCAAGGGGCTGATCACCCAGCCGGACGGGGGCTACCTGACCGATGAGGGCATAGAAGCGTTGAACCATGCGCAGATTCTGGCGGGGCTCATGCGATCAGCCGAGGAGGGCAGTCAATAATCCCCAGCGCCAGGCCTGGGACGCGGCGCTTGCCTAAGGCGTTGTGTCGACAGCCCGGGCTGTGCGTTGGTTCGCGCCCGCGGGCTTACCGCTCAGGAACGAGGGCCCGAGCATCATGGCATCCAGCCGCGCCAGGACCTCGGGTACCTTGCTGATTATGAAGGACCCGTTGAGGTGCATCTTGTCGTTGAAAACGAGTTCTCCCTCCCTGTTTCGTGCGGCACAGCGTTGCCCCGGGCATACCAGGTCAGTCAGGCTCAGGACGTGTGCGTTGGGTATGCCGGAAATTGCCTCGTGCATATAGCCGGCGACAAGCAGGCTGGCCTTATTGGTCAGTTTTTCCTCGCACAGGTGTTCACTGTCTTTCAGGCGAAACGTGTAGGCATAGGGTTCCCTCACACAACTCGGGCCGTCGAAGCTGATGGCTGGCGTTCCCGGAATCAGCACCACCGCGCCCGCCGCTGATTCGAGGTTGGATACAATCGTTCGTGTTCCTGCTACCCACTGTGCTTCGCTGAACTCGTAGTACGCGGAGTTGCTGACGAAAACGATATCAGGCTTGAGCCTCCTGATTTCTTCGATGCTGTTCTTTCGCCATTGCGAGCAGGTCTTGTAGATGCCGCCAGCCGGCTGGTAATAGTATTCCACGTCGACAATTGCGCAGGCGGACTTGGTGAACAGCAGTACCCGCCAGTCGGGCGCCCTGTAGATTTCCGGTAGGGACGACGCCCAGTTTGCGCCGAGGCTGTCGCCGATGAGTACTGCCGTGTGCCCGGCATCAGGGTTGCCGACGCTGCAGGGTTTGACGATGGCATCTAAGTACCAACGATCACACTGGAGACCACCGTGGAATGCCGCGTGGGTCGTGCGGTGGATTTGATGGCCATAGTCATACAGTGGGTTGGGAATGCCGGTGAAAACATCCGCCACGATCCTGTGGGCGCCCGCCACCAGCAAAACGACAGACAGCATTGAAGCCAGGGCTGCAGTCGATGGCTTGCCGCCACTGAAGCGACCTTTCCAGAACGGCTCCTCGACAAATCGGTAGCACATTTCCGCGAGGAACAGGGAGAGCAGGATCAGTGCGAATACGCTTAAAACCGTGTCGGTGAGGCCGTAGGCGCCCCCCAAGGTGAGTACGGGCCAATGCCAGAGGTAGATGGAATAGGATCGGTTGCCCAGCCACTGCAGCGGCCAGGCTGACAGCAACCTGGATAGCGCAGAGGGAGTTGCGCTTCCTCCTGCAAACAACAGCAGCGCCGCGCCGACAGAAGGGAACAGGGCGTAGTAGCCGGGATAGTTGATTTTCGCGTCCAGGATACTGGTGCTGCCAAGGATCAACAGCAAGCCGAGCAAGCCAGTGCACAAATTCAGGAAGCTGGCGAGCGGCGTCCCGGAATCGAGCATCCGGCGGAGGTGTGCGCTGCGCAACACCAGGCACACGATCGCCCCCAGTGAGAATTGCCAAACGCGCCCCGGCATCAGGTAAAAAGCAAGCTGTGGATTGTTTGCTGACCAGTACAGCGAAAGCGGCAGACTACAGGCAAAGGCGATCGCAAAGGGCAGGAGCAAGAGTGTCGGTGAGCGCCACCTTGCCGGAGTTTTGCTGACGGTGGACAGGGCGAGCAGCACCAACCAGGGCCAGAACAGATAGAACTGCTCTTCGACCCCCAGCGACCACGTATGCAGGTACAGGTCCTTGGCCTGCAGGGTTGCAAAGTAGTTGAAGTCTGTTTGGACAAAATAGAGATTGCTCGTCCAGGTCGCCGCATAGACGAGCGAACCGGTTTGAATGAGCGCCTCGTAACGCGACAACAGGAGTCTCGATGCCACCTGAACTACGAGCAGCATGAGTAGCAGCGCAGGTAACAGGCGCCGCAGGCGGCGTACCAGAAAATGCCCGTAGCGAATCTTCCCGGTTTTGCCGTACTCGTCGAGGAGTAAACCGGTTATCAGGAATCCGGATATGACAAAAAAGACATCGACCCCGACAAATCCACCGGAAAATCCATTCAGCCCGGCATGGGCCAGCACGACGATCGCTACGGCGATGGCGCGCATACCCTGGATGTCGGGGCGAAACCCGGTCGCGTTCGTGGTGCTCATTGTTGGCGGGGTGGCGTGAACAAATCGCTCAACTCAAGGTGTTTAAGGGGGATACTAACCTTTATGGCAGCGTTGCTCGCGGCTTAACTTTGGAAATCGCCGGTTAATGGGGTAGAGCCAACCGGCCCCGAATCCGTTTGTACCGAAGAGAGTGTTACCCATGTCTCCGGTATGATCTGTAAAGGATGTCTCCAGTACGGACCCCGGAGGAAGTGGCCCGCCTGGCAGGAGTCGAACCTGCGACCTGCCCCTTAGGAGGGGGCTGCTCTATCCTGCTGAGCTACAGGCGGATGTCGGGGAGGGGTGCATTATTCCCGCTGGCACCCCTCAAGGCAAGGGCTGGCCTCGTTCGGCCGCCAGCCACCCCGTGGACGGCGCTTGCGTGTGCTGTTCACCCCGGATACGCTCCTGCCTGTGTCAGGGGGGAGCTTGCCCGCCATCCCGTTAACACTCCCGTATCGCAGCTGTTTGGTCGAGGCGGGTTGGGCGCGTGCAGGCCCTGGTCGCTCGCTAGCTGCATTTTCGGAACCACCATGATTCGGGTATTCATCGGCTACGACCCACGCGAAGCCATCGCATTTCATGTGCTGAGCCACAGTATCGTTTCCCGCTGTTCGGTACCGGTCAACATCACGCCACTCAGGCTGGACCAGTTGCGGGCTATCCATGCCAGGGCGCCGGACCCGCTGGCTTCGACAGAATTTGCCTTTACGCGTTTTCTCACGCCCAGGCTGTGCGGATTCCAGGGATGGGCCGTGTACATGGATTGCGACATGTTGATGCTGGACGATCTCGCCAGGCTGTGGGAGTTGCGCGATGACCGCTACGCCGTGCAGGTGGTGAAACACGAACACAACCCGCCGGAATCGACCAAATTCCTGGGGAATATCCAGACCCGGTATGCCATGAAGAACTGGTCCAGCCTCATGCTCTTCAACAACTCACAGTGCCAAACACTCAGCCCGGAGTATGTCGACTCCGCCCCTGGCCTGGACCTGCACCGGTTTGCCTGGCTCGAATCCGCAAGCAGGATCGGTTCACTGCCGAAGCGCTGGAACTACCTGGTGGGCTACGACAGCCCGGATGCCGAGGTCAGCAATGTGCACTTTACCCAGGGTGGCCCCTACTTCGCCGAGTACGCGGATTGCCCGTATTCCGCGGAGTGGTTCCAGGCCTACCAGGCCATGAAACATGCGGAGCAAAGCTCGCTCGGTGCGCGCTAGAACCCTGTATTGCAGGATGAAGTCGCGGGGGTGTCTGCTCGCGCGCAAGGTGCAGGTGGCGCTGGGCCTGCGCCGCAAGCGCCTGGTCATCGTCGCGAGTGCGCCGCTGCAGCGGGATTTCAGCCGATTTATCGACAGCGCCGACTGCGTCGTGCGGTTCAACAACTGCAAGAATTACGGGCGGCAGGCGGGCACCCGAACCGACATCCTGTACCTCAACAACACGGGGGACCCCGACGTCCAGCGCACGCTGCGATTTTTTCTCAAACCGCGGACGCCCGCCCAGTTGGAGGCAGAGCTGCCGTATCGCAGCTCTGCACGAGCCTTCTACTTCGTCCGGCCCCCGGCCCATTACTTCCAGGCACTCATGCAGGACAGGCTGGATCAGGGCGTGCAACTGGCCGGGCAAGAGCTTCCAAGACATTCGCACGGCCGGGACATCGCTGCCGAAGTCGCGGTGTCGTTGCGCCTGCCCGCCGACCGCACCCACCGCTTGAGTGCGCAATTCCACGACAGCGTGATCGGGAAGTTGGAGGAGTTCGGCATCGGGGATGCGTTGTTCCCGAGTACGGGCATGCTCGGTGTCGAGCACATCCTGAGCTGTGAAGACTTCGCCGGCTACGACATCGTCGCACTGGGCTTCGGCTTCAGCGGCTGGGAGGGACACCCCTGGGAGGCCGAGCGGCAGTTGATGCAGCGCTACGCGAGGGAAGGGCGGCTCAGCTTGCTGGGGACGGACTAGCGTACCTGCCCGCAAGTACCGTAAAGGCCTGGCCAGCGCCCTTTGCAAGCCGTGCCAGGATGGCCTCCGCGACTTCCCCCGGTGCCAGGCGCGACGTATCCAGTTCCAGGTCGAACACGTCGTGGCCGAAGATCTCCCGCGCAATCGACTCCGAAGCCCGCTTGGTCCCGGCATTGGTCAGCCGCGCTTGCTCCATGCCGACCACCTTCGCGACTTCCTCCAGGCGGCCATCGATTCGCTCCTGCAGCAGCGCCAGCGGCGGTCGCAGCGCGACGAACAGTACGGGGAATCGATGCAGCTGGCGCACGCAGTCCTGCAGGATGGGCGGGTTGAGTGTGGTGACGTGGTCCATGATGACGTTCTGCCCGTTATCCAGCGCGGCGGCCACCATCGCGTGCATTGACTGGATCATGGGCATGCCGTGGGTGCCGAGCTTGAGCTCTGCGGGCCCTTCCGGGTCGTCCGGGTTCACGGCGCCCATGTGCAGGCCCTCGGAGCAGCGCGGCCCGCCGTCGACGAACTTGCGCGGTGTGAGCACGCCGAAAAACGTGTCCGCGCCGAAGTGCAGCCAGAAATCCTCTGCCCGGTCGACGAACTCGCGGCAGGTGGTGGTCTTGCCGCTACCGGTGGTGCCGGTGACGACGATCAACGTGCCGGTCATCGCGTTTTCCAGGTCTCGGGGCTGGCGCGCAGCCAGCGGCGGAAGTCGTCCAGCGAGTAGTATTCCTGGTCCTCGCCGATGGCATTGGTGAAGCCGTCGTACTCCCACTGGTAGAGGGTCCACCACTGGCCGTGGTCAGGGAAGAGGATAAGCTGTGCAGCGCTCACTTCCCGGCCGGTGGCGTGCAGGGCGCGGCCCAGTTCATCTTCCAGTTCCACCTCGATCAGCGAAGGCCGCGGGCCGTTGCGCTCCAGTACCCGGCGCACGCCGCGTGTGATCGAGGACATGACGCCATCGCGCAGGATGTAGCCGCCGGCGGCCTTGCTCTCGTTGGTGCCCTCGATGTTGGAGCCCATGAAATGCCAGCCGTGCCTGTCGTCCGCTGTCGACCAGGTGTACCCGCCGCTGGGCACCTTCTCCAGGTAGCGTCGGCCGTGGGAGCCATCGCGGATGGAGTAGCAGTCGACGTCGTGGCGGGAGCCGTCCAGTTCGACACTGCCGGTAACGCGGCCCGGCTGCTCGAAGTGCAGCTTGTAGGCTTCGTCGAAGCCGCCTTCCTTCTGCACGCCGATCACATTGGGAGGGGCCACGGCTTCCCAGACGAGGTCGAGTCTGAAGCCGTTGTTGTCGTAGCCCAGCCGGTATTTTTTCAGCGGTTCCAGCAACTCGATGGACATGGACCAGGGCGTGACGAAGTCGTACTTGTCGTAGTCGACACCGTACTCTCCCTCGGGCAGTTTCCGCATCAGCTGCCAGTCGAAGTAGAGCATGTCCCAGTTGTGCCACTGCTTGCCGTCCCACATCGCCGGGCCGCCGAGCATACAGTTCATGTTGGGCCGGAAGTGGTTGTAGAAAATGCCGTTGATGCCTTTTTCCGGAATCGCCCAGGAAAACCAGGAGCTGTCGCTCCAGTAGAGGTCCGGGTCGATCTTCAGGCAGAGATGGTCGGCGACTTCCGGGCTGAGCGGCATGGCGATCTTCCTCGTGTCGTGTCGTGTTGTGTTGTGTGTAAACCACCGGACTCTACCAGTGGCGGCGTATCGGGACTCTGCCGCTCGCGCCTGTTCATCTGCATCTGCCGCCGCCGCGCTGCACACCGGGGGAGGCGGGCGGGACACGGGCGCAGTTGACGCAGATCAAGGCTTGCGTCGCACAGGCCATGCGGCCCTTGAAAACCGGCGGTGCGACTCCTATTTATCTGCACAGCAGTTAACCAATTCACATCCGCAAGGGAGGTGTCAAAATGGCTTTAGTACCCCGCAGCAGTCTGTTTGATCTCGACCGGTTCTTTGGCGGCGACCAGTGGCCGCGGTGGACGGATAACGAGATGGGCGATTTCTTCGCGCCGCGCGTCGACGTCAAGGACGCGCAGGATCACTACGAGATCACCGCGGAGCTTCCCGGCGTCCCCCGCGAAAACATCCAGGTGCACGTGACCGACGGTATCCTGACCCTGGAAGCGGAAAACTCCCAGGAAGACAAGGAGGAGAAGGACGGCCGGGTGATCCGCCAGGAGCGGCGCTACGGCAAGTTCCGCCGCAGCTTCAACCTCGGCGGTGACGTCCACGAGGAGGACATCCGCGCCAGTTTCAAGGATGGCGTGCTGAAACTCGAAGCGCCCAAGGTGAAAGAGAAACCGCCGGCCCGGCGCCGCATCGAAGTCGGCGGAGAGTAATCAGCTGATCAACATTGCCCGGATGACCTTGTGCAGCAGTTGTTTCTGCCGCGCGAGGTTCTCCGGGTCCTCTATGTCGCCACCGCCCAGGTCCGCGAAGGACTTGCGCGAGAGGAAATAGCCGGTCGTCAGGTTGATCATCGCTATCACGTTGATCACCACCGTCTTGCGGTCGCTCTCGCCACCGAGGCCGAGGTTGGTGGTGCCCCGCATTCCCCGTTCAAATGCCTCGAGTATCCATGTCCGGATGGTATCCGCGCCCATGGGGTGGTCGCTGTCCTGCAGCGCCTGTTGCAGCAGCGCGGCGAGGTGCGGCTGTTCCAGCAGTAGGTCGATAAACAGCGAGGGAAGTTCGGTGTAGTCGTGCAGGCTGGTCGCTGTATCCAGCTGCCGGGTGATGGCCCCGGCCAGCGGTTTCAGGGTTTCCTGCAGCACCGCCTCGTAGATCCCGGACTTGCCGGTGTAGTGGTTGTACAGACCCGGCTCGCGGATCCCCGCGGCCTCGGCAATCTGGCGCAGGCTGGTACCCGCATAGCCCTGGCTGGCGAAGAGTGCCTGGGCAGCTTCGAGAATTCGCGCGGAGGTGCGTTCGCCCTTGGTGGGCATTTGTGATGGCATAAATTATCAACCGTTTGCTAAATAATGACCATTTTTGCGAGGCATATCACAAAAAATTCCATGATACCCGTGCTTTAGCAGCATTTAAAATAACAGCCGATAACTCAAATGGTCAAAAAATAACCAGACATTTCGCCACTTGCATTCGCACTGCGCGCGTATCACTCTATCCACACGAGGGTGGCCATCCGGCCCGGCCCAACGGTCAGAACCGTTCAGACATCAAACCCGCTCAAGCTTCAGAGCAGCTCAAATAAAAGGTGACAGGTCTTGCAGTACTGGGCTCGATCCGCAGTTTTTCTCTTTCTCATCTCCGCGACTGCGCGGCTGCCCGCGGCACCCCTGCCGCAGGATGAACTGGAGAGCGCGAGGACCGACTACGAGACGGCGGTGCGCGCCATCGATCGCGGCAACTGGACAGAATATGAACAGCTGCGCGCCGATCTCGAGGACTACCCGCTGGCGATCTACCTCGACTACCGGCGCATGAGCCGCACCCCGGCCGAGGTGCGGCCCGCCCAGGCGCGCCGCTTCATCGACCTCAGCGCCGATACGCCGCTGCCCAATCGCTTTCTCGGCACCTACCTGCGCCGTGCGGGCCAGGACCGGCGCTGGGCCGACTTCCTCGCCGTGCAGCCGGACGAGCCGAACAGTGTCGACCTGCAGTGCTATTACTACCGCGCCAGGCTTGCCGCCGGCGACACCCAGCTAGCCTGGCAGGGCGCGGAAAAGCTCTGGGTGTACGGCCAGTCGCGGCCCAAGGAGTGCGACCCGCTGTTCGCGGCCTGGATGAAGGCGGGCCAGCTCGACGACAGCGCCGTCTGGGGGCGCTTGCTGGCAGCATTCGACGCGCGCCAGGGGTCGCTGCTGAGCTATGTCGCCCGCCGGGGCAGCAAGTCGCTGCAGCCCTGGTCGGACAAGCTGCTGGCGGTTTACAACAAGCCGGCTGCCATGCGCCGGCAGTCGCTGCCGCCGGGCAATCCGTACTCCGCCGATATCGCCACCCACGGCCTGGCCTACCTCGCCCGTTACAACCCGGCCCAGGCGCTGGATTTCTGGCAGCACTACCAGCGCGAGCTCGAGTTCAGTCCCGCGCAGCGCAACCTGGTCGAGCACGCGATCGCGCTGCAGACCCTGTATGCGAAGCAGGGGGCCAACCGCGACTGGCTGCACGGCGCCCTGCAGCGCCTGGGCGATGACGGCCTGGTGGAGATCCGGCTGCGCTGGGCGATCTCGGAGCAGGACTGGCCGGCGATCATGGCGAACCTGCCGCTGCTGTCCGAGGCCTCGCGCGAATCCACAACCTGGCGCTACTGGCACGCTCGCGCACTGTCCCAGGCCGGGGACGACAAGGGGGCGATGCAACTGCTGCAGGCGCTGGCCAAAGAGCGCGATTATTACGGCTTCCTGGCCGCTGATCGCCTCGGCGAGCCCTACAGTTTCAACGACCGGCCGTTGCAGCTGGCCCAGGCCAGCACTGGGCCCCTGCAGCAGATGCCTGCGGTGATTCGCATCGGTGAGCTGAATTTCCACCGCGATGAGCGCAACGCCCACTCCGAGTGGTACAAGGTGCTGCAGGACACGCAGTTGCAGCAGACCCAGGAGGCGCTGGCGCTGCTGGCGTCGGAGAAGGGCTGGTATCGCATGGCCATCGACGCGGCCAGCCGGGCGCAGGCCTGGGATGCGCTGGACCTGCGATTCCCCACCCCGTACCGGGATACCTTCCAGGAGTTCGCCTCGGAGCGGGGGGTGAGCAGTACCGAACTGATGGCGATCGCGCGGCGCGAGAGCGCCTTCTTCCCCGAGGCGCGATCACCGGTGGGGGCGATGGGGCTGATGCAGGTGATGCCGGCGACGGGCCGGCACGTGGCGAAGAGCCTCGACCGTCCCTACCAGAGTTCGGACCTCTACGATGTCGAGGACAATGTGATGCTCGGCAGCGCCTATTACCGCCAGTTGCTGGATCGCTTCGACGGCAACCGGATATTCGCGCTCGCCGCCTACAACGCCGGGCCGCACCGCGTGGATCGCTGGCGCAACAAGGCCGGGCACCAGGTGCCCGTGGATATCTGGGTGGAGAGTATTCCGTACCGCGAGACACGCAAGTACGTCCAGGCGGTGCTCGCCTACAATGTGGTGTTCCAGTACCGCCTGGGCGAGCACGCCCACCTGCTTACTGATGCCGAGCGCAGCGCCTTCTACTGAGGCGCTTGCGCCCGGCCCGTCCCCTGGCTACACCCCTGCTGCCGTTCAGGCCGACTCGCGCGCCCGTTCGGTAGTAGTCGTTTCCGCCCGGGCGAGGCCCGCGCGCTGGTACAGCAGCCACGCAATGGCGGTGCAGTAACTCAGGTTGGTCTGTAACTCCCCGTCGGGGTCGCTGAGGAAAGCGCGCTGGCTGGCCAGCCCGCGAATCCTGCTCGCCATGTCGGGGTTGAAGGCCAGGTAGCGGTCCCACAGGTCACGGTGCTGGGCAGCCGTGATGTTGAACAGCCCGAGGCCGTCGTTGCGTGCCGAGAACAACCCCAGGTCCGGGGCGTCGATGGCAGCGTTAAGTAGGAAGGATTCGCTGGAAGGCGTCCATTTTCCCAGGTATTTGAGGGTTGGTCTGATGACCTGGTCCCTCAGGTGCTCTGCGGTCACATACATAGCCCACTTCCTCGCAGGGATGTCAACTCCGTCAGATAAAGCCGTTTCACTTCCGGTGCCTTTTGTGGCGTGGTTTATCGTCGCGAGAACTATCCCGTTTTCCCGCAGTTCCACACTCACGGGATAATTTTTAACACAGAAAAAAATAAAATCCAATAAAAATAGGGCCTTGCGCCCCTTAATTAATCCTGATTGAGGAAATCCTGCGTAACTTGGGGATTACTGACTACTGCTGGGGGAAGGTTAGCGCAAAAAAATGCGCCTAAAATCCTTAAAAATGCCGGCATCATCGCTGAAGTGGATATTTTGGCTCAGCCGCCAGCGAGTTTGACCACATACCCGCTTTTTTCCAGCTCTGTTTTGATTACTGAGCGCTGGTCACCCTGGATTTCGATCGCGCCGTCCTTTATTGCGCCTCCGACGCCACATTTCTGCTTCAGCATTTTTGCCAGCGACTTCAGTTCGTCCGCGGCAAGGGGCAGGCCGCGCACCACGGTCACGGCCTTGCCGCCCCGTCCCTTGGTCTCCCGGTGCAGGCGCACGATACCGTCGCCGGAAGGTGCGGAGGTGTCCCGTTTGCATCGGCACTGTGCCGGCGGTTCGCCGCAGCCGGGGCAGAGCCTCCCCCGGTCGGTGGAGTACACCAGTGTGCCGCCTGATTTCGAGTTCCTGCCCATGCCATCTCCGCCTGTTGCTGTGCCCGCTGATTCGGGATCGCGTATATTAGCGCGACAGTCGCCGGCGGCAGTAGCCGGGCGCGGATAACGGACGAGGCAAAAGGGGAGCGGTAATGGCACAGGCGCAAGATCCACAGCGGCAGCTGGAGGCAATGCAGGAGCAACTCGCCTTCCTCGAGGACACCGTCGCTGCGCTCAACGACGCGATGGCCTCGCAGCAGCGCGAGATCCTCACCCTGCGCGAGCAGCTCACCCAACTCAAGCGCCGACAGGACGAACTCCAGTATCGCCAGGACGGCCCGGCACCGGAGGCGAACGAGCGCCCGCCGCATTACTGAGGCAGACTTTTCCGGCGGCGGCGTTGCCTCGACCAGTACATTTCGATATAACTACACAAACGGCTTAAGCAGTTATTCGACTTAACGCTGTTTAAAGCCGACCAGGGGATAAAACAAAACAGCGCCTATGTATCGCTATTGTGTCGACAAGGCCGTAACGTATACCTCAGGGGACATCGTCCTCTTCCGCGAGTCGCCCTTCGCCAGCTGGATGGAACGCCTGACGCTGGAGAACCCCGACCACGGCATTCCCCCCGATCTCCACAGCACACCACCCACCGAAGCCATGCTGCGCCAGGACGACCTGGCGGAAATCCTCAGCGTCGAGCACAAGAACGTCGAGCTGATCGACTGGGACGCCGCGGAGCCCGAGCGGCGCACGCTGACCATGCGCGCCATGCGCCGCGGCGTGGACTTCATCGTCAACGGGCACCTGGCCAGCGGCCCGCTGTCCAGCCCGGCCAACCTGTTGATGCGCACCAGCGGCTACTCGGAACTGGGCAACTATCTCTATGTGCCCTGTGACACGCAGGCCAAGACCACCCTGAACTCCGCCTTCCGCCTGTGCTTCCTCGCCGACCTGCTGCACAGCCAGCAGGGGCAGTTGCCGCCGCAGATGCTGATCATACGCGGCGGTTCGGACATCGTGCCGTTGCGCACCGAAGACCATATCTATCACTACCGCGCGGTAAAGCAGCGTTTCATGCAGGCCATGCGCGAGTTCCGCAAACACCGCATGCCTGACCCGGCTGAGTCCGCCCACTTTGGCCGCTGGGCCGATTGCGCCAACGAGGTGCTGCGCCAGCGCGCCCTGCGCGCCGAGGGAGATCTCGCGCTGCAGACCGAACTCGAGGCCGCGGTTGCGCAGCAGGACGAGCCGGAGCAACCCGAAGAGATCAGGGAGTTACAGGCCATGGCCGCGCCCAGCCACCGGGCTCGCGTGTTTGCCAGGGATCCCCGCATCGGCTCGCGCGGTATCGAGGTCGGAGATACGCTGGCGGCGCAGGCGAGGGCGCTGAGCCCGGGTGATATCGACCGGGATTCACCCAGTGCACTGCCGGGCGTGAATGAAGCACCCGAAGGGGAAGCCTGGCTGGAGAAGCTGGATTTTATCGGCGCGGCTGATACAGGGCCTGACATCGGTCTCGAACCAGCAAGCGACGAGCCGGTCGCAAGCTTTCCCGCCACATTGCCGGATCTGGATTTTGCGATTGACGAGGAGCCGCCGGCCGCGACCGATACCGGCGAGAGCGCCGGACTCGAGCCGGATGCGACGCTGTATTTCAACGAGCCGGGTCTGGCCGGGTCGGATGAGCCGCTGAGTCTTACCGGGCCGGATGATCCCCCGCGGTTCACCACGGCACCGGAGCTGACTGCTGCACCGGCTTTCCCGCCTCCTGCGGAGGAGATCGAGCCTGGTTTCGCCGTGCATGAGCCTGTTGGCGAGACGGAGCAGGAGTTTCCGCCGTCACGCCATGCCGAACCGCCGGCGCCGCTCGCCGACCGGCCCGCGCCGCGCCGCCCCCACCCGCTGGACAGTCTCGGCTTTGCCGAAGTGCCCAGTGTGCCGCTACAGCCCGGGGGAAACCCCTGGCCCGAGGATTCACCCGGCGCGCGGCTGCTGACCGGCGGGCACGAATTCGACATCGATTGTATCGACGATTCCGACTACCAGTTCCCCGAGGAGGGTGCGGCAGCGGTCGATCCCGAGGTTGCGCCGGAGCAGCCCCGGTCGACCGAACGCAGGGCGCCCCCGGAAGCCCCGTCGCCGCAATTGCCGCCGCTGCCGTTCAGCAGCAGCCTGATGACCAGCGACCCGCTGGACGTCGACGATGACTGAACGCCGCCCGCGAGCGCCCGTCGGGCTGCTGCGGGTCCTGCTCTGCGCCGTGGCGCTCAAGGGTGCTGCGGTATCCGCGCAGGCACAGCTGCAGCCGGCGCCGGACTGCGCGGACCTGCGCTGGAGCGCCGATGTGCGCGCCGCCAATCCCGACATCGACCGGATCTGCCGCGGCGTCTACCAGCGCGAAGGCAAGCTGTACGCCAAGGCGAGTATCGAGGTCGTGAAGGTGCAGGGCACGCGCCTCTACTTTCGCCCGGTGTATACGGATAATTCGCTGGGTGAAACCCGCAGCATCAATATGGACAGCAGCTTCCGCGCCTCGATTGGCGGCAAGCTGTACACGGTGGGCGAATTGCCGCACGGGCAGCAGTTGAATGTGTACCTGTCCGAAGACCGCTTTGCCCTGGTAATGCCTCCGGCAGTTTCCACGCCATCAGCGGCACCGGAAGCTCCTGAGGAAGTCCCCGCGCAAGGGGCGGAGCCGGCAGCGGAGTCGCCAGCGGAAAACGGCGGCGGCAGCTGAGCGCCGGGGTCAGTCGTCCACCCAGACCTTGCGCAGGGGTTCACCGAAATCATCGTAGATAATCTTGCGCCGCGGCTGCGGCAGGCGGGTGCGCTTGATCTGCGGCTTGCGCTTGAACTGGTCGCGCCGGCGCGCCTCGATGGCGGCGATCACTTCGGGGATGGGCGTGCGCTCCACCCGGGGTTCGGTGAACAGGCGGCGATTGAGGAACAGCGGCGGTTCCGTCGGGTCCTTGCCGCTGATGCCGTTGGGAATAGCCTGCACCTGGCCTCCCTGCTCGAGGAAGTGCTCGGTCTCGCGCTCCAGCTCGGCGCGAAGTTCGGCTTTTGTCACGGGTTTCTTCACGGTGCCCAGACTCGAATGCGCCAGATGCCATTTGGCCAAAACCTTTAGTATACCCGCGTGCCGGTCGAATAACAGAGGCGCGGTGCCTGCCCGGCCTTCCGCCGCGGTTTTCTCGGCGCGCCGCCTCTGGTTTAATGGCCAGCTTGTCCAATACCGGGGTCCCCAATGCGAACAATCCGATCAACGCTGGTCTTTGTGTGGATAGTGCTGTCTGTTATTCCCATGGGACTCGGCCTTCTGGTTTGCTCGCTGTTTCTCGAGGACGAAAAACTCTGGTGGTGGTTCGCCGTGCCCTGGGTGCGCGGCGTGGTGGGTGCCGCGCGGGTGGTGGGCGGCGTCAAATACCAGGTGCACGGCGCGGAACACCTGCCCACGGCGGAGGATATGCGCCGGGTCGTGCTGTGCGCCAAGCACCAGTCGACCTGGGAAACGTTTTTCATCCCCGGCATGACGCCACACCCATGCTCCTTCGTGTTCAAGCAGGAACTGCTGCAAATCCCGGTCTTCGGCTGGGCGCTGGGCCGGCTCAACATGGTCCATATCGACCGCAGCCAGCGCAAGAAGGCCTGGGCCAAGGTGGCCGAGCAGGGGCAGGTGCTGATGGACCGCGGCCGCTGGATCATCATTTTTCCCGAGGGTACCCGCACCGAACGCGGCAAGCCCGGCGAGTACAAGACCGGTGGCTCGCGCCTGGCCATTGCCACCGGCGCCGATGTGATTCCCATCGCCGTGACCTCCGGTCGTTGCTGGCCGCGGCGCTCCTTCTCGTTTATTCCCGGTACTATCGAGGTGTCCATCGGCGCGCCGATCCCGTCGGCCGGCAGGGAGCAGAGTGAACTGATGGCGCAGGTGGGGGAGTGGATCGAGGCGGAGATGCGCCGGCTCGATCCGCAGGCGTACAACACATAATAAATACTGGAGAAATAGCCATGACTGCAATGAAGCTATCGGTACTGGGTCTGTGGGTACTTTTTGCCGTGTTGCTGGTGTTCGGCGGCGATACGGTCTGGGCAAAGGTCGGACTGTGGGGCCTCATCCTGTCGGTGCTGTCCCACGGGCTGGAAATGTTCCTCTACTACGGCCGCTGCCAGCGCGCCGGTGGTTCCATGCCGATGCATATGCTCAACGTCTTCTTCTTCGGCGTCCTGCACGTGAAGGGCCTGCCACCCGAGACCGAGTGAGCCCATGTCGCAGGAGCACGCTACGCGGGCGATCACGCGCGCAGCGGCGGGGAAAATCGGCTAATCCAGCGCCGCCTCCAGCTGCTTGCACAGCTGCTTGAGGATGTGCACCCGCGCGTAGCGCTTGTCGTTACCCGGGACCAGGGTCCACGGAGCGTGCAAGGTGTCGGTCAGGGATACCATCTGGTTGACCGCTTCCTCGTAGTCACTCCAGCGGTCGCGATTGCGCCAGTCCTCGTCGGTGATCTTGTAGTTTTTGTAGGGCTCCTTTTCGCGCGCGCGAAAGCGCTCGAGTTGCTCTTCAGGGCTGATATGCAGCCAGAACTTGGCGACGATTGAGCCATGGTCCACCAGTTCCGCCTCGAATTCGTTGATCTCCGTGTAAGCGCGCTGCCACTCGCCGGCGCTGGCGAAACCCTCCACCCGCTCCACCAGCACCCGCCCGTACCAGGAGCGATCGAACAGGGTGGCGCGGCCGTCGCGCTGCAGGTGCTGCCAGAACCGCCAGAGGTAGTGGTGGGACTTCTCCAGATCGTTGGGCGCGGCGATCTGCACCAGTTTGTACAGCCGCGGGTCGATGGCTGCCGTCACGCGGCGAATCGCCGAGCCCTTGCCGGCGGCGTCCCAGCCTTCGAACAGGGCGACCAGCGAGCGCTTCTTGCGGTAGGCGTGCCAGGCCAGGTCCTGCAGTCGCGCTTGTTGCTCCTCGAGTTGCTCGTTGTAACTTTTCTGCTTCAGCGACTTCTTCAGTGGGACCTTGCCCAGGTAGTCGCCGAATTTTTCCGGCAGCCTTACCGGTTCCGGCGGTATGCCGTCGGCGAGGCGCTCCTTGAGTGCCTGGTGGATAATCTCCCCGGCGGCAATCTCGCGGGAAAGGCGCTCCTCGCCGTCTACCAGGTGCCAGGGACACTGGGGGGTATCGGTCTGGCGCCCCAGTTCAGTCGCGGCGCGCAGGGTTTCGTCGTAGAGTCCGTGCAGCTCGTAGGGCCGGTCCGTCACGCGCGGGTTCTGCTCATCCCTGGGTGCTTTTTCGTCCAGCTGCCGGCGCTGGGTTTTCTCGGAGACGTGCAGCCAGATCTTGATGACGATCGCGCCGTCATCGCTGAGTTGGCGCTCAAAGATGCGGATTTGCTCGGCCGCCCGGTCCATCTCGGCGGGACTGATTTCGCCGTCCACCCATTGCTGGATGGGCCGTCGGTACCAGGAGCCGAGAAAAATGCCGATGTGGCCGCTGGCGGGGAGCTGTCGCCAGAAGCGCCAGAAAAACGGGCGGTCCTCCTCTTCGTCCGAAGGGTCCCAGAGGGTGTTCGTCTCGATCCGGCGCGGATCCATCCACTCGTTCAACCTGTGTACCAACACCCCTTTGCCGGCGCCGTCGACGCCGCCGATGACCAGTACGACCCGGTGAGGGCTGTCAGCCAGCGCGAACTGGCATTCCAGCAATTGCTCGCGGAGTACGGTCTCGCGCTTTTCGAAGCTGTCCTTGTCCAGCGGTTCCAGTGGAGTGATATTTTCAAACATTACCGCCTCCGATCGGGGTTACGCTGCAAACTTTAGCGTATTTTTGCCCCCATCAAGCGAATATAATCGCTCCCTTTGCCGGTTTTGGCGTTCACGGGCTCGGGAGCATCGGCGCGGTTTGGATAGCAGCAAACTCAAAACCCGGGGGATATTCCTCGCTGTTGCGCTGGTATTCCTCTCCCTGCCAGTCCGGGCGCAGCCGGTGCTGGAGGTCAAGCTCGACGGGCTGGAAGGGGAACTGCAGAAGAACACGCTGGCCTGGCTTGGCGATCCGCCCACCACCGCACAGGCCAGGTCAAACTACCTGCACAGCGCACGCGAGCGCGTCACCGGCGCACTGCAGGCGCTGGGCTACTATCGCCCGACCATCGATACCCGGCTGGAACGCGGCGACCCCTGGGTACTGGACATTCACGTGGACCCGGGCGAGCCGGTCAAGCTGCGGCGCGTCGAGATCAGTATCGACGGGGAGGCGAAGTCTGACCCGGCCTTTGACAAGCTGGTCGCGGACAGTGGCCTGCAGCCTGGGGATGTCCTCAATCACGGCGACTACGAGGCCTTTCGCCGCCGCCTGCAGGCGCTGGGTTTGCAGCGCGGCTACTTCGACGGGCGCTTCGTGCAGAACCGCGTCGAGGTGGAGGCGGTGGGCGGAACCGCCGACGTCTTCCTGCAGTACGACAGCGGCCCCCGCTACCGCTTCGGCCAGTTGCAATACGACCACGAGAGCATGGACGAAAGGCTGGTCACCCCGCTGGTCACGGCCCGGGAG
Source organism: Halieaceae bacterium WMMBA7 (assembly GCA_033283385.1). GTDB lineage: Bacteria > Pseudomonadota > Gammaproteobacteria > Pseudomonadales > Halieaceae > Mangrovimicrobium. The sequence continues at coordinate 838,796 of JAWMQQ010000001.1, forward strand.
GGCGAACCCTACGATCAGGCGCGGGTGCGCGAGAGCCAGGTGCAACTGCAGCGCACCGGGTATTTTTCCACGGTGATCCTGCGGCCCGACCTGGACAAGGCCGCCAACGCCGTGGTGCCCATGGATCTGGAGCTGTTTCCCGCCAAGCGCCACAGTTTCGATGTGGGTGTCGGCTACAGCACCGACACGCAGGAGCGCGTCACCATGACCTGGCGCACGCCGCGCATCAACAGCCTGGGCCACAGCCAGGAGACGCGCCTGCAGTATTCCAGCGTCAATCCCAGCGGCCGCTTTACCTACAGCATTCCGATGTCGCACCCGCTCAACGACGTGCTGCAACTGTCCGCGCGGGTGGAGGACAACGAGTTCGGCGACCTGGACAGCCGCCAGCAGGAACTCGGTGCGCGCCGCGAGTTCCGCCGCAGCAGCTGGGTGTACAGTTACTCCCTGCGGGGTTTGCGCGAGAGCTGGGGCGCCGCCGGGGAGAGCTACGAGAGCGAGTACCTGCTGCCGGGCTTCTCCATTTCCCAGCGCAAGCGCGACGGCAGCCTGGTCAACCCGGCCAACGGTTTCAGCCAGTGGTACCTGATTGAAGCAGGCAGCGAGAATGCGAAGTCCGCCATGGACCTGCTGCGGTTTTCCAGCCGCTTCGGCTATATCCACAGCTTTGGCGACAGGCACCGGGTGGTCCTGCGTTCGGAACTGGGCGCGGTGTTCGTGCCGGACAGCGAACGCAGCAGGCTCGCGCCGTCCCTGAGCTTCTTCGCCGGCGGCGGGCAGAGTCTTCGCGGCTTCGGCTACCAGTCGATCGGCCCGCAAATCACCACCACCAATGATCGGGGTGAGGAGGTGAAGCTGGTGGTGGGGGGGGAGCGCCTGGCCACCGGCAGCGTCGAGTACCAGTACAGCTTCACCGAGCACTGGCGCGGCGCGCTGTTCGCCGACGGTGGCGACGCCTTCGACCAGCATGATTTCAATTTCAATTACAGCGTCGGCTTCGGCGTGCACTACGTGAGCCAGGTGGGCGCCATCCGCCTGGAGCTCGCCGATCCCCTGAGCGAGGACGACCCCTCCTGGCGCGTGCACCTGGCGATAGGAGCGGAGTTTTGAAACACCTGCTCGCCGGTTTCACGCTGCTCGTCCTGCTGCTGCTCGCGGTGCTGGCCCTGCCCTTCACCGACAGTGGCAGCCGCGCTCTGGTGCGGTGGCTGGACGGCCTGGGCCTGTTTCACATCGAGTATGCCGGCGGCAGCCTGCTTGGCGAGTTGCAGCTGTCGCGGCTGGAAATCGTCGCGGGCGATGTCACCGTCACCCTGCAGGACGTTGACCTGCGGCTGGACCGCTCCTGTCTCTGGCGCAGCAGCTTCTGCTTCAAACAGCTCCGGGCACAGCGCCTGGACATCGATGTCGCCGAGGGCGAGGCAGCGGCCGCGACCGGGGAGGACGAGGACAGCTACATCGAAATGCCCTATCCGCTGAAAGCCGAAGACCTGCAACTGGCCTGGCTCAAGGTGAGCTGGCCGGGCGGCAGCTGGGAACAGTCCGGCCTCAGCGGCCGCGCGTCGTGGAAGGGTTCGCACCTGAGGGTGCCGCAGGCGCAACTGCAGACAGCGCGGCTGTGGGTGGCGAAAGATCCCCAGGCGTCGCCGGGTTACGGGGGCTTCGAACCGCCGCGGGTGTTCCTGCCGATGAAAATCGACGCCGGGCGGCTCTCCATCGCCCAGCTCGACCTGGATCTCGCCGGCTGGCGCGACCGGCTGCAGGGGATCGAGGCTGCGGGCAAGTGGCGCGGGACGAAGCTGACCGTGCAACGGCTCGCGGTTGCCGAGAACAGGGGCGAGGGGCTGCACCTGGCCAGCCTCGCCGGCGATGCCAGCCTGGATTTCTCCGGCCGCTGGCCCGCGACGCTGGACCTGCAGGCCCGGCTTCCCGGCGAGGGCCTGCCTGCCTTGCTGGCGGACCGCGCCCTGGCGTTCCAGGCACGAGGTGACTTCGGCAAGCTGCGCGGTACCCTGGATATCGCCGGGGAGCCCGGTGCCAGCATCGATGCGCAGGCCGACATTCTCTCGCCGGGATTGCCGTTCAGCGCCCGGGGCACGATCAAGTCGGCGCCGGAGGCGCGCCTGGGAGACCTGGCCGCCGGTCTCCCGCCGCGCCTTGCCGAACTGCGCCTGACAACGCCGGCGCAGGTGACGCTCGAGGGCGATCTCACGGCACAGACGCTGCGCGTTTCCGCCGGCGCCAGTGACTTCGAGTACCCGAACATCGCCCTGCAGGGGCGGGCGCAGTTGCGCGGCGCGGAACTCGCTGTCGACGAATTGAGCCTGCGGGACAGGGGCAGCGACAGCGCTGCGACCTTTACCGGCACGGCGCAGCTGCAAGCGGACTGGTCCTTGGCGGGCACGCTGCGCAGCGAGGGATTCAAGCTGCCCTCAATGTCCGTGCTGCACCAGGGGCGAGTGCAGGGCCAGGCTGAACTGGATCTCCGTGCTGCCGGTGAAGGCTGGCGGCTCGGGCTGTCCGCGCTCGATTTTCGCGGTGAGATCAATGGCCTGCCGGCATCGCTGCAGGGCACACTGGCGCTGGACTCGGAACTGCGCCTGCTGCCGTCCACCCTGGGCGCGCAGGTCAACGGTGCGCAGCTTCGCCTGCGTGCGGGTGGAGCCGGCGGGCGTGAAGACCTGCTGGACCTCGAGGTCGACGACTTCGGCCGCTGGGTCCGCGGCGGGCGCGGCAGCGTCGCGTTACACGCGCGCGGCAACCTGCGGCAGGGCCAGTTCAGCATCGACGGCGACGCAAACGGTATCCAACTGGAAGGCCTGCGCCTGCCCGCCATGAGCCTGCGCGGCAGCCTCGACGACCAGCGGGTGCAGCTGGCGGCACAGGCGCAGGAACTGGTCCTGCAGGGCCGCCGCCTGACCGACCTCGCGCTCACGCTGGACGGGACGCTGGCATCCCACGAGCTGCGGCTCACTACCGCAGGTGTCCTGGCCGGCGAGTTCGCCCTGCATGGCGCACTCGGCGACGAGGGCTGGGACGGCGAACTGGCGCCGCTGCGCATGGATACCAGCGCCGGCGCCTGGGAGCTGGAACAGCCGGTCGACATGGCCTGGCGCGAAGGCGTGCTGCGGGTGCAGCCCCACTGCTGGAATCACCCGGATTTCGAGCTTTGCGCAAAGCAACTGGAGCTGGGCGCCAGCGGCGACCTGCAACTGGGCCTGCAGGGCAATGTCAGCGCGTTCAACGGTTTCCTGCCGCCGGACATGCGTGTCGAGGGGGCGCTCGACAGCACGCTGCAGGCGCACTGGGGCGGCGGGGCGCCGCTGCAGCTGGCCGGCCGGGCGCAGGCCAGCGATGTCATCGTCACCCGCCTGTTCGGCCTGGGTGAGAGCGCCACCCTCAAGTGGGATATGGCACAGTTGCAAGTGCACCGCGAGACGGGCCCGCTGGTGGTGGACGGCGATATCGTTCGCGACGGCCGGCAGGTGCTGGTACTGCGGGCGACACTGCCCGCGGATACGCAGGGCGAGGTCAGCGCCACCGCGCGGCTGGACCACCTCAACCTCTCCGCACTGGCACCCTGGGCCACGAATTTCGACGACCTGGGCGGGACACTGTCCGGCGAGCTGCAGTTGTCTGGTGCGCTGCACGACCCGCTGCTTACCGGCGACGTACAACTGGAGGACGGGCGCGCGGTGATCGAGGGCAACCCCACCGCGCTGACCGGGCTCAACCTGCGCCTCGCGCTGCAACCGGATGGTGGCACGCTGTCGGGCAGCGGCCTGCTCGGCGGCGGCGACCTGCGACTGGACGGCCGCATCACGCGGCACCCGGATTACCACCTCGACCTGGCCATTGAGGGCGAGCGTCAACAGATACTGGTACCGCCGTCCTCGGAGTTTCGCGTATCGGAAAAATTGCAGCTGGGCCTCGGTGAAAACCTGCTGAAAGTGAGCGGCGAGATCACCGTGCTGGACGGCGTGCTGCGCCACGAGGAGCTGCCCGAGGGCAGCGTGGCGGTCTCCCGCGACGTGGTGCAGGTGGACACCAGCGGCCGGGTGATACGCGAGGAGCGCCCCTTCGACGTCGAGGCGGACCTGTGGATACACCTGGATAACAAGTTCGACGTGCGCGGCAAGAACATCCAGACCACGCTGGGCGGCGACCTGCACCTGGTGCAGGAGACCGATGCGCCCACCCAGCTGTTCGGCGGGCTCAATGTGCTGGGCGGCGAGTTGCGCGCCTACCGGCAGCAGCTGGAGATCAAGCGCGGCACGGTGGACTTCTCCGGGCCGCCGCAGAATCCGCAGCTGGACGTCGCGGCGGAGCGCCGCATCCGCTCGGACAACGTCACCGTCGGCGCGCACCTGTTCGGGCCGCTGGAACAGCCGGAGCTGGAAATCTACTCGGATCCGCCGATGTCACAGGGCGAGGCCATGTCCTACCTGGTCCGCGGTCGCGGCCTGGATACGGGGGCGGGCGCCGACGGCGCGGCCCTGGCGCTGGCGGTGGGTGCGGACGTGGTGAACCAGAGCGGCATCGTGCGCGAACTGAACCGCCTGCCGCTGATCAACAACGTGGCCTTCGGCTCCAGCGGGGAAGAGGACGATACCGCGGCCACCGTGAGCGGCTATGTCGGCGACCGCATCTACCTGTCCTATGGCATCGGCCTGTACGAACCGGTCAACGAGTTCACCGCGCGGCTCTACCTGCAGAGCCGCCTGTGGCTGGAGGTGGTGAGCCGGCTGGAGAACTCGGTCGACCTCTATTACTCCTTCGACATCGATTAACCCCCCGCCTGTAGGAGCGCGCGATCGCGCGCAGGGCGCGCTCCTGCGGTGCGGTGATCGCCCGCGGAGCGGGCGTCGACGTCAGACGGATTTCGGCAGGATGTACAGTTCCACGCGGCGGTTTGCCGCCCGGCCCTCGGCGGTGCCGTTGTCGGCGATCGGCTGGTCGAAGCCCATGCCCTGGACCTGCATCCGGCTGCGGCTGACCTGGCGGGTGACCAGGTAATCCGCGACGCTCTGGGCACGTTGTTCCGACAGGGTCTGGTTGTACTGGCGGCTGCCGGTGTTATCGGTGTGGCCGGTAACGCGGATGGTGGTATCGGGATACTTGGCAAGTACTGCACCGACCGAGCTCAGCACGGAATAGAAGCTCGAACGCAGGTTATAGGAATCAGTCTCGAAGGTGATGTTGCCGGGCATGACCAGCCGGATGTTGTCTCCCTCGCGCACTACCCGCACCCCGGTGCCCTCCAGCTCGGCCCTCAGCTTCGCTTCCTGCGCGTCCATGTAGGCGCCGACACCGGCGCCGACGATGCCGCAGCCCAGTGCCGCCTGGGCCGCCTTCTTGCGTGAATCCATCGCGCCGATGAGGCCGCAGACCGCGGCGGCGCTGGCGCCGTAGACGGCGGTCTTGCTCGCCTGCTGCTCACCCGTATACGGGTTGGTGGTGCACGCCGTGACGGCAATGAGAGTGAAAATCGCGGTAATGACGCGGTTAAAACGCATGAGAATGTCTCCTTGTTGTCCCGCGGCTTGGACCGCGGGACAGTTAAGCCGTTGCGTAAATCTGTGTTAAGCAGTTGCCGGCTGGCGCGGGTCAGGCAGCCAGCAGTGCCTGGGCGGCGGGCAGCGCGCTGCCCCGGTTGATCTCCGCTCCCTGCCGGGCGAGCACAGCCTCCAGCGCGGTCAGGCAGGTGGCGACGTTGTGCTCGCTGCTGGCCGACCCCATCAGGCCGATGCGCCAGGTCTTGCCCGCCAGTGCACCCAGGCCGGCGCCGATCTCCAGGTTGAAGTCATTGAGCAGCGCGCTGCGCACCGCGGCGTCGTCGACACCGGCGGGGATGTTCACTGCGTTCAGCTGCGGCAGGCGGTATTCCGGCGCGACGGCCATGCCCAGGCCCATCGCCTCGAGTCCCGCCACCAGCGCGCGGTGATTGCGCAGGTGCCGGGCAAAGGCGTTTTCCAGGCCCTCTTCCTCGAGCATGACCAGTGACTCGTGCAGGGCGTACAGGTTGTTTACCGGCGCGGTGTGGTGGTAGGCGCGCTTGCTGCTGCCGCCCCAGTAACCCATGACCAGCTGCATATCGAGGAACCAGCTCTGTACCTTGTGGGTGCGGCCCTGTATGCATTCAATTGCGCGCGGGCTGAAGGTGACGGGGGAGATCCCCGGCACGCAGGACAAGCATTTCTGCGTGCCCGAGTACACCGCGTCGGCGCCCCAGGCATCGACCGCGACCTCGATGCCGCCCAGGGATGTCACTGTATCCACGATGGACAGCACACCGTGTTCCTGTGCCAGCGCACACAGCGCAGCCGCATCGGAGCGCGCGCCGGTGGAGGTCTCCGCGTGCACGAAAGCCAGCACTTTGGCTTCCGGGTGCGCGGCGAGCGTCGCGGCGGTCTTTTCCACGCTCACCGGCTCGCCCCAGTTGTCCTCCACCATCACGGCGATACCGCCGCAGCGCTCGACGTTCTCCTTCATTCGCCCGCCGAATACGCCGTTCTGGCAGACCACCACGGTATCGCCGGGAGAGACCAGGTTGACGAAGCAGGCCTCCATGCCGGCGGAGCCGGGGGCAGAGACGGGGAGGGTGAGTTCGTTCTTTGTCTGGAACGCGAACTGCAACAGGCGCTTGATCTCGTCCATCAGCTCGATGAACAGCGGGTCGAGGTGGCCGATGGTGGGGCGCGCCAGCGCCGCCAGCACACGCGGGGAGATGTCCGAGGGGCCGGGGCCCATCAGGGTGCGTTGCGGCGGGTAAAAGCTCTTGGTCATGGTCGGGACGCTCGCAGGCAATTGTCGAAGGCGCAGACGTTACCAGTTTTCTCCGGGGAACTGTAGGAGCCCGCTATGCGGGCGATCCAATCCTGAACATTTCCCGGATTTATAATGACCGTTGTAGGAGCCTGCTACGCAGGCGATCGCCTCGATCCGGGCTCGGGGGTAGCAGGCTCCTGCGACAGCATCGCCCGGGTAGCGGGCCCTGCGGCGGGATCGCCTGCGTAGCAGGCTCCTACAGGTACTAGTCCTCTCCGAGTTCTTCGACGTGGGCCTGGGCCGCGGCGATGCGCGCGATGGGTACGCGGAACGGGCTGCAGGACACGTAGTCCAGTCCCAGCCGGTGGCAGAAGCGGATCGAGCGCGGGTCGCCGCCGTGCTCGCCGCAGATACCGTACTTGATGCCTTTCTTGGCGGCGCGACTCTCGTTGACGGCGATCTCCATCAGCCGGCCCACCGCGCGCTGGTCCAGCGAGACGAAGGGGTCGGAGTCGATCAGCTTCTTGTCCAGGTACTGTGGAATGAACTTGCCGGCGTCGTCGCGGGAGAAGCCGTAGGTCATCTGGGTGAGGTCGTTGGTGCCGAAGCTCATGAATTCCACGACATTGGCCAGCCGGTCCGCGCCCAGCGCGGCGCGCGGGGTTTCCATCATGGTACCCACCTTGTAGGGGACGGACACTTCCGCCTCGCGCAGGACCTGCTGGATGCCGCGGTCGATGATCTCGGTGATCATGCGGATTTCACGCACGTTGATCACCAGCGGGATCATGATTTCCGGCTTCGGCTTGTAGCCGGCGTGCACCGCTTCCACCGCGGCGCGCATGATCGCCTTCACCTGCATTTCGGTAATTTCCGGGTAGACGATGGACAGGCGGCAGCCGCGGAAGCCCAGCATCGGGTTTACCTCGGACAGGCCCTCGGTAATCTCCCGCACCGTCTCCACCGGCTTGCCGATCGCCTTCGCCAGTTGCTGCATGTCCTCCTCGGTGTGCGGCAGGAACTCGTGCAGCGGCGGGTCGAGCAGGCGGATGGTCACGGGCAGCCCGTCCATCACCTTGAACAGTTCGAAGATATCATCGCGCTGGAATTCCTGCAGTTCGTCGAGGTATTTCTGCCGCTCCTCCGCCGTTTCCGAGAGGATCATGGCGCGCATGCGCTCGATGCGGTGGGCCTCGAAGAACATGTGCTCGGTGCGGCACAGGCCGATGCCCTCGGCGCCCAGTTCCCGGGCGCGGGCGGCGTCCTCGGGGGTCTCCGCGTTGGCGCGCACCTTCAGCTTGCGGTGCTTGTCCGCCCATGAGAGCAGGGTCTGGAAGTCGTTGGAGGAACTGGCGGCGATCTTGGGGATGTCGCCCAGCATGACGTCGCCGGTGCTGCCGTCCAGGGTGATGATGTCGCCGCGCTTGAGGGTGGCGCCGCTGTCACTGTGGGCAATGCCTTCCGCCGTGTTGATGTGCAGGCTGCCGCAGCCGGTGATGGCGCACACGCCCATGCCGCGGGCGACCACCGCGGCGTGGGAGGTCATGCCGCCGAGTTCGGTGAGCACGCCGGCGGCGACCTTCATGCCGTGGATATCCTCCGGCGTGGTCTCGCGGCGCACCAGGATCACGCTGCGGCCCTGGGCCGCCACTTCCTCCGCCTCGTCGGCGGAAAAGACGATTTCACCGGTGGCGCCGCCGGGGCTGGCGGGCAGCCCGGTGGCGATGATGTTGGTCTTGGCGTCCGGGTCCACGGTGGGGTGGAGGAAGGCCTCGACGTGTTCCGGCGACACCCGCAGCAGCGCCTCGCGCTCGGTGATCAGGCCCTCGCCGACCATCTCCACCGCGATCTTCACCGCGGCGCGGCCGGTGCGCTTGCCGCTGCGCGTCTGCAGCATGTAGAAGCGGCCTTCCTGCACGGTGAACTCGAGGTCCTGCATGTCGCGGTAGTGCTTCTCCAGCAGTGCCTGGGTGCGGTACAGCTCGTCGTAGACCTCGGGCTGGCGCTCGGCCAGGGCGGCCACCGGCAGCGGCGTGCGGATGCCGGCGACCACGTCCTCTCCGGCGGCGTTGAACAGGAACTCGCCGAAGAACTGGTGCTCGCCGGTGGAGGGGTTGCGGGTGAAGGCCACACCGGAGCCGGAGTCGTCGCCGAAGTTGCCGAACACCATGGCCTGCACGCAGACCGCGGTGCCCATGCTGTCGGGGATGTTGTTCATCTCCCGGTAGATATTCGCCCGCGGCGTGTGCCAGGACTTGAACACCGCCTCGACCGCCATTTTCAGCTGTACGAAGGGGTCTTCCGGGAAGTCCGCCAGGGTCTTGTAGATGGCGATGATCGCCTGCCAGTCCTCGGCAGTCATCTCCACGTCCAGCTTCTTGCCCGCCGCGGCCTTGTACTTTTCGATCTCGTGCTCGAACTTTTCCCCCGGCACGCCCATCACCACGTCGGCGAACATGGCGATGAAGCGGCGGTAGGAGTCGTAGGCGAAGCGTGGATTGCCGGTCTTTTGCGCCAGGCCGGCGGCGATCTCGTCGTTGAGGCCGAGGTTGAGGATGGTGTCCATCATGCCCGGCATGGAGACCGGTGCGCCCGAGCGCACGGAGAACAGCAGCGGGTTTTCCGGATCGCCGAAACGCGCGCCCATCTGCTTCTCCACCAGGTCCAGGGCGACGCGGTACTCCTGCTCCAGCAGGCCCGGGAACTTGTTGCCGGCCTGGAAGTATTCGCGGCAGGTGTCGGTGGTGATGATGTAGCCGAAAGGCACGGGCAGGCCCAGCGCGGTCATTTCGCAGAGGTTCGCCCCTTTGCCGCCGAGCAGCTCGCGGTCGTCCTTGTTGCCTTCGCTGAAGAGATAAACCCGTTTTGCCATGCCGGTGCCCTGTGCTGGAGATTGGTGTGGGTGGTGCGAGGGGTGGAGTATACGTCAGATTGCCGGGCGCCCGAAGGCCGCGCGAAGATGGGTAAAATTTTGTGTCCGAGGCGCCGGCGGGACGATCCTGGGTTAAACTGGAAGCCGCTATGTATGCTCTCTCCTGGAACCGATTTCGCAGCGCCCTGCTGGGGGGATGCCTCGTGCTTGCCGCCTGTGGCAGCAGCCCGCCGCAGCCGGCGCGGGTGAGTGTGGCGCCGGTGGACTTCTCCGGTTCCTGGGAACTGGACTTCAGCCAGAGCGATACCGTCAACGACGCCTACGACCACATCATGCGCGATCTGCAGCGGCAGATTCGCAAGCAGCAGGAGGCCAGCCAGGGCGGCGTGGCGGTCGGCGGTATGGCCTACGGCACGGCGGCGGGGATTTATGCGCTGGCGCGCATGGCGGAGATCGTCACTGAGCCGCAACTGCTGGATATCAAGCAGACTGAGCGCGAGGTCACCGTCAAGCGCGAGGGCAGCTTCGCCCTGGAGTGCGATTTTGGCCCGGGCTCCACCGGTGTGGTGGAATCGCCCTTCGGCCGCGAGGCCTGCGGCTGGCTGCACGACCAGCTGGTGTACCAGCTGGTGCTGCCGGACGGGCTGCGCATCAGTCACCGCCTGACGGTTTCCCCTGACGGCCAGCGCCTTCAGGTGGTGACCCAGTTGAGCACCCGATCGGTGTCCCAGCCGCTCGTGGTGGCCCAGGTATTCAACCGTTATGACCCCAACCGCACCGGCATCCATTGCACCCAGACCCTGAGCAAGGGCCGCGTCTGTACAACGGAGAAACCCGGCCAATGAGCAGGCTGTCCCGGTTGTTGCTGTGCTGTCTCGCCATCGCCTGCCTGTTGCAGAGCGCTGCGCTGCGCGCGGAGCAGGCTTACCTGGACGTGGGAATCGTGGTGTTCGATCCGGGCGTCCCCGAGCAGGACACTGCCGGCGCCGACAAGATCTTCCCCAATATCCGCCGCGCCGAGGCGGTGTACCTGCCCGTGGAACTGCGCCGCGTAATGGAAAACAGCGGCGACTGGGGCGCGGTGCGGGTGATGCCCAGCGCCAGCGACCTGGTGGACCTCACCGTTGCGGCGCGCATACTGGAATCCAACGGGCAGCGGCTGTCGCTGCAGGTGACCGCCCGCGACGCCACCGGCCAGGCCTGGCTGGACCAGGCCTATACCGCTGCCGCCGCCGAGGCGGACTACCCGGTGACCGGCGACGGCGATCCCTTCCGCAGCCTGTACACACACCTGGCCGACGATCTGCGGACCCACCTGCAGGCGCTGTCGCCGAAGGACCTGGAACGCATCCGCCTGGTGGCGCGCATGCGTTACGCCGCGGGGCTCTCCCCGGAGGCATTCGCCGGCTACCTGGGCGGCGGGGGGGATGCGCCCTACACGCTGTTGCGCTACCCGGCGCCGGACGACCCGATGTTCGAGCGCGTGGAGCGCATCCGCAAGCAGGAGTACCTGTTCATCGACAACGTGGACGAGCAGTACGGTCGCCTGCACGACAACATGGCGCAGACCTACAACCTCTGGCGCCAGTACCGCTACGAGCAGGCCGCCTACCAGGCCGGCTACGAGCAGCGGGCGGAGTCGCGTGAGGACAACGACCGGCACGGCAGCTTCGCCGCAATGCTGCGCGACTACAGCACGTATCGCTCCTACCGCATGCAGCAGCAGGACGTCAGCGAACTCGCCGGCGGCTTCAACAACGAAATCGGACCCACCGTAGTGGAGACCCGCGGCAAGGTGTTCCGCCTCAGTGGCAGCCTGGATTCACGCTACCGGGAGTGGCGCGGCATCCTGCGGCAGATTTTCGCCCTGGAATCCGGCCTGCCGGCGGCGCCCGCGGCGCCCCCGGCGGGCGCGGACCATTCCGCCGCGCAGTCGGAATAGGCTATTCTTGACCCATGGCCAAAGACGACCAATCCAGCGATACCCTGCTCGAGTCCTTCCGGAGACTGACCGGCCAGGTGGCGGGCGGCACACTCGAGCTGGCGCGCAGTACGGCCATGCTCACCGCCATGTTCGGCGAGACCTGGCTGCGCTCGACGGTACTCAACCAGCTCGAACCGGAGCGCAAGGAGGCGATGCGCGAGGCGGGCAGCCTGCTGCGCGACGCCCGCGAGACCGCCGGCCTGTCGATCCGTGAACTCTCCGAGTCGCTGGGGCTTTCCGATAACAGCGTGCTGGAGGACGTGGAGGGCGGCAGGAGCATCATGCCGCTGGAACTGGTGCTGCGCAGTGCCTCTTTGCTGGCGCGCCACGACCCGATTCCCTTCCTGATCAAGTTCATGCGCACCTACAACCCCGCCCTGGAGAAGACCCTGGAGCAGCTGGGTGTGATGGCGCTGCCCCGGCAGTACGAGCGCGAGCGGCGTTTCGTCAATCTCTACCGGCAGCACGACGTATTGCGCAGTTTCAGCGACGCGGAGTACGAGCGCTTCATCCACTACATGGGCAGTTCCAGCAACCTGATCGTGGAACTGATGCAGCGCGAGAAAGCCGTTGCCGCCGCCCGGCAGGCCCCGGAACCCGACGAGACGCCAGCGAAGGGCGGCAAGCGCAAGCCGCGCACGGCAGGCAAGGCCGCGGCCTCCACGACGCGGCCCCGCAAGACAACAAGCACAAGCACGCGCCCCAAGCGCTCTCCTTCCAGTACACGTAAAAAAGCCTGATGACCGAATCTGCCTCGGCGGCCACCCAGTGGTTCGCCGCCTGTCCCCGGGGGATGGAAAACCTGCTGGCCGCGGAACTGTCTGCGCTGGGCGCCGTGACCACCCGCGAAACCGTCGCCGGGGTGCATTTTTCCGGCCCGCGCGCGCTGGGCTACCGCGCCTGCCTGTGGTCGCGCCTGGCCAACCGCATCCTGCTGCCGCTGGCCAGTGTTGCCGCAGATGACGCGGATGTGCTGTACCGCGGCCTGCTGGAGATCGACTGGTCCGCGCACTTTGATGCCTCCCAGACCTTTGCCGTGGATTTTTCCGGCCGCAGCGACAGCATCCGCAACACCCAGTTTGGCGCCCAGCGCAGCAAGGACGCGGTGGTCGACTGGTTCGCCCGCAGCGGCGGCCGGCGGCCCTCGGTGGACCGGCGCCGGCCGGATGTGCTGCTCAATGTGCACCTGGGCAGGAACGGCGCGGCGGTGGCCCTGGACTACTCCGGTGGCTCCCTGCACCAGCGCGGCTATCGCGCCCGCGCCGGTGCCGCGCCGCTGAAGGAAAACCTCGCGGCGGCGGTGTTGCTGCGCGCCGGCTGGCCGGAGATGGCCGCGGCCGGCGGCGCGCTGATCGACCCGATGTGCGGCTCGGCCACGCTGTTGCTGGAGGGCGCGATGATGGTCGCCGACATCGCCCCGGCGCTGGGCCGCAAGCGCTTCGGCTTCGAGGGCCTGAAGGATCACAACGCCGACCAGTGGCGGGCGATACTCGCCGACGCCCGCGGCCGCGCCCAGCGGGGCCTGGCCGGCGAACTGCCGGAAATGCGCGGCTACGACGCCGATATCAAGGTGATCCGCCGCGCCGAGGAGAATATTGCCAGCGCCGGGCTGGAAAAGTTCGTGCGGGTCAGCTGCAAGCCGCTGGGCAGCCTGAAAAAGCCGACCCACAGACCGCTGGACAAGGGCCTGCTGGTCTGCAACCCGCCCTATGGCGAGCGGCTGGGTGAAAAGTCCAGCCTGCAGTATCTCTACCGCGAACTGGGCGAGGTGATGGTGCGCGAGTTCCCCGAGTGGGAGGCGGCGATCCTGACTTCGGACCTGGAACTCGGCCGCGCCACCGGCCTGCGCAGCCACAAGCAGTACAGCTTCTTCAACGGCCCGATCGAGACCAGCCTGCTGCTGTTCCAGCTGGCTGGAAACGAGTTGCGCCAGCCAGCGCCGGCCACAGCACCGGAAGCGCCTGCGCCACAGTCCGGCGAACTCAGCGAGGGGGCGGCCATGTTCGCCAATCGCATCCGCAAGAACCGCAAGCGCCTGCGGCCCTGGCTCAAGCGCGCGCAGGTCGAGTGCTATCGCCTGTACGATGCCGACATGCCGGAGTACGCGGTGGCGGTGGACGTCTACGGCGAGTCGGTGCATGTCGCCGAGTACAAGCCGCCGGCGGGGGTGGACCCGCAGGCCGCGGAGCGCCGCCTGCAGGACGTGCAGGCGGCGCTGCCCGAGGCGCTGGGCATTCCCGCCTCGCGTATCGTCTACAAGCAGCGCCAGCGCCAGCGCGGCAGCGCCCAGTATGAAAAGCGCGACAGCCGCGGCGAGTTCCTGAGCGTGCGCGAGGGGGCGGCCAGGCTGCTGGTGAACCTCACCGATTACATCGACACCGGCCTGTTCCTGGACCACCGGCCGCTGCGACTGCGCATTGCAAGCGAGGCAGCGGGAAAGGACTTCCTCAACCTGTTCTGCTACACCGGCACGGCGACGGTACACGCGGCGCTGGGTGGCGCCCGCTCCACCACCAGCGTGGACCTCTCGAACACCTACCTCGACTGGCTGCGCAAGAACCTCGCCCACAACGGCCTGGGGGAGGGCAGGAACCGGCTGCAGCGGGCCAACTGCCTCGAGTGGCTGAAGGACGAAGCGAATACCGGCGAGTTCGACCTGATCCTGCTGGACCCGCCGTCCTTCTCCAACTCCAAGTCTATGCAGGACAGCTTTGACGTGCAGCGCGACCACGTCGACCTGGTGCGTGCTGCCATGGGGAGGCTGCGCAGGGGCGGGGTGATGTACTTCTCGAACAACCGGCGCGGATTCAAGCTCGACCCAAGTCTGTGCACGGATTTCGAGTGCGATGACATCACCGACGAGACGCTCGACGAGGATTTTGCGCGCAATCGCCGCATTCACTGCTGCTTCCGGCTGCGCCTGCGCTGAGGGCCCGCCCGCGCCGGCCCGGCGCAGGCGCGGTGCGCGAACCCGGATGGCAAATTTATGAAACTAATGAGACGGCGCGGCTTCCGACGTTAGGAAACACTATTGCCACATCCCGGGAATTCTATCCACACCAGCACACGGGGGGTGGCTGGCAGACAGATTGCTTAAGTACCTCCCGGTTCGTTTATTACAGTTTTTATAAGTGATTGATTTTAATTTTAAAAACGTGTAACCACACGAAATGGGCTGAATTGGTGCACTCGCGTGTGCGCGTCCTGGGGGAAGCCTGTGGGCAACTTTTTCCCCACACTTATCCACAGACTTGCCTGTGGATAACTTTCTGATGTGATCCTGTGACGCGTCCCGGGCGCCCGCCCGTGACAGCCGGCAGGTGCTGTGTTCCAATCCGGGACTGAGCCCATTTTGCCCTCGCCGATGACCGAAATACTCATTGTCTACCACACCCAGAGTGGCACCTGCGCCCGGCTGGCCCGCGCTGCCTGCGACGGCGCGCATCTCGAGGCGGGCGTGTCGGTGCGCTGCCTGCGCGCCTGGGATGCCGGCGTGCGGGACCTGGTCGCGGCGGACGGAGTGTTGCTGGTGGCGGCAGAAAATGCCGGCTACCTCGCCGGGGAGATGAAAGGGTTCATCGATCGCACTTTCTACCCGGCAATCGACCGCGGCCTGACGCTGCCCTATGCACTGTTGCTCAGCGCCGGGAATGACGGCAGGAATGCGGCGGCCCAGGCGCAGCGTGTTCTCGGCGGCATCCCCATGGTGTGCGCCACCGAGCCGGTGATCTGCCGCGGGGAGTGGGGGCCTGCGCACGGCGAGCGCGCGCGCGAACTCGGGCAGGCGTTTGCCGCAGGCCTGGCGATGGGCATTTTCTGAAGTCCCCGTAGGAGCCTGCTATGCAGGCGATCGCCTGCGTAGCAGGCTCCTACGGGGTTGGGCGGACCGCGACGATCGCCTGCGTAGCAGGCTCCTACGGGGGTTCGGGCGGATCGCGATCGCCTGCGCAGCGGGCGACCGCGGGGGGCGGGTCAGGCGGTATGCGCGCCGGTGGCGTTCGTGGTGGTGTCGGCCTGGGTACGCTTGTTCTTGCCCCAGCCCTCACCGGTGTCGTAGGTGCCGAACAGCCAGTCGTACAGCAGCGAGATCGTCGCGAAGTTGCCCGCGGTGAAGCGCGCGTGGTGTACGTGGTGCATGTTGGACATGTACTTGAGGTACTTGTAGGGGAAGCGGTCCACATCCATGCGGTCGTGGTTGTGCTGGTTGATCTCGGAGAACGCGATCACGGTGATGATGATGGTCACCAGGTGGAAGGGGCCCATCAGCGCGCCCAGCACCGCGATGGAGATGCCGTACAGTCCCAGGCCGATGCAGGTCTCCAGCGGGTGCAGGTAGTTGGAGTCCATGCGGCAGGGGTTTTTCTGCTGGTGGTGTACCGCGTGAACCCACATCAGCGGTCCAGGGCCGAAGCCGCCGTCGTGGAAGACGAAGCGGTGCACCAGGTAATAGAAGAAATCGTAGAACATCAGGATGATGAACATGTCCAGCAGCACTTTCCACCAGGGCTGGGGTTCCAGCGTCAGGCAGAAGGGCAGGATGAAAATAAATATCGACAGTTGGGTCAACAGGCCCCAGAACTTGCTGCGGTTCTGGATCGGGTTGTAGAAGCTCTTTTTCACCTGCTTTTCCGCGACTTCGCGGTTCAGCTCGCGCGTCTGCCGCATCGCCGGTACCAGCATCAGCGCCTTGCCCACCAGCAGGGGGATGGCCAGCGTTGCCACCAGGGCGTAGAAGGAGAGCAGCCACTCGCCGCGCTCGAAAATTGAAGAAACCATTGTCGTGTCCATTACGATTTACCTCGGGTTAACGCCAGTAACTGCCTGGCGAGTGTGCGGGCGCCAACCGCGCCCAACTCTTCGATGAGCTCCGACGAGAGCTGCCGGATTTTCTCCGGCAGCACACTCGGCGGGGCGAATTCGTCCACTACCTGGAAATACAGCTGCGCCAGCGCCTCGTCGAGGAACTGGAAGTCGGGCGCCGCCAGGGCGCCGCGCAACGATGCTTCGAGCTCCCGCACGCTGGCCTCGGATTCCGTGACAACCTGCTCACCTGCGGGCGAAAGACGCAGCACGATCTGCCGCTTGTCCTCGGCATCGGCCTCGCGCACGACATAGCCCAGCGCCTCCAGTTCTGCCGACGTGACGGCCACCGCCTGCTTGCTGACGCCGAGCACGCTGCCGATGTATTGCATGCGCCGGGGTTCCCGGCTGATCAGGCCGAGAACCTGGCCGAAGCTGGGTTTCAGCCCCTGGAAGCCTTTGGCCTGTATCGAAGCTGCCAGCCGGGTGCGGAAGTAGTGGCTCAGCGCCGGCAGCAGCAGGTTGAGGCGGGCGGGGCGGTCGCTGTCGCCGTCCAGCCGGTTCTCGATGGCCGCGTAGCTGGGCAGCTCGACCTTGAGCACGCCGCACAGCTTTTCCAGCAGGCGGCCGAGCTGGTCCAGGCGCTCCTGGCCCAGCGTTTCGGCGAACTCCCGGTGCAACTCGTTGGTGATATCGATACCGTCGCGCAGCAGCTGCATGCCATGCCCGGTGAGACTGACCACGCTGGAACGGCTGTCGGTCGCGCTCTTGCGCCGCTCGATCAGGCCCTGCGCCTGCAATTCCCGCAGGGTGTTGCTGCAGGCCTGCTTGCTGATGCCCAGTCGCGCCGCCAGTTCGCCCGGCGAGTGGTCGCGCTCGGCGAGCAGCGAGAAAAAGCCCTCGTAGGCGAGGCTCAGCTTGCGGTAGCGGTTGCCGCTGCTGCGCTCAAGCGTCTGCAGCGAGCGCTTTTGCAGGTAGTGGGTCACCAGCATCGCGTGCGTGACGAGGCCTGGTCCTTCAGTGAACCGGCGCGGGTCGATGTGGATGTCGGGTGATGCGTCCATGGTGCAAATGTACACAAGTATTGACGTAACAGTCAATCATTGTGTACTAAAACCATGGTCCAGCTCACACAATGCCTGCGCCGGCAGGTATTTTGATCGCTATCTATCTGATTTATATAGGGTTACTTCGGTATTTCCGGATCGGCATGGGCCAGGGTGGCGTCGATGAAGGCGCGGGCGGCGCGGGACAGGCTGCGACTGCGGTGGTAAACCAGCCCCAGGGTGCGTTGCATGGTGACGTCGGGCAACTCGATCACCGCCAGCGAGGCGTCGCGCATGCTGCGCGGCAGGATGGTCCAGCCCAGGCCGACCGAGGCCATCATGCGGATGGTTTCGAGGTAGTTGGTGGCGAGGGTGACCTTGAGTTCCAGTTCCCGCGCGTCGAACAGGCGTTTGATGATCTGGCCGGTATAGGTGTTGAGGCCTGGCAGGATGGCGGGCAGGTGGCTCAGCGCGTCGAGGTCGGGGGGGGTATTGGCGGCGAACAGCTCGTGGTCCCGGGCGATCATCACCTCCAGCGGGTCGTGCCAGACGGGGACGGTGATCACGCTGCCCTCCGCGTTGGGCGCCAGTGTCACCACCGCGAGTTCCGCCTTGCCGTGCTGGATCAGCTCGTAGGCCTGCTCCGAATCCATGAAGTCGATATCGATGTGCACGGCGGGACAGGCGCGGCTGAAGGCGCTCAATACCGGCGGCAGGCGGTGCAGGCCGATGTGGTGGCTGGTGGCCAGGCGCAGGCTGCCGCCGACGCCGCCGGCGAGGTCGCGCACCGACTGTGCCGCCGCCAGCAGTTCCTGTTCCACCGACTTGGCGTGGGGCAGCAGGGCGAGACCCGCCTCGGTGAGGTTGACGGTGCGCCCGATGCGGTCGAACAGTTTGCTCTCCAGTTCCTCCTCCAGCAGGGCCACGCGCTTGCTCACGGCTGGCTGGGTGATGTGCAACTGCTCCGCGGCCTGGGAGAACGAGCCGCTCTCGGCCACCAGCAGGAAGGCCTGGAGATTCTGCAGGTCCATTATCTATTCCTATTATTCATCCATAAGATAAAAATAATAAATTTGAGTAATTGAGATAGCAAGCCCATAATCCGCGGCTCGAACAGTATCCATGCGAAGCGAGGTGTCCCATGGCCGGGCAGACCCTGTACGACAAATTGTGGAACAACCACCTGGTGGAGGCGCGCGACGACGGCAGCGCGCTCATCTATATAGACCTGCAACTGATTCACGAGGTGACCTCGCCGCAGGCCTTCGAGGGTCTGCGCATCGCCGGCCGCAAGCCCTGGCGCCGCGACGCCAACCTCGCCGTGCCGGACCACAATATCTCCACCGATCGCGAGGAGCGCGCCGGCGGTGTGGCGGCCATTGCCGACCCGGTGTCGCGCCTGCAGGTGCAGACCCTGGACGAGAACTGCGATGACTTCGATATCGTCAAGTTCGACATGAACGACGTGCGCCAGGGCATCGTCCACGTCATCGGGCCGGAGCAGGGCGCGACCCTGCCGGGCATGACCGTGGTCTGCGGCGACTCCCACACCTCGACCCACGGCGCGCTGGGCGCCCTGGCCCACGGTATCGGCACCTCAGAGGTGGAGCACGTGCTGGCCACCCAGACCCTGATCCAGAAGAAGATGAAGAACATGCTGGTGCGCATCGACGGCCAGCTGCAGCCCGGTGTCACCGCCAAGGATGTCGCCCTCGCGGTCATCGGCAGGATCGGCACCGCCGGCGGCACCGGCTACGCCATGGAATTCGGCGGCCAGGTGGTGCGCGACATGAGCATGGAAGGGCGCATGACCCTGTGCAACATGTCCATCGAGGCGGGCGCCCGCGCCGGCATGGTGGCGGTTGACGGCACCACCATCGAATACGTGAAAGGGCGCCCCTTCGCGCCGCGCGCCGAATTGTGGGATGCCGCGGTCAGCGCCTGGGGCGAATTGCACTCGGACGACGACGCCGTGTTCGACGCGGTCGTGGAACTGGCGGGCGAGGACATCAAGCCGCAGGTCACCTGGGGTACTTCACCCGAGATGGTATTGCCTGTCGACGGCATCGTGCCCGACCCGGCCACGATAGAAGACGCCACCCGCCGCGCCGCGGTCACCCGCGCGCTGGAATACATGGGTCTCGAAGCCGGTACCCGCATTACCGACATCCGCCCGGACCGCGTGTTCATCGGCTCCTGCACCAACTCGCGCATCGAGGACCTGCGCGCCGCCGCGGCGGTGGTCAAGGGCCGCAAGGTGGCGGACAGTGTCAAGCAGGCGATGGTGGTGCCCGGTTCCGGCAAGGTGAAGCAGCAGGCCGAGGCCGAGGGGCTGGATCGCATCTTTATAGAAGCGGGACTGGAGTGGCGCGAGCCCGGCTGCTCGATGTGCCTGGCGATGAACGCCGACAAGCTCGGCGCCGGCGAGCACTGCGCCTCGACCTCGAACCGCAACTTCGAGGGTCGCCAGGGCTTTGGCGGGCGCACCCACCTGGTCAGCCCGGCGATGGCGGCGGCCGCCGCGGTGGCCGGTCATTTCGTCGACGTGCGCGACTGGTAGGAGGTATAAATGAAAGCATTCACTGTAGAGACCGGCCTCGTGGCGCCCATGGACCGCGCCAACGTCGACACGGACCTGATCATTCCCAAGCAGTTCCTCAAGTCGATCAAGCGCACCGGCTTCGGCCCCAACCTGTTCGACGAGCTGCGCTATCTCGACGAGGGCCAGCCCGGGCAGGACTGCAGCCAGCGGCCGGTGAACCCGGATTTCCCGCTGAATTTCCCGCGCTACGCCGGCGCATCCATCCTGCTGGCGCGCGAGAACTTCGGCTGCGGCTCCAGCCGCGAGCACGCCCCCTGGGCGCTGGAAGATTACGGCTTCCGCTGCATCATCGCGCCGAGCTTCGCGGATATCTTCTATAACAACTGCTTCAAGAACGGCGTGTTGCCGATCGAACTGGACGCGGCGATCGTGGCGCGGCTGTTCGACGAGATGTACGCGGCCGAGGGTTACCAGCTCACCGTGGACCTGCAGCGGCAGGTGGTGGTGACACCCTCCGGCGAAGAGCTGGCCTTCGAGGTGGACGCCTTCCGCCGCCACTGCCTGCTGGAGGGCCTGGACGATATCGGCCTGACCCTGCAGCGCGAGGACGCGATCCGGAGCTTCGAGGCCAAGTGGCGCGAGAAATCCCCCTGGCTTTTCGGCGCGATTTCGTAGGAGTCTGCTACGCAGGCGATCGCCTGCGTAGCAGGCTCCTACAACAAAATTGGAAAAGGTAGGTAGATGAACAAGAAAATCCTGATTCTCCCGGGCGACGGTATCGGCCCGGAAATCGTCACCGAGGCGGTCAAGGTGCTGGAAGCCGTGGATTCACGCTTCGGCCTGGGCCTCCAGCTCGAGTACGGCCTGCTCGGCGGCGCCGCGCTCGATGAGCACGGCGAGCCCTGCCCGCAGGTTACCCTGGACCAGGCACGCGCGGCCGAGGCCATCCTGCTGGGCGCCGTGGGCGGCCCGAAGTGGGATAATGTCGAACGCCAGCTGCGCCCGGAGCGCGGCCTGCTGAAGATCCGCTCGGAGCTGCAGCTGTTCGGCAACCTGCGCCCGGCGCTGCTCTACCCGCAGCTCGCGGCGGCCTCCAGCCTGAAGCCGGAAATCGTCGCCGGCCTCGATATCCTGATCGTGCGCGAGCTCACCGGCGGTATCTACTTCGGCGAGCCGCGCGGTATCCGCACGCTGGAGAACGGCGAGCGCGAGGGCTACAACACCTATAAATACAGCGAATCCGAGGTGCGCCGCATCGGCCGCCTGGCCTTCGAGCTGGCACGCAAGCGCGATTCGCGCGTGTGCAGCGTGGACAAGTCCAACGTGCTGGAGGCCACCGTGCTCTGGCGCGAGGTGATGGAGGAGGTGGCGAAGGACTACCCGGACGTGCAGCTCTCCCACATGTACGTGGACAACGCCGCCATGCAGCTGGTGATGCGGCCCAAGCAGTTCGACGTGATCGTC
Source organism: Halieaceae bacterium WMMBA7 (assembly GCA_033283385.1). Taxonomy (GTDB): domain Bacteria; phylum Pseudomonadota; class Gammaproteobacteria; order Pseudomonadales; family Halieaceae; genus Mangrovimicrobium. Next base: position 860,272 of record JAWMQQ010000001.1, read on the forward strand.
ACCGGCAACATGTTTGGCGACATCCTGTCCGACGAGGCGGCCATGCTCACCGGTTCCATCGGCATGCTGCCCTCGGCCTCGCTGGATCGGGACGGTCGCGGCATGTACGAGCCCTGCCACGGCAGCGCGCCGGATATCGCGGGGCAGGGCAAGGCCAATCCGCTGGCGACGATTCTCTCGGTCGCCATGATGTTGCGCTACACGCTGGCAGCGCCCGAGGCCGCCGAGGCCATCGAGGCGGCGGTGAGTACGGTACTCGACCAGGGCCTGCGCACCGCGGACATCCACAGCGAGGGCATGCAGATGGTGGGGACAGCGGAAATGGGAGCGGCAGTGGTCGCCGCGCTGCCCGCGTAAACGCAGCGAAAGACCCCGACACACGAATTCAGGAATTACGGAGGTTTACAAGTATGAGCAAGGAATATGACGTGGCCGTCGTCGGCGCCACCGGCGCAGTGGGCGAGGTAATGATCGAGATACTGGAGCAGCGGAACTTCCCGGTGCGCAACCTGTACCTGCTGGCGTCCAGCCGTTCGGCGGGCAAGAGCCTTAAATTCAGGGGCAAGTCGATCACCGTGACCGACCTCGCCGAGTTCGACTTCAGCAAGGTGCAGATCGGCCTGTTCTCCGCCGGAGGCAGTATCTCCGAGGAGTATGCGCCGAAAGCCGCGGCGGCCGGTTGCGTGGTGATCGACAACACCTCGCACTTTCGCCGCGAGGCGGATATCCCGCTGGTGGTGCCCGAGGTCAACCCGGATGCGATCGCCGGCTACACCACGCGCAATATCATCGCCAACCCCAACTGCTCCACCATCCAGATGCTGGTGGCGCTGAAGCCGATCTACGACGCGGTGGGCATCGAGCGCATCAACGTGGCCACCTACCAGGCGGTATCCGGTACCGGTAAGGAGGCCATCGAGGAACTGGCGGGCCAGACCGCGCGCCTGCTCAACGGCCAGTCCGTCGAGTGCGAGGTGTACCCCAAGCAGATCGCCTTCAACGCGCTGCCGCACATCGATACCTTCCAGGAAAACGGCTACACCCGCGAAGAAATGAAGATGGTCTGGGAAACCCAGAAAATCTTCGGCGACGAGTCGATCCAGGTAAACCCGACCTGTGTGCGCATCCCGGTGTTCTTCGGCCACTCCGAGGCCGTGCACATCGAGACCCGGGACAAGATCACCGCGGAGAAAGCGCGCGAGCTGCTCTCCCAGGCGCCGGGCGTGACCGTGCTGGACGAGCGTGCCGACGGCGGCTACCCGACCCCGGTGACCGAGGGCGCCGGCGAGGACGCGGTTTTCGTCGGTCGCATCCGCGAGGACATCTCACATCCGCGCGGTCTGGACCTGTGGGTGGTCTCGGATAATGTGCGCAAGGGAGCGGCCCTGAACAGCGTTCAGATCGCGGAAAAACTGATCGAGAACTTTCTTCAGTAAAGTCGAGAAAACACAATAACTTGCCTTGAACTATGCCTTTGGTTCACAGATACTTGAGCCGTCATTGGGTCTGTAAATGGTGTGCCAGGGGCATTAAACACTAGGGTTGTTTACGCCATCTGGAGGCTCATCGGGGCAAGAAAATGAGCGCGCCAGCACTTGCAGATCCAGTTTGGGACCGGGCCATAGGGGGGCCGGTTGGGGATTATGCAGGGAGTAAATAATAAGGCATGAGTATGTCTCGTAAACTGACTGCCGTCGTGTTTTCACTGGGGTGTTTGCATGCCAGTTCCAGCTTCGCGCTGGGGCTGGGTGACCTGCAGATTGATTCCTTTCTCAACGAACCGCTCAAGGCAAAGGTAGACCTGCTGAACACAGCGGGTTTGCACCCGGATGAAATCCACATCCGCCTGGCCAACCGCCAGGACTTCGAGCGCATGGGTGTCGACCGCGCCTATTTCCTCACCAGCATCCAGTTCAAGGTGAACATCGACCCCAGCGGTCGCGGCACTATCACCATGACTTCCGAGGATCCGGTCCTCGAGCCCTACCTCGACTTTATCGTCGAGGCGCGCTGGCCCTCGGGCCGCCTGCTGCGCGAGTACACCGTGCTGGTCGATCCGCCGACCTTTGATTCCGGCGCGACCGTGGTATCTGCCAGCAAGCGGGTAGAGGAAGTCGAGGGCATTCCCGCCCCGGAGAGCGAGGCAAAAAAGACTGAAGGGGCGGCGGCGACTAGCGGAACGCAGGTCGATGTCAGGAAGTCAGACCTGGGCCCCGGTGAAATGCCGCAACGCGACTTCAACTCCGCAGCTGCCGGCGCGCCCGCGCCGGGTAGCAAATACATGATCCACCGCGACGACACGCTGTGGCAGATCGCCTCGCGCGCGCGTCCCGAAGGCGCCTCCGTCAACCAGACCATGCTGGACATCCAGCGGCTGAACCCGGACGCCTTCATCAACGGCAACATCAACCAGATCAAGGCCGGGTACATCATCTACCTGCCCAAGTCAGCCGACATTTCGTCGCAGGACCAGGAGGCCGCGCTGGCCGAGGTCAAGCAGCAGAACGAAGACTGGCGCGCGGGCCGGGCGAGCAGCCCCGCCAGCGCCCGCCCCTCGCTGCGTATTTCCGCGGAGCCGGAAGAGGATGGCGGCGCTGCCGGTGACATTGGCGCTTCCAGCAGTGCGGCCGCGGACGAGTCCGCCGGTGCGGACATGGATTCCGCCGCAGCGTCGGGCAGCGCTGAAGACGCAGCCGAAACCGCGGCAGAACTCGCCGATACCCGCAGTGAACTCTCCCGCACCCGCGAGCAGGTCACCAGCCTGGAGCGCATGGTCAGCCTGAAAGACCAGCAGATCGCCGAGCTGCAGGAGAAACTCGCCAAGGCAGGCACATCCAGCCAGGCCGGTGGCGAAGCCGCAGCAGCGAAACCCAAGCCCAAACCCCGTCCGGTTCCCCCGGTAGAAAAATCCGGCGGCTGGATGAGCTACGGGCTTTACGGCCTGGGTGCGCTGGTACTTGCTGCGCTCGCCTTCTTCTTCGTGCGCTCGCGCCGCTCGGATGACGAAGAGGAGAGCGGTAACGACGACGCCTTCAATTCGGTGAAACTGAAAACCCCGCCGGCCCCGCCGCCGGCGCGGGAGCCCGCTCCGGTGGCCGAAGAGCCGCTGGAGAACCTGGTCGACGACAGCCTGGATGACGATATCCAAAGCGCCGGTTTCGATGAGCCCGTCGCGCCGTTCGCCGACGCCGAGGCGCCGCCCGCCGGCCGCTCCGGCGATTACGGTGCGGACGACGGGGATTCCGGCGACGCGCTCGCCGAGGCAGATATCTATATTGCCTACGGCCGCTACCCGCAGGCTCGCGAACTGCTGCGCAGCGCCCTGGTCAACGAGCCGGACAACACCGCCTACCGCCTGAAGCTGCTGGAAGCAGAGCTGCAGCTGGGTAACCGCCCGGCCGCACGCGAGCAGCTCTACGAACTGGAAGCCCGCGGCGATGCGGCGGCCACCGCCCGCGCCCGCGAATTGCTGGGCGAGGCCGACTCCTACTCCGAACCGCCGGCAGGGCTGGCGGAAGAAGTCGGCGGTTCCCTGGAATCCGACTTCGCCGGCCTGGAAATCGAGGGCGGCCTGGGGGATGACGACAGCATCGAGGACGACCTCGACCTGTCTTCGGACTTCATGGACAGCCCGCTGGGTGACGAGGAAGAGGACGACGACGAGGACCTGGTCATCGCCGCCGACTCCAACGGCATGTCGACCAAGCTGGACCTGGCGCGTGCCTACCTCGACATGGGCGACGAAGAAGGCGCCCGCCAGATTCTCGAGGAGGTCGTGGCCGAGGGTTCCGAAGAGTACCGTTCCGAAGCGGAGGCGTTGCTGGCGCGCATTGACTGACCCTTCCCAACGCCTCGATGCGACCCCGCTGCCCGCCGGCAGCCGCATCGCCTGCCGCATAGAGTACGACGGCAGTCACTACAACGGCTGGCAGAGCCAGCCGGACCCGCAAACTCCCACCGTACAGCAGACCCTGGAGACCGCGCTCGGCGCGGTCGCCGCATCCCCGGTGCGGGTGCACTGCGCCGGTCGCACCGACACCGGCGTGCATGGCCACGCGCAGATCATCCATTTCGATTCCCCGGCGCCGCGCTCGCCCAAGGCCTGGGTGCTGGGCGGCAACGCGGGCCTGCCGGACGATGTACGGGTGCACTGGGCGGTGCCGGTCCCCGCGGACTTCCACGCCCGCTTTACCGCCCTGTCGCGGCGCTACCGCTATGTGATCGCCAATACGCGCATCCAGCCGGCGCTGATGACGGGGCAACTCACCTGGCACCGCTACCCGCTGGATGCGCAGGCCATGCACGCCGAGGCGCAGGCATTGCTGGGTGAGCAGGACTTCTCGGCGTTTCGCGCGGCCAGTTGCCAGTCCACCACGCCGATGCGCAATGTAATGGGCGCCAGCGTGTTCCGGCGCGGCGATCTCGTCGTGATCGATATCCAGGCGAACGCCTTCCTGCACCACATGGTGCGCAATATAGCCGGCTCCCTGATGGCGGTGGGCAGCGGTCGCCAGCCGCCGGGCTGGATTGCCGGGCTGCTGCGCGGGCGCGATCGCACCAGGGCGGCGGACACGGCGCCGCCCTTCGGGCTGTACCTGGTGGATGTCGGCTACCCGGCGCAGTACGCGTTGCCGGCGACACCCTACGGGCCGCTGCTGCTGGGCCCCGGCCCCGGAGCGCTTTAAAGACAGCGCGCGGGCCTTTCTGCTATGATGCGCGGCCTGAAAAAACTGGCTCGGAATGGAACTGGCTGTGGCGCGCACGCGTATCAAGATCTGCGGTATCACCCGGCCCGGGGATGCGCTGGCAGCTATTGAAAGCGGTGCCGATGCCCTCGGCCTGATGTTCTACGCGCCCAGCTCCAGGGCGGTGAGCCTTGAGCAGGCCCGCGACATTGCGGCGGTCGTGCCGCCCTTCGTTACCCTGACCGGCGTCTTTGTCGACGCGCCCGCGGAGACGGTAGAAATGCTGTCCCGGGAGCTGTCGCTGGGCCTGCTGCAGTTTCACGGCGACGAGTCGCCGCAATACTGTGCCGCGTTCGGGCGGCCCTGGATCAAGGCGCTGCGCTGCCGGCCCGGTATCGACCTGGCGCAGGCCTGCAGCGACTATCGCGGCGCCCACGGCCTGTTGCTGGACGCCTGGCAGGAGGGCGTGCCCGGGGGCACCGGCAAGACCTTCGACTGGCGCATGGTGCCGCCGGACCTGCCGCTGCCGGTGGTGCTGGCGGGCGGCCTCAATGACGGCAACGTGGGCGAGGCCATCGCCGCCATGCGACCCTGGGCCGTCGATATCAGCGGCGGGGTGGAATCCGCGCCCGGCGAGAAGGATGCGCAGAAGATACACCGATTTACCGCGGCGGTACGCGCCGCAGATCGAACCAACGTGGACGAGTAGATGAACACTGAAGCCAAGCAGAACCCCTATGCGGCAGTGCCGGACGTGCACGGCCGCTTCGGCAACTACGGCGGCCGTTTCGTCGCCGAGACCCTGATGGCGGCGCTGGACGAACTGGAGGCGCTGTACAACCGCCTCAAGGTCGACGCGGATTTCCAGGCCGAATTCGACCGCGACCTGGCGCACTACGTGGGTCGCCCCTCGCCGCTGTACGAGGCCGAGCGCTGGTCGGACAGGATCGGCGGCGCGCGCATCTACCTCAAGCGCGAGGACCTCAACCACACCGGCGCGCACAAGGTGAACAACACCATCGGCCAGGCCCTGCTGGCCAAGCACATGGGCAAGAAGCGGGTGATCGCCGAGACCGGCGCCGGCCAGCACGGTGTGGCAACGGCCACCGTCGCCGCGCGCCTGGGACTGGAGTGCCAGGTGTTCATGGGCGAGGAGGACGTCCACCGCCAGGCGCTCAACGTCTATCGCATGAAACTTCTGGGCGCGCAGGTCATTCCGGTCAAGTCCGGTTCGCGCACCCTCAAGGACGCGATGAACGAGGCGATGCGCGACTGGGTGACCAATGTCGACGACACCTTCTACATCATCGGCACCGTCGCCGGCCCGCACCCCTACCCGATGCTGGTGCGCGACTTCCAGTGCGTGATCGGCCGCGAGGCCCGCGCCCAGTGCCTGGAGCAGACCGGGCGCCTGCCCGACGCACTGGTGGCCTGCGTCGGCGGCGGCTCCAACGCCATCGGCCTGTTCCACCCCTTCCTGGAAGACGAATCCGTGGCGATGTACGGCGTCGAGGCCGGCGGCCACGGCCTGGCCAGCGGCCGGCACGCGGCGCCGCTGTCGGCGGGCACACCCGGCGTGCTGCACGGCAACCGCACCTACCTGATGCAGGACGAGAACGGCCAGATCATGCACACCCACTCGGTGTCCGCGGGCCTGGATTACCCCGGAGTCGGCCCCGAGCACAGCTGGCTGAAGGATATCGGCCGGGTAAACTACGTGTCGGCGGATGACGACGAAGCCCTGCGCGCCTTCCACGCGCTGACCCGCATCGAGGGCATCATGCCGGCGCTGGAGAGCAGCCACGCCCTGGCCTACGCGGAAAAACTCGCGGCCGGCATGCGCCCGGACCAGAGCATCGTGGTCAACCTGTCCGGTCGCGGCGACAAAGATATCCACACCGTCGCGCAGATCGACGGCATCGAATTGTAGGGGAGTAAAGAAGTGAGTCGAATTGCCGGACGTTTCGAGGAACTGGCACGCGCCGGCCGCAAGGCCGTCATTCCCTACATCGTCACCGGTGACCCGAACCCGGAGACCACCGTGCCGTTGATGCACGCGCTGGTCGAGCGCGGCGCCGATATCATCGAACTGGGCGTGCCGTTCTCCGACCCCATGTCGGAAGGCCCGGTGATCCAGCAGGCCCACGAGCGGGCGCTGGCCCACGGTACCAGCCTGCGCGACGCGCTGGAGGCGGTGCGCCTGTTTCGCGAAAAAGACACGTCCACGCCGGTGCTGTTGATGGGTTACGCCAACCCGGTGGAGCACATGGGCTATGCCGCCTTCGCCGATGCCGCGGCAGCGGTCGGCCTGGACGCGCTGCTCACCGTGGATATCCCGCCGGAGGAGGTGGAACTGGTCAACCGCGAACTGCACCGGGTGGGCCTGGACAATATCTTCCTGGTGGCGCCGACCACCCCGGACGAACGCATCGAGCGCATCGTCGCCCAGGCCAGCGGCTTCATCTACTACGTTTCACTGAAAGGCGTGACCGGCGCCGGGCACCTCGACATCGCCGATGTCACCAGCCACACCGACCGCATCCGCGCCCGCAGCAAGCTGCCGGTGGCGGTCGGTTTCGGCATCCGCGACGCGCAATCCGCCGCCGCGGTGGCCAGTGTGGCCGAGGGCGTGGTTGTGGGCAGCGCGCTGATCCGCGCCATGGCGGAGAAGCTCGAGGCCGGGGGCTCCCGCGAGTCGGCAATGGCCGCTGCGTGCGACCTGCTGGGCGAAATCCGCCGCGGGGTGGACGCCCCGGCTTCCTAGTCGGCAGTACACACACTATACTCAGTCCTGCAGGGGCGTGGGGAATAGCATGAGTTGGATCGACAAGATTTTACCTTCCGGTGTCAGCAAATCCGAGGGTAAGAAGCGCGCCAGTGTGCCGGAAGGTCTCTGGAAAAAGTGCCTGAAGTGTGACGCTGTACTCTACAGGCCGGACCTCGAGCGCAACGCCGATGTCTGCCCCAAGTGCGACCACCACATGCGCATCGGCGCCCGCCGGCGCCTCGATATCTTCCTCGACCCCGATTCCCGCGAAGAGATCCTCACCGGGATCGAGCCGGTCGACCGCCTCAAGTTCAAGGACAAGAAGCGCTACCGCGACCGCCTGACCGCGGCGCAAAAATCCACCGGCGAGAAAGACGCGCTGGTCGCCATGCAGGGCCAGCTGCTGGGCATGCCGCTGATCTGCGTGGCCTTCGAATTCAACTTCCACGGCGGTTCCATGGGCAACGCGGTGGGTGAGAAATTCACCCGCGCGGCGCAACTGGCCATGGAGCGCGGCGTGCCGCTGGTGTGCTTTTCCGCCTCGGGCGGCGCGCGCATGCAGGAAGCGCTGATCTCGCTGATGCAGATGGCCAAGACCAGCGCGGTGCTGGAGCGCATGAAGCTCACCGGGGTGCCCTTTATCTCCGTCATGACCGACCCGGTATACGGCGGCGTGTCCGCTTCGCTGGCCATGCTGGGCGATGTGAACATCGCCGAGCCCGAGGCCCGCGCCGGTTTCGCCGGCCCGAACATCATCGAGCAGACCATCCGGCAGAAGCTGCCGAAGGGCTTCCAGCGCAGCGAGTTCCTGCTGGAGCACGGCGCCATCGACATGATCGTCCACCGCGGCGAAATGCGCGAAACCGTCGCCCGCCTGCTGGCCAAGCTCGGCGGTCTCGCCTCACCCCAGGACGGCGGCCTGCCGGAACCGGACCCCGAAGTCGTGGCGGAACCGGTGATCGATGACGAGGACGAGTAGGGCGCAGCTCCGCCCGCCAGCCATCATCGAACCTATGCCATCAGCCCCTGACACGCTTTCGCAGTGGCTGCGTTACCTGGAAACCCTGCACCCCAATCCCATGGACCTGGGGCTCGCCCGGGTCGGCCAGGTCGCGCGTGCGCTGGACCTGCTGCCGGTCGCCGTGCCGGTGGTGACCGTCGCCGGCACCAACGGCAAGGGAACCACGGTGGCGGTGCTGGAATCCCTGCTCACCGAGGTCGGGCGCCGCCCCGGCAGTTTCACCTCGCCGCACCTCACCCGCTTCAACGAGCGCATTCGCCTGGCCCGGCGCGAGGTGGAGGACCAGCCCATAATCGACGCCTTTGCCGCCATCGAGGCGGCGCGGGGCGAGACCACGCTCACCTATTTCGAATTCGGCCTGCTCGCGGCGCTGTGGGTATTTCGCGAGGCCGGGGCGGACGCGGTGATTCTCGAGGTCGGCCTGGGCGGCCGGCTGGACGCCGCCAATATCGTCGACGCCGATATCGGTGTGATCACCAGCATCGACCTGGATCACCAGGAGTGGCTGGGGGATACCCGCGGCAAGATCGCCCGCGAGAAGGCCGGTATCCTGCGCGCCGGGCGCACCGCGATCCTCGCCGATGACGCGCCGCCGCCGGAGTTGCTGGAGGCGGCGCGGGAGATCGGTGCCGAGCCGCTGCGCCGCTTCGGCGAGGATTTCTCGGTGCTGCGCGAGGACACGGGCTGGGCGCTGTCCCTGCACCAGCCCGGCGGGGGTGCCCGGCATATCGCCGGTACCACCGAAGGCGGGCTGCTGCCGATCAATATCGCGGCGGCCGCGCAGGCGGCGCTGGAACTGGGGGTCGACCTGGACTCGGACATGCTGGCCCGCGCCGTGGCACAGGCACCGCTGCGCGGGCGCCGGCAGGCGCTGGAAGCGAACGGCTGCCACTACCTGCTGGATGTCGCCCACAACCCGGCGGCGGTCGGCCAGCTGATGGAAAAACTGGACGCCGAACATTGTGGCGGCCGGCGGATTGCTTTATTTTCCGCGATGAAAGACAAGGCCGTCGACGAAATGCTTGCCCTGTGCGGCGCGCGCTTCGACGCCTGGCTGTTGCCGGACCAGCCGGATAATCCCCGGGCCATGCCCGCCGCGGAAGTGGCGCGACTGCTCGCGGTATCGCCCGGGGCGGGCAGCCTGCCGCAGGTCGAGCTATGCCCGGACCTGCCGGCGGCGGCGCGGCGCTGCCGCGAGTTGCTCACGCCGGCTGACCTCGCCGTGGTGTTCGGCTCGTTCTACACTCTGGCGGGAGTCCTGCCTGTTCTGGAAAGCGACCTGGGGACGATCCCTGACAATGAATAACGTGTTGAAACAGCGGCTGGTCGGCGCCCTGATCCTGGTCGCGCTGGGCGTGGTGTTCTGGCCGATCATTTTCGTCGAGCCGGGCGCGCCCTCCGGCGCCGGGCAGGTGAGCATCCCGCCGGCTCCCCGGGTCGACAACACCCCGGTTGCGCCGCCCGACCAGGCCGGTTTGCGCAACGCCGCGCCGGTGGACTACGAGGACCAGATCGTGTCCGGGGAGGACGAGGACACCGCGGGCGACAGCAACAGCCCGGCACCCGCCACCGGGCCGCAACCCCAAGCTGCGAGCGAGCAGCCCCGGCAGGAAGCACCGAAGCCCCAGCCGGCCGCCGCAAAACCTGCCGCCACTGTTCCCGCGCCCGGCCAGACCCGCGCCCAGCCGCCGGAAACCCCGGCGCTGGACCAGCAGGGCATTCCGGTCGCATGGGTGCTGCAGGTCGCCAGCGTCAGCGAGGCGGCGCGCGCCGACGAGTTGCGCGCGAAGCTGGTGGCACAGGGCCACAAGGCCTATGTGAAGAAGGTGGTCAGCGGCGGCAAGACCCTGTACCGGGTGCGCATCGGCCCGAAAGCCGAGAAGGCGCGGCTGGAGGCCATCCGCGGCGATATCGACGCCCAATTCGGCGTGCATTCGCTGGTCGTTCGGTATTATCCCTGATGATTTCTGCAAAGAGTCTTTTTCCGCCGGGGCGCGCCTTTGTTAGAATGCGCCCCAATGACCGGTGAGCATGCCTGATTTGTCTGCGCTGAGTGCCCTCGACTGGGGGATTCTCGTCGTGCTCGGCATCTCCACCGTACTCAGCCTGTGGCGCGGCTTCGTACGCGAGGCGCTGTCGCTACTCGGCTGGGTGGCGGCCTTCGTGGTCGCCCACCTGTTCGTTGACCGGCTGGCCCTGGAGATGGCCGGACTGATCGCCAACGCGACCGGACGCTATGTGGTGGCCTACGCCATCCTGTTCGTCTCCACGCTGGTGGTGTTCACGCTGGTGGTCAAGGTGGCCACCTCGCTGGTGCGGATGGCCGGGCTGAGCGTGCTGGACCGCCTGCTGGGCACGGTGTTCGGCTTCGCGCGCGGCGTCATCCTTATTCTCGTACTGGCATGGGCGCTGGAGCAGCTGGCGCCGGCACAGTACCGACAGTTGATGCATCAATCCGTATTGATGCCGCAGATTGTCATGCTGGTAGACTGGGTGCAGGCGGTATTTGCCAACTCGCCCCCCGGCGCCCCGATAGTGACTTGAAACAACTGAGGTGGAAGCCGCATGTGTGGCCTGGTTGGAATCGTAGCTGAACCCGAACACGACGTCGCCCCGGATATTTACGACGCCCTGACCGTCTTGCAACATCGCGGCCAGGACGCGGCGGGCATCATGACCTGCGAGGGCGGGCGGTTCAGCCTGCGCAAGAGCGAGGGGCTGGTGCGGGACGTCTTCCGCCAGCACCACATGCAGCGGCTGCAGGGCTCCATCGGCATCGGCCATGTGCGCTACCCCACCGCGGGCAGCTCCGGCCCGGCGCTGGCCCAGCCGTTCTACGTGAACTCGCCCTACGGCATCGCCATGGCGCACAACGGCAACCTCACCAACGCCGAGCAGCTCACCCGCGAGCTGTTCCAGGACGACCTGCGCCACCTCAACACCGATTCCGACTCGGAAGTGCTGCTCAATATCTTTGCCCACGAGTTGCAGACCCTGGGCAAGCTGTCGCCGCGCGCCGACGATATCTTCAAGGCGGTGAGCGCGGTGCACCGGCGCTGCCGCGGCGGTTACGCGGCGGTCTGCCTGCTGGTCAACTACGGTGTGGTGGGCTTCCGCGACCCGCTGGGCATCCGCCCGCTGGTGGTCGGCGAGCGCCGCAACGCCAACGGCGGCAAGGAGTACATGATCGCCTCCGAGAGCGTGGCGCTGGACGTGCTGGGCTTCAAGCTGCTGGGCGACGTCGCCCCCGGCGAGGCGGTGTACATCGACATGCAGGGCAACCTGCACCGCCGCCAGTGCGCCGAGACGACATCGCTGCGGCCGTGCATTTTCGAGCACGTTTACTTCGCACGCCCCGACTCGATGATGGACGAGATCTCCGTGTACAAGACGCGCATGCGCCAGGGCGCGACGCTGGCGGCGAAGGTGCGCCGCGAGCGGCCGGACCTGCAGATCGACGTGGTCATCCCGATCCCGGATACCAGCCGCATCGCCGCCCAGTCCATGGCCTACGAACTCGGCATCAAGTTCCGCGAGGGCTTCATGAAGAACCGCTACATCGGGCGGACCTTCATCATGCCCGGGCAGAGCCAGCGCAAGAAGTCCGTGCGCCAGAAGCTGAACCCGGTGCCGCTGGAATTCAGCGGCAAGAACGTGATGCTGGTGGACGACTCCATCGTGCGCGGTACCACCTGCCGGCAGATCATCCAGATGGCCCGCGACGCCGGCGCCGCGAAGGTGTTCTTCGCCTCGGCGGCGCCGCCGGTGCGCTACCCGAACGTGTACGGCATCGACATGCCCTCGGCCTCCGAGCTGATCGCCCACGGCCGCACCGAGGAAGAGGTGTGCGAGCTGATCGGCGCCGACTGGCTGGTCTACCAGGACCTCGAGGACCTGATCGCCTGCTCCCGCGAGGGCAACCCGCAGGTCGACGAATTCGAGTGTTCGGTGTTCTCCGGCGAATACCCCACCGGCGATGTGGACCAGGCCTACCTGGACCACCTCGAGGCCCAGCGCAACGACGAGGCCCAGTGCCGCCAGCGCGCTTCCCTGCAGGAGGAAGGCGCGGTGGTGGGCATCCACAACAATGTTTGAGCAAGACCATGCCTGACCCGATCGACGACGCCCTGGAAGGCGCCGGCCTCGACACCCTTGCCATCCGCGCCGGCATCAGCCGCACCGCCGAGGGCGAGCACGCGGAGCCGATCTTCGCCACCTCCAGCTACGTGTTCCCGAGCGCGGCGGAAGCGGCCGCGCGTTTTTCCGGCGAGCAGCCGGGGAATGTCTATTCGCGCTACACCAATCCCACCGTGCGCGGCTTCGAGCAGCGCATCGCCGCCCTCGAAGGCGGGGAGGCCGCGGTGGGTACCGCCTCCGGCATGTCCGCCATCCTCGCCACCGCCATGGCCCTGCTCAAGGCGGGCGACCACGTGCTGTGTTCGCGCGAGGTGTTCGGCACCACCACCAACCTGTTCGGCAAGTACATGGCCAAATTCGGGGTGGAAGTCTCCACCGTGCCGCTGCTGGACACCGCGGCCTGGGCCGCGGCGATCCGCCCGGAAACCGCCATGCTGTTCCTGGAAACCCCGAGCAACCCGCTGTGCGAAGTGGCGGACATAGCCGCCATGGCGGAACTGGCCCACACCAACGGCGCGCTGCTGGTGGTGGACAACTGTTTCTGTACGCCGGCGCTGCAGAAGCCGCTGGCGCTGGGCGCGGACATCGTCGTGCACTCGGCGACCAAGTTCCTCGACGGCCAGGGCCGCTGCGTGGGCGGCGCGGTGATCGGCGCCGCGGAACCGATGAACGAGGTGCTCACCTTCCTGCGCACCTGCGGCCCGACCATGAGCCCGTTCAATGCCTGGGTCTTCCTCAAGGGGCTGGAGACGCTGCGTATCCGCATGGAAGCCCACAGCGCGGCAGCGCTGGAACTGGCGCAGTGGCTGGATGCGCAGCCGGGTACCGACCGCGTCTATTACGCCGGCCTGGAATCGCACCCGGGCCATGCGCTGGCGAAGAGACAGCAACGGGCCTTCGGCGGCGTGCTGTCCTTCGAGGTCAGCGGCGGGCAGGACGAAGCATGGCGGTTCATCGACGCCACCCGCATTTTCTCGCTGACCGCGAACCTCGGCGACACCAAGTCGACCATCGTGCACCCGGCCACCACCACCCACGGCCGGCTGACCGACGAGCAGCGCGATGCCGCCGGCATTCGCCGCAACCTGGTGCGCCTGTCGGTCGGGCTGGAGGATATCGACGACCTCAAGGCCGACCTGCAGCGGGGGTTCGACGCGCAGGGCTGAACACGACGTGGGGCAGTCATCGACTCGGGGCAGTATATGCAGTTACAGGAGGTCATCGACGCGGCGGTAGCCGAGGTGGGCAAGGTCTTGCTCGGCAAGGAGGCCCAGGTGCGCCTCGCCCTGTGCTGCCTGTTCGCCCGCGGCCACCTGCTGATCGAGGACCTGCCCGGCATGGGCAAGACCACGCTCTCCCACGCCCTGGCCGATGTGCTCGGGCTGTCCTGGAAACGCGTGCAGTTCACCTCCGACCTGCTGCCGGCGGATATCCTCGGCGTCTCGGTGTACAACACCAGCGACGCCAGCTTCAGTTTCCGCCCGGGCCCCATCTTTACCCAGCTGCTGCTGGCGGACGAGATCAACCGCACCACGCCGCGCACCCAGAGCGCGCTGCTGGAAGCCATGGCGGAAGGACAGGTGACCGTGGACGGCGAGACCCGCCCGCTGCCGGAGCCGTTTTTCGTCATTGCCACCCAGAACCCGGTACACCAGTCCGGCACCTACCCGCTGCCGGAATCCCAGCTCGACCGCTTTCTGATGCGCCTGTATCTGGGCTATCCCGACCCGCGGGCGGAACGCGAGATGTTCCAGCGCCCGGATACCGCCGGCGAAGCGCGGATCAACCTGCAGCAGGTGATCAGCGCCGCGCAACTGGGGCAGATCCGCCAGTCGGTGCGCGAGGTGCACGCCTCGGACAACCTGCTCGACTACCTGCAACGGCTGGTCGCCTTCACCCGCGAGAGTCCCGAGTTCGAAGTCGGCCTCTCGCCGCGAGGCGCGCTGGCGCTGCTGGGCTGCGCGCGCACCTGGGCGGTGATGCACAACCGCGCCCATGTGGTGCCGGAAGACCTGCAGGCCGTGCTGCCGGCGGTGGCCGCCCACCGCCTGGTGCCAAGCGGCGATTACGCCGGTGACGGCGCGGCGCTGGTGGCCCTGATGCAGCGCAACGTCGACGTCATACGCGGCTGACGGCGGGCGGGCGGCGCTTCCGGTGGCAGGGGCAGCGGCGACGACCAGCGGGAATCCGGGTTTGTCCCGGTTGTGGCGGCGGGTGCGCGAGCCGGGCCGGCGGCGCTTTGCGCGGTGGCTGGAAAAACGCATTCCCCCGTCGCGCAGTATCACCCTGGACCAGCGGCGGATTTTCATCCTGCCCAGTCGCACCGGCGTGTTTTTCGGCCTCTGCCTGCTGGTCATGCTGCTGGCCGCGATCAACTTCCAGAACAACCTCAGTTACGCGCTGACCTTCCTGCTGGCGACGCTGTTTATCGTGGCCACGCTGCACACCTACGCCAACCTCGCCGGGCTCAGCCTGCAGGCGGTACACGCGCGGCCGGCATTTCCCGGCCAGCGCACGGAGTTCGAGATCATCGTCGAGCGCGGCCGCCGGCGCGAGCACATCGGCCTGGCGCTCTACTGGCCCGACAGCTCGGTCGCCCACGCCAGCCTGCTCGCACAGGATCGCGAGCGCCTGCTGATCCACGCCCCGGTAGGTAGCCAGCGCGGCTGGTACCGGCCCGGGCGACTGGTGGTGGAGTCGTTCTACCCGCTGGGCCTGCTGCGTTGCTGGAGCCTGGTGGACCTCGACCTGCCGGCCCTGGTCTACCCGAGGCCGGTGCCGACGCCGGCCCTGCCGGGCATGAGTTCCGAGGACCCCGAGGGCAGCTCGCTGCCCGAGCCAGGCAGCGACGATTTCTACGGCTTCCGCGATTACCAGCCCGGCGACGCGCTGCGCCGCGTCTACTGGAAGGGCCTGGCCCGCGGGCGCACCCTGCAGGTCACCCAGTACGTCACCCACACCGAGCGCAGCGCCTGGCTGGACTGGGACATGTTTCCCGGCGCCGGCACGGAATCGCGGCTCTCCTACCTGTGTTACTGGGTGCTGGAAATGGAGCGCTCGGGCGAGGATTACGGCCTGCGCATCCCCGGCGTCAGCATTCCGCCGGGGCGCGGCGAGCAGCACCGCGACCGGCTGTTGCGCGCGCTGGCGCTGTTCGGCGGCGACACGGTGACGCGATGAAACAGGCCGAACAGATACCGCGCAATGCGCTGGTGTGGATGATCGCCTCGCTGTTCACCCTGGTGTTGCCGCATGTCGCGCGCATCCCGGTGTGGGTGCTGCTGGTCTTCGCCGTTGCGGCGGTGTGGCGCGTGATGGTGTACCGCGGGTTGTGGTCCTTTCCCCGCTGGCCGGTGAAGCTGGCGCTGATCATCGCCGGTATCGGCGGAATCCTGGTTTCCTTCCGCAGCCTGATCGGGCTGGAGCCCATGGTGGCGCTGCTGCTGGTGGCCTTCGCCTTGAAGCTGGTGGAGGCGGCGCGGCGCAAGGATGCCTACGTGCTGCTGTTTCTCGGTTATTTCATCGTGCTCACCGAGTTCCTGTTCAGCCAGGACCTGTTGATCGTCCTGCTGTGCCTGGCCAATGTCATCCTGGTCACCACTGCGCTGGTGGCGTTGCACCGGCCCGGCGACGAGCGCTTCGGCCCGCGGCCGCTGTGGCGCGCCAGTGCGATGGTGTTGCAGGCAGCGCCGCTGATGGTGGTGCTGTTTTTCATTTTCCCGCGTATCGGGCCGCTGTGGACGGTGCCGCTGAAGAGCCAGTCCGCGATTACCGGCATGACCGACAGCCTGCGCCCCGGGGACGTCTCGCGGCTCTCCCGCTCCGGCGAGGTGGCGTTCCGGGTCGCCTTCGAAGGCGAGGTGCCGCCGCGCTCGCAACTTTACTGGCGCGGCCTGGTGATGAGCCGGCTGGACGGCGACACCTGGCGCACACTGGAGTACTACGATGCGCCGCCGCGCCAGCGGCGGCCCGTAGAGCCGGTGCTGCAGGGCGCGCCGCTGCAGTACTCCGTCATCATGGTGCCGACGCAGCAGCGCTGGCTGTACAGCTTGCGCTACGCCCGCGCCTCAGACCCGGGCATCATGGCCAGCGCCGATTTCCGGCTGTTCCGGCCGGTGGTGATCGAGGACGATTATCGCTACGAGGCGCGCTCCTGGCCGCAGGCCGCGCTGGAGCCGGAGTTGTCGGAGTGGCGGCGGCGCACTGAGCTGGCCCTGCCCCAGGGGCGCAATCCCCGCACCGTCGCACTGGGAAAGCAGCTGGCGGAGCAGGGCGGATCTCCAGCGGAGATCGTCCGGCGCGCGCTGGCGCTGTTTACCGAACAGCCGTTTTTCTACACCTTGCAGCCGCCGCTGCTGCCGGCGCAGGATTCCATCGACGCGTTCCTGTTCGGGACGCGCCGGGGATTCTGCGAGCACTTTGCCTCCGCCTTCGTCATGTTGATGCGCGCCGCGGGCGTGCCGGCGAGGGTGGTGGCAGGCTACCAGGGCGGTGAAATCAACCCGGTCAACGGCACGGTCATCGTGCACCAGTTCGACGCCCACGCCTGGGCCGAGGTCTGGCTGCCCGGTCGCGGCTGGGTGCGCGAGGACCCCACCTCGGCGGTCTCCCCGGCGCGGGTGGAATACGGCCTGGAGGAGGCGGTGGCGGGCGAGGGCACCTTCCTCGCCGACCAGCCGCTGTCGCCGTTGCGCTATCGCGGCGTCCCCTGGATCAACCAGCTGCGCCTGCGCTACGACGCGCTGACCTACCGCTGGCAGAGCTGGGTAGTGAGCTTCGACGCCAACCGGCAAATGAGCCTGCTGCAGGACTGGATGGGCTATGTCAGCCCGCTGCGCATCGGCGCCCTCATCCTGGGTGGCATGGCCCTGGTGCTGTTGCCGGCGGGACTGTGGTTACTGATGCGGCCAGCAACGGTCCGCCGGGCGCGGCACGACAAGTTGTACCTGGAGTTCTGCGCGCGCCTCGCGCGCATGGGCGCGGTGCGCGAACCGGGCGAGGCGCCCGCGGATTTCGCCGCGCGCGCATCGAGCGCCGTGCCCAGGCTGGCGCAGGCCATCGACGCAGTGACCGCGCGCTACCAGCGCCTGGCCTTTGCCGGCGCGTCGCCGCAGGAACTGGCCGAACTGGCCCGTGAGGTGAGGAGAGTGAAGTGACGATCAGGTCCGTGACAGACACCGACGCCGCCGCCGTGGCCGGTATCTACAACCACTACATCCGGCACTCCGTCGCCACCTTCGAGGAGACCGAGTTGAGCGCGGCCGACATGGCGGCGCGCATCGCGCAGGTGCTCGGCTCCGGCTACCCCTGGCTGGTCGCCGAGCAAGACGGCGAGATCGTCGGCTACGCCTACGCCAGCCGCTGGAAGGAGCGCGTCGCCTACCGCTTTTCCAGCGAGGCCTCCGTGTACCTCGCCCGCGACCGCAGCGGCGGCGGCTGGGGCACGCGGCTGTACACGGCGCTGTTCGCCTTGCTGCGCGAGCAGGGGGTGCACGCGGTGATCGGCGGGATCACGCTGCCCAATGCGGCCAGCGTCGCATTGCACGAGAAGATGGGCATGGTCAAGGTCGCGCACTTTCCCGAGGTCGGCTTCAAGCAGGGCCAGTGGCTGGACGTCGGCTATTGGCAGCTCAACCTGTAGGAGCGCGCTGTGCGCGCGATCGAGGCAGCGTCGGATATCGTAATCGCCTGCGTAGCAGGCTCCTACCGGGGGGAGCATCAGCCGGGGTTGTTGCTGAGGAACACCGTCTGCGTCGGGTAGGCGAACTCGATCCCCAGTTCCTCGAAGCGCGCGTGGATGTGCAGGTTTACCGCCTGCTGGATATCCATGTACATGGCGTAGTCCGCCGCCAGCACGTAGTACACCGTCTCGAACAGCAGCGCGAAATCCCCGTAGGAGGCGAAGTGGCTGCGGTCGAAGCGCACCTTCTGCTGGCTCTCGATAGCCTCGCGAATGATGCCCGGGATTTTCTCCAGCTTTTCCCGCGGCGTCTGGTAGGTGACGCCCAGCTTGAACAGGATGCGCCGCTCGTACATCCGGCCGTAATTGCGAATGCGGCTTTTCAGCAGGTCGGTATTGGAAAATACCAGTTGCTCGCCGGAGAGGCTGCGCAGGCGCGTGGTCTTCAGGCCGATGTACTCGACGCTGCCGAGGTGCTCGTCGATGATCAGGAAGTCGCCGACGGCGAAGGGCTTGTCCAGCGCGATACTGAACGATGCGAACAGGTCGCCCAGCACGTTCTGCACCGCCAGCGCCACGGCGATACCGCCGACCCCGAGGCCAGCTACCAGTGCAGTGACGTTGATGCCGAGGTTGTCGAGGATCAGCAGGGCGATAACCGACCACAGCACCAGGCGCGCGGCGAACCCCAGCGCGTTGATGGCGGCGATACTGGAGGGGTCGGTGGTCAGGCGCTGCTGGCGGCTGTGCTGCAGCCACATCACCAGCAACCGGTTCAGCCACACCCCGACCTGCACTACCAGGGCGATGACCAGCGCGGAATTAAGGGTCGAGCGCACGCTCTCGGGGGTATCGAGGCGGAGGCTGCCGAGGTAGATCGCCACGGGGATGATCAGCAGCCGGTGGGTGCCCGAGGCGATTTCCAGCAGGGCGTCATCCCACAGCGGCGGTGTCTCGCTGGCGTTAGCGAAGCGGGCGGCGATTGCGCGCCTGAGCATCAGCAGTACCGACCAGGTAAGCGCCGCGATCAGCAGGGCGAGCAACCAGTCGGTCAGGCTGTTTTGCAGGAATTCTGCTTCCAGTAGCTTGAGCGCTTCACGCATGGCGGTGTTCGAAACCCCCTCCATTTTTTGTCATGCAATGTGGTGGAAAAACCGGTGCCGGTTGCGTTCCCATCCTAGCACGAAGAAAATCTGCGGATGTGCGCGGACCGGCGTGTTGGCAGGTGTAAAGTAAATTTTCACGCGGTTCCGGGCGGAACTTCGGCAGCGGCGATAATCTACACACGGGTGGGTTGTTTACGCTTCAAAGGAGACCATTATGCCAATTTCCCCAGTATTTCGAGTCGGCGTCCTGCTTCCCCCATTACTGCTCGCCGCCTGTGGCGGGGGCGGTGGCGGCGGCGGTGACAACGCCGGTGACGGCACGGGCGAGATGACGCTCAGTATTACCGATGCGGCTGTGGACAGCGCGCTGCAGGTGCTGGTGCAGTTCACCGGTGTGTCGGTGCACTCCGTCACCGATGCCTCGACCACCGACTTCCCCCTGGATGGCGATAGCCAGACCTGTGAGGACCTGCTGAACGGGGTGCCTCCCGCGCCTACACCCGATGGTGAAACCACGGTGCGCTGTATCGACTTGCTCTCCCTGCAGGGCACGGAGAGTGAGACCCTGCTGGACGGGGTGACGCTCGATGCGGGGAACTACAGCTGGATTCGCCTGGACGTCGATGCCAACCGTGGCGTCATGGACTCGATCATCGTCCTCGACGACGGCAGCGTGGAATCGCTCTACGTGCCCAGCGGCAGCCAGACGGGCCTCAAGCTCAATTCCGGCTTCACCATACTGCAGGGCGACCAGCACAATTTTGTCATCGACTTCGACCTGCGCAAGTCCGTCAACAACCCGCAGGGCTTCCCGGACTACCAGCTCAAGCCGTCCCTGCGCCTGATCGACCTCTCCGAGAGCGGCAATATCGTCGGTACCGTGGCGGCCTCGCTGCTGACCGCGGATTACTGCACGCCGGACGCCTACGCCGTGTATGTCTGGGAGGGCGGCGATCTCGCCGAGACCGGCGAGGAGGGCTCCGACTTTCCGCCGCTGGCAAGTGCCAAGGTCAGCCTGACGGGCAGCCAGTGGCGCTATACCGTGGGCTTCCTGCCGCCCGGGGATTACGCGGTGGCTTTCACCTGCGAAGCGGGGCATGACACCGAGGCGCCCGAGGACAATATCCACTTCGTCGGCAGTCCGGATTCGCCCGCAACGGTCGAGGCGGATATGGACACCGTGGTGGACTTCAACCCCTGACCGGTCAGCGCCCGGGGCCGGGCGCCAGCGCCAGGATATTGGCCGCGGTGGTGATCAGGCCGCCGCTGGCCGGCAGGGTGGCGCCGGTCAGCCAGCGCGCTTCGTCGGATACCACGAAAGCGACGATGTCGGCGATGTCCTCGGGCTCGCCGAGCCGCCGCAGCGCCGTCCACGGCGGTACCTTGTCGGTCCACGCCTGTCCCGCGATGCGGTCGGTGCGGGTGGTGCCCGGCGCCACCGTATTGGCGGTAATGCCGCGGCTGCCCAGTTCCTGCGCGGTGGCGCGTATGAAGGCTTCCGCGCCGGCCTTGGCCGCCGACAGCAGTGACGCGCCGTAGGCGGGATGCGCCGCGGCGCCCGAGGAAATCAGCACGACCCGGCCGTGCTCGCTTTGCGTCAGCCGGGCGAATTCTGCGGTGGAGAGCATCACTGCCCGCAGGTTGAGGGCGATGCCCTGGTTGATGTCGTCCAGTTGCTGGTCGACCACCAGGCCCCCCTTGCTGCCGCCGGCATTGCATACGAGGATGTCGAGCGCGCCGTGAAACGCGAAGGCTTCGCGCACGATGCGTGCCGGCGCCTCCTCGGTGGTGAGGTCGCCCAACACGACCCGGGCGTCGCCGCCGGCCGCGCGAATTGATTCAGCGACTGCCTCGGCTTTTTCCGGTGTTTCGCTGGCGTGCAGGACGACCGCGGCGCCCTCCGCGGCGAGCTTGCGCGCTATCGCCGCGCCGATGCCGCGGGAGGAACCCGTTACCAGGGCGACCCGGTTACGCAGGCGCAAGGTTCAGGACAGCCCGCGAACTGGCACCAGAGCGCCGTGTACCGCGCTGGCCGCCGGCGAGGCGAGGAAGCAGATCACCTCGGCCAGTTGCTGCGGTGAAACCCACTTGGAGAAATCCGCATCCGGCATGCCGTCGCGGTTGGGCTTGGTATCGATGATGCTGGGGAGTACCGCGTTGACGTTGATGCCGTCCTCGCGCAACTCGTCGGACAGCGCTTCGGTGAGCTTCATCACCGAGCCCTTGGAGCAGCCGTAGGCGCTCATGGTGCCGACGCCGGACAGCGCGCCGATGGCGCCGATGTTGACGATCGCCGCTTTCGACTTCTGCTTGAGCAGCGGCACCGCCGCCATGGTGGCGTTGCGCATGGTGCTGACGTTGATCGCGAACATCTTGTCCCACTGCTCACTGGCGGGGTCGTAGGCGGTGTCGCCCATGGCGAAGCCGCCGGCGATATTGCACAGGGCATCGATGTCGCCCAGGGCTTCGAAGCAGGCGCGGGTGGCGTCGCGGTCCATCAGGTTCACCTGGTGGTATTCGTCCGTGTTGGCAAAGCTGTCGGCCTCGACGATGTCCAGGCCGATGACATAGGCGCCGCTGCTGCGGGCCTTTTCTGCGGTGGCCTGGCCGAGTGAACCGGCGGCGCCGGTGATGACTACGCGGAGATTGTCCAGCATGGTGTCCTTCCTGAATCGATGATGGCGGGTAGCGCCAGGCACGGCGGCAACCCCGGATTTTAACGAGCGGCTAGCATATAAACTCCGGTTTTGACCTGCAACCGCGGCGGCCGTTAATCAACAGCATTGTCAATTAAGGGCGCAAGCTGATATAAACCGCACTATTGCCCGCGAACACTACAAAAACATTGCGCGGCAAATGAATCAGGGGAGCACAGGGAGCCAAACATGGCGCGCGTCGAGACCCGCCAACGCCGCAGGCGCGATCCGGAGGGGACGCGGCTTGCCATCCTCGAGGCGGCGAAAACCATTCTCTCCCAGGACGGCGCCGAAGGGCTCAGCGTATCCGGGGTCGCCAAGCTCGCCGGGGTCAACCGCGGCACTGCCTACCAGCACTTCGAGCTCAAGGAAGACCTGGTGCGAGCCACCCTGGACTGGGTCAGCAGCCAGTTGCTGGAGGCGGTATTCACCGAGGATCTCGCACCGCCGGAGCCCGCCGTCGAAGTCGAGGTCGACATCGACGACATGGCCAGCCGCATGGCTTCCTTCAGCCTGCGCCTGGCGGAATTCGCCATGGATCACCCGGATATCGGCCGAATCTGGCTCTATGACGTGCTGTCGCGACCCAATCCGCGCGAGGACGTGTTCTACGAGCGCTTCGCCCACTCGGTGGAAGACCTGGTGCGCGGCGGCGCCGGCCAGGAGGGCATCGACGTCGAGGTGCTGGCGGTGCTGATGCTCAGCGGTTTCTTCCTGTGGCCGGTGTGGGTGGGGTCACACGCCAGGAGCAAGCGGGCGCGCAAGGCCATGGCCCAGCGCTTCGCCGCTGAAGTGTTGCGCCTGTCGATGCACGGCGTGGTGCGTGCGGACACCCACGCGCAACTGCAATCCTATCTCCGCGAAAAACTGCCCGACGCCTGAGCCGCGCTTGACAGCCCCGGGGTGCACGCGCAGACTCCGGGGACTAATAATCGACAATGGTGTTCATTTTGGCGAGTGCCCCCGAAACCCCGGCCAACGGCCGCCGCCGGCGCAATCCGCAGGCTACCCGGGAGGATATCCTCAGCGCTGCGCGCACCGTGCTTGCCTCGGATGGGCCCGATGGCCTCAGCCTGTCGCGGGTCGCACATCTCGCCGGTGTCAACCGCGGCACCGCCTACCAGCATTTCGAGACCCGCGACGACCTGATCGCGGCAACCGTCGACTGGGTGAGCCGCTCCCTGCTGGAGAAGACCTTTCCCAAACCCGGCGGCGGCGAACCCGCGGAGCAGCGGCCGATCTTCGAGGCTATCAGCATTCTGGTGGATTTCGCGGTGGAAAACCCGGAACTGGGGCGCATCTGGCTGTTCGAGATGCTGGCAGCCGAGAACCCGGGCGACGACCCGTTTTTCCAGCGTTTCATGGAGTCCACCGAGGAACTCGCGCAAACCGACCTGAGCGAGGATGGCATAGACGCGGAGGCGCTCTCGGTGATCATCCTAGCCGGCTACTTCCTCTGGCCGGTGTGGGTACGGGCTCGCTCGCGCACGGCAAAGGATCGTGAGAACATGACGCAGCGTATGCGCCGCGAAATGCTGCGGCTGATGCTGCACGGAGTCATGCGCGCCGAGGCGTTTCCCCACCTGCAGAAATTGCTCGACGAGAGCGAGCCGGGCTGAGCTCTCTCGCGATAACAGCGCCCGCGATAATAACGACAGACGGCGGCCACCGGCACGCCAGGAGGTAACAAGGCGTGCAGCAGGCTTTCTACGGCTGGCGGATTCTGGCTCTGGCGACGTTCTGCCAGTTCGTTTCCGTGGGTTTCACCGTCTACCTCCTCGGCGTCTACATCGAACCTTTTTCCAGGGAGTTTTCCGCCACACCCGGGCAACTGGGCTGGGCCGCGACTATCTTCACCGTGACCGGCGCACTTACCGGGCCGACCATCGGCAGCTGGGTGGACCGCGGCCATATCCGCCAGACCCTGGTGGCGGGCGCGTGCCTGCTCGCGGCCGCGCTGCTGCTGCTCTCGCAGAGCCACCAGCTGTGGCTGGCGGGCGTGGCCTGCCTGCTGCTGGCGCTGGGGGCGAGCCTGGTCGGTATCGTGCCGGCCTCGGCGCTGGTGGTGCGCTGGTTCAGCAGGCGCCGTGGATTCGCCCTGGGTATAGCGGCAGCGGGTATCTCGGTGGGCGGTTTTCTCATGCCCTCGGTGGCGGCATGGTTGATGGTGCACTTCGGCTGGCGCGCCAGCCTGTTGGCGCTGGGTGTTTTCGTCGCGCTCACCCTGGTGCCGGTGGTGTGGCTGGTGACCGTGAGCAAGCCGGCGGACATCGGCCAGTTTCCCGACGGCGGCAGCGAGGATCCGCCGCAGCCACCGCGCGCCAACGAGGCGTCGGGCTTCGGTTTTTACGACCTCGTTCGCCAGCGCACCTTCTGGATTATCAGCGTGATCATCGGCCTGTTCAGCTTCTGCAACGTCCTGCTGATCACCTTCTTCGTACCCTTTGCCCGCGAGCAGGGCCTGGAGCCGCAGTCCGCGGCGTTCATGCTCTCGATATACGCCGGCTTCGGCATTCTCGGCAAGTTCGGCTGGGGCTGGTTGTGTGATCGCTTTTCCACCCGCCGGCTGATGAGCGCGCAGCTGCTGGTCGCCTCGCTGGGCTGGCTGCCCATGTTGCTGTGGGAGGGCGCCCCGGCAATGCTCGCCACTGCGGTCCTCGCCGGTATGTCCGCCGGCGGCCTGATGCCGGTCTGGGCCTCGCTGGTCAGCGTGTATTTCGGCCCCGAGGCCTTCGGCCGGGTGAAGGGCACCATGAGCTTTACCCTGGTCGCCCTGACGGTCCTGCCCGGCCCGCTGGGCGGCTACCTGGCGGGCGCCTACGGCAGTTACTGGCAGAGCTTCGCCACCCTGTGGTGGGCGCTGCCGCTGGCCATCGTCGTTTCACTGTTCATTCCCCGCGCTGGAGCTGCGCAGATCCTGCCCGCCGCCGCTCCGGCCTGATCCTTGAATACCGGAGTTGTTGTAAATGCCTGAAATCGCAGAGATGCACGGCAAGGCCGTGCTGGTTACCGGCGCCGCTGCCGGCCTCGGCCGCGCCACCGCCCTGAAACTCGCCGCCGCCGGCGCCAACCTCAGCCTGCTGGATATCGACGCCGGCGGCCTGGAGCAGACCGCAGCGATGGCCCGCGAACTCGGCGCACAGGTCCAGCTGCAGGAGGTCAATCTGGCCGACACGGCGAACTGCGCACCCGCAGTGGCCGCCGCCGTCACGCAATTCGGCCGGCTCGACGCGCTGTGTAATGTCGCCGCCGTGTTTTTCCCGCGCCACACCACCGACATGACCGACGACGAGATCGACACCACCCTGGCGGTCAATCTCGCCGCGCCGCTCAAGCTGATCCGCGCCGCCATTCCCCACCTGCTGGAAAACAACGGCGCGGTGGTCAATGTCACCTCCTGCGCTGCCTTCATGGGCCAGGCCTACCTCGCCGCCTACTCGGCGACCAAGGCCGGCCTCACGCACTTGACCAAATCCCTCGCCATGGAATACATGCACCAGCCGATCCGCTTCAACGCGGTGGCACCCGGCGGCATGATGACTGCGCTGGCGGCTGGCATGATGAAACTGGAAAACCCCGACCCCTCCCTGATCGGGCGAGTCGCGCCGATGCGCGGCCTGGTCGAGGTCGACGATGTGGCGGACATGGTCGCCTTCCTGGCAAGCGATGCGGCGCGCGGCTACCACGGCGCCTGCATCAACCTCGACAACGGCATCACTGCCGGCTAGCACGCTCGGTCGTTTCGCTTCGTTCGCTTCCTGCACTCCGTGCGCTCCGTTCGAGCGGGCGGCCTTTGGCCGCCTGCGTCGCCTGCGGGCGGGCATGCTCTTTTGCTCCATTACGGGGCGCTTGCGGTGCGTTGACCTCGTTTGGCCCGGAATTGGCGGGAGGGCGCTGAGCGCTGGATTCGCAGGGACACAGCGAGCGTGCATACGGGACGCTGGTTAGCGCGTAGTGGTAAGGAGCGGGTCGGTGGTGTGGCGGTTCCGCGGGGATATCCGGGTCGCACCGACGCCCCTCCAAGTCCGCAAAAGAGCATGCCCACCCGCAGTCAACGCGGGGGAGGTAATGCCTGGCCTTCGCGCTTCGTTGCGAGTCGGATTCAGGACGTAGGAGCGCGCTCTGCGCGCGATCGGGGCAGCGTCGGATATTGGAATCGCCTGCGTAGCAGGCTCCTACGGTGTGGTGGATTTCGGGGCGCCCTCAGCTGGTCGTGGCACCCCGCAGTACCGTCCGGCGGCGATGCAGCGGCCGCAAGGCCGCCACCCGGCCCGTGCACCACAAGATATGGCCCGGCCCGTGCACCACAAGGCATGGCCCGGCCCGTGCACCTCAAGACATGGCCCGGCCCGTAAGCCTCAAGGCATGACCCGGCCGCCGTTGACCCCCAGCGTGTGCCCGGTGATGTAGCCGGCGGCTTCGGAGACCAGGAAGGCGCAGGCGGTAGCGATGTCCTCGGGCCTGCCGGGGCGACCCATGGGTGAGGTGCTCGATTGAGACTCCACATCCACCGGCGAAGCGCGCAGCATCGGCGTGTCGACAAAGCCCGGCGGGATGTTGTTGACCGTGATGCCGGTGGCGGCGTACTCCAGCGCCAGCGACTTGGTGAAGGTGACGATCGCGCCCTTGGAGGCGGAGTAGTGGGTCATGACCTTCGCCCCGGTCTGTGCGGAGGACGAGGAGATGTTGACGATGCGGCCCCAGCCCGCCGCCAGCATGTCGGGGATGATCTGCTGGCAGCAGAGGAACGGGCCCTTGACGTTGATCGCCATCATGCGGTCCCAGTGGTCCGGCGTGATGTCCATGAACGGGGTGAAGCCGGTGATGCCGGCGTTGTTTACCAGGATGGTGATCGGGCCGAACGCCTCGCGGGTTTTCGCCGCGCTGGCGGCGATGGTGTCCTGGTCTGCCGCGTCGCCGGGGCAGGCGATGGCGCGCCCGCCGGCGGCGGTGATCATGTCCACGGTCTCCTGTGCGCCCTCGGGATTCAGGTCCCAGACCGCGACGGCGGCGCCGTCGCTTGCCAGTTGCAGGCTGATGGCGCGACCGATGCCGCTGCCGCCGCCGGTGACGACCGCTGTTTTTCCCTCGAGTGACATATGCAGGCTCCCGTTGTTTTAGCCAAGAGTGTTATCGCTGAATAAATCCGGTGGGGATGGCGCGCAGGTCGCCCCGGCGGCCCGCCCGGGGCTGCGAGGAAAGTACTGCAAAGCCCGCCTGTAGTCAACAATGCTGTTTAGTACCGCTTTGCGCGGCGGCGCCTTGCGCGGGTACTGATCAACATGTATGTTTACTGGGAAAATCCAGGGGATCCGACATGTCCGAAAAAGCCAGGGCGGGGCGCCGCAACAACACCAACCCGGAGTCCACACGCAGGGAAATCCTGCAAGCCGCGCTGGAAGTGCTGGCCAAGGACGGGCCGGAGAGCCTCAGCGTGACCGAGGTGGCGCGGCGGGCCGGGGTCAACCGCGGCACCGCGTACCAGCATTTCCCCACCCGCGAGGACCTGGCCCACGCCACCGCGAGCTGGGTGAGCGAGCGCATCTACGAAGAGTTTTACGGCGATCTCGATGGCGACCCGGAACTGAGCAAGACCTACCCGCCGGAAGTCGCGCTGCAGCGCCTGTGTGATTTCGCCATGGAAAACCCCGAGCTCAGCCGCGCCTGGCTGTTCGACGTGATGTCCACCCAGGGCGTGGTCACCGACCGCTTCTGGAAGAAATACGTCAAGGAATTGCGCGAGTTCGCGGACTCGGGCTACGGCCGCGAGAACATGGACGTGGAGGTGTTCGCGTTCATCAGCCTGTCCAGCGCGCTGCTCTGGCCGATCTGGGTGGGCGCCCACGCCAAGGGCAGCAAGGCGCGGGGCAAGATGCAGGCGCGGTTCCTCGATGAAATGATGCGCCTGACCCTGTTCGGCAGCCTCACCCGCGAGCAGTACCCGGAACTGGTGGAGCGTTACAGCAGGCCCATCGGGGAGGAGTAGGGCGCGGCTGTTGCCGCGGCCCCCGCGGTTACCTCAGGCCCGCGGCCCGGCGGCGAACAGCCGGCTCTGCAACACCTCGTAGCTGGGATCGGTGCCGCGCGGCTCCGCGTCCTCCGGCGTCGCCAGCGGGCGGCGGCTGCGCAGGTCGTAGGTCACCACGCGCTTGGCGAAACGCCAGCGCCCATCCTCGCAGCGGCGGTAGCGGTCGATGTAGCGCACCGTCATGAAATCCTCCAGCCAGCCGCCGCTGCCGTCCGGGATGATGTGATACGCCATAGCGTAGATTTCGCCCTCGCCGCTGTCGCCATCCACCGAGACCAGGTGGTTGCAGATGTGGTGGCCGCTGTACTGCATGTAGGGGAAGGAGCGCTCGAGAAAATCCACGTACGCCTCGGCGGGCCCGTCGAAGGTGTCGCCGTGGGTATCGGTGGCGTCCTCCGTGTACAGCGTGCGCAGCAGGTCGGCGTCCTTGCGGTCCACGCCGCGCGAGTAGAGCATCCCCAGTTCGCGGATCGCCTCCTTGTCGAGCAGGTTTTGCAGTGCAGTGTCGTTATTCATGCTGCGGATTCCATATTGTGTGTTTCATGCGAGTGCGCCGCTGTTTTACTGCGCGAAGGAGTAGCCGCCGTTCACCGGGTAGGTCTGGCCGGTGATCCACGAGGCGGCGTCCGAGCACAGGAACAGCACCATGCCGGCGACGTCGTCGGGGGTGCCGAAGCGGCGCAGGGTGTAGCGCGAAAGTTGCGACTTCACCCGGTCGTTGGCGTAGAACGCCTCCAGCTGTTCCGGCTCCAGCGGCGGCTCCAGGGTGGACAGCGATACCGCGTTGCAGGTGATGCCGTAGCGGCCGGTTTCCTTGGCCAGCGAACGCATCAGCGCCGCCGCGCCGGCCTTGGCGGCGGAGTAGGCGGTCAGGCGCGCCTCGCCCACCCGGCCGGAATCCGATACCACGGTGACGATGCGCCCGCGCTGCTGCTCGACCATCGCCGGCAGTGCGGCGTGGCAGCAGTTCATCACGCCGAACAGGTTGGTGCGCAGGTACTTGTCCCAGTCCTCGGGGTCGGCCTCCCAGAACGGCGGCGAGAGGCCCATGTCTGCCCGCGGACCGGCGTTGCCGGCGTTGTTCACCAGCAGGGTGACCGGTCCCAGCGCCGCGGTGGCCTGTTCCAGCGCGGCGACCACGGAAGCGCGATCGCCCACATCCGCCTGTACGCCAACGGCGGGCACGCCGAGGGTGCGAATTTCCTCCGCCACCGCCTCCGCGCGCTCGAGCACGAAGTCGTTGACAGCGACGCCGCCGGCGTTGTGGTGGGCCAGCGCCAGCGCGATGCCGCGGCCGGCACCCTGGCCGGCTCCGGTGACAAAGGCGACCTGTCCGTCGAGGTCCAGGGGGTCGTTTCCGATCATAATTATTCTCCGCTGTGGCGTGGTCACGGCTGCCACACTGGCGTTGCCGGGGGCGTCAAAATAGGCGCTGGCAGTACCGTTTGTCAAAAGCCAGTGCCGCCAGCGTCAAGTAGACACCCCTGTTGATCAGGTTGACCGTCAGGGGCCTTGATAGTACCCTGTGGCCGCTTTGGGCGAAGCCGAAAAGACCCCTACCAAATACTGATTATGCGGGGGTGAGGCTGTCACCGGCCCCTTCGATTTCGCCACCGTTTTTGTTCAGCCCCCGTACCGGAGTCACCTCACTATGAATTTCGATCTTTCCGAAGATCAGCGGATGATGCGCGAGTCATTCGCCCGTTTTCTCGATGAGCAAAGCAGCAGTGAGCGGGTCCGCGCCGCGGCCGAAACCGGCGGCTTCGATCCGCAGCTGTGGCAGGGCCTGGCCGAACTGGGCGCGTTTTCCCTGCGCATCCCCGAGGAACTGGGCGGCCTGGGCCTGGGCACCATGGACGCCGCCGTGCTGATGGAAGAGGCCGGCCGCACCCTGGCCTCCGGCCCGGTCGCAGAGACCCTGATGGCCGCGCGCGTGCTGGCGGTGCTGGGCGGCGAAGCCCGGGCCGGGCTGCTCGAGGAAGTGATCATGGGCGGCAAGTTGCTGACCCTGGCCCTGCACGATCTCGACGAGCAGCCGACCCAGTGGCTGTCCGGCGGTGCCGTGGCGGATTACGCCATCGCCCGCGCTGGCGACAAGGTCCTGCTGGTCACCCTGCCCGAGGGCGAGCGCGGCGAGGAAAACCTCGCTTCCACGCCGATCGCGGAAATCGACCTCGCCGCCGCGCAATCCGTCGAGCTGGGTGCGGGCGACGCCGCGACTACCGAGTTCGCCAAGGCCATCGAGGAGTGGAAGCTGCTGATGGCCATCGCCCTGTCCGGGCTGTCCCGCGAGGCCATCCGCCTGGCGGCCGAATACGCTTGCGAGCGCGAAGCCTTCGGCCAGCCGATCGGCGCCTACCAGGGCATGTCCCACCCGCTGGCGGACCTCATCGTCGATGTCGACGGAGGCAAGTACCTGACCTGGCGCGCCATCCACGACGTGGCCCACGAGCCCGAATCCGCCGGCGCCGAAATCTCCATGTCGATCTGGTGGACCGCGGACACCGCCGCGCGCGCCGTCACCCAGGCCCTGCACACCTTCGGCGGCTACGGCCTGGCCACCGAGTACGACATCCACCTGTACAACCTGCGCGCCCGCGCCTGGCCGCTGGTGTTCGGCGATCCTGAGCTGTTCCTTGAAGAGGCCGGCCGCCGCCTGTACGCCGGTGAGCAAGCGGCGCTGCCCGACGTGGGCGAGGTCGGCATCGATTTCGAACTCGGCGCGGAAGCCGAGGCCATGGCGAAGGAACTGGACGATTTCTTCAACGCCACCCTGACCCCGGAACTGCGGGCGAAGGCGCACTACTCCTTCGACGGCTTCGACGCCGGCGTGCACAAGAAACTGGCGGAGGCGAAACTGCTGTTCCCCGCCTGGCCGAAGGAATACGGCGGCCGCGAGGCCGAGCCCTACGTGATGAACGCGCTGTACAAGGTGTGGGAAGAGCAGGGCTGGACCAGCCACCCCGTCGGCACCACCAACCTGGTCGGCACCATGATCCGCAAGGTCGGCGGCGACGTGCTCAAGGAAGAAGTGCTGACGAAGATCGTCAACGGCGACGCCATCTGCTCGCTGGGCTACAGCGAACCCGGTTGCGGCTCCGACGTGTTCGCCGCCAAGACCAAGGCGACGCAGCTGGAGGACGGCTCCTGGCGTATCGACGGCGCCAAGATGTGGACGTCCGGCGCCAACATCGCCCAGTACGTGCTGATGCTCACCCGCACCAACCCCGACGTGCCCAAGCACAAGGGCCTGACCATGTTCGTGGTGCCGCTGGACACCCCCGGCATCGAAATCCAGCCGGTCTACACCTTCCAGGACGAGCGCACCAACGCCACCTTCTACGACGGCGTGATCGTGCCCGACGCCTACCGCCTGGGCCCCGTCGACGGCGGCGTGAAAGTCATGGCCGCGGCGCTGGAACTGGAGCATGGCGGCGGTTTCGCCAAGAGCCAGCGCGCCATGTCCGAGGCCGCCGAGGAACTGTGTCGCGAGATCCGGTACAAGGGCGCGCCGCTGATCGAACAGCCGGATGCGCAGAAGCGACTGGCGCGCTGCCGCGCGCATTTCCACATCTCGGAAATGCTCGGCAACCGCGCGCTGTGGGCCGGTGTGAACCAGCTGCCCAATCACGCTTTCGGGCCGATGACCAAGATGTTCTCCTCGGAGAAATTCCAGTCGGACTCCCGCGACCTGCTGAACCTGACCGCGCCGTACTCGCTGTCCAAGCGCGAAGGCGCGGCGGGCGAGATCAACCTCGCCTACCGCCACGCCCACGGCACGACGATTTACGGCGGCACCAGTGAAGTCCACCGCAGCATGATTGCCGAGCGTGCGCTGGGCCTGCCGCGCACCCGGGGATAGGAGAAAAACGATGTCTGAAGCACCGCACCTGCTGGTGGAGGAAGAGGGCGCGATCCTCGTCGCCACCCTCAACCGTCCCGACAAGCTGAACGCCATCACCCCGCAGATGATGAAACTGCTGGACGAGGCGCTGGTTCGCTTCCGCGACACGCCCGAACTGAAAGTCATGCTGATCCGCGCCACCGGCCGCTACTTCTGCTCCGGCGCGGACCTGCGCGCCGGATCCGACGCGCCGCCGGAAATCGACCGCACCGCCGTGGCAGTGCGCGAGAAGCACCGCCTGCAGTTGAACGGCATGCACCGCATCTACGACGAGATGGAGCACATCGAGAAGCCCATCGTGGTCGCGCACCACTCCACCTGCGTCGGCGGCGGCCTGGAAATGTCCCTGTCCTGCGATTTCCGCCTTGCGGCGAAGAGCGCGTCCTACGCCTTCCCCGAGGGCAAGTTCGGCGTGCTGCCGGCCTCCAACGGCGTGAGCCGCCTGACCCGCATCGTCGGGCCGCACTGGGCGCGCTACCTGATCATGGCCAACCTGCCGGCGAATGCCGATCGCGCCTACAATATGGGTCTGGTGCACGACGTATTCCCCGACGAGACCTTCGAGGAAGACGTGATGCAGTTCTGCCAGCACCTGGCAAAGCAGCACGGCGAACAGATGGGCACCGCCAAGCTCGCCATCGAGATGTGCTGGGAACTCGGCCGCGACCAGGCCCGGCACGTTGAGCGCATGGCCAACAGCGCGCTGATGCTGAACCCCGATTACGTCGCGGGCATCGAGCGCTACATCGCCAGCATCGGCAGCAAGGGCAAGCAGGGCGGCTGAAGCCGCCCCGATACCATTTACCGACACCGGAACCACAGCTGATGGATTTTGCCTGGACCAGCGAACAGGAGAGCTTCCGCGCCACTGTCCGCCAGTTTATACAAGACAACCTGCCCGATAACTGGGAGCACATCGCCCACGGCCCCGCCTCGAAGGAGCAATCGGCCTTCGCCAAGAAATTCTGCGGCGCCCTGAACGAGGCCGGCCTGCTGGTCCCGCACTGGCCCGAGCGCTGGGGCGGCCGCGACGCCGACCCCTGGATCGCGTTTATCCTCGCCGAGGAAATGTGGATGGCGGGCGAGCCCCGCGGCGGCCAGTACATGAACGTCAACTGGATCGGGCCGACGCTGATGCTGTTCGGCTCCGAGGCGCAGCAGGAGCGCTACATCCCGCCGATGGCGCGCGGCGAGACCATCTGGTGCCAGGGCTTCTCGGAGCCCGAATCCGGATCGGACCTGGCGTCACTGCGCACCCGCGCCGAGCGCCACGGCGATATCTACCGCATCAACGGCCAGAAGATCTGGACCTCCTACGCCGGCGACGCGGATACCTGTTTCCTGCTGGCGCGCACCTCCCAGGGCAAGGGCGGTATCTCCATCTTCCTGCTGCCCATGGACACCCCCGGCATCACCGTGCGCGATATCCCCAGCATTATCGGCGAGGGCGATATCCACGAGGTGTTCTTCGACGACGTCGAGGTGCCCGAGAGCGCAATGCTGGGTGAAGAGGGCCAGGCCTGGGAGATCGTCGGCAAGGCGCTGTCGCTGGAGCGCGTGGGTATCCCGCGTTTCGCCCTGGCTTCCAAGACCCTGGCGGACTCGGTGGAACTGCTCAGGCAGTCCGGTCGTTTCAGCGCCGGCGCCGTCGAGCAGGCCGCCAAGGCCCACGCCGCCTGCGAGGCCGCGCGCCTGTACAGTTACAGCATCATCGACCAGCGCGCCAAGGGCATCATCGCCGGCGCCGAGGCCAGCGTCGGCCGCTTCGCCACGGTGATCTGCGAGCGGCTGGTATCGGAGTTCGTCGTCGAGCACATACCCGAGGCGATCAGCGGCGCACACCCGCTGCTGCTCGCCCACCACCAGCGCGGCATCGTCGCGGGTATCGCCTCCGGCGCCGCCGAGATCCAGCTGAACCTGATCGCCACCCAGTTCCTGGAATTGCCGAGGGAGCCCCGCTAATGGATTTCGCACTGAACGACGACCAGCTCGCCGTCGAGGGCGCGCTGGACAAACTGGCCGAGCGCTTCGCCACCTCGCCGGTGGACTTCCACGGCTTCGCCCTGGTCAGCGAGGACCTGGACCGCGAGCTGGAAGAGAGCCAGTACTTCGATATCGCGGCGATTCCCGAGATGGGCCCGCTGTCCGCGGCACTGGCGGTGGAGCGCCTGGCGCGCCTGCCCTACACGGCGGAAATCGCGCTGTCGATGCTGGTCCGCCCGCACCTGGACCTCGAACTCCCGCGGCCCATCGCCGTGGTGGAGAACGGCCGCCCCGGACGCTTCGTGGCCACGGCCAAAACCCTGATTGTCATCGACGGTGAATCGGTGGGCATCGCCCATCCCACGCCGGATGACGTGGAATCCCTGCCGGATTCGCTGTTCGCCTACCCCATGGCGCGGCTGGTCGGCTCACCGGAAATCACCCCGCTGTCCGCGGAGCAGGCCGACGCGGTGCGCAGCTGGATGCGCGTGGCCTGCGCGGCGGAGATCGCCGGCCTGTTGCAGGCCGCGGTGGACGCCACCGTCGAGCACATCAGCGTGCGCAAGCAGTTCGGCCGTCCCATCGGCACCTTCCAGGCGTTGCGCCACCGCATCGCCGAGTGTGCGGTGCTGACCGGCGGGGTACGCTGGCTGGCGCTGAAGGCGGCATGGTCCGGCGACCCGGGCGATGCGGCGCTGGCTGCCCTGCACGCGCAGGACAGCGCCACCCGGGTGATCTACGACGTGCACCAGATGAGCGGCGCCATGGGCATGACCCTGGAGATGGACCTGCACCTGTGGACCTACCGCATGAAGGCGCTGATCTCCGAGCTGGGCGGGCGCAGCGGCAACGCGCAGGCCGTCGGCCGATACTGCTTCGACGCCGCGTAACCGTGTGATCGCCCGTATAACGGGCTCCTACGCCGGATCGACCCGTAGGAGCGCGTTACACGCGCGATCGCCTCGGTCCGCGTTCGGGCGTAGCAGGCTCCTACGCCGGATCGACCCGTAGGAGCGCGTTACACGCGCGATCGCCTCGGTCCGCGTTCGGGCATAGCAGGCTCCTACGCCGGATCGTCCTGTAGGAGCGCGTTACACGCGCGATCGCCTGCGTAGCAGGCTCCTGCGCCGGTAATCAGCCCCCGAACAGGGCGAAGGGCCGCAGCGTCACCTTCACCCATACCGCGCGCCCCGGATCCACGTTGCAGGACAGTTCCGTCAGGCCGCTGCCCCCCACCGTCTCGGCGCCGGTGACCAGGTCACCCAGGAAGCCCGCGTTGGCGTAGTCGGTCTCCCCGCAGTTGCCGTAGACCAGCTCGTCGGTGAGGTTGTCGCCGATCAGCATCACTTCCCAGCCGTTGTCGCGCCCGCTCAGGGCCACGCTGGCGCTGTACTTGGTGTAGGCGTCCTGCCACATGTCGTAGCGCGCCAGCGGGTTGGCGAGGTACTTCGACGAGTAGGTGACATTGCCGCCGATGGTCAGGGTCATGTCGCTGACCGGGATCGCGTAATCGAAGCCGGCGTTGGCTGACCACTCCGGTGCGCGCAGCAGCGATTCGTCGCTGAGGTCCTGGGCGGTGTAGCCACCGGCGCCGCCGTTGGCCTCGGCGCTGTAATCGAGGTTACAGCCCTTGGCGATGGTCTGGCCCCCCCAGCACGCGGCGTTGTCGAAGGTGTCGTACTCCGCCTTGTTCCAGTTCACCGCAGCGGTCAGTGTCAGGCCGTCGACGGCCTCCGGCGTCCATGCCACGTCGGCGTCGATGCCGTACACGTTGGCGCTGGCGGCGTTGATGGTGTGTGTGAGGAACTGCCCGGTTTTCGCGTCGAAGTCCGAGCGCTCCACCTGCAGGTCCTTGAACTCGTAGTAGTAGGCTGCTGCATTGAGCAGCACCCGGCTCTGCAACATGCGCGTCTTGATGCCGGCCTCGCCGCCGGTCACCGTTTCGTCGTCGAAGGAGGTCTTGGCCCCGTTAGCCGGCAGGCCGGCGACGTCGAAGGAGCCCGACTTGTAGGCCCGCTTCAGTGAGCCGAACACGGTCAGGTCGTCGGTGGGGGTCCAGGTCAGTGACAGCTCCGGTGACCAGTTATCGGTACTGAGCTTCGGTTCCTCGAGCTCGACCTTGTATGCCGGTTGCCCCAGCGGCAGCCCGCTGCGGTTGATGACGGTGTGGTCGCGCTCCTCGTCGGTCCAGCGCACGCCGGCGCCCAGTTCCAGGTCCGGCATGATGTTCCACAGCACCTGGCCGAACAGCGACCAGGTTTCGTTATCCACCGTGTGTTTCGCCGAGCCCAGCGAGGGCATGTTCAGGCCCTGGGCGCCGGCGATGATCTGGTTGAAGGGCAGGTCGACCAGGAAGTCGGTGGTGCCGTTCTGGTAGAAGGCGCCGGCCATGAAGTTGAGCGCGCCGTCGTAGTCGGAGGTAAGCCGGAACTCCTGGGTGAGGTCGTCGCGCTCCATGTTGTTGTTCGCGGCGAATGCGGGGCCGAACTGCGTGGTCGAGGTGCCGTTGATCATGGTCTCGATCTCGATGTCGTAGTAGCCGGTCACCGAGGTCAGCGTGAGCCCGTCGCCCACTTCCCAGTTCCACTCGAGGGTGCCGAATGCCTGGTCTGCCTCGCTGAAGGGGCGCCCGCCATTCTTCACGTTCGGGTAGAAGTCCGGGTTCAGCCAGAGCACATTGGCCTTGTCGTCCACCTTGCAGTCTTCGTTGCCGCCGATGAAATCGAGGAACATCCCGCTGGTGCCATCCGGGCAGGAGGCCAGCTGCCCGATACCGCCGTTGTTGGGGGTCTTGTCGTGGGCGAAGTTCAGCTTGAGCCGCGCGCTGAAGACGTCGCTCGGTTCCCAGACCGCGGTGCCCCGCGCCATCCAGTACTCCTCGGCGTCGTAGTTCCTGTCGGTCGGCACCCGCCCCCCGAGGCTGGCGTCGCCGAGCAGTTCGGCCAGCGGATCGTAGCCCGGCTCCGCGGTGTTCTTGAAGTAACCGTCGGAGTCCGAGTACTTGGCGGCCAGTCGCGCGCCCAGGGTATCGGTGACCGGGCCGGAGAGAATCAGCTCGGTCATCTTCTCCTCGGTCTCGAATTCGTAGCCGCCGCGCAGGATCAGCTCCGCGTCGTCTCCCGGGTCCGCAGTGGTGACCGAGATGACGCCGGCGGGGCTGGCCTTGCCGTAGAACAGTGCCTGCGGGCCCTTCAGGACCTCGATCCGCGCCATGTCGAACATGGCCATGCGGTAGGCGTAGCCCTGGGTCATCTGCATGCCGTCGACGTTGAGGGCGACGGACTGGTCAACCGCCGGGTTGAGGGTGGAGGTGCCGACGCCGCGCAGGGTGACCTGCGTGCCGCTGGTGAGCACCTGGCTGCCCGTATTCAGGCCCGGCACCCTGTCCGAAATATTCGTCAGGTTGTCCATGGCGTATTGCTGTATCAGGTCGCGCCCCAGCGTCGTCGCCACGATGGGGACCTTCATGATCGATTCCTCGCGCTTGCGCGCGGTGACGATCACTTCCTCGAGTTGGGCCGCCACGGGTGCGGATTCAGCCAGGACCGCCGCGGCCACCGCCGCGGCCAGCAGGCGCCGTGTGTTCTTTTTCGACATTTGCGTCACCTTTATAGGTTTTATCAGTGCGATTGTGGGCAGTGTTTCTTGCCGGGCAGTGCTTAAACAGTGGACCCTGCGTCTACTTTGCAATATAAAGTATCTAGCTTTGTACGACAAAGCTTAGCCCCGGTCAATCGGTTTCACCGCGTTCTTCGGTGGGAGAGCGCACCCGGCAGATGCAATCCAGCACGATAAGAGAGAGACGCTATGGCAAGTTCAACGCAGACCCCGGCAACAACCACACCGGACCACGTACCCCCCGAACTGCTGCTCGACATCAGCTACGAGGAGTACGCGCAGAAGGGCGACGACCCCTATCTTGCGATCAGCCGCCTGCACCAGGACAGCGCCGGTATCACCTGGTGCAAGGATGTGCTGTTCGGCCAGCCGGGCTGGGTGCTCTCGCGCAACGAGTACGTGCAGGAGGCGTTCACCCGGTGGGAGGACTTCTCCAGCGACTATCGCGCGCTGGAGCCCCTTGGCATCCAGTGGAAGCTGAATCCGCTGGAATTCGATCCGCCGGAGCATCACTACTACCGCTTTATCCTCAACCCGTTCTTCACGCCGCAGAAAGTGCGCGAGATGGACGGCCCGGTACAGGCGGCCTGCGACGAGCTTATCGATCGCTTCGCCGCGCGCGGCAGTTGCGAGTTCATCAGTGAGTTCGCGGAGAAATTTCCCTCCTACGTGTTTCTCGACCTGATGGGCATGCCCAAGGAAAAACTCGATGATTTCCTCGAGTGGGAGCGCATGATGCTGCGGGAAAAGGACATGATGAAACGGGTCGAGGCGATGCTGGCCGTGCTGAAATACCTGGAGGAATTCGTCCGCGAGCAGCGCGAGAACCCGACCACCGAACTGCTGCGCGGCATGGTCACCGGCACTTACCACAAGGAGCGCCCCCTCAACGAAGAGGAGCTGCTCGGCATGTGTTACCTGTTCTACATCGGCGGCCTGGACACCGTGTACAGCGTGCTCGGCTGGATCCTGCGCCACCTCGCCGGCGACCCGGCGCTGCAGGACCGCCTGCGCGAACACCCGGAGGACCTGCCGGCGGCGGTGGACGAGTTCATGCGCGCCTTCGGTGTGGCCACCCCGACCCGCCGCGCGCGCAACGACTTCGAATTCCACGGTGTGCAGATGAAGGCGGGGGACCTGGTCGTGCTCTCCACGCCGGCGGCGAGCCGCGACCCGCTGGCCTACGAGAACCCGCACAGCATCGACATCGACCGCAAGGCCAGGCACGTGTCCTTCGCCACCGGGCCGCACATCTGCCTGGGCATGCACCTGGCGAAGCGCGAGATCAGCACCGTGCTGGCGTCCTTCCTGTCCCGCTTCCGCAATATCCGCATCGCGGAGGGCGAGGCCGTGGAATACCATACCGGTGGCGTGTTCGGGCTCGACCGCCTGCCGCTGGAATGGGACCCGGTGTAAACCGGCTGGAGGAAACAGCATGACTGATGTGTCATTCGCGGGCCGGGTGGCGATCGTCACCGGGGGCGGCGGCGGCTTGGGCCGCAGTTACGCGCTGGATATCGCCCGCCGCGGCGGCGCCGTGGTGGTCAACGACCTCGGCGGCAGCGTGGAGGGGCCGGGCAGCGACCACACCATGGCCGACGCGGTGGTGGAGGAGATCCGCAGCGCCGGCGGCAGCGCCGTCGCCAGCTACGACAGCGTCGCCTCGCGCGAGGGCGCCCGCAACATCGTGCAGACCGCCCTCGACGCCTTCGGGCAGGTCGACGCCGTGATCAACAATGCCGGCAACATGCGGGTGAAACGCTTCGAGGAATTCAGTGGCGAGGACTTCGCAGCGATTCTCGGCGTGCACCTGGGGGGCAGCTTCAACGTCACCCAGGCGGCCTGGCCGCACATGCAGGCCCGCGGTTACGGCCGGGTGGTGTTCACCTCGTCCAGCACCGGCATGTACGGCGCCGAGCTCTACGCCTGCTACGCCGCCGCCAAGGCGGGTATCACCGGCCTGATGAACGTGCTGTCGCTGGAGGGCGCGCCCAGCGGCATCCTCTGCAACGCCGTCATGCCCAACGCGATCAGCCGCATGACCGACATGGTCAGCGCCGAGCTGGCCAAATCCATGGGCGAGGACGAACTCAAGGCGATGAGCGAGCACATGGAAGTGATCGGTAACGCCATGGCCCCGGACTTCAATACCGGCCTCGCCGTGTACCTGGCGAGCGAGTCCTGTACCTCCACGCACGCGGTGTACTCGGCCTGTGTCGGCCGCATCGCGCGCGTATTCACAGGTACCACCGAGGGCTGGCACGGGTCGATGCAAATCCCCGCCAGCGCCGACGACATCGCCGCGAACTTCCGCGAGATCTGCGACCTGTCCCGGGGCGCGCACATACCCGAAGGACCGGACGACGAGTTCCGCATAGTACTCACGCAGCCGGCACCGGCTGTTCCCACAAGTAACGAGAGCTGATCATGAACGATAACGAAAAACTGATGCGCCGCTTCCTCACCCTCTGGGCGACCCGCGAGTGGGACGCGATGGCCGACATGTTCCACGTCGACGGCGTCTACGACAACGTGCCGGACAAGCAGCCCATGCAGGGCCGCGAGGTGGTGCGGGCCTGGTTGAAGATGATCTTCGAGCACCTGACCCGCATCGACGTGGAGGTGCTGAACATCGCCTGCAACGGCGAGTGGATTCTCACCGAGCGCCTCGACGTTCACGTCTTCGGCGACAAGCACTTGCCGCTGCCGGTGATGAACGCGACGCGCGTGGTGGATGGGGAGTTTGTCGTGTTCCGCGACTACTACTGTCGCAAGACCGTTGCGGAACTGGGGATGGGCGAGGCGTAGGAGCCTGCTACGCAGGCGATCGCCTGCGTAGCAGGCTCCTACACCGAATTGTGCTGTAGGAGCGCGTTATACGCGCGATATCGCCTGCGTAGCAGGCTCCTACAGGAGCGGGATGGGGATCAGCCCTCGAAGGGTTTACGCTCGGCCAGCAACGCGTCCTTGCACAGGAACTTGGTCGTGGACCAGCCGCCGTCCAGGGCGATGGTCTGCCCGTTGATGTAACTGCCGCCCTCGGAGGCCAGGAACAGCACGGTGGCCGCCACGTCCTCCATGGTGCCGTCGCGGTTGAACGGGGTCTGTTCCTGGTTGCTGCGCTGGAAGGGCTCGGCGTCCCAGAAGGCGTCGGTCATCTCGGTGCGGATTACGCCCGGGGCCACCACGTTGGTGCGGATGCCCGCGGCGCCGTAGTCCGCCGCCATGGCCTGGGTCAGGCCGATCAGTCCCGCCTTGATGGCGCAGTAGATGCCGCCGGTCATGCCGCCGATCACGCCGAAAACAGAGCCGATATTGATGATCGAGGAGCCGGGCTGCATCACCTTGACCGCTGCGCGGCAGAACCAGAACGGGCCCTTCAGGCTGATGTCGATGACGTCGTTCATCATCTCGTCGGTGGTGTCGCCCACCGGCGCCCAGATGCCGGAGCCCGCGTTGTTGACCAGGCAGTCCAGTCGGCCGAAGGCGTCCATGGCCGCCTTGACGGCGTTCTCGGAGGTGCCGGGATCCGTGACGTCGCCGACCACGACTTCCACCTTCGCCTGCCCGGCGAGGTCCGCCGCCAGTTGCTCGAGGCGCTCCTTGCGGCGGGCGACGACGACGAGGTCGAAACCGTTGGCGGCCAGCTTGCGCGCGATGGCGTCGCCGATACCCGAACTCGCACCGGTCACCAGCGCGACCGGCTTGGAGGATGAATCCTGCATGAGAGTGTCTCCGTGCTTGCTACCCGGGCTCGCGCGGCGGCGTCCCGGTGTTGTTAGGTGCCAGAATCAGGCCTGAACGTTATACGCAATCGCCTGTGGCCGGGCAAGCCCGGTGGCGGTGAGCGGGGAGGGGTTGCGGCTCAGAGCGCGGCGAATTGCGGCTGCGGACAAGCCGGCGGGTTGAGCGCCTGCTGGCGGTAGAGCTTGGGCGTGCGCCCGCTCCAGCGCTTGAAGGCGCGGCCGAAACTGGATTGTTCCGCGTAGCCCAGCAGGGCGGCGATATCGTCCAGCGACAGCTGCGGCTGGGCGAGGTACTGCCGGGCCAGTTCGAAGCGCTGTTTTTCCAGGATGTCGGAGAACACCAGGCCCTGCTCGCCGAGGTGCGACTGCAGGGTGCGCACGGACAGCCCCAGCCGGCGCGCGCAGTTGTCGATGGAGCAGTGCCCGGAGGACAGGCTGCCGCGGACATAGTCCTCCACGCGCTGGGAGAGGCTGGTGCGCGAGGCGTTGCGCACCTGCTCCAGGTAGCCGCCCAGCAGCCTGAACACGGTGCGGTTGGCGCTGGCCACCGGCTGGTCCAGCATGGCGGTGGGGAAGGCGATGGCGTTGTCCGCCTTGGTCGGGTTGAAGCGGCAGCCCAGGGCGCGCTCCAGCTCGGGTATGTCCTTCTGCCGGGCATCCACCGCGAGGTTGACGTAACTGGGGCGGAAGGCGTCGCCGGCCACCACGCGCAGCAGTTTCATGTCCAGCAGCACGGCCTGGT
This sequence comes from Halieaceae bacterium WMMBA7, assembly GCA_033283385.1. GTDB lineage: Bacteria > Pseudomonadota > Gammaproteobacteria > Pseudomonadales > Halieaceae > Mangrovimicrobium. Next base: position 902,385 of record JAWMQQ010000001.1, read on the forward strand.
AGTTGGCCTGGCGGTTGAGCCCGAGGTCGGTGCGCAGGCCCCAGCGGATTTCCGCGGTCTTCTCGCCCTCGACCAGTTCCAGCAGGGTGGTGGGAGAGTGCACCACCGGGATGTAATCCATGAAACTGGTGATCGACTCGCGCACGGTGGCGGCGGAGCGGCACAGGGCGGCGACGCAGCCGAACACGTCCGGGTTCTGCATCTGCGCCAGCTGCAGGCCGAACAGGGAATCGTTGAAGGTGTTGCTGCAGTCCTCGAACAGTTCGACGAAGGACTTGCAGTCGACGAAGTGCTCCGGGTCGCTGATGTTCTGCGGGTCGATATCGTGGCGCTCGAGCAGGGCCGCGGGGTCGGCGCCGAGCCTGCGAATCAGCCGGGGGAATGCATACAGGTTGGCTATTCTCATCTGCCCGGTGGTGGGCATGGAGTCCAGCGGCCCGTCGAGGCCGAAGAAGGGTTTCTCGCCCATTTTATTTACTCCTTGCCATGCCGGCAGGGGGCTGTGAGAAGAGACAGGTCTTGCGCGAACTGTCAATATTACCACACGAGATGTCGGGTAGAAAGCGTACGCATATGGCCTAATAACCGGCCTCGACGCGGCGTAAAAACACTAACAGTTTGCCGCATGCAAAGGGATCGCCGCGCACTGGCTTCCCCCCGTTTTACCAGCCAGGAGACCACACCCAATGTCCGATATGGAATACCGCTACCTGGGAGCATCCGGCCTGCAGGTGCCCGTGCTGAGCTTCGGCACCTCGACCTTCGGCGGCAAGGGCCGGTTCTTCTCGGCGCTGGGCGACACCGGGGTGGAGGAGGCCAGCCGCATGGTCGACATCTGCCTGGAGGCGGGGGTGAACCTGTTCGACGCCGCCGATGTGTACTCCGACGGCGCCTGCGAGGAAGTGCTGGGGGCAGCCATCAAGGGGCGCCGGGACCGGTTGATCCTCACCACCAAGATGGGCCTGGCGCTGGGTTCCGGACCCAACGAGTCGGGCTGCTCCCGGCAGCGCCTGCACCGCAGCGTCGAGGGCGCCCTGCAGCGACTGGGTACCGACTACATCGACGTCCTGCAACTGCACGGTTTCGACGGCCACACGCCCATCGAAGAGGTGCTTTCGACCATGGACGCCCTGGTGCGCGACGGCAAGGTGCGCTACGTGGGTGTCTCCAACTTTACCGGCTGGCAGTTGATGAAATCCCTGGGCATCGCCGACAACCACGGCTGGCCGCGCTACATCAGCCACCAGGTGCACTACTCGCTGCTCACCCGCGACTACGAGTGGGACCTGATGCCGCTGGCCCACGACCAGAACGTCGGCGCCATGGTGTGGAGCCCGCTGGCCTGGGGCCGGCTCGCCGGCAAGGTGCGCCGCAACCAGCCCGCACCCGAGGGCAGCCGCCTCGACACGGTGGCCCACTGGGGCCTGCCGGTGGACGAGGAGCTGATGTACAACGTCATCGACGTGCTCGACGAGATCGCCGCCGAGACCGGCAAGTCGCTGGCGCAGATCTCCCTCAACTGGCTGCTGCGCCGGCCCACCGTGGCCACGGTAATCCTCGGCGCCCGCACCGAGGAGCAACTGCGCGACAACCTCGGCGCGGTGGGCTGGGAGCTCACCCCGGAGCAGGTGCAGCGGCTGGACGAGGCCAGCGCCACCCGGCCGCCGTACCCCTACCTGTCCTATTACATCGATCGCAGCTTCACCCGGCTCAACCCGCCGCTGACGGTGGCGGTCGGCCGGAAATCGCTGAAAGGCGGTTGAGATAACAACAAGCAGTGCAGACGGAGCCCATCCCATGAATCGCCCTTTCCTCGAACACGGCCTGTTCATCGCGCCCTACCACGATATCGACGAGAGCCCCACGGTCGCGCTGCGCCGCGACCTGGAACTGGTGGAGTTCTGCGAGCAGCTCGGCTTTCGCGAGGCCTGGTTCGGCGAGCACCATTCCACCGGGTGGGAGACGATTTCCTCGCCGGAGCTGATGATCGCCGCGGCGGCGGAGCGCACCCGCAGCATGCGCCTGGGGACGGGGGTGATATCCCTGCCGTTCCACAACCCGCTGATGGTGGCCAACCGCATCATCCAGCTCGACCACATGACCATGGGGCGCTGCATGTTCGGCGCCGGGCCGGGGCTGCTGACCACCGATGCCCAGATGCTCGGCATCGACATCAAGGAACAGCGGGACATGATGGCGCGGGCGCTCGACGTGATCCTGCGCCTGTTGCGCGGGGAGGAGGTGACCGATAAATCCTCCTGGTACGACCTCAACCGCGCCCGCGTCCACCTGCTGCCTTACTCCCACCCGCACCCGGAAGTGGCGGTGGCCAGCGCCATCACGCCCTCCGGCGGCATGACCGCCGGCAAGTACGGCCTGGGCATGCTCTGCGTGGCGGCCACCGAGACCGCGGGTTTCGACGTGCTTGGGGAGAACTGGAAGATCGCCAACCAGGTGGCCGCGGAGAACGGCGTCAGCATGGACCCGCGCAAGCTGCGGCTGGTGGCGCCCATGCACATCGCCGAGACCCGCGAGCAGGCCCGCGCCGACGTGGAGGCGGGGCTGTCGCGCTGGTGCGAGTATTTCGACCGGGTCGCGCCCAAGGGTATGGCGGGCCTGGTCGGCCACGGCGACCAGGTCGACCTGCTGGTCAATGCCGGCCGCGCGGTGATCGGCACCCCGGCGGACGCCATCGCCATGATCGAGAAGCTGATCGCCAAGCAGGGCGAATTCGGCGTCCTGCTGCTGCAGGCAACCAACTGGGCGGAGTGGGGGGCGACGAAGAAGTCCTACGAACTGTACGCGCGCTTCGTCATGCCGCACTTCGAGAAGGTCAACAGCCTGCGCAAGCAGTCCTTCGACCGGCTGCGCGAGGACTTCGATTCCGTCGCCGAGGAGCGGCAGAAGGGCGCTGACCGCGCATTTGCCCGCTGGCGGGAGAAAACCGGGCAGGATTGAGCTACATTTCAGCCGTTGCCGTTGCATACAGGTGAAAATAAATCTGCCGGCAGATGCAAGGAAATGCACCAAATGTCGATTGGATTTCACCTGCTGTCATCTATGGGTCGGCCGGATTGGTGTATGGTTGGCGCACTTTTACATCTGAGGCATCACTCATCAGGGGAGGAACCTCACTATGTCCTATGAGCTGAACAGAAGACTCGCCGCCAGGCGGGACCCGCTGCCCACGAAGGAGACAGTGGACCCGGTCACCGCGACCATCATCCGCGGCGGAATGGAGACCATTTGTTTCGAGGCCGCCACCTACCTGGGGCGCGCCGCGTCGTCGGCCATCATCAATCAGTCCAATGAGCGCAACGGCAGTATCGTCGACGCGCACGGGCGTCTCGCCGGCGCCGCCATCGGCACGCCGCACCTGACCTTCGTCACCGGCCTGACGGTGCGCTACGGCCTGGACCGCCAGCACGACTACGACTGGGGCCCCGGCGACGTCTTCCTCGCCAACGACCCCGATTTCGGCGGCGGCCACCTGCCCGACTACAACGTCTACGCGCCGATCTACGACGATGCGGGCGAGTTGATCATGGTGCAGTGCCTGCAGGCCCACCAGGGCGATACCGGCGGCAAGGACCCGGGTGGCTTCACCCTCGAAGCTACCGACATCTATACCGAGGGCATGGCCTTCCCCTGTGTGAAGCTGGTCCACCGCGGCAAGATGCGCCAGGACATCTTCGACATGGTGGTGCGCAACAACCGCCTGCCGTCTTTCGCGGGCGACCTGGCGGCGATGATCGGCGGCGTGCAGCACTCGGTGCGCCTGATGCAGGACCTGATCCGCAAGTGGGGCTCGGACAAGGTCAAGGCGGCCATCAACCTGAATATCGAGCTGACCGAGAAGCGCGTGCACGAAGAAGTCGCGGCCTGGCCCGACGGCGTCTACGAGGCGGACGTCTTCATCGACCACGACAGTATCGGCAAGCACAAGGACATCCGCGTCCACGTCGCCTGCAAGGTGCAGGGCGACAAGCTGACGGTGGACCTTACCGGCACCGACGACCGCCCCGAACTGGTCGGCGTGTGGAATACCTTCGGCAACAGCCGCGGTTACGTGATGACCCAGGTGGTGGCCATGATGGATCCCTCCATCAACAAGAACGAGGGCTTTTTCAACGCCGTCGACATGATCATCCCCGAGGGCTGTATCGCCCACCCGCCGCCGAATAAGCCGGCCGCGCTGGGCTCCTTCCACCCCGCCTGCGAAATCACCGAGGCGGTGTGCGTGGCGCTCTCGGGCATCGTGCCGGGTCGCGCCGCGCCCCAGGTCTACAAGATGGGCATGCCCAACGCGGTCATCGGCCTCGACGAACAGGGTCGCATGTGGCTCGACCAGGGTGTGGATTCGCGCACCCACGACACCTCCGCGGTGGAGGGCATGGACGGCTGGGGCTCCTGTCCCGCCGCGCTGGGCAACCTGCTGCTGTCGCAGGTGGAGGACGCCGAGGCGCGCTTCCCCATGCTCAACATCAGCCGCGAGATGGTGCGGGACTCCGAGGGCGCCGGCCGCTGGCGCGGCCAGCCGGGCAGCCTCAATGTCAAGCAGGTGCTGGAACCCACCACGGCGATGACCTGGATGGTCACCATCGACCACCCGCTGCGCGGCATGTGTGGCGGCGATGACGCCAGCCCCTATTCCAACCGCTTCCGCGTCGGCGCTCCCGACGAGGTGGAGATCGAGGTCTCGGCCAACGAGATGCTGCCCCCGGGCTCGGTCATCGCCTACCAGTACGGCGGCGGGGCCGGTTTCGAGCCGGCGGTGATGCGCGACGCGGAATCGGTGAAGGAAGACGTGCTCGACGAGATCATCAGTGTGGAGCGCGCCCGCGAGAAGTACGGTGTGGTGTTTACCGGCACCGTCGAGGAATTCGACCTCGCGGTGGATATTGCAGCGACGCAAGCGCTGCGCGAGCAGATGAGTGCAGAACGAGCTGCATAGTTGGGAGCTGAATAAAATGGGATATCGCGTTGGAATCGACATCGGTGGCACCTTCACCGATTTCGCCCTGCTCAAGGGTAACGAAGTCGTGCTCTACAAGAACCTGAGTACGCCCGCGGACCGCTCTGTCGGAGTCATGAGCGGCCTGCAGAAGCTGGCCGAGATGGAAGAACTGCCGCTGCAGGACTTCATGGGCCGTTGCGACGCGATCGTCCACGGCACCACGGTCGCTGACAACACCCTGATCGAGATGAACGGCGCGCTCACCGGGCTGATCACCACCGAGGGCTTCCGCGACGAGATGGAATACCGCCGCGGCTTCAAGGAAGACATCTGGGACGTGCGGCTGGCGCCGCCGAAGCAGATCACCCCGCGCCGCCGTCGCCTGACCGTGCCCGAGCGCGTGCTGTTCGACGGCAGCGTACACAAGCCGCTGGACGAGGACGTGGTGCGCGCGGTCTGCCAGCGACTGAAGAAGCAGAACGTCGAATCCGTCGCCATTTCCCTGCTGTTCAGCTTCGTCAACCCGAGCCATGAAAAGCGCGTGGCGGAGATCGTCGCCGAGGAAATTCCCGGCGTGCAGATTTCATGTTCCCACCAGGTCCTGCCGCGTGCGCCCGAATACGACCGCACCAGTACCACGGTGGTCAACGCCTACGTCGCGCCGCGCGTCTACTCCTACCTCGAGCGCCTGGTGTCGCGGCTGGAGGAGGCGGGTTACGCCAACCAGCTGATGGTCATGCAGGCCAGCGGCGGCGTGATGACCAAGGAGTACATCGAGGGCTCGCCGATCCGCGTGCTCGCCTCCGGCCCCGCCGGCGGCGTCATCGGCTCCGCCCACGTGGGCGTGGCCAAGGGCTACAAGAACCTCCTGTGCGTGGACATGGGCGGCACCTCCTACGACATCTCCATGGTGCTCGGCGGCGCCGCGCCCGCGGTGGCTGGCTGGAACATGCACCACCGCAACCTGGTCGGCGTGCCGATGATCCAGGTGGAGACCCTGGGCGCCGGCGGCGGCTCCATCTGCCACGTGAACAACGGCATTGTCGAGGTCGGACCGGCCTCGGCGGGCGCCGAACCCGGCCCCATCTGTTACGGCCGCGGCGGCAAGAACCCCACCATCACCGATGCGCTGCTCATCCTGGGCATTCTCTCCCCGGACATGCAGTTCGCCGGCGGCAGTTTCTCGCTGAGCATGGACGGCGTGGTCGAGGCTTTCCAGTCCATCGGCGACCAGATGGGCTACGGCGCCGAAGACGCCGCCTTCGACTGCTTCCGCGTGGTCAACGCCAACATGTCGATGGGGGTGCGCCGCATCACCGCCGGCAAGGGTGTCGACCCCAAGGAAATGTGCATGCTTGCCTACGGCGGCAACGGCGCCGCCTTCGCCGGCATCCAGGCGCAGGAGCTGGGTATCGACAAGGTGCTGGTACCCAAGGCTTCGCCGACCTTCTCGGCGCTGGGCACGCTGGTGGCGGACCCTGCCATTGACGAGGAGCGCTCCTACATCATCCCCGCCGACCAGGTCGATTCCGCGCGGCTCAAGACCCTGTGGGGCGAACTCGCCGAGCGCGCGCGCAAGTTCTTCACCGACGCGCGATTCCCCGAGAGCGAGATTACCGCCCGCTACCAGCTCAACATGCGCTACCCGGGCCAGAACTGGGCGCTCAATTTCGACGTCAAGGTCGAGCAGGGTCTGGACGATATGTCGTTTGTCGACGACGGCATCGGCGCCCGCGCCATCGCCGCCTTCAACAAGCGCCACATGGAAGAGTACGGCCACATCCGCGAGCACGAGGTGCCCGAGATTACCGGTGTACGCCTGGCCACTTCCGTGTCGACGGCATCGCCGGTGATTTCGCACGGCTTCAATGCGCCCAGCCAGCCGGCGAAAGTGGCGCGCACACGCCGCGCCAACCTGGGCGAGGGTTTCCAGGAAGTCCCGATCATTCACGGTCCCGACCTGCTGCCGGGCCACGAGGTGATGGGTCCGGCGATCATCGAGGAAACCTTCACCACGATCGTCGTCTACCCGGGCTGGCGCGCGCTGCTCGACGATGCCGGCGATTACGAAATGACCCGGATGGACGCGTCCTGAGCGCGCTGGCAGGAATGACCGAGGGAGATAGCTGACATGTCCGCACTGGCGGGAACCCGCATCCTGGAACTGGCGGAAGGCGTTGGCGGCGAATACTGCGGCAAGCTGCTGGCGGACTTCGGCGCCGACGTGGTCAAGCTGGAGCGCGCCGGTGTCGGCAGCCCGACCCGCCGGCTGGGCCCGTTCGCGCCCGGCGGCGAGGATCCGGAGCGCAGCGGCCTGTTTGCCTACCTCAACACCAACAAGTACTCGGTCGAGGTGGACCTCGACAGCGCCGCCGGGCGCGAGGCACTGCGGGCCCTGCTGGGCAAGGTCGACGTGGTCATCGACGACCACGAACCGGGCTGGCTGGCAGAGCGCGGGCTGGACCCGGAGACCCTGGAGCGCGACTGGCCGTCGCTGGTGGTCTGTTCGATCACGCCCTTCGGCGCGGACCTGCCGGAGGATCGCCTGCACGCCCAGGATATCAACGTCTTCCACAGCAGCGGCTGGGGCTACCACACGCCCAGCGCGCCGGACGCCAGCCAGGCGCCGCTGAACGCCGCGGGCCGCTTCCTGCCGAGCTTCGAGTCCGGCATGGAGGGGGCGCTGTGCATCGCCGCGTCACTCTACGAGCGCGACGCGAACCAGCTCGGCCGCTTTATCGATATTTCCATGCAGCAGGTGCTGACCTCGCGCTGCGACTATGTGGTGGCGCAGATGGTGGCCGGCGAAATGGCAGTGGGCAACGAGCGCACCGCCTACGACCTCGCCGGTCCCGCCGGGATATTCCCCTGCCGCGACGGTTACGCCTACATCTGGATGTCCACGCCGCAGCACTGGGACGCTGTGCGCCAGTTGCTGGACGATAACGCCTGGATGGATGAATTCCCGGAAAACTGGCTGGAGCGCGGCTGCACACCCGAGCGCGTGGCCCTGTGCCGCAAGCACATCGCCGCCTGGCTGCTCACCCAGGACAAGCACGAGGTGGCCGCGCAGGCTCAGAAGATCGGCCTCACCCTGGTGGCGGTGAACAACGGCCGCGACCTGCAGGAATCGCCGCAGTACCAGCACCGCGGTTTCTTCGCCGAAGTCGATCACCCGGTGCAGGGCAGGGCGCTGTACCCCACGGTGCCTTATCGCCTCAGTGAAACCCCGGCGCAGATCACGCGTCCGGCGCCGCTGCTCGGCGAGCACACCGCCCAACACCTGGACGCCAACGTGGTACCGGTCAAGCAGGGAGGTGCGGCATGAGCACGATCAATCGCGGCGGCCCCCTGCAGGGCGTGCGCGTACTGGAACTGACCAAGGTCTGGGCCGGCCCCTACGTGGGCAAGCTGCTGGCCTACCTCGGCGCGGAAGTCATCCGCGTGGAGAGCGAGGGCTCGCTGGACGTCACCCGCACCTTCGGTGTCGACGATATCGACAACGCGCCGGGCTGGCAGTCGGTGAATCCGCAGAAGCTCAGCGTGCAGGTGAACATGAAAAGCGAGGAGGGCATCGCGCTCATCCTCAAGCTGGTCGGCGAGTGCGACATTCTGGTGGAAAACCTGCGCCCGGGCGCGGTGAAGCGCCTGGGACTCGGCTACGAGCGTGTGCGCGAGGCCAACCCCGATATCATCTATGTCTCCATGGGCATGTGGGGCACCGACGGACCGCTCAGCTACCAGACCGGCTACGCGCCGTGTTTCGCAGCGCTGGGCGGCGTCAGCGCACTGGTCGGGCACGAGCCCGGCGCGCCCGAGGGCATGAACACCCGTTACGCGGATTCCACCTTCGGCGCAGCGGCGGCCTACGCCGCCCTGGTGGCGCTACTGCACCGCCGCCGCGGCGGCAAGGGGCAGTTCGTCGACGTGTCGGCGGTGGAGGCCATGAGCAGCATGATCGGCGACTCCATCATGGACTACGCCCTCAACGGCGTGGTCGCCGAGTGCGGCGGCAACCGCCACCCGGAGATGGCGCCCCACGGCGTCTACCCGGCGCGCGGCGGCGAGTGGGTCAGCATCGCCGCGGCCAACGGCAAGCAGTGGGCCGGGCTGGCCGAGTGCATGGGCAAGCCGGAACTCGGCAAGGACCCGCGCTTCGCAACCCTGGACGACCGCAAGGCCAACGAGGACGAACTGGACGAGATCGTCACCGCCTGGACCTCCGGCTGCTGCCCGATGGAACTGGTGACAAAACTGCAAAAGCGCGGCGTTTCCGCGGCCAAGAGCCAGAGCTCGCTGGACCTGATCGCCGATCCGCACCTGTGGGTGCGCGAATTCTACCGCGACGTGACCGACCCGGACGGCAACAGCAAGCCGACCCTCGGCCCGTCGTGGAACATGTCCCGGCCCGCGCAGCTCGGCGCCGCCGCGCCGCGGCTGGGGCAACACAACGACTACGTGCTGGGAGATATTCTCGGCCTGTCGACGGAAGAACGGGAAAGCTTGTACGCGGCCGGCGTCACTCGCTAGTCGCGGCGCATGAGCGGAGGGTTGGACGATGTCTGAAACACTGTTCTCACTGGACAAACGCAATTACCACGATTGCCAGGACGCCTATCGGGGAGACAACAACCAGGAGTACTACCTGGGTGAATACTCCATCGATTCCGGGTCCGTAATCGACGTACACGCCGAGAAAAAGGCAGTCGGTTCCTGCTCCATCATCCACATCCGCTCGCGCACCAAGCAGTCCTTCATGCGCTCCTGGTCGCATATCCGCGAGGACGCCACCGACGTGATCGTGCTGTGGTTCGTCAAGCGCGGCCGCCTGTGCATCTCGCACCAGAGCGGCACCAGCATTGCCGAGGCGGGCGATTTCGCGATTACCAAGTCGATGACGCCGTTCTCCATCGAGTGCCAGACCGACGACGAGTCCATGCACGAGGTGCTGCACGTGATCGTGCCCACCCACATCCTGCGCCGCTTCATTCCCCACGAGGTGCGCTCGGGGTTTGCCGTGCCGGGCAGCGGCCGCGCCTTCCGCATCGCCGAGAACATTCTCACCGAGGTTTTCCAGGACGGTGACGAGTTGTCGGAGCACACCCAGCAGCTGCTGGTGGAAAGCGCGCTGCAGGTGGTGGCCGAGGCGATCAAGGATCGCGAGGACTGCACCCTGGTGCGCCAGTCGCTGCCGGACCGGCGCCTGCAGGAAGTGCTGCGCTATATCGATATCCACCTGTCCGACCCGGGCCTGAGCACGGCGATGGTGGCGGAGGCCTGCGGTATCTCGCAGCGCTACCTGTCCTTCCTGCTGAAGCAGAACGGCACGCCGTTCTCGGACCTGGTCTGGGACAAGCGCCTGAAGATCGCCAGCCGCTGGCTGTCGTCCTCGCGGCCCAGCGATATCTCCATCGCGGAGATCGCCTTCCGCGTCGGTTTCAAGAGCCCGGCGCATTTCAGCCGCATGTTCAAGCGGGTTTACAAGAAGGGGCCACGGGAATACCGCAGCGCCAGCCTCGACGGCCAGCCGGCCGTCGAGAGCATGCCGGATATCCGCCAGGAACTGTTCGCTGGCGGCAGCAGCAACACACTGCAGTAGATTCCATGTTTCTAGAGGGGGAGCCAGAGCAATGACCAGTGCAACTGAAAACGCCGCCATGGACAGCTGTCCGGTGGCCGGACGCGAAGTCGACCTGAAAACGGCGACGCTGCAGGATAACGAACTGCGCGCACACCCCAACGAATTCTACTGGGCCATGCGCCACGAGGACCCTGTGCACTACGACGAGGGCATCAGCATGTGGCTGGTGTCGCGCTTCGAGGACCTGCAGGCGGTACTCGCCGACCCGATCACCTTCTCGGTTGAAGTCGGTTACAAGGATAGCTACGCCAAGGGTTTCTTCGACGAGTTCAAGGAAATCCTCGAGCGCAACGGCGGCGGCTTCTTCCCCGACGCGATCATGACCGACCCGCCCGAGCACACCCGCGTGCGCAAGCTGATGGAGCAGGCCTTCACCGCCCACCGCGTGAAGCAGCTGGAGCCGGAGATCACCGCGGTCGTGTCCAGGCTGATCGACAGGTTCGCCGACCAGGGCCACGCCGACGGCGTGAAGGACTTCGCCGTGCCGATGACCATCGAGATCATCTGCGCCCAGCTGGGTATCACCGAGTTCGACCCGGAGAAGGTGCAGGCCTGGTCGCTGGCGGTGACCGCCCAGATCAGCCAGATGCAGGACCATGACCGCATGGTCGAGAATGCCAATCTCATCTGCGAACTGCAGAACTTCCTGATCGCCGAGATCCAGAAGCGCCAGGAGACACCGCAGGACGACCTGCTGTCCGACCTGATCCACGCCAAGTCCGAGGACGAGGCCAACCCGACGCTGACCTTCAAGGAAGTGGTGTCCCTGGCGCGCGCGCTGATGATCGCCGGCAACGAGACCACCGCCACCGCGCTGGGCAACCTGCTGTACTTCCTCGCCACGAATGCAGACATGCAGCAGGCGCTGTATGACAACGTCGACGACGAACGCTACACCACACGCTTCGTCGAGGAACTGCTGCGCCTTGAGCCGCCGGTGCGCGGCCTGGCACGCACCACGACGAAAGAAGTGCAGCTGGGCGGCGCAACCCTGCCCAAGGGCGCGCACATGCTGCTGCTGTATGCCTCCGCGAACGACGACGAAACCGTGTTCGAGTGCCCGCGCAAGTTCGACATGCAGCGCAAGAACATCGGCCGCCAGGTCGCCTTCGGCGGCGGCGTGCACCGCTGCGTGGGCCTGTCGCTGGCGCGCATGGAGGTCAAGGTGGCCGCGCGTGAATTCGTGCGCCGGTTGAAGGACATCAAACTGGACATGCCGGCGGAGGACGTGCGCTACCTGCCCACTGTCGCCACGCGCTCCATCGAGCGCCTGCCGCTGACTTTCAGCAAGCGTTGATCGGCCTGCCGGGTTTTCCGGGCACGCTTTGAACCGCACTCCTTGAAGAGCTCTCTTTGAAGAGCTCTCTATGAAGAGCGAGGGCTGCCACCTCTGGCCGGAGCGGGCAGCCCTTTTTTCAATCCGGCCGACGAAGTGATTAGTGTAAATCTGGAGTGGTACATGGGGCGGGAGCTCGAGGGCAAGGTAGCGATCATCACCGGCGGCGCCAGCGGCATTGGCGCGGCGACCGCGGAACTGTTCGTGCAGGAGGGCGCGAAGGTAGTCGCGGCGGACGTGAACGAGGAACAGGGCGAGGCACTGGTGGAAAGGCTGGGTGCGAACGCCCGGTTTCGCAAGACCGACGTCGGCAGTATCGAGGACGTCGAGGCGCTGGTGGATCATGCGATAGCGGAGTTCGGCGGCCTGGACATCATGTTCAACAACGCCGGTATTTCCGGTGCCCAGTACCCGCGCTTCCTCGACGACGACCTGGCGGATTTCCACAAGGTGGTGAACGTCAACCTGCTCGGCGTGATGGCCGGCTGCCGGTTTGCCGGCAAGTACATGTCGCAGCACGGCGGCGGCGTGATCCTCAATTCCGCCTCCATCGCCGGCGTGATGGCGGGGCAGGCGCTGATGACCTACCGCGCCACCAAGGCGGCGGTGATCCAGTTCAGCAAGTCCATCGCCATCGATCTCGCCGAGTACAACATCCGCGTGATCGCGCTGGCGCCGGGGCATATCCGCACGCCGCTCAACGCCTTCACCATGCCGGGGATGACCGAGGCGCAATCGGTCAAGCTGCGCGAGGCGCTGGCGCCGGTGTGGGATGCCAACCAACCGCTCAAGCGCCAGGGCGCGCCGGCGGACGTGGCCCAGACGGTTGCCTTCCTGGCTTCGGATCGCGCCGCACAGATTACCGGCATCGTCATGCCCATCGACGGCGGGATCACCGCGGGCGACCCGGTCAACCACCTGAACGAGATCTTTGCGGCGCGCGCCAAAGCGTTGGAGTCATAGGCTGCGCCTGCCGTATAATCACCCGAGCTTTTGTAAAAACCAAAAAAAATCGCAAGCACATAATAGTGATAACCCAGAGGGAACCTACAATGAAAAACGCACCGTACAACCGCAAAAACCTATTTGGGGCAGTAACCGGCGCATGCGCCGCGCTGGCGCTGGGCGGCATGATCGCACCGGTGACCGCATTGGCGCAGACGGATGCCGGCAGCAGCGCTTCGGCCGGCAATGCGTCGCTGGAAGAAGTGGTGGTTACCGCCCGTCGTCGCAGCGAGGGCCTGTCGCGGGTCCCGATTTCAGTCAGCGCAATCAGCTCTGAACAGCTCCTCGAGCGTTCCATCCGCACCGACTCCGACCTGCAGATCGCAGTTCCCGGCCTGACCATCCGCCAGACCCAGGGCAACAACTCCCTGACCTACTCCATCCGTGGCCAGTCTGCCGATACCTTCAGCGGCTCGCCTTCGGCGGTGATCGCCTACATGAACGAAGTGCCGCTGACCATCAGCGGCGCGTCCACCTTCTACGATCTGGACTCCATCCAGGTGCTGAAGGGCCCGCAGGGTACCCTGTTCGGCAAGAACACCACCGGCGGCGCGGTGCTCTACACCTCGGCCAAGCCGACCGACGAATTCGGCGGCCGCCTGCGCGTGCGCACCGGTAATTACGACATGCGGGAAGTCGAGGGCATGTTGAACGTGCCGCTGATCGACGACACCCTGCTGATGCGCGCGGCGTTTGATTCCGTGCGCCGCGACGGCTACATCGATGACATCCTCACCGGCGACGACCTCGGCCAGATCGAGCGCGACAGCGGCCGCCTCTCGGTCACCTGGAGCCCCGGCGAGCGCTTCCAGAACGACGCCGTCTTCGCCTACTCGGAAGCCGGCGGCACCAACACCGGCGCGTCCTATACCTACAGCGTTTACGGCTGCGGCGAGACCCATAACGGCTATGCGCTCAACTGCGCCAGCGGCTTTCTCTATGGCCCGACCATGGACACCGCGTTCGGCTTCGACGGCGCCTGGGCCGGCTACCTGGCCGCTCACCCGGAAGCCTATGCCGATGGCCTGGTCGCCTACGTGCAGGAGCAGAAACGCCTGGGCTACTACAAGACCCAGCACCCGGCCAGCGCGGATCACGACGGCAAGGACTGGATCCTGACCAACCACACCTCGTTCGATATCACCGACAACATGCAGATCAAGAACATTTTCGGCGCCTCCCACGCCGAGACTGATTCCATGCAGCCGCAGCTCGGTGCGCCGTTCATCACCATCCTCACGGCCAACCTCGATACCGGCAAGTTCGGCAACGAGATGGAGGTGGACGCCATCTCCGACGAAATCCAGCTCACCGGCACCGCCTTCCAGGGCGACCTGAACTACATCGTCGGCGTGTTCTACGAGGACCACCAGGCCGACACCCTGTGGCCGCAGACCTACTTCGACCTGCTGCCCTGGGCGCCGCCCACCACGGCCACCAATAACTTCCGCATCCAGACGGAGACCCAGGCGATCTACGCGCAGGGCACCTACAACCTGGAGCGCCTCACCGGCATCGACCTCGCCCTGACCGCGGGCATGCGTTACACCAGTGAGGACGTGACCATCAAGCAGCTCAAGCAGGCGGACGCCTACGGCGCGGCGGACCAGGACGAAACCTTCGACGAGCCCTCCTGGGAACTCGGCCTGGAATGGGGTATTACCGACAGCCTGTTCACCTACGTGAAGGGTCGCCACAGCTTCCGCAGCGGCGGCTTCAACGGCTCGGCGCCGCCGGTGGATACCGATGCGGTCGGCGGCGGCAACAAGTTCGACGTGGAAACCGTCGAGGACGTGGAAGCGGGTATCAAGTTCCGCGGCAGCGTGTTCGACATGCCCGCCAGCATGAGCCTGGCCGCGTACAAGTCCTGGATCGACGACGTACAGCGCGTCGAATTCCCGGATCCGGACGGCCCCGGCCCGATCGCCTCCATCGCGGTCACCGCCAACGTGCCGAAGATGGAAGTCGAGGGCGTGGAAGTGGAAGCCTCCATCGCGCCGGCCGACTGGCTGGAGATGGGCGTGAACGGCGCCTATACCGACGCCACCTTCAAGGATGGCAATGTGACCCTGTTCGGTGTGGACTACAGCTACAGCCCGGTGGCGAACACCCCGGAGTACTCCGGTTCCGCCTATGCCAAGCTGTATTTCCTGCAGGGCGGTGACGCCGGCGACCTGAGCCTGCGCGCCGAGGTCTACTCGCAGAGCAGCTTCTACTTCTCCAACACCGCCGACTCCATTGGTCCCGACACCAAGCTGGACGGGTACGACCTGGTCAACGCCCGTCTGGAGTGGAGCGGTATCTTCGGCACCAAGGTGTCCGGCGCGCTGTGGGCCAACAACCTGACCGACGAGGAGTACTTCGTCGGTGGCATGGCGCTGGCCTCCTCGCTGGGCCACAACGCCGCCGCGGTCGGCGAGCCGCGCATGTATGGCGCGGAACTGACCTACGAGTTCTAAGCGACTCATGTTCAAGGAAAGGGAGTAAGTGGTAATGAGCAATGTGACGGTCACCCTGGTACAGGTCGATGGGGAAGTCGTGGTTATCGATGATGCGCCGGTGGGTGAATCGCTGATGGAGGTCGCCCGTTCGCACGGTGTCGACGGTATCCTCGGCGATTGCGGGGGTGGCTGCGCCTGCGCCACCTGCCACGTCTACGTGGACCCGGAGTGGGAGGCCGTCGTCGGCAAGCCCGACGACATCGAGGAGATGACCCTCGACATGGTGTCCCACGTGATGCAGGACAACAGCCGGCTGAGCTGCCAGATCAAGCTGCGGCCGGAACTGGACGGCCTGCGCGTGACGGTGGCCCCCGCCGATTGACCGCCCTCAGGGTAGCCGCGCCCGGGCGCTGTAGTCCCGGGCTTTTGAATTGAAAGCGGAGAGTTGGGAATGAGTGATACAGAGACTTACGATGTAGTGGTTGTCGGCTCCGGCTCCGCCGGGACCATGGCCGCGTTGCGCGCGGTAGAGCTGGGCCTGTCGGTGCTGGTGATCGAGAAGGCGCACAAGTTCGGCGGCACCTCGGCCACTTCCGGCGGCGTGATGTGGATCCCCAACCACCAGCTCGAACCCAACGACGATACCCCCGAGGAAGCGAAGCAGTACCTCGACAACCTGATCGAGGTGCCGGTGCAGGCGGATCGCATCGAAGCCTACCTGGAGAAGGCGCCGCAAATGGCGCAGTTCCTCAAGTCCATGGGCCTGCCGCTGGCGGTGGCCGCCTGGCCGGACTACTTCCAGACCGTGCCCGGCGCCCGCGCCGACCGCTCCATCGTCTGCGACACTTTCGACGGCCGCCAGCTGGGCGACCGCTTCCCCTTCATGCGCGAGCAGTATTCCCGCTTCAAGGTGATGCGCCGCTACGCCATCGACCTGGTCGAGTTCTTCGCCATCTCCACCCAGTCTCCGGGCTGGATCAAGGTGTTCCTGAAGATGGTCTGGCGCTACTGGAGCGACCTCGGCACGCGCCTGATCAGCCGCCGCGACCGCCGCTTCACCCAGGGCGGCGCGCTGATGGGCCACCTGTTCAAGCAGGTGTTCGACCGCGGCGTCGAGATCCGCCTGGAGACCAAGCTCGACGAGCTGGTGTTCACCGACGGCGAGGTGAAGGGCGTCAAGGTCAGCAACTTCGGCCGCCAGTACGAGATCGCCGCGCGCCACGGCGTGGTGCTCTGCGCGGGTGGCTTCGAGTGGAACCAGGAACTGCGCGACCGCTACCTGCCGGTCTCCGGCCTCACCCGGCACAGCAGCACGCCGGAGGACGCCAACCGCGGCGAGGCCCTGATAGCGGGCCTCGGCGTCGGCGCCGCCACCGAGCACACCGACGACGCCTGGTGGATGCCCACCATGCACCTGCCCATGCCCAGCGCCTCTAACTTCGAGGAGATCCACCAGGCGGCCTTCGACGTGGGTCGCCCGCACAGCGTGTGCGTGAACCGCAACGGCGAGCGCTTCGTCAACGAGGCCTGCGGCTACGACGAGTTCGGCGGCGCGATGATCGCCGACGAGATCAAGACCGGCGCCAACAACCCCTGCTGGCTGGTGTTCGACGCGAGCTTCCGCAAGAAGTGGACCGCCGGCGGCTTCCTGCCCAGCATCATCATGCCCGACTGGACCATCCCGGTGGACTGGTGGGATCACTACGTGTTCAAGGCGGATTCCGTCGAGGCGCTGGCGGCGAAGATCCACGTGCCCGTGGACGCGCTGAAGAAAACCGTCGCCAACATGAACGATTACGCGCGCACCGGTACGGACCCCGAGTTCAACCGCGGCGGTAACGACTACGACCGCATGTTCGGCGACGCGAATATGTCGCCCAACCCCTGCCTCGGCCCGATCGACACCGCGCCGTATTATGCGGTGCCGATCAACGCCGGCGACCTCGGCACCAAGGGCGGCCTCAAGGCCGACGCCCGCGCCCGGGTGGTCGACGACGCGGGCAAGCCGATTCCCGGCCTGTACGCGGCGGGCAACAATTCCGGCAACCCCTTCGGCAACCGCTACCCCGGTGCCGGCGGCACCATCGGCCCGGCGATGACCTTCGGGTATGTCGCGGCCGAGGATATCGCCGAGCGCGCCGGCAAGGGTGAGGCCCCGGCCTCGACTGAAAACGCAGCCTGAGACTTACATGACAACAGCTTTACCTTCCTATAGCCGCGTCGCGCTGCAGCGCGACGGCCGGCGCCTGACCATTACCCTGAACCAGCCGGACTCGATGAATGCCGTCGACGCGCTGATGCACGAGGAACTCGCGGAAGTCTTCCACTTCGCCGCCACCGACGAGGGCTCGGACGTGATCGTGTTGACCGGTGCCGGCCGGGCGTTTTCCGCCGGCGGCAACCTGGAGCATGTATCCAACAACGCGGCCAACCCGCACCTGTTCGACAAGGATGTGCGCCAGGCCAAGCGCATCCTGTTCTCCATCCTCGACATGGAAAAACCGCTGATCTGCCGCCTGAACGGTCACGCCGTGGGCCTTGGCGCCACCCTGGCGCTGTTCTGCGACATCATCTACGCGGCCGAGGGCGCGAAGATCGGCGACCCGCACGTGGCCCTGGGCCTGGTGGCCGGCGATGGCGGCGCCATCATCTGGCCGCAGCGCATCGGCCTGTGCCGGGCCAAGGAATTCCTGCTCACCGGCGACCTGGTCACCGCGAAGCGCGCAGAGGAGATCGGCCTGATCAACCACTGCCTGCCCGCCGAGGAACTCGACGCCGCCGTGGATGCCCTGTGCGAGAAACTCCTGGCCGGCGCCCAGAACGCGATCCGCTGGACCAAGGTCCTTACCAACATGGAACTCAAGCGCATCGCCACCACCGTCCTCGAAGCCGGCATCGCCTACGAGGCCGTGTCGGTGCGAACCGCCGATCACCGCGAGGGGG
Organism: Halieaceae bacterium WMMBA7; assembly: GCA_033283385.1. Taxonomy (GTDB): domain Bacteria; phylum Pseudomonadota; class Gammaproteobacteria; order Pseudomonadales; family Halieaceae; genus Mangrovimicrobium. The sequence goes on from JAWMQQ010000001.1 coordinate 920,708, forward strand.
TCAAGGCCTTGCAGGAAAAGCGCAAACCCGTCTTCGGCCAGGACAACTGAAAACGGGGCGGGGTGCTTATGTCCCCTCGGCCCCAATACCCGAACAATAATATCGAGGGTAGGAGCAACCGATGCAGCGCTATAAATTCGTCGTCCTCTCGCACCCCACCGCCGGGCGCGAGGACGAGTACAACGATTGGTACCAGAACGTCCACCTCCCCGAGCTGACATCCATCCCGGGTATCCAGGCGGCGCAGCGCTTTCGCATGGAGGTCGCGCTGGTGGAGGGCGACGCCTGGCCCTACATGTCCATCTACGAGCTCGAGACCGACGACGTGAACGCGGTGCTGGCGCAGCTCACCGGTATGGCGGAGAACCAGATGCTCACCATGACCGACGCCATCGACCTGAGCAACGTCTACGCGGTGGTTTACGGGGAATTTGGCGAGCGGGTGGTGACGGGCTGATCTGCCGTCGTCCCGGCATGCACGGCGGCGGCCCCCAGATGCGTTCCAGCTGTCGCGGGCCGGCGTAGATATCCCAGATGCGCTGTACCGGCGCGGCGAATTCGGCGACGAAGGTCAGCGCGAGCGATTCCCGGCCGCGCCTCCTCTTGCTAAGGAGTCCTGCCCGCTCCAGCACGGAGACGTGCTTTTGTACCGCGGCAAAACTCATGTCATAGCGGGTCACCTGCGCGCTGCGATGCCCCAGTTGTACGGATTGTGTGTGGAGAGGCGGGAAAGACCTGAAATTACCGGGCCGGGTCCCGCAACAGCGCTTCCGTATACTGCTTGATCTGCTGCCGCAGCCAGCGATGCGCGGGATCCTGGTGGTTGCGTTTGTGCCAGGCCATGTACATGGTCAGGCGGGTTCTGCGGCCCGGCAACGGGCAGGTCGACAGCCCCTGCAGGTTCACCTTTTCCAGCATGCTGAGCTGCAGGGAGATCATCTTGCTGCCGCGGATGAATGCGCCCAGTGCGGAGAAGTTGGGCACTGTTACGCGGGGTTTGACCTGATCCATGCCCGGCGGGTGCAGGGCGGTCATTGCGGACTCGTCGTCCTCGAAGCGCACGTCGATGTACTCGGCCTCGTTGAACTCCTGCCGGGAGCGGGGCGGGGGCCGCACCTCGCCGTCGTAGAAGCACATGACGTGGTCGTCGAACAGCCGCGTCTGGTAGATATCCGCACCCTCCGGCGGCATGGGGGTCACGATCAACTGGCAGCGGGCCAGCCGGAGCAGGTCGGTGGCGGGAATGCCGGACGGCACGAAGCGGAAGTGGATGTCGACGCCTTGCGCCAGCATGCCGCGCAGCAGTCCCGGGAAAATGAGGTCCCGCTGGAAGTCGTTCGCCGCGACGGTGAACTCCAGCGTCCCGACCACGGGGTCGAAGGGGCGCTGGTCCGTCAGGGACTTCATGCTGTCGAGAATCTGTTGCACCGGCTCGCGCAGGAGTTTTGCCCGTTGGGTAGGCTCGATGCCACGGCCGGCGCGGACGAACAGTGGGTCTCCCAGGATCAGGCGCAATTTCTCCAGCGTGTGGCTCACCGCGGACTGGGTGACACCCAGCCGCACCGCCGCGCTGGAGATGGATTCCTCCTCGAGGATGGCAAGCAGCGTTCGCAGGCTCTTCCCGTCGAGGGACGTAAAATCGAATTTATTCATAATGCATATGATAAAACATCAGTATATTTCATGTAATGGCCCGCTGATACTGTGCCCCGTCCAGGCAATTCCGCCGGACCAGGTGACCAGGAATCGGAGAAATGAGCATGCAAACCCGGGCTTCGGTAATGACGGGCAACGGCGTGATCCTGCTGCGCAAGCTGTGCCGACATTTTGCCCACAAGGTGCCGACGACGATTGCGGACACGCAGGGCATCATCGACTTCCCCTTCGGTCGCTGCCTGCTGGCTGCAAACGAAGGCCGCCTGGACCTGTCGATCAGCCTTGGCGCTGCGCTCGACGCGGAAAAAGCCGAGCAAGTAGTAGGCGACCACCTGCAGCGCATGAGCCGCGATGAAGACCTCGCGATCCAGTGGGTGCGCGCCGGGTAGTGACGCCCACGCAGCGCATAGCCAGCTCTGCTGTTTTATTGAACCCTTTGAGTGTGATTCCCCAAGCCATGACCAGTCTCAAGACCGCGAACACCTTCAGAAAATACCACCGCCTGCTCGGGTTTTTCCTCGCGGGGGTGATGACCATCTACGCCTGCAGCGGTGTGCTGCTGATTTTTCGCAGCACCGATTTCCTGAAATACGAACGGGTAGAAGAGCGCCAGCTGCCCGCGGCGCTGACCGCGCAGGAGCTGGGAGACAAGCTGAAAATCAAGGACCTGAAGGTGAGTTCGGAGAGCGCCGATGCCCTGTTTTTCAAGCAGGGGCAATACGACAAGCAAACCGGCATGGCCACGCTGACGGCGAAAAAGTATCCACTGGTCCTGCAAAAACTGGTCAACCTGCACAAGGCCTCGACCAACAGCCCGCTGTTTTTCATGAACGTCTTCTTCGGCTGCGGACTGCTGTTCTTCGCCATCTCGCCGTTTTTCATGTTCATGCCCAAGCTGCCCGCGTTCAGGACCGGACTCAAGTTCGCCGCCGCGGGCGCGGCCGTCGCGCTGACCATCGTACTCGCAGGCTGAGCTTGAATAGGGGACACAGGGATTAAATTTCGATCAGTCGCCCTGATCTGGTAGCGACTCCTTTCTTTCGGGCGTTCCCTTTTTAGAAATGATTGCCTGGTGGCGCGGGGGGCCTTAAGCTTCGCGGCTCTGGGCGCCAGTGGCGCTGCATCTTCTGGAGTTTTTTGAGCAATGTCACAGTACGAAAACGTCACCGTCACCCGGGAAGCCAACGTCTACTTCGACGGCAAGGTGACCAGCCGCGCCCTGCACTTCGCCGATGGGTCGACAAAGACGCTGGGCATCATGCTGCCCGGCGAATATGAATTCGGCACCGAGGCGAAGGAACTGATGGAGATTCTCTCCGGCGACCTGGAAATACAGTTGCCCGGCGAGGGCTGGAAGAAAGTCGCTGGCGGCCAGTCCTTCGAGGTACCGGCGAATTCCAGCTTCAAGCTGGTCGTCAGCAGTGTGACGGATTATTGCTGCAGCTACCTGCCCTGATCCGGGCAGTCGCGGCGCCTGTGCACGAAAGGCAGGAGGGGGTGGTCCGACCCCGGAGTCCCGGGGCCGGCGCCAGGCCGGTTTAAGCGGTAAACCCGGGCAGGCGTTGCTTGATGATGTCCGACGCCTCGGTGACGATGCGCTGGATCAGCTCTTCACAGCTGGGGATGTCGTGGATCAGGCCCTGGATCTGGCCGGCCCAGACCAGGCCCGCGTCGACGTTACCGGTTTCCAGCGCCACGCGGCCGTCGGCGCCTTTCACCAGGTGGGCGACGTCCTTGAACTCGGCTTCCGGGTTCTTGAGGATTTCCACCACTTCGCTGGAGCGGCTGGTCTTGGCGACGCGGCCGGTGTTGCGCAGCGAGCGGAAGATCAGGTTGGTGTCGCGCTCGTCGTTTTCCACCAGCAGTTGCTTGATGTTGTCGTGGATCGGCGCTTCTTTCGTCGCGCAGAAGCGGGTGCCCATGTTGATGCCGTCTGCGCCCAGCGCCAGCGCGGCAACCAGGCCGCGGCCGTCGCCGAAGCCGCCGGAGGCGATCATCGGGATCTTCACCTTGTCCGCGGCGGCGGGAATCAGGATCAGGCCGGGGATGTCGTCTTCACCGGGGTGACCGGCGCACTCGAAGCCGTCGATGGAGATGGCGTCCACCCCCATGCGCTCGGCAGACAGCGCGTGGCGCACCGCGGTGCATTTGTGGACCACGATTATGCCGTTGTTCTTGAAGTCCTCGACGTGCTCGCCGGGGTTGTGGCCCGCGGTCTCGACGATCTTCACGCCCATCTCGATGATGGCCTTGCGGTACTCCGCGTAGGGGGGCGGATTCACCGAAGGCAGGATGGTCAGGTTTACGCCGAAGGGCTTGTCGGTCAACGCGCGGCAGCGCTCGATTTCCTTGCGCAGGTCGTCCGGGGTCGGCTGGGTCAGTGCGGTCAGGATGCCCAGGCCGCCGGCGTTGGAGACCGCGGCGGCCAGTTCCGCGCGGCCCACCCACATCATGCCGCCCTGCACGATGGGGTACTCGATTCCCAGAAGTTCGCTAAAACGTGTTTTCAAGCTCATGTCGGTACTGTTCTCCGGTGATGTCAGTGTGGCAGTCAGGTGGGGCCAAACCCCCGGCGTTGCGCGCTCTGCTGGCGCGCTTTGTCGTATGCCGCTGACGGCCTGATAAAAAAAGGCTGCTAAATTTACCCTTATACCTGCCGAACTTCCAATAACTCTGGTTCCGCCTCGGCAGCGGCGGGGGACTCGAAGGCCGCCAGCAGCGCCGGCAGGTTCTCGCGGTAGCGCTCCACCGCGGCGTCTTTCACCGGGCCGTAGCCGGCTATTTCAAAGGCGGCGGCCGCCAGCGCGATACCGGCGTCCAGCCGATCCGCGTCCAGCTTGTCCACCAGTCCCTCGATCAGTTCGCGGTACTCGCCGATCAGTTTGCGCTCCATGCGCCGCTCCGGCAGGTAGCCGATGGGGTCGAAGGCGGTGCCGCGCAGGAACTTGAACTTCGCCAGCAGGCGGAAGGCCGTGAGCATCCAGGGGCCCAGCGTGCGCTTCTTCGGCCGGCCGGTGGCAGGGTCCTTGCCCGGCAGCAGCAGGTCCGAGGCCAGGTTGAACTCGATCTTGTAGTCGCCGCTGAACTGGTCCTTCAGGCGCTGCATGAATTTCGGCTCGGTGAACAGCCGGGCGACCTCGTACTCGTCCTTGTAGCTCATCAGGCGGGCGAGGCTCAGCGCCACCTGGCGCACGAACTCGTCGCCGCCCTCCAGCCCCTTCGCCGCGACCTTCTGGCGCACACCCTCGACGAAATCGCTGTAGCGCCTGGCGTAGGTTGCGTCCTGGTAACTGGTGAGCAGGCGCACGCGGCTGGCGAGTACGTCGTCCACCGTATCCAGCGATACAGTCTCCGGGCGCTCCTCCAGTTCGGCGGCGAGCGCGGCCGGGTCGTGGGCAGCCAGGCGGCCCAGGTCGAAGGTGCGCAGGTTGCCCTTGACGAAGGTGCCGTTCAGGCGGATCGCTTTCTTGATCGACGCGATGGACAGCGGCAGCAAGCCCTTCTGCGCCGCGTAACCGAGCATCAGCATATTGGTTCCGATGCTGTCGCCGGTGAGGTCGGTGGCCAGTTTGCTCGCGTGCAGGTCGAAGGACGGCCCGCCGTCCAGCGCCTCGATGATGGCCGCGCGCAGGCGCGCCTCGCCGAGGTCCAGGTACTTGTTGCTCTGGAAGTCGCCGGTGGGGGCCACATCGGTATTCAGGATGGCAGCGGTCTTGCCGGGATTTACGGTCTTGAGCACCGGGTTGCTGGAGCCGACGATCATGTCGCAGGCCAGCATCAGGTCGCTCATGCCCTCGGAGAGACGAGAGCTGTAAATGGTCTCCGGGGTCGGCCCGATGCGGATGTGGCTGGTGACCGCGCCGCCTTTTTGCGCCATGCCGGTCATGTCCAGGATGGTCGCACCCTTGCCGTCCAGGTGCGCTGCCATGCCCAGCAGGGCGCCGATGGTCAGTACGCCGGTGCCGCCGATGCCGCCGACCAGCACGTTGTAACCGCGCTCGTCCAGCGGGGCCAGTGCGGGCTCGGGCAGTTCCGCGACCAGTTTGTCGAGGCCTTCGCTGTCGCCGGAAGTATGCACCGCGATCTTCGCCCCGGTCACGGTGACGAAGGACGGGCAGAAGCCCTTCACGCAGCTGTAGTCCTTGTTACAGGTGGACTGGTCGATCTTGCGCTTGCGCCCGAACTCGGTTTCCAGCGGGGTGATGGAAATGCAGTTCGACTGTACCGAGCAGTCACCGCAGCCCTCGCAGACTTCCGGGTTGATGAACAGCCGCTTGTCCGGGTCGTCCATCAGGCCGCGCTTGCGGCGCCGGCGTTTCTCGGTGGCGCAGGTCTGCTCGTAGACGATGCCGGTCACGCCGGGAATCTCGCGCAGCTCTTTCTGCAACCGGTCCAGTTCGTCGCGGTGGTAGACGGCAGAGTTGTGGGGCAGCGACAGGCCGCGGAACTTGCCCGGGTCGTCGGAGACCAGGTACACCGGCCGCACGCCCTCGGAGAGCAACTGGTTGACCATGTCGATGGGGGTAATCTGCTGTTCCACCGGCTGGCCGCCGGTCATCGCCACGGCGTCGTTGTACAGCACCTTGTAGGTGATGTTGGCTTTTGCCGCCACGGACGCGCGGATCGCCAGCACGCCGGAGTGGGAGTAGGTGCCGTCGCCCATGTTCTGGAACATGTGCGGAGTGTCCACGTACTTGCTCACCGAGGTCCAGGGCGAACCCTCGTGGCCCATGGGCATGAACTGCATGGTGTCGCGGTCCATCACCACCGCGGCGAGGCCGTGGCAGCCGATGCCGCCCATGGCGCGCGAGCCCTCGGGCAGCCGGGTGCTGGTGTTGTGCGGGCAGCCGGAACAGAAGTAGGCGGGGCGCATCACGCCGCTGCCGAAACCGCCGGAGCGGTCCTCCATCTGCCCGTAGCCGGCGGAGCGCGCGTCGACGGTGGCGTCGCTGATACCGAGCTGGTCCAGCAGGCGCTTGATGGCGTGGCGGATCTTGCCGACGGTCAGCTCGCCCACGGAGGGCAGCAGCGCGCCGCCCTGCAAATCCTGCTTGCCTGCCAGCGCCGGACGCGAGGCCGCGTCCAGGCTGTACAGGTGGCGCGCCACCTGGTCTTCCATCACCGGGCGTTTTTCCTCCACCACCAGCAGGGCGCGGTGGCGGTTGGCGAAGGTGTTCAGGCCCTGCGGGTCCATCGGCCAGACCAGGCCGGGCTTGTACAGGCGGATGCCCAGGCGCTTGCAGGCGGCCTCGTCCAGGCCCAGGTCGTCCAGCGCCTGGCGCACGTCGAGGTAGGCCTTGCCGGCGCTGACGATGCCCAGCTCGCGCCGGTCGCCGTCGATGGCGACGCGGTCGATGCCGTTGGCGCGGGCGAAGGCGGTAGCCGCGGGCAGGCGGTAATTCACCAGCCACTCTTCCTCTACCAGCGGCGGCAGGTTCTCGCGGCAGTTCAGGCCCTCCGGCGGGATGGTCGCGTCGGTGGGCGCAACCAGCGTGCGGTAGGGGTCGGGCAGGGTGACGCAGGCGGAGAGGTCCAGCGTGTCGGTAATTGTCTTCAGGCCGACATAGCAGCCGGAGAAGCGCGACATCGCCCAGCCGAACATGCCGAACTCGATGATTTCGGCGATATTGGACGGGTAGAGGATCGGCACCATGGCCGCCATCAGGGTGTGTTCCGACTGGTGGGCGCTGTCCGAGGACTTGCCGCCGTGGTCGTCGCCGGCCACCACCAGGAAGCCGCCGTTGGCGGAGGCGCCCTCGAAATTGCCCAGCTTGATCGATTCGCAGGCGCGATCCACGCCGATACCCTTGCCGTACCACAGGCCGAATACACCGTCGAACTCGGAGTTGCCGAACCACTTCAGTTCCTGGGTGCCGCGGATGGAGCTGACTGCCAGTTCCTCGTTGAGCCCCGGGCGGAAGGTGATGTCGTGCTCGTCCAGCAGCTTCTGCGCGCCCCACAGGGCGGAGTCGTACACGCCCAGCGGCGAGCCGCGGTAACCGGAGATGAAACCGGCGGTTTTCAGGCCGGCGGCGCGGTCGCGGCGGGCCTGGTCCAGCGGCAGGCGTACCAGCGCCTGGTTGGAGGACATGAACACCTGGCCACCGGCCTGGATGTACTTGTCGTCGAGGGTAACGTCAGGTTTGCTCATCAGTGAATCACAAGTGTCGGTAAGGTTGCGGGTGCGCGCCGCCCCTGTCGTGGGCAGGCTACCTGCGAATGAATGGCCGCCGTTGGCCCATTGTGCGCCGCGACCGGAAATCGCGGGCTACGGGTCCGGCGGGGGTGCGACGCCCCCGCTGGACCGGTTCGATCAGGCGGTGACCGCGCTCAGGTTCTCCAGCGGGAAATCGCAGTTGATCGTTTCCTGCAGTTCGATGACGTTGCCTTCCGGGTCGCGGCCGTAAATGGATTTTACGTGCCCCACGTTGATCGGTGCCGGCTGGCCGAAGGTCATGCCCAGGCCTTTCAGGCGCTCGAATTCGCTCTCGATGTCGATGACATCCACGCAGAAGTGGGTGTAACCCTTGTCCTGCGGGTTCAGGGGGTCCACCACGGCGGGGGTCGGTGCGCTATACTGGAACATCTCCATGTAGCAGGTGCCGGCGCGCAGCATGCAGCCGCGGGCGGCGGAGCCGGGTACGTCGACGATCTTGTCGATAAAGTCATCGTTTTCCCAGCTGAAACCCTCTCCCACCAGTTCGAAGCCAAAGGCATCCTTGTAGAACTGGATCATCTTGTCCATGTCGTGCACATGAACGCCAAAGTGGTGAACGCCTCTTATCATTCGAATAGCCTCGAGTCTTGCGCGAGATCAAACATTATTGAAATCCCGCTCGGAGAACAACTAAATGGTGGGCAGACTGTCGTAGCAGACAATTAGATATTCCCATCCAGTCATTTTGGGCTAAATGAGAGCGGTGGCATAATATCACACGTGAACAAGAGCGTCAGTCTGGCGCACCGATAATACAGGTTCCGGAGGTGACACCATGAGCGAACAAGCGCTCGATAAAGAACAGAATTTGGCTCCCGGCGAAGCCCGCTGCCCGAATGAGCCGAGCACGCAGGATATCATCGCCAAGGACAAGGTCGGGGCACCGACCTGGGTGCGCTCCGAGTCCTACCAGTACATGGGAAGCGAAGACATTTCCAAGGATCGCTACATCGACCCGGCCTACGCCCGGCGCGAGTACGACAACCTGTGGACGCGTACCTGGCAGTTCGCCTGCCGCGAGGAGCACATTCCCGAGGTCGGCGACTACTACGTCTACGACATCGGCCGCAACTCCTTCATCGTGACCCGCACCGGTGAGAACGAGGTCAAGGCCTTCTACAACGCCTGCCTGCACCGCGGCACCAAGCTGCGCCCGTCGAACACCGAGGGTTGCGCCAGCGAATTCACCTGCCCCTTCCACGGCTGGACCTGGAACCTCGACGGCTCGCTGAAAAAAGCGACCTGCGACTGGGACTTCCCCCACGTGAAGGCCGCCGAATTCGGCCTGCCGGAAGCCAAGGTGGAGCTGCTCGCTGGCTTCGTCTTCATCAACATGGACGAGAACGCACCGCCGCTGGCCGAGTACCTGGGCGATGAGTTCATGGGGCACCTGGATGCCTGGAAGATGGAGAACCGCTACATCTACGGCCACGTCGCCAAGGTGATTCCCGCCAACTGGAAGCTGACCATGGAGGCCTTCATGGAGGCCTACCACGTGATCGAGACCCACCCGCAGGTGGCCGTCTCCAACGCCGACGCCAACTCCCAGTACGACACCTACGGCGAGCACGTGAACCGCTTCATTTCCTCGCTGGGCGTACTCAGCCCGCACCTGCGCGGCCAGTACACCGAGCAGGATGTCCTCGACCAGTTCACGGTGGGCGACAGCTCCTTCCTGGGCGGCGCGGATCGCAAGCTGAAAGAGGGCGAGACCGCGCGCCAGCGCATGGCCGACATGATGCGCGAGATGTTCGAGAGTGCGACCAACAGCGACCTGAGCGGCGTGTCCGACGCGGAACTGCTGGACTGCTTCTCCTACACCGTGTTCCCCAACACCTTCCTGTTCGCCGGCATTTCGCTGCCCATGGTGTACCGCTTCCGCCCGGTGGCGGACGATCACCGCAAGTGCCTGTACGAAGTGTTCTTCCTGCGCCCGGTACCCAAGGACGGCAACCGTCCGGAGCCGGCGGAGTGCGTCATGCTCGAGGAGCACCAGTCGTTCAAGGAAGCCGAGGGCATGGACCCGGGCTTCGGCGAAATTCTCGACCAGGACACGGAAAACCTGCTGCTGCAACAGCAGGGCCTGGAAGCCAGCGCCAAACCCGGCATCACCCTGGGCAACTACCAGGAGATCCGCGTGCGCCACTTCGAGCAGACCGTCGACAAGTACGTGGCCGGTTAAACCCCGGGCCAGCTCGCCGCGAGTGCATCGCGGCGCCTGCGAACACCGCCGGCAACTCCAGCCCGCCAGTAGATCGACAGCGGGCTGGAGTTGCCGGTCTCCGTTAAACCCCACGCCGGCAAGGCGCCATTCACCCGGTTGAATGCAACTGTGCCGGACTTTATTCCCACCGCCGATGGTGGTTGAATACGCCCTGCAAAAATCGAAGGTACCTGTCTTGTCCAGTGAATTTACCCAGTTCTGCCTCGCCTCCGAGGTGCCAGTAGGCGAAAAAAAGGCCCTCAAGGTCAACGACACCTGGGTGATGGTCTGCAATACGCGAGAGGGGCTTTTCGCGGTATCGGCCATTTGCTCCCACCAGGCGAAGCCGCTGTTCAACGGCCGCGTGCGCAACTGCAAGGTCACCTGCCCGGTACACGGCGCCCGCTTCGACCTGAAGACCGGCGCACCGCTGGACCTGCCGGCCACCTCGCCGATCGCCACCTACGAGGTGCGCGTGATGGGCGACTGGATCGAAGTGCTTTTGTAGAGAGCGCAGCTGTAGGCCTGCCCCGGCAGGCATGATCAACGCTGCGGGAGCAAGCCGCGGCACGCCGGCGCGGCGCGCCGGTCCACGTTCAACCAATAACGAAGGGGTTCTGATGAGTCCAGAGCACAACACCGAGTCGCTGCGCGCCGAAGTGCGCGGCTGGCTGGCGGACAACATCCCCGCCGGCTGGCGCGAGGCGATGACCGGCGTGGAGCAGGAGGCTTTCGTGGCGCTGCAGCGCGACTGGTTCGCCAAGCTGGTCAGCGCAGGTTACGCCACCCCCCACTGGCCCGAGGGCTGGCCCGGCGGCGGCCGCTCGCTGGCGGAGCAGAAGGTCATCTACGAGGAAGTCGCCCGCGCGGACGCGCCGCGGCTGATCATGTTCTTCGTCTCGCTGTACCACGCCGCCTGCACCCTGTTCGAGTGCGGCAGCAAGGAGCAGCAGGACAAATACCTGCCGGGCATCCTGGAAGGGCAGGTGTGGTGCCAGGGCTTCTCGGAGCCCAACGCCGGCTCCGACCTCGCCTCGCTGAAAACCCGCGCCGAGCGGGTCGGCGACCGCTACGTGATCAACGGCCAGAAGACCTGGTCGACCATGGCCCAGTACGCGGACAAGTGCCTGCTGCTGGCGCGCACCGACAAGTCCGGCGTACCGCAGGCGGGCATCACCTACCTGCTGCTGGACATGAAAGCCAAGGGCGTGACCGTGCGCCCGATCGACCAGATCACCCACGACGACGAGTTCTGCGAGGTGTTCTTCGACGACGTCGAAGTACCGGTAGAAGACCGCGTGGGCGAAGAGGGCGCCGGCTGGGCGGTGGCGCAGACCACCCTGGCCTCCGAGCGAGGCCTCACCCTGGTGGAGCTGAGCCAGCGCATGCGCTACAGCCTGCCGATGATCGCGCAGGCGATGCGCGAAAACGGCAAACTTGACGACGCCACCCGCCGCGACCTCGGCCGCGTGATGGTGCAGGTCGATGCCGCCTGCGCGGTGGCAGACCGCTACCTGGTCAAGCGCATCTCCGGGCAGGAACAGCCCGGCGACGCCTCCATCGTCAAACTCTACTACTCGCGCACCCTGCGCGAGTTCACCCGCCTGGGCAAGCGCGTCGCCGGACTCGGCGCGCAGTACGACCGCAGCTTCATGCGCGGCGCCACCCAGGAGACCGGCAACTGGCTGGTGGACTTCATGAACTCCTACAACTGGTCGATCGCCGGCGGCAGTGACGAAGTGCAGCGCAACATTCTCGCCGAGCGCATGCTGGGCATGCCGCGCGAGCCGAAGACCTGGAAGTGGGAGGGATAAGCGCGATGGATACCGAAGTGAACGAAATGCGCGAATCCGCCCGCCAGGTGATGGACGGCAGCGGCATCGCCGCCGCCGAGGACGCCAGCTGGACGCAGATCGCCGAGCTGGGCTGGCTGATGGTCACCGTGCCCGAGGAACTGGGCGGGCTGGGCATGGGCGTGGAAGCCGCCTGCGCGCTGCAAATCGAAATGGGCCGCGGTCTCGCCACCGTGCCATACCTGCCGGCCATGCTCGCCATCGAGGCGCTGTGCGGCAGCGAACACCCGGAGCGGGACGACTGGCTGGAGCAGCTGATGAGCGGTGCCAGCCTGTTCAGCGCGTCACTGGCGGATTCCACCCTGCGAATCGTGCGCAGCGGCGACGCCCTCGAAGTCAGCGGCCTGCTGGAAGCCGTGCCCTCGGCGGACCGCGCCAGCCATGTACTGGCCATCGGCGCGGACGGCGATAGCGTGGCGCTGGTGTCGCTGGAAGACGCCCACAGCTCCCATATCGCCACCTGGGACGTGACCCGCCGCCTGTTCGATGTGAAGTTCAACGCGGTAAAGGTGGATGCCTCCGCCCTGGTCGCCAGCGGCGAGGCCGCGAGAAACCTGATTGCCCGCCTGGCCGTGTTCCGCGACCTCTCGCTGGCCGCGGACGCGGTCGGCGGCGCCGCGGCGCTGTTCGAGATGACCGTGGAATACCTGCTGACCCGCCAGCAGTACGGCCGGCCGCTGGCGCTGTTCCAGGCGCTCAAGCACCGCTGCGCGGACCTCAAGGTCAAGACCGAGGCCGCCGAGGCGCTGCTGCTCGCCAACCTGTCTGCACTGGCAGGCGCAAACGGGAACGCTGCCGCGCTGGGGAAGGCCGCCAAGGAGCTGGCCTGTTCCACCTATGCCTTCGTCGCCGAGGAGGCGCTGCAGCTGCACGGTGGTATCGGCATGACCGAGGAGCACGTGTGCCACCTGTTCCTCAAGCGCGCGATGCTGGACGAACACCTGGGCGCGGACTGCGACAGCTATGCGCTGGACCTGGCGGCCGGCCTGCTGGACGCCACGGCCTGAGCGGGCTGGCGCGTGGTGTATACTTTGCCGCGCATTTTTTACCGGTGACCGCCCCGCGCGGTCACCCCATTTTCTTCAACGATCAAGAACGGTAGGTGCTTATGTTTTCCGGAATTCTCATCAGCAAGGACGAAGACGTCCAGAGTGTGGCAGTAGCAGAGCTGGACGAGTCCCAGCTTCCCGAGGGTGACGTCACCATCGACGTCGAGTACTCGACGCTGAACTACAAGGACGGCCTGGCGATTACCGGAAGCTCTCCCGTCGTTCGCAAGTTCCCCATGGTGCCGGGCATCGACCTGGCCGGCACGGTGAGCGCAAGCGACAGCGCCGACTGGAAAGTGGGCGACAAGGTCGTGCTCAACGGCTGGGGCGTGGGTGAAACCCACTGGGGCGGCCTGGCGCAGAAAGCCCGCCTGAACGGCCAGTGGCTGGTGCCGCTGCCCGCCGCATTTACCGCCAAACAAGCCATGGCCATCGGCACCGCCGGCTACACCGCCGCGCTGTGCGTGGAAGCGCTGGTCAACTACGGCGTGACCCCGGACCAGGGCGAAGTGCTGGTCACCGGCGCCACCGGCGGCGTGGGCAGCTTTGCGGTCAGCCTGCTGAAGGCCGCCGGTTTCTCCGTGGCAGCCGCCACCGGCAAAGCCTCCGAGGCCGATTACCTGAAGGGCCTGGGCGCCGAGACCATCATCGACCGCGCCGAGCTTTCCGAGAAGGGCAAGCCCCTGCAGAAAGAGCGCTGGGCCGGTGTGGTCGATTCCGTCGGCAGCTTCACCCTGGCCAACGCCTGCGCGCAGACCAAATACCGCGGCGCCGTCGCCGCCTGCGGCCTGGCCCAGGGCGCGGACTTCCCGGCCACCGTCATGCCGTTCATCCTGCGCGGCGTCGCCCTGCTGGGTATCGACAGCGTAATGGCACCGCGCGAGCCGCGCATGGCCGCCTGGGCCCGCCTGGCGAAAGACCTGGACGTGGCCGCGCTGGACGTGATCGCCCACGAGATCAGCCTCTCCGACGCCATCGGCGCCGCCTCCGACCTGTTGGCCGGCAAGGTGCGCGGTCGTATCGTCGTCGACGTCAACAAGTAACAACATGCAGGCGGCAATCGAACCGGGGAAACCGGCGCATGCAATGGTGAAGGGGGAACTGTCCATCGCCCACGGCATTCCGCTTGCGGACGAGCCGGGGCAGGGCGCCCACACCATTCCGGGATTCTTGCGCGAGGTGGTGGGGCGCTACGGCAGCAGCGAAGCGCTGGTCATGCACGGCCCGGACGGCGTGGTGCGCTGGAGCTACGACGAACTGTGGCAGCGCTCTGTGGATATCGCCAGGGCGCTGATCGCGGCCGGCGTCGGCAAGGACAGCCGTGTCGGCATCCTGATGACCAACCGGCCGGAGTTCATCGCCGGCCTGTTCGGCGCCTCGCTGGCCGGCGGCGTCGCCGTCGCCCTGAGTACGTTTTCTACCGGACCGGAGCTGGAGTACCTGCTCTCGGTGTCCGACGTCTCCGTGCTGCTGTTCGAGGACAAGGTCCTGAAGAAGGACTTCGCCGGGATGCTGCTGGATCTGGAGCCCGCCCTGCGCGATGCCGCGCCGGGCACCCTGTTCTCGCAGAAGTTTCCCTTCCTGCGCCGCCTGGTGCGTCTGGAGGGTGTGACCCAGCCCGCCAGCGAGCGCGGCGAGTCCACCCCGGGGGCCGCCTTCGAGACGCTGGACGAGTTCCTCGCCGGTGGCGCGCACGTGCCCACCAGCGTGGTGGAGGCGCGCGCCGACACGGTGAAGCCCTCGGACACCGGCGGCCTGTTTTTCTCCTCCGGCAGCACCAGCCTGCCCAAGGGTATTTTGCACTCCCAGCGCGCCTTCACCATCCAGTGGTGGCGCTGGCCGCGCATCTGCCACATCGGCGAGCCGGCACGCGCCTGGACAGGCAACGGCTTCTTCTGGTCCGGCAACATCTCGATCATCCTTGGCAGTGCCTTCGGCACCGGCGGCGCCATCGTGCTGCAGCCGCTGTTCGAGGCCGAGGCCGCGCTGGAGATGATCCAGTCGGAGCGGGTCAGCATGGCCAACGGCCGCCCGCACCAGTGGGCGCGGCTGCAGTCCGCCAAGAACTGGGAAAGCGCCGACCTCAGCAGCCTGAAGTACATCTTCAACGGCGACCTGATCAAGCAGCACCCCACGGTCGACTGCAACTGGACGGAGCCGAACTCCTTCGGCACCACCGAGACCATGACCATCCTCTCCACCTTCGATATCGACCTGAAGCGCGAGGATTACCCGGGCAGCTTCGGCCAGCCCCTGCCGGGCAACGTGCTCAAGATCATCGATCCGCAGACCCGCGAGGTGATGCCGGTGGGTGAGCGCGGCGAGCTGTGCATCAAGGGCCCGACGCTGATGATGGGCTATGTCGGCAAGTCCGCCGAGGAGACCCTGGACGACGAGGGTTACTTCTGTACCGGCGACGGCGCCTACATCGACGCCGAGGGGCACCTGTACTGGGAAGGCCGGCTCAACGACATCATCAAGACCGGCGGCGCCAACGTCTCGCCCAAGGAAGTGGACACCACGATCTCCCTGTACCCGGGGGTGAAGCGTTCGCAGACCGTGGGCGTGCCGCACGACACATTGTCAGAGATGGTGGTTTCCTGCATCGTGCCCATCGAGGGCGCGGAGCTGGATTCGGGCGAGATCATCGCCTGGCTCAAGCAGCAACTGGCCAGCTTCAAGGTGCCGCGCGAGGTATTGCTGTTTACCGAGGAAGAGTTCCCGCTGACCGGCAACGAGAAGGTGAAAGCCTCCGACGTGAAGCAGATGGCCTGCAAGCGCCTGGGGATCGAGACCGCCTGACGGCTCCGCCGGGGCGGGCGCGGGGCAGGTCCGCCTGCGTTGGCGCCCCTCAGGCGGCTGCGGTCAGTGAGACATCCGGCCGGCCGCGGCCGCGCGAAAGCTTGCGCGCCGCGCCCAGTACCAGGGCCCCGGCCCAGTCGAAGCGGTCCGGCCCGACGCGGTCGCGGGGCGCGGAGAGCACCACGGCGGCCACCGGCATGCCGTTGCTCTCGATGACCGGCGCGGCGATATTCGTGGACCCGGAATACACATCACCCGCGCTCACCGCGTAGCCGCGTTGCAGGGTTTCGCCGAGCTTGCTGCGCAGTTCGACATCCACCGGGGCGCCCAGCAATTCGGCCTGCTGCTCCGGGTTCAGGTAGGGCAGGATGGCGCGGCCGGTGGCGCTGTTGGCTACCGGCACTTCCATGCCCACGTAGGGCACGGTGCGCAGTAGTTGGGGGCTTTCCAGCACATCCATGATCACGAAGCGCCGGCGATCCGGAATGCTCAGCAGGATCGACTCGCCGCTCTCGGCGTGCAGCGCCTCGAGGATGGGGCGGGCGCGCTGCACGAGATCGTTGCTCATGTGCGCGCTGTAGGTGAGGGTGAGCATGTGCGCGGTGAGTTCCCAGCGCGTTGGCCGGGTGTCGCTGGCGCGAATCCAGCCATCGTCAGCGAGGGTCATGATGGCCCGCTGCACGGCGCTCTTGTCGTCTTCCAGGCGCCGCGCCAGTTCGGTGACGCCGATGGGTTGGTAGTGGGCGATACCTTCCAGCACCGCCAGCACGCGCGATGCGCTTCGACTACGCTTGACCGGCATGGGAACCTCGATTTAACATTATGTCACTAAACGATATATCAGGTTGCCTGGTAACACAAGCCAGTAAACTCGAAATTAGCAACACAACCCCTCGCAGCAATCTCCCCGCTGTGGGTTCCGGGAGGAGAAATACCCCATGAGTGATATCAGCGTTAAACCCCTGCAGGACGACCTTCCCTTTGGCGTGCGCGTTACCGGCGTCTGCCGCGGCAACGTCACCGACCCCGCGGTCGTCGCCCAGCTCAACCGCCTGTTTGAAGAGAAAGGCATGATCATCTTCGAGGACATGGAAGAGTCCCCCGAAATGCACGTGGCACTGAGCAACGTCTTCGGGCCGCTCAAGGACCACCCGGTGAAATCCGTCGACCGCGTCGACCAGGGCCTGATGCCCGGCGTGATCGACATGAACCACAACCCGGAAACCTGCGGCATCGCCGAGGTGGAAGGCAAGCAGCTGTCATCGTGGCTGCCCTGGCACTTCGACCACGCCTACAACAACGAACTGAACCGCGCCGGTGTGCTGCGCGCGATCGACATCGCCCCCGAGGGCGGCCAGACCGGCTTCGCCGACGGCATCCAGATCTACAACGACATGTCGCCCGAAGTGCGCGACAAGCTGGTCGATGAGATGGTGATCTACACCCTGGACCTGGTCTACGACCACATGCGCTTCGGCAAGCCCGAGGGCCTGCGCGACGTGCGCCTGGACATCAAGATGCCGGCCACCCTGGAAATCGCCAAGACCCTGCCGCGCGCCCTGCACCCGGCGGTGTGGACCCGCGACAGCGGCGAGAAAGTCTTCCACCTGTCACCGTGGATGGCGGTGGGCCTCTCCGGCCGTGAAAACCCAGAGGGCGACGAACTGCTGGAAGCCGCCTGCCAGGAGCTGTACCGGGTGATCAAGCCCTACTACCACACCTGGAAGCACACCGACATGCTGATCTGGGACAACTGGCGCATGCTGCACCGGGTGACCGGTTGTGAGCCGACCATGCAGCGCCGCATGCAGCGCACCACGATCAAGGGGGATTACGGCCTGGGCCGCTTCGAGAACGATGCGGTCGGGGACAAGATCCTGGAGGATACGATGGTTTGATGCTTTAGCATCAGGCCTTCGTGGAAAAGCCGCTTCCGCCAGGGGGCGGCTTTTTTGTTGGTGTGGTCGACGCGTTGGGCTTCTATTGCTCCCCGGATTCGAGCTCACCCGGCAGGAAATCATACACCTGGCTCGTCCAGCGGGACGAAATTCCAATATCGTAACCGTAGGTCAGCACGATCCTGATAGCGTCCTTGCTTTTCGAGTCGGGATAATTATTCGCCACGGAAACTGCAAAATGGCGGGCCAGGTCCGCGTCTGAAACCCGGTTATCTGCCAGGAATACCTGTGACGTTACCAGTGTCGTTGTCGAACTTCCCTGCTTTGCTGTTACGGACGTTGTGGTGCTGGATGTAATCGTCGAATAGTTGACGCCCGGTTCTGCCGAAATGGCACCCTGTGTTTCCAGCATATCCCTGAACAGGTCATCCTGTGCGAGCTTGCCTGTGAATACTGGAACCAGGCCAGAAGCGACAAAAATCAAAGCGACAACTGCAAGATGAACCTTCCATACCTCGCCAACATCCTGCTTTTGCGCGTCCTTGTTGACCACGTAGGTGCCCACGGCAAGATCATGCAGCGATTGGCGTGTCCTCCTGTTGAAGACATACAGGTAAACGATGGAAAGGAGACCGCCCAGGACTATCAACGCCAGTGGGTAGATGAGGAATGACGTCAGTACCGCATTGGAAAATGGCGCGCCGTTGAGGAATAACGGGGTGGAAAACACTGCCTGGCGGCAAAATGCGCGCATGGGCGTGATCGGGTTGTTCCCGGCATTGACTACTCGCAGCTTGAGAACTCGCTTGCCTATGGTCTGGCCGCCGCACAATGCGCTGTTCATCAGGCCAAAATAGGCGAGGGCGATGCCGAAGCCGACCAGCCGGCCCCAGTTTGCCAACTGTGCGAATGCACTTTCAAAGGCCAGGCCGAGAATGAAACCGATGCAACCTATGACGACGCTGTCGAGCAGGAATGCACCTATGCGTCTCCAGAAGTTGGCGATCCATCTTTGTTGTGATGTTTCCGACACGTCTCGTTCCTTCAATGGTTCAAAGCGGGGCGTCTTGGCTAACCCTTCCCGGGTGTGAGGGGCTGCAGTTACTCATCGATGGCAGTGTCGGTTGCAGTTTCAGCGCCTTCAACCTTCTTCATCAGCGATGCTATCAGCGGGTCGTCGACCTTGTATCCGACTGACGGTTGGCTCATGTATGGGTTCCCACCGACGTAATCCCGGATGGCCAACGCGTGCATCGGAAGCATTTCCTCGGGAGCAGGCGATGGCCCGTAATGCCTGGAGGCGGCCACCCATCTCGGCCTGACCTCGCCTGTGGTCTTAAAAACTTTTTTTGAAACTGCGGTCAACGCCAGTTGTTGAACCTGCTCGTTCTGGCTTTCGTCCACGTAGTTCACGATCACGATATATTCAGCGTCTTCCTGGCTATCGACTTCCTTGAGCCCGCCATACTCGAGAAGGTAGGAGATGTACTTCCGCAGGCGATCTTCCTGGTCGCTCCAGATGGTTTCCCCATCCAGCACTACATAGTGGCTTCCGTCGGAGTAGGTGCCGACCGAGCCTGTATCCAGCGAGAATATGACGACGGCGCTATCGGTATTGGGTGGGGAGGCGCAGCCTGCCATGAAAATGCAAAGGCAAAGTAAGCCCGGGATTTTCATTCCTGATAGATCAATCATTCCATTTTCTTCTCAAAATGCTTGTCATGTCGTGGGTTCGACGCCGCGATCAGGGGGGGTGGCTTTTTTGTCGGTGTAGACGACGTGGCCGTCTTCGGCGGTGTGGTGGATTTGCCAGCCGAGTTTTGTGTAGAGGTCGGGGATGTCGGTGAGGGCGTAGAGCAGGGGGGATATCTCCTCTGCGGCGCGGATAAGTCGGGAGGCGATGCCTCGGCCGCGGAATTCCGGGAGTACGAGAACGGCGTTGAGCCAGGTGACGGTGTTGGTGCCGCCGGGTTGGGTGTAGTTGCTGAAGGCTGCGCCGCCGATGACACGGTTATCCTCAAGGGCGACAATAGGAGTTGGGATTTCCATTCCATCTCGCTCCGTTTCGTATTTGTCCAAGTCCGACCATTCTGCGTGCAGCAGTGCCAGCAGGGCTTTGGCTTCTCTCGATTCGACGCCTGTCTGGTGTATTTGCACCTGGAATCAGCCCTCCTGGCGATATATTGCACGCTCTCTTGCTTCCCGTGCCTTGTCGGCATCTTCCCAGCTGTTTGTTGCTTCAAGCATTTCAAGATAGCTGGCGGGCGCCCCTGTTTCCCTTGCCCCAAATACCACATGGTAGAGGTACCAGGAGTAAGGCTGCAGCGACGGGTCCGTGTGGGTTGCGTAGTAGGTAACGGCCTCGAATGCGTTTCCTTGCTCGTCCCGGACCACGACCGCTTTCTCCTGATATCCGAAGCCTAATCCCTCTATGGTATCCAGGGCCGCCTTTTCTCTTGCGGAGATTTCATAGAGAGCTCCTATGATGTAGTCCGCCGGGTTTTCCGTGAAATACGCGTCGCACTTGCCTGAGCCATCCCTGGTGCTGACTTTATGAAACCGGAGGGAATGTTCGTTGAGCATGAACACACCTTTGCGCGCAGCGCCTGGCGTTCGTTCCCTCAATCTGCGGAGGGACATGTTTGATCCGTAGGCGAAATACTTCACATGATCTCCGGGTGGTTAACACTGGAATATGGAGAACCGTTCAACGTAACACCGGTTCGCCATGTGCCATGTGCCATGCGCCATGTGTTAGCAGTTGGATTGTCCAGGGAAATCAACCTCCAGTTGTATTTCACGACGTCCATATCTCGAAGTTGGCAGGAACGTTTCCAACGAACATCCAAACTCAGGCTGTGACATTACCCTTTTACTACTAATAATCTGAGCTGAAAACCATCGAGCCAGGGGTAGACAAATCTCGAAGCTGGTTTGAATTTACTCGCGCCCCGCCAAGCCTTACGCAAACCACCTAAATTGTAGTGAACCCCCCATCCACCGAAACACAGGCCCCGGTAATAAACGACGCCGCATCCGACAACAAGAACGCCACCGTCTCCGCCACCTCGTCCGCCCGGCCAACCCGCCCGATCGGGTGGCTGCGCGCCACCATCTCCGCAAACGCCTTGTCCTCCAGCGCCCCCTGCAACATCGGCGTATCGATCGCCCCCGGCAGCACCGCGTTCACCCGTATCCCCTGCGCGCTGTAATCCACCGCGGTGGAGCGGGTAAGCCCGACCACCCCGTGCTTGGCGGAGATATACGCTACCGCGTTCGCAACACCCACGGCCCCGGCAGTGGACGAGGTGTTCACGATAGCCCCCTTGCACCCCATTTCCAGCATGTAGCTGATCTCGTACTTCAGGCACAGGAATATCCCGCTCATGTTCACGCCGATGTTCTGCTGCCACTCGGCCAGGCTCACCTCGGTCGCGGTCTTGTGCCCGTTGTCGATCCCGGCGTTGTTGAAGGCGCCGTGCAGCCCGCCGAATTTCGCCATCGCGAAATCCACCATCGCCTCCACCTGGGTTTCATCGGTGACGTCGGTGCGGATAAACCCGGCCTTGCCGCCGGCGGATTCGATCTCCGAGACTATTGCGGCGCCAGCCTCTTCATTCAGGTCGGCAATCACCACGCTCGCCCCGCGGCTCGCGCACAGCCGGGCGGTGGCGCTGCCCATGCCGCCGGTGCCGCCGGTGATGATGAAGACTTTGCCGTCCAGGTTCAGTTTTGCGTAGGGGTCGTTCACGTAGCGATCCTCAGTCATTCAGCGCTTTCAGTGTGCGTGCGAATTCGCGCAGGTCTTCCAGTAATGCTTGCGGCTGCTCCCAGGCCGGGAAGTGGCCGCCGCGCTCGAAGACGTTCCACTGCACGATGTTGTAGTGGCGCTCGGCCCAGGCGCGCGGCAGTTTGACCACTTCCTGCGGGAAGATGGCGCCCGCGGTGGGTACCTTCACGTAGCGTTCCTGCGGCGGGTTGTGCGCCATCTCGTAGTACAGCCGAGCGGCGGAGCCGGCGGTGCCGCTGAACCAGTACCAGGCGATGTTGGCCAGCATCTGGTCCATGCTCACCGCCGGGCCGGCGCTGTTGTCGGTCCAGTCGTGGATCTTCTCGCCGATCCAGGCGGCGAGGCCGGCGGGGGAGTCGTTCAGGGCGTGGCTGATGCTGGCGGGCTTCTGCGTCTGCAGTACCAGGTGCGGGTAGGTTTTCCAGTTGTCGAGTTCCGCCGCCCAGGCCGCTTCCTGGTCGCTGAGGTCGAAGGCCTCGGCGTTTTCCGGCGGGCTGCCGTTGACCAGGTTCAGGTGCAACCCGATTACGCGCTCCGGGAATTGCCGCGCGATCTCGGTGCCGACCATGCTGCCCCAGTCGCCGCCCTGCACGGCAAAGCGGGGGTAGCCCAGGCTTTCCATCAGGCCGGCCAGCAGCGGCGCCATGGCCTGGGGCGTGATGCCGGGGCGGGTGGTGGAGTAGCCGTAGCCGGCCAGCGAGGCCGCCACCGGGTGGAAGGCGGGCGTGCCCGCGGGCGGCGCGCTCAGCGGGTCCAGCAGGTCGAGGAAGTCCAGGCAGCTGCTGGGCCAGCCGTGCAGCAGCAACAGCGGCGTCGCATTGCCGTCGTCGGAGGGCTGGTAGATGGCGTGCACGTCCAGCCCGTCGACCTGAGCGATGCATTGCCGGTGCGAGTTCACCCGGGCTTCCAGCGCGCGCCAGTCGAACCGGTCCAGCCAGTAAGTACACAGCTCGCGCACGAAGGGCAGGGGGGCGCCGTAGGCCCAGTCGCCTTCGTAGGCATCTTCCAGCCAGCGGGTGGCGCGCAGTCGGCGCTGCAGGTCGTCCAGTTCTGCCTGGGGGATATCCAGCGTAAATTCGCGGGCTTCGGTCACGACAATCTCCCGGTTTCTTATTCTTGCCGGCTGGCCGGCGTGGGAAAAATTAAAAAACAAGGTATCATATCTTCCGCCGCGGCAGTATTCGCCTGCGGGCGGCGAACGATAATAAATGGCCAAGGGCCGGGGGAGAACCGCATGAATAACTCGGGTGGACTCGTACAGCGCCTGCTCACGGTCGTGCTTAGCCTGCTGGGCATCGCACTCGGCGCGGGCGGCTGGTTCCTCTACCAGGCGGGTGGCAGCCCCTATTACCTGGCAGCGGGTGCAGTGACCTTGCTGGCGGGGGTGGCGCTGGGCCTGCGCTGGCCCAGCGCCGTGCGCCTCTACGGCCTGCTGCTCCTGGGTACGCTGGGCTGGAGCGTGTGGGAGGTCGGCCTGGACGGCTGGGCGCTGGTGCCGCGGCTGTTCATGTTCTGCGTGCTCGGCCTGTTGTTCATCTTCCCCTCCGTGCTGCGCTCGATACGCGGCGCCAGCCTCGCATGGGTGTTTTTGCCGGTGATCGCATCGCTGGGGACAATGGCCTACGCGTTCTACATGGCGGGCTGGACTGGCGATTCGCAGCCACCGGCGGAGCAACTGGACGTCAAGGCGGCCGGCGGCAACGACTGGCCGGTGTGGGGCCGCAACCTCGCCGGCGACCGCTACTCGCCGCTGCAGCAGATCGATACCTATAACGCGGACAAGCTCCGGCTCGCCTGGATGTACCGCTCCGACGTGCCGGCCTTCGACAGCTTCGGCGCGCACAGCTTCGAGGCCACGCCGCTGGCCGCCGACGGCCGCCTTTACATGTGCGTGGATCGCAACGTTCTGGTGGCGCTGGACCAGGACTCCGGCCGCGAGATCTGGCGCTACGACCCGCACCTCAACCTCGACGGCGTGTTCGTCACCACCTGTCGCGGCGTCGCCCGCTACGAGGCGCCGGCGGGTACATTGCAGGTCTGCCCGCGGCGCATTCTTTACGGCACGGCGGACGGCCGCCTGCTGGCGGTGAATGCGGATACCGGCAAGCCCTGTGAAGGGTTCGGCGACAAGGGCGCTGTGGACATGCGCCTCGGCATGGGCCCCATCCCGCCCGGCGCGCTGGCGGTCACCTCGCCGCCAACCGTCGTGAACGGCATCGCGGTCATCGGCCAGTTCGTCTCCGATTACCTGTCCTTCTTCGATACGCCCTCGGGGGTGATCCGCGGCTACGACGCGGAGACCGGCGAACTGCGCTGGGCGTGGGACGCCGCCTATCCCGGGCCGCGCGGGCTGCCGCCTGAAGGCGAAAGCTATTCCCCGGATACGCCCAACGCCTGGTCGGTATTCAGCGCTGACGCGGAGCGCGGCCTGGTGTTCATCCCCACCGGCAACAGCCCGCCGGATTACTACGGCATTCACCGCTCCGCGGCCTCCGAGCGCTTCAGTTCCTCGGTGGTGGCGCTGGACGCGGCCACCGGCGCGGTGCGCTGGTCCTTCCAGACCACTCACCACGATCTCTGGGACTATGACGTCGCCTCCCAGCCGGTGGCGGTAGATATCCAGCAGGCGGGCGATATGCTGCCGGCGCTGATCGTGCCCACCAAGCGCGGCCAGCTGTTCCTGCTGGACCGCCGCGATGGCAAGCCCATCGACCCGGTGGAGGAGCGCCCGGTACCGCAGCACGGCCTGCCGGAAGAGAAGCTGGCGAAGACCCAGCCCTACACCACCGGCTTCCCCTCGCTGGCCGGCCCGCACCTGCGCGAGCAGGACATGTGGGGCATGACGCCGCTGGACCAGCTGTGGTGCCGCGTGCGCTTTAAAAAGCTGCGCTACGAGGGTGACTTCAATCCGCCGGGCACTGACATGTCGCTCAACTACCCGGGCGCAGCCGGTGGCAGCAACTGGGGCAGCGTGTCGGTGGACCTCGGCCGCGGCATTATGGTGGCCAGCAGTCTGCATATGGCGGAGACGGGCCAGATGATTTCCCACGAGGAGGCGGCGAAGATCAACCTCACCGGCAAGAAGGACACCTTGCTGTACCCGCAGGAGAAAGTGCCCTACGCATTCCTGCGCAAGGTGTTTCTCTCGCCACTGGGCGTACCCTGCCAGCAACCGCCCTACGGCCGTATCAGCGCTTTCGATATCGGCAGCCGTGAACTGCTGTGGAGCAAGCCGCTGGGTACCGCGGAGCACTCCGGCCCCTTCGGGCTGGAAACGCGCCTGCCCATTCCCATGGGTGTCCCCTATAAGGGCGGCGCCATCGTCACCGCCGGCGGTGTGGTATTTGTCGCCGCGGCCCAGGACCGGCGCCTGCGCGCGCTGGATATCGGCAACGGCAGGGAGTTGTGGAGCGCATCGCTGCCGGCGGTGGGTGCGGCCACGCCGATGACGTACATCTCGGAAAAAACCGGGCGGCAGTACGTGGTGATCGCCGCAGGCGGCCACCCGGGTATTCCGGGGCCCTCCGCCAGCGATGTGATGGCCTACGCGCTGCCGTAGGCCGGACGGGCGGCTGGCCCGCGCCATTAAATTGACACTTCGTCAGTAACTGTGGTCTGATCGTCGGGCGCCCCCACCCGGGGAAAAGACAGATAATCAGGACGAGGGCCCATATCGTGCGCAGGGAATTCCAGCACCGTTCGTTGTATCTCCACGAAACCACCCGGCTCGGCATTGGCGACATGGGCAGGTACAACGCCGCGTTCGGCGAGTGCTACCGGCCGGCGATGGAGCGCCTCGGCGCGCGCCTGTTCGGACACTGGAAGAGCGGCCCCTACAATGCCCGCTGGCCGGAAGTGACCACCATCTGGGAGATCGACGGCTACGCGCACTTCGGCGAACTGAGCGCCGCGCGCACCGGTAGCGGGGAAGATTCAGCGGCCTTTGCGGAATGGGACGCCGCGCTCGCCGCATTGCAGGCAAATGGCAACGGGCGCCTGTGCTACGCCAACCGCGGTATCCAGCCCATCGGGGATCTTGTCGCAAACAGCTTTGACGCCTCGGTAGTGATCCAGGAGATCATGAAGACCAAGCCCGGGCGGCAGGAGGACTACATCGAGCAACTGGAGTACGCCTACGTGCCCTGGTCCGAGCGCACCGGCAAGCTGTGGCTGGGCTCCTTCGTCACCATCTTCTGCAACGAGGAGGTGATCCACTACTGGGCGGTGCAGGGTGGCTGGGAAGGCTTCGGCAAATGGTACCCAAGCTGGAAGGGCGACATCCCCGACGACATCAAGAGCTGGATGAAGCTCGCCCCCGCGCTGCGCGACAGCTGGGACGATTCGATTCTCTGCGCGCTGCCCGGACATCCGCTGGCTGGCTGAGCCGGGGCCGGCAGTTCGGGCAGCGACCTCACAGCCCCGGCGACACCGGGCTACCGGTCTCGCCCGGCAAATTGAAGCAATGTCAGTCTTGGGATACCATCCTCGCTTGTTCCATTCCAGGAAGCACACCATTGGAAAAAGAGATTCATAATCTGCACGGTCAGAAAATGGGCCGCAAGGGCAGGGAGACTCGCCAGCGGATCATGGACGTGACCCTGGAAATGCTGAAAAACCGTTCCTACAAGGACCTCACGGTTTCCGACGTCGCCTTCGAGGCCGACGTTTCCAGCTCAACTTTCTACGTCTACTTCGAGGATATCGAGGATGTACTGTTCGCCTGCGTCGAAGCGGCGGCGCTGAACCTCGACCCGCTGTTCGAGGTGCTGGAAGGCGAGTGGAACGACGACAACCTCGAGCAGAACATCCGCAAGTTCGTGGATATCTACAACGAGCTGTGGGAGAAGTACCGCATCGAACTGCGCGTGCGCAACCTGGAGGCGGACCAGGGCAACCTGCGCTTCCTCAACCTGCGCATCGCTACCACTCGCGGCATCCTGCAGGCGCTGGGCAAGAAGATCGCCCAGATCAACCCCAGCCTCGGCAACCCGCAACAGATCGCCATCGCCATACACGCCGCCATGGGCGCGCTGGCGGCCCAGCACGACATCGGTATCTCCGGCACCACCCGCCAGACTCGCAAGCAGCTCAGCGCCGGCATCGTCGAGATGCTCTACCGCGTCCTGCGCAGCAACTAAACCGGTTGTAGGAGCCCGCTATGTGGGCGATTCTGATCTACCCGCGCGCCTGATCGGGATCGCCCGCGTAGCGGGCTCCTACAAGGAGATCGCGATACGGGCCCAGCGCCTGCCAGGCCAGCGCGGCCGCGATGGGGCAGAGCACAACCGGCAGCAGCGCCAGCGAGTAACGCAGGTCCTGGTCGTTGCCGAAGAGAAAATCCGTCAGCGTCGCCACGATGGTCGGGCCCAGTGCCAGGCCGAAGAGGTTGGCGAAGAACAGCGACAGCGCGGTGATCTGCGCCTTCATCCGGTTGGGCGTAACCGCCTGCAACGCGGTGATGCCGGGGCCGTAAAAACCGTTCAGCAGGAACATCGCCGGGCAGGCCAGCACCACCGCCAGCGTCGGGTTGGGGCACAGCGGTCCCAGCGCCGTGGGTACCGCCACCAGGCAGGCGATGATCAGCAGCATGCGCGCCGGCGCATCGCTCACCCCGCGATTCACCATGGGCTGCACCAGCCAGCCGATGACGATAGCCCCCAGGCTCCCCGCGATAATATTGATCATGCCGAACTGCAGCCCCGCGGTTTCGCGCGGCACGTCGTAAGTGCGTATCAGGAATTCGATAAACCAGGCGAGCATGCCGTAGGTCATTACCGTGAGCAGGGAGTTGGCGCCCAGGATACCGATGTAGATGCGGCGGTGGCGTTTCAGCCAGGCCCAGAACTCGCCGAGGCTGGCGCCGGTGTGCGCCGGAGCGATATCCCGGTCCGTGCGCCGCGCCGGTTCGCGGATCATACCCAGCAGCAACACCAGGATGAGCCCCGGCGCGCCCACGCTGACGAAGGTCATCTGCCACGCGCCCACATGCCCGAGCAGGGGCAGGGTGGCGCCGCCGCTGGCGGCGAAAAACTTGTAGACGAAGCCGCCGACGATCGCGGAAAGCCCGCCGCCAATCGTCACGCCGAGGCTGTAGACCGCGAAGGCACGCGCCTGCCGGTGCGGCGGGAACAGGTCCGCCAGCATGGAGAATGCCGGCGGCGACAGTGCCGCCTCGCCCACGCCCACGCCGATACGCGCGATAAACAGCGTCGCCACGCTGCGCGCCATGCCGCACAGGCAGCACATGATGCTCCACAGGAAAATGCCGACGGTGATGATCCACTTGCGGTTGCCGTGGTCCGCCAGCCGGGCGATGGGAATGCCCAGCACGATATAGAACATGGAAAACGCGAAGCCGTGCAGCAGGCTGTACTGGAAGTCCGAGATATGCAGGTCTGCGCGGATCGGCCCGATCAGCACCGCCATCACGTTGCGGTCGATGAACGAGAGGATATAGGCTGCCAGCAGTACCGCGAGCGCGTAGTAGGCGCCGGGCGCGGGCTTCTCCACAGCGCCCGCCAGCGCGGTGTCGAGTGGCTGCTCGTGTGGCTGCTGGTGTGGATGGTCGTTCGCAGCTTGGCTCATATCCCCGGGTTCCCCGATTGTTGTTATCGCTGTTTACGAGCGCCAACTCTACCGCGTAATTCCGCCCCCGGGCAAAGCGGGAGCGCGGTGATCTAGCCCGCGTACTTCGCCTTCAGTTCGCGCACCGGGATCTTGCCCGCGGGGTTTCTCGGCATCACGTCGATAAAGGCGATGGAGCGCGGCACCTTGAAGCCGGCAACCCTGGCGCGGGTAAAGCCACGGATATCCTCGACCAAAGCGTCTGTGCCCAGCGTGCCGTCCCGCAACTGCACCACGGCCTTGACCTCCTCGCCCCACTCCTCGTTGGGAATGCCGAACACCACCGCGTCCACGATCTGCGGATGCTCCATCAGCGCTTCCTCGATCTCCGCCGGGTAGATGTTCACGCCGCCGGAGATGATCATGTTGGACTCCCGGTCGGAGAGGTAGACGAAGCCGTCCTCCACCCGCCCGATATCCCCCAGGGACACCACGTGGGGCAGTGGGTGCGACTTGCGGGTTTTTTCCGGGTCGTTGTGGTACTCGAAGATACCGGCCAGGGTTTTGTGGCGGCACAGCAGCAGGCCTTCCGGCGCGTCGACGGGCTCGCCGGTTGCATCGCCGACGAAAACCTCGAAGTGGGGCAGCGGCTTGCCCACGGTTCCCGGGTGCGCCAGCCAGTCGGCGCTGTTCACCATGGTGACGGTGCCGGATTCGGTGGCGCCCCAGTACTCGGTGAGCATGGGGCCCCACCAGTCGATCATGCGCTGCTTCACGCTGCGGGAGATCGGCGCCGCGCCGTGCAGCACGTAGTCCAGCGAGCTGAGGTTGGCGTCGTCCGCTTCGCCGCGCTCGCGCGCCTCCAGCAGGCGCACGAACATGGTTGGCACCAGGTGGGTGGTCACCACGCGGTAGTCGCCCACGGCCTTGAAGAAGGTCTCGCAGCTCCATTTGGGCATGATCACCACCGGCGCGCCGTTGAGCATGTCGTAGATGGCGAACAGGCCCGGCGCCGCGTGGTACAGCGGCCCGGTAACCAGGTGCGGGCCGCGGCCGGTGAGGCCGAAGGCTTCGCCAAAGCCGCGCATGCGCGCGATCATCTCGTCCACCCGCGCGGGCCTGGCGCGCTTCACGCCCTTGGGGCGGCCGGTGGTGCCGCTGGTGTAGAGCATGTTGCCGCCGGCGGGGCTGTCCGCCTCGATGGACGATTGTGCGGGTATCGGCAGCGTGGGCAGCAGTTGCTGGATATTTACCGCCGTGCCCGAGCTGTCCGCCAGCAGTAACGGCGCCAGGGCGTCGTCGTGGAAAATGATTTTTGCGCCGCAGTCCCGGCGGATGTAGTCCACTTCGCTGGCGGTGAGGTGGGTGTTGATCGGCGTCACCCAGAGCCCCGCCAGCAGGCCGGCGAGCATCGCCTCCACGTACTCGATGCGGTTGCCGACCAGCAGGGCGACGTGCTCGCCGGGTTGCAGGCCGGCCTCGTCCGTCAGGTAGCGGGTGAGGGCGCGCACGTTGTCGTCCAGTTCGCGCCAGCTGCGCGCCTGCGAGAGGTCGGTGATGGCCAGCGCGTCGGGCTTGCTGGCCAGTTGTTCTTCGAAGCAGCTGAATGTCACCTGGGTCTACCAATAACTGACGGGTCGCCAATTATAGAGACCCGCGGGGGCGCGCGTCCAGCCGGCGGGGAGAGGGCGGTCCAAACGGACGATGCATGGCGTTCCCAGCGCGGTGTATAAATTGACATTAAATCAGTTTAGCCACTAGCATGCCCGCAACCGGCCGCAGCCGCGAGCCCCTGGCAAGACGGAGACCGCCATGCCCAAACCCCAAGTACCCGTCATCGAAGGCTGGTTTACCGTCCTGGACGGCGAGCCCCATCTGCTGGGAACCCGCTGCACCGCCTGTGGCAGCTACTACTTTCCCCGCCAGAGCCTGTATTGCCGGAACCCCGCCTGCGATGGCGAGGAGTTCGAGGAGGTGCCGCTGTCGCGTCGCGGCACGCTCTGGTCCTTCACCAACGCCATGTACCAGCCGCCCGAACCCTTCGTGGCGGAAGACCCGCACGTGCCCTACGCCATCCTCGCGGTGGAACTGGAAAAGGAAAAGATGATCGTCCTCGGACAGGGTGTGCGCGGCCTGGAGTGCGTCGATCTCGAGGTAGGGATGCCCATGGAACTGGTGCTGGATACCCTGAGCGAGACCGACGAGCGGGCCACGATCACCTGGAAGTGGTCGCCGGCAGCCTGAGCCTGCCGCTGCGACCTTGAACTGCGGACAGAGACTGAGTAGATGAGCACGGAAAAAGACATAGCAGTACTGGGCATCGGCATGCACCCCTGGGGAAAGTGGGGCAGGAACTTTGTCGAGTACGGGGTAAAAGCCTGCCGCGAGGCCATCGCCGACGCGGGAGTGCGCTGGCAGGATGTCGGCTTCGTCTCCGGCGCCGCCACCATGCGCTGCGGCTACCCGGGCTACGTGGCCGGCGCGACCTTCGCCCAGGCGCTGGGCTGGCAGGGCGCGGAGGTCAACACGTCCTACGCAGCCTGCGCATCCGGTTCACAGGCGCTTGCGGCGGCGCGCACGAAAATACTGGCCGGCCAGTGCGACGTGGCGCTGGTGGTCGGTTCCGACACCACGCCCAAGGGCTTTCTCAAGCCCGCGCCGGGCGACCGGCCGGAAGACCCGGACTGGGTGCGGTTCCGCCTCGGTATTACCAACCCGTCCTATTTCGGCCTCTACGCCCGCAGGCGCATGGCGCTGTACGGCGACAGCGTGGACGACTTCGCGATGGTCAAGGTGAAGAACGCGGAGCATGGTTTTACCAACCCCAATGCCCGCTACCGCAAGCGTTTCAGCATGGAGGACGTCTCCGCCTCGGCCATGGTGGCGGACCCGCTGCGGCTGATGGACATCTGCGCCACCTCCGACGGTGCGGCGGCGCTGGTGGTGTGTTCCATGGACTACGCCCGCAAGCTGGGCAGGGGCGACGCCGTGCGCATCGCCGCCATCTCCACCGTCACGCCGACCTACGCGTCCGAACTGGTGGAAATGCCGGACATCGCCACCGACTCCGCCGCCGCGGTGGACGCACAGCGCTTTCGCGCGGCGCTGCCGGCGAAGGCTTACGAGGAGGCGGGGATCGGACCCGGGGACGTATCCGTGGCTGAAGTCTACGATCTCTCCACCGCACTGGAACTGGACTGGTACGAAGACCTGCAGCTGTGCCCGCGCGGCGAGGCTGCGGCACTGCTGCGCTCGGGCGATACGCGTATCGGCGGGCGCGTGCCCGTCAACCCGTCGGGCGGCCTGGCCTGTTTCGGCGAGGCGGTGCCCGCCCAGGCGCTGGCCCAGGTGTGCGAACTGGTGCAGCAGTTGCGCGGCACCGCCGGGGAGCGGCAGGTCGAGGGAGCGAGGGTTGGAATTACCGCCAACCAGGGGCTTTTCGGCCACGGCTCCACCGTGATCG
Source organism: Halieaceae bacterium WMMBA7 (assembly GCA_033283385.1). Classification (GTDB taxonomy): domain Bacteria; phylum Pseudomonadota; class Gammaproteobacteria; order Pseudomonadales; family Halieaceae; genus Mangrovimicrobium. The sequence goes on from JAWMQQ010000001.1 coordinate 952,203, forward strand.
TCAAGCGATAACCCCCCGTAGGAGCCTGCTACGCAGGCGATGCGGTGCCTGATCGGCGTACGGTGATCGCCTGCGTAGCAGGCTCCTACGGGGGCGTGCGATCGCGCGGGCGTCGCCCCGGAAATTCCAATAATTGAATTGACGTCAGTTTTATCGGCGCGTATATTTCCACTCGTACGCAACGACGATAATAAGGGTAGTCAATTGAATCGCTGGACCAACAGGCCTGAAGGCTCGAACTGGGGGGAGTTTGGTGAAAACGACGCCCTGGGTCGGGTCAACCTGTTGACCCCCGCCAAGGTACTGCAGGCGGTTGCGGAAGTCAGAGAAGGTGTCAATTTTTGCCTCTCGCTACCGCTGGACTACCCGGGCCGCTCCGCGCTAAACCCGCGCCGCTTTCCACCGCAGATGCAGTTTTCCATGCGCGGCGACGACCCCGCCATGTGCTACCCGATGGAGCGCGTGAACCCCGGCCAGACCGACGTGGTCTGCGACGACCGGGTGACCCTGTCCACCCAGTACTCGACCCAGTGGGACAGCCTCGCCCATATGGGTGCGCTGTTCGACGCCAACGGCGACGGCGCCGAAGAAGTGGTTTTCTACAACGGTTACCGCGGCGGCGTGGAAGTGCGCGGGCCAAAGGATTACCTCGATGGCGACAAGCCGCAGGAACCGCCCTATGGCGCCGGCCCGCTGGGGATAGACGCCCTCGCTGTCGCCGGCATGCAGGGGCGCGGTGTCATGGTCGACCTGCACGCCCACTACGGCGATGCGCGCGAGGCGATCGGTTACGACGCGCTGATGCGCATCCTCGAGGCGGACGGCGTGGAAGTGGAGAGTGGCGACATCCTCTGCCTGCGCACCGGCTTCGACCGCGTGCTGCTCGGTTACGGCAAAAACCCGCCCGAAGGTATCCAGCACGAGATCTGTACCGGGCTCGATGGCTCGGACAAAAAACTTCTCGACTGGATAACCGATTCCGGCGTCGCCGCGCTGGTCTCGGATAACGAGGCTGTGGAGTTCCTGCCCACGCCCAGCCCGCCGGCGCATCGCGGTGCGTTTTTCCCGCTGCATGAGCACTGCCTGTTCAAGCTCGGCATCCCGCTGGGCGAGCTGTTCCTGCTCAGCGACCTCGCCGACTGGCTGCGCTCGGCCGGGCGCTGTCGCTTCATGCTCACCGCGCCACCGCTGCGACTACCCGGCGCGGTCGGCTCGCCAGTCACCGCCATTGCCACCGTGTAAGCCTGCAATACCAGGATTTGCCAGAGAAACGAGTTATGGATTTAACCAGTCAGATTCAACAGGCCGCTGCCGATCCCGCCGCTTTGCGTACCGCGGTGGCCGGGTCCCACGTGCTGCCCCTGCTGATGAGCTACGTGCACCTCACCGGTGACAAGTCCTTCCTGGCGCGGGTAAAGCCCTATGTGCACGGTGGCTGGGATTACCAGCAGGAGATTCCGCAGGAACTGCAGGACGAGATCCGCGCCGCGCTGGTAGCGGCTATCGAGCGCCTGGCCGGCGAGGGCGGCGTGCAGCACAGGGAGCCGACGACGGCCGAGCTCAAGGAGATGATGGACGTCGCCTGCGGCGCCGACGTGCCGGAGAAATACCTGCCCATCTTCTACGAGGAAACCTGCTTCGGCGGCAAGGACTACCGCGCCGTGGAATGGCGCAAGCCGGTCGCGAAGGAAAAACTGGAGAACTTCCAGGTGGTCATCGCCGGCGCCGGCTTCTCCGGCGTGGTGATGGGCGTGCGCCTCAAGCAGGCGGGCATTCCCTTCGTGATCATCGAGAAAAACGACGCCATCGGCGGCACCTGGTACGAGAACACCTACCCGGGCATCGGCGTGGATACGCCCTGCCATTTCTATTCCTTCTCCCTGCTGCCCAACCCGGACTGGCCGGAGTTTTTCAGCAAGGGCGCTGAACTGCTCGCCTATATCAACCGCATCGCCGACGAGTTCGGCGTGCGCGAGCACATTCGCTTCAACGAGGAAATCACCGCAGCGGAGTATGACGAGAGCGCCTGCCGCTGGCGCATCACCACCACCAGCCAGCAACTGGAGGCCAACGCGTTTGTCAGCGCGGTGGGCATCCTCAACCGTCCGTCCATCCCCGACATTCCCGGCATCGACAGCTTCAAGGGGCCGAAATTCCACTCCGCGCGCTGGGACCACAGCGTGGATATTACCGGCAAGAATGTGGCGATGGTCGGCACCGGCGCCAGCGGCATCCAGATCGCCCCTTCAATCGCGCCCAAAGTCGGCCACCTGACGATTTTCCAGCGCTCCAAGCACTGGATCATCCGCCACCCCATGTACCACGAGCACGTGCCGGAGGCGGTGACCTGGGCGACCAAGCACATTCCGTACTACATGGAATGGTTCCGCTTCCAGCTGTTCTGGGCGGCCTCCGACGGCTTCCACCCGACCCTGCGCATCGACCCGGAGTGGACAGATCCCGAGCACTCGCTGAACGCCGAAAACGCGAAGATGCGCGAGGAACTCATCCAGTACATAACCTCGGAGCTGGGCGAGCGGACCGACCTGCTGGAAAAGGTCATCCCGGACTACCCGCCCTTCGGCAAGCGCATGCTGCGCGACAATAACTGGTTCCGCATGCTGTGCCAGCCCAACGTGGATCTCTACGCGGGCGACATCGACCACATCGAGGAAGACGGCATCGTCGCTGGCGGCAGGAAGTACCCGGCGGACGTGATCGTCTTCGCCACCGGTTTCCACGCCTCGAAACTGCTGTCCCCGATGCACATCAAGGGCCGCAGCGGCAAGACCATCCGCGAACTCTGGGGCGACGACGACCCCCGCGCCCACCTCGGCATCACCGTGCCCGACTTCCCGAATTTCTTCGTGCTGTACGGGCCCAACACCAACCTCGCCCACGGCGGCAGCGCCTTCTTCCACAGCGAGTGCCAGATTCGCTATATCTGCGAAGCCCTGCGCGAGATGCTGGAGAACGGCTGGGACGAGATCGAGGTTAAAGAGGCACCCTTCGAGGCGTACAATGAGCGCGTCGACGCGGAACACCGGCAGCTGGTGTGGTCGCACCCCGGCGTCACCAGCTGGTACAAGAACAAGAAGGGCAGGGTGATCATGAACTCGCCCTGGAAGCTGGCGGACTACCGCCACTTCACCGCGGATATCGACCTTTCGGAGTACTCGTGCCGACGCCTCGATGAACACGCCGAAGCGGGGGGCGCTGCCGGCGCCGCCAGCTAGTCGCCCAGGAGCAGACCGATCATGACGCAGGACATCAGCGGAACCATCATTGCCCTCGAGGAGCGGCGCCGGCAGGCCCTGCTGGCATGCGATGTCGGCGCACTCTCGGAATTGCTGTCCGACCGGCTGGTCTTCGCCCACTCCAACGCGGTATACGAGGACAAGACCAGCCTGCTGGCCAAGATGGGCTCGGGCAATATCGTTTATCTTTCGCTGGAAATTACCGAACAGCGCGTGATGGATCTCGGCGAGACGGCCCTGCTGTTCTCCCGCCTGACCGCGGAGGTCACGGTCGGCGGCCAGCCCAGGTCACTCGACAACCGGACTCTCTCGGTGTGGACTCGCGAAGGCGGCCAGTGGCGCCTGCTCGCCTACCAGCCCATCGCCATCCCCCGGTAAAACACGACAACAACTGGATTCAGGTGGAGTATTGCCGATGTTCCTGGCACTCGATTCCCACGAGCAGGAAATAGCCAACGCGGCGGCGGATTTTCTCGGCAACGAATACCCGCTGCAGCGCCTGCACCCGCAACCGCGGGACGCGCACGACCTGGCGCCCTTCTGCGAGCTCGGCTGGCTGGGCCTGGCCGCCCCGGAGGAGGCTGGCGGCAGCGACTTGAGCCAGGTCGAGGAGATGCTGTTCTTCCTCGAGCACGGCCGCGTGGCCGGCCCCATGGACGTTTACGCGCAGGTCCTCGGCGTTGCCGTGGCCGCTGCGGACGGCGCCCTGTGCGCCTCCCTGGTCGCCGGTGAAGCCAGCGTGGCGCTGGTGGTGGAGCAGCGCGAGGGCGCGGTACGCATCGTTGGCAACGCCGCGGCGCAGTACGCGGTGGAAGTCACGCCTTCCCACGCGGCGCTCTACGCCTTCGACGGTAGCGGCTGTGACGAGGTGCTGTGCCTGGACCGCTCTGTGGCCATGTCGATCGGCGCCCCGGGTTGCCTGCAGGAGGTACTGCGGTTGGAGGGCGACAGTGTCTGGCGCAAGGCGCAGATCGACCTCTGCGCGATGATGGTCGGCGTGGCGGAGTCCGCGCTGGCGATGATCGTCGCCTACGCGAAAGAGCGCGAAACTTTCGGGCGCGCCATCGGCGCCTACCAGGCGGTGCGCCATCCCTGTTCCGACATGGCGGTGCGCAACGAGGCGGCGCGCAGCCAGCTGTTCTATGCCGCTACCGCCCTGCGCGAGGGCCATGCCGACGCCGCCATGCAGGTGGACGCGGCGGCCCTGCTGGCGCAGCGCGCGGCCATCATGAACGTCGATACGAACATCCAGTTACATGGCGGTATCGGGGTGACTGACGAGCACGACGCGCACCTGCTGCTCAAGCGCGCCAACCTGCTGAGCCGCCTGGCGGGCTCCGCCAAACGCCTGCGCGCCACCCTGCTGGATGTGGCTTCAAGCGGGGACTGCGATCCGACATGAACCTCGAATATTCAGAACAGGACAACGACTTCCGCGCCCGCGCCCGGGCGTGGCTGAGGGACAATATCCCGCAGCAGCGCCGCCCGGCCCACGGCGAGGGCGCGGCGCAGTTCGACCGCGACTGGCAGCGCAGGCTCTACGAGGGCGGCTGGGCCGGGGTGAACTGGCCGAAGGAATACGGCGGGCTGGGACTGTCCGCCCTGCAGCAGGTGATCTGGTACGAGGAGTGCGCCCGCGCTGGCGCGCCCAACTACATCAACACCACCTATGTCGCCCTGATGCACGCGGGCCCGACCATCATCGCCTGCGGCACGCAGGAGCAGAAGGCATTTCACCTGGAGAAAATCCTGTCGGGCGAAAACCTCTGGTGCCAGGGCTTCTCCGAACCCAACGCCGGCTCCGACCTTGCCTCGCTGAAAACCAGCGGCGTGGTGGACGGCGACTACCTCGTGGTCAACGGCAGCAAGACCTGGACCACCGACGGGCAGCACGCGGATTTCCAGGAACTGCTGATCCGCACCGAGCCGGGTTCCGAGCGTCACCGCGGCCTGACCTGGGTGATCTGCGACATGAAAACCCCCGGGATCACGGTCACCCCGATCAGGACCATGCTGGGCGACGAACACGTCAACACCACTTTCTACGACGACGTTAAAATCCCGCTGACAAACGTGGTCGGCGCGCTGGGTGCAGGCTGGAAAACCGCCATGTCCACGCTCTCCTTCGAGCGCGGCACCGGCTTTATCGGCGACCAGCTCGCGCTGTTCGAGCGGGTCAACCAGGTGATCGAGCTGGCCGGCCGCACCCGGCTGGAAGACGGCAGCCTGGCCATCGAGGACAGCGGTATCGCCGGGCGCATCGCGCAGATCAAGGCGGACACCATGGCGATTCGCGCGATGACCTTTGCGCAGATCGCCGAGATCGAGAGTTCCGGCGGGCCGGGCCCCAAGGGCTCGATCATGAAGCTGCTGGTCACGGGTACCGCCAAGTCGCTGTACCACCTGGTCGCGGAAATCCTCGGCTGGGAATTCATGGAATTCAACGGCGACCGCAACGACAACCTGTGGAGCTACGAGTACCTGTGGAGCTGGGTCTCCACCATCGCCGGCGGCACCTCGGAGATCCAGCGGGAAATTATCGCCGACCAGCTGCTGGAACTGCCGCGGGCGCGCTGAGGAACCGATACTGCCATGAACCACTGCTTTCAGTTTGCATTCTCCAGCCCCGTCGAGGGCATGGAGGAAGAATTCCAGCGCTGGTACAGCGACGAGCACCTGCCGCATTCGGTAAAGCTGCCCGTGGTCGCGGCGGGGCAGCGTTTTCACCGTGTGGAAGGCACGCCCTGGCCTGCCGGCAAGCACGACAACCTGGTGATCTGGGAACTGGATGGCGACCCGGCGAAGGCGATCGAGACGCTGCTGGCCAGCCACGGCACGGCGGACATGCCGATCAGCCCGGCCATCGACATGAGCTCGGTACAGCCGCCGACCATGCGCCTGCTGCGCTGGCTGGCTGACGGCGCGGCAACAGCCCCGCAGGACGCGAGCCGCGGTACGCTGCTGCTGGCCTTCCTCAACCCCGCGGAGGGGGAGGCACAGGCGCTGGAAAAGGCGATGCTGCATTCCGGCCTCGCGGAGCTGGCGGCCCTGCCCGGTGCGGGCGCCACCAGCTTCTGGACCATTACCGAGGCGCAGCTGCGCGGCAGCGCGCGCAAATACCGCTACCTGCTGATGTTCGAAACCGACGACGCGCCGCGGCTGGTGCAGTCGCTGTCCTCCCCGGAGGACAAGCTGGCCGCGATCGCCTGCAGCGACCCCGCGCGCATGTTCGCCGCAGTGTACGCGCCGGTGACCGGGCGCGTCGCGGGATGACTGGAGAGAATACATGACCTGGGAAATTCGCAGGGACACCGGTGGCTTCCCCCTGCGCTGGTCGCAGGAGCACGCCGAGCGCTGGCTGGAAGCCGGGTACTGGCGTCCGGAGACACTGGCCAGTGTCGCCCTGGAGCAAACGCAAAAGGCGCCGGACAAGGTCCTGCTGATCGAGCGCGACCGCAAGCTCACCCGCCGCGAGGTCTACGGCGGCGCGGCGCGGCTCGCGGCCTGGTTCACCGCACAGGGCGCACAGCCCGGCGACGTGGTCGCCTTCCAGTTGCCCAACTGGTCCGAGAGCGCGGTCATCGCGCTGGCGGCGCGCATGCTGGGGCTGGTGATCAACCCCATCCCGCCGATCTACCGCGAGGCGGAGCTGCGCTACATGCTGGGCGCGACCCGGGCGAAGTTCATCTTCGTGCCCGGCGAGTTCCGCAAGTGCGACTACCCGGCGATGCTCGCGAGCCTGCGTGAGTCCCTGCCCGAACTGCAACAGGTGATCGTGGTGCGAGGGGAGGGCGGGGATGTCACCTTCCCCGGGGCCCTTGCCGGTGATCCGCTGGACACTTTCCCCGAGGTCGACCCCGCCGAGGCGTTCCTGGTGATGTTCACCTCCGGCACCACCGGCCGCGCCAAGGGCGTGCTGCAGACCCACTACGGCTTCGGCTACAAGGCCCGCCAGATGATCGAGGCGTGGCATGTCGACGAGAACGACGTGATTTTCATGCCGTCCCCGGTCACCCACATCACCGGGGCGATCTGGGCCTTCGATATCCCCTGGGTATCCGGCGCGCCGGCGGTGCTGCTGGACGTGTGGGACGTGCAGGACGGCATCGACGCCATCCGCGAGCACGGCTGCACCATCAGCGGCGGCGCCACGCCCTTCCTGCAGCAGTTCCTCGCCGCCACCGCCGACGACCGCAGTGCGCTGGCGTCCCTGCGCATGTTCTTCTGCGGCGGCACCTCGGTATCGCCGGACCTGATCAAGCAGGTCTCGCGGGAATTCCCCGGCTGCCTGTTCTTCCGCGCCTACGGCTCCACCGAGATGATGACGGTGACCCTGGGTATCGACAGCCGCGAGCAGGCGGACCTCGGGGCGGAAACCGACGGTGTCGTGCTGCCGCCGATCGACGTCAAGCTGGTCGATGACGACGGGGTGGAGATCACGGAGCAGGGGGTGGAGGGCGAGATTCTCGCTTTCGGCCCGGAGCAGTTTGCCGGCTACCTCGATACGGCGGATAATGCCTCGTCATTTGACGAACACGATTACTTCCGCATGGGCGACCTCGGCCGCTGGTGCCACGGCAACTACCTGGAAATTACCGGCCGCAAGAAGGACATCATCATCCGTTCGGGGGAAAACATCAGCCCCAAGGAAGTGGAAGACGTGCTGATGGAGCACCCCGCGGTGGCGGATATCGCGATAGTGGCAATGCCCAGCGACACCACCGGCGAGATGGGTTGCGCCTTCGTCATACCCGCCGCGGGCGGCGAGTTCGACCTCGCGGCGATGCGCCGCTTCCTCGACGAGGTGGGGCTCGCGAAGCAGAAATACCCGGAGTGGCTGGAGATCGTCGAGGATTTCCCGCGCGTGCCTTCCGGCAAGGTGCGCAAGGACCTGTTGCGTAAAATGGCGCAGGAAATTGCAGAGAAACGCAAGGCGAGCTAGAGGCAGACATGACAGCAATAACACTGGAAAACCGCCTGGCGATCCATGAACTCATCGCGCAGTACTCATTCCGCGTGGACAACTACCGCGGCGAGGACTGGGCGGACCTGTTCCTGCCCGACGGCAAGCTGCTGGGCAAGGACATCGAGCTGGTCGGCCACGCCGCGTTTGTCGGGCAGTCGGACAAGCTCAGGGCCGGCGCCACGGAGTACCGGCATGTGATCACCAATGTGTACGTGGAGGAGGGCGCCAGTAACGAGAGCGCCGTCGCCCGCGCCTATGGCACGGTGGCAGACTGGGCCACGACTCCGGCCGCCATGTCGCTGTTCGTGGAATACCGCTTCGACCTGCGCAAGTCCGGCGAGCAGTGGAAGATCGCCGAATTACAGGTCCACATGCCCTACAGCGACTGAGGAGCCGGCGAGATGCGATTGAAGGACAAAGTGGTCTTCCTGACCGGTGCCGCCAGCGGTATGGGCGAATCCCACGCCCGCCGCGCTGTCGCCGAGGGCGCCTTGCTGGTGATGACGGATATCGCGGCCGATGCCGGCGCTGCGCTGGCCGCGGAACTTGGCGAGCGGGCGTTGTTCGTCGAACACGACATCGCCAGCGAAGCGCAGTGGCAGGCGGCGGTGGCCCAGGCCGTCGAGCGCTTCGGCCGCATCGACGTGCTGGTCAACAACGCGGGCATCCTGAGCAAGGGCGATATCCAGAGCGAGAGCGCCGAGACCCTGCGCCAGGTGCTGGACGTCAACGTGGTGGGCACCTGGCTGGGCATCCGCGCGGTCAGCCCGGTGATGGCAGAGGGCGGCGGCGGTTCGATCATCAACGTGTCCTCGCAGGTCGCCTATCGGGGCTGGAACGACTACAGTGTTTATGGGTGCTCCAAGTGGGCCATCCGCGGCCTGACCAAGCACATGGCGGTAGAACTGGCTCCCCAAAACATCCGCGTAAATGCTATCCTGCCCGGCGCTGTCGACGAGACCGGCCTGTTCAGCGGCCGGGTAGATGAAGGGCTCAGGGAAAGAGTGCGCCAGAGTATTCCCCTGAAGCGATTTGTCAGCCGGGACAACGTCTCCTCGCTGATGGTGTACCTGGCATCGGACGAGTCCAGCGCCACGACCGGGACCGATAACCTGATTGACGGCGGGGTCAGCGTCTAGCTGTGCCCGTCACAGACAATTTGATTTGGAGTTAACCAGCATGAGCGAAGCGGTAGAAGCGCTGTACTACGACCAGTACAGCTACGAGATCGATGACAATCCCTACGAAATTTTCAAGCGCCTGCGCGACGAGGCGCCCGTCTGGCGCAACGAGAAGTACAACTATTGGGTGCTGAGCCGCTACGACGACGTGCTGAAGGCCTCCATGGACTGGCAGAGCTTCAGCTCCGCCTGGGGTACCGTGCTGGAGATGATGTCGGATGAACCGGGCGAAGCCCCGCTGATGATCAACAACGACCCGCCCTATCACGACCAGCTGCGTGCCGTGGTGGCCCAGCAGTTCACGCCCGCCTCGGTGGCCAAGCTGGAGGGCGATATCCGCGACATCGTGCTGGGTTACCTGCAGCCGCTGGAAGGCCGCGATTCCTTCGACTTTGTGCAGGACTTCGGCCGCTGGATCCCGATGGACGTGGTCAGCCACATCCTCGGCATTCCCCAGGAGGGACGTCGCCAGATCAACCAGTGGGCGGACGACTCCCTGGCGCGCGACGAGAACGGCGACATGACCCCGGCCGGTATCGACGCCATGGGCAAGGCGATGGGCTATTTCGGCACGCTGCTGGAGGAGCGCAAGGTCAAGCCCTGCGGCGATTTCCTCTCCTACCTGACCCACGCTGAAATCCAGCTGGAAGACGGCAGCAAGCGCGCCTTCACCAAGGACGAAAGCCTGTTCTTCATGGTGCTGATCGCCTCCGCTGGCAACGAGACCGTCGCCCGCCTGCTGAGCAACGCCGGTGTGCTGCTGGCGAAGCACCCGGAGCAGCGCCAGAAACTGCGCGACAATCCCCAGCTGATTCCCCGGGCCATCGAGGAACTGCTGCGCTACGAGCCGCCGTCGCCGATCCAGTTCCGCCGACTGCTGAAGGACGTGGAGATGCACGGGGTCACCATGAAGGCCGGCGACAACGTCGCGCTGCTGACCGCCGCCGCCACCCGCGACGACCGCCACTGGGAAAACCCGGAAGTATTCGACATCGAGCGCGCCCCCAAGCGCCACGTGACCTTCGGTTACGGTCCGCACACCTGCCTGGGTGCGTCGGTTGCCCGCCTGGAGTCGAAAATCGCGCTGGAAGAAGTGCTCAAGCGTATCGGCGACTGGGATGTAGATACCGCCGGCCTGAAGCGCACCCGCACCAGCACCGTGCGCGGTTACTCGCACGTGCCCATTCGCATCAAGAAGTAACAGTCGCGTCAAGAAACAAGCTGTTATGACACAGGCCGGCGCCCGCGACGCCGGCCCGGAGGATAATAAAATGCAGATGAACGACCTGATCATCATGAGCGTGGACGACCACGTCAGCGAGCCCGGCGACATGTTCGACCAGCACCTGCCGGCCGAACTGAAAGCCAAGGCACCGCAGCTGAAGACCATGGAAGGGAAGGACTTCTGGGTCTACGGCGATATCGTGCTGCCCAACGTGGGCCTTAACTCGGTGGTCGGTCGCCCCAAGGAAGAGTACGGCATGGAGCCGCAGAGCTATTCCCAGTTGCGCCCGGCCAACTACGACATCCATGCGCGCATCGACGACATGAACGTCAACGGTATCCTCACCAGCATCTGCTTTCCCACCGTCTGCACCATGGACGGCAGCATCTTCAGCCGCCACCCGGACCGCCAGCTGTCCCTGCGCGTGATCCAGGCCTACAACGACTGGCAGATCGACGAGTGGAGCGCCGCCTACCCGGGCCGCATCATCCCGCTGTCGGTCATCCCGTTCTGGGACGTGAACCTGGCGGTGGAAGAGGTCAAGCGGGTGGTGAAGAAGGGCTGCCACGCCATCAGCTTCCCGGACAACCCCGCGCGCAAGGGCTTTGCCTCCATCCACGACGACTTCTGGGAGCCGCTGTGGAAGGTTTGCAACGACAACAAGGTGGTGATCAACTGCCATATCGGCACCGGCTCAGAGCCGCCGCACCCCTCGGACCTGTCGCCGATGAACGCGTGGATTACCGCGATGCCGATCTCCATCGCCAACGCCGCGGCGGACTGGCTGCACCTGGCCGCGCTGCTGCGCTACCCGGACCTGAAAATCGCCCTGTCCGAAGGCTCCATCGGCTGGATTCCCTACCTGCTGGAGCGCGCCGAGTTCACCAACCAGCAACACATCTGGACCAACGTGGACTGGAAGGGCAAGTCGCCCACCCAGGTCTTCCGCGAGCACTTCCTGTGCTGCTTCATCGAGGACAACTTCGGCCTGAAGAACTACCAGGAAGTGGGCGAGGACATCATCATGTACGAGTGCGACTACCCGCACTCGGACAGTCTCTGGCCGCGGGCGCCGGAGCGCCTCTGGGAGGGCCTGAAGGACCTGCCGGAATCGGTGATCGACAAGATCACCCACGGCAATGTCATCCGCGAATACAACTTCGACCCCATCGCCATGCTGGGCCGGGAGAACTGCACCGTCGGCGCCCTGCGCGCGCAGGCGACCCACGTGGACACCACCGAGCGGGCAACGCCCGGCCTCAAGCCCGGCATTACCGGCAGGGTGGTGACCTCCGGCGACGTGCAGAACATGTTCGGCTCGATGATGCCGAGCAAGAAAGCTAATTGATGATCTTTGGAGTTACCGATCGATGAGTGAAATCGTCCTTTATGAAGTACAGGGTAATGTCGCCGTCATTACCCTGAACCGCCCCGCGGTGCACAACGCGCAGAACCCGGACCTGCTCGCCGATCTCGACGAGTGCTGGACCCGCGCCGCGAAGGACGACAACGTCAAGGTGATCCTGCTGCAGGCCAACGGCAAGAACTTCTCCGCCGGCCACGACCTGTCGGTGCCGGAAGACAAGAAGGACGTGTTTTCCAGCTTCGATTACGAAACCCGCGGCATCACCGGCCAGTACCTGTGGGAGCAATCCCACTACTTCGAGTACAGCCGCCGCTGGCGCAACAATCCCAAGCCCTCCATCGCGGCCGTGCAGGGCGCCTGCATCGCCGCGGGCCTGATGCTGGCCTGGCCCTGCGACCTGATCGTCGCCGCGGACAACGCCTGGTTCAGCGACCCGACCATCGTCATGGGCATCGCCGGCGTGGAATACCACGGCCACACCTGGGAACTGGGCCCGCGCAAGGCCAAGCAGATGCTGTTCACCGCCGACCGCATTACCGCGGAAGAGGCGCACAAGCTGGGCATGGTCAACGAGGTGGTGCCCGGCGAGGAACTGCGCGACTACGCCCACGCCCTGGCGCAGCGCATCGCCCAGCAGGACCTGTTCTCGCTGATGATGGCCAAGCGCGTGGTGAACCAGACCATGGACACCATGGGCCAGCCGGCAGCGCTGCAGGCGGCCTTCGATATCCACGAGTTCCAGCATACGCAGTGCCTGGCGCGTTCGGCCGGGAAGAGTGCGGTGCTGACGCGGGATGTGTCGGAGATGAAGAGCAGAAGCACCCGGAGCTGATGCCCGGGCGACTGCCGCTCCCTCAGGGGGCTACTACTGCCCAACGACCTCCAGCAGCACGGCGCCGGCTGCAGCATCCGTCGGTCGCGTGTGGGCAATCTCGGTAAGCGTCGCCGCCACGTCGACGGTGTACACCCGTCGCGATACCCGCCGTGGTGCCAGGCCGTAGCCCGCAAAGATGATCGGGACATAAGTATCGTAGCGCCAGGGTGATCCGTGGGTGACGGTGACAGACAGTCCGTCGAAGTCGTTGATAAACCAGCCCGGTTTGAACACGACGTAGATGTCGCCGGAGCGATCCGGGTTGAAGTTGTTGAGCACCGCCCGGGTGATCGCGTTCTCGGGCAGGGATCCCTCGCGCAGCCGCGAGCTGGGAAAGGCGTAGGCAACGCCTTCAAACTGTACAAGCTCATCTGCGATCGCAGTCTCCAGGACCACCAGGTCAATGCCTTCGGCGCCGCGGACCTCTTCGGACAGGTTGAGGTAAGGGTGCTCGTAGCCCTGGATCAGCTTGCCGGAGATGCCGAATCGCTTGCGGATGCGCTCGACGGCCGCAGTGGTATCCCAGTTCTGCGGTGTGACGTAACCGCCCAGGCGACCCAGTTCGTTGAGGTAGCCGGGCGCCTCCGGGGTGCCGTGGTCGGAAGACAGCACAATCAGCGTATGCTCCAGCCCGACCTCCCGGTCGACATAGGCAAACAGGTCGGCCAATGTCCGGTCCAGTTGCAACAGGTTGTCTTCCCCCTCGAGGCTCGATGGTCCGAAGATGTGGCCGACATAATCCGTGGACGAAAAACTGATCGAGAGGTAGTCGGTCACGTCGTCATCGCCAAGGCTCTCGGCGTCGATCAGGGTCTTGGCAAAATCAGCGGTGATCTGGTCTCCCGCCGGGCTCAGGGTCAGCTTCGTAGTGAAATAAGGGTCAGCTGCAGTGGAATACGGATGTGGGAAGACCCTTCGGAAGCCCGCGAAATCAGGCTCCCAGCTTTGGTCATCGCGGTCGCGGAAAAGGTAGCTTCCAAGCGGGTGCAGTAGTTCCCAGGACTTGCCGCTGTAGCGCTGCGGAACACCCCTGGCATTCCAGGCGTCCACCCACTGGGGATAGCTGTCGTAGTAGTAACTGCTGGTGACAAACTGCCCCAGCGCTTTCGAGAACCAGAAGGCCTTACCGGTATGGCCCGCCATCGTAACAGCGCCCCGATCCTTGATCGACACGCCGAACACCCTGGCGGCCCCCTGGGTGGCAATCGAAAGCTCGTCGCCAAAGGTCGTTGTAAGGATCGCGGCGGGTGAGCGACCGTCGCTGGCAGCGGCCTTTTGCGTCGGGTCGATTTCGGTTTTGGAGTCCACGCCCGCGCCACTGCTCAGGATCTCATAGTCGGGATCCTCGATGTTGTAGACGGTGCGACCGGCCTCGCGGTCGTACCAGAGATTTCCCACCATGCCATGCGCAGCCGGATTCGCCCCGGTGGCAAGGGTGGCATGGCCCACCACCGTTTCGGTGTTCGCATGTGCGTGGTGCGCATTGTCATAGTAGATTCCCTTGTCCAGCAGATAGCGGAATCCACCCTTCCCGAATTCGTCGCGATACCGAAGCGGCAGGTCGCCGCGCAGCTGGTCCACGGTGATTTGCAGGATCAGCCTGGGCGGTTCATGCCGCGCTGGCTCGACGCCCGTCTTCGCGTTGGAGTCCGCAGCGTAGCCTCCGACCAGACCGGCCAGAGGCAGTGCCAGCAGGAAATTGCGCGGCGGGAATGCCGGGCCACCGTATGTCTTTTTGCAAGGCAGATATAGCATCGATTCTTTTCCTCGGAGTTGGCCGCTCACTCAACCGGTTGCAGGTCGCCCGGCCGCCAGGTCTTGTCAAACCACGGTTCCAGGGGCCCGTACAGGCGCAGCACCGTGAACCACCCCTTGCCTGGAATCGTCGGCACCCAGTTGGATTCCTTGCCGGCGGGCGGTGCGGGTCCGAACCAGATCGTGGTACTGCCGTCGGCGTTGGCCACGATATTGCCGCTCTGGCTGCTCACACTTGGAAATGCCGTCGCCGGTGTCTGCAGCATGGACCGCGTCTGCGGATCGTAGTTGACGAAAGACCAGAAGTCCTTTGCCGGGATACCGGGCGGCAGCGTCAGCGAATAGGTTTTCGCGCCGTCGAGGTAGTCGCCGTTACCGTCAACGGCGGTAACGGCGTACTGCGAGCCGACGCCGACGATCTTGAGTACCATGGCCGGCGTGACCGCCGTGTAGCCGTAATGGAACAGGGTCCTGGCATCGAGATCGCGCGCACCGCTTTCACGCAGGAACTCGTGGTTGCCGCCGACGAAGGCGTTGAACCAGCCCGAGTCTCCATAGTAGAAGGCGCGGGGATCGCGGGTACGGAATGAGATTGCCCGCGCCGTCGCGTTACCAACGGCGACGGCCTCGCCGAGGATTTTCTTCATGCGCGCGTCCGGGGCAAACGGCTCGCCCTTCCTGATGCCGATGGCCGACAACAGGCCGAGCATCTCCGGGCTGAAGGCGGCTGCAGGCTCTTCATCGATGACGGTATGGACCTCCTCGTAAAAATGCATGTCGTTGCCGTGGATGGTGTTGTACGACTTGCCGGAGCTGTTGATAAACCGCATCTGCGCGTCATCGGCGGTCTTGCCCAGGGGGTAGATCCTGACGTGATCCTTGGCGGACTGCACCGCCGGGCCGGGACCGCCATCGACCAGGAAACCGCGCCAGAACATCACGTTCTCGAAGGTCGGTGAGCGGAAAACGAAATAACCCTCGGGCACGTCGCCCTGCCAGCCCGGCGGCAGGTACAGGTACTTGCCGCCCTGGCCGCGATCAGGACCGGCGTTGCCCATATCACTCACATAGCGCATGAAGAAGTCGTTGACCATGCCGAGCGTGTTCGGGGGGCTCTCCACCACAACCGGCCCTTTTGAAAGGTCGAGCCAGGTCATGATGTACACGCTTTCGGTGTTAGCGGTCAGGAACAGCGAGTGGGCGTCCATCAGCTGCTCGGTGATGATGACGTCGCCGTTGCGCTTCCAGCCGATGTCGCGGTATCCCTCCCGGACGGCCTCCATGGAGGCAGCGGGAATGGTCGTCAGGAACGCCTCCATACCGCGCATGAAGTCCAGGTTGTCATAGACCAGGTTTGCGGTCGCCTTGGTGGGAAACCCGTCAAAAAATTCCAGTGTGCCGATGCGGGTCTCAACGCGGTCCGGGGTAGTGATCGCGGGGGGAATGTCGGTGGCCATGGCCGGGGGTGTCCCCGTGGAAGCCACGGACGGGATGTCGTCGAGTCGCTCGACTTCGCCCGGCCTCCAGGTCTTGTCGAACCACGGGTCCAGCGGGCCGTACAGGCGCAGGATCACGCTCCAGCCCTTGCCGGGCAGGGTCTGGATCCAGTTGCTCTCCTTGCCGGCGGGGGCGGCCGGCCCGAAGTAGATATCCGTCGAGCCATCCGCGTTCGCGACCACGCCGCGCTCGCTGTTGAGGCTGGGGAAGGGCTGGTCAGTTTGCAGCATGGAGCGGGTCTGGTTGTCGTAGAGCACCAGCGACCAGAAGTCCTTGACCGGCACATCCGGTGGCAGGTGCAGCCGGTAGGTGTAGCCGCCGTCCAGCGCGCGGCCCTTCGAGTCGACCATCGCGCCGGCGTACTGGGATCCCACGCCGACCATCCTGGCCGACATGGCTGGCGTAATTCCGGTGGCGTAGTAGAAGAACAGTGATCGCCCGTCCAGCAGGCGGGCGCCATCGACCTCGAACTCATGGCTGCCGCCGATAAACCCGGTCTTCCAGGCGCTGCCAGGGTAGTAGTAAAAGTCTGGATCGCGGGTCCTGTAGACGAGAGCCCGTGCCGTCGCGTTGCCCACGGCTGCCGCGTCGGTGAGCAGGCTGGTCATGCGGGCGTCCGGCGCGAAGGGTTTGCCCTTCTCGATCCCGATGGAGGCCAGCAGCCCGAGGAATTCGGGGTCTAGCGTGTCTACGGGCTCCTCCTGCACCACCGCGTCGACCTCCTTGAAGAAGGATAAGTCGTTGGCATGAATGGTGTTGAAGGCGCGGCCAGACAGGTTGACGAATTTTCCGGGCGGCGGGGCGTCGCGCTGCGCAAGCGGGTAGATGCGCGTGTGCGCCTTGAGGTTCGCCACCGCCGGCTTCGGATCGCCATCCACGAGAAATCCGCGCCAGATGAGCCAGTTGCCGAAGGTCCGCGAGGTGAACGTGTAGTAGCCATCAGGCACTTCACCGTCGTAGCCGGGGGGCAGGATGAGGAACTTGCCGCCTTTACCCCGGTCGGGGCCGGCATTGCCCAGGTCCGTCACGTGCCCGAACCAGAAGTCGTCCAGTATGCCAAGGGTGTTGGGCGCGCTCTCCACCACCATCGGCCCGTCTTTCAGGTCGAGCCAGGTAAACGCGTAGACGCTCTCGGTATTGGCGGTCAGGAACAGGGAGCGGGAGTCCATCAGGGATTCGAAGATGCCGACCGTTCCATTGGTGGCGCCCACCTCGCGCAGGCCCTCTCGCATGGCGTAGAGGGAGGCGATAGGCAGGCTGTCGAGGAAGCTTCGCACGCCACGCTGGAAATCGAGGTTGTCGTAGACCTTGTCGACCGTCCCTGCACCCGGGTAGCCGTCGAAAAAGGATAGTGGCCCCAAGCGGGTCTCGACGCGGTCAGGTGTCAGGATCGACGGTGGGACCGGGGCATACCTGATTGGTTCAGCCGCTCCGGCGCAGGTGGCGAAAAGTGCCGCCAGAGCCAGGGTCAGGATGTTACGAAACATGGTGCTGTCTCCCGATTTGATGTGTATCGCGCCGGCGTTGGTGTTGCCGACAGCAAGGCCTGTGTGGCTTCTGCGTTCATGCGCCAAAGCCGCCACTAGCAACATTTAGCAATAGTTATGTGAACAATGCTGTGATTGAGGTCAAGAGCAGCTGCCTGGGGCGGCAGCGCTGCTGAAGGAGGAAGTATAGGTCGGGATTTGTGCCCTCACAGCACCGATAATCCGCCAACATCTACACCATGCTTGCAAGCGAGCTGGAAGGGCGCCGGGCGTCATGGGTCAGCAAGTATTGCGCCACGTAGTACAGCGCCATGATCGCGTACCCGGAGCCTGCAACATTCCCGCAAAAACGGTCGATCGCGATCAACGAATCCGACGTGACAAAAAGCACCGCACCAATGGCGACTTGAATACTGTTGTCCCGCCCGCAAATCGCGGCACTCGCCATTATCAAGATCACGCCCATATAAACACAGACCGGAACAGCCATCTCCCCCAGGTGCGGCGACAGGTAGCGCAGCAGGATCAGCGCATAGCATGCCAGGCCCAGCAGGGCAGCGAGTCGCGCGGGTGTCAGTCGCAACCTGCGCCCGAACACGCTGAGGTAGAACAGGTGCGCCAGCAAAAAGGCGCCCAGGCCAAACTCGAACTTGCCGTAGGCAAGCGCGATATCCCCAATCCCTGAAAACACCAGCGCCGCGATAATCAGGCGTCTTTTCGTGTTGGAGTCGACTAAAGCGACCGCGATCACCAGGCAGGCGATGGGGGACACTTTCAGCAGGAAATCCCCGGGATAGGGAAGCAGCGATATGCACGCGATGTAGGCCACTGCCAGCAGCGCGAACAGCGGGCCTTCCAGCAGCCGCCTGGCATGTGATCTTGTAGACGAATCCATGGGCATCGATCCGAAGCGCCTGGTAGAAGCCTACGACAGGCGCTACATCCCCTTACTGCGCCTTCGCCACCTCGGTGGGGCTCAGGAAGTCCTGGCAAACTGCCGGTATGCCTTCACCCTCTGCGGCGGCGGTGCAGTGCGCTGCCATATCAGCGCGCAGGGAACTGATGACCTCGCCGCGGGCAGCGTCATCCTGCGACCAGGCCAGCAGGCGCCCGCTCATGCGCTCGAGGCTTCGGGAGTAGATCTCCACGGCGCCGGGTTGTGCGAGCAGTTCGTCCAGCCACTGCTTCGAGGCACTCTCGATTTCCGCGACCCGGTCGGGCGCGAGATCGATAAGCTTGCTGATATATCCGCCGCCCCACCGGGTCCGGTGTGCGGGCTGTGACGTGGCTTCCCAGGCCTTGCGGTACCAGTCCAGGGCGGCGTCGTTGTTGCCTGCTTCCCGCTCCACATAGCCCATGCCACTCATGAAGTAGTAGGGCGCCTTGGATTCGGCGATGCCCCGCAACAGGGTGGCGCGGGCCTGGTCCTCGAGGCCCACCCGGTAGTAGACGCCCCACAGGCTGTTGACCCCGGCGTGGAGTTCGTAGGGTGACAGGGCGGCCATCATCTGGTCAGCCGAGTCCCGCGCCCAGTCCACCTGCTCCTGGGGCAGGGCGGCGTCTTCTTCCTGCAGCGCGGTAGCCACCCGGGACCAACCCGACAGCGCCGTGGCGCGTTGCAGGATATTCAGGCTGTGATCATCCACTGCGGTATGCAGGAACGCCATGAGGCTGGCCTGCAACTGAGCCTGCTCCGCGCCGGTTGCCAGGTCCTCCAGCACGTCGGACCCGAGACCCGCCAGGGTGTCCATGTTGGCCTGCCGCAGGGTGGGGTCCGCGAGTATGTCGGTAAAGCCGCGCAGGTTTGCGGCCCCGGCCGCCGGGTCGCGATCTTCCTCGTCGCTCTCCAGCCAGGCGCCGGTGGCAGACAGGCGCAGCCGGCTGCAGGCGAGGGTGAGTTTCGGCGGGCAGTCCGCCGCCAGTTGCGCCAGTACGACCTCGGGCTTCTGCTCCCCGAGCACCTGGCCGCGGTCCAGGTCCCAGGAATAGTTGCCCAGCAGGCGCCAGTCGTCATCGTCCAGCGGCTTTCCGGACTGGGCCGCCGCGAGCAGTTCGGACACCGGCCGCAACTTGTCGAGGGTGAGTTCCAGCACGGCGGCGTACTGTTCCATGTCCATGCCGCCGGGAATACGCGTCAGTTCGGTACCGTCCGGGGCGAAGATAATCACCGTCGGCAGGCCGATGATATTGAAGCGGTCACTCTGGCGAATGGTCTCGGAGTCACCGTTACTCATGTCGATGGCGATGAACTGCCGCGACATCTGGATGAATTCCTCGCGCACGAAGATAGTCGCCTGCAGCTGTTTGCAGTAGGGGCACCATTCGGCGCCCCAGTAGACGAACAGGGGTTTGTCCTGGGCTTTTGCCGCGCTGAAGGCCTCGTCTATGGAACCGTCGAACCAGGCGACCGCCTTCGGCGCTGCGGCGGTTGCCGGCGTCTCCGAAGAAGGCGTTGCAGTCGCCTGTGCGGACTCGTGGCTGCTCTTCTCGGTACACGCGCCGAGCAGCAGCAGCGGCAACAGCAGGATGGTTATATGGCGTTTGAGCATGGTGCTCTCCTGTTCATGCGTTAAGGCTGCAGTCAGTTTCGTGCCAGCCAGTCTCTTGCCATCGCCACTTGCGTGAGATCCTGGTCAGCCTGGGGCCACGCT
The DNA here is from genome assembly GCA_033283385.1 of Halieaceae bacterium WMMBA7. Taxonomy (GTDB): domain Bacteria; phylum Pseudomonadota; class Gammaproteobacteria; order Pseudomonadales; family Halieaceae; genus Mangrovimicrobium. The sequence goes on from JAWMQQ010000001.1 coordinate 972,462, forward strand.
GCGAGAAAATCTTCATAGCTCTTGCGGGCGTTCTTGCGGTCGCCCTCCAGCGCATAGCTACTGGCAATTCCGTAGAGCGGCATCCCGGCCCTGGGCCGTTGCTTGAGCACGGACTGGTAAGCTTCTCGCGCGCCCTCGAAATCGCCTGCTTCCAACTTCAGCTTCGCCAGCGATTCCGCCGCCGGGTGGATGTTGCTTCGCGGCTCACCGTACTCGATTTCCGCTTCCAGTGCGACAGCGCGTTCCAGCAGCTCGATTCCCTGGTCCATGTCGCCACGCTTCGCCGCGACCATTCCCTGCAACTCGAGCGCTGCGATTTCAAGCGGCTTCTGGCGGTACCAGAGCTTGACCTCATCGCGCCCGGACCGCCACAGGATGGAATCCAGCGTGCGGGACTGGGATTCGGCTGTGTCCAGTTCGCCTTTCAGGGCGGCCGCCATGCCGGCGCTGTAGGCCTGGTAAGCCGACTGTGTGGCCGCGAGGCGATCGGACTTTTCCCAGCTATCCCACCTGGGGTCGCCCAGGAGTACCGCAGCCAGCTCGAACTGTTCCAGCCGGATGGCCATGAATGCCTGCTCCGTGATGGCTTTGCTGAGCAGCATTTCGTAACCGGGCAGTTGCTTGTAGGAGGAGCTCTCGGTCAGGCTCGCCAGTTTTCCCGAGTACTGGAGGCCCTCGCTGTAGCGCCCGGCCTCGGCCAGGTTGCTCATCATGAAGCTGTAGTTGTGCAGGTAATTCCAGTCGAAGACGGCCTCGATATCGTACGTCTCCATGTAGCGGGCGTCGGCTTCCTCGGCCTTCCTGAACTGGTCGTGGGCCTGTGCGTAATTGCCCATCAGGTAGTGGATATGCCCTGGCATGTGCACGATGTGGCCGGCGTTGGGAGCCAGTTCCGCCAGCTTTTCGGCGGCGCCGAGTGCTGAGGCCGGGTCCGGCCCCGACTCCTGGTTGTGAATCCAGTAGTGCAGCAGGCCCGGGTGATCGCCATGTTCCGCGAACTCGCTCTGCAGCAGTAATTCCGAGTAAAGCTGCTCGCCGTTGGGCTTGCCCTCGGCGTCAAAGCCGTTGTCGAGCCGCCGCCAGAGGAACAGGCGCGCTTCGATGTCGTCCGGGTAGTCGTTGATCAGGGCGATCATGATCCGGTTGTGGTCCGCTACAGCGTCTTTTGCTTCCTTCCCTTGCTTCCCCTCCTTCACATGCAGCGCGACGAGAGCGTCCAGGTAGTACTGCTCGTGGGCGGAGGCGTTTTGCTTCAGGGCCTGCATGGACTCCACAGCCTTGTCCAGCACCTCGGTTCGCTGTTCCTTGCTCAGGTTGGCCATGTTCTCGGCGGCCAGGTAAAGGCCCCAGTGGGGCATGGCTGCCTTGGGGTCGAGCTGGGACGAATAAAGAAAGGCCCGATAGGCCTCGAACCACCAGAAATCATGTAGCAGCGACACGCCCTGGTCAAAATACCGCTGGGCATCGTCCTTGTCGGTGCTTATCTCGAGATGGCTGTTGCCGATGCCCTGCATCAGGGCTGGCGGGCTGATGCTGTCGATGTAATCGAATGTGGTCGTTTCTTTTGCGTAAGCCCAGGGGGCAATGAACAAGAGGGCGAAGAGCCCTGTGAAGACGGGCATTGGGATCATTGTTATTACCCACTAGTTTTTTGATGTTAGCCGATTGTAGACCAAAAGCGTACGCGTTGGATGGCCGCGGTGCTGGAGCGCCGTGCCCCAAGAAGCGCACCAGGCCGCTTTCGCGTACTCTGGGGCCTCAACCATTCCGCATACGTCAAAGGTAGCCCTGCCATGTTTCGTTTTGCAGCGGTCATCGCCGCGTTTTTCACCATTGCCGTGCCCGTGCTTGCCGGGCCGGAAGCGTTCAAACCTGGCGCCGTGGTGCCCGATTACGGTTCATCTGCATCCGTACCGGGGACAGAATTTCCGGCGGATACCCGGTTCAAGGTGGCTTTCGACGTCGCCGAAGCGGGACCGGATGGCGACGCCAATCCAAAACTGGTAAGCGCGGCACGGTTTCTGAACATGCACGCTGCGGCCGGGGTCCCGGTCGAAAACATGTCACTTGCCGTTGTCGTTCACGGAGGCGCCTGGAAGGATTTGCTGACGGATGAAGCGCGTGGTGGCACGAATCCCAATGCCAGGCTGATTGCGGAACTGGTTGCAGTCGGTACCACCCTCGAGCTATGCGGCCAGACCGCAGCCATGCGAGACGTTGCGCAGGAGGACCTGCTGCCGGGCGTGACTATCGCACTGTCGGCCATGACGGCGCATGCGTTACTGCAGCAGCAAGGTTATACGCTGAACCCGTTCTGATGCAGTATCAAATTGCCATCGGTGCTGCACTCGATGCGGGATTGCAGGTTAAAAAGAAGAATAAAGGTGAACCAGGGGAATAGGCGTTGCCAGTACCCTCAACGTCGGCTTACGTTATTGCACAGTGTCACGCCAGCAAGTCGCAAAAAGGGGTGAGAGCTTCAGCCCTCACCCCGATAATCGCAACTTGTGCAGAGAGGAGGTTAGTACTGCGATTCCGGCAAGCGGACGACGATGCCTGAAAGTTCTTCGGTCAGCGGCACCTGGCAACCCAGGCGGCTGTTTTCCTTCGGCTCGGTGGCAAACTCGATCATCGACTGCTCGACGTCCGCGGCAGGGGTGAGCTTCTCGAAGTAGCCTTCCTCGATATAACAGTGGCAGGTGGCGCAGCTGCAGGCGCCGCCGCAATCACCCAGGATTCCCTCGACGCCGTTGTCCATTGCCGCCGTCATCAGCGTGGTGCCCTCGGGCACGTCGATACTCTTTTCTACGCCATCGGGCTGGATAAATTTTACGGTGACCATGGGTTCCTCAGTTCAGTTATAGGGCTAAAAATTGACAGCTTGTCAGTAACACGGGATTATACTGCCCGTCCGATTGATGTAAATGGAACCGCCGAACAGTGCCTGGCGGTACCAGACCGTGAATCATGCCATGAACTCGCTGAACTACAAAAATAAAACAGTAGTTGTCACCGGCTGCTACTCGGGGATTGGCAACGCCCTGTGCCGCCTGTTGCCGGATCTTGGCGCGGAGGTCATCGGCATCGACATTCGCCGGCCGTCCCTCCCGCTCGCAAGCTTTCATGCCGCCGATTTTCGGGACCAGAGTTCCCTGCTCGAGGCACAGGCCCGGATTACCGGGCCGGTGCATGCGCTGTTCAATTGTGCGGGCCTCGGCCCCTCGCATCCACCTGGGGACGTCCTGCGCGTCAATTTCCTCGCGGCACGTGTGCTGACGGAGAGCCTGATACCGCGGATGGAGGCGGGTGCGGCGATTGCCAGTATCGGCTCCATCGGCGGTCTCGCCTGGCCGCAACACCTGGCCTCCGCACTGGAATTTCTCGCTATTGAATCCGCCGATGAGGCGCTGGACTGGTATGCCATCCACGGGCCGGTGGCGAAGGACGCCTACTGCTTTTCCAAGGAGCTGATCGCGGTGTGGACGCGGCAGTGCTCGGCCAGCCTCATACGAGCGGGCATTCGCATCAACTGCTCCAGCCCGGGCGCGACGCGCACCCCGATGCTGGACACGATCGAGGCCTCACCGACATTTTCCGGGATGGATGTGATCACCCGGCCCAGTGGACGTTGCAGCAGCCCCGAGGAGCAGGCCTGGCCCCTGATCATGCTAAACAGTGAGCTGTGCAGCTATGTGAATGGCGCCGACCTCGCCGTCGATGGCGGCGGCGCTGCCCTGGCGGCGCTGGCGGTGGCGGGCTGACCCGGGCCCGGCGAAACGAATGGGCCAATGCAGTTCGGCCAACACGCATAGCAGGAGAGACGATTTTCATGACAGCCGAGAATGATCCGGTACACCCCTATTACCGCGCCATCCTCGACGCCTACGCCGGCCTCGGGCGCCCGTTCTACTGGCAGGTCACGCCGGTGGAGGCGCGCGAGATGCTGCGCAGCAGCCTCGCGGCCGCGCCGCCGCAGACAGGGCTGCCGGAACTGGCGTCGGTCACGGACGATACGGTGCCCGGTCCCGGTGGCAGCGTCGCCGTACGCCGCTATCGCCCGCTGGGCGAGGTACACGGCGTTGCGCTCTACTGCCACGCCGGCGGCTGGGTGATCGGCGATCTCGGTACCGGCGACGCGCTGTGCCGGCGCCTGGCCGCCGGGGCCGGCTGTGAGGTGATCAGCGTGGATTACCGGCTTGCACCCGAACATCCCTTTCCCGCGCCGCTGGAGGACCTGTGGGCGGTGCTGCAGTGGGCCAGCCGGGAACTGGAGGGGCCCTGCGTGCTGGTGGGGGAGAGCGCCGGTGGCAACCTGGCAGCGGCCTGCGCCATCAGGGCGCGCGATGCCGGCCTGGCAGTAGCGGGGCAGTACCTGGCCTACCCGGTGACAGACCACGATTTCACCACCGACTCCTACCGCGAAGTCGGCGGCGAGAACTACCTGCTGTCCGAGGCGGATATGCGCTGGTTCTGGGGGCACTACTGTCCCGAATCGGAGCGCGACAATCCGCTGGTGTCGCCGTTGCGGGTCGATTCGGTCGAGGGTTTGCCGCCGGCGATGATTCACGTCGCCGAACTCGACCCCCTGCGCGATGAAGGCCTGGCCTATGCCCGGCGCCTGCACGAGGGCGGTATCGAGGTGCACACGCGCTGCGACAGCGGCATGCTGCACGGATACCTCAGCTCCGCTGCCGCAATTCCGGTAGCCATGGAGGCGGTCAACGAGGCCGCCCGGTGGATAAAGTCATGCCTGCTGCAAGCGTAAGCTCCGAGCTCAACTTCGCCGCCGATCGCGCGGACGGCGGCATCTGGAGCAACAACTGGCGCGAGCGCATTACCCAGGAACTGGTGGCGCTACCGGTGCAGCTCACCGATGCGCGCAGCCTGGCGGCGCCGCCGGACCTGCAGCGCGAGGGCTTCGAGATTCACCGCATGCCCCTGGACGGCGACGACTGGGACAACCCCGACTGGGTGCGCGCGGCCTACCTGCCCGGCGCGCTGTCGCTGGTGCAGTCGCTGACCGGCGCTGACCATGTCGCGCCGTTCTACCACGGCGGTATCCTGATTCGCGATACCGGCAACCCGCAGCGGGCGGCGGCCGCGGAATTCGTTCACCTGGACCAGACCCGCGCGGCCATACGCCCCTTCGTGGATATGGCGGCCGATGCCGAAGTGCAGGCGCGCTACCCGCATTTCCAGGTGTTCAACCTCTGGCGCGCGCTGACACCGCCGCCGCAGGACGTGCCCCTGGCGCTGTGTGACCAGCGCACCCTGAGCGAAGCGGACTGGGTGGAGGGTCGCACTGTGGAGCCGAATTTCCCCGACGGCGTGCCGTACCTCAGCTCGGTGCACAACGCGCAGCAGCGCTGGTATTACTTCTCCGATGTGCAGCGGGACGAGGTGATCGTGTTCAAGGGTTTCGACAGCGACCCGGGCGCGCCCATGGGCTGCCTGCACGGGGCGTTCCAGGCGCCGGGTGTCGAAGCGTCCGTGCCCCGGGCCAGCGTGGAATTGCGGATTTTCGCGTTTTTCGAAGAGTGAGGTTTCGCGGCGCGCCCGGGCGTCGATCGACGCTCGGCTCGCGCCGGGCTTTGGCGCTCAGGCCGCGGGCGTCAGCTCGTAGTCTTCGAGCTTCGGCTTGTCCATGACTTCCATGAAGTACTCGTAGGGCCAGGGCCATACCTGCGGCACACCTTCGGCATCCAGGTACCAGCTCTTGCAGCCAGAGGCGAACACCGTGCGCTTTGCCGCTTCCGCGCGCTTTTCCTCGTAGGTCTGCAGGGCCTGGGCCGTCGGCGCCACCGCCTTGCACTGCCCGCTGCGGATCAGCTCCACCAGTTGCTCGATGTAATTCCACTGCCGCTCGGCGATGTCGATCAGCGAGAAATTGCCCACCGGTCCGGTGGGGCCGTTGAGCATGAAGAAGTTGGGAAAGCCGGGAACGGTCACCGCGTAATAGGCCTTGGGATGCACGTCCCAGAGCGTGTTGAGGTCTACCCCATTCTCGCCGGTAATGGTCATCGGGCGCACGAAGGCGTCCGCGTGGAAGCCGGTGGCGAGGACCAGCACGTCCAGTTCGTGGAAGCTGCCGTCGCGCATGCGTATGCCGTTCGCCTCCACGCGGTCGATGCCGCTGGTGTCCACGTACACCGTGGGGTCCTGCACTTTCTCGTAGTAATTGGGCGAGAACACCATGCGCTTGCAGGCGGCGCGGTAGTTGGGACGCAGTTTCTCGCGCAGCTCGGGGTCTTTTACGCTGTCCTCGAGGTTCTGTTCCACGATGGACTGGATTTCCGCCAGCTCCGGCGAGTTGGCGTCGATGATCGCGGCGAGGAAGCGGCCGCGCCGGGCCTGGGCCTCGGGGCCGCTGCGCACCTGCTCGATGGTGTCCGGGTCGCTGCGGAACATTTCCTTGTCCGCATCCGTGTAGCGCGTGTCGGGGCAGGGCATGATCCACTGGGGCGAGCGCTGGATGTGCACCAGCCGCCTGACCTTGCCGGCGAGCGCCGCGACGATCTGCACCCCGGTGGAACCGTTGCCGATCACTCCCACCCGCTTGTCCGAGTAGTCGATCCCGTGGTCCCAGCGCGCGCTGTGGAAGCTGCGGCCCTGGAAATCTTCCAGGCCTGGTATCTCGGGGATATTGGGATGGTGGAGCACGCCGGTGGCCGCCACCAGTACATCGGCGACATCCTCGGCGCCGTCGCGGGTGCGGATATGCCAGCGCCCGTCCTCGTAGCGGCAGTCGGTGATCTCGGTGTCAAAGCGGATGTACTCGCGCACGCCGAAGCGGTCGGTCATCTCCTCGAAGTAGTTGCGGATCTCCGGGCCGGGTGCATAGAACGCGCTCCACTCGGGGTTGAAGGCAAAGGAGTAGCTGTAGGAGTGCGCCGGTGTATCGCAGGCCACGCCGGGGTAGGTGTTCTCGCGCCAGGTGCCGCCGACGGAGCTGCCTTTTTCGTAGATGACGAAGTTTTCCTCGCCGCGCTGGCGCAGGCGGATTCCCGCAAGTATGCCAGCCATGCCCGCACCGATGATGATGTAGCGTAAATTCTTGCTGTCGGTGGGCATGCGGGGGTCCTCTGGAATGACGGCGTGCCGGGCGCCATGGCGCGGGGCATGGGTAACTTATAGTGGGCCAATGTTCGCCCAGCCGGGTGGTGGAAGTCAATAATAAGTAACACATCGTCAATTATTATTGCCCGCCTCGCCGGCGATGGTTAAACTGCGCTCACTCGCAACGCTGAGGCAGGTAGAGCAACCGTGCATCTGGAATATACACAAAAGCAGCAGGCCTTCAGGGCTGAAGCCCGGCAGTGGCTGGCAGAGCACGTGCCCGCACAGCCGCTGCAGACCTACGACACGGAGGCGGGCTTTGCCCGGCACCGCGAGTGGGAGGCGGTGCTGCACCAGGGGCGCTGGACAATGGTGACCTGGCCGGAGGAGCTTGGCGGCCGCGGCAGCGACCTCGTCGAGTGGCTGATTTTCGAGGAGGAGTACTACCGCGCCGGCGCGCCCAAGCGGGTCAACATGAACGGTATCTGCCTGCTGGGGCCGACCCTGATGGAGTACGGCACCGGGGAACAAAAGTCCCGCATCCTGCCGAAGATGGCCTCGGGCGAGGAGATCTGGGCGCAGGCCTGGTCCGAGCCGGGCGCGGGCTCAGACATGGCAGCCATCCGCACCCGGGCCGACCGCAGGGGCGACAACTATGTGATCAACGGCCAGAAGATCTGGTCGACGCGCGCCGTCTGGGCGGACTGGTGCTTCGGCATGTTCCGCACCGACCCGGACTCGGAGCGTCACCACGGGCTCACGTTTATTCTGGTGCCGCTGGATTCCCCCGGCATTACCGTGCGGCCGATTCCGCAGCTCGATGGCCTGCCCGGCTTCGCCGAGATATTTTTCGACGACGTGGAAGTGCCGGTAGCGAATCGCCTGGGCGAGGAGGGCGCCGGCTGGAGCGTGGCCATGGCCACCGCCGGCTTCGAACGCGGCCTGATGCTGCGCGCACCGGCGCGCTTCCAGGAGACGGCGCGCCGCCTGGTGGAGCTGTACAAGGCCAATCGCGAGGCCGCGGATGGCGACCCGGCCATCGCCGACGCGGTGATTCGCGCTTACCTGGATGCCGAGAGCTACTGCCTCACCACCTACCAGACGGCCTGCCGCCTGGACCGGGGCGGAAAGATCGGTGCGGAATCCTCCACCAACAAGATCTTCTGGTCGGAACTGGACCAGGCCATGTGCGCCACCGCAATGAGCATCCTCGGCGCTCGCGCCGAGCTGTTGCCGCGCGCCCCGGCCGCCGCCGGCGTGGGCACCTGGCTGGAGGATTTCCTGTTCGCCCAGTCCGGGCCCATCTACGCGGGCAGCAACGAGATCCAGCGCAATATCATCGCCGAGCGCATGCTCGGGATGCCGCGCAAGTAGGGGGGGCGGGCACATGGACTTTACTTTCAGCGATGACCAGATCCTGTTCCAGGACACGGTGCGGGATTTCCTGGTTAACGAGATCACGCCCGAGCGCATCCGCGCCAGCTGGGACAGCGAGAGCGGTCGCGATGACGGCCTGTGGCGGCAACTGGCCGAACTGGGGCTCACCGGCCTGGCCGTGCCCGAGGAATTCGGCGGACTGGGCATGAGCGAACTGGACTTTGTCCTGCTGGCGCAGGAGTGCGGTTACGTGGCGCTGCCCGAGCCGCTGGTCAACAGCGCGCTGGTGGCTGCACCCGTTCTTGCGGCGCTGGGCGGTGAGCTCGCGGCGCAGTGGTTGCCGCGGCTGGCAGCCGGCGAGGCGCGGGTGATCGCAGGCATGGAGCGAAACCTCGTGGTGGAGGACGCCCACGTGGCGGACCTGCTATTGCTGGCGCGTGGCGATGCGGTCTACGCACTGACACAGGGCCAGTTTTCGCTGGAACACAATGAATCCGTGGACCCGTCCCGGCGCCTGTTCAGTGTCGCCATCCACGACGGCATTCAGCCGGTGGCGACGGGCGAGGCCGGGGCCGGTCTCGCCGCCACAATGCTCGACCGCGGCGCGCTGGGCGCGGCGGCGCAGGCGCTGGGTCTCGCCCGGCGCATGATCGACATCAGCGTGGCCTACACGGCCGAGCGCCAGCAGTTTGGCAAGCCGATCGGCTCCTTCCAGGCGGTCAAGCACCACATGGCGGATATCGCAGTGCGGCTGGAATACGCCAAGGCGCCGGTGTATCGCGCGGCCTGTGCTGTATCCGCGGGTCGGGGCGATATCGCGTTGGCTGTGTCCCATGCCAAGCTCGCCGCCTGCGAGGCCGCAAACCTGGCCGCAAAAAACAGCATCCAGGTGCACGGAGCCATGGGTTACACCTGGGAAGTCGACCTGCATATCTTCATGAAGAAGGCCTGGGCCCTGGCCAATACCTGGGGTGACGCCGGCTTCCACAAGCAGCGAGTGGCCGGCTGGATATTCAGCCCGCAGGCCAGACTGGGGGCGGGGGAGACATTTTCCCGATAGTACTTGCAAAAAACCAACACTATGTTAGCTTTTGCAGGTCTGGAATCAGGTATTGGCAGTTTGCCTGACCCGGCGGCACCACCCGCCCGGGAGGGGAAAGCAGGCCAAATAGATAAGTATTAGATAAACAAGAACCACAGCGGGGCTGTATCCCTGACGGGTACAACTGGCGATAGATCAGTTCCCAATCCGATAACACTACCGGAACAGCCCTGCTGGCGAGACTTCCACTCTGGAGAATAACGATGTCCAATAAACAATTCATGGGCGTGCGCCGGTCCGCACCCGTCCTGATCACCTCGGCGTTACTTTCGGCAATGCTCGCACCGGGCGCCCACGCGCAATCCCGTGCGACAGCGCTGGAAGAGGTCATCGTAACCGCGCAAAAGAGGGAGCAGAGCCTGCAGGACGTGCCGGTTGCGGTGACCGCGCTGACCAAGGATGCCATCGAGGTAAACTCGGTGGTCGACGTGAACGACCTGGCCGGCCTCGCGCCCAACCTGAGCGTCCGTCCGGCAGCCGGCGGCACCAATATCCCGGCGTTCAACATGCGCGGTATCACCAGCTACGGTGTAGTGCCCGGTTCCGACAAGCAGATATCCATCTACCTCGACGGTGTCTATATCGGCTCTCCCAAGGGCTCCATCTTCCAGTTGCCGGACATCGACCGCCTGGAGGTCCTGCGTGGACCGCAGGGTACGCTGTTCGGCCGCAACGCTACGGGCGGCGCTATCAACATTACCACCCGTGAACCCCAGGGCGAGTTCGGCGTACGCCAGAAAATCGGCGTCGGCAGTCGCGACTACTTCCGCTCCGACACCACCGTGGACCTGCCGCAGATGGGCGACTTCAGCGCCTATGCGACCTATTCCAAGGAGGAGCAGGACGGCGATATCAAGAACCTCGGCGCGGGCACGGTCTGGGATCGCACCGGCTTTGGCTACGGCAAGGACAAGTCCCCGGATACCCTGGGCTCTACGGACACCGAGAGTTTCTTCCTGTCCGCACTGTGGGAGCCGACCGACAGCTTCAGCCTGAGCTACAAGTACGACTACAGCACGGACCAGGGCAGCCCCAGCGGCAACGCCATCCTCAGCGATTTTTACACCGGCACCCTGCCTGACACGGGCGCGATCTTCATCGACCTGCTGAGCATGGCCAACCCGGACATGCTCTGGAACGGCAAGACCACCCGCCCGGACAAGGTTAACAACGGTTTTTCACTCAACCGCGACCAGAAAGTGCAGGGTCACAACCTGACCGCGAACTGGGAGGTTACCGACAATTTCCAGCTGAAAAACACGCTGGCCTACCGCAAATCGCAGGTATTCCAGCCGGCGGATATTTCCGGCACCAGCGGCTGGGTGATCGGTCCCATTGTCGGCGGGGCAGTCGGCCTGCCGGCGGATACGCCGTTCTGTTACGCCTGTTCCCAGTCCAACTCCAAGGGCGACCAGTGGAGCGATGAATTGCAGCTTAACTACGACACGGACTTCGCCACCTTCACCGGCGGCCTGTTGTACTTCGAGTCCAAGGACGAGTCCGGTGGCCCTCGAGGCTCGACCAACACGTTTATCTTCGGCTTCCTGCCGGGCAACGTGATTCCCACGGGCTTCGACAGCTACTCGCTCAACAAGGCCAAATCCTACGCTGCGTACACCCAGGGCGAGTTCCACATCACCGACAAGCTGGACCTGCTGGCCGGCATCCGCTACACCAAGGACGATAAATCGGGTGATTACGTCACCGGCGATGCCGACAGCAACCTGACTTACCAGAGCTTCGATTACGACAACGACAAGGTCAGTTACCTGGCGGGCGTCAACTACCAGATCGCCGACTCGATCATGGCCTACGCCAAGTACTCCACGGCGTTCGTGTCCGGTGGCTCGGTCGCCGGCTACGGCTTCGACCCGGAAGAAGCGGAGTCCTGGGAGGCCGGCGCCAAGGCGGACTTCTTCGACGGCCGGCTGCGCAGCAACTTCGCCGTGTTCGACGTGACCTACGACCACCTGCAGACCGCACAGGCGGGCGCCAACGTGCCTGGTGCGGAAAACATTGCGGTACTGGTCGTCGACGGCGGCAAACTGAGCGCGCGCGGCTTCGAACTGGAATTGACCGCGCTGCCGCTCGAAGGCCTGACCCTGGGTGCCACTCTGGGCTACCAGGACGCGAAGTACGACGAGGTCACCGATCTGGTGGCGCAGACAGTATTTGCCACCGGACCGCTGGCATTCCCGAACTCGGACTTCCTGCCGACCCTCACCCCGGAGTGGAACGGCAATCTCTCGGCCAACTACGAAACCGACCCGGTGTTCGGCTCGGCCTACCTGGCATTCGGTATTACCGGTACCTGGCGTGACGATGTCCGCCTGGATTCCAACCCGGGCCGTGCCGCGGCGACGCCGTTTGGTGTCGCGGAGTTCACCCCCGCTTCATGGATCGTGAACGCCCGCGCCTCGCTGAAGAGCATCGAGTTCGGCGACCACCTGGTTGGTGAGATCGCGCTGTGGGGCCACAACCTGACGGACAACGACGAAATCACTTTCGCAACCAACTTCGGCGCCTTCCCCAGCGGTACCTTCGAGCAGGAGCGCAGCTACGGCGTCGACTTTGTCGTGAACTTCCAGTAGTACCAGACACGCACCGTGGCTGCCCGCAGCCCGGTGGCGGATCTGTTTCAAGGCGCCCGCTGGGCGCCTTTTTTTACGCCGCGATTCAGGGTATGACGCCCTGCGCCTGCAGGCTCGCGATCGCCTCCCAGTCGTAGCCGATCTCCATCAGCAGTTCCTCGGTGTGCTGTCCCAGCTCCGGCGCACGGCGCAGGGCGGGGGGCGCCTCGTCGAACTGCACCGGCACTGCGGGCAGCCGGTACCCCGGCGCATCGCCTTCCGCCGCGACTTCACCGATGTAACCGTTGGCGATCACCTGCGGGTCCTGCAGCAATTCGTCCACCCGCTGGACCGGCGCCCAGGGCGCGTCGATGGAACCCAGCAGGGCCTTGCACTCATCGAAGCTGCGCTTGCCGAACTCGGCGTCGAGCTCCGCCACGCAGTCCGCGCAGTTCGCCCTGCGCGCCCCGAGGTTTTCGAAGCGGGGATCGTCGACGAGGTCCTGGCGGTCCAGCACCCGGCACAGGTCGGGCCAGTAGCGATCGCCCTGCAGCATCATCAGCTGGACGAAGCGGCCGTCCGCGCTGCGGTAGGTGCTGGTCAGCGGGTTCGGTGTCTGCCGGCGGTCTCCGGGTCGTGGCATCTCGGCGCCCTGCAGTACGGTGAGCAGGTCGGAGGAGAGGGTCCACATGGCGGTGGCCAGCAGCGAAACGTCCACCACCGAACCGACCCCGGAGCGCTGTTTTTTCAGCAGCGCGCCGGCGATGCCGAAAGCGATCGCCATGCCGCCGTTGCGGTCGCCCATGGCGCCGCGCTGGGTTATCGGGTATTCACGCTCGGGGGGAGTCAGTGCGTCCGCCACGCCGCCGCGCGCGAAAAATGCGGAGGCGTCGTAACCGGCCTGGTCTGCATCCGGGCCGCGCATGCCGAAGCCGTGGCCGCGGGCGTAGACCAGCCCTGGGTAGCGCTCGCGCAACTGGTCGGTATCCAGGCCGAGCCTGCGCAGTGCGCCGGGCCGCAGGCTGGTGAGGAATACGTCTGCCGTCGCCAGCAATTTATGCAGCACGGCCAGCCCTTCCTCCTGCTTGATGTCGATGGCCAGCGACCGCTTGCCGCGATTGGCCAGCGCCACGGAGAGGTTGACCCCGCCGCTGTCCGAGCCGATGCCCTGGGTGGCGAGGGCGCGATAGGGGTCGCCCTCCGGGTGTTCGATGCGCACCACGTCGGCCCCCCAGTCCGCCAGCAACGCGCCGGCGACGGGTACGAAAACCCACTGTGCGAGTTCCACGACGCGGACGCCCTCGAAGATATCAGCTGTGGCTTGCATGTTGTGTCCCTTGAGTAGTTCGATTGACCTGGCGCGGCGCCGGTCGTTTGCTCGCGGCGGTGTCAGGCATTGAGGCCGCCGTTGACGCTGATGACCTGCCCGGTGATTTTCGCCGCGCCCGGCCCGCACAGGAACAGGGCCAGCGGCGCGATATCGCCGGGGCGTGGCAGGCCGAGTCCCGCGCGCTGCCGCGCCGTTTCCCCGCGCCCGCCGGCGGCGTATTTTTCAAACGCCGGCGTGTCCTCGACAAAGCTCGGTGAGATGCAATTGACCCGCACGCCATCGCGTGCGACCTCCAGCGCCAGGTTGCGTATGAAACTCATCAGGCCGCCGTTGGCGCCACCGATCAGCGATTGGCGCGGCGCGGCGAAGCGGCCGGCGTCCGAACTGAAGCCGATAATGCTGCCGCCGCGCCGCGCGAGGTGGGGCAGGGCGTGGAAGCACAGCTGCTGGAAGCCGCCCAGTACCAGGCTGGCGTGCCCGGCGTAGGCGTCCGGGTCTGTCGCGGCGAACGGACCGGTCACACCGGGCGCGCCGGTGATTGCGCAGTGGATGACGGCGTCCAGTCGCCCGGCCCTTTCAATCACGCCGGCGACCAGAGTGGGAATGGCCCCGGGCGCGCCGAAGTCAGCGGGGGCCTCGACGAGGCAGGCGCCCGGCAGTGCCGAGCGCAGCGCGGTGACCGCACGGGCGACGCTGTCGGCCGTGGCGCCGTGGACCGCAACCGTGGCGCCACTGGCGGCGGCAAGGCTCGCGATTGCTGAGCCGATGGCCCCGGTGGCGCCGGTGACAAGGTAGACGGCCCGGTCCTGCGGAACCGGTGCAGCCGGGTTTTCCGGGGTGTCCAAGCGGCTGGTCTCCCTGTTTTTATCGTCTATGGGGCAGGCGGGCGCCGGTTCCTGGCGGCCCGTTCGCCCTGTTGCCTGAACTTTAATGGCAACAAAAAGTTGTGTCAATTGAGGGGCAGCTGCAACCGCGCCATCCTGGAGATGGCGTCGAACGGCAGGCCGTAATAGTTCGAAATGTCGAATTTATCAGGGTTATGGCATATATATCCCTCGCACCTGGCGGTATCGATGTCGTTTCATTACCTCCAAGTAGCTCCCGCAACGGGCCACCTCCGGAATTAAAAGCAACAAGAAGTTGACATAAATTATGGCCGGTCCTAGGATGCTCTCCATGGCCGGTTCGTCGCGCGTGCCATCCCGCGAGTTTCATGCGGCGAGCGTGCGACTCACCTGAAACTTCCAATAAATGCAGGGGTGCAGTGCCGTTGAACGCGAAAGCGCAGGCGCAAGCCAGTGATCGCCGCACCAGTGGCGTGCAGCGCCAGGGCCGGGCGGCGAAGGTCGTTGCCAGTGTGCTCAAGGCCACTGGCGAGGAGCTCAACCGGGTCGGCTACGCCAACCTGCGCGTCGACGAAGTCGCCGAGCGCGCCGGCGTCAACAAGACCACCATCTACCGCCGCTGGCCGACCAAGGCCATCCTCGTTTCAGACACGCTGGACTCGCACTTCGAGGTGGAGCGCCCGATGCCGGATACCGGCAGCCTGCGCGGCGACTTTCTCGCCTACCTCACCAATATGGTCACGCTGAGCAAGACCGCCATGTGGCGCGGGATACTCACCGCGCTCTCGGGCCGCACCGACCCCGAGGTGGAGGCTGTCGCGCGCAAGCTCTACAAGCGCGAGCGCAGCTTCAGGACCAATCTCGTCCAGCGTGCGATCGACCGCGGCGAACTGCCCCGGAGCGTCAACGCCGAGTTGATCGGCGATGTCTGCTCGGCGCCGATCCTGCGGCGGCTGCTGACCTTCGGTGAGTCGGTGGAGTCGGATTACATCGAGGCAGTGGTCGACGTGGCGCTCACGGGGGCCGTGGTGACCGCAATGCGCGACAGTGGCAACGACAAGACGCAGCCCAGGGCCGGCTGAAGCCCGGGCAATTTCAGGAGCAGGAACTATGGCAGCAACGCTGACTGCAGAAGACGCGAGATACGCCGAGCTTTTCGACGTCGTAAAGGAAACCACCGCCCACGGCGGCGAGGTGTTCGGCGATCTCACGCCGGGCATGAATGCCCTGCGCAACAAGCACCCTGTGCAACAGGGCTCGCTGCGCGAGCTGCTGGAACTGCCGCCGGCGCCGCACACCATGTACGAGAACGAACGCCCGCATTTCACGCTGCTCAACTACGAATTGTGCAACCGCGCACTGCGGGAAAACCTGCTGTTTTCCTCCGAGGTGTACGAGGAGAGCCCCGGCGTGCGCCAGCTCGGCAAGGTGATCCTGAAGATGGTCGGCGACGAGCACACGCGCTACCGGCGCATGGTGCAACCGATGTTCATCCGCCCGAAGGCGATCAACTGGTGGCGCAAGAACTGGATCGAGAATTCCGTCGCGGCCCTGCTGGACAGGCTGGGAACCATGGAGAAGGCGGATCTCAACCTCGACCTTTGCGCGCGCCTGCCGGTGAGCATCGTCACCCAGGGCATGGGACTCAACGGCGAGGATGCCCTGACCTTCCGCGTACACCTGCAGAAGAGCATGATGGCGCGCACCCTGCCGATGGAGGAGGTCATCGAGGCCACCACGCAGGTCCGCAACATGCTGATGGACGTGATCACCGAGCGTCGCGCACAGCCGCGCGACGACGTGGTTTCCGAGCTGCTCAAGTGCCAGCTGGAGCTCGAGGACGGCAGCACGCGCCCGCTGGAGGACGACGAGATCTTTTCCTACTGCCGCCTGATCATCCTCGCCGGCGGCGGCACCACCTGGCGCCAGCTCGGCATCACGCTGTACCAGCTGCTCAGTAACTACCGCTTCTGGGAGGCCTGCCGCGAGGATCGCAGCCTGGTGGAACCCGCCATCGAGGAGAGCGCCCGCTGGATGCCCACCGACCCGACCTTCCCGCGGCTGGTGAAGGAGGACATCGTGCTGGACGGGGTGGCGATTCCCGCCGGCTCGCGGGTCGACATGTGCCTGGGCGCCGCCAACCGCGACCCGGCGATCTGGGAGAACCCGGACGTCTACGATATTTTCCGTCCGCGCGGCAAGCAGTCGCACCTCGGCTTTGGCATGGGCCCGCACCGCTGCCTCGGCATGGAAGTAGCCAAGCAGGAGATGGTCGTCGCCATCGGCGGCCTGCTGGATCGTTTCCCCAACCTGCACCTCGACAGCAGCGCGCCCGAGCCGCAGCTGCTTGGAGGGCTGGAGCAACGCGGCATGTCGGCGATACCCGTGGTGTTGCGGTGAGCAGTGTTGCAATGAACGAGCGCCTGTCGATGGGCGAGAACATGCGGGCGGGGTTCATCGCGGGCGAGCGCGTCGCCGGCAATGGCGCGGACATCGTCGTCGAGGACCCGTCTACCGGCGAGCCCTTTGCCCGCCTGCCGGGGCTCGACCTGGCGCAGGTCGAAGCCGCCATACGCTCGGCGCGCGCAGCTTTCGATAGCGGCGACTGGAGCGGAATGCCCGCCAACGAGCGCGCCGCGCTGCTCGGCAAGTTCGTCGCCGCGCTGGCGGCGCGCAGGGATCACATCACCGACCTGGTGGTGCGCGAGGCAGGCTGCCCGCGCCACAGCGGCGTGATGATGGCCCAGGTGCTGGCGCCGCTGAAGCAGGCCGGCGACACCCTGAAGCTGTTCCTGAGCCTGCCGGAGTTCGAGGAAAACCCGCTGCCGCTGGACGAGCGCATCAATCCCCTGGGCCAGGTGGTGCAGAGCCTGCGCCGCTATACGCCGACCGGCGTGGTGGCGGGGATCGCCGCCTACAATTTCCCGTTCTACACGGCGCTGTGGAAAATCATGCCGGCGCTGGTCACCGGCAACACGCTGGTACTGCGCCCCAGCCCGCTGACACCGCTGTCCGCCACGGTCTTCGCGGAGGCGGCGCAGGAAGCCGGTTTGCCGCCGGGCGTGCTGAATATCGTGCTGGAGGCAGGCCTGGAGGGCGGCAGGTTGCTGAGTACCCACCCGGCTGTGGACATGGTGGCCTTCACCGGTTCCACCGCCGTGGGCGAGCAGATCATGGTGCAGGCGGCGCCGACCATGAAGCGCCTGCAGCTGGAACTGGGCGGCAAGTCCGCACAGATTTTCCTGCCGGATGCGCTGGACCAGGTGATTCCCAACGCCATGGGAGTCTGCATGGCCCATGCGGGCCAGGGCTGCGCGCTGGGCACGCGCATCTTTGTACCGGAGGAAAGCAAGGCCGAATTGCTGTCCGGGCTCGCCGCCGCGGTCGGCTCCATCAAGGTCGGACCCGCGGATGACCCGGACACGCAAACGGGCCCGGTGATCAGCCGCGCCCAGGTCGAACGCTGCGAGCACTATGTAAAGGCCGCCATCGAGAACGGCGGCACGGTAGTGGCCGGCGGATCACGTCCGCAGGGTTTGGGCGACGGGTTCTTTTTCGCGCCCACCGTGCTGGATTTGCCGGACAACAGCAATCCCGCCGCGCAGGACGAGATTTTCGGCCCGGTGGTGTCGGTGATCGGCTACCGCGACCTCGATCACGCCGTCGCCATGGCCAACGATTCCCGCTTCGGATTGTCCGGCTACGTGCACGGCAAGGACCGCAAGGCGGCGCTCGCCGTTGCGCTGAAAATCAAGAGCGGCACCGTCAACGTCAACGCCGGCGTGATGAGCGCCTATGCGTCCTCCGGTGGCCAGCGCGCCAGCGGTATCGGCCGCGAGCGCGGCATCGAGGGGCTGCGCATCTACCAGCAGCTCAGCTGCCTGAACATCGGGGGAGTATAAAAATGCAAGGTTTACTGCAGGACAAGGTCGCCATCGTCACCGGCGCCGGATCCGGGGTGGGGCGCGCCGCCGTGCTCCTCTTCGCCGAACACGGCGCGAGGGTGGTGGCGGCGGACATCAACCGCGCGGCGGTGGAGGAAGTCGCCGGCGAGGTCGCGGCGGCAGGCGGTGAGGCCATCGCCGTGGAATGCGACGTTACCGCCGCCGACTCGGTGGACGCCGCGGTGCGGGCGGCGGTGGAAAAATTCGGCCGCCTCGACGTGATGTACAACAACGCCGGTATCACCACACAACCCGGGCAGACCTTCATGGACGCGTCGGACGAGGACCTGCTGACGCTCACCTCGGTGAACGTGGGCGGCGTGATCCACGGCTGCAAGTCGGCGATCCGCCAGTTCGAGGCCCAGGGCGGCGGTGGCGTTATCGTGATCACCGCCTCGGTGGCCGGCCTGGTGGGTTTCGGCGGCGTCGTCTACGGCTCGTCCAAGGGCGCGGTGACCAGCCTGACGCGCACCCTCGCGCTGGAAGTGGCGCGCAAGGGGATTCGCGTCAACTCGGTCTGTCCCGCGGCGATGCCGACCAATTTCGGCGGCGGCATGTTGAAAGCCTCGGATGCCGCCCGGCAGCATACCGCCGGCTACCATCCGCTGGGCCGTGTCATCGAGCCGGAGGAGTGCGCCGCGGCGGCGCTGTTCCTGGCCTCCGACCTCGCTTCCAACATCACCGGCGTCAACCTGCCGGTGGACGGCGGACTCTCCGCCGGCAAGCCAATGGGTTGACCGGGAGCGGATGATGCGTAGCGCGTGTGCCATCGTCGGACTCGGTATCACGGGGCAGGGCGTAGGGCTCGGCCTGGAGGGGCGCGAGCTGCGTGCGCAGGCGGTGGATCTCGCGCTGGCCGATGCCGGCCTGCCGCGCGACGCCATCGACGGTTATATCCGCGCCTATGTCGACCGCGAGGACCTGCGCTACATGGGGCTCTCGCCGAATTTCTCGGTTTCGATGATGACCGGCGGTGCCACCCCGGTGTTCTCGATCATCGCCGCGCAGGCGCTGGTCGAGGCGGGGCAGGCCCAGGTGGTGGCCTGCGTCTACGGCGAAGCCCAGTCCGCGGGCGCCATCACCGGCAAGCCCGACATCGGTTCCTACGGTTACGGTTACCCGATGCTTTACGGACTGCTGGGTGCGGCCGCGACCCACGCCTTTCACGCGCGCCGCCACATGCACCTGTACGGCACTACCTCGGAACACCTCGGCGCGGTGGCGATCACCCAGCGCGACTACGCACTGAAACGCCCCGGTACCCTGGGCTACGGCAAGCCGCTGACGCTGGCCGAACACCAGGCCTCACCGATGATCGCCGATCCCTTTCGCCGCTACGACTGCACCCGCAATACCGACGGCGGCGTGGCGGTACTGGTGACCACCGCGGAGCGCGCCCGCAGCCTGTGCGCAAACCCGGTGTACCTGCTGGGCGCCGGCACCGGCCACAATATCGTCAACTGGCACAAGGGCCTGGTGTACGAGAACCACGACAATGTCGCGCCGGCGAAGGCGCGGGCCTTCGCGCAGGCGGGCATGGGTATCGACGATATCGACATGGCCCAGCTCTACGACCCCTTTACCATTTCCCCGCTGATGCAGCTGGAGGCATTCGGCTTTGTCGGGGAAGGGCAGGGCGGCCCGTTCTACGCCGAGGGCGGGGCGGGGCCGGACGGCAGCATCCCCACCAATACCGGCGGCGGCCAGTTGTCCGCCTACTATTCCACCGGTTTTACCGGGGTCGCGGAGGCGGTGCTGCAATTGCGTGGCGAGGCGGGTGAGGGGCAGCTAAAAAAATCGGAAACGGCACTGGTCAGCGGCCATGGCATGAACGCGGGCGTGCAGAACACCTGGGCGCACGCCTGCATGATTCTCGGCCGCAACCCCTGAGCACGCGAGACAGACCATGAGCACACAGGACGCCGCGCAACAACATCCCCTGATGCAGGCCGTGCGCCGCTATGGCGGCGACCCCGCGGACCTGCCGTTCTGGGAAGCCTGCGCAAGCGGCAGCTTCCTGCTGCACCGCTGCGGCAAGTGCGAGCGCCACTACTGGCCCGCCAGCCGCTGTATCGAACACGGTGACGAGGCCATGGCCTGGGTGCCCGCCAGTGGCCGCGGCCAGGTGTATACCTATACGGTGATGCACCGCGCGTACACCCCGGATACCCGCGACAGCGTTCCCTTCGCCATCGCGGTGGTGCAGTTGGAAGAGGGGCCGTTCTATCACAGCAATATCCTCGACTGCCCCTTCGATGCGGTGGCGGTCGGTATGCCCGTGGAGGTCGTCATGCAGCCGCACGAGAGCGGGCTGACGATTCCCCAGTTCAGGCCGCGTGCGGAGTAAGGTCCGCGCCGGCGTGCAGAAAAACACGTGATCGAATCACGAGGAGGATCAGCTATGTCATCCGTAGCCCTGAAAAAAGCCGATGAAAGCAACCGCGGTACCGCAGTGAAGCGCCAGATCGTCGACGCGGACGCGCACATGGACCCGCCCTACGAGATGTGGAAGGACTACCTCCCGGCGGACCTCGCCCACCTGGCGCCGGTGATCGAGCACGGCGAGGAGCACGACTGGATCGTGTTCGAGGGCAATAAACGCCCGGTGATGATGATCTCCAACCAGGCGGGACGCGAGGGCAAGGACTACAAGATGGTCGGCCGGCGCTCGGAGATGCGGCCGGTATGGCTGCCCGAGACGCGCCTCGACGACATGACCACCGACGGCATGGACGCGGCGGTGCTGTTCGGCGGCGGCCCGCTGGGAACGGCCAACCCCGATCTCTACATCGCCAGCTTCGAGGCCTACAACCGCTGGCTCTGGGACTTCTGCGGCGCCGACCGCAAGCGCCTGGTGCCGGTGGGCTACGTACCCATGCGCGACGTGGACGAAACCGTGCGCATGCTGAAGGACCTGGCGAAGCTCGGCTTCAGCACGGTGAATATTCCCGCGTTCCCGATGGACCCGGATGTCCCCAAGGCCGGTGGTTTTACCGCGCAGGCACTGGGCCTGTCCGGCAACCCCAACGGCGAGCGTTCCTACATCGACGCGGAATACGACAAGCTGTGGGAGACCGTCACCGAACTCGACATGACACTGACCATGCACCTCGGCGGCCGTGTGCCGCGCTTCGGCAACAAGCTGCACTTCCTGCCGGACCTGGTGATGAGCAAGACGGCGATGGCCGAGCCGGTGGCCGTCCTGACCTATGGCGCGGTATTCCAGCGCTTTCCGAAACTGCGCCTGGCCATCGTCGAGAGCGGTGTGGGCTGGATGGCGTGGATGGCCGAGTACATGGACCGCACCTGGGAGCGCCAGAGGTTCTGGACCGACAGCCCGCTGAAGGAAAAGCCCAGCCACTTCATGGACCAGAACGTCTACGCCTCGTTCATCCACGATCGGGTAGGCATCCTCAATCGCAACATCCCCGGCGGCAAGAACATCATGTGGTCCTCGGACTACCCGCACTCGGAGACCACCTTCCCCAACTCGCTGCATGTGATCGAGCGGGATTTCGAGGGCATTCCCGAGGCAGACATCAACGAGATCGTCTGCGAGCGGGCAAAGCGGCTTTACAGGGTCGGCCAGTAGGGGCGGGGAGGGAGATTTCCGATGAGCGATTCGAGCCGTTACATCCAGACGGATATCAGCCTGCTCAACGAGGAGCACGTGAAGCGCTACCGGGAAACCGGCGGCGAGGTCGGGCATATCTGGAATGGCGCCACCGCCCTGTTGCTGACCACCGTCGGCAACAAGTCGGGCCAGTTGCGCACCACGCCGCTGATCTACGCGCAGGACGGTGACGACTACGTCATCATCGCGTCCAAGGGTGGCGCCCCCAGCCATCCCGCCTGGTACCTGAATATCAGCAAGACGCCGGAAGTGGAGATCCAGGTACTGGACAAGGTCATGCAGGCGACCGCCACGACTGTCGAGGGCGCCGAGCGCGAGCGGCTGTGGAAGGTCGCGACCGACGTCTGGCCCAACTACGACCAGTACGCGGAGCGCACGGACCGGCTGATACCCGTCGTCAAACTCACACCGCACGACTGAGGAGAGTACGCACATGGCACAGGCAATCACGGCAATAACATCGGGCCTGGCAATTCCGGAAACCCTCGAAGAGGCCACAGACCCGCGGTGGTTGGGCGAGGCGCTGGCCGGTGTGTCCGGCGGCGCCCCGGTGGTCGAGGTCACGCTGACCGAAGTGGTCAAGGCCATGGCAGCCAAGGTGCGTATCGGCGTGCGTTTCGCCAGCGAGCCGGAACGGGTGCACTACTACTGCGTGAAGGGCTTCCTCGATACCGACCAGGATCGCCAGAGCACCGGAGAGGTGACCACGCGCGAATCCAACTTCTATCTGCGTATTGCGCCGCACCTGAGCATGCGCGTGCCGGCTTGCCCCAGTGTGGTTACCGACGATTCCGGCCAGGCCATCATGATCATGGAAGACGTTATCGCCAATGGCGCCCACTTCTGCGATACGCACCATCCATTCACCGTCGAGCAGACGCAGGCGACGCTGGACCAGATCGCGCGGCTGCACGCCGCCTCCCACCTGCTGGAGTCCAATCCCTGGATTCCCCGCGGTATGGACTGGATGGCCGAGTCGCGCCATTTCCCGGAAGCCTGGATCACCCGGCAGATGCACGACCCGCGCGGAGAGGGCTTACCCGAAGCCACGCTCGACGGCGGCAACCTGCTGGCGGGCCTGGGGGTGCTGGCGGACCGCAGCAGGGCGGGAGCGCACACGCTGCTGCACGGCGATACGCATATCGCGAATATTTACGAGGACGCGAAAGGCCCCGGGTTCGCCGACTGGCAGTTGGTCAAGGCCGCCAACTGGGCGATCGACGTGGCCTACCACATCAACTGCGTACTGCCGATCGAGGTTGCGGAATCCCGGGAGCGCGAGCTGCTTGGCTATTACCTCGATGCGCTGGGCCGTCACGGCGGCTCCCCGGTGGCGGCCGACGTCGCCTGGGAGGAGTACTGCTGCGCGACGCCTTACGGATTGTACCTCTGGGCGATCACCACCCGCGTCGATCCGCTCAAGACCCGCGAGAACTTCCAGCGCCTGGGAGCCGCGGTGACGCGTAGCGGGGCCTACCGTCGCCTGGGCGTTGTCAGCCGTTGAGCGTTGCGCCTGTCGGCACAGCTATCAGACCATCAACAGGAGAGATACACACCATGCTGCTGAGCGTGAGACTGGGAACCAATGACAAGGCGAAGGCAAAGGCCTTCTACGACGCGACTTTTACCGCCCTGGGGTATCCGTTGACGGAGACCCCCGCAGAATATCCTGTCCTGATGTACCGCCTGCCCGGCGGGGGCGCGCTGATCGTGGGCGCTGCCCGCGACGGCAACCCGGCGACCTACGCCAACGGCGGTACCGTGCTGTTCTCGGCACCGGATGCCGAGGCAGTCGCTGCATGGCACGCCGCGGGCCTTGCCAATGGCGGCAGCAGCGAGGGCGAGCCGGGCCCGCGGCCGCAGGCCCGCGGCGCCGTGGGTGCCTACTTGCGCGACCCCGATGGCAACAAGCTCGGCGTGTACTGCGGGCTTAACTTTGAATGACCTACCATTGTCCTGCCGGATTTCTTCGATGCGTATCTGAAGCACGATACGCAGTCGCTGGAAAATCTCGGGGCACTGGGTGGACGCTATCCAGAAGTCGAATTGCGGCATGATGACTGAGCTGGCGAGTGGAAGGCGTTCCGCCCTTGCGAATATAAATAACAAATCGTCAGCTATTGATTCGACCCACGGCTGACCTTACACTGCCGGTACATCCCTGAATTACCATAAGACAGAAGGGGGGCGCTTGCACGCAGATGCCGCAGCGATGGCGCAAATCGTCGACGTTTTCTATACCGCCCTGAGCCGCAAGGACCTGCAGGGCGCGGTAGCCTGTTGCAGCCCGGAGGCAGTGTTCTGGCATAATTTTGACGGCGTGGAGCAGACCCTGGAGCAGGCCGCGCAAGGCTGGCAGGGACTGTTCACCGGCTTTGCCGAGAACCGTATCGACACGGTGCAGTGGGACCGCATTCCCGGCGGCCTGGTGCAGCGCCACCGCTTTCTTCTTCGCGGCAGCGATGGCGTGCTCAAGGCCAAACCCTGCTGTATTTTTGTCAGTTTCGAGGCGGGTAGAATCAGCCGTCTTGAAGAGTACATCGACCTTTCCGCTTCGCTGGAGGTGGACAACGATGAGCGCGCCTGAATCGCTTTCCGCAGAAACCGGTGACATCGCCGCGGGGCTCGCGAACCTGCGCGAGCACGGTTACACCGTGGTGCCGGATGTGCTGGCCGGGGACACCCTGGAGCGCACCCGCGAGGCTCTGTACCGCGCCGCGGAATCGGATCGTACCCGCGGTCGTGAGATCGAGCAGTTCGCCCTGGACAAGGGCGACCAGTCCCTGACCCAGCGCGTATGGAACGTGCTGAGCCGCGACCCGTTGTTCGAGGACCTGGTCGAGCATCCCCGGGCACTGGCGTTTGTGCGCGAGGTGCTCGGCTGGCCGGCGCTGCTGGGCAATATCTCCGCCAATATCTGCAGCCCGGGCTGCGAGGGCGGCCACCTGCACGCCGACCAGACCTTTCTCGGCGAACCCTGGCCCAGCGCCGGTCCGCAGGGGCTCAACGTCGCCTGGGCAATCGACGATTTCACCGGGGCCAACGGCGCCACGCGTATCGTCCCCGGCAGCCACAAGCGCAATCGCGGCGTGGGCGCGGACGAAATGGACACCGATACCATCGCCATGGAAGCACCGGCGGGTTCGATGATCGTGTTCGAGAGCCGCCTGTGGCACAAGACCGGCCATAACAGCACGACGGACCAGACGCGGGCGGGGATATTCGCGTGGTACACCAAGACCTACGTGCGTACCCAGGAGAACTGGTTCCTCGCCCTCAAGCCGGAAATCCGCCAGTTCGGCTCCGACGACATGCTCACCCTGCTGGGCTACAAATCCGCAGGCTTCGGCCTGGTGTACGGCCAATCCCCCGATTGATACAAAGGCGGGGTCGGCTGCGACTCTTCCGGAGGTACCGCAAGCATGAAACAGGATGAGATGCACAGGCAGATCGGTGAGCAGGGCTTCTGCATTGTCGAAAACGCCCTGTCCCCCGCGGAGCTGGAGCGGGCACGGGCCGCCCTGGAGCGTGGAGTGGAGATCACCCGGCAGATCGCGGGCGGCACCCATATCGCGACACTGGATCCCAATGATCGCAATATCCGCGTGAACAACCTGCCGGCGATCGACCCCGTGTTTATCGAACTGCTGATGCGCGACGACGCGCTGGCGTCGGTTGCGGCGGCCATCGGTGACAACTACATTGTGTCCAATTTCACCGCGAACATCGCCCTGCCGGGCTCCGGCTCGATGAACCTGCACTCCGACCAGGCGCTTGTCATCCCCGGTCCCTGGCTGCATCCCTGGGCAATGAACGTGATCTGGTGCCTGGACGATGTCCACGCCGGCAACGGCGCCACCCGCTACCTGCCCGGCAGCCACCGTTTTACCACCGCCGAGGAAGTGCCGGAGAACGCACTGGAACAGACCCTGCCCTTCGAGGCCCCGGCCGGGTCGTTTGTCGCCATGGAGGGCCGGCTGTGGCATACCTCCGGCTGCAATACCAGCGCGGACGAGCAGCGCCGCATGATGTTCGCCTATTATTCGGCGGACTTTATCCGCCCGCAGGCCAACTGGGCACTGTGCCTGCCGCCGGACGTCGTGGCGGCGATGGACGACAGGACAAAGGCCCTGTTCGGCGTCACACCCATCGGCAACACGCGTATCGGCGCGGCGATGACCCGCCTGCCGGGCACGGAACGAAACGAGGCCCAGATCGTGGCCGCGAGCACCACTGGAGGTTGAAATGAGCGAACAGGCCGAACAAAGGCAGCAGTTGAAAATCTATCGCGCCAGCGAGGCAAAGGGGCTGATGGAGGAGGGCTGCATGGAGATGAAGCCCATGTCCGAGGTGCAGGCGGAGGGTATCAAGCGCCTGGTGCGCTCCGGCTATCTCGAGGGCGATGAGATCAAGGTGCTGGTAAACATGCCCGGTTTCGCCCTGACTTACGCCTGGCTGAAGAAAGACTACCCGCTGATGCGCCACTCCCACGATTCCGACTGCATGTACTACGTGATTGCGGGCAGCCTGAAACTGGGCACCGAGGAGTTGGGGCCGATGGACTGCTTCTTCGTGCCCGCCGGTGTGCCCTACGTCTACGTGCCCGGGCCGGACGGCGTGGAGGTGCTGGAAGTGCGCCACAAGACCAGCTTCGATTTCGTCAACCTGTCGCACAACGAAAGCTGGTGGGACAAGGCCGAGCAAACCTGTGCGGCGAACCAGGAAGACTGGAAAAACGCGGTAAAGCCGTCCCTCAAGTAGCCGACTCCCCGCCCTGAAAAAAAAGGCCGGGCTGTGCTTTCACGCAGCCCGGCCTTTTCATGCAGGCGACCTGTTACCTGGCGGCGAACTTGTAGCCGACTGTCAGCCCGTAGGTGAGCGGCTCGCCGATGGGCGCATAGGTGCCGGCGGACAGGGGGTTATAGTGCGTGCGGTACTCCTCGTCACCCAGGTTGTTGCCCCACACCCGGACATAATAGCTGTCGCTTGAATCCGTCCAGGTGACCGACGCGTTCAACAGCACAAAACTGTCCTGTGTTGCGCGCTGTTTGTTTGCACGATTTTCATAGGGAGACCCGGCCAGGATCTGGCGGTTATTGCCAACCAGTGCTGCGTCATACAGCGGACTGGCCGGGTCGGTAACCCACCCACCCCAGACCGAGGGATTGGTCACGACATAGTCGTCGGTGTACTTCGCATTCACCGCGAAGCGCCAACCGCCGTCGCCGCGGGGAATCAGGTAGTCCATACCGATGAACGCAGTGACGTCGGGCGCACGGGACATCTGCAACCCGGACAGGTCCTGCTCTACCGTGATGTTGTTATAGGTTTTCAGCGGGTCATTATTGGTATTGTTGCTCGGCGCAGTCAGGTTGGCACCGGACCCCGAGAACAGGAAGTCATTGCCGTACTCGGCATGCAACCAGGTCAATCCACCGCGTATCGTGAAGTTCTCAACCAGGTTGTAGTCGAAACTCACCTCACCGCCGTAGATTTCCGCCTCAGGGGCGCTCTGCAGGATGACCAGGGGGACACCGTTCACCTGGGAGGTGAAGCTGACTTGCAGGTCCGTGTAATCGTAGTAGAAAGCGGCGGCCTCGAATAACAGGCGCTCACCCTGGGACTTTATACCGATCTCGTAGGCATCGATGGATTCCTGGTCCACGTCTCTCCACAGGTTCGGATCGTCATTGGGAATCCGCGAGTTCCATTCACCGCCACGGAAACCCATGGTATAGGACGCGTAGACATTGGTGTTGTCCGCCAGCTTGTAACTGACTGAAGCGCTGGGGGTGAATTTGCTGTAACTGGAACTGTGCTTCGTGTCGGCGCGGTCCAGCGCGACGACGCCACCGGCCTGGCCACCAAAGCCATATTTGAACACAGAAACATCCTGTGTCTCGTCGTTATAGCGTCCACCAAGTGTAATGCTCAAGCGGTCAGTCAGGTCGTAAGTGCCCTCGAAGAAGACCGCCCAGGCCTCCTTGTCCCGGTAAAAGCGGGTATCGTCGTTGATGAGGTAATCGGACAGGGGCACTTTCTCCACGGCGGGATCGGGGTACGGCGCACCCAGCAGGGCGGGGCCCAGCAGCGTTCGTCCGTAGGGTGTCCTGGTCTCGATGTCGTAGTAGGTGCCACCCACCATCAGGAACAGGTCGTCAGTCAGGTTCATCGAGAAGTCGAGCGACTCCTGGAAGGTGGTGTCCTCGACTTTGTTAACGGAAGCGATGTCCGGCTGGTAGGTGCCATAGAAGTCGAAGTCAGTGACACCTTCGCCTACCGTGTACCCGGTAATCGACCTGAGGGTTCCGATACCCGTATCGTATTCAAGCTTGGCGAAGCCCTCGTTCTGCTCGAAGTCGACTTTGAACGCGTCGCCGGAAACGACCCCCAGCCTTGTCGCCCGGGTGTTGTTGCCAGGGGAGGTGAAATCGCCGGAAACGTTCTCTATGGGCGAGAAAATCACGCCGCGTGGGTCGTCTGCGACGACATAGTTGTAGCCGAGTGACGCCCGGAAAGCGTCCGTAACCTCGAAGTTGAGCTTGGCGCGGAAGGATTGCTGGTCCAGCCCCAGGAACTCGCCGTCGGTCGCACCCGGCACCGACCGGCTGGCCTTCTTGAAGTAGCCATCGGTCTTGCGGGCCGTGGCAGCCAACATCAGGCCGATATTGTCGGTAAGGGGTCCGGCGACATAGGCGCGCGCCCGTTTGTCGTTGTACTTGCCGTAAGTCAGTTCGGCATTGCCTTCCCAGGTGTCGCCCGGATCGATGGTATTCAGCAGGATTGCGCCGCCTGTGGCGTTGCGGCCATAGAGGGTACCTTGCGGTCCTTTCAGGATCTGGATGTCACGGACATTGGGCAGATCCATGTTGAGTATCTGGGGAGTGGTTTGGTACAGGCCATCCACAAACACCGCGACATTATTCTCATAGGAACCCGCGTTGATCGTGGTGACACCTCGTATGGCCGGCTGGGGGTAGGAGCCGCCCGACCCCAACTGAAATCCGGTGGTCACGTTGGTCAGGTCCCGCACGGATGTGATGCCTGCAGTGGACAACATTTCCTGGTTGACGACGGCCACCGACATCGGCACGTCCTGCAGCGACTCAGAACGACGACGAGCCGTCACAATTACTTCTTCGAGGAAGGGTTTGGCGGTAGCGCCGGAATCTTGTGCCAACGCGGCTGGAGCCGGAGCAAGGGAGAGGACACCCGCCGCGATGGTTCCCCCCAGCCACGTGCAACACACTGACCTGCGGGGCGTTCTGTCAATCGCCAGGGTAGCGTTGCGATTGCTGTTGTGGATACCAAATCGTGTTTTTTTATAATGCATAGTTATTACCTGTCTTTGATAGTTATTTAAATTCAGCTAGGTAACGACAAGAAAATCCTCTATCTCCATTTTCGTCAGGATGGCTAAAAGATAACACTTCGTCAACTCGAGTTCTATGCCGATCCCGCCCGCTATCTACAGGGCGCGCCCTTTTGAATCAGTAACGCCGAAGCATTGATTCGAGGGTGCAAGCAAAAGCGGCAAAAGCTAACATACCGTTCCTTTGACTATCTGCAGAGCCGGCCCTGCCACCGGCGCTGCGATTGTCCTGGCCCCGGCCCGGCGGGACGGCCTTTCAGCAAGGGCCACCCACACCAACCTCGAACCCATAAGAAGACGGACCATGCAAGCAGAACAACTCATCGACCTGGCCCGGGAGAAAACCGGCTTGACGGACTTCGACAGCGACTCCTTCCGCGAGCCGCTGGACGTGCTACTCAGTGGCATTGCGGCTCGCCCCGAACACGAGCGGATTCTCGCCGCCCTGCAGGATGAGATGGTGAGCTCCCTCGCCAACCGCCTGAAAGTGGCGGACTACCTGCGCCAGCACCCGGAACTGGAAGATGCACCCATCGAGGCGCCCATTATTGTCATGGGCATGCCGCGCACCGGCACCACCATGATGAGCTACCTGCTGGACCGCGATGCCCGCTGGCGCTCCCTGCTCAACTGGGAGGCGGTGGACTCAGTGCCCCCGCCGACCACGGCAACCCTGCGCAGCGATCCGCGCTGCGTGGAAAAACAGGCATTCCTGGAACAGATTTTCCCCCTGATTCCCTTCGCCGTACCGCACTGGGAGTGGGCCGACGGCCCCACCGAGTGTATCTTCGTGCAGGCGCAGGACTTCAAGGCGCTGAGCTGGGAGGCGCGCGCGGTCAGCAGGGAATACGCCGAATACCTGCTGAGCTGCGACATGAGCTCCGCCTACGACTACCAGAAAAAAGTCCTGCGGGTGCTGCAGTCGCAGGCGCCGGGGCGCTGGGCGCTGAAGATGCCCTCCCATGCCCTGCATTTCAAATGGGCGTTGCAGGCGTTTCCCGACGCGCGCTTTATCTGGACCCACCGCAACCCCTACAAGGCGCTGGCGTCGCTGGGTACCACGATTTCGGCGGGCCATATGTCCACCCTGGGTGAAACCGACAAACAACATATCCACGATATCTACCCGACGCAGATCTCCGAGCACGTCAATCGCCCCATGGCCCTGCGCCCCTCGCTGCCCGATGACAAGATCCTGGATATCTACTGCAGCGACATGCTGCGCGACCCGATTGCGACGATGCGCGAGGTCTACGACTGGCTGGGGCTGGAACTGGACGATACCGTCGAGGCGTCCATGCGCGGCTGGCTGGAAAAGGACAACGAGCGCCAGTCGGCGCGCCCCGGCTATTCGCTGGAGGACTTCGGCTGGAGCGAGGCGTCAATCGCGCCGTATTTCGAGGAGTACCTGGCCCGTTATCCGCGGGCGGCGACTGCGTGATGCTGGATGCGGATGCAATCATCGCCCAGGCCGAGGAGCGGGCGGGGCACAGCGATTCCGATGTTTCGGTTCGTGTTAACCTCCGGCGGCTGATCGAATCGCTTCAGCGCAGCGGCGGCCTGTCCGCCCAGGGCGAGGCGATGACCGAACAGCAGTTCGTCGCGGAAAACGCCAATCGTATCGAGGCGCAGCGCTGGTTGCAGCAGTACCCGGAAATCGCCGACGAGACGATTGAATCCCCGCTGTTTCTCGAGGGATTGCCGCGCTCCGGGACGACGTATTTCCAGTACCTGTTCGATCGCGACCCGCGGTTCCAGCTGATCCGCACCTGGCAGACCTTCATGCCGCATCCGCCGCCCGGGTTCGATCCGGCGTCCGTGGAGCCGCGCAAGGCGCAGTGGGCGGAAGTCCTCAAGGCCAGGCCCAGCTTCGAAGGCTTCGACGCCATGCACCTCTACGATGCGGACGGCTCCGATGAGTGCCACGCCTACCTGCAGCAGAGTTACGGCGCTGCGGGCCTGCACAACCTGTTCAATGTGCCGGAGTACTTCGATTACCTGATGGATGAGCTCGACCTGGTCGAGACCTACCGTATTCACAAGCGCCAGCTGCAGTTGCTGCAGTGGCGCCTGCCGCGCAAGCCCTGGGCGCTCAAGTACCCGAACCACGTCATCGGCATGAACGAGATCCTCGCCGTCCACCCGGACGCCCGGTTCCTGATGACCCACCGCGACCCGGTGCAGGCGCTGGCCTCCATCTGCAAGATGACCTTCAACCTGCGCGGCATGCGCAGCGCGCAGCCGGTGGATCCCCGCGAGGTGGGACGGCAGATGCGCTACTTCATCCGCCGGCATATCGACCGCATCATGGCCTTCGACAGCGGCGAAAACGCCGGTCGCGTGGTACACGTGGATTACTACAGCCTGGTGCGGGACCCGGTTGCGGAAATGCGGCGTATTCACGCCGGCATCGGTATCGAGACGCCGGATTCGGTGGCGCAGGCAGTCGGCGCATGGCACCGCGACAATCCGAAGAATGCGCGGGGCAGCAACGATTACACTACCGAACAGTGGGGCCTGGATGCAGCCGAGGTGGCGGAGGACTTCAGCGACTACACGCGCCGCTTCGATATCCCCACGGAATCCGAAGGCCTTGCCCGCATCTGCAGCGGTTGAAGCACCAGCCGGGCTACACCGCCCTGCACTGTCGCTGGCCGCCGGCGGATGCACGATCCAGTGTTTCCAGCAGCCGGGTGAGTGCCACCGCGTCGCTGAAATCCGCAACCGTACGGGTGTCATCGCGAATGTCCGCGGCGAACCGGCGATAGCTCTCGACGAGGTTTACCGGCGGGCCTTCCAGTTGCGGTGCCGCGTCGGGCAAATCGATATCACCACCGGCACTGGTGGTCAGCTTCAGGCGGCCGCCCTGGAAGCCGCCCGGGAATCCCCCGCTGATACGCAGCCAGCCGGCCTCGCCCTGCAGCTCCAGGCTGAACGGCCTTTCGGCCTCGCCACCCGCCACCTCCAGCGTCGACAGGCAACCGCTGCGATGCCTGCCCAGTACCAGCATGTGGTCGGCGCAGGTGCGCGCCAGGGTCTCGTCGCTGCCCGCGATAGAGACCAGCGGACGCAGGATGCTACAGCGGGCGTCAAGCTCCTCGTAGGGGCCTGCCAGGAACTCCAGTAGCGCCAGCGTGTGGCCGCCGGCGATGGTCTCCAGGGTGGCGCCGTTGCGCTTATCCTGCAGATAGGCGTAGTGGGCCGGTGCCACCGAACCCCAGCCGGCGGTTGGGGAGTACACACGCAGGGCGGTCAGCCGGCCGATTTCCCCCGCCGCGACCAGCGCCCGCGCATGCAGGCAGGCGGGGGCGGACAGCGCCTGCAGGCCGATCATCGCATGGCTGGCGGGCGTCACCGCGGCGGCCATCTCCTGCGCCTCGTCCAGGTCTCGCCCCAGCGGCCACTCGCAGTACACGTGCTTGCCGGCTGCCAGTGCTTCCAGCACGATGGCCCGGTGTTCCGGCACCTTGACGGTCACCGCGACGAGATCCACCGAGGGGTCGCGCGCCAGGGCCAGCGAATCGTCGAAGGACTGGCTGGCGCCGAAGGCGGTTCTGGCGCTATCGGCAATTTCGCGGGTCCGTGCGGATACCGCGCTGATCACATAGTCGCCGGCGAGCGCCTTGAGGGCGGGGATGTGGGCGTCCCTGGCCCAGCCGCGCTCAGGGTTGGCGCCCGCGATGCCGACGCGGATGGGGCGTGTCGCGGGCATTCAGGCCTGGCTTTCTTCGACTTTACGCCGGGCGTACGCCTCGACGTGATCCATCAGCACTTCCAGCGCATCAGCCGGGTTCAACTCCAGCGCCTCGGTGGGTTCTTCGTAAATCAGGTGATGGCCGGGGCGAAAGAAATACACGTCACCGGTCTCGGCGACTTCGTCCTCCCAGACCGAGTCCGGGTAGGTGCAGCGAATCCTGCCCTTGAACACGTAACCGTAGTGCGGGCACATGCAGATACCGCCGGGCAGTCCCTCGTAGGTGGCCGCGGCGGTCATCGGGCCGGCGGTGGTGTAGCCGACTTCCATGTCGCCCCATTTGACCGAGCGGAATCCCTCCCCGCAGAGGGGCCAGCGGCCGCCGCCGCCCTTGGGCAGGTCTGTGAGTTTGCTTGTGGGCATCGCATGTTTTCCTTTGTATTGTCAGCGCTGATTAGAACCGGTATCCGGATGGGATGCCAGACAGGGCGTGTCTAGCAAATGATTGCATTAATTTAGGAAAACATATATTTTCGATAATCAAATTTTCGTAAATATCTGGATGCCGAAATCCGCGGCAAGCGCACAGATGGTCGAGAGTAGGGCAGCATACAAATCGCAGACAGGCCGGCCCCGCGGCAGGCCCCGCAGCGGTGCCGCCGATCGCGCCATTCTGGATGCGACGCGCGAAATCCTGGAGGAGTCCGGCTCCGCGGGCTTCAGTATCGGCGAAGTCGTGGCGCGCACCGGGGTTTCCACGGCGACGATCTATCGCCGCTGGGCCAGCGCCAGTGAATTGATTCTCGAGGTCGTGCGTTCGCTGGTTCCGAACCCGGTGGTAGTGGACAGCGGTTCACTGCAGGGCGATCTCGACCTCTTCCTCCGGCACATTGGCGAGGTGCTTCTCAGCGTAAAGGGCATTTACGCGGCGGACCTGAAACGCGGCGGGATAAACGAGCCGGAACTGCGCCAGGAGATCACCGACTATGTGGTCTTGCCGCGAGAGCAGATACTGGCTTCGATCCTGCAACGAGCGCACCAGCGCGGTGAACTGGATCGCATGCCGCCACTGGATGTCTGCTGGGATTTCGTGGTGGGTCCCGTACATCACCGTCTGCTGATCCGGGGCGCGTCATACACCGCCAGGGCACATCGAGAGAGCACGCGGGTGTCGCTTGCCGCGTTGCGGTCGCTGGGAGAGAGTTAGCCTGGCAGCTGTTACAGTTGAAGACCAGCCAACAAAAACCAATAACAAAACGAGGATATCGAAATGTTCGTAGCCCAGGTAAATCGCGAAACCAGTGCGCCGGCCACATCAGCCTGGCGGTTGCTGGCGGATTGGGGAAACACGTCCTGGATCCCCGGCCCCGAGCGCACCGAAGTCGTCACCAGCGGTGGACGAGTCATGCGGCGCCTGTTTATGCCCGGGGTGAGCCCCATAGAGGAAACCCTGCACGTATGCGACCAGGACAATATGCGACTTGAATATACGATTGCCGTCAGTGAGCTCTTCACGCTTGCAGATTACCGGGGTGAAATCGCGGTGGTGCCGACTGCGGACGGATGCCGCGTGGAGTGGCGCTGCAGCTTCGACCAGGGCGCCATGTCGGACGAGGAGGCCGGTGCGGTCGCCAACGGCAACCTCAATTTCCTGCTGGATTCGCTCGCGGCCTTTCTCGAAAAGAGCTGAGGCCGCCTCCCCACACGCGGGGCACCGCCCCGCCAACACTGAAAGTACGGAACTGGAGTACGACCAACGTGTATGACCTGAAAGGAAAGCTTGCCGTCGTGACCGGCGCTGCCAGCGGCATCGGCGCGGCGATAGCGCAAACCATGGCCGAGGCTGGCGCCTACGTGGTGATCGTCGACATCAACGCGGAGAGCGCCGAAGCCGCGGCTGCCGCCCTGCGTGATGCCGGCCACGGCGCGGACGCCACCGTCATCAATCTCGCCGATGAAGACTCGGTGGTCGCCGGCTGCCGGGAGATCGTCGAAAAACACGGCGCGCCCTGGGTGCTGGTCAACAACGCCGGCCTGCAGGACCGCCAGTTGCTGCTGGAGGGCACCGCCGAGGAGTGGGACCGCATGAACCACGTCAACGCGCGCGGCCCCTTCCTGATGATCCGGGAGCTGGCGAAGGCGATGATCGAGGCGGGGGAGAGCGGGCGCATCGTCAATGTCGCCTCGCTGTCGCTGCGCGGGCAGATGGTGAAAGGCCTGGCCAGTTACATGGGCTCCAAGGGCGCGCTCGCCGCGCTGACGGCGGCCAGCGCGCTCGAACTCGTCGAGCACGGTATTACCGTGAATACCGTGTTACCCGGCGGTGTTGCCACCCCGGGCGCTATCGGAGCGAAAGGCCCGCCGCCGGAAGGTCCCGCCTGCCGCGCCACCCCGCTGGGTTTGTGCGAGGGCAGCGATATCGCCTCCGCTGTACTGTATTTCTCCCTGCCCGCGGCGCGCCGAGTGACCAACCAGACGTTGGCGGTGGACGCCGGGTTTTCCATCGCCTACTGACAAACGACAGTATTTTTGCACGAGGTTTACCGATGAGTGATTCCATCAGCTTTGAAGACTGGCAGGCGATCTGCAATGCCAAGGCCCGCTACTGCCGCTTCCTTGACAGCAAGCAGTGGGAGGCCTTTACAAACCTGTTTACCGAGGACTACGAACTCGATGTGTCGGACGGTACCGGTGTCGACGTGATCACCGGTCGCACCGAGGCGATAAAAATGGTGCGCGAGAGCATCGAGACAGCGAAGACCGCGCACCAGGTGCACACGCCGGAAATGACCCGCGACGGCGACGATATACTGGTGACCTGGGCGATGCAGGACCGCGTGATATGGACCGAGGAAATGGCGCTGACCGGATACGGCACCTACCACGAGCGCTGGGTGAAGCAGGACGGGCAGTGGAAGATCGCCGCACTCAAGCTGTCCCGCTATATACTGGAAATGTAAGGCCCGCACTCACGGGTTGTACCAGATCGGCGAGCTGTAGGCGCGGTCCTGCACCGTGCGCGGCACCTCCGCCGGCAACTCGATGCCATAGAAGGCGGCGTCGTGGGTGCTCCACCGGGGCGTCGGGATTTCCAGCACCCTGACGTAGTAAAACGCCGGTTGCGAGGCATCGAAATCAGGATCCTGCCACCAGGTTTTCAGCTGGGCAGCGCCGATGGAATTGCTCCAGGTGGCACTGGCGACATCGACGGTGTTGCCGACCGGCTTCACTTTGCCTTTTGAGTCCGGCTGGCGCTGGTCCGACAGGGCGACCTCATAGACTGTTTCATGGGTCTGGTTGTCCTTGTCCAGCCAGGCCTTGATTACCTGTACACGGTCGAGGTTGCCGGCATCGGGGTCGCGCATGGCCTGGACGAGGAACGTGGGGGCGGCGGCATGATCGCCGGAAGGCAGGTCGCCGCCCATCGGCACGCCGTGCAGGTAGGCATTGCGAATGTAATCGGAGCGGTCGATGTCGCCGCGGGTAAAGTCCCATCCGCCGAAGAACCGCAACCGGATACGGCTGCCGGTCGTGGCGTAGACTTCTTTCCGGCGGATGGCGTCGAATATCGCCTCGCGGGTATTTTCCGGAGCCCAGACCGCGGCAAGCCCTGAAGCGCCGAGTTCCCAGTTGGGTTCGTACTGGCCCGCCATCTTGCCGAATATGCGTTGTGCCGAGGGTTCGGAACCCTCGAACTTGCCGAAGAAGTTGTCCTCGGCCGTGGTCGAGAAGCCGGTGTGGCTGTCAGTGCTGCCGACCAGGCCGAACCTGAACGGGTTAGTCCCCAGCTTGCGCTCGTAGGCCAGCCCCTGCCGCAGGGCCGGGCGCACATACTCGTACTGCAGCATCCAGGGTTCCTTGGCGGCGGTGCCGGCGACATTGGTCTTGTCCCATCGTTCGAAACTGGCGAATTCGTCGGTGGGTGACAGGCTGGGGTGGGTCTCGCTGTCGCCCTTGATCTGGGTGGCTTCGTAGACGGGCTCCCAGCGTATCCGCTTCTGGGCATAATCGCGGTCCATGGGCTGCCCGTTGACCCGGTTGGGCGAGAACATCCTGCCGTTGGAGAGATTGCCGTTGTGGGCGATGGCCAGCACCTGGCCGCCGGTGACTTCTTCATAGTGAGCCAGCCCGGCCCACAGGGTTTCCGGGTCCGGGTCCTTTTGCGCGTTGATCGGCAGCACCTGGCTGGCCTTGTCCGCGTTGTCGCGAAAAATCACCACCCGGTGCAGGTTGTCCCCGGTAATCATCGAGGTCCACTCGTAGCCGATGAGTGTGGTGAACCGTCCCGGCTGGTAGTACCGGTCCGCCGTTTCAGTCACCTCGTCCCACACCGACCGCTGTACTTCCGGCGGCAGGTCGGGCATCGGGCCATGCTTGCGCATGACTGTCATGAACGCGTCCCTGAGGCCCGTGGTCTTGATGAGTTCCAGCAGTTCGCCGTAGCGATCGCCCACCGGCTGTCCCGCGACCAGGGGGTCTCCCGCCTCCAGCCGGGGATAGAGCCCCATGTTTTCCGAGTGATCGGTGACCGCGAGGAAGTCGAGCGGACGGCGCAGTTTGGCCCTTTCGCCGTTGTCTGCCGTGATGACCCCGCCCATGGCCAGGCGGTAGGCGTCTTCCTGGCCGACCTTTTGCGTCCCGTTGATGTAGGCGTCGAAGGAGAGCCGGGTATGCATGTGCAGGTCGCCCCAGTAGAGGTTGTTCTCTGCGGGTGTTTGCAGCGCCGGCGAGTAGTTGATTTTTGTCGCGGCCATGGTCGCGGGATCGCCACTGGCGGCAGCATCCCCGGCCCGGCTCGGGCTCCAGGGTAGCGCGCACAGGGTGAGGCAGGCGGCAGCGGCGAGCAGTCCCCTGGTGCCGCCGCCGGGCTTCGTGTGAGAGTGAACCGGGGGTGCAGGTTTCGGGCGTTTGCCCGGGACGGTCCTGGCCAGCATCGTGAAATACCTTTTATCTCGTTATTTGGGGCAGTCGGATGAAACGGGGTTCAGCCGGCTTTCACATACGGGAGTTAGACGGCATAGAATCCGGCGCTAACGTTGGAAAAACAAGGGAAAATACCCGCGCTTTCTTGTTCCGTCCGCCGTTCGATGCGTTGGCCGGCGTTCGATATCATTGCGCATCGCCGGCATGGCGATAATTTATTTTTTGTCATTGCCTGCGTCGCGTATTATCCGAACTGACTTCAGGTCAATTAAATAACAAACAGGAAAACAACGTGTCGCAAATTGGCTCTACGGCAGTCGCGGAATGGCGGCAGCACTGGACAGTGGTGTTGGTGGCCTCCCTCGGCATGGCGCTGGCGACGGTGCACATCTACTCCACCGGAGTGTTCATCGCGCCGCTGGAGGCCGAGTACCAGTGGAGCCGCTCGGAGATCATGTTCGGCTTCACGCTGTTGGCCTTCGCCGGCGCATCGCTGGCGCCCTTCGTCGGTGCGCTGATCGACCGGGTAGGGCCGCGACGGCTCGCGCTGGCGGGTATCGTGACCTACTGCGGCTTCCTGGCGGCCCTGTCCCTGGCGACTGCCAACATCTACTCCTGGTGGGGGCTGTGGATGCTGCTGGCGATCGGCGGCTTGCTGACCAAGCCGACGATGTGGACCGCGGCGGTCTCCAGCTTGTTCAGCAGTGGACGGGGCCTGGCGCTGGCCGTGACGCTCTGTGGGACAGGGCTGGGCTCCTCGCTGGTGCCGGTATTGAGCAACTGGCTGATCGGGCAATTCGGCTGGCGCGGCAGCTACATTGCCATGGCGTCCATCTGCCTGGTCATCCTGTTGCCGCTGGCCGTGATGTTCTTTACCAGCGCGTCGGACAACGCACGGCGCAGGCCCGGGGCGGGTGGCGGCAGGGTGCTATCCCTGCCTGGCCTCACAGCGCGCGAGGCCCTGTTGTCGCGGCGCTTTGCGCAGCTGGCGCTGGCGGCATTCTGCATTACCCTGGCCATTATCGGACTGGTGATGAACCTGGTGCCGATCATGGTCGACAACGGCCTGGGCCGGGAAACAGCCGCCCTGATTGCCGGGGCGGTCGGCCTGACGTCGATCGCCGGGCGTCTCGCCACCGGACATCTCCTCGATCGGCTCAACGGCAATGTCATCGGCGGGGTGGTCGTGCTGGTGCCGATTGTCTGCTGTCTGTGCTTTATATACGCGCCGCTGTCCGTGCCGCTCACCCTGTTCGCGGTGATCCTGCTGGGCCTGGCGCTGGGGGCGGAGCTGGACGTCGTGGCCTATCTTGCCACGCGGCATTTCGGCTTGCGCAGCTACGGCCTGGTGTTCGGCTGTATCGTCAGCCTGTGGAGCGTGGCGACGGGGCTGGGTCCGCTGGCGGCGAGTTATGTCTACGATACATACGGCACCTACCAGCCTGCGCTGTGGGCGTTCATTCCACTGTTTGCCGTTGCCTCGCTGGCGTTGTTCACGATGGGGCCGTATCCGGTATTCCAGCTGGTGGAAGAAACATCCCAGCCGGGCTGAGCCCGGTCTACTCCTGTCACTACTTCGGGTCCCTGGCGCCGAGTATGCCGGCGTACATGCCGGAGGTGAGCAGCCCATCCGGGCTGATCGACATGGTCAGCAATGCATTGTCCCAGTCTTCGCCGTAACCGAGGAAGTGGCGCAGCACTGTTTTACCGGTCTCGAAATCGATGGCGGTGACATACCACGCGTCGTCGGTCCCCAGCAGCAGTTCATGCACGTAGATCAGTCCGTTGCCCAGGGAGAGCTTGGCACCGGTGCCTGCGCGTACTTCATAGTTTTCCCAGACGATGTCGCAGCCCGAGAGGTCGGGGCGAACGTCGATGCGCACAAAGCCCGGTTCTGCGCCGGCAGAGCTGCCCTGCATCCTGAAGCCCTTGTTGTTCTCGATCACCAGCGAGTTGCCGTAACCGATGAATGAGTTTTCGAGAACGCTGCGTCCGGGTTTGAACACCGGCACTTTGCAGACAAGGCGCTTGTCATCCGGCACATCGCCCAGCCGGTAGACCAGTACATTGGGGCGCGGGTCGGCGTTGTCGCCGAATGCAATGAGGTTGTCGCCAAACAACACCGGCGTCGTGCCTGATCCGGTACCCATCGATTGTTTGGAAGCTTCCTCGCCGACCTCGTACGGAAAGCGCAGCATGACCTCCGGGCCATTTTCGCCGGTGCGCATGCTGTAGAGATTGTGGTCGGTGACAAAAGAGACGCTATCGGGATCGGAGGCCAGGCCGTTGACGATCGTCTCGCCCTCGAACAAATGGCTGTACACCTTGCCATCCGGTGTAATGTAGCCCACGGCTGCCGGCTTCAGGATGGAGAACCACCAGTTACCCTGCCAGTCGGCGACCAGGTCCAGCGGGACGGTCATCGGCCCGCGCTGGTCTTCCGGGACGGCGGAACTCACATCGCGGCGTTCGACAAGGCGCCAGGCAGGGCCGTTCGCGCCGTCCACGATTTCAAATGTCTGGATCGACATGTCTCCCGCCGGCACTACCACGCGCCCCTGCTTGTCCATTCGGAAATAGAAGCCGGCCATTGGAGGCAATTCGTATTGCGCCAGGACTTGCATGTCGTCCGGATTGAGCAGTACCAGTTTCGAGGGTGTCTTGCGGCCGACACAGACACTGATGACACGGCCCTTCTTGTCGAAGTGCTGCGTGGAACAATAGGCGGGCTTCTGTTCCGAGCGATAGGCGTGGACCTGCATATCGCTACGCAGGGGGCCGGCTGCCGGGATGGTACCGCTGTTGTAACTGTCGCCATGGGCACCGGCGTAACCCTGGTTGTTCTGGAAGGGGTGCCTGGGCATTGGGAGAGGGGGCAATGGTTTGGCTATGGCCACGGCATCTTCGTATTTCGCCAAGGGCCGCGTTTGCGCTGCCGCGTGCTGGCTCCCGCCGGCTGCAGTCGACGCTACATTCGTGGAATCGTCGCTGGCTGCCGCATTCGTTCCGCCGGCAATCACAAGTGCAAGTGCTACCGCTGGCCAGAGTCGTACATTCATGGTGTGAAGCCCTCTCATTATTCTGGGGAAAGCAGGCTGAGCCAGCCTGCCTACAGCGTGGGTGCGGTCAAGCTAGCACATTGAATCTATGCCGCATAATGCCTCTTGGGCGCACCTTGTATAACATTTATGCATGTAATAGCGGCTGACCTCATCGCGAGCTTTTGCCGGTAAATAGCGTCGTCAAGCCTCGATGGGGCTTGTCCAGATCGATCGGGGTCTTATAACAATCAAACATGACTGATTTAAATCAATGCCCGTGAAGGTGCTCTGTTTTATGTTTACCGACCTATTACATAACTGATACTCGGTGAGGGACATACCATGAACAAGCCAGCCGCCACCCAACCCTCCGAAGGCCTGTCTTACCAGGAACTCCTGGACCAGGAGACCGTGCCGGTCCCCGCCCACTTGCGCGTCGTGAACAACCCGGACCTCGGAACGCCGCGACTCGATCCCTCCCGCTATACGTCCAGGATGTTTCATGACCTGGAGGTGAAGCACATCTGGAATCGGGTGTGGCAGTTCGCCTGCCGGGAGGAGGACCTGCCCAATGTCGGTGATCATCTGCTCTACGAGGTGGGTGACCTGTCCCTGGTCGTGGTGCGTTCAGACGCGAACACTATCAAGGCGTTCCACAATTCCTGCCTGCACCGCGGCCGCAAGCTGGTGACGGAGGAGGGCTGCAAGGAGGTGTTCCGATGCCCCTATCACGCATGGACCTGGAACCTGGACGGGTCGATCAAGTTCGTGCCCTGCAAAAAGGACTTCGAGCACGCCGGCGAGGCGGCATTCGATCTGCCTGAGGTGCGAACAGGCACCTGGCAGGGCTTTGTCTTCGTCAACCCGCGCCTGGAGGGGCCGACCCTCGAGGAGTATCTCGAAGTCCTGCCTCAGCATCTGGACTGCTACCAGCTGGACCGCTGTTACAAGGTTATCCACGTGGAGAAGAAAATCGAATGCAACTGGAAAGTGGCACTGGAGGCGTTCATGGAGTCCTACCATGTCATCGCCACCCATCCCCAGTTGCTCACCTTCATGGGCGACGCGAATGCGCAATACGATATTCTCAGCGACCATGTGAACCGGGCCATTACCGGCAACGCCACCTCCAGTCCGCATATCCAGCCGCCGCCGGAAGCCCGGGTGGTGGAGGATACGCTGCGCGAGAGCGGGCGGGTGTTCACCGAAGGAGAAATCCAGGTACCCGAGGGCATGTCCGCCCGCAAATACCTCGCGCAAGTCAACCGGGAAATGTTCAGCCGGGACTACGGCCGGGATTTCAGCGAGGTCACCGACAGCGAGTTACTCGATGCGATTCTCTACTGGCTCTTCCCCAATATAGAAATCTGGGGCGGGTTTCTCGGCAATATCGTCTACCGCTCCCGGCCCAACGGCGACGACCCCGATTCCTGTTTGTTCGAGGTGATGGTGCTGCAGCGACTGGGCGCGGACGAGGCGATGAAACCCGGCGTGCCCGTGCACCGCCTGGGCGACGACGAGTGTTTTTCAGACGCCGGGGAACTGGCGGTGCTGGGCAAGGTGTTCGACCAGGATATGAGCAACCTGCCGCACATGCAGGGCGGCCTGAAGGCCGCGGCGCACAACGGCAGGGACGGCCTGCTGTTTGGCGAGTACGTGGACTGCCGGCTGTTGCACATGCATGCGATGATCGACAAATATATCGCGGGCGACGCCGATAGCTGATGAGAACTGCCACCCCAGCCCCCGCATGCCGGGACAGGTAATGTCTTCCCGTGATCCGGTGGCGGACATGACGTTTCGCCCTTGGCGTGTCGGTACAGCCAGGGCTACGATACAGGGGCTCACCGTAAGGGAAGTGTTACATGTGCCGCTGGCTGGCCTATACCGGGGGGGAGATTCCGCTCAGTGAGCTGATCTTCAATACCCGCCATTCGCTGATCGACCAGAGCCTGCATGCGCGCCAGGGGATGGAAGTGACCAATGGCGACGGCTTTGGTGTGGGCTGGTACACCGATCTCGAACTGCCGGGCATGTACAAGAGCGTCCAGCCCGCCTGGAACGATGCCAACCTGCATGACCTGTGTGACCATGTCTCTTCCGGGCTTTTCATGGCGCATATCCGCGCTTCCACCGGCACGCCTGTGCAGTACACCAACTGCCATCCCTTCCGTTACGGGAACTGGCTGTTCGTTCACAACGGATCCCTGCGCGAACATCACCGCCTGCGCCGCCGCCTGCTGCGGGAACTGGACGACCGCTACTTCGAGCAGATCGCGGGTCACACGGATTCGGAGCTGATGTTCATGCTTGCCCTGCAGTTCGGCCTGGACGGCGACCCGCATCGCGCCGTCGAGCGCATGGTGGGGTTGCTGGAGGCGGTCGCGGCCGAGGCCGGTGTCGAGCAGCCGGTACAGATGACCCTGGGCATCGCGGATGGCGAAAACCTCTACGCGGCCCGTTACTCCTCCGAGGGAGACTCCCGAAGCCTGTATGTTTCGGGGCACCTGGACGCCATCAGGGAGCAACTGCAGCCGGGGCGGCAGCACATGGTCAGGGATATGGGTCCAGATGCGCGCTGCGTGGTGTCGGAGCCGCTGATGGACATGGAAGGCTTCTGGGAGCCAGTGCCGGAGTCCAGTTTTCTTACCATCGCCCACGGCGAGGTGCGGCGCCAGGAGTTCCGTCCGGCCCGGCCCTGAAGGCGCCAGGTGGCAGGCATCGAGTGCGTGGCTTTCTGGCCGCCCGCACAGCGAAAAGCGGAGGGCGGTTGAGGTGTGGGCGCAATCGTTCGATTCAGCCCACGCGGCAATGCCTATGCCTCGGGCGCCACCGTAATTGCCAGGCCATCCAACGCGTCGGTCACAGTGATCTGGCAGGACAAGCGGGAGCCCTCGCGTACCTCGACCACCTCGGCCAGGGCTTCCAGCATGTATTGCTCGTCTTCGGGTTGTTCGCCCAGTTTGTCTTTCCAGCCCGGCTCGACATAGATATGACAGGTGCCGCAGGAGGCCATGCCGCCGCAGGTGCCCAGTATGTCGAAGTCGTTGTCGCGGAGAATATCCATCAGGACTTCGCCCTCGCTCGCTTCGACCAGGCGCTCTTCGCCGCCGCGCCCCGTAATTTTTATCCGCACCATCGCCACCACTACTCCCCATCAAAAGCATTATTTTCCGGATCATAGCAGGGGTTGTGCGCCGCTCCCAATAAATGTGATTGTATTTCCGAAACCAATTCGATAATGTCGGCAGCATGACCAGACCCGCAAAGGCAGCGGCCGGTGTTCGATCCGTGGGCCGCCCGAGAATCCTCGACCGCGAGCGCATCATCGCGGCCGCGGTGGCCATCGGCCTGGACCAGGTCACCATGAAATCAGTGGCCGACGAACTCGGCGTCGGTATCGCGACCCTGTACAAATACGTGTCCGGCCGGCAGGAACTTATGCAGCTGGTGGCGGACGAGTTGATGGGGAGCGTGGGCCTGCCCCGGCGCGGCCGGCTCGGCTGGGCCGAATATTCCCGGCGCTTCGCGCTGACCCTGGAATATTCCATGGTGGCGCAACCCGCAGTCATTCGACAGCTGATGGACGGTGGCTTCGGTGCGGAGGTCGGCTCGCGCCTGCGCAGCGAATTCCTGGACTCAATCAGGGAGAGCGAACTCAGTCGCGCGCAGGCTACCCAGCTGTACCAGGCGATTTGCCAGATAGCGATCGGTGGCGCCATAGGCAGCCTGGAGGTCAACGCCGTCAAATCCAGGGCGCCGGTCGTTTACAGGACCAGTGGTGACAGCTTCGACTACGCCAAAGTCGATGTCGATTCGGTCACCAACCTGTTGCTGGATGCGGTTATTCAACAGTTTCAAAAGCGCAGTAGACCAAGAGGCAACAAGACAGGTTAGGCGGTGATACGGACTCATTGATTACAAGCATAAAAGAGAGGCATACACCCATGAATGAAGCTATTGCAACAGACCATATCCAGACTTCCCATGAACTGGAGCGCTGTCCATTTCCGATCCCC
Source organism: Halieaceae bacterium WMMBA7 (assembly GCA_033283385.1). Classification (GTDB taxonomy): domain Bacteria; phylum Pseudomonadota; class Gammaproteobacteria; order Pseudomonadales; family Halieaceae; genus Mangrovimicrobium. The sequence continues at coordinate 1,017,369 of JAWMQQ010000001.1, forward strand.
TACGGTTGGTATGTGATCGAGCTGTCCGAAAACCTGGCGGTAGGCGATGTCACGAACGTGCAGGCCTTCGACCAGGAATGGGTGATGTTCCGCGGGGAAGACAACTCGGTCGGCGTGACCGACCCCTACTGTCCGCACCTGGGCGCCCACCTGGGCCACGGCGGGCAGGTGGTCGGCAACAACCTGCGCTGCCCGTTCCACCACTGGCAGTTCGATAACGAAGGCTGGTGCAAGGACGTGCCCTACGGCAAGGTCATGCCCGGGCTGTGCAAGAAGAAGGCGGTGCTGCGATCGCTGCCGACAAAGGAACGCTACGGCATGATCTGGGTGTGGTACCACCCCAAGGCCGAGCCCCCGGAATTCGATATTCCCGAAGTGCCGGAACTGGAGGCCGAAGGCTACGTGCCTGTCCGTCGCGGGCAGTGGGATATCGGCACCTGCCTGCAGGAAATGGGCGAGAACAGCGTGGACGTCGCGCACCTCAAGTTCCTGCACGGCGCGCCGATGGTCCCGCCCGTGGAAGCGAGCTATGAAGGCCACAAATTCAACTTCGATATCGCCTGGGGCTATATCACCGGTGAACACCACGGCGCCGGTACGCAGATCATCCATCACAACAAGGACGGGGTGTCGATGCTGATGTTTTCCACGCCCCTGCCGCTGACGGCGGAGCTGTCGCGCGTGCGCATGAACTTTACCTTCAAGGATTACCCGGAGGGTTCAAAGGAGCGCGAGATTGCGGAGCACCTGTACCAGCACTCCATCGGCGAGGCTGAGGGGGAAGATTCGGCGGGCTTTGAATCGGTGGACCTGGTGGTCTGGAACAACAAGAAATACCGCCCGCAGCCGCTGCTGTGTGACGGCGATGGCCCCATTCTTACCTGGCGGAAGTATCACCAGCAGTTCTATATCGAATAATGGGACATTAAAACGGGATTCTGCTCGGCCGGGAGCGCGGGATCGGCAAGCCGGTCCCGCGTCTTCGTGACGGGCAGTAGTCGCTGTAGTGCTGCTGTGGAATCAGGAAACCAGCGGCGCACTCAGCATCGACTGCATTGCCTCTACCGGAGAACTTGCGCCCGGGGTCTGCTCCAGCAGTCCCGGCATGACCTGGGCAATCTGCTCCGGCGTCCACAGGCCGCCGTCGACGCGCAGTGACGCGCCCGGGCTGGGCATGGCCACTGCAACCAGCGCGCCGCCGCCCATCTCGAAGACCCGCCCGGTGACGTCCTTCGCCGCGTCGCTCAGTAGGTATACCACCAGCGGCGCAACGAAAGCCGGGTCCAGTTTCTTGCGCAGTTCCTCGGTTTTCATCACCCCTTCGGTCAGGCGGGTGACAGCCGCCGGCGCCAGCACGTTGACGCGCACGCCGTAGCGCGCCAGCTCGCGCGCGGCCACGATGCTCATGGTGGCGACGCCCAGTTTCGCCGCGGCATAGTTGGACTGGCCCGTGCTGGAGTACAGGCCGGAGGCGGAACTGGTGTTGACCACGCTCGCGTTGACCGGCTCGCCGGTCTTTTTGCTGAGATCGCGCCAGTAGGCGGCGGCGTGGTGCAGCGGCGCGGCGGTGCCCTTCAGGTTCACCGCGATGGACAGGTCCCAGTCCTCCTCGGTGATATTGGCGATGGTGCGGTCGCGCAGGATGCCGGCGTTGTTGACCAGCGCGTCCAGTCGGCCAAAGGTGTCGACAGCGCTGCGCACCATTTCACCAGCGGCTTCCCAGTTGGAAACATCGGCGCCGTTGGCGATGGCCTTCTGGCCCAGCGCCTCGATTTCCGCCACTACCTGTTGTGCGGGGGTCGCATCAGCGCCGGTGCCGTCGCCGGCGCCACCGAGGTCGTTGACCACCACGTTGTAGCCGGCGCGCGCCAGTGCCAGGGCGTGCTCGCGGCCCAGGCCGCGGCCCGCGCCGGTGACGATGGCGACGGGGCTTTCAGAAGGGTTGGCGCTCATGGTGTTACTCCTTGTCCGGTTCAGGCGGAGGCGATTTCGCAGCGCCCGTTGTTGATCAGTACGATGTCCCGCTGCGCCACGCGGCAGCGGAAGGAGACGATATTCCCGTCCACCCAGATATCCGTGTGGATGGTTTCACCGGGGAACACCGGCGAGGTAAAGCGCACGTCGAAGCTGCGCAGTCGCGCCGGGTCGTAATCGCAGACGCTGGCGAGCACCGCGCGACAGGCGATGCCGTAGCTGCACAGGCCGTGCAGGATCGGTTTCGGGAAGCCGGCCCGCGCGGCGAAGGCGGGTTCCGCGTGCAGCGGGTTGCGGTCGCCGTTGAGCCGGTAGAGCAGGGCCTGGTCCGGGCGGGTTTCGCTCACGTGCACCAGGTCCGGCTCGCGCTCCGGCACGACGTGCGGTGTCGCCGCGGATTTCGCCGGACCGCCGCAGCCGCCGTTGCCGCGCATGAAGATCACGTTTTCCATGGTGTACAGCGGCTCGCCGTCCGCCAGCCGCACATCCATCTGCAGGGTGAGGATGGCGCCTTTTTCCGGCCCCTTGTCCACGACTTCGGCGATGCGCGAATTGCCGAGTAACTCCGCTGCCGGGGGAATTGCGCGGTGCAGTTTCAGCCGCTGCTCGCCGTGCAGTACCTTGTTCCAGTCGATGTCGATGCCCTGCAGCAGGTTTGCGCCGCCGCCACCGAGGACAGCCGCGGCGGTGGGCACGACCTTCAGCGCCGGCTGCTCGAACACGTAGGGCAGCTCGTTTTCGTCGTAGGGGTCGCGGCCCATGCCGACGCTGAGGTTGTAGAGCAGCATCTGCGTGTCGGTGTAGCTGAAGGGCACGTCGTCGGCGCGCCTGGAGATGACTTCATCGTAGGTAAATGGCATGGCGGTCCTCGACGGGCGGGTCAGTTCGCGGTGCTGGCGGGCCAGTAAGTGTCCCGCAGCGCTTTCTTGTTGAGTTTTCCGGTGGGCGTGCGCGGCAGCGCGGCGACGAATTCCACGGAGCGCGGCACCAGCTGCCTGCCGAGCTTGCCGCGCACGAAATCCTTGATCGTTTCGGCCAGTTCGTCCGATGCCGCTTCACCCGGGGCGAGCTGTATCAGCGCACGCGCTTCCTCCCCGAGGTCCTCGTTGGGCACGCCGATCACGGCGACATCGTCGATGCCGGGGTAGAGCGCCAGTACGTCCTCGATCTGCTGCGGGTAGATGTTCACGCCGCCGGAGATGATCATGAAGGACTTGCGGTCGGTCAGGTAGAGGTAGCCCTCTTCGTCGAGGTAGCCGACATCGCCCACGCACAGCCAGTTTTCGTGCCGCGGGTGACGGGCGCTGGCGGACTTCTCCGGGTCCTTGTGATAAGTGATTTCCGCGCCGGGTGTCATTTCGGCGTAGATCATCCCGGGCTCGCCGGGGGGGAGTTCGCCGCCGTCCTCACCGCAGATGTGGAACGGCTTGCCCACGGAGCGCCCCACGGAGCCCGGGTGGGCCAGCCACTCGGCGCTGGTGATCCTGGTGTAACCCGCGGCTTCGGTGGAGGAGTAGTACTCCTCGATCACCGGGCCCCACCACTCGATCATGCGGCGCTTCACCTCCATTGGGCAGGGCGCCGCGGCGTGGATGGCGCAGCGCAGGCTGGAGAGGTCGTAGCTGGATTTCACTTCTTCGGGCAGTTTCAGCATGCGGATGAACATGGTCGGGACCCACTGGCTGTGGGTCACCCGGTAGCACTCGATCAACTGCAGGGCCAGTTCCGGCTCGAACTTGTCCATCATCACCACGGTACCGCCGGCAACCAGGGTCGCGTTGCTGTAGCCCAGCGGCGCGGCGTGGTACATGGGCGCCGGGGCGAGGTAGACGGTATCCGCGTCCATATTGAACATCTTCGCCGCGAACACCGTGGCGGGGTTGCCGTCGGCGGGCACGCCCTGGGGCCGCGGTCGCTTGATGCCCTTGGGCCGGCCGGTGGTGCCCGAGGAATACAGCATCAGTGTGCCCATGGCTTCGTCTGCCAGCGCTTCCGCCGGCTGTGCTCCGACGGCGGTGGCGTAGTCCGTGAAGCCGGGCAGGGCGCCGCCAATCGACAGCTTGAGCTCGCAGGCCGGGGACATCTCGCCCAGCGCCTCGCTCTGTTCCAGCGCGGCGGAGGCGATCAGTACGCGGGCGTCGCAGTCGCCCACGATGTAGGCCGCCTCGGCGGCGGACAGGTGCCGGTTGATCGGCGTGAAATACAGCCCCGAGCGCAGGCAGGCCCACACCACCACCAGGAACAGCGGGTGGTTTTCCAGGAACAGCGCCAGGTGGTCGCCCGGCTCCAGCCCCTGCGCACGCAGCAGCTGCGCCAGCTGGTTGGATTGCTCGTCCAGCTCGCGGTAGGTCAGTGTCGCGCCCGAGGACGGCTGGATTATGGCGAACTTGTCTGGCTGCGCCTGCGCGTGGGTACCCGGGTACATGGCGAGTCTCCCCGTCAGGCCTGGTTGGTGAAAATGACGGTGCCCGCCGCGCTGAACATATTGCCCACCCCGTGGCAGACGGAGACCTTCGCGTCCGGCACCTGTGCCGCGGCGGTGCCGCGCATCTGCCGCACGCTCTCCTGCAGGGCGTACATGCCGTACATGCCCGAGTGCATGTAGGAAAGGCCGCCGCCGTTGGTGTTCATCGGCAGTTCCCCGCCCGGGGCGGTGCGCCGCTCGCGGAAGAAGTCCTTGGCCTCGCCGCGCTCGCAAAAGCCGAGGTCGGCCAGGCCGTACAGGGGCAGGTGGGCGAAGGCATCGTAGACCATCAGGTGGTCGACATCCGCGTGTTTGATGCCGGCGGACTCGAAGGCGGCCTTGCCGGAGACGCGGAACGCTTTGGAACTGGCGAAATCCTCCATCATGCTGATGCTCACGCACTCGATTGCCTCGCCGCTGCCCATCACGTAGACGGGCTTGGCAGGGAAGTCCTTTGCCCGCTCCGCGCTGGTGACGATGAGCGCGCCGCCGCCGTCGGTGACCAGGCAGCACATCAGCTTGGTGTACGGGTAGGCGATCAGCTTCGAGTTCATCACGTCGTCGACGGTGATCGGGTCCTTCGCGAAGGCGCGGGGGTTTTTCGCGGCCCACTCGCGCTGTACCACGGCGACCCGCGCCAGGTCCTCGATCTCGGCGCCGGTTTCCTTCAGGTAACGCAGCACGGGGATGGTGAACATGGTCGCCGGCACGGTGACGCCGTAGGGCAGCTCGAACTGGCCGAACAGGCTGGCGGGCGCCGGGGCGTACTGCGGCGGCGCGACCTGGGAGCGGCCGGACTCGCCGTGGGTGATCAGCACGGTGGTGCAGTAACCCGCCTCGATAGCGGCGGCCGCGTGGCGCAGGTGCAGCATGAAGGAGCAGCCGCCGACGTTGGTGCCGTCCACCCACTGCGGCGTGATGCCGAGCATGGTGGCGATGTTCCAGGGGTGTTCGCCGGCGCAGGCGATGCCGTCGATATCGCCGGGCTTGAGACCCGCGTCAGCCAGCGCGTTGAGCGCGGCGTCCAGGTGCAGGCCCATGGCGGAGACGTCGGGAATGACCCCGAGCTCGGTGGTTTCCGCGGCGCCGACCACCGCGATGCTGTTCGGCTTGATACTCATCTGCTTACCCCGCCGGCTTGAACAGGGGCAGGCTGATGGTCTCGTCCTGCGGTTCGAAGACGACCTCCAGCGGCATATCCAGTTGCAGCGCCTCGGGCGTCTGCGGGCAGCCGACGATGTTAGTCATCATGCGCGGGCCCTCCGCCAGCGTGACCACGGCGATGGAGTGGGGCTCGCTGCCCATGTCCGGGCGCGGCCGCTGGTTGATCACGTAGGAGTAGAGGGTGGCCTTGCCGCTGGCGCGGTACACTTCCACGTCGCGGGTGCCGCAGCTCGGGCAGAAGGGACGCGGCGGGAACCAGGAGTTGTTGCAGCCGGGGCAGCGCTGCAGGCGCAGCTCGCCTTCCCGGCAGCCCTCCCAGAAGTGCTGTGACTCCGGCGTCGGTTTCGGCAGAATTCGTTTCATTGGCGTTATTCCGGGCAAATCCCGTCGCGACCGGTGTGCCGTTCGCGCGAGCATGGCATTTCAGATTTATAACTAATATGATGTCAGTTATTTGGTGTCGCGTCCATAGCCCGGGTACCGGGAGCAGGGCGCTGCAAGCACAAGAACACATCCGCTGGAACTGGAAATGCAAAATAAGAATAGCGCACCGGTTACGGAAATAGACCTCATGAGCCCGGCACTGGCCGCGGACCCCTGGCCGCAGTTGCACGCCCTGCGCGCGCTCGGCCCGGCAGTGTGGCACAGCCAGCACCGGCGCTGGCTGGTGACCACCGACGCCGCCGTGCGGCAGGTTGCGCTGGACTACGAACACTTCACGGTAGAAGGCACGGTGGTCGAGGACCTGTTCGGCGCCGACGCCTTTATCGCCATGGACGATCGCGCGCGCCACAATGCCCTGCGCGAGGTCTGGGCGAACGCCTTTCGTCCGCAGGCGCTGAAGGCATTGCGGCAGGAGATCTCCGGCCTCGTCGACGAACTGGTAGCGCCGCTCTCCGCGCGGCTGCGCGATGGCGAGGCGGTCAACCTGTCCCAGGGCCTGTGCCGCCCGCTGCCCACCATGGTCATTGCGCGCATGATGGGGGTGCCGCGGGAGGAACTGGCGGACGTGGTGCGCTGGAGCGACGCCATGGCCGGCGGCAGCACGTCCTTTCTCGACGAGGCGGCAAAACAGGCTGCCGTGGACGCCCGGGAATCAGCCAAGACCTCGCTGGCGGACTTTCTGCTGCAGCTCATGCACGAGCGCCGCGCCGCGCCCCGGGACGACCTGATCAGCCTGATGATGCACGCGCCGGCGGCGAGCGCCCTCGACGACGCGCAAATCGTGCCGAACGTGCGCCAGCTGCTGTTCGCGGGCAACGAGACCACCGCCAAGTGGCTGGACCAGATCTTCCTCGCCTACGCGAGCCATCCCGGGGTGCGCGCCGCGCTGCTGGCGGACCGCGGCCTGGTCGTGCGCGCCAACGAGGAGGTGATGCGCTGGCAGGGGGTGGTCGGCACGCTGCCGCGCCGGGTGCGTGCCGGCGATATCGAGATCGGCGGCGTGCGCATGCAGGAGGGCGACGACGTCACCTGCATCCTGGCCTGCGCCAACCGCGACCCGGCGCGCTATGCCGACCCGGACACCTTCGATATCCACAGGGAACAGCATCCCAACCTCGGCTTCGGCGCCGGCCTGCACAACTGCCTGGGCGCCGCCCTGGCGCGGCTGGAGGCGGAGCTGGCGGTAAACGCTGTGCTGGACGCGACCCCCGACTACCGCGTGCAACCCGGTTACAGCTTCAGTTCGCTGCCCCTGCGCGGGCCGACGCCGCTCAATGTCGAAATGGCGCAGTGTATGAGCGAGGTGGCGCCGTGAAATTCGGCTGGAGGGACCCCTCGCCGCCGGTCAGCGTGGAAGCCTGGCGCAAAAAGGCCCGCTGGCGGCTGCCGAACATGGCCTGGCAGTACATCGAGAGCGGCGCGGACGACCGCACGACCCTGCGCGAGAACTGCGCGGGTTTCGAGCGCTGGCGCCTGCGCCAGCGCAGCCTCGCCGGTGTCTCGCAACCCGTACTCGCGGCGACCATGGCCGGCGAGCAGTTGTCGATGCCGCTGGCGCTGGCGCCGACGGGCGCCGCGGGCATCTCCCACTGGACCGGCGATATCGCCGCCACCCGGGCCGCCGAGCGCGCCGGTACGCGGGCGGTGATCAGCACCGCCGCCAGCTACACGCTGGAGGAGATCGCCGACGCCACCGACCAGCAACACTGGTTCCAGCTCTATCCCTTCGGCGACCGCGGCCGGGTCAAGCGCTTGATGGAGCGCGCCGAGGCCGCGGGCTATACCGCGCTGTTCGTCACGGTGGACGTGCCCACCCTGGGCAACCGGGAGTCGGAGCGCACCTCCGGCATGGCGCAGCCGCGCATCGTCACCCCGGGTCGCCTGCTCAACCTGCTGAGCCGCCCGGTCTGGCTGTACCGGTTGCTGAAACACCAGCGCATCGCGGCGGCACACTACGTGGAGCGCGACCCACAGACCGGCACCTCCGCGCTGGAGGGTGTGCGCCGGGCGATTGTCGGCGCGGCGGATGACGCGGCGCGCTCGGCGGATGCGCAACTGCGCTACATGCAGTCCGACCTTCACTGGGAGGACCTGGCCTGGATGCGCGACAACTGGGGTGGCCGGGTTTATGTCAAAGGCGTGCTGGACGCGGACGACGCGGAGCAGGCGGTGGATTCGATCGGCGTCGATGGCGTGGTGGTCTCCAACCACGGCGGTCGCCAGCTGGATCGCGCGCTGGCGAGCATCGATGCGCTGCCGGCGATTGCCGACCGCATCGGCGACCGCGCGGAAATCTACCTCGACGGCGGTGTGCGACGCGGCACGGACGTGATCACTGCCCTGTGCCTCGGTGCCGATGGCGTGTTTATCGGGCGGCCCTACCTGTACGGGCTGGCCGGGGGAGGCGAGGCGGGTGTGGCCTCGGTGCTGGACATCTTCAGCACAGAAATCCGCCGCGCGCTGATCCTCATGGGCTGCCCCGATGTTGCCTCCCTCGACAGCAGCTGGTTGCTGCCGGCCCCGGGCGCTAGCGGCGCATAGCAATTTGCCAACCCGTAGGAGCCTGCTACGCAGGCGATCGCCACCGTAGGAGCCTGCTACGCAGGCAATCGCCACCGTAGGAGCCTGCTACGCAGGCGATCACCACTGTAGGAGCCTGCTACGCAGGCGATCGCCACCGTAGGAGCCTGCTACGCAGGCGATCACCACTGTAGGAGCCTGCTACGCAGGCGATCACCACTGTAGGAGCCTGCTACGCAGGCGATCGCCTGCGTAGCAGGCTCCTACAGCGAGCCTCCGCAACGACGCAGACCGCCCTCTAGAACGAATGCACCAACGAACGCCCCGAGGGAGGGTGAAAAAGTTGACACAGTGTTGGTTATGCGACTAAATACCGAAACTGAACTGTTTCGATAAAAGCAAAAACGATCGCGAGCCACCGCGCGGCGCCACAACCAGTATCCCCGGATGTAACGCAATGACAACCTCGAACCCGCAGTCCGACCAACTGGGCGAACTTGGCTTTTACCTGCTCGCCGGCCACTCCGACCATCCCGGCGATATCGTCACCGAGGCCCGCCGCGCCGATGAGCTGGGCCTGGGTTCGGGCTTTGTCTCCGAGCGGTTCAACAACAAGGACGCCACCACCCTGTGCGGCGCCGCGGCCGCGGTGACCGGACGCCTGGGCATCGCCACCGCGGCGACCAATCACAACACCCGCCACCCGCTGGTCACCGCCACCTTCGGCATGACCATGCACAGGATGACCGGCGGGCGCTTTTCCCTGGGCCTCGGGCGCGGTTTCGACGGCCTGTTCCGCGCCATGGGGCTTGCGCCGATCACCGGGGCACAGCTCGAGGCGGCGGCGGATGTCATGCGCCGGCTGTGGCAGGGCGAGAAGATCGCCGGTTACGAGGGCCCGCTGGGCAACTTCCCGATGCTGGGCCTGCTGGGTGAGTTCGACGAGCGCATCCCGGTCTCCCTGGTGGCCATGGGTGAGAAGACCCAGGAACTGGCGGGGCGCTGCATGGACGCGGTCTACCTGCACACCTTCTTCGACGACCCGGCGGTGGAGAAGGCGGTTGCCGCCGTTCGCCGCGGCGCGGAAAAGGCCGGCCGCGACCCGGCCAGCGTGCGCATCTGGTCCATCCTGGCGACAGTGGGTGACCATATCCCGGAGCCCCAGCGGTTGAAAAAAACCGTGGGCCGCCTCGGCTCCTACCTCAAGGGTTACGGCGATGTGCTGGTGAAGGCCAACGACTGGGACCCGGCGGCGCTGCAGCGCTTCCGCGAGGATCCCTTCATCCGCGAGTTCAAGGGCGCGATCGATGCCGTCGCAACCACGGAAGAACTGGAATACATCGCCGGAATCATCCCCGAGCACTGGCTGTATACCGCCGCCACCGGCACGCCGGCACAGTGCGCCGCGGCCATCCAGCACCAGCTCGATATCGGCTGCGACAGTGTCATCCTGCACGGGGCGACACCGGACGAACTGGCACCTATATTGCCCGCCTATCGCGCGATTCGTCGCGAGGGCATGGCCGCGACCCCGGCGAACCCCGGCTGGAGCCGTGCATGAATACCGCGCTGGATATCGAACAGATCGACGCCCGCCGCCTGTCGGACATGCTCGGCTACCGGGTCTTCCGCTGCAGCAGCCAGAAAGTCGGTACCGGCCAGACCGGTGCCTCCTATCGCCTGACGCTCGACGCGGAACAGGGCCCGGCGACACTGCTGGCCAAAGTGGCGGCCGGGGACCTCGAGGCACGCGCCCGCGTCAAGGGCGGTTACGCCGCGGAAGTGGGGTTTTACGCGCAACTGGCGGACCGGGTCGCGGTCAACACGCCGGAGTGTTACTACGCGGCGATCTCCGGGGACCGCCTGCATTTCACCCTGTTGCTGGAGGACCTCGCGCCGCGCAAGCCGGGGGTGCAGGCGCAGGGTTGCACGACGGCGCAGGCCAAGGGCGCGATCCGCAACCTGGCGGGGCTGCACGCGCCGCTGTGGAACCTGCCGGAACTGTATGGGCAGACTTACCTGCTGGGTACCAGCGGTCAGCGCAGCGCCGCTTCGGTCGCCGGTATCGCCAGCGCCGCCGTGGTGGAATTCGAACAGCGCTATGCGGCCCAGCTCGGGCCGGAAAACATGCAGACCATCCTCGCGGCGGTGCCGAAACTGGAGGCCTGGCTGGGCGCGGAACAGCACCCGTTCACCGTGTTGCACGGGGACTACCGACTGGACAACCTGATGTTTGGCGAGGCGCCCGGCGACGTCGTCGCACTCGACTGGCAGACCGCGGCGGTGGGTTCGCCCACCCGCGACCTGGCATACTTTCTCGGCACCTGCCTGGAGGTGGGGCAGCGCCGCGAGGCGGAGCAGTCGCTGGTGGGCCTGTACCACGGCGAATTGCAGGCGCGCGGCATAGACGATTACTCACTGGAGCAATGTTTCGAGGATTATCGCCGGGACCTGCTGCAGGCCACGCTGATTACCGTAATAGGCGCTATCTACGCTACCGGGGAGCGCTCAGCCGACAGCGACGCGATGTTCCTCGCCATGGCCTCGCGCTCCAGCGCGGCGATACGCGACCTGGGCACCCTCGAGCAAGCGCGATAAGTCGCGGAGCGACGCACCATGATTACCCGATTCGACGATTTCCCGATTCACCAGACGCCGGAGCCGATCGCCTACACCGCGAGCAGCGACCGCTTCACCTACGACCGCTACTGGTACAACGGCTACACCGGCGATGGCGAGCTGTTCTTTGGCGTGGCGCTGGGGCGCTACCCCAACCTCGGCATCATGGACTGCGCCTTCAGCGTTGTGGCTGGAGGCCGGCAGTACGCGTTCCACGGTTCGCGCCGCGCGCCGGACGAGCCGGGCGACACCGGCATCGGCCCCTTCGAGCTGCGCATCCTCGAGCCCATGGGTCGCCACCAGGTGGTGATCGGCCCGAACGAAACCGGCATCGAGTGCGACCTGGTGTTCACGCCGAACACCGTGGCGATCGAGGAGGGGCGGCAGCTGATGCGCAACCCGCGCCACGTCATCCAGGACGTCACCCGCTTCGACCAGTTCGGTCACTGGAGTGGCTGGATTCGCTGCGGTGGCAAAGAGATCACGCTGGACGGCCTGCAGCCGGTCTACGGCATCAAGGACCGCTCCTGGGGCATTCGCCAGGTGGGCGCGCGCTACACCGGCGGCGCGCCGCTGGAAAATACCCACAACGTGCACTTTCTCTGGGTGCCGGTTCACTGGGGCGATCGCTGCACCCTTGCAGGCCTGTTCGAGGATGGCGACGGCTACCAGTGGCACAACGACCAGGTGCTGGTGCCCACCTGTAACAACCCACAGGCGAATACCCCGGAAGACCGGGGCAGCATCACCCGCTGGCGGGGCAGGGTGGAGCACAAGCTGGATTTCCAGCCGGGAACCCGCCGCGCGCAGTCGGCGACCGTCACCATGCAGGATCACTCGGGCGAGCAACTGGAAATCAGCCTGCAGCCGGTGATGCTGTTTCGCATGAAGGGCCTGGGCTACCAGCACCCGGAGTGGGGCCACGGCCAGTGGAAGGGCGAACTCGCCATCGGCGCGGAGGACTGGGCCTGCGACGAACCGGACCCGCTGACCTGGGAAAACATGCATATCCAGCAACTGGTGGTCGCGCGCTGCGGCGACCAGACCGGTTACGGAGTGATGGAACAGATGCATATCGGCCCCTATGCGCCCTACGGCCTGAACGGCTGGTTCGAGGGAGCCTGACGCAGCATGACAGGTGAGATTCGCATAACGGATTTCGAGCAGCCGGATTACACGCCGAAGATGCTCGAACTGATGACGGCGCTGGCGGAGCGGGATATCTCGCTGGAGCCGGACACCATCTACCGGCTCGCGGGCGAGGCCATCGACGTGCCGCTGTTCCGGAACGACGCCGCCATGCAGCGCTTCCAGGCGATTTACCGCGAAGTCTTCGCCAACGGGCATGTGCACCCGATGGGGCGCATGGCCCTGCAGACGCGTGCCGTGGACGGCTTCGCCGATGTCAGCCGCATGGAATACATCCACGCCACCTGGCCGGAAGTCGGCGCCGCACCGGTCGAAAAACCGCTGGTGGTCGCGGGCATGCCGCGCTCCGGCACCACACACCTGCTCAAGCTGCTCTCGGCCGATCCGGTGTTCCGCACGCTGCAGCGCTGGCAGACCTACCGTTCGTTTCCGTCGCGGGGGATGCTGGAGGGGCGCGAGGAAGACGACCGGCGCGAGATCGGAGCACAGAAGGACGCGACTCTCGACATTACACTGCCGCATTTCCGCAAGCTGTTCGATGTCAGCGCCTCCGACGCGACCGAGGAAATCGAGGTCATGTCCAAAGCCTGCTATGGCGTGACCCTGTCCTTCCAGGGCGACCTGCCCGAGTTCGACAGACACTTCTACGGCAGCGACCAGAGCGAGGCCTACCGCTTCCTCTACCGCTTCCTGCAGGCGGTGCAGTGGTGCGAGCAATACCCGGACGGCCAGCGCTGGCTGCTCAAGTCGCCGCAGCACCTGGGCGCGCTGGGAGCAGTAAAAAATGTGTTCCCCGACGCCACCCTGGTGTTCACCCACCGCGACCCGGCCTCGGTGTTCACCTCGCTGATCACCATGATCGGCTACGTGCTGCGCTCGACGTATTCCAACCCCGGCAAGCAGCAGATCATCGACAAGACCTTGCGCATGCAGCACGGCTTCCTGCGCGGCCTGGTGCGCGATATCGACAGCGTCGAGGGGCCGGTGGAGCACGTGTACTTCCACCAGTTCATGCGGGACAAGGTGGCCACGGTCGAGCGCATCTACCGCGCCGCCGGCCTGCCTTTCGACAGCGCCGCGCAGCAGCGCGTGGAGGAAGAAATAAGCACCCACACCCGCGACCGGCAGGGCAAGGTCGTCTACGACCTGGAGGCGGATTTCGGCATCAGCCGCGACGAGGTGCGCCGGGAATTCGACTACTACCTGCAGCGGTTTCCGGTGGAGATCGAGGAGACACACCAGTGAGTACAGAAGCGAGCAACCGGGCAGTGCTGGAGCACTGGTACGACCACATGTGGGGCAGGACGGATTTCGACCTGATCCCCGACATCGCAGCGCCGAAGTACCTGCGCCACGACATGACCGGCGCCAACAACCTGATGCCGGCCGAGGCCTACCGCGACATGCTCAAGCCGGCGCTCGGCCACCTCGAGGTCCTGGAGTTCCAGTACTACCTGGTCACCGAGGGCGACTACGTCGGCGCGCTGGGCCGCTTCATTCTCGAGGGCGACCGGCAGTGGGACTGGGTGCAGGTGTTCCGGGTCGCGGACGGCAGGCTCGCCGAGACCTGGCTGACCGGCATGGGCGGCACCGACACGCTGGGCTTCCCGCACCCGCGCAATGCCTGGACGGGCGAGGAATTTCCGGCCAATCCGCCTGCGATGAACGCCGCCAAGCAGTGCGTGCTGGACTGGTACGGATTCCTGCTGGCGCCCGGGAGCGCGGGATCGGCCAGCGATTACCTGGCCGCCGAGCTGCGTGTGCACGACCAGCTGGACGGCGACCGCACGGTGACGGCGCAGCAGTACCTGGATGAGTTGCGCGAGTTGATGCGCGCAAGCTCGGTGAGCGACTTCCGTCATTTCATGATCGAGCAGGACGGCGTGGTCTTCGCCACCTGCAGCGCCAGACTCGACGGCGACCGCCAGTGGGACTGGGTGCAGGCTTTCGCCCTCGAGGGCGGCAGGATCGCACGCACCTGGCTGCCGGCGATCGGCGGTACCGATGCGCAACTGAAAATCGGTCCGGAGACACGCTGGCCCGCCGGCGCCATGCCTGCGGGTTCGCGCCGGCTGTAACGCGCCGGCCCCACTCACAGGAGAGATCGAATGACGGAGATTCGCGCGGCGGTACTGGTAGACGGACAGCAGGAGCTGGCGCTGCAGGCGCTGTCCATCGAGGAGCCCCGCGAGGGCGAAGTGCTGGTGCGGGTGGTCGCCACCGGTATCTGCCACACCGACATGGTGTTGCGCGATGCCGGCATCACCGGGCGCCCGGTAGTGCTGGGCCACGAGGGTGCCGGTGTCGTCGAGCGCCTTGGCGCGGGCGTCACCGGGTTCGCGGTGGGCGACCGGGTCGCCATCAGCTTTGCCCACTGCGGCGCCTGCAAGCACTGCGAGCAGGACAAGCCTTCCTATTGCGAGCTGTTTTTCCCGCTGAACTATGTGGCTGGCCGCGGCGATGGCTCCCACAGCCTGTCGCTGGATGGGCAGCCCGTGGGCTCGCATATTTTCGGCCAGTCTTCCTTCGCCAGTTACAGCGTGTGCCCCGCCAGCAACCTGGTGAAAGTGCCGGAAGGCTTCCCGCTGGAACTGGCCGGGCCCTTTGGCTGCGGCTTCCAGACCGGTGCCGGTACCGTGCTCAACGCGCTGCAGGTGCCCAACGGCGCCTCGATTGCCGTACTGGGGGCGGGAGCGGTGGGCCTGGCCGCAGTCGCGGCGGCGGCGAACATCGCCGGCGCGGGTACGGTGATCGCGGTAGACATCCACCCCGAGCGCCTGCAGGTGGCCACCGAAGTGGGTGCCACGCATACCCTGGATGGCCGCGCCAGCGATCTCGACGAACAGGTCAGGACGATCTGCCCGGGCGGCGTGGAGTTCGTGATCGACACCACGGCCAGGACGGCATTCGTCGAGCGCTGGCTCCCGCTGATGTCGCTGCGCGGCACTCTCGCGCTGGTCGCCTCCTATCCCCAGGAGGATTCCTTCAGCTTCAACGCCGTCACCATGATGATCAGCGGCAAGCGGATCATAGGCGTGATGGAGGGGGATACCGACGTGCAGACGTTCATCCCCGCGCTGATGCGGCACCATATCGAGGGGCGTTTCCCGATGGACAAGCTGGTGCGCTACTACGATTTCGCGGATTTCAACCAGGCCATACACGACGCCGAGAGCGGCAAGACCATCAAGGCCGTGGTGCGCATGCCGCACCCGGCCAGCGAATAGGGATACGGGAATGACGGACTTCAAACTGCTGATCAACGGCGAACTGGTCGATGGCGCCGCCACGCTTGACGTGGTCAATCCTGCAACAGGCGAGGTGTTCGAGCAGGCGCCGCGCGCCGACCAGGCGCAACTGGAACAGGCGGTGGCGGCGGCAAAGGCCGCGTATCCCGCCTGGTCCGCGACCAGCCTGGATTCGCGCCGCGACTTGCTGCGCACGCTGGCGGACAAAATGGAAGCGGCTATCCCGCAGATCGCCGAAGTACTCACCCGCGAGCAGGGCAAGCCGCTGAAGGACGCCCAGGGCGAAGTGTTTTTCGCCGTTTACTCGCTGCGCCTCAACGCGGGACTGGACCTGTCGCCGCGGGTGGTCAAGGAAAACGACCAGGTGCGCGTGGTGGAGCACCGTAAACCGCTGGGTGTGGTCGCGGCGATCACGCCGTGGAATTTCCCGGTCATGCTGCTCATGAACAAGGTCACGCCGGCCCTGCTGGCGGGCAATACGCTGGTGATCAAGCCGGCGCCGACCACGCCGCTGTCCACCCTGATGATCGGCGCTTTATGCGCGGAGGTCTTCCCCGCGGGCGTGGTGAATACGCTGGTCGACCAGAACGACCTCGGCGGCCTGCTCTCATCCCACCCGGACGTGGCCAAGGTGTCGTTCACCGGCTCGACGGCCACCGGCAAGAAGGTGCTGTCCAGCAGCACCGAAACGCTGAAGCGGGTCACCCTGGAACTGGGCGGCAACGATGCGGCGCTGGTGCTCGATGACGTCGACGTCGATGAAGTCGCGGCAAAGATCTACCACGCGGGCACCTACAACGCCGGGCAGATCTGCGTCGCGGTCAAGCGTATCTATGTGCCGGAATCCCTGTACGACGCATTCTGCGCAGCGCTGGCCAGGCACGCCGGCCAGTCGGTGGTCGGCGACGGCATGGAGGAGGGCACCCAGATCGGCCCGCTGCAGAACCGCATGCAGTACGACAAGGTGCGCGACCTGCTGGAGGCTACGGCGAAAGCGGGCAAGATCATCGCCGGCGGCGCGGCGCTGGACCGCCGCGGGTTCTTTATCGCGCCCACCGTCGTGCGCGATGTCAGCGACACGGACCGCATCGTCGCCGACGAGCAGTTCGCGCCCATCCTGCCGGTGCTGTCCTACACGGACCTGGACGAGGCGATCGAACGGGTCAACGCATCGATTTACGGCCTCGCCGGCTCGGTCTGGAGCAGCGATGTCAACCGCGCGGAACAGGTGGCCCGGCGCATCGATTCAGGTACAGTGTGGATCAACAGCCACATGGCGCTGGACCCGGAGGTGCCCTTCCGCGGTGCCAAGCAGTCCGGTATCGGCGTCGAGCAGGCGCGCGAGGGCCTGCTGGAATACACCCAGGCGAGCGTGGTGACCGTACCCAGAACCTGATGCGCGGCCGGTGCCGTGATGTCACCGGAGACAAAGGAAATGCCCGAGGTAAAAGAGCTCTCCCTGCAGATCGAGGAAGTCGCGACCGTCGCCGCGACGCTGTTCCTGCCGGACGCGGCAGCGCGCGAGGCGCCGCTCCCGCTGCTGTTCCTGTTCCCCGGCGGCGGCATGTCGCGGCGCTATTTCGATATCCAGCTCGAAGGCGACGATTCCTACAGCCAGGCGCGCTGGTTCGCCCGCCGCGGCTTCGTGGTCGTGGCCATGGACTACCCCGGCGCCGGCGACAGCAGCCCGAAGGTAAACGGCACCACGCCGAACCGCGCCCAGGTCGAGCAGGGCATCGCCTCCGCGGTGCGCCAGGTCGCCGACCGGCTGCGGGACGGCCGCCTGTGCGAGGACCTCGGGGCACTGGCGGTGGATGTCGTGATCGGCGCGGGACATTCGGTGGGCGGCCACCTGGTGGTCGGCACACAGGCCGCGCACCGGGTGTTCGACGGGATCGCATCGCTGGGCGCGAGCATGGTCGGGACCCGGCTGCAACTGCGCGAGGGGCAGCGCCACCCGTTCAGGGCCAGCGCCAACTACTGGGACAAGGTAGCGATAGTCGCGGAGGTGGACTGGACCCGCAACGACCACTGGAGCGACGTGCCGGATGCCGTCATCGCGGCCGACAGGAAAACGGATCCGCTACCGCCCTGGCGAACCCCCAACCTGCCGAGATTCGCCCCCGAACTGGTGCAGCCCTTTCCCAGCGCGCTGCAGGCCGCGAACGTCCAGGTGCCGGTGCTGCTGGTCTACGGCGAGCAGGATGTCACGCTGGAACCGCTGGAGGATATGGCGACCTTTCGCTCCACATCCTCGCTGGCGCTGACCATCGTTCCCGGCATGGGGCACTCCCACAACCTGGCCAATTCCCGGGAGGTACTGTGGACGCGCCTGCGCCTGTTTGCCGGGGAAGTGGCTGCCATGCGACAGTTCCAGTCCCGGGTCGCTGCGAAAACCGGATAAGAAGAAGCTGACGGCAGGACGCCGCGGGAAGCAACTGATGAGCGCCGGTCTGACCATTCGCAAAATCCCCTTCGACTTCGAAGGCGTCGAATTCATCTGGAACCCCGCCAACCCGCGGTTTTCCATCGAGATGAACAAGGTGAGTTTCTTCGCCGTCGGCCTGGAACGCTATTTCTGCCGCGCGGTGCGCGATGCGGAACCGCTGCTGCGCGATCCCGGGGCGCTTGCCCAGGCGCAGGCCTTTCGCGAGCAGGAGAGTGTCCATTCGCTGGCGCACCGCAAGCACGTCAACGCGCTTGCGCAGCGCTACCCGGGCCTGCGCCAGGGCCTGGAGAAACTGGTCGCTCATTTCGACGCCCTCTACGAGGCGCGGCCCCTGGCCTTTCACCTCGCCTATGCGGGTGGCCTGGAGAGTATCTTCACACCCAGTTTCAGGATGATGCTGGACAACCGCGAGCAGTTGTTCGGCGGCGGCGACGCCCGGGTGGCCTCGCTGTTCCTGTGGCACTTCTGCGAGGAGGTCGAACACCGCAGCGCGGCGCTCGACGTCTACAACCACGTGGTCGGCAGCTACTGGTTCCGCCTGCGCAACACGCCGCGCTTCGCGCGCCACGTGGCACAGGGGCTGGCGCTGCTGGAGGCGGAATTCAGGCAACACGTTCCCGCCGTGCCGGCCCAGTACTACCGCCTGCCGATGAACGCGGACGTGCCGGTAAAGGACAGGCTCGCGGCCGGTGCGGGGGTGCTCGCCTCGCTGCTGCCCTGGCACCATCCCTCCAGCCAGCGCGAGCCTGCGTATTTCGCCCAGTGGAAGGCGCGCTATGATCGCGGCGAGGACATGACACAGGTCTTTGGCGTAAAACAATAAAAAGGATCGGATATAGACATGGTCAGTGAGGCATACCTGCAACTCGCCAGGGAGAAGGCCGGCGGGATCAACGAGGCGGCGCTGGATTCCCTGGTGTACTGGAACAACCCCTTCGCGCTGAAGCACTGGACCATGAACGTGATCGAGTTGCTGATGATCACGGGTGCTGCGATGGCGCTGGTGCACGCCTGGCGCGAGTCCCGCCGCGGCGACCCCTCGGGCCTGTGCCTGTGGTTCGCCTGTGTCGTCTACCTGCTGGTGACGGAAGTGCCGCTGTATTTTCCCCAGTTGCTGGGCCTGGATATCGGCCTGGTGTTCATGCACAACGAATTCACCGCCGGCATTCTCTACAACCAGACGCCGCTGTATATCGTGGCGCTGTACCCGGCGCTGATCTACCCGAGCTACCTGCTGGTGCGCGAGAGCGGCATGTTCGAGCGCCGCGGGGGCCTGTGGCTGGGCGCGGTGTGTGTCGGTTTCGTCCACCACTGCTTCTACGAAATCTTCGATCACTACGGGCCGCAGTTCGCCTGGTGGATCTGGAATTACGACAACCCGATGGTATCCCTGCGGCTGGCCTCGGTACCCTTCACCAGCATCGTCGTGTTCAGCCTGACGCCGCCGATGGTCGCCGCGCTGCTCGCAAGGCTGGTGTTGCGCCGCTACGTTGCGCGCTGCGAGAAGCGCTCGGTAACCCCGGCCGCGCCGGTGCTGGTGCTGCTGACCCTGGTGGTCGGCGTGCTGATTCCGCTGATCAATGCGTTTTTGCCCACCAGTATGATCTCCGGGCTGGGCCTCAGTGAAAGCCTGGCGACAGGGCTGTACCTGTCGGCGGTTGCCGCGGCGGGATTCGTGGCGCTCTGGGCCGCCGCGCGCTGGGGATTGAGCGGTCCGATGGCGCTGCGCCAGTACCCGGTGAGTTTCCTGACGGGATTCCTGGTGGTGATGGCCGCGCTGTGGGCCTACGCGCTACCGGAGTACCTGCACGCTGCAGGCGGCGAATCCGGGCGCGGGACCCCGCTGGGTTCGCTGCCCTATGTGGCCGGGTGCTTTGTGGCCGCGGTCTACCTGCTGTACCGCCTGGCGGGCAGGCGGCCTGCCCTGGGTTAAGTCGCTGCAGCCTGGCGTCGATTGCGCCCGCCCTGCGGGCTCAGGCCTCTGCCCGGTACATGAAGTCCGGCCACTGGCCTTCGATGTATCCGAGGAAGGCGTCACCCACGCCCTGCTCGCGCAGGTAGGTATCCGATACCGGCAGCGAGGTGCTGGTGAAGTTGGCGTCGTTGTCCGCGCGCAGGGGAAAGTCGTGGTGCAGGATGGCGCCGCGACCGGGCAGCACGAAGTCCGCCCCGTTCTCCAGCGCGTACGCGGCGTCCGCTGCGCTGTAGAGCTTGCCGGCCACGCCGAGCCTGACGTCCCCGCGGGGAATCTCCGTGAAATAGTCCAGCAGCGGCCGGCCGGCATAGGCTTCCTCCGCCGGCTGCTTGCGCACGTCCCACATCGACAGATCGATGAAATCGACGGTATTGCTGGCGATGATGCGCCGGTAGGCGTCCATGGCCTCGTCCTGGGAGATCATCAGCGCCTCGGGTGAGAGCCTGGCACCGACGATGAATCCAGGGCCGCAACGTTCGCGGATACCCTGCAGGATCGCGACCAGCATGCGGCAGCGATTCTCCGCCGTGCCGCCGAACTCATCCTCGCGCCGGTTGAAATCGCTGCTGATGAACTCGTGGAGCAGGTAAGTGTGGGCGGCGTGCAGTTCGATGCCGTCGAAGCCGGCGCGTTGCGCGCGCTCGGCGCCGGCGATGAAGTCCGCGATACACGCGTGGACCTCGGCGTTGCTCATCGCCCGGGCGCCGGCGGCGGAGTCGTCGGAGGGCGCCAGCACGGGGGAGTTATCGTCCTCGCGCAGCGCCCGCAGGCCTGCGTGGTAGAGCTGTACCAGCGCCAGCGAGCCGTGCTGGTGCAGCATGTCAGCGAAGCGGGAAAGGTCGGGCAGCAGGGCGTCATTGTCGATCCCCAACTGGCCGGGAAAACCCTTGCCGCTGCGCTGAACATAGGCCGCAGCAGTCAGTACCATGCCGAAACCGCCCTCGGCGCGCATCGACAGCCAGTGGAAGTCCGCCGGTGACGGCGCGCCGTTGTCCTCGCTCTGGCAGTTGGTCATGGGCGCCAGCATCCAGCGGTTGGCGGAGCGCTTGCCGCAGGGAAATTCCAGCGGCCGGGCGGAGAGTCTGGTCATGGCGGCGCTTCAGTCCTCGAGCTCGAATTCGATCGGCAGTTTCTTCAGGCCGTTGATGAAGAAACTCTGCAGTAATTGCGGCTCGCCGGCCAGTTTTACCGATTTGAGTCGCGGCAGCATTTCCTCGAACAGGATGCGCATTTCCATCTTGGCCAGGTGCTGGCCGAGACATAGGTGCGGGCCGTAGCCAAAGGCCACGTGCTTGTTCGGGCTGCGGTCGATGTCGAAGGTGTCCGCGTTCGGAACCACGTCCTCGTCGCGGCTGGCGGAGGCGTAGCACAGCATGATCCAGTCGTCCTTCTTCAGGGGCCGGCCGTTGACCACCGTATCCTCGGCGACCGAGCGCATGAAGTTCTTCACCGGTGAAGTCCAGCGGATGCTTTCCTCGATAAACGCCGGCAGCAGGGACATGTCCGCCTTCAGGCGCTCCAGCAGGCCGGGCTGGGTGGCCAGGGCCCACATGGCGGTGGAGGTGGAAGACGAGGTGGTATCGTGACCGGCGGTCGCGATCACCAGGTAGTAGCCGTTGAGCGCGTTGTCGGAGATCGGCTTGCCGTCGACCTGGGCATTCACCAGCACGCTGGCCAGGTCATCCGCGGGTTCCGCGCGGCGGCGGTCGGTGATGGTCTGGAAGTAATCGAACATCTCCTTGACCACCGCCTGCTGGATGGCGGACATCTCCTCGTTGCTCATCTCGGACAGCATGGCTTTCACGTCAGGGTCCAGCGGCCCGAAGATTTCCTGGGTCAGCTTGAGCAGGAAGGGGAAGTCCTCCTCCGGCACGCCGAGAATGTTCATGATCACTTCCAGCGGGTAGTTCAGGGACACGCCGGCGACGAAGTCGCCGCTGCCGCCCATCTCTTCCAGCTTGCCCACGGACTTTCTGGCGATGATACGGATTTCCTCCTCGCGCTTTTTCAGGTTCGCCGGCATGAACCAGGACTGGGTCAGCATGCGGTATTTCATGTGTACCGGCGGGTCCATCTGGATCAGCGAGAGGGCGATCGGAGAGTCGGACATCTGGTTGGAAACGGCCGCGCTTTTCTTGTCCATGATGGTCGAGGGACGGTTGCCGTAGGGAAAGCGCTTGTTGTCCTTGCCGATCTCGCAGAGGTCGTCGTATCGGGTCACCACCCAGAACGGGTCGAAACCCTCGATCTCGGCTACACCCAGGGGCTGGTTCGCGCGAAGCCAGGCGTAGGTCTCGTAGAGTTCGTCGCTGGCGTAGACTTTCGGATCCACGAGCCTGGCGGCAATGTCACTGGGAATGGTGAAATCGGTGTCTGCTGTCATCGTCGTTACCCGGAGTATTTTATCGATTGAGGGAGTTAGCGGGCTGTCGCAATAATATCGAAACTATTATGTTTCGATTTGTGATAATTTACAATGTGTCAGTAATCAACAAGTGGTGACAGGTGATGAGACCCCGCACGAGCGGCCGGCCCGAGAGCGATTTCCACCCACTGTCCGGAAGGGTGTCGAGTGTCTGACCCGGCTGGAAACCGGCGGCCGGGCCGCCAGCGCGATCCCGCAGTCGACGAGGCGATACTCGCGGCCGCGCTGCAGATTCTGGTGGAGAACGGCTACGGCGAATTCACCATGCAGGGGGTGATCAGCCGCGCCGGTGTGTCCTCGGCCACTCTCTATCGGCGCTGGGCAACCTCGGACGAACTGGTGTTGGCGGCACTGCGCTCCATCCAGCCGGAGCCGGTGAATATCGACACCGGCGAGCTGGACGCGGATATTGCCGGGTTTGTCGATTACCTCGTGGGTGCGCTGCAAAGCCTGGAGGACATCGCCGCGGCCGAGGCCAGCCACCCGCGCGCGCCGGAAGCCATGCGAGCCGAGGTGGGCAGGATGTTCGCCGAGCCGCGTATCGCGATGTTGCGCGACATTCTCGAGCGGGCGGTAGGGCGCGGTGAACTGGCGTCCATGCCGTCGCTCGGGCATGCCTGGACTTTCGTGGTCAGCCCGCTCCACCATCGCCTTTACCTGCAGGGGGAGCGACTGTCGCCAAACTTTGTCGCCAGCACCAGGCGCTTCCTGATTGCGGGACTGCGCGCGCTGGCCAACGCAGAAAAATAAACCGGGAAGGGCGCACGCTTCGCCACGATAACTGCAGCGATAAGAACAGCACCTGGATACGGGTAAGGACTGGAACAATGAAACGTTGGCTAAAAAAGCCCGAAGGCGCCAACTGGGGCGAGTTCGGCGATGACGACCGGGTGGGCCGCATGAACCTGGTGACCCCGGCGTGCCGTCGCCGGGCGCTGGCCGAGGCGCGGGAGGGCCGGGTCTTTGTACTCAGCCTGCCGCTGGATCATCCCCGCGGTGGTATTTTCCCAGGTCGCCACGCGCCCTCGCTGGAGCCGACCATCGCCCGCGACGGGCGCACTATGTACGACTGGACCGTGGTGGGCGCCATCGACGTTGTCAACGACGACCGGGTGACCATGGACCTGCAGTACTCCACCCAGTGGGACGGTCTGAGCCACTACGGCGTGCGCTTCGACAGCGACGGCGACGGCGAGGCGGAGCACGTGTACTACAACGGCTTCAGCTCGGACGACTTTATCCAGCCGGGTCCGGATCGCGAGCCGCGGGCGCTGTCGCTGGGCATCGAGCATCTCGCGCAGACCGGCGTACAGGGCCGGGGAGTACTGGTGGACATCCGCGAGGCCGGCGCCGGCCCCCACAATCTCGTGAACTTCGCGGCCCTGCGCGAGGCGATGCAGGCGCAGTCGGTGCAGGTCGAGGAGGGGGACTTTCTCTGCCTTTACACGGGCTACGCCGACCTGCTGCTGCGCGATGGCGCGGATGTCAGCACCGATGAACTCGCCGCCTGTCCGGGCCTCGAAGGCGGCGACCCGGAACTGCTGCGCTGGATCGACGAGTCGGGCGTTGCGGCGATCTGTGCCGACAACCCGATGGTCGAGAAGATCGAGGGCGTACAGCGCTGCGAGGACGCGGCACTGCTGCCACTGCACGAGCACTGCCTGGTCAAGCTGGGTATCCACCTCGGCGAACTCTGGTGGTTCGGCGAACTCGCGCCGTGGCTGCGGGAAAACCGGCGCAGCGGTTTCCTGCTGACCGCGCCGCCGCTCAGGCTGCCGGGCGCCGTGGGCTCGCCCGCAACCCCGGTGGCGACAGTCTAAAATTGATAGACCGTCAATTAATGAGTATGATTCTCACCCGTCAGAAAAATATAAAAGCGAGGTGAACATGAACTTCAGGATACTGATTCGCAATGGCACTGTCGTGGATGGCACCGGCGCAGCACCGCGTGCGGCGGACGTGCGCGTCGACGGCGGCCGCATCGTCGAGGTCGGCGCCGGCCTCGCAGCCGCCACCGGCGAACGCGTCGTGGACGCCACCGGCTGTTTAGTCACCCCGGGTTTCATCGAGACCCACAACCACTGGGACGGCGGCGCCTGGTGGTCGCCGATGATGGAGCCGGCGGCGGCCTACGGCATCACCACATCGATCAACGGCAACTGCGGCTTCTCCATGGCGCCGGCGAGGCCGGAGATCCTCGACGACGTGGTCGACATCTTTAATTTCTTCGAGGACATTCCCGAGCAGCCGATGCAGAAACTGGTGCCCTGGGACTGGCGCAAGTGGAGCGAGTACAAGGCCTCCTTCCAGCGCAACGTGAAGACCCCGGTGCACTTCGCCGCCTTCTGCGGACACATCCCGCTGCGGCTGTACGTGATGGGTAACGAGGCCTGGGAGCGCGCCGCGACCACCGAAGAAATCGCGCAGATGTGCGAGCTGCTGGACGATGCCATGCAGGCGGGCGCCATGGGCCTTTCCTCCAACCATCTCGACTACGACAAGCACGACCGGCCGCTGCCGTCCCAGCTCGCGGACGATGCCGAATTTTCCGCGTTGATGGGAGTGGTGGCGAACTACCCCGGCGCCACGGTGCAGGTCGTCGTCGATCACTTCATGCGCATGACCGGACCGGACCAGGCCGAACGCCTGGGCAACCTCGCCCACGAGGTGGGTGTGCGGCTGCAGTGGGCCGGGGTCCCGACACTGCAGTTCCAGTCCGCAATCAGTGAAAAATCCATCGCCGTGCACGAGCGCTTCAAGGCCGAGGGCAAGGACAACTGGACCGGCTACCACCACGTGTCGCCGACCTCGGTGATCAACTTCTGCCGGTCCCTGGTGTTCGCCCAGAACGGCAACCAGGTCTGGCAGGAAGTCATCGACACCGGGGACCGCGAGGCCAAGAACCGTATGCTCGCGGACCCGGCCTGGCTGGACCGGGCGCGGGAGTCCTGGAACAACCAGTACGCCCACTCCTACCTGCACGACCCCACCGCCCTGACCCTGAAGGAAAGTGAAACCGGCTACGGCCCGGTGGGCTGTACGCTGGCCGATTACATGGCCGAGACCGGCATCGATCACGCCTCCGACGCGATGGCGCAGTGGGTGTTGAACAACGGCCCCGAGTCCGTCGTGCACAAGCGCTCCTGGGAGCGCAACGAGGAGGTATTGCTGGGCCTGCTGCGCGACCCGCGTTCCGTCGGCAACATCTCCGACGGCGGCGCCCACGGCAAGATGTTCTGCGGCTACGGCGACAACATCCTGCTGCTCACCGAGTTCGTGCGCGACCGCGGCCTGCTGAAGATCGAGGAGGCCGTGCATGTGATGACGGGTAAACTCGCGGATTTCTTCGGCCTGCACCAGCGCGGCGTGATCGCCGTGGGCAAGGTGGCGGATATCGCGGTATTCGACCTGCAGCAGGTGGAGCGCCGCCCCGAGGAGCGTATCTGGGACGTGTGGGACGGGGAGGGCGGCCGCACCTACCGCTACACCCGCGCACCTGCCCCCATGCTGATCACCCTGGTCAACGGTGTGCCGACCTTCGACAACGGCGCGGTCACCGGCCGCTTCCCCGGCGACTTCGTCGGCCCGGAACCCGACCCCGCCGAAGCACCGGCACTCGCCGCCAACGCCTAGCGGGCGCCTTCGCCGATGACTACGGGCAGCACGTTCCAGGCCAGCTGGAAGCTGGACGGGGGGCGTACCGCCCGGTCCATATCGAAACTGTAGTCCGGCACCCGGCGCAGGAATTCCTGCACCATGATCTTCACCTCCAGCTTGGCGATGTGGGCGCCCAGGCAGAAGTGCACGCCGTGGCCGAAGGCGAGGTTGCGCTTTATCTCCCGGTTCCACTGGAACTGGTCGGGGTCGGCGAACTCGTTCTCGTCGCGCAGGGCGGAGCCGACCAGGTAGAACAGGCGCTGCCCCGGCTTGATGTCCTGACCGGCGATGTTGACCGGCTGGTGGGCGGTGCGCATGAACCACTGGGCGGGGGCGCAGAAGCGCAGCATCTCTTCTACCGCCACCGGGACGTTCTGCTCGAGGTCCGAACGCACCGCCGCGAGCTGCCCGGGGTTGTCGGCCAGCGCCTTCAGGCCCTGGGCGGTGACCTTGGGTACCGACTCGATGCCGCCGATAAACGCGCAGACCAGGTTCTGGGCCACCTCGGCGACGGACAGGGCGCGCCCCTTGTAGCGGTAGTTGATCAGCCCGTCCACCATCGGCACGCTGCCGTCGGCGCCGGCGTCGAAGCGCGCCTGGATGTAGGGCATGTAGTGCTGGATGGCCTGCTTGGCCACCGAGGCGGAGTCGAAGCCGCCCAGTTCCGGGTCGGTGCGGGTGCCGGAGTTGACGATATCCAGGCAGAAGGCCGCTTCCTCCTTCGGCATGCCCAGCAGGTGCATCATGACGTTGGAGGAGACGTAGCCGCCGTAGTCTTTCGTGAGATTGAAACTGCCGGTGGGCAGCAGTTCGTCGAGGCGCTCGTTGGCGCGCGCCCGTACGAAGTCCGCCAGCTTGCGCACGGTGCCCGGCATGATCGGCTTGATCTGCGCGTTGCGCACCTGGGCGTAGGCGGGCATGCCGATCTTCTGCACCAGTGGGAAGGGATCGTCCGGGGGTACTTCCGGCGCGCCGCTGTTGTGCTGGCGCAGGGCCGCCGGCGTGGGCAGGGAGCCCTCGCTCTCCATCAGCGTGTTGTCGCCGTCCAGGGCCAGCATCTGCACGATGTCCTCGAAGCGCGAGAGAAAAAAGCCGTCGTATTTCTCGGCGTAGTAGACCGGGTGGTCACGGCGCAGGATCTTGTAGTAGGGCTGCGGGTCCTGCATGACCTCAGGCGAGAAAGGGTCGTAGTCGAAGCTGGCTGCCTGCGGGTTCTGGCTCATATACTCTTCCTGTCGGGTCCGGTACTGTCGGTGCCGGGTCGCACGGGTGATCCGAGTTTCAATCGGCGTAATTATTAGCTAACATGTCGTCAGTTATTGGCGGTCAATGTACCCCAATCACTTTTCGATTGCCAGTGTGTCCGGCGCGGTGGAGCACCGTATTTCCCGCCGGGCCATGAACGGGAGAATAAGACCAATGTCCTCGTTGTCCGACCGGTTGTCCGCCGGCCACGCCGCGTTCGCCACCTGGATCGCCATCGCCAACACCTACACCGCCGAATTGGTCGGGGCGGGGGGCTACGACTGCGTGGTGATCGACACCCAGCACGGCGGCCCCACCTGGGATACCGTCGGCCCGCTGATCCAGGCCCTGGACCTGGGCCGCACGCCGGCCCTGGTGCGCGTGGGCGGCGTGGACCAGGTGCAGATCATGCGCGCGCTGGACCTCGGTGCGGCGGGGGTGGTGGTGCCCATGGTGTCCACCGTCGAACAGGCGCAGCACGCGGCCCAGGCCATGCGCTACCCGCCGGACGGCGTGCGCTCCTTCGGCAAGGTGCGCAATTACTACGGCAAGGAAGCGGCGGCGCAGTCGCTGTGCTTCGCGATGATCGAGACGCTCGAAGGTATGCAGAACCTGGATGCCATCGCCGCGGTGGACGGCGTCGACGGCCTGTTCGTCGGGCCGGTGGACCTCGGGCTCGCCCTGGGCCTGGGCCCGGTGCTGGAAATCCACGAGACGGTGATGGATGCGATCGGGGAGATCGCGCAGGCCTGCGCCCGGCACGGCAAGGTCAGCGCCAGCGCCAGTCTCGGGAAGGATTATGCCGAGGCGCTGCTGGCGCGCGGCGTGCAACTGGTGGTGCAGGGCAGCGACCTCGGGTTTGTCCGCCGGGGCGTGGCGGAGGATGTACGGCAATTCCAGCTTCTGCTGGCGCAGCGCGCGGAGGCTGCACAGTGAGCGCAATCCAGCCGGAAGAGGCAGCCACCGCGCTGGCGGCTATCGTCGGGGAAAAATACCTGGTGGCCGGTGAGGCCATCGACGAGCGCTACCGCGTGGACATCACGCGCAAGTATGACGCCAGCCCGGCGTTGCTGGTGAAACCGTCCTCGACGCAGGAGGTGTCGGAGGTGGTCAAGGTTGCGGCGCGGGCGGGAATGTCCGTGACGGTCGTCGGCGGGCAGACCGGTACCTGCGGCGCCGCGGTGGCCGAGAACGGCGGTATCGCGCTGTCGCTGGAGCGCATGAACCGCATCGAGGACATCGACGCGGACGCCATGACCATGACGGTGGAGGCGGGCTGCATCCTGCAACTCGCGCAGGAGGCCGCGGAAGAGCGGCGACTGCTGCTGCCGCTGGACCTCGGCGCCCGCGGCTCCGCGGTGATCGGCGGCGTCATCGGCACCAACGCCGGCGGCAACCGCGTGCTGCGCTGGGGCATGATGCGCGACATGGTCATCGGTCTCGAGGCGGTGCTCGCCGATGGCACGGTGGTGTCGTCCCTGACCAAAATGCTTAAGGACAACGCCGGCTACAACTGGAAACACCTGCTGATCGGCAGCGAGGGCACCCTGGGTATCGTCACCCGCGCAGTGCTGCGCCTGCGCCCGCTGCCCACCACCTGCCAGACGGCGCTGCTGGCGCTGGACGATTTCGGCGCCTGCATGCGCGTGCTGCGCGAGCTGGGTACGACGCTGTCCGGTCGCCTGTCGTCCTACGAGTTGATGTGGGAGGACTTCTACTCGCGCATGAGCGAATCCCAGCCGGATGGCGGCCCGCGCCCGCTGCCGCTGGGCTACCCGTACTACGCGCTGGTGGAAGCCATGGGCGGCGATGCCGAGGGCGACGACGCGCAGTTCGAGCGCGCCCTTGGGCAGTTGCTGGAGGAAGGCGTGGTGGCGGACGCGGTGCTCGCCCGGTCCGGGCGCGAACGCCAGGCCCTGTGGAATATCCGCGAGGAAATGCAGCTCGGGCTGGCGCCCATGCGGCCCTTCCGCAGCTACGATGTCAGCATGGGGCAATCGGACATGCCGGCCTTCGTCGCCGCGGCAAAGCGCAACCTCGACGCAGCCTACCCGAACGTGGAGTCGATTTTTTACGGCCATGTCGGCGACGGCAACCTGCACGCCGTGGTTACCATCGGCGAGATGAACCCCGGTATTGCCGACGCCCTCGACAGCTGCATCTACCGCGCCGTGCAGGCCGTGCACGGCTCGATCTCCGCCGAGCACGGCATCGGCGTCGGCCGGCTGCCCTACATCGGCATGACCCGCAGCCCCGAGGAACTCCAGCTCATGCGCACCCTGAAACAGGCGCTGGATCCCCTCAACCTCCTCAACCCCGGCAAGATGGTCACCCTTCAATAAATGGGCCGGAACTCGGGTTCGGGGAGACCGGCGATGCCGGGCTGCAGGGCGTAGATGGCGCCGTTGGCCTCGGCGTCGGGGCCGATCTTGAGTCTGGTGGTGGTGACGTAGAGGGTGCCGAGGTCGGGGCCGCCGAAGGTGGCCTTGGTCGGGTTGGAGACCGGGATAGGGACCACGCGGTCCAGGCGGCCGTCGGGCAGGTAGCGGCGCATGGCGCCAGCGCCCACCGCCGCCAGCCAGTAGCCGCCCTCGGCGTCCACCGTGGCGCCGTCGACGAAGCCCTCGCCGTCCCCCAGGCGCAGGAATTCCCGCGGGGTCGAGATATCGCCGCTCGCGGGGTCGAGGTCGTAGGCCATCACCGTGCGCGTGGGCGAGTCCGAGAGGTACAGCGTGCGCCCGTCCGGACTGACCGCCAGCCCGTTGGCGACGTTGATGCCGGATACCAGCGGCGTCAGTACATCGCCGTCCAGGCGGAAGATAAAACCGCCGCCCGCATCGCGGTTCTGCGGTGTAAAGTGGTGGTCGTAGGCGCCGACCCAGAGTCGCCCCTGCCTGTCGACCAGGGTTTCATGCAGGGAGATGTGTTCCGGCAGCGGCGAGGCCAGGCGCATTTGCAGCGTGCCGTCCGCAGGGTCGAAATCGTAAATGCCGTGGGACAGGACGACCAACAGCGTACTATCTGGCTTGAGCGCGATACCGCCGACTCGCGCCGGCATCTCCCAGCGCTGGCGTTCCCCGCTGGCGGGGTGCCAGCGCTGCACGGCCGGCGGTTGTTCGCAGTTGACCCAGTACAGGGCCTGCTCCCGCTGCGACCAGACCGGTGTCTCGCCGAGGTAATCGTCGGCCTGCAGCGCGCAGCTGGCCGTTGAATCTGCTGCCATCGTTCCTCCCGGAGGGCGCTGCATGACCGCGCCCGCTGTATTACAGAGTTGTCACCGGGGGCAGATTGACTCCCGGGGGTGCAAAATTAATAATACATCGTCAGTTTTTCAAGTTTACCGGAAATGCCGGCCAGAGCGATAACAACGGAGGCCCAGCCCATGTCCCAGTCCAGTTCACCGGACGCGCAAGCCAAGCTCGACAACGTTCCCCTGCGTATCACCCATCCCGAACTCATCCCCACTGCCCGCTACTACGATGAGGACTTCTACCGGCTGGAGAAGGAGAAGCTCTGGCCCCACGTCTGGCAGATGGCCTGCCGGCTCGAGGAAATCCCCGAGAAGGGCGACTATACCGTCTACGAGATTCTCGACAGGTCGGTGATCCTGGTGAATACCGGCGAGGAGGGCGTCAAGGCCTTCCACAACGCCTGCCGCCACCGCGGCGTGCGCCTGGTGCACGGCCCGGGTAGTTGTGGCGATGCGGGCTTCGTCTGCCCCTTCCACGGCTGGCGCTTCAGGGAAAACGGCGATTGCAGCTTCATCTACGGCCGGCAGATTTTCTCCGAGGAGCTGCTGGAAAAATCCGAGGTGGACCTGGCGCCGGTGCGCATCGATTTCTGGGCGGGCTGCGCGTTTATCAATTTCGACGACAACGCCCCCGGCCTGCGCGAATCCCTCGGCCCGGTGGCGGATCGCATGGACGCGCGCAACGCGGACAAGTTGCGCGCGGAGTGGTGGTTCGGCACCGTGCTGCCGACCAACTGGAAGCTGGCCCTGGAGGCCTTCCAGGAGGGCTACCACGTGATGCAGACCCACCCGCAGCTGTACGACCTGACCTTCAAGGCCGGCGGCCACTACGGACCCGACGCGAGCGGTGCCATGCCCAACGAAAATCTCGCCTCCCGCGAAGTGGTCAACATGAACGTGGACTTCATGGCGCGCCTCAGTGAGGGCATGGACGGCATGGTGCACAGGTCCGAAGTCGCGGTGATGGAAACCCTGCGCGAGATGGACGTGCCGGAGGACCCGGACATGGCCGGCATGATGTTCTACGGCGCCGCCTACGGCGCGGTGACCGCGGACGCCCAGGCACGCGGCGTGCCCATGCCCGACCTGCTGCAACTGGCGCAGAACGTCGAGTTCCACGCGGTGGAATACATGTTCCCGCATTTCTTCCTGCTGCCCATGCTGGGCGCCATGTCCTCCTACCGCATCCGCCCGCTGGGGCCGGAGTCCTGTTTCTTCGAGATCTGGTCGCTGGTCATCCCGCCGGAAGACGAGCCGCTGGACTCGCCGACAGAGCCGACTATCCTCCCCTACGATTCCCCGGATTTCCCGGAGATTCCGCGCCAGGATTACTCCAACCTGCCGATCCAGCAGCTGGGCCTGCACAACCTGGAGTACATGCGCCTGGGCAAGGGTGGCGACGGACTGCCGGGCGAGGGCATGATCAGCAACTACCAGCGCCTGGTCGACGGCTACCTCGCCGGGCTGGACGCCGACACACTGGCGCGCGGCTCGCAGGTGGTCAACAGCGGCTTCGATGCCACGGTGCTCGACATCGGGTTCTGACGCCCGGCCCCGCAAGCCGGCAACACAACGAGATAACAAGCAGGTAACCATAACAATGAGTGACTTCGACGAAACCCGCGACTTCGTGGTCGTCGGCAGCGGCGGCGGCTCCATGTGCGCCGCGCTGGTGCTGCGGCAGCAGGGCAAGGACGTCCTGGTACTGGAAAAAACCGACCTGCTGGGCGGCACCACCGCGCGCTCCGGCGGCGTGATGTGGATTCCCAACAACCCGTTCATGGCGCGCGACGGCGTGGCCGACAGCTTCGAGCAGGCCAGCGCCTACCTCGACGCGGTGGTGGGCGACGACCCGGATGCCCCCGGCGCCACGCCGGAGCGCCGCGCGACCTACCTGCGCAACGGTCCGGAGATGGTGAACTTCCTGCTCTCGCGGGGCGTGGAACTCACCCGCGTCAGCTACTGGCCGGATTATTACGACGACCGCCCCGGCGGGTCCGAGGCGGGCCGCACGGTGGTGGCCAAAGTCTTCGATACCAACCAGCTGGGCGAGTGGCGGGAGAAGCTGCGACCCAGTTTCATGCCGATGGCGGGCCCGCTGGAAGACATGCTGAAGATTCCCAATTTCAAGCAGTCCTGGCGCTCCAAGTGGATAATGCTGAAGACCGGCGTGATCAACGTGTTCGCCAGGCTGCTGGGCAAGCACCTGGTGACCTGCGGCGCCGCGCTGCAGGGGCGCATGCTGCAGGCGGCCCTGCGCGACGGCGTCGATTTCCGCACGCAGGCGCCGGTGCGCGAGCTGGTCGTCGAGGAGGGCGCCGTGGTCGGCGTGCTGACCGAGCGCGACGGCAAACCCTGGCGCATTCGCGCGACTCTCGGCGTGCTGGTCAACGCCGGCGGCTTTTCCCGCAACCAGGCCATGCGCGACCAGTATCAACCGGGTACCAACGTTGCCTGGACCAATACCGGCCCCGGCGACACCGGCGAGATGATCACCGAGATGCAGCGTCACGGCGCGGCCATCGCGCAGATGGACACATTCGTCGGCTTCCAGACTTCGCTGCCGCCGGGCGCGGAGGAGCAGGTGGTGAAGCCGGGCGTGCAGGGCATGACCGCGGCGCCACACTGCATCCTCGTCGACAGCGGCGGCCAGCGCTACATGAACGAAGGCGGCTCCTACATGGCTTACTGCCAGGGCATGCTGGACCGCGACAAGATCGTGCCCGCGGTGCCCAGCTGGGCGGTGTTCGACAGCCAGTACATCCGCAAGTACATGCTCGCGGGCACCATGCCCGGCAGCAAGAAACCCGACAGCTGGTTCGAGAGCGGCTACCTTAAAAAGGCCGACAGTGTCGCGGAACTCGCAAAACTGATCGGTGCCCCGCCGGAGGCGCTGGAAGCCACCGTCAGCCGCTTCAACGGCTTCGTCGCCAACAACGACGACGCCGATTTCAAGCGCGGCGCGCGCGCCTACGACCGCTGGCTGGGAGACTTCACCCACAAGCCGTCGGAGACCCTCGGCAGTATCGAGGAAGGCCCGTTCTACGCGGTACAGGTGTTCCCCGGCGATGTCGGTACCTACGGCGGCGTGGTGACGGACAGCTCCGCCAGGGTATTGCGCGAGGACGGCTCGTTCATTCCCGGCCTGTATGCCACCGGTGTCTCCACCGCCTCGGTCATGGGCCGCACCTATCCCGGCGCCGGCTGCAGCGTCGGTCCGTCCTTCGTCTGG
The DNA here is from genome assembly GCA_033283385.1 of Halieaceae bacterium WMMBA7. GTDB lineage: Bacteria > Pseudomonadota > Gammaproteobacteria > Pseudomonadales > Halieaceae > Mangrovimicrobium. Next base: position 1,051,184 of record JAWMQQ010000001.1, read on the forward strand.
GGCTATGTCGCCGCCAACCACGCCCTCGGCCGATAAGGCATAATAGGGCGCGCCAAAATTCAGAGTGATCGCCCGGCCACTGCCGGGCGTATTCGTATACACCTGCAAGATTGAGGAAATACCGTGAACCTGAGCCTTAACGAAGACAGCCTGATGGTGCGGGACATGTTCCAGCGCTTTTTCGAGACCGAGTCCAGTGCCGAGCGCGTGCGCGCCGCGGAACCCACGGGATTCGACCCCGCGCTGTGGCGCGAGCTGGTTGCACTCGACGCGCCCTGCATCCGCCTGTCCGAGGCCGTGGGCGGTAGCGGCATGGGGCTGTTCGACGCCTGCCTGATGATGGAGCAGGCGGGCAGCCGCCTGGCATCCGCGCCGCTGGCGGAGGCAGTGGTCGCCAATCGCCTGCTGGGCGAGGTCGGCGGCGAGGCGGTCGCCGCATGGCTGGAGCGGGCGACGGACGGTGAGACCATCGTCGTGCTGGCCCTGCGCGAGGCGCAGGCGGGTGTCACGCAACTGGTTCCCGGCGGCGCCGTGGCCAAGGCGGTCATCGTGTTCGACGGCGAGACTCTTGCCATCGAGACAGTTGGCGAATCCCTGCCCGCGCCATCCACCCTGGGGGGCAACGCAGTGGGCGTGTTTACCCCGGGCGCCGGCGAGCGGGAGGTGATTGCGCAGGGCGAGGCCGCGGCAAAAGCCTGGCAGGCCGCGGTGGAGGAGTGGAAACTGCTGACCGCCTCCGCGTTGGTGGGCCTGTCCCAGCAGGCGCTGGCGATGGCGGCGGAGTACGCCAGCGAGCGCGAGGCCTTCGGTTCGTTCATCGGCGCCTACCAGGGTATCGGCCATCCGCTGGCGGACGACGTGATCGACGCCGACGCCGCCCGCCTGCTGCTGTGGTGGACCCTGCGGCGCATCGCCGACGGCTGCGAGGACGCCGCGGCCTGCGTCTCCCAGCTCTACTGGTGGGCGAGCCGCACCGCGAGCACCGCCGTGGCCCACGCGATCCACACTTTCGGCGGCTACGGGCTTACCAACGAGTACGATATCCAGCTCTACCACCGCCGCGCCAAGGCCTGGCCGCTGGTGCTGGGCGATCCCGGCGAGGAGTGCGTGCGCGCCGGGCGCAGGCAACTGCTGGGCGAGACCGTGAACCTGCCCGAGCCCGGCGAGGTGCCTGTCGACTTCGCCCCGCCGGAGGGCGGCGAGGCGCTGGCGGCGGAAACCCGCGCGGTGTTCGACAGCGTCATCGACCCGCAGAAACACCTGCTGCACGACCACAGCTTCGAATCCCACGACTGGGAGGTGCACCGCACCCTCGGCGAGGCCGGGCTGCTGTTCCCGCGCTGGCCCGAGGAGTGGGGCGGGCGCGGCGCCGACGCCGACTCCGCCCGCGCCAGCCGCGCGGTCTGGGCCGAGGTCGGCTACACGCCGCCGGCCGCCGGCGTCACCGGCATGATCGGCGAGGCGGTGATGCACTTCGGCTCGCAGGAGCTGAAGGACGAGGTGCTGCTGCCCTTCGCCCGCGGCGAGGTCACCGCCTGCCTGGGCTACACCGAACCCTCCTGCGGCTCCGACGTGTTCGCGGCCAAGACCCGCGCGGTGCGCGACGGCGACGATTGGGTGATCAACGGCCAGAAGATGTTCACCTCCGGCGCCAACCTCGCCAAGTACGTGTTCCTGCTCACCCGCACGGACCCGGACGTGCCCAAGCACCGCGGCCTGACCATGTTCCTGGTGCCGCTGGACGATCCCGGCGTGGAGATCCACCCGGTCTACACCTTCATGGATGAGCGCACCAACGCCACCTTCTACAGCGACGTGCGCATCCCCGACCGCTACCGGGTGGGCGAGGTGAACGGCGGTATCAAGGTGATGTCCTCCGCCCTCAGCCAGGAGCAGACCGGCGGCGGCTACTACCGCAACATGCGCGAGATGGCCGCGGCGGTGCAGGAGTGGGCGAGCGGGCGCGAGCGCAACGGCCGGCCGCTGCTGGAGGACTCCGCGGTGCTGGCGCGCCTGGCCGAGGCCTACACGCGCTCCAATATCGCCGAGACCATGGAGGCCCGCGTGCTGGCCACAGTGCTCTCCGGGGACCCGGACCTCGCCTACGGCCCGGCGTCGAAAATCTTCGTCACCGAGTCCTTCATCACCGTGGCGGGGCAGCTTATCGACCTCGCCGCGCCGGACTCGCTGCTGCGCGGCCGCGAGGGCCTGGGGGTGGTGGAGATGGGTTACCGCCACTCCTCGGCGACCACCATCTACGGCGGTTCCAGCGAGGTGCTGCGCAGCATGGTCGCCGAGCGGCGCCTGGGACTGCCCCGCAGCCGCGGTTGAGCGCCGCCGGTTTTCACAGCGGCGCCCAGCCGATATAGTGGCCGCCCGTAGGAGCGCGCTCCTACAGTGACACATCGCAGGGAACTATTTTGACAGAAGTAGCTGTAATCGACTGGGTCCGGGGCGACATGCTCGGGATGGACATACCGGCCCACAGCGAGGCGCTGCGCGCCGCGGGCCCGGAGTTTCTCACCCGCGCGTTTCGCGCCACCGGCGCCATCGGCGATGACAACGCCGTGGCGCGCATTACCCAGTGCGAGGAGTGTCCCGGCGGCAGCACCGGTCGCAAGTTGCTGCTGGCGGTGGAGTACGCAAAGCCCGACCCGGCGCTGCACACGGACCTGTTCGTCAAATTCTCCCGCGATTTCGACAGCGCCCACCGCGACAGCGCGCGCATCCAGATGGAACTGGAAGTGCGCTTCGCGCTGCTCTCGCGCGACCCCAACTTTCCCATCGACGTGGCCAAATGCTACTTCTCCGATTTCCACGAGCAGAGCGGCACCGGGATTCTCGTCACCCAGCGGGTGAGCTTCGGCGCGGGCGGCATCGAGCCGCACTACGGCAAGTGCCTGGACTACGCCATGCCCGACCAGCTGGGCCACTACCGCGCGGTGGTCGGCGCCCTGGGGCGGCTGGCCGGCACCCACAAGGCCGGCCGCCTGCCGGACACGGTGGAGCGCTACTTCCCCTTCGAGCCGGAAAAGCTCGAGGTCAGCGTGCGCGAGCCGTACACCCCGCAGCAGATCGCCAACCGGGTGGCGCGCTACCGCGAATTCTCCGCCGCCCACGCCCACCTGATACCCGAACACATCCGCAGCGAGGCCTTCCTGGCGCGGCTGGAGGACCAGGCGCCGCGCTTCCAGGCGCTGGCCCCGGTGGCGCGCGAGGTGCTGGCGTCCAACCCGGATTTCATCGCCCTGTGCCACTGGAACGCGAATATCGACAACGCCTGGTTCTGGCACGACGAGAAAGGCGTCATGCACTGCGGCCTGCTGGACTGGGGCCACGTCAGCCAGATGAACATCGCCATGTGCCTGTGGGGCTGCCTCAGCGCGGCGGAAGTGAGTTTGTGGAACGACCACCTGCCGGAACTGCTGCGGGTGTTCATCGGCGAATTCGAGGCCTGCGGCGGCCCGTCACTGGACGCCGACGAGCTGCAACTGCACCTGGCGCTCTACGTCGGGCTGATGGGGCTGCAGTGGATGCTGGACGCGCCGCCGATGCTGCTGCGCATGGTGCCGGAGCTCGCCGAGGTACAAACCCGCGAGGACCCGCGCCTGAAGGGGATCGAAAGCGCCCGCAACCAGTTGCAGATCATGAGCACCTTCCTCAACCTGTGGGCCGGCTACGATTACGGCGCGGTGCTGGATTACCTGGAGCAGCGCACTGCTGCAAACCCGTAGGAGCCTGCTACGCAGGCGATTGCGCGCAGAGCGCGCTCCTACAGGGGCGATCGGTGCGTCGCGCCGGCATCGAATCGCCTGCGTAGCAGGCTCCTACAGGTGCGATCGGTGCGTCGCGCCGGCATCGAATCGCCTGCGTAGCAGGCTCCTACAGGCGCGAACGGCGCGTCGCGCCGGCATCGAATCGCCTGCGTAGCAGGCTCCTACAGGTGCGATCGGTGCGTCGCGCCGGTATCGAATCAACCCGCGTCGATCGCCGCCTGCCGCGCCTGCATGATGGCCTGCAGGTGGTTGATGCCGTCTCCCGCGCTGTGCCCGCCGTCCACGTTCAACTCGGTGCCGGTGACAAAGCGCGAGCGGTCGCTGGCCAGGTACAGCGCCGCCTGGGCGATATCCTCCGGGCTGCCGAGGACCTTCAGCGGCTGGTTCGCGGTCATCGGTTCCACCAGCGCGTCCTTGATGCGCGCGATGGTCTCCTCGCTCATGCCCGGCTCCGGGAAGGGCGACATCTCGGTCATGATCTGCCCCGGGTTGATGCAGTTGACGCGCACGCCGTAGCTGCCGAAGTCGATCGCCGCGCACTTGGTGAAGTGGATCACCGCCGCCTTGGACGCGCGGTAGGGCACCACGCCCCAGCCGGGCAGGGCGCCGCCCATGGAAGCGGTGTTGATGATGGAGCCGCCGCCGTGCTCGCCCATGTAGCGCGCCGCCACCTGGCAGCCCAGCATCACGCCCAGCACGTTCACCTCCATTACCTTCTGGAAGTCCTTCAGCTCGTCGTCGACGAAGCGCAGGTAGGGCATGGAGGAGATGCCGGCGTTGTTGTACATGACGTCGAGCCCGCCGAACTCGCTGTCGGCGAAGTTTACCAGGGCCTCGAGGTCCGCCGCGCTGGTGACGTCCGTGTGCTTGAAGCGCGCCGCGTCGCCCAGCGCCGCCGCCAGTGCCTCGCCCTTCGCATTGTCCACATCGGCGATCACCACCTGCGCGCCCTCGGCGACGAACAGTTCCACGGTGGCCTTGCCGATGCCGCTGGCGCCTCCGGTGACAATGGCGATTTTGCCTGCGAGTTCCTGGCTCATGATGTATTCCCTTTGGCTGGATTATGTTTGTGTAGGGACGCCGATAGCGGTGTATCGCGCCCCGGCATTATGAGAAACTATTTTTCCTATAGTCAACACAATAAGCAAAACGGAGTGACAGCATGGCGACACCGATCGAGGTGGTGGAAACCTTCTTTGCCGAGTTCAACCAGGGCGAGGAGGGCATGTACGAGTCCATCCGCCGCTACTTCCTGCCCGACACCGTGTGGGACAACGTCGGCCTCGCCACCACCACCGGCGCGGAAGAGGGGGTGGGCCTGGTGCAGCAGTTTCACGAGGAGATGGGTATCGCCTCGGTGGTGGTGGAGATGCTCGCCATCGCCGCCGACGGCAACAAGGTGTTCACCGAGCGCATCGACCGGCTCTACAACGATGCCGGCGAGGAGCTCTCCGCGCCGCTGGTAGTCGGCGTGCTGGACGTGGCCGACGGCAAGATCGCCGCCTGGCGCGATTACTTCGATATCCGCGAAGCGCAGCAACTCACCGAGGGGGAATGAGCGCCCGACCCTTTCGCCTGCAGGTCCCCGAAAGCGAGCTGGAGGACCTGCGCGAGCGTCTCGCCGCCACGCGCTGGCAGCGCGACGCCTTCGCCGGGGACTGGAGCCTCGGTACGCCACAGCCCTTTGCTCAGCGGCTATGCAATTATTGGCATAGTGACTTTGACTGGCGCGCGCAGGAGGCCAGGGTCAACCAGTTCAAGCAGATTCTACTGTCGCTGGACGGGCTGGACCTGCACGCGCTGCACCACCGCAGCGAGCAACCGGCTGCCTTGCCGGTCCTGTTGCTGCACGGCTGGCCCGGGAGCTTCCTCGACTTCATCGAGCTGTGGGAGCCCCTGGCGCAACCCCCTGCGGGCGCGCCCGCCTTCCACAGCGTCACCCCCTCGCTGCCCGGTTACGGGTTTTCCACCACCCGCCCCGGCGTCAACCCCCAGCACATGGCGCGGCTGTTCGCACAGCTGATGGAGACCCTGGGTTACCAGCGGTATTACATCCACGGCGGCAACTGGGGCAGCCTGATCGGCACCGAGATCGCGCGCCAGTTTCCGGAGCGGGTGATCGGCCTGCACCTGTCCAGTGTCAGCGGCAGTCCCCCGCCAGCGGGGGAGGACTACCCCGTGTCCGGGGACGAGCGGGAGTGGCTGGCCGACCATGCGGCCTTCCCGCACTTCAGCCTGCTCTCGCGCACGCCGGTCTCCGCCGCCCACGCCCTCAACGATTCCCCGGCGGGGCTCGCCGCCTGGCTGGCGGAGAAGCTCCACGACTGGGCGGACAACAGGGCGGGGATCGCTCTATCCCCCGACTGCATGCTGCGCACCATCGCCCTGTACTGGTTCAGCGGGTGTATCGCCACCTCGATGGCGCTATACCGGGAGCTGGTGCAGGCGCCGCCGCAGGAGCGCCGCGTCGGGACTCCGACAGCGGTCTCGGTATTTCCGGCCTCGGTGGCGAAGCTGCCGCGCTCCTGGACGCGCCGGCTGTACCACCTCGTGCAGTGGCGGGTGCACTCGCGCGGCGGGCATTTTCCGGCGCTGGAAGTGCCGGAGCTGCTGCTGGGGGACCTGCGCGAGTTCGCCCTGCTGAATGGCGGCGGGGCCGCGGCGGCGCATTGATGTCGCCCCGCCCGCGTGCTAGATTCAACCAAATGGTTAGTTTTCTTTTCGCCCACGGCGCCGGGGTACCCCTTGAGCACTGACAAAGCCGGCAGCGCGACCGCCGAACCCGCAGACCAGGATAACAACAGCGATGCTGGCGAAGCGCCGCGCCGCCGCGCCTACCTGCCGGCCCGGGAGCGCCGCCAGCAGATCCTCGAGGCCGCGCGGGAAGTGTTCAGCCGCACCTCGCTGCAGGGCGCGCGCACCCGCGATCTCGCCAGGGCCGCCGGGATCAACCAGGCGACGCTCTACGGCCACTTCGATTCCAAGGAAGAGCTGTTCACCGCCGCGGTGGTACAGCCGCTGGTGGACGTCATGCAGGGTATGCAGGAGCGCGCCGGCACCTACCAGGCCGCGACCTCGCCGGACGAATTGCTGCAGCGCGCGGAAGCGTCGGTGCGCAACCACCTGGCGAACATGTGCGATATCTACCCGCTGCTCACCGCCGCGCTGTTCTCCGACCCGGAGCTGGGCGGCAAGCTTTACCGCGAGCAGATCAAGCCGATCTTCGAGCAGCGCGGCGCCGCGATGAGCGAGGTGATCCGGCCCGGCATCGAGCCGCAGCTGTTCTCGCTGCTGGCCTTCGGCATGTTCTTCGCGGTGGCCATGGACCGCAGTTTCACCGGCTCGGAGGCCGACCTCGACGACATCGCCGCGCAGGTTGCGGACCTCGCCGCCTTTGGCTTTTCCCGCAATCAGCGGGCTGACAATAACGACTGACGCATTACCCCGGGAGTACCCCTATGCCTCTCCAACTCGACGACTACCGTCTGCTGGGCCGCTCCGGCCTGCGCGTATCACCGCTTTCGCTCGGCACCATGACCTTCGGCATGCCCGCCGGCTGGGGCAGTACTGACGAGGACGCCGCGGCGATGGTCGACATGTATTTCGATCGCGGCGGCAATTTCATCGACACCGCCAATTTCTACGGCGCCGGCGGTTCCGAGACGGTGCTCGCCGGCATGATCAAGGACCGGCGCAGCCGCCTGGTACTGTCCACCAAGTACTCGCTGACCATGAACCCCGGCGATCCCAACGCCAGCGGCAACCAGCGCAAGAACATGGTGCAGGCGGTGGAGGCGAGCCTGAAGCGCCTGGGCACGGATTACATCGACCTGCTGTACATGCACGTCTGGGACCGCCGCACGCCGGCGGAGGAAGTGCTGCGCGCCTTCGACGACCTGGTGCGCGCGGGCAAGATCCTCTACGCCGGTATCTCCGATACGCCGGCCTGGCAGATCTCCCGCCTGCAGTCCATCGCCGACCTGCGCGGCTGGTCGCCGCTGGTCGCATTGCAGATTCCCTACAGCCTGGCCGAGCGCACGGTGGAGCGCGAATTCATGCCGATGGCGCAGGAGATGGGCCTGGGTGTCTGTCCCTGGTCGCCGCTGGCCGGCGGCGTGCTGTCGGGCAAGTACGCCAACGTGGACCTCGGCGCGATGGCCACCGCGGAGTTCGGCGACCTCGATTCGCGGGAGAAGATCAACTTCGCCACCGGGCTGCTCAACGAGCGCACCCTGGGCATAGCCGCAGTGGTGGGGCAGGTGGCGGAAGAACTGGGCTGTACTTCCTCGCAGGTGGCGCTGGCCTGGACGCTGCTGGAGCCCGCTGTGGTTTCGCCGCTGATCGGCGCGCGCACCCTCGCGCAGTTCGAGGACAACCTCGGCGCGCTGGCGGTGGAGTTCAGTGCCGAGCAGTTGCAGCGTTTGCAGGAGGCCAGTGCGATCGAGCCCTGCTTCCCGCAGGAGATGATCGAAGGGCCCGTCTCCGATGGCATGTTCGGCGGCGTGTGCGTCGAATTGCCCGGTGCAAGGCGCCCGTAGGAGCCTGCTACGCAGGCGATCGAGTCCCGTGTAGGAGCCTGCTACGCAGGCGATCGAGTCCCGTGTAGGAGCCTGCTACGCAGGCGATCATGTACCGTGTAGGAGCCTGCTACGCAGGCGATCGCATAACGTAGGAGCCTGCTATGCAGGCGATCGCCCGTATAACGGGCTCCTACAAAAAATAACAACAGGAGAATCACCGTGTCCGACGACCGCCTCAGCGTCATCATGACCACCAACCTCTACGCCACCGCCGTTGACACCCTGCAGTGGCACCTGCTGGACCGCGTGTTCACCCCGGACGTCAGCATCGACTTCGGCGGCGGCGCCGTGTGGAGCGGCCTCGCCGACCTGCGCCAGGCCTTCCACGCCATCCACGAGCCCTTCCAGGCGACGCAGCACATCACCACCAATCACACGGTGGCCCTGAACGGCGACAGCGCCCACTGCCTCAGCTACGTGCACGGGATCTTCCTGCGCGAGGTGGGCGAGGGCGGCAACATGTTCGAGTCCGGCGGCTGGTACGACGACCAGCTGGTGCGCGCCGGCGACGACTGGCTGATCTACAAGCGCGTGTGCCGCTCGGTCTGGGTCAAGGGAAACCCGAAAGTGCTGGAGACCCAGCCCGGCATGACCGGCATTCCCCAGCTCTATTCACTGGCGGCAGAGGCTGCCGAGGGCCGGCTGGCGACGGTACGAGCCCTGTAGGAGCCTGCTATGCAGGCGATCGCGTCTGTAGGAGCCCGCTACGCGGGCGATCGCCTGCATAGCAGGCTCCTACAGGCTGACCGCAAGGCCCTCGGGCCAGCGCATGCCCTCCCAGGCCTCGGGAGTGGCGCACATGTATTCGAGGTGGTGGCCGAGCTGGGCGGCGGCGTCGATGTACATGAAGTCGATGCCCGGCACGCTGCCCGCCATGGCGATGGGCCAGCCGCGGCGCGCCGCTTCGGCGCGGATCGGCTCCAGCGAATCGCAGCGCATGCCCATGTGGTGGAAGCGCAGCGAGTCGTCCGCCGGCAGGGCGTCGAGGTACAGTCCCACCGGGCCGGATTCCGGCTGGATCAGCTCGACCTGGCGGTCGCCGGCCCAGGCCAGGGCGACGCGAAAACGCGCGGTTCCCTCGCCGCCCGGGGTGGTGACGACGACCTCCGCATCGTCGTAAACGAAGTCGTGCACGCCGTACTCGCGGGCGAACATCGCGACGGCGCGTTCGAGGTCGCGGGTGACATAACCGTTCTGGAAATGGCCGGGAAGATACATGGGTGCACTCGTTTGCAGGCAAAACAGGCCCGGACTGTAGCGGGCTGGTGGTGCAAATTCAACCGACCCGGGATTTGCGGCGTTGACAGTCCCCGGCCGGACGGATACTTTGCAGGACAAAGTCCCTGAGGAGGGAAATCGCCGTGACGGAATTTGATAACGCGCTGTCGCAAGTCCACGAAATCCAGGCGAGGCTGGCCGAGAGCACGCGCTTTCGCGGTATCGGAGCCGACCTCAATGTCTTCACCGCCGCGCTCGCGCTGTGCGCCGCGCTGGCCCAGGTGATTTGGCCGCAGGTGCTACAGCCGGACCCCCTGAGCTATATCGCCGTCTGGCTGGTGGTGCTGGTCCTGTCCACGCTCGCGGTGTGTATCGACGCGGTGTTCCGCGCCCGGCGGCTGCACGGTTCCATGGCCGGCATGATGCTCAGCGGGGCCGCGCACCGCACGCTGCCCTATGCGGCGGCGGCGGTGATCATCACCTGCGTGATATGCGGCTTCGCCCGGGAGAGCGTGCTCCTGCTGCCCGGGCTCTGGCAGTTGCTGATCGGCCTGCTCGGATTCTCCGTCGTGCGCAGCCTGCCGCGCGAGATCCTGTGGGCGTCGGCCTGGTATTTCTTCTGTGGTAGCGTGGTGCTGGTGCTCGCGGCCTACAGCGGCCGTCTGGACCCCTGGATGATGGGCCTGCCACTGGTGGTCGGCCAGGCCGCCGTCGCCCTGATTCTCAACCGGGCGGAGCGGGGTGGCGCAGGTGACTGATCCCAGCGACGCGCCGTTCGCCTTTCCCGGCCTCGACCGCGCCTTCCACGAGAAGGCGCGACTCGGTATCGTCAGTTCCCTGTGCGGCCACGAGGACGGGTTGCTGTTCTCGGAGCTGAAGCAGCTTTGCGCGCTGACCGATGGCAACCTCAGCCGCCACCTCCAGGTGCTGGAACAGGCGGGCTTCGTGCTGATCGAGAAGACCAGTGCCGGCCGCCGCTCGCAGACCCGCTGCCGGCTGACCGGAACCGGGCGGGCGCGCTTCGCCGAGTACCTGCAGGAACTCGAGCGCGTGCTGCGGGGTGCGGTGGATTTTGACGGCGCGCCCGACCTGGGTTGGGCGCGCTGAAGCAAAAATAAGGAGAAAACGTGTCGGATTTTCAAGACACCTACGACTTCATCGTCGTGGGTAGCGGTGGCGGCTCTATGTGCGCCGCCCTCTATCTGCGCTCGCTGGGCAAGCGGGTTCTCGTGCTGGAAAAACTCGGTATCGTCGGTGGCACTACCGGCCGCTCCGGCGGGGTGATGTGGATTCCGGCCAACCCCTTCATGGCGCGCGACGGCATCGCGGACAGCGCGGAACAGGGCCTGGCCTATCTCGAGGCGGTGACCGGCAACCAGCCGGACGCCCCTGCGGCGACACCGGAGAGGCGCGAGATGTTCGTCACCGAGGGGCCGCGGATGCTGGATTTCCTCATCCGCCAGGGTATCCAGCTGGACCGCGCCCCCTACTGGCCGGATTACTACGACGAGGCCCCCGGCGGCTCCGCGCCCGGGCGCACGGTGCGTGCCAAGCTGTTCGACCGCGGCGAACTGGGGGACTGGGAGGACAAGCTGTTTCACGGTTTTACCGACCTGCCCGCCTACATGGACGAGATGCAGATGCTCGGCTACTACCGGACTTCCTGGAAGGCGCGGCGCGTCATGCTGCGGGTGATCCTGCGCATCATCAAGGCGAAGCTGACCGGCAAGCGCTATGTCACCGCCGGCGCCGCGCTGCAGGGCCGCATGCTGCAGGCCTCGCTGCGCGCCGGTGTGGATATCCGCGTCAACGCAGGGGTGAGTGAAATCCTGTTCGAGGACGGCAGGGCGGTGGGCGTGGTCGCCCAGCGCGACGGCCAGCCCTGGCGGGTCGGCGCGACCCTCGGCGTCCTGATGAACGCCGGCGGCTTTTCCCACAACCCCGAAATGCGCGCGAAGTACATTCCCAACACGGAAGTGGCCTGGAGCAACGCCTCGGTGGGCAACACCGGAGAAATGATCCAGGAGATGCAGCGCCACGGCGCCGCACTGGCCAACATGGGCGAGTTCGTCGGCTTCCAGAGCACCTTCCAGCCGGGCTGGGAGAAAGACGAGGTCAAGAGCCCGGCGCAGCGCCTCACCGCCGCGCCGCACGCGATTCTGGTCGACCAGTCGGGCCGGCGCTACCTGAACGAGGGCGGCTCCTACATGGCCTACTGCCGCGGCATGCTGGAGCACAACCAGTCGGTACCCGCGGTGCCGAGCTGGGCGGTGTTCGACCAGCGCGTGCTGGACAAGTACATGATCGGCGGCACCATGCCGGGCAGCAAGAAGCCGCAGAGCTGGTTCGATGAGGGCTACCTGAAGAAGGCCGACAGCGTCGAGGCGCTGGCGCAGCAGATCGGCGTCGACCCGGCGGCACTGGCCGGCACCGTGCAGCGCTTCAACGGTTTTGTCGACGCCGGCCGCGACGAGGATTTCCAGCGCGGGGAGCGCGCCTACGACAACTACCTCGGCGATCCGGGTCACACGCCGTCACCGACGCTGGGGCGCATCGACCAGGGGCCGTTCTACGCGGTGGAGGTTTATCCCGGCGACGTCGGCACCTACGGCGGCGTGGTCACGGACGAGTACGCGCGGGTGCTGCGAGAGGACGGCAGCGTGATCGACGGGCTGTACGCGACGGGAATCTGCGCCGCTTCGATGAACGGGGCGTTCTACCCGGGTGCGGGCTGCAGTATCGGGCCGACGTTCACCTTCGGCTACGTCGCCGCCAAACACGCGGTCGGGGAGTACCCGTCGTAGGAGCCCGTTATACGGGCGATTCAATGTAGGAGCGCGCTCTGCGCGCGATCGCGCGTGTAACGCGCTCCTACGGCGGGTAGGAGCGCGTTATACGCGCGATTGTGTAGAGGATCAGTTGGTGCGGACGGCGATGACCTTCAGGTCGGTGAAGTCCTCGATGCCCTCGCGGCCCCACTCGCGGCCCATACCGGACTGCTTGAAGCCACCGAAGGGCAGGTCGCCGGTGATGCTCATGCCACCGTTGACGGAGAGCGCGCCGGCGCGGATGCGCTTGGCGATGGCCGTGGCGCGCTCCAGCGAACCGGTGACACCGCCGCCGAGGCCGTACTCGCTGTCGTTGGCGATGCGGATTGCATCCTCGTCATCCTCGAAGGGAATCACCGCCAGTACCGGGCCGAAAATCTCTTCCTGTGCGATGCGCATGTCGTTGGTTACATCGACGAAGCAGGTGGGCTCGATGAAGAAACCGTTGCCCTTGTCCGGGCGGGACTTGCCGCCGGCGAGCAGGCGGGCGCCTTCCTTCTGGCCGATCTCGATGTAGCTCATCACACGCTCGTGCTGGCGCTTGGAGATCACCGGGCCCATGACCTGGTCCGGCGCGTCGAAGTCGCCCCACATGTTGGCGAAGCCGCCGTAGGCCATCTCCAGCGCCTGGCAGGCCTCCTCGTAACGGCTCTTCGGCACCAGCATGCGGGTGGGCATGGCGCAGCCCTGGCCGGCGTGGAACACCGCCAGGCCGGTCATGACCTTCATCGCGAAGTCTTCTGCGTCGTCGAGGATGATGTTCACGGACTTGCCGCCCAGTTCCAGGAACAGGCGCTTCAGGGTCTGCGCGCCGTTTTCCATGATGCGGCGGCCGACGCCGGTGGAACCGGTGAAGGAGACCACGTCGACGCGCGGGTCGCGGGTCAGCATCTCGCCGGCCATGGCCGGGTCCGCGGAGGTGATCACGTTGAGCACGCCCGGGGGAATCCCGGCCTCGATGGCCAGCTCACCCATGTAGGAACCCATCAGCGGGGTGTCCGGTGCGGGCTTGAGGACCACGGTGCAGCCGGCGAGCAGCGCGCCGTGCACCTTGCCGATGTTGACGTACAGGGGCACGTTCCAGGGGGTGATGGCCGCGACCACGCCCAGCGGCTCGCGCATCACGGTGCGGTGGCTGTTGAAGCCCATGAACTCGCGGTCGCCGCGGTCCTCTTCCCAGACCACTTCCTCGAAGCACTTGAGCATGTCCTCGCCGCAGACCAGGGCGTTGTCGACCTGGGCGAAAGCGGCGGCGCCGATGGAGGAGCCGGCCTCGAGGCGGGCGATCTGCATCAGCGTGTCGCGGTTGGCGCGCAGCAGCTCGGAGAATCTGGTGACTGCCGCGAGGCGTTTGGCGCGGTCGAGGGACCAGTCGGTCTCGTCGAAGGCCTTGCGCGCGGAGGCGATGGCGGCCTCTACGTCACTGGCCGAGGCGTCCGCGGCCTGGCCGACGACTTCGGCGGTCCACGGGCAGATATTGTCGTACATCTTGTCGCCTTCGGCGGGGCGCATGGCGCCATCGATGCAGAGCAGGGCGTCCTGTAATTGGCTCATCTGGAAGATCTCCTCGTTTTAATAATGTGCGCGTCAGGTGGAGCGCGATTGTCTATCAGTTCGTAGCAAAAGTCATGTTGAGTCAGTTTGCGCCCAGCGCGTGGTTCGCGGCGACCCAGGCCCAGGTCAGCGAGGGGCCGATGCTGGCGCCCGCGCCGGGGGCGTTGCCGCCCATCACCGAGGCCGTCGAGACGCCGGTGGCGTAGAGGCCCTCGATCACCGAGCCGTCCTCGCGCAGCACGCGGGCCTCGGTGTCGGTGACCATGCCGCCGTAGGTGCCGACATCGCCGGGGTAGACCGGGATGGCGTAGAAGGGGCCTTTTTCCAGCGCGCCCAGGGTAGGTGAATTCTCGTCCAGCGGGTCGCCCAGCCAGTCGTGGTAGACGTGGTCGCCGCGGTGGAAGTCCTCGTCCCTGCCGGCGCGGGCGAAGCCGTTGAAGCGCTCGACGGTGGCCGCCAGGGCCGCGGGGTCGAGCTCGCAGGCGGTGGCGAGTTCCTCGATGGTCGCGCCCTGGCGCAGGAAGCCGCTCTCGGTCCACGCCTTGGGTTTCTTGGCGCCGGCCATGCTGCCGGCGAGCATGTAGGTTTCCATGAACTGGCTGTCGACCACCAGCCAGCTGGGGATGCAGGGCGCCTGCTCCTGGCGCGCCAGGATGCCCTTGCAGACCTCGACGTAGGAGGCCGCCTCGCTCATGAAGCGCTGGCCGGTCTGGTCCACCAGGATGGCGTGGGGCTTGGCCAGGTCGCCGTGCACGATGGAGGGCTTGCCGTCAGGCAGGATGGTCATCGGGTTGCCGACGCGCTGGTTCATCTGCGCCAGGGCGGCGCCGATGCGCTGTCCCTCGACGAGCATCTCGCCGGTATCGCCCGCCGCGGTCAGCGTCCACTCGGCGGAGGTGTGCGGGATGTACTGGTCGCGCATCTGCTGGTTGCGGGAGAAGCCGCCGGCATTGATGAGCACGCCCAGGCGCGCGCCGATGGTCCAGTCCTCGCCGTCTTTCTCGATGCTGACGCCGGTGACCCGGTTGCCTTCGGTCAGCAGTTGTTTTACGCCCGCGTCGGTGCGCACATCGGCGCCGGCGGCCAGCGCCGCGTGCAGCATCTGTCCCTGCAGCGCCTGCCCGGCGGTGGCCAGGTGCCGGCCGCGCAGGCGGTTGCCGATGGTGCGGCCGAGGATGCGGAACAGGGTCTTCTTCGCCGGCTTGCTGCGCTTCATGTTGGGCAGCTGCATGGCCTCCTCGAGGTAGGCCGCCAGCGGCAGGAAGCCGGGCTGCAGGCGCTTCTTCCAGGGGCCCAGCTTGTTCAGGTCGAACAGTTCGGAAACCACCGTGCGGCCTGGGACGGATTCGCCCTCGCCGGGGTAGTAGTCGGGCCAGCTCGGCACGCGGCGCAGCTGTATGCCCTGCTCGACGAGGAAGTCCACCATGCGCGGCGCCGCCTCGACGTATTTCGCGCGGCGCGCGTGGCTGGTGCCGGGGGTGGACGGGTCGTCGCCGATCACCGCGTCGAGGTAGGTGAGGGCGTTCTGCTGGCTGTCCGGAATACCCTCGGCATGCATGTAGCGGTTGTCGGGAATCCACATCACGCCGCCGGAGACGGCGGTGGTGCCGCCGACCTTGTCGAGCTTCTCCAGTATTGCGACGCTCTTGCCCGCCGCGCGCATTGCCAGCGCCGCGCAGAAGGAGCCGCCGCCGCTGCCGACGATAACGTAGTCAAATTCCTCGTTCATTATTATGGTCTCCGGCTATGGGATCAGGACTTGCGAGCATGCAGGTTGATGGTGGCGGTTTGCAGGTCCGGGGGCAAATCCAGCAGGGCGCGGAATATGTCGGTGACCGACTCGAAGCTGGAAATGGGGCGCTCTGTGAGGTTGAGGCCCGCGGCCATCGCCGCCTGGTGGAAGGCCACTGCGTCGTCCATGTTCACATCCCAGGTCTTGCCCTCCTCGAACATCTGCCCGGCCCGCACCGTGCTCACGCGGATGCCGTCGGGTTCCAGTTCCGCCCGCAGGCTCTCTGAAAAACGCTCCAGGCCGGCCTTGCTGGCCTGGTAGATGGACAGGTGCGGGAAGGGAAGGCCGATGGATTCGCTGGTGACGTTGATGATCAGGCCGTCCTTGTGCATCAGCGGAATCGCGGAGCGCGCGCACAGCATCGGGCCGGCGAGGTTGGTCGCGACGGTACCCAGGATCTGCGCATCGGTGGCGTTGACCACCTTGAAGGGTTCGAAGATTGCCGCGTTGTTGATGAGCACATCGACGCGGCCGTGCGCCTCGGCGATTTTGGCGAACGCTGCGCGTACGGAATCCGGGTCGGCGACGTCGCAACCCACGGCCATGGCGTTCTCGCCGATCCCGGCCGCCGCGGCCTCCACCTTTGAGGCGGTGCGGCCGAGCAGCACGACGCGCTCGCCCTCGCTGGCAAAACGCCGCGCCAGCGCGCGGCCCAGGCCGACGCCGGCGCCGGTGATTACGATGATCTTGGACATGCTGTGCTTCTCCTCAGGATACTTCTGCTGCGCGGCGCTTCAGGCCTTCTCGGGGTAGACGGACAGGTCGCCGGCGTAGGCGACACCGCCGGGCCAGAAACGCTCGCCGCTGATTTTATTGAAATAGTGGACGGTGCGCGCGAAGGAGCCCGTCTTCGAACGCGGTTCCATGGCGATGCCGCTCGGGCTCTTGCCCTGGGCGCGCGCGCTGAAATCGCGGATGGTAAACACCAGGTCGTCCGACTGCTGCGCGCACAGCACCAGCTGGTCGCCGGGGCAGTAGCGCCGCGGCTCGATCTGCACGTCGGACAGCTGGCCGCGCTTCATGGCGACGTGACCGGGCACGTTGGTGACCTCGACGCTGTGCACCTCGTCGTACCACCTCTGGTACTCCTCGAAGTGGCCGGCGACGTAGTTTGCGAGGATGACGCTGACGCCGGAGAAGGGCTGGTCCTGCTGCCAGTTCGGGCTGCCCTTCCAGTCGGAGTACATCTCGTAGCTGTAGATGCGCTCGGCGTCGTCGTCGGCGATGAGGCCGCCGTCGCGCGCCTGCGCCAGCAGGGGGCCCAGCGCGGGGAGATCGATCTCCGGGGCCGGCAGGTCGAAATCGTAAATGCTCATGTAGCGCCAGGGCTGCAGGATGTCCGGCATGATCTGCTGCGCGGCCACCTCGTAGCGCTGGGCGTCGAGAAATCCGCGCAGGCGCTGCAGCTCGGCCCGGTGCTCACCGTCGAACCAGCCGGCGTATTCGCGCTCCTTTCCAGCGGGTACGTTGTGCAGGTGAAGGGTGGTGTACAGCGGCATAGCGGACTTCCAGTGAGATTGTTATTAAACACCATTGCTGTATAATAAGGCACCCGGCTAGGGGATGGCCAGCACGGCGGTTTGCGCCCTGCGGCGAGGCCGCATTGTACTGGCTCGCAGCGGCAATTTCCTCCTGCCGGTGGAGTTGAGTTAAGCAACTTGTCTGGTGTAGTCTTTCGCGCCTGCCTGCAAGCGGAGTGAGTGATGAAAATCCGTATTGATAAAGCCAACTGCGTTGGCAACGCGCGCTGTGCCGCCATCTCCGAAGAACTGTTTCCCCTCGACGATGAAGGCTACATCATGGTCGAGGAGGTCGACGTGCCGCCCGGCATGGAAGACCTCGCCCGGCGCGGTGTCCGCGCCTGTCCCGAGCGCATCATCGAGATCGTCGAGGACGACGCAAAAGAGTAAAACCGCCGGGTTCGCCGGTGGCGGTTTTACGCCGCGCCGCCGGACTCCCCCGATTCAACAATCAGCTTAAATAATCAGGAACTGTGATGGACTTTCTCGGCTACAAGAACAAAAGGGTAATCGTAAGCGGCTGCTTCTCCGGCATGGGCGAGGCGACTGCGCGCCAGCTGCTGGAACTCGGCGCCGAAGTGCACGGCATGGACTACAAGGAATCGGCGCTGCCGCTGGCGTCCTTCACCCAGGTCGACCTGCGCGACCCGGCGGCGATCGACGCGGCCGTTGCCAGCATCGGCGGCAAGGTGGACGCGCTGTTCAACTGCGCCGGCCTGCCGCAGACCGCACCCGCACTGGACGTCATGAAGGTCAACTACGCCGGCACCCGCCGCGTGACCGAGCAGGCCATCAAGCTGATGGGCGAAGGCTCCGCCATCGTCAGCATCTCCTCCAACGGCGGCCTCGGCTGGAGCCGCAACATGCCCACCCTGATGGAACTGCTGCAGATCACCGACTACGACGCGTCCATCAAGTGGTGCGAAGAACACATGGACAAGGTCAACGAAGGCTACGCGTTCTCCAAGGAGGCGATCATCGTCTGGACCATGATGACCGCCGCGCACCTGATCAAGCAGGGCATCCGCATGAACTGCACCATGCCCGGGCCGACCCAGACCCCGATGATGAGCCACTTCGAGGCGGCCACCGCTTCCTCGGTGCTGGACGCGGCCATGCAGCCGATCAACCGCCGCTCCACCCCGGACGAACAGGCCGGCCCGCTGATCTTCCTGAACAGCGACGCAGCCACCTATGTCAACGGCGTGGCTTTCCCCGTCGACGGCGGATTCATGGGCGGTATCGCCACCGGCCAGGTAGATCTCTCGGCAATGATGCCGAGCCAGTGATCGGGGTGTGCCCCTTCCGGAGGGCGGCGTAACTGGCCGCCCTCTTTGCATCTACACTGAGTGTGCCCGCGGGAATATCCCAAGACGCGAGCCCAGGCTTACAGCCAGGCGGCAGGCGCGGGCCAAGTGAGGCTTATATGAGTACCCGTCCCTTACCCCGACTCGACATCGACAACCGCGCCTACTGGACCGGCGGCGCCGAGGGCGAACTGCGCCTGAACAGGTGCGGCGATTGCGGTGGTTTCATTCACCCGCCGCGTCCGGTGTGCCGGCACTGCCTGTCCGACAACGTCGCTCCCGAGGCCGTCGCCGGCACCGGTGTGATCGATACCTACACCATCTGCCACCAGAAGTGGCACCCGGCGATGGAAGTGCCCTGCGTGATGGCCCGCGTCGCCATCGACG
Source organism: Halieaceae bacterium WMMBA7 (assembly GCA_033283385.1). Classification (GTDB taxonomy): domain Bacteria; phylum Pseudomonadota; class Gammaproteobacteria; order Pseudomonadales; family Halieaceae; genus Mangrovimicrobium. The sequence continues at coordinate 1,070,146 of JAWMQQ010000001.1, forward strand.
GCGCCCCCGGTGTGTATATCACCACCAACATCATCGGCTGCGCGCCGGACGAGGTCGAGTTCGGCGATCGCGTACAGGTCACCTTCGAGCAGCAGGAAGACGTGTATGTACCGCTGTTTGAGAAGGTTAAATAACTATGGATAACTGCCAGGCATATATCACCGGCATCGGCCAGTCCGAAGTCGGCATGAAGCTGACCCGCCACCCGCTGCTGCTGACCGTGGACGCGGTCAAGGAAGCGCTGGACGAGGCGGGGCTTACCATCGACCAGATCGACGGCGTTTCGACCTATCCGGGCCGTGTGTCGCAGATGCTGGGTTTCTCGCCCGTGGGCGCGGACGAACTGATCGACGCCCTGGGCATCAAGGCAACCTGGTATGCCGGCGGCGGCGAGATCTCCTCGCAGCTGGGCGCCGTGGGCGCGGCGGTGGCCGCCGTGCGCACCGGGCAGGCCCGCCACGTCATCTGTTATCGCACAGTGTACGAGGCCGCCGCGATGGCGCGGCCCGACGAGTACCCGATGCAGCGCTCCTCACGGGTGGACAGCTATTCCCAGTGGTTCGCGCCGTACTACGCCATGTCCGCGGCGACCTGGGTAGCCCAGTACGCCATGCGCCATGTGAAGAAGTACGGCCTGACTCGCGAGCAACTGGCGCAGATCGCGCTCAACGATCGCGCCAATGCCATGCTCAACCCGCGGGCGATGATTCGCGAGCCGTTGACGATGGAACAGTACATGGAGGCGCGGATGATTTCCGAGCCCCTGTGCCTGTTCGACTGCGACCGCTACACCGACGCATCCACCGTGCTGATCGTCTCCGCCGGCGACGCCCTGGACGAGGTGCGCTGCACGCCGATTCGCGTCGCTGCCGTCGCCGGTTCCGTCGACCGCCACAGCTGGGACCAGGCCGAGTGGATGGCCAGCTACGCCACCGGTCGCGACCTGTGGAAGCACACCGACTACACCCCGGCGGATGTCGACACCGTGCAGTTCTACGACGGCTTCAGCTTCCTCGCCCTGACCTGGCTGGAGGCCCTGGGCTTCTGCGAGGTGGGCGAGGGCGGCAAGTTCATCGAGGGCGGCAAGCGCATCGCGCTGGACGGCGAGTTGCCCATGAACACCTTCGGCGGCCAGATCGGCGCCGGCCGCCTGCACGGCTTCGGCTTCGCCCACGAGTCGGTGGTGCAGCTGCGCGGCAACGGCGGCGAGCGCCAGATCCCCGGCGACCCGAAAGTCGCCGTGGCGACCTCCGGCGGTGGCCCGCTGGCCACTGCGCTGCTGCTGGCGCGGGACTGATAGCGTGTCGTCCCCCGACCTCGACCAGCTGCCGGGATTCCGGCGCCGCTTCCGGGTAACGCCGGGGGAGGGCGTGGTCCGCAGCGAGGTGGAGGACGATTTTCACTGCATGGGTGTGCTGTTGCACCACGAGGATGGTGTCGCCACGCTGCTGGAACCGGTGATGCAACGGGCGCCCTGGAATACCTGTCCCGGCGCGCCCGACCAGCTGAAAGCAACCTTTACCGGCAAGCGGCTGGCGGAATTCCCCCGCTGCGGCCAGAAGACGGCGAACTGCACGCACCTGTACGACCTGGCGCTGCTGGCCGCTGCGCATGCCGACGATAAGGACGTGCTGGTTTATGACGTTCTGGTATCAGACGCCATCGACGGCGAACGCCATGCCGAGCTGCGCCGCAACGGTGAGACACTGCTGCGCTGGAGCGACCGGGATTTCCTGCTCACCGCGCCGGCGGAGCTGGCGGGCACCGCGCTCACGGCGCTCACGCCCTGGATAGAGGCGCAGGAGCCGGCGTTGCGCGAGGCGGCCAAGGTGCTGCGCTGGGCCAGCATGATCGCCCACGGCCGCAGCATTCCGCTGGAGCAGCAGTCGGACGCAACGCGCATGCCACCCAATTGTTACACCTTCCAGCCGGAGCGCGCGGTGCGTGCCCACCGGGTGGGAGAGAGCAAGGATTTCAGCACGGGCCCCCTGGTACCGCTGGAGGAGACCGTGACCGGTTTATAATGTATAAAAACTGAGTTATTTTGTCGGGATAAACACGAGGCGTTAACCATCGCCCCTGGAGGAGTAAAAATGGAAATGAACGATATGGTGATCATCAGTGTGGATGATCACATCACCGAACCGCCGGACATGTTCGACAAGCACCTGTCCGGTGAGGACCTGGCCACCGCGCCCAAGTTCGGCACCGACGAGAAAGGCAAGAGCTTCTGGACCTACCAGGGCATGTTCATGCCTTCCGTGGGCCTGAACGCGGTTGTCGGCCGCCCGCTGGAGGAGTACGGCATGGAGCCGAACTCGCTGGAAGAGATGCGCAAGGGCGTCTACAACGTCGACGAGCGCGTCAACGACATGAACGTCAACGGCGTCGCGGCCTCGTTGAACTTCGGCACTGTCGTCGGCTTCGATGGCGGCAAGTTCCACCTGGCTCCCAACAAGGAACTGGCACTCAAGCACCTGCGCGCCTACAACGACTGGCACATCGACGAGTGGTGCGGCGCCCACCCCGGCCGCTTCATTCCCTGCGGCATCCTGCCCACCTGGGACATGGACGCCACCGTGGAAGAGATCAAGCGTATCGCCGCCAAGGGCTGCACCGCGGTTTCCCTGAACGAGAACCCGACCAAGCAGAACCTGCCCAGCATACACAACGAGTACTGGAACCCGATGTGGAAGGCCATGTCCGACGCCGACATGGTGATGTGCCTGCACATCGGCGCCGGCAACCCGGTACCGCACGCCTCCATGGAAACCCCGATCGAGGCCTGGATCACCACCATGCCGCTGTCCAGCTCCGTCGGTGCCGCCGACTGGCTGCACCTGAAGGCGCTGTACGAGTACGACCTGAAGATCGCCATGTCCGAGGCCAGCATCGGCTGGGTACCTTACTTCCTCGAGCGCGCGGACTTCTCACACTCGCGCCACAAGTACTGGACCCACAACCACTTCGGCGGAATGCTGCCCAGCGAGCGCTTCAAGAAGCACTTCATGCTGTGCTTCATCGACGACGCCTACGGCCTGAAGAACCTCGACCAGCTGAACGAGGACCTGGTGGCCTACGAGTGCGACTACCCGCACTCCGACACCCTGTGGCCGGATTGCCCCGATCACCTGTGGGAGCAGTGCAAGCACCTGACCGACGAGCAGATCGACAAGATCACCCACCTCAACGCGATGAAGTGGTTCAACTTCGATCCCTTCAAGTTCCACAAGAAGGAAGACCTGACCGTGGGTGCCCTGCGCGCCAAGGCCAAGGCCGATGGCGTCGACACCACCCCGACTTCCATGAGCGGCGAGAAGCCGCTGGAAGACAGCGAGTCGCTGCGCCGCATCACCTCGGGCGACCTCGCCCGCATGTTTGCGCACCACGCCGAGAAGAAAAAAACCGGCAGCTGAACATCGCGGCGTTAAAACTGCCCGGGAGAGTGCATTGCTCTTCCGGGCATTTTTTTGTACATGTTGAACAAATTTCCCCGTTAAAAATGATACATAGTGGACCGTATATTTTTAATGCACGGACAATAACTTGCAGAGCTTCACACTTACCATAATTTACTCTTGACCAGCCGCTTGCCTTTTCGGCAGCATAGACGCGTTTCATATCCGGGCTACGTTCCGGGGCGTGTTAATAAACTTAAAAACCGAATTTTTGTAAGCGGTAACCGCGCGGTAACTCACTTCTCCTGACCACCTTTGAGTGATCTGACCCCGCTGTAATCGGGCTGCGGCCGACTCTTGCACGGCCGTGTTGCTCATGGCGCTTGCGCCAAATCTTCCGCAAACGGAAATTCCAGTTGTTACGCACTTTCACCGTAAGAGACTACAGCTATGACTACACCCCAGGCAGTACTTTCAAACCGAACCGGCAAGGCGGCGCCAGCGCGCAATTTACGCCTGCATTACGCCGTCGCAGCCCTGGTTGCAGCCTCCGCAGGACAGATTCCCGCGGTGCATGCACAGGAAAGCGGCCGCGGCTATGTTTCGCTGGAAGAGGTTGTTGTCACCGCACGTCGCCGCCAGGAAATCGCCACCGACATTCCGGTCGCCGTTACCGCGCTGAGCGAAAACTTCCTGCGCGAGCAGAACATTACCGAACTGCGTGACCTGGGCGTGCACATTCCCTCGCTGCGCTTCTCCGCTGGCGGCCCGGGCGTCAACACCCCGCTGGTCACCCTGCGCGGCCAGCGCCCGTCCGAGGCGCTGCTGACACTGGACCCGGCTGTGCCGCTGTACTTCGCGGAAGTCGTGATGACCCCGACCGAGGGCACCAACCTGGCGATGTACGACCTCGCCAACGTGCAGGTACTGAAAGGCCCGCAGGGCACCCTGTTCGGCCGCAACAGCACCGGTGGCGCGATCCTGATGACGCCGCAGGCGCCCGGCACCGAGTTCGGTGGTTACGGTGAAGTGAAAGTCGGCACCTACGACCTGGTTTCCGTGGAAGGCGCCGTTGACCTGCCGGTGAGCGACACCATGCAGTTCCGCCTGTCCGGCCGCAAACTGGAGCGCGACGGTTACCAGAGCAACAAGGCGGACAACCCGATCGCCAAGAACGACATGTACTGGGATGAAGACTCCTACGGCGTGCGCATCTCCATGGCCTGGCAGCCCACCGACAGCCTGGAGAACAACCTGGTCGTCGCCTACGACGAGAACGACTCCATGTCGCGTATCGCCGTACCGGTGTTCTACAACCACTCCGCTCGCCTGGCGGCGCTGATCAACCCGATCCAGAACCCCAACGGCGAAATCGACGACGCCATCGCGCGCCAGAAGGGCCGTGACTGGACTGACATCGAGTCCGACCTGGTCACCCCGGACAAGATCGAAAACACCTTCGTGTCCAACATCACCGAGTACGAGCTGACCGACAGCATCAAGATCAAGAACGTATTCGGCTACCGCGAAGTCACCAGCAAGTCCGCCATCGATGCGGACGGCACTGCCGTGCCGTGGTTCGGCGCGATTACCTCGCGGACCGAGCACTTCACGAAAAACCCGCCGCTGCGCGACCTGGAGGGCAAGCAGTACAGCGAGGAATTGCAGCTGGTGGGCGACTCCTTCGACGGCGACCTGGAGTGGCTGGTCGGCGGCTTCTGGATGAAGATGGACGGCTCCGAGTACTACCCCAACCAGGTGCTGGGTGCGAACCCCGACTGGCCGGACAACCTGACCGCTGGCCCGATCAACGGTGTGGCGCAGGAAGGCTTCCTGCAGTACTCGCCCTGGGTCGACGTGACCAACGAGTCCTGGTCGGTCTTCGGCGAAGCCACCTACACCTTCAACGACAACTGGTCGGTTACCGCCGGCGCCCGTTACACCGTCGACGACCGTGCGATGACGGCGAAGAACTGGGCCTTCGACACCACCATTCCGCCGACTCCGGACTCGTTCACTTTCCACTGTGCGATGCGCGATTCGAACGACGTCATCCTGCCGGACGACGCCTGTAAGCGTTCTGTCGACGAGACCTTCGACTCGCCGACCTTCCGCGGTTCTGTCAACTACAACCCGGTCGACGAGCACCTGCTCTACCTGAGCGTCTCCAACGGCTACCGTACCGGCGGTTTCAACGAGCGTGCGACCAACGACTTCACCCTGCAGCCCTTCGACGAAGAGACCGTCCTCAACTACGAGTTCGGCTGGAAGGCGGACTGGGACCTGGAGAACATGGCCCTGCGCACCAACCTGGCCATCTATCGCCAGGACTACCAGGACATCCAGAAGACCGTTTCCGGCACCAACCCGGCGACCGGCAACTTCGAGACCTACACCATCAACGCCGCGGAAGCGACTATCGATGGCCTGGAATTCGACGTGACCGCCGCTCTGACGGAAAACCTGACCATCTCCGTCGCCTACTCCTACGTCGACGCCGGCTACGATTCGTGGCCGCGCGAAGTCATGCTGCCGGGTGCGACCGACCCGGTAACCATCGACTACTCGAAAGCGGACTTCCTGTATGTGCCGGAGAACTCGGCCAGCGCCAACATCACCTACACGCTGCCGCTGGATCCCGAGTACGGCGACATCTCCCTGAACGCCAGCTACTACTGGCAGGACGAGATGACCACCAACGACGATCCCTGGCTGTGGCCGCAACTGGGCTGGTCCGAGGAAGACCTGAAAGGCGCGCTGGATACCGTGTACACGGATTCCTACGATGTCTACAACTTCCGCGTCGACTGGCGCAGCGTGATGGGCTCCGGCGTGGACATCGCCGCGTTCATCAACAACGCGTTCGACGAGGAGTACGTCACCGGTGGCCTGAGCGTGCCGGAAGACCTGGGTATCGTGGCCAACACCTACGGTGCGCCCCGCACCTACGGCGCGTCGCTGCGTTACAACTTCTAAACGCAGCCTCGCTGTTCGAAAAGGCGCTGCATTGCAGCGCCTTTTTTTTGGCCCCGTAGGAGCCTGCTACGCAGGCGATTGCGATATCCGACGCTGCCTCCATCGCGCGCAGAGCGCGCTCCTACGATTCAAGAGCGGTAGGAGCCTGCTACGCAGGCGATTGCGATATCCGACGCTGCTTCCATCGCGCGCAGAGCGCGCTCCTACGATTCAAGGGCGGTAGGAGCCTGCTACGCAGGCGATTGCGATATCCGACGCTGCCTCCATCGCGCGCAGAGCGCGCTCCTACGATTCAAGGTGCGTGCCGGCGGCTTGCGAGCAGACTCTGTAGCAGCATATAATAAGTAGGCTTATTAAAAGGTTGCTTATGGAAGACAGCATCGGTTCCATCCTTGCCGAGGTATCCCGGCTGATGCGGCGCTCCTTCGACGAGAAGGCGCGCAGCATCGGCGTGACCCGGTCGCAGTGGCAGGTGATGAGCCTGCTGCGCCGGAACGAGGGCTGCAAGCAGGCTGCCCTGGCGGAGCTGCTGGACGTGGAGCCGATTACCCTGTGCCGCATCATCGACCGCCTGGAAGATGCGGGCCTGGTAGAGCGCCGGCGGGACCCGGCGGATCGCCGCGCCTGGCACCTGTACCTGACCGACAAGGCGCACGAGCTGCAGACGGAGCTTCTGCCCCTGGGTGAGGCTGTAATGGATGCAGCCCTGGAGGGCATGGGCGAGCGCGAGCGCAAGTCGCTGCGCCGCAGCCTGGAAAAATTGCGGGCGAACCTGTCCCGGCGGACTGGTGAACCAACCTGAACCTGGAAATGGAGGAATAGAGTTGTCCCGATCGCTACCGCGGTTGCTCCTGATGCTGGCCGGCCCGGTCCTGCTCGGTGCCGGAGCGCTGGTTTACTTCCTGCTCAGCCTGGGCCACGTGTCGACTGACAATGCTTACATCCGGCAGGACAAGGTGTCCGTCAGCGCGGAGGTGGGCGGGCGCATCGTCGAAGTGGCCGTCAAGGAGAACCAGCGAGTGAAAGCGGGCGATCTGTTGTTCCGCATCGATCGCGAACCCTACCAGTTGGCGGTTGACCAGGCGAAGGCCGCCATCGCCACGGCAAGGGCGCGGGTAGACGAGTTGCAGACCGTTTACGACACATCCAACGTGGATATCGAGAGCGCCGAGGAGGACATCGACTACTACACCAAGGAATACCGTCGGCAGAAGGAGTTGCTCAAGACCAAGGTGGGTACCGAGGCTGCCCTGCAGGCGGCGGAGCACGCGCTGGCAAATGCGCGCTCGAAACTGTCTTCGGCGAGGGCAGACGCCGCCCGCGCGCAGTCGGCGCTCTCCACCGGTGGTATCGCGGATGGCGAAAACCCCCAGGTGCGCGCGGCCAAGGTGCAACTGGAACAGGCCAGGCTCAACCTCGGCCGCACTGAAGTGCGCGCGCCGGTCAGCGGGATCATCAGCCAGGCCGAGCGCTTGCAGGTGGGTTCCCTGATGGTACAGGGCTTGCCGGCCGTGACCATCGTTAAGAACGAGCACAGCTGGGTGGAGGCCAATTTCAAGGAGACGGCGCTGGAACGCATGCACCCGGGGCAGCCGGCGACCATTACCGTCGATACTTTCCCCGGCCTCGAACTGCACGGAAAAGTGGAGAGCATCGGCGCGGGTACGGGCTCCGAGTTTTCGATCATCCCCGCCCAGAACGCCAATGCCAACTGGGTGAAAGTCACGCAGCGCGTCCCGGTGCGCATCTCCATCGAGGGCAAGCCTGAACGCAACCTGATTGCTGGACTGTCGGTAAATGTCCGAGTCGATACCAGACAGTAGCCCGATCGAGGACAAGCCCGCCCTCGAGACGTCGCACCCCGGCCTGTTGATGGTCGCGGTGATGGGCGTGTCTATCATCCAGTTCCTCGACGCGACCATTGCCAACGTGGCACTGCCGCATATGCAGGCAACGCTCGGCGCTTCGCTGGATACCATTGCCTGGGTGCTTACCAGCTATATCATTGCCACGGTACTGATGACTCCGGCGGTGGGCTGGGTCTCCGATCGCCTTGGATCACGCCGGGTATTCCTCTGGTCGGTGGCGGGATTCATCGTTACCTCGATGCTCTGCGGTGCGGCCCAGACCATGTTTGAGATGGTGCTTTTCCGCGTATTGCAGGGATTTTGCGCGGCGTTTATCGGGCCCATGGCCCAGACCATCATGTACGACATAAATCCCCCGAGCAAACAGGCGGCTGCAGTGTCGCTCTGGGGCATGGTGGTTATGGTCGCGCCGATCTGCGGCCCTATGCTGGGTGGTTTGCTGACCGAATCACTGAACTGGCGCTGGGTGTTCTACGTCAACCTGCCCATTGGTATACCGACGCTGGCAATCCTGTTCTGGCTGTTGCCGAGCAGGCCGAAGGCGGATCGCAAGCTGGATCGCTTTGGCTTTGCGATGCTGGTAATCGCGCTGGTTTCGCTGCAGCTGTTGCTGGACCGCGGCCAGAGCAAGGACTGGTTCAACTCGCCGGAGATTCTCATCGAACTGCTGGTCGCCCTCGGCGCGTTCTGGGTGTACATCACACACACGCTGACAACAAAAAACCCGCTGTTCCCGGCGGGAATGTTACGTAATCCGAGCTTTCTCGCAGCTTTCTTTTTCATGTTCGTGCTTGGCGTCGCCAATGTCGCGCTGGCTTCGGTGCTGCCGATCATGTTCCAGAACGTCTACGGTTACGGCCCCTGGGATACCGGGCTGTTGCTGATGCCGCGCGGTGTAGGCGTGATCATTACCATGACCATTGTCGGGCGCATCATGCACCGGGTGGATGCCCGCTATCTGATGATCGCGGGATTTTGCGTGGCGAGCTTCGCCCTGTGGATGATGTCACAGTGGTCGCTGAACATGGATCGCGGGCCGATCCTGCTGGCCGGCTTCATCCAGGGCCTGGGGCTGGGCCTGACCTTCATGCCGATGAACGTTGCGGCCTTCGCGGCGGTCGAGCCGCGCTACCGGCCAGACGCGTCAAGCCTGCTGAACCTGATGCGCAGCGTCGGCGGGAGTTTCGGGATTTCGTTGATGGTGACCTACATCTCGCGCAATACGCAGACCAGTCACGCTGACATAGCGGGGGAGATCACACGTTTCAGCCTGCCCGGGATAGATCCCCTCAATTTCACCGACCGATTTGGCCAGTTCGGCTCGGCAGTCTGGCAGATGGTGGACCTGGAGGTGAGCCGGCAGGCGCTGATGATCGCCTACATCGACAATTTCTACCTGATGTCGATGGTAATTCTGGGCGTTGCCGTAATGACGATGTTCTTCAAGCCGATCCGCGTGCGCCTTGACCAGCAGGTGCAGGAGTTATGAGCAGACCGGCCGCAGGGGGAGGGTGCTCAGCCCAGGGCGTCCGCGTCGGATACCACCGGCCGGGCTTCGCGAGTCGCACGGATGATCTTGTCCGGTTCGCCGTAGTCGCTGATCTCGATGTAGTCGGCGTGAACCGCCTTGACTTCCGCCGCGAAGGGGAACTCGCCCAGCGAGGGCACACGATAACTGACGGTGTCGCCGACCTTGAACGTGTCGGGCTCGAAATTGAACTTGTACGGGCAATCGCCGCTTCCCATTCCCATCATGTCGGGCTACCTCCTTGCGGTGGGCGGCTGCGCGCCGCGCCTGAGCGGGCAGTCTAGAATAATCGGTCGCACGGCTCAAGCCGGTGCATCTGCGGATGAAAGCGAAATCGAAACAGGAAAACCAATGACCAGCATGTCAGTCAGTGAAGCGGTGGCCAGCCGGCGCAGCATCCGGGCGTTTCTCGATCGCCCGGTGCCGCTGGACGTGCTGCAGCGGGTACTGGACGCCGCGCGCTACGCCCCCTCCGGCTGCAATTTCCAGGCCTGGGAGGCCACTGTGCTGTGCGGCCAGCCGCTGCGCGAGCTGCAGGAGAAACTGCGCAACTCGGCGCCGCAGAACCCGGTCGAGTACGCTATCCAGCCGCCCGGGGTGCCGTCGCAGTACACCGACCGGCTCGCGCAAATGGGCGCCAGCCAGTACGCTTCCATGGGCATAGACCGCGACGACGCGGCGGCGCGCCAGGCCGCCGTGGCCCGCAACCTGGATTCCTTCGGTGCGCCGGTGCTGTTGCTGTGTTATTTCCCGCGCATCATGGGGCCGCCGCAGTGGTCGGATGTCGGCATGTGGCTGCAGACCATCATGCTGTTGCTGCGCGAGGAGGGGCTGGACAGCTGCCCCCAGGAGTTCATGTCGATCTACGCCCGGGTCATCAAGGAACACATCGGCGTCGACGATACAACACATGTCTTTTTCTGCGGCATGGCAATCGGTTACCGTGACCCGGAAGCACCGGTGAACGGCTTCGAGCGGGGTCGCGTTCCCCTCGAACAGCAGGTTCGCTTTATCGGCTTCTGATGGCGCAAGCAGGGAAAATAATGAGAGAAGAAAAATCCTACTGCCGGCTCTGCCTCGGTTTCTGCGGGCTGGATGTCGGCATCGACGACGAGGAGCGGGTGGTGTCGGTACGCGGCGATCACGACAATCCCGCGACCCAGGGCTATGCATGTATCAAGGGGCTGGAGATTCCCTCGGCGCTGTACAGCGAAAACCGCATAATGCGCCCGCTCAAGCGCGTCGGCGACACGCATGTGCCGATACCGCTGGAGCAGGCACTGGACGAGATCGCCGAGCGCATGCGCGGCATCATCGACACCACCGGCGCGCAGACACTGGGCTTTTTCCGCGGCACCGGGACGTTCGGTTCCAACACCGCGATTTTCTCTTTCCCCGGGCTGGCGGATTCCGTCGGCGGCCAGCGCTTTTCCACCATGACCATCGACCAGTCGGCGAAGTGGGTGGCGATCGATCGCCTCGGCACCTGGGACGCCGGCCGCCACGCCTTCGAGGACGCCGAAGTCTGGCTGTTCGCCGGCAGCAACCCGCTGGTCTCCGTCTACAGCTGGCACACACCGGTGCAGAACCCCGCCAAGCGCCTGAAGGAGGCGCGGGCGCGCGGCACGAAGATCATCGTGATCGACCCGCGCGAATGCGAGATGGCGAAGTTCGCGGATATTCACCTGCAGATCTACCCCGGGGAGGACGCCGCCGTCGCCGCCGGGCTGTTGCATATCATCCTGGAGAACGGCTGGCACGACGTGAAATTCTGCGCGCAGCACGTGCAGGGGCTGGATACCCTGCGCGCTGCGCTCGCGCCGTTCACCCCCGAGGTAGTGGCCGCCCGTGCGGGTATCGATGCTGCGGACCTGCTGGCAGCGGCGCAACTTTTTGCGCGGGATGCGCGCCGCGGCAGCGTGAACACCGGTACCGGCGTCAACATGGCCGCCTTCCCCAATCTCGCCGAACACCTGTACGAGTGCCTGGGTATCGTCTGCGGGCGATTCAACCGCGAGGGCGAGGCGCTGCCCAACCCCGGCGTTTTCAACGGTGGGCCGGCGCCGCGCGCCCAGGTGAGCGGGCCCCTGCGCAGCTTCGAGAAAGCCCCGCGCTCGCGGGTGCGCGGGGCGGTTCGGCTGATGGGGGAATCCGCCACACCCACGCTGGTGGAGGAAATCCTCGAGCCCGGCGAGGGGCAGCTGCGCGGCCTGCTGATTTCCGGCGCCAACCCGGTGGGCGCCATGCCCGACACCGGGCGAGTCGTGGAGGCGTTCAGGGCGCTGGAGCTGCTGGTGGTGATCGAGCCCTTCCACACCGCCACCACGGCGCTGGCGGACTATGTGCTGCCGCCGAAGATTCTCTTCGAGCACGCGGACATGACCTTCGGGCTGGAGATGACCAACCTCAGTATCCCCTACGCCCAGTACACCCCGGCGCTGGTGCCGCCGCCCGCGGACTCGGAACTGTGCGACGAGGGTTATGTCGCCTGGGCGCTGGCAAAACGCCTGGGTGTCGCGCTCAACTTCATGGGCGTGGAAATGGACATGGACACGCCGCCGGTCGACGACAACGATTTTCTCGCCATCATGGCGCGCAATGCGGCGATACCGTTCAGCGAATTGCAGCAGCAGGCGCTGGGCGGGCGCATCTTCGACCTGCCGCCGAAACATGTCGCGCCTGCGAACGAGCAGGCGGGGCGCTTCGATGTCATGCCCGCCGATGTCGCCGAAGAGCTTGCCGGGTTTGCCGCGAGCGCGTCGGTCTCCTCCCTGCTCGAGGGCGGTGCCGAGTTCGACCTGCGACTGATCTCGCGGCGCATGCGCGAAATCAGTAATACCAGCTGCCGGGAGTTCCCCACCGCGCGCAAGCGCCGGCCCTTCAATCCGCTGTGCCTGCACCCCGAGGACATGGCCAGGCGCCAGTTGGCGGATGGCGACGAAGTGGTGCTGGTGTCCGACAACGGCCGCATCCCGGCCATCGTCGAGGCGGACGCCACGCTCAAGCCGGGTGTGGCGAGCATGACCCACGGCTTTGGCGTGATGCCCGGCGAGCCCGCGGATTACCGCGTGCAGGGCGCTTCCGTATCGCCGCTGATCAGCCTGGACAGGGATTGCGAGGCACTGCAGGCCATGCCGCGCATGTCCGGCATACCGGTGCGCATCGAGTCTGCGGGTGCGAACTGATGGGACAGGGGCCGCTTTTCAGGAGCGAAAACGTTGACCCAGATTGCAGGCATTCTTGCCGCAGGCTGCAAAGTCCGCGCGCAAATCGCCGCGTGGTTGCCTCGCCAACAGCGCGCGTATATTCTTCCTAACCGCAAAATTTCCCGAAAAAAAGGGTGAAAAACATGAGCGAAAACACTGCTGAAGAAATTGTGACGCTGGATACCAGCGATGTCGACAAGTGGGTCGGCAAACGTCTCGTCTACGCCGAGCTTTGGGACCCCTGCAATGCCACGGATATCCGCCGCTGGGTTCAGGCCATGGACTACCCGAACCCGATTCACTGGGACGAGCGCTTCGCCAACGAGTCGCAGTTCGGCGGCATCGTCGCGCCGCAATCGTTCACCGTGGCGATGGACTACGGCCACGGCTGCCACCCCTCCTGCGTGGGCAAGGTTCCCGGCACCCATCTGATCTTCGCCGGTGAAGAATGGTGGTTCTACGGCACTCCCGTGCGCCCGGGCGACAAGCTCACCCAGGAGCGGTACTTCGCGGGCTACAAGGTCACCGATACCGGTTTCGCCGGCCCGACCATGTTCGCCGACGGCGATACCATCCACCGCAACCAGCACGGCGCGCTGGTCGCCAAGGAACGCGCCACCTCCATCCGCTACCTGGTGGAAGAGGCCAACAAGCGCGGCGTATACGGCAAGGAAAAGCGCGCGCCGAAAGAGTGGACCGACGAAGAACTGGAAGAAATCTACGCGCTGCGCCACAACTGGATCCTCTCCAACCGCGAGGGCGTTTCGCCGCGCTTCTCCGAGGTGAACGTCGGCGACGAACTGCCGCGCCGCGTAATCGGCCCGCACTCCGTCATCAGCTTCGCCAACGAGTGCCGCGCCCACCGCCAGAACATCTGGGGCACCTGGCGCTGGAACCCGCCGGAAGGCGTCAAGGACCCGGCCACCGACGACGCCGGCTTCGGCGCCGACATGACTTACGACTTCGAGGCGCGCAAGATCGACCCGCGCAAGGGCGACGGCCTGTACCACGGCCCGTCCAGCGGCCACATCAACAAGCGCAAGGCCGAGAAGATCGGCATGGGTGGCGCCTATGGTTACGGCTCCTCCATGAACGCCTGGCACCTGGACACCATCGCCTACTGGGCCGGCCACGACGGTTACATCTGGCACTCAAAGACACAGTTCCGCAGCCCCGCATTTGAGGGCGACGTGACTTACGTGGACGCCAAGGTCGTGGACAAGCAGGAGACCTCCGCTTTCGGCATGCCGATCGTCACGGTCGAACTGAGGATGACCACCCAGGAAGGCGACACCATCCTCAAGGGTACCGCCGACGTCTCGCTGCCGTCCTGATACGGCGGCGGGGCAGTCCGTGAAACTCGCCTTCCCGATGCCGCACATGCTGCGGCTCAAGGCCAGCTCCCAGCCCTGGGAGGCCGCCGTCACCGGCGCCGACCAGACCCGGCTGGCGAAGCGGGCCGAGGCGCTCGGGTACGACATGATCGCCGTGCCCGAGCACTTCCTCATTCCCAAGCAGCACGTCGAACTCTCCGGCCCGCACTATTTCCACGCGGCTGCCGCCCAGGGTTATTTTGCCGGCGCCACCGAGCGCATCCGCCTCAACTCCTGTATTTCCATTCTGCCGCTGCAGCACCCGGTGGTGACAGCCAAGGCGCTTGCCACGCTGGACTGGTTGAGCAGCGGGCGCATGATGGTCACCTTCGGTGTCGGCTGGCTCAAGGAAGAGTTCGAGCTGCTGGGCGTGGACTTCCACGAGCGCGGCCGCATGGCGGATGAATACCTGGCCGCCATGATCGAGCTGTGGACCAGCGACAACCCGGAGTTCGAGGGGCGCTACGTGAGGTTTCGCGACGTCGCCTTCGAGCCGAAACCGGTGCAGGAGCCGCACCTGCCGATCTGGCTGGGCGGCGACGCCGATGCGGCCCTGCGCCGCGCCGCGCGCTTCGCCACCGGCTGGTGGCCCTTCCTGACGCCGCCGGAGAAAATCGGCGAGCGCATCGACTTCATCAAGTCCCAGCCGGAATTTCGCGGCCAGCCCTTCGAGGTGATGTACGGCCTCGGCACCGCCCGGGTGGGCGAGGGGCATGTGGTCAACGACGATCCGGAACTGCGCCGGCAACTGGCCGCGCAGGAAATCGTCGACGCCCTGGGCGAGTTGAAAGAGCAGGGCGTTACCATGAGTTCGGTGCCGACACCGCCGGTGGCCGGCCTCGAAGCATTCCTGGACCACGCGCAATGGGTGATGGAGGAGATCCAGCCCCGATTGTAGTTTTCCGTCCAGCAGCAGATAACGATAAGTGGAGTCGCAATAATGAAATTACAGGCTCGGAAATGGTTGGGCAGTCTTATCCTCGCGCTGGGTTGCGCTGCCTCAGCGCAATCGGCGGATAACGTCGACTGGGCACACCCGGGCGGCGGTGTGGACGAGGGCATGTTCAGTACCCTCAAGCAGATCGACACCGGCAATGTCGGCAAGCTGGGCCTGGCCTGGTCGATGGACCTGCCGGGGGAGTCCTCGCTGGAGGCGACACCGCTGACCATCGACGGGGTGCTCTATTTTTCCGGCAGCCGCGCCGAGGTCTACGCGGTGCAGGCCGCCACCGGCAAGCTGCTGTGGAAATACGATCCCGAGACCTGGAAATACAAGCCCGGCAAGCTGGGCTTCACCCTGCCGGTCAACCGCGGCGTGGCCTACGCCAACGGCAAGGTGTTCGTCGGCGCCATCGACGGCCGCCTGATCGCCCTCGACGCCGCTGACGGCAAGGTGCTGTGGAGCGCGCAGACCGTCCCCGAGGGCATGCTCAATATCATCACTGGCGCGCCGCGGGTATTCGGCGACAAGGTGATCATCGGCAACGGCGGCGCCGACTTCGGCGCCCGCGGCTTCGTCACCGCCTACTACCAGGACAGCGGCAAGCAGGCCTGGCGCTTCTACACCGTGCCCGGCTCGCCGGAGCAGAACAAGGGCGACCCGGCGATGGAGCGCGCGGCGAAGACCTGGTCCGGCGAGTACTGGAAGACCGGCAGCGGCGGCACCGTCTGGAACGGCATCACCTACGACCCGGGCAACAACCTGGTCTACCTCGGCACGGGCAATGGCGGTCCCTACGATTCCAACCGCCGGAGTCCCGGCGACGGCGACAACCTCTACCTCGCCTCCATCGTCGCGGTGGACGCCGATACCGGCAAGTACGTCTGGCACTACCAGACGAACCCGCGCGAGGCCTGGGACTACAAGTGCACCGCCAACATGGTGCTGGCGACCATCGACTACGCCGGCAAGTCCCGCGACGTGATCATGCAGGCGCCGACCAACGGCTTCTTCTACGTGCTGGACCGCAAGACCGGCGAACTGCTCTCCGCCGAGAAGATCGGCAAGGTCAACTGGGCCTCGCACATCGACATGAAGACGGGCCGCCCGGTGGAAGCCTACGACATCCGCTACGCCGAACACGACGTGGTGATGTTCCCGGGTTCCATGGGCGCCCACAACTGGCAGCCCATGGCCTACAGCCCGGACACCGGGCTGGCCTACATCCCCTACATGCAGATGGGCACGAAGTTCTCGCGCACCGAGAGCAAGACCAGGGGCTTCTCGATCTTCGGCATGTCCATCAGCAACGTGGTGGAGGAGCCCGGCGACGGCAAGGGCGCGCTGCTGGCCTGGAACCCGGTGACGCAGAAACCCGCGTGGAAAGTGCCGCACGACACCATCTGGAACGGCGGCGTCATGGCCACCGCGGGCAACCTGGTGTTCCAGGGCACCGCGGACGGCTATTTCTCCGCCTATAACGCGCAGACCGGCGAGCGCCTGTGGCACTATAATGTCGGCCTGGGCGTGATCGCCGCGCCCAATACCTACGAGGTGGACGGCAAGCAGTACATCTCGCTGCTGGTCGGTTACGGCGGTTCCGCGGCGGTGAACGGCGAGGTCATGGACGCCGGCTGGAGTTTCCGCGGACAGCCGCGCCGCGTCCTCACCTTCGTGCTGGGCGGCGATGCGAAGTTGCCGCCCGGTCCGCCCGCGGACAAGACAGTGCACGCCCTGGACGACCCCGCCATCAAGATCGACGAGGCCGACGTGATCCCCGGCCGCATGCTGTACTCCATGCGCTGCGCCTCCTGCCACGGCCTGGACCTCGAGGCGGCGGGCGGGCCTGCGCCGGACCTGCGCGAATCGCCCATCGCCCTGCACGAGAGCAGCCTGTGGACGGTGCTCAACCAGAGCGTGCTGCTGCCGCGCGGCATGCCGGTGTTCACCGACCTCACCCAGGAGCAGGTGCGCCAGATTCACGCCTACATCCGCGCCAGGGCGCGCGAGGCACTGGGCCTGCGCGAGCCGCTGAAGGACGCCCCGCCGGTGCCGGCGGGTCCGCGCTAGACTGGTAGCGACGACAAAAGGAGCAGGTATGGAAACACCGGGTATATTCAACACCGGGCAGGTGTCGCTGGCCGACCAGGTCGCCATCGTTACCGGCGGCGGCGGGGGCATCGGCCGGGCGATAGCCCTGGGCCTCGCCAGTGCCGGGGCGGATATCGTCATCGCCGATATCGTGCCCGAGCGCTGCGAGGAAACCCGGCAGCGGGTGGAGGAACTGGGGCGGCGCGCGCTGCCCTGGCCGGTGGACGTGTGCGACACCGACGCAGTACGGGCGATGGTGGAGGCCGCGAAGGATCATTTCGGCCGCATCGATATCCTCGTCAACAATGCTGGCGGCGTCGGCCCGCGCCCCTTCCTGCAGCAGTCCGAGCGCTCCTGGCGCCGGCACATCGATATCAACTTCGTCAGCATGCTGGCCGCCACCTCCGCGGCGGCGCCGGTGATGATCGAGGGCGGACGCGGCGGGGCCATCATCAATGTCGCCAGCATCGAGGCGTCGCGGGCGGCGCCCAATTTCGCCGTCTACGCCGCCTGCAAGGCCGCCATGCTGAATTTCACCCGCACCCTGGCGCTGGAACTGGGGGACGCGGGCATTCGCGTCAACGCCATTGCGCCGGACTACACGGTGACGCCGGGCCTGCGCGGCAATATCAGCGGCCCCGTGGATGAGTCCACCTGGATACACCCCAGCGCCGCCCAGGACGCCGCAACAGCCCGCCGCCTGCCGCTGGGCCGCACCGGGGTGGACCACGAGTGCGGCAGCGTGGCCGTATTCCTCGCTTCACGCATGAGCAGTTATGTCACCGGCGCTGTCATCCCCGTGGACGGCGGCGCCTGGGCATCCAGCGGCTGGCTGCGCGATAGCAGCGGCCGCTGGACGCTGACCGGCGACGTGCCGGAACCCGGTAAACCCTGAAGTTTTTCCTGCAAGATTCCCGACAAGACGCCAACGAGACCAGGAACGCTCTATGAAGATCAATGCCACACTGCCTTTCGACCACACTTTCGCCCCGGACGAGTTCCTGCACATGGAGGCGGTGCAGCGGGTCGGTACCACCCTGGAGCGCGCCGGTTTCAACGGCGGCAATGTCACCGACCACCCGTGCCCCACGGCGCGCTGGCTGGACGCGGGCGGTCACGACGCCCAGGACCCCTTCGTCATGCTCAGCCTGGTCGCCGCCTGCACCACCACGCTGCGCCTGCAGACGGGCATCCTGGTATTGCCCTACCGCAACCCGTTCATCGTCGCGCGCATGGCGGCCACGCTGGATGTGTTCTCCAATGGCCGCCTGAGCCTGAGTTTCGGCGCCGGTTACCTCAAGGGCGAGTACTTCGCGCTGGGCGCGGACTTCGACAGCCGCAACGAGATCATGGACGAGTACATGCAGGCGATGAAGGCCGCCTGGACCGGCGAGAACTTCGACTTCGAGGGCACCGGCTACAGCGCCCGCGGCTGCCGCATCAACCCGCGCCCGGTGCAGCGCCCGCATCCGCCGCTGATGGTCGGCGGCAACGCGCCGCGGGCGATCCGCCGCGCCGTGGACCTGGGCGACGCCTGGAACCCCTTCTTCACCCAGCAGGGGCCGCTGGCGGCCACCGCGCGCACCACCGCCATGAGCAGCGACGACGACCTGGTCAAGGGCATCACGTACATGAATGAGTACTGCGAGAAAGTCGGCCGCGAGACTCCGCCCGAGGTATTCCTGGCCAGTATCGTCCAGCCCGGGGAGAAGCTCTCGGCCCAGGAACTGATCGACAAGATCGGCTACTACAAATCGCTGGGTATCGTCGGGGCGGCCGCGAACGTGGACGGTAGCACCCTGGACGAATGGTGCGACAACGCCGAGTGGTTCGGCTCAGAGGTGATTGCGAAGCTGGACTGACGCCGCGGTATAGCCTGTCGCGAGGAGGCGGCGGGGAATCTCACCGCCGCCCGGGATCCTGCCCCGGCGCGGCGGCGCGACTGGTATGAAGAGCCCTGCCTAGATCTGGCTCTCGGGCAGGCGGACCACCAGGCCGTCGAGTGAGTCCTCGACGACGATCTGGCAGCTCAGGCGGCTGTTCGGCTGCGCTTCCATGACGAAATCGAGCATCTGCTCTTCCACATCGTCGGGCTTGCCGGTCTTTTCGACCCAGGCATCGTCGACGTAGCAGTGGCAGGTGGCGCAGCTGCAGGCGCCGCCGCAGTCGGCGAGAATGCCGGGGACGCCGTTGTCCAGGGCGGCCTGCATGACGCTGGTGCCGGCGGCGACGTGTACCTCGTGCTCCTCGCCGGTGTGTGTGATGAACTTGATCTGTGGCATATCCGGTAAAACCTCTCGCTCAGTTGGCGGCTAGCTGAAAGCCTGTTGTATCTCGATGGATTCATCGGCCAGCTTCGCCGGGTCGGCGTTCTGTCCGCTGCCCAGCGCGCGCCGGGTCATCATGAATTCCTTGGGCCGGTTGATGGCGTCCACCGCCAGCAGGCGGTCGCCCTCGAAGTAGAAGGCGGCGAAGCTGCGGCCGGCCTCGGTGTCGCCGCGCAGCACCACGCGATCGAAGCCCTGTGACAGGCCGGCGATCTGCAGCTTCAGGTCGTACTGGTCGGACCAGAACCAGGGCAGCGTGTTGTACGCCTCCAGCTTGCCGCACAGGGTGTTGGCGGCGGTCTTGGCCTGGTCGGTGGCGTTCTGTACCGACTCCAGGCGCAGGCGGCGCTGGTAGATCGGGTTGTAGTGGTTGGTGCAGTCGCCCGCGGCGACGATGTCGTGGTCCGAGGTGCGGGCGAACTCGTCGACCACGATGCCGTTGTCGATTTCCAGGCCAGCCGCTTCGGCCAGTTCCACGTCGGGCATGACGCCCACGCCGATGATGACCACGTCCGCCGGGATCGAGGTACCGTCGGCCAGTTGTACGGACTGTACGTTGCCGCTGCCCTGCAGGGACTCGACGGCCGCCTCGCAGATGATGTTGACGCCTTCTTCGCCGTGCACGCGGCTGTAGAACGCGGAGACCTCCGGCGCGGTGACGCGCTGCAGTACGCGGGGCATGGCTTCCAGTACGGTGACGTTCATGCCCATCTTGCGCATGGATGCGGCGGTCTCGAGGCCGATGTAGCCGCCGCCGATGATGACCGCGGACTTGCCCTTGCCGATGTAGCCGCGAATCTGGTCGACATCGCGCAGGTCGCGCAGGTAGCAGACGCCGCCGAGCTCATGGCCGGGGAGGTTGCTCAACTTGCGCACCTTGGCGCCGGTGACCAGGGCCAGCTTGGTGTAGCCGATGCTGGCGCTGTCGTGCAGCGTGATGCACTTGTTGTCGCGGTCGATGCCGGTTACCCGGTTGCCGAGCAGCAGGTCGATGTCAGACTTCTCGTAGAACGAGGCGGGGCGGATCAGCAGCTCGTCGCTGTGCTTGTCGCCGTTGAGATAGCCCTTTGAGAGCGGCGGCCGGTGATAGGGCGGGATGGCCTCGTCGCCGACGACCGAAATCTTGCCGGTCCAGCCGGACTGGCGCAGGCTGGTTGCGAGTTGCGCTCCCGCGTGGCTGGCGCCGATGATTATCGCATGCTCGGTGCTCATGACTTCTCCTGTTTCTTATCTCCGGTACGCCGGGTGCCGGCGTGACAGGCCCGGGCGATTCGGCCCACCCTGGGGCAGTCCAGGAGCTCTGTAGCAAAAGCGGGGCAGTTCGCCGGAGGCTTCCTTCTCCCGTCCGGTAACGAACCTGTTTCGAGAGCTGGTTTTTGGGGAGGGAAAGATACCGAATACCCCCCGTGAATGCAATTTACATGACAACTTTCTGTCGCGGACTTTACTCGCCGGGGCTGCTCGTATCACCCAGTGAGTCAAGCCGGCGGAACTGCCGCGCCTCAGGGCTGGCGGCCGTTGGCGATTGCCTCCAGCAGTACTTCGATCATCCAGCTGATCAGCCGGCTGGCCTGTTCGGGCTCGATGTTCCAGTCTGCGATCAGGCGCTCGTAATAGGGCGGGTTCCAGAACAGGTCCAGCATGGCGGCCACGGCGCGCTGTTCGCCCGGCGCGCGGTCCGGCAGGGAGCGCTGTACCGACTCCAGCAGGGCGATGCGCCGCACCTCGTCCATGGAGGCGAAGGTGGGATCCGTCTCCGTCTGCGGGACGGTGGCGAAGGAGGAGAGGTAGTCGAACATGCGCTGGGTGATTTTCGGGAAATCCTCCATGCGCAGGTTGCTGAGATCGATGCCGGAATCCGCCACCAGGCGTTGCATGACCGCGTCGCGCAGGTTGTTTTCGCTGGCGAAGTGCCGGTAGACGGTGCGCTCGCTCACCCCGGCGCATTCGCTCACGGCGCGCGCTGTCAGGTTGGTCCAGTCCCAGGTGGGAAAACCGTGAACCAGCTCGACACCGGCGAGCACGATGCGCTCGCGGGTCTGTGCACTTTGCTGCTGTCGCAACGGGCTGTTGTAGCGCCGCTTGCTTGCGGATGGATCGTCCGCGGATTTTCCCGGGCTGGCTGGTGAGTTCATCTTTGCCTTATCGTGTCTTTCATATGACATCATAACAGAGTGCCGCCAGTGTGGTCATGCGGTGCCGTTGAACGACCCTGGCAAGCTGTGTATAGTCTGCGCACGCCGCCGCGCGGCCCCGCTGTCACGCAAAAGCCCCCGTACAGAAAGCCCTCGAGGAGATGCAGATGTCCGAAGCGTTTATCATCGACGCCGTGCGCACGCCGCGCGGAATTGGCAAACCCGGCAAGGGAGCGCTGGTCGATCTTCACCCGCACCAACTCGCCGCCACCGTGATGCGCGCGCTGCGCGACCGCAACAACCTGGATACCGGCGATATCGACGACATCGTCTGGGGTACCAGCGCGCAAAAGAGCAAGCAGGCCGGCGACCTCGCCCGCATGGCGGCCCTCTACGCCGGCTTCGACACCCGCGCCAGCGGGGTGACCATGGATCGTTTTTGCGGCAGCGGTATCACCGCCACCAGCATGGCGGCGGGACAGATCGCCGCGGGCTTCGAAGACCTGCTGATCGCCGGCGGCACCGAGATGATGTCGCTGGTCACCAGCGTGGGCATGGAAGAAATGAAGGCCGGTCTGCCGTCGCTGGGCATGAGCATCGGTAACCCCACCCTGCAGGCCATGCACCCGCAGTCGCACCAGGGCGTGTGCGCGGACGCCATCGCCAGCATCGAGGGCATCTCCCGCGAGGACCTCGACGCCTTCGCGCTGGAGAGCCAGAAACGCGCTGCCGTGGCCATCGCCGAGGGCCGTTTCGACCGCTCCCTGGTGCCGGTACTGGATGAAGACGGCAAGGTGGTCCTGGATCACGAGGAATACCCCCGCCCGAGCACCACGGCCCAGAGCCTCGCCGGCCTGGATCCCAGCTTCGCCAAGATCGCCGACTTCCCCTCGCCGGGCGGCACGCTGACCTTCCGCCAGCTGATCAACCAGCGCTACCCGGACGTCGAGATCAAGCACGTGCACCACGCGGGCAACTCCTCCGGCGTGGTCGACGGCGCCGCGGCCCTGCTGCTGGCCTCGAAGCGCTACGCGGACGAGCACGGCCTGAAGCCGCGCGCCCGCGTTGTCGCCGCCACCAACCTCGGCGACGACCCCACCCTGATGCTCAACGCCCCCGGCCCGTCCGTGCGCAAACTGCTGGCCCGCACCGGCCTGACCCTGGACGACATCGACCTGATCGAGATCAACGAGGCCTTCGCCGTGGTGGTCGAGAAGTTCATCCGCGACCTCGGCGCCGACCGCGACAAGATCAACGTGAACGGCGGCGCGATCGCCCTGGGCCACCCGATCGGCGCCACCGGCGCCGTACTGATAGGCACCGTGCTGGACGAACTGGAGCGCCGCGACCTGCAGCGCGGCCTGGTCACCATGTGCGCCGCCGGCGGCATGGCGCCGGCCATCCTGATCGAACGCGTCTGAGGAAGGCCGATATGAGCGATATGCTGCCCTGGCCGGTCGAGGACTACGCTACCCTCGGCCCCGTCGAGGAAAAGAAGCTGGGCAAGATCCAGCAGTACGTGGGCAAGGTCATGCACCGCAACTGGAGCTCGATCCCCCACGTCACCCACCACGACGAAGCCGACATCACCGTGTTCGAGCAGCGCCGCAAGGCGTGGAATGCGGAGCACCCCGAGCAGAAGCGCACGCTCCTGCCGGCGCTGGTGAAAGCCTCAGTGGCGATGCTGGAAAAATTCCCCCAGTTCAACTGCTCGCTGTCCGCGGACGGCGCGACCCTGTACCAGAAGCAGTACTACAACATCGGTTTCGCCGTGGACATTCCCGGTGGCCTGCTGGTGCCGGTAGTGAAGAACTGCGACCAGAAGTCGCTGGACGAGATCACCAGCGACATCGTGGAACTGTCGAACAAGGCGCGCGGCCCGGGCCTGCCGATGCAGGACATGTCCGGCGGCTGCTTCACCCTGTCATCCCTGGGGCACATCGGCGGCACGGCGTTTACCCCGATCATCAACGCGCCGGAAGTGGCCATCCTGGGCATTACCCGCACCCAGCAGCGCTACGTGCCGGGCGAGGACGGCCAGCCCGAGCTGCGCCAGATGCTGCCGCTCTCCCTGAGCTACGACCATCGCGTCATCAACGGCGCCGACGCCGCGCGCTTCCTGGCCTCCATGGCCACCTGGCTGGGCGAGTTCGAATTCAGCTGATGCAGGAGCCTGCCACGTAGGCGATACCGCTTCTGTAGGAGCCTGCTACGCAGGCGATACCGCTTCCGCAGGAGCCTGCCACGCAGGCGGTACCGCTTCTGTAGGAGCCTGCTACGCAGGCGATCGCGCACAGAGTGCGCTCCTACAGGGCGCGATCGCCTGCGTAGCAGGCTCCTACAAAAAAATCGGGGACGGAGGAGCCAAATTTTAGCTCATCCGTCCCCGATTTTTTTTGGGGTCAGGCGTCCTGGAACATGGCGCGCACCTGGCGGCGCAGCAGCTTGCCCATTTCGTTGTAGGGGAGTTCGTCGACCACGGCGATACGCTCGGGGACGCGGGAGGAGCGCAGGCGGTCCTTGATCAGGGCCTTGAGCTCGTCGTCGCTGGGGCGCTCGTGACCCGGACGGATGACCACCGCGATACCCACGGCTTCGCCCCACTCGGTGGAGGGCACGCCGACGGCGACCGACTCGGCGATGGCCGGGTGGGCGTCGAGTACGTCCTCGATTTCACCGGGGGAGATGTTCTCGCCGCCGCGCACGATGACGTCGTCCGCGCGTCCGGCCAGGAACAGGTAGCCCTCTTCATCCAGCCAGCCGGCGTCGCGGGTGGGGAACCAGCCCTCGGCGTCCAGCGCGGAGCGCTCGCGGTATTCGCCCGACACCTGCTCGCCGCGCACGTAGATCTCACCGCGCTCGCCAGCGGGCAGCACGTTGCCGTCCTCGTCGCGAATCTCCAGCTCGATGGTGGGCAGCGGGCGGCCCACGGAGCCCAGCCGCGCGCGCACCTTGGGATCGCTGGAGGCGAAGGCCTCGCGGTGATCCTCGGGACCGAGCAGGGCGATGGTGGAGCTGGTTTCGGTCAGGCCGTAGGCGTTGGTGAAGTTGGTCTCCGGCATCAGCTCCAGGGCGCGCTCGATCAGCTCCTGGGGCATGCGGCCGCCGCCGTAGGCGATGGCCTGCAGGTGGGAAAGATCAGCTTCCACACCCGCGTCCAGGCGCTCGATGATGCGCGCCAGCATGGTCGGCACCACGAAGGCGTTGGTGACCTTCTCGCTGGAAACCAGCCGCAGCCACTCGTCCGGCTCGAAGGCCGGCAGCAGCACGATGCGGCGCATCGAGTAGATCGAGCTCATCAGCGCGGAGATGCCGGCGATGTGGTAGGGCGGCACGCAGACCAGTTGCGCGTCGTCCTCGTCGGCGGACATGAAGTCCACGGTGCCGAGGATGTAGCCCAGCAGGTTGGAGTGACGCAGCAGCGCAGCCTTGGGCGCGGCGGTGGTGCCGCTGGTGAAGATCTGCGCGGCGATACCCTCGCCCTCGCGCTCCTCGCCGGAGGCGCCTTCGGCAGCGGCTTCCGCCGCGGCGATGAATTCATCGCGACTGAGGAACTTGTGGCCGGCGTCGCCGTTGAGGCGCTGGGCGCGCGCGGTGTCGCCGATGACGCAGGCGGGTGCGATGCGGCCGAGCAGGGCGCCCAGGTCCTCGTCCGCCAGCCGGTAGTTCAGCGGGACATAGGGCACGCCGGCCAGCGCCGCGCCGAACAGGGCGATGGGGGCCGCCGCGCTGCTCTCGTCGAGCAGGGCGACATACTGGCAGCCTGCGCCGGTGATGACATCGGCGGCGCCGCGGGCGGCGTCGGCGAGTTCGGCATAGTTCCAGCGACGGCCGTCGCAGACCAGCGCGGTACGCTCAGCACCCGCGTCAGCCGCCATCTGCAGCAGGAGAAATATATTCATCGCGGTGTGATCAGTCGGAGGAGGGGAGGGACTTCGCGTCCTTGGTCTTCAGGATCACGCCGTCGATGGCCAGCGAACCCTTGCCCGCTTTTACACACAGCAGCTCGACAGTGCCCGCCTCGTCGACGTAGCGCTTGCCCATCTGGGTGCCTTCGGCAAATGCATCAGCCAGGGCGCCGGCCTCGGCCGGTTTTTCGTCGAGCATCGGCGCGCCGCCGCACTCGACGACGGCGTCGCTGCCGCGGATGACCATTACTTCGGTGTCACAGACTGCGCTTTTCAGTTTGGTTCCAGGTTTCATACGTCTCTCGTTACAACTTGCTTGGGTAGTGTGTTGTCAGGCGATGGCGCCCAGCGCCTTGAGCTTCTCGATCTCTTCCCACTCCATGCCCATTTCCATGAGCACCAGTTCGGTGTGCTCGGAGGCTTCCGGGGCGCGGGTGGTCTGAACCGGCTCGTGGTTGAACTGCACCGGGCCGCGCACCAGCTTAATCGGGTCGCCGCCATCGGCCGCCTCGACCTCGAACAGCATGTCGTTGGCCAGGGCCTGCTCGTCGGTGGTGAGGTCCATCAGGCTCTGTACCGGGGCCCACTGGCCGGAGTAGGTCTTCAGGTGCTCGCGCCAGTAGAGGAAGGGCTTGCTGCGGAAGGCCGCGTCGATTTCCGCGCTGGCGGCTTCCCAGTTCTGCATCAGCGCCTCGACGCTGGAGAAACGCTCGTCCTCGGCCAGTTCCGGCTTGCCGATGTGCTCGAAGAAGTTCTTGATATGCGGGCCGGGGGTCAGCGTGCACATGTTGATGGTGCCGCCGTCTTCGGTGCGGTAGTTGCCCATCAGCGGGTTGCCAGGGTTGCCGCCGGAACGGGGCATGGCGTTGTGCATGATCTGGCCGCAGTCCAGGCCCATGTCGATGGAGGTGCCGGCCGCCCACCAGGCGGTGCTCAGCAGGGAGACGTCCATCTCCACCGCCTCGCCGGTGCGCTCGCGGTGGAACAGGGCGGCGGAGATGCCGCCGGCGATGAACATGGCGCCGATGGAATCGCCGAAGGCCGGGATCGCCTGGTTCAGCGGGCCGTCCAGTTCCTTGGGGGTGAAGGTGTCGGCCAGGCCGCTGCGGTTCCAGAAGGCGGTGCCGTCGAAGCCGCCGGTGTCGCGCTCGGGGCCTTTATCGCCGTAGGCGCTGCCGCGGGCGTAAATTATGTTGGGGTTGATCGCGCGGATGTGCTCCACATCGAACTTCATGCGCTGGCGCTGGCTCGGGCGGTAGTTGGTCAGGAATACGTCCGCGGTCTTGGCCAGTTCGTAGATGACGGCCATGCCCTCGGGCTTGGAGATGTCGATGCCGACGCTGCGCTTGCCGCGGTTGGGGTGTTCGACGAACGGGCTGCGCTTGGGGTTGACCTTGATGCCGCCGAGGTTGACGAAGCCGCGCTGGGTGTCGCCGCGCTCCGGGTGCTCGACCTTGATCACGTCCGCGCCCCAGTCAGCGAGAATGGCTCCCGCTGCAGGTACGTAGGTAAATTGCGCTACTTCAAGGACTTTGACGCCCTGCATGACCTTGGCCATTCATACACCTCCGGATTATTGTTGCGGGGGGAATTATACAGATCGACGCGTTTTTGCATAGTTCTCATCGGCGGGGCAGGGCCGCCGGACCCGGCGCGACACACGCCGCTGGCCGCATCAATATTCGTACTGCTTGGTCCTAAAATGCACATCGATTCCCCCGATTGCGGGGGCTTTTTGCCGGCGGGCTCTTCCGGCCCGGGTAGGTGCAACTTTTTGCCAACGCCATGTGCTCCCAAATGCAGTCATGGTTGCCGGCCTCGCCAATGCCCGAAGCTCCTGGTGGCGCCTTCCGCATGCCGCCGGGCCGATCCGGCCCGCTGCCGACGCGGGGGCCGGGAATCGACACCCGGAGCCGTTGTCTCGCCTGCGGGCTTGGGGCAAAGTGGCCGACTGACCGAACCCCGAGGTGCCCATAATGACGCAGACATTCAATGCAGAAGAGTTGATCGCCCAGGCCCGCGCGGCCACCGGCCTGGAAAAATTCGACAGCGAGAGCTTTCGCGAGGGCCTGGATGTCTATCTCGCGGACGCCAACCGCATCGCCAATGACGGCCTGAACGTCGAGCGCTTCGCCGGCGGTATCGTGCAGGCGCTGGCTACGCGCCTCAAGGTCGCCGACTACCTCGACAAGCGCCCGGAGCTGCTGCAGCGGCCCGTCGAGCGCCCGGTTATCGTCTTCGGGATCCCGCGCACCGGCACAACCCTGCTCAGCAACCTGCTGGCCGCGGATCCCGCGCGCCGCTCGCCGCTGACCTGGGAGATCGACGACCCGGTTCCGCCGCCCACCAGCGACACCCTGCTCACCGACCCGCGCGCAGTGCAGCGCCTGGCGGCGGAGAAGGCGATGCTGGAAGCGCACCCGGAGATGGGCAAGTACTACCGCGGCTCCGCGGTGTATCCCAACGAGTGCATGTTTTTCACGATGCACGACTTCAAGGCGCTGATCTGGGAGTCCCGCGGCAAGCTGCCGGGCTATCGCGACTGGCTGTTCAACGAGGCCGACCTGGGCTCCACCTACGCGTACCACAAGCGCTACCTGCAACTGCTGCAGGCGGACGCACCCGGCACCTGGAACCTGAAGATGCCCTCCCACGCGCTGTGGCTGGAGAACGTGCTGGAGACCTACCCGGACGCCCGCCTGGTGTGGACGCACCGCGATCCGCTGACCGCCACTGGTTCCTTCTGCAGCATCATCTCGCTGGGCCACAGCGGCTTCAACCAGGAGGTCGACCTCGAGTACATCGGCCAGGACTGCCTGTGGCAGGCGCAGCAGCACGCGGACCGCATCATGGACACGCGCGAGAAGATCGGCGAGGACCGTATCATCGACGTGCATTACAACGAGCTGACCGACGACCCGATCGGCGGCATGCGCAAGCTCTATGCCGCCCTCGGCGACGAGTTCACCGCCGAGGCCCAGGCGGGCATGCAGTCCTGGCTGGACGACAACCCGCAGACCAAGTTCGGCAAGCACGAATACAAGCTGGCACAGTTCGGCCTGGAGCAGGACGCGGTCACCGCGGCCTTCGAGCGCTACCTGTCGAAGTACGACGTCGCCAAAGAAGGCTGAGCCCGACCTCATCCTTGCCTGCAACGGCGGTTTTTGCCGCTGGCGCTCGCGCTTGTTTATACTCGGGAGCCCGGTGTTCTGCCGGGCCATGATAATGACACGGCGAAATGCCGGGGATGTCCCGAAGTGCAAGAACAAGCGCAACACTCCGAAACCCAGCACCTTAAAGTGCGGGATACAACGCCGCAGACCGCCAAGACTTTCTGCCGCAACTGCGGTGCGCTGTGCGCGCTGGAAGTGACCGTCGAGGACGGCCGCCTCACCGGCGCCGTCGCCGATGGCTCCACCTCGCCCTACGGCAATTACATGTGCCCCAAGGGACTGGCCAGCATCGACTTCCACAACGGTGCGGAAGAGCGCCTGATGCAGAGCCTGAAGCGCAACGCCGCGGGCGATTTCGAGCCGCTGGCCACGGCCGACGCGCTGGATGAGATCGCCGGCAAGCTCGCCGCGCTGCTGCGCGAGCACGGCCCGCGCTCCATCGCCGTCTACCACGGCACCGGGGCCTACCGCAGCGTATTGGGCGGCCTGCTCGAGCGCGCCTTCGTCGCCGCCATCGACAGCCCGAATTTCTTCTCCACCATGACCATCGACCAGTCCGCCAAGTGGGTGACCATGGGGCGCATGGGGGTGATGGCCAGCGGCAAGCCCAGCTTCCGCGATGTCGACCTCGGCGTGCTGGTGGGCAACAACCCGGTGGTCAGCCACCAGACCTATCCTTTCGGGCCCGGGGAGAGCGGTGCGCCGGGGCGCGCGTTTGCCGCCGCCCGCGCGCGCGGCGCGAAACTTATCGTGATCGATCCGCGGCGCACGGAGACGGCGCGCTTCGCCGATCTGGTCATCCAGCCGAAGCCCGGGCAGGACGCCGTGATCTTTGCCGCCATCGCGCACATCCTGCTGCGCGACGGCACTTACAACCACGAATTCTGCGAGCGCTTCGTCACCCAGCTGGACGAGCTGCGCGAGGCCGTCGCGCCCTTCACGCCCGAGCTCGCTGCGCAGCGCGCCGATGTGCCGGTGGAGCAGATCGAACAGGCGGCGCAGTGGATCGGCGCGGCGAAGAAGCCCTTTGTGGGTAGCGGCGCGGGCCCGTCGATGTCCGCCCACTCCAACCTCAACGACCACATGATCGAGGTGGTGAACGCGCTGGTCGGCGGCTACAAGCGCGCCGGCGACCGCCTGTACAACCCGGGCACCCTGAACCCGAAGCCCAGCGTGGAAATGGCGGTGTCGCCGACGCGCAGCTGGGAGCGCGGGGTCAAGTGCGTGAGCGCGGACATCGGCCGGATCTTCGGCGAATTCCCCTCCGCGTTATTGCCGGACGAGATCACCTCGCCGGAGCCGGAGCGAATTCGCGCACTGATCTCCTTCGGCGGCAACCCGATCATGGGGCTGGGCGACCCGGCGCGGGCCGTGCCGGCCTTCGGGGAGCTGGAACTGCTGGTCTCGCTGGACGCGCGCATGAACGAGACCTGCGAGCTGTCGGATTACGTGATCGCCACCTCGCAGCCCTACGAGCGCCACGACCTCAGCATCCCCGGCGACATGCTCTATCCCGAGGCCTTTGCGCAGTATGCCAGGCCGGTGGTGGACAAGCCCGGCGACGTGATCCACGACTGGGAATTCTTCTGGGGCGTGGCCGCGCGCATGGGCGTGCCGCTGACCCTCAAGTACTGGAACTACGGGCTGGACTACGCGGCGATTCCCGAGGGCATGGACCTCGGTGTGGATGTCGATTCGCCGCCGGACCCGGAGGCGATGGTGCGCTTTCTCTGCGGCAAGAGCCGCGTGCCCTTCGAAGCGCTCAGCGAAAATCCCCAGGGCGTGCGCCCGGAGATCGAACCGCAGTACGTGCAGCCTGCTCCCGAAGGCGCCGGCGGCCGGCTGGAGCTGTGCCCGCCGGATATCGCCGCGGAGCTGGCGCTGGTGTTGGCGGAGCAGCCTGACGAGCGCTTCGCCTACCAGCTCACCTGCCGCCGCCTGCTGGAGACCATGAACAGCGCCTACCGCGACTCCGCGCGCTCCCGGGCGAACTACCCGGTGAACTGGGCCTACATGAATCCCGAGGACATGGCCGAGGAAGGTATCGCCGAGGGCGAGCGGATTGCGATAACGTCCGAGGCGGGCGAGATCGTCGGTGTGGCAAAGGCGGAGGAGCGCCTGCGCCGCGGTGTGGTGTCGATGAGCCACATGTTCGGCGGCCTGGACCCGTCGCAGGATCCCGAGGGCCAGGGCGGCAGTTACACCGGCCAGCTCACCTCGCTGCAACAGTACCTGGAACCGATCAACTACATGCCGCGCTTTTCGGGAATCCCCGTCAATATCGCGCGCAAGGAGAACCAGTCTTGAGTATTGGCAAACGCAAGCTCGGCGGCCGCGAGGTGAACCCGGTCGGTTTCGGCTGCATGTCGCTGTCGTTCGCCTACGGTTACCAGCCGCCGGACGAGGAGGGCACGGCGATCCTGCACCGCGCGCTGGACCTCGGCTACGACCACCTCGACACGGCGCGCCTGTACGGCATGGGGCACAACGAGGAGCTCATCGGCAAGGCCCTGAAGGGGATGCGCGAGCGCTTCTACCTCGCCTCCAAGACCGGCATCTTCTACGAGGATGGCGTGCGCCGGGTCGACTGCCGCCCTGAAAAACTGCGCGAGGCCTGCGAGATTTCGCTGAAGCTGCTGCAGACGGACCATATCGATCTCTACTACCTGCACCGCCACGATTACGATGTGCCGATCGAGGAGTCCGTGGGTGGGCTGGCCGAGCTGATCCGCGAGGGCAAGATCGGCGGCATCGGGCTGTCCGAGGTTTCGGCCGGCACCCTGCGCCGCGCGGCGAAGGAGCACCCGGTGGCCGCGGTGCAGAACGAGTACTCCCTGTGGACGCGCAATCCGGAGCTGGGCCTCAGCGAGGCCTGCGCCGAGCTGGGTACCACGCTGGTGGCGTTTTCCCCGGTGGGGCGCGGGGCGCTGGCCAATGGCGTGCGCGCTACATCGGAACTGGACGAGAAGGATTTCCGCGCCGGCATGCCGCGCTTCTCCGAGGAAAACTGGCCGCACAATCTGGGGCTGATCGACAGCTTCAATGCCATCGCCGAAGGGCAGGGCGCAACCCCGGCCCAGCTCGCGCTGGCCTGGGTGCTGTCGCGCGGTGACCACGTGGTCGCCATCCCCGGCACCGGCCGCATGGCGCACATGGAAGAAAATATCGCCCGCTGGGACTGGCAGCCGCCCGCCGAGGTGCTGGAAGAGCTGGATGCCCTGATCAACGAGCAAACCATCGCCGGCCACCGCTACGGCGAAGCCATGCGCGCCAACGTCGATACCGAGGAGTATGCTTGAAAACCGCATCAAGGCGGCGCGGCAGCAGCCATTCAGCTTCTGCAATCAATTTCATAGCGAATTCGAAGTGGTAGCTAGTGATGCCCGTAGTGTAGATCTAGCTGGCACACTTTTACGTGCCCAAACCATTTTGAATAAGTCCAACCACGCACACCAAAAAAATGAACAATATCGACAAAACATGATAGAGGTGGGGCAATTCTTCGATCGCATTGTCTATCGGCTCTTCGTCATTCTTCCTCAAAAAAGTTACCGCAATGTATAGCAGCCAGCCATATAGAGCTGTCGCGAGTGGCCATAATGCGATTTGCAGAAAGTGGCTTCTAGTCTCTTCAAAATGTAAGGAATTTTTTGATATGCCTTCGTTGGCTGCGGAATATTTGCACTCGGAGGCGCTTGTTCCTTCTCTCAAGAGTCTCTGGTCATAGAGGGAAGCACACGATTTTGAGATGACATTTTCTTCTACCTCCATTAGTGCTTTTACCGGAGATAGAGTCGCGACGATGATGGCGGCCAATACTAGAAAGCTCACGCCTCTTCTATAGTAGAGTCTAGTCAGAAGCTGGAGAATAAATGAGCGCCCTTTCTCGCTTACGGCGAAGACTATGCCCAAGGCTGGGTTTTGAGGAAATTTTTCCTTTAAATAGTTGTTTTTGTGGAAAAAGCTGAAAATGTACAAGGCGCTCATGATTGCGCCAATTGCGAAGGTAATACCCCCATCGAGCGACAAATTCATCTAGTTGCCCTCACCTAGCTGCAGTGAATCCCTTCTGGACTGTGACTGGGCTGCTGCAGATTGGATAATCGCCTTGAGGCCGACGAAATTGACGAGTGCTGCTACCAGTAATCCTGATCCCAGCATAAAGGCAGGACTATGAATTGGAATTCCGGTAACCAGGAAGGCCAATGAGTGGATGATGAAATAGAATATTACTAGAGGCTCCAGCAAGCGAAGTGAAATAACGATAAGCGTTGCTTGCAAGGAGGTTAGAGGATCTTCCCCGTTGGATGAAACACTATTCCAGAACCGATTGCTAATGTATCCACTAAGGAAACACAATACGAAAACAACAGAAAACACGGCGAAAGTCACCGTCAATGTAGCTTTTAGAAAATCTATATTGGCGGACGTCACTATCTTTTCGAATAGCAGAGAATAGCTGCTCTCAAAGTTGGAGAGTCCCTGGGGGAATTGGATCAACTTTTCTCCAGATTTAACAACGGCTGCAAGGGCAAGCATGTCAATTGCGACCAAACAGGCTGACAAGTGCCAGAACCAGCGAGACTCGGTTGACGATGATGGAGCTTTGAAGCGCCTGAATATGGGCTTTAGGAAGAATGGGGCTTCATCAATGTTGGGCGACGTAGGAACCGCCACAACTTTTTCGGAATACTTCCACCAGACATACGCCATCGCAATTACAGCGGCATAAATAATAACGTGTGTCCTGAATCGGTCTCCAATCCACGACCATATGGGGGCTAAGGAAGCGAGCCAATCTGGAAGCGGTAGCGCTAATACAACACCAAGAAATTGCGCAAAGACGGAAAATACATCAATGGCCACGAGGTAGAAAAGTAGAAGCCCAGCATGCCATCCAGCGTTGTATTTTGCCCACCTGAGCCATGTCTTATAACCTGACTGGTAGATGTGTGCAGAACAGAACGTGAGGGCAATTACGTCAAGTGAGACAGCTACGCCGATTACAAAGTCGATGTATAGGCTGTCGAATGCAGATTGATATACTGAGTGCTCCATTGGATATCCCTTCCTCCTGGGCATGGAATGTTGTTACTTCCCGGTATTCATTGCTCTTGCTTCGTGTGGGTTAGAGTCGATAGTAGATGGAACGCGGTGCGAAGACAATTGGGATGGCAACGCTGCAAGCCCAGTCGCTCTAATCCTGAGCTGTTCGGTGTCATTGCGCTTCCGAAGCCTGTGGAGTTTAGCTGGTACAAATAGTTTTTAGTTGTTTACCGGAGGCGAAAAGCGGGGGAAATGGCAACGCCGCTAAAAGAGGATGGTACCAGTCCCGCTCTGGGTACTAGCGAATAGCTCACCCGTTCCCTTTGTCCAGGCGATAGTAGAGCTGGGTGAAGGTTTGGCCTTCGAGTTCCTGGCTTTTTTGGGAAACCAGTTTCGCGCCGAGTTTTTCCACCGCGCGGCGCGAGCGCAGGTTGCTCTCGCCGACATGGAACCAGATGGCGTCCACCCAGGGGGCGATGTGTCCCAGCATCAACTGCTTGAGTTCGCGGTTGGTGCCGTCGCCCCAGTGCTCCCGCGCGAGGAAGGTGTAGCCGATGGCGATTTCCCGGGACTCCGGCTTCCAGTCGTAGTAGCGGCTGGAGCCTATGACCTTGCCGCCGGCCAGTTCCTCGATCACCAGCGCGCTGCCGGATGCCACCGCGCCGTCAAAGAATCGCTGCCGGAAGACGTCGCGCTGGTAGCGCTTGCTGTCCGGGTGTTGCTCCCAGATGCCGGGGTCCGACGCCGCCATGTACAGCGCGTCGAAATCCGCAGGAACCAGCGGCCGCAGTCGAATCGTATTCCCGGCCAGTACAGGTTGCAGTTCGATGTCGCTCAAACCTGCGCTGTCCCGACCTTGTTGACCTCGGCGCCGACGTGAATCCGCCCCGGCGTCACCACTTTCGCGTTGAGGCCGCGCAGGTGCATCGCCTTGCCGATGTCCGAGTTCACGAACATCACCGCGTCCTTGCCGAACCGGTTGCGGAACTTGACGCAGCCGAGGTGGGGTTCCGCGGTGATCTCGATCACCGCCTCGCCGATGGCCAGCCGGGTGCCGGGGGGCAGGTTGGATTCGCTGAGGTCCATGTCGATGTAGAGCTGGTCGCCCGCCAGCTTCCAGCGATCCCGGCTGCCCGCGATCAGGGCGATCGCCCTGGCGTTCATCAGGTTCAGCTGCATGTCGGGGTGCGCCGCGCCGTCCGCGGTTTTGCCGTTGCCCCTGGCCAGCCAGTTGTCGCCGACCAGGCCGTTCTCCAGGTCCAACTCGCCGGATTCGAGTTCCGTGCGTTCGTTGGTTTGCGGACGGCAGACGATCATCTCCAGTGTGCCGACGTCCACCGGGGACTGCTGTATGTGGGCCAGGCCCGCCTCGAGCTCTTTCTCATCCAGGAACACTGCCGCTATCCTCGCCGTGAAAGGTTGAACACATCTGGCCGTTTGCAACGCCGCACGCCATCTTTTCCATGTAGGCGGGGTGTATCGTATCGTAGCGGGCGCCGATGACCAGCGTGGGAAGCGTGATATTTTTCAGGTCCGCGGGGATGCACGGCAGGTGCTGCCGGCACTTGAGCGCGTACTCGATGCCCGCGCCGGGAAGTAGCCGTCGAAGGCACCCAGGTACTTGTGGGGGAAGCCCTGGCCGCCGGGGCAACGGCGGGACCTTGGTTGCGGGTTGTTGCCGATGCGCTCAGCCCTCGCCCGAGAAGGCCGACCGTACCTCGCTCATCGTCATGCCCTGTATTTCTATCACCTTGTGCGGCGAAGTGTTTCCCGACACCAGCGACAGGGCGGATTTGTCGAGCCGCAGTTCCCGGGCCAGCAGCTTGAGGACCGCGCCATTGGCCTTGCCTTTTTCCGGCGGCGCCGCGATACGGATCTTGAGTTCGTCGCCCAGCCACCCGGCAACGCTTGAGCTGGAGGCGCCGGGGACGACCTTGATCTTCAGTCTGGTGACAGCTGTCATGGCTCAGGCGGGGTAGGTGTCGTGGTTCGGGAGTTTCTCCAGCTCGCAATCCCAGCTCGCCCGGCTGGCGACGAAGATGTGGGCGTCCGGCGTGCGGTTCACGCCGCTATCGAGGCTGCCGGCGGGGACCACCAGCAGGGTGCCGTCCAGTTGCCAGGAGGGTACCGCCGAGCCGCAGGTGGTGCAGAAGGCACGGGTATGGCGCGTGCCTGGAATCGTATACGCGGTGTGACCATCCTCGCCGGAAAGCCAGCGAAGTGTCGCGGTGGTGCCCAGCAGGTTTGCCGCGTGCGCCGAGCCGGTGTCTTTCTGGCAGTACTTGCAGTGGCACAGCATGAAGCGCTCGAACTCGCCCTCTGCCTCGAAGCGGTTCCGGCCGCACTGGCAGGAGCCTGAAAGTTTGTTTGTCATGAGGTATATCCGTCCCGATCTATTTCCGGTTGCCCCTGAAGGGCGCATCCCTGTGCATCTTTTCCATATTCTCGCGCAGCTGGGTTCCCGGCTTCGATCGCTGTTTGTGGCGGTGCCAGGCGATCGCGAACGCGGTCGCAGAGATCGCGATGCCGGCCAGGATCAGGATGTTGGAAAGTGCCAGCGGATCACTCCCCATCGAGTTCATCGAAAAACTTCCAGGTGTCCGCACCGTCGAACTTGCGCACCGGTACCGCCGCAATGAGTTCAGGATCGAAGTTGCCCAGGTTGACGCCGTGCTTCGCCCCGGGCTCGGGGTCCAGGGGTTCCCAGTGGGTGACGCAGCCGCAGTGGCGGCAGTGAATCGTGCTGAGTGTCCTGTCGCCCTGGATATACCCTATTGCGGCGCCGGGTTCCGAAGCGATCGCTACGGTGCCGAACTCGAAGTACACCCAGGGTCCGCCGATACGACGACACAGTGAGCAGTTGCAGTCGGTTGCCACGGTGGGCGTCGAAGGCAGCGTCATGCGGATTGCCCCGCAGTGGCATGAACCCTGGTGCATCGGCCTCTCCTTCACGTATCTGTATTCAGTGCAGCTCTCTCCCTTGAAGACCGCCGCCTGCCTGGACCGCAATGTAAACCCACTGCGTTCGAGAAGTCGAATGGACGAGGTGTTGCGCGCATCCGTGATCGCCCGGATCGAGTTCACGGCCGTAAGCTTCCATATCAATCCGAGCAGGCAGTTGACGGCCCTGGCCGCATGCCCCTCGCCCTGTTGCTCGCCTGCGAGTGTGAAGCCGATTTCGGCTTCGTTTTCATCGGTATCGAGAAATATGCCGACATCGCCGATAAGCTGGTTCGAGTCCGCGCGGGCGATGGCGAGTTGGATCCAGCCGTCGGGCAGGAAGTCGGTTACCGCAGCCATGCCGAGCACGAATTGTTCGGCATCCGCTGCGCCCATGGCAGTCCAGCCCTGGAAGCGCGCCAGTTGCGGGTCCGCGCGATAGGCGAGGAATGCCTCCACATCGGAGGGCTCGAATCGCCGCAGCGTGGTGCTGCCCAGGGTCAGCGGTAGCGATTCCATTGCGTATCAGCTTGCTCGCGGCTGCGCCGGCTTCAGGCGACCAATCTTGCCCGGGCACTCGACTCGATCAAATCGACCAGGATCCGCTCCACGTTGCTGCCGCCGATACCGATGCGCGCGCCGGGCGAGAGGCTTGCCAGCGCGTCGACAGAATCCTGGTAGCGCCCCTCGACGTAATCGACCAGTGCCGAGACCAGTGCCAGCGAGACGTCGCGATTGGCTCCGCTGCCGGTCGCGGATATCGTCTCCTCGCAGCGCCGCAGTCCCTCCAGGTCGCCGGCGGTTGCGTACAGGCCGGCCACGTGCAGCGCGATAAAGGGGTGGCCGACCATGCCCCATACGCGTTCGATATGCCGGGTAACCGCGCTATCGAGATCGGCGGCATTGCCGGACTGGAGGTAATCCCGTAGCAGGAATCCACCGCAATCGGCGAGGGTCAGCACGGGGCCACAGGTGGTGGTATCCGGCGCGCAATGCTCGAGGTAGCGCTGCATGGCGGCCTCGTGTTCGCCGAGCTGGAACTCGGCCAGCGCGAGATGCCACTGCACGTGCCCGTACATCTGCCCCTCGCGCGCGCCGGCTCCGTGGACCTGCAGCCACTCCTGCAGAACCCGGGCGGATTCCTCCGCTGCCCCGGCGTCGTGCAGCATGTGCGCGAGTCCGTGAATGGAGTAGAGCGCGTGGGGCCTGATTTCCAGTGCACGTTCGAGCAACTCGCGCCCGCGCTGGTGCTGGCCCGCCTCGCTGGCGGCGAATCCCAGGCGTGCGAGGAAGGCCCAGTCGTCGCCGAGCGCATGCTCTACGGATTCGAGCAGGCCGAGTACCGATTCCAGTTTTCCCGGCCCGCCGTAAAAGAACAGGCTCCCCGCAAGCTGGGAAATGACCAGCAGGTCGCTGGGTGTGGATTCGATGTAGGCGTAAGCCCGCTCGCGTGTTGCGCCGGGTTGATCTACCAGGCCGACCAGGATGTCGATGTGCTCGCGCTCCCGGTCCGTGGCTTGGGGGGCTGCGTTGATTGCCTGTTCGCGGTAACCCTGGGCATCGGCCTCTCCCACATCTTTTGCCACGAAGTAGCGTGCAGCGGCCGCCATGGCAAAATCGCTATCCAGTGCCAGGGCCTCGTCCAGGGCGGCGGCTGCGCCGGACTCCGACCCCAGGATCAGGTCTAGCGCCTGCTGGTAAAGCGCTGCGGCGGCGGGGGAGGGTGTCGACAGGGGGTTGCCGGTGCGCGAGTCATGCATGCAAGGTTTATCCATTATTGCCGGGCCCGTGATCCGCCCGGCCAGCCCAGGGGGCCGTTGGTTGCTGATTACACAATGTGGAACACCATGGAGTGGTCGGCCAGATAATACTCTCCATCCAGGATGAGGCGCATTTTAGACACGTATTCTACCTCGATTTCTTGGCTACCCGCTCAGCCCACGCCTTTGTCGCCTTGCAGGCATCCATCGCCCGCCTGTAACCGTCCCGGTCGCTGGTGCGGGCGACGTAGGCCAGCTCGATGTCACCCAGGCTCGCCGAGTCGGTTCTCTGGGCCAGTTGCAGCGCGTAGGTCACCGAAATATCGGCGGCGGTGAAGCTGTCGCCGGCCATGAAAGGAGAGCGGGCGAGCTGGCGCCGGACCAGTCCCAGCCGGCTGTTGAACACCTCCAGCGCTTTTCGCGCGCCCCAGTTGTCGCGCTCGGCTTCCGGCGCCATGTTGCGGCTGACCACCACGAAGTAGATGGACGCCGCCAGCCCGGCCTCGCCCAGGTGCAGGAATTGCTGGTAGGCAGGGAAGGCGGGGTCCTGTGGGGCAGGCGCCATTGGTGTGGGCCCGTAGCGCGCCATCAGGTATTCCATGATCGCGATCGACTCGACCATGGAGACATCGCCGTCGACGATGGCCGGGATGAATCCCGCGGGGTTGATCGCCAGGAACTCGGTGTCGTTCTCGACATCGTCGAGCAGGTCGACGGGCCTCAGCTGGTAGGGCAGGCCCATTTCCTCGAGCAGCCATACCACCCGGAAGCCCCGTCCCTCGCCATATACGGTAATCATCATCGGAAGCCTCCTCTGCTGTGGGGTGCGTTCAGGGCAGCGCTACTGACCGGATTGCCGCCGGTGTTTCTTCAGCAGGCGCCGGAACTCGGATTCCCCCAGCGGGTGGTCGGTCTTGTCGATCACCAGGCTCTGGCGCAGTTCCCGGGGGAAGTTCGAGTCCAGCGCCCAGCGTACCGACATCGCGATGGCCATGGCAATGAAGGCGCCGATGCCGGCAACCAGCATGTCCTTTTGCGCATCCCAGATATCCCCCTGCGCGCCCAGGAAGGCCAGGCCCGCGGACGGGTCCACGCCGGCAGCGACCAGCCACTCGATGATCTCGTAGATAGCCGAGAACGCGAGCACCAGTTCCACCGGTAGCCAGAAACCCCAGAAGGCGCCCGCGTGGGCGACCCGGTGGAACATTTCGCGCATCGGGTAGGCAAGCAGCAGGCCGAAGGAGAAGTGCACCAGCCTGTCGTACATGTTCCGCTCGGCGCCGAACCAGTGTTGCAGTGTTACCCCGAAGGGCACCTCGGCGTAGGTGTAGTGGGAGCCGACGACGTGCATGCACATGAAGATGGTGATCAGCGTGTAGGAGAGATTGGACAGGCGGAAATAGCGCCCGACGAGGATGATGACGGGCACGAAGATGAAGACGAGGATGTTCTCCAGCAGCCAGTCGTGGGGATAGACCGGGTTGATTGCAGCCCAGGCCCAGAAGGCCAGGAAGACGAGCAGGAGGAAGATGTTGTAGCGCGACATTGTCCTGGGCTTTCTATTCATTTGCTTAAATACTCCCGATGTGTTCCTGGGCGAAGGCTAACTCCCCTGGCGCTTCGGCGCAGCGAGTGGCAACTCGTACCGGAAGCGGGTGACACCGTTCGGGTCAGTAGTTTTCCCTGTTTTTGTAAAACCCAGCTTTTCTATGACTCTGTTCGACGCCAGGTTGGAGCTTCGGGCGTAGGCCACCACATACCTTGCAGGTGTCGATTCCCGCAGATACTTCAGGCCCAGCACTCCGGCCA
Source organism: Halieaceae bacterium WMMBA7 (assembly GCA_033283385.1). Taxonomy (GTDB): domain Bacteria; phylum Pseudomonadota; class Gammaproteobacteria; order Pseudomonadales; family Halieaceae; genus Mangrovimicrobium. The sequence goes on from JAWMQQ010000001.1 coordinate 1,110,624, forward strand.
GGGTCGAATAGCCTTTTCCCCAGTGGTCCGGGTGAAGTACCAGCCCCAATTCGTGCTCAGAGTCGTGGTTGGGGAAGACAATGAGTTTGCCAATAATCTGGCCTTGCCGGCAAATCACATGAGCACCCATGGCGCCATCCTTCCAGAGCGCTGCATTGCGACGAACACTTTCTATGACGGCAGATTCACTCCATGGGCCGTCTCCGAAATGTTCGAAGACGCGGGGCTCTGTAAATAATGCGAGCATGGCTTCCAGGTCCGACATCTTCATTTCGCGAATGGAGATCATGGGCTTTACCAGTGACGGGTAACAGGGCTGACTATTCGGTGATCATTTCGCGAATGCCGAGATAGCGCACTGAATTGAAACCGCTGGCCTTGTCAGTCCAGTACTGCTCGTGAAGCACAGGAGGATAGACCGTTTTCCCGGCCAACTCTTCCCGGCTCAAGAAGGCCGCCTCCACAATCCGCTCAGCTGCGGCGCCCGGGGCACTACTGGTCAGTTCGCCACCGACAATCCGGCCGGCGAACCAGATTTTGCATATGCGCGCGTCCTTGTCCCACAAGTCCTCCACGTAGGCGATTTCCAGCGGTTCTATTTCAAGGCCACACTCTTCGAGTGCCTCTCGCCTGACCGCTGCGTGCAAGTCTTCCCTACCGACAACGCCTCCTCCCGGGGCGACCCAGAAATCATAGGATCCGGGCTTCACGCAGTGGACCAACAGGATGCGATCATCGACGTCTACGATGACGCCGGCTGATATTCGGTGATTCAAAACCTGCCCCCGGCGAGGTAGGCAACCGACATCGCTACCGCATAGGCCATGGAGTGCGCTGCCAGTGTAATCATACCCGAGTCGAGCGTCCCGCCCGCAAAGTACTGGTACGGGAAGTAGGCGAGGATCGCGACTGGGAAGACGATCGCCAGGCGAATCTGGCGATGCAGGTGGCCGACCAGCAAGCCGGGCAGCAGGATGACCAGTTTGGCGAGCGGCATCGCGATCAAATACGTTACCTCTGCAATCCATTGCTTGTGGCCCAGGTGCTGTAGCCCGTAGATCTCCCGGTGGAGAAATCCGCTGACACCCGCCAGTAAAATAAGGCCAATACAAAATGCCAGGCTCTTGATGCTCATTTATGTCCTTGTGTGTGGTTCAGGTGGGCCGGGCCTTCAGCTCGTCTTCCTCCTTGCGGACAGTTCCACTCTCGAGGGCTTCAAAGCCGCACTTTTCCAGTACACGTTGTGAGCGAAGGTTCTCTACCATGGTCCTGGCGTGGATGTCGGATTGTGAGGGAATAGCCCCGGATTCCAGAAGCAGTTTCAGCGCATTTGAGCAGACTCCCTTGCCCCAGTATGCCTTGCCGACCCAGTATCCGATCTCCACGCCGCCCGAGCCGTGGGGCCAGTACGAGACGCAGGCCACAAGCTGCCCATCGAGTTCCACCGCAAAAGAGTGCTTCGAGTCGTCCTGCCCGGTGCTGGTGATCCAGTCGAAGGCATCCTGCTCCGAGTAGGGGTGGGGGATGTTGGAGGTCCACCTGGACACTTCCAGGTCACCGACAAGTTCTGCCACCCGTGGCGCATCCTCTATGCGAAAGCTGCGGAGAGATATGTTCATTCAGGATTTCCCGGTTCGTCCCTGAGGTGCGGCACCTGCCGTGATGAAGCTGCCACAATCCAGATTAAGTGACAATGCGCGTTGCCACAATTAGAGTAAGGCACCATGAACCCCAGCGATGAACAATACCTCGATCCGGTGGACGTGCTTGTCATCGGCGCGGGCATATCCGGTATTGGCGCGGGCTACCACCTGCAAGCGCGCTGCCCGAACCTGACCTACACCATTGTCGAGGCGCGGGCCGACCTCGGCGGCACCTGGGACCTGTTCAGGTACCCCGGAATCCGCTCCGATTCCGACCTGTTCACCTTCGGCTACGACTTCAAGCCCTGGAAAGACAAGAAGACCATCGCCGACGGCCCCTCGATCAAGGCCTATATTGCCGAGACCGCGAGAGAGTACGGCATCGACAAGCACATCCGCTTCGGGCACCGCGTGACGGATGCCAATTGGTTGAGCGAAAGGCAGCGCTGGTCGGTTACCCTGCAACGTCAGGAGACCGGCGAGGAAATGACCATCGAATCGCGGTGGATATTCAACGCCTCCGGTTACTACCGCTACGACCAGGGCTATGCGCCGGATTTTCCCGGCCAGGACGAGTTCGAGGGGCGCATTGTCCACCCGCAGCACTGGCCGGACGATCTCGACTACCGCGGCAAACGGGTTGTGGTGATAGGCAGCGGCGCCACGGCGGTCACGCTGGTACCCGCAATGGCGGAGGACGCGGCCCATATCACGATGCTGCAACGAACGCCGACCTACATCCTGCCGGTTCCCGAGCAGGATCCCTTGGCAAAGCGGCTTCGGCCCCTGCTTGGCGATGACAGGGCATTTGCCCTGACCCGTCGCTTCAATATCGAAAGGCAGCGTTTGCTCTATGCGTTTTGCCAGCGCTTTCCCCGGACTGCCCGAAAGCTTATCCGCAGGATCAATGCGGGGATGCTGCCGGCGAGTTACCCTGTCGATGTACATTTCAATCCGCCTTACGGCCCCTGGGACCAGCGCCTTTGCATCGTTCCGGGCGGCGACCTGTTCAAGGTGGTATCCAGTGGTGAGGCGACCATCGTCACCGACGAGATCGAGCGCTTTACGCCAGGCGGCATACAGCTCAAGTCTGGCAAACATCTCGATGCCGACATTATCGTTACCGCTACCGGGCTGAACCTGAATCCGCTGGGTGGTATTCGACCCAGGATTGACGGCGACCCCGTGTCGCTCCCTGATTGTGTCGTCTACAAGGGCCTGCTGCTCAGCGGTATCCCCAATTTCGCGATAGCCGTGGGTTATACGTCGTCTTCCTGGACACTGAAAATCGGCCTGCTGTGCGAACATTTCACGCGGCTGCTCAACCACATGGGTAAACACGATTATGCCGTGTGTGTGGCCAGGGCGGACCCGCAGATGAAAACCAGGCCCCTGCTGAACTTTGGCGCCGGCTACGTGCAGCGCTCCATAGAGTCGTTGCCGCGGCAGGGCGATAGATTCCCCTGGACCATGTCGTGGAATTACTCGGGCGACGTCAAGGTCCTGCGCAGGGGGCGAATCGATCACCCCGCGCTGGAGTTTACGCCGTTGCATAAACCGGAAACTGCGCAGCACGGTGCCGCCGCATGAAGCTCGACAATCAAGTTGTGGTGCTGACGGGCGCGGCGAGTGGCATCGGCCGGGCACTGGCCCGGCAGTTGGCTGACGCGGGTTCCCATCTCGCGCTGGTCGACCGGGACGAAGCCGGATTGCAGGAAACCCTGGTTAGCCTGTCGCATAGCGGGCGCAAGCATACGGCCCACGTGGCGGACCTGTCTGACAGGGAACAAGTAAAGTACCTGCCTGAAACCATTCTGCAAGCTCATGGCACGGTTCACGTACTGATCAACAATGCCGGAGTTGCGCTGCCCGGAACTTTTGACCAGACCAGCGACGAGGATTTTGACTGGTTGATGAGTATTAATTTCCAAGCGGTCGTGGACCTGACGCGCAGCTTCCTGCCGGTCTTGCTGGGGAATGATTCACCAGGGAAGATCGTCAACCTGTCCAGCCTGTTTGGCATGGTGGCGCCGGCGGGGCAAACAGCCTACTGCGCCAGCAAATTCGCGGTGCGCGGGTTCAGCAACGCACTGGCGCACGAGCTTGAGGGCGGTAACGTCAGCGTGCTGGTAGTGCATCCCGGTGGAGTAGCGACTTCCATTGTCGACAATGCGAAATACCCTGAAGACGCCGACCCGGAGGAGGTGGCCCGGGACAAGCGGGCGGCGAACCGCTTTCTTCGCATGCCGCCGGCGAAAGCCGCCGGTATCATAATGAGTGCCATCGAGAGGGATCGAAAGCGTGTGATCGTGGGAATGGATGCGAAGGTAATTTCGCTCATCGAGAGGATCATGCCAGTGTCTTATTGGTCGGTACTGGCTTTGCTGGCCAGGCGGGGGGAATCCGGCGGGCCGGGTCGGCGTCAATAGCGCTTATCTACATGGTCCCTCGTTATGTAATAAAGAATGGCGACGAGTACAGAGAACTCCATGACCATCATGAACACTTGCGAGAAAGTTACTGACGCGTGATTTGAGGCGGCATTCAGCATTCCAATCACGGCCATCCCCAGGAAAAATGCCAGGGTAACCATCCAGCCTTCCAGCGATACTGGAAACCAGTTTTTGCTGCTGTACCCAATAAACCAAATCTTCTTTTCGCTCATAATACTCCACCGATGGGTCTTGGGATTCCCCAACGACCGCTGTTCACAGCAAGTCGGATGCGAGGCGCTCTTCAACCTCCGAGTCTGTCCCGTTCTCGACATCAAGAATCGCGGTGAAGGGGTCCCCGGAAATTCGCAGCAACTGGCAAATGGGGGGTTCTGTCTTCAAACCACTTTCTTTCTGTGTCCTGATCTTGCTGGAAAATCCACTTCCTCCGGCAGCCATCAGGCGTCTCATCACCTGATAATGGCGATAAGCCATTTGTTCCTTCACAGGAGTTTCAGTGGCGTATATTTCGAAAACAAAGCCATCGGAACTGAATCTTGAGGTTACTTAAGATACGGGAATTCCGAATCGCAACTTCCGCGCGCGTCTTCTTGCTATCCAATGTGGCTGTTACCTCGGGACGTATAGCGCCTGGTGCGGGGATGCCTGGAGCGGCGCGTAAGGTTCCCTCGTGCGTTGCGTCCTTGCTGGCACGTATTGTCATGAGTGCCCAGCGGTACGCAATTCATTGTTGACCACTTGCTCCATCCCTTCAAGCACCCAACTATTCCCAGATGAAAAATTAGCCGCGAGCGGCTGCAGGCTCAGTAAAATTTCGGCAGCCTTTTCCCATGTAATAGGGGCTTTCCTCACAACAGTTTCCGGAGAGGAGACACAGGTGACAGGATTCAGCCGATGAGCGGTGATGACTGATTCAATAACTGCCGACCTGTAAGTGCGCAATCCATCCTTGCTTTCGGTGGCAGCATTATCAACTCTGAATATCATTTTATGCTTCGTGTGTTCCGGGTCGAGAAACGTGACACTCAGCGACCCTCCGTCCCGATACACGTCCAGGGAAACGATATCTTCAACCTCTGAATACACTGTCACTCCTGACATTTATGGAAGGGGCGCACAGACAGATGAACAACATTTGCCAAACCTGGCTGCATCTTTCAACTGACTGCGCTCAAGATGCTGATCATGGATGACTCCACTTCGCCAGCAATTTCAGCTAGCGCCGGATCGGTCGATAGAGCGCTCAGCATTTCAACCGGCTTGATATAACCTACCTTAACCGTCCCATTCTCTGAGTATACGGATATCCTGCAAGGCAAAGCCATGTTCAGTCGCACGTCGATTGCGAGAACTTTCGATGCCTGCTGAGGATTGCAAACTTCGAAAACCTTGCATTCTTCTGAGTAAGCAATTCCTTTGCTTCGGAGCGTCTCTCCCAGGTTATGAACATGCAGGACGCCAAACCCGTTCTGCTTCACGGCCGCTTCGAGGATGTCAGCTGTTTCATCAAATGATTTACTGCTTTCTACAATCGTATACATATCTGCTCTCTCGCTATAATTTGGTTGATTCATCTAAGGCTTCAATCTGGGCTCCACGTTAGCGGGTCCCGGCGCGGAGCACCCTTGCTGCCTTGACTTGTTGGCGAGACTATAGGACATCAGTCTTCTCGCCAGAGTCCCAGTGCCATAAGAGCAAATAGTCATCCCAGCCATGGTCTCCTTCGCATGCGACGATAGAAACGTTTTTCATCCAAGCTCCGAGCGTCTCATCATCAATGAGTCCTTGACGAAGATCCATCCAAAGTCGGGGCAGGTCTTCAGTAAAGTAGTTAAGGTTTACGAAATTGCCGTCATCCTCGCCATAGTCTATCTCTGGAAATCGTCCGAGCATTCTAGAATGAGCGATAGCATCTTTTGGCGTACACGCCTCATCTCGATCAGGTTGAATTTGAATAGTAAGGCACTTCACTCGCCTGGCTCGCTAACGCTTCAGGCTGCGGCACGCGTAGCGTGTCCGTAGCCCTGACTTGTTAGGCGCGCCTTTCATGAATAAAGTACATATCTGTTTCTTCGCCATCATCAACCATGCTTACAACGACGCTTAAAAGCTCGTTCAGGACGGCCATGAATTCAGCTTTACTCACGTTGGCGCCAGTATATTCCCCATAGGCATTTCTGAGCGTCTCGCGATCCACATTAATATAGTCACTTCGAAGCAGTTTCCTCCTATGAAGTAACTCCGCCAAAGATTGGACTTGCGATCCTGGAACATCATGCTCAGTCATGTGCCAACAAAACTTCTGATAGTCGTCTACTTCAGGTTCATAGTACAAAGCGCCAATTGATGGTGCGTACTGAACTGTGCCAGAGATGAAGTTCTCCCGTACTTCGTCCCAGGCTATGTTTATCGCACCTAAAGCGCCAAGGAACTCTGTTAGAAATGCCTGTCGCTTCATGGCCGCCTAACAGCTCATTCTGGTGAACAATTCAGATAACACAATTCCACCTAACACTTCCTTCAACACTCCCCAACTCCTATGACTACCCCTAAAAAATCAATAACATAGCGCCAATTCCCAGGCCAACAGCCAGAAAGATAGGGGGAACGGTTCCTACTAATTTCGGTTTTCATTTCGCAGTCGTCCCTGATGCGTTTGGAAGGAAGTATTTGAAAATCAATCAGATACAAAATACTACAACCGAGCCCAGGCGAAATTCCACTGAAAAACCGCAGCTTCCGCCAGCGGATTCGGTTGAGGCGTGCCTGCGCGAACGCCAGAAACGAAACACCCGCGATAAACGCGGGTGTCAGGCGGGGCGTGGAGGAGGGTGGCCCTTAGCCACCCTTGGAGCCTCAAGCCACTTTCTGGCCTGCTGCGCTGCTGCGCAGTGCATCGTCCAGCCGGTGCAGGCCGCCGTCCTTCATGATCATGACCAGTTTCTCCTGGTCCATCAGGATGGAAAGATCCTCCAGCGGGTTGCCGTCCACCAGGATCATGTCCGCCAGCATGCCTTCCTTCAGCGTGCCGAGGTCGCCCTGCGGGCCGCGCATCGCCAGGCCGCCGTTGCGGGTGGCGCAGACCAGCGCTTCGGCCGGAGTGTAGCCGTAGTACTTGACGAACAGCTGCAGGTCCAGCGCCTGCGTGCCCTGTTCGGCCCACTTGAATCCGTAGTCACCACCGATCAGGTGGCGGATGCCGCGCTTGCGCAGGGCGGTGTGGGTCTCTGAGGAGGCTTCGATCAGCGCGGGAATGCCCATCGCCTCGACCACGAACTTCGGCAGCCAGGGTTCGCCCTGGTGCAGCATGGTGTGGAACAGGCCGATGGTGGGGGCGACGAAGATACGGTCCTTCGCTTCCTCCAGCATGTCCAGGGTTTCCTCGTCGGTGTATTCGGCGTGGTAGATCATGTCTACGCCGGTCTTGACGCAATTCTGGATGGACTCGATGGAGCGCGCATGGACGTTGACCATCTTGCCGTAGGCCTTTGCGGTACGCACCGCCATGTCCATTTCCTCGTAGGACATCGGTGTCGTATGCGCCGGGGTGTTGGGGTAGAAGGGATCGCCGGAGGCGTCCATCTTGATGTTGTCGCAGCCCTCGCGGCAGCAGATGCGCACAACCTTGCGCATCTCCTCGGGACCGTCGATGACGACGCCCGGCGAAGTGCCGTTATCGAGGATAGTGCTGCGCGGGTTGTGGATGCGCGCTTCGTCACCCATGGCGCCGGTGACGGAAATCTCCAGCGAGCCGGCGCGGATGCGCGGGCCGGGGATGTTGCCGGCGTCCACCTCGTTGCGCACCGCCACGCCCAGGCGCAGTTTCGCCTCGGAGGCGCCGTAGGCGCTGGTGAAGCCCATGTCCAGCAGCTTCTTCGCCACCCGCGCGGTCATGAAGGCGTGCTCTTCCGGCGGCGGCTTGATCAGGTCCTCGGTGCAGGTAAAGGAATCGAAGGACAGGTGGGCGTGGCCCTCGGTCATGCCCGGCATCAGGAATTTGCCGCTGCCGTCGATGACGATATCAGCCTGCGCGCCGGAGGCGCCCTTGGTCACGGACTTGATCGTGTTGCCTTCCACCAGCATGTCGCCGGTGAAGGTGTCGGTGCCGGCGGCATCGAAGATCGTCGCGTTGGTAATCAGGATCGTGCTCACGGGTAAGCTCCTCTCGTTATGTATGCGGTAGTCTCGCACCCGGCGGAATACTCGTCAAAATCATAGTGGCAGGGGATAACGGGCAAAATGACTGTGCTCGTAGCGCGAGTTGCCCCGGAAGGAGGCGTGGCGCGCCCCGGGCGGGGCGCGAGGGCGTCAGCTTTATTTTTTCACTACTTTGGGCGGTTCCGCTGCGGCCTGTTCCGCCGCGTGCTTGTCGATGGCCCGCTGCGCACCTTCCATCATCCTGCCGAAGAAGGGTTCGCGGTTTTCGTGCTGCCAGTCGAAGGATTTGTAACGGCTCGCGTTGTCGCCGTTAATTTCCGGCAGGACGTAGCGCATCATCATCTCCAGCGACTGCTTCTTGTGCTCGGTGCTGGCCCAGTTCTTGTCGAACAGCAGCAGGCAGCCGAAGCCGGGCACTTTCTCTTCCAGACGGCGGATCTGCTCGATGGCGTCGTCGGGCGTACCGATGACCGCCTCGCCGCGCTCGATCAGGTGCTCCAGGGTGTAGTGCACCGGTGAATCCGGCAGGTGGCCGGACTGGTTGAAGAAATACTGCTGGTTGATGGCGAAGCCCTTGCGCACCTGGTCCATGGCCTCGTCGCGGGTTTCGGCAATGTGCATGTCGGTGGCGCAGCGGATGACGCCCGGGTCCATCTCGCGGCCCAGTTTACGCGCCGCTTCGCAGGCCACCTGCCAGTTGGCGGAGAGTGTATCGAAGCCATCCGGGGAGGTGGCTGCCAGGCAGAGCATGCCGCCGTTGTACTTGGCGGCCAGCGTGCCGCCGTTCGGCGAAAACAGGCTGGCGACGCACACTTCCATGTGGCGCTGGGCCGGCAGCAGGTGGCAGTGCGCGTCCTGCAGGTCGTACCAGCTGGATTTTTCCGTTACCCATTCGCCCTTCAACAGGCGGGTGATCACGCTGAGGCCTTCGCCGAGCTTTTCCCGCGCCTCGCGCGCGTCCTGGCCGCGCATGTGGGCGTCCGCGGTGAGCAGGCCGGGGCCGGCGCCGAACATCAGGCGGCCGCGGGTCAGGTGATCCAGCTGCGCGATGCGCTGTGCGGTATTGAACGGGTTGTGGTAGGGCAGGGAGACCACTCCGGTGCCCAGCCGGATACGGGTGGTGCGCTGCGCGGCGGCGGCGATCATCAGCTCCGGCGAGGCGGAGATCTCGTAGCCGCCGGAATGGTGCTCTCCGAACCAGTATTCCTCCAGGCCGACCTGTTCGGCGAACTCCGCCAGTTCCAGGTCGCGCTCCAGGCACAGGGTGGGGTTTTCGTTCAGCGGGTGGAACGGTGCTACGAATAATCCGAGGCGTAGCTTGGTGTTTCTCACGGCGAGTCCTCCTCACAGCAGGGTCGAGCCAAATTATGAAAGCTCGTTTGTTATTTATCGCAAATCCTAACAGAAGCCGAAATAAAATGCCCGCGTGGAATCGACTGCGACGGCAGGTACACTAGCACCATGACGAAACCCGCCCCCCCCGGCAAAGGCTGATCGCCCATGTGGCTGCTGGTCTTTTACGTACTGCTCGCCCTCGGCGTGTCGTTCCTGTGTTCCATCCTCGAGGCGGTGCTGCTGCGCACCTCCGCCTCCTATATCGCCAATGCCCGGCAGGCGGGCAAGCGCTATGGCCGGCTGTGGGAGACCCTGCGCGGGGATATCGACCGGCCGCTGGCGGCTATCCTCAGCCTGAATACCATCGCCCATACGGTGGGCGCGGCCGGCGCCGGCGCCCAGGCCACGGCGATTTTCGGCGAGGCCTACTTCGGCGTGATCTCCGCGGTGCTGACGCTGCTTATCCTGGTGCTCTCGGAGATCGTGCCCAAGACCCTGGGCGCCATTTACTGGCGCCAGCTCGCACCGGTGTGCGCCGAGGTAATGACGGTCGTGGTCTGGCTGATGTACCCGCTGGTACTCACCGGCCAGGCTATCACCCGGCTGATCTCCAGCGGCGCGCCCAGCCACTCCATCAGCCGCGAGGAGTTCGCCGCATTGGCGGAGGCCGGGGTGAGCGAGGGCACTTTCGCGCCGGAGGAGTCGGCGACGGTACGCAGCGTGCTGCGCTTTCGCGCGCTGGTGGCCGCGGACATCATGACCCCGCGACAGGTGTTCTTCTCGCTGCCCGAGACCATGAGCGTGGGTGACGTGATCCACGAGCACACCAACATGCCGTTCACCCGCATTCCCATCTTCCTGGAACAGCCCGACAACATCACCGGATTCATCCGCAAGGACGACCTGCTTTACGCCGCGGTGAAGCGCCCGCCGGAAACTCCCATCTCGGAGCTGCGCCGCGACCTGATCTCGGTACCGGACCGCACGCCCCTGGGCGCGCTGATGCAGAGAATGACGCGCGATCACCACCAGATCGCCCTGCTGGTGGACGAGTACGGCGACATTCGCGGGCTGGTGACCATGGAGGACCTGGTGGAAACCATGCTCGGCATCGAGATCGTCGACGAGACCGATACCTCGGTGGACATGCAGAAATTCGCCCGCGAGCTCTGGCTCAAGCGCGCCCGGCAGATGGGTATCGTACCTGAGGATTTCGACAATGCCTGATTTGTCTGCGCCGGGGATTCTGGTTTAATACCGGGCCGGCGCGGGGTTTGCGCCGGGCAAGCTGACAGGGGCAGGGGTAGAAAGTGCAATACAGAATCGCGGTAGTGACCGGCGCCAACGCCGGCCTGGGGTACCAGACCAGTCTCAAACTCGCGCGCCGTGGCATGACGGTCGTCATGGCCTGCCGCAGTGCGGAACGCGCGGAAAAAGCCCGCGCTGAACTGCTGGCAGAGCTGCCCAAGGCGGAGCTGGCGGTGCTGCCGCTGGACCTCTCCAGCCTCGAGTCGGTCGCCGGGTTCTGCGAGGCGTTCAAACAGCAGTTCGGCACCCTGGACCTGCTGGTCAACAACGCCGGTATCGTCGGCGTGCCGATGACCCGCAACGCCGAAGGCCACGAACTCCACCTCGCCACCAACTACCTGGGGCCGTTTGCGCTCACCGGCAAACTGTTGCCGATGATGCGCGAGGGTGTGCCCACGCGCGTCGTCAATGTCGGTAGTCTCGCCCACCGCATCGGCAAGCTGCCGCTGGACGACCTGGACTGGCACGGCGATACCAAGTACAAGCCGATGGCCGCCTACGCGCGCAGCAAGCTCGCCACGCAGAGCTTCAACCAGGAACTGGGACGCCGCCTGGCCGCCAGCGGCAGCCTGACCATCTCTGCGGGTGCACACCCGGGATTCGCCGCTACCGAAATCGCCAACAAGACCGGCTACACCAAGCCGAAGGGCCCGATCCGCCAGTGGTTCCAGGACCGCATGCAAAGCCGCGTGCCCACCGCCGAGCAGGCCTCCGAGCCCACCATGCTGGCGGCCTGTGGCGAGAGCGTGCAGAACGGCGATTACTACGGTCCCAGCGGTTTCCTGGAGATCAGCGGCCCGCCGGGGCGGGCAAAGATCAACAAGCTGGCGCTGGACGTGCCGACGGGCAAAGCCCTGTGGACGCTGTCAGAGGAAATGACCGGCGTCTACTTCCTGTCCGGCTATTAGCGCAAGTGGGGTCAGCGCTTGTCGCGGAAAAACGCGCGCAGGTCCTCCACCAGTAGCTCCGGCACTTCCATCGCGGCGAAGTGCCCGCCCTCGGGAAACTCCGTCCAGCGCTGCAGGTTGTAGTATTCCTCGGCGAACCTGCGCGGCGGGTAGGTGATCTCCCCGGGCAGGATGGCGATTGCTGTCGGCGCTTCTACACAGGGCGAGCGCTCGTGCTCGGGCTGCCACAGGTGGTGCCCGCCCTCGTAGTAGTAGCGCGCGGAACTGGCGAAGCTCTGGGTTACCCAGTACAGCATCACCGTATCGATCAACTCGTCGCGGCTGAAGCGGCTCTCCACATCGCCATTGCAATCGCTCCAGCGGCGGCGCTTCTCCACGATCCATGCGAGCAGGCCGGCGGGGGAGTCGTTGAGGCCGACGGCCGGCGTCTGCGGCTTGGTTCTCTGCAACGCCATGTAGCCGGTTTCCTCCATGCCGAATTCGCGCATTTTCAGCATCTGCGGCTTTTCGTCTTCGCTGAACGACTCCTTCGGGTAGCCGCGCCCGCTCATGAAGTGCAGCGGGGCGGGCGTATGCAGGTGCACGCCGACCACGCGGTCCGCGTACTTGTGGCCCAGTTGCGCTGAGAGGAACGAGCCCCAGTCGCCGCCCTGGCTGCCAAAGCGCTCGTAGCCCAGCTGCTGCATGAGTTGCACCCACAGGTCGGCGGTGTTCCAGAAGTTGACCCCGGTCTTGCGCAGCGGCGTAGAGAACGCGTAGCCGGGCAGGGAGGGGGCGACGATGTCGAAGGCGTCCGCCGGGTCGCCGCCGTGGGCCGCCGGGTCGGTGAGCGGGCCGATGATCTTGTGGAAGTCCCAGAAGGTCCAGGGCCAGCCGTGGTTGAGGATCAGCGGCAGCGGGTTGGGGCCCTTGCCGCGCTCGTGCACGAAGTGCACGGGCACGCCGTCGATCCCGGTGCGAAAGTGCTTGAAGGCGTTCATCCGGCGCTCGCGTTCGCGCCAGTCGTAGTTTTCCAGCCAGTGGGTCGCCAGCTCCCGGATGTAGGCGGCATTGGCGCCGTAGCCCCAGTCGTCGTTGGCGAAGTCGTCGGTCCAGCGGGTGGTGGCGAGGCGGTGGCGCAGGTCTTCCAGCTCGGCCTCTGGAATCTCGATGGTAAAGCGTTCCATTCTCGTGCTTCCCCGTAGGCTAGGCGTTCGCCGCTTTTGCACGCTCGTCGCGCAGGGCCTGCAGCCGCGGCATCGCTGACTTGAACAGTTCCAGGCTTTGCCAGCCCACATCCGGCGAGAGGCCACCGAGCAGCGGTTGCAGGCCCACCGAGGCGCCGTCCTCCACCTGCGCCACGCGCTCCACCAGTTCGTCCGTGGTCCACACCGCGAACAATCCGGAGGCGCGCAGGGCCTGCTCGTCCATCAGGCCCTTGAAGGGCGAGTTGGAATTGGGCTCCTGCTCCGCCCACCTGGCGTAGGCGCGCACCACGTGCAGGGCGTGGTCCTTGATCTGGTGCCAGCCCTTGTCCGGGTCTTCGCACAGGTGAATCGCCAGCGGCAGGCGCTCGGAGGGCTGCAGGTACTTGCCGGGAGTCCGGCCGAGTTTTTCGCATTCAGCGATATACAGCGGCACCAGGTCGCGGCGCATCGGGCCGAAGCCGAGGCCGAAGCGGGCGGCGCGTCTGGCCGAGGCCTCCACGCCGCCGCCGACGAGGATGATGTCCTCCGGTTTCTGCACCGGCAGCGGGCGCACGTAGACCGGCCGGCCGTCCACTTCGAAGGCCTCGCCATTGAGCGCGCGCAGGATGATATCCAGGCCCTTGTCCAGCAGCTTGCCGCGCTCGCGCAGGGAGACACCGAACATGTCGAACTCCGCCTTCACGTATCCGGCGCCGAAGATCACGTCCAGCCTGCCGTTGCTCATCAGGTCGAGCACTGCGATCTGCTCGGCGAGCTTGACCGGGTCGTGCAGCGGCAGGATCACCGCCCCCAGCACCATGCGGCAGTGCTTCGTACGCGCGGCGATACCGCCGCCGAGTACGAAGGGCGCGGGCAGGTAGCCGTCCTCAGAGGCATGGTGTTCCATCAGGCCGATGCGATCGATACCGAAACTGTCGGCATACGCCGCCATTTCCAGTGCCGCCGCGTAGAGATCCGCGGTGGGTGTTCCGAAATCGGGCGCGCGCATATCGAAGCTGACGCTGAACTGCAGGTTTTTCATGCCGGTTTCTCCGTTGTCTTTATTGGCAGGTTGGCTGTGCTTATTCGGTGACGGTGATTTCCTTGCTGTTCTCTTCCGGCAGGTCCTTGAGCAGGAACCGGCGGGCGGCCTCGCGGGTGGACTGCTCCGGCGCGAACACGCTCTGCAGGAAGGCGTAGACAGCGATTTTGGTATACATGTGCTCGCGCGCCGCAGGCATGGCCTGTTCCGGCGGCTGGGTGGCGCAGACTCGCAGGTCCGTGTCGACGTTGATGCCGTCCGCGGCAGTGCCGATGGCGGCGATCAGCTCCGCGCTGTCGCCGGCCTGCTGGTCGGCCAGGCCGCGCTGGACCACTTCGCAGCCGAGGGTGTCCGGGTTGTCCATCAGCCGCATGAAGGTGGCGGCGGTCTGGGCGAAGCCGACGTGGGAGGCGCCTTTTATCGTGACCAGTATCGTTCCCGGGCGTTCGCGGATGACCGGCAGGGCGTTCTGCTTGTAGGGCACGATCACGTCGGCGTCGCCATACACCATGAGGTAGGGCATCGCGCTGTCGGCGAAATACGCCGGCGTGAACAGGGTGGTCGGGCCGGCGATGGACACTGCCGCGTGAATGCGCGGGTCTTTCAGTTTCGGGTGGAAGGCCACCAGGGTGGTTGTCAGCCCGCCGAGGGAAACGCCGGCGGCCGCGATCCTGTCTGGATCGATGGTCTGGTAAAGCGTGTCGCCGGGCTCGGTGTTGCGCGCCAGCAGCGTGTCGATCAGGAAGCTGACGTCGCCGGGCTGGTTGACCACGTCGGTGACCAGCGGCTCACCTTCGCCGCGAAAGCCGGTGAGCGGGAAATCGACGGCGATCACCGTGTAGCCGTGGCTGGCGAGAAAGGTCGTGAGGTAGACCGCCTCGGCGTGGTAGGAGGTGAAGCCGTGGCTGTAGACCACCAGCGGGCCGGGCTCGCGCAGGCCGTCGGGCCGCCAGATTTCGCCGTCCAGGTTGCGCCCCGGGTGGCCGGGGATGTCGCGGTTGGGCGGCGTGTCGCGGCTGTTGTCCACCGCGTGGAAGTCCTCGGCAATGACCCGGTACGGGCCGGGCTGCAGCCGGTCGCGACTCTCCACCCCGTCCGGGACGGGGGAGGCCGGGACGACGGCGAACCACCAGGCGGCGCCGGCAAGGGGGATAAGCAGGCCGAGGGCGAGCAACCATTTCTTCATCGGGATTCCACTTCGCGTGCGGGGCAGTCACTATACTGCATTGCCGCTTTTATCAGGAAATCGCCCTATGCCCGAAACCGAACAGGAATTCTCGCTGGCCCTGCCCGAGGTAAATTTGCACGGCCTGCGCCGCGGCGCTCACCCCGAGACGGTGTTCCTGCACGGCTTTGGCGGCAACCTGCACACCTGGGACGCGGTGCTGCAGTACCTGGGCGAGGATTTCCCCGCGCTGCGCTACGACCAGCGCGGCTTCGGCGAGTCCGGCTGGGATGCTGAAACACCCTATGATCACGCCGACGACCTGCTCGCGGTGCTGGACTTCGCGGGGATAGCGCGCGCCGACCTCGTCGGCCTGTCCCAGGGCGGCGCCACTGCGCTCAATTTCGCCCTGCGCCACCCCGGGCGGGTGCGCCGGCTGGTGCTGGTGAGCCCCGGCATGGTGGCCTGGGAGTGGTCCGACGACTGGCGCTGGTACTGGCGCAGCGTGACGGACCTGGCCCGCGCCGGCGACATGGACGCGGCGCGCGAGCTGTGGTGGCGCAACCCGCTGTTCGATTCCACCCGCGACGGTCCCGCCGGCCCGGCGGTGCGCGCCGAGGTCATGCGCTACGCCGGCCACCACTGGCTGGCGGACCCGCATGTGCGGGCGCTGCCCGATGTGGAGCAACTGCACCACCTGCAAGTCCCGACCCTGCTGCTGACCGGCGGCCTGGACCTGCCTGATTTCCGGCTGATTGCCGACCTCATTGCCGGCAGCGCGCCGCAGGTCGAGCGGGTGGATTTTCCTCGCCTGGGCCATCTCCTGCACAGCGAGGATCCCGCGGCCTGTGCCAGGCATATTTCCGCCTTCCTTGCAAAAAACTGACGCCATATCCAGTGATTTGGAGGACGGTCTTTACTTTGCGGAGGGCCGTGTAGATAATGAACAGCCCTGTTCTATAAGCATTCACCAAGAAACATATGGGGATACCCAGCTCCGAGCCTGAAATCTCATGAATGCTTCAGTATCCTGCACGCCGCGGGTGAAATTCGCCGCGTGATCGGGGTCATCCACCGCCCGAATTGCGGTACTATGCCGCTCCGGGACCGATTCCAATAAGGAGATGTATTGATGGAGGCTGACGTTATGTCAAAAGACCTTGCTATAGACCACGACACCCTGCGCGAAATCTACAAGCAGATGTCACGCATCCACGAAGTGGACAAGGCCATCCAGGCGGGTCTCTCCAGTGGCAAATTCATGTTCACCTACTGGCCGATGACCGGCCAGGAATGCATCCCCGCCGCGATCGCGCCGCTGGTCTCAGAGAAGGACCACATGGTCACGATCTACCGCGGCATCCACGACCAGGTGGCCAAGGGCGTGCCCCTCAAAGGCCTGTTCGCCGAAGCCCTGGGCCGTGTCGACGGCGTCAACAAGGGCAAGGGCGGTTCACCGCACATCTCCGACCCGTCCTCCGGCTCCATGCTGACCACCGCGATTGTCGGCGCCGGTGCGCCGATCGCCAACGGCCTGGCCCTGGCGGAGAAGATGCGCGGCACCGACGCCGTCACCATCGTCAACTTCGGCGACGGCGCCACCAGCATCGGCGCCGTGCACGAGGCCATGAACCTTGCCGGCGTGTGGAAGCTGCCGGTGATCTTCATGTGCCAGAACAACCAGATCGGCGAGTACACCCCGATCCCCGAATACACCGCCAGCACCGACTTCACCGACCGCGCCCGCGCGCTCGGCTTCAAGGGCGTCAAGCTGGACGGCAACGACCCGGTGGCCTTCCACAACGGCATGAAGGAGATCATCTCCGAAGTGCGCAGCGGCGGCGGCCCGGTCTTCGTCGAGGCCATCACCCTGCGCCTCGGGCCCCACGCCGGTGTCGGCTGGAGCCACCTGCTCAACAAGGAAGAACTGGCCGCGGCCAAGGAAGCCTGGCCGGTGCCCGCCACCCGCAAACTGCTGCTGGAAGCCGGCATCTGCTCCGAGGAAGAACTCGCTGAAATCGACGCCGCCGCCAAGGCGGAAGTCGCCGAGGCGGTCGAGTTCGGCCTCGCCAGCGAAGTGACCGGCGAAGACGAGATGCTGCTGGATGTCTACGGCGACCCGGACGTTGTGCCGGTGCGCGGCCAGCGCACCAAGCGCGCCGCCGAGCCGGAGTTCACCGGCGAGACCAAAGAGATGGCCATGTTCGAGGCGGTGCAGGACGCCCTGGACCTGTCCATGCAACTGGACGAAGGCGTCTACTGCCTGGGCGAGGACATCGGCGACGACCCCGGCGGCGTGTTCAAGTGCTTCAAGGGCATGCAGAGCAAGTGGGGCGAGCGTATCCGCCCGACGCCCATCGCCGAGCAGGCGATCATCGGCTGCGCCACCGGCTCCGCGCTGGTGGGCATGCGCCCGGTGGCCGAGATCATGTTCGCCGACTTCGTCGGCGTGTGCATGGACCAGATCACCAACCACGCGGCCAAGCAGCGCTACATGTCCGGCGCCACCACCAACGTGCCGATGACCGTGCGCATGATCTCCGGTGGCGGTATCGGCGGCTTCGGTGCGCAGCACTCGCAGTCCACCGAGGCGACCCTGCTGCACCAGCCCGGCCTGAAGATCGTCTACCCCAGCACCCCGACGGAAGCCAAGGGCCTGCTGATGAGCTGTATCTTCGACGACGACCCCTGCATCCAGATCGAGTCCATGATGCTGACCTACGCGCTCAAGGAGCAGGTGCCGGTGGGCGACTACCGCATCCCGCTGGGTGTGGCCAAGGTCAAGCGCGAGGGTACCGATGTCACCCTGATCACCTACGGCTGGCAGGTCATGCAGTGCATGATGGCCGCCGAGGAGCTGGCGAAGGAAGGCATCAACGCCGAGGTCCTGGACCTGCGCACCCTGCTGCCGCTGGATTACGACCGCATCCTGTCGTCCGTGGAGAAAACCGGCCGCGCGCTGGTGGTACACGCGGCAGTCGAGTTCTGCGGCCTGGGCGCGGAAATCGCCAGCACCATCAACGAATCGCTGTTCGGCAAGCTGAAGGCGCCGGCGTCACGCTTCGGCGCGGCCTACGCACCGATCGCCTACTCCAAGACCATCGAGACCGCGCAGGTACCCAATGTGGGCAGCATCACCGCGCGGGTTCGCGAACTTTGCAAATAGAACCTTGAGGGATAGACACACATGTCAACGACACTGACGATTCCGAAACTGCAAATGTCCTCGACCGAGGGCACGCTGGCCGAGTGGCTGGTGGACGACGGCGCACAGGTGGAAGAGGGCCAGGCCATCTACACCCTCGAGACCGACAAGTCGGTGCAGGAAATCGAGGCGCCTGCCTCCGGCACCCTGACCCAGAAGGTCGCCGCGGGTGAAACCTACCCGGTGGGCACCGAGATCGGCGAAATCGCCTGATCCCGACCCGCACCGAAAGGCCCGGCCGGAGCAATCCCGCCGGGCCTTTTTTATTGTAGGAGCCTGCTACGCAGGCGATCGCGCATGTAATGCGCTCAGGCAGTGCGCGATCGCCTGCGTAGCAGGCTCCTACAGCATACGGCTGGCATTGCCAGGCCCGTCCGACTACCCTGTCAGCGATAACAAAAAAGACAGGACAGCCAGATATGTCACTCCCGCGCACGCTAGAAGACATCCGCGCCGATTTCGACGCGCCGGCCCACGTACCGAAAGATCGCATCGTCGATATCAACTGGGCGATGGGGTCGCTGCCCAATGACCTGGTCGACCCCTACGAGCCCTGCGGCTGGCTGGCAGGCCCCGATATCCCGCGGCTGTTGTACAACGTGCCCGCCAGCGGCGGTCTCGCCGCGGTCGCCGGCCTGGGCAGCGGCACCTGGGTCGTCACGCATTACGACGATATCGACCGCGTGTATACCGACAACGATTGTTTCTCCAACAAGGGCACGGCGGAATTCCAGGCATTTATCGGCGAGACTTTTCGCTCCATTCCGCTGGCCATCGACCCGCCGGAGCACGGCAAGTACCGGCGCTACCTGATGCCGCACTTCACGCCCAAGCGCCTCGCCCTGATGCAGGACGACATGCGCGCGCTGGCGGCCGAAATGATCGACGAGTTCGCGAGCAAGGGCGAGGTGGATGTCGCCTGGGATTTCGGCCGCGTCTACCCGGTGCGAATCTTCATGGGCCTGATGGGCTTTCCCGCGCCGATGTTCGAGCAGTTCCTGGCCTGGGAGTGGGACATCCTGCACTCCGGCGACCTGGAGAAAATCCAGGCGGCGTTGCGTGCGGTACTGGAGTTCCTGCGCGGTTTTATCGCCGAGAAGGAGCGCGAGCCCGACGACGGCCTGGTCTCGAAGATCGTACACGGGAAAATCGAGGGCGAGGCCCTGACCGACGACGAAAAGATCGGCATGGTCTGGTTCCTGTGGCTGGGCGGCCTCGATACCGTCGCTGCGACCATCAGCCAGATGTTCCGGCGCATGGCCCTGCAACCGGAGATCCAGCAGCGCCTGCGGGAGAATCCGGGAATCATTGATACGGCGGTGGAGGAGTTCCTGCGCACCCAGCCCATCCTGTGCTCCTCGCGCAAGGCGAAGCAGGATTTCGAGTGGCACGGCTGCACGATAAAGGCGGGCGATGTCGTGCAGTGCATCAACACCTCAGGCAACTTCGACCCCACCCGCTTCGCCGACCCGCGTACCTTCGACCCGCTGCGCGAGCCCAACCGTCACGCGACCTTCGTACTCGGGGTCCACCTGTGCCTGGGGGCACCGCTGGCGCGCCGGGAGCTGCGTATCGTGCTGGACGAGTGGTTCAAGCGGATACCGGAGTTCCGCATCAAGCCGGGCACGGACAGCACCGTCTACCCGGGGCTGTTGTCGATTCGCAACCTGTGGCTGACCTGGGACACCTGAGCCCTCCTTGCGGGGAGGGCCCGGGTGCGCCGGTTCAGTCCACGCTGGCGACAGCCCTGAGGGGCTCCCCGCGGGACGCCATTTCAAAATCCATGATCGCGTCCAGCTTGTTTTGCAAACTCGGCCTGAGGTCGCGCTCCAGTGATTTGACCTCCCGGTCAGTGGCAACACGCGTTTCAGCCTGGGTGGCCTGCTCGCTTGCCGGGACCGTGTGTTGCTCAGCCTTTATATCGTTATCCGCCGGCGTTTGCGCCAGCGCCAGTTGACCTGTCAATGTCAGTACCGCCAAGACAGATGCACTTGTTTTCATAGGACCCCCTGTCTTCTTGCGTATCTACCTGGGTTAGTGGCCGGGTGCAGTTCCCTGCGCCCGAGTGTCACTATCGACCTGCTTTTTCGGCTTCACAACCGCAATGCTCAAATCTGGGAGCTGGCTCACAGTGGGCCTGGTTCACAGTTCCGGAGGAAAAATTTGACAGGGGTTTGGTACGTTTGCTTGCGCAATTCGATGTAGGAGCCTGCTACGCAGGCGATCGCCTGCGTAGCAGGCTCCTGCATTACGCGTTCGGCGTGCAGGCGTTCAGCTGTCGCGGGTGTAGCTGGCGACCCGCACATCGACAGTTACGCGCAGGGTATCCAGCGCCGCCAGCCTGGCGCGGCCCTCGGCACTGGCGCGGTAGAAGTGCGGTGTCATCGCCAGCAGGTCTTCGATAGTGTCGGCCCCGTGCAGGCTCAACGGGTAAGTCACCCGCTCCACACTGAGCAGCGAAAATCCTGGCGGAGTTCTGGTTTCGGCTTCTCGCGCGGCTTTCTCGCGTGGGTAGATCAACTGGCGAAGTTCCTGCAGGTGTTCGCGACCGGCATCCACTTGCAGCAGCATTCCGCCCGGCTTCAACACCCGGGCGAACTCGGCGTAGACCGGGAATCCGAACAGGCACATCAGGCCGTCCAGCGTCGCGTCCTGCACCGGCAGGTGGGCGTTGGTGCCGACTATCCAGTTGCAGCGTGAGTCCTGCCTGGCGGCGGCCTGCACGGCCCACTTGGAAATATCGACGCCGAGCAGGGCGAAGGATTGCCGCGCCCGCGCGGCGGCCAGTGCGCGCAGGTAATAGCCCTCGCCGCAGCCGGCGTCCAGGCAGTTGAATGTCGATTCACCGCTGCCAGCAGGCAGCAGTGCCCGGGCCACGGCATCCGCAATGGGCTGGTAAAAGCCGGCGGCGAGAAAGCGCTGGCGCGCCGCCACCATGGGCTTGCTGTCCCCGGGGTCCCGGGTTCGCTTGTGCTGGACGGGGAGGAGGTGGGTGTAGCCTTTGCTGGCGATATCGAAATTGTGGCCTTGCTCGCAGACCCACGACCCGCCGTGGCGGGTCAGCGCAGAGGCGTCCAGCGGGCAGGCCAGCAGTTCGAACGGTTTGATGCCCACCTGGGGGAGGCCCCGCGCCAACCGCCGGAGGTCAGGCCGCCGGATTACGCTGAGATTCGCGGAAGCTACCGACGAAACCGCCGTCCACCAGCAGGTCGGTGCCGGAGACGTAGGAGGCCTGGGGCGACACCAGGAACAGCGCGGCACCGGCGATCTCCTCCGGTTCGCCGTGGCGCTGCTGGGCGATCAGGGTTTCCATCCAGGCGAAGCCCTCCTTGTTGGAAGTTTCCTCCTGCTTGCCCATGGCAGTATCGATCAGGCCGGGGGATATGCTGGCCAGGCGCTTGCCTTCCTTGCCCCAGGTGATGGCGTTGGCCTCCACGTAGCGAATCAGCGCTTTCTTGGCGTAGGGATAGGCCGCCGCCGCGTCGGCCAGTGGGTCGCCGGGCAGTTCTGCTGCGCGCTGCAGCAGGTCGGGCGCCTGCCAGTCCTGCAGCAGGCTTTCGATCTCGCCATTGGGCGGCACCATGTAGGCGCTCATGGAAGCGATGCACACGGCACAGCCGCCGCTCTGCAGCGCCGGGCGCAGGGCTTCCAGTGTGTTGAGAAAGCCGACCAGGTCGACCTCGAGGATGCGCGGGCCCGCACACATGGTCGGCGACAGCCCGACGGTGTGGACGATGCCGCCGATACCGCCAGCTGCCGCAGCGCTGGCCAGTGCGGTCACGGTGTCGGCATTGGTAACGTCCAGTACGCAGACATCCGCCTTCGCTCCCGCCGCAGCGCATTCCGCGGCCAGTGCCGCCAGCTTGTCGGCGTCGAGGTCAGCCAGCAGGAGGTCCCAGCCCTGGCCGATGGCCGCGAGTGCGGTGGCCTTGCCCATGCCGCCGGTGGCACCGGTGACGAGCAGGCGCGGACGTTTTGATTCGGTCATGGTGGTGCGGTCCTTTTGTTATCGAGTGGCGGGTCAGCCGCCTATGGTGCGAGCGCGCCGCGGGGCTGTCAATCTGCGCCGTCCCGTCCGCGCAGGCATGGCTGTATTTCGATACCGGTTTGCGCCCGGTGGCGCGCATTGCACTTTCAGGGCGCGCCGTTACACTCATCGGTTTTCGCCGAAACGCCAAGCATGCCCGACGCCAGCAGCCTGATTCTCCCCCTCGAGCGGTTACCCGATGCCGCCGGCTGGCTGCCGCAGCAGCCGATGCCGGTGATCGCGGTGGGCGAGGGCGCCACTGCGAACGCCGATGTCGTCGTGGCCTCGGAGGCCGAAGCGGAGACGCTCGCCCTGCGCATCGAGCAGCAGGCGGCCGCCGCGCTGGCGCTTGTGCAGGTACTGCGGGCGGTGGAACTGCTGCCGCTGGAACTTGCCCTGAACGTGGAATCCCTCGCCTACGCCACCCTGCAGGGAGGCGCAGGGCATCGCGCCTGGTTGCAGGCGCGCGAGCACGCGCCGATGGCGATAACCGGGGGTGAGGGCGACGCGGTGCTGCTGCGGCGCGAGGGCGATGTGGTTTACGCGCTGCTCAACCGGCCGCGGGAGCGCAACTCCATGACCGTGGAGATGCGCGATGCGCTGGTCGAGTTGTTCGAACTCGTATTAATCGACGAGAGCATCGCGCGGGTGGAACTCTCCGGGGCGGGCGCCTGCTTCAGCGTCGGCGGTGAACTGCGGGAATTCGGCCTCGCCACGGATACCGGGGAAGCCCACCGCATCCGCAGTCTCTGCCTGCCGGGCCGGTTGCTGGCCCGCTGCGCGGACCGGGTGCACTGCTTCGTGCACAGCGCCTGCCTCGGCTCCGGCGCGGAGTTTCCCGCCTTTGCCGGCCGCGTCACCGCCCATCCGAAAAGCTTTTTCCAGCTGCCGGAACTGGAGCTGGGGCTGATTCCCGGGGCCGGCGGCTGCGTCAGTATCAGCCGGCGAATCGGCCGCCAGCGCACCGCGTGGATGGTGCTCTCCGGCCGCAAGGTCAATGCCACGAGGGCGCTGGAGTGGGGACTGGTCGATGCGATCGCTGAAACAGCCGATGCGAACGCCGGATAAATCGACACAATAGTCGAGATAGCCGACGCGGGTGGCGAATGCGTTGAAACGGTTTCCGATTCAGCCTGCGGCGTAAATCAGCTGGCCGTCGCGCCAGGTCATGCGCACGTCGGCGGCATCCAGCCGCTCGCGCACCTGCTCCCAGGGCAGCCTGAGCAGGCACAGGTCCGCGGGCGCGCCCGGTTTCATTTCCCCCAGGCCGACCCCCGGCGCATCAGCCGGCGACAGGTAGAGAGCCAGCGCCTGCTCCGGCGTGAGTAATTCATCCTCGCCCATCACCACACCCGAACGGGTGCGGCGACTGACCGCGGCGCGCATCCCCGCCCAGGGGTCGGCGCCGCCGAAGGGCGCGTCGGAGCCGGCGGCCAGCGGCACGCCAGCCCGCAGGAAACCGGCGCAGCGATACAGCCAGAGCTGGTCCACGCTGTCCACCTCCGCCCGGTACTGGTCGCCACGCTCGGCGATAAAGTGAGGCTGGGTGACGACCCGCAGTCCCGCCGCGCGAATCTGCTGCAGCATGTCCGGCGGGGCGACCGAGGCGTGCTCGATGCGGTCCCCCGGCCGGACGCCAGCGGCCTCGATGGCGCCGAGTGCGAATACCAGTTCGGTGAGGGTGACACAGTGCACCGCCACGCTGCGCCCGGCAGCGTGCGCCGCTGCGATATCGGCGCTGAGCCGGCCGAGGTCCGGCAGCTGTGATTCCAGCAGGTGTACCTTGAACTCGCCGCGCGACAGCAGTGCGTCCGGCTGGCAATCCGCAATCTCCTCGGAGCCCATCATGCGCACACGCTGGAGCAGCTTTCCCTGTGCCTGCGCTGCGCGAAAGTACGCCCACTCGCCGGCGCCGTTGTGCGGCGTGGTATCGGTAATGCCGGTCACGCCGTGGCTTGCCAGTACCGCGCTGGCCGCACCGAGATCGGGAAACTGCCCCTGCAGTTGTCCGCGCAGCCAGCGGTCGGATTCGTAGAGCCGGCCGGTATACCTGCCGCGCACCAGTTCCAGCCCCGGTGGCGCTTCGTCCAGCGGAATCGCCAGCGTCGCCAGCGCGCGGCTGTTGAGTACCCACAGCCGCCCGCCGCGGTGCTGGATGCGGGCCGGGCGGTCGGGAATGTGCCGGTCCAGCCAGTCGCGGTCGATATCGCCTGCCACCGAGGCGTGGTAGCCGATGCCGCGCAGCCATTCGCCGGTTTCGGTGTTGCGCGCGCGCAGTGACGCGGCCAGCGCCGCTTCCGTGGCGACCTCGGGCGGCCCGCAGCGCAGGGACTCCAGCGAGGCTGCCAGCGAGACGAGGTGGATGTGGTGGTCGTGCAGTCCCGGCAGCAGCAGGCCGCCAGCGCCATCGATCACGTTGTCCGCATCGCCCGTGGGCAGGGCGTCGCCGATCGCGTCGATGCGGGATTGCGCGATGCGCAGGTCTGTTGGGGTTTCGCGCCCGAGCAGTTGTACGTTGCGCAGCAGGGTGGTCACGATGCGCTCCCGGCCAGGCAGTGGCGCACGGTGCGCTCCAGCGCGATGTCCAGCAACTGGCCACCGCCGTCGCGCCAGGCGCGCCAGCCGGCGAGGGCCGCGTGCAGCCCGGTGAGCGGGTCGGCGATGGCGTCGCCGACGATCTCCCAGCGGCCGGTGCGCGCGTGGTGCGCCGCCGACAGGCCCGCGGCAATCGCGGCGTCGTCGCCGTAGGCGATCCAGTTGGCTTCAGGCTCGGCGCGGCCGTAACCGCTGATGCCCAGCCAGGTGAGCCCCGGCTGCGCGTCGATCATGTCTTCGGCGATGATGCCCATCTGGCGCAGGGCGCGGGGCCGCGAGGCTTCCAGCACGATATCCGCGCCGCGGATCAGTTCGCGCAACTGCTCGCGCCCGGCTTTCGTGTGCAGTTCCAGGCTGGCTTCCTGTTTTCCCTGGTTCAGGCGCCGGAAGAATTCCGCAGATCCGTTGCGTGCGCCATCCGGGCGGCGCGTGCTCTCCACCTTGATGACCTCGGCGCCTGCGGCGAGCCACAGCCGGCTGCACAGCGGTCCCGCCCACAGGGAGGAGAGGTCTACCACGCGCGGCGCGCGGTTCGGCGGCGCCGCAGGCCCGCGGTGCGCCACCTGCAGCCAGTCGCAGGGTTCGCCGGGCAGGCGCGTGGCATCGACGACGGCAAGGCCGAGCAGGCGCCCGCGCTCGACCAGGGTGGCGGTCGGCAACCGCGCGAGCAACCCGCGCAGGCTGTCCCAGTCGCCGTTCTCAAGAACCTCCGGGCCCGCCAGCTGCAACCACGCCGGGACGAGTTCCCAGTCCTCCTGCCGCGGCAGGTTGAGCCCGACCACGCCGTCGGCGCTGGGTAGCAGACGGCAGCTGTCCGCGCCCGTCGCGTCCAGCGCGGCGCGCTCGGCGAGCAGGTCGGCGCCGGACATGCCCGGCAATACCTGCGCGCCGCACAGGGTGCGAAAGGCATCGAGGGCGCGGTCGGCGCAGGCGGAGAGGGACGTATCGGCGGACATGCCGTGCATTATGCCTGAAACCGCGGCGGCTTCAGGCACCGCGCCGTGGCGGCGGCGGGATTATTCCGGGTAGGCCTGCGCTCGGCTGGGCGGCTGGCCGAACAGGCGCTTGTACTCGCGGCTGAATTGGGAAACGCTCTGGTAGCCGACCTGCCAGGCCGCCTCGCTGACGGTCTTGTGGTCCGAGGCCACCAGCTGGTGCGCCCGGTGCAGGCGGATGGCCTTGATGTACTGCAGCGGCGAGGCGTTGGTGACGGCCTTGAAGTGCTGGTGCAGGGCGCTCTGGCTCATGCTGGCGATGTCCGCCAGGGTGGTGACCTCCAGCGGCTGGTCGAAGTGCTGCTGGATGTGGCGGATCACCCGGGCGATGCGCTGGTGGTGGCGGTCGCGGGTGACGAAGGCCGCGAGCTGCGCACCCTGGGGGCTGAGCAGGCCGTAGAACAGCAGTTCGCGAATCAGCATGGGCGTGAGCACCCGGCGTTTCTGCGGGTCGGCCAGACTGCTCACCAGCCGCTGCACGGTTTCCACCAATGCCGGGGAGACCGGGCAGGTACAGACGCCGCGGCTGGGCGTGAACTCGGGCTCCAGTTCCGGCAGCTCCTGCAGCAGTTCCATGATCACCCGGCTGTCCACGTCGATCTTCAGCGCCAGGTAAGGCTCCTGCGGGCTGGCCCGGGTGACCATCGCCTCCATCGGCAGCGGCACGGTGAGCGCCAGGAAGCGGCCCGGGTCGTAGACGTAGGATTCGCCGCCGAGGAAGCTCTGCTTCTGCCCCTGGATGACGATGTAGAACACCGGCTGGTAGATGATGGCGTTGCAGCTGGTCGGGCTGTCCGCGCGGATCAGCGTGAGTCCCGGGTAGATGGATGTGTCCAGCGCCGGCTCCGGCAGCATCGCCAGCATGGTGTCTACGCAGTGTCGGTTGAACATCGCGGGGGTTCCTGGTGGGTATCGTCACAGTGTAGGCATTGCGCGGTGCATGTGAAGTCCCGCGCGGGCAATGCTGGAGGAATAGGCAAATCCCCCGGATGATCCGGTCAGCGCGCACACCGGCCGGCCCCCATACTGTGTTCACGGGATCAACTTTCCACTGGATCTACTGTCCACTGGAGCGATCGTCCACTGGACCAACAACGGAGTATCGACACATGCAAACCCGCAAACTCGGCAGTCAGGGACTCAGTGTTTCAGCCATCGGGCTGGGCTGTATGGGAATGTCCGACTTCTACGGCAGCAGCGACGAGGCGGCCAACCTGTCCGTGCTGGCCAGCGCGCTGGAGCAGGGCGTCACCTTCTGGGATACGGCCGACATGTACGGGCCGTTCACCAACGAAAAACTGCTGGGGCGCTTCTTCCGCGAGCACCCCGGCGGCCGCGAGCGCGTGCAGCTGGCGACCAAGTTCGCCAATGTGCGCAACGAGAAGGGGGATTTTCTCGGCGTCAACGGCAGGCCGGAGTACGTGAAATCCGCCTGCGATGCCAGCCTGCAGCGGCTGGGGGTGGAGTGCATCGACCTCTACTACCAGCACCGGGTGGACCCCGAGGTGCCCATCGAGGAGACCGTCGGCGCCATGGCGGAGCTGGTGCAGGCGGGCAAGGTGCGCTACCTGGGGCTCTCCGAGGCGAGTGCGAGGACCATCCGGCGGGCGCATGCGGTGCACCCGATTACCGCGCTGCAGAGCGAATATTCGCTGTGGTCGCGGGAGGTCGAGGCGGAGATCCTGCCCACCTGCTGGGAGCTGGGGATCGGCTTCGTCGCCTACAGCCCGCTGGGCCGCGGCTTCCTCACCGGTGCCATCCGCAGTCGTGAAGACCTCGAGGCCGATGACTGGCGCCTGAACAACCCGCGTTTTTCCGAGGAAAACTTCCACGTCAACCTGAAGCTGGTGGCGGCGGTGGAGCAACTGGCGGCGGAAAAAGGCTGCACTACCGCGCAGCTCGCGCTGGCCTGGCTGCTGGCGCAGAGCGAGCGGGTGGTGGCGATTCCCGGCACGCGCAGTATCAGGCGCCTGGCGGAAAATGCCGGCGCAGTCGACGTGGCGCTGAGCGCGGGCGAACTGGCGCGGCTGGACGAGGTACTCGCCGGTATCGAAGTGGTGGGAAGCCGCTATCCCACGGCGGCGGTGTCGCTGCTGGCCGGCGATACGCCGGAGCCCAGGCGCGCCGCGGGCTGAGGTCCCGCGGCCTGCGCCCGGCCGCGGTCAGGCGAGCAACTGCTCGAGGAAGGGCGCCAGGCGGTCGAGGTCGAAGCGCATGGCGTTTTCCCACACGTGTACCTCGGTCCACGCGAATCCGGGAATTGCCGCCGGGGCCAGCCGGGCAAACAGGAAGGTCCCGGTTTCCGCCGCCAGCGCGTGGTGCTTTTGCAGCAGCGCGTCGGCGTCTCCTTCGAGGTACAGGCGGAAAAAATTCACCTGCGGCGGGGCGGGGCTCACCCGGGCCCGGTCGAAACTGTCGAATACCTGCGCAATCTCCTGCGCTCGCGCCACCCAGCCAGGCAACTGCGGCAGTACCGCGTGCATGCGCTGCCGCGCGGAGGTGTAAAAGGGCGACTGGTCGAACAGGTTGCCGCCGTAGCGCCGCTGCCACACCCGCGCCTCGGCGATGAAGTCGCTGTCCCCCAGCAGCATGCAGCCGCACAGCGCGCCGATATCCTTGTAGAACGACACGTACAGGCTGTCGAACAGCCCGGCGATCTCGTCCAGGGGTTTCCGGTAGGCGGCCGCGCACTGCCAGATGCGCGCGCCGTCGAGGTGGCAGGGTATTTCCCGTGAGCGCAGCCATTCGCTGATGGCGCAGAGCTCGTCCCATGCGTGCAACTGGCCGCCCAGGGGGCGGCACGGCACTTCGATCAGCGCCGCGCCGGGCAGTATCGCCAGCTTCTCGAAATCGGCGATTTCGAGCAGGCGCTCGCGGTTGGTTTCAGACGCGCCGAATTGCAGGCGCCGCAGGCCGAGCAGGTGCTGGTAACCCAGGTGTTCGGCGGTCTCGAGGTGGGCAGTGGGGTGCATCGCCAGCGTCGGGTTGCCGCTGCGATCGCACCAGATGCGCAGGGCGATCTGCTGGGCCATGGTGCCTGAGGGCATGAACACCGCGGCCTGTTTGCCGAACATGGCCGCCACCTCGGCCTCGAAGCCCTGCAGGTAACTCCCCTCGCCGTACATGTCGGGGAAATCACCGTCGCACAGCTGGTCCGCGATGGCGACAAGCCGCTCGCGGATGGGCCGGGGCTGCTCGTGACCGCCCAGCGGATTGTCGCACTGCGAGAGCAGGGCCTTGGTGTCCATTCGATGTCCCCCGGAAAAGTTCGCAGCAAGGTTAGCAGCTTTTGGCGCCCGCACCGCCTGTCGGATCAGTCCGCGAAGCGGGCCAGTCGCTGTTCGACCAGTTCGCGAAACTCGGGGCGCCAGTCGTGCGACTGGCCGCGCACGAACTGCCGGATTCCCGGGTTGGCGAGCAACTCGTCGATCACGCTGGCCGTGCCACTGAACTCGTCGGGATCGTGGGTGAGGGTCAACTGGCGTACGTAGGCGCCCTGCATCGATGAGAACAGGTTGCGCAACAGCATGAGGAAGCGAAAACGCTGCACTTCGGTCAGTTGCTCCAGTCCCCGGCAACCGGTGAGGAACAGTCCGGCGACTTCGGGGTTGAGGATAAAGGCGTCCCGGGCGGCATTGCCGGCCTGCACATTCTGCTCGAATGCGGCCAGGCGGGAGAGTTCGAGATTGCTGGAGATCATGCCGGTGCTTTGCCGGACCTGCACGGCCAGGTAAACCAGCGAGATGAAAACCGCGATTGCACCGACCATTTCGGCGCTGGCGTTGATCGCTTCCCAGTTCATGGTGCTCTCCTTTGCGGTTCTGGCCTTTGCGGTTCTGGCCTTTGCGGTTCTGGCCTTTGCGGTTCTGGCCTTTGCGGTCCTGGCCTTTGCGGTCCTGGCCTTTGCGGTTCTTGCCTTTGCGCTTCCGGCCTTCGCGGTTCTCGTTGCCGGGGCGGGACCGGTCTGGTCAGGGCTCCTGCAGCGTAATCCACAGGGAGCGCGCATGCGCCAGCACGCGGCCGCTGGCGTCGGCGATCGCCGACCCCGCGCTGGCCTTGCGGCCCTCCACGCCCAGCGACCAGCAATACACCACCAGCGACTCGTCGCCGGGTACGCTGGCCAGCAGCTCCACCGACAACTCGCCCAGCAGCGCGGGGGTGCCCACCTCGCCCAGTACCGCGAAGTATCCGGGACAGTCCAGCGCCGCCCAGACGATCTCCGGGCGCACCCGCCCCTGTGTATCGAGCATCTCCCCGCGCGGCGTCCAGGCGCAGGCCAGCAGGCTGGAATCGGGCAGCGGGCCGGGGAATATGCACAGGCCGTCCCCGGTGCGCTCGGGGCCGCAGACATAGCAGCCGGGGTACATGTGCTGGCGATGGCCGGGGTAGCCGCTGGCTGCTTTTCCGGCCGCCTCCAGCGTCGGTGCATCGGGGATGTCGGTGTCGAGCTGCGTGGGCCACGCTCGCGCCACAAGGGTGTCGCCGTCATAGAGCGCGAGCCCTTCCGCCTCGCGTTTAACGTTCAGCGGTGTTTCCAGCGGCGGCGGAACCTGCAGGCGTACGCGACTCGCGCCCTCGATATGGGCGGCCAGCAGGCCGCAACTGTAGCCCCCGTTGCCCGAGGTGGGCGGGCCGTTGCAGTGGGCCGGGATCAGGACGACAGCATCTGTTGGCATCGCTCAAGGCTCCGCTGATGGGATCGCTGGATTATAGCTCGGGGCGACGCCGGTTAGCCGCCTTGTGCTATTCGCACTCCACGACCGTGGCGATCCGGAAGGAGCTGCGGTCGAAGAGGTTTTGCTCATCGGCGATGATCTCATCGGGCATGATGGTGCTGGAGAGATAGGCCACCGTGCCCCTGAACACCGCTTCGTCGTCAAACCACAGCTCGGTTATCACGTCGAAGGGAAGGTCGCCGCCAGGGCCGGTCTCCGGGTGGGGCTGGGGCTCGATGTAGCGCCGGATGTAGCGCTGCATGCCCTGGGAGTACTTCGCGCACAGGGGCGCGTGGTGATTTTCGTAGTAGTCGCGAAACGCCTCGACCGAGAGGTCGCCGCGGCGCTTCATGAACAGCAGGATCTTGTAGGTCTTGTCACTCATATCCGGCCTCATAGATGCGTGATTGCGTTTGCCTTCGCGGCCGGCCAGCGGAAGATCGCGCGGGCGCTGCCGCCGAGTATCCAGGACTTTTCCTCCGCCGACAGCTCGGGGTTGTCGCGCAGGTAGTGCAACAGGTCCGACCAGCTGTGGTTGGCAATGACCGTGTTGTCACTGGCCCAGATCAGCCGCTGCGCACCGAAGCGTTCGATGGCGCGCCGCAGTACCGGTCGCAGTGGCTCATAGGGGTACTGGTTTGCACCGAAGGCGTTGTGGATATGGCTGAGCTTGAGAGCGACATTGGGAAACTCCGCAAGCCGTAGAACCTCGTCGAAATAGCCGGGGCTGGTCGCTGCCGCCGCCTCGGCCCCGGGGCGGCCGGCGGGTATGCCGGGAAAGCCCATCCCGCCGTGGTCCACCACGAACTGCAGTCCCGGGTAGCGCTGCAGGTAGGGCGCCAGCAGCTCGGCATATCCCGGGATGAAGCAGCACAGGGGCAGGCCGATGTCGCTGGCGATGCCGAGCAGGTGGTCGTAACCGCCGTCGGCGAACACCCGCACCTCGTCCAGCGTCCAGACCGGCTGCAGGCGGAAGGCTACCGCGTGGGGGGATGAGCCCACCGTGCGCATCACGCTTTCCAGTTCCGGGTCCCGGCGATCGACGCGCACCAGGTAGGCGAAGCGCTCGGGGTAGCGAATGCCGGCCTCCTCGGCGGTGGGCCAGGCGGCCCGCCAGGCGCCGTTTTCCAGCGGGTATCCCGGGTCGATGTGTGTCGGGTGGCTGGTGTTCATGGTGCCCCAGAATTCATCGATCACCACGGACTGGATGCCAAGTGCATCCATGCTCGCCAGGGTCGATTCGATCTTGCCGCGGCCGACGTGTACCTGGGCGTCAACTACATCCATAAAAGGGCTCCGCTGTTATTTGTTATTGAACCGGCACGACCACACGCGGGGGCGCGTCGCGAGTATAGGGTATACAAATTCTGCGGTGAAATGCGCCTGGAATACGCAGCTGTTTCGCCGCTAGAACGGCAACTCGAACTGACCGTCGCTACCGGCCTTGGCCGCCCGGCCTGGCCGGGGCCCGAGTATCCCCGTGCGCAGTGTGCCGGCGATGCGCTCGCTGGTCGCGGCGGCGACGCCGGCGGCGGCGGCGAACTCGGGCCAGCGCGCGACCGCGTCCTGCACCTGCCCGAGAATGGCCTCTGCGCGGCCGCGTTTCATCGAGGCGGCCCTGGCGCAGGCGCGGAAGTCCTCGACGCTGAAGTCGTCGCGCTTGCCGTTCATCGACATCTGGTGTGTTCCCGTCCACATGCCGTCGGGGTTGTAGCTGTAGGTCATGTCGAAGGCGGGGGAGAGCGCCCACTGCCCGGACTTGTCCATCAGGAAGGCGATGTTCTTGACGTGGTCGTCCTGGTTGCGGCCGACGATATTGAATGCCATGCGCCGGTACTGTTCTTCGATCGCCTGCATGGGCAGGCCGAGCTGGCGCATCACCAGCAGCGCCTGTTCGTAGCTGTAAGCGCCGGCAAGGTTGAAGTCGTAGTGGGCCATGGCGCACAGCGACTGCATGTGCAACTTGCCGCCACCGGGCAGCCGGTCGAAGCGGCGGGTCATGAAGTGCTGCCGCCCGTTTTCCTCGAACAGGCGGCACTCGCTGATTTCGATACCCGCCTCGCGCGCCATCAGGTAATAGGCGTACTCGATCAGCCCGTAGCCCTGCGGATCCTCCAGTTCCTTGTCGCGGTTGCCGCTGACACCGTCGAACTTCAGCAGCCAGTACTCGAAACCGTCGCCGGCCTCGACCTGGCCGGAGCGCACTTCGTTGGTGGCCGGGTTCCAGGCGATGACCGCCTTGGCGCGTGCGCC
The DNA here is from genome assembly GCA_033283385.1 of Halieaceae bacterium WMMBA7. Taxonomy (GTDB): domain Bacteria; phylum Pseudomonadota; class Gammaproteobacteria; order Pseudomonadales; family Halieaceae; genus Mangrovimicrobium. Next base: position 1,143,592 of record JAWMQQ010000001.1, read on the forward strand.
GCCGGCGGAGGTGCCAACGCGCAGGATATCCCTCAGGGCCTGGGCCTTCTCCTCGTCGGCGAAGGAGGCGTGCAGGCTGTCGCGGTGGCTCAGTACCTGGGATGCCAGTTCCACCAGGCGGTCCACCTCGAGGTGGGTCGACTGCCGCGGCAGCGGGCCTGTCGCCGGGGCGAATTCCAGGGCGCCCATGCCGCGCGCCCCTGTGTAGCACAGGCGCTCAACGGCGTTGAAGGAGTCCGGGCGGCGGCCCTGGGCAGCCAGCCAGGCGTTGATCAGCGCGTTGCCGAACTTGTCCGGCAGGGAATCCGCCAGCAGGCCTGGAAGGCCGAGAAAAGTCTGGCGCGGCAGCTCGGGGAAACGGTAGATGCGCCGGGACAGTGGCATCGTCACCGGCGATACCTGGATGCCGCTGCCGGCGAAGTCACCGGCGTACTCGAAGGAGGCGACGTCCTCGCCATCGGCCAGCGAGACCGCGCCGATCGTACGCCCCCAGAGCTTGACCTCGGCGATGCTGGTCATGCCTCGTCATCCCAGGTCCAGGCCGTGCCGGAGGGTGTCCTGGCGCGCTTGCCGGAAGCTCGCTGGCGCTGCTTGCCGCCGCGCCGCTGCAGCAGGTCCATCGGGCGCGGGCCAGTCTCCGGGATGAGGTTTTCCAGGCCGGTTGTGGCCTCCAGCACGCGCAGGACGCGCACCAGGGTGGAGAGCTGGGAGGAGTGCCCGGCCTCCATCCGTTCCAGCGTGCGCTTGGCGATACCCGCCTGCTCGGCGACCTCGGCCTGGGTGAGTTGCATGTCGATGCGTCGGGCGGCCAAGCGGCTGCCGATCTCGGCCAGAACGGCCTCGTCGGTCATGAGAGCGTTGATTTTCATGGTCGTCAATAGTTACGATATAAGCCATATATATACTATATATCAACAAATATTACGATAAAAAATATATTACGAATAGTAAACTAATTCGTAAATACAGACGGAATGGGCCATTTTAGATAGATAAATCGCAATAAATAACGATTTATAAAGAAAATAATTTAACACAGGAAAACGCGCAGGTAGCGGGATCTATTGGGAGGATTCGGGCCTGGTCCCGTCGTAACTGTGCCAGTGGTCGTCCTCGAAGTAGACGTTGTTCTCCTGCGCACAGTGCGACTCGGGGTCGCCGTTGAAATTGCCGATACCGGCCTGGTAGTTGGCGGTATGGATGCATAGCTCCATGGCCTTGTCGTTGCGCTCCAGCTGCTCCTCGTAGTTCGGATTGACCCGCGACTGGTAGGGACCGCTCCAGTACCAGTAGGCGGCTGCGGCGATGATGGCGACAATCAGCAGGTTGCGCATGGTGTGGTACTCCCGGTCGGTGTTCCTGGTTTGCCCCGGCTACGCGTGATTAGGGGCAAGCTCACGGGTGCACCGAATCACCAGGAGCATACGAATTTGGCGAAGGTGTACTCCTCCGGTTTTCTTTCCCGCTTGCGCGGTTGGACGGGGCTTGGCGCCAGCGCATCCATACTGGTTTGCCTGGGGCCAAAACGCTCGGGCGTTGCGGGGCTTTCAAAAACCTGCTGCTCCTCGCGTCCGGTGAAGGTGAGCTCGCTACCGGAATCACCGCCCAGGCGAAGCCCGCATTTGAATAGCGAAAACCGTTCCCCGTCGGCGTGGGCCGTCGGCGCCATCAAAGGCAGCGCCAGGCACAGCGCCAATATTGTGTAACGTGTCATTCCGGAAATCCCGCCGTCCTAGGGCGTTTGCCCCTTAGACCGTCGACTTTGCGTCCCTGGCTTTCGCCAGGTTTGCCCTTGTACAGAACACCTGAACCTCGACAGTACCCCAAAGTGCCTCGCCTGTTCACCACGGGATTGCCTTAAAAGTCACAAATACCCCGCGGCTATATCGCACTATGCGCCGCGGTGATAACTGCGCTGGCGCCCCCTACGGGCTCTGCCATACTCATTGCAGCCGGGCGCCACGCCTGTATACTTGCCGCCCGCCATCCGGCCCCCACCTGTTGAAGACACTCCTATATGTCCACTGATTCCACCGCGACGAGCTTCGCGGACCTGGCCCTACCCGAGCCCCTGCAGCAGGGCCTGCGGGACGTGGGCTACGAGACTCCGTCCGCCATCCAGGCGCGCACCATCCCGGTCCTGCTGAGCGGGGCGGACCTGGTCGGCCAGGCCCAGACCGGCACTGGCAAGACAGCGGCTTTCGCGCTGCCGGCGCTGGCGCGCATCGACCTGTCGCGGGCGGTGCCGCAGGTGCTGGTGCTGGCGCCCACCCGCGAGCTGGCGATACAGGTGGCGGAAGCGTTCCAGAAGTACGCCCACTACCTGCCGGGCTTTCGCATCCTGCCGCTGTACGGTGGCTCGGATTACCGCGGCCAGCTGCGCCAGCTGGAGCGCGGCGTGCATGTCATCGTCGGCACACCCGGCCGGGTGATGGACCACATGCGCCGCGGATCGCTGAAACTCGATACGCTGCAATTGCTGGTACTGGACGAGGCCGACGAAATGCTGCGCATGGGCTTTATCGACGACGTCGAATGGGTACTCACCCAGACGCCGCCGCAGCGCCAGATCGCGCTGTTCTCCGCCACCATGCCCGACGCCATCCGCCGCATCGCGCGGCAGCACCTGCAGGATGCGGAAGAGATCACCATCCAGACAAAGACGGTGACCAACGAGTCGATCCGCCAGCGTGTGTGGATGATGGCCGGGGTGCACAAGCTGGACGCGCTCACCCGCATCCTGGAGACCGAGGATACGGACGGCGTGATCATCTTCGTGCGCACCCGGCTGGCCACCTCCGAACTCGCCGACAAGCTGGCGGCCCGTGGCTACGTGGCCGCGGCGCTCAATGGCGATGTGCCGCAAAAACTGCGGGAAAAAACTGTCGACCAGCTGAAGAACGGGCAGCTGGATATTCTCGTCGCCACCGATGTCGCCGCCCGCGGCCTGGACGTGGAGCGCATCAGCCACGTGATCAACTACGACATTCCCTACGACGTGGAAGCCTACGTCCACCGCATCGGCCGTACCGGCCGGGCGGGGCGTACCGGCGAGGCGATCCTGTTCGCCGCCAACCGGGAGCGCCGCTTGCTGAAGGCCATCGAGAAGGCCACCGGCAAGCCCATCGAGAAAATGGAGCTGCCCAGCGCCGAGCAGGTGGCGGACAAGCGCGCCGACCGCCTGCGCCTGCGGATCACCGAGACCCTGGCAAGCCGCGACCTGGAGGTCATGCGCGAGCTGGTCCAGCGCTACCAGTCCGAACACGGCGTGCCGGTGCTGGATATCGCCGCGGCGCTTGGGGTGTTGGCCCAGGGGGCGCAGGCGTCACCCGGAAAGGCCGGCGGCAAGGCCGGCGAGCGGGCGGAGGCGAAGCCGGATACCCGGTTCGAGCGTGAAAGGCCGCCGCACCGCGAGCGCGCGGACAAACCGCCGCGGGAGAAAAAACCGCGGCCGGAACGCGGCGCGCCGGATGTCGGCATGGAGCGGTTCCGTATCGAGGTCGGCCACAGCCACGGGGTAAAACCCGGCAACATCGTCGGCGCGATCGCCAACGAGGCGGAGATCGACGCGCAGTACATCGGTCATATCGACATTTTTGACGATTACAGCACGGTCGACCTGCCGGAGGGCATGCCCGCTGAATTGTTCCGGCACCTCAAGGGAGTGTGGGTGAGCGGGCAGCGCTTGCAGATCAGCCGGCTCGATGGGGCGGCTGATCCGGCGGGCAAGCATGCAGGCAAGAAGCCCGGCAGCAAGCGCAAGGCTGGCGGCGCTCCCTCGCACAAGAAGCGCGCGAGCAATGCCGCTCGCCCGGGCGGCGGCAAAAAATAGCCGCCCGGTCCGACGGGACCGCCCGCAGCGCGATTTCCATACCAGCTCTTTTGTGACGTCGATGTCCGGGCGTCGCTGTGTGGGCTTATTAATGCATTTGCATTATTAATGTGAGTGCGTTAGATTGCTGCTGCATCAGGATAATAACCACTCAAACCGGTAGCGATTCCCGCCATGAAAAATCCAATGTTCCTTCCAGCGGTTTCCCGCGCGCTGGGTGTGTTCGCAGTCTGCTGTTCCATTGCACATGCCGACGGCCGGGATGTTCCGCCGCCTCCACCAGGGGATTTCACTCCGGCGGTTACGAACTGGGCGGACACGCGGGACGAGGACTTCACCAGTCGCGGCTTTATCGCCACCCGTGAAGACCCGATCATTCGCAACGCCGATGGATCCGTCGCCTTCGACCTCGGCGCTTCCTCGTACCTGGACGGGGAGAGCCTTCCCTATGTGCACCCCAGCCTGTTACGCCAGGCGCGACTGTTGCGCCGGAACGGCCTGTTCGAAGTGGTGGATGGGGTCTACCAGGTCCGCGGTTTCGATGTCACCAATGTCACCTTCGTGCGCGGCGACAGCGGCTGGATCGTGATCGACCCGGCACTGGCACCGGCCACGGCCAGGGCGGCCTATGAATTGGTGAGCCAGCAACTGGGCGAGCGGCCGATCAAGGCTGTCATCTACACCCACTCCCACCTGGATCACTTCGGCGGCGCGGCCGGGGTGATCAGCCCGGAACAGGTCGCCAACGGGGCGGTGTCGGTCATCGCGCCCGAGGGTTTTACCGACGCGACGCTGCGTGAATTCCTGGTCAATGGCAATGCCACGCGCCGCCGCACGACCTTCGCCGGCATACCGCTGCCGCAGAACCAGTTCGGCACGGTCGGGGTGGGTATCTCCAATGGCGCAGCCAGGGGAATGCCGAGCTTCATTCCGCCGACGGTGTCGGTAACGCCCGACCACCAGGAGATGACCGTCGATGGCGTGGACCTTGTCTTCCAGTTGACGCCGGGGACCGAGGCGCCGGCGGAAATGAATATCTACCTGCCGCAGTTTCGCGTGCTCGACATGGCGGAAAACGCCAACGTGACGATGCACAACGTGTTGTCCCCGCGGGGCGTGGAGGTGCGGGATGCCAAGGGCTGGGCAGACTACCTCAGCGAGTCGATCCGGCGCTTTGGCGACAGGAGCGACGCGGTCATCGTCAGCCACGGCTGGCCCCGCTTCGGCCAACCCGAAGTGGTGGACTATCTCTCGAATCACCGCGATGCCTATAAATACCTGCACGACCAGACGGTGCGGATGATGAATAACGGTCTGTTGCCGGCCGAGATCGCCAACCGGCTGCGCCTGCCAGATAGCCTGGCGAAACAGTGGTACAACCACGGATACTACGGCAGCCTGAGCTTCAATAGCCGCGCGGTCTACCAGCGCTACCTTGGCTGGTACGATGGCAACCCGGTGCACCTCGCACCGTTTGAGCCAGCGGAGGACTCGGCGCGGTACGTCAGGGCGATGGGGGGGCGCGACAACGTCATTGCCCAGGCGCACAAGGCCTTGGACGATGACGATTTGCAGTGGGCGGCGGAGTTGTTGAACCATGTCGTCATGAGCAATGCAGGTGACACGCAGGTACGCGAACTGCTCGCCGGGTGCTACGAGAAGATGGGCTACCGGCAGGAGAACGGCATGTGGCGCAACATGTACCTTACCGGCGCCCGGGAGCTGCGCGACGGCGTCCCGCAAAAGCAGCTTCATTCGCTGGGCTCGCCCGGGATCTTGCGTGCCATACCAACTGCGACACTGTTCGAGATGCTGGCGGTGCAACTGGACCCGGCGGCTGCCGGGGGAGAGACGGCGACGCTGCGCTTCGATGTCACCGATACGAACCAGAGCTACCTGGTGACAGTGCGCCACGACGTGCTCACGTATATCGACAATCCGGCACCGGACCAGCGCGGCGATGCGGCGGTGCGGCTGACCAAGATGCAGCTCGCGTCGGCGCTGTTTGCCCGCAAGATGCCGGAGGGGCTGGTAGCGGAGGGCGATTCGCAAAGGTTGCAGGCATTTCTCGGCTGGTTCGAGCGACCTGACAGCAACTTTCCCGTGCTCTGGCGGGGGCAGTGAATGCCGCCGCTTGAGCACAGCGGCGCGAACCCCGGCCCTGAAGGCAGTGGCCGGGGAGCCTGGCGCGGAGAGCGCACCCGGCTGAAACTCATCGAGTGCGCGGAATCCCTGTATGCCGAGCAGGGGATAGACGGCGTGTCGCTGCGCCAGATCGGCATCGCGGCGGGGTCATCGAACACCAATATCGTCGGCTATCACTTTGGCACACGCGAGGACCTGATCAACGCTATCTTCGAGTACCGGCTGACCTGGCTGGAGGTCGAGCGGGCCGCGCTGTACGACGCACAGGCGGGGCCGGGCGACCAGGGCCTGGAGAGTCTGCTCCACGCGTTCTGGTGGCCGCTCTACCAGCAGACCAATGCCCAGGGAAGGCACAGTTATGCCGGATTCCTCTCGGAGCTGCTGCTCTCGGGGCACGGCGAGATGCGTCGCGCGGTGAAGGACAGGTACCCTGTCAGCAGCCGGATCACGGACGCCATGCAGGCGCTGCTGCCGGACTTGTCGGGCCGCCGATTCGAGGAGCGCCTGTACGTGGTGGCGACCATCATCACGTGCACGCTGCGCAGCATGGACCAGCGCGAGGACCGCGGTGGCAGCCGCAAGGCGCGGGAGGCCCGCTTCGCCGATGCCCTGAGGATGGCCGCCGCAAGCCTGATGGCGCCGTCGGGCTAGCACTACCGGCAAAAGTCCATCCCAGCTAGCGCGAGTGTGCGAGCAGCGCCACGAGCAGGGCGGCGGTGGCCCGGCGCATGCCGCGTGATCAGTCTCGTGCAATCCTTTTGCCTGCAGTCATGGCACATCCTCCCTGATGTCGGTTGCGGGGCCGGTTACTACACCGGTGCTGACTGCCCCGGGCTAGGTGTCGGCGAGTGACTTGATCCAGGTGGTCGCGAAGCTGCGATAGCCGGATTTTCCGTAAAACGCGCGGGCCGCCTCGTTGCCCGCAACCGCGCTGACCCGCACGGTGGTGACACCGCAACGCAGCGCGTGCTGCTCGGCCGCCTGCATCAGCAACTGCGCGCAGCCGCTGCCGCGAACGGCTTCGCCGACCACGAGGTCCGTCACCTCGGCATAGCGCTTGTAGTGCTCGTACAGGTGGCGGTCGGCTTCGTCTTCGGCCTCGATCAGCACGACCACGAAGCCGCAGACTCGCCCATCCTGCTCGGCCACGTAGATCGCCCCCTGCTGTTGCCGGCAGCAGTCGATGAGGTAATCGAAGTGCGCACCGGCGATTTCCGCGCCGGGTGGGCGGGACGCATCGAGTTGCGCCTCGCAATCCTGCAACAGGGCCATCAGGGCCACGACCTCGCCGTTGTCGCCGGCGCTGTATTCACGGATATCCAAGGTCCGGATACCTACCCGGGTTCCCCGGCCATTACCCGGGCGATGATGTCCTGGGTGGCGCCGATGACTATCAGTGACAATGCCTATCTCCTGTTTCTACCCGGTTCGCGCCGGGACCTCGGATAATAGGGGGTTTGGCGGGTCAGGTGCGAGCGGCGGATCTCTTCGTTCCGGTGGGATCCTGATTCACATAAGTCTTTATATATGACGATTAAGGCCATATAAATCCTTTTAAATCGTAATATATTACGAAATATGTAGCCATAATAAGGCATCTCCAGTTCTCGTCGAGTCGAGGGCTTTCACTGAGAAAGCCGGTGTGACGCCACCCTCATCAGCGTTGCAGCGGCCGGCCTCCCAGCCCGCAGGCTTTCCAGCCAGGCTCCACTGGCCTATAACTACTGCGTCTTGCACAACTTACGCGGGCCTTGCCATGGATAAGGATAACGAGAACGCACGTCGTCAACTGGGCGCAGCCGCTGCGGGCCTCAAGGGTGGTCTCGCCGGCAAGCTCGGTGATTTCTGGTGGTTTCTCCTGCTGCGCGGCATCTTCGCGATCCTGCTGGGCGTTTTTGCGCTGTTCTGGCCGGACCAGAACTTGCGGGTACTGGTGCTGGCGGTGGGCATTTACTGCCTGGCGGACGGTGTTGTCGGGGTGGTGGGCGCGCTGCGCGACTCGCAGTTGCGCGAGTACCTGTTCCAGGCGGTGCTGGTGCTGGTGATTGGTGCCGTACTGGTGATGTGGCCGGGCGCCACCCTGCGCACGCTCCTGACCTTGCTCGGGGCGGCGGTTTTCGTGGCCGGGTGCGGGCAGTTCCTGACGGCGCGACGCATGGGCGCCGATGATCCCGAAAAAGGCAGTGCCAGCAGGGTCGGTCTGGTCGTGGCTGTTATCGGCCTGGTGCTGGCGTTCTGGCCGGGTAGCGGGATCGCCATCATCTCCTGGGTGATCGGTATTGCGGCGCTGTTGCTCGGCGCGCTCCTGGTCTTCCTCGCAACCCGTTTCAGGCGCCTGCGTGCTCGCGTGGAAGGCATGGGCGGCGTGGGCGGAAGCCACTAGCCAGCCGGGTTATCCGGGTTCAATCTCTCCGGGCGACGATCAGCCGGGACCCGAGGTCAAGTCCACCACACTTCCCACCGGGCCGCCCGTTAGTAGCGACGACCGCTAACGGCGCGCGCGGGTGGCGCCGTAGATCGCCGAGATCGCGACCAGCCAGCCCAGCGCCCAGAGGGGCGTGGCGGGTACCGGCGCAGCCTGCGCCGCACTGCCTCCCGTGGGAACTGCGGCCCCCACCGGGTCGACGATGGTGCCGTTGACCACGCCGTCCGCGTCATTGGGGCCGCCGTCCGTCACGCTGTAGGTGATGGTGCTGCCGGAGACGCTCGCACCATCAATCCTGCGCCAGGGGTCTGACTTCCAGGCTTCGCCAGAGGCCGGTAGCGCGACCCCGTAGTCCAGGGTGACCTGTATTTGCGCGCCGTCGGCACAGCCGCTTACCGCAAAACTGGCTACGCCGTGGGGAAACGAGTAGCCCGCCGGGACCGGGTCCGGCACCAGGAAGACGGGGGGAGTGGACAGGCTGCAACCGGGGTCTTCGCTGTCGAAACTGATCGTTCCCGTCCCGCCGCCCGGCAGGGCGGCGTCCAGTGACCTGCCAAGGCTCAGCACCAGGTGCAGGGTGGACTCCTTCTGGACATTGTAGTCCTGCAGGGTTCGTCCTTCTTCGAGTTGCTTGCCCGCGAAGATCAGGCGTTGCTGATCCGGGGGGATGCCCTCCTTGTCCTGGATTTTCTGCTTTACGTTGTCGATGGTGTCGTTCGGCTCCACCTCCAGCGTGATGGTCTTGCCTGTCAGTGTCCTGACGAAGATCTGCATGGCGGCTGCCTGGCTGGAAAAAATCGCCAGCAGGATGCACAAAAAAAGCCGGCAAAATACGGCCGAATTCGCTTTTTGCATTGAGTGTTCCCCTACGTCCCGGAAAGTCCCTGCGCGCTCGGTTAGCGGCTGGTTGATCCCGGCTCTGGTACGGCCGGTGCAGGACAATCATACTGGAATTGTTGCGCCAGACACGGAAAATCTGGCACTGGAGCCCGTTCCCCCTGAACAGTGTCTATACTGGGGCTCGATAAATAGCCAGGGAGGGTACGATGTTATCCCGAATATTTCTCGCCGCTGCTGTCCTCGCGGTGTCCGCCTGCAAGCTGACTATGGTTGTGGACGAGGGCGGAGAAGTGCAGTCGCAGGCGTCCGGCACCTGTGCAGTTACCACGCCGGGTGAGCCGGCCGAATGTTCCCACGACGTTCTCGATACGGATTATTCCGAGACTTTCACCGCAGTTCCCGACCCCGGTTGGGTGTTTTCCAACTGGGATCGCGCAGGCGCAGCCCTGTGCCAGGACCCCAATGCACCGTCCTGTAATGTAACCACCGCAGGTCTTGCGGGACACCCGATGCTTGAAAATTTCCTGACTGCGGACGTGGCGGTGTATGTGAAGGCCGTCTTCAAACCGCAGTCCGAGGTCACGGACACTGTACTGGTCGACGGCGTGGAATGGGCGCAACCGGCGCTGTTTACGCACCTGGACCGCAGCCAGATCGTGGCCAACTGTCCCGACGGGGTGTGTGGGCCCGGCGCGGTGCTCAATGGCTATGACATGGAGGGGTGGACTTGGGCCAGCGCCGCGCAGATGCAGGGGCTTTTCAATCAATACATCGGCACTGCGCAACTGAGTGGCCCCGCTCCATACAGGTACTACGAGACATTCAGCGAGTGGGCTCCGGCGTTTCTGGAAGATTTCCGGCCCACTGAAGCCAGCGATAAACTGCGCAGCCTGGTCGCTCGTGTCAGTGACGCCGAACTGTTTTTGCCGCAGCCGCCAGCGGATCCCGTATCGCAGCTGCCGGATTCTGGTACGGCGGACCTCGAGCCGGCGCCCGTGGGATTTGCGAATTGCGTCGGTCTGACTGATTGGGGAGATCCTCCGGAGGGAGTTATCGGCCCCTATGGGGAGGATGTCGTCGAGACGACGCTCTGCGACACCAATGCCAACGACAATGTCGGCAGCTGGTTCTTCCGCCAGCGCTAGGCGGGTGGTGATCGCGCGCGTAGCGCGCTCCTACAAAGAAAAAACCCCGCAAAGCGGGGTTTTTTTGTGTCAGAGCGAAGCTGATGCCGATCAGGCGCTCAACTCCGTGATCTCCACCGCGGCAATCCGCTTGCCCTCGTCGGCGCTCTTCTGGAACTCCACGATCTGGTCGAAGTTCATGTAGCGGTAGATCTCGCTGCTCATGGCGTCGAGGTTCTTCGCGTATTCCATGTACTCCGCCGGGGTCGGGAGCTTGCCGAGGATGGCGCCCACCGCGGCCAGCTCGGCGGACGTCAGGTAGACGTTGGCGCCGTCGCCGAGGCGGTTGGGGAAGTTGCGGGTGGAGGTGGACAGCACGGTGCTGTTCGCAGCCACGCGTGCCTGGTTACCCATGCACAGGGAGCAGCCGGGCATCTCGGTGCGCGCGCCGGCGCGGCCGAAGATGTTGAAGTAGCCTTCCTCCATCAGCAGGTGCTCGTCCATGCGGGTCGGCGGGGAGATCCACATGCGGGTGGAGATGCTGCCCTTGTGCTGGTCCAGCAGCTTGCCCGCGGCGCGGAAGTGGCCGATGTTGGTCATGCAGGAGCCGATGAACACCTCGTCCACCTTGTCGCCGGCCACGTCGGACAGCAGTTTGGCGTCGTCCGGGTCGTTGGGGCAGCAGACGATGGGCTCGTTCACCTCGGCCAGGTCGATCTCGATCACTGCCGCGTATTCCGCGTCGGCGTCGGCTTCCATCAGCTCCGGGTTGGCCAGCCACTCTTCCATCTTGCGCGCGCGGCGCTCGAGGGTGCGCGGGTCGCCGTAGCCCTCGGCGATCATGCTGCGCAGCAGCACGATGTTGGAGCGCAGGTACTCGGCGATGGCGTCTTCCGGCAGCTTGATGGTACAGCCGGCGGCGGAGCGCTCGGCGGAGGCGTCGGACAGCTCGAAAGCCTGCTCGACGGTCAGCTTGTCCAGGCCTTCGATCTCGAGGATACGGCCGGAGAAGATGTTCTTCTTGCCCTTCTTCTCGACGGTCAGCAGGCCTTCCTGGATCGCGTAGTAGGGGATGGCGTGTACCAGGTCGCGCAGGGTGATGCCGGGCTGCATCTCGCCCTTGAAGCGCACCAGCACGGATTCCGGCATGTCCAGCGGCATCACGCCGGTGGCGGCGGCGAAGGCCACCAGGCCGGAGCCTGCGGGGAAGGAGATGCCCATCGGGAAGCGGGTGTGGGAGTCGCCGCCGGTGCCCACGGTGTCGGGCAGCAGCATGCGGTTCAGCCAGCTGTGGATGATGCCGTCGCCCGGGCGCAGGGAGACGCCGCCGCGGGTCATAATGAAGTCCGGCAGGGTGTGCTGGGTGTCGATGTCCACGGGCTTGGGGTAGGCCGCGGTGTGGCAGAAGGACTGCATGGTCAGGTCGGCGGAGAAGCCGAGGCAGGCCAGGTCTTTCAGCTCGTCGCGGGTCATCGGGCCGGTGGTGTCCTGGGAGCCGACAGTAGTCATGTGCGGCTCGCAGTAGGTGCCGGGGCGCACGCCCTCCATGCCGCAGGCCTTGCCGACCATCTTCTGCGCCAGGGTGTAACCCTTGCCGGTATCGGCGGGCTGTTCGGGTTTGCGGAACAGGTCGGAGGCGGGCAGGCCGAGCGCATCGCGGGCGCGAGTGGTCAGGCCGCGGCCGATGATCAGGTTGATACGGCCGCCGGCGCGCACCTCGTCCAGCAGTACGTCGGACTTCAGTTCGAACTCGGAGAGGGTCTCGCCGGCCTCGTTGAGGATCTTGCCGTCATAGGGACGGATTTCGATCACGTCGCCCATGTTGATGTCGTCAACCGGGGCCTCGAAGACCAGCGCGCCGGCGTCCTCCATGGTGTTGTAGAAAATCGGCGCGACCTTGCCGCCGATGCAGATGCCGCCGGCCTTCTTGTTGGGTACGCCGGGCATGTCGTCGCCGAAGAACCACAGCACCGAGTTGGTGGCGGACTTGCGCGAGGAGCCGGTGCCGACCACGTCGCCGACGAAGGCCACGGGCAGGCCCTTGGCCTTGATCTCCTCGATCTGCTTCATAGGGCCGGTGACGCCGTGCTCTTCCGGGGTCAGGCCGTCGCGGGTCATCTTGTACATGGCCAGGGCGTGCAGCGGGATGTCCGGGCGGCTCCAGGCGTCGGGGGCGGGGGAGAGGTCGTCGGTGTTGGTCTCGCCGGTCACCTTGAACACGGCGACCTTGATGGATTCGGGCACGTCGCTGCGGCTGGTGAACCACTCGCCCTCGGCCCAGGAGTGCATGACGGCCTTGGCGTTCAGGTTGCCGCCCTTGGCCAGCTCGTCCACGTCGTGGAAGGCGTCGAACATCAGCAGGGTGTGCTTGAGTTCTTCCGCGGCCAGCGCGCCCAGCTCGCCGTCGGTGAGCAGGCCCACCAGGGTCTCGATGTTGTAGCCGCCGTGCATGTTGCCCAGCAGTTTCACCGCCGCGGCCTTGTCGATCAGCGGGCACTCGGCCTCGCCCTTGGCGATGGCGGAGAGGAAGCCGGCCTTGACGTAGGCGGCCTCGTCCACGCCCGGGGGCACGCGGTTGCTGATCAGGTCCAGCAGCGCTTCCTCTTCACCGGCGGGGGGAGCCTTCAGCAGCTCGATCAGCCCGGCGACCTGTTCGGCGGTCAGCGGCTTGGGCGGAATGTTCTGGGCGGCCCTTTCGGCCACGTGTTGACGATATGCTTCTAGCACAGCGGAGCTCCTTTGCTTGACTCTTGATTCGAGACTCTGACTCTTGGGCGAATTCCGGATACCCCGGCGAACGCCGTGGCGGGAAACCTGTGGAGGTGAAATCGGGTTGCGATTATAGCCCAGCGCGGGTTGCAATTGAATCCGGAGAGGGCGATACCGTGCATTCAGGGAACTGATACCTTACACTGCCGCACTCGAGGTCCGCCCCATTTCCCCATGCCCGACAATTCCGTCAAAACCCCCTGTATCGGCGTGTGCTCCACCGGCATCGGCGACAGCGTGTGCCGCGGCTGCAAGCGGTTTCACCACGAGGTGGTGCACTGGAACGGCTATACGGAGGAGCAGAAGCGCATCGTCGACGCGCGCCTGGCGGGGTTCCTGTCCCAGTGCGTCAGCAACAAGCTGCGGGTGCTGGACCCGGCCCTGCTCAAGTGGCAGCTGCAGGTGCAGAACGTGCGGCATGTGGCCCACCACGACGAGTACTGCTGGCTGTTCAGCCTGCTGCGCGCCGGCGCGGGGCAGATCGACAATCCGCGGGATTTCGGCTTCGAGGTGGATATCGACTTCCGCGACGTCCCGCTGACGGTCCTGCGCGAGCGCATCGACGCCGAATTCTACCTGCTCTCCGAGGCCCACTATGACCGCTATATCGCCACGCCGGACCTGTTCGCCGGCACCGGTGAGTGACACGCCGTGAGCAAGACCAAGGCCGTCGACCTCGCGCCGATCCGCGAATTCCTGCCCTGCGCCACGCCCCGGGCCTGGGTGGACTGGGCGCTGGAGAACCCCGAACTGCTGCTCATCGACCACGCCAACTGCGAGAAAAAGGCGGCGTCCACGGCGCTCAACCTGATGTACCGCTACGTCGAGCACCACGCGCTGCTGCACAAGCTGTCGCGGCTGGCGCGGGAGGAGCTGCGCCACTTCGAGCAGGTCATCGCCATCATGAAAAAGCGCGGCATCGACTACCCGCAGATCGCCGCGGCGCGCTACGCGGCGGGCTTGCGCAAGCGGGCGCGGGACGGCGAGCCTGGGCGGCTGGTAGACACGCTGATCGTCGGCGCGATCATCGAGGCGCGCTCCTGCGAGCGCTTTGCGGCACTGGCGCCGGAGCTGGATGACGAATTGCGGGAGTTCTACGAATCCCTGCTGAAATCCGAATCCCGGCACTTCCTCGACTACCTGAAGCTCGCCGAGTCGTTGAGTTCGCCGGAGGAGGTGGCGGCGCGCCTGCCGGTTTTCCTTGAGGCCGAGCGCGAGCTGATCGAATCCCCCGACACCGGGTTCCGCTTCCACTCCGGCGTCCCCGCCCTGTAGGAGCCTGCTACGCAGGCGATTGCGATCCTTGTAGGAGCCCGCTGAGCCCGCTCTGAGGGCAATCGCCTGCGTAGCAGGCTCCTACAACGGCGATTGGACGCATAGCGCGCTCCTGCAGGGATCGGTGCGGCGGACGATCGCCTGTGTAGCAGGCTCCAACAACGGCGATCGCCTGTGTAACAGGCTCCTACAATAACTTGCGGTAGAGGGAGCGCAGGCTGATGCCGGCGATGGCCGCGGCGCGCTCCTTGTCGCCGTCGCAGTGGGCCAGCAGTTGCTGCAGGTAGCGCTGCTCCTGCGTGCGCAGGTCCACCCAGTCCACTTCATCCGCATCGCCTTCGCCCGCCGCGACAGCCCGCGGCGCCAGGCAGCGTTCCAGCACCGGCGGGTCGATGACGTTGGAGCGCGAGAAGATGATCGCCCGCTCCATCACGTTGCGCAGTTCGCGGGAATTGCCCGGGAAGGGCTCCGCCTGCAGGCGCTTGATCGCCGAACTGGTCAGGTGGTACTTGCCCTCGCCGGCGAGTTTTTCCAGCAGCGAGCGGGCGATCAGCGCGATGTCGTCCGGCCGCTCGCGCAGGGGGGGCAGGGTGATGGGGAAGGTGTTGATGCGGTAGTACAGGTCCTCGCGGAATTCCCCGGCGGCGACCATCGCGGCCAGGTCCTTGTGGGTGGCGCAGACCAGGCGGAAGTCCGCCCGCTTCAGCTGGGTGCTGCCCACGGCGCGGAAGGAACGGGTTTCCAGCAGGCGCAGCAGCTTCACCTGCATGCCCAGCGGCACGTCGCCGATCTCGTCCAGGAACAGGGTGCCGCCGTGGGCTTCCTCCAGCAGGCCCGGCTTGGTGTTCGTGGCACCGGTAAACGCGCCTTTCACGTGGCCGAACAGCTCGCTCTCGAACAGGGTCTCGGTCAGCCCCGCACACTCCACGGTGACGAAGTTGTGTTCCGCCCGGGCGCTGGCCTCGTGGATGGCGTTGGCGGCCAGTTCCTTGCCGCTGCCGGATTCGCCCAGCAGCAGCACCGAGGTGTCGTGGGGCGCCACCAGGTTGATCATCTCCACCAGCTGGTTGAAGGCCGGGCTGCGGCCGACCATGCGCTCCCCGTGGATTTCCGCGCTGGCGATGTTCACCGGCTTGAGCACCTCGATGAAGTAGGCCGGCTCGCCGCTGGCGTCGGTCAGCGGCACCATTTCCACGTCGATGTGTTCGCGGCCGCGCGGGGTGTTGTGGATGTGCAGCACGCGCTCCTTCTCCAGCGAGCTGCGGCAGGCCGCCAGAGGGCAGCTCTCGCCGGCCTGGTCGCAGGGGCGGTCGTAGCCGTGGGAGATGCGGTAGCAGCGCTCGCCCGGGGCGATCTCGCCGAAGTTCTGCTGGTAGCGGCGGTTGCTGGCGAGCACCTCGTAGTCGGTGGAAACCAGGATGGCGGGGTGCTCGAAGCCCTCCAGCAGGGAGGAGAAATCCAGTTCGCCCGGGTCCAGGTATTGTGGCATGGTCTTTGTCACCAATGACAAGATAGAATGTCAATTATGGCAAGAGCGGGGCGAATGTGAAACCCCCGGCGCTTTTCCACATTAATTTTGTGGGCAATAAAGCCCTATAAATCAATGCGATAAAATCTTTTCCTGTATCGGCCTGGAGGTGGCACGGGCTTTGCGATGTATACACCTGAATGTGCCAGGTCCGCCGACAGGGTGGCGCCGGCATACACGTTCCAGGAGTACCCATGTCCATAGACCCGTTCGTGCTGGCGCGCATACAGTTCGCCGCCAACATCAGTTTCCATATCCTGTTCCCGGCCATCTCCATCGGGCTCGCCTGGCTGTTGTTGTACTTCCGCTGGCGGTTCACCCGCAGCGGTGACAAGGCCTGGGAGTACGCCTATTTCTTCTGGGTGAAGATCTTCGCGCTCACCTTCGCCATGGGGGTTGTCTCCGGCATCACCATGAGTTTCCAGTTCGGCACAAACTGGCCCGGCTTCATGGCGAAAGTGGGCAATATCGCCGGGCCGCTGCTGGGCTATGAAGTGCTCAGCGCGTTTTTCCTCGAGGCCTCCTTTCTCGGCATCATGCTGTTCGGCAAGGACCGGGTCTCCAACCGCACCCACATGATCGCCACCTTCCTGGTCGCCTTCGGCACCACCCTGTCGGCGTTCTGGATTCTCAGCCTCAACTCCTGGATGCAGACCCCGGCGGGTTACCGTATCGAGAACGGGGTGGCCTTCGTCGACGACTGGTGGGCGGTTATCTTCAACCCCTCGTTTCCCTACCGCATGGCCCACATGCTGGCGGCCTCGCTGCTGACCAGTTCCTTCCTGATCGCCGGCGTGAGCGCCTGGCGTGCGCTGAAGAATGTCGACGGCCCCGCCACCTGGAAAGTGATGCGCACGGGGGTGGTGCTGGCGGCGGTGATGGCGCCGCTGCAGATCTTCATCGGCGACCTGCACGGCCTGAACACGCTGGAGCACCAGCCGGCCAAGGTGGCGGCGATGGAGGCGGTGTGGGAGACCGAGGCCGGCGCGCCGTTCACCGCCGTCGCCTGGCCCGACGAGAAAACCCGCAGCAACCGCTTCGCCGTGGAGATTCCCTACGCCGCCAGCCTGATCCTGACCCACCACGCCCAGGGCGAGGTGCGCGGGCTCAATGAATTCGAGGGCGAGCACCCGCCGGTGGCGGTGGTGTTCTGGTCCTTCCGGGTGATGCTGGCGATGGGCGTGCTGATGCTGCTGGTCGGCTGGTGGGCCGCCTGGGAGATGCGCGGCAACCGCCCCGCCGGGCGCTGGCTGCTGCGCGCGCTCTCGGCAATGACCTTCTCCGGCTGGGTCGCCGTGCTGGCGGGCTGGTATGTCACCGAGATCGGCCGCCAGCCCTGGATCGTCGAGGGCGTGCTGCGGGTGCAGGACGTGGTCGCCGACCACAGCAGCGCCACCGTCGCGGGAACGCTGTTCGGCTACGTGCTGCTCTACCTGTTCCTGCTGGCTTCATACGTCGGCGCGCTGCGCTACCTCTCAACCAAGCCGGCGGCATCGCTGGCCCTCGGACCGGTCGCCTTCGCCACTGGCCGCCACGCCAAAGCGGAGGCCTGAAACATGGAATACTGGTTACCGATCATCTACATGGCGGCCATGGGCCTGGCCCTGTTGATCTACGTGATCCTCGACGGCTACGACCTCGGCGTGGGCATGCTGGTCCCGCTGGCGGAAGAGGGCGAGAAGGACATCATGGTGGCGTCTATCGGACCCTTCTGGGACGCCAACGAGACCTGGATCGTGCTCGGCGTCGGCATCCTGCTGATCGCCTTCCCGCTGGCCCACGGCATCGTGCTCACCAGCCTCTACCTGCCGGTCACCATCATGCTGATGGGCCTGATCCTGCGCGGGGTGGCCTTCGACCTGCGGGTGAAGGCGGGCGACCAGCACCGCCATCTCTGGAACCGCGCCTTCGCAATCGGCTCGCTGGTGGCCTCCACCGCCCAGGGCTGGATGCTGGGCGCCTATGTCACCGGCCTGCAGACCACGCCGACCAGCCTGCTGTTCGCGGTGCTGATCGCCCTGACCCTGCCGGCCCTTTACCTGGTGCTGGGTTGCGGCTGGCTGCTGATCAAGACCGACGGCGCGCTGCAGCGCAAGACCCTGGGCTGGGCCCGGCTGGCGGTGTGGCCGATGGGCCTGGGCCTGCTGCTGGTGTCCATAGCGACGCCGCTGGTCAGCGCGTCCATCGCCCACAAGTGGTTCAGCTGGCCCAACTTCCTCTACCTGCTGCCCATCCCGCTGGTCTGCACGCTGGCCTTCGCCGGTATCCTGGTGCTGCTGCGCAGGGAGAGCTGGATCGAGACCAGCCGCAGCTGGTGGCTCTACGGCGCGGTGGTGCTGATCTGCGTGATGGCCAGCATCGGGCTCGGCTACAGCCTGTTCCCCAACGTGATCGTCGACCGCATGACCATCTGGGAGGCGGCGGCCGCCGTGGAGTCCCTGGAGTTCACCCTGGTGGGCGTCGTGCTGACGCTGCCGGTAATCATCGTCTATACCGTATTCGTCTACCGCATTTTCCACGGCAAGGCGACGGAGCTTTCCTATGAATAAATTCGGCGCAAACTGCGAGGAGCATGTGATGGCTGATATCCCCTTTACCCTTGACCTGTCCAGCCAACCGGAGGTGGTGCCGTTTTTCGACGCGGACACCAATACCTTCTCCTATGTGGTCAAGGACCCGGGCTCGAACGCCTGCGCCGTGGTCGATTCGGTGATGGAGATCGACTACGCCGCCGGCCGGCTGGGCCTGCAGGGCGCGAACGAGATCATCGACTACATCCGCCGCCACGACCTGCGCCTGGAGTGGATCATCGAGACCCACGTGCACGCCGACCACCTGTCCGCGGCTCCCTATCTACAGGAGCAGCTCGGCGGCAAGATCGGCATCGGCGAGCACATCGTCACGGTGCAGGACACCTTCGGCAAGATATTCAACGCGGGCACGGAGTTCGCCCGCGACGGCTCCCAGTTCGACCACCTGTTCAAGGACGGCGAATGCTACACCGTGGGCAGCCTGGTCTGCCGCGCGCTGTATACGCCGGGGCATACGCCCGCCTGCATGAGCCACGTCATGGGCGATGCCTGTTTTGTCGGCGATACCCTGTTCATGCCAGACGGCGGCACCGCCCGCGCCGACTTTCCCGGCGGCGATGCCGGCGTGCTGTACCAGTCGATCCAGCGCCTGCTGTCGCTGCCCGGGGAGGTGCGCCTGTTCATGTGCCACGACTACATGCCCAATGGCCGCGAGGTTGAGTACGAGACCACGGTGGAAGCGCAGAAGGCCACCAATATCCACGTGCACACCGGGGTGAGCGAGAAGGAGTTCGTCGCCATGCGCGAGGCCCGCGACGCGACACTGGGCATGCCGCGGCTGATCCTGCCCTCGCTGCAGGTCAACATGCGCGCCGGCCACCTGCCCGAGGCGGACAACAACGGCACCGTCTACCTGAAACTGCCCATCAACGCCCTGTAGGAGGATCCCATGGACGTCAAACGACTCGATAACCACCTGACGGTTTCCGGCCAGATCACTCCGGAAGACGTCGTACAGCTTGCGCAGCTCGGCGTGCGCACGCTTATCTGCAACCGCCCCGATGGCGAGGGCTCCGACCAGCCCGGCTTCCAGGAAGTCGCCCAGGCCGCCGAGGCGCTGGGCATGACCTGCCACTACCTGCCGGTCACCTCCGGCAAAGTGCTCGACGAAGAGGCCGAGCAGTTCGGCCAGTTGCTGGAAAGCGCCGGCGGGCTGGTGCACGCCTTCTGTCGCACCGGCATGCGCTCGACCACCTTGTGGGCCCTGTACGAAGGCCGCCGCCGGCCGGTCACCGAGATCGCCGGCGCGGCCAAGCGCGCGGGCTACGACATGAGCGGCGTGGCCGCGCGCATCAGCGGCCAGTCGGCGGACGGCGGCGAACGCCTGGCGAGCTACGACGTGCTGATCGTCGGCGGCGGCGCCGCAGGCATCGCCACGGCGGCGAGCCTGCGCAAGCGCAACAAGGACATCACCATCGCCATCGTCGACCCCGCCGACGTGCACTACTACCAGCCGGGCTGGACCCTGGTGGGGGCGGGCGTATTCAAGGCGCAGCAAACGGCGCGCACCATGGCCTCGCTGATCCCCCGCGACGTCGACTGGATCAAGGCGGCGGTGGCGGCCTTCGATCCGCAGCGCAACGTGGTGGTGCTGGAAGGCTGCCGCCTGGTCGGCTACCAGCGCCTGGTGGTGGCGCCGGGCATCAAGCTCAACTGGGAGGGCATCGAGGGACTGCCGGAAACCCTGGGCCACAACGGCGTGACCTCGAACTACCGGTTCGACCTGGCGCCCTACACCTGGAGGCTGGTCACCGAGTTGCAGAACGGCAAAGCGCTGTTCACCCAGCCGCCCATGCCTATCAAGTGCGCCGGCGCGCCGCAGAAGGCCATGTACCTCTCGGCGGATCACTGGCTGCGGGTGGGCCGGCTGGACAACATCCAGATCGAGTTCCACAACGCGGGCGGGGTGTTGTTCGGCGTGCCGGACTACGTGCCCGCGCTGATGCGTTATGTCGAGAAATACAATGTGGCCCTGCAGTTCAACCACCGCCTGACCCGTATCGACGGCCCCGGCCACCGGGCCTGGTTCGAGGTGACGGGCCCCGACGGGGAGGTGAGCACCGAGGAGCGCCGCTTCGACATGATCCACGTGGTGCCGCCGCAGGTCGCCCCGGACTTCATCCGCGCCAGCGCCCTGGCCGACCAGGCCGGCTGGGTGGACGTGGAGCAGAACACCCTGCGCCACAAGCAGTTCGACAACATCTGGGCGCTGGGCGACGTGGCCAGCGCGCCCAACGCCAAGACCGCCGCCGCCGCGCGCAAGCAGGCGCCGGTAGTGGCCAACAACGTGCTCGCCGACATGGGCCTGGCCCGCGGCATCGCGCACTACGACGGCTACGGCTCCTGCCCGCTGACCGTGGAGCGCGGTAAGATCGTGCTGGCGGAGTTCGGCTACGGCGGCAAGCTGCTGCCGAGCTTCCCGCGCTGGCTGCTGGACGGCACCAAGCCCACCCGGCTGGCCTGGCTGATGAAGGAGAGAATCCTGCCGCCGCTGTACTGGCAGGGCATGCTGCGCGGCCGCGAGTGGCTGGCGCAGCCGGTCATCGGGGAGAACTGAGTGACAGGACTGCAGCGCTACCTGCCCATCCTGGTCTGGGGGCGCGAGTACAACCGCCAGCTGCTGGCCAGCGACCTGCTGGCGGCGGTGATCATCACCATCATGATGATCCCCCAGGCGCTGGCCTATGCGCTGCTCGCCGGCCTGCCGGTGCAGATGGGCCTGTACGCGGGCATCCTGCCGCTGCTGGTGTACGGCATCTTCGGCAGCAGCCGCACCCTGGCCGTGGGCCCGGTGGCGGTGGTCTCGCTGATGACCGCGACGGCGGCGGGGCAGGTGGCCCAGGCCGGCAGCGCCGGCTATATCGCGGCGGCCCTGCTGCTGGCGCTGATGTCCGGCCTGTTCCTGTTGCTGATGGGCATCCTGCGCATGGGCTTCCTGGCGAATTTCCTCTCGCACCCGGTGATCGTCGGCTTTATCAGCGCCTCGGGGATCATCATCGGGGTCAGCCAGCTCAAGCACATCCTCGGTATCAGCGCCCACGGCGACAACCTGCTGCAGTTGCTGGCCAGCCTCGCCCGGGGGCTTGGCGCCATCAATCTTCCCACGCTCGCCCTCGGTGTCGTCGTGATAGCTTTCCTGTTCTGGCTGCGGCAGGGGTTGAAACCCCTGCTGTTGCGCGCCGGGGTGGCGGAATTCCCGGCCACCCTGATCGCGCGGGCCGGCCCGGTGTTCGTGGTGATCGCCACCAGCGTCGCGGCCTGGGCGCTGGGGCTGGAGCGCTACGGTGTGACGCTGGTGGGGGACATTCCCGCCGGGCTGCCCGGCCTCACCCTGCCGTCCTTATCGCTGCCCCTGTGGCGTGAGCTCACCGTATCGGCGCTGTTCATCTCGCTGATCGGCTTCGTGGAGTCGGTGGCGATGGGGCACACGCTGGCCGCACGGCGCGGGCAGAAGATTGACCCGGACCAGGAACTGGTCGGCCTGGGCGCGGCCAACATCGCCGCCTCGTTCACCGGCGCCTACCCGGTCACCGGCGGCTTCGCCCGCTCGATCATGAATTTCGACGCGGGCGCGCAGACCCCGGCGGCGGGCATGTTCACCGCGGTGGGCGTCGCGATGGCCGTGCTGTTCCTGACCCCGTACCTCGCCTACCTGCCCCAGGCGACGCTGGCCGCGACCATCATCGTGGCGGTGCTGTCGCTGATCGACCTGTCGATCCTGCGGCGCACCTGGCAGTACGGCAAGTCGGAGTTCGCGGCGGTGGCCACCACCATGCTGGCGACCCTGGCGCTGGGGGTGGAGACCGGCGTCGCCTGCGGCGTGCTGGCGTCCCTGTCCCTGCACCTGTACAAGACCTCGCGGCCGCACATGGCGGAGGTGGGGGAGGTGCCGGGTACCGAGCACTTCCGCAATATCAATCGCCGCGAGGTGCGCACCCACGAGAACATCCTCTCGCTGCGCGTGGACCAGAGCCTGTACTTCGCCAACGCCAGTTACATCGAGGACCACCTCTACGAGCTGCTGGCCGGGCGGCCGGCGGTGCGCGATGTGATCCTGATGTGTCCCGCGGTGAACGAGATCGACTTCAGCGCGCTGGAGACCCTGGAGAGTATCAACCGGCGGCTGGAGAGCCGGGGGATTCGCTTCCACCTGTCGGAGGTGAAGGGGCCGGTGATGGATGCGCTCAAGCGCACCCACTTCCTGCAGCAACTGACCGGGCAGGTCTGGCTGACCCAGCACCAGGCGGTGGCGGCGATTGCGGAGGCCGGCGAGAGCGCGGCCCTGTAGGAGCGCGTTACACGCGCGATTGGCGGTGGTGGAATCCTGCGCATTGCGATCGCCTGCGTAGCAGGCTCCTACAGGGCGCGATCTGGTTGCGGTGGGCTGCGATATATCGCGATCGCCTGCGTAGCAGGCTCCTACGTTGTAGGAGCGCGTTACACGCGCGATTGGCGGTGGTGGAATCCCGCGCATCGCGATCGCCTGCGTAGCAGGCTCCTACAGGGCGCGATCTGGTTGCGGTGGGCTGCGATATATCGCGATCGCCTGCGTAGCAGGCTCCTACGGCGTGAGGTTTTATCTATAACCTACTGTTTTATCTGGAATTCTATAAGCTCGAAACTGCTTGAGGTGGCTTCGAGGTACCACCCGCTGCCAGCCCAGTCTCCCAGCACCCAGCGCTCCCCACAGGCGTACTCATGCCGCCCCGGCCGGTGGGTGTGGCCGTGTAAAAGCCGGCTTACACCGGCCTCGCGCATCACCCGTTCGACCTCTGTGGGCGTCACGTCCATGATGTCCTCGGCCTTGTTCGAATTGGCCTCGCGGCTCATCTGCCGCAACTGCGCGGCCAGCGCCCGGCGCTCCTCCGGCGGCTTGGCCAGCAGCTCCGCCTGCCAGGCCGGGTCCCGGGCCATGGCGCGAAACGCCATGTACTCGCTGTCGCCGGTGCAGAGGCTGTCGCCGTGCATCAGCAGGACCGGGGTGCCATAGGCATCAATTAAAGTGGGGTCAGATACGAGTTTTCCGCCGGCGCGGTGGCACCAGTCGTCGCCGAGCAGGAAGTCCCGGTTGCCGCGCATGAAGTACAGGTCGGGGCCGGCGCCGGCGAAGACGTGGAAGAGGGCGGCGATGCCGGTGGCCAGCGGCGAATCGTCGTCGTCGCCGATCCAGGCCTCGAACAGGTCGCCGAGGACGTAGAGGGCGTCGCAGTCGCTGTGGTCTTTGAGGAATCCCGCCAGGGCGGCGGTGACTGCCGGCCGGGCGGGATCCAGGTGAAGGTCGGAGATGAAGAGGGTGCGGGACACCTACTCTTCGACGGTGACGGACTCGATGATGACGGTGTCTTTGGGCACGTCCTGGTGGCCGCCACGGGAGGTGGTGGGCACGGCGCGGATCTTGTCCAGCACTTCCTCGCCCCCGACGACCTTGCCGAATACCGCGTAACCCCAGCCCTGGGCAGTCTTGCCGGTGTGGTTGAGGAAGTCGTTGTCCTTCACATTGATGAAGAACTGGGCAGTCGCGGAGTGCGGGTCCATGGTGCGGGCCATGGCGATGGTGCCGTAGTCGTTCTTCAGGCCGTTGTCCGCCTCGTTCTCGATCGGCTTGCCGGCGGGCTTCTGGTTCATCTGCGTGTCGAAGCCGCCACCCTGGATCATGAAGTTGTCTATGACCCGGTGGAAAATCGTGCCGTCGTAATACCCTTCGCGGGCGTAGTTCAAAAAGTTGGCGACGGTGTTCGGCGCGTTCTCGGCGTCCAGTTCCAGCTTGATCTCACCGAACGTCGTGCGAATGATTACCATGGTGTCTTCCCTGTGGTTTTTACATGCGGGCCGGCAATGATACGGACTTTTCCTGTGCAGGAAAACCGCGGGGAACGTGAATCCTCTGCAGTTTGTGCCGGGCTTGGGCAAGTCGGTAGCAATTCGCTTAAAGAGCCGCGCGCAAGCGGCTATAATACGCGCCTTTTTTGCCCAAAAGACCAAGGACACAATGCAAGACACCCCGGTCAAGAACTTCCTGCAGGCCATCATTAGCGAGGATGTGGCCAGCGGCCGCGTGAGCGAAGTGGTCACCCGTTTTCCGCCGGAGCCGAACGGCTACCTGCACATCGGCCACGCCAAGTCGATCCAGGTCAATTTCGGCCTGGCCGAGGCCAATGGCGGCCGCTGCAACCTGCGCTTCGACGACACCAACCCCGAGAAGGAGAGCCAGGAGTTCATCGAGTCCATACAGGCGGACGTGCGCTGGCTGGGCTACCAGTGGGACGGGGAGGTGCGCTATGCCTCCTCCTATTTCCAGCAACTCTACGACTGGGCGGTGCACCTGGTGGAGCACGGCAAGGCCTACGTCTGCGACCTCAACGCGGAGCAGGCGCGCGAATACCGCGGCACGCTGACCGAGCCGGGCCGCAACAGCCCCTTCCGCGAGCGCAGCGTCGAGGAGAACCTCGACCTGCTGGCGCGCATGAAGGCCGGCGAGTTCGCCGAGGGCGAGAAAGTGCTGCGGGCGAAGATCGACATGGCCTCGCCCAACATGAACATGCGCGACCCGATCCTCTACCGCATCCGCAAGGTGCCTCACCACCAGACCGGCACCGACTGGGTGATCTATCCAACCTACGACTTCGCCCACGGGCAGGAGGATGCCATCGAGGGCATCACCCACTCGATCTGCACCCTGGAGTTCGAGGATCACCGCCCGCTGTACGACTGGTTCATCGACAACCTGCCGGTGAGCAGCCGCCCGCGGCAATACGAGTTCGGCCGGCTCAACCCCAGTTACACCGTCACCAGCAAGCGCAAGCTGAAGCAACTGGTGGACCAGCACCTGGTCAGTGGCTGGGACGACCCGCGTATGCCGACCGTCGCCGGCATGCGCCGCCGCGGCTACACGCCGCGGGCCCTGCGCAAGTTCTGCGAGATGATCGGCACCACCCGCTCCGACGGCGTGGTCGATGTGGCCATGCTGGAATTCGCCATCCGCGAGGACCTCAACGCCAACGCCCCGCGCGCCATGGCCGTATTGAATCCGCTGAAAGTGGTGCTTACCGATTACCCGGAAGACAAGGTGGAGACGCTCACCGCGTCCAATCACCCCAGCCGCGAGGAACTCGGCACCCGCGAACTGCCCTTCACCCGCGAGCTGTATATAGACGCCGAGGACTTCCGCGAGGAAGCCAACAAGAAGTACAAGCGCCTGGTGCTGGGCAAGCGCGTCCGCCTGCGCAACGCCTACGTGATCGAGGCGGACGAGGTCGTGCGCGATGACAGCGGCGAGATCGTCGAGGTGCGCGCCCACACCATCCCCGACACCCTGGGTGCGGACCCGGCGGACGGCGTCAAGCCCAAGGGCGTGATCCAGTGGGTCTCCGCCAGCCACGGCAAGCGCGCCGAGGTGCGGCTTTACGACCGCCTGTTCAACCACGAGGCGCCGGACCGCGGCGACCAGGATTACCTCGCCCACCTCAACCCGGATTCCCTGAAAGTGATCGAGGCCGCGTGGATCGAACCCTCGCTGGCAAACGCACAGCCGGAACAGGGCTTCCAGTTCGAGCGCGAGGGCTACTTCGTCGCGGACCGCTTCGACCACAGCGGCGAACAGCCGGTATTCAACATGACCATCGGCCTGCGCGACACCTGGAACGAGGGGGCGGGCGCATGAGCCTGCACCTGTACAACACGCTGAGCGCGCGCAAGGAGGAATTCCAGCCGCTGGTACCCAACCGCGTCACCATGTACGTGTGCGGGCCGACGGTCTACAACCTCGCGCACATCGGCAACGCCCGCCCGGTGGTGGTGTTCGACACGCTGTTCCGCCTGCTGCAGACTGAGTACGACGAGGTGGTCTACGCGCGCAACATCACCGACGTGGACGACAAGATCATCGCCGCCGCCCGCGAGGGCAACCGCTCCATTGAATCCGTCACCGACGAGTACACCGCCAAGTACCGCGAGGACATGGGCCAGCTGAACGCGCTGCCGCCGACCCTGGAGCCCCACGCCACCCACAACATCGACGCGATGATCGAGCTGACCCGGGCGCTGGTCGAGAAGGGCCACGCGTATGAGTCCGACGGCCACGTGCTGTTTTCCGTGGAATCCATGCCGGATTACGGCAAGCTGTCCAAGCGCTCGCTGGAGGACATGCTCGCCGGCGCGCGGGTGGAAGTGGCCGACTACAAGCGCCACCCCGGCGACTTCGTGCTGTGGAAGCCGGCGGACGCCGCCGACCCGGGCTGGGACAGCCCCTGGGGCCGCGGCCGGCCGGGCTGGCACCTGGAGTGCTCGGCGATGATCCGCGCCCACCTCGGCAAGACCATCGACATCCACGGCGGCGGGCGCGACCTGATCTTCCCGCACCACGAAAACGAGATCGCCCAGAGCCGCTGCGCCCACGGCGAGGACGAGTTCGTGCGCTACTGGATGCACAACGCCTACCTCGATATCGACGGCGAGAAGATGTCCAAGTCCCTCGGCAACTTCCGCACCGTGCGCGAACTGCTGGGCAGCTACCGCGGCGAGGTGCTGCGCTTCGCGTTGCTCTCCGCCCACTACCGCTCGCCGCTGAACTTCTCGGTGGAACTGCTGGAGCAGGCCCAGTCCACGCTGGACAGCCTTTACAACACCCTGCGTGCCGTCGAAGACATCGAACTCGACATGGACGTGCCGCTGGCGGATGAACCCTTCTACGCCGCCCTCAACGACGACCTCAACACGCCGATCGCCATCGCCGAACTGCACGCCATCGCCCGCGACCTCAACAAGGCGGACGCTGCGGACAAGCCGCGGCTGAAGGCGCGCATGCTCGCCGCCGGCAACCTGCTGGGTATCCTGGCGCAGGAGCCGGAAGAGTGGCTGCAAGCGGCGGGCGCTGAAGGCGACATCACCGCCGATGAGATCGAGGCCCTGATCGAGGAGCGCCAGCAGGCGAAAGCCTCTAAAGATTTTGCCCGCGCGGACCAGATTCGCGATGATCTGGCAGCGCAGGGCGTGGTGCTGGAAGACTCCCGCGAGGGCACCAAGTGGCGCCGTGGACAATGAAAGCTTGATTCCTAACAGCGCTTGCGCAAAACTTTGCATATAGCTGCATCGGGGCAACTCAACGTGGTGCGATGCAGCCGCGCGCCGTCCTGGTAATTGAATGATGCCAACCTGACGGAACCGCCGGATTCCGGCGGGGATGGCGTGTTGGTGCATTCGAATTACAAAATCCAGGGGCGATTTCCTATGAAGACAAGACTGACTTCCTTCGCGGTTGGCTGTGCTGTTGCGGCGGTGACAACGCCGGCGCTGGCCGCAAACCAGGTGGTGACCAACAGCAACGACCTGGGCCCGGGCTCACTGCGCCAGGCGATGATTGACGTGGGTAACGGGGAGCGGGTCTCCTTCGGCCCGGGGGCTGGATCGCTGATCTCGCTCTCCAGCAAGATCAGCATCAGCGCCAAGACCATCTTCATCGACGGCCCCGGCGTGGGCGGCCTCTCTATCGAGGCGCCGGGCAACCGGCTGTTCGAGCTGGATAACAATGCGATCGTGTCCGTGCAGGACCTGACTATCGCCAACTCCGGTAACCCGGCCCTGTCCGGGGCGATCATTGTGGAAGGCGGCGCCAGCTTCCTGGCAACCCGCGCCGCATTCACCGGCAACGCGGCGGAAAACGGCGGTGTTTTTCGCATAGCCGGCGGCAACCTCACACTCGTTGAAACCAGCTTTTCCGGCAACTCCGGCAGGTACGGCGGTGCAATCACCGTCGAGGGCAACGGTTCGGAAAGTGTGGAGATCAACCGCAGTGAATTTCGCGGCACGTCCACCCTGAGCTGCGATGGCTCCGGCCGCGGTGGCGCTGTCTACATCACCACCGGCTTTTACACCGTTACCAACAGCCTGTTCAGCGGCAATGAATCCAGCTGTGCGGGTTCCGCGCTGGCTGTGTCGGGAAGCGCGATCGGTTCAGTCGTCAACAGCACGCTCGCGGGTAACTACTCGGGCAACGGCGGCGCGCTCCTGCTGGATGCCGGCGGGTCGCTGACGCTGATCAACTCGATCGTGGCGGGCAACGCCACGGGGGCCAGCGTCAGCGATGTCAACGCGCTTGCTCCGCTTGGCTACGCCGGCGTCAACCTGATCGGGGACAACACCGGGGCCGATGCCAGTTTCCCGGCCGGCCAGCCCAACGCCGACGACCAGCTGGTAGGCACTGCGGCGCAGCGGCTCGACCCGTTGTTCGCCGCTCCCGCGACCGCGTCATCCGGCAGCCCGACTTCCGCCGGCAACTTCCAGCTGACGGCCAACTCGCCCGCCATCAACCAGGGGGTGGACGGCAATGCGCCCGGTTCGCTGGACCTCGCAGGCAACACCCGCATACAGTCCGATGCCGTGGATATCGGTGCCTACGAGTCGGCCTTTGCGACGCCGGTGCCGAGCGCAGCGCCCGTGCCTGCATCTGTAGAGGAAGTACCGGTATTGCCGCTGCCCGCCATCGCCGGCCTGATCGCCGGGCTCGGGTTTGCAGCCCGCCGCTACCTGCGCGGGCGCGTCAGGGCCTGAGAGCGGGTTTGAGTAGCGCGCTGCCGAGGCCGGCAGCCGCTACCAGTACCGCGGAGCACAACAGGGGCGCCGGGGTGCCGCCGAGGCCGAAGGCCAGCAGCGCTGCCGTCGCGGTGGCGCCGATGGCCTGCCCCAGCATGCGCGCGGTGGTGACCATGCTGCCTGCGGAGGCAGCCAGGGCGCTGGGCGCCGAGCCGATGATCAGACGCGCATTGGGCGAGAAATACAGCCCGAACCCTGCGCCGCACACCCACAGCCGCCAGGCGATCTCGCCCTTGCCCGCGTGCTCCGGCATCAGGGCCAGCAGTACCAGGCCGATCGTCGCCACCACCATGCCGCTGGTGCACAGCAGCTTTACTGGCACGAAGTCCGATAGATAGCCGGAAACCGGCGCGATCATCACGCTCGCCAGCGCGTAGGACGCCATCATTCCCCCCACCGCCGCCGGCGTGTAGCCCAGCTGTTCCTGCAGCATGAAGGGCACGTAGACCAGCACGATCATCGAGCCCATCACCGCGCTGAAATTGGAGGCGAGCGCCTGCGCCAGCCGGGGTTGGGCGAGCAGTTCCATCGGCAGTACCGGGCCCTCCACGCCTTTCTCGTGGCGCACGAATACCCAGGCGATAATGCCGCCCGCGAGCAGGGTGGCGACAGGCGCGGCGATCCCCATATCGTGGGTCGACAGTTGCAGGCCGGTGACCAGCAGGCCGAAGGTGGCGGCACACAGGGCGGCGCCCTTCATGTCGAAGGGGCGGGATTCCAGTTCCGGTTCGGGCAGGGCGCGGCTGAAACACAGGCACAGTATCGAGAAAGGCACGGCGGCGGCAAACACCCAGTGCCAGCTCAGCGCGGAGAGCACCAGGCCGCCGACCACCGGCGCCAGCGCCGTGCCTCCGGCATTGGCGATGGTGTTGATCGCCATGCCCTTGCCCAGCTGCTCCAGCGGGTAGATGGAGCGCACCAGGCCGAAGGCCACGCTCATGGCCGAGGCGGTACCGATTGCCTGCAGGCAGCGCGCGACCAGCAGGGAGTTGAGCGAGTCCGCGGTCAGGCACAGCAGCGCGGCGAGGCTGTGGATGATCAACCCGGCGCAGTACAGGCGGCGCTGGCCGATACGCGCGCCCAGCGCCGCCAGCGGCATCAGGCTCATGGCGAGGATCAACTGGTAGGCGGTGACGACGATCACCGCGTCGGAACTCGCCACCCCGAGTTCGGTGCTCAGGGTTGGCAGCACGATGTTGGCGATCGACACGTCGATCATCAGCATCAGGCTGCCGGCGGAAACCGCGAAGACGGCAAAGATACGGCGGGGGAAGGGCAGTCCCCCGTGGGCGGAGCTCAAGGGATCAGCCCAGGCTTTTCTCGCCGGACTCCACGCTCTGCATGATCAGGGTGTTGATGGTCATGGGGCCGACGCCGCCGGGCACCGGCGTGTAGGCGGAGGCCTTGTCCACCAGCGCCGACAACTCGATGTCGCCGACACCGCCGGGGTGGTAGCCGGCGTCGACGACCACTGCGCCTTCCTTTACCCAGTCCGCGCGGATGAATTCCGGCTTGCCCACCGCGCCGACGAGGATATCCGCCTGGGCGATGATCGCCGGCAGGTCGCGGGTGCGCGAGTGGCAGATGGTGACGGTGGCGTTCTTCTGCAGCAGCATCATCGCCATCGGCTTGCCCAGTATGGGGCTGCGGCCGACCACGACGGCGTGCTTGCCCTCGATCTCGATGCCGTAGTGCTCGAGGATGCGCATGATGCCCTGGGGCGTGGCGCAGCCGTAAGCCTCCTCGCCCATGGCCATGCGGCCGAAGCCCAGGCAGGTGACGCCGTCGACGTCCTTGGACAGGGCGATGGCGTCGAAGCAGGCGCGCTCGTCGATCTGCTCCGGCACCGGGTGTTGCAACAGGATGCCGTGCACATCCGGGTTGGCGTTGAGTTCATCGATCTTCGCCAGCAGTTCCCCTGTGGTGGTGGAGGAGGGCATTTCCACCGCCATCGAATCCATGCCGACGCGGCGGCAGGCGTTGCCCTTCATCTTGACGTAGGTGGCGGAGGCGGGGTCGTCGCCGACCAGGATGGTGGCGAGAATGGGCGTCTTGCCGCCGGATTTCTCCTTCAGCTTCTCCACCCGGGCCAGCAGTTCAGCCTCGGTTTGCGCCGCCAGGGTCTTGCCGTCGAGTACCAGTGCCGTCATGTGATTTTGTCCCTCGGAGTGCCCGCCAAAAAAGGCGCGTATTGTCACACGCAGGGCTGGATTGTGGAAGTACGCAGCGGCTAGACTGGCAGATTGCGGCGTTGACGGTCCGGGGGGCGGTGAGTAGAATTCGCGCTCCTGAAATCCGGGCAGGTTTGAAACCCGCAGATTTCGTCGGGGTATAGCGCAGTCTGGTAGCGCGCCTGCTTTGGGAGCAGGATGTCGGGGGTTCGAATCCCTCTACCCCGACCACTCTTTATTCAGGGGCCCGGTTATTCAGGGGCCCGGGCTCTGCTCAGGCCCAGGCCATCCAGGTGCTCAGGCAGGCTTGCGCAGCCGCCGCGCTCCCACGATTCCCGTCAGTACAGTCAGCAACCACAGGGCCGCTCCGCCCAGGGTGGGGATGACCTGTGGTTCGCCGGCGCCAGGTGCCGGGCCGGGTCCGGGGGCTGCCGGCGGCGGAGCCAGCGCCTCGAACAATACGGCGTAGGCGCGCATCGAAATGAAGCTGTTGCTGCCCGTGGGTTGCTGCGTCACGGTGATCGCGGCCATCGGGTCGGTCATGGTGATGTCGCCGATGGGTACCCATTCGTTACCGCCGCCGGCGCCGCCCGCGTTCTGGTCCACGTCGGTGACAACATCCGTCGCGCCGGGAGTGGAGATGGTGTATCGCGTATCCCCGCCGGAGACATTATTCGTATTGGGCCAGAGCACGTAGACGCGATAGGGGCCGACGCCGCCGCCAATTCCACCGGTGGCGAGATTGCCCGACCCCAGGTCGGTGCCGGGCGGGATGGCGAGGTTGTCCGCGTCGCTCGACGGTGTGTAGGTATAGACGTAGGTGTCTAGGAAGGAAGAGCCATCCCCGCCAAAGATGCTGTCGCCGCCTGTGGTGCCAAACGCCACTGCCGCAACGCTCTGCGAAGCCGTGGTGGTGTCGTTGCCGAAGGAGAAGTTGGCGTTGAATGTCAGTACGCCGTCATCTGTGCCGTCGGTATCGATCTCGAGCAGGTAGGCCGCGCTGGCGGGTTGCGCGGCGAGAAGAATAGAAAAACCCAGTGTTGCGGCCGCGGTTTTCCAGCGCGCTGGGCGGCCTGAGTTAGTTAGCGAATCCATGCATGTCCCCTTTTGGAAGCTCCTGTTCTGCCGGGCATGATACGGCAATGCCGGAGTGGCGTCAGCAGGCGCCGTGCGACTCTCTTCATGCCTGTGCCGGCAGCAGTTGTGGTAGCTTGACAGCATCAGGGGCCGCATATAGTATGCCGGCCTCGTTTCTGACGATGCTGTGGTGGCCGTAGCTCATCGGGTAGAGCACCGGATTGTGGCTCCGGAGGTGGTGGGTTCGAGACCCATCGGCCACCCCAATTCAACGTCATGGAAACGATCACTCAGGGGATCCCCTGAGTGCTCCCTTCTGTTTCGCCAAGTCACGGCTTTAGAGGCCCATTCCCGGTGTCACAATTCGACCGAGGCGTGGTACTGGCCCTGCTGACACCTTGAACCTTCGCGACCTCAAACTGCATCCAGCTTCTGTGGGCCTGTTGATCCACTTGCATAGCCAAGCTTTGCCATCTGCTCGCAATTGCACCACGGGCTCACAGGTCAATTCTGAGATTGGCAGCTTTCACAATGGGTGTCGCAGGATATTTGAGACTGTATTTTGGGACTGTGTGGCGGGTCTCATCACTTAAGACTTTTGAGACTCATGAGCCGAGTGGGGGAGGCCGCTATCACCTCATAGCGGTAGGGGGCGAGACCCTGCAGCAGGTAAACCAAATGATTGGTGTGTAAGTCTTACTTCAAACCAATCCAGGTTATTCAGCCAATCTCAACTTCAACAATTCTCTCTCTGCTAGATGTGGACTTATCGGTTGAATAGAGAACATTCCCTTGCAGCCTTCCTCTACGGAATCGGCAACCATAGCTACAGCTTCATAAACTACCCAAAGTTCAATAGGCAAAGCGGCACCTGAAACACCGAATAGAGATTCCTCCCGTGGCATTATCTCAAAATAGTAGGTCTTGCTTGCATCAGGGCTAACAAGAAGCGCGCATTCTCCTGGATAATCCCATGTCTCGACGGATAGCTTGAATAGCTTTGGCTCAACGTCGAAATACACAAAACCACCTCTCGGGCATGAAACTATCTTTTGGTCATCCACTTCTATTGGCGTAGATCTACCCGAGTATTCATAATACGCGTCTCTTCTTAGAACCACGATCCGCGCAACATTATTATCTACGTTCGCGATTTCTTCACGTATCTCGGAATACTCGGGGCCAAGACTTGTGCAACTCGAGACTGCAAAAACTAGAGTAAGCAACCCAAATGCTCTATATATCATCGTCCTATCCAAACACGGAGCGACAATTATGGGCTGATTTTATAATTCCAAATTGATGCGCATCAATAAGATCGACCATCAGAACTTCTTTTCCCGACTGAAACTCCACACTTATGATCCACTTAAGCCAACAGGCCGCAAATAGGCGAAAGCGGCCCCCAGGTTGGAGGAATGTGGAGGCCGAGTCTCACTTTTTCCTAGGGGGACTTTTGACACTAGAATCTGATTCCCCAGGGCAGTGTCACATATTAGGGTCGGGACAGTTTTGAGACTCGAATCGAGTCGATATCACTAATCAAGACTTTTGAGACCTAGGGGCTAGAAGAGGGGGGGGCGCTATCACTTCATAGCAGACGCAACATCCATTCTTGATTGAAGCTGCCGACTGTCCTCTCTGCCAATCGCCAATGCTCGTATGTGTATCCACACCCCGTTACTAGATCCACAATTGCTGCCCGCAAACGAGTCGCCACCCCGAGGTTCGTCATGAAGCTGGGAAGAATCAATCTGCGGCGCAATTTCACTCGATCTTCACCGAATTTTCAGTCTAAAGACCGGCCCCTTTAGCAAAAGTGAGCTATCCTTTTACCTTTTGGCAAGCCAATTATAATTTTCTGATGGTTATGCGACACTGAATATCAACTCACTGGTAAGTTGACTGTCAATTCGCCTCGGGTACGCCGCCGGCAAGAGGGCTTGGCCGATGTTAAAACTCTTCCTTATCTCCGTTGGTTTTATGTTCCCCGTTGCGGTAAATTCTGCGGCTTTAACAATTTCTGGCGATGCCCTTATCGGTGCTAGTGGTGTTGATGTGGGTGGGGTTCTATACGATGTCAGCTTTGTCGATGGCGCTGCTCAAGGTGTCTACGGCCAGGGTGGCGATGAGTTTGCTTTTAACACGTTTGAATCCGCAGAGATCGCCTCTCAGGCACTTCTAGACCAAGTGTTTATTGGTGTATACGACGAACAGCCTCAGCTTACTCAGGGCTGCTTAAACACCGTATGGTGCGACATCCACACAGCATTCGCATCCAGTGGAACAGAGGTTCTAACTTCAGCGGCGAGCAACTTTTCCGCCGCTTATGAATCGGATGACGACCTGTTTTTCGGAGCCTTTGCTAGCACTTATAGCCTGCACATGGAAAGCCATGCCGTATACGCTCGTTGGAACATTTCGTCCGTTCCCCTCCCTGCTGCAGCCTGGCTATTTGGTTCTGCGGTGTTAGGCCTTGTGGCTTTCGCAAGGCGCAGGATGGCCTGAATCAATGCTCCAAAAAGACCGCTAAGCGGAGGCTGAATTGTGTCTCCGAATAAGCGAAAGGGGTCAAAATACGCCTAGTTCCGCTTGGGGGTGAGTCTCAGCTAAGGCAGGGGAGTTTTGAGACTCCAGGCTGGCTTTTGCCGGCAGTCTCACATATCAGGGCTCGGCCAGTTTTGAGACCCGGTTCGAGCCGATATCACTAATCAAGACTTTTGAGACTTTTGGCCAGGAGAGGGGAGGCTGCTTTCACCTCGGAGCGGACATCAATTTGGTGGTTTGACACTGCGCCACTTGGTAAATATGAAATGGCTTGAGGGAGGCTGGACCTAAAGCATTGACTGGGCTTGAATAGCCCACTTTCCTTCCTCCAACACTATTACCCAAATCCCTTCTTCAGTGCCTAATACCTTCCCAACTGTATTGATATTTTCGTAACTTAAAGCCAAGTGAACTTTTTCGTTGCTACTTTGGACAATTTCGGTACTAACTATTTCACTATGATCCCACTCCGAGCGATCCAGATTCGCAAAAACGGTGTTAGCCACATAATTAATATATTCTTCGGGCATCTCCATAATTCGTAGATCAACACCAGGAAGAAGAACGTTCGGATAGTGGAAATAATCTGCTAAAAGTTCAGTGTCACGCGAATTGAGCGCAGCTAAATAGTTTTCTGCGACACCAATAGCAGCTGTCTCGGCTGCCAGCACATCCTCGCTAGAGATGTTGTTATCGTTAGAGATCTCGGACTGGATATAACTTGAACTGACCTTGATACCCCAATGGCCATCTTGGTCAGTTACGATCCTCAAGGTATCTGAACTGGCATAGATTTCGCCGTTGGTATTGATTCGACTAAAACGACCTGCGACATGCACTTTACTCGGGCCGGATTGGACTACCTTGAGATCGTCCCATGCACTATGGTCCCAATTGTCGGCGGCCAAGCCTGGAAAAACAATTAACTCATTGATGTTCCTGTACAATTCGAGAGTTTCAAAGACTTGTACCTGCCCGAGATCTAAACGTAAAAAAGGGTAATTGTATTCAGCCGCGGTCGCTTCGGCGTCAAGTTGATTGAACGTCTCGGTTTGCCTTTCATTTACTGCAATTGCTTCATCCTCGGCTTCTTTGATAGCCCTTTCTTCCTTGGAAAGCGAGTTATCGGAATCGAAGCATCCTTGCAGAGTTAATAGCAGCATCGTTAATAGAATGTACGTCGAGGATAGTTTGCGCATACCGATACTCTTCTTTATTCATTAAATATCGACTTTGAAAAACTCACACAAAACTAGAGGGCTTGCCATGATCTGGGACAACGTTATTTACCTTGAATAAGGAACTGGTAGGCAACTGTAGTTTGGATGACCGGAATTAGGCGAAAGCGACCTCCAGGTCGAAAGAATGTGGAGGCCGAGTCTCACTTTGTCCTAGAGGGACTCTTGACACTAGATTTTGACTCCGCAGGTCAGTCTCACATATTTGGCTCCCGGCACTTTTGAGACTCGAATCAGCCCGATATCACTAATCAAGACTTATGAGACTTACGGCCAGGAGCGGTGTCCACTCTCACCTCTTAGCGGAAGTTGATGAACCACGTCTTTTTGGATTGCAGCATTCAGTAAAGTCGCTCCATATTCATTGCATTCAATTTGACCTTGGAACGCAAACTTCTAAACGCGGCATCTTTTATAGCTTTTTGACCACGGACCTCTTGTGAATGCAAGTTAGCCTCTTTTAGGGTTCGCCACTTTCGATATACCCATAAATAATCTATGGTTAATAGGGTGGTAGGAAGTTAAGAGCGCTCGAGAAAGGCATTAGAAAATTTTGACACAGCACTTCTTCCTGGCTTTTCAAATTGGCAGCCATTTTCTCAGTTAGCCGCACAGTCTAAATAGGGGGTGAGTGATGAATTCTACCTTTGTTCAGATTAAGGCTCTAATACTAGCTGTTTGTATTTTCGCCTTGGTGGGGTGTGATGACGATAATGATGGCCCACAGAAACCTTTCGATCAGTTTAGTTTCTCTGTGCTCACGAGTGAGAGTGGGGTAGGAGTCGATCTTCTCGCGGAGTTAAACAATTCGGTATTGCCGAGATTAGAAAATTCGGGAGCCAGAGTGTTCGCGATTTGGAGCCGAGCATCTAATCCTAATAATCCCCTCCCAGAAATTGCTGAAGATAAATTGGTTGTAATGCTTCGATGGAAAGAAGTGAAAGCCACTCGCCTTTCTGATGAACTGGGTGCGATGAATGGAGTCACCCACGTTGCAACTTCTATGTGGGAACTGAGCCTTCGAGGTGGCGATGGTGCGATAGAAACCGGAACCGGCTTTTATATCCATCGCTTCAATAGATACTTAAGTGAGAATGTTGATGAGGTTCTCGATTTAAGTGAACAGGCGTGGGTAACCTCGGAACCATACTGGGAGAATAAGGTAGTTGGTGTCTGGCGAAACCTGGATGAGGTCGAGGCAAGCAACGGCATAACCCAGCTTATGCGGATTGCCTGGTATCGAGACTGGAACCATTGGCAAGTGACAAGAGACATTTTCCAGGAACCTGAATCGGCAGAACTCTTCATCCAGAGATTTACACTACAACTTGATGACGAGGGCTGGTCTGCCAATCTGCAACCTCGTTAATGACCGAGGTTGCTAGTTTCTACAACTTATGACCGCTCATAGGCGAAAGCAGCCTCTAGCTGGTAGCAATGTAAAGGCTGGGTGTCAGGATGGCCCAGGGGACTTTTGAGACTCACAGCCAGGAGGGGGTGGCCCCTATAACCTCGTTGCGGACCCTTGCGTCCAGCTGCAGCGGGCGCCTCGATACCCAACCCAGACGCCTGTGACTAGTCCGCCGGCGAATACCAGATCGGTGAGGTGTAGACGCGCTCCTGCTGTTTGCGCAGCGCTTCCTCCGGGGCTCTCGTTCCGAACATCTTCTCGTCATAGGCGATCCAGCTCGGTGTAGGGATCTCCAGTACGCGTACATAATAGAAGGCCAGCTGTTCTGGATCGAAGCTGGGGTCTTCCCAGTAGCCACCCAGCAGCGCGTCGCCAATGGTGTTGGTGAATGACGCATTTACCACATCAACCGTATCGCCTACCGGTGTCCTGCAGCGCCCGTCCGCATCGATTTTGCGCCCATCCGACACGGCGACATCGAAAATACGTTCGTGCGATCTGCCTTGGCCGTCGAGCCAGCCCTTGATGATCTGGATGCGATCGAGGTTTGCGCTGTCTGGATCACGCAGGGCACGCACCATGAATTTAGGTTTTGCCCCTGCCGGCGCCGCGCTTAACTCACCGCCCATGGGTACACCGCGCTGGTACCCTTGCGGCGCGAAGTCGGGACGATGGACCTCGTCCGGTTTGAAGTCCCAGCCCGCGAATACACGCACCAGCAGTCGGGTGCCGGTGGTGGCATAGACCTCTTTGCGTGCCATGGCATCCCAGATCGCCTCGCGCGTATTTTCCCGGGCCCACACCCCGGCAAGCCCGGAGGCGAGTGCTTCCCAGTGATAAACATTCAGGCTGCCGTCGCCGTTTTCCCTCAGATCCTGCGTAACCAGGTCATCGAATCGGTGTTCCGATCCCGGTTCAGTGCCGGAGAACTTGCCGAAAAAATTTTCTTCCCGTGTCGTGGCCAGAGAGGTGTGGCTGTCCGTCGAGCCGATCATGCCGAACTTGAAGGGATTCACCCCGAGTTTCCGCTGTTGCTCCAAGCCGATTTCGAGGGCACTGCGCGCGTATTCGTAGGGCAGCATTTCCGGTTGCTTGGGATTCAGGCCGAAGTCGCCCTTGTCCCAGGTGTAGTAGTCCGCGAACTCGTCATCGGGTGACAGCAGGGGGTGTGTTTCGCCGTCGCCCTTCATCTGTGTGACTTCG
This sequence comes from Halieaceae bacterium WMMBA7, assembly GCA_033283385.1. Lineage (GTDB taxonomy): Bacteria > Pseudomonadota > Gammaproteobacteria > Pseudomonadales > Halieaceae > Mangrovimicrobium. The sequence continues at coordinate 1,182,355 of JAWMQQ010000001.1, forward strand.
TAGAGCGGTTCCCAGCGCATCCGTCGCCTGGCGTACGCCTTGTCGAACTTTCGTCCCGAAATTTTCTCCACCGCGAACATCAATCCCTGGGAGAGATTGCCACCGTGGGGGATGGCCAGGGCCCGCCCGCCGGTCTTCTTCTCGTAGGCCTCCATATAGTCCCAGAGTTGCTCGGGATCCTGGGCGTCGAAAAAGCTGAGCGGCACCACTTGTCTAGCCTCTTCCGCTCCATCGCGAAAGATGACATTGCGATGCAGGTTGCGCAGATCCGGCGTCAGGGTCCATTCGAATCCATGGAAGGCGGTAAAAACACCTGGCTGGTTGTACTTGTCTACCGCGTCGATAATCCGTTCCCAGGCAGACCGTTGAAGTTCCGGATTGGGCATGGAATCTTTTACCGCTGCACCGCTCTTCTTCCAGATCTGGTACGCCTCCCAGCCTTTTCCCGACTTCACCAGGTCATGGTATTTCCTGCCCATGGGGTCTTTCAGCAGTTCCGGATCGGATTCCTCGATCATCGGCGCGAGACCCAGATTCTCGGCATGGTCGGCGACGACGAGAAAATCGAGGGGCTTGATCAGGCGTGCCGGCACCCCGCTTGAGGAGATAACCTGTTCGCCTCTAGCGAAGCGCAAGGCCTCTGCCGGACCAAGGGTGTCACCCACCATGCCAGCGTCCGTGGAGTACGAGGTATGCAGGTGTGTGTCGCCCCAGAACACGCGATTTGGGTAACTCTGGTGGAGATAGGGCGAGTATTGCTTTTCGCCGGCTTTGATCTTGTCCGCGCTGATCGCGAAATCCTGTGCCTGTACGGCGCCGGCTGCGAACAGCAACGCAGAAACAGTGCCTATGAAGTGCCTGTATCCGGTACTAAAAGCGCGAAGAGACTTTGGCTCGTTATTCATGGCTTACTCCTCCGTATACGCACGAAGACGTTGGTTTGCCAGCCTCGACGAACGTTATAGAGCACACTGCCGACATTGACGGGGAATTATAGACTCAATTTCTCAAAGCAGGCGGGGGTGCCGTGAATCAGAGCCAAGATAGGAAGCCTTGACGGCCGCTAACAGGCGAAAGCGGTCAAAATATGACCAGCCCTGGTTAGGGGATGAGTCTCAGTAATATCAAGTGAATTTTGACACTCCGAATCGGCTCTAGCTGGCAGTCTCACATATTAGGGTTGAGCCAGTTTTGAGACTCGAATCGAGCGGCTATCACTAATCAAGATTTTTGAGACTCTTGGGCCGAGAGGGGGAGGCCGCTATCACCTCAAAGCTGTCGCCGTGCTCTCATTTCTGCGCAGCAATCAATGCGTCAACGTAATTGCGAAATTTCTCGGTGAGACTGTTTCGATTATTCTTCCAGAAGGATTTCGAGAAACCCGTAGAGTTTGTAAAAAGCAGAATATCATCTTCGTATGATTTCAGCAGCTCCTCACTAATCAAACCCGCCTCGTATTGACTATGGGCGTACTCAAAAAGAGCCATCGTAGAGGAAAAGTAAATCGCAGCACGAAACGCTTCTTGGTGATCCAGCTCTCTATTTTCATAGATTTTTGACATGACGTTGAACAACTCGTCATTGGTCGCAGCTATCAGAACCGACTCGGAAATCGCGCTTTGCAGCGCAAATACTGCTTCGTTTTCTGTGGCGGTGGTATTTTGAGAAATCTCGATAATCAGAAACACGATACCAATGATCACGCCAGCGCTCGCAGTGATCTCCATCCATTGTGCAAGTTTGCTCACTAACCGCTACCCATCATCAAGAGTCCAAAAGTGAGAATAGACTAAAATTCCGCGTATAGACGAAAGCGGCCAGGTGCGCTGGTGATCAAAGCAGGTTTCCATATTTCTTCATCCATTCCTGCACCCTCGCGGTCACGCCTTCATCGAATACTGAGCTCAGACGAGATATTAAATGGTGAGAAAACTCAGCCACTTCTGTACCGCTGGTATCCAGGTCTGGCGCCCCTTCCTTCCGATACGTGAAATGCCAGGGTAAGGATACTTTGTTGCCTGTTTGGCTGATCTCTCCGAAGGACGGGATTCGTGAGTCAAAAAGACGATCGAAGCCTTCAACGGCCTCCTGCAGGTAAGCAGTGATGCTATCCCTACTGGAAACCTCTGCTCCTAGTCCTGTGTCGTGTACGGCATCGGGCGTAAAGAACGCCGCCAATCGGGACCATTCGCCATCCAGGTACGTTTCTTCAAATGCTTGAACATAGTCCAGAAAGTCTTCCTTTTCGGTCATGTGAACCTCACGCGGACCACGCCATCCGGGACGCCTGACAGCTACAACAATAGACGAAATTTTGGCAAGAAGGCCGTTATCACCTCATTGCGGCAATCGAAGAGTGACTGCTTCCTCCATCGGCAATCATCGCCGGCAAATTTGCATCAACTGCGGCAGCTTGTGCCCTCGCATTTAAAGCTTCGAGAAGGCTGAGGCGGCACTTTGGTTGGGTATTACCCGCTGTTGTGCCCTTTTACAGTGTGTAACACTCCTCCAGGGTCGCAATTTCACTCAAATTTCACTCTTTTTTCACTCCGGATCCGGCGAATTGACGCTAACGTCAAACCTCGCAAGGTCCCACGGCCAGTCAATAGCAATTGCCCGAGGTGTCCTCCAACGCGGTTGGCTGATGCATCAAGCCAATTGCGGGGATAACCGTGAAAAGGTAGCAGCCATCGCCATCGGCATGGGTGTTGAGGTTGGCGAGGCAGTGCATGCTACAGCGTTGATTGGCAGTTCTGTTGACTCATGCCCAGGGTCCGGTCTTCAAATCGACGACTACAAAGGGGGTAGGTCCCGATGCCGATCAAAACTGGTTCAACACTGGGTATTTTGCTCTCGGTCGCTTGAGCGGTCGGATTAACTAACGTAGAGGCGAGGGAGATTTCCGAGACGGTAAGCGTCGGCGGCTCATTCCTGACAAGCCGTATTGACGCCAATATGGATGGCGAGGCATCCAGCTGGTGCACCATGCAGATTAAAGGGGGTATTCAGGGAAGCATTATGCAGCAGTGCATCAACGAAGATGTTGCGATGCCTCCCACAGCGGACTGCCCCGGAGGTGTCTTGGTAGTTGACGCGAGTAATGGAATAGGAACTGGCCGTGGTGTACGAACGTTCGCGAACGGCGTAGATCAGATTTTCGTCACACTTACAGACAGGTGGGCATGTGCAGACTCCACGCCGGAAGGGCAGCCTTTCCTCAAAGGCCACGATAGCGGTGAGATAATTGGCGGGACTGGATCATTCCTGGGTGCGAGCGGAACGTACGAATACACCTAAACTGGCACTATCCTGTACGGAGACCCTATAGCGTCGCCGCCTCAATTTTTCGGTTCTGTTTCCGGAGCTGGCAAGTGGCTGATAGAGCTACCGGACTAGTTGAAGTCCGGCCGACCAGCAGAACAGGGCCTGCCATTGCTCAGCGGGGTGATGCAGCCAGCAGGCGGTCGATCTCGGCGATCGCCATTTCGCTCACCTGGCTGAGCCTCCGTGCATGATCAAGCACTTCATGCTCACTTATCACTGAGATAACAATCGCGTTTTCCATGCGAGGGTCCGCCAGGACGTTTTGGAGTTCGTCCTGGCGCCCGCCCGGATCCAGCCGGTACGGTGTGTCGCGAAGCCAGTATTCAGCCGTGGCGACCAGTGAGTGCGTCTCTGTAAATAGCGGCAGAACGACCGCATTGCCATAGCGCGCCCGGTCGCCCGCGACCTGGCGATAGCCGTTCACGTAAAGGTTCCAAAGCTCGAGGTGATGTCGCAACGATTCGAAGCGCTCTTCGACGATGCTGTCTGAGCCCAGCAAGCGATCGACGCCGGTACTACGGATGAGCTGAGCGTAATCGCCCGTCACCGCCAACGCGGGTACAAATGCTTTTTGCAGTTTGTCGTGGGACACCGCGTCCCCGCCATGGAATGCCCGCTGGAACTCGGTGAGTACAGATAGTGTGTGCTCCATGCGCTGGATGGAGGAGGTCAGTCGCTCCCGGTTTTCGCGGAGCTCGCCTTGCAGCACAGCGAGTTCGCGGCGGAACTCGCGTTCGGAGATTCGCTGCTGATTCCAGTTGTCCACCTCCAGGGCGACGAGCACGCCGGCTACCACCAAGATGAACTCCACCGTGAAGGTGGTCCAGTCCTGCCGGCGCAGGGAGTTAGCGATGCGCGCGAGGATCACCATTGCTCTCCTATTGCTGGGCTGCTCGAGGATTCAGCCCCCGGAAAATATTCCTTTTGCATCCCTTGACAGGTGGTTCAGGCGGAATCTATATCAAGCATATTAGCACCTGCTATGCGCCGCGCCCTGCGTTATCTGCCCCGGCCTGATTGTGACTTCGATTGATTGGGTTTTGCGAAGGAGATAGGTAGTGAATCCCTCCCCTGGACCAGCTTGTATAATCCGGTTGTTTGCACTTCTCGCTATCGTGATTTCCGCTGCCGGTTGCAAGGTGCGTATTACCGTACCCGACGGCGGGCGGGTCGTGTCCGACTCTGGTGTCTACACCTGTAATGCCGGGCAGGCATGTGATATCGACGTTACAGATATCTACTTTGACGAGACATTCCGGGCAGAACCGGAGCCGGGCCTGGAATTTATCCACTGGCAGAAGCAGGCGTCCGGTCTCTGCGCAGGCCTCAACCCCGCCTGTCGACTGATCACGGCAACATTTCCTTCCGAGCCAGACTTGATGCAGATTCTGGAATCAGACAACGTATATTACCTGCGACCTTATTTTGGGGTGCACAACAGCTGGAAAGCCAGGACGTCGATGCCAACGGCGCGCATCGGTTTCGGCGTCTGCGAAGTGAACGGAAATATTTACGCCATCGGCGGGTACGCCCAGGGTGGCGCTCCCGGGATGGCGACAGTGGAGGAGTACAACCCGGTCACTGACTCCTGGAGGGCCAGGGCGCCCATGCCGACCGCCAGGCGATGGTTGGCGGTCAGTGCAGCCGGAGGGCGGTGTTACGCCATAGGAGGTGACGCCGGTGCCGGGAACCCCCCACTTCGTGTCGTGGAGGAATACGATCCCGCCACGAATCAATGGCGACGCCGGGCCGACCTGCCGCAGTCGAAGTCCGCGCTTGCCTCGGTGACTTTCAAAGGAACAATCTATGTGTTCGGCGGCACAGACACTGCTTATGATCCCGTTGGTCCCGCGACCGCTACCACTTTCGTTTACGATCCCCGGGCCAATGCCTGGGAGGCCCGCGCGCCCATGCCCGTCGCGAGCCTGATGATGGCCGCCACGGTGGTTAAAGACTATGTGTACGCTCTGGGAGGCGTGCCGGGGCCATTCACAAGCGCGACCGCCACGGTGCAGCGCTACAATCCCCTTAAGGATTCCTGGTCGCTACTTTCGGACATGCCGGCCCCACGGGCAAACCATATGGCTGCCACGGTAAACGACAAGCTCTATGTGATAGGTGGCCGTCAGCTTCCGATAGGCAATTTTCGCGCTCTGCCGGCCGAGGTCTATGAATTCGATCCCCAGGCTGCAACCTGGAAGTCCCGCGCCGCAATGCCTGATCCCAGGGTATTCCTCGCTGGTGGTGCGGTAGGGGGAACGATATTTGCCATTGGTGGCGCCTTCGAAACTGTCAACTCGCACCCGGGTGTGGGGAAAGTGAGCGAAATGATTCCTTGAATTCCTGGTCCCGGACGCTCCTGCCTGGATATCAGGCGCGCCGACCGCTGAGGATAAACACCAGTAACCCGCCCAGTACGCCAAGCGAGGCGAGAGCAAAGCGCAACGTCAACTCCTCGATCAGCAGCAATACACCGCCGAGTGCCGCGATCACCGGCACGCACAGCTGAACGGTCGCCGCCGTCGTCGCATGCAGCGCGGGAAGCACGGCGTACCACAGGGCATAGCCCAACCCGGAGGCGAGGGCGTCGGAGGCCACGGCCCAGGCCGCGCCGGCTTTTGAAGACCATTAGCCCGCAGCTCTTCGCCCGAGACGATGACAATTCCTGAAAACCCCGGTAATGGTGATGCTGGCTTCTACTGTCAGAGACAATAAGTCGGCCGGTTGTATTTCAGCGATCCCGACTGCTTAACGTTACCAATTTTGGACTGATCCAGTTTCTCCGGGCACTTTTGACCTACTCTTTAGATTTTGGGGAATCTTCGTCTAGCCATAAGCAGCAACCCAACGCACAACATGATTGCTCCCCAAACAGGTAGTGCAGGCACGGGCGTGGGTGGCGTAGTAACCGCAGGTGGAGAACTTGCTACGGAACGCGTCCAATTCCCTGGTGCGCTCGAGCCTGTATTTGCGAATGGGTCACTTAATGCTCCTGATGTGACAGAACAATAACTATCTGGTAACGAAGTAACATTCTGACACAAGCTCTGGTCCGCCCCGGCATAACCGCCGGTACTGCTAAGAAAGTGCAGCTCAGTGAACACCTCAGGTGGAGTATATGGATACTGTGGGGTCACCAAAAAAATGTCGTATTCGTTGATCTCACCGCTTGCGTCAGTCCCGACCCTGAAATTAATTGGGAGCAAATATCTGTAAGATGAATTGGCAGGGGTATATGTATTCACGCCATCATCGAAAGAATAGCTAGTGACCAAACCTGAACCACCGAAATCGCCGATAGCAGTCAGGGCCAGATTGGAAGGTAACGGAGAAGAGGTAGTGAATGAGCCGGTAACACGCATCGACGTGGTGTATGGAGGATTCACAGACACGTACGGAGCACTCTCAAACGTATAAGTTGTGACTTGCGCGTTTGTTGCATTGCTCAGCGCGACAATGAGTACAAAGAGCACCCTGGTAAATTTCAACATGGACTTGGCCCCGAACTAGAGGATTTAGGAAACGTGTGGATACGTCTCTATTTTCTTTTTTTTAAGAATTTCGAGAGTTGGCACACCGAGGATAAGCGATAGTTAACTTTCTAGAAAGCCCAACGTGTAGCAAGTTTTGATCGCTTAATTGGGACAAAGTGTAGCGCCGGTTAGAAAGCGGAATATTTATTGGAGGGGGCATAGCGACGGCTTATAGGCGAAAGCGGTCTCTAGCTGGTAGCAATGTAAAGGCTGGGTGTCAGGATGGCCCAGGGGACTTTTGACACTAAAATCTGATTCCCCAGGTTAGTTCCACATATTAGGGTCCGGGTAGTTTTGAGACCCGCCAGACAACGATATTTCTAATCAAGGCATTTGCGACTCATCGACAGGAGGGGGAGGGCGATATCACCTCGAGGCGGTCGTAGATATCTCCGGGGGAACGCTGTTCAGGCGGCCCGAATGTGCCACTAACCGCCGCCTGCCACCAGCCAGGTTCGCGCCTGTTCGTCCGGCACAAGTTCAGCAAGGCGGGTATTGAAAAGCTCGACCTCGGCTTGCGAGAGTTGCCCTTCCCACTTGCCAGAACTTGCGGAATCGAAAAATCCGTCGTCGGATTTCCAGTAGCCGGTACCGCCCACGGGAGCATAGTCGATAGCCCTGGCCTTCATGGCCCCGAAAACCGTGGCTGCTGCGACCTCGTCAATTAGCTCCTCGTCGGCCTCTATGCCGGCTGCCCTGGCCAGACGTTGCACGGTGCGACGGCCGTCGCGCAACATGTCCGAATAGTGCAAGACGTTGAGGTGCGGGTAGCGTCCGGAAAGGACCGTTTCCGAATAGTGGAGGGTCAAGGACGCCAATGTGTCTTTATCAAAATCGTCCGGGTCCGCTGGTCCGTTGATAAACAGACGGATAGAGTCCGGGACGGGTAAACTCATCGGATGATCCGGCATGGCCACGCTTTTGTTGGCCTCGTGTTTGCGAAGGGAAAAGAAGACATCCAGTGGGTGTCGATAGACAGCGATTACTGTGACACCGTCCCAGACCGGAAACCCGTCTGCCGGCGTATGCGTCTTCACCACCCGCCGCCCCTTTTGTGCGGCCAGTCTTGCGGCAACTTCATCGGCGGGAACGCCAAGGTCCGCGTCAACCCAGGGAGACAGTACCGGTACCTTTTCCGGCAGGTTCGAACTGCCGTTGACCAGCATCGCAAGCATGGTCTGAGTCCAGGTTGTTCCACATTTGGGCGACGTGCACACGAGGATGTCACCCTTTCTGGGATTCCACGTCACCCAACGCGACGGGTCGGTGGTTGATCCGCGATATGCCCGAACGGCAGGTGCAAGAACTGGAGCAAGGAAATCCATGGGTCTGCCGTCTAACTTATGCCGTGTTGGACGGGGATCGGGGATGGTTCACTGTCGGGTTGTGCCAGCAACTCCGCCTCCGTTGCTCCGGCCCGATAGCGCGCCAGTAACTCATCAGGATCATAGCCCACCCCTATTGGATTGGCGGCAAAGATTTCACTTCGCATAAACTCATTGGCCGCTTCGGCATTGCAGCTTTCAACTTGGAATTCGTGTCGGTTGCCGTCCGGGTCCTGGTAGTACATCGACAGGGTAAAGCCGTGGTGAACAGGCCAATAAGGTGTAATTCCAGCCGCCTTGAGGCGTTCGTAATTCTCCAATAGTTCGGCCGCTGACGCGAAAGTGAAAGCCACATGGTTGACACCAATCTCGCCGCTATCGACAGCCGCAACAGTTGGTTTTAGTACGTCAAGATTGGCGAAAGCAAAGCGATGGTGTTCTTCGTCAAAGGTCATAAATGCCAGCGCAGCGTCCTTGTGCACTATCCAGGCTTCGAACACTTTCCCGTACCAGGCAATCATTTCCTCGTAGCGACGAGTCATGAACACAACGTGGGCAAGGCGCGGTTTTGGCATTGTGATCTCCTGGTGTGTTATCGGGCGGTTAGAGACCCGAGGCTGCGATTAGTCGTCAGCGAACACCCCGCGCAGTGTAGACTAAATGTCCTAGAATAGGCGAAAGCGATCAAAATATGATTAGTCCTGCCAGGGGGTGAATCTCAGCAAAGGCGGGGAAGTCCAGACAGGAAAGCTTGGAAGAAATTACCCTCTCCGCGAGGCCGGGGCGGCGCCTGGCCCTGTATCCATCGGCCACCCCGAATCCATTGCACTACACTGGGTGGGCACCCATCGCCAAAGGTAGCCATCCATGTATGCAATGTTTGCCGCCAGGCACCCATTCCCCGTCCTGGCAGCCTTGGTACTGCTGTCTACGCTGCTGACAGCTCCTGCCCGGGCCGGCGAAGCCCCGCGTTTCGACACCATACCCGATGCCTGCGAATCCCTCACTGAACAGCTGGCGAGTCAACTGATTGGGCAGGAAGTCAGGTCTACTGCCTCCACCGAACACATCCCGACATTCTCCAGCGCCTGCGAGTACGCCGGCACCGGGGCCGGTGGCCGCAAGGTCAACTTCACTTACAAGTTCATGATGCTGGAAATGTTCGACTTGGATACCCTCCCGCCGGAGCAGCTGGACTTCAATGTCATGTTCGCGACGGGTGGCAGGCCCGGAAGCGAAAAGCTCCCCGAACCGGGCCGTGTGACTTACGTGTTCCACGACCGTGACCGGACCACGGTATTGATGCTGCCTGGTGTGCGTGGCCCCGACGAAACACTGAATGCGCCTTCGGCACTTGTTGCCACCTACCAACTCAAGAACAGCGCTCTCGGGAAAGAGCAACGCCGCAACCTGTTGCTGGATGAAGCGCGCAAGGATGCGGAGCGCTGGCTTGGCGCCAACTGACGAGAGGGCGGGCTGTGTCAGCCCCGCCGACCGCTGAGGATAAACACCAGTAATCCGCCCAGCACCCCGAGCGAGGCGATGGCGAAGCGCAGCGTCAGCTCCTCGCCCAGCAACAATACGCCGCCGAGTGCCGCGATCACCGGTACGCACAGCTGCACGGTTGCCGCGGTCGTGGCACGCAGAGCGGGAAGCACGGCGTACCACAGGGCATAGCCAAGACCGGAGGCGAGGGCGCCGGAGGCCACGGCCCAGGCCGCGCCGGTTTTGCTGATCGCCTCGGCCTGCCCGCCCGCCAGTACGAACAGGGCGATAGCGAAGGGCACCGACCTGACGAAATTCCCCGCGGTGGCCGCGGTCGGTTGCTTCGACCCTCTGCCGCGAAGGGAATACACGCCCCAGGCGATACCCGCAGCGATCATCAGCAATGCGTCCCTCAGTGGTGGCGCCTGCACGCCGGGCAGTACCAGCCACACCAGGCCGAGAAATGCGGCGGCAGCGCCAGCTACCTGAAGCGTATCGAGGCGCTCGCCCACGGCAAGCCCATAGGAAATCATGGTGATCTGTACCGCCCCGAAGAGCAGCAGCGCGCCGGCTCCCGCGCTCAGGCCGATGTAGGCGAAGGAGAAGCTGGCGGCATACGCGAACAGCGCGGCTGCGGACAGCCAGTCGCCGGCGACCGAGGCCCTGCCTTGCCGAACGCAGACCAGCAACCAGAGAAAGGCGGCGCCGGACACGATGCGTATGAGCGTGAAGTGCACCGCGCCGATGGCACCGGAGGCCAGGGCTACGCGGCACAGCAGCGAGTTGGCGGCGAAGGCCACCATCACCGCGGTGCACAACAGTGCGACCCTGGTGATTTGCCTCGGGACCACGTCGACCCGGCCAGTCTTGCCGGTAATCAGTGCAACGCCTGGTAAGCCCGGTCCGCGCCGCCCGCTGCGAGACTGCGGCCCAATGCATCCAGTTGGCCAAGAGCGCCGAGCAGGGCAGCTTCCGAGGTATCGGCAAGCAGGTTCCCCAGGAACGGGAAGGCCATCGCACCCTGGACTACGCCGGATAACGCCTGCGCATCTCCTGCGCCGAGTCCGAGGTGCCCCAGGTGAACGGGGAGGCCGACCTGCAGGAAAAACCCGGCCACGCGACTCGCTTCGCTATCGTCGCCTTCAAGCATCAACTGCGCCAGCGTGCCGATGGCCACCATTTCCCCGTGCAGGTAGTTCCTGTGCACGTCCTCCAGCACGGTGAACCCCTGGGCGAAAGCGTGCGCCGCAGCGAGACCGCCGCTCTCGTATCCCAGCCCGCTGAGCAGGGTATTGGCTTCCACGATTTTTTCCACTGCCGGAGTAACGCGGGATGCCCGCACATCTGCTGCCGCCGCGACCCCGTATTCGAACAGGGTATCCGAGCAATGCCTGGCGATGGCCGCGCCGGCCAGCGTCGGGCGGCCGCCGAATGCGGTGATGCCCTGCGGATTCTGCGCGCACGCCCTGGCTTCGTACCAGGTCGCCATGGCGTCGCCCATCCCGGCGACAAGATAGCGTTCCGGCGCCGCAGCGATCACCCCGGTATCTACCAGTACCAGAGCGGGGCTCTGGTCATAGATCTCCGCATCCAGGGTCTTGCCGTCAGGGGTGTAGATGACCGAGACCGCCGCGCAGGGCGCGTCGTTGGAGGCGAGGGACGGTACGACGACACAGGGAATCTGCAGGCGATGCGCGATCGACTTGCCCGCGTCTACCGCCTTGCCTCCCCCCAGTGCGACCAGGGCCACTGGAGCGCTTGCGAGCGACGCTGCGGCCGCCACCTGCCGGTCAATTTCCTCGAAGGAGCACTCGCCGCCGAATGTCAGGGTATCCGTCCCGACGCCCGCTGCAGCCAGGCTGGACAGCAGGCGAGCGCCCTCCGCGGATTGGCTGCGCCGGCTCAGTAGCACGGCTACCTGCCCGAACCCGAGGCGACGGAGGTAGTGGCCGGCATGGTCGATGGTGCCATTGCCCTGGACGTAGCGCGGGGGGGAGCCGAAAACCGCGGAGCTGGCGCTCATCGAGCCGTCGGGGTCGGCAAACAGGGTCAACGGTGAATACTCGATGCTCTCTTTTTTTTCGCTCATGCTGCCTCCCACCGCGAAAGCTGTTGGCCTTATCCAGTCTCACCCAGGCCGAGCCTGTCGTTTTCCCTGTCGAACATGCTGCGAATGACCGCGCCGTCTGAAGGTTCCTCCTCCAGCGTCTCCGGATTCCACTGGCTGCGGGTGGTGTGGAAGAAATCCCCGCCGTAGATATGAATGCCGCCGGTGAACCGCGGTAGCGGGTTGGTAACGGAGTGCAGCGCGTCGACGGGCAGCATTGCCGTATCGCCTGTAAACAGGGCTTCTGCCCCGTATGCCTTGATACTGCCGCCGGTTCGTTTCCAGAAAATATTGTCTTCGCGCCCCGTGTAGATCCCGATGTTGGCCCACATCAGGTGATCGTGGGGCATCAGGTTCATGCGCGGTGTCCAGGTGGCCGCAAAGATCGTCAGCGTGGGTGAACTCAGCAGGACGTTGAAGCCCGCCTTGTCGGGTTCGCCCAGCGCTGCCAGGACCGCACCGGGCGAGGCGACCGCGCGGGCCAGGACCTCGTTGACGGCACGCTGGGCGTCCGCGGTTTCGTTCGCGGCGATGCAGTCAGCGACAAACCGTTCAATATCCATTTTTTTACTCCCTGTAGGGACAGGTTGTCCGGGCGCTGCGAAAGCGGCGAGAGGGGACAGGATGCGGGCGGAGGCGACGGCAGCTGCCCCCATGATCATCGCGCGCCGACAGCGGTTGGGCTGCGGGTCGCTCGGGGTTTGCGTCATTGGCTGAGGGTCAGCTCGTCAGCGACCGCTCGGGGCCAGGGGTTACCGCCTGATGCAGCATAGACCAAAAACACCCGCTCCGATGCGGCCGGTCCCGGGAGACAGGGGTACGATTGCCTCCCCGGCTGCGTGCCGCGAAGGCAAGTTCCCGTGTAGGCAGGCGTATCAGTGCTTCACCAGGCTATGCAGCAAAGGCAGTGCATCGATGATCCCGCCCGGCAGGTAGGGCAACCCGATGCAGGTTGTCGCGACGATAACCAGTATTGCCAGCGCAGTCCGGTAGCGTTTCATCTCCCCTTCGAGGTGTGCGCGTACCGAGCTCGCTTCGCCGCGGTACGCGACCAGGTTGCCGCCCCAGCGACGCCGGCGTCCGGAGATGCCTGCCGGGTCGGATTCGAGGGTGCCGATCAGGGTGACCGCGTCGTCGACCGGCAGGATTTCTTCCTGCACCGCCAGCCTGTCTCCGGGCGTGCCCCAGTCGGCGATGAAGTAACTGGCGTCGGCTGAGTCGATGCGGTTGTGTTGTACCTCCAGCAAATGTCCCCTGGCCCCGCTTTCCGAAGCGCTGGCACCTCCGCCTGCCAGCCGGGTGACCATCTCCCGGGCGCGATTTCCCCAGTCGTCGCCTTCCTCATTGCGCCGGAATTCGGCGTCGAAAACCGGAAATGACTGGATGCGCACGCTGGCGCCGCTGGTTTCTATGACCGTGGGACGCATGGCGAATCCCAGCAGTGACAGGGCGCTGTGGGTGTCGCTGGAGCCGGACCGCTGGCTCCGTCGCCGGCCGTTGACCGAGTAACTGAAGGCGGCGCAGGGCTGCCCGCTGAAGGGGGAGAGCAGGGCATCGCCCTCGACCCAGGGCATACCGCTTACGGCACCGATTGCGCCGGCATGCGCATCGGGGTCGGTGACTTCACCGCGGCGCAGCACGCGCAGGTTGAGCCAGTCGCAGGCCATCGCGTTGCCGAGCAGCACCGCGAACAGCAGGGCGATACCGCCGACCACGCCGATGAAAATACCCCAACCCCCCACCATGCGGTCGATGCTCTCCAGCACCAGCGCGAACAGCGCCATGAACAGCAGCGCCCGGCTGCCGATCCAGAGATAGAAGTGGAGGCTGCGAATATCCCCCGGTCCGCCCATGCCTACGCTCCTTGCAACATCTGCAGCAACACCCAGCCAAGGTACATGGCCAGCGCGAAGGACAGGTGCATGGAGACATTGATGGTCCTGGTCAGCCAGGGCCTGGGTGTTTTCGCCGCGAAGAAGCCCAGGCCCAGTCCGGGCTGCATCAGCAGCCAGGGCGCCGCCAGCATGCACAGCCCGAAGCCGGTGGCCGAGGCCAGGCCGGGCGCAGTGTCGAAGAGGGACTCCACCAGGCCGAGGTACAGCAGGCCGTAGATCACGCCGGTCAGGTAGTGCACGATCCAGCCGGTTGCCAGTTCGTGCGGCAATGGCGCAGATGCGGCGATGGGTGCATGGGTGAACCGGCCGCGGGGGAAATAGCCCACCCAGCGGCCGATCATGGCCCAGTCCGAGACCGGCAGGTGGAAGACATGCCGCACCACCAGTGCCCAGATATCCATGCCGATGGTGCCGACGATGCCTATCGCAATGCCTTCAATGAACATGGTCGCTCAGAATGTCAGTGTGGCGGCGCCCTTGCCGATGCGATCCATGATAACGCTGGCGCCGTGGATGACCACACCGTCGATCAGGCTGTCCTGGTCGTAGCCGCGGGCGCTGGTGCAGGGCGGGCAGGCCCAGACGTCGCCGCCGCGTTCGATAAAGGCGTCCAGCAGGCTTTTCAGGCTTTCCATCGGGTGCACATGCGTGTGGTCCACGCCGTTCTTGCGCACCAGGTCGATGGCGCTGCTGGTGAGGAACAGGCCGACGGTCTTGCCGGAGGTGAGTGCGCCGTTGGCGATGGTGAGGCCCACGGAGGAGACCTCGTCGTAGATGCCCTTGGTCATGACGATGATCAGGTCGTTGGTTTCGTTGCTCATGGTACTTGCTCCTTTCAGTGACGATATTTTTTTCGGTTTCGGGTCACCCCGATGGAGCAAAGTCTGGGGATTCCGGCCCTTCGGCTACAGGCCAGAATCTGTAGCAAGCCACTACAGAATCAGTAGTGAATCAGCCGGCGCCGATTTGCGGGTGGGCAGTGGTGAAGGAGCTGATACCCAGCCAGCGGCTGAGGTTTTTCGTGTAGGCCGGCGGCGCGACGAGCGTCACCAGTTGCTCGTCGATGGCGCGGTGGATGTCGAGTTCGCCGTACCAGATTTTGGTCAGCACCTTTACCGTGGAGGTGATGTAGACGTCGACCTCGAAGCCGAGGTCTTGCGCGCAGTCCTGCACCTCGCCATCGCGCACATAGATATAACGCTTCGAGTCGGGGCCGATGTCGGTGAGGTTGAGCTGGATCACCGTGTCGCCGGAGGGCAACTCGTCGAGGTTGAGGCCGCCGGAGAAATCCCGCACCAGCCCGGAGACGGTATTGAGCTTGTCCGTCATGCCCTCGCGGGCGTGGCGCATGCCCCAGCGGCCGAGTTCGGTGAGTACCGGCGCGAGCGCCTTGCCTGAAGCGGTGAGGTGGTATTCCGGCCGGTTGCCGGCGCCGCTGCGCTTGCGCAGGATGATGCCCTGTTCCTCCAGGAATCGCAGCCGGTTGCGCAGCAGGGAGGGGGAGATGTTGGGAATGTACTTCTGTATCTCGGAGAAGCGCGTGGAACCGAAGAACAACTCGCGGATGATCTGCAGGGTCCACTTCTCGCAGAGCACCGAGCTCGCCATGGAGATCGGGCAGGCTTCGCCGTAATCGAACATGTCCTTGTTGCCGCTGCTACTTGCAATTGCACTGCATTATGCAGTGACACAGGTGCTGAGAAAAGCGTTGGGGCATGGTTGCGCTTTGTTTCGCCGATATCTCAGCGCGACTCCGCTTGCATGCCGTCGGCGAAGTAGCGCTCCGCCTTCACCGCGGCCTCGGCGATATGGTCCGCCACGGCGCGGATGCGCGCGCTGTGGCGCAGGTCCTCGTGGGTGACCAGCCACAACTCCATCTGCATCACGGAAATATCCGGCAGCAGCCGTTGCAGTTCGGGATAGAGCGTTGCCCAGCGATGTGACAGCAAGCCAAGCCCGAGGCCCTGGCGGGCACCCTCCAGTTGCGCGGCCGGGCTGTTGGTGGTCAGGGTGACACGGTAATCCAGCCCGTGTGCGTTGAGGAAATCCTCCAGGTAGTTCTCTTCCCGCTCGGTAAAGCGCCCGCGTATCCAGTCGGCGCCGTTGAGGTCTTCCAGCGCTCTCACCGCGCCGAAGCGCTTGAGGTAGGACTTCGAGCCGTAGAAGCCGAAGCCGAGGGTCACCAGCTTGCGGCAGATCAGGTCCAGTTGCGTGGGCCTGCCCATGCGCAGGGCGATATCCGCCTCGCGCTGCACGAGATCGACGTTGCGCCCCTCGATGCGCAGCTCGATGGTGATATCGGGGTAGTGGCGGCGCAGGTCGGCCAGTACCGGAATCAGCCACTTGGAGCCGGTGCCCTCGGTGGCGGAGATGGTCACCGTGCCCGCGAGCCCGCGGGACTGGCCGTCGGCGGTGCGCTCGATCGCCATCATCTCCCGCTGCATCTGCTGCGCGCTTTCCAGAATCGCCGTGCCGGCGTCCGTAGGCACCATGCGGCGGCCGGTACGCACGAACAGCGAAACACCCAGGGCGGACTCCAGCGCCGCCAGCCGGCGACCCGCGGTCGGCTGGGATACCCCGAGACGCTCGGCGGCGGTGACCAGGTTGCCCGCGTCCGCGATGGCGAGGAAGACGCGGACGTCACTCCATTCTGCACTACCGATCTTGGTATTCATTTTTGAATTGATATACGTCATTTGGTTTATTGCTATACATATTTAGCAGAACTAATCTGGTCCTGCCAACGGGAAAGGTCACAGGAGGTGCCGTGATGTCCCACTTGCAACGCAGATTGGTCCTGAACATCGTTTCGTTGTGTACTGCAATGCTGGTCGCCGCTGCACTACACGCGCAGAAAGCGCACTCGGCGGAGGATGCCGGCTATCTCGAAACCGCGTCCCGCGAACTGCGCACGGGCGACCCGCAGCAGGCGCTGGCGATCCTCACCGCTCACATGCTCGACGGCGCCAGCGACGAGACCCAGGCCACGCACTACGGGCTGGTGTGCCGCGCATGGCTGGAGACGGGCGACCCCGAGCGCGCCCGCAGCGGCTGCCTGAAGGCGATCGAGGCCAATGACAAGCGCAGCCGCTGGCGCGACTACAACAACCTCGGCGTGGCGGAATTCCGTCGCGGTGATGCCGGGGCGGCGCAGGCGGCCTTTCGCGAGGCGGCCGTGCTCTCCGGCAGCGTGTTCACGCCGCGCAAGAACCTCGATATCGTCCGCAGTGTCGAGATCGGGGGAGGCGATGCACAGGCCGCGGCGGCGGGGCTGGTGATCCGCTAGCGAGCGCCCGTATCGCACGGCGCATGGGTGCGCGCCCAGGCCTCGCCCGATGGCATGGTCTGGCGGTTGCTGGTAGGATTCGCCCCCGACGCGCCTGTAGCTCAGTTGGATAGAGCAGTAGCCTTCTAAGCTATTGGTCGAGGGTTCGAATCCTTCCAGGCGCGCCATTCTCCCGAGGGTCCGCTCCCCACCCCGCCCCAGTGTGTTGACTTGCGTCAACCTCCCCGCAATTTGCACCCCGCATTGGACGCGACACTGTTTACGCCCTATTACTTGTAAAAGTACTGTCGTGCGATAGGCATTGGCTGAAGGCTATGCCATTTCGCGTGCAATTCTCGCGCAGCTCACTCATCGGGGAGCAAAGCATGTTCAATCCAAGACAGGCGGCCCTTTGGCTGTTCGCGCTACTGGTGTTGCCGGCGCTGGTATCCGCTGACCCGCTGGAAGGCATAGAAAAGGAAGAGTCCGCACGGATAGCAGAAGGGCAGGCCGCGCAGGACAAGGTCGATGCGATCAGCGATCACAACCGCGACCTCGTCGATGAGTACCGCGCCGAACTCAAGCTGGTGGAGGGACTGGAGACCTACGTCGGCATGCTCGACCGCCAGTTGCAGGGCCAGCAGCAGGAGATCGCGACCCTGCAGACTTCCATTGGCGACGTGGCGGTGGTGGAGCGGCAGATCCTGCCGCTGATGTCGCGCATGATCGACACCCTGGACGAATTCGTGCAACTGGATGTTCCCTTCCTGCTCGACGAGCGCAGGCAGCGGGTGCAGAAACTGCGCGCCCTGCTTTCCCGGGCCGACGTGACCGTGGCGGAGAAATGCCGCAGGGTCTTCGAGGCCTACCAGATCGAGAACGAGTACGGCTGGACCATCGAGGCCTACAAGGCCAAGCTCCAGCTCGGTGAAGCCAGTTACGACGCGGATTTCCTGCGCATCGGCCGCACGGCGCTGATGTACCAGACCGTGGGCGGGGAGCGGCTCGGTTACTGGGACCCGCAGGCTAAAAAGTGGGCGGACCTCGATGCGGTTCCCTATCGCCGCTTTATCGAGAAGGGCCTGAAAGTGGCCCGCCAGGAAGTGGCGCCGGAGCTCATCTTCGTGCCGCTGGCCCTGCAAGGGGGGGACGCCTCATGACCCGGTCCCTCAAACGCCTGGCCTGCCTGTGCCTTTGCCTGTTCCCGATGTCCGCGTTCGCGGCGGATGCCGGCGACGCGCCGCTGACCCTGGAGGGCCTGCTGAAATCCGTTCAGGAGGGCCGCCAGCAGGACCGCGAGGTGAATCGCGAGCGTATCCAGGCCTTCAAGTCCCAGCAGCACGAGCGCGAGAGGATGCTCGCCGATATCAAGGCGCGGCGCGCTGCCCTGGAAGCCGAGAGCGCGCAGAAGGAGACAGCCTTCGAGGAGAACGAGGCGCAGATCGGCGACCTCGAGAGCCGGTTGCAGGAGCGCATGGGCTCGCTCAAGGAATTGTTCGGTGTGCTGCAGCAGGTCGCCAGCGATGCGCAGGCGCAGTTCCACGTCTCGCTGACACAGCTCGACCATCCCGGCCGCGTGGATTTCCTGGTGGATTTTGCCGGCCGCATGGGCCAGGCGAACCGCCTGCCGGAGATTTCCGAGATCGAGCGCCTGTGGTTTGAGCTGCAGCAGGAGATGACCGAGTCGGGCCAGGTGGTCACCCGCAAGCGCACCGTGCTCACCCGCGGCGGCAGCGAGGAGGAAATGCCGGTGACCCGGGTGGGCCTGTTCAACGCGGTGGCCCAGGGCAAGTACCTGCAATTCGTGCCCGAGACCGGCCGCCTGCTGGAGTTCCCGCGCCAGCCCACGGAGCGCTACCTGCGCGGCGCCGAGGAGATCGCCGATGGCGACAGGGGCGTGGTGCCCTTCGCCATCGACCCGGTGCGCGGCCAGCTGCTGGAACTGCTGACCCAGGCGCCGGATCTCAGCGAGCGCATCGCCCAGGGCGGGGTGATCGGCTATGTCATTCTCGGCCTGGGCGCGGCCGGCCTGCTGCTGGCTGTGGGACGCCTGCTCGTCCTGTGGCTGGAGGGGCGCGCGATTTACCGGCAGATGCACCAGCCGGGCCAGCCTTCCCCGAAGAACGCACTGGGCCGCATCCTGCTGGCGGCGAGGCTGGACAACGACCCGGACCCGGAAACCCTGGAGTTGCGCCTCAGCGAGGCCGTGCTGGAGGAGGTGCCGCGCATCAACCGCTATCTTCCCCTGCTGAAGATCATCGCCGCGGTGGCGCCGCTGCTCGGGCTGCTCGGCACGGTGACCGGGATGATCGTCACGTTCCAGGCGATCACGCTGTTCGGCGCAGGCGACCCGCGCCTGATGGCAGGGGGGATTTCCCAGGCACTGGTGACCACGGTGCTGGGCCTGTGCGTCGCCATTCCCATGCTCCTGATGCACAACGTGGTGCAGTCGCTGGCGAAGTCGCTGTCAGAGATCCTGCAGGGCAGGGCGGTGGCCATGGTCGCCTCCCGCGCTGAAGCGAGGGAATCGGCCGCGTGACCTGGTTTATCGACACATGGCTTCCCTGGCTGGGCGACCTGCTGGAACTCGGTGGGCCGATCCTCGGCCTCATCCTGCTGATCGCCTTCGCCATGTGGACGCTGCTGTTCGAGCGCATCTGGTTTCTCGGTTGGGAACTGCCGCGACAATTGCGCAACGCCATGCGCGAATGGGCGGAGCGCGGCGACAAGCACTCCTGGTACGGCGAGCAGTTCCGGGAGAACCTGCAGTGGACGGTGCGCCGGGGCCTGAACCGCAATTTCCCGCTGATCGCGACGCTGATAAAGATCTGCCCGCTGCTCGGCCTGCTGGGTACGGTGCTGGGCATGCTGGAGGTATTCGACGCGCTTGCGGCCACGGGTTCCAACAACCCGCGCTCCATGGCCGCCGGCGTCTCCAAGGCAACGGTGTCGACCCTGGCCGGCATGGTGGTGGCTATTTTCGGCCTGTTCGCCAACCTGCTTGCGGAAAGGCGCGCAATCGCGGCGCGTGATCGACTGCCCGCATTCTTCTCCCAGACAAAGGACGACTAGCATGCGCAACCTGTTGGTGAACATACAGCCGGAGAGCGAAGAGAGCGGCGTCGATATCACGCCGATGCTCGATGTGGTCTTCATCATGCTGATCTTCTTCATCGTCACCGCAACCTTCATCAAGGAGGCCGGTATCGACGTCGACAAGCCCGACGCGGCAACCGCCGTGGTGCAGGAAAAGGCGAGTATTCTCATCGCCATCGACGCCCAGGACCGGGTGTGGATCAACCGCCGCGAGACCGATGTGCGCGCCCTGCGCGCGATCATCGAGCGCCTGCACGCGGAGAATCCCAAGGGTACCGTCGTCATCCAGGCGGACCGCGATTCGCGCAACGAAACGCTGGTGCAGGTGATGGATGCGTCGCGGCGGGCGGGTGTCTTCGACATCGCGCTGGCGGCGTCGCAGTAGGGCTGCGGTCATGGCAGAGCCGCGTAGCCCGCGCTTTTCCCTGAGGGTTGTCCTCGGCGGGTCGGTGATGGTGTTGCTCGGGGCCAGTGTCGCGCAGGCGCTCGCCTTCTTCATGTACACCCTCATCCATTCCTCGGAAATGCACCTGGACGACGCGCAACACGTGCAGATGCTCGATTTCGTGCGCCTCAAGCGAGAGGAGTCGGCGGATCGCAAGGATCGGAAGCCGGAGCGGCCCAAGCCCAATGAGGCGCCCGAGGTGCCTCCGGAACTCGACCAGTCCTCCTCGAACGGCGAAACCCTGTCCGTGAGCGCGCCGCTGCAGCCAGGGGGCGCCGACCTCGATGTCGCCGGCAGCAATCTCGGTGTCGGGACGGGCGACGGCGAGTACCTGCCCATCGTCAAGGTCGCGCCCATCTACCCGCGGCGGGCGCTGGAGCGCGGCCTGACGGGCACCTGCCTGGTCCGCTACACGGTGACCACCGCCGGCACCGTCAAGGACGTGGAAGTCATCGCCGACCAGTGCAGCGACACGGTGTTCGCACGGCCCTCCGAGGAGGCGGCGCGTCGCTTCAAGTACAAGCCCCGGGTGATCGACGGCCAGGCGGTCGAGGTGATCGGCGTCTACAACCGGTTCTTCTACGAAGGCGCCGACAAGTAGTGGCGGGAGGTAAAGTGATACGTTCGATACTCTGCCTGTTGCTCTGCGTGCTGTGCCTGCCACCGGCGCATGCGGCTGATGCGGTGGTAGGTATGAGCGAGCGCGTGTTCAAGGGCATCAACGATGCGCAGGCGGCCATCGACGCCAAGGATTACGAGGGCGCCCGGCAGATTCTCGAGGGCATGCGAGACAAGCGCGCCTCGCCCTATGAAACCGCCCACATCCTCAACGTGCTGGGTTTCAGCTGGTACGAGCAGGAGCAGGTCGGCAAGGCGCGCGCGCTGTATGAGGAGGCGTTGGCGCTGCCGAACCTGCCGGACTCGATGCAGATCAACCTGCTGCGCACCCTCGGGCAGGTCTGCCTGATCCAGGAGGACAACAAGGCGGGCGAGAAGTGGCTGCGCAAGCTGATGGAGTTCCCCGACCAGGACACGCCGGCCAACAAGGTACTGCTGGCGATCGCCCTGATGCGCCAGGAGCGCTACCAGGAAGCGCTGCCGCCCCTGCAGCAGGCGGTCGAGGCGCGTTCGGGGGAGGGCGACACACCGCCGGAAAACTGGTTGTCGATGCTGTCCTCGGTGTACTACGAGCTCAAGGACTACACCGCCATGCGCGATGTGGTGGAGCGCCTGGTGCGGCTGTACCCGCGGGAGCAGTATCTGATGAACCTCGCCGCCCTGCACGGTGAATTGGGTGATAGGGAGAAACAGCTGGCGCTGGTCGAAGCCCTGCTCGACGAGGGCAGGCTGCACCAGGAAAGCCACCTGCGCATGATGGCCAGCCTGTTCCTGTCCGAGGACCTGCCCTACAAGGCCGCGGTGTTATTGCAGAAGGAGATCGACGCCGGGCGGGTCACCGCCAGCGTCAGCAACCTGGAGCAACTGTCGCAGGCGTGGCAGGCGGCGGCCGAACCGGAGAAGGCAATTCCGCCGCTGGCCCGCGCAGCGAAGCTATCCGATGACGGTGAGCTCTACCTGCGGCTGGCGCAGTTGCACATGAACGCCTACCAGTGGGAGGCGGCGGACCAGGCGGCCCGCCAGGCGCAGTCCAAGGGCGGGCTGCGGCGCGAGGGTGTCGCCTGGCTGGTGCGCGGGATGGCGGAGGTGCGCCTGAACCAGCTGACCGAGGCGCGCGACAAGTTCCGGCGCG
Source organism: Halieaceae bacterium WMMBA7 (assembly GCA_033283385.1). Taxonomy (GTDB): domain Bacteria; phylum Pseudomonadota; class Gammaproteobacteria; order Pseudomonadales; family Halieaceae; genus Mangrovimicrobium. Next base: position 1,204,580 of record JAWMQQ010000001.1, read on the forward strand.
CCGCCGCTTACGATGAGACTGCAAAGCACGCTGGGCAGTGGCTGGCCTATGTCGACAGCGAACTGGAAAAGCAGGCGAGCCTCGAAGCCGGGAGCTAGCCAGTTGCGGCCAGGCCCGAACTGGCTGTGCGCGGCACTGTTGCTGGGGTTTCCCATGGGTGCCGCCGCCCAGGAATTGTTCGACCGCGCATGGGGTGTCGCACACTTGTACGAGTCCGACCGGAGCCTTGTGCGCAGCATCGACCTGAGTGGGCGGCTGCAGTTCGAGTCCGCGTGGTTCGATGCGGACCAGGGCGAGTACGACGATTTTGTCTGGCGGCGCTTCCGCTTCGGCTTCAAGTCCGCACTGGCCGGGGACTGGATCGTGCACGTCGAGGGGGATTTCGACCTCAACCAGTCGCTGGACGACTGGTACAACCGGCTCACCGAGGCCTACATCGGCTGGAATCCCGGCCCGAAACTCGACCTCAAACTGCTCAAGCATTCCGCGGGATTTACCCTGGACGGCGCCACCTCGTCCAAGCGCCTGCTCACCTTGCAGCGCAACAATATCACCAACAATCTCTGGTTCCCGGAGGAATACTTCACGGGGGCGAGCGCGATGGGCGTCATCGACGAGGCGCTGCACTACCGCTTCGGGGTGTTCTCCGGGGACGGCGACCCCGAGGTCGGCGTCAGCGAGGGCGGGGTGTTTTACCTGGGATCTGCCGGCTACGACTGGGCAAAGCCGCTGGGAATGCGGCAGGCGCTGCTGCGGCTCGATTACGTACACAATCAGGAGGACCGCGACAACAATACCCGTGATTTCTCCGACATCCTGAGCCTGTCCTCGCAATGGGAGGGCGACAGGTTCGGCCTGCGAACTGAGCTGGCGGCAGGTAAGGGCTATTTCGACCAGAGCGACATTTGGGGGTTTGCCCTGATGCCCTTTTACAACGCCAGCACTCTACTGCAGTGGGTTGTCCGCTACACCTGGATGACCAGCGAGGACGACAATGGCCTGCGCCTGCACCGCTACGAACGGGAAATCGCCAGCGGCCGCGGGGACCGCTACGAGGAGTTCTACGCCGGCGCCAACCTGTATTTCTACGGGCACAAATTCAAATGGCAGACCGGCCTGCAGTACGCCTCCATGGACGATGCCGCCGACGACGGCGGCGAGTACGAGGGCTGGGGGCTGACCACCGGTATACGCCTCTACTGGTAAGTTGCGCGACAACCCCGTTAGCGGTCTATCGCTCCAGCAGCAGCGGCAGTTTGTCCACGCCCAGTACACCGCCGGTGTGGTACTCGTACTGCTGTCCCGGCTGCATGCTGATGCGGCTGAAGCGCGAGAGGAAGGTTTCAATCACCACCCGCAACTCCCGCTTGGCCAGGTGCACGCCCAGGCAGAAGTGCGGCCCGGTGCCGAAGCTGATGCTGCGGGCGCCGCGGTTGATGTCTACACGGTGCGGGTCCGGGTAAACGCGCGGGTCGCGGGCGGCGAGGTACAGGGGCAGCAGCACCGTGTCGTTCTCGCGAAAGCGCACGCCGTGAAATTCGAAATCCTTTGTCACGCGGCGGTGCGGTGCCGGTACCCCGTAGGCCCGCGTAAACTCTTCCACCGCCTTGTTGATGTCCTGCGGGTTGGCGCGCAGGTGGTCCTGCAGGTCCTGGTCGTTGGCCAGGTGGCGCATGATCCAGCCCAGCGTGCTGTACACAGTGTCCAGGCCGGCGACATACAGCAGGAAACAGGTACCGAGGATTTCCATGTCGTTCATGGGGCGGCCGTCGATCTGGCCGTTGATCAAGGTATCCATGAACTCGGTACGTTCGGAACTTTCCCGCTGCTGGCTGACGAAGCCGTACAGGTACTGGAAAATCAGGCCCGCCGCCTCCTGTGACTTCTCGAAGTCCGCCTGGTCGCCGGAGCGCAGGAGCTGGCGTTCCCAGGCCAGGAACTGCGGTAATTCCTCCTGTGGCAGGCCCACCAGCGACAGGAAAATCGAATTGGGGAACAACTCGCCGAATTCACTGATGAATTCGCACTCGGTTTTCCCCGCGAGTCCGTCCAACAGGCGATGGCAGGTACTTTCCACTATCCCGACGTAGTTGTTGATGTGCTTCGGCGTGAACAGCGGGTTCAGCAGGACGCGATACTTGTGGTGCTCCGGCGGGTCGACCTCCACCGGGATCATGCGCATGATCGCCTCGCCCAGCACCTCGCCTGAACTGGTGTCGCGCGCGCTGGAAAAATGCTCCCAGTCCAGGAAGGCGTCACGGATCAGGTCGTGCCGGGTGAGCACCCAGCCCGCCTTGCCCAGCGATGCTTCGCCGGCCCAGATGATGCCGGGCCCTTCGTGGAGTCTTCCGCCGGCGATAAAGGGATCGTCCAGCTCCGAGGTGAACGCGTTGAGGCTGTAGTTCCAGACCAGTTCCGGCGGGACGTGATCCGGTACTTTCCCAAAGGCTTTGACGGCGGTTTCTGACATTGTGATGTTCCTCGTTATGTTCGCCGGCACGTGGCCGGTGCGACAGTCATTTCATGTAGGCGTCGACCACGGGGGTGACAACCAGTCGTTCGTAAATTTTCGCGACCTCTGCCGCGGGCATCCTGCGCGGCTGCTCCAGCCACCAGCCGAGAAACTCCAGGGTGCCGACAGCGACCAGTCGAATGCCGATTTCCACGGGGGAGGTCGATGTTGCGGAGATTCGCGACGCCGCCCGTTCCCGCAGCAGGCGTATGAACTCCTCGCGCAGCAGGTTCGTCGCGCCCCCGGTGAGCAGGGTGGACCACAGCACATCGTGTTCGCCGACGTAATCGCACAGCGCCGTCGACGCCCGTGCGCTGTCGGTGGCATCCAGCGTGGTAATGCACAGCTCGATCAGGCGCTCCAGTTCGTCGGTCGCCACCGCCATTACCAGCGCCTCCTTGTCCGTGTAATGGCGGAAAAACGTGTTGTAGCCGATACCCGCCGCCGCGGTGATCTCGCGGATGCTGATCTGGTCCAGCGGCTTGTCGTCGACCAGGTCGAGCAGCGCCTGCCTCAGCGCCTGGCGGGTCTGCAGGATGCGCGGATCCGTGGCGGTAGCGTAGTGGGGCTGGTGCAGTTTTTTTCGCGCCATCGCTCTTGCCGCGTCGCCTGCGCGCAAATCAGTGATCGTCCCGGTGGCGCGCGATTTCCTCGCTGAACACCGGGTTGTAGAGGGTCGGCGAGCCGCTGGCCATGAGGTCGGGGCTCTCCGGCCGGTCCGGCAGGGCGGCGATAATTGCGCCAGCCCGCGCTTCCAGTCCGGCGCGGTGTTCATTGTGGGTCAGGATGTAGAGCAGGTCCTGTTCGATGCCATCGCGCACCAGTTCGCCGACCTCGTCCGCGCCCATCATCCAGTCGGGCAGGTCGGCGGCGGTGGGTCCGTCGGCCTTTTCGTAACCGGAGGCGGCGTAGGCGGCGGGGCGATTCCTGCCGGCGTTGGAGATATCCGAGCGCACCGGGCCGGGACAGAGCACGGAGACCATTACACCCTGCGGTTCCAGTTCCGAGCGCAGCGCTTCGCTCATGCCGATCAACCCGGCCTTGCTGGTCACGTAAATCGCGGCGCCGGCGTGTGGCAGCAGCCCGGAGGTCGATGCGGTGTTGAGGATATGCCCGCCCTCGCCGTGGGCGAGAATCCGCGGCAGTACCGTCAGCAGGCCGTTGACCGGGCCGTAGAGGTTGACGTCGATGACCCAGTTCCAGTCGCTGATGGACGCTTCGGCGATGGGGCCGGATACCACCACGCCGGCGTTATTGGCCAGCAGGTGAATGTTGCCGAACCGGCCCTCGACAGCATCGGCAAACCTGGCGAATTCCTCTCGGTCGGTGACATCCAGGTGCGCGATCAGCACCCGCTCCTGATCCGCCGCCAGCGCCTGGCCGGCCGCCTCGAGCGCGTCCGCCTGGACGTCGCCGATGGCGACATTCATCCCGGCCTTGAGCAGTGCCTTGCTGATTCCCAGGCCGATGCCGGAGGCGCCCCCCGTCACGATTGCCGTCTTTCCCGCCAGATGCTGCATTGCAATGCCCCTCTTAGGTGCCCGGCCCGGTTGGGCCGGAAGCCAGGCTGTCGTCCCCTGCGGTGGAACCTGTGAGCCTGGCGTTATTTATGGAGTACTATGCTCCATAGTAAGCGCAAACGAAAAAATGTCAACGCCCGGCGGCGAAGGTGATGGGTTTATTGCTCTGCCGGTATGCCGGCCGCACGCGTGGACGCGCGCGGCCGGAGAGAGGTTTGTTGCAGCCGGACCCGGGTTACATGCGGGCCGGGACGGGTTGCGTCGCCGGGCCGTCTTCCGGTGCGCCGTCGCCGGTTTCCTGCGCGGCGGCGGACGCCGCCACCTGCAATGCCACGGCGCGCAGGTAGTAGCGGATGCTCTCCAGTTGTTCGTCGGAAAGCTGCGGGAAGGGCGGCATGCCGTTCAGCCTGGACGCGCCGTCCTTGACCACCGCCCGGAAGCCGTCAGCGCTGAGAATGATGGGCGAGTAGCGCAGGTCGGGAGCGGCGCCACCGCCGATCGCGTTCATGCCGTGGCAGACCAGGCAGCTACTGCCGTGGAACAGCGTGGCGCCCGCAATCACCTTGTCCTGCTCGGGCACGAAGCCCGGGTCCACCACCGGCGCGCGCGGCGGAAGTTCGGTGGACGGAGCCGGCGCATCCCCGCCGATGGCGAAGGTCAGCACGCGGCGCGGCGCGCGGTAATCGGTGCGGTAGGCGGCGTTGCCGGTGGCCAGCAGGCCGCCGCCCTGGGAGCCGCTGCCGGTCAGTACCGTCACGTACTGCCGGCCCCCGACGCTATAGGAAATCGGCGGGGCGACGACCGGTGACGCGGTCTTCCAGGACCACACCTGTTTGCCGGTACGGGCGTCATAGCCCTTCAGGTAGCCGTCCATGGTGCCCTCGAAAACCAGGTCCCCGGCGGTGGCCAGTACGCCCCCGGGCCAGTCCCCGGGCAGTTCCAGGCTCCAGGCTGCTTTTTGCTGCACCGGGTCCCAGGCGCGCAGGAAACTGCGGCGGCTGTCCGGGAGGTCGGCGTCGGGAATCAGGGTAACTCCCATGGCGGCGGTGAAGTCCGTGGCCCCCGGCTTCGGCGGGCCGATCAAGGCGCCCATGTGCATGATCGGGATGTAGACCAGGCCGGTGCGCGGGCTGAACGCCTGCGGCAACCAGCTGTGCGCGCCCTGCGGACCGGGCCACATTTCGAACATGTCCTCGAAGTTCTGGTAGCGGATACGGGGGTTCTCCACCGGCCGGCCGGTCGCCGGGTCGATGTGGTCCGCCCAGGTGACCTTGTCGAATTTTTCCGCGGAGATGAACTCGCCGGTCGCCGCGTCCAGCACATAGAAAAAGCCGTTTTTCGGCGCCTGCATCAGCACCTTGCGCGGCGCGCCGTCGATCTCCAGCGTGGCGATGGTCATGTCCTGTACCGCGGTGCAGTCCCACTGCTCGGCGGGGCAGACCTGGTAGTGCCAGACGTATTCGCCGGTGTCGGCCCGCACCGCGACGATTGATGCCAGGAACAGGTTGTCGCCGCCCCCCGGGCTGCGCAGCTGCTGGTTGTAGGGAAAGCCGTTGCCGACGCCGAGGTAGATCAGGCCCAGGTCCTTGTCGTAGCTGAAGGCGTTCCAGGCCGTGCCGCCGCCACCCTTGGGGTACCAGTCGCCTTTCCAGGTGGGCTGCATGATCGCTTCGGCCTTGCTGGCGACCGGCTCGTTGGGGTCGCCGGGCACCGTGTAGAAGCGCCAGAGTTGCTTGCCGGTCATTGCGTCGTAGGCGGTGACGTAACCCCGGATCGGGGTGATATCGGCGCCGCCGTGGCCGATGATGACCTTGCCGTCGTAGACCCGCGGCGCGCCGTTGCTGTAACGCACCTCGGACAGTGCGTACTGGCGCGTCTCCCACAGCGGTTTTCCGGTGCTGTCGTCCAGCGCGATCACCCGGCCGTCGGTGGTGGCGAGAAACACCCGGTGGTTCCACCAGGCGATGCCCTTGTTACCCCAGGTCATCTGCAGCGAGGATTGCGCAATCTCCCGGGTTTTGGCGTCGTACTCCCACAGCAACTTGCCGGTCGCCGCCTCGAACGCGCGGATGTGGCTGTGTCCGGTGGTGGTGAACAACTTGTCACCGCCCTTGACCGGCGAGGAGACCGTGAAGCCGGGCTCCAGGTCGTAGGACCAGGCGAGGCTCAACTGATCCACGTTGCCGAGGTTGACCTGGTCCAGCGGGCTGTAGGACTGGGCGTGGCCATCGCCGCCGAAGTCGGGCCAGTCGGCGTCAGCCGGGGGCGGCTGCACGGCGACTTTCCCGGTGGGTTCCGGGTTGTTGTTCTCGCGGCTGCAGCCCGCTACCACCAGGGCAGCTGCGAGCAGGAGGATGGACAGTTTACGCATTGGCGACTCCGGTTTGTTGTTATCGGTGGGCCCTCGATACTGCGCAAAGGCTACATTGCCCGGGCGATCACGGGAAGGCCCCGGCGCCCGTGATACCCGCGGGATCAACTGAACTGCAGCGGCGCTGCTGCCACAGTCAACCGATCGACACGGGCAGCTTGTCCCAGCCGCGTGTCGTCGAGGACGAGGAGAGCACGGCGTTGTCCAGGTCGACGGTCCAGTCGGGGAAGCGCTTGAGCACCTCCGCCATGGCGCAACGCGCCTCCACCCGCGCCAGCGCAGCGCCCAGGCAGGAGTGAACGCCGCGGCCGAAGGTGATATGGGTGGCCCCCTTGCGCTGCGCATCGAAACTGTCGCCGTCGGGGAAGCGCGCTTCGTCGCGGTTGGCTGCAGCCACCACCAGCAGCATGGCGCTGCCCGCCGGTACGGTCTGGCCGTGCACCTCCACATCGTGCATCACGTACCTCGCGATGGCGGGGCCCGGCGGTTCCACGCGCAGGATCTCCTCGACCGCGTCGGGAATCAGCGCCGGGTTCGCGGCGATCTGGCGGCGCTGGTCGGGGTGTTCGCCGAGAATCTTGCCCATCCAGCCGATGAACCGGTTGGTGGTGTCGTTGCCGGCACCGGAGATCACGTCGGTAAAGGTCAGCACTTCCGCCCGGGTGAGTTTGCGGTTCACGCCCTTCTCGTCGACGAATTCCGCGTGCAGCAGCTGTGTCATCAGGTCGTCCGAGGGGTTCTTTTCGCGCCAGGCGATGTAATCGGCAAATTCGCTGCCGATGTCGCTGTACACATCCTGTACATCCATCGGCTTGCCTTCTTCCGTGCGCAGCCTGTTCTCGACCAGTTCCCTGACGAAAACCTGGTCCTCGGCGGGAATCCCGAGCAGCAGCCCGATGACGCCACCGGGCAGTTTCGCGCCCAGGTCCGCAATAAAGTCGATACGCTCCGAGCCCACCAGGGGGTCGAGGCAGCTCGCCGTGTAGTCGCTGATCGTCTGGTGCAGTTCGTTCATCTTCCTGGGGGTGAAAACCCGGGAGACCACGCTGCGGTGCACGTCGTGCAGCGGCGGGTCCTCCCAGATGAACATACCTTCCGGCGCGGGCATGCCGGCCTTCATCACTTCCAGGATGTCGCCGCGCGATGAGCTGAAATTCTGCCAGTCGTTCAGGCAGCGCTCGACATCGACAAAGCGGGTCACGGCGTAGAAGTCGTACTCCTCGTTGTAGTAGAGGGGGGCTTCCTGGCGCATGCGCTTGTAGGTGGGGTAGGGGTTGTAGGCGATGTCCGGACGGTAGGGATCCCAATACACCGCTGAATCTGACTGCGAGGCTGTGTTCATTGCGCTGCTCCGTTTATTTGAGATGCGTTGTTGGCGATTATTCCTGCCGGTCATTCGAATCGCGGCGGGGCCGCGGCCTGACCAGGCCGCGCGGCTGCACCACGCCCAGGTCGATATGCGTGACTACCCCGGGCGCCGCATCGCATACGGCGGGCAGGGCGGTTGCGCCCACCAGGCCGGTCCACGGCAACCCGAGGAAAGGCCGGTGCCCGTCCGCGCCCGGGCGGCTCATCAGCCGCACCTCCAGTCCGGGATCGCCCTCTATGACCACCTGGTAGCGGCTGTCGATGTCCCACTGCGGCTCGACGTCCTCGCCCATGGTCCAGTAGAAGTGGTAGGTGATCAGCGGTGCGCCCTCCGACCAGGCCGTCCACACGTAGTGCTGGCCGGCGACCGTCCCCTTGCGGATAACCCCGCCGGGCAGGCCCTCGCCGACGGAGTAGGGAATGTCCCGGGTGGCCGTGGCCACTTCCAGTTTGGTGGTGACATCCTCGATCGTCCTGCCCAGGCCTTCTGCCACTATCGCCATGGACTGGGCGAAGGCGTAGGGCGCTTCCGCCGAGCGGCTGGGGTTGGCCAGCAGATCGTCGGGGTCGCGCCCGAATCCCATCACCTCGGTATAGATCATCGGGTTGCGGAGTTTGTCGATAAACTCGTACACCTGGATGTGGTCGACCCGGTTCATCAGCCGGGTCAGCGTCAGCGGCAGGATGTCACCCGAGAAGCCCGGATGGATACCGCAGGCGTGGTAGGACGCGCCCCCTTCGCGGCAGGCCGCCTCGATCCGCTCGAACTGCTCCGGGTAGTGCGGCGGGGAAAAGGGGCCGCACACGGAAGCGACGTTCTTGCCGGAAGCCAGCAGCCTGCAAATCATGTCCACATCGGTCATCAGCGGCGCGAAATGCACGCAATCCGCCTCCAGGGCGACCACCTGTTCGATGTCGTCGGTGGCCAGTACCCCGGTTGCGGGCAGCCCGACCAGCTCGCCGGCGTCCTTGCCGACCTTGTCGGGGTTGGTCACCAGCACGCCGACCAGTTCGAAGGCGGGGTTTTCTATGAAGTGCCTGAGCGCCGTCTTACCGACGACGCCGGTGCACCACTGGATAACGCGATAACGCTTATTGTTCATGGGTGTAACCCCCTGTTGGCGAGCCGGTCCAGCCGGCGCGGGTGAGCCTGTGGTTTCTCAGACCGAGCGAATCTGTCCGCCATCGACACGATAGTTCGAGCCGGTGACATAACCCTGGGCGGGGCTCGCCAGCATGCAGGCGATCATCGCCACCTCCTCGGGCATGCCGACGCGGCCGACGGTGGGCAACTCGAAAACCCGGGCTTCGGCCAGCCGCCGGGTGATCTCCTCGATCGACATCTCCGGGTCATCGAACTTGGAGCGGGCGAAGCGCACCAGTCCATCCACCATGACGACGCCCGGTGTGACGGTGTTCACCGTGATGCCGGTGTCTCTCAGGGCGCCGGCCAGGCTCACGGTAAAGTTGTTGAGCGCGGCCTTCGCGGCGGAGTAGTCCGCCCCCAGGTTGTTCGGTTGCACGGCGACGGCGCTGGAGACATTGACGATCCTGCCGAAGCCGGCGGCCGCCATGTCGGTGACCACCAGCTGGCAAAGGCGCACCGAGGACAGCATGTTGGCGTGGTAGTTGGAGACGAAGTCGGAGGAACTGATTTCACCCGGCGTGCGGGTCGTGTTGCCGGTAGAACTGCCCCCCGCGTTGTTCACCAGGATCTCGATGTTGCCGCCAAGGGCGTCCACTGCGGCCGCGTGCACGGCAGCGGCGCCTGCATCCGTGGATAGTTCCCCGATGGCGATTCCGGCTGCGTTTATCTCCCCGGCGACCTGCTCGGCGCGTTCGCGGTTGCGGCCGTGTATCACCACCTTGCAACCCTCCTTCGCGAGCATCTCGGCGACGGCCCTGCCGATCCCGCTACTGCTGCCCGTCACCAGCGCGCGGCGTTCAGTGAGTTTCAAGTCCATGTTGCTTCTCCGGAAAAGTGATCGTGGCTTGTAGCGGTGCGCGGGACTCCCTGGCAAACGGTTGTTTGCCCATCGCCGCGTATCCACCGGGCCTGCTTGTTGTCGTCATGGCCATGTTGGCCCCATTTCCCGATCGTCTTGTTATCGCGTTCTTCCGGTCGGAATCAAGTCAATTCTTGCATTGGGGCAGGTCTTGCGCTATATACGAAACCGACGGGTATCATACCCCCGGGTTTCTTATCTGGCAAACGGTGCAAGCCAGTCGCCGAGAGACAGCGATAAATCCATTATTCTAATAAGAGCGGAAATACAGTCATGTCTATCAGGAATTCGGGATTGGTGCCGGTTACGCTTGGCGTGGCCATACCGCTGTTGGCGGTCGGCGCATCTGCACAGGAAGTCGACGATGGCGGCCAGAAAGCTTCTTCCAGGGCGACGCTGGAAGAGGTTGTCGTCACGGCCCAGCGCCGGGAGGAAGCCTCGGTTGATGTGCCGATCACCATTTCGACGCTCGACTCCAGCCAGCTGACCTCGAACAGCGTGAACGCGCTGTCCGGGATTCAGAAACTCACGCCCGGCCTGCGCTTCGACTTCGCGGGTGGATACTACCAGCCGACTATCCGCGGCGTCGGCACCCCGGTCACTTCCGTCGGTTCCGGTGGCAACGTCGGCATCTACATTGACGGTTTTTATTCTCCCAACCCGCTGTCCGTCAATTTCGACCTGGTCAATGTCGAGAGCATCCAGGTGCTGAAGGGACCCCAGGGGACATTATTCGGGCGCAACACTACCGGTGGCGCCATCCTCGTGCAGACGTCCGAGCCCAGTATGGAACCGGCGGCGCAGTTGAAGGCCAGTTACGGGCGCTACAACGAGGCCAAACTGCAGGGTTACGTGACTCATGCCCTCACGGACAGGATTGCCTTCGACGCCGAGGGCCAGTACCGCAGCGGCGACGGCTGGCAGCGCAACATCAGTAATGGGCAGAGGGTGGGAGACTACGAAAACTGGTCCGTGCGCCTGGGGTTGTTGTTCGAACTCTCCGACGACATCGACGTACTGCTGCGCTACCAGCACGAGGAAGTGGATGACCCTTCGCCCCTGCTGGCCGCCAGTTACAGGGACTCGCAGTTGGGCTCTGGCGAACCCTGGTACGCACAGCCCTCCGAATATACGTTCAGTCGCAACAAGATTGCCACAGGCACCCATCCCAGCGACCAGGAGAAATACCGCTCTGATGCGGATATCGTGCAACTGACCGTCCGGGCGAACCTCGGTTTCGCCAACTTCACCTCCAATTCGCAGTATCGCGATCAATATGTGGATTCCAACCTGGACCTGGATTATTCCGGCGTCGAGTACCTGGAGTTCGGCCTGCCCACCGATGACGAGGTCTGGACCCAGGAGTTCCTGCTGGCCTCGGCGACGGAGTCACCGCTGCAGTGGACGGCGGGGCTGTTCTATTTCGAGAACACCAACGTGTTCGAAAATTATCTCGATTTCTTTCCCCTGCTGGGAATCCAGCAGCGCGACAAGAGCGGGCAGTTCGGCTCCAGCGCGAAGGTGATCAGTTCTGCGGCCTTTCTCGACGCCACTTACGAGGTAGTGCCGGACCTTTTCCTTACCGCGGGGGTGCGCTACTCCGACGACAAGGTGAAGGATCTCTACGCGCAGTGTGCCCTGGTGTGCCCCAAGGTCTACCCGACGCCGGAGCAGGAGGACAAGGTCAACGGCGACCATGTCACGCCGCGTTTCGTCGCCCGCTACGAGACCAGCGACCAGTCCAATGTGTACGCCTCCTACACCGAGGGTTACAAGGCGGCGATCTACGACGTCGGCAAGGGTGCGCCGATACCGGTAGAGCCGGAGAAGATCGATGCGTATGAAGTGGGATACAAGTATGGCGGCAGCAGTTTTTCCCTGGACCTGTCCGCCTTCTACTACGACTACAAGAACCTCCAGGTCTCGCTGTATGAGAACGGGACGGCGACTATCCTGAATGCCGCCGATTCCGAAATCTACGGGATGGACGGTCAGCTGAACTATGTCGTGAACGACAATGTCCGCGTCAACCTCGGCGCCAACTGGACCCATGCCCGCTACAAGCAATTCGATAATGCCCCGGTCTACGAGCGCTGCGCTCCTGAAGGTAGCTGCGGTCTGGGTGGCCTGGATACCTTCACCATCGCTGCGCAAACGCTGACCGACGTGGATATGCAGCGCGCTCCCGCGTTCACGGCCAACCTCGGCGGTGTGTACACGAACCAGCTGTGGGGCGGCGAATTCCAGCTGTCCGGCAACCTCTACTATACCTCCAGTTTCTACTTTGGCCCCTCCGGCACCCAGTTCAAGCAGGACGCCTACGAAGTGCTCTCGATACGCGCCCAGTGGACCGAGCCGGGCGGCACCTATACCTACGCCATCTGGGGAGACAACCTGACCGACAACCGTTATATGACCCAGGTGCAATATGGCCTCACCGGTATCGGCGCCAACTGGAGCAAGCCGGTGACCTATGGCGTTGAGATCAGCGCCAGGTTCTGATGCCAGCCGGGGACATTTCTCGCAAGGGAGCGATTACAGATGAAACGCTTTGAAGACAAGGTCATAGCCATCGCCGGCGGCTCCGGGGGAATCGGTAGCGGCGTATCCACCCGACTGGCCAGCGAGGGCGCCATCGTCGTTATCGGGGATATCAACCTCGAGGCAGCCGAGCAAACCGCCGCCGGGATCGAGTCGGCGGGGGGGCGGGCGACGCCGCTCAGGCTGGATATCGGCGACGAAGGGAGTGTGCAGGCATTCATCCAGGCGGCGGTGGATACCCACGGCGGCATCGACGGTTTCCATGCAAATGCACTGGATATCACCTTCGCCGCCGGGGACCTCGACGCGGTCTCGACCCGGATGGAAGCCTACGACGGGCTGATGCAGGCCAACCTGCGGGGATACTACCTGTGCACCCGCTACGCCGTGCCTCACCTCGTCGCCCGGGGCGGGGGCAGCATGCTGTACACAAGTTCGGCTTCGGCCTATGCGGGAACACCGGACAGGCCGGTCTACGCAATGGTGAAAAGCGGTATCCACGCGCTGGCCCGGCATGTCGCCAGTCGCTGGGGGAAGCAGGGGGTGCGCAGCAACGTGATCGCGCCCGGCGTGATCTTCCATCCCGCGGTCGCGGCGGTGATGGGCGAACAGTACGCCGAGGAGGTCCTGCAGGACCTGAAGGTGTGCAGAATCGGCAGGCCGGAGGACATCGCCGCGATGGCGGCGCTGTTAATGTCGGAAGAAGGGGGCTACATTACCGGCCAGGTCATCAGTGTTGATGGCGGCGCGACGATGCGGCCCTGATATCTGCCGGGAAAACAGCGGACCGCCAGAATCAACCCGGGAGCCATCCATGACTGAACAACGCCACACCGTCTGCCGCGTCTGCCATGTCGCCTGCGACCTGCTGGTCAGCGTCGAAGACGGTGAAATCACCAAGATTCATGGCGACAAGCACAATCCGGTCTACCACGGCTACTCGTGCCTCAAGGGGCGCGTTGCCGGCGACCTCCTGAGGTTGCCGTCGCGCCTGACCCACAGCCTGGAGCGCCAGCCGGATGGCAGTTTCAGGCAGGTGCGGGCGGAGCAGGCCATCGGGAGCATCGCGACGCGGCTCCAGCAGCTTATCGACCAACATGGCCCGCGCTCGGTGGCCCTGTTCAACGGTACCTATTGCACCATCAACCGGCTTTACGACGCCATCGTCAAATCGTTCATGGGCGCGATCGGCAGTCCCCTGGTGATCGACAACGTGACGATCGACCAGGCCGGCAGGTCCACCGCCCCGGGACTCCACGGTGTGTGGCTGGCCGGCCCCCCCGCGATGGATGAGTGGCAGGCGCTGTTGCTGGTCGGGGTCAACCCCATCGTGTCGATGAACGGCGGCCTGGGTATGAACCCCGCGCGGCGGCTCAAGCGTATGCGCGAACGCGGCATGCAGTTGGTGGTGATCGATCCGAGGCGAACCGAGTGTGCCGCCCAGGCGGATGTGCACCTGCAGCCAAGGCCGGGACAGGACGTCCCGATCCTGGCCGGCCTGATCCGGCAGATGATCGTCGACGAACTCGTCGATCGCGAATTTATCGATGCCGAAACCACTGGATTCGATACGCTCAGGGAAAGTGTCCTGCCGTTCACCCCGGAACTGGTTGCGGAGCGCGCCGGCATCGACGCCGGTGACCTGGTGGAGGCTGCCAGGATTCTCGGCCGCGCGCAAAGGGGTGCGGTATCGCTGGGCACGGGTGCACACATGTCCGGTAACCCGACCACTGTCGAGTACCTCGGGCGGGTGCTGACCAGCCTGCAGGGCTGGTGGCGGCGCGCGGGGGAGGAGTCCGTCAATCCGGGGGTGTTTATCGAACCCCTGCCCCCCATCGCCGGGACCATGGGGCCCACTCCCGTCGAGGCCACCGGTGTGAAAATGCTGGCTCGCGGCGTCACCGCCAGCAGCGCCGGTATCCCCGTTTCCGCGCTGGCGGATGAAATACTCACGCCGGGGGAAGGGAAGATTCGTGCGCTGATCGTCGCCGGCGCCAACCCGGTGCTGGCCTGGCCTGACCAGGCGAAAACCGTGGCGGCGCTGGCCGACCTCGATTTGCTGGTGTGTATCGATCCCTTCCTCAGCGCCACTGCGGAAATGGCTGACTACGTGCTGGCCCCGAAGATGGGCCTGGAGTGCGAGACGAATTCCTCGGCCAACGAGATGTGGGCACTGGCCGGCCCCGGTTGGGGCTATGAAATACCCTATGGCCAGGCATCGCCGCCGGTGGTCGAGCCGCCGCCGGGTTCCGACCTGCACGAGGACTGGGAGTTTTTCTTCGACCTGGCCCGGGCGATGGACCTGCAACTCGAGTTGCCCGCGCTGTCCACGCTGGATCCCGAGCGTGCCCGGGAGCTGGCAACCCGGCTGGACATGACAGGGAAACCCGCCACGGCGGACCTGTGGGCCACCGCCTTCAAGGGCGCGCCGGTGTCCTACGAGGAGGTTCGCTCTTCGCCGCAACCGCGCGTGTTCGACAGGCCGAAGGCGCTGGTGCAGCCCAGGCCCGCCGACTGGCAGGGCAGGCTGGAGCTCGCCGCGCCGCTCGTCATGGAAACCCTGGCAACATTCGCGCTGGGGACGCAACAGCCGGATCAGCAGTTCCCTTTCCGGTTGATCAGCCGGCGCCTCAACGACGTCGTCAATTCCTGCGGCCACGACAACCGGCCACAGTTGCGCAGATGGCCGTACAACCCAGCATTCATGCACCCGTCGGACCTGGAGCAGCTGGGTCTCGCCAGCGGTGCGCTGGTCGGAATCAGCTCGGCGAGTGGCCGTATCGTCGGTGTCGCCGAAGCGGACCCCACGGTCCGACCCGGGTGTGTGTCCATGCCCCACAGCTGGGGCCGGCACCCGGACAGGCCACAGCGGCCGCGGGTCGACGGCGGCAATACCGGGCGCCTGGTCAGCATCGACGAGGGATGCGAGCAATTGACGGGCCAACCCTTGATGACCGCGATCCCGGTTGCCGTGGCAGCTATCAGTGAATGCGACCCGGACTTGCAGGAGGCGGGCGAACTGCTCGTATGAGTTTGCGTGACCAACAGATGACTGACCAGAGGAGATAGCAATGCGTATTGAAATTCCGCCCGAACACCAGTATTCACCGACCGAACATCTCGCCGAGCACTACCCGTCGGAGATACTGAAGGCCGGGCAGGCTTTCGGGCCCGCTCCCTACCGCTACAGCAAGCTCTCGCTGCGCGAACTGGAGGGCGCCCGCTATCGCACGGCGCTGATCAACGGCTGCAACGTGTGTATCAACTTTCGCGGGGCTCGCGATTTTCCGGCGATGTTCGAGCTGTTCGGCGGGGACCTGGAGACCTCGGTGTTCAAACGCGGGCCGGCTCCCGACGAGGAGTACTACCAGAACGTCACCAACTGGAAGGACTATCCGGGCTACAGCGAGCGCGAACGCCTGGCGATTCGCTATGCCGAGGGCATGGGGGAATCTCCCCGTGAGATCGCCCAGGATGAAGAGTTCTGGACCCGCGCCAAGGCGGCGTTCAGCGACGAGGACATCGTCGACCTGACCTACTCGATCGCCGCGTGGATGGGCATGGGGCGCGCGCAGCATGTGCTCGGACTGGACACCGCCTGTTCCTTCGCACCGGTAGCCAGGGCGGCTTCGACCAGTTGAGTTTATCCCGGCAGGCAGGGGGGCACTGCCGGGAAGCATTTGCCGCCGCAAGGCGCTTCCCAGTGTAATACTGGCCGGGCACGGGATTGCACCCCGTCCCGCCCGCAGGCTATTGCAGCTACGTTGGATTTCTCTTACGGTACTTTGACCAGGCAGCGTTGAAACAGATGGGAATATGGGTAAACGAGTAACGAAAATAGGTCGCCCACCCGCGGGGGAGATCGAGAAACGTAAATTGACGATTCTCGCAGTGGCGACGCAGCTTTTCATCGCCAAGGGCTATGACAAGACGACGCTGGCGGAGATAGGCAAGGAAGCAGGGGTCACCAAGCGGACTATCTACGAACATATCGGCGACAAAGAGACGCTGTTTCGCACCATCTGCCTGGAGAGCCTGCCGCAGGACCTCGAGTTGCATTTCGACCCGCACGCCCGCGGCAAAACCGCCCGTCAGGCGCTGAAGCACCTGGCGGGGATGATCCTCGATTACTCGCTGTCGGATGAAAATATCAACCTGACGCGCATGCTTATCGTCGAGCGCCAGCGAATTCCAGACCTTGTGCAACAGGCCGTGCTGGCGATGCGGGAGTTGTACAGGGAACTCATCGAGAAGGCACTGCTGGACATGGTGGAACACGGCCTGCTGGCGCGGTGCAGGAAGATGGACAGGATTGCCTACTATTTCTACGACATCATCGTCGGCGGGGTGCATATCCAGATGCTGTTCGATATCGTCACCGAACCCCCGACGGAAGCGGAAATCGACCAGCGGATCGCGCTGTTCCTGTTCGGATACGAGGCCCTCGAAACACCCAGAAAGCGCAAGCGCGCCTGAGTTTCCAGGAGGTTATTCGTTCGGGGTGGACCGCTCCAGCGGCCGCGCATACGAGGCATCCCGTCGATCACGGCGGCTTGGCCCGGTGGCTGCCCGCCGCTCCCCGGTCTCTACATAAACATCGGCCGCGTCCAGGCTGCCGACCTTTTCGGTGATGCAGCGGCGATAGGCGATAGCCCATACCCCGTCGCGCTTTTCGAAGCGATCTATATAGCGCCCGAATGCCAGCGTTGTGGAGCCATCCAGGTTCTCGCCCCAGAAATGGAAATAGGTCTCGGCGTGGGCCGAGTCGCCGTCCAGTTCGACATGGTGATTCGAAATGAAATGCTGGTGAGCGCGCTGGATCCGGCGGTGGAAATCGATTGCCCATGCGCAGAATTCCACGCCGTAAGCTGACTTCAATCCGTGATCGTCCCAGGCGTCAGGATGGTAGGCGGAGGCCATCAGTTCCCGATCGAAGCGGTCCATTCCCCGGCAGTAGCGTACCAGGCAGTCATGGATATCCTGCCGGTCCTTCTGTTCCTGCAAAAACCGGACAAGCTCCGGTGTGAGGTTCGATTCCGACATTCGCTCCCTCGCTGCGCAGGGCTGGAAAAATTCTGCTTGTAAAGCGTCTTCTATTGGTGTTTCATCTGTAATGAAACCGGGGGGTATCTTAGTACGCTTTTACCCCGCGGTCCAATATCGCTGGCTGTCTTGATAATAATTATTTTCCCGATTGGAGCAGCGCAAATGCTGAATAAAACCAGGCTTGTCCTAAGTTCATCTATCGCGTGTGCAGTCGGACTGGGTGTGTACCCGGTGTACGCACAGAACATGCTCGAGGAAGTCGTCGTCACGGCGCGTAAACGCGAGGAATCCGTGCTGAAAGTTCCGGTGGTCGCCTCGGTGCTGTCCGGGGAAACCCTGGACCGCTACGGGCTCAGCGACGTCGGCCAGATCTCCGACCGTGTGCCCGGACTCAACTTCGGTACCGGCGTGGTGGCGGCGGGCGTGCAGGTGTCCCTGCGTGGAATCGGCACCAGCACGCTCAACGCCACGATCGACCAATCCGTGGCGCTGAACGTGGATGGCCTGCAGTTGACGCAGGGCCTGGCCTTCGCAGCCGCCACCTTCGACATGGCGGGAGTACAGGTATACAAGGGGCCGCAGGCGCTGTTCTTCGGCAAGGCGGCACCCGCCGGCGTGATAGCGATCCAGACCGCGGACCCGACCGACGAGTTCGAGGCCATCGTCAGGGGTGGCTATGAATTCGAGGCCGAGGAAAAACTGGGAGAATTGATCCTCTCTGGCCCGGTGACCGATACCCTGGGCCTGCGACTGGCAGCGCAGTTCACGGATTCGGGCGGCTACTTTGAAAACACCGCGCAGGTTCAGTCGCACCCGATCTTTGGAAACCTGGGCGGCCTGAACCCCACCTACCGGGACTATCCTGACGAGAAAAACACACTGGTCAGGGGCACAGCGCTGTGGGAGCCCAATGACAGGTTCAACGCGAAGCTGAAAGTGAACTATACGGACCAGGATAGTCAGGGGTCTGCACACGACGCCCAGCTTTCGAGTTGCCCCGACGGGACGGACAGCGCGGTAGGCGGCCTGCTCGGGCTCAACTTCATTGCCGGCTACCCGTGCAAACTCGACCGCAAGATCGCGTTCAGCTACGCCGATCCGGCGGCGTTCCCCGGAGTCTGGAACGGCGGCGCTCCTTTCAGCAAGGCGGAACAGGTATTCGGCAGCCTGGAGTTGAACTATCAACTCGGTGACGATCTCACGCTGACCTCCGTCACCGGCTCCTATGACATCGACCAGGAATCCCTGCTCAACGGGGCGACCACACCCAACTACGGGCCGCCCTTCATGTCGCAGAACAAGTTCACGCGCAACGACTTCACCCAGGAACTGCGGCTGACGTCGGATTTCGACTCCGCGGTGAACTTCCTGCTCGGCGGTTTCTACCAGAAAGGCGACATGGGCTTCCTGGTCGACCTGCCCTTCAACCAGGCCTACGTGCCGCTTACGGGCATCAACACCGAAAAATTCGTCTGGGGTGACCACGATATCGACATCGAGGCGTATTCCCTCTTCGGGCAGGTGCTGTGGCACATCCTGCCCGACCTGGAACTCGGCGCCGGTGTACGCTGGACCACCGAGGGCCGTACCCATAAGGTTACCGACCTGTTGCCGACACTCTCCGGGATGCCCAGCACGCCGGTGCCCCTGGGTAACCCGACCATCGGCTCGAACAACTGGGCGCCGGAACTTACCCTGACATGGTCGCCCACGGATGACCTGACGGTGTTCGGCGCGCTCAAGCAGGCCTACAAGTCCGGCTCCTTCAACACCGCCGGGGTGCCCGTACCCTGGCAGGACACCTCGTTCGGGGATGAGAAAGTGCGCGGCGGTGAACTCGGCTTGAAGACCCGCCTGTTCGACGACACCCTGGCATTCAATGCCGCCACGTATTACTACCGCTTTGAAGATCTGCAGGTGGATTCCAACGAGTTCGACGCCGTCTCCAGGCAATTCCTGGCGAAGACGGTGAACGCGGCGGAAGCGGAGGTCTACGGCATAGACATCGACGCCCGTTACTCGGTGCCGGCGATCGACGGCCTGATACTGAGCGGTGCGCTGAACTGGAACAAGGCCGAGTACCGGAGTTTCGACAATGCGCTGTGCTGGGGTGGGCAGACAATTGCGCAGGGCTGCGATGTACCCGGCAGTTACAACGAATTTGCCAACGTGAATATTCTCGCGGTGCCGCCGGAATACTTCCCCGGCTATACCCGCCAGGATCTCGCCGGCGAACCGCTGGTGCGCGCGCCGGAGTGGACCGCAAATGTCAGCCTCGACTACGAGCATGCGGTATTCGACGGTATGACATTGAGATTTGGAGTGAATGCGAATTACTCCTCCTCCTACCTGACCGCCCTGCAGAACCGGAAAGACATGTACCAGGACTCCTACGTGAAGACCAGCGCGAACATCAGCCTGAGCGGCGTCGACGATGGCTGGATGGTTGAATTGATCGGCGACAATCTCACGGATGAAATCGTCACCGGCAATTGCATTTCCAGCCCCTACGCAGATGCGCAGTTGTTCGGCAATACCTATACCGGTTCCACGCTCACCGGCATCAGCGGCGTCGATGAGCTGGCCTGCTTCGCGGAGCGCGGCAGGTCCGTCTGGATGCGTTTGACCGTGCGCCCCGCAGTGCTGTTCAGTCGCAGTCGCTAGGGGATGGAATCGAGGGACGGGCGAGCGAATGGTGGGGCGGCAGGCGAGTCAGTGTCTCCGGGATCAACAGGAGCGAGGTAGTGCGCGAGATCAAGCAGTTTTATATCGACGGCCAGTGGGTCGATCCCGCCGTGGAACGCATTCTGCCGGTGGAAAATCCGGCGACGGAGGCTGTCTGCGGCAGCGTCGCGCTCGGGTCGGAAGCCGACGTGGACTGCGCTGTGCTTGCGGCCAGGGCCGCGTTCAGGCAGTGGTCCGGTTCGGGCAGGCAGGAGCGGCTGGAGCTACTGGGCCGCATCCGGGAGGAATACGCCAGGCGGGCCGCTGACCTGGCCCGGGCGGTGACACTGGAGATGGGCGCGCCGGCGGGCCTGTCGGCCAACGCCCAGGTGCAGTTGCCACTGCGACACCTGGCCGTGACCCTCGATGCCCTCGAGACTTTCCCGTTCAGCGAAGATCGTGGCGCGACGCGTATCGCCAGGGAGCCCATCGGTGTCTGCGCGCTGATTACGCCCTGGAACTGGCCGCTGAACCAGATTGCCGTCAAGGTTTTTCCGGCGCTCGCCGCGGGCTGCACGATGATTCTCAAGCCCTCGGAGATTGCGCCTTTTTCGGCGCAGATATTCGGGGAGATCATGCATGCGGCGGAGGTTCCCCGGGGTGTATTCAACCTGGTGCAGGGTGACGGTCCCGGCGTCGGGGTTGCGCTGAGCCGGCATCCCGGGGTGGACATGGTCTCCTTCACCGGCTCGACCCGCGCAGGTGTGGAGATCGCGAAGAACGCGGCGCCGGGCGTCAAACGCGTCTGCCAGGAACTCGGGGGCAAGAGCCCCAATATCATCGTGGACGATGCCACATTCGCTGCCGGTGTCGGCGGCGGTGTCGCCGCTGTCATGGGAAACTCCGGCCAGACCTGTGCCGCGCCCACGCGCATGCTGGTGCCCAACAGTCGTATGGACGAGGCCATCACCATCGCTCGCGAGTCAGTGTCCGCTATCGTGGTCGGCGACCCACAGGGGGATGCACAGATGGGGCCGGTGGTGTCGGCAAGGCAATTCGACAGGATCCAGGACCTGATTCGCACCGGCATGGCGGAGGGCGCGACACTGGTGGCAGGTGGGGCCGGCAGGCCGGAGGGCCTGAAAGAGGGCTACTATGTCAGGCCCACGGTGTTTGCCAACGTCGACAACCGGATGACGATCGCGCGAGAAGAAATCTTCGGGCCGGTGCTCGCCATTATCGGGTACGAAACACTGGAACAGGCGATCGAGATCGCCAATGACAGCGAGTACGGCCTCGCCGCCTATGTGCACGCCGAGGATGGCGAGCTGGCAAGGTCTATCGCTGGCCGGTTGCAGGCGGGGCTGGTTTCGATCAACCACGCCTCGGATCTTGGCGCGCCATTCGGCGGGTATAAGAAGAGTGGCAACGGAAGGGAGTGGGGCGCTTTCGGCATCGAGGAATACCTCGAAACCAAGGCTATCCTCGGCTGCGCATAATAATTCAGGAGGAGCTGGTATGAAGGCCGCAATATTTCGTGAAGTGGGCAAGCCGCTGACAATCGAGGACGTGCACCTCGATCCGAAGCCCCGCGCGAAAGAGGTCCGCATCCGCGTGGTTGCCAGCGGGCTTTGCCACAGCGACTATCACATCATCACCGGCGATATCCCCTGCCAGTTTCCCGTGTTGTTGGGGCACGAGGCGTCGGGCATCGTCGAGGCCGTGGGCGAAGACGTACACCAGTTTTCCCCCGGCGACCGGGTCGTTACCTGCCTGTCCAGTTATTGTGGCGAATGCGCCGAATGCCTGGGAGGGCACTCCAACCTCTGTGGAAACAAACCGGTGCGTCCTGCGACGCCGGGGGAGGCTCGCCTTACGCTGGACGGCGAACCGGTCTACCAGCTGGGTGAGTTGGGTGCCTTTGCGGAGGAAATGCTGGTGCACGCCAATTCGCTGGTGAAGCTGCCCGAAGCGATGCCGCTGGATCTCGCTTGCCTGTTGGGCTGTGCGGTGTTGACGGGGGTGGGCGCGGCCACGTCCCGCGCATCGATTCGGGCGGGTGACAGCGTTGCAGTGATAGGTTGCGGTGGAGTCGGGCTGAACGTCATACAGGGCGCCAGGCTGGCAGGCGCGGGGCGGATTTTCGCGGTCGACCTGAACCCCTCCAAGCTGGAACTGGCGCGGCAGTTTGGCGCCACCGACCTGATCGCGGGTGGGGACAGCGCAGTAGAGGAAATACTCGAAATTACCCGGGGCGGGGTCGATCATGCATTCGAGGTGGTCGGGCTTCCGCGCACCATCCGCCAGGCACTGATGATGCTGCGCAAACGCGGAACCGCGATACTCGTCGGGGTGACGAGATACGGCACGGAACTTTCATTACCGGCGATGCCCTTCATCGCCAGCGAAGTGAGTATCGCCGGTTCCCTGATGGGATCGGTACCTTTCCAGGTCGCGATACCGCGTATCGTCGAACTGTACCTGGAGGGCAAGCTCACGCTGGAGCCGCTGGTCTCGCAAAAAATCCGCCTGGAGGACATCAACCGCGCTTACGACCAGTTGGCGGCGGGCGAGGTTGCGCGCAGCGTCGTCACCTTCGATAGCTAGACGCATTCGGGATTCCTTTGTTGCCGGCGCTTGCGCGCGTAACTCTGGGGGACTTTCCTGGTTTCAGCGGAATTCCAGGCCCTCGAAGTGTGCAGTCTCGCGCTCCTTTTCCAGCGTGTCGGCGAAGTCGATGAAGGAGCCGGTATACGAGCCGTTGCGGGCGATCTTCAGGGAGAACTCCCCCTCGCTGCTGTAATAGCCCGGTGTGCAGTTCTGGAAGTAGTGTTGGCGGGCCTGGTTCGCTGCAACGACCTTGTCGACCCATTCATCTTGCGCCTGCTGCGTCGGTTCCACCGTATCGTAGCCCTTGTCGAGACAGTACTTGATGATGTGCGCGATCTGTGTGGTGACCACATCCAGCATGTGGACGAAGTTCGCTGTCTGCGGCTGCTGTGAATTGCAGATCGCGAACCTGTTGGGGAAGCCGCGGCTGTAGATTCCCTGCAGGCTGAGCACGCCTTCCTTCCAGGCCTCGCCCTGTGGCAGGCCGTCGCGACCGTAGATTTCGAAACCGCTGCCCACCCTGTGCTCGGTCAGCCACTCGAACCCGGTCGCAAAAATAAGGCAATCGAGTTCGTACTCCTGTCCGTCGACGACGACGCCGCTTTCGGTAATGCGTTGTATGCCCTTGCCCCTGGTATCGACGAGGGTGACGTTCGGTCGGTTGAAGGTCTGCAGGTAGTTGTCGCTGAAGCCGAGCCGTTTGCACAGCAGGCCGTACCACGGCTTCAATGCATCGGCCGTTTCCGGGGTCTCGACAACCTCGTCGATGACCCGGCGAATCTGTTCCATCTTTTTCAGGTCGTTCATCTCCATGGTGTCGGCGATATCCTTCGGCGCGACACCATGGTTGTGAAATAGCAGGCGGAATGTTTTGGTCCAGCCGTCTTCGATCATATCCACATCCACGGGCATCCCGCTGATGATGGAGGTAAAGTTGCGCACCCGCTCAGCTTGCCACCCGGGTTTGAGCTTGCTGGCCCACTCCGGGTCGGTCGGGCGGTTTTCCCGCGGCTGGATGGAGGAGGGGGTGCGCTGGAACACATAGAGGTGCCTGGCCCACTCACCCAGGTGCGGAACACACTGTAGCGAGGTCGAGCCCGTGCCGACGATGCCCACACGCTTGTCCGCAAGCCCGCTCAGGCCGCCGTGCGCGTCGCCTCCGGTGTAGCGGTAGTTCCAGCGGCTGGTGTGGAAGGTCTCTCCCTGGAAGTCGCCGAGCCCCGGCACGCCGGGCAGTTTTGCCTGGTTGAGTGGGCCGGTTGACATGGCGACAAAGCGCGCTTCGATAGTGTCGCCGCGGTCCGTGGATACCCGCCATCGCTGGAGGGTTTCGCTCCAGTGCATTCCGGTGACACGGGTCTCGAACAGCGCCTTGGGGTACAGATCGAAGTGGCCCGCTATGTCCTTGCAGTGCTGGAATATTTCCGGCCCGGAGGCGTACCGCATCGTGGGTATCTTGCCCAGTTCCTCGAGCATGGGCATGTAGATATAGGATTCGATATCACACGCAACCCCGGGATAGCGGTTCCAGTACCAGGTGCCACCAAAATCGCCGGCGTTCTCGACGATGAGGAATTTCTCGATACCGGCCTGCCGCAGACGGGCCCCCATGAACAGGCCGCCAAAGCCACCTCCCACCATCAGGACATCCACCTCGCCGGTGAATGGCTCGCGCTCGAGGCGCTCCGGCGAGTAAGGGTCCGCCGTGTAGCGACTGTACCTGCCGTCAGTGTCGTCACCCGGCAGGACGTACTGCCCGAGCCCGTCAGGCCGCAGCCGACGCTCACGTTCTTCGCGATATTTCTTGCGCAGGACGTCGCGGTCGATGTGTGTTCCTGCGAGTTGAGCGTCGAAATCAGGTTCGTCGGCCATGTTTCGGTCCCGTAGTCTGCTCTGCTGCAACCGGAAGTAAAACGATACCTATAGGTTTCATATAATACCTCATAGTGGATCGCAGGGACAACAGCCGGAGGGAAATACCAGCGCGCCGGCGAGGCGACCTCCCAGGTACTACAAACCATTTCGGCTATGGTGATACGATGCGGGGCTAAGCGCTGCTATAGCAGCAAACCAGGCAGGGGGTGTGCAGCATTTATGGCGGAAGGCAAGCGACGAGGAAATGACGCGGTATCGGGCGCCTGCCCGGTCTGCGGGGAAAAGCACGCAGACTTGCTGCAACATATCAAGCAACGGCACCCCTACGAGCAGTTGTCCGGCTTCCAGAAGCAGGCCATCATGAAACTGATCGAGCGCGCCATGGAACAGTGGCACCGCGCCTGAACGCCGCGAAGAACGCATCACGCAAGATTGAAAGCCCACGCCTCGCAGCAGTTACTACAATGAGACTGCACCAGATACGGGAGAATGCTTCATGGTAGCCAGAATGTCCGCGGCACTCGCCGCTGCCACCCTGATCGCCGGCCTGGCCGGCAACGCGCTCGCCGATGCAACGGCCGACGCCGGCAAGCCGCCGGTAATTGACCTGCGCGCCGTCGGCAAGACCTTCGAAGGCCCGCACGAGATTCCCTCGGGCTGGACGACCTTCCGCTTCACCAATGCCTCCCCGATGATCCACTTCGCGATATTCGACAAGCCGCCGGCGGGGATTACCGTCGAGCAGATGTCGGAGCAACTGATGACACCGTTCCAGGTGATGATGGACGCGATGAATGCCGGCGACGACGAGGCGGCGAAGGCGGCCCTCGCCACATTCCCGGACTGGGTGGGCAATCTCGGCCGCTTTGGCGGTCCCGGCCTGCTGTCGCCGGGCCTTGTCGGCGAGACCACGGTCAATCTCCCGCCGGGATACTATGTAGTGGAGTGCTACGTGAAAACCGACGGCGTTTTCCACAGCACCAGCCCGGGCAAGGGCAAGCTCGGCATGGTGATGCCGCTCACCGTCACCAACGAGAACAACGGCGCGTCGGAACCGGATTACGACGCCACGCTGACCATCAAGAACAGCGGCTACGAGATGGACGAGGGGGCGCTCCAACCCGGCCACAACACCATCCGTGTGGAATACGCCGAGCAACAGGCACTGCCCACGTTTGTCGGCAACGACGTTCACCTGATGCGCGTGGACAATCCGGAAAGTATCGCGCTGGCGGACGCCTGGATGGACTGGAGTACCCGCGACGGCCTGCAATCACCGAGCCCGGTGACCTTCCTCGGTGGGGTGGAAGACCTCCCCGCCGGCAGCTACGGTTACTTCAGCGTCGACCTGGCGCCGGGCAATTACGCGTTCATCGGCGAGATGCCCGCACCGCTCGCGGCGGGTTTCGTGCTTCCGGTCACCGTGGAGGAGTCCGCTGCTCCCGTGGGTGACTGACAGCGAAACCGCCACGCGGCCCTGGGCGCAGCGCGGACCCTCAGGGCCGCTGGCCGCCGCACAACACCTCGGTAACCCGCTCCGTATCCAGGTACTCCCTGAGATGCAGGATCTTGCCGTCGCGCAATTCGAACAGGAAGTGGTAGTCGTTGCTGTAAACCTGTCCCGAGGCGTGGTCGCCGCGTGAGGTAGCCTCCACGGCCACGCGGTCACCCTCCGCGGTCATCGCGTGGATGGTGAAGGAGATGCCCGCGGGAAACGCCTCGTAGACCTGCCCCGCGTAGTCCGCGATCTCCGCCTTTTTGTAGGTGTTGGAGATCAGCGTGTTGCCCATGGTGCGAACGTCACCGTCATCCGCGTAGCTGTTCACCATGGCGTCCATGTCGCCGCTGTTCATGGCCGCGAAGAAGTCGCGCACGAGCTGTTTGTTCTGTTCGATGCTCACGGTGGGCTCCTTGCGCTTACAGGCTGTCGGCGGGCGCAATGCCGGCCAGGGTGGTGTCGATGATGCGCCGCTTCATCGGCTTGACCCAGCTCTCCTCGAGGCCCGGGTCGAGCAGGCCGGCTTCCTTCAGTTCGTCGCACAGCTTCATCTGGTGGCACAGGTCGAACAGGTCGTACTGGCTGGAGAATTTGCCGCCGCCGCCGTAGGTGATGAAGCTGACGCCCTGGGTCTCGTAGTAGCTGCCGTCCGGTCGCGTACCCGGCCCGCGGTTCACCCAGCGGGTGATGATGTCGTTGCCGTCCACGGCGATATGCGTGATCGGGAAGCTCCAGCCCGCCCAGCCGGACCCGACCTCCATGTCGCGGCCGTAGTGGGTGGCGCGGATTTCCTCGCGGTTGCGCGCGAACACGGGCATGCAGCCACCGTAGGGGCAGAAGTAGGTGGCGTCCTCGTGGTAGAACTCGTCGGCGATCCACGACCAGGAGTTGATGCGCTCGGCCTTGACGAAGGCCTCCCGCAATCCCTGCGCCGCGGCCAGAACCTCTTCGTGCGGATAGATCATCGCTTTCTCCCTGGGGTGCTGTGATCAGAGTGCGCCGGAAATCACACGCCGTAACCGCCGTCCACCGACAGGATCTGCCCGGTGACATAGCCGGCCCGGGCGGAGGCGAGGTACACCGTCGCATAGGCCACTTCCTCGGGCTCGCCCCAGCGCTTCAGGCAGAGCCCACCCTGCACGGCGTTTTTCCAGTCTTCATCGAAGGTGCCGTCCGCCCACAGGCGCTTGAAAATGCCCGAGTTGATCACGCCGATGGCGACACTGTTGGCGCGGATGCCGAACTGGCCTTCCTCTTTCGCAATGCCCTGGACCAGGCTCTCGATGGCGGCCTTGGGTGCGACCGACAGGACGTCCCGCTCCGGCCACTTGTGCAGGCCGGCGGAGCTGATGTGCACGTAGGAGCCGCCGCCCGCGGCCTTCATGTGCGGCAGGGTCTGGTGCACAACGTTGAAAAAGCCGTTGAGGTCCGCGTCGATCACCGCCTTCCACCTGGCCGGCGTGAGGTCGCGGATCATCAGCTGTTCGATGTCCGAGCCTGCGGCGATGACCACGGTGTGGATGCGGTGGCGGGAGGCGACATCGGCGACCAGTTTTTCAACCCCGGACTCGTCGCCGATGGAGAGCTGGTGGAATTCGGCCGTCCGGCCAGCGGCCTCGACGCTGGCCGCCACTTCCCGCGCCCGGCTCTCGTTCCCGTGGTAAGTGAGTGCGACGTCCGAGCCGGCTTCGGCGAATTTTTCGCAGATGACGGAGCCCGTGCCGCCGCTGCCGCCGATGACCAGTGCGACACCTTCGGGAAAATCCTTGAACATGGTCCTGCACCTTCTCGTTATTGGAATTGGGTGATGCGATACCTGGCGCGCTCGCGGTAAACGCTCCGGCCCGCGCATCGAGGCGCGGGGACGTGAAGTGACCAGATGGTAAGTATGGAGATACCGCCAGTCAATAATTATTGACTAAACCCGGCTGCACGCACCGGCCGGCTAGGCGTCGCCGGTATCCTCGGCGCGAAAGTCCGAGGGGCTCTTCCCGGTCCAGCTCTTGACCGCGCGGGACAGGCCGTTGGGATCGGCAAACCCGGATAATGTAGCCACCCGTGCGATGGAAATGTCCGGGTCCCGCAGCCATTTCATCGCGACCTTGCGGCGGATGTTCTCTTTCAGGTGACGGAAGCTGGTGCCTTCGCTTTCCAGCCGGCGGCGCAGTGTCTGGCTGCTCATGTTGTATTCGACCGCGGCATCCTCCATGGAGAAGAACGATAGGGTCTCGTTGAAGTGATGTTCCAGCTTGGCTTCCAGCTGTGGCGCCAGCGCGCTGTCCACGCCGGGAACGTAGGCGAGGTTCAGGCGGTTGTCGATGAATTCGCGGAAGTCCGCGAACTGCCGGACATTGTATTTGTCGAGGTACCTCGCGTGGAAGCGAATCAGTGACGACCGGCGCCCGAACATGCAGTTGCGGGAATACATGCGCTGGTAATCTTCCATCGGCGACAGGGCCGCGTGGGAAAACTCCGCGTGGGTCAGGGGGATCGCCTCGCCCAGCAGCCAGCTGCTGAAGCGGTGCCAGAGCATCAGCTGCCACTCGGTGAGGAAGTTCATGTAGTCCAGTTCCGGGTTCGCCAGCTCGATGCGGATCTCGGCAAACTGGTCGGAGCGGTTCAGCGAGAAGCGCACATCGTCGGTGATGATGCGGTAGAAGCGGATCGCCTTTTTCAGCGCTTCTTCCAGGGTGTGGTAGTTCATGGCGATTTCGATCATGAACAGGTAGCTGCCGAGTTTGCACGGGTGCTCGGTAAGGCCGTAGAAATCGTCGCGCACCAGCCACTTGATATTGCGCTGCATGGTGAAGAACAGCGAAGGTGTGACGTTGAGCGGTGCGTCGAGATCCGGAATCGGCTGCGACAGCCTGGCGTCGCGCACGTCGTCGAGGAAGTTGTCCAGCTGTTTGCGCGTGGGCGGAATCTCCGTCGGGTCGATGGGGTAGGAGATCGGCACTTCGACCGCGCGAAATACTGTCTCGGTATCGAACCCGCGGCGCCTGGCACCCTCGATCATGGCGCGCACGAAGCGTTCCATCAGTGGCATCTGCCCGGGCTGGGTCATCGCTGTATCCGGTGTGCAGCGTGCGCCGGGCAGGCGGCCCGGCGCGGTACTTTGGACGTTGCAGTAATCAGCGAATGTACTCCCACAGCGGGCGGCCTTATGGCTTATTGGTTTCAAGCGGGCTGCTCGCCAGTCTAGCAGGTTCGCGCGACGATGGGGCCCTCGCGCGGTGTATGCCGCCGCGCCTTGTGTCACAAAAATAGGGGCTGATTGGCAGATACAGATACCCGGGATAAATGGTCGCGCCCCTACAATCGACACTCCAACCCGCGCTACAGCCTGGAGGATAATAACCATGACCGAGCGACTGATTTCTGCCGATTCACACGCCTATCTTTCCGACGACTTCATCAAGGCTCACCTGTCCTCGAAGGTCCAGGCCATCTGGGACGAAGCCCGCGCCAAACAGAACGCCTACGATGCGGAAGTTCTGCGCCAGGGCCAGCCGGGCCTGCAGATGGAAGATTTTGTCGACCTGGACGCCGCGCAGGACCCGGGCTACCTCGATCCGCACAAGCGCCTGGAGGCGATGGACCGGGACCAGGTTGAGGCCGAGGTGATTTTCTCCGAAGTCGGTGGCGGCAAGCTGGCGACCCCGCAGCTGATGGGCGATGCCTGGTCGGAGGCGCTGGTCGGCTTCAATGACGCCATGGCGGAGTTCGCGGCGGTCGACCCCAACCGCCTGTTGAGTGCCTACAACCTGCCGCTGTTCGACATCGATTTCGCGATCAGGGAAGTCGATCGCCTGGCGAAAAAGGGTGCGAGGGCTGTGCAAATCCCCACCTTCCCCAGCGAACTCGGCCTGCCGGAAGTCTATGACAAGCGCTACGAGCCGCTGTGGAAAAAACTGGAGGAAACCGGCATCGCGGTGCTCAACCACCTCGAGGTGCGCGAACACTTCTGGAAGGTGTTCCGCGCGGATCCCACGCCGCAAAAGGGCATATTCACGGCGATACCGGCGATGCAGATGCACGAGACCATCATGTTCTGGATTCTCACCGGCACGCTGGAAAAGCACCCCGACCTGAAGGTGATCCTGGTCGAGCCGTTCCTGGCGTGGATACCACAGTTCCTCAAGCTGCTCGACCAGCGCATGGACGATCACTACGAATTCCCCGGCGTGAAGATGAAGCCCAGCGAGTACTTCAAGCGCAACATGGGCGCCACCTTCATGTACGAGCCCGATGGCCTGCGGATGATGTACGACGCCTTCGGCGCCGACTCCCTGTACTGGTCGACGGACTTTCCCCACCCGGCAACCTGCTGGCCGAACTCGCAGAAGCAGGTTGTCAGCCAGTTCGCCGAGGCCGGCATCCCCGATGCCGACCGTCGCAAGATCGTCTGTGACAACGCGGCCAGGGCCTTCAACCTGGGACTGCAGTAAGCCCGGCATTGCCCTTGCGCGCGAGCCGGCCCGGACCTGTTCCGGCCGGCTCTCTCTTTACCCCAGGAGACTGATGAATGGCTGTAAGCGGGCCTGTGGCGATGCGCCACTCACGTGAGATCACGCAATGGGAAATCGAGACGGATGTCGCCATCGTCGGCTTTGGCGGGGCGGGGGCCTGCGCGGCGATCGAGGCGGCAGATGCGGGAGCGCAGGTGCAGCTGTTCGAGCTGGCCAGCGCCAGCGGCGGCTCCACCGCGCTGTCCAGCGCCGAGCTGTACCTGGGTGGCAGCGGCGGTACGCCGGTACAGCGCAGCTGCGGCTACTCCGATTCGTCGGACAATATGAAAACATTCCTGAAGCAAGTCTCGGGCGCCAACGGGGACCCGGACAAGATCGATTACTACGTGGATCATTCCGTCGCCCACTTCGAGTGGCTGCAGGACCTGGGTGTGCCGTTCAAGCACTCGGAGTTGAAGGAGCGCGCCATCATGGCGCTCACCGATGACTGCCTCCTGTACACCGGCAACGAGAAAGCCTGGCCTTTCTGCGAATCGGCAAGCCCGGTGCCGCGCGGCCACAACCTGCAGGTGGAGGGCGACAATGGCGGCCCGCTGCTGATGAAGATACTCACGGAGCAGGTGAACCGGCGCGGCGGTATCGAGGTGCATTACGACACCCGTGTGATTGCGCTGGTCAGCGACGACGCGGGCGCGGTGGTCGGGCTGGTGGCCCGCATCGATCTCGAGGAAGTGACGGTGCGCGCGCGCCGGGGCGTGATCCTGTGCGCCGGCGGCTTCTGCATGAACGAGGAAATGGTGCATCGCTACGCGCCGTTCTACGCCGGCGACCTGACGCCGCTGGGCAACCCGGGCGACATGGGTAGCGGTATCCTGATGGGTCTCGCGGCCGGGGCAGGGGTGGTGAACATGCAGGAGTGCTTCGTCACGCTGCCGTTCTACCCGCCGGCGTCACTGACCTACGGCATTTTCGTCAACGACAAGGGCCAGCGCTTCATCAACGAAGACTGTTACCACGGGCGCGTCGCCCAGGCCGCCATCCAGCAGCAGCGCCTGTCATCCCGGCGTATTTACCTCGTCGCGGACGCCGACGCTTACGCGGATTACGAGTCGGCCAGCTACCTGCAGGCACCCATCGCCGCCACCGGCGAGAGCATCGGGGAACTGGAGGCGGAGCTGGGTCTCCCCGCGGGCGCACTGGTGGAAACCGTCGAGCGCTACAACACCGGCGCCGCCGCGGGCGCGGATCCGCTGTACCACAAGGACAAGACCTGGTTGCGTGAACTCAAGGCGCCTTTCGTCGCGCTGGATTGCACCATCGGCCGCGGCGCCTTTTACCCGTTCTTCACGCTGGGTGGACTGGACACGCTGCCGACCGGGGAAGTGCTCACACCGGAGCGCCGGCCCATACCGGGGCTCTACGCTGCTGGCCGCACGGCGGCGGGAATCCCACGCACCGCGGCGGGCTACGCCAGCGGCATGTCCGTGGGGGATGCGACGTTTTCCGGGCGCATGGCCGGGCTCGAGGCCGCGCGCAGGACAGCCGGTGAAAATGGCGCAAGCTTCGATATGAAGGTCGAATCCGCCCCGGTGATTCCCGGCTAGCTGCTGAGTATCCTGCCGAGCGTACGGGCCCGCTCGGGGCCCAGCTCGGCCTGTAACTGCGCAGCGCGCTGCTCGAGTTCCAGGTCGAACAGTTCTCCGAATTCCAGCTGGGCCAGCGCCAGCCCGTCGTAGATGGCGTTGATGCAGCGCTTTAGCTGGTTGAATTTCCTGGCCCCGACCTGCGCCGTGAATTCCGCATCCAGCAGGTCGACGCTGTGCACCGAGTCGCTGATCAGGGCGAAGCCCTGGGGCGTGAGGTGCAGGCGTTGCTGGCGCGGCGACTCCGGGTCCGGAATGCGCGCGATATAACCCAGTGCTTCCAGTTCATTGGCGATCGCGCCCACAGCCTGTTTGCTGAGGCCGCGCACGCGCACGATGTCCTGGATGCGAGTTCCGTTCGGGCGCAGCAGGATCAGGATATGGGCGAAAGACAGCTTCAACTGGTCGTGGCCCTGTTCCCGGGTCAGTTCCATCAGGCGGTAGCTGGCGTAGTCGCTGACACGCGACAACACCACCCCGAGGCCGCCGCGGTTACCGGCCAGCTGTTTCGCCGAGAAGGGGTTTACCGTCAGCGACTGGCTGATGCCAATCAGCGCTGACCTGGCGGAGTCCAGCTGCTTCCGGGTGACGAATCTCAGGAATTGTTTCTCGACGCTGAGATACGCTCTCACCCCGTCCGCCATCATCCGCTGGCCCTCGGGTGTCAGGCTCAGCAGTTTCGCACGCCCGTCCACATCGCAGGGCTTGCGCTCGATATAGCCCAGCCGCACCAGTTCGGCCACGGTTTGCGCCGCGGCCTGCTTGGTCACCTTGAGGTTCTGCGCGAGCGTGCTCAGGCCGTTGCAGCCGCCGCTGATCAACGTCATGTACGGCTCGAAATTCAGGCGCAGTTCGGTGTGCCCGTACTGGCTGGCCATGATCTCGATGATCCGGGTTTGCAGGTGGTGCGTGACAGCGAGCAATTTCCTGGGGAAGTTGCTGCGGTGCCGCAACCAGATATCTGGATCGTCCACGGGGGCAGGGGCTTCGAGTTGAGGGTTCAGGCACTGTAAACAAGCCTGTAGTATTGGTCAATACAGGTTGACTAGTTCGCGGGCTCAGAGAGAGCCCTTGACCGTCATGCCTCCGTCGATGACGATGCTCTGGCCGGTCATGTACGCCGATGCGGACGACGCCAGGAACACTGCGGCACCGGCAATTTCCGGGGCTTCGCCGATGCGGCCCAGTGGCACGGCCCGCTTGAAAGCGGCCTCCGCCCCGGGGTTCTCCCAGAGTGCCCGCGCGAAGTCCGTGCGGATCACACCGGGGGCGATGGCATTGACGCGGACATTGTCCGGGCCGAATTCGACGGCGAGGTTGCGCACCAGCTGGAAGTCCGCCGCCTTGGAGATGTTGTAGGCGCCGATGACGTCGCTGCCGATCAAGCCGCCGACCGACGAGACGATGATGATCGAGCCATCCCTGCGCGCTTTCATCTCCGGGGCGACCATGTTGATCAGCCAGTGGTTGGCCAGCACGTTGTTGTCGAAAATCTTGCGGAACTGCTCGTCGCTGATATCCGCGAGCGAACCGAAGTGCGGATTGGTCGCCGCGTTGCAGACCAGGATGTCGATCCCGCCAAGGCGTTCCCGGGTGGTGGCGACCAACGCTTCCAGCGCCGACCTGTCGGAAATACTGGCCGCAATGCTCAGGGCGCGTTCCTCGCCATGCTTCGCGTTGATGGCCGCCGCCACCTCGTCGCAGGCCGGTTGCTTGCGACTGGAGATGACCACCCGCGCGCCCGCCGCCGCATATGCCTCGGCGATCGCGCGGCCGATACCGCGGGATGATCCTGTCACGATGGCGACTTTGCCGCCGAGGTCGAAAGGGCTCACTCGATTCTCCATAGCGTGCAATATCTTGGTGCCAGCTCTCGCAACGGTTGTCATACCGGCGATTATAGTCAACGTTAAATTACTGGAAGACAATATAAGTTTACTTTACGATGCGGTGGCCTGAAAACGCAAAAAAAATGGATAGCGGCGATGAGAGATCAGGACTTCTTCTGGGAGGGCGTGGACAGGGGCCAGCTGCTGGTGCAGTGCTGCATCGCTTGTGGCCACCTGCGGCACCCGCCGGGCCCGATGTGCCCGCAGTGCCTGTCGCTGGACTGGCAGCCACGGGAAGTCGGCGGCGCGGGTACTGTTTCCACCTTCATGGTTTCCCGCCATCCCACGCAGCCGGACGACAACCCGCGCATCGTCGTGCTTGTGGATCTCGCCGAGGGGATTCGCATGGTGAGCAACCTGGTGGACATCGACATCGACGAGGTGCATACCGGGTTGCCGGTCAGCGTCGTCTACCGGGAGGTGAACGGCGAGACCCTGCCGCAGTTCCGCCCGCGGGAGCTTGGCGCATGAAACTCCCCCTGAATAAAACGGCGGTCGTGGGAATCGGCCAGACCGAGTTCTCCAAGGAGTCCGGACGCAGCGAACTGCAACTGGCCGTCGAGGCGGCCAAAGCCGCGTTGGACGACGCGGGATTGAAGCCGTCGGACATCGACGGCATGGTCACCTTCGTCCAGGACACCAACGACGAATACGACATCATGCGCGCCATGGGCATGGGCAATATCCGCTGGACCAGCCGCACGCCGTTCGGTGGGGGCGGGTCGGCGGCGACGGTGCACCAGGCCGCCGCAGCGGTCGCCTCGGGTGCCGCCAGTCACGTGCTTATCTGGCGAGCCTTTAACGAGCGCTCGGGCCAGCGATTCGGCCAGCCCATGGGCGGCAACATGTTTCCCCAGCGCGACCTGCATTTTTCCTTCGGCCTGGATACGCCGGCGAAAATCTACGGGCTCTGGTACCAGCACTACATGCACAAGTATGGCGTGACCAACGAGGACCTCGGTCATTACGTCGTGCTGGCGCGCAAGCACGCGGCGACCAACCCGGCGGCCTGGTACTACGGAAAGCCCATCACCCTGGAAGAGCACCAGGCCTCGCGCTGGATAGTCGAGCCCATCCTGCGCCGGCTGGATTGCTGCCAGGAGAGCGACGGCGGGGCGGCCCTGGTCGTCACCTCCGCCGAGCGCGCGCGGGACCTGAAGCAGCCCGGTGTTCGCATCGCCGGCGCCGCGCAGTTCCACGCGCAGCCCGCGCACATCATGTTCGACTACTACCGCGACGATCCCGACTTCTTCCACGATGCGGCGCGCTGCTCGGATGCGCTGTACCAGCAGTGCGGGCTTACCGCCGCAGATATGGACCTTGCCCTGATCTACGAAAACTTTACGCCGGTGGTCTTTCTGTTGCTGGAGGCCCACGGGTTCTGCGGCCGCGGCGAGGCGAAGGACTTTATCAAGTCCGGCGCCTGCGAGTTGACCGGATCGCTGCCGCTTAACACCAACGGCGGCCTGCTCGGCGAAGGCTACATCCACGGCGTGAACAACCTGCTCGAAGGGGTGCGCCAGATCCGCGGCACCGCCGCCAACCAGGTCGCGGGCGCCGAACACGCCTTCGTCTCCTCAGGCCGCAGCGCCGTGATATTCGGGAAATCCTGAGCTGGCGGCGGTCTGCTGCAGTTGATCGTTGCGCGCAGGTACTCATGCCAGTGACAAGGTGATGCCGATTCACCGGCGATGGCCGGAGGGCTGTTTTGTTGCAACGCCTGGCAGAATCCGCCTCCGGCCTGTGACGTCTCCCACAGATTTGCAGTTTGCGCGGTGCAATGCGGATTCATAGTCGCTATATGTTGGGTGAGCTCCCAACAACTGGTGGAGGCTATGATGACAATTACCGTAATAGCCCTGGTATCTCTCGTCCTGGTTGCACTGGCGCTGAAGCTGGCCAGGGCAAAATCCGTTATCGATGGCAATCACGGCCTGGCCACAACCGGATTCAGGGCCGGAGTCGTAGCCAGGCGAAACAATTCCGGCAACCCGGCATCCGCAGAGGTGAAAAACCCCTGGCTGGCGAAGTCGATAGTTACCAGCGGCTGTGCCTGCACTGCAGCAAGGTCGCTCGAGGGAAAGCGCTTTCTCGCAACCGAGGGGAAAATCCCCATCCTGCCCTTGCCGCAGTGTGATGCCGGGGGTTGCGACTGCCGGTATGTCACCCATACGGATCGTCGCAGCGTCGACGACGATCGGCGCCACCCAAATATGATGAAGGCCCAGCTCTTCGAAATCGACGGCGGAACCAACCGGCGCACGAGAAGACGCGGGCGCCGGAAAACCGACTGGGCATGACTGGCGGATCGCGATACGGCTACTGCCGGTCCTCCGGGATCAAGCGACCTTCCAGTCGGAATTCGAGAGCCCTGGCGCCGTCAGGAGAGAGGCGTGGCACACTATGGCGTCCAGCGGAATACGCCGACCAGGTTCGAGAACTTGTCTGTCCACACCGGTCCGGATGTCCGCGCCAGTCGAATCCAGCCACCCGTGGCGCCGAGCCTGCGCAAAAGGGCGGTGTTTTCGCTGATGACAATCCACTGGGACGGTAACTGGCCGGCCTCGCGCCGTGCTGCGGGCAGGTCCAGGTCCGCCCATGACAGCGCCTGCAAACCGGCGTCCCGGGCGAGGGCACCCACGACCTCTTCCAGATTGAGGAACCGGTTGGAAATATGGAAAGCCAGTACGCCGCCCGGCGCGAGCCGCTGTCGGTAGAGCGCCAGGGCCTCCCGCGTCAGCAGGTGTGCGGGAACCGCGTCGGAACTGAACGCATCCAGCACCAGCAGGTCGAACTGCGCCCCGGTTTCAGCGGCCAGCCCCAGGCGTGCGTCGCCCTGCGCGATGCGCACCTCACCCCGCGCATGACGCAAAAAACGGAACAGGCCGGAGTCCCGCGCCAGGAATATCACCGTCGGGTCGATTTCGTAAAAGGTCCAGTACTGCCCGGGCCGGCTGTAGGCTGCCAGGGAACCGACGCCGAGCCCGATCACGCCGATGCGTTGCAAACCCGCTTCGCTCCCGGTCCGGCCCGGTGTGTCGAGCACGCGGAACAGGGCCCCGACAGGGCCGGCCTTGTGGTAGTAGGCGAGCGGTTCCGGTGTTGTTTCAGGCGCGCTGCGCTCGATGCCGTGCAGCGTCTTGCCGTGAAAGAGTTCGAGCAGGTTTCCCTCCCGCCTGACTTCGTGGGTGCCATAGTAGGTCCTGGCGGCGAATACGGTGTCGCTTGTCGCGTGCAGTCCGACCGCGCCGGCGAGAAACAGCGCCCCCAGTCCCAGCCCGAAGCGCACCGGGCGACCCAGGAACAGGTAGCAGATGAAAGCCGGAACCCCGATGCCCAGCCCGACCGATTCCCGGCCGCTGCCCAGGCCAAGGGCCGGGGCCGCCTTGATGACGCCGTAGCTGCACAGCCCAAGCAGTAATGCCGGGCCAAGATCCTTTGCCAGTATGCCGCGCAACCGGTGTGAATCGCCGGTCGCGGACATCCCGACGTGCTGTCGCATCAGTGCAGCCAGCACCAGGATGATCGGGTACTCAGCCAGGCTGTTGAATGCGTAGGGCGCCACCAGCACATTGAAAACGCCCCCCGCCAGGCCCCCCGCGGCGATCCAGGAGTAGAACGAGGTCAGCGACAGCACATTGGGGCGCAGGTCCGCCAGTTGGCCGTGGCATGCCAGGGCTACCAGCGCCAGTCCGCCAAGGTGCAGCGGGAACAGCGCCCAGGCGGGTAGCTCCAGCCCTTCGGCGAGCAGTGTGATGGCGAGCAGCACGAGTACGATCGGCAGCAGGCGCTCGAGCACGCGGGTTGGCACCAGCCGCCGGCGGGCGAATGCGTGGATATAGCTGGCGAGGTAGACGAGCAGCGGTATCACCCAGAGCAGCGGCACAGCCGCGACATCGGTGCTGAGGTAGGTGGTCACGGTCAGCATCATGCTCGAGGGTATGAATGCCAGGGTAAACCAACGCAGCCGCAGCGCGCGCGAGGGGGGAGCGTGGTGATGATGCGCTGCAGGCGCAACTGGCCGGTCCCGCAGCAGGGCGAGCGCGCAGGCGGCGATCAGCAGCACCAGGGCTGCGTAGGCGACACTCCACAGCTCGCTGATTGCCGTGAGATCGAACCGGGGTTCCAGCAGTACCGGATAAGCCAGCAGCGCGATGAGGCTGCCGAAATTCGAGGCTGCGTAGAGGAAGTAGGGGTCGCTCGCGCTGCTGTGGGAAGACAGCGAAAGCCACCGCTGCAGTAGCGGTGCGGTTGCAGCGAGGGCAAAAAAAGGGAGCCCGACCGTGGTTGCCAGCATCAGCAACTGCCACAAGACCGGTACTGTGCCCGGCGCCGGTGCCCAGTCTTCCCCGATGCTGACCGGGAGCAGCGCCAGCGGCAAAATCAGCAGGGCAAGGTGAGCCAGCATGGCGCCCCTGAGGTGCCGTAGCGATGTCAGTAGCTGTGCATAGGCGTAGCTCGCCAGCAGGCAGCCCTGGAAGAACAGTACGCAGGTGTTCCAGACGGAGGGTGTGCCGCCAAAGAGCGGGAGAATCATCTTTGCGACGAAAGGTTCCAGCAAGAACGTCAGGGTCGCGCCGAGGAAACTCGCGGCGGTGAACAGGAACAGCATTTGCCGGGAGTCTGCGGCCTGGGCTGAATCGACGCCTGGCATTCCCGGCTCGAAATCAGCGGACGATCGCGGGGTGGGGAATGCGAGGCTCCCCGAGCATGTCCCGGTAGGAGGCGGGTTGTTTGCCGCCGGCGTCGGTGATGCCGTAGCGGTGGGCGAGTTCCGCGCCGATCAGGGTCTGGCCGGAGAGTTCGGCCAGTGCGGGATCGTCGTACAGCGCTGCGATCAGATGCCCGGTGAATTCCGGTGTCTCTGCGTTCTTCGCGAACTCTACGTATTGCTCGGGGAACAGTTCCACCGACCGGCGCAGGCGCTCGGTGAGCAGCGGCCCCATCCAGATCGAGGCGGCGGAGACGCCGTATTCACGCAGGTCCACGGCCATGTCCGCGGCGAACTTGTCCACGCCGACTTTCTGCGCGCCGTACGCGGGCCCATGCATGTAGCAGGCGGAGCCGAAGGAGGAGGTGAAGACGATCAGGCCCTGCCCGGCGGCCACCATCAGCGGCGCCGCGTACCAGGATGCGACGTAGTGGGAACGCAGGCCCACGTCCAGGATATCCACGAGTTCCAGCGGTTTCTTCCAGAACGGTTCCGGCCTGGTCAGCTCGTCGTGCAGGAAGGCGGCGTTGTTGACCAGCACGTCGAGCCGGCCGCATTCGTCGGCAACGCGCTGGAACAGGGCCTCCACGTCTGCATCGACGCTGTGGTCCACGTGCACGGCGATACCTTCACCGCCGGCCGCGCCGACCTCCCCGGCGGTAGCGTAGATCGTGCCCGGCAGGGGCGCGGCACCTTCCTCGCGGGTGCGTCCGGTGACGTATACCCGGTAGCCGTGGGCGCCCAGCGCGATTGCGATTCCCCTGCCGGCGCCGCGGCTGCCGCCGGTGACCACCGCGACCTTGCGTACACTCATCTGCTACACCTTATCCGGGTCGAATGTTTGCCTGGTCCGTGCGGCCGGCGAAAACCAGTTCCGGCACCTCGCCGGGCGAAAGCGTTTCGATACGCACTGAATAGCGCCGCGCGACGGTCTTTGCGATCAGCCAGCGCCCGTCGCGCCGGATGAAGTCGTCGTCGTAGGCGATGGCCATCTGCGAGTGCCGCCCCTCGCGGGTATCGATCTGGTAAAAGAACAGGTCGAAATACCCGCGCGCTGTGTCCGCCCCGGTCAACTCCACCACCGGATTCTGCCCGTGGTGCATGTCGACGATATGCGGCTGGCAGCCGAATTCCCGGTAGACGGCGACGAAACTGTCGCGGTCGTTGAACAGCGGGAATCCCTCGAAGTCGACGACCGCCCCGGGTATGAAACACTCCCGCACCTGCTCCGGCTGCTTGCGGTCGCAGGCGCGCAGGTAGCGCCACTTCAGTACCTCGATGGCGCGAATGTCCTCCAGCGCCGCCAGCCGTTGTTCCAGAGTCGGGCCCATGCGTCCTCCGTGTCTAGAAGTGGTAGACCCCGCTGAGCTTCCACATCCGCGGCGGGTTGTAGGAGGCCTCGGTGTAGCCGAAGAACGCGACGCCGTCGAAGCCGCCGATTTTCGCGCGCTCGTCGCCAAGGTTTTCCCCGCGCAGCTTCACCTCGAAGCTGCGTTCCGGCGAGAGCCAGGAGACACCGGCGTTATAGACAGTGTAGCTGTCCTGGTGCAGCGCCTCGGTGTTCACCGCGTCGAGGTAGTAGTCGTCGGTAAACTTCATGTCCGCACCCAGGCGCAGGGCGCCCATGTTGCCGATGTCGAATTCGTAGCTGGCCGCGGCGTTGAAGCTCCACTCCGGCGTGTATTGCAGTTCGGTGTTGGTGTGGTCGCCGGTCACATCCACCCAGCCGTCCGAGTCGTCGTCGATGAGGCCGACGCCCACGTTGAGTTCCAGGCCGTCGACGGGCAGCATGGCCGCCTCGAGCTCGAAGCCCTGGATGGTCGCCTTGGAGGCGTTCTCTATCGCCACCGCGCCGGCCTGGATCACCAGCACCTGCACGTCCTTGTAGTCGTTGTAGTAGAACGAGCCGTTCACCCGCAGGCGGCGCTGCCACCACTCGGACTTGAAGCCCAGTTCGTAGCTGTCCAGGGTCTCCGGGTCGTAGGCGCGGATGTCGTTGACCGAGGCGAAGGGCCGGCCGTTGAAGCCGCCGGAGCGGAACCCGCTGGACCAGTGGCCGTAGAGCATCAGGTTGTCGCTGGGCTGGTATTGCAGGCCGACCTTGGGGCTGAACTCCTGCCAGTCTTCCTTGCAGCTGAAGCGCGTGAGTGTGGGCGCCGTGTCCGAGCAGGCCTTTTCCGGTGTCGCCATGCCGGGCCCGATGCCGGGCGCGCCCGGGATGAACCAGGGCAGGCCGAGGTCGATGTTGGTGATGGTCTGGTCGAACTTTTTCTCTTCGTCGGTCCAGCGCAGGCCGGCGATCAGGC
The DNA here is from genome assembly GCA_033283385.1 of Halieaceae bacterium WMMBA7. GTDB lineage: Bacteria > Pseudomonadota > Gammaproteobacteria > Pseudomonadales > Halieaceae > Mangrovimicrobium. The sequence goes on from JAWMQQ010000001.1 coordinate 1,245,609, forward strand.
CCCACTGGTCGGTGAAGTGCCAGGTGCCGTGCAGGTAGATGGAGTAGTTGGTGGTCTGCTGCTCGTTGTCGTAGTTGGGCGAGGCGAAGGTGACGCCGGGTACGATGAGCAGGTCGGTGTTGTCCCTGCTGTCTTCCTCGAAGTAGTACAGGCCGGCCAGCCAATCCAGCCTGTCGCTGAAGGCCCGGCCGCTGAACTGGAACTCCTGGCTGAACTGGTCGTGGCTCTCGTCGTGGATATCGCCGTTGAGTTCGTCCTGGCTGTTGTCCCCGTCGCGCCCGAACAGCGCGTCCATGTCGCGGTAGGCGGTGATGGACTTCAGGTCCAGCGCGCCGAGGCGCCATTCGTTGGTCCAGTTGATGCCGAAGTCGTCGAGATTGTCGTTGGGCAGCCTGCCGCCGGCCTGGCTCTTGTCGATGTCCTTGTTCGGGAAGCAGCAGTTGGGCGAGAAGACATCCAGCGGGAAGGGCGTCACGCCCGGTATCGGCGTGTAGGTGTTCATCACGTTGGGGTAGCCGGTCTGGCGCTTGCGCGTGGCATCGACCATCAGCAGCGACTCGAAGTCCTCTGACGGGTTGTAGCGCAGTGTCACTCGTCCGGCCAGCACGTCGATATCGCCGGCGTCATCCCCGGGGCGTTTCTGCCAGCCGTCCGCTTTCCGGTACAGGCCGGAAAGGCCGACCGAGAAGGTATCCGACACCGGCAGGCTGACATAGCCGTCGACATCACCGTAGCTGTAGTCGCCGACCTCGGCACGCAGCATCCCGCCCAGCTCGTTGCCCGGTTTGCGGGTGACCACGCTGATGGCGCCGCCGATGGCGTTCTTGCCGAACAGCGTGCCCTGCGGGCCGCGCAGCACCTCGACGCGCTCGACATCGGCGAGTTCGAGGTTGGCGCCGAAGGCGCGTGCGAGGTAGACGCCGTCGAGGTAGGTACCCACCGCCGGGTCCGTGGTGATAATGAAGTCGAATTCCCCGGCGCCGCGGATAAACGCATTGACCGTGCCGCTGCCCCCGCCGGTGCCGGGGGTAAAGTTGACGTTGGGCGCCAGCCGCGCCACGTCGGTAACCTTGACCACGTCGGCGCGCGCCAGCATGTCCGCGGAGAGCGCGGTGACCGAGACCGGGGTGTTCTGCAGGTTTTCCGCCTGGCGCCGGGCGGTGACGATTACTTCCTCCAGGGCCGAGTCCGCTGCCAGTGTCGAGTCGGCGGCGCACAGGGCAGCGAGGCAGGAGGTGAGGACGAGAAACTTGCTGTTGCGGGTAGCAGGGATCATTGCGCATTACTCCTCGATCTTGTTGTTATAGTGTTCTGCCGGGAGCGACAGGCCGGTTCTGGCGCCCGGTTTACTGTTCGCCAGTATATGCTTCTACACTGTTTTGCCGTAGCCGCCAGCCGTGGTTTCACCCCGCGAAACTTAATTCATTTGGGGTATGCGGTTTGCCAAGGGATTGGTGAACATGAGGGCGCAGGGAACGGGAGCAGACTGCAGGGGGATTTTTGTCCGCAGTCTATGTTGCCGGGCGCGACAGGGTCTCCGGGCCCCGGTGCTCCCACGGAATTCTAACAATAACGTTACGCCGGGAAGACGCGGAGCCGTCATGACAGCCACTGAAACCAGGCCGATAGACCCCATCCCCAACACCGAGGATCACTGGTACTGGGAGGCGGCGGATAACGGACAATTCCTCGGCGAGCGCTGCACCGATTGCCGCGCCTTCCGCCAGCCCCCGCGGCCGATGTGTCCCCACTGCCACAGCGTAAACCGCGAGCACGTCGAGCTCAGCGGCCGCGGCAAGGTCGACAGCTGGGTCGCGCCGACACACCCGCATCCTTTCGGTTACGACGCGCCGCCGGTGGTCGCGCTGGTCGAACTGGAAGAGGGCTACCGGGTCATCGCCACGCTGGTGGGTGTCGAACTGGACAGCGTTACCATGGGCATGGATGTCGCGGTCGAGTTCCAGCCGACTACCGGCGGCCACCAATTGCCTGTTTTCAGGCCTTCCAACCAATCCTGAGAGACAGGAGTCCAGGGCATGGGATTTCGCGGTCGTGATGTCGCCGTCGTCGGTATCGGTCACACGGAATATTCGAAGAACTCGGGCAGAAGCGAACTGCAGCTGGCGGCCGAGTGCTCGCTGGCCGCGCTCGACGACGCCGGGATAAACCCCGCCGACGTCGACGGCATGATTACCTTCACCATCGACAACAACGACGAGACCGGCCTGTGCCGCTGCCTCGGCGTGCGCGACCTCCACTACACCTCGCGCGTACCCGGTGGCGGGGCGGGCTCCGTCGCCACCCTGCAGCACGCCGCCGCGGCGGTGAGCTCGGGCATTGCCGATACCGTGGTGATCTGGCGGGCGATGAACGAGCGCTCCCAGTACCGCTTTGGACAGCCATCCGCGGGCGGCGCCACCACCACCGGCGTGGGCGCTTCCTCGATCATGGCGGCGATTCCCTACGGCGCGCAGAGCCCCGGCAGCTGGCTGGCACTGTGCGCGCAGAAATACATGCACACTTACGGCGTCACCAATCGCGACCTCGGCCTGGTCTCCGTGCTGCAGCGCGAGTACGCGGCGAAAAACCCCGACGCCTGGTTCTACGAAAAGCCCATCACCCTCGAGGACCACCAGAATTCCCGCTGGGTGGTGGAGCCTATCCTGCGCCTGCTCGACTGCTGCCAGGAGAGCGACGGCGGCGTTGCGCTGGTGGTTACCAGCCTGGAGCGCGCGCGGGACCTGAAGCAAAAGCCGGTCAGGATACTGGCGGCGAGCTCCTCGCTGCCGCTGAACAACGAAGTCATTACCAATTTCTACCGCGATGACATGCTGGAGATGACCGAGTCCCGGCACGTGGCGGCGCGGATCTACGAGCAGGCGGGTTTGAAGCCCTCAGACATGGACGTGGCGATGTTTTACGACGCCTTCACCCCGGCGGTGCTGATGCAGATCGAAGCCTTCGGTTTCTGTGAACAGGGCGGCGCGAAGGACCTGCTGGCGGGCGGCTTCGGCCGCATCGACAGTGCGCTGCCGTTCAATACCAACGGCGGCCTGATCGGCGAGGCCTATGTGCACGGCATGAACAGCCTGATCGAGGTGGTGCGGCAGCTGCGCGGCACCTCCGTCAACCAGCGCGCAGGCGCGAAGCTCGGGCTGGCAACTTCAGGTCCGGCGGGTGCCATCCTGGGTGTCGACTGACCCGGGAGCACGCGCCCGGTTGTAAGGAAATTAAGGACAGGCTGGCAGTTTTGGCTATGGGGCGGGGCTTGCCCCCGACCTACACTGTGCCCGGAAAACTGGAATCGTTCTGGAGATGACTATGGCTGGAGTATTGGAGGGACTGCGCGTCCTCGACCTGTCGCAGGGCATTGCGGGCCCGATGGCCACGATGTTGCTGTCGGACCAGGGGGCGGAAGTGATCAAGATCGAGCCGCCCACCGGCGACCCCTGGCGGGAGATCATGAAGCTCGGCTATCACGCCTGGCAGCGCGGCAAGCGCAATGCGATTTTCGACCTCGAGCAGCAGGCCGACCGCGACAGTTTTCTCAACCTGGTCAAGACAGCGGACGTCCTGCTGGAGAGCCATGCTCCCGGCGAGACGACCCGGCTGGGTATCGATTACGAAACAGTGCACGCCATCAACCCGGCGCTGGTCTACTGCTCCATTACCGCATACGGGCGGGACAACGAGTTTTCCGACCGACCGGCAATCGACGCGTTGGTGGCAGCCCGCGCCGGCCTGCACTACGAGCAGCGCGGCCGGGTGGGCGGCATCAAGTACTCCTCCGGCGGGGACATTCCCTTCGAGGATTATGGTTTCCAGCCGGACGCGGTGATGGGGCCGCGGCACGAGGACCGCGACGGCCCCGTGTTCTGCGGCACCTACTGGCCCAGCGCCGGCACCGCGTATTCGGCGCTGGTGGCGATCAGCGGTGCGCTGTTCGTGCGGCAGAAGACGGGGCGCGGGCAGTGGGTCGAAACCAGCCTGCTGCAGGGCGCCCTCACCGCGGGTACCCTGGCGTTCAGCCGCGCGGACAGGCCGGACGCGCCGCACTTCGCCACCTGGATCAACGATTCCCGCTCACCCAAGGGGAACTTCGCCGCCAGGGATGGGCGCTGGGTGATCAACTGGGTACCCAACCCCAGCTTCGTGCTGGGCGCCTCGGAGGGCGATACCCTGAACCCTTCGCCCGACATGGCCGCCCGCCAGGACCCCGACCGTATCATGCCGGAAGAGGGCGACATGCTGGTGCTGGATCACTACTACCCGATGCTGGCCGAGGCGATCAAGCGCTTCGACGCGGACGACTGGGTAGCGGCGGGCGCGATAGCCGGCCAGTGTATCCAGAAAATCCGTTCCCCCGAGGAGAGCCTGAACGATCCCGATTTTCTTGCCGACGGCTGTGTCGCAGAAGTCGAGGACCCGGAACTCGGCACCACGCGCCAGCCCGGCATCCTGTATAAGCTGGAAAAGAACCCCGGCGCGATCAAACAGGGGCTGGCAAACCCCGGTGAGCACACCGCCGAAATCAAGGCCGAGGCCGCGGCGGCTGCCGACAGGAAGATCGAGGCTGGCGTCGGCGCCTTGCCGGAACGCCCGCTGTCCGGCATCCGGGTCATCGACCTGGGCCTGGCGATCGCCGGCCCCTTCGGCACCCAGGTGCTCTCCGACCTGGGCGCGGAAGTGATCAAGGTCAACGCCACTTACGACTGGTACTGGCACTCCAACTGCATCGCCATGTCCGCCAACCGCGGCAAGCGCAGCATCGCGATAAATATGCGCGACCCGCGAGGCGTAGAGATCATTCGCAAGCTGTGCGAGGAGGCCGACGTGGTCATGCACAACATGCGCTACAAGGCGGTGGAGGGCAAAGGCCTGGACTATGCATCGCTGAAGCAGGTGAACCCGCGGCTGGTCTACTGCCACACCCGCGGCTTCGAGAACGGTCCCCGCGAGGGCCTGCCGGGCAACGACCAGACCGGCTCGGCGCTGACCGGCGTGCAGTGGGAGGACGGCGGCTGCGAGTACCCGGAGGGGCGTCCCTACTGGTCGTCGACGACGCTCGGTGATACCGGCAATGGCTACCTCGCCGCGATCGGTATCGTGCAGGCATTGATGGAGCGCGAAAAAACCGGCGAGGGGCAATTTGTCGATACCTCCATCGTCAACGCCCACATCCTGAACTGTTCGCAGGTGATCGCGCGCAACGATGGCAGCGGCTTCGAGCGCCCGCACCTGCGCGGCGACGGCCTGGGTTATTCCGCCGGCTATCGCCTGTACAAGACCGCGGACGAGTACATCTGCGTTGCCCCGCTGAACGAGGCGCACTGGCAGGCCCTGCTCAATGCTACCGGCGGCAGCGAAGTGGCTGGGGATGCGCGTTTTGCCAACGAGGCAGGACGCAAGGAGCACGACGCGGCACTGACCGATATCATCTCCGCGGCGATGGCCGAACGCCCGGCGAAAGACTGGTTTGCGGCACTGGACGGCGCGGGCGTGCCCTGCGAGATTTCCGATCCGGCCTTCAGCAAGTGGATGTGGCGCGACGATTCCTTCGTACGCCAGCGCCAGTGGCTGGTGAATATGGCGCACCCGGTCATCGGCCATGTCGGCCATGTCGGCGTACCCTACGATTTCTCCGATACCAAGCCGGGTGTGCAGAGCCGGCCGCTGTTGGTGGGCGAGTGCACGCGGGCGATCCTGGGTGAGATGGGGTATTCCGACAAGCAGCAGGCGGAGCTGTTCGAGGCGCAGGTTGTTGTCGACGAGTCCTGTTACATGTACGACCTCGGCCTTGACCAGCCCGGCGAAGCCGCGACGGGCTGACCGGGCTGGCGGAATACAGGCATGACAGCCATGCCTGCTGCTCTCCTGGCGGTTCTCGTATGGCAAGTGTCGTAGTCGATCTCGCCGATCCACGCTGGTGGATCGATCCATATCCATTGATCGAGCAGGCTCGCACCGCCGCGAGAACCGCACTCACGCCTACCGGTGAGCGGGTGTTGTTCCGTGCCGACGATATCGACGTGGTGCACTCGGACGCCAGGTTCAGGCTGCCCGGCATGGAGGATCTCGAAAGGGTAGGAGTCTGCGACGGACCATTCTACGAGTGGCGCAAGCGCACGCTCCCCGTGCTCGATGGTAGTGAACACCTGCGCTTGCGGTTTTTCGTCAACTCCGCGTTTTCGCCGCGACAGATGCAGCGCCTGCAGGAAGTGGCGCGTGAGCGGGCCCACGCGCTCATCGACCGGCACGCCGAGAGCGGGCGCATGGAAGTGCTGCGGGATTTCTCCGATGACCTGCCGCTGTGGTCCATGTGCCGGTTTATCGGGCTGGACGAGGAGGACTGGCTGGAGATTCTTGAATGCCTCGTCGGTACGGAAGACATGTTTTCCCCTGCATTGACAGCGCAGCAGCGCGAGCGCGGCGAGGCGTCTATCGTCGCACTCAACGACTACGTGGCGCGGCTGGTCAACGAGCGCCGCCGCAGCCCGCGCAAGGACCTTGTCAGCGAACTGGTCGCCCTGCAGGCAAAGTCCGGGGAGCCCGGTGAGCAGGATTTCATCGCGCTGCTGGTCAATGTCATCGGCGGCGCGGTGGGCTCCACCCGCGCCGCGATTTCCAACGCCATCCTGGAGTTCGCCCGGCACCCGGAGCAGGCGGCCCTGGTACGCGATGACGCCGCACTGATCGGTCCCGCTGTCGAGGAATGCCTGCGCTTCCATCCGCCGTTCCGCCTGGCGAGGCGCGTCGCCAGGGAGCGCCTGCAGATGTTCGGTGTTGTCCTCGAGGCGGGGCAATCGGTGTTGATGCTGCGGGGCACCTACAACCGCGATCCCGAGCGCTTCGAGCAGCCGCACCGCTTCGATATCCGGCGACCGCCGCAGCGCAACCTGAGCTTCGGCTACGGACCGCACATGTGCCTGGGGCAGTCGATTGCACGGGTGAACCTGCAGCAGGGTATTACTGCATTCCTTCAGCGCTGCCGCGATCTCGAACTGGTGGCACAGCCGCTCAGGCTTCCCTTCACCATGGATGAAAAGCTCGACGCCCTGCAGGTCAGCTTTCGCCACCAGCCCCGAACCAAAGCGCGCCCGATACCGATCAAGACCAGCTGATACAAGGAGCCGACCATGTTGTCGCAACAGGAGATATCAGATCGCCTCGAAATACAGGACCTGCTCTACCTGTACTCGGAACTCATCGATACACGGTGCTTCGGCCCAATGCGCGAACGGGTGTTCACGCCGGACGCCTTCATCGACTACAGTGCCTTCGGCGGCAGCGTGGGTGACCTGGAAACCACTATCGCTTTTCTGCAAAGCGCGCTGGCGCCCGGGATATTTCCCAACTACCAGCACCTCGTCGCCAATGTGCGAATCGCGCTGGACGGCGATACGGCGACCGGGCGCGTGATGTGTTTCAACCCGATGGAGGCCGCCGCGCCGGATGGCGGTACCCACACGTTCATGCTCGGCTTGTGGTATGTCGACGAGTACCGTCGCACGGAGCAGGGATGGCGTATCTGCCGGCGTGTGGAGGAAAAGAGCTGGGCCTTCAACGTGCCCGAGTTTATGGGCGCCTTGTAGGAGCCTGCTACGCAGGCGATCGCCTGTATAACAGGCTCCTACGGGGGCGATCGCCGACCGCGTCGACGGGCTGGCATCACTTGATGCCGGAGCGAATCATCTTCCTGAAGAAGTTGGTGTAGGGCGGGAAGTTGACGTTGAAGTCCCGCAGCCCCAGCGGTTGCACCAGCACGCCACGCTCGTTGGACATCTCGATAAAGCCCCGGTAGCCGCCGATGCGGCCGATCCCTGAGGCGTTGATCCCGCCGAAAGGCAGGTGCGGGTTGGTGCCGGCGTGCACCACGTTGTGGTTGACGCACATGCCGCCTGACTTGGTGTGCGTGGTGAAGTATTCGATGTTGTCCTGGTTCCTGGAGTAGATGTACAGGGACAGGGACCGGGAGCGCCGGTTGACGATCTCCACTGCCTCCTCGCGGGTCTTCCAGGGCACGATGCAGATCACCGGGCCGAAGATCTCGTTGTGCATGATGTCCATGTCTTCGCTGACATTGGTCAGCACCGTTGGGGATACATAGCGGTTCGCGGTATTGCTCTCGCCGCCGAAGCGGACTGTAGCGCCCTTGTTTTTCGCGTCCTCGATCAGCGCCTCCACCCGCCGGGTCTGCTGCTCGTTGATCAGGCAGGGCAGGTAAGCGGAGTTTTCCAGGCCCTTTCCGTCGGCGTTGTACATGCTTTCGATAAAACCGGTGAGGTGCGTCACGTATTCATCGCAGACGGACTCCTCGATCACCACGTAGTCCGGGTTGACGCAGCCCTGGCCGCCATTGACCAGGCGCCCCCAGATGGATTTTTGCGCGGCGTTTTTCAGGTCCGCGCTGGCATCGACGATGATGGGGTTCTTGCCGCCCATCTCCAGTGTGACGCCGGCGAAGTGGTCCGCTGCCGCCTTCATCACGATGGAACCCACGCGCTGGCCGCCGGTGTAGTAAATATGGTTGAACGGCTGCTTGAGCAATTCCGCGGCGGTTTCCGCGCCGCCGTTGACCGCGGTCATCTCGCTCGGGTCGAAGGCCTTGTCGACAAGCTCCTTGAGAATGTCTGCCGTATAGGGTGCGAGCTCCGAGGGCTTCAGGAATACGGTATTGCCGGCAGCCAGTGCCGCCACGGCGGGCACGAAGCCGATGCAGATCGGTGCGTTCCAGGTGGACAGGTTGAGCACCACGCCCTTGGCCTGCGGCCTGACGTAGCACTTTTTCCCCATGGTCGCGGCGCTGCCCTTGACCCGCCGGGGCTTCATCCACTGGGCCAGGTGCTTCTTGGCGAAGTCGACTTCGGACTTGACCATCATCATCTGGCCGAGCACGCCTTCCTCGTCCAGCCGCAACTCGTTATAGGCAGCCTCCATCAGCCTCGGCTTGTAATCCAGCAGCGCGGCCCACATGGCGTCCAGCCGCTCCAGCCTCTCCTGTGCCGTGGTCTGTGAGTAGCGCTCGGCGCCGTCGCGAAGCGCGGCAAAAGATTCTGCGATTGTCATGCTCATTCCCTGTCCTTGTTATTGTTGCTGTGTACGGTACTCAGTCTTTCAGGCGGTACGCAACCAGTGCATCGCCGAGTAACTCGCCGATTTTTTCAGGGCCCTTCGCCGCATAGGCCAGCGGGCCGTGACCGCCAGCGGCGACGACCACGTACTGCTTGCCGTCTTTCGCCAGCCGGTAGGTCATGGGTGTGGCCTGCGCCGGCGCGGGCAGTTTGTCATGCCACAGGAGTTTTCCGCTGTGCACGTCGAAGGCGCGGATGTAGCCGTCCAGCGTCGCGCCGATGAACACCAGCCCGGAAGCGGTCTGCAGGCTGCCGCCGGTGTTCGGCGTACCCCAGTTGAACCACCTGCCGACGCCCAGCGGGGCCAGTTCCGCGAGGTTGCCCAGGGGCTCTTCCCAGAGGGCCTCACCGGTATCGAGGTCGATTGCCGTCAGTACGCCCCACGGCGGTGCAGTGCAGGGCGTGTTGTGGGGCGAGAGAAATCCTCCGCGTATCGCGACGTAGGGCGTGCCCGCCTGCGGAGCGGCGCCCACCAGGTCGGAACCGTCCAGGCTGCCCGCTTCGGCGCGGGGGATCAGCTTGGCGGTGTAGGGCACGCGCATGGAATTCACGATCATGATGTTCTCGCGCGGGTTGACCGATACCGAGCCCCAGTTCACGCCGCCGCCCAGGCCCGGCCACAGCAGCGAGAATTTATCCAGGGCCGGCGGGGTGTAGATGCCCTGGTAGACCATGCCCTCGAACTGCTTCATACAGGCGCTGCGGTCACCCGGGTAAATGCCCCAGATATCGTCCTCCGTGATCTTTTCCGGGTGCACCGGTTTCGGCAGGGTGGGGAAGGGCTGGGTGGCCGCTGTGTCCTCGCCGGGCACGGTGGACTGCGGTACCGGGCGCTCTTCAACGGGAAACAGCGGCTTGCCGGTCTCCCGGTTGAGCAGGAAGATGCTGCCGGCCTTGCTGATGGCGATGACGCCGGGGGTGCTGCCGTGCTGCTCGAACAAGACAGGCTGTGCCGTAACGTCGTAGTCCCAGATATCGTGGTGTACCGTCTGGTAGTGCCACAGGGGCTGGCCGGTCTTCGCATCCAGCGCGACGACGGAGGTACCGTAGTAGTCGCGATCGCCGCGCTCCCTGCCGCCGTAATGATCCGGTTGCGGCCCGCCGGTGGGGATATAAACGACGCCTTTGTCCTCGTCGGCGGAGAGGTTGCCCCAGCTGTTGGGCGTGGAACGCGTGAAGTTGGCGCCCGCGCGCGCCTGTTCCGCGGTGACCGGTTGCACCCCGGGCGGGACCGGGTCGAAGGCCCAGCGCAATTCCCCGGTGCGCACATCGAAGGCGCGGACCACGCCAGGCGGTGCGTCGACACGCTGCCCGTCCATGACGAAGGCGCCGGTGACGACGACATCGCCGATCACCAGTGGCGCGGAGGTAACGTAGTACTCGGCCAGCCGCACATCGCCGAGGTTGGCCTTCAGGTCGACGCTGCCCTGCTCGCCGAAACTCTCGCAGGGCGCCCCGGTCCGCGCGTCCACGGCCACCAGCCGCGCGTCCACGGTGCCGGAAATAATTCGGCGCTCGCAAGCACCCCGGCTTTGCGTATCGGCTGGATCTCCCTTCCAGTACGCCACCCCGCGGCAGGTCGGCGTGTAGACGCCGGTGAGATCCGCCTTCGGGTCGTAGGTCCAGCGCTCCTGGCCCGTCTCGGGGTCCAGCGCGATGATCCGGTTGTACGGCGTGCAGAAGTACAGGCTGTCGTCGACGACCAGTGGAGTGGCCTCGAAGGCGGTGGCGCCATGGGTTTTCGTGCCCGGGGAAACGTCGCCGGTGTGGTAGACCCAGGCTACCTCGAGGTTGCCGACATTTTGCGCGGTGATCTGCTGCAGCGCGCTGTAGCGCTGTCCGCCGGCGTTGCCACCGATCGCCGGCCAGTCCGCCACCGGGCCGCTGTAGTCAATGCCGGACTCCCCGCAGCCCGCCAGCAGGCAGCATGCAATCAGCGCGAGCAGGGCGGCGGGGAGTTTGTGGCATGTCATCTGGCGGTATTCCGTAATGCGCTGCTTATATTTATGTACTTGTGTTCAAGTGTTTTATAGCGCTACGTCGGTGTCGCTGCGCACGACCGGATAATAACATAGTTATTGAAATGTTTTGTATGGTAACATCACGCTGCTGGAATAATAAGGAGCCACAATCGGCATGTGGGACCACGAATTCGACGTACTGGTAGTGGGCAGCGGCGCGGGCGCGCTCACCGCGGCCTGCCGGGCACGCGACCTGGGCAACGACGTGCTGGTGCTGGAGAAGACCGCCTACTACGGCGGCACCTCCGCCAGTTCCGGCGGCGGGCTGTGGATTCCCAACAACCACCTGATGAAAGCCGCGGGAATCGACGACAGCGAGGAGGACGCGCTGCAGTACATCCTGGCGCTGACCCGGGACGACGTCGCCAGGGATGTGGTGGAGACTTTCGTGCGGCAGGGGCCGGCAATGCTGCGCTACCTCGAGGAGAATACCCACGTGGTGTTCGAATCCATGGTCCACTACGCCGACTACTACCAGGAATTGCCCGGCTCGCGGCCGGGCGGGCGCTCCATCGACCCGGTATCCCACCACGCCCGCTACCTGGGCGACAGCTTCGAATCCCTCGGCATGCCCCACATCCAGACCCGTGTGATGGGTCTCATGGGATACTCCAACCTCGAGGGCGCAGCGCTGCTGAGCAAGGCGCCGGGCTGGTGGAAGGTGATGCTGAAACTGGCTTTCGAGTATTTCCTGGATATTCCCGCGCGCCTGAAAGGGCGCCGGTCGCGGCGACTGTGCATGGGCAATGCGCTGATCGGCCGCCTGCGCCATTCACTCAACGATCGCGATATACCCTTGTGGCTGTCCACCCCGGTCAGTGAACTGGTGGAGGAGGGCGGCAGGGTCACCGGTGTGGTCGCCACGCAGGGCGGCAAAACACTGCGCATCCGCGCGCGCAAGGGCGTGATCGTCGGCGCCGGCGGCTTCGAGCATTCGACGGCGATGCGCGAGGCCAACCTGCCCGCCCCGACCCGCAGCCAGTGGTCGGCCGGCTATCCCGGCAACACCGGGGACCTGATCAACGCCGGCAGCGCCATCGGCGCAGCCACGCACCTGATGGACGAGGCCTGGTGGGGGCCGGTAATCACCATCGAGGGCGAGGACCGGGCACGCATGCTGTTCACCGAACGCTCCATGCCCGGCTGTATCCTGGTCAACAGGCAGGGCGAGCGCTTCGTCAACGAATCGGTAGCCTATACGACGGCGGTGCAGGCCATGTACAAGGATGCCAACCTGCCCACTTTTGCCATCTTCGATAGCCGCTACCGCCGCGAGTATCCCTTCGGACCGCTGCTCCCGGGCGGCATGCACATGGATTTCATGCAATCGCGCAGGGTGCGCAAGGACCTGCTGACCGAGGCGGACACCCTGGAGGAACTGGGCGCGAAGCTGGGCGTGGACCCGGCAGCCCTCGCGGCGACTGTGCAGCGCTTCAACGGTTTTGCGGCATCTGGTGTGGACGAGGATTTCCACCGCGGCGAGAACAGCTATGACAAGTTCTACTCTGACGTGCGCCTGCAGCCCAATCCCTGCCTCGCGCCGCTGTCCGAGGGCCCGTTCTACGGCATCGAGATATACCCCGGCGACATCGGCACCAAGGGTGGCCTGCTCACCGATGCCAACGCCCAGGTAAAGGACAGGGAAGGACGACCCATTCCCGGCCTGTACGCCATCGGCAACAGTTCAGCGTCGCCCATGGGCCGCTACTACCCGGGCGCGGGAGCGACCCTGGGTCCGGCGATGACCTTCGGCTACATCGCCGCCGGGCACCTCGGCGGTGCGCAAGCCTCGTAAACAGCCGCCCCCGGCTCTTGCGATTGCGTGCAGCGGGGTATATATTGCTTTAAAACATTTCATAAGAAATGTTTTAAACGGGAGAGGACAGTGACCTACAGACCAAAGAAATTGCGGTTCGGCGCGTTCTTCGCGCCTTTCCACAACGACCGGACCAGCCCGACTTTCGCGCTCGAGCGCGACCTGGACCTGGTCAAATGGCTGGACGAAATGGACTTCGACGAGGCGTGGATCGGCGAGCATCACTCCGGCGCATACGAATGTATTGCATCGCCGGAGGTGTTTATCGCCACCGCCGCGGAGCGCACACGGAATATTCGCCTGGGCACGGGGGTCAGTTCGCTGTCCTACCACCAGCCGCTGATCCTGGCGGACCGCATCGCACAACTGGATCACCAGACCCGCGGCCGGATCATGTTCGGTGTGGGGCCGGGGCAGCTGATCGCCGACGCCTACATGATGGGTGTCGATCCCCAGCGCCTGCGGGACCGCATGGGCGAATCCCTTGAAGTGCTGGTTAAACTGCTCAATGGCGAGACAGTCACCGCGAAGACCGACTGGTTCACGCTCAACGAAGCGCGCATGCACATCCTGCCTTACCAGGCCGACCTGGAAGTGGTGGTCGCATCGGCTATTTCTCCCTCAGGCGCGAGGCTGGCGGGCCAGTATGGCGCCGGCATGTTGTCGGTCGCGGCGTCCAGCCCCAAGGGTTTCGAGGCGCTGGCGGACAGCTGGGCCATCTGCGAGGACAAGGCGGCGGAATACGGCCAGAGCGTGAACCGCGACACCTGGCGGGTGGTCGCGCCGTTCCATATCGCCGAGACACGCGAGCAGGCGATCCGCGACCTCGAGCACGGCCTGATGGACATGTTCAACTACTTCCACAAGTTCGGCGGCGAGCTGTTCCCGCAGGTGAAGGACCTGGACGAGGCCATCGAGGTCTGGTGCACCGGTGGTCTCGGCGCCTTCGGCGTCGGCCTTGTCGGCACCCCGGACGACCTGGTGGAGCATATCAGGAAGTTGCAGGTGCAATCGGGCGGCTTTGGCGCATTCCTCTCCCTGGCCCACAACGCGGCCAGCTACGAGGCCACCAGGAAGTCCTACGAGCTGCTGGCGCGCTACGTGATGCCACACTTCCAGCACTGCAATGACAACCGCACACCCTCTCTGGAGTGGGCCGCGTCGAACGCGGATCGCTTCATGGCGGAGTACATGGGCGGTATCGAGAAAGCCATCGCACAGCATGAGGCCGAGACGGCCTCCCGGAAACCGAAGGCGGAGCAGGCATGATCCAGCACATCACGCTGGTTTATTTCAAGGATGGCACCGACGCCGCGCGCAAGCAGGCAGTGCTGGAGGCGTTTCGGAAATTGCCTGAGCTCATTCCCCAGGTGAAGGCGTTTCGCTGCGGGCTGGACCTGGAGCTGCTGGAGGGCAATGCGGGGCTGGCGGTGCTGGCGGAGTTCGACAACAGCGAGGATTTTCTCGCCTACTCGACCCACGCGTCGCACGCCGAGGTGGTGTTCCCGGTCTGCGGGGAGGTGATGGCTTCCTACGCTACCAGCCAGTTCGAGTTCTGAGATTCAGTCTTCGACCTCGATCAGCTTGATGGTCTGGTTGGGGCAGTAATCCACCGCCGCCTGGACTTTCTCCATCAGGCTCTCGTCGGGAAAGCGCTCTTTCACCAGTACCTTGGGATAGCCGGTCTTCATGTCTTTCACGTCGAAGACCTCCGGGCACTCCTCCTTGCAGACACCATGGCCCTGGCATAGCATCAGGTCGACTTGCACCCTGTATCTTGGCATTGCAATTTCCTCCCGGGCCGCTATTCAGGCTGCTTCGCGACGCACGCGACGTCGGTATTTCAGGATGCAGGGATCCGAGGGGCGCAGGATCAGCGAGGGCATGATTTCCGCGTACTCCCCGCGTGGGCCCGCCAGCTCGAACTCGTACTCCCGCAGCAGTACCGAGAAGATTACCTTGACCTGCAACATGGCGAAGGCGTTGCCCACGCACTTGCGCTGGCCGCCACCGAAGGGAATGAGGGCGAAGGGGTTCTTCGGTTGCGGGCGCGTCGGGTCGAAGGTTTCGGCGTGCTCGAATTCACTTTCCAGGCGGTGCGCGACGTAGGGGCAGAGCATGACGTTCTTGCCCTTTTCGATCACGTGCCCCTTGTACTCGAAGTCCTTGACCACACGGCGGGTCAGCGTATTCAGGGGCGGGTGCACGCGCAGGGCCTCGCGGATGAATCCCTCGAGCCTGGACATGCGACGCACGACCTTCAGGTCGTACTGCGTGCCCGCATCGGCTACCGCGTCCACTTCGGCTATCACGGCGGTGGCGAGGTCCGGATGGCGCGCCAGTTCCACCAGGGTCCAGGCTGCGGTATTGGCGCTGGTGTGGTGGCCGGCGAACATGAACCAGACGATCATACCGGCGATTTCGCTGGTGCGCAGGTGCGTGCCGTCGGCGTAGGTGGCGTCCATGTAGACCTGCAACAGGTCCGGGTGAACCTCGCCGCTGGCCTTGCGATACTCCACGCGTTCGCTGATCAGCTCCTCCAGCCGGGCGCGAGCCGCGTCTCGGGCGTCGTAGGCGTCCTTGCGTGCGTTGGGGTCCTGTAACCCGCCGGCATCGGCGGCTGCACCGAGGGTATGGTACAGCGTGGCGAATTCGTCGGTGAGCGTATAGCGGAACTCGGCGCCCAGCAGGCAGTGGGTGGAGGTCTTGATAGTGAGATCGGCAAAGCCCTCGTAGAAATCCATTTCGCCGCTGTCACCCCAGTTGGCGATCCAGTCCTCGGTCTCCCTGGCGATGATCGGCGCGTAGTGGTTCATCTTCTCGCTGGCCAGCCCGCGCGAGTGCATGCGCAGTTGCTGGCGCTCGATGTCCAGCGGCGCGCCGTACTGCACGCCCTTGCCGAAGATGGGCACCATGAACTGGTAGGCCTCCGGTGCGCTGACCTTGTCGTCATCGGCGCGGAAGACCGCCTCGTGGGCCTCCGGGCCCACCATCAGGACGGTGTTGATGCCACCCATGTCGAATTCCGCCAGCTCGCCACATTCCCTGTAGGCGCGCATCAGGAAATTGGCGGGGTGTTCACAGAACTCCTCGAAATGCCCACCTTCCCCGGCGCTCCTGGCCCCGCTGACAAAGGGGATGCCGGATGCTGTCTCATTCATGTTTTGCCTCGGCTCGAAGCTGCCTGTAATATGTAAAAAACATTACGATAGAAATTTTTTGTAGTATATGCGATGCCCCATGGTGTCGCAAGCGGGGCGGGCGCCTGCCGCGATCTGCGGGGATGATGTTCGTGCCCGCTCGCAGGCGGTCTGGTAGTATGAAACATTCGAGTATTTATTGTTTCTGGAGGAAGCTGCAGTGGCAAAACGCGATGCTGTCGACGTGGACGGGATGGGTCGGCAGGCGGCCAAGAGCAAGGCGACGCAGGACAAGATCATCAACGCAGTGATCAGCCTGATCAAGGAAAAGGGCTTCGCAGCCGCCAGTTCCAGCCAGATTGCCAAGCGTGCCGGTGTCACCTGGGGTGCTGTCCAGCACCATTTCGGCGGCAAGGAGGAAATACTCGAGGAAGTGCTGGAGCGCTCTCACCTCAAGTTCCAGGAGACACTCAGTTCCAACAGTTTCACCACCGGCAGCGCCACGCGCAGGGTGGCCAAGTACGTGGACGCGGCCTGGTATCACTACCAGGGCGACGAGTACATGGCGACGATGGAAATCCTGCTGGCCACCCGGGGTCACGGCAAGGCCCGCAACGATCTCTCCGTGAGCCGCAGCCGCCAGTCGCACCTGAATCTCGCGCGCAGGATCTTCCACGACAGCAAGGCCAGCGACAAGATCATGCAGGAGGTCATCTACCTGGTTCACTGCATGCTCACCGGTATCCTGATCGAAATGGCGCTGGAGCCCGAGAGTTTTACCCCAAAGGTCTATATAAAACGACTCAAGACCATTATCGCGGGGATGCTTTACGACCAGTAAATCTCCCGGTCCGGACAGGAAATAATAATGAATAAAGACACCTCCGCCATTCGCGCCCACAAGGCCTCGATTGCCAATGCCATGTCAGGGGACAGGGAGGCCTGGCTGGCCCTGTTCGCCGACGACGCCGTCGTTCACGACCCCGTCGGCAAGTCGCCGCACGACCCGGAGGGCGCAGGGTTTCGCGGCCCCGGGCGCATAGCCGCGTTCTGGGACATGATGATCGCCCCCGGCGACCTCACCATCATCCCCCACAAGCGCTATCCCTGTGGCGACGACGTCGTCGCGGTGGCCATGACCGTGGCGAATACCATTGACGGGCAGAAGTTCTTTATCGAAATGATCGCCACCTACGAGGTCGATGCCGCGGGCAAGCTGACCAGTCTCAAGGTGTACTGGGACGTCGATGCGCTGGCGGCACAGACCGCACCCTGAACCAGCAGCGGAGCAAATGCATGGATGTCGGAGTCTGCCTTCCCTATTCGGAGCCGGGAATTACCCGCTCGACCATCGTCGACTGGTGCCGTGCCATTGAGCAGGGACCCTTCGCCAGTATCTCCTGTGGTGAGCGCATTTCAGGCGCAGACTCGGTGGATATGCGGGTATTGTTGTCCGCGGCGGCAGCCCTCACCGAGCGCGTGCGCATCGTGCCGACGCTGTATGTGCTGCCCATGCACGACGAGGTGCGCGCCGCCAAGGAGATCGCCAGCCTGGACCTGATGGCCGACGGGCGCATCGAAGTCGTGGTGGGCACTGGCGGGCGTCCCAAGGACTTCCAGGCGGTAGGCGCGGATTACGCCAGCCGCAACTGCAGGCTGCCACAGCAGGTGGAGCGGATGCGCTCAATCTGGTCGGGCGGCCTGCCCTTCGAGGGCTCAGACCCGATCGGACCGCGTACCACCCGACCGGGCGGCCCGCGTGTTCTCGGCGGATTTGCCGGCCCCAAAGCCATCGCCGCCTCGGCGCGCTGGGCCGACGGGCTCTACGCGTTTTCTATCACCGGGGACGCCGAAGAGATCCGCGAGAAGTTCGACCGGTTCGACCGCGCCTGGGCCGAGGCCGGGCGCGAGGGTACACCGCGAAAAATCGGCGGCTTCTGGTACTCGCTGGCCGACGATGCGGAGCAGACCCTGCGCCATTACGCCCATGAATACATGCGTATCGCCGGCGACGACATCGCCAATACGGTGGCGGACAGCATGACGCAGTTCACCCCGGAGCGCGTGCTCGACACCATGCGCGCCATGCGGGACACGGGGATCGATGAGTTGTTCATGGTGCCGGGCTCCGCTGACGTGGCGGAAGTGAATCGCCTGGCCCCACTGGTGGAGCGCCTTGAATCTGGCCTGTAGGAGCCTGCTACGCAGGCGATCGGGATCGCAATCGCCTGCGTAGCAGGCTCCTACACCGGCCTTGGAGGAGCGCGCTCTGCGCGCGATCGGGATCGCAATCGCCTGCGTAGCAGGCTCCTACAGGTTTCTGAATTCGTGCCCGGGGAAGCGGCGTTGCAGCGCGTCGAGAATGCCTTCGCGCCAGTCGACCTGGCAGGGTCCGGTGATCGCGCGGCGCCCCGTGACGTCGCCCATCCCGCCGAAATAACCGGCACCCGGAGTCACTTCCAGCTTGGGTTGCAGGCCGCTGATGGCGGCGACAAAGCGAATCATCTCGGCCTCGTCGGTAATCTCGTCGCTACACCAGTTGACGATCGTGGCCGGCACGCTTGCCGCCTGCAGCAGCGCTGGCACCTGCCGGGCGAGATCGTCCTCGTGGATCAGCGAACAATACGAGCTGCCGTCGGGCGGTACTGGAATGGCATGGCCCGCCTGCATCGCCTGGAACAGCATGGTGGGGACGCCGCCGTGGCCGTGGGTGCCGTAGGCAACCCCGAGCCGGCAGATGATGCTGGGCAGCGACAGGTGGCGGGCCATGGTGCGGACAACGGCCTCCGCGGCAATCTTGGAGACGCTGTAACTCGGGGCGTAGGCCGGGTGGCAGCCGAGGGCGTCGGTGATATCGCGCAGCTGGCTGTTGTCGTCGGTGCTGCTGTAAACGTTCATGGTGGAGATCTGCAGGAACCCCTTCGCGTTGCGGCAGTGCGCCATCAACAGGCCGGTGCCCTCGGCGTTGGCGCGGATTGCCGCGTGGTAGTCATTGGCCACCTCGAAGATGGCCGCGGCGCCGTGCACCACGTAATCGAAGTCGTCCGGCACTTCGTCGAAA
Source organism: Halieaceae bacterium WMMBA7 (assembly GCA_033283385.1). Classification (GTDB taxonomy): domain Bacteria; phylum Pseudomonadota; class Gammaproteobacteria; order Pseudomonadales; family Halieaceae; genus Mangrovimicrobium. The sequence continues at coordinate 1,264,778 of JAWMQQ010000001.1, forward strand.
TCGTCTTCCCCGAGGGTCCACCGTGCGGTTTTCATGCCGAGATTCTCCAGCACCTCCCGCGAGCCGGGCGCGCTGAATCGCGCAATACACCAGACCTCGTTGTCCTTCGCCAGTGCCTCGGCGATAGGGCGCGCTACCTGGCCGGTAGCGCCGGTGACCAGTATCTTTTGTCCTTGCAGCATCGAACACCTCGCGTCGTTATTGTTGGAAGAGCCGAGAGCTATTCGCGACCGGTGATGAAACGCTCGCGATATTCACGGAACTGCGCCTGCAGCGCCGCTTCGCTGAAGCCGAATTCCTCCAGCGTGTATTCGTGGGGCGGGCGCAGCTCGCGCCGGTTGAAGTCCTGCCAGGCGCGCATTTCCTGCTTCGCCTGTTCCGTCAGGTCCATGCCGATGAAATCGTAGATTTTCTGGATCTCTTCCAGTGGCTGGCTGACGGTGTCCCTGAACCAGAGGTCGAGAAAACGCTCCTCGCCCACCTGTTCACGCACCTGTAGCGACTTGCGCATGCCGCCCGCGAACTTGCGCGCCCATAGCGCGCCGCATTCCACCGGGTCCGTGTCGTCGGAATAGATGATCCAGCAGCCGTAGATCAGGCTGATCAGCGAGGGGATGGTCTGCACCGGATCGCGGTGGGTCTGTACCACTTTCGCGTCGGGAAACACCTTGAAGACGAGGTCGAGGAAGTGCAGGTGGTGGGGCGCTTTCAGAACCCAGCGCTCGGCACTCTGGCCGTTGCGCTTTTTCTGCCATTGCAGGAACTGGATCAGCAGTCGCAGGTACTGGTAGCCCGGCGTGTGGTCCTGTGCCTCGATCCAGGCGCCGAAGCCGGGCAGCCGCGCCAGTGCTTCCTGGTTGTAGGAGTAGAAGCTCTGCTCCAGCAGCATGATGCACTCGTCCGGCCCCACCGGGTCCATGGGGTGGCTGGCGGCGAGATCCGGCGAGGCCGCCAGCATCTGGTCCATCTCCGCGGTGGCGCGGGCGATGCGCGGGTCCGGGCTGCTGAAGTCCCAGTCAGCGTCCGGCGCCGGGAAGCGCGTTTCGTACCACAGCGGCGCGAACATCCGCGGGTCGGCGGCGATGGTGCGGTGCAGCATGGTGGTGCCGGTGCGGGGCAGGCCGATGATGAACAGCGGCTCGCGGATTTCCTCGTTGCGGATCTCCGGGAAGCGGCGGCAGAAATCCTCCACCCGCAGCTGGCAGGAGAGAATGTCCACCAGGCGCTGGTGCATGATAATGCGGCCGAGTACGTTCAGGCGGGATTCGGTGTCCAGCGACTGGCACATGCGCTCCAGCGGTTCCCGGTACCAGTCGCTGGCGAAGTGCTCCAGCCCGGTCTCGGAGCGAGCGTCTCGAACGATGGCGTCGGGGTCGAGGTTTGCGCCGGTTTCGGCCTGTGTGTTCATGTGGTTACCCCGCAGCCTTCTCGACAAGCTCGGATACCCGGACTACCCGGGTGACGGGGTGCACCTGTTCCCGGGCGCCGACCCAGCGAAAACACAGCGTACCGACCCGGTGGCCGGCGGTCCCCAGCCAGTTGGGCAGGCCGGGGTCGCGCTCGCTGATCACGATGCGCACGCTGCCGTCGGTGTTGTAGCTGGCGGTGTGCTTGTTGACGTGAACCTTAAGGTAGCGGTAATCCAGCGACTCCATCCAGTAGTTGTCCAGTTGCAGGTTCCAGGTCTGGCACTGCGGTATGCGGGAAACCTCGACGACCAGGGCCTCGTCCTCGGCGAGTTCGTAGTAGCCGTGGTAATAGAAAATATTCGGGTCGCCGCCCGCCTTGCGACACACTGCCTGGTCGGCGGGTGGCAGCTCGTTCGGGCGGGCCTTGTAGCCCTGCGCCCAGTCGGCGAACAGGCGCGCGGTACCCTCGACGAAGGCGCTGGTGGAGAGCAGGTTGCGTGCGAGGGTTTCCGGGGAGAGAGGACGCGGCCTGTCGTCGGCGCCAACTCGCTCGATGCTGAGTTTGGCGGGCTCCTCCTCATCGCGGTCGAGGAACGTCTGGCGCACCAGTACCGCACAGGTGTCCTCGGTCAGCGGCAGCCAGTTGCCCGGAGCGGGATCACGGCTGAGAAGAATCTCGATACTGCCGTCAGCATCGGGTGCCAGCCCCTTGACCGTGTCGATGGAGGAGACGGGTTGCATGCGGGCATCCTCGTCCTCGTACCCGCCGGCGATGGCTATCAGGCCCAGGTAATCCACGGTACCCCGGGTACCCCTGATGCGGTATTCATTGCGCCCGTCGATTTCCGCGCGCAGGTAGCGGTTGTCCGGATTGTCGGCGCCGATCTTGGCCGTTTCGTGCGAGGGCATGTAGAAATCCGGGAAGTCCCGATCGCTGCACTCCATGAACATTTCCAGTGCGATGCGGGTCAGGCGGGTCAGGTAGCGCCAGCCCTCTGCGCGGGTGAAGGCGTCTGCCGGCGTTTCCGGGCGCAGGATCTGCTGGCCCGCCTGCCGGAGCTGGTCGCAGAAGGCGTTCCACACGTCGCCGTCGACGACCTGTTGTTCGATGGATTTATCCGTATCCGTCATGCCAATCCCCCGTGCCAGGGCTTTTTGATTATTGTTATGTCGCATCGTGTCCGGCTCGTCCCGGCCGGGCTGGCGGCGCAGACAGAATAGTCAGAAACACACCCGATGGCCAACCCGCCGCGGTTCGGGCGATCTGCCAGGGTTGGCATGCACTGCCCGATAGCTCCGAAGCCCGCACGGCCTGTTCAGTAGATGTGAATACCCTCCAGCCGGATCACCCGGGTCGCCAGGTCGATCAGCAGCAGCGTAATCATGCCGACGAAGGAAGATTCGACGAAAACTCGCCGAATGGTCCAGCGTTCGCCGACCTTTTCCTCGTCCATGCGGTAGACATTGGGGAAGGCGACGATGAAGTAAAGGCCATAGAACCAGGACCCGACCCAGAGCATGTTGTGCAGGTTCTCGTACCAGACGTTCATCTGCGACGGGTCGTCCGGATGGGCGATCATGACGAAGTACATGTAGGTTTCACCCCAGCCCCAGAAGGCGGCGACCAGGGCGACGATGACGCACCAGGCGATAAAGCGTGCGGCCGCGGAGCTCCAGTTGAATGTCGTGGTGCGTATTCGCCGCATCACGATGACCGCGGTGATGTGGTAGACGGCAAAGAACACGATTGCGTTCATGTACATCGATGGCGGCACTTTCTGGTAGGTCGCCAGCGCCGTCGACTCGTCCGGGCCCACAAGCGCGGAATCCAGGTACATTGTGACGTGGGGAAAGCGGTAGCGCAGCCCCAGCACCTCGAAGAAGTATTCGGTGTGGAAATAAGTGGCCAGGAACACCCACCAGAACATGTAGACGTTGAACTTGAACCAGAAGCTCCTGTTCCAGGGTACGCCGCTGTTGCGGCGCAGGAACCAGGGCAGGATCACACAATAGGGAAACCACATCAGGAAGTTCTGCATGAAGTTCCAGAAGGTGCCGGTTTCCAGCCAGCCCATCTGCACCATGAGCATGTTGTAGAAAAACCAGAAGGGGATGAGCGTGAGGAAAAACTTTTCGGCCCAGGCCTTGTCGGGGTTGCGCGAGAACCAGTAGCCATTTGTCATCGACAGTATTCCTCTCAGCTGCCTTGTGTGGCTGTATTCGTTGCCCGGGGTTTGATAATCCCCTCGGCGCACAACCAGTCCACAGTGTCCCGGAGGCTCTGCTCGCCACCGATCAGGCTGTCGCCGATGATGGCGCGGGCCTGGCTGTCTTCCTGGGGCACACAGCGGGTCAGTACCAGCGCCGTCTCGTAGGTGAGGTCGGGCGTGGGTCCTCCGAATAACTTCTGTTTCAGGTCGGCGAGGCGCCCCATCAGGCGCATCAGCCAGCCGGGCATGGTAATTGCCTCGATTTGCCTGCCGGATTGCTCCCGCATCAGGTCCAGTATCTGCTGGTGCGTCAGGTAGTCCGCCGTCGCCATCACCCGGCGCGGTCCGCGGCCGGGTTCCAGCAGTCGGGCCAGCAGGCAGGCGAGATCGCGCACGTCGGTAAAGCTGAGCCCGCCCTCGGTAACCAGCATTCTGCCGCCGTTGATGCCGTTGGCGAAAAACGCCTGTCCGCTGCCCACAGTGGGGTCCTGCGGGCCGCTCACCGAGGCCGGGTAGACGCAGACCACGGGAGAACCCTGCGACTGCAGGGCGCGGGCATAGCGTTCTGCCTGGGCCTTGGTGCGGGAGTACATCGCACTGGGCTCCGCTACCGGATCTTCCGCCCGCACGACCGGCCCGGCGGGCGGAAACAGCGCGAGCAGGCTGGAGACGTGGATGACCGGGTCCAGTCCCTGCTCGACCGCCGCCCGCAACAGGCGGTCACTGGCGGTGACATTCAGGGCCTGGAGCTTGTCGGCGTCCGCCATGTCCTTGGACATCAACCCGGCGCTGTGAATCAGCGCCTGGTAGCCCGGCAGGAGCTGCGTCCAGTCGCAGTCCAGGACATCGCCATGGTGGATGGTGACGCGTTGGGGTGCAATGCCCAGTCCGGCGAGTACCTCGCGCTGTTTCTGCGGGTTGCGGGCGAGAACACCTACCTGGTGGCCGTCGCGCAGGGCGTGATCTACCGCGTGGCAGCCGACAAACCCCGTTGCGCCGGTAATCAACACTTTCACGACAGTGGTCTCGTGTGTCCGGCAGTTGCGGTGCTGGCAGTCCGGGTCATACCAGGTGCCGCTCGGCGAACGCGTCCATGTCGCGCAGTTTTTCGTCCAGGCTCATGCTGCTCGCCATGCCGTTCTGGTCGCAGAAGGCGTGGCGGTAGAGCTGGGTAACACCCAGCTCTTCGCAGCGGGCCATGTTTGCATCGCTGGGATCGTACAGGCCCACGCTGATATCGAAGGGCCCGTTGCGGCCCACGGTGTCGCGACAGGAATTCAGCAGTTGCAGCAACTGTTCCAGTTCCTCCATCTCGTGCTGGCCGCCGATCCAGCCTTGGTGTCGCGCCGCGCGCATCAGCGCCGGCTTGCTGAATCCACCGATATAGATCGGCAGCGGGTGCTGCAGCCCCGGAGACATCTGCAGGCTGGGGAAACGGAAGTACTCGCCCTGGTGGGATACCGGTTCGCCGGTCCACAGTTTTCCCATCACCTCCAGCATCTCGTCGCAGCGTTTGCCGCGGGTGTCGAACTGCTGGCTGACGAGGTCGAACTCGCTTTTCTGCCAGCCTACGCCAATGCCCAGGGACATACGCCCCTCGCACAGCCTGGCGGCGGTAGCGATGGACTTGGCCGCCTCGAAGGGATCGTGCATGGGCAGCACGTAGACGCTGGTCAGGAACCTGAGGGTGCTGGTGACCTGCGACAGGGCGCCTATCGCCACCCAGGGATCGGGCCAGTGCGTGTCCGGGTACCAGCGGATCAGGTTGTTCCTGCTGTAGTCGTAGCTCTCGTACTGCTCCGAGAAGGTGATCAGGTGCTCTGCCAGGGTGATGCCTTCAAACCCGAGTTCCTCGGCGTGGCGGGCCAGCCGGGGGAGTTCGGCCATGTCCAGCATGGCAAGGCTCTGCCAGTGCTTCATGCGTGCCGGGCCGCTGTGGCGGGGGAGGTTGAAAGCGCCATCCAATAAAAACCTTTTTATAGAAATGTTTTATTATGGTACTTTAGGGACGTTTACCGTGCAGCGCAAGCGACGGTGGCCACCCGCCGCAGGGCTGGAGCGGAACACCGATTTACCGGCCACTGGAGGCACGAACACCATGACCCCGCGGTGTCGATAAAGGTAAATATAAATTGACCTATAGTCAAACTGCTTTGACTTAAGACGGGGTCCCTATAAGATGGGCCGGCGAGCCGGCCATCGGTTGACTGATAGCAATAATATTGGAGTCAAGAATCATGGGCAGTCCTTCCAGAGTGGGCTATATCGGCCTCGGCAATATCGGCAAACCCTCGGCAGTTCACCTGTTGAAAGGTGACTGGGAAACCTGCGTCTACGACATCTACGCGCCCGCGGTCGAGGAGTTGGTCGCCAGGGGCGCCGTCGCCTGTGAAACCCCCGGGGCGATGGCTGCTGTCTGCGATCACATCGGTATTTGCGTGCGCGACGATGCCCAGGTCGAATCGCTCCTGTATGGCGGCGACGGCCTGTTGGCCAATGCCAGGCCTGGATTGCTCATTGCAATTCACAGCACGGTAACCGAGGAAGGCCTGCAGCGGTGGGCGGTGGATGCCGCAGAAAGTCAGGTCGAGTTGATCGACGCGGCGATTTCAGGTGGTGCCGCCGTCGCCGAAAAGGGCGGCCTGTGCTACATGGTCGGCGGCAGCGAGGAGGCGCTGGAGCGCGCCACGCCGGTGTTCATGACCTCGGCGCACAAGGTGGTACACGCAGGCAAGCTGGGCTGCGGCATGTTGCTCAAGGTGTGTAACAACATGATGACCTACGCCGAGTACCTCGCGATCTCCGAGTCGGCGCGCCTGGCACTGGCCGGCGGCCTTACAGTCGAGATGCTTCGCGAGGTGGGCCAGATCAACGGCGTCGTCTGCGAGGGCATGTACCTGTTCGCTTTGGGTAACACGATGATGTCCAGTACGGAGGCGCCCGGAGAGGAGGTGGTCAAACATTTCGATGTCTTTGGCCGCCTGGCGGAAAAGGACCTCGATTGTGCCCTGGCAGCGGCGGAGGGCCTCGGTGTAGCGCTTCCCGCCACTCAGCAGTTGCGCGACGTGGTTTACAAGCTGTTCATGGGCAGGAATTGAGAGGCCGCCGATGAACCCTGAATCGCGATTGTTTATCGATGGCGAACTGACCGAGGCCGCTTCCGGCAAGACCTATCCCAATATCAATCCGGTGACCGAGGAGGTGATGGGCCAGGTCGCCGATGCCGGGCACGAGGACATGGATAGGGCGATTGCCGCCGCGCGACGCGCCTTCGACACCACCGACTGGTCAACCGACCACGAATTCCGCCACCACTGTATCCGCCAGCTGAAAGAGGGCCTGCTGGCCGATCTCGGCGAGTACAAGGCGCAGATCGCCGCGGAGACCGGTTCGCCGATGGGCATCTGTGGCAGCGGGGGGCCGCAGTGCGAGGTGCCGATTTCCTTTATCGATTACACACTGGAGGCAATGCCCAACTACAGGTGGTCGCGTGATATCGGCGTGACCGAGATGATGGGTATCAGGAGCCGCCGCCTGGTGGAGAGGGAAGCCGTCGGCGTGGTGGCCGCCATTACGCCCTGGAACGTCCCGCTGCAGATCAACCTGGCCAAGTGTATCCCCGCCCTGGCTGCCGGCTGTACGGTGGTGCTGAAGGCGGCACCGGATACCCCCTGGGCTGCGACCCTGCTCGGCCGGGTGGTGAAGGAGCACACCGACATTCCGCCCGGTGTATTCAACGTGATCGCCTCCGCGGACCCGAAAGCCGTGGGTGAACACCTGATCAGCGACCCGCGCGTGGACATGATCTCGTTCACCGGCTCCACCGCTGTCGGCAAACACATCATGGCGAGTGCTGCACAGACCGTAAAGAAGGTGTTTCTCGAACTGGGTGGCAAGTCCGCCAATATCATGCTCGACGACGCCGACCTGGGCCAGAGCCTGCTCAGCGCCCTCGGCGTATGCTTCCACGCGGGGCAGGGATGTGCGCTGCATACTCGCCTGCTGGTGCCGCGCACCCGGCAGGCGGAAGCAGAGGAGATGCTGAAAGCATATTTTGGCTACATCGAGTACGGCGAGGCGGCGTCCGAGACCCAGATCATGGGGGCGCTGATCAATCCCCGCCAGCGCGAGCGGGTGCTTGGGTATATCGAAAAAGGCAAGGCGGAGGGCGCCCGCCTGCTACTGGGCGGCGGTACGCCGCAACACCTGGAAAAGGGTTATTACGTGGAGCCCACCGTGTTCGTCGATGTGACCAACGACATGGCCATCGCCCGCGAGGAGATCTTCGGACCGGTACTGGTGGTCATCGCCTATGACGACGAGGAGGATGCCATCCGTATCGCCAATGACTCGGATTACGGCCTGTCCGGTGCGGTCTGGTCGGCGGATGAGGCGCGTGCACTGAATGTGGCGAGACGGCTGCGCACTGGCACAGTGAACGTCAACGGCGGCAACTTCTACGCCGCGGATGCACCGTTCGGCGGCTACAAGCAAAGCGGTGTCGGCCGCGAAATGGGTCTTGAAGGCTTCGAGGAATACCTCGAGACCAAGACCATCGCCATGGCCGTACCAAACTGAGACAACCTTCCCAACAACATAATTACCGGGAGAGCATCATGGATTTCACAGGTAAAACTGTCGTCGTCACCGGCGCCGGTGGCGGTATCGGTGAGGGCTACGCCAAAGGCTGCGCTGCGCAGGGCATGAACGTGGTCATTGCGGAACTCAGCGAGGAGGGCGGCCAGCGGGTTGCCGACGAGATCAACGCGGCCGGTGGCAGTGCGCTGTTCGTGAAGACCGACGTGGGCAGCGAGGCGTCCGCCGCTGCCTGCGCCGCCGCAACGCTCGGCAAATACGGCGCGATCAACTACCTGATCAATAACGCGGCGATCTTCGGCAACATGGAGATCCAGCCCTACCTGAGCGTCGATATGGACTACCTGGAGAAGTTCATGCGCATCAATACACACGGTGCGCTGATCATGACCCGGGCTGTGGTGGAGCCCATGACCGAGGCGGGCGGCGGCGCCATCATCAACCAGTCCTCCACCGCGGCCTGGATGAGCGCCGGCTACTACGGTGTGGCCAAGCTGGCCCTCAATGGCATCACCCAGTCGCTGGCACAGGAACTGGGGCCGCGCAATATCCGTATCAACGCCATTGCGCCCGGCCCCACCGATACCGGCGCGCTGCAGAAAACCGCGGGTGATTTCGTCCAGCACTTGCTGGCGACAATGCCGATCAAGCGACTGGGCAAGGTGGAGGACATGGCGGACGCCGCGCTGTTCCTGCTCTCAGACCAGGCTAGCTGGATTACCGGCCACATCCTGAATGTGGACGGCGGCCAGTTCATGCGGCCCTGAGCCCCGGCCCTGGCGAGACTGGCAGGTCGCCGGTTATGCTCCCGGGCCTGCATCGATAGCATGGAGACCGCCGATGGCGAGTGAACTCACCCGCATAACTCACGATGTCACCGTCGAAGCACTCGCCGGCGACGGCCTGCCGGGGCAGACGCTCGCCACACGCCTGGTGCTGCCGGAGCCTGCGACCATAGCGGAAATCCCAAGGGTGCTGTTCTGCATGCCCGGGGGCGGCATGGACTGCGGTTATTTCGACCTGGACGATGAAGGCGATCGCAGCTTCAGCTTCGCCGAGGCGATGGCGCGGCGCGGCCACGTAGTCGTGTTGATGGACCATCTCGGTATCGGCGCAAGCAGCCAGCCCGGGAACGGGTTTGTGCTTCATCCCGCCAATCTCGCGGCCGCCACCGCCGAAGCGGTGGGACGGCTCAAGGATACCCTGCGGCAGGGTGGCATCGAGTGCCTGCCTGCGCTGGAGGACTTCCTTTCGATAGGTGTGGGCCACTCCATGGGCGGCATGCTGACCACCGTGACCCAGGGCAGGTTCAGCCCCTACGACGGCGTGGTGGTCATGGGAGCAGGGCCCTACGGCCTGTACGATTTCCTCGACGACACGCTCAAGCCGCTGGCGGAGAACCCGGAGCGCGCGCACGCCGAACTGGCCGGTCTCCTGCAGGCCAGGGGCGACGAGGCGTACTGGATGGTCCCGGGCTCACCCGATTCCAAAAAAATGTTCCAGGGCGGCGAGCGGCGCGGTGCCGGCGCCCTGCGTGCCGTACGCGCCCACCTGCTCGGTGTCGCCGGTATATTCAGCATGATCCCCGGGTCCTGGGCGCCTGAAGCCGCGAGTGTCGACGTGCCGGTACACCTGGTGTTCGGCGAGGACGATATCGGCGACAACCCGCACACGGTGCCGGCCTGGTTTACCGGCTCACGGCATGTCACCCTCACGGTGCTGCCGGAGACCGGCCACACACATTTCATTTTTCCCGCGCGTGACATGCTCTGGCGCCGCGTCCACGACTGGCTGGTGACGGTGCCCGGATGAACGGCTTTGCGCGGCCCAGCGACCGAGGTGGCCCATGAAAATACTGGTTGTCGGCGGAACCGGCCTGACAGGTGCTCACGCGGCGATCCACCTGGGTGACGCCGGGCACGAGGTGACGGTGATGTCGCGCTCGCCGCTGCCGGCAGGTTCGCCCGTCGCCCGCTTCGCGCACCTCCAGGGCGACTACGTCAGTGATGGCCTCGGTGTCGATCAACTCGCCGCCTTCGACGCGATGGTGTTCTGCGCGGGCAGCGATATCCGCTCGGTGGCACCCGGGACCGACCTCGACGCATTCTTCCACGAGGTCAACAGCGTTGCGATACCACGATTTTTTTCCAGGGCGCGGGACGCCGGTATCCGGCGGGCGGTGCTGGTGGGCAGCTACTACCCGCACATCGTGCCGGAGAAAATCGAGACCGACCCCTACGTGCGCTCACGCCACCTGTCCTGCCTGGGTGCGCTCGCTCTCAGCGCGGATGGGTTCAGGGTCTGTGCGCTGGATGCCCCATTCATCCTCGGCCATGTGCCTGGGCTGGCCGTCGGCCACCTCGCTGCGCTGGCGCTGTTCGGTGCAGGAAAACTCGAGGGCGTACCCCGGGTCGCGCCGGATGGCGGCATGAATTTCATCGCGTCGAAGTCGATGTCGGAGGCCATCGCCGCTGCACTGGACCACGGCACACCGGGCAAAGCCTACCTGGTCGGCGACGAAAACCTCAGCTGGAAACAGTACCTCGAACTGTTTTGCGAGGCGGCTGGTAACCCGGCCGACCTGCCGGTATCGCGTGATGAACATCCGCTGCTACCGGACATGATCCTGTACGCGGGGCGCAATGCGGTAGTGCATTACGATCCCGATGTCGCCGATCTCGGCTATAGCCGGGCGAATGTCCGCGAGGCCGTTGAGCAGATATGTTCCGCAAGTCTAAACGAGAGGATGCCATGACGGAGAAAAGCCGCCGGGAAATAGGCCTGGAGATGATCAAGGAAGTGTACGCCGGGGATGTCGTCACCCCGCCCGAGGGTTACGCCTTCAGCGATGTCATGCTGGAGCAGTTGTTTGCCGAGGTCTGGACCCGCGAGACCTTCTCCATGCGCGACAAGCGCCTGCTGCTGCTCGGCATCATCGCCGAGAAGGGGGAGGTCAGTACCTTCAAGATCCAGGTGAAGGCGGCGCTGAAGCGGGGCGAGATGAATGCCGACGAAGCCCGGGAACTGCTGCTGTTCATCGCCCCGTATGCCGGATATCCCCGTGCCGCCTCGCTGTTGTTCCCACTGGAAGAAGCCATTGCCGAGGTGGCGAAGGAGTCCGGGTAAGACCCGCATCGCGGTGGCTTGCGCACGCTGGCTGGCGCGCAGGAAACCGCCGGTTGGGCTACACTTGCATATTGCAACCCATGGTTGCAATATTGCGTCAGCCCCACCTGATCGAGGGATAATAAGATGGCTGTTCAATCCTTGGCCCTGACCCCGCAACAACCCCCCCGCCCGCCGCTGGTGCGCGGCCTGCCGCTGATCGGCAGCACGCTGTCCATGGCCGCCGGGCCGGCGGCGTTCTTCAAGAAATGCTATGACGAATACGGCGGCACTTTCCGGGTGCGCGTGTTCGGCAATGAATTCAGCGTGATGGCCGGCGCCGAGGCGGCGACCTTCATGGGCAGCAGCGAGGGCAAGCAGTGCCTGCGTTCCTGGGAGGTCTGGTACCCGCAGATGGTGGAATTCAATTCCACCAAGATGCTCACCGCAGTAGACGGCGAGCTGCATGCGCAGCTGCGTGATGTAATGAAGCGCGGTTTCTCCAAGGACGCCATCGCCGGGCGCTACCAGAACATGCTGGATATCACCCGCGACGCCCTGTTGCGTGACTGGCCGGTCGGCGAGCGGGTACCGGTGGTGCAGAACATGCAGTACCTGGTCATCGACCAGCTGGGCATTACCATGACCGGCAAGGCGCCGCGGGAGTACGTCAAGGACATACGCACTACCATCCTGTACATCCTCAACGTGCTGGTCACCCGGCAGCGGCCGGAATTCCTGTTGAAACTGCCGAAGTACAAGCGTGCCAAGGCGCGCATGATCGAGCTCGGTGAAAACATGGTGGCGGAATACCGGGCTCGCGGCGTGCAGGTTCCCGAAGAGGAGCGCAACCTGATCGACGACGTGATGACCGCCCACGAACGCGACCCGGAGCTGATCCCGGAATCCGACCTGCCGATGTTGATGGCCTCGCCTTACGTCGCGGGCCTGGACACCGTCGCCAATACCACTGCAGCCATCGTCTACACCGTGCTCAAGGAACCCGGCGTGCTGGAGCGCGTGCAGGCGGAGGTCGACGAGGTGATGTCGAAACCCGTCGATGAAAAGACCTTCATGAAGAGCATGCCTTCCCTGTATGGCGCCATCATGGAGACCATGCGCCTGTACCCGATAGCCGTGGCCCAGTTGCGGGTCGCCAACAAGGACTTCGTCTACGACGGACACCAGTTCGAGGAGGGCGAGATCATCTACATGGGCACGGCGGTCCCGCACTTCCAGGACGAGTTCTACCCGGACGCGGACAGGTTCGACATCGACCGCTACACCCGCGAGCGCAGGGAGCACATGCAGCCCGGCGCCTACTCACCCTATGGGCGCGGTCCCCACACCTGCCTCGGCAAGAGCCTCTCCGACGTGCTGCTGATGATGAGCATGGCCCAGCTGTTCTACCTGTTCGACCTGGAACTGCCGTCGCCGGATTATGTGCTGAAGACCAAGACTGCGCCGACACCGGGCCCTTCGATGGGCTTCAAGGTGAAGGTGAAAGGCCGGCGGCACTAACCGCCCGGCATCGTAGGAGCCTGCTACGCAGGCGATCGCGCGCAGAGCGCGCTCCTACAGGTGCGATCAGGGTTGTCGTAGGAGCCTGCTATGCAGGCGATCGCGCGCGGAGCGCGCTCCTATAGGGGCGATCGCCTGCGTAGCAGGCTCCTACGGCAGGCGAGGCGGTAGCGCGGGTCAGTAGGTGTAGCTGAAGTCGACGCCGAAGGAGCGCGCCTGCCCCCACATCACCGAGCGCGCCGAATGCGGGTACTCGCTGGTGGCATTGACCACGTACTCCTCGTCCAGCGCGTTCTTGACCCACAGTGACACCATCGCGTCCCCGTTGAATACGCGGATATCTTTCCAGCTGAGTCGCGCATTCACCAGGTCGTAGGAGGGCCAGCTGGAGTCGTTCGGGGGCTCTTCCACGTCCGCGACCCCGTTGCGGTCGTCCATGTAGCTGTAGTTGGCGTAGAGGTCCAGGCTGCCCCAGTTGCCGGAGGCCAGGGTCCAGTCCACCGCGACGTTGTAGGAGTTTTCCGGGGCGGAGGGCAGCTGGTAGTGGTCGGTGACGTCCGCGCCGGTGAGCGGGTCGCGAACCTCCTCCATCTTGCCATCGAGGTAGGAGTAGTTCAGCGTGAAGCGCAGGTCCTGGGTGGCGAGGAAGATCGCGTCGAGTTCAAAGCCGTCCAGGGCTACCTTGCCGGCGTTGATGTACTTGGTGTCGCCGATGGCAGCGCCAGGGACCACGAAGCTGGTAACCCGGTCGGTGTAGTCAGTGAAAAATACGTCCATGTTCAAGCGGGCACGGGAGCCGAACAGTTCGCTCTTCATGCCGAACTCCCAGGTGGCGACTTCTTCCGGGTCGAAGCCGTCGGCGAAGCCCACGCCGTACTGGTTGTTGCTGTCCGGGTCCGGGTCGCGCACGTTGAACCCGCCGGCCACATAGGCTTCGCTGTACTTGGCGTAAAGGTTGATTTCGTCGTTCAGGTCGAAGCCGACGATGCCCTCGTAGGAGGTGTTGTGGTCATTGCGCTTGCCATTGCCGTCCCAGCCGATGATGGTGTTCGAAGCCAGGTTCGGACCTATGTATACGGCTGTTCGGGCGTAACGGAAGGCGTCCGCCTTGCGCTCATCCTCGGAGTAGCGCGCGCCGACGGTCAGGTGCAGGCGCTGGTCGAGGATGTCCGGTGTGTACTCCGCGCGCAGGTAGCTGGCCAGGCCCTTGGTACTGGACTCGGACTTGCGATTGATATAGGTCGCGATGATCGCGCCGTCCGCGGGTGAACCGGGGGCGATCAGGGTGCCGTGGAACTGGTGGCGCCAGGGCGACTCGCTCTCGCTGACGTCTTCCTCGAAGTAGATTGCGCCCGCCAGCAGGCGCAGCTTGTCGTCGAACAGGTCGGCGTTGAACTGCAGTTCGTGGGATGTCTGTTCCTGGTCTACGGCGAAGTAGCCAAGGGGGAACTCCTCGCCATCCGGTGCGGTATAGCCGATGGTCGCCAGGGAGAATTGGGCGCCGCCGCCGAGGTCGACGTAACTGCTGTTGTCCATCTCGCGGTGGCCGAAGATGTACTTCAGTTCCGTGGAATCGGCTTCCCAGCTCAGCACTGCGGTATGGCCGGTGATATTGCTGGAGGACTTCTGGTTGGGGTCCACCGAGGTCAGCTTGTCCAGCCGCTTGTTGGTATAGCCAGGGCCGTCCTCGACAGCCTGGATAAAAAATGGGTCCAGCGGCGAGGAGGGCGGCGGAGGGGTGATGGACTGGTAGGTGCCGTTGTAGAAATCCAGGTGCGAGACGTCGTAGCCGTAGTCCAGGGACAGCGAGTCGGTGATCCTCCAGCTCAGGTCGAAGCGTCCGCCCTCCGAACCTATGTCGCCCCAGTTCTTCTTGCCGGTCGGGTTGTCGATGAAGCCATCCTGTTCCTTGAACAGGCCGGTCAGCTTGACCGCAAGGTTGTCGGTGACCGGCAGGTTGAGCATGCTGAAGCTGGAGAGGTCTCGATCACCCACGGTGAATTTCTGCTTGAACTCGAGGCCTTCCGTGGAGGGCCGCCGGGTTTCCATGATCAGCGCGCCGCCTACCGCGTTGCGGCCGTACAGTGTACCCTGCGGGCCGCGCAGTACCTCGATGCGCTGCAGGTCTGCTATCTCCAGCGCCAGGCCTGTATTGCGCGCCAGGTAGACGCCGTCGAGGTAGACCGCCACCGGTGAATCGACGGTCACCTGCGAGTCGAGTACGCCGATACCGCGCACGAACAAGTTCAGGGTGGAGGCGTTGGTAACGAAGGGCGCAATCTGCATGTTGGGCACGCTGGACTGCAGGTCCGCGATGTTGGTGATGCCGCGTTTCTCGATATCTTCCGCGTTGAAGGCCATGACCGAAATGGGGGTGTCCTGTAGCGATTCCACCCGGCGCTGCACGGTGACGATGACTTCCTCCAGTTGGAGGTTGTTTGCCCTCTGTACCGGTTGTTCCTGCGCGATGGCGAGGGCCGGAAGCGTCGCGGCGATGCAGGCGGCGAGCGCGCGGGGGTTCAGCCCGTGTATACGGCGTTGGGTCACGATATCCATCCTTCCATTCGTTATTGTTATGGGCTCACTCTGCGGTGAATTCCTGTCCTTGGTACTGGCGGCAGCGCTGCCTGGCAGGCGCCGCCCCGGTCAACGAAATCGTCTGCTTTTTCTGGTCCTGAGCGCTCTCCATCAATACGTCGCTTGCACAGGCATGGTAAGGAATTTCCCTTCCACGCGTCTTCATGCAAATGGACTAACCCCCGCCGTGATACCAGATCGCCGAGGTGACGGCGCGCTCCTGTAGCGTGGTCGGTTGCGGCGCCTCGATGCCCAGCTTCACGGCGTCGAAGGTGGTCCAGCGGGGCGTCGGGATCTCCAGTACGCGCAGGTAGTAGAACGCCTCCTGCCCGGGCTGGAAATCCGGGTCGCGCCAGGTGGTGTAGAGCTGCCGCGCGCCGATGCTGTTGGTGTAGGTCGCGGTCCTGGCGTCCACGGTGTTGCCCACGGCGGGCAGCTTGCCTGTGGCCGGGTCGATACTGCGCTCGCCGGACCAGGCTACATCGAAGATCTTCTCCCGGGACTGCCCGCTCCCGTCTACCCAGCCCTTGACCACCTGGACCCGGTCCAGGTTGGCGCCCGCCGGGTCGCGGCTGGCGAAGACCAGGAAAACCGGGGAGGTGGTGCTGTCCGAGTCGGGCAGGTCTCCGCCCATGGGCACGCCTGTGTGCCGGGCGCGCGCGATCCAGTCGGGCTGGGACATCAGGTCGGCAGGGTAGTCCCAGCCGGCAAAAAAGCGCACGATCATGCGGGTGCCCGAAGTGGCGTAGGTTTCCTTGCGCCGCATGGCCTCGAACAGTGAGTCGCGGGTGTTTTCCTCTGCCCATATGGCCGCCAGCCCGGCCGCGCTCCACAGGCGGCCGCCGGGCATGGTCTCCGGAAAGTACGATGCGGTGCGCATGCGCAGGCCCGCGCTGCCGTCCAGCAGCGGCAGTTTACCGTCGTAGTTGTCTTCCTCCACCGGCGAGGCGGCGTTGTGGCCGTCCGAGGAGCCGATGACACCGAAGTGGTAGGGGTTGAAGCCCTCCTTGTGCGCGAATTCCAGGCCGAGCTTGAGCGCGCCGCGGGCGTACCCGCCCTGCGGTCTCGCCGTGTCCAGGCTCTGCGACAACATGGTTTCGTAGATTTCGAAATCCGCGAACTCGTCCTGGGGCGCGAGGGCGGGATGGGTTTCAGAGGAGCCCTTCACCTGGAAGATCTCACTCAGGGGTTCGTTTTTCATTCGTTCCCTGGCGTAGTCCGCGTCCATCGCCGAGCCATCGTAGGCGACGGAGTCGTACATCTTCCCATCGCTGAGGTTGCCGTTGTGCGGAATCGCCAGCACCTGCATGCCCTGGCTTCGCTGCTCGTCCAGCGTGGCCCAGAGATCGCGGGGGTCCTCGGATTCCAGGGAGCTGAAAGGCAGCTCAGGCACATTCTCGTCGCGGAAGATCACGTTGCGGTGGAGGTTGCGTGCATCCGGGGTGGACGACCACTCGTAGCCGACAAAGGTAGTGAAGACGCCGGGAATGTTATTGCGATGCGCCGCGGCGATCGTATCGCGCCAGGCGGACCTGCCGATCGGTGTGGCGTCGTCGATATGCACGTTGCGCAGGTTGAAATCCTTGAGGGAGCGGATCAGGAACCAGGTGATGCTCAGCCGGTTGTCGTTGAGCAGTCGCTCGCGCAGGCCGCGTTCCTTGATCGGGAAATCCGGGTCGAGGTGGCGGACGACCCCGAGGTATTCCGAGTGATCGGTGACGGCGGCGAAATCCAGCGGCCGATCGATCTGCATGCCGTAGCCGGCGGCGTGCTCGATCTCCCCGCCGCGGGCGTAGCGGTAGGCGTCGTCCGGCAAGGCCCGTACCCCCATGGTATAGGCGTCGGTGGAGTAACTGGTGTGGATGTGCAGGTCGCCGAAGAATACGTTCCTGTCCTCGTTTCTCGGCACCGCGGCCTTGGGAGGGATGGGCCTGGCGGTTGCCGCGTCATAGGCGGGAAACAGGGAGGGGTCTTCCGGGCCGGTACACCCGGCGAGAAATCCGCAGAACAGAATCAGCAGGCATTGCTTGCTTGTCATCGTGGCTTCGGGCCCCGGGCGTCGATGGCTGCGCATGCAGGCCGGGGGTTCAACGCGCGCCCGGCAGGATCAAGACTGTCATAGAGCCCACAGGCAGCAATCGATATACTCGACGCGATCACCCGCAAGCAGGCGCACCCATGGAAAAGCTGCTCTACCTCGTATACAGCGCGAGCGACGACCAGGCCCTGATGGCGGCCCGACATCTTCGCGACACCGTCGTGCCGGGCCTGTTGCACGCTGCGGCAATTCGCAAAATGCATCTCGCGGTGGTCGACGAGGCGGTGGAACCTGCCCGCCATTTGCGCATGCAAACCAGCCCCCGGCTGCCGGATGCGCTGCTGTCGATCTGGCTGGACAGCTGCGCCGGACGTGCACCGCTGGAAGGCGTGCTGGACCGGCACGGGCTTGAATACCATGGCTACCTGGTAACCGAGTCCGAACCCCTGGCCAATCTCAGCCACCCCGCACGACCCAGGGAGCGGGTATACGGGATGTGCCAGGTCGCCTTGCTGCAGAAACCGGATCGGCTCTCGTTCACGCAGTGGCTCGACGCCTGGCAGGGGATGCACACGCAGGTTGCGATCGATACCCAGTCCACCTTCAGTTACCGGCAGAACCTCGTCGTACGCGCACTGACGCCCGAGGCGCCGCCCTGTGCCGCGATCGTGGAGGAAAATTTCCCGCCGGAAGCGATGACGTCCGCGCATGCGTTTTATAACGCCGGCGATGACGATGTAGTATTGCAGCGGCACACGGATACCATGATGGCGAGCTGCGCGCGCTTTATCGATTTCGACCGTATCGACGTGATTCCCATGTCCGAGTACGTCATCCTCGCCGGGTAGGCCGGCTGGTGATCTCCCAGTCGTCCGGCAGCGGCGACTTCACCTCCAGCATGCGGCGGTAGCCCGATTGCGCGATCAGCCAGTTGCCGTCGCGCCGCTCATACCGGTCCTCGTAGATTGCAGTGCCTTGCCACAGCAGCTTTTCCTCTTCATTGATGAAGATGTCCTGCAAATACCAGAGCCCCGTGGCGGTATCGCCCTGGACGCCGATCTCCGGGTGGTGCCCGTTGTGCAGCCCGTAGCGGGTTTCGGTGAAGGCGCCGGCAAAAAAGTCTGCCAGCTCATCCCAGCCGCGAAAGGTGATCTCGTAGGAGGGACTCTTGAAGTCGATCACTGCATCCGGGCAGAAGACGGACTGCAATCCGGCCAGGTCGGCGGTGTCGAGAAAGCGAAAGTATCGGGCCTTGAGCTGCTTGATCCGCTCGATCGATTCCAGGTCCAGCATGCGTGTATGTCCTCTGCGTTGTCGGTGTGGCGACTGCGCGGTCTCAGGCGTGGATGAATTCCTTTGCGTACCACTGCAGCATCGCGATTTTTTCGTCCAGTGGCTTGTCCGGTTCCATGGCGTAGACGTCGCGAAAACCGATGATGACGTCGGTGATGCCGATATCCTCCAGCATGCGGATGCCCTCGGCGGTAAACGCATCCTGCCCTGTGGTGAAGATACGGAAGGGGCGGTCGGCTGTGCCGTATTCCTCGCGAAGCGCGCCGAGCCTGCCGATGTAAGCCTGCAGTTCCTCCGGGCTGGCCCCGGCACACATCCAGCCGTCGCCGACGCGTGCCGCGCGTTTCAGTGCCGGTTCGGTGTGCCCGCCGATCAGCAGGGGTGTGGGTTCACCCGGCACCGGGCACATCCTGTTTGCCGGCATCGAGATGAGCTCGCCCCGGTAGCCAAAATACTCGCCGCTCTCCAGGCCGCGGAGAATGTCGATCTGCTCGTCAAACCGCTTGCCGCGCTGTGCGAAGGGCACGCCGCAAACGGCGAAGTCCTCTTCCCAGGGGCTGATGCCGATGCCGAAATCGAGGCGGTTGCCGGAGAGCGCCTGTATGCTCTGTACCTGTTTGGCAACTACCGGCGCCTGGCGTACCGCCAGCTTGTAGACAAACGTCGCGAAGCGGATCGTCCCGGTTGCTGCCGCCATGTGCGCGATGGCGATGAGGCTCTCGATGAACGGGATACCCGCCAGGAACTCGCGGCTGCCATCCGCGTTGTAGGGATACTGTGAGCTGGCGTGCTCCGGGTAGCAGATGCTGTCGGGGATGGTAATGCCGTGAAAGCCCGCGGCCTCCGCCGCCCTGGCGAGTGGCAGGTAGTGCGAGGCTTCGCACATGCCGATCTGGTAACTGAATTTCATCGCAAGGTCCCGGTTAGTACAGCCTGTGCTGCGAAAGTGATAGCGCCGTTGTCCCGCGGGTCAGTACTGGTAGAGCAGGTCGATGCCGTAAGTGCGCGGCGTGCCGAAGGCGCCGGTCTTGTCGGACCAGCTGAACTGCCCCACGGCATCGACCAGGTATTCCTCGTCGGCCAGGTTGCGGCCCCAGATCGCCACCGACAGGTCGCCGGTTTTCACCAGCGGGATGGCGTCCAGGCTGAAGCGGGCGTTGAACAAGCCGTAGCTTTCGATAATGCCCTCGGGCGTGGCGTAGATGGCCGCGGATACCGCGCTCTCGTCGCGCCAGCTGTAGCCCAGGTTCAGTGACGGGTTGCCGATGGCGGTAGAGGGCAGGGCGTAGTCGAGGGTGGCGGTAAACGTGTTTTCCGGCGCGCTGGGCAGGACATACTTGCCGTTGTCCGGCAGGTTGGTGAACGGGTTGATCACGTCGGTGATTTCAGAATCCAGGTAGGCGTACTGGATTCCCAGTTGCAGGCCCTCGACGGGCACGGCAGTCAGGTCCAGCTCCGCGCCCTTGATTTCCGCGGTACCGGCGTTGAAGAAGCGCACGTCGGAGGGGTCCATCACCGCGGCGAAGCTGAGCTGGATGTCATCGTAGTCCATGTAGTACAGGGCGATGTTCGC
Source organism: Halieaceae bacterium WMMBA7 (assembly GCA_033283385.1). Classification (GTDB taxonomy): domain Bacteria; phylum Pseudomonadota; class Gammaproteobacteria; order Pseudomonadales; family Halieaceae; genus Mangrovimicrobium. Next base: position 1,285,100 of record JAWMQQ010000001.1, read on the forward strand.
GCGCAACCGGCGATCCAGCCACTCGGACTTGTAGCCCAACTCCCAGGAATCCACGGTTTCCTCGTCGATGGGGGTCCGCACGGCCTCGGCGCGGGTGGCGCGACCGTTGAAGCCGCCGGTGCGATAGCCCTGGGCGAACTTCAGGTAGGCGCTCTGCTGGTCGTCGATGTCGTAGCTGACGACCGCGGTGCCGGAGAGGTGATCCCACTTGTGCGAGGCTTTCGCATGATCGAAGGTCACGAAGTCCAGCGCGGCCAGGCGCGAGCTGTCGATCTCCCGCTTGTCTTCGGAGTAGCGCAGGCCGACGGTCAGTTTCAGTCGATCATCGAGAATACCGGGCCGGTAGCTGAACTGGCCGTAGACGGCAGAAGCCTCGTTTGTGGCCTCGGTGTCGCGCGACTGCAGCAGGTAGGCGCCGAAGGGCAGGAAGGGCGGTACCTCGAGCGAGATATAGTCCGTGGTTACTTCCTCGCCATTCTCCTCGAAGTAGTACAGGCCACCGATGTAATCGAAACGCCCCATGGTTCCGCTGAGCTGGAATTCCTGGCTGAACTGGTCCTGGTCGGTGTCGTAGGGGTTGTTCTGGAACAGGCGCGGGATGATCGGGTTGGCGCTGTAGTCCTGGTAGAGGTGTTCGTTGAGTTCACGGTAGCCGGTGAGAGACTTGAACGTCAGCGCGTCGGAGAGCGCCCACTCAATGGTCAGGCCGTGGCCGTCTATATCGAAGTTGCTCTCCTGGAAGGGTTCGCTGGGCGTGAAATCCTCCATTCGCGAATGGCTCCAGGGTAGCGCAGTGTAGGGTGAGCCGGCGTAGGGCTGGTTGATGGTCTGGTAGTAGATGGTGCCGTAGTCCATCTCGGAGTGATCGTAGCTGTAGTCCACCGTGAAGTTTTCGGTCGGCGTGAATCGCAGCGCCAGCCGCCAGGCGGTGCGATCTTCCTCGTTGGGGTCTACCCCCGCTCCGTGATTGTCGACCCAGCCGTCGGCAGCCCCGCGCACGTAGGTGAATTTGGTACTGATATTCGCCCACTCCGGCAGGTCTATGGTGGTTTCCGAACGCCAGGCGTCGTAGTTGCCGAGTGTGACCTTTTGCTTGAAGCCCCACTCGCCCTTCGGTTTTTGCGAGACGATATTGATGGCGCCGCCAGTGGCGTTGCGGCCGTACAGCGTGCCCTGCGGGCCGCGCAGGACTTCCACGCGCTCCACATCGGCGAGATCCATGATCAGGCCGGTGCTGCGTGCGATGTAGATGCCGTCCAGGTAAACGCCTACGGCCGGGTCCTGGGTGAGTTGCGCGTCGTTGTTGCCCACGCCGCGAATGAAATTGCGCACAGCAGTCTTGCTGCTGGGCATCTCGCGCATGGACAGGTTTGGAACGCTGCTCTGCAAGTCGGAAAGGTTGGTAAAACCCATGGCCTCGAGCCGGCCGTAGTTGAGGGCGGCCAGGGAGATCGGTGCATCCTGCAGCGACTCCTCGCGACGCTGCGCGGTGACGATCACTTCCTCCAGCGTGGAGGCGCGGTTGTCTTCCTGCGCCAGCGCGGAGGGCGTAGCGATTGCGAGACCAAGCGCGGCGGTAGGTATCAGTGACGAAATGGCAAAACGGATGGCATTTCTTGAAGGCATCATGGTATCGACCCTTATTATCTAGTTATGTGGTTTGCCGCGTGCGTACGCGCCAGGTCTTGCAGGCAAAATTATCTTATCGAAGCTTTTACGGAAAAGCAGTGCGGGGCAGCCCCCGGCGAGTAGTCCGAATGAGTGATACCGGACTCGCGTTGCCGGGGGAGAGTTCGATCGCCGTCAGGGGCCTCTCCTGGCCGCTTCCAGTTCCTCGGCGGTGAGCAGCGGCGGTGCCTTGCCGTTGGCCGGCGCCTGGGAGTTGGGCGGTCCGGTATCCACGTCGATCCAGCCGTACTTCATCAACTGCATTTTTATCATCAGCTTGATCATGTGCCAGGCGGCCCTGACTTTATGCCAGGTGGTTTCCTCGTAGCGCGCCTGCTCGCGGAAGAAGTGCTGCAACTCGGTGATCTCGGCATCCGTGAGTTCAGGAAAGGGCGGCATGCCGCGGCTTTGCAGCGTACCGTCGCGAACCACGGAAGACAGCGCCTCGAATGACAGCGGTATTGGTGACGCGCGCAGGTCCGGCGCGAAACCGCCGGCGACGGCGCTGACGCCGTGGCAGATCGTGCACTGCTCGTAGACCTTCCTGCCTTTTTGTGCCAGCGCATGGTCGAGCTTGAATTCAGGTGCAATCAGCGGTTTGACCACGGTTTTCGGCGGTGAGGACGGCATCTGTGCCGACCCGTCGAGCTCGTAGGTGAGCACGCGGCGCGGGTGGTCGCGCCCGACCCAGCCGAATTGTGCGGACAGCGACCCCAGCAGCATCTGCCCGCCGGACCAGCCGGCGAGAACGGTCACGTACTGCTTGCCGTTTACCGTGTAAGTGATCGGCGCCGACACGCTGCCTACGCCCATGAAGCTGCGCCACAGTTCCTTGCCGCTGCGGGCGTCGTTGGCCACGAAGTAGCCGTCCGCCTGGGGCTGGAATACGAGGTCGCCCGCGGTGGCCATGGTGCCGCCGTTGTGGGAGCCGACTTTTTCGATGCGCCAGGCTTCCTTTTGTTTGACCGGGTCCCAGGCCAGCAGGCTGCTGGAGCCCGCGGACTTGGGCACATCCATGAAGGGCTGGTCCAGCCCGCTGAAATCGGTTCCGTCAAACTTCCACCTGGCGGGATCGCGCTTGCCCTGGTTGTAGTAGCCGGCCAGTCGGATAGTGGGGATGTAGGTGAGCCCGGTGCGCGGTGAGTAGGACATCGGTTGCCAGTTGTGGGCGCCGCCGGAACCGGGATAGAAGATTGCCTCCCCGTCCTCGTAACGCACGCCGGGATTTTCCACCGGCCGCCCGGTGGCCATGTCGATGTGGTCGGCCCAGGTGACCTTGTCGATTTTTTCCGCGGAGATCAGCTTGCCGGTTTCCCGGTCGATCACGTAGAAAAAGCCGTTCTTGGGTGCGTGCATCAACACCTTGCGCGGCTTGCCATCGATCTCGATGGTGGCGAGGGTGATGTCCATGGTGGAGGTGAAATCCCAGCTTTCGCCGGGTGTGGTCTGGTAGTGCCAGAGGTATTGCCCGGTGTCGGCATCCAGCGCCACCACGGAGCACAGGAACAGGTTGTCGCCGCCGCCGGGGGAGCGCAGCTGGTGGTTCCACGGGGAGCCGTTGCCGGTGCCGATATACACGCGGTTCAGTTCCGGGTCGTAGGTCATGGCGTTCCACGCGGTACCGCCGCCCCCGCTGATCCACCACTGGCCGGTCCAGGTCTTGGCGGCCATTTTCATCGCGGCGTTCTCGAAACCGTCCGCGGGGTTGCCGGGTACGATGTACCAGCGCCAGTCCTGTTTGCCGGTCTCGGCGTCATAGGCGGTGACGTAGCCGCGCACGAAGCCGAAGTCGGCGCCGCCGTGGCCGATGATCACCTTGCCGGCGAAGGCGCGCGGGGCGCCGGTGATGTAGCGGTTGTCGCCTGGCGTGGTGGTGAGTGTCTCCCACACCAGTTTGCCGGTTTTTGCGTCCAGGGCGAACAGGCGGCCGTCCTGCACGCCGGTGTAGATCTTGCCCTTGTAGTAGGTCAGCCCGCGACTGCCCCAGGCCATGCGCATCTTGCGCGCAGAGACTTTCGGGTCGTATTTCCACAGCAGTTTTCCGGTGACCGCATCCACCGCGTGAACCACGCTGTAGCCGGCGGCGAAATAGATCACGCCGTCCACTTCGATCGGCACGGTGGCCATGTCCCACACGTCGTCGAGATCCAGCGTCCACGCGAGGCCGAGGCGGTTCACGTTCCCTGTATTGACCTGGTCCAGGGGGCTGTAACGCTGCTCGCTGAAGGTGCGGCCGAAGGCGGGCCACTGGGAGCCGTCGCTACCGTCCGCCAGCCAGGCGTCGTCGATGTCGGTGGCGCCGGCGGTGGTGCAAAGCAATGCGAGAGTAAAAGCCAGGCAGATGCCGGGGAGGCGACGCAGCCGGCGGCGGCAGTGTCCCGTGTTCGAGGTGTGAAGGTGCATTGAACTGGTCGTGCCTGTCATTGTTATTTTTCTCCTCGTTTTGCCGGGCCTGGCTTATGCAAGCGAGCCGGCCGCCCATGTCCCGCTGCCGCTGGCATGGAAAGTAACTATAACGCGCCAAAATCCGGGCTTGCTTAATCCGTATGGCTTATTGACTAGGATGTGGGCCCGCGCAGGACGACTGTTGCCGCAAGGTGTAGCCCCCTGGAGCAGTAACCCTGCACGCTGATCGCAGTAGCGTCCTCCCGCTCGACCCTGCCACTCAGCCGCAGGGTATCGCCCGGCAAGAGCGGTACGCCCAGCTTCGCATCGACGGAGGTAATGCGGGCCGCCGCTCCCGCCCAGTTGCTGACGTAGGCCTGGGCGAAACCGGGTCCGGAGTAGATATCGGTGAAGATGTCGGGGAAGCCACTGGCTGCCGCGAGAGCGGGGTCGAAATGGGCGGGATTGAAGTCGCCCATGGCGATGCAGCAGGCGATCACGTCCATGCGGTCCAGCGTGATTTCCCTTGCCGGCAGCGATTGCACATCTTCGGAAGCGGGGGTTTCCGGGCTGCTGCCGGGAGCTTCCGCGCGCGCCGCTGTCTCTTCGACGGCCGGGCTGGCGCCGGGCTGGAACGCGAAAGTACCCAGCCGTTGCGTACCCACCAGTTGGCCGTGCTGGTCGACGAACTCCGACCGGTAGGTGATGAAGTAGCCGGCGCCCAGTTTCGTGGTCTTGCGCTCGCTCACGCTTTCCGGCCAGCTGGTTTCGCTGATCACATCGCCAGCCAGGATGTCCCGGGAGTAGACCTGTTGTATGCCGGTGCCGGGCGTGATGAAGCCGAGGGATTCAAGCGCGCTTCCCAGGGGTGTCTGTCCACCGGCCCCCGCCCGGAACTCTGCCAGTGAGGGGCCGGTAAACGCCGCCAGCATGGCGGGTGGGGCGAAGGGAGCGGTGCGGCCCGCCCGCCCTGCGGCACTCGGGTCGAGGTAGGCCGGGTTGGCGTCGCCGAATGCTTCGGTCCAGCGGCGGATGCGGTAGCTGCACACCGGGTCCGCAGCCTGCCGGTGTTGCTGGAAGTCCGGCCCGGTGCAGGCGGCCAGTTGCTCGCGCAGGGGATCCTCCCCGGTCGTCGGCGGGGCGGTTGCTGCCGGATTATCGCGCCGCATTCGCCGTGTACCTTGCCGGATCGTCGCTCAGCCCACGGTGACGCCGTTATCGATGGCGATCTCTGCGCCGTGGTAACCGCTTGCCGCATCCGTGGCGAGGAAGGCGACCATTTGCGCGACGGTGTCGATTTCCACGACGCCGCGCAGTGCGGTGTAGCGCTCGATCAGGCTCATATCCGCTTCTTTCAGCGTCCAGAAACCCTCCGCCAGGGCGGTGTCCATACCCCCCGGCGCGACCGCGTTGATACGCACTGGCTGCTTGATGTATTCCATGGCCAGCGCCCTGGTCAGTTGCGACAGCCCGGCCTTGGAGGCGGAGTAGGCCGCGACATACGCCTGGCCGAAATGCGCTGCACATGACGTGACGTTGACCACTGCGCCGTGGGTTTCAAGCAGGTGTGGGATCGCGGCCTGGAACAGGTGGAAGGGCGCCCCGAGGTTGACGGCCATGATCTTGTCCCACTGGGCGTCGGTCATTTCCGGGGAGTGGCAGGCGGTCAGCATGCCGGCGACGCTGCACAGGGCGTCCAGGCGCCCGAACCGGTCGACCGCAGCGTTCACCGCCGCGCGGCAATTGTCCGGCGAGGCGAGGTCGGTGGTATGCACCAGCGCCTGGGCGCCGAGCGCTGCGATCGCTTCCGCCGTGCCTGCCAGCCCCTCTGCGGCGATGTCGACCAGGCAAACCTGCGCTCCTGCGCGGGCCAGTTGTAGTGCGGTAGCCCTGCCCAGCCCGGCCGCAGCGCCGGTGACGAGGGCGGCCTTGCCTGCCATGGAAGACGGTGTATTCATGCGATTGCTCCTGCCAATTTCTCGTTATTTTTGATGCGATTCGGCCAGTTCCCTGGGATGGGTTTCCAGCGTCCCGAACAGCTTGTCGTACAGCAGCGTAATCGTCGCGTAATTGCCGCGGCGCATGTCCAGGTGATGCGCGTCGTGCTTCATCGCGATCCAGTTCAGCGTCCTGAACGGGAAGTAATCGAGGTCTACCCGGCAGTGGTTGAAGGTATTCAGGTGCACGAAGACCAGGCTGGTGAGGACAATGGAGGGGATCCCGAACGGACCCATGCCCAGCCCCGCCAGCAGCGCGACGCTGAGGTAGTAAAGCGCTACGCCGATAAACGTTTCCATCGGGTGCAAGAGGAAGGAGTCGACCGTGCTGACCCGGCTGCGCGCCTGGTGATGCACGGAGTGCACACGCAGGAAGTAGCCCTTGCCGTGGAAAAGGAAGCGGTGAGTCAGGTAGTAGAAGAAGTCGTAGACCATCAGGATCATGACGGTATCGACTGCCACACGCCATACGGGTTGGGCGTACAGGGTGACGGTAAACGGAAGCACCAGGGTATAGCCGAGGGCGAAGGTCAGCATGCCCACAGTCTGTGACGGCATCAGGCGCGGCTTGTAGATCGCCTCGCGCGTGTTGAGCTTGCGCTCGTTTTCCTGGCGGTTGAACGCCCGGGTGCGCTTGAGGGCGGGAAACCGGAATACGATGGCGCGCCCGGCCTGGGTGAAGACGATGACCAGCGCGAGCACCAGCAGGCTCGCCAGCCAGTCGTAATGCAAATTCATGGGGCCTGACCTTTCCGACGGTGTTGCCTGGAATCGCGTGATATCGTAAGTCTGGGTTGTCTAACAGTCAATATATATTGATAATATATGGGGCGGCGGCACTGAAGCTTCGTGCGACCGTGCCCCGGGGAGCCCTGCGAGCCATCACTTCCGCCCGACCCGAACGATAAAAAAATCCGGTAAACAGCATGCCCAGTGTTTTCCCCCTTCGGTCCGTTCCCCAGTGCGAGCTGGTGACGGATGTCATCGTCTGCGGCTACGGCGGTGCCGGCGCCTGTGCGGCGCTGGAAGCGCGGGCGGCGGGCGCAGGGGTAACGCTGCTGGAGCGATTCAGCGGGGGCGGCGGCTCCACCATGCTCTCCGCCTGCGAGATGTACCTCGGCGGCAGCGGCGGCACGCGTTTGCAGCGCGACCTCGGCATCGCCGACAGCTCGCAGAACATGTTGGATTACCTGATGCAGTGTTTTGGCGACTTCGCCGATGAGGCGCGGGTGCGCGCCTTCGTGGAGGGTGCCGCGGAGCACTTCGACTGGCTGGAATCCCAGGGTATTCCCTATCGCACCAGCCTGTTCGAGGGCCGCGATGTGGTGGCGCTGACCGGCGATTCCCTGCAGTACACGGGTAACGAGCGCGCCTGGCCGTTTACCGGAATCGCCACTCCGGTACCGCGCGGTCACCTGCCCGAAGCGGCCGGGCATGACGGCGGCAAGGTGGTGATGAATACGCTGATGCGCAGGGTGGAGGAGGCCGGTGTCGATGTTCGTTGCGATACGCGGGTGACGGCATTGATCCGGGACGAGGGCGGGCGCATCTGCGGCGTGGTAGCCAGGATGGATAACCGCGAGCACTACCTGCTGGCGCGGCGCGGGGTGGTGCTGACCACCGGCGGCTTTATCATGAACGAGCACATGACGCGGCGGCACATTCCGCAACTGACAGCCTGGTGTACGCGCCACGGCAACCCGGGGGACCAGGGCGACGGCATCCTGCTGGGTATCGCCGCCGGCGGCAACGCGATTCACATGGGGCAGGCATTTGTCGGCGTCGCCCACTACCCGCCAGCACAGCTGACCTTTGGTATCTTCGTCAACGGGCAGGGCCAGCGCTTTATCAACGAGGACGTCTATCTCTCCAGGCTGGGTGATGCGGTCACCCGGCAGCGGGACATGCGCGCCTACATGTTTATCGACAACGCGCATTTTGCCCGGCCCGATTACCACGACACCGCGGAAATCGTCGCCGTGGGCGAGACCGTCGCCGAGGTCGAGCAGGACGCGGGCCTGCCTCCCGGGTCGCTGCAGCACACTGTGGCCTACTACAACGAATACGCAGGGCAGGGGCGTGATCCGCTGTTTCACAAGGCGCCCGAGTGGCTCACGCCGCTGCAGGAGCCCCCGTTTGCCCTTGTGGACTACAGCCTGGCCAGCCTCAGACCCACCTGCTTTACCCTGGGCGGACTGGAAACGCTGCCCACGGGGGAGGTGCTAAGCGAGGCGGGTGAGCGCATTCCCGGCCTCTACGCCGCCGGGCGCACGGCCTGTGGGATACCGCGTACCGGTGCGGGTTATGCCAGCGGGATGTCGGTGGCGGACGCGACGCTGTTCGGTCGCAAGGCGGGTCGGCAGGTGGCTATGGCTGCGCCGGCGGATCTCTGCGGGTTCAGGAAAACGTCACCAGGCTCTTCAGGATAAGGCTCACCAGCATGGATTGCTGGGTGACGCCGGTCTTGGAGAAAATGGACCGCAGTTGCGCCCGGGCCGTGTTGCGCGCGATGCCGAGGTTGGCGGCGCTCTGGTCCAGGCTGTAGCCTTCGGCGAGGTTCTTCGCCAGCAGCGCTTCGGCGCGGGTTAGCAGGTACAGGGACATCAGCATCTTGATGTCGATCTCGTATTTCTTTTCCGGGTCGCTGACAAAAATCATGATGTGCGGTGTGCGCGTCGACTCCACCACTTTGTCGACGGCGATTGGCTTGATCAGCACTTCGTAGGCCGCCTTGCCCGAGGGCCGGTCCACCGCCATGGCGTACACGGGAGGCTGCTCGTGCTTGCGGTGGGCGGAGATCACGTCCTGGATGTACTCGTTGAGTCGATCCCGCGCCGCGGCATTCTGCAGGTGGATCTGCTCGTTGACGATGCTGATACCGTCCTTCTCGCGCACGAATTCGTTGGCGGAGATATTGCAGTTGACCACCTTGCCGCGCTCGTCGAGGGTGATGGTGCCGATGGATCGGCCGGAGATGGTCTTCGCGAACAGCTTGCGCTCCAGGTCCATCTGCACCAGTTGCACGCCGTTGGCTACCGCGCGCTGGATATGGGTGGACAGTTCGGTAAAGAACGCCATGTCCTCCCGGTCGAAATTCGGCGCGCTCTTCGGCCGGGCCAGGCGCACGTTGAAGCGCTGCCGGTTGGCGCCTCTCAGGTCCACGCCCATCATGTGGTAGATGTTGATCGGCTGCATGCAGATCCGGTACAGGTCCGTGGTCTCCAGCGTGGTATAGGAGGTGAACTGGTCCAGGGTTTTCACCTCACCCCAGGGCATGTTCACCATGAGGTTGGAGGTGTAGTACTGGTCGGTGTAGGGGTTGCTGTGATCGTCGATAAAGGTTTTCTGCAACTCGTCATTGGAGACGAACAGCAGGCCGCCGTCCTCGCCCAGGGGTTCGCGCAGTGTCATCGAGGCGAAGTTGCACGACATCATCTCCCTGAGATTCTGCAGGAAGTTGCTGTACGGATCCTCTTCGATATGCCCTTCGTAGAGATAGCCGAGAAGCTGGCTGTATTGCGTGAGGGTCAGGCCCGACTTCATAGTTATAGCTTTGTACAGTCGTTGCGTTCGGGGTGAGCGCCTATGACGGCGTATTCTATCCCGTAAGCTGCCGCCGGCGCCAGCGAGACGGGCAGGAGAGGGCGGGGCTGAAAGCGTTGTGCGACGCCGGCCCAGGGCGCGGGGCCGCAGGTGCTCAGGCCCTGTTCGCCAGGTCGATCGCCACGTCCTCGATCAGGTCTTCCTGGCCGCCGACGGTCTTGCGGTGGGCCATTTCCAGCAGGATTTCGTGGGAGGGCACGCCGTACTTCTTCTCCGCCCGCTTGGCGAACAGCAGGAACGAGGAATAGGCGCCGGCGTAGCCCAGCACCAGCGCATCGCGGCTGATGCGCACGGGCTCGTCCATGATCGGCAGCACCGCGGTTTCGGCGGCGTCCATCAGCTTGAAGATATCCACGCCGGTCTCGGCGCCCATGCGGTCCAGCACCGCCGCCAGCACTTCCAGCGGCGTGTTGCCGGCGCCGGCGCCCAGGCCGGCGGCGGAACCGTCGATGCGCAGCGCGCCGGCTTCCAGCGCGGCCAGGGAGTTGGCCACGCCCATGGCCATGTTGTGGTGGCCGTGGAAACCGATCTCGGTTTCCGGCTGCAATTCGCCGCGAAGAAGTGCGATGCGCGCGGTCACGTCGTCGGGCAGCATGTAGCCCGCGGAATCCGTGCAGTAGATGCAGTTGGCGCCGTAGGACTCCATCAGTTTTGCCTGCTCCAGCAACTGCGCCGGCTCGATCATGTGCGCCATCATCAGGAAGCCCACGGTATCCAGGCCCATGTCGCGCGCCAGGTTGATGTGCTGGCGGGAGACATTGGCCTCGGTGCAGTGGGTGGCGACGCGGATGGTCTTCGCCCCGCAATCCGCGGCCATGCGCAAGTGGTCCACGGTGCCGATACCCGGCAGCAGCAGGGCGGAGATTTTCGCCCGCCTGACGGCGCCGACCACCGCGGTGAGGTATTCCTCGTCGCTGGCGGCGGGGAAGCCATAGTTGACCGAGGCGCCGCCGAGGCCGTCGCCGTGGGTGACCTCGATCAGGGGTACCCCCGCTTCGTCCAGCGCCTTGGCGATGGTAACCATCTGCTCCACGGTAATCTTGTGCTGCTTGGGGTGCATGCCGTCGCGCAGGCACATGTCGTGGAGAACTACTTTCTTGCCAGCCAGGTTCATAGTCTTTGCCTTCGCAGTTCGGTCTTGCCCGATGTGTGTCTTGGCAGTTTAGTCGCTGCCGTTCAGGATCCGGCGCGCATCTGGGCGATCATCTCCGCCGTGCGCAGGCCCGCAGCGGTCATGATGTCCAGGTTGCCCGAGTACTTCGGCAGGAAGTCGCCGAGGCCCTCGACCTCCACCGAGATGGTCACCCGGTTGCCGTCGAAGATCGGCTCGTTGAGCATCCGGTAGCCGGGCACGTATTTCTGCACCTCGGCGATCATCTCCCGGAAGGAGCGGGTGATCGCCTCGCGGTCGGGTTCGGTCTCGGTCAGGCAGTGCACCGTGTCGCGCATGATCAGCGGCGGTTCCGCCGGGTTGATGATAATGATCGCCTTGCCCTTTTTCGCACCGCCTATCTGCTCTACCGCGGAGGAGGTGGTGCGGGTGAATTCGTCGATATTGTCGCGGGTGCCCATGCCCACGGAGGCCGAGGCCACGGTGGCGACGATCTCGCCGTAAGCGACCGGCTGTACCCGGCTGACCGCGGCCACCAGGGGAATCGTCGCCTGGCCGCCGCAAGTCACCATGTTCACGTTGCCCTCGACGCCGCTTTCCAGCAGGGCGTGCAGGTTCACCGGCGGGATGCAGTAGGGGCCGATGGCGGCGGGGGTGAGGTCGATCATCATCACCCCTTTGGCGGTCAGTTTGTCGGAGTTCGACTTGTGCACGTAGGCCGAGGTCGCGTCGAAGGCGAAGCTGACCCGGTCTTCCTCGATGTGCGGCAGCAGGCCGTCGACACCCTCGGTGGTGACTTTGAGACCCATTTCACGGGCGCGCCGGATGCCCGGGGAATCCTCGATGCCGACCATCCACACCGGTTCGATCCACTGGCTGCGCATGGCTTTCATCAGCAGGTCGGTGCCGATATTGCCGGGGCCGATGATGGCGGCTCTCGCTTTACGGGGCATGGCTTTACTGGGCTTGTCTGTTTGCGTCATGGCTGTTCGCGCCCTGGTGTCGGGTTTACTCGGTAAAACTGCAGTGGGTGGTGCAGGGCTCGATGCCCTCGCCGGACAGTTCCAGGCTGAAGGTGTCGCCTGCGGCAGCCGGTTCCAGAGGCACCAGCGAACCGGAGAGAATGATCTCGCCGGCGAGGAAGGGTATGCCGAATTCCCCCAGGGTGTTGGCCAGCCAGGCGACCGCGGTGAGCGGGTTGCCCTGCACAGCGGAGCCCTTGCCGGAGCTGATCTTCTCGCCGTTCTTGAACACGTCGATCTGCAATGCGGCGAGGTCCAGCCCGCGCGGGTCGATCTCGGCCTGGCCGATGACGTAGACGCCGCAGGAAGCGTTGTCCGCGATGGTGTCCTGGATGCGAATCTGCCAGTTTTCGATACGCGAGTCGACGATCTCGAAGCAGGGCATGATGCACTCGGTGGCCGCCAGCACGTCCTGTTCGGTGACGCCGGGGCCTTTCAGGTCAGACTTCAGGCGAAAGGCGATCTCGCCCTCGGCGCGCGGCTGGATCAACTGGCCGCCGATGGGAATCTCCGCCCCGTCGGGGTAGGCCATGGCGTCGGTGAGGAAGCCGAAATCCGGCTGGAACACACCGAGCATGTCCTGCACCGCCGCGGAGGTCACACCGATTTTCTTGCCGACCACTTTCTCGCCGTCAGTGGACAGGCGCTGTTCCAGCATCGCCCTGGAAATGTGGTAGGCGTCCTCTATCGCGATGCCGGGGTACTGCCCGGTCAGGGGCTTGAGGGTCACGCCCGCGCGCATCGCGCGATACAATTCGCCGCCGATTCTTTCGATAGTTGCCGGGTCCAGGGCCACGTTCAGTTTGCTCCCGGGTGCTGGAGAAAATCGAGGCACTGGCGGTTGAAGTAGTCGGCGTACTCCACCATCACCCAGTGGCCGCAGCGGGTGACCAGCGTGACCTTGGCATCCACGCAGTTCCCTGCCAGTGTGGTGGCGCCGGAGACCGGGCAGAATTTGTCGTCCATGCCCCAGAAGCCCAGCACCGGGCAGTCGATGTCTTTCAGCCGATCCGTCAGGTTGGGCACGTCCATGCTCACCAGCACCTGCGGGTTCTGTGTCTGCAGGACCTGCCAGCGCTGGTCCACCAACTCCCCGGTGACCTGCGATGCGTCGTAGACCAGTAGTCCCAGCAGTTTTGTCAGTACGTCGCGGGTAAATTCCGGCGAGCCCATGGGGTACTTCACCATGGCCTGTATGCCCTCGGTGCGGAAGTAGACCTCGCGCTCCTCGATGCCGCCGGTGGCCATCAGCACCAGCTGGCTGACCCGGCCGGGGTGCTTTTTACGACAGTCGAGGGTGTAGCCGATGGCGATGGCGCCGCCCAGCGAGTTGCCTACCAGGATGCACTTGTCCAGGCCCAGCCCGTCGATGAACTCCGCCAGGTAGCCGACGAAATAGGCGAGGCTGTAGATCTTGTCGTCCGGCTTGCTGCTGTAGCCGTAACCGGGCAGGTCGACGACCAGCACCCGGTAGCCGGCGGCTGTGAAAGCTCCCGCATTGTGCTGGAAGTTGCTCCAGCCGCTGGCGCCGGGCCCGCTGCCATGGATAAAGATGACGGTGCCGCCGGCCTGTTCGCCGGCGGGCGGCAGGTCGAGGTAGTGCAGGCGCATTCCCTTACTGAGGTCGATGTAGTTGCCCTCGGGCAGGTGTGTGCTCATGGCCGCGCTCTCTTCAGGTAACCCATTACTGCGCGCTCCTTCAGATAAACTGGTCGGTGTTTTCCAGCCCCATGCACACGCTGCCGAGGTTGCGGGCGAAGGCGGCGGGACTGTTGGCCACGTGGGAACGGGCGATGTGGATATCGTTCCAGATGTTCTGGATGGGGTGGCCGAGGAACACCGAGCGGCCGCCGGCAACGTCGAACAGCAGGTTGATGCCCTCGCTGCACTTGTCGATCACGATGCTGGCCTGGTAGCGGTATTTCACCCGCTGTTCCATGCTGGGCTGCCAGTTGGCCGCCTGCATCTCGTCGAAGTTCTTGAACAGGATGGTCTCCACCTCGTCGATGATGTTCCATACGGTGGCGATGCGCGCCTGGGTGTCCGTATCCGCGGCGAGCTTGGTGGGGTCGCTACTGGCGTTGCCGGTGCGCGACTCGATGAACAGGGCCAGTGCGTGCTTCAACGCGCCGATGGCGGGGGTGTTCACCACGCGGATGAACCCCTGGGCCCAGGGCATGTTGTACACCGGGTTGGGCTGGTTGTGCTTGCACTCGAAGCCGTCCTGGCGCTTGTGGCTGCGGTAGTCCGGCACGAACACCGGTTCGTCGACGACGATATCGTTGGAGCCGGTGGCCTGCAGGCCCATCACGAACCAGGTGTCCTCGATACGGTAATCGCTGCGCGGAATCAGGAAGGTGCGGTAGCCTTCGCCGGGGACGATGCCGCCCAGCAGCGCCCACTGGCAGTGTTCGGAGCCGGAACTCCAGCCCCAGCGGCCGCTGAGCATGCAGCCGCCATCGGCCACTTGCACTTTGGCGCCGACCGGGTTGTAGGAACTGCTGATCAGGGTGTCGGCGTCCTCGCCGTAGACATCCGCCAGCGCCTGCTCGTCCATCAGGGCGAGCTGGAAGGCGTGTACCGCGATGACGCCGCCGATCCAGGCGGTGCTCATGTCGGCCTCGGCCAGGCGGATCTGGTCGCGGAAGTACTCCTGGGGCGTGCACTCCAGCCCGCCCCATTGCTTCGGCAGGAACATGCGCAGGAAACCGCAGTCCTTCAGCGCCTGTACCACATCGGGCGCAACCTGCCGGTTCTCGCGGTTGGCGTCTGCATGACTGGCAACCAGCGCCAGGATGTCGTCATTGATTGTCTGCATGGTTCTTCGCTCTGGTCGTATTTATGCGGCTGGCAAGGGCGTTGGGACCGGGCTGCCGTCACGCGATACTTTTGTACTGGCCCTGGTAAAACAGCAGGGGCGAGGCGTGCGTGTCTTTCTGCCGGTTATCGAATTCGAGCACACGGCCGATGATGATTACGTGGTCGCCGCCGGCGTAGCGATGCTCAACGGTGCACTCGATACAGGTGTTGTAGTCGTCGAAGACCGGTATGCCGCCGACACCGGCATGCCAGTCGATATCGCTGAACTTGTCCGCGTTGCGGGTCGCGCAAAGGCTGGACAGCTCCGACTGGCCGCTGTGCAGGATGTGCACGGCGAAGTGCTGCGCCCGTTCGAACACCTCGAAGCACTGGGCATTTCTCGCGATGCTCCAGAGGATCAGCGGCGGTTCCAGGGACACCGAGGAGAAGCTGTTGGCCGTGATGGCGACGGGCAGCGGGCTGGTCGCGTGCCGGCCACTGTGGTCCAGCGTCGTGACTATGGTCACCCCGGTGGCAAAGGCACCCAGCGCGTTACGCAGTTCGCGGCTGTCCATAGCGGTCATTCTGTACGGCCTCTCGAGGTTCCGGTTTATGGATATCGTTGCGGACTATTCGTTACGGGCTATGTTGGCCAAAGCACTCCCGGTGCGCATACCCCATTTGAAGTAATAAGCGCCTACTCCCCGGGCGGGCGGAAGACGTGCCCCCAGAAGCTGGGTACGGTGCTTTCAAACACGCTGTAGCTGTCCCAGTCATCCACGCGCATGCCTTCGGTGCCGTACTCGATGTCGAATCCCGAGGGCGTGTTGATGTACAGCGAGATCATGTGGTCGTTGGCGTGCCGGCCGAGGGTGGCCGAGAGCGGTACATCGTGCTCGATGCGGCGGTCCTCAAGTCGTCCCACTTCGTCGATACTGTCCACCTCGAGCATGCAGTGCACACAGCCGAAGGGGTTTTCCATCTCGAACAGGGCGAGGCTGTGGTGGCGCGGGTTGCAGTGCATGAACCACAGGCGCTTGACGGGTTCGTCGGGGTCCGCGGTGAAACGGATATTCATGAAGTCCGAAATGGCGAAGCCCAGGTTGTCCTGGAAAAACGCCGCGGTGGCGTCGAAATCGGGCGCCGGCAGCACCACGTGACCCAGGCCCATGTCGCCGGTGACGAACCTGCTGACGCCGACGGGGGAGACCAGGCGGCGGAAATCGGAAATGGGGCCCCAGTAAATCTCGTGCCGGTTGCCCGAGGGATCGGCGAAGCGAAACAGGCGGGTGACCTTCCTCAGCCGCGCTTCCCCCGCGCTGGCTTCCTCGACAGCCGTCCCCGCCTGCCGCAGTTTGTCGACGGCTGCCAGCAGGTCTTCTTCCGATTTGCACTCCCAGCCGGAAAACGCAAAGCCGTCGCGCTCCGCCTGCATGACGATGACCCGGAAGGGATAGTCGTCCATTTTCAGGTAGAGATTGCCGCTGCCGTCGTCGATTTGGGCCGTGCTGTCTTCCAGGCCGAGCACGCGGGTGCCGAAGCTCTCCCAGCGGGACAGGTCAGTGGAGTTCACCCCAATGTATCCAAGGCTGCTGACAGTCATAGTGATTTCCTTATTTTGAGGTCATTTGCAGTTCGGCCTGCTGTTGCTGGTGCAGCTTGCGCAGCTCTCCCTTGAGCACCTTGCCCGACGCGTTGGTCGGCAGTGCTTCGAGGAATTCGAAATAGCGGGGAACCTTGTAGTTGGCCATGTGGGCGCGCGACCAGGCGGTGAGCTCATCCACCGGCACGGGCTTGCCGCTGCGGGTCACCAGCCAGGCCATGGCGACCTCGCCGAGCCGCTCGTCGGGCACGCCGATCACCGCCGCCATCGCGATCTGCTCGTGGGAGCACAGCAGGTTCTCGATTTCCGCCGGATAGCAATTGAAACCGCCGGTGATGAACATGTCCTTCAGCCGGTCGGTGATCGCGAGGTTGCCGTTCGCATCCAGCACGCCGATATCGCCGGTGTGCAGCCAGCCTTCGGCATCTATCGACCCGGCGGTAGCTTGCGGGTTGTCCAGGTAGCCCGCCATGACATTGAATCCGCGCACCAGGATCTCGCCCGGCTCGCCTGCGGGAACAGCCTGCCCCTTTTCGTCGACGCACTTCAGCTCGATACCGGGTATCGCCCGTCCCGAGGTGCTGGCGATCACTTCCGCCGGGTCGCCGCGGCGGCACATGGTAGCGACGCCGCAGCACTCCGACAGCCCGTAGGCGGTGAGGACGGTGCCAATGCCGAGTTCGGACTGCATGTCGGTAATCAGTTTTACCGGGATCGATGCGGCGCCGGTGATGACCTTTGCCAGGGATCCCAGGTCGTGCTTTTCCCGCCCGGGATGCTTGAGCAGCGACTGGAAGATGGTCGGCGGACCGGGAAGCACGGTAATTTTCTCCCGCTCGATAAGTTGCAGCGCCGCGTCGGTATCGAAGACCCGCTGCGGGTACAGGGTGGCGCCCTTGATCAGGCAGGTCAGGATACCGGCCTTGTAGCCGAAGGAGTGGAAGAAGGGGTTGATCACCAGGTAGCGGTCGGACTGGTCCAGCCCGACGACATCCGCCCAGGTGCGGAACGCGATCATGTTCTGCCCGTGGCAGGTGATCACGCCCTTTGGCGTGCCGGTGGTGCCGGAGGTGAACAGGATGTCCGAGGGATCGGTGGGGCGCACCGCCGTCGCAATGGCGTCGATTGCACTGGTACCGTTTAGAGCCAGCCAGGCTTCGCCGCGGGCAATGAACGTGCCCCAGCTGTGACCGGCGGTTTCACTGTCCTCGCCAAATACGACCGTGGTTTCCAGGGCAGGCAGTTGTTCCTCAGCAAGCATTCCGGGGTAGTCAGTGCCGAGAAAGCTGCCGATGCAGAACAGCACCCGGGCCCCGCTGGCGTTGAGGACGGTAGCGGCTTCCGACCCCTTGAATCGCGTATTCACGGTGACCAGCACGCCGCCGGCGTACTGGATCGCCAGTGCCGCGATAATCCACTCAATGGTATTCGGCGCCCAGATGGCGGCCCTGTCTCCGGGCCTGAAGCCAAGGTCCACCAGCGCTGCCGCCGCGGTGCGGGTGAACTCCGCGAAGCGGGTAAAGGAAATCGCAGTCTGGCCGTCCTTGATGAATACCTTGTCCCCGTAGGAAGACGCGGCTGCGAGGACTAGCGCCGGTGTGGTCCGGGCCTGCGCGGTGCCCGATTCAGGCGACTCTGGCATGGAATTATTCTGTAGCTCATCGACGACGTGCCTATAGTAGAGGAGGCCCAAAACTGCGTCATAGTCCGTTTTGGTGATGCTGCGCGGCAGGCGAGCTTTGATAATTGACTGGCGGTTTCGGGCATAGCCCTGGCCGCCCGAGGTTGCCGTTTGCCGGCACCGCTGTAATTCCCGGCCAGATAATAAAAGGAAGTCATGGACAAGGTTCTAACCGCAGAAGCCGCAATCGCAACTATAAGAAGCGGCATGACCGTCGGGATCGGCGGCTGGGGTCCCCGGCGCAAACCGATGGCACTGGTGCGCGAGTTGCTGCGCTCGGACGTGCGCGACCTGACCGTGGTGTCCTACGGCGGCGCCGATGTCGGCATGCTGTGCGCGGCGGGCAAGGTAAAGAAGCTGGTGTTCGCCTTTGTGTCACTGGATTTCATCCCGCTCGAACCGTTCTTCCGGCAGGCCCGCCAGCAGGGCGAGATCGAGGTGATGGAAATCGACGAGGGCATGATGCTGCTCGGCCTGCGGGCGGCGGCCTGGGGTTTGCCCTTTATCCCCACGAAGATCGGCCTCGGCACCGACGTGCTTCGCAACAACCCCGGTATAGCCCTCGTCGACAGCCCCTACGACGACAAGCAGTGGGTGGCGATGCCGGCGCTCAGGCTGGACGTCTCCCTGCTGCACGTGGACCGCGCCGACCGCCGCGGCGTGTGCCAGGTGAAGGGGCCGGACATCTATATGGATGACATGTTTGCGCGGGCCGCCGACAACACGCTGGTGTCCTGTGACGAACTGGTGGATACCGCGCATTTCCACGCTGCAGATGAAGCGCGCTACGTGTTCTGGGAGCGCTCGGCCACCAGCGGGGTGGTACCCATACCGGGCGGCGCACACCCCACCTCCTGCACGCCGCTTTACGGTTTCGATACGGCGCATTTCAGGGAGTACACCGCGTTCGCGGCGGAGGGCGGCTATGACGCCTATTGTGACAAGTACATCCGGGGCATGACAGAACAGGACTACCAGGCCAGCGTGGGTGGTCTCGACGCCATACTCGCCCAGCCCCTGCCGGTTTACTGAAAACCGCCCCACAGACGGATACACCGGGAAGACGTACATGACGAATGCAGTAGCCGACTACAGCCTGGCCGAGTTGATGATCGTCGCAGCAGCGGAGGCCTTTCGCGGGGACGGCGAGGTGCTTGCCACCGGCATCGGGGTGATCCCGCGGCTGGCCGCGAGCCTGGCGATGAAGACCTTCAACCCGGACATGATGATGACCGACTCCGAGTCCTGGATATTGAGCGAGCCCAACCCGGTCAGCGGCCGGCAACCGGGGCAGGCCCAGCCCCGGGAGACCTGGATGGGGTTCTCGCGCATCTTCGACAATGTCTGGAGCGGCAAGCGCCACGCCATGGTCGGCCCGACCCAGATCGACCGCTTCGGCCAGACGAACATCTCCGCGCTGGGTGACAACTATGGGCAGCCGAAGGTGCAGATGCTGGGTGTCCGCGGCTTCCCCGGCAACTCCATCTCCCACGCCAATTCGTTTTTCGTGCCGGCGCACAGCAAGCGGGTATTCGTCGAGAACGAATGCGACGTGGTCTGCTCCATCGGCTACAACCCCGAGCGCCTGCCGCGGGGTTACAGCTTCGACGATATCGATATCCGCCACGTCATCACCGACCTGTGCGTGATGGACTGGCAGGGCCCACAGCACCGGCTGCGCCTGCGGCAGCTGCATCCGGGCGTTACCGTGGAGCAGGTTGTCGAGAATACCGGGTTTGTCATCCATGTACCCGATGACGTGATCACCACGCCGGCGCCGACAAAAGAGCAGGTGGACATCCTGCGCCAGCTGGACCCGCTGGATATTCGCGCCCGCCAGTTGAAGGGCAATCCACCCGGGGTGCGGGCCCCCGCCGGGGCCTGATGCGATGGACCTGAATTACACCCCGGAACAGGACGCGTTCCGCGCTGAAATCCGCGAATGGCTGGCGGTGAACGTGCCCGCCCAGCCGTTGCAATCCTTCGATACCCGCGATGGCTTCGAACAACACCGGGCCTGGGAACAGACCCTGGCAAAGGGCAACTGGGGCATGGTGACCTGGCCGCGGGAGTACGGCGGCCGCGGTTGCAGCCTCGTCGAGTGGCTGATCTTCGAGGAGGAGTACTACCGGGCCGGGGCGCCGCTGCGAGTGAACCAGAACGGCATCTTCCTGCTCGGACCGACACTGATGGAGTACGGTACCGAGGAGCAGAAAACCCGCTTCATCAGCAAGATGGCCAGTGGCGAGGAAATGTGGGCGCAGGGCTGGTCCGAGCCCGGCGCCGGTTCCGATATGGCCGCCATCCGGACGAAGGCAGTGCGGGACGGTGACGAGTATGTCATCAACGGCCAGAAGATCTGGTCCACCCGCGCGGTGTTCGCCGACTGGGTATTCTGTATCTTCAGGACGGACCCGGAATCCACCCGGCATCACGGGCTGTCCTTTATCTTCGTGCCGCTGGATACGGAGGGTGTGACCGTCAGGCCCATCGAGCAGTTGAACGGCCTGCCCGGATTCGCCGGGATCTTCTTCGACGACGTGCGCGTGCCGGTCTTCAACCGGCTCGGCGAGGAGGGCGAGGGCTGGCAGATCGCCATGTCCACCGCGGGATTCGAGCGCGGCCTGATGCTGCGCAGCCCGGCACGCTTCCAGCAGTCCGCGAAACGGCTGCTGGAACTGTACTACCTGAAGCGCAACGACATCCTGGATCCCTCGCTGGAAGACGCGGTGCTTAATTGCTACATGCAGGCGGAGGCCTATGCGCTGTCTACCTACCAGACCGCGTCGCGGCTGATGGCCGGCGGCTCGATTGGCGCGGAGTCCAGCTGCAACAAGATTTTCTGGTCGGAGCTGGACCTGAAAATCCACGCCACGGCGATGAGCCTGCTCGGCGCCCGGGCAGAACTGGAGCCTGGAGCGGAGAGCGACCCTGGGGAACTGGGCGGCTGGCTGGACGGCTTCCTGTTTGCGCAGTCCGGCCCGATCTACGCGGGCACCAACGAGATCCAGCGCAATATCATCGCCGAGCGCATGCTGGGCATGCCGCGCAGGTAGGCCGGGAACAACCGCAGGAACAGGGCATGAACTTTACATTCAGTGACGAACAGATGCTGTTTCGCGAAAGCGTCGCCGGCATGCTGGCTGGCGAGATCACGCCGGAGTCGATTCGTTCGCGCTGGGAAAGCCCCAGCGGCTTCAGCGAATCGGCCTGGCAGCAGTGTGTCGAGATGGGGCTGACCGGGCTGCTGGTCCCGGAGAAATTCGGTGGCATGGGCCTCGATGAAGTGGACTTCATACAGCTGGCACAGGAATGCGGCCGGGTGGCGCTGCCCGAGCCACTGGTCGACAACACCATGGTGGCCGCCCGGATGCTGTCGGAGCTGGCGGAGTTGAACACCCGCCTTACCGACCAGTGTATCGACCTGCTGGGGCAGGTTGTTGCCGGAGAGACCCGGGTGGCTGCAGCGCACGTGATCAACCCCTACCTGAACTTCGCCGACGAGATGGACTGGTTGTTGCTGACCTACGGCGAGGAAGTGCACCTGGTGGCGAGCGATGCCGTCACCCTGGATGCGCACAAGAGCGTGGATCCCAGCCGTCGCCTGTTCCGGGTGTCCGGCTGGAAGCCTACCCTGGATACCCGGGTGGTGGACGGGCAGGAGAGCGCCCGGCTGTGGCGAGCCGCGCTCAATCGCGGCACGCTGGGAACAGCAGCGCAACTGCTGGGCCTGTCCGAGGCCATGGTCGACCAGGCGGTCCGCTACAGCTCCGAGCGCGAACAGTTTGGCCGCCCGATCGGCGCCAACCAGGCGGTCAAGCACCTGCTGGCCGACTGCGCGGTGCAAAACGAATTCGCCAAACCCGTGGTCTACCGCGCCGCCTATACCACTGCGGTAAACCCGCGGCGGGCGGATTGCGTCGTCTCCCACGCCAAGGTCGCCGCGGCGACGGCGGCGCTGCTGAGTGCGCGCAACTGTATCCAGGTACACGGCGCGATGGGCTATACCTGGGAGTGCAACCTGCACATCTGGGCCAAGCGCACATGGGCCCTGGACAAGGCCTGGGGCGACAGCGGATTCCACAAGAACCGCATTCACGAGTGGCTGCTGATACCCGAAGTGCCCCTCGGCCCGGAGAACACCTTCGGCAGCCGCCAGTTCCCGGAACCCGATAATACCGATACGCCGAAGATGGAGACCATGTGATGAGCGGGACCCCGCAAGCCTATATCGTCGATGCCGTTCGTTCCCCGACGGGCAGGAGAAAGGGCGGCCTCGCCCACGTGCACGGCGCCGACCTCGGCGCGCATGTGCTGAAGGCCCTGGTCGAGCGCAACGGCATCCCCGATAACGAGTACGACGACGTGATCTTCGGCTGTGTCGACACCATCGGCCCGCTGGCCGGCGATATCGCACGGACCGCCTGGCTCTGTGCCGGGCTCTCGGACGAAGTGCCGGGCACGACCGTCGACCGCCAGTGCGGCTCCTCGCAGCAGGCGGTGCATTTCGCCGCGCAGGCGATCATGTCCGGCACCATGGACGTTGTAGTCGCCGGCGGTGTGCAGACGATGACGCAGATTCCCATCAGTTCGGCGATGACCGCGGCGGAGCCGCTGGGCTTCAGCGACCCTTTCACCGGCTCCACCGGCTGGGTGGCGCGCTACGGCAGCGAGCCGCCGACCCAGTTCAAGTCCGCGCAGATGATCGCGGACAAGTGGGGTTTTTCCCGCCACGACCTCGAGGCGTTTTCCCTGGAATCCCACCAGCGCGCGCTACGGGCCATTGAAGAAGGGCGCTTCGAGCGGGAGATACTGCCGCTGGAGGGCGTGACTACCGACGAGACACCGCGGCAGACCTCGCTGGAGAAAATGGCGGAGCTGGAGGGCCTCTTTGGCTGCGACAAGGTCACTGCAGGTGTTTCTTCACAGACCTGCGATGGTTCCAGCGCGATGTTGCTGGCCAGCGAGGCGGCGCTCAGGCGATACGGGCTCACGCCCCGCGCGCGCATCCACCATATCAGCGTGCGCGCCGAGGACCCCATCTGGATGCTGACGGCGCCCATCCCGGCGACTCGCTACGCGATGAAAAAAGCCGGTATGACACTGGACGATATCGACCTGGTGGAAATCAACGAGGCCTTCGCCTCGGTGGTGCTGGCCTGGCTGAAGGAAACCGGCTATCCCCACGAGAAGACCAACGTCAACGGCGGGGCCATCTCCCTGGGCCATCCCCTGGGGGCGACCGGCACCAAACTGATGACAACGCTGCTGCACGAACTGGAGCGCACCGGCGGCCGCTACGGCATGCAGACCATGTGCGAGGGTGGCGGACAGGCCAACGTGACGATCATCGAGCGGCTGTAAGGAGAGGACTGGGAACATGGGTATATTGCAGGATCGCGTTGCCATCATTACCGGGGCCGGAGGCGGGCTCGGGGCGGCGCATGCCAGGGTCATGGCGCAGGAGGGGTGTGCGGTCGTGGTCAACGATATCAACCCCGACGCCGCCCACGCGGTTGTAGACGAGATCGTTGCCGCCGGTGGAAGGGCAGTGGTCAATGGCTCGAACATTACCAACTACGACGACAGCGAGGACGCGGTAAAGCAGGCCATCGCCAAATTCGGCGACCTGCACATCGTCGTCAACAACGCGGGCATCAACCGGGACCGCATGTTTGCTTCCATGACTGAACAAGAGTGGGACGCGATCATGGCGGTGCACCTGAAGGGGCACTTCTGTATTTCCTCCCACGCCGTGCACTATTGGCGCGACCAGTCCAAGGCCGGAAAGCCCGTCGATGCGCGCATTATCAACACCACCTCCGGGGCGGGGCTGCAGGGCTCCATAGGGCAGACCAACTACGCCGTCGCCAAGGCCGGCATCGCCGTATTGACCATCAACCAGGCCGCGGAACTGGCCCGCTACGGCATTACCGCGAACGCCATCGCGCCCTCTGCGCGCACCAACATGACCATGTCGGTCGAGGTAATGGCGCAGCGCATGGCCAGGCCCAAGGACGGCAGCTTCGACTACTTCGCGCCGGAAAACGTGTCCAGCCTGGTAGCCTGGCTGGCCTCACCTGCGGGTGCGAAGGTCAGCGGCCGCGTATTCGAGGCCGACGGTGGCCGGATCTGCATTTGTGACGGCTGGCGCACCACCGAGGGTGTCGACAAGGGGGCGCGCTGGGAACCGGCGGAGGTCGGCGAGGCGATCGACCAGCTGCTGGCGAAGGAAGTGCCTGCGCAGCAGGTCTGGGGTACCTGATGCGGCCGGGTGATAAGCTGCGCCCTCGTCCCGCCATACCGGCACAGTTTGCAAGCGCGGTGGAGTTCACCTGAGTATGGAGTTCACCTTTACCGAAGAGCAGCTGATGATCCGCGAAACCGCGGCGTCTTTTCTCGCCGCGGTTTCCAGTGGCGAGGCGGTGCGCCGCGCCATGGCGACCACGGCCGGCTTCGACGCGGAGGTATGGCAGCGCATCACCAGCGAGATGTACTGGCAGGCACTGCATATCCCGGAGCAGTACGGCGGATTGGGGCTGGGCTACGTGGAGCTGGTCGCCATCCTCGAGCAAATGGGTCGCCACCTGCTGTGCGCGCCTTTTTTCTCGACGGTTTGCCTCGCGACCAACGCACTGCTGATAGCCGGCAGTGAGGCGCAAAAGGCCGAGTACCTGCCGCGCATAGCGCAGGGCAGCCTGACGGCGACACTGGGCTATGCAGCCGGTGGTCGAGTGTGGGATGCGAAAGCCATCAAGGCCACCTGCAATCGCGACGGTGACGGCTACCGGCTCAATGGCGAGGTGTGTTTCGTGCCCGATGGCCACACCGCCCAGTTAATGGTGGTTGCCGCGAGGGCGCTCGGTAGCAGCGGGGCCGACGGTGTCAGCCTGTTCCTCGTCCCCGCGGATACACCGGGGCTGGTGCGCGAATGGACGCCGACCCTGGACCAGACCCGCAAGCTGGCCCGCGTGCGCATGGACGATGTCATCGTCCCACCGACCGCTTTGATTGGTGAGGAGGGGCGTGCGTGGCCTGCACTGGCCGCCATTATCGATCTCGCCTCCGTCGCAGTGTCGGCGGAGCAGGCGGGCGGTGCGCAACAGGTGCTGGCGATGAGCGTCGACTACACGCAGGAGCGCGAGCAGTTCGGCCGCTCCATCGCCAGCTTCCAGGTGACCAAGCACAAGGCCGCGGACATGATGTTGCGGGCCGAGGGCGCGCGCTCGGCGGTTTATTACGCAGCCTGCGTGGCGCAGGACTATTTCGAGCGCGGGAAACTGGCGGGAGAGCTGCCGGAAGCGGCATCCATCGCGAAGTCCTACTGCAGCGACGCCTGCTTCGCCAACGCGGGCGAGGCGCTGCAGATGTTTGGCGGCGTGGGCTTTACCTGGGAGTACGATATCCAGCTGTACTTCAAGCGCGCGAAATCGGACGAGCTGTTCCTGGGCAATGGCGCCTGGCACCGGGAGCGCCTGGCCGGCCTGTTGCTGGATTCCGTGGAGGCCGCGTCATGAAGCTGGGTTTCAGCGCGCAGGATGAGGCCTTCCGCGACGAGGTGGCCGGCTGGCTGGCTGCTAATCTCACCGGCGAGTTTGAACAACTCAAAGGCCGGGGCGGCCCCGGTGACGAACACATGTTCCCGGAAGAGCGCAAACGCTGGGAGCAGAAGCTCGCCGAGGGCGGCTGGACCTGCGTCGGCTGGCCGAAGGAATACGGCGGTCGCGGACTGTCTATCGAGCGGCAGGTGATTTTCTTCGAGGAGTACGCTCGCGCCCGGGCGCCGGGCCGCGTCGGCCATATCGGCGAAGGCCTGGCGGGACCGACGATCATCGCCTTCGGCAGCGAGGCACAGAAGCAGAAGTACCTGCCGGGCATCGTCGCCGGTACGCAGCTGTGGTGCCAGGGCTACTCCGAACCCGGCGCCGGCTCTGACCTCGCCAATGTGCGCACCCGTGCGCGCTTGGACGAGGCGCGCGGCAAGTGGCTGCTGAACGGACAGAAGGTGTGGACCTCGCTGGCGCACGAGTCGGACTATATTTTCGTGATCGCCCGCACCGACCCCGAATCGGTCGCCCACAAGGGGCTGGGATTCTTCCTGCTGAAAATGGACCAGCCCGGAATCGAGGTGCGGCCCATCGAGCAGATTACCGGCACCTCCGAGTTCAACGAGGTGTTCTTCGACGACGCCGAGTGCGAGGCCGAGGATATCGTCGGCCAGCCGGGCGACGGCTGGAAAGTGGCCATGGGGCTGCTGGGCTTCGAGCGCGGCGTCTCCACGCTGGGCCAGCAGATGGCCTTCCAGAACGAACTGGACGAGATCGTCGCGGCGGCAAAGCGCAACGGCGCCGCCACCGACCCGGCGATACGCCAGCGCATCGCCCGGGCCCATGCGGAGCTGAAAATCATGCGCTACAACGCCATGCGCATGCTCTCCGGCCAGAGCGGCAGCGACGGCTCGCTGCAGCGCGAGGCGCTGATCTACAAGTTGTTCTGGGCGACCTGGCACCGCTCGCTGGGGGAACTGGCAATAGATGTGCTCGGCATGCAGGGGCAGCTGCTGGAGGGCGCGCCCTACGAGCTAAGCCGGTTGCAATCCATGTTCCTGTTCGTGCGCTCCGACACCATCTACGGCGGCACCAACGAGATCCAGAAGAACATTATCGCCGAGCGCGGCCTGGGCATGCCCAGGGAGCCCCGCGGCTCTGGCAAATAACTGCGAGGTAACAGCCATGGACATTCACAACCCCGAGTATGTCGCCGGCCACGGGCTGCTCGCGGGACGCTCGGTGCTGATCACCGCGGCGGCCGGCGCCGGTATCGGCTTCGCCGCGGCCAGGCGGGCGGTGGAGGAGGGCTGCCGCGGTATCGTCATCAGCGATATTCACGAGGGCCGGCTGGAAGCGTCCGTGGCCAAGCTAAAGGAGGATACCGGACTCCTTTCAGTATTCGGTAAACCCTGCAATGTCGCGGTTGAGGAAGAGGTTCGCGCACTGGTGGATTTTGCCGGGGAGCAACTGGACGGCGTGGACATCCTGATCAATAACGCCGGGCTGGGCACCTCGAAACTGCTGGTCGAAATGACGGACGAGGAGTGGAACAGGGTGCTCGACATCACCCTCGGCGGCACCATGCGCATGACCCGCTACATGATGCAGGTGATGAAGGCGCGTGGGCAGGGCGGGGTCATCGTCAACAACGCCTCCGTGCTCGGCTGGCGGGCGCAGAAGGAGCAGGCGCACTACGCCGCGGCCAAGGCCGGCGTGATGGCGCTCACCCGCTGTGCGGCGCTGGAGGCGGCGGAGTTTGGCGTGCGCATCAACGCGGTGTCACCCTCGCTGGCGGTGCACCCGATGCTGAAGAAGTCCGCGCCGGAGGAACTGCTGGCGGAACTGGAGGGGCGCGAGGCCTACGGGCGCGGCGCCGAGGTCTGGGAGGTCGCCAACGTGATGATGTTCCTCGCCTCCGACTACGCGAGTTACCTGACCGGGGAATCCATCGCCTGTTCCAGCCAGCAGGCCTAGGCGGCGCTTCGGCGCACCGACCCATTATCTGATCTACAGGGAATCACCATGAGAGAAGCCGTTATCGTATCCACCGCCCGCACCGGCCTGGGCAAGTCCTTCCGCGGCGCACTCAACGACACCGAGGCGCCCGCGATGGGCGGCCACGTGGTGCGCGCCGCTGTCGAGCGCGCCGGCGTGGATCCTGCGGAAATCGACGAATGTGTCTTCGGCGTCGTCGCGCAGCAGGGCACTCAGTCCTACAACATGGGGCGCCTGTGCGCCGTGGCCGGCGGTTTGCCCGACAGCGTGCCGGGCATGGCCATGGACCGGCAGTGTTCCTCCGGCCTGATGTCCATCGCCTGGGCGGCCAAGAGCATCATGGTCAATGAGATCGACATCGCCGTGGCGGGCGGGCTGGAGTCCATCTCGCTGGTGCAGAACAAGCACAAGAACAGTTACCGGGCCCAGTCGAAGGCGGTTACCGACATCGACCCGACCGCGTACATCCCCATGATCGAAACCGCGGAGATCGTCGCCGAGCGCTATGGCATCTCCCGGGAGCGGCAGGACGCGTACGCGCTGCAGAGCCAGCAGCGTGTTGCTGCGGCGCAGCAGGACGGCCTGTTCGACGACGAGATCGTGCCGATGACCACCCGCAAAGCCGTGTTCAACAAGGAGACCGGGGAGACGACCTACGAGGAAGTGATCCTGGATCGGGACGAGTGCAACAGGCCCTCGACCACCCTGGAGAGCCTGCAGGCGCTGGAACCGGTATGGAAAGATGGTGAGTGGGTGAAGCAGGGGAAATACATCACCGCCGGCAATGCCTCGCAGCTGTCCGACGGCGCTTCCGCGAGCGTCCTGATGGATGCGAAGACGGCCGAACGCAAGGGGCTGGAGCCGCTGGGTATCTATCGCGGGCTGGCTGTGGCCGGGTGCAAGGCGGATGAGATGGGTATCGGGCCTGTGTTCGCGATTCCAAAACTGCTGGAGCGCGCGGGCGTGAAACTGGAGGATATCGGGCTGTGGGAGCTGAACGAGGCTTTCGCGAGCCAGGTCTTGTACTGCCAGGATGTGCTGGGGATAGACAATTCCATTCTCAATGTGAACGGGGGTTCCATTGCGGTGGGGCA
Source organism: Halieaceae bacterium WMMBA7 (assembly GCA_033283385.1). Lineage (GTDB taxonomy): Bacteria > Pseudomonadota > Gammaproteobacteria > Pseudomonadales > Halieaceae > Mangrovimicrobium. Next base: position 1,313,608 of record JAWMQQ010000001.1, read on the forward strand.
TCCTTTCGGCATGACCGGGGCAAGGTTGGTGGGGCATGCGTTGCTGGAGGGAAAGCGCCGGGGTGTCAAGTATGCGGTGGTCACCATGTGTATTGGTGGTGGCATGGGCGGCGCCGCGTTGTTCGAGATTCCCTAGGCGCCGTGGGGCGCCACCGGGTTGTTCGGTCCGGGGGACGAGCGCAGTGAACTGCACCAGATGCTGGCGTCGAAAGGGGGCCATAGGCCCCGTCGGCTATTTCATCTTGAGTCGCACCGGCAGGCTTTTCAGGCCGCGCAGAATGACGATGCTCTCGCTGTAGTCGAGGTCATCCTGCGGCACCGCAAGCTCCACGGATTCCACCGACTGAACAAATTCCTTGATGGCCGCCTTGACTTCATTGCGAGCCAGCATGGCCCCGAGGCACAGGTGCACACCGGTGCCAAATGCCAGGTGTTGCGCGGACCCGGCGCGGTCGATGCTGAATTCATCCGGGTTTTCGAAGCGCTCGGGATCGCGGTTGCCCGATGCCCAGCACAGGAATATCACGGAGTCCTTGGGTATGGACTTGCCGCAGAGTTCGACGTCAACCGTGGTCACCCGGGGCAGGGCGGGAACGGGTGTGTAAAAGCGCAGGACTTCTTCACAGAACGCGGCAATGTCCTTCTCCTGGTTCTCTGACTCCTGCAGGCGTTTGAAGAGCTCGGGACGGGTCGCCAGCGTATAGAGGGCGAAGCCGATGGTATTGCGCGTGGTATCGACACCGCCGGCAATGGAAACCGAGACGATGGAAATCAGTTCCTGTTCGGTGAGTTGCTCCGATTCGGGCTGGTCCTTGCCGGAATGCACCACCTGGGAAATCAGGTCATCGCGGGGTCTTTCGCGGCGTTCCTCGATAGCTTCACGGGCGAACTGCTGCAGCAGCATGATGTTGTCCGCATGCTGGTAGGCCTCGTCGCGGCTTGCACCAGTACCGGCTCGCGCAACCATGGAGTAGGCGGCCCGGCTGACGTCCTGGGTCCGGTCCAGCGGTAATCCCAGCGCGTCGCAAATGACATTCAGCGGAACCGGTGTGGCGTACTGCTTGAGCAGGTCCACCTCGCCACCGTCGCGGAAGGTGTCCATCTGCTTGCGGCAGAGTTCCGCGACGCGATCGGCCATCGCGGCCACGGCGTGGGCAGTGAACGCGTGTGAGACCAGGCCGCGGCGCCGCTTGTGCAACTCGCCGTCGACCTTGAAGCTGTCGGAAGGATCGAGAATGTAGAACCCCTTGCTCCTGATGTATTCATTGGCCTCGTCCTGGTAAGGCGAACGAACTGCCGCAGATACGCGCATCTCGTCGGAATAGGTGACGGTGTCACGCGCTACGGCGACGATGTCCTTGTAGCGGGTCACCAGCCATGCGCCCAGTTTTTCGTCGTAGTGGACGGGGTCTTCCGCGCGCAGGCGTTCGTAGTACTCGTAGGGATCCTTTGCGACGCTGGGATCAGTAACTGAGATTTCTGTTAAGGAGTTCATATACTGCGACCTTCTCTTTATGTGTTGCGTGCAGGCGCTGTTCGATCGGAGGCGTTGCGTACCAAGGGAGCCGGGCCCATTTTCGGCTTTTGCCCGAACACCGCACTTCCCGCCTTGCGAATCGGCCTTGTCCGGGGACAGACTTTAACCCGGGAGCGATATCTTCTCACAGATACCGAATTTCCCCAGCGAGTGCATTGTCTTGACTGGGGGTGAAATATTCTCGTCCTACCGGTGGCGAGGTGATCTATGACAAGCCGTTCGCTCCCCATCCGCCAGGTCAGGGCCTGGTTCAGTGTAGAAGCAACCATTTCAGCGCGTCCGCCTGCGAGATCAGGCCTATGACACGGCCATGTTCAACGACGGCCAGCGGCGACTGATGCGTTTCCAGGGTTGTCAGCGCACGTGTGGCGTCGATATCCGGGTGCAGGGTGAGCGCGCCGACCGAGGTTTTCATGACCTGGCCAACGGTCGCCACGGGACGGTTTTCGGCTTTGACGTTTCTCACTTCCTGAAGTGTAAGCAGGCCGACGAGTTGCTCATCCTCGACAACCGGCCACAGTTGCTGGGCACTTTGCATCAGGTGTTCGTCTATGAATTCCGACAGTCGCATCTGCGCCGGAACCGTCTCGAAGTGGGAGCGCATCATGTCCCTCGCGGTGACACCCTTCATCATTTGCTGCGTCACCAGCTGCTTATAGCTCGCGGCGGCGGCATTGGAGAGAAACCACCCGATCAGGACCAGCCAGAGCCCCTGCATCAGCCCGCCGGACAGAGCCTGTAGCACACCGAGTATCATCAGTAACCAGCCGAACATGCGTCCGCTATCGGTGGCGATTCGCGTCGCGCGCCTCTGGTCCCCGGTTACCCACCAGATGAGGGCGCGCAGCACGCGGCCTCCATCCAGCGGAAAGCCCGGCATCATGTTGAACACGCCCAGCACGATGTTGATCGGTCCCAGCCACAGGAACAGGGTGGCGGCCGGCGACAGCGCGGCGAGCGCCGATTCCTGCTCGTTCACCAGTTGGCGAGCCACTTCTTCACCTGCCAGTTGCGTGCCGATCGTGGTACAGAGCAGCCCGATCACGACACTGGTTATCGGCCCGGCGATCGCGATCAGGAACTCCGCACGGGGCTCGCGCGGCTCGTCCTGGATTTCCGCCAGTCCGCCAAACAGGAACAGTGTGATACGGCGCACCTCGATGCCGAATCGGCGGGATACCAGCGAGTGCGCCAGTTCGTGGGCCAGCACCGACGCGAAAAACAGTACGCCGGCCGCGGCGGCCGTGAGCCACGTGGTGGACGGCGGCCACCTGGCGTGCCAGCTCGGAAAGACGCTGTGCCCCAGTACGAAGACGATGAGGGAAAAGATAATGAGGAGGCTGGCGTCGAGGCGAATCTCGATGCCGAACAGGGAGCACAGGCGCAAGCCCCTCGTGCCCTGGCCCGGATCACCGCCGGCGGGAGTATTTGTTGCCCGGTTATTCATAGTGCCCAAGAATAGCACTCTCGCGTGTGGTTATACCGCGCTTTTCGCTTTTACAGAGTCGTGGTCCCAACATGCCCCTGCCTGCACTTCGCCGGCTGCTTTGCTGGCTGTAGTAAATCATTCACCATGGTTAAATGGCCGGTAAGTTCCCGGGCAGGCCTGTGTACCGGGTCTCCACCAGCGCCGGGATGTATCGATGTACAGAATTCACCACAGATTCGCTGCCTTTGCTTTCGCCGCTGCAGTTTCTGCCTCATTGCCTTCAATCGCCGCCCCGCGGATCGAGCAGGGCATCCAGGTCGGCGACGTCTCCGGTGGCCGGGCCATGATCTGGAGCCGCTCCAGCGAACCCGCCCGCATGATGGTCGAGTACGCCTACCGCAGCGACTTCACGGATTCGGTCACGGTGCGAGGCCCCTACGCCACACCGGAAACCGATTTCACCGCGAAACAGGACCTGACGGGGCTGGCAGCTGGTCGCGACGTGTTCGTCAAAGTCTGGTTCGAGGGGCTCACCAACGCCCGGGAGTCCAGCAAGCCGGTAGTAGGCAGCTTCCATACCATCGGTGACAACGAGGACATCCGCTTTGTCTGGAGCGGGGATACGGCGGGGCAGGGGTGGGGGATTAATCCGGCATTCGGCGGCATGAAAATGTACGAGACCATGCGCCGGGTGAAGCCGCAGTTTTTTATTCACAGCGGCGACAACATCTATGCGGACAGTCCGATTCCCGAGTCGGCCACCGCTGAGAACGGCAAGACCTGGAATAACGTGGTAACCCCCGAAGTGAGCAAGGTCGCCGAAACTCTCAATGAATTCCGCGGGCGCTACAAATACAACTTCCTCGATGCGAATTTTCGCCGCTTCTATGCCGAGGTGCCGGTCATTCCACAGTGGGACGACCACGAAGTGGTCAACAACTGGTCCGATTCCAAGCAGCTTGCAACAGATACCCGTTACGCGGAAACCAACGTACCGCTGCTGATCGCGCGTGCCAGCCAGGCATTTTTTGAATACGCGCCACTGCGCCAGCACGATGCGGAGGAATCCGATCGCATTTACCGCAAGCTCTCCTTCGGCAAGCTGCTGGATGTATTCGTGCTGGACATGCGCAGCTACCGGGGACCCAACACCGGTAATCTGCAGCCTGCCGAAAGCGCGGAAACAGCGTTCCTCGGTGACAAACAGGTTCAGTGGTTGCTCAGCGGCCTGAAAGACTCCTCCGCGGTCTGGAAGGTAATCGCAGCCGATATGCCGATCGGCATTAACATCAGCGACGACTACGAGCACAATCCCCCGCAACGCTGGGAGTCTCTCGCAAACGGGAACGACGGGCCGGCTGCCGGCCGCGAACTCGAACTTGCCCGTTTGCTGAAAGGTATCAAGGAAGCACAGGTCCACGACGTGGTCTGGCTGACTGCGGACGTTCACTACGCCGCGGCGCACTTTTATAATCCGGAGAAGGCGGCAAGCCCTGACTTCCTCCCATTCTGGGAGTTCGTATCGGGCCCGCTGAATGCCGGCTCCTTTGGACCTAACACCAAGGACCGGACCTTTGGTATCGAAGTGAAATTCGAGAAGGCGCCGGGCACCGAAGGGTATCCGCAGAGCAGTTCACCCTTTGCGGGGCTGCAATTCTTCGGTGAGGTCAACATAGATCATCGCAGCAGACAACTGACCGTAGAGCTCAAGGATATCGAGGGTGATACGGTGTATCGCAAGACGCTGGATCCCGGCAAGGCGTGAACCGGTAATTCTGCCTCTGCCAGCATAGAAGCGGCGCGCACGTCACAGGTGCGCGCCGCGCCGGGTGGAGTCCGGTGCCGCCGCTGAACCGGCTTTACCGGATACGCTCGATCGTCACCTCGACGACGGGGTTGCGCCAGTCGTGGACCGCAGGATCCAGCCCGTCCGGACCGCCAACACCGTGGATGCCGGCGTGCACGTGGATGTAACCCTCGCCGTTCTCATCGATGCCCACACCCGTCATCGGGTCGTCGTCCGTCGCACCCAGCGCACCCACGGTGTCGGCGCTCTCCGCGTTGGCTTCACTGCCGGCGTCGTAGGCGTTGGCATCGACGTGGACGGTATCTCCGATTCCGCGCGGCAGCGGCACACCGCGTACAGCGTAGAAGGCATCGTTGGTGGCGCCCAGCATGGCGGCGGCACTGAGGTATTTGGCGTTGCCTGATGCGCTGATCGTGGTGGAGTTGGACTCACTGGGAAGCAGGATCGGCGGAGTGCGGTTCGTCGGCAGGGCTACCGCATCGGAAACACCCGGCGCAATTGCCACCTGGTCGAGCAGGACGAAGGGGAAACCGGTCTCCGCCATCGTGGCAAGGCCGAAATAGTACTCGTAACCGGCATCGCCCGGCGCAGGGACAGGCCCGAGATCAAACAGGTGGAAGGAACTGTTGTGGGTCGCAATGACCGACGGAGCCACGGGCTGGCCGAGCAGTGCATTGGTGATTGTGACCTTGTACATGCGCGCGCCGTGGCCTTTGTCGGCGATGGCGGCGGGTGTGAGGGCGATACAGCCAGTGGTGAGTACGGCGGCTAAAACTGCGTTTCTGGACAGGAAGCGTTTCATGAGGTCATCTCCGTTAGCGCTCAGTTTCGAGCGCGTGGTTGAATAGGACACGGGACAACGCTAACAACGAGTTATCACGGCCTTATCACGGAGATGACACGCTTTCATTACACCGGGTGTGAAAACTGCGGGGCGGGGAGGCGGAATCGCGCATTTCGCCGCCGATGAAAAGTGCGCGCAAGCCGGGGTGGACATCGCGACCGATGGGTCAGCCGGATTGAGGTGTGTATGCAAAACACCCTGGATCGAAGATTCCAGCGTCACGTGTTCGAGGATTCAAAGCGATAAAGGGGGAATGCCGAAAGCGGAACCAGGGACAGATCACAGGTTTCACGCCAAAAGCTATAAAACCGTGGTCCGTCCCCCGCGTTTAAAGTGGCGGGTGCCCGGATATCAGGCTCTACGCCGCTTCACTGCGCCGAGCCCCAGGACAGCTGAGCCGAATAGCCAGATACCAGCAGGGAGCGGGACCGGGGTGACGCTGAACGCACCTCCAGCTGACGTGGTTACCGCAAAAATGCTCGACTCCGAAGCAAGGCTCCAACCTACAGCGTTTGTAGCCATGCTGCCAGCGTCGTAGTAAGCCCAAAAGTCATCATTGCTCGCGCTCATCACTTCGGCCCCGTCGGGTTCACCACCTATCCTCAGGACCCATAACGCACCGTTGTCGAAGATCAGCTCTGCCACGGTATTTGATGCATCGTAAACCACCCCGCCGAGCGGGTCGGGGTTGAGTATGAGGTAGTCCACCGGAATGCCAGAAAAGACCTGAAACCCGCTAGTAACCAGTGATTCGTCGAATACAAAGCTCCATTCGCCCGATATTCCTGGAAGCGCTGTGCTCGCGTTGAAATCAGGGGACCCGTCCACATAAACATCGGGATCGCTCCCCGCGAAAGTCCCTGCGTATATCGTTGCGGCCTGAACAGCTCCCGCAGAAAAGGACAAAGCACTCACGACTGTGATGTGAAGCAACTTCTGGTACATGGTTGAACTCCGTTTCAGTACGCAGCGTTTGAACCGCTGCTTGAGTTTCTACACAACACCAAGTACCAGTGCCACAGATGAGAATTTGGAAAACGCGCGTTGGAGACTCCAACAAAGGTCACGAACTTTCCCTGTTCACGCTGAGACTCAGTCCACTCTCGACTGGTCATTGTTCGACCGATCTCGAATACTCAGTGACCGTAGCATGGATCGCCGCCATTGCCCTAGAACAATCGCCGCCGATGTTGGCGACTCCGCACGTGCTCCGCTGACGTGTTCTTACGGTGCCGTCCGAAAATACTCCGGCTTCCCGGCCGTCCACAGCTCCCCCCAGAGCGTCCCACCCCCGTCGATAGTCACCACCTCCCCGGTCATGAACCCGGAGGCTTCCGACCCCAGGAACGCCACCATCTGCGCGATCTCCCAGGCCGAGGCGAAGCGCCGCATCGGGTTGGACTCGGTGAACCGCGCCACCGCCTCGGCGGGGTAGACGTTCATCCCCTCGGTATCGATGATCCCCGGCGCGATGCAGTTGATACGGATATTCAGCGGCGCCCACTCCACGGCCACGGATTTGGAGGCGTAGATCACCCCGGCCCGGGCGGCGCAGGTGTGGGCGACGCCGGGCATGCCCTTGTCGATCACGGTGACGAGGTTGACGATGTTGCCGGGCATGCCAGCTTCCGCCCAGCGCTTCGCTGCCGCCTGCATCATGAACCAGGTACCGTTCAAATTTGTGTCGATCACCGCCTTCCAGCCGTTGGGGCTGAAGTCGATGGCCTGCTGGGGGAACTGGCCGCCCGCGCTGTTCACCAGCAGGTCGATGGGGCCGTGCTCCGCCCACACCGCGTCGAATGTCTCATCCACCGCATCCGCGTCGCGAATATTCACCGACCGGGTAGCGATCTTCAGCCCGGAGGCGCGCATCGGTTGCGCGGCGCTTTCCAGCTTCTCCAGGGTACGGCCGACGATCACCACCTCCGCGCCCAACCGGCCCAGCAGCCAGGCGGAGGCCTTGCCGATGCCGCTGCCGGCGCCGGAGACCAGCACGCGCTTGCCGGCGAACAGGTCCGGCGCATAGATCGTACCCGCCGCGGCCAGCTCATCATCCGTCATACCAAAGTGTTTGCCCATGCGCCGGTACTCCGTTACTTCAGCAGTTCGCCCGCGATGATCATCTTGCGCACTTCCGTGGTGCCCGCGCCGATTTCCAGCAGCTTGGTGGAACGGAACAGGCGGTTCACCTCGGATTCCCAGATGTAGCCGTTACCGCCGAAAATCTGCACGGCGTTGTCCAGCACCTGGTTGCACATATTGGCGCAGTACATCACGGAGGCGGCGGTCTTCGCGTGGATGGCGCCGTGCCCGGCCTGTTTCTCGTCCACTCCTGCGGTCTCCGCCAGTACCGCCCAGCAGTACTGCTGCATGGTTTCCTTCCACACGTACATGTCCGCGAGGCGCGACTGGATCATCTGGAAGCTGCCGATGGGCTGGCCGAACTGCTCGCGGGTGCGGGCGAACTCGATGGAGATTTCCAGCGCGCGCTCGGCGATGCCCAGGTTGATTGGAGCGATCATCGCGCGCTCGAAATCCAGCCCGCTCATCACCACCTGGTGGCCCTGGTGTTCGGTGCCGACGATGTTCGCCGCGGGCACGCGCATGTCCTCGAACACCAGCTCCGCCGTCTGGCTGCCGCGAAAGCCCATTTTCACCAGCTTTTGCGCCACCTTGAAGCCGGGCGTGCCAGTCTCTACCACGAAGGCGGTAATGCCCTTGGAACCCTTGCCCTGTTCGGTCTTGGCATAGAGCAGGCAGACGTCCGCCACCGGCCCGTTGGTGATGTAGAGCTTGGAGCCGTTGATCACATAGTCGTCGCCATCGCGCACCGCGCGGGTGCGCATGGAGCCAAGAGCGTCGGAACCCGCGCCGGGTTCGGTCAGGCCCAGGCAGCCTGTCCACTCGCCACTACACAGTTTCGGCAGGTATTTGCTGCGGATGTCCTCGCTGCCGTTCTTGTAGATGTTATTGGCGCAGAGGTTGTCGTGGGCCACCCACGATAGCGCGAAGGCGTGGTTGTAGCGGGAGAAGGCCTGCAGGATCAGGCCGGCTTCGAACAGGCTCATGCCTACGCCGCCGTACTCCTCGGCCACCGTGATGCCCAGCAGGCCCAGTTCACCGAGCCTGGGCATGAGGTCTTCCGGCCACCACTCCTCGTTGTCCATCTTCGGCGCGAGCGGCAGCAGCTGCTCGCGGGCGATGCGGTCGGTGTGGTCCAGCAGCTCGCGCTGCTCCGGGGTCAGTTCGAACTGGTGCATTTGAATCTTCCGGATTTATTGTGATGGTGTTTTATCAATATCGCATGACCCCGTAACTGGTGCCACCGAAGGGGGCGTTGAGCGAGGCGGAGATCGAGATTCCCAGTGCGTTGCGGGTATCGACCGGGTCGAGGATGCCGTCGTCCCAGATATCCGAGCTGGTGGCGTAGGCGGAGGTGGAGTTCTCGTAGTTCGCGAGCACCTCGGCGCGGATCTTCTCCAGCTCGCCCACGGAGGGATCGAGGCCCTGCTTTTTCAGCTGGTTGATCTTGATCGTGGCAAGCGTGTTAGCCGCCTGGTCTGAACCCATGACCGCGATCTGGCTGTTGGGCCAGCTGAACAGGGTGCGCGCGTCCCAGGCGCGGCCGCACATGCCGTAGTTGCCGGCGCCGAAGGAGCCGTTGGTCATCACGGTGAACTTGGGCACCTCGACGCCGCCCTGGACCATCAGCATCTTGGCGCCGTCCTTGGTAATGCCGCGTTGCTCGTACTCCTTGCCGATCATGTACCCGGTGATGTTCTGCAGGAACACCAGCGGGTTGTTGTTCTGGTTGCACAGGGCCATGAAGTGCGCGCCCTTCAGGGAGCTGTCGTTGAACAGTACGCCGTTGTTGGCGAGTATCCCGACCTTGTAGCCCCAGATGTTGGCGAAGCCGCAGACCAGGGTCTCGCCGTAGTCCGGCTGGTATTCGGCGAAGCGGCTGCCGTCCACGATACGCGCGATCACCTCGCGCATGTCGAACTGCTTCTTGATGTCGTCGGGGATGATGCCGTAAAGCTCCGAGGGATCGTAATACGGATCCTCGGGTGCCTCGCGCTGCAGCGGGTATTTTGCTTTTTGCTCCCACTGCATGACGATTTCCCGCCCGATGGCGATTGCCTCTTTCTCGTTGTTCGCATAGTAGTCGCAGGTGCCGGAGATAGTGGTGTGCATGCGCGCACCACCCAGTTCGTCGACGGTGACGTCCTCGCCGGTAGCGGCTTTCACCAGTGGCGGGCCGCCGAGGAATACCGCGCCAGTACCCTCGACGATCACCGAGTAGTCCGACAGGGCAGGGGTGTAGGCCCCGCCGGCGGTGCAGTGGCCGAACACCAGCGAGAGCTGCTTGCAGCCCATCTTCGACAGCTGTACCTGGTTGCGGAAGATGCGCCCGGCCATATAGCGGTCGCCGAACAGGTCCGACTGCAGGGGCAAGAAGCCGCCGGCGCTGTCGCACAGGTGGATTACGGGCAGGTGGTTCTCGATGGCGATATCCAGCGCCCGCACGATTTTCTTTACCGACAGCGGATACCAGGCGCCACCCTTGTTGGAGCTGTCCGAGGCGTTGATCAGCACCTCGCGTCCGCCGACGATGCCGATGCCGGTGATGCAGTTCGCCCCAGGAGCCGCGCCGTCGTAGGCGTTGCCGGCCCCCAGCGAGGAGAATTCCAGGAATGGCGTGCCCGGGTCCAGCAGCAGGTCCAGCCGCTCCCGCGGCAGCAGCTTGTCCTGCTGGCGCAGGCGCTGGATGTCGCGTTCGGGCCGGGTGTAGCGCGCGGCGTGCTGGCGGCGGTGGAAGTCTTCGACCAGTTCCCGGTTGTGGCGCCGGTACTGCTGGAACTCGCTGGAGCTGGTGTTGATCCTGGACTGTATCCTGCGCACGGTTTACGCCCCTGGTGCCGTGGAGGCCGGTGGTTCGATATCGACCAGCACCGCCCCCTTGTCGAAACTCTCGCCGACCTCCGCTCCGATTGCGCTCACGGTGCCCGCGATACTCGCCCTGATTTCCGTCTGCAGCTTCATGCTCTCGATCAGCATCAGGCCCTGCCCGGGCTCGACGCAATCGCCGGGCGCCACGTTGAGTTCGACGACCACGCCGGGCATGGGCGCGTGAATCCTGCCCGCTGAGCTGCCCTGGTCGCCCGCGCCTGCGAACTCGTCCTCACACTGGAATATCCAGGTCCTGCCGGCCAGGTGCAGGTAGAGCGTATTGCCGTCCTGCGCAGTGTAGAAGCGGCGCTCGCTGCCGTTGATCACCAGTTCGCCCTCGTGTTCGTCGCGCCATCGCAGGCTCACGTCCACGAGATGACCGTCGATATCCAGTGTCGTCGCCTCGCCGAGGTGCAGCGGGGTGACCTCGTGGGCTTTGTCGTCACATACGTACCTGGGCTGCACGGCTTGTTTCTCCCCGGCCTGTGTTCAGTTGCGCCAGCTGCCGATGGCCCCGTAGGGCTCGGGCGTGGCCCGTTGCAGCAGCTTTGTGGTGCGGTCGGAAAAATAGGCGGCGGCGAGCGCGGCCTGCAGCTGCTCCCTGGCGGGTGATGCCTCGCACAGCTCGGCGCTGAAGTTCCTGAGGAAGGCCGTGTCGAACTCGCCATCGGCGAAGCAGGCGTGGCGCAGCACGCCGGCGAGGTATTCCGTGTTGACCCTGACCCCCAGCAGGACGAAGTCCTCCAGCGCGGTGAGCATGCGGCTGATGGCGGCTTCACGGGTGGGGGCGTGCACCACCAGCTTGGCCAGCATGGGGTCGAAGGCCGTCGTCACCTGCTGGCCCTGGTAGAGTCCGCTGTCGAAGCGGACGCCCTCGCCAGCCGGTTCCTTGAGGAACAGTACCCGGCCCGTCTCGGGCAGGAAGTCGTTGAAGGCGTCCTCGGCGCAGATGCGGCACTCGATGGCGTGACCACTCGCGCTGACCTCGGCCTGCGCGATGCCCAGGGACTCCCCGGCGGCGATGCGAACCTGTTCGGCGACGAGATCGACGCCGTAGACCATCTCTGTCACCGGGTGCTCCACCTGGATACGGGTATTCATCTCGAGGAAGAAGAACTCGCCCCCGGGCGTGTATAGAAATTCTACGGTGCCGGCGCTGGAATAACCGGCGGCGCGGGCGATGCCCACGGCGGCCTCGCAGATATCGCGGCGCGCGGCTTCATCCAGCGCAGGGGAGGGCGCCTCCTCGATCACTTTCTGGAAGCGGCGCTGGATGGAGCACTCGCGCTCGCCGAGGTGAACCACGTCTGCTCCATCGCCCAGCACCTGCACCTCGATGTGCCGCGCGCTGGCGAAGTAGCGTTCCAGGTAGACGCGCGCATCGCCAAAGTATTTCTTCGCCTCGGACGCCGCCACCCGGATCGCGCTCTCCAACTCGTCGAAGGAGTGCACGATGTTCATTCCCTTGCCGCCGCCGCCCGCGGAGGCCTTGACCACCAGGGGGAAGCTCATGCGCGGGTCCGCTTCAACCAGCGGCCGTATGTCCTGTCCTTCGCCAGCCTCCAGGCTTATCGAGGGCGGCACCGGAAAGCCGTGCCCGGCCACGAAATCCCGGGAGCGGATCTTGTCACCCATCAGTTCGATGGCGTCAAGGCCGGGGCCGATAAAGGTCACGCCGGCTTCCTGCAGGCGCCGGGCGAAGGCCGCATTCTCCGAGAGAAAACCGTAGCCCGGGTGGACTGCATCCACATCCAGTCGCTGGCAGATGGTGAGAATCTGCCCGATATCCAGGTGCGCGGCGGAGGGAGAGTCCCCGGCGATCTCCACAGCCTCGCCGGCCTGCCGCACCACCGGGGAGTTGCGGTCGCTGTCGTGGTAGATGGCGACGGAGGCGATACCCAACTTCTCAAGGGCTCGCAGGACCCGCAGCGCGATCTCGCCACGGTTGGCGATCAGGACTTTCCTGAACAGGGTTGGCTCAACGGGGTCTTTCTCGAACGCTGCCATGTGAGGTCGGTCCGGGTGTTATTCATTGAAATGAGTCTAGCTCATTAAAATGTCGATATTCAATATTGTATGCGGTGGGTTGTGCGGATTGATGCTAGGCCAAATGGAGTAAATATGAGCATTAATCTGCTGAAAGATCAGTTGTCTGCTGGCGCATTACGCCTATATTATTAGTTGAGCTGTACTTAATATAACCATGCCCTCGGGCCGGCGCGCTCGAGCGGACCTGCCGAGGAGTTCCCATGCCTGGACTGTATTTCGAGGAGGCCGAGGTCGGAAAGGAAATCGCACACCGCATGAGCCGGACGGTTACCGAGGCCGACAACGTGCTGTTCTGTTGCCTGACCCACAACCCGCAGCCGCTGCACCTGGATGCGGAATACGCAAAAGACACCGAGTTCGGGCAGCGCCTGTTCAACAGCATGTACACTGCATCCTACGCGGCGGGCGTCTCAGTGGAGGACACCACCCTGGGAACCCTGGTCGCCAATCTCGGCTTTGGCGAGATGACCTTCCCCAAGCCGGTGTTCATCAACGATACGCTGAAGGTAAAGACGGTGATCAAGGACAAGCGCGAGAGCAAGTCCCGGCCCAACGCGGGCATCGTCACCTTCGAGCACCTGGTGTTCAACCAGCATGGCGATGTGGTGTGCACCATGATCCGCAAGGCCCTGATGCAGAAGAAACCCGCCTGACCGCCAAACAGCAAAGGTTCAATCATGCTAGCCAAATCCTACATGTTCGTGCCCGGGGACAGTGAAAAGAAACAGGGCAAGGCCCAGGACCTGGGGGCGGACGCGGTCATTCTCTGCCTCGAGGACTCGGTGATGGAGGCCAACAAGCCGAAAGCGCGGGAGATGGTCCGCGATTACCTGCAGGCCTGGCGTGGCAAGAGTCGCCCGCAGTTGTGGGTGCGGGTGAATCCGGGCACCACGGACCACATGCTGAAGGACCTGGTCGCCGTCATGGGCGGTGCGCCGCACGGGATATTCCTGCCCAAGCCCTCGGACGCCGCCGACTTCAAGGCGCTGGACCACTATCTGGCGGTGCTGGAAGTGCAGAACGATATTTCCCCTGGCACAACCAAGGTCATGAGCGTCGCGGAATCCTGTGTCGGCACCCTCAACCAGGGCCAGTTTGCCAACGCCTCCGAGCGCCTGGCAGGCCTGTGCTGGGGCGCGGAGGACATGTCAGCCGACCTCGGCGCCAGCACCAACCAGGACGAGGAGGGCAACTACTTCCTCGTGCACCAGATGAACCGGGCGGCCTGCCTGGTGGTGTGCAATGCCGGCAACATGCAACCTGTCGACGGCATCTGCGCCGACTACCGGGATGAGGACAAGCTCCGGCGCGAGTGCCTGCGGGCCCGCACCGAGGGCTTTACCGGAAAGATCGCCATCCACCCCGCGCAGGTCGCTGTCATCAACGAGATGTTCACGCCCTCGGCCGAGGACGTGGACCACGCGCAGCGGGTGATCCGCGCCTTCGAGGACGCGCCGGAGGGGGCGGGTACTGTGGGGTTGGACGGCAAGATGCTGGATATTCCGCACCTGAAGCGCGCCCGGCGGTTGTTGCAACTGGCAGGGTTTTGACGGTCGCAGGCCCCAGAGACGCTCTGGCACTGATGGGCAGTGTGCATTGACGGGGCGCATGGGCTGAAAGGCGAGGGACGCGATATGACAGAACAACTGGCCGGCAAGTTGCTGTGGCAGCCTACCGCTGAACGTATTGCGGCAGCCGGAATGACTTCCTTTATCGAGTGGGTCAATGCCACCTATGGCTGCGCGTTCAGCAATTATGAAGAACTGTGGCGCTGGTCGGTGGAGGATGTCGGACGCTTCTGGGAGGCTATCCAGCGCCATTACGACGTCGAATTTTCAGCTGCCTACGACGCGCCGCTTACGAATCCGGTCATGCCCGGCGCCCGCTGGTTCGAGGGGGCCAGGCTGAACCTCGCGCAGCACCTGCTCAAGGCGGGCGACCTCGGAGACCCGGGCCGTGTGGTGGTATACGCCGAGAGCGAGTGCTTTCCGTCGCGCACGGTGGACTGGCACGGCCTGCGCGAGCAGGTGGCCAGGTTCGCCACCTACCTGCGCAGCCAGGGCGTCGGGCCCGGCGATCACGTCGCGGCCTACCTGCCGATCTCCATCGAGGCGGTGGTCGCCATGCTCGCCAGCATCAGCATCGGCGCCGTGTGGTCCAGTTGCTCTCCGGATTTCGGCGCAAAGAGCGTGCTGGAGCGGTTCTCGCAGGTGAAGCCCAGGGTGCTGATCGCCATCACCGGCTACCGATACAACGGCAGGGAATTCGATCGCAAGGCGGACCTCGAACTGATCGCGTCCAGCCTGGAGGGACTCGGCAAGCTGGTCTACCTGCCCTGGATGCACGATGCCCCGCCGGTCCTGCCGGCGAGTACCGGTATCGATACCTGGGACCAGGCGCTGGACAACCCCGCGACCTATGCCGGCTTCGAGTTCGAGCAGGTGGACTTCGCCCACCCGGTGTGGGTGCTGTACACCTCCGGCACCACCGGGTTGCCCAAGGGTATCGTCCACAGCCAGGGCGGTATCGCGCTGGAGTTCACCAAGTACGGCTGGCTGCACGACGACCTCAGGCCCGACGATATCAAGTTCTTCTTCACCACCACGGGCTGGACCATGTTCAACCTGCTGGTGGGCGGGCTGGCGACCGGCACCGCCATCGTCGTCTACGACGGCTCGCCAACCTGGCCGGACCTGGACTGCCTGTGGGAGATCAACGAGCGCATCGGCGTCACCTATTTCGGCGCCAGCCCGACCTACCTCAACAACCTGCTCAAGAACCAGTACTCGCCCCGGGCGCATTTCAATACCGGTAAAATCCGCACGATGGCGCTGACCGGTTCGCCGGTGTCGCCGGAGAACTTCGCCTGGCTCTACGAGCACGTTGGCGAGGATATCCACGCCATGTCCATGAGCGGCGGCACCGACGTGGCCGCCGCGTTTGTCGGCGGGGTATGCACCATGCCCGTCTATGCCGGTGAGATCCAGGCGCCCTGCCTGGGTGTGGATGCCTGTGTTTTCGACGAGGAGGGCAGGGAGGTGGTCAACGAGGACGGCGAGCTGGTGGTGCGCCAGCCCATGCCCTCCATGCCGGTGTATTTCTGGAACGACCCGGGCAACGAGCGCTACCAGGGCAGTTATTTCGAGCGCTTTCCCGGGGTCTGGTGCCAGGGGGACCAGGCGTTGTTCAACGACCATATGGGCTGCGTGATTTCCGGGCGCAGCGACGCGACCCTGAATCGCTACGGCGTGCGCATCGGGACTGCGGAAATCTACCGCAACGTGGAGTCGATAGGCGGTATCGTGGACAGCCTGATCGTCAACCTGGAACTGCCGGGGGCGAAGTTCTTCATGCCATTGTTCGTAAAGCTGGCGCCGGGCTGCGAGCTCGACGATGACCTGCGCGAGGCGGTGCGCGCCGTGCTCTCGGAAAACTGCTCGCCGCGGCACGTCCCCGATGAGATCTACGTGGTGGATGCGATACCCTACACCCTGAGTGGCAAGAAGCAGGAAATTCCCGTGAAAAAGCTGTTGCTCGGCAAGCCGGCGGAAACGGCGGTGAAGCTGGAGGCGTGCGCCAATCCGGAGGCCATGCAGTTCTTCATCGACATGGGCAGGGCGCGTTTGGCCGGCGAAGGGGCGGCGGGATGAGCCCTTGTTCGCGGGAGCGCCTGTGAACAGGCGGGCGGAGGCGCCGGCCGCCGGCAAGCGCAAGAGGTCGGTGCGTTTGTCCAAGGCCGCGCGGCAGGCTGAGATACTCGCGAAGTCGCGGGAGGTATTCGAGCGCCGCGGCTACGAGAGCACCACGGTCGCGGATATCGCCGCGGAGCTCGGCCTCGTCGAGGGCACCATCTTCCACTACTTCCCCAGCAAGCGCGCGCTGATGCTGAAGGTGATCGAGAGCTTCTACGAGGAGATCACCGCGGAACTCGAGGCGGGTATCGCCGCCGTGCGGGGCGTGCGCAACCGGCTGTACTTCATCATCCACTTCCACCTGAAGACCGTCACCGGCAGTGCAGGGCTGTGCGCCGTGATCCTGCGGGAATCGCGCGGGCTGGAGCCGGGCATCGCCGGGGAGATTCATCGTCTCAACCGGCGCTACACCGGGCAGCTGATACAGGTGGTGAAAGAGGGTGTCGAGCTCGGTGAGATCAAGCCCGGCGTTTCGCCCGCGCTGGTTCGCAATACGGTCTACGGCAATATCGAGCACGTGCTGTGGGACGTGATGACCGAGCGCAAGCCGGTCGACGTGGAAGCGGTATCGGAGGAGTTGACCGAACTGGTATTTCGCGGCATCAGCGCCGACGGGGCCCGCCTGGAGAAGCGCGAGGTCGCGTCGCTGGTGAGGAAGCTCAATAACCTGCTAACCCCGTAGGAGCCTGCTACGCAGGCGATCGCCTTTTGTAGGAGCCCGTTACACGGGCGATTGCCTTTTGTAGGAGCCCGTTACACGGGCGATCGCCTGCGTAGCAGGCTCCTACAGGACTTTTTGGGGATCGTAGTCCGGCAGGCGGAAGGGCAGGTTGGTATCCTGCAGCCCGCCGTCGTAGCGGACGATTTCCGCGTGGATATAATCCGCCGCGGGAGAACACAGGAAAGCGACTGTCTCGCCCACCTTGTCTGCCTCGCCGATGCTGCGCAGCGGCGTCTTTTCCTTGAGCAACCGCCCGAAGCTCTCGTCCGAGTCGATCAGGGTGCGCTCCAGCGCCGGTGTCATGATGGAGCCCAGTGCGATAGCGTTGACCCGCACATGCGGCGCCAGTTCGTCGGCCATGCTGCGGGTGAGGTAATCCAGCGCGGCCTTGGCCACGCCGTAGGACAGCATACCCCTGCCAGTCAGGTGCCCGACCGCCGACGAGATACTGATGATGACGCCTTCGCCTTGCTTGATCATGTGCGGCGCCACGCGCCTTGACAGCATGAAGGCGGACTTGGTGTTCCAGTCGAAGATATGCGAGAACTCGTCGTCGCTGATATCCAGGAAGCCGTTGAAGATGGTGCCGCCGGCATTGTTGATGAGGATATCGATGCGCCCGAATTCGTCGATGGTCGCGGCGACCAGCCGGTCGAGGTCTTCGGCGACCGTGACATCCCCGGCCACGGCGAGGGCCTTCACGCCGTGCGAGCGCACCCGCCCGGCGGTGCGCTCGATATCCATGCCGGTGCGGGCATTGCAAACCACGTGCGCGCCGGCGCGCGCCAGCGCCAGCGCGACACCTTCGCCGATGCCCATGCCGGCGCCGGTCACGATGGCGACCTTGCCGCCGAGGTCGATAGTCAGGCTCACGTCGACGTCCTCCGCTTCAGCCGAACAGGCCAGCTTCCAGCGAGCGGATACCGTCGCCTGGCTCGGGCAGCATCTGCACGTGGTGCCGGCCGTTGACCGATTGCTGGATTTCCACCACCTTCGCCGGCTCCGCGTAGAACTGGCTGAGCCACTTGCGGCCCTTGAAAAAGGGGCCGTCGACGGGCATTTGCATCGGCCGCAACGCCGGCCGCTTGTGCTTCCAGATGTCGAAATCCGCGCCGAATACCTTTAGCGCGGTGGCTTGCACCGCGCGCGCCCGCTCGATATCCGCCGGCAGTACCTCGTCGCCCTCCGCACGGGTGAGGCAGGCGTGCCAGACCTGGGTGACGCCGTCGTCGACCGGGGTGTTGGCGATGAGCTCGAAGGTCAACATCGGGCCGAAGCGCTGCTTGGAAAGCAGGATTCCGGGGCCGGTGTACCAGGTGACGGTATCGAGCTGCGCCTGGTAGTCCTCGTGGAAGCCGCCCTGGCGCTGGATGTAGATATGGTCGCGGAACTCGTTCTCGAACTCCTCGCAGGGCGCCCCGTGGGTCGGGCCGAGGTGGGAGGCGTCCGCCATGTTGTCGAGGATTTCCTGCCCGTGGACGTTGAGCACGCCCACGTGGTCCAGTTGCCAGTGCACCCAGGCGGGGTCGTCCCACTCCTTCAGGAAAGGCGGCTCGAAGGCGGGCGGGTTGCCGTCCGGGTCGTACCAGGCCATGGCGCAACCCATCACCTCGCGCACCGGGTGCGAGCGCAGCGGCGTGATCTCCGGGCACTCGTCCATGCCGGGGATGTCCTCCAGCGCGCCCTCGGGGCCGTAACGCCAGCCGTGGTAGGGGCAGCGTATGGAATCGCCCTCCAGTTGCCGCTTCTCGCGCACGATGACGGCGCTGTCGCTGGCCAGGTGGGAGCCCATGTGCGCGCAGTAGGCATCGAGCATGACGATACGGCCGCTCTCGCCGCGGTAGAGCACGAAGTCTTCGCCGAAGTAGTGGACCGGTATCGGTCCGTCATCCAGCTCGCTCGCTTCCGCGACGATAAACCAGCCGCGGGGGAAAGTGGCCGGACCCAGTTTGTAGTCTTTGGATGTTGCCAAAACGGTTTCCTCGCCTCTCTATTGTTATCAGTGACTGGCCTGTTTGTATGCCGCCCTGAAGGTGGCGACCCCGATGAATTTTATTGTCCCTTGAAGTTCGTATCCCGCTTTTCGACGAAGGCGTCGCGCGCCTCCTGTGAGTCAGCGTCGGTGTACGCCTGCAGAGTAAAGCCCTGTTCCCAGCGGTACTTGTCTTCCAGGTTGCCGTCCTCGATGCCGTTCAGCGCTTCCTTGGCAAGCTGGATCATGGGCGAGCTTTTTTCCGCGATTTTCGCGGCGATGGAAAGCGCACACTCGCGCAGTTCACTGCGCTCGACAACACGCTCTACCGCGCCCAGGCGGTAAGCCTCCGCGGCATCGATGAATTCCCCGGTGAAGTACATGTAACGGACCTTCTGCACCGGGAACATGCGCTGCAGGTGGGCGCCGCCGCCCATGGCGCCGCGGTCTACCTCCGGCACACCGAAACGCGCGCAACTGGAGGCCACGATAATGTCCGCGGCCCCTGAAATGCCGATACCGCCGCCCAGCACGAAACCGTGAACCGCGACGATGACCGGCTTGGGGTTGCGATGAATCGCCGCGAAGCTGTCGTAGTTGCCCTTGTTGACCGCGACGATTTTCGTGCTGTCCGCCGCCAGTTCCTTGATGTCGACACCGGCGCAGAAGCCCTTGCCCTGGGCGCGGATGACGATGACACGCACTTCCGGCTGTGTGCCCAGCGCCTCGAGGTGGGCGGCAATGGCCGCCCATTCCTGCGAGTTGAATGCATTGACCGGCGGCTTGTTGAACACCACCTCGGCAATTCCGTTTTCGACTGTTGACTCGAAAGCCATGCTACCGATCTCCCGCGTTAGAAATTCCGGCTATCGAACATCGCCCAGCCGCTGCAGCGATTGCCCTGCCTCGTCCATGATCCGCGCTACCAGTTCGGCGACGGTGGGCAAATCGGCGATGTTGCCCGCGATCTGCCCGCTGGGCAGTATGCCCGCGCTCGGGTGCCCCCGGACCATCGCCTCCTGGATCAGCATCGGCGCGTTGGCGGCCATCAGGGTTTGCGCAAAACTCATGTCGTTGTGTTTCTTCATGCCCCAGGCGCTTGCCAGCATCGCGTAGAGCGAACTGCCGGTGAGTCTGGTAAACGCCAGCCCGTTGCGTATCGCCAGCAGCAACATGCCCAGGGAAGAGGTTTTCTCCAGCGATTGCAGGCACTCGTTGTAAATCATGCGCTGGGGCATGCCATCCAGCCGGGTGCTGACGATGATTTCCTCCGTCTTCGCCTGCAGGTAGCGGGACTTGGTGGCCGACGGCACCGGTGACTCCTGCGTCATCAGGAAGCGCGTGCCCATGGCGATGCCTTCCGCGCCATAGGCCAGCGCCGAGACCAGGCCGCGGCCGTCCTTGAAACCGCCGGCGGCCACCACGGGCACGTCCAGCGCATCCACCACCTGCGGCAGCAGGATACTGCTGGCCACGCTGCCGGTGTGGCCGCCACCCTCGGAGCCCTGTACCACGACTGCGTCCGCGCCCATTTCCACGGCTTTAACCGCGTGTTTGAGCGCGCCTACCGTCGGGATGCAGACAATGCCGGCGCCCTTCAGCCGCGCGATCATCGATGCGGCGGGGGAGCGCGAGTAGCTGACGGCTCTCACGCCGTGCTTTATGCAGATATCGATAATCTCGTCCGCGCCCGGCGCGTACATGTGGAAGTTCACGCCGAAGGGTTTACCAGTGCGCCGCTTGATATCCTCGATACCTGCTTCGACCTCCGCAGGGCTCATTACGGCTCCCGCGAGGAAACCGAAGGCACCCGCGTCGCCACTGGCGGCGACCAGGGCAGGGTCTGCGACCCAGCCCATGGCCGTCTGGATCACGGGATGCTGGCAGCCCAGCAAGTCGGTCAGTCTCGTCTGCATGGCGGCGGGCTATTCCCGTTCCTTCGCCAGGTGGAGAAACACCGGCACTTCGCCGCCGCCGTCCAGTTCGAGGCTGGCGCCGGAGACATAGCCGGCCTGTGCGGAGGAGAGGAACAGGCAGGCGTCAGCGATATCCTGCGGGTCCGCCATACGCTTCAGCGGCAGCATGTCTGCTATGCGCTTGAAGCCCGCCTCGCCGCCGTAATGCGCGATGCCCGCATCGTGGCGTACCAGGCCGACGACGATGGCGTTGACCCGGACTTTCGGGCCCCACTCCTGAGCCAGCGAGCGCGTGGCGTTCAACAGGCCGGCCTTGGCGGCGCCGTAGGCCGTGGTGCCGGGAGAGGGGCGCACGCCGCTGATGCTGGCGATATTGATGATGTTGCCCACCCCGTCCTGCTCGCGCATGACTGCGTAAGCCTGCTGTGAGAGGTTGAGCGGGGCGACCAGGTTCAACTGGATGATCTTCTGGGTGAAGTCCGCGCTGGCATCGGCGGCATTGGCCGGCGGGCTGCCGCCGGCGTTGTTGACGAGGACGTCGATTCGCCCGAATTTTTCCGCCGCGGTGTCTATCACCCGCTGCGACTGCAGCGGGTCGCGAATGTCAGCTGCGACGAACAGCGCTTCCCGCTGCCCGGCTGTGACCGGCTCTCCCGGCTGCTTTCTGCCGCAGATCACGACGTGGGCGCCCGCCGCAAGGTAGGCCCGGGATATGGCTCGCCCGATGTGGCCGCCGCCACCGGTAACGATCACGGTCCTGTTATTGTAATCGGTCATGCTGTTGCTACTCTGGACATCGCCAGCCGCTTTCCACTGGCGAAGAACATTATCAATATAATCTATCCAGTTATTACCGCATTCGGACTATACCCGCGCGATTGCGCCCTCCGGCGCCTGTTTTTGCCGCGCCCCCGTGAGTAGAATCCCTGCAGCGGGCCGCGCCCCGGCTCCGATAATTACAGCCCTGTCGAGGTGACAATGAGCATAACAGTTTTCAACTCTCCGCAAGACCTGCTGGGGAAGGAGGGCACCCAGCTGGGACCCACGGAGTACACACTCATCGACCAGGCGCGCATCAACCAGTTTGCCGATGCCACCGGCGATCACCAGTGGATTCACGTGGACGAGGAGCGCGCAAAGCAGTCCGAGTACGGTTGCACCATCGCCCACGGCTATCTCACGCTCTCGTTGACCAGCCTGTTTTTGCCGCAGATGCTGCACATCGAAAATTTCAGCATGGGCATCAACTACGGCGCGGAAAAAATTCGCTTTCCCAACGTGGTGAAAGTCAATTCACGCGTGCGCGGGCGCGGCGAAATCGTCAGCGTCGACGAGGCCAAGGGCGGGATTCGCTCGGTGGTGCGCATCGTCGTCGAAATCGAGGGCCAGGAGCGCCCCGCCTGCAGCGTGGACAGCATCAGCCTCTACTACAGCTGAGGCGCGCTCTTGTAGGAGCCTGCTACGCAGGCGATCGCGCGTGTAACGCGCTCCTACGGGCGAGATCGCCTGCGTAGCAGGCTCCTACGGAATATCCCGCCGGCCCTTCACCAGCACCTTGAATTTCATTTCCGGCCCCGGTGTCGGCGCCGTCTTGATCTTCAGGTTGTAATCCCTGGGCACCATCTCCAGGTCGAACAGGTAGAACAGCTCGGCCATGGTCATCATCAGGATGACTTCGGCCTGTGTCCTGCCCGCACAGGTGTGCGGTCCGCGGCCCCAGGGTGAGTAGGCGCCGGACTGCAGCTGCTCCTTGCGGTCCTCGTTGTAGCGGTCGATATCGAAGCTGTCCGAATCCGGATAGAAGCGCTCTTCCAGGTGCGGTACCGCGGTGGCGATGTAGATGAACTGGCCTTCCCGGTAGAGATAGCCCGCAAACTCGAAATCCTTGTTGGCGACCCGCAGCTGGGCGACCGCGATCGGGTAGAGCCGCATGGTCTCCATGATCGCGCCGCGCAGGGCGGGCATGCTGTCCATGAAAGTGGCTTCGTCGATGGGCTTTGACATGACCTCGTCGACCTCCGCCTGTACACGCTTCAGGACCGCGGGGTGCTTGAGGATGGTGTAGACGATGGCCGAGGTGGTGTTGGCCACCGTGTCCAGCCCGGCCACGTAGGGCCCGGACATCAGCATGGGCAGATCCCCCTCGGGAATGAGCTCCGGGTTTTTCTCGTGGGCGTCCATGATGTCGTCGATCAGCGTCCTGCGCTCGCCCGGGCCCGGGCGGGGCTTTGCCTTGAAGTCTGCGACCATCTGGTGCGCCAGTTCAGACATGCGCGCCTTGGCCCGCTTGTACTCGGGCATCTGCAGCATGATTTTCGGCCGCTGGTGGGTCACCAGCACGTTGAGGATGTACAGGATCGTAGTGCGGATGTCCTTGACGTACTCACGCGGAGCATAACCGGTGAGGCTCATGCCCAGTTGGTCTATCACGAGGTACTGCATGGCCTCGACCACGGGCACCTTCCTGCCGACACGCCAGTCGCGCAGCAGCGAGTCGCGGGTGATGTCCACCATTTCCTGGTAGATGCCCTTCAGGGAATCTTTCGAGAAACCGCGACGCATCACGTTGCGCAATTCCATGTGCACCTTGCCGTCCACGCCGGTCATCACCTTGCTGGCGCCGAACTCCTCCGCCAGCGGGTGGAAGACCTCTTTGGAGCGCAGGCACTCGCGGCCTTCGGGGCCGTTGACGAAGTTTGCCGCGTCGGCGCCGGCGATCACGTTGATCTCGTTGCCGAACACCCGCACGCGGAATGCCGGGCCGTACTCGTCATAGCATTTCTTGAAAAACCGGCCCGGGTCGCTGGCCATCTGGAAGGTGCTGCCGATGATCGGAAGCCCGTGCACCAGGGGGGGTAATTCGGGGTTGGCAGATGATTTCGGCAATGCTTGCGTGTTCATGGCTCGATCTTCCCGCTGTAATACTTGTTATTGCTGTCTGGACCGGGCACATATTGCAACACAGTATTGCAAAATGCAAAGGGGATTTTCGGAAGCGCCCATGTCGTTGAATCTGTAGCGCTTGTGGACTGCCCATGGGCTTCTTCGCTAGAGTGGGGCGATATACATAAAAGAAATACTCCATGCCTGACATCGACCACATCCTCGCGGTGGCTGCAGCGTGAGCCGGACCGACCGGAGCGCGGGCAGGCCGCGCAGCCTGACCATGCCGCGGATCATCGATGCCGCCATCGAGCTGGGCCTGCGGGAGCTCAACATGAAGTCCCTGGCCGCGGCCCTGGGTGTCAACGTCGTGACCCTGTACCGGCATGTCGGCAGCCGCGACCAGCTGATGCAGATTGCCACCGCCCACCTGATGCGCGAGCGACGCCTGCAGGGCGAGGGCGCCGACCACTGGGCGGAGTTCGTGTTCCAGTACGCCGGCAACCTGTTCGAGCTGTTCCGCAAGGAGCCGGGCCTGATCACCGAATTGATCAACGGCAACCTGCATCCCGATGCGGAGATGGACCTGCTGGAGGAATTCCTGCAGACCATGTCCAGTTACGGCTTCAGTTACGAGGAGGGCGCGCTGCTGCACCGCAGTATCGGCGCCATCACACTGGGCAGCGCAGTCGGGGCCATCGGCGTGCAGGTTACGCTGGAGCAGGGCCGCTCTTGGGGCGAGGAAGTGGACGCCACGCTGACCGGCCGCGATCCCGACGAACTTCCGGCGGTGCGGCAGATCATGCGCACACTGGTGGAATACGATGTGCCGCAGTGGCTGCACATCCTGCATACCTTCCTGGTGGGCATCGCGGCCAAGCGCGGCGAGACACTGCCGGACATCGAGACATTGCTCGCAGCGATCGAGCGAGCGGACACCAGCGCGGACATTACGGGGTAAAGGGGGTGGAAGTGAACGAAACAAGTGGTGGCACCTGGATGATCTACGGCGCCAACGGTTATAGCGGCAGCCTGATCGCCGCACAGGCGGTTGCGCGCGGAATGTCCCCGGTGGTGGCCGGCCGCAACGCGCAGGAGGTCGAGTCGCTGGCGAAGGACCTGGGTTTGCCCGGCCGGGTATTTCCCATCGAGTCGGTAGAGCAGGTGGCGGCGCAACTGGACGGGTGCCGGCTGGTGCTCAACTGCGCCGGCCCCTTCGCCGGTACGGCAGAGATTCTCGTGCAGGCCTGCATCCGCCGGGGTATTCACTACCTCGATATCTGCGGCGAGCCGGATATCTATGAACGCATTTACGCGATGGATGCGCAGGCAGCCGCCGCCGGGTCCGTGATCGTGCCGGGTGTCGGCTTCGACGTGGTGCCCAGCGATACCCTGGCGCGCTTCCTCGTCGACCAACTGCCCGATGCCGACAACCTGGAGCTGGCCTTCCACGGCGAGGGTGGCGGCAGTGCGGGCTCGGCCAAGACCGTGATGGGCATGATGGCCGACAAGGGCAGGGTGCGCCGCAACGGGAAGATCCAGCGCGTCGCGCTGGCGAAGTGGCGCAAACAGGTGCAGTTTTCCGACAGGGAACTGCACTGCATGAGTATTCCCTGGGGCGACGTCAGCGCCTCCTTCCGTTCCAACGGCGTGCCCAATTTCACCATGTACATGGCCATGCCTGAGCGCGCGGCCAAAATCATGCGCATGATCAGCCCGATCGCGCCCTTGCTGGCCTGGAAGCCGATCCAGCAGAGGATGTTCGCCAAGATCGACCAGGGGCCGAAGGGACCGACGGCCGAAGAACGCGGCGCGGGGTTCATGCGACTGTGGGGGCGCGCCTGCAATGCGCAGGGGCGCTGTGTGGAGGCGACGATGGACACTGTCCAGGGGTTTGATTTCACCGCGGCCTCGGCGCTGCTGTGTGTCGAAAAGCTGCTGGCGGGCGAACACGAGAGCGGTTGCAAGACGCCGACCCAGGCGTTCGGCCCTGAAATCGGCCTCGAAGTCCCCGGCACCAGGCTGCAGCAGGTCGAACCTGCCGCCAGCGACTAAAACGCAGGCGCTTGCAATGAAACGGGATGAAACGCTGGCAAAGGCCACCTACGTGAGTTTTTCCACGCTGCGCAAGAACGGCAACTGGGTCGACACCCCGGTGTGGTTCGCCCCGGACGGTGACGTCTTTTACATCTTCAGCGCGGGCAATGCCGGGAAGGTGAAGCGGCTGCGCAACTTCAGCCAGTGCCGGGTCGCCCCCAGCACCTACAACGGCACACCCACCGGCGAGTACCGCAGCGGCGAAGCGTGGCTGGTCAATGAGGAGGCGGAAATGCGCAAAGCGCTGCAGGCGCTGCGGCGCAAGTACGGCTGGCAGATGCGCGTCACCGACCTCGGCGCCAGGTTGAGCGGGCGGTTCAACCGCCGGCAGTACATCGGAGTGCGCTTGCTCGAGAGCGCTGCGGACGGGAACTGAGCCCGTCAGTCCCCGGCGCCGGTGAGCCTCCGGGGGTCCAGCAGTCGCGACAATTCCTCCCGGTCGATACCGGTTTCCTCCTCCGCCACATCCAGCACCGGCCGCTGTTCCGCGTAGGCGCGCTTGGCGATGACAGCGGCCTTTTCATAGCCGACGCGGGCGTTGAGCGCGGTCACCAGGATGGGGTTGGCGGCGAGGCTCGCTTCGATGCGCTGGGTGTTGACGCTGAATCCCGCGATCGTCCGGCGCAGCGCGTCGCAGGCCCAGGACAGGCCGGCAATGCTCGCGCCGAGCTTTTCCGCGATCAGCGGCAGCATCACGTTGAGCTGGAAGTTACCCGACTGCGCGGCCAGCGCCACGCTGGCATCGTTGCCCATCACGTCCGTCGCCACCATCAGCACCGCTTCCGGCAGCACCGGGTTCACCTTGCCCGGCATGATGGACGAACCGGGTTGCAGTGCCTGCAGGGTGATTTCCGCCAGGCCGGAGAGCGGTCCCGAGGACATCCAGCGCAGGTCACTGGCGATCTTGGTCAGCGTGACGGCCAGCCCGCGCAAGGCGGCGGAGCACTCCAGCGAGACATCCTGTCCCGCCATGCGGGTGAAGGGATTGGGCGAGGCCTCAAAGTGCAGTCCCATGGACTCCGACAGCAGCTGCGCGCAGCGTGCCGGGAAGCCCGCGGGGACGTTGACGCCGGTGCCCACCGCGGAACCGCCGATGGGAAGCCGTGAAAGCCGCGGTTTGAGCTCTGCCAGGCGCTGGCCGCATTCTTCCAGTTGGCCGGCCCAGCCGCCGAGCTCCTGGCCGAAGGTCAGCGGCATGGCGTCCATCAGGTGGGTGCGGCCGGTCTTGGTGAGGCCGTCCAGTTCGTCGGCGCGCTCGCGCACGGCCTTGAGCAGGGCGCCCAGCGCCGGTTCCAGCTCCCGGCACAGGCCTTTCATGGCGAATACCTGGATGGTGCTGGGGATCACGTCGTTGCTGCTCTGGCTGCAGTTGGCGTGGTCATTGGGGTGGACCTGCAGGCCGCTGGCGGCGCTGGCCAGGTGCGCGAGCACCTCGTTCATGTTCATGTTGGTGCTGGTGCCGGAGCCTGTCTGGAACACGGAAACCGGGAAATGCCCGTCGTGCTTGCCGGCGATCACTTCGTCGCAGGCCTTGCGCAGCGCATCCGCCAGTTCGGGCGAGAGCGCGCCGCACCCGGCATTGGCGGCCGCCGCCGCGGACTTCAGCTGCGCCAGGCAGTGCAGGAAGCCTACCGGCATGGGGCGCCCGACCAGGCCGAAGTTGTCCACGGCGCGCTGTGTCTGCGCGCCGTACAGCGCGTTGTCCGGAACCATCACCTCGCCCATGCTGTCGCGCTCAGTGCGCTGCTTCATGACTATCCTCGCCTGCTATAGTTAGTCGGGAATGTGAATACAGCATAGCCGGTCGCAACCGCGGCGGGTCAATCCGGAGGTCCTTTTATGAGCAGTCGCTACACCCAGGAGCAGGTTCTCACCGTCAACGGCGAGGACTACACCATTTTCCCCTTCGCGGGGCTGGACGCTCCCGGCGATGCCTCCACACTGCCGTATTCCCTGAAAATCCTGCTGGAAAACCTGCTGCGCCACGGCAGCGAGGACTATGTCACCGACGACGACGTGGAGGCGCTGGTCGCCTGGGACCCCACGGCGGAGCCCACCCAGGAAATCGCCTTCGTGCCCTCGCGTGTGCTGCTGCAGGACTTTACCGGGGTGCCCGCCATCGTCGACCTCGCCGCCATGCGCGACGCCATGGTCGACCTCGGCGGCGATCCCGCGCGGATCAACCCCCTGTCGCCGGTGGAACTGGTGATCGACCACTCGGTGATGGTGGATTACTTCGGCGCCGAGGATTCGCTGGAAAAAAACACCGCGGTGGAGATCGAGCGCAACCTCGAGCGCTACCGCTTCCTGCGCTGGGGCCAGCAGGCCTTCGACAACTTCCGCGTGGTGCCGCCGGGAACGGGGATCGTGCACCAGGTGAATCTCGAGTATCTCGCCCGCGGCGTGTTTACCGCCGAGGTGGAGGGCCGCAGGCAGGCCTACCCGGATACCCTGGTCGGCACCGACTCCCACACCACCATGATCAACGGCCTCGGCGTGCTCGGCTGGGGTGTAGGCGGCATCGAGGCGGAGGCGGCAATGCTGGGCCAGCCGGTCACCATGCTGATTCCGCAGGTGGTGGGATTCCGCCTTACCGGCAAGCTCACCGAAGGGGCGACCGCCACCGACCTCGTACTGACGGTCACCGAGCAACTGCGCAAGCACGGCGTGGTCGGCAAGTTCGTGGAATTCTTCGGTCCCGGGCTCGCCAGCATGAGCCTGGCGGATCGCGCGACCATCGCCAACATGGCGCCGGAGTACGGCGCCACTTGCGGCATCTTCCCGGTGGACGAGAAGACCATCGAGTACCTGCGCCTGACCGGGCGCGAGGACAGCCAGCTGGAACTGATCACGCAGTACATGCAGGCCATGGGCCTGTGGCACGACGAGAACAGCCCTCAGGCGCGCTATACATCGACCCTGGAGCTGGACCTGGGCGCAGTCGTGCCCTCGCTGGCCGGCCCCAAGCGCCCGCAGGACCGTATTCCCCTGTCCGAGGCAAAATCCGCGTTTCATAGGGTCTTGGCCGAGTTTCACGACCTGCATGTCACCGCGGTGGAGGAGACCGACTGGGCGGGCGAGGGCGGTACGCCGGAAGCGCAGACCGAGGCGGTGCAGGGTGTGCCGGTTGAGCGCGAGGGGGGCAGCTTCACCCTCGGTCACGGTGCGGTGGTGATCGCTGCGATCACCAGTTGCACCAATACCTCGAACCCCGCGGTGCTGATCGCCGCCGGCCTGGTGGCGCGCAAGGCGCGGGCGCTGGGGCTGAAGGTAAAGCCCTGGGTGAAGACCAGCCTGGCGCCGGGCTCCAAGGTGGTCACCGGGTACCTGGAAAAAACC
Source organism: Halieaceae bacterium WMMBA7 (assembly GCA_033283385.1). GTDB lineage: Bacteria > Pseudomonadota > Gammaproteobacteria > Pseudomonadales > Halieaceae > Mangrovimicrobium. Next base: position 1,342,844 of record JAWMQQ010000001.1, read on the forward strand.
GGGCTGCTGGAGGATCTCGAGGCGCTGGGCTTCTACCTCGTCGGCTACGGCTGTACGACCTGCATCGGCAACTCCGGGCCCCTGCCGGACGATATCACCGCGGCGATCCGCAGCGGCGACCTGCTGGTGACCTCCGTACTGTCCGGCAATCGCAACTTCGAGGGCCGCATCCACCAGGACGTGCGCGCCAACTACCTGGCCTCGCCGCCGCTGGTGGTGGCCTATGCGCTGGCGGGGAACATGGGTATCGACCTCGCCGGCGACGGCCTCGGCGAGACCGCCGACGGCAAGACCGTGCGCCTTGCGGATATCTGGCCCAGCTCCGGCGAGATCGACGAGTTAGTAGCAGCCAATATCGACCCCGGCATGTTCAAGGCGCGCTACGCCGACGTGTACACCGGCAACGAGGTGTGGAACAACCTGCCGGTTTCGGACAACGAGCGCTTCGAGTGGCCGGATTCCACCTACGTGCGCAAACCGACCTTTTTCGACGGCATCGCGGGGGAGCCCCCGCCTGTGGAGGATATCGTCGGCGCCCGCTGCCTGGTGAAGGTCGGCGACAGCGTGACCACGGACCATATCTCACCCGCCGGGGCCATCGCCGTGGACAGCCCGGCGGGCAAGTACCTGATCGAGAACGGCGTGGAGCAACGGGACTTCAACTCCTACGGCTCGCGCCGCGGCAACCACGAGGTGATGATGCGCGGCACCTTCGCCAACGTGCGCCTGCGCAACGAACTTGCACCGGGCACCGAAGGCAGCTGGACCACCTGTTTCGTAGACGACCACCGCACCTCGATCTTCGACGCGGCGGAGCGCTACCGCGAGGCCGACGAGCCGCTGGTGGTGCTCGCCGGCAAGGAGTACGGCACCGGTTCGTCCCGGGACTGGGCAGCCAAGGGGCCGTCCCTGCTCGGGGTGAGGGCCGTGATTGCCCAGAGCTACGAGCGCATCCACCGCTCCAACCTCGTCGGCATGGGCATCCTGCCGCTGCAGTTCCTGCCGGGGGACAGCGCCGCCTCGCTGGGCCTGACTGGCGAGGAACACTTCGATATCCCGCGCATCGAACCCGGGCAGGAGCGGGTGGAGGTCATCGCCCGGGAAAACGGCGGCGAACCGGTGATTTTCGAGACCGTGGTGCGTATCGATACCCCCAACGAGTTCAGCTATTACCGCCACGGCGGCATCCTCCACTACGTCCTGCGGCGCCTCGCCGCCACCCCGTAGCCGTAGGAGCCCGCTACGCGGGCGATTCCCAGTCGGCCGGGAACCACAATCGCCTGCATAGCAGGCTCCTACAAAAAAGTGGGAATTTTTTTTGAGATGCGGGGAATAAACCCCGAAGATGAGCCGTCAACGAGTCAGAGTGGAGTGAAACACCACCGAGGTAACGGATGATCGGCCATTTGGGTACGCATCACAGAGCCTGAAGGCCGCCAAAGCATGCGTGGCCATCATCGCCGCCCTCACCCTCTTCTGGCGGGCGCCGGGACTAGCTCCCGGCGCTCGCCGCACCAGTCTCACAGAGCGGGGACCGCTAGCCCTCCGCACTGAACTCCAGGGTCTGTCGTCTACATGGGGCGGCAGGCCCTGTTTCTTATCTGCCTTCCGAAAACCTTCCGCTCCGGCCCCTTGCTGGACAAAAAAAAGGCCACTGTGAAAGCGGCCGGAGGATTACAACTGCAGGGACCTGGAGGTCAAATCGATCAGGGTTGCCAGTCGCTGGCGATAAGGGTGGCTTCGTCGTCCGCCGAGAGGGCGATGCCATCGGCGCGGCGGGCGGTGTAGTCGGCCACGGCATCGGCATCGTTCGCGCCGGCGGGGCGGTAGGCGTCGGCGCTACCGGGGATGTCCGCAGCCACGGCGAGTCGTGTCTTCCAGTTGCCGCCATCGCGGCAGGCTACACCGCGGGTGCCCTTGCCGTGGTCGTTGACAAGGTATTCGCGGCACCAGGCGCCGTCGACATCGCGGAAACTGAGGACCGGGCGCATCTGCCGCCCGTCGGCCAGCGGCTGCCAGCCGGAGGCCATGGAGGGGGTGATTTCCAGTACTTCGGCGACGGTGGGGCCGCCGGAACCGGGCTGCTGCCACTGCAGCGCCACCAGCAGCCCGGCGATCGCCGCCACCGAGGCGGCTGCCGCGTAGTGCCACGCGGCCTTGACCGGCGGGCGGGGCAGGGCGGAGACGTTGCCGGCCGCGCCGGATTCGAGCATGGCTGCGATATGCGCCGGGACCTTGTCGTCACCGCTGAAGGCGCGTTTGAGTTGCTGGTCGACGGCGGTCATGCGGGCGAAGGTGACGCGCAGGTCCGATTCCGCGGCGAGGCGCTGGGCTACGCGGCGGGTGGAAAGTTCATCCAGTTCGCCGTCGAGGTGCTGGGAAAGCAGTTCAAAATCCTTGTCTTTCATTTCTGGTCTCGTCAGCCCGGCTCGTCCGGACTCATTAGCTGTAGTAGTTGCTTCCTTGCCCTCGCGATGCGGCTCATGATTGTGCCCACCGGTACATCCAGGATCTCGGCGGCTTCTGCATAGGTCTTGCCGTCGATGGTCACCAGCGTCAGCGCCAGCCGTTGATCCTCGGGCAGAGCACCCAGGGCGGCGGAGACGGCGGCGATTTCCCTTTCGCTGTCGGCGACCGCATCGGCGGAACGAGCGGTCTCCTCATCGGCCTCCATGGCCGGGTAGCGCTGGCGGACTTCCCGCGAGCGCAATTCGTCGATCCAGACGTTTTTGCACACCCGGTAAGTCCACCTGGCGGTGTGCGCATCCTCTGGCATTCCCTTGTGCAGGACCCGTTCAACGGTGGCTTGCAGCAGGTCGTCGGCATCCGCCGCGTTACCTGTCAGCGAGTAGCAAAAACGGCGCAACCCGCTGAGCTCGGCCATCAAGTCCTGACGCTGTGAATCGCTGAGCGCTGACATATTTTTCCTGTTAATATTAGAGACGGTCAGGTTAGCGGTTTTATTCCATTTCGCGGAATTAATGTCCGCATGGTACGTCATCATACTAGTGGGCAACGTACCCAATATGACGGTAAATGCTATCATGTTTTTACGCAACTCATTGAATTCAAGAGAATTATTCCGCATGAAATCTCCACTTTCTGCATGCTTTACCGCGCTCCTGCTGGTCCTCGCGCCGGCGGCAGTGCACGCCCAGGTCCCGGGCGAACTGACCGGCACACCGGATGTCATCGAGCAGCAGGTGCAGGATGAAGTCGACCAGCAGGTCGAGGAGCAGGTGCAGGAAGAAGTCACGGACGCCACCCAGGACAAGGTCGACCAGGTCGTTCAGGACCAGGTGGATGAACTGGTGCTCGGTTACAGCTCGGATAGAGTCCAGGACCAGGTCGAGAACCAGGTCGAGGAGCAGGTTACCGACACGGTAGAAGAAAACGTACAGGACAACACCGACACCGCCGTGCAGGACGCCGTGGAGCAGGCGGTCGAGGAGCAGGTCGCCGAAACCGTCACCCAGCAACTCGAGGACAATGTCGAGCAGACCGTCGAGGCCTCAGTGGAGGATTCCGTCGCGGCAGCGGTCGAGGACACGGTGACGTCCGCCGTCGAGTCACAGGTCGAGGAGGGTGTACAGGAGACCGTCGCCCAGGCTGTAGAGAGCAACGTACAGGACCAGGTTGAAGCCACTGTCGAGACCAAGGCCACGGCGCAGGTGGAGGACCGGGTTGAAGAGACTGTCGCCATGGCCGCGGAAGCACGCGCCGCCGACATCGTGGAGGAGCACCTGGACAACGAGGTAGACGACATCCTCGACCAGGTGGAAAGCAACCTCGAGGTCGACGAATCCCGCATCCACAGCGACCACTGGCTGGTCATGGCCGAGCCGCAGGTATTCGACGAACTGGCCGAGCAGGGTTACCTGTTCGATACCGTGACCGACCTGCCGGCCCTGGGCATGCGCCTGGCCGAAGTGGCCGGCCCCTCCAGCTTCGACATCACCGAGGTGCGCCGCGGCGTACTCGACGTGGTCGGCAAGGACCGCGCCGAGGTCGACCTCAACCACATCTATACCGCCGGTACCGAAGTCATCACCGAGGGCTCCGGTGTCTCGCCGCGCGCCGCGGCCAACCTGCCCGCCGAGGTGGTGCCCGTGGTCTCCAGCGACGCACCGCGTATCGGCATGATCGACAGCGCGGTGGATACCAGCCACCCGGCACTGGCCGGCGCCCATATCCACACCCGTTCCTTCGTTCCCGATGGCGTGAAGATGCCTTCGTTCCACGGCACGGCGATCGCGTCGATCATTGCCGCCAACGACCCCGCGTACCAGGGGCTGGAACCGGATGCAGAAATTTACGCCGCTTCAGTCTTCCAGGAGGATCCCCAGCGCGGTGAGATCGCCTCGACGGTGAGCTTGCTGCGGGCGCTGGACTGGCTGATCGCCAGCAAGGTCGATGTCATCAACATCAGCCTCGCGGGGCCGCCCAACCGCCTGCTGGAAACCGCGCTGAAGCGGGCCAAGCAACACGATATGCTGATTCTCGCAGCCGCGGGTAACGGCGGGCCGGTGGCCGGGCCAATGTATCCGGCCGCCTACGATTCGGTGGTGGCGGTAACCGCGGTGGACCAGACCCGGCGAGTATTCCGCCTCGCCAACCGTGGCAAATACCTCGATATCGCGGCACCGGGAGTGGGCCTGCTCCACGCGCGCGCCGGCGGTGGCTACGTTGCCTCATCGGGCACGTCCTTCGCCGTGCCATTCGCAGCCACTGCTGCGGCGGCCCTGCGCCATCGTCACCCGGGTAGCGACGTCATGTCACAGATCTACAGCGCGGCGGAAGACCTCGGCCCGCCCGGACGCGACGATATCTACGGCTACGGCCTGTTGCGCTTCAGCGGAACCTGATTACCAGCTGTACGTGAACCGGGTGCCCACGACGTACTGGTCGTACTGGGCACTCGGGTAGTTGGAGTTGTAGTCGGCGTAGCCTGAGTACAGTTCGATAGCACCCTGTTTAATCACCTGGTATTCCAGGTCGAATTTCCAGCGCTTGCGCTTGTCCCAGCGCTCCTCGCCGATACTCGGTGTCACGCCGCTGTAATCGCGGTCTTCGTAGCGGAACGAGAGTTCCATTTTCAGCGCTTTTTTCAGCACGTCCCAGCGATGGATATAGCGCAGTTTGAAGTCGTTGCTGGTGTAGTCGTAGCGGTCGGCGGTAGCGTCTTCCACCTTGTACTTGTAGCCGGCGTTGACGTAGCTGCGCAGGCCGCGGCGGAAGTAGTAGAGGTCAAATTCACCGGCGTTGCTGGTCGAGTCCCGGTCCGGGTTCTGGGCGATATTCTTCTCCGAGTAGACATAGGCCCCGCGGGCGAACCACTTTTTCGCCAGGAAGCCCGATGCATATGGCGAGGCGCGGTAGTACTCGAGGAAGTCGTTGCCGTCCAACTGGGCGTTGATGTAGTACAGCGAGCCGCCACCGGTGACGGGCCCGAAATCGCTGCTCAGGTCGGCGCCCAGCAGGTGCGTCTGCCGGTCGAGGTTGTCGAATTTGCGGTAGGCGGTCTGGCTGAAACTGTAGCTCAGCGAGAGTTCAGTCGCCGGGGTGAAGTTGTGGTCCATCTTCAGCTGGCCGTCCAGGGTGGCGGCGTAATCGCCCTGGTTGCTGCTGGCGTCCAGTTCATCCACCGAGACGTTGCTGTCGTACTCGGCGCCCACGCCGATTTCGGCGGAAAACTTCGTCGTGCTGCCATTTTGCGACCACGCGGGCAGGGCTGCGCTACCCACCGCGAGGGCACAGGCGAGGCCAACCATTTTTGCGGGCCGTTGCATACCGACGTTTCCGGAAATCCTTGGATGGTGGGCTGCGGTGAGAGGCGACAATGATAGCAGAGATTCCCCGCAGTAACCGGCAAATAAAGGCATTTTGCCGCGTATTTACGTCCAGAATCCGGTACCGCGCCAGCGCTACCCGGCTCGCGCTCGGCAGGGTGTCATCGAAAGTGGTAGAATCGCGCGCCTGTTAACTACCCGCTTATAACGAGCCTTCAATCATGTCCAAATCCGACGCCGAACTCCACCACGAGTGCCTCAACAAATTCATCGACCTCGCCAACCAGATGAAGAACGACGGAGCCAGCACCCCGGTAATCTCCGCCGCGCTGATGTCGGCCTCGGCGGTGTACGCCACCTACGTCGCGGTAGGTAATGAAGGCGGTCTGACCGCCTCGGGCGAGGAAAAAGTGGTAGAGGCCTACCGCCACCAGATGGCGCAGGTGCAGGCCGCGCGCAAGGCGCAACTGGAAGCGGCCGGACAGGCCTGATCCCGCGGCGCCCTCAGCGGTACTCGGGCGCCACCTCCACTTCCGGGTAACGCAGGACCATAGGCTCGGGCAGCCCGGTACCGTTGACGATGGACGCGTGCGTGCGGTTGAGCAGGTGCGGGTGCATCACCCCGCAGGAATGGGCGATCACCTCCACCTCGTGCATCAGGTTGCGCGCATAGCTCGCTACCCGCTGCGCCTTGTCCGTCGGGTCCAGCCCTCGCTGCAGGTCCTCGTCGTGGGTGGTAACCCCGGTGGGGCAGGTGTTGCGATTGCACTGCATGGCCTGGATGCAACCCAGCGAGAACATGAAGCCGCGGGCCGAATTGACGCAATCGGCGCCCAGGCACAGTGCCGTGGCGACCTCCGTGGGGTTGATCAGCTTGCCCGAGGCGATGATGCGGGTGCGCCCGCGCAGGCCGTAGTGCGTCAGCTTGTCCGCGAGTAGCGGCAGGCTGCGCCGTACCGGCAGGCCCATATTGTCGATCAGGCTCTGCGGCGCCGCGCCGGAACCGCCGTCGCCGCTGTCGACAGTGAAGAAGTCCGGCGCGTACTCCAGTCCGCGCTCGCGAACGCGCTGGCACATCTCGTCTATCCACCCGGCCTGGCCGATCACTGCCTTGATGCCCGTGGGCTTGCCGGTGACGCTGCGCACGTGGTGAATCATGTCCAGCAGGTCGTCGACGCTGTGTATCTCCGGGTGCCGGTTGGGACTGATGGACGCCTCGCCCACCGGAATGCCGCGGGTGCTGGCGATCACGTCGGTTACCTTGACCCCCGGCAGTATGCCGCCCTTGCCGGGCTTGGCGCCCTGTGACAGCTTGATCTCGAACATCCTGACCTGCTCGATGGCAGCGACTTCCGCGAGTTTCTCGTCGCTCATCCGGCCCTCGCTGTCACGTACACCATACTTGGCGGTTCCGATCTGGAAGATGACGTCGCAGCCGCCCTCCAGGTGGTAGGGCGCGAGCCCGCCCTCGCCGGTATTCAGCCAGACCCCGGCCTGCTTGGCGCCGCGCGAGAGCGCCTGTACCGCGGGCGCAGAGAGCGCGCCGAAACTCATTGCCGAGATGTTGAAATAGGAGCGCGTGAGATAGGGCTTGTCCGCGTATCCCACGCCAAAGCCGATCTCCGCGGATTCGGTCATCTCCGACTCCAGCGGCGCCAGCAGGGCGTTCAGGAAGATCACCTGCCCGGGCTGGTTGATCGGCTGGGTGGAGCCGAAGGCCACGGTGCTGTCGAGATTCTTGGCTGCGCGATAGACCCAGGATCGCTGGGCCCGGTTGAAGGGCATCTCCTCGCGATCCATGGCGTAAAAGTACTGGCGGAAGAAGCTGCCGAGGTGCTCGAAGACGTAGCGGAAGCGGCCCAGCACCGGGTAGTTGCGGCGGATGGCGTGGGCGGTCTGTTTGACGTCCACGATATACATGTAGATCACCCAGATCACCAGTGCAGCGATCACGAAGGCGAGCACCACGGAGCTGACTTCAAAGAAAATGATGGTGAAATGACGGACGCGGTCCAGATCCACGTTGATACCTCCAGTGATGTTGCAGCCGCTCAGTCTAGCGCCTGTGCCGGTGGGCGCCCAGTGAGCCCATGCGAAACGCCACCCGGTTCGTGCCGGGGAGTCAGGGCATTTCGATCTGTTGCAGCAGCCCGATGGTGTCGTGCTCCAGCATCGCCGCACAGACCCGCGCGATGTTCGCCGCGTTGACGGACTCTGTCTGGTACTGCGATTCGGTGGTCATCCAGATGAAGTGGCCGTAGACCAGCGAGATCGCGTACTGGCGCATCGCCTCGTCGAAGTCCGGCACGGCCACGCCGCAGCGTGCCAGTGTGTCGAGATAGTGCTGCACCAGCGCGCGCTCCCAGCGCGGCCGGTCGGCAATATCGAGTGAAGCGGAGATGTGGTACGCGACTTCGAGGATACCCGGGCCGCGGCTCGCCAGGGTGTCGAAGAACCCGGGGGTGCCGTCGGCCGCGATGTACAGGTTGCCCAGGTGCACGTCGCCGTGCAGCAGGCAGTGTGGCAATTGACCCGCGAGTTGCTTCAGCCGGGCCCAGGCGTCGAGCATCCAGTCGCGGTCCTGGAACAGGCGCGAGGTCGCCACGCCGCGGGGCGATGCGAGAAATCGCTGCCAGTTTTCGGGCCGGGTTTTCTCCTGGAAAAAATTCTCCACCGTGTCCAGGAAGTCCACCAGGTCGGCCCATTTGCCGCCGGCCTGCAATTCCTCGCTGCCCCAGGTGGACGCGTGGAACTCGGCGAGCACGCCGAGGCGGCGCCTGATCTGTTCGAAAGTCTGCGGCCTGGTCGCGTGGCAGAACTCCGCGCCGGCGGCCACCAGGTCTTCCATGATGACGATGCCCTGGTGCGCCTGCGCATCGAAGTCGGCGAAATAGCAGGTCGGGTGGGGCAGGGGGATCTGCGGGAGCACGTCGCGGTAGCCGCGCACCTCGCGCTCGTGCATGTAGTCGAAGTTGCGGCTGTGCGGTTCGAAGCCGCCTTTCAGGATCACCAGTTCCGGAATGCCGGCCCGGCGCCCGGCCTCGTCCACGTCCAGCCGCAGGCGCAGCTTTGTGCTGGTGCCGCGGATGCTGTCGACATGCTCGAAGCTGCGTACGGTGACGCCGGGCGCGCGCTGGCGCAGGGCGGCGGTCAACCAGTCGGCGGTGATTTCCTCCTCGGTGACGGGCAGGGGAAAGTAACAGGGATCGGACATCGCGATTCTCCGTCGGGATTCTGCGGGCTAGAGCTTCATGGCGCGGGCCTGCGCCTCGTGGATCTGCTCGACGTGGTTCACACAGTCGCCGATGGACACGCCGCCGTCCACCGGGATGACGATGCCGGTGACCTGGCGGGCGCGATCGCTGGCGAGGTACAGCGCCGCCTCGGCGACATCGTCGGCAGTGCCCTGGCGCTTGATCGGCTGGTCGGACAGGTTGATCTCGTCCAGTTCCCGCTGCAGTTGCTCGAAGCCCTCGCGGCTCATGCCGGAATCGCCCCAACTCGACATGGTGGTGCGGATATGCCCCGGGTTGATGATGTTCACGCGGATATTGTGCTGGGCCAGGTCGATGGCGGCACATTTGCTGAAGTGCAGCACGGCGGCCTTGGAGGCGCGGTAGCTGATCACGCCGAAGCCGGGAACCGCGCCGCCGATGGACGCGGTATTGATAATCGAGCCGCCGCCGTTTTTCGCCATGTGCCGCGCGGCGCGCTGGGTGCCGAGCATCACGCCCAGAAGGTTCACATCCATGATGCGGCGAAAGTCCGCGAGGTTGTCGTCGAGGAAGCTGTCGAACAGCGGCATGCTGACACCGGCGTTGTTGAACATCACGTGCAATCCACCGAAATGCTCGACCGCGAAATCAACCAGGCCCTGTACGTCCGCCTCGCTGGAGACATCGGTACGGCGAAAGCGTACCTGGCCTTCGATGTCGGCGGCCAGCCGCTCGCCGGCCTCGCTGTCGACATCGGCCATCACGACGTGAGCGCCCTCGCGTGCGAACAGGCGCACTGCGGCAAGGCCGATTCCACTGGCACCGCCGGTGACGATGGCGACCTTGCCTGACAATTCTGAACCCATGGTTTACTCCTGTTCCCGGCCGCGCATGGCAGCGCGGCTGTTGCGGTGTTGATCGCGATTAGTGGCGACACCCGTGAACCGGGCCCTGCCGGGTGCCCGCTAGCGTTCGCTCATGCGGAACGATTTGGGCGTTTTGCCGGTTGCGCGCTTGAACGCGCGACCGAAGCTGGTCTGCTCCGAGTAACCGAGCTGGAAGGCGATTTCATCCAGCGAGCAATCGCTCCACAGCAGCGCCTGCTTGGCCAGCTTGATGCGCTCGGCCTGCACGATATCAGAAAACTTCACGCCCAGGCGGGTGAGCCGCTTCTGCAGCGTACGGGTGGAGGTGCCCAGTTGCCCCGCACAATTGTCCACCGAACACTGTCCCGTGGACAACGCGCGGCGCACGCAGGATTCCACCTGCTCGACAAACCCCGCCCGCGACGCATTGCGCAACTGGTCGAGACACCCGCCCAGCAGGGTGAACAGCATGCGGTTGGAACTGGCTATCGGCCGGTCCAGCAACTCGGTGGAGAAGGCTATGGCATTATTGTCCGCCCGCGCGTGCACCTTGCAGCCCAGTCGCTCCTGCATACGCTGCAGCGCGCTGCGCTCCACGCGGCAGGTCAGGTTGGTGTAGCTGGGGCGGAACTCCTGCCGGTCCAGCATCTGCAGGGTCTTGAGGATCAGCAGCATGCCGTGGTAATTCACCTGCTCGCGCTCCCCGAGGCCGATGTGCGTGCGCCAGCGCAGCTCAGAGACATCGCGGCCGCAGACCAGGTCCATCTCGCATTCGGGGGATACCGATACCTGCACGTAGTCGATCAGGCAGCGCAGCGCCTCGCGCACATTCGGCGCGGAGCGCGCGAACACCATGGCGCAGCCGTAGACCTCCGGGTCCTGCTGCTCTGCCAGGTGCAGCCCGAACAGCGGGTCGTGCAGCCGGCTGGCGCAGTACTCCAGCAGGTTTACCGCGGCGATGCACTCGATATCCTGGTCGGGGTCGTCGAAAGTACGGGGGTCGATGTCCTGGTGCTCCAGGACGCTGCGGGGGTCGTCGCCCATGGCCCTGACGAGTCCGGTCAGGCCGCGCAGGTAACCGGTCCGTATGTGTCCCTGCGGGGGCAGGTTGACGGGGGGAATGCTCAGGCCTGGGACCGATGTACGTTGGAGTTCCACGTAATACCTCACAGTCAGCCGGTGACTGCATTGCTCTAGTTATTTTCGGCTAGCTTAGTCCTGTGCCCCGGGGGGCGCAACCCGGGGCACAGCGAACCTTCAGCCCAGCAGCGGGAAGCGTTCGTCGTCCAGTCGCTGGTTGGGCACCATGCCGGTGGTGTCGAAGGCCTCGGGGGGAGCGCCGTTCCAGCACACGTCTTCCGGCTGGGTCAGCACGATATAGGCCCAGCGCGGGTGATCGGTCTGGTTCTGGCCGGCGCCGTGGATGGTCAGGTGCGAGTGCACCGTGATATCGCCCAGTGCGTAGGTCACCGGTTCGCTCATCGGCAGGGCCTTGAGCGCGGGAAAGGCGTCGCGCGCATCGCCGTCGCCGTAGGTGTGGTAGCTGCCCATCACGCCCAGCTTGTGCGAGCCCTCGATGAACGACATCGTGCCCGCGTCCGGCCCGTAGGCCTCCAGTGGAATCCAGAAGGTCATGCCGCCGGTGCGGTCCACGGCGAAGGTGATGAAGTCCTGGTGGAAGGCCGTCGCGCCATTGCCGGCGTTGCGCGTGACTTTCGAGCAGGGCAGTTTCGGCGCGAAGAAGTCGCTGAAATAACGGGCTTTTACTTCCGGGCGGTTCTGTAATACCGCGGCGTTGCGGCCGATGCCCTCGATCAGCGCGCGCACCTGCCGGTTGCCCAGGCCCTCGGCGGCCTCCGCATTGAAGTAGGGCTGGTTGAGCCCATAGGCCTCGTTGCTGTCGCCGTCCTCGCCCATGCGGCGCTTGGCCATGCCGAGCAGGGTCGCGATGACCTCGGGCTCGATAAAGCGCTCCAGCTTGACCCAGCCGTGCTCCAGGTAGTGTGCCACCTCCTGGGCGGTCACCTGCCGGCAGGGGGAGGCGAGGGCGGTTGCGGTTTGAGTCATCCGGATTCTCCTTCAGGGATGTGTGGGCCACTCGGGGACGGCGCTGTCCGCGGGTTGCCCCGCGCACTCGCGCTCCCAGGCCGCGATAATGTCGCACACCACCTTGTGGTTGTGACGCAGGGCGAGTTCGTGGTCGTGGTAATGGAAATGTTTGATCTGGCCGGAATCCAGGGCGCGCTGGATACGCTCCAGGGTGCTGAGGTCTTCCATGACCACGTCGCGGAATTCCACCATGGTGTTTTCCTGGCCGAAGCGCTCGGCGGCATTGCGCGCCCGGCGCACGAATACCCGCTGCTGGTAGAGGCAGCGGTTCGCCGCCAGCGGCCAGACCTGGTGCGCAGTGTACATGCCGGCGGAGGTGGTGAACGCCAGCCCGGGGAAGAACATCACCAGGTCCACCGTCCAGTTCCTGTCGCGGGTGCGATTCAGCCCCGGCGGCATCTCGTACTCCAGCGCGTCGTTGACCACGTTCTGCGCCGCGGCCGCATGGGTGTAGGCCAGCTTCTGCACCGGCCGCGGCTCCGCCTGTACGCTGTAGTGGGAGTTGGTGCGGTGCGGGCCCAGCAGCGTCACGTCCAGCAGGCGGCCGAAGGGATTGCCGGAGGCCATCATGGTGGGCGCCGCGGAATTCGGGTGGAGGATGGGGATGTGGTAGACCTCGGCGGGCGAATCCACCGCCAGTTTCCAGTTGCAGGCGATTTCGGTCTCGAACTGGTAGCTCTGGGTGCACTCGCTCCAGGGGTAGCCGGCGAGGTCCCGGCCCTGCTGGCCGAGGTATTGCTCCAGCGTCTGTGCGGGCTCATCCACTGGCGCGACGAAGATAAAACCTTCCCAGATGCCCATGGGGGCCGGCTTGAGCGCCAGCCGGCTCTTGTCCAGATCGAAAAATCCTTCTCCGTCGCGCACATTGGCGAGGTTGCCCTTGAGGTCGAAGGACCAGCCGTGAAAACCGCACATGAACAGGCCCCGGCAGCGACCGGACGGGCGATGCTCCACCACGTTGCCTCGGTGCGGGCAGACGTTGTGGAAGACGTTGACCTCGCCGTCCCGGTCGCGGCAGACCAGCAGCGACTGCCTGAAGGTCGGCATTTCGTAGACGAAGTAATCGCCGGGTTCTGGAATCTGGTCCACGCGGCCGATCATGTACCAGCTGCGTTTGAAGATCGCCTCCATTTCCTTCTCGAAGATTGCCGGTTCGTGGTAGGCGTCCGTCGGTACCGGCCCCGTGCCGACATCCGGGTAGCGGGCGGTGAGGCCGATCGGCGGGACGGGAATCTTTGCGTCTTGCATGCTCTGCTCCGGTTCAGCGCTGCGCCGCGGTGTCGGAAATCTGCCGCAGGAAGCGGATGCGGGTGACCGGGTAGCCATTGGCCACTTCCCGGGAGTCGTACCATTCCACCGCCGGGGCGATCTCCGCCAGGGACAGCATCAGCTTGAGCAGGTTTTCGGCGTCCTCGGGCAGTTCGCCCAGCTGGAACTGCGCGAGGTAGGCCAGCGCTTTATCGCCCATGGGCGTGAGGGCGTTGTAGAAGTCGCGAATCTCCTGCATGTCGGTGTTCTGCCGCTGCTGCATCCTCGCCGCGGCATCGGGCAGCACCCAGTGCGCGGTGAATGCCTGCAGGGTCTCGAAACCGGCCGGCAGGGGCGTGCTTGCCACGGGCGTATCTCCGCTTATCCAGTCACAGTGCCAGCTAATCTAGCAGCGGCCCGTCCGGGGCGCTCGACATCTTGCGACAAATTATCTGCAGACACCGTCTGGCGTGCCGCTGGCCCAATTATCGACACATGGGCACAAACTGTTGAGACTCTACAAGCGGCGACTACTAGGCTCCGGTAATCGACAAGTATTCCAGCGCGCCCTGCACCCCGAGGACCTGCATGCAGCAACTGCGTTTTGACGGCCGCACCGCCATCGTGACCGGCGCCGGGGGCAACCCGAGCCTGGGCCGTGCCCACGCCCTCCTGCTTGCCGCCCGCGGCGCCAACGTGGTGGTCAACGATATCGGCAGCGACCCGGAAACACCCGGATACAGCGGTGTTGCCTCCGCGCAGGCCGTCGCCGACGAGATCTGCGCGCTGGGGGGAAGGGCGGTTGCGGATACCCACTCCGTCGCCAGCGAGGCCGGCGGCCGCGCAATCGTGCAAACAGCGCTGGATGCCTTCGGCGGCCTGGACATCCTGGTGAACAACGCTGGCATCTCCATCGCCGCTCCCTTCGATGCAATGAGCGCGCGGGATTTCCAGCGGCACATTGACATCAACCTGATGGGCCCCCTGTGGACCTGCCGCGCCGCCTGGGGCCATATGCGCGAGCGCGGATACGGCCGCATCGTCAACACCACCTCGGGGGCGATGGCCGGCTTCGCCTGGCTCAGCGCCTACGGCGCCAGCAAGGGCGGGCTGTTCTCGCTCACCCGGGCGCTGGCCGCCGAGGGCGCGGAATTCGGCATCAGGGTCAATGCGATCAACCCCGGAGCGTTTACCCGCATGGTCGCGGCGCAACAGGAGGACAGCTCCCCGATGCTGCAGCATGCCCGCAACAGTCTGCCGCCGGAAGCCGTCGCCCCGGTGGTCGCCTGGCTGGCGCACGAGCAGTGCCCGGTGAATGGGGAGTGCATCGAATCGGTCGGCGGACAGGTCAACAGCCTGTACCTGGCGACGACACCGGGCTTTAGTGACCCGGCGCTCACTCCGGAGAGTGTTGCGCAGCGCTGGCGGGATATCGTGGCGGGCCAGCCCGCCACGGCGATACCCAGCGGCTCGGCGGACCCGCGCGAGTGGGCCATAAAACCTTACCGGGCGGTGCAGACCCCCGCCCAGCAGACAACGGAACAAAACGGATGAGCAACATGCACAGGATCAATCGCAACTTCATGCAGATGTGCTGGGTCGTCCCCGACCTCGACGAGGCGATGGCTACCTGGACGCGTACCACCGGGGTGGGGCCGTTTTTCTACTTCGAGGATGTGCCTTTCGAGGACGCGCGCTATCGAGGGGAGCCGGCGGCGAAGATCGATCTCTCCGCCGCCATCGCCCAGGCCGGGGACATGCAGATCGAACTGGTCGACCAGCACGACGACATGCCCTCGTTCATCCGCGACGTCGTACCCTACGGGCAGTCGGGTTTGCACCACCTCGGCCTGTACTGCACGGATTACGACGCCGACCTCGCCGCCTACCTGGCCACCGGCGCCGAGCTGCTCTACGACTGCCGCATGATGGGCGCGCGCTCCTGCTGGCTGGACACGCGCGCCTCTCTGGGGATGCTGGTGGAGCTGGTGGAAGCCAACCCGGTCGCCGACGCGGTGTTCGGCCAGTTCCGGCTGGCGGCCGAAGACTGGGACGGCAGCGATCCCGTGCGCACCCTGTCCTGAAGCGGAGGAGCAGCGATGCAGGAGAACAGCAATACTGCCGGCGGTTGCCCGGCCCATGCCGACACATTCCAGCTGAAGGGCGATGAATCGCGGCTGGATCCGCTGATCCGCAACAATCCCTTTCCGTTCTACCGCGCGCTGCGGGAACAGCAGCCGGTGTACTACGACGCGCAGATGGACGTGTACCAGGTCACCCGCTACGAGGATGTGCTGGCGGTGCTGCGCGACCCCATCACCTACTCGCAGGAGCACGGGTACCAGGACCGCTACGCCAACGGGCATGTCGAGGAACTGGCCGAGATCATGAATCGCGACGGCGGCGGTTTCATCCGCGACATCATCGCCTGCGACCCGCCCGCGCACACGCGTTTGCGCCGCCTGCTGGAGAGCGCGTTCACCGCGCACCGCGTCAAGAGCCTGGAGCCGCGCATCCGCCAGATCGTTGTGGACCTGCTGGAACCGCTCGCGGAGCGCGGCCACGCCGACGGCATGAAGGATATCGGCGCGCCGATGACCGCGCGCATCATCTGCGAGCAGCTGGGGCTGGATTTCGACGAGGTGGGCACGGAAAAGATCGCCAGCTGGACCACGGCGCTGCTGGCGCAGATCGGCCGCATGCAGACCCGTGAGGAAATGCTCGAGAACGCGCGGGAAATGTGCGACCTGCAGAACTACATCATCCCGCGCATTCGCGAGCGCGAGACCCATCCGCGTGAGGACATGATCTCGGACCTGGTGCACGCCCGGCTGGAAGACGAGGACAACCCCACGCTGAGCTTCGAGGAGCAGGTGTCCTGCGTGCGCGCGTTGCTGATCGCCGGCAACGACACCACGGCGGCGGCGCTGACCAACCTGCTGCTGGTGCTCGCCACTGACGCGGAACTGCTCGACCGCCTGTACCAGTCCGTCGACGACGATCGCGTCATGATGCGACTGGTCGAGGAGGTATTGCGCCTGCACCCGCCAGTCCACGGCCTCTACCGCACCGCGATGCGCGACGTGGAACTGGGCGGCACGACAATTCCGGCGATGTCGCAGCTCTGCGTGCTCTATGCTTCGGCCAACGACGACGACGCACGCTTCGCCAATCCGCGCAGCCTGGACCTCGATCGCGCCAATGCCGGAAGGCACCTGACCTTCGGCGCCGGCATCCACATGTGCATCGGCGCCTCGCTGGCGCGTATGGAAATCAAGGTGGCGGCGCAGGAGATCATCCGCCATTTCGACACCATCCGCCTGGCAGTGCCGCCTGAGGAGCTCACTTACCTGCCCACGCTGGCTACCCAGACACTCGAAAAGCTGCCGCTGGTGCTCACCCGGCGTGGGTCTGCCCCGGCCTGAACGGACGAGGCACCCCCCCCTGCAGGAACGGCTGCCATCCCCGCCGGAGCGGCCTGCGGGCGCTGGCCCCTGTGCAATAGCCGTCCCGAGAATCCAATTGCCGTGTGCCCGTCGCGGAGCTAGGATAGGAAGCGAAGTTTTTTATCCTGCGGCAACGATAACGAGGCAACCGGTATGGCAGACCTGCAGAAATACGGGCCCTGGGCGCTGGTGATAGGCGGTTCAGAAGGTGTCGGGGCTGCCTTCGCCCGCCTGTTGGCGGCGGATGGCTTCAAGCTGGTGCTGGTGGCGCGCAAGCCCGGGCCACTGGAAGAACTCGCCGCGGAATTGCGCGGGCAGGGCGCCGAGGTGCGGGTGCTCTCGGCGGACCTGAGCCAGCCCGACGTACTGTCGCAGGTGCGCGCGGTGACCGACGACATTGAGGTCGGCCTGCTGGTCTACAACGCCGGCGCCAACAATACCCGCGGCCTGTTCGTGGAACTCCCGGAGGAGGTCACCCGGTCGGTGATCGCCATCAACGTGCTGGGGCAGGCCAACTTCGCCCGCCACTACGGCGCGTTGATGGCCGCGCGCGGGCGCGGCGGAATCATCCTCGGGGGCTCCCTCAGCAGCTACCTTGGCTCGCCCACCCTCGCGGCCTATACCGGCGCCAAGGCGTTCAGCCGGATCTTCTCCGAGTCCCTGTGGGCGGAGATGGGCCCGCTGGGCGTGGATGTGCTGCACCTGAACATCGGCTTTACTGCGACGCCGGCAATGGAGCGGCTGGGCATGCCGGTGGAGCTGGCGGAACCGCCGGAAACCGTGGCGCGAGAGGGGCTGGACAACCTCGCCAACGGGCCGGTATGGATCGTCAGCACGCCGGGTAACATCGAGCGGGCCCGGTTGCTCAGTACCGTAGACGATCGCGCCGCCACCGTGCGCAAGTACGCCATCGCGCCGCGCGAACAGACCGCCGAGGCGGCGCGGCAGCACCACAAGCTGGCGGGGGATTGATGGTGGAAGGGGCATACGCGGGGCCCGAGTGGTTCCAGCGCGCGATCGACGCGCCGCGGGAGAGCCGCTCCGTCGACGTCGAGGGCTGCGCCATCCACTACCTGCGCTGGGGTGATGCCGCGCGCCCGGGCCTGTTGTTCATGCCGCCCGGCGGTGGGCACGCCCACTGGTTCGCCCACGTCGCGCCGCTGTTTGCCGATCAGTTCAACGTGGTTGCCGTCGACCCGTCCGGCTGTGGGGATTCGGGCCGGCGCGAGACCTATAGCCAGTCCGCAATCGACGCGGAAATTCTAGCGGTCTGTGAAGATGCCGGGATGTTTGCCGCGCAGACGCCACCGACGCTGGTCGGGCACAGCGCCGGCGCGCAACTGGTGGTGCGCACTGCCGTAGCCCACGGCGAGCGGCTGCTGGGTGTCATCGCGATAGACGGCTTGCGCTATGCCGAGCTGGAGAAGGACCACGCGGTCAAGGTGCTGAAGGGTCGCACGCAGCTGCCCGAGCCGAAGCCGCCGCGAGTCTACGCCAGCCGCGAGGAAGCACTGGCGCGTTTCCGGCTCAGCCCGCCGCCGCTGCATCCGACGGAGAACACCTGGATCGTTGATTACATCGGAGCCAACTCGTTTCGCGAGGTCGAGGGCGGCTGGTGTTCGAAGTACGACCTGGCACAGGTCGCGGTCGTGAACCTCGCGCTGGAACTGAAAGATGCGCTGGGGCAATTGCGCTGCCGCGGCGCGGCACTGTACGCCGAGCACTCCCATCTCGCGGAGGCCGACGTCGCCGAGCGGATGGGCGAACTCAACGGCAGCGGGGTGCCGGTGTTTATCATTCCGGAATCCAGCCACTACCCGCAGATCGACCAGCCCCTTGCATTCGTCTCGGCAATCAAGGGCATCGTGCTGGCCTGGCGGGGAAGCGCCGGCTGAGGCGTATTACAAACCCGCGAGAAACCCGGCGATCGCCTCGTTCACGAACTCCGGCTGCTCGATCGATGAGGAGTGGCCGGCACCGGGAATGACCTGCAGCTGCGAGCCGGCAATGCCCGCGTGAATCCGCTGCGCCTTGGCGGGCACGGTGGCGACATCCTCGTCGCCCACCATCACCAGTGTCGGGGTGGCGATGCGCCCCAGCTCCGCGTACACCCCCTGGCGGTCGATGACGCCGTGGGCGGCGCGGGCGGTGCCCTTGCGGTTCAGCCCCTGCAGGTGGCTGCGCCAGTGTGCGCGCAGCGCGGCCTTGTCCGGATCGGTGAGGAAGGTGTTGCCGAACATGATGGTCATCAGCTTGTCGACCACCAGGCGCATGCCAAGCCAGCGGGCAACGAACGCGAGGCGGCGGTAGGGGCCCCGGTTTTCCTCCGGCTCCGGGTCGGCGGAGGTTTCCATCAACACCAGCGAGCGCAGCAGCCCGGGATGGCGGATGCCGAGCCGCATGCCGATGAAGCCGCCCATGGACAGCCCCACGAAGTGGCAAGGCGCCGCGTTCAGCTGCTGGATCAGCTGCACCGCGTCCTCGGTGAGGCTGTCCATGTCGTAGCCGGACGGGGCGACCGCGCTGCGCGCCTGGCCGCGCAGGTCGTAGCAGATGCAGCGATAGCGCCCGGCGAGGGCTTCCACCTGCGCGCTGAACATGTCCCCGCTCATCAGCAGCCCGTGGGAGAACACGATGGTTTCCGGGCCGGACCCGTGTTCCTCGTAGTACAGTTCGGTTCCGTTGACGTGCAGTGTGGACATGGATGAACTCCGGGGGCGGGGCGGGGCGGGGCGGCAGCGGCCCGCCCGGATGGCTGTGCGGCAAGCATAGCAGCCCCCGGCGAGATCGCCGGGGCAAACGTGCCGCGGCCGCATTCGCGGGGCCGGGGAAGCGTCGCTGGCTGGCGGCACCTCGCTGCGCCATAATGTGCGCGCGCCGGGCCGGGCGGTTCCGGTCGATTTGCGGCGCGCTACTGCAGGGAATTGAAATATGAGTGATTTACCCGGATGTCCCAAGTGTAACTCCGAGTACACCTACGAGGACGGCGCTCTACTGGTCTGCCCCGAGTGCGGGCACGAGTGGAGTCTCGCCGACAGCCAGTCGGACCCCGACGCGCTGGTGGTCAAGGACGCCAACGGGAACCTGTTGCAGGACGGTGATTCCGTCAGCGTGATCAAGGACCTGAAGGTAAAGGGCTCTTCGCTGGTGGTGAAGGTCGGCACCAAGGTGAAGAACATCCGCCTGGTCGAGGGCGATCACGATATCGATTGCAAGATCGACGGGATCGGCGCCATGAAGCTGAAATCCGAATTCGTCAAGAAGGCCTGAGGCCGGCCGCTGCAAGCCGGCGCCAGCCGGGGAGAGTGCGATGAACCACGCTGTATCGGAGGCGGACGCAGATTTCCGCCGGCAATTTGAAGGCGGCGATGTGGCGCCGGCGGATTTCGACCACCGGGCACACCTGCGGCTGGCCTATATCTACCTGGTGGAAAGCACTGCGGAGGAAGCCTGCGCCGCGATGCGCGATGCCCTGTTCGCATTCATCCAGCGCAACGGCATCGATCCCGGCAAGTACCACGAGACCATCACCGGAGCGTGGATCATGGCGGTCAGGCACTTCATGCAGATCACCGGATCCTGCGCGTCCGCCGATGAGCTGATCGATCGCAATCCGAAGATGCTGGATGCGAAGATCATGCTCTCGCACTATTCCGCCGAGCTGCTGTTCTCGGAGCGCGCGCGTGCGGGCTACGTGGCCCCGGATATCGAGCCCATTCCGCGCTACGACGACTGAGGCGGGCTCACGCCGCCGCGTCGAACTCGATCGGTAAACCCTTGAGACCGCTGACGCCGTAGAACGGCCGGTAGTGTACCTCGCCCGCCCGGCGCGGGTTGCGCAGGCGTTGGGCCAGCAGGTGCAGGCCCTCGGTGATCTGCGCGCGGGCGATGAATTGCCCCAGGCAGATATGCATCCCGCGACCGAAGGCCGCGTGCCGGGCCTTGCGCTGGAGTTCCGGTTCGAAATCGTCCGGGTGTTCGAAGTAGCGGGGGTCGTGCCCGGAGATATTGGCGGCGAAGAACAGCATCGTCCCTGCCGGCAGCAGCACATCGCGGTATTCGATGTCCTGCCCGACCTTGCGGAAGATCATGGTCGGGTTGCGCACACGGATCGCCTCCTCGACGACTTTCGCGCAGTAGGCGACATCCTGCGCGCAGCGCTCGTAGCACTCCGGCCTGTCCAGCAGCATGTTCATGGTCAGCGTCATCACGTTCTTCGAGGTGTCGTAGCCGGCGACGAACATGAAGATCAGCAGGTCGTAGATCTCCCGGTCCGAGAGCTTGCCGGCGCGACCGGCGAACAGCAGGTCGTCGAGCAGGTCCTGCGGCTCGCTGCGCTCCCCCCCGGCGCGGCGCGCCGCCACCAGCGTGTGCATGAATTCGTCCAGCACGCCGACGGCTTCCTGCAGGGCGGGCAGGTAGGCGGGCTCCATGGCGAAACCCAGGCCCATGGTCTCCAGCGAGCTGCGCAGCCGCGGGATCTCCTCCCGCGGTGCGCCGACCATCGCGCACAGCACGGAGATCGGGAAGTAGGAGACGAACTCCTCGAAATCGAAGCCGCCGCGCGGGGCCCATTCGTCGAGCAGCTGCGCCATGGTCTCGCGCATCAGCGGCCGGTTGCGGTTGGCGGCGGCCGGCGTGAACATCGGCGCGAGAATGTCGCGCATGCGGCGGTGGGAGTCGCCGGTGTGCGCGAGCAGTTGCACCTCGGTAAAGCGCCCCCAGGGGGTGTCCTGGGCGCCCATGGCCTCGATGATGTTGTCGAAGCTCGGGCACATCTGCTCGTCCATGCGCAGCAGGTCCTCGATGGCGCCGTGCTCGTGGACCACGTAGCCGAAGGCGCAGCGGGCGATCCAGGGGTGTTGCTCCCGCGCGCTGGCAAACTGCGCCAGGGCCTCGGCGCTGAAGTTTTCCTGTTCCATCGGGACGTAGGGCAGGTCCATCTCCTGCAGCTTGTCCATGGCGGCTTCCTCCGGTGCTTTATGCGTTATTGGCGAGTTTGCCGGCGATCATGCTGGCCAGCTCGAACAGGCGGATCTTGCCGGTAGAGGTGCGCGGGATATCCTCGTGGCCGACGAACACGATATCCCGCGGGACCTTGTAGCTGGAGAGCGTCTCGCGCAGGGCGCGCCTGATGCCCTCTGCGTCCGGCGTCGCGCCCGCCCGGGGCACGACGGCGGCGACTACCCGCTGGCCCAGTTCGTCATCCGGCAATCCGGCCACCACGGGCAGCTCCACTTCAGGGAGTTCGCGCAGCGCGGCTTCCACTTCCAGCCGGGAGACATTGGCGGCTTTGGTCTTGATCATGTCGCCGCGCCGGGCGACGAAGTACAGGTGGCCGTCGTCGTCCAGCCGCACCAGGTCGCCGGTGGGGTAGAAGCCGTCCGGCGTGAACACCTTGTCGCGCTCCACCTTGTAGAAACCTGTCATCAGCGCGCCGCCGCGCAATTGCAGCTCGCCGATCTCGCCGGTGGCGACTTCCGCGCCGGTCTCCGGGTCGACGACGCGGCGCTCGTAGTTGTTGACCGTGCGCCCGGAGGAGCCGGCCTTGTCCCCGGGCAGGCGGTAGTCGAGGCGCTCCGAGCTGTGCGGCGCGAAGGTTTCGCTCATGCCCAGCATGTTGACCTGTAGCGCGGGTGGGATCGGTTCGCCCGCGGTGTCGCGGAACACGCCGAGGCCGACGATGGCGTCCACGTCGATACCCCGTTCCACCGCCGCCTCGCGCAGCTTGACCAGCATGTCGCCCCAGCTGTTCACGCGATTCACCCGGGCGTTCACCAGGGTGGCCAGCACGTCGTCGGTTTCGGGTGAGGGTGGGTAGACCAGGGTGGCACCTGTGCACAGGACCTGCATGGCCATGGCCATGCCGCCCAGCCAGAAGGCGGGCAACAGCGGCATCATGCGATCCTCAGGTTGCAGCAGGAAGTACTTCGCCAGTTCGGGCGGGTGCCGCGTGACGTTCCACTGGCTGTGCACCACGGCCTTGGGCAGCGAGGTGCTGCCGGAGGTGTAGACGATCACCGCGTCGTCGCGCGGGTGGACTTCCAGTTCCAGCGCCTGCAGCAGCGTGTCGTCGGGTGCGCTGGCCGAGTCGGCGAGCGCCAGCAGTTCGTCGAGCGGGCGGGCCCATTCCAGCCCGCTGGCGTCATCCAGCCAGATGGCGCGCAGGTAGGGCGCTTCAGTCAGCCGCAGTGCCCCCGGCGACTGTCCCGCAAGGCCCGGGAGTGCGGCGGCCAGTTTTTCCCCGTAATCGTGGCGCAGGAAACGCCGCGCGCCGAGAAAGAACTGGATGTCGCTGTTGCGCAGCATGTGCGCCAGTTCCCGCGGCGTGCACAGCGTGCTGATGACGGTGACCAGGGCGCCGATGCGCAGGCCGGCGAGGAACGCGGTAATCCACAGCACCCCGTCCGGGGCGAGCAGGGCGACGCGGCTGCCCTTGCCGGCGCCGGCGGCGAGCAGGGCGCGGGCCATGCGGGCGGTCTCGCGCTCGAGATCCAGGTAACTCAGGGTGCGCCCGTCGGCGACCAGTGCGTCGCGATCGCCGCGGCGCGTGCTGACATCCGCCAGCAGGGCGGGGATGGTGGAGGGGGGTGTACTGCCTGTCATGGCGTTTTCCGTCAGGTCCAGCTCAGGTCGTGTTTGCGGAATGGCGTGCTGCGCACTCGCTTGCCGGTGGCCTGGTAAATGGCGTTGCCGATGGCGGGGCCGATCGGCCCCACCGGCGCCTCGCCGATGATGTCGAAGCGCTCGTGTCCGGACAGGGCCTCGAAGTGCACGTTGACCGGCGGCAGCGAATCGCCCATGCGCAGCATGGGGTAGTTGTCGTAATTGTGCTCGGCGGTGACGCCGCCGGCGATGGTCAGCTCCTCGTTCAGCGTCGTGTTCATGCCGAACAGGGTCCCGCCCTCGACCTGGGCGCGCACCGCATCCCGGTTGGCGACCCGGCCGCAGTCGAAGGCCACGTCCACCTGTTTGACGGTCAGCACGCCATCGGGTGTCACGGCGACCCGGGCGACCGTGCACAGGGTGGTGCCCGTATCGTGGGCGGCGGCCGCAGGCCAGGAACTGATGGCGATGCCCATGCCCTCGCCCCGCGGCAGTTTGCGGCCCCAGCCTGCCTTGTCCGCCGCCACCCGCAGGCAGTCGGACCAGGCCTTGTCCCACTTTGCAAGTAATTGCAGACGATATTCCAGGGGGTCGATTCCCGCCGCCACGGCGCAGTCGTCGATGAAGGTCTCGACCAGGAACGCGTGGGAGTTGTAGCAGGGCCCCCGGTAGGCGCCGTTCATCACGTTGACCGGGAAATTGGCCCGGCTGATACGCACGTTGGGGATGCTGCCGCTGTGGAAATACGGAATGTCGTCGTAGCCGAGGCTCAGCTGGAACAGTGGATGGGTACCGACAAAACAGGCGTGGGAGGTCACCGCCTGCGGATAGCCGTCATCGCCCAGCACTGCCTTGAAATGCGTTTCAATCGGTGTGCGGTAGCGGCCCTGGGCGAAGCACTCCTCCCGCGACCAGATGGTTTTCACCGGCACGCCGGGAAACTCCTTCGCTACCGCCACTACCATGCGCACATCGTCCGCCTGGGTGCTGCGGCCGAAGCGGCCGCCGACATAGGTCTGGTGCATATCCACCTGTTCCGGCGCCAGCCCGGTCTCGTCGATGGTGACCCAGTAGGCCTGGATCATGTCCTGGGTGGGACACCAGACCTCGGCGCGCTCCGCCGTCACCAGGGCCGTGCCGGAGAGCGGCTCGATCATGGCGTTTTCGGCATAGGGGGTGAAGTAGTCGTGCTCCACGACCTCGCCGCCGGTCACCGAGTCCACGTCGCCGGACTCCCGCAGGATCTTTTCACCGGCGCTCCCCCGGGATTCGTGCGCGGCCGCGTAAATCGCCTCCGAACTCTCCCAGCTGCGGCCCGCGCCCGGTTCCCACTCGACGGGCAGTGCGTCCAGCGCTTTTTTTGCCTGCCAGTAATGCTCTGCGATCACCGCAACGCCGCTCTGCACCGGGTTGGTGGAAAAGCCCCAGGTCGACTTCTGCTCGAGTGTCGTGCCCACGGTCTTCGCCGGGTCGACCACGACCACAGCCTTTACACCCGGCATTTTCAGCACCGCTTCAGGCTGGTGGCTTTTCAGTTTTCCGCCGTGCACCGGCGACTGGCGCAGCGCCGCGTGCAGCATGCCCGGCACCTGCACGTCGATGCCGTACACCGCCGCGCCGGTGACCACCTGCGGGATGTGCAGCTTGGCCGGCGAGGCCTTGCCGAGGAAGGTCCACTCGGATTGGGGCTTCGGTGTCGGTTCCTGCGCGAGCGTGATTTTCGCCGCCGCCGCAGCCACGTCGCCGTAGCGCAGTGTGCGGGAAGAGGGTGCGTGGGTCAGCACACTGTCGGCGGCGGTGACTTCCTCCAGCGGTACGCCCCAGTGCTGCGCCGCCGCGCTGCGCAGGCGTTCGCGCGCGCTGGCTCCCAGCTGCAGGGCGTAGTCCATGCGCACCTTGTCGGTGCCGTGGCCGCCGAAGAAGGGCAGGAAGCCGCGGTTGTACACGCTGTCTTCCCGGTAGTCGCGATTGATCGAGCAGAACTCGACCTTCACGTTGTTCCAGGCGCAGGCCAGTTCCTCGGTGACGTTCATCGCCACCTGGGTCATGGCGCCGTTGCCGATCTCCGGGGTGGGCACGCGCAGGATCACGCTGTCGTCGGCGTCGATGGCGATCCAGGCTGAGAGCTCGCTGCCCTGTGTTGTGCCAGGCGCCCAGGGCCCCGCGGCGGCCTCGCCGCGCTGTGCGCGGATGCCGAGCAACAGTCCGCCGGCGAGCACCGATCCGCTGATGACGAATCGGCGGCGGCCGAGGTCGATCGCGTCCGTCTTCACCGCGCTCATGCTGATTCACCTCCGCGCATCTGCTTCGCGGCGCGGTGAATGGCCGCGCGTACCCGCGGGTAGGTGCCGCAGCGGCACAGGTTGGTGATGGCCGCGTCGATATCCGCGTCGGTCGGCTCCGGCTTGCGACGCAGCAGGTCCGCCGCGGCCATCAGCATGCCCGACTGGCAGTAGCCGCACTGCGGCACGTTGAGCTCGTACCACAGTGTCTGCAGCACGTGGTCGCCGTGTTCCGACAGGCCCTCGATGGTGACCACGTCCATGCCCTCGACCGCGGACAGCGGGATGATGCAGGAGCGGGTCGCGGCGCCGCCCAGGTGCACGGTGCAGGCGCCGCACTGGGCGATGCCGCAGCCATACTTGGTGCCGGTCAGGCCCAGGTGGTCGCGCAGCGCCCACAACAGTGGCGTGGACGGGTCGGCGTCCAGCTCCCGCTGCTCGCCGTTGACGCGGAATTTCACAGCTGCCATAGGGGCCTCCGGCGACTCAGATATCGACGTTCAGTCGCGAGGGGTTGAAGTATTCCTTGATCAGCACCAGTTTGTCGCCGCGGAATTTGAACACGGTGATGTACTCGTTCTCGTAGGTGCCGGTGTTGCCCTTCTTGATCGCCTTGCTGTCGAACTCGGCGATCAGCACGTCGGGGTCGACGGTGGGGTACCAGGCCTTGTAATGGAACTCCATGCGCTCCCAGAAATTCGGCAGCGTACTGCGGAACTGGTTGAGGATGGTTTCCTTGCCCTCGTAGGGCCCGGGCTGCTGGAAGAAGGGAAACAGCATGACTGCGTCCTCGGCCACGTATTCGCCGGCGCCGTCGATATCCAGCGCCCCAAGTTTGTCGAGGAAGCTGCGCGCGATCTCGATACGTTGTTCCGCGGTCATGCCTGTTTTCTCCTGTGTTTGTTGGTTGTCGTTGTCGTCGTTGTTATAGCCGGCGGCGCCCATCGCCAGCAGCAGGGCGCCGAAGGCGGCGTGCCGCCAGCTTCGCGCCGGGATCATTTGGCCGCTACCGCTTTTTGCAGCGCGTCCAGCTGCGCCTGCAGCGCCGCGACCTGTGCCTGTAATTCGGCGATGGTCTGGTCCTGCGACGGCGCCGCGGGCGGGCGGGCGCCGTAGCTCAGGCGCCAGTCCGCGGGGTAGAGGTTGTCGTTGTCCTTGACCGCGTTGGCCAGGCCCTTGCCGAAGGTGTCGACGTCCAGTTCCAGCTCGCCGTCGGATTTCACCATGGGCAGCATGGACTCCAGCCAGGAGGTCATCACGCTGCCCATGTACTCGCCCTGCTGCTGCTTGAAGACCTCGAAGAAGGTTTTCTGCATCACCACCGCGTCCGTGGGGCGGGTGACGGCGCAGGCCATGGCGTACTTGTTGACCTCGGCGTCGAGCTGGTCGCGGGGCACCACGCTGTTGACGAAGTTGCACTCGTACATCTGCTGCGCGGTAAACGGCCGGCCGGTGAACACCATTTCCTGGAACTTGCGCAGGCCCATCATCAGTATCCACTGGTACATGCGCGCGGCCCAGCCCACGTAGCGCCAGGCGGAGTGGCCGAACAGGGTGTCGTCGGAGGCGATGACGAGATCCGCGTCCGCGGCCTGGTAGAAGTGCCAGCCGTAGCAGTAGCCCTTGGCCTCGACGATGCTGATCTTCTTGAAGTCCTGCAGGCTGCGCAAGCCGAAGTTCGAGTTGGCGTAGAGGTTGGTGAGGGAGGACAGGTAGCGGTAGGACCCCTTGGGCGGGTATTTCACGCCCTCGTCCTCGCCGATGCGGAATTCGTAGAGCGGGGAGTACTCGGTGTTGTCCGTGTACATGTCCGCCTGTTCCTCGAGGTCGGCGCCGCTGCCGAAGTGCTTGCCCTCGCCGCGGATCAGCAGCACCTTCACCTCGTCGTCGATATTGGCGCGGTGCACCAGGTCCGCGTAGCGCAGCCGCGCGGCGGCGGTCGGGGCGTTGAGCCGCTCCGGCCGGTTGATGGTGATGGTGGCGATCTTGGTCTTCGGGTCCTTGTGGTACTGGACGATGTCTTCGGCGTCGGGGCGCTGGGCCTCTTTGCTCATACTGCCTGGCTCCTTGGGTTGTTCGCGATGCCGGGGCCTTCCCGGCCCAGCTGCAGCAGGATTTTCGGGTAGATCAGGCCGGGCAGCAGCGCATGGCCGTCGTAAACCCGGGCGTTGACGAAGGTGAGCCTGTTATTGTCGGTTGTCGGCATCGGACATTCCTCTGCTTGCACTTCACAGTATGCCACTTTAACGCGGCGGCCTTATCGACAGAATGCGCCTCCGGCTGTGGAATACGCGCCAGCCACGGGCGGCGCCGCAGGTGCTAGACTCACTCCCTTTGCGCATGCGGGGGCATACCGGCCATGCAAGTCAACCAGCTCGGGGTGTGGGCCCTGGTCAACCAGTTCGGCGCGGCGGACTGCGCCGCCTTCGCCCGGCGTGTCGAGCAGTGGGGCTACGTCACGCTGTGGCTGCCCGAGGCGCTGGGCCGCGACCCGATGGTGTCCTCCGCCTGGATTCTCGCCAACACCAGCACGTTGCAGGTGGCTACCGGCATCGCCAATATCTACGCCCGCGACGCGCTGGCCGCGCTCAACAGCCAGTACGGGCTGGCCGAGCAATCCGGCGGGCGCTTCCTGCTCGGCCTCGGGGTATCCCATGCGCCGCTGGTGGAAGGGTTTCGCGGCCACCGTTACGGCAAGCCGCTGGCCGCCATGCGCAGCTACCTGGAGGCGATGGCCGCCGCCGAATACGCCAGCCCGCCCCCCGCCACGGAGCCCCCCACGGTACTGGCCGCGCTGGGCCCGAAGATGCTGCAACTGGCGGGCGAACTCGCCGACGGAGCCCACCCCTACAATGTCACGCCGGAGCACACGGCGCGGGCGCGCGAGATACTCGGGCCTGGCAAGCTGCTGTGCCCGGAGCAGAAGGTGCTGCTGGAAACCGACCCGGCCACCGCCCGCGCCATCGCCCGGCGGACCATCGTCCACTCCCTGTACCTGCCGAATTACCGCAACAGTTTCCTGCGCATGGGTTTTTCCGAGGCCGATCTTGCGGGCGAGGGCTCCGACCGGCTTATCGACGGCCTGGTCGCCTGGGGCGACGAGGACGCGATTCGCCACCGCATCCGGCAACACCTGGATGCGGGTGCCGACCAGGTCTGCATCCAGGTGCTGGCACGCGAGGGGATGACCCTGTGCCCGGAAGACGAGAAAATACTGGAATTGCTGGCCCCGGCCCGGGCCGGGTGCTGACAGGGGCGGCGAACTGCTCCAAACTGCAACATCCCCGAATCACAGGAATCCCGCCTGCCGATGACCTCGACGCCGGACAAGCTGAGCCCTGAATCCCCGGCACAGGCCGCTCCCGGGCAGGACGCCGCCGCGATCGTGGCGGAAATCCAGGGGCGGGCGCAGCGCCACGAAACACCCTGCGGCGAGGGGAGCATCGTCTGGCACCGGTGGGGCAGCGGGTCGCCGCTGGTACTGGCACACGGCGCAGGCGGTTCCTGGAGCCACTGGATTCGCAATATCGACGCGCTGGCACAGCGGCACAGCGTCTGGGCCCTGGACCTGCCGGGATACGGCGATTCTTCGCCGCCCCCCGAACCCTCCCACGCGGCCATCTCAGCAGCCATTGCACAGGGCTTGCAGACCCTTCCGGGCCTGGATGCGCCGGTGGATTTCGCCGGATTCTCCTTCGGCGGCGTGGCGGGCGCCCATCTCGCGGCGCGCTATCCCGGGCTGGTTCGACGCCTCGTGCTGGTGGGCACCGGCGGCCTCGATACACCGAAGGGCACGATCGATTTGCGCGGGGTAAAAGGACTGGACGAGGCGGGCCGCCGCGCGGTCAATCGCGCCAACCTGTTGCAACTGATGCTCGCCCACGAGAGTAGCGTCGACGAACTGGCGCTCTACCTGCAGGCGGCCAATGGCAGGCGTTCGCGGTTCAATCCAGTGGAACTGGTGTTGCCGGACAAACTGCTGCTGGCGCTGCCCGGGGTGCGTGCCCCGGTCGCCATGATATGGGGCGAACTGGACCGGCCCCATCCCGACCCCGCCGTGCAGGAGGTGGCTGCGCGCCGTGTCGTCCCGGACCTGCGCTTCGTCACGGTGCCGGATGCCGGGCACTGGGTGATGTACGAACGGCCGGACGCCTTCAACCGGATCCTGCTGCAGTTGCTGGCGGAGTCCGCCGATGGCTAGATCGCCCGGACAGTCCAGCCAGCGACGCCACAGTGCCGCCAACGCCATCCTCGATGTCGCAGAGGCCCTGTTCGGCCGCCACGGCACAGACGGCGTGTCGCTGCGGCAGGTCGCCACCGCCGCGGGCTCCGCGAACAATTCCGCCGTGCAATACCACTTCGGCAGCAAGGACGGGCTGATACGCGGCATCTTCGAGCGCCGTCTCCCCTCGCTGGAGGCCGCCCGTGCCCGGCGGCTCGCCCGGGCGCGGGAGGAGGGCAGGGACAACGACACCGCCACGCTGCTCGCTGCGCTGTTGCTGCCGATAGCCGAGGAGCGCGATTCCGCCGGGCGCTGTTCCTTCGCGGCCTTCCTGCTGGGGCTGCGGCTGTTTGGCGACATCAGCCAGTGGAGCCACTACGCCGAGTCCGCCCAGGTCACCCGCGAGCTCGACAGCTGCCTGCGCGCCAGTGCCGCCAGCCTGCCGCCGGAACTGTTTCGCCAGCGACTGCTGCACGCCGTCTCGGTATTCCTCATCGCCGTGGTCGACTGGGAGCGTGGCTCCAACGGCGGCGACGACCGCAGCCTGGAAGCGCGGGACGCCTTCCTGGGGGCCACCCTCGACTTTGCCACAGCCGGCCTGCTGGCACCCGCCAGGGCGGGGACGACCTCCCCGGAGGTAGATTGACTTTATAAGACATATGTCTTAGTTTGCCCCCCACCTCGCGCCGGGCTATACCAACGCCGGCGTCCGATACGCTCCCGGAGGCGATTATGCGCAAACAATCCCTGAAACTGGCAGGTATGCTGCTTGGCTTCGGCCTGGCCTGTGCCACCGCCGGCGCGGCCCAGGCGGCAGCGGCCGATGGCAGCGTCCTGCCGCGGCAGCCGCAGCCCTATACCGGCACGCTGGAGCCCATGGCCGGGGATTCCACTCCGGTCTACCCGCAGTCGGTGCACGCGCCCGAGGGTGCGCCCAACATCCTGCTGGTGATGACAGACGACGTCGGGTTTTCCGCCTCCAGCACTTTCGGCGGCCCCACGCCGACCCCGAACCTGGACCAGCTCGCCGCTGACGGACTGCGCTACAACGAGTTCCAGACCACCGGCATCTGTTCCCCGACCCGGGCCGCACTGCTCACCGGCCGCAACCACCACGCGGTCGGCATGGGCACGCTGGTCGACATCCCCAGCCCCTACCCGGGCTACACCGGGCGTATCCCGCCCAGCGCCGCAACCGTCGCGCGCGTGCTGCGCGACAACGGCTACAGCACCGCGATGTTCGGCAAGGACCACAACATCCCGGGCGCCGAGCGCTCGCCCGCGGGTCCCTTCGACCAGTGGCCCACCGGCCGCGGCTTCGAGTATTTCTACGGCTTTATCGCCGGCGACTCCGACCAGTGGCAGCCGGCACTCTACGAGAACACCTCGCCCGTCGACAATGCCGACCGGCCCGAGGGTTACCTGCTGGACAAGGAGCTCGCGGACAAGGCGATCAACTGGATCCACAACCAGAAGGCCGCCGCGCCGGACAAGCCGTTCTTCATCTACTACGCCACCGGTTCGGCGCACGCGCCCAACCAGGCGCCGCAGGACTGGATCGCGCGGTTCAAGGGCAAGTTCGACCAGGGCTGGGACGCCCTGCGCGAGCACATCCTCGCGCGGCAGAAGGCCGAGGGCATCGTGCCGGTGAATACCCAGCTGGCGGCGCGCCCGCCGGAAGTGCCGGCCTGGGACAGCCTCAGCGACAACGAGAAAAAGGTCTACGCGCGCTTTATGGAAGTGTTCGCCGCGCAGCTGGCCTACCAGGACGCGCAGTTCGGCCGCATCATGCAGGAGCTGAAGCGCATGGGCCTGGCCGACAACACCCTGGTGGTGTTCATCGAGGGCGATAACGGCGCCAGCGCCGAGGGCGGCCCGACCGGCTCCGTCAACGAACTGGCGGACCTGAGCACGGGCATCCACGGCATTCCCGTGGACTACCTCGCCGAGCACCTCGACGAACTGGGCGGCCCGAATACCTACCAGGGCCCGCAAAACGGCTGGAGCCTGGCGATGGATACGCCGTTCCCCTGGTTCAAGCAGGTCGCCTCCCACCTGGGGGGCGTGCGCAACGGACTGGTGATTTCCTGGCCGGGGCATATCGACGAGACCGGCGGTATCCGCAGCCAGTACCACCACGTGATCGACATCATGCCGACCCTGCTGCAGGCGGCCGGCGTGCAGGCGCCGACAGAGGTCGACGGCATCGCACAGCAGCCCATCGACGGCACCAGCATGGTCTACAGCTTCAACCAGCCGGATGCGCCCTCCACCCGGCAGACACAGTACTACGAGGTCCAGGGCAACCGCGGCATCTACCACGACGGCTGGCTGGCCAACACCTCGCCGCGCGGCATGCCCTGGAACATGGCGGTCACCAAGGGCACCGATACCAGCACCTACACCTGGGAGCTTTACAACCTGAACGACGATTACAGCCAGAGCCACGACCTCGCCGCCGAGCTTCCGGAAAAGCTCGCCGACATGCAGGCGCTGTTCGACGCGGAGGCGCGCAAGTACAACGTCTATCCGATCCAGGACGAGGGCGGCATGCAGCGCGGCATGAACCTGGCGCGGGCCACCATGAAGAGCCTGCCGCGCACCGAGTACACCTACTGGGGCCGCGACGTTCACCTGCAGTTCGGCGTGTCGCCGCCGATCTACTTCATGCCGTTCAGCGTGGAGGCCGAGATCGAAGTGCCCGAACAGGGCGCGAACGGCGTGATGCTGGCCTCCGGCAGCAAGTTCGGCGGCTGGAGCTTTTACCTCGACGACGGCAAGCCGGTGGCCTACGCCTCGCTGCTGGGCCTGCCGATCCCGGGCAAGCAGTCGCGCATCGCCGCCGACACTGCGGTCAGCCCCGGCAAGCACACCGTGCTGTACGAGGTGGAGCCCGATGACGAAGGTCCCGGCGCCACAGTCACCATCAGTATCGACGGCGATGAAGTGGCCAGCGGCAAGGTTGCCGAGCGTCCGAAGATGCCCGCGGGCAACGGCGAGGCGCTGGACACCGGCCGCGATACCAACGTCGCGGTATCGCCCGATTATAGCCACGAGGGCGTGTTCACCGGCGAACTGGAGAAAGTGACCGTGCGCGTGCAGTTGCCGGGTGTGGCCGGCGTCATGGCCAACGTTCGCGACAAGGCAAAGCACGTGGTGGAAGCGGTAAAGGACGCCGTCTCCGAGTAACCGCGCCAGCTGCAAGATACGCGCAGAATCGCCCCGCATCGCCAGCACGGCGGCGCGGGGCGTTTTTTTTGCACCGCGTATAACCCTATGGTGTTAGCTGGCCGGCCCTCGGCCGCCGCATGTGTTGCCAAAGTGTGAACACTGTCACATATTTGCAGTGTCTTCCCGGGATTCTGCCCCGGGACAATCACTTACAAAATCAGGGGTTTATCTATGCATTTCACACGAAAACGCCTTTGCCAGGCGGTGCTGGCTATTACTCTCACAACCGGCGCGGCCGCAGTAACACAGGCAGCACCACCAGCCCAGGCGGCCTCGGCCAGCACCGATTACGTGATCGTCGAACTCTCGTCCCAGGCCGCTGCCCGCTACCAGGGCGGCAAGAAAGACCTCCCCGCCACAGCGGTAGCCAAGGGCAGGCTGGATACCCAATCCGGCGCCTACGCGGCTTACAAGCGCTTCCTCGAGAACGAGCACGCGAACTTCCGCGCCCAGCTGAACAAGCTGGCCAACAGCGCGGTGGTGACCAAGGAAATGTTCGCCACTTCCAATGCCGTGGTGGTCAAGCTCAACGGCGCCGACATCAAGGCCGTGAAGAAAATCAGCGGCGTGAAAGCGGTGTACCCGTCCACGCTGTACAAGCCGAACATGGACGAGAGCGTCAAGCTGATCGGCGCGGACGTCGCCTGGGATGAACTCAGCGACGGCAGCGGTCGCGCCGGCGCCGGTGCGGGCGTGCGTGTGGCCGTCATCGACTCCGGTATCCCCGCCTCGCTGATCGACGGGTTCCACCCGTTCTACGATTGCAAGAGTGTCGAGTTTGGCGGCTTTTTCTACAGCGGTGAAACCGGCACGCCGGCGATCGCTATCAAGAACCCCAACGGCAATGTCCCGGCCCCCGGCGTGGCCTGGGTCTCCGAGCACGGCACCCACGTGGGCGGTACCATCGGCGGTTGTATCACCACCATCGGCGACGGGTCTGTCTGGGATGGCACCACGCTCAGCGGTGTTGCCCCCGGCGCCACCCTGGTGGATTACAACGTCTTCCCCGGCATCGGCGCGGGCTATGTGGCGCAGGACGGCTCCGCGTTCAGCCACGATATCGCCGACGCGATCGAATCCGCCGTGGTCAATGGCGACGACGTCATCAACATGAGTCTGGGCGGCGGCGTGCAGGGTCCGAACGACTACCTGGCGCAGGTGTCCGACGCGGCGGTCGCAGCCGGCGTCGTGGTGGTGACCTCCGCCGGCAACGAGGGCCCCGGCCCCTACACCGTCGGCTCACCCGGTTCGGCGCACGACGTGATTACCGTGGGTGCCAGCACCAACAGCCGCGGCATGGGTATCGAGGTCTACGCGCCCGGTTTCGACCCGATCCGCGCCTACCCCGGCGATTTCCCCGACTTCGATGGTACTGACCAGACCCTGGTCGACTGGCCCGGCGCCGACAACGAAGCCTGCAACAGCGAACTCGCCCCGGGTGCTATCGGCGGCGAAGTCGTGTTGATCGCACGCGGCAGCTGTACCTTCAGCCAGAAGATGGCCAACGCCAAGGCGGCCGGTGCCGGCGGCGTGGTGGTGTACTCGGATGATCGTGCCCCCGGCGGCATGGCGACCACGCCGGGCTTCGACGACCAGATCCCCGCGGTAATGATCAGTCACGAGGACGGCATTGCGCTGGAGCCCGCGCTGCCGCTGTCCCCGGTGCAGGTCACGCCGCCGACCATCGTGGCGGAAACGCCCAACCTGCTGGCTGATTTCTCCAGCCGCGGGCCGGTGCCGTTCACCGGTATCGTCAAGCCGGATGTCGTGGCGCCTGGCGTGAACATCCTGTCCTCCGTGTGGTCCGGCTGGGAGCTGTACAACGGTACTTCCATGGCCTCGCCGCACGTGGCGGGCGCAGCGGCGGTGATTCTGCACGAGCATCCGGACTGGGCGCCCTGGGAAGTGAAATCCGCACTGGCCACCACTGCCACCAAGCTGCCCGACCTGGCACCCTGGGAGCAGGGCAGCGGCCTGATCAACCTGCCCGCGGCGCTGGTGGCGGATGACTTCTTCCAGCCCACCAACGCCAGCTTCGGTGAGTTCAAGGGCTACGCCCCGGCTACCGGCACCGTGGACATCGCCATCACCTCGGCGGACGAGTGTGAACTTGTCGGCACGGAAGGCGATGACAAGATCGCGGCCTCGGTGGCGGACAACGTGCTGAGCGTGAGCTTCGACGGCGGGCGCAAGGAGGCCGGCGGCTTCTTCGGCGGTTATGTCTTCGTCGAGTGCGGCACCGATGTCCACACCATCCCCTGGGGTGCGGTCGTCAACCGTTAACCCTTGTCCGGCCGGGCTCATCCGGCCGGTTGCCACTTCGAATCGCAGGGTCGCAAGGCCCTGCGATTTTTTATTGCCCCGACCTGGCGCCATCGGGCATGTGAATGGCGCCGCCGGCAATGTGGCCGGCGGGCCCCTCTCCGTAGCCTGTATGCACTGGGAACCCGGTAGCGATCGCACACCGTGTTCCACCCGCATACGGCACTACGAAGAGGCAAGCATGCTGGACGACCTGAACACGCAGGGCCGCTACACCAACCTGGTCATCGCGGCATTTGAACGCTGCATCGAGGAACTGGCTTTCACCATCGAGCGCTCCAGGGAGATGCACGCCATACTCACCGAGCCGGCGCGCTTTGCACAGAGCCTGGAGCGGCTGGTGTCCGACGAACTGGAAAAAGTCTCGCTCAGCCTGGCCTATGACTGCGCGCTGGTTTACCAGGAACTGGCCGTTCGCAGCGACCCCCACAAGGGCGACTTCCTGGAACTGGCCACCCGCGGCCTGCTGATCGACGGGTTTTCCAGCGAACAGGCGCGCCATGCGCTCATCGAGATCCTGCAGGAGATTCGTCGGCTGAACCTGCACTGACACCGACGCCGGGTTGCCAAGCCCGGCGGTACACTGTGTTAGCATTGCGCTCCGGATTTATCGTCGCGCAGTAGAAGAGCAGCAATGAAACTCGGTGTTTCCTACCCCTGCAGGGAGGTCCCCTGCGATCCTGAAGCCATTCGAAAGTTTGTCCGCGCCGCGGAAGACCTGGGCTACGACCACCTGATGGCATACGACCACGTGGTCAAGACGCCCCACGACCACCGTGAGCCGCCGCTCAACGGTCCCTATACCGAAAAAGAGCCCTTTAACGACCCCTTCGTCATGTTCGGCTTCGCCGCCGCACTGTGCGAGCGCCTGGAATTCGCTACCGGCGTACTCTGCCTGCCCCAGCGCCAGACGGCGGTGGTTGCCCAGCAGGCCGCGGATGTCGACCTGCTGTCGCGGGGCCGGTTGCGCCTGGGCGTGGGGGTGGGGTGGAACTATGTCGAATTCGAAGCGCTGGGGCAGGATTTTCGCAGCCGGGGCAAGCGGGCGGATGAGCAGATAGCGCTGTTGCGCCGGTTGTGGAGCGAGCCCGTGGTCGACTTCCAGGGCGAGTTCGACCGCATCGACCGAGGCGCCATTCTTCCGCGGCCGAAGCGGCAGATACCGGTCTGGGTGGGCGGCCACACTGAACCGGGCTTCAAGCGCGGCGCGCGACTGGGCGACGGCTTCATCTTCGCCGCCAACGGCGAGACGGCGGTCGAGCACTGGGGGCGGGTTGAATACCACCTGCAGGCCCTCGGCCGCGACCCCGCCGAATTCGGCCGCGAACTACTCACGATCTTCGCCGGCAGCGTGTCGGAGGCGGTGCAGGACTTGCAGCGTTTTCGCGATACCGGCGGCACCCACGGCTGTTTCCACACCATGGACCAGGGCCTCGGCGGCGACATCGACGCCCACATCGACTACATCGCGGAGGCCCGGCGCCTCTTCGAAACCGCTTGAATCGCAATACATCGGGAGAATCACCATGACGACAAAAACCGCATTGGTAACAGGTGCCGCGGCGGGTATCGGCCGGGCGTGCGCGCTGCGACTGGCGCGCGAAGGCATCAACGTGGGCGTGCTGGACCTGAACCTCGAGGGCTGCCAGAAGGTGGCGGAGGAAATCGCGGCGGCCGGCGGGCAGGCCGTGGCGCTGCGGGCCAGCATCGCCGATCGCGGCCAGGTGGAGGCCGCGGTCGCCAAACTGCGCGACACCTTCGGCCCGGTCACCATCGTGGTGAACAATGCCGGTATCTCCAACTTCATCCCCTTCGAGGAACTGACCGACGAGGACTGGGACGTGATGTTCGAGATCAACACCAAGGGCACGTTCATCGTCACCCAGGTCGTGGTGCCGGACATGAAAGCCGCTAACTGGGGCAGGGTGGTCAATATCTCCTCATCAAGCGCCCAGTCCGGATCAGTGGAACAGGTGCACTACTCGGCGTCCAAGGGTGCGATCATCTCCATGACCCGCTCGCTGGCCCAGGCCCTGGGCCCCTACGGCATTACCGTGAACAATATCCCGCCCGGCGCGGTGATGAACACCATCATGTCCGAGGCCAACAAGGACCGCTTCCGCATGCCCATGGAGTCGCTGAAGAAGATGATCCCGGTGGGTCGCACCGGCGAGCCCGAGGACATCGCCAACGCCTGCGCCTGGCTGGTCTCCGAGGACACCAGCTATGTCACCGGCCAGACCATCGGCGTCAACGGCGGCAGGGTCCCTTCCTGATACGCCCCCGGATTTCGCTCTGGATAAGGAGAATACAATGGCAGCCTACCTGCTAGCAGTACGCCGCGGCCCGGTTCGCGACCCGGCCGCGATGGAGGAGTATCACCGCAGGACGCGAGAGTTCAAGTCGGATATCAAGATGGTGCCGCTGTCGATCTATGGGACCCTGGAGGCACTCGAAGGTACCGCGCCGGACGGCATCGTCATGCTGGAATTCGCCAACATGGAGGAGGCGCGGGAGTGGTATAACAGCCCCGGGTACCAGGCGGCCGTGCCCTTTCGCCAGCAGGGGGCCGACTACGACATCATTCTGCTGGAGGGGCTGGGCAACTAGCTCGGGGCGGGCGCGGTGGGTCACTCCCGCAGATATTCGCGATGCAGCTCCCGCTGCTCCTTGCTCTGCAGGAAGCACTCCAGGCAGCACAGTTTCTGGCGGGGAGTGCGCGGGGTGAACGGCTTGCCGCAGACAAGGCAGTCGACTGTCGATTCCGCACTGGTCTCGGGCTGTGGTTCGGGGGATTGTGCCTTGCGTCTAGCCACCGGTGGTTTCCTGGCTGCAAACTATCGTCCATGCGCTACTAACAGTAGTGCCTGGCGGGGTAATGCTCAACTTTGTTTCCCTCGCGCGGGTGTTGCCGGTAGCTCAGTTGCGGCGCCGGTGGATCACTTGGGCGTGTGTCGGCCGGGATTATGCTATTGTTGCGCAAAAATTTGAATAACTTCCATGGATCGGGGAGTACACAGGCATGGCCAGGACCAGGGTGGTAAAACGCCGCGACGCGGAGAAAACCAAGGCGCGCATACTGGAAGTTGCGTTTGAGCTGTTTTCAGAGCATGGCTACACGGAAACCGGCACCCGCGATGTCGCGCGTTTGGCCGGTGTGGCACCCTCGCTGATAGCGAGGCACTTCGGCAGCAAGGCTGCGCTGTTCGAGGCGACGCTGATTTACGGCATACAGACTCACAGCCTGTTTGTCGAAGAAAAGGAAGACTTCGGCCAGCAGATGGCGAAGCTCATCGTCAGCAAGAGCAACCCCAAACTACCGGCGATGATCGTGCTGGCCGCGGCGGATCCGCAGTCCCGCGAGATCGCCCGGCAAGTTACCCTGACCCATGTCCTGAAGCCGCTGGCGCGGTGGATCGGCCCGCCCCAGGCGAATGCGCGGGCCCTGAACATGCTGACCCTGCTCAACGGTTTCACCATCCAGTCCCGCCAGCTCACCACCGGTAGCGTGCCGCGGGCCTCCGTGACCTGGCTGGGCGAAGCGCTGCAGGCAATCGTCGACGGCGAATAGCCCCCGCCCGGGCGCGGCTTGCCAGCGGGATTGCCGCTGTGGAACAATGTGGCCAGCTGATCACTTATAACAAACCTACGATCCTGGCTCAGGAGGAGGGGTTATGTCGACCCGGCCTGAAGAACTCCGCCACACTTACTGCAAGGTGTGCATGGTCCACTGCGGACTCGTCGCCGAGGTGTCCGGCGAGCAAGTACTGAAGGTACGCGGCGATCCGGATCATCCGCTCTCGGCTGGCTATACCTGCCCCAAGGGACGCGCCGTAGGCCAGCTGCACCATTCTCCCGACGCCATCACGCGGCCGCTGATGCGCAAGCAGGGCGAACTGGTGCCCGTCAGCTGGGACGAGGCGCTGGACGACGTCGCCGCGAAGTTGCGCGCGCTGGTCGATAGCAGCGGTCCGCACAGCGTGGCAATCAACTTCGGCAGCGGCCTGGGCCTGGATTCCTCCGGTTACGCCATGGAGGAAGCGCTGCACCAGGCGCTGGGGTATTGCCCCAAGTTTACCCCGCTGACCATCGACGGCGTCGCCAAGGTGCTGATGGCCGGAGCCGTGGGCGGTTTCCCGGGCCTGAATCCCAAGACCGATTACAACGACGTGCACATGCTGATTTACGTCGGCACCAACCCGATGGTCAGCCACGCGCACAATACCGGCATGTACAATCCCGCGGTGTGGATCCGCGCCGCCGCCGAGCGCGGCGAGGTGTGGACCATCGACCCGGTATTCACCGAGACGGCGAAGTTCTCCACCCGGCATATCGCGGCCTACCCGGGCAAGGACTACGCCGTTCTGGCCTGGCTGGTCCGCGAGATTCTCGAGGGCGGCCCGCTACAGCCGCGCCAGCCTGTACAGGGGCTGGAGGACTTGCGCGCGGCGCTGGAGGGCTTCGACCTCGACACCGCGGCGGGCATCGCCGGCGTCGATCCGCAGGACATGCGCGACCTGCTGGCGGCGATTCGCCGGCAGGGCGGCAACGTGGTGGTGGAGACCGGCACCGGCATCACCATGTCCTCCGGCTGCAACCTGACCCAGTGGTTCGCCTGGTTGCTGATGATCCTCACCGGCGCCATGAACAACCGCGGCGGTACCTGGTTCCACCCCAGCTTCCTGCATCCCTACGAGAATTTCGAGCTGCCCGAGATCGATCCCTGGACCCCGGGCTCCAAGACCCGGCCTGAAGTGCCCGGCATCGTCGGCGACTGGCCCTGCGCGGTGCTGCCGGACGAGATCGAGGCGGGCAATATCCGCGGGCTGTTCAATTTCGGCGGGCGCCTGCTGCGCTCCTTCCCGGACACCAATGCGCTGGAGCGCACCCTGGGCCAGCTCGACCTGCACGTGATGACCGAGATCGCCCACAACGAGACCACCGAGTTCGCCACCCACGTACTGCCCACCAAGGACGGCATCGAGCGCGCCGAGCTGACCCGCTGGGACACCCTGGGCTGGAACCTCTCCATGCAGTACTCGGAGCCGCTGGTGCCGCCGATGGGAGAGCGCCGCTCGGCCTGGTGGGTGATCTCCCAGATCATGCGCCGGGCCGGCCTGCCCGTGCCGGAGCACGTGCCGCAGGACGACCAGGCCGAAGGTGCCGACGAGGCCATGCTCGCGCACCTGATGCCCGGCGCGCGCTGCAGCTTCGAGGAGCTGCGGGAAAAGAAATTCGTGCAGCTGCCCATGGAGTTCCCGGCGGACTGGGTGGAGCGGCATATCGAGCGCATCGGCGGCTGGCGGCTGGTGCCGGAGCGCCTGCTGGAACAGTGGCGGGAGATTCGCACGGCGGATGAAGCCGCGCTGGGCCAGCCGAAACCGCTGTGCTTTTCCTCCCGCCGCCAGCGGCGGAAATTCAATGCCCAGCTCGACTTCCTGGGAGAGGAGGCCAATGCCATCCTGCATCCCGCCGACGCCGAGGCGCGGGGAATCCACGACGGCCAGACCGTGCGGGTGAGCAACGCCAGCGGCACCGTGGATTTTATCGCGCGAGTCGATCCCGGCATGCGACGGGGCGTGGTATCGATCAGCCACGGCCACCTGGACAGCAACGTGAACCGCCTGACCAGTACCGCCGCCATCGACCCCATCAGCGGCATGGCGCATTTTTCCGGCGTGCCGATAGAAATCGAACCCGTCCCGGCCTGACCCTCACCTGACCCCGGCGCCGGCGGCAGCGCCCGGGGTATCGCGGCCGTCACCGCCAGCTGTCACTTGGCGTGCCACACAAACGTCACGACAGTTTCATCTGATCAATCCGTATTCGTCATTCTGCGTGGTTACCGTGGAATCGGTGTTGCAAGAAATCGGCACCGGAAATCCCACACTAAAACCATGGAGCAGTAACATGAAACGGAAAATGATCAGGGCACTTGCGGCGGTGGTATGCACCGCTGTCGCAAACTGCAGCTTCGCCGGACACGGCGGCAATGCTGAAAAGTCCGCGCAACTGGGGCCACGACCGTACTACCTGGTAGACCAGATGAGCGCGGGGCCGCTGAAGGACGAGCTGCAGGACTGCGCGCAGAAAAAGAACAGGTTCCAGTCCACTGATTTTTCCATCGGTCACCGCGGCGCCGGCCTGATGTTCCCGGAGCACACGGAAGAATCCTACCGGGCCGCTGCCAAAATGGGCGCCGGTATCGTGGAATGCGATGTGACCTTCACCAAGGACAGGGAACTGGTCTGCCGCCACGACCAGTGCGACCTGCACACGACGACCAACATTCTCGCCACGCCGCTGGCCAGCAAGTGCAGCGTGCCGCCCCAGGTGGTGGACGGCGTACTGACCAATGCCGCCGATATCCAGTGCTGTGCCAGCGACATCACCCTGGCGGAATTCAAGAGCCTGGAGGGCAAGATGGACGCGGCCAACCGCAACGCGACCAGCATCGCCGAATACATGGATGCGACCCCGGATTTCCGCACTGACCTCTACAGCGGTGGCGGTCGCGGCACGCTGATGTCGCACGCCGAGGCAGTGGAGCTGTTCAAGGAACTGGGTGTCGGTATGACTCCCGAGCTGAAGACACCGCGGGTCGCCATGCCCTACGAGGGGGATTACACCCAGGAGGCTTTCGCGCAGCAACTGGTGGATGAGCTGGTGGCTGCCGGCGTCGATCCGCGCCGCGTCTGGCCGCAGTCCTTCCTCTACCAGGACATCCTCTACTGGATCAGTGAGGACCCCGCCTTCGGCGAGCAGGCGGTGTTCCTCGATGGCCGTTACAGTACGGATGTCAACGATGCCGGTGCGGTTGCCGCGCTGGTGCCCTCCATGGAGCAACTGGCCGCGGACGGCGTGAACATCCTCGCGCCGCCCATGCAAATGCTGCTGGGGAGCCAGGGTGGCCAGATCGTGCCCTCCGTCTATGCGCAGGCAGCGAAGGCAGCCGGGCTGGACCTGATCAGCTGGACGGCCGAGCGCTCGGGGCGGCTGGAGAATGGCTTTGGCGATTTCTACTACTCGACCATCGACGACCTGGTACAGAACGACGGCGACATCCTGTCCGTGGTCGACGTACTGGCCCAGCAGGTTGGTATCATCGGCCTGTTCTCCGACTGGCCGGCGACCACGACCTTCTACGCCAACTGCAAGCGCACCCTGTAATACCGGGTGATCACTCTCGCGGCTGGCCCCTCAGGTCAGCCGCGAAGCCATCCAGGCGTGGCCGTCGACCATGCGGCGGATTTCGTCCTCCCGCGGCTGGAGATCCCAGTCACCCTTGTCGACCGAGCCGCCGAGCAGGATGCCTGTCTTGCGCGGGAAGGAATACAGCAGTCCGTGCTGCGGCGTGACCACCGCATAGCCGTACTCGATATCGTTTTGCGGCAACAGGAAGCTGAGCTGCCCGCGCGCCGGGATGATGCTCTCGTCGCCGAAGACCTTGCCCGAGCCCAGCCCCATGCAGTTGACGACAGTCTTCTGCGCCAGGCCCTCGAGGTTGGCCTCGCTGTCGAACGTCCTTTGCTCCATGCGGCCGCCGGCCACCAGGAAGTCATCGACCAGGGCGCGCAGGTAGATGTCCGGGTCGATCATGAGCGTATAGAAGGCGTCGTAGTGGGCGAAGCCGAAGGGGCCGCGGGACTGGTTGCGCACCAGGCCCGGGTACAGGCTGTCGCCACCCACATACGGCTCGGAGGTGTCCATCGGCCGGCTGCTGAGGCCGAACTGGCGGATCCAGTAGACGCCGTAGTTGGGGTCGTTGGCGTAACGGATGAAGCGCAGGAAGGCGATGCGCGAGGCGCGGTCGAGCATGGCCAGCGTGGCCTCGCTGACCTGGTCCCGCTCGTACAACGTCACCGGGTGCCACATGGCGCCGGCGACGTTGGAAGTGGTGTAGGGCGGGAAGTCCTGGGCGTAGATCGTGACCTGCGCGCCGGACCGCTGCAGCACCAGCGCGGTGGAGAGGCCGATGACCCCGCTGCCCAGCACGGCGATATCCTGTCGACCGTAACTCTTCGCCAGCGGTGCCGCCAGTTCGGCGACGCCCCATGACAGTGAGACACCGCCGCCGCCGTGGCCATAATTGTGCACCACATCCTTCGAGCCGACCCTCACCGCTTCAAGCCGCGGCCCGGGCTGGCGGAAGGGGCGCAGGCCGACGATAGTGCGGGTCACGCGGTCCATGGACGACTGGATCGGTCGCATCGGCGCATTGATGGGCTGTACCAGCGCGTCACCGGTTGCACCGGGAAGTCGCGTGCCGCCCGGAGTTGCCCCAAAAGGAGCCACGCAACCTGCCAGTGCGGTGGTTGCCAGTCCGGCGCCTGCCGTCAAAAAATCTCTACGCTTCATGGTTCTCCGGACTCGTCTCGGGAATGTGGCTGACTCCTGGCGTCTTTGGTTAGCAGGTTTCGGGCCAATCCAGCCCGTGTCGCCGGCACTGTCTTCAAAAAATTGCACAACCGCGAACCAGGTTGGGAAATCCCCGTTTTTCGTAGGGGAGTCCGCCGAACTGGGATGCGGCTCACGGTCTGTCGCTGGCCATCCGCGGCCTCGGGCATCGATAATCGAGCCGTGCAATCAATCGATTTGGCGAAACTTTCCAGGGTGGTAGCGATGGACAGGCAGAAGGGACCAGAGAACGACAGCAGTTACACGGATGGGGCCGGCGCAAGGGGCGAGGCGAACCCGCTCGACCGCCAGATTTCCGGCGCCTGCGAGGAGATTTCCGACGACGCCTACCGGCAGAACTATGTCTACCGCGCCTGGAAGCGCGGGGTAGCAGGGGACAAAGTCGCCTGAGAGGTCCCAGAGCCCGTTTTAGAGATGTTTTTTAACGCTAGCGCGTAGTATCCCGGCCATATACTGAGCTCCCCGGACCCCCGTCCGGGGCTATAACGATGCGGCTGCCTATAAAGCCGAATGACAGTGAATTGACCGACAAGGTACTGATACACATGCGCAGATTCGATAAGAAAAACATCGCGGGCTGGAGCAGCAGGGGAGGGGTGGCAGCACTGGCGTTGCTGGCTGCCCTGGGCGCCGGCTGTGACGGCGGTAACAACAACCGCAAGAACGACACCGTCGAGCCGCCCACCGAAACCCCCGATACTCCGGACGAAACAGTGGATACCACCACCGTGCCGGGGACGGCTACCCTGCCCGACACCCTGCTGGGCAACTATGCCTCCGCCGCGCAGCGGTATTTCGCCCGCGAGATGCCCCAGGCGCCCTGGTGGTGCCGCGGTAGCAACGGCAACCCGGACCTGGGCGAGGAAGAGTGCCTCGACTTCTCCGGCAAGATCGACAACGCCGAGTACGAGGCGCGGCAGTACCCCACCGTCGACGACATCGTCGCCGCCGGGGGCCGCCTGGTCGAGGATCGTCCCGCCGGCATCGGCCTGGCCTATACGCTGGGCGACAC
The DNA here is from genome assembly GCA_033283385.1 of Halieaceae bacterium WMMBA7. Taxonomy (GTDB): domain Bacteria; phylum Pseudomonadota; class Gammaproteobacteria; order Pseudomonadales; family Halieaceae; genus Mangrovimicrobium. The sequence continues at coordinate 1,387,610 of JAWMQQ010000001.1, forward strand.
CCCGACCACCTTTGCCGAGTACAACCCCAACGTGTATCTCTACGGCGGCGAGGGCAACGGACATCGACTGGTCGGCGTGGCCTGGGACGTGGACACGGGTACGGAGCCCGTGGGCTTTGCCGGCGACCGCGAAAACTGGGTGAACGACCAGGCCGGACACTGGTGGCTGATGGCCTGGATCATCCGCGGTCACCAGAACCAGCCGGACGTGTTCGCGACCTCGCAGCCCTGTCTCACCGATACGGATACCATCCTGGCCAGCACCGCCGACGCCTGCTACCAGGCGGCGTATCCGCAGCCCTTCCAGGTGATGGTGTCCAACGACGACGGGTACATGGCCCCGGGTATCGACGCGCTGGTGGAGGGCTTGTATACACTGCCGAACGCCGAGATCAGCGTGGTGGCGCCGCTGGCCAACCAGTCCGGCTCGTCGGACAAGACGACTCCCGAACCCTACGTGGTCGACGCCGTACCGGGCACCACCCTGAGCGGCAGGCCGGCGACGGCGATCACCAGCACCGATCCGGAAGACAACGCGGGCTCCGGCTCGCCGGCGGACTCCGTGCTCTACGGCCTCAACCAGTTGCACATGGCGCCCGACGTCGTGCTCAGCGGCAGCAACGAGGGCCAGAATATCGCCAATCTCGGCTCCGGCGGCTCCGGCACAATTGGTGCCGCGCGTACGGCACGGCGGCAGGGCTTTCCGGCGATCGCCACCAGTGCGGGCGCTCTCACCACAGAGCCGGATTTCGCCACGGCGGTGACCTACACACTCGAGTTGCTGGAGCGCTGGCGCCTCGGCCTGGAGGCCGACACCCTGCAAACCGTGCTCAATATCAACAGCCCCAGCTGTGGTGAAGGGGAGAGCGTCAACGGGCTTGTCTACACCGTGGTCGCACCCTCCCTGGATGGCCGGAGCTACGCTGCGGTGGACTGCAACTCGACCGTGCCCGCGGCCGACCTGATGGACGACGTGGACGCGTTCAACAACGGCTACGTCAGCATCACGGACATGGGTATCGACCAGCCGCCGAACTTCGAATAGGGTTCGGCCGCGGTGCCGGGGGAGAGTGGTCACGGCGTGAACACTCTCCCTCAACACCCGCGTCATATTTGCTTCATCAAGCAGTTACATGGCATGGAATATGCTGGACATCCTCTTTTCTCTCGCACGGAGCACAAGGATGAAACAGCGTATTTTCACAACGACCCTCCCATTGCTGGCCTGCGTGTCGCTGGCCTGCAGCACGGCGTACGCAGACCGTAATTCCGCACCGGGGCAGCTGGTCCAGCTGCAATTGCTCGGGTTCAACGATTACCACGGCCATGTGAAGACGGATGCCGTGGGCTTCGGCGAGACCCGCGGTGGTGGCGAATACCTCTCCGCCGAACTCGCGGCGCTGCGTGCGGGCAGGAAAAACACCCTGACCGTGGCGGCGGGCGACCTGATCGGCGGCTCCCCGGCTTTCTCGGGCCTGTTCCACGACGAACCCGCGGTGGAGTCCCTCAACGCGATGGGGCTGGACTTGTCCAGCGTGGGCAATCACGAATTCGATGAAGGCGTCACCGAGCTGCAGCGCATGCAGTACGGCGGCTGCCACCCCGTCGAGGGCTGTTATTTCCCGGACGAGCCCTTTGCCGGCGCCAGTTTCAAGTGGCTGGCGGCGAACGTCGTCAGCGAAGTGGACGGTGAGACCACGCCGCTGCCGCCGTACTGGATCAAAAACGTCGAGGGCGTGAAGGTCGGCTTTATCGGCATGACGCTGGAAGCGACACCCACCGTCGTCGCAGCGGCCGGCATCCAGGGATGGGACTTCCTCGACGAGGCCGAGACCGCCAACAACCTGGTGCCCATCCTGCAGGCGCAGGGCGTCAAGGCCATCGTGGTGCTGCTGCACGAGGGCGGCTCGCAGGAACCGGCGCCGGGCGACGTCAACGCCTGTGAAGGTTTCTCCGGCCCGATCGTGGCGATCAACGCGGCGCTGGACCCCGAGATCGACGTCATGATCACCGGCCATACCCACCAGCCCTACAACTGCCGCCTGCCCGATGCCGCCGGCAACGAGCGCATCGTGACCAGCGCCTATTCATACGGCCGCGTGGTGACCGAGGTGAACCTGGTGCTGGACAAGCAGACCCGCGACGTGCGCCGCGACCTTAGCTCGGCAACCAACCACGAAGTCGTGCGCAGCGAGCTGGGGGCCGACCCGGCAATCACCGGCATCATCGACAAGTGGCAGCCCCTGTACGACCAGTTCGCCAACGAGCCCGTGGGTACGATTACCACGGACATCAACCGCGGCGGCACGCCGCCCGGTTCCGATCGCGGCGTGGAGTCGTCCGCCGGCAACCTGATCGCGGACGCCCAGCTCTGGGCCACCACCGCGCTCGGCGCCCAGATCGCCTTCATGAATCCGGGTGGTGTGCGCACCGACCTGGTATATGCCCAGTCCGGCACGGAGGGCGACGGGGTAGTGACCTTCGGCGAGGCGTTCTCCTTCCAGCCGTTCAATAACACGCTGTTCACCATCCCCATGACCGGCGCGCAGATCGTCAGCGTGCTCGAGGAGCAGTGCCAGCCGCCCGGCCTCGGCAGCTTCCTGCACCTGGGTGTGTCCGCTGGCTTTACCTACGACCTGCAGAAGACCATCGACGCTGGCACCTGCACTTCGGTGACGGTGAGCAATGCGCAGTTGAACGGCGTGCCGCTGGACCCGGCGGCCACCTACATGGTGACGATCAACAGCTTCCTGGCCGATGGCGGCGACAACTTCGGGACCTTCGCGACGGTGACCGCGCCGCGCCTGGACGGCGGTATCGACCTCGATGCCCTGGCCGCCTACCTGGGAGCCAACAGTCCGGTGGCCCCGCCGCCGACTGACAGGGTGAATGAGCTGCCCTGATCCTACCGTTTAGGCATAGAGCTTGCTTATAAGCAGCAAGGGGCGGTGCCCGCCGGCACCGCCCCTTTTTCATGTGCTACCAGGGCCAATTCACCCATGAAGAAAATGCTCAAAGTGAAACGCAGCAAGATCCACGGCAAGGGTCTGTTCACCACGGTCGACCTGCAAGAGGGCACTGCACTGGGGAAGTGCAAGTCCCGCCCGAATAAGAAGCCCGGGCCGTACACTCTCTGGCTGACCGATGAGCATCTCGTCGATATCACCTGCCGGTTGAAATACATCAACCACAACAAATCGCCGAATGTTGCGTACTACGAGGACCTCACGGTTGTCGCGCTGCGCAACATCCGCGCAGGCGAGGAACTCACCCACGACTATGGCGAAGAATGGGCCTGACCGGGTGAATGGATGCGTCGCTTTGATCCAGGATTGCGCAATCAACGGCAAAACCGGCTATCAGGATGACGCGGGAATCATCGCAGAGAGCTGCGGCCTGCCAGGCTTTGTCGGTCACGCCGTGGAGTTTGTCTATCTGGTCGGTCGGGCAATCGGTGGAGGGGCAGGACCTCGCTTACGACAGCCTTGGAAACTCCAGCCTGGTTTACTCGGAACTGACCCTGACGAGCATTACTCCGGTGCTGCTCCCCGCGGCGGCCTGGCTTTTCGGTTCAGCCCTGTTGGGGCTTGGTGCTGTGCGCCGGAGCACTTCCTGACGGGGACGGAGGGGTTGTTTTTGGCCAGTTCTATACGCCCCTCATAACCGTTGTTCTCGACGCTTCTCCGCAATCCACGATTCGATATGCTGCCTCAGGTAGCCGAGCGGGATTGTGCCGTTCTCCAGCACCTTGTCGTGGAATTCGCGGATGTCGAAATCCTCGCCAAGCGCTGCTTTGGCTTCCTTTCTCAGCGCCAGGATCTCGAGACCGCCAGTGTCATAAGCAGTCAACTGGCCGGGTATTATCGCGATCCGGTCGACCGTGTCGTCGCTCACTGTTTCGGGGAATCGTCCCGAGTCGAGCATGTACTGCCGCGCTTGCTCTCTCGTCCAGCCGAACAGGTGGATTCCGGGGTCGACAACCATGCCCCGGGCAGGCCACGCGCGCCGGAAAATCGGGCCGGTAACGGTCTGGTAAAGGCCCATTTCTTCGGCAAGGCCTTCCGCGTAGCGGGCCCAGCCTTCCCCGGGCCCGGAGAACCAGATCAGCCGGGTAACCGGGTGCAGCCCGTCAATCGCCTGGAATGTTGCGATCTGCAGGTGATGCCCCGGCCAGGTTTCGTGGAACGCGGTACCCTCCGCACCACCCAGGGATTGCTCCTCCGGCTTGTCCAGCGGAATCCGGTACTCCGCGGGCCGGTCGGCGCTGCCCGGGTTGTAGTGGGCTGATCGCCCGGTACCTTCATCGTGCTCGGCGAATGGTATGACTTCGACGGCCTGCTCCGGCATCTTGCCTACCCAGTCTGGCATCTGCCCGGCGGCTCGCGCGACGGCATCCCGGGAGAACTCGAGCAATTGCTCCCGGCTTTTGAAGCGGTCGTCCGGATCACTTTTGGCCCGCCGCAGAATCTCCGAAAAATCATCGGTGCCGTATGCTGCCTTGCCCAGTTCGATTACCCCGGCCTTGTTTGCTGCAACGGTCTTCTGGCCGAGCTCGTAAACCTCCCTGCCGGAGCGATCGACTGTCGTATAACTGCGCAGGCTGGCTTCATAGCACTCGGCGCCATGCGGAATTGCCAGGATGGACAGTGACTCCCGGGCCTGTGGCAGGTACACGTCCTGCAGGTAATCGCGCGCACGCCGCAGCGCGGGAGTAATCTCATCCTCGACAATCCTGCCCATGGACTTCGAGAATGCCTCGTCATTCGCACGCTTGGCCGGCGAGTAGAACGGCGAGTCCTGCGTCGACAGGGCGAGCAGCCCGTCGATCTGTGCGATAACACGCTCGGCGACGGTTCTGGGAACTGTGTATCCCTGCTGAACACCAGATTTGAGATTTGCGATCTCGGTGTCCACGTAAGTCGCAAACTTCGACCATCGCACTAGCGCCTGTTCGCGCTGCACGGGCGTGTCGACCGGTTGCAGAGTTGCGAGTTGCGCATAGAGCGAATGCCAGCCACCCATCTGGCTGATGTTCCAGAGTTCTTCACGGCATATCCGCCGGGCGACGCTCGCGCTCAGTTGCTGCTTGAGTAGGGCGTTGGTTATCCACTCGGGTTTTTCCGCCAGGGCATCTTCATCGATAGCCTGAAGCTCGGCGAGCAGATTGTCCTCGACTGACTGTGCCTCGGCGAGGGCTGCCAGCGAGTTGTCCTGCATTCCGTCATGGCGGTCGATCTCGACGCCGGCGAAATAGGCTTGTTCGGGGTTTCGCTCGAGCGTCCAGGCGTAGTAGCGGTCTGCTACCGCATTAAGCGCGTCTTCCTGCGACTGTTTCGCGAGCGGTGCGGCGAGTGGGGAATTTTTCGGACCGGTCCCGGCCTGGCAGGCGGCGAGGCACGATAGTGTCGCCGCTATTATGTATTTATAGATAACGAGTTCCTCAGGCGAAATTTAGGTATCGAATCTCGTGTTTATATTAGTGCAATAGGTAGCTGGGAACAGGGTGGTACCGGAGGCGAGACTTGAACTCGCACGCCCTCGCGGGCAACGGATTTTGAATCCGTCGTGTCTACCATTCCACCACTCCGGCAAGAGACGCGCGGGCGGCGGGCGCCCGGGGGGAAGCGCGCGATTATAGCAACCGCCCGGCAGGTTGCAATACGAGGCTTAACGTCGCCGCGGTTTCCCTGTACACTTCGCGCCCGGCCCATTCCGGGCCTGTGAATCCTGCCGCTACAGCGGCCGATCCGAGTACCAGCTCCGCCCGGCGGAGCACAGCATTGGAGAAAGGACCATGTCCATGAAACTGGTTAAGAAAACTGCCGAGTACAGCATCTACAAGCGTCGCGACGAGCGTTTCGCGGTGAAGGATGCCGACAAGAAAGCCGTCAACGGCGAAGAGAAGGTCAAGATCCTCGTGGCCGAGGGCCTGGTCGAGGTGAAACTGCCCGCACCGGTAGAGGAAGAGCCCGCCGAGGAAGCTGCAGAAGAAGCCGCGGCTGAAGAGGCCTCCGCCGAGGAAGCCCCGGCAGAGGAAGCTCCCGCTGAGGAAGAGGCCGCCAAGGAAGAGTAATCTTCCACCGGCCCATCCTGGAGAAGCCGGCCCCGCGCCGGCTTTTTCATCTATGCAGCGTACCGATTTCCACTACGAGCTACCCCCGGAGCTGATCGCCCAGCACCCCCTGGTCGAGCGCAGCGCCAGTCGTTTGCTGTGCCTGGACGGCCGCGATGGCGCCATCACCCATGCGGGTTTCGTCGACCTGCCGGGGATGCTCTCGCCCGACGACCTGCTGGTGTTCAATGACACCCGGGTGATCCCTGCGCGCCTGTGGGGCCGCAAGGAAACCGGCGGCAAGGTCGAAATTCTCATCGAGCGGGTTACCGGCAGCCACACGGCCATGGCGCATATCCGGTCGAGCAAGTCGCCCAAGCCGGGCACGCGGTTGCTGCTGAGCGCGGACGAATCCGCCGAACCGGGAACACTGGAACTGCTGGTGACCGGCCGAGACGACGCGCTGTTCGCCCTGTCCAGCGAGGGCGGCGAGCCGCTGGCGGACATCCTGCAGGCCATCGGCCACATGCCGCTGCCGCCCTATATCGAGCGCGCGGACGCCCTGGAAGACCGCGAGCGCTACCAGACAGTCTACGCGGCTCGCGAAGGTGCCGTTGCCGCGCCCACCGCCGGGCTGCACTTCACGCAGGCACTGTTGGCGAATATCGACGCGATGGGCGTGCGCCGCGCCACCGTCACCCTGCATGTCGGCGCCGGCACTTTCCAGCCGGTGCGCGTCGACGATATCGCCGAGCACAGGATGCACGCGGAGTTTGTCGAGGTCTCGCAGGCAGTGTGCGCCGCCGTGCGCGAGACCCGCGAGCGGGGAGGGCGCGTCATCGCCGTCGGCACCACCGCGGTCCGCTCGCTGGAATCGGCCAGCGCCAGCGGTGAAATACAGCCGTTTACCGGCGACACGCAGATATTCATCTACCCCGGCTACCGCTTTCGCTCTGTGGACGCGATGATCACCAACTTCCACCTGCCCGAATCCACCCTGCTGATGCTGGTCAGCGCCTTCGCCGGCCGCGAGGCTATAATGGCCGCCTACGCCGAAGCCATCGCCCGGCGCTACCGTTTTTTCAGCTATGGAGATGCCATGTTCATCAGCCATCCACAGGTGCCCGCATGAGCCGCGAGTGCCATATGCGCTTCGAGCGCCTCGGCGAGGATGGCGCCGCCCGCCGCGGCCGGCTGCATTTCCCCCGCGGCACCGTGGAAACGCCGGCTTTCATGCCGGTGGGAACCTACGGCACGGTCAAGGGCATGTTGCCGCGGGATATCCGCGGTATCGGCGCCGAGATCATCCTCGGCAATACCTTCCACCTCTGGCTGCGCCCGGGCACGGAGATCATCGAGGCCCACGGCGACCTGCACGACTTCATGGCCTGGGACGGCCCGATCCTCACCGATTCCGGCGGCTTCCAGGTGTTCAGCCTGGGCAAGATGCGCAAGATCGGCGAGGAGGGCGTGCGCTTCCAGTCGCCGGTGGACGGCTCGCAGGTCTTCCTCGACCCGGAGACCTCCATGGCCATCCAGCGCTCGCTGGGGTCGGACATCGTCATGATCTTCGACGAGTGCACGCCGTACCCCGCTACCGAGCAGCAGGCGCGCGAATCCATGCAGCTTTCACTGCGCTGGGCCGCGCGCAGCAAGGCCGCCCACGGCGAGAGCGTCGCCGCGCTGTTCGGTATCGTGCAGGGCGGCATGTACCCGCAGTTGCGCACGCAATCGCTGGAAGGCCTGGCCGCGCTGGATTTCGACGGTTACGCCATCGGCGGGCTCTCGGTGGGCGAGCCCAAGGAGGAGATGATCGCCGTGCTGGACCACCTGCAGCCGATCATGCCCGAGGACAAGCCCCGCTACCTCATGGGCGTGGGTACCCCGGCGGACCTGATCGAAGGCGTGCGCCGCGGGGTGGACATGTTCGACTGCGTGATGCCCACGCGCAACGCCCGCAACGGCCACCTGTTCACTTCGCGGGGCGTGATCAAGATCCGCAACAGCGCCAACAAGCGCAGCACCGCGCCGCTGGACGAGAACTGTTCCTGCTATACCTGCCAGAATTTCAGCCGCGCCTACCTGCACCACCTGGATAAATGCAACGAGATCCTCGGCTCGCAGCTGAACACCATCCACAACCTGCACTACTACCAGCAGCACATGGCCGGCATTCGTCGCGCGGTGGAGGATGGTAAGCTGGAAGCGTTCGCACAGCAGTACTACGCGGAGCAAAGCGGAGGGTAGGGCGATGTACAAGCTTGGATTCTACGTGCCCGAGGGCCACCTGGCGGCGGTGAAGGAAGCCTGTTTCAATGCCGGCGCCGGACGCATAGGTGACTACGAGCACTGCTGCTGGCAGACGCCGGGAGAGGGGCAGTTCAGGCCGATGTCCGGCAGCCAGCCGTTTATCGGCGACCACGGCGTGCTGGAGCGGGTGCCGGAATACCGCGTGGAGATGGTGTGCGAGAAGGCGCAGGTGCGCGCCGTGGTCGACGCGCTGTACCGGTCGCACCCCTACGAAGAACCCGCCTGGGACCTCGTCGAACTGGTCACGGAGCTGCCGTGACAGTGTCGATAGCAGTCCTCGATGCGCTCAGCGCCCACCTGCCCCTGCGCGGCGACAGCTGGGACGACAGCGACATGCCCCAGGCGGCGGTGCTTGTCGCGCTCTCGGAAGAACCGCTGCCGAGGGTCTGGCTGGGCCGCCGCACACAGCACATGCGCCACCACCCGGGGGAAGTCGCCTTCCCGGGCGGCAAGCGCGAGGACGAGGACGCCACGCCCTGGATGACTGCCAGGCGCGAGGCCAACGAGGAGGTGGGCCTGCCCGCATCCATCGTGCGTCCCCTTGGCGAGCTGTCGCCGCTGGTCACCCGCACCGGTTTCGAGGTTCATCCCTGCATCGCCGCCATCGCACCGGACTTTTCCCCGGTGGTGGACACCCGCGAATTCGAGTCTGTATTCACCCAGCCGCTGGAGCGTTTCGCCGATCACTCACTGTTCCGGCTCGAGCGTTTCGATCTCGACGGTCGCCCGCGCACGGTGCCGCACTACGATATCGACGGCGACAATATCTGGGGCGTGACCGCCGCGGTGCTGGCCATGCTCGCCAATATTGCCTACGATGCGGGGCTCGATTTACAGCGCGACTGGAAGCATAAACCGTGAAATATTCCCTCGGCGACAAGCAGGTGCAACTGCTGGGCGAAGGCCACTTTATCGCGCCCGGCGCGGCCGTCATCGGCGACGTGGTGCTGCACGAGAATGTCAGCATCTGGTTCTGCTGCGTGCTGCGCGGCGACGTGGACCGCATCGAGGTCGGCGCCGGCAGCAATATCCAGGACGGCACCGTTGTGCACGCGGACCCGGGATTCCCCACAGTCATCGGCCGCGACGTCACCGTCGGCCACAACGCCATGATTCACGGCTGCACCATTGGCGACGGCACCCTGGTCGGCATCAACGCCGTTATTCTCAATGCCGCCAAGGTCGGGCGCGGCTGCCTGATTGGCGCCAACGCGCTGGTGACGGAGGGCATGGAAGTGCCTGATGGCGCCATGGTGCTGGGATCGCCGGGCAAGATCGTCCGCCAGCTCGACGAGCAGACCCGCGCCAGGCTTCTGGTGAATGCCGAGGGTTACCGCGACAAGGCGCGTCGCTACAACGCCGGCCTGCGGGAGCAGGAGTGAGGGTGTTGCCGTGACCGATGAAGCCCCGCGTTCGCCCTGCATCTCGGTGTGCGTGCTCAACGAGAAGGACGTCTGCATCGGCTGCTACCGCAGCTCGAACGAGATCGTCGACTGGTTCATGGCCAGCCCGCAGCGCAAGCGCGAGATTCTTTCCTGTGCACAGGAGCGTCGCGACAAGGCGGAGCGTATCCGCCTCGATTGAGCCTGGGCTGTGGTGTGAAAGCCGCGCTGACGGCTGTCAGCTGAGCAGGCGAGCCTTCACCGCCTGTACCACATTGCCCTCGAGCTCGAGGATTTCCAGGCGGTAATCGCCGATCGCGAGGCCGGTGTTGCCCTCGGGGAAGCTCTCCAGCTTTTCCAGGATCAGGCCGGAGAGCGTCTTGGGCCCGTCCGTGGGCAGGTGCCACTTCAGTGACTTGTTGATCTCGCGGATGTTGGTATTGCCGGCGATGATGTAACTGCCGTCTCGCTGCGGGAATATCGTATCGGCGGTGTCCTGCAGGTTGGAGGTGAATTCGCCGACGATCTCCTCGAGGATATCTTCCAACGCCACGAGGCCCATCACTTCGCCGTACTCGTCCACCACCACGCCAAGGCGGTGCTTGTTCTTCTGGAAATTCATCAGCTGCGTATGCAGTGGCGTGCTCTCCGGCACGAAGTAGGGCGCGTCCATCTCGCGCTCCAGCGCCACCCGGTCCAGGCCCTGGCCGTCGATGACCCGGGTCAGGTTCCGCGTGTGCAGCACGCCGACGATGTTGTTGATGTCCTCACGCCACACCGGCAGGCGGGTGTGCGCGCTGGCCTGTATGCGCTTGAAGATTTCCTCGTCGCTGCCTTCGAGGTCGATGCCGAACACCTCGTTGCGCGGCACCATGATGTCGTCGACGGTGACGTATTCCAGGTTGAGGATATTCAACAGCATGCCCCGGTGGCGCGCCGGGATCAGCCGGCCCGCGTCGGTGACGATAGTGCGCAATTCCTCGGAGGACACGCTCTCGTCCAGCTGCTTCTTCGGGTCGAAACCCAGCAGGTGCAGCAGGCCGTTGGTCACACCGTTCACCATCGCCACCAGGGGATAGAGGATTTTCATCAATGGCAGCAGGATCAGGCTGGAGGGGAAAGCCACCCGCTCCGGGTGCAGCGCCGCGATGGTCTTCGGCGTGATCTCCGCGAAAATCAGGATCACCAGGGTCAGGGCCAGCGTGGAAACCACGATACCGGCATCGCCCCACAGCCGTATCGCGATCACGGTGGCGATTGACGAGGCGAGGATGTTCACCAGGTTGTTGCCGATCAGGATCAGGCCGATCAGCCGGTCGGGCCGGTCCAGCAGCTTCCCGGCGCGGATGGCGCCGCGGTGATGGTGCTTCTGCAGGTGTCGCAGCCGGTACCGGTTCAACGACATCATGCCCGTCTCCGAGCTGGAGAAAAAGGCGGAGAGGAGGATCAGGACTGCGAGAACGGAAAATAGAATCCCTAGGGGTTCGTCGTCCAATGCGGGGAACAACCTTTTAGTATGCGCGAGGGGAAATTCTGAAGAAAAAGCCGCTCCGGGGCAAGCCCGGATTGCGCCGCCTCAGGTGCGGTGGAGAATCAGCTCCAGCACCATTTTCGAGCCGAAGAAAGCCAGCATCAACGAAACGAAGCCGGCGATGGTCAGGCGAACCGCGGTCTGGCTGCGCCAGCCCAGCTGTTTGTGGCCCCACAGCAGAGTGGAGAACAGCAGCCAGGCGAGAATTGTCAGGGTGGTCTTGTGCACCAGGTGTTGTGCGAAGAGGTCGTCGACGAACAGGAAACCGGAGACAATGGATACCGTGAGCAGCGCCACGCCCAGCCCGATCAGCTCGAACAGCATGGTCTCCATCAACTGCAGCGGCGGCAGTATCTGCACGATGCCGCGGGTGTGGCGGTGGCGCAGCTGGTAGTCCTGCGCCGCTACAAGCGAGGCCTGTGCGGTGGCGAGCGTGAGCACCGCGTAGGCGAAGATGGAGCTGCCGATGTGGAGCATCATGCCCGGCGGCTGGTGCCGGCTGAGTACTTCCGTGTCCGGGGCGAACTCCGAGACCAGCACGGACAGCGCCGACAGCGGGAAAAGGATCACCAGCAGGTTCTGCAGCGGTCGCCAGGTCATCATGATCACGCAGCTGAGGTTGATGGCCAGGAACATCAGCGCCGAGATCTTGTAGAAGCCCAGGTGCAGGCCGCCGGAGCCCTCCACGGTGGCGACGGCGACAACAGCGTGGGCGAGCAGGGCAGCTGCGCCCAGCACGATCACGCCACGCCCGATTCCCTGCCGCTGCTGGAAGATATTGAACAGGTGCAGACCCGTGGCGGCCAGGTACAGGAGCGCGGCAACGGGGGCGAGAATGGCTGTGGACATCGGTTTGGGGTTGCCCGGAGGGTGGCGTATACTTCGGCCCTTTGTACAGAACTGGCCCCGCTTAATCAATACTGTCGCCGGGCCGGCGCCGTTTACAAGCACGCAAGAATCACAGCGAATTTCCCAGCGGGAACCCTAACGAGAGAGCACTATGTTCGAGAGTCTCAGCGACCGCCTGTCACACAGCCTGCGCAGCATCACCGGCAAGGCCCGGCTGACGGAGGACAATATCCAGGACACCCTGCGCGAGGTGCGCATGGCCCTGCTGGAGGCGGACGTCGCCCTGCCGGTGGTGAAGGATTTTGTCGAGGCGGTGAAGCAGCGCGCCCTCGGCCAGGAAGTGATGAAGAGCCTGAGCCCCGGCCAGGTATTCCTGAAAATCGTCCAGGCGGAACTGCAATCGGTAATGGGCGAGGCCAACGAGGGCCTCAACCTCGCCACCCAGCCCCCCGCGGTCATCCTGATGGCGGGCCTGCAGGGTGCCGGCAAGACCACCTCGGTCGCCAAGCTGGCAAAGCTGCTGATCGAGCGGGACAAGAAAAAGGTCACCGTTGTGTCCGCGGACGTCTATCGCCCGGCGGCGATCAAGCAGCTGGAGACCCTGGCCGCTGAGGTGGGGGCGGACTTCTTCCCCTCCGAGTCTTCGCAGAAGCCGGTGGACATCGCCCGTGCAGCGATGGACCACGCCAGGATCAAGTTCAGCGACGTGCTGATCGTCGACACCGCCGGTCGGTTGGCCATCGACGAGGCGATGATGGCGGAGATCGCCGAACTGCACAAAGTGGTGAAGCCCATCGAGACCCTGTTCGTGGTCGACGCGATGACCGGCCAGGACGCCGCCAACACGGCAAAGGCCTTTGGCGAGGCGCTGCCGCTGACCGGTGTCATCCTCACCAAGGTCGACGCCGACGCCCGCGGCGGTGCGGCTCTCTCGGTGCGCACCATCACCGGCAAACCGATCAAGTTCCTCGGCGTGGGCGAGAAGACCGCCGCGCTGGACCCCTTCCACCCGGACCGCCTGGCCTCGCGCATCCTCGGCATGGGCGACGTGCTCTCGCTGATCGAGGAGGCGGAGCAGAAGGTCGACAAGGAAAAGGCCGAGAAGCTGGCGCGCAAGGTCAGGAAGGGCCAGCGCTTCGACCTCGAGGACTTCCGCGACCAACTGCAGCAGATGAACAACATGGGCGGCATCACCGGCATGCTCGACAAGCTGCCGGGCATGGGCAACATGGCGCAACAGGTCCAGCAGAGCGTCGACATGAAGATGTTTGCCCGCATGGAGGCGATGATCAACTCCATGACCCCGCTGGAGCGCCGCAAGCCGGAGCTGATCCAGGGCTCGCGCAAGCGCCGCATCACCCAGGGCTCCGGCACCCAGGTGCAGGACCTGAACCGCCTGCTGAAGCAGCACAAGCAGATGCAGAAGATGATGAAGAAGATGAAGGGCGGCGGCATGCAGAAGATGATGCGCGGCCTCGGCGGCATGATGCCCCCCGGCGGCGGCATGCCCCCGATGCGTTAACCGCCGCTCCCGTAGGAGCCCGCTACGCGGGCGATCCCGTCGCCCTTTTCCACGGCCGATCGCGCGCAGAGCGCGCTCCTACATAACCCCCGGAAAACCATGAAAAAATCCCGAATTTGGGGTTTCCATCCGGGCGGCTTTTCCGTATGATACGCCACCTTTCCGGCCCGGGTGCCGGCTTTTGTCGTGGGCAAGTGTCGCAAGGTGCGCCTAGAGCCCCAGAAATCCAGGGAATGTACAGCTAATGGTAACTATTCGACTTGCACGTGGCGGCTCCAAGAAGCGCCCCTTTTACCACCTGACCGTGGCGGATCACCGCACCGCTCGCAACGGCCGTTTCATCGAGCGCGTGGGCTTTTTCAACCCCGTCGCCCGCGGCCAGGAAGAGCGCCTGCGCGTTGACGCGGACCGCGTCGCTTACTGGCAGGGCCAGGGCGCCCAGCTGTCCGAGCGCGTGGCCAAGCTGGTCAAGGAAGCTTCGGCTGCCGCTTGAGTCCGGCGAACCGGTCTTGAGCGAGTCCGGATCCAGCGCGCTGACCGCCGGTAAGATCACCGGCTGCTACGGCATCAAGGGCTGGGTAAAAATTCACTCGTACACCGACCCGGAGGAAAACCTCTTCCGGTTCGGTGGCTGGAAGTTGAAGCGCGCTCGCGCAGGTAGCGAGAGCGCCGAACCGGTCGAGTTCGACCAGTGGAAGCGGCACGGCAAGGGCATGGTAGCCCACATCGCGGGAGTGGATGATCGCACCGCGGCCGAGGCCTACCACGGGCTGGAAATCCTGGTGGATGCCCGGCAACTGCCGGAGCTCGACGAAGGCGATTACTACTGGCACCAGCTCGAGGGTCTCGAGGTCTGGGCCAGGGAGCCGGAAACCGCGGCGGAACGGGTCCTGCTGGGCAGGGTCGATCACCTGCTGGAGACCGGCGCCAACGATGTACTCGTGGTAGAGCCCTGCGAGGGCAGCATCGACGACAGGGAGCGGTTGATCCCGTACCTGCCCGGGGATGTGGTAACCAGTGTCGATCTCGATGCAGGCCGCCTGGAAGCCGAGTGGTATATCGAGGAATGAATTTGTAGGAGCGTGCTCTGCGCGCGATCATCGCCTGCATAGCAGGCTCCTACAGGGCAGGGAAAGGGTTCACGAAATGCATTTCGCCATCGTCAGCCTGTTCCCGGAGATGTTCGCGGCAGTCAGCGAACACGGTGTGACCGGCAGGGCGGTAAGCCAGGGTCGCGTGGTGATCAGCCACAGCAACCCCCGGGACTACGCCACCGACCGCCACCGCACGGTGGACGACAGGCCCTACGGCGGCGGCCCGGGCATGCTGATGAAGATCGATACGCTGCGCCAGGCCATTGCCGCGGCGCGGCAGGCGGCGGGAGAGGGCGCCAAGGTGGTGTATCTCTCGCCCCAGGGCGGCCGGCTGGACCACGCGAAAGCGGTGGAGCTGGCAGCCGAACCGGGCCTGGTCCTGGTCGCCGGACGCTACGAAGGCGTCGATGAGCGATTGATCGAGGCCGACGTGGACGAAGAACTGTCCATCGGCGATTACGTGTTGAGCGGCGGGGAACTCGCCGCGATGGTGGTCATCGATACGGTGACGCGCCAGTTGCCCGGGGTGCTGGGCCACGAGTTGTCCGCGCAGGAGGATTCCTACGCCGACGGACTGCTCGACTGCCCGCACTACACGCGGCCCGAGGAGTACGAGGGCCGACGGGTACCGGATGTATTGCTCAGCGGCAATCACGAACAGATTCGCCGCTGGCGCCTGAAGCAGGCACTGGGCCGCACCAGCGAGCGCCGCCCGGACCTCCTCGAAGGCAGGGCCATGACGGCCGAGGAAACTGAACTGTTGGCGGAATATCTCCGCGAACGCGAAACGAAAGATACGCAATAGCCAGCTGTGAAGCTGCATGACATTTAACAGGAGCGCGCCATGAGCACCAACAAGATTATTTCCGAGCTCGAAGCTGAGCAGATGCAAAAAGAGCTGACCGATTTCGCCCCCGGCGACACCGTGGTCGTGCAGGTCAAGGTCAAGGAAGGCGAGCGCGAGCGTCTGCAGGCGTTTGAAGGCGTCGTCATCGGCAAGCGCAACCGCGGCCTGAACTCTGCGTTCACCGTGCGCAAGATCTCCCACGGCGTGGGCGTCGAGCGTACCTTCCAGACTTTCAGCCCGTTGGTCGACAGCATCCAGGTCAAGCGTCGCGGCGACGTGCGCCAGGCCAAGCTGTACTACCTGCGTGAACTGTCTGGCAAGGCGGCCCGTATCAAGGAGAAGCTGGGCTGATCCGGCTTCCCATCCAGTACTTTCCAAAGCGGCCCTCGTGGCCGCTTTTTTTTGGCTGGTTGGAGCGGCTGCAGCCGGCCCGGCTTCAATCTTTCCCGTTTCCGGGACCGCCAAACAGCGCACATCCACGTGCAGGCTCGAGCTCGGCCGTCCAGGCCTCGCACGCCCCGGAAACGGGAAAGATTGAATCCGCGCCTCTGCCTACCGAGATTCAGGCCCAACTGCAGCAAATGAAGCGCCCAAATCATTTGAAAGATACGCGACCGGCAAAGGTATTGTGATAGGGTACCGGCATGCCAAGCGACCTGCCGGAAAACCCTGACATCGAGCGCTTCATCGACGCCATGTGGATGGAGAAGGGGCTCAGCGACAACACGCTGGGCAGCTACCGGCGCGACCTGCGGCAGTTCGACCAGTGGTTGCGCAAGGAGGCGGGCAGCACGCTGTTGACCGCGGACCGGGCGGAATTGCAGTCGTACCTCGGCGCCAGGCTGGCCAAGGGCGCCTCGCCGCGCTCCACCGCGCGATTCCTGTCCTGCCTGCGCGGCTTCTACAGGTTCCAGTTGCGCGAGGGCAGGGTGCTCTCGGACCCGACCATGGATGTGGAGAGCCCGCGGCTGGGCCGCCCGCTGCCGAAGTCCCTGTCCGAGGCACAGGTGGATACCCTGCTGGAGATGCCCGACCTGGACGACCCGGTGGAGTTTCGCGACCGCGCCATGCTGGAGTTGCTCTACGCCTGCGGGCTGCGGGTGAGCGAGCTGACCGGGCTGCAGCTCAACCAGGTGAGCGTCAACCAGGGTGTGGTGCGGGTGTTCGGCAAGGGCAGCAAGGAGCGGCTGGTGCCGATGGGCGAGGAGGCGCTGGCCTGGCTGCAGCGCTACCTGGCGGGCCCCAGGCGCGAGTTGCTGCGCGGAATGCCTTCGGATGTGCTGTTTCCCAGCAAACAGGGGCGGCAGATGACTCGCCAGACCTTCTGGCATCGTATTAAAATCTACGCCCGGCGCGCCGGTATCACGCAGGCCCTGTCTCCGCACACCCTGCGCCACGCCTTCGCGACGCACCTGCTGAATCACGGTGCAGACCTGCGTGTGGTGCAGATGTTACTGGGGCACAGCGACCTGACGACCACGCAGATCTATACCCACGTGGCCATGCAGCGGATGCAGGAGTTGCATGCGCGGCATCACCCGAGAGGTTGAGGAACTCACTGCAGCAGTGGCCCTCAAAGCAGGATTCACAACAGGACCAGGGCGTACTGACCGCAGGTTGCGCCACTCCGAACACAGAGGAAAATATATGATCTCCCGAATGTCCCGCGTCGCGATTGTACTCGCATTGTTTGTCACGGCTTCCAGCGGTTTTGCGGCGGAAACCGTCGACAAGGCGCTCAAGGACAGCCTCACCGCCGCGCTGGCCAGCCCCGACATGGGCCTCGAAGTCGAATCGGTGGAATCCAGCGAAATCCCCGGCATGTACGCCGTGCAGTTCAAGAATGGCCCGCTGGTCTACGCGACCGCGGATGGCAAGCACCTGATCAATGGCGACCTGTTCTCCGTCAACAACGGGAAGTACGTCAACCTGTCCGAAGCCAAGCGCGACACCCAGCGCGAGAAGCAGATCGCGGCGGTGGACAAGAAGGACATGATCGTCTTTCCCGCGGTAGGCGAGACTCGCGCGCACATTACCGTGTTTACCGATACCACCTGTTTTTACTGCCAGAAGCTGCACAAGGAAGTCCCCGAGCTGAACCAGCGCGGCGTCGAGGTTCGCTACCTGGCTTTCCCGCGTGCCGGCCTGGGTTCCGAAGCCTACGACCAGATGGTCACCGCCTGGTGTTCGAAGGACCCGCAGGCGACACTGACCAAGCTGAAAAACAAGCAGAGCGTGAAGCCGGTAAAGTGTGACAATCCGGTGGCGATGGAGTACGAACTGGGCCAGCAGGTGGGCGTGCGCGGCACCCCGGCGCTGATCCTGGAAGATGGCAAGCTGATCCCCGGCTACCAGACGACGGACCAGCTGATGAAAACCCTCGGCCTGAACTGATTCAGGCCCCGCCTGCGTTGACATAACCCCTTAGAAACCTTACTGTTTCTGACCTTTTAACCACGCCCCGGAGAAACCCGGGGCGGTGCACCTGAGTTTATTACCGTGGACGAGCAATTCCGGCGGATCGAGCGCCTTCCCCCCTATGTATTCAACATCATCGGGGAGCTGAAGCAGCAGGCGCGCGCGGCGGGCGAAGACATCATCGATTTCGGCATGGGCAACCCCGACCAGCCCACGCCACAGCACATTGTCGACAAGCTGGTCGAAACCGCCCAGCGCGGCGACACCCACCGCTACTCCCAGTCCAAGGGCATTCCGCGCCTGCGCAAGGCCATCTGCGACTGGTACCAGCGGCGCTACGACGTCACCCTGGACCCGGCGACCGAGGCCATCGTGACCCTGGGTTCCAAGGAGGGCCTGGCGCACCTGGCGCTGGCCACCACCGGTCCCGGCGACGCGGTGCTGGTGCCCAACCCGTCCTACCCGATCCACCCCTACGGCTTCGTCATCTCCGGCGCGGATATCCGCCATGTGCCGATGGGCGAGAACGAGACGGTGTTCTTCGAGGAACTGGAAAAAGCGATCCAGACCAGCTGGCCGCGGCCGAAGATGCTGGTGCTGAACTTCCCGTCCAACCCGACCGCGCACTGCGTGGAGCTGGATTTTTACGAGAAAGTGGTCGCCATCGCGCGCGAGCACCAGATCTGGGTGGTGCAGGACCTCGCCTACGCGGACCTGGTTTACGACGGCTACGTGGCGCCTTCCATCCTGCAGGTCGAGGGTGCGCGGGACATCGCTGTCGAATTCTTCAGCATGTCCAAGAGCTACAATATGCCCGGCTGGCGTGTCGGTTTCTGCTGCGGCAACAAGACGCTGGTAGGCGCGCTGGCGCGCATGAAGTCGTACCTCGACTACGGCATGTTCACGCCCATCCAGGTCGCCGCGATCAAGGCGCTGGAGGGTGACCAGACCTGCGTCACCGAGATTCGCGACATGTACCAGTCGCGCCGCGATGTGCTGTGCGCGGGGCTGAACGCCGCCGGCTGGCCGGTGACCCCGCCGCGGGCGACCATGTTCGTGTGGGCGAAAATCCCCGAGTTCTACGCAGACATGGGCTCGCTGGAATTCAGCAAGAAGCTGCTCGCCGATGCCTGCGTGGCCGTGTCTCCCGGAATCGGATTCGGCGAATACGGCGAGGGCTACGTGCGCTTCGGCCTGATCGAGAACGAGCACCGCATTCGCCAGGCAGTCCGCAACATCCGCAAAATGATAAAGAGCGACGGTTTCGCCTGAGGCGGCCGTCGGCACAGGGAGCAACGAGCAAGGCATGAGCGCGCAAGCAGTCAAAGTGGGTATCTGTGGCCTGGGTACCGTCGGTAGCGGCACTTTCAATGTGCTGTTGCGCAACGCGGGTGAAATCAGCGCCCGCGCCCGCACCGCGATCGAGGTGGTGCATGTGGGCGCGCGCCGCGATAATCCCGCCTGCGACCTGGGCGACACCCGCGTCAGCCGCGATATTTTCGCGGTGGTGCAGGACCCGGAAGTCCAGATCCTGGTCGAGCTGATCGGCGGCACCACGGTGGCAAAGGAACTGGTGGAGGCCGCGCTGCGCGCCGGCAAGCACGTGGTCACCGCCAACAAGGCGCTGATCGCCGAATTCGGCAACGAACTGTTCGCGCTGGCCGAGGAGTGCGGCGTGGTCATCCGTTACGAGGCCGCCGTGGCCGGCGGTATCCCCATTATCAAGGCGCTGCGCGAGGGCCTGGCGGGCAACCGCATCGAGTGGCTCGCGGGCATCATCAACGGTACCGGCAACTTCATCCTCACCGAGATGCGCGACAAGGGCCGCGATTTCGACGAGGTGCTGGCCGAGGCGCAGGCGCTGGGCTACGCCGAGGCCGACCCGACCTTCGATGTCGAGGGTATCGACGCCGCCCACAAACTGGTCATCCTGGCCTCGCTGGCCTTCGGCATGCCGCTGCAGTTTTCCTCGGTATATACCGAGGGGATTACCGAACTGACCACACAGGACGTCGAGTACGCCGAGGAACTGGGCTACGGCATCAAGCACCTGGGTATCGCCAAGCAGAATGGCGGAGGGGTGGAACTGCGCGTGCACCCGACGCTGCTGCCGAAAAAGCGCCTGCTGGCCAATGTCGACGGCGTGAAGAACGCGGTGCTGGTCGAGGGTGACGCGGTCGGCCCTACCCTGTACTACGGCGCCGGTGCCGGCGCCGAACCCACCGCCTCGGCGGTGGTCGCGGACATCGTGGATCTCGCCCGGGATATTTCCGCCGGCCAGGTCTGCCGCGTGCCGGCGCTGGGTTTCTCCAGCGAGAGCCTGCGCGACGTGCGCATCGTGCCGATGACCGAGGTGGTCACGCCCTGGTACCTGCGCATGGAAGTCGAGGATCGCCCGGGCGTGCTGTCGCGCATCGCGTCGATTTTCAGCGACCAGGGCATCAGTATCGAGGCGCTGATCCAGAAAGCCCCCGCGGAAGGCGAGACCCGCGTGCCGCTGGTGGTGCTGACCAACCGTGCGGCCCAGGGCAGCATGGATCAGGCGGTAGCGGCAATCGAGGCGCTGGATTCCATCTCCGGCGAGGTGGTGCGCATACGCGTCGAGGCGCTGGACGGCTGACGTCACAGCCTACACAGAACGGAACAGAACAGTGAAATACATCAGTACCCGCGGACAGGCGCCCGCACTCAACTTCGAAGACGTACTGCTCACCGGGCTCGCCCCGGACGGCGGCCTCTACGTGCCGGAACAACTGCCGACCTTCAGCGCGCAGGAAATTGCCGACATGGCGTCGCTGGATTACCCGCAGCTGGCGCAGAAGATCATTGCGCCCTTCGTGTCGGACTGTATTCCCGCGGCCGACCTCGCGGCGATCATCGACGACACCTACGCGGAATTCCGCCACGACGCAGTGGCGCCGCTGGTGCAGCTCGCACACAACCAGTGGCTGCTGGAACTGTTCCACGGCCCCACGCTGGCGTTCAAGGATTTCGCCCTGCAACTGCTGGGCCGGCTGCTGGATTACGTGCTGGAGCGCCGCCAGCGCAAGGTGGTGATCATGGGCGCCACCTCCGGCGACACTGGTTCGGCGGCCATCGAGGGCTGCAAGCGCTGCAGCAATATCGATATCTTCATCCTGCATCCGCACCAGCGCGTGTCCGAGGTGCAACGGCGGCAGATGACCACGGTAGTGGGCGACAACATCCACAACCTGGCCATCGAGGGCAACTTCGACGACTGCCAGGCCATGGTCAAGGCCTGCTTCGCCGACCGCAGCTTCCTGCCGGAAGACCGCGGGCTGGTGGCGGTAAATTCGATCAACTGGGCGCGCATCATGGCGCAGATCGTCTACTACTTCTACGCGGCGGTCGCGCTCGGCGCGCCGCATCGCAAGGTGGCCTTCTCCGTGCCCACCGGCAACTTCGGCGACATCTTCGCCGGTTACCTCGCCGGCAAGATGGGCCTTCCACTGGAGCGGCTGGTGATCGCGACCAACCGCAACGACGTGCTGCACCGGGTGCTGACCACCAGCACTTACGCGCGCCAGCAGCTGCACCACACGCTGTCGCCGAGCATGGATATCACGGTGTCCTCGAACTTCGAGCGCCTGCTGTTCGATCTCTACGACCGCGACGGCGCCGCCATTACCGACCTTATGGCCCGCTTCGACAAGGGCGAGATCAGCTTCTCAGATAGCGCCATGGCGCGCGCCCGCGAGCTGTTTTCCAGCGCCTGCGTCGACGACCAGCAGACCTGCGAGCAGATCGCCGCCACCTGGGGGCAATGCGAGTACATGCTGGACCCGCACAGCGCCATCGGCGTGCACGCGGCCCTGAATGCCGGCATCGACCCCCAGGTTCCGGTGGTTACCCTGGCCACCGCGCACCCGGCGAAATTCCCCGATGCAGTGCGCCAGGCCGGCCTGGACGAGGAAGTCGGGCTGCCGCTGCACCTGCGCGACCTGTTCGAGCGCCCCGAGCGCTGCCAGGTCCTGCCGGGTGATCTCGGCGCGGTGCGGGCGTTCATGGCGGAGAACATCCGCGCGTGATCCTGCGCGCGCCCGCATGCTGAAAACCATCCGCCGGCGCGAAGCCGGTACCTGTGCCGCCCTCGGCGAGAGCGGCCTGCATCCGCTGCTGGCGCAGGTCTACAGCGCCAGGGGAGTGCGGGATCCGGGGGAACTGGAGCTGGACTTCAGCCGGCTGCTCCCGCCGGCCCGGCTGCTCAACGCTGAACCTGCTGCGCGACTGCTGGCGGACGCCGTCTGCGCTGGCCAGCACATCCTCATTGTCGGCGATTACGACGCCGATGGCGCCACCAGCACGGCGCTGGCCATCACCGCCTTGCGCGCGTTCGGCGCATCCGATGTCGGCTACCTGGTACCCAACCGCTTCGAGTACGGTTACGGCCTGACACCGGAGATCGTCGCGCTGGCCCTGCGCGGTAAGCGGCCGGACCTGCTGATCACGGTGGATAACGGGATTTCCAGCATCGAAGGTATCACCGCAGCGCGCGAGGCGGGTATCGCGACCCTGGTGACCGATCACCACCTCGCGGGCGACGTACTGCCGGATGCCGATGTCATCGTAAACCCCAACCAGCCCGGCTGCAGCTTCCCGAGCAAGAACCTCGCCGGCGTCGGCGTGGTGTTCTACCTGATGATGGCGCTGCGTGCCGAATTGCGCGATCGCGGCCACTTCGAGGGGCGTACAGAGCCCAACCTGGGGCAGCTCACCGACCTGGTCGCTCTGGGCACGGTGGCGGATGTGGTGCCGCTGGATCACAACAACCGGATCCTCGTCGAGGCCGGCCTCAGGCGCATCCGCGCTGGCCGCGCACGTCCCGGTATCGCCGCGCTGCTGGAAGTGGCCGGCCGCGCGCCGCACAGCGTGGTGGCCTCGGACCTGGGCTTCGCAGTGGGGCCGCGCATCAATGCGGCGGGCCGGCTGGAAGACATGTCGGTGGGGATAGAGTGCCTGCTGCAACAGGATATCGGCGCCGCCCGCGGCCTGGCCTCGGAGCTCCATCGCATCAACCAGGATCGCCGCCTGATCGAGCGCGATATGCAGGCCCAGGCACTCAAACTGCTGGATGAACTGGTGCTGGCGGGCGAGGCCCGGGCGCCCATCGCGATGACTCTCTACGAGCCCGGCTGGCACCAGGGTGTGATCGGCATCCTGGCATCGCGAATCAAGGACCGCCTGCACCGGCCGACCATCGTGTTCGCCGACGGCGACAACGGCGACATCAAGGGTTCCGCGCGCTCCATCGCGGGTATCCACATCCGCGACGTGCTCGATGCCGTGGCTACCCGCCACCCCGGCCTGATCAGCAAGTTCGGCGGCCACGCCATGGCTGCCGGCCTGTCCATCGCGCGCGAGGACTATCCGGCATTTGCCGGGGCGTTTGTCGCCGAGGTCGAGCGGCACGCACAGGACGTGGAACTGCAGGCGGTGATCGAGTCGGACGGCGAACTGGCCGCGCAGGACTTCGAGCTTTCGCTGGCGCAGGCGCTGCGCTTTGCCGGCCCCTGGGGCCAGCATTTTCCCGAGCCGGTGTTCGACGGTGAATTCGATATTGTCAGCCAGCGCATCGTCGGTGAGAAGCACCTCAAGCTGGTACTGTCGGTGCCTGGCAGTGGCCGCGCGCTGGATGCCATCGCCTTCAATATCGATACCGGGCGCTGGCCTGACGAGGGTGTGGCGCGGGTGCATGCGGCCTATCGGCTGGACGTCAACGAATTCCGCGGCGCACAGAACGTGCAGCTGGTCGTGGAGCACCTGACGGCGGTTGGCGGCCGCTGAATCAAAAACGCCGGGCGGTGCCCGGCGTCTGTTGAAACCCTGCCGCTCAGTTCGCGCAGGGATTGGCGCTGATGTAGTTGTACGCTGCCAGTGCCTGTACCAGTCCAAAACCGGTGCGGCTATCCCATCCCGCCGTGAACAGGTCTTCGGCGCTGGTGTCGAGGGCGCGGCGGATCTCGACGTTGGTGCAGCCCGGGAAGTAGCTCCAGACCAGTGCCGCCACCGCGGAGACATGCGGTGTCGCCATGGACGTGCCGTCGTAGACGTCGTAGTCATAGTTCGAGACGACTCCGTTGAGCGTGTCTACTGTCGCCGCGCTGCCGGCGTCCGCCAGCATCGCTGCGCCGTCGCTGTCACTCACGCCCACCGAGGGGATGCTGGTGATGACATTCCCGAGGGTACCGCTGAGCGGGCCTGGCACGTTGTTGTAGATGATGGCGCCGAGGCCGCCGCTGTTCTGGCAGTTCAGCACCTTGTCAGAGAAGCTGATATTGCCGCGCTGGATCAGGCAGATCATGCCGCTGGCGCCGAAATCCAGGGCCTCCCCCAGGCCAAAATCGTACAGGTTGCCGTTCGCTACGGCCGCGGGTGTGCCTTCCATCAACAGGGCGGGGTAATCCACGCCCGCGACCGTGGCGAGATAATCCACGATGCTGCCGACAGGCACGGTGGACAGGACGCTGACGCCCGGCCCGGAAATTTCCACCGTGGAGTTGAACTGGGAGAAGCTGGCCCATTGCTTGTCCTGGTCCACTGCCGCGACGGACATGACGGACGACAGCCCCGCCGGGTAGGAGGTGGCCGAGGTGCCGGCATTGCCCGCCGCTGCCACCAGCAGCACACCGCGGCTGTACAGGTAATTGGCGATCACCGCCTGCAGGTAGCTGTTGACGGGCCCGCCGAGGGACATGCTGATCACATTGGCGCCGGCGCGGCCGCAAATGAGCATGCCGTAGGCGACGGTTGACGAGGAAGTGGAACCGCTGGCGTCGAAGACCTTGACGATCTTCAGGTCGATCGTCTGGTTGGGCATGACG
Source organism: Halieaceae bacterium WMMBA7 (assembly GCA_033283385.1). Lineage (GTDB taxonomy): Bacteria > Pseudomonadota > Gammaproteobacteria > Pseudomonadales > Halieaceae > Mangrovimicrobium. The sequence goes on from JAWMQQ010000001.1 coordinate 1,412,457, forward strand.
CCGACCACGCCGGTATCGAGGTTGTTGATCGCCGCGATGGTACCGGTGACGTGGGTTCCGTGGGAGCCCTCGTCGGTGTACCAGAAGCCGGAGCCGCTCAGGTTGATGCCCGCGAGCTGCAGGCCGGCGAGGTCCGGGTGGTTTGCATCGATCCCCGAGTCGACGACGCACAGCGTGCGGTTGCCGGCCAGGCTGTCGTGCAGGGGCATCACGTCCGCCTGCACCAGCGGGATGCCGTAGGGAACCTGCTGGCCGGTGAAGTAGGGGTCGCCATCCGAGGGCTCGGAAATGGCGAAGGCGTACTGGGTGGAATCTTTCTCGAGGAAGGTGACGTTGCGGTTGCGCTGCAGCGCCTTGACGGCCTTGGATGGCAGTTCGACGGTCACCGCGTTGACCTCGGGGAAATCGTGAACCATGCGCCCGTTGGCGCTGGCCAGGGCGGCGACGATACGGCCTTTCGCGCCTGCCTTGTAGATGATGTTGACGCGTTCCTTGGCCGCGGCGGCCTGCGCGAGTGGTGCTGCCAGCGCGATAATCAGCGCAATGGCAATATTCTGTAATAGCTTCCAGTGAGTGGATGTCGTCATGAGGGTCCCTCCATAGCACCGCCCCACGGGCCGGGTGCCGTGGCGCATAAGACTAAGGAACTCTAGAACAGTAGGCATCGATTGCAAGCAAAGGCTTGTAACAATGCATTACACGACGGGGTTGGGGAATCCGGGCGGGCGTCGCTCCCGGCACCACCCGGAACCCCTGTCCCTCTAGTGGACAGGGGTGCGGGCTGGAGGCGTTCGGATACTAGCGGCGGCGCCGGCGGCCAAGGGCGCCCAGGCCGATGCCACCCAGTCCGAGGGCGGTGAACAGCAGCCCGATCAAAGGCAGGGCCGGTACTTGCTCCGGTGCTGAAGGCGCCGGCGGCGGCGGGGGCGGAGCCCCGGGCACGCTAGCATAGGTCACGTCCCAGCTGATGTTCAGCGTGTTGGCGGAGGCGCCCAGCACATCCGCGATGACAAACGAATCGATAGTGCCGCTGAGTGAGGCCAGGGGCCCTGTGGTGAACAATACGCCACACAGGTCAGAGCCCGCGCTGTTATTGTCGGTATACGAGCAACTCGTGATGTTGTTGTCGCCAGTGAACCCGCCAAAATCGAGGACTAACGATCCGTTCAGCGTATAGACATCGCCATCCTGGTTCGGCGCCGACACCGGCGAATCGATGGTTATCTGCAGCTGGGTGTATGTCAGCGTCAGAATGTTTCCGGACAGGGCCACATCCGCGGTTCCACCCGCGACCGGCACATCCAGCGACGCAGTGCCGCCTACGGAGCCTCCGGTGATCGAACTTGTAGAAATGGCGGCGGTACCGACCTGTGCCCAACTACTGGCCGACGCCAGCAGCAGCCCGGCAAACCCCGCACCCGTTAACCCACGCAGATAATTGTTCACTGTCCCGACCCCCTGAGTCTTGTTATGGAAGTGAAATTGCACTAACTAACTTAATCCTTAATGCCCTTAATCTCAACAAGGGAAATTCGCAGATGTTAGCGGAATCTCACTTTTTGCCCATTTCGCACGCTTTTCTGTTACAGGCACTGCCTGATTGATCCTCCGAGCTTTTCTACCAGCTCGTCAACCTGTTCCCGGGTAATGATCAGCGGCGGACAGACAGCCAGCGCGTTTCCGGCGACATTTCGCACAATCAGCCCATTTTCCTGGGCGGTGAGGGTGACGCGCTTTGCCAGCTCGGCAGCGGGGGTTTTGCTGTCCCTGTCCTCCACCAGTTCCACCGCCCCGATCAGCCCGCGGCCGCGAACCTCGCCCACCTGCTCGATATTCGCCAGCTCCTGCAGTTGCGCCTGCAGGTACTCGCCCATTGCCGCGGCGTGCGCGTAGAGGCCGTCGCGCTCATAGATTTCCAGGGTTTTCAGCGCCGCGGCGCAGGCGACGGGGTGGCCGGAGTAAGTGTAGCCGTGGCCGAACACGCCGACCTCGGCGCTGGCCTCGACCATCGGCGCGTAAAGGTCGCCGCGGATGACCGAGGCGCTGATCGGGTAGTAGGCCGAGGACAGCTGCTTGGCGAAGGTCATCATTGCCGGTGCCTGGATGTTCATCGTCTCGCAGCCGAACACCTTGCCGGTGCGGCCGAAGCCCGTAATCACCTCATCAGCCCAGAACAGGATGTCGTATTTCGCCAGGATGGCCTGCACCTTTTCATAGTAACCGGCCGGCGGCACGATAACCCCGCTGGCGCCGGTGATGGGTTCGGCGAGGAATGCGGCGATGGTCTCGGGGCCTTCCGCGAGGATGAGTTTTTCCAGGTTGCCGGTGATGCGCTCGACGAACGCCGCTTCAGTCTCTCCGGGCAGGGCGCCGCGATAGTAGTGCGGGTGATCGGTGCGCAGGATGCCCAGCGCCTCTGTCGGCGGGTCGAAGTGGGCGAGGTTGGCCGGCAGGCTGGTCAGTGCACCCGCGGCGACGGTGACGCCGTGGTAGGCGCGCTCCCGGGTGATGATCTTGCGTTTTTCCGGCTTGCCGGTGACGTTGGCGTAGTAGCGCAGCAGCTTGATGTGGGTGTCGTTGGCATCCGAGCCCGAATTGCCGAAGAACACCATCGCGTCCTCGACCGGCACCATCGCCGCCAGCCTGTCGGCGAGGTCGATTACCGGCTGGTGCGTCTTGCCGCCGAAGGTGTGGCTGAAGGAGAGGGTCTTCAGCTGCGTGCTGATCGTGTCGATCAGTTCCTGGTTGCCGTAACCCAGCCCGGTACACCACAGGCCGGCCAGGCCCTCGAGGTATTGTTTGCCGTTACTGTCGTAGACGTAGACGCCCTCTCCGCGCGCGAAGCTGAGCTGTTCCGTGGCGGCGAGGTTGGTGGTGGGGTAGATGACGGCAGACATCGGGTTCTCCTCGTTCCGGTCGCTGGCGGTGGCGCTTGCTGCTGGCTCTGGCCGGTGCCGGTCCAGCGCGCAGATAGTGAAACAGAAGCCGCCGACTGGGGATACCCCCTCCGGGGAAGCCGCGATTCGCCCGCTTGACCTTCCAGTGGCTGGAAGGTTTAGATTGCGGTTAAACCTATCTGGAGGTCAGCATGAATATCTCCGAAGCGGCCCGCCGCAGCGGGCTCAGCAGCAAGACAATCCGCTATTACGAGGACATCGGCCTGATCGCGCCGGCGCAGCGCGCAGACAACGGCTACCGCCGGTACGGCGGGCGGCAGGTGGACGAAATGCAGTTCCTTGCGCGGGCCCGCAACGTCGGCTTCGACCTCGAGGAGTGCAGGCAACTGCTGGACCTGCATCGCAACAGCCACCGCCAGAGCCGCCATGCGCGCCAGTTGGTGCTGGAGAAGAGCGCGCAGTTGCAGCGTCGCATCGATGAATTGATGGCCATGCGCCGTACGCTGGACGAACTCGCCGGCCGTTGCCGCGGCGACGAGGGGCCCGAGTGCGCGATCCTGGACAATCTCGCCGCCGGCGGGGAGGACAAGGCATGACAACGCCCCATGACAAGCTCGCTGGCGAGTGCTGCCACGCCGAGGCCTCGAACCAGCCGGGTTGCCACGACCAGGCGGCGGCCGGGGGCTGCCGGGACAGTGCGGCAACGTCAAGCTGCCATGGCGCCCCGGCGAAAACGGCGAGCTGCCACGACAGCGGTCCCGTGGACGCCTGCTGCGATGCACCACAGGGCCGGGATTATTTTCTCTGGGTGAGCCTGGCCATTGTCGTCGCGGCCTACCTGGCGGGCGCGTTCGTCCCGCACGACCACGACTCGACCATAGGCGTGTTCACCGGCGGCGTGTTCGAGCTGTTCAACCGCATGTGGTGGGGCCTGCTGCTGGGGATTTTCTTTGTCGGCCTGCTGGCCCGTGTGCCCCGGGACCTGGTGATGGGATTGCTGGGCCGTCGCGCCGGGCTGGGCGGCATGCTGCGCGCCACGCTGGCGGGCCTGTTCCTCGACCTGTGCAGCCACGGCATCCTCGCCGTGGGCATGAAACTCTACGAGCGCGGCGCCAGCGCGGGACAGGTGATGGCCTTCCTGCTGGCCAGCCCCTGGAACTCCTTCTCGCTGACGCTGATCCTGTTCGGGCTGATCGGTTTCGGCTGGACCTTTGTGTTTATCGCGTTGTCCGCGCTGATCGGTGTGATCACCGGCCTGGTATTCGACGCCCTGGTGGCGCGCGGCACCCTGCCGGAGAACCCGGCGCGGGCAGGGGAGGGCGACGGACGCCCGCTGGGCGAGGTCTGGTCCGAGGTTCGCCGCTCGATACGCTTTTCGCTGCCCGGCCTGTGGCGCATCCTGCGCGACGGCGTCGCCGACTCGCGCCCGGTGATCCGCTGGTCACTATTCGGCCTGATCCTGGCCGGCGGTATCCGGGCGCTGGTGCCGATGGAAGATTTTGCCCAGTGGTTCGGCGCCAGCTTTACCGGCCTGATGTTGACCCTGCTGGCGACAACCATCATCGAGGTCTGCTCCGAGGGATCCACCCCGATCGCCGCGGACCTGCTCAACCGGGCGGCAGCACCCGGCAATGCCTTCGCCTTCCTGATGGCTGGCGTGGCGACGGACTACACCGAGGTGATGACCATTCGTGAAACCGCGAGGTCCTGGAAGATTGCGCTGTTCCTGCCGCTGGTAACCGTGCCGCAGGTGCTGGTGCTCGGCTACATCCTCAACCAGTTTTGAATCCCCTTGTAGGAGCCTGCTATGCAGGCGATCCCATGTAAGAGAAACGGGAAATCGCCTGCATAGCAGGCTCCTACAAGGAAGGGAAATCGGCCGGGGATTCGCCGCTGAGCCATTCACCACTGGCGGGATGCTCAAACCCGATGCTGGTCGCGTGCAGCAACAGCCGGTCCGACATTGCCAGCGCCTCGGCGTGCGCGTACATGTCGCAACCGAGGATCGGGTGGCCCAGTTCGCGCATGTGGATGCGCAACTGGTGCGAGCGGCCGGTGACCGGCTTGAGCCGCATGCGAGTGTGGTTTTCCCCTCGCTCCATGACCTCGTAGCGGGTGAGGGCGTATTTTCCCTTCTCGTGATCGATCATCTGCAGCGGGCGGTTTTCCCAGTCGCAGCGGATGGGCAGTTCCACCTCTCCGCTGTCCTCGCTCACCCGACCCCATACGATGGCCTCGTAGGTCTTCTCTACCTTGCGCTCCTGGAACTGGCGGCTGATATGCGCGTGGGTCGGCTTGTCCAGGGGGATCACCATGATGCCGGAGGTGTCGAGGTCCAGGCGGTGCACGATGCTCGCGCTCGGGTAATCCACCTGCAGGCGGGTGATCAGGCAGTCCTTGTTGAGCGGGTGGCGCCCGGGAATCGACAGCAACAGGTGCGGCTTGCGCACCAGCAACAGGTGTTCGTCCTCGTAGAGGATAGCAATCGCTTCGCGACTGTGGGGTACGAGGTAGGGCGGTGCTTCGGACATGGGGCGGGATTCTAGCGGAAAGCGGCGCTGGCCGGGTAATGCCGCAGCGGGTAGACTCGCCGGCCCGGGTGCGCGGGACGCGACCCGGGTACCCTCAGCCATGGCGAAGGAAACGGAGTGGGGCGAGATACAGCAATACCGGACGCGCTACCGCGGCTGCAGCGCGAGCTCGCCGGGATCATTCCCGGCGGGCAGCTTGAGGTGCAGCGCGTGCCGGCCGTCGATGCCCTGCGATTGTGGCTGCTGTCCCCGGACTATCCACGCGAAGCGCTGGACTCGCAGGCAATGCAGCGGGTGATGGACAACCCGCTGTACTGGGTATTCTGCTGGGCGTCGGGGCAGGTACTCGCGCAGTATTTGCTGGAGCGCCCGGAGACGGTGCGCGGCAAGCGGGTGCTCGACTTCGGCTGTGGCTCCGGAGTCGTGGCAATCGCGGCGAAGCTCGCAGGCGCGGGCGAAGTCGTCGCCTGCGATATCGACCCGCTGGCCCTGCAGGCCACGGCGCTCAATGCCGGGCTCAATGGCGTCGAGTTGACCCTCAGCGACGACTACCACGACGTCGGCGGTGATATCGACCTGGTCACAGTCGCGGATGTGCTCTACGACCGGGAAAACCTGCCCTGGCTGGAGCGGTTTGTCACCCGGGCAAGCCACGTCCTGGTGGCCGATTCGCGTATCCGTGACTTCGACGTGCCGCCGTACCGCCGGCTCGAGCAGTTCGAGAGCTGCACGCTGCCCGACCTGGACGAGTCGGCGGAGTTCAGGACCGTTACGATTTATTCCGCCGGGCACCGCTGACCCCGCTGCGTATAGCGGCTGAAAAGCACGCAATTCCTCGATGCTGCAGGCGATGCTGGATTACCGGCTCAACGACTGGGGCGCGGTGGAACTGGGCTATCGCTACCAGAACATCGATTACGACAACGGCAGCAACCGCCAGCCCTACGACTACGACATGGAGGAGAGCGGCCCGATCCCGGGCTTTATCTTCCGCTTCTAGCGGCCGGCGGCCGCCTCTCGCTCGGCGTACCACGCCACCGCGTCGCGGATGGTCTCCTTCAGGGGGCGCGGCTGCCAGCCGAGTTCCCGGGTCGCCTTGCTGTGGTCCAGTTCGCGGAACACGTTGGACAGGTAGACCGCGTCGGTGCGCAGCAGGAAGTCCTTTTTACCCATCAGCTTGAAGATGCGCTCGGCCACCCAGGCGACTGCGTAGCCGAGTTTCAGCGAGATCAGCTTCGGTGGTGGATTGCCGAGTTCCGCCGCTGCCATGGTGTAAAAATCGCGATTGCTGACGTATTCGTTGGCGATGATGTAGCGCTCGCCGATACGCCCTTTCTCCTCGGCCAGCAGGCAGGCCTGGGCGGCGTCGCGGATATCCACCGTCGGTGCGGCGGCGTCCATTACCTGCTTCGCCTGGCCGCAGGCAACCTTCCAGAGCATGCCGCCGTGCGGGGTAGGCTGGTAGTCCTCCGGTCCGTAAGTATTGGCAATACACAGGGCGACACCGGGCAGGCCTTTGTCGCGGCAGTACTCCAGCAGGCGGTTTTCCGCCTCGAGCCGCGCGCGGATATAGGTCGGCGCGCGATCCATCCAGTTGAAAGGCGTGTCCTCGGTGACCGGGCCGTCGGGGTTGAGGCCCAGCGTTCCCATGGTGCTGGTGAACACGAATTTCTCGATGCCGCATTCCAGTGCCACATCCATGGCGTTGACCAGGCCGTCGACGTTGTTGCGGTAGAGGATGCTGGTGTCGGTCAGCCAGAAACGCGGGTCGAGCACGCTGTAGAAAACGCTGCCGCAGCCGGCCATGGCCTCGCGCAGTGACGCCGGGTCCAGCACGTCGCCGTAGTGAATCTCGACATCGAGACCCTCGATGGCCTTTGTGCTGCTTGTCCTGCGCAGCAGGACCCGGACTTCGCGTCCCTGCTGTACCAGTTGCCGGGCGATATGACTGCCGACAAAACCACTTGCTCCCGCCACGAGGACGGGTTTCCCTCCGGTTTCCTGCATAGTTGCTACCACGACTGTTAGGCTGTTTTGCTACTTCTGTCCGTGTTCAGCAGCCAGGCCAGTGCCGGCAGCAGGACCAGTGCCCCGAGCATGTTCCAGAAGAACATGAAGGTGAGCATCAGCCCCATGTCCGCCTGGAACTTGATCGGCGAATAAATCCAGGTTCCCACGCCCACGGCCAGGGTCAGGCCGGTGTAGGCGACAGCGGTTCCGGTGGATTTGAGTGCCTCGAAGTAGGCGGACTGTAGCCCGACCCCATCGCGAAGGTACTGCTGCAACGCGGAGTAGATGTAGATGCCGTAGTCTACACCGATGCCGACCCCGAGGGCGATAACCGGCAGCGTCGCCACCTTCACCCCGATGCCCAGGCCCGCCATCAGCGCCTGGCCGAGAATCGAAGTCAGCGCCAGCGGGATGATGATGCAGGCGGTGATGCGCAGCGAGCGGAAATTGATCAGGCACAGGGCGATTACCACGCCGTACACCCACAGCAGCATGCGATCCTGGGCCTGGTCGATGACGATATTGGTTGCCGCCTCGACACCGGCATTGCCGGCGGCCAGGCGCAGGTCCACGGCTTCGGTGGGATACTTCTTCGCGAATTCCTCCACCGCGTTGACCACGCCGGTCAGTGTGTCTGCGCGGTGGTCGTCCAGGAACAGTATCACCGGCGCCATCGAGCAGTCGGTATTGCGCAGGTTGCTGGGGGCCCTCGCCAGCGAGTTATTGAGGATGAGCTGGTTGCGGCTGATATCGAACCACAGCGGATTGCCCTCGTTCATCCCCATGATCACCAGCTTGGAAATGTCCACCAGCGACAGCGCGGACTGCACGCCCGGCACCGTCTGCATGTAGCCCTCGAAGAAGTTCACCGCAGAGACGAAGGGATAGCTGCCACACTGCTGCGGCGCGGTGTGCGCCATCACCACGAACACGTCGGTGCTGGTGGAGTAGTGCGCCGCGAGGTAGGCGTTGTCCTGGTTGTAGCGCGAATCCGGGCGCAGCTCCGGCGCGCCGGGGTCGAGGTCGCCGATTTTCTGGAACTGGCCGAAATACAGCCCGCCGCCCAGCAGCAGCACGCCGGCGAACAGGATCAGCCGGGCGGGCCCGGGGGTCGCGGCCCTGGACAGCCACTGCCAGTGGCCGAAGTGGCTCTCGTCCTTGACCACCCGGTGCTCGACACAGCGCTTGGAGATACCGGTACTGGAGAGCACCAGCGGCAGCAGCACCAGGTTGGTGAGGATCAGTACGCCGATACCGGTGGCGGCGACCAGCGCCAGTTCCTGGATCACCGGGATATCGATCACGTACAGGGTGAGAAAACCCACACCGTCGCTGAGCAGGGCCACAAAGCCCGGCTTGGAAAGCCGGATGAAGGTCAGGCGGGCCGCCAGGCGCCGCGGCAGTCCGTGGAAGGTGGCGTGGGCGAAGTGGTTGGTGATCTGCACCGAGTGGCTGATACCCACGGCGAAGACCAGGAATGGCACCAGCATGGAGTAGGGGTCGATGCCCTTGCCCATCAATTTGAGCAGGCCCAGCTGCCATATCACCGCCACGGTCGAGCACAGCAGCGACGCGAAGGTCAGTCGAAGGCAGTGCGAGTAGGCAAACAGTGTCAGTGCGGTAATGGCGAAGGCGATCAGGAAAAACAGCCCGACCAGCTTGGCGCCATCGATCAGGTCGCCGACCAGCTTGGCGAAGCCGGTGATGTGGATGGTGATCTCATCGCTCTGGTACTTGTCGCGTACCAGCTTTTCGAGATCGTCGGAAAGCTGGCTGTAGTCGAGTTGCGCGCCGGTGCTGGGGTCGCGCTCCACCAGTGGCGCGACGATAATGGCCGACTTGAAATCGTTGGCCACCAGGCGGCCGATCTGGCCGGATTTCAGCACATGCTCGCGCAATTCATCCAGCGAGTGCGCATTGCCGTCGTAGTCGTCCGGGATGATGGTGCCGCCGACGAAACCCTCCTCGGTGACCTCCTGCCAGCGCACGTTCGGCGTCCACAGGGATTGCAGGGCCGAACGGTCCACGCCGTTGAGGTAGAAGACCTCGTCGGTGATCTGCTTGAGAATCTCCTGGTACTTGGCGGTGAAGATATCGCCGTCGCGGGTTTCCACGATGATCCGTACCACGTTGCCCAGGCCGGCGAGGTCGTCCTTGTCCTTCAGGTAGTTGGCGATGTAGGGGTGGGAGACGGGGATCATCTTCTCGAAGCTGGCGTCGGGCCGCAGCAGGCTCATCTGCCAGGCGAAGAAAACCGTCGCGAGCGCAAACAGCGTCATCAGTGTGCGGCGCACGCGGAACAGCGGCGCGGACAGCGCCGGACGCAGTTTTCCGTCTTCGTCCGTGAGGGGCAGTGGAGGCAGGTTATTCATGCTGGCCGTGCTCCCAGTGCAGTTCGACCGCGCCATCCATGCCGACCAGCAGGTAGTTGCCCGTACCGTCGGGCAGGCCGCTGGCGAAGGTGGCGCGCGAGGGATGGTTGCGCGCGCTGAAGCTGTGTCCGCCGTCGTCGCTGCGCAGCACCTGGCCTCCGGCGCCGAACAGCAGGATCTCGCCGGACTTTTCCACCGCTCCGCCGTACAGGCCCTGTTCTATGTCCGTCGGCACCTCGGTCCAGCTGTCACCTTGATCGTCGCTGCGGAATAGGTGGCCGCGCAGGCCGAACGCCAGGACTACCTTGCCATCGGCGAGCACGCCGAACAGGCTGCCTTCGTAGACGTCGCCGAGGCGCTCCCAGTGCTCCCCGCTATCTTCCGAGCGGAACAGCAGGCCCGCTTCCCCGGCAATGTAGAGCATGCCGTCGGCACCTGCAGTGATGGCGTAGTAGTGGTAGCGGTCGGGGTTGTCGATGTGGTCGATATCCAGCTTCCAGTGCTCGCCGCCGTCGGCGGTGCTGTAGAGCATGCCGTAGGCACCCACGGCAAAACCGCGCCTGGCATCGAGCATGAGCACGTCCAGGAAGGGATCGACGGGCCCGGTTTCCACGGCGAGCTGCGCGTCCTCGACCGCGTACTGGGCGTCCTCCAGGTCGATTTCCAGGTCCTGTGCCTCGATGGAGTCGGGCTCTGCGGCGTCCATCTGCGCCTGTAGTTGCTGCACCTTTGCCTGGCTCCAGGCGAGGAATTGCGCATTGCCCTGGCGTCCGTCGAACTGCAATTGCCAGTGCTCCCCGGCGTCCGCGCTGTGCAGGATCACGCCGCCGTGGCCGGTGGCCCAGCCGTTTTCGGCGTCGGGGAAGCTCACCGATGTCAGGGTAGTGCTGACCGGAACCGCCGCCTGTAGCCAGCTCTGGCCGTTATCGTCGCTGTAGGTGATGACCCCGCGCTCGCCCACGGCGACCAGTCGCTTGCCGGCCCGGGCGACATCCATCAGCGGTCCGCTGGCCGGGTGTGGCTGTACGATCGACGGCAGGAAGGCGAAATCGATGGGGTCTGCCGCGGCGGCCAGGCCCGGTAGGGACACCGCCAGGCACAGCGTTGCGGTAAGGACTCGACGCATAGGTTTCGGCGCTTAGCGCCGTCCCGCCCGGCGCAGGGCGGCGGGGGTGAAGTCGTCGAAGCTTCCCTTGAAGTCGAAGTCGTACTGGTAGCCCTTTTCCTCGTTGTCGAGGCCGGTCAGCAGGTAGCGGCCGGAGTTCAGGTCGTACAGCGTTTCCACGGCGGTCCAGGGCACTTTCGCCTGGTAGTGCATCATCTCGTGGTTGTCGCGCACCCGCCACAGTTCGCCGCGGCCGTCGTAGATGTCCTCGGCGGCAATCTGCCAGGTATCCTCGTCAATGTAGAAGGTACGGCGCGCGTAGATATGCCGCGCCCCCTCCTTGAGCGTCGCGTCCACCACCCACACCCGGTGCAATTCAAAGCGCGTGTACCTGGGGTCCATATGACCGGGCTTGATGATGTCGGAGTACTTCAGCGAACCGTCGCGCAGCTTGTAGCTGTTGTAGGGGATGTACAACTCCTGCTTGCCCACCAGTTTCCAGTTGTAGCGATCCGGCGAGCCGTTGTACATGTCCAGGTCATCGGAGGTGCGCAGGCCGTCGGCAGCGGTGCCCGGGCCGTCGTAGGCGACGTTGGGTGCGCGTCTTACACGCCGCTGTCCGGCGTTGTAGATCCAGGCCGAGCGGGGCTCCTTGATCTGGTTGATATTCTCGTGCACCAGCAGCACGTCCCCTTCCAGGCGCGCGGGGGCGAGAATGCGCTGCAGGAATACGAACAGGCGGTTGGGGTAGGGGTTGTCAGGTACCCGCGCGGCGTAGATGGATTCTTCCTCGAACAGCACCGGAGCGAAGGCGCCGTTGGTCTGCACGGGAATCTGCGTATAGCGTCGCTTCAGGCCCAGCGGGGTGTGGTAGCGGCCGATGTGGTTCCAGATCACCTCGACGCCATTGGCGGGGATCGGGAAGGGCACGGAGGCCTTGTAGTTCTCCATTCCGTTGCCGCCGCCGACGAGTTCGGTCCTGGTCGCCCACTCCTTGATCAGGGCGTACTCGCTTTCCGGCAGGTGCGCGCTGCGGTGGGTCGGATAGACCGGCATGCGGTAGGTGTCCGGGTAGCGCTTGAGCAGGGCGATCTGGCCGACGGTCAGCTTGTCCTTGTACTGTTCGTAATTGGCCGCGGTGATCTCGAACAGGGGCTTCTCGTCGGCATAGGGATCCACCAGGCGGTCGCCCACCTTGTAGGTCGGCGGCAGTTCCTTGAGGCCGCCGGTCCACGGAGGAATGGTGCCGTCGGCATTGCCGGCGCGCTCCGCGCCGATGGGAGTCAGTTCATCCCCGCCAAGGCGCGCAGCCTGCTCCGGGGTGATTTTCGCCTGCACCGCACAGCTCAGGCAGAGCAGGGCGGCGGTGATCAGGTGACGGGTAGTCATGTGCATGGTCATCTCCGAAAAAACGGGTCCGGTCGCCTCAGAAGGCGACCGAGAAGCTCAGGGAAACGAAGTCGCGGTCTTCCTGCTCGTTGTATTTGCCGCCGAAGAACGTCGTGTAAGAGACTTCCGCGCGGTAGGTGTTCAGGTAGTCGCCGCGCAGGCCGAGATTCAGCGCCTTGCGGCCCTCGTTGAAATTGGGCGAGGGCGAGGTGCCGTCGACATCCTGCGACCAGGCCAGGCTGGGAGTCAGGTTGATACCCGCGAACACGTTGGTGTATTCCAGCCCCGCCCGTATCCGGTAACCCCAGGAGAAGTCGTCGGTAAAGCCCTTGTTGTCGCAATAGTCCGCGTTCGGGTTGGGCTTCAGGCCTGCCAGCGCTTCCAGTACCGGGTGCGAGTTGCACGAGACCGGCACGCCGAAGCGGGCGCTGGTGAACTCCGGGAAATCACCGATACCGTAGGCCGAGGAGCGGCCGTAGTTGACGCCGTCCTTCATGCCGCCAATCCAGGTCCCGCCCACTTCCGCGGCAAAGCTGAGGCGCTGGGCGCCGAGCACCTGCTCGAAGAACTTGATGAACGTCATCTGGTACTGGGTGTAGTCGACCTCGTCGTAACCGTGCACGATGCCGCCGGGGCCAGCCTCCTCGGCCCGCGGCAGTACCCGGGACCACTCGCCCCAGGTACCCAGCGCCAGCGCCTGCACCAGGTCCACCGTATTGATCTGCAGCGGGTATTCCGGCCGGTAGCTCAATTCCCCGGATACCGCCCAGTCGCCGATATTGGTGGCGAAGGACAGGCCATAGAGGTCGATATCCTCGGGGAACTCGAAGAAGTAGTAGGGGTTCGAGCCCAGGATGAAAGGTACGCCGTAGTTCTCGGTGGGGTTGATGCCGCTGAAGATCGGTGTGCGGCTGTGGGTCCTGGTGTAGTAGGCCCCGAACTCGGTGGAGTTCAGCGAATCGACGAAGTAGTGCAGCGCCACGCCCCACTGGCCGCTGTCCGACGGGGTGTCGTCCTTGGCACGTGGAATGACGTAGCCGGTTTCATACTGCTCCCGGTCGGAGATCCCCGCGGTCGCCGTGAGGTAATTGCAGCCGCCGCCGTAGGGGTCGGTGGAACTCCAGTAGGTACCGCACTCGTCGATGATGGTGCGCTGCCAGTCGTACTGGTAGAAGCCTTCGATGCTGAGGTCGTAGGTCAGGCCGAGGTTGGCGTAGACCATGCCGACTGGCAGCAGGGCTTCCTTGATCTCGGAGCCGGGCTGGCGCAGGGCGGTGACGTCGAATGGGTTGATGGTGTTGACGCCGTTCTGGATGAAGGTGCTTTCACCCCAGGACAGCACCATGTTGCCTGCGCGCACCTCCAATGGCATCTCGCCCAGGTCGAAACTGGCGTAGGCATAGTAGTCGAGGAACTCGAATCCCTTTTCCTGTGCCAGGGACTCGAAGTCGCCGGTCTCCAGTTTCTTGTCGGGGACATAGTTGTTGGCCGCGCTGCCGTGGGGCAGCTTGTCATTGGCCAGGGCGTAGTCGTACCAGTACTTGAAGCGGGTGAAGAAACCGTAGTTTCCGGCGTTCAGGTCGAGGTCGTGCACGCCCTTGAACACCATCGAGTACATGTCGCCCTTGTCGTAGTTGAGGTTGCCGTCGTCCGCCGTGCTCGAGGCGGCGCCGCCCTTGCCGCCGGTATTGCCCGGCGTCACCACCCGGTCGTCGGGATTTTCCAGCCGCCAGCTGGCGCCCACGGAAAGTGTGGATGTGAACGTGCCCTCGAATGGGCCCAGTTCGAAATTCAGCGCCCCGGCCGGACCGGCAAAACCGGCAGCCAGAAGGCCGACGGCTATCGGGAGCCTGGGAGATGCGGGAATTCTCACTTTGACTTCCTCCAGCATGGTCTCCGCAGGGGAGCCATGATTTTTATACTTGGGTGAAAGTATGGCAGCAGATCGTTGCAACGTCGACGTGGCCAACGCTCGAATGTTTGCATAGTAAACATTCGGCGTCAAAATTTTCTGCAGTGAGGTGCAAGCCATGGCTGGGCGGAGCTTAATTGGCTACACTTGGCGAAAATCGTCGCGGAACAGGGGACAGCGTCGCAGTGAATCCGAATTACCTGGATTTCGAACAACCGATCGCCGAGCTGGAAGTCAAGATCGAGGAGCTGCAGCTGGTCAGCTCCGACAACGAGCTCAACCTCAGTGAAGACATCCAGACGCTGCGGCAAAAAAGCGCGAAGCTGACGGAAAAGATCTTCTCCAACCTCAGTTCCTGGGACATCGTCAAGGTCGCACGCCACCCGCTGCGTCCCTATTCCCTGGATTACATTCCCCGCATCTTCACCGAGTTCGATGAATTGCACGGCGACCGCCGCTTCGGCGATGACAAGGCGATCGTCGGCGGCATCGCGCGGCTCGAGGGCCGCCCGGTGATGGTCATCGGCCAGGAAAAGGGCAGGGCGGTGAAGGACAAGGTCTACCGCAACTTCGGCATGCCCAAGCCCGAGGGCTACCGCAAGGCCCTGCGCCTGATGGAGCTGGCCGAGCGCTACAAGATGCCGGTGGTCACCCTCATCGACACCCCCGGAGCCTACCCCGGTATCGACTCCGAGGAGCGCGGTATCAGCGAATCCATCGCGCAGAACCTGGCGGTCATGTCCAGGCTGGCCACTCCCATCATCTGCGTGGTGATCGGCGAGGGCAGCTCCGGCGGCGCCCTGGGTATCGGTGTCGGCGACCACCTCGCCATGCTGCAGTACTCCACCTATTTCGTCATCTCGCCGGAGGGCTGCGCCAACATCATCTGGAAGGATTCGGTGCACGCGCCGGAAGCCGCGGAGGCGATGGGGGTGACTTCCTCGGTGCTGGAGGACCTGGGCATCGTCGACGCCACCATTCCCGAGCCGCTGGGCGGCGCGCACCGCGATGTAGACCAGATGGCCGCGCGCATCCGCGACCACCTGCAGGAGCAGATCGACCGGCTGGTTCGCCTGCCCCTCGAGGACCTGCTCGCCCAGCGTTACCAGCGCATCCTGTCCATCGGCAACTGATCTCGCCCGGCCGGTGACGGCAGCACTGGACCACACCGCTCTAGACACCGCGCTGGGACCGTTACTGGAGGCCCCGCGCTGGTGCATCGCCTTCAGCGGCGGGCTCGATTCCACCGTACTACTTCATCTGTTACTGCGCTGGTGCGCCGCCCATCCGGAGGCGCCCGGGCTGCAGGCCCTGCACGTGGACCACGGCCTGCAGGCGGCCTCGGGCCGCTGGTCCGGGCACTGTGCCGGAGTCGCCCGCGAATGGGGCGTGCCCTGCGACCTGTTGCGCGCCCAGGTCGAGCCGGCCGGGCTGGGCCTCGAGGCGGCGGCGCGCGAGGCGCGCTACCAGTGCCTGGGCGCGGCGCTGCAACCCGGCGACATCCTGTTTACCGGGCACCACCTGGACGACCAGGTCGAGACATTTTTCCTGCGGCTGCTGCGCGGCGCAGGCCTGCAGGGTCTCGCGGCCATGCCGCCGACGCGGCCGCTGGGGCTGGGGCTGCTGGTGCGGCCGCTGCTGGCTTACTCTCGCTCCAGCCTCGAGGCGTACGCCCGTGAGCACGGCCTGGGATGGGTCGACGACCCGTCAAACACCGACCGATCGCTGGACCGCAATTACCTGCGCCACGAAGTACTGCCGCTACTGGAACAGCGCTGGCCGGGTTATCGGCGTACGGTGGCGCGCGCCGCAGGTCACCTGGCGGAGGTTTCCCGGACCCTGGGCGCGGCGGATGGCGAGGCGCAGAGCTGTGCCAGCCCCATGGGCGATCCCGGACTTGCTCTTTCCGCGCTCACCTGCGAGGACGCGGCGCTGGCGGCGCGCCGGCTGCGCGAATTTCTCCGCAGCCAGGCACTCGCCGCTCCCGCGCAGGCCGCGCTGGATGAATTCCTCAGGCAGCTGCGCGACTCGCGCGGCGATGCCGCCCCGAAACTGGAGACCGGCAGCTACCGACTGCAGCGCTTTCGCGAAGGGGTCTACCTGCTGCCGGAATCGGGCGGGCCGCCGGCACAGCCGCTCGCGCTGGGCCCGGGACAGTCCATCGAGCTGCCCGGCATCGGCAGGGTGGCGCTGGAGCCCGCCACTGGCCCCGGCCTGGCGTTTGCTCCCGGCGAAGTGCCGCAACTGGCCTGGCGGCGCGGCGGAGAGCACTGCCGGCTGGCCGGTCGCAACCACGGCGTCAGCCTGAAGCAGCTGCTGCAGGAGGCGGGGTTGCCGCCCTGGTGGCGCGAGCGGGTACCGCTGCTCTATATGGGGGGCGAGCTGGTCGCGGTGGGGGCGCTGGGCGCCTGTGCCGGACCCCGCTGGAGCGCCGGCGGAGAACCGGGCCAAACTCGCTGGCAGCTGGTCTGGGAACCGGCCGCCAGGAGCGGTTTCGATTGAGCTGCCAGAGCCTTTCTGTTAGGCTGGCGTCCCATCTTTTTGCAGGACATTCACGGCGACCCACCGGGCGTTGTGGAAGCGCTGCGTATTCCCGAATATACGTGTTTTAAAGGCTCTTCATGACGCGTTACGTCTTTGTTACAGGTGGGGTTGTTTCGTCATTGGGCAAAGGGATCGCCGCGGCGTCCCTGGCTGCGGTACTCGAGGCCCGCGGACTCAAGGTCACCCTGCTCAAGCTCGACCCTTACATCAATGTCGACCCGGGCACCATGAGCCCCTTCCAGCACGGCGAGGTGTTCGTCACCGAAGACGGCGCGGAGACCGACCTCGACCTCGGCCACTACGAACGCTTCACCCACACCACGATGAGGCGCAGCAACAACTTCACCACCGGTCGTGTGTACAACGCGGTGCTGAAGAAGGAGCGCCGCGGTGACTATCTCGGCGGCACCGTGCAGGTCATCCCGCACATCACCGACGAGATCAAGCGCAGGATTATCCTCGGCGCCGGCGATGCCGACGTCGCGGTGGTGGAGATCGGCGGTACCGTGGGCGACATCGAGGGCCTGCCATTCCTGGAAGCGGCGCGCCAGCTGCGCGTCGAAGTCGGCATGAAGCACGCTCTGTTGATGCACCTGACCCTGGTGCCCTTCATCGCTACCGCCGGCGAGATCAAAACCAAGCCAACCCAGCACTCGGTGAAGGAACTGCGCGCCCTGGGCCTGCAGCCCGACGTGCTGCTGTGCCGCTGCTCGGTCGAGATCGACGAGGGCGCGCGCAAGAAGATCTCCCTGTTCACCAACGTGGAAGAGCGCGCCGTCATACCACTGATCGACGCGGACTCCATCTACCGTATCCCGGGCATCCTCAACAACTTCGGCCTCGACGATTTCGTCGTCGAGCGCTTCGGCCTGGACTGCCCGCCGGCGGACCTCGCCGAGTGGGATGAAGTCGTGGAGCGAGAGTTCTCCGAGACCGCCGGCGAGGTACGCATCGCCATGGTCGGCAAGTACATGGACCTGCTGGACGCCTACAAGTCGCTCAACGAGTCGCTGGCCCACGCCGGCCTGCAGACCCGCACCAAGGTCAAGGTCGACTATATCGACGCCGAGGACATCGAGACCGACGGCACCGGCGTGCTGGAAGGCGCAGACGCCATCCTCGTGCCCGGCGGCTTTGGCGACCGCGGCATCGAGGGCAAGATCACCGCGGTGCGCTACGCCCGCGAGAACAGGATTCCCTATCTCGGCATCTGCCTGGGCATGCACGTCGCCCTGGTCGAGTTCGCCCGCGACGTCTGCGACCTCGCCGGCGCCCACTCCACGGAGATGGACAGGAATACCCCGCACCCGATCGTCGGCCTGATCACCGAGTGGCAGAATGCCGACGGCAGCACCGAACAGCGCAGCGAGTCCTCCGACCTCGGCGGCACGATGCGCCTCGGCGCGCAGCCCTGCCACCTGGAAGCGGGCAGCAAGGTGCGCGAGATCTACGGCCAGGATGTGATCAACGAGCGCCACCGCCACCGGTACGAGGTCAACAATAACTACCTCGAGCAGATGGGCGAGAAGGGCATGCGCTTCGTCGGCTGGTCCGCGGACCACTCGCTGGTGGAGATGATCGAGCTGGCGGATCACCCCTGGTTCGTCGCCTGCCAGTTCCACCCGGAATTCACGTCGCGGCCGCGCGGTGGCCACCCGCTGTTCACCAGCTACATCCAGGCTGCGATCGATCACGCCGGTGCCAAGGCGGGCTGAGCCCCCTCGCTACCGGCGCGACTAACGCGAACACCAGGCGAACATCAAGAGGAACGGCCGTGACCAACCAGACAGTCACCTGCGGGGATATTACCCTCGATAACCGCGCACCCTTCGTTCTGCTGGGCGGCGTCAACGTGCTCGAGGACCGGGATTTCACCCTGCGTGTTGCCGAGCATTACGCGCAGGTTTGCGGCGAGCTGGGCATACCCCTGGTCTTCAAGGGTTCCTACGACAAGGCCAACCGCTCGTCGATCCACTCCTTCCGCGGTCCCGGCCTGGAGGATGGGCTGTCCATCCTCGCCGAGGTGAAGTCCACCTTCGGCCTGCCGGTGATCACCGACGTGCACAGCCCGGAGGAGGCCGCGCCCGCCGCCGAGGTCTGCGACATCATCCAGCTGCCGGCCTTTCTCGCCCGGCAGACCGACCTGGTGGCGGCGATGGCGGCCACCGGTTCGGTGATCAACATCAAGAAGCCGCAGTTCCTCAGCCCCTCGCAGATGGCCAACGTGGTGGAGAAATTCCGCGAGTGCGGCAATGACCGCCTGCTGCTGTGCGAGCGCGGCAGCAACTTCGGCTACGACAACCTGGTGGTGGACATGCTGGGCTTCGGCGTGATGAAGCGCGACTGCGGCAACGTGCCGATCATCTTCGACGTGACCCACGCGCTGCAGTGTCGCGATCCCGGTGGCGCCGCATCAGGCGGCCGCCGCAGCCAGGTGGTGGATCTCGCCCGCGCGGGCATGGCGACCCGGCTGGCCGGGCTGTTCCTGGAGTCCCACCCGGACCCGGACAAGGCCCTGTGCGACGGCCCCAGCGCGCTGCCGCTGGCGCAACTGAAACCCTTTCTCGAGCAGGTCAAGGCGGTGGACGAACTGGTCAAGTCCCTGCCCGAGCTGGTCATCGATTAGACAAAACGGAGTTTTCCCATGAGCAAAATCGCAAACGTGCAGGCCTTCGAGGTCATGGATTCGCGCGGCAACCCCACGGTGATGGCGGAAGTCACGCTGGACAGCGGGTATGTCGGCAGCGCCTGTGCCCCCTCCGGCGCTTCCACCGGTTCGCGCGAGGCACTGGAACTGCGCGATGGCGATGCGTCCCGGTATATGGGTAAAGGCGTGCTCAAGGCGGTAGCCAACGTCAACGGCCCGATCCGCGAGCTCACCATCGGTGTCGATCCCTGCGACCAGCGCGCCCTGGACCAGGCGATGATCGACGCCGACGGCACCGAGAACAAGGCGAAGTTCGGCGCCAACGCGATTCTCGCGGTGTCCCTGGCGGCGGCCAAGGCGGCGGCGATGTCAAAAGGGGTGCCGCTGTACCGCCACATTGCCGAGCTCAACGGCACCTCCGACCTCACCATGCCGGTGCCGATGATGAACATCCTCAACGGCGGCGAGCATGCGGACAACAACGTCGACATCCAGGAATTCATGATCCAGCCGGTCGCGGCGCCCAGCTTCGCCGAGGCCCTGCGCACCGGCGCCGAGATCTTCCACAACCTGAAAAAAGTTCTCTCCGCCCGCGGCCTGAACACCGCGGTGGGCGACGAGGGCGGCTTCGCCCC
This sequence comes from Halieaceae bacterium WMMBA7, assembly GCA_033283385.1. Lineage (GTDB taxonomy): Bacteria > Pseudomonadota > Gammaproteobacteria > Pseudomonadales > Halieaceae > Mangrovimicrobium. The sequence continues at coordinate 1,432,499 of JAWMQQ010000001.1, forward strand.
GAACCTGCCGTCCAACGAGGCGGCGCTGGAAGTGATCGCCGAGGCGGTGGGAAAGGCCGGTTACAAGCTGGGCACCGACGTGACCCTGGCACTGGACTGCGCCGCTTCCGAGTTCTTCAAGGACGGCGTCTACGACCTCGCCGGCGAGGGCAAGAAGTTCTCCAGTGCCGAGTTCACCGACTACCTGGCGGAACTCGCCGCCGGCCACCCGATCATCTCCATCGAGGACGGCCTGGACGAGTCCGACTGGGACGGCTGGAAAATGCTCACCGACAAGATCGGCGACAAGATCCAGCTGGTGGGCGACGACCTGTTCGTGACCAACACGAAGATCCTCAAGCAGGGCATCGACAAGGGCGTGGCCAACTCCATCCTGATCAAGTTCAACCAGATCGGCAGCCTGTCCGAGACCCTGGACGCCATCGCCATGGCCAAGGCCGCCGGCTACACCGCGGTGATCTCCCACCGCTCCGGTGAAACCGAGGACGCCACCATCGCCGACCTCGCCGTGGCCACCGCCGCCGGGCAGATCAAGACCGGTTCCCTGTGCCGCTCCGACCGCGTCGCCAAGTACAACCGCCTGCTGCGCATCGAGGCGGAGCTGGGCGGCAAGGCGCCGTACCGCGGCCTGGCCGAATTCGGCCGCTGACAGGCGACGTTCTTGCGCTGGCTGCTGGGCTTCCTCGTCTGCCTGTTGCTGGTACTGCAGTACCGGCTGTGGTTCGCCGAGGGCAGCCTGGCCGAGGTGCACCGGCTGAAGGCGCAGGTGGCGGAGTTCACCCGTGTGAATGAGCAATTGCGCGACCGCAATGCGGTACTGGAACGCGAGGTGCTGGATTTGCAAAGCGGCAACGATGGCGTGGAGCAACGCGCCCGCGAGCAACTCAACCTGGTGCGCGACGGGGAGGTGTATTACCGGGTGGAAGATACCGGCAAGCCGGAAGCGACCAGGCCCGCAGCGAACCAGCCGGAGCAGCCACCGGTGCCGGGCGCGGCAGGGGGGGATAAGCCATGACTGAGGCCTGCCACGCGGTGGTGCCCGCCGCCGGAATCGGCGCGCGCATGGGCAGCGACATCCCCAAGCAGTACCTGTGCTTCGACGATATCACCCTGCTTGAACACAGCCTGCAGGCACTGCTGCGCCACCCCGCGATTCTCACTGTCACCGTGGCGCTGCACCCCGAGGACGCCTTTGCCGACAGGCTTGCGCTGTTCACCGATCCGCGGGTGCGCCGGGTGACCGGAGGGGCGCAGCGCGCCGATTCGGTACTTGCGGCGCTGCGCGCGGTGCCGGGCGAGCCCGGCGACTGGGTACTGGTGCACGATGCCGCACGCCCCGGCCTGCCGGAAAAGGACCTGCAGCGCCTGGTCGAGCAGGTGCGCTCGACCGGCGTGGGCGGTATTCTCGCCGAGCCCATCGTCGATACGGTGAAGTACGCCGGCGACGACGGGCTGGTCGCGCACACCATGGACCGCAGCCGCCTGTGGCGCGCGCAGACGCCGCAGATGTTCCGGCTCGGCGAATTGACCGCTGCGCTTGCCGGCGCGCTGGAACGGCAGGAGGCAATCACCGACGAGGCCTCGGCGATGGAGCTGGCCGGCCTGCCGGTGCAACTGGTTCCCGGTTCGCCCGCCAACTTCAAGGTGACGGCGCCGGACGACCTGGCGCTGGCGGCGTGGTACCTGGCCTGGAAGGGCGAACAGGCGTGACGCTGCGAATCGGTCACGGCTACGATGTGCACCGCTTCGCCGAGGGTGACGGTGTCGTGCTCGGCGGGGTGAGGATTCCCCACAACCGCGGGCTGGCGGCACACTCCGACGGCGACGTGCTGGTCCACGCCCTGTGCGACGCGCTGCTGGGCGCGATCGCCGCGGGTGATATCGGCCGCCACTTCCCGGATACCGACCCGACCAATGCCGGTATCGACAGCCGCGAGTTGCTGCGCCGGGTCATGGTGCTGGTCGGCGAGGCCGGATATTCCCCCTGCAATGCCGACATGACCATCATCGCCCAGGCACCGAAGATGGCACCGCATATCGATGCCATGCGCGCCAATCTGGCCGCGGACCTCGGGGTCGGCATCGACAGCATCAACGTAAAGGCGACCACCACGGAGGGCCTGGGCTTTGCCGGCCGAGAGGAGGGCATCGCAGCCCACGCGATAGTGCTGCTGGGCGCCGTCCAGTCATGAACCCGGATTGGCCAGCGGCCGCCGGCGAGCCTGTGGCCACCGCACGCACACGCTCGGTTCCCGAGGATTTCCTGGTCGAGGAGGAGCTCGGCTTCGAACCCGAAGGAGAGGGCGAGCATGTATTCCTGCACCTGCAAAAGCGCGAGCTGACCACGACCGAACTGGCCGAGCGCCTGTCTTCGCTGGCCGGCGTGCACCCGCGCGAGATCGGCTACAGCGGCATGAAGGACCGCAACGCGGTGACGCGGCAGTGGTTCAGCGTGGGGCTGGCGGGCAAGCCGGAACCCGGCTGGCTGTCGCTGCAGCAGGACGCCGGGGTCGAGGTGCTGGCGGTGGCTCGCCATCGCCGCAAGCTGCGCCGCGGGGTCCACCGGGGCAATCGCTTCACCCTGCGCCTGCGGGAGGTCCAGGGAGACCGGGAGGCGATTGACCAGCGGCTGAGCCACATCGCGGCGCACGGCGCACCCAACTATTTCGGCGAGCAGCGCTTCGGTCGCGCGAACGCCACCCTCGAGCAGGCCAGGCGCTGGATGGCGACCGGAGGCCGGCGCATCGCCCGCAACCGCCGCAGCATCTATCTTTCCGTGCTGCGCGCAAACCTGTTCAATCGCCTGCTCGCAGATCGCGTTCGCGCCGGGGACTGGGATGCGGTTCGGGCCGGGGACGTCTGCGTGCTGGACGGGAGCCGCAGCCTGTTTCACTGCGAGGTGCCGGATGCGGATATTGCGCGGCGCTGCGCAGAACACGACCTGCACCCGGCGCTGCCGCTGTGGGGGCGGGGCCGGGACGCACTGGCCGCCGCGGGCGAAACTTTCCGGGCGCAGCTGGCGGATGAGGCGCAGTCCTGCGAGTTCCTCGAACGCATGGGGCTGGAGCTGGCCTGGCGCCCGGCGCGGCTGCTCGCTGGTGACTTTTCCTGGCAGTTTTGTGATGATGGCAGCCTGCTGCTGACCTTCGGACTGGGCGCGGGCGGGTACGCCACAGCGCTGCTGGCGGAGTTTATGCAGGACGCCGGCGAGCGGCGTAACGAACAAGAAACATCGGGGCAAATGGAGTGGTACGGGGAGTGAGCAGCGTGGACCTCAACGGGATAGGCATGACCTCGCAGCGCACGCGCGAGCGGCTGGTGCAACGCCTGGTCGACGAGGGGATCAAGGACCTGCGGGTCCTCGATGTCATACGCACCACGCCGCGTCACCTGTTCCTCGACGAGGCCATGGCCCATCGCGCCTACGAGGATGTCGCCCTGCCCATCGGCTACCAGCAGACCCTCTCCCAGCCCTATATCGTGGCGCGCATGACCGAGCTGCTGCTGGAGAAGGGTGTGCCGCAAAAGGTATTGGAGATCGGCACCGGCTCCGGCTACCAGACCGCCGTACTGGCGCAACTGGTCCCCGAGGTCTACGGCGTCGAGCGCATCAAGCCGCTGCTGCAGAAGGCCCGCCAGCGCCTGCGGCAGCTCAAGCTGCGCAACGTGCAGGTCGCCCACGCCGACGGCTGCCTGGGTTGGCCCGAGCGCGGTCCTTTCGATGGCATCCTCGCCGCTGCCGCGCCCAAGCGCATCCCCGAACCGCTGCTGGAGCAGCTCGCCCCGGGCGGGCGCCTGGTGATCCCGGTGGGCGAGGAAACACAACACCTGCACGTGGTGGATCGCACTCCGGAAGGGTTTGAAACCACCGTGGTGGAAGCCGTGCGCTTCGTTCCACTGCGTCCCGGCACGGTGCGCTAGCGATCGTGACTAAAGCCGGGATTTTCCTGCGCGGCCTCCTGATGGGTGCCGCGGATATCGTCCCCGGCGTCTCCGGGGGTACCATCGCGTTTATCACCGGCATCTACGACACCCTGCTGGGCAGTATCCACGCTGTGGACGCGCGCTTCGTGCGCCTGCTCCTGCGCCTGGATATCCGCGGTGCCTGGCAGCATGTGAACGGGACTTTCCTGGTCTGCCTGCTGGCCGGTATCGCCACCAGTGTCGTCAGCCTGGCCCGGCTGATCGCCTGGCTGCTGGAGACTCACCCGGTGCCGCTGTGGGCGTTTTTCTTCGGCCTGATCCTTGCCTCGGCGCTGGTGCTGGTGCGGCATGTGCGCGGCTGGACTCCGGCCCGCGGCCTTTGCCTGGCGGCCGGTGGTGCGATCGCCGCCTTCATTGCACTGTCGCCGGTGGTGGATCTGCACATCGGTTTGCCCGGTGTCTTCGTCGCCGGCTTCCTGGCCATCTGCGCGATGATCCTGCCCGGTATCTCCGGCAGCTTCATCCTGGTGCTGCTGGGCATGTACGGTACCGTGCTTACGGCGGTGAAGGGACTGGACCTCGGGTTCCTCGCGGTGTTTGCCGTAGGCGCCGTGTCCGGCCTGCTGTGTTTTTCCCGCCTGCTGTATTGGCTGTTGCACCGCTTCCACGAGGCGACCATGGCCCTGCTGACCGGCTTCCTGTTCGGCTCGCTGCTGGTGGTCTGGCCCTGGAAGCAGGTGCTGGCCTGGGTGAGCGACTCGCACGGCGAACTGCGCCCGGCACAGCAGGTGCCGGTGCTGCCGGGGCAATTCCGGGACATCACCGGGCAGGAGCCGATGATCGGCCTGTGCATCCTGCTGATGATGGCCGGGTTCGTCCTGGTGTGGTTTATCGAGCGCCGCTGGGGCGACGTCGACGGAGCGGCCCGCTCGGGCTGACACAGGCCGGCAGATGCGTGAGCGGCACACCACTGGACGCGCACAACGCATACTGGGCTGCTGCCTGTTGCCGCTGCTACTGGCAGCCTGCGGCGGCAACGTAAGGGCGCCGGTGGAGGACCGCAATTCCCGGACGCACCACCCGGCGCCGCCGGTGGAATCATCGAAGCCCGGGTATACCGTGCAGCGTGGCGACACCATGTATTCCATCGCCTTCCGTTACGGACTGGATTACCGCCGGCTGGCGGCGGCCAACAGGATTGCCTCACCCTATACCATCTACCCCGGCCAGCGGCTGGTGCTGCTGGAACGCGAGCCCCCGGCCAGCAAGCCCGCGCCACCCAGGGCCAGCACGCCACCGGTCGCCGCGAAAACGGCCCCGGCCCCGGCCGCGAAAACAGCCCCCCGCGCTGTCACACCGGCGTCACCTGCGACTGCTAAAAAGGGATCTGCGCCGAAACCGGCCCTGGGGCCGGTGCAGGTGTGGCGCTGGCCCTCCGCAGGCCCGGTTGTCCGGAAGTACTCGTCGACGGTCCACAAGGGCATCGATATCGGCGGTGCGCGGGGGGATGCGGTAGTCGCCGTGGCGGCCGGGCAGGTGGTGTACGCCGGCACCGGTATCGTCGGGCTCGGGGAGTTGCTGATCATCAAGCACAACGAGCAGTACCTCAGCGCCTACGGGCACAACCAGTCGTTGCTGGTCAGCGAAGGGGACACGGTCAGTGCGGGTCAGAAGATTGCAACCAAGGGCAGTAGCGGCACCGACTCGGTGCGGTTGCACTTCGAGATTCGTCGAGAGGGCAAGCCTATCGATCCCCTCGGCATGCTTCCCCGGCGCTAGTAGGAGCCTGCTACGCAGGCGATCGCGCGCGGAGCGCGCTCCGACAGCGGGGCGATCACAGCTGTATTCGGTCGTAATTTCCACAGGTGAAAAAACTTGCTTCACTGGACATCCGGTCCAGGCCGGCCGAGAAGTTAGCGATTGCAATTCTTTGCATAGCAGCTTGTTTTTTCGTCAGCGTTTGGGTTAGCCTGTCAGGCCGGTTGTCAGTGGGTCTGGGGCTCTCTGAAGATGCCAGGGTCAGGACGGGGGACGTTCATGAAGCTGGATAACACGGAGTGCCGCACAGGGAACTTGCGCAAGGCACAGAGCAAAGGGGCAGGCATGAAAGGGAAATCCAGTATTACCGAGATTTCGACGGATGATGATTCCGCAGTCCATGCAGCCATGCTGGGCGCGGATGACGATGTAGATTCCGACGAAGCCGACGCATCCGACACAGCAGCGCTGGAGGAGGAGATGTTCGACGAGGCCAAGGCGCGAACCGCCAGCCGCGTGGAAAAGTCCCTCGACGTCACCCAGCTTTACCTCAACGAGATCGGCTACTCGCCGCTTCTCACTCCAGACGAAGAAAAGCACTTCGCCCGCCTGGCCCGCAAGGGCGATGCGGACGGCCGCAAGCGCATGATCGAAAGCAACCTGCGCCTGGTGGTGAAAATCTCCCGCCGTTACATCAACCGCGGGCTCACCCTGCTGGACCTGATCGAGGAGGGCAACCTCGGCCTGATCCGCGCGGTGGAGAAATTCGATCCGGAGCGCGGATTCCGCTTCTCCACCTACGCTACCTGGTGGATTCGCCAGACCATCGAACGGGCGATCATGAACCAGACGCGGACCATCCGCCTCCCCATCCACGTGGTGAAGGAGCTCAACGTCTACCTGCGCGCCGCGCGCGAGTTGACCCAGAAGCTGGATCACGAACCCACCGCCGAGGAAATTGCCGAGATGCTCGACAAGCCCGCGGCGGACGTGAAGCGCCTGCTTGGCCTGAACGAGCGGATCACCTCGGTGGATACCCCGGTGGGCCCGGATTCCGACAAGTCGGTGGTCGATACCATCGCCGATCTTCAGGAAAGCGATCCCTCGCAGTTGCTGCAGGACTCTGATATCAAGGAGAACATCGCAGCCTGGCTGGACGAGCTTACCGAGAAGCAGCGCGAAGTGGTGGTACGCCGCTTCGGCCTGCGCGGCCACGAAAGCAGCACGCTCGAGGAAGTCGGCCGGGAAATCGGCCTCACCCGCGAACGCGTGCGGCAGATCCAGGTCGAGGCCCTCAAGCGCCTGCGCAATATCATGGAACACAACGGGCTGACCGGCGAATCCCTGTTCAGCTAGTTCCCCATACCCGGGTTTTTCCCCGGCACCAAAGAAGAAAGGCGCGCCAAACGCGCCTTTTTTTGTTGTAATCCCGCTGGGCTCGCCCGGAGAAGGCGATAAGGGGAATTCGATGACAGACACGCACGGCGCCAGGCCGCTGGACGGCATCCGGGTAATCGAGCTCGGCCAGCTGCTGGCGGGGCCTTTCACCGGGACCATACTCGCCTATTTCGGCGCCGAGGTGATCAAGGTCGAGCCGCCCGGCGGGGACCCGATTCGCGGCTGGCGGGTGGTGCAGGACGGCACTTCGCTGTGGTATCGAAGCCTGGGTCGCAACAAGAAGAGCGTCACCCTGGACCTGAAGAGCGAACGCGGCCGCGAGCTGGCACGCGAGCTTATCTGCGGCGCCGACGTGCTGATCGAGAACTTCCGCCCCGGGCTGATGGAGAGCTGGGGCCTGGGGCCGCAGGACCTCAAGTCCGCTAACCCGGGCCTGGTTTATGCGCGCATCTCCGGCTATGGCCAGGACGGCCCCTACGCCAACAAACCCGGGTTTGCCTCGGTGACCGAGGGCTATGCGGGATTTCGCTACATCAACGGCGAGCCGGGCAAGGCGCCGGTGCGCAGTAACATTTCCATGGGCGACACCCTGGCCGCGATTCACGCGGCGCTGGGTATCGCACTGGCGCTGATCCAGCGCGGCCGCGGCCGCGGCGAGGGCCAGGTGATCGACGTGGCGCTGTACGAATCGATCTTCAACCTGATGGAGGCCATCGTGCCCGAATACGACGGCGCCGGCGTGGTCCGCGAGCCCTCCGGTACCACGGTCACCGGTATCGTGCCGACCAATACCTACCGCTGCGAGGACGGCAAGTACGTGGTCATCGGCGGCAACGGCGACTCGATCTTCAAGCGGCTGATGACGGCGGCCGGGCGGCCGGACATGGCGGCGGACCCGGCGCTGGCGGACAACGCCGGCAGGGTGCGCCACGAGGGCGAGATCGACACCGCGCTGGCCAGCTGGTGCGCGGCGCATTCCTCCGCCCGGGTGATCGCCACACTGGAGGAGGCGCGCGTGCCGGTGGGGCCGATCAACAGCGTGGCGGACATAATGGCGGACCCGCACTTCAACGCCCGCGGCATGTTCGAGAGCGTCACCGTCGGCGGCGAGCCCCTGAAACTGCCGGCGATCCTGCCCAAGCTGGCGGGTACGCCCGGGCGCACCGAGTGGCCCGGCGGCGAGATTGGCAGCCATAACGACGAGGTGCTGCAGGGCCTGCTCGGGCTTTCCGAGCAGGACATCGAGGCGCTGCGCGCCGAGGGTGTGATCAGCTAGGGGCGATCAGGCGCCGTGTGCAGGCTGGCCCGTACCCGGCTCGTTGGACAGTCCGATCAACGAGTCGATCAGCTGCTCTCCTTTCACCATCTGGATGATGCGGTAGAGGATGCCGGCCGGCGAACCGTGCAGCAGGGCGTCGCTGACCATGTCGTCGGTGTCGACAGCCCTTGCCGCTTTCATCAGCTTTTCAAAGGTTTTCGAGTAGTTTTGCGAGTGCGCGCTGCGCAGTTCCGTGCCGAAGAAAATGTCGTGCATCTTCGCCTGGTCGTGCCGGTTGCTGACAGCCAGTGCGATCATCTTGCGCATGAACCAGGCAGAATCCATATCATTGCCCAGCGTATGCTCGCGGGCGAATTCCTCGTCGCTCATGTCGCCGGTACCGGACGGACCGGCTACCGACATGTAGTGAAATGCGGCGATGGAACCGAGCTGCTCCTGTACCAGGGTCTGCAGCTTGAAGAAAGAGTCGCGCTGCGCGTGCATTTCCGCGCGGCGCGCACTCTGTTCCTGGATGAAAATGGCGCGGGTGTTGGCGGAGATTTCCTTCTGCTGCATGAAGTGCCCGATCACCAGCCATAAGAAGGCGAGGGGGGCGAAGGCGCCCTCGAGGAAACTGCCGATATCCGCGGTGGGCAGGTGGATGAAATGCTCCATGCCCACGATCCTGGCCAGGTAGAGGAAACCCAGCGTCATCCACATCAAGGTGACGCCGAAGCCCAGCGCGATACGCCAGTCCAGGCCAAGTAAGGCGCTTTTTTTCTCGTGTTCCATCGACGCGGCGGTACCTCTCAGGCAGTGGCGGCGGTAACTATAAAAGGTCCACGCCGGGAGTGCCAGCGCTGCCCGGTGTCAGCGCAGGTCGTCCGGCGTGTCGATGTCGCGCAGGATGCCGGCGTCGTCCACGTCCATCGCCCGCACCGCGTCGCCCAGTTCGCGCAGGATATCCCGGGCGCCGCGATCACCCTCCAGTTGCCGTAGGGCAGGGAACAGCGCGGCGGAGAAGCCCACGGGATGGCCGGCTGTGCCGCGGAAGACCGGACGGCAGGCAGTGGCGCTTTCCATGGCCTTGGCCAGGGCTGCAAAGGTTTGCGGCTGAACCTCGGGCATGTCGCCCAGCGCTACCAGCACTGCATCCCAGCCGGCGATGGACTGCATGCCCTCGGCCAGGGTGGCGCCCATGCCCTGGTCCGCCGACGGGCAGAAGCAGACCGAAGCCCCCAGCGCCTGCACCTGCGCGGCCAGGCGAGTATCCTCCGGCCGCAGGCAGACCACCAGGGGCAGGCCGCTGTGCAGCGCCTGCCTGGCACTGGCTAGCAGCAGCGGTTCACCGCCGGGCAATTCGGCCAGGCGCTTGTCGCCGCCGAAGCGCCGGCCGAAGCCCGCCGCGAGCATGAGTATGCCGGTTTCCAATCGTCCTCCCGCACAAATGAAAAAGCCCCGCATCGCGGGGCTTTTTGTCCAACTCGGTGGCCAGCAGGCGAAATCAGCGCTTGAGCAGCGCCAGCTTGCCCGGCTTGCCGGCCCACTCCTCGGCGTCCGCCGGAGCTTCTTTCATCTCGGTGATGTTCGGCCAGATCTCGGCCAGCTCGGCGTTGAGTTCCAGGAAGACCTGCTGGTCTTCGGGCAGTTCGTCCTCGGAGAAGATGGCGTCGACAGGGCATTCCGGTTCGCACAGCGCACAGTCGATACACTCGTCCGGGTGGATCACCAGGAAGTTGGGGCCTTCGTAGAAACAGTCTACCGGGCAAACTTCCACGCAATCGGTGTGCTTGCAGTTGATACAGTCTTCGCCTACGACAAACGTCATGTTCTCTATGCCTCTCGGGAACTTGCATGCCTGCCGGACGAGCGTCCCGCCCGGCGTTGTTCAGGGGGCGGTAGTTTAACTGTAAGGCCTGCCAATGAGAAGTCTTGGCGGCGGCCGCGGATCGGGCCCCAGCGCCCTAGAGCATGTCCTTCAATCGATAGAGCATATCCAGCGCCTGCCGCGGGCTGAGCGCGTCCACGTCCAGCGTTTCTACCGTGTCGACCAGCGGGTGTGGTGCCGGCGTGCTGAACAGGTCGGCCTGTGGTGCGGGTGCCGGAGCTGCGCTGGCGCGAGGTGACACCTCGCCGGACTCCAGCTCCTTCAGCTTGGCCGCCGCGGCGGCGAGTACCTGGGGCGGAATGCCCGCGAGCTTCGCCACCTGCAGGCCGAAGCTGCGATTGGCCGGCCCCTCCTGGATGTGGTGCAGGAACACCACGTGGTCCCGGTGCTCGGTGGCGTCCAGGTGCACGTTGGCCATTGTCGGGCAGGTTTCCGGCAGGGCGGTCAGCTCGAAGTAGTGGGTGGCAAAGAGGGTGAAGGCGCGCACTACCCGCGCCAGTTCCACCGCGGCAGCCCAGGCCAGGCTGAGGCCGTCAAAGGTGCTGGTGCCGCGGCCGACCTCATCCATCAGCACCAGCGAGCGCGGCGTGGCGTTGTGCAGGATGTTGGCGGTCTCGGTCATCTCCACCATGAAGGTGGAGCGGCCCGAGGCGAGGTCGTCGGAGGAGCCGATACGGGTAAAGATGCGGTCCAGCGGCGACAACCGCGCCGCCGTCGCAGGCACGAAACTGCCGATGTGGGCGAGCAGGGCGATCACCGCGTTCTGCCGCATGTAGGTCGATTTACCGCCCATGTTGGGGCCGGTAATCAGCAGCATGCGCCGCGAATCATCGAGTAGGGTGTCGTTGGCAATGAAGGGCTCCTCCAGCACCTGTTCCACCACCAGGTGGCGGCCCTCGCTGATCTCGAAGACCGTTTCCTCCACGAAACTCGGCCGGCACAGTCGCAGGCTGTCCGCGCGTTCTGCGAGGCAGGCCAGTACGTCGGTTTCCGCGACCGCCGCGGCGCAGTCCTGCAGCGCGCCGAGGTCCTCGTTCAGGCGCTCCAGCAGCGCGTCGTACAGGGCCTTTTCCCGGGACAGTGCGCGACTCTTGCTGGACAGCGCCTTGTCCTCGAAGGCCTTCAATTCCGGTGTGATGAAGCGCTCGGCGTTCTTCAGCGTCTGCCGGCGGACGTACTCGGCCGGCGCCCGCTCGGACTGGGAGCGGCTGATCTCGATGTAGTAGCCGTGGACCCGGTTGTAGCCGACCTTCAGCGAGCTGAGGCCGGTGGCCTGCTTCTCGCGCTGCTCGATCTCCAGCAGGAAATCCGCGGCGCCGGTGCTGATCGCGCGCAACTCGTCGAGTTCGGCGTCATAGCCTTCGGCAATCACCCCGCCGTCCCGTATCACCACCGGCGGGTTGTCGATGATCGCGGATTCCAGCAGTTCCACCAGCGCCGGGAACTCGCCGGCCTGGGTGGACAGGTCGCGCAACAGGCTGCTGTCGCAACTGGCCAGCTCCGAGCGCAGCCGGGGCAGGACGGCCAGCGAGGCCTGCAGGCGGCTGAGGTCCCGCGGGCGCGCCGAGCGCAGGGCCACCCGGGCGAGAATTCGCTCCATGTCGCCGATGGGCTTGAGCGCGTCGCGCACGCCCTCGTAGCCGTAATTCGCGCACAGTGCGGCGACCGCATCCTGCCGGGCCTGCAACAGGTCTACCCGGGCCAGCGGGCGGTGCAGCCAGCGCCGCAGCAGTCGGCTGCCCATGGCGGTGGCGCCGCGGTCCAGCACGGAAAACAGCGTATTGCTCTCGCCGCCGGCCAGGTTGATGTCGATTTCCAGGTTGCGCCGGGTGGCGGCGTCGAGGATCACGCTGTCCTCGCGGCGCTCGTGGCTGAGGCCGCGGATGTGCGGCAGGTTGCTGCGCTGGGTGTCCTTCACATACTGCAGCAGGCAGCCGGCGGCGCCGATGGCCAGTTCCAGCTGATCGCAACCGAAGCCGGCCAGGTCGTGGGTCTGGAACTGGGTGTTGAGGGCGCGGCGGGCGCTGGCGCCGTCGAACTCCCATTCCGGCTGGGAGCGGGCGCCGCGCCGGCCGGTGACTGCGGTGTGGCCGATGCTCTCGCGGTACAGCGTCTCCGCCGGGTCCAGCCGCTGCAATTCGCCGGTGAGAGCCTCTTCCCCGCGCAGCTCCTGTACCCGGAAGCGCCCACTGGCGAGGTCCAGGTAGGCGAGGCCGTAGTCCTCGCCGCGCTGGTTCACCGCCAGCAGTAGCGAGTCGCTGCGCTCGTCCAGCAGGGCCTCGTCGGACAGGGTGCCCGGGGTAACCACCCGCACCACCTTGCGCTCCACCGGTCCCTTGCTGGTGGCCGGGTCGCCGATCTGCTCGGCGATGGCCACCGAGACGCCGGCCCGCACCAGCCGCGCGAGATAGCCCTCCGCCGCGTGGAACGGCACGCCCGCCATGGGGATGGGCTGGCCATTGGACTTGCCGCGCGCGGTGAGGGTGATGTCCAGCAGTTCAGCGGCGCGTTTGGCGTCGTCGTAGAACAATTCGTAGAAATCGCCCATGCGGTAGAACACGAGGTCGTGGGGGTGCTCGGCCTTGATGGCGAGGTATTGCACCATCATCGGGGTGTGGCCCGATTGCTCTTCGGTGGCGGTGGTCTGGCTCAATGGACTGTTGATTCGCTGGCGTCGGTAAAGCCGCCAACATTACCAGCTTTCCCGCGGGGGCTGTAGGGGAGGGGCGTTCAGAGGGGCTTGCAGCGCAGGGTAAAGCCCAGGCGGTGGCGCTGGGACGGCTGCAGCACGACGAAATCATCGCCGGCGTTGGCGGTTTCGATGCACAGCATCTCCCGGAAGGCGCCGTCCGCAAAGTGAGAGAGCCGGCGGGACTTGTCCACCCAGGGGTTCCAGATGACGCTGCTGTCGCTGCCCTCGGGACTGATCAGCAGCACCCGGCGCCAGCCGTGGTCGATGAGTTTCAGCGGCGACCAGGTGCCGTGGTAGATGCGGTCCACCTCCCGGTCGATGTGCAGCAGGCCGCGCTGGCGGCCGTAGCGCCGCTCGCCCACGCTGTCGACGTAGGTCATCCGCTCCAGGCCCTGGACGCTGACGCGGTCGATATCGCTGACGGCGTAGTAGCTGTGCAGGGCACCGGAAAAAAAGAACGCCTGTGCACTGCGGTTGGTGATCTCCAGGGCGAGCTTCAGCCGCTGGCCGATCTCCAGGGTCAACTGCAGCGCGGTAGCGACCGGCCAGGCGTCCTCCTGACGCTCTTCCAGGTTGAGGCTGAGGACCAGGCGGGTGAGGTCGCCGCGGGGGCGCTCTACACTCTCCAGGCGCCACAGGCGGTTGCGGGCGAAGCCGTGGGCCCCGGCGATATGCAGGGGGACCTGGCGGCGGATGGCCAGCGGGTTGCTGGCCAGGTCGCCAAACCAGGGCCAGCACAGCGGCACACCGCCGCGCAGGGGCGTGCCCCGCCGGTAGTCGCAGTGCGGGCTGAGCCAGATGACGGGGTGCTCGCCGTGGCGCTGGTAGTGGGCCAGTTGCGCACCCTGCAGGAAGACCAGGGCGCTGGCGCTGTCGTTCTCGATGCCCACCGCCAGCAATTCGCCGACCTGCTCGAGGCGCACGCCGGGCAGTTTTTCGAAGCGGCTGTAGAGGGCTCTGTGCAGGCTGTCTGCCATGGATTCACAAGCTCCGATGGAGTGCTCGAATGCCAGACATTACCAGTATTCCGACGGCCGCTGTAGTCCCCCGCCTTCACTGTCCCGGCAGGCTGGATCGACTGCGAGTGTGCGCCGTCCCACTGGACCAAAGCGGCATTTTGCGGCACTGTACGCCGCGGCAAGGAGATAAGAACGATGCGGTTATCGGGTAAAGTAGCAGTCGTCACCGGCGCCAGCCGGGGCATTGGCAAGGGTATCGCGCTGGCACTGGCCGCGCAGGGTGCCACGGTCTACGTCACCGGGCGCACCGTTTCCGCCGGCGAAAGCCCACTGCCGGGTACCGTCGGCGAGACTGCAAAGGAGGCCGACGCCTGCGGCGGGCACGGCATCGCGGTGCAGGTGGATCACGCTGACGATGCGCAGGTCGCGGCGCTGTTTGAACAGGTGGCACGCGAACAGGGCCGCCTGGATATCCTTGTCAACAATGCCTTCGCGCTGCCGGAGGATCTCACCTCGCCGAAACCCTTCTGGGAAAAGCCGCTGAGCAACTGGGAGATGGTCGATGTCGGCGTGCGCTCCAATTTCGTCGCCGCCTGGCACGCGGCAAAAATCATGGTGCCGCAGGGCTCCGGTCTGATCGTGGCAATCTCCGGCTACACCGGCGTGGCCTACACCTACGGTGTGGTTTTCGGCACCAGCAAATCCGCGGTCGACCGCATGTCCCGCGATATGGCGATCGAGCTGAAGCCCCACGGCGTCGCCTCGCTGTCACTCTGGCAGGGTCTGACCATGACCGAGCTCGCCAAGCGCAATCTCGCCAGTATTCCCGGGCTCAAGGAGGGCGCCGCGACCCGTCCCGCGGACAGCTGCACCCCGGAATTCCCTGGCCGGGTGATCGCCGCCCTTGCCAGCGATCCCGAGGTCATGCGGCACACCGGCGGCACCTTTATCACCGCGGAACTGGCCAATGAATACGGTGTGACCGACGTGGACGGCAAGGTCATCCCGTCCCTGCGCGCCAAGCGCGGCGCGCCGATCTGGCAGCCGGTATAAAGCGACAGCCGAGGAGGTAGCGGCATGACTGATTCGCACGTCTCGCAGCAGCGGCTCGCCGAACTGGTGGACCGCCAGGATATATACGATGCGCTGCTGCGCTTCGCCCGCGCCATGGACCGCTTCGACCGCGCGCTGTTCCTGTCGGCATTTCACGCCGACGCGGTGATTTCCGCGGGGAGTTTCGTCGGCGACCCGGCCAGCCTGTACGACTGGGCCCACGGCATGCACGAAGAAGGCCAGAAGGCGACCATGCACAACCTGCTCAACCACAGCTGCGAGCTGGACGGCGACAGCGCGCACACGGAAACCTATTACCTGATGGCCGGCCGCAATCACGACGAGTCCAACTGGCTGGCCGGCGGACGCTACCTCGACCGCTTCGAACGCCGCGACGGGCAGTGGAAAATTGCTTTCCGCACTACAGTCATCGAGTGGTCCGGCCTGTCGCCGACACTGCCGATACCATTCCTGGACGTGCCGGACCTGGCCCTGAACGGCCTGCCCACGCGGGACAGGGATGACCCCTCCTACAGACGGCCGCTGACCAACCAGCGGAAGCCGCAAAAGCCCTGATTGCCGCCAGAATCCCGGCTGGAGAGATACCTTGAACGACAGCGTCACCACGGCCGACCGGCCGGCCCACGTTCCTGAAGTTGCGTATTACGCGTTCGACATATTTCGCGACCCCGGCCTGCTGGAGGAACCCCACCTGCGGGCGCTGGAACTGCACAGCGACGCACCGCCGGTATTCTGGACCCCGTTCAACGGCGGGCACTGGATCGCGCTGCGCTTTCGCGACGCCCACCATATCGCCCGGCACCCGGAGACTTTTTCCAGCGAACTCATTCCGCCCGAGCTGAAACAGGCGATGATGGACGCGATGCCCGAGGGCACCCCCCGGCAGCCGCAACTCACGCCGCTGATGATGGACCCGCCGGAACACACCCGCTATCGCCTGCCGCTGCAGCGCGCGTTCGCGCCGAAGACCGTTGCGGCGCTGCAGTCGGACATCGAACGCCAGGCGCATGAACTGGTGGACGCCGTGATCGCCGATGGTGGCTGCGACGTGATCCCCGCAATCGCGGAGCAACTGCCGGTGCGGGTGTTCCTGCGCATGATGGGGCTGCCGGCAGAGCGCCTGGCGGAGTTCCGGCAGCTGGCGCGCGAGGTATTCGAGCCCAGCGAGTTCGATCCCAAGGTCTACGGCAGGCGCATCCGCAATATCGTCGACGCGATGAGCGGCGTGATCGCGCAGCGGCGCGAGTCCCCCAGGGATGACCTCATCAGCATGCTGTGGTCGCTGGAAGTCGACGGCGAGCCGGTCTCGCCGGAGCTGATGGAAGACTACGCGGCGCTGCTGTTCCTCGCCGGGCTGGACACGGTGGTCAATGCCATCGGCTTCGGCGTTCGCCACCTGGCGACGGATATGGAGCTGCAGGACACCCTGGGCGCGAGTCCGGAACTCATCGGCGAGGCCACCGAGGAACTGCTGCGGCGCTACACTTTCACGGTGCCGGTGCGGCGGGTGACCCAGGACACCCACGTGGGCGGGCAGCTGCTCAAGGCGGGCGACCGGGTGATGCTCTACCTGCCCGCGGCGGACCTGGACCCGGAGGAATTTCCCGACCCCGCGCGCTTCGACCTGGCCCGGGATAACAAAGCGCACATGTTGTTCGGGGCAGGGCCGCATCGCTGCCTCGGTTCGCATCTCGCGCGGCTGGAACTGCAAACACTGTATCGCGTGCTGCTGGAGCGCCTGCCGCGTTTCCGGCTGGATCCCGAACGCCCCGTGCGGATCAGCGCCGGCCAGAACCTGTCGATTTCGTCCCTGCCGCTGCGCTGGGACTGACGCCATCGCGTCCCGCAGGACTGTTGCCGCCTGCACCCATAACACTTGGAGGAGAACGCATGAAAGCCATCGTCTGCCGTCAGCACGGCCCCGCTGAACAACTCGAACTGGTGCAGGACTGGCCGGTGCCCGAGTGTGGACCCGGCCAGGTCGTGGTCGAGGTGAAAGCCGCAGGCCTCAACTTCCCCGACCTGCTGATGATCCAGGGAAAGTACCAGACCCAGCCGGACCTGCCCTTCGTGCCGGGCGCCGAGTGTGCGGGCGTGGTCGTGTCGGTGGGCGAGGGCGTGACGCGCTTCGCCCCGGGCGACAAGGTGATCGCAGCGGGTACGCACCAGGCCTTCGCGGCGCAGCGCGCGGTCGACCAGGCGGACGTGTACCCGATGCCGGAGGGGCTCAGCTTCGTCCAGGCCGCCGGGGTCAGCCTGACCTATTTCACCTCCTACCACGCGCTCAAGCAGCGCGCCAGGCTGCAACCGGGCGAGACCCTGCTGGTGCTCGGCGCCGCCGGCGGTGTCGGCGCCACCGCCGTGGAAATCGGCAAACTGCTCGGGGCGCATGTCATCGCGGCCGCAAGCAGCGCGGAAAAACTCGAGCTGTGCAAGCAGCTGGGCGCGGACGAGGTGATCAACTACAGCGAGGTCGACCTCAAGGCCACACTGAAGGAGATGACCGGCGGTCGCGGCGTGGACGTGGTTTACGACCCGGTGGGTGGCGATTTCACCGAGGCGGCGCTGCGCAACATGGCCTGGAACGGGCGCTTCCTGGTGATCGGCTTCGCCAGTGGCCCGATCCCGAAGATTCCGCTCAACCTGGCGCTGCTCAAGGGTTGTTCCATCGTCGGGGTCTTCTACGGCCGCTTTACCGCCGAGGAACCGGAGACCAACCTCGCCAATGTGCATGAACTGTGGGAGCTGTTCGCGCAGGGCAAGCTCAATCCCGTGGTGACGGACGTATTTCCCCTGGAAAACTACGCCGACGCCTTCAATTGCCTGGCCGAGCGCCGCGCCCGCGGCAAGGTGATCATGACGCTGGAGTAGCGCCGCGCCCTGGCGGGGCTTTACGCTTCTTTACGCAACTCCGGCTGAGGTTAACCCGCGCCTGTCCCAAACTGGAGGCTGTTACCCACAGGGAAGCACAGGAGAGGGACACCATGCGCAGCACACTTCGTACTTGCACAGCAGCCACCGTCCTTGCGCTGGGTTTCACCGCGGCGGTCTTCGCCGCGCATTCCGGCGACCGGGCACTCCCGCCGCAGCCGGAGCAGTCGAGGGCGAGCAGCCTGACCGCCAGCCTGCCCGCGGGTGCCGATGCCATCGCGCATCCCGCACTGCAGGCCCCGGTGCAAACGACCCCGGGGGGCGCTATGAACGACAATGCCATGCGCCTGGCCACCCCGGCGCTTTACACCGGAGCCGAGGACCTGTTCGTGCTGGGCGCGCGCAACGGCGGTTGGGAACTGCGCCGCATTCCCACCGGGATTTACACCTTCTGATCCCTACTGTGCAGCCATGGCAACAAAGCCCGGCTGCGCTTCCACCCTCTCAAGCCAGGCATTAATTGCGCCGTAGGGCGCGAGATCGAAACCACCTTCGTGTGCCACGTGGGTGTAGGCGTAAAGCGCGATATCCGCGATGCTGTAGCCCCCGCCGACGAAGTACTCCCGGGTTTCCAGGTGCCGCTCCATGACATCCAGCGCCGCATAGCCCCGCGGCATGCGCTCGTCGATCTCGCGCCGGTGGCCTTCGGCTTCACCGAGGATGGACACCCAGTAACGCACGGTCGCGATGTAGGGCTCATGGCTGTACTGCTCGAAAAACATCCACTGTAGCGCCTGTGCGCGCTCGAAGCGGTCCGCCGGCAGGAGCGGCGTGCCCTCGGCGAGGTACCACATCGCCGCATTCGACTCGGGCAGGTAGCGGTCGTCGACCTGCAGCACCGGTACCCGTCCGTTGGGGTTGATCGCCAGGAATGCCGGCGTTCGCGATTCCCCCTTCAGGATGTCCACCTTCACCGCCTCGAAGTCCAGCCCCAGTTGCGTGAGCAACAGGCTGATCTTGTAGCAGTTGCCGGAACCCGGGAATTCGTAAAGCAGGTACACGATGCTGTCGTCCTCAGTCGAGATCGGTGGAGTGGTGGCGTTCGATGATACCCTTGACCGGGCCGTCCGGACTGCGGTTGACCCGCACGCCGCGGCGCACGGCCGGGCGCGCCTCGATCTCGCGCGCCCAGCGGATCACATGAGCGTAGCCCTGGACATCGAGGAATTCCTGCGCCTTGTATATATCGCCGATCACCAGTTGCCCGTACCAGGGGTAGGTGGCGATATCGGCGATGCTGTACATTTCACCCGCGAGATACTGCGCCCCGGCGAGGTGCCGGTCTAGCACATCCAGCTGGCGCTTGACCTCCATGGCGTAGCGGTCGATGGGGTACTCCCAGCGCTCGGGCGCGTAGGCGTAGAAGTGGCCGAAGCCGCCGCCGAGGAAGGGCGCGCTGCCCACCTGCCAGAACAGCCAGGACAGGCACTCGGCGCGGGCATCGCCGTCCGCGGGGAGCAGGGCGCCGTACTTTTCAGCCAGGTAGAGCAGGATGGCGCCGGATTCGAAGACCCGCCGCGGCGGGGTTACGCTGTGATCGACCAGCGCAGGGATCTTGGAGTTCGGGTTGATGGCGACGAAACCGGAGCCGAACTGCTCGCCCTCGCCGATGTTGATCCGGTAAGCGTCGTATTCCGCCGCGTCGATGCCCAGCGCGAGCAGTTCCTCCAGCAGGATGGTCACTTTTTGCCCGTTCGGGGTGCCCAGTGAGTACAGCTGCAGCGGGTGGTTGCCGACGGGTAATTCCTGCTCGTGGGTCGCGCCGGCCACCGGCCGGTTGATGTTGGCGAACTGGCCGCCGTTCTCGTGCTCCCAACTCCAGACCCGGGGCGGTGTATAGCTGTTCATAATCTGACCTGTCAGTCCTGCAGTTCGTCAAAGCCGCTGAAATCACGCGGCTGGAAAGTGGCCGGGCGGCGCTCCATGCCCGCGGCGACCGCTTCCAGCTGGTTGCGGCTGCCCAGCAGCCGGCGCTGCAGCTGTTCCTCGGCGCGCAGGCCATCCGTGTAGGATCCCTCCCGGGTGCTGTCCAGCAGGTATTTGCCGATGGCGATCGCGTCGGGATTGCGCGTGGCGATATCGGCGGCGAGTTCGCGCGCGGCGGCCAGCGGGTCTTCGGCCAACCGGGTGACCAGTCCGAGGTCCAGCGCCTCGCTCCCATCGACAACCCGGCCGGTAAAGGTGAGATCCTTGGCGATGTCCAGGCGCACGAGATTCCGCAGGGTTTGTGTCGCGGCCATGTCGGGAATGATCCCCCACTTGATTTCCATGACCGAGAGTCGCGCATCGGGCTGGGCGATGCGGATATCCGCGCCGAGGGCGATCTGCAGGCCGCCTCCGTAGGCGACGCCGTGGAGCGCGCAGATCACCGGTACCGGCACTTCGCGCCAGACCGCGGCCGGCCGCTGGTAGTAGTTGGGCCAGAAGCCGCCGCGGCCCGGGCCGAAGAGGTCCTCGCCGGGCGGCATGGTGGCAAAGTTTTCGAGATCGAGCCCGGCGCAGAAGTGATCGCCGGCGCCACTCAGTATCACCGCGCGCACGTCGCGGTTGCCGGCAAGTGCCTGCCCCGTGTCGGCGATCGCCTCGAACATGGGCCAGGACAGGGCGTTGAATTTCTCCGGCCGGTTCAGGCTGACATGGGCAATGTGGTTCTCGATGTGGACTGTGACGAGTTCGCTCATTCGCTGGCTGGCTCCGCGCGTTTTTTCCGGGAAAGGATGGGTCTTCGCGCAGTATAGCCTCTATAATCACCGCATCGAAAATCGCGACACGGGAGCGCAGTTATGAAGACCAAGGCCGCAGTGGCATTCGCGGCGGGCAAGCCGCTGGAAATCGTCGAAGTCGATCTCGAGGGGCCGCGCGCCGGCGAGGTGCTGGTTGAAGTCAAGGCCACCGGCGTGTGCCACACGGATGCGTTCACCCTGTCGGGCGACGACCCGGAGGGCGCTTTCCCCGCCATCCTCGGTCACGAGGGCGCCGGGGTGGTGGTCGAGGTGGGCCCGGGCGTCAAGGGGCTCAAGCCCGGCGATCACGTGATCCCGCTGTATACACCGGAGTGCCGTGAGTGCGATTACTGCCTGCACCCCAAGACCAACCTGTGCCAGGCGATTCGCGAAACCCAGGGCAAGGGTGTGATGCCCGACGGCAGCAGCCGCTTCTCGCTGGATGGCGAACCCATCCTGCACTACATGGGCTGCTCCACCTTTTCCAACTACACGGTGCTGCCGGAAATCGCGCTTGCAAAGGTGCGCGAGGACGCTCCCTTCGACAAGATCTGCTACATCGGCTGCGGCGTGACCACCGGTATCGGGGCGGTCGCCTTTACCATGAAGGTCGAGCCGGGCAGCACGGTTGCGGTGTTCGGCCTGGGCGGTATCGGCCTCAACGTGATCCAGGGTGCGAAGATGGTCGGCGCGAACCGCATCATCGGCGTGGACCTCAACCCGGCCAAGGTCGCGCTGGCAAAGAAATTCGGCATGACCGACTTCGTCAACCCCAGTGAAGTGGACGACGTCGTTGCGCACCTCATCGAGATGACCGGCGGCGGAGTCGACTACAGCTTCGAGTGTATCGGCAACGTCAAGGTGATGCGCCAGGCCCTGGAGTGCTGCCACAAGGGCTGGGGACAAAGCTGCATCGTCGGTGTCGCCGGCGCGGGGCAGGAGATATCCACACGGCCCTTCCAGCTGGTGACCGGCCGCGGCTGGCGCGGTACCGCCTTCGGCGGCGCCCGCGGCCGTACCGACGTGCCGAAAATCGTCGACTGGTATATGGAAGGGCATATCAATATCGACGACCTGATCACCCACACCATGCCGCTGGAGGACATCAACAGGGCCTTCGACCTGATGCATTCCGGCGAAAGCATCCGCTCGGTGGTGCTGTATTGATGGGTAGTATCGAGAAAATCGCCGAAGCCCGCTGTTTCGGCGGGCGGCAGCAGCGCTACCGCCACCGCTCGGACGTGCTCGACTGCGACATGCAGTTCTCGGTTTACCTGCCGCCGCAGGCCGAAGGCGGGGAGGTGCCGGTGCTGTACTGGCTCTCGGGCCTCACCTGCACGGACGAGAACTTCTCCACCAAGTCCGGCGCGCAACGCTACGCCGCGGAACACGGTGTCGCCCTGGTGATGCCCGACACCAGCCCCCGCGGCGAGGCTGTCGCCGACGACCCCGAGGGTGCGTGGGACTTCGGCCTGGGCGCGGGTTTCTACCTCAATGCCACCCGCGAGCCCTGGTCGGCGCACTACCACATGTACGACTACGTGCTGGATGAGCTGCCCCGGGCGCTGGCCGGATTGCCGCTGGACGCTGCCCGCGCCGCGATCAGCGGGCATTCCATGGGCGGCCACGGGGCGCTGGTGCTGGCCCTGCGCAACCCGGGACGTTTCCGCTCGGTGTCCGCGTTCGCGCCCATCTGCGCGCCGATGCGCTGTCCCTGGGGGGTTAAGGCGTTCAGTCGCTATCTCGGCGAGGACAGGGATGCGTGGGAGGCGTACGACAGCAGTTGCCTGATCCGCCTGGCCGGCGAGCACCTGCCGCTGCTGGTGGACCAGGGCGAGGCGGACGACTTCCTCGCCGAGCAGCTGCACCCCGAGTTGCTGCAGACCGCCGCGGACGCCGCGGGTTACCCGCTGACCCTGCGTATGCAGCCGGGCTATGACCACAGCTACTACTTCATCGCAACGTTCATTGGCGAGCACCTCGCGTTCCACGCCGCCCAGTTGTAGACGTCGCCGACCTGACGCGCAGGGCGAATTGCGCGATACTGTCGCATAACAATAACTCGCAAGGTAAACGTTGTGGAAACCGAACGACTGCTGGCCCAGTTACTCTGCCAGTACGAACACACGCCAGGCGCGCTGCTGCCGCTGCTGCACGCGGTGCAGGAGAACCTGGGGTATGTTCCCGAGGTGGCTGTGCCCGCGATTGCGCGGGTGCTGCACCTCTCCGCCGCCGAGGTGCGCGGCGTCATCAGCTTCTACCACGAACTGAGGACCGAGCCCGGCGGCCGCCATTCCCTCCAGGTGTGCCGCGCAGAATCCTGCCAGGCGACCGGTGGAGAAGCGCTGGCGCTATATGCGCAGGAGAGCCTCGGCATCGCGTTCGGCGAGACCACGGCGGACGGGTCGATCAGCCTGGATGCGGTGTACTGCCTCGGCAACTGCGCCTGTTCGCCTGCCGTTCGTATCGACGACGCCACCTTCGCGCGTGTGGACGCCCGGCGCCTGGACGAGTTGCTGGCACCCTTGCTGGAGGAGACTCCGTGAGCCGGCGCTACTTTGTCCCCCGCGACACCACCGCCCTGGCGGTGGGTGCGGACGCCGTCGCCGCTGCCCTGTCGTCGGCGCTCGCAGGTCGCGGCGAAGGCGCGGAGATCGTGCGCAACGGTTCTCGCGGCGCGTTCTGGCTGGAGCCCCTGCTGGAGATAGAGGAAGAGGGCGCACGCATCGGCTTCGGCCCGGTGAGTTCCGCGGATGTCGACGAGATCCTCGCACTGGCGCCGCAGGCGCGCGCCGGGCACCCCCTTTACCTGGGGCCGGTCGAGGAACTTCCCTGGTTCGCCGCTCAGCAGCGGTTGACCTTCGCCCGGGCCGGTCTCGGCGACCCAACGAGCCTGGGCGAATACCTCGAACGCGGCGGCTTCGAAGCGCTGGATCACGCCATCCGCCTGGCGCCTGAGGACATCGTCAGTGAAATCGAGCGCTCCGGCCTGAGGGGGCGAGGTGGCGCGGCGTTCCCCGCCGGGATCAAGTGGCGTACGGTCCTACAGGCGCCGGGCGCAGAGAAATACATCGCCTGTAACGCCGACGAGGGCGATTCCGGCACTTATGCCGACCGCCTGCTGATGGAAGCCGATCCCTATCAACTGATCGAGGGCATGGCCATCGCCGGGCTGGCGGTGGGAGCCGATACCGGTTACATCTACCTGCGCTCGGAATACCCGCGCGCCTGGGAGACCCTCCACCGAGCCATCGCCAAGGCCGAGGCGGCGGGTTACCTCGGCAACGCGATCGCCGGCAGCGACCGGCGTTTCACCATCGAGCTGCGACTGGGCGCCGGCGCCTATATCTGTGGCGAGGAAACCGCCATGCTCGAAAGCCTGGAAGGCCGCCGCGGCATGGTGCGCGCCAAGCCGCCGCTGCCGGCCCACGCGGGCCTGTTCGGCAAACCCACGCTGGTGCACAACGTGCTGACGCTGGCTGCGGCCACGACGATTCTCGCGGGGGGCGCAGAGGCCTACGCCGCCATCGGCGAGGGCAGGTCCCGCGGCACCCTGACTGTGCAACTGGCGGGTAACGTGCGCCGCGGCGGGCTGGTCGAGCTGCCCTTCGGGGCGACCGTGCGCCAGTTGGTGGAGGATTTCGGTGGTGGTACCCGCAGCGGTCGACCCGTGCGCGCCGTGCAAGCCGGTGGACCGCTGGGCGCCTACCTGCCCGAATCCCTCTGGGACACGCCGCTGGACTACGAGGCGCTGGCGCAGGTCGGCGGTATGCTGGGCCACGGCGGCCTCGTCGTGTTCGACGACAGCGTGGATATGGCGCAGCAGGCGCGTTTTGCCATGGCGTTCTGCGCCGCCGAATCCTGTGGTAAATGCACTCCCTGCCGCATCGGCGCGGTGCGCGGTACCGAACTGCTGGACCAGATTATCGCGCGAGAAAACACGGCGCAGAATCTCGCGCTGCTGGACGAGTTGTGTGACACCATGCAATACGCTTCGCTGTGCGCGCTGGGCGGCATGACCCCGGCGCCGGTGCGCAGCGCCATTGACCATTTTCCCGCAGATTTCAGCTGAGGAGACGGCCGGCCATGCTGCAATTCTACGAACCGCAAGC
Source organism: Halieaceae bacterium WMMBA7 (assembly GCA_033283385.1). GTDB lineage: Bacteria > Pseudomonadota > Gammaproteobacteria > Pseudomonadales > Halieaceae > Mangrovimicrobium. The sequence goes on from JAWMQQ010000001.1 coordinate 1,457,216, forward strand.
AGATCTCGGTACACCGGCGGTTGCCGAAGCGGAGCAGGTGTCCCTGAATATCGACGGAGTCGCGCTACAGGTGCCCGCCGGAACCTCGGTGATGCGTGCGGCGGCGCTGGCCGGCATCAAGGTGCCGAAGCTGTGTGCCACCGACAGCCTGGAGCCATTCGGCTCCTGCCGCGTCTGCCTGGTGCAGATCGAGGGGCGCAGGGGTTTTCCCGCCTCATGCACTACACCTGTGGAGGAGGGCATGTCCGTGCGTACGCAAAGCGCCGAACTGGCCCGGCTGCGGCGCAACGTGCTCGAGTTGTATGTCTCCGACCACCCGCTGGACTGCCTGACCTGCCCGACCAACGGCGATTGCGAGCTACAGGACACCGCGGGCGAGGTGGGCCTGCGCGCGGTCCGCTACGGCGAAGAGGGAGCCAATCACCTCGCCACGGACAAGGACGCCAGCAATCCTTATTTCACGTTCGACCCGAGCCGCTGCATCGTCTGCTCGCGCTGCGTGCGCGCCTGTGAGGAAACCCAGGGTACATTCGCGCTGACCATCGCCGGCCGGGGTTTCGATTCCGCAGTGAGCACTGGTGGCGAGAACTTCCTCGACTCCGAGTGCGTGTCCTGCGGCGCCTGCGTCAACGCCTGCCCGACCGCCGCGCTGGTCGAAAACGGCATTATCGAGCAGGGCATTCCGGAGCACACGGTGGTGACTACCTGTGCCTACTGCGGCGTCGGCTGCAGTTTCCGCGCCGAAGTCAGGGGTGAAAGCGTGGTGCGCATGACGCCCTGGAAGCAGGGCAAGGCCAACGCCGGCCACGCCTGTGTCAAGGGCCGTTTCGCCTTTGGTTACGCCACCCACCCGGACCGTATCACCACACCGATGATTCGCGAGACTATCGAACAGCCCTGGCGCCAGGTCAGCTGGGAGGAGGCCATCGCCTACGCCGCCGGGCGCCTGCGCGAGATCCAGTCGCGCCACGGTCGCAACAGCATCGGCGCGATCACCTCCAGCCGCTGCAGCAACGAGGAAGTCTACCTGGTGCAGAAACTGGTGCGCGCGGGCTTCGGCAACAACAACGTCGATACCTGTGCCCGGGTCTGCCACTCGCCCACGGGCTACGGGCTGAAGACCACCCTGGGCGAATCGGCGGGTACCCAGGCATTCAGTTCCGTCGATGCCGCCGATGTCATCGTGGTGATTGGCGCCAACCCCACCGAGGCTCACCCGGTGTTCGCCTCGCGGCTCAAGCGCCGGCTGCGCCAGGGCGCGCGGCTGATCGTCATCGACCCGCGGCGTATCGAACTGGTGGATTCGCCCCATGTGCATGCGGACTACCACCTGCCGGTGACGCCCGGCACCAACGTCGCGGTGCTGAACGCGCTGGCCCATGTGATCGTTACCGAAAACCTGCACGACGAAACCTTCGTCGCGGAACGCTGTGACACGGCAGCCTACCGGGAGTGGCTGGCGTTTATCGCGGACCCGGCGCAATCGCCCGAGGCGCTGGCGGAGATCACCGGCGTGGATGCCGGGGCAGTGCGCGCTGCGGCGAGACTCTATGCGACGGGCGGTAACAGTGCGATCTACTACGGACTTGGCGTCACCGAGCACAGCCAGGGCTCAACAGCGGTGATGGGTATCGCCAACCTCGCCATGCTCACCGGCAATGTCGGCCACGAAGGCGTGGGCGTGAATCCGCTGCGCGGCCAGAACAACGTGCAGGGCTCCTGCGACATGGGGTCGTTTCCCCACGAGCTGCCGGGTTACCGGCACCTGTCGGACGCGGCTACCCGCAGCCTGTTCGAGACGGCCTGGGGCGTGATCCTGGACCCCGAGCCGGGATTGCGCATACCTAATATGTTCGACGCGGCGGTAGACGGGCAGTTTCGGGCGCTGTACTGCCAGGGTGAGGACGTGGCCCAGTCCGACCCCAATACACAGCACGTGGAGGCGGCTTTGCGCGCGCTGGACTGCCTGATCGTACAGGACATCTTCCTCAACGAAACGGCCAAGTTCGCCCACGTTTTCCTGCCGGGATCGTCCTTCCTGGAGAAAGACGGCACCTTCACCAACGCCGAACGGCGTATTTCCCCGGTGCGCCGCGTCATCACGCCGCTCGCCGGCAAGGCGGACTGGGAGGTGACCCAGGACCTGGCCAATGCGCTCGGTTGCGCGATGAACTACAGCCATCCGCGGGAAATCATGGACGAGATCGCGCGCCTCACACCGACATTCACCGGTGTCAGCTACGAGAAGCTGGATCGCCTGGGCAGCATCCAGTGGCCCTGCAACGATGCGGCGCCGGAGGGTACGCCCACCATGCACGTGGATGAATTCGTGCGCGGCAAGGGGCTGTTCGCGCTCACCGAGTTCATTCCCACCGAGGAGCGCGTCAACCGGCGCTTCCCGCTACTGCTGACTACCGGGCGCATCCTCTCCCAGTACAATGTCGGCGCCCAGACCCGCCGCACCGCCAACTCCGCATGGCACGCGGAAGACGTACTGGAGATACACGCCCAGGACGCCGAGGAGCGCGGCATCGCGGCGGGAGACTGGGTGGGTATCCAGAGCCGCGTCGGTGCCACCGTGCTGCGCGCGCGCATCAGTGAGCGAGTGCGGCCGGGCGTGGTGTACACCACCTTCCACCACCCGGTCTCCGGCGCCAACGTGGTCACTACCGAAAACTCGGACTGGGCCACCAACTGCCCGGAATACAAGGTGACCGCGGTGCAGGTAAGCCGTGTCAACGCGCCCTCGTCCTGGCAGTCGCGGCAGCGCCAGTTCGACGCGCAACAGCGAGACTACCTCGAGAGAGCGACCCCCGATGGGTGAAACCGAGGCACTGGTTGCGCGCGAAGTCTGGGATGGCGCCTGCACCGTCAGCGATACCGACGCGGTGCCGGTCGAGGTCCCCGTCGCGCTGGTCTACAACGGTGTCTCCCATGCGGTAATGCTGGCCACGCCGGCACACCTGGAAGACCTGGCGCTGGGATTCAGCCTGTCGGAGGGCATTCTCGACTCCAGGTCGCAACTGCTGGGCGTGGACCTTATCGAGCGCGCCGACGGCCTCGAACTGGCGGTGGAAATTACCGCGGAACCTTTCGCCCGGCTGAAACAGCGGCGGCGCAGCCTGGCCGGGCGCAGTGGCTGCGGCCTTTGCGGCGTTGAATCGCTGGCCCAGGCAATTGCGCCGGTATCGCCGGTCGACGGGAAATTCAGCATTGCGCACAGCGCCCTGCAGCGCGCCCTGGCGGGACTGGGCGGCGCGCAGGTCATCCGCTCGCGCAGCGCCGGGGTGCACGCGGCCGCCTGGTGCGACGGCGAGGGCAGTATCCGCCTGCTGCGCGAAGATGTCGGCCGGCACAACGCACTGGATAAACTGCTGGGCGCCATGGCGGCAGCGGGCGAGGGCGGCCGCGGTTTCGTACTGGTCAGCAGCCGGCTGGGCTACGAGATGGTCGCCAAGGCGGCGGCCTGCGGGGTAGCGCTGGTCGCCGCGGTATCCGCGCCGACATCGCTGGCCCTGCAACTGGGAGAGCAGGCCGGGATGACCCTCGCCGGTTTTGTGCAGCCCGGGCGGCAGGTGATCTTCACCGGCGCCTGGCGGGTTACGGGAGAGATGGCGTGAACGCTGGCAGTGTCGAACACCTGGTCAGGATGGCCAACCAGATCGCCCTGAATTTTGGCGAGCGCCGCGAGCCCGGCGCGGCGGCGCGCAAGACCGCCGAACACATCGGCAAGTTCTGGACCCCTGCCATGCGTGCCCGACTGGCGGATCATGCCGCCGAAGGCGGCGAAGGCATGACACCCGCCGCGCGACAGGCATTCAACCCGGACACCCGCTCTTGAGGAGCCCATCATGACCAGAAGCCTACTCCACTGCACCTTGTTGCTGCTCGTATTGTTTGGCGCCGGACCGCTGAGCGCCGCGGAGGCGCCGGCCAGCTACATCGCGGTGACCGGCGAGGCGCAGGCGCGGCTGGCACCGGACATGGCGGTCGTCGAGCTGACGGTGAACCGCGAGGCGGACACGGCGCGGGCCGCGCTGGATGCCAACTCGGCTGCGATGGCCGATGTCATCAAGGCGATGCGCGCGGCGGGTATCGCCGAGCGCGACCTGCAGACCTCCAATTTCAGCATCCAGCCGAAATACCAGTACGAGCAGCCCCGCAGCGAGGGGCCGCCGCGGATTGCCGGCTACTCCGTGCGCAACAGCCTCACGGTGACCGTGCGGGATCTCGACGAACTCGGCGGCATCATCGATACCTCGGTGCGCCTGGGTGTGAACGAGGGCGGTAACGTGACCTTCAGCAACGCCGATCCCTCGGCGGCGCTGGAGCAGGCCCGCGCGGCTGCGGTGAAGGACGCCATGGGCAAGGCGGCCACGATCGCCGGCGCCGCCGGCGTGAAAACGGGGGACATTCTCTCGATCACGGAGGACGACAACCGGCCGATGCCGCGGCCGGTGATGATGGAGGCCAAGATGTCCGCTGCCGCAGCAGTACCGATGGCCAGCGGCGAGAACAGCTACACGGTCAGCGTGAAGCTGAGAGTCGCCATCGCGCAGTGACTGGCCGCGGCACGATCCAGATCAATCCGGCCGGCCGCGAAAGCTGGCAAACTGCCCTCCATGGGTATTGAGATTGAAAAGATCGATTTCGACGCGGGGGATTTCTCCCGCTTTCGCACGCGCCTCGACGAAAACCTGCAAGCGCTCTCGCAGGTGCTGCAGCGGCCGCGCTTCGGCGTGGGCGAGGCGACCCTCGGCGCGGAACTGGAGATGTACATCGTCGATGGCAACGGGCATCCCCTGCACGCCAACCAGGAAATACTCCGGGATGCGGCCGACCCCACCCTGACCCTCGAGCTGAACCGCTACAACCTGGAATACAACCTGCCGTATCACCGGATGGGCGAGCGCCCCTTCTCCGGCATCGAAGCCGACATGCTGAGCAGCCTGCAGCGACTGGGCGCGGTGGCCGCTAACCACGGCGGCCGCATCGTGCCCATCGGCATACTGCCAACCCTGCGGGAGAGTGATTTCGGCGCGGGCTGTATCACCGACCGCAGGCGTTACCACGCGCTGGTCGCGCAGCTCATTCGCCGCCGCGGCGGCAGCTTCCAGATCGAGATCGCCGGCACCGAACCCCTGCGTATCGAGATGAACGACATCACGCTGGAAGGGGCGAACACGTCCTTCCAGATTCACTACCGCGTCGCTCCCGACGATTACGCCGATACCTTCAATGCCATCCAGCTGGCGACGCCGCTGGCACTGGCCATCGCCGCAAACTCGCCGACCCTGTTCGGGCACAGCCTGTGGCAGGAGACCCGCATACCGCTGTTCAAGCAGTCCATCGATACCCGGCGCCACGATCCCTATGGCTGTAACGAGCCACCGCGGGTGGGTTTCGGCCTCGGCTGGGTGCGGAGGGGTGCGGAGGAACTGTTCCGCGAGGTGGCCAGCGTCTACGAACCGTTGCTGCCGGTGTGCTCGGCACAGGTGCCGCGCGAGCAACTGGCGGCGGGTCAGGTGCCCTCGCTGGCGGAATTGCGGCTGCACCAGAGTACCGTGTGGCTGTGGAACCGGCCGATATACGACGACGCGGGTGGCGGCCACCTGCGCATCGAGATGCGCGCGTTGCCCGCGGGTCCGACACCGCTGGATATGGCCGCCAACGCCGCCCTGCTGCTGGGGCTGGCGGAGGGCCTGCGTCCGTGGCTGCCGCAGCTGCTGCCGGCGATTCCGTTCCAGTACGCCCAGTACAATTTCTACCGCGCGGCGCAGTTCGGCCTGGACGCGCAGCTGGTATGGCCGGAGCACCCGGGGCAGGCCGCCCGCGAGATGCCCGTCACCCGCCTGCTCGAGCGGCTGCTGCCGATAGCCGGCCAGGGACTCGCCAGTATCGGTATCGGCAGCGACGAGAGTGAACATTACCTCGGCGTAATCGCGGAGCGCCTGGCCAGGCGCCAGTCCGGCGCCGTCTGGCAGCGGCATACGCTGGAAGCGCTGCGCCGCGACATGCCGCTGCACGAGGCTTTGCACGCCATGCTGGAACGATTCATCGAGTACAGCGGGCAGAACCTGCCCGTCTCGCGGTGGCCGTTGTGAGGCGCGTCAGGTTTGAAAGGGACCCGGACCCGGACCCGGACGTAATCGGCAACAATGTGGAGCAGTTCCTGCAGTGGCTGGGCGGCCCCGCCTGCATTTTCCTGGGTGGCGAGGACGAGTCCCGCACCCGTGCCTTCGTCACCCTGCTGCACGGCAACGAACCCTCCGGTGCGATGGCGCTGCACCGCTGGCTGCTCAGTGGCAGGCGCCCGGCCGTCAATGTCGTTTGCATCGTGGCGTCGGTGTCCGCCGCGCTGGAAACCCCGCTGTTCGAGCACCGCATGCTGCCCCGGGCGCGCGATCTCAACCGCTGTTTCGCACCGCCGTTCGACGATGCCCAGGGTGCGCTGGCGGAGGAAATCCTCGAGATCCTGCGCCTGCATCGCCCGGAGGCCGTGGTGGATATGCACAACACCTCCGGTTCCGGACCTGCGTTCGGCGTGTGTTGCTGCATGGACCGCCACCACGACGCACTGGTATCCCTGTTTACCCAGCGCCTGATCGTGTCCGCACTGGGCCTGGGTGCGCTGATGGAACTGAGCGAGGAAAACTGCCCCACGGTGACAGTCGAGGTTGGCGGTCGACTGGATTCCGAGGCCCACGCGCTGGCCTATGACGGGCTCTGCCGGTATTTCGAGGCGCGCGACGTATTGCGCCCGCAGGAAGCTGACTGGGGCCTGGAATTGCTGCGCGACCCGATCCGGCTGGAACTGCGCGAGCATGTCACCCTGACCTATGCCGAAACCCCCAGCAGCCATTACGACATCACCCTGCTGCCGGACATCGAAAACCTCAATTTCGGCGGCGTGCAGCCGGATACGCCGCTGGGCTGGGCCCAGGGCGAAGCCGCGCGGCTGTTTCGCGCCCAGGACGCGGGCGGGCGTTGCGCGGTGTCGCGCCTGGTGCGCATCGAGCAGGGGCGGATCTTTCCCGCGCAGCCGCTCAAGCTGTTCATGATTACCACCAATGCGCTGATCGCCCAGTCAGATTGTTTGTTCTATGCTGTCAGGGACGATGGATCCACCATCTGTACCTGACACCACGCGGGAGTAAGGCGCCATGCGCATCGGAATATTCGCCGGCAGTACGCCGGACGGCAAGGAAGACCTGCAGACCCTGGTCAGCTTCGCCCAGGATGTCGAAAAGCGGGGCTTCGACAGCTTCTGGCTGCCGAACATCTTCGGTGTGGACGCGGTGGGCGCCTGTGCGGTGGTGGGCTGGGAAACCGACCATATCGAACTGGGTACCGCGGTCACGCCGAGTTACCCGCGCCATCCCGCGGCGCTGGCACAGCAGGCGCTGACCACCCAGGCCGCCTGCGCCGGCCGCTTCACCCTCGGTGTCGGGCTTTCGCACAAGCTGGTGATCGAGGACATGTACGGCTACTCCTACGACAAACCCGCGAAGCATATGCGCCAGTACCTCGCGGTGCTGGGGCCGCTGCTGCGTGGCGAGGCGGTGGATTACGAGGGCGAGGATATCGCCGGGCACATCACCCTGACCGTGCCGGGCGCCGAGCCGGTGCCGCTGTTGCTGGCCGCGCTCGGGCCGACGATGCTGGAACTGGCGGGGCGCCTCACCCACGGCACCACCACGTGGATGACCGGGCCGCACACCCTGGCGGACCACATCGTGCCGCGTATTTCCGAGGCGGCGGCCGCCGCGGGCCACGCGGCGCCGCGCATCGTCGCCGGCCTGCCGGTCTGCCTGACCCGGGATGTCGATGCAGCGCGGGAGTTTATCGGCCAGACCCTGCAGATCTACGGCATGCTGCCGTCCTACCGCGCCATGCTGGATCGCGAGGGCGCAGAGGGTCCGGCGGACCTGGCCCTGGTCGGCGATGCCGACACCCTGCGCGCGGATATCGACCAGCTGCGCCAGGCTGGTGTCACCGATTTCAATGCCGTGGTGATGCCCTACGCCGATACCTTCGAGGCCACCCTGGAACTCCTGCAGTCCGAACTCGATTCCTGATCGGGGAGCCTGTCCCCTTGACCGGGGAGACAGGCTGCCTGATCTTCAGGCTGCGGGTTTCACCGTCGCGGTGTCCCACTTCGGATACGCGCCCAGTCCCAGCAGCAACAGCCCGGCAATAAGGCTCAGTGGTATTCCCGCGATCACCAGTGGCGTGTAACTGCCGGCGAGATCGTGCACCGCGCCAGCCAGGATCGGGCCGACCCCTGCACCGACGGCGATCAGGCTGGACATCACCCCGAAGATCTTGCCGAAGTTCTTCATGCCGCCATAGCGGCTGGTGAGGTAGGCGCAGATCTGCAACTTGCACCCGGAGGAGTAGCCGATCACCACCATGGCGGCGATGATGGTCGACGGCGAGCGGAAGGCTTCCAGCAGCAGGACAAATGACATCGCCGCCATGCCCATCGTAATGCCGCCGATCCAGTTGGCGCGGAAGCGGTCGAGCAGGAAGCCGGTGACCAGCTTGCCGATGATGCCCGCGACCCCGGCCAGGCTGGCCAGCCAGGACGCGGACTGCCGCGACACGCCCGCCTCGGTGAGGATGGGCACCTGGTGGACGATAAACCCGATGGTCAGGATCATCATGATCAACGTGGCGCCCGCCACCTGCCACAGGGGCAGGCTGCGCAGGGCCTCGGGCACGCTGAGGCCGGGGAGGGCGGGCATTTCGGTCGCCTTGCCGGCCTTGACCGCCTCGCGCCGCTGGTCGTGGGCGTCGTAAAGGAAGAGCACGCACAGCACCAGCGCGGGGACGCCCCAGCCGACAGCCAGCCAGGCAAACGCCGCGCGCCAGCCGTAACTGTCGATCAGCCAGTGGGTGATGGGCGGGGAGAGGATTTGCGCGACCGCCGTGCCGCTGAGGGTCACCGCCAGGGCCATCCCGCGGCTGGTCGAGAACACGCTGCTCACCGCGGCTGTCCACATCGTCGACTTGATACCCAGGGACAGCAGCGCGTACAGCGTCCACAGGCCCAGCCACTGGGTTGTCGATCCGTTGGCCAGGCCGAAGCCGGCGATTGCCAGCGAGGTCAGCACCAGCCCGGGAATCGCCAGCCGCCGCGATCCCCAGCGGTCGATCATCGCGCCCACCAGCGGCGACAGCGGTATCGCCAGCAGGGCGGCAATGCTCAACCCCGCGGAAATCTGCGCCCGGCTCCAGCCGAACTCGTTGCTCAGGGGCGCCATGAACAGGCCCAGTGAATAGGTGGCGACCGAGTGAAAGGAGAAGCCCACGGAAGTCGCCAGTACCAGCGGCCAGTAGGCTTTCCATTCCTCACCGGCACTGGGGCTGGCGGCTATCGTCATACGTCGGGTTGCTCCGCGGTGGACAGGATAAGGGTGATCAGAGTTCTTCGAGCTGCAGGCCCAGCGATTCGCGCAGGCCCTCGGTAGCCTCGAGTTTGGCGTTGCTGCTGATTACGGCGGTGCTGGCGCGCTCCGGTTGCAGGTAGGCCTGCGCTACCCGGCGCAGGTCTTCCAGGCCGACCTCGAGTACGCGGCGGCGGAATTCCTCGCGCTGGTCGTGGGAGCGGCCGAACAGCCGGTTGTGAAAGTGCTGTTTGGCCTCGCCTGCAGGGGAGCCAGGCTTGTCCAGGCTGCCGATCACGCCGAGGATGCTTTCCTCCAGCGCTCGCGGATCCAGTTTCGCCTCCACCAGCCAGGCCACGGCGGCGTCGAAATCCGCCAGCGTTTCCGCGAGTCGCGGGTCGCGGTAGGAGTAGAAGCGGAAGGCCGCGACACCGGAATCCTGCATGGCGCCGCCGCCGTATGCGCCGCCCTGTTCGCGGATGGCGCGGTGCAGGTAGCCGTTGCGCAGGAAGCCGCCGAGCACCGTGAGCGCGGCGGCGTCCGGGTGCTGTACCGGTACCGTGGGGTAGGCGCGGGCGCAGAAGTTCACCTGGGTGTTGGTCACCCAGAATTCGCCGCGCCGCTCGCGTACCGGCTCCAGCGAGAAAACGTCGCTTCCAGCGGCGGGCTGTTCGCCCCAGATGTCCGCGGCGATGGCGGTGACTTCAGCCAGCGCCGCCGGCTCGGCGATCGCCAGCAGCTGTCGCGGCATGGCGCAGACGCGCGCGTGGATGTCCGCGAGCTGCCCGGCGAAGGCCTGCAGGTTCCCCTCGACCTTCAGGGATTCGTCCAGCGCGCGCAGGGAGCGAATACCGGCGAGGCCGGTGAGCTGGTGGTTGAGCTGCGCCAGCGGGCTCATGCCCGCGCAGGCGGCGGACATGGCCAGGCTGTGGCCGTGGCCGGTGATCGCCTGCTCGCGCCGCGCGCGCTGCTGGCTGATCAGTTCGCGCAGGCGGGCGGTCTCGTCGAAGCGCACGCTGTGCAGGGTGTCGGCCATCAGCTGCACCTGCTCGCGGGTGTTGCGCAGCAGCGCCTTGGACGACAGCACGAAGTTGGCCGCCACCACCTGTTCGTCGTCCACCTTGCCGCGCATGGAGGTGAAGGCGTGCAGGGAGCCGACGCTGGCGGACTGCCGGTGTTGCGCCTCGAGGTAGCTTGTGTTTCCCAGCCCCAGTTCGCTGAGGAACTGGGTGTACAGCGGCAGCAGTTGCCGCCGGGATTCGTCCAGCTGCGGCAGCGGTGCCAGCAATTGCTGGTAGACCAGTCCGTTGGTGCCGCGCCCGTAGGTGGTGATCGGCAGCGATCCGGCCTGGCCCTCGCTGAACTCCAGGTCGGGGAGGCTGGCGGGAACGTCGGAGAGCTCCACCCGCGGCAGGATGTCCGGGTCGTCCACCTGCTGCTGGCGGGCGACGAGGTCCGCAGCCAGCTTCACCGCGGCCTGGCGCTGCTCCTCGTCCATGGTCGCGCGCATGGCCGCGAGTCGCTCCTGCTCCTTGCGCAGGCGCTCGGCGGAGAGCCGGGTGTCGGGCTCCACCACCAGGGTGACCCTGTGCGGGTTGTCCAGCAGCAGGCGGCGGGCAAGGTTGCGGATGTACTGCGGATCCTCGATGCGTTCGCGCAGCCGGGCGATGACCGGCTCCAGGTCGAGCACGGCGATCGGGTCGCTGTAATGGGTGGCCGAGCCCAGCGCCTGCAGGATCAGCTGCAGGCCATAGGGATAGCCGTCGCCGCTGATCTCGCGCTGGTGCAGCTCGAGCTGGTGCAGCACGGCCTGCAGGCGGTCGTGCTCGACGCCGTTGTCGGCGACATCGCGCAGCACGTCGAGGATCAGCGCCTCCAGCGCGTCGGCGTGCTGCGGGTCCGTGCCCTCGACGCCGCAGACGAACACCAGTTCGCGCATGGAGTCCTCCAGCCCGCACAGGGGGGAGGGCGCGTGGGCCAGCGGTGTGGTCTCCAGCGCGCGCTGCAGCGGCGAGGCACTGTTATCCAGCAGCACGCTGGACAGCAACTGCGCTTCCAGCATCTGCTCCAGGTCGCTGCTCTCGCCCAGCATCCAGCCCATGACCAGGTGGGTGCGCTGGTCCAGTTCGCCCTTTTCGTCGAAAGCGTAGCGCTCGCGCACCCGCAGCGGTTCCGGCAGGCGCTGCTCGGCATCCACGGCGATGTGCTCTTCCAGTCGCTCGAAGCGGTGCAGCGCGCGCTCCTCGAACTGGCGCTGCAGTTCGGCGGCGGGGATATCGCCGTAGGTCATGAAGATGGCGTTGCTGGGGTGGTAGTGGCTGGCGTAGAAATCCCGCAGCTGCTGGTAGGTCAGGTCCGGGATGTGCTCCGGGTCGCCGCCGGAGTTGTAGTGGTAGGTGGTGGTGGGAAACAGGTGCTCGCACAGTTTCTGCCACAGGTAGCTGGGCACCGAGCTCATGGCGCCCTTCATCTCGTTGAACACCACACCTTTGAAGACCAGGTCGCTCTGTGGGTTGTCCGCCTCGGCGAACTCCACGCGGTGGCCCTCCTGGGCGAAGTCCAGCGGGTCGAGGCGGGAGAAGAACACCGCGTCGAGGTAGACCTCGAGCAGGTTGTTGAAGTCCTTGCGGTTCTGGCTGGCGAAGGGATAGGCGGTCCAGTCCGAGCTGGTGAAGGCGTTCATGAAGGTGTTCAGGGAGCGCCGCAGCATCATGAAGAACGGGTCGCGCACCGGGTAGCGCTCGGAACCGCACAGGGCGGTATGCTCGAGTATGTGCGCCACCCCGGTCGAGTCCTCGGGCACGGTGCGCAGCGCCACCAGGAAGACGTTCTCGGGGTTGTCCGCGGCGAGGTGGTAGTGCGCCGCGCCGGTCTCGCGGTGGCGGTATTCCTCCACCCGCAGCTTCAGCGACTCGATGGTCTGCTGGCGCAGGGGTTCAAAGGCGGGATGCGCTTCGGGCAGTGCCTGGTTCATGCGAAGTCTCGGTGTTCTCGAAAGAGGGATATCTTAACGCGTTTACTCGCCGCTTGCGGCTTTTGCGGCCGGTACCAGCTCGATGTGGTAGAGCCAGGGCCAGTACTTGCCCGTGACCCAGATGGCGCCGTCTGCCGGGTCGCGGGCGATGCCGTTGAGTACGTTGGTGTCCGCCCGCCGCTCCATCAGCGGCAGCAGCCCGGTCAGGTCGATACTGGCGCGCACCTTGCCGGTGTCCGGGTTGATGATGACGATGCGGTCGGTCTCCCATACGTTGGCCCAGATCTCCCCGTCGATCCACTCCAGCTCATTAAGATTCCTCACCGGCTTGCCGTCCTCGGTGACGTCGATGGTGGTGGCGGCGCCGCGGGTGCCCGGGGTGAGGAAAAACAGCTTGTTGCTGCCGTCGCTGTAGATGATGCGCTTGCCGTCGTTGGTCATGCCCCAGCCCTCGCCGGGCAGGGGGTTCCACTCGAGAAACTTGAGGTCCTCGCGGTTGAACACCAGCAGCATGCGCTCGCGCCAGGTCAGCTGGTAGACGCGGTCGCCAAGCACGGTGACGCCCTCGCCGAACAGGCGGGGGTTGAGCCGGCGCTGCTCCTCCAACTGCATGGTAGCGAAATCGAAACGGCTCAGCGCGGACTGGCCATAGTTGCCGGAGCCCACGTACAGCTTGCCATTGTGGATCTCCAGGCCCTGCACGAACAGTTGCCGGTCCTGGGGTTTCTGGTCCATTACGCGGTAGCTGTAATGCTCCACCGCCCCGGCGGGGCCGGCCAGCAGGAGCAGGGCGATGAGGAACGGCTTGAGGGTACTTCGCATCATCGTCAAATCCGGTTGCGCGACAGGTCGCGGATAAGGAAACGGGCCGGCGAGAGGGCGCGCGCCAGTTCGCGCGACAGCGGCAGCGGTTCGCCGCAGATCATGCTGGCCAGCAGTTCGGCGCACAGCGGCGTCGAGGACAGGCCGCGTGAACCGTGGCCGGCGTTCAGGTACAGGCCGGGCATGTAGCTCCCCCGTCGCGGGATGGGTTGACGCGCATTCTTGCGCAGCGCGGCATAGGAGTGCAAGAAATCCGCCCGCTCCGGGACCGGTCCGGCCAGCGGCAGGTAGTCCGGGCTGGTGCAGCGCACACCGACACGGCCGGCGAGATCGGCAAGTGGCTGACCGGCCAGTTCGCATTCCAGTCCGGGCAGGGCGGCGGCGAGGTTGTCCAGGTTTTCCCGGTGCTCGGGCTCGCGCAGGTCCAGCCCGGGATCGTTGGGCCGGAAGCTGGCGCCGATGCAGTGGGCGCCTCCGGAGGCCGGCGCGATATAACCCCGGTGGCAAACCGCCGCGCGCAGGGCGGCAGTGGCGGCTGATTGCGGTAACACGGTGGTCTGCCCGGGGATTGCCCGCAACGGCAGCCATTCCAGTCCGGGCAGATCGCGGCTGCCGGTGGCCGCGCAGATCGCGGCGACCGGGGCCCTCGCGATGACCGCGGCGTGCGAATCCCGGGCTATCCAGTGATCCTGTTCCCGCGCCAGCGCCAGCTCGCCGCAGCCGGTGCGCAGCTCGATGAGCGGGTGCGCCACCAGCGCGCGACACACTGCCGGCGGGTTGAGCCAGCCGGAGGCGGGCAGCCACAGTCCGTCCAGGGCAGGTTCCACTCCGAGCAACTGCGCTGCCCGGACCCGGTCGGTCACCTGCGCGAATTCCTCGAGGCCGTCCAGCGCATCTGCCAGTGCTGCCAGTTCACCCGGGTCTTCCTCCAGGTGAAACATGCCGCACAGCTCCCCGTCGACGCCGCTTGCCAGGCCGCCGGAGGCGAACCACTGCGCGTAGCGGGTGGCGGCGTGGCGAAAGCTCTGCAGGGCGAAGTCGTTGAGTGCCGAATGGCGCCGGGAGAGCCGGGTGTAGAGTATGCCCTGGCTATTGCCCGAGGCCTGCCCGGCGATGTCGCCGCGTTCCAGCAGGCTGACCCGCACCCCGCGCAGTGCCAGCGCCCTGGCCAGCGCGCAGCCCGCGAGGCCTGCGCCCAGCACCAGCGCGGACGCCGGCGCCTGCGCCATTTGCTCCGGCAGGTCCCAGGGCGTGTCGGGCCAGGGCATGGCGGCGCCCGGAGCGGCGATCCGGCCTACCAGGGATTCACGCTTGCGGCCGTACCCGGGCACTTTGCGCACCTCGAATCCCGCGGCGGCGAGCCCGCGGCGCACCTGCCCCGCGGCGGTGAAGGTGGAAAATGTCGCTCCCGGGCGCGACAGGGCCGCGATATACGGGTACAGCGTCTCCCGCCACATTTCGTCGTTGCGTGCAGGGGCGAAGCCGTCGAGGTACCAGGCATCCACCTGCGGGCCGCGACTGGCGAGATCCGGCAACGCCTGGGCCACGTCTTCCCACCACAGGTCCAGCAGTACCTCGCCATCCTCCAGCAGCAGCCGATGCTGGCCCGGCAAGCGGCCGGGCCATGCCTGCACCAGCGCCCGGGCCAGTTCCGCCAGTTCATCGAAGGGGGCGAGCGCCCTCGCCAGCTCATCCGGGCCCAGCGGAAACTTCTCGAAGGAGACGTAGTGCAAGCGGGGGCGGGGAGCAGGCAGGGCGCGCCAGGCCTGCCAGCTCAGCAAAAAGTTGAGCCCGGTGCCGAAACCGGTCTCGGCGATGCGAAACACCGGCGCCGCCCAGCGCTGCCAGCGCTGCGGCAGGCCGTTGCCAGCGAGGAACACGTGGCGGCTCTCCGCCGCTCCGTCCTCACGGGAGAAGTAGATGTCGTCGAAGCGCCCGCTGTGGGGCTCGCCCGAGGGCGTCCACTGCAGCAGGGCGGCGGGGGTGGCGCCCCACGGTGTATTGTCCCGTTTCAACATGGGCGGCAAGCATAGCAGGGGGCCCGGTGGCGGGGCTATGCCGGCGCTGCGTGGATTGCCTGCCGCCCCGGCGGACAGTAGACTTGCCAGCCTCTACCGACACGAGGATTCACGATGGCCCAGCTAGAGACCAAGAGCATGTCCAGGGAGCAGTTCCTGACGGTAGCCGTGAACCTGTTGCACCGGGTACTTGTCGAGTCTGCGCGCACAGACGTCAAGAACCTCTTCAAGGCGCTGGTCGAGGGCAAGCGGGTGGCCCTGACCAATGTGCAGATGGAGGACAAATCCACCGTGCGCTTCGATCTCGCACTGGATCACAGCGAATTCGAGGGCAACCTCAACTACAGCGCCTTCCGCGCCAGCACCCGCACCCTGTTGGCCAACCTGGCCGCAGCCGTGCGCGAGGGCCAGGAGGTTCCGACCTTCGGCGCCCAGGGCGATGCGAACAACATGATCTTCGGTGTTTCCGCCGTGACCGAGGAGGACGGAGTGCCGGCGGTGATGGTGCTCTCCGCCAACCTCGGCGGACGCGACGCCTCTGTGCTGCTGCGGCTGATGTACCTCAATTACCGGCAGTTCGTGCGCTCGCAGCAATCACCTGAGAAACCGGCAAACGCCGGCTGACGGCTTCAGGGGGCGACGCTGACCACCGGCGTCGCGGGCCGGGGCAGTGACAGTTTTTCCGTCGGGGCTTTCACCAGGGAGGTCCCGGTCAGCACCAGCTTGCCCTCCTGGTTGAGCGCGCGGCAGTCCAGCGTGACCGATTGGCGCCGGTCGTTTTTCTCCAGCACTTCCAGTTCCACGGTGATCACGTCACCGATCTTGACCGGCAGGCGGAATTTCAGCGTCTGCTCCATGAAGATCGTGCCCGGCCCGGGCAGCTCCATCGCCAGCGCGGCTGACACGAATGACCCGGTGAGCATGCCGTGGGCGATGCGTTCGCCGAAGCGGGTGGTTGCGGCGTAGTCGGCATCCAGGTGCAGCGGGTTGACGTCGCCCGAGGCGACGGCGAACAACTGGATGTCCCGCTCCTGCACCTCGCGTTCGAAGCTGGCGCGCTGGCCGACGGTGATTTCGTCGTAGGTGTGGTTTTGCAAAAGCGACATCGCTGGCCCCCTGGCGTGATTGGCGCCGCAAGCATAACAGGGACAAACCGGCGAGGGCGACTCCGGCACGCAGCTGCGAATTCCCGGCCGGTTGTCGCCATCCGTGGGTGCGGGGCCTATGATAGCTGCGTAGACCCGGGATGGGGATAGGGGGCAAATCCGGCATGAGGTCATTGCTTGCGGCCTGGTCGAGGCTTGGGATATCGGGACAGATTCTCGTCGGCCTGGGACTGGGTATTTTCACCGGGCTGTTCTTCGGCGAGGCGGTCGCGCCCCTGCAGTCGCTGGCGGAAATCTACGTCCGCCTGATGCAGATGACCGTGCTGCCCTACCTGGTCACCTCGCTGGTGATTGCCTTTGGCCAGCTCGAAGTGGCGGACGCGAAGAGACTGGCGACCCGCGGGGGAGCCCTGCTGGTGGTGGTCTGGGCGCTGACCAGCCTGGTGCTGGTATCCCTGCCGCTGGCCCTGCCACCGCTGGTGACCGCCTCGTTCTTCAGCGACGCGCTGGTCCAGCCCAGCGAGCCCCTGTTCTTTACCGACCTCTACTTCACCGCCAACCCCTTCGATTCGCTGTCGCGCAACGTGGTGCCCGCGGTGGTGCTGTTCAGCTGCCTGCTCGGGGTGGGGCTGATGGGCCTGCCGGACAAGGAGCGCCTGCTCGCGCCCATGCGCACCTGGAATGCCGCGATCGTGCGCGTGACGATGTTTATCATCAGCCTCACCCCGATCGGTGTGTTCGCCATCGGCGCCTACGCGGCAGGGACGATGCAGCCGGAGGTGCTGGCCAGGCTGGAAGCCTACCTGGTGGTGTTTATCGCGGCCTCGTTGTTGCTCACCCTGTGGATCCTGCCGCTGATGGTCACCGCCATCACGCCGTTCCGCTACGGCGAGGTCGCCGGCATAGCCCGCGACGCGCTGCTCACCGCCTTTGTCACCAGCAGCGCATTTATCGTGCTGCCCATACTGATCGAGCGCAGCAAGCAGCTGCTGGAGCGTCACCGGTTATTGAACGAGCGCAGCGATTCCACGGTGGAGGTGCTGATCCCTGTGATGTTCAACTTCCCCAATGCCGGCAAACTGCTGACGCTGCTGTTCGTGCCCTGCGCGGCCTGGCTCAGCGGGCAGGTGCTGGCGGGGCAGGATTACCTGAAGCTGCTGGGTATCGGCATCCCCAGCTATTTCGCCAAGGCGCAGCTGGCCCTGCCGTTCCTGCTGGACAAGTTCGGCCTGCCCAGCGACCTGTTCGAGCTCTACCTGCCCACCGCCACACTGACCGGCAAATTCGATTCGCTGACCACCGCCATGAACCTCGTGGTGTTCGCCCTGCTGGGCAGTGCCGTGATGAGTGGCTTCGCCCGCTTCGAGTTGCGCAGGGTTGCGATTGCCGCGGTGGCTATCCTCGGTGGCACCGCCTTGACGGTGGTGGCGCTGCGCTCGTTGCTCGTCGTATCCGTCGACACCAGCTACAGCATGGACCAGGCGATCCAGGGCATGCACCGGTCCAGCCTCGAGCCCGGGACCATCGTCCACCGCAGCGTGCCGCCCAGCGACCCGGCGCTGGCGGGCCTGGAGCCGCTGGAGCGGATACGCCGGCGCGGCACGCTGCGCATCGGTTATGCGCCGGACAACCTGCCGATGTCCTTCTTCAACAGCGACGACGAGTTGGTGGGCTTCGATGTGGAGCTGTCGGAGAACCTCGCGGAATCCCTCAAGGTGCGGGCGGAGTTCGTCCCCATCGAATGGAATGGCCTGGACGACATGCTGGCCAGGGGCACTATCGACGTGATGCCCGGTGTCTGGTTCCGGCCTTACTGGTTCTCGTCCCTGCGCCTTTCACGACCCTACTTCACGGCGACCATGGGCCTCGCGGTGCGCGACCAGCGCCGCCATGACTTCCAGAGCGTGCAAGCCCTGCGTGCCAGCCGCGGCCTCACCATCGGCGTGCCGCTGGATTCCACGCAGATCGCGCGCAGCATGGACTACTACTTCAAGGGCAGCGACGCGAAGTTCGTCACCGTCGAATTCTGGGTGCCCTTTTTCCGCGGCGAACACCCCGAGATCGACGCTTTCCTGATGCCCGCCGAGCACGCCTCGGCCTGGACGCTGCTCTACCCGCAATACACGGTGGTGGTGCCCCAGCCCGACCCGGTGCGTATCCCCACCGGTTTCGGCATGCCGCTGAATGCGGGTCCGCTGGCGGATATCGTCAACGAGTGGGTGCTGTACGCGGAGGATGCCGGGCTGGTGCGCCAGCAGTACCAGTACTGGGTGCTGGGGGAGGGCTCCAGGTCCACCGAGCCACGCTGGTCCATCATGCGCAATGTGCTGGGGTGGGGACGCGAGTAACGCGCCCGGCTTGCGTCCTGTGCGATAATCGCGCATTGTCCGCGCCGCTTTTTCCCGATTATTTCTGTCAATGCCCGAGATCCCAGCACTCACCATCCGCTACCCCGAAGAACTCCCCGTCGCCCAGAGCCGCGAGGACATCGCGCGGGCGATAGCAGAGCACCAGGTCGTCGTCGTGGCCGGTGAAACCGGCTCGGGCAAGACTACCCAGCTGCCGAAGATCTGCCTGGAGCTGGGGCGCGGGCGCGAGGGCATCATCGGCCATACGCAGCCGCGCCGGCTCGCGGCGCGCACGGTGGCAAAGCGTATCGCCGACGAACTCGGGGTGGAACTCGGCAGCCTGGTGGGGTACCAGGTGCGCTTTACCGACCAGGTTTCCGCGGACACGGCGGTCAAGCTGATGACCGACGGTATCCTGCTGGCGGAGATGCAGCGCGATCGCGACCTGAAGCGCTACGACACCATCATCATCGACGAGGCCCACGAACGCAGCCTCAACATCGACTTCCTGCTGGGATACCTCAAGCGCCTGCTGCCGCGCCGTCCGGACCTGAAGGTCATCATCACCTCCGCGACCATCGACGTGGAGAGCTTCTCGAAGCACTTCGAAGGCGCGCCGGTGATCGAGGTGTCCGGGCGCAGCTACCCGGTGGAGACGCTGTATCTCGGCGCCCCCGAAAGCGAAGACAGCGACACCGGCGAACGCATCAGCGAACTTGTGCAGGAAATCGACCGCGGCATTTACGGCCCGCGCGGCGATGTGCTGGTGTTCCTGCCGGGCGAGCGAGAGATTCGCGAAACCGCGAAGCTGCTGCGCGCCGATACCGAACTCGACATCCTGCCGCTATACGCCCGCCTGTCCGCAGCGGAGCAGAACCGGGTGTTCGAGGGCGGCGGCGGGCGCGGGCTGCGCGTGGTGCTGGCTACCAACGTCGCCGAGACCTCGCTGACGGTGCCGGGCATCCGCTACGTGATCGACCCGGGCGAGGCGCGCATCAGCCGCTACAGCTACCGCACCAAGGTTCAGCGGTTGCCGATCGAAGCCATCTCACAGGCCAGTGCGAACCAGCGCCAGGGGCGCTGCGGCCGGGTAGGCCCCGGCGTCTGCCTGCGGCTCTATAGCGAAGAGGATTTCAATCGCCGCCCGGAGTTTACCGACCCGGAGATCCTGCGCACCAACCTCGCGGCGGTCATCCTGCAGATGCTCACCCTTGGCCTGGGCAAGGTGAAGGACTTTCCCTTCATCAACCCGCCGGACAGCCGCCTGGTGCGCGACGGTTACAAGCTGCTGGAGGAACTGGGCGCGGTGGACGCCCGTGGCAAGCTCACCGACGTCGGCCGCAAGCTGGCGCGCCTGCCGGTGGATCCGCGCCTCGGGCGCATGGTGCTTGCAGCACAGGGCGAGGGCTGCCTGGCGGAAATCATGGTGATCGCCAGCGCGCTGGCGGTGCAGGATCCCCGCGAGCGGCCCGCGGACAAACAGCAGCAGTCGGACCAGGCCCACGCGCGCTTCAAGCACGAAAAATCCGATTTCATGGCCTGGCTGAACCTGTGGCGCTACTACGAGGAACAGCGGCAGGCGCTCTCCGGCAACCAGCTGCGCAAACTCTGCAAGAAGGAGTTCCTGTCCTGGCTGCGCATGCGCGAGTGGCGGGACGTGCACATGCAGCTGTCCATCGCCTGCCGCCAGCAGGGCCTGCGGGCGCCCGCGCGCCTGCCGGAAGAGGAAAACTACGCCGGCGTACACCGCGCCCTGCTGTCGGGATTGCTGGGCAATATCGCCCAGCACCAGGAGGACCGCGACTACCTGGGTGCGCGCAATCGCAAACTGCAGCTCTTTCCCGGTTCCTCGCAGTCGCGCAAGCGGCCCAAGTGGGTGGTCGCCGCCGAGATAGTCGAAACCTCGCGGGTGTTTGCGCGCACGGTCGGCGCCATCGAGCCCGAGTGGGCAGAGCAGGCGAACCCCGAACTGCTCAAGCGCCACTACTACCAGCCGCGCTGGCAGCCGCGCAGCGGGCGAGTGATGGCCTACGAGCGCCTGTCCCTGTACGGCCTCACTGTCGCGGACAAGCGCTCGGTGCCCTACGGCCCCATCGACCCGGCGGTGTCGCGCGAGCTGTTCATACGCGAGGGCCTGATCGCCGGCAGGTACCAGCGCCCGCCGGGCTTCCTCAAGCACAACCTGCGGCTGGTGCGCGAGGTGGAGGAACTGGAATCCAGGGCGCGCCGCCGCGACATCCTGGTCGAGGAGGAGGCGATCTTCGGGTTCTACGACCAGCGCCTGCCGGCGGATTGTTACGGCGCGCCGCAGTTGCAGGCCTGGTTGCGGCGTTCGCCCGACGCCGAGGCCGGCCTGCGCCTGGCGCGGGAGCAACTGGTGGCCCGCGACCCCGGCGCGCTGGGCGACCAGTTCCCGGACTGCCTCCGGCACGGTGACCTGCAATTGCAGCTCAGTTATCGCTTCGAGCCGGGGAAGGAGGGCGATGGCGTCTCGGTGACGGTGCCGGTGGCGCTGCTCAACAGGGTGCCGCGCTATCGTTTCGACTGGCTGGTGCCGGGCCTGCTGCGCGACAAGTGCATCGCGCTGGTCAAGGCGCTGCCCAAGGAAAAACGCAAGCAGCTGGTGCCGGTACCGGATCACGTCGATCGCGCGCTGCAGGAACTCGAGCCGGACGACAGCGACCTGCTGGCGGCGCTGGCACGCACCCTGGGGCGCCAGGGCGGTATCAGGCTGCAGCCGCAGGATTTCGATCCGGGCAAGCTCGATGATTTCTACCGCATGAACATCCGCGTGGTCGACGCCGACGGGCGCCTGATGGAGCAGGGCAGGGACCTCGCGGCGCTGGTGGAGCGGTACCGCAGCGACACCCGCCAGAGCGTAAGTGCGAACCAGCAGGCGTCGCCGGCGCGTGACAAGCTCACCCGCTGGGATTTCGGCGACCTGCCACGGGAGTGGCGTTTCAGCCAGGCCGGGGTGGAGATTCTCGCTTTTCCCGCGCTGGTGGACCACGGCGATACCGTGGCGATCGAGCTGCTGGATTACGCGGGCAGCGCCGCGCGCAGTCACCGCAACGGCGTGCTGCGACTGCTGCGCCTGTGTAGCGCACAGACGGTGAAATACCTGCGCAAGCAACTGCTGGCCGGCAACACGGCAAACCTCGCGGTTGCCGGCTCCGGACTGCAGCGCGAGGCGCTGGTGGAAGACCTGGTCGACGCGGCCTATATCGCCGCCCACGGGCTGGAAGGCGAACTGCCGCGTACCCAGGCTGAGTTCGAGGCCGTGGTGCAGCGGGGCAGGAGTGCGGTCGTGGAGCGCGCCAGCGAGCTGGAGTCCGCCGTGCTGGCTGCGCTGGATGCGCTGGCGCAGGCGCGGCGCAAGATGGCGGGCTTTCCCGCCGGTCAGTGGCGGGACAGCGTCGCGGATATCGAGGCGCAAATCGCCCGCTTGTGGCAGCCCCACGCCCTGCGCGACGCGCCGGCGGAATGGCTCGCCCAGTACCCGCGCTACCTGAAGGCGCTGCTCAACCGGGTGGAGCGCCTTTCAGGGCAGTACCCGAAGGACCAGGCAAACTTCGCCCTGCTGGCGCAGTTGCAGCAGCCGCTCGACGAGGCCAGCGCGCACAGGGAAGGTCTCACCGCCGAGTGCGACGCGGCCTGCCGCTACCGCTGGATGCTCGAGGAGTTGCGGGTTTCGCTGTTCGCGCAAAACCTCGGCACCCGGGTTGCGGTATCGCGCAAGCGGCTGGAGGAGCAGTGGCGCGAGGTGCAGGACTGGCTCGCGGCACACCCGCGTTGAGCCCCCGCCGCTTGATCGCGGGAGTGTGGAAAATTACCATTTCAGCCCGGGGGCCGGGATACTTCCGTGAAACATGCGGCGCCCGCTTGGTCCATACTACCCTCCATGCGGCGCTCCGCGGATTTCCCGGTAACCGCGTGAAGTGGCATCAACCGTCTTACAACCGACACAGGGTATTTATCATGGCAC
This sequence comes from Halieaceae bacterium WMMBA7, assembly GCA_033283385.1. Taxonomy (GTDB): domain Bacteria; phylum Pseudomonadota; class Gammaproteobacteria; order Pseudomonadales; family Halieaceae; genus Mangrovimicrobium. The sequence continues at coordinate 1,479,858 of JAWMQQ010000001.1, forward strand.
ACTCCAAGAAACCTCTCGCAATCGCACTGGGTACGGCATTCCTGGCCAGTTCCATCGCGCCTCTGGCAAGCGCGTCCACCAATCCATTCGGCGCGCAGCAACTGAGCAGCGGTTACGATCTCGCCAACTACGACAAGCCGGCCGAGGGCACCTGTGGCGAAAAGAAAGCCGATGGCTCTTGTGGTGAAAAGAAAGCTGATGGCTCTTGCGGTGAAAAGAAAGCCGAAGGCTCTTGCGGTGAAAAGAAAGCCGAAGGCTCCTGTGGCGAGAAAAAGGCCGAGGGCAACTGCGGTGAGAAGAAAGCTGACGGCTCCTGCGGCGAGTCCAAGGCTGCCGAGGCAGCCAAGAAGGCCGACGGCAAGTGCGGCGACGCCAAGTGTGGCGCAGACAAGTAGGTAGCCAGGGCGCTTCCTGATCGTGTCTGAGTACACCGCGACGGTGCAGGGCACCGGACTCGGCTTGCGGCGGGCCCTGATGGGCCCGCTGTCGACCGCCGCCGAGCCGGTCGTGGATTTCCTCGAGGTGGCCCCGGAAAACTGGATCGGCATCGGTGGTCGCCTGGGGCGGCAGTTCCGCGCGGTCGCCGAGCGATACCCCCTGGTTTTTCATGGTCTTTCGCTGGATATCGGCGGCCCGGACCCGCTGGATGCGGACCTCGTGCACGCGGTGCGCGACCTGATGCGCGAGCTGGACGTGCCGATCTACAGTGAACACCTGACCTGGTGCGCCGCGCAGGGCCATCTCTACGACCTCCTGCCCATTCCCTTTACCGGTGAGGCGGTGCGCTACGTCGCCGGCCGTATCCGGCAGGTGCAGGACATACTCGGCCAGCCGCTGGTGCTGGAAAACGCATCGTACTACGCCCAGCCGCATCGCGAGCTGAGCGAAGCCGAGTTCATCGCGGCGGTGGTGGCCGAAAGCGGCTGCGAGCTGCTGCTGGATGTGAACAATATCTACGTCAACAGCATCAACCACGGCTACGACCCGGTGGCGTTTCTCGATGCGCTGCCGCTGGGCAGCGCCCGCTATGTCCATATCGCAGGCCACTTCGACGAAGCCGAGGACCTCAAGGTGGACACCCACGGCGCCGACGTCATCGAGCCGGTCTGGTCGCTGCTGGCGGAGGCATACCGGCGTACCGGCGTATTGCCCACACTGCTGGAGCGGGATTTCAATATCCCACCGCTGCAGGAATTACTGCTCGAAGCGCAACGCATCCGCGAACTGCAACAGGCCGCTGTAGGAGCGCGCTATGCGCGCGATCACGATCTCGCCGCGGGAACCGCCACATGACCACGCTCCGCAATTCCCAACTGCAACTGGCCGCCCACCTGCGCAATCCCGAGCACAATCCCGCCCCCGAGGGCATCGAGGAGCGGCGCCTGCAGATCTACCGCGAGCTGGTGTTCAACAATATCCGCAACATCCTCGCCAGCGGCTTCCCGGTGCTGCACAGCCTCTACACGCCGGAGCAGTGGGCCGACCTGGTGCGCGCCTTTATCGAGACTCACCGCTGCCACACCCCGTACTTTCCCGAACTGGGCCAGGAATTCCTCGATTACCTGATGCACGAGCACGGCGCCCGCGACTGCGACCCGGCCTTCCTGCTGGAGCTGGCCCACTACGAGTGGGTGGAACTCGCGCTGGACGTCGCGCAGGAGGAGTTGCCGGCGGCGGCCGCCGTGCCGGAGGATATCGCCGCCAGCGTCCTGCAGCTCTCGCCGCTGGCCTGGGTACTGGGTTACCAGTATCCGGTGCACCGGATTGGCCCGGATTACAGGCCGGAGCCGGCCGCAACCTGGCTGGCTGTCTACCGAAACCGCGAGGATGCTGTAAAATTCATGGAGCTGACCGCGACCACCGCGCGCCTGCTGGAACTGCTGCGCGACGGGCCCGCTAGGCCGGTGTCGGAGTTACTGGCGATCCTGGCGGATGAGATCGGCATGTCGCCAGTCGAACTGCTCGACCCCGGCGTGGCACAGTTGCATCAGCTGCTGGAGCTGGGTGTGGTACTGCCAGCCAGCGCCGAGCCGGCACTTGCCGGAGCCTGTACCGGGGCGTAACATTTGCGCTCCTTTTTACCGGGGCACTAAATCGAATGACGCTGTCACGCCTCCTTTTACTGCTGCTGCTGGCCTTGCCAGTGGCACCGGCTTTTGCCGCGGAGGAGCAGAGCAATCCCGATCCCTTCGAATCGTTCAACCGCGAGATGTTTGCCCTGAACGATTCCCTGGACAAATATTTGCTGCGTCCGGTGGCCCAGGGCTACGACTGGGTCATGCCGGCCGTCGCCAAGCGCGGCGTCGGCAACATGTTCGCCAACATGTACGATTTCAACGCGGCTATCAACGGGGTGTTGCAGGGCCGTTTCCTGCGGGCGGCCCAGTGTTCCGGGCGCTTCCTCATCAACAGCACGCTGGGTCTCGGCGGCCTGTTCGACCTCGCGACACCGATGGGTATCAGTCCCTACCGCACGGACTTTGGCCACACCCTGGCTATCTGGGGTTTCGATTCAGGTCCGTTCCTGATGATCCCCATCTTCGGGCCGCGTACGATTCGCAGTGGTACAGGTACCCTTTTCGACCTCTACACATCGGTCCCGACCTACGCCAACGACAACGTGGTACGCAACGGGCTATTCGCACTGGAACTGGTCGACGGCCGCGCGCGCCTGCTCACAACTGACCAACTGATCACCGGCGACCGCTACATCTTCCTGCGCGACGCCTACCTGCAAAGCCGTAATACCTTTGTCCATGACGGCAAGGTACAGGACGACTTCTCCAATTTCGGCAAGGATGACGACAACTGGGAGGACTTCTAGGCAAGGTCCCCGATGCTGTCCGGAAACTGTGAAATCCTGCCCAAACTTCCCACCCCGGCGTTGCCTGAGGCCCTTGATGGGCGTACTGTCGGGGCCAACCGGGCCGAGTTGCGAGCCACATGAAACCTGCCGGAAACGTTCTGGTTGTTGATCACGACGCCGCCAGGGCGAAGACGTTGGCGGGACTGATCGAAGGAGTCGGGTTCAACGCCGAAGTCAGCACCGATATCGCCAGTGCGGAGCGTACGATGCGGTCCAGTGGCGACATCGACGTGTTGCTCTGCGACATGGACATGAAGGGCCTGGACTGGGACGAGGCGCGCCGCACCCTGAAGGAGGCGGACTCCAAGATCCCGGTAATCCTGTTCAGTGACCGCGGTGAGGCGGAGCGCATGATGAAAGCGCTGCGCTTCGGCGCCAGCGATTTTTTCGTGCACCCCATCGACGATTCCGCCGCGCTGCGCCGCTCGCTGGAGCGCTGTATTCGGCAGCGCAAGGTGCTGAGCGAACTGGAGCGTTCGCAGAACAGCCTGGAAGCGGCCAACATCGAGTTGCGCGGCACGATCAAGATGCTGGAACAGGACCAGCAGGCCGGGCGGCAGGTGCAGATGCGCATGCTGCCGGCCACGCCGCTGGTGCTGGGCGATTACGTGTTCAGCCACACGGTGATCCCGTCGCTGTACCTGAGCGGGGATTTCACCGATTACTTCACGGTGGGGGACGATTGCGTCACGTTTTTCATGGCGGACGTCTCCGGGCACGGCAGTTCGTCTGCATTCGCCACCGTGTTGCTGAAGAACCTGTTCGCGCGCAAGCGGTCGGACTTCTTGCGCAGGGACGACGACACGATTCTCGGGCCGGTAGCCATGTTGAAGCGCGCCAACCGGGAATTGATGGAATTACATGTGGGCAAATTCGCGACCATGGTCGTGGGCGTGCTCGACACGCGCCGGAACACGCTGCGCTATAGTATTGCCGGGCACCTGCCCCAGCCGGTACTGGTCAGCAGCTCCGGTGCGCGCTATTTGCGCGGCGAAGGCTCCGCCGTGGGGATCATGGAAGATCCGAGCTATGAGGAACACATGATTGAGCTGCCGGAGAGCTTCATGCTCGCGCTGTTTTCCGACGGTATCCTGGAAATCCTTCCGCCCAAGAACCTGATTGAAAAGGAGCGGTACTTCCTGGATGTGTTCGAACATTCCGCGAGCGCACCGGAAGAACTGGTCACCCGGCTGGGGTTGGACCAGGTGGAGACTGCTCCAGATGACATTGCCGCTCTGTTCGTCAGCAAGCGAGGATGAGATGCAAGATGGCCGCTTTCTAGCCGCCAGTCACAACGGCGCCTATGTGATTCGCCTCGAGGGCGATGTCAGGCTGACCCTGTGTACAACGATCGACGACTACTTCCAGGCCATGTTCGACGATCCGGAGTTCGCCAGCGTATGGGTGGACCTGGACAACGCCGAAGGCCTCGATTCCACCACCCTGGGCCTGCTCGCCAAGCTCGCCGTCACCGCCCGCGACCGCTTCGGCTTCCAGCCGGCCATCTACTCCCACGATCCCGGCATCAACCGCCTGCTCAAGAGCATGGGCTTCCAGCGCCTGTTCGAACTGCACGAGGAGTGCTGCGATACGCCGGTGGATATTCGCGAGATTCCACGGGTGAAGGGCTCGGAGGAAGCGGTGCGCGAGAAAGTGATCGAGGCGCACCGCGTCCTGATGGATTTATCCGATATCAACCGCGCCCGTTTCAAGGACCTGATGACGGCCCTGGAAAAGAACTGAGCGCCGACCGCCGCATTCAGCGGCTGCTGATCAACTGTTCCAGTTTCACCTGGTCCGCGACAAAATTGCGGATGCCCTCGGCCAGTTTCTCGGTGGCCATGGCGTCGGCGTTGAGGTCGTAGCGGAACCCGGTCTCCGCGGGGCTGTGTTTTTCCACCTCTGAACTGGCCTGTTGCGGCGACAGCCTGCGCGGCAGCCCCTCGGTATCCGCGGCCAGTTCCTCCAGCAGGGCAGGGCTGATGGTCAGCCGGTCGCAACCGGCCAGCGCCTCGATTTCCCCCGCGTTGCGGAAGCTCGCGCCCATGACCACGGTCTGGTAACCGTGCTGCTTGTAGTAGTTGTAGATGCGCGTGACCGACTGCACGCCGGGGTCGTCCCCGGGCTGGTTCACCTGCAACTCGGTATTCGCCTTGTACCAGTCCAGGATGCGCCCGACGAAGGGCGAGATCAGGAATACGCCGGCATCGGCGCAGGCGGCGGCCTGGGCGAAACCGAACAGCAGGGTGAGGTTGCAGTTGATGCCCTCGCGTTCCAGTTGCTCGGCGGCGCGAATGCCTTCCCAGGTGGCGGCGACCTTGATCAGGATGCGCTCGCGGCCAATACCGGCTTCCTCGTACATCCCGATCAGCTTGCGGGCGCGCTCCATGCTGGCCTCGCGGTCGAAGGACAGGCGTGCATCGACCTCGGTGGAGATACGCCCCGGGACGATGCCGAGGACCTCGCGGCCCACGTCGACCGCGAAGCGGTCGCAGCAATTGGCCAGTTGTTCACTGCTACTGCCGCCGCGCTGCACGGCCCAGGCGCGGGCCTGCTCCAGCAGGGAGGCGTAGTGGGGCAGGGCGGCCGCCTTCAGCAGCAGCGACGGATTGGTGGTGGCGTCCTGCGGCGCGAAGCGGCGGATCGCCTCGATATCGCCGGTGTCGGCCACCACGTCTGTCATGGTCTTCAGTTGTTCGAGTTTGCTGGTCATTCCCTGTGTCCGTGCTGTTGCATTGGCGCCCGCGCAGTCGCCGGCCCCTGGCGTTTGTGGATAGCGTCTGTAGATCGCGGGCCGACATCATGGCGAGAATGGCGGCGCTTGTCCAATATGCGTCCAGGTCGGCGGCTTGCCTGACCATGCAGGCAAAAATTGCCTGTGAAGGTAGCCCGGGCGTCCCTTTTTTGCGTCAAAAACCCAATCCACCACACCTAATGTCAAGAACTGCGGCGGGGCTTGAGTCATACTGTCGCCCGGCACCGCGTACCCGCAAGGTCCCCGGCCGCCGCGCGGCATACCCGCCGCCGGCGCCGCAATCAGTATTCTCGCAATAAGCAATGGGAGCTCGAGACATGGCAGTAGAACTGAGAGATCACGTCACCCTGAAAAAAGAAGCGCTGGATAACGGCTGGATCACCTACTCGAAGGACAAGGCGACCAAGATCGCCACCATCACCTTCAACCGCCCGGACAAGCAGAACGCCATGAACATCGGCATGCGCCAGCTCTACGGCGAGTTCATCCACAAGGCCAACGTCGACGACGACGTGAAGGTTCTGGTCATTCGCGGGGAAGGCCCCAACGTGGGCGCGGGCGGCGACCTGCCGGAGCAGGCAGACATGCTGTCCGAGAGCACCGGCGACGTCTCCCTGCTGCCCGAGTTCGGTATCGACGACCCGGACGTGAAGTACCCGCCCAAGGGCTCCTTCCGCTTCATCCACAGCCTCGTCGACGAGTACGCCAAGGCCCCCGCCGGCAACCGCTCGCTGCAGGAATTCAAGAAGATCAGCATCCTGGAAACCAAGGGCTATTGCTACGGCTGGCACTTCTACCAGGCCGCGGACGTGGACCTGATCGTCTCCTCCGAGGACACCCTGTTCGGCCACCCGTCCTTCCGCTACGTGGGCTGGGCGCCGCGCCTGTGGCAATGGGCCGAGATGATGGGCGTGCGCAAGTTCATGGAGATGATGTTCACCGGCCGTCCCTTCACCGCGAAGGAGATGTACGAGATCGGCTTCGTCAACAGCGTGGTGCCCCGCGACAAGCTGGAAGAGGAAACCATGAAGTACGCCCGCGCCTGTGCCACCTCCCGCCCGGTCGACACCGTGCAGGTGCAGAAGACCTTCTTCGAGGTGTTCAAGCAGCACAAGGGCGAGTACATGGGCAGCCTGGTCAGTGCCTGGGTAGAGGGCATGCTGCCCGCGGTGCGCGAGGACAAGGGCATGAACGACGTAGTGCTCGGCGACGAGGTGTTCAAGGAGCGCGGCCTGAACAACGTCGTGAAGGATGTGGACATGCTTTACCCGCCGGAGTGGCGTTTGGCGCACTCCAACCGCAAGAAGCCCTGAGCGGGCTCGTACCTCCGATCTCCCTGATCCCGAAAGGCGCGCTGGCAGCAGGCGCCTTTCACATTTCCATTTACGCTATCAGCACTTGAAATTGGCACGCTGGTGTTGCCAATATGGCCACTGAATAATTACAAGAAACCGGTGCGCTGAAAACGGGCAATCCGCGCGCCCGAGGAAGGGCTGATGACTCTGTTCGAATACCTCAGTGTGTTCCTGTCCGTCATAATGGGCCTGGGCGTCACCCACATTCTCGCCGGCCTCAGCAAGACCATTCACTACCGGCGCACGCTTGGCTTGAGCTGGGTCCACACACTCTGGGCGATCAATATCCTCATCTACATCGTGATCATCTGGTGGGGAATGTTCTGGTGGAGCAAACAGTCCAGCTGGTCGTTTTTCGAGTTCCTGCTGTTGTTGTCATATGCCATAACGCTGTTCCTGGCCGCGTCGCTGTTGTTTCCCTGGGATATGCCGAGGGACTTCGATTTCCGCGTGCATTTCGAAGAAACGCGAGCCTGGTTCTTCGGCGTGTTCTTTTTTGCCTGGTGCCTCGATATCCCCGAGACGGTGCTGAAAGCGGAAGAGGGAGTAAGGGCGCTGCCGCAGGTCTACATAGCACTGGTCGTCCTGCAACTAGCCCTTGCCGGGCTCGCAATCTTCTGGTCGAACAGCGGCTTCCACCGGTTTTATGCGGTATTCTGGCCCGTGTTTACTGTCGGCTACCTTGCATTTACCACGCTCTCCGTCATCGCGAGCTAGCGTGAACAGCTGTCCGGGGCGGGAATGGATACAGGGGTGGGGCCGGTGCTGAACGTCCTCGATCACGGCATGCGACCCGATGAGCGTAGCTTTGACGGGAACGCTTCCGCTTTCGAGTCGTTGCTGGATCGCGACAATCCGGTCATTTATTTCCCGCCGGGAAACTATTATTTCAAGCGCAAGCCGGAAGACATCTCCCGGCGCGTGGTACTGCTCGGCGACAGCATGTGCGCTGCCGCGCTGGTGAGAGACTATCGACCGGCGTCCGAATTCGAGGCGTTTATCAAACTGGTTGACGGCCCCGGAAGCAGAATTGAAAACCTCTCAATCCTCACCTCCGAGACGTCGCAGCAGGGTGTCGGCCTGCTGCTGGAGGCACAGGCGGATGGCCGCTCCCCCGATTACAGCTCGATCCGGAACGTGAAGATCAGCCACACGGGAGGGGCGGGGAACTGGAGCATCGCGCTCTGGTTGCACGGTGCGCCCAGGCGCGGGCGGCAGCCCTGCGGATTGCGGGCCCAGCACGTCGACAATGTCTTCCTGTTCGCGAGTACCAGCGCCAGCCTGGACATCAACTCGGTTCACGATGCCTGGATCGTGGCTTCCTGTTACCCGGCCGGCGGCAGTACTGACCTGGTCCGCGTCAATGGCTGGCGGGAGACGCCCTGCAACAATATCGCCTGCAATCTCAAGACCGCTGCGAACCTGCAACTGGTCAACATCTCACAGAGTATTTTCATGGCGCCGGCCTACCAGGCGCCGCCGCCAGAGATTCCAGGAGTGAAGTTCCTGTAGCAGTGGGTATGCTATGCCCCGGGGCGGACCCGTGCGGCTCAAAAAAACCCGCGGCTGGTAGTCAGTCGGAGTCTTCGCTGATTGAAATCGCATTCGCCGGACACTGGCTGACCGCAGCACGTGCGATCTCTTCCAACTCAGGCGGCACCTCGCTGACCAGCACGATGCCATAACCGTCATCGTGCAGGTCGAACAGTTCGGAGCTAAGCCCGACGCACACGCCGAAACCGGCGCAGACGTCGGGGTCGATGTGTACCTTCATTGCGCACCCCCCTCGACCGGGTCGAACTCGAGGTTGAGGTGGGTCAGCCCGCGCAGGATGAAGGTGGGCAGGTAGCCGTAGTTGCGTGCGCCTTTGGGGCCGTGGACCGACTCGTCGATACGGATATCGCTGGTGCGATCGAAGATGCGGTTGAGGGCGACCACGGTCTCCGCCCGCGCCAGGGGCGCGCCGGGGCAGGCGTGGCGGCCGCGGCCGAAGGAGACGTTCAGGCGCGAGTTGTCCCGGTCCATCTGGAATTCGTCGGGGTTCGGGAAGCGGCGCGAATCCCGGTTGGCGGCGCTGTTGGCGATGTACAGGAAGCTGCCGGCGGGGATGTCGACACCGGCGACCTGGGTCGGTTTTTTCGCCAGGCGGAAATCGCCCTTGACCGGGCCCTCCATGCGCAGGCATTCCTCGACGTAGTTCGGGATGAGGTCGCGGTTCTCGCGCAGTTGTTTCTGCAGGTCGGGCCGCTCGCCGAGCATCTGGAAGGCGTAGCTGATCAGCCGCACCGTGGTTTCCTGGCCGGCCGCGAACAGGTTGGCGGCAATCTTGGCGACATCCAGCGGTTCCGGCGTCGATTTGTCGGGGAAGGTTGCCCGCGCGAGGCCGGTGAGGACGTCGTTGGAGGGGTTGGCGCGGCGGTCTTCGATGTAGGCAGAGAAGGTCTCGTACAGCCATTCCAGCGGCGAATGCTGGACCGAACCATCGGAGCTGCCCGCGGTGCCGCCGGCCTGCTCGTTCTTGAGTAGCTGCTGGCGGAACTTGATACGGTCTTCGGCGGGCACGCCCAGCAGGTCGGCGACCACCAGCACGGCGAAGGGCTGGGCGAAGTCGTCCATGATCTCGCACTTGCCGCGCTCGATGAAGGTATCGATCTGCTGGTCGGCCAGCTTCCACATGAAGTCTTCGTTTTCCTTCAGCCGCTTGGGGGTAATCAGTGCCATCAGCAGCGCGCGGTGCCTGGTGTGTTCCGGCGGGTCCATGGTCGGCAGCTGGTCGCTGAAGGGCGTCTTGTCGCGGTACTCTTCGATCAGCCCGGAAACGTCTTCGTTCTCGTGGCCCTCGAAGGGAATCGGATTGCCCGCGAAGGGTCCGGTGGTCGACATGCAGGAGGAGAACCGGTCCGGGTCGTTGTAGATCTCCAGCGCCTCGTCGTAGCCGGTGACCATGAAGACACCCTGGTGCGGCTCACGCACCACCGGGGATTTATCCCGCAGGTAGTTGAAATACTCGTAGGGATCCTGGATGAACCGGTCGCTGCGGAAGAAATCGTGTGCTTCGAAATCCTGGGACTTGTCGTCCATGCTGGTTCCTTATTATCGGGCTTCGGCTTGTGGCGAAGCGGAGATGGCCAATGGGGGGAGTCCTGCCTAGAGGCTGCATCGAGCGGCACCTGCCGGTGTTGCTGCCCCCGTGTTTTGAGGCGCCTACTTTATCAGGAGGCGGGGTTTTGATGAAGTATCGAACGACATTGTTGATTATAAATGTCCTGCCAATAGTTTCAATATATCGAATTATTCCAAGCTGTTCTTGCCGTGGGAAGGCAGGGGTCAGGCCGCGCCGAGTGTACGCTGGTAAGCCGCCACCAGCACCTCGCTGCCAGCGGATTTACGGTAGGCGTTCTCGCTCAGGTGGCGGCGAAACTTGCGAGCGCCGGGAACACCCTGGTACAGGCCCAGGATGTGGCGGGTGATGTGGTTGAGCTGGGAGCCGGCGGCGAGTTGGGCCTCCACATAGGGGAGCAGCCGCTCGATGACCTCGTCGCGCGAGTGCGCGAGCTGCTCACCGCCGAACAGCCGGGAATCTACTTCCGCCAGCATCCAGGGGTTCTGGTAGGCTTCGCGGCCAATCATCACGCCATCCACGTGCCGCAGGTGCGTCTCGCACTCGTCCAGGCTCTGGATGCCGCCGTTGATGATGATTTCCAGCTGCGGGAATTCGGCTTTCAGGCGGTAGACCCAGTCGTGTTTCAGCGGCGGTATCTCGCGGTTCTCCTTGGGCGACAGGCCCTGCAGCCAGGCCTTGCGGGCGTGCACGATAAACACCTCGCAGCCGGCCTCGGCGACGCTGCCGACGAAGTGGGTCATCTCCTCGAAGGACTCCATCTCGTCGATGCCGATCCGGTGCTTCACCGTGACCGGAATATCGCAGGCCTCGCGCATGGCCCGCACGCAGTCGGCCACCAGCTCCGGGCGCGCCATCAGGCAGGCGCCGAACATGCCCGACTGCACCCGGTCCGAGGGACAGCCGCAGTTCAGGTTGACCTCGTCGTAGCGCCACTGCTGCGCCCAGCGGGCGCACTGTGCGAGTTCGGCCGGGTTGGAGCCGCCGAGTTGCAGGGCCACCGGGTGCTCCTCCTCGTTATAGTGCAGGAAGCGCTCGCGATCGCCGTGGATCAATGCCCCGGTCGTGACCATTTCCGTGTAGAGCAGGGCCTCGCGCGTGAGCAGCCGCCAGAAGTACCGGCAGTGGTGGTCACTCCAGTCCATCATCGGCGCGATAGAGAATTTGCGGTCGGGTTTCACGGCGTGTATCTGCGGTCGATGGGGTGAGGCGGGGCGGCCCCGCGAAAAATGCGAATGGTAACGTTGGCGGCGGGCTTGTGCCAGCGTGCCGGGGCATGATGATATAGCCTCGTACCGAATCGACATGGCTAACATGCGGAAACTCTGTGAATCCTCCAGTCTGCTGGACCTGCAACTCGTGGCTGACTACCTGCAGAGTGAGAAGGTCCCGGTAGAGATTCTCAACGAACACCAGGGTGGGAGCCCGGTGGTGCCGCACTGGGGCCTGTCGGTATGGGCGGAACTCTGGGTGCGCAACGACACCCAGTTTGAACGGGCAAAACTGCTTCTCGAACAGTATCGCGCGCAGCGCGACCAGCCTCCGGGTAGCGAGTGGGCATGCCCGAATTGCGGCGAGTACAATCCCGGGAATTTCGAAACCTGCTGGCATTGCGCCCGGGCACGCCAGGAAGAGGAGACTGAAGCATGATTTACCAGGGCAGTTGCCATTGTGGCGCCGTCAGGTTTGAAGTCGAGGCGCCGGAGCATCTGGAGGCAGACAATTGCAACTGCTCGATCTGCGCCAAAGCGGGCTTCCTGCACCTGATCGTGCCGCTCTCCCGCTTCCGCCTGCTTGCCGGCGAGGAGAGCCTCACCACCTACACTTTCAACACCGGCGTGGCAAAACACACGTTCTGCAGTACCTGCGGCGTAAAACCTTTCTACACGCCGCGCTCCAACCCGGATGGGATCGACGTCAACGTGCGCTGCCTGGATACCCGGCCGGCCTCGCTGACCGTCATCGATTTCGACGGGCAGAACTGGGAGCAGAACGCGGATAGCCTTGCTCACAAGAGCAAGGAGGAGTAGCGGTGTCTTCCGTCTGCGAGGAGAGCATCGTCTACCGCGAAATGCAGTTGGGCGACTACGACGATATCGTGCGCCTCTGGCGGCTCTCGGCCGGGGTGAAACTGCGCGGTGCCGATTCGCGCGACGGTATCGGGAAATACCTGCTGCGCAATCCGGGCATGAGCTTTATCGCGGAGGATGGCGTGGGGCTGGTGGGCACCGTGATGGGCGGCCACGACGGCAAGCGCGGTTATATCCAGCACCTGGCCACGCGCTCGGACCGGCGGCAATCCGGCGTGGCGACCCGGCTGCTGGCCCTGTGCCTGGACGCGCTGGCGGAGGAGGGGATTCTCAAGTCGCACATCATGGTGCTGGCGGGGAACGAAGACGGCAAGCAGTTCTGGCTGAACCGCGGCTGGTATGAGCGCGACGACATCGAGATGATGTCCTTCATCAATAGCGACGACGCGGAAGTATGAGCGCCGGCGACCTGTTCGCGGCAATCCCGGCGCAACTGCAGGAGGAGTTGTTCGAGGACATCCTGGCGGGGGAGTCGGTGCGCATCGAGCGCATTGTCTCCCGCGGGCACACCTCGCCGGCCAGCGGCTGGTACGACCAGGCGGAGAACGAGTGGGTGCTGGTACTGCGCGGCGCCGGGCGCATCGAGTTCGAGGACGGGGAGGTGGTAACGCTCGCGCCGGGGCAGTACATCGACATCAGGGCCCACCGCAGGCACCGGGTGAGCTGGACCGATCCCGAATCCGCCACGCTCTGGCTGGCCGTGTTCTATAAATAAGGGTATTACGCCATCGGCCAGCGGTCATGGCGCCAGCGGCAACAGGAGCCAGACATGTCATCCAACAGCAAGGACAGTGCGTTTATCCTCGGCGTCTTCATCTGTCTCGGCCTCGCGGCGCTGGGCTACCTGCTCGGCAAGTCCGCCATCGAATTCAAGCAGTACGAGCGAAGCGTGACGGTGAAGGGCCTGTCCGAGCGGGACTTCGACGCCGACGTGGTCATCTGGCCGATCCAGTTCACCGCCGCCGGCAACGACCTCGGCGAGCTGTACGGCGCCATCGAGGACAGCGCCACGCGGATCAAGGCATTCCTGGCCGAGCGCGGCATCGATCCCGGGGAGATCACCGTCGCGGCGCCGGCGATAACCGACAAGTCCGCCCAGCAATACGGCAACAACGACCGGGCGGAATTTCGCTACGTGGCCACGCAGACGGTGACCGTCTACTCGAAGGCGATCGACCAGGTGCGCAGGGCCATGGGCGGCCTGTCGGATCTCGGCAAGCAGGGCATCGCCTTCACAGGTGGCAACTACCAGGGGCAGACGGAGTACCTGTTCACCCGGCTCAACGAGGTGAAACCGGCGATGATCGAGGAGGCGACCAACAACGCCCGCGCGGTGGCGGAGAAATTCGCCGCGGACTCCCACAGCAAACTGGGCAAGATCAAGCAGGCCTCACAGGGCCAGTTCAGCATCAGCGACCGCGACCGCAACAACCCGCACATCAAGAAAGTGCGGGTGGTCTCCACCGTGGAGTACTACCTCTCCGACTGAACTCCCGCTCAGTCGAAACCCTCGGTCACCAGGGGGTTGATCACCGCCCGGTCGAAGATTTGCGCCACTTCCTCCACCGGCATCGGATCCGGCTGTCGCAGCCACCAGATCAGCACTTCGATGATCATGCTGGTGCTCAGGGCCCTGCGCAGGTCCTGCGGTATGAAGTGCGTGGCGGGTTTCCAGTGGGCGGCGATCTCCCGGGTGATTTCCAGCAGTGCATCGCGCATCGCCGCCGCGGCCCCCCCGGTCAGCAGGGTAGACCACAGGCTCCAGTGCTGGTGCACGTACTGGCAGAACACCAGGCTCGCCGCCGCCGAATCCGTGGTGCCCAGCGCCTGCAGGGATAATTCCACCAGCCGGTCGATCTCCGCGGCCGCGATATCGTCCAGCAGTTCCTCCTTGCCGCTGTAGTGCCGGTAGAAGGTGGCATGGCCGACGCCGGCCTCGCTGGCGATGCGGCGAATCGACAGGTCCTCCAGCGCATGCTGCTCCAGCAGGCGGAGCAGGGCGGCGCGCAGGGCCTCCCGCGAACGCAGGGCACGGGCGTCGGTGGGCGCGGTATCGGTGGTTCCGGCGGCGGTAGGGTGGGTCATCGGCTTCCCGTGGTGGCCTGGTCGGTTGACATTTTGTGAGAGCCGGTGTCTCATGGCGCTCTGATACACAGTGTATCAGAGCGATGTGACTGACCGCCAATAAACATAAAAGCATAGGGAGGTGACTTTGGTGAAGGAGCCGTATCCGGGGGGCCGCCCCCGCAACGAAGAAGGCCGGGGTAGGGAAGCCCGCAATTCCAAATTACAGCCAGGGCGGCTGTGGCAGGCAGTGGCGCTGGCCGGGCTGGCCTCGCTGGGCCAGTGGCCGCAACCGGCGCAGGCGCAAAACTCGCCGGCGATGCTGGAGGAGGTCGTGGTGACCGCCCGGCGCCGGGAAGAGGCACTGCAGGATATCCCCATCGCGGTAACGGCGCTCAGCGCGGACTTCCTGCGCGAGCAGAACATCACCCAACTGGAGGACCTCGGCACCCACGTGCCGGCCATGCGTATCTCCGACAACGGCATCAGCTCCAACGCGCCCATCGTGACCCTGCGCGGGCAGCGTCCCTCGGAAGTGTTGCTGACGCTGGACCCGGCGGTACCGCTGTATTTTGCCGAGGTGGTGCTCACCCCGACCTTCGGCACCAACCTCGCGATGTACGACCTGGCCAACGTGCAGGTGCTCAAGGGACCGCAGGGGACCCTCTTCGGCCGCAACAGCACCGGCGGCGCTATCCTGTTCACGCCCAGGACCCCGGGCAGCGAATTCGGCGGCTACCTGCAGGCGCGTGTCGGCAACTACGACCTGCTGCACCTGGAGGGCGCGGTCGACCTGCCGGTTAACGACAGCCTGGGCTTCCGCCTGGCCGGTCGCAGCATCGACCGCGACGGCTACCAGAGCAACGTGGCCGACAACGCGCTGGCCTGCAAGAACTGCCTGGCCAGCGAGGATTCGCAGGCGGTGCGGCTGAGCATTGAATTCAGCCCGACAGATTCGCTGAGCAACCTGACCACCCTGGCTTACGACGAGAACCGGGCCGCGGCCCGCATCAACGCCGTGCAGGCCTGGGTCAGTTCGACCACGGACCCGGAAAAGAACTTCATTCCCTACACCGCAAACCTGGTCTTCAATGGCGGATTCGCGGAGCTGCTGCCGATTCCCGGCCTGCCCACGGGCAAGGATATAGACGCCGCGGTCGCACGGCAGCAACACCGCAGCTGGCAGGACGTGGAAACCGACCTGAACCCGCAGGAAAACGTGCGCAACTGGTTCGCCGCCAACGCTACTGACTGGGAAATCACCGACAATCATACGCTGCGCAACATCTTCGGTTATCGCAAGCTGGACATGAACTACACCCAGGATGCCGACGATATTGCGCTGCCGATATTCGGCGCGGTCACCTCGACGACCGAGTGGATTACGCCGAACCCGACGCCGCAGCAGGTGGATAGCGAGCAGTACAGCGAGGAACTGCAACTCCTCAGCACCGCCTTCGACGGCAAGCTGGAGTGGATGGTCGGCGCTTACTGGATGCGCATGAAGGGCTCGGACCGACAGATCTCCATGCTGGTGGGCGCCAACCCGGACTGGCCGGCGGGTCCTGCGCCGATTGCCGCGATCCAGCCGCTGTACAACATCGCCCAAAACGGCTTCCTGTTCCTCAATCCCAATATCGACGTGGTCAACGAGGCCTACGCGGTATTCGGTGAGGGCACCTACCAGTTTAACGACAACTGGGCGCTGACCTTCGGCGCGCGGCAGACCTGGGACTCCCGCGAACTCACCACCAAGGCATTCCGCTTCGATCCCGAGGTGGCGGTCGCCCTGATCTGTGACGTTAAGGACAGGAACAACCAGCGCCTGCCCGACGACGCCTGCTCGCGCACCGTACAGAAAGACTTCTCCGAGCCCACCTGGCGGGCATCGGTGTCCTGGACGCCGAGCCTCGATCACCTGGTCTACGGAGGCGTCTCCACCGGCTACCGCGCAGGCGGCTTCAACGGGCGCGGCACCGACAACTTCACGCTCAAGCCCTACGACCCGGAGACGGTCATCACCTACGAGGTGGGTTACAAGGGCGACTGGCAGCTCGGTGGGCTGGGCAGCCTGCGCTCCAACATCGCCGTCTACCTGCAGGATTACAAGGATATCCAGAAAACCCAGGACTTTACCGTCGACGGCGCCTACGGCACAGCGGTGGTCAACGCGGCCAAGGCGCAGATCCAGGGCGCAGAAGTCGAAATGTCCTACGCGGTAAATGCGTACGTTCGCCTGTCCCTGGGCTACGCCTGGGTCGACCCCGGCTACGACGACTGGATCCTGGAAACCGGCGCGAGCACCGACGAGAACGGCAACACCGTCGCTGAGCTGTACGACAACTCCGGCGCGCCCTTCGTCTACATCCCGGAACAGCAGGTGACCGGCGAGTTGCGCCTGACAGCACCCCTGGACCCGAAGTTCGGCAGCGTCTCCCTGGTGACCTCCTGGTACTGGCAGGACAAGATGTACACCAACGACGAGGCGAAGCGCTGGCCCGGCTTCGGCTGGTCCGCGGCCGATCTCGCAGAGGTGCAGGCCACCGAAAAGGCCGACGCCTACACGGTGTGGAACCTGCGGCTGGACTGGCTCGACCTGATGGCCTCGGGTCTGGATCTCGCGGTGTACGTCGACAACCTGGCCGACGAGGACTACCTGGTCGGCGGCAAGAGCGTACCGGAGCAACTCGGCTGGGTGGACGCTACCTACGGTCCGCCGCGCACCTACGGCGCATCGTTGCGCTATAACTTTTAACCGTCGGCGCGCGATGACTTGAACTGTAGGAGCGCGCTATGCGCGCGATCGCCCCGGTCCGCGCTCGGGCGAAGCGGGCTCCTGAAACGCACCTGAAGAGGAGTTGTGCCATGAATACCAGAGGACAACTGATCATGCTGTGGACCACGCCGGTAGCCGGCGTGCTGTTCCTGATCGCCTACCTGCTGTTCCCGGCGTTCTCGCCGCCGATGTCGCCCGAAATGACGCCCGAGCAGGTGGCGGCCTTCTTCCGTGAGAACCTCGCGGCCATGCGCGGCGTGGTGGTGTTCTGCAATTTGATCGGCTGCCTGCTGGTGCCCCTGTTTGCGGTGATCGTGGTGCAGATGCTGCGGGTGATCAACTCCAGCCCGGTGTTCGCCTACGCCTACCTGATCTGCGTCGCGATCGGCATCACCGCGTTCATCCTCGCGGACTTCGCCTGGGGTGTGGCGCTGTACCGGCCCGATCGGGACCCGCAACTGATCAGCCTGCTCAACGACATGGCGTGGTTCTTCTTTATCACGCCCGCGGGAATCCTGGTGGTGCAGAACCTCTGCCTCGCGGGCGCGATCTACCTCGACGCGCGGCCGCAGCCGGTATTCCCGCGCTGGGTGGCGCACTTCAACGTGCTGACAGCCCTGGTGTTCGCCCCGGCGGCCTTCGCGATCCTGCACAAGAGCGGGCCCCTGGCCTGGGACGGCTTCGTGTCCTTCGGGCTGAGGCTTGCGACCTATGCGATCTACGCGGCGGTGATGTTCTGGGTGCTGCTGGGCGTGGTGCGCCAGCAGGTCGATGACGAGGGGGTGACCCTATGAGCCAGAGTATCGCCCTGGACGTACCGTCCGCGGCGCGCTCCGCGGGGCCCTGGTACCGCAATAAAAAGCTGGACCAGTGGCTGTGCTTCTGGAGCGTGCCGGTGTTCTACAACCTGTTCGGGATCGTGTTCGTGCCGCTGAGCTGGATGATGCCGCCGCGTGCGCCGGGAAATACCGAAGCGGGCGTGATCGAGTTCATGCAGTCTCCCAACCTGCTGCTGGCGACCACCATACTGATCCTGGTGGTGGGGCTGTCCGCCGTGGGTAACGCGGTCTACCTCAGCCAGATGAAGCGCATGACGGTCAGCCCGGTGTTGCGCTATGCGTTTATCGTGGGCGCGGCGACAGGCGCCATCGTCGGCTGCCTGTTTCCCATGTTCTGCTTCGGCCTGGGCGCTTTCCGCTCGGGCTACAGCCCCGAGGTGCTGCAACTGCTGTACGACTTCGGTTACATGTCGTTCATCGGTTGCCTGGGCTGTTTCTTTCTCAACTGGTCCTGCCTCGGCCTGTCCATCCTGCTGGACGAGAACAACACCCTGCCGCGCTGGCTGGGCTACTACACCATCTGGCAGTCGGTCACCGAGATCTTCGCGTCCACGCTCTGGGTGAGCCACTCGGGGCCCTTTGCCTGGAACGGCCTTCTGGCGTTCTGGTTCAACATGGTGCTCTACGTGCCCTGGCAGTTCATCGTCTACCTGTGCATCTACCGGGCCATCAAGAGCCAGCCGGAGAGCGAACTGGACAACTTCCGGCCCGCAGCGGCGGCGGCCCATTGAGCGACGCGGGGGAGGCGGGTGAATCATGAGCAACACGGAAGCGGCTGTAATGGCCGATACGGGGAGTGAACAGGGCGCGGCGGGCTACCTGCCCGGCGAGCCGGGGATGTGGTTTTTCATTATCGGCGACCTGCTGATTTTCGGCGTCTACTTCATCGCCTACGTAATCTACCGCGGGCAGCAACCGGAACTGTTCCTGCACAGCCAGGCTTTCCTCAACCAGGGGATCGGCGTCACCAATACCCTGGTGCTGCTCACCAGCTCCTGGTGCCTGGCGCTGGGCACGCAAGCGGCTCGCAGCGGGCAGCGCAGG
This sequence comes from Halieaceae bacterium WMMBA7, assembly GCA_033283385.1. Taxonomy (GTDB): domain Bacteria; phylum Pseudomonadota; class Gammaproteobacteria; order Pseudomonadales; family Halieaceae; genus Mangrovimicrobium. The sequence continues at coordinate 1,498,768 of JAWMQQ010000001.1, forward strand.
GATGCGGTGCGGTTGCTCGCGCTCACCGGGGTGATCGGCGGGCTGTTCCCCTTCCTCAAGCTGCTGGAGTGGGCGCCCAAGCTGGCGGCGGGCCACACGCCGGGGGAAAACCTGTTTTTCATGTACTACTACGTGATGACGGGGCTGCACCTGTGCCACGTGCTGTTGGGTCTGGTGATCATCGGCTTCATGCTGCGCCACCTGCGGCGGGCGCCGGCGCCCAATATAAAGTTCATCGAGGCCGGGGCAATCTACTGGCACATGGTGGACCTGCTGTGGCTGCTGTTGTTCGCGCTGTTCTACCTGATGAGGTGAGCTATGACTGTCTACCTGCGCAATTCGCTGACCTACGCCTGGTCGTTTCTCGTCGGGATCACGCTGTTTTCCTGGTGGCTGGCCCGCGCTCGCGGCGGGGAGTACCAGCTGGATATGGCCATCACCGTGGGCGTACTGGTGATGGCCGCGGTAAAGGCCTGGCTGGTCATCGCCCATTTCATGGAGGTGCGCGGCGGCCCGGCCTGGCTCAAGCGCACCACCTACGGCTGGGTGGTAGGAGTGCTGGCCCTGCTACTGGCGGCCTACGCGTTTTCCCACTGATCAATCAGGACTACTGGATAAACCCGGTGGGTTCCTCGTCGTGACCCAGCAGGCTGACCGACACCGGCTTCGCGTGCCAGATGTCCTCGCAGTACTGGCGGATAGAGCGGTCGGATGAGAACTTGCCGGTGCGCGCCGCGTTGAGAATCGACATCTTCGTCCACTGCTCGCGGTCCAGGTAGGCGTTCGATACCTCCTCCTGGCAGCGCACGTAGGAGGCGAAATCCGCGAACAGCATGTACGGGTCGTGGTGTAGCAGGCCGTCGGTGAGCCCGGCGAACAGGCCGGTGTCGCCGCGGGAGAAAAAGCCGCCGCGCAGCAGGTCGATCACATCCTTCAGCTGCGGATCGTTCTGGTAGTAATCGTACGGGTTGTAACCGGAGGCGCGCAGGGCGTAGACCTCTTCGGTGGTGAGCCCGAACAGGAAGAAATTCTCCGCGCCCACTTCCTCGCGAATTTCCACGTTGGCGCCGTCCAGGGTGCCGATGGTCAGCGCGCCGTTCATCGAGAACTTCATGTTGCCGGTGCCCGATGCCTCCTTGCCTGCGGTAGAGATCTGCTCCGACAGGTCCGCCGCCGGGTAGATGCGCTGCCCGGTGGTGACATTGAAGTTGGGTACGAATACCACCTTGATGCGGTCGCGGATATCCGGGTCGCGGTTGATCACTTCGCCCACGGAGGTGATCAGCTTGATCATGCGTTTGGCCGTGTGATACCCGGGGGCGGCCTTGCCGCCGAACAGGAATGTGCGGGCCGGGATATCCAGGCCGGGGTTCTCCTTCAGTTTGCGGTACAGCGCGATGATGTGCAGCACGTTGAGGTGCTGGCGCTTGTACTCGTGGATGCGCTTGACCTGGAAGTCGAACATCGAGTCCGGGTCGATGAGGATGCCGGTGCGCTTGAGGATGTACTGGGCGAACTCGATCTTGTTGGCGCGCTTGGTTTCCCACCAGGACTTGCGGAACTCCGCGTCCTCCGCCAGCGGTTCCAGGCGGTGCAGGTCCTCCAGGTCACGGATCCAGTCGGTGCCGATCTGTTCGGTGACCAGCTGGGTCAGGCGGGGGTTGGAGAGCACCATCCAGCGCCGCGGCGTCACGCCGTTGGTCTTGTTCTGGAATTTCTCCGGCCAGAGTTCGTAGAAATCCTTCAGCACGTCCTGCTTCAGCAGTTCGGAGTGCAACTCCGCAACCCCGTTGATGGCGTGGCTGCCGACACAGGCCAGGTGCGCCATGCGGATGTACTTGTCGCCGCCCTCGTTGATCAGCGACAGCCGCTGCAGGCGGGCCTCGTCGCCGAGGAATTTCATGCGCACCTCGTCGAGGAAGCGGCTGTTGATCTCGTAGATGATCTCAAGGTGGCGCGGCAGCACGCGCTGGAACAGCGGCAGCGGCCACTGCTCCAGCGCCTCCGGCAGCAGGGTGTGGTTGGTGTAGGCGAAGCTGCGCTGGGTGATCTCCCAGGCGTCCTCCCAGGGCACCAGGTACTCGTCCAGCAACAGGCGCATCAGCTCGGCGACGGCGATGGCGGGGTGGGTGTCGTTGAGCTGGATGGCGAACTTCTCGTGGAAGCGCGACAGCGGGATCTTCTGCCCGTTGAGGACGCGCAGCATGTCGCGCAGGGAGCAGGCGACGAAGAAATACTGCTGCTCCAGCCGCAACTGCTTGCCGGAGAGTTGCTCGTCGTTGGGGTAGAGCACCTTGCTGATGTTTTCCGAGGTGATCTTCTGGTCCACCGCGCCGTAGTAGTCGCCGCGGTTGAACACCTCGAAATCGAAGGATTCCGGCGCCTCGGACTTCCACAGCCGCAGGGTGTTGGCGGTGTTGTTGCGGTAGCCGAGGATGGGCGTGTCGTAGGGCACGCCGTTGACCAGCTTGGCCGGCACCCAGCGCACCCGCAGGCGGCCCTCCTCGTCGGTGTACTGTTCCGTGTGGCCGCCGAGCTTGATTGCCTGGGCCCACTCGGGCCTGGCGATCTCCCAGGGGTTGCCGTAGCGCAGCCATTTGTCGGTTTTCTCCACCTGCCAGCCGTCGACGATCTCCTGTTCGAAGATGCCGAACTCGTAGCGTATGCCATAGCCCAGGGAGGGAATCTCCAGGGTCGCCAGTGAGTCGATGAAACAGGCGGCGAGCCGGCCCAGGCCGCCATTGCCCAGCCCGGGTTCCTCCTCTTGCGCCAGCAGGTCGTCCAGGCTCATGCCCAGCTCCTCGACGACCTCCGCTACCGTGTCGTAGATGCCCATGTTGACCAGGTTGTTGCCCAGGTGCGGCCCCATCAGGAACTCCGCCGACAGGTAGCAGACTGTCCGCGCGCCCTGGTCGTAGTAGGCGGTGGCGGAACTGATCCAGCGGTGCAGCATGCGGTCGCGGATGGTGTGGGCGAGGGCGAGGTAATAGTCGTTGCGGCTGGCCAGGGTGGAGAACTTGCCCTGGATGAAATACAGGTTGTCCAGAAAGCCCTGCTTCAGTTTGTCCTTGCTCAGGGCGGTGCGGTTGTGTTCGCGGTAGGGCGGCGGTTCGAGTTCCATGGCGGCAGGCATCCTGGATGAAGGGCAAGGTCCTGGCGAAACAATGCAATTTACGTGCAAAACACCGCCATCCCTAACTTATAGCTGATTTGCGGATGTTTGCAGCTTGTGACAATGGGCAGCGCACCAAATTGCGCCGGCCGGTGGCGAAGCTGCCCTGTTTCGGTGAGCGGGCCTGCCGGCTGGCTTCTTGAGCGCGCCAGGCAATTCACCCATACTCCCCCCGGAATCGCAGCGGCAGACCGGGAGCGCATGCAAGCGAACATAGTCATTCTTGCCACCGGCGGCACCATCGCCGGCCGCGGCGACAGCGGCACGCAGGCCAGCTACCAGTCCGGCGAGGTCAGCGTGCAGGCTTTGATCGACGCGGTGCCGCAGCTGGCGCAACTGGCGTCGATTCGCGGCGAGCAGGTGGCCAATGTCGGCAGCCAGGACATGTCGGACGCCATCTGGCTGGCGCTGGCCGCGCGGGTCAATGCGCTGCTGGCCAGAGACGATGTCGATGGCGTGGTCATCACCCACGGCACCGACACCATCGAGGAGACCGCTTATTTCCTCGACCTCGTGGTACACAGCCGCAAGCCGGTGGTGCTCACCGCGGCCATGCGCCCGGCCACGGCGCTCTCCGCGGATGGCCCGCTCAACATCTACAACGCGGTGGCGGTGGCCGCCGACCCGGAGGCTGCCGGGCGCGGCGTGCTGGTGGTCATCAACGACAACATCCACGGCGCACGCGGCATGTCCAAGGGCAGCACCACGGATGTGCAGGCCTTCACCTCGCCGGAGCGCGGCCTGATCGGCAGCAGCCTGTATGGCGAAAATCGCTACTTCCGGTTTCCCTACCGGCGCCACACCGTTGATTCAGAGTTCGAGGTGGCGGGTGTAAACAGCCTGCCGCGGGTGGATATCCTGTACCTGCACGCCAGTGCTGCTCCGGATCTCGTCGGCGCATCTCTCGCCGCCGGGGCGAAGGGTATCGTCCTCGCCGGCGTCGGCAACGGCAATATGAGCCGCGAGATGCAGGCCGCTGTCGCACGGGCGGCGGGGCAGGGTGTCGTGGTCGTGCGCTCCAGCCGGGTGAGCCAGGGTTTTGTCGCGCGCAATGTAGAGACTGACGACGACGCGCTGGGCACCGTCGCCGCCGGCGAACTGAAACCGCCCCAGGCGCGGGTGCTGCTGATGCTGGCGCTGCTGCGGGGCGGCGATGCCGCCGCGGCGCAGGCGCTGTTCGACCAGTACTAGCGCCGGTGGAGACACTCCCCATCCTCTACCGGGACGAGTACCTCGTCGCCATCGACAAGCCCGCCGGCCTGCTGGTGCACCGCAGCCCCATCGACCGGCACGAAACCCGCTTCGCCCTGCAACTGCTGCGCGACCAGATCGGCCAGCGGGTGTATCCGGTCCACCGGCTCGACAAACCCACTTCGGGCGTGCTGCTGTTTGCCTTGTCGCCGGAGATTGCGGCCAGTCTCTCCAGCCAGATTTCCGCCCGCAGCGTGACCAAGGATTACCTCGCAATCGTGCGCGGCTACTGCCCGGCCCGGGGGGAGATCGATCACGCCATCAGCGACAAGGCGGACGCCATCGCCGATCGCGACCGCCGCCAGCCGCGCGCGGCCCAGGAGGCGCAGACCCGCTACCGCTGCCTGGCGACGGTGGAGCTGCCTTATGCGGTCGACCGCTATCCGCAATCGCGCTATTCACTGGTACACCTGCAGCCGCGACAGGGGCGCAAGCACCAGTTGCGCCGGCACATGAAACACATCGGGCACCCGATCATCGGCGATGCAAAATACGGCAAGGGCGTGCACAACCGCTTTTTCCAGGCGCAGTTCGGTTGCTCGAGGCTGTTGCTGGCCTGTGTCGGGATGCAACTGGTACATCCGGTGAGCGGCGAGCCGCTGCTGATCGCTACCGGCCCGGGCGACGGTTTCGCGCAGTTGCTGCGGGCTTTTGGCTGGGAAAACTCGCTGCCTGCCGCGCCGCTGGCTAGACTGGGGCAGTAGCCACGCACAAGCAGGAGCCATTGCCGATGAAACTCGCCGGAGTGCATATTTCGCCGTTTGTACGCAAGGTGGCTGTAGTGCTCACCATGAAGGGCCTGGAGTACGAGCACGAAATGGTCATCCCCGGCCAGTTATCGGCCGAGTACCTCGCCCTCAGCCCGCTGAAAAAGATCCCGGTCCTGGTGGACGGCGATTTCGCCGTCCCCGATTCCAGCGTGATCTGCCAGTACCTGGAGGAGCAGTACCCGGAGCCAAGCGTATTGCCGGAGACTCCCAGGGAGCGGGCGCGCACGCGCTTTCTCGAGGAATTCGCCGACACCCGCCTGACCGACGCAATGCGGGTATTCGTCATCGAGCGATTCGTGAACCCGGTGCTGTTCAATACGCCTACAGATACCGCCAAGGTGAAGTGGGCCGAGGAGGAGGGCGCGCCTGAGGCGCTGGCATACCTTGAAACCCAGGTGCCGGAGGTGGGCTTCCTGTTCGGCGCCTTCTCGCTCGCCGACATCGCCCTGGCTTCACCGGTGATGACCGCTGCCTATGGTGACTACAAGGTGGACCCGGACCGCTGGCCGCGCTTTGCCGCCTTTGTCGAGCGCGTCGAGGCCGTGCCTGTGGTGCGCTCGGTGGTCGAAGCCGAGCGCGCGGCGCTGGCCGCGTTCAAATGAGCTCAGTTGTCGTCGAGCGCCTGTAACTGCTTGTCAGCCTGCTCTTTTACCAGGTCTTCCACGCCCCTGGCCTGGTCCATCGATTGCTGGTAACTCTCGGGGATCGCGGTCTCGGCCTCCTCGCCGCCGGCCGCGTTGTACAGCACCCAGGCGATGGCGCCCAGCGCCAGCAGCATTCCCAGTAGTCGCATAGCAGTGCACTCCGCCAGTGTATGCGTTCATTCTCAACCCGGCGCCAGCGCAGTGTCGAGCGCCATTCGCCGGTAAGTCGCGATAACTCCGGGGCCCGTTGGCGGTGGGATTTGCCCCTGCCAGCCCGTATAATCGCCCATCCTGAAAACCGGCGCCCGCAGGCCGGGATTCAACGACCTTCTACTGAAACCAGATCGCAGGACCACCATGTCGACCGTTCGCACCCGCGTCGCCCCTTCGCCCACCGGCGACCCCCACGTAGGCACCGCCTATATCGCACTGTTCAACCTCTGCTTCGCCCGCGCCCACGGCGGCCAGTTCCTGCTGCGCATCGAGGATACCGACCAGGTGCGCAGCACCCCGGAATCGGAACAGGCGATCCTCGATTCCCTGCGCTGGCTGGGCATCACCTGGGACGAGGGCCCGGACGTCGGTGGCCCCCACGGCCCCTACCGGCAGAGCGAGCGCATGGAAATCTACGGCGAGTACGCGAAGCAACTGGTGGAGGCGGGCAAGGCTTTCATCTGCTACCGCACCGCGGAAGAACTGGACCAGTTGCGCAACGTACGCCAGGAATCGGGCATCAGCAGCGCGCTGAAACCCTCGGACCTGATGCTGGACGCCGACGAGTTCGCCCGCCGCGAGGCGGCAGGCGAGCCCTACGTGATCCGCATGATGGTGCCGGAGGAAGAGGGCGCCTGCGCCGTCGACGACATGCTGCGCGGCACCATCGAGCTGGATTGGGGCATGGTCGACGCGCAGGTGCTGCTGAAGTCCGACGGCATGCCCACCTACCACCTGGCCAACGTGGTGGACGACCACTTGATGGGCATCACCCACGTGATCCGCGGCGAGGAGTGGATCAACTCCGCGCCCAAGCACAAGCTGCTCTACGAGTACTTCGGCTGGGACATGCCGCAGCTCTGTCACCTGCCGTTGCTGCGCAACCCGGACAAGTCCAAGCTCTCCAAGCGCAAGAATCCCACCAGCATCCTGTACTACCAGCGCATGGGTTTCCTGCCGGAAGCGCTGCTCAACTACCTCGGCCGCATGGGCTGGTCCATGCCCGACGAGCGCGAGAAATTCTCGCTGGAACAGATGATGAACGAGTTCGACATCACCCGGGTCTCCCTGGGCGGACCGATCTTCGACATCGAGAAACTGCGCTGGCTGAACGGGCTGTGGATTCGCGAGGACCTGGACGAGGAGCAACTGGCGGACCGCCTGGTGCACTGGGCCCTAAACCGCGAGAACCTGCTGAAGGTGCTGCCCCACGCGCAAAGGCGCATGGAGACCCTCAGCGATTTCGCACCGCTGGCTGCCTTCCTCGCCTCCGGCACATTGCCGCTCACCGAGGCCAGCTTTGCCGAGATCAAGGGCGAGCGTGAAGACGTGGTGAAAGGTATGCAGTTCGCCCTGTGGAAACTGGAAGCACAGCGCCACTGGACACGCGATAATATCTGGAACGACCTCAAGGGCCTTGCCGACGCGCTGGGCGTGAAGGTGAAGGACTTCCTCGCGCCGATGTTCATCGCAATCTCCGGCTCCAGCGCGTCATTCTCCGTGGTCGACGCCATGGAGATCCTCGGCCCGGACATGAGCCGCGCGCGCCTGCGCCACGCCATCGAAGTGCTCGGCGGTGTGTCGAAGAAAGCGACCAAGCGCTACGAGAAGGAGTTCGCGGACCTGTAATTACAGGCCCGCCGCGATCACCACAGCCCCATGACCGGTGCCTTCCACCTGATCGACCTGCTGGCCACCGCGGTGTTCGCCATCAGCGGGGCGCTGGCGGCCGCCGAGCGCAAGCACGATATCCTCAGCTTCGTGCTGTTCGGCACGATCACCGGCATCGGCGGCGGTACCGCCCGCGACCTGCTGCTGGGCAGCGGTTCCGTGTTCTGGGTGGAGGACACCGCCTACCTGTGGATCTGCTTCGGCGCGGCCATCGCCACATGGTTCCTGGCGCCGCTGTTTACTTCATTGCATCGCCTGCTGTTGTGGGCGGACGCCCTGGGCATGTCACTGTTCTGTGTGCTGGGTGCAGCGAAAGCCGTGAGCCTGGGGGCGCCCGCAATCGTGGCGGTGGTGATGGGCGTGATGACCGCCAGCTTCGGTTCGATGATCCGCGATACGCTGCTCAATACCGAGCCGGTGCTGCTGGGGCCAGAAATCTACGTCACCGCTGCGCTGCTGGGCGCGGCGTCCTATGTGCTGCTGGCAGAGTTTGCAGAGACCGCTGCGTTTGCACTGCCGGTGGCGATGCTGCTGGCATTCAGCCTTCGCGCCTGCGCGATTCTCTTCGACCTGCGCTTACCGAAGTACGGGGTGGGGAAGGGCGGGGACTGACGGCAATCCCCGCTGCAGGCACTCAGTGGTGATGGTGCCCGCCCGGACCGTGGGCGTGGCCGTGCTGGACTTCTTCCGGCGTTGCGGCGCGCACTTCCGTAATCTCGATATCGAAGCTCAGGGCCTGGCCCGCCAGCGGGTGGTTGGTGTCGATATCGGCGCTGTGCCGCCCGGCCTTGACGACGGTCACCGGCATGCGGCCCTCGCTGGTGTTCAGCAGCACGGTCATGCCCGGCTGGAGCTTGCCCTTGTAGACCAGGTGCTTGACCGGCACCCGCTGCTGCCGCGCGGGATTGTGCTCACCGTAGGCTTTCTCCGCTGATACCTCCGTGGTAAACACGTCGCCTGCAGTCTTGCCGGCCATGGCTTCTTCCAGCCCCGGGATGACGTTGTCCGCCCCAAACAGGAACGCGCTGGGATCGCCGCCGCGGGAGGTTTCAAGTTCCTCGCCTTGGGCGTTGCGCAGGGTGTAGTGGAAGATGACGACAGTATCTGGGCCGATAATCACGGGAAAGCTCTCTGGTCAGGTAGGCGCCGCGGCGCGGGAGCGCTATGATACACAGCGCAACCTGCACGATCATCCGGTAAACGCCTTGACAGGGGCGCGGCGGCTCAATAAAATGCGCACCTCCTGTCGGATCTGGCGGGTAAGAAATTACCTAAAGATCAACAGGTTACACCGATTTTCGGGGCTATAGCTCAGCTGGGAGAGCGCAACACTGGCAGTGTTGAGGTCTGCGGTTCGATCCCGCATAGCTCCACCAATATTTCACTTCTAAATCAGCCGCTTAGGAACAGTCCTTGGCGGCTTTTTTGTTTTTAGGGGTTTTGCAGGCTTTGCGTGTGACCAAAGTGTGGCCAGTATGACCTTGTAATCGTCAATGCAGGTACATATGGTTAAATGTAATTCCTGGCTCCAAGTAATTCGCGCTGATTTTAAGTCCTGAATCTACGAAATTCATTTCGTTGTTAACAATAATGGCTTCATCCTCTGGAATAGTACTCTTTTCTAGTTGCCAATAAGGCGTTGTAGAAATTTCTGCACACCCTCTCTCCAGTAGGGCATCCAAGGTCCCTACGAATTCTGCGCAACGAATTACCGAGCGATGGTTTGCGCCCTTCAATAATAATGCTCCAGTGACCGTTAATGTCTTTGAGAGTAATTGACTGCATCCACTCGAAAGGGATGTCTTCATGGCCGTAGATTCCAGATAAACCTTTATTTGTAAGCGTTATCACCCTTCCGTAACTGGATGTTAGCTTCATTAGTTCTCGCGTGGGTGCAGATTTTTCTGGAGGTGGCTTGGGCGCCAATTTGGGAATGGGCTTAGGATTAGGTGTGGGCCTAGAATAATTGGAAATTTGCTGGCTGGATGGAGCCCCGTTTACATTTGGATTATCGTTAGAGTTAAGAAGAAGTGCTCCTATACCCCCAATGATAATAATAAAAAGCCATCCACTCATTCCTGAGCTTTCATTTGCTCTACTTTCGTGCGAACTCGATGATATTGAACCCGTTCTAGCGGGCGCGTTTTGTTTGTGCTTTTCTTTTATGCTGCTCAGGTCTTTATTTATATCGACCCTTGATACAGGTGCCCCATGTCCGCCTCGGTGCTGCGTATAACGATCTCCAAATATCGTAGTTTTATTCTCCGATGTACCAATATCCCGTCGATCATTATCGTAGTGTTGAGTATAGTGATCCCCAAGAATTGTCGTTTTTTCTTCTGAGGTACCAATATCCCGTCGATCATTATCGTAGTGTTGAGTATAGTGATCCCCAAGAATTGTCGTTTTTTCTTCTGAGGTACCAGTATCCCGTCGATCATTATCGTAATGCTGAGTGTACTTATCGCCGAAGATTGTTGTTTTTTCTTCTGAAGTACTTACTTCCTTTCCGTCCTTATCGTAATGCTGAGTGTACTTATCGCCGAAGATTGTTGTTTTTTCTTCGGACCATCCTGTATCGTCACTCATATTGGCACACCTCCTGTGTCCGCCTTGTTGCTCGGGCTTCCGATATGGGTTTGGTTTGAACAACCGTGGTGAAGATTGTTGTTAACTACTTTCGATTTTTTCAATCAATGCGTCAGCTAGATCATTTACAGATTGACGCCTTAGATCAATGTGGCCGATATTTGCAGAGAGCCCTACAACACGCACATCATCAAGTATCACTGGCAAAAGGTACACATCTGTGCGTTTTCCTCGGGCCTCCTTCCCAACTTCAAACTCGAAATTCGTCCAATCTTTCTCTGGATAATGTTTTGAAAGAAATATGAGCATATATTGTGCGTCGTTTGCATAAACATCCGCGAGTTTTAATCTAAGATCAGTTCCCCACAGTTTGTGCTGGAGATCGAAGTCGTAGAAGACCGTGTATCCTGATTGATTTAGGATGTCCTTTAGTTCTTCAACAATTGTACGATCTTCTCCAGCAAATGAAACGGCCACATCCCAGGGATAGCCTGTTCTCCTTAGGCGTATTGCTCTGCCTACCTCATCCATATCTATGAGTGATAGATATAGTCCGAATGAGGGGTCCTCTATGGAGATGCTCTCCGAATCCTTGTTGAGATAAATTGCATCATCTAAGCCGCGTTCTTCGATGACTTCAGGAAGATACTTTAAGCAGTTGTGGAATGAGGTTGTTTTCTTAGATCTTTCTTTAGTGTCTTCGATTGGCGCTAGTAGTCTTCGCTGTATCTCTTGTAACTGAATCTCACCTTTACCGATCAGAGCGATATTTTTTATGATGTCGAAATAGGTATTGTGTACCGACCTGGATTGTTGTTTCCCTTTACATAACCCGACTAATTTATTGTGGTATTTACCGCGGTATATTCTAATCACGCCATCCTTAATTTCCTCCATGCTGCAGTCTATCACAGCAAAATTTTCAGAAGTTTTCAGTATACTGTTTCTTATACAAGCGACACGGCAGATAACCTGAATCGCGGACGGTATGCCGTTCGCCGCAGAAATGAATTGGTTCTTAGATTCCGCATTAAATTCAATGTTAAGATGCTTTTCACCCAGCTCAACCACACTGGCGCAAAATGTGTCATTTTGTCTCTTCATTTCGTAGACATCATTTCTGATTCCAAGCTCCGAATCTATGTCCAGCATTTTCTTACTGGAGCTAGCGATGCCAATGATGAAAAAACGGATTCCGATTTCGTGCCACCTTTTTAAGCGGTAACCCAAGTCCTGCCGAACAGATTCTTTAAGATGGTGGAAATCGTCTACTATAACGATTCCCGCAGCCCCTAAGTATTCTGTTACCTCGTCTGTTGAGTTTGAGCAGGAAAATTCTTTTGAGAAAATACTTTCAAGAGTATGGTGCTCTGCGTAGTCCCTGCCTGAAATCCAGTGCGTATCACCCGGTCCGCGGCCGGATTCATCCAATGCCTTTTTTGCTAGAGTGGTTTTGCCGCAGCCAGATGGTCCGCTCAGGGTAATATGCTTTCCAGTCGTTAGAATTGATCCGACAATATCCGAATATTCTTGGGGTGCAACAAAAGTTAGAACGGGTATTTCGCTTTCATTAAATACATCTGCAATGTTGTATATTTGCATTATCTATTCTCTTAGCCAGTGCGTTCGCGCGATTTTCGGAGCTAAGCAGCGATGCTCGGTTAAGATGGTTCAAGTACCTTGCATTGCTTGTGCTAAATTGCTCATGGTTTGAATGAGACCATAGACTATTGCCAAGCTCAACAGTCTGCTCATTTGTTAAATTGGTACCCAATTTGCCGCGAAAAACGCCTGATGGTCTTTTCAATTGTATGGCTTGTCGTAACAACCGGTGTTAAGACAAAAGCCCCCGTGAGGGGGCTCCGGCCAGCTCACCGCGCAATTGCCGGAGGCCTGCGGCGCTGGCTGCGGGCGATGTCACACACTCCTCCCGCTGGTGTGGCGGCGGTTAGGCCGCGGTGGTGGTTCGGGGGCGGCGGGTGCCGAGGATCATGTCCAGCCGCTCGTCGGAGTGCCGACCAAACAGGAGGTGTGAGCTCAGGTCGTCGCTGGGGCGCAGGGCGTCCAACTGCGAGTACAGGCTTGCCGGCGCTGCTGCCACCTGCCTGCCGACCTCCAGTCCCGCCCGGTTTGCATCGACGCGGGTGCGCTCAATCTCCAGAAGGGAAGCCTCAATGTCCCGGAGCGCTGCGGCGTAGGCCGCACGAGCTTTCGCTGCCTTTCTCAGCAGCGATGCCAGGTCATCGTACTGACCAGGCATTCCGTCCAGCGCCTCGCGACCCTTCGCCGCCCGGAGGCGGACAGAGAGCTCGTTGCGCTGCGCCCTGAGCTGCTCGCTCTCCACCTTCAGGTCTGCGTACTCCTCATCCAGCGCCTGGACTTCCTTCACGCTGCCGGTGATCAGGATGCGGTGGCGCTCAGGTCCCACGCTGCCGCCCTTCGTGGATGCCGGGCGAATGGTGTTCAGTCGCGCCTCGACATCGAGGAAGCGCTGGCTGGCCTGCTGGTTAAGCTCGGCGTACTGGCTGGCTGTCAGGGGCTCAGGTTGTTGCAGGGCTGCTGCGATCTGCTTGGTGATCATTGCGGTTCTCCTCCATTGCGGTAGGCGTTGCAGAGGTCGGTGACGTACTGGTCGTAGGCACGGTTTGCCGCCTCCGCATCGTTGAGGGGTTGCCTCGTTCCGTTGAACTGGTCCGACTTCACGGGGGTGAGCGGGTCCAGGTCGTAGCACATCTGGTCATAGGCCGCGTCCCTGAGGTCCCACGCATCCTGAAGCGCGGTGCGCGAGTGCTCAGCGGTCTCTCGCTGGGCGGCATCCATGAACATCATGCCAACGCGTACGATGGCGCCGTCAGCGATAACGTCGTCCGGCGTGCGGTCGCGCCACTGTCTGGTTTTCGGGTCGAAATACTGCGATGTGTGTTGCTGCATGATGTGACTCCTATTGAGTTCCCATTGAAATGATCCGCTTTGGTCTTGCTCTGGCTGGCTCGTCGGCCAGCGCCGACTCCAGGGCTCGCCGGTAGTCGCTGCGCTTGGTGCGCTCCGCAACCAGACCTGCAACCACGTTGGCCCTGTCGTCGTGTCCACCCGGCGGGTGGTCGATGCTGTCCCGGCCGCTGCGCGCCGTGCGGCGCTCTAGCGAGCAGAACTGTGTGATGAGGCGCTCGTCCGGTGGAATCTCCACCTGTCCTGAGTTGAACGCCGCCAGTGCATCCTTGTAGAGGTCGCTCTTGGGCTTCGCGGCCTGCTCGACCTTGATGCCATGACGCTTGAACTCGTCAGCCGGCCATGACCCGGCGTAGCGGTCGGACGTGGCGCTGTGAACGCGGTACCGCCGGAGGAGGGCGGCGTACTCGGCTACGATCTCGGCAGGGGGCCCGCGCCGAGCCTGTACCAAGTCAATCACCGTCCGCTGCCCCTCGTGATGGCCGATGGCAAGGCAGAACTCGTCCTGTCCACCCCCAGAGGGATCAAGGAAAGCGAAGTATTTGGTGCGGCCCTGTGGCGGCATCACCAAGGGCTCCAGTCTGGCAGCGGCCTCCACGGACTCGCGGGACAGGAATGCCTCGATGTCTGTCCGGAACTCCGCGCCGTATTCAGCGGCGGCGGCCACCGGGTCGCGCTCCTTGGCGCGGTCCAGCACGCGCTGGGGGAAGCTCGGATTCATCACATAGCTCGGTGCCTGGGCAACCAGAATTGGACTGTCATCGCCGTAGTGCCTGCGATAGGTGTTCCAGAGCTCACCGCGCCGGGCGTAGGGCGAAGACAGGACGACCATCTTGCCGTCCAGCGTGGCCATTGCGGGCCGGATGGCGTTGAGAATCTCGTAGTCCGGGTTGGCGCTGTCCTCGCTACGCCAGAAGGCAACCTCGTCGGCGATGCACAGGGGGACCGAGTAGCCGCGCACGGCACGGAAGCTGGCGGTGGTGATCTCAATGGCGCAGCGATTGTTGAACTCAATGGACTCCGCGTCCTCCTTGACCACCAGCTGCTTGAACATCCGGTTTTCATTGATCAGGCCGCGAGCGTAGCGGAAGCAGGTACGCGCCTGTTTGCGGGACTCCGCCAGAACCATCACGGTGGCAATCTCGCCGGGTGCCATGCGTGTGGCGAAGTCATTGAAGATTGCCGCGAAGACGGCGAGCAGGGCGGCGACGTTAGTCTTGCCACCGCGACGACCGACGACCAGCCAGAGTTCCTCGCAGGCTTCCTTCGGTGAATTGGAGCGGCGCGTGATCTGCTGGAAGATTCGCAGCTCGTCGTCCGTCAGGGCCAGACCATAGAAGGCAGAGAGCAGGGCAGTCCAGGGCTTCCAGCTGTCATCGCCGAAGTGATCCCCAAACAGGTGGGGGTCGGTCATCATGTCGCGGATGGTCGGGAGGCTCATCGTGCGCGCTGCCGCTTGAGCTTTTCGATTTGGTCATAGATGTATCGACGCTTGGCGATCTCACCTGCAACTCGCAATGCTGCACGTTGTACGTCCTCGCCTCTGAGTTCGGCGACGCCTATCTTGGAGAGGGCGTAGAATTTCTCGTCCTCGGTAAGGTGTGCAAAAGGGTGCCCTACGTAGTCTCGGAACGCCTTTCGGGCTTCCGGCGTGCGGAGTTTCCTTGGTTGTCCCTTTCTCATGCTGCGTCCTCGCGCTTGGTTCGCTGGGCTATGAAGTCAGCGAGGTTGATGTCCTTGGTCTGGCGCTGGAGGCCGAGCTTCGACAGGATGCCCTGGAGCGCGTTGACGGCCTGCGTCCACTTGCCCACGTCGAACTCACCGTCCATCGCTAGTGCCTGTTCCTGTTGAGCCAGCCAGTGCTCGAGCCACAGTGCACGCTCGACGAGGGAGCGTTGGGCGTAGCTCAGGGAGTCCAGGCCTCCGAGGTCGTCCGTGAACCGGGCGAACCGGGCTCTCATCTCCTGAGCGAGCACGGTGCGGCTGTCGAGTTCGTGCAGGAATCCACGCTCATAGGTTTCAGGGACGTTTCGTCGTTTCGCTGCCATATGACCCCCGGTCATCCAAGGTAAATGTGCGATAACCGTGTCGTATTTCTGGGGCTTCGTAAGCACCCCGGTGGCAACATTTTGGCGACACGGTCGCATGTGGTTGCAGGGTGCAGAGGTCCCGAGGCCATGCGGCGCTTGGCTTTCGTCAACTTGGGTGGCAACACACATCATGCGGTAGTCAACGGTTCGCGGGCCCCGGGCCGCCGCCGGGGGTAGGGGAGGGCTAAGATGTGGCTTTTGGGCTCGAATCCCGCAGGGCTCAGGAGAGGGCCGCTGCTGGGCAATATCTTCAAGGCTGTCGATACCCTGTCGCCGAGATCGTTGCCCGGCAGGGGAGCCCGGATGAACCACCGGGCGAAAAATACGCGCCGATTGAGCGCCGTGAGTGCCTTTCGCGGGGTGTAATGCCCCTAATGCCAGGCTAATGCCCGCCTGTGGAATTTCCCGCAGGGCAAGCGGCGCAAGGCTTTCGAGAGTTACAGGGGCATTAAGGGCATTAGGGGCATTATTTATTCCCTTAGTAGCAAACTGTCGAACGACAGTTACTATATAGGGGCCGAAATTAATGCTTTTAATCCCCCTAATGCCTCCACCCCCGCTCATGAAGCCAAGTCCTCGCCCACCCGCTGCAACGTCCATCGTGCGTACTTGCCGGTCGTATCAGGGTCCAGCCGATAGCCGTTAACCACCTGGCCCTTGTTGCGTCGTAGCCACCCGTTGAACAGGCGCCCGTCGAAATTCTCCCCTTTGTAGGCCACGTCTCTTAGCAGGTCATCCAGCTCATTCCGGTGTGGATCACCTCTGGCGGTTATGCAGACTTCCTTGATCTCCCTCACCAGCACGGCCTTGGTACCGAATACCTGATGCCATGCCTCGAAGATCTGCGCGCAGCGCTGGTGTGCGGGGTCCTCAGCCCTGTTGAGCTTGGTAGCCTCGATATTGTCCGCCATACCGACAGGCAACAGGTCCTTGTCGATTAGCCAGCAGACACACTGTCGAACTAGCCGGTCCCACTCGGTGAATGAGCCTAGGGCACCCTTGCCAAGGGCCGGAGCCCCGGCGGCTTGGTAGCTCAGCAATACCGAAAGCAGGTCAAGGCGATAGTCGTCCAGCCTTCCGCGAATCACTTCCAGCGGGTTGAAGGAGAACTGCCGCCGCTCGGGCTCCTCGCAGTTCGCGTCTAGCGTGATTGGCAGGATGCGCCGGTAGGTATCTCCGCCTGCGGTGACGTTGTTGCCATTCAACACCCATAGAGCGCGGTTGTCGGCGCGCGCCGTCTCAGACTTGCCTAGGATTCGACCCTCCGGCTCGGCGCTGGTCAGCATGACGCACATGGCGGCGTTGTCGATGATGCCCTGAAGATTGTCCAGCAAAAGCCCTGGACTACCCGTGAGCAGCTTGGCGAACAGACGCTTCTCGATCTCCTCACCATTTCGCTCAGGTAGGGGCATCGCGGTCAGGGATGCGCCGACCAGCAGCATGAGGCATTCGGACAGCAGCGTTTTTCCCGTGCCTGCTGCGTGAGCACGCACCAGAAACGCGGGGGCGGTGGGCAGCGTGGCGCGGCACACTGTCGTCAGCAGCGCGGCAAGATACACACCCCGACTTAAGTCGTCCTCGAAGGGAAACAGCTCAAATGGTTCCCAGATTCTCTGTAACGCGGCGCGCAGCTCGTCGTCGCCTAGCGCAAGAGGTGCTAGTAGCTCAGGATCGTCGAGTAGAAGCAGCAGGCCAGTCGCCTCGTCATACCCAGCGTGCTCAAGGATGCTGCCATCTGGACGCATGACAGGGAACTTGATGGTGCCTGAGACCTTCGGCATTCCCCACCGTCCGCGCTCAGCCAGCACGCGCTCAGCCACGTCTGTTGGGCAGTCCTTGGTCACCCAGTCCTTTGCTCGTCCGTCGAACACCTGAAATCGGAATGACTTTTCTAGGTATGTTTTCATCCGGTGTTTGTCGAACTGGAATAGCTGATCGTCAGCGAGGTCCACCAGACTGCCAGCGCGCTCGAAAACGTCACCATTGAGACGCATCTGCTTGAAGATTGTTGGAAGGGCATTCGGAATCTCACCCCCCACAATCTTCAGATCAATAGCGCTTCTTACCAGTGTGTAACGAACTCCCCCACGGGCGTGGCTGTAGATGCATGGCTTTCCCCTTTTGAGGTTTATCCAAGCAACACGGCTGTCGTCGTCGTAATCTGGTTCTAGCGGGTCGGGGCATCGCGTGTCGTGATACTTGTCGGGGTCACTGAGGAGTTCGCCCACCGTGATAGTCTCCCCGTCTTCGAGTATCACCACGAACTCGCCATGCAGGATTTGATCAGTTACTGCCTTGCGGAGAACCTCCTCGTGCTGCTGCCGCTCCTCCTCGGTCGCCCCCTCGGGCATCTTGTTCAACCCCGCTTGCACCCAAGCGTCTCGGGCCTCCTCCTGCCGTGCCCGCAGCTCCTTGTCCTTGCGCATCTCCCCCCGGAGCTGCACCAAGTCTTTAGACTCCTGCTTCGTCAGGTCGGGTATAGCTTGCATGGTATCCAACGGTGGGGCGGCGTTGTTATACACCTCAGGCTTTGGTGGCCTGGCTTCTAGTGGAGGCTCACACACTGGTGCTGCGGCGAAGTCGACTCGGTTTGGCTGCCACACGGCGTCGTCGATCAGCGTTCGTTCCAGCAGACTGCCTGACTTGCTAACGCGATAGTAGCCGTGGCCTGCGAGCCAAAGGCGGTCGAACAGCGCTTTGCCAGCGCGTGAGATATCCTCGGCATCGGCCACCAAGATGTATACTCGCTGCCCGCGCAACCCGCTGACGTCCTCGCCGGATTCTGCGTTGAAGATGTGGCTGGAACTGGAGGTTGCCCAGAGCATTGGCGCAGCCTCTAGCTCCGGCGCAACGTCGTACAACGCAGCTATCAGCTCATATGCAGGGAGAGCCGGCGTGTTGGCCGCAGGATCGTAGTCGAGCATCATCCAACCGGGGCCGGGGTTCCAGGTGAAGAAGTCCTTGGTCCGCGCGATGGTTCCTTCGGCAGCCTCCGCGAGCCGCTTCTTTGTGGTAGCGCGGTGCCAGTTCTCAGGTGGGAGGCCAAAAATCAGGGCTTGGTTCGGTTTGAGCTTTTTTCGGAGGCCAGCGAGCTGGCGAGGATTGTTTACCTTCAGACGCTCGACATGGCCATCAATCATCTGCCCAGCAGATTCCTTTTTGATTTCTCCTGTAGCGGGGTCGAGGGAGTATCCCTTTGTGAGTCGGTCAGGGTTTTCGCTGGTGATCAGCGAGGCATAGATATGCGTGATACGATCTCGCTTGCTAGGTTGTTTTGCTTTGCGCCTCGGTTGCCGCCGGGGCGTTTCTTTTTGTGGTCGTCCCCTCGCTCGCGTCATACAGCCACCCCTCGACCACGCAGCCACTCATCCAGCTCGCATTTGTTGTAGAAGCAGAAGCGGGACGTGTAGTACACGCGCTTAGGGAAGGCAGGATCATTCTCTGCCAAGCGATAGAGGGTTCTGAGGGTTACGCCGAGGTACTCAGCGGCGTCCTGAGGGCGGAGCGTGCCCTCAGGGGAGTTGCGGTTGCTTGTGGCCATGATGCCAGGTCTCCTGTCTAGAAATTGCAACAGGGGGCATCGTAAGTTGAAGGGTGAGGCGAACCTCGGGCTTTTTATTCCCTATTTTTCTGCCTGAATTTTTTTACCTTGCCCTTGATGAGCTTTCGGAATCCCTCAGCATTAAGGGGGTAGCGGGTGCCGTAGCTATAGACCTCGGCCATGATTTCAGCAGCCTGCTGCTCCGCAGTTGTGGGGTGGGGCTTTTTCTTTGATTCCTTGTGGCGCTCCTGCATAGATTGGATGTATTCCTGCCCCATCGCAGGGTCGATGCGATCAGGATGCTTGATGTCGTCCTGCAGCCCGATGTAACAGAGGATGGCCTCGGATTCCGAGAGAGCCCACTGGTCAGGGTGATTGCCCTTGCTCTTGAAGATTTTGGGTGTGTCGAAAAATCGGTGGAGCACTAGCTCAGTAATCTTGGCGGGGATGGGAAGGCCTGAATCCCTCGATATCGCCACCGCCCCCTCAAGCTCGTCCCGCGTGATCTTCTCACCGCGCTCGTGCCTCGTGACGAGACAGTCCCAGGTGCTGCAAGCTCGGCGGCTGAGCGGCAGGTCTTGTGCTTCTTCCAAGTAGTGCTGCCATTCCGGGTAACGATCGCTCCAGACATCTGCTGGGTGGGCGAGCTTCGGCCATCGCGTTTCGAGCGGCCACCACTCCTCAGCAGGCCTGATTTCCTCGTGCCCAGTCATGCTGTCGCCTCCACTTGCTCAGACTCAGGCTCAGGCTCAGGCTGCTGCGTGCTCGGGGCGTTGAGCATTTCCAGCATGGCGGCGGCGTCCGACAGGTCTTCGGTGAAGTAGTGCTTCTCGATCATGAGCGGCGACCTGTGGCCCACGAGCTTCGCGATTCGCAAAGTCTGTGTGCCTTGCTTCACTAGATCGCTGATGAAGTTATGCCGGAAGGAGTAGAAGTGGATGTCCTGCCGTTCCAGCTCGGCGAGCTTCTTCACCTTGTTCCAGTGCCCGTGGTGCGCAGTGGCGCCAAGAGGTTGTCCAGGCACGCGATCGGACTCGAACATATAGCCAGACTTAGGATTGCCGTGCTGTGTGCGCCAGTCGTCGATTACCTTGCCCAGTTCTTCCGTGATGGGGAACGTCACGGCAACGGGGTCCTCCAGGTATGAGGTCTTGTTGGGCTTGTACCTCAGCACTCGCAGGTTAGAACGGAAGTCATACTGGACGTCAGTCCAATTCAGCCTGCGCACATCGCCGGGCCGCATGCCAGTGAGTCGCGCGATGTGGCAGAAGGGAATGAACCAGTGAGGGTAGGGCACCGCGTCGAGGTCGGGCAGGTGCGGCTTGCCGTGCTGTCTGCTGTTGCGCCGACCTTGTCTTATCTGCTGGGCGAACTTCTCCAGTCCCACCTGCAACTGCGCTCGCTCACCCGCGTTGAGCAGGTCACGCTTCAGGTTCATCTCGGCAGCATCGTCCGCGTCGCGTTCCTGCTTGTTCTTCTTGGCCAGCGTGACGCCCGCAAGCGGATTGGTCTCGATAACAGGATTCTTGTTGGGGTCGCCGCGCTTCTGGCCAGCGGCGAAAGCGAGCATCGCCTTGAAGGCGGCGAGGGCGCGCTGGCGGGTGCCTCGCGTATTGCCCTTCTTCTTGCTCCAGTTCTCCCACGCTTCAATGTCGGCGGCGGTGAGGCTGTCCATGTCGCGATCGAACAGGCGCTCGAAGTTCTTCTTGATGATGCAGACCGTGTTCCTTCCTGCGCCAGCGGATTCCTCAAGGTGAGGTTCGTAGATCTCCGAGAAGAACGTGCCGGTGTTTACGAGCCAGCGGTTTTGCTGTTCAGCTTTCTCCTTTCTCTGCTGCTCAACGTTTGCCTGGTGCTCAGCCCTAGGGTCGATGCCCTCAGAGAGCCTGCCTCGCCACGTATCGGCGAGGGCACGCGCTTTGACCGGCGCCATGTCGGGGCCTCCGAGGGTGGCGGTTACACGTTTACCATCGACGGGGGAGGTGTAGCGGAACCTCCACGAGCCGCCGCCCCGTAGCTTGATGAAGTACAGCCCCTTGGTGGAGTCGTGCAGCACCTTGCGGTCCTGCGCCTGAGTCTTGAAGGTGTTCCAGGCCGCCTCTGTAATCGTCTTTGCCATTGCTCGACCTCTTGCCCGTGTGACCAATTTGTCGCCATTCTGGCGTCTATTTCGAGCAAAAGTATACCCATCCGAACGTAAAATGACATATTGTTCGAGTTAAGAAGTGATTGTAACTATCTGATTACAAATACAAAAAAATTAAATATCAGGGGCTTAGGTAGCGGGGCTCTGAAAACGGGGGTCGCTCTGGCAGTGTTGAGGTCTGCGGTTCGATCCCGCATAGCTCCACCAAATAAAAACCCCCGATCCGGCAGGATCGGGGGTTTTTTTATGCCGCCGGCCCGGTTACGGAGGGGGCTCCTCGGTTCGCGCGCCATCCAGCACTGCCTGCATGCCGTCCGCTTCGCGCCCGCTGAAGAATCTCTCGCGCCGGGTCTGGAGGACTCCCTCGAAGGCACCCAGCAACTGGTTCTCCGTGGCCGTGTCGCCGGAATTCTTCGCGCTTTGCAGCAAGGTGGCTACATAGGCGATCCATTGCTGGGCAAATGGCACATTGCCGACATCCGGGGCGATGGTCGCCAGGACGAGGTATTCAAGGGTGATGGCTCTGTTGCTGTCGTAGGGGACGGACCAGCTGTTGATATCCTCCCCGGCAGCTCCGATGCCCAGCCTGCCTTTGGCGAATCTGAGGAGTTCATTTGCCCGGTCCTCGATGAAAGGGTCGGCGCCGGCATTCTGCCAGTTGCCTTCGAACAGTTCGTCGCCCTCGAACATGCCGTTGCCACTCGCGTCGACGAACGGAGCCACGTCACCGACTGTCGGGAACAAGCCGGGCAGCAGTTTCCCTATGTCGGGTGTGCCTTCGCGCGCGATATCGCCGAGCATCATCACGTACTCTTTGGTGACATCCGCCAGGGCCTGCTGGTGGTCCTCACGGGCGCCCGGTGTCGGGGTGGCGACCAGTGCATCGCCGATCATGAATTGGGTGTCGACGCCGGGGCCGGGTATGGCCGGTTCGCAGGCCAGCACCTGCTCGGGAGCGGGGTCCGGGATCGGGAGTCCGCCAGCCCGCAGCAATGTCCTGAACAGGTTCTGTTGTTCGATGTAGGGCAGGATGTAAAGGAAGTGACCCCCGTCAATACCGTCGAGTGCAGCCGGCGGTACGTTGGTACACCTGACTGAACCGTCTCCCAGGCACCAGTTGGAAAGTGCGCCGAAACTGGAAGGGTATACGCCATTGTCCTCGACGTAATTGTGCATGGCGATGCCGAGTTGCTTCAGGTTGTTCGAGCATGACGTCTTCGCTGCAGCTTCACGGACTTTCTGCACTGCCGGCAGCAAGAGCCCGATCAGCACTGCGATTATCGCGATAACGACCAGGAGTTCGATAAGGGTAAAGCCCGATTCCTTTCGCTCTGGTGGTCTCTTACTCGTCCGGGTGGCGTCTCCCATAATCGGCCTCCGTCCATTGGATTGGTGGGTTTAACTGATGAAGCCTAGTCGCTCGCACCGGGTATTCAATGAAAGATATCTGCAGTTCCGGGCTTCCGAATATGAAATTCTATTACGCGACAGGCTTATGCGTTTTCCGCCACGGTCCGCCATTTTCCAGGGGCCCGAATTAAGATAGTATGTACTATCCTGTTTGCTTCAGGTCCGGGGCGGGGCCAGTGCAATCAATAACCAGAAAATACATAGCGAGACCTTCTTATGAGCAGTGAGCCCGGCATATTGCACTATCTACAGGATCTCGAATCAGCGGTAGCAAACCTCGCGAACACGTGGCGACCCGACGATCCCGCCTACCGCGCCGATGTCTACCGCCAGGCCATGACCAGCCTGTCCTATGCGTATTTCGCCTATTTCCACGCGGATGCCGAACACCCGGACTGGGCCCCCCTGTGGAACCCGGTGTACACCCTGCAACCCAACCCGGACGATATCTACCTGCAGTCGCCGATCCGGGGGGACCTCACGTACCGCGTCTCCGGCAATCGCGGCACCTGCAAGATCCTCTCATTCACCACGCAGAAAGTGCTCTCCGGCACGGTGGATGAAATGCCCAATCCCAGCGGCCACAACGAGGTGGATTGCACGGATCTCGGGCTGGAACCGGGAGAGGACTTCGAAGTGATATTCAGCGCGCAGCGACCGGAGGGTTACGCGGGAAAGTGGGCGCCCATCGACCCGCAGGCGGGCGGCATGATGCTGCGCTTTCGCAGCTACGACTGGCTCAACGAGACCGATCCGGTGCTGAGCATCGAGTGCCTGGACGAGGTGCCGCCCAAGCCCCGGTTGTCGCCGGAGGAAATCCTGGCGCGCATCCAGGAAATGGCGAAATTCCCCGGGCGCAAGACCAACCTGTATTACCGCATGCAGAACGGCGTGAAGGAGCGGGTGGGCTTCAACGTCTTCGAACCGATCCGCTACCCCGGCGCACTGGTGAAGCAGACCTACTGGCCGGCCTGCTTCCAGCTGGAACCCGATGAAGCGCTGATCATCGAGACGGACCTGCCCGGGCGCCGGCCCTACTGGAACATCCAGCTCAACGACCCGTATTTCAATGCGCTGGAGTATGTTTACCGCCTGTCCAGCACCAATGGCCACTACGCGAAGGTGAGTTCCGACGGCAGGTTCCGCGCGGTGATTTCACTCACCGATCCCGGGGTACCCAACTGGCTGGACCCGGCGGGGTATACCGAGGGCGGCATCTACGGCCGCTGGTACGACTGCGATACGGAACCGGTGCCGACCATCAAGCGGGTCAAGCTCGCGGATTTGCGCGAGCACCTGCCGGCGGATACGCCGGTGGTCTCAATGGCCGAGCGTGATGAGGAGTTGCGTCTGCGGGTCAGGGCCTGTCAGCGGCGCCGCCGCTGGTAAAAGGTATTTCGCTGCGGGCGCGGCCGGGCCATTCCGGCGCTGCCCGCTGGAAAGTTGTGGGCGTCTAGGCTACCCCGCAGCACACATGCACCTTTGTCTCGCTGTTCGGCCCGCGCAATGTATCGAACATTCCCGGCATGGCATCCAGCGAAATCTCGTTGGTGATGATCGCCTTGGGATCGCAGTGCCCCTTGTCCATCTGGTCGGCGATGTAGATGAATTCACGCATGGAATAGCCAACGGAAAACTGGATGGAGGCGCACTTGTACGAGGCGACGGCGGGGATCACCGCGTCCGGCGAGGTGCAGAAACCCAGCGAGATGACCCTGCCGAACTGCGCTGCGTGCCCGACCGCCTTGTTCAGCAGTCCCTCCGCGCCGACGCATTCGAAGACGATCTCGGGCGGGCCACCCAGCGCTTCCTGCACCTCGCCGATTTCGTTGTCGCCATAGCTGATGAACGCATCGGCCCCCATCTGCAATGACAGCGCCTTGCGCCGCTCCGAGCGGGACATGGCGACGATGTGGCCCGCGCCGAGGCGACGAGCCCAGTAGATTGCATAGAGGGCTACCGTGCCGCCGCCCAGTACCAGCACCCGGTCTCCGGGCTGGATGCTGGCGAGCTTGGCGCCGTAGAGGCTGATGGCCAGGGGCTCGATCAGCGCGCCGTCGCTTGCGGAGAGCGTGGAGGGCAGGCGGGTGGCCACGCTCACGGGGACGCTCGCCAGTTCCGCGAAGCCGAACATCGCAGAGCCGGGCCGGGACTGGCAGAGGATACTGTTGCCGTGGGTGCGGCAGGCGTGGCACTGGCCGCAGGCCACCGCCGGGAGCACGGCGATCTGGTCGCCCACCTTGTAATCCCGGACGTTGCTGCCGAGTTCGATGATCTCGCCGGCGTATTCATGGCCGAATTGCACGCCGCTGCCGTAATCCCAGTGTCCCCCCTTGGTCATGGTGAGATCGGTGCCGCAGATACCGCAGCGATGCACGCGGATCAGCACCTCGTTGGCGGCCGGTTGCGGGTCGGGCAGGGTGTCGATGGTAATCGGCTTGCCGGCGCCGGGGTAGATGGCGGCTTTCATTTCGGTATCTCCTTCAGGTCCTGCTCGCTTCGACGAGGTCGAAGCGCTGTATATAGTCGCCGAAAGCCTCGCGCACCTCGCCTTCGGTCATGGCGTAATCCGCAATATCGTAGCGGTGTACGCCGTGTTGCAGCTCGGGTTTTTCCTCGATGCGCCGGGCAAAGGCGGCGCGGGTATCCTCGGGTATGTCCATGCCGATGAATTCGTAGATGTTTTCCAGCACGGCCATCGGGCTCCGGTGAAAATCGCCGTGCACGATATCCAGCACGCGGCCCGGATAGCGTTCGCGCACCGCGTCGGCCTGCCGCACCGCGTGCGCCCACTTGGCGACCTCGCGGCGCAGCATGACCTCGCCGCGCAGCTGCGCGTCGCCGTTCTCCATCAGCGGGTACAGCTGCATCAGCAGGGACACCAGCGAGGGCACGGCCTTCGCCGGGTCGCGGTGGGTCTGTATCAGCTTCGCGTCGGGAAACACCCGGAACAGCTGCTCCAGGTGCTCGATATGCCCGGGGTTTTTCAGCAGCCAGCGTTTTTCCGGTGAGCTGCTGCCAATCAGCTGCACGCAGCGGTGGTAGTAGTCGTAGGCCGCGGTTTCGTCCTGGCACTGCCACCAGGCGTCGTAGCTGGGGGCGGACCAGCCGCAACTCCAGATATTCGAGACGAAGGACTGCCGCAGCAGCATGCAGCACTCGTGCACTTCCTCCGCCGCGATGTGGTGGGCCGCGCGTTTTTGCGGCGCCGCCGCGTAGCGCGCCTCGATGGTGGCGACGGATTTCTGGAATTCGGGGTAGTCCTGCCAGCTCTCCACCGGGGGGCGCGGCATGGGGGAATCCAGCAACCAGGTCTGCAGGCCCTGGAAGCGCGGGTCCACGGCCATCAGGCGATGCAGGGCGGTGGTGCCGGTGCGCGGCACACCGGTAATCACCACCGGCGCAGTGATAGGCAGCGCGTCAAAGCCGGGGTTTTCCCCCATCGATTTGATTGCGTGGGCGCGCCCCTTGAGTACGCCGACCACCATGCCCCAGGCGACCCGGCGCCCCTGCTCGGAAAACTGCGGGTCGTAGTCCATCGACTGCAACAGGGCTTTCAGGCCGGGCAGGTAATCCGGCGGACCGAAATCCCGCGAGCCGGTCTCGGCGGCGACGGTGTCGTGCAACTGGTCTACCGCGTGGCGGAAACTGTCTGGCGGGTCGTAGGAGAGATCCATCAATCAGTCCAGGTCGATACCGCCGAGGGACGGACCGCCGTTGACGGCGATGGTCTGCCCGGTGATGTAGGAGGCGGCGTCGCTGGCGAAGAACACGATCATGTTGGCCATCTCGTCCGGCGTGCCGGGGCGACCCAGTGGCACTCCCGCTCCCATCTCGCTGGCGCTGAGCCCGGCAGCGTCCCAGGCGGCAGCCGCGCGCGGGGAGGCGATCATGCCCGCTGCCACGCAGTTGGCGCGAATGCCATGGCGGGCCCACTCCGCCGCAGTCACGGTGGTGAACATCTGCAGCGCGGCCTTGGCGGCGGAGTAGTGCGCGCCGCCCTTGACCCCGGTAATGCCCGCGTTGGACGAGACGTTGACGATGGCGCCGGAGCGCTGCGCGATCATGTGCTTGCCCGCTTCCCGGGTGGCGATGTAGGCAGAGCGGGTGTTCAGCTCGAAGATCGAATCCCAGCCCCGCGAGGGAATCTGCTCCAGCGGTCCCATGCGGGTCCCGCCGGCGTTATTGACGAGGATGTCGACGCGGCCGAACTCGTCGACAGTGCGCTGCACCAGCGTGATCACCGCCTCTTCGTTTTTGACATCGGTGGGCACGGCCAGGCAGCGGCTGCCGCTGGCACTGGTGATCCCTGCGGCCGCCGCCTCGAGTTCTTCCGCCGTGCGACTGGCGATGACAACGCTGGCGCCCAGTCGCGCCAGTTGCAACGCGGTGGCGTAGCCTATACCCGTGGCGCCGCCGGTGACGATGGCGACCCGGCCGGTGAAGTCCAGTTGTTCGGTGATCATTACCATCTCCTGCGTCGCTGGCAGCCGCGAACGCGCAGGCGCAATTCCCTGTCGCGTTCTTCCGGGCTGACGCGGGGCGTGTCGGCTGGCAGGTGCTCGCGCAGTTCGCCCAGTTTCACCCGCTTCAGCGTCGGGGTAGGGCAGCTGCTGCAGTCGTACCAGCGGCCGTAGATTGTGCCCTCGGTGAAGCCCGCAGGGTCCAGCCAGTTGGGCACACCCGGATCGGTAAGGGAGATGACCGCGCGGAACCTGCCGTCGGAACTGATCCTCGCAAAGTGCCCGTTGGTGCTGGACAGGCGGTACACGTATTCAATGGCGTTGAAGTAGGGGTCGTTGAGCTGGAAATTCCAGTACGGCCGCGTTTCGGGCAGTTCGGTCTCGAGGATCAGCGCCTCGCCCTCGTCGAACTCGAATACCGCCGGCAGGTAGACTTGCTTCGACAGCGCGCCACCCAGCGGCATCGGCTGGAAAACGTTGACCCCCACCGCCTCGCGCACCTGGTTCTGCATCCAGTAGAACAGTTTCGTCGCCGCCACCGGCATCGCAGCCATCTGGCGAATGCGTTGCAGAATCTCCGGGGGGCTCAGTCGCGGCTTGGGGCCGACCGCCTCAAGGCACTCGATGGCGAGGTTGGCGTCGACCTCGTTCAGCCAGTCGTAGCTGCGCATGCGCACCATCAGCACTGTCGCGCCGGGTTTTACCTGCAGCCAGTTGCCGCCATGCTGCGCCGGGCGTTCGGCGCTGAGCAGAATCTCGAACTCCCCATCCGCGCCGATCGCCAGGTCGCGGTCGTCGAGGTCGGCGTAGAACTCACCCGTCATATCGACTTCCCCGGGCAGGCCGGGAAGGTTGGACTGGGTGTTGAAAGCGAGCATCTTCACCGTGCCCCGGCTCCCGCTCACCCGGTAGCGCAAATCGCTGCGCACCGGGGCGTAGAGGTAGATGTCGTCCGGGTTGGGTTGCAGGGTGTAGACCGGGTTCCACAGGGGCGCCCAGTCCGGGTGTTCGGCATCCGCGTGGAAGAAGGCGAAATACCCGTAGGAGAACTGCATCATGATCTGCCGGTAGACGTCCGCGCGGTAGGCGGGATCGTCCGGCCGCCAGGTGTTGGCGATCTCGTCGACGGCCAGTTCGAGGTCGGCCAGGTAGTCGAACAGCGGGGCGATGGGTTCCATTATTCTTGTTCCAGCGGTCGATGCGAGCCTGCCGGCGCATGTCGAAGAGCGAGCGGCGGCCAGTCGCCAAAGATAGTAACAACTATCTAGAGGGCTGGCAATTGACCAGTGCCACTGCCAGCGACACAGGCTGGCTGGACGCCGCAGCCCGATGCGGTGGAGGCATCAGTAGCTGAAGCTGACCACCGAACGCAGCTGGTCGAGGTAGTACACCGGGATTGCCAGCTGCGCGAGGTTCGTATCCGGCTGGTCGTCGTAGTGCTGGCCGGGTTGCAGCGGCTCCAGCCAGGGCAGGCCGGTCTCCAGCGCCTTGCCCGGCGCGCCTTCGCCGCGCTTCAACTGGCGGCTCAGGGCATCCACAACGATCCCGTTGCGGCCGTCCTCGATGCCCGAGTCGAAGCTGAGGCTGTCGCCGGTATCGGACACGGTCCAGATCGCGAAATTGCGCGCTATCGGCGTGGCGTGTACGGAGAGGAAGGTGACCACGTAACCGATGTCGTCCACGTTCTGGCCGGAGTTCAGGGGGATGCCGATGCCAATGGAGATGCCGGCCTCGAGCGCCGCCTGGGAGCGCAGGAAGGCGTTGGTATTGGCGACATCGGTGATGACCGGCGCGGCACTCTTCCACACCATGCCGGGCAGGCCGCGGCCCAGGGGAAACTTGATATTGCGCGACTGGCGCTCGAAGCGCACCAGCTTGCCGTAGTAGCCGTCGACCAGGGACTGCCCGCTCAGGCCATCGTCCTTCCACACCTCGATGGCGCCATCGCCGCGCCCGTGCTCGCCGCAGAGGAATACCAGCACGGCGCGCAACCTGGTGCCCTGGAAGATCGGCATGGCCACGCCTGACGTGAGCCCTGCGGCCTGCGCTGCGTCGGCGCGCAGGAAGGCGCCGTCGGTGAGGTCCTTCATGATGATCGGCCTGGCTTCCTTCCAGGCGATGCCGGGAAGGCCGCGTCCGTAGGGGAAGGCCATGTCGCGGCTGTTGTCCGCGAACTCGGCCAGTGGGCCGTAGGAGCCGGCGTGCCAGACCAGCCTGTCGTCCCGCGCATCGGGAACCCAGATTTCAACTACGCGCACAAACGGGTGCATAACTTCTCCTGGCGGTGACAGGGCGTTGGCGGGCGAGGAGTACTGGACGAACGCTCCCGTCTGCGCGGGGGCTGTATTTGCAGTATATGCAGATGAGGACGGTTGTACAGCAGGCGAAATCCGGGGGCCGTAGCGCGATCATGTAATTAACCTATACTCACGTTCACTTCACTCAATTGGCCGGCCCGCAGGGGGACGCGCTATAAAAGCAGGGTAAACAAGCAATAACCCAGGGAGTACAAGCAATGTCAGAAAGCAAATGCCCGATGCATCACACTGCAGGACAAGGCACTTCAAACCGGGACTGGTGGCCCGACCAGTTGCGCCTGGACCTGTTGCACCAGCATTCGGAACTGTCCAATCCGATGGGCGGGGACTTCGACTACGCGGAGGCCTTCAACAGCCTCAAGCTGTCGGCGGTAAAGCGTGATCTCACCGGGCTGATGACGGACTCCCAGGACTGGTGGCCGGCGGACTTCGGCCACTACGGCCCGCTGTTCATTCGCATGGCCTGGCACAGCGCCGGTACCTACCGCATCGGGGACGGCCGCGGCGGCGCCGGCACTGGCAACCAGCGCTTCGCGCCGCTGAACAGCTGGCCGGACAACGCCAACCTCGACAAGGCGCGGCGCCTGCTGTGGCCGATCAAGCAGAAATACGGCCGCAAGATCTCCTGGGCCGACCTGATGATCCTCGCCGGCAACGTCGCGCTCGAGTCCATGGGGTTCAAGACCTTCGGATTCGCGGGCGGTCGCGTCGACGTGTGGGAACCCGAGCTTGATATCTACTGGGGTGCGGAGAATAACTGGTTGGGCGACAAGCGCTACTCCGGCGACCGCGACCTGGAAAACCCGCTGGCCGCGGTACAGATGGGCCTGATCTACGTGAACCCCGAGGGTCCCGACGGCAAGCCGGATCCGCTGGCCGCGGCAAAGGACATTCGCGAGACCTTCAAGCGCATGGCCATGGACGACGAGGAAACCGTCGCCCTGATCGCCGGCGGGCACAGCTTCGGCAAGACCCACGGTGCCGGCGACCCGGCGCTGGTCGGCCCTGAACCCGAAGCGGCGGGCCTGGCCGAGCAGGGCCTTGGCTGGAAGAGCAGCTTCGGTTGCGGCATGGCCGGCGATACCATCACCGGCGGGCCCGAGGTCACCTGGACCACCACACCCACCCAGTGGAGCAACAACTTCTTCGAGAACCTGTTCGGTTACGAGTGGAAGCTGGTGAAGAGCCCGGCGGGAGCCTACCAGTGGACCCCCAAGGGCGGCGCCGGCGCGGACGCGATGCCCGACGCCCACGACCCGTCGAAGCGTCACGCCCCGACCATGCTGACCACCGACCTCTCGCTGCGCGTGGACCCGGCCTATGAAAAAATCTCGAGGCGCTTCCACAAGAACCCGGAGCAGTTTGCCGACGCATTCGCTCGCGCCTGGTTCAAGCTGACCCACCGCGATATGGGCCCCCGCGCTCGCTACCTCGGTCCCGAGGTGCCGGCCGAGGAGCTGATCTGGCAGGACCCGATCCCCGAACGCGACCACCGGCTGGTCAGCGGCAAGGACATCAAGGAACTGAAGAAGCGGATCCTTGCCTCGCGGCTGTCGATTTCCGAGCTGGTCTACACCGCCTGGTCCTCCGCCTCGACCTTCCGCGGCTCCGACATGCGCGGTGGCGCCAATGGCGCGCGCATCCAGCTCGCCCCGCAGAAGGAGTGGGCCGTCAACCAGCCGAAGCAACTCGCGAAGGTGTTGCGCAAGCTGAAATCCATCCAGAAGGAGTTCAACGCCGAACAGAAGCACGGCAAGAAAGTCTCGCTGGCGGACCTGATCGTGCTGGCCGGCTGCGCGGCGGTCGAGAAGGCGGCGGAGGACGCGGGCGAGAAGGTCAGCGTGCGCTTCGAGCCCGGCCGCATGGACGCCAGCGCGAGGCAGACCGATGTTGAGGCCTTCGAGCCGCTGGAACCCGTCGCGGACGGCTTCCGCAATTACCAGAAGGCGAAGTTCGCGGTGCAGGCCGAGCACCTGCTGGTCGACCGCGCGCAGCTGCTGACCCTGACCGCGCCTGAGATGACCGTGCTGGTTGGCGGCCTGCGCGTGCTGGGCGGCAACTTCGACGGATCGAAACACGGCGTCTTTACCGACAGCCCCGGTCGGCTGACCAACGACTTCTTCGTCAACCTGCTCGATATGGGCACCCAGTGGAAAGCCACGTCAAAGGACGAGGAGCTGTTCGAGGGTATCGACCGCGCGACCGGCAAGAAGAAGTGGACCGGCACCCGCGTGGACCTGGTGTTCGGCTCCAACTCGCAGTTGCGGGCCATCGCCGAAGTCTACGGCAGCAAGGACGCCCGGAAGCGTTTCGTCCGCGACTTCGCCGCCGCCTGGGGCAAGGTCATGCACCTGGACCGCTTCGACCTGGCGTAGGAGCGCGCTCCGCGCGCGATCGACCCGCTCGCTCGCTCCCTGTCACACAATGCGCGATACCCCCGGGTATCGCGTTTTTTTTCGCACGTGAATCACGCGGCCGCCAGCCATGAACGTGGGGTTGAGGGGCTGTGGCCGGCCCGCCTGCACACAGGCAGCACGGAGCTCACCAGTACCAGTTCAGCTGCGCCACCCATTTGCGCCGCGCCTCGCTGCCGGAGTAATAATTGCCCACCCCCGAGCTGTCGTGAAACTGCAGCTGCACGCTCCAGTCCCGCCACAGCCATGCCAGGTTGAGGCGCAGGTAGGTGTAATCGTCCGCGTAGCGGCCTGACTGCCCGACCCAGCCGAGGGTTGCCGCACCGAGCAGGCGCCGGGTGAGCGGCCAGCGTGCGCTCACCGAGACAGTGTCCTGCTGTTCGTCCATCCCCCAGTATTTCCCGGTGTGCGCGTAGTCGATGGCAAGGAACCCGTCGTAGTCGAGGTTGGCGTACCACTCACGGTAGTCGGGCGACCGGTCCAGCCACTGCTGGTCGTAGTGGTACCAGTAGTGGGCGAGGGTCAGTGTCCATTGTTCGTCCGGCCGCCAGTGGTAGCCCACGTCTGCGAGGACCTGCGAGCTGTCGTCATCGTCATCGGACGGGTAGTAGGGCAACCGCGGGAACGCGACCCGGGTGAGCCAGCCGTGCAGGTAAAGGCCGCTGTCGTGTTCCACCGACATGTCGAAGTTGGGGGTGACCTGTCCTGCGCTGAGATCCATGCCCCGGTATACCATCCCGCTCGCCACACCGAGTTGCCCGGACCACCGCAAACCGTGCTTTTCGCGGGCTGTCGCGGGTGCGGCGAGGACCAGGGCCAGGGCCAGGGCCAGGCAGGACGGGCCGCAGGTGTGTTCCCGTGGCATGTCAGGGCCCGGGCCAGGAATGCCGGGACAGGGCCGTGCCCGCGCCCGGCAACTTCGCGGCGGTCGTGCGCGCGGGGCCGATGTGCTGGCGCATCGCCTGGTTCAGCCAGTCCACGCGCCCGTCGGACGTCAGCGGCTCGCCTGCCTGTACCAGCAGCGCACTGAGACCGCTGACAATGGCTGTGGAGACCGAGGTGCCGGAATAAAAATCGTAGGCGCCGTCCGGCCCGGTACTGAGAATCTCGCCGCCGGGAGCGAGCACCACCGACCTGTCAGCGTCGTCCGCTCCCGGATAATCCCCCGCATCCCGCACGGCGATGACGCCCGCGAGCAGGGCGGGGTAGCGCTCTTGCCCCGACCCCGGGTCGGCCGCGGCGATCACCGCCCCGCGCGCCAGCGCCGCGTCGACCAGGCGGGCGACCAGGGGGTCCGGCGGCCCCGAGAGACTGAGGTTGATGACGTCCATGCGCCGGTCGATGGCAAAGCTGATCGCGCGCGCCAGGCTGAAGCTGTCGCAGTCGGCGAGGCTGGAGCCACTGCGCTGTTGCCGGCACGCCTTGAGCGCGTGGATGCGCGCATCCGGCGCGATACCGACGATGCCGCTGGCATTGTTGGCGCGCGCCGCGATGATGCCGGCCACTGCGGTACCGTGGATGTCCGCATGCCGGGGACGCACGGCGCTATCGGTAAAGTCCCTGGCCTCCACCACCTGCTGCCGGAGGTCGGGATGTGTGGTGTCCACGCCGGTATCGATCACCGCGACATCGACACCCCTGCCGGTCGACCTGCGGTGCAGGTCGAGAATGAAGCGGCGCGCCTCTCCGTACTGCAGGTCGAAGTAGGGGTCGTTGTAGACCGGCTCCCCGCGGGTGCGGTAATTGCGCTGCAACTGGACGCTCTCCACGCGCGCGTCCGCGGCGAGCCGCTCAACCAGGGTGTCCAGGTCGACATTCGGGCCCACCGCGAAGCGACCGCAGTACACCCCGAGTGACTCGATCACCCACCCGGACTGCTCGCGTACCGGGTAGTCGGCCTGCACTCCGGCGATCTGCCTCCGGGTGCTCAGCGAAGCGCCGTAGTCACCGCGATGGTAGTTGTTGGAAAAGGAGTTGAGTACATCGCTTTCGTGCGGCTCGCCCTGGGTGAAAGTGATCAGCAGTTCGGCCTGTTCGCCCTGCGCAGCCGGCAGTGCTGGCGGCAGCTGCTGGCATGCGCCGATCAAGCCAGCTACCGCCAGGACCAGGGCTCGCAGCCATGCAGTGGCGACGCGGCGCACGCGTCAGTCTCCGTGCAGGCCCGGTTCCGCCAGCGCGATTTCGGGCTGTTGTCGCAGCTGTTGCAGCAGCGCGTCGGCAGGCGGGGCATCGTGCCCGAAGACCAGTGTGTACACACCCGCGGCACTGGGGCCGTCGATCACCACCGCGTCGAACGCCTGCAACATGCGCCGGATATCGGCGGCGGTCGCGGAATCGCGGAACATCACGTGGTAGCGTTGCTGGCCCGGGACAGCGGCGCCGCTGCTCGAGGTTCGCGTCTGGTAGGTGACAGGCGAGTAGGTGGTTCCGGGCAGCGTATCCCGCAGCAGTGTCGCCCCTGCCAGCAGGACAAATGCGAGGCCTGCGGCAATGCCGAAGGGGCGCAGGGGCGAGGGGCGGCGGCGCGCTACCTGGCGGAGCGGCGCGGATTGGGGCAGGGGCGAAACGGTGTCGGCGTCGATGGCTTCCCACAGCCGCCGGCGGTTGCGCTCGCGGCTTGCGCTGGTGAGCAGCAGTTCGACTGCGGGCGGAGGCCGGCTCACCTCGGCGCTCAGCTCGAGGTCCTCGCGATGGCGGCCGGCGCAGGGCGCACAGCTGGCGATATGTTCCTGTACCAGGCGGTGGCGGCGGCTGTCGAGGCGGCCGTGGACAAAGGCGGGCATCAGCAGCTCCACCTGCTCGTGGGTGAGTGGCGTGTTGGCGGGTTTCATCGGGAGACCTCGTCGATCAGGTCGGTAAACGCCAGCGGTTCGCTCTCGCGGGCGAACACTTCGCGCAATTTGCGCCGGCCGTAGTGCAGGCGGGTCTTGGCCGTATTGAGCGGGCAGCGCAGTACCTGTGCCATCTCCTCGCAGCTCATGCCGTGAAAATAGGCCATCTCGATGGCCAGGCGCTGTTCGGGCGCGAGTTGCTGTAGGGCCCAGTCCAGCGCTTCCAGGGTCGCCAGCCGCGTCGCGGTATCGGCGGTGGCAGTGGGATGGGTGTCGGGGATGGCGGCGCCGTGGAAACGGCGTTCCCGTTGCAGCAATTTGAGTGCGCGCCGGCTGGCGATGCCCAGCACCCAGGTCATCACGCGGGACTCGCCGCGGAAGGTGCCGGCCTTCTGCCAGATCACCAGCATGGTGTCGTTGAGCACTTCCTCGATCAGCGGCTCGCTGTTCGTGTAGCGATAGATGAAGCGCACCAGTGGTGTGTAGATGCAGTCGTAGAGCTGGTCGAACGCCTCCCGCGAGCCGCGCGCGCTGGCGGCGAGCAACTCCCGGTGGCGCCCGTCCTCGGCGCTGGCCTTGCTGTTCATTGCCTGCATGACGCTGTACCGATCACCTGTGGCCGCTGCCGTTCCGGCAGCCGGCGAATTTTCGGGGTACCCGCTACCTGGCCCCACGATCTCGCAACCGATGCTCCGGCAACTGACAGTGTAGCAACCCGTAACCGGGTGAATGTCCCTGCATGTTGGTTCCACCTCCGGCGCGGACGGTTCAAGCGCCAGAAAATATTTTTCGGCTTGAACCCCCGGCTGTACTTGCGCGCACCAATGGGCGATTACAGGAGGAACCTGACCATGCCGATACCGAGACTTCGCCCGCCGATTCGCGCCCTTTTGCTCCTCGTCGCCTGTACCGTCTCCGCCTGCGGCGGCGGTGGCGGCAATAACAACAACGCGGGCAACATGTCGCCCGAGCCGGAGCCGCCACCCAATACCATGGATATTCCGGTCGCACTGGACGCCGAGCAGGTGCCGGGGGGCAGCGACAGCCCGCTGGCCGCCAGCGCCGACCTGGTGCTGGACCAGGACAGCGACATCCTCAGCGGCAGCGTTGTCGTCTCCGGCGGCACTGCGACCGAGGTCAGCCTGCGCGATGGCTTCGCCATGTCCCGCGGGCCGGTGGTGGTCATGCTGGAAGCCGGTAGCGGCGGCGAGTGGAGCATCCCCGGGGACACCGTGCTGGATATGGACCAGTTACGGGCCCTGGACCAGGGTCGCCTCTACCTCGCGGTCGCCAGCGCAGATAATCCCGACGGCGCCCTGCGCGGCCAGCTGCTGGTGGGCGACGCCAGCGTTGAATTCCTCGTGCTCTCCGGCCAGCAGGAGGTACCGCCGGTGGCGACCTCCGCCAGCGGCCGGGCTGCGATCACCCTGTATGGCGACCGGGGGATGCTGGCCATCAGCGTCTACACCATGGGCCTGGCCGACGGCGTGGCCAGTCACATCCACCGCGCACTGGCGGGCACCAACGGCCCCGTGGTCGTGGAACTGGCCCAGGACGTCGACGATAGCAATCGCTGGTTCGCCGAGGACGTGGCCGTGACCGCCAGCGACCTGGCCGACCTCGACAACGGCCTGCTGTACGCCAACGTGCACTCGCCCGCCCACCCGGGGGGCGAGCTGCGCGGCCAGCTTCCGGGCGACCAAGTGGAACTGGTGTTTACCACCCTGTCCGGGGCAGATGTAGTGCCACCGGTCCAGGGCGATGCCAGCGGCGTGCTGGCCACTACCATCAACGAAGCGGCGGGAACGCTGTCGCTGCATCTCAATATTGTCGGCCTTGACGACGCCATCCGCGCCAGCCTGCGCCAGGCGCCGGTCATGCAGAACGGCCCGATCACGCTGGCATTGCAGCAGGATGTCGAGAACCTGGCGCACTGGTTCGCCGTTGACGCGACGCTCAATCCCGGCGCCTACGAGGCTCTGGAGAACCAGGGGCTGTATGCACTGGTGGAGTCCGCCGGCAACCCCGATGGCGCCCTGCGCGGGCAACTCGTCCCGCCCGACTCGCAGCCGGGGGAGGTCGGCACGTTCGTCGTAACGGGCAGCTCGCCGGGCAATGGCGCCACCGTGGATGCCTTCCCCGCCAGCATCTCCGTGCGCTTCAACAGCGATCCCCTGAATCCGCGGCCGCTGCAGTTCGAGCTGCAGTCCAGCGGCGGTGACGCGAGCTTCGGCGACGGCAACGAGTCAGTGGTCAGCTTCGCCGGACTGGCAGCGCAGGCCAGCGAGGTCGTGCTGGACTTCACCGGCGTGCAGGCGGCTGACGACACCTTCCGCCTGCGCATACTTGGGACCGGCGCGAACGCGCTGACCGACACCACCGGCCGCGTGCTGGACGGCGACCGCGACGACAATCCCGGCGGTGACGCGCTGCGCAGCTTCGCGGTGGTGACGCCGGGCGAACCGGAGCCGGAGCCCGAACCGGAGCCCGAGCCCGAGCCTGAGCCCGAGCCTGAGCCCGAGCCGCAGGCGCCCACGCTGACCCAGATCCAGAACCAGATATTCAACAACTCCTGCGCGTTTTCCGGCTGCCACGCGGGGGCCAGCCCGGCGGCCGGCCAGAACCTGTCCACCGGCCAGGCCTGGTCCAACCTGGTCAATGTCCCCAGCTCGCAGAACCCGGCCTTCACCCGGGTCATTCCCGGCGACGCCGACAACAGCCTGATCATCATGAAGCTGGAAGGTACGGCGCCGTTCGGTTCGCGCATGCCGCTGGGCGGGGCGCCGCTGGGCAACAGTTCTATCCAGATGGTGCGCGACTGGATCAATGCCGGCGCGCAGGACAACTAGCGGTGGATGGGTTCACGCGACAGCTGAAGGCCGCTATGGCAGTGCTCGTCCTGCTCGGCCCGATGGCCCAGGCGCGCGCCGAACCGTGGATCTCGGTGCGCTCGGGGCAGCCCTGCCAGTCCTGCCACAGCAATGGCTCCGGTGGCGGGATGCGCACGGCCTTCGGCAACGCCTACGCGCTGAACATGTTGTCCGCCCGGCCCCTGGTGGAGTCGGAGAAGGAGCCGGAACTGGCCCTGTTCCAGGGGATACGCTTCGGCGGGAATGCGCGCTACAGCGCGCGCCAGTTCGAGTCCGACGACGTCGACGGCAATCTCGAGTTCGCCACGGACAGGGTCAGCCTGTATGGTCTGCTGAGGCTCAACGAGGTAGTGGACCTGTACATCGACGAGCAGGTGGCCCCGGGGGGCTCGCTCAACCGCGAGGCCTGGGCGCGCCTCACGTGGGGGGACTGGTACCTGAAGGGCGGAAAATTCTTCCTCCCTTACGGCTGGCGCCTTGAAGACGACACCGCCTATGTGCGCCAGGTGACCGGGATCAATTTCGCCTCGCCCGACAACGGCCTGGAGGTCGGCTACCAGACCGCGCGCCTGCAGGCGCAGCTATCCGTGACCAACGGCTCCGGCGGCGGCAGCGAGAACGACGACGGCAAGTTCTTCCTGTTTCGCGGCAACTGGATATTCGGTCCCGGCCAGCTCGGCATCAACGCAGGATTCAACGACGGGGACCTCGTCGAGCGCACCCAGCTCGGGGTGACCGCCGGATTCAGTACCGGCCCGGTCGCCTGGCTGGCGGAATACGACCGCCTGCGCGACTCCCCCGAGGCCGGCGAGGACGAGGACATCGACCTCGCGCTGCTGGAAGCCGACTGGTGGCTGGTCCGCGGGCACAACCTCAAGCTCACGCTGGAGTGGCATCACCCCGAGACGGGCGAGGACCGGGAGCGCTGCAGCCTGGTATGGGAATACTTCCCCCTGTCGCACACGCAGTTGCGCACTGGCGTGCGTGTGCAACGCAGCGACGACCCGCGCTTCCTCGAAGGCGAGGAATACTTCGTGCAGGGGCATTTCTACTTCTAGCCGCCCCAGGAAAAGGGGACGGAAGGATTAAAAAATAATCCCCCCGTCCCCTTTTTGGTCCCCTTTTTGTGCAGGTGCGGTGGCGCGGGCTTTGGCAGCGGTGCGACAGTTGCGCAATAATCGATGCAGGTTTCTCGGGTACCGGACTTCCCATGTTGTTCCACGCCACCCTCGGCAACAAGCGCTTTCGCTTCGATGACCTGCGTGACCTGCTCGCACAGGCCTCGCCCGCGCGGTCCGGGGACTACCTCGCGGGGATCGCAGCCCCGAATAACGAACAGCGGGTGGCGGCGCAGTGGGCGCTGGCGGACCTGCCGCTCGCGCACTTCCTGCAGGAGTGCGTCGTTCCCTACGAGGACGACGAGATCACCCGGCTGATCATCGATTCGCACGACGCCGGCGCCTTCGCGCCCGTTGCCCACCTCACTGTGGGGGAGTTTCGTGAGTGGCTGCTGGCGCTGGAAGATGGCGAACAGCTGGCGGCGTTGCGCGCCGGCCTGACCCCGGAAATGGTCGCGGCGGTGAGCAAGCTGATGCGTGTGCAGGACCTCGTCAGCGTTGCGCGTAAATGCCGCGTACGCACGGCATTTCGCAACTCGCTGGGCTTGCCGGGGCGCTTTTCCACGCGCCTGCAGCCCAATCATCCCACCGACGACTTCGCCGGTATCGCCGCAAGCATTGTCGACGGATTGCTCTACGGTAGCGGTGACGCGGTGATCGGCGTGAACCCCGCCTCGGACAACGTACAGGCGGTCGTCGGCTTGAACCACCTGCTGGACGACATCATCCAGCGCTTTGCCATCCCCACCCAGTCCTGTGTGCTCACGCACGTCAGTACCACCCTCGAGGCGATCGAGCGGGGTGCGCCGGTAGACCTGGCATTCCAGTCCATCGCCGGCACCCAGGCGGCAAACAGCGGCTTCGGTATCGACCTCGCGCTGCTGGCGCAGGCGCAGGCGGCGACCCTGGCGCTGGGCCGCGGCAGCCGCGGCGACAACGTCATGTACTTCGAGACGGGGCAGGGCAGCGCGCTCTCCGCCAACGCCCATCACGGCGTGGACCAGCAGACCCTGGAGGCGCGCGCCTACGGTGTGGCCCGCGCTTTCTCGCCGCTGCTGGTCAACAGCGTGGTCGGCTTCATCGGCCCGGAATACCTCTACGACGGCAAGCAGATCATCCGCGCCGCGCTGGAGGACCACTTCTGCGGCAAGCTGCTGGGCCTGCCGATGGGCTGCGATATCTGCTATACCAACCACGCCGAGGCGGACCAGGATGACATGGACGTGCTGCTGACCCAGTTCGCCGTCGCCGGTGGCACCTTCATCATGGGCGTTCCCGGCGCCGACGACATCATGCTCAACTACCAGTCCACATCCTTCCACGACGCGCTATACCTGCGTGAAGTGCTGGGCCTGCGGCCGGCACCGGAGTTCGAGCACTGGCTGCAGGAGCAGGGCATTTTCGATACGGGTGGACGACTGGTCACCGGCGAGCGCCCGCCGCCGGCGCTGGCCGCGGCGCTGCAGTTGCCGGAGGCGACAGGGTGAGCGCACTGACCCGCAACGACTGGCGCAGCCTGCGGCAGTACACCGCGGCGCGCATCGGCAGCGGGCGGGCGGGCAGCGCGCTGCCGACCGCCGCCAACCTGCAATTCCAGCTGGATCACGCCCGCGCCCGGGACGCCGTGCTGCAGGCGCTGGACGTGGCGTCGCTGTGCGAGGCGCTGTCACCGCTGGGCCTGCCTGTCGCCTGTGCGCGCAGCCGGGCGACGGATCGCGGCGTCTACCTGCAGCGGCCGGACCTCGGTCGGCAACTGGACCCGGCGGACCGCGAACGGCTGGCGGGTGAGCGTGGCGCGGCGGATATCGGCATCGTGATTGCCGATGGGCTCTCCTCGCTGGCGGTGCAGGCCCATGCGGCGAAGCTGTTGCATGAGATGCTGCCCCTGCTGCGTGACGCCGGCTTCAGCCTGGCGCCGCTGGTCGTGGCGCAACAGGGCAGGGTGGCACTGGGCGACGAGGTCGGTGCGGCGCTGGGGGCGAAGCTGGTGCTGGTCCTGATCGGCGAGCGCCCCGGGCTTTCCTCGCCGGACAGCCTGGGCGTATACCTGACTTTCGCGCCGCAGCCGGGACGGCTGGACTCCGAGCGCAATTGCATCTCCAACATCCGGCCGCCGGCCGGGCTGGATTACGCCAGCGCCGCGCAGACCTGCCTGTACCTGTGCCGCAATGCACTGCAGCGCGGCCTGAGCGGCGTGAAGCTCAAGGACGACACGCAGACGCTGGAGCACAGAAGTGGTGGGGAGATTCCCTTCCTGAAAGCCCGGTAGTTGCCAGTCCATTGATTTCCGGCTGATTTTGATAAGTGGCCAGCCGTACGCAACTGGTCGAATATTACCAATTACAA
Source organism: Halieaceae bacterium WMMBA7 (assembly GCA_033283385.1). Classification (GTDB taxonomy): domain Bacteria; phylum Pseudomonadota; class Gammaproteobacteria; order Pseudomonadales; family Halieaceae; genus Mangrovimicrobium. The sequence continues at coordinate 1,539,574 of JAWMQQ010000001.1, forward strand.
GAGCTTACTTTGCACTTCCATCGGCAATTAGCTGTGCTATCGTTAGGGCCTGAACCGGCCAGATCCCATGCCTGGCTTGTGGGGAATTGACATAAGACACGCCGTGCAGGTCGTGACGGAGTATTTGTGGCAGACAATCAAAGTATCCAGTCGATCCAGCAACGGATCAGCGCCATCCTCGATTACAGCAACGGCGGAAGCGAGCGCAGTTTCGCAGCGCCGCTCACCCAGCAGCAGGTGGAAGAGGTGGAAGAGCTGGAGTACATGCTGGCCCGGGCAGAGGCCGAACTGCGGGTTGCCCAGACCCGGGTCGACGCGCTGCGGCGGGAACTGAATAACAAGAGGGGCCCCGGCGACAATCAATAGCCGGTAAAACCTCAGGCCGGAACGTAATCCGGCTGCTGTTCCGGCGCCGCACGTTGGAAGGCGTCCTGCGACTTGCAGTGCTCAACGACCCTGACGATGTTGGGGAATGACTCCAGCCCGACCCCGAACCGCCGCGCATTGTAGGCCTGCGGCACCAGGCAGATATCCGCCATCGTCGGCGATTCCCCGAAGCAGAACGGGCTGGCGGTTTCCGCCAGGACCTGTTCGATGGCGCCAAAGCCCCGGTACATCCAGGTGACGAACCAGTCCAGTACCTCCGCCTCGCTGGCACCGAAGTGTTCCCGCAGGTAGTTCGGCACCGCCATATTGCACAGCGGGTGGATGTCGCAGGCGATGCTGTTCACCACCGAGCGCACCCGCGCCCGTTCAACCGGGTCGGCCGGCAGTAGCGGCGGTTCGGGATAGCTTTCTTCCAGCCACTCCAGCAGCGCGACCGATTGCCCCAGCACACGCCCGCCGGGCAGTTCCATCGCCGGTACCAGCCCCTGTGGATTCCGGGCCATGTAGGTCGGGCTTTTCTGCTCGCCATCGAGCAGGTTCACCGGGATGTACTCGGGGGTTACGCCTTTGATGTTCAGCGCGATACGCACCCGGAAAGCGGCCGAGGATCGATAGTAGGCAAATAATTTCATAGGGCCACTCCGGATTCTGGTCGCGGGTTCGCCGGCTGCACCCGCGGATCGGGCTGCCAGACGATATCGGATGCCGACGCCAGCGAGGTCGCCAGTTCCAGGTCGCCGTCCCGCGCCCACTGTTCCAGCGTACCACCGGTGGTAAACCGCGGGATATCCGTCGCCTCTCCGTTGAACGCCTCCAGGCCGATCCAGGTATCCCGGCCCGAGTACTTGGCGGCGTACAGGCACAGGTCACCGAGGTGGACCAGTGTCTTCCAGTCCGGTTGTTGCAGCGTTTCGGGCACCAGCGGGTAGCAGACATACCCCACCGAGCAGGTGACGCCGAGCCGATCCTGCTCGTTGATGGAAAACAGCTGGTTGCGCACGGTTTCCATCAGGCGCTCCGCCAGTTGCCGCGCCCCCAGCCGGTCGGTGAAGCGGGCCACGGCCATGAACTCCTCGCCGCCCCAGCGGACGAGGTAGTCGGAGGTGCGGAACACCGCCTCCAGCCGCCGGCGAAACTGTCGCAGGACATCGTCGCCGACACTGTGTCCGTGGCAGTCGTTGATCCGCTTGAAGTGATCGATGTCGACCAGGAAGATCACCAGGTCAGCCCGCTCAGGGCGCGCCGACTTGCCCGACAGCCAGCCCGCCTGCTGGCGCAGGCAGTGCTCCAGCTCGCCGTCGATCAGGCTCTCCAGGAAATGCCGGTTGCGCAGGCCGGTAAGCTTGTCGGTAAGGCTGATATGCTCCATCCGCTGGTAGGCCTGTTCCAGCTCGCGGTTCTTGTCCGAGAGTTCCGCGGTGGCCAGCGAAACTTCCGCACGCAGCTCCCGGTTGTGGCGTCGCTGCGTGTAGCGCGCGACCACCAGGGCCAGCACGATCAGCGCGCCCACCCCGCCCAGCATCGACAGGCGCTGCCGCAGGCGCTGCCTGTCCAGCCTGGCCGCCTGCAGCTTCTGCGCGTTTTCCAGCTGCTCGATCTGGTAGCCGCGGCGAATGAACTCACCCTGGGCCTGCACGTTGGCCATCGCGGCAATGCGGCTCTCGCCCAGCAGCTTGGTTTCGATCGCCTGGTGCTGCTCCAGCGCCTTGTAGGCTTGTTCCCAGTCGCCCATCTGCCGGTAGGCGCGCGCCCTGAGCTCCTCGAAGCGGGCCTCGTTCTGTCGCTCGCCGGTGTTGCGCGCAACCTCGGCACCGGCGTCGATATGCTGCAGCGCGAGTTCGGGATCGCCTTTGCGCAGGGCGACTTCCGCGGCGATCTGCTCGGTGTCTACCAGCAGGCTGTTGAAATTGCCGGCCCTGGCGCGCTCGATGATACCCTGGGTGATTGCAGTGGCCTTGTCGAGGTCGCCGCTGTCCATCGCCACTTCCGCCAGCAGGCTGCGTGACCAGTCTGCATCTCGCGGCGCCGGAATCGATTCGAACAGGCGCAGCGCTTCGTTCAGGTGCTCCAGCGCCTTGTCGCGCTGGCCGAGCTCGTTGTAGACCAGTCCCAGCTTGTTGTGGCTGTAGGCGATATTGGATTTGTTGCCCGACCTGATATCCATCTGCAGGACATCCCTGAAATAGCCCAGCGCCTTTTCGTAATCGCCGAGTACGACATACAGGTGCCCGAGGTTGTAGATGTCGCTGGCCGCGCCCTCATCGTCGCCGATCTCGTGGTGAATCTGCAGCGCCTGCAGGTGGGCGTTGAGGGAAGGCTCGTACTGGCCGACCTTTTCCATGATCGTGCCCAGGCTCTGGTAGGTGTCGCCGATGGCCTTCCTGTCCTGCAGTTCCAGGTAGATTTCCATTGCGCGGTAGACTTCGTCCAGCGCCTGCTGGTAGCGCGACTGGAACCGGTAGACCTGCCCAAGGTGGGAGTAGGCGTCGGCGAGCTCCTTGCGCGGGCCGGTCTTCTCCAGGATGGCGATGGCCGGTTGCAGTTCGGCCAGGGCGGTGGGGTAGTCGTTCTGCTCCAGCGCGTTGAGCGCCATCTGGTAGTGGGCCCTGGCCTCGTCGAGCTGGTCGTGCCGCTGTTGCGCATCGAGCATGAATTTCCCGGCCAGCCGCTCGGCCAACGCCAACTCGCCGCTGCTGCGGGCGCTTTCCATCTTTGCGACCAGCGGTGGGGTGTCGGTTTCGGCGGCAGTTTCGGCGGCGAGGTTACCACTCCAGCTGCAAGCCAGGTAAAACAGGACGGTGCCAAACCATCGCAGGAAACTGTGCTGAGTGCCGCTGTGGTTCATACCACCTGGGTCGAGGGGGGGGGGCGTTGATTGAAGTTAGCACTGAAACCTTCTACGAATCAATGCGTTAGTGTACATTCGATCACAACTGGATAGCGGGGTTTACGGGCCGGCGGTGCTTTGGAACAATACGCCGGCTTTTTTACTGCCACTTCGGCTTGAACGGAAACCAGCCCCATGAGCGAGTTCGACGGCGGCGCAGACGCGCGCAACTCCTATATCCTGTCTTTCAGCTGCCCGGACCGACTGGGCGTGGTGGCACTGTATTCCAGCCTGTTGTACGAGGTGGGGGCCAATATCACCGAGGTGTCGAACTATTCCGACCCGGTGAGCCGCCGCTTTTTCCTGCGCTGCGTGTTCGATACCAGTGCCATGACCGTCAGCTTCGACAGCTTCCGCCAGCGCCTCGAGGCCCTGGCCGGCGAACTGGAGATGCGCTACGAACTGCGCTGCGAGGCCGACCGGCCGCGGCTGGTGCTGGCGGTGTCGAAGTACGACCACTGCCTGAGCGCGCTGCTCACCAAGTGGCGTTCCGGGGCGCTGCCCGCAAATATCGTCGCCGTGGTCAGCAACCACGAGGACTGCAGGGACCTCTGCGAGTGGTACGGCCTGCCGTATCACCACCTGCCCGTGAGCGCACAAAAAAAACCGGCGCAGGAGGCGGCGCTGCTGGGCGTGTTCGAGGATGTGGGCGGCGAATTGCTCGTGCTGGCCCGCTACATGCAGATACTGTCCGACGGGCTGTGCGAGAAGCTGCGCGGCAGGGCGATCAACATCCACCATTCCTTCCTGCCCGGGTTCAAGGGCGCCAGGCCATACCACCAGGCCTACGAGCGCGGCGTCAAGGTGATCGGGGCCACCGCGCATTACGTGACCTCCGACCTCGACGAGGGGCCGATCATCGCCCAGGAGGTGCGACCCATAGACCACGAGATTTCGGTGGAGCAGATGGTGCACCTGGGCCACGATATCGAATCGACGGCGCTGTCCCACGCGGTGCGGCTGCACTGCGAGCAGCGCGTGATCCTCAACGGCCAGCGCACGGTAATACTGTAGGAGTGCGCTCTGCGCGCCATCGCGCAGTTGTAGGAGCCTGCTATGCCCGAACGCGGACCGAGGCGATCGCCTGCGTAGCAGGCTCCTACCTAGTCGTCATCGTCCTCATCGTCGAGCACCCGTGTGATGCGCCGGTAAATCTCGACCCGGTCGCCTTCCTTCAGCGCGTTGTCCAGCGTGGTGAACTTGCCGTAGATCCCGACCTTCATTTCAGTCGTATCGATCTCCGGCATTTTTTCCAGCAGCCCGCTCTGTGCGATGGCCTCCGCCACGGTGGCGCCCTCGCTCACGTCGAGTTCCACCCAGGACTGGTGGAGCCTGCCGGCGTAAACCACACTCACTTGCATCGCAGCTACCTCCCGGGAAGTATCAAAGTGTGGGCATCACGAGATCGCTGGACGGGCGACGCGCCTGCAGCCGGCGATCCACCAGGCGCTTGGCGGCAATCAGGAATCCCAGTGCCATGAACGCGCCGGGAGGCAGTACCGCCAGCAATATGCCGGAAAAATGCGGGATAACCGTGATCTCCAGCCAGGCGAAACCGTCACCCAGCAGCAGCGAGGCATGGGCGAAGAGGGTGCCGCTACCGAGAATCTCGCGCACGCCGCCGATCACTACCAGCACCCAGGTAAACCCCATGCCCATGGCCAGCGCGTCCGCCGCCGCGTGGCGCACGCCGTTGCGCAGGGCGAAGCTCTCGGCCCGGCCGAAGATCGCGCAATTGGTGACGATCAGCGCGATGAACAGGCCCAGCACCTTGTACAGCGGGTGCAGCCAGGCGTTGATCATCATATCGACCAGGGTGACCACGGTGGCGATCAGCACGATCAGCGCCGGTATGCGTACCTGCGGCGTGATCATGCCGCGCAGCGCCGAGATCATTACATTGGTCAGTACCAGCACTGCAACAGAGGCCAGTCCCATCCCCAGGCCATTGGTCGCCGAGGTAGTCACGGCCAGCAGCGGGCACAGGGCCAGCATCTGGCCCATTGCGACGTTGTTGTTCCACAGGCCGTCGCCAAAAATCTGCCGATAGGGTGAAGTCACTTCTTCTCCTCCGCGGAATCCGCCCTTGCTGCGTGGGCGAGTTGTTGCCGGCGCCACTGGTCCAGCGCTTCCAGCGACTGGTGCACGCCGCGCACCACCGCGCGCGGGGTAATGGTCGCTCCGGTGAACTGGTCGAACTCGCCGCCGTCCTTCTTCACCGCCCACTCGGCCTCGCCGGTATTGGCCAGCGACCTGCCGTTGAAGCCGTTAATCCAGCCGGAGCGGTCGATATCGATTTTGTCGCCCAGCCCCGGGGTCTCCTGGTGGCTGATCACCCGGACACCGGTAATCTCGCCGCTGGCGTCGATACCGACGATAAAACGGATTTCGCTGCCCCAGCCGTAGACCGAGGTGAGCAGCGCCGCGGCACTGAAAACGCCACTGTGGCTGCCGGGATAGAGCACCGGCGGTGAGGTGAAGACTCCCTGCTGCGGCAGCTTCCGGCTCTCGGCCAGCGGCGCATTGTCGTAGAGCTGCGCGGGAAGCACGGCGGCGAGCGTCGCACGCTTCTCTTCCTCGATGTGATCTGCAATAGCGCCCCGGGTCTCGTGATTGCCGATAATCAGCAGCACGCTGACAATGGCGCAGATGCCGCCGAGCAGGCCCGCCTGGTAGGCGAGACGCTTGCGGTACGCGGGCTGTGCGACACCGGGCATGTCAGCTCGCCTTGCGCGCTTGCGGCTGTGCGCTTACCGGCCTGCCGCGGAAGTTGCGCCCGTAGACCCGCGGCTTGCAGTAGCGATCCAGCAGCGGTGTCAGCGCGTTCATGAACAGCACGGCAAAGCCCACACCCTCGGGGAAGCCGCCCCAGCTGCGTATGGCGAACACCACCGCGCCGCAACCGGCTCCGAACAGCAACTGGCCGAGCTTCGAGGAGGGTGAGGTGACGTAATCGGTTGCGATGAAAAACGCGCCCAGCATGATGCCGCCGGAGCTCAGCTGCAGCAGCGGGCCGGGGTAGTGGTCCGGGCTGGCGTGATGGAACAGGGCTGCCAGCAGCGCCATCGTGCCCAGCATCGCGACCGGAATGTGCCAGCTGACGATGCGCAGGGCCAGCAGCCACAGTCCGCCCAGCAGTACCAGCAGTTCGGAGGTTTCCCCGAGGCTGCCGCCGCTCCGGCCGAAGAGCGCGTCGAGTGCGCTGAAGTTCGCGTCGGCCAGGGACTGCACCGTCCCCGCAGTTTGCGCGGTTTTGAGCTCGCCGAGAATCGTGGCGCCGGTGAGGCCATCGGGGATGCCGCCGGTGGCAAAGGTGACCTGCAATGCGCTGGCGAAGTCCGGCATCGCAAGCTGTGCGGGCTGGATCCATGTGGTCATCTGTACCGGGAAGGACACCAGCAGCGCCACCCGGGCGAGCATGGCCGGGTTGAAGATGTTCTGCCCCAGCCCGCCGTAGAGGTGCTTGCCGACAGCGACGGCAAAGGCCGCGCCACCGGCGCCAATCCACCACGGCGCCCAGGGCGGCAGCGACATCGCGAGCAACCAGCCGGTGAGCAGGGCGGAGCCGTCCCCGAGCCGCCGCATGGGTTTATCCTGCAACAGCAGGCAGCCGGCCTCGGTCGCGAGTGCGGCGGCGCAGGTGACCAGCCACAGCAACAGGGCGGGCCAGCCGAACAGGTACACGCCGAATACGGTCGCGGGCAGCAGCGCCAGGCACACGTGGAACATGATGCGCTCCACCGATGCACTGCCGTGGGTGTGCGGGGCGACCCGCCGGGCCATTCCGGGCGGAACGCTGCTCATGAGTCGGACTCCTCGGCCACCGGGGTGTCCTCCCGATTGCGTCGCGGTCGCTTCTTCGCGGCGCGTGCCGCCTTGGCCGCGCGTTTTTCCTCGGCCTCGCGTTCCAGTCGCGCGGCGCGCGCCTCGGTCAGTTGCTGCGTGTAGTTCAGCTTGCTTTCAGTCTGCCGGCGCTGGTACATCTCGGCCCTGGCGTACTCGAAAAAATTCACCAGTGGTATCTGCGAGGGGCAGACCCAGGAGCAGGTGCCGCAGAGAATGCAGTCGCGCAGGCCGTAATCGACGGCGCCATCGAAGTCGTCCGCGCGGGAGAATTTCGCCATTTCCAGCGGCACCAGTCCCATCGGGCAGGCATCGACGCAACGCCCGCAGCGAATGCAGGGATCGGGCGTGCGCTCGTTCACCTCGCGGCGGGTGAGGGCCAGTATGCCCGCGGTACCTTTCATTACCGGTACGTCGGGGGAGGGCAGGGCCTGGCCCATCATCGGCCCGCCCATCACCAGGCGGTCCGGCGGGCGGGTCAGGCCACCGCAGCTTTCCATGACGTGCCGGATCGGTGTGCCGAACAGCGCCTCGACGTTGCGCGGTACGGCGACACAGCCGCCGGACAGGGTCAGTACCCGCGAGACCAGCGGGCGGCCGTAGCGCAGCGCCTGCTGGATGGCATAGGCGGTAGCCACGTTATGCACCAGGATGCCGAGGTCGTTGCTGCGGCCGCCGGCGGGGACCTCCAGGCCGGTCAGTGCCTGTATCAGTTGCTTGGCCGAGCCCATCGGGTACATCGCGGGCACGGAGCGCACCTCGATCTTGCCGTAGGGGGCCGCCGCCTTGCGCATCGCCGCGATGGCTTCGGGCTTGTTGTCCTCGATGCCGATGATGATCTCGTAGCACTCGACGATGTGCTGGATCAGCCGCGCGCCCTCGACGATGGCCGCCGCGCGCTCGCGCATCAACCGGTCGTCGGTGGTGAGGTAGGGTTCGCATTCTCCGCCGTTGATGATCAGGGTTTTGATCTCGTGGCGCCGACCCTGGCGCAGCTTGATCGCCGAGGGGAACACCGCGCCGCCGAGACCGACGATCCCGGCTTTTTCAACCTCGCTGGCAAGTTCTTCGGGTGAGCGCGAGAAAGGGTCGTCCTCACGCGCGGGCTCAAGCCAGCGCTCCTCGCCGTCCGGCTCGAGTATCAGCGCTGTAGAAGGAAGCCCGGAGGGGTGCGGCGCGACCACGTCTTCCAGTGCGACGACGGTGCCGGAGGTGGGCGCGTGCAGGTGGCTAGACAGGCCGACACCGGATACCGCAATGCACTGCCCCTTGGCGACGCGCTCGCCCGGCTGCACGATGGGCAGGGCGCTGGCCCCGGCCTGCTGGAACAGCGGCAGTACCAGCCGTTCGGGCAGGGGAATCCCGCTGAGAATCTCGCGCCCCGCGCTGGACTCCTTGTTGCCGCTGGGGTGGATGCCGCCGCGAATGGGCGCGAAGCCGAACACCTCAGGCCACCATCGGCTTCGGCCAGTGCCAGCTGTGCAGGTTGGGCGCTTCCGGGGCGAGGTGTATGCAGTCCTCCGGGCAGACCTCCTCGCACTTTGCACAACCCGTACAGGCGCTGCGGATTACCGCGTGAATCTGCCGGTTGGCGCCGACGATGGCGTCGGTGGGGCAGGCCTTGAAACAGCGGGTGCAACCGGTGCAGCGGCTCTCCTCGATGCTCGCCAGCATCGGCAGCGCGGTTTCACCCAGGGAATTGATATCGATGCCGAGCATCGCCGCAAGTGTCTCGGCCAGTGCGCGGCCACCCGGCGGACAGCAGGTCACCGCCGCGCTGCCCTCGACCATGGCCTCGGCCGCGGGCTTGCAGCCGGCAAAGCCGCACTGTCCGCACTGGCTGCCGGGCAGCAGCGCCTCGACCTGCTCCACCAGGGGGTTGCCGTCCTCTACCGCGAACACCTTCGCGGCGAAGGCCAGCGCGCCGCCCAGCGCGAATCCGAGAACCGTCAGTACCAGCGTGGCGATAAACATGTCACAGCCTCCCTCAGAGTATTCCGCCGAAACCCATGAAAACCAGCGAGAGTATCCCCGCCGTCACCAGCGCGACCGGGGTGCCGGCAAACGTCTCCGGCACCGATGCCAGCGCCAGCCGCTCGCGCAGGCCGGCGAAGATCACCATTACCAGCGAGAAACCCAGCGCCGAGCCCAGGCCGTAGACCAGGCTCTCGCCCAGGTCGTGCTGCTCGCGCACGTTGAGCAGGGCGACCCCCAGCACGGCGCAGTTGGTGGTGATCAGCGGCAGGTAGATGCCCAGGGCCTTGTGCAGCAGCGGGCTGAAGCGCCGCATGACCAACTCGGTGAACTGCACGATCGCCGCGATCACCAGGATGAAGGAGAGGATGCGCAGGAACTCGATGTGCAGCGGCTGCAGGATCCAGTTCTCCAGCGCCCAGCCGCAGACCGCGGACAGGCTGAGCACGAAGGCGGTGGCGATGCCCATGCCCAGCGCGGCGCTCAGTTTGTTGGACACGCCCATCAGCGGGCACAGGCCGAGAAACTTGGCCAGTACGATGTTGTTCACCAGAATGGTGCTGCCCAGCAGGGTGAGGTATTCCATGGGGTCTCGTCACCTCGTATGCGCCGGTTGCGGTCTGCTGCCTCGCGCCCGGACTGTCGCAAATGGACTCCGTTTACAGGGGGATTGCATTTAGCGTGCCATTGGCGCATTTGCCCCGGAGCTTGATCTGGATCATGCCGTCCCGGGCCATTCCGGGTTTTTATCAGGGCGTGGGCACCGGATTTTGTCGCAAACCCGACAATCTTTTCTCGAGCGAAAATTTTTCATTGTCGAATTTGCGACAAATCCGCGAGGCGAATTGTCGTTTTTCTACGCGCTGTGGCGTTTTTGCGACTGGGCATGGCTCTTGCAGTACCAATTCCGGGCCGAGTGCGCTGTCAGGCCTGACCGATTGGCGGGGCCCGGCCCCGCGCAGCAGCGAGGACAGGACATGTCGAAGAGCAAGCAGGGCGAGAGCAGTTCGAGGGTGGCGCTGGCCGCCGATGCGGGGCACGGTGCCGCGCTGGCGGAAACCGGCCTTCCCATCGACGGCGAAGGGCTCTCACCCGAGGTATTTTTCCAGGCGGTGGAACACTGCCCGGTGGCCATTTCCATTACCGACCTGAAGGCCAACATCCTCTACGCCAACCGCGCCTTTACCCAGGTCACCGGCTACCCGGACAACGAGGTGGTCGGCAAGAACGAATCGATACTCTCCAACCACACCACGCCCCGACTGGTCTACCAGGCGCTCTGGGGGCGGCTGGCGCAACAGCGGCCCTGGACCGGCATGCTGGTGAACCGGCGGCGCGACGGCAGCATGTACCTGGCGGAGCTCACGGTGGCGCCGGTGATCAACGAGGAGGGGCAGACCGTCTACTACCTCGGCATGCACCGCGACGGCACCGAGGTCCACGAACTGCAGCAGCGGGTGCTGAACCAGAAGCTCACCATCGAATCGGTGGTGAACTCGGTGCCGGCGGCCATGGTGCTGATAGACGGCGCCGGCGGCATCGAACTTTCCAACCCGAGCTTCGACGCTATGGCGGCCGACCTGGCGCCGGGCGGCGACAGGCGCAGCTTTATCGATATGCTCGCGGGCCAGCTGCACGAGGATTTCGGCGACCTGCACGCGCGCCAGCGCAATTTCGACAGCCGCGAGATCACCATGGATCGCGGCGACGGTTCGCCGCGGCGTTTCTCCTGCTTCGGCACCACCATCGCGATTGCGGCGGAAAGCCCCGACGGCTTCTTCCAGCGCGAGGTAGGGCACTACCTGCTGCTGATGGTCACGGACATCACCGAGCTGCGCAAGCACCAGGAGGAGATGCACCTGAACACCCTCAAGGCGCTGATGGCCGAGGAAGACCTGGTGCAGGGCATGCGCGAGACCGTCAACGGGGCGATCCACCAGTTGCAGGGCCCGGTCAACCTGATCGCCGCGGCAGTGAGCACGCTGAAGCGGCGCGCCGCCGGCGGCGAGGAGGACGACCTGGTGCTGTCCGCCGCCGAGGAGGCGCTGGAAGCCGGCCGGCAGGCGCTGGACAACCTGATGGACACGCTGCCGCCGCCGTTGGAGGAGAACAAGCAACCGGTCAATATCAACCAGCTGATACGCGAGGTGCTGGCGCTGGAGACGGAGCAGATGCTGGCCCACGGCATCGTCATCGCCTGGCAGCCCTCGCTGCACCTGCCCGCGGTGATCGGGCAGGAACGCCGCCTGCGCAGCCTGTTCAAGCAACTGGTGCAAAACGCCGTAGAGGCGGTGGCCGATCGCAGTGTGAAAGTGCGCGAGCTGACCATCGCCACCCGCGCCGAGCGCGAGACGCTGGAAGTAGAGATCAGCGACACCGGCCCGGGCATCCCCCCGGACCAGCTGGTCAAGGTATTCCAGCCGTTTTTCAGCACCAAGAAAACCCGCAACGGCTTTCGCGGCATGGGCCTGCCCATGGTGCAGGAAATCGTCGCCGACCACGCCGGCACGGTCTATATCGACGCGGACTACCGGGAGGGATGCCGCGTCATCGTCCAGTTACCCATTGCAAAGCCCGAGTGAGGCGGATGTAGCCGATGTCTCCACCGAGTATTGCCAGCGCAGGATTCAAGGTGAGCGGGCGGCCCGAGCTGATCGAGCGCCAGTTCAACGCACTTTGCCAGATTTCACGTTGTGTCTGCCAGGTCACCAGTATCGAGGACACCCTCGCGGAAGTGCTCGGCATCCTGCATAACGAGGCGGGCCTGCTGCACGGCATCATTACACTGTCCGACCCGGAACACAGCAAGCTCCAGGTGGGCGCGGTATACAGCGAGTCCGAATCGGTGCGCAAGGCGTCCAGCGGCATCCGCTACCAGTCCGGCGAGGGGATAGTCGGGCGCATCCTGCAGCACAACCAGCCCATCGTGCTGGGGCGCATTTCCTCCGAGCCGCGTTTCCTCGACAAGCTCGCCCTGTACGACCTGGAGCTGCCGTTTATCGGCGTGCCGATCCGCGATACCGACGGTTCGGCGATCGGCGTGCTGGCGGCCCAGCCCGACGTGCCCGCCGACGATTTCCTGCCCGACCGCACCACTTTCCTCAAGGCGGTGGGGGACATGCTGGCGCAGGCCGCCCGGCTGCTGGTCAATGTCGAGCGCGGCCAGACCCTGGCCAGCGAGCGCGACGAGCTGCGTCGCGAGGTGCGCGGCAAGTACGGCTTCGAGAACATGGTGGTGGGGCACACCGACGGCATGCGCCGGGTGTTCGACCAGGTGCGGCGTGTCGCCAAGTGGGATTCCACCGTGCTGGTACTGGGCGAGTCCGGCACCGGCAAGGAGCTCATCGCCAGCGCGATTCACTACAACTCGCCGCGGGCGCACAAGCGCTTCGTCAAACTCAACTGCGCGTCGGTACCGGAAACGCTTCTTGAGTCCGAGCTGTTCGGGCACGAGAAGGGCGCCTTCACCAGCGCGGTAAAACAGCGCAAGGGCCGCTTCGAACAGGCGGACGGAGGCACGCTGTTCCTCGACGAGATCGGCGAGATCTCGCCCATGTTCCAGGCCAAGCTGCTGCGCGTGCTGCAGGAGCGCGAGTTCGAGCGGGTGGGCGGTACCCAGACCATCAAGGTCGATGTGCGCATCGTGGCGGCCACCAACCGCAACCTGGAGGAAGAAGTCGATAAGGGTAAATTCCGCGAGGACCTCTACTATCGCCTCAACGTCATGTCGATCAAGCTGCCGCCCCTGCGGGAGCGGCTGGCGGACATACCCGAGCTCGCCCGCTTCCTTATCGACAAGATCGCCGGGCTGCAGGAACGCGAGCTGCGCCTCACCGACGCGGCCATCCGCCAACTGATGAACTACGACTGGCCGGGCAATGTGCGCGAGCTGGAGAACTGCCTGGAGCGCGCCGCGATCATGACCGAGGCCGAAACCATCGACACCGATGTCATCTCGCTGAACAGCTCGCCCAGTGTCTCAGTGACCCCGGTGCGGGCCAGCGCCGCACCCGCGGTGGATATCGGAGACCCGGAACTCGACGAGCGGGAGCGGCTTATCGCCGCGCTGGAACAGGCGGGCTGGGTACAGGCCAAGGCGGCGCGCCTGCTCGGCATGACGCCCCGGCAGATCGCCTATCGCATCCAGACCATGAAGATCAACGTGCGCAAGATCTGAGCTTCCCGGGCATCAGCCAGGCAGGCGACGGTAGTACACATACCCCGTCTCGCGCTGGCCTTCCGGCCGGTAGCTGCCCACCGCGAACAGGTCGGCGCCTGACAGGGTACCGCCGGCAACGCCGGTACTGCTCCCCCAGAGCTTGCGTTCCACCGACAGTGTATTACCCGAAGAGTCCAGCACGGTCATCGCCAGGGACCACGGCGCGCTGCCGTTGGCCGATTCCTCGCCGAGCACCACCCGGCGCTGGCTGTGGCTGTCTATCAGCAATACTTTTGCCCAGTCCAGCCGGCTGCTGCCAAACTGGTTGATACCCGTCACCAAGCCTGTGCCGGGTTCGACCTGCAACAGGAAGTAGTCCGCATTGCCCTGCGCACTGCCGTCCAGCGACAGGTAGGTGGAACCCAGGGCCAGCAGCGTGCCATCCGCCTGTAGTTGGATATCCGCAATAGCGTCGTAGGGTGACGCGCTGATGTGCTGGTACCAGTGCAGGTCGCCGGTGAGGTTCCGCCCCTGCAGGCTGATACCCGCACTGGCGCCGCCGCCGGAGTTGAGTCCCAGTACCAGGGTGTAGTCGGCGAGTACGGCCGCGCCGAAGTGATCGCCCTCGGCACTGTCGAGGTTGTTCAACCAGTCCAGCGTGAAGGTGTCGACGGCAGCTGTAATCCCCGCAATCCACGGGTCTTCCCAGCGCTCCACGAAATTGGTCGGCACATGGACTTCATCGTTACCCACCAGCAACTGTTCGCCGGAGGCCGCGGACAGCCAGCGCAGGGGCGTGTTCGGGCGCTCATTGCCCAGTTGCGCAACTGCCAGGGTATCGCCATCGAGGGATAGCCGGCCCACCACGACGTCCTTTTTGCCCGCGGATGCCTGTCCGGGCAGCGCGCCACTGACATAGCCGGTAAATCGCAGCTCGTTGCCATTCAGGCTCAGGGTGTTGATCGCGTCGCTGCCGTTGGTGTCGACCACGTAGTGCCAGACGGATTGCACCCCGGAATCCGCCAGCTGCACGCGGCGCACGAACCCGCGGCTGTTGCCTTCCACTTGCCCGACACTGGTCGAGCCTTCGTAGCCGGCGATGACGATATTGCATTTGTCCAGCGTCGCAACCGCCAGCACGCCGCTGTTTCCCGAAAGATCATCCAGTGAATGAAACGTCGGCCAACTCCCGCAGGTATCGACCCCACCGTCGTCGCCACCGGGATTTTCGCTACCTCCGCCACCTCCGCCGCCACAGCCGGAACTGAGAAGCAGGGCGCTGACAAGCAGCGCGCCGCTAAAGTTTTTGCGCCGCGATGGCTTTACTGGTGTTGTGCCTGTTAGGTCTTGTGTGCTGATCATGGGTGGACTCCATTATTAATGTCCCATATAGTGTCATTAATTTATCACGGAGGTATTGCATCGCTGATACCCTGAGCGGGGTAGTCGGGAGGTGAATAAAATGGCGAACACTGGGGCTGGCGAGACCGGCGCAAAACGCAGTTACGACAACAGCAAGCGGGAGAAGCAGGCAGCGATGACACGCCGCCGGATCCTGGAGGCCCTGGCGGAGCAACTGGTGGACAACAACACGCCGGAGTTTTCCGTGGAGCGGGCCGCGGCCACCGCGGGAGTGACGCGACGCACGGTGTTTCGCCACTTTCCCAGCCGGGACAGCATGCTGGCCGCGCTGGCGGAATGGGTGCTCGAGATCACTGGCAAGGTGTCGATTCCCCGGGATGCGCCGGGCTTCATCGACACGATTCACGCCAGTTACCGCATGTTCGACGACAACAGCGAATTGATGCAGGCCCTGCTGTTATCTAAGCTGGGGCGCGGTGTCCGCTCGCGCCTGCGGGAGCGGCGGCGCAGTGGCAACGCGGCGGCGCTGGACCAGGCCCTCGCGGCGCTGGACGAACCTTCGCAGCGGGCGATCAAGGCGTTGCTGGGCCACCTGATCTCCGCCGAGTCCTGGTGGCAGCTGCACTCGACATTCGGCTTGCGGGAACCGCAAGCCTCGGCGACGGTGGCCTGGGTGACGCGCCTGGTCCTCGACGCGGTGGCCCGGGGGGAGTCTCCCGGGCCGTCCTGAGCCTGTCGGCTGTAACACAATCTGCCACAAAAACCTTGTGCCAAAGCGCACAAGCGCCCCTATGTAGCTTATTAAATTCCCTTTAAAAACAGTCAGGTAAGAATCCGGCACAGGCATTGCAGTACAGCAGTTACGCAGTGCGCCGGCCGCGGCCGTCGCGACTACCCGCTTTGGAACCCCGCGAGGGGATGCAAGAGGAGTTCTCGGCATGGAACTGACTGTACTCGGACAAGAAGGGGCGGAGGCGAGCGCCGCCAGCAGCTGCTCGACGGGATCGTGCGGCAGCAGCAACGACCAGATGACGCAACTGCCTGACGAGATTCGCCAGAAGGTGGAGAACCACCCCTGCTACTCGGAAGAGGCGCACCACTATTTTGCGCGCATGCATGTGGCTGTGGCGCCTGCCTGTAACATCCAGTGCCACTACTGCAACCGCAAGTACGACTGTTCCAACGAATCCCGTCCCGGTGTGGTTTCGGAGCTGCTGACGCCGGAGCAGGCGATCAAGAAGACCAAGGCGGTGGCCGCCAACATCCCGCAGATGACCGTGCTGGGCATCGCCGGTCCCGGCGATCCGCTGGCCAACCCGGAGCGCACCTTCGAGACTTTTCGCGGGCTTTCCGAAGAGGCGCCGGACATCAAGCTCTGCGTGTCCACCAACGGCCTGGCGCTGCCTGAATCCGTGGACGAGCTGGCCAAGCACAACATCGACCACGTCACCATCACGATCAACTGCGTCGACCCGAAGATCGGCGCGCAGATCTACCCCTGGATCTACTGGAACAACCGCCGTATCCGCGGCGAGAAGGGCGCTGCAATCCTGATCGAGCAGCAGCAGAAGGGCCTGGAGATGCTGGTGGAGCGGGGCATCCTGGTCAAGGTCAACTCGGTGATGATTCCCGGTGTGAACGACGAACACCTCAAGGAAGTGAGCCGCATCGTCAAGAGCAAAGGCGCCTTCCTGCACAACGTAATGCCGCTGATCGCAGAGGCGGAGCACGGCACCTTCTACGGCATCATGGGCCAGCGCGGTCCCGAGCCCGAGGAGCTGCAGGACCTTCAGGACGACTGCGCCGGGGACATGAACATGATGCGCCACTGCCGCCAGTGCCGCGCCGACGCGGTGGGCCTGCTTGGCGAAGACCGCGGAGAAGAGTTCACCCTGGACAAGATCGACGCCATGGAAGTGGACTACGAGTCGGCGATGAAAACCCGCGCCGTGGTGCACGCCGGCATCATGGAAGAACTCAACGAGAAACAGGCCAAGCGCGAACGCCTGGCGACGGCCAGCGTGCCGGTCGCGGGTGCGCTGGCCGATACCCGCCCGGTGCTGATGGCGGTGGCCACCAGCGGCGGCGGCCTGATCAACCAGCACTTCGGCCACGCTACCGAGTTCCTGGTCTACGAGGCTTCGCCCAACGGCGTGCGCTTCATCGGCCATCGCAAGGTGGACCAGTACTGTATCGGTAACGATACCTGCGGAGAGAAGGAATCGGCGCTGTCCGGCAGCATTCGCTCGCTGCACGGCTGCGAGGCGGTGTTGTGTTCCAAGATCGGCTTCGAACCCTGGTCGCAGCTGGAAGAGGCCGGAATCGTGCCCAATGGCGAACACGCCATGGAGCCGATCGAGGAGGCGGTACTTGCGGTGTACCGGGAGATGGCCGAGACCGGCGCGCTAGACGAGGCGGCGCCGCTGGCCAGGGCCGAGATAGTATCTGCGTGAGCGAGACGTTGGGGCGGTTCGTCACTCGCCGCCCATTTTTTTCGCCAATTATTTCCGGGAGGGTTCCATGTCGCTTTCGATCGTCGATTCCTGTGTCAACTGCTGGGCCTGCTACGACGTGTGCCCCAGCGAGGCCATCTACCAGTCGTCGCCGCATTTTCTCATCGATGCGAAGAAGTGCACCGAGTGCGAAGGGGATTATGCGCATCCGCAGTGCGCGACCATCTGCCCCATCGAGGAGGCGATTCTCGACGCATCCGGGCTGGCGATGAATCCGCCCGGTTCCCTCACCGGTATTCCCCCGGAAAAAATGGCCGAGGCCATGCTGGAATACCAGGCGCGCTGAGCGAAGGAGAAACCGCTTGATTGTTTTTTATGGCAAGCCCGGCTGCCTGACCAATCGCAAGCAGTACGCCATGCTGCGCTCGGCAGGCTACGAGCCGCAGCTGGTGAACCTGCTGGAGCACCCCTGGCGGGTGGAGGAACTGGAAACGTTCTTCGGCGAGCTGCCGGTAGCCGAGTGGTTCAATCCCGCGGCGCCGACGGTGAAATCGGGCAGTGTAGACCCGGAAAACCTGGACCGGCGCGAGGCGCTGGCCCGCCTGGTCGCCGAGCCGGTGTTGATTCGCCGGCCCCTGCTGGCCAGCGGGGAGCGGCGCATGGCCGGCTTCGACCCGGAGCAGTTGCGAGACCGGATGGGTATCGAACTGGTCCCGGAATCCGAGCCTCCGGAAGCTTGTTCCCACCCCGCTGAAGGAGCCTGCCCATGACCGTCCCGGTGTTTTGTACCAGAGCCGAAATCCAGAGCAATGCCCACGCGGACCTGCTGGCCCTGGTGCTGCTGGCCCAGCGCGCGGGCCGCGGGGCGCTGCCGTATTTTCTCGGACTGCAGCCGCTGGCCTTCCTCTGGGTGCGCGAACAGCACCTGCCCGAGGTCATCGTGGAATCCTCCACGGCCCTGAAGCGCGGCGAGTTGCGCCAGGAACTGCTGGAGATGCGCCGGGAGGAGTGGGCGGACCTGCGCGACCTGCTGCTGGCCAACCGCGCCGGCGCACATCCGCTGGAAGTGGCAATGGCGGATATCGTCGCCGCGGGCTGCCTGGGCGGCGACCACCTGTGGCGCGATCTCGGCCTGGTCTCGCGCGGCATGCTGGGCGAATTGATGCAGCTTTTCTTTCCCGCACTGGCCGAGCGCAACAGCGCCGACATGAAGTGGAAAAAGTTCTTCTACCGGCAGCTGTGCGAGCAGGAGGGCGGCTTCGTCTGCCGCTCGCCCAGTTGCGAGGAATGCGCCGCCTACGACGACTGTTTTGGTCCCGAGCACTGACCGGGATTTGCCAACGAGGAGCAACGCCATGAACAAGCCATCCACCGAAGAAATCATCCGCCGCCAGATCGCCGACAACCCGGTAATCATCTACATGAAGGGTACGCCGGATTCGCCCGAATGCGGCTTCTCCGGCAAGGCCATCGCCGCGCTGAATACCACCGGTGCGGACCTGGCCTTCGTCAACGTCCTGCAGGCGCCGTTCATCCGCGAGCGCCTGCCGAAAATCTCGGGCTGGCCGACCTTCCCGCAACTGTTCGTGAACGGGGAACTGATCGGCGGCAGCGATATCGTCTGCGAGATGATCGCCAGCGGCGAACTCCAGCCGCTGCTGCAGCAGGCCACGGTCGCGGCCTGAGGGAGGCACGATAATGGAACGCGAAGAAGTGCTCGCCCGCATCCGCGAGGCGATCCCCCAGGCCGGGGAAATCCAGGTCGAAGGCGCCGAGTGCGACTTCACCGCCGTCGTGGTCAGCGAGACCTTCGATGGCCTGAGCCAGGTGAAGCGGCAACAACAGGTGCTGGCCGCCTTCGCCGACGCACTGGGCAGTGGCGAGTTGCACGCGCTGTCGGTCAAGGCGTACACGGCGCCGGAACTCGAGCGGCAGCAGGGCGGCTCGCTGACACAGATTTCCCTTTAGCGCAGTGAATTCGAGGAGGTAACCGACATGGTCGACGTCAGCAACATCAGCCGCGAGACGGCGCTGCGCATTGCCCTGGCTGCGCGGGTTCTGCCGGATATCGGCGTTGGCAAGCTGCTGGATATCCTGCACCGGCGCATTTCCGGCGAGCTTGACGAGGACAGTCTCAAGACGATTACCGTGACCGACCTGAAAACCGGCTTCGCCAGCGTCGACGGGGAGGAGGACGGCGAGGATATCGGCATCGGCCTGCCGGCGCTGAAAGAGGCTGTGCGCATTCTCTGGGGAGAAGAGGATGCGGAGGAACTGCCGGAGGTCACCAGCGGCCAACCCCCGCTGGCAAACAGCATTCGCGTCGCCGTGTCGTCCAACAGCGGCGAGGCGCTCAACGGCCACTTCGGTTCCTGCCTGCGCTACCTGGTGTACGAACTCAATCCCGACGAGTACCGCCTCGTCGATATCCGCTCCGCGCTGGAGGCGGATTTCTCCGACGACCGCAACGCCTTTCGCGCCGACCTGGTCCGCGACTGCCAGGTGCTCTACGTGGTGTCGGTGGGCGGCCCGGCGGCAGCCAAGGTGATCCGCGCCGGCGTCTACCCGATCAAGCTGATCGAGGGCGGCGAGGCGGGGGAGATACTCGCCGGCCTGCAGCGGGTAATGGCGGGCAGCCCGCCGCCCTGGCTGGCGAAGATCCTCGGTGTCGACGCAGAGGCGCGGGTGCGCTTCGAGCGCAGCGAGGCGGACGTCGCCTGACGCTTCGCCGCGCTCAGTTCGCCCATTCGAAGGGATCGGAGAAGATGTTGCCCGGGTGGGCGCCCTGCATGAAGCACTGGTAGTGCAGGCGCGCCACCTGTGCAGGTTCCCCGCTCAGGTAAACCAGTTGCCCGCGCAGGTTCGGGTGCCGGCTGGCCAGCAGGGCCGCGACATCCTCCTGCTGCGCGTCAGCCAGCCGGTCCGCGTCGCGCCGGACTACCGGCACCACCCGCAGGCGCTCCGATTGCGCACTGAGCGCCTGCAGCTCCCGCAACAGGTAGAAATGCCCGGGTTCGCCGGCGCAGGCGTACACGCAGATATCGCCGTGGTGGCCGTCGACCAGCGCCTGCTTGAGCACGCCGTACACCGGTGACAGCCCGGTGCCCATACCCACCAGCACCATCGACTGCCCCGGCATGGCGGGGCTGTAGAAGCAGTCGCCGCGGGGCAGGCTGACCAGGCACTCGTCACCGGTATCGAGTTCGTGCTCCAGCCAGCCGCTGACCAGACCGCCGCGGCGCCGCACATGCAGTTCCATGAAGCCTTCCTCGGGCCGGCTGGCGATAGAGTAGGGGCGGCCCTTGAGCGGCGTACGCCAGAGCGTGAGGTACTGGCCCGCGCGCCAGTCCACCTCGGCCCGCAGCCGCACGCGCAGCACGCGTGCGTTGAGCTCCTGTTTTTCCACCAGTATCGCGGTGCGACGGCAGTTGAGGTCCAGCAGCTCGATCTCGATGTCGGATTCCGGCTGGTACTGGCAGGCGAGAAAGTAGTTGAGGTCGCGCTGGCGGCTGTTGAGGCCGCGCTGGGCGAGGGGCGGGGGACTGCCGCCTTTCAGTTGCGCGAGGCAATTCTGGCAGCGCCCGGTGCGGCAGCCGCTGGGTATCCCGATTCCCGCCCGTTCCAGGCTTTGCAGGACGTCGTCGCCACGCGAGTCAATGCGACGCTCCTGGCAGATAATGACAGGCATCACGCTCTCTATAGCACTGCGGACTCGATACGGGCGGGGTACATCCCGGGCGAAGGGGCAGTTCGCACCGGAAATTCAGCTTACGCCCGCGGGGAGTGCGTGTAAACCGCCCCGCGACGTGTCAGCCATCCAGCCGGTACTCCCCGGCGTCGAACATGCCGGTGAGGATGTCGTACAGCCGCTCCGGCGAGACCAGGCAGCCGTCGCGCCCCGGGGATGACATCACAGCGATCATGGCGTCGTCCTCGATCAGCGCGCTCAGGGTCTGGTAAACGAAGTCCTCGAGGGACTCCGCCAGCGGGGTATAGCCCGACACCGTCGAGGCCTGCGCAACCAGCTGGCGGTAGGGCCAGACCGGCATCACCCACTGCTCACCGGATTCGAGCATCAGCCATTCGCAGCCGTCGTCGAGTCCCCAGACTTCCTCGGTCTCGTAGACACGGGTCAAAAAGTATTCCAGCAGTTCGCCGTCGCCCATCGACTCGAACTCGGCGTATTCCTTGGGGTAGGGCGCGTGGCGCATACGGCAATCTCCGGGTGGGCGGTCAGGCGACCGCGTCGAAACCTTCGAACTGGGGCGGGCCCAGGTAGATATCCCGCGAACTTCCCGCGCCGGCGTGGGCCTTGCGGAAAGCCTCTGAGCGGGTCCAGTCGGCGAACGCCTGTTCAGAATCCCAGGTGGAGTGGGAGGCGAACAGGGTGTACTCATCCGTCGCGGGTCCCTGCAGCAGGTGGAAATCGCGAAACCCGGGCACATCGTCGAGGAAGGTATCGCGGTTTTTCCAGATGTCGATGAACTCCTGCTCCCTGCCGGGGGCGATACGGAAGCGGTTCATGGCGATGTACATGGGGCTTCTCCTGTGGGTCTCAGTGCTCAGCTGCCTGCGATTCACAGCTGCAATTTTCAGTCCAGATCAGTGTGGACGGAAAGTATGACCGGAAAGCGGCGGGTGCAACCGCTCCGGGCGTGCCGGAATTGTGGCAATCGCGCCAAAACCGGCGGGGAAGTTTCGCCGCGGTAGTGTTGCATCACCGACAATTATCTAATGCACATTCGAGATAAATTTCATAATCAACTGATAAAAAAGAATTATGTATTGTTTATTTGAATGGGCACGGAGCTTGCCACCAGCATAGGGACAACCTTCAACAAGCGGGCCGACCCGCGGCCGCCCAAGCCGGTGCCGCCGCTGTTCGATCCGCCCACAGCCTGCCCAGGAGGCCGCCGTGTTACTGGAACAGTACAAAGCCGACAATCTGTTGTTCAACACCAACTTTTGTGACGCCACCAGCCAGCCGGGTTTGTCGGGCTATCGCGGCGACCTCGTCATCGTCGATGGCGGGCTGGACGACAAGGGCCACCCCAATCCCCCGCACGAAGTCCTGCGAGGGGCAGTGGTGCTCGCCGGTGAGCAGATAAACATGCTGATCGGCAGCCTCGATAGCATCGACCAGTTGCCGACGCTGCTGGACCGTTTCGGGCCGGACCTCGCCGCGGACGCGAAGCTGATGCTGTTCGTGGTCAACGCCAGCGAGCGGGCACAGTTCGACTACGGGGGCAGGCTGGTTCCGATCATCCCGCTGGTCCAGGGCGTGTGCTGGAACGAAGCGATCGACGAGCTGGCGCTGGAAAAATCCGATTTCAAGGGCCAGAGCCCTGCGGACAAGCTCTACACGTTGTACGGAGAGCTCGAGTCCTACAAGGCGAAAGGTCCGGTGAAGAACATGGACGAACTGCTGGCAGCGATCACCAGCGAGGTGCGCGCGGCCTGGGGCGCCGTTTAGCACCGCCAGTGCCAACCAGCAGTATCACTTCACCCCGACGAGCGGAGGACAGCATGCAAGAGAGCACACCCCTGCAACACAGCCGGTTACAGCGCGGCGATGCCGTTTATGCCACGCGCACCATTGCCAACGACGGCTCCGTGCCCGGCGCACAGGCGGGCGAAATATTCG
This sequence comes from Halieaceae bacterium WMMBA7, assembly GCA_033283385.1. Classification (GTDB taxonomy): domain Bacteria; phylum Pseudomonadota; class Gammaproteobacteria; order Pseudomonadales; family Halieaceae; genus Mangrovimicrobium. Next base: position 1,562,283 of record JAWMQQ010000001.1, read on the forward strand.
CTACCGCCGGTACCATGGGCATGCTGATCAACACCGGCTATGTCGAACTGGAACCGGACACCGAACTGTTCCTGGTCAGCTTTCGCGACGCCAACGGCAACGCCGGCCCACCGGTGGCCTGTCTCGCCGAGGAAATCAGCAGTACCCCCTTGTCGTGACCGGCGCGCCCACCCAGGCCGAGGTGCGCCCCGGCGCAGCTACATTAGCGGACGTTCGCGATTATCACCGGCAGAGCAAGCACGGGTTCCAGGCCTACGCCCGCGGCCCCGGCACCATTGACTGGGAGCGGCAGCCGGACCCGTTCCGGCGTTTTGATGAATCCCCGGTGCGGGAACTGCCGCTCACGCCACGCGAACGGGACGCACCGTCGCCCTGGTTTGCGGGTGTGGATATCGATGCGCTATCGCAACCTGGTGCACTGCCACGGGTCGCGATTTCGGCGCAGGCGCTGGGTGCGTGGCTGGAACATTCGCTCGCGCTTTCCGCGTGGAAGCAGCACGGCGCGGCGCGCTGGTCGGTCCGGTGCAATCCCTCCAGCGGCAACCTGCATCCCACCGAGGCGTATCCCGTCCTGCTGGGTGTTGCCGGGTTTCGCGACGGCGTGTACCACTATCGGGCGGACCTGCACGCGCTGGAGCTGCGCTGTGCATTCACTACGCAGGACGCGCAGCCCGGTGTCTACATCGGCCTCAGCAGCCTGCAGTGGCGCGAGGCCTGGAAGTACGGCGAGCGGGCGTATCGCTACTGCCAGCTGGATATCGGCCACGCCGTGGCGGCCCTTGCCTACGGCGCTGCGCTCAACGGCTGGTCGCTGGCACAGGTCCCGCTGCGCGATGCCGAACTCGAAGCCCTGCTCGGTACCGGACGGGCCGCCGATTTCGTGACGGGTGAGGGCGAGAGGGGCGATTGCCTGTTGCAGGTCTGTACCGGTGCGGCAAACGCCGCCGGCGCGGATAAGCTGCTTCAACGGGCGCGCGACGGGGAATGGTTCGGCAGCGCGAGAACCATTGACTCGAGGCATTTTTATGAGTGGCCGGTACTGGACAGTATCGCCAGCCTGGTACGCCGTGAGTCCCGAATTGCCGATGCGCCAGTGGAAGTCGAGGCGCACGCGGAACTGCCGTCGCCGCTGCCGGCAAGTGGTGGCGAGATGCTCGCCAACCTGGCCCGCAGGCGCCGCTCTGCGCAGGCTTTCGACCCGGCGGCGCAGATGGGGCGCGAGGCATTTTTTGCCCTGCTGGACCACCTCTTGCCACGTCCCGCGATAGCACCCTGGAACGCGCTGCCACGGGAGACCTCGCTGCACTGCGTGCTGTTCCTGCACCGGGTCGAGGGGATCGACCCGGGTCTCTACGCGCTGCCGCGCAGCCCGCGGGGAGAGGAACTCATGCGGCGGGAATTGCGCGAGGAGTTTGCCTGGGCAGGCATCGAGGGAGCCCCCGCTCACCTGCCGCTGTACCGGCTGGTGAGTGCGCGGGCCGAGCGCGCGGCGGCACGGCTCAGTTGCCAGCAGGCGATCGCCGGCGACGGCGTTTTCAGCCTGGCCATGCTGGCCGACTTCGCCGCGTCGATCGAGGATCGTGCCTGGCGCTACCGGGAGCTTTACTGGGAGGCCGGCGCCATCGGCCAGGCGCTGTATATCGAGGCGGAAAACGCTGGGCTCAGCGGCACCGGCATCGGCTGCTTTTTCGACGACCCGGTGCACGAACTGCTCGGCATTGGCGGCGATGCACTGCAGAGCCTCTACCATTTCACCGTGGGGAGGCCGCTGCGCGACAATCGCATCGTCAGCCTGCCGCCCTACGGCCAGCGCCGCGGTGAGCAAGATGCAATTGCGTGACCTGTTTTCCTCGCTGCCGCAGGCGGAGGGGGCGGTAGTGCCACTCGCCCTGCAGCAGTTGCTGCGGGAGGACCTGGACGCGAGCGCGGACTGGTCACTGGCGGAGCAGCTACTGCTGCGTGCCGAGGCGGCGCTGCCGGACATGCTGGAACTGCGCGTCGCCCGCTACAAGCTCTACGCCTACAGCAATCGCTTCGACGACGCACTGGAGACGATCGGCGAGGTACTCCGCATCGCGGCGAACAGCGAGGGTTTCAGCGCCGACTGGCGAAAACTGGACAGCGAAAGCGCTCGCTGGCAGCCGGCCCAGGGCAATATCCGGCATTTCCTCTATAGCCTGAAAGCGGCCGGTTTCGTGCGGCTGCGCAGGGGGGATGTCGAGGAGGCCCTGGCGGTGCTGGAGAAATTGCGCGAGCTGGACCCGCAGGACCAGGTGGGCGGCAGCGTGGTTTACGAACTGGCCTGTCGGTTGCAGGCCGATTAACGCCTGATACAGGCCCGCCCACGGGAGGGCCGCATGGGAGATCCGCAACATGACGAAATTTGCAAACTGCACCGTGGCGCAGATGCCACAGTTACTGGCCGCGGAGAACGCGATGCTGCTGGATTGCCGGCAGTTGCGCGACTACCGCGAAGGCCATATCGACAACGCCATGCACGCCCATGACGGACTCGTGGAATCCCTGATTCGCAGTGCGGACAAGTCCACGCCGCTGGTGATCTACTGCTACCATGGGCACAGCAGCGAACATCTCGCAGAATTGTTCGGCAACTTCGGCTTCAGCCAGGTCTATAGCGTGCAGGGCGGCTACGCGAGCTGGCTGGAGAGCCGCGGGCAGGGGTAGGGGGCACCATGTTGTGGCTGCAGAGTTTTTTCGATAATTCGCCGCCGGCGCCGGTGCCGGTCAATCCGTGGTCGCTGCGCAAGAGCACAGCCATCAAGCTGCTGCTGATCCAGCTGGTCGAGCAGATGGGAGATACGCAGTGGCGTATCGACACCACGCGGCGCTCCAATGCCGACGGCATCTACCTGTCCCATCCCGTTGAAACCGCCCTGCGCGCCTATCTGCACGTACACGGCCAGCAGGCCGGGCGGGCGGGACTGCACCTGGAGTACCCGCCGGTGGACGGCAACGGCGCCCGCTACGAAGCCTACGAAGATCTCAGGCCGGGAAGGCTCGCCGACATGCTCGCGGCGCACTTTGGGTGAGCGGCCTCGACCTCATCACGCACCTGGAGGGCCGCCTCCGGGCGGCGATCAACCTCAGCCGGCGTGAAAACGAGGGCTGGCTGCTCACTATCCGCCTGCTCTACGACGGCCAGCCCGCCGGCTCCCTCAGCTTCAACCTCGACGGCTACAGCGCTGATGAGGCCGAAACCCTCGCCCGCAACATCCCGCGAAACCAGGCGCTGATGCGTGAAATCGACGAACACCTCTGGGGCGAAAGCGACTGAGGCGTCAGGCGGCCTTGCGCGCCTGCAGGAGGTCGGCGAAGTCGGCTTCGACGATTTGCAGGCCTTTCTTCGCGCAGAAGCGCTTTTCCTTCTCGCTGGGATCCGGGATCAGCACCCAGCCCGCCGGTTCGCCGGCGCCATAGATGATGTCACTGAGCACCATGCGTTCGGTGTCGCGCAGCATGCGCATGCCGAGGAACACGTACTGCTTGCCTATCCGGTATTCCTTCAGGAACGAGGGAATCGCGAACCCGCCCATCAACTCGGTGATGTAATCCACGTAGTCCGCGTCAGAGGCGATGTAGTTCGGTTCCGGGTTCGGTGTGCCCATGGGCTTGAACAACACGGGCAGTGCAGGGTTGACGTTCGCAAGGCTGATTTCGCTGTACGCGCCTTCGCGGTTCTCGTACAGCTTGAAACGGTAATCGGTGCCGGCGATGCGCGCGAGGCCAACCACCAGTGTGTGGGGACGGCCGGCGTAGAAGCCCTGCAGCTGGGTATCGCGGTTACTGTCGATGATGTAGGGAAGTTCCGCCTCCGCCAGCCACTGGTGGAAAGGCGAATCGCTCCACTGCGTGTCACCGTAGGTGGTGGTGAGGAAGCGCTCGACAAACTTGCGCCCCTTTTTCTGTTCCAGGTTCATCGCCGCACGTGGAAACTCGTACATCAGCTTGGGCGCCATCGGCGTACCGTTGTTCATGGCGAGGATCAGGCTTTCGCTGTCCGCGGGTATCGGTCGGCCGTCGCTCTTGCCGGTCACCCCGCGCAGCACTTCAGGGCCGAGGTAGGGCACCACGGTGCCCGCGAGTATACCGTCGAGAATGGTGTTGAGTGTCGCAGCTGTGCTCATCTTGGTGTCTCCCGGTGAGTTCCAGATAAATGCCTGTAGAGGGAGATGGCAAGATTCAGGCCAGCGCCAAACCCTTGATTTAAAGGGGTTTGCGCTTGGTGTATTGCCGACAAAGGACCGGACTGGCTGGCGCATCACCGGGAATTGGCAGGTTTGCGACACAAATACACCGGTTGCTGGCCGAATTGCAGCCGCACACAAAAAACCACAAAACGCGTGTTGATAACCCGACATTGCAGCGGGATTGTCGTACAGGAAACGCCTGGCACGCATCCAGGAAGCCTGCATAAAAGCCTTCTAAAACAGCATGTTACGAAGACTCTGCCGTTCTGGCACAAAGCCTGCACCACTCCGGGTGAACAGGCAGCACCCGCAATGCAGGTAATCCTTGCCTGCAGCCAGTAGTGAGCAAGGCAAAAGCGCCTGTTAACAATGGAGGGAAATACCATGGCAATGCGTCAATGTGCAATTTACGGCAAGGGCGGTATCGGCAAATCCACGACCACCCAGAACCTGGTCGCGGCCCTGGCCGAGGCTGGCAAGAAGGTGATGATCGTCGGCTGCGACCCGAAGGCTGACTCCACCCGCCTGATCCTGCACTCCAAGGCACAGAACACCATCATGGAAATGGCTGCGGAAGCCGGCACCGTGGAAGACCTGGAGCTGGAGGATGTATTGAAGTCCGGTTACGGCGATATCCGCTGCGTCGAATCCGGTGGCCCGGAGCCGGGCGTCGGCTGCGCCGGCCGCGGTGTGATCACCGCCATCAACTTCCTCGAAGAGGAAGGCGCCTATGAGGATGATCTCGACTTCGTCTTCTACGACGTACTCGGCGACGTGGTCTGCGGCGGTTTCGCCATGCCTATCCGCGAGAACAAGGCGCAGGAGATCTACATCGTGGTCTCCGGCGAGATGATGGCCATGTATGCGGCCAACAACATCTCCAAGGGTATCGTGAAGTACGCCAACTCCGGCGGCGTCCGCCTGGCAGGCCTGATCTGCAACTCGCGCAACACCGACCGCGAAGACGAGCTGATCATCGCCCTGGCCGAGAAGCTGGGCACCCAGATGATTCACTTCGTTCCCCGCGACAACGTGGTACAGCGCGCCGAGATCCGCCGCATGACTTGTATCGAATACGATCCCGCGGCCAAGCAGTCCGACGAATACCGTGCGCTGGCCAACAAGATCATCGAGAACAAGAAGCTGGTCATCCCCACGCCCATCACCATGGACGAGCTGGAAGACCTGCTGATGGAGTTCGGCATCATGGACGAGGAAGACCTGAGCATCGTCGGCAAGACCGCCGCTGACGAGGCTGTCGTCTCCGCCTGATTCGCGGAGATGTGTTCGGGGCAGGGCAGATTAGCCCCGCCGGTGAGGGGTGGTTCGATGCGAACCCCCCTCCCGTTACCCGCAACTACTTTTTAGAGGAGGCTTAACCATGGCCGTAATGTCACGAGACGAAGTTGAATCCTTGATTCAGGAAGTGCTCGAGGTCTACCCGGAGAAAGCCAAGGCGAGTCGTGCCAAGCACCTGTCGCCCAACGACCCGGAACTCGAGCAGTCGAAAAAATGCATCACCTCGAACAAGAAATCCCTGCCGGGGATGATGACCATCCGCGGTTGCGCCTACGCCGGTTCCAAGGGCGTGGTGTGGGGCCCGGTGAAGGACATGATCCACATCTCCCACGGCCCCGTGGGTTGCGGCCAGTACAGCCGCGCCGGACGCCGTAACTACTATATCGGGACCACCGGCGTGAACGCCTTCGTCACCATGAATTTCACCTCGGACTTCCAGGAGAAGGACATCGTGTTCGGCGGCGACAAGAAACTCGCCAAGCTGATCGACGAGATCGAGACCCTGTTCCCGCTGAACAAGGGCATCAGCATTCAGTCCGAGTGCCCGATCGGCCTGATCGGCGACGACATCGAGGCGGTGTCCAAGGCCAAGACCAAGGAACACGGCAAGACCGTCGTGCCCGTGCGCTGTGAAGGTTTCCGCGGCGTTTCCCAGTCACTGGGGCACCACATCGCCAACGACGCGGTGCGCGACTGGGTACTCTCCGCGCGCGACGATGACGACAGCTTCGAGACCACGCCCTACGACGTGGCCATCATCGGCGACTACAACATCGGCGGCGACGCCTGGTCCTCGCGCATCCTGCTGGAAGAGATGGGCCTGCGTGTGGTGGCCCAGTGGTCCGGCGACGGCACCATCTCCGAGATGGAGCTGACGCCAAAAGTGAAGCTGAACCTGGTGCACTGCTACCGCTCGATGAACTACATCTCCCGGCACATGGAAGAGAAGTACCAGATCCCCTGGGTCGAGTACAACTTCTTCGGCCCGACCAAGACGGTCGAGTCCCTGCGCAAGATCGCGTCCTACTTCGACGAGACCATCCAGGCCAAATGCGAGGAAGTCATCGAGAAGTACCGCGCCGAGTGGGAAGAGGTTATCGGCAAGTTCCGTCCGCGGCTGGAAGGCAAGAGAGTCATGCTGTACGTCGGCGGCCTGCGCCCGCGTCACGTGATCGGCGCCTACGAGGACCTGGGCATGGAAGTGGTCGGCACCGGCTACGAGTTCGGCCACAACGACGATTACGACCGCACCCTGAAGGAAATGGGCGACGCGACCCTGCTGTACGACGACGTCACCGGCTACGAGTTCGAGGAGTTCGTCAAGAAGATCAAGCCAGACCTCATCGGCTCCGGCATCAAGGAGAAATACATCTTCCAGAAAATGGGTATCCCCTTCCGGCAGATGCACTCATGGGACTACTCCGGCCCGTACCACGGCTTTGACGGCTTCGCCATCTTCGCCCGGGACATGGACATGACCCTCAACAACCCGTGCTGGCACAAGCTGCAGGCGCCCTGGAAAAAACAGGCGGAAGCAGCGGATGACGAGGCGGTAGCCGCCAGCGCGTAAAGCAGAAAGTTGTAAGGCTCCGTCTCCTGGCCGAGCGGAGCCCATTCCTTAACCATTACCCGCCGGACCACAGATTAGTGGCGCGGGAGGAGGAAAAGCCATGAGCCAGTCAGTCGACAACATCAAGCCCAGCTATCCGCTGTTCCGCGACCAGGAATACAAGGACATGCTGGCCTACAAGAAGGACAACTTCGAAGAGAAGCACCCGCAGGAGCTGATCGACGAGACCTTCATGTGGACCACCACCGAGGAATACCAGGAGCTGAACTTCCAGCGCGAGGCCCTCACCGTCAACCCGGCCAAGGCCTGCCAGCCGCTGGGCGCGGTACTGTGTTCCCTGGGCTTCGAGAACACCATGCCCTACGTGCACGGCTCCCAGGGCTGTGTCGCGTACTTCCGCACCTACTTCAACCGTCACTTCAAGGAGCCGATCTCCTGCGTGTCCGACTCCATGACGGAAGACGCCGCGGTATTCGGCGGCCAGAAGAACATGTTCGACGGCCTGGAAAACTGCAAGGCCACCTACAAGCCGGACATGATCGCGGTCTCCACCACCTGCATGGCGGAAGTCATCGGTGACGACCTCAACGCCTTTATCGGCAACTCGCGCAAGGAAGGCCACATCCCGGAAGACTACCCGGTGCCTTTCGCCCACACCCCGAGCTTCGTCGGCAGCCACACCACCGGCTGGGACAACATGTTCGAGGGTATCGCCCGCTACTTCACCTTGAACTACATGGAAGACAAGGAAGTGGGCAGCAACGGCAAGATCAACATTGTGCCGGGCTTCGAGACCTATCTCGGCAACTACCGCGTCATCAAGCGCATGCTCAACGAGATGGACGTGGGTTTCTCCATGCTGTCCGACCCGGAGGAAGTGCTGGATACCCCGGCCGATGGCCACTTCCGCATGTACGCCGGCGGCACCACCATGGACGAGATCAAGGACGCGCCCAACGCGTCGAATACGCTGTTCCTGCAGCCCTGGCAGTCCACCAAGAGCCTGAAGTTCGCCAGGAACACATGGAACCACGATGCACCCGGCGAGAAGGACTTCCACATCCCCATGGGCCTGGACTGGACCGACGCCTTCCTGATGAAAGTCAGCGAGATCTCCGGCCAGGAGATTCCCGAGTCGCTGGCCAAGGAGCGCGGGCGCCTGGTGGACATGATGACCGACTCCCACGCCTGGCTGCACGGCAAACGCTACGCACTGTGGGGTGACCCGGACTTCGTCATGGGCATGACCAAGTTCCTGCTGGAACTGGGCTGCGAGCCGATCCACATCCTGGCCAACAACGCCAACAAGCGCTGGAAGAAGGCCATGGATGAGATCCTCGCGGAGAACCCCTACGGCAAGAACAGCACCGTGCACATCGGCAAGGATCTGTGGCACATGCGCTCCCTGGTGTTCACCGACAAGCCGGACTACATGATCGGCAACTCCTACGGCAAATTCATCCAGCGTGACACGCTGTACAAGGGCGAGGAGTTCGAGGTGCCGCTGATCCGCATCGGCTTCCCGATCTTCGACCGGCACCACCTGCACCGCCAGACCACCCTGGGTTACGAGGGCGCCATGCAGATCCTCACCACCCTGGTGAACACCGAGCTGGAGCACCTGGACGACGCGACCCGCGGTATGCAGACCACCGACTACAACTACGACCTGATCCGCTGATCGGTCCCGTAGTCGATACACGCCGCGGCGGTCCCCGATCGCCGCGGTTTTCCAGCGCATACCGGAGGCCGCCATGCCCAGTGTAATGATTCGCCGCAACGAAACCGGTCAGATGACCCTGTACGTTGCCAAGAAAGACCTCGAGGAGACGGTTGTCTCCATCGAACACGATTCACCGGAGAAGTGGGGCGGGGAGTTTACCCTGGCCGACGGCTCCGCCTATTACATCGAGCCGCTTGCGGAAGCACCCAGGCTGCCGATTACCTTGCGCGCGAGGCGCGCCGGGGGCGAGTGACATGAGCGCCGCCCCGCTGTCGGAGCAGGTGGCGCTGCGGGTCGGGCTCGCCGTGCGCGAGCTGCCCGATGTCGACGCCAGCCTGCTGCTGAAGATCCTGCTGCAGGCGATAGGAACACCACTGACCACCGCGCGGCTGTCCCGGCTGCGCAAGGCGCGGTTGGTGGCCGCCGCGAACGGCCTGCTGGACCAGGCCAGCGACGAACAATTGTCGCGGGCGGTCAACTTCCTCAAGGGGCGGGGCTTCGAGCTCGAGGCGGAGCCGCTGCCGCCGGTCGCGGATTACACCGAGGGCGACATGCCCGGCTCCATCCGCATCGCCTGCACATCCAACGGCGGCGAGCGCATAGACGGCCACTTCGGCTCCTGCGCGCGCTTCCTGATCTACCAGGTCTCCGCGTCCGAAGTGCGCCTGATCGAGTTGCGCAGCGTGCCCGCCGCGGACCCCGACGAGGACAAGAACAAGCTGCGCGCCGCGCTGATCGCCGACTGCCACGTGCTGTGCACCGCCTCCATCGGCGGGCCCGCGACCGCGAAAGTGGTGCGCGCCGGCCTGCACCCGATGAAGCTGGCGGCAGTGCGACCCGCGCCTGAACTGATGGCCGAGTTGCAGGCGGTACTGTCCGGTTCGCCGCCGCCCTGGCTGGCGAAAATCATGGGTGAAACACCGCGCGAGCGCGTGCGGTACGCAGCGGAGGCCTGAGCATGCTGGACACGACTCAAGTGGAGCAGGTGATCGGAATTGTCGGTGAGCGCGGTCTCAGCGAAGCCACGCTCGGCGAATTGCGCCAGCAGTTCGACGGTGCACACTTCACTTACTGCATGGACGACGATATCGGCGATGCGCGCCCCTACCGTGAATGCGCGGGCTTCAATGTGTACCTGGTGAATTCCGCGGACCACTGTTCCGTGCTCACCCGGGAGATCGAAGGCGCATCCGGGCTGGTGCTGGCCGAGGTCTTCGACGACTGATGCAAAGCGGTGACGAGACTGGCGAGGACCTGACCCCGCGGGCGGACTGCCTTTCGTGTCGCTACGCGGAAACCCTGTTGCCGCAGGGACGCTGCATACCGGGCGACAGTTGCGTGGTCGCCGACAGCGGTCGGCAGATCGACCGCTTCCTGCGCACCAACCCGCAGCTCGCGCCGCGCTACCTGCGCGACGAGTTCTGGGAGCGCCGCGCCATTGCCGCCCGCTATTTACCGCCGGAGTTGCTCGAGGAACTGATCGGCGACGTCGACGAGGCAGTGCGCCGGGCGGTGGCCTATCGCCTGCCGCGCGAACGCCTGGTGGAACTGATCGACGACGAGGATCGTGAAGTGCGGATTACCGTCGCCGACCGCCTGCCACTGGAACAACTGGAGCGCATGGCCGACGACCCGGACTACCTGGTGCGCGCCTACGTGGTACAGCGGGTGCCGGTGGGACGCTTGTTCCGTTTCATGCGCGACGACGACCGCCAGGTGCGCAAGCTGGTTGCCCAGCGCTTGCCGGTGGAGACGCTGGACATGATGAGCTGCGATCCCGAGCCGGAGGTGCGGCGCATCGTTGCAGGACGACTGGAGGGAGACAGCGTTATCCCGCTGCTGGAAGACGATGACTGGACCGTGCGCCTGGCGGCGGCGGAAAATGCGCCCATCGCACGCCTGCGCAGGCTGGCAGACGACAGTGACCCGGAAGTGCGCGAGGTGGTGCAGCGGCGTCTTGCCGAGTCGTCCGAGGGGCTTACGCACACGCCCTGAGCAATCGCAGGCACTCGATAGTGCTGGCCAGGTCCATCGCGCTGAAATCGTCGAGCGAGCGCAACTGGGTGTTGGCACCGTGTTCGAGGAAATACTTTACCCAGGCTGTTTTACCCGCGGAGGCTGCGTACATCAGTACGGTGGCCCCGTTGTCGTTCTGGTTGTCGATCGCTGCACCCCGGGCGAGCAGCGCATCGGCCAGTGCGAAACTGTCCGCAACCACGCAGGCCCACAGGGCGTTGGTGCCATCCATGTTGCGGTGGTGCAGGTCGGCGCCCGCGGCCAGCAATTCCTGCGCGACCGCGACCTCCCCGCGGCGACACGACAGGATCAGCGCGGTGTCGTCATGCCTGCCGCGCCGGTCGATGTCCCCGGGATCAAAGCCGTTCTCTCGTATCCAGTTACAGGTGTTGTCCGACAACATACATTCTTCCTCCAGGTTTTTGCGCCAGGCTGCGCAGCACGATAGCCAAGCGATTGAATCGACAACTGATTTTCCGGTGACCCGCAGGACGGTTTTGGTACGCTTCTCGCAATACCGTCGTTGAACGTCTCGCCGTTGTAGTGTCGCGGCGGGAAAGCCTTTCCACAGACGGAGAAACACCATGGCCGAATTCACCCTGCAGAAACTCGACACCGAACAGGCGCAATACAAGGTCCACCTGATTGCCTGCGACAAGCTCCCCGGGGCCGCGGAACAGCGTTACCTCGGGTCCTACGGCAACGCCCAGGCCGCCTTCAACAAGGCGGTGGGCCTGTTCAACGACGTCAGTTACTGCCCGGATTGCCTCGGCGCGCGCTGACTGGCGTCGGGGAGTTCAAGTACCCGGGGGCAGTCACCCGTCACAACCTGGCAAACGCAAACGTACACTACCGGTCACCCGCGCCTGTGCGGGAAGCATTCGCATCTACAAATGGCATTGCAAACAACGGGCCCGGTTGCCTGCCGGCGTGCAGGCCTTGAAAAACAAGGTGTAGGCGGCCCCGGGGTGAACTCGCGCCCAGGTCTTTGTAGCAACTGTGACAAACGCCCGCCGCCGCTGCATGCCTCCGCTGTCACATCCACGACAGTAATCGCTGCTTTCTGTTGCGAATACAGGCATTCCGGCTGGCGCGTTTTTTGCCAACACCTTGAACAATGTCGTTTGTTGAATGGTGACGTGAGAGGAGTACGCCATGAAACTGGATGAGATCGAATTTGAAGATGATGCGTTTCGCGCGGCGGTCCTGGCCACGGGCGAGACGGAGGCCGAGTCGGTAACCGTGATTCGCTGCCGCAAACAGAAGATCGGCAGCGCCCGGGGTATAGAGCACCTGCCCAACCTGAAAGTGCTCGACCTGACGCGCAACCGCCTGAGCTCGCTCGACCTGAGCGGCAATACCCGGTTGCAGCAGTTGTTCGTCGGCAACAATCAACTCGAGGAACTGGACCTGAGCGCGCTACCCGAGTTGGAGGGGCTGGAAATCTTCATGAACGAGATCAGCGAAATCGACCTCGCGGACAACGCCAGGCTCGAAGTGTTGTATGCCAACGGCAATGATCTGGACGTGTTGGATTTGCGTAACAATCGCAGCCTTTGCGACATCCAGCTCAGCGACAACCGCCTGCGGGAGCTGAAGCTGGCGGCCGGCCTTGCGCCGGAGAGCCTGAGCGCACGCAACAATCGCTTTTCCGAGGAAGCCAAGGCGGAATTGCGCAGCGCGCTGGAGGGTTGCCAGTTGAGCCTGTGAAGCAAGCCGCGCAGTCCGGCGGCGCCCGATCGACAAACGAGTCTGGCGCCGTGGGCCACGACATTGGCGCGCGCTGTCATACAGCCCCGAGTGCATTCTCCCTAGCATGGACGTGTGGAAAGGCCGGATAGCGATTCGCGCAACAGGCCTGGGACTGCAACGGAGGCCAGTCATGTTAGCCCATATGCACCGACACTGGACGTATACGAATGTAACCGTAAAGGCCGTACAGGCCCTGCTCGACGAAGGACTGATGTCTGAACAGCGGGCGCGGGAACTGCAGGGCGCGCTGGGCGAGCCCGCTCGTTTGGCAGCCAGCCTCGCGTCGCTGGAGGCCGGTCGTGTGGACAATGCCGCGATGGCCGTGGCCTGCGACTGCGCGCTGCTGTACCAGGAAGCGGCCCTGTCGGGTGCCCCGGACAAGGGAGACTTCCTGGCACTGGCCACCCGGGCGATGATGCTCGAGGATCTTCCCGAGTCCTTCATTCGCGTCAGCCTGTCAGCCCTGCTCCACGAGACCCGGCAGCGGGCACGCCGGCCCGAACACCCCTCCCACGCCTGCTAGTCCCAAGACGGGGACGCGGCGGGGTAGTTGGACTAGTATGTCGGGGTCTGGCGCTCCAAAGGAAATCGACATGCGAATCGTACAGCTACTGCTTGCCCTCGTTTGGCTGGTTATCGTTGCAATCACCGTCATCGCAATCCAGAGGGAGGGCTTGTCCGCGTCGGTTGACGTATTCTCCTATGATCTCGCTGCCCTGGGCTGGCGGGCCCAGTTCGATGCAGACCTGCTGGCACACCTGTCCCTGCTTGGGCTGTGGGCCGCCTGGCGGCACCGGTTCTCGCTGGCGGGGATAGCCGCGGGCCTCTGCTGCGCCTTCGGCGGCAGCCTGTTCTCATTCGCCTACATTTTCGTTCTGCTCCTGCACAGCGGCGGCGATCCCGTGAAAGTCCTCCTCGGGCAGCGCTATCCTGCAGCAGGGAGCCCGGAGCAGGCATCGTGAGTGAAGGCAACAGGGAAGTCGTCAGGTCTTTTCTCGATGCGGCCAACGCCGGGAACATGGATACGTGTTTCGGGTTGCTCGCCGATGATCTTGTCTGGACCGACATCGGCAGCACCCGCTTCGCCGGGCGTTACGAGGGCAAGGGCAGTGTTCTGCAGGACCTCATTGGCCCGCTCTTCGCCCAGTTGAAATCGGGCATTCATACGACCATCGAACGCATCGTCGCCGAGGGTGAGTACGTGGTGGTGCAATCCAGGGGCGAGGCCGAAACCGTCGCCGGTGTTCCCTACAACAATAGCTACTGCCAGGTGTTTACCGTGCGCGATGGGTTGATTCGCGAGGTTGTCGAATACTGCGATACGGCGTTGGTCAACCAGGTCCTCTCCTGACACATTGAACATGAAGGCGCCGCGCGCAAACGGGTAGCATCGTCGCGTGAACTGTCTTCGGGTATTCGTCGTATCTACCAATGGATACAAGCAAATACGAAGCAACAGCCACTTCGCCGGAGACACCTGCCATGTTCGACCAACTCAAGGGGCCCTGGGATCGCGAGAGCGCTGAACGCTTTCTCGCCGGCAGCACCTGCCCTGTGCGCCTCGGCTGTCACGGGGCGGATGGCTTCCCCCGGGTCGTTTCCCTCTGGTACTTGTATGCGCGGGAGACCATACATTGCGTCTCCCATGAGCGTTCAGCCCTGGTGCGCATGCTCAGGCGAGACCCGCGTGTCGGTTTCGAGGTCGCGCCGGACGGCCCGCCGTATCTTGGACTCCGCGGACGGGGCGAGGCGCAGCTGCAGCCGCTTGGCGACTCCCCGCTGCTGGAAGAGCTCCTGCAACGCTACCTCGGTGGCAGCGATTCGCAACTCGGGCGCTGGCTGTTGTCGCGTTCTGAACAGGAGGTCTGGGTCACTCTGCGACCCGCGAGCCTGTACAGCTGGGACTACCGTGAACGCATGGCCGGCACAGCGGCGACACTGTGATGGTACCTGTCGTGCTTGTTCCCGCCGGAATTTCGAGTAATGATACGGGGCGGAAATCCAATAACAGAATAAAGGGCCAGCCACGATGACCGGTATTACCATCCGCGACCTGCGCGACGATCTCTCCTTTGGTTCCAGCGTCGAGGGCGTCAGTTTTGACACACTCGCCGACGAGTCGGTGCGCCAGCAATTGCGCGAAGCCTTCAAGGCCCGCGGCGTGCTGGTATTTCGCAACGTGGAGCCCAGCTCCCGCCTGCAGGTGGAACTCAGCAAGGTCTTCGGCCCGATCAAGGATCACCCGACAAAGACCACCCCGCGGGACGGCGAGACCGGCGATGCCGCACTGGGTGTCATCGACATGCACTACGTTCCCAACGACGAGAAGCGCGTGGCGGGTGGCCTCGTCGAGTTCGAGGGTAAAACGCTGGCCCGTTTCGCCCCCTGGCACTTCGACCACTGCTACAACGACGAGCTGAACTACGCCGGAGTGCTGCGCTGCCCGATCGTCCCGCCCGAGGGAGGCCGCACCGGTTTCATGGATGGCGTGGAGTGCTACCGGCAATTTTCGCCGGAACTGCGCGAAAAGATCGAGGGACTGAACATCATCTATACCCTCGACACCCGCCTGAGCACCATGCGCTACGGCGTGAACTTCAAGCCGGTGGCCGAGGACCCGCTGAACAAGGAACTGCTGAAGGAAGCGGCGACATTTCCGCGGGCCATGCACCCGGCGGTGTGGACCCGCGAAAGCGGCGAGAAAGCCCTGCACGTCGGCCCATGGATGTCCGTCGGTGTCGAGCACCACGAGGACCCGGAGGGTGACGCCCTGCTGGACGCCGTGTGCCACGAGATCAACCGCCTCGGCAAGGGCACCAGCGCCTACTGGCACGACTGGTGCGACACCGACATGCTGATCTGGGACAACCACCGCATGTTGCACGCGGTGGAAGGCTGCGACGCGAAGTACGAGCGCCAGACCCTGCGCACAACGATCAAGGGCGACTACGGCCTGGGTTACTTCGAGGACGGCAAGAAAGTCGGCGAAGTCTCCCGCGACGTCGCCTGAGCCGAAAACCTACTGCTTCTTCTCCGCCCCCAGCGCCACCACATTGGCGCTGGCCTGGGTCTCGTAGGGAATCATCTTGTTCCACGCGTTGAGCGCCGCGACCTTGTAGGCTTCAGCGAGGGTAGGGTAGTTGAACGCGGAGTCGACGAAGTACTCCAGCGTGCCGCCCAGGGTGATCACCGCCTGGCCGATGTGGATCAGCTCGGTGGCCCCTTCACCGACCACGTGAACCCCGAGCAACTTGTGGTCCTCGATGGAAAACAGCATTTTCAGCAGGCCCTGGCGCAGGCCGAGGATCTGCCCGCGCGCCACTTCGCGAAAGCGGGCTATGCCGGTCTCGTAGGGAATGGCCTTTTCGCGCAGTTCCGCTTCCGTCGCGCCCACCATGCTGATCTCCGGCACCGAGTAGATGCCGTAGGGGAAGAACTCCAGCTGGTTGTTGTAGGCGTGGCGGAACATGTGGCAGGCGGCCAGGCGCCCCTGCACCATGGAAGTGGCGGCGAGGCTGGGGAAGCCGATCACATCGCCCGCCGCGTAGATGTGCGGCACGCCGGTCTGGAAGTGTTCGTTTACCGCCAGCCGGCCGCGTGAATCCGCGGCGAGTCCCGCCCTGTCGAGCTTCAGGCTGTCGGTGGCGCCGGCGCGCCCGGCGGCGTACAGCAACATGTCCGTCTGGACCTTCTTGCCGCTGTCCAGCGTGGTCACCACCTTGTTGCCGCTGACCTCGATGGCGCTGACCGTCTCGCCCAGGCGCAGCACCATGCCGCGGTCGCGGATCTGGTGCTGGAATTCGTCGATGATTTCCTCGTCGAGAAAATTGAGCACGCGTGGGCGCTCTTCCACCAGGGTCACCTGCACGTCCAGCGCGGAGAAGATGGTGGCGTACTCCATGCCGATAACGCCGCCGCCGACCACCGTCAGGCTGCGCGGCATCTGCTGGAAGTTGAGAATCTCGTCGCTGTCCAGCACCCGCTCTCCGTCGAAGGGAATCGACTCCGGGCGATGGGGCCGGGTGCCCACGGCGAGCAGTACGTGCCGGGATTTCAGTTGCAACACCTCGCCGCCGGGTTGCTGCACGGCGATGGTATGCGGGTCGACGAACTCGGCGCAGCCATTGATGATCTCCACGCCGTTGCGCTCCAGCTGGTCGCACATCACCTCCACCTGGTGGTTGAGGGTGACGTTGACCCGGTGCAGCACATCCTCCGGGCCGACGCGCTTGCGCTCGCGGTGGCTCAGGCCGTAGAAACCGCGCTGCTTCCAGCCGCTGAGGTAGAGCACCGCCTCGCGCACGGTCTTGCTGGGGATGGTGCCGGTGTGCACGGATACTCCTCCCACGCGTACGCTCTTCTCGATGATCGCCGCGCGCTTGCCCAGCTTGGCCGCCTGTACCGCGGCGCGCTGGCCGGCGGGGCCGCTGCCGATGACGACCAGATCGAAATCCTGCATGGGGGAGACTCCTGTCCGTGGTTATCCGGTTTTCGCAGCGAGTTTCATGCCAGTCGAGAAAGTCTATGTAATATATTGTTTTAATTAGACTTGTAGTAATTCGGGGTGTGGAGCCATGCACCTCGAGGACCCATAGGGCTGCCACATGCACCAGATTGGGAAGAAAAGATCGCGTGCCACTGATCGCCGCCGGGAATCCGGTCGCGCGATTTACCGCTGCGGCAGGCCGCCGTAGTAATGCTGGCAGCGGGCGACTTCGGCGGGCAGAACGCCCCGGTGGTATCCCAGCAGCCGGGTCTCGGCGGCCACTGGTTCGTAGTCGGTGCCCTGGCCATCCAGGTAGGCGATGATCTCCCCGGGAATGATCAGGTGATCCTCGTCCCGCACCTCCAGGTCCCTGGGTCGGCCGGCGGCCTCGAACCACAGCTCGAAGAACGCCTTCCAGCTCAGGTTGATGTCGCCGACCAGGTAGGACTTGCCCGACTCCCCGCGCTCCAGGCCGCCCAGCATCGCCTCGGCCACCGACTGGCAGGTAAGGAAATTGCCGCCGCCCGGCGGGGCGAATTCGGGATAACCGCCCAGTTCGCCGCGGGCGTAGCGGGCGAGGGCGGTCCAGTGCGCCACGGGGAATCCGGGGACGTAACCGACAATCCAGGGCAGGGCGCAGCTGCACACGTTGAAGCCGGGCCCGCTTAGAGCCCGCACAGCCGCGTCGCCCAGGTGGCGTGAGCGGATGTAGGCATTCGTCTCAGGGCCCCGCGGCGCCACGTAGGAGTAGTAGCTACCCATGTAGACTGCCCGGGATATCCCCGCGCGCCGGGCCTGTTCGAAAAATCCCGGCAGTCCCTCGATATTGGTTTTCTCGTAGTATTTGGCTTCGGAGATATCCCTGTCTTTTTCCCGGTAGTTGCCGAGATCGTTGCCCGCGCAGAACACCATGCCCTCGAAGCCCTCGAGCCGCCCGTCGCTAAAATCATCCTCCACGTAGTTTCCCTGCAGGAAGGGCAGGTCGTTGAGCCGGGAGCTGCCCTTCGGCCGGGAGCGGGACATGATGCTGACCTCGTGGCCGAGATCGTGCAGGTAGAGCGCTGTGTATCCACCGACGAATCCGGTGCCGCCGACAACCAGTGTTTTCATGCGCAATCCTCCGCGGGTGTGCTCAAGTCAACGCTACGCCCGGGACCAGGCCAGGTGCAGGCGGTCGACGCCGATGGTGTTGGTGGTGTGGTAGGCGAACGGCAGCGATTCGGGCATGTGCAATTCCCTGGTGCGGGACAGGAACGATTCGATGACCACGCACATCTCCCGCTTGGCCAGGTGAATGCCCAGGCACAGGTGACGGCCACGGCCGAAAGTGACATGGCGTGGCCTGCGGTCGATGTCGATGCGATGCGGATCCGCAAATGCCAGCGGGTCGCGCCCCGCCAGGTAGGTCGGCAGCAGCACGTCCTCTCCCTGTTTCATGCTGATCCCGTGGAACACCATGTCCCGTGCAACGGTGCGATTTGGCGCGCTGACACCGAAGGCGCGGGTGAACTCCTCCACCGCGGCGGGGATCTCCCCGGGGTTGCGCCTCAGGCGCTCTTGCAGGGCCTGGTCCCTGGCCAGGTGGTGCATGATCCATCCGAGGGAGCTGAACACCGTGTCCAGCCCGGCCACGAAGAGCAGGTAGCACAGGCCGAAAATCTCCCGCTCGTCGAGTCGGCGGTCGCCAAACCGGCCTTCGATGATGCTTTGCATCAACTCGCAGTCGGGCTGCCGCCGCTGCGCGGCGATAAAGTCCCTGAGGTATTCGATGATCGCCGTGGCGGCAGCGCCGCGTTCCCCCGCGCTGGCGCCGTGAATCAACTGTTCCTCCCAGCTGACGAACTGCTGCAGCATCTCCCGCGGCATGCCCATCAGTTCGAGGACGATGGCGTTGGGGAAGATCGAGGCGAACTGGCTGACAAACTCGCACTCGCCGTGCTCGATGAACGTATTGACCAGGCTGTCGCACAATGCCTGCACCGCGCCGGCCCGGCGGTTTATTGCCTGGGGCGTGAAGAACGGGCGCAACACGTCCCGGTAGACCTGGTGATCCGGCGGATCGGCCTCCACCGGCAACAGCAGCCAGTCCTCCTTGCCCTTGCTGCCCGAGCGCAGCGGGCCGGGGGCGCTGGAAAACGTCTGCCAGTCCGCAAAACCCGCCTCGACCAGCGGGTGCCTGGTAAATATCCAGGCGGGCTTGCCGTTGGACGCCTCGGTCACCCAGAGGATGTCCGGGCCCTCGTGCAGGCGCGCCGCCGCCAGGTAGGGGTCGTCGAGTTCGCCGAGGTATTCGGCGAAATTCCTGTCCAGGACCAGCTCTGCCGGAACGTGATCGGGTACGGCCGTTCGGGTGGACACGAGTCAGCCTGTTAACTGTTCACCGGCACGGAGGCGAAAAAATCCAGGCCGGCCTGGTAGGGATAGATGTACTCGAGGTAGTGGCCTAGCTCCGGGGCCTCGATGTAGTAGGCGTCCATGAAATTGCCGGTCAGGGTCTCGTAGACGATCGGCCGGCCGGAGTCGGCCAGTTCCCGCTGCAGTGACTGCCACTCCCGGCTGTCGTGGATCAGAAACCCCAGGTGGTGGAAGCGTACCGCAGGGGTATCGGGCAGGCGGCTGGTATAGAAATCCGTTCCGGGGCCCCGCGCCGCGATGATTTCGTACATGGTGCTGCCCACCCAGGCGAACGCGACCTTGATCTCGCCGCCGGTCGGCATGGGCCCTTCGATGAAACTGAAGTCGCGTATGCCGAATTGCTCGCGCAGGGTGTTGCAGGCGTGGTCCATGTCATTGGTGACGTAGGCGACCTGGAACTGGTCCTTGAGCATGAGGCCGGGGCCGGATGAAACCGCGGGTTGTGGCCGCGTGAACGCCGCTTGCATTGTCGTTCTCCCTGGATTCTTTTTTTATCGTGATCATCGGGTCACTCGCGGGTCGGTCACGGCGCACTACGGCCGCTTGTCCTCTCGCGAAGAAAGGGCAGTATGTGCCCGGTATGCCCGCAGGGGCAATAGCTGGATCACCGCCGCCGACTCGCTAGTTCAGGTGATAGTGCTCCAACAGTGATCGCCAGATTTGCTGTTTGGCTTCCTCCTCGTAGTGTGTCTCCCAGACGCCTGCGAACTCTGCGTCCAGGGTTTCCAGTTCGCTGGGTGAAAGCGCCGTTCGGTCTTTGCCCAGCGCGCAGGAATTCGCGGTAACGAAATCCCGGTAGTCACCCGGCAGTTCCGGATTCTCCAGCTGCCACTCACGCGCCCTCGTTTCGGATTCCTGCTGCCACTGCAATTGCTTCGCGACCCAGTCCTTATCGGTTCCCGGCAGCCACGCGTCGAGCGAACTCATGGTTCCCATGCCGACCTGCAGGTTTTGCCAGAGTACGAACTGCATTACCGCGCAGGCAGCCAGCAGTGGCAGCGTGGAAGCCAGGAATCCGATTCGGAAGGCCGTGTACTTCCGGTTGTGGATGGTGGCAGCACACTCCACGAGGCTCCAGGCGGACAGCAGGGCAAATATCGCGGTAAATGCCCAGAAGGGACTGCGCAACGACCCGTCATTCAACCAGAACTGGTAGGGCTGCCAGCAGTAATCGGGAATGTCGACAAACAGCCAGGTGACCTGGTACACATGTATGCAGATGAACCACGCTGCCATAAGGATAAACAGGCGAAGGCTCTGGCCCATGTCTCACTCTCCCTGGCAAGCCCGGCCGTCCGTTCTGCTAGATTACCGCCACCGACTTGATCTGGGCCCAGATCGGCATGCCCTCGTGCAATCCCAGCAGGTGCGCCGAGCGCCGCGTTACCCGGGATACCAGGAAACTGCTGTCGCCGCTGCGCTCATCTTTTACCTGCAGCCGCACCAGCGCAAGCCCCGCGTGCTCGTCGGTAATGATCTCGACGATGGTCGCCGGCAGCGCGTTGACGATGCTGCTCTCGGCCTGGCGCTCCTTTGCCAGGCTGATATCGCGGGCGAGAATGCGCACGCGCACTTCCGAGTGCACCGCGTGGCCGCTGTCCCGCAGCCAGACTTCGCCGCCGTCGAACACCACCCGGGCCAGCCTCCACTCGCGATCGCGTTCGGCGACCAGGCCCTCCAGTACTACGCCGGCTTCCTCGCCCAGGTGCAGTGGGAAGTCCAGCCGTGACAGGGTTTCCTCCAGCGTGCCGGTGGCCACTGCCTTGCCGTCTTCCATCGCCACGAGGTAGTCGGCCAGCCTGGCCACCTCGTCGGGCGCGTGGCTGACGTAGATGATCGGCAGGTCCAACTCGCGCTTGAGCCCCTCGAGGTAGGGCAGGATCTCCAGCTTGCGCGGCATGTCCAGCGCCGCCAGCGGCTCGTCCATCAGCAGCAGCCGCGGCTGGATCAGCAGCGCGCGGGCGATCGCCACCCGCTGGCGCTCCCCGCCGGAGAGCTGGTCCGGGCGCCGCTCCAGCAGGCGCTCGATGCCCAGCAACTGCACCGCCTGGTCGAAGGCGACGGGGCGCTCGACCTTGCGCGGCGCGCGTTTTACCGCGTAATCGAGGTTGCCGCGGGCGCTGAGGTGGCTGAACAGGCTGGCTTCCTGGAATACGTAACCGATGGGGCGGCGGTGCGGCGGCACGAACTGGCGGCCGGACTGCCAGGTCTCGCCCTTGAAGCGCAGCTCGCCGGTGCCGGCGCGTTCGAGGCCCGCGATGCAACGCAGCAGCGAGGTTTTCCCCGAGCCGGAGTGGCCGAAGAGGGCGGTCACGCCGGTTCCGGGCAGCCCGAGGTCGACGTCGAGGGTGAACTGGGGGTAATCCAGCTGCAGGCGGGCCAGGATGGCGTTGTCATTGGCGTTCATTTGCCGCCTGTGCCCAGTACGGCCCGTGGATTGAAGGCATACAGAACCAGCAGCACGAGGAAGGAGAACACCACCATCAGCAGGGAAAGGCCGTGGGCGCCGGCGTAGTCCAGCGCCTCGACGTGGTCGTAGATCTGCACGGACACCACCTGGGTTTCACCGGGGATATTGCCGCCGATCATCAGCACCACGCCGAATTCGCCGACGGTGTGGGCAAAACCCAGCACGGAAGCGGTGAGCAGCCCCGGGCGCGCCTGCGGCAGCACCACGCTGAAAAACCGGTCCCAGGGCCCGGCGCGCAGGGTGGCCGCGACCTCCAGCGGGCGCTGGCCGAAGGCCTCGATGGCGTTCTGGATCGGCTGCACGACGAAGGGCAGGGAATAAACCACCGAGGCTATCACCAGCCCGCCGAAGGTGAAGGGCAGCACGCCCAGTCCCAGCGCCTGGGTCAGCTGGCCCAGCGGCCCGTTGTTGCCCATGAAAACCAGCAGGTAAAAGCCCAGTACGCTGGGCGGCAGCACGATGGGCAGGGCCACGATGGCGCTGACCGGGCTCTTCCAGCGGCTGCGGGTACTGGCCAGCCACCAGGCAATGGGCGTGCCCACGAGGAGCAGCAGGGCGGTGACGCAAGTGGCCAGCTTGAGGGTCAGCCAGATGGCGGTGAGGTCTGCATCGGTAAAGTGCATGTCCGCTGTCAGTCCCCGTCGGTGGTGTAGCCGTAGCGATGGATGATCTGCCTTGCGCTCTCGCCCCGCAGGAAGGCGAGGAAGGCTTTGGCCGCTGTATTGGATGCGCCGTGCTGCAATAGCACCGCTTCCTGCCGGATGGGCGTATGCAGCTGCGCCGGGACCACCCAGGCTCCGCCCGGTGCCGCGCCGTCCTCGATCACCTGGGAGAGCGCGACGAAACCCAGCTGTGCATTGCCGGTTGCGACAAACTGGTAGGTCTGGGCGATGTTCTCGCCGGTCACCAGGTGCGGCTGCGCCTGTTCGCGCAATTGCATGCCGTCCAGTACCTGCAACGCCGCCTCGCCATAGGGCGCCAGTCGCGGATTGGCCAGGGCCAGTTTGTCGTAGTTGCCGGACAGCAACAGTTCGCGGGCATCCGCCGCGCCCGGTGCCCAGAGCGTGAGTGTGCCGATGGCGTAGGTGAACAGGGTGTCCTCTTGCGCCAGGCCGCGCTCGATGAGCGCCGCGGGCTTTTCCGCATCGGCGGAGAGGAATGCATCGAAGGGCGCGCCGTTGACCACCTGTGCGAAGAGCTTGCCGGATGAGCCGAAGCTGGGTATTGCCGTGTGCCCGGTCTCCTGCCCGAAGGCGGTGGCGATGGCCTTCATCGGCGCGGTGAAGTTCGCGGCTACCGCCACCCGCGCCTGCCCGGCAAAGGCGGCGGTACTGAAAATGGCCGCGATCAGCGCGGCAAAAAATCGTTGCATGTACTCCTGTCTCCGGGCTCGCGCCGTTCAATCCACTTCCACCTGACCACAGCAAAAGCCGGGCCGGCATCGGCGCAGTGCGCAGTATATCCACTCAAGCCGCTGATTTTGAAACCTTATTGCCTGTCGGTACGGGAGACCGGTGGAAACCGGCGCGAGACCGGCTGTCGCAAACCCGACACGGATACGGGCGAGCGCCAGCCGCGGGCTCCGGTGATTGTCGTATTTGCTGCAACCGGGCGTGGGTGTCGCAACAATGACAGCCAGTACCGCGGCAAAAAGACAATAAAAACAAGCATCTTGGCGGCTGGCCTGAGATTTGCACCCACCCCTGCGAAGGCAGCCACCGTTCGGTGGCGGAACAGAGGTAGCCGCGAATGAAAGCCAAGGACATCGCCGAACTGCTGGACGAGCCGGCCTGCGAGCACAACAAGAAGGAGAAATCCGGTTGCGCCAAGCCCAAGCCCGGCGCCTCCGCCGGGGGCTGCGCCTTCGACGGCGCGCAGATCGCGCTGCTGCCGATCGCCGACGTCGCGCACATCGTGCACGGCCCCATCGCCTGCGCGGGCAGTTCCTGGGACAACCGCGGCACCCGCTCCAGCGGCCCGGACCTCTACCGCATCGGCATGACCACCGACCTCACCGAGCAGGACGTGGTGATGGGACGCGGCGAAAAGCGCCTGTTCCACTCGATCAGGCAGGCGATCGAGGATTACTCGCCGCCTGCGGTATTCGTCTACAACACCTGCGTGCCCGCCCTGGTGGGCGACGACGTGGACGCGGTCTGCCGCGCCGCGCAGGAGCGCTGGGGCGTGCCGGTGGTGCCGGTGGACGCGGCGGGCTTCTACGGCACCAAGAACCTCGGCAACCGCATCGCCGGTGACGCCATGGTGAAATACGTGATCGGCAGCCGCGAGCCGGACCCGCTGCCGCAGGGCAGCGAGCGCCCGGGAATCACTGTGCACGACGTCAACCTGGTGGGCGAGTACAACATCGCCGGCGAGTTCTGGTACGTGTTGCCGCTGCTCGACGAACTGGGTATCCGCGTACTGTGCACGCTGTCCGGCGACGCGCGCTTTCGCGAAGTGCAGACCATGCACCGCGCCGAGGTGAACATGATGGTCTGCTCCAAGGCCATGCTCAACGTCGCACGCAAGATGCAAGAGCGCTACGGCATCCCCTGGTTCGAGGGCAGTTTCTACGGCATCACCGACACCTCACAGGCGCTGCGCGACTTCGCCCGGCTGATCGGTGACGACGACCTGACAGCGCGCACCGAGGCGCTGATCGAGCGCGAGGAGGCGCGCATCCGCGCGGCGCTGGAACCCTGGCGCGAGCGGCTGGAGGGCAAGCGCGTGCTGCTCTACACCGGCGGCGTGAAGTCCTGGTCGGTGATCTCCGCGCTGCAGGACCTCGGCATGAAGGTCGTGGCCACCGGCACCAAGAAATCCACCGAGGAAGACAAGGCGCGCATCCGCGAACTCATGGGCGATGACGTCAAGATGCTGGACGAGGGCAACCCGAAAGTCCTGCTGCAAACCGTGGCGGACTACAAGGCGGACATCCTCATCGCCGGCGGGCGCAACATGTACACCGCGCTGAAGGCGCGCATTCCTTTCCTCGATATCAACCAGGAGCGCGAGTTCGGCTACGCCGGCTACGACGGCATGCTGGAGCTGGTGCGGCAGCTCTCGCTGACGCTGGAGAGCCCGGTGTGGGAGGCGGTGCGCCGCCCGGCGCCATGGGCGGGTAGCGACGACGGCGTGCTGACGGCACAGGTATAACGCGATGACGGAAATTCTCAAGCGCAAGAAGGCACTCTCGGTCAGCCCGCTGAAGACCAGCCAGACGGTGGGCGCGGCGCTGGCGTTCCTGGGTATCAACCGCGCCATGCCGCTGATGCACGGCTCGCAGGGTTGTACCGCCTTCGCCAAGGTGTTTTTTGTGCGGCATTTCCGCGAGCCGATTCCGCTGCAGACCACGGCGATGGACCAGGTCAGCTCGGTGATGGGTGCGGACGACAATATCGTCGAGGCGCTGCGCGTCATCAGCGAGAAAAACCAGCCGGCGATCATCGGGCTGGTTACCACCGGACTGGCGGAAACCCAGGGCGCCGACATCCGTCGGGCGGTCTACGAGTTTCGCAGCGAGAATCCGGAATTCGACAATGTCGCGGTGGTGGCGGTGAATACCCCTGACTTTACCGGCAGTTTCGAAAGCGGTTACGCGCTGGCGGTGCGCGGCATCATCGAGACCCTGGTGCCGGTGGATCGCGAGCGCGTCGGCCTGCGCCAGCGCCAGGTCAATGTGCTGTGCGGCGCCAACCTCACGCCGGGCGATATCGAATTCGTCAGTGAGAGTATCGAGAGTTTCGGCCTGCGCCCGCTGCTCATTCCCGACCTGTCCGGCTCACTGGACGGTCACCTGGAAGACAATGAGTATAACGCGCTGACCACCGGCGGCGTCTCCGTCGACGATATCGCCACCGCTGGCGAGAGCGTCGCCACACTGGCCGTCGGCGAGAGCATGCACTCCGCGGCCAGCGTGCTGGAAAAGCGCAGCGGCGTTCCCTGCCACCTGTTCGGCCACCTGCTGGGACTGGACGAGGTGGACGACTGGTTCGACACCCTGGCGCGCATCAGCGGCAACCCGGTACCGCTGCGCTGGCAGAAGCAGCGCCGGCAGTTGCAGGACGCGATGCTCGACACGCACTTCATGATCGGCCACTCCCGGGTGGCTATCGCGGCGGACCCGGATTTGCTGGTGGGCTTCGACCGACTGCTGGCGGGCATGGGCGCGCAGACCGTCGCCGCCGTCGTTCCCGCAAGGGGGCCGGGGCTGGCCAATTGCGGACTGGCCGAGGTGCAGGTCGGCGACCTGGAGGACCTGGAGCGCATGGCCCGCGAGGGCGGGGCGCAACTGTTGCTGGCCAACAGCCACGGCGTGGAGTGCGCGGGGCGCCTCGGCGTGCCGATCCTGCGTATGGGGTTTCCGCAGTACGACCTGGTGGGCGGCTTCCAGCGCTGCTGGTTCGGCTATCGGGGTTCCGCGCAGGCCCTGTTCGACCTGGCCAACCTGGTCATGAGCCACCACCAGGAGGCCGCGCCCTATTACTCGGTTTATGCGCAGAAGCCGGGCGAGGGCGCCCTGGTGATGCCAGCGAGCCAGTGGAGGCACTGATGAGCGAAGTGACCAGGCAATTGCGAGTACTCGACGAGGACGACAGCAGCGGGCTGCTCAAGGTGGCCTTCGCCACCTCCGATCGCGACAGCGTCAACCAGCACTTCGGCTCGGCGAAGTCCTTCGCCATCTACGGCATCAGTCCGGACGAGGCGCGCCTGCTGACGGTCACCGAGTTCGGCGAACTGGCCCAGGACGGCAACGAGGACAAGCTCTCGATCAAGCTGGAAACCCTGCAGGAGTGCATCGCCGTGTACTGCCGGGCCTGCGGCGCATCTGCGGTGCGCCAGTTGCTGGCGCTGGGCGTGCAGCCGGTCAAGGTCAGCGAGGGCGCCCAGATCGCGCCGTTGATCGCCGCGCTGCAACAGGAGCTGAAAGAGGGCCCGTCGAGCTGGCTGGCCAAGGCGCTGCGGCGCAACCAGGCACCGGGGGCGGACGCAGACCGCTTCGACGCCATGGAATCCGAGGGCTGGCTGGACT
This sequence comes from Halieaceae bacterium WMMBA7, assembly GCA_033283385.1. Taxonomy (GTDB): domain Bacteria; phylum Pseudomonadota; class Gammaproteobacteria; order Pseudomonadales; family Halieaceae; genus Mangrovimicrobium. Next base: position 1,589,254 of record JAWMQQ010000001.1, read on the forward strand.
GAAGCCGCCCACTGACACATTACCGATACCGCAAGTTCGAGGTGAGTATGAGCGAAGCAGTTTTGACAGAGACGGACGACCTGATGAGCCACCCAGCGGTGCGCCAGATCGTCACCCAGTTGCGCGCACTGGACAGCTATGGGACCTACGACACCTGGCCCGACTACAAGGTGCTGGACCCGATGATTCTTACCAAGGAGCGCCGGCGGGAAATCCCGGTGGTGGGCGACCCCGACGAGACCACCATCTCGCGGCTGAAGGCCTATTACAACGCCATCGCGGCGGGCATCGAGCGCGAGGTGGAGCTGATGGCGGTACCGGTAGTGAACCTGTCCCACGAGGGTTTCGGCAAGGCGCTGATCCTGGTCGGCCGGTTGGTGGTGCTCAACCGCACACTGCGCGACGTACACCGCTTCGGCTTCGACTCCCTGGAAAAACTGGTGGAAGACCTGGAAAAACAGGTCTCGGAGGCGGTTGCGCTGGTCCAGGCCCACCGCGACGTAGCGGAAATCTAGGAGGCGCGGTGATGACGGAAGACGAACTGAAAGCGCTGAAAAAGGAAGTCAGCACCAAAAAGCGTATCGCCATGGACTTCGCGTCGCAGGTCCACGACCTCGTCGAGGATCGCCTGCTGACGGACTACAGCGAACTGGGCAGCCTGGCGCAACAGACCGTCGCCGCATGCGAGGCCTGGGCCGAAACCAACGCGCGCTACCAGGCGGCGAACGACTGACAGCCGCAGCGGGCGGCCGCGCGATAGACAATGAGAGGTACCGAGAGATGACAGAAGCCGTAATTGTCGGCCGCACCCGCGGCGGCGCGCAGTGGACGCCGGAATTCGTCGTCGAACTGGACGCTACCCGCTGCATCGGCTGCGGCCGCTGCTACAAGGTCTGCCCGCGCGATGTGTTCGAACTGACCGAACGCACGGAAATGGTCGACGACGATGATGATTTTTACGACGATGACGACGAGATGATGGTGATGACCATCAGGGACGCGCTGGACTGCATAGGCTGCATGTCCTGCTCCCGAGTCTGCCCCAAGCAGTGCCACACCCACCAGGCACTGGCGGGAGCGTGAGATGAGCAGGCCGGAGTACCACGTCTTCGTCTGCGCCCAGCAGCGGCCCGCCGGTCACCCGCGCGGCAGCTGCGGCGAGAAGGGCGCCAACTCGCTGCTGCCGGCGCTCTCCCAGAGTGTAATGAGCCGCAATCTGCTGAACAGGGTGTCCATCGTGCCCACCGCCTGCCTCGGGCCCTGCGGCGTGGGCGCAAACCTGCTGGTATTCCCCGGCGCGCACCTGTACAGCGGCGTGCTGCCGCAGGACGTCGAGCGCATCGTGGAACAGCATTTCGAGGGCGGCGAACCGGTAGCCGATAAACTCGCGCCGGAAACCGCCTGGTAGGAGGGGGCGATGATCGACACTCCCGCACAATCCAGGCGATATACCGATGAATTGCACCAGCGCATGCAACTGGAGCGCCCGACCATCGCCGCACTGCGCGAGGCCCTGCAGGGGCAGATGGCGCGCTACGGCTTCGATGACCTCTCAGCCTGCCTGGCGGAGCCGCTGGTAAACCCCGAACTGCGCAAGGACAGCTTCGACGGCAGCGTCACCTTGTTCGCCGAGTGGCGTACGCCCAGCGGCGCGTTACTCGGTTACCTGCTGTTGCACGGCGGTGGGCAAGTCTACGCCGAGTTCGACGTATTGAGACCGCACCCGCAGCGCCCGCAGTGGGTGATCGAGGCGATGACGGCCTGGGGTGACGCTGCCGCAATCAAGGCGGAACCGCGGCTGCTGCCCGCGCTGGGCGAGTGAACACGGCCGGCTTGCCCGCGCGGGCCCTGTATGCACTGCTGCGCGAGCAGGCCCACAGCAGCGCCCGGGTCGCGCGCGTAATCTTCGGCCTGAGCTGGAGCGCCGTCGAACTCGACGATGGCCGCTGTGGGCTTTGCTACAGCCCTGCAGGCTCGCCACGGGACATTCCCTGGGCGGGCAGCCTGGCCGGGCGGCGGGCGATGGACATGCTGGCCTGGCTGGACAGCGAGCAGCCCTGCGAAGTGGTCGCCGCGGTAGCCACCCTCAACGCGATCCTCGATTACGCACACTTCCCCCCGGCCGGCGATGGCCGCGCCCTGCACTGCACGCAGGCGCCGCACCTGGCGGTCTTCGAGCACTTTGCCCCGCAGCTAGCCGGCGCAGACGTCGCCGTCATCGGCCGCTATCCCGGCATGCAACGCTTCGACGGCCGCTTCGAGTTCCGCTGTATCGAGCGTCGCCCCGGGCCAGGCGACCTGCCCGAGGAGGCCGCGATCACGGTCCTGCCCGGCGCCGACTGGGTATTCATCACCGCCAGCAGCATCGCCAACGGCACTGCGACCACGCTGTTGCAGCTGGCGCGGCAGGCCACCGTGGTTTTGATGGGTCCAAGCCTGTGCTGGTCGGCGCAGTGGGCGGCCTTCGGGGTCGACTACCTCGCCGGGGTGGAAATCCTGGATACCCCGGCGCTGTTCAACATCATCGGCGAGGCCGGCGGCACGCGCATCTTCCGCGATGCGGTCCACTATCGGCTGGCAGCCCTGCAGGGCTGAGTCCTGCTCCACTGCGGCGCTGGCCGCCGGCAAATTTCTCCCTTTCCCCGTTGCGTGTGCCGAATCTACCGGTGGTCTTGTCGCAGATCGAAGCCGGGCGTGGGGCTGTACTGCGTGCCCTTTGTCACAAGTACGACAAGCGCTGCCACAGGTGTAATTTGCTACACCTGCGGGGACTTGCAGGCCGCCCACAACTCACTGAAAACAAAGGACATAAATCATTTTTGCTGCGCTGGCACAGCCATTGCAGTTCCCGGTTACAAGCCAGTTTCCAACCCAGAGGGAGCGACCACGATGCTTACATTGACCGACAGCGCCGTCACTGCAGTACAGCGTTTCATTGAATCAGCCGGCAAACCCGTCGCGGGGCTGCGCATCAACGTGGAGGGCGGTGGCTGCTCCGGCCTGCAGTACGGCATGCGCCTGGAGGAGAGCGTCGGTGAACAGGATTCGGTACTCGAATTCACCGGCGTGAAGGTGCTGGTGGACGGCGACAGCGCCGGCCTGCTCGACGGCGTGACCATCGATTTCATCGACGGCCTCGAGGGCACCGGCTTCAAATTCGAAAACCCCAATGCAACCGGCAGCTGCGGCTGCGGCAAGTCATTCACCTGCTGACAGGGCCGGTCGCGACGCGGCCGGTGTATTCGTTGCAGACACGCGCCAGGAGAGCTTGAACCATGTGGGACTATTCAGAAACGGTTAAGGAACACTTCTACAACCCCAAGAACGCCGGCGCGGTCGTTGAAGCCAACGCCGTCGGCGATGTGGGCTCGATCAGCTGCGGCGACGCCCTGCGCCTGACGCTGAAGGTCGACCCGGATACCGAGGTCATCCTCGACGCTGGCTTCCAGACCTTCGGTTGCGGCTCGGCAATCGCATCCTCCTCGGCGCTGACCGAGATGGTCAAGGGCAAGACCCTGGACGAGGCGCTGACCATTACCAACCAGGACATCGCCGATTTTCTCGACGGCCTGCCCCCGGAAAAAATGCACTGCTCCGTGATGGGCAGGGAAGCCCTGCAGGCGGCGGTGGCCAACTACCGCGGCGAGGAATGGGTGGACGACCACGAGGAGGGCGCGCTGGTCTGCAAGTGCTTCGCCATCGACGACGTGATGATCCGCGAGACTATCCGCGCCAACGGGCTCTCCTCCGTCGAGGATGTCACCAACTATACCAAGGCCGGCGGCGGCTGTTCCTCCTGCCACGAGGGGATCGAGAATATCCTTGTCGAGGAAATGGCCGCACGCGGTGAGGTGTTTGTCGCCGCACCTGCAAGATCCAAGAAGATTGCGGCGAAGAAGGAGCAACTGGTGTCACTGGAGATGCCCGTTGCCGAACCCGCGCAGCCCGCCGGCGGCATGTCCGCCTTCCAGCGCATCAAGAAAATCGAGGCGGTGATCGAACAGATCCGCCCCAACCTGCAGGCGGATCGCGGCGACTGCGAGCTGCTGGACGTCGACGGCAAGAACATTTACGTGAGCCTGGTCGGCGCCTGCAGCGGATGCCAGATGGCGGCGATGACGGTCGGCGGCATCCAGCAGAAACTGATCGAGGCCCTGGGCGAATTCGTCAAGGTCATTCCCGTGGACAAGGCAAAAGCCGCTGCCCAGCAGCAGGCAATGGCCTGAGGAAGGAGACGAGTCATGGCTGATATCTACCTGGACAACAACGCGACCACCCAGTGCGATGCCGCAGTAGTGGAGGCGATGATCCCATACTTCAGCGAGCAGTTCGGCAACCCGTCCTCTCTGCACAGCTTTGGCAACAAGGTGGGATTTGCCCTGAAAAAGGCGCGCAAGAGCGTACAGAAGCTACTGGGCGCGGAGCACGAGTCGGAGATCGTCTTTACCTCCTGTGGCTCCGAATCGGATTCGACGGCCATCCTGTCGGCGCTGCGGGCGCAGCCGGAGCGGCGCACCATCATCACCACGGTGGTGGAACACCCGGCGGTGCTCAACCTCTGTGAGCACCTCGAGAGCGAGGGCTACACGGTGCATCGCCTGGGTGTGGACGCCAAAGGCCGCCTGGACATGGAGGAGTACAAATCGCTGCTCTCCGATGACGTGGCCGTGGTCAGCGTGATGTGGGCCAACAACGAGACCGGCACCATCTTCCCGGTCATGGAAATGGCCGAACTGGCTGACGAAGCCGGCATCATGTTCCACACCGACGCGGTACAGGCCGTAGGCAAGATTCCGATCGAGCTGGAGGACAGCCCGATCCACATGCTGTCGCTCTCCGGCCACAAGCTGCATGCACCGAAGGGTGTAGGCGTGCTCTACCTGAAGCGCGGCACGCGCTTCCGCCCGCTGCTGCGCGGCGGCCACCAGGAGCGCGGTCGCAGGGCCGGTACGGAGAACGTTACCGCGATCATCGGCCTGGGCGTCGCAGCGGAGCTTGCGATGGCCAACATGGCGCGCGAGAACACCGAGGTAAAAGCCCTGCGGGACCGCCTGCAGGAGGGCATCCTCGCCGCAGTACCCAGCGCGTTCGTCACCGGCGACCCGGACAACCGGTTGCCGAATACCCTGAACGTGGCCTTCGAGTACATCGAGGGCGAGGCCATCCTGCTGCTGCTCAACAAGGTGGGCATCGCCGCCTCAAGCGGTTCCGCCTGTACCTCGGGCTCGCTGGAACCGTCCCACGTGATGAAGGCCATGGGCATTCCCTACACCGCCGCGCACGGTACCGTGCGCTTCTCCCTGTCGCGCTACAACACCGCGGAGGAGATCGAACGGGTCATAGAGGCGGTGCCGCCGATCGTCGCCCAGTTGCGCAAGCTCTCCCCCTACTGGGGCGAGGACGGCCCGGTGGAAAATCCCGAAGCGGCCTTCGCGCCGGTCTACGCGTAAGAGGGCGCTCGCTGTGCTGGAGAACACTCCCGGAAAAGGCGTCGTCATCGACGACACCACGCTGCGCGACGGTGAGCAGAGCTCCGGCGTCGCGTTCAGCGCCGAGGAAAAACTGCAGATCGCCAGCCAGCTTGCCGCCATCGGCGTACCCGAACTGGAGATCGGCATTCCCGCCATGGGCGCGGAGGAGCGCGAGGTCATGCGCGCCATCGTCGGGCTGGGACTGCCCGTGTCGACGCTGGCCTGGTGCCGCATGAGTGCCCCCGACCTGGCCGCCGTGCGCGGTATCGGCGTCGATATGGTGGACCTTTCCATCTCCGTCTCCGACCAGCAGATCGAGAACAAGCTGCGCCGCGACCGCGACTGGGTGCTGGACCAGGTAGCCCGCTTGGTGCGCGAGGCGGCGGATGCCGGCTACGCGGTGTGTGTCGGTTGCGAGGACGCCTCGCGGGCGGACATGGACTTCCTGCTGCGTGTGGGGGAGGTCGCCACCGCGGCGGGCGCGCGGCGCCTGCGCTTTGCCGATACGGTGGGCATTCTCGAACCATTCGCAGTGAAGCAGCGCATCGCTGGTCTGCGCAGCGCTTTCGATCTCGAACTGGAAATGCACGCCCATGACGATTTCGGCCTGGCCACCGCGAATACTCTCGCGGCGGTCGCCGCCGGCGCCACGCATATCAACACCACGGTCAACGGCCTCGGCGAGCGCGCCGGCAACGCGCCGCTGGAAGAATGCGCGCTGGCGCTCAAGCACCTGCACGGCATCGACACCGGCATCGACACCCGCGGCCTGCCGGCGGTCTCCCGCATGGTGGAGGAGGCTTCGGGCAGGGCGGTGGGCTGGCAGAAGAGCATCGTCGGCGCCGGCGTGTTTACCCACGAGGCGGGTATCCACGTGGACGGCCTGCTCAAGGACAGCCGCAACTACCAGGGCCTGGACCCGCTGGAGCTTGGCAAGCAGCACCAGCTGGTACTGGGCAAGCACTCCGGCGGCAAGATGCTGCGCCGGGCCTACCGCGACTTGAATATCGAATTGCTCGACTGGCAGGTGCCGGCACTGCTGTCGCAGCTGCGCGTACTGGTCACCGCGACCAAACGCAGCCCGCTGCCGGAAGAACTCATGGACCTGTACATGGCCATCGACGCCATCGCAAGTGACGCTGTCGATGTGGCCGCACTGGGAGGAATGGAATGTCACACGCCACAGCCAATCGCGCTCTAGGCGCGCAACCCCGCGGGGACAGCCTCTGGTGCCAGTGGCGCGAGGATATCGCCTGCGTGTTCGAGCGCGACCCGGCAGCGCGCAACAGCCTGGAGGTGCTCGCGACCTATCCCGGCGTGCACGCAGTGATGATCCACCGCCTCAGCCACCGCCTGTGGCAACGGGGCTGGCGCTTCGCCGCCCGCTGGCTGTCCGCGATCGGGCGCTTCATCAGCAACGTGGACATCCACCCCGGCGCGCAGCTCGGCGCACGCATGTTCATCGACCACGGCGCCTGCGTGGTGATCGGCGAGACCGCCATCGTCGGCGACAACGTCACGCTCTATCACGGTGTCACCCTCGGCGGTACCAGCTGGAACCGGGGCAAGCGCCATCCCACGCTGGAGGACGGCGTGCTGGTGGGCGCCGGCGCGAAGATTCTCGGCAACATCACCGTGGGCGCGAACGCCCGGGTAGGTGCCAATTCCGTGGTCGTCGACGCGGTGCCCGCCGGCTGCACGGTGGTGGGCATTCCCGGCAAGGTGGTGAAGGTGCGCGCGGCCGGCATACCCAACCCCTATGGTGTAGACCTCGATCACCACCTGATACCGGACCCTGTCTCGAAGGTCATCGCCTGCCTGCTGGATCGCATCGACGCGCTGGAAATGCAGGTCCAGGGTGCCCGGGAAGTCATCGCCGCGGAACTCGACTGCGACCCGGACAACGAGATCTGTGAGCACGATTGCAGCCGCGGCCTCGCGGTCAACCAGTGAGGGAATAAGGCGATGGACCTGCAGGATTTCGAAGGCCAGTCACTGTACTTCGACAAGCCGATGTCGGCGGAAGTGGAGCAACTGATACAGCGCGCGTCCGAGGCTTATGCGGAGGGCCGGGCCGAGCCGCTGCTGCTGAAAGCCTTCGCGCTGTCGCCGGAGAATCTCACCGTGCTGGTGGCCCTGTACCGCTTCTACTACTACCAGCACCGCTACCCGGAGGCCATCGACATCGCCGATCACGTGATGCTGGTGGTGGCGCCGGGGATCACTTTCCCGGACCACTGGGAAGACATTTCCAGCGCCAACCTGGCCAACGGCCTGATGCGCTCGTTTACCCAGGTGCGCTTCTACCTGCTGGCGCTCAAGGGCGCCGCCTACCTGTACCTGCGCAGCGGCCAGGTCGAGAAGGGCGTGCGCATGCTCAACAAGGTGATCGAGCTGGACAGCCGCGACCGGCTTGGCGCCGGCGCTCTGCTGCGGGCGATGGGGCCCGCTGCGGTGACCGGCGAGACCACACGCAAGGCGGCAGCCGCCGTCTGAGCCATTGATGGACGAGGTAACACGATGAACGACGAAGACATGCTGGACCTGGAAGACGCGCTCGAGGAGTTGAGCTCCGCCGAGGACTTCCTGGTGTATTTCGGAATCGACTTCGACCCGGCGGTCGTGCAGGTGAATCGCCTGCATATCATGCAGCGCTTCCACGACTACCTGGGCCAGAGCGAGGCTACCGTCGAGAGCCACGCGGGCAACGAAGAAGCACTGCGCGCCGCGTACACCGCGCTGTTGCAGCGCGCCTACCAGGATTTCGTGGAGTCGGACGCGCTCACCGAGAAAGTCTTCAAGGTGTTCAGGATGCATGAGCCGCAAACCGGCTTCGTCTCCCTGGATTCACTGATGCAGGGCTGAGGCGGGGAGGCGCGACATGCAGCCAAGGTTCGAATACGGCGAGGAGGTACGGCTGGTGCGAAACGTGCGCAACGACGGCACCTACCCGGGCATGGACGTAGGGGCGCTGCTCATCAGGCGCGGCGCCGTCGGCTGCGTCTACGATGTCGGCACCTACCTGCAGGACCAGCTGATCTACCGCGTGCATTTCATCGGCGAGGGCCGCACGGTCGGCTGCCGTGAGGAGGAACTCATCCCGCTGGATGAAGAGTGGATACAGAACCGCTTCGAGTTCCGCGACAAGGTGCGTGCCGTCGCGTCCCTGGCGATCGACGGCAAGGTTATCGTCGCCCGCGACGACGAGGGCGAGGTTCAGAAGGTCCTGCGCGAGCCGGGGCGCATCCTCTATCACGCGCGCTTCGGCGAACGCACCTTCGTCGTCCCTGAACAGTCGCTGGCACCGGTGGAGGAGGGCGACGATGCCTGAGCTGAACAGCGCCCCGCAACGGGCCAGCATCAACTACCGCCTGCTGCGCATCGCGGTGGAGCGCTTCGAACGCCCGCCCGCCGCGCTGCAGGAACCGGAGTACGCCGAGGTGCGCGGTATCGCCGCCCGGGAGTACCTGATCGAACAGGCCGTGCTCTCCAGTCCCGAGGCGGCGGATATCGTGGTGCCGGAGTCGCAGGTGGACAAGGCGCTGGAACAGATACGCGCCCGCTACGGCGACGATGCAGCATTTCTCGCTGAACTGGAGCAGAACGGCCTGGCCGTCGCCGACCTGCGCCTGGCGCTGGGCCGCGAGTTGCGCGTCGAATCGGTGCTGGCGAAGGTCGGCGCAGGCGTACCGCCGGTGGAGGATACGGAGCTGAACCTGTTCTACTACATGAACCGCGACAGTTTCCGCAAACCTGAGACCCGCATCGCGCGGCATATTCTGCTGACCATCAACCCGGACTTCCCGGAGAATACGCGCGAGGCCGCGCAAAAGCGTATTGCGCAGATCCGGCGGCGCGTGGCGAAGTCACCGGCGCGGTTTGCCGAGCAGGCCATGAAGCACTCGGAGTGCCCGACCTCGCTGCAGGGCGGCCTGCTGGGCGAGGTTAAACGCGACAACCTCTACCCGGAACTCGACGCGGCGCTGTTCGCGATGCGCGAGGGGCAGGTGAGCGGGGTGATTGAGTCCCCGGTCGGCATGCATGTGTTGCTGTGCGAGAAAATCAGCCCCGCCGGACCGGTGGCGCTAAAAGACGTGGCCGGGCGCTTGCGCGAGCAGATGCAGGAAAAACAGCGCACGCGCTTCGTCAAACGCTGGATACAACAGGCCCTGGATACACCTGATACGCAGGCGCAATCCAACCGGGCCAGGGAGTTGGCATGAGCGAATCCGACAGCGCAGGGCATTCAGCGCCGCTGGCCTGTTCCTTCTGCGGCATCGAAAAATCGCCTAGCGTACCGCTGATCGCGGGCAACCACGGTCACATCTGCGAACAGTGCGTAAAGCTGGCCCACCAGGTGGTGAGCAGCTGGGGCCGCAAGGCGGTCATGGTCCAGCCGGAACTGAAGGCGCCCGCAGAAATCAAGGCGCACCTGGACAAGTACATCATTGGCCAGGAGGACGCCAAGCGCACACTCTCCGTGGCCCTGTACAACCACTACCTGCGCCTCAATCACCAGCACGAGGAGTTGCCTGACTTCGGCGCTGGCCATCCCGAGCGCGAGTCGGTGGAAGTGGAGAAATCCAATGTGCTGATGACGGGCCCCTCGGGTGCCGGCAAGACGCTGCTGGTGAAAACACTGTCGCGCATCATCGGCGTGCCATTCGTGATCGGCGATGCCACCTCGCTCACCCAGGCCGGTTACGTCGGCCAGGATGTGGAGAGCCTGCTCAAGCGCCTGCTGGAGGCCGCCGACTGGGACAGCCGGCAGGCGGAGTGGGGCATCGTCTACATCGACGAGATCGACAAGATCGCCAGGCGCGGCGAGGGCGGGGCCGCGGTGCGCGATATTTCCGGCGAGGGCGTGCAGCAGGCTCTGCTGAAGATGATCGAGGGCGCGGAAATTCGCGTCACCCGGCCCGGGCAACGGGAGGGGCACGGCGAGGAGATCGTACTCAATACGCAGAATATCCTGTTCATCGTCGGCGGCGCCTTTCCCGGCCTGGTGGACCTGGTGAGCCGGCGCCTGCAGCCGGTGCAGTCCGGGATCGGTTTCAACGCGCCGCTGCGCGAGGAGTCGGTTTGCAGTAACGACGAACTGCTCGCCGCGCTGCACCCGGAGGACCTGCAGCGCTTTGGCCTGATCCCCGAGTTCATCGGCCGCTTTCCCGTGATCACCTTCCTGCAGGATCTGGACGAGGAAGCGCTCAAGCGCATTCTCGTCGAGCCGCGCAACGCCCTGGTCAAGCAGTACCGCAGGCTGTTCGCCTACCAGGGGATAGACCTGCAATTCAGCGATGAGGCGATAAGCCATGTCGCCGCCCTGGCGGTGGAACGGGGCACTGGCGCCCGCGGCCTGCGCGCACTGCTGGAATCCGCGCTCAACCAGACCATGTTCGAGCTGCCGTCGCTGGCTCTGCTTGAATCCTGTCGCGTGGAACTTGCCGGGGCGGACACGACGCAGGCGCACCTGGTGGTGGACCGGGTGTTCCGCGCCGCCGACGACAAGGCGCTGGCGGCTCCCGCCGCGGTGGCGTCAGTGTCTTCCTGAGCGCCACAACGTGAGCAATGAAAAACGCCGGCATTTGCCGGCGTTTCTGTATGCTCCCGCGGTTCAGCTCGCCTTGGCGTGCGCGGCGGGCAGGCCGAAATCATCGGCGATCAGCGCCAGCCAGCTGTCGAGCCGCGCCTCGGTGAGGCCGGACTGGTTGTCCAGGTCCAGGGCGAGGCCGACGAACTTGCCGTCGAGGATCGCCTCGGAGTGTTCGAACTCGTAGCCATCGGTGGGCCAGGCGCCGACCACCTTGCCGCCGCGCTCGATCACGAAGTCGTAGATTTCCATCATCGCATCGACAAACTCGTCGGCGTAGCCGACCTGGTCGCCGAGGCCGTAGATGGCGACAGTCTTGCCGGTGAAATCCATCTCTTCGACCTGGGGCAGGAACTCCTCCCAGCTCTCGCTCTCGCAATCTGCGGACAATCCGGGCAGCAGACCCTCGCCGAGGGTCGGGGTGCCCAGGATGAGGAAATCGTAGGCCGAAATTTCCTCCAGGGTGGCCCGGTTCACGTTCACCGGTTTTGCCATCACCTCGTCATCGAAGCGATTCTTGATCATCTTGGCCACCTTGCGTGTCTTGCCGGTGTCCGTGCCGAAAAATATGCCAATCTGCGCCATCGTCGTCTACCTCGCCTGTCGGTTGCTGCGGTTTGCGGGTTCTGTCGGCGGCGGGGTCTGCCCCTGCGGCAATGTGCACCGCCGTCCCCTGATTGCAGTTGCAGGTCCCGTGCCACTGCGGCCGCCCGGCCCGGGCCCGGTAAGCTGTTGATAAAATGACAAAAAGAATCTTTATTACAGGGGTGGCGATAGATCCTGTCGCAAATGCGACAGGCGTCCGCAAAGCGGTTTTCGGCGATTGTCGCAAACTCGACACTATCCCCCCTGGGGGGATGGACAGGCGTCGCGCCGTGACCGGACAATAGCCAGCTTTCCGGGAGGTGCCCGTGTCCCAGTCGCTCGAGCAGTTGCGCCGCGCCATCCGCGACGCCCAATTCGCCGATGAACCCGCCGTTGTCCGGCAATTGGGGGAAGCCGCGACACTGGACAGCACGCAAAGGGCCGCGGTTCGCAGGGACGCCATCGACCTGGTTACGCGCTGCCGCGGCGAGAGCCACCGCGCCGGCACCCTCGACGCCTTCATGCAGGAATTCGGGCTCTCCAACCAGGAGGGCATCGCGCTCATGTGCCTGGCGGAATCCCTGTTGCGGGTGCCCGACGAGGATACGGCAGACCGCCTGATCGCCGAGAAGATTCACTCCGGCGACTGGGCCTCGCACCGCGGCAAATCCACCTCCGCCTTCGTCAATGCCTCGGTCTGGGGGCTGATGCTGACCGGGCGCATCATCCATCTCGACGATGTCTACCAGGCCAACCCGCCCTCGCTGGTGAAGCGGCTGGTGAGTTCACTCGGCGAACCGGTGGTGCGGCGCGCAGTGTTGCAGGCCATGCGCATTCTCGGCGGCCAGTACGTGCTGGGGCGGACGATTGACGAGGCGATAAAGCGCGGGCGCGAGGACGAGCACACCGGGGCGACCTATTCCTTTGACATGCTGGGGGAGGGTGCGCGCACCGACGAGGACGCGCAGCGCTACCTCCGGGCCTATGCCTCGGCGATCGAGCGCATTGCGGCGGATGCCGGCGCCGGCGTCGAATCCGTCAACGGTATTTCGGTGAAACTCTCGGCCCTGCACCCGCGCTACAGCTTCAGCCAGCGCGAACGGGTGATGACAGAGTTACTGCCGCGAATCAAATCCCTGGCGCTGATGGCGAGCCGCGGGAAAATCGGCTTCAGCATCGACGCGGAGGAATGCGACCGGCTGGACATCTCGCTGGATATCTTCGAATCGCTGGCGCGCGATCCGGAACTCGCGGGCTGGGACGGGCTGGGCTTCGTGCTGCAGGCCTACCAGAAGCGCGCCGTGGCGGTAGCGCACTGGCTGGTGGCGCTGGCGCGCGACAGTGGGCGCCGCCTGATGGTGCGCCTGGTCAAGGGCGCCTACTGGGACAGCGAGATAAAACGCGCCCAGGAGGAGGGGCTGGTCGACTACCCGGTGTTCACCCGCAAATGCCACACCGACCTCTCCTACGAGATCTGCGCCGGCGCGCTGCTGGGGGCGCCGGACGCCATCTACCCGCAATTCGCAACCCACAATGCCTACACCGTGGCGCTGATCAAGGCGCTCACCGCCGGAGGCGGGCGCTTCGAGTTCCAGCGCCTGCACGGCATGGGGCACCTGCTGTACGACCAGGTGCTGGCGGACGCCCCCGGTACGCCGGTGCGGGTATATGCGCCGGTGGGCAGTCACAAGGACCTGCTGCCCTACCTCGTGCGGCGGCTGCTGGAGAACGGCGCCAACAGTTCCTTCGTCAACCGCTTCCTCGACGCCAAGGTGCCGGCGGAGGAACTGGTCAGCGACCCGGTCGAGGACGCGGCCGCGCAACCGCTCGCCCGGCATCCGCATATTCCGGTGCCCGCGCTGCTCTACGCAGGGGAAATGCCACCCTGGCGAAATTCCGCCGGCTTCGACCTCGCCGATCCCCTGGCGGTGACACCGCTGCTGGATACGGTGCGCGCGGTCGGCCGCGGGCGGCATCACTGCGCACCGCTCATCGGCGGCGCCTGGCGCACCGGGCAGGGCAAGGCGGTCTATAACCCCGCGCGCACCGGCCAGCAGATCGGCGAGGTGGTCGAGGCGGACGATGCCACCATCGAGGAGGCGCTGTCGCGGGCGCAGGGGGCGCAGATCAACTGGGACAGGTTGGGGCCGGAAACGCGTGCGCAATGCCTGGAGCGCGCGGCCGACCTGCTGGAACTGCACACCCACAGCCTGATGGGCCTGCTGGCGACGGAGGCGGGTCGCACCCTCGACGACGGCCTGGCGGAAGTGCGCGAGGCGGTGGACTTCTGCCGCTACTACGCCCAGCAGGGCCGCGCCCAGGGCGGCGTGGTCGCACTGCCCGGTCCCACCGGCGAGAGCAACGAACTGAGCCTGCACGGGCGCGGCACCTTCCTGTGTATCAGCCCCTGGAATTTCCCGTTGGCCATTTTCACCGGCCAGGTGGTCGCGGCTCTGATGGCCGGCAACACGGTGCTCGCCAAGCCCGCGGAGCAGACTTCCCTGGTCGCCGCCCGCGCCGTCGAATTGCTGCACCAGGCGGGCGTGCCCGGCGACGCGCTGCACCTGCTGCCCGGCGACGGCCCGCGCATCGGTGGCAAGGTCCTGGCGGACCCGCGCCTGTCCGGCGTCGCCTTTACAGGAGGCCTGGATACCGCCGCGGTAATCAACCGCCAGCTGGCCGCGCGCGAGGGTGCCATCCTGCCGCTGATCGCCGAGACCGGCGGGCTCAACGCGATGGTAGCCGATGCCACCGCGCTGCCCGAGCAGCTGGTCGACGATGTGGTCAACTCCGCCTTCCGCAGTGCCGGCCAGCGCTGCAGCGCCCTGCGCGTGCTGTATTTGCAGGAGGATATCGCAGATGGCGTGCTCGCCATGCTCGGCGGCGCCATGCGCGAACTGCGCCTCGGCGACCCGGCGCTGCTGTCCACGGACATCGGACCGGTAATCGACCGCGAGGCGAGGAACCGGCTGGAGGCCTACTGCGAGCGCATGCAGCGCGAGATGAAGCTACTGGCCGCCTGCGAACTGGACGCCAGCCACAGGGACGGGTACTTCGTACCGCCGCGGGTGTTCGAGATTCCCGGCATGGGCGTACTCCCCGGCGAGGTTTTCGGCCCCGTGCTGCACGTCGTGCGCTACCGCACCGCGGAGCTGTCGCGGGTGCTGGACGAAATCAACGACTCAGGGTTCGGCCTCACCCTCGGCATTCACAGCCGTATCGACGGTTTCGCCCGCGAGGTATTCGCCGCCACCCGGGTCGGCAATACCTATATCAACCGCAACATGGTCGGTGCGGTGGTCGGGGTCAACCCCTTCGGCGGGCAGGGTCTGTCCGGCACCGGTCCCAAGGCCGGCGGGCCGCACTATTTGCTGCGTTTTGCCACCGAGAAGACGCGCACGGACAATCTCACTGCCCGCGGAGGCAATACCCGCCTGTTCAGCCTGCGCGAGCAATAGCCGGATTTAGTGGTAGACTTTTCTTTCGATTGTTAGCGGTAACCGTGGGGTGCGTTGGTGGGATATTTGTCGCTGCGAAAGCTGGAGCGTGGTATGGAGGCGGCCACCAGCTACGAGGAGTGGTGCGAAGCTGCGTGTGCCCACGACCTTGCCTCCGGCAAGAGCCACTGGAAACGCCGAGACCTGTCATCCCAATACGACTACGTCGCCATTCGCCAGCGCCTCGACCGACTGCGCTCGCTGCGTGCCCGCCACGATTACCCCGGCCTGCTGTTCACCCTCAATGAAGGCATACACGGTAATGTCGGCGGCATGGGCAACTCCAGGCTCTACCAGGTCGCGCGCTATGGTACCAAGCAGCTTATCGAGGAGTATGTCGCGGAGATCGCCGATTCCCTCGAATTGCTGGCAACAGTCGACCACCCGGAAATCACCGAGGAGGAGCGCCTCGACTTCTTCCGCCGCGCCTCGCACTGCTTTGGCCGCACCGCGCTGATGATGAGCGGCTCAGGCATGCTGCTGTATTTCCACGTCGGGGTGGTGAAAGCGCTGTTCCAGCAGGATTTGTTGCCGCATATTTTTTCCGGCTCGAGCGGCGGGGCATTCGTCGGCAGTATCCTCGCCACCCATAGCGACGAAGAACTGGCCACGGTGTTCAACGCGGAGCGCCTGGTCGGCGAGATAGAAAGCGAAAAGGCACGCCTGGGCATGTTGCACCGGATTCGCCCGCAAATCCTGCAGGTGGATGAAATCCAGGCCATCATAGAGCGGCTGATTCCAGACATGACCTTCCAGGAAGCGCTGGCGAAAACCGGGCGTCACCTGAATATCTCGATAGCGCCGGCGGAGACCCACCAGACCTCGCGCCTGCTCAACGCCACCACCACGCCCAATGTGCTGATCCGCCAGTCCATCATGGCCTCCGCCGCGGTGCCCGGCGTGTATCCGCCGGTGGTGCTGGTCGCCCGCGACAAGTACGGCGACAAGAAGGCCTACCTGCCCCTGCGCAAATGGGTGGACGGCGCGGTCAGCGACGACCTGCCGGCCAAGCGCCTGGCGCGCCTGTACGGCGTCAACCACTACATCGTCAGCCAGACCAACCCCCACGTGATTCCCTTTGTCCGCGATTCTCGGCGGCGGCGTTCGAAAACCAGCGTGATCCGCGTGGCAGCCACCCGCACAGCGCGGGAGTGGATCAATGCCAGTATGGAAATCGCCCAGGACCAGCTGGCCAAGTACCCGCAGCTGAACCAGCTCACCAACACGATGCTCGCCATCATCAACCAGGACTATGTCGGCGACATCAATATTATCCCACCGTTCCGCTTCGCCAACCCGACGCGCATCCTGGCGCGGCTCTCGGAACCGGAGATCATGCAACTGATCCGGGTAGGGGAGCGCAGCGCCTGGCCGAAAATCGAGATGATCCGCACCCAGACCGTGGTCAGTCGCACACTGGGCAGAATCTGCGCGGACCTCGGTATCATCGAGTAGCATGAGCGCGAATCCCGCCGGGTTTACCCTCCGTGAAATAATCACTACCGCCCGGGAATCCCTGCGCGGAAACTGGCTGCTGGCCTGGAAGGCGTTGGCTTGCTACCTGGGGGTCGAGATCCTGCTGGCCGGGTTTTTCATGCTCCTCGCACCCAGTGGCACCAATGATCGCGTGTTCGGTTTTCCCAATCCGCCCGGACTGCTCGACGAACTGGCGCAGAGTGTGGCGCTGCTGCCCATGTTCGCCGGGCTGTGGATGTTTGGTGTGGCGCTCTCGCGCGGGCATTCACCCAGTCCCTTCAGCATATTCTCCTGGTACGACCAGACACTGAAACTGCTGCTGGTTACCATTCTCTCGCACCTGATGATCCTGCTCGGCACCCTGGCGCTGGTGATTCCGGGCATCTACCTGCTGGTGAGCTACCAGTTCGCCATTCCGCTGGCGGTGGACAAGGGGCTCGGTCCCTGGGAGGCCATGGAGCGTTCGCGCAAGATGGTCAGCAGCTGCTGGTTCAAGGTGTTCGCCCTGACCCTGCTCGCGCTGCTGTCGCTGGCGGGTTCGGTCCTGCTGGCCGGCATCCCGCTGATCTGGGTACTGCCGATGCTGATGCAGACCTGGGCCATTCTCTACGATCGCCTGGCGGGCATCGAGGATGCATCGATCTCTCGCTCGCTGAAGCCATTCCGCCGGCGCAGCATGCGACGCAGCCGCGGGTCGAGGGGTGAGACTCCCTGACGCCTAGTGCAGCGCGCGCGACCCGGGGGAGAGGCCGGGGTCGGCCTGGGCGAACAGGTAGTTGAGCTGCAGGCATTCCTCCGCCAGCTGGCGGGTCGCGGTCACCGTGGTGCCGACGAAGTTGGCGAACTGCTCCAGGGTGAGGCCGGCGCCGCCCAGTTGCATGCCGGCGACCACCAGCTGGGGCGTGGCGTCGTCGACCACGTCCTGGAACAGCTTGAGGGTGGGGTAATCCATGTTGATACGGCCCAGGTCCGCCGCCAGCGGCAGCAGCGCCATCGGGCGGATTTCGAGTTCGGTGGTCAGCAGCAGGCCCCAGGGCTCGAGGAACAGGCGGCTGTCGATCACCCCTTCGATATCCTGCAGGGTGGGCAGGTGCAGGCCGGCGCACTGGTCGCAGGTGTGGTACTCGACGCGGGCCTCGTCGAGCCAGCTTTCCAGGACGGCCATTTCCAGTACTACGGGTGAGCTCATGCGGGTGCCAGGGCTGATGCGATGGCGCCATTCTACGTGACTCCGGGGCCCGACCCAAGGCCCCGGAGAGGGACGCGGGCGAACGGAGTTTGGCCTGACCCTCATGAGTGGTAAAGTCTTGCCCACACCCAGACCGCCCCCGGAGCGGGGGGCAATCCTGTCGAGGAACACCATGTATAAGAAAACGCTGTGCCTGATCTGCCTTTTGTTCGCCTCCAGCCTTGCCCTGGCCGCGCAGCCCCTGCGTGTCGGCATGTCCGCGGATTACCCGCCGCTGGAGTTCAAACAGGACGGCGAGTACTTCGGCATCGAGGTGGACAACGCCAAGGCGGTGGGCAAGATCCTGTCGCGCCCGGTGCAGATCGTGGAGCTGCCCTTCGACCAGCTGGTGCCGGCGCTGCAGGACGGCAAGGTGGACGTACTGATGTCCGGCCTGAGCATGACCGCCGCGCGCAGCCAGCAGGTGGCCTTCGTCGATCCCTACCTGAAGGTCGGCCAGATGGCGATCATTCACCGCGACAAGGTGGGCAGGTTCTCGCAGCCCTGGGCGATCTATCGCGAGGGCGTGCGCGTGGGCGTGGAGCCGGGCACCACCGGGGACGCCTTCGCCAAGCGCAGCCTGCCGGACGCCGAGATCAAGTACTACGACAATGCCGAGGCCGCCTTCGCCGCGTTGCGCTCTGACCAGATCGACATGTACGTCCACGACGCGCCCACCAGCTGGCAGCTGGCCAACAGCAAGCAGGACGACGACCTGATCAGCCTGTACAAACCGCTGACGGAAGAGGCGCTGGCCTGGGCCGTGAAAAAAGACAACGCCTCACTGTTGAACGAACTCAACCGCGCGCTGGGCATGATGCGCAATAACGGCACCCTGAATTACATCCTCAACCGGTGGATTCCGGTCACCATCGAAGTACAGTGAGTACCGCAGTGAACGATACCGCCGAAAGTTTCAGGCAGGTGGTACGCGCGCGGCGATCGCTGCGTGATTTCCTGCCCGAACCCGTCGCCCCGGAGATCCTGCAGGCGGTGTTCGACGCGGCACAGCGCACGCCGAGCAACTGCAATACGCAACCGTGGGTGGTGCACGTGGCTTCCGGGGCGGCGCTGGAGCGCTTGCGGGAGGAGCTTCCGAAGCGCTTTTCACGCGGCGAACTCAGCCTGGACTTTCCCTACGAGGGCAAGTACGAGGGTGTCTATCGCGATCGCCAGTACGCTGCCGCCCACGCGCTGTACGCCGCAGCCGGCATCGATCGCGCGGACCGGGCGGGACGCGACTCGCAGTTCATGCGCAATTTCGAGTTTTTCGGCGCGCCGCATGTCGCCTTCCTGTTCATGCCGGACGGGTTCGGCCTGCGCGAAGCGGCGGATGTCGGCATGTACGCGCAGACCCTGATGCTGGCCCTGTCTGCCCACGGCCTCGGCAGCTGCCCGCAGACCTCGCTGGGATTTCTCGCGGATTCCGTGCGCGAGTTGCTCGGTCTGGAGACGCAGCTGAAGCTGCTGTTCGGTATCAGCTTCGGCTATCCGCTGGTCGAGTCGCGGGTCAATCGCTGCGCGACCGAGCGTGCGACGCTGGACGAGGCGGTGACCTTTCACTACTGAACGGCAGCCAATAAAGGCATTCGGTAACTACATTCAATAAAAACAGGAGTCGCCCGATGAACATCCCCTATCTCTGTGTTGCACTGCTCGCGCTGCTGGTGATCGTTGGCGGCTTCAAGGTTTCCATGGGGAGGGCGAAACACCGCGTCGTGCAGGGTTACCCCGATGATCCTTCGCACGCACTACACAAGGCGGTTCGCGCCCACGGCAATACGG
This sequence comes from Halieaceae bacterium WMMBA7, assembly GCA_033283385.1. Lineage (GTDB taxonomy): Bacteria > Pseudomonadota > Gammaproteobacteria > Pseudomonadales > Halieaceae > Mangrovimicrobium. Next base: position 1,608,886 of record JAWMQQ010000001.1, read on the forward strand.
TGGAATACGCGCCGGTGATTGCCCTGCTGATCTATGTTCTCGGCACCCTCAATCCGCCGGTGTGGATACTGGTGTGCATGCTGCTGGTTACCCTGGCTCGCTTCCTGATCTACTTCGGCCTGCTGCGCTCCACGACCCTGGCAAAACCGAACCCGGTGCGTTTTATCGGAGCGCTATCGACCTATGTCTTTGGCACAGTGCTGGCGCTTTACCTGCTCTACGCCGCATTTTTGTAGGTGCTTTCGCTGCGGGCGTTGTGTTTGCGCAACGCCTGTAGGAGACTCTATATTCTGAATCTCCATTTTATAATTCACATAAAATCTCGCTTCCGGAGCACCACATGACCCTCAGTCTCGAACAGTTGACCAACGGGCTTACCCCCGAACACGATTACTTTTTCCCCGAAAAACCAGCGGACCCGGAGATGCGCGAGAGCACCTCGGTCTGGTTGTTCGAGGAAAACGGCGAGTTCGGCTTTCCCCGTATCGGCATCGAGGGCGAGGCGCACTCCTGGGAAAACCGCCTGTACCACGCCAATTTCGCCCTCGGTGGCGGACGCGTGCTGGTCGATGCCAGCCGCGGCGCTGCGCCGCCGGTAGCCGGGGCGGATGGCAAGCCCTCGGTGTTCGGCGCGGGCCCGCTGGTGTTTCGCTGCGTCGAGCCGTTCCGCCGCTGGCAGATGAGCTTCGACGGGACCGCCATTGACGGGACCATCACGCAACTGATCGAGGGAGGCTTCGAGGAACAGCCCCGTGTGCCGGTGAAGCTGGAGATCGAGATGACCATGGAAACCCCGTCCTGGGTCGCCGATTACTCGCCGGAAAAGGTGGCGAAGATGACCCAGCGCGAAAGGGACGATGCGCAGAGCATGGGGCTGGGCTGGCGCCTGGAGCACTGGGGCAGGGGAGCCGGCGAGCTGACCATCGACGGCAGCGCGCGTGAATTCAGGCTTACCGGCTCGCGCATCAAGCGCCAGAGCGTGCGTCCGCTGGATGCATTCCGCGGCCACTGCTGGCAGTCCGCGCTGTTTCCCGACGGCCGCGCCTTCGGCACCATCTCCTACCCGGCCAAGCCCGATGCGCCGGAGTTCAACATCGCCTACGTGGTAGTCGACGGCAGGATGTACCCGGCGCGCACCACGAAAATCCCCTATATCCGCGAGGTGATGGCCGAGGGTGACGACGTGTCGCTGGAACTGGAGTCGGAGCTGGGTGTGCACCGCATCTCCGGCCGCACCTGCCTGTCCACCTTCCGCGTGAACAACCAGGATATGGCCGCGCTGGGCGCCGCGGGTTTCACCCTGCAGCAGGGCGGCGTCCACTACACCTGGGACGACCAGAGCGCCTACGGCATGATCGAGCGCTCGGCCACCGGCGAGCAGATGGAGAACGGTTACCCCTACTGATGGCGCGGGCTCAGCTGCCGGTCTGGAAATTCAGCTCCACGCCGAGGCCGGTGGGGTCCTGCAGGAACAGCTGGATGAAGCCGCGGTCGCTGAAGTCGTTGCGGCGGTAGGCGACACCGAGCTCATCGAGGCGTTTCTCGGTGCTTTCGAGGTCGGAGCAGGTGAACGCGACGTGGTCGAGGTAGCCGGTATTGCTCGCGGGACTGGCATTTTCCCTGGCCAGCATGTGCACGATGGGGGCGCCGCCGCCGTAAAGCCAGTAACCGGCGATACCGAAATCCGGCCTGTCGCCCTCCGTCAACCCGACGATATCGACGTAGAAATCCCGCACCCGCGCCAGCAGTTCAGCCGGCGCTGCGATATTGATGTGGTTGAGGCTCTCGATTGCCATGATGCTCTCCTGTACTGCACAGGGGCATCATAGGCGCATTGGGAGGCAGTGGCCATTCCGGCCGCGGCCGGGACGTTCAGGGGTCGACGAAATCCGTGACCTCGAGATTGAAGCCGGAGAGCGCATTGAAGTGTACCGGCGCCGACATCAGCCGCATGCGGCCCACGCCCAGGCGCTTGAGTATCTGCGAGCCGGTGCCGATAACCCGGTAATTGGGTTGTTGTCCTTCGCTGCCCACGGCGCTGGTCACCCGCGCCGGTTGCGGAAACTGGGCGACTTCAGCCAGCGCCTGCTCGGCACTGCCGGGCTGGCCGATCAGTACCACCACACCGCGGCCTTCGGCGGCCACGGCCTGCATGGCGCGGCGATAGGACCAGCCGGGGGCGGCGCTGTCGATCTGCGTGCCGAGCACGTCGCGCAGGGTGTTCAATGCCTGTACCCGCACCAGCACGTCGTCTTCCTCGCGAATCTCGCCGCAGGCCATGGCGTAGTGCACGGTGTCGTCGATCAGGTCGTGGAAGCTGTGCAGCACGAAGGGGCCGAACTCGGTGTTCACCGGCTTGCTGTGGCACAGCTCCACCGATTGCTCGTGCAGCGCGCGGTACTCGATGAGCGCGGCGATGGTGCCCATGTGCAGACCGTGTTTTTCCGCGAAGACTTCCAGCTCGGGGCGGCGCGCCATGGTGCCGTCCTCGTTCATGATCTCGACGATCAGTGCAGCGGGCTCGAAGCCGGCCATGCGCGCGAGGTCGACGCCGGCCTCGGTGTGGCCGGCCCGGCGCAGTACGCCGCCGGGCTTGGCGACCAGCGGGAAGATATGCCCGGGTTGCATGATATCGGCGGGCTTCGCGTCCACCGCCACGGCCTTGCGCACGGTGTGTGCGCGCTGGATGGCGCTGATACCGGGACCCATTTTCTCCGCCGCGTCGATGGAGACGGTGAAGTTGGTCTCGTGCTGGGAGCGGTTGTCGCGCACCATCAGCGGCAATTGCAGCCGGCGCGCGCGCTCCTCGGTGATCGGCATGCAGATCAGGCCGCAGGCCTCGCTGGCGAAGAAATTGATGATCTCCGGCGTCACTGCCTCGGCGGCGACAATCAGGTCGCCCTCGTTCTCGCGGTCCTCGTCGTCCATGAGGATGACCATCCGTCCGGCGCGGATGTCATCGAGGATGTCGGGAATGCTGGACAGTGACATGGAGGGTCAGATCAGCTCGATGGCCACCGCGGTGGCTTCGCCGCCGCCGATGCACAGGGAGGCGATGCCGCGCTTCTTGCCGGCCTGCTTCAGCGCGTACATCAGGGTGACGATGATGCGCGAGCCGGTGGAGCCGATGGGGTGACCCATGGCGCAGCCGCCGCCGTAGACGTTCACCCTGGCGTGGTCCAGCTTGAGGTCGGTGATGGCCATCATCACCACCATGGCGAAGGCCTCGTTGATCTCCCACAGGTCCACGTCGTCGACCGTCCAGCCCAGCTTGTCCAGCAGCTTGTTGATCGCGCCGATGGGGGCGGTGGTGAACAGGCCCGGCTCCTGGCTGTGGCGGCTGTGGCCGAGGATTCGCGCCATCGGCGCCAGGCCGCGGGCGGCGGCTTCGCTGGCGCTGGTCAGTACCAGGGCGCTGGCGCCGTCGGAGATGGAGCTGGAGTTGGCGGCGGTCACCGTGCCGTCCTCGGCGAATGCCGGGCGCAGCTTGGGAATCTTGTTCTCGTCGGCGCTGAAGGGCTGTTCGTCGTGCTCGACCACGACTTCGCCCTTGCGGGTCTGCACGGTGACGGGCACCGTCTCGGCCTTGAGCTGGCCCTTTTCGATGGCGGTCTTGGCGCGGCGCAGCGATTCGATGGCATAGGCGTCCATCTGCTCGCGGGTGATGCCGCGGTCGTCAGCAGTCTGCTGGGCGAAGCTGCCCATGGCGCGGCCGTCATAGGCGTTTTCCAGGCCGTCGAGGAACATGTGGTCGTAGATGGTCTTGTGGCCGCTGCGCACGCCGCCGCGGGCGCCCGGGATCAGGTGGGGAGCGTTGGTCATGCTCTCCATGCCGCCGGCGACGACGTACTTGTTGGTGCCGGCGAGAATGCTGTCGTGGGCGAACATCGCCGCCTGCATGCCGCTGCCGCAGACCTTGTTGAGCGTGACCGCGCCGGTCGATTTCGGTATGCCGGCGCCGATCAGCGCCTGGCGAGCGGGGCTCTGGCCGAGGCCAGCGGGCAGTACGCAGCCCATGAATACTTCGTCGATGTCCTCCGCGGCCACGCCGCTGCGCGCCAGCGCCTCGGTGATGGCCACCGAGCCGAGTTGGGGTGCGGTCACACTGGCCAGGCCGCCCTGCAGTGCGCCCATGGGCGTGCGGGCACCGCCTACGATGACTACCGTTTCTTCGCTCATACCGATCTATCGCTCTGTGGGATGTTGGGGGGATTCCAGAAGGGCGCCCATTTAGCCACAGGAGCCGCTTTTCCTCAAGCCGGGCGAGGGGTTACGGGCTTCCGGCCACCCGGGTCCGGCGCGAACAGTTTGCCGCGCACCGCCTCGCGGTAGCGGCCGGGAGTGATGCCCGCGTGCTCGCGGAACAGCTTGCCGAAATGGCTGACGTCCTGGAACCCGAGCCGCCAGGCAATGTCACTGATGGTCAGGTTGCTGTGGCGCAACAGGTCGCGCGCCTCGCTGACGCGCAGGCGCTGCAGCCACTGCTGTGGGCTGACTCCGGTGGCCTGGCGGAACCGCCGGTTCAGGGTTCGCGTGCTCAGCCCGAGTTGCGCGGCCAGGGCGCCGATACTGACGCCGCGCCCGAGTTTGTCCCGCAACCACTGCTGGGCCTCGACCACCACCTCGTCATGGTGGCTGGGATCGACATCCGTCTGGTAGGCCGCGGCGCGAAACGGGCTGCGGATTTCCGGCGAGAACTGGTTTTCCACCGCCCGCGCGATGCCGTGGCCGTACCACTGTTCGACGATGTGCACCATCAGGTCGGCAATGGAGTTGACGCTGCCGGCGCAGTAGAGGTTGTCGCTCTGGGTGATCAGGTGGCGGGATTTCAGCTGCACCCGCGGGTAGCGCGCGGCGAATTCGTCCAGGTAGTTCCAGTGGGTGGTGGCGGGGCGCCAGTCCAGCAGGCCGGCCTCGGCCAGCAGGCAGGCTCCGGTGCCGACCGCGCAGATTCGGGTGCCCTGTTCGGCAAGCCGGCGCAGGTGGACCTGCCAGTGGCCGGTGGCGCCGACCACCGTCTGCGGGTTGCGCCAGATCGCAGGTACGATCAGCAGGTCGATATCGGACAGGGAGTCCACGCCGATGGTGGCGTCCAGGGTGATGCCGCTGAACAGCCGGACGGGGCCCGGTTCGTGGCTGGCGAGGAGGGGGCTGACCGGCTGGCTGTGGCGCGAGTGGGTGCGCGCCATCTGCGCCGCCGCCTGCAGGATTTCCAGCGGCAGGGTAATGCTGGTGGCCAGGGCCTGTGGATAGAGCAGGGCGGCGATGCAGTGCACTTGTTGCGGTCCACGCTGTCAATAATGCCATAAATTATGGCAGATTCGACCTCGTCTTGCCGCGGGTACATTCGTAAACTTGTGGTAACAGAAAATCACACGCTAAACAGGATACAACCCGATGGGAAAGCAGCGCTTACCGGTTATCGTCAGTCTCGGCGGCTTCAATGGGGCCGGGCGGGCATCCGGTCACCACGGCGTTGCGCGCATGGCCTATACCGCCATGGAACGGCCCGTACAGCTGCGCACCCTGTCTGCGCTGGCCGCCATGATGGGCATCGAGGACGGCCTGGCCAAAGAGCAGTTCATCCTTGACCACACGCTCATCCGGCGCGTCGAGCGCCAGCACTTCGACGTCGACGCGGTGCTCTGGAACCAGCGCTTCCCCACGGAGAGCAACGGCCACCCGGTCAATTTCGATATCGAGCGCCGGCACCTGCCCGAGGAGATCCCCGATAACTGGGTGGTCAAGCCGACCACGGTCACCCACGTCAATGTGAACATCCGCGGCGCGCAGGAATTCCTGCTGCCGACCATGCGCGAGTTCGAGGTAAAGGCCGCCAGCCAGCTGCCCACCGGCTACGAGCCCGGCAACCTGTACGCCTCGCGCAACCACCCGCGCGGCCTGCAGATGACGGTCTGCGCCGCCTCCGACGCACTGGCGAACCTGGGTATCGACTGGGAAGTGATCAAGCGCAAGGTGCCCGCAGACCAGATCAGTGTCTACGCCGGCAGTGCCATGGGGCAGCTGGATAACAACGGCGCCGGCGGCATGCTGAAATCCCGCTACATGGGCAAGCGTATCACGTCGAAGTACTGTCCCCTGAGCCTCGCCGAGATGTCGGCGGACTTCATCAACGCCTACGTGCTGGGCTCGATGGGCTCGACCGGCGCCACCCTCGGCGCCTGCGCCTCCTTCCTCTACAACCTGAAGAACGGCATCGCCGATATCCGCGCCGGACGCGCTCGGGTGGCCTTTGTCGGCGCCGCCGAGGCGCCGATCTGCCCTGAGGTGATGGAGGGCTACTACGCGATGGGCGCGCTGGCCTCGGACAAGGCCCTGCGCGACCTCGACAGGCTGGACGCGGGAGTCGAACCGGACCACCGCCGCGCCTGCCGCCCCTTCGCCGACAACTGCGGATTCACCATCGCCGAATCGGCGCAGATGGTCGTGCTGTTCGACGACGAACTGGCCATGGAACTGGGCGCCACCATGTTCGGCTCCGCGCCGGAAGTGTTCGTCAACGCCGACGGCTTCAAGAAATCGATTTCCGGCCCCGGCGTCGGCAACTACATCACCATGGCCCGGGCGCTGGCCACCGTGCGCGCCATCGTCGGCGAGGATTCCCTGAGGCACCGCGGCATGGTGCAGGCCCACGGTACCGGCACGCCGCAGAACCGGGTTACGGAATCCGAAATCATGAGCCGTGTGGCCGAAACCTTCGGCATACAGGACTGGCCGGTGGCGGCCCTGAAGTGCTACCTCGGCCACTCCCTGGGTGCCGCTTCCGGCGACCAGGTCACCGCGACCCTCGGCATGTGGCACCACGGGATCATCCCGGGTATCACCACCATCGACGACCTCGCCGCGGACGTGCGCACCGATAACCTGGCCTTCAGCCGCGAACACCGCAAGTTCGACCCGGAAGAGTCCGCGTACGCAGTGGTCAATTCCAAGGGCTTTGGCGGCAATAACGCCACCGCCGCGCTGCTCAGCCCGGCCACCACGCGGCGCATGTTGCAGCAGCGCTATTCACCGGCCCAGTGGCGCGAGTGGCAGGCTGCCAACGAGGCCGTGGCGCAGGCGCAGAAGGATTACGATGAGGATATGATCCAGGGTAGCCGCAAGCCGGTGTACCACTTCGACCACGGTGTTTTACTGGACGGCGATGTGGACATGGGCCCGCGCCGCATGGTCGTGGGCGGACTGCCGGTCAACCTCGACCTGCCCAATCCCTTCGACGATATGCAGTTGTAGGAGCCTGCTACGCCCGAACGCGGACCGAGGCGATCGCGCGCAGAGCGCGCTCCTACGAACCCAACCCACCCATCAGCATGTACTTGATCTCGACGTAATCGTCGATCCCATACTTCGAGCCTTCACGGCCTGAGCCCGATTCCTTCACACCGCCGAACGGCGCCATCTCGTTGGAGATGATGCCCTCGTTGATGCCGACGATGCCGTACTCCAGCGCCTCGGCGACGCGCCAGACGCGGCCGATATCGCGAGTGTAGAAGTAGGAGGCGAGGCCGAACTCGGTGTCGTTGGCCATGGCGATCACTTCCTCCTCGGTGGAGAAGCGCACCACGGGTGCGACCGGGCCGAAGATCTCGTTGCGGAATACCGCCATTTCCGAGGTGACTTCGGTCAGTACCGTGGGCTGGTAGAAACACTCGCCCATGTTGTGCGGCGCGCCGCCCAGGGCGACTTTCGCGCCGGCGGCAACCGAAGCCTGAACCAGTTCGTCCACGTCGTTCACTGCCTTGGCGTTGACCAGCGGGCCGATGGTGATACCGTCCTGCATGCCGTCGCCGACATTGAAGTCGGCGGTGGCCCTGACCAGTTTCTCGACGAAGGCGTCGTAGACACCCTCCTGCACGAACAGCCGGTTGGAGCACACACAGGTCTGGCCGGAGTTGCGGTACTTGGAGATCAGTGCGCCCTGTACCGCGGCGTCCAGATCCGCGTCGTCGAACACGATGAAAGGCGCGTTGCCACCCAGTTCCATCGAGGTTTTCTTCATGGTGCCGGCGCACTCGGCTTCGAGTTGCTTGCCGACCGGGGTAGAGCCGGTAAAGGTCAGCTTGCGCACGGTGGGGTTGGAGGTCATCTCCGCACCGATCTGGGCGCTGCTGCCGGCGAGTACGTTGATCACGCCCGCGGGCACGCCGGCGCGGGCGGCCAGTTCCGCCATGGCGAACGCGGACAGCGGGGTTTCGGTCGCAGGCTTGATCACGATACTGCAACCGGCGGCCAGCGCCGGCGCCGCCTTGCGCGCAATCATTGCATTGGGGAAGTTCCACGGGGTGATCGCGGCGACCACGCCGACCGGCTGCTTGATACAGACGATGCGCTTGTCGGGACCGGGGCCGGGGATGACATCGCCGTCGATGCGCTTGGCTTCCTCGCCGAACCACTCGACAAAGGCCGCGCCGTAGGCGACTTCGCCGCGCGACTCGGCCAGCACCTTGCCCTGCTCGGCTGTCATGATGATGGCGAGGTCTTCCTGGTTGGCCATCATCAGGTCGAACCACTTGCGCATGATGCCGGCGCGGGCCTTGGCCGGCAGGCGTTTCCATTCCTGCATGGCGGCGTCGGCGGCGGCGATGGCGCGGGCGGTTTCCGCTGTACCGGTCTTCGCCACCTCGGCAATCACTTCGCCGTTTGCCGGGTTGCGCACCTCGAAGGTGGCTCCGTCATCGGCATCCACCCATTCACCATTGATAAAGGCCTGGGTTTTCAGCAGTTGAGGGTCGGACAGGGGCAACGTCATGTTCGATTCCTTGGGTCGCAAGTCAGTGGAAATAGTAAGGGCGCCACTATACTCCAAACATACCCTCGGAGGGGAAGGGTGGGGCAATTAATTGCGGCGCCGGCGCGACAGCTGGTGCTTGCGCACGAGACCGCGCAACTGGTCGTAGGACAGTCCCAGCGACTGGGCGGTACGCCGCTGGTGCTGGTGATTTAGGGCCAGCGCCTCGACCAGCACCTGCTTTTCCAGGGCAGCCATATGGCTGTTGAAATCGGTGACCTCGCGGCGCTCTGGCGCGGAAGCCTGCGCCGCTGTTCGAGGTTCGGGGCCGGGTGTTTCATCCCAGGGGCTGACAAAGGGATCGACGATGATTTCGTCCACCGCCTCGCCGCTTTCGCCCCAGCGGAAAAGCGAGCGCTCCACCACGTTTTTCAGCTCTCGGACGTTGCCCGGCCAGTGGTGGTCGAGCAGGGTGGCCAGCGCGGTATCGCTGAAGCCGGGGAACAGCTCCCAACCGAGTTCTGCGCTCATCTGTACGCCGAAGTGATTGGCCAGTTCGGCGATATCTTCCCTGCGCTGGCGCAGCGGCGGCAGGTGTACCACGTCGAAACTGAGCCGGTCCAGCAGGTCCGCCCGGAACTTTCCCTCCCGCGCCAGGCGGGGCAGGTCCGCATTGGTTGCGCCGACGACGCGCACGTCGACGGCGATGCTCTGCTGGCCGCCCAGCCTCTCGAATTCGCCGTACTCCACCACTCGCAGCAGTTTTTCCTGCAGGCGTAACGACATGGTGCCCAGCTCGTCGAGAAACAGCGTTCCGCCGTCCGCGCGCTCGAAGCGGCCGCGGTGCACCCGGGTGGCGCCGGTGAACGCCCCGGGTTCGTGGCCGAACAGCTCCGATTCCAGCAGCGGTTCCGCCATGGCGGCGCAGTTGACCTTGAGCAGTGGCGCGTCCCAGCGCGGTGAGAGGAAGTGAAGCCGCTGGGCGGCGAGTTCCTTGCCGGTGCCGCGCTCGCCCAGTACCAGCACCGGTCGCGGTACCGCGGCCAGGGCGGAAACCTGGTCCAGGGCTTCGGCGAGGGCGATCGAATGACCGATGATGACTTCAGGTGAGCGACTCATTGGTTAAATATACCATTTAAACGGTATAAATAGCCTTTATTTATGGTGAACATAACCTCTAAATCGGAAATCATGTCGTGCTATCGCGGGCATCTAATCACTTTATCAATATAAAACAATAGCTTACAGAAGCTGGCACAAATCCTGATATTAACCGGGTGTAACACCGAACCACAAACCACCGGATATAAGGATATGGAGATGCAAAGGCTGGGCGAGCGAATGGTGATCTACACGGCGCTGCTGGTTCTTTGCGGTCTCACCGGAGTCGCAGTTGCCCCGGCCGCGGGGGCGCTTAGCTTCTTCCAGGTGGTTGTGATTATTGAACTGATTTACTGGCTGGCCCGGCCGGCGGGGAAAACCCGCCGCCAAAGCGGCCACTGATTGGACAGGAGAACTGCCATGGGTATTTTTTCCCGCATGACGGACATCATCAACTCGAACCTGAACGCACTGCTGGACCAGGCCGAGGACCCGCAAAAAATGATCCGGCTGATCATCCAGGAGATGGAGGATACGCTGGTGGAGGTGCGCTCATCCTCGGCGCGCGTGCTGGCCGACCGCAAGACGGCCGCGCGCAAGCTCGAGCGGGTGCGCGCAGAGGCCGATAGCTGGGAAGCCAAGGCGAAACTCGCCATCAGCAAGGGCCGTGAAGACCTGGCCCGCGCGGCCCTGCAGGAGAAGTATGCGATCGAGGACGAGGTAAGTGCCATCGAGACGGAACTGAAAGCGGCGGACGACCACATCTCCCAGTTGAACGACGAAGTCGCACAGCTGCAGCAGAAGCTCACCGATGCACGTGCCAAGCAGAAGGCGCTGTCCATGCGCAGCCGCACCGTGGAATCGCGCATCAAGGTCAAGCGCCAGATGCACCGCGAGCAACTGGACGAGGCATTTTCCCGCTTCGAGCACTTCGAGCGCCGCATGGACAATCTCGAAAGCCAGCTCGAATCCATGGACCTCGGTCGCGAAGTGCACCCGGACCTGGCGGCGGAGATCGACTCGCTGGAATCGGACGAACGCATCAGCGGAGAACTGGAACGGCTGAAGTCCGAGATGGGCAAGCGCGAGCAGCAGGACTGAGTACGTTGGCTAACCCGAGCAATAATGGCAGCATGGGCGCTCCGGCGCAGCCTGCCCAAGGAAAGCACTGATGGAATTCTGGAGCATAATGGTTACCCCGCTCATCCTGTTCATGGTGATCGTGGCACCGATCTGGATCGTGATGCACTACCGCAGCCTGAACCGCTCTTCCCGCAGCCTGACCGAAGAGGACCGGGAGACGGTGGAACAGATGCTGGAAACGGTGGACGCACTCACCGAGCGCATCCGCACCCTGGAGTCCCTGCTGGATGCCGACCATCCCGGCTGGCGTGACTCGGTGCGCGGCCGTGCCCACGAGGAGGAACAATCATGAGCAGGCGAGACAACAACGGCCGCGGTTACCGCCGTCGCTACGAGTGGGACAGCCGGCGCATGCGCCACAGCAAGGCGCGGGGCTGGGGCATGGGCCTGTATCGCAACACTCGCGACGGCAAGATCGCCGGCGTGTGCGCGGGACTGGCCGACCACTTCGATATCGCCCACTGGGTGATGCGCTTGATCTGGATCGGCGGTTTCCTGTTCACCGGCACCCTGGCCCTTTTCGCATATATCGGCGCCTGGATCCTGCTGTCGCCGCGACCCTCGCGATACAGTGGGTCAGGCCCGGAGCCTGCGGATGATTTCGATGAAACGGAGATTCCGATGGAGTACGACGAGCGCTACCACGAATACCGCCCCAAGCGCGTTTTCCGCTACCCCGAGCCGGGTTCAGTCAGGCTCAACCGGGCACGGCAGAAGCTGGATGACACCCTGCGCCGGGTCGAGGCCATGGAGTCCTACGTTACTTCGCGCCGCTTCAACCTGGATCGCGAATTCTCCAAGCTCTGAACTTCGATATGGCCAGGCAAAGGGCCCGATAGCATCTGGCCCATTTTTTTGCGCGTTCACACCTGGCAAAACAGGTCGATCTGAGGTTCGTCTGCCGGCCGCGGAGGCCGGAACAGGTCACAGCGCCCCTCCCGGGGTTTACCCTGGTTGAGCCCAAGCCGCTTGCACGCAACGCGAAAGCGCTGGGACAGCAGTTCGGCAAACTGCCCCTCGCCGCGCATGCGGTGACCGAAGCGGCTGTCGTTATCGCGGCCACCGCGGCACTGGCGCACAATGCTCATCACGTGCTCGGCCCGCAGGGGGTAGTGTTGCTGCAGCCACTCCTGGAACAACCCGGCAATCTCCAGTGGCAGGCGCAGCAGTTGCCAGGCTGCAGTTCTCGCCCCGGCCTGCGCCGCTCGCTGCAGCACGGTCTCCATCTCGGCGTCGTTCAGCGCTGGAATCACCGGCGCAAAGAGCAGTGAGACGGGAATGCCGGCGGCCGCGAGTTCGGCCATGGCAGCCAGCCGCGCCGGGCCGGAGGCGGCCCGCGGTTCCATACACCGCTTGAGATTCGCATCCAGCGTGGTGACGCTGATGATCACAGAGCACAGCCCCTGGGCCGCCAGTTCCGCCAGGATGTCGATGTCGCGGGTCACCAGCGCGCCCTTGGTAATCAGTGAAACCGGATGCCGGCACTCCAGCATCACTTCGAGCAACTGCCGGGTTACCCCCAACTCCCGCTCCACCGGTTGGTAGGGGTCGGTGTTGGCACCCAGGGTGATGCCCTGGCACCGATAGCCGGGCCTGGCCAGTTCACGACGCAGTTGCTCGGCGGCGTTGCTCTTGTAGGTGAGCCGGGTTTCGAAATCCAGCCCGGGTGACAGGTCGAGATAGGCGTGGGTGGGCCGCGCATAGCAGTAGATGCAGCCGTGCTCACAGCCCTGGTAGGGATTGATGGACTGGTAAAACGGAATGTCTGGCGACTGGTTGCGGCTGATGATGCTGCGCGCGGTGACGGCCCGGCATTCGGTAACCGGCGAGGGGCCGCTGATGCCGTCCTCCCAGTCCACGCTGGTCGGCTGGAAGCGCGAGCCCTTGTTACTGAGCGAGCCGCGACCCGTGTGGGCGGCCTTCTGGTCGACGATGGGGATGTCGCTGTTGCGCATGGGAGCTGCCGTGGATGCTGGATATGCATACAGTAGTTGAGATCCAGCTTCGCCACAAGCCCTCTGTAGGAGCCCGCTACGCGGGCGATGAATCGCGCGCTGGATCAATCGCGCGCGGAGCGCGCTCCTACAGTGTGCTGCTATAGTGTCCTGACGCTTCGGGGAAAGGCGAATGAACGCACCGACATCCATGCAGCACTCCGTGCTCGGCACCTTTGTCCTGCCAGTGGCGCAGGCGCTGCGTCGCGCCGGGCTGGATCCGCTGGAGATCATGGCCGAAGCCGGTATCGACGGGGCCAAACTGGCTAACCCTGACTGGCGGATTCCCAACCGGCAGTTCGGCGCGCTGATGGCGCGCAGTGTCGACGCCAGCGGCGACGAGGCTTTCGGACTGCTCGCGGCCGCGCAGATCCAGCCCCAGGTGCTGCACGGCCTCGGGCTCGCCTGGCTGGCCAGCGATACGGTCTACGATGGACTGCGCAGGCTGGTGCGCTTCGGCAAACTCGTCAGTACCTCGACGCAGATGCGGCTGTGGGAGGAGGGGGAGTTCGTGATCATCGACCTCGGGCACATCCCCATTGTCGAGTCCTACCACTATGCAATGCGCGATTATGCCGCCGGCTCGGTGGCGCGCATGTGCTCGCTCGCACTCGGCGAATACCTGGCGCCGGCGCGGGTCACCCTGGAGCGCCCGGTGCCGGAGGCGCCCGAGCGCTGGGAGTCGATGCTCTGCAGCCCGGTGGAGTTCGAGTCCGGAAGCAGCACCCTGAGCTGGTACCGCTCCGATATCATGGAGCCCCTGGTCACCGGTGATCCGGCGCTGGCGAAGGTCAACGACGAGGCCGCCCAATCCCTGCTGGACAGTTTCCTCAGCCAGTCCACGGCCCGCAACGTGGTCGACAAGATTCTCGAGATGCTGCCCGACGGACCGCCGGGACAGCAGGAGGTGGCCGACGCGCTGCACGTCAGCAACCGCACCCTGCAGCGCAAGCTGAAGGAGGAGGGCACCAGTTTCTCAGACCTGCTGCAGGACACGCGCCTGCAACTCGCCCGTAAATACCTGCGCCAGCACCGCAGGTCCATCGTCGAAACTGCTTACCTGCTGGGTTTTTCCGAGCCCAGTACATTTTCCCGCGCCTTCAAGCGCTGGACCGGCATGGCGCCCGCCGACTTCCGCGAACACAGGCAGGCGGCCGACTGACATCGGGCCAGGCGTCGCTGGCGCCGGCGGCCACGCATATGGCGCACCCGGCAATACGGCCCCCAATCCCTTCTGCGTAGTCTTTCCCTGTCGTCACAAGGGAGCTTATGACATGAATCACGCATTGCTGGGTATGACGGAAAAGGTCTCGCGCATGGTGCGCTCGATGGTGTATCTCGCAATGGCGCGCAACTACCGCGGAGCGACTGTCACCGAAGTCTGCGAATTTATCGGCGAGTCTGTCGCCGGCGACGCCGGCCAGTACCACGCCGGTGTTGTCGAGCGCGCGCTCGGCGACCTGGAACGGCAGGGCCGCGTCGTGCGTTACGGTTCGCTCTGGTATCCCAACGGCTAGTCCCTATAATCGGGGGTTTTGGCTCGAGGTGGATCGGTATGGGCAAGGTGCTGGTTGTAGCGGACAGGGAAGGGCTCGGTAGCGCGATTCCGCGCGGCCTGGAACTGGCCGCCAGGCTCGGCCTGGCGGTGGATATCTGTGCCTTCGTGCATGCCCCGCTGGCACAACTGAATCTGGACAGCGCCGGCCGCGCGGCAGTCAAGCGCAAGATGCAGGACAAGCGGCGCGAGCAACTCGAGACATACATCGCCAGACATTCCAGCGCAGGGCAAAAGGTCCGGGTACAGGTGCAGTGGCAGGAAGACGTCGCGCGGTGGGTCTGCAATCGATGCGCCCGGGGTGATATCGAATTCGTGGTAAAAACCGGCGGGCACGTCGAGGGCGCAGTGCACAGTTCCACCGACTGGACCCTGCTGAGAGAGTGCCCGGCAGCGGTCCTGATCGTCGCCGACACCAAATGGCGCAATACTGCGCCGGTGCTTGCCGCGCTGGATCTCGCGACTGGCAACGCGGCAAAGAAACGCCTCAATGATGCCATCCTCAACAGGGCGGTCAGCCTCGCCAGCGCGATGGGCGAATCGCTGCATGTCATCTGTGCCGTGGAAGTGCCCACCCTGCTGCGCGATCTCGACCTGGTAGAGCCGGCCAGCTATGTCGCAGACGCGCGCGCCGTGATGCAATCGGAAATTGCAAAACTCGCCAAACGCCACGGGCTCGCGGAGAAGGCGTTCAAGGTCAAGCGCGGCCCTGCAGAGAAAGTGATTGCCAGCGAGGCCGCGGCCAGGCGGGCGCAACTGGTGGTGCTGGGTTGCGTCGGCCGCAAGGGATTGCGGGCCAGGCTCCTGGGCAATACCGCGGAGCGCGTGCTGCAGCACCTGAAAACCGACGTGCTTGCGCTCAAGCCCTGACCCATCGCCGCGCCCCGGTCAATTATTTATTCCAAAAATTTGCTATTTGCCCGCGGCGGTCTATTTTTCTCTTTAGCACGCTGCTTCCTGCACGTGCTAACACGTCCCCTGGCCGATGTTTCTGCCCCGAAACATACGGCTGTTAGCCCGCCGCCACTTCGTGGATGGCGGGCTTTTTTATTCCAGCTCGCGTAACAAACCCTCCCGCAAACCTCAGCTTATTCAGCGCTGTTAAAGCTTTTTCTAGCTCCCTGCCAGGTGTCGCCGCCAGCCATGCTTGTGGCGCCGGCGGCCATGTGGCGATTGCCTCCTTTTCCCTAGCATAGGAACCATAGAGGTCCGGCCACCGGGGCCGACGCAAAGGAGAAGAATCATGCACGAACTCGTTGAACGCATCCGCGAACCCGAACTTTGTTATGTCTTCGCCCGCAACGCTGAGCGCCAGGGTCACCCGGAGCTGGCCATCCAGGCCTTCCGCAGGGCGGTCGACCTCAGGGCAGGGGCCTACGGCGCCACCACCGACGCCGAGTTCGCCGCAGTGCGCGCGATCTACGCCTACGAAGAGGCGATCAGCCAGCAGCGCGGCAAGCGCACCCGGGCCACCGGCACCTGGCAGATGGTCAATCGCTTCGGCCTGCTGGCGACGGTACACAAACGCCTGCAGTCGCGCAGCCAGGACGACGTTCTGCCGGCACTGAAAGCCCTGGGCATGGAAGACTACAGCTTCGCCGCCGTGTGTGAGGCCTTTCCCGAAATCACCGCCGAAGCGGCCTGATTACCGGCACCTGCTGCCGACCACAGTCCCTACCTTAGCCCGGCCCCGGCAGTATCAGGGGAGTTACCGGGCTTTTTTTATTGGCGCTCCCACCCGCGCCGCACCCGCCTGTCATAATCCTGCAATATCGTTTTCGGGACATCTGTACTAAATTGTCCCGATAGGGACGCGTTACAGGACATTTATGAGCAACCCCGTCAAGAATCGCGTGGTCGACCTGCGCGAGCACGAACTCTTCTACCCGCGAGAACTGAGCTGGATCGCCTTCAACGGCCGGGTCCTGCAGGAGGCCGCGGACGATTCCGTGCCGCTGATCGAACGCCTGCGTTACCTCGGTATCTTCTCCAACAACTCCGACGAATTTTTCCGGGTCAGGGTGGCGGAAGTCCGGCGCCTGATCTCTGTATCGAGCGGCGTCGACCGCGAGCATTTCAAGGACCTGCTGGCGGCGATCCTGAAGGGGATTGTGGCGCTGCAGAAGGAGTTCGACCGGATCTACGCGCAGATCATGGACGAACTCCCCGAGCGCAAGATCTACCTGATCAACGAGCGCCAGCTGGACGAGTGGCAGCTGGCCTTCGTACAGCACTATTTCACCGAGAAAGTGCTGCCGGAACTGGACCCCATCCTGCTGCGCGACGGCCGCGCGATGCCCACCCTGAACGATGAATCACTGTACCTGGCGGTGGATATCCGCTCCGGCGAGAGCTACCGCTATGCCGTGGTGGAGGTGCCCACGGACCGGCTCGGCCGTTTTGTAGAGATTCCGGGGCGCAAGGGCAAGAGCAAGCAGGGCAAGGTATTCATCGTGCTGGACAACATCATCCGCGCCTGCCTGCCGCAGATGTTTCGCGGCGTCATCCCGGTCGACGAAACGCACGCCTATTGCTTCAAGCTGTCGCGGGACGCCGAACTGGAAATCGACACCGGCATCACCCAGAGCCTCATGGAGAAGATGGAGAAGAGCCTGAAGCAGCGCCGGCGCGCGGACGCGGTGCGCATGTCCTACGACGCGCAGATGCCGCCGCGCCTGCTGGAGTACCTGACCGCGCGCTTCCGCTTCGGCAAGTACGACAGCCTGATCGCCGGCGGCCGCTACCACAACTCCAAGGACTTCATGGACTTCCCCAACGTCGGCCCGAAATACCTGGAATTCAAGCCGCTGGGGCCCATCGGCGTGCCGCGACTGGACCAGCCCGGCAGCATCTTCGAGGCGATCCGCGACAAGGACGTGCTGCTCTACTACCCGTACCATCCTTTCGATTACCTGATCGACCTGCTGAAGACCGCGGCGCTGGACCCCCAGGTCACCGACATCAAGATCTGCCTTTACCGGGTGGCGAAAAACTCGCGGGTCATCGACGCGCTGGTGAACGCGGTGGACAACGGCAAGCGGGTGCTGGCGGTGGTGGAACTGGCGGCGCGCTTCGACGAGCAGGCCAATATCGACTGGGCGCAGCGGCTCACCGAAAGCGGCATCCACGTGATCTTCGGCATTCCCGGCCTGAAGGTGCACTCCAAGCTGCTGCTGATCGAGCGGCGGGAGGCCGGCGCTGTTCGTTACTACAGCCATATCGGCACCGGCAATTTCAACGAGAAGACCGCGCGTATCTACACCGACTTCACCCTGCTGAGCTACGACCAGGCCATCGGTCGCGATGTGTCCAATGTCTTCGACTTCCTGCAGTTCAACTACAAGCGGCCGGAGTACAAGCAGTTGCTGGTGTCGCCGCATACCTCGCGGCCGGGCATTACCGCGCTGATCGACCGCGAGATCGCCAACGCGCGCGCGGGTTATTTCGCGCGCATGACGCTCAAGTGCAACAACCTCGTCGATCACGAACTGGTCAAGAAGCTGTACGAGGCCAGCGAGGCGGGCGTGCGCATCCGCCTGATCGTGCGCGGCATGTGCTCGCTATTGCCCGGGGTGAAGGGCCTGTCGGAAAATATCGAGGCGATCAGCATCGTCGACCGCTACCTCGAACACCCGCGGGTCTACGTGTTCTACAACCGCGGTAGCCCGCAGTACCTGATCAGCTCCGCCGACCTGATGACCCGCAACCTGGATTACCGGGTGGAGGTGATGGCGCCGGTGCTGGACCCGGACGCGCAGAAAACCATTCAGGACATTCTCGACCAGCAGTGGCACGACAATGTGAAAAGCCGGGTGCTGGATCGCGACCAGACCAACGCCTATGTGCCTGGCAAGAAGGGCGTGGCGAACATCCGCTCGCAGGAGAGCATCCACCGCTACCTGGCGACCGGCAAGCTGCCGCGCTATCCCAAGTCGCGGATGAGTGTGCCCGCCAAGCGCCGCCGGCGCAAACCGGTGGTGCCGCCGCGCGCAACCTGATCCGCCGCCGCTAGTCTTTTCTACCGCTCGCGGGCACACTTGAACGCTGGTTAATCCCCTGGAGTTTCCCATGGCTGGCAGCAGTCTGCTGGTGCTGATCGACGATATCGCCGCGGTACTGGACGATGTCTCCCTGATGACCAAGGTCGCGGCGAAGAAAACCGCCGGCGTCCTCGGTGACGACCTCGCTGTGAACGCCGAGCAGGTGTCCGGCGTGCGCGCGGAACGTGAGTTGCCGGTGGTCTGGGCGGTAGCCAAGGGCTCATTCGTGAACAAGCTGATCCTGGTGCCGCTGGCGCTGGTGGTCTCCTTTGTCGCGCCCTGGCTGATCACACCGGCGCTGATGGCCGGCGGCCTGTACCTGTGTTACGAGGGGTTCGAGAAGATCGCCCACCACTACCTGCACAGCGCAAAGGCAGATGTGGAGGAACACGAGGACCTGGTCGAGCACCTGGAGGATCCCGCGGTGGACATCGTGCAGTACGAGCGCGACAAGATCCGCGGCGCCATACGCACGGATTTTATCCTGTCCGCTGAGATTATCGTGTTGACCCTGGGCATCGTCGGCGAATCCGACTTCATCACCCGGGTGACGGTCATGTCCGGGATCGCGGTGCTGATGACCGCGGGGGTTTACGGCCTGGTCGCAGGCATCGTCAAGCTGGACGACATGGGTTTCTTCCTGATGCGCAGCCGGGGCGAGAACCTCTGGGTGCGGATGAAGCGGCGCCTCGGGCAGGGTATGGTCAGTTTCGCGCCGTGGCTGATGAAAGCGCTGGGTGTGGTCGGCACCTTCGCCATGTTCATGGTCGGCGGCGGCATCCTGGTGCACGGCGTGCACCCGCTGGCCCACGCGATCGAACACACCGCCGCCGCACTGCACCCGGTGCTGGGCGCGGTGTTGCCAACCACGGCCGGCATACTTGTCGGGGTGGTCGCAGGCGCTGTGGTGCTCCTGGTGGTGAGCGCGGTGCAGCGCTTGCGGGCGCGCTTCCAGGCCCCGCCCGCCTGAGCGGGAGGGGCCCTGCAATGGAAACCTAGTTGAGCACCAGTTGCTGGAGGACGTACAGGGGTACGGCGCCGGCACGCAGTACTTTCTCGTGGAACTCGCGGATATCGAAGTTTTCACCCTGTGCCAGCCGCGCCTTGTCGCGCAGTTCCTGGATTTTCATCATGCCGATCTTGTAGGCGGTGGCCTGGCCGGGCATCACGGCGTGGCGCTCGACCATCTTCACCGCGTCTGAGCGGGCGTTGGGCGTGTTGTCCACGTAGTACTGGATGCTCCGCTCGCGGCTCCAGCCCATGGAGTGCATGCCGGTATCCACTACCAGGCGAACGGCGCGCCACAGCTCCATGGAGAGACGCCCGAAGTCGGAGTAGGGGTCCTGGTACAGGCCGATCTCCTTGGGCACTTCCTCCGCGTAGAGTCCCCAGCCCTCGCTGTAGGCGGTATAACCGCCAAAGCGCCGGAACTTCGGCAGGGCCTTCTGCTCCTGCTTGATGGCGATCTGCATGTGGTGGCCGGGCAGGCCCTCGTGGTAGGCCAGGGCCTCCAGCTGGTAGGTGGGCATGGCGGCCATGTCATACAGGTTGACGTAGTAGATGCCGGGGCGCGCGCCATCCGGCGAAGGCTGCTGGTAGAAGGCCTTGCCCGCGGATTTCTCGCGGAAGGGCTCCACCGCCTTCACGTCGAGCGGCGCCCGGGGCAGGGTCTCGAACAGCTCGGGCAGCCGCGCGTACATCGCGTCCAGCACCCCGCGCGCCCGTTCCAGGTACTGCTCCCGGCCCTCGGCGGTGTCGGGGTAGTAGAACTGCGGCGCGGTGCGCATGAATTCCATGAAGTCTTTCAGGCTGCCCTCGAAGCCCACCTTGTCCTTGATCGCGGTCATCTCTGCGTGAATCCGCTTCACTTCCGACAGGCCGATCTCGTGGATCTGCTTTCCGCCCAGGTCGGTGGTGGTGATGCGTTGCAGGCGATTGGCGTAGTACGCGGCGCCGTCCGGCAGGTGGCCTACACCGGCGTCGTGGACGGCTTTTTCCTGCAGCTGCTCGACACAGGCGATCAGCGACCGGTAGGCCGGCTGCACGCTCTCCAGCAGCGCCATTTCCGCTTCCCGCGACAGGCGCGCACGCTCCGCCGGCGTGATATCCAGCGCGGCGACCTTCTTGTTGAAGTCGGCCATCAGCGGGCTGGGTTCGCCGCCGTCGAAGGGTTTACCGGAGATGAGGTTGCGCGAATCGTCGAGGACGTGCGGGAACACGAAATCCGGGGCGATGATGCCCAGGTCCTCGCGAACCTCCAGCTTGGCGACCAGCTGCGCGATGACATTCGGAATACCGTTAAGGCGGGCGATGTAAGCCTCCGCGTCGGCGACACTGCCGATGCGGTGCTGGTTGATCAGGAAGGCCGGGATCTTCGACTGCTCGCCGAACATCTGGTTGACCGGGTAGGCGTAGTAGCGCCAGCGGTAATCCTCGATGGCGTTTTCCAGCCGGTCCACCAGCAGCTGGTAACTCAGCGCGGTATCCGCGTCGAGCAGGGAAGTGTCGATATCGCGCAGCAGTGCCAGGTCGGCCTTGTCGTGCTCGAGTTCCTCGGTGTCGTGGGCGTCGCTGATATCCGTCCACTTGTCGTAATCGGTCTTGATGCCGAGGTAGGTCTGGCGGACCGGGTCGCGGCTGACCTCGCGGTCGAAGATGTCGTCGAACAACTGGTTCGCCCTGGCGGATTCGCGCTGGACGGCTGTGGATTCGGACGGGTTGTCAGCCAAAACGGGTACTGCGGGCACGCCAAAGGCGACCAGGGCGGCGAAAACCGCGCTGCGAGAAATACGGGGCATGTTGTAACCATCGAGATTGGATGAAACAGGAACCCGCAGTACCGGGGTAGGGCGAGCGGGTCGCTGCTTCAGTGGATTAAGCCGGGATCACCGGCCAGCCGCGCGCAACTATACACGTTGGGGGCGGGATTGCCAAATTGGGGGGCGGTGTTTATTTCAGCAGGGAGCCCAGGATACCGCGCAGCAGCTGGCGCCCGGTCGCGGAGCCGAGGCTGCGCGCCATGCTCTTCAGGAAGGCCTCGCCGACGCCCTGGCGATTGCTGCTGCGCCGGGGCGGCGTGGTACCGGCTTTTTTCGCGCGCTTTTTGAGATCCGCCTCGTCCTGCGCCTCTTGTCGGGCGCGGGTGCGCTCGGTGAGCACCTCGTGGGCCGAGCGCGGGTCTACTGCCTCGCCGTAGCGGCGCAGGTTGGGGTCGCGCTCCAGCAAGGTCTTGCGTTCAGCGTCGCTGGCCTTGCCCATGCGGGAGTGGGGCGGGCGCACCAGCACCCGCTGCACCGGCGCGGGTATGCCCTTGTCGCCCAGGGTGGAGACCAGTGCCTCGCCCACGCCGAGTTCGCTGATCACGCTGACCGTATCCAGCGCGGGATTTTCGCGGAAGGACTGCGCGGCCACGCGCACCGCCTTCTGCTCCTTCGGCGTGTAGGCGCGCAGGGCGTGCTGTACCCGATTGCCCAGCTGCCCCAGTACGCTGTCGGGAATATCCGCCGGACTTTGGGAGATGAAATACACGCCGACACCCTTGGAGCGGATCAGCCGGACCACCTGCTCGATCTTCTCCAGCAGCGGCTTCGGCGCGCCGTTGAACAACAGGTGGGCCTCGTCGAAGAAGAACACCAGCACCGGCTGCTCCGGGTCGCCCAGCTCCGGCAGCGTCTCGAACAGTTCCGAGAGCAGCCAGAGCAGGAACGTCGAGTACAGGCGCGGCTGCAGGATCAGCTGGTCCGCGGCCAGCACGTTGATAATGCCGCGGCCGTCACGCGCCACCTGCATGAAATCCGCCAGTTCCAGCGCGGGTTCGCCGAAGAAACCTTCTCCGCCCTCGCGCTCCAGCATCAGCAGGCGGCGCAGGATGGCGTTGACCGAGGCTTTCGAGACCTGGTAGCCGGTGCCGAGTTCGCGGCTGTTGTCGCCGAGGTAGGTGAGGGTGGTGCGCAGGTCGGCGAGGTCCACCAGCAGGATGCCCTCCTGGTCGGCGAACTCGAACACCAGGGTCAGGACGCTCTCCTGGGTCTCGTTGAGATCGAGCAGGCGGGCGAGCAACTGCGGCCCCATCTCCGAGATTGTCGAGCGCACCGGCACGCCCTGCTTGCCAAACAGGTCCCAGAAGGCGACGGGGTAGGCGCGCTGGGCAAAACCCTCGATGCCAATTTTCTGTACCCGCTCATCGACCTTGGGGTGCGGTGCGCCAGCCTGGCTGAGGCCGGAGAGGTCGCCTTTCACATCGGCCAGGAACACCGGCACGCCGAGGTCGGAAAATCCTTCTGCCAGGCACTGCAGGGTGACGGTCTTGCCGGTGCCGGTAGCACCGGCGACGAGACCGTGGCGGTTGGCGTAGCGCGGGTCGAGGTAGATCTTGCCGGCGTCGCTGCCGCCAATGAGTATGCCCATGAGTGTCCCACGCCCCGCCGGTAGTTTGCCCAGAGTAGCTGCATGCCGTAGCGCTTGCCAGTTTTTCAGCCGGTGCTAGATTAAGGGGGGCTTTTCGGGAGGACCGCCATGCGCTGGGAAGATGGCAGACGCAGTGACAACGTCGACGACCGGCGCGGGCAAAAGGCTTCCTATGCCGCGGCCGGTGCGGCGCCTTTCCTGTTGCGGTTGCTGCCCGGCCTGTTGCGATCGAAAACCGGGCGCACGATTCTGGTCGTCGCGCTGGTGGTGCTGGTAGGCGGACGCATGCTCGGTGTCGATGTGCTGTCCCTGCTCGCGGGCGGTTCCGCGGGCGGCTCGCCCCACAGCGGGCAATTCAGCGCGGCGGAACAGCAGCGCGCCGAGTTCGTTTCGGTCATCCTCGCCGATACCGAGGATACCTGGCGGAAGCTGTTCCAGGCTCACGGCGACACCTATCGCGATCCCACCCTCGTACTCTTCAGCGGCCGGGTCAATTCCTCCTGCGGCCTGGCCAGCGCCGCGGTGGGCCCGTTCTACTGCCCCGGCGACCAGCAGGTCTACATCGACCTGTCGTTCTTCGACGACCTGGCGAAACGCCACGGCGCCCCCGGCGATTTCGCCCAGGCCTATGTGCTGGCCCACGAGGTCGGGCACCACGTGCAAACCCTGCTTGGCATCGGCCAGCAGGTGCAGAAACTGGGCGCCGGTCGCAGCCAGGAGGCGGTGAACGCGCTGTCGGTGCGCCAGGAGTTGCAGGCGGACTGCTTTGCCGGCATCTGGGGGCACGCCGCCAACACCGAGCGCCAGCTGCTCGATCCCGGCGACCTGGAGGAGGCCCTGCGCGCTGCCTCGGCGATCGGCGATGACCGCCTGCAGCGCGAGGCGGGGCAGCAGGTGGTGCCGGACAGTTTCACTCACGGCACCTCGGCGCAGCGGGTGAAGTGGTTCCGGGCAGGGTTCGATGGCGGGCGTATCGAGGACTGCGATACCTTCAGTCACCCGATCTAGAAATCACTTTATGTGATTATTTTATAGGCAATAAAAACAATCAGTTATCGGGCTTATCTGAGCTGATTTCAGCATCGTTTCCGGGCAGCTCGCCGGGAGCATCCGCACTGCCGAACCACTTCTCCAGGCGCGCCGCGGCCTTGCCGCGCACCTCCTCGTCGATCTGTCCGGCCACCGTGGCCAGCGCGAGCGCCAGCACGCCGAGGTCATCGGCAAAGCCCACCACGGGAGTGATGTCGGCGATGGCGTCCAGCGGCGCGATGAAGTAGCCGAGGGCACCGATGATGGTGGCCTTGGCCCAGCGCGGGGTATCTTCGCGCTGCGCGGCGTAGTACAGCAGCAGGGCCTTTTCGACCACCTCGCGCCCGGCGGTTTTCGCGTAGCGGGTGAGCTTGTCGCGCAGGCCCTCCTCGCTGTAGGCGGCCTCGTAGGGGTTGGTATCGTCGGTCATGGCATCAGCCGAACAGCCAGGGCGCCAGTTCATCGCGGTTGGCCACCACGATCTGCTGGGCGATGGGGCCGGCGAGTTCCTCCAGCGGGTCAATATGCAGCAGCTTGAGCGCATAGGGTACCAGCCGCCCGCGGGTCTCGATACACAGCGCGCCGCCGCTCATGCCGAAATCCACCTCGATGACCTCGCGCTGTTCCGGGGAGAGGCCGGGATGGGGCTCGATACGAATGTTCACCCGGGTGTTCCAGCCGGCGTCGCCGCCTGCCCCGTGCGGGGATTCGTCCATGATCTCGGGCACCCCGCGAAAACGGCTGAGCACGAAATCCCGGTATTCCCGGTTCTTTTCGCACCAGGCGCGCACATGCCAGCGCAGGCCGGTGTAGACCAGGGTATGCGGCACGATGATACGGCCCTCGCGATCCGGGTGGTTCAGCGAGACATAGTCGCAGTCCAGCCGGCACTGCTGGCGCGCGGCCTGCAGGATGGGACGCAAAGTCTCGGGCTTCACGTCGCGCACCGGCTGTGTGAGCACCTCGATATTGCCGGTGTTGAGGGCGAGCGATTCGAACATGCTCATCAACTCGGTATTGCGCGCCACCAGGTGCAGGTACTCGTCCGCCAGCCCCTGGGTGACCTGCGGCCGGAAATTGCCGGCGGGTTTGTAACCCTTGAGGTACTTGTCGTATTCGAGGTTGCCCGGGCCCACCTCGCGCTTGTAATTGTTGATGTCCTTGCTCGCCTGCTGGCGGCCGATTCCGAAGGTGTCGCAGAGGTGCCGGGTGGTCAGGCGTCCCTCCCAGAGAGCGATGGTCTCGATGTAGCGGTAGCGCAGGAGCAGGTCCCAGCGGAAGGGCCAGCGCTGGTTGTCCGCGCTCATCGCGCGCTCCGTATGCAGTTGTTCATGCGGTTTCGGTATCCTGTTGCTGCGCTGTCAGGGGCGCCTTGCCATAATACAGGCTTGCAGCGAAAACGGGACAGGAAGCGTTATCTTGGAATCCATCTGTGTGTACACCGGCGCCAGTCCGGGTGTGCGGCCGAGCTATGCCGAGGCCGCGCGCAAACTGGCAACGGAACTGGCTGTACGTGGTATCACCATGGTGTACGGGGGCGGTCATGTGGGCCTGATGGGCGTGGCGGCGGACGCCGCACTGCAGGCGGGCGGCCGGGTGATCGGTGTAATCCCGCAGGACATTGCCGACCGTGAGAACCAGCACCTGGGACTAACCGAGCTGTACGTCGTCGACCACATGCACGAGCGCAAGATGACCATGACACGCCTGTCCGCCGGCATGATCGCGCTGCCCGGTGGCCTCGGCACCATGGAGGAGTTGTTCGAGGTGTGGACCTGGAACCAGCTCGGCTTCCATCGCAAGCCGGTGGGGCTGCTGAACATCGACGGCTATTACGACGGCCTGCTGGCCTTCCTCGACAACATGGTGGCCGAGGGCTTCGTGCGCGAGCAGCACCGCGACCTGCTGCTGGTGGAAACCGAGCCGGCGCCGCTGCTGGAGCGCATGCGGGATTTTTGTGCGATGGAAACCGTGGCCCGCGCCTAGTCCCAGCGGTTGGCCTTTTCCTCGAAGTGCGTGGATGACTTGCGCACCACGCAAAAGCGCTGGCCGGTAGGGGCTTCCATCACGCACCAGGAACCCACGTTGCCGACCCGCTGCGCACCCAGCGCCTCCAGCCGCTGCACCTCTGCCTCGATGTCGTCGGTCTCGATATCCAGGTGAACCCGGCTGGGGTGGCTGACCTTCTGCACCTCGATGTGCATTTCGTCATTCGGGTCCTCCAGCCCCACGTATTTTTCGCCTTCCTCCGCGGGCAGGTTGTGGATTTTCATACCCAGTGCGCCGCTCCAGAATTGCGCGGCGGCGCCGAGGTCGTCCGTCTCGCAGTCGATGATGAAACCGACCAGCTTGCTCTTGTGCATTTGATTATCTCCCTGTGGTTTCCACACCGATCTTCCAATGCTTCTGTAGCAGCGTCCAGCGGGAAATTCAGGCGATTACGCTAACTGTTTG
The DNA here is from genome assembly GCA_033283385.1 of Halieaceae bacterium WMMBA7. Taxonomy (GTDB): domain Bacteria; phylum Pseudomonadota; class Gammaproteobacteria; order Pseudomonadales; family Halieaceae; genus Mangrovimicrobium. The sequence goes on from JAWMQQ010000001.1 coordinate 1,635,358, forward strand.
CCGTGTTCGACCACCTGCGGGTAGTATCGATGTTTTACGGAGGTATCCATGTCGCGTTTTTTTCTTCCCCTGGTAATAGCCCTTTCCTGTTCACTGCCAGCCGCGGCGGCGAATGAAATATCCCTCGCCGAACGCGCATCCGCGCTCATCCCGAAAGTCGAGAAAGACCCGCTGGCCTATGACCTGGTGGCGTCGCTGACTACCGAGATCGGCCCGCGGCTCGCCGGTACCGCGGCCGAGGCGCGCGCCCGGGACTGGGCGGTGGCCCGCCTGAAGGCGCTGGGCTTCAGCAATGTGCACATCGAACTGTTCGACCTACCGGTGTGGGAGCGGGGCATGGAGATCGCGCAGATCACCGATCCCTACCCGCAACCGCTGGCGGTCACCACGCTGGGCGGCAGTGTCTCCACCGGCGCCGACGGGGTCGAGGGCGAGGTCATATCCGTTGCATCGGAAGCCGAGCTGGAGGCGATGGACGCCAGCGAGGTGAAGGGTCGTATCGTCTTCGTCGACGAGATGATGACCCGCACCCAGGATGGCTCCGGTTACGGCATGGCCGCGATCAAGCGGCGCAAGGCCGCCTATACCGCGCATGACAAAGGCGCACTGGCGGTTCTGATTCGCTCCGCGGGCACCGACAGTCACCGCATGCCCCACGCCGGCCAGATGCGCATGGTGACGGAGTCCGGCGACAATCCCGGCGTGCCGGCAGCGGCACTTTCCGCTCCGGACGCGGATCAGCTGCAGCGAGTGCTGGCGAGCGCGCGCCACGCCCGCATGCGCCTGGTGCTGACGCCGAAGGTCCACCAGGGCAAGTCGGGCAATGTCATCGCGGACATTCCCGGCAGCCTGGCGCCGCAGGAGATTGTCCTTGTCGGCGCGCACCTGGATTCCTGGGACCTGGGCACCGGCGCCGTCGATGACGGCGCCGGCATCGCGATCGTCGTCGCCGCGGCCAAGCACCTGATGGACGCCATGCCCAACGGGCCGGCGCGCACCGTGCGCGTGGTGCTGTTCGGTTCGGAGGAGGTGGGCCTGGTCGGCGCCAGGGACTACGCCGAGCGCCATGCGGACGAACTCGACAAGCACATCCTCGCGACGGAATCGGATTTCGGCGCCGGGCGCATCTGGCGCTTCGATACCAATGTCGCGGAGTCCGCGCTGGAGTCGGCGAAAGCGCTGTCCGTGCCGATGCGCCCGCTGGGTGTCGCGCCTGGCAAAAACCAGGCCTACGGTGGCGGCGACATCAAGTACATCCGCGAGGCGGGCGTGCCGGTGGTGGGACTGGTCCAGAATGGCTGGGACTACTTCGACCTGCACCACACCGCGGATGACACCCTGGACAAGATCGATCCCGCCGACCTGGCGCAAAACGTCGCCGCGTATACGGTGTTGCTCTACCAGGTCGCCAACGGTTCCGATTCCTACCGCTAGCTCACCGCATGGCTGAACCTGCGGCGCCGCTCAGAGGGTGAGCAGGCGCCGCAGGAAACCCTCGTTGCCGCGGTTGCGGGCGCGGGTCACCATCATCTGCGCAAGCTGTTCCTCGATTTGCTCGGCGACCTCGTCGCGGATTTTTTCCTGCTGGCGTTTTGTCGGGGTGCGGCCCTTGAAGCGCGACAGGTCGATGGGCTCGCCAAAGCCCAGGTACATGCGCTGGGGTTTCGGCAGCAGCGTGCCCAGTGCGCCCACCGGCAGCGGCGGCAGCAGGTCCGGACGGATATTGTCGGTGAGGATGCCAAGGCGTTTCAGCAGCAATCCCAGCGGGGAGCCGGGCAGGTCCTTGCCCTCCACGAGATGGCCGTAGAGTTCGTCCGGCCCGACGGTGCCGAAGGGCATGATGGTGTAGCCGTGTTTCGCCGCCAGGCGCACGAAGCCGTAACGTTCGCGCCACTGCAGCTGGTAGATCTGGCTGGCCGGCTTGACCGCCTCGTAGGCGCCGCCGGGGAAGACCAGCACATCGTGGCCGGTATCCATCAGCGCGCCGCAGACGTCCGGCTGGCCCAGCGCGCAGCCATAGCTCACCAGCCAGTCGCGCAGCTGCGGGCTGGCGAACAGGAAGCGGTCCGCGAGCCCGCGCACGAAGCGATTCACCTCGCGGAAGAAAATCGGCCCGAGAATATACCCGTCCAGGGCGAACAGCGAGTGGTTGCCCACGAACAGGCAGGGGGTATCGGGGATTTTATCCGCGCCGACGATGACGGGATCGAATAGCAGCTTGATAAAGCGGTACAGCAGCTCGATCTGTGCGCCGTCCGGCGCCTCGACCTGCAGGATTTCCTCGATATGCGCCGCGAGCTGGGCTTTCTCATCGAAGGGTGTGACGTTCTTGTCGAAGATGGACATGCAACTGTTTCCGGGCCCGGATAGTAGTTCATTATAACCCCGTAGGAGCGCGCTCCGCGCGCGATACCCATCCGTAGGAGCGCGCTCCGCGCGCGATCGCCCGTGTAACGGGCCCGGTTCCGCCGGGGAATCTCTCGCGCCTACGCGCTGAGCCGATGCGGCAGCGCCGCCTGGGGCGACTTGCCGAGCACCTCGCAATAGACATCCTCCAGCGCCCGGCAGGAAGCGCGCACGCTGGTGATCGATTCCGGCTCGATCGGCTCCAGTACGCTCACCCGGATACGGGCGGAGCGCACCAGGAAGGCCCCCTTGGGCAGCGCGTCCTTCACGTTGTGCAGCACGATGGGCACGATAGGCACGCCGGCGCGCTTGGCCAGCAGGAAGGCGCCGTGCTTGAAGGGCTGGATGTTGCCCAGGGTACTGCGCGTGCCCTCCGGCGCGATCACCAGCGAACGACCGCTGGCCAGTACCGCCATGGCGCGCTTGAGGACCTCGCTCTGGTCGCGCTCGTCGCGGTCCACGAAGATGGTGTCCACCTGTTGCAGCATGGGGCCGATGACCGGCGCATGGGCCATTTCCTTCTTGCACAGCGCCACCACGTCGTCGCGCAGCAGCCGCGCCAGCACCACCGAGTCGAGCAGGCTCTGGTGGTTGAAGATGTAGACGACCGGACGCTTGCGGTGCAGGTTGTCGTAACCCTCGATGTCGAATTCCAGGCCGGCGAAACTGGCGGTAATGTCACCGACCAGCCGCGTCACCCGGTTGGCGTTGAGACCCGGGGCAACTCCCAGCCGGCGGCTGAGCGCGCCGAAGGCGGTGGCGGCCATCAGCGATTCCACCACCAGCGCAGTGCGCGCGAGGTTTTCCAGCCTGGGCATCCCGCGGCTGGGGAAGTGCAGCTGCGGCCAGTGCCGGTTGCGCGCGTGTACGGCCAGCTTGTCCGAGGGGTTGACGGCCACCGGGCGGCCGACCTTGCGCAGCAGCGGCAGGTCGGCGCTGGAGTCGCTGTAGAAGAAGCTGTCCTTCAGGCTGCAGCCGAAGCGGCGCGCCGCCCGGCGCGCGGCCAGCGCCTTGCCCTCGCCGTAGCACAGCGGCGCGACGACATTGCCGGTAAAACGGCCGTCCTGGACTTCCAGCCGGGTACAGCAGATTTCTTCGATCCCGAGGATGCGCGCCACAGGATCCACCTGGTAGTGACTGGCCGCGGTGACGATGACCAGGTGATCGCCCGCGGCACGGTGGGCTTCCACCAGGGCGACAGCTTCCGGGTAGAGGTTGCGCGCCAGGCTGTTCTCGAAGGCGCGAATGCCCAGTTCCGACAGGGTGGATTCGTCGACGCCGGTGAGCGCGCGCGCCAGGCGCTTGACCAGCTTGTGGTAATTGCCGCCACCGCCGGTGCGCTGTCGCAGCACGTCGTGCATCAGCCTGGTCGCTTCCTTGAGGTGCCCGCGATTGGCGGCGTGGCGGGCAGTTTCCACACCCATGGCGAGGATGGAGTAGCCCGCTATCAGAGTGCGGTCCAGGTCGAAAAACGCCACGCGACCGGCGCCGGGCCGGGCACTGCGGGCGATGTCGCTGAGATGGGATTCCAGTCCAGTCATAACTGCTTACCGGGGTTACAGGCTCGCGAAAATTGATCAATTTGTAGACAGCAAGAAGCTTGCCAGTTGCGCCAGTATGGTGCCGCTCTATGACAAAGTGGCGACAATCGGGCGGGAGTGACCCCGTTGCGGCGCTATAACAATCAAAGGTGATGGTCGAAAGTGGTGCATGATCAATTCGTCCTGCCCCAAAGCAGTCAGCTAGTCTGTGCGGGGGAGCTTCGATACTATAGCTCAATGACAAGCACAGACATCGCCTCGCTCCCCATCCACGACATTCTGGACGATTTGCGCGCCGCCTTGCGCACGGGGAACGAGTTGGTGCTGCAGGCACCGCCCGGTGCGGGCAAGACCACCGCAGTGCCGCTGGCGCTGCTGGAAGAGGCCTGGCTGGCCGGACGGCGCATCGTCATGCTGGAACCCCGCCGCATGGCCGCCCGCGCCGCCGCCGCTCGCATGGCGCAGATGCTGGGCGAACCCGTGGGTCGCACGGTCGGCTACAGTATCCGGCTGGAAACCTGTACTTCCGAGGACACCCGTATCGAGGTGGTGACCGAGGGCATCCTCACACGCCGCCTGCAGTCCGACCCGGGGCTCGAGGGCGTCGGCCTGGTCATCTTCGACGAATTCCACGAGCGCAGCCTGGATGCGGACCTGTGTCTCGCGCTGTGTCTACAGGGCCGCGAGCTGTTTCGAGAGGGCGCGCCCCTGCGCCTGCTGGTGATGTCGGCCACCCTGGATGGCGACGCTGTAGCGCAGCTTCTCGGGGACGCGCCGGTGCTTGGCTCCGCGGGCCGACAATACCCGGTGCAAACGAAATTCCTGGGCGCTCCGGGCCTGCGCGACTCCATTGCCGAGCCGGTCACGGCGGCGGTGCGCCGGGCGCTGGCGGAGCGCACCGGCAATGTGCTGGTGTTCCTGCCGGGACAGCGCGAGATCAACCAGGTGGGCCGCGCGCTGCGCGAGGGCCTGCCGGCTGACGTGCTGCTGCAACCGCTGTACGGCGGGCTGAGCCTGGCCAAACAGCAGGCGGCCATCGACGCACCGCCCCAGGGCAAGCGCAAGGTAGTGCTGGCGACCAACGTGGCGGAGACCAGCCTGACCATCGAGGGCGTCTCGGTGGTGGTCGATTCCGGGCTGGTCCGCGAGGCGCACTTCGACCCCGCCACCGGCGTCACCAGGCTGTCGACCCGCCGCATCTCCACGGCATCCGCCGAGCAGCGGCGGGGCCGGGCAGGGCGGTTGGGCCCCGGCTTCTGCTACCGACTGTGGTCCGAGGAACAGGACGGCAAGCTGGTGGCCCATTCCACCGCCGAGATCCTGCACGCGGACCTCGCGCCGCTGGCCCTGCAACTGCTGGCCTGGGGCGTGGACGCACCGGCCGAGCTGGCCTGGCTGGACCTGCCGCCAGAGGCTGCCTGGCGACAGGCGCTGGATGTGCTGGAGCAGACCGGCGCGCTGTTCTTCAATGACGCCGGCCGGCCGCAACTGACACCCCACGGCGTGCGCCTGGCCCAGGTGCCGCTGCATCCCCGGCTGGCGCACATGCTGCTGGTGGGCTGCGACATCCACGCCACGGAAACCGCCTGCCTGCTCGCCGCCGTGCTGTCCGAGCGCAATCCGCTGGCCGGGGAGGGGGCGGACATCGCCGAGACCCTGGCCACCCTGATGGGCGAGCACAGCTGCCCGCCGTCCGCCCAGGCCTGGTACCGCCAGACCTGGCTGCAGGCCCGGCGTTTCGCACGCATCGCCACCGACGTGCACAAACCGCGCAAGTTCGCCCTGTCGGTGGAGCACGAGGATGTGCTCGGCATCCTGCTCGCCAGCGCTTGGCCGGACCGCATCGCGCGCCGCCGCGGCAATAGCGGTGCCCAGTACCAGCTGAGCAACGGCCGTGGCGGCCACCTCGCCGAGGCCGATCCGCTGCTGCGCGAAGCCTGGCTTGCGGTGGCGGAGATCGGCGGCCGCGCCGGCAGTGACAGCGACCGTATCTACGCCGCCGCGGCGCTCAACCCGCGCTGCTTCAATACGGTGCTTTCCTCGCTGGTAAAGGAGCAGGAGATCGTCGAGTGGGACCTGCGCAGGGAGCGCTTCGTCGCCGAGCGCAGGCGCGGGGTGGGAGCGCTGGAACTGTCCCGCGAGACACTGCCCGAGGTATCGGACGAGGCGCGCATCGATGCGCTGCTGGGCGTGGTCCGGCGGCGCGGCCTGGACGTGCTGCCCTGGACCGAGCCCCTGCGCCAGTGGCGCGCGCGGGTGCAACTGCTGCACGAACACCACCCTGACCCGACCAGTAATCCCTGGCCGGACCTGTCCGGGGAGGCCCTGATGGCCACGCTGGAGCAGTGGTTGTCGCCGTATCTCACGGCGGTGCGGCGCATGGAGGATTTTCGCGGACTGGACCTGCGCAGCATCCTGCAGGCCATGCTGCCCTGGCCGCTGCCGCTGGACCTGGAACGGCTGGCGCCGGAGAGCCTCGGCGTGCCCTCCGGGTCGAGTATTCGCGTGGATTACACCCAGACCCCGCCGGTACTGGCGGTGAAGTTGCAGGAGATGTTCGGCTGCGAGGCGACGCCGACGGTCGCCGATGGAAGGGTTGCCCTGCAGGTCCACCTGCTGTCACCGGCCGGCCGCCCGTTGCAGGTCACCCAGGACCTCGCCAGCTTCTGGCGCGGCCCCTACGTGGAAGTGCGCCGCGAAATGCGCGGGCGCTACCCCAAGCACCCTTGGCCGGAGGACCCGCTGCAGGCCATCGCCACCCGCCGCACCAAACCGCAACTCGGCCTGGCCTGAAGCCTTTCTTACCTAGCGCTTGCGCCGCCGCTGCGGGTTGCGCGGCAGGCCGTTGTGCTGGGTGGCGAAGGGCTTGCCGGGTTCGACCACCGGGTGGCGCTTGCCCGGCTGGCGCGGCGGCACCAGGTGCACCTTACCATTGCCGATGAGGTCGCTGCGGCCCATTTTTTTCAGGGCCCGGCGCAGCTCCGGCCAGTTCTCCGGGTCGTGGTAGCGCAGGAAAGCCTTGTGCAGGCGGCGCTGCGACATTCCCTTAGCCGTTGGCACGGCCTCGCTGTCGCGGCTGATCTTCTTCAGCGGGTTGCGACCGCTGTGGTACATCGCCGTGGCGCTGGCCATGGGCGAAGGGTAGAAGTTCTGTACCTGGTCGGCGCGAAAGCCGTTGCGCTTGAGCCACAGGGCGAGGTTCATCATGTCTCGGTCGGTGGTGCCCGGGTGCGCGGCGATGAAGTAGGGGATCAGGTACTGCTTCTTGCCCGCGGCCGCCGAGTACTTGTCGAACATGCTCTTGAAGCGGTCGTAGGTGCCGATGCCCGGCTTCATCATTTTGGAGAGCGGGCCTTCCTCGGTGTGTTCCGGGGCGATCTTCAGGTAGCCGCCCACGTGGTGGGTGACCAGCTCCTCGACATACTCCGGGCTCTCCACCGCGAGGTCGTAGCGCAGGCCGGAGGCGATCAGCACCTTCTTGATACCGGGCAGTTCGCGCGCCTTGCGGTAAAGCTCGACCAGCGGCTTCTGGTCGGTGTTCAGGTTCTTGCAGATACCCGGGAACACGCAGGACAGCTTGCGGCACTTCGCCTCGATGTCCGGGCTCTTGCAGGCCAGGCGCCACATGTTGGCGGTGGGGCCGCCGAGGTCGGAGATCACGCCGGTAAACGCGGGCGAGGTATCGCGGATTTTCTCTACCTCGCGCAGGATCGAACCCTCCGAGCGGTTCTGGATGATGCGGCCCTCGTGCTCGGTGATGGAACAGAAAGTACAGCCGCCGAAGCAGCCGCGCATGATATTCACCGAGTGGCGGATCATCTCGTAGGCGGGAATGCGCGCATCGCCGTAGGCGGTGTGCGGCAGCCGCGTATACGGCAGCTCGAACACCCAGTCCAGCTCGTCGGTGCCCAGCGGCAGCGGCGGCGCGTTGAGCCATACCTCGCGATCGCCGTGGACCTGCACCAGCGGCCGCGCGTTGTGCGGGTTGGTCTCCTTGTGCAGGATGCGCGAGGCGTGGGCGTACAGCGCCGGGTCGTCGCGCACCTGCTCGAAGGCCGGAATGCGAACCACCGCGGGGCGCTCGTCCTCCACCACGTCCAGCACCCGCACCACGTCCGCGCCCGCCTGCACGGCAATTTCGTCCGTCGCGCACTCGGCAGCCTGGGTCATGGCGTAGGGATCGGGGTGTTCCTGCACCGGCCCGACCACGTCGATGGAGGTGGAATCCACCACCCGCCAGTCCTCGGGAATGCGCTTGCAGACGAAAGCAGTGCCGCGCAGGTCGCGGATCTGCCGGATCGGCTCGCCGGCGGCCATGCGATGGGCCAGGTCGACGATGGCGCGCTCGGCGTTGCCGTACAGCAGCAGGTCCGCGCGGCTGTCCAGCAGGATGGAGCGGCGCACCTTGTCGCTCCAGTAATCGTAGTGGGCGATGCGCCGCAGGCTGGCCTCGATGCTGCCGATCACCAGCGGCACATCCCGGTAGGCCTCTCGCAGGCGCTGGCTGTAGACGATCACCGCCCGGTCCGGTCGCTTGCCACCCACGTCACCGGGTGTATAGGCATCGTCGTTGCGGCGCTTCCGGTCCGCGGTGTAGCGGTTGATCATCGAGTCCATGTTGCCGGCGGCGACGCCAAAGAACAGGTTGGGCCGGCCCAGCGCGGTAAACGCCTCGGCGCTGGTCCAGTCTGGCTGGGCGATGATCCCCACGCGAAAGCCCTGCGCCTCCAGTACGCGTCCGATCACCGCCATGCCGAAGCTGGGGTGATCCACGTAGGCGTCGCCGGTGACGATGATGATGTCGCAGGAATCCCAGCCGAGGGCGTCCATCTCGGCGCGGGTCATCGGCAGTTCGGGGGCCGGGCCGAAACATTCGGCCCAGTACTTGCGGTAGTCGTACAGGGGCGTGGGCATGGTGCTCGCCGGCGATGGCTGCCGGGCGTTCAGGATTGGCCGGCGATTGTACCGCAATCGGGGGGGCGCTGTGGAACCGCTCTTAGCGGTAGTTCTGCCGGTCGCCGGCGTACTGCATGGGGGCCGGTGGCAGGACCGGTTCACCGCGGTGCAACGCGCCGGGGGAAGGCAGAATCGCGCTCCGGACCAGGCGCCAGCGGGTAATACGCCCTCGCGGCGAATCAAAACGCCCTTGAGCAAGCGAGGGCGTATTACCCGCTGGCGCCGCGACCTGGCACCAGGCTGGCGTATTACCGGCGGGCGCCGTGACCTGGCACCGGGCTGGCGTGTGGCCTGCGGGCGCTGTGATCGCCTGCGTAGCAGGCTCCTACGGGGCTCAGAAGTTGAGGATGAAGTCCGCCCCGTACATCCGCGGCGGCAGGCGGGAAGCCGTGAGCGAGCCCACCGCGTCGCCGTTGTCGCCGAAATCGATGAAGTGTTCCTCGTTGGTCAGGTTGGTGGCCCACAGCGCCACCTCCCAGTTGGCGTCATCCGGCCGCAGGGCCATGCGCGCGTTGATCACGTAGTACGCATCGATCTCCCGGTTGGGATCGCTGAGGCTGTCGACCCGCTTGTCGCTCCAACTGTAGTCGACACGCGGCACCAGTGCGCCGTAATCGCCCAACTGGATGTTGTATTCGGCGGAAAGATTCACCTTGTTCTCCGGCGTACCCACGCGCGGCTTGCCGGTGAGGTCGTCCGCCTCGGTTTCACCCGCGGCCGTGAGAACGCGGAACTTGGTGTACTCGGTCTTCAGCCAGCTGTAGTTGCCAGCCAGGGTCAGGTTGTCGGTGGCCGCCCAGAAGGTCTCGACCTCCACGCCGTAGCCTTCGGCGTCCGAGTTGCGCAGGTTGTAGGAGGGCACCGGCTGGCCGATGAGCTTCAGCTCCTGCAGGTTCTGGTAATCGTAGTAGAACGCCGAGAGGTTGAGCTGCAGGGTGCGGTCGAAGTACTGCCCCTTGGAGCCGACCTCGTAGTTGATCACCTTCTCCTCGTCGTAGGAGGTGTCGATATCCGGCCCGAAGTTGAGGCTGTTGAAACCGCCGGACTTGAAGCCGGTGGCGACGCTGGCGTAGACCATGCTGTCGTCGGTCAGGGAGTAGTCCAGCACCACACGGCCGGAGAGGTTGTCCCAGTTCTTGTTCTGTGTGACGTCAAGTATCGGCTGGCCGTTGTTGTAGAACGCCAGGCCGAAGGAGGCGCCGGCGATGGTGTTCTGGTACTGGGTGAACAGGCCGAACTCCTTGTCGTCGTAGGTGTAGCGCAGGCCGGCGGACAGGTTCATGCGGTCGGTGAGGCTGTAGGTGGCGTCGCCGTAGATTGCGTAGCTGGTATAGGTGCCATCGGATTTCACGTCCTCGATCCAGGGATCGAAGGCGGCGATGCGCGGCTGCAGGCTGGGGAGAATCTGCTGGAAGATGCCCACCAGCGGATTGTCGGAGATGCCAAAGTCCGCCAGCGAACCCTCTCCGGAGAGGAACGCCCAGACGAAGGAGGAGGCGGCGATACCGTCGCGGCCGAGGTCCTTCTGCGCCTGGCGAAACTCCGGCACCATCTCGTCGATCTGGCTGTTGTTCAGCGTGGCGAGGTATTCGAGATCTTCGGGCGTCTGCCCCGCGAAGGTGGACAGGAAGACATCGGAAGTCTCCGAACCCGCGCCCTTGAGCAACTCGGCCCAGGCAAAGCTCTCCAGCGTGCTGACATTGAATACCGCAGTGGTCAGGTGCTTGACGCGCTCGCGGGAGTAGGTGGCTCCGGTGGTCCACTTGAGCCGGTCGCTGGCGCCTGTCAGGCGGAACTCCTGCGAGAAGTACTCGTTTTCCTCGGGGTTGTTCGAGTTGAACACGTAGTCCAGGTTGTTGGAGCCGTCGAGATCCTCGTCGAGGTGCGTCTTGAATTCGCGCCAGGCGGTGATCGAGGTGAGGGTCGCGTCCGCAAAATCGTGGTCGACCTGCAGCGAGGTGGCGAACTGCTTGCGCGCCTCGCGGTTGGTGTAGTCGGTGTGGATGTCGCCGAAATCGGAGTAGTGCCGCCCCGGGTTGGCGTTCTCGAACACCGAGTGGATGGTGGTCTGGCGGGCGGCGGAGTGCTGGTCCATGTCGCTGTATTCCATCCGCCAGCGCAACTCGGTGTCCGGGGTGGCGTTCCACAGCAGGCTGCCGCGCACGGCCTGGATGTCCTCGTCATTGAGGTCGTCGCCGCTGATGTTGTCGACGAAGCCGTCGCGGTTGCGCGATACGCCGACCAGTCGCACGGCGAGATCGTCGGTCAGCGGCTGGTTGTACATGAATTCGGCGTCGACCCGGCCATAGTTGCCGACGGACACCTTGACCCGGCCCTCCTGCTCGAACACCGGGTCCTGGGTGATCAGGTGAATCGCCCCGCCGGTGGCGTTGCGGCCGAACAGGGTACCCTGCGGACCCTTCAGCACCTCGACCCGCGCCAGGTCCACCAGGGCGGTTTCCGCGCCCGCGCCGCGCGCCGCGTAGACGCCGTCCACGTAGACCGCCACTGCCGGGTCCGAGCCGACGGTCCAGTCATTGGTCTGGATGCCGCGGATGGAATAGGTGGGCTGCAGTGATTTCGCCACGTTCATCTCCACGCCGGCGGTGAACTGGCCTAGGTCACCGAGGTTGCGGGCGGTGAGGTTTTCCACATTTTCGGCGGAGAACACGCTGATCGCGATAGGTACGTCCTGTACGTTTTCCGAGCGCTTCTGGGCGGTGACGATGACTTCTTCAATCGCGTTCTGGGCTGCCAGCTGTGCGCTGGCGGCGGCGGTACTGGCGGCAATGACGGCGAGTGCGAGCTTGCGTGGGAGACTGGTAATCATGTTGTTTTTTTCCGTTGACCTGCGGGTTGCGCTAATCATAAGGAAATTGCACGGCGCTTATCCACCGTATTCTGCGCCGTTTATACCTTTAATCGTTGCGGGTTTGCGTGCCGGGTTTGCCCTCGTGGAGGGAGGCGTGACCGGGGGCCGGCAGGTGGCTGCCGCAGCGGCGGCAGTAGTGGGCCTCCGGATCGATCTCCGCGGCAGCGCAGGTGGTGCAGTTGCGCGAGTTGCGCTCGCGCTTGATGCGTTCCTCGATCTGGTTGCGTGTCATCTCGGCGGTGACGATGCCGGTGGGAACCGCAATCACGGCGTAGCCGATCAGCATGCCGATCGACGAGAGTACCTGTCCCAGCGGGGTCTGCGGTGTGACATCCCCGTAACCCACGGTGGTAATGGTCACAATCGCCCAGTAGATACTGTGGGGAATGCTGTTGAAGCCGTGCTCGGGCCCTTCGATCACGTACATCAGGCAGCCGAAGATCGTGGTCAGGATGATCATCATCGAGAAGAACACGAAGATCTTGCGGGTGGAGCGGTGCAGGGCGCCCGCGAGGTCGTTGGCCTCGTTGAGCAGGGCGAGCAGGCGCAGTACCCGGAAGATGCGCAGGATCCGCAACAGGCGGATGATCAGCAGCGGCGCCGCCTGGGGCAGCAGCAGGGAGAGGTAGGTCGGCAGCAGCGCTAGAAGGTCGACGACGCCATACAGGCTAAGCGCGTAGCCCTTGCGATTGGGCACACACCACAGGCGGACCAGGTACTCGATGGTGAACAGGGCGGTAAAGCCCCACTCGATGCGCATGAAGGTTGTCCCGAACCGATGGTGGTACTCGGGAATGGAGTCGAAAAGGATGATACCCACGCTGGTCAGGATGATGGCGATCAGCGCGAGGTCGAACCATTTCCCCGCCGGTGTCTCGGTGCCGAAGATGACTTCGTAGAACTTGCGCTGCCGCGCAGTCTGCTGCCTGACTGACATATCGGTCGGATTGCCATTGTCGCCCCTGGAGTGCAGCCACTATAGTAAAGCCCCCAGTCAATCACAACGGATACACGGCACAGGAGAAACCCGCTTGGACTACCCGATTTACCAGGTCGATGCTTTTACCAGTCACGCGTTCGGCGGCAACCCCGCCGCTGTCATGCCGCTGGAGGACTGGCTGGACTCGGGCCTGATGCAGTCCATCGCCGCGGAGAACAATCTCGCGGAAACCGCTTTCTTTGTGCGGGCCGGCGACGCCTTCGAATTGCGCTGGTTCACTCCGGCAGTGGAGGTGGACCTCTGCGGCCACGCCACGCTGGCCAGTGCCCATGTGCTTTACCAACACCTGGGGGAGAGTCGCGAGCTGCTGCGCTTCAACACCCGCTCGGGTGAACTGCGTGTCACGCGCGGTGAGGGCGGGTTGACCCTGGACTTCCCCGGCTACGAACTGAAACCGGGGCAGCCGGAGCCGTCGGTCTGCGCGGCCCTGGGGGGTGACCCCGAGGCGGTGCTGTTGGTGGAGGGCGCGAAAAAACAGCTCTACGTGTTTGCTAGCCAGGCGGAAGTGGCGGCACTGCAACCGGACTTTGCCGCGCTGCTGGCAGCGACCGACCGCTGCGTCATCGCCACCGCGCCGGGCGAAGACTGCGACTTCGTCTCGCGCTTTTTTGCGCCGCAGGTGGGAATCGATGAAGACCCGGTGACCGGCTCCGCTCACTGCGCCCTGGTACCGTACTGGGCGCAGCGCCTGGAGCAGGGCCGGCTGGCCGCCCGACAGATTTCCGCCCGCGGCGGTGAGGTGGATTGCGAACTGCGCGACGGGCGCGTGCGCCTGACCGGCACAGCCGTAACCTTCATGCAGGGTGTCGTGACCCTGTAGGAGCCTGCTACGCAGGCGATCAGAGGTGGGAGCCTGCTACGCAGGCGATAGCGCGCAGAGCATGCCCCTGCGGTGGGATCGCCTGCGTAGCAGGCTCCTACGGCAGCTCGCTGACCACCTCGACCATGGCGCCCGTCACCAGCGCCAGGTCGGCATCGCTCATGCAGAACGCGGGCATGCAGTAAACCAGCTTGCCGAAGGGCCGCACCCATACGCCGCGCTCGACGAACTGCGGCTGTACCGCGGCGAGATCCACGGGTTTTTTCAGCTCGATCACGCCGATTGCGCCCAGTACCCGCACGTCGGCGACCTGCGGCAGGTCCCGCGCCGGCGCCAGGCCCGCCCGCAAGCCGGACTCGATGCGCTGCACCTGGCGCTGCCAGGGCTGGGAGAGCAGCAACTCGATGCTGGCGATCGCGGTAGCGCAGGCCAGCGGGTTGCCCATGAAGGTCGGGCCGTGCATGAAAGCCCCGGCCTCGCCCGCGCTGATCACTTCGGCGATCTCCGCGGTACACAAGGTGGCGGCGAGGGTCATGTAGCCGCCGGTCAGCGACTTGCCGAGGCAGAGAATGTCCGGGCAGACATCGGCGTGTTGCAGCGCGAACAGCTTGCCGGTGCGGCCGAAGCCGGTGGCGATCTCGTCGAAGATCAGCAGCACGTCGAAGGCGTCGCACAGGGCGCGCAACTTGCGCAGGTAATCCGGCGAATAGAAGCGCATGCCTCCTGCGCCCTGGACCACGGGCTCGACGATGACCGCGGCGATCTCCTCGTGGTGCTCCGCCAGCAGGTCGGAAATCTCCGTCATCTCCGATTCCGGGCAGGGCTGGTCGAAGGGGCAGTCCGGCGCATCGACGAAGTACTGCTTGTACAGCACGTCGCCGAACAGGTGGTGCATGCCGGTGACCGGGTCGCACACCGACATCGCGCCGAAGGTGTCGCCGTGATAGCCGTTGCGCAGGGCGACCAGCTTGCGCTTGCCCTGGCGGCCGCGGGAGAACTGGTACTGGATGGCCATCTTCAGCGCCACTTCCACCGACACCGAGCCGGAGTCGCTGAGGAACACGCGATCCAGGGGCTCCGGCGTCAGGCGCAGCAGCAACTCCGCGAGTTTTACCGCGGGCGGGTGGGTCAGTCCGCCGAACATGACATGCGCCATCTTCTCGAGTTGCTCGCTGACCGCGCGGTTGAGCACCGGGTGGTTGTAACCGTGGATGGCGCACCACCAGGAGGCCATACCGTCGACCAGTTCGCGCCCGTCCGCCAGCGTCAGTCGCACGCCGGAGGCGCCGACCACAGGAAAAATTTCGCCCTTTGGCGGCGCCGCCGCATAGGGGTGCCAGAGCATTTTCGCGTCCAGCTTGCGTAGCTTCGTCGCCGGGTTTGCGGGGTGCTTCATTGCAGCGACTCCCGGATCGCCGGGAGCACGTTGTCCAGCATCTCACCCTGCGCCTCGGGCTTTGGGTGGATGCCGTCGCCCTGCATCAACTCCGGATGGGTGGCGATGCCGTCGAGAATGAACGGGGCCAGGATGGCGCCGGTAGCCTGGGCGACTTCCGCATAGGTCGAGAAAAAACTCTCGGTATAGCGACGGCCGTAATTGGGGGGAATGTGCATGGGCAGTATCAGCACGCGCGCGCCGGCATCCCGCGACAGCGTAACGAGTTCGGTGAGATTCGACCGCAGGGTCTTGATCGGGAAGCCGCGCAGGCCGTCGTTGCCGCCCAGCTCCACCACCACGAGATCGGGATTGTGCCGCTCCAGCAGCGCCGGCAGCCGGCGCAGGGCGCCGTCGGTGGTCTCGCCGCTGATGCTGGCGTTTATCACTTCGACGCCGTCGCCGCGCAATTCGTCCGCCAGCAGGCTCACCCAGCCCTGTTGCAGAGACATGCCATAGGCGGCGCTGATACTATCGCCCAACACCAGCAGCCGGGTATCGCTGGCTCGCGCCCCGTGGGCGAGCAGCAGCGGCAGCAGGAATACGCCCAGCGCCAGCAGGCGCAGGGATCGGTAATTGAGGTAACAGGCAGGGCGCATGATCAGGGCAGAACAACTTGGCAAGAGGGTTTCCGTCGGCGGCGGCGAGCTGGAAATACTGAAAGGGATAACGCTGGAAATCAAGGGGGGCGAGTCCGTCGCCATCGTAGGGGCCTCCGGCTCCGGCAAATCCACCCTGCTGGGACTGCTGGCTGGCCTCGACGTACCCAGTGACGGCACGGTAGTGATCGACGGTACCGACCTGGCGCAACTGGACGAGGACGGCCGGGCCCTGCTGCGCGCGCGCTGCGTGGGCTTCGTGTTCCAGTCCTTCCAGCTGCTGCCCGCGCTGACCGCGCTGGAAAACGTGATGCTGCCGCTGGAACTGCGCCGGCAGGCGGATGCCCGGGAACAGGCGGAACACTTCCTCGATCGCGTGGGTCTCGCCGAGAGAACGCACCACTACCCGCGGCAAATGTCCGGCGGTGAGCAGCAGCGCGTCGCCATCGCCCGGGCCTTCGCCACCCGGCCGGCCATCCTGTTCGCCGACGAACCCACCGGCAACCTCGATACCCACACCGGCGAGCGCATCGTCGACCTGCTGTTCGAACTCAACCGGGAGGAGGGCACCACCCTGGTCCTGGTCACCCACGACGTGGGGCTGGCGCAACGCTGCCAGAGGCAGGTGACGCTGGAAGCAGGCGAAGTCCTGGGGGTCGCCTGAATGTCGCTGGCTGCCACCCGTATGCTCGCCCGCGACTGGCGCGGCGGCGAACTCGGCGTGCTGGTAATGGCACTGGTCCTCGCGGTGGGACTGGTGACCGGCATCAGCGCCTTTACCGCGCGCCTGCAACACGCCCTGGAACGTGAGAGCCATCGATTCCTCGCCGCCGACCTGGTGGTGCGCAGCGGCGGCGCAATGCCCGCCGCCTGGCTGGAGGAGGCCGGGCGCCGCGGTCTGGAACAGGCGAGCACACTGAGCTTTCCCACCATGGTCTTCGGTGCCGGTGACGCCATGCACCTGGCCTCGGTCAAGGCGGTGAGCGCAGGCTACCCGCTGCGCGGGGAACTGCGCTTCAGCACCGAGCCCTTCGGCGATTCGCAGCCGGCGGAAAACGGGCCGGCGCCCGGCGAAGCCTGGCTGGACTCGCGCCTGTTTTCCCTGCTGGGCATCGCCAGCGGCGACAGCATCGGCGTCGGCGATACGCAGTTGCGGGTCACCGGGGCCGTGCGCGCCGAACCGGACGAGGGCGCGGGCCTGTACGGCTACGGCCCCCGCGCGCTGATGAATATCGCGGATATCCCCGCTACCGGGGTGGTGCAACCGGGCAGCCGGGTGGAATACCGGCAGCTGTTTGCCGGCCCTGAAAAAGCGCTGGCGGACTTCCGCACCTGGCTGGAACCGCAACTGGAACCCGGCCAGCGCATCCTCGATATCAGCGAGGGCCAGCCCGGCGTGGGCCGCGCGCTGGAGCGCGCCGAACGCTTCCTGCTGCTTGCCGGCAGCCTCGGCGTGGTGCTGGCGGGCGTGGCCATCGCCCTGGCCGCCGGGCGTTTCAGCGAGCGCCACACGGATTATGTCGCGGTGATGAAGAGCCTGGGCGCCACCTCCCGGGACATCAGCCTGTTGTACGGCCGCAGCCTGCTGTTGCTGACGGTGC
Organism: Halieaceae bacterium WMMBA7; assembly: GCA_033283385.1. Classification (GTDB taxonomy): domain Bacteria; phylum Pseudomonadota; class Gammaproteobacteria; order Pseudomonadales; family Halieaceae; genus Mangrovimicrobium. Next base: position 1,652,588 of record JAWMQQ010000001.1, read on the forward strand.
TGGCCACCACCGGCGGCTGCCTGCTCGGCTGGGGCCTGCAGGAGGCGTTTTTCCGCGTGTTCGCCGAGCGGTTGCCGGTGCAGCCGGGGCCGGCCGGCCCGCATCCCTATATCGTAGGCGCCACCACAGCACTGACCTGCGTGCTGTGTTTCGCCTGGCCGCCGATTCGACGGCTCTCGCTGGCCAGCCCGCTGCGTGTACTGCGGCGGGACATACCGCTGGCGGTGCGGCGATCCACCGGCGATTACCTGCTGGGGCTGGCCGCGGTCTGCGTGCTCATGCTGTGGTATTCCCGCGACTGGCAGCTCACCGCGGCAGTGATGGCGGGTTTGCTGGTAGTTGTGGCGCTGGGCCTGGGCGGGGCGTTGCTCCTGCTGAGGGGCGGTCGCCTGCTGGGCATGCGGGCCGGCAGCCTGTGGCGGCTGGCGCTGGGCAGCCTGCAACGCCGCGGTGCCGCCAACGCCCTGCAGGTGGTGGTCTTCGGCATGGCCATCATGCAGCTGCTGGTACTGGTTCTGGTGCGCACCTCGCTGATCGAGGAGTGGCAGCTGCAACTGCCCGCGGACGCGCCCAACCACTTCCTGCTGAATATCGCGCCGGAGGACGGCCCGCGCCTGGAGGCGGCGATGCACGCCGAGGGCCTGCAGGGCGAGCCGCTGTTCCCCATGGTGCGCGGCCGCCTGATGGCAATCGACGGCCGCGACCTGCCCACCCGCGAGGAAGCGGGCGAGGGCGAGGCCTACCAGCGCGAGAGCAATTTCACCTGGTCCGCGACCCTGCCGGCGGACAACCGGCTGGAGGCCGGCAAATGGTGGGACGCCGACACCGACCAGGCGCTGGTCTCGGTGGAATCCGCCTACGCCGAGCGCATGGGGCTGAAGGTGGGTGACACCATGACCCTGCGTGTCGGCGAGCAGTCGCTGGTGGTAACCGTGGCCAGCCTGCGCGGACTGGACTGGGAATCCATGCGGCCGAATTTTTTCCTGGTGTTCCCGCCGAAATTGCTCGAGTCCTACCCGGCGACCTGGATGACCAGTTTCTACCTGCCCCCGGAAGACAAGCTGTTCCTCAACAAGTTGATACACGCCTTCCCGACGGTAACCGTGATCGAGATGGACGAGGTATTCACACAGGTGCGGGGCATCATCAGCCAGGTTTCCGGCGCCATCGAACTGGTCTTGTTCGTGATACTCGCCACCGGCGCGCTGGTGCTGGTCGCCGGCGTGCAGGCCAGCCTCGACGAGCGCATGCGCGAGGGCGCGATACTGCGGGCGCTGGGGGCGCCGCGGGCGCGGGTACTGGGTGCGCTGGCCATCGAGTTCACCGCGCTGGGGCTGTGCGCAGGCGTCCTGGCAGTGATCTCCGCGGAGGTGGCCGTGGGCATCCTGCAGGTGCAGGTACTGGACATGCACTACACGCCCTCGCCGTGGATGTGGCCGCTGGGCCTGCTGGTCGGGGCGGCGCTGATCGGCGTGCTGGGCGTTTACAGCGCGCGGCGGGTCGTCACCAGCCCGCCTGTAGCGGTTCTGCGCGAGCTCTGAGGGGCCAGACTTTTTTGTGTCACATACAGCCGGTATCTTCCGCCGATGGAATCTGTAAACCTGCTTTTCCTCTGCACCCACAACCGTTGCCGCAGCATTCTCGCGGAGGCGATTACCAACGCCCGCGGTGAAGGGCGGCTGCGCGCCTTCAGTGCCGGCAGCGAGCCGGCGGGCGAGGTACACCCGGCCACGCTCGCCCAGTTGCAGTCCCGCGGCTATGCGACGGGGCAGCTGCACAGCAAATCCCAGGACGCATTCGCCGGCCAGGACATCGACGCGGTGATCACGCTGTGCGACACCGCGGCCGGCGAGACCTGCCCGCTGTGGCTGCAGGCGACCCCGCGGGTTCACTGGGGCCTGGAGGACCCGACACGATGCCCGGCCGGAAGCGGGCAGGACCAGGCATTCGCCCGGGTGATCGCGACACTGGAGGCGCGCGTCGCCCAGGCCCTCGAGGAGGGCGTGCATTCACTGCGAGGCGCCGCCCTGGGCGATGCTTTGCAAACAATTGCCAGGGGGCATTGAAATGGGGATCTTCGAGCGTTTTCTCAGCCTGTGGGTGGCACTGGCCATCGCCGCGGGCATCGTGCTGGGCGTGGTCGCGCCAGGGCTGGTGCGCGGCGTGGCGGCGATGGAGGTCGCCCACGTCAACCTGCCGGTGGCAGTGCTGATCTGGGTGATGATTTACCCGATGATGGTGCAGGTGGACTTCTCCTCGCTGCGCGATGTCGGCAGCCGGCCGCGGGGGCTGGCGCTGACCCTGGTGATCAACTGGCTGGTAAAACCGTTCACCATGGCAGCCCTGGGCTGGCTGTTCTTTCGCGTGGTATTCGCCGACCTCGTCGAGCCTGCCACCGCCACGGAATACATCGCCGGCATGATCCTGCTCGGGGTTGCCCCCTGTACCGCCATGGTCTTCGTCTGGAGCCAGCTGACCCGCGGCGACGCCACCTACACGCTGGTGCAGGTCTCGCTCAACGACGTCATCATGATTTTCGCCTTCGCGCCGCTGAGCGCCTTCCTGCTCGGGCTCAGCGATGTCGCGGTGCCCTGGGAAACCCTGCTGCTGTCGGTGGTGCTCTACGTGCTGCTGCCGCTGCTGGCCGGTGCCGCGACGCGGCGCCACTTCGAGGGCATGGCCGACCGCGCGCGCATGCAGCGCTTCCTGGCGCGGATGAAGCCGTTTTCCGTGCTCGGCCTGCTGTGCACGGTGGTACTGCTGTTCGCGCTGCAGGCCGACCGCATCCTGGCACAACCCCTGGCCATTGCGCTGATAGCGATTCCACTGTTGCTGCAGACCTACGGCATCTTCGCGCTGGCCTACGGCGCCGCCCGCTGGCTGCGCCTGCCCTTTGAGATAGCCGCGCCGGCCTGCCTGATCGGCACCTCGAATTTCTTCGAACTGGCGGTGGCCGTCGCCATCTCGCTGTTCGGGCTGCAGTCCGGTGCGGCGCTGGCGACGGTGGTGGGCGTGCTGGTGGAGGTGCCGGTGATGCTGTCGCTGGTGGCGTTCGCCAACCGGACGAAGGGCTGGTTCCCGGCGGAGAGTGCTACGCCGCCGGTTCGCTGATCCCGGCGATGAAAGTACGCACGCCGAGTTCCACCTGGCGGCGCAGGTCGATGTGCCGCTCGAACAGCTCGGGCGCGTCCACCCGCAGCGTCGCCAGCCCGTGGATGCCGGACCAGGCGGCGTTGGCGAGGTAGGTCGGGTTGTCGACCTCCCGGTAGAGGCCCTGTTCGATACCGCGTTGCAATACCTCCTGCACCAGCCGCAGGGTCTGGCGGCTGGCATCGCGCAGCTCCGGATAACGCGCCGCGGGCTGTACCGCAGGGCCGAACATCAGCTTGAACATCTGCGGATTGGTGGCGGCGTAATCGACGTAGGCATGGGAGAGTGCGCCCAGCTGGTCCTTCGGGCAATCGCCGGCGGCGCGGCGGGCATCGGTCAGCGCCGTGTACAGCTCGTGGTAGCCGCGGGTGGCGATCGCCGCCAGCAGTTCACCCTTGTCGGCAAAGTGCCGGTACGGCGCCGTCTGCGAAACCCCGACGGCACGGGCCAGCGCCCGCAGGCTGAGGTCCTCGACACCGCATTCACCCAGCTGGGCAATCGCCGTATCCAGCAGCTCGGCACGCAGGTTGCCGTGGTGGTAGTTCTTCTGGTTTACCGCTTCGCTCATGACGCCGCATTAGAGCAGCATTGGCCGGGCAAGTCCATGCACGGATTGGGGATACTGTTCGCGGCCTTTGCCGTCGGTGCGTCGCCTGGTTGGGCGCTCTGTAGGCGGCGTCCGCGGGTGAAGCCCCCTCGCTTGCTCAAGAGCGTTTTGATTCGCCGCGAGGGGGCTTCACCCGCGAACGCCTGGGATGGTGCCGGATTGTGGGAGTCGCTACCGCAGTACGTGGGACGGCGTGGCGGGCAGCAGTTTGGGGGGCGGAGCGGCAAGCGACAGCGCACGGGACCGGGTGACTGCCGAAACCTCGCGGAAAGGGACAGCCGGCAACAGCGCGCAGAGAGAGGTGGCTGGGCCGCTATGTGCCTCGCGGTGAATAAAAACGCTTTTGAACAAGCGAGGCACATAGCGGCCCAGCCACCGGCTTACCGGCTTACCGGCTCCAAAACGGCGCCCATGGTAAACGAGCGGGTGATCGCGCGCGGAGCGCGCTCCTACGGGACACAAAAAAAGCGCCACCCCGAGGGGCAGCGCTTTTCGAGCGAGCGGGGAGTATTACGGCAGCAGGTGCTGGACCGCGTCGCGCTCCTCGGTGAGTTCCTGCTCGGTGGCCTTCATCTTGGCCTGGCTGAACTCGCCGACCTCGGCGCCCTGGACGATCTCCCAGTCACCGCCCTTGCAGCGGCAGGGGAAGGAGTAGATCAGGCCCTCGGTGATGCCGTAGGAGCCGTCGGAGTAGACGCCCATGGAGACCCAGTCGTCGCCCTCGGTGCCCAGCGCCCAGGAGCGCATGTGGTCGATGGCGGCGTTGGCCGCGGAAGCGGCGGAAGAGGCTCCGCGCGCCTTGATGATGGCGGCGCCGCGCTGCTGTACCACGGGGATGAACTCACCCTCGTACCATTCCTGGTCAACCAGTTCGACAGCCTTCTGGCCGCTGACTTTCGCGTTGAACAGGTCGGGGTACTGGGTGGCGGAGTGGTTGCCCCAGATGGTCATATTGGTCACGTCGTTGACGGTCTTGCCGGTTTTGAGGGCGATCTGCGTCTTGGCGCGGTTGTGGTCCAGGCGGGTCATCGCGGTGAAATTGCGCGGATCGATATCCGGCGCGTTGCGCTGGGCGATCAGTGCGTTGGTGTTGGCGGGGTTGCCCACGACCAGCACCTTGATGTTCTTGCTGGCGTTGTCGTTGATCGCCTTGCCCTGTACCGAGAAGATCGCGGCGTTGGCTTCCAGCAGGTCCTTGCGCTCCATGCCGGGGCCGCGCGGGCGGGCGCCGACCAGCAGGGCGTAGTCGGTGTCCTTGAAACCGACTGCCGGGTCGTCGGTGCAGACGATACCGGCCAGCAGCGGGAATGCGCAGTCTTCCAGTTCCATTTTGACGCCGTTGAGGGCGTCCATGGCGGGAGTGATATCCAGCAGTTGCAGGATCACGGGCTGGTCGTCGCCGAGCATGGCGCCGGAAGCGATGCGGAAGAGCAGGGCGTAGCCAATCTGGCCTGCCGCGCCGGTGACGGTCACGCGTACGGGTGCTTTCATCAGATTCCTCGCAGGTATTTCGAGTGGGGTATATTTCGGGGCCGGTATTGTCGGGGCATTGCCCGGAAATTACAAGCCGGCGCTCCCCCCGGCTCGACGGTATGCGCGGAGCCGCCTCTGGTATAAAGTGCCTCAGGCTTTTGCCCTGGCCGCGCACCCCGCTGAATGAAACCGCCGATGATCCGACTTGTCCTTGCCGCTTGCGCGCTGCTGTCAGTCCAGCTCGCTGCTTGTACAGCAGAGCCGGACAGCCATCCGAATGTCCTTTTCATCCTCACCGAGGACCAGGGCGCCCAGATGAGTGCCCTGGGCACGCCGGGGCTGGAAACGCCGAATATGGATCGCATTGCCCGCGAAGGGGTGCTGTTCCGGCAGGCCTACGTGGCGTATCCGGTCTGCTCCGCATCGAAGGGGGCGCTGTACACGGGCCTGTACCCGCACACCAACGGCCTGCGGCACAACACGCGCAATTATTTCTGGCCGGCCTCGAAAGTCACCGCGGCGCAGAATGACGACTCCATTGTGCAGCGGATGCGCATCGACGACCGCTATCCCACACTGATCGAGTTGCTGCATCGGGCGGGGTACTACACGGGCGTGACGTTCAAGCTCCACGTGCAGCCCAATGACAAATTTCCCTACGATGAATTCATCCCGCGGGCGAGCGGCCCCGCGGCAGCGCAGTTCATTCGCAATGCCACCCGGGCCGGCAAGCCGTGGTTCCTGATGTATAACACCCGCTGGGCCCACCGGCCCTATCGCAACAGCGACGAGGTCGGGATCGGCGTGGACCCGGCCGCCGTCGATCCTCCCCATCACCTGCCGGACACCCCCGTGGTCCGCAAGGACTGGGCCGAGTACCTCGATGCCGTTCAACTCGCCGACGGGCTGGTCGGCCAGGCCCTGGCAGCGCTGGACGCCTCGGGCCAGGCGGGCCGCACGATTGTCGTATTCATGGGTGACCACGGCCCGGCATTCCAGCGGGGCAAGATGGCCGTGACCGATTTCGGCCTGCACGTACCGCTGGCCGTGGCGGGCCCGGGCATACCCGCCGGGCGCACCAGTGACGAGCTGGTAAGCGAGGTCGACCTCATGCCGACGCTCCTGGACCTGCTCGGGCTGCCTCGCCCCTCGCTGCAGCAGGGTGTTTCAATTTCCCCACTGCTGCGCGGCGAAACTGCACATTCTGCCCGGAAGCATGCCGTGGGCGAGATCAGTCACGGCGCCCAGAAGCGGGATGACGGCATGCAGGAGCGGTCGATCTACGACGGGCGCTACCGCCTTGTATACCGCGAGGGCGTGGACAAGCCCCGGGACATGAACGCGGACCTCTGGCGCTGGCAATGGCGGCCGTCGCCGCGCAACCGCACCTATGCCGAGACGATCCGCCGCCGCAACGAATACCCGCAGGCCTATGAGTTGCTGCGCCAGGTGTTTCCGCAAAAACTGAGTGGGAAGCCGCCGCCCCTGGAACTCTATGACCGCGACAACGATCCCTGGGAACTTGAAAACCTGGCCGGCCGGGCGGAATACGCCCCGGTCGTGGCGAGGCTGCGGGCGGCCCTGGCGCAATGGGCCACCCGGACCGACGACCGGTATATCGATCGTCAGTCGCTCGCCCGGCCGGCACCTGCGACTCCGGATTGATTCCGGGCCGTCCCGGCAGCAGTGCCGGGCGGGGGGCATTTTTCCACAGGCCCACAGGCAAGCTGGACTCTACATGGCTGCGCCAAGTAAAATGCCCGCCAAATCAAGCACTAACGGCCCCAGAATCGTGCGTGAGCTGTCCCGCAAGGAAAAAACCGAGTTCAACAAGCTGCAGAAACGCCTGCGGCGCAACGCCGGCAACGCCATCGTCGATTACAACATGATCGAGGAGGGCGACAAGGTCATGGTGTGCCTGTCCGGCGGCAAGGATTCCTATGCCATGCTGGACATCCTCATGAACCTGCAGCAGAGCGCGCCGATCGACTTCGAGCTGGTGGCGGTCAACCTCGACCAGAAACAGCCCGGCTTCCCCGAGCACGTGCTGCCCGAATTCCTCGACGGCCTCGGCATCCCGTACTACATCCTGGAAAAGGACACCTACAGCGTGGTCAAGGCCGTGGTGCCCGAGGGCAAGACCACCTGCGGCCTGTGCTCGCGACTGCGCCGGGGCACACTGTACGGTTTCGCCCAGGACATCGGCGCGACAAAGATTGCGCTGGGACATCACCGGGACGATATCGTCGAAACCCTGTTTCTCAACATGTTCTTCGGCGGCACCCTGAAGGCGATGCCGCCCAAGCTGCTGTCCGACGATCGCAAGAACGTGGTGATCCGCCCGCTGGCCTACTGCCGCGAGAAGGACCTGGTGCGCTACGCCGACTACAAGGCCTTCCCGATCATCCCCTGCAACCTCTGCGGCTCGCAGGAGAACCTGCAGCGGGTACAGGTGAAGAAAATGCTCGCCGACTGGGAGCGCGAATACCCCGGTCGCACCGAGACCATCTTCCGCAGCATCGCCAATATCGCGCCCTCGCAACTGGCGGACCGCGAACTGTTCGACTTCCACAGCCTGCGGGCGGAGCAGATCGACACCGACCTGCACATCCCCCTCGTCAACGTGGTGAACCTCTGACTGACGGCGCGGCCAGCCCCGTGCTGCTGCGCGCGCAACAGCTGTCCCTCACGCGCGGCGGGCGCGAACTCTTCACCGGGCTCGATTTCGCTATCTGCGGCGGGCAGCTGGTACAGATAGAGGGCGCCAACGGGGCCGGCAAGACCAGCCTGCTGCGGATTCTCGCCGGGCTGTCCCGCTACGGTTTCGAGGGCAGCGTGGAGCGGCATGCGCCGCTGCTGTACCTCGGCCACCAGCCGGCGGTAAAGGCCATGCTCACACCCCGCGAGAATCTCGCCTGGCATGTGTCGGGGGAGGGCGCATACACCGACGCCGCCATCGACGCCGCGCTGGAACGGGTAGGTCTGTACGGTTACGAGGATGTGCCCAGCCACGCGCTCTCCGCGGGGCAGCACCGACGGGTGAGCCTGGCGCGGCTGTACCTGTCGAAAAGCCCGCTGTGGTTGCTGGACGAGCCGTTCACCGCGATCGACGCCGACGGCGTGGCGGCACTGGAGGAGCGCAAGGCGGCCCACGTCGCCGCCGGTGGCGCGGTCGTCTTCACCTCGCACCAGCCCTTGCGCGGTCCCTATGCTGTGCAGAAACTCTGCCTGCGACGGGGATTGCTGCTGTGAGCGCGCCGTCCACCGGGGCCTTCTGTTTCCGCCTGCTGCGCCGGCAACTGGTGCTGGCGGTGCGCCGTCCCATCGAGATCGCGAACCCCCTGCTGTTTTTCGCCATGGTGGTGGCGCTGTTCCCGCTGGGGCTGGGGCCGGACCCGAAACACCTCGCCAGCTTCGCGGCGGGCATCCTGTGGATCATCGCGCTGCTTTCCAACCTGCTGACCTCCGACTCGGTGTTCCGCAGCGACTACGACGACGGCAGCCTGGAGCAACTGCTACTCTCGCCGCAACCCCTGTATTTCTCGGTACTGGCGTATATCGGCGCCCACTGGCTGCTCACCGGCGCGCTGCTGGCGCTGGTCTCCCCGCTGTTCGCGCTGATGCTGAACCTGCCGTCACAGGCGCTGCCCACGCTGTTTTTGAGCCTGCTGCTGGGCAGCGGGGTGATGAGCCTGGTCGGCGGCATCGGCGCGGCGCTGACGGTGGGGCTCAAGCGGGGCGGCATGCTGATCTCGCTGCTGATACTGCCGTTGTACATGCCGGTGCTGATCTTCGGCAGCGCCGCGGTGCGCGCGGCGGTGGACGGCGTCCCGGTCGCCGCGCACCTGGCGGTGCTGGGGGCCATGCTCAGCCTGGCCATCGCGCTGGCGCCGCTGGCGATGGCGGCAGGATTGCGAATCAGCGTCGATGCCTGAGTCCGCCCCCAATCGTGACAGGAATCAGTTGTCGGCCCCCCGGCCGCCTGTATAATCACCCGCGCTATGTGGACCTTCTTCCATAAACTCGGCTCCCCGCCCTGGCTGTATTCCATCTCCGGCAGCATCCTGCGCTACCTGATGCCGGCCACCCTGCTGGCGCTGGTGGTGGGTGCGACCTGGGGGGTGCTGTTCACGCCGCCGGATTTCCGCCAGGGCGACAGCTACCGCATCATCTATATCCACGTGCCCGCCGCCGCAGTAGCCCTGGCCGGCTACTACGTGATGGCCATCGCCGGCGCCATCAGCCTGATCTGGAAGATGAAAATGGCGGATATCGCCATGAAGTGCTGCGCGCCCGTGGGCGCCGCGCTGACCTTCATCGCCCTGGTCACCGGTTCCATCTGGGGCAAGCCGACCTGGGGCACCTGGTGGGTGTGGGACGCGCGCATCACCTCCATGCTGATCCTGCTGTTCCTCTACCTCGGCGTGATCGCGCTCTACGAGGCCTACGACAACAAGGAAGCCGCCGGCAAGGCCTGCGCGGTGCTCAGCCTGGTGGGCACGGTCAATATCCCCATCATCTACAAATCCGTGGACTGGTGGTACAGTCTGCACCAAGGCGCGTCGATCAAATTTACCGGCAAATCCAGCATCGATCCGAGTATGCTGTACCCCCTGCTGCTGATGATCGCCGCGTTCTACGCGCTGTTTGCCTGCGCGCTGCTGCTGCAGATGCGGGCGGAGATCCTGCAGCGCGAACGGCGCACCGGCTGGGTGCGCAAACTGGTGGAGGGCGGTAGCCCCTGATGTATTTCCACGACCTCGATAGCCTGCTACACATGGACGGCCACGGCGCCTTCGTCTGGGCCGCCTACGCCATCACCGCGGTGGTACTCGCCCTGATGCTGGTCGCGCCTGTACGGCGACGCCGCCAGTTGTTGCGGGAACTCGGCGGCGAAGCACGCCGGCAGCGCGCCGCAGGCGCCGGGAGTGAAGCCTGATGCACCCGCTCCGCAAGCAGCGACTTTACCTGGTACTGTTCCTGGTGCTGTTTTCCAGCATCGCCATCGGGCTGGTCGCCTACGCCCTGCGCGGCAATATCAACCTGTTCTACCCGCCGGCGGAAGTCGCTGCCGGCAAGGCGCCACTGGGCCAGCCGATCCGCGTCGGCGGCATGGTGGTGGACGGCAGCGTGCAGCGCAGCGACGACAGCCTCGAAGTGCGCTTCGAACTGACCGACTACGCCGCCACGGTGCCGGTGGTCTACACGGGTATCCTGCCGGACCTGTTCGGCGAGGGACAGGGGGCGGTCGCCTCCGGTCGCCTGCGCCCCGACGGCGTGCTGGAGGCCTCCGAGGTGCTGGCCAAGCACGATGAGAAATACATGCCGCCGGAAGTGGCCGAGGCGCTCAAGCGCTCGGGCGCACAGCCGCCGCAGCCTGAAGGGGGCGCGCAATGATTCCCGAGGTCGGCCACTTCTCCCTGATCCTCGCGCTGGGACTGGCGCTGTGCCTGATGCTGGTGCCCGCCTGGGGCGCCTGGCGGCGCAACGTCGGCGCCATGGCGCTGGCGCCGGGACTGGCCATCGGCCTGATGGTGTTTGTCGCAATCAGCTTCGCCTGCCTTGCCGCGGCCTTCCTGCAGGACGATTTTTCCGTGGCGCTGGTAGCCAACCACAGCAACTCGCTGCTGCCGTCGATCTACAAGTTCTGCGCGGTGTGGGGCAACCACGAGGGATCGCTGCTGCTCTGGGTACTGATCCTCAGCCTCTGGACCGCCGCGGTCGCGGTCTTCAGCAGCCAGCTGCCGATGATCGTCCTGGCCCGCGTGCTCGCGGTGATGGGCGCCATCGCCGTCGGCTTCCTGGCGTTTTCCCTGTTCACCTCGAATCCCTTCGCGCGCCTGCTGCCGGGCATTCCCGCCGACGGCAGCGACCTCAACCCGCTGCTGCAGGACCCGGGCCTGGTGATCCACCCGCCGCTGCTGTACACCGGCTATGTCGGCTTCTCGGTGGCCTTCGCCTTCGCCATCGCCGCGCTGCTGGGCGGGCGCCTGGACGCCGCCTGGGCGCGCTGGTCGCGGCCCTGGACCAATGTCGCCTGGGCCTTCCTCAGCCTGGGCATCATGCTCGGCAGCTGGTGGGCCTACTACGAACTGGGCTGGGGCGGCTGGTGGTTCTGGGACCCGGTCGAAAACGCGTCCTTCATGCCCTGGCTGGCGGGCACCGCGCTGGTGCACTCGCTGGCGGCGACGGAAAAGCGCGGCCTGTTCAAGAGCTGGACCGTGCTGCTGGCGATATTCGCCTTCTCCCTGAGCCTGCTCGGGACCTTCATGGTGCGCTCCGGGGTGCTGACCTCGGTGCACGCCTTTGCGACGGACCCGGCCCGCGGCATGTTCATTCTCGCCTTCCTGGCACTGGTGATCGGCAGTTCACTGACACTCTACGCCCTGCGCGCACCGGCGGTGAGCAGCCGGGTGGTGTTCGAGTGGGTATCGCGGGAATCGCTGCTGCTGGTAAACAACATCGTCTTCCTGGTCGCCACCCTCACTGTATTGTTCGGCACCCTGTTCCCGCTGATCATGGACGCGCTGGGGGAGGGCAAGTACTCGGTGGGGCCGCCGTATTTCAACGCCGTGTTCGTGCCGCTGATGGCGCTGCTGGTGCCGTTCATGGGGCTGGGCCCGGTCTCGCGCTGGAAGCGCGACTACCTCCCGCGCTGGCAAAAGGAACTGTTGCTGCCGGCGGCGGTGGCGGTCGGCTGCGCCGTGACCCTGCCGCTGCTGGGCGCCGAATTCAATATCTGGGTGTCGCTGGCGGTGCTGCTGAGTGCCTGGCTATTCATGGGCCTGGCGCGCGACCTCGTGCAGCGCGTGCGGCAGGTAGACCGCGTCGGGCGGGGCCTGCGACGCCTCGCCCCCAGCTACTGGGGCATGCTGCTGGCCCACCTGGGTTTCGCCGCCAGCCTGCTGGGAATCGTCGTCACCAGCCAGTTCTCCATCGAGCACGATTTGAAGATGAGCCCGGGGCAGAGCGAAACCCTGGCCGGCTACGAATTCCGTTTTGTCGAGCTCAAGGACGTCCGCGGCCCCAACTACCTCGCCAGCGAGGCGCACTTCACGGTGACCCGCGAAGGCAGGCAGGTGGCCGACCTGCGGCCGCAAAAACGCCGTTATCTGGCCGGCGGTTCGGTGATGACCGAGGCCGCCATCGACCCGGGCCTGTTCCGCGACCTCTATGTCGCGATGGGCGAACCGGTGGGCGACTCGGGGGCATGGGCCATCCGCCTGCACTACAAGCCCATGGTTCGCTGGATGTGGCTGGGCGCGATTCTCATGGCGCTGGGCGGCTTCACCACGGTGGCGGACAAGCGCTACCGCGCCCAGCGGGCGGCCCGCGCAGCCGTCGGCGCAAAAGAAGGAGTGGCGCATGCCGGCGCGGCTTAAGCTGTTTCTGCCCCTGATCATCTTCGCGGTGCTGGCGGTATTCCTGGTCAAGGGGCTGTACCTCGACCCGCAGGAGCTGCCCTCGGCGCTGATCGACCGGCCGCTTCCCGCATTTACACTGCCGGCGCTGGACAGCGACCGCACCCTGGACAAGGCGGCGGTCACCGGCAAGGTGGCGCTGTTTAACGTCTGGGCGACCTGGTGCATCACCTGCCGCTACGAGCACCCCTTCCTCACCCAGCTCTCCCAGCGCGGGGTGCTCATATACGGCATCAATTACAAGGACGACGACGCGGCCGCCGACAAGTGGCTGCAGGACCTCGGCAATCCCTACAAGGCGGTCATCGCCGACCGGGACGGCAGCCTGGGCCTGGACCTGGGTGTTTACGGCGCGCCGGAGACCTACCTGGTCGACGCCGACGGCGTGGTGCGTTACCGGCAGGTCGGCGTGGTCGACGAAAAAGTCTGGGACGATGTGCTCGGGCCGCTGTACCACCAGCTTGGCGGGGAGGGCGGACAATGAACCTGCCGCGCCTGCTGCTCCTGTGCTGCATTCTCTTCACCGCACCCGTCTACGCAGTCGTCGAGACCTACGACTTCAGCGACCCGGCACTGGAACAGCGCTACCTGGACCTGAGCCAGGAGTTGCGCTGCCCGAAGTGCCAGAACCAGACCATCGCCGACTCCAACGCGCCGATCGCCGCGGACCTGCGCAAGCAGCTCTACCTGCAGCTGGAGGCCGGGGCCAGCGACGACGAGATCCGCCAGTACATGGTGGACCGCTACGGCGAATTCGTGCGCTACCGGCCCCGCTTTGGCGGCATGACCACCATGCTCTGGCTCGCGCCCGGCGTGCTGCTGGTGATGGCGGCGCTGGTGGCCTGGCTGAGCCTGCGCCGCCGCCCCGGGGCCGCCGCGCGCGACACCGGATTGAGTGACGAGGAGCGGCAGCGCCTGAAGGCATTGCTCGGGGACGGAGACCGCAAAGAGTGATCGTGTTCTACCTGGCCTGCGCGGCGCTGATGTGCCTGGCGGCGTTATTCCTGGTGCTGCCGCTGGCCGGTCGCCACCGGCCGGTCGATAACGACGCCGCCGAGGCCAACCTGCAGTGGTACCGCCTGCGCCGGCAGGAACTGGAGGGCGAGGCCGAAGCGCTGGACGCCGATGCGCAACTGCGCCTGCTGGAGGATACTGCAGCCGCAAATGCATCCCCCGGGATGGCGCCAGTGCACACCCGCTTCCGTGCCTGGCTGCTGGTGCCGCTGGTCGGCGTGTTCGCCGCGGTGCTCTATTACAAGACCGGCGCAGCGCCCGACGTGGTCATCGCGCAGCAGATCCAGGGCCTCGACGCAAACTCCACGCCGGAGCAGATGCACACGCTGATCGCGGCGATCCAGCAGCGGGCGGAGCAGCGCCCCGGCAACCTCGACTACACGGTGATGCTCGGCCAGTTCGCCATGCAGAGCCAGGATTACGCCGCCGCGGCTCGTTATTACGACGCGCTGAGCGCCGCCGCCCCCGGCGATGCAACGGCCCTGGCCTACGCGGCCCAGGCCAGCTACCTCGCCGCCGGACGCACGCTGACCGACGCGGCCCGCCTGCGCGCCGAGCGCGCGCTGTCCATCGACCCGCACCAGCGCACGGCACTGGGCCTGCTGGGCATGGTGTCCTTCGAGCAGGGGCAGTACCGCGCCGCCATCAACTACTGGGAGCGCCTGCTCGCGGTAGAAACGCCGGGCTCGGACAGCTACAAGATGATCGCCAGCGTGATCGACAGCGCCCGCGACCGGCTCGGGGAGCCGGCGGCTACCGGGCAGGCGCAAGCCGGTGCGCAGCTTGCCGCGGATGATGCCGCACCCGCGGTCCCCGGCGTCGGTGTCACGGTCAGCGTGGCCCTGCCCGAGGGCACCGATATCGACCCGCGCGCCACGGTATTCATACTTGCGAAAAACGGCGATGGCAGCTCCCGCATGCCCATCGCCGTGCAACGCCTGTCCGCCGGCGACCTGCCGGTCACCCTGCGCCTGGACGACGGCAACAGCATGGCAGGGCAGAAGCTCTCCGGCGTCGCCTCGGTCCTGGTAGAGGTGCAGGTATCCCCCGACGGCCGCCCCGGCGCCGCCAACGCCAGCTGGCTGGGGCGGGCGGGACCGCTTGCCCCGAGCGCCTCAACAGACCCCGTCACCGTCACCCTGGAGTCCAATCCGGGGGGTTGAGCAAAACCATTTGCCGGCTTTGTGCGGTTCAGGCATAGTGTTATCAGATCAAAGCCGATACACTATATCTTGTGGTTCAGGTTTTGGGTTTTTTAGGGATGAAATCGTAAAAAACCAATAAAAAACAAAAAGATACGGCGGGCGATTAAAGTTAGATGAGATTAAAGTCTATCAAGCTGGCGGGATTCAAGTCATTCGTGGACCCAACCACGGTGAACTTGCCCAGCAACATGTGTGCGGTAGTCGGCCCCAACGGCTGCGGCAAATCCAATGTCATCGATGCCGTGCGCTGGGTCATGGGCGAGAGTTCCGCCAAGAACCTGCGCGGCGAGTCCATGGACGATGTCATTTTCAACGGCTCGGTGAACCGCCAGCCGGTCGGCCAGGCCTCCATCGAGCTGGTGTTCGACAACAGTGACGGCAGCGTCGGCGGCGAGTACGCGCGCTACGCGGAAATCTCCGTCAAGCGCCAGGTGGTGCGCGAGGGGCAGTCCGAGTACTTCCTCAACGGCACCCGCTGCCGCCGCCGCGACATCACCGACATCTTCCTCGGCACCGGCCTCGGCCCGCGCAGCTACGCGATCATCGAGCAGGGCATGATCTCCCGCCTGATCGAATCCAAGCCGGAAGAACTGCGGGTGTTCATCGAGGAAGCCGCGGGCATCTCCAAGTACAAGGAGCGGCGCAAGGAAACCGAGAGCCGCATGCGGCGCACCATGGAGAACCTCGAGCGCCTCACCGACCTGCGCGACGAACTCGAGCGCCAGCTGCAGCACCTGCAGCGCCAGGCCCAGGCCGCCGAGAAATACCGCGAATACAAGAACGAGGAGCGCACCCACAAGGCCCAGCTGATGGCGCTGCAGTGGCGCGCGCTGAACGACCAGGTGCAGTCCGCCGCACGCAGCATCGGCGAGCTGGAGGTCAAGCTGGAGTCGATCCACGCCGAGCACCAGCAGGTCGATACCGCCATCGAGCAGCACCGGGTCGAGCACACCGACCGCACCGATACCTTCAACACGGTGCAGGCTACTTATTATTCACTGGGCGCCGAGGTGGCGCGCATCGAGCAGACCATCCGCCACCAGCGCGAGCGCAGCCGGCAGCTGGCGGAAGACCTGTCGCAGACCGACGGCGACCTGCGCAGCGCAGAATCTCAGCTCACCGAAGACCGCGAGAAACTGGTCAGCTGGGAAGCGGAGGCGGAGAACCTCGGTCCCGAACTGGAAATGCTGCAGGAGGTGGAGGAGGCCTCCGCCGAGGCACTGCTGCAGGCCGAGGAGGCCATGCACCAGTGGCAGAACCGCTGGGACGAATTCAACCAGTCCGCGGCGCAGCCGCGGCAACAGGCCGAAGTGCAGCAGTCGCGTATCCAGCACCTGGAGCAGGTGTTGCAGCGCATCCAGGGCCGCACCCGCCAGCTGGAGGAAGAACAGGCCGCCCTGGCGCCCGCCGGCGACGACGGCGAGATGGAGCTGCTCGCCGAGGAGATGGCCGAGTCGGAAATGCAGGTGGAATCCCACGGCCTGCGCGCGGAGGAACTGGCGGGCTCGATCACCGCGGTGCGCGAGCGCAGCGGCGAACTGTCGGACCAGCTCAACCAGGTGCGCTCGCGCACCCAGCAGATGCGCGGCCGACAGGCCTCGCTGGAAGCACTGCAACAGGCGGCCCGCGAGGATTCCTCCCAGGGCCTCGGCGCCTGGCTGGAAGCCCAGCAACTGACGGACAGCGCGCGCCTGCTGGAACACCTGCAGGTGGACGAAGGCTGGCAGCTGGCGGTGGAAACCGTGCTCGGCGACTACCTGCAGGCGGTCTGCGTCGACGATCTCGGCGCTCTGGGCCACATGCTCGGCTCGCTGGAGCAGGGCGTGCTGGCGCTGGTGGAGGCGGGCGCGGATGCCCCGGCCGACGGCAGCGCACTGGCAGGCAAGGTACGCAGCGGCGGTCGCGCCGCGGCGCTGCTGGGCGGCGTCAAAGCGGCAGATGACCTGGCAGCAGCGATGGCGCTGCGCGGCAGCCTTGCCGCCCACGAATCGGTAATCACCCGCGACGGTATCTGGCTGGGCCCCAACTGGCTGCGCGTGGCGCGGCAGGCGGGCGCGCAGGGCGGCGTGATCGAGCGCCAGCAACAGCTGGAAGAGCTGGAACAGCAGCTGGAGCAGGCCGGCGCAGAAGAAGAATCACTCGCGCAGGCCCTGCAGCAGGCGCAGGACGAACTGCGCCAGCTGGAAGCCCAGCGCGAGCAGTGCCAGCGCGAACTGCAGTCCGCCAGCCGCCAGCACGCGGATCTCGCCGCGCGGCGCTCGGCGCTGGAAGCCAAGTACGAGCAGGTCGCCGTGCGCCGCGAGCGGATCGCCGCGGACATCCGCGAGGCCCGCGAACAGTTCCGCCAGGAACAGGAATCCGTCGCCGAGGCGCGCCAGCTGCTCGCCGAGGCCATCGAGAGCATGGAAACGGACTCGCGCCAGCGCGAGGAACTGCTCACCGCCCGCGACGAGGCCCGCAACAGCCTCGACGCCCGCCGGCAGAAGGCCCGCCACGACAAGGACGCGGCCCACCAGGCGGCGATGCGTCACCAGTCGCTGCAGACCCAGCTCGGCGCGATGCGCGAATCCATCGGCCGCATGCAGGCCCAGGTCGCGCAACTGAGCGAGCGCGGCGAGCGCCTGCGCGAAAGCATGCAGGAGAGCGACTCCCCGCTGGAAGGGCTGGAGCAGGAACTCGAAGCCCAGCTGGAACTGCGCCTGCAGTCCGAGGCGGAACTGGCCGAAGCGCGCCAGGCGGTCGCGGAGGTAGAGCACAAGCTGCGCGAGTGTGAACAGCAGCGCGCCAGTATCGAGCACCGCGCCGGCAGCGTGCGGGGCGACCTGGAACAGCAGCGGCTGACCCGCCAGACCCTGCAGGTGCAGCTCGAGACCATCCAGCGCCAGTTGAACGAGGCGCAGCAGGATCTCGAGGCGGTGCTGGAGTCCATGCCCGAGGAAGCCACCGAAGCCGAGTGGCAGCAGCAGCTGGAGAAAATCGCCGCGCGCATCGCCCGGCTGGGCCCGATCAACCTCGCGGCCATTGACGAGTACACCCTGCAGTCCGAGCGCAAGACCTACCTCGACGCGCAGAACGAAGACCTCGAAACCGCGCTGGAAACCCTGCAGGCGGCGATCCGCAAGATCGACAAGGAAACCCGCAGCCGCTTCCAGGAGACTTTCGACAAGGTCAACAACGGCCTGCAGGAACTGTTCCCGCGGGTCTTCGGCGGCGGCTCCGCCTCGCTGGAAATGACCGGCGACGACCTGCTGGACACCGGCATCGCCATCATGGCGCGGCCCCCGGGCAAGAAGAACAGCACCATTCACCTGCTTTCGGGCGGTGAAAAGGCACTCACCGCGATTGCACTGGTATTCTCCATCTTCCACCTCAACCCGGCGCCGTTCTGTATGCTGGACGAGGTCGACGCGCCGCTGGACGATGCCAATACCGGTCGCTACGCGCGCATGGTGAAGGAGATGTCCGAGAAAGTGCAGTTCATCTTCATCACCCACAACAAGATCACCATGGAACAGGCGGATCACCTCATGGGCGTCACCATGCACGAGCCGGGCGTATCCCGCCTGGTGAGCGTGGATGTGGACGAAGCAGCGGAACTGGCAGCGAGCTGACAGGTTTTGGCAATGGCAGATTTAACGATACGCGACTGGATGGTGATCATCGGGGTACTGCTGATCACCGCGGTATTGCTGGATGCGTGGCGCCGGGTGCGCAACGAGCGCCGATCGGGCGTGCGCTTGAAGCTGCAGCCGGCGGGCGAGGAGCCCGCGACAGGCAAGCCGGACGATATCTCCTGGCTGAAGGAACTGCCCAACGGCGGCGCCCGGGTGGTTCGCCGCGGCGACCTGGCCCGGGCGATGCGCGAGGCGGCCGCACCGGAAGCGGCCGCGCCTGCCAAGCCAGCAGTGGCGCGGCGCGCGCCGCCGGCAGAACGACCCGCGGTACGGCGCGACGCCGCGCCCGCGGTGCAGCCGGAGCCCGAACTCGAGCCTGAACCGGAGCCGGAGGCAGGCACGGCCGAACTCGACGCACCTCCGACAGCCGAGCCCGAGCGGGAACCGGCACCCGAGCCGCGACCCCGCCGCAGCATGCCCGCCATCGACGATTTCGACGACGACCCGGTCGATGACCTGTTCGCCGGCATGTCCGCCGAGCGCGACGACGTTTTCACCCCGGCCATGGGAAGCGCGCTGCCGGAGGACGACTCCCCCGCGCCCCCGGCGGACGACCCCGGCACGCTGCCGCGCTCGCCCGAATCCGAGGTGTTCATGCTCAACGTCGTCGCCCGCGACCCGCGCGGCTTCCGCGGCGAGGACATCCTGCACATCCTGCTCGCCTGCGACCTGCGCTTCGGCGACATGAACTTCTTCCACCGCCACGAGTTCGAGGCGGGCAAGGGTGCCATCCAGTTCAGTGTCGCCAACATGATGCAGCCGGGCGTGTTCGATATCGACAACATGGGCGATTTCACCACCCCGGGGCTGGTGTTCTTCGTCACGCTGCCAGGGCCGGAGGACATGATGAAAGCCTTCGACTACATGCTGGAAACCGCCCAGGCGGTGGCGCGCAACCTCGGCGGCGACGTGCTCGACGAATCGCGCAGCGTGCTCACCCGGCAGGCGCTGGAACACTCGCGCCAGCAGATCCGCGATCTCGAGCGGCGGCTGCTGGCCAGGGCGCGCTGAAGCCCGACCCCGATGCCGGACAATAAACTCCGCGCCGAGGTGCACAAGCTGCGCACCGAGCTCGAGGACTGGAACTACCGCTACCACGTGCTGGACGAGCCCAGCGTCCCGGACAGCGAGTACGACCGCGCGATGCGCCGCCTCAAGGACATCGAGGCGCAACACCCCGAACTGGTCACGCCCGACTCGCCCACCCAGCGGGTCGGCGCCGCGCCGCTGCAGAAATTCGGCGAAGTCGCCCATGAAATCCCCATGCTGTCGCTGGATAACGCGTTCAGCGCGCAGGAGCTGGAGGATTTCCAGCGGCGCATCCTCGACCGCCTGGGCACACCGGACCTGCTGATCGAATACTGCTGCGAGCCCAAGCTGGACGGTATCGCAGTGAGCCTTCTATACCGCGACGGCGTACTGGAGCGGGGCGCCACCCGCGGCGACGGCAGCTCCGGTGAAGACATCACCCAGAATGTGCGCACCATCGCATCCATCCCGCTGCGCCTGCGCGGCGAGGGCTACCCGCCGGTGCTGGAAGTGCGCGGCGAGATCTACCTGCCGCGGGCCGGCTTCGAGGCGCTCAACGATGCGCAGCGACAATCCGGCGGGAAGACCTTCGTCAACCCGCGCAACGCGGCGGCCGGCAGCCTGCGCCAGCTCGACTCGCAGATCACAGCCAGCCGCGCGCTGGAATTCTGCTGCTACGGCTACGGCCTGGTGGAGGGCGGCGAACTGCCGGGGGAGCAGGCGGCGATCCTGCAGCAGTTTCGCGAGTGGGGCGTGCGCATCAACGCGGAGATGGAAGTGGTGCGGGGTATCGAGGGCTGCGAGCGCTACTACCAGCGGATGGCCCAGATGCGCGACGCGCTGGCCTACGATATCGACGGCATCGTCTACAAGGTCAACGCACTGGAACTGCAGCAGCGCCTGGGCTTCGTCTCGCGCGCGCCGCGCTGGGCCATCGCGCGCAAGTTTCCCGCCCAGGAGGAGATGACCCAACTGCTGGACGTGGAATTCCAGGTCGGGCGCACCGGTGCCATCACGCCCGTCGCGCGCCTGGAACCGGTTTTCGTCGGCGGCGTCACGGTGAGTAACGCCACGCTGCACAACGCCGACGAGATCGAGCGCCTGGGCGTGCGCATCGGCGACACGGTCATCGTGCGCCGCGCAGGCGACGTCATCCCGCAGGTGGTCTCCGTGGTGAGCGAGCGCCGCCCGGCGGATGCCCGCGATATCGCATTTCCCACCAGCTGCCCCGTGTGCGGCTCCGCAGTGGAGCGCGAGGAGGATGGCGCCGTATTGCGCTGCCTCGGCGGACTTGTCTGCGCCGCCCAGCGCAAGGCCGCCATCAAGCACTTCGCGTCGCGCAGGGCCATGGACATCGAGGGCCTGGGCGACAAGCTGGTCGAACAGCTGGTCGACGCGGGAAAGATCGACAACGTGGCGCAGATCTACGCGCTGGACAAGGACACGCTGGTGTCCCTGGACCGCATGGGCGAAAAATCCGCGGACAACCTGCTGCAGGCGCTGGAGGCGAGCAAGTCCACCACGCTGCCGCGATTCCTGTTCGCGCTGGGCATTCGCGAGGTGGGGGAGGCCACGGCGCTGAACCTGGCGCGGCATTTCGGCAACCTCGACCGGTTGTCCGAGGCTTCCGGGGAGAAGCTGCTGGAAGTCGCCGATGTCGGCCCTGTGGTGGCGGACCACCTGCGCCAGTTTTTCGACGACCCGCAGAGCATGGCGGTGGTGGCCGCCCTGCGCGAGGCCGGCGTGCACTGGGACGACATCGAGGTCGCGCCGAAAGAAGCCCTGCCGCTGGCGGACCAGACCTGGGTCGTGACCGGCACGCTGGAAGCGCTGACCCGGGACCAGGCCAAGGCCGCACTGCAGTCCCTGGGGGCCAAGGTCGCCGGCAGCGTCTCGAAGAAAACCCACTGCGTGGTCGCCGGGCCGGGCGCCGGCTCCAAGCTCGGGAAGGCGGAGGAACTGGGTATCGAAGTGATCGACGAGGCGGCATTTCTCGAGCTGTTGCGCAGCCATGGAGTCACACCATGATCCGCTGGATACTGATTCTGCTGGCACTCGCCGCGGCCTCCGGTTGCACCACCTCGCCGCCGCGCAATCCCGACAACCTCTGCGATATCTTCCACGAGAAGGACGACTGGTACGAGGATGCCGCCGACGCCCGCGACAACTGGGGCAGCCCGATCCCGGTGATGATGGCCATCATGTACCAGGAGTCGCGCTTCAACGCCAAGGCGCAGCCACCGCGGCGCAAGCTGCTCGGCTTCATTCCCTGGACCCGCCCCTCCGACGCCTACGGCTACAGCCAGGCGAAGAAGGGCACCTGGAAGGAATACACCCGCGACGCGGGCAGCTACGGCGCCGATCGCGACGACTTCGGCGATGCCATCGACTTCATCGGCTGGTACAACCACCGCTCCAGCAAGCGCAACGGCATCAGCCCGAACAACACCTACGGCCTCTACCTCGCCTACCACGAGGGCCACGGCGGTTTCAGCCGCGGCAGCTGGAAGTCGAAATCCTGGCTGCAGGATGTCGCCCACAAGGTGGAACGCCGCGCCGGCAGCTACAGCGTCCAGCTGGCCGGTTGCGAGGAGGATCTCAAGGACAAGGGCTGGTTCTTCGGCTGGTTCTGAAATTGGCCGTTAAAAAACAGCCATCCATGGTGGTTTTTTCGTGATCTCCTGGCGAGAACGTCTTAAGTGTTGGAAAAGTAACGTATTCCATACCCCTTTTAGGGTGCATTGCCCGGCCGTTTGTGACACAATCCCCGCCGTTTGACCCGAGTGAAAATCCGCATTCCGACGAGCAGTAACGTGAAACCGACCGATATAAATAATCCCGAGTACTTCCACAAGGTAGTGGACTGCCAATACGCCTGTCCCGCACACACCCCGGTGCCGGAATACATTCGCCTGATCGCCGCCGAGCGCTACACCGACGCGTACATGATCAACTGGGAATCCAACGTATTCCCGGGCATCCTCGGCCGCACCTGCGACCGGCCCTGCGAACCCGCCTGCCGACGCGGCCGGGTGGGCGGGGACGAGGAGCCGGTAGCGATCTGCCGCCTCAAGCGCGTCGCCGCGGACAACAAGGACGATGTCAGCGCGCGCCTGCCGCAGATCCCCACGGAGAAGAACGGCAAGCGCATCGCCCTGATCGGCGCCGGCCCGGCCTCGCTGACCGTTGCCCGCGACCTCGCGCCGCTGGGCTACATCATCGACATCTACGACAACCAGATCGCCGGCGGCGGTATGATGCGCAGCCAGATCCCGTCCTTCCGCCTGCCCGCCAGCGTGCTGGACGAGGAGGTCGGCTACATCCTCGATCGCGGCGTCAACGCCACCTTCGGCGTGGAAGTGGACAGCCTGCGCGAGATTCTCGACAAGGGCTACGACGCGGTATTCGTCGGCACCGGCGCGCCGCGCGGCAAGGGCCTGAACCTGCCCGGGCTGGAAGATGCGGGCGAGCACGTACACCTGGGCATCGACTGGCTGGCCAGCGTGGCCTTCGGCCACACCACCGAAATCGCCGAGAAAGTGCTGGTCCTCGGTGGCGGCAACACCGCGATGGACTGCTGCCGCACCTCGCGCCGCCTCGGCGGCGAAGACGTGCGAGTCGTCGTGCGCAGCCCCTTCGAGGACATGAAGGCCTCGCCCTGGGAAAAAGAGGATGCCATGCACGAGGGCATCCCGATCCACAACAACCACGTGCCCAAGGAGTTCGTCGTCGAGGACGGCGAGTTCAAGGGCATGCTGTTCGAGAAAGTCGAAGCCGAGTACGACGAGAACGGCAAGCGCTCCCTGGTACCCACCGGTGATCCGCTGGTGTTCATGGAGGCCGACGTGGTGCTGATGGCCATCGGCCAGGAAAACGCCTTCCCCTGGATCGAGCGCGATCTCGGCGTGGCCTTCGACAAGTGGGACATGCCGGTGGTCAACGAGGTCACCTTCCAGTCCAGCAACCCGAAAGTCTTCTTCGGCGGCGATGCGGCCTTCGGCCCGGAAAACGTCATCACCGCCGTCGCCCACGGCCACCAGGCGGCGATCAGCATCGACCTGTTCTGTCGCGGCATCGAGGTGGACCACCGCCCGGCGCCCATGACCAACCTGATGAGCCAGAAGATGGGCGTGCACGAGTGGTCCTACGACAACGCCGTGGAGTCCGACAAGCGCTACGCCGTGCCCCACGCGCCGCTGGAAAAGACCCTGTCCGACCGCATGATGGAAGTCGAACTCGGCTTCGACGCTTCCACCGGCTACAAGGAAGCGGAGCGCTGCCTCAACTGCGACGTGCAGACCGTATTCGAGGAGGCGCGCTGCATCGAGTGCGACGCCTGCGTCGATATCTGCCCGACCGACTGTATCACCTTTACCGGCAACCAGGAGGAGGTCGACCTGCGGCATGTGCTGACGGCGCCCGCCGGCAACCTCGCCCAGGACCTGTATGTCTCCACCGACCTGCCCACCGGGCGGGTGATGGTGAAAGACGAAAACGTGTGCCTGCATTGTGGCCTGTGCGCCGAGCGCTGCCCCACCTCTGCCTGGGATATGCAGAAGTTTCTCTACAACGTGACCAAGGCGGGGCGGTAATCCATGAAAGCCACGAAACACATCGAGTCCGTCAACGACTTCGTCATCAAGTTCGCCAACGTCAACGGCACCGGTTCGGCCAGCGCCAACAACCTGTTCGCCAAGGCGCTGTTCCGCATGGGCCTGCCGGTCAGCCCGAAGAACATCTTCCCCTCCAACATCCAGGGCCTGCCCACCTGGTACGAGGTGCGGGTGAGCGAGAAGGGCTACCTGGGACGCCGCGGCGGTGTGGACATCGCCCTGTCGGTGAACCCGCAGAGCATGGCCCAGGATATCCAGGAAGTGGAGCCGGGCGGCTACTTCATCTACGACAACACCAAGCCGCTGGACCTGCGACTGGTGCGCGACGACGTCAATATCATCGGTATCCCGCTGACCCGCATCTGTAACGAGCAGTACAAGGACCCGCGCCAGCGCCAGCTGTTCAAGAACGTGATCTACGTCGGCGCGCTCGCCGCGCTGCTGGACATGGACTTCAAGGTGCTTACCGACCTGGTCGCCGACCAGTTCAAGGGCAAGGAAAAGCTGATCCTGCCGAACATCCACGCACTGGAACTCGGCCACCAGTACGCCCGCACCAACTTCAAGTGCCCGATCGGCATCCGAGTGCGTACCGCCAACGCGGTGGGCGACAAGATCCTGCTGGACGGCAATACCGCGCTGGGCCTGGGCGCCATCTACGGCGGCGCGACCGTCGCGGCCTGGTACCCGATCACCCCGTCCACCTCGGTGGTCGACGCCTTCGAGAAATACGCCAAGCGCATGCGTATCGACCCGGGCACCGGGCAGTGCAACTACGCCATCGTGCAGGCCGAGGACGAACTGGCTGCCATCGGCATGGTGATCGGCGCCAGCTGGAACGGCGCCCGCGCATTCACCGCGACCTCCGGCCCGGGCATTTCGCTGATGAGCGAATTCCTCGGCCTGGCTTACTTCGCCGAGATTCCGACGGTACTGTTCGACGTGCAGCGCACCGGCCCCTCCACCGGCATGCCGACGCGCACCCAGCAGAGCGATATCCTGTCCTGCGCCTACGCCTCCCATGGCGATACCAAGCACGTGCTGCTGTTCCCGTCGACGCCGAAGGAGTGCTTCGATTTCGGCGCGCTGTCATTCGACCTGGCCGAGCGCCTGCAGACGCCGATCATCCTGATGACCGACCTGGACCTCGGCATGAACGACAACATGTCCGCCCCCCTGGAGTGGGACGACTCGCGCAAGTACGACCGCGGCAAGGTGATCACCGCCGAGCAGCTGGACGAGGGTATCGAGTTCGGCCGCTACCTCGACGTCGACGGCGACGGCATCTGCTACCGCACCCTGCCGGGCACCCACCCGAGCAAGGGCGCGTTCTTCACCCGCGGCACCTCGCGCGACGAGTTCGCCGTGTACACGGAGAAGGGCGAGGCCTACGAGCGCAACATGCTGCGCCTGATTCGCAAGTGGGACAGCATGAAAGAGCACGTACCCGGCCCGGAAATCCTGCCTGCGCGCAAGGAAACCGATATCGCGGTGCTGTACTTCGGCACCAGCGAGCAATCCTCGCTGGAAGCGCTGGATTACCTGGCGGACGAGGGCATCCACCTCGACGCCATGCGCGTGCGCGCCTTCCCCTTCAACGACGAGGTGAAGGACTTCCTGCACAGCCATGACCGCGTGTTCGTCATCGAGCAGAACCGCGACGCCCAGCTGCGCACGCTGCTGATGACCGAGTTCGAGCTCGGCCCCGACAAACTCAAGTCGGTCCTGTGCTTCGACGGCACCCCGATCAGCGCACGCAACATCCGCAAACAGATTCGCCAGCAGCTGCCGGAACTGGAGCAGGAGCCGCAGGAAGTGGCCCGCACCGGCACCGGCCGCGGAGAGTAAAAGATGAGTTACCAGTTACCGAAATTCCGCCACCCCGAACTGCCGCGCAACGAACTCGGCTACACCAAGGCCGATTACGAGGGGGCGATCTCCACCCTGTGCGCGGGCTGCGGCCACGATTCCATCTCCGGCGCCATCGTCAAGGCCTGCCATGAGCTGTCCATCGAACCGCACAAGATCGCCAAGCTCTCCGGCATCGGCTGCTCCTCGAAGACGCCGACGTACTTCCTCGGCAAATCCCACGGCTTCAACTCCGTGCACGGGCGCATGCCCTCGGTGGTGACCGGCGCGGCGATGGCCAATCGCGACCTGATGTACCTCGGTGTTTCCGGCGACGGCGACACCGCGTCCATCGGCATGGGCCAGTTCGCCCACGTCGCCCGGCGCAACCTGAACATGGTCTACATCGTCATGAACAACGGCTGCTACGGCCTGACCAAGGGCCAGGACTCGGCCACCGCGGACGAGGGCTCGGTGAGCAAGAAGGGCGATCCCAACCCGTTCGGCGCCATGGACCTGTGCGCCGCCGCCCTGCAGTTCGGCGCCACTTTCGTCGCGCGCAGCTTCTCCGGCGACAAGACCCAGCTGGTTCCACTGATCAAGGCCGCCATGTCGCACCGCGGCTTCGCCCTGATCGACGTGGTCTCCCCCTGCGTGACCTTCAACAACAACCCGGGCTCCACCAAGAGCTACGAGTTCGTGCGCGAGCACGCCGAGGCAACCGGTACCGTCGATTTCGTGCCCATGCACAAGGAAATCACCACCGATTACAAACCCGGCTACAGCCACGAGGTGACCCTGCACGACGGCTCGTCGATTCACCTGTACAAGCTGTCCGAGGAGCTCGATCCCTTCGATCGCAGCTCGGCGCTGATCACCATGGAACGCCACCGCAGCGCCGGCGACATCCTCACCGGGCTCATCTACATGGACAAGGACTCGCGCGACCTGCACGAAGCACTGGGTACTTCGCGGCGGCCGCTGAACAAGCTGACCGAGGAAGACCTCTGCCCGGGCAACCAGATGTTGAAGAATATCAACAACAGCCTGCGTTGATGCGCGCTTGTAACGTTATGGTCATAATTTCATCATGTAATACCTGCTGCCCCATTCATGAGGAAAACATGCAGGCATGCCAGAACGTACCGTACTGATAGTTGATGACGAATTCGCCATCCGCGACATGTTGCGGATGGCCCTTGAAATCGCAGATTACCGGGTAGAGGAGGCGGACAACATCCAGGACGCCTACACCCGCATCGTGGACCAGCGCCCGGACATCATCCTGCTGGACTGGATGCTCCCCGGCGGCAGCGGCATCGAGCTGCTGCGCCGCCTCAAGCGCGAGGAGAGTACCCAGGAGATCCCGGTGATCATGCTGACCGCCAAGACCGCGGAGGACAACGTGATCCAGGGCCTCGATGTCGGTGCCGACGATTACATCACCAAGCCCTTCGCGCCGCGGGAGCTGATCGCCCGTATCCGCGCGCTGCTGCGCCGGGCCACGCCCGGCCAGGAGCAGGGCAGGCTGGAGGTCAACGGCCTGGTCCTGGACGGCGAGAGCCGGCGTATCTTCATCGCCGACCGGCCGGTGGACATGGGCCCGACAGAGTTCAACCTGCTGCAGTTCTTCATGTCCCACCCCGAGCGCGCCTACACCCGCGGGCAGTTGCTCGACCATGTCTGGGGGGCCAATGTCTATGTCGAGGAGCGCACCGTGGATGTTCACATCCGGCGCCTGCGCAAGGCCCTGCAGGCCGACGAGGCCGACTACAGCGGCCTTATCCAGACCGTTCGCGGTACCGGCTACCGATTCTCCGCCCGCGGACTCTGAGGAAGCCGGCGCACGCCACAGCATGAAATGGTTTTCCGCGGTTGTCCGCTTCGGGTTGTTCTTCATAGGCGGAGCGGTGCTCGGCGCATTTTTCGGCAGCGCGATCACCGGCGGCGCGCTGGCGGCTCTGGCGCTGCTGGTCTACTGGTTGCAACAGATGTGGTACGTGGAGCACTGGCTGCGGGACTCCTCGCAGCCGCCGCCGAACGTGCACGGTATCTGGGCCGATCTGGTCGGGCACATCTACCGCCAGGAGCGGCGTTCCGCGGCCACGGTAAGCGAGCTGCGCTCCACTGTCGACTACCTGCTGCAGTCCTTTGCCGCGATGCGCGACGGCGTGGTGATTCTCGAGGATGGCGGCTCCATCCGCTGGTGCAACGATGCCGCGCGCCCGCTGCTGGGCCTGCGCTACCCGGACGATATCGGCCAGGCCATTACCAATCTCGTGCGGGTGCCGGAGTTCCACCAGTTCATCAATTCCGGCGATTACAGCACGCCGCTGACCATCGAGAGCGGCGGTCCGCTGAAGGCGCACCTGATGCTGGTGGCCACGCGCTTTGCCGAGGGCGACACCCTGTTGTTCGTGCGCGATGTCACCGACCGGGTGCACACCGAGCGTATGCGGCGGGACTTCGTCGGCAATGTCTCCCACGAGTTGCGTACGCCGCTGACGGTGATCACCGGCTACCTCGGCACCATGCTGGGCGACCCGGACAAGTTGCCGCCGAACTACCGCCGCGCGCTGGAGCAGATGGCGGGGCAGGCCGAGCGCATGGAGAACCTGATCAAGGACCTGCTCTGGCTGACGCGTATCGAGACTACCGAGCGCGACGGCAAACAGGAGCAGGTGGACATGTCCACGCTGCTCTACGAGTTGCAGGACGAGGTCGGCAACCTGCACCCGGATAATCCGCTACAGTTGGAAATCGAATGCAGCGACCGCATCCAGGGCGATTACCGGGAACTCTACAGCGCCGTGTCCAATCTCGTGATTAATGCGTATAAATACGGGCGGCAGGGCAGGCCGGTGATTGCGTCCTGGCGCAAAGCGGGAGAGGATTACCACCTCGCGGTGAAGGACCAGGGCATGGGTATCGACCCGGTGCACATCCCCAGGCTGACGGAGCGCTTCTACCGGGTCGACGACAGCCGCTCGTCGGCCACCGGCGGCACCGGGCTGGGGCTGGCGATCGTCAAGCACGTCGCCGCCGCGCATGGCGGACACCTGAAAATAGAAAGCAAGCCGGGGCAGGGCAGTACGTTTACCGTGGTACTTCCGGGCAGCGTCCGGGATACAGGAGGACAGGACAATGTTAAAGCAGGATGACTACAAGCAGCACATCTCGGAGAAGTTCAACGCCGAACTGGAAGAGATCAAGAATCACCTGCTGGAAATGGGCGGCAAGGTGGAGCGCCAGCTCACCGCTGCCGTCGACGCCCTGATGGCGCGCGACACCGCCGCGGCCGAGGAGATCATCAACCGCGACCACGAAGTCAACCAGATGGAAATGCGCATCGACGACGAGTGCTCCACCATCCTCGCGCGGCGCCAGCCCGCCGCCAGCGACCTGCGGCTGGTGCTCACGGTGATCAAGGTCAACACGGATATCGAGCGCATCGGCGACGAGGCGGCCAAGATTGCCCGCCAGGCGGTGAAACTGGCCGAGGACAACGTCTCGCCCACCAACTACATCGAGGTGCGCCACATCGGCACCCACGTCGCCTCCATGCTGCGCAAATCGCTGGACGCCTTCGCCCGCCTGGACCTGGAACAAGCGGTGGACGTGGTGCGCGAGGACAACGACGTCGACAAGGAGTACGGTAGCGCCATGCGCTCGCTGGTCACCTTCATGATGGAGGACCCGCGCGACATCGGCCCGATCCTCAACGAGATGTGGGCGCTGCGAAGCCTGGAGCGTATCGGCGACCACGCCGCCAATATCGCCGAGCACGTGGTCTACCTGGTGCGCGGGCGGGATGTGCGCCACCAGAAGACCATCGAGGAGTTCCTCGATAAAGTACACGAGCAGTAAC
This sequence comes from Halieaceae bacterium WMMBA7, assembly GCA_033283385.1. Lineage (GTDB taxonomy): Bacteria > Pseudomonadota > Gammaproteobacteria > Pseudomonadales > Halieaceae > Mangrovimicrobium. The sequence goes on from JAWMQQ010000001.1 coordinate 1,682,490, forward strand.
GAAATCGCCGGCCGCGCGGCCATTTCTGGATATATATCAATAAAATCAATATGTTGTGACTGTAATATTGCGGTAACAATCGGTCCCTAGACTGGCCCGCGTCAAGCGCCGGGAATCTCCGGCCCGAAGACCGCAAGTACGCACATGCAACAGCACACCAATAGAAGAGGAGTGATACCAGCGTGACTAGACGAATCAGAAGTGCATTCGCACTGATCGCCGCGGCAGCTGTAATGCCGGTTCTCATGCCCACCGCCGCCCAGGCCCAGGGGCGCGACATCATCAGCATCGTCGGCTCCTCCACCGTGTATCCATTCGCCACGGTAGTGGCGGAGCGTTTCGGCCGTTCCAGCGGCTTCAAGACGCCGAAAATCGAGTCCACCGGCTCCGGCGGCGGCCTCAAGCTGTTCTGCAAGGGCGTTGGCACCAATTCCCCGGACATCACCAACGCCTCGCGCCGCATCAAGAAGAGCGAGTTCGACGACTGCCAGAAGAACGGCGTCAAGGACGTCGTTGAAGTCCTGATCGGCTACGACGGCATCGCCATCGCCAACTCCCGCAAGGCGCCGCAGTACCAGATGTCGCTGAAGGACCTGTACCTGGCGCTGGCCAAGGACGTGCCCGGCCCCGACGGCAAACTGATACCCAACCCGTACAAGAACTGGCACGATATCGACCCGATCCTGCCCAGCAACCGCATCGAAGTACTCGGCCCGCCGCCCACTTCCGGCACCCGCGACGCCTTTGCCGAACTGGTCATGGGCGGTGGCGCAGAGCAGATTCCGGAGCTGAAGCACCTGGCCGAACTCGGCGCTGGTGAAGCGGACGCGATCAAGGCCGCGATCGCCAGCCTGGGCCTGCCCGACAACCTGTACGCATCCATGGAACAGAAGAAGGGCAAGGCGCCCTCAGGCGAGGACATCTTCAAGACCATCGCCTACTCCCTGCGCGAGGATGGCGCCTACATCGAGGCGGGCGAGAACGACAACCTGATCGTTCAGAAGCTGGAAGCCAATCCCAGCGCGCTGGGGATTTTCGGCTACAGTTTCCTCGAGGAGAACGCCGACATGGTACAGGGCTCGAAAATCGAAGGCGTGGTGCCGGACTTCGACACCATCTCCTCCGGTGACTACCCGGTATCGCGTCCCCTGTACTTCTACATCAAGGCGGCGCATGTCGGTCGTATCCCCGGCATCAAGGAATACGCGGAAGAGTTTGTATCCGACCGCGCGATGGGCGAGGATGGCTACCTGCCGGAACGCGGCCTGATCCCGCTGGACGACGATGCGCTCGCCGCGGTGCAGGAAGCGGTAGAAAAGATGAAACCGATGTCGATGTAACCCGCACCACGGGTTGACACCAGACACGCTGTAAACCGTGCGCCGCGCAAGCGGCGCACCTTTTTTTTGATGAGTCAGACATGCAGACATCGACTGTTCTCCTGGTCCTGTTCTCGCTCTGTTGTGTGAGCTTCGCGGTGGGTCGCCACCGCTCCCGCCAGGTGGCCAGCGCCGCGGGCGGTGTCCAAAGCCTGCACTCATTGCCCCATCACTACGGCTACCTCGCCGCCATGTGGGCAGGCTTGCCGGCGCTGCTGGTGCTGGGCCTGTGGCTGGGCTTCGAGGGCAAGTTCATCGAGAGCCGGATCATCGCCGAACTCCCCGCGGATGTGCAGGCGCTCAGCGGCAGCCGCCTCGGCCTGTACTACAACCAGGTCATCGCCTACGCCGCCGGCGGCATGGACGCCTCCACGCTCAGCGACGCACAGCTCAAGGCCGCCCAGCACTACCACGCGCTGAAAGCCTCCAGCGCCTGGATGAAGCTGGTACTGGTGACACTGGTCTCCCTGGCCGGGGGCATTATCGTGCTGCTGCGGGTCAAGCCCGAGCTGCGCGCGCGCAACCAGGTGGAGAGCATCTGGACCTGGCTGCTGTTCGGCTGTTCCTTCATCGCCGTACTGACCACCCTGGGGATCGTGATGTCGGTGCTGTTCGAGGCGGTGCGCTTCTTCCACAAGATCCCGTTCACCGACTTCCTTTTCGGCCTGCACTGGAGCCCGCAGATGGCCATCCGCGCAGACCAGGTCGGCGCCTCCGGCTCCTTCGGCTTCATCCCGCTGCTGGTGGGTACGCTGCTGATCTCCACGGTGGCCATGCTGATCGCAGTGCCGGTGGGGCTGATGTCCGCGATTTACCTGTCGGAGTACGCCAGCAAGCGGTTCCGCGCCTTCGCCAAGCCGATCCTGGAGATCCTGGCCGGGGTCCCGACAGTGGTTTACGGTTTTTTCGCGGCGCTGACCGTGGCGCCGTTCATCCGCTCCGTGGGCGAGAGTTTCGGCCTGACCGTGGCCTCGGAGAGCGCGCTGGCGGCCGGCGCCGTCATGGGCATCATGATCATCCCGTTCGTCATGTCCCTGTCCGACGACATCATCAACGCCGTGCCGGACAGCATGCGCGAGGCCTCGCTGGGCCTCGGCGCAACCATGAACGAGACCATACGCAAGGTGCTGATCCCCGCGGCGCTGCCCGGTATCGTCGGCGGCATCCTGCTGGCGGTATCGCGCGCCATCGGCGAAACCATGATCGTGGTGATGGCCGCCGGCCTGTCGGCCAAGCTCACCATCAACCCGCTGGAGGCGGTGACCACGATCACCGTGCAGATCGTCACCCTGCTGGTGGGCGACCAGGAATTCGACAGTCCCAAGACCCTGGCGGCCTTCGCCCTGGGCCTGGTGCTGTTCTTTGTCACCCTGTTGCTGAACGTGGTGGCCCTGTACGTCGTGCGCCGCTACCGGGAGCAATATGAGTAACGAGACCTACAAGAACACCGCGCTGATCGAGGCGTCGCTGAAAAAGCGCTACGCCCGGGAGATGCGCTTCCAGTGGATGGGGCGGATCGCCGTGGGCCTCGGCTTCGTGTTCCTGTTCATCCTGATGTTCGACATCGTCAGCAAGGGCATGCCGGCGTTTACCCAGGAATACCTGCGGATCAACGTGGACCTGAGCGCCGACACGCTGGGCGTGGGCGACAATCCCAGCGCCGATGACCTGGACAGCGCCAACTACGGCGGCGCCATCAAGTCCTCGCTGCGCGACATGTTCCCGGACGTCAAAAGCCGCAAGGACAAGCGCGAGCTCTACCGGCTGGTCAGCGTCGGCGCCGAGTACGCGCTGCACGACAAGGTGGTGGCGGAACCGTCGCTGGTGGGCCACCACCAGGAGATCTGGCTGCTGGCGCACTCGGAGGCGGCCAGCTACCTCAAGGGCCAGGTCTCCCGGGATACCCCCGAGGCCGAGCGGCGCATCAAGAACATGGAGATGGACTGGCTGGACAAGCTGGCCGCGGAAGGCCGCGTGAAGACGGCTTTCAATACCCAGTTCTTCAGCGCCGGCGATTCCCGCGAGCCCGAACTGGCGGGGATTCGCGTCGCGCTGTACGGCTCCTTCCTCACCCTGGTGGTGACCTTCCTGCTGGCGTTCCCCATCGGGGTCTGCGCCGCGGTCTACCTGGAGGAGTTCGCGCCGACCAACCGGCTCACCGACCTCATCGAGATCAACATCAACAACCTCGCCGCCGTGCCCTCGATCGTCTTCGGCCTGCTGGGCCTTGCGGTGTTCATCAATTTCTTCGAGCTGCCGCGCTCGGCGCCGCTGGTCGGCGGTATCGTGCTGGCGCTGATGACCCTGCCGACCATCATCATCACCTCGCGGGCGGCGATCCAGTCGGTGTCGCCCTCGATTCGCGAGGCGGCCCTCGGCGTCGGCGCGTCCAAGCTGCAGGCGGTGTTCCACCACGTGCTTCCCGTGGCCATGCCGGGCATCCTCACCGGATCCATCATCGGCATGGCCCAGGCCCTGGGCGAAACCGCGCCGCTGCTGATGATCGGCATGGTAGCGTTCATCATGGACGTGCCGGCCGGGGTTACCGACCCGGCCACGGTGCTGCCGGTGCAGGTCTATCTCTGGGCGGACAGCCCGGAACGGGGCTTTACGGAGAAGACGTCTGCCGCCATCATGGTGCTGATGGGATTCCTGATCCTGATGAACGCACTGGCCATTTATCTGCGCAAGCGGTTTGAACTGAAGTAACGACACAGGTTGCGAAATGCAGGAATCCGACAACATGAACCAGGTCACCACAGCCGCGAGCGCAGGCGTGCCGAGAGAGGCAAAAGGGCTGGATATTCGTAACCACGCCGATGTCTCCGCCTACAAGACCACCGGTAACCCGATGGTCACCAACCCGAAAATGTCGGCGCGCGGTGTGAACGTCTTCTACGGCGAAAAGCACGCGATCATGGATGTCTCGCTGGATATCGGCGAGAACGAGGTGATCGCCATGATCGGCCCCTCCGGCTGCGGCAAGTCCACCTTCCTGCGCTGCCTCAACCGGATGAACGACATCATCCCGATCTGCCGGGTGCAGGGCAATATCATGCTCGACGGCGAGGACATCTACCACTCGCGACAGGATACAGTGCTGCTGCGCGCCCGTGTCGGCATGGTGTTCCAGAAGCCCAATCCCTTCCCCAAGAGCATCTACGAGAACGTCGCCTACGGCCCGCGCATTCACGGCCTGGCCCACGGCAAGGTGGAAATGGACGAGATCGTCGAGAGCAGCCTGCGCCGCGCCAGCCTCTGGGACGAGGTCAAGGACGTGCTGGACAAGCCAGGCACCGGCCTTTCCGGCGGCCAGCAGCAGCGCCTGTGCATCGCCCGGGCCATCGCGGTCAGCCCCGAGGTGATCCTGATGGACGAGCCCTGTTCGGCGCTGGACCCCATCGCCACCGCGCGCATCGAGGAGCTGATCGACGAGTTGAAGGAGCGCTTCACCATCGCCATCGTCACCCACTCCATGCAGCAGGCGGCTCGCGTGTCCCAGCGCACCGCCTATTTCCACCTCGGCAAGCTGATCGAGGTGGGGCAGACCAAGCAGATCTTCACCAACCCGCAGCACGAACTTACCGAAAACTACATCACCGGCCGCTTCGGCTGATGGGGGAGGGCGCAGCGTGCCGGATTCTCTGAACCTCGACCAGCACACCTCGCAGCGCTACGACGCGGAACTCGAGGGGGTCCGCAGCCGCCTGCTGGAGATGGGCGGGTTGGTGGAAGAGCAGTGCCGCAAGGCGCTGAAGGCGCTGGTGAAGGACAATGTCGAGCTGGCACGGGAAGTGGCCGAGTCGGACTACCGTGTCAACGAGATGGAGGTCGAGATCAGCGCCCGCTGTACCGACATCCTCGCCCTGCGGCAGCCAGCCGCCAGCGACCTGCGGGTGGTGGTATCGGTTATCCGCATGACCGCGGATCTCGAGCGCATCGGCGACGAGGCGGAAAAGATCGCCCGCCACGCGCTGCTGCTCTCCGAACGGCGTGACGCCGCCAGCTTCCGCGGCGACCCGAAACACCTCGGCAAGCAGGCCATCGCCCAGTTGCGCGGGGCGCTGGACGCCTTCGCCCGGATGGACGTTCGCGCGGCCATCGAGACCGCCGCCCAGGATCCGGAAATCGACCAGGAATTCGAGTCGGTCACCCGCCTGCTGATTTCACACATGATGGAGCACCCGGCGTCGGTGAAATCCCTGTTGCGGGTGAACTGGTGCGCCCGGGCACTGGAGCGCATCGGCGACCACGCCGTGAACCTGTGTGAAGAGGTGGTGTTCCAGGTAAAGGGCTCGGACGTCCGGCACCTGAGCCTGAGCGAGATCAGGCAGCGCTACCTCTGACTACCGGCCCTGGGTGGCGGCCGGTAACGGCGAGGCGCCAGGCAGGGCAGGTGGCCTAATCTTCTTCCTCTTCCGTCTTGGCGGCGGACTTCGCCTTTTCGGCTTCCTTTACCGTCGAACTGATCAGTTTGGTCACCCAGTTGGAGAGGGAACGCCCATCAGCTTCGGCCAGTTTCTTGGCCTTTTTCTTCAGCTCCGGGTCGATGCGAATATTGAGCACCTTCGTCTTGGCCATGGCGTAGGGCGTCTTTTTCTTGAAAAAACCGTACTTTATCACATGTATCTCTATTGAAAACACAGCTTGATACGTCTACATTATGTATATACAAACGCAACCAGATGGGTTGTTAGAGACCATGAACCTACGTGCTGCCAAAAACGAACTCGGCGAACCCCCTCGGGTGGGCCTGCAATACCTGCTGCTCGAAGCGGCCGGTCTGCTCGCGCTGTGCGTCATCGTTGTCGGATTCCTCGAGTAATCCGCACACTGGCTGGCGCCAGCCCCGGCCACTGCTGCGAACCCTCCCTCGCCCCCTGACTACTCGCCAGAGTGGTAATCCTGCCGTTGATTCTGTCAACGCTTCCCCTGATATTCTTGCCTGAAATAAAACTGTCACATTTCTGAAGTATTTTCAGCGCACCTGAAATATAAGTTTCACATTTCTGCAGTATTTTCTGCGCACCTGAAAACAGGAGGGATCACCATGACACGCATACCTTTGGCTGCGCTCGCAATCGCTGGCCTCACCCAGGCTACGGCCCTGCAGGCCGCGGTGCCCGACGCCGAGTGGGAACAATTCAAGGCCAGGTTCACCGAGATGGAGGCGCGGGTCAATGCGCTGGAGGCGGAGAACGCCCGCCTGCGCCAGTCTGGTGCCAGCACTGTGCCGGTTGAGGATCTCTCCGCATTGCAAGCCGATGTCGCGGCCCTGAAACAGCATGACGAGGCGTCCAGCTGGACCGAGCGCCTGGGAGTGAAGGGCGATTTCCGCTACCGCTACGAAACTATCGACGTGGAAGACGCCAAGCGACGCGAGCGCAACCGGATTCGCGCCCGCGTGGCCCTGACCGCGGACCTGCCCAACGACGTCGAGGTCGGGTTCGGCCTGGCCACCGGCGGCAGCGACCCGGTGTCCTCCAACCAGACCCTGGGTGGCGGCGGCAGCTCCAAGGACATCGCGCTGGACAAGGCCTATGCCCGCTGGCAGGTCATCGACCAGCTCGCGCTGGTGGTGGGCAAGTACAGCAACCCGCTGTACCGCCCCCATGAAAACGGTCTGATGTGGGACAGCGACTGGCGCCCGGAAGGCATCAGCGCCCAGTGGAAGAGCGGCCCGCTGTTCGCCAATTTCCTGGGCAACTACCTCGAGAGCGACAGCGGCACCGGCAACGACGAGTTTGCCTGGGGCGTCCAGGGCGGTACCGTGCTGGCTCTGGGTGACAACGCCAGCCTGACCGCCGCGCTGGGTTACTTCGATTTCCCCACCGCCGGCGCCACGCCGTTCTACAACGACAAGTTCTTCGGCAACACCTCGTCGGACAATGGCACCTACCTGTACAACTACGAAATGGTAGAGGCGTCCGCGGACCTGGCACTGTCACTCATGGACATGCCACTTTCCGTCTACGGCGACTACGTACAGAACCAGGACGCGGACGCCAACGACATTGGCTGGCAGGCGGGCGTCGTATTCGGCAAGGCAAACGATCGCGGCCGCTGGAGCCTCGGCTATGCCTACCAGGATCTCGAGGCCGATGCGGTACTGGGCCTGCTGAGCGATTCCGACTTCGCCGGCGGCGGTACCGATGCCAAGGGCCACAAGATCAGCGGCGCCATCGGCATCAACAAACAGTGGAGCGTGGGCTTCACCTGGTACGTCGACAACGAGTACGGGAAGGTCAATCTTGCCGACGAAGGCGGCGCTCGCGGCTACGACAGGCTGATGCTGGATACCCAGTTCAAGTACTGAGAACACCGGCTTTGCAACTGCCGCGGAATTTCCGCACGAAGGTGTTGCAAAGCCGGGCGCGATGCTTATAATGCGCTGCTTCTGGCAACTGCCAGGCCACTGCGTCCCCTTCGTCTAGTGGTCTAGGACACCGCCCTTTCACGGCGGTAACAGGGGTTCGAACCCCCTAGGGGATGCCACCTTCAAAAACCCGGCCTTGCCGGGTTTTTTTATTTCAGGCGAACATTCGAATGGGGGCTTGCCCGCATGAGTCGATTCTGGAGTGAACTGGCCTCGGGCCTGACACCCTACGTACCGGGCGAGCAGCCGCGCGGGACGAAGCTGGTCAAGCTCAATACCAACGAGAATCCCTATCCGCCGGCCCCCGGCGTGATGCAGGCCCTCGCCGCGGTAAACGCGGACCACCTGCGCCGCTACCCCGAGCCGACCTCCCTGGCACTGCGCGAGGCGCTGGCCCGGCGCGAGGCACTCTCGCCGGAGCAGGTGTTCATCGGCAACGGCTCCGACGAAGTCCTCGCCCACGCGTTCGCGGGACTGCTCAGGCACGACGCGCCGCTGCTGTTCCCCGATATCAGCTACAGCTTCTACCCGGTGTGGTGCGACCTCTACGGCGTGGAGTCGCGCAGTATTGCCCTGCGCGATGACTTCAGTATCGACGTCGGGGACTACCGGGCGGGGGCGGGCGCCATCCTGATCCCCAATCCCAATGCCCCCACCGGGGTGCTGCTGCCGCTGGCGGATATTCAACGGCTGCTGGAAGCCAACCGCGACGCGGTAGTGGTGATCGACGAGGCGTACATCGACTTCGGCGGCGACTCCGCCGTGACGCTGGTGCCGGAGTACGACAACCTGCTGGTGGTGCAGACCATGTCCAAGTCGCGCTCGCTGGCCGGCCTGCGCGTCGGCATGGCCTACGGGCAGACCGAGCTGATCGAGGCGCTGGTGCGGGTCAAGGACTCCTTCAACTCCTACCCGCTGGACACGGTGGCGCAGATGGCGGCGCTGGCCTCGGTGGAAGACGAGGCGTGGCTGCAGGAGTGCTGTGGCAGGGTAGTGGCCACCCGTGAGCGCAGCGTCGCGCGCATGGGCGAACTCGGCTTTGAGGTACTGCCCTCGGCGGCGAACTTCGTTTTCGCCCGCCATCCGGGCAAGCCCGCAGCGGAGCTGTTCGCCGCGCTGCGCGAGCGCCAGATCATCGTGCGCTACTTCGGCAAGCCGCGGATCAGCGAGTACCTGCGCATCTCCATCGGCACCGACGAGGAGATGGACGCGCTCTGCGCGGCCCTCGCCGATATCCTGGCGTCGTAGGAGCCTGTTACACAGGCGGTCAGCCCCCGGTAGGAGCCTGCTATGCAGGCGATCGCGCGCAGAGCGCGCTCCTACAGAAACAAAAAAGGCCGCAATTTGCGGCCTTTTTTGTTGGTTCGAAACCCGATCAGCGCTTGTCGACGGGCACGTAATCGCGCTGGGTGTGGCCGGTGTACAGCTGGCGCGGACGGCCGATGCGGTAGGTGCCGCTGATCATCTCGTGCCAGTGGGCGATCCAGCCCACGGTGCGGCCCACGGCGAAAATCACTGTAAACATGCTGGTGGGGATGCCGATGGCCTTGAGGATGATGCCGGAGTAGAAGTCCACGTTCGGGTACAGCTTCTTCTCGATGAAGTACTCGTCGTGCAGGGCGATCTCCTCCAGGCGCTTGGCCACCGCCAGCAGCGGGTCGTCGATGCCCAGTTCCTCCAGTACGTCGTCCGCCGCTTCCTTCATTACCTTGGCGCGCGGGTCGAAGTTCTTGTACACGCGGTGGCCGAAGCCCATCAGGCGGAAGGGATCGTTCTTGTCCTTGGCGCGGGCGACGAACTCGTCGATGCGCGATACGTCACCGATTTCCTCGAGCATTTCCAGTACCGCCTCGTTGGCGCCGCCATGGGACGGCCCCCACAGCGCGGCGATACCGGCTGCGATACAGGCGAAGGGGTTGGCGCCGGAAGAGCCGGCAAGGCGCACGGTGGAGGTGGACGCGTTCTGTTCGTGGTCGGCGTGCAGCAGGAAGATGCGGTCCATCGCCTTGGCCAGGGTCGGGCTGATGTTGCTCGGCTCGCAGGGCACGCCGAACATCATGTGCAGGAAGTTTTCGGCATAGCCCATGCTGTTGTCGGGGTACATGAAAGGCTGGCCGACGGAGAACTTGTAGCTCATGGCCGCGATGGTCGGCATCTTGGCGATCAGGCGGAACGCGGCGACCTGGCGGTTGTTGACATCGGCGATATCCAGCGAATCGTGGTAGAAGGCGGAGAGGGCGCCAACCACGCCGCACATGATCGCCATGGGGTGCGAGTCGCGACGGAAGCCGTTGAAGAAGTGGGCCAGCTGCTCGTGCACCATGGTGTGGTTGGTGACGGTCTTGACGAACTTCTCTTTCTGCTCGGCCGTGGGCAGCTCGCCGTAGAGTAGCAAATAGCAGGTTTCCAGGTAGTCGGAATGCTCCGCGAGCTGCTCGATGGGATAGCCGCGATGCAGCAGTACGCCCTTGTTGCCATCGATATAGGTGATCTGGGATTCACAGGCCGCGGTCGAAACGAAACCCGGGTCGTAGGTAAACATACCCTTGCCGGTGAGTCCGCCCACGTCGACGACATCGGGACCCATGGTCCCCGAATAGACGGGCAGTTCGATCGCCTCGTCAATTCCATCAATCGTAAGAGTGGCTTTTTTGTCGCTCATAGGGGGTCCTGCCAAATAAATGAAAGTAAATCGGTGGGGGCTTCACTATAGAGTTTCCGGTATTTTTGTCAATCGACAGGCTGTCCGGTGAGCCTGCCGGCACAGCGTTGTCGAGCCTTCCCCGGGGGGAGGGCCGGCGGCTGGCCGCCGCATCCCGAAATCGGGCAAACTACCGCAAGCAAGTCCCTGACGGGTTTGTAATTACTGCGCCGAGTACTTATAATTTCGCGCGTTTTGACGCGCCGCGCGCAATGGGCGGCGCTCTCACGACACCTGCGCTGAACACTAAACCGCCTTCTGGCGCCAACGATGGTACCCAACGTGAAAGACAATCGTCCCGTGAACCTGGACATCGGTACCATGCGGCTTCCCATTACCGCATGGGCGTCCATCTCTCATCGCGCCTCAGGCGTGCTCCTCTTTGTCGGCATGGCCGTATTGCTGTGGATGCTGGATACCAGCCTCTCCGGGCCTGAGGGTTTTGAGTCCGTTAAACAGTGCCTGCAGGGCGGCTTCGCGAAGCTGGTCGTCTGGGTCATCGTTTCCGGATTGATCTATCACACCTTCGCCGGCGTAAAGCACCTGGTGATGGATTTCGGTATCGGCGAGAGCATGGAGGGCGGCGTGCTGGCCACGCGGATCGTCATCATCCTCTCTGCTGTTTGCATTCTGCTTGCGGGGGCATGGATATGGTAAAGGCAGTCACCAGTTTTGGGCGCTCCGGTCTTTCGGACTGGCTGGTCCAGCGGGTTTCCGCAGTCATCCTGCTGGCGTGGTTCCTCTGCGTCGGCGGCTCGCTGCTCAGCGGTGTGGACTACCTCGAGTGGAAGTCCCTGTTCGCCAGCACCGCGATGCGCGTCTTCACCGTGCTCGCGATCCTCTCCCTGGCGGCTCACGCCTGGATCGGCATGTGGTCCGTGGGTACGGACTACCTCACCGAGCGCCTGATGGGTACGACCGGCAACGTACTGCGCCTGGCCTACCAGATCGGCTGCAGCCTGGTCATCTTCGTTTACGTGATCTGGACCATCCAGATCCTCTGGGGTTAATACAATGGCGGCTATTCGAACTCTCTCCTTTGATGGTGTCATCGTCGGTGGCGGCGGGGCCGGTATGCGCGCCGCACTGCAGCTGGCGCAGTCCGGCTACAAGACCGCGGTAATCACCAAGGTATTCCCCACCCGCTCGCACACGGTATCCGCCCAGGGTGGCATCACCTGTGCCATCGCCAGCTCCGACCCCAACGACGACTGGCGCTGGCACATGTACGACACCGTCAAGGGTTCCGACTACATCGGCGACCAGGACGCAATCGAATACATGTGCAGCGTCGGCCCCGAGGCCGTGTTCGAACTCGAACACATGGGCCTGCCGTTCTCGCGCACCGAGGAGGGCCGCATCTACCAGCGCCCCTTCGGCGGCCAGTCCAAGAACTTCGGCGAGGGCGGCCAGGCGGCCCGTACCTGCGCCGCGGCGGACCGCACCGGCCACGCACTGCTGCACACCCTGTACCAGGGCAACATGAAGAACAACACGGTCTTCTTCAACGAGTGGTACGCCACCGACCTGGTAAAGAACCAGGACGGCGCGGTTGTCGGCGTGATCGCCATCTGCATGGAGACCGGCGAGACGGTCTACGTGAAGTCCAAGGCCACCGTATTCGCCACCGGCGGGGCAGGGCGTATCTACGCTTCCACCACCAACGCCCACATCAACACCGGTGACGGTGTCGGCATGGCCCTGCGCGCGGGCTTCCCGGTGCAGGACATCGAGATGTGGCAGTTCCACCCGACCGGCATCGCCGGCGCCGGCGTACTGGTAACCGAGGGTTGCCGCGGCGAGGGTGGCTACCTGATCAACAAGGATGGCGAGCGCTTCATGGAGCGTTACGCCCCCAACGCCAAGGACCTGGCCAGCCGCGATGTCGTCGCGCGCTCCATGGTGCTGGAAATCCTCGAAGGCCGCGGCGCCGGCCCCGAGGGCGACCACGTATTCCTCAAGCTCGACCACCTGGGCGAGGAAGTGCTGCACTCGCGCCTGCCGGGCATCTGCGAACTGGCCGAGACCTTCGCCCACGTCGACCCGGTCAAGGCGCCGATCCCGGTGGTGCCGACCTGCCACTACATGATGGGCGGTATCCCCACCAACGTTCACGGCCAGGCCCTGACCATCGACGCCAACGGCAACGACCAGATCATCCCCGGCCTCTACGCCTGCGGCGAAGTCGCCTGCGTATCGGTGCACGGCGCCAACCGCCTGGGCGGCAACTCGCTGCTCGACCTGGTGGTGTTCGGCCGCGCCTCCGGCCTGTTCATCGAGCAGTCGCTGCGCGCCGGTATCGAGATGCGCGACGCCTCCGACTCCGATATCGAGCAGGCCATGTCCCGCCTGGACAAGCTCAACAACTCCACTGGCGGCGAGAAAGTGGCGGACCTGCGCAAGGAACTGCAGAATGTCATGCAGAACCACTTCGGGGTGTTCCGCAACGAGAAGTTCATGCAGGAAGGTATCCAGAAGCTGGCGGGGATGCGCGAGCGCATCGCCAATGTCACCCTGGAGGACAAGAGCCAGGCGTTCAACACCGCGCGCATCGAGGCGCTGGAGTTGCACAACCTGTTCGAAGTCGCCGAGGCGACTGCCATCTCCGCTGAGGAGCGCAAGGAGAGCCGCGGCGCCCACGCCCGCGAGGACTACACCGAGCGCGACGACGAAAACTGGCTGTGTCACTCGCTGTACTTCCCGACCGACAAGCGCGTCGGCAAGCGGGCGGTTAACTTCACGCCCAAGACCGTCGACACCTTCCAGCCCAAAGCACGGACATACTGAGGTCAGCAAAGATGTTGCAAGTTAGTATCTATCGCTACAACCCCGAGACCGACAAAGAACCCTCCATGCAGGACTTCCAGGTCGATACCGGCGGCAAGGACCTGATGGTGCTGGACGTGCTGGAGATGATCAAGGGCCAGGACACCACCGTGGCCTACCGACGCTCCTGTCGCGAGGGCGTGTGCGGCTCCGACGGCCTGAACATGAACGGCAAGAACGGCCTGGCCTGTATCACGCCGCTGTCGGAAACCGTGCGCAACAACAAGCTGGTGATCCGCCCGCTGCCCGGCCTGCCGGTCATTCGCGACCTGGTGGTCGACATGAGCCTGTTTTACCAGCAGTATGAGAAGGTACAGCCCTACCTGCAGAACAGCACGCCGGCGCCGGCCATCGAGCGCCTGCAGTCGCCGGAAGACCGCGCCAAGCTGGATGGCCTGTACGAGTGCATCCTGTGCGCATGTTGCTCCACCTCGTGCCCGTCATTCTGGTGGAACCCGGACCGCTTCATCGGCCCCGCGGGCCTGTTGCAGGCCTACCGGTTCCTCGCAGACAGCCGCGACACCGCGACCGACGAGCGCCTGGCCAAACTGGACGACCCGTTCAGCGTATTCCGCTGCCACGGCATCCAGAACTGCGTCAACGTCTGCCCGAAAGGCCTCAACCCCACCCGGGCGATTGGCCACATTCGCAACATGCTTTTGTCACGGGCGACCTGACACTCAATTACTGGCTTTAAGACTGTAACTTAAGCTACTGTCATTTAAGGCTTTTTTGTTTTCTGGCCGCCCGGCGATGCCAGCGGCGGCCGCGCATGCGGCGATTCGGCCAAGGTCTAATCCATGACCTGGCCCCTGCGCTGCTAGAATTCGGTTTACGCGTCCACTGACGGGCGCCCAACTCCCATATCCGGAAGGGCCGTGATGCAAGAAAGCTCAATGGAACAGCTGTGGCGGAGTTCCCACATCGCCGGCGGCAACGCCACCTATGTGGAAGACCTCTATGAGCAGTACCTGAAAGACCCGAATGGCGTGCCAGAACAGTGGCGCGACTACTTCAACAAGCTGCCGCGGGTGGAAACCACTGTCGGGCTCAACGAGGACATTCCCCACTCGGTGATCCGCGACCGCTTTGCGCAGATCAGCAAGATGCGCATCCGCACCGAGGCGACGGTATCCCACGATTCCCAGGCCACCGAGTACGAGCGCAAGCAGGTACGGGTGGTACAGCTGATCTCCGCCTACCGCCAGCGCGGTCACCAGAAAGCCAACCTCGACCCCCTGGGTATCGCCCAGCGCGAGCACGTGCGCGACCTGGAGCTGTCCTTCCACGAGCTGTCCGAGGCCGACTACGACACCGTCTTCCAGACCGGCAGCCTGCACATCGGCAAGGCCGACGCCACCCTGGGCGAGATCCACGACGCCATCGAGCGCACCTACTGCCGCTCCATCGGCGCCGAATTCATGCACATCGTGGACACCGAAGAGCGCCACTGGATCATGAGCCGCATGGAATCCGTGCGCGGCGCGCCCGACTACGGCCGGGACATCCGCATGCAGTTGCATCGCCGGCTGATCAAGGCGGAGGGCCTGGAAAAATCCCTGGGATCCAAGTACCCCGGCACCAAGCGCTTCGGCCTGGAGGGCGGCGAGAGCCTGATCCCCATGCTGGCGGAGATGATCCAGCGCCTGGGCGGCTACGGTATCCAGGAGATCGTCATCGGCATGGCCCACCGCGGCCGCCTCAACGTGCTGATCAACATCCTCGGCAAGAACCCCTCGGAACTGTTCGACGAATTCGAGGGCAAGGTCGCCTACACCACCTCCGGTGACGTGAAGTACCACCAGGGCTTTTCCTCCAACGTGATGACCCCGGGCGGCGAGATTCACCTGGCGCTGTCCTTCAACCCCTCCCACCTGGAGATCGTCTCCCCGGTGGTGGAGGGCTCGGTCCGCGCGCGCCAGGAGCGCCGCGACGACCACACCGGCGCGCTGGTCGCGCCCATCGTCATCCACGGCGACGCCGCCTTTGCCGGCCAGGGCGTGGTGATGGAAACCTTCCAGATGTCGCAGACCCGGGCCTACAAGACCGGCGGCACCGTGCACATCGTGCTCAACAACCAGGTGGGCTTTACCACCAGCAAGCGTATCGACGCGCGCTCCACCGAGTACTGCACCGACGTGGCGAAAATGGTCCAGGCGCCGATTTTCCACGTCAACGCCGACGACCCGGAAGCCGTGTTGTTCGTCACCCAGCTGGCGGTGGACTACCGCACCGAGTTCAAGAAGGACGTGGTCATCGACCTGGTCTGCTACCGCCGCCGGGGCCACAACGAGGCGGACGAGCCCTCGGTGACCCAGCCGGCGATGTACGCCGCGATTCGCAGCCACAAGACCACCCGGGACCTCTACGCCGAGCGGCTTATCACCGAGGGCGTACTGACCGAGAAAGAGGACACCTTCCTGGTCGAGCGCTACCGCGAGTCCCTGGACCGCGGCGAGCCGCTGGTCAGCGGCCTGGTGTCCGAGCCCAACAAGTCGCTGTTCGTCGACTGGTCTCCCTACCTGGGCCACCACTGGGCGGACAAGGCCGACACAACCATCGACCTGCAGAAGCTGCAGACGCTGGCCCACGAGATCAACCTGGCGCCGGAGAACTTCCCGCTGCAACGCCAGGTCACGAAGATCCTCGAGGACCGGCGCAAGATGGCCGCCGGCGCCACCCCGGTCAACTGGGGCTTTGCCGAGACCATGGCCTACGCCACCCTGCTGGAGGCGGGCTACCCGGTGCGCCTGACCGGGCAGGACGTCGGCCGCGGCACCTTCTCGCACCGCCACGCCGTGCTGCACAACCAGAAGGACGAGAGCGTCCACATCCCGCTGCAGCACATCAAGAAAGACCAGGCGCCCTTCGTCATCTACGACTCGCTGCTCTCGGAAGAGGCGGTGCTGGCCTTCGAATACGGCTACGCCACCACCATGCCCAAGGGCCTGGTGGTATGGGAGGCCCAGTTCGGCGACTTCGCCAATGGCGCCCAGGTGGTGATCGACCAGTTCATCACCAGCGGCGAGCACAAGTGGCAGCGCCTGTGCGGCCTGACCATGCTGTTGCCGCACGGCTATGAAGGGCAGGGCCCCGAACACTCCTCGGCACGCCTGGAGCGCTTCCTGCAGCTGTCCGCCGAGCACAACATCCAGGTCTGCGTGCCCAGCACCCCGGCCCAGGTCTTCCACATGCTGCGCCGCCAGGCCATCCGCCCGCTGCGCAAGCCGCTGATCGTGATGTCGCCCAAGAGCCTGCTGCGCCACAAGGAGGCCATCTCGACCCTGGAGTCGCTGGCCGAGGGGCATTTCAATACGGTACTGGACGACCAGGACGGCCTGGACAACGCCAAGGTCAAGCGCGTCATCCTGTGCAGCGGCAAGGTGTTCTACGACCTGCGCGCCGCCCGCCAGGAACGTGAAATCGACGATATCGCCATCGTGCGCATCGAGCAGCTCTACCCCTTCCCGGAGGACGACCTGCTGGAAGTGCTCAAGGGTTACCCGAACATACGCGAAGCGATCTGGTGCCAGGAAGAGCCCATGAACCAGGGCGCCTGGTACTCGAGCCAGCACCACATGCGCCGCGTGCTGTTTAACCATAAGAAGGATGTGTACCTCCAGTACGTGGGCCGCGACGCTTCCGCCGCGCCCGCAGCGGGGTATATGGCGCTGCACCTGCAGCAAATGGAGACGTTTATCAACAATGCCCTGGCGCCCGAAGTGCCCTGGGTGTCATAGCGCGAAGGACGACACATGGCAATTGAAATCAAGGCACCCGCGTTTCCGGAGTCGGTGGCCGACGGCGAAGTCGCCACCTGGCACAAGAAAGAGGGTGAGAAGGTATCTCGCGACGAACTGATCGTCGAAATCGAGACCGACAAGGTAGTGATGGAAGTGGTTGCCCCTGAAGACGGCACCATCACCCGCATCCTCGCCCAGGAAGGGGAGACCGTACAGAGCGAGCAACTGCTCGCCGAGCTGGAACAGGGCGAGGCGGGCGCTGCGCCCAGCGCCGCCCCGGCCAGCGCCCCGCAGGAAGCCGCCGCCAGCGACGGCGACAGCGATGGCGACACCGACATCCCCCTCGGGCCGGCAGCGCGCCAGCTGGTGGAAGAACACCAGCTCGACGTCAGCAAGATTCCCGGCAGCGGCAAGAACGGCCGCATCACCAAGGAAGACATCCTCGCCTACCTGAAGACCCGCGAAAGCGGCGAGGCGAAGGCTGCCCCCGCACCCGCACCGACGGCCGCTGCCAGCGGCGGCTCTATGCCGGAAGCTCCGCTGCAGCCCAGCGGCGAGCGGGTCGAGAAGCGCGTACCCATGACCCGCATGCGCGCCAAGATTGCCGAGCGCCTGCTGGGGGCCACCCAGAGCACCGCCATGCTGACCACCTTCAACGAGGTGAACATGGCGCCGCTGATGGCCCTGCGCAGCAAGTACAAGGACCAGTTCTCGCAGGTGCACAACGGCACCCGCCTGGGTTTCATGGGCTTCTTCGTACGCGCCGCCTGTGAGGCGCTCAAGCGCTTCCCCGCGGTCAACGCCTCGATCGACGGCAACGACGTCGTCTACCACGGCTACCAGGACATCGGCGTGGCCGTGTCCACCGAGGACGGCCTGGTGGTACCGGTACTGCGCGACGCGGACTTCATGTCGGTGGCGGACATCGAGGCGGCGATCCGCGACCTCGGCGAGCGCGCCCGCGACAAGAAGCTGACCATCGACGACATGACCGGCGGCACCTTCACCGTGTCCAACGGCGGTGTGTTCGGCTCGCTGCTGTCCACGCCGATCCTCAACCCGCCGCAGACCGGCATCCTGGGCATGCACAAGATCCAGGAGCGCCCGATGGCGGTGAACGGCGAGGTGGTCATCCTGCCGATGATGTACCTGGCGCTGTCCTACGATCACCGCCTGATCGACGGCAAGACCGCCGTGCAGTTCCTGGTCGCGGTAAAGGATTTGATCGAGGATCCGGCGCGCATTCTGCTGCAACTGTAATTAACCACACGTACGCTGTGGGCAGGATGCCCCGCGGGCGCGCAACCACACACGGGAAGTACCATGTCTGACAAGTTTGATGTTGTAGTAATCGGGGCGGGTCCGGGGGGCTACGTCGCCGCCATCAAGGCCGCCCAGCTGGGATTCTCCACCGCCTGCGTCGAGCAGTGGGTCGACGACAAGGGCAAGCCGCGCCTGGGCGGCACCTGCCTGAATGTCGGCTGTATTCCTTCCAAGGCGCTGCTCGATTCCAGCTACAAGTACCACGAGGTGCGCGAGCAACTGGGTATACACGGTATCGGCGTCAAGGACGCGACTATCGATGTGCCGGCGATGATCGGCCGCAAGGACCAGATCGTCGACCAGCTGACCGGCGGTATCACCGGCCTGTTCAAGGCCAACGGTGTCACCGTGGTGCAGGGCACCGGCAAGGTACTCTCCGGCGCGCGCGTCGAGGTGACGGACAAGGACGGCAAGGTCAGCGAACTCGAGGCGGGCCATATCATTATCGCTGCGGGCTCGGTGCCGGTGAACATCCCCCCGGCTCCGGTGGATGGCGAGCACATCGTCGATTCCACCGGCGCGCTGGAATTCCAGTCCGTCCCGGGGCGCCTCGGCGTGATCGGCGCCGGCGTGATCGGCCTGGAACTGGGCAGTGTCTGGGGCCGCCTCGGCGCCGAGGTTGTCGTCCTCGAGGCGCTGGACGAATTCCTGCCGATGATGGACACCCAGATCGCGAAAGAAACCGCCAAGATCATGAAAAAGCAGGGCCTGGATATCCGCCTCGGCGCACGTGTCACGAGCGCCACAGTCAACGACGGCAAGGTGGAAGTCGCCTACAGCACCTCCGACGGCGAGCACACGGAGACCTTCGACAAGCTCATCGTCGCCGTCGGCCGCCGCCCGCGCTCCGAGGAACTGTTCTCCTCAGACAGCGGCATTACCCTGGACGAGCGCGGTTTTATTTTCGTCAACGACTACTGCGAAACCGAGGCGCCCCGCGTCTACGCGGTGGGCGACGTGGTGCGCGGCCCGATGCTGGCCCACAAGGGCATGGAAGAGGGTGTGATGGTCGCCGAGCGCATCGCCGGCAAGTCCGTGCAGATGAATTACGACTGCATTCCCTCGGTCATCTACACCCACCCGGAAGTCGCGGCAGTGGGCATGACCGAGCAGGAGCTGAAGGCGGAGGGCGTTCCCTACAAGGCGGGGACCTTCCCGTTCGCCGCCAGCGGCCGTGCGCTGGCTTCCAACGAGTTCGAGGGTATGGTAAAAATCCTCGCCCACGAAGAAACGGACCGCATCCTCGGCTGCCACATCGTCGGCCCCGCGGCCGCCGACCTGGTACAGCAGGTGGTGATCGCCATGGAATTCGGGTCCAGCACGGAAGATATCGCATTGATGGTGTTCGGCCACCCGACCTTGTCGGAGGCCGTGCACGAGGCAGCGCTGGCGGTGGATGGGCACGCTATCCATATTCCCAATCGCAAAAAGCGCTAGAGGAACTTGCCCGCGGCGTAAAATAACACCAATCGCCGACGCCGCTGGCACCACAGGGGGTCGTCGCAGCCATGCGCTGCGGCGAACCGACTTTCAAGCAGAAGTACTGGAAAAAAGCAGGACGATACATGAACCTTCATGAGTACCAGGGCAAACAGCTGTTTGCCGAATACGGGCTTCCTGTCTCCAAGGGCTACGCGGTAGATAACCCGAAGGCGGCAGCAGAAGCGGCAGATCTGATCGGCGGCGATATGTGGGTGGTAAAAGCCCAGGTACACGCGGGCGGTCGAGGCAAGGCGGGCGGTGTTAAACTCGTCAAGAGCAAGGACGAGATCAAGGAATTCGCCAAGAAGTGGCTTGGCACCAACCTCGTCACCTACCAGACCGACGAGAAAGGCCAACCGGTCAGCAAGATCCTGGTAGAGTCCTGCACCGATATCGCCGAGGAACTGTACCTCGGCGCGGTCGTGGACCGCTCCACCCGGCGCATCGTGTTCATGGCGTCCACCGAGGGCGGCGTGGAAATCGAGAAAGTCGCCGAGGAAACCCCCGAGAAAATCCTCAAGACCGTGATCGACCCGCTGGCGGGCCCGCAGCCCTACCAGGGCCGTGAACTGGCCTTCAAACTGGGCCTGTCAGGCGACCAGATCAAGCAGTTCGTGAAGATCTTCATGGGCCTGGCCCAGATGTTCATCGACAAGGACCTGGCGCTGATCGAGATCAACCCGCTGGTCATCACCGAGGAAGGCAACCTGCACTGCCTGGACGCCAAGCTCGGCGTCGACGGCAACGCGCTGTTCCGCCAGAACGCCCTGCGCGACATGCACGACCCCAGCCAGGAAGACGCGCGCGAAGCGCACGCGGCCGAGTGGGAACTGAACTATGTGGCCCTGGACGGCAACATCGGCTGCATGGTCAACGGCGCCGGCCTGGCCATGGGCACCATGGATATCGTCGCCCTGCACGGCGGCTTCCCCGCCAACTTCCTCGACGTGGGCGGCGGCGCCACCAAGGAGCGCGTCTCCGAGGCCTTCAAGATCATCCTCTCCGACGAGAACGTGAAAGCGGTACTGATCAACATCTTCGGCGGCATCGTGCGCTGTGACCTGATCGCCGAAGGCGTGATTGGCGCAGTCGAGGAAGTGGGCGTGAAAGTCCCCGTGGTCGTACGCCTCGAGGGCAACAATGCCGACCTCGGCAAGAAAATGCTGGCCGACAGCGGCCTGAACATCATCGCTGCGGACAGCCTCACCGACGCTGCCCAGCAGGCCGTAAAAGCAGCTGGAGGTGCGGCATAATGAGCATCCTTATCGATTCCAACACCAAAGTCATCTGCCAGGGCTTCACCGGCTCCCAGGGTACTTTCCACTCCGAACAGGCCATCGCCTACGGCACCAAGATGGTCGGCGGTGTCACCCCGGGCAAGGGCGGCCAGGAGCACCTGGGCCTGCCGGTATTCAACACCGTCGCTGACGCGGTTGCCGCCACCGGCGCCGACGCCTCTGTGATCTACGTTCCGGCTCCCTTCTGCAAGGACTCCATCCTGGAAGCGGCCAACAGCGGCATCAAGCTGATCGTCTGCATCACCGAGGGCATCCCGACCCTGGACATGCTGGACTGCAAGGTGAAGTGCGACGAACTGGGCGTGCGCCTGATCGGCCCGAACTGCCCCGGCGTGATCACTCCCGGCGAGTGCAAGATCGGCATCATGCCCGGTCACATCCACCTGCCCGGCAAGGTCGGCATCGTATCCCGCTCCGGCACCCTGACCTACGAGGCGGTCAAGCAGACCACCGACGCGGGCTACGGCCAGTCCACCTGCGTGGGCATCGGCGGCGACCCGATCCCGGGCTCCAACTTCATCGACATCCTGGCGATGTTCGAGAAGGACCCGAAAACCGAAGCCATCGTCATGATCGGCGAGATCGGCGGCACCGCCGAGGAAGAGGCCGCGGCGTTCATCAAGGACAACGTGACCAAGCCTGTCGTGTCCTACATCGCGGGTGTCACCGCGCCGAAGGGCAAGCGCATGGGCCACGCCGGTGCGATCATCTCCGGCGGCAAGGGCACTGCGGATGAGAAGTTCGCGGCTCTCGAAGCTGCCGGTGTGCGCACCGTTCGCTCCCTGGCGGAGATCGGTACTGCGCTGGGCGAGGTTACCGGCTGGTAAACCGCTTCCCGGTACGCTTAAAAGCCCGCTGCTCAGCGGGCTTTTTTTTGCCTGGCGCTTTGGTAGCCGGCGTACGTCGAAGCGTATGTGCCCCTTACGCTCAAAAGGCGCATTCGCGACGGAGCACATACGCTTCGACGCACGCCTCCATCGCGGCACAGGCCAGCATCACCGGCGCGGGCTTTAGTCACTTCGGGCGTCGCCGCGAGAGGTGCTGGAAAGCTTGCCGCCACACTGAACCGAGGCGCGAAGCGCGAGGCGGTTCCGGGTGAGTATAAACGCTTTCGAGCCCGGGGCCGCCTCGCGCTTCGCGCCGGCTACGGAGTGCCACAACTCGCCACATCCCGAAGCAACAAGCGGTCTTGAAAAATGAGCCTGAGCCCCCATGTCGTGGAGCTGAACCCGCAACTCCCGGAACAACGCAAGAGGACGCCATGACCGCCGAGATGAAGAAGGAGACCCTGGGCTTCCAGACCGAGGCGAAGCAGCTGCTTCACCTGATGATTCATTCGCTCTACAGCAACCGCGAGATTTTCCTGCGCGAGCTGATCTCCAACGCTTCCGACGCCATCGACAAGCTGCGCTTCGCGGCGCTCTCCGAGGAGGGCCTGCTGGAGGGGCAGGGCGAGTACGCCGTGCACGTCGATGTCGACAAGGATGCGAAGACGATTACCATCTCCGACAACGGCATCGGCATGACCCGCGACGAGGCGATCGAGCACCTCGGGACCATCGCCAAGTCCGGCACAGCATCCTTCCTGCAGAACCTCAGCGGCGACCAGAAAAAGGACTCGCAGCTGATCGGCCAGTTCGGCGTGGGCTTCTACTCCGCGTTTATCGTGGCCGACCGCGTGGAAGTGCATACGCGCAAGGCCGGCGAGCCCGCGGACTCCGGTGTGGTCTGGGAATCCCACGGCGAGTCCGAGTTTTCGGTCGAGCAGCGCGACAAGGATACCCGCGGCACCAGCATCACCCTGTACCTGAAGGACGGCTGCGAGGAATTCGCCGACGATTTCCGCGTGCGCAGCGTGATCAAGAAATACTCCGACCACATCTCCGTGCCAGTGATGATGCTGGAAACCCCGATGCCCGCCGGGGACGAGGAGGGCGAGGAGCCCGCAGCGCCCGAGTACAAGGCGGTAAACGAGGCCACAGCCCTGTGGACCCGCAGCCGCACCGAGGTCTCCGACGACGAGTACAAGGCTTTCTACCGCCACGTCTCCCACGATTTCGACGACCCGCTGACCTGGAGCCACAACAAGGTCGAGGGCAAGCTGGAATACACCAGCCTGCTGTACCTGCCCAGGCGCGCCCCCTTCGACCTGTGGAACCGCGACATGGCCCGCGGCCTCAAGTTGTACGTACAGCGCACCTTCATCATGGACGACGCCGAGCAGTTCCTGCCGCTGTACCTGCGCTTCGTGAAAGGCGTGGTGGATTCCAACGACCTGCCGCTCAACGTCTCGCGGGAAATCCTGCAGAAGGACTCCCAGGTCGACGCGATGCGCAGCGCGCTGACCAAGCGCGCCCTGGACATGCTGGAGAAGCTGGCGAAGAAAGAGGGCGACGACTATGCCGCCTTCTGGAAGGAATTCGGCCAGGTGCTCAAGGAAGGTCCCGCCGAGGACTTTGCCAACCGCGAGAAGATCGCGAAATTGCTGCGTTTCTCCACCACCCACACCGACAGCCCGGAGCAGGACCAGTCGCTGGAAGACTACGTTTCCCGCATGGGCGAGGGCCAGGACAAGATCTACTACGTGGTGGCCGAGAACTTCAATACCGCGAAGAACAGCCCGCACCTGGAAGTGTTCCGCAAGAAAGGCATCGAGGTGCTGCTGCTGAGCGAGCGCATCGACGACTGGCTGATGAGCCACCTGCAGGAGTTCGATGGCAAGCCGCTGCAGGATGTCGCCCGCGGCGCCCTGGACCTCGGCGCGGAAACCGAAGAGGAGAAGGCCGAGCTCGACAAGCTGCAGAAGGAGAGCGAAGGCCTGGTGGAACGCCTGGGCAAGGTGCTGGACGCGCAGGTCTCCGAAGTGCGCGCCTCCACCCGCCTGACCGAGTCGCCGGCCTGCCTGGTGGTGGGCGAGGCGGACATGGGCGCGCAGATGCGCCGGATCATGGAGGCCGCGGGGCAGCCGGTGCCGGAGAGCAAGCCGATCCTCGAGATCAACCCGCACCACCCGCTGCTGGAACTGCTGGACCAGGAGGCCGACGAGGACCGCTTCGCCGACCTGGCCAGCATCGTCTTCGACCAGGCGCAACTCGCCGAGGGTGGCCAGCTGGATGACCCGGCGGCCTATGTCTCCCGCCTCAACCGCCTGCTGCTGACGCTCAGCGGCCGCTGAACCACAGTACGGAACACGATACAAGCGGGCTGGAATGCCCGCTTTTTTGCTAGACTGGCGGCCAGCCGGGCAATGGAGGGCGAGCGTGATATTGACGATCTGGCGGCACGGCCAGGCTGGCATGGCCAGCAGTGACAGGGAGCGGGAACTGACGGCCCGCGGCATCGACGACCTGGGCTTCGGCACGGAGCAGTTCCTGCAACTGTGCGAGCAGCGCGGCCTGCCGCAGCCCACCGCGATACTCTACAGCCGCTGGCTGCGCACCAGCCAGACCGCCGACATCATCGGTTCCCGGTTTACCCACGCCAGGGCCCAGGCCTGCGACGCGCTGGTACCCGGCCAGCGCCCGGCGGATGTGGACGCCATGTTGCAGGAGCAGATACAGGCGCAGGCGCATATCCTGCTGGTGTCCCACCAGCCGCTGGTGTCGTCCCTCGTCGATCACTACCTGGGCCAGCCGGGGCGGGTCGCGCCCCTGGTACCGGGAGGCTTCGCCTGCCTGCAACTCGACGTTGCCGCGGCTGGCTGCGCCCAGCTGCTGTTCAGCGCCCAACCACCGGAGTACGGAGCCTTTGCGTGACGCTTGAGAGCGCGACGGAGCTGCTGTTCGAGGTCGACGGGCTGCAACTGGCCGCCCTGGCCTGGGGTGATCCCGCCAACCCGCCGCTGCTGGCGCTGCACGGCTGGCTGGATAACGCCGCCAGTTTCGCGCGCCTGGCGCCGGAATTGTCGCAGCAGCACTACCTCGTCGCGCTGGATCTCACCGGGCACGGTCGCTCCAGCTGGCGCTCGGTGGACGCCACCTACCAGATCTACGACGACCTGCCGCAAATCGCCGGTGTCCTGGACCAGCTGGGCTGGGAGCGCTGCGGCCTGCTGGGCCATTCGCGCGGCGCCATCATCGCCGCCTTGTTCACCGCGTGTTTCGCCGCGCGCATCTCGCACCTGGTCCTGCTCGATGGCATCGCCCCGCAGACGGTCAGCGAGGATGCCTTCGTCACACAGTTGCGCAGCTTCGTGGTCGAGCGCGAACGCTACCTGCAGGGAGCCCAGGCGATATATCCCAGCGTGGAGAGAGCCATCTCCGTGCGCGAGGCTTATGGCCTGGCCCGTGAGTCGGGCGAACTCATCGTGCCGCGCAACCTGCGCAGCTGCGAAGGCGGTTACACCTGGAGCACCGACCCGCGCCTGCGCGGCGCTTCGGCAATGAAACTCACGGCGGGCCAGGTGCAGGCCATGCTGGGGGCAATCGAGGTGCCGACACTCGCCGTGGTCGCCAGCGGCGGTCTCGCCGGCGATGCATCCAGGCACGCACTGGCCCTGGACCGGAGCATCAAGGGCTGCCAGGTCGAGACCGTGACCGGCAGTCATCATTTCCATATGGAGGAGGGGGCGGCTACACTGGCGCGCAATATACAAGAGTTCATCCGCAAGCACTGAAGAGAACGTATGCCCGCCGTTAGAGCCTTTGTACTTCTGCTGTTGTTACTGCCAGCCGGCGCAGGCGCCGCGGCGTCGCTGCCCCCCGCCGAACTGCTGGCGAAAATCGACCGTTATCCCCACACCCGCCGCGTCGAACACGACGAGCGCGATGTCCTCGACTACGAAATCGGCCTCGGCGCCATTCAGAAACGCCAGGGGGTATGGCAATTCAAGAAGAGCGAGCGCCTCAGCGGCCGGCTCACCACCTACACCTGGCAGATCGTCGACGGCTTCAGTGCGATCGAAGTTCTGCAGGGCATCGAGAAGGAGCTGGCACAGGGCAGCGAGTTGCGCTTTGCCTGCGATGCCCGCGCCTGTGGCCAGGGTTCACAGTGGGCAAACGGGGTATTCGGCCAGCGCCTGCTTTACGGCCGCGACGAAAACCAGCGCTACCGCGTCTATGGACCGCCGGCGGGCCAGCCGGATGCTTACCGCGTGCTGCTGTTCAGCGCAGCGCGCCTGGCTGACCGCCAGTACCTGCACGCGGAAGTGCTGGAAGTGCGCGGGGACAATTCGCCGTAGGAGCCTGCTACGCAGGCGATCACGGACCGAATCGCGCGCAGGGCGCGCTCCTACCGGCGCTGGATCACCGTAGGAGCCTGCTACGCAGGCGATCACGGACCGAATCGCGCGCGAAACGCGCTCCTACCGGTGCAGTTGCAGCAGTTGCAGGAACTCGTCGCGGGTTTTCTGCGAGTCGCGGAAGGTGCCTAGCATCGCCGAGGTCTTCATCACCGAGTTCTGCTTCTCCACGCCGCGCATCATCATGCACATGTGCTGCGCCTCGATGATCACGCCGACGCCCTCGGCGCTGGTCACGTCCATCAGGGTGGAGGCGATCTGGAAGGTCAGTTGTTCCTGTATCTGCAGCCGCCGTGCGAACACATCGACGATACGGGCGACCTTCGAAAGACCGAGAACCTTGCCGTGGGGAATGTAGGCCACATGGCACTTGCCGATGAAAGGCAGTACGTGGTGTTCGCAAAGGGAGTACAGCTCCACATCCTGCACGATGACCATCTCGCTGGAATCGGTGGGGAACAGCGCGTTGTTGACGACCTCGTCCACCGACTGCTGGTAGCCGCGGGTGAGGAATTCAAAAGCCTTGGCGGCTCGCTTGGGGGTATCGACCAGCCCCGGACGTTCGAGGTCTTCGCCGATTTCTTCGATGATTGCAGCCCAGTGCTGTTCCACGTCTGATACTCCTGGTCATTCTCAGTGATGTGGCCAGTCAGGGCCGGGCGGGAATGGTACCAACCCGACCCTGGCATGGCAATTGGCCCCGCGGCGGGTTTACACTGCCGCCATGTCGGAACTCGAATCCAAACCGCTGTCCGCGGGCTCCCTGGGGGAAATGCTGCGCAACTGCCACGAGCAGCTGCGCAACAGCGATGCCTTTTACGGGCACGGCACGGACAACGCCTGGGATGAGGCGGTACAGCTCGTGCTCGGTGTCGCCGGCCTGCCGCCGGACAGTTCCGCGGACGTACTGTCACTGCCGCTTTCCGATACGCACCACCAGCGCATAGTGGATCTCCTGCGGCGCCGTCTGGAGCAGCGGGTACCGCTGCCTTACCTGCTGGGCAGGGCCTGGTTCGCCGGGCTGGAATTCGCCTGCGATGAGCGCGCCATCATCCCGCGCTCGCCGATCGCCGAGCTGATCCTGGACGACTATGCGCCGTGGTACAGCGGCCCGCCGCCGCAACGCATACTCGACCTGTGCTGCGGGGGCGGCTGTATCGGCCTCGCCGCCGCGCACTACTCGCAGCTGGCGGGGCGCGACACCCTCGTCGACCTCGCCGACATCGACCCGCAGGCGCTCTCGCTGGCGCGCGAAAACCGGACAAGGCTCGCCCTGGAATCCCGCGTCGAGCTCTACCAGTCTGACCTTTTCGACGCGCTGCCGCGGGCACGCTACGACATCATCCTCTCCAACCCCCCCTACGTGGACGCAGCGGATCTCGCCTCGATGCCCGACGAATACCGCCACGAGCCGCCGCTGTCGCTGGGCAGCGGCGACGACGGTTTGTTCCTCACCCGCCGCATACTCGCCAGCGCTGCGCAGTTCCTGCAACCCCACGGTTTGCTGGTGGTGGAAGTGGGTAACAGCTGGGAGGCGCTGGAGGCGGCGTTCCCGCGGGCACCGTTCACCTGGCTGGAATTCGAGCGCGGCGGCCACGGCGTGTTCTCCCTGGACGCCGCGCAGTTGCAAGAATTCAGCGCCAGCCCGGCGCGATAACGGGTATAATACGCGGCTTTGAATTTGCGGGTGCGACGGGGACATGGCAGGCAACACGATAGGCAAACTGTTCACGGTAACCAGTTTCGGCGAGAGTCACGGGCCGGCGCTGGGCTGCGTGGTGGACGGCTGCCCGCCCGGGCTGGAGCTGAGCGAGGCCGACCTGCAAACCGACCTCGACCGGCGTAAACCCGGCACCTCGCGTTTTACCACGCAGCGCCGCGAGGCCGACGAGGTACGCATTCTCTCCGGCGTGTTCGAGGGCCGTACCACCGGCACCCCGATCGGCCTGCTGATCGAGAACACCGACCAGCGCTCCAAGGACTACTCCAACATCGCCGCCACGTTCCGCCCGGCGCACGCGGATTACACCTACAACCAGAAGTACGGCTTTCGCGACTACCGCGGCGGCGGGCGTTCCTCCGCGCGCGAGACCGCCACGCGCGTTGCCGCCGGCGCCATCGCCAAGAAATACCTGGCGCAGCACTGCGGTATCAGCGTGCGCGGTTACCTCGCACAGCTCGGTCCCATCCACGTGGAAAAGCTCGACTGGGACGTGGTCGAGACCAACCCGTTCTTCTGCCCGGACCCCGACAAGATCGCGGAGATGGAAGCCTACATGGCGGCGCTGAACAAGGAGGGCAACTCCATCGGCGCGCGCATCAACATCGTTGCCAGCGGTATGCCCGCAGGGCTCGGCGAGCCTGTGTTCGACCGACTGGACGCGGATATCGCCCACGCCATGATGGGCATCAACGCGGTGAAGGGCGTGGAGATCGGCGCCGGTTTCGCCAGCATCGAACAGAAGGGCAGCGAACACCGCGACCTGCTGACGCCGGAGGGCTTTGTCGGCAACCACGCCGGCGGCGTGCTCGGCGGCATCTCCAGCGGCCAGGACATCACTGTCAGCATCGCGCTCAAACCCACCTCCAGTATCCGCCTGCCGGGCGCCAGCATCGATACCGCCGGCAATGCCACCGACGTGGCCACCCACGGGCGCCACGACCCCTGCGTGGGTATCCGCGCGACGCCGATCGCAGAGGCCATGCTGGCACTGGTGCTGATGGATCACCTGCTGCGGCACCGGGGGCAGAACGCCGGCGTGCACTGCGAGACCCCGGCGATTCCCGCCGCGGTTCCCGGCGCGGAAGGCTGAGGCCCCGATGGCGCGCAATTCCCGCCGCTACTACCGCACCCTGCTGCTGGGCATGGCCGCGATGGGGACCATGGTGTGGTTCGCCGTCAAGGAATTCGATATCCCCTGGCCCTACATGCGCGACCTGCTGCTCACCACCGTGCTGGTGGTGGCAGTCGTCATCGTGGTAGCGGGGCTGGCGGCAGCCCTCTGGATAGGGCTTCGCAAACTTTTGCAAAAGCCCTGACTCTGCGAAAAACCTAGTCCAGGTCGATGTCCAGCGTCATCTGGTTGGCAATCACATCCAGGCTCTCCTGCAACTCCGCGAGATCCGTCGCGGCGGGTACGTGTGCGCGGATGCTGGCGCGAAACAGCAGTTCGCTGCTCATCGGAGCGCTCTCCACCTGGCTCTCCATTTCCACCACGTTGATGGCGCGAAAAGCCAGCGCCCGGGAAATCTCGCGCACGATGCCGGGGCGGTCCGGCCCCAGCACGTCCAGGGTGATATAGCGGGTGCCCTCGGCCATTGCCGGACGCTCGCCCGTGGGGGTAACACGCACGCTCAGGCCGCTGTCGGAGAGGCCCTTGAGCGCCTGCTCCAGGGCCGGGGCGCTCTCGGCGGGCAGGGTAACCAGCAGCAGGCCGGCGAACTTGCCGCCGAGCTGCGACAGGCGGCTCTCGTGCCAGTTGCCGCCACTGGCCTCGATAGCCGCGGAAAGCTGCTCGACCAGGCCGGGTTTGTCGTCGCCGATAAAAGTTATGATGTACGTATTGTGCACGGAGGGAACTCCACATTGCGGGGCGCAGGCCGTATAGTAACGCGCAACCCGGCAATGCAGAAGGAAGCCGCGCGGCGTGTCATCCTACCTCGAAGTACCCCCCGAAAAACTCGCCCCGGAGACGCTGCAGGCGCTGCTGGAGGAGTTCGCCAGCCGCGACGGCACCGACTACGGCGAACTGGAGTTGACGCTGGAACAAAAGGCGGGCAACCTGCGCCGCCAGCTGGATCGCGGCGAGCTGCGCATCCTCTTTGAGACCGGTACACAGAGCTGGGACCTCGTCGACGAGCAGCGCGCCCGGCAACTGCAGCAGGAAGACTGAACCCGAATGTCCATCCAGGCAGATCACATACTCGACGCCACCGGGCTGTTCTGCCCGGAGCCGGTGATGCTGCTGCACAACCGCATTCGCGAGATCGGCGAGGGCGAGGTGCTGCAGGTGCTGGCGACGGACCCCTCCACCCAGCGCGACATACCCAGGTTCTGCAACTTCCTCGGCCACGAACTGATCGGGCAGGAAGAGGCAGACGGCCAGTACCGTTACTGGCTGCGCAAGGGAGGCGAGGGCTGATGGGCGCCGCGCTGCCAGGCCTCGAATTCGATTGCCGCCGGCTGGAGCAGGTGTTCCAGCGCTGTTTCGCGCGCTCGGAGAACACCCGCCTGATCGGCGGCGCCGACGAGCCGATCTACCTGCCGGCGGGCCCGGAGCGCGAACACAACGAGCTCTACTACCGCGAGGACTACTTCGCCAGCGCCCTGCACGAGGCCTCACACTGGTGCATCGCCGGCGCCGGGCGGCGACGCCACGTGGACTTCGGTTACTGGTACGCGCCCGAGGGCCGCAACCCGCAGCAACAGGCCGCCTTCGAGCAGGTAGAGGTGAAGCCCCAGGCGCTGGAGTGGATGTTCTCCCAGGCCTGCGGCTACCGCTTCCGGGTGAGTGTGGACAACCTGTCCGCCGACGGGCGCGCCCCGGATACCCGCGACTTCTCCTCTCGCGTCACGCAGCAGGCGCGGCTGTGGCAGTCCCGGGGCCTGCCGCCGCGGGCGCTGCAGTTCCTCGACGCACTGGCGCTGGAATTCCGCACCGGGCTCGGCCTGGACCATCTGGACTTCGGCAGCCTGCCGGGACTATGAGCCAGGCTCCGCGGGCGTGGTTGATCGACGCCTCCGTCTATATCTTTCGCGCCTGGTTTTCCCTGCCTGACCGCTGGCACAGCCCCGGGGGCATGCCGCTCAACGCGGTGGTCGGCTACGCGGGATTCATCAGCGAGATCCTCGAGCACACCGATCCGGACGCCCACCTCCTCGCCGCCTTCGACGAGAGCCTCGGCAGCTGTTTCCGCAACGAAATCTACGCCGGCTACAAGGCCAGCCGCGAGCTGCCGGACGAGGCGCTGGCATTCCAGCTCAACGCCTGCCGCGAACTGACCGAGCGCGCCGGCTTGCCCTGTTTCGGGGGGCCGCGCTACGAGGCGGACGACTACCTCGCCTCGCTGGCGCGCCTGGCCCGCGAGCGGGACCTGCCGGTAAGCGTGCTCACCCGCGACAAGGACCTCGGGCAACTGCTGCACGACGCGCATGACCGCTGGTGGGACTACGCCGCCGATCGCGAGCTCGACGCAGCGGGCTTCACCGACCACTTCGGCGTCAGCCCCGGCCAGTTCGCCGACTACCTCGCGCTGGTGGGAGACGCCATCGACGATATTCCCGGGGTGCCCGGTATCGGCCCGAAAACCGCGGCAGCCCTGCTGCAAGGGCTGGGCTCGCTGGAAGGGATCGCGGCGCAGCCGGAGCGTATCGCCGGGCTGCCGGTGCGCGGCGCGGCACGCCTGTGGCAACGTATCGAGCCTCACTGGGAGCAGGTGCAGGTCTCGCGGCAGCTGGCCCGGCTGGAGGATGCGATCCCCGGGCTGGACAGCCTGCCGGCCTGCCAGCGCGGCGCGGACAGCCGCGCGGCGGTCGCCGACTACCTCGAGGAGCTCGGTCTCGGCGGCAACGTCGTCGCGCGCTGGCGGCGGGCGGGGAAGGGCGCATGATGCGCGTCGTCGCCGACGAGAACATTCCCGGAGTTGCCGCGCAACTGCAGGGGGTCGCGCAGGTGGAACTGCTGCCCGGCCGGGAGATCCGCCGGGAGCACCTGCGCGATACGGATGCACTCCTGGTGCGCTCGGTGACACGGGTGGATCGTGCACTGCTGGAAGACACGCCCGTGCGCTTCGTCGGCACCGCCACCAGCGGCTACGACCACGTCGACCGGGAGTGGCTGGGGCGGGCCGGCATCGGCTTTGCCCACGCGCCCGGCTCCAACGCCAATTCCGTGGTCGAGTACGTGCTTGCCGCCATCGCGGAGACCGGCGATTTTCTCGAGCAATTGCTTGCCGGCGGCAGCGTCGGCATCGTCGGCTACGGTCATATCGGCCGCGCCATGGCCGCGCGCCTGCAGTGCCTGGGCATCGCCTGCAAGGCCTGCGATCCCTGGCTGGCCGCGGGCGATATCGCCAATCCCGCCGACATGGCCGGGATTCTCGCCAGCACCGTCGTGACCCTGCACACCTCGCTGGTGGCCGACGCCCCCTGGCCGTCGATCCACCTGCTCGGCGCGGATGAACTCGCCGGCCTGCACGCGGGGCAGTTGCTGATCAACGCCAGCCGCGGGCCGGTCGTGGACAACGCGGCACTGCTGCAGCGCCTGCAGCAGCCGGGCGCGCCGCGGGTCGTGCTGGATGTCTGGGAGCACGAGCCGCGGGTGGACCCGCAACTGCTGCAACGGGTACACCTGGGCACGGCGCACATCGCGGGCTACAGCCTGGACGGCAAGCTCGCCGCCACCGGCATGCTGTGCCGCGCGCTGATGGCTGCGAATTCGATACCGGTCCCGGCCGCAGCCCCGGCGGTCGATGGGGAGGCACTCCCCCTGGGCGAAGCCCGGGACGAGGCGGGCGCACTGCGCGAACTGCTGGCGCTGCGCTACCGGGTGGCGGAGGACGACCGGCGCCTGCGCGAGGCGACCCTGGGCCTCCCGGAGGCCGAGGCCGCAGCCGCGTTCGACCGCCTGCGCAAGCAGTACCCGGTGCGCCGCGAGCTGCTCGGTTCACGGGTCTGTCTGCCGCCCGGTGGCGATCACCTGGCCGCCCTGGTCGAGGCGCTGGGGGCTATTCCACTCTCGCAGAAAGGTGTGACGCCGTGACGCTGCGGCTCGGCCTGCTGGTCAACCCGCTGGCGGGCCTGGGCGGCAGCCGCGCGCTCAAGGGCAGCGACGGCGCGGTCGCGCGGGAAGTGGCGGCGACGCTGGACCCCGCGCAACTGTACCGCGCCGAGACCCGGGCGCTGCGCGCGCTGGAAATGCTGGCGGACAGCGATATCAGTATCACCACCTGGGGCGGGGCGATGGGCGAGCGCGCCTGCCGCGCCGCGTCGCTGCCGTGCACGCTGGCCGGTGCGAGTGACGCGACCCTCACCGACGCGCAGGACACCCGCGCCGCTGCCCGCGCGCTGCGCGATTCCGGTATCGACCTGCTGGTATTTGCCGGCGGCGACGGCACCGCCCGCGATATCTTCGACGCGGTGGGCGACACGCTGCCGGTGCTGGGTGTGCCCGCGGGGGTCAAGATGCACTCCGGCGTTTTCGCCGTCGCCCCGGAAGCGGCCGGCGAACTGCTGCGCTCCCTCGCCACCGGCGGGCTGGTTGGCCTGCAACTGCGCGAAGTGCGCGACATCGACGAGGAGGCCTTCCGCCACGACGTGGTGAAGAGCCGCTTCTACGGCGAGATGCTGGTCCCCGGCGAGGGCCGTTTCCTGCAGCACACCAAGGTCGGCGGACGCGAGAGCGAGGAACTGGTCGCCCACGAAATCGCCGAGTGGATCGTCGAGAACATGGAGGAAGGCACCTGCTACCTGATCGGCCCCGGCTCGACCACCGCTGCCATCATGGAGCGGCTGGGCCTGCACAACACCCTGCTGGGCGTGGACGCCATCTGCGACGGCGAGTTGCTGTTGAGCGATGCCGACGAGACACAGCTGCTGGCGCTGCTGGAACGCCATCACGGGCCGGCGCAGATCATCCTCACCGCCATCGGAGGGCAGGGGCATATCTTCGGCCGCGGCAACCAGCAGTTCTCCCCAAAGGTGATCCGCGCGGTAGGCGTGGACCGTATACGCATCGTCGCGGCCAAGTCGAAAATCGCCGCGCTGGAGGGCCGCCCGTTGCTGGTGGATACCGACGACCCCGAGCTGGATCACGCCCTTGCGGGCTACCGGGAGGTCGTCACCGGCTATGATGATCGTATACTCTATCGGGTAGCGACATTCGATACGCAGGAACCAGAATCATGAAAGACGACGAGTACTGGCGCGACAAGCTGACCGAGCAGGAATACTGGGTTTGCCGCGAGAAAGGCACAGAGCAGCCATTCAGCGGTGAGTACTGGAATACCACCGATGACGGCGTATACAACTGCCGCTGCTGCGGCGAACCGCTGTTCCTCTCCGACACCAAGTTCGACGCCGGTTGCGGCTGGCCCAGCTTCTTCAGGCCCACCAGCGACGACGTGA
Organism: Halieaceae bacterium WMMBA7; assembly: GCA_033283385.1. Classification (GTDB taxonomy): domain Bacteria; phylum Pseudomonadota; class Gammaproteobacteria; order Pseudomonadales; family Halieaceae; genus Mangrovimicrobium. The sequence continues at coordinate 1,716,982 of JAWMQQ010000001.1, forward strand.
TCGAGGAAACGGCGGACTACAGCCACGGCATGACCCGCACCGAAATCACCTGCAAGAAGTGCGGCAGCCACCTCGGCCATGTCTTCACCGACGGCCCGCAGCCCACCGGCCTGCGCTACTGCGTCAACAGCCTCTCGGTCAAACTCGAAAAGGAATGACCGGCGCGCTGCGCGTCGGGGTCCTCGGCGATATCGCGGCGGGCCCGCCCGACCCCTCGAACACCGAATACTGGTTGCGCCTGGCCTGCGACGAATTGCGGGCCGGCGGCGCGCTGGCCGCGCCCGTGGAGTTCGTCCACGCCTGGGGGCCGGGGCTGCCGACCGGCACGCGGGAAAACATCGAGCGCGCCTTTGCGGAATTACACGAGCGGGATGTGCTGCTGGTGGTCGGGCCGGCCATCGGCGACAACGCCCTGGTCGCCACGCCGCTGGCGGACGGGTACCAATTGCCCGCGATCAACTGGGCCGGATCGGAGTACGCCCGCAGCGAGTACATGTTCCAGCTGCAGGTCGGTTCGCACCAGGACGAGCCGCTGGTGATGCTCGATTACCTGGAAAAACGCGGTGTGCAGAGGCTCGGCATCATCTACGACGAATCCCCGATCGGAAGCGGCTACCTGGAGGCGCTGCAACACGCCGCCGGTGTGCGGGGCCTGCAGATCGCAGCGACCGAATCCGTGGCGCCCACTGCGACGCAAGCGGAGGCCCAGGCCCGACAGCTGGTGGCGCATGACGCGGATACCTGCCTGTACCTCGGCCTCGGTCACTGCCTGCAGGCCGTCGTCGACGGGCTGCAGCGCGCGGGTTTCGACGGCGAGCGCCTGATGAGCTCCGCCGGCATACGCGGCTACCACCCGCAGTTCAGCGCATCCGTCGAGGGCTGGGTGTATCTCGACGTATGGAGCGAATCCAATACCGTGTTGGCGCAATTGCGGGAACGACACGGCCTGGATGTACGCCAGAGCTTCGCCGCGGCCAAGGGCTACGACCTCGGCCGGCTGGTGGCACACGGCCTGGCCAATGCCGACGAGGCCAGCCGGGAGGGCGTCCGGCGCGGACTGGAGCGCATCAAGTGGCTGCCCGCGGCTGAAGGGGAGCAGGGCACGCTGCTGGGCTTCGGGCGCTGGGACCGCGGCGCGCTGCACGGGCGCTACCTGGTGGCGCGGCGCTGGGAGAACGGGGAGAGCGTCCCCGCCTGAGTTCAGGCGGGCGGCGGGGCAGCCCGGCGCAACTGCGTAATCTGCGCCATGATCGCCACCGCGATCTCGTGCGGTGTCTTGCTGCCGATCGGCAAGCCTACGGGCGCGTGCAGTCGCGCGATATCCGCCTCTGGCACGCCGAGTTCAGCCAGACGATGCAGGCGTTTTTCGGTGGTGCGCACCGAACCCAGCGCGCCGATATACCAGGCGTCCGTGGACAGCGCTTCCATCAGCGCCATGTCGTCGATGCGCGGGTCGTGGGTGAGGGTGATGACGATACTGTGGCGGTCCGCCGCGCGCTCCAGCACGACCTCGTCGGGCATGCCCTGGATGAGCGGCACATCCGGGCCCAGCCACTGGTCCAGCGCGTGCTGGCGCGGGTCCGTGACCAGCACCTCGTAGCCCATCGCCAGCGCCAGCTCGGACAGGGTCTGGGCGAGCTGGCCCGCGCCGACCAGCAGCATGCGCATCTGCGGCCCGAAACACTGGCGCAGGGTGGTATCGTTGAAGGCGAGCGGCTCGTGGAACTGCACGGGGGCGAGTGTGGTGGCGCCGCTGGCGATATCCAGTGTGCGCAGGGTACATTCCCGGCGCTCCAGCGCCGCCAGCACCTGCCCCAGCCAACCGAGGTCGGCTTCGCCCAGGCGCTGTACCAGCACCAGCAGGCGGCCGCCGCAGGGCAGCCCCAGGCGCTCGTTTTCCTCGGCGGTCACGCCGTATTCGACCACCTGCGGCGCGCTGTCGTCGATGGCGCCATCGGCGAGTTTCTGCAGCAGGTCTTCTTCGACGCAGCCGCCGGAGAGGGAGCCGGTGAATTCGCCGCTGGCCAGGCATGCCAGCAGGGAGCCGGGCGGACGCGGCGAGGAGCCGATGGTCCTGACGATGGTGCACAGCCACGGGCGTTCGCCCTGGCGACACCAGTGGGCAATGCGTTCCAGAACGTCGAGTTCTATCGTGTGCAAGCTGCCTGACCTGTGCGGGCGGGTGTGAAAAGTGGCGTCCCCCAGGGGGTTCGAACCCCTGTTACTGCCGTGAAAGGGCAGTGTCCTGGGCCACTAGACGAGGGGGACGCAGTGGTCTTACGCGCAATGGGGCTTCGCAAGAGGCGCGCATTTTAGGAGCCCCGTCCGGGAGCGTCAAGCGCGGCCCCCGGCGAGCGCCTGCTGTTACAATCGCAGGCTACCCAGCGCCAACGGAGGCACTTGCGTTGTACTTCTTCACCACGCCGGCAGCGGTCTAGCCCATGCGTATCCTCGTTCTCGCCAATCGCGATCTCGCCGCAAATCTCGCCCTCAACCTGCTGCTGCCCGGACTCGCCGGTCACCAGGTCAAATTGCTGCTCTCCGCCAGCGTCGGCAGCGCCACCGGCCGCCCACGGGAATTGCAGTGGCTCAAGTTCTTCGAGCAGGACCTGTTCAACGAGCTGGTCTTTCCGCTGCGGGACGCGGCGTCCGGCGCAGGCGGGCCGCAGAGTTTCACCGGTCTCGGGCAGTGGCTGGCCCAGCCGCCGGCCATCGAGAACGCGATCAATTCCCCGGAGTCGCTGGCGCGCATCCGCGAGTTCGCGCCGGACCTGGTCCTCTCCATCCGCTACGGCGGCATCCTGAGGGAGGAAGTGATCGGCCTGCCGCGCCTGGGCGTGGTCAACCTGCACTCCGGGGTGCTGCCGGATTACCGCGGGGTGATGGCGACGTTCCGGGCCATGCTGGCCGGGGAGAGCGAACTCGGCGCAACCCTGCACTACATCGAGGACGCGAGCATCGATACCGGCGGGGTGCTGCGCATCTGCCGCGTCCCCGCGGACTACCAGCGCTCCTACCTGTGGAACGTGCTGCAGCTGTACCCGCCGGCATGTGCGGCGATGCTGGAGATCGTCGAAGGGCTGGAGTCCGGCGATGCGTTAGCGGTAATGCCACAGGGGGAGGGCGGGGCCTATTTCAGCTTTCCGGAGCAGGCAGAACTGGATGCCTTCCGCGCCCGCGGCCTGGCGCTGGTCGATCCGGCCGACATCCTGGAAATCGCCCCAACGTAGGAACCTGCTACGCAGGCGATCGCGCCGCAGGGGGCGCGCTCTGCGCGCGATCGCCTGCACAGCAGGCTCCTACGAAAAGCATCGCCCGCATAGCGGGCTCCTACTGGCGCAGGCGCTGCCGGGCTTCCTCGAGGTCCAGCACCTCGCCGCGGGACGATGCCTGCTCGCGTTCCTCGTCCAGTTGCTGGTACAGCTGGATCTCGTCGTCCGGCATGTAGTGCAGGCACTCGCCGCCGAGAAACCACAGCAACTCGCGGGGGAAGGTCGGCGCAAAGTCCGGGTAGGTGGTGAACAACCGGGAGACCAGGCCGGGGCCCTCGCTGTACACGGTATCCTCGCGCAGGTCGGCAAAGGCACCGGCAAGCTCGCGCAGGGAATCGCCCTCGGGCAGGCCGGTGGTGCGTTGCACCAGGGTGTCCGAGAAGAGTCTCAACTGGTCGCGGCAGTGGCTGGCGTACTGGGCGTCATTCACGGGAATACCTCGTTTTTCAATGTGCTTGCGACGCCGCGAGCGGGCGGATTCACAGTCTTTGGAATCGTGTCGGCGCCGCTTAGCGGGTACAATATCGCGCTTTCCCTGCGACACTCAAACCGGCGGCCATGTTACCAGCTCTGACCATTGAAAATCTCACCAAGACCTACAACAACGGGTTCCACGCGCTCAAGGGTATCAGCCTGACCGTACAGCAGGGCGACTTCTACGCGCTGCTGGGGCCCAACGGCGCCGGCAAGTCGACCACCATCGGCATCATCTGCTCGCTGGTCAACAAGTCCGCCGGCCGGGTGCAGGTCTTCGACGCGGACATCGACGTCAATTTTCCCGCCGCCAAGAAATACATCGGTATCGTGCCGCAGGAATTCAACTTCAACGTCTTCGAGAAATGCTTCGCCATCGTCGCCAACCAGGGCGGCTACTACGGCATGCCGCGGGCGCTGGCCGAGGAGCGGGCGGAAAAATACCTGAAGGCGCTGGGCCTGTGGGAGAAGCGCGATACCGCGGGGCGGGCGCTCTCCGGCGGCATGAAACGCCGGCTGATGATCGCCCGGGCCCTGGTACACGAACCCAAACTGCTGATCCTCGACGAACCCACCGCCGGCGTGGATATCGAGATGCGCCGCTCGATGTGGGAATTTCTCAAGCGCATCAACGCCGAGGGCACGACGATCATCCTCACCACCCACTACCTGGAGGAGGCCGAGGCCCTGTGCCGCCATGTCGGCATCATCAACCACGGCGAGATCGTCGAGAACACCTCGATCAAGAGCCTGCTGCGCCAGTTGCAGCGCGAGGTGTTCATCCTCGACTGCGTGGAAGAACTGCCAGAGGACTTTACAGTGGAAGGCTTCGTCAACCGCAGGATCGACGCACACAGCATCGAGGTGGAGGTCGAAAAGGGCCAGACCATCAACCGCGTGTTCGCCGACCTGGACCGCCAGGGCGTGCACATCGCCAGCATGCGCAACCGCGCCAACCGACTGGAGGAAATGTTCGTGAAACTGGTGGAGGGCGCCGCGTGAACCCGACCGAGCAATACAACGCGTTCATGACCATCGTGCGCAAGGAGATCACCCGCTACCTGCGCATCTGGACCCAGACCCTGCTGCCCTCGGCGATCACCATGTCGCTGTATTTCATTATCTTCGGCTCGCTGATCGGCTCGCGCATCGGCCAGATGGGCGGCTTTACCTACATGCAGTTCGTGGTGCCGGGCCTGATCATGATGGCCATCGTCACCAACTCCTATTCCAACGTGGTGTCCTCGTTCTACGGCGCCAAGTTCAACCACAGCGTGGAGGAGTTGCTGGTATCGCCCACCCCCAACTACATCGTGCTACTGGGCTTCGTGACCGGCGGGATTACCCGCGGCCTGTTCGTGGCTATCGTCGTGACCATCGTCTCGCTGTTTTTCACCCACCTGCACATGCACAACATCTGGGTGGTGATCGCGATCGTACTGCTGACCTCGACACTGTTCTCGCTCGCGGGGTTCATCAACGCGGTGTTTGCCAACAGCTTCGACGACATCTCCATCGTGCCCAATTTCGTGCTGACGCCGCTGACCTACCTCGGCGGTGTGTTCTACTCGCTGGACCTGCTGCCGGATTTCTGGGCGGGCGTGTCCAAGCTGAATCCGCTGGTCTACGTGGTCAACGCCTTCCGCTACGGTGTGCTGGGCGTGTCCGACGTCAGCATCGGCTTCGCCTTCGGCATGATCGGCCTGTTCACCGCGCTCGCCTTCGGCTACAGCCTGCACCTGCTCAACACCGGCAAGCGCCTGAGGCAGTAGCGTGAACCTGGACGAGTCGGCGGAAATGCTGCTGGGCAAGCAAGTCCCGGTTGTCGACGAGTACAGCCCGGAACTGCTCTACCCGATACCGCGGGAGCGCGCGCGCCACACACTCAGGATCGGCGCCACGCTGCCGTTCCATGGCTGCGACCTGTGGCACGCCTACGAGATGTCCTGGCTGGACGCGCGCGGCAAGCCCCAGGTGCGGGTAGGGCGGTTCACCATCCCGGCGGATTCGCCCAACATGGTCGAGTCCAAGTCCTTCAAGCTTTACCTGAATTCGCTGAACAGCACGCGCTTCGGCGCGGAAGATGAACTGCTCGCGCTGATGCAGGCGGACCTCGCCTGCGCCACCGGCGCCGAGGTGGGCATCGAATTGCTGGGCCTGGACGCTCCCGAGCTGGACGGCCGGCCGCTGGCCGGTGTCTGCCTGGACGCCCTGGAAGAGGACATCCCGGAAGAATCGCCGAGCACCGCCCTGCTGCGCTGCTGGGACGACCTCGTCGAGGAAACCCTGTACAGCCACCTGCTGCGCTCCCTGTGCCCGGTGACCGGCCAGCCCGACTGGGCCAGCGTCTCGATCCGCTACCGCGGCCGCGCCATCGACCGCGCCGGCCTGCTGCGCTACATCATCGCTTTTCGCCGCCACCAGGAATTCCACGAGCAGTGCGTGGAGCGCATGTTCATGGACATTTCCAAAGCCGCGCAGCCGGATATGCTGGAGATACAAGCCTGCTACACGCGCCGGGGCGGGCTGGATATCAACCCGATCCGCAGCACCGAACCGGACCCGGTGCCGCTGCCGCGGCTCAATCGGCAATAGGCCGCGCGGCGGGGCTGCGGGGGCTGAAATCAGGCGGAATTTAGCCCGGCGGGGGACTGGCATCGGCAGCGGCTTGTGGTATGATGCGCGCCCTCACGGTGAGGTGGCCGAGTGGTCGAAGGCGCACGCCTGGAAAGTGTGTATACGGCAACGTATCCAGGGTTCAAATCCCTGCCTCACCGCCATTATCCCCCCCTCCGAACATCGACCCAGCAACTTCGCCGGCACAGGGCAGGGCATAATCCCGACTGTCCGCGAGGCGAGGGAACGCCCGGACCACGCACCACCTGACACACTGCACCAACCCATGACGCGAATCATGGCGCCGCCCTGTACTTCAACCTTCAATGTGCAGAGTACTCAGTGGGAGGGCGAGCCATGCGCTCACAATTCATCGGGTTGTTGCTGTCCGCACCGCTGTTCGCCCTCTGTGGCATTGCCTGGTCGGCGGGCGAGTATTCCAATATCTCCATCGACAAGCAGGTAAACACCTATCTCCCCGGCCCCGGCGAGCCTGTTGAATTCACCATAGCGGTGACCAATCACGGGGATTACCCGGCTCCGGACCTGGTTGTCCGGGACAAGGTGCAACCACCACTGGCCATTCCCGCCGGGCTTGGCGCATTCACCGACCAGGGCTATTACGACCCCGGGACAGGGGCCTGGGAGGTGGGTGACCTGGCGGTCGGCCAGACGGCGGTGCTCGTCATTCCCGCAGTGGCACAGGGAGACAATCTTCCGGAGTGTATCGTCAATACCGCGGATTTCGACCACCCGCAGGATTCGACTCCGTCCAACAATCGCTCGTCCATGGCAATCCGCGGTGCCGCCGGGCGCAATTGCGCGGATATCAACACGAGTTTTTCGGTAACACCAGGCAAAAGCTCGAGTCTCTTTCCACAACCGGAATGTGACTCGCTACGGCCCTATGACGGTACCGTCGTGTTGCGCAATCGCGGTCCGGAAACAGCAAGGCAGCTGCAGGTATCGCTGTCGCAGGATCCGGTCATCGGCCCCAACCTCCGTTTCGATGACAGCGACTGTACTGCGATGTCGGATGGCAGCTGCACGGTCGACGAGCTGGCTGCCGGAACGGTGCTCAGGCTTCACTTCGTGTCCGATCCATTCAAGAACAAATCGCTCCGCGAACAGCAGTTTTCGGTGTCGGTGACAACGGCTTCGAACGACTACGACAGCGAGAATAATTCGCCGGCCCTGAATATCACGGTCTCAGCATTTTCCAGTTGCAGCGGCTCGGGTGGCTACCGGGCCCCGCCGGGTGTCGTACCCGGTGGCGGCGGTGGTGGTGGCGGAGGCGGGTGTTTCATCGCGACGGCGGCGTACGGATCGTATCTCCATCCCAAGGTGCGCGTCCTGCGGGAATTTCGCGATAACGTGCTGCTGAAGTCCTCGCCCGGGCGCTGGTTCGTGCACACCTACTACGAGTACTCACCGCCAATCGCTGATTTCATTTCCGACCGGGAGTGGCTGCGCAGCGCGATCCGGCTGGCGCTGTTGCCGCTGGTGCTGGTGATAGCCTATCCGATGTCGGCGATTGGTTTGATGCTGGCGGTGGGCACAGCAGTACTCGCCTTCACGCTGATTCACCGCTCCTGGCGTCAATAAGCAGGCCAGTGGTTCCGGTTCCGCGGCGGGGCCCGGCCGGACGCAAAGTCACGGCCCCCGCAGCGACGACGTCTCACTGCAAGTATCTTGACAGATATCAATTCCCTTTCTATCCCTTAACTTTATGCTGTAAAGCATACCGATACAGGAGGTGGCAGCGTGAGCAAGCCCAGATTGATTGGCACCGCATTCCTGGCAGCGTGCCTGTTCGTCCCCGGCGCTCTCGCCCAGGGCCAGGACCGTGTGCAAAGCGAAGTGCAACAGCAGGATCGTATCTACGGTTCTGAACTCATGACGGAGCAGGAAAGGAACGAATACCGCGACAGAATGCGTTCCATGCAAACGGAAGAAGAGCGGGCGGCATTGCGCGCGGCTCACCACGAGGAAATGCGCAAGCGCGCAGCGGCGATGGGGAAAGAGTTGCCCGAGGCCCCTCCCGCCTCACCCGGGCAAAAGGGCAAGAAATCCCAGGGGGCCATGCATGGCACGCCTGGCTACGGCCCGGGACCCGGTGGAGGCAATCCGCGCGGTAACGGTGCCGGAAGTGACAGCAAGGGTGGTAAGCAAGGCCAGTAGGCCGAGGTAAAGTCTGACAGGTACAAGGGGGGGTTACCCATGCTCGAACAGCCGCCCGCAATACCCAAAAGGAGAAATATCCATGATCGATAAAGCATACGCAAACAAGTTTCCAGCAGGCGGAAATACTATTGATCCGGCAGTGCGGGGCAGGCGCCGCGCACTCGCCATGGCCGTGGGAATCGCGGGAGCGCTGGCGCTGATGGGTGCCAGCGGCAGTGCGCTGGCGGCCAAGGACGGTCTTTGCAAGGACGGCACCCCGCGACCCTGCAAGCCGGGTGATACCGGCGGCGGCGAAACGGGGGCAAACAACCTCTCGTTCCCGGTGATCTTTTCAGACAACGCCTCGCCCAGCGGTTTCCCGCAGGAAGCCCCCTGGCGCTTCGCGACCATTACCGACCCCCTGACCCAGTGTATCGGCGAAGCGGGAGTACCCGATGGGACGCCGGTACCCTCCGAGTACCTGTGTTATTACGGCCGCAAAGTCATCGTGAGCAACGATGAGGGCGAAGTCGGCGGCGTCAGCTTCGAACCCTATCCGGAGGAGCCCGCCGGCTACTGCGACACGGCGCCCAAGGACGGCTGCCAGGTGTGGTGGCTGCAGAAGCGTACGGACAACTTCTGGCGCACACTGACCATGGGCCACGATGTCAGCACGCCGCTGGTGGTCAGCGCCGTCGATGTCGGCGACCTGCTCGAGTCCACGCCCGATCTCCAGGCGCGGCAGATTCGCGTCGAGTTCAACCTGCTGGAAGACGCGACCCAGCACGCGGAGGGGGAACTCGACGACTATGTGGTGCCGCTCTGGGACCAGGCAGTGCCGACTCCCTGTACGGTGCCCGACGAGCTCGGCGAGAGCGTCGGCTGTTTCGCGGCGCTGGAAATGAGCGGGGCCATTCCGGGCACCGAACAGTCCGGCAACGAGACCCAGGGCGTCAGTTTCGGTATCAGCCCCTGGGGCACCCAGACACTGCTCGACCCGACCACCGTGCGCAGCGCGACCTATTTCGATGAAGCCCTGCAGGAGGATGTCAGCATTCCCGTCCACGCGCTGGTCTACTCCCACTGCGCGCGACTGGTCATCCAGAAAATCGAGGGCACCCCGGTATGGGACAAGGACGCCGGCTACTGGAGCGGCCCCGGGGTAGGCGCACCGCTGGTCAATACCGCGGCCTATAACGACTGGTCCGTGGAGATCACCTCCAGCGGCAGTATCGTCTACGGCTACAACTGGAACGCCAAGACCGCATCTGTAGGCATGTACCGTCTCACCTTCGTGATCGATGGCAACGATGCCGTAGGCCCGCAGTGCCCGGTAGCGCGCGGTACCACGCTGGGCAGCGACGCACACGGCAGCACTCACCTGGTGAACCTCGGCGACGTCTATACACCCGTGCTGATCACCGAGGGGGACTCCGCACTCGGGGACGAGGGCGGGCTGGTCTATCTCGACATCCCGCTCTCCACCAAAGGCGGTGGCGGCGGCAAGCCGAACTGATCGCCGGCTCACGCGGGCAGTTCCAGCCCGGGTGACACGCGCAGCGTGCGCCCGGGCTGGTTTTTCTCCCGCCGGCCCCCGGCTAATAACAAGGGGAATCACCAGATGCAAAACCTGAAAGCGCTGACCCTGGCCGGGGTCCTCGCTACCGCGCTGCCATTGACCCTCGGTGCCGGCCTGGCCAGTGGCGCAAACTGGGAGACCGTGGCCAACAAGAACGACCCGATCCCGGGCGCCTCCAGCGGCCGCAACTTCAACAGCTTCAACCAACCCTCGGTCAATGCGTCGGGGCTCGTGGTATTCCGCGCCCGCAGCCGCGGCGGCCCGCCCCAGGGCGAGCCCGACAGCGGTATCTTCACCCGCGATATGGGCCACGGCAAGGCGGCCATCCAGGTCCTCGCCAGCAGGACGGAGGCGGTGCCATACCCCAGCAACATCACCAACCCGCCGGACGACCTGCCAACCACGTTTACCGAGTTTCCCGCCATCCCCCGTATCGCCATCGGCTCGGCCGCTATCGCCACCCGCGGCAACCACCGGCCCGTCTGGGAGTATGCACTGCCCGACGGCAGCGAGACCCGTGCGGGGACATCCGGCATCTACGCCTCGCTGGATAAAGGCCAGCCGCTGCTGACTGGCGCCAGCAAACTGGGCGGCGTCGGCGATTTCCCGTTTTACGCGGTGCCGGGTGCGCTCCAGCCGACCTGGTTCGATGTGTTTCCAGGCGCGCCGGCAATCACCGACACGAACGTGATTGCCTTCAAGGGCAACTACCAGGACGGGACGGCAAAAACCGGTGTCTATTACCGCCGCCTGGAACAGGCCGAGATGGGCGGCGATGCCAACTACGTAGAGCTGATTGCCAACTCGGATACGGCGATTCCCAATCCCGGCGCCTGCGCGGCGGGTACCAGCTTCGGCTCCACCGCCCCGCCGAGCGCGGCCGTGGACTGGCGCGGTGTCGAGAGGGCCGTGTTCGTCGGCGAGGACAACGAGGACTCGCCCACCTGCGGCGGCATTTACGCCGCGACCCTGGAGCCGGCCCCGTCGCTGGCGACACTCATAGGACTCGAGTCCCAGGTGCCCGGAGAAGCCGCCGGCACAGTATTCACACGCTTCGGTGAGGGCCTGTCCTACGACGGGCGCTACGTGGCTTTCTGGGCCGCGTGGGGCGCCGCAACCCGGGCGTTGCGCCTCTACTGTCCGGACGAGGGCAGCCAGGAGCGGCGCGATTACTGCAACAACACCGGCGAATTCGCCGGGGCGGGCGACGTCAACAGTATCTGCGGTGTCGACGGCGAATCCTGCTACCAGCAGGTGAGCATCCCGGTAAACCAGGGCATCTTCGTACTCGATATGCGCAAGGGCACGACCCGTCGCATCAGCAGTACAGCGGAGGGCTTCGACGACTACCTCTACTGGGTCTATTCGGGAAAAGTTCCCGGCGATGAAGGCGAGGGCGGCGACGACAGCGAGCCGCCGCGCTGGCGCGCCTCCGCATTCGCGGCCGTGGCGGGAAGGGGAGCAGGATACCGGGTTGCCTTCAAGGCCCGCACTGGCGAGATATCGCCACAGGACAATACCTACCAGGACCCGCTGGATGGACTCTACCTGGCGCGCGCGCCCGGCAACACCGCGCTGCAGACCCTGGTCGACACGACGATGCCTGGCCAGGTACTCGATCCGCAGGCACCCGCCGGTGCCCTGATCACTGCCATTGGCCTGGAGCGCGACGGTTTTCGCGGCAACTGGCTGGCCATCGGTGCCAGCATGGGTGAAGAAAGCGGCGAGGAGGAGGCGTCCATGGCGGGCATTTACGTGAGCCGCATACCCTGAGGAACAACCGGCAAGTCCGAGGTCACTGGAGTTGCCTGTCGAACTTGCACTATAGTCTCCCGGAATGCGCGCAGGCTTGCTGAAGCCTGCACGCACGCCGGGGGAACAGGTGCTGCAAAAGCCCTGGCTGCCTGTCGATTCGCTTGCAAGGGGGAAGCCAGGGGATGGCCGAACTATTCGTAGTGCTGCTCGCCCTGTGCATCTTCACCGGCGCACTGTGCGGCTTCCTCGCGATGAGCCGCATCGGCGCACTGACGCGGCGTATTTCCCAACTGGAGCGCCAGCTCGAATCAAGGCCCGATCACTGGCCGACACCCCGGCGCGCCAGCGCGCAGCCCGATCGACCCGCGGCCGCAACGGACACTGCACGACCGGAGCAGGCCGCCGACGCGCGCCCGCGGCCCGCAACCCCGGTGGCCGCACAACCGCAGGAGCCCCCGCGGCGGCGCGCCCCCAGCCTCGAATCCCGCCTGCAGGCACACCTGCGCCAGCACTGGATGATCTGGCTGGGCGGCTTCTGCGTCGCCATGGCTGGCATCTACCTGGCGCGGTACTCCATCGAGAAGGGATTGCTCGGGCCCGGCGCCAGGATCGCGCTGGGCCTGTTGACCGGTGCGGCCCTGCATGCGGGCGCCGAGTGGCTGCGGCGGCGGATGCACGGCCCGCACCCGGCCTTCGCCGCCCTGGCCGGCGGCGGCAGCATCACGCTGTTCGCCGTGCTGCTCGCGTCCATGCGGATTTACGGCCTGCTGAGCCCGGCCACCACGTTTTTGCTGCTGGCGCTGGTCGCGATGCTGACCATGTGGCTCGCCTACCTGCACGGGCCTGCGCTGGCGGCCATCGGCATGATCGGCGCCTACCTGGTGCCCATCATGGTCTCCAGCGGGGAAGGGCGTATCCTGGTGGCGATGGGCTATGCGCTGGTGGTCAGTTCCAGCGCGCTGCTGCTGATGCGCTATGTCTACCGCCCCTGGCTGTGGTGGGGTTTTGCCATCGGCGTGCTCGCCTGGTGGCTGCTCAGCCTGGATTTCAGCCAGGCCGATCCCTACCGCGGCTATTACCTGGCCGCGGCCGCCTACCTGGCACTGGCGCTGCCCGACCTCGATTGGCTGCTGCGCAAGCCGGTCACACTGCAAGGTGACAGGCTCCGGCTGGCGAGCTTCCGCACCCTGACGCCCCATCGCGAGAAGATGAATGCAATATTCGTGGTGCTGCTGATCATCGCGCAGTGCATCTCCATGCAGGAGGTGGCGTCGCTGCAGCTGGCTTTCTGGCTGTGGAGTCCACTACCTGTACTGTTGCTGCTGGCTGCGCGGCGGCGGGAGAACCTGGCTCTCGCCCCCGGCCTGGTGCTGCTCGCGACCTGCGCCGCCTGGATACTCACGCGCGTGCACCACCGGGAGCTGCAGATTTTCCCCGGGCAGGAGGCGCGCCAGTTCCTCGTGTACCTCGCCGCCACCGCCGCGGTGTACGTAGCGCTTGCGCTGCGCAACCTCGGCAGCTGCCGGTTCAAGGGCATCTGGAGTTCGCTCGCCGCGCTGGCGCCGCTGATCCTGATGGCGCTGGGCTACCTGTTGACCCGGCACGACCAGGTCTCCTGGCTGTGGGGCCTGTCCGCCCTCATCGCGGGGCTGGCCTACCTCGCGCTCGCCGGCGCGGTATTGCGCAAGCACACGACCGACACCCTGGTGGTCTGGCTGTTCTTTGGCGGCCACTTCGCCCTGTCACTGGCGGCGGTGGCGCTGCTGGGGGAGGCCAGGCTGACACTGGCCATCGCCGCGCAGTCGATCTCCGCCGCCTGGATCATCGACCGGTTCCGGCTGCCGCAGCTCGGCTGGGTGTTGAAGCTGATCGTCACCATCGTCATCGTCAGGCTCACCCTGAACCCGTGGCTGGTGAGCTATCCCCCGGGCGAACACTGGTCGCTGTGGGCTTACGGCGGCGCCACGGCCTGCACCTTCATCGCCGCCTTGATGTTGCGCCCGCAGCCGCAACTGGCGCGCTGGGCGGAGGGCGCGACGCTGCACCTGTTTGTACTCACCTGCTGGGCGGAGCTGCGCTACTGGCTGCACGACGGCGCGGTGTTTGCGGCGCGCGTGGATTTCATCGAGTGCGCCATCTATATCACGCTGTTCGGGCTGCTGGGGGTCGTCTATTACCGGCGCAGCCTGGCCAGCGACAACCTGGCCTGGTTGTACCGGCGTTACGCCTACGCGTTGTCCGTGCTGGGGGCGGGCAGTTACGGCTGCCTGCTGGTCGCCGTGATGCACAGCTCGCCATGGGTGACCGGCGCGGTCTCCGGCACACCAGTACTCAATGCGACGCAGTTGGCCTTCGGCATTCCCGTGCTGGTGGGGCTGGCCTACGTCTGGTTTTTCGAGCAGCGCTTCCGCCAGTTGGCGCTGGGCTTTACCGGGCTGGCGTTTTTCGTCTATGCGTCGCTGCAGGTGCGGCACCTGTTCCAGGGCAGCATCAGCCTGGAAGCAGAACCGAGCAATGCCGAGCTGTATACCTATTCCGCGCTGTGGCTATTGATGGCCTTTGCCGCCATTCTCGGCGGCGCCTGGCGGCTGGGAACGAACACCTATCGCGCGGGCATGCTGTTGCTGGCCCTGGTCATCGCCAAGCTGTTCCTGATCGACATGGGGGGCCTGGAGGGGCTGTACCGGGTGGCTTCCTTCATGGGGCTGGGAATTGCGCTGCTGGGAATCTCGTTCCTGCACCAGCGCATCAGGCAGGCGCAGGGGCAGGGCTAGGCTAGCTGCCGATATTCGGTACAAATGACTGACTCCAATTTGCATCCGGCCCGCAACCGCGCCAAAATGACGCCCGCGATGTCCCCACCAGGGCGCCGAATTCCAAAAACACAGGCGACGCAGTATGACCATGAAAAATGTTTCCCGAGGCCGGATTTCCGCGACCCTGGCCAGCGCACTGCTTTGCGCGACCGCACTGCTGGCGCTGCCCGCTGCAGCGGGCCAGGTGACCGGCGACCACCAGCTCGGCACCAAGTATTCCCCGCTCAAGCAGATCAACCGCGACAACGTCACCCAGCTGGAAAAAGTGTGGGAATTCCACACCGGCGACGACCCCCACAAGGTCGAGGGCCTGGCGGCGCTGGAAGACCAGCCGACGCTGATCGACGGCAACCTCATCGTCTGCAGCATCAGCCGCAATATCTTCGCGCTGGACCCGGCCACCGGTGAAAAGCGCTGGGAATTCAGCCCGGGCACGCCGCCCACCGGCCTGCGCAAGTGCCGCGGCGTCGCCAACTGGACGGACGATCAGGCGCCCGAGGGCAGCGCGTGCAAGACCCGGCTGATCTTCGGCACTGCGGACTACAAGCTCATGGCCATCGACGCGCGCACCGGCAAGGCATGCTCTGCGTTCGGCGACAACGGCGTGGTGCAGATGCCCACCAGCGAGCCGGTACTGTGGCCGGGTGAAGTGGTGGCCAGCTCCAACCCGGCGGTGGTCAACGGCGTGGTCGTGGTGGGTTCCTCGGTGGCGGACAACCAGCGCGTCGACGCGCCCAGCGGCCGCGTACTGGCCTACGACGCCCGCACCGGCGAGTACCGCTGGCAGTTCGACCCGGTGCCGCGCGACCCCAACGACCCGGCGATGGCGACCTGGCCCAGGGGCACCGACGGCTACGGCCAGGGCAATGTCTGGAGCTCCATGGCGGTGGACCAGGACCTGGACATGGTGTACCTGCCCACCACCAGCGCCTCGGACGACTTCTACGGCGCCTATCGTCCCGGCGACAACCTCTACACGACCTCTGTCGTCGCCCTGCACGGCAGTACCGGCAAGGTGGCCTGGTACCAGCAGCTGGTGCACCACAACGTCTGGGACTACGACATTCCCACCCGGCCGATGCTGATCGACTACCCGAAGGACGGCAAGATGGTCCCCGCGCTGCTGCAGAACACCAAGCAGGGCCTGGTGTTCATCTTCGACCGCACCACCGGCGAGCCGCTGGTGCCGATCGAGGAGCGCCCGGTGCCGCAGTCACCGAAGGCGCCGGGAGAAGTGCTTTCGCCGACCCAGCCCTTCCCGGTGGGTATGCCCGCCCTCAACAAGCAGACGTTTTCCCTGGATGACCAGAACGGCGCGAGCTTCATAGACAGCTACCTCTGCAACAGGATGGTCGAGGACGAGGGGTACGCCTACGGCCCGATGTACACGCCGATCACCGAGCAGGGCACCGTGCAGGTTCCGGCAGCCGGCGGCGGCCCGAACTGGGGCGGCGGCGCCTACGACCCGGACAGCCACGTGGTGGTGGTGCCCAACAACCGCGTGCCGATGATCGTCAAGCTGGTCCCGCGGGACCAGGCCAGCGACGTGGACACCTCCAAGGTGGAGGGCCGCGGCCTGATGCAGTTCAAGAATCCCGGCTCCAAGTACGTGCTGCAGGTAATTCCGTTCCTCTCGCCGCTGGGCACTCCCTGCGCGCCGACGCCCTGGGCGGCGCTGACTGCACTGGACGTGGTAAACAAGAAGATCCTCTGGGACGTGCCGCTGGGCAGCATCAAGAAGCTGGCGCCGATTCCGCTGGACATCCACCTCGGCACCCCCGGTGCCGGCGGCCTGCTGATGACCGCAGGGGGACTGGTGTTCATCGGTTACTCGCTGGACGACACCCTGCGCGCCTTCGACGTCAAGACCGGCGAAATCCTCTGGGAGACCGACCTGCCCGCGGCGGGCACCGGCGTGCCCATCACCTACGAGTGGCAGGGCGAGCAGTACCTGGTGATGCCCGCCGGCGGCCACAGCATGTACGGCTCCACGCTGGGTGACAGCTTCGTCGCCTACAAGCTGAAGCGCTAGCAGATACCCGACTGGACGCGGCCGGGGCCCACGCCCCGGTTCAGCGTCCGAAACTCTTCAGCAGGCTGTGGCACAGATCGCAGCCGACCGGCTCGCCCGCCGCGACGACGCGCACCCGGTCCTCGACCAGGAACCTGCGTTCCACCGGCGCGCGCGATAGCACGGTTCCCTGGTGGTTGGCCCCGTGACAGTCCCCGCACAGGCCCCTGCCGGGCCTGCCATTTTCCCGCTTGGCCAGGTCCTTGTGGGCCTCCCGCCAGAAGCGCCCGTCGTTGACCAGGTGCATATTGTGCGGGCCGCCCAGCGTATTCGCCGCCAGGCCGGACGTCGTGTGGCACGCGGCACAGTCGCTGATCGGGCCCGCATGGCCCTGCATCTGCAGCGCGAGCAGGTTGTCGTTGGCTTGCGGATTGGCGACCGGCCACTCGGCATGAGTCGCGCCGTGGCAGCCTTCGCACATGACGCCGCCGTGGCCCGTGCTCAGCCGGTAGAGCTGGGGATTGCCCGCGCCGGGGTTGGCAAAACCATTGAAGCTGGCAGCCACTGCGGGCTCGGCAAAACGCTTGTTGTCCGGCACGATCGGCGTCGCCTTCGGGTCGCCGGTGAGGAAGGCCTGGCGCAGGCGGATGCCGTCGGTCACCCCGTGGCTGTCTACCAGGTTCACCCGGACGCCCGCCGCGGCTGCCAGGTTGTGATTCGCGTCGCCGGTATGGCATGAGCCGCAGCCCGGTTCGTTGGCCCATGGCACGCGTGGCTGCGGGCTGGCAGGGTCATAGAAGTCGCCCAGCCCCAGCTTGAATGCCGCCAGTTCCACCGATGAAACGCCTTCGGAGAAGTCCGCGCCGATCTGCGCCATGCTGCCGTGGCAGTCGCTGCACAACATACCGCCGTTGAACATCGCCCCGCGCAGGCAGCGGGTCTCCTTGCCGGGGTGACACTGGTAGCAGTTCTGCTCCAGCGCGGCCAGGCGCTCCGGTTGGTTGTCGATAGCACCAGTCAGCGGGTCCTGCTGCGCCGGGGGGATGGCGGGGAACAGGCCGGGAAGGTTGCCGTGGTGGTTGTGCATGACCCGGGAATTGCTCTCGTGGGCGAGCTGGTTGCGCCCGTTCGCCTCACTTCCCGGTGGCCCGGCCAGCGGCCCCGACTGGGCGAGGTCCAGCGCCGGTGTGTAGTGGCAGTTCTGGCAGACCACCGGTTGCTGCTGCACCAGGGCCTGGTGTACCAGGCAGCGCCCATCGCCGTTGGGCGCCGCAGCCAGGATATCGCAGGGTGCCGGGTTGTTGGCGGTATCGACATAGGCGGCGCCGTGGCGTAGGTCGTGCAGGCGCAGGATATTGATGTCTGCCGCGTACTCGATACTTACCGCGCGGGGCAGGCTGCCCAGGCGCGGGTCCTGCAGGCGGCTGGCGACAGGCAGGCCCGCGGCACCGAGCGCCTGGATCGGAGCAGTGGACAGGCGCTCAGGCACATCCTGCAATGCGCCGTGGCAGTTGGAACAACTGGTCTCGCTGGACACCGGCAGGACGATGTCCGAAGTCGCCAGCACCGTATCGCCGGAGCGCGCTTCCATCCGCACCAGCGGGAAGGGGTTCTGCCGACCGAGGTCATCGAATGGCGAGAAGGGCACACCTGCGGCTTCGAGCCAGTTGACACCGGCGGCTACGTAGCCAAAGGGGAAGTTGATAAAAAATGGCTTGTTGCCATAGTGTTCCAGTATCGGGCGGGGCTGATTGTCGACCAGTGGCCCGGTCTCGCCGGGCATCAACTGTTGGGAGACTGCGAGTTCCCCGTCGACACTGCCGGCTACCCCGTCGACGATACCGTCCGGACCGATATACAGCTGCTCCGTGTTGGGGACGAGCAGCCCCTGGTCGACGTTCACGAGGTCGGCGAGGGGGGCGGGCAGCACGGGCGGATAGAAACTTTCCCAGGCCCCGCGGTCGACCATCTCCCAGAAGTTGGTCTTGAACAGGCTGCCGTCGGACGACAGGCCGTTGCGCGCCGATCCCGCCGAGAGAATCGGGTCATCCGGGTTGGAAGCGGCAGAATAGTAAAGCGATATCCCGGGAGGATTAACCACGGGACGCGCGGCCTTCAACACCACCTGGCCGAGCGCCACCTGGAACGGCGGCAGGATATTGGCGATACGCCCGTCCAGGTCCAGGCAGTGCATGCCGAGGTCGTTGGCGGCGAAGACCGCGTAGGTGCCGCCGCTGACCCGGGGGCGCTCCGGCACCGGGGAATAGTCGCCGGGCTGCAAACCGCTGGCGCTGGTGGAGTTGATGGAGACCGGGGGCAGCGGCGCGTCGTCGTCCTGTATGGTTGCCACCCCGGCGCGGTCACCGAACGAGGCGTTGACGGGGCTGAAGAGTAGGGCGCGAAAGCGCTCCTGGGTCTCCTGGACGGTGTCATCGACCAGTTGGACTGTATACAGCCTCGGCATCGACCAGTCGGCCGAGGTGAACGTCAGCTGCCGCACGCCCGGCAGGAAATCGCTGTAGGCCACGGCAGTGCCCGAGCGGGTGGTCACCCTGACGGAAACCGGCTGGGAGGCGGTGGGAGCGGAATCCAGGCTGACGCGGAAGACCGCTTCCGTCGCGGCTTCTGTTACCGTGATGTCATCAATGCTGACTCGGGGTAGCGCGGAAAGCGAAGGGCTCAGCAACGCCACGCCCAGTGACAGGACGGCAATTTTGTAATTCATCGTCATCGGCTCTCTGGACGAACCGCTTGATACTATCAGCAGAACCAGTTATTTCCATATATTTTATAAGGATATAAGTCGTGGGAAATTCAGTACTCCATCGGGATGCGACATTCCGCTAGAATGCCCCGGCATTCCCTGCGCCCCACGGAGCCAAAGCATTGAAGAAGAAGCCACACCTGAAAGCCGCCGCCAGCGGCCCGAACTGATCGATGCCTGGAGCAAGCACATCGCGTCGCCGCCTGCGCCTGGCTTTTGTGGTGCTGGTGATCATCATTTTCGGCCTGCTGGCGGGCCTGCGCGCAGCCGGCATTCCCCTGCGCGGGGTGGACGATGCCCTGCCGGTGGCGGTGGGCCTCGCCGCCAAACTGGCGTGCTCGGGGGAATATGTGTCCGGGTTCGACGACGCCCAGGTGAAGCGCGACATCCAGGCGTACTCTCCGATCCTGTCGCTGGTGGAACTGCAACACCCGGAGCCCTCGCTGGTGCGCGCGACCCTGCTCGGGGCAGAGGCCGCGGCGCGCTATTACCCGGGGATCGGCTGCACGCTGCAGCGAGCCGGCATGGCCGAACTGCAGCAGGTCCGGGTTGCCGACACCCCGGTCGTTGACGCCCCGTGGCCACACGGGGATAGCGTGCCGCCGCCCAGGCCGGGCCTGCAGAAAGCGCTGGAAAGCATGCTGGCGGCGGACAACCGCGACGGCCTCGATACCCGCGCGCTGCTGGTAGTGCAGGGCGGGGAGGTGGCCGCGGAAGCCTATGCGCCGGGCATCGACGCGAGCACGCCGCTGCTGGGCTGGTCGATGGGCAAGAGTGTCACTGCGCTGATCACCGGACGCATGCAGGCGCTGGGGCTGCTGTCGTTGCAGGAGGCCAACCTGTTCCCGGACTGGTCGCAGGACGGACGCCGCGCAATCACGCTGGCGCAGATGCTGCACATGTCCTCCGGGCTGGCGTTCTCGGAGGATTACATTCCCGGTAACGACTCCACCCGCATGCTGTTCACCGCCAGTAGCGCCTCTGCTGTGCCGCTGGCCAAGCCACTGGCCTTCGCGCCGGGGGAGCACTTCGCCTATTCATCGGGCACCACCAACCTGATCTGCCGCCTGATCGCCGAACGCATCGGCGGGGGCGTGCAGGGACAGGTGGATTTCTTCCACCGCGAGATCGCCGCACCGCTGGGGCTGAAGCACACCGTGATGGAATTCGACCCCAGCGGCATTTTTGTCGGCAGCTCCTACGTCTACGCCAGCGCCAGGGACTGGGCCCGCCTGGCCTTGCCGCTGCTCGACGACGGCAGGGTGGACGGGCGCCGCTGGCTGCCCGAGGGCTGGGTGGACAGCGCCACCACACCCAACCCCAGCGCCAACGAACCCCGCTACGGCTACCAGTTCTGGCTCAACGGCCGGGGCGACAAGCGCTACTGGCCCTCGCTGCCGGATGACACCTTCGCCATGTCCGGGCACAGCGGCCAGTCGGTCATGATACTGCCGTCGGTGGACGCGGTTTTCGTGCGGCTGGGGTGGACCTCCGGCGCCTACCCGGTGGACGACCGCGTGGGCAAATTACTGCCGCGCCTGCGCGGCGCAATGCCGGATTGAAACGGGCGGGGCTGTTTTTAGGCGACGCCATTCGCTAGACTTCCGGGCTCACTGAACACAAGAGCCCCAGCATGTCGCAATTCACCCACCTCGACGACAGCGGCGCCGCGCGCATGGTCGATGTCGGCGACAAGGCGCAGACCGAACGCATCGCCATCGCGCGGGCCCGGGTCTGCATGCAGCCGGAAACGCTGCGCCTGCTGATCGAGGGCGGCCACAAGAAGGGCGATGTGATCGCCGTCGCCCGCGTCGCCGGCATCCAGGGCGCAAAGAAGTGCGCCGACCTGATTCCCCTGTGCCACCCGCTGATGCTCAACTCCGTCAAGGTCGACTTCGAGTTCGACGAGGGCGAGAGCGCCGTCGATATCATCGGCCAGTGCAAGGTCTCCGGCCGCACCGGCGTGGAAATGGAGGCGCTGACCGCGGTGTCGGTGGCGGCACTGACGCTGTACGACATGTGCAAGGCCATCGACCGCGGCATGGAAATCCGCAATATCGGGCTGGTGGAAAAGCAGGGAGGCAAATCCGGGCACTGGCGCCGGGCGGAGATCGACTGATGTTGCGCGTTCTGTTTTTCGGCCGCCTGCGGGAGCAACTCGACTGCGACAGTCTCGAAGTGCCGCTGACGGACGCCTGCCGCGACGTCGACGCGCTGCAGGCCTCGCTCTGCGCCAGCCGCGGCGAGCACTGGGCCGAGGTGCTCGGCGCAGCCAATATCATCCGCGCGCTGAACCAGGAGATGCTCACCGCCAACGCCGCGCTGTCGGACGGCGATGAAATCGCCTTCTTCCCGCCGGTCACCGGAGGCTGAGATGAAAGCCGTACTGGAGGTCAGCGTACAGCCCGCGGATTTCGACATCCGCACGCTGCAGGCCAGCCTGCTGGCGGGCGATGCGCGAGAGGGCGGCGTCGCCACCTTCACCGGCTACGTGCGGGCGAACAACGAAAACCGGGGCGTGCAGCGCATGTTCCTGGAACACTACCCGGGCATGACCGAGCGCAGCATCCTGGCGATCCTGGAAGAGAGCGCCGCGCGCTGGCCGGTACTGGCGGCGCGGGTGGTACACCGGGTCGGCGAACTGGAAGTGGGCGAGCAGATCGTCTGGGTCGGCGTGAGCTCGGCCCACCGCGAGGCGGCCTTCGCCGCCTGCGAGTTCATCATGGATTACCTGAAAACCCGCGCCCCGTTCTGGAAAAAGGAACTCGGCCCGGATGGCGAGCACTGGGTGGACGCCCGCGACAGCGACAGCGACCGCGCACAGCGCTGGCAGGGCCAGCAATAACCGGCATCGCCGGCAACGACAAGCAGGAACGACAAGGAGCACACATGGATTTTGACGGCCGCGAACTGCGCAATGCGCTGGGACGATTTGCCACCGGCGTCTGCGTGATCACCGCGGTAAGCCCCAGGGGGCTGCCGATGGGACTGACCGCCAATTCCTTCGCCTCGGTCTCGCTGGACCCGCCGCTGGTGTTGTGGAGCCTGCAGAACAACTCCGAGGTGTTCGACGCCTTTTCCCGGCCGCGCTACTACGCCATCAACGTGCTGGCCGAGGAGCACATGGGGTTGTCGAACCAGTATGCGAAAAAGGGCGATCACCAGCTCGACCCCGAGCATTTTCGCTACGGCCGCCACGGCGCACCCATCCTGCGCGACGCGCTGGTGAGTTTCGAATGCGAACTGCACGCCACCCACGACGGCGGCGACCACCTGATCATCGTCGGCCGGGTCATCGACCTGCTGACCCGTCCCACCGGACAGCCCCTGCTGTTCTACTGCGGCGCCTACCGCGAGCTGCACTGAGATGAAGTTCTGTACCAACTGCGGTAGTGCCGTGGCGCTGCGGATCCCCGAGGGGGACGACCGCGAGCGCTATGTCTGCACCCACTGCGAGTTCATTCACTACATCAACCCGCGCGTCATCGTCGGCTGCCTGCCGGTGTACGAGGGCAGGGTACTGCTGTGCAAGCGCGCCATCGAGCCGCGCATGGGCCTGTGGACGCTGCCCGCCGGCTTCATGGAGAACGGTGAAAGCACCATGGCGGGCGCCGCACGCGAAACCTGGGAGGAGGCGCGCGCCCGGGTGAACGCGCTGGAGCTGTACCGGATTTTCGACCTGCCCTATATCAACCAGGTCTACATGTTCTACCGCTGTGATGTCGAAGGCGGTGAATACGGCGTAGGCCCCGAGAGCCTGGAGAGCGGGCTGTACGCCGAGGACGAAATACCCTGGGACGCACTCGCCTTCCCGGTGGTGCGCGAGAGCCTGCAGGATTACTTTCGCGATCGCCGCACCGGCGAATACCCGGTCAAAGTCGTTGCGCTGGAATACCAGCCCGGCAGGCACTGAACAGACAAGCAAGCTGAATAAAGCCCAAAGGAGATCACCATGGCCTACCCGAAAATCGGCAACCTGGCACCGGCCTTCACACTGCTCGACCAGGACGGCAACAAGGTCAGCCTGAAGCAGTTCCGCGACAAGAAAAACGTGGTGCTGTACTTCTACCCGAAAGCGATGACCCCCGGCTGCACCGTGCAGGCCTGCGGCCTGCGCGACAGCAAGAAGGCGCTGGACAAGCGCGACGTCGTGGTCCTCGGCGTCAGCCCGGACCCGGTGAAGCGCCTGCCGAAATTCATCGAGCGGGATAACCTGAACTTCACGCTGCTCTCCGACGAGGACCACGCGGTGGCCGAGAAATACGGCTGCTGGGGCATGAAGAAATTCATGGGCAAGGAGTTCATGGGCCTGATCCGCACCACCTATATCATCGGCAAGGACGGCAAGTTAAAGTCGGTGATGGACAAGTTCAAGACCAAGACTCACCACGACGACCTGCTGGCAGAGCTTGACGAGGTGCTCTGATCAATCCCCTGGAAGGCGTCTGTTGAATCCAACACACTGGCAAGAGGAAACGATCCATGGCAAACGAAGGTTATCACGAGCCGGTCGCCGAACTCAGTGAAGCGACCAAGGACATGCACCGGGCCATCACCTCGCTGATGGAAGAACTCGAAGCGGTCGACTGGTACAACCAGCGTGTCGACGCCTGCAAGGACCCGGAACTGAAAGCCATCCTGGCGCACAACCGCGATGAGGAAAAGGAACACGCGGCCATGGTGCTGGAGTGGATTCGCAGGCAGGATCCCAAGTTCGACAGCGAATTGAAGGATTACCTGTTCACCGACAAGCCCATCGCGCACGGCTAGCCATGCAGATTCCAGAATAATGCTTACATATCCCTTCGATACTACTGTGCCCGCTCCGGGTGAACTGATCGACGTCGCCCCCGGCGTGCGCTGGCTGCGCATGCCGCTGCCGATGGCGCTGGACCACATCAACCTCTACCTGCTGGAGGACGAGGACGGCTGGTGGATCGTCGATACAGGGATAGCGCTGGGGCAGACCCGGGATATCTGGGAGCAGGTTTTCGAGCGGCACCTGGAGGGCAAGCCGGTGAAGGCGGTGGTCTCCACCCACTGGCACCCGGACCACACCGGCATGGCGGGCTGGCTCTGCGAGCGCTGGCGCGCGCCGTTTTACATCACCCGCACCGAGTACCTCACCGGCATGCTCTACACGCGCTCGACGCCGGAGCAGATCAGGGGGAATTTCGAGCAGTACCAGCTGAGACTGGGGCGGGAAGCGGCTGACGCCGCGTCCTCCAGCAGGTCCGTCGGCGGCATCAACGAGATGATCACGCCGCTGCCCCCGGCCTACCAGCGGCTGGTGGACGGCCAGTCCCTGGCCATCAACGGCCACCGCTGGCGCGTGGTGGTGGGGCGGGGGCATTCCCCGGAGCACGCCTGCCTGTTCAGCGACTCGCTCAACGTGTTGATCTCCGGCGACCAGGTGATACCGCGCATCTCCAGCAACATCAGCGTCAGCGCCGACGAGCCCGACGGCAACCCACTGAAGGAGTGGCTGCAGTCGCTGGAGCAGTTCCTCGACGTACTGCCGGAGGATGCACTGGTGCTGCCCGCGCACAACGTTCCCTTCCACGGCCTGCACCCGCGCCTGCGCGCGCTGATCGAGCACCACGAGGAGAACCTGCTGGTGCTGGAGGAGGCGCTGGTGGACGAGGCGCGCACGGCGCTGGACCTGGTGCCGACCCTGTTCCGCCGCAACCTCAGCGAGGAGCAGGTGAACATGGCGCTGGGCGAATGCCTGGCGCACCTCAACTACCTGCTGCACCGCGGCCAGCTGGAACGCCGCCTGGACGCCCGCGGACGCTATCTCTACCGCTCCGTGGACGACACGCTGCCGCTGCGCCTGCGCCAGCACCGGGGCCCCAAAGAGGACTGGCAGCCGCTACAGGTTTGACTGATTAATCAGTTAGATAGGGGCGTTATTTCGTGTTGGAAAGAGGATAACTTACGGCCGCTCAGGCGCGGCCGTCATCCGTCCACGACTCCGGCAGGAACTCCAGGTCGAGCTTGTCGACCGCTTTGCGCAGGCGGTCTTCCAGCTCGTTGAGTTCCCGCGCGCCGATCTTCTTTGCGTAGTGCTTGCGCGCCTCCTCGACCACTTCCAGCGCGTCCGCGACCAGCTTGAGCCCGCGCTCGGTAAAGCGGATTTCCTTGGCGCGCTTGTCCTGGCTGTCGATGGCGCGATCCACATAGCCGAGTTGCTCCAGCTCCTTGAGCAGCTTGCCCATGGCCTGCTGCGTCACCTTGGCGCGGCTGGCGAGTTCCGTCACCCGCACCGAGCCCGTGCCCAGGTTGGACAGCACCTGGCTGTGGGATGGTCGGATGTCGTGGTAGCCGCGGGCCGCGATCCCCTCGAGCACGCGGCGATCGTAGTCGCGGTAGAACTCCTGCAGCAGGCGCGGCAGGTTGTTGGACAACCGGAAGGCGATTTCGCGGTTGGCCTGGGACGTGGTTTTACTCAAAGCAGGGGCCTCCCCTAGAGCGGCATCCTGGCCGCCAATTTACAAGAGTTGTTTTTGTTATTGCCCAAGTGTAGCCCTTTTTTCACCAGAGCTTTACCCGGACCTGCATATCATAACCGTTCACAGCCCGCGTTGAAGGGCCTGTGACGCATCCGTTACACTGCGCCGCTGCAAAACAGGAGTCAGTCAGTGGCACGCGTAATCACGGTAAACACCAACGGCATCCGCTCGGCGGCCCGCAAGGGCTTTTTCGAGTGGCTGGCGGGGCAGGGGGCGGACGTGGTCTGCATCCAGGAAACCAAGGCCCAGGAGCACCAGCTGGACGAGTCGCAGTACTACCCCGATGGCTTCCACTGCTACTACAACGACGCGGAAAAGAAAGGCTACAGCGGCACCGCCATTTTCAGCCGGGTGAAGCCGCGGCAGGTGATCACCTCCCTGGGCTGGGATCCCGCCGACAACGAAGGCCGCTACCTGCAGGCGGATTACGACGGCCTCAGCGTGATCTCCCTGTACATGCCGTCCGGCTCATCCAGCGAGGCGGCGCTGGAAAAAAAATACGGCTTCATGGACCGCTTCTACGAGCACCTGAAAGGCCTGCGCCGCAAGCGCCGCGAATTCATCATCTGCGCCGACTGGAACATCTGCCACAAGGAGATCGACCTGAAGAACTGGCGCAGCAACCAGAAGAACTCCGGCTTCCTGCCCGAGGAGCGCGCCTGGCTGAACCGGGTCTACGACGAACTGGGCTATCTCGACTCCTTCCGCCTGGTCAACGACGAGCCGGAGCAGTACACCTGGTGGTCCAACCGCGGCCAGGCCTGGGCGAAGAACGTGGGGTGGCGGCTTGACTACCAGGTGATCACCCCGAAACTGCGCGACAAGGTGCAAGCGGCCGACATCTACAAGGACGAACGCTTCTCCGACCACGCGCCGCAGATCATGGATTACGACTTCGAGATCAGCGCCTGAATCCCGGCGGCGCAGCCCGGCTGCCCGCGGGGCCGGCGACGCCCTTCAATTGCAGCTGCCACCCAAACCCGGTACATTTAGGCGCTTTCCGGCACACCCCCAAAGTAACTGACTATTAAGGTAAAACACGCATGAGCCTGCTTATTCCCAGCGCCCACGCCCAGGCAGCGGGCGGCCAGCCCCCGCCCGGCGGCGAACTGTTCCAGATCGGTTTCCTGGTACTGCTTTTTGTCCTGTTCTATTTCATCGCCATCCGGCCCCAGCGCAAGCGCCAGAAGGAACACGCCGAACTTGTCGGCAGCCTGTCCAAGGGCGACGAGGTGGTGACCAGCTCCGGCATTCTCGGCAAGGTCACCAGCCTGGACGACAATTACATGGTGCTGGCCGTCGCGCCCAACGTGGAAATGAAATTCCAGCGCGTGCACGTCCACGCCGTCCTGCCCAAGGGCACCCTGAAAACCATCGGCTGACCACCGCGTGGCGTGCGCCCCGATTGACTACCCGCGCCGGAATTCGCTGGCGCGCACGCCCACCCCCCTGCAGTTTCTCGAACGCGCCACCGCCCGCTGGGGTGGCGAGCACCGCCTCTGGCTGAAGCGCGACGACCTCACCGGCTGCCTGCTCAGCGGCAACAAGGTGCGCAAGCTGGAGTTCATCACCGCCTACGCCCAGGACAACGGTTACGACACCCTGGTCACCTGCGGCGGCCTGCAGTCCAACCACGCCCGCGCCACCGCCTTCGCCGGGGCCCAGCTGGGCATGAAGGTGCACCTGATCCTGCGCGGCGAAGCGCCGCAGTCCCCCGAGGGCAACCTGTTGCTGGATCACCTGGCCGGCGCCGCGGTGAGTTGCTATTCCCTGCGCGAGTACCTCGGCGACCTCGACGGCCTGTTCCGCCACTGGCAGGCGCACTACGCGCAGCAGGGGCGCCGTGCCCTGGCCATTCCCACCGGGGGCAGCGACGGACTCGGCGTGTGGGGCTACATCGCCGCCTGCGAGGAATTGCGCGAGGATTTCGCCGCGGCGGGGATCGGGGAGGCGCACATCGTCTGCGCCACCGGCTCCGGCGGGACCCAGGCGGGGCTCACCCTGGGCGCACACTTGCACGACCTGCCGGCACTGGTTTGGGGCATCAACGTCTGTGACGACGAGGCCTACTTCCTCGACAAGGTCGCCGCGGATGCAGCCGACTGGCGCGAGCGCTACCCGCAGGTTCCGGCGATTGCGCCGGACACGCGCGTGATCGACGGCTATGTCGGGGCCGGCTACGCCAAGGCGAGTCCCGAGGTGTTCGAGGTGATCAAGACCATGGCCGCGCTGGAGGGTGTCCTGCTGGACCCGGTTTACACTGGCAAGGCTTTTGCAGGCATGCTGGCGGAGATCGCCGCGGGGCGGTTCGCCGGCCGGCGCGATATCGTGTTCGTGCACACCGGCGGCGTATTCGGCGTATTTCCGCAAAGCCAGGGTTTTCACTGGTAACGCGCCAGGGCTTTCGCTGGTAAACAGCGACGCCCGTGGCATGATGTTGTTTTAGTTTGGGGGCGACATGAGAGATCTCATCATCACGGTCAACGGCTGGGCCTGGGGCCCGGTCATGCTGGTATTGCTGCTGGGGACGGGAATCTATCTCAGCCTCGGCCTGCGCTTCATGACCCTGCGCAAGATTCCCGTCGCGCTGCGGCTGTTGCTGCAGGGGCGCGATGGGAAGGGCGATGGCGATATCTCGCCATTCAGTGCGCTGATGACCTCGCTGTCGGCCACCATCGGTACCGGCAATATCGCCGGGGTCGCCACGGCCGTCGCCCTCGGTGGGCCCGGTGCGCTGTTCTGGATGTGGATGACCGCTCTGTTCGGCATGGCCACCAAGTACGCCGAGGCGGTTTGCGCCGTGTCCTTCCGCGAGCAGGACGAGGAGGGCAATTACAGCGGCGGCCCCATGTACTACATTCGCAACGGGCTCAAGTCCCACTGGCACTGGCTGGCCTACGCCTTCGCAATCTTCGGCTCGCTGGCCGGTTTCGGCCTTGCCAACACGGTGCAATCGAACTCGGTCGCCGAGGTACTGGGCGACGCCTTCGGCGTTCCGCCCATCGTCACCGGCCTGGTGCTGATGGTGTTGGTGGGCGCGGTGGTTCTCGGGGGCGTCAAGCGTATCGCCGCGGTGGCGAGTTACCTGGTGCCGATGATGGCGCTCTCGTACGTGCTGCTTTCGGTGTTGGTGCTGATGCTGCACGCCAGCGAGATCCCCGCCGCGATAGTCCATATCGTCAGCTCGGCGATGAACGGGTCCGCGGCAGCGGGGGGGTTCGCCGGCGCCTCGGTGTGGGCGGCCCTGCGCTTCGGCGTCGCCCGCGGTATTTTCTCCAACGAGGCGGGCCTGGGCAGCGCGCCCATCGCCCACGCCGCGGCCCGCACCAACCAGCCGGTGCAGCAGGGCATGATCGCCATGCTCGGCACCTTCATCGACACGCTGGTGGTGTGCAGCATGACCGGCCTGGTGATCGTCATCATGGATGTGCTGCCCAGCGGCGACAGCGGCGCCACGCTGACCTCCGCGGCCTTCGCCACCGCCTTCCCGGGAGGGGAGTACATCGTCACCATCGGCCTGTGCCTGTTCGCATTCACCACCATGATCGGCTGGTCCTTCTACGGCGAGCGCTGCCTGGTGTTCCTGGTGGGCGCGCGCGGCATCCTGCCGTTCCGCATTCTCTGGGTGCTGGCGATCCCCGCGGGTACGCTGGTCCATCTCGACCTGGTCTGGCTGATCGCCGATACGCTCAACGCGTTCATGGCGATTCCCAACCTGATCGCGCTGCTGCTGCTGTCACCGCTGGTGTTCCGCACCACGCGGGCCTACTTCGAAAACCGCGACACGCCGCACTGAGCGGCGGCGGGTTGCGATCCGGCGGGTATCGCCTATAGTCCGGGTGTCTTGTGGCACACTCCGAGGAGGATTCGCCATGACACCCTGGGAAATCGAAGCAGTAGAACTCGTCACCTGCAACTGCGCCTACGGCTGTCCCTGCCAGTTCAATGCGCTCCCCACCCACGGCAACTGCGAGGCAGTGGCCGGCATGTCGATATCGCGGGGCTACTTCGGTGAAGTCAAACTGGACGGCCTGCGCACGGTGACCGCGATGTGCTGGCCGGGGCCAATCCACGAAGGGCAGGGCAAGGCACTGATCGTCGTCGACGAACGGGCCGACGCCGCCCAGCGCGAGGCGCTGCTCACCATTCTCAGCGGGCAGGAAACCGACGCCGGTGCCACCATCTGGAATGTCTTTGCCGCCACCCTCGACGAAGTGTTCGAGCCGCGTTTCCTCCCCATCGATATCGACGTCGACGTCGAGGCCCGCATCGGCCACGTGCGCGTCGAGGGCCTGGTCAGCACCAGCGGGCAACCGATACGCAACCCGGTGACCGGTGAAGAGCATCGCGTGCGCATCGACCTGCCGGGCGGATTCGAGTACACGCTGGCGGAGATGGGAGCATCGAGCTTCAAGACCACGGGCCCGATCGAGATGGAATTCGAGGACCGCTACGCCCAGTTCGCCCACCTGCACATCGGCAACCACGGGGTGGTCCACCCGCGCGCCGCCTGAGCGGGGAACGACGGCATGTCCCCGTCCCCGGCAGCGGCCACATTCGCCGAGCGCCTGCTGCGCCGCGAACGCGCGCTGGTACTGGCGGGCATCGCAGTAATCTGCGGCCTGTGCTGGTACTACCTGTGGCTGGGGGCGGGAACCGGGATGAGTCCGCTGGCCATGTCCACGTTCGAGTTCCCGCCGCCACCGCGAGCGTCGGGGGCGATACCCTGGAACATCACCTACTGGCTGTTCATGCTGTGCATGTGGTGGGCGATGATGGTCGCCATGATGCTGCCCGGCGCCGCGCCGACCCTGCTGCTGTACGCGCGCGTGTTCCGGCACAACCGGCCGGCCAGCCGGCTCGCCAGCCCCGCCGTACCCACCGCCGGTTTTCTCAGTGGCTACCTGCTGGCCTGGCTGGGATTCAGCCTGCTCGCCACCGCCGCCCAGTGGGGCCTGGAGCAACTGGGCCTGCTGCACCGCATGCTGATGTGGAGCAGCAGCTACCTGCTCTCCGCCGCGGTCCTGCTGGTGGCGGGCGCCTACCAGTTCACGCCGGCCAAGCGCACCTGCCTGCGCCACTGCCGCCAGCCCGCGTCGTTTCTCAGCCGGCACTGGCGCAGCGGCCAGGCCGGCGCCCTGCGCATGGGCATCCACCACGGGCTTTACTGCGTCGCCTGCTGCTGGGCAATCATGCTGCTGCTGTTTGTCGGCGGTGTGATGAACCTCGTCTGGATCGCCGGTCTCGCACTGCTGGTGCTGCTGGAAAAACTGCTGCCGGCGGGGGAGTGGCTGGCGCGCGCGGCGGGGACCGCCATGCTTGCCGGGGGAGCCTGGCTGATATTTGAGTGGACGACACTGCCGGCGACTGGGTAATCTGCCCGACATGCCCGAAACCATCGACGATAAACTGGTCATCGCGATTTCCTCGCGGGCCCTGTTCGACCTGAGCGCCAGCCACCAGGTATTCCAGAACGAGGGCCTCGAGGCCTATTCCGCCTACCAGATCGAGCACGAGGACGAGCCGCTCGCACCGGGCGAAGCCTTTCCACTCGCGCAGAAATTGCTGCGCATCAACGACCAGCTCGGCGGCGACGCCCGTGTCGAGATCGTGCTGCTCTCGCGCAACAGCGCGGATACCGGCCTGCGCGTGTTCAACTCCATCGAGCACTACGGGCTGGCCATCCGGCGCGCGGCGTTCTGTGGCGGCGAGAGCCCCTGGCGCTATATCAACGCCTTCGGCTGCCAGCTGTTCCTCTCCAACGAGGCCGAGGATGTACGCTACGCGCTGGACTGCGGTGTCGCGGCGGCAACGCTGCTCTCCGGCGGCAGCCAGGACTCCGGCAGCGACCAGCTGCGCTTCGCCTTCGACGGCGACGCGGTGATATTCTCCGACGAGGCCGAGCGGGTGTACAAGAGCGAGGGCCTCGAGGCCTTTACCGCCAGCGAGAAAGCCTCCGCGCGCCAGCCCCTGGCCGGCGGGCCGTTCAAGCCCTTCCTCTCGGCGCTGCACCGCCTGCAGCAGGCGTTTCCCGCCAGCGAGGCGCCGATTCGCACGGCACTGGTGACGGCGCGCTCCGCGCCGGCGCACGAGCGGGTGATCCGCACCCTGCGGGCCTGGAACATCCGCATCGACGAATCCATCTTCCTCGGCGGACTGGACAAGGGGCAATTCCTGCGCGCCTACCGCGCCGACGTGTTCTTCGACGACCAGCAGACCCACTGCCAGTCCGCCAGCGCCCACGTGGCCACCGGTCACGTCCCGCACGGGGTGGCGAATAACTGATTCCTGACTAGCGAAATACCCGCGCCAGGCTTCCCTCCAGTTATTCCATTACTTCATGGAAATTCCCCCTCCCTATGGCTACCCTGTCATAAGACGGGGGTTTGAAGTTGCGGACGGGTGTTGCCCGCCGCAATTCAAACCGGCTTGGGTGCGATATTGGAAGTGTGGAAGTTTCTTCCGAAATCGCTGGATGGCGTGCTGTTTTTCGGGGTGGGGAGAGTGGAATGAAGCTGCAGCAGTTGCGCTATATCTGGGAGGTCGCGCATCACGACCTGAACGTGTCTGCGACCGCGCAGAGCCTCTACACCTCGCAGCCGGGCATCAGCAAGCAGATACGCCTGCTGGAGGATGAACTGGGCGTTGAGGTGTTCGCCCGCAGCGGCAAGCACCTGACCCATGTGACCCCGGCGGGCCAGGCGATACTGGAAGCGGCGGGGGAGGTGCTGCGCAAGGTCGAGAGCATCAAGCAGGTCGCCCAGGAGTACTCGAACGAGAAAAAGGGCAGCCTCTCCATCGCCACCACCCACACCCAGGCGCGTTACGCGCTGCCCGCCACCATCCGCGGATTCATCGAGCGGTACCCCGACGTCTCCCTGCACATGCACCAGGGCACGCCCATGCAGATCTCGCAGATGGCGGCCGACGGCACCGTGGACTTCGCCATCGCCACCGAGGCGCTGGAACTGTTCTCCGACCTCATCATGATGCCCTGCTACCGCTGGAACCGCTGCATCCTGGTGCCGCGCGACCACCCGCTGGCGCAGCTCTCCAAACTGACGCTGGAAGACGTGGCGGCGCATCCCATCGTGACCTACGTGTTCGGCTTTACCGGCCGCTCGCGGCTGGACGAGGCCTTCGTCGACAAGGGCCTGGTGCCAAAAGTGGTATTCACCGCCGCTGACGCCGACGTCATCAAGACCTACGTACGCCTGGGACTCGGCATCGGCATCGTCGCCGCCATGGCCCACGACCCGGAGATCGACGAGGACCTGGTCGCGCTGGATGCCAGCCACCTGTTCGCCAGCAGCGTGACCAAGATCGGCTGCCGCCGCGGCACCTTCCTGCGCGGCTACATGTACGAATTCATCGAGGACTTCGCCCCCCACCTCAATCGCGAGGTGGTGCAGGAGGCCTTCCAGAGCCACACCAAGGCGGAGATCGAGGAACTCTTCTCCCACATCGACCTGCCGGTCTACTGACTTCTCTCCCGTAGGAGCCTGCTACGCAGGCGATCGCCGCGGCTTCGGCCCGGCCCCGTAATCGCGCGCATAGCGCGCTGCTACAACGAGGGATCGCCTGCGTAGCAGGCTCCTACAGTAGGCGGGGACTTGTGCCACCGGGTGCAAACCCGTAGATTGTGCGGCTGTTTTTGACTGCCGCAGGAGAAAAGCGCGTGGAACTGGCCTGTCTCGACCTCGAGGGCGTACTCGTCCCGGAAATCTGGATCGCATTCGCCGAGAAAACCGGCATCGAGGAGCTGCGCGCCACCACCCGCGACATTCCCGATTACAACGTGCTGATGCGCCAGCGCCTGGGCATCCTCGACCAGCACGGCCTGAAGCTCGACGACATCCAGGACGTCATCGCCACCCTGGAACCGCTGCCCGGCGCCATCGACTTCGTCAACTGGCTGCGCGAGCGCTTCCAGGTGATCATCCTCTCCGACACGTTCTACGAGTTCTCCCAGCCGCTGATGCGCCAGCTCGGCTGGCCGACGCTGTTCTGCCACCGCCTGCTCACCGACGAATCGGGCAGGGTGGTCGACTACAAGCTGCGCCAGGAGGACCCGAAACGCGCCTCGGTCAAGGCGCTGCACACGCTGAACTACCGGGTGATCGCCGCCGGCGACTCCTACAACGACACCACGATGCTGGGCGAGGCCGATGTCGGCATCCTCATCCACGCCCCGCAAAACGTCATCGACGAGTTCCCCCAGTTCCGCTCGGTCGGCACGCTGGACGAGCTCAAGGTCGCCTTCCTCGAGGCCAGTAACCGCGACCTCGCTCTCTAATCCGGCTTCGCTGCCAGCTTCAGTCGGGGTCAGTGCCTTAGCGCTGGCTAGCGGCTGCGATGACTGCCTGGGTTCGGAGCGTAAGCGCCGGCTGGCAGCTGCGACCTGATCGCTTGGGTTCGGTGCGAGAGCGCCGGCCCGGCTACCAGTAGGCCCTGCCCGGAAACCGCAAAAGCGCCATCCATGGCAGCTCGAGGGCGGCCGTCCATGGCCGCCCACGTTTCCGGGCAGGGCCTACTGGCATCCGGACCTCACATCGGCACAACTATTCAGGCCCCATCGCGGACCACAGCTTCCGGCAGCAATTGCACGACTCAAGCATCTTTTCACGCCGAATCCGCCCAACTGTAGCCGCATGCCCCGAAACCACCTACATCAGGCATGCGTCCTAGGCGTCAGCGCTGACCGAAGCCAGGAAGAGCCGATGCAGCACTGATGCCAGGCTTTGCGAGCCGATAGCTCCTGTCCGGGACGTGAGCGGCCATGGATGGCCGCGATCGAGCCTGCACATGGATGTGCGCTTTTTGGCGGTCCCGGACAGGAGCTATCGGTTCGCGAAGCCGGAATACAGCGCTCCGTCCTGGAGGCTCCGTCAACCCGCGATGCCGATGCTCAGCCGCGCCGAACGCACGCGGGAGGCGGGAAGGGCGGGCTCAGAGCGCCTCGAGGAGTTCGAGGAAGCGGCCGACCTTGTCGAAGGTTTCCTGGTATTCGGCGTGCCACTGGGAATCGGCGACGATGCCGCCGCCCCCCCAGCAGCGTATCTCGCCCCCCGAGCAGAGCAGCGTGCGAATCGCGATATTGCTGTCCATGCGCCCGTCGGCGGAGACGTAGAAGACCGAGCCGCAATACGCCTCCCGCGGGTCCGGCTCCAGCTCTGCAATGATTTGCATGGCGCGGCGTTTGGGCGCGCCGGTGATGGAACCGCCGGGGAAGCTGTCGCGCAACAGGTCGTAGGCGGTGCGGCCGGATTGCAGCTCGCCGCTGATGTTACTTACCAGGTGGTGGACGGTCGGGAAACTCTGGACCTCGAACAGGCTGTCGACATGGATGCTGCCGGGCACGCAGTTGCGACCCAGGTCGTTGCGCAGCAGGTCGACGATCATCAGGTTCTCGGCGCGGTCCTTGACCGAGTGGCGCAGTTCGGCGGCGAGTTGCTCGTCTATCGCAGTGTCGGCGTGGCGCGGGCGAGTGCCCTTGATCGGCGAAGTCTGCACGTGCTGGCCGTGTACCGCGATGAAGCGCTCGGGGGAGACGCTGAGCAGTGCGTCGCTGTCATCGAGCGAGAGGTAGGCGGAAAAGGGCGCCGCTGCAGTGGCGCGCAGGGCCCGGTAGGCGGCCCAGGGATGCCCTTCGAATCTCGCCGTAAAGCGCTGGGCGAGGTTGACCTGGTAACAGTCGCCGTCCTGGATGTATTGCTGGATGCGCTCGAAGGCGGCCCGGTACTCCTCGGCGTTGAAATTCGAGCGGAAGTGCCCACGCAGGGAAAACCGGTCCGCCCGGGGGCTTGGCACTGCGGCCAGCCGGCGGCGCAGGTCCTCGCGCAACCTGGCGTTGACATTGGGCTGCCACACGAGCACGGCTTTCTGCAGCAGGTGATCCTGCACAATCGCCCAGTCGTAGGCGCCGACCCTGGCGGTGCTGTAGTGCTGCGGTGGTGGGCCCCCGTTCACACGGTTGAGGGCCAGGCCACCATCGTAGGCGAGCACGCCCAGCAGGCCGCCGCAGAACGGCAAGTCGTGGGCTGCGGTGTGTACATCGGCGTAGCGCAAGGCATGCAGGGCGGCGAGGTCCGCAAACCAGCCCTGCCATGCCTCGTGGCTCGCGGCCGCTTGCGGCGCTGCGGGCACCTCGGCGGGCAGGGCGCAGAGAATGTCGAAGCGCCCGCGCTGGGTATAAGGATGGCTGGAATCCAGGAAAGCCGCGCCCGGCAAATCCAGCAGCGCCTCAAACAGCTCACCGCTGTCGGCGCGGTACGAAATTTCCTCCAGCGCTACGGTTTTATTCATCGATCTGGACGCTCGGCGCATTCACGCAAATGTTTACAGTGACCACAAACCTCCCGGTGGGCGCTCTGGTCACTTTTGGCGGGCGCTATTGTAAACTATCCGGCCGCCAGCCTCGCCTACACGCTTAATTCGCTGTTAAAACAGGGCGTTACGCTCGTCTCGCGATTGACTTTGAGAGGCTCCGGAATTAAGGTATCTCGCCGAATTTATGGCAGGTCCGGCCCCGGCTGGCTGGACCGTCCCGTCTTGCAAATCCAGCACCTCGCAGAAGGTCGCGCAAGTTTTCCCCGGCCGCTGGCCGACTTTTGGATCAAGGAATATGACACAGCAAAACAGCCAAGACCTGATCGCAAATCTTGAGAATCCCTTC
The DNA here is from genome assembly GCA_033283385.1 of Halieaceae bacterium WMMBA7. Taxonomy (GTDB): domain Bacteria; phylum Pseudomonadota; class Gammaproteobacteria; order Pseudomonadales; family Halieaceae; genus Mangrovimicrobium. The sequence goes on from JAWMQQ010000001.1 coordinate 1,753,619, forward strand.
GCGGAAAAAGACGAACATGAATTTCGGGTGCCGGGGCAGATCGCCTCGGAACCGGGGCTCTACGAAAAAGCCCTGAAACACGGCTGGGAACTGCAGCAGCGTCCCTACCAGGCCGCCGGTGTGAAAAACACCCAGCGCCAGCACCAGAAAAACCGCATGACGGTCTGGGAACGTATCCAGTGCCTGGCGGACGGGGAGCCCACCGTGCTCTACCAGAACTGGGGTCCCAACCTGGACGGCGCCTCGCTGGTTACCGCGCTGATCAAGGTCAACGGTCGCGACGTCGCCATCTACGGCCACGACTTCACCGTGCGCGCAGGCTCCATGGACGCCACCAACGGCGAAAAACTGGCCCGCCTGTTCGAACTCGCCGCCAAGCGCGGCATCCCGCTGGTCGGCATGAACGACTCCGCCGGCGCGTACATTCCCGCCGGTGTCGGCGGCCTCGACGGCTACGCCGACGCGTTCACCGCGCTGCGCAAGATTTCCGGCGTCGTCCCCAGCATTATGTGCATGTTCGGCTTCAACGCCGGCGGCGGCTCCTACCTGCCGCGCCAGGGCTCCTTCCTGATCCAGCCGAACGAGACCTTCTTCGGCCTGACCGGCCCCGGCGTGGTCAAGTCGGTACTCGGCGAGGACGTCACCCCGGATGAACTCGGCGGCCCCGGCGTGCACAGCCAGAGCGGCGTCACCGACTTCGTGGTCCCCGACGAACTGGCGGCCCTGCGCAAGGTGCGCGCTCTGCTCGACTACCTGCCGTCCAACAACGCCGAGCTGGCGCCTTACCGGCCCTCGTCCGACCCGGTCAGCCGCAAGACCTGGGATATCGATATCCTGCTGAAAAAGGCGTTCAACTCACCCACCGGCTTCAACACGCCGTTTGATATCAGCATCCTGATCCAGCAGTTGTGCGACCACGGCGACTTCATCGAGATCCAGCCGGAACGCGCGCGCAACACCATTACCGCGCTGGGCCGCATGGGCGGTCACGTGATCGGCTTCGTCGCCAACAACTCGGCGGTGGCCTCCGGCCAGATCGACATCGATGCGGCGTACAAGAACGCGCGCTTCATCCGCTTCTGCAACCTGTACAACATCCCCATGGTGTTTCTCGAGGACACCACCGGCTTCCTGCCGGGGCGCGAGCAGGAGAGCCGCGGTATCGTGCAGGCGGGCAGGGCCATGCTCGACGCCATCGTCGACCTGCGCACGCCGCGCTTCCTGGTGCTGGTGCGCAACGCCTTCGGCGGCGCCTACGCCTCCTACAACAACTACCCGACGGGCGCCGACTTCGTCGTCGCGCTGCCCACCACCCGGGTGGCGGTGATGGGCCCGGCCGGTGTCGAGTACGTGTACAAGGACGAGCTGAAGAAGATTCGCGGCTCGGTCAGCGAGCGCATCGCGAAGGAAACCGAGGCGCAAAAAGCCGCCGGACTGGGCGCGGAGGAGGCAAAAGCCGCCGCCGAGCAACTGGTCAAGGACTGGGTCAAGTCCGAGGAAACACTGCTGGCGCAGCGCTACGAGCGCGAACTGATGAACCCGGACGAGGCTTTGAGCCTGGGCTCCATCTCGCAGATCGTGATGCCTTCCGACCTGCGCCAGGTACTGGCGGAACACATGGATTTCTGCCTGCGACACTACAGCCCGGAACCGCTGCAGTCAGTGCAGCGTGAATTCCACTGATCGGCCCGCCAGAACTTTTTCGAGGATTTTACACGTGTCCAACGAGCACTACCTGAAGAACCCGCTGATTCACCGCGAGCGCCGCCTCGGCCTGCGCCAGAGCAACTGGGTCAAGCAGTTCGACTGTTCGCACATGCGTCCGCTGATCATCTGCCGCGGCCCCATCCGGCGGGAGGCGATGGATGTCTTCGCCGAGATGGGCATCACCGAATTCGGCATCCTGCTTTCAGAGAAGGATTCCATCGTCTACCAGAACGCGCTCGCGCCGGAACTGCGCACGCTGACCCACCCGGACCGCATCCACCGCGTACCGGATTACACCGGCGCCAACAAGGAGGAGCGCGACCAGCGTATCCGCCAGATCATCGCCATCGCGCGCGAGAACGGCTACAACTCGATCTTCGCCGGCTACGGTTTCATGGCCGAGGACGAGACCATGGTCGCCGCCATGGAGAAAGCCGGCCTGAACTTCATCGGCCCCTGTTCGCGCACCGTGCACGACGCCGGCCTGAAGGACGAGGCAAAACGCACCGCGCTGAAAGCGGGCGTTTCCGTCACGCCGGGTATCGATAACGGCACCGCGCTGACCCTGCTGAAAAAGCACCCCGACGTCAAAGCACTCAAGGCGCTGGTCGCGGAACACGGCCTGCAGGTCGACGCGGCAGCCCTGGATGACGACGCCGTCGAACTGGTGGACAAGGCCGACCTCGTGCTGGCCGCGTCCTACGAGAAGGGCATCGACATCTACACCGTCGACGAACTGTGCGAGACGCTCACCGAAGCGGTACAGAAGATGGCGGCCGACTACCCCGAGAACCGCGTGCGCCTGAAGGCGATCTCCGGCGGCGGCGGCAAGGGCCAGCGCATCCTCGGCATCGGAGAGGCCGCGCGCACGCCGGAGATGGTGCGCGAGATCCTCAACGAGGTGAAAACCACCGGGGTCGGCGACAACAAGAACGTGCTGGTGGAGCTGAACATCGAGACCACCCGCCACCAGGAAATCCAGGTGATCGGCAACGGCCAGTGGTGCATGACCATGGGCGGTCGCGACTGCTCCCTGCAGATGCACGAACAGAAACTGCTGGAAGTCTCGGTTACCGTCGAGTCGCTGCAGGCGGCCATCGACCAGGCCGAGGCCTCGGGCAACGAGACCGAGGCCCGCATCCTGCGCCAGGACCTCGCCACGCTGGAACTGATGGAAGACCAGGCCGCGCGCTTCGGCCAGGCGGTGGGGCTGGACTCGGTCTCCACCTTCGAGTGTATCGTCGACCGCGACAAGCACTTCTTCATGGAGATGAACACCCGCATCCAGGTGGAGCACCGCGTTACCGAGCTGTGCTACGCGCTGGAATTCGCCAACCCGGAGGACCCCGGCGACACGTTTGTCGTCGAGGCGCTGGTGGAAGCCATGGTGCTGCTCGCAGCCCACGGCCCGAAACTGCCGCAGCCGAAACGCCTGCTGCGCCACAACGACTCGGTGGAGGCGCGCCTGAACGCCACCAACCAGGCGCTGCAACCGAACGCCGGCGGCGTCATCGAATACTGGTCCGACGCGACCGATGGCGAGATTCGCGACGACCAGGGCATCAGCCTGCACAACCCGGACACCGACGTGTTCATGAAGTACACCCTGGCCGGCGCCTACGACTCCAACATCGCGCTGCTGCTGACGGTCGGTGAGACGCGCCTGGATACCTACGAGCGCATGGCCGAAGTGATCCGCCAGACCACCATGCGCGGCAAGGACCTGCACACCAACCTGGAATTCCACTACGGCTTGGTGAACTGGTTTATCGGCCAGAACATCAACGCGCGGCCGACCACGCGCTTTATCGTTCCCTACCTGACCGCGGTGGGCGAGCTCAAGCGCAGCGCCAACAACGTGGACCTCGACTACGCCTGGACGCGGCTGTGCAATGCCGCACTGGCCAGCGAGGGCGCGGACGGCGCCGGCGCGCTGAAGAAAACCCTGGACCGCAAGCACACCCTGCTGCTGCGTCCGCTGCAGAAGCTGCTCGCCGAGCCGCATATCCTCAGCGGCTGGCTGAGCGTCAACCGCGACAGCTACACCCTGGTCGAGGGCGGCCTGGTGTGGAACGAAAACCCGGTGGAACTGCTGGCGGATACCTACCACTTCCTGAACATGGATTACGTGCCGGGCGAGCCCGCTGCCAACATGATCTGGGACCACGACAACGACGTGCTGCAGGCGGGACTGGACTTCTACAACCAACTCAATAATCGCCTCGAAGCCGGCGACTGGATCGAACTGCAATCGATGCTGGCGCAAGAAGCAGCACCCGCCGGTATGGATGCGGCCCTGTGGGCCCAGGTACGCGCGGCGCACAAGGGTTACCAGGCGGGCATGGATATCCTCGCCGTGCTGCCGAGCATCGCCGAGGCCACCCGCTACTACGAGCTCACCGTCAACGACGACCTCACCATCCACATCCCCGAGCGACTGCTGGACGCCGATCACCAGTCGGCCATGGCGAAGGTGCTGGCGCCGCCGCCGGTGGCGAAGTCCGACGAGATCGTGGCCGCCAGCGGCGGCATGTTCTACTCGCGCGAGACCCCGGCGCACGAGGTGTACGTGCAGCGCGGCGACAGCTTCGAGGCCGGCGACCCGCTGTTCATCATCGAGGTGATGAAAATGTTCAACAAGGTCTACGCGCCGTTCGCCGGCACCGTGGACGAAGTGCTGGTGGACACCGATGGCGTGATCGTCAGCAAGGGCCAGCCGATCTTCAAGGTCACACCGGCCGAGAAGATCGTCGTGGAAACCCCCGAGGAAATCGCCCTGCGGCGCCGCGAGGCGACCGACGCCTTCCTCGCCCAGATTGCCTGAGGAGTAGCAGCCAATGATTACCGCACTGGATCATATCGCCATCGCCGTGCCGGATTTCGAGAAGGCCATCAAGCGCTTCATGGAAGACTTCGGCCTGGAGTTCAAGGGCACCGAGGACGTGGAGCAGGCCAAGACCTCCACCGCGTTCTTCCCGCTGCCGCCGACCCAGATCGAACTGGTTCACCCGCTGCGCGGCGAGGGCCCGATCGCAAAATACCTCGAGAAAAAGCCCGGCGGACTGCACCACATCTGCTTCCGCTCGGACAACATCGAGGAGGACGTCGCCCGGCTGAAGGAAAAAGGCTACCAGTTCCTCAGCGACGCGCCGTCCCCCGGCGCCCACGGCTGCCAGGTGATTTTCATTCACCCGAAGAGCTGTGACGGCGTGCTGATCGAGATCAACCAGCCGGCGGCAGACGGCCACTGACCGACCCGCGACCGCACCCGGTAGGAGCCCTGCTACGCAGGCGATCGGATACGGTAGGAGCCTGCTACGCAGGCGATCAGATACGGTAGGAGCCTGCTACGCAGGCGATCGCGCGCAGAGCGCGCTCCTACAATAGAATTTACAGGCTACATTCGAGACGACCCATGAGCGACAAGATCTACGACAAATCCCAGGCCACTCCCGAAGCGTGGACCGAACTCGCCGAGAAGCAAATGCGCGGCAAGCCGCTGGATTCGCTGACCTGGCACACGCCCGAAGGCATCGACGTCAAACCGCTGTACACCGCCGCCGATACCGCGGGGCTGGAGTTCGCCGACACCATGCCCGGCATGAGCCCCTACATCCGCGGCCCGCAGGCGACCATGTACGCCGGCCGTCCCTGGACCATCCGCCAGTACGCGGGCTTCTCCACCGCCGAGGAATCCAACGCCTTCTACCGCAAGTCGCTGGCCGCCGGCGGGCAGGGCATCTCTGTCGCTTTCGATCTCGCCACCCACCGCGGCTACGACTCGGACCACCCGCGGGTGACCGGTGACGTCGGCAAGGCCGGTGTCGCCATCGACTCCGTCGAGGACATGAAAATCCTGTTCAACGGTATCCCGCTGGACAAGGTCTCCGTCTCCATGACCATGAACGGCGCAGTGCTGCCGGTACTGGCGGGCTATATCGTCGCCGCGGAAGAGCAGGGCGTTGCCCAGGACCAGCTGGCGGGCACCATCCAGAACGATATCCTGAAAGAGTTCATGGTGCGCAACACCTACATCTACCCGCCGCAGCCGAGCATGAAGATCATCGGCGACATCATCGCCTACTGCTCGGAGCACATGCCCAAGTTCAATACCATCTCCATCTCCGGCTACCACATCCAGGAAGCCGGCGCGAACGCCGCGCTGGAGCTGGCCTACACCCTGGCCGACGGCAAGGAGTACATCCGCACCGCGCTGGCGGCGGGCCTGGACATCGACCAGTTCGCACCGCGCCTGTCCTTCTTCTGGGGCATCGGCATGAACTTCTACATGGAGATCGCCAAGATGCGCGCCGCGCGCCTGCTGTGGGCGCAAATCGTCGGCGAGTTCAATCCGACCAACCCCAAGAGCTCCATGCTGCGCACCCACAGCCAGACCTCCGGCTGGTCGCTCACCGAGCAGGACCCCTACAACAACGTCGTGCGCACCACCATCGAGGCGATGGCGGCGGTGTTCGGCGGCACCCAGTCGCTGCACACCAACGCGCTGGACGAGGCGATCGCGCTGCCCACCGAGTTCTCCGCGCGTATCGCCCGCAACACCCAGCTGATCATCCAGGAAGAGACCGGCATCACCAAGGTGGTGGATCCCTGGGGCGGCTCCTACCTGATGGAGAGCCTGACGAAAGAGATCGCCGACAAGGCCTGGGAGCTGATCACCGAGATCGAGGAGGCCGGCGGCATGGCCAAGGCCATCGAGACCGGCATGCCCAAGCTGCGTATCGAGGAAGCGGCTGCCCTCAAGCAGGCGCGCATCGACCGCGGCGACGACGTCATCGTCGGTGTGAACAAGTACAAGCTGGACAGCGAAGAAGAGGTCGACACCCTCGACATCGACAACGAGGCGGTGCGCCAGTCCCAGCTCAAACGACTCGCTGCTCTTCGCGAAGAGCGCGACGAGGCCGCGGTGGAAGCTATACTGGAGGACATCTACCAGTGCGCGGTATCCGGCGAGGGCAACCTGCTGGCGCTGGCCGTGGAAGCCACCCGCCGCCGCGCATCCGTCGGGGAGATATCATTCGCCATGGAACGTGAATTCGGCCGCTTCAACGCCCAGGCGCAGACCGTATCCGGCGTCTACGGCAGCGCATTCCAGGAAGACGAGGGCTGGAAAGCCATCGCCGCCGATATCGATGAGTTCACCGAAAAGCACGGCCGCCGCCCGCGCATGCTGGTGTGCAAGATGGGCCAGGACGGCCACGACCGCGGCGCCAAGGTCGTCGCCACCGCCTTCGCCGACGCCGGCTTCGATATCGACCTCTCACCGATGTTCTCCACCCCGGAGGAAGTCGCGCGCCAGGCCATCGAGAACGATGTGCACGTGGTTGGCGCCTCTTCGCTGGCCGCTGGTCACAAGACGCTGGTGCCGGAGCTGGTTGCCGAGCTGAAGAAGCAGGGCGCCGACGACATCGTGGTCATCGCTGGCGGCGTGATTCCTCGCAAGGATTACGACTTCCTCTACAACGCCGGCGTGAAGTGCATCTTCGGCCCGGGCACGCCGATTCCTGTGTGTGCGCGGCAGGTGCTGGACGCCGTGAACGAAGCGCAGGGATAAATCGCGATTGTCTCTCACTGCTCGTGCGTGCGCCGGTCTGAGCGACGCGGCGTCATGCAGACGGTCTGCGGACCGTCGGCGGCCATGGACGGTCCGGCCGGCGTCCCGGGCCGCCGAGCCTGTACATGGACGTACGCTTTTTGGCGTGTCCGCAGACCGTCTGCATGACGGCGCGGCGCGGGTTACACCACCAAACCCAGATCACGACAATTCGCACCCATGAATGAGTTCGACCTCGACAATCTGCTGTCCGGCAATCGCCGTGCCCTCGCCAAGGCCATCACGCTGGTGGAGAGCAAGCTGCCCGCGCATAGGGACCAGGCGCAGGATATCCTGGAGCAGGTGCTGCCCCACGCGGGCAAGAGTATACGCGTCGGGATTACCGGCGTGCCCGGCGTCGGCAAGTCCACGTTTATCGAGGCGTTCGGCCTGTACTTGATTGAACAGGGCAAGCGGGTCGCGGTGCTCGCGGTCGACCCCAGCTCACCAATCGCCGGCGGTTCTATCCTTGGCGACAAGACGCGCATGGAGAACCTGTCGCGCGCGGAAGCCGCGTTTATCCGGCCCTCGCCCTCCGAGGGTGCACTCGGTGGCGTGGCGCAGAAGACCCGGGAGACCATGCTGCTGTGCGAGGCGGCGGGTTACGACGTGATCCTGGTGGAGACCGTCGGGGTGGGGCAGAGCGAGTACCAGGTCGCCGGGATGGTGGATTTCTTCATGGTGCTGATGCTGCCCGGCGGCGGCGACGAGTTGCAGGGCATCAAGCGCGGCATCATGGAGCTGGCGGATGCGCTGGTGATCAACAAGGCGGATGGCGACAGCGAGCGCATGGCGAAGCTCTCGCGCCAGCAGTACACCAGCGCGATGAACCTGCTGCGCCACACCAGCTTCTGGACGCCGCAGGTGATGACCTGCTCGGCGCTGAAGAACATCAACATCGACAAGGTCTGGGGCATGCTGGTGGATTACTACCTGCAGGCGAAGGACAACGGCACCTTCGAGTCCAAGCGCGCCAGGCAGAATCGCGACTGGATGCACCAGCTGGTGCAGGAAATGCTGATGTTGCAGCTGCGCCAGAACCCCGAGGTGCGGGCCATGATACCCAAACTCGAGGAGGAGGTTGCCAGCCAGCAGCTGACCGCCTACGCTGCAGCCAGGCAGATCATCGATACGCTATCGTAGGAGCCTGCTACGCGGGCGATCGCCCTGTAGGAGCCTGCTATGCAGGCGATCCGCCCTGTAGGAGCTCGCTCTGCGAGCGATCGCCTGCGTAGCAGGCTCCTACACAATGGCGTGCCAAAAACGGAGGTTGTGGTGCGATTCTATCCCCTGGAAAAGCTGATCAACCTCGAGGACGGCTATACCCGCCAGTTCAAGATCGACAACCTCCAGTTGCTCCTGCTGCAGCGCGCGGGCGAACGCTACTGCCTGCAGGCCCACTGCCCGCACCGGGCGCATCCGCTGGCCACGGCGAGCGTCGAATCGGGGATCATCCAGTGCCCGCTACACCAGTATCGCTTCTCCCTCGACAGCGGCGCGGTGGTGCACGCCAGCGAGGAAGCCTGCCACGGCCTGCAGCTCTACGAACTGGTCTACGAGGGCAATGAAATCGGTGTGATGCTGGAGGACCTGGAGGACTAGATCGCCAGCGTGCGCAGGTCGGGGTCTTCCTCGCTGTAGCGCCACAGGTCCTCGAACTTCTCGAGATGCTGTTCCGCCACCGGCCGCGCATCCATCTCGCAGAACGCGCGATCCTCGGAACCCGCCGGCTTGAACAATACCGCGTCGCGATCGCGAATCACCACGGTTTCGCCTTTCCAGTCCGGGTGTTCAGTCAGTTTGCGAATACGTACCGCCGTGGGCATGCGCCGGGCCAGTTGCAGCAGCCGGTGCCCGCGGGACACCAGCGGCCGCACGTCGCTGACCAGGATGCGCACCTCGCTCTGGCGGCTCTCGCGGACGAGGTGGCTGATGGCCGAGACCAGTTCGGGGTTATCGAAAGCGGATGAATCGAGGTACGGGCTGAGGATGGCCACGTAGCGGCGGGCGCTGTTGCACAGCTCCACCGCCAGGTCGTCAAACGGGTGGGGATACTCGACCCCCTGTACTGCTGGTTGTGAGTCAGTCGACATGGATACACCCGGCCTCCAGCAGGTAGTCTAGCAGCCCGGGGCCATTCAGGCTGTCCAGGGTTTCCGCCAGTGCCGGGCCCTGCAGGCATCCCGTCGCGCATAATGCAGACACCGCAATGGCTGCGGCCGGCCCGAAGCGCCGGCTGCCGCCGTTGGCGAACACCACCACCTCGCCGTCGCGCTCGGTAAAGGCCAGCCTGGCGGCGCCGTCGAGAAGCACCGTGCTGCTGCGGTCCCGCAACTGCTTCGCGGTCTCTTCATCCCAGTGGGGGGCGACCTCGTAACGCGGCTCGGTGACCAGTTCGCCGAACCAGCGCATGTCGCCGTCAGCACCCAGGGCATCGAACAGCTGCTTGCGCACCTGCGCGAGATCCACCGCCCGGATCTCCCCGGGGCGACCGCCGGGGGCGAGGCCAGGGTCGGTATAGAAGGATTCGCGCGGCAGCTGCTCCAGCAGGTGATCGGCGTAACGCGACACCAGCTCGTCGATGCCCGGCGCCCGAAACCCGATGGAAAAAGTCGTGCACTCGCCCTCGGCGACGCCCCAGTGGGCGACTCCCGGCGGCAGGTAGAGCATGTCGCCGGGCTCCAGCAAGTACTCCTCGGCGCAGTCGAATTCGCGCAGCATGCGCAGCTCGGCGTGGGAATGCAGCGGGCTGTTGGCGTCGCAGGGCTGGCCCACGCGCCAGCGGCGCCTGCCTTCGCCCTGCAGCAGGAACACGTCGTAGTTGTCGTAGTGCGGGCCGACGCTGCCGCCGTCGACGGCGTAGCTGACCATGACATCGTCCACCCGCCACTGGGGGATGAAGTCCACCAGCCGGCGCAGGTCTGCGACATCGGGTACGTAGTGATCCACCGCCTGCACCAGCAGTGTCCAGTGGGTCTCGCGCCTGAATTCCTTTTCCTCGAAGGGCCCGTGGATCACGTGCCAGTCATCGCCGTTCCTCTCGATGATGCGCGACTCGACCTCGGCCTCCATGGCAAGGCCCGCGAGCTCGTCGGCGCTGATCGGGGGCAGGAAGCCCTCGATCGCACTGCGCAGGAGCAGGGGTTTGCGCTGCCAGTAATTGGCGAGGAAGTCCTCGCGGTCCAGGCGAAACCCGCTGTTCCGGTTCACCCGCTTACTCGGGGCGGGCGGCGGGGTCGATGGCCGCGGCCTGGCTGGCCGCGTTGCCGGTATAGCCGGCGGGGGTCAGCGCCAGCAGCTCTTTGCGTGCGGCATCGGGAATCGCCAGCTTGCCGATGAACTCCTGGATCACCTCCCGGGTCATGGCCTGGCCGCGGGTCAGCGCCTTGAGTTTTTCGTAGGGCTTTTCCACGCCGTAGCGGCGCATCACCGTCTGGATCGGCTCGGCGAGCACTTCCCAGCTGTTGTCCAGGTCCGCCGCGATGCGTTCCGCATTCAGTTCCAGCTTGCCGATGCCCTTGAGGCAGGCCTGGTAGGCGATGGAGGCATAGCCAAAGCCGACGCCCATGTTGCGCAGCACGGTGGAATCGGTGAGGTCTCGCTGCCAGCGGCTGATCGGCAGCTTGGCGGCCAGGTGCGCGAAGACCGCGTTGGCCAGCCCCAGGTTGCCCTCGGAGTTCTCGAAGTCGATGGGGTTGACCTTGTGCGGCATGGTGGAGGAGCCCACCTCGCCGGCCACGGTCTTCTGGCGGAAATAGCCCAGCGAGATGTAGCCCCAGGTGTCGCGGTTGAAATCCACCAGCACGGTGTTGAAGCGCGCCAGCGCGTCGAACAGCTCGGCCATGTAGTCGTGGGGTTCGATCTGCGTGGTGTAGGGGTTCCAGGCCAGGCCCAGGGAGGTCACGAAGCGCTCGGCGTTGGCCTGCCAGTCCACCTCCGGGTAGGCCACCAGGTGGGCGTTGTAGTTGCCCACGGCGCCGTTGATCTTGCCGAGGAAGGGCACGGCGCGCAGCTGCTCCAGCTGGCGGCGCAGGCGCGCGACCACATTGGCGATCTCCTTGCCCATGGTGGTGGGGCTGGCGGTCTGGCCGTGGGTGCGCGAGAGCATCGGCAATTCCGCGGCGGACGTCGCCAGGCTGGTCAGTGCGGCGTCGATCGCCTCCATTTCCGGCAGCAGCACCGCCAGGCCGTCGCGCAGCATCAGCGCGTGGGAGAGATTGTTGATGTCCTCGGAGGTGCAGGCGAAGTGCACGAACTCGTCGATGGCCTCGAGTTCCTGGTCTCCGGCGAAGCGCTCCTTGAGGAAGTATTCCACCGCCTTGACGTCGTGGTTGGTGGTGGCCTCGATATCCTTGATGCGGCGCGCGTCGATCTCGTTGAAACCGCTGGCGATCGCGGCGAGGCGCTTGCGGGCGGCGGGCGACAGGGCCGGCACTTCCTGGATGTCCGGGTGCGCCGCCAGGCACTCCAGCCAGCGCACTTCGACCAGCACGCGGCGCTTGATCAGGCCGTACTCGCTGAACACCTCGCGCAGGGCTTTGGTCTTGCTGGCGTAGCGACCGTCGATGGGGGAGATGGCGGTGAGTGCAGAGAGGTCCATGTCGGCTCCGGGGATTTTTGAGGGGGCGGATTTTACACTACCGGAAGATTGCGGGACAGCTCCTGGCTGGTGCGCAGCAGCTGCTTGCGCTGGAACAGCAGTTTCCAGCGCCGCCCGCCCAGCTGGCGCCAGAGAAAGGCCGAGCGGATACCGGCCAGCAGCAGGGCGCGGATGATGTCGGCGTTGTTTTCATCCTGCAGGTGCTGCGCGCTGCCGGTGACCTTGATGCGGTAGCGCAGCTTGCTCAGCGTGTCCTGGTAGATGCCGGAAATACTGTGGCACACGGAGCTGACATGGCCGGCGAAATGCTCGGCGCGAAAGCTCGCATGCTCCAGCCGAGAGTGCACCACCGCCATCATCTCCGGGCTGGCGGCGAACTTCTGCTCCAGGTAGAGCAGGTTGAACACGTAGCGCACCACGTCGCGGTTCTCCGCCTCCTGGCGCTGCGCCAGCATGGCGCTGAGGTTGATCAGGCCGAGCTTGACGCCGGCGATGCCGCCGTACACATCCGCCACGTCCTGCGCATCGAAGGTGAACAGGCTGTGGATGGAGGATTCCAGGAACTCCGCAGGGTAGGTACCGGTGCGCGAGACCTGGTCGACGATGCGCGCGGCCTGGGTCACCCCGGCCAGGGCCAGCGTCTGCTTTTCGAGGTCACTGAGCTGCCGCGACATCAGTCGGTGCTCTCGATCACGCCGCCGCCGAGGCACAATTGGCCATGGTAGAACACCACGGACTGTCCCGGGGTCACCGCCCGCTGCGGCTGCTCGAATTCGACCCGGTAGCCGTCGCCCTCGCGCGCTACCGTGCAGGCCTGGTCCGGCTGGCGGTAGCGCACCTTGGCGCTGCAGCGCAGCGGCAGTTGCGGGGCCTCGCCGGCCACCCAGTAGATTTCGTGGGCAAGCAGGCTGTTGCTGAATAGGGCAGGGTGGTCGTTACCCTGGGCCACCAGCAGTACATTGCGCTCCAGGTCCTTGCCGACCACGTACCAGGGCGCCTCGTTGTGGTCTGCGAGGCCGCCGATGCCCAGCCCCTGGCGCTGGCCGATGGTGTGGTACATCAGGCCCTGGTGGCGGCCCAGCACCTCGCCCTCCAGCGAGTGGATCTCGCCGGGCTGGGCGGGCAGGTACTGCTCGAGAAAATCCTTGAAACGGCGCTCGCCGATAAAGCAGATGCCGGTGGAATCCTTCTTTCTGGCGGTGGCCAGTTCGTGGCGCTCGGCAATCTCGCGCACCTCGGGCTTTTCCAGCTCGCCGACCGGGAACAGCGAACTGGCCAGCTCCGCATGGCCGACCGCGTGCAGGAAATAGCTCTGGTCCTTGTTCGCATCCAGCCCCTTGAGCAGGGCGGCGCTGCCGTCGCTCTCGCCGCGGCGCACATAGTGGCCGGTGGCGATCAGGTCCGCCCCCAGCATGCGGGCGTAGTCGAGGAACGCCTTGAACTTGATCTCGCGGTTGCAAAGGATGTCGGGGTTCGGGGTCCGGCCGGCGCGGTATTCCTCGAGGAAGTGTTCGAAGACGTTGTCCCAGTACTCGGCGGCGAAATTCGCGCCGTGCAGCTTGATGTCCAGGCGATCCGCCACCGCCTGAGCGTCGGCAAAGTCTTCTTTCGCGGTGCAGTATTCGGTGCCGTCATCTTCCTCCCAGTTCTTCATGAACAGCCCTTCCACGGCGTAGCCCTGCTGCTTGAGCAACAGGGCGGCGACGGAGGAATCGACACCGCCGGACATGCCGACGATGACCTTGGTGGAAGCGTTGAAGCTCATCCGTATACGAGTTCCAGCGGGCTGCACAGCCCCTTGCGATGTTGTTCGATGGCCGCCAGGACCAAAGGGCTGCGCATTCTAGCAGAATTGGCCCGGATTTCCTCGTAAGCGAGCCAGTGCACGGCGTGGATATCCGGATCGATTTCAGCCCCGGCGATGGCCTGCAGGGGGCGGGCCAGGAAAGTCGTGCGGTAGTACACGACGCCGTTCCTCGCCGTGTACAGCGCCACCCCGAGCAGCCCGGTGAGTTCCACAACCCAGCCGGTTTCCTCCCGGGTTTCGCGCAGCGCTGCGTCCAGGATCGTCTCGCCGGGATCGAGGTGCCCGGCGGGCTGGTTGAATACCAGCTCCCCGGTGCTCTTGTCGCGCTCCTCCACCATCAGGTAGTACCCGTCGCGCTCGATTACGGTGGCGACGGTGACATGGGGCGGCCATTCGCTCATCTTTTCTTTCTCCGCCTGTATGACCCTGCTCGCTAACAGCTTAGTTCAACACGGCACGACACTTTTGCTACTCTGGTCGCTTCGACCAAAAACGGACCTGTATCATGCCCCTTCGACAGCAATGTCTCCGTCTCGCCGTCAGTTGTATCGCTGTCGCCAGCCTGGTGTTCACGGCGCGCCTGTGTGCGGGCACCGCAGCGGTGGCCATGCCCGACCAGTTCGCCGCCGACGCCGCCGCTGCGGTGCTCGAAGAGGGCGGCAACGCCGTCGATGCGGCAATTACCGGCGCTTTCGTGCTGGCGGTGACCTACCCGGAAGCGGGCAATATCGGTGGCGGCGGCTTCATGCTCAGCTACATGGACGGCAGGGCCGATTTTCTCGACTTCCGGGAAAAAGCACCCGCGGCCGCCCACCGCGACATGTACCTCGACGAGGACGGCAATTTCCAGCAGGACCAGTCCCTGTTCACGCCTCGCGCCGCCGGCGTACCCGGCACCGTGGCGGGGATGTGGGCCGCGCACCAGCGCTACGGCAGCCTGGCCTGGCAGCGCCTGCTGACGCCGGCCATCGCGCTGGCCCGCGACGGATTCGAAGTCCCGGACGTGCTTGCCAGCCGGGCCCGGGAGTCCCGCGCAGATTTCAACGCAGCCGGTAACTTCGACGCGTACTTCGCCGGCCTGGTGGCCGGTAAAACCTTCCGCCAGCCCGAACTCGCCGCCACCTTGCAGCGCATCGCCGCGGACCCGAACGACTTCTATCGCGGTCGCACCGCCGGCCTGCTGGTGGCGGCCATGCGCGACAGCGGAGGCCTGATCAGCGAACGCGACCTGGCGACTTACCAACCCGTCTGGCGCGAGCCGCTGCGAGCCGGCTGGCGCGACTACGAGGTGCTCACTGCGCCCCCGCCCAGCTCCGGTGGCGTGGCATTGCTGCAGCTGCTCTACCTGCACGACCTGGCCGCAGCGCAGTTCGCGGGCCTGCCACGGAACAGCCCGCAGTACCTGCACCTGCAAGCGGAAATCGAGAAACGGGTATTTGCCGACCGCGCGGAATATCTCGGCGACCCGGACTTCGTCGAGGTGCCGGTGGCGGCGCTGCTGGCGCCGGACTACCTGGCGCGCCGCGCTGCGGAACTGAATCCGCGCGCGATTTCCCCCGCCAGTACCGTAACCCCGGGGCTGGAAAGCCCGGACACCACCCATTTCTCCATCGTGGACCGCGACGGCAATGCCGTTTCGCTCACCTACACCCTGAACTGGGACTTCGGCTCCGGCCTGGTGGTACCCGGGGCGGGATTCCTGCTCAACAACGAGATGGATGATTTCTCCGCCAAGCCGGGCGTTCCCAACGCCTTCGGCGTGGTGGGTTCGGACCGCAACGCGATTGCGCCGGGCAAGCGCATGCTGTCTTCCATGACACCCTCCATGCTGCTGCGCGACGACCGGCCGACCCTGGTACTGGGTACCCCCGGCGGCAGCACGATTTTCACCTCCGTGTACCAGGTGATTCTCAACCTGGCGGATTTCGGCATGCCCCTGCAGGCGGCGGTGGACGCCACCCGCTACCACCACCAGCTACCCGAAGCCCGGCTTATCCGGCACGACCGGCGTCCGGTGCCGGCGGCGACGGTGGAGGCGCTCGAAGCCATGGGCTACACCGTGGAAGCCAACAGCTGGGGTAACCTGGGTGATATCCAGGCCATACGCCTGGGGCCGGACGGGGTGGAGGCGGCCTCAGACCGGCGCGGCCGCGGCCGCGCGGTCCTGGTCGACACGCCGGAGTCGGGCGGCGCAGCCGGCGTGCCGCACAGCTAGCCTGCCCGGCGACTCGCCGGTCATTTTTTTCGCCTGGGGGAAACGCGCTGTTTTTCCGCCCGCGGGGAAGAGCGACTCCTCCCCCGGTTTTCGGCCGGCAAGTGAACCTCCAGGCGAGCGTGCTCGCCGGCAGCGAGCCCCCCCAGCGTCCACTCCCCGACTGACCAGCGCACCAGGCGCAGGGTGGGGAAGCCCACCGCTGCAGTCATTCGTCGCACCTGGCGGTTGCGCCCCTCGCGGATGGCCAGTTCCAGCCAGCTATCGGGTACCGTCTTGCGCTCACGTACCGGGGGATCCCGAGGCCACAGGTCGGGCGGCGGGATGCGCCGCGCGCGGGCGGGCAGGGTGGGGCCATCGGCCAGTTCCAGGCCGGTGGCGAGTTTCGCCAGGGCGTCATCGTCGATATTGCCCTCGACCTGCACGAGGTAGGTCTTCCAGAGCTTGTGCCTGGGGTTGGCGATGCGCTGCTGCAGGGCGCCGTCGTCGGTCAGCAGCAACAGGCCCTCGGAATCGTAGTCCAGTCGCCCGGCGGCGCGAAAACCCGGCAGGCGCAGGTAGTCTGCCAGCGTGGCGCGACCCTGGTCGTCGCTGAACTGGCTGAGCACGCGAAAGGGTTTGTTGAACAACACGATGTTCGCCACTGGCACAGGGCTCAGGCAAAAATGCGACGGGGCAGGGCGGAATTCCCGCCTTTCGTGCTACAATGCGCGCCGTTTTGTCCGGCGCATCGAATGGCCGGCCCCCCCTGCCTATGAGATAAGCCAAGCTGAAATGGAGTAAATGTATGGGCTATAAGCATATCCAGGTCCCCTCCGAGGGTGAAAAAATCACTGTCAACGCCGACAACAGCCTGACCGTCCCCGCCAATCCTATCATCCCCTACATTGAAGGCGACGGTATCGGCGTGGACATCAGCCCGGTGATGATCGAGGTGGTTGATGCGGCGGTAGAAAAGGCCTACGGCGGGGCGAAGAAAATCTCCTGGATGGAAATCTACACCGGTGAGAAAGCCGCTGAAATGTACGACGGCGACTGGTTCCCCGAGGAAACCCTGGAGGCGATCAAGGAGTACTCGGTCGCTATCAAGGGCCCGCTGACCACCCCGGTAGGCGGCGGTTTCCGCTCCCTCAACGTGGCCCTGCGCCAGGAGCTGGACCTGTACACCTGCCTGCGCCCGGTGCGCTGGTTCGAGGGCGTGCCCTCGCCGGTGAAAGCCCCCGGCGACTGCAACATGGTGATCTTCCGCGAGAACTCCGAGGACATCTACGCCGGTATCGAGTACAAGGCGGGCACCGAGGAAGCGAAAAAGGTCGTCGAGTTCCTGACCAAGGAAATGGGCGCCACCAAGATCCGCTTCACCGAGAACGTCGGCATCGGCATCAAGCCGGTCTCCGAAGAGGGCACCAAGCGCCTGGTACGCAAGGCCCTGCAGTACGCCATCGACCAGGACCTGCCCTCCGTGACCCTGGTACACAAGGGCAACATCATGAAGTTCACCGAGGGCGCCTTCCGCGACTGGGGCTACCAGCTGGCCCAGGAAGAGTTCGGCGGCACCCTGCTGGACGGCGGCCCCTGGGTTTCCTTCAAGAACCCCAACACCGGCAAGGACATCGTGGTCAAGGACGTCATCGCTGACGCCATGCTGCAGCAGATCCTGACCCGCCCGAAGGACTACAGCGTGGTCGCCACCCTGAACCTGAACGGCGACTACCTGTCCGACGCGCTGGCTGCACAGGTGGGCGGTATCGGCATCGCCCCGGGCGCCAACCTGTCCGACACCGTGGCGCTGTTCGAGGCGACCCACGGCACCGCGCCGAAGTACGCCGGCCAGGACAAGGTCAACCCGGGCTCGCTGATTCTCTCCGCTGAAATGATGCTGCGCCACCTCGGCTGGAACGAGGCTGCAGACCTGATCATCGACGGCATGAACGGCACCATCCAGGCCAAGACCGTGACCTACGACTTCGAGCGCCTGATGGAAGGGGCGACCCTGCTGTCCTGCTCCGAGTTCGGCAAGGCGATCATCAAGGCGATGTAAGCCCCAGGCCGTAAACGCGAAAGGCCCACTTCGGTGGGCCTTTTCGTTTGCGCGATTCTTTAATGGTTTCTTTGCAACAATGGTTGCACTGTGCCGGACGGGGCAGCGCACTGTGCGCAGGCTGCTGATACACACAATAACACTACAAAAAGCCTGCCCTGTCCAGTTTGCGGCCCCTTGAAAACGCGAGTATTGTATTTATGTCCATTAGTGAACCCGCGAATGTTTCGCAGAGAAGACCCTTGAGAACTATCCGCACCGGAAACGGCTGGCGCATGGGTGACCGGGAGCAGCGCGACAGTGAAGGCGACGTCGCGCTCAAGGAATCCAGGCCGGAACTCAAGCGACCGCCCCTCTACAAGGTGGTGCTGATCAACGACGACTACACGCCGATGGAGTTCGTCGTCGAAGTGCTCGAAATCTTTTTTCGCATGAATCGTGAACAGGCCACCCACGTCATGCTGACAGTACACACGCAGGGAAAAGGTGTTTGCGGGATATTCACCCGCGATATCGCCGAGACCAAGGCCGCCCAGGTCAACCAGTACGCCAGGGAGAACGAACATCCCCTGCTGTGCGAGATAGAGGCATCCGAAGGTTAGGCGCGGCCAACGAATTGTGTAGAGAGGCCCTCGCGGCCGGGAGTGGTATATGCTGAGTAAAGACCTGGAACAGTCCCTGAACGACGCGTTTCGCGGCGCCAGGGCCAAGCGACACGAGTTCATGACCGTGGAGCACCTGTTGCTGGCCCTGCTCGACAACAACGATGCGATCCGCGTGCTCAAGGCCTGCGGGGCGGACATCGGCGCGTTGCGCGGCGACCTCATCGAATTTGTCGATGCCACTACACCGCTCATCCCCGAGGACCAGGCCGACCGCGATACCCAGCCCACCCTGGGCTTCCAGCGGGTGCTGCAGCGCGCCGTCTTCCACGTGCAGTCCTCCGGCAAGAGCGAGGTCACCGGCGCCAATGTGCTGGTGGCGATCTTCAGCGAGTCCGAGAGCCAGGCAGTCTTTTTCCTCAAGACCCAGAGCGTCGCCCGGCTGGATGTCGTCAACTACATCACCCACGGCATCTCCAAGGTGGCCGGCGAGGGCGAATCCGGCGCGGAGCCCGACTCCGCCGCGGAGAACGAAGCCGGCGGGCCGCGCGAGGACGGCGAGGGCAACCCGCTGGACAACTTCGCCACCAACCTCAACAAGGAAGCCGCCCTGGGCCATATCGACCCGCTGATCGGCCGTGTGCCGGAGGTGGAGAGAGTTGCGCAGATCCTCGCCCGGCGGCGCAAGAACAACCCCCTGCTGGTCGGTGAATCCGGCGTGGGCAAGACCGCCATCGTCGAGGGCCTGGCCAAGAAAATCATCGACGGCGATGTGCCGGAAACCCTTAAAAATGCTGTGGTCTATTCGCTGGACCTGGGATCGCTGCTGGCCGGCACCAAGTACCGCGGCGACTTCGAAAAACGCTTCAAGGGCCTGCTCGCCGAGCTGAAAAAGCGCGAGCACGCCATCCTGTTCATCGACGAGGTACACACGATTATCGGCGCCGGGGCTGCCTCCGGCGGAGTCATGGACGCCAGCAACCTGCTCAAGCCGCTGCTCAGCTCCGGCAAGCTGCGCTGTATCGGCTCCACCACCTTCCACGAGTACCGCGGCATCTTCGACAAGGACCGCGCGCTGTCGCGCCGCTTCCAGAAGGTCGACGTGATGGAGCCCAGCGCCGAGGACGCCTACAAGATTCTCAAGGGCCTGAAATCCCGCTTCGAGGAACACCACGGCCTGCGTTACACGGACAAGGCGCTGAAGGTGGCCACGGATCTTTCCGCGCGCTACATCACCGACCGCTTCCTGCCGGACAAGGCCATCGACGTGATCGACGAGGCCGGCGCCTACCAGCAGTTGCTGCCGGCATCCAAGCGCAAGAAGGTGATTGGTGTGGCCGATATCGAGGCGGTCATCGCGAAGATCGCGCGCATTCCGCCAAAGACAGTCAGCTCCGACGACCGCGAAGTACTGCAGAAGCTGGAACAGAACCTGCGCATGGTGGTGTTCGGCCAGGACGCGGCCATCGGCAGCCTGGCCACCTCCATCAAGCTGGCCCGGGCGGGCCTCAGGTCGGGCGACAAGCCGATCGGCTCATTCCTGCTGGCCGGTCCCACCGGTGTCGGCAAGACCGAGGTCACCAAGCAGCTGGCGCGCCAGCTCGGGCTGGAGCTGATCCGCTTCGACATGTCCGAGTACATGGAACGACACACGGTGTCGCGCCTGATCGGCGCCCCCCCGGGCTATGTCGGCTTCGACCAGGGCGGCCTGCTCACCGACGCCGTCACCAAGCACCCCCACAGCGTGGTACTGCTGGATGAGATCGAGAAGGCCCACCCGGAGGTGTTCAACCTGTTGCTGCAGGTGATGGACCACGGCGCGCTGACCGACAACAACGGCCGCAAGGCGGACTTCCGCAACGTGATCCTGGTGATGACCACCAACGCCGGCGCCGAGAACATCAGCCGGCGCACCATCGGCTTCACCACCGTCGACCACAGCACGGACGCCATGGAGGCGATCAACCGGATGTTCACGCCGGAGTTCCGCAACCGCCTCGATGCCATCGTACAGTTCGAGCCGCTGGGTGAGGACGTCATCCTCACCGTGGTGGACAAGTTCCTCACCGAACTGCAAGGCCAGCTGGACGAGAAGCGCGTCACCCTGGATGTGGACGAGGACGCGCGGCTGTGGCTGGTGGAGAAGGGCTACGACCGCCACATGGGCGCACGTCCGATGGAGCGGGTGATCCAGGAACACATCAAGAAGCCGCTGGCGGAACTGGTGCTGTTCGGCGACCTCGCCCAATCCGGCGGCACAGCAGTGGTACGCCTGAACAAGGCGGAGGATCGACTGGAAGTGCGGGTGAAGGAAGAAGAGCCGGTTCCGGCCTGATCTTTACTTGTAGGAGCCCGCTACGCGGGCGATTCCGATCTCGACGACGCGCACCCCGGTGCGCGTTTTCTTTTCTGTGGGAGCGCGCTCTGCGCGCGATATGATCCCGTAGGAGCGCGCTACGCACGCGATCGCCCGCGTAGCGGGCTCCTACAGGTGAATCAACGTTCGCGGTAGGTGATACGGCCCTTGGTCAGGTCGTAGGGGGTGAGCTCCACACGCACCTTGTCGCCGGTGAGAATGCGGATGTAGTTCTTGCGCATTTTGCCGGAAATATGCGCGGTCACCACGTGGCCGTTTTCCAGCTGCACGCGGAAAGTCGTATTGGGAAGGGTATCTATGACCTCGCCTTCCATCTCGATCTGGTCTTCTTTTGCCATTCGACTGGCGGTCCTCTGTTTCAAACCGGGCGCATTTTGCCCTAAACAAGCGCCTGATTCTACCTCGGAGGGACTTAAAAGGCCCGGGTACTTTTACAGCAGTTTGGTCCAGCGGCCGTTGACGTACAGCTCAAGCGGGCGGTATTCGGACTTGTAGGCCATTTTGCGGCAGTCCTTGATCCAGTAACCGAGGTACAGGTAGTCCAGCCCGAGCGCGGCCGTCTGCTCGATCTGCCAGAGGATGGCGTAGCGGCCGAGACTGCGTTGTTCGGCTTCGGGCTCGAAGAAGGTGTAAATCGCGGAGAGGCCGTCCAGCAGTGCGTCCACCACGGAAATCGCGGTGAGCTTGCCGCCCTCGTAGAAGCGGTAATAGCGCGTGCATTCCCAGGCGTTGTTCAGGAACGAGAGGTATTGCTCGCGATCCGGTGGGTACATGTCGCCATCGGAATGGCGGCGGTCGATATAGCGCCGGTAGAGGTCGAAGGCGGCCTCGTCGCGGATATCGTCGGTGCACTCGACCTCGAGGTCGGCGTTGCGCCGCATGGCGCGGCGCTGGGCGCGATTGGGCTCGAATTCAGCCACCGGGATACGCGCCGGGATGCAGGCCTGGCAGTGGCTGCAATGGGGGCGGTAGAGGTGATTGCCGCTGCGGCGAAAGCCGAGCACGGACAGGTTGCTGTACAGCGCCTGGTCCACTTCCTGCCGCGGATCGACAAACAGCGTGGTGGCTTCCCGGTTTTCCAGGTAGCTGCAGCTGTGGGGGTAGGTCGTGTAAACCTTGAGATCCCGAAGTGAAGATGTCACACCAATTCTCCGCACGCCAACGGGAGTTGCCAGACATTCTGATCGTGCGCTACATCGATTGTTTCGTCAAGCAAGCGCTCGAATTCCGCGCGGTTAAGGTTTTGCGCGCCGAGTGAATTGAGGTGCCGGCTCTCCACCTGGCAGTCGACCAGGCGGAAGCCACCGCGCCGCATGATGTCCATCAGGGCGACCACAGCGACCTTGGAGGCGTCGCTGACGCGGCTGAACATGGACTCGCCGAAAAAGGCCCGCCCCAGCGCGATGCCGTAGAGCCCGCCGACCAGCTCTCCCTCCAGGTCCAGCACCTCAATCGAGTGCGCATGGCCGATGGCGTGCAGGTCGCAGTAGGCGCCGATCATGTCCGCGCCGATCCAGGTGCCGAGACCGTCGGCCCGCGGCTGCGCGCACTCGCGCATGACCTGCTCGAAACGCTGGTCCACGGCCAGCCGGAAGCGGTTGGAGCGCAGGGTTTTACGCAGGGAGCGGGAGATGTGCAGGCGCTCGGGAAACAGCACGGAGCGGGGGTCCGGCGTCCACCACAGGACAGGCTGCGGCTCCTCGTACCAGGGAAAGATGCCGCGGCGGTAGGCGGCGATGAGGCGCTGCGGAGTCAGGTCACCGCCGACAGCGAGAAGCCCGCTGGGATAATCCAGCGCCTCACTGGTCGGCGGGAATTCTTCGCCGCCCTGTAACTGGCGGAGGTAGCGCATAATCTGATTCTAGTAGGAGCCTGCTACGCAGGCGATTCCCCCGTAGGAGCCTGCTACGCAGGCGATTCCCCCGTAGGAGCCTGCTACGCAGGCGATCGCGCGCAGAGCGCGCTCGTACACGTGCGGTGATCGCGCGCAGAGCGCGCTCCTACGACGCCAGGTTATCCAGGTATTTCTCGGCATCCAGCGCGGCCATGCAGCCGAAACCGGCGGAGGTCACCGCCTGCCGGTAGACGTGGTCACCGACATCGCCGGCGGCGAATACGCCCGGGGCGCTGGTGGCAGTGGCGTTGCCCTCGAGCCCGCTGCGGATGACGATGTAGCCGTCCTTCATGTCCAACTGGCCCGCGAAGATATCCGTGTTCGGCTTGTGGCCGATGGCGATGAACACGCCAGCCAGTTCGACATCCTGCGTGCTGTCGTCCTTCACGCTGCGCACGCGCATGCCGGTGACACCGCTGTCGTCACCCAGCACTTCGTCCAGTGTGTGATCCCAGAGAATGGTGACCTTGCCTTCTTTCTCACGGGCGAACAGGCGGTCCTGGAGGACTTTCTCCGCGCGCAGGCTGTCGCGGCGGTGCACCAGGGTGACATGGCTGGCGATGTTGGCCAGGTAGAGGGCTTCCTCCACCGCGGTATTGCCGCCGCCGATCACCGAGACCGCCTTGTTGCGGTAGAAGAACCCGTCGCAGGTCGCGCAGGCGCTGACACCCTTGCCCATGAAGGCCTCTTCCGAGGGCAGGCCCAGGTACTGGGCGGAGGCGCCGGTGGCGATGATCAGGGCGTCGCAGGTGTAGCTGCCGCTGCCCTTGAGCGTCATCGGCCGGGCATTGACGTCCACTTCCTCGATGTGGTCAAACACGATCTCGCTGTCGAACCGCTCGACGTGGGCCTGCATGTTCTGCATCAGCTCCGGACCCTGCAGCTCGGCGTGGCCGCCGGGCCAGTTTTCCACTTCAGTCGTGGTGGTGAGCTGCCCGCCCTGTTGCATGCCGGTGATCACCACCGGGCTGAGGTTGGCCCGGGCCGCGTAGACCGCAGCGGTATAGCCCGCGGGGCCGCTGCCCAGGATGATCAGGGGGATGTGTCGTGCGTCGCTCATCAATCGGGTTCCTTGTCGACAGGGAATCAGTGGCGGCTGCCCGAACGCGCCGCAAGGGGCGGCGGGGGCGCGCGATCTGGCGGCCCGGGTCGGGTCAGTCGGGTATTCGGTATCCCCTACATGGGGGCGACCTATGGTACTTTAAAGCCAGCTGCGCGGCAAAGCCTCGCAAGATTCTAAAAACAACGCTTAACCCTTTGATAATAATCATAAATTAGGTCACAATAAGCGATTGCTGTAACGGCCATACTGGTATTGTGTGGCCTTGTGCGGCGGGACGTGGGAAAGGACAATAAACGCGTGGCAGAGTCGACCAACACCGAGAGTTTTATGGGCACCCGGCTCAGGGAAGGCGCATTTATCGGTATCAGCGCCGTCTGCCTGTACCTGTTGCTGGCGCTGTTCACCTACAGCCCGCGGGACCCGGGCTGGTCCGCCAGCGGCAGCGGCGCGGGCATCGCCAACCTCGGCGGCCCCACCGGCGCCTGGCTGGCGGATGTCAGCTTCTCCCTGGTCGGCTATGCCGCCTACCTGTTCCCCTTGTTGCTGGCCTACCGCGCCCTGGTAATCCTGATCGAGCGGCGCGAGGCGCGGCCCTTCGACTGGGTCACTTTCGGAATCCGTACCCTTGGCCTGGTACTGGTGATGATCGCCGGGACCGCGCTCGCCGCGCTCAACGACATGGGCAGCTCCGGCCTGCCGCAGGGCGCCGGTGGCATCCTCGGCCAGGCGATCGGCCACTCCTTCGTCGCCGCCTTCAGCGGCGTCGGCAGCCGGCTGATCCTGCTGGCGGTCTTCCTGTTCGGCATCACCATCTTTACCGACCTGAGCTGGCTGGGACTGATCGACCGCCTCGGTGCGTATGCCCTGAAAGCCTTCAACACCGCCCGCGACTGGACGGTGCGCACCTTCGACGACCTGCGCGACCGCCGCGCCCGCGAGAAGGCAGTGGAGGCGCGCAAGGCGGTGATCGAGGAACACGTCGAGAAGGAGCGCAAGCGCAAGCCGCCCAAGATCAAGCCGCTGAAACCCAAGGCGGAGAAATCCGAGCGGGTCGAGAAGGAAAAACAGCAGGCGCTGTTCGACGCGCCCATCACCGGCGAGCTGCCGCCGCTGGAACTGCTGGACCCGGAGGACAAGGACCCGGACCAGGGCTACTCGCCGGAGGCGCTCGAAGCGCTCTCCAAGCTGCTGGAACTGAAACTGGCCGACTTCGGCGTCACGGCGGAAGTGACCGCGGTGTATCCGGGGCCGGTGATCACGCGCTTCGAAATCCAGCCCGCTGCCGGGGTGAAAGTCTCGCGCATCTCCAACCTGGCCAAGGACCTGGCGCGCTCGCTGGCGGTGATTTCCGTGCGCGTGGTCGAGGTCATCCCCGGCAAGTCCGTGGTGGGCATCGAGATTCCCAACGAGCACCGCGAGGTGGTCAACTTCCGCGAGGTGCTGTCCTCGCGGGCTTTCGACCAGTCGAAGTCGCCGCTGACCCTGGCGCTGGGCCACGACATCTCCGGCCAGCCGATCGTGGCGGACCTCGCGCGCATGCCGCACCTGCTGGTGGCGGGCACCACCGGCTCGGGCAAGTCGGTGGGCGTGAACGCCATGCTGCTCAGCCTGCTGTACAAGTCCGGCCCGGACGATGTGCGGCTGATCCTGGTCGACCCGAAGATGCTGGAGCTGTCGGTCTATGACGGCATTCCGCACCTGCTGACCCCGGTGATCACCGACATGAAGGACGCCGCCAACGGCCTGCGCTGGTGCGTGGCGGAGATGGAGCGGCGCTACAAGCTGATGGCCGCGCTGGGCGTGCGCAACCTCAGCGGCTACAACCGCAAGGTGCTCGACGCGGAAAAAGCCGGCAGCCCGATAGCCGACCCGCTGTGGAAGCCCGACCCGATCTTCGCCGAGACCGACGAGGAGCAGACCCCGCCGAACCTGGAGAAACTGCCCTCCATCGTGGTGGTCATCGACGAATTCGCCGACATGATGATGATCGTCGGCAAGAAGGTGGAAGAGCTGATCGCGCGTATCGCGCAGAAGGCGAGGGCGGCGGGCATCCACCTGATCCTCGCCACCCAGCGCCCCTCGGTG
Organism: Halieaceae bacterium WMMBA7; assembly: GCA_033283385.1. Classification (GTDB taxonomy): domain Bacteria; phylum Pseudomonadota; class Gammaproteobacteria; order Pseudomonadales; family Halieaceae; genus Mangrovimicrobium. The sequence continues at coordinate 1,779,618 of JAWMQQ010000001.1, forward strand.
GACGTGATCACCGGCCTGATCAAGGCCAACGTTCCGACCCGAATCGCCTTCCAGGTCTCCTCGAAGGTCGATTCGCGTACGATTCTCGACCAGGGCGGCGCCGAGCAGTTGCTGGGCCACGGTGACATGCTCTACCTGCCGCCGGGTTCCGGCGTGCCCAACCGGGTGCACGGCGCCTTCGTATCCGACGAGGAAGTGCACCGCGTGGTGGCGGACTGGCAGCGCCGCGGCGAACCGCTGTACATCGACGGCCTGCTGGACGAGGGGGGCAATACGCCGGTGACCGCCGGCGAACTGCAGGCCAGCAACGGCGAGGGCGACGACGAGAGCGACGCGCTCTACGACGAGGCGGTGCACTACGTCACCCAGAGCCGCCGCGCTTCCATATCCAGTGTCCAGCGCAAGCTGCGCATCGGTTACAATCGCGCGGCCCGGCTGATCGAGGCCATGGAAATGGCCGGCGTGGTCAGCGAGATGGGGTCCAACGGGCAGCGCGAAGTGCTCGCGCCGCCGCCACCGGAAGACTGAGAAACCTATGTCACGAATCCTATTGCTGGCCGCACTGGCGCTGTGTCTCGTCGCGGGCATCGCCCGCGCCGGGGACAGCGCGACCGATCGCCTCGCGGCACGTCTGGAGGCCATCCACGCGCTCACCGGCAAGTTCACCCAGAGCCGGCAGGAGCCCGGCCCGGACGGTGCGGTCAGCCACAGCAGCGGCAGTTTCCGCCTGCTGCGGCCCATTTTTTTCGCCTGGGATATCGAGGCCCCGGACAGCCAGCTGGTAATCGCCGACGGCCAGTACCTGTGGCACTACGACCGCGACCTGGAAACCGTCACCCGGCGGCCGCTGAACACCCAGCAGACACAGACCCCGCTGCAGGTACTGGCGGGGGATCGCGCCGCCCTCGAACAGCGCTACACGGTCAGCGACACCGGCCGCGGCCGTTTCCAGCTGGAACCGAAGGAGAAGACCGCCGGCTTCAGGCGCCTGACCCTGGTGTTCAACGGCGATGCGCTCGCCGGCATGGAGGTACTCGACAACCTCGGCCAGCAGTTGATGATCGAATTCAGCGACGTGGACAGCGCCGCGAAGCTGGGCCCGGGGGATTTCGAATTCCAGCCGCCGAAGGACGCGGACCTCTTCTACCATGACCAGTGACCTGTTCGCCGCCGGCAGCGAGGCGGGCGGCGAGGGCGGTTACCAGCCGCTGGCGGCGCGACTGCGGCCGCAGGACCTCGATGGCTATGTCGGCCAGACCCACCTGCTGGGCCCGGACAAACCGCTGCGCAGGGCGCTGGAACGGCACCAGCTGCACTCCATGATCTTCTGGGGCCCGCCCGGTGTGGGGAAGACCACACTTGCGCGCATCGCCGCCGGGGCCGCCAACGCCGAGTTCCTGCAGATTTCCGCGGTCCTGTCAGGAGTGAAGGAAATCCGCGAGGCGGTGGCCCAGGCGCGCCAGCGCAAGGCGGTCGGTATCGACACGGTGCTGTTCGTGGACGAGGTTCACCGCTTCAATAAATCCCAGCAGGACGCCTTCCTGCCCTATGTCGAGGACGGCACGCTGATCTTCATCGGCGCCACCACCGAGAATCCGTCCTTCGAGTTGAACAACGCGCTGCTCTCGCGCGCCCGGGTGTACAAGCTGCGCCCGCTGGAGCAGGGCGAGATCCTCGCCGTGCTGCGTCGCGGACTCGACGCGCTCGACAGCCCGGTAAGCGCACCCCAGAGCTGCCTGGAACTGCTCGCCACACAGGCGGACGGCGATGCACGCCGCGCCCTCAACCTGCTGGAACTGGCGGCCGACCTGGCCGAGGACGGGCAGATCAGCGAGAAGACCATCGCCGAAGTGCTGCAGGAATCCCTGCGCCGCTTCGACAAGGGCGGGGATATTTTCTACGACCAGATCAGCGCCCTGCACAAGGCGGTGCGCGGCAGCGCACCGGACGCGGCGCTGTACTGGTTCTGCCGCATGCTGGACGGCGGCTGCGACCCGCTCTATGTGGCCAGGCGGGTGGTGCGCATGGCCAGCGAGGACATCGGCAACGCCGACCCGCGCGGGCTGACCATCGCGCTGGACGCCTGGCAGGTACAGGAGCGACTGGGGAGCCCCGAGGGCGAACTGGCGATCGCCCAGGCGATCATCTACCTGGCCTGCGCCGCCAAGAGCAACGCGGTGTACTCCGCCTATAATGCCGCCCGCGCGGAAATCGCCGCGGGGGACAGCTTTGATGTGCCGCTGCACCTGCGCAACGCACCGACCCGGCTGATGAAGGACATGGACTACGGTGCGGAATATCGCTACGCCCACGACGAGCCCGGCGGTTACGCGGCGGGGGAGAACTATTTCCCCGAAGCGCTGAAGGATCGCCGGTACTATCACCCGGTGGACCGCGGCCTGGAGCAGAAGATTCGCGAGAAGCTCGACTACCTGCGCGAGCGGGACAAAACCAGTACAATACGCCGCTACGAGTGAACCACTCCTATACCACCATGAAATACCTGTTGTTCATCGCCCTCGGGGGCGCATGCGGTGCCGTTGCACGCTATCTGCTCTCCAACTGGGCGCACAACCTGTTCGAGGGGCGCTGGCCCGCGGGTACGCTGTTCGTGAACCTGGTCGGCTCCTTTGCCATGGGCGTGGTCTTCGTGCTGATCGAAAAGCAGGTCCTGCACCCGGACTGGCGCAGCGTGCTGATGGTCGGATTCCTCGGTGCGTTCACCACGTTCTCAACCTTCTCCCTCGACACCATCGCACTGCTGGAGCACGGCCTGGTCGCACAGGCGCTGGGCTACATGGTGGCCAGTACCGTGCTTTGCGTGTGCATGGCGGGGCTCTCGATACACCTCACCAGGGCCCTGGTTTAAACAACGGCGCCTGTCCGGCGCCCACCGGTTTGGCAACTACAGGAAAGCAATAGCATGTTGGACATCAAGGCCGTCAGGCAGGACCCCAATGCGGTGGCCGCGGTATTGAAAAAGCGCGGCTTCGTCTTCGACGTCGCCGCTTTCGAGGCACTGGACGCGCGGCGCAAGCAGGCGGATATCGACAGCCAGAACCTGCTGGCCGAGCGCAAGGCGGCGTCGAAGCAGATCGGCGCCCTGGTCGGGCAGGGCATGAGCGTCGACGAGGCCAAAGCCCAGGTCGAGGAGACCCTGCAGAAAATCGCCGCGCAGGTCGACGAGCTCACCGCCCAGGCAAAGGACGCCCAGGCAGACATCGAGGAGCTGCTGCTGTCGGTGCCCAACGTGCTGGACGACGCGGTACCCGAGGGTACGTCCGAAGAGGACAACCGCGAAGTGTTTCGCTGGGGCGACGTGCCGAGCTTCGACTTCGAGGTGCAGGATCACGTCGCGCTGGGCGAAGGCCTGGGCGATATGGACTTCGACAGCGCGGGCAAGATCACCGGCTCGCGCTTCACCGTCATGTACGGGCCGCTGGCGAAGCTGCACCGCGCCCTGATCCAGTTCATGCTGGACCTGCACACGAACGAGCACGGCTACCGCGAAATCTACGTGCCCTACATCGTCAACCGCGAATCCCTGCGCGGCACAGGCCAGCTGCCGAAATTCGAGGAAGACCTGTTCAAGCTGGAGGGCGAACAGGGCTATTACCTGATCCCCACTGCCGAGGTGCCGGTGACCAACATTGGCCGCGACCGTATCTTCGAGGACGCGGAGATGGGCGAGGAGGGCGTGCGCTTCGCCTGCCATACCCCGTGCTTTCGCAGCGAGGCGGGCAGCTATGGCCGCGACACCCGCGGCATCATCCGCCAGCACCAGTTCGAGAAGGTCGAACTGGTGCAACTGGTGCGCCCCGCCCAGTCCGAGGCCGCACTGGAAGCGCTGGTCGGTCACGCCGAGACCGTGCTGCAAAAGCTGGAACTGCCTTACCGCAAGGTGATCCTGTGCAGCGGCGATATCGGCTTTTCCGCGCGCAAGACCTACGACCTGGAAGTGTGGCTGCCGGCACAGGACACCTACCGGGAGATTTCCTCCTGCAGCAACTTCGGCGATTTCCAGGCGCGGCGCATGCAGGCGCGCTGGCGCAACCCCCAGACCGGCAAGCCCGAACTGCTGCACACCCTTAACGGCTCCGGCCTCGCGGTGGGCCGCACCCTGGTGGCAATCATGGAGAACTACCAGCAGGCGGACGGCAGCATCGTGATCCCGCAGGCGCTGCGCGGCTATCTCGGCGGGCTAGAGCGGCTGGGCGCCTGATGCGCTACCTGCCGGTCTGCCTCGACCTCCACGGCACCCCGGTCACCCTGGTGGGCGGCGGTGTGGTCGCCACCCGCAAGGCGCGCCTGCTGTGCCGTGCCGGCGCGCAGCTCACGGTCGTGGCCCCGGAAATCACCCGGGAGTTGGGCGAGCTGCTGGAGCAGAACCCCGGTCACTGGCGCCAGGGCGAATACAGCAGCGACGACCTGGAACACAGCGCGGTGGTCATCGCGGCAACCCCGCACCGCAGCGTCAACGAACAGGTGCACGCCGACGCCAGCGCTCGCAAACTGCCGGTAAACGTGGTGGATTCGCCCGAGTTGTGCACGTTCATCTTCCCCTCCATTGTCGACCGCGACCCGCTGCTGATCGCCATCAGTTCCAGCGGCCAGAGCCCGGTGCTGGCGCGCCTGCTGCGGCGCAAGATCGAGTCGCTGGTGCCCGCCGCCTACGGCCGGCTGGCGGAATTCGCCGGGCGTTTTCGCGCGCGAGTCAAGGACGCCATGCCGGCAGACGGCCCGCGTCGCCTGTTCTGGGAGCAACTGATGGAAGGCGTCATCGCGGAGCAGGTGATGGCGGGCCGAGAACAGCGCGCCGAGGAACTGCTGGAAGAGCGGCTGGCGGATGTCGACGCGCTGTCCACTGGCGAGGTCTACCTGCTCGGCGCAGGCCCCGGCGACCCCGACCTGATGACGTTCAAGGCCGTGCGCCTGCTGCAGAGCGCGGACGTCGTGCTCTACGACCGGCTGGTTTCCGAGCCGATTCTCGAGATGGCGCGCCGCGACGCGAAGCTGGTCTATGTCGGCAAGCAGCGCTCCGATCACGCGGTCCCGCAGGACCAGATCAACCAGCTGCTGCTGGAACTGGCGCAGCAGGGCAAGCGCGTGGTGCGGCTGAAGGGCGGCGACCCGTTCATCTTCGGTCGCGGCGGCGAAGAGATCGACCTGCTGGCGCAGCACAATATTCCCTTCCAGGTGGTGCCCGGCATTACCGCGGCCAGCGGCGCGGCCTGCTACGCGGGTATTCCGCTGACCCATCGCGACCACGCGCAGTCGGTGCGCTTCGTCACCGGCCATCTCAAGGACGGCAGCACCAACCTCGCCTGGGATTCCTTCCGGGCTACCAGCGAGACGCTGGTGTTTTACATGGGGCTGGTGGGCTTGCCCGAGATCTGCCGCCAGCTCGTCGCCCACGGGCGCAGCGCCCGGACGCCGGTGGCACTGGTGGAGCGGGCGACGCTGGATGACCAGAGAGTGCTGACCGGCACGCTGGAGAGCATGCCGGCGCTGGTGGAGAAGGAGAAGCCGAAAGCGCCGACATTAATCATCGTCGGCGACGTGGTGCGCCTGCATCGCTCGCTGGCGTGGTTCGGCGACAGCGAGCGCATCCAGCCGGACTGACGACGCCGGTCAGGGTTTGACCGGGTCGTCCGAGGTGTGCAGGGCAAAGCGCTCCTGCTTGAGTTCCAGCGCGTCGACCAGTACCTGTCCCGCCTCGGTCAGCAGCACGTCGTGATCGTCGCCCTCGGGGGCGTTGGGGTCATTGGGATCCGCCGCGTCGGCGAGGCCATTTTCGTCCTCATCCTCGTTGAGGTCGAGCTTCGCCAGGGGCTCTTCACCCAGCGCCACGCGGTGCTTGTTCTCGATCTGCAACGCTTCGGCTTCCTGCTTGTCGCGCAGGGCGATCCGCGCCTTTTCGTTCAGCGGCAGTTCCTTCACTTTGCGGTTTTCATCGGCCAGGCCGATCTGGTCCTCGAGATAGACGAAGTCCGGGTTGGTCTGGCTGCGCTCCCTGAACAGCTCGGTCAGGCGCGGCAGCACGGTGCTGAGGTCGTTGTAGCGGCGGTGGCGGACCGGGTTGATCTGGTCCCAGGGCAGGGCGTGGTCCAGTGCACTTTCGCCGATTTCGTCGGTATCGTAAATCGACGGGAAGGCCACGTCGGGAATGACGCCGCGGTGCTGGGTGCTGTCGCCGGAGATGCGGTAGAACTTGCTCTCGGTGATCTTCAGCTGGCCCTCGGTCAGCGGCACCAGGGTCTGTACCGTGCCCTTGCCGAAGGAGCGGTCGCCGACGATGATGCCGCGCTCGTAGTCCTGGATTGCACCGGCAAAAATCTCCGAGGCGGAAGCGGACAGGCGGTTGATCAGCACCACCAGCGGCCCCTCGTAGTAGTCGCTCTTGAGGCGCTTGCCGTCGCGCCACACGCGGCGCGATGAGTGGCGGATCTGCACCGTGGGGCCGTATTCGATAAACAGGCCGGTGAGGTCGTTCGCCTCCTGCAGGGAGCCGCCGCCGTTATTGCGCAGGTCGATCACCAGGCCGTCGATACCTTCCTGCTGCAACTCGCCCAGCAGTTTTTTCACGTCGCGGGTGGTGCTCTTGTAGTCCGGGTCGCCGCGGCGCATCGCCTCGAAATCGACATAGAAAGCGGGGATGTCGATGACGCCGATTTTCAGGTCGTGGTCGCCGTCCGGTATCTCCAGGATTTTCTTCTGCGCGGCCTGTTCTTCCAGTTTCACCTCGTTGCGCACGATGGTAATCGTCTTGCGCTCGTCGGTGGTGGCGGACTTGGCGGGCATGACCTGCAGCCGCACCGTGGAGCCTTTCGGGCCGCGGATCAGGTCGACCACATCGTCCAGGCGCCAGCCGATCACGTCGACCATCTCGCCGTCCTTGCCCTGGCCGACACCGACGATCTTGTCGGAGGGGTGCAGTTCGCCCTGTTTGTCGGCGGGGCCCTTCGGCACCAACCGGGCGACCTTGGTGTACTCGTCCTCGGCCTGCAACACGGCGCCGATGCCCTCCAGGGAGAGGCTCATGCTGATGTTGAAATTGTCGGAGCGACGCGGCGAGAAGTAGTTGGTGTGCGGGTCGTACAGCTCGGTCAGCGCGTTGGCATAGATCTGGAAGACATCCTCGCTGTTGTACTGCTTCACGCGGTTGAGCTGGTTGCGATAGCGGTGGGCCAGGGTCTCGGGAATGTCCTCGTCTTTCTTGTCAGCCATCTTCAGGCTGAGGACCTGGTTCTTCAGCTGCTTGCGCCAGCGGTCGTCGAGCTCGGCCTGGGTTTTCGCCCACTTGCGATCCCTGGGGTCGATCTCGTAGTTCTCGTCGATGGTGAAGTCCATCGCCGCGACCAGCTTGGGCATGTTGTCGATCAGCGACTGCAAGCGGGTTTCCAGGCGCCCCTGGAAGCGGTTGAAGATGTTGTAGGCAGCCTCCAGGTCGCCTTTGTGCAGTTGCTCGTCCATGGTGGTGCGGTACTTCTGGAAGTCCGCGATGTCCTGCGCGGTAAAGAACATCTTGCTGCTGTCCAGCGCATCGATATAGGCATCGAGGTGCTCGGCCGACAGGGTGTCGTCGTAGGGGTGCTTGGAGTAGTGTCGCTCCTCCAGTTGGTCGACCAGTTCGACGATGGTGTCGCGTTGGGCGTCAGTGTATTCGATCAGCGCCTGGGCGGGCAGGGCGTACCAGGACAGGCTGACTGCGAGCAGGACCAGGCGAACCAGTGCAGTGGTTCCGGGCGGAATTATTGTCTTCAAAGTATTATCTACCAACAGTTATTACAGCTAGGGCTACGGTGCTATCTATAGCTAGGGCCAGGGCGCTCTTTATAGCTACCGCTAAGGTACTCTGCGCAGGTGCGCGGTTCAAGCGGCAGGCGGCCATTCCTGAGAGTACCCGCACGGGCAAAAGTTCAGGCAGGGCGCGCTCTGCAGGCATTGCCGTCCACCCAGGTAAGGCGCGGGCGACCCGCGGCGTCCAGTGCCAGCAGGTTGGCGCGCGCACCCGGGGCGATCACCCCCAGCTCCCCGTCGAGGCCCAGCGCCCGCGCGGGGTAGAGCGAGGCCATGCGCGCCGCTTCAAACCAGTCGATACCGCCCATGCGCGCGGCGTTGTTCACCGCGCTGAGCATATCCAGGCTGGACCCGGCCAGGGTGCCGTCCGCGGTCTTCAGGCACCCGCCCTCGGCGTGGACCTTTTCTCCATGCAGGGCAAAACCCTGGCTTTCGCCGCCAACCGTGGGCATCGCGTCGGTCACCAGCAAGGCGGCACCGGGGCGCGCGCGCAGCGCGATTCGCAGGGCGGCGGGGTGGCTGTGGTGGCCGTCGGCGATGATGCCGAACCAGCTTCGGTCGTCGGCCAACGCCGCCCCGACGGCGCCGGGCGCCCGGCTCTGCAGCGGACTCATGGCGTTATAGAGGTGGGTGAATCCGCGCATGCCCGCCGCCAGTGCCACCTCGATGTCCTCGAAGCTCGCCTGGGTATGGCCTGCGCTGACGATCACGCCGGCATCTACCAACCGGCGGATAAACGCCGGGCCACAGATTTCGGGCGCCAGGGTTACCAGGGTCCTGCCGCGACGCAGCGAGGTGGCAATCGCGTACCCCTCGTCGTCCGGCGGCCGTAAGCGAGCGGCGTCATGCACGCCACAGCGCTCGGGATTGAGGAACGGCCCCTCCAGGTGAATGCCGAGAATCCCCGGCACGCCGGACTCGATGGCGGCGTCCACCGCGGCGACGGCGCGGCGCATCACATCGTAGTCGTCACTGATCAGGGTGGGCAGCAGGCCGGTCGTACCGTAGTTGCGATGGGCCCCGGCGATGGTGCGCAAGGTATCGACGCTCGGGGCGTCGTTGAACAGGAGACCGCCACCACCATTGACCTGCAGGTCGACAAACCCGGGGAGCAGGGTGCCACCAGCGAGATCCACCACGGGGGCGTCCGCGGGCAGATCAGCCTCCGGAAGCAGCGCGGCGATCCGCCCCTGTTCGACGACCACGCCGTATCCCGAATGACAGCTGTCTCCGTCGAACACAGTCCCGTTGCGGATTACCTGCACAGGCATCATCTCGAAAGCACTTTAAGTGTCATCAGGAAGGCATTAGTTATCAGGTAGATAAGACTACTATATCAGGTTTTACGTAAAACACCCGGCGCGAACTGTACGCAGGCGAGGTGGCTCCTGATCACCACGCACAGGACCAGCAGCAGCGCGAGAGCCTCCAGCGGCAGGTAGTACCCCACGAACGGCACCAGCAGCGCGAACCCCGGCAAGAGCAGCTGTGAGGCGCCGGCAAAGATATACCGGTCCCGCACCAGCCACAGCCCCAGCAGGTACAGGCTGGCGGGCAGGGCGACGCTGAGCCGGCCCGCCGCGGGCGACAGGTGCGCGACATGGGCCGTCACGTCCACCATTACCGCGAACCCGGCGCCGACCGCCGCGCCGCCGATATAGATCATCAGGTGGCCGTAACCCCAGATGAACGCCATGGCGAAGCTGCGCTCGCGAATCGGCTCCTCTTTGGAGAAATACAGCCACCAGAGACTGAAGAGAATCACCAGCGAGGCCGCGACCAGCCGCAGCAGGTCCCAGGAAAAGCCGCCGTTCGCCATGGCGGCCAGGGCCAGCGAGCCGCCGAGCAGGGTCTCGCCGAGGACGATGATATTGAGCAGCCCGTAGCGCTCGATCATGTGGTGCCGGTGCCAGGGCGTGGTGCCGAATCGCTCCGCAATCACCGGCACCAGGAGTTCGACGACAATGCCCAGGCAGTACAGCCCGACCAGTTCCGCCAGTGGCATTGGTTGCCACAGGACGATGCCGACCCAGAATACCTGGGCGAGGGCGATACCCAGCGCGTAGGCGAGGGTAGTGCGCCGGCGTTCGCGGTGATGGCGGGCCGCGCGCAACCAGAACAGCACCATGCCGATACGCATGACCACGAAGCCCAGGACCACGAAACGCAGGTCGTCCGTCGTGAAAAACGGGCGTATACCCGCCGCCAGCGCCAGTGCCCCGGCCATCACCAGCATGGTCAGCAGGCGGAAGGCCACATCGTCGTTGTCGTAGGCGGAGGCAAACCAGGTGTAGTTCATCCAGGCCCACCAGATGGCGAAGAAAGCGAGGGCGAAATGGGTGACACCGCCGGCGATGTGGCCGTGGACGATGGCGTGGTGCAACTCGCTGGCCGCCGCGGCGATGGCGATCACGGTCACCAGGTCGAACAGCAGCTCCAGCGGCGTCGCGGCCCTGTGGGACTCAGCCGTATCCCGCGGCGGCATCGCGCGGATACCGAGTGTGGCGAGGTAACCGTATTTCATGGGTAAATCAGGGCAGGGGAATGAACTCTTCCTCGTCACCCGGCACCCTGGGGAAGCGCCCCTCGCGCCAGTCGTCCTTGGCGCGTTCGATGCGCTCCTTGCTGCTGGAGACGAAATTCCACTCGATAAACCGCTGCCCGAACGCCTCGCCGCCCACCAGCGCCAGCCGGGTTTCGCGCAGTGCGCGGACCGTTACCTCGGCATCGCGCGCGAAGATCGCCATGGAGTGCTCGGGGAGCGATTTCCCCGCGGTTTCCAGCTCGCCGTGGGCCACGTACACCGCGCGCTCGTCCGCTGCAGGCAGGGTCAGTTCCTGTCCGGGCTGCAGGTGCGCCTCGATATACAGTGTCTCGGAAAACACCTTTACCGGCGACGTCGCGCCATAGGCCGTGCCCATCATCACCCGCACCGGCACGCCGGCGACATCCACCTGGGGAATGGACGAGCCGGGGTAGTGATAGAAGGCCGGATCGATCTCCTGCTGCGCTTCCGGCAGCGCCATCCAGAGTTGCAGGCCGTGCAGGCGATGGTCGCTGGAGCGCACCTCATCCCGCTCCCGCTCGGAGTGTACGATGCCGGAGCCGGTCACCATCAGGTTGATATCGCCGGGCCGGATGGGCTGGTAACTCCCCAGCGAATCGCGATGCAGTATCTCGCCCTCGAACAGGTAGGTGACCGTGGCGATGCCGATATGCGGGTGCGGCCGCACATCGATGCCCTGGCCAGCGGGAAAGTCCGCCGGCCCCATATGGTCGAAGAAAACCCAGGGCCCGACCATGCGGCGCTGGACCGTGGGAAGCGCGCGGCGCACCGAAAACCCCCCAAGGTCCTTGTCCCGCGGGTGCACGATCAGCTCGATTGCCTCGGCCCGGGTGTGGTCATCACACTCCTGTTCGCACTGCTCGCTGAGATTGCTCACGGCCTTTACCTCTGCAGGGATTCGTTCAGGGCATGTTAGCCGACAAATCGCAGCAACAGAAACGCAGTCCGGTATCGCCACAAGCGTTGATCGCCATCAACGCGCTACAGTGAGTAGGATGACAAGCTTCAGGATCACGCGAGGGCCCGCCGATGAACGGCGAAAATTACATCCGCTGGTTCGACCAGATCGGCATGGACGACATCCCGCTGGTCGGCGGCAAAACAGCCTCCCTGGGAGAGATGTACCGGCAGCTGAAGACCGCAGGTGTCGCAGTGCCCAACGGCTTTGCGATTACCAGCGATGCGTTCCGGCTGGTGATGGATAGCGCGCAGCTCTGGCAGCCGCTGCGGGAGGCTCTGCAGGACCTGCCGCCGGACGATGCCGACGCCTTGCAGCGGGCCGGCGCAAAAGCGCGCGCTCTGGTCTACGAAGCCGGCCTGCCGGACCCCCTGCCGGAGCAGATCGTCGCGGCGAGCGCCCGGCTGCGCGAAGAGTACGGTGACGACCTGCGCCTGGCGGTGCGCAGTTCCGCCACCGCGGAGGACCTGCCCACCGCGAGCTTCGCCGGCCAGCACGAATCCTACCTGAACATCGACGATGACGAGGCGCTGCTGGATGCCTGCCGGCGCTGCTTCGCCTCCCTGTTCACCGACCGTGCGATCAGCTACCGGCAGCGCAACGGCTTCGATCACTTCAAGGTGGCGCTGACCATCGCGGTGATGAAAATGGTGCGCGCCGACCTCGCCTCCAGCGGCGTCATGTTTACCCTGGACACCGACAGCGGCTTCCGCGATGTGGTGTTCCTCACCGGCTGCTACGGGCTGGGTGAAAACATCGTGCAGGGCGCCGTGGACCCGGACGAGTTCTATGTACACAAGCCCACCTTCCAGGCCGGGCACCGCGCCGTGTTGCGCCGGCACCTGGGGCAAAAGCAGCTGACCCTGGTCTGCGGCGAGGGGGCGGATACGCTGGAGAATACCGACACGCCCGCGGATCGCCGTGCGCAGTACTGCCTGGACGACGCGGAAGTACTGCAGTTGGCGGACTACGCCCTGCGCGCCGAAGAGCACTACAGCCGCCTGAAGGGCGAACCGTGCCCCATGGACCTGGAGTGGGCGAAGGACGGCGTGGACGGCCAGCTCTACCTGGTGCAGGCGCGGCCCGAAACCGTGGCGTCCCGGCGGCCGCACAACCAGTTGACGCGCTTCCGGCTCACCGGCAAGGGCGAGGTGCTGGCCCGCGGCCGCGCCATCGGCACCGGGATCGCCAGCGGCGCACTGCGCTATATCGCCAGTTCCGAGCAGTTGGCAGACTTCCGCGACGGCGAGGTGCTGTTCGCCGACAGCACCAGCCCAGACTGGGGTCCCGCCATGCGCCGCGCCGCCGCCCTGATCACACGGCGCGGCGGTCGCACCTGCCACGCGGCGATCGTCGCCAGGGAATTCGGCATTCCCGCGGTGGTCGGCATCGGCGACGGCGGGGAAGGACTGGAGGACGGTCGTGAAGTCACGCTGTCATGCGCCAGCGGCGAAGTCGGTGTGGTGTATGCGGGGGAAGTACCCTTTGAGAGGGAGACCACGGAACTCGAGTCCGTGCCGGTCCCGCGCACCCGCATGATGATCAACCTCGGCAGCCCGGACCAGGCCTTCCGCCTCAGCGCGCTGCCCTGCGCCGGAGTGGGGCTGGCGCGCATGGAGTTCATCGTCAACGAATACATCAAGGCCCACCCCATGGCGCTGCTGCAGCCGGAGCGGGTGAGCGACCCGGCCGAGCGTGAGCAGCTCCGGCAACTGACGGCAAACTACAAGGACGGGGCCGCGTTCTTCATAGAACAGCTCTCCGAGGGTGTCGGCACCATCGCGGCGGCGTTCTACCCGCGTCCGGTGATCGTCCGCACCTCGGATTTCAAGACCAACGAGTACGCCAGCCTTATCGGCGGCGCCGCCTTCGAGCCCCACGAGGAAAACCCGATGATCGGTTTTCGCGGCGCCTCCCGCTACGCCCACGAGGCCTACGCGCCAGGTTTTGCGCTGGAATGCGCCGCCCTGTTGCGCGCGCGACGCGAGATGGGGCTGACCAACCTGAAGCTGATGATCCCGTTCTGCCGACGCGTCGGCGAGGCGCAACAGGTGCTGGCGGCGATGGCCGAACACGGGCTGGTTCGCGGCCAGGACGGCCTGGAGATCTACATGATGTGCGAGATCCCCAACAACGTCGTGCTGATCGACGAATTCAGCGCATTGTTCGACGGCATCTCGATCGGCTCCAACGACCTCACCCAGCTGACCCTGGGCGTCGACCGGGACTCAGACATCGTGGCATTCGACTTCGACGAGCGAGACCCCGGTGTCATGAAAATGCTCCGCTGGGCGATCGAGGGCGCCCACCGGAACGGCATCCCTGCGGGTATCTGCGGGCAGGCGCCCTCCGATTACCCGGAGGTGGCGGAATACCTGGTTCGCCTGGGGATAGACTCGATCAGTCTCAACCCGGATGTGCTGGTGGAAACCATCCGTCGGGTGGTGGATATCGAGAAGCAGGCGGGGCAGGGCTGAACCCGGCCAGCCCGGGAGTCACCAGAAACGCACGCGCCCCGTATCGACGTGGACGAAACCGGAATCGGGGTAGTAGCCCACGCCACCGGCTTTCATGGCCAGCGCGGTTTCGCGCAGTTTCCTGAGTTTGCAGCCGGGCAGGCTGATATCGATGGCCTGGCCTTCCATGTGCAGGCTGTGTTTCGCCACGCCACTGCCGGGCGAGCGCAGGGCTGCATTGGTGGCGGGGGAGCGGTAGCCGGAAATCACCTGGTAGGGACGCTCCACGCCGAGCTTGCGCTGGATGGCGTACAGCTGTTCCAGCAGCGCGGTATCGATGGCGTGGACCTCGCCGGTGCGGTGGTCCCGCAGCAGGTGGTTGATCTCGCCCAGGGCGCGGGTGCTGTAGGCACCGTCTGCCCAGTAGGTCGTCTCCAGCGATTCACCCGTGTGCAGGTTATGCAGCGCCACCGTGCGCTCGGCGGCTACCGTCGCAAGTGCGCCGGGTGCGACGCCCACCAGGGCGGCGCCGGCCGCAAGGCCTTGCAGGAATCCCCTGCGATCAATCAATTTTTGCATTCAAACTACCGCTTTATTGGTTTCGTCGCGCTACCGGCTGCCGCTGCGAAGCGCGTAAATATCGGGGTTCGCAGCGGGTCGCGCCGCGAGCAGCCCGGGGGCCGGTGGGGGAATGATTACCGTGGCGGCGTCAATCGTCGCCCAACAGGTCGGTGAGTTTACCGTCCCGGTGATAGATATCGTCGGCAAAAAATACGGCGTCCCCGTCCGACCATGCGGTCAAGTAGACCACGAAAAGCGGTGTCGGTCGAGGCAGCGGCCGGGAGACGGTCTCTCCGCTGGCGATGAGCGACTGCAGGTTCTGCCGGTCCAGTTCAGGATCGCCGTCCGCCAGGAATCCAGCGAGCCCCAGCGCGTCGGACAGCCTGATGCAGCCGGAACTCAGCGCGCGGGTCGCGCGCTGGAACAGCTTGCGCTCCGGTGTGTCGTGCAAGTAGATCGCGTTGGCGTTGCCCAGCGGGAACTTGATGCGGCCCATGGCGTTTTCCGGGCCGGGGTCCTGGCGCAGGTGGTAGGGAAAAAGATGTCCCCTGAAAGCAGCCCAATCCAGCGTCGCGGGGTCCAGTTCAAGGTGTCGGCCATCGGCCAAATCCAGCACGTGGATGTGCCTGGATGCGAGATATCCGGGGTTGCGAATCTGCGCGGGCACCAGGTCTTTCACGGCAATGATCCAGGGCACGTCCCAGTAGGGATTGACGACCAGGCGCGTGACGCTGTCTGCAAAGGACGGGGTGGGGCGGTCGGGCCTGCCGGCAATTACCGGCATGGACAGGACTTCGCGCCCGTCGAGGTATCCGTGCAGCTGGAAACCGGGGACATTGACCAGCAGGTAGCGCGCACCAGGCTCGCGAGGCAGCCAGCGCAAGCGCTCGAGGCTTGCCTTTATCTGGGCGATACGCAACCCAACGGGGGTGTTCAGCGCGGCCAATGTAGCCCGTCCAACAAGCCCATCATCTGCCAGGGTATGCCTGGTCTGGAATTGCCGGACCGTGCGCTCCAGGTCCTGGTCGAACCGCTCCGGATCAGTGCCGTCGTTGCCGGGACTGTAGCCCTCGATATCGAGCCTTGCGCGCAGTGTCCTGACACGGGAATCCAGATCGCCCGGGCGCAGGGTTGGACCGGCATCGAGCTGCGGCCAGCCGCCGCGATCCCGTATCGCACGGTATGTGGCCAGCGCAGAGAGCAGCTGCCGGTACCCGGGTTCCCGAGGCGTTAACGCGTAAAGCTCAGAACGGATATCGCCACTGGCGATGGCATCGCCCAGGAACGCGGCGGCATCGAAGGGATTCCGGTGCATCTCCCATCCGGGATCCACCTTCGCCGGCTGGTACCGCCCGCGCGCCAGGTCGGTAGCCAGTCGCACTGCAGCCCGAGTCATGGCTGCGTCCTGGTCGCCGCAATCTCCCGAATCTTCACCATTGCGCACTTCTGCAAGCCTTGCCAACGCATACTGCCCGGGCTCGAGACCGTGCAGCCGGCTTTCGCGTATGGCGTCGAGCAGGGCACCTGCCTGCGGCAGTAAGCCCCCATTCACGGCGTCGTGCCAGGCCGGCGCGTTGGCACGGGAGGCGTAAAAGGCGCGCACAGCGGCGGCGTCTGGTGAATCGGTGACCATTGCCGGCCGCATGTGAATCACGCAGGCGCCAGGGTCGGCTCCGGGACCAGAAGCCAGCCCGGCAACGGCCAAACCGCTTGCCAGCGCCAGCAGCAAAAGTAGAGAACCCACCAATCCTGAACGACCCTGCAACACGACGCGGAATCTCCCGCTTTGCATGTAAACACCGAACCAGCCCCGTTCATGGCGACGAGAACAGATCTCCGCTCGCAGTTCACCGGGAACGAGGCGGGGCACCGAAAAGCATATGTGAAGGTTTTGAAGGTTTCACGTCGACTATCCGCCAGACCAAAAGTGCCTCCTGCCTATGACGTGTTGTCAGGGGGGGAAACAAGGGGACCAGGGGAGAGAGCATGGGGGCTGTGGATAGATCGGTGTCCAGATTCTTAATTTAACATAATATATATTATGCGCAGTTGTGGATATTTTTGCGGATTGCTGGAAGTGCTGCTTTTTAAGGGATTTCAGGGGGAAAATGCCACCAGGAGGCTGTAGGAGCCCGCTCTGCGGGCGATCAGCGGTACCGAAAGGATCGCTATCGCGCGCAGAGCGCGCTCTTACGTGCCGGCCCTTTGGGACAACACGCGCTTGCGATACCCGCTCGGCGTATCGTGCAACAATGCCTTGAACGACTTGGTAAACGCGGACTGGCTCTTGTAACCAATCCTCAGCGCCACATCGATAATCGGGATCGACTCGTCCTCCAGCATCTCCACCGCCTTGAACATCCGGCTGCGCAGGCGGAAGTCTTCCCAGCTCATGCCCATCTTTTCGCTGAACCGGCGCCGCAGCGTGCGCTTGGACATGCCGACGGCATCGCACACCTCGTCCAGTGTCACCGAGGCCATGTTGTCGACGGTATACGCCATGATCCGGGTAATCCGCGGGTCCTCGGAGACCGGCAGGATCAGTTCCGTGGGTGTCGCCAGCCAGTCCCGGCACAGCAGCGCGAAAGTGGTGAAAAACGACCTGCCGGTCTCGTCCGTATAACCCTCCAGGATCGGCCAGCGGATCGACTCCAGAATCATCTCCCGCATCAGCGGCGGCACGCGCAGGATGCTGATGCGCTCCCGCTCCACCGGCAGCATGTCCGCGCGCAGGAAAATCGAGCCGGAACCGCCGCCCTTCAGCCAGGTGCGGTGCGGCGTGCCCGCGGGAATCCACACCCCGAACCGGTGTGGCACGAGATACCGTGCGGCCTCGTCCTCCACCTCGATATAACCCTCGAAGGCGTACTGGATCTGGTGCATTTCGTGGGTATGCCAGCCGGTGTCCACCTCCAGGCCACTGCTGAGGTGGGAGCCACCGACAAGGTCCATGCCCGACTGGTTGAGGGAGACGCGCTTGTACATGACACCGCATTTTGGCCGCTTGGGAACACATTATGGCCTTTTAGCGTAAGACTGCCAATTCGGCACTGCATAGACTGGGCTCGATTGCTGGCGGTGACGCAGGTCGCGCCGGCTTTGCAAACCAATAACAGCCGCGCCCTGCCCGCCAGCCGCGCAGCCAAAAACCACTCTCGCCAAGGAGTCAGTACGATGGAAATGAACGATATGGTACTGGTCAGCGTCGACGATCACATTGTCGAGCCGCCGGACCTCTTCAAGGGCCACCTCAGCGGCGATGCCCTCGCCAGCGCACCCCAGTTCCACACCACCGCCGCCGGTACCAACCACTGGACCTACCAGGGTAAAACCATGGCCAGCGCCGGGCTCAACGCCGTGGTCGGCCGCGTGCCCGAGGAATACGGCATGGAGCCGCAGTCCCTCGCGCAGATGCGCAAGGGATGCTGGGACGCCAACGCCCGGCTCGAGGACATGAATATCAGCGGCGTGGCGGCATCGATGAATTTCGGCAGTATCGGCGGATTCGACGGCAGCGGATGCTTCCATTCGGCTCCCGACAAGGACCAGGCCCTGCAGCACCTGCGTGCCTACAACGACTGGCACATCCTGGAGTGGTGCGCTACCGACCCCAGCCGCTTCATCCCGCTGGCCATCCTGCCCACCTGGGACATGGATGCAACCGTCGCGGAAATCAAACGCGTGGCCGGCATGGGCTGTCATGCGGTGTCCCTGACCGAGAACCCGACCAAGATCGGCCTGCCCAGCATCCACGACGCCTACTGGGAACCCATGTGGAAGGCACTGGTGGAAAACGATATGACCACCTGCCTGCACATCGGCTCCGGCAACCCTACTCCCATCGCCTCCATGGACACCCCGATCGAGGCCTGGATCACCACGATGCCGATGTCCATCGCCGTCGGCGCCTCTGACTGGCTGCAACTCGAAGCACTGCTCAAGTACCCTGAGATGCGTATCTTCCTGTCGGAGAGCGGCATCGGCTGGGTGCCCTACTTCATGGAACGCGCCGACTACGCCCACTGGCGCCACAAGGCATGGACTAACTGCGGTTACGGCGGCCTCAAGCCCAGCGAGGTGTTCAAGCGCCACTTCATGACCTGCTTCGTCGACGACGCCTTCGGCCTGCAGAGCCTGAAACACGTGGGCGAGGACATGGTCGCCTTTGAAACCGACTACCCGCACTCAGATGCCCTGTGGCCGGACGTGCCGGAATTCCTCTACAAAACGATGGATTGCCTGACCGATGAGCAGATCGACAAGGTCACCCACCTCAACGCCTGCCGCTGGCTGCGCCACGACCTGTTCGGGAGCTACAAGCGCGAGGAACTGACGGTTGGCGCACTGCGGGCAAAAGCGCAAGCTGCCGGCGTGGATACCACGCCGATTTCGACCGGTGGCAACGCACCACTTGCGGCCGGCGAAGCGAAACGGCGAGTGACCTCGGGTGACATCATGAAGATGATGCAGCAGCGCCAGTCGGAAGCGGCCGAAGCGTAAACGCAGGAGCCTGCTACGCAGGCGATCGAGCCCGTGGGAGCCCGCTATGCGGGCGATCGCCTGCGTAGCAGGCTCCTACGGGGCTCGGCGGCGGCGATCAGCGCCCCAGGCGCCTGGCGACCATGTCCGCCAGTTGCCGGCGCGCAACCTTGTTGCTGTGCAGCACCGGCACCTCGTCGCGCGTGATGACGACATAGGCCCGCGGCACCTTGAAGCCTGAAAGGCGCTCTTTCAACAGCTCGCGCAGCTCGTCCGTATCCACCTGCTGGCCGTCCCTGGGCACCACCGCGGCGACCAGCAACTGCCCCCTCTCCTCGTCGGGAATACCCAGTACATAGGCTGAATGCACTCCGGGGAGCTGCTGCATCTCCATCTCGACTTCCGCCGGCGAAACGTTGGCGCTGGCGGTCTTGATCATGTCGCCGTCGCGGCCGACAAACAAAATCCGCGAGCCCTGCCGAATCCCCATATCGCCGGTGTGGTAGAAGCCGTCCGGCGTGAAGTAGTCGGCCCGTTCCAGTTTGTGCAGGCCGGGCGTCAGTGCGTAACCGCGCACCTGCACTTCCCCGCGCTCGCCCTCGGGCACCGGATTGCCGTCGAAGTCCGCAATGCGCACCTCGAAGCCCTCGGCGATGTGGTCCAGCGGCGGGCACAGCGGATAACCCTTTACCCGCACCTCGTCGCCATAGGAATACGGCCCAATGGTTTCCGTCATGCCCAGCGCCCAGATAGGCCAGCCTTCCGGCGGCGTCATCTCGTCGCCCTCGGCAAGCACGGAGCCCATGGCGAAGCGGCTGTTGCTGAGGGTTTTCTCGGTACACAGGCTGACAGCGCCCGCCGCCATGTTCGGGAAAAGGTACATGATCATCCCGCCAATCCAGAACAGCGGCATGATCACCGGGTAAGTCTGGCCCTGCTGCAGGGGCAGCATACGGCGCAGGAAGTGGATGCGCGCCAGCAGCGGACCGTGGTTGTGCTTGACGCCCTTGGGCATGGCCATGGAACCCGATGTGTAAATCTCCATCACCTGGTCGGTGGTGTAGACCTCCGATTCCACGGCTTCCAGCATTGCCTCGCTGACAGAGTCCGCCGCTTCGGTAATCCAGCTGCGCGGGCGCATGCCGCCGGGCAGCGCCGGACCGGTGGTCGCAATCCAGCGCAGGTACGGCGCTTCGGTCAAACGGAGTTCGGGATCGCAGGAGACCAGGCCGGGCAGTGCTTCGCTCAGGCGCTGTACGTAATCCTTGCCGAGAATCTCGCGCTGCAGGATCAGGCCGGCGACGTCAGACTGACGCAATACGCGCAGCAGTTCGTTGGCCTTGAGCAGGGTACTGATCGGCACTGCTATGCCGCCGGCGCGGGCGATGGCGCAGAACACCACGGCGAAATCCGGGCCGTTGCCGCAGATGAATCCGATGCGCGAGCCCTTGCCCATACCGCGCGCAATCAGGCCGCGGGCCAGTTCGGCAGAGCGCCGCTCCAGTTCGGCATAGCCCAGGCTTTCACCCGGCTGGAATTCGCCCTGCAGGTTGACGGCAATGGCGTCCCCGTAAGTGGCCGCCACCGCGCGAATGAACTGCGGGAATGTCTTTGCGTTTTCCGGGCTGCCCGGCGCCTGTTGATCAGCGCTCACCGCTCCCCTCCTCTATTGTTATCCTTGTGCGGAGATGGCCTCTGCAAGTGCCAGCGTGCGCCGGGCCTCCTCCACGTGCAGTGACTCTACCAGCCGCCCGTTGACCACCACAACGCCCTTGCCGTCGGCGCTGGCCTGCTCGAAGGCCGCGATGATCTCGCGCGCCGCGTCCAGTTCCTGCCGCGCGGGGGCGAAGGCGGTATTGGCCGCCTCGATCTGCTTCGGGTGAATCAGGCTCTTGCCGTCGAAGCCGAGCTCCCTGCCCTGCTGGCAGGCCGCCGCCAGGCCCTCATCGTCATCCAGGGCCAGGTGCACGCCGTCGATCACCGCGAGGCCGTTGGCGCGGGCGGCGTAGACGCACAGGTTCAGCGCGGCGATGAATCCCAGCCGGTCCGGGGTGTGTCGCACACGCGTATCCTTGGCCAGGTCCGAGGTGCCCAGCACGAGACCGGCGAGCCGCGGATGGGCCGCGGCGATCTGGCCGATCTGCAGGATGGCCTGCGGCGTCTCCGCCATGATCCAGATGGGCATGTCGTCGGGAATCTCGGCGGAATCCGTGGCGTCGATCGCCAGCAGCAGGTGCTCCGGCGTGCCGATCTTGGGAAACAGGACGCCGTGGGGCAGTACCTTCGAGCGGCCCAGCGCCGCGAGGTCGTCCCGCCACCAGGCCGTGCCCGGGGCATTGACGCGGACCAGCAACTCGCGCCGCCCGTAACCGCCCTCCTCCAGCGCCTGCACCACCAGTTCGCGCGCGGACGCCTTGGCGTCCGGGGCCACCGCGTCCTCGAGGTCGAGGATCAGGCAGTCCGCCGGGAGCGTACGCGCCTTGTCCAGCGCACGCGCATTGGAGCCGGGCATGTAAAGTACGGAGCGGCGCGGAATCACGTCAGTCATCGATTGTTCCTCGGGGGTACCGCGATGCGCTCAGGGCAGCGCTTTCTTGAAGGGTTTGACCTTGATGCTGCGGTGCACGCCGTTCACCACGTAGGGATCGGCGTCGGCCCAGGCCTGGGCCGCTTCCAGCGAATCGAACTCGGCGATGATCAGGCTGCCGGTAAAGCCGGCGTCGCCGGGCTCCTCGGTGTCCGCAGCCGGGTGCGGCCCGGCGACCAGCAGGCGGCCCTGGTCGACCAGTTCCTGCAAGCGGGCGATGTGCGCGGGACGGTTGGCCTGGCGCAGGGACAGGCTGTTCTCGACGTCCTGGCTCAGAATGGCATACCACATGGGTTGGGCTCCTCAGCAATCAAGCGTTTGCAATTTTTTGACTATGGGCGAAATCGGCCGCTTTCGGGGCCGGCAGGGCTACTTCTTGCTGCGCTCCCGCAACTGGGCCAGCCGCTCGTCCATCACCGACACATCCACCTGGCCGTTGTAGTCCCGCGAGCGGCGCCCTTCGAGATCCAGCGCGTCTGCGAGGGTGCTCTCCCAGCCCTTGTTCATCAGCGCCTTGATCTCCTGCAGGGTGTCCGGGATGCAGGTGGCGATCTGCCTGGCGCACTCCAGCGTCTCTTCCAGCAGGGTTTCGGGCGAGCAGACCCGGTTGACCAGGCCCCAGCGCTCGCCGTCGGCCGCGCTGAAATAATCGCCGGTAAAGCTGATTTCACGGGCGCGGTTGATACCGACCAGCCGCGGCAGTTTCTGCGAGAGACCCCAGCCTGGTACCAGGCCGACGCGGGCGTGGGTATCCGCGAAGCGGGCTTTCTCCGAGGCGTAGATGAAATCACAGCCCAGCGCGAGTTCGAACCCGCCGGTAACGGCCACGCCGTTGACCGCGGCAATCAGCGGCTTGCGGCAGTCGGCGAAGGCGCGCATCAGGGGGGCGTCGTAGCCGAGAAAATCGTCCCGCGCGAGAATGCTGTTGTCCTCGACCAGCACGTTGAGGTCCAGCCCGGCGCAAAACGCCTTGCCGCGGCCGGTCAGCACGATGGCCTGGATGCCCTCTTCCGCCGACAGCGCGGTGAGCGCCTCGCGCAGGGCATCCAGCGTCGCCAGCGTCAGGGCGTTGAACTGTTCCGGGCGATTCATCTCGACAAGGGCGACACCCCCGTCGCGGCTGACGAGCACCTGACCGTCGGCCAGTTCCTGGGTCGATTGCACCATGGGACTCCGTATGCGATTTCGCTGAGCCGCGTATTATGCCTGCAAAGCCGGCCGATAACAGCCGTTGGCCGGCAACGGCGGGCGGGCATCGATGCTACAGTGTTCCGGTCGAATTCCTGGGGAGGCAATCCGTGAACAACGCAGTCGTCCTGGTCGTGGCCCTGGCGGTCGGCGCCTGGCTCGCATTTTCACCCCGGCTGTCCGGCTCCAGCCGCTGGAAGGCGACGGTGACCCCGCTGGCCTCTATTATGGGCAGCGGCTTCCTGGTCAGCGCCCCGCTGCTGGGTGCGACCGCCGGCAACTTCGCGGTGTTCTGCATGGCCGGCCTGTTGTTGCTGGCCTACGCGGTAGGCGGCGCCATCCGCTTCAATATTCGCCACTTCGAGCCCATCGAGTACAAGGAGAAAGGACCGGCGCAATCGCTGGCCTTTCTCTCGCGCGTCGTGCTCTCCAGCGCCTACTTCATTTCGGTGAGCTACTACCTGCAGTTGCTGGCGGCTTTCCTGGCGGCCTCGCTGGAGATTCACCACCCCTACTTCGAGGAACTGACCACCACCGCGCTACTGCTGCTGATCAGCGGCGTCGGCATGTGGCGCGGGCTGGGCGAACTGGAGGCCCTGGAAAAATACACGGTGGCGCTGAACCTGGGCATGATCAGCGCACTGCTGGTGGCGCTCGCGCTGTTCAATGGCAAGCTGCTGCTCTCGGGCCACTGGCAACTGGCCGAGTTGCAACCGGACGCCGACATGCACGGGCTGCGTGTACTTCTCGGCCTGCTGATCGTGGTCCAGGGGTTCGAGACCTCCCGCTACCTCGGTGACGAGCACAGCGCCGATGAACGGATTTCCACCATGCGCGACGCGCAACGGCTTTCCGCCGCCATCTACCTGCTGTTCATCGGCCTCGCGACCGTGCTGTTCCACCCGGGTCTCGACGCGGACATCACCGCAATCATCCAGCTGATGGCCCCGGTGGCGGCGGTCCTGCCCGCGCTCATCGCAGTGGCGGCGGTCAGCAGCCAGTTCAGCGCCGCGGTGGCCGACGAGGAAGCCGCCGGCGGACTGGTCGAGGACATCACCCACTCGCGGCTGTCGATTCGCTACGCCTACCTGTTCGTACTGATGGCTACCCTGGCGATCACCTGGTCCACCAACGTCAACGAAATCATCGCTTACGCCTCGCGTGCATTCGCCCTGTTCTACGCCCTGCAGTGTGCCGTTGCTGCCCAGGTCGCCCGGCAACAGGGTGGCGCCCGGAACCGGTGGCGAATAGCGGGCTTCGGGAGCCTGGGCGTCGCCTGCCTGCTGGTATTCGCGCTGGGAATTCCCGCCGAATAATGCCGCGGGCTGATTGGCCTTTTCGGGCATGCGTGATTAGACAGTGTCCGGCGCTATGCTAATCTGAAAAAGACCCCATGTTGTAAAATCCCCACAATACCCAGGGGTATACTGGGTTGCGAAGGGTTGAATCAACCCGGATGCGGACGGTGGCAGGGAGGTGCATATGGCAAGACGCTGGATTGCAATCCTGGCGGGTGCTGCAGCCCTGGCTTCGTTCAGCCCCGCGTGGGGTGATTCGCTCTGGTCCCGCCAGCCCGCGGCGGCTTCCCCGTCCGCTCCCGAATTCTGGAACACCAGCATACTGGTCGAGACGGATACCGCGTTCAATGCGGCCCGGACCGTGCGACTGGGCCTGTATCACCAGCTCAGCGAGGAGCTGTCGATGGACGTGAGCCTCGGCTGGGCACTGTGGAATGACCCGGCGATGACCGAACTCAACCAGCTGCCACCCCCTCCGCGCCGCTACGGCAACGATGGCGCGGTGAGCGTGGGGCTTCGCTACGTGCTGACTCCCCGCCTGTTACTCACGGCCGGTGTCGGCTACCACGCCGATCGCCAGGCCTACCCGCCACGGCGGCTCACCAGTGTCGACGAGCTTGATCCACGCCTGCGGGTGGGGCTGCGCGGCGAATACACGCCCAATGCCTCGCTGCGTGTCCGGGGCTACCTGGACTACGTCACCCTCGGGGCTGCCAACCTGGCTGGCCAGGAGGCGGCGGTGCAATACGAGCAGCCTGTCATCTACCAGCTGGGAATCAGCGCTCGCTGGACATTCTAGATTGCCCCTGACTCCACGATTGCACCGGCTCGTTCTCACCGCATGCCTGCTGATGGTCCGGGTATCGACACCCTGTAGCGCGCAGGAGACCGGCTTTTTCGACCGCCAGATGGCGGCCTTCCAGGACAGCGATATCGTCTTCGAGCGCTCCAGTTCCAATATTCCCTTCGCCCCCCTGGCCTATCTCTCTACCAGCCACTACGGCAGCGCAAAGGTAGAGAGCCGCACCCGCGGCACCGCGATCGAATACGACCTCAGCACGGTGTCCCACGCCGCGGGCCTGCCACTGCTGCTTGGCAAACGCGACGCGCTGGTGATCGGCGAGTACCTCAGCTGGTCGCGCTTCGACCTGCACAAGTCCCATCTCGAGGATTTCGACGTGGGCACAATCGGCATGCCCGTCGCCTGGTTCCGCCAGGTCAACCCGCGCTGGCAGGCCGCCGCCTTCGTCTTTCCCATGGCGCACCAGTCCAGCCAGGAGGATGCGGACTGGACCTGGCAGACCATGGGCGGTGCCTTCGGCCGCTACGTACACAACGACCGGCTCTGGTGGGCCTTCGGCTTTTACGCGGATGTCGCCCCGGGAGACAATTTCTACATTCCCTACCTGGGCGCTTCCTGGCAGCTGAATCCGCGGTGGACCATCAGCGCCATCATGCCCTGGCCGGCAATACTCTACGCACCCAATACTGACTGGATGTTCCGGGCCGGCGTGTCCCCCTCCGGCGCATCCTGGTCCTTCGTCCCCCAGGGCAGCGACAACGTCGCGCTGAATTTCGACGCCTGGGACCTGGGCGCGAGCGTGGAGCGCCGGCTCACCGGCATGTGGCACCTGGGCCTTGAAGCCGGTGTCGGCGGGTTCCGCGGCCTGCGCCTGCAGGGCAGCGATTTCGAGGACGCGGAGTTCAGCGTACACTCCAGCGCCTTCGTCAAGATGTCGCTGAATTTCCGGCCGGCAGTGGAGTAGGCATGAAAATGCTCAAGACCCTCGCAGCACTGGCACTGGTTCTCGCATCCACCTCCGCCCGCGCAGGATTTTACGAGGACTACATGACCGACCCCGCGGACGGCCAGTTGGACGTCAGCCGCTTTCTCTCGGAAGTGCCGATGGGGTTCCTGCCCATCCCCTCGGTGATTACCGAGCCGGCTGTCGGGTACGGCCTGGCGATGGGCGCGCTTTTTTTCCACGAGTCCGCGGAGCAGCGCAAGCAGCGCACCGGCCAGGCCCTACTGCCGGAAAATATCAGCATGCTGGGCGGCGGCGGTACCGAGAACGGCACCTGGGCAGGGGCCCTCGGGCACTTTGGCTTCTGGCGCAATGACACGCTGCGCTACAAGGGCTTCCTGCTCTACGGGTCGATCAACCTGGATTTCTATTCACTGCCCGGCGTGGGCGAGCTGCCCCGCCCGGTGAAGCTCAACCTCGAGGGCCCGGTGGTGCTGCAGGAGTTGAAGTACCGGCTGCCGGATACCGCCGTTTTCCTGGGCGTGCGCCAGCTGTACCGCCACGAGGAGACCGGCTTCGCCCATAAACCGAACCTGTCGAGGTTCCCCGACGTGGCAGTCGATTTCTTCAACGAGCACTTCGATACCAGCAACACCACCTCCGGCCTCGGCGCTGTGGTGGAGTTCGACAGCCGCGACAATCCGTTCAATCCCCAGCGCGGTTACTACTACAGCGGCAATTACATGTGGTTCGGCGACTACATCGGCAGTGACTATCGCTACGACACTTATCACCTCTCGGGGTTGAACTACTGGCAGCCCGGCGACCGGTTCAACCTGGGCCTGCGCCTGCAATACGACGGAGTCAGCGTGGACGACGGGGAACGCCTGCCGGTCTACGTGCCGCCCGATATCGATTTGCGCGGCATCCCCTCCTCCCGTTACCAGGGCAACGCCGTCGCGGTGAGCGAGGTGCAGCTGGACTACCGAATCAACGATCGCTGGAGGGTCGGTGTGTTCACCGGCGTCGGCCGTGCCGCAGACAGTTTCGGCAAACTCGATAATGCCGCCAATGAGTCCGCCTACGGCACCGGGTTTCGCTACCTGATCGCGCGGCGCTACGGCTTCGTGATGGGGGTGGATGTGGCGCGCGGGCCGGAGGAAACAGCGGTATACATCAAGGCGGGCTCCACCTGGTAGCCCGCCCTGGCGGTCACTTCGAATCGGGGTAGATTTTCTTCCAGTCCGCTTTCATGTCCACGACCAGCCAGCCGCGCATCGGCGCGTCGTCCAGGGCCTGATCCAGCCGACCCATGTGCGAATGCCGATCGTAGGTAAACTCCCGTTCGGCATCAGTGTGGTGCACCAGCAGGCCGAGCCGCGGTGTCTTGTCCCCGGCGTTCCTGGGAATGGTGGTGTACTCGAGCATCTGCAGGTCGCCATCGGAGTTTCCCGCAGCGAGGATCGGGCGTCGACCGATATGACGGTAGATGCCGACGGGCTTGCCGGCCTTGTCATCCACCAGCATGACCTTCGGTTCCTTGACGATGGTGGGGATACCATCGCGCATTTCAAATCTCGCATCCAGGGTCGAGCCGACTACCTGCTCCGGCGGCACACCGTACACGTCCTCCGCGAACACCCGCATGAAATCCGCACCACCGCCCGACACGATAAAGACCTTGAATCCGCTGGCGCGCAGGTAGTCCATGAGTTCGAGCATTGGCTGGAACACCATCTGGGTGAAAAGCAGGCCGGTTTTCGGGTGACGCGCGGTACGAACCCAGTCGGAGACCGCGCTGGCGAAGTCATCGGCGGTCATGCCCGAATGTGCGGTGAGCAGCACTTTCATCAGGCCCGCTTCGCCGCCGGCCATCAGTCCCTGCATGTCGCCGGCAAGAGCGCTCTTGAAGGGCTCGGTCTCCTTCCACTCGGGGTGATCCGGCGCCATTCTACGCAGCTGGGACAGCGCGAAAAAACCCTGAAAATACAGTGGTTGCTCGCTCCACAGAGTGCCGTCGTTGTCAAAGGTGGCGATGCGCTCGGCGGGTTTCACATAGCCCGGGTCTGCGGGATTGGTGACCTTGCCGACGAACGCGGTAATCGCGGATTTGCCTGGCCCTTCGTTCCAGGATGGGAGCGGATCTGCCGCGGCGATGGCATTTGCCGCCAGGGCTGCGAGCAGCAATCCCAGCAGCACATTGCCGGCGCGGCTAAAAAGTGAAATGCGCATTTTAGTGCCTACCTGTAGCTTACCTGGAAGCGGCCGGGCCGGCTTCCACCTTGTCGAGCCCCTGCCGCAGGTAGGAAGCCCAGCGGTTGAGAATCAGCTGCGCATCCTGGCGGTTGCTCACGGAGTTGGTCCACTCCAGTTGCATGTCGTCCGGATCCTTGCGGCGATCGACGATGCGCATCAGCGTGTCACCAGTCGCGCCGTCTTTCAGTTCCATGTACAGCGTCATCTCTCCCGAGGAGGTCGTGTAGCTGCGGGAGATCCCGGGCGTCATGATATCCGGTGCGTTGATGTCCAGGTTGATGATAGAGGGCGCCAGCACCAGCACCTGTTCGCCCTCGGGGAACTGGTCCACCAGTTTGTAGGGCGGCGCCTTTTGTAACTCCCGCTTGAAAGCGGCGGTGCACAGGTCGCTCAGTGAACTCTTGATGCGGTTCACGTCCTTCTCGGTGACGCGGTTGCTCAGGTCCATGCGGTTGGTATTCTGGTCGCGCATCCAGTTCTTGCGGAACGACACTTCACACGGCGCGACGGAGAATGTCTTGTACTCCGCCAGGTTGATCCCCGGCTTCTTGTACACGTCGGCGAAGCCGGTGCCCTTGACCTGCTCGAGCCCATCGAAGGAGACGCCGTACGCCTCGGTCTTCGGGGCACCGGTGTCGGCGCAGGCCGCGAGGGCGAGGATGCCCACCAAGGCCGCAGCACCTGCGGCATAGCCCAGTCTGCTCATTGTCTTACTCCTGATTCTTCGGTTGCCGCGCTACAGACATGTTGCGCGGCCAGTTAAAAAATACAGCTGGAGTCTAGTCAAGCCTCTACCAGGCCGCCAGACTCAGCCGCCTCCAGGCACTGTGCGCGCAACCAGCGACTGGCGGGATCCTCCGCAGCGCTACGAGTCCAGTACAGGTTCAACTGTAGAGGTTCGATCTCCAATGGCGTGCCGACGGAATGAAGGCCGACAGCCCGGACCGCCAGTGCCGGTGCGGTCCACAGCAAGTCGCTGCTAGCTGTGACAGCGACAGCCGGCGCGAGGTTCTGCAAGCGAACGGCAATTTGCCGCCTGCGCCCTATCGCGTGCAGCGCGAGGTCCGCGTGGCCGCGCCCGCGCTCACGGCCGGAGACATGCAGGTGGGAAGCTTCAAGGTATCGCTCCAGTGTCAGTTTGCGCCCAGCCAGGGGATGCCCGCGGCGCATTGCGACGACATAGGGCAGGCGCGCCAGGGAGGCCTGCTCCAGTTCCCGCGCGTTCACCTGTGGCGAATCCACCAACAAGTCAATCTCGCCCGACTTGAGTTGCGCCACGCCCCCCTCGCGACCCGCATAGACCGCGTGCAGCGCCACCCGCGGCGCCAGCTGGCTCACGCGCTGGTACAATTCCGGAAGCAGCAGGGTTTGCACCAGGTCGTTGACGCCCAGCCGGAACACCTTCTCGGAATCCGCAGGGTCGAAGCGCGCCCCCGCGCCCACGCTGTGCTGCAATAGAGACAGTGCGCGGCGCACGTCGCCGATCACGCTGTCGGCCACCGGTGTGGGCTGCATCCCCTGCGGCGTGCGCACGAACAGCTGGTCCGAAAAAGCCTGGCGCAGGCGGCCCAGTGAATTGCTCACCGCGGGCTGGGTCAGGTGCAACTCCCTGGCGACGCGGGTCACGCTGCGTTCGCGGTAGACAGCCTCGAAAACCACGAACAGGTTGAGATCTACTTTATCGAGCCGCACAGGTGCCCCCATTCATCACTGATATCAATAACCGACTATTACTAAAATAAATTGGAGTGATTGTAGTAGCAAGCCTAAGCTTGCGGGTCGAAACCACCCATGGGAGTACAGCCATGTACCAGTTCAGTGATCGATCCCTGGCGCTGCAGGCGCAACTGCAGGCATTCATGGACCAGCACGTCCTGCCCAACGAGAAGAACTACGCGGAACAGATACACCACGCCGCGAACCGCTGGGCGCCGGTGCCGCTGATGGACGAGTTGAAGGCGAAGGCGAAAGCCGAGGGCCTGTGGAACCTGTTCGTGCCGCCGAGCCTGGCGCAGTACGTCGACCACGAGGGCTTGAGCAATCTCGACTACGCGCCGCTGGCGGAAATCATGGGACGGGTGCTCTGGTCGCCGGAGATCTTCAACTGTAATGCGCCGGATACCGGCAACATGGAAGTCTTCATGAAGTACGCCACGCCGGAGCAGCAGGAGCAGTGGCTGGCGCCGCTGCTCGCCGGCGAGATCCGCTCCTCCTACGCCATGACCGAACCGCAGGTGGCGAGTTCCGATGCCACCAATGTGGAGCTGCGTATCGAGCGCGATGGGGACGGGTATGTACTCAACGGGCGTAAATGGTTCATTACCAACGCCATGTACGAGCGCACGCAGATATTTATCGTCATGGGCAAGTCCGACCCGGACAACCCCAGCCGCCACAAGCAGCAGAGCCAGGTGCTGGTACCCAAAGGCACCCCGGGGCTGGAAATCCTGCGCCCGCTCACCACACTGGGTTACGACGACGCGCCGATCGGCCACGCGGAACTGCGCTTCACCGACGTGCGCATACCGCTGGAAAACATCCTGCTCGGCGAGGGCCGGGGCTTCGAAATCGCCCAGGGTCGCCTCGGCCCCGGCCGTATCCATCACTGCATGCGCCTGATCGGTGTCGCCCAGCGTTCGCTGGAACTGGCCTGCCACCGCGCGGTGAACCGCTCCACTTTCGGCAAGACACTGGCGGAACACCAGTCGGTGCGCGAGGATATCTCGAAGTGCTTCTCCGAGATCGAGATGGCGCGGCTGCTGGTGCTCAAGACCTGCGCGAAGATGGACGAGTCCGGCGCCAAGGGAGCGATGGACCTGATCGCCGCCAGCAAGACCAGCGTGCCGCTGATGGTGCAGAACATCATCGACCGCTGCATGCAGATCCACGGCGCGGGCGGCCTCACCGAGGACTACTGCATGGCCGAGGGTTTCAACTACGCGCGCTGGTGCCGCCAGGCTGACGGCCCGGACCAGGTTCACCAGATGGCGCTGGGAAAGATGCTAATCAAACGCTACACCGAGGAGTAAGGCATGGGTATGTCGGCACAGACGCAGCAACTGTTTTCACTGGAAGGCAAGGTAGCGTTGGTGACCGGTGCCTCCAGCGGGCTCGGCGCCCACTTCGCCCGGGTGCTGGCCGCGGCCGGCGCACGGGTGGCAGCAGTCGCCCGCCGCCGCGACCGGCTGGAAGCCCTGGTGTCCGAAATCGGTGAAGCCGGCGGCGAGGCGATCGCCGTGGACATGGACGTCACCGATGCCACCAGCGTGACCGCCGCCCTCGACGAGGTAAACGCGCGACTCGGCAGGATCGACGTGCTGGTGAATAACGCCGGCGTCGCCGCCCCCGGTTACAGCCTCCGGGTGAAGGAGAGCAACTGGGATTACGTCATGGAGACCAACCTCAAGGGGGCCTGGCGCGTGGCCCAGGCCGTGGCGGTGCGGGCGGTGGATGCCGGGGTGCCCTGCAGCATCATCAACATCGCCTCGATCCTCGGCCTGCGGGTAGGGTTCGGCGAGACCGTCTACGCCACCGCCAAGGCCGGCGTGGTCCAGATGACGCGCTCGCTGGCCATGGAACTCGCGCGCAAACAGGTGCGCGTGAACGCGCTGTGCCCCGGCTACTTCATGACCGAGCTCAACACCGATTACCTTGAATCCGAGGAAGGTCAGGCATTTGTAGGTAGTACGCCTTCGGGCCGGGTGGGCGAGTTGAACGAACTCGACGGCCCCCTGCTCCTACTCGCAAGCGACGCCGGGAGTTACATCAACGGGGTAGCCCTGCCGGTAGATGGCGGGCACCTGGTGAGTTCACTGTGAGCACCCTGTAATTCGCTGTAATTGAGGGCTTCGACCGGGCTGCCGATACTTTTTTCAACAACAGTGGTAACAGAAAAAAGAAAAGGGGGACGCCGTAGTGATCATCAGCCTCGATGTATTGTGTGAGGACCATGTCCAGCAAATATTTCGCCGCTACCCCAGGGCGATCTACGGACTGGCTTTTTCCTACGCCGCCTGGGACACCTACTCGAGCTACCTCGCCCAGGCGGAGGACCTCTTCATCACCGCCCACAGCAGTGGCAACACCATAGGCCACCCCGAGGGAGCGCCGAATTTTTCACCCGAGGACCTGGCCGACTGGCTGCGCTGCGCTGTACTCCCCTGTGACTATTTTGGCGACATCTATGTCACGGCTCCCGGCGGCAGTCGGCACTACCTGGACGGCCTGCGCGAGGCCATGGGCGAGCACTACCCGGGCAAGATCTACGGGCAGTTCGAATTGTCCAGTAGCGAGTTGCAGCCGCCGGTGGGAACCTTCTGGGTCGGGGCCGCCTGAGCGCCCACGGCGCCGGCATCGTCGGCAAACATGAGCCGCGCAATCGCGCGGCTTTTTTTGGCACAAAAAAAAGCGGTCATCCCTGACCGCTAATGTCCGCGTGAAGTGCAATCCCATGCACGTGGCCAAGTGTCCTGTAAACGCAGGATAATTGCGATTACGGGGAATTACAGACGGCGGTTGCGCGGTCGCGACTTTTCATCTATTTTCTCTGCCAAGTGATTGAAGCACTTCAATTTCAACCAATAAGCTGTGGCAAGCTGCTGTCGGTAACCGGTAGCGCAACCCCGCACTACAAGCAGCAGTTTCATGGCGCAGATCCGCGATACCCAGTCCGAGAGAACCTATCTGCTGCGCGCGCACCATACGCTGGGGCGCGATACCGAGCGCTCGGACACCGTCATCAGCAGCCCCATCACCTCTCGCATTCACATCGCCATCCAGTGGGACGGCGAGCGCTGGAATGCCCGTGACCTGAGCAAGAATGGCACCTGGCTCGGCAAGCACCGCCTGGTGGCCAACGAGAGCACGCCGCTCTCGGTGGGGGACGAACTGCACCTGGGCGCACCGGAAATGCCGCCCATCGTGCTGGTGGACGACAGCCCGCCACAGTCTACCCTGGTGGGCCTCGATGGGACGCCCTCCCTCGAACTGGCTTCTTTCGTCTTCCTGCCAGACCAGAATGCCCCCGAGGCGGTTGTCATCTACTCCTTCCATCGCCGCGCCTGGATGCTGCACCCGATGGAGCAGGACAGCCCGCAGCATCTCGAACAGGTATTGCACCACGGCGACCAGATCAGCTACGGCGGCCACCGCTGGGAGATGTTCCTCGCCGAAACCCAGCAGATGACGGAGATAAATGCCGCGCCACAGAGCCGGATCGAAGATATCGAATTCGTTTTCCACATGAGCCAGGACGAGGAAAACACCGCCCTGCAACTGCATCTCGACCACCAGAAACTCGATCTCGGCGAACGCTCCCACCACTACCTGCTGCTGCACCTGGCCCGCCTGCGCGCCAGCCAGGCCGCCGAGGGCTTCGACAGCTACACCCAGGGGTGGATCGACAACGAGCAGCTGAAGCGCGACCTCGGCCTCGAAATGCCGCACATCAACATCATGATATTCCGCGCGCGCAAGCAGATCGTGGAAAGCCTTACCACCACACTCGACTCCGAGACCCTGGTCGAGCGCAGCAAGGGGCGAGTACGCTTCGGCGGCACACGCTTCCGGATCTACAAGGGCGCGCAACAGATATTCTCCATGCCGTAGTGACCTGCGGCCGACGCCGTTCACGCAATTATCCCCGGTGATACTCACTGCCCGTGAACGAGTTTGTTAGAATGCCCCGAGGGGTGGCGCGGACAATGCACCGCCCACGCTTGAGTACCCAGGATGAAAGACGAGGCTATCCCGCCACAGATCGGGAAGTACACCATTGAACGGCCGCTTGGCCAGGGGGGCATGGGCAGGGTTTACCTTGCCCGTGACACCGATCTCCACCGCGAGGTGGCGATCAAGTGCCTGCGCCCTGAACTGGCCGACGCGCACTGGCAGCAACGCCTGAAGCAGGAGGCGCGCGTCCTGGCGCGGCTGAACCACCCGAATATTGTCCAGGTCCACGACGTCGTGGAATGCGACGGCTCGGTGGGCATCGTCACCGAGTACGTCAACGGCAGGAATCTGCACATACTGTTGCGCGAGCGGGTCGTCGGTTACGTGGAGCGGGTCAAATGGCTGTCTGAAGTCGCCGCCGGTCTCGCCGCCGCCCATCGCGAGATGGTTTCCCACAACGACCTGAAGGCGGAAAACATCCTGGTCGGGCCGGGAAACGTGGCCAAGATCAACGATTTTGGCATCGCCTCCACCGATGCCGACCTCAGTGGCGATATTCACGCCCTCGGCACCCTGGCACGGGAGATCACTGCGGAGTGCACCGAGCGCAGCCCGCTGCTGGACCATCTCGTGCAGCGCATGACGGAAAAGCGCGCGTCGAAACGGCCTGATGCGGAGGAATGCGCCCGCGAGTTCACGCACATCTGGCTGGAAAGTACGCAGGCGGAGACACCGTTGCACGATCCATCCAGCGCACGACCTGCCGCGGCGCGACGCCGCCGCATACTCGCGGCGGTGTTCTCGACGCTGTTGGCAGCAATTGCTGCGACGGCGGCTTACTTCTATTCCAACAATGCGCGCCCGGCGGTGCCGGTCTATGTAGCCGTCCTGCCAACCCGGCTGCAGGTCGACGATCACCAGGACAGCCGAAAATACGCCTTGCTCTCCTCCTCGGTACAGCAGGGACTCTACCAGGCGGTGAGCCGCGCTCCCGGCTACTCCCTGATCAGCCCGTCAGAAACCAGCCAGCAACAGGGCAGCCCCCGCGAAATCGGCAAGGCGCTCAACGCCGACGAATTGATCGTGCCCGCGATCAAATGCGCCAACGAGCACTGCGAATTGAGCACGGAGCGACTGGTAGCGCCGGACTTCCGCATGCAGCGGCAGCGCAGCACATCGATCTTACCCGAGCTGACCCTGGAGGCCTTCGAGATCACCGGCCGGCAGTGGAACCTGCTCTACGACTCGCCGGGTACAAACCTCGGCGGCGACAACCGGATTGACGAGGCCAGCTACCGGAAGTTTCTCGAACTGTACGAAAGCGCGCACAGTGCGACCAGGCCGATGCGCGAGATCCTCACCGACCTGGAAAGCCTGCTCTCCAGCAATATCCAGTTCCTCCCCGCCGATTTTCTTTTTGTGCATGTGGCGCTGGAGCTGTACTGGGAAACCAGGGACAACTCCTTTATCGACCAGGCCAGCGACGTACTGCGCGATGCGGGCCGCTGGGCCCGGGATGATATCCTGCTGCACAAATCCTGGTTTGAAGTCGAGGTGCTCCGGGGCGATTTTGACGCGGCTGCGCGCGAGATCGACACGCTGGCAAACCTGGGAGCGGACGATGCACTGCTGCTGTCTTTGAACGGCCGGCTCTACAGCTACAAGGCCGACTATCTAAAATCCAGCGAGTACTACCAGAAGGCGCTCAGGCTGCACCCCAGCCGGGACAGCTATCTCGGCGCCGCGCACAGCTTTTATTACGCCGGCGATGAGAAAACGGCCTTCAAGCTGGCGGCGGATGGTATCGCCCAGTTTCCGGACGACGGCACACTGACCAATCTGCAGGGGCTCATCTATATCGACCGGGGAGAGTTGCAGAAGGCAACCGAGCGATTTACAGCGGCAATTCAAATTCAACCGAGAACTTTTTTCTACGTGAATCTCGGGCTCGCCTACATGCTGGAAGGAAATTACACGGGGGCGCGCGATGAATTTTCCCTGGCAATCGAGCGCGGGGGCAGCACCTCGACCCGGACTCTCAACCTGGCGGATGCCCTGACCCTTCTCGGTGAAGAGGACCGCGCCCGGGAGCTTTACCAGTCAATCGTTGACGAGTATGAATCCGGCACCGGCTCGGTCGCTGTCAACCAGGCGTCCCAGGCTTTCGCGCACCTCGGCCGGGGCGAGAAGGCGATCAGCCTGCTGGACTCGATCAAGCGGCAGAACAGCGAAGGTTACTTCAACTACGCCCTGGTATATGCCATCACCGGGCAAGACCTGGCTGCCACGGTAAAGGTGCGTGAGGCGCTCAAAGCCAATATGGGCGCCGTCTGGTTCCGTCTGCCGTGGTTCGACCAGCTATGCCGCGAACCCGCGTTCGTCAAATTGATGAACGACGCGGGCGAGACTGCACGCTGCCCAAATATCGCTGAGCAAAGCGCCAATTAGTGCCGGCCAACTTCTCCGTCGGGATCAGCTGACGAGAAAATGTGGCACTCGCCCGTAGCTACTGTCCGGCGCATAGCGAGGAATGAAAAGTTGAACTTCTCCACCTCATCGCTGAGACACTTGATGGTCAGGACCAGCGATTTTGCATTATCGGTGATTTCCGTGCTGATGCGGTCCAGGTAATCTTCCCCACCTTCGCAGTAAAGTAATCCATCCCCGAAAAAGCGCCAGGAGTAGAGATCTTTCGCTTTTGCAGCGGGAATCTGGAAAATCAGCACAAGTCGTTCGGTCTGTTTCTGCCCCTTGCTGGACTTCTTGGAGAACTCGATCTTCAGGTTCTCGACGCCGACCTCCGCGTCCGGCTTGTTGCCAACCGGGGTGAACGTCCAGGGCACTGCCTTGCCGTCGACGGGCGACTCCGGCACCAGTGTGAAGTGTTGGATACGACTCTCGCCTTTCTTGATCTTGAACTTCATCTTCGGTGAACTCCTGCTGGTGGTTGTTGTGTGGCTACAGACTTTTCTATCCGACACCCTGCGCTTTGGCAACTACAGGCGATTACAGCACGCCTGCCGACTGCCAGGATTGTCGGGACCGATGGAGATTGCGATGCAGTTCGCGCCGCGGCTCAGACTTGCGGCCGGTTCCGGCCCTGCTGCCAGATCTTCAGGAAAGCCCGCTCCAGGGCGCCCTCGGCAGCGAAGCCCAGTTTTTCCTGCCAGTTCTTCTTCTGCACGAAGCGCACATCGAAGACATCCGAGTCCTTGATGCGCTGCTGGACGAAGTCGTCCGAGGTCTGCAGGCGATCGACCAGGCCCTTGTCCACCGCCTGCGAGCCGTACCAGATCTCGCCGGTGGCCACGGCCTCGACATCCAGCGCCGGGCGGTTGGCACCGACGAACTGCTTGAACAGGATGTGGGTCTCCTCCAGTTCCTCGGTGAACTTGGCTCGGCCCTTGTCGGTGTTCTCACCGAACATGGTGACCGTGCGCTTGTATTCGCCGGCGGTGAACATCTCGAAGTCGACGTCGTGCTTGCGCAGCAGGCGATTGAAGTTGGGCAGCTGCGCCAGCACGCCGATCGAGCCGATGACTGCAAAAGGCGCGGCAATAATCTCGTTGCCCACGCAGGCCATCATGTAGCCGCCGCTGGCGGCGACCTTGTCCACGGCGATGGTCAACGGCACACCGGCGTCGCGAATGCGGCTCAGCTGGCTGGCGGCAAGGCCGTAGCCGTGTACCAGCCCACCGGGGCTTTCCAGCTTCAGCAGCACCTCGTCGCCGGGGCGTACCTGCCCCAGCACCGCTGTGATCTCCTCGCGCAGGTTGTCGGTGGCGCTGGCTTTCATGTCGCCATCGAATGCCAGCACGTACACACGCTTGCGCGCGGGCTTGTCCCCTGTGGAGTCCGGCTTGCGCTTGCTCGCCTTCTTCTCCTGCTTGTCCGCCTTCTTCTGCGCCTTGCGATGGGCCTTGAGTTCGTCGTCGTGAAGCACGGCCTCCTGCAGGGACTCCCCGATGTGCTTGTACTTCTCGTTGAGGTTGCGAATTTCGATATGCCCTTCGTGCTGCTCTGTACGATTGCGCTGGCCGACGGCCACGACACCCGCGACGAGAATCAGCACGGCGCCGACGAGGGTGACGGCCTGGGCGAGGAAAAGGCCGTATTGGTAGAGGTAGTCCAAGCGAAGCTCCCGGTTGTGATTATCCGGGCAATACCTGCCCGGTGGCCCTCCCTGGGGACCGACGGGCTATGTTATGCGGCGTATCCATGGGGAGCAAGTTCGCCCTGGCGCATTTATTTCGCCTGTGCTTGCACAACCAATGGGTTTTTCGCGTATGATTTCTGTCGATTAACAGGCTGGTCTTCCCTCTCCATGACAGATTCAATCGGCAGCGCGTTCTGGCGCAATTTCCTCGGACAATCACCACTGTGGTACAAGCGCACCATCGTCGCTTTCCTGCTGATCAACCCCCTGTTGCTGTATGTCCTCGGCCCCTTCATCACCGGCTGGATTCTCATCGGTGAATTCATCTTCACACTCGCCCTCGCACTGCGCT
Source organism: Halieaceae bacterium WMMBA7 (assembly GCA_033283385.1). GTDB lineage: Bacteria > Pseudomonadota > Gammaproteobacteria > Pseudomonadales > Halieaceae > Mangrovimicrobium. The sequence continues at coordinate 1,817,690 of JAWMQQ010000001.1, forward strand.
GCTACCCACTGCAACCAGGTGGCCTGCTGGCCCTGGAGGCGGTACTGCTGGGCATGACCAGCCCGGAATCCGTGTACCACGAGGCGCTGGTGAACTTCGAGGTAATCCTGCTGCTGATGTTCATGGTGGCCGGCATCTACTTCATGAAAGAACTGCTGCTGTTCGTGTTCACCAAGATACTGTTGCGGGTGGAGTCAAAAGTCCTGCTCTCACTGCTGTTCTCCCTGGTGGCCGCCTTTCTCTCTGCATTCCTCGACGCGCTGACCGTCACCGCGGTGCTGATCAGCGTGGGTGTGGGCTTTTATTCGGTGTACCACAAGGTCGCCTCCGGCAAGGGCATGGCCCACGATGACCACGACCACTCCCAGGACGAGTCCGTGCACGAAAACCACCGCGACGACCTGGAAGCCTTTCGCGGATTCCTGCGCAGCCTGCTGATGCACGGCGCGGTGGGCACCGCGCTGGGCGGCGTCTGCACGCTGGTCGGCGAGCCGCAGAACCTGCTCATCGCCACCGTCGCCGACTGGGACTTCATTACCTTCGCGAAGTACATGGCTCCGGTCACCATGCCGGTACTGGTCTGCGGGCTGGCGACCTGTATCGCGCTGGAACTGAGCGGCAAGTTCGGCTACGGCCACCAGCTACCCGCCAGTGTTCGCGGCGTGCTGGAGGAGTTCGCCGCCAGCGAGGAGTCACAGCGCAATCGGCGCACCGACGCGCGGCTGGCAATCCAGGTACTGGTGGCGCTGATGCTGGTGATGGCCCTGGCCATGCACTGGGCGGCGGTCGGCCTCGTCGGCCTGGCGGTGATCGTGCTGCTGACAGCCTTTAACGGGGTGATCGAGGAACACCAGATCGGCCACGCCTTCGAGGAGGCTCTCCCCTTCACCGCCCTGCTGGTGGTGTTTTTCGCGATCGTCGCAGTGATCCACGACCAGCACCTGTTCCACCCGGTGATCGCCGCGGTGCTGGAAATGGAATCCGACGTGCGCCCGGCCATGTTCTTTATCGCCAACGGCGTGCTGTCGATGATCAGCGACAATGTCTTCGTGGCAACGGTGTATATCAGCGAAGTGAAGGCTGCCCTGGATGCGGGCACCATCACCCGCACGGAATTCGATCACCTGGCGGTCGCGATCAACACCGGCACCAACCTGCCCAGTGTGGCCACCCCCAACGGCCAGGCGGCGTTCCTGTTCCTGCTGACCTCGGCACTGGCGCCGTTGATCCGCCTCTCCTACGGCCGCATGGTGATCATGGCCCTGCCCTACACCCTCGTGCTGGGCGGCGTGGGCCTGGCCTGCGTGAGCCTGTTCCTCTAGGCGGCTTACTCCCGCCCTTCTTGCCGCCAGAGCACCTTGCCACCGGCCGCCGCGATGGTGTCCAGCAGGGCTTCGTGCACTGCGACTTCCTCCGCCGTCGCGGCGATTACCGGCAGCGGCGTGCGCCCCGGTGCCAGCCGCCGGATCCGTTCGCCCTGCGCCGCCCCGTCGCTGCCGCGCGCATCGCTGTCGGAGAGCTGGAAGGCAGTCTGCCCGCCGGTCATCGCCAGGTAGACATCGGCGAGGATTTCCGCGTCCAGCAGCGCGCCGTGCAGGTCCCGCTGGGAGTTGTCCACGCCGTAGCGCGAGCACAGCGCATCGAGGTTGTTGCGCTGCCCCGGGTGGCGGCTGCGCGCCATCACCAGGGTATCGATGACGGAACACAGGTTCTGTAGCGTCGCCGCATTTGCATCCAGCCGCTGCAACTCGCTGTTCAGGAAGCCCAGGTCGAAGGGCGCGTTGTGGATGATCAGCTCCGCGCCCTCGACGAACTCGACGAAGTCTTTTGCGATCTGCTCGAAGCGCGGCTTGTCCGCCAGGAATTCATTGGTGATACCGTGGACTTCGATCGCGCCCTGGTCGATCTCCCGGTCCGGCTTGATATAACGGTGAAAGTGGTTGCCGGTCAGGCGGCGGTTATCCAGCTCGACACAGCCGATCTCGATGATGCGATGCCCCTGGGAGACTTCCAGGCCGGTGGTTTCCGTATCCAGTACGATTTGGCGCAACTGTGTTTGCTCCTCTTGCTGTCTCTGCTTGCGCTAGGGTAATTCGTCGATGCCGCGGTTGGCGAGCTGGTCGGCGATCTCGTTTTCCCGGTGCCCGCTGTGCCCCTTCACCCAGTGCCACTCGACCTCATGGCGGCTGTTCTGCTCGTCCAGCGCCTGCCAGAGATCGACGTTTTTCACCGGCTTTTTAGCGGCGGTTTTCCAGCCCCGGGACTTCCAGTCCTTCAGCCAGCTGGTGATGCCGTTGCGCACGTACACGGAATCGGTAGTCAGCGCGACGCGGCACGGCTCCTTCAGCGCCCGCAAGCCCTCGATGGCCGCGAGCAGCTCCATGCGGTTGTTGGTGGTATGCGCCTCGCCACCGTACAGGGATTTCTCCTTGCCCTGGTAACGCAGCAATGCACCCCAGCCGCCAGGGCCGGGATTTCCGCGGCAGGCGCCGTCGGTGAAGATCTCCACGGTTTTCAATGCAGGACAGTATCCCCGTTGTTGCGCGCCGCACTCCCGACCGGGCGCACGGTAGGCGCCGGGCTGGGCTGGGGCGAAGACCCTGCCACGGCGAGCCCGATGAGTTTTTCCGCTCGCCGTCGCACGGGTTTGGGGCGGTTGTGCGCCGGCACCTGCTTGACGGCACGCAACAGGTAGAAGCCGCCGATCGGGAGGCTGTGCTGCGCGCACCACTGGTCGCAGCGCTCCATCATCCGGCGCAGGCGCCCGGAGCCGAGCGGCGGCAGGCTGTAGAGGTAGCTGCTGTCCTCGACCTCGAAGCCCAGCAGGTTCAGCCAGTCCGTCAGGCGGCTGCTGCTCACCGGGCGGTGGCCGCGCCAGGCGGAGCGGCGGCGCATGCGGCGCAGCCGGGTGGCGATGCCGTGCAGGCTGTGCGGGTTCCACCCGGTGAGCAGCAGCTGGCCCTGCGGGGTCAGCACGCGTTGCAGCTCGCGCAGTACCTGGTGGGGGTGCTCGGTAAATTCCAGTGAATGATGGGCGATGATCACGTCGACGCTGTCGCTCTCCAGCGGCAGTTCGGTGCTGTCGCAGATGAGCCCGATACCCTCGCCCGGCTGCGCCGCGCTGAGCACGCGGTGGCGTATGCGGCACTCGCCGAACAGCGGCCCGCACTGCACGGGGCCAACCTGCAGGATGTGGTAGCCGAAGGCCGTCTCCAGGCGCCGGTCGATCTCCGCCTGCAGTTGCCGGCGCAGGTACGCACCGCGCTCGGATCGGTACCAGGTTTCCAGGTAAGTGGAAATCTCGTTAAACTGACGGGTCATCTCGTTGTCTCAGGCTGGCGCCGCAGCGGTTTTGTTCAGGCTTTGTCCAAATCCAGGCTTCGTCCAAGCACCTACCGCGCCATATTACTGCATTTCCCAGGGAGTTTAACGGTTTGTCATGCTCGATATCAGACCTGTAGCCGCATTCGATGACAATTACATCTGGCTGTTCACCGCGCCGGGCGGCAGCGCAGCCTGTGTGGTCGACCCGGGCGACGCAGCCCCGGTGGAGGCCGCGCTGGATGCCGCCGGCCTGGACCTGGCCGCGGTGCTCATCACCCACCACCACTTCGATCATGTCGGCGGCCTGGCCCGCCTGCGCGAGCGCTATGGACCAGTGGTCTATGGCCCCGCCAATCCCGCCATCGAGGGCATCGACCGGCGCCTCGGCGCTGGGGACCACATCGAGGTGCTGGGCGCCGGCTTCAGCGTGATGGAGGTGCCCGGGCACACCCTGGACCACATTGCGTATTTCCACGCCGACGAGCCGCCAGTACTGTTCTGCGGCGATACCCTGTTTGCCGGCGGCTGCGGCCGCCTGTTCGAGGGTACCCCCGCGGTGATGCACGCCTCGCTGCAGTCGCTGGCAGCCCTGCCGCGCAATACCCGGGTGTACTGCGCCCACGAGTACACCCTGGCCAACCTGCGCTTTGCCCGCGCCGTCGAACCCGACAACGCGGTGCTGGCCCAGCGCCAGCAGTGGGCGCAACAGGCCCGCGACAGCGACACCCCCACGGTGCCGTCGACCCTCGCCGATGAACTGGCCACCAACCCCTTCCTGCGTTGCGACCAGGCATCGGTGCGCGAAGGGCTGCGCCAGCAGGACCGCCTGCACGGGGAGGCGCCGGAAGCGGTGTTCGCCAGTGTCAGGGAGTGGAAAGACGTTTTCCGCGGTTAATGCTGGCCAGCGGCGCCTCGGTGGATAAAATACCACCAGACCAAGAAAATACATTAAGTTAGAAAAAAGACCATAAGGCCATTATTTACAATATGTTATATCGTTTAATTGCGGTAGTTTCTATAACTATACTCGCCGCTGGATGCCAGTCCATGCGTGCGACAAACGAACCGGCAACGGCTGCGACCAGCGCGCCGTCGCAAGCAAAAGTCGCGAAGCAGCCCGTCGCCAGACCGGTGCCGGCCAGCGCGGTCGCAAAAGCGCCCGAGGACCTGTGGCAGCGCATCGGCCCGGAGCTCACCTGGCAATCGATCGATCGCCCCGAGGTGACCCGCGAGCGCGAGAGCTACCTCCGCCAGAGCCAGTACATTCCCGCGATCACCGAGCGCGCCTCGCTGTACCTGTACTACATTGCCGGGGAAGTCGAGAAGCGCGGCATGCCCATGGAAGTGGCCCTGCTACCGCTGGTGGAAAGCACCCTGAACCCCTTCGCCACCTCGCCGGAAAGTGCCGCGGGGCTGTGGCAGATCATGCCCGCTACCGGCCGCCACCTCGGCATGCAACAGGACTGGTGGTACGATGGCCGCCGCGACCTGCGGGAATCGACCCGGACCGCGCTGGATTACCTGCAATCCCTGCACGACGAGTTCGACGGTGACTGGATGCTGGCGCTGGCCGCCTACAACTCCGGCAACGGCCGGGTCGCCTCGGCAATCAAGCGCAACGCCAGACAGGGCAAGCCCACCGATTACTGGTCGCTGTCCCTGCCCCGTGAAACGCGCTACTACTTGCCGCGCCTGCTGGCCCTGGCACAGATCATCGCCGACCCCGACCACTACGGCGTCGACCTGGGCGAGGTGCCCAACCGACCCGCCTTTGCCGTGGTGCCCACCGGCGGACAGATCGAACTGGCGCGCGCCGCCCAGCTGGCGGATGTCGACCTCGGCACCCTGCGCGCCCTCAATCCCGGCCAGCTGCGCTGGGCGACCTCTCCCGACGCGGCACAGGAGCTGTTGCTGCCGGTGGGCAGCGAAGACAACTTCGAGACCGGCCTTGCCGCCCTGGCGCCGGAAGACCGCGTCCACTGGCAGCACTACCGGATCCGCCGCGGCGACAGCCTGATCCGCATCGCCAAAAGGTACGATACCCAGGTCGCCCTGCTGCGCGAGGTCAACAATATCCGCGGCAACTTCATCCGCGCCGGTGACGCGCTGCTGATTCCCTCGAGCGGCCAGTGGTCGGGCAGCCTGGCCCTCAACGGCAAACCCGCCGCGGCGGCGCGCCGGGGTTACCAGGTACGCCGCGGCGATTCGCTGTACCGGATTGCGGGCCGCTTCAAGGTGTCGGTCGACGATATCGTGGCCTGGAACGAACTGGACCCGGACGCCTACCTGAAGCCCGGCCAGAAGCTGACCCTCTACGTGGGCGGCATGTAAGCCCGCGGATTTATCCGGCGAGCAGCGCCTCCACCAGCAGCGGCATCACCTCACCCGCAGCGCCCAGGCGCTGCTCGGGGAACCACTGGGTGACGCCGCTGGACTCCCGATTGACCTCGATGGCGTGGGCCCCTGCGGCCACTGCCTCGCGCACGAAGCCCGCCGCAGGATAGACCTGCCCGGAAGTACCCACCGCGATGAACAGGTCGCAGCGCGCCAGTTGCCCGTCGATCTCCGCCATGTGATAGGGCATCTCGCCGAACCACACGATGTCAGGACGCAGGCCGCCCGGCTCGTTGCAATGTGGGCAGTGGCTGTACTGGTCGAAGGATTTGCGGGTGAAGTGCCGCACGTCGCAGCGCCGGCACCAGCCGGAGCGCAGCTGGCCGTGCATGTGGCATACCTGGGGGCTGCCGCCGCGCTCGTGCAGGTCGTCCACGTTCTGGGTGACCAGGAAGACCTCGCCGGCAAACTCCTGCTGCAACCGCGCGATGGCCCGGTGCGCAGCGTTCGGCTCCACCTCCTCCAGCTGCGCGCGACGGGCGTTGTAGAAGCGGAAAACCAGGTCCGGGTCGCGCTGGAACGCCTCGGGGGTGGCTATCTGCATCGGGTCGTGGTTCTCCCACAGGCCATTGGCGTCGCGGAAGGTGGCGATGCCCGACTCGGCAGACACTCCAGCGCCAGTCAGTATGACGATGCGCTGCACCGCCCGCAGCTCGCGTTCACTCATCTTTTCCCCTGATTTCTGACGCCTGGCCGATATCCAGCGCCGGCAGGCGATGCAGTAGCCCGAGGCGGGTAAAATACAGCGCGCAACGCACGGGTTGTTCGCCGAGTGCTGACAGCGCGTCGCGATAGGTGCCGAGCTGTTCGCCGTAACGCTCGCCCTCCTCCGCCAGGAATGCCTCCATCGGCAGCCCCGGCCGCGGCACGCTGCTCTTGTAATCCACCACCCAGCGCTCGCCGCTGGCGCGATCGACGAAGGTGCGGTCAATCACGATATCGCGGAGTTTGTCGTCGCAAACACAGGTCAGCGGCAGTTCGCTGTGCGCCTCGGGGTGGCCGGCATCCAGCAACCAGCGCCCGCGCTCGTCGGACAGCGTGCCAGCCACCGCCTCGATCACGGTATCCCGCGCCCGCGACAGGGTCTCGCCCGCCAGTCCCTGCTGCGCCAGGGCGTGGCCGGCCAGGGCTGCGAGCGCCGGGGGCACCGTCTCCGGTAACCCGCCGGCGAGACTGAGCCGCTCCAGCAGCAGGTGGATGACCGACCCCGTGTGGCGTTCGACCGCGTTGCGCACCGGGTCCGGCACATTGGGCGCGTCGGGCTCCTCCGGCAATTCCGGCGCTGCGGGGGGATTGGCCACGACGCGCAGTGGTTTGCCAAGCACTGCCTCCTCGGCCGGCAGGTCCTCGGGCAGGTGCAACTCCATCTCCCGGGCGAAAGCGGGCCAGATGTGGTGCAGCAGGGTGCTCTCCCCGGGTGGCCTGGGCTGTGCGTCATCCTCGCCGCCGGTTTTCAGGCTGGCACTCAGGGTCAGCCGGCGCGCGGCGCGGGTGGCGCCGACGTACAGCAGGCGCGCAGATTCGTTGCGGGATTTTTCGGCGCGCTGGCGCTTCAGGTAGTTGTACAGGCCCGGCGTGTCCGCTTCGCTGTGGTCGTCCGCGGCGAGCAGGAAACCGCCCTGCCCGCTGGCGGAGGTGTACTCGTCCCACAACAGCAGCTGGCGGTCGTCGCTGCGCGGCGTGCGCGCGAGCGCGGGGATGAGCACCCAGTCGAACTCCAGCCCCTTGGCCTTGTGCAGTGTCATCAGTTGCAGTTTCGCGTCGGGCGCGCCGCCGGAGGCATACAGGCGGTCGATCTTCTGCTCCATCCAGGCGATATCCAGGCCGAACCCCTCCCGCTCCGCCTGCTGCAGCAGCTTGAAGAAATGCTCTGCGTCATCCAGTTGCGCCGCGTCGGGCAGGCTCGCGGGGCCGCCCAGCGACAGCCACAGCTGCTCCACCCAGACCCGCAGGGAGAGGCGGTCGCGCCGCGACCACGCCCACTGCAGGCACTGCCGCACGCGCTGCAGGCGCAGTCTCCCGCTTTCGCTGAGCGACCCCGGCAGGTCGCCGCGCAGCAGCAATGCAGCGAGATTCTGGCTGCGCAGGCGGGCTTCGCCCTCCCCCAGCGACGCCAGGTCCGCCAGCGACAGGCCGCACCAGGGGGCCCGCAGCAGCGCCAGCCAGGCGACCCGGTCCGCGGGATTGGCCAGCGCGCGGCACAGGGTCAACAGGTCGACGATGGCCGGCGAGCGCGACAGCGGGTCCATATCCTGTGCGGCGAAGGGAATACCGCGCCGGCGCAGTTCCGCCACCAGGGGCCCGAGCTGCGGGCGGCTGCGGCCGAGCACGGCGATGGAGGCGAGCTCCGGGTCCTGCAGGCCCTGCTCGATCTGCGCCGCCAGCCACTGCGCCTCCTGCCGGGGGGCGTCCTCGCCGATAAAGGTATGGGCCTCTACCGCATTCCCTGCGCCGGGTGGGCGCACCGCGGTTGCCGGCGTAAAGCGCACGCAGCCGCGGCGCGGGTCGTCCCAGGGAGGGAAGGCTTCGGCGAAGGTGCGATTCACCCACTCGACCACGCCCTCCTCGGAGCGGAAATTACACTGCAGGGCAAGGGATTCCGGCACGATCCCGTTGAAACCGTTCTGCCGCGCGCGCAGGAACAGGCCGACGTTGGCGTTGCGGAAACCGTAGATGGACTGCATACCGTCGCCGACGATAAACAGCGTGCGCGGCGCCGCCGGGTTGGCCGCGTTGTGCTGGTCCCAGCCGCGGGTGAGCCGCTCCACCAGCAGGTACTGGTTGATGGCGGTGTCCTGGAACTCGTCGACCAGGATGTGCTCGATCGCGTAGTCCAGGCGCAGCGCCAGCTCGGTCGGCGCGTCGTCCTCACCCAGGGCTTCCAGCGCGGACAGCGCGACCTGGGTGTGGTCCACAGCGCCCTCGCGTTCGAATTCCAGTAACAGGCAGGCGGAGAGCAGCGGCAGGACATGCGTCAGCCGCAGCACCAGTTGCCAGGCCTCCGCGTGATCGTCCATGCAGGGCAGCCAGGCCAGGCGCGCGACGCGCTGTTCGATGTCCGGCACCTCTTCCGCGATTTCCTGCAACAGCGCGAGGAAGGCGGCCTTGCGGTCCTTTTCGGCGGCGCTGGATGCGGGAAACCCCTCGCGCACGGTCACGGTTTTGCGCAACGTGCCCTTGCCGGTGAGCAACAGGGGCTTCAGGCAGCGCCAGGTTTCGAGATTGTCCGCGGTGGGTGCCGGTACTGCTGCGGATGCCGCTTCACCGCGGTTGCCGCAGGCATAGGCATTGTGCGCGAACAGTTGTGCCAGCCACGGTGCGAGCGCATCTTCCGCGCCCTCCAGTTCCTCCTCGACCAGCAGGCGCACGACCTTCCGCAGTTGCGCCTCGGAGGCCTCCGGCGTGTGCCGCGCCCTGGCGTAGTCCTGCCACTGCTCGCGTTTGCCCAGCATGCCGACCAGCAGGGCTTCCACCCGGTCCCAGTTATTGTCGAAGTGCAGCAGCAGCGCGTCGAGGTCCGCGGCCTGCGGCAGATTGCTGCCGACCATGCCGTAGAGTTCGCGCACCGCCCCGCGATAGAGGTAGCCGGCGTCGTCCACCGGCCCGGCGTGGCCGCCAAAGCCGCTGAGGATGGGCATCTGCCTGGCCAGCGCCGCGCAGAAGCCGTCGATGGTGCGGATATTGAAACGGCCCACGTCCCGCGCAAGCTCCCAGCCCCGCTCGCGGGCGTGCGCCAGCGCCGCCTCGGCCAGCTGCCGCGTGCGCGCCTGGTGCTCGCCGGTAACCGCCTCGCCCGCCTGCGCGGCCCACAGGGCCTGCAGCACGCGCTCCAGCATCTCCGCCGCCGCCTTGCGGGTGAAGGTGATCGCCAGCACCTGCTCGGGGCGCTCCACCCGCGCCAGCAGGGCGAGAAAGCGCTGGATCAGCAGCTCCGTCTTGCCCGAGCCCGCGGGCGCGGTAACGCAGAAGCTCCGGGTGACATCCAGGGCGCGGCTGCGCTGGGCGGCGTCGGCGATACTCATGCCTCGTCCTCCACCAGGTCGACCCGGCACAGCGCCTGCAGCCCGCAGTACTGGCAGGCGCCGGGCTGCGGATCGACCCGCGCCTCGCCGCCGATAAACTCCGCGGCCAGCGTCTCCAGGTTGTGCTGCCACTGAGCCTGCAGTTCCTGCCAGTCCTCCGCCGGCTGGTAGCGGCTGGTGGCCCTGGCCATGTCGTCGGCGACGCCCGGTATGCCCACAGGCTCGCCCAGGCCCAGCAACTGGCAATCCCGCGCGCGCACCTGGGCGAAGGCGACCGCGACGGCACCGGTGGCCAGTGCGTAAAGCGGCAACTGCGGTTCCTTCGGGCGCTCGCCCAGCCAGTGCGCCGGTTTGCACAGGCCGGACTTGTAGTCGATGACCAGCTGCCCGCCGGCGTCGAGGCTGTCGACCCGGTCGACCCGCAGGCGCAGGGTCAGCTCGCCGAGCTGGAACTCCCGCGGCGCCTCGCGCACCGAGACGCGAAACGGCGGGCGGTTGCGCTCCAGTTCCAGCCACTGCGCCAGCAGCGTGCACAGGCGCTGCCGCTCCAGGTCCAGGCAGTGGGCGCCGACCAGCAGGCGCAGCGGTTCGGGTACCGCCTCCAGCGCGGCATCGACGGCCAGTTGCAGCGCGCGTGTGCAGGCGTCGTCATCCATGGCCGCCAGTGCCGCGCTGTCCCCGATGCCGCCCCACAGTGCATACATCGCATTGTGCAGCAGGTCGCCGCGCTCCCTTGCGGACAGCCCGGCATGCGGGGCATCCAGCACCTGGGCGCCCAGGCGGTGGCGAGCGAAGGCGCGAAACGGGCAACTGGCCTGGTCCTGCAGAAGAGCGCTGCCACCGCTGTGGCCGCCGCCGGCCAGGGTTGGCGCAATGCTGTCATCCAGTGAATCCACCTGCGCCGCGTGCAACTGCTGCGTCCATTGCCGGGGGACGCCAGCGGTTTCCTCCATGGCATCCACCGGGTGGCCGTGCAGCAGCGGACTGGGCAGCTCCGGCGCGCCGTCGCTCTGGCGCGCGTAACTGGCGATAAACTGGCGGCAGCCCGCGCGGTACTGCCCCAGCAGTCCCGCCGCATACCGCCACTCGTACTCGCTGCTGGCGTGGGGCATGGCGTGCTCGCGCTGCAGGCGCATGGGAATGAACGGGTTGGGCCGCAGCGGCGCGGGCCAGCGGCTCGCCTCCAGGCCGCACAGCCAGATGCTGTCGAACTGCAGTCCCGCGGCTTCCAGGGTACCCAGCACCTGCACACCGGTATCGGCGGTCTGCGGCTGGGAGATGCTCGACTGGCAACAGCGGCGCAGCAGGGCGAGCGCGGCGCCCAGTTCGATCTCGCCGGCCACGCGGTCGCAGGCGGCAAAATCCTCCAGCACCTGGTACCAGTCGACGACCTGCTGGTACTCCAGCGAGTCCAGCGCGCCGCTGCCGGGCCAGCCCCAGATTCCCAGTACCGGGTGAATGTCCTCAGCCCAGGCTGAGGGCAGTTTGCGCGCCCGCTGCAGGCGCAGGGCGTGTATGGCGTTGAGCTTGCCGCCGAGCGAGTCCGCATCACCGGCCTCGCTGCCGCGCGCGGCCAGGCCGCGCAGCCGCCCGGTCTCCACGGTTTCGCGGCCATCGGCAAACAACTGCTGTACCAGTGCAACACCGCCGTCGTCCAGGCCAAAGGTGCCTGGTGTGAAGCGTGAAACCAGCAGGCCGAGAATGTCCGCACAGGCAATCTCCCGGTCGCAACAGGCGAGCATGCGCAGCGCGTCGCGCACCACGGGCGCCCGGTCCAGGCTGATGCCGGTGGAGAAGTTGACCGGCAGCGCCGTGTAGTTGTCGCCCAGGCAATCGAACTCGCGGCGCAGCAGGTATTCCAGCGTTTCGCGATCGCCCTGCATGTCGCCGAGGATGATTCCCAGCCGGCACTGCGGGTCCTGTGCGTGGGTTTGCGCGGCCCAACGCGCGACCGCGGCCAGCTCCGCGGCGCGATCCGGCCACGACGATGCGAGAAACGGCGCCTCCTCGCCCAGGGCTGAGACGTGCACGACGGTGCCGGCCAGTGACTCGAGACAGGCTTGCTGCAGTTGGGTGAGGTCGTTGCAGTCGAGCAGTGCTACGGAATCGACGATTGCGGGCGCTTCAACCGCCAGCAACTCGCGCAGGCAATCGGCACGCGTCGCGAGGCCGCGGGATGCCAGCACGGTATCGAATGCCCTGAGCCAGCGCAGGAAGGTGCCGCAGTCCGCGTCGAGGCGGAACAGCTGTTCCACCGCGGCTGCCCGGGTATCGATGCCCGCCTGCAGCAGGCTGTCGCGCGCTGTCGCGGCCAGCTCCGCCGCGCCGCCGGGTTGCAGCAGGTTGTAGCCGCCGTGCTCGTTGCCATCTTCAGCGATGACCTGCGCCCAGAGCTCGCGCTCCTGCAGCGGATTCAGGCGGACGCGCGGCGGGCAGCGCCCGCTCGCCACCGCTTCCTCCCAGCATTGCTGCAGCCAGCCATCGAGGGCACGCACTGTCGCCGGGCGCCAGACCCGCAGGCCGAGCGCGACCTGCCTGGCATCCCATGCGGTTTTTACCGTGCGCGCGAGGCGCTGGTTGGGGGTGAGCAGGAGTTGGCCCTGCTCCAGAAGTGGCGCGAGCGCGCCGAGTTCGTAATGTGAGGAAAAACCGCCTGTTGGCACTTGCCAGCCTCCTGCCGCGCCAGCCGGGGGCGCCTACCCAAATCCCGCCTGCTGCTATAGAATGGCGCGCCCTCCCCTGCCAGGACGGGCGGCGGAGCCGGATGTAATGTATCAGGTAGGCCCATGAGCAACAACGAAGTCCATAACATCAACGTCGATTCCCAGGGTGTGCTGGTCACCCCTGAAGAGCTGTGGGCCGCGCTGCCCATGAGCGAGACCGTGAAGCAGACCGTGGCGGATAGCCGCCAGGTCATCTGGGATATCCTCGACCGCAAGGACCACCGCCTGTTCGTGGTGGTTGGCCCCTGCTCCATCCACGACACCGAAGCCGCGATGGACTACGCCCGCCGGCTGAAGGCGCTGGCTGATGAGCTTTCCGACACGCTATACATCGTGATGCGCGTGTACTTCGAAAAGCCGCGCACCACCGTCGGCTGGAAAGGCCTGGTCAACGACCCCCACCTGGACGACTCCTTCAAGATCGAGGAGGGCCTGCACATCGGCCGCCAGCTACTGCTGGACATTCTGGAACTGGGCCTGCCCACCGCCACCGAAGCGCTGGACCCGATCTCCCCGCAGTACCTGCAGGACCTGATCAGCTGGTCCGCCATCGGCGCGCGCACCACCGAATCCCAGACCCACCGCGAAATGGCCAGTGGCCTGTCCTCCGCGGTCGGCTTCAAGAACGGCACCGACGGCGGCCTCACCGTGGCCACCAACGCGCTGAACTCGGTCTCGCGCCCGCACCGCTTCCTCGGCATCAACCGCAAGGGCCAGGTCTCGGTGTTCACCACTCGCGGCAACGCCTACGGCCACATCGTCCTGCGCGGCGGCAGCTCGGGCCCGAACTACGACTCGCTGCACATCCGCCTGTGCGAGCAGGCGCTGGAAAAAGCGAAGCTGCCGCTCAACATCATGGTTGACTGCTCCCACGCCAACTCCAACAAGCAGCCGGAGTTGCAGCCGCTGGTCGTCGAGAATGTCGGCAACCAGGTGATCGAGGGCAACAAGTCCATCGTCGGGCTGATGATCGAGAGCAACATCCACGCGGGTAACCAGTCGATTCCGGAGGATCTGTCGCAGCTGCAGTACGGTGTGTCGGTGACCGACGGCTGTATCGGCTGGGAGGACACCGAGGCCTGCCTGCGCCAGCTCCGCGACAAGGTCCGCGACGCGCTCACGGCGCGCTGATCTCCTCTCCTCCTTCTCTGCGTGCGGCGGGCCCTGGTTCGTCGCCGCTTCACGCCTGAACGCTCGTAGCTGCTGCGGTCTGTGCGGGCCTTGCCGGCTCGTTTCTCGACCGGCAGAGCAACCCCGGCTTGTGAGCGGTATACCTCCCAATCCTCGCTACGGCGGCTCGGCAAGCGATCGAAGCATCGGAATCCCGCTGTAGCAACACACGAGGCATGAAGCGCGTTACGCCCTTCCCGGGGCGTGTGAGGCCAGGATGGCCCGGCCGGCGCTCCGGGAACTCGAGCCTGTATATGGGTGTACGCTTTTTGGCGGTCCCGGAAAGGGCGTAACGCGCTTCATGCCGGCGATGCGAAGTACCAGGCGTATCCGGCGATGCGCAGTGCCAGGCGTATCCGGCGATGCGGTGCGCCGGGCATACCCGGCGATCGAAGTGCGGAGCCAGTACCGGCGATCGAGATCGCCCGCGTAGCGGGCTCCTACAAGCGGGGCTAGTAGTAGGCCTGCGACTTGTCCGTGTGGTCGGTGAGGTCGCGCACGCCCGCGAGTTGGGGCAGCTGCTCGAGCAGGGTTTTTTCGACACCGCCCTTGAGCGTCTGGTCGACCGCCGCGCAGCCCTGGCAGCCGCCGCCGAAGCGCAGCACCGCGTACATGTCCTCGGTGACTTCCACCAGGCTGACCTCGCCGCCGTGTGAGGCCAGCGCCGGGTTCACCTCGTTGTAGAGCACGTAGTTGATGCGGTCTTCCAGCGGGCTGTTTTCGTCCACGCGCGGCATCTTGGCGTTGGGGGCCTTGATGGTGAGCTGGCCGCCCATGCGGTCCTTGGAGTAGTCGACCAGGGCATCTTCGAGGAACGGCAGCGAGCGGCCCTCGAACCAGGCGGTGAATTTCTCGTAGTCGCGCTGCTCGTCGCCCTCGTGGACGTCGCCGTCGCGGCAGTATGCGATACAGGTCTCGGCGCGCGGGGTGCCGGGCTGGTTGATGAACACGCGGACGCCCAGCACGTTTTCCTGCTTGGCCAGCAGTTCGGCGAGGTAGTCCTGTGCTGATTCGGTAATGGTGATCATGGTCTTGCGTTCCAGCTATGCTATCCGACTAAATTACTCAGGTATTTTACCAATCTGTGTGGCAAAGTGCGAGCGCGCGACCCGCGGGAGCACAATACCACGCTAATCTGCTAGAATGCTCCGCTTTTTCACGGCGGCGGCACGAAGCTGCGGCGAGCGCTGGAAACAGCGATTTATTGGGAGCAAGGAGTAACATGGCGATCCCCGGCAACAATTCAAGTCTTCTGGAACAGTCCCTGCGGCAGCGGATCCTCGTGATCGACGGCGCCATGGGCACCATGATCCAGAACGCCGGGCTGGCCGAGGCGGATTACCGCGGCGAGCGCCTGAAGGATCACCCGGTGGACCTGAAGGGCAACAACGACCTGCTCTCCATCACCCGCCCCGACGTGATCCAGGACATCCATCGCGCCTACCTGCACGCCGGCGCGGACATGATCGAGACCAACTCGTTCAACGCCACGTCCGTCGGCCAGGACGATTACCGCCTGGGTGACCTCGCCTACGAGATCAACCTCGCTGCGGCGCGCATCGCCCGCGAGGTGGCCGATGCCGTCACCGCCGAAACACCGGACAAACCGCGTTTTGTCGCCGGGGTGTTGGGGCCGACGCCGAAGACTGCCTCGATCTCGCCGGACGTCAACAACCCCGGTGCGCGCGGCATTACTTTCGAACAGTTGCGCGCCTCCTATCTCGACGCCGCGCTGGCGCTGATCGAGGGCGGTTCCGACCTGCTGCTGATCGAAACCATCTTCGACGCGCTCAACGCGAAAGCCGCGATTTTCGCGGTAAAGCAGGCCTTCGAGCAGTGCGGCCGCGAACTGCCGCTGATGATTTCCGTGACCTTCCCGGATGTCAGCGGCCGGGTGCTCTCCGGGCAGAACCCGCAGGCGTTCTACAACGCCATCGCCCACGCCAACCCGCTGATCGTCGGCAGTAACTGCGGGCGGCGCTACAAGGAGATCCGGCCCTTCCTGGAGGAGCTGGCCAATGTCGCGCCCTGCTATTTCAGCGCCCACCTCAACGCCGGGCTGCCCAACGCCTTCGGCGAGTTCGACGAGACGCCGGAAATCATGCACGAGGACTTCCGCGAGTTTGCCGGCCGCGGCTTCCTCAACCTAGCCGGCGGCTGCTGCGGCACCACGCCCGCGCACATCCGCGCCATCGCCGAGGCGGTAGCGGATATCCCGCCGCGTGAAATTCCGGAGCCGGCTGCCGCCTGCCGCCTCGCCGGGCTTGAGCCGCTCAACATCACCGCGGACAGCCTGTTCGTCAACGTCGGCGAGCGCTGCAATATCACCGGCTCGGCGGCCTTCAAGCGGCTGATTCTCGAGGACGACTACGACACGGCGCTGAACGTCGCCCGCACCCAGGTGGAGGACGGCGCGCAGATCATCGACGTCAACATGGATGAAGGCATGCTGGATGCCAAAAAGGCCATGGTGACGTTCCTCAACCTGGTGGCGTCGGAGCCGGACATCGCCCGCGTGCCGGTGATGGTCGACTCCTCCAAGTGGGAGGTCATCGAGGCCGGCCTGCAGTGCATCGCCGGCAAGCCGGTGGTGAACTCGATCAGCCTGAAAGCCGGCGAGGAAGAGTTCCTCGCCCAGGCCAGGCTGTGCCAGCGCTACGGCGCCGCCGTGGTGGTGATGGGCTTCGACGAGGAAGGCCAGGCCGACAACCTCGAGCGCCGCAAGCAAATCAGCCGCCGCTCCTACGACCTGCTGGTGAACAAGCTTGGCTTCAACCCGCAGGACATTATCTTCGACCCGAACATCTTCGCCGTCGCCACCGGCATCGAGGAGCACAACAACTACGCGGTGGATTTCATCGAGGCCACCGCGTTCATCAAGGAAAACCTCCCCGGCGCGCTGGTCTCCGGCGGTGTGTCGAACGTGTCGTTCTCCTTCCGCGGCAACAACGCGGTGCGCGAGGCGATCCACTCGGTGTTCCTCTACCACGCGATTCGCGCCGGCATGGACATGGGTATCGTCAACGCGGGGCAGCTCGCGGTCTACGACGAACTGCCCGCGGACCTGCGCGAGGCTGTGGAAGACGTGATCCTCAACCGTCGCGAGGACGGCACCGAGCGCCTGCTGGAACTGGCGGAATCGTACCGTGATAGCGGCGGTGGCGCCGCGCGGGTGGAAGACCTGAGCTGGCGCGAGCAGGACGTGGTCAAGCGCCTGGAGCACGCGCTGGTCAAGGGTATCAACACGTACATCATCGAGGATGCCGAGGAGGCGCGGCAACATTTCGAGCACCCCATCGAGGTGATCGAAGGCCCGCTGATGGATGGCATGAACGTGGTCGGCGACCTGTTCGGCAGCGGCAAGATGTTCCTGCCCCAGGTAGTGAAGAGCGCCCGTGTCATGAAACAGGCGGTCGCCTACCTGCAGCCCTACATCGAGGCGGAGAAATCGGAAGGCTCGAGCACCAACGGCAAGATACTGATGGCGACGGTTAAAGGCGATGTCCACGACATCGGCAAGAACATCGTCGGCGTGGTGCTGCAGTGCAACAATTTCGAAGTCATCGACCTCGGCGTGATGGTGCCCTGCGACGAAATCCTGCGGGTCGCAAAAGCCGAAAACGTCGATATTATCGGGCTTTCCGGCCTGATCACGCCCTCGCTGGACGAGATGGTCCACGTCGCCGCGGAGATGCAGCGGCTGGACTTCGACGTACCGCTGATGATCGGTGGCGCGACCACATCGAACGCGCACACCGCGGTAAAAATAGAGCCGCAGTACAGCAACGATATCGTCACTTACGTGCCGGATGCCTCGCGCAGCGTGTCCGTGGCGACGCAGCTGATGAGCACCAACAAGGCAAAGTTTGTCGCCGAGCGCCGCGAACAGTCCGAGCAGGTCCGCCAGCGCGTCGCCAACCGCAAGCCCAGGGCGAAGCAGCTGAGCTATGCCCGGGCCGTGGCCAACGCGCCGCAGCTGGACTGGAGCCACTACCAGCCGCCGCGCCCGGCATTTACCGGGCTGCGCGTGTTCGACGACTTCCCGCTGCAGGAACTGGTCGACACCATCGACTGGACGCCCTTCTTCATCACCTGGGAACTCGCGGGTAAATTCCCCAACATCCTGGAGGACGAAAAGGTCGGCGCGCAGGCCAGCGAACTGTACCGCGACGCAAAAGCCATGCTCGAGCGCATCGTTGCCGAGAAATGGCTGACCGCGCGCGCGGTGGTTGGCTTCTGGCCCGCCTTCCGCAAGGGCTCTGACGATATCGAACTGTTCACCGACGACAGCCGGAGCGAAAGCCTCGCGGTGCTGCACCACCTGCGCCAGCAATCGGAAAAGGCCGACGGCAAGCCCAACCAGAGCCTCGCGGATTTCGTCGCGCCTGCGGATAGCGGGCTGGAAGACTATGTTGGCGGCTTCTGCGTCAGCACCGGCCACGGCGTGGACGAGAAGGTCGCTGAATTCGCAGCGCAGCACGACGACTACAACAGCATTCTGCTGAAGGCGCTGGCGGACCGCCTGGCCGAATCCTTCGCCGAGTACATGCACCGGCTGGTGCGGCGCGAGCTCTGGGGCTACGCCCCGGACGAGGCGCTGGACAACGAGGACCTGATCCGCGAGCGCTACCGCGGCATCCGCCCGGCGCCCGGCTACCCCGCCTGCCCGGACCACACGGAAAAGGCGACGCTGTTCCGCCTGCTGGATGCGCCGGCCAACTGCGGCGTGACCCTGTCGGACAGCTTCGCCATGAGCCCGGCCTCCTCGGTGAGCGGATTCTATTTCGCCCACCCCGAGGCGCGCTACTTTGCCGTGGGCAAGATCGGCCGCGACCAGGTCGAGGACCTGGCGCAGCGCAAGGGCATCAGCCTCGCCGAGGCCGAGCGCTGGCTGCGGCCCAACCTGGACTACTGAGGGAACTCGCGCAGATGCAGGACGAGGAAAAAACGGAAGGGAAAAAGCCGGAAGGCGAAAAGCAGTCGCTGGGGCCGCTGCAGGTTGTCGGCAGCGTGTTGTCCGCGGCCTTTGGCGTGCAGAGCAGCAAGAACCGGGAGCGGGACTTCAAGCAGGGCCGCGCGGGGGTATTCATCGCCGCGGGCATCATCTTTGGGCTGCTGTTTATCGGTACGGTGATCGTGATCGTACAGCTGGTGTTGAAGAGCGCGGGCAAGTAGCCCCGGCCCGCGCCCGGTCAGCTTTCAGGTAGGCATACCCGCCAGCCACAGGTAGAGGCCGAGCACGACGATGGCAATGATTGCGGTGGCCGCGATGGCATCCGCCGCGCCGTCGCCGGCATCCTTGTTGCTGTGTTCCTCGCTCATTTTTTTTCTCCAGGTCACAGGGTTGAAAGGGCGAAGACAGTATAACAGCAAGCGCGCCGATCCCAAGGCTGGAACACCCGCGAATATATGGTTCTAAGCTTATGAATAATCTCGCTATTTGACGCCAGCGCTTTTCTGGTAAGGTAGCGCTCCCCGCGAGGGAGGCCAGGGAAAAGGGAAACACACGGAATAAAGCAGATGTATACCTACGACACATACGACCAGACCATTGTCGACGAGCGCGTGGCGCAGTTTCGCGACCAGACCGCCCGCTACCTCGACGGCAAGCTGACCGACCAGCAATTCCTGCCGCTGCGCCTGCAGAACGGCCTGTACATCCAGCGCCTGGCGCCCATGCTGCGCGTCGCCGTGCCCTACGGCCTGCTGAACAGCCGCCAGCTGCGCAAGCTCGCCGCCCTCTCCCGCGATTTCGACAAGGGCTACGTGCACGTCAGCACCCGCCAGAACTTCCAGTTCAACTGGCCGGCACTGGAAGACGTGCCGGAGATCCTGGCCGGCCTGGCCTCGGTGCAGATGCACGCGATCCAGACCTCCGGCAACTGCATCCGCAACACCACCACCGACCAGTTCGCCGGTGTCGCCGCCGACGAAATCGAGGACCCGCGCCCCTGGTGCGAGCTGATTCGCCAGTGGTCCACCCTGCACCCGGAATTCGCCTTCCTGCCGCGCAAGTTCAAGATCGCGGTGTGCGCCTCCAAAGTGGATCGCGCGGCCATCCACGCCCACGACATCGGCGTGGAGCTGGTACATGACGCGGCCGGGGAAACCCGCTTCCGCGTGCTGGTCGGCGGCGGCCTCGGCCGTACCCCGGTGATCGGCGAGGAGATCTGCAACGACCTCGAGCCGCAGCACCTGCTGACCTACCTGGAATCCATCCTGCGCGTGTACAACCTGCACGGCCGGCGCGACAACAAGTACAAGGCGCGTATCAAGATCCTGGTGAAGGCCATGGGTGTCGACGCCTTCCGCGATGCGGTGGAGCGCGAGTGGGCGGTACTGAAGGATGGCCCCGCCACCCTCACCGACGCTGAAATCGCCCGGGCGAAAAGCCACTTCACCGCCCCGGATTACGCCGAGTTCGACGCCGACACCTGCGCCGCGGCACTGGCCGACCAGTGCGCGGAAGACCCGATCTTCGGCAACTGGGTCAAGCGCAACACGGTGGAGCACCGCGTACCGGGCTACCGCGCCGTGAACGTCTCGCTCAAGGCCACCGGCTACCCGCCCGGCGACATTACCGACCGCCAGCTGGAACTGGTCGCAGACCTCGCCGACCGCTTCTCCTTCGGCGAGGCGCGCACCACCCACCAGCAGAACATGGTGCTGGCGGACGTGCGTCAGGACGCACTGTACGAGCTCTGGCAGGCCCTGCAGGCCGCCGGCATGGCCACGCCGAACATCGGCTACCTGACCGACATCATCTGCTGCCCCGGCGGCGACTACTGCTCGCTGGCCAACGCCAAGTCCATCCCCGTCGCCGAGGCCATCCAGCAGCGTTTCGACGACATGGACTACGTCTACGACCTGGGCCCGATCGACCTCAACATCAGCGGCTGCATGAACGCCTGCGGCCACCACCACATCGGCCATATCGGCGTGCTGGGCGTGGACAAGAAAGGCCAGGAGTTCTACCAGGTGAGCCTCGGTGGCCACCAGGGCAAGGACGCGTCGCTGGGCAAGATCCTCGGCCCCTCCTTCAAGCAGGAGGACATGCCGGACGTGATCGAAAAGCTGATCACCACATTCGTCGACCTGCGCGAAGGCGAGGAGAGCTTCCTCGAGACCTACCGCCGCGTCGGCATCGATCCCTTCAAGGAGCGCGTCTATGCCTAAGCTGATCAAGAACGGCGCCATCGTCGAGGAGACCGGCCCCGAGAGCCTGGACCTGGAGCAGTGGCTGGCCCACGACGGCCGGGCCGAACGCGCCGTGGTGCTGGAGCCGGGCGAGTGCCTGGAGCCGCTGTACGCCCACATCGACGAAATACCGCTGGTGCTGGTGAACTTCCCCACCTTCATGGACGGCCGCGGCTTCTCCTACGCCCGTGAGCTGCGCGAGCGCGGCTACCGCGGCGAGATCCGAGCGGTGGGCAACTTCATGCGCGACCAGCTCACCTACCTCAGCCGCTGCGGTTTCGACGCCTTCCAGCCCGAGGACGAGAGCGAGATCGAGGACGCGCTGCACAGCCTGAAGGATTTCAGTGAGTACTACCAGTCGTCCATCGACCAGCCGCAACCGCTTTTTCGCCGCCGCGGCTGATCGCCATTCCCACCCTACCCCGGCTTGGCTAAACTCCCCCTGAACACGGGAGTTGCCCATCCATGGATGTATCGATCGCATATTCGTTTTTCCTGATCTTCACCGGCGCGGCGATTTTCGCCACGCTGGCGCTGTTTACGCGGCAGCCGCTGATCATCGGATACATCGCGCTGGGCGCTCTCCTCGGCCCCTATGGCTTCTCGCAGGTCACCGACACACGGCTGCTGGCCGACATCGGCCATATCGGGATCATCTTCCTGCTGTTCCTGCTGGGCCTGGACATGCAGCCGCGCGCCCTGTGGTCCACCCTGCGCAAATCCACGGTGGTCGGGGTGGCGAGTTCCATCCTGTTCTTCGCCATGGGGGTCGCGGTGTGCATGCTGTTTACCTTCCCCCTCACGGATGCGCTGGTGGTGGGTGCCGCGATGATGTTTTCCTCCACCATCATCGGCATCAAGCTGCTGCCCACCACCGTGCTGCACCACCGCCACACCGGCGAGCTGATGATCGGCCTGCTGCTGTTGCAGGACCTGCTGGCGATTATCGTGCTGATGGTATTGTTCAGCGCCGCCAACGGCGAGGAAGGCAACATGCCCCGGCAGCTGGCGCTCTCCCTGCTCGGCCTGCCGCTGCTCGCCGGCACCGCTATTCTGCTGGTGCGCTACGTACTGCTGCCCCTGCTGGCGCGCTTCGACCGCTTCCACGAATACATCTTCCTGGTCGCCATCGGCTGGTGCCTGGGCATGGCGGAGGCGGCGCACCTGATGGGCCTGTCCGAGGAAATCGGCGCATTCATCGCCGGCATCGCCATCGCCACCAGCCCGATCTCCCAGTACATCGCGGTCAGCCTGAAACCGCTGCGGGACTTCTTCCTGATCCTGTTCTTCTTTTCCGTCGGCGCCCGCTTCAACCTCGGCCTGCTGGAGCAGGCCTGGCTGCCGGCCATCGTGCTCAGCCTGCTGGTGCTCTCGGTGAAACCCGCCACCTATCGATGGCTGCTGAACCGGGTCAGCGAAAAACGCAGCCTGGCCTGGGACCTGGGCTTCCGGCTGGGACAGGCTTCGGAGTTTTCTCTGTTGATCGCGTATGTGGCCGCCGGAGCGGCGCTGATCTCCGAGCGCGCGTCGATCCTGATCCAGGCGACAACGATCATCACGCTGCTCGCCTCATCCTATATCGTGGTGCTGAACTACCCGACACCAATTGCGATTTCGGACCGGTTGCGACGCGACTGAGTCCGGGGTTGGCACAATGCGAGGGGGCGCGGTGGAAGGTGGCCTGCTGAAAACGTGCGAGGCCAGGGATGGCCCGGCCGGCGCTCCGGGAGCCCGAGCTGCCATGGATGGCGCTTTTGCGGTTTTCAGCAGGCCACCTTCCATCGCGAGCCCGGATACATATCTCCAAATCCAGACACAAAAAAGCCGGCACGAAACCGGCTTTAGTGCAAGAGCGATGGAGCCGTTACAGCTTGGCTTCCAGCTCCGGCAGCGCGTCGAACAGGTCCGCCACGAGGCCGTAGTCCGCGACCTGGAAGATCGGCGCGTCCTCGTCCTTGTTGATGGCGACGATCACCTTGGAGTCCTTCATGCCCGCCAGGTGCTGGATCGCGCCGGAGATGCCGACGGCGATGTAGAGGTCCGGGGCGACGATCTTGCCGGTCTGGCCGACCTGCATGTCGTTGGGCACGAAGCCGGCATCGACCGCGGCGCGGGATGCGCCGATGGCGGCGCCCAGCTTGTCGGCGATGCCGTCGAGCAGCTTGAAGTTCTCACCGTTCTGCATGCCGCGGCCGCCGGAGATGACGACAGGTGCTGCGGTCAGTTCGGGGCGGTCGGACTTGGCCAGTTCTTCGCCGACGAAGGCAGAAACGCCCGCGTCGTGGACAGCGCCGACAGCTTCGATGGCAGCGGAGCCGCCTTCAGCGGGAGCCGCATCGAACGCGGTGGTGCGCACGGTGATGACTTTTTTCGCGTCTGCGCTTTGTACAGTCGCGATGACGTTACCGGCGTAGATCGGGCGCTTGAAGGTGTCGGCGGATTCGACGCTGAGGATGTCGGAGATCTGCGCGACGTCCAGCAGCGCGGCCACGCGCGGCATGGTGTTCTTGCCGGTGGTGGTGGCGGCGGCGACGATGTTGTCGTAGGCGGCGCCCACTTCGGCGATCAGCAGCGCGGTGTTCTCGGCCAGCTGGTGCTCGTAGGCGGCGTTGTCCGCTACCAGCACCTTGCCAATGCCGGCGATCTTCGCAGCGGCGTCACCAACCGCGGCGCAACCGGCGCCGGCTACCAGGATGTCGATGTCCGCACCCAGGGCCTGGGCCGCGGCGACGGCGTTCAGGGTAGCAACGCTCAGGTTGCTGTTGTCGTGTTCGGCAATAACCAGAGTGCTCATCAGATTACCTTCGCCTCGTTCTTCAGTTTGTCGACCAGCTGATCCACGTCAGCCACCTTGATGCCAGCGGAGCGCTCTGCCGGCGGCTCGACCTTCAGCAGGGTGATGTGGGACTTAACTTCCACGCCGAGGTCGGCGGGAGTCAGCACGTCCAGCGGCTTTTTCTTGGCCTTCATGATGTTCGGCAGCGACGCGTAGCGCGGCTCGTTCAGGCGCAGGTCGGTGGTGACGATCGCCGGCAGGGTCAGTGCAACAGTTTGCAGACCGCCGTCGACTTCGCGGGTGACATTCACCTTGTCGCCGTCCACGACCACTTCGGAAGCAAAGGTGCCCTGGCCCATGCCGGTCAGCGCGCCCAGCATCTGGCCGGTCTGGTTGTTGTCGCCGTCGATGGACTGCTTGCCGAGGATGACCAGTTGCGGCTGTTCTTTCTCGACCACGCCCTTGAGCAGCTTGGCCACCACCAGCGGCTCGGCGCTGCCTTCGACTTCCACCTGGATGCCGCGGTCGGCGCCCAGCGCCAGCGCGGTGCGGATCTGCTCCTGGCAGGCCTTGGCGCCGATGGAGACCACGACGACTTCCGTCGCCACGCCCTTTTCCTTGAGGCGCACGGCTTCCTCAACGGCAATTTCACAGAAGGGGTTGATAGCCATCTTGACGTTGTTCAGGTCAACATCGCTACCATCGGCTTTGGCGCGGACTTTGACGTTGTAGTCAACCACGCGCTTAACGGCGACAAGAACCTTCATGGATTCTCCATTCGATCTTTACAGGGTGGATTTGCGGTGCCAGGGCGGAATTTTCGCCCGGTACGTGTCGGTTCGGCGGGGTATCTTGCCGATTATACCCGCCGCGGTCAAGGGCGGTTCCGGTCATGAAAATTGACCTTAACTGTCAGCGAGAAGCCCGACGCCGGGCCTCTTGGCATGGTATTTTATCCATTGGAATTATATACTTGCGCCCCTTTGGGGAAGAGGTTCACGGCGCGGCGCAGCCGCCGCCCACACCCGCGAACGAGAGGATAACGCTGTGGAACGAGAGTCGATGGAATTCGATGTGGTCATTGTTGGCGCCGGCCCTGCCGGGCTGTCCGCCGCCTGCCGCATCATGCAACTGGCCCAGGAAAAGGAACAGGAAATCACCGTCTGCCTGGTGGAGAAAGGTTCCGAGGTCGGGGCGCACATCCTCTCCGGCGCGGTACTCGAACCCCGCGCGCTCAACGAGCTGTTCCCGGACTGGGAAGCCATGGGCGCACCGGTCGGCACAAAGGTCACCGGTGATACGTTCTACCTCTACACCAGTGCGACCGGCGCCATTACCCTGCCCAACTTCATGATCCCCAAGCCCACCCATAACGATGGCAACTACATCGTCTCCATGGGTAACGTCTGCCGCTGGCTGGCGGAGCAGGCCGAGGGCCTGGGTGTCGAGGTCTATCCCGGTTTCGCAGCGGCTGAAGTGCTCTTCAACGAGGACGGCAGCGTCAAGGGTATCGCCACCGGCGACATGGGCGTTTCCGCCGAGGGCGAGCACAAGGACAGCTACATGCCGGGCATGGAGCTGCATGCCAAGTACACCCTGTTCGCCGAGGGTTGCCGCGGTCACCTCGGCAAGCAGCTGATGGAAAAATTCGGCCTCGCCGAGGGCAAGGACCCGCAGCACTACGGCATCGGGATCAAGGAGATCTGGGAGATCGACCCGTCCAGGCACCAGGAAGGCCGCGTCGAGCACGGCCTGGGCTGGCCGCTGTCGGAGAACGGTGCAACCGGCGGTGGCTTCGTCTACCACGCCGAGAACAACCAGATCTACCTGGGCCTGATCACCGACCTGGGCTACGACAACCCCTACCTCAGCCCCTTCGAGGAATTCAACCGCTGGAAGCACCACCCCACGGTCGCCAACCTGCTCGACGGCGCGACCCGTATCGCCTACGGCGCCCGCGCCATCACCAAGGGTGGCTTCAACTCCCTGCCGAAGATGCACTTCCCCGGCGGCCTGCTGATCGGCTGCGACGCCGGCACCCTGAACGCGGTGAAGATCAAGGGCAACCACACCGCGATGAAGAGCGGCATGCTCGCCGCCGAGGCGGTGGTCGAGGCGCTCGCCCAGGGCGATAGCCGCGACTCCGACCTGCACAGCTTCGCACAGAAGATGGAAGGTTCCTGGTTGCACGAGGAGTTGTACACCACGCGCAACTTCTCTGGTTTCATGCACAAATTCGGCTTCCTCATCGGCTCCGCGCTGGTGTGGACCGACCAGAACATCTTCCGCGGCAAGCTGCCCTTCACCGTTCACGACAAAAAGCCCGATTACGCCACGCTGAAGCCTGCCGCTGACAGCAAGAAAATCGAGTATCCGAAGCCGGACAACAAGATCAGCTTCGACCGACTCTCCTCGGTGTTCCTGTCCAACACCAACCACGAGGAAGACCAGCCCTGCCACCTGACGCTGAAAGACGACAGCGTGCCGATCGGGGTCAATTTGCCGAAGTGGGCCGAGCCGGCACAGCGCTACTGCCCCGCAGGCGTATACGAAGTGGTGGAAAGCGAGTCCGGCCCGCGCTTCCAGATCAACTCCCAGAACTGCGTGCACTGCAAGACCTGCGACATCAAGGATCCCTCGCAGAATATCGTCTGGGTGACCCCTGAAGGTTTCGGCGGGCCGAACTACCCGAACATGTAGGAGCCTGCTACGCCCGAACGCGGACCGAGGCGATCAGGGCCTGAAAAAAAATGGGGCCAGAGTTTGCACTCTGGCCCCATTTTTTTGGCATTCGAGTCCGATCTATCGCCTGCATAGCAGGCTCCTACGCCAGTTGGTACTCGTAATCGCCGCTGTGGACGCAGTTACCGGCGTCGGCCATCTCCACCAGGCGATACCATGCGCTGCGGGTGAACAGCGCGCTCAGGCCATGCCACAGTTGAAGCACGGCCACGCCCTCGAGGGAATCTTCGCCGCTGAGCGGATGCTCCGCAGAGACCGTCACGGTCTTGCCGGTGTTCAGCGTTGCGAGAAGTTCACCTTCTACCTCGCTGATATCGGTTACCAGTAGCGGATGCAGGTCCACGCGAATGCGCCATTTTTCGACCGGGGTGACGAGGTAGTATTCGCCGTCGTCCTCGCGGCGCAGGATGCTGGCGAAGAGGTTGCGCAACGGCTCGCGGGTGATCTCGCCGCCCTCGTGGTACCAGGTACCGTCGGCGGCGATGCGGATATCGATGTCGCCGGACAGCGCCGGGTGCCACAGGTGCAATGGCGGAGCGTCGAAGTTACGCCCGCCGCCGACCTGCTTCTCGATGTTATCCAGTGGCTCCGACATCGCTGCCCTCGCCCGCAGCCCGATTCAGGCGCAACTTCCGATCAGGCGTACATTGATGACGCCGTTGAGCGCGCGCATGGTGTCCAGCACCTCCTCCGTCACCTGCCCATCGATGTCGATGAGGTTGTAGGCGATGTCGTCGCGGCTCTTGTTGAGCATATCAATGACGTTGATGTTTTCGTTGGCCAGGATCGACAACACGCTGCCGAGGATCTTCGGCACGTTGTCATTGGTGACCGAAAGCCGGCAACCGCTCACCCGCTCCAGCGCCAGGTTGGGGAAGTTCACCGAGTTACGGATATTGCCGTTTTCCAGGAAGTCCCTAAGCTGGTCAGCAGCCATGATGGCGCAGTTGTCCTCCGCCTCGTCGGTGCTTGCGCCAATGTGCGGCATCAGGATGACATCCTTGCGACCGATCAGCGCCGGCGCCGGGAAATCGGCGATGTACTTGCGCAGCCTGTCGCCATCCAGCGCTGCTACCAGTGCCGCCTCGTCGACGATTTCCTGCCGGGCGAAGTTCAGCAGGCAGGTACCCGGTTTGACTGCGGCGAGCAGCTCGGCATTGACCAGGCCGCGGGTACTTTCCAGCACCGGCAGGTGCAGGCTGATGTAATCGCAGCGGGCAAACAGGGCCGACAGGGTATCGGCGCGGCGTACCTGCGCAGAGAGCCGCCAGGCTGCTTCCACCGACAGTGCCGGGTCGAAGCCCACCACGTCCATGCCCAGGGTCAGCGCCATCTCGGCGACCAGTGAGCCGATCGCCCCCAGGCCGACCACGCCCAGGGTCTTGCCGACAAGTTCACTGCCCTTGAACTGCTTTTTCTGTGCTTCCAGTACCTTGTGCATCTCTGCCTTGTCGGTCATGCCGGCAAGGGTATCGACGTACTGGATGCCCTCGATGATACCGCGCGAACCCAGCAGCAAGCCCGCCGCGACCAGTTCCTTCACCGCGTTGGCATTCGCGCCCGGGGTGTTGAATACCGGTATGCCGCGCCGGCTGCACTCGGCGACAGGGATGTTGTTGACCCCGGCTCCGGCGCGCGCAATCGCCAGCACCGACGCCGGGATATCCTCCGCGGTCAGCTTGTGGCTGCGCAGCAGGATGGCGTCTGGGTGAGTGAACTCACTGGCGATCTCGTAGTTGTCCTGCGGCAACCGCTCCAGCCCCTGCAGGGAAATCTGGTTGAGTTTGAGTATTTGCTTGACCATGTCGTCCTCCGGCTCCCGCCTTACATCACCTTGACTTCGGCGGCCTCGCGAAGGCCCTGGCGGTACTCCGCATCCAGCAGTTGCGCGTACTCGCCGCTGACCAGTTGCTTGAGCCCCTCGCGCTGCGCCTGCGGCATTGCCACTATGGAGCCGGGCGTCACCTGGGTGATTTCGTAGACATAAAAGTCACCGCTGGTCGAAGGTACGTAATCCACCAGCGGCTTGCCGTCTTTCGGCGCCTGCAGGCGGAAGGCGTCCGCCAGCAATTCCGGCGGCAGTGTGGTATTGCCGCGGTTCACGCCCAGCTCCACCTGTGAGCTGAACTGGTGGGCTTCGGCATAGCCCTGCAGTGGCTGTCCGGCGCGCAAGGCGGCGGCAGCATCCTGGGCGGCCTTTTGCACGGCAGCCATGGCCCGCGCCTGGCTGATGCTGGCAACGATCTTATCGCGCACGTCCGCCAGCGGCAGGAGCTCCGGCTCGTTGTGTTTGGCCACTCGCAGCACTACCCAGTGATCCTGGTCGAGTTCCACCACATCGCTGTTCATGCCGCCGTTGAGCACGTCGTCGGAGAAGGCCGCCTTGAGCAGGCTGGCATTGGCAAACAGGCCGTCCGCCTGGTCGCGGGTGATCTTGCCGCTTTCGCTGACCTTCAGCCCCAGCTGTTTGGCCGGGCCCTTGAGATTCTCTGCGTTGAACGCCAGGTCCTTGAGCGACTCGACCACGCGCAGCAGCTCGGTGCGCGCCTCGTCCATTGCCAGGCGCTGCTCCAGTTGCGGCCGCATTTCCTCGAAGCTCGGGGGCTTGGCGTCGCGCCGGTCCGTCACCAGCACGAAGTGGGTTCCCGCATCGGTGGTCACCGGCTGCGAAACCTCACCTACCTTGAGCCCGGCAATCGCTTTTTCCATCGGCTCGGGGAACACGTTGCCCGACGTGTAGCCGAGGTCGCCACCGTTGGCAGCCGAGCCCGGGTCGTCCGAGTAGGTTTTGGCGAGCTCGGCGAAGTCACCGCCCGCCTTGAGCTTCGACTGCACTTCGTCGATACGCTTCTGGTAGTCGCTCTCGCTTTCCTTGCTGCCGCGAACCAGCATGATATGGGAGACCCGGTTCTCGGGCTGGTACTGGCGCCCCTGCACTTCCTGGTCGTAGGCCTGCTTGACGTCGGCCTCGGCCACCGGTTCGCGGAAATCTTCCGCGCGCAGGTCGATGTAATTCAGTTGCACGCTCTCGGGTGAGTGGAAGGTGTCTTCATGCGCCTGGTAGTAGCTCTGGATATCGGCGTCGCTGACTTCACCGGCATTGTCGAACTGCGCGATCGGCACGGTGAGGTAGCGGATATCGCGCTGCTCGCCGACGATGCCGGCATCCAGGGTCAGTTCCGCGGGAGTGGCGAACTCGCTCGCCGCCAGGCCGGTGCGCAACTGGCTGACCAGTAGGTCATCGCGCACTGCCTGCTTGAAGGTACCTGGCGTGTAGCCCGCCTCGGAGAGTGCTGCGCGATACAGGTCCGCCGAAAACTTGCCGTCGACCTGGAACTGTTCCATCCCGCCAATGAGTGCGCCGATCTGCTGGTCGGACGCGTGCAGGCCCATTTCCTGCGCCGACTGCAGCAGCAGTTTGCGGCGAATCAGTTCCTGCATTGCCTGTTCCTGCACCGCCTCGTCTTCGAGTCGTGCGGGATCGATGTTGTCGCCCATCTCATTGATCAGGCGGCGTTTCTGCAGGTTCATCGCCTGCTGCAATTCGCCCGGCGAAATATCCTCTCCGTTGACCTCTGCCACGGAATTCTTGCTGCCGCCCAGAAGGATGTTTTCGACGCCCCAGAGGGCGAATGCGAGTACGATCAGGCCTATGATGACCTTTGCGGTCGTACCCTGCGTGCTCTTGCGGATGTCCTGAAGCATGGGTTGTTCTCTCTTTTAAAAAGCGCTCCTGGCTTTAAAAAAAAAGCGCACCTTGCAGTGCGCCTTTTCAGCCAATCAAGCCATCACCACTGCGACCGTATTGAAACAGCGTTTAACCAGCGGTGGGTTGAAGGACGACTCAGGAGTTTACGGCGTCCTTGAGTGCTTTACCGGCTTTGAAACTGGGCACTTCTGAAGCCGCGATCTCGATGGTCGCCCCGGTCTGGGGGTTGCGGCCGCTACGGGCGCTGCGGTGTTTTACCGAGAAAGTACCGAAACCCACCAGGGAAACCTGGTCACCTTTTTTCAGTGCATCGGTGATGGAGTCTACTACGGCATCCAGTGCGCGACCGGCGGAAGCCTTGGGCAGGTCTGCGGCGGCTGCAATAGCGTCAATCAATTCAGTTTTGTTCACACTTATCCCCTTGGAAGGTTCGTCTGCTATGTCTTGGTTTACCGCCCGGGATGGACGGATAATTGGGCGGCCTCCCAGTTATTGGCATTGCCGGGAAACCCGGCAAATACGGGAGGTCTGGGCTCCAAATGCTGACGGACGACTCTATACCACAGGGCAATTGGCCGTCAACAAAGAAGCCCGGTTCAGTGGGTATTAATCCGGTTATTTTCTTCCTCTGGAGACTCTTTTTTCGCGGTCACCGAATCGGCCAGAAAATCCTCGTCTGACAGCGGTTGCGGCGTGGTCTCCAGCGCAATTGAAAGCACCTCGTCAATCCACTTCACGGCGCGAATATTGAGATCCTTTTTTATGTTTTCAGGAATCTCTTTGAGGTCGCGCTCGTTCTCTTTCGGAATAACCACTGTCTTGATGCCGCCCCTGCGCGCGGCCAGCAGTTTTTCCTTCAGGCCGCCGATAGGCAGCACCTCACCGCGCAGCGTGATCTCGCCAGTCATGGCGACGTCGGCGCGCACGGGAATCCGGGTAAGCACGGACACCAGGGCGGTACACATGGCGATGCCCGCGCTGGGGCCATCCTTGGGTGTAGCACCTTCGGGTACGTGAATGTGTATATCGTGCTTCTCGTGATAATTCGCCGGGATTCCAAGCAGTTGCGAGCGACTGCGCACGACCGTCGTCGCCGCCTGGATGGACTCCTGCATGACATCGCCCAGCGAACCGGTCTTCACGTAGCGGCCCTTGCCGGAGACAGCCACGGCCTCGATGGTCAGCAATTCGCCGCCCACGGAAGTCCAGGCCAGGCCGGTAACCTGGCCGATCTTGTTCTCTTCTTCGGCGATTCCGAAGTTGAATTTGCGCACGCCGAGCAGGTCGCTAAGCATGTCGGGAACCACCTCGGCTCCACCCTCGGCTTCACCCAGGGTAATGGACTTGACCATCTTGCGGCAGACCTTGGCGATTTCGCGCTCCAGCGCGCGGACGCCCGCCTCGCGCGTGTAGTAGCGGATGATATCGATCACCGCCTCGCGTGAAATCAGCAGTTCGTCCTTCTTCAGGCCGTTCAGCTTCACCTGCTTGGGAATCAGGTAGCGCTCGGCGATATTCAGTTTTTCGTCCTCGGTGTAACCGGGGATGCGGATCACTTCCATGCGGTCGAGCAGCGGGCCGGGGATGTTCATGGTGTTGGAGGTGCACACGAACATCACGTCGGACAGGTCGTAATCCACCTCGAGATAGTGATCGTTGAACGCGTGATTCTGTTCCGGGTCCAGCACCTCGAGCATTGCCGAGGCGGGATCGCCGCGATGATCCATGCCCATCTTGTCGATTTCGTCGAGCAGGAACAGCGGGTTGCGCACGCCGGCCTTGGACATCTTCTGCAGCAGTTTGCCAGGCATGGAACCGATATAGGTGCGGCGGTGACCGCGGATCTCGGCCTCGTCACGCACGCCGCCCAGCGCCATGCGCACGAACTTGCGGTTGGTGGCGCGGGCGATGGATTCACCCAGCGAGGTCTTGCCGACACCGGGAGGCCCGACCAGGCAGAGCACGGGGCCCTTCACCTTGCGTACGCGCTTCTGCACCGCGAGGTATTCCAGGATGCGGTCCTTCACCTCTTCCAGGCCGTAATGGTCCTCGTCGAGAATCTGCTGGGCGCGCCTCAGGTCGTGCTTGACCTTGCTGCGCTTGGCCCAGGGCACGCTCACCATCCAGTCGATGTAGCTGCGCACCACCGAAGCCTCGGCGGACATGGGGGACATCATTTTCAGTTTGGAGAGTTCTGCCTCGGCCTTCTGCTTGGCCTCGGCGGGCATGTTGGCCTTGTCGATGCGCGCCTGGAGTTCGTCGACCTCGTTGGGCGCCTCGTCCATCTCACCCAGTTCTTTCTGGATGGCCTTCATCTGCTCGTTGAGGTAGTACTCGCGCTGGCTCTTTTCCATCTGCTTCTTGACGCGGCCGCGGATGCGCTTCTCGACCTGGAACAGGTCTATCTCCGCCTCCATCAGGCCCATCAGGTGATCCAGGCGCGCGCGCACCTCGGAAATTTCGAGGATGCGCTGCTTCTCGGCGAGATCCACGCTCATGTGCGCGGCGATGGTGTCCGCCAGCCGGCCGGGCTCGTCGATGCCGGTCAGCGAGGTCAGTACCTCCGCAGGGACTTTCTTGCTGAGGCTGACGTACTTCTCGAACTGGCTGTTGGTCGAGCGCAGCAGGACTTCCGCCTCGCTCTCGGGAATGATTTCGCTCTCGATCTCGCGCACATTGGCGACGGCGAAGGGCCCTTCGTCGTCCACGCTGTCCACAGACGCGCGGTAGCCCCCCTCGACCAGCACCTTGATGGTGCCGTCGGGAAGCTTGAGCAGCTGCAGGATATTGGAGACGGTGCCGACCTGGTAGATGTCGTCTGCGCCGGGATTGTCATCGGCGGCGTTGCGCTGGGCGACGAGCAGTACCTGCTTGTCGTTGGCCATGGCGTGTTCCAGCGCCTCGATGGACTTTTCCCTGCCCACGAACAGGGGCAGCACCATGTGGGGGTAAACCACCACGTCTCGCAGGGGCAGGAGGGGAAGCGCAATAACACTCGATGAACCCATAACAATCTCCGGGTTTGCGGTTTGGTAAATGTTGCGTTTCCGGATATGGGGACGGCAACCGGAAATGCAACCGCCCTCAGGTCGGGGCGTCCCGGTGGAGCGCGGGCGCCCGACCGGGGGTCGGGCGTCCGGTTAATCGTCCGTCGAGGCGGCGCGCGCGGTCGGCTCGTGGTTCTGGTAGACCAGCAGGGGCTCTGAATCCCCGCGGATCACAGACTCGTCGATGACGACCTTGCTGACATCATTCCGCGACGGAATGTTGTACATGGAATCCAGCAGGACACCCTCGAGTATGGAGCGCAGGCCGCGGGCGCCGGTTTTGCGTTCCATCGCCTTCTCGGCCACGGCTCGCAGCCCGTCCTCGCGGAAGTCGACTTCCACGCCTTCCATCTCGAACAGCTTGCTGTACTGCTTGGTCAGCGAGTTCTTCGGCTCGGTGAGAATCTGTACCAGGGCGTCGATGTCGAGTTCCTCGAGGGTGGCGATCACCGGCAGGCGACCGACAAACTCGGGGATCAGGCCGTACTGGACCAGGTCCTCCGGCTCGAGTTCGAGCAGCAATTCGCCCGTATTGCGCTTCTCGTCCTTGCTCTTCACCTCGGCATTGAAGCCGATACCGCCCTTCTCGGAACGATTGCGAATCACCTTGTCCAGGCCGGCGAACGCGCCGCCGCAGATGAACAGGATGTTCGAGGTGTCCACCTGCAGGAACTCCTGCTGCGGGTGCTTGCGACCGCCCTGGGGCGGCACCGAGGCGACAGTGCCTTCGATCAGCTTCAGCAGTGCCTGCTGCACACCCTCGCCCGATACGTCGCGGGTGATGGACGGGTTGTCGGATTTGCGCGAGATCTTGTCGATCTCGTCGATGTAGACGATACCCATCTGGGCCTTTTCCACATCGTAATCGCACTTCTGCAGCAGCTTCTGGATGATGTTCTCGACATCCTCGCCGACATAGCCGGCTTCCGTCAGCGTGGTGGCGTCGGCGATGGTGAACGGCACGTCGAGCAGGCGCGCCAGCGTTTCCGCCAGCAGGGTCTTGCCGGAACCGGTGGGACCCACCAGCAGGATGTTGCTCTTGCCCAGTTCGACGTCGTCACCGCGGCCGCCCTTGCCGTGGCGCAGGCGCTTGTAGTGGTTGTACACGGCCACCGACAGCACCTTCTTGGCACGCTGCTGGCCGATTACGTACTCGTCGAGAATAGCCTTGATTTCATGCGGGACAGGCAGGCGATCCTTGTTGGCGTCGCTACCGCTCTCCTGCACTTCCTCGCGGATAATGTCGTTGCACAGGTCGACGCACTCATCACAGATGAACACGGAGGGCCCGGCGATAAGCTTGCGCACTTCATGCTGGCTCTTGCCGCAGAAGGAGCAGTACAGCAGTTTGCCGCCGTCGTCGCCCGACTTGGTGGTTTCGTCGCTCATTAGGCCGCCCTACACGAATAAGTCTGAATCTTCGTAACCATAGGTTCAAAGATGATGTTTTTTACCGGCTTTTGCAAGCCCCGGAGGGACCAAAGGCGGGATATATCCCGTTACTGTGCGGCCCGTCCCCTTTTGTTGACGACCTCGTCGACCAGGCCGTAAGCCTGGCTTTCCTCGGCGTTCATGAAGCGGTCGCGCTCGGTATCGCGCTCGATGACTTCCAGTGGCTGCCCGGTGTGTTCCGCCATCAGTTCGTTGAGCTTCTTGCGGATGATCAGGATTTCCCTGGCGTGAATTTCGATGTCAGTGGCCTGGCCCTGGGCACCGCCGGAGGGCTGGTGAATCATGGTGCGCGCGTTGGGCAGGCAGTAGCGCTTGCCCTTGGCGCCGCCGGACAGCAGGAAGGCGCCCATGGAGGCCGCCTGGCCGACGCACATGGTGCTGACATCGGGCTTGATGAACTGCATGGTGTCGTAGATTGACAGCCCCGCAGTCACGCTGCCGCCGGGGGAGTTGATGTACAGGTGGATGTCCTTGTCCGGGTTCTCTGATTCGAGGAACAGCAACTGGGCCACGATCAGGTTGGCCATGTGGTCCTCGACCGGGC
The DNA here is from genome assembly GCA_033283385.1 of Halieaceae bacterium WMMBA7. GTDB lineage: Bacteria > Pseudomonadota > Gammaproteobacteria > Pseudomonadales > Halieaceae > Mangrovimicrobium. Next base: position 1,852,790 of record JAWMQQ010000001.1, read on the forward strand.
CCACGCAGAAAATCACCCGCTCCTTCAGCAGCCGGGAATAGATATCGTAAGAGCGCTCACCCCGGGAGGTCTGCTCCACCACCATGGGGATCAGGCCGAGGTTGTTGATGCTGCTGGAATTACGCCCGTCTGGCTGAAATGACATAGATACCGTCCCGTTTGACATAACTGGTAAAGGCCGGCGCCCTACGCGCCGGCCCGCAAGGAAGGAATCAGGCTTCGCCCTGTTGGGCCGGGGCTACCGCCTCCTGATAGCTGCATTCCTTCTCGACAATATTCGCACCCTCGAGCAGTTTTTCAACCACCTGATCCTCCAAAACTTTGGATTCCACAGAAGCGAGCTGCTCGCGATTGCCATAATACCAGTTAACGACCTGTTCCGGCTCCTCGTAAGTGGAAGCCAGGTCCTCGACGGTTGCACGCACGCGATCGGCGTCGGCGCGGATCTCGAACTTGCCGATCAACTCGGAGAGTACGAGCCCCAGGCGCACGCGCTTTTCGGCATTTTCGGAGAACATGTCGTCCGGCAGCAGGGACTGGAGGTCGAGATCCTGACCCATGCCGCCACCGAACTGCTGGAACATCTGCCGGCGCAGTGCGTTGATTTCCTGGCCAACCAGGGCGCGCGGCAGCTCGATTGCGCTGTGGGCGTCCAGCACCGCGTCCATTACCTGTTGCTTGACCTTGGCTTCCACGGCATTTTTCAGCTCGCGGGCCATGTTCTCGCCGACTTCCTTGCGAAACTGGGCTTCACCGCCCTCTTCCACGCCGTACTTGGCGAACAGCTCCTCGTCTATCGGGGCAGGAACCAGCGCCTGGATGCTGTGCAGCTTGACCGCGAATTCCACGGCAGCGCCCGCCAGCTCCTCGGAGTGGTACTCTTCGGGGAAGGTCAGTGCCAGCACTTTTTCCTCGCCCGGCTGCATGCCGACGATGCCATCCTCGAAACCGGGGATCATGCGGCCGGAGCCCAGTTCCAGCTCTGCGCCCTCGGCGCTGCCGCCTTCAAACGCCTCACCGTCGCGGGTTCCCTTGTAGTCGATGGTGACCTTGTCACCCTCCTCGGCTGCGCGCTCGACGGTTTCCCAGCTGCCCTGCTGCTTGCGGAACACCTCGATAATGTTGTCGATGTCCGCGTCGGTCACTTCGGCGACGGGGCGAGTTATCTCAAAGCCTTTCATTTCAACGACTTCCACTTCAGGGAAGACTTCGAAAGTCGCCACGTACTCGAGATCCTTGCCAGCATCCAGGGACTTGGGTTCGATGCTGGGCTGGCCGGCCGGGCGCAGTTTCTCCTGCACCACAGCCTCCTGGAAGCTCTGGCTCATCACCTCGCCGAGCACTTCCTGGCGCACACCGTCGCCAAACCGCTGGCGCATCACCTTCATCGGCACCTTGCCCGGCCGGAAGCCGGGCAGGCGCACGTTCTTGGCCGCCTTTTTCAGGCGATCATCCACCTCGCTGTCCACGCGCGCGGCGGGGATGCCCACTGTCAGTCGACGCTCCAGGCCGGAAGTCGTCTCAATGGATACCTGCATGGTATTTCCTCGTCATTCAGGTTGTATCGCGCCGGCCCCGCGCTTGCTTGCGCGACGGACCAGCACTTCGTCTATCGAATTCTGGTGCGGAAGGAGAGACTCGAACTCTCACGCCTTGCGGCACTGGAACCTAAATCCAGCGCGTCTACCAATTTCGCCACTTCCGCAGATGCCCCTCCCGCGAGTCTCTAGAATCCACTCGAGAAAACCTGATTTAACTCTTTGAAATTTCAGGACTAAACGAGGGCCAAAAATCGCATTTAGAAGCGGCGCAAGGGCGCAGATTCTGCCACAAAGCAGGGGGCGATTCAACCACCCTGAAAAGGCCGGATCCGGCGCGGGCAAAGGGCCGGATGTGGCCATGCTCGAGGGCATGCCTGGCAGCGCACTAATCGCTATTATTCATCACAGTTATTTTTAATATTACTAAACAAACTAAGAAAACCCCCCAGGGGGCTGTGGAAAATTACCAGAATTACGCGATACTATGAATGTGGCCACCTATCCCCTAGTTTAGTCAGGTGGTCACAGGGGCATCCCCAATGCTCCTTTAAGGGAAGCAATTCCTTTATGTTTCACTCCTAATGGTCTTCTTGGGTCCCTTTTGGGACCCATTTTTTTGTTGCGATTTAATTTAAAATCAATAAGTTAAATCAGAAACCCAGAAGTGACGCTAACTACTACATGGTGTGGGTTGGGCGCTCTGAAGTGAGCGACCCGGCAAGATGATTCTCGATTTTGGCGTTGGCGGCGGCATCCTGCTCGCTGAATTGCACGCCGATTCCGGCTGTACGGTTACCCTGCGCGCCCCGCGGCGTCACCCAGACCACCTTGCCCGCGATGGGGATCTTCTCGGGCTCTTCCATCAGGGTGAGCAACATGAATACTTCGTCGCCAAGTGCATAGGGCTTGTTGGTGGGGACGAACAGACCCCCGTCCGCCAGGAACGGCATGTAGGCGGAATACAGCACCGCCTTGTCCTTGATGGTCAGGGACAGGATGCCGTTGCGGCTGTTCTGCCTGCCGTCATTCATAGCGCGCAAACCTCCGTTGTCATGCGCTGATACTAGCACCCGGCTTTGCGCCACCCAATAAAATTTGCAGCTTTTCGAGCACTATTTCGCACAACAGCTGGCGATTGGGATTGGCGCCGGCGGCGACTGCCCTCTGCAGCCGCATCACCTCGTCCAGCAGGGTGAACACGGCGCGCCCGTGCTCCCCAGCAAGCGCTTCCGGGGAGGTATCGCGCAAACGCGATCGCAGGGTCCCGGCCACCTGCTCCAGCACCTGCTCCAGGGAAACCTCGTCCAGCATGCCGACGGCCTCGGCCAGCGAAACCCTGCCCTCGACCAGCGCCCGCGAGGCCACCCGTGAGGCAATCTGCTTTTCCGCATCGGGATGCCGATACAGTTCCTCGGCCAGCAGTGGCAGGCCCTCGGCGAAATCCAGCCAGCGAGCGCTCTCCTCTTCACGCCCGACCAGGTGCTCCAGCCACGACAGCGACGCTTCCCGCGGCGGCGTGGGCATGCGCAGCAGTTGGCAGCGGGAGCGGACCGTGGCCGGAATGCGCTGCGGCTGGGCGCTGACCAGCAGCAGGAAGGTGCCCTGGGCGGGTTCCTCGAGACACTTGAGCAGGGCGTTGGCCGCATTGGCGTTGAGCGATTCAGCCGGGGAGAATACCAACACCTTGGCGCCGCCCAGCCCGGCTGTACGGCTGGCGAAGTCGATGGCGGCTCGCACCTGGTCCACCTTGATCACGCGGCTTTTCTCGGTCGGGGCGATCCAGCGGAAATCACCGTGGGTGCCCGCGGCGCTGAGTTCACAGGCGTGGCACTTGCCGCAATTGATTCCGCCCACGGGTGAATGGCACAGCAGGCGGCGCGCCAGGGCGAGCGCCAGGCGCTCCTTGCCGATATGGCGCGCCCCGGCGATCAGCAGCGCGTGCGGCAACCGGTCCGCCTCGATCTGCTGGCCCAGGCGCTCCCAGGTGGCCTGCTGCCAGGGCAGCGGACCGCTGCATGCGGGCAGTGCGGTGATATCCATACTCAGTGTCTTGCCGGCCAGCAGGCGGCGAGCTCATCGCAGGCCGCCACGAGTTGCTCCTGCACCTGTTCCAGCGGCTGCCCGGCGTCGATCACCCGGTATCGGCCGCTACCCTCACGTGCAAGTTGCAGGTAGGTGGCGCGAACACGCTCGAAAAAATCGCCCTGCTCCTGCTCGATCCGGTCCAGATCGCCCCGCTCGCCCGCCCGGGACATGCCGACCTCGATCGGCGCATCCAGCAGCAGCGTCACGTCCGGGCGCAACTCTCCCTGCACGAGTTGCTCGAGCTCGCGCACCAGCGCGACTGGCAGCTGTCGCCCTCCGCCCTGGTAGGCGTAGGTGGCGTCGGTGAAACGGTCGCACAACACCCAGCGCCCGGCCGCGAGGGCTGGCTCGATGACTTGTGCGATGTGCTGGGCACGGGCGGCAAAGATCAGCAGAAGTTCGGTCGCCGGCGCCATGGGCTCATCGCGCGGCCGCAGCAGCAATTCGCGCACCTGTTCGCCGAGGACGGTCCCGCCCGGCTCGCGTGTCACCACCAGGTCGATGCCCTGCTCGCGCAGGTGCTGCTCGAGAAAGGCCAAGTTCGTCGATTTGCCGACGCCCTCCCCGCCCTCGACGGTGATGAAAAGTCCTCGCGCTGTCATTGTGAATCCGCCTGCTGCGCCGGGCTGGAACGGTAATCCTCCCGGCGCTTTAACTGGTATTTACGCACGGCCCGTTGATGCTCGGCAAGGCTGGCACTGAATTCGTGCCCGCCATCGCCGCGGGCGACAAAGAACAGGGTATTCCCGGGCTCCGGGTGCAGCGCCGCATGGATAGCCGCGCGTCCGGGAAGCGCGATCGGCGACGGCGGCAGGCCCTGGTGCCGGTAGGTATTGTAGGGGTTGCTCCCATCCTGCAGGTGGCTGCGGCGCAGGTTGCCGTCGAAGCTTGCGCCGAGCCCGTAGATCACGGTGGGGTCAGTCTGCAGTTTCATGTGCTTTTGCAGACGCCGCACGAACACCCCGGCAATTTCGCCGCGCTCCGTCGGCATGCCGGTTTCGCGCTCGATGATGCTGGCCATGATGAGCGCCTGGTAGGGTTGCTCATAGGGCAGGTCCGCGTCGCGCTGCGACCACTCCTCGTCCAGCACCGCCTGCATCGCGGTGTGCGCGCGCTCCAGGATCTCAAGGTCTGTCGCACCGCGTTCGTAGCGATAACTGTCTGGAAAGAACCAGCCTTCCGCCGTCTGCAGCGGCGCAACCAGCGCGAGGAGGCGCGGATCGTCCGGGCCGGAAAGCAGGTGCGTGAGCCGCTTCTGCCCCGCGAGAATCTCCACCGCCCGTCGCAGGGTGATCCCCTCGGGCAGCGTCACCTGGTAGCTGATCACACGCCCGGAACGCAGCAGTACCAGCAGCGCTTCCGGCGTGGTGCCGGCGGGTACCCGGTACTCGCCGTGGCGAATCTGCTGGTCCAGCCCGGTCGCCCGCGCATAGATGCGCAGCATCCACGGGTCGACCAGCACACCATCCGCTTGCAGGTGTGCGGCAACGCCGGAGAACGCCTCGCCCGGGGCCACGGTGAGAATGTAGCCACCTTTGCTGATATTCAGCGGCTGCTGCCAGCGCTGGTGCAGCACTATCGCCGCAGCGCCAAGAACGACAGCGGCAAGGACCAGCAAGGCGACCAGCCGCTTCAGCACGCTATCGACTCCAGGTAGGCCGCATGCAGTGACCGGCAGACCTCGGTAGCCGTCCATTCACGCCGCTCGCAACGCCCGAGGGATTGCAGGCCGCGCAGGCTGTTGGTGCAAAATACCTCGTCGGCCGCCAGCAGCCGCTCCAGGCTCACCGGTTCCTCGGCGGCGCCCATGCCGAGGCGCGGCGCCCACTGCTCGAGCACCAGGCGGCGGCGGGTACCGGCAATGCCGCAGTCGTCAAGGCGCGGGGTCACCAACCGGCCGGATTCGACGATGAACAGATTCGCCGCACTCAGCGAGCAGGCATTGCCCGCAGCGTCCCGCACCAGCACGTCGTCGACTGCGGCCGCGGCGGCCTCGGAAGCGGCCAGCACCTGCTCGAGCCGGTTCAGGTGCTTGATGCCGGCCAGTACAGGCTGCGCCGACCAGCGGATATGCGCAGGCACAACCGACAGGGACGGGGGAAACTCACGGCGGTCCTCGCGCAGCGGTGCCGCGGTAACTACAATCCGCGGCTGCGGGTCCACCGGCGGCGCATACCCGCGCGGCCCGCTACCGCGGGTAACCGTCAGGCGCAGGGCCGCCCAGGACCAGCTTTCGAGGTTCCCGCTGGCAGCGTCCAGCGCCTCCCGGCAGCGCCCGATGCAGTCGGGAAAGCCCAGCCGTTGCAGGCCCAGGGCGAGCCTTTCGAGGTGGAGGTCGGGAAACAGCGGCGCACCGCTGTTCAACAGGAGTGTTTCAAACAGGCCGTCGCCAAAATCCAGGCCGCGATCCGGCAGAGGCAGCGCCTGTGCCGGTTCACCGTCAACCCAGATCGCCGGAACTGGCGGCTGCATCCCCGGCAGGAATCAGTCGACCGCGCTGAACACCAGGGAGCCGTTGGTGCCGCCGAAGCCGAAAGAATTGGACAGCACATTACGAATGCTGCGTTGCTGGGCCTCGTGCGGCACGTAGTTCAGCGGCGCCGCGCCCTCGTCGATGTTGTCGAGGTTGATCGTCGGCGGGCAAACCTGGTCGCGCAGGGCGAGAATGGAGAAAATCGCCTCCACGGCGCCGGCGGCACCCAGCAGGTGGCCGATCATCGACTTGGTGGAGCTCACCGCCACCTGGTCGGCGGCACTGCCCAGCACCCGGGCGATCGCCAGGCTCTCGGCGACATCGCCCGCATTGGTGGAAGTGCCGTGGGCATTCACGTAGTGAATCTGGTCGGCGGCCAGCCCGGAATCGCGAATCGCGTTGGACATGGAAAGCGCCGCGCCGCGGCCATCCGCCGGGGGCTGCGTCATGTGGTAGGCGTCGCCGCTCATGCCGAAGCCGGTGACTTCCGCGTAGATGCGCGCACCGCGGGCCTTCGCCGCTTCCCACTCCTCGAGCATCAGCACGCCCGCGCCCTCGCCGAGAACGAACCCGTCGCGATCGCGATCCCAGGGGCGCGAGGCCGCCTGCGGGTCGTCGTTGCGGGTAGACAGGGCGCGCGCAGCCGCAAAGCCGCCGAGGCCGACCGGGGTGGTGGCCATTTCGGCGCCGCCCACCAGCATGGCATCGGCGTCGCCTTGGGCGATCAGCCGTGCGCCCAGGCCGATATTGTGCGTACCGCTGGTGCAGGCGGTCACCATCGCGAGGTTCGGGCCCTGCAGGTTGTAGCGCACGGAGAGATTGCCGGAGATCATGTTGATGATCGACCCGGGGACGAAGAAGGGGGAAATACGCCGCGGCCCGGAACTGCGCAAGACCTCTGCGTTCTTCTCGATCTGCCCGATCCCGCCGATGCCGGAACCGATGGCGCAGCCGACGTAGGGTGCCATCTCCTCGCTGATCTCCAGGCCGCTGTCCTCGAAGGCCTGGATACCCGCCGCCATGCCGTACTGGACAAAGGTGTCCATCTTGCGGGACTCCTTGGGCTCCAGGTACGGGGAAATATCGAAATCGCGCACGCTGGCGCTGAAGCGCGTGGTATAGGCAGACGCATCGAAAGTGTCGATGTCCGACACTCCGCTCTTGCCGGCCAGGATGTTGCTCCAGGTCTCGGCGACGGTATGACCCACAGGACTGATCATGCCGAGCCCTGTCACAGCGACTCTTCTACCTCTCAACGCGAACTCCTCGGATACCGAACGTGCAGGGAAATATAAAAGAAGAAAAGCCGTCCTATCATAAAATAGAAACGGCTTTCCGGGAGAGTTCTTGGATCAGGCGAGGTTTTCGTTGATATAGTTGATAGCCAACTGGACAGTGGTGATCTTCTCGGCTTCTTCGTCGGGAATTTCGGTTTCGAATTCCTCTTCGAGGGCCATCACCAGCTCCACGGTGTCCAGAGAATCGGCGCCAAGGTCCTCAACGAAGGAAGCCTCGGTAGACACTTCTTCTTCTTTTACACCAAGCTGTTCCGCGACGATCTTCTTAACGCGTTCTTCGATGCTGCTCATGATGCTATTTCACTCCTGAGTTTAGTGCTATATCAAACCTGATTTAACGGCCTGAGCTGGCATTTTACTCTGATTTTTACGATTGATATAAGCCTTTTTTTCCGCCGTGGCGGCCATTTGGCGGCTGCGGCGGGAAGAAATGCCTACCCCATGTACATACCGCCGTTGATATGGATGGTCTCACCGGTAATGTAGCCCGCCGCTTCACTGCAAAGAAACGTCACCAGGGCTGCGATCTCCTCGGGCTCGCCAAGGCGGCCCAGCGGAATCTGCTGCAACATCAGGTTGCGGTTGTCCTCGGATAGTTCACGCGTCATGTCGGTATCGATAAAACCCGGGGCCACGCAGTTGACCGTGACCGAGCGCGAGCCCAGCTCCCGCGCCAGCGCGCGGGAGAAACCCTCGGCGCCGGCCTTGGTGGCAGCATAGTTGCTCTGGCCGATATTGCCCATCGAGCCGACCACGGAGGTAATGTTGACGATGCGTCCCCAGCGCGCCTTGGTCATGCCGCGCAGGCAGGCCTTGCTGACGCGGTACAGGGCGCTGAGGTTGGTCTCGATGACATCGCCCCACTCCTCGGCCTTCATGCGCATCAGGATATTGTCGCGGGTGATGCCGGCGTTGTTGACCAGCACCAGCGGCGCGCCGAACTTCTCGGAAATCGCGCTGATCACCTCGCCGACGCTACCGTCGTCGGACACGTCGAGGCGCATGCCGCAGCCGGCATTCCCCGCGGCCTGCAGGTAATCGGTAATGGACTGCGCGCCGGCATCGCTGGTGGCGGTGCCGACGACGGTGAAACCGGCGGCCGCAAGCTGGCTTGCGATGGCCTTGCCGATACCCCGGCTCGCCCCGGTGACCAGGGCTACTTTACTGGATTCGCTCATACGCGGTACTTCGCTCCTTGTTAATGCCGCGCGTTCAGCGCGTCGCGGGTAGCAGCCAGTTCGTCCGGCTCCTCGATGGCATAGGATGCCAGTGATTTGTCGATACGGCGATTGAGACCTGAAAGCACCTTGCCGGGACCGCACTCGACCACGTCCGCCACACCCGCCGTGAGCATGGTCTGCACACAGCTGGTCCACTGCACCGGGCTGTATATCTGCTCTACCAGCAGCGCACGGATCTTTTCCGGGTCGGTCTCGGTGGCGGCGTGCACATTGTGCACCACGGGGATGGACGGGGATGAGATGGCGATGTCGGCCATCGCCTCGGCGAGCCTCTCTCCGGCGGGTTTCATCAATTCGGTATGGAAAGGTGCGCTCACCGGCAGCGGCATCACTCGCTTGGCACCGGCGGCCTTGAGCGCCTCGCCCGCGGCTTCCACCGCGGCGGTATGGCCGGCGATGACCACCTGGCCCGGCGAGTTGAAGTTGACCGCGGCGACCACGCCGGCAGTCTGCTCGCAGATCTCGTTGATGGCCGTGTCGTCCATACCGATCACAGCGGCCATGGCGCCCTCGCCCACCGGCACCGCGGTCTGCATGAACTGGCCGCGCTGGCGAACCAGCGATACCGCATCAGCAAACGCCAGCGAACCGGCGCACACCAGCGCGGAAAACTCGCCCAGGCTGTGCCCGGCCATCATGTCGGGGCTCACGCCGCCCTCGGCCAGCCAGGCGCGCCACAGCGCGACAGAGGAAGCCAGCAGCACGGGCTGGGTGTTCTCGGTGAGGTTGAGCGCGGCCTGGTCGCCGTTCTGGATCAGCGACCAGATATCGTAGCCAAGCGCCTGCGCGGCCTCCTGGAAGGTGTCGCGGACTGCCGGGAAAGCGCCGTAGGCCTCCGCCAGCATGCCGGTTTTCTGCGAACCCTGGCCGGGAAATACAAAAGCGGTCTTGTTAGCTGACATGCAAATATCCTGTCATGGGAGAAATTCTAAGCGCGGAAATACGCCGCCGCCAAGCAGATTGGGGCGTACGGGTGCCGGCCCCGGCATCGGGGGCCTGCAGGAATCGGGATAGTCGGAGCCGAAGGTGCGCGGTGCCACGGAGTGTGGCACCGGGGAGAACGGGGGCGGACACCCCCTGGTTCAGGCTTCGCCGGGGACAATATCGGTGGCCGCGACGGAAGCGATTCCGCTGCGGCGACAGGTATCAGTCGTCAGCGCCGGTATCGACGACTTTCTTGCCGCGGTAGAAACCGTCCGCGCTCACGTGGTGACGACGGTGGGTTTCACCGGAAGTCTGGTCCACGGAGAGAGTGGAACGGTCGAGGCCGTCGTGTGAACGACGCATGCCGCGCCGTGAACGGGTTTTCCTGTTTTGCTGAACTGCCATGATTAGCTCCTGGGCTCGTCGTCCGTCTTCAGGCGGGCCAGTACCGCGAAGGGGTTGGGCTTTTCTTCCGCCGCTGCCGCCTCGGGTTCCGTCACGTATTCCGACAGAATCTGTTTACAATTCTCTGTTTCGTGATAGCTGTAGGGCGGCATCAGGAGGATCAGTTCTTCCTCGACTACAGCCCACAGGTTACACCCCTCCTCCGGCACGATCAGGGGATCCAGATCGCGCGGGAGGTGCCTGGCCTGCTCATCGTTCCAGACAATTCCCAAAGTCGTATCACCGGCGAGCGCCAGCGGCATGGGCTGGAGGCAGCGCTGGCAGGTCACGCTGACCTGCGCAGACACCTCGAGCCGCGCCACCGGCCGGTGTTCCTCGTCGCGACTGAAGTCCATTTCCGCCTGGATTACCCCTTCATCCGAGGCCAAAAGTGCCTGGAATCGCGGTAAATCCCGGGGTTGTAACGAGCCGCTGACGGTAACGCCCCGCGAGGCCGCCTTGCGGGCGTCCAGCGCATTCGGGAGGGGGTCGCTCAACATAGGCGCGCATCATAGTGAGGCGCCCCCCCGTTGTCAAAAAAAATTCTATAGAATACAAGCAGTTCTCCGAATTATTCACACTCCCCCAGAGGGCCTGATGAAACTGCTGCTCGCCTCCACTTCGCGCTACCGAAAATCCCTGCTCGAGCGGCTGCTCCTGCCCTTCGAATGTCGCGATCCCGGCGTCGACGAAACCGCACTGCCCGGCGAGGCGCCGGCGGCGCTGGCGGCGCGCCTGGCCCGGGCAAAGGCCGCGGCCATTGCGGCACAGGAGCCCGGGGCCTGGGCGCTGGGCAGCGACCAGGTCGCCAGCCTGGACGGCGCCTGCATCGGCAAGCCCGGCGATCACGCCAGCGCCAGCGGACAATTACTGGCCAGTTCAGGCCGCGAGGTGGAGTTCTACACCGCAGTGGCGATGGCGGGGCCAGGCCTGGCGGAGCCTCTCGTCGAGGTGGTGGTTACCCAGGTGCGCTTTCGCCAGCTGTCCGCCGGGGAGGTCGAAGCTTACCTCGGGGCGGAGCAGCCCTACGATTGCGCCGGCAGCTTCAAGTGCGAGGGCCTGGGTATCGCCCTGTTCGAGCGCATCGACAGCGACGATCCCACTGCGCTGGAGGGGCTGCCGCTGATTGCCACCTGCCGCCTGCTGCGCCACGCCGGATTCCCGCTGCTTACCGGCGTGCAGGCCGGCGATTGATCAGCGCGACAGTGCGGGCAGGTCCAGCAACTCCGGCAGGGCATCGATGATCGCCACCGGCGCGTGGTTCGACAGCCGCGCCGGCGCATGCACGCCATAACTGACGCCCACTGAGGCGACCCCGGCCCTGGCGGCCATCTCCAGGTCGTACTCGGAGTCTCCCACCATGACGACCTCGGCCGGATGCACGCCCCGCTCCGTCATCAGTTCCACCAGCATAAGCGGGTCCGGCTTGGAGCAGGTCTCGTCGGCGCAGCGGCTGGCATGGAAGAAGGTTTCCAGCCCCAGCACACCCAGCACGCGGTTCAGCCCGCGGCGGCTCTTGCCGGTGGCGACGGCGATTTCCAGGCCGCGGTCCTTGATTGCCTGCAGTGTCTCCAGGGCACCGGGATACAGCCGCGGCGGCCCGTCCTCGCTGGCGACGTAATGGCGCGAGTAAAGCTGGGCCATCTCGACCTGCAGCGTATCCGGCGCTTCGGGGTACAGAACGCGCATCGCCTGCGGCAGGCTGAGGCCGATGATATTGCTGGCAGCCTCATCGCTGGGCACCTCCAGGCCGAGTTCCCGGGCCGCCGACTGCACGCTGCCGACAATCTGCGCCACCGAGTCGCAAAGCGTCCCATCCCAATCAAATATAATCATTAATTACATCTACTTACGGAGTTTAGTTAATGCAGACTCAAGATCATCGTCGAGGGGCGCCTGCCAGTCTACCGCGCCGATCCCGGGCAGTTTGCAGCGCAGCCGGCTGGCGTGCAGGAACAGCCGTTTCAGGCCGATCTGGGCGCAAAGCTGTGCCCCGCGCTCGCTGCCGTACTTGTCGTCACCGAGCAGCGGGTGGCCGGCGTGCAGCGCGTGCACCCGGATCTGGTGGGTGCGGCCGGTCACCGGTTTCGCCTCCACCAAAGTCGCATCGGAAAAGCGCTCCACCACGGTGAATTCGGTGGCCGAGGGCTTGCCCTCGCGGTCGACCCGCACCATGCGCTCCCCGGACTGCAGTACATTCTTCTGCAGCGGCGCCTCCACCCGCGAGAGACTGCGCGGCCACTTTCCCGCCACCAGGGCGAGGTAGCGCTTGTCGACGCCGTCGCCGCGCAGCAGGCGGTGTAGTTCGCGCAGGATGGCGGGCTTGCGGGCGATCATGATCAACCCCGAGGTATCCCGGTCCAGGCGGTGCACCAGTTCCAGGTAGCGGTCGCCCGGGCGCATCTGGCGCAGGCTCTCGATCAGCCCGTAGTTGAGGCCGCTGCCGCCGTGCACCGCGAGGCCGGACGGCTTGTTCACCACCAGCAGGGCGTCGTCCTCGTAGACGATGCGCTCGGCGATGCGCTCGGACCAGAAGCGCGGCACCGGCGCGGCCTCGCTGGGCGCCGGCACACGCAGCGGCGGTATGCGCACCAGATCACCAACCGCAAGCCGGTAATCCGCCTTCACCCGCCCCTTGTTGACACGTATCTCACCCTTGCGCAGCGCTTTGTAGAGCCGCGTTCGGGGGACACCCTTGAGTTCCCGGGTGAGAAAATTGTCCAGGCGCTGGCCTTCGGAGCCCTCGTCGACCTCGAGGTGACGGACCCCTGGCCTCGCGCTTTCAGTGTCTGACATAAGCTACGGAAATCGTTTAATTTTCCTTAATATGCTGGTAACATCCGCCGGGTGTGGTCGCACCGCCCGTGCAGTTACTCCGGGCCGGTGCCACTACGGCATCCGCCGGCGAAGATTGGGCCTGCTGAAGAAATCGCAAGGTACCGCCGGCAAAAACCGCACACACAGGAGTCGAGGCGAGGCACTGCCCACGGAAATAAAACCCGTCGCAACCACGCAGAATCGACGTTATATCGAACCGAGCAGCAGCGACTGCCGGGACACCGAATCAGATAGTGACATCTGTAGTGCCGTGCAACCCAGGTGCAGCGACACTACCAAAAAGGCGGAGTGACTACCATTCCCCCTGACTGAAAGCGCCGCCCGGAAGGCGATGCCGAAGCGACAAAGAGTGCACCTGGATGCCGGGAGAAACGGCACCAACCGCGTACCCACAGGTACCGGCCAGGCACAGGCAGTAGCCAACAATCACTATGCTCTGCCAGCCCCCACCACTACTCCCGAAGGCCCGTAACGGCCCCGCATAAACTGATTCCTGCCCCGCCAGGCCTGCTGTAGCAAAGGCTAATGGCAAACCTATGAAGAAAATGCTCATCAACGCAACTCAACCCGAAGAGTTGCGTGTCGCGCTGGTCGACGGCCAGCGTCTCTACGATCTCGATATCGAGAACCGCACCCGAATCCAGAAAAAATCCAACGTCTACAAAGGCAAGATCACCCGGGTCGAGCCCAGCCTCGAAGCCGCATTCGTCGACTTCGGCGCCGATCGCCACGGCTTCCTGCCGCTGAAGGAAATCTCCCGCGAGTACTTCAAGGGCAAGGGCGACGGCGAAGGCCGCGGCAAGATCAAGGAGCTGGTCAAGGAAGGCACCGAAGTCATCGTCCAGGTCGACAAGGAAGAGCGCGGCAACAAGGGCGCTGCCCTGACCACGTTCATCTCCCTGGCCGGCCGCTACATGGTGCTGATGCCCAACAACCCGCGCGCCGGCGGCATCTCCCGTCGCATCGAGGGCGACGACCGCTCCGAGCTGCGCGAGGCGCTCTCCGCACTGGAGATCCCCAACGGCATGGGCGTGATCATCCGCACCGCCGGGGTCGGCCGCTCCGCCGAGGAACTGCAGTGGGACCTCAACTACCTGCTGCAGCTGTGGGACAAGATCAGCACCGCCAGCGAGGATGTGAAAGCCCCCACCCTGTTGTTCCAGGAGAGCAACGTCATCATCCGCGCCGTGCGCGACTACCTGCGCGACGATATCGACCAGGTGGTGATCGACCATCCCGAGGCCTTCCGCCAGGCCCAGGACTTCGTCTCCATGGTCATGCCGCAATACAAGAACCGCCTGAAGCTGTACGAAGACAGCATCCCGCTGTTCAACCGCTTCCAGATCGAAAGCCAGATCGAGACCGCCTTCCAGCGCGAAGTGCGCCTGCCCTCCGGCGGTTCCATCGTCATCGACCCGACCGAGGCACTGGTCTCCATCGACATCAACTCCTCCCGCGCCACCAAGGGCAGCGACATCGAGGAAACCGCACTGCAGACCAACCTCGAGGCCGCGGACGAGATCGCCCGCCAGCTGCGCCTGCGCGACATGGGCGGCCTGGTGGTCATCGACTTCATCGACATGCTCGCCGCGCGCAACCAGCGCGCCGTCGAGAACCGCGTGCGCGAAGCCCTGAGCATCGACCGTGCGCGCGTACAGGTCGGCCGCATCTCCCGCTTCGGCCTGCTGGAGATGTCGCGCCAGCGCCTGCGCCCGTCGCTGGGCGAGACCAGCAACATTGTCTGCCCGCGCTGTACCGGCCAGGGCACCATCCGCGACACCAAGTCGCTGGCACTGTCCATCCTGCGCCTGCTCGAAGAAGAGGCGATCAAGGAGCGCAGCGCCGAGGTACGCGCCATCGTCCCCGTGGACGTGGCTGCCTACCTGCTGAACGAAAAGCGTGTCGCCCTCAGCGATATCGAGCGCGAGACCAGGGTCCGGGTGCTGGTCATCCCCAACCCGAACCTGGAAACCCCCCACTTCGATGTGCAGCGCCTGCGCGACGACGAAGTCGAGGGCGGCCAGGAGGTCAGCTACAAGGTGGAGATTGCCGAACCCGAAGTGGAGGCCATCACCGATACCCACCAGAGCATCGTCCAGCCCCAGGCCGTGGTCCAGGGCGTGACGCCGCAGGGACCGGCGCCGGAAGCCGCGCCGCGCCCGGAGCGCACCGAAGCCCGCGCCGAGCAGCCGCGCCAGCGCCGCGAGCGCGCGCCGCAGCCGCCCGCACCCAAGCCCGGCCTGCTGGCACGGCTGTGGTCTGCACTGGCAGGCGAAGCCCCGCAGGAAGAAGCTCCTGTCGAGCAGAAGCAATCCGGCAAGTCCCAGTCCCGGCCGCAGCAGCGCAAGGAGCGCGGTTCCGGCGACAAGCGCCGCGAGGGTGACGGCCGCCGCGACGGCGAAGGTCAGCGCCGGCGCAAGCCGCGCGGCGAGAAGCGCGATGACCGCCGTGACGACCAGCGCGACCAGAAGCGCGATGAGAAGCGTGACGAGAAGCGCAGCCAGCAATCCCGCCAGGAACGCGATGACGCACCGGAACAGCAGCGTGAGCGCAGCGGCGAGCAGCGCAAGTCCGGCGAGGGCAAGCGCCGTCGTCGCGGCGGCCAGCGTCGCAAGCAGGAAGTCACCGCCGACGCAGCCAACGAGCAGTTGCAACCGGTCGAAGAAGTCGCAGCCGAGCAGGCGACCGATGAAGCCCAGGACAACCGCGAGAACCAGCCGCGCAAGCGCCCCTCCGACATGAAGCGCGAGCAGCCTTCACGCCGTCGCCGCAGTCGCGGTCGTCGTCCGGAGAATGCCGAGCAGGATGCGGCGGCCAACGACAACCAGGTTGCGGAGCAGGAGGAGTCCCCGGCAGCGGTCGCTGCGGAGGCCGTCCCGGCCAGCGAGCCCGTAGCTGCCGAGGACACCGCGGCAGTCGCAGAGCCCCAGGCAGGGCAGCCGCAAGTGGCCGCGAGCCTTGCCGCTGCCGAGAGCCCCGCTGAAGCCCTGGAGCAGGCGGAACAGGTACAGTCCGGCCCGTCCGCGATCGAGGAAGCGCCGGTCCCCGCGACCGAGGCACAGCCTTCCCTGTTCGCCGAACCGGAGCCCGCCGAGGCGCCGGTAGCGGAAGCACCCGCAGCGGAGCCCGAACCCGTGCAGGCACCTGCGCCGGTGACTGCCGCCGAGGAGCCCGTTGCTGCACCCGCCGGTGTTACCGCCGATGGCCGTGCGATCAACGATCCGCGCGTTCAGCCGAAGCCCGTCGGGAGCGTGGAGATCGCAACGACTCACCCGCAACTGTTCGGCGAGTTCGTGGCTCCGCCGGCCGCGAGCAGCGGTCGCGTCGCGCCGCGCGCAGCCAACGACCCGCGCGGCCCGCTGCCCGAAGCCGCCCCCATGGCGGAGGCATCCTACTCGTAAGGGCCGGCCCTGTAGGAGCCCGCTACGCGGGCGATCGCGCACGCAGTGCGCTCCTACAGGTGCTTAATCGCGCGGATAAAGGCGGCATGCCTTGTCACGGTTTTTGTTACAGGTATAATGCCGCCTGCTCCGCGCCAACAGGCGTAAAAACGAGCAGAAAAAGTTTCCGGTGGGCTGGCTGAGCGGTCGAAAGCGGCGGTCTTGAAAACCGTTGAGGCGAGAGCCTCCTGGGGTTCGAATCCCTGGCCCACCGCCATACAAAAAAGGGGTGTCCTTACAGACACCCCTTTTTTATTTCGCAGATAGCGCGATCCGCCAACCCTGCCGGGAACCTGAAGAAAGCGCTACAACATCCCCTCGTGCCGATACACCTCGCGCAACACCGTCACCGGCATGCACCCCGACTGCAGGTAGATGCGGTGGAACTCCCGGTCGAGGTCCTCGCCTTCGAGGCCGCTGCGCCCGGCATCGATGATGTCCTGCTTCAATTCCCAGACCAGCCGGTTGCCGGTGAGGTAGCTCAGCGGGTAGCCGTGCTCCTTTGAATACCAGTTCAACTCCGACTGCACGCGACCATCGGTAAAACCCGTGGCCTCCTTCAACAACTTCGCGGCATTTTCAAATTTGTCCGCCGAATCGAACTCCAGGTCCAGGCCCACGTCGAGGAAGCCGGTGTCGCCGCTCATGAAATACAGGTCGATCCCCACCCGCGCCACCAGCCGCGAGATGTCGCGCTTGGTGATGAACCGCACCTCGTCGATCAGTGCGTCGTCCACGTAGCCGTTGTCGAGCATGTAGTCCTCCAGCATGGTGGTCCAGCCCTCGGCGTGCTCGTTGGCGTTGAACAGGCGGCGGATCAGGCTGTCCTGCAGCGAGGCGCTGGCGAATTGCAGGTGGTGGCCCGGGATGCCCTCGTGGACCATCATGATCGGAATGCCCAGGTGGGTGTGTTCCGCCAGTTCGTCTTCCTTCAGCGTGAGGTGCACCATGCTCTTGCGCACGCCCTCGCGCAGCGGCAGCGGCGGCCACATGGCGCCGGCGGGGATCACCGGTTCGAGAAAGCCCGGCGTCTGCATGATCACCATGTCCTGCGCTTCCGGCACGGGAAACAGCTTGCGCTCGCTGTTCCACTGGAAGATTTTTTCCTTCTCGCGGTTGTAGTGGTCGAGCACGGAGGCCAGCCTGCCGCCCTCCAGTTGCACCGCGTAGCGCTCGCACAGGAACTCGTGCAATTGCTCCAGGCTGGTGTCCGGGTCCAGTGCATACTTGGCGATCAGTCGTTCACGGAGCTCCGCCAGGGTGGACTGGATGTCGGCCATGAAATCCGCCGCCATCTGGCGCAGCTCCTCGGGCGTCTTGCCCAGGCGCTTCATTTCCAGCAGGGCCTCCATCTGCTCGCGGCCGATGCTCAGCTCATCGGTGGTCGGCAGTTGCGCGAGGCGCTCGCTGTAGTCCTTCAGGGCGGCAACCGCCGTGTCGATCGCCTCTGCGAGTTCGTCGCTGGCGGCAAACCCGCTCTCCCTCGCCCAGTTCAGCACGGTCTCGAACAGCTCTGGAATCTCGGCCGCCTGGTCCAGTTCCACGTCGCGCCAGCGGCGCACCGGCGTGGTGAGCACCGCCAGTTCCCGCTCCAGGTATTCCGGCACCATGCGCAGGCGCGACAGGATATCGGTGAGGCGCGCATCGGCATCGCGTTCGTCGTTGACGAAAAGCTGGAAGATACCCTCGCTGGCGCCGTCGACCCCGGCGGGTTTCTGGCGGCGCAGGGGTTGGCCGTTGAGCTCCAGGGTGTCGAAAAACTCCCACTGCTCGAGATAGAGCCGGGTCAGGGCCAGGTCCAGATTTTCGTAAAAGCCCTCTCCCCGGCTTTCGTCGATCTGCGCGATAAGCTCGCGGACCCGGGCGAGTTCCTTCTCCCTTGCCTCCATCGACGGGTCACCCAGGCGGCCCAGGTGGTCGGGCAGGCCCATGCTGACACCGAGGTCAACATTGTCCCTGACCAGTTCCAGTAAGCTGTCGGTAATTTCGCGGTAGTGTTCGGACGGCATTGGCGCTTCCCTGTTATATCTCGGCCAGCCTGCCGTACCGCTCGAACTCGCGGATACAGGCGACCTTGCCTTGCGGACGGCACGGGGCCGTCCCAACGAAGGTGCCAAGGTACATGATCGCGATGCGGTCGGATATATGTTTGAGCGCGGCCGTTGATTGAAGGCTGGCTTCCGGGCGCCAAGAAAAAAGGGGGTCCTTCCGGACCCCCCTTTTCCATCACCCCCCAGGCCTCAGCAGCGATGCTTCTTCCCCGGCTGTTTTTCGCGCTCTTGATCGGCGCAGGTCCACTATCCGGCAAAACAGCAAAATAACATAATGAAATATATTTATAATGTATAATTCTAATTTGGAATATCTTGAGCGCCGGGGCGCTGACGACAGGCGGGCAGCCCTACCGGTAAACGATGACGGTCACAAGCTTTAAATTTACGCCCCATGACCTTATTATCACCCGTACTGCGAAACGCGATACCGCGCAACCCCTGACGGAGAAGTCAATGCAGCAAAACAGTTTGTACAACGGCTACAGCACCGGCGTGGACAGTGTCCTGTCCACCAACAAGGTTCTGAAGAACACCTACCTGTTACTCGGCATGACCCTGGCATTCAGCGCGCTGTGTGCCGGCATCTCCATGGCTGTCGGCCTACCCCCCGTCGCCGGCCTGGTTCTCAGCCTCATCGGCTTAGGCCTGCTGTTCGTCGTGCAGAAGATGGCCGACACCAGCAAGGGCCTGCCTGCTATTTTCGCCTTCACCGGTGTGATGGGCGCGGCCCTCGGCCCCATGCTTCACGCCTACCTGTCGATGCCCGGCGGCCCTGCGCTGGTGATGCAGGCCCTCGGCGGCACCGCCATCGTGTTCTTCGGCCTGTCCGCCTACGCGCTGACCACCCGCAAGGATTTCTCCTACATGGGTGGCTTCCTGATGGTCGGCCTGATCGTCGTACTGGTGGCAATCATCGCCAACATCTTCCTGCACATCCCGGCGCTGTCGCTGGCGATTTCCGCCGCGGTCGTGCTGATCATGTCCGGCCTGATCCTGTTCGACACCAGCCGGATCATCCACGGCGGCGAGACCAACTACATCCGCGCCACGGTGGGACTGTACCTGAGCATCTACAACCTGTTCATTCACCTGCTCAGCCTGCTCACCGCCCTGGGTGGCGATGACTGAGCGACTGCCAGCGCCACGCGAACCCCGGTTTCCGCCGGGGTTTTTTGTTTCTGAGGCCCGCGCGTGATCTACACCCTGCTGGTGTTGTCCGGCCCGGCGGGTGGCCACGGCGCGCGCACTGCCGCCGGTTTTGCCAGCGCCGCCCTCGCCCGCGGCCACCAGGTCAACCGGGTGTTCTTCCTCGACGAAGGCACTACCTGCGGCAACGCCTCGGCGGTATTCCCACAGGATGAAACCGACCCGCTGGAGACCTGGGCGAAGCTGGCGGAAGAGCACGGTGTGGAACTGGTGCTGTGCATCTCCTCCGCGTTGAAGCGCGGCGTGCTGGACGAAACCGAGGCGAACCGCTATGAAAAGGGCCCGGCAACCGTGCACCCCACATTCGTCGTCTCCGGCCTCGGCCAATTGATCGACGCCACCGCCAGCGCCGACCGGCTGGTCACCTTCGGAGGCTGAGGGCATGCAGAACCCGAAGCGCAGGCAACTGGTGATCCTCCGGCGCTCGCCCTACGGCAGTTCCCTGGCGCGCGCCGCCGTGGACCTTTCGCTGGCCATGGGTGCCTTCGAGCAGGACTGCGACCTGCTGTTTCTCGGCGACGGCGTCCTGCAACTGCTGGACGGCCAGTCCGCCGAGGCCATCGGCAGCAAGAACCTGGGCAAGATGCTGGCCTCGCTGCCGCTGTACGACATCGAATCCGTACTGGTGGACGCCGCCGCGTTGCGCAGCTTCGGCCTGACAACCGCGGACCTGGTATTGCAGGCCAGGCTGGTGGAGCCCGCCGCCATGAACACCCTGCTGGCGGGCTACGATCACCTGTTCAGTTGCTGAGGCCCGATACCGCGCGATGATCCTGCACACACTCAATGCCAGCCCGGGGAGTACCGCCTTCAGGGACTGCCTGGCCACGGCCGGCGCCGCGGACACCATCCTGCTGCTGGGCGACGGTGTCTACGCCGCACTACCCGGCAGCGAGGCGGAACAGGCGCTGCTGGCTTGCCCCGCCCGCCTGCGGGTACTGGAAATCGACGCGCGGGCCGCGGGGCTGCTACAGCGCCTGGCCGACTCGATACTCATCGACATGGACGGCTTCGTGGCGCTGAGCGAAACCCACCCTCGCCAGTTGGCATGGTACTGACGGCATGCTCCCCGCCGAGGCGTTCGACCGGGAGGGTTTCCTGCGCGACCTGGCGGACTGGAGCCCGGAGGTCGCCGAGCAGATCGCCGCCAGCGAGGGAATCGCGCTCAGCGATGCGCACTGGGAAGTGATTCACCTGCTGCGCGAGTACTATGCCCGTTTTGACAGCTCGCCAGCGATGCGGCCTCTGGTAAAATACTGCGCACAACAACTGGGCCCGGACAAAGGCAAGAGCATCTACCTGCTCGGCCTGTTCCCCGGTTCCCCGGCCAAGCTCGGCAGCAAGATCGCCGGCCTGCCCAAACCCGACAACTGCCTGTAGTACGAGCGTGACCAAACCACTGTCATTCCAGATCCCCGCGACCGAGCACGCGTTCGCCCCCTTCGTGAGAATCCTCGGCAAGGGCAAGACCGGCAGCCGCTCGCTGTCGCGCGAGGAAGCCGCCAGCGCCTTCGGTATGATCCTGCGGGGCGAGGTCGAGCCGCTGCAACTGGGCGCATTCCTCATGCTGCTGCGGGTAAAAGAGGAAACCGGCGAGGAGCTGGCCGGCTTCGTCGACGCCTGCCGCGCACACATGGCGCAGCCCGCGGCCGGCCTGCAGGTCGACCTGGACTGGAGCAGCTACGCCGGCAAGAAACACCAGCACCCCTGGTATTTGCTAAGCCTGCGGCTGCTGGCGGACGCGGGCTACCGCGTACTGGTACACGGCTGCGACGGCCACACCGCCGGCCGGCTCTACACCGAGGACGCCATGCGCCAGCTGGGCATGCCGGTGGCGGTCGACTGGGCGATGGCAGCCGAACAACTGGACCGCGAGAACCTCAGCTACCTGCCGCTGCGCGCCTTCTGCCTGCCGCTGCACGAGCTGGTCCAGCTGCGCCCGCTGCTGGGCCTGCGCTCGCCGGTGAATACCCTCACCCGCATGCTCAACCCGCTGGCGGCGCCGGCCAGCATCCAGAGCATCTTCCATCCCGCCTATGGCAGCCTGCACCAGGACGCGGACCATTTGCTCGGGCAGCAGAACTCGCTTGTTTTCAAGGGCGACAGCGGCGAGGTGGAGATCAAGCCACAGGCGGATACGCGGCTGCAGGTCCTGCGCGCCGGTGAAATGCACGAGCTCACCCTGCCCCGCAGCCTCGACGGCCGGGTGGCGGATGTGGAGCAACCTGCGGTCGAACCGCTGCGTGCGCTGTGGCGCGGCGAATCGGAAGACGGATACGGCCGCGACGCGGTGCTCGCCACCGCCGCCGTCGCCCTGTTCTGCATGCACGCCGATCTCTCACTGGATGACTGCCGGCTGCGCGCCAGCGAACTGTGGGCTGCCCGCAATCGCGACGGACTCAACTGATGCCCCTCTCACGTGTACAGCCGGAACAGTACGACGCACTGCTCCGGGAGAAGATCGACGTCACCCGCGCACTGCTCTCCCCGCACGTCACCGTCGAGCCCGAGGTATTTTCCTCACCGACGACGGGCTTCCGCATGCGCGCGGAGTTTCGCGTCTGGCACGAGGGCGATGCGCTCGATTACGTCATGTACCGCCCCGAGGATCGCAAGACACCGGTACCCATAACCGACTTCCCCATTGCCTGCGACAGCATTCGCGCACTGATGCCGCGCCTGCGCGGCCGCGTAATGGCCAGCCCGGAGCTGCGGCGCAAGCTGTTCCAGGTGGAGTACCTGTCGACGCTCGCCGGCGATACGCTGGTGACGATGGTCTATCACCGCAAGCTGGATGCCGCCTGGGAAGCTGCCGCCGAGGCGCTGCGGGCGGAGCTCGCAAGCGGGCTGCCGGGCCTGTCACTGATCGGCCGCAGCCGCAAGCAGAAGCTGGTGCTGGGCCGCGACTGGGTGCAGGAGGCGCTGCCCATCGACGGCCGCGAATGGCGCTACCGCCAGTACGAGCAGTCCTTCACCCAACCGAACGCGCAGGTGAATATCGCGATGATCCACTGGGCAGCGGAATGTGCGGCAGCGCTGGATGGCGACCTGCTGGAACTCTACTGCGGCAACGGCAATTTCACCCTGCCGCTGTCGACGCGCTTCGGCCAGGTGATCGCCACCGAGCTGGCCAAGGTGTCAGTGCGGGCAGCGCAGGAAAACATCGCGGAAAACGCGGTGGAAAACGTGCAGGTGATCCGGCTGTCCGCAGAGGAAGTCACCCAGGCCATGCAGGGCGTGCGCGAGTTCCGCCGCCTCGCCAGCCTGCCGAAACCGCTGCCGGACTACGACCTGCGCACGGTCTTCGTCGATCCGCCGCGGGCGGGGCTGGATGGCGAGACGGTGAAGATGGTGGCGGGGTTCGAGCGCATCCTCTACATCTCCTGCAATCCGCACACCCTGGCGGACAACCTGGCGAGCCTGACGCAAACACATGACGTAGAGCGCTTCGCCCTGTTCGACCAGTTTCCCTACACGGATCACATGGAGTGCGGGGTCTTCCTGCGCCGGCGCTGATTGCCGGCGGGCGATCCCCGGACAATCAGCAGCGGATACCGAACGCGAGCAGCCCGCGGCCCAGCACCTCGTCCAGCCGGTCCGCGTCGTCCGCATTGACCTCGAGTGCCTTCAGGCCCATCGACTCGTAGAGGTCACGCTTCTTCAGCCGCTCGCGTATCTCCCCGGCGGCGATATTCTCGTCCCAGCAATCGATATACACATTGCCCGCCGGCAGGTAGAAGTCGGCGAAAACCGCCTCCTCCACCGGCAGCGCTCGGCGGTAGGCGTGGGCCAGTTGCGCGAGGTAGAGCCAGTTGCACACGCGCATCTGCAGCGGTGTCTTCAGCACGTGCCCGTCGATACCCTGGCACTCGGTCGGCTGCGGGGCAGCGGCAAACAGGTCGCGCTCGCTGTCATCCCCCACCTCTTCCAGCGTGGGAATCTGGTCCGACTGGCGGCTGAGTTCCCGGTGCACCACCGGGTTGTCGATGATCTCGTGGGGCCAGGTCACGTAGAAGGAGCCGGAAGCCTCGCTCTCGGCCTGCTGACCACCCATGGATCGCCCGAGCTGGGTCAGCTCCCAGCCGAGGATGCTGTGGTGCTGCAAGCCGATCTCCGCCAGCGCCCGGTTGATCTGCCGCGTCTGCAACTGCGGGTAGTAGCGGCGCATGGCCGCGGCGGTAATGCGCTGGTTGGACTCGATGGCCGCCAGCAGCGGGTGGTGGTCCAGGGTCTGCGGCCAGACGATATAGCGGCCGAAACGCCGGCTGTTCTGGTAGGAGCCGCCCTCGAATTCGCCCTTGGGCAGCAGCACCCAGGTATCGCCGGAGCGGCGAATCCAGCCGTAGTCGCGCAGCGTGGCGAAGAGTTGCTGCACGGGAATATCCAGCTTGCGCGCCAGCGCCGTGGTGGACAGCTTTCCCGAGACTTCCTCTTCGCTCATCGCGGCGGATCCGTGTGTCAGCGGGAAGTGATCAGGCGGACACGCACTGGCGGTAGCGCTGTTCCAGCGCCGCGTACACGTCGTCGGCGAAACCGGGCGCGCTGGCGTCCAGCTCCGACTGCAGTTCCACCAGGTGCTCGTTGTCTTCGCGTCCGTCCCAGTTCTTCACGTAGGTACCCTCCTTGTAGCCGTGGTCCTGGCGGAAGAAGTTGAGCACGTTCTTGCCCACATAGGCGCGGTACAGCGCGTCGAAATCGAGCTCGGAGGCGATCATCAGGTCGCGGAACAGCGAGGGAGAAAAGCCCTTGTGCTGCAGGCAATGCAGCGCCAGCGCCTCGGTGGCCTCGCGCACGTCCAGCCCCGAGGGCTGGTGCGCCGCCAGTTCCGCGGCGATCTCTTCGGCGATCTGCTCGATGGATTTATCCTCGACGAACAGTGCGGAGAGGCCAAAGTGCCAGATGTCGATGACCTCCAGTCGCACCTGCTCCATATCCGGCTCCTGCTTCTTCCACCACTTGAAGCCGTAGTGGTCGATGAGCTCGCCGCACTCGATCCAGGCCGCCCGGTACCAGGCGAATTGCTGTTCCACCCACTCGGGGTGTACGCGGGTGTTCATGCGGTGCTGCATGGTGAGCATGTTGACCAGGGCCTGCTTCAAGGGATCCTCGCTTATGTGGCTGTTTCGGGCAAAGGCGAAGCATAGCAGCGCCCGCCCGGCGATAGGAAGCCGGCGCCTGCCATCCATCGCGCGCAGGGCCGCGCTATCTTCTATAATCGAAACGGTACTCCCCCGTACAGCAGGCTGACAGGAGGACCCATGCAGCCAAGCGAAGATGCCCTGCATCGCGAGATAGTATCGAATCTCGACCCCGAAACCCCCGTCACCATGCTCAATCTCCTGCGCTTCCGACCGACCTCTGCCGACGGCAACGGCTCCGGCTGGGACGCCTACGTGCGCTACAGCGCCAACACCATGCCGCTGATCAAGGCGCGCGGCGGCACGGTGGTCTGGGCCGGCAAGGTGCGCGGCACCGCATTCGGCGACTGCGCTGACGGGGACTGGGATTATGCGGTGCTGGTGTGGTACCCGACACCCGCGGCCTTCCTGGACATGATCGAATCGGCGGAGTATGCGGAAGGGAACGTGCACCGGGTCAATGCGGTGGAGAGGCATGTGATTCTGGCGACGCACGAGACCTACGTCCGGCAAAAATAGAATGAGGTCGCCGGAGCAGGCCTGAGCAGAGCAAGGCCAGGGTTCCCCGCGTGGAATACTGCACGTTTATAGTTTAATCTTTCGACAAATCCGTTTTCACCCACCGGCTGACACTAGCGGTGAGGCAACACAAGGAATGTGTTCCCATGCGTCATCTACTGTCCTTCCTCGTACTGTACTCCCTGATCCACGCCCTGCCCTCGGCCGCCAGCCCGATACCGGCCAGCCAGACGGTCGAAGTAAATGGGGTCACCTGGGCGCAAGTCGACATATTCAGTAATCTCAAATGGGTCGACATCAACGCTGCGTGCCCGGCTGACGCCGGCGGGGTGTGCAAGCCTGGTTCGACACTCCATGGCCTCGACATGGAGGGCTGGACCTGGGCGTCGGTGGACTCGTTGAACATCATGTTCAACTACTACCTTGCGAAATACGGCGTACCGTCCTGGGAACTGCTCAACGGACCATCGGGCTACTATAAATCAAACGGGTACTGGACCCCCGCACTGCTATCAGCGGGGTTCAGGCCAACCCAGACAGTCGACATGCCTCCTCCAGCTATCTTCGACTTCCGGGTTGTCTCCGGCTTGCTGAGGGACTCGCAGCCCAATCCGGCTTACGCTTACTCGGGAGCAGCCAACCAATCCCCGCTCCACAATGACCCGAGGAAATTCGGCAGCACCATGGCAACCAATGGCTCGCCGTTGAAGACCGAGTCTAGCCCGTACGTGGGCGCGTGGTTCTTCCAAGCCCCTGCCACGCTCGCGGCTGGACTCACCTCATCCGGGCTGCCGCCGCTTGCGGCACCGATTCCGCTGGTCGTCCCGGTCGTCTCCGCACTTACACTTGCGGGTATCGGGGGCTGGCGTTTGCGCAGGAAAAAGCAGTAAGGGGATTGGTGCCCGGAGCCGGAATCGAACCGGCACGGCGGTTAAGCCGGGAGATTTTAAGTCTCCTGTGTCTACCAATTTCACCATCCGGGCAAACTCGGGAACGGGTCTGGGAGTACCCGCCGAGGCGGCGGAATCATACCACATCCCCCACCGCCGCGGGTTAGCCTTCCGACCGGAAACCGCCGTGCTACACTCCGCTTCATTACCCTCGGACTGACCCTGGTCGATGCGCAAACTCCTCGTCCTGCTGCTTGTATTGGCGCTGCTGCTGCTGTCGCCCCTGCTCGCAATGCGCTCGGAAAAAACCCTGCTGGCGCTGGCCACCTGGGGCGTGGACCGCTTCACCGACCTGCGCCTGGTGCTGCGCAACCCGGTACTGCGTCCCCTGGAAGGCATCGTATCCGCCAGAGAGATCCACCTCTACCCCAAGGGCAGCGACGGCCCTCCCCTGCTCACCGTCCTGGACCTGTCGGGCCGGATCTCCGTCGGCGACCTGTACGCTGCCAACCTCAGGCACTCCAGCCTGCGCGCCCGCGAGCTGACGGTCTATGTCTCGGACCGCGACGAGACCAGCGACCCGCAGCCGCGGCAGTGGCTGCGCTACGCCAGGTGGCTGCCACAGGCGCTGGATATCGAGCAGGTACACGTAGTCAACGCCTCCGACGAGGTCTTTATCTTCCCGCTGCAAAAGGTAGTCGGCCGCCTGACCGACCGCGACCACTACAACCTGCGCGCCCAGGCACAATATGCGGGCGAACCGCTGGGGCTGGAACTGGGCCTTTCAGCGGTGCGAAGCGCCACGCGCTTCGTCGGCCTGGACCTGTCCGCAACGGCGAAGGCGCCTGTCTCGGGCAGCGAGGTTCGGGTCGAGGGCGAGCTGCGCGGCGGGCGGGAGGACTTCAACTACAGCTTCACGCTCGATGCCGACTACACCGAACTGGCGTCCTTCATGCGCGGTTTCAGGGCGCAACCGCGACTGCGGGGCGCCCTGCAGGTACACGCCCTGATGCAGGGCGACACCGACGGGTTCACGCTGTCGGACGCGAGTTTCCGGCTGGACAACTCGCCCGAGTACCAGCTGAATGCCAGCGGCAGACTCGAATACCGGTTCGCCGACAGCTCTTCGAGCCTGCAACTGGAGGCGGACGGCGAACTCGACTCCATGGAAACACTGCTGGACTGGGTCGACATCGACCTCAGCCCGCTGGGCCGGGCGAGCGGCTCCGCCAGTATCACCGGCTCGCTGGCACACCCGGTCGTCGAGAATTTGCAGCTCAGCAGCCAGAGCGACAGCGGTTTGACGGTGCACGTCAGTGGCAAGATCGACCCGAACATACAAAAGGCCACAGAGAATCGCATCCAGCTGGACATCGCCGGGCCCGAACTGTCGGTGCTCTCCCACTGGACGGGAAAACTGCCCTTCGAGCCGGGCCCGTTCAAGGCGCAGGGCACGCTCATCAGCACCGGGGACAAGACCAGCCTGCAGGATATCGTCGCCAATCTCGGGCGCGAAGACGATGTCCGGCTCAAACTGACCGGCAGCATCGCGGGCTTCGACCCGGCGAAGAAGGCCGGACTCGCCCGGGTCGAGGGCGCGGACCTCAAGCTGTGGCTGGCGGCCCCGGATTCAATCCTGCTCAGGCAGTACTGGGACAAGCCGATTCCCGGCGGCTTCAAGCTGGACGGGCACATCGACCTGAAAGGCACCGGCGAGGACCTGCCGATCAGCGGCGGCGAGTTCACGGCCAGCGCCGAAGGCATCCGGCTGACCGCGGTGCCTACCGGTGGCGCGCTGCGTCCACTGCAACAGCCTCTACTCGACAAACTGCGTTCATCGCTTGCGCTGGAGGCTGACAGCACGGCTGACTTCTCGGTCCTGGCAGGACAGGACATCCCCCCGCTCGGCAAGCTCAGTGGCACCGCCAAGCTGGTGCAGGACGGGACCGTATTCAGGCTAGACGATGTCGCACTCGCATTGGCTGGCAGCGGGGTTAGCGCCACCGCAACCGGCGCGCTGCCGGACTTCGCCGACCCGGCAAAAACCACCCTGGAAGCCCGGTTCCGCATGCTGGACGCGGACCAACTGGAGGCAGCCACCGGCCTGCGTATCCAGCCGGGCGAGGGCAGTCTCTCGCTGGCCACCAGCGCCAACAGCAGCCAGCTCAGCGCCCGCCTGCGGGCGGGGCAAACGCGGTTTACCGCCAGCGGCGACCTGAGCTATGCAAAAGGGTCCCTGAACGGGCTGCGCCTGGCAATCAGCAGCCCCGATATCCGCCTCCGGGACATTGGCCTGCAGGCGGAAGCGGAGGCGGGTTCCACCTACCGCCCCGCCGCCAACCTGGAGAAAGTCGATTTCAGCAAACGGCTGGAAAAACTGCTGCAAAAGGCACCCGCCTACCCCACCGATGTGACGATCGATGTCGATCACATCGTCGGGAAAAACACCAATATCAAAGGCCTTCACCTGCAACTGACCGGCGAGAGCCGGCGCTACACCCTGCGCCGGATGTCGGTGGGGTACGGAAATACGGAAGCGGAAGTCCGCGGCATCATCGACCTCAATACCTCGCCGCCCTACGCCAGCCTCGCCGGCGAAGCGCTGGCGCTGCCGCTGAGCACCCTGAGCCGGGACCTTGGTATCGATTTTTACATCACCGGCGAGGCCAACATCAACGGCGGCTTTACCGCCCGGGGGACAACCGGCAAGGAACTGCTGGCCAACCTCAACGGCAGCATGGCGGTGGCACTGGAAGATTCGGTGATCGAGGGCGCCGCCTACGATGTGCTGGCCACCGACCTGCTGGCCTGGTTCTACTCGGGTGCGGCACTGGAAAAATCCACGCGCATAGATTGCACCATGGCCAGCTTCAAGCTCGCGGACGGTGTAGCAAAGGCAGATGACGTGTATATCGAGACATCCAAGATGGTAGCCACGGGCAAGGCGAAACTGGATTTCGGCAAGGAGCAGATGGACGTGGAGATCACACCCCGCTCCAAGTTGCGCGACCTGCAGGTACCCTCGTCGGTGAAGCTCAAGGGCGAGTTCAAAAAACCCAGGGTGATTGTCTCTCCGATCGCCGCGGCCTTCGACGCCACCTTCGAGTTCATCTCACTGGTACCGCAGATGGCGCGCAAGATTTTCGGCGTAAAACGCGACTCCGGGGAACATCGCCCCTGCTCCGCGGGGTGATTCCACGCTAGAGCACGGCAGGCGCCGTGTTACACTTTTGCCAGACAGGGGCACGGGGAAAAACATGGCCGGTTCTCGCGGGGAGTTTTCCTCCCGTTTTGGTTTTGTAATGGCTGCAGCCGGCTCGGCGGTCGGCCTCGGCAACATCTGGGGCTTCCCCACCCAGGCCGCCAGCAACGGCGGCGCCGCGTTCCTGCTGGTCTACCTGGGCCTGGCGTTCTGCCTCGCCTACCCCGCGCTGATGGCGGAACTGATCATCGGCCGCCACGCCCACGCCAACGCCGCGCGCGCATTGCGCAGCCTCTCCACGCGGCCGCTGGTATCGCGCACAGGCGCGCTCACCGGTATCGCCGGGCTCGTCGTCGCCAGCCTGATCCTCAGTTTCTACGCCATCGTCGCCGGCTGGATGATGGCCTACGGCATCGCCGCAGTAGCGGACCTGCTGGGCCTGGACGCACTGGCAAACTGGCTCACCAGCTTCAGCTTCGCCCGCAACCTGGTGTTCATGCTCGCCTTCATGGCGCTGACCATCGGCATCATCTCCGAGGGTGTGCGCAAGGGGATCGAGCGCTGGTCCGAGCGCCTGATGCCCGCGCTGCTGGTCACGCTGATCGCGCTGACACTGTACGTACTGACACTGGACGGCGCGATGGAGGGCCTGAAGGTCTACCTGCTGCCGGACTTTTCCCGCGCGCTGGAACCGCACCTGATCATCTCCGCCCTGGGCGCGGCGTTCTTCTCGCTGTCGCTGGGTGTCGGCACCATGCTCATCTACGGCTCGTACATCCCGGACAACGAGAACCTGCCGCTGGTGGGCGGCATGGTGACGCTGGTGGATATCAGCATCGCGGTACTGGCGGGCTTCCTCGTGCTGCCGGCGATGTATGTCGCGCTGCACAACGGTGTGGAGATTTTCGGGCCCGGGGGTGCGCTGTTGTCCGAGGACACGCTGATATTCACCGTGCTGCCGGGACTTTTCGACAGCATGGGGCTGGCCGGTGACATCGTCAGCGTAATTTTCTTCCTGCTGATGACCATCGCCGCCCTCACCTCCTCGATCTCCATGCTGGAGGTTCCCGTGGCCTACGCGATCGAGGAATACGACGCCCCACGGCGCAAGGCTGTGTGGCTGATCGGCGGCGCCATCGCCGCTATCAGCACCGCCATCCTGCTCGACTTCGGCCAGTTGTTCGGGCTGGTGATCGCGTTCACCACCCGCTTCAGCGAGCCGCTACTGGGTATCCTGTTCTGTCTCTATGCCGGGTGGGTGTTGAACCGCAACGCCCTGCTGCGCGAACTGCAACGGGGCAACCCGCAGGCGGAACACGGCCTGTTCTGGAAGATCTGGCCCTGGTATGTGCGGCTGGTCTGCCCCACGATCATTCTCGCCATCTTCGCGCAATCGGTACTGAGCTGACCCCGTAGGAGCCTGTTACACAGGCGATTCCCCGGTA
This sequence comes from Halieaceae bacterium WMMBA7, assembly GCA_033283385.1. Taxonomy (GTDB): domain Bacteria; phylum Pseudomonadota; class Gammaproteobacteria; order Pseudomonadales; family Halieaceae; genus Mangrovimicrobium. The sequence continues at coordinate 1,883,528 of JAWMQQ010000001.1, forward strand.
GGAGCGCGCTCTGCGCGCGATCAGGTTTGATGCAATTTACTCGATCGCAATCGCCTGCGTAGCAGGCTCCTACAGGGGGAATCGCCTGTGTAACAGGCTCCTACGGGCGCAGCGCGATACTGCCGGTCTCCTCCACCCGCTGGGTGGGGACAAAGCCGTTGAAGTCGATCTTGGCAGACAGGCGGTAATCCAGCGTATCCGAGGCGTCCATGCCGAGATCCGCCAACAGGCGCACCATCTGGAATACGGACAGGCCAGCCTCCAGGGTCACCACCTCGTCGGTATAGCCTGCGATGCGCGGCACGTCGTTGGAGACGCCGCTGATCAGCTCGCGATCCCGCACCGTCACCGAGTAGGCAATACCGGCGATGTCCAGGGCCTCCTTGTTCGGGTTGGCGATGCGCAGCCTGATCTCGAAGCGCGGCGCGCCGCCCTGCGCGGGCAGGCTGCGGAAGCTCTCCAGCGTCACATTGGGCGGGTCGTACTCGGCTACCAGCGTGGAGCAGCCGGCCAGCAGGGCCAGGCTGAACAGCAGTACAGTGTGGACGATACGAATCATGCATGGACTCCGGGAAGGCGGCGAGCGCGCTGGATTACGCAGTGCCATTCTAGCCGCTCTACCCGGGACTGTCCCCGGGGGGGCTTGCCTGCCCGCCGCGGCCGATGTAGCTTGGGCGCATGTCGGACCAGCACATACAGACCAAGCCCCTGTTGGGCATAGGCGCCTGCCTCGCGGGCAACGAGGTGCGCTATAACGGCCAGAGCAAGGCGGCCAACCAGTACGTGCGCCAGTTGTGCGAGATTTTCGACGTGCACTCGTTCTGTCCGGAGATGACCGCCGGCCTCGGTGTGCCCCGCCCGCCGATTCACCTGGTCGGCGAGCCCGGCGCCATCCGCGTGCTCGATGTGGACACCCACAGCCGCGACCACACCGACGCGATCGCCGACTGCGCCCGGCAGTTCCTGGCCAGTGCGCCCCAGGTCTGCGGCTATATACTGGTGAAGGCCAGCCCCAGCTGCGGCTTCGACCGGGTCAAGCGCTTCAACGAAAAGGGCAACCTGGTCGCCTACGATTCCCAGGGTGTTTTCGCCGCCGCGCTCGCCGCCGCCGACCCGCTGCTGCCGCTGGAGGACGACGGCCGCCTCAACGATCCCGGCCTGCGCGAAAGCTTCGCCACCCGCGCCTGCGCCTATCACGAGTGGAAGCAACTGCGCGCGCAGGGTTTGAGCGCGGGCAGGCTGGTCGACTTCTACAGCCGCTACAAGTACCTGGTAATGGCCCACCACCTGCCCAGTTACAAGGCGCTGGGCCCGCTGCTGGCGAATGCCGGCAAGCGCGACCCGGAGGAGCTGGGCGAGGAATTCATCGCCCAGCTGATGGCGGCGTTGACCCACCGCGCCACCCGGCGCAGTCACAGCAACGTGCTTTACCACATGTCGGGCTACCTCAAGCGCAGCATCGGCGCAGACGAGCGCCAGCGGCTGAAGCAGCTGATAGACGAGTACCGGACCGGTCTGGTGCCGCTGGTGGTGCCGGTGACGCTGCTGCAGCACCATCTCGCCAACAACCCCAACGCCTATATCGAGCAGCAGGTTTTTCTCAATCCCTACCCGCGCGAGCTTCGCCTGCGCAACGTCGTCTAACCCGGCGGTACAGGTTTTTCAGGGTTTGGCGCGAATCTCGGCCACCGCCGCATCGAGTGTCGGGTAGCTGAAGCCGAAGCCCGCGGCAGTCAGCCTGGCGGGAATCACCCGCTGGCCACTGAGCAGTAATTCCCCGGCCATCTCGCCGACCAGCAGGCGCATCGCGGCCGCCGGTACCGGCAACGCCAGTGCCGTGCGGTAGTGACGTTGCAGGACTTCGCAGAACTCCCTGGAGGTCACCGGCGCCGGCGCGGTGAGATTGAATGGCCCGGTCAACACCGGAGTGTCCAGCAGGTAGAGCACGGCGGCGACGACATCCCGCCGGTGAATCCAGCTCAGCCACTGCCGGCCGTCACCGATCCAGCTGCCCAGGCCGAACTGGAACGAGCGCGCCATCTGCGGCCAGGCACCGCCAGCGCGGTCCAGCACCACACCCAGGCGCAGCCGGCACACGCGGGTGCCGAGGTCCCCCATACCTTCGGCGAGGTCCTCCCAGTTGGCGCACAGCGCCTGGGCGAACCCCGGCGTGGAATGGGCATCCTCGTCCAGTAACTCGTCGGCATGGTGCCCGTAGTAGCCCACCGCACTGCCGCTGAGCAGCACCCCCGGAGGATGATCCAGGCGCCCGGCGAGGGCCAGCAGCGCGCGGGTGGTTTCCAGCCGGCTGTCGACGATTTCCCGCTTGTAGTCCGCGCTCCAGCGGCGCCCTGCCAGCGAGGCGCCCGCGAGGTTGATCACCGCGTCCAGGGAGGTGTCGGGACTGATCTCGTCGAGGCTGCGCAGGTAGCGCACTGACGGCGCGTCGGGATGCGGGCTGCGCGACAGCAACAGAAGCTCGCAACCCCGCTCCAGCAGGGCCGGCACCAGGGCCTGGCCGATGAACCCGGTGCCGCCGGTGAGCAGTATTTGCATACAGGGCCTCCACACTGGATCGACGACACTATACGCGCGGCGCCCGCGCCGTGGCAAAGGGCGAAATCGCACGGTGCTGACCGATAAAAATAGCACAGGCGTCGATCCATCCCGGGTCGCTGCGCGTATACTTTCGCCATGAACAGCGCCCTCTCACCCAGCGAGCAACTCTGCGAATTCCTCGGTCGCTACCCGAAGCTGGTGGTCCTGACCGGCGCCGGCGCCAGCGCCGACTCGGGTATTCCCACCTACCGCGACGACGCGGGCCGCTGGCTCTACCGCAAGCCGATACAGCACGGTGATTTCCTGCGCGACGCGGCCACCCGCCGCCGCTACTGGTCGCGCTCCATGGCCGGCTGGCCGGCGGTGCGCAACGCGCAGCCCAACGCCATCCACACCGGGCTGGCGCGCATGGAAGCCAGCGGGCAGGTGGAACTGGTGATCACCCAGAACGTGGATCGCCTGCACCAACGCGCCGGCAGCCGCAGGGTAATCGACCTGCACGGCCGCCTCGACCGGGTGCGGTGCCTGCAGTGCGACGCGGTATCCGAGCGCGAGGCCCTGCAGCAGTGGCTGGAGGCGCACAATACGCCCCTGCCTGTGCCGGCGGAGATTCGCCCGGACGGGGACAGCGAGCAGGAAGCGCACGACCTGGACGGTTTCAGGGAGCCGGAATGCCCCGCCTGCAGCGGCACGCTCATGCCCGACGTGGTGTTCTACGGCGGCAATGTACCGCGGGCGCGCGTGGATTCGTGCACCGCCGCGCTGCAGCGCGCCGACGCACTGATGGTCATCGGCAGTTCGCTGCAGGTCTACTCGGGTTTCCGTTTTTGCCGTACCGCGCTGGCCCTGGGCAAACCGATCGCAATCCTGAATCGCGGCCAGACCCGGGCCGATGCGATGGCGGCGTTGGTCCTGCGCGATTGTGCGGCGGGGCTGTTGGCGTCTATCGCCTGAGTGGGTGCATCGGCGGCGCCGGTCAATGCCCGTTGCGGTGCTCGCAGGGCTCGAAGCTGAACTCCCCCGCCGACTCCCCCAGGTAGCCGCCAAAGGGACAGGGAAAATGCGCCGGAATCAGCAGCGAGCGGTTGCGCCTGCAGTGCGCGAGGATGCGTTGCCGTGTCGCCAGCGTCGCGGAAAAATCCTCGCAGGTACCCGCATCCAGTTCGGGAAATTTCAGTTCCAGCGGGTGATGGAACGCATCGCCGGTAAAACAGGCCTCGCGCCCCGCGCTGGACAGGCGCAGCAGGGAGTGCCCCGCGGTGTGGCCGTGGGCAGGCTCGATAAACAGGCTGTCGGTCATGCGGAAGCTGTCGGGCACCAGCTGTGCCAGCCCAGCCTCCAGTACCGGCAGCACGCTGTTTTCAAAGGTGCCCGCGTTAGCCGGCACGGCGACGTGGCCATCGCGCGAGGGATCCCAGCGTTCGAACTCGCGGCGCACCATCAGGTAGCGGGCATTGGGGAAGGTGGGAACATAGCGGCCGTCGCGCAGGCGTGTGTTCCAGCCGCAGTGATCCATGTGCAGGTGGGTGCAGAACACGTAATCGACATCTTCCGGACGGATGCCCGTCGCCTCGAAACGCTCTATGTAAGGCGTATTCAGCTGGTGGGCCGGCGGGAAATGGGGAAAGTCGCGACCGTTGCCGGTGCAGGGATCGATCACCACCACCTTGCCGTCGACCACGGTAATCCAGTTCTGTATCACGTTGTCCCACTGGCCGTCGTCGTCCATGTACAGCGGGTACAGCCAGTCGCGCTCGGCGGCCAGGCTGGCCTCGTCCATGCCGAACATCGCCATCGGCATCTTGAAGCGGATCTCTTCCACCTGGAACAGCTCGGCCCCGCCCAGTTGCAACCGGTTTGCCATCGCTCCCTCCCCTGCTATTGCACTGTTCAGTAGCCCCGCCACTGTACGGCGACATCGCCGAAGGCGGCCTCGACTTTCTCCTCGCTCCAGCCGTAGTCTTCCAGCGAGTACTCGTTCTTGCCGTGTTTGTGGCGCGGGTTGTCGCGCTGCCACTGCAGCATCGACTGCTCCGCCGTGTCGGTCCAGGGGAAATCGTGCAGCGCGTAAATAGCCTGGGCGACACCGATCGGGTCCGCCATCAACTGGTGGTAGGGCACCTCCAGCAGGCGCACCCTGCCGGCCAGCTCGTCGCGCTGGCGCAGGTAGCGGTGCAGTTCGTAACTCCAGTATTCCACCGTGTCGTCGGCCACCTCGCGCGGGTCGAAACTGTCGTAGTGCTGGGGGCGTATCTCGCACATCATCTTCATGCTGGAAGCCATGGTCACCCGAAGGTCGCGCTGGGTCATGGCGAAGGTCGCGTTGGGGAACACTTGCAGCAACTCGGCCAGCTCACCCGTGTGCCCGGGGTTGCGAATCACCCAGGGCCGGTCGCGGCGGCCGCCGTCCTGCCATTGCAGGTACTGCAGCATGCGCCTGAGCCAGCCCAGCGGCGAGGTACGATCCACGCTGCGCGCCCAGTCCCGGTAGGTGATATCCGGCGTGGGAATGTGCTGCATGACGTAGTCGAAATTGCCCAGCGGCACGAAGCTGGATTCCTCCTCCGCGGTGGCGGTGAATTCGTGGACGATCTTGTAATCCTCGTTGGTGCCGGACACCACGCCCATCATCTGCTCGGTCCAGCGGATGCGCGGCGAGGGGTCGCCGGGCTGCTCGCCGGGAAACGGCGCCGGGTTGAACAACCGCCAGGCGTAGGTGGCCTGGAAAGCGGGATTGGCGGAGACGATGCGCTGGAACATGGTGGTGCCGGAGCGCGGCAGGCCCAGCAGGATGATCGGGTCGGAGACGTCCTCGTCGAGAATCTCCGGGTGGCGTTCCACGTCCGCCTCCCAGCGCAGCCGGTTGACCAGGAAGCGCAGGTAGTTGGCGTGTACCAGTTGCAGGCCGTTTGCGGAAAGCTCGCCGCGGGCCGGTATTTCCAGCGCTTTCTCCAGGTTCGGCACAAAGCTCTCGTCGTTGAATCCGCTCGCGCCGGTTTCGGCGAATGCTGCATCCAGCAGCGGCTGCAGGGTCAGGGCGTGTTTGAGCGCGACGATATCAGCCATCGAATGTTCCTCGTAAAACCTGTTGTAACGCGATCAGTGCACGGCGTCTTCGGGGCCGTCCGCCGGCGGGCGCAGCCCCGCGGTAGCGCCCGCGCCGCCATCCACAGGAATGGCTGCGCCATTGATGTAGGAGGATGCAGGCGAGACCAGGAACTCCATCACCGCGGCGATCTCGTCCGCCTCCGCCCATCGCTGCAACGGCACTTTGCGGGCCAGGTCCTCGTAGAGTTCCGGCAACTGTTGCTCGATGCCGGTGGTCATGCCGGTGGCGCGGGTGGTGCCCGGGCAGACCGCATTGATGCGAATGCCCTCCCAGCCCACATCCCGCGCGACGCTCCTGACAAGGCCGATGACCGCGTGCTTGCTCGCGGCGTAGCCGCAATTGCCCGCCTCGCCGTTGAGCCCGAACATGGACGAGGTGGCGACGATGGCGCCGCCGCCGCGGCGGCGCAGCGCCGGCAGTACCGCGCGCAGGCCCAGGGTGGTGCCGAACACGTTGACCCCGATCACCTGCTCGAAGCGCTCCCAGGACATCGCCTCCACGCCACCGGCCATGGTGACCGCCGCGTTGAGGATGGCCGCGTCCAGCCCGCCGAATTCCGCCTCGGCCCGCGCGACCATGGCAGCGTTGTCCGCTTCCAGCGTGGTGTCGGCCACATGGCCCAGCACGCCGTCGACGCCGTCGGTCCAGGACAGCTTGTCCGCGTCGATATCCACGGCCAGCACCTGCCAGCCGCCGCGCGCGAGTCGCTCGCAGGCCGCGCGGCCGATACCGCCGGCGGCGCCGGTCACCAGGATGGATTTGTCGTTCATTGCAGGAGCCTCCCGCGCGATTCGTTGGTGTAATCAGCCGGGAGCGATCTGCCAGCCGCCGCTGGCGTCGATCACCTGCCCCGTTACCCAGGACGCCTGTTCACTGGCCAGGAACAGCACCGTCTTTGCAATATCCGCGGGCTCGCCGACGCGGCCCAGCGAGGTGCGCTCGATAAGCGCCTCCAGCCTGCCGGGCACGCTGGACAGGGCCTCCATCGCGTATTCGCCGACGGTGACGCCGGGCGCCACTGCGTTGATGCGAATCCCCATCGGGCCGAGCTCCGGCGCGAGCGCACGGGTCAACTGGTTCAGCGCGGCCTTGGAGGCACTGTACACCGAGAGCAGCTCCGAAGGCACGCCGGTGTAGCGACCCGCCGTGGAGGAGATATTGACGATATTGCCGCCGCTCTTTTGCAGGTACGGCAGCGCCTGCTTGATGAAGCGCGTGGTGGAGGCGACGTTGGTGTAGAACAGTTCGTCGATCTCCTCGTCGCTTGTCTCGACGAAGGGTTTCCACAACTGGAAGGCCGCGTTGTTCACCAGGATGTCCAGGCGGCCGTGGCGTTCACTCACCGTTTCCAGCGCGGCCGCGCGGTCCGCGTGGCTGGCGAGATCCATCAGCACATGGCTGATCGCGCCGCCGGCGGCCTCGCAGACCTCGCGCAACGGAGCTTCCCGGCGCGCCGCGATCACCACCTTAGCGCCCTGCGCGGCAAACGCTTCGGCGATACCGCGGCCGATGCCGGTACCCGCACCGCTGACCAGCGCGACCTTGCCCTCGAGCAGATTCATCATGCGTGTCCTTCTGGTTATTCTTGCTGATTTCTTCGGCTGCGCCGGCCATGGTAGGCCAGCGCAGCGGCAACGGTCTACAGTGCTGCCAGCGGCTGCACCAGTTCCTCGGCAAAGCGCGCCATCACCGCGTCGATACCGTCGGCATCCAGCGGCAGTTCGCCGTTGCTGGCGAGGTTGAACTCAGTGACACCGGCGTCGCGGTAGCGCTTGAGGTCGTCCATCGAGACATTGCTGAAGACGATCTTGACGATGCGCAGCGCGTCCGGGTCGTTGCCCTGCTCGCGGGTCATCGCCTTCAGCCGCGCGATGGTGTCCGCCGCCTCCTCCACCGGCAGGTTGAAGGGCAGCCAGCCGTCGCCGGTGCGCGCCACCCTGCGCAGCGCCGCGGGGCTCTCGCCGCCGATAAGGATGGGCACGCCGCTGGCGCGGGCCGGCTTGGGGAAGCTGCAGGCGTCGCGAAAGCGCACGGTCTCGCCCTCGTAGCTGCTCTCGGTCTCGCGCCACAGGGCGCGCATCGCATCGATGTATTCATCCGCGCGACGGCCGCGCCCCTGCCAGTCGGCGCCCACCGCATCGTACTCTTCCTTGGCCCAGCCGATGCCGGCGCCCAGTACCACGCGTCCGCCGGACCAGTTATCGATGCTCGCCAGCGACTTGGCCAGTACCACCGGGTTGCGTTGCGGCAGGATCAGCACATTGCTGCCGACTTCGATAGTGCTGGTCGCCGCGGCCACCCAGGCCATGCCGGCGATCGGGTCGACCAGGGGATTGTGGCAATCCGGAATGGGGTTTTCCTCGCCGAATTTCAGCGGCGAGTCGGGGTCCTGCTCCGGCTTGGCCTGGCCGGAACCGCTGGCGTAGGCATAGCGCGATTCCGGGTACTCGGCGAACAGCACCACGTGGTCCGGCATCCAGTAAGCGCTGAACCCCGCCCGCTCCGCGGCCTGGGCAGAACGGTGCAGGAAGCCGCCGTCGGCGTAGGGGCCGATGCCCCCGCAGGTGATCCCGATTTTCATTATTGTGTTCCTTTGTGCGCCGCCGGCCGCAATCGCAGGTGCAGGCAGTGGCTGTATCGGCTAAGGTCTGCGCCAGTGTAACAGCGACCCCGCATTTATGAAACTTAATTTTGTTATATCGGGAAGGCAGTGAATACCCAGCCAACAGCCCCAGCCTCCAACAGCCGCGCGGTGATACTCCTCGCCTTCAGTGCGCTGGGCGTCGCCGCCTGCCTGAATGCCGTCAACAGCACCCTCATCGTTACCGCCTACCCCGAACTCGCCCACGCCTTCGACCTGCCCTACGCCCACGTGTCCGCGCTGGTGATGTACTACCTCGCCGCCACCGCCGCCGCACAACCGCTGGCGGGCGCACTGGGCGACCTGTTCGGCCGCAAGCGCGTTTTCGTGCTGGGTATCGTGGGGTTTTGCGTGGGCAGTATTGCCGCGGGTTTCGCGGAAACCTTCGCGCAGCTGGTGGTCTGGCGGGTGGTGCAGGCGGTGTTCTCCGGTGTGATGACGGCAAACGCGGCCTCGCTGGTTCACCGCATCGTGCCCGAGGCGAAGATCGCCACCTACCTCGGGCTGCTGAGTTCGGCCATGCTGGGTGCAAGCGCCCTGGCCTTCCCCCTGGGCGGGCTGATCGTCCACAGTTTCGACTGGCCGGCGCTGTTCTGGTGCAGCGTGCCGATAGGCGCGCTGGCGCTGGTACTGGTACTGCTGTTCGTGCCGGGCGATCACGACAGCCGGGTGCAGCTTTCCAGCCTGAGCCTGATCGGGCTACCCTTCGTCCCCTTTGCACTGTTGCTGCAGTCGTGGATCCAGGGCGACCCACTGCTGTTACCGGCACTGTTGTTTCTCGCGACGGCGGTGCTGGTGTTCTGGGCCGTGGCGCGCTCGCCGGGCTCGCGCGGGCAGTTCCGCCGCATCAACACGCTGGATTTCAATATGGGCACGCTGCTGGCCCTGTTCGCGGCGGCGATCACTTTCGCGCTGATGTTCATGCTGCCGGCGTGGATGACAGTATCGTTGCAGCTGGCACCGGCGGAACTCGGCGCCTATCTCTCCAGCTATACCTTCGCGATGATGATCGCCAGTCCGCTGTGCGGCAGGCACATCGACCGCGGCAGCGACATCCTGCCACGTGTACTGATCGCGCTGGCGGCGCTACTGGGCTTCGCCCTGTTACTGGGCTTTCTCAACCGCGCCAGTTTTGTCGTCGCCATGCTGTGCATCGGCGCCGCGGTCGCCGCGGCACAGGTGATCTCCCAGCGCATGTCGCTGCTCGCCGCGCCGCACGACGTGCAGGCGCTGGCCATGGGTATCTTCAACACCAATCGCATCGTCGGTTGCATGCTGGGCAATGCATTGCCCGCCCTGTTGCTGGCCGCGCACCCGGAAGTCACAGCGGCGCTGGGGAGGCAGATCATCGGCTGGACCTTCGTCGCCTTCGCGCTGCCCACCCTCCTCGCACTGTGGCCGCTGAGGCCAAGGGGTCGGGCGCTGTGATACGCCCGATCGCCTGCGTAGCAGGCTCCTACGGGGCCATCCCTGTAGGAGCCTGCTACGCAGGCGATCGCGCGCGTAGCGCGCTCCTACGGATTTGAGGGAGTTCGCCCTCTTGGTATAGTGCGCGCATCGCTGCCGGAGCTCGCCCATGAAACACCTGCTGACCCTCGCCCTGCTGACGGGCTGCCAACTGTTCGCTATCACTGCCCACGCAGACCCCCGGACGGAGGTCGGTGAGACGCTGGACGCCTTCCACAAGGCGGCTGCGGAAGCCGACGAGGCGCATTACCTGGGCCTGACCACGCCCGAAGTGGTTTTCCTCGGCACCGATGGCAGCGAGCGCTGGCAGGGGCAGGCATTCAGGGACTTCGTGCACGCCAGCTTTGCCGATGGACAGGGCTGGGTCTACGTGCCGCAGTCCAGGAGTTTGTTGATCTCCACGGACGGACAGACTGCATGGTTCGACGAGTCGCTGGAGAACGCCATTCTCGGCGCCTGCCGCGGCTCCGGAGTGCTGGTGCGTACCGGCGACGGCTGGAAAGTGGCGCAGTACAACCTCAGCGTGCCGATCCCCAACGCACTGGTGGAGTCGGTGGTACAGGCGATCGGCCAGCACAGCGAGACCCTGCCCGCCGCAACCGGCCAGGACGCCGCGGGGGATGCCGCGCCGCCAGTCGAAGAAAAAGACGAAAAGCGCTGCCCCATCCGCCACAAGACGGTGCGGGCGGCCAACTGCTAGGGCTGTATCAGCGCGGCCACATGCCGGCCATGGCGTGCTGCTCCAGCGGCTGCGGCGCGCCGATGTGGTAACCCTGGCAGAGGTCGACACCGATCTCGCGCAGGCGCTTGAGAATATCCTCGCTCTCGACGAATTCCGCGATGGTGATCAGGCCCATCAGCTGGCCGATGCGGTTGATCGACTGCACCATGGCCTCGTCGAAGGGGTCGGTGAGGATATCGCGGACGAACATGCCGTCGATCTTGATGAAATCCACCGGCAGCGACTTCAGGTAGCCGAAGGACGACAGCCCGCTGCCGAAGTCATCCAGCGAGAAACGGCAGCCCAGCCCCTTTAATTCGTCGATAAACTGCAGCGCCCGGGAGAAATCGGCGATGGCCGCGGTCTCGGTGATTTCGAAGCAGATCTGCTCCGGGTTCACGTTGAAGCGCTTGAATCCGGATTTAATCGTGCGCAGCAGTTCGTTGTTGCCCAGCGTCGTGCCGGAAAGGTTGATCGAGAACACATTGTCGTTCTGCCCGGTGGAGCCCATCCAGGCCAGCATGTTGCGCACCACCCAGTGGTCTATGCCGGCCATGTGGCCGTAGCGCTCCGCCGCGGGGATGAAAGCGCCCGGCGGCACCGCCTGTCCCTCGTCGTCGAGCAGTCGCACGAACACCTCGTAATGATCCACGCGGTTGACATCGTCCGCCACCACGATGGGCTGGTAATACAGGCGCAGGCGATCGCGGTCGATGGCCTCGCGGATGCGCGTGGACCAGACCATCTGCCCGCGCCGCTCGTTGACCTGCTCGTCGCCGTCCTCGTGCACGTGCACGCGGTTGCGGCCACTGTCCTTGGCCGAATAACAGGCGGCGTCCGCCATGCTCATCAGTTCCGCGGCGTTGCGGTCGTGCCGGTTGAAGCCGGCCAGGCCGATACTGACGCCGACGGCGAAGGTCCGGCCCTGCCAGCTGAAGCGGTATTCCTCGATGCGCCGGCGGATCTCGTCGGCGATACGCTTGCCGCGCTCGATGGAGCAATCGTGCAGCAGGATGCCGAACTCGTCGCCGCCCAGGCGCGCCAGGGTGTCGCTGCCGCGCACGCTTTCGCCCAGCACCGCGCCGAGCTGGCGCAGCAGCTCGTCGCCGGCGTGGTGGCCGCAGGTGTCGTTGACCACCTTGAACTGGTCGAGGTCGGCGTAGCAGATCACGTGCTGCTGGTGCTCTTCCATGGTGTTGTTGATCAGCGCCAGCAGCCGGTGCTCGAACTCGCGGCGGTTGATCAGCCCGGTGATGGCGTCGTGGGAGGCCTGGTAGGACAGCGTGCGCTCCAGCTCGCGGGCGGTGGAAATATCCTGGAATACCAGCACCGTGCCGATCACCCGGCTGTGCCGGTCGCGGATCGGTGCGGCGGTGAGCTTGATGGTGAGTTCGCTGTCGTCGCGCCGGTGCAGGATCAGCGGGTCGTGGCGGCGGATGCGCGTGCCCTCGCGTCCCAGCGCGGCGATACCCAGCTGCACGGTCTCGCCGTCGTTTTCTTCATACACCGAAAACGTCTCGGTGAGATTGCAGCCGATGGCCTCGGATTCCGGCACGCCGATCAGGTCAGCCGCCACCGGGTTGATGTAGAGGATCTTGTCCTGTGCGTCGGCGGTGATCACCGCCTCGCCGAGGGACTTGAGCGTCACCTGGGCGTGTTCCTTCTCCTCGAACAACTGCTCCTCGACGCGGCGCTGCCGGGAGATGTCGCGCAGGGTCGCGGTGTAGTCCAGGCCCGCGCCGCGGCCGCGGTTGGTCTGGAATTCCAGCACCGTGCGCCCGCCACCGTGGTCCTCACGCACCCACTCGCATTTATCCACGGATTGCAGCGCTTCGACCAGCGGCAGGCTGCGCCCGCCCTCGCCCTGCATCTGGAAGCGCGCCTGCCGGAATACGTCCAGCAGCGAGTGGCCGACCACGGTGTCCGCGTCGACGTCCAGCAGTTTTTCCGCGCCGGGGTTCATGCTGGTGAGCACGCCGTGCTGGTCGAAGGTGAATATACCGTCGCGCACCTGGCGGATGATTTCCGCGGTTTTTTCCGTGGCGGACTGCAGGGACTCGATCAGGCGGTTGTAGCTGTTGGCCACCTGGCCGATTTCGGTGTAGGGCTCGACGGGCGCGCGCATATTGAGGTCGGCGCTGCGCTCCTGCCGCTCGATGGATTCCAGCAGGTCGGAAAGATAGGTGCGCGCGCCGTGCTCGGAAACATTGAGCCCCTGGCGCTCGTCCTCGGCGGAAACTCGCAACGGAAGCCAGGGAGACAGCAGGCGCAGCGCGAGATAGCCGATACCGAAGGTCCACAAGCCGCAGACCAGGATGCCAGCGAGCTGCACTTCCAGTTGCTGGGCGCGGGTCAGGCCGGTACCCAGCAGTTCGAGGTTGCCGAACAACGCCACCGCGATGGTGCCCCAGATACCGGCACCGAGGTGCACGGGAATGGCGCAGACCGCGTCGTCGATGCGCAGCTTCTGCAACAGCCTGTCGGTCAGCAACATGGCCGCGGCGCCGCCGATACCGATAAGCGCCGCGGCGCTGCTATCGACTGCGTGACAGTTGGCGGTAATCGACACCAGCCCCGCCAGCGCGCCATTTATCGGCGCACACACTGCTTCCATGCCCGGCGACAGCCAGTGCCGCAGCAGGTAACCCGCGATCATGCCGGTCGCGCCCGAAAGCAGTGTGTTGGCGACGATCCCGGGCACTTGCTCGCTGAAGGCCAGGGTACTGCCGCCGTTGAAGCCGACCCAGCCGACGAAAAACAGGACGACGCCCAGCATCGCCATCGGCATGTTGGAGGCCGGGATGTTCCCCGCCTCGCCGTCAAAACGCCCGATACGCGGGCCAAGGCGAATCACCGCCGCCAGCGCCATCCAGCCGCCGACGCTGTGCACCACCGTGGAGCCGGCAAAATCGACAAAGCCATCCGCCGCCAGCCAGGGCGCGCTGCCGAGGAACGCGCCGCCCCAGGCCCAGTGACCGAACAGCGGGTAGATCAGGCCGGATACCAGTACGGTGATGACGATATACGCGCGAAAGCGCATGCGCTCGGCCACGGCGCCGGAGACGATGGTCGCGGCGGTGGCGCAAAACATTACCTGGAACAGGAAGAAGGTGGCCAGCCAGGGCCGGCCGTGGCCGAGATCCGGGGAGAACAGGCTGGTGCCCACCAGGCCGTTGTGGCTGTCGCCGAACATCAGGCCGAAGCTGAAGCACCAGAACAGCGCCCAGACCACGGCGAGATCCACCGCGTTCTTCAGGGCGACGTTAATGGAATTCTTGGTGCGGGTCACCCCGCTCTCCAGGGCGAGAAAGCCGCCCTGCATCAACAGGACCAGTACTGCCGCAAGCAGTACCCACAGAATATCCAGTGTGCTCTTGTCACCCATGGCGCAATCTATTCGCTAGTCGAGTTGTGTTGAGCAAGACGGAAGGAACAACTCGCCGGCTCTGGTGGCCAGCTAGTGAAGCCAGTCTACCAGCAAGCCCGCGCGAAAGGACTCCGCCGCGCCCACCGGGCTCCCATAATTGGAAACCATGTCACATTTTTTTTCCGCGAAACAGGTTAGGTCAGGCGTGGGCGGGAGCTCGCAACTGGCGCCGGTAGGCCGAGGGGGTGAGCCCGGTCTGGCGGCGAAAGGCGGCGGCGAAATAGGAGGCGCTGGCGTAGCCCAGCTGGCTGGCGATATCGCCGCAGCTCAGTTCCGGGTTCGCCAGCAGTGTCCGCGCATCCTTCAGCCGCTCGCCGCTGATGAACTGGTGCAGCGGCGAGCCGGTGGAGGCCTTGAAGGCGCGCATCAGGTGCGCCCGGCTGATGCCGCACAACTGGGCCAGTTCCTCCAGCTTCGGATAGCCCAGTTCCAGTGATGCCTGTATGCGCTCGTGGATTCGCGCGAGCTGCCAGGGGGCCAGGGCCAGCGCGGCGCCGGTTTTCGGGTCCCTGCGCGCCATCTCCCGCGCGTAGCGGGCCAGCTCGACCAGCATCAGCGAGGCCAGCGACTCGACCAGGGTGGTGTGGGCGAACCCGGGCTGCTCGATCTCGGCGTGCAGGTCCTGCATCAGCATCTCCAGCCGGTGATTGCGCACCGACACCAGGGCCGCGGTGTGCGAATCCCACTGTTCGCGGGTGACGCCGGTGACGCGCTCGAAATACCCGGGTTCGAAATTGCAGATGAGCAGGTGGAAGGGTTGCTCCAGCGGCAGCAGCTTCAGCGCCCGCCCCGGCGGCAGGAAGCCCACGGAACGCACACGGGGCAGCGCCTCGTGGGACTGCTGGTTCTCGATGCGCACAGGGGTACGGCTGCCGGACAGGCGCTGGCACAGGCAGTAATCGTCCAGCGGGGGACTGGTTTCATCGGACGCCCCCCAGCTCATCACCGCCAGTTCCACCGTGAAGTGGGCGAAGCGGTAGGTATTATCGACTCTTTTTTCCATGGGCCCGGCTTGCCATGTCTGGGCCGGTCCGCGGTGACCGGCGCGACGAAATTAGCAAATGGCCGGCGTCGCTGCAAATTGTCGCTTTCGCGGCAGAGTGTCGATTTTGTCGCGCAAATCGACCGCGGATGGCAGCAGCCGCCCTCCTCGCGCATTGACACCGCCGGGCGCGGAAATTAGCGTGCCTGCAGTGGCGCTACGGAGAACGATAATGCAGGCGGCCAAGCCCGGCGAGCGCGTGGAGCGCGGTGCTTTCCTCAAGGAGCTGGATTTCAGCGATCTCACCATGCAGGTGAGCACGGACCGCTATACCAGCGCGGATTACCAGCGCCGCGAGCGCGAACAGCTGTGGATGCGTGTCTGGCAGGTGGCCGGGCGCGAGGAAGAACTCCCCGCGGCCGGCGACTGGAAGGAGTACCGGCTGTTCGACCAGTCGTTCATCCTCGCGCGCGGCAGCGACGGGGTGGTGCGCGGCTTCGTCAACGCCTGCCGCCACCGCGGCAACGCGCTGTGCGAGGGCAAGGGGCAGTCCGCCCGCTTTGTCTGTCCCTATCACCGCTGGTCCTACGACCTCGAGGGCCGCCTGGTCGGCGTACCGCGCCCGGATTTCGACGGCTCCGTGGAAGAGTTCGTCGGGCCGCGCGAGGCGCTCGGTCTGGTTCGCGTGCCGGTCGAGTGCTTCGCCGGCTTCATCTTCCTGAATCCGGACCCCGACGCGCAGCCGCTGGCGGAATTTCTCGGTGAGATCGTCGAACTGCTCGCGCCCTACCGGGTCGAGGAGATGGTCGCCTGCGGGCTCAACGTGCGCGAGAGCCTGGACTGCAACTGGAAGGTGATCATGGACGCCTTCCAGGAGGGCTATCACATCCAGGGTATCCACCCCGAGCTGATCCCGGCGATGGACGAATCCGCCGAGCAGTACCATTTCTGCGGCGACCACAGCGTGGCGACGGCGCCGTTTGGCGCCTCCAACCTCGGCGACGCCAGCGATGAGGACCAGGCCGCCGCGATACGTGACCTGCCGGCCACTTTTCCCGCGGTGGCCGACGCCCTGCCGCGCTTCGAGTCGTTGCTGGACGAGCATCGCGATGCAGGCGGCACATTGAAGCTGCCGGCGGAGCAAACACCCCGCTTGCTGCTGCAGCGGGCGATGCGCGAAACCCTTGAAGCAAAAGGCCTGGATGTGAGCGAACTCACCGACCGGCAGATGAGCGACAACCAGTTCTACCTGGTCTTCCCCAATTTCTTCCTCACCATCCACGCCGGCGACGCAACATTCATCAGCTCGGTTCCCCACCCGGACGGCGATCCCAACCGCTGCCTGTGGCATGTCGCCATCCTGCAGTGGGTCGCCCCGGAGGAACGTAGCGCTACCGCGGCACCGTTGCACGAGGTACCCGAGGGCGAGCACTTCGACTATTTCCTCGCCCTGGAGCAGGATTACGAGCAGATGCAGCGCCAGCAGCGCGGCCTGCGCAACCAGGGTTTGCCGTATACCGTACTCTCGCGGCAGGAAGTCCGCCTCGCCCACTTCCACGCCGCGCTCGACCGCTGGACCATTAAACGGGGCTGAGGGATTAACATTTAATCCCCCACTCCCCTTTCCAGTTTTTTACCCGCACCACAGGGAGCGACATTGCATGCTTGTTACCACCGCCACCGAGACCACCCACGAATACGGCCCGCTGACGAAGATCGTGCTCGACTACTGCGAGATGATCGAGAGCCGCGCCAGCGGCGCCGCTGAGGTGGACTGGACACCGCTGGCCGAGGTTATCGCCGTCGATGACTTCAAGCGCGTCGGCGCCTATATGGAGGAGATGAACTGGCAGGAGTACGTCGACTTCCTCACCCAGTGGGCGGGCGGCACCCGCTTCGAGGCCACCATCTTCCGCATCACCGAGGTCGGTCGGCAGGTATTCCAGGAAATCGAGGAGCGCCACTACCGCGGCGAGGAATTCATCCGCAAGAATGTCATCGCGGTCTACCGCTTCGATGACAGCGACAGGATCGCCCATCTCGACATCTACGAGCAGGCGCAGGATAGCGGCCAGTGGATCAAGGACGCGGCACACACCTCAACCGCGCAATAATAATACCGGCGGCACAGAAGCTGTTTTTCAGGAGATGAGCCGGATGAAGAGCTTGATGACGCCGGCGTTGAGCAGGTCGATGAAGAAGGCGCCGATCAGGGGGATCACGATAAACGCCTTGGTGGAAGGGCCGTAGTGTTCGGTGACGGCCTCCATGTTCGCAAGGGCGACCGGCGTCGCGCCCAGGCCCAGGCCGGTAAAGCCGGAGGCGATGACCGCCGCGTCGTAATCCGAGCCCATCGCCTTGAACACGACAAAGGTCGCGAACAGCGTCATGGCGATGATTTGCAGCGCCAGCAACAGCATCACGGCCAGCAGGCTCGATGAGAGATACCACAGCTGCATGGTCATCATGCTCATGGTGAGGAAGATGTGCAGGCTGGCGCCGCCGAAGGCATTGATCGTCTTCGTGCCCACTGAACGGCCGGTGAGGTCCATCAGGTTGGTCAGCGCGATGGCGACGAACATGGACGTGAGGAATCCCGGCAGTTTCAGGCCGGTTTCCACCAGTGCGCGGTTGACCACATCACCCAGGCTGACGCAGACCGCCAGCACCAGCAGCGCACGCAACACCGGGTACAGGGGGTAGTCGGCAAAACTCGCGGGGATTTTCGCATCCGCGTCGGCAGTTGCCTTCGCCGCCGGCGCGGATTCGCCGCTGCCCACCAGCTGGTAGCGTGTAATCAGGAAGCGCGCCACCGGCCCGCCCAGTATGCCGCCGCTGACCAGCCCCAGTGTGGCGAAGATCAACCCCACCTCCCCCGCCCGCGCCAGACCCGCCGCCTGCGCCTCAACCGCCCAGGCCGCCGCCGTGCCATGCCCGCCCGCCAGCGACACACTGCCGGCCATCAGGCCATAGCCCGGCGGTATGCCCATCAGGTAGGCGAAGCCGACCCCGATACTGTTCTGCACGACCAGGAAAGCGCCTGCCGCCAGTACCATCAACAGCAGCGCCTTGCCCCCGCTGGCCAGTTGCGAAAGGCGCGCCGACAGCCCGACAGTGCTGAAAAACACCAGCAGAAGCAGGTCGCGAAAGCGCAAATCGAACTCGAACTCGGTATCGCCGAAGTAGTAGAGCGCGGTGGTGAACAAGCTGAAGACCAGCCCGCCGGTGACTGCAGGCGGGATGTAGTTGCGCTGCAGGATATTGAAGCGGCCATTGAGATACATGCCGACGAACAGCACCAGGATGCTCATGGACAGCATGTCCATGGGTTTGATCTGCAGTACCGTGATGTCTGCCGCCGTCATGCCGTCACCCCATGAAGCCAGCGGGACCGGCTGTTGCCGCCAGGCCCCGTGTATCCAATGTAGTGGGAAATCCCCGACCTGTCCCGGCAGAACGCAGCAGCTGCGAGGCTACAAGCTATTCGCCCGGTTGTTCGAGGCAGCCTCCCGTCGGTTCCACGACTCGCAGCACCTGGTTGAGAGCAACGTCCTCGATCACCTGCCGGGTGCCATCCGCCCACGCGATGTCCAGTTTCGCACGGCTCGCCTGACCGGTCGCACCGAAACCAAAGTGCAGTCGCGGATCATCCTGCGTCCTGCTGTGCACGCCGTTTACCGCCGTGCGCATTTGCGTTTTCCCGTCGACCGTGGCGAGGACTACCGCGCCGATAGCGGCGGTATTCGGCGGCGTGCCTGCCAGATCCAGCGTAAGCCAGGCGTTGTCGCCCCTGTCGCCGCCAAGGAAGAGATCGTAGCTGCCGCGATGGAAATATTCCGGATACCGCGTCTCGCCTTTTGAACCGTTGGCCACGATGAGGTCCAGGGCGCCGTCGTCGTTGAAGTCGCCCGCGGCGACGGTGCTGCCAAGCCCGTTATCGCCGCTGGGTGCGTAGCCCGCGCCGGAATGAGCCACGAACACCGGCACCTGCAATTGCTGTCCGTCGCTCTCGACAACACCCGAATTTCCCGTGTTTTCCCAGAAAACATTTGGCCTGTTACCTTTGGCACCCCTGGGGCTGTAATCGGCGTTTACCTCGTAGACGTCCACGTCACCGTCATTGTCGAAATCGCCCGAGGTAGCGTTCTTGCTATGGAACACCGATTTCGCGATGCCCGACGCCCGTGAAGCGTCTACGAACCCCTTGCCGGTATTCAGGAACAGCCTGTCCCGTCCACGCTTTCCGCTTGCACTCATGTCCGTGGCCAGCCACAGGTCCGGGCGCAAGTCGCCATTGAAATCGGCAACCACCGCGTCCGTGGCCCTGGTCCCGCGCAGCGCCCTGGGGAGATCGTCGTTTGCGCTGCGGAATCCCGTTCCGTCTCCGTAAGCCAGGGCGTTGGGCTTCCTCTGCCCGAGGAGAAACAAATCCATTACCCCGTCCCCATTAAAATCGGCGGGAAACGCGGTTATCACGCCATTCCCGGACGGGTTGAGCCGGTCGGACGCCAGCGCAAAGCTACCGTCCCGCTGCTGGACAAACAGGGCCGTGGGATACGCGCCGTCGGGAAGCGCGGCGTTGGCCAACACCACATCCAGCCGGCAGTCGCGATTCACATCCAGGAATGTGGCCGTGCGCCCGCGACCGTGCGAGTAGTAGAGCCCCCGTGATCCGGTATCCGAGTGACCGCCGTCGCTTCGCTCCAGCACCAGTTGACCCTCGCGATATCCACGATTGATCAACACCAGGTTCCCCAGTGCCTCGATCGTCTTTTCGACCTGCCCGGCCTTGGCGCCACCGCGTACGACGAACAGGTCGCGCACACCGTCGCCATCGAGATCCACCCAGACCCCGTCGTGGCGATCGCCGATGACATCAACCGGCTGACGCTCAAATGCACCCGCCGCTTCGTCCAGGCGATTACGCATAAACACAGACGTGCTGCCGTCGTTGTGCTGGCCCAGCCAGATATCCACGTCGCCATCGCCGTCAGCATCGGCCACGGCGACTCCGTACGAGGACGAAGGCGCGTCGTAATCGATGAGATCGTTGCGCAACGCGAAGAACAGGGTGGAACTGGCAGTGCCGGCAAGCCCTGCCGCAGGCACCGTCGTCGCAGCGGCATCGCCGGTCTCCGGCTTCTGTGGCCCGGTCAGCTTCGCCAACAGCAGCGCGGTTACAACGACGGCACAGATCGCGCCGATGATGAACTTGCGTGAAACCATCATTGTCTTGCTGCTTTAACGATTCAGAGACGGAAGCCGGTAACGGCTGCGGGATCGGATACACACCAACATCGGCCTTTTGCTAATAGCATTTCTCCGGATGATCCGTACAGGCGTAGGCGTAATGTAAAACGTCAATGTTGGTGGTCGTCGTGAAGCTGGTGTTGTTGCCGAAACGTGAGGCGCCCTGGATTTTCACGCGTTCGTAATCCGTGCTGCCACCATACCCCCAGCTGGTTACGGCCACCACCTGGTTGGGCAGGTTATCGTCCGGTGCCGCAGTAGTCCTGGTGGTAATCGGCGTACCAAAGTTCACCAGCCAGGGGCCGCCGCTCGAGCCTGCGGACTGGTCGCTGCCGATAACCACCTGGTTGTCGGGAAATTGCTCGCCCAGTGAATCAGTGCGAATCATCTGCTTGCCGTTATGCAGCGCCGCCGGGTAGCCCAGTTCCGTGATGATCGCCGAGATTCGGCCGGTGTCGGGATAGTCGGGGACATAACCGTAATTGTTGTTCGCAGTGCCATAATAGCCGCCCACGACATCGGCAATTTCACCGCCATTGTATGCCGTCGCCAGTACGGCGATATCGTTTTCGCAAACAATGCCCGGCGTTGGGCACACGTCGGTGCCATCAAGGTAGACGCTCGGAACCACCATGTACACGATGGGCCACGCGCCATAGTAGGTGTCACCCTTGTTCCGGGCGGGCTCGAACCACGCTCCACCCGCGTAGAAGTCGACACCGAATTCCGCGACACAATGGGCAGCGGTAACCAACAGGCCCTTGTCGATGATCGACGCGGTACATGTCGCCGCTCCGTCCTCGACATAGAGCCTGCCGGTGGCGGCCAGGGGCATTTGCCTGATGGTTCTCTGGGCGCCCGTCTCGGTGGATGCCTTCGCCGTGGTGAACGGGATACCTCCGGTGCCCACCGCCTGCGACGAGATGCCGCCGGCTGGCAAGCCAAAGCGGGAGCGAACCTCGGTCGGCAACTGCTCCAGCGTGAGCATGGGCAACAGCGGGCGGGCCTCGTCCGTATCGACGGATTCAATAAACATCCGCGACGGGATGTTCGATGGTATTTGGGAGACGGCGCTATCGTCTGGCGCCTTCGCGAAGGTGGGCAAGGTGCAGGCGAAACCGATGGCAAGAGAACTGGTACGGATAAGCGTTTTTGTTTTAATCATGGAGTCTCTGAATCTGGGGAGGATTTGACCGTGCTGTCGGATTGACCTGCGCTGTTTTACTAAAGATCAATTTGGGACACAAGTCGGCCTGGCCGGAAAGCAGCCTGAAATGAACGCGGCACTCCAGCTCAGTGGCTTATGCAGCGTCCACGATTTGGCAGCGGCCCCGCGTCAGGACTGCTCCCCGGCCGTCGGCACGATATTGGAGTTGAGATGGAACAGGTTGCGCGGGTCGTAGCGATTCTTGATCGACACCAGCCGCGGGTAGTTGACCCCGAAATTGCTGGAGGTTTTGCGCTGCGACTCCTCGTTCAGGTTGATGTAGAAACCGCCCATGTGAGGCTTGAGGGCTTCGTAGTATCGACGGACACCGGCGATGCGCTGCCCGGATTCCGCGGGGTCATCCCAGACCGCGTCCACACCCAGGTTGATAGCTGCGTCGCGATGCACGAAGGCTGTCGCCGTCGGCGCTACACGGCCAACGGCACCACCGAGATGTTCGACCCAGATGTCGGGCAGGAACTCTCCCTCGTAATTATCCACCATGGCGTCGATCGCCGCAGGAGTCAGTTGGTTGATAAACCCGGACTTCAGGTAGGCGAGACGCCCATGTGCGTAATAGGCGTCGCCCGAAGTTTGCAGCTTCTGGTAAGGCATTGGGGCAACTCGATCACTCAGCGGCTTGCCGAACGCCCGCAGCGGCGCGATGACTTTTTCTCCCTCGGCAGGGTCGCCTGCGTAGCACACCGTGGCGGAGACATACCGCTCTCCGGCTGCGGAAACGCCAAATCCCGGTTCAATGCTGCATTCGTCAGGCAGCTTCTGGTAGAGCTCCGCCAGGAAGTTCAGCAAATCCTTTGCCTGGTCGAAAGAATACTCCAGGTTGCCGGCAAGAGGATTGACGGGAAATGGGTGAACGCGGTACTGGAATTCTGTGGCGACGCCGAAGTTTCCGCCGCCGCCGCGGATAGCCCAGAACAGGTCCGGATGCTCGTCGGCCGACACCTGCCGAACCTGCCCGTCGGCCGTCACCAGCGTTGCCGCCAGCAGGTTATCGACCGCCAGGCCGAACTTCCTGTTTACCCGGCCCAACCCGCCGCCCAGGGTAAAGCCACCGACACCCGTATGCGATACCACACCCGTGGTTGTAATCAGCCCGTGAGCCAATGCGCCGGCATCGAGTTGTGCCAGCAGCGCACCTCCCCCGGCGGTCATGGTGCGCCCCTTCGCATCGACCTGCACGTCGCGCATCGCGCTGAGATCGATCACCATGCCGCCGTTGCAGGACGATTTCCCCGGAAAGCTGTGACCGCCCCCCTTCACTGCCAGCAGCAGGTTTCGTTCCGAGGCGAATGTCACAGCCTTTGCCACATCGCCGGAGTTGGCGCACTGGGCAATCAATGCGGGATGCTTGTCGAACATCCCGTTCCATAACCTGCGCAATGAGTCGTAGCGGGCGTCCCCGGGCAGGACCAGTCGGCCGTCCAGGCTACTGCCGATCTCGTCGAGTGCCGCTTTTTCTACCGTTATCGAATTGCCCTGGCTATCGACCGCGTCGATATCGGAACCGGGTTTGAGCAGGGCTCTGGCGCTGAGGGGGTATACAGATGCCGCGAGGGCCGTGGCGAGGGAGTTGATACAAAACGTGCGTCTTTTCATACCGCTGCACCTCCGCATTGGTATGGGGGGGATGAGGGTCAGGAGAAAGTGTAGTGGAAATATTCGCTTTGTCCCTCCGGTGGAGCCGTTAATCTGCCCTCGACGCCACACCGGGGGCCGGGACACGCGATTTCCGGTGGCCCCGGGTTTTCGCAGGCTGGAACAGAAGCAAGGATCGGGCAGCGTACAACCGGCGGTCGATCGATCGCCGTGCGAGATCATCCGCCAGGTTCTGCTAAAGATGTGAGCTAAGCGACCCGCCGGGGTGGGGAGTGCGCAAATATGGAGGCTCGGGTCGGAATCGAACCGGCGTACACGGAGTTGCAGTCCGCTGCATGACCACTCTGCCACCGAGCCGTGGTGACTGCATTCCAGTCTGAGGAGTTGGAGCGGGAAACCGGGTTCGAACCGGCGACCTCAACCTTGGCAAGGTTGCGCTCTACCAACTGAGCTATTCCCGCAAAAAAGAGTTGTAACGTCCTTTTTTATCGCCCGCGCATGTCAGTGCATGCTCGAGAGGCGCCTATTGTATGCACCCGTGATTCAGTGTCAACAGGTAGAGTGAAAAATTCCCCAAGCAACTGAATCAGAAGGGATTATCACGCTCCTTGATGACCGCCCAGGCAGCCTTCAGGTAGACCACCATGGAGTACAGGGTGAGGCCGGCGGCAATGTACAGCACCACGTAGCAAAGCGCCAGCAGCCAGTTCTCGTCGAGGCGCGGATCGATGGCCAGCAGGCCGGTGATGGCGACCATCTGGAAGGCGGTTTTTACCTTGCCGACGTAAGAGACCGCCACCGAGGTGCGCTCCCCCAGCTCGGCCATCCACTCGCGCAGTGCGGAGATCACGATCTCCCTGCCGATGATCACGCAGGCCGCCAGGCTGAACATCAGGGTGTGGTGGCGCTCCACCAGCAGGACCAGGGCGACGGCCACCATGAGTTTGTCCGCCACCGGGTCGAGGAAGGCGCCGAAGGCGCTGGTCTGGCCGAGGCGCCGGGCGAGGTAGCCATCCAGCCAGTCGGTGATGGCGGCGACGGCGAAGATGACTGCCGCCACCAGCAGGTGCTTGTGGAAAGGCAGGTAGAAGACGAGCACCAGCACGGGAATGAGGAAGATGCGCATCAGGGTCAGCGCATTGGGGATGTTCAACCTCACTGTGTTCGCTCTCCACTTTCTCCCGTGGCGTGCAGGTAATCATATATCTGCGCGGCCATCGTGGCACTGATACCTGAGATTTTTTTCAACTCTTCCACGGACGCGTTCATCACGCCCTGGGCGCTGCCGAAGTGGCGCAGCAGTTCGCGGCGCCGCCTGGCGCCCACACCGGGGATGTCTTCCAGCTGCGAACGCTGGCGCGCCTTGCCGCGGCGCGCGCGGTGGCCGGTGATGGCGAAGCGGTGGGCCTCGTCGCGCACCTGCTGGATCAGGTGCAGTGCCGGGCTGTCGCCGGGCAGTTGCCGCTCCTTGCCGGTGACGCCGTCGACCAGGGTCTCGAAACCGGCCTTGCGGGTCACCCCCTTGGCCACGCCGATCACCAGGATATCGTGCAGCTGCAGTTCCTCCAGCACGCCCATGGCCTGGGCCACCTGTCCCTTGCCGCCGTCGATCAGCAGGATGTCGGGTTGCTCGCCCTCCCCCGACTTGATGCGCTTGTAGCGGCGCATCAGCGCCTGCTGCATGGCGGCGTAGTCGTCGCCCCCGGTGATGCCCTCGATGTTGAACTTGCGGTAGTCGGTCTTGCGCGGTCCGTTCTCGTCGAACACCACGCAGGAGGCCACGGTGGCCTCGCCGCTGCTGTGGCTGATGTCGAAGCACTCCAGGCGCTGGGGCAGCTCGGGCAGGCGCAGGACTTCCTGCAGGGCCTCGAAGCGCGCCTGCACGGTCTGCCGGCCGGCGAGGTGGGAGGCCAGGCTGGTCTGCGCGGTCTGCACCGCCAGGCGCAGCCAGCGGGCGCGGGCGTCGCGCACCCGGTGGCGCAGCTTGACCTTGCGCCCGGCCTGCACCGAGAGCGCCTCGGCGAGGGTTTCGGCGTCTTCCGGCGCCTCATTGACGATGATCTCCGCCGGCACGGCCCGGGAGCCGCCCAGGTAATACTGCGGGATAAACGCCGCCAGCACCTCGGCGGGGGTCTCCTCCAGTTTGAGCGGCGGGTAGTAGGTCTTGCTGCCCAGCACCCGTGCGGCGCGCACGAACAGCACCTGCACGCAGGCGCGCCCCGCGTCCACCGCCGCGGCCAGCAGGTCCAGGTCGCCCTGCACTCCCTCGATGCCCTGGCTGGCCTGCACGTGCTGCAGCTGGGCGATCTGGTCGCGGTACTGGGCCGCGCGCTCGTATTCCAGTTGCTCCGCGGCCTGCTCCATGTCGTCCGCCAGCCGCACCATCAGCTCCTGCGACTTGCCGGCCAGGAACATGCGCGTACTCTCCACCTGTTGCCCGTACTCGGCCTCGCTGACCAGTTCCACGCAGGGCGCGGTACAGCGGTCGATCTGGTACTGCAGGCAGGGCCGCGTGCGGTTGCGGAAGTAGCTGTCCTCGCACTGGCGCACCTTGAACACCTTCTGCAGGAAGTGCAGCGATTCGCGCACCGCGCCCGCGCTGGGATAGGGGCCGAAGTAACGCCCCTTGCCGCGCTGCGCGCCGCGGTGCAGCGAAATGCGCGGGTATTTGTCCGCGGACACGTAGATATAGGGGTAGGACTTGTCGTCGCGCAGCAGGATGTTGTACGGCGGCTGGTGGGTCTTGATCAGGTTGTGTTCCAGCAGCAGCGCGTCCACCTCGGTGGTGGTTACCGTCACCTGGATATCGTGGATGCGCGCCACCAGCGCCATGGTCTTCTCGGTGAGGCCGCTGGCGCGGAAATAACTGCCCACCCGGTTCTTCAGGTTGCGCGCCTTGCCCACGTACAGCAGCTTCCCGGCCTCGTCGTACATCTGGTAGACGCCCGGCCGGGTGGTCAGGGACTTGAGAAAGGCCTTGTGATCGAAGCGGCCGTCGTCGCTGTTGTCTGTCGTATTCACTGGCTTCGGCCGTATACGCGCGGTTCCATCTCCAGGGTGACGCCGAACTCCGCGCGCACCGAGTCCACCACCTCCCCCGCCAGCTGCAGCAACGCGGCGCCGCTGCCGCCGCCGTAGTTCACCACGACCAGCGCGTGGCCGGGATGGACTCCTACCGCGCCCTCACGGCGGCCCTTCCAGCCGGCCCGCTCGATCAGCCAGGCTGCCGCCAGCTTGATGCGCCCGTCCGGTTGCAGGTACTGGGGCAGCCCGGGCCAGCGCCCGACCAGGCTGGCGGCCTGCGCGGCATCGACGATGGGATTCTTGAAAAAACTGCCGGCATTGGGCTCGACGGCCGGGTCCGGCAGGCGCCGCCTGCGCACCGCCACCACCGCATTGAAAACGTCCCGTGGCGTGGGGAGAGGCGCTCCACGGGCCTCGAGTTCGGCGGCCAGCGCCGGGTAGCGATAGTCCGGCGCGGGGCGCGTCGACAGGCGCAGGTCCACCGCGGTGATCACCACCTGCCCGTTCAGCTCGCCCTTGAAGATGCTGTCGCGGTAGGCGAATTCACACTCATCAGCGCCCAGGCGTATCGCCTTGCCGCTGGCGATCTCCACCGCGTGCACCGCCTCCACGAAGCTCGCGAGTTCCACGCCATAGGCGCCGATATTCTGGATCGGCGCGGCGCCGACGGTACCGGGGATCAGGGCGAGGTTCTCCAGGCCGTATAGCCCGCGCTCCTGGCTCCGCTCCACCAGCGCATGCCAGTCGTGCCCGGCGCCGACACGCAGCACGACGGTGTCGCCCACGTGGGCCAGCGGCTCTACGTCCCCGCCGCGCTGGCACAATACCAGCGCGTCCACATCGCCGGCGAACACCACGTTGCTGCCCTGACCCAGCGGCAGTACGCCAAGGCCCTCGGCACGCGCGTAGTCCAGCGCCTCGTTCATGGCCAGCGCGCTGTCCACCTCCGCCAGCGCGGCGGCGCGAACATCGATGGCGAGGGTGTTGTGCCGCAGCAGGGACTCAGCGCGCAGCACTTGCATCCAGTATCTCCTGCAGCAAACCCTCGCTGGCGGCCTCGACCAGATCCAGCACGTGACCGAAGCCGTCGATACCCCCGTAGTAGGGGTCGGGCACTTCTTCCACGCCCAGCGCGGGCGCGTACGCCAGGAACAGCCGCAGGTCACCGGCATAATGCGCGGGACGCAGGTCTTCCAGGTCGTCGAGATTGGCGCGGTCCATGGCGAGGATGTAATCGAACTCGTCGAAGTCTTCCAGGCGCACCTGCCGCGCCCGCAGGTGGCTGAGGTCGTAGCCGCGCTGCGCGGCCGCCTTCGCGGAGCGCTTGTCCGGCGCGTGGCCGACGTGCCAGTCGCCGGTACCGCAGGAATCGACGTGGATGTGCGACTCCAGGCCGCGGGCCTTGACCAGGCTCTCGAAGACGCCGTGGGCGGTGGGAGACCGGCAGATATTGCCGAGGCAGACGAACAGGACGCGAACGGGTTGGGATTCAGGCATGTGGCAACGATTTCAACTGGTCGGGGTTCAATAGCATCCGCAGCGGGCGGCAAATCCGGATTGTACGCGATTCACTGCGGACTCACAGTGACCGGTGCCGGCCCGCAAACTCATGCCAGCAGCGCGCGCACTGCCTCCAGGTCCGCGGGTGTATCCACACCGGCGGGCACGGCCTCACAGGCCTGCGCCACGTGGATGCGCTCGCCGTTGTACAGCGCGCGCAGCTGTTCCAGCTTCTCCAGCTGCTCCAGCGGCGCCGGCGGCCACTGCACGTAGCGGTGCAGGAAGCCCACGCGGTAGGCGTAGATGCCGATGTGCCGGAACCACTCCCCCGCGGGCATGGCCTCGCCGCCTTCGGCGAAAGCGTCCCGCGGCCAGGGAATGGTCGCGCGGCTGAAATACAGCGCCATGCCGCGGCTGTCGAAGACCACCTTCACCGCGTTGGGGTTGGTGAGTTCCTCGCGGGTGCGCACGGGTTCGCACAACGTGGCGATGCTCGCCTCGGGATTGTCGGCGAGGCTCTTCGCCACCTGCCGGATCAGGGCTTTCGGGATCAGCGGTTCGTCGCCCTGCACGTTGACCACGATCATGTCCTCGTCCCACTCGCGCTGTGCGGCCACCTCCTGCAGCCGGTCAGTGCCGGAGGGATGCGCCGGGTCGGTCATGCAGATTTCGGCGCCGAAGGCCTGGCATGCCGCCTCGATACGCTCGTCGTCGGTGGCGACGATCACCTCGGCCGCGCCGCTGTCCATGGCTCGCTCCCAGACATGCCGGATCATGGGTTTGCCGGCGATATCCAGCAGCGGCTTGCCGGGCAGGCGGGTGGAGGCGTAACGGGCCGGAATGACGACAGCAAAAGACATTGGGCTTTCCTCGTGGTAGACGGGCGGCATTCTACCGCGAAAGTGCCCGCCGGGAGTGTCAGGCGAGCGCTTCCCAGTAGCTGTCCACCCGCTGCTGGATCTCCGCCAGTACCTGTTCGTCGCGCCGCGGGCTGAACAGGTGGGCGAAGCGGCCCTGCAGCTTCAGGTACTCCTCCACCGGCGGGCGCTCGCGGGGAATGCGGGTATGCACCACTTTACCATCCACGTATTCCTTGAGCGGCCAGACGCCGGTCTTCACCGCCAGCCTGCCCAGGTTCACCGACTCCGCGGGGTCGTAGTCCCAACCGGTGGGGCAAGGCGCGAGGGCGATGATCAGGCGCGGCCCGCGCAGGCTTTTGGCCTTCTCGATCTTTTTCGCCAGGTCCAGCGGCTCGGCACCCGCCACCGTGGCGACGTAGGCCGGACGGTGGGCGGCCCAGATCGAGAACAGGTCTTTCTTGTAGCCCGGGTAGCCCCGGCTGGTGGCTGTGGCCGCGCCGTGGGGGGTGGCGGCGGAGGACTGCTGCCCGGTGTTGCCGTAGCCCTCGTTGTCGTAGCAGATGTAGATGAAATCCAGGTTCCTGTCCATCGCTCCGGAGGTCGCGGACAGCCCCATGCCGTAGGCGGAGCCGTCGCCGGTGAGCACCACCACCTGCAGGTCGTCCTCCTTCGCCAGGCGGCCCTGCGCCAGTTGTATGTCGAGGGCGTCGCGCACCCCCTGGGCGCCCGCCGGCGCCGACGCCATGGCGGTGTAGAGCCAGGAGCCCCGGAAGGGCGTAAACGGGTATACCGAGAGCAGGGTCATGCAGCCGGCGGCGTTGACGAAAACGGTGTTCTCGCCGAGGACGTCGTAGATCTCGTGCAGGGCTTCCAGCCCCCCGCAACCGGAACACATCGGGGTGCCCGTTCCCAGCAGGTGGGTCGAGGGAAGATCCTTCATGCGCTCTATGGGGTGATCACTCATCGCTGGCTGCTCCCGTTTTTTCCGGACCGCGTCCCGCCGGCGGGGAGGTCTCCTCGCGCTCCACCATGGCGACGGCCTGCAGTTTGCGCATCTCCCGCAACTCCACCTCGCGGTAGAGCAGGCGCGGCGGCGGTGTCACGCCCTCGGCGATGGCGCGGCGGGTGACCGCCACCATCTCGTAGAACTCCTCGGCGCTGATATCGCGCCCGCCCAGGCCGCCGATAAAACTCGCCACGACAGGCGGCGCGCCGGTCTTGCCGTAGAGGGCTGCGCACAGTTCCGTATGCAGCACACCGCCCTGGCCGATGGAGAGATTCTGGTCGATCACCACCACGCCCTGTTTGCCGCGCAGCGCCGCGGCGATGGCGGCGCCGGGCAGCGGGCGCAACAGGCGTGGCCGCAGCAGGCCCACCTTCTCGCCCGCCTCCCGCAGCCTGTCCACCGCATCGCGGGCCTTGCTGGCGAAGGAGCCGATCATGTAGAACACGATGTCCGCATCCTCCGTTCGATAACACTCCAGCGCCGACGGGTGGCGGCCGAACAATTGCCGGTACTCCCCGGCCAGGCGCTCATACACGTCGACGGCATTCTGCGCGGCCAGGTGAGCCTCGTAGCGGAAGTAGGAGTAAGGGCCGCCGCCCAGCACCGCCACCGCCTGGCTCTGCGGCGCGCTGGCGCGAAAGCGGATGCTGCCGGGATCGAAGGGCGGCAGGAACTGCGCCACCGCCCCGGCATCCGGCAACTCCACCGGCTCGCGGGTGAAGGAGAGGTAGAAACCGTCGAGGTTGACCAGCACCGGCAGGCGCACGGCGGGGTCCTCCGCCAGGCGGTAGGCCATCAGCACGCCATCCAGCACTTCCTGGCAGCTGGCGCAGTGGATCTGCAGGAAACCGCTGTCGCGGGCCGCCAGGATATCGTTGTGGTCCGCCTCCAGGGTGATCGGTGCGGAAACGCCGCGGGAGACGTTGACCAGCACGAAGGGCGCGCGCCATCCCGCCACCGTGTAGAGCATCTCCATCGCGTACAGCAGGCCCTGGCTGGAGGTGGCGCTGAACACCCGCACACCAGTGGCCGCGGCGGCGCCCGCGGCGGTGATCATGGAGTGCTCCGACTCCAGCGTCACCATACGCCCGGGCATTTCACCTCGCTCCACCCAGTTGCCGATTGTCTCGATGATCTCGGTCTGCGGCGTTATCGGGAAGGCGGGGATGTAATCCGCTCGCGCCAGGCGCGCGCCCCAGGCCGCGGCCGCGTTACCGGTCAGCAGTGTCGTCGCCATGAGTTCCTGTCTCGCTTCGTTCGCGCTGCTGCGCCAGGTATTCGGGAACGCCCTCTATTGCATGCGGCGGGCAGACACCGACGCAGACCATGCAACCCTTGCAGTGTTCGTAGTCGATCACCGGCTTGCCCTCCTCGACCTTTATCGCGCTGTCCGGGCAGAAGGTGCTGCACACCCACCAGCAACCGCTGCAGCGATCGTAGTCGATTTCCGGGCGCAGGGTGCGCCACAGTCCGGTGCGCACCTGCACGCTGTTGGCCGCCGCGCGGATATCCGGGGCGGCGATGCCGGCGGCGTCCACGGGCAGGTCGACCCAGCCCGGCGCGGTGTAATCCAGGACCGGTATCGCGGCGCCCTCGCGCACCAGGCCGCGCTGCGCCGCCATGCTGTCGTAGGCGCCGAGGGCGCTGCGCAGGTTGTCGCGGACGACCTCTGCGCCCAGCCCCGCCAATTCCTCCTCGATCGCATCCGCCAGGGTTTCCCGCTCGATCACCCCCAGCAGGCAGGCCGCCGCCCCGGCGCAGGTGGCGCCGACGCGCGGCATGTCAGCCCGGTCCTCGGCCTCGGCGCCGGCGTTCAGCACCAGCACGGTCGCCTGCAGGTTGAGGCGCTCGCGCCAGGTATCGGCGCTCTCTCGCGAGTTGAGCAGCACCACCGTATCGGTGCCGATGCCGGGCAGCACCCCCGCCGCCGGCACGGCGACCAGGGTGTCGTCCGCTACCACCACGAGGTCCGGGTTTGCGATCACGCCGCGTTCGTTGATCGGCTCGCGCGCGGCGCGCACGGTGGAGAAGATCGGCGCGCCACGCCGCTCGGCGCCGTACCTGGGTGCATCCTGCACGGTGAATCCGGCGCGGAACAGCGCGGTGCCGAGCACCCGGCCCGCCACCTTGATGCCCTGGCCCCCGCGGCCGTGGATGCGGATGCGATACACGGGCGGCCCCCTAGAACAGGCTCCAGCGCCGCAGGCCCATGGCCCGCCGCACCCGCCGCTGGGCCATCGCCTCGGCCGCCTGCCGGGTCGTACACTGCTCATCCCGGGCACTCTCCAGGACCCGGAGTACGTTGTGGGTGATTTTTTCCTCGATGATGTCCATGGCCGCGGTGCGGCTGGCACCCTGGTATTCCATGGCGGCGCAGATCACACCGCCGGCATTGGCGATAAAGTCGGGCACATGCAGCACCCCCCGTTGGTGCAGTATCTGCTCCGCGCCGGGCGTCATGGGAATATTGGCGCCGGAGATCACCATGCTCGCCTGCAGGCGATCCACGTTGTCCTCGCGAATCACGTCCGGCCGGGCGGCGGGTATCCAGATGTCGCAGGGCACGTCGATGATGGCGCCGCTGTCCCCCGTGCTGACGCCGGGACCGGCCGGGTAGTCGGTGACGCAACCGCCCTCCCGCTTCACGGCGAGCAGCTTGTCCAGCTCCAGGCCGTCGGGACAGGCGACGCTGCCCCTGCTGTCCGCCACACCGACGATTACCGCCCCTTCGGCGGCGAGGAAGCGCGCCGCGTGGGTACCCACCGCACCGAAGCCCTGCACCGCCACGCGGACGCCGGCGAGCTCGCGCTGCAGGAACTCGCAGGCGACCTTCGCCGCGTGCAGCAGGCCCCAGCCGGTCGCGCCGAGGTCGTCCAGGGGTATACCGCCGATTTCGGCGGGCAGGCCCACCGCGCGGCCGATCTCGTCCCGCACCCAGCCCATGCACTCCTCGTTGGTGCCCATGTCCGGGCCGAAGATGTACTGCTCCACCTCCGCCAGCGCGCAGGCGAAGCCGCGCACAAGTTCTTCTTTCTGTTCGCGGGGCATGGCGGGATCGCCGTACAACACCGACTTGCCGCCGCCGTGGGGCAGGTCGGCGGCGGCGTTCTTGAAGCTCATCGCTCGCGCGAGGCGGAAACATTCGGTGGTGCTGACATCGGGCGCCATGCGGAGCCCGCCGATCGACGGCCCCCGGGCCACGTTGTCCACCACCAGGGTGCCGCGCAACTGGATCGAGGGCTCCCACACATCGATTACCTTGAAGGGGCCGAACTCATCCCGGATAACCTCAGTCATGCTGATTGCCTCTCCCTGCATCCGATTGGGATCTCGCGACCAGGTCTGCGACCGCGGGTGCGAGGTCTTGTGGCAGGCTAGCATCGATGCGCAGGTACCACATATCGTGCCCCGCCAATCCCTTACATTTTACCGCGTCTTTTTCCGTCATGAGAATCGGCCGTCCGCCCAGCCCGGCGAAGTCCTGTTCGCGGTAGCGGTGGTGGTCGGCGAAGATCCGCGGTTCGAAGTCGATGCCCAACTGCCCCAGCGTGTGGAAAAACTGCGCCGGCTGGCCGATACCGGCCACCGCAGACACGGGGCCCGCGTCGCCGAACGCCGCCGCTGGCCGCGATTCCCCCGAGTGGAGGTTGACCCACTCCCGGGGCTGGTAGCGCACCGTGTCGCGAACACCCTCCCCGCCGCGGTACAACACGCGATCGACGCTGTGCAGCCGGGACGGGGGCTCGCGCAGGGGACCCGACGGCAGGCACCAGCCGTTGCCCAGGCCGCGCCCCGCATCTACCACGGCGATCTCGAAATCCCGCGCCAGCGCGTAGTGCTGCAGGCCGTCGTCGGCGATAACCAGGTCCACATCGTCACCCCGCAGGAGCTCGCGCACGGCGCGCGCGCGATCCGGGTCGATCACCAGCGGCACACCAGTGCGACGCGCGATCAGCAGCGGTTCGTCTCCCGCCTCGTCGGCATCGGCATCCGCGCGTACCCGGCGGGGGAATTCACCGGGGCGGGCGCCGTAGCCCCGGCTCACCACCCCCGGGCGCAAACCCAGCGCCTGCAGCGCCTCGACCAGCGCGATCACCACCGGCGTCTTGCCGGTGCCGCCCACGCTGACGTTGCCCACCACGACCACCGGCACAGCCGCCCGGTAAGAGGACAAAACCCCGCGCCGGTAGAGCCAGCGCCGCAGCGTCGCTACGCCGCGAAACAGCAGTTCCAGGGGACGCAACAACCAGAGCCAGGGCGCGCCGCGGTACCAGGCGGCCTGCAGCGCTCTGCCCGGCGCGCTCATGCAGGCGAGAACTCCTGCTGGTAGAGCTGGGCGTAGAGCCCGCCGGCCGCCAGCAGTTCGGCGTGGGTGCCGATATCATTGATGCGCCCCGCGTCCATCACCACGATGCGGTCTGCGCGCTCCACCGTGGACAAACGGTGGGCGATGATGATCGTGGTCCGGCCGGCGGAAACCGTCTCCAGCGACTGCTGTATGCGGTACTCGGACTCGTTGTCCAGCGCGGAAGTCGCCTCGTCGAAGACGATGACCGGCGCGTCCTTGAGCAGCGCCCGGGCGATGGCGATGCGCTGGCGCTGGCCGCCGGAGAGCCCGCCGCCGTCATCGCCGAGTCTGGTTTGCATGCCCTGCGGGAGCCTGTCGATAAACTCGCTGGCGTGGGCTGCATTCGCGGCGGCCTCGACGGCGGCGGCGGGTTTGTCCGCCAGGCGCCCGTAGGCGATGTTGTTGTACACGGTATCGTGGAACAGCGTAACGTTCTGCGACACCATGGCGATCTGCTCGCGCAGGTTGTCGAGCCTGTAATCCTGGATCGGCACGTCGTCCAGCGCGATGATCCCTGCGCTGGGCGAGTAAAACCGCATCAGCAACTGCACCAGCGTGCTCTTGCCGCTGCCGGAGCGCCCCACCAGCGCCACCGTCTCCCCCGCCGCGATCTCCAGGTTGATGTTGCGCAGCACGGCGATCTCGCTGCCCGGGTAGGCGAAGCTCATCTCCCGGAGGCTGATCTTGCCCGCCGCGTGCTCCAAGGTGTAGCTGCCGCGATCGGTCTCGGACTCCATGTCGAGCTGCGTGAAGATATCTTCCGCCGCAGCCAGCCCGCGCTGGATCTCGCTCTGGATGCCGGTGAGCGAGCGGATCGGCTTGCTCAGCTGCCCCGCCGCCGTCAGGAAGGCCACCAGCAGGCCGCCGGAAAAGCCCGCCAGCCAGTCCGGGCGCAGCGCCAGCCACACCAGCACCGCCAGCGAGGACGCCAGCAGGGTCTGCACCACCGGCGTGCTGAGGCCGTCCAGCAGCGCCAGCTTCAGGCTCTGGGCGCGGTTGTAGTCGGAGGCGCGGGTGAAGTGATCGGCCTGCTGCGCCTGCCCGCCGTAGATGCGCACCTCGCGATAGTTGCCGATGCTCTCGTTGGAAACCTGGGTGACGTCGCCCATGGACGACTGGATGCGCCGGCTGTAGCGGCGAAAATGCCTGCCCACCACCGAGACGACCAGTCCCAGCAGCGGCGCCACGGCCAGGAACACCAGGCACAGCCGCCAGTTCAGGTAGAGCATGTAACCGAGCAGGCCGATCACCGTCAGCCCCTCCTGCACCAGGGTGCGCAGGGACTTGGTCACGGCGCCGGAGACCTGCTCCACGTTGAAGGTGATCTTGGAGATCAGCACGCCCTGGCTGTGGCTGTCGTAATAGGCACTGGGCGCGGCCAGCAGCTTGCTGAACAGCTCGCAGCGCAACTGGTGGATCAGGTTGCGCGCCACGTGGCTCATGAAGTAGTTGCCGACGAAATAGCCCATGGCGCGGCCGAAGGCGAGCAGCACCAGGGCGATCGGGAAGACCACGCGGGTAAACTCCAGGCGGTCGGTACCGGGCTCGTAGAACAGCGCGTAGGCGGTGCGCGACACCAGCCCCGCTGCCGGGTTGGCGGCATTGCTCAGGGCGTCGAGCAGGAACTGCATCATGTCCGCCAGCAGCACGTTGCCCGCGGAGTAGACGAGGTAGCCCAGCACGCTGAGCGTGAACACCCACCAGTAGGGCAGGACGTAGGTGAGCAGGCGGCGGTAGAGCTGCCAGTCGCTCATCCGGCCCGTGCGGTGGACGGGGTTGGGCTTAGCCCGGGCCATCCGGGCCGGCCCGCGGCTGCCGCGTGGTGATGGACAGGTGCACGAAGCCCATCTGCCCGGCGGCGTCCATGGCCTGCACCACGTACTGGTGGGCGACCTGGGCGTCGGCGGTGATGATCATCGGCATGGTGGTGTCGCCGGCGGAAATCTTGTAGATCGCCGCCTGCAGGGTGCGCATGCGGTTGTCGACCAGCGCCTGGCCGTTGACCCGGTAGTTGCCTGCCTCGTCGATAAGTATCTCGATCTCGTCATCACGGGTTTCCGAGGGTTGCCCCTGTGCCTCCGGCAGGTCGACCGAGAGCTGCGTCTCGCGGGAAAAGGTGGTGGACACCATGAAGAATATCAGCAGCAGGAACACCACGTCGATCAGCGGCGTCATGTTGACGCTGACGGCCTCCAGCCGCTGGCGGCGGAATTTCATGACTGGCCTTCGACGTTCTCTTCACTGTGCAGGGCGTCCACCAGTTTGATGGTCTCCTGCTCCAGCTCGACCACGATGGAGTCGATCTTGCCGACGAAATAGCGGTGCATGGCCAGTGCGGGAATGGCGACGGTGAGGCCCGCGGCGGTGGTGATCAGCGCCTGGGAGATACCGCCGGCGAGCACGCTGGCGTTGCCGGTGCCCTGGGACATGATCTCGGCGAACACGCGGATCATGCCCACCACGGTGCCCAGCAGGCCGATCAGCGGTGTTACCGCCGCGATGGTGCCCAGGGTATTGAGGTAGCGTTCGAGGTCGTGGACGACGTGCTCCGCGGCCTCCTGGATGCTCTCTTTCATGACATCTCGGCCGTGGTAGGCGTTGGAGAGGCCGGCGGCGAGGATGCGGCCCAGCGGCGAGGACTGCTTCAGGGTCTTCAGCCTGGCGGCGTCCATCTCACCCGCCTTGAGCTGCTTCCAGACGGTCGCGAGCAGGTGCGGCGGCGCGATTTTTTTCGGGTTCAGCGTGTATAAACGTTCGATGCAGATGGCCAGCGCGACGACTGAACACAGCACGAGCACCACCATCAACCATCCGCCAGCAACCAGTAATTCCAGCACGAGAAAAAGTCACCCCTGTATTCTTAGAGTGCCCAATTATAAGCACAGCGCAACAGGCGAAGGTACAGCGAATGCTCATTTCCACCAGGTTTCCAGGTGTTCGCGAAAGGCGTCCACGCGCAACTCACCTGGCGCCCCGGCGCGCACGCTGACAGCGCCCTCCAGCGCGTTCTGGTGCACCTCCACACCCTGCCGGTGCAAGCGCGCCAGCACCGCCGGGTGCGGGTGGCCGAAGCGGCTGGCGTAACCCGCGCCGATGATCGCGACCCTCGGCGCCACCCGGTTCAGCCACGCCTGGGAGGTGGAGGTCGCGCTGCCGTGGTGGCCGACCAGCAGCACATCCGCGGCCAGGGCATCGCCCCAGTAGGCGATGATGTCGCGCTCCTGCAGCTGGCTGGCGTCCCCGGCCAGCAGGATGCGCAACCCTGGGGATTCGATCAGCAGTACGCAGGAACCGTCGTTGCCCCGCTGGCCCGCCCGCGGAGGTGACAGCAGGCGAAAGCGCACCGCGGGCGACCACGCCCAGGACTGGCCGGCGAGACAGGGCTCAGCCTGCCGCCGCGCCCGCACGTTTGCGCCTGCGATAAACCGGGCCACAGGCACGGCAGCCAGCACGTCATCGGCGCCCGCGCTGTGATCGGCGTCGGCGTGGGAGATCACCAGTTGGTCGAGCCGGCGGATACCGCGCTGGCGCAGCCAGGGCAGCACCACGCTCTGGGCAAGGCTGGGACCGCCGGGACTGCCGCCACCGGTATCGTAGAGCAGGCTGTGGCCGCCGGCAGTAAATACCACGGCGGTCCCCTGCCCCACGTCCAGCGCCGTCAGTTCCGGCGCCATCGAGGGCGGGCTACCGGGCAGCGCCAGGGGCAGCAACAACAGCAACAGGCCGGCGCGCAGTGGCAGCACCAGCAGCCCCACGGCGAGCAGCGCCAGTGCCACCGCGGGCAGCCCAGGGCACAGGTGCAGGAACATCCCGCCGTCACCGGCAATGCCCTGGCCCCACTCGACAAACTGTTGCACCGGCCAGGCGGCCAGCCGCCAGCAAGCGGCCGCGCCGGGAAGCCCCGCCAGCCAGAGCACACAGCCACCCAGCGCCAGCGGGGCCACGGCCCAGCCCACCGCCGGCACCAGCACCAGGTTGGCGGGCGCGGAAAACCAGCTGGCACCGCCGAAGTACAGCGCGCCCAGGGGCGCCATCAGCAATGCCATGTACAGGTGCGCACGCCACAGGCGAACCAGCAGCGTGCCGCGCGGCGCCCAGCGGTCCTGCCAGAGCAGCGCGGCCACCGCCGAGAAGGACAGCCAGAACCCGCTGCCCAGGCTGGCCTCGGGGTTGTCCGCCAGCAACAGGACAGCGGCGAGCAACAGGCCGGCGGGAGCTGAACCCCGGCGCCCCGCGAGCCGGGCGAGCACGATGCAGGCGAGCATGCACAGCGCGCGCAGGGTCGGCAGCGAGAACCCCGCCAGCGCGCTGTAGGCGCCGGCGCCCGCCAGGGTGACCAGCGGCGGCAGGCAGCGCCCGATACGGGCCTGCCCCGCCAGCGCCAGCAACTGTGCAAAGGGTTGCGCAAGCAGCAGGCAGAGCCCTGCGACCATGCCGATATGCAGGCCCGAGATGACCAGCAGGTGGTTGGCGCCAAACGCCTGGAACAGGCTCCACAGCCGGTGGTCGATGCCGCCCTTGTCGCCAACCGCCAGGGCCCGCAGGATGGCCGCCGCCGGTGGCGAGCGCACCGCGCTTTCGATGGCCGCCGAGATATCCCGCCGCAGGGCGCCGATGCCGCCGCTTCTCGCCGGCCGCAGTAACTCGCCGTTGCCGCGCACCGAGCCACTGGCGTGGACGCCGCTGGCGACGTACCAGGCCTGCGCGTTGAAGGAACCGGGGTTGGCGAGCCCCCAGGAGCGCCGCAGGTGAGTATCGAAGCGCCAGCGCTGCCCCTGGGCCAGAATCGCGTCGCCGTAGTAACTGAGCCGCACCCTGCGCGGACCGCCGCAGCGCGCCGGATGCAGGGAGTCGACACGGAACAGGAAGCGCTGCCGCGAGTGGCCGCCCCCGGCATCGACACGCACCGGCAGCGAGTCGATCACGCCTTGCAGCTGGATATCCGCCCTGTTGCAGGCTGCGGGCAGTTGCGCGCGCAGCAGTGCATGACCGCGCAAACCACCCAGGGACAGGGCCAGCAGCGCAGCGCCGGCCGCGAAGAAAAGCAGCACTCCGGCGTGCCCACTGCGCGGCCAACCGGGCGCCAGCGGCGGTGAAGAGATAACACCGGCGAGGATCGCGAGCGCCGCAAACGCGCCCGACCACAAGGCCCAGGGCGGCGGCAGCACCGGCAGGACGACCAGCAGCAGGCTGCCGCACAGCCAGCCCGCCAGCCCCGCGCGCATTCCGCGCGCACATCTGTAGAGAACCTCTGCCGTTGCGGGCATAATAGCGCCCCGATTGCCCGCTTTTCGCTGTCAGCAACCGAAGTGAAGCACAGCCCCGTGGTCAGTCACACGTCCAAGTCAGCCAGGCGGGCAATGCCGAAACACACGCTGAAATCAATGATGCCCAAACCCGAGCGACTGCGGGAGATCAAATCCCTGCATATCCTCGGCGACTGGATCTACGCCAACAACCTCTGGCACATCAATCGCTACTCCGCCTCGATGGCATTCTTCGTCGGCCTGTTCGTCGCCTTCATGCCCATACCCGGCCAGATGGTCGCCGCCGCGGCCTTCGCGGTAATGGTGCAATGCAACCTGCCGATCTCGGTGGGGCTGGTGTGGATCACCAATCCCGTGACCATGCCCGCGATCTACTACCTCGCCTACCGGCTGGGCGCGATGATCCTGCACCATCCCCTGCAGGAGGTGCGCTTCGAGTTGAGCTTCCACTGGTTGACGCACAGGCTCATCGATATCTGGGAGCCCTTCCTGCTGGGCTGCCTGCTGTTCGGCCTGTTTTTCGGTTCGCTGGGCTACTTCATGATCAACCTGCTGTGGCGCATACGGGTGACGCAGCACTGGCACCGGCGCAAGCGCGATCGGGCGAAGCGGGAAAAGCTGCGGGATGAAATGCTGGCCAGCGCCGCGGCCGCCTTGGGCGAGTCGACCTGTCCCGAAACACCTGGCGACAAAACCCCCGACCCCAAAGCCAGGACCGCCAGCTCGGAAACCGCTAACTCCGATCCTGGTTGAGCACCAGCGCGGGCGCCAGCCGAGCCGCCCGCCGCGCCGGGTAAATCGCCGCCACCACGCACATGCCCAGGGCGACTCCGCCCACGATCACCAGGTCGTGCCACTGCAGGTCCACGGGGATGAATGACACCGGGTAGACGTCGGTGTTGAGGAAGTGGAAGCCGGAGATGCGCTCCAGCAGGCGCACCAGCCCCGGCACCAGCTGGCTCAGGCCGGCACCGAGCAGGCTGCCGGTGAGCACTCCGACCACACCGATCATCGCCCCCTGCAAGACGAATATCCAGCCGATATCGCGACCGGATGCGCCCAGTGTGCGCAGGATGGCGATATTGTCCTGCTTGTCGAAGACCACCAGCACCAGCGACGACACCACGTTGAAGGCGGCCACCGCGATGATCGAGAACAGCAGCAGGCTGATCAGCCGCCGCGAGAGCTGGATGGCGGAGTACAGGTTGCCGTGGGTCATCAGCCAGTTGGTGGCGAAATAACCCGGCGGCATCTGCGCCACCAGTTCGCGACTGATTCGCGAGACGGCGAACAGGTTGTCGGTGCTCACGCGCAGCCCGCTCACCGCATCCGGAAAGCCCGCCAGCTGTGAGGCCATGTCGAGATGCAACAGCGCCACGCCCTCATCCAGTTCTGTGCCGGAATGCAGGATGCCCGCCAAGAACAGGGTCTCGAAGCGGGTGCCCTCCACCTCGCCGGTGATGCCGCCGCCGGGCACGATCAGGGTCAGGCTGTCGCCGGCTTGCACCCCCAGGCGTTCGGCGATGCCGGAGCCCAGCGCGATGGCATCGCCGCGCCGCTGGAACGCCTCGCGCTGCTCCGCGGGAATGGTCGCCAGCAATGCGGCATTGGCCGCATCGTCCACGCGGATGCCGATACCCTTGGCGGTTTCGATCTTCGAGCCGCGCATGAACAGCGCGTCGAATTCGGTAAACGGGCTGACCGCGCGCACGTCGGGGTTTTCCGCGGCCTGCGCCGCCAGCGCCTGCCAGTCGTGCATGGGCTGGTAACCGTAGAGGGTCACATGCGGCACCAGGGCGAGGATGCGCTCGCGCATCTCGCGGTCGAAGCCGTTCATCACCGACAGCACGATCACCAGCAGCGCGATTGCCAGCACCAGCCCCAGCATGGACAGGGAGGACAGAAACGTAGAGAGGTGCCCCTGCCCGTGGGCAAAGGTGTAGCGCACCGCCACCCGCCCGCGCTCGCCCCACTTCACCCCAGTTGCTCCAGCCGGCCGTTTTTCAACTCCAGCGTGCGATGCATGTGCGCGGCGATGGCCGGGTCGTGGGTCACCACGACGAAAGCGGCGCTGGATTCGCCCAGCTCATCGATCAGCGCCAGCACCTGGGCGGCGGAGTGCGGGTCCAGGTTGCCGGTAGGTTCGTCCATCAGCACACAGTCCGGCTCGGCCACCAGCGCGCGGGCGATGGCCACGCGCTGGCGCTCCCCGCCGGAGAGCTGCGAGGGACGGTGGTCCAGCCGCTGATCCAGGCCCACGCGGCCGAGAATCTGCGCAGCCTGCTGCAGTGCCTCGGCGCGCGGCAGGCCGCGGATCAGCAGCGGCATGGCCACGTTCTCGCGGGCGTCGAACTCCGGCAGCAGGTGGTGGAACTGGTAGACGAAGCCCAGGCGCCGGTTGCGCACCTCGCACAGCTCTCGTTCGGGCAGCGCGGCGAGGTCGGCGCCGCACAGCAGTACATGTCCTGCGCTGGGCTTGTCCAGCCCGCCCAACAGGTTGAGCAGCGTGGACTTGCCGGAACCGGAAGCGCCGACCACGGCGATCTTCTCCCCCGGCGCCAGCGCCAGCTCCACGCCGTCCAGCACACTGACCCGGCGGTTGCCGTCCTCGTAGCTGCGCGAGAGCGACTGGCAGTGCAGTACAGGTTCGGTCATGGATTCGGCTCACTCATAGCGAAGCACTTCGGCGGGCGCCACGCGGGCGGCGCGCCAGGCGGGATACAGGGTCGCCAGCAGGCTGAGCAGCACGGCGGCGACGATGACTGCGGCGACGTCGGACCACTGCAGCACCGACGGCAGTTCGGTGATGAAATACACGCTGGGATCGAACAGCTTCACGCCGAGCAGGTTCTCGATAAACGCGGTAATTGCGGCGATATTCTCTGCCAGCAGCACGCCCAGCGTCACCCCGCTGCCAATGCCCACCGCGGCCAACGCCAGCCCGTGGAAAATGAAAATCAGCATGATGCCGCCGGCGCGTGCGCCCATGGTGCGCAGCACCGCGATATCCCGGCGTTTTTCCGCCACCGACATCACCAGGGTGGAAACGATGTTGAAGGCCGCCACCGCCACCACGCTCAACAGCAGCAGGCTGACCATGATCTTCTCCATTTTCACCGCGCGAAACAGCGAGCCCTGGGTCTGGCTCCAGTCCTTTACGCGGTAACCCGGCGGCAGGGTCTTGCGGAGATTACGCATAATCTGCGGTGCGGCGAACAGGTCGTCGGTGCGCAGCTGCAGGCCGTCCACCGCGTGGCGCGGCCCCAGCAGCTTCTGGCCGGCTTCCAGCCCGATAAACGCCTGGTAGCCGTCCGGCGGCGCGCCTACCTCGAAGATGCCGCTCACAGTGAGGCGCTTGCTGCGCGGGAATACACCCAGCGGCGTCACCGTGAGCCGCGGCACGGTCACTTCCACCACGTCGCCCACCCCGACGCCGAGGATGCGCGCCAGCACCGCGCCCAGCACCACGTTGAAGCCGGGTTCGTCCAGGCTGTCGAGCGAGCCGACGCGCATGGACTGCGCCACCTGCGAGACGCGGGCCTCGCTGGCGGGATCGACCGCGGTGAGCACGCCGCCGCGCAGGCCGCGGCCGTGGGCGAGGATGACCTTGTCAGTGATATAGGGCGCCGCCGCCGTGACGCCGGGGAATGCCTCGACCGACTTCGCCTGCAGGCGCCAGTCGCCCATGCCATCGCTACCGGCTTCGACGAAACCGTGTGGCACCAGTGACAGGATGCGCCCGCGCAATTCGCTGGCAAAGCCGTTCATGACCGAGAGGACGGTGATCAGGGAGGCGACACCCAGCACCATGCCGAGCATGGAAACCAGTGCAATGACGGAGGTAAAACGATTGCGCTTGCGGCTGAAACTGTAGCGCAGGCCGATGAAACCCGCGTAACTTGCCAATGCGCTTGCGCGTGGGCTCAAGCCTGCGCCGCCCGATCAGGAGCGGCGGTCAGCCGGGTAGTACTGTGCGGGTTGGTCGCTGTCGCTGCTGGTCAGCTTGCGGGTCTCTTCCTCGCAGATGGTGGCGTCGCCGCCGCAGATGCCGCAGGCCTTGTCGACGCCGACCGCGCCGAGGCCGCCACAGGAGCCCTTGATCGGGGCGCGGCCCATGATCACGCCCACGGCCATGCCGGCCATGACAAGGCCGAAGACCAGGGCGGTAATCAGGAATGTGGACATGCTTGCCTCGCTGCGAGCCCGCGGCTCACGGTTGCTGTTTGCTTTGGGGTGAAAGGAAAGGCTCGAACGCGTCGGTATAGCGGCTGCTGAAGCCATCCCCGTCCCGCTGTATGAAATATACCGCCAATCCCTGTGCCTGTGCCACCGACCAGGCTTTTTCCGGGCCCAGCACGGTGAGCGCAGTCGCCCAGGCGTCGGCCATCATGGTACTTGGGTGGACAACACTTACCGAGACGAGTTCATGCTCCACCGGGTAGCCGGTGCGCGGGTCGATACTGTGCGAGTAGCGTACCCCGTTCACCTCGAAAAAATTGCGGTAATCGCCGGAGGTTGCCACGCCGGTGGTCCCCGGGCGGATTTCCCGCGCCACGCCGAAGTGGTCGCTGTCGGGCAGTTCCACTGCCACGCGCCAGTCGTCGCCGCGCGGGCTCTTGCCGGCCAGGCGCATCTCGCCGCCGACTTCCAGCAGGTAGTTGCCGACGCCCTGCGCCTCCAGCCAGTCCGCCGCCTTGTCCACGGCGAAGCCCTTGGCGATGCTGGAAAAATCGAGGTAGACCTCGTCGGTCTTGCGCAGGCGGTGCTGCTGCGGGTCGACCTCGAGTTTGTCCTGCCCTACCCGTTGTTTCACTTCGGCTATGCGCTCGGCGCTCGGTGGTTCCTCCACGTCCGGGCCGGGACCGAAGCCCCAGAGGTTGACCAGCGGGCCCACGGTCACGTCGTAGGCGCCGCCGCTGGCGTTGCCGATCTGCAGGGCGGCGGTGAGCACGGTGTAGAAGTCCGCCGATACGTCAAACCACTGGTTCTCGGGCGCCTCGTTGAAGCGGCTGATCTCCGAGTCCTTGCGGTAGGTGGACATGCTGGCATTGACCGCATCCAGGTTCTGCTGGATACCCGCCAGGGCCTCGCTCTCAGACAGCGGGTCGTCCCCGGGCACGATCACGGTCGCGTGCCAGGTAGTGCCCATGGTGCCGCCCTCGAGGCGGTACACCTTCCGGCTGTCGCCACAGCCGGCGAGCAGGCCCACGCAAACCGCCAGCAGGCCGGCGCAGACGTAGAAAAGCCACTCCTGGGAGTGGCTTTTGCGCGGATGCAGTGTGCCGGGCATTTACGCTGGCCTAGCCACCGAAGTCGTCGAGCAGGATGTTTTCCGGCTCCACGCCGAGGTCGGTGAGCATCTGGATCACCGCGGCGTTCATCATCGGCGGTCCACACATGTAGTACTCGCAGTCCTCCGGCGCCGGGTGGTCCTTCAGGTACTCCTCGTAGAGCACATTGTGGATGAAGCCGGTGAGGCCGGTCCAGTTGTCCTCCGGCTGCGGGTCGGACAGCGCGACGTGCCAGGTGAAGTTGTCGTTCTCCGCGGCCAGTTGGTCGTACTCGTCCTCGTAGAACATCTCGCGCAGGGAGCGCGCGCCGTACCAGAA
Source organism: Halieaceae bacterium WMMBA7 (assembly GCA_033283385.1). Lineage (GTDB taxonomy): Bacteria > Pseudomonadota > Gammaproteobacteria > Pseudomonadales > Halieaceae > Mangrovimicrobium. The sequence goes on from JAWMQQ010000001.1 coordinate 1,928,122, forward strand.
GGAGATCTTGCGCTTGCTGTTCAGGCGCTTGAGCTGGTCGAAGATGTGCGAGCGCATCGGCGCCATGCCCGCGCCGCCGCCGATGAAGACCATCTCGGCGTCGGTGTCCTTGGCGAAGAACTCGCCGAAGGGACCGTAGACCTTTACCTTGTCGCCGGGTTTCAGGTTGAACACCCAGGAGGACATGATGCCCGGCGGGATGCCCTGGCTGCCGGGGGGCGGCGTGGCGATACGGATGTTGAACTTGACGATGCCCTTCTCTTCCGGGTAGTTCGCCATGGAGTATGCGCGGATGGTGGTGTCCTTGACCACGGACTCCAGCTTGAAGAAGCCGAAGCGCTCCCAGTCGCCGCGGTACTGTTCCTCGACGTCGAAGTCGGCGAACTTCACGTGGTGCGGCGGGCATTCCAGCTGCACGTAGCCGCCGGCGCGGAAGTCCACATTCTCGCCCTCGGGCAGGCGCAGGGTCAGTTCCTTGATGAAGGTGGCGACGTTGGGGTTGGACTCGACGGTACACTCCCACTGCTTGACGCCGAAGACCTCCTCGGGCACCTCGATCTTGAGGTCCTGCTTGACCGCGGTCTGGCAGGACAGGCGCCAGCCTTCGGCGGCCTCGCGCTTGGTGAAGTGAGTCTCCTCGGTGGGCAGCATGTGGCCGCCGCCCTCGAATACCTTGCACTTGCACTGGGCGCAGGTGCCGCCGCCGCCACAGGCGGAGGCGAGGAAGATGTTGGCCTCGGAGAGTGTCTGCAGCAGCTTGCCGCCGGCGGGGACGGTAATCGTCTTCTCGCCGTTGATGCTGATATTCACGTCACCGCTGCTGACCAGCGACGAGCGTGCTACCAGGATGATGGCCACCAGTGCCAGCACGATCGCGGTGAACATGCCGACGCCGAATACAATCGTTAAATCCATAGCTACAGGTCCCGCTTACAGATCGATGCCGCCGAAGGACATGAAGCCCAGCGACATCAAGCCCGCGATAATAAAGGTGATGCCCAGGCCCTTGAGCCCGTCCGGCACGTCGGAATACTTGAGCTTCTCGCGAATGCCGGCCAGCGCGATGATGGCCAGCGCCCAGCCCACACCGGAGCCGGCGCCGAACACCACGCTCTCGGCAAAGCCGTACTCACGCTCCACCATGAACAGGGAGGCGCCCATGATGGCGCAGTTCACGGTGATCAGCGGCAGGAACACGCCCAGCGCGTTGTAGAGCGCGGGCACGAACTTGTCGAGGAACATCTCCATGATCTGCACCACCGCGGCGATCACACCGATGTAGGACAGCAGGCCAAGGAAGGACAGGTCGAGGTCCGGGAAGCCCGCCCAGGCCAGCGCTCCGTCGGCGAGCAGGTAGTGGTATAGCAGGTTGTTCAACGGCACGGTGAGAGTCAGCACAACCACCACGGCAATACCCAGGCCGATGGCGGCCTCCATCTTCTTGGAGATGGCGAGGAAGGTACACATGCCCAGGAAATAGGCCAGGGCCATGTTTTCGATAAAGATAGAGCGGACAAACAAGCTCATCAGCGCTTCCATTTACACGCCCTCCTTCGCCACAGTGTGGGCGGAGATCTTGTAATCCGCCTTTTCCACCTGATCTTTCTTCACGCTGCGCAGTACCCAGATAAAACCGCCGATCAGGAAGAACGCGCTGGGCGGCAGCAGCAGCAGGCCGTTGGGCACGTACCAGCCACCGTTGTTCACCAGCGGGAAGATCTCGAAACCGTACAGTTTTCCGGAACCGAACAGCTCGCGCACGATGCCCACGCAGATCAGCACCACCGAGTAGCCCAGGCCGTTGCCGATACCGTCGATGAAGCTCGCCAGCGGCGGGTTCTTCATGGCGAAGGCCTCGGCGCGGCCCATCACGATGCAGTTGGTGATGATCAGGCCGACGAATACCGACAGCTGCTTGCTGATGGCGAAGGCGTAGGCCTTGAGGATCTGGTCCACAACGATTACCAGCGAGGCGATGATGATCATCTGCACGATGATGCGGATGCTGCCGGGAATATGCTTGCGAATCAGCGATACGCCCAGGTTCGAGAATGCCGTCACCGCGGTGAGCGCGACACACATGACCAGGGTCACTTTCAGCGACGAGGTCACCGCCAGCGCCGAGCAGATACCGAGGATCTGCAGGGCGATCGGGTTGTTCTTGAAAATCGGGCTTGTGAGAGTCTCTTTTGCAGAATCCACGATCAGGCCTCCCCGGATTTCAGGTTGTTGAGGAAGGGCTCGAAGCCGTTTTCGCCGAGCCAGTAACGCACCAGGTGGTCGACGCCACGGGTAGTCAGGGTAGCACCGGCCAGTCCATCGACGCGAGTGTCCGCATCGGGAGAGCCGGGGTCCACGCTGCCCTTGATCACATGAATCGCGACCTTGCCGTCCTCGTAGGCCTCCTTGCCGGGCCACAGGGACTTCCAGCGCGGGTTGTCCACCTCGCCGCCGAGTCCGGGGGTTTCCTTGTGCTCGTAGAAGCCGATGCCGGCGATGGTGGTGGCGTCGCCGTCCAGGGCGATAAATCCGTACAGTGTGCCCCACAGGCCGTAGCCGCGAATCGGCAGGATGACCTTGTCGATCTCGCCCTGCGCGTTCTTCGCCACGTAGACCAGCGAGTAGTCCTCGCGGCGGAAGATTTTCGCCGGGTCTTCATCCGGCGACAGTTTTTCCGACATGTCGGGGTCCTTCGCCGCCTTCAGCTGGTCGTACTTCTTCGGGTCCACATCGTCAGTGAACTTGCCGGTACGCAGGTCCACGACGCGGGTCTCGATATTGGAGAACTGCTCCTCGACGCTCTCGCCGGGCTTGAGCAGTCCGGCGGCCGAGAGGATGTTGCGCTTGCGATCCAGCGCCTTGTTCGCTTCCTGTACGGGCTTGAGCACTACCGCGGCGGTCGAGACCACCACGGAGCAGACGATACACAGCGCCAGGGCGACGATCAGCGTCTTGGAAGTGCTGTCATTGGACACGGGCAAGCCTCCTCTTGACGTTCGCCTGGATCACGAAGTGATCGATCAGCGGTGCGAACAGGTTGGCGAACAGGATTGCCAGCATGATGCCCTCCGGGAATGCGGGGTTTACCACGCGGATCAGCACGGTCATCAGGCCGATAAGAATGCCGAAGAACCACTTGCCGGTGTTGGTCATGGACGCCGACACCGGGTCGGTGGCCATGAACATCATGCCGAAGGCGAAGCCACCGGTGACCAGGTGCCAGTACCAGGGCATGTTGAAGGACGGGTTGGTGTCCGAGCCGATCCAGTTGAACAGGGTTGAGAGCGCGACCATGCCGAGGAACACCCCGGCGACGATGCGCCAGGAGGCGATGCGGGTCGCCAGCAGCAGCGCGCCGCCGAGGAAGATCGCCAGGGTCGAGGTCTCGCCGATACTGCCGGGAATGTTGCCGAGGAAGGCATTCAGCCAGCTCGTGTGGCTCTGCAGTTCGGCCATGCCGCCGGAGGCGACAACCGCCAGCGGGGTCGCCGCGGTGTAGCCGTCTACCGCAACCCACACGGAGTCGCCGGACATCTGCGCCGGGTAGGCGAAGTACAGGAAGGCGCGGCCGACCAGCGCCGGGTTGAGGAAGTTCTTGCCGGTGCCGCCGAACACTTCCTTGCCGATCACCACACCGAAGCTGATGCCCAGGGCTACCTGCCACAGGGGGATGTCCGGCGGGCAGGTCAGCGCGAACAGGATGGAGGTGACGAAGAAGCCCTCGTTGACCTCGTGGCCGCGCTTGGAGGCGAACAGGATTTCCCAGGCGATACCCACAATAAAAGTAGTCGCGTAGATCGGGACAAAGTACACCGCGCCAAACCAGAAGCAGTGCCAGAGGCTGCTGGCGTCGTAGCCGCCGAGCAGCTCGATCAGCCAGCCGTGCCAGCCGGCCACGGAAGCGCCCTCGGCCATCGCCGAGGTGGCCTGGTGGCCGAGGTTGTACATACCGAAGAACATCGCCGGGAAGGCGGCGAACCAGACGGTGATCATGATGCGCTTCAGGTCCACGCCGTCGCGCACGTGCGCGTTGGCCCTGGTCACAGAAGACGGGGAATAAAAGACGGTATCGATCGCTTCGTACAGCGGGTAGAACGCCTTGAGGCGCCCGCCGTCCTGGAAGTGATGCTCTACGTCGTCAAGCAGCTTGCGCAGGCCCACGGATTAACCCTCCTTCTCGATGCGGGTGAGGTTATCCCGCAGTATCGGCCCGTATTCGTACTTGCCCGAGCAAACGTAGGTGCACAGGGCGAGGTCCTCTTCCTCCAGTTCGAGGCAGCCCAGGTTCTGGGCCATCTCGGTGTCGCCGACGATCAGCGAACGCAGCAACTGGGTGGGGAGGATGTCCAGCGGCATGACTTTCTCGAAGTTGCCGGTGGGCACCATGCCGCGCTCGGAGCCGTTGGTATTGGTGGTCATGGCCAGCGGCTTGCTGCCGAAGAAGCTGCTCAGGTAGATGCCCAGCACCGAGTGCTTGTTGGCGCCCGGCGACAGCCAGCCCATGAATTCGCGGTGGCGACCTTCCAGCAGGGCCGACACCTGGTTGTGGTAGCGGCCGAGGTAGGCGGTGCCTGAGCTGGTGCCGCGGCCGCCCAGGACCGAGCCTGAAATGATACGGTTTTCACCGGATTTCAGTTCACCGGCACACAGCGCCTTGAGGTCGGCGCCCATGCGGGTGCGCAGCAGGCGCGGGTTTTCCACCTGCGGGCCGGCCAGGGCGACGACGCGGTCGGTGTACAGGCGGCCGTCCAGGAACAGGCGGCCAATGGCGATGACATCCTGGTAGCCGATCTGCCAGACCACTTTCTGCAGGCTGGCGCCTTCAAGAAAATGAATATGCGTGCCCGGCAGGCCGGCCGGGTGCGGGCCGGAGAACTGGGCGCCCTGGATATTGCCGGCCTTGCCCAGCGGCAGGTCGACGCCGGCGGCGGCGCAGACGTAGAGTTTGCCCTCGGTGAGTTTGGCCAGCAGTTCCTGGCCCAGCGCGAAAGCCTCGGGCTGCTCGGCGATGATCACCGCCGGGTCCGCCGCCAGCGGATGGGTGTCGATGGCGGTGACGAAAATCGCAGCTGGCCGGGAATCCGGCGCCGGCACCTTGCTGTAGGGCCGGGTGCGCAGCGCTGTCCACTGGCCGCTGGCGACCAGCTGCTCGCGAACTGTCCCGGCGTCCAGCGCGGCGGCGGCTTCGGCTGAATAGGCGGGGAAAGATTCCGCGGCGTCGCCGTCGATTTCAATCACCACTGATTGCAGCACCCGCTTGGCACCGCGGTTGATCGCGGAGACCACCCCGGCGGCCGGCGCCGTGTAGCGCACGCCCTCGGTTTTCTTGTCGGTGAAGAGCAGTTGGCCGAGGCTGACCCGGTCGCCCTCCCGCACTTCCATGGTCGGCTTCATGCCGATGTAATCGAAGCCGACCAGCGCAACGGCGCGCGCGGCCGGGGCTTGCTCAATGGATTGCCGGGGTGCGCCCTGGATAGGAATATCCAAGCCCCGTTTGATCTTGATCATACGATCTGCCTACAAAAACTGGAAACTGAGTGGGCATGAAGCGACAACAGGGCGAAGATCTCGCCTGTTTCCGAGAGCTCCGCCAATAGAGAGTGTCGAGTCTGCCGTGGTCCGGGGGCTTGCGCCGGTACCGGACGCCAAGACGCGCGCATTATAGGGGAATCACCTATAAAACGCTACAAACCCCCGGACAGCCCGGTGATTTTAAACAGTTTTTTCCCACAACTTTTCGACCTTGGTCGATGATTCCGGCGCGCGATTGCGGGGATTCGCGCGCCGGTCGCCGTCACGCCTCTTTCGGGTAGACGGAATAGTCGATGCCGGCCATCTGCTCGAGAATGCGGTGCACCTGGCAGCTGTAGCCGAATTCGTTGTCGTACCACAGGTACAGCACCACCTGGTTGCCATTGGCGATGGTGGCCTGCGCGTCGAAGATACAGGCGTGCCGCGAGCCGACAAAATCCGTGGAAACCACTTCCGGGGAATTGGAGTAGTCGACCTGCTTGCGCAGCGACGAGTGCAGCGCCACATTGCGCATGAACTCGTTGACCTCTTCCACCGTGGTCTCGCGCTTGAGGGTCAGGTTGAGGATCGCCATGGAGACATTCGGCGTCGGCACCCGGATCGAGTTGCCGGTCAGCTTGCCCTGCAGCACCGGCAGCACCTTGCCGACCGCGGTGGCCGCGCCGGTCTCGGTCAGCACCATGTTGAGCGGCGCGCTGCGGCCGCGGCGCGAGGCCTTGTGGTAGTTGTCGATCAGGTTCTGGTCGTTGGTGTAGGCGTGCACCGTCTCCACGTGCCCGGCGACGATACCGAACTGGTCGTCCATGGCCTTCAGCGGCGGGGCGATGGCGTTGGTGGTGCAGGAGGCCGCCGAGATGATCGTATCCTCGGGCGTGATGATGTCGTTGTTGATGCCGGCCACGATGTTCTTCAGGTCGCCCTTGCCCGGTGCGGTGAGGATGACTTTTTTCACACCCGGGCACTTCAGGTGCTGGGACAGGCCGGCCTCGTCGCGCCACACGCCGGTGTTGTCCACGACGATGGCATTGTTGATGCCGTATTTGGTGTAGTCGATCTCGTCCGGGGAATCGGCGTAGATGACCTTGACCTCGTTGCCGTTGGCAACGAAGGACTCGCGCTCCTCGTCCACGCGGATGGTGCCCTCGAAGGCGCCGTGCACGGAATCGCGACGCAGCAGGCTGGCGCGCTTGACCAGGTCGTTGGGCGCCTTGCCCTTGCGCACCACCACCGCGCGCAGGCGCAGGCAGTCGCCGCCGTCGGTCTTCTCGATCAGGATGCGCGCCATCAGCCGGCCGATGCGGCCGAAGCCGTACAGCACCACGTCCTGGGGCTGCTCCAGCGGCTGCGCTTTTGAGCCGATGTCATCGGCCACCACCTTGCGCACGTACTCCTCGATGGAGAGGCCCTCGCCCTTGCCCTTGTCGTAGTAGTCGACGGTAATCCGGCCGAGGTCGATGTGAGCGGGCCCGAGGTCCAGGCGGCAAAGCTCGGACAGCACCGGGAAGGTCTCCTTCTCGGACAGCTCGTTGCCCTCGACCTGGCGCACGTAGCGGTGGATTTTCATCAGCTCCAGAACCGAGCGGTTAACCAGGTTCTTGCCGTAGATGTAGCACTTGACGTTTTTTTCGCGGGCGAGTTTGCCGACCATCGGGATCATGCCCTCGGCCAGCGCCTCGCGCGCTTTCCAGTCCTGGAAGTAGTCGTCTGGTCGATTACGCTTGCGGTCGTTCGCCATCGGTGCGGGTCCTGCGCGGTGAATTTGCGGCGCGTATTATCGTCATATGGCCCTGAGCGTGCAAGTTGCGGAACCCGCGCGCTGGTGAGGGGGCGACCGCCCGCGTTACAATGCGCCCCCGCCAGCAAAAACCACTACAAACCGCTATGTTCAGCACCCTGGTTGCAGACACCCCGTGGCCCGGCAAGGCCGGCAGCCGTACCGCCCTGGGACCGTTCCACGGCGCGGCGGACGCGCTGTGCATCGCGGAGCTGGCCAGCGCCGACCAGCTGCTGGTGGTGATTACCCCGGACACCCACGCCGCCCAGGCGCTGGAGCGCGAACTGCCGTTCTTCCTCGAACCCGGCATCGAGCTGCTCGCCCTGCCGGACTGGGAGACCCTGCCCTACGACAATTTCTCCCCGCACCAGGACATCATCTCGGAGCGCCTGGCCACCCTGCACCGCCTGCCGCAGACCCGTTCCGGCATCCTGCTGGTGCCGATGCCGACGCTGATGCACCGCCTGCCGCCGACCTGGTTCGTGGCCGGCGCCAGCCTGGTGCTCGAAGAGGGCCAGCAGGTCGATATCGACAGCTTCCGCCGCAACCTCGAGCGCAACGGCTACCGCAACGTGGAGACCGTCTACGAACACGGCGAATTCACCCTGCGCGGCGCGCTGTTCGATATCTACCCGATGGGCTCAGACCTGCCCTACCGCATCGACCTGCTCGACGACGAGGTCGACACTTTGCGCACCTTCGACCCGGAGACCCAGCGCACCGTCGAGAAGGTGAGCAGCATCCGCCTGCTGCCCGCGCGGGAGTACCCGCTGGAGCCGAAGGCCATCGAGCGCTTCCAGCTGAACTGGTACGACGCCTTCGACGTCGATCCGGACAACTGCCCCACGTTTACCGAGGTCAGCGCCGGGCGCAGCCCGGGCGGCTGCGAATACTACCTGCCGCTGTTCTTCGAGGCCTGCGCCACGCTGTTCGACTACCTGCCGGCGGGCGCCGCCATAATCACTACCGGGGATCACCACGCCGCCGCCGCGCACTTCTGGGAGGAGGTCGGCCGGCGCTACGAGGAGTACGGCATCGACCCGCGGCGGCCGCTGCTGCCGCCGGCGCGCCTGTTCACGCCGGTGGAAGAGCTGTACCAGCAGTTCAAGGGTTTCGCGGTGCTGGAACTGCGCCAGCGCAGCGACGCCCCGGTGCACCGCGAGACCGCGTCACAGCCGACGCCCGCCATGGGTGGCGCTGCCGGGCTCGCCGCCTTCACCCTGGAGCACGGCGGCCCTGTGCTGTTGTGCGCCGAATCCGCCGGGCGCCGCGAACTGCTGCTGGATTCCCTGCGCGAGCTGGGCCTGGCGCCGGAACCGGTGGCGAGCTGGGCAGAGTTCCTCGATCGCGCGGCGGATTTCGCCGTCGCCACGGCGCCGCTGGACCGCGGCCTCTATTTCGGGCCGACGCAGCCCGCGCTGGTCTGCGAAAGCCAGCTGTTCGGCGACCGGGTCGCCCAGCGGCGGCGCCGCAAAGTCAGTGCCGAGGCCGCCGGCACCGCCGTCTTCCGCGACCTCAATGAATTGCGCGAGGGCGTGCCGGTGGTGCACCTGGAACACGGCGTGGGCCGCTATGTCGGCCTGCAGACCCTGGAGGTGGACGACCAGCAGGCCGAGTTCCTCACCCTGGAGTACGCCCGCGGTTCCAAACTCTACGTGCCGGTGGCCTCGCTGCACCTGATCAGCCGCTACTCCGGCGCCGACCCGGATCACGCGCCCCTGCACACGCTGGGCTCCGAGCAGTGGGAAAAGGCCCGGCGCAAGGCCAGCGAGAAAGCCAGCGACGTCGCAGCCCAGCTGCTGGAGGTCTACGCCCGCCGCGAGGCCCGCGAGGGCTTCTCCTTCGAAAGCGATGCCGCAGCCTACGAGCAGTTCGCGGCGGCGTTTCCCTTCGAGGAGACGCCGGACCAGGAGCTGGCGATCCACGCGGTGCTGGACGACATGTGCAGCGGCCGGGTCATGGATCGCCTGGTCTGCGGCGACGTGGGCTTCGGCAAGACCGAAGTCGCCATGCGCGCGGCCTTCGTCGCCACGCGCAACCGCAAGCAGGTGGCGGTGCTGGTGCCCACCACCCTGCTCGCCCAGCAGCACTTCAATTCCTTCAGCGACCGCTTCGCCGACTGGCCGGTCAATGTCGAGGTGGTGTCGCGCTTCAAATCCGCGGCCGAGGTCAGGAAGCTCAGCGAGCGGGTCGCAGCCGGGAAGATCGATATCCTCGTCGGCACCCACAAGCTGCTGCAGACGGATTTCGGCTTCGCCGACCTCGGACTGCTGATCATCGACGAGGAGCACCGCTTCGGCGTGAAGCAGAAGGAGGCGATCAAGGCCCTGCGCTCCGAGGTGGACATCCTCACGCTGACCGCAACGCCCATCCCGCGCACGCTGAACATGGCCCTGGGCGGCATGCGCGACCTGTCGATCATCGCCACCCCGCCCGCCCGGCGCCTGTCGATCAAGACCTTCGTGCGCGAGCACAATATCGCCCTTATTAAAGAGGCAGTGCTGCGGGAGACCCTGCGCGGCGGCCAGGTGTACTACCTCCACAACGAGGTGAAGTCCATCGAGGAGAGCGCGCGCAAGCTGCGCGAGTTGCTGCCGGAGCTCAGTATCGGGGTGGCCCACGGCCAGATGCGCGAACACGAGCTGGAGCGGGTGATGTCGGACTTCTACCACCAGCGCCACCACATATTGATCTGCAGCACCATCATCGAGACCGGCATCGACATCCCCAACGCCAACACCATCATCATCGAGCGCGCCGACAAGTTCGGCCTCGCCCAGCTGCACCAGTTGCGCGGCCGGGTCGGGCGCTCGCACCACCAGGCCTACGCCTACCTGCTCACCCCGCCGCGCTCGGCGATCACCCCCGACGCCGGCAAGCGGCTGGAGGCCATCGAGGCCGCCGGCGACCTCGGCGCCGGTTACATGCTGGCCACCCACGACCTGGAAATCCGCGGCGCGGGCGAACTGCTGGGCGAGGAGCAGAGCGGCCAGATCCACTCGGTCGGCTTCTCCCTCTATATGGAGATGCTGGAGCGCGCGGTGGCCGCCATCCGCCGCGGGGAGATTCCCGACATCGACGCGCCGCTGGATTCCGGCACCGAGGTCAACCTGCACCTGCCCGCGCTGATCCCCGAGGACTACCTGCCGGACATCAACACCCGGCTGGTGATGTACAAGCGCATCGCCGCGGCCAAGACCCCCGACGACCTGCGCGAACTGCAGGTGGAGATGATCGACCGCTTCGGCCTGCTGCCGGAGCAGATCGGCAACCTGTTCGAGGTGTCCCGGCTGCGCCAGATGGCCGAGGACCTGGGCATCCGCGCGATTGATGCCGGGCCCGAGGGTGGTAGTATCGACTTCAAGGAAAGCACCCGGGTCAATCCGCTGTCGCTGGTGCGCCGGGTGCAATCCGCCCCCAGGGAGTACAAGCTGGCCGGCGCGACGCGCCTGCGCTTTACCCGCGACCTCGCCGGGAAACAACAACGCCTGCAGTTCGTCGAGGAGCTGCTGCGCACCTTTGCCACCGAAGCCACGGAAGCCGCCGCTTGAAGCACCAGTCCCGCACAATCGCAGCCGCCCTCGCCCTTCTCGCCCTCAGCCTGGCCGCCGCCGCGCAGGCCGACGAGCGCCGCTGGTACAAGGTAGAGCTGATGGTATTCACCCACGAGGGCGCCAGCAGCAGCGAGCGCTGGGAACCGACACCGGCGCTGGCCTATCCCGACAGGTACCGCTTCCTGGTCTACCCCGACAGCGTGCGGGCGCAGCGCGAGGCCCACGAGGGCCCCAGCGAACTCGACGACCGCGGCGTACTGACGCTGCTGCCGCCGCCCCAGCCTGAGGAAGAGTTGCCCGCAACCCCGGATATTCCCCATGTCGGCGAACCGCCGGCCGCCGCTGCCCCCGCGGAGCCGACCCCCGCGGAAGCGGAAGAACAGGCGCCCCCCCGGCCGGTGCCCTTTGTCGCCCTGCCCGCCAGCGCGCAGGAATTTCGCGGCAAGGCCGCCTACATGGAGCGGACGGGTGAATACCAGATGCTGTTCCACGAGGCCTGGGTGCAGCCCATGCCCGATGAGGCGGACGCCGTATCCATCGTGCTCGACCGTTCCGGCGACGGCGGCAACTGGCCGCGCCTGCAGGGCAGCGTCAAGCTGTACGTGGCGCGCTACCTGCACATCGACACCAATCTCTGGCTGAACACGCGCGGCGACTACCTGCCCGGCAACTGGCGCATGCCCGCACCGCCGCTGGCGCCGCCCTCGGTGATCGAAAAACCCGCCGAACCGATCGATAGCGGGCCCAGGGACTATTACTCCGACGGCGCCGCCGGCTGGACGGAAACACCCGTGGCAATGGAGCCCAACGAACCCGAGGAAAGCGCAGCGCCGCCCAGCTACCCCTGGCGCCACGCGGTGCTGCTGAAACAGGAGCGGCGCATGCGCAGCCACGAGGTGCACTACCTCGACCACCCGCTGTTCAGCTTAATCGTCAAAATGACACCGCTGAATGAGGAAGAACTGGAGCAAATGGCCGCTGAACAACCCTCGCTGGGCGAACCGCCGGAGGGCGAACCGGTGGGCGACGATCAGGGCGCGGCCTCGACCTCCGCAACCAGGTAAGCCTCCAGCAGCGCGCGCACCGCACCGGCACTGCTGGCCAGCACCGCGCGCATCGATTCCAGGGTCAGCGGCGCATCCTCCAGCCCCGCCGCCGAGTTGACCACCATGCAGACACTGGCGTAGTCCAGCCCCAGTTCACGGGCCAGCGAGGCTTCGGGCATACCCGTCATTCCCACCAGGTCGCAGCCGTCGCGCGCCATGCGCTGGATTTCCGCCGCTGTTTCCAGGCGCGGGCCCTGGGTCACGCCGTGCACCCCGCCGCCCTCGTGGGGTAACCCCGCCGCCCGGGCCGCCCGCAACAGCGCCCCGCGCAGGCCGGGCGCATAGGGCCGGGTAAAGTCGATATGCAGCAATTCTCCGTCCTCGCCGGTATCGACGGTGTGCTCGCGGCCCCAGGTGTAGTCGATCACCTGGTCGGGAATCGCCAGGGTACCGGTCACCATCGCACTGGTAATACCGCCAACCGCGTTGATGGCGACGACGGTATCCACTCCCAGCGAGCGCAGCGCCCACAGGTTGGCGCGGTAGTTGACCAGGTGTGGGGGAATGGCGCGCGGGCTGCCGTGGCGGTGCAGGAAGAACACCCGCCGACCGGCGAATCGCCCCTCCTCAACGGGCCTGGAGGGGTCCCCGTAGGGTGTGGAGACCGCGTGCCGGTCGATTATTTCCAGCCCCTCGAGCCGGTCCAGGCCGGTGCCGCCGATGACGGCGGGGACGCTCATGTCGCTATCTCGCGGCGCCACCGGCACGGGCAGGAGGCGAAATCCGGCACGGGTGAATCTGCAGCCTTTTTAGACAATTTTTTCATTTTGGCCACGGGGGTTATTTCGAGCGTGATATATAAAATCGCCACCCGGGGGAAGTCAACCGCCCGCGGCGCGCGCAACTTACTGAGTTGTCACGGAAAGTCACCCGCCGCTTGATTCCAGAATTTACACCGGCCGTTTTAGACGGATTTCGCATAATGGACAGCCTCCGCCAGAGTGATATGTTGGGTCGAAAACGACGAGGATAATGAGGAAAGACCGATGAAACTGCAAAGCCCCGTGATCGGCGCATGGTACAAGGATACGCAAACCGACAACCTCTTCGAGGTGGTCGACTGGGACCCGACAACCCTCAACATCGAAATCCAGTATCTCGACGGAGAAGTCTCCGAACTGGACCTGGACGCCTGGCGCGAACTGATGCCCCGGCGCGCCGCCGCCCCCGAGGACTGGCGCAGCGCCTTCGAACTGGATGACGAGGACTTGCTGGACCCGGACCTGCCCATGCACCCCGAGGACTGGGGCAATCCACTGAACTCGATCGAACCCGATGCCATGTACGGCGTAGAGGATTTCTAGGCCGGCGACCCCCGCGCTCCCCTGGGGATTCGCCAGCGCCAGCAAGAACATGCCCTTCCCGCCCCGGTAGCCAGTGCCGCATTTGGCATTGTGCGCCTTTTAGCGTTGTAACCGGGCCGCACCCCTGTATATAATCACAGCATCTGTATAAATATCCAGCGGGGGACTTATGGAAAAGCTCACCAGTCGGCAGCAGCAGGTGCTCGAACTCATTCGCCAGCACATCAACGACACCGGCTACCCGCCCACCCGGGCGGACATCGCCCGCGAACTGGGCTTCAAATCCGCCAATGCCGCGGAGGAACACCTCAAGGCACTGGCGCGCAAGGGTGCCATCGAGATCATCCCCGGCGCATCGCGGGGCATTCGCCTGCCCGATGTACAGACCGGCATCCCCATCGTCGGTCGCGTCGCCGCGGGCAATCCGGTACTGGCGGAGGAGAACATCGAGGACTACTGCGACCTGCCCGCCGAATTCTTCAAGCCGCCGGCGGACTACCTGCTGCGGGTCACCGGCGACAGCATGATCGATATCGGCATCTTCGATGGCGACCTGCTCGCCGTGCACAGCACGCCGGTGGCGAACGACGGCGATGTGATCGTCGCGCGCATCGAGGACGAGGTGACGGTGAAACGCCTGCACCGCGCGGGGCGCAAGCATGTCGTGGAGTTACTGCCGGAAAACCAGGATTACGAACCGATCCGGGTGGATCTGCGTGAACAGGCATTCGCGATCGAGGGCCTGAGCGTAGGGGTATTGCGCCGGGGCGTCTGAAACGGCGCGGGAGCGCCACTGCAACACACCTCCGGGTGTGCCGGTTACGACCAGCTGCCGCTGGTACCCTTTTCAGCCTGGATGAACCGGTACTTATTCGCCGTACCGGACAGGCTCACCTGTCAATGCAGGGTGTGGGGTACCTCGGTCTCGGAGTAGAAATCGGCCATATTGGCCTCTCCCTCTTCCTCCTCGGCCAGCAGGGCTGCGGCCTCTATGCCCGCCTGGAACATCACCTTGGCGATTTCCAGGCAGTTGTCCATCATGTAGCGCTGTGACGGATCGGAAAAACGAATGGTCACAAGGGGCTCGGATTCATCGTCCGCGCGTTGCAGTACGACCTCCCCGTCTCCCATGTCTACAATCTCCAGCAAGGATTCGGACACTAAACAAACCTCGGTTTTCTGTGACTGCCAGATCATTCTAACAGCCCATGCCGGTCCTAGATAGGCCTGCCTCGGTCCCGTTCAGTACTCGTCCAGGGAATCGCCCATGCGATCGAACAGCGCCTGCAAGGCCTCGGCCCAGGCGGCCGCGTCGTCGGGGGTTATGAACGCGGGGCCGCTGGCGAGATTGTCCGGGCTGGCGCTCACCCGCAGCTCCCCGGTCTCCTCCAGCATCTGCGCCAGCCAGCCGGACTGCTCCAGGCGCTCGAATTCCCGGGCCTCGCCCGGCAGCGCCTTGCCCTGGGCAATGCCCGGCAGTTCGGAGGTGCAGCGCGGCGGCTGCGCCGGCAGCGGTTCGGGCCGGGTAATCTCCAGCAGGAACCAGCCGTAGGCATCGATGAGATGGGCGCGTACCGCCGGCAGGTAAGCCTGTGACAGGGTGGCGGCCGGCACGGATTCCTCGCCGGCCTCACGCCGCCAGGCCCCCAGCAGGATACGCCCCAGGTACAGGCTGTGGTTGGCACGCCCGCGGGATGAGCCCATGCTACTTGCCGCCGGTGTCCCAGCGACCCTTGCGGTAGAAGGCCTTCCAGCCTGTCGCCTTGCCGTCTTTTTCCGTCATCACGTACTGCTCCTTGGTCTTGCGGGAGTAGCGCACCTGCACACGGTTGCCGTCGTCGTCCTCCACCGGGGCGGAGAACAGGAAGGCGTACTTCGGGTCGATCTCGTTCTTGTGCGGCAGCAGTTCGTCGATAAACGGCGCACGGGTCTCTCGGTTGCGCGGGAACTGGCTGGCCGCGAGGAACAGCCCGGCGGCGCCGTCACGCAGCACGTAGTGGTCCTCGACCTTGACGCAGGCCAGCTCCGGCATCGGCACCGGGTCCATCTTGGGCGGCGCCGCCTCGCCGTTGCGCAGCAGCTTGCGGGTGTTCTTGCAGCCCTCGGCAGTACAGCCGAAGTACTTGCCGAAGCGCCCGGTCTTGAGCTGCATGTCGGCGCCGCACTTGTCGCACTCGATCACCGGGCCGTCGTAGCCCTTGATCTTGAATTTCCCGGTCTCGACCTCGAAACCGTCGCAGTCCGGGTTGTTGCCGCACACGTGCAGCTTGCGGGTCTCGTCGATCAGGTAGCTGTCCATCGCCGTCTGGCATTTCTTGCAGCGGTGGCGCTCCAGCAGCTGCCGGGATTCCGCCTCGTCGTCCGCGTCCTCGCGGATGGCTTCGTCGCCGGGGGTCAGGTTCACCGTGTGCTTGCAGCGCTCCTTGGGCGGCAGCGCATAGCCCGAACACCCCAGGAACACCCCGGTGCTGGCGGTGCGGATCTGCATCGGCCGGCCGCACTGGGCGCAGGGGATGTCGGTCATGGTGGGTTCGTTGGGCTGCATGCCCGCCGGCTGCGGCTCCCCCGCCGCCTCCAGCAGGCCGCTGAACTCGGCGTAGAAGCTATCCAGCAGGTCGCGCCAGTCGCGCTTGCCCTCGGCCACCTCGTCCAGCCGCTCCTCCATCGACGCGGTGAAGCCGTAATCGAGCAGGTCGGTAAAGCTCTTCTGCAGGCGATCGGTGACGATCTCGCCCATTTTCTCCGCGTAGAAGCGCTTGTTCTCCAGCCGCACGTAGCCGCGGTCCTGGATGGTGGAGATGATCGAGGCGTAGGTGGAGGGCCGGCCGATGCCGCGCTTTTCCAGCTCGCGCACCAGGCTGGCCTCGCCGTAGCGCGGCGATGGCTTGGTGAAGTGCTGGGCCGGGTCCAGCTTGAGCAGGTCCAGGGCGTCGCCGGGCTTGATGTCCGGCAGCACGGTGTCCTCGGTCTTGCTGCGGCTGGCCGGTGCCTGCACCCGGGTGTAGCCGTCAAAGCGGATGATGCGGCCTTTCGCCTGCAGCTCGTAGTCGCCGGCGGATGCGGTCACCGTGGTGGAGGTGTACTCCGCCGGCGGCATCTGGCAGGCGACGAACTGGCGCCAGATCAGCTCGTACAGGCGCTCCGCATCGCGCTCCATGCCGGCCAGCGCGGTCTGCGGCACGTTCACGTCGGAGGGGCGGATGGCCTCGTGGGCCTCCTGGGCACCCTCCTTGGAGCTGTAGCGATTGGGCGACTCCGGCAGGTAGCGCGCCGGGAAATTGGCCTTGATGTAATCGCGACAGGCCGTCACCGCCTCCTCGCTGAGGTTGGTGGAGTCGGTACGCATGTAGGTGATATAGCCCGCCTCGTACAGGCGCTGGGCCATGGTCATGGTCTTCTTCACCGAGAAGCCCAGCCGGGTGCTGGCCGCCTGCTGCAGGGTGGAGGTAATGAACGGCGCCGGCGGCTTGGAGCTGGTGGGCTTGTCCTCGCGCGCGCTGACGGCGTAGGGCAGCGCCTGCAACTCGGCGGTGGCCGCGCTGGCGTCCTTCTCGTTGTTCGGCCGGAAGTTTTCGCCGCGGTGCTTGCGTACCTGGAAGCGCACATCCTCGCGGGCGCCGGTCTGCAGGTCCGCGTGGACCTCCCAGTACTCCTCCGGGACGAAGGCGTGAATCTCGCGCTCGCGCTCGACGATCAGCCGCACCGCCACCGACTGCACGCGGCCGGCGGACAGGCCGCGGGCGATCTTGGCCCACAGCAGGGGCGAGACCATGTAGCCGACCACACGGTCGAGGAAGCGGCGCGCCTGCTGCGCGTTGACCCGGGCCTGGTCGAGGTGGGCCGGCTGGTCAAAGGCCTCGGTGATCGCCTTCTTGGTAATTTCGTTGAACACCACCCGCTGGTAGCGGGAGTCGTCGCCGCCGATGGCCTCGCGCAGGTGCCAGGCGATGGCCTCCCCCTCCCGGTCGAGGTCGGTGGCGAGGTAGATGGCGTCGGCTTTCTCGGCGAGCTTTTTCAGTTCGTCGACGACTTTTTCCTTGCCCGGCAGGATCTGGTAGTTGGCCGCCCAGCCCTGCTCCGGGTCGATACCCATGCGGCGGATCAGCTGCTCGCGGGCCTTTTTCTTCTTGTGCGCGGCCTTCTCTTCCGGCCCCATCTTGCGGGTGATGGCCGCCTGTGCGGCGCGCTCCTTGGCGTCCACGGCCTGGCTGCCGCTGCCGGCGGTGGGCAGGTCGCGGATGTGGCCGACGCTGGACTTCACCACGAAACTGGGGCCCAGGTACTTGTTGATGGTCTTGGCCTTGGCAGGCGATTCGACGATGACGAGTGATTTTCCCATTGCTTCCTGCTGTTCAGAGAGTGGTCGGCCCCGTCTTTCCGCGGGGGCCGGCGCCAAAAGTTGGCATATATAAGTCCCGATTCCCCCCCGGTCAAGGGCAAATCCGGTCAACGCGTCCGCACGCGAGCGCTCAGGTGGCTGCCAGGTCGGCCTCCCAGAGGGCCAGGGCCGCCGCGATCGCGGCGACCTCCGACGCCTCCCCCGCCTCGCGCCAGTAGGCGCCGCAACTGGCCTCATCCTGGCCTATCGCCAGCACCGGGGGCGGCATCTGCGCTGCGGCGGCGGGTGCGGCCTCAGCGTGATCCATCCCCTTCCAGCCGCCCTCGCTGCGCTCCCAGCGCAGGCTGGCGCGCGGGGCGCCGCGTGAAGGCGGCAGCCGCCGGCCGTAGTAGATCACCCTACCCGCCCGTCTGTCCAACGGCTGCCCGGGCAGGTCGCGAAATTCCACGAACAGCCCCTGCAGCGCGGCCCCCTGCCGCAGGCGGGCCTGGTGCCGCTGCCGCTGGCTGGGTATGAACGGGATCAACGGCGCCAGGGCCAGCGCCATCAGGCCGAATATCACGAGGAATTTCACTCTGCGGTTTCCTGATTCAGGTCAACTATCGTCACAGGCGGGATCGCCAAGGGCCTGTACTATGCTATAAATACACGCAAATCCATAAGGGGAGAGCTAGGCGATGTCCAGCTACAAAAAAATCCTGGTCGCCGTGGACCTCAGCGAAGAATCGCAGATGGTCGCCAAAAAAGCACAGGCAATCGCCGACGGCGGAAACAGCGACCTGCACCTGATCCACGTCATCGAGCCACTCAGCTTCGCCTATGGCGTCGACATCCCCATGGACTTCTCCGGCCTGCAGGACGAGATCCAGACCCAGGCCACCAAGCAACTCCACGCCTTCGCCGAGAAGAATGGCATAGACCTGAAGCACCAGCACGTGGTGCTGGGCCGCCCCGAAGTAGAGATCCACGCCATGGCCGAGGAGGTCGGCGCCGACCTGATCGTGGTCGGCAGCCACGGCCGCTACGGGCTGGCGCTGCTGATGGGCTCCACCGCCAACGGCGTGCTGCATGGCGCCAGCTGCGACGTGCTGGCTGTCCGCGTCGGCGATTGACCTCTCGCCAAACCCTTCGCTATACGGCGATCGCGCGTATAACGCGCTCCTACAGGGTGCGACGGTGCCTCTGTAGGAGCCTGCTATGCAGGCGATAGCCCGCATTACACGCGCGATCGCCTCGGTCCGCGCTCGGGCGTAGCAGGCTCCTACGGGACTGGCGTCAGGAAATCGCCGAGGGCCGCAGCGTCGAATGGCCAGTTGAGTTCGGCGCCGTCCAGCCGGCGCAACACCGGTATCGTCAGGCCGTAGCGCGCGAACAACTCGTCCGAGCCGCTGATATCCACCTCCTCGTACTCCACTCCCAATCGGTCCAGCAGGCTCGCAGCCAGTTCGCACAGGTGGCAGGCGTCGGTCCCGTAGAGGGTCAGCATGGTCTTCCTCCCGTTCCCACAGGCTGTTTCTATAGTTGGAGCGGCGGCGCACCGGGAGTACCATAGCGCCGCGAATTCCCGCGTATTCAACGACAGTGGCGAGGCCATGAGCAAGCCCGGCGACAGCTATGCCGAAAAAAAGGCGTTCTTCGACCGTATCCTCACGGTGTACGGGCGCAATCCCGTGCTGGAGGCGCTGCAGGATTCCTCGCTGGAGTGCCACCGGCTGCACCTGGCGCAGAGCAACCGCAGCGGCGGCATCGTCGAGCAGCTGACCCGCGCGGCGCAATCCCGAGGCGTCCCGGTGAGCCACCACAGCCGCGAGGAACTGGCGCGCATCTCCAAAAACGGCAAGCAGGACCAGGGGGTAGCACTGGACATCCTCTGCCCTGCCTTCCTCGGCCTGCAGGATTACCTCGACAGCCTGGAGGGCAAGCCCCGCCAGCGCCTGCTCGCACTGGACGGCATCACCAACCCGCAGAACCTGGGCATGATCCTGCGCTCGGCGGTGGCCGGCGGCATCGACGCGGTGCTCTGGTCGCGGCGCGGCAACGCCGCGCTGGGCCCGCTGGTGGTCAAGGCCAGCGCCGGCACCCTGTACCGCGCTCCGCTGGTGCTCTGCCAGCAACTCGCACAGGCCCTCGCCGAGTGCCGGAAGCGAGGTTTCGAGGTGCTGAGCCTGCGCGCCGACGCGCAGAGTTCGCTGTTCGAGTACACACCGACAGGCCACGCAATCTACGTGCTGGGCAATGAAACCCACGGTGTCTCGGCGGAAGTCGCGGCCCTGTCGGACCGCGGCCTGTCGATTCCCATGCAGCGGGGTGTGGAGTCCCTCAACGTGGCGGTCAGCGCCGCGCTGATCGCCTACGCCGAAGCGTTCTGAAAGCTTACTTCGAAAGATAACCCATTGCGTCCTCCAACCCGCCCAGGGTCAGGGGATACATGTGGTCTTCCATCAACTCGCGCACCACGCCGACGGAATGGGTGTAGTGCCACTCGTCCCGCGGCACCGGATTGATCCACGCCACCTTGTCGTAGACGTCGCGCAGGCGCTGCATCCACACCGAGCCCGCCTCCTCGTTCCAGTGCTCCACCGAACCGCCGGGCTGCAGGATCTCATAGGGTGACATCGACGCGTCGCCGACGAAGATCACTTTATAGTCGTGGCTGTACTTGTGCATCACGTCCAGCAGCGGCGTGCGCTGGTTGTGCCGGCGGATGTTGTTCTTCCACACGCTCTCGTAGAGGAAGTTGTGGAAGTAGAAGTACTCCATGTGCTTGAACTCGGTGCGCGCCGCCGAGAACAGCTCCTCGCAGACCTTCACGTGGGGGTCCATGGACCCGCCGACGTCGAAGAAGATCAGCACTTTCACCGCGTTGTGCCGCTCCGGCACCATCTTGATGTCGAGCAGGCCGGCGTTGCGCGCGGTGGAGTGGATGGTGTCGTCCAGGTCCAGTTCGTCCGCCGCGCCGGTACGGGCGAAGCGGCGCAGGCGGCGCAGGGCGACCTTGATGTTGCGGGTGCCCAGTTCGACGCTGTCGTCGAGGTTCTTGAAGTCGCGGCGGTCCCAGACCTTCACGGCTTTCTTGTTGCCGCCGTTGGGCCCGACCCGCATGCCCTCAGGGTGGTAACCCTGCTGCCCGAAGGGCGAGGTACCGCCGGTGCCGATCCACTTGTTGCCACCCTGGTGGCGCCCCTTCTGCTCCTCGAGTCGCTTCTTGAACTCCTCGATGAGTTTTTCCAGGCCACCGAGGGATTCGATCTTTGCCTTCTCTTCCTCGCTGAGCTGCTTCATGAACTCCGCGCGCAGCCACTCGTCGGGGATCAGCGCCTCGATCACGTCGTCCAGCGCTTCCAGGTCCTGGAAGTGGGCACCGAAGGCGCGGTCGAAGCGGTCGAAGTACTTTTCGTCCTTGACCATACAGGCGCGGCTGAAATAGTAGAAATCGTCCACCGAGCCGAACACCACATGACGCTGCAAACCCTCCAGCAGGTCGAGCAGTTCCCGGGTGGTGACCGGAACGCCGGCGTCGCGCAGGCAGTGGAAAAAGTTAACCAGCATTATTCAGCCTCAGCGCATCTCGCGGCGGTGCATGAAGGCCAGGCGTTCGAGCAAATGCACGTCCTGCTCGTTCTTCATCAGGGCGCCGTACAGCGGCGGGATCGCCTTGCTGGGGTCGCGCTCCTTGAGGATGGTGTCCGGGATCTCGTCGGCCATCAGCAGCTTCAGCCAGTCGATCAGTTCGGAGGTCGAGGGCTTCTTCTTCAGGCCGGGAATCTCGCGCAGGTCGAAGAACACTTCCATGGCCTCGGCCACCAGGGATTTTGAAATATCCGGGTAGTGCACCGCGATGATCTCGCGCATGGTGTCCTTGTCCGGGAAGTTGATGAAGTGGAAGAAGCAGCGGCGCAGGAAGGCGTCCGGCAGCTCTTTCTCGTTGTTGCTGGTGATGATGATGATCGGGCGGTGCTTCGCCCTGACCGTCTCGCCGGTTTCGTAAACGAAGAATTCCATGCGGTCCAGTTCCACCAGCAGGTCGTTGGGGAACTCGATGTCGGCCTTGTCGATCTCGTCGATGAGCAGCACCACTTGCTCGTCGGCGGCGAACGCCTCCCACAGCTTGCCCTTCTTGATGTAGTTGGCGATATCGTGGACCTTCTCGTCGCCGAGCTGTGAATCGCGCAGGCGCGAGACCGCGTCGTACTCGTACAGGCCCTGCTGCGCCTTGGTGGTGGACTTGATGTGCCACTGGATCAACCGCTTGCCCAGGCCGGCGGCCACCTCCTCCGCCAGCATGGTCTTGCCGGTGCCCGGCTCGCCCTTGATCAGCAGCGGACGCTGCAGCGCGACGGCGGCGTTGACCGCCATGCGCAGGTCATCGGTGGCGACGTAGCGCTCGGTTCCTTCAAATTTCATTCCCGTTACCTTACAGACTCGATGAAGTGAATACGGATTGTCCGGTGTGCGGCGCGGCGATTCAAGCCCGCGGGCGCGCGCTGTACGTTACAAGGCGTTGTAGGAGCACGCTCTGCGCGCGATCGCCTCGGTCTGCGCCCGGGCATAGCAGGCTCCTACGGGTCCGGGGGCCGGGATTGGGCCTGGAGATGCTGCGCACGCTTTTGCCAGACCTCCAGCTTGTGCCGCTTGCGCCGCTGCAGGACCAGCCAGGCGACGAGCAGGACCAGCAAACCCAGCGCGGCGAGATAGAGCATCGGCAGGCGGAAATCGTCCCGCAGCGGCTCGCTACCCCGGGTCACCAGGGTAGGCTTGTCCGGCGCCGCCTCGACCTGCAGGGCAAGCGCAGCCCGTTGCAGCACCTGCTGAAGCTGCCCGGGAAGCTGCCCCGCAGTCCCGGCACGCACTGCGTCCCCACCGGTGCCACGGGCCAGGGCCCGCAGCAGGGGCCAGTCCGCCTGGGCCGACAGCGCCACGCTGTAGACAGGCACGGCATTCGCCCGCAGCCGCGGCACCAGCGTCGCCATCAGGTCGCGGGCGGCGACGGCGTTGATCATCGGGGATTCCGCCACGTCGATACCACCGCCGGTGAGCAGGATAATGGCGCGGCGATAGCCGGGCTCGGGGGTGTCGAGGTCGGGGACGGCGGCGGCGAGCGCCTCGGGAAGGTTGCTGCGCGTGCCGGCCCATGACAAGCCCTCCACCGCACTGCGCGCCTGCCCGCGCCAGTCGTCGTCGACCGTGCCCGGCGGCACGAGGGCAAGCGGTTCGTCCGCGAACGTCCAGAGGCTTGCGCGAGCGCCATCGGGCAGCAGCCCTAGCAGATGTTCCAGCGCGACCGCGCGCCGGTCCTCCGCATCCGCGACCTGCATGCCGGCGGAGACGTCGACCAGCAAGCGCAGGTCCGGCTTGAGTCCCGTCTCGCCGGCGAAGCCGGCCGGCACTGCTAACAGAAAAAAACTGCCCAACCACGCTGCGCAGAGCAGCAGCGGGCGCATTCAGTCGCCGCCCTCGGCGGGAGCGGGCGCGGATGAGGATTTGGGGGCGCGCCTGCCCGGGCGCAGCAGGGTCAGGCGCAGCAGCAGCGCCAGCCCGACAGCCAGAGCGCACATGAAGCCCAGCGGGCGCAGCGCGTGGCGGGCCGAATCCAGCCCTTCGGTCAGTATCTGGAAGACGGCG
This sequence comes from Halieaceae bacterium WMMBA7, assembly GCA_033283385.1. Lineage (GTDB taxonomy): Bacteria > Pseudomonadota > Gammaproteobacteria > Pseudomonadales > Halieaceae > Mangrovimicrobium. Next base: position 1,951,353 of record JAWMQQ010000001.1, read on the forward strand.
ACCACCAGTGCCGGCGCGAAAGTGGTCACGCCCGCGCGCGGGTAGGCGGGGGTCAACAGCAGCGCCGCGCACAGCAGCACGAAAAGCGCGGTCCAGCCGTTGGGCCAGCGCCGGCCCAGCCACCAGGCCATGCAGAGCAACGCCAGCCCCGCCGCCCCGAGGTAGACGGCCAGGGCGATGTGATAAGAAGAATCGCTCAGCATGGTTTACTCAACTCTCAGTTTCGACCCAGGACAGGATGTACTCATCGTAGCCGTCGGGGTGCACATATTCATCCGAAATCACCTGCCCGCGCACGGAGATGCCCGCCTCGTGCACGCTCTCGCGGGAGCCAGTAACGAGATAGTGCCACGCCGGCAGCGGTTGGCCGTGCGCGCGCAGCCGGTAGGCGCAGGTCGGCGGCAACCAGTCCAGGTCGTCGACATTGCCCGGCTCCAGTTGCACGCACTCCGGCTGCAGTTGCAAGCGGCGCGGGTAGTCGCTGCACTGGCAGCTCGCGGCGTCGAGGTAGCGGCAATGCACCCGTGTGTAGTGGATTTCGCCGGTATCCGCGTCCTCCAGCTTGTGCAGGCAGCAGCGCGCACAGCCGTCGCACAGCGCCTCCCACTGGCTGGCGTCCAGGGCATCCAGCGGAAGTTCGTTCCACCACTCAGTCACCGGCGGACTCCCCGCCGGCTCCGTCCCGGCGCAGCAGTTCCTGTGCGGTCGGCGGCATCTGCAGGTAGAACCCCTGCGAGTCGATCTGCGCCAGTACCTCGGCGGCGTCGGCGCGGGCCAGCTTGCGACCGGGTTCCAGCAGCAGCGTCATGACGCTTTTTGCCTCGCCGAACTGGCGCAGCAGCGCCTCGGGCACGTCTTCCAGTCCACGCGCCTTGTCGACGTAGAGGTACATCTCCTCCTTGCGGCTGGCGCGGAAGACTTCCACCAGGCGCCTCACGCTGCGCTCCCCTTCAGGAAGTCGCGCAGCGGCTCGATCACCTGCTCCCGGCGCCAGCCCTGCCAGGCCGGTGGCGCATCTTCGCCGCGAATCAAAGACTCCAGGTCGCGCCCGGAGACCAGCGCCTGCGGCGCCACACCCAGGGATTTGGCAATGCCTTCAGTGCGCGATTTCAGGGCCTTGAGCTGGTTGCGCTGGCCCGGTGTCAGCGGCGCCGGCAGGGGCGCTGGCAGTTGCTCGTCAGTGAGGTCGTCGCAGGCGGCGAGGACCTCCAGCAGCTGCGAACCGTAACGCCGCACCGCCGGCGGCGGAATTTCCACCTTGCGGCGAAGCTCGTCCCGGTCCTCCGGGCGCAGCCGGGCGAGCCCGAAGCAGGCGTTGTCATCGATGATCCAGCTGCGCGGGCGATCCTCGCTGCGCGCCACCTCGTCGCGCCAGTCGCACACGGCGACCAGCCGCGCCAGTTCCCGCGGGCGCAGTTTCCAGGCGTTCTTGATCCGCTTGTAGTAGCCGCCGACGCTGGAAGCCAGGCCGCGACAGGCCTCCTCGCCCTCCTCCAGCACCCAGTCGTAGCGCTCCTGCTGGTGGCACTTTTCGGCCAGCTTCAGGTACACCTGCAACAGCCAGGTCACGTCCTGGGCGGCGTAGTGGCACTGGGATTCGGAGAGCGGCCGCTGCAGCCAGTCCGAGCGGGTCTCGCCCTTGGGGAGGTCCTCGTCGCACAGGGCCAGCACGATGTTGCGGTAGCCCATGCCGAAATCCATGCCCACCAGCGCCGCGGCCTTCTGGGTGTCGAACAGCGGTTGCGGCAACATGCCCAGCCAGCGCTGGAACACTTCCAGGTCCTCGCTGGCCGAGTGCAGTACCTTGGTCACGGCGGTATCGGCGAACAGCGCCGCCAGCGGCGCGGTATCCCCGATTTCAAGCGGGTCGACCAGCCAGGCAGTGCCCGCCGCGCCGCCGCCGTCGAAGCACAGCTGCACCAGCGCGACCTGGGGGAAGAAGGTGTTGCGGCGCATGAACTCGGTATCCACCATCACCGCCTCGCAGCCGGCGGCGCGCGCCAGCAGGTCCGCCAGGGCGGCGTCGGATTCGATAAGCTGCCAGTCCATGTCCTACTCCACCGGCCGCCGGCCGGTAAATGCGTGGGCCAGGGTGGAGCCGTCCACGTACTCCAGTTCCCCGCCCAGCGGCACGCCGTGGGCGATGCGCGAGACCTTGACGCCGCGGCTGCGCAGCGCGTCGGAGAGGTAGTAGGCGGTGGCCTCGCCCTCCACAGTGGGATTGGTGGCGAGAATCACCTCGGCGACGCCCTCGTCCACTACCCGCTGCTGGAAGCTGTCCAGCCCCAGCTCTTCGGGACCGATGCCGTCGATCGGCGAGAGGTGTCCCATCAGCACGAAGTAGTGGCCGCGGTAGCTGCCGCTGAGCTCCACCGCCAGGACGTCGGCGGGGGTCTCGACCACGCAGATGGTGGTCGCGTCGCGGCGCGGGTCGGCGCAGATCTCGCAGATGTCGAGTTCGGTGAGGTTGCGGCAGCGCGCGCAGTGGTCGATGCGCTCCACCGCCGTCTCCAGCGCGCGGGCCAGGGCGGTCGCGCCCTCGCGGTCGCGTTCCAGCAGGTGCAGGCTCATGCGCTGGGCCGACTTCGGGCCGACGCCGGGCAGGCAGCGCAGGGCCTCCATCAGTTCCAGCAGGGCGGGACTGAATTTCATCGATGAGCCTTGTTCAGAAGGGGAATTTCATGCCTCCGGGCAGGTTGAGCCCGGCGGTGAGGTCGGACATCGCCGACTGGTTGTGGGACTCGACCTTGCGCACCGCATCGTTGACCGCGGCGGCGAGCAGGTCCTCCAGCACCTCCTTGTCCTCGCCCAGCACGGCGGGGTCGATCTCTACCCGGCGCACGTCGTGGCGGCCGGTCATGGTGACCTTCACCAGGCCCGCGCCCGCCTCGCCGGTAACCTCGGCTGCGGCCAGCGCCTCCTGGGTCTTTTGCATGTCTTCCTGCAGTTTTTGCGCCTGCTGCATCAGGTCTGAAAGATTTTTCATAGCTGTATCCTCAGGGGTCCAGCGGGGAGATGGAGGCAGGGTCCAGTTCGCCGTCGAAGCGCGCCATCAGCGCCTGCAGGCGCTGGTCGTTCTCGATCTCCACCACTGCCTGCCGGCGCCGCTCCTGCGCCAGCCGTTCGCGGCGCATCGCCGGCGTCTCCACCGGCGGCTCGCCGATGGTCACGCTCACCGACACGTCCCGCTCGAAATAATTCTGCAGGGCCAGGCGCAGCTTCTGCTCGTGGCCCGGGTTGAACAGCGCGGCGTTGGCGCTATCCAGTATGAACTCGAAATTATCCGTACCAGCGCTCACCAGCGCCATATTGTGGGCAATGCTCTGCACCACGCCGACCAGCCCGAGGCGCTCGACCAGGCCGATCCAGTCGTTGTCGGCCCCGGCGTGCGCCGCGGCGCGCGGCGCTCCGGCTGCGGGGCCCGCATCCGCTACCGGCGCGCGGCTGGCTTCCGGTACAGGCGCGGGACTGGATTCCAGGGCCTGTGCGCTTGCCGGGGCCTGTGCGCTTGCCGGGGCCCGGGCGCTCGCCGGGGCCGGAGTGGCGGCCGCCACCTCCTGCGCAGGCACGGCAGGTGTTGCGGGCGGAGCAGGCTCCACCCGCGGCGCTTCACCGGGCTTTTTTGCGCTGGCCGCGCCCGCCTCCTGGCCGGCGGCATGACTCCCCGTGGCCTCGGGCGGCGCCGCGGATCCAGGTGCCGGCGTCGATGCGGCAGCGGGCGCCTGGCCCTGACCCGCGGCCTGCGCCGGGCGGAAGGCCAGCATGCGCAACAACAGCATCTCGAAACCCACCCGCGGCTCCGGTGCCAGCGGAATGTCCCGCTTGCCGTTGATCGCGATCTGGTAGTACAGCTGCGCGTCCTCCGCGGTGATCGCGCGCGCCAGCGCCGCGACCCGCTCGGCGTCGCCCCAGCTGTTGTCCACCGCCTCGGGCACGATCTGGGCGACCGCGACCCGGTGCAGCAGGGAAATCAGCTCCTCCGCGCCGTTGTCGAAGTCCGCGCCGTGCTCGGCCATGCGGGCCACCGCGGCCAGTACCGGCTGCGGTTCGCCACCGGCGATGCCCTCGAGCAATTCGTAGATGAAACCCAGGTCGACGCTGCCCAGCATGCTGCGCACCTCGGCCTCGGCCAGCTTGCCGGAGCCGAAGGCGATGGCCTGGTCGGTGAGGCTCAGCGCATCGCGCATACTGCCGGCGGCGGCCCGGGCCAGCAGCCACAGCGCCGGCTCCTCGAAATCGATCATCTCCTTGCCGAGGATGTTCGAGAGGTGGCCGACGATCTGCTCCGGCGGCATGTTCTTGAGGTTGAACTGCAGGCAGCGCGAGAGCACCGTCGCCGGCAGCTTTTGCGGGTCGGTCGTTGCGAGCAGGAACTTGACGTGGGGCGGCGGCTCTTCCAGGGTCTTCAGCAGCGCGTTGAAGCTGCTGGCGGAGAGCATGTGCACCTCGTCGATCAGGTAGACCTTGTAACGCGAGCGGGTCGGCGCGTACTGCACGTTTTCCAGCAGTTCGCGGGTGTCCTCGACCTTGGTGCGCGAGGCTGCGTCCACTTCCAGCAGGTCGACGCTGCGGCCCTCGGCGATCTCCAGGCAGGAACTGCACTGGCCGCAGGGTTCGGAGCTGACGCCCTGCTCACAGTTCAGGCACTTGGCGAGAATCCGCGCGATGGTGGTCTTGCCGACACCGCGGGTGCCGGTGAAGAGGTAGGCGTGGTGCAGGCGGTCGTGGTCCAGGGCGTTGATCAGCGCGCGCAGTACATGCTCCTGGCCGACCATCTCCCGGAAGCTTTTTGGTCGCCATTTGCGCGCGAGAACCTGGTAGGACATGCCCCGTTATCTGTCGTGTTTCGGCAAAGGCCAGAGGATACACCACCGCCACCGAGACAGAAACAACAGCCTCGAGAAACGATGGGGAATCAAAAATGGAGATGGCCCAGACAGCCACACCCCGGCACACGCGTCGATAACTACCGTTGCTCCCTTCCGGGCCTGGCGGGGTTCGCTATCTAGCGTTGCGGGGGGACCGCCTGGACCACCATAACGCCTGCCCCGGGGGGCAGAGGGCGCGTATTGTGCGTGATCGCGGCGCGTGCTGCAAGCCGTTGTCCGGGCTCAGCTCCCGGAGCCGTAGCGAACCGCGGCGCGCAGCCGGATATCGCGCGAGGAGGCGGCGACGCATATCTCGTAGTCGCCCTCGTCGATGTGCCACTCTTCGCGTTCGGGACAGAAATACGCCAGCGCCTGTTCGTCGAGACGGAACTCGACATCGGCGCCCTCCCCTGCAGCCAGGGACACGCGGCGGAAGGCGCGCAGCTCGCGCAGCGGTCGCGGCAGGCGGGGCTGCAGCGGTGCCACGTAGACCTGCACGACCTCGTCGCCGTCACGATCACCGGTATTGGCCAGGCGCAGTCTCACCCGCAACTGCGTGCCCGGTTCCCAGTGAGCGATGTCCAGGCTAAGCCCGCTGTACCCAAAGCTGGTATAGGACAGGCCGTGGCCGAAGCAGAACAGCGGCTCGATCCCTGCGCGGTCGAAATGGCGGTAGCCGACGAAGATATCCTCGTCGTAGTGGACCTCCTGCTCCGTACCGGGGTAGGTGCGCGGCGACACGTGGGCGGGGCTGTCCGCCAGCCGCCGCGGGAAGGTCACCGGCAGTTTGCCGCCGGGATTGGCCTCGCCGAACAGCACATCGGCGATCGCCCGGCCGCCTTCCATGCCGGGATACCAGGCGGCGAGGATCGCGGGCACCTCGTCCGCCCAGTCCATCGCCAGCGGCCCGCCGCTCACCAGTACCACCACGGTGTTGGGGTTGACCGCGGCGGTGCGCCGGATCAGCGCTTCCTGCTTCGCGGGCAGTTCCAGCTGCTTGCGGTCCGCCACCTCGCTGTCGCCGCCGATACGGTGGCCCAGGCCGACGAACAGCACGGCGGCATCGGCTTTTGCCGGGTCGGAGACAAACTCCACGTCACCGCCGAGAAATTCCTCCAGGCCCTTTAGCGGCGTGATCTCGTAGGGCGACCAGACCCCGGCGCTGCCGCCGTACAGCGGCCGGCAGTTGCGCTTTGCGGCGCGCGGACCGAGCACCGCCAGCCGGCGGATACGCTGGCGGTCCAGCGGCAGCAGCGCGCCCTCGTTTTTCAACAGCGTCATGCCGCGCACCGCCATGCGCCGCGCCAGGCGCTGGTGCTCCGGGGTGTTGCGCTCGCCCGGCAAGACCGCCTCGCTACCCGGCGCGGTGTGCAGCCAGATGCGCAACAGCGGCCGCAGCGCCGCCTCCACCTCCGCCACGGTGAGCTCGCCCGCGTCGATCTCCGCGCGCAGGTTTTTCGCCCGCATGCGCTTGCCCTTGCCCGGCATTTCCAGGTTCAGGCCGCCGCGCACGCAGCTGGCGCCACTGTGGGTGCGGCGCCCGGCGAACCAGTCCGAGACGACGAATCCGCGAAAGCCGAACTCACCGCGCAGGCGCCGCTGCAACAGGTCTTCGCTCTCGCAGGCGGCGACGCCGTTGACCGCGTTGTAGGCCGCCATCACCGACCAGGCGTCCGCCTCCTTTACCGCCGCCTCGAAGGCGGGCAGGTACAGCTCGCGCAGGGCCCGCTCGCTGACCTGGGCGCTGGTTTTCATGCGATAGGTTTCCTGGTTGTTCACCGCGTAGTGCTTGACGCAGGCGGCGACGCCGCGCGACTGGATACCCGCGGTCACCGCCACCGCGAGCCGGCTGTTGAGCGCCGGGTCCTCGGTGAAGTACTCGAAGGTGCGGCCGTTGAGCGGCGTGCGGCAGAGGTTGATGGCCGGGCCCAGCACGACCTGTGCACCAGCGGCGCGGGCCTCGGCCGCCAGCGCAGCACCGAATTCCCGCGCTAATTCCGGGTCCCAGCTCGCCGCGAGGGAAATCCCCGTGGGAAACGCCGTGTTGCGCTTGAAGGAGGAGTGCCAGCCGATGCCGCGGGGCCCGTCGGACAGGCGCATCGGCTCCAGCCCGAGTCGCGCAATGCCGCGGGTCTTCCACATGGAGGCGCCGGCCAGCAGGGACAGTTTCTCGTCCGTGGTCATTGCCGCGATCAGTTCGGTGACGCGGGTTTCGAGATCGGGGGACAGTTCGCGCACGATGATTCCTGGCTCTTATTGCTTGTATTGCTTGTATTGCTTGTATTGCTTGTGTTTGCCGCCTGTGCCGGCGGCGCGGTCAGGGATGATATTGGCGATAGGGTTCGAAGTACAAGATAACGCGCCTGTCCCGGCCGGGCGCATCTGCGGGCTCCACGTCTCCATACCAGTGCGCCACCCCCATCGCCCGCCGGGTCAGCAGGTCGAGGTGCTCGACGGCGCCCTCCGCGCTGGTCAGCACGTGGCGCATCCGCAGCGTCAGGTAGATATCGGTGTCGTCCGGGTCTGCGATCAACAGCGTGGCCTGGCCGCTGCGCTGGACGTTGCGTTCCTTGGCGGAGCCGCGCGAGGTGTTGATGCGGATCTGCCCAGCGTGGAAGTCGTACCAGATGAGGGAACTCTGGATGGAAAGATCGGGGCTGAGCGTGCTCAGGCAGGCAGTGCAGGTCTTCTCCAGCAGGTAGGCGTGGGTGGGTGAGATGTCCATCGGGCGGCTTCCTCCGGCGCGGCATGCGGCGCGAGCAACACCCTACCCTCACCCACGGGAATTCTCTATACTGCAATTCCAAAATTAAATTTCATAATTTTTCCGCGAGGCCGCCCGATGATTTTCCGCAACCACTACCAGAATGCCTACGTCACGCGCGATATCGAATCCGCCAAGCGACTGGTGAGCCGCAAGTACGGCATCGCCGACTACATCGAGTTCGATGTCGACATGGACATGCTCACCCCCGAGGGCCCCAGGCGTTCGGTGAGCAAGGCGGCGCTGGGCTGGGTGGACGGCTTCAACGTCGAACTGATCCAGCCGGTTGGCGGCGAACTGGACGTGTACTCGGCCTTCCTTCCCCAGGACGATTCCCTGCGCTTTCACCACGTCTGCATGCGGACCTTCGACTGGGATGCAACCCTCGCGGAGATCGCGAACAACGACTGGCGGATCGCTTTCGAGGGCCACATGGACGGGCTGAAGTTCGTCTACGTCGATGTCCGCGATGAACTCGGGCACTACATCGAATACCTCTACGCCGAGCCCGAGATGTGGAAAATGGTCGGCGGCAGCTGAAGCGCCCACCCCCGGTTACCGCGCCCTAAAAGTCCGGAAAACGGCGGCGGATAAACGATCCCAGCCGGCGCTGCATGAGGCCGCGACGCTCTGCGGGTGAAACCACCGGCGCATCGGCCGCCAGGTGCTCGCGCAGCTGCGACAGAGGAACCGTCTTCAATCTCGGGCTGGCCGGTTCCGCGCTGGCGCGGAAAAAGCGGAAGGCCACCAGGTGCCAGATGCGCCCGGAGCAGTCCAGCCAGTTGGGCACGCCGGGGTCTTCCCAGCTGGCGACAAAGCGCACGCTGCCGTCCGCCTCCGGCGTCACCTGGGTGAGGTTGTAGGACGACAACCGCGCCCAGAACTCGCCGGGTTCGTACTGCATCTGGAACAGCGCCATGTTCCAGTAGGCCGCCGTCGGCCTGTCGATCTCCAGGATCACCGCCTGGTCCGGCTCGCAGCGGAAATGGCCGTTGAAATAGCTGGTGCCCTCGAAGGCGCCGGGTATCACCATCTGGGGAATTTCATGCGGGTCGGCGTCGAGATGGCCCTGCACGCCGGCGCGGTAGAAATCCGTGTGCACGCGCAGCAGGTCGAGCAGCCGGTTGAAGCGCGTCTCGGCGCTCTCCCGTGTGAGCAGCGCCGCAGGGAACGGCTGTTCCTCCACGGTCAGCGACAGCATCGCCGGCTCCTCGCTGAACCAGTCGCCGTAGTACTGCCGCACGTGCAACTCGCAGGGCCCGTCCGGCAGCTGCAGCCAGGTGGCGGCGCCGGGGTCCGCCGGGCGCTCGCGACTGAGGATCACGTCGATCTCACCGCCGGGCGCGTAGCTGGGTTCTTCGTGGTTATTGGCGTTGCTGACGGTCTTCCAGCCGACCAGGTCGCAGGCGTGGCCGGCGTAGACCGTGGTCTGGAATACCGCCGCGCTACCGCGGGCGCCGCGCAGGCGGTAGCGGTAATCGCCGTGCAGGATGGCGCTGTGGTACTGGCAGTCCGGCGAGGGCAGCTGGAATTGTACGCGGCTGGTGGCGCTCATCTTGGTGAGCTGCGGGTTGGCGTAGTCCGCCTCCATGTAGGCGGCGTGGGCGAAGTTCACGTCGCGCAGCAGGTGGCGCAGGGCCTCGTGGGTGTTGAGCTCGCGGTCCTCTTCCGGCCAGCCCGCAATGTGCTTTTCCAGCTTGTAGCGCATGGCGTCCATGAGCCGGTCCAGCTGCCGGTTGGCGTAGGCGAGCGCACCGGCATCGCTGCCAAAGTCCGCCTCGGCGGATTCTTTATCCACTTTCGCGGCAAAATTTTCCTGGGCCATGCGGGGTGTGGTGTCAGCCATGTTATGGTTCTCCGTGCTTGACTGGCTTTCGCGTACAGCGCATTGTAAACCAAAGTTTCATAAATATCGCTATTGCACCATGACACAGGGCAGCAGTTCACCGCGGGGGTGGGAACATTACTGGCGAGCCAGCGCGCAGGCCGGCAGCTTCGCCGCGGGCGGTGTCAGCCACCCCGCCGCCAGCGCTTTCTGGGCCAACTGCATCGAACAGCAATTCATCACCCCCGGCGACCGACTGCTCGAACTGGCCGCCGGCGACGGCGACGTCTCGCGCCGCATACACGCGAGCCTGGGCGACAGCCTGGACTACTGCGCCGTGGACTACTCCGTGCACGCACTGGATAACCTCCGCAATGCCCTCCCCGGCGCCACCGTGGTCGCCGCCGATGTCGCCCGGCTGCCGCTGCGCCAGGGCAGCTTCGACACCGCCGTCAGCCAGTTCGGCGTGGAGTACGCCGGCGTCGACGCCATCGTCGGCCTCACCGACTACCTGGCGGATAACGCGACCCTCTGCCTGCTCATGCACTGCGAAGCGAGTTCGATCTGCCTCGACAACCAGCATAGCCTGCAGGTGCTGGATGGCTTCGTCGCATCCGGTTTTATCGAGTCCGCGCTGGACATGTTCAGCGCCGCCCGGCGGGCGCTGGCCACGGGGCAGTCGGCCGGTTACCAGGCCAGCGCCGCGCGGCTTGCCGCCGTGTTGCAACAGGTCGACGCACTGTGCATGCGGCACGCCGGCTGTTCCGCCGCCCGGACTATCGCGCAAATCACCGATGACGTGGTCAGGCTGCACGACCGGCTGGAATACCAGGACATCGGCGCAATCATGGACTGGCTGCAGCGACACAGGGCCGAGCTGGCACCGTATCGCGAGCGCTTCGAAACCATGACCGGTGCAGCGCTCTCGCCAGACACATTCAGCCACTGCTGCAGCGAATTCGAAAAACAGGGTTTCGAGCTGCGGCTGCAGGCGCCCTTGCAAGCCGAACCTGCCGCGAGGCCGGTTGGCTATGCGCTGGTCGCCACGCGACAGTAAGCCGGACCTTACGCACAACCAATACCAATAACCACGCGAGGGGCTTCGCCCCGGAGGAAGACACCGATGCACGAGCAGGACACCGCCGCCATCATCCAACTGGTCAATCTCTACGGCTTTGCCGTCGACACCCAGCGCTGGGACCTGTTTGACCGGATCTTTACCGAGGACGTGGAGGCGGACTTCAGCGAACCGGCCCACTGGCACGACCGGGAGAGCTTCAAGAACGACTTCGGCGCCTTCCACGACCCCTTCGACAGCACCCAGCACTGCATGATGAATCACCTGGTCGACGTCGACGGCGATGTCGCCCATGCCTTTACCTACGGTACCTGGCGCCTGCTGCGCAAGGCCACCGACGGCAACCCCCTGTGGGACGGCAGCGGCTGGTACGACGACGCGCTGGTGCGCACGGACGACGGCTGGCGCATCAAGCACCGTGTCTGCCGAATCGTCTGGTGGGTGGGCAACCCGCAGGTCAACGAGACCATTCCCGGCGTCAGTTTCAAGCTCGACACCACCGTGCTGCGGCGCGAGGCCGACGCGGGCAAGGTGGGCTACCTCGCGGCCCTCGACAGGAGCTGATCCTCCCTCAGGGTAAATCCGGACCGGGCGGCGTGAACCGCCCGTTGCGATCGCCCCCGGTCAGGCGACCGAGAATCGCTCGTGGTAAAAGGCGAAGCGCCGGCCGAGCTCATCCAGGTCCAGCCCGAACTCCGCCGGGTCGTACTTGTGGCCGCCGTGCTTGTCGCGGGAATTCTCCGCCCGCCACTTCGCCATGCGCTCGCGGGTCTCGTCGGTGAATTCCTCGCCCAGGAAATCGTACAGCTCCTGCAACGCCGGGTACGGATCCGCCTGGAACGGCGCGAAGTGGATATCGAAGAAACGATCTTCGTTGCCGGCATCGCGGAAGGCGATCATCCTGCGCATGCCGATCTCACAGAAATCGGCGGTGAGCTCGCCCAGCCCGGGCTTGTCGACGTGCTCGCTGGAGGCGCGGGTCAGTTCGAAATACAGGTCCGCCACCGAGGGGATGACGCTGGTGACGGCGCGGTGGGTCATCCAGAATTTCGCATCCGGGAAGACCTCGTCCAGCGCGTCGATAAACAGCGAGTGCGAGGGGTTTTTCAGCCGCCAGCGGGTCGGCGGGCAGCGCCACTGCAGCAGCTTGAGCACGCGCTTCACATAGCGGTAGGTGGGGACCAGGTCCGCCTCGTGGTTGAGCCAGTGGGTGTAGCTGGGAATCTGCGCGAAGGCCTGGAACAGCTGTGACTTGAAGTCGTAGCCCATGTACTGCTGGCACTCCATCGGGCCGGTGGCGGTGCTGGGCACCATGGCCTTCATGCGCGGGAATGTCTCGTCGCGGCGGCGCAGCATTTCCTCGGCGGCGGCGATGCGCGGGTCGGTGAACTGGGTCGCAGTCTCCGGCGGCGGACAGGGCTGGTTGGACTCCCAGTTGCGGATGAAGCGCACGTTGGGGTCCTCCGCCAGCAGGCAGGACAGCGCGGTGGAACCGGTGCGCGGCAGGCCGAGGCCGATCAGCGGCGCGACGATTTCCTGCTCGTCGATCTCCGGGTGGCGCGCATACCAGTCTTCCACCTGCAGGCGGTTGGCGAGCAGCCCGACGATCTGCATGTCGAAGGCCATGGCGCCCATGTCGGTGAACCGCGCCTCGTTGTCCGCGGCATTCACCAGGCGTTCCAGCCCCTCCATGAAGCTGTCCTCGCCGAAATCTTCCAGGGAGGTCGTCTCCCGCGCGCGCTGCAGCAGTTGCTCTACTCTGTTCATCACTCTCCCGTTCTTATCTGTTATATCAGGCCCTGTGGCGGCGTACATGCTAATGCGCGTTACCGACCTGCGCAAATGGCGGCGGAAATTGCCGCGCCCGTCATAGCTGCAGCGGGGGAATCAGGGCGTCGATCAGGTGCGGGCCAGGTGTGGCCAGCGCTTTCGCCAGCTGTTCGCTGAACTCCTCCGCGTTGCTGGCGACACTGGCGGGTACACCCATGCTGCGCGCCATCGCGGCGAAATCCAGGTCCGGGGCGCCGAGGTCCAGCACGCTGCCCGCCTTGGGGCCGGGCTTGCCGCCGCGAGCGCCGGTGCGGGCGAACTCCAGTTCGAGGATGGTGTACTTGCGATTGTTGAACAGTACCACGGTCACGTCCAACTGCTCGCGCGCCATGGTCCACAACGACTGGATCGTGTACATGGCGCTGCCGTCGCCCTCGAGGCACACGACCTTGCGCTGCGGGCAGGCGATCGCCGCCCCCACCGCCACCGGCAGCCCGTAGCCGATGGAACCACCCGCCTCGCTCAGCCAGTCGTGGGGCCGCGCCCGCTCGGTCATGGGGAAGCAGGCCATGCCCGAGGTGATGCCCTCGTCGACCACGATGGCGTTATCCGGCAGGTGGTGGGCCAGTGCCTGGGCCACGCTGTTGGCATCCAGGGCGCCAGTCGGCGCTGCCGGCAGTTCCAGCGGGAACAGTTCCGGTTCGGCGTCCACCGCATCCAGTGCCTCCACCAGCGCCTGCAGCGCGGCGTCGATGTCCTCGCCGGGCGCTGCGAACGGCAGGATCTCGCAGCCCTCCGGCGTGAGCACGCTCGGCACGCCGGGATAGGCGAAGAACGACACCGGCGCGCCGCAACCCAGCAACAGCATCTGCTCGCAGTCCTTGAGCATATCGATGGCGAACTCCGCCAGGTAAGGCAGCCGCTCGATGCGCACCGTGCCCACCCCGCGGCGCACCCGCGCGGCAAAGGTTTCGGTCATCAGTCGGGCGCCGGTGACCGCCGCAATCCGCCCCAGTTGCATGCCCTGCTGTTCCGTCAGTTCGCGCCCGCCGGCCATGATGGCCGTGTTGCGGCCGTTGCGGAGCATGGCGGCGGCCTGTTCCAGCCTCGCGGTCGAGACCTTGACCGGTGCAATTGCCGGCAGGGGTGCCGCCGGGCCGCCGGGGTTGTCGCCCCAGGATACATCGGCGGGCAGCACCAGCGTGGCGATACGGCCCGCCGTGGCTTCGCGCACCGCCTCGGCGGTATCGCCGGCAATCTTCGCGGGGCTGGCGGAACTGCGCACCCAGTGCGAGACCGGCGCGGCGATGCCGGCGATATCCGAGGTCAGCGGCGCGTCGTGCTCCAGGTGGTAGGTCGCGTGGTCGCCGACGATATTCACCACCGGCAGGTGCGCTTTCTTCGCGTTGTGCAGGTTGGCCACGGCGTTGCCCAGGCCCGGCCCCAGATGCAGCAGCGTGGCGGCGGGCCTGCCCGCCATGGCGGCGTAGCCCAGGGCCGCGCCGCTGACTACGCCCTCGAACAGGCACAGCACGCAGCGCATGCCCTCGACCTCGTCCAGCGCCGCGACAAAGTGCATCTCGGAGGTGCCGGGGTTGGTGAAACAGACGTCGACACCGCTGTCGACCAGGGTTTGGATCAGGCTCTGCGCGCCGTTCATCAGGACTTCCTCTACAGGCGGATTGGCGGGGCAAACGGGCGTGTCGCCGGCATGGACTTGCGGCACGCCGCCGTATACCGTAGCCGCGTTTACGGATAATACTGCATGCGGCCCGAAGTGGCCCGGGGAGCGGACCCATGGATACCGTCAATGCCCTGCGCGAGTTGATTGGCGAACACGCGGTGCTCGATGCCGAAACGTTGGCGGAACGCCCGGCGGGTATCTGGCGCCCGGACCACCTGCAGGGCGCTGCCCTCGCCCGACCCGCATCTACCGGGGAAGTCTCCGCAGTACTGCGCTGGTGTCACCAGAATGAAATGAGCGTGGTCACCCAGGGCGGACTCACCGGCCTGGTGCACGGCGCGGACACGCGCCCCGGCGACGTGATCCTCTCGCTGGAGCGCATGCGCGAGATCGAAACCATCGACACGGTGCAGCGCTGCGCCATCGCCCAGGCGGGTGTGCCCCTGCAGGCCCTGCAGGAGGCAGTCGAACCCCACGGCCTGATGTTCCCGCTGGACCTCGGCGCGCGCGGCTCCGCGACCCTGGGCGGCAACGCCGCCACCAATGCCGGCGGCAACCGCGTGATTCGCTACGGCATGATGCGCAACATGGTGCTGGGACTGGAAGCGGTGCTGCCGGACGGCACGGTGATTTCCGATATGAACCGGCTGATCAAGAACAATGCCGGCTACGACATCAAGCACCTGTTCATCGGTTCCGAAGGCACCCTGGGCGTGATCACCCGCCTTGTGTTGCGGCTGTGGGAGGCGCCGGTCAGCCACAACATGGCACTGGCCGGACTGGAGAGCTTCGACGCGGTAGCCGCCCTGCTCAAGCACATGGATCGCGAACTCGGCGGCGCCCTCTCCGCTTTCGAAGCCATGTGGCAGGGTTTTTACCGGTTGGTCACCACGCCGCCGGCAAAAGGCAAGCCGCCGATCGGGCAGGACTACCCGTACTACGTGCTAATCGAGTCCCAGGGGGCACACCCGGAACTGGACGCACAGCATTTCGAGCAGGCACTGGAGGGCGCCTTCGCCGCCGGCCTGCTGGCGGACGCGGCGATCTCCCGCTCGCAGGCCGATTGCGCCGCGTTCTGGTCCCTGCGCGACGACGTGGAGCAGGTCTTCAACGGCGGCTTCCCGCTGATTTTCGATATCTCCCTGCCGATTGCAGAGATGGAAGGCTATGTGGACGGCCTGCGCGCCGCCCTGCCAGATGCCATCGGCGAACAACACCAGCTCTGGGTTTTCGGTCACCTCGGCGACGGCAACCTGCACCTCGCGGTACAGGTGCCGTGGGAGCAGGCCGACGCGCTGCGGCCGAAGGTGGAAGAACAGGTGTACGCCCCGCTCGCCGCGTTCCGCGGCTCGGTGTCCGCCGAGCACGGCATCGGCCTGGAGAAAAAACCCTGGCTGCCGGTGAGCCGGTCGGCGGAGGAAATCGCGCTGATGCAAACCGTGAAGCGCGCCCTGGACCCCAGGGGCCTGTTCAACCCGGGAAAGGTGGTCGGCTAGAGCCCCTGCACAGACTCCAGCGGCAGCAGGCGCGAATCGACGATCGCCGCCGTGCGATGACCGATACCGGCGAGGTAGGCCTCGTTGCCGGCGAACTCGAAGAAGCTCTGCAGGGAGCTCTGCCGGACCAGCATGACCACGTCCCAGCACTCGTCCTCCGGGCCGATGAAGAACGCCCCGCCAATTCCCAGCAGCGACAGTTCACCGCCGCTCTCCCGCAGGAAGGGCAGCGTGTGCTCAATGTACTTCTGCAGGGCCTCCCGGCCGGATATGGGCTGCGCCGGCGCCAGTTCCGGAGACTCTGAATAGTCAGCCGTCTCCTTTAACCGCAGCAGGTTCAGCATCAGGATTTCACCGCCGATATTGCGGCGGAACAGCGCGGCGCCCGACGCCTCGGTGGGCTCGAAATAGTGTTGCGCAGTCATGGAAGTACCTTTTGTTGCAGGTCCAGCAGCTGCCGCTGTTCGGACCGTGAAAGCCTGCCCAGGGAGTCACTGGCACCGTGCGCAAATGTCACGGACGCATCCTTGTAGATACCCTCGCCGCCCGCCGACAGCCGCACCAGCGACTGGCGGGCATCGCGCGGATTTGCCTGTTTTTCAACCAGACCGATTTTTTCCATCGGCGCGACCAGCCGGGTAATGCCGGATGCGCTTATCGCCAGTTTCTCTGCGAGGTCCACGCGCGCAAGCGCCCGCTGCGGCGAGGAAGCCAGGCAGTGCAGGATGAGGTATTCGTTGAGGCTGATACCGTGGGCGCTGAGCTGGTTGCCGAGTCGCCGGGAAAGCAGCGCCGCCCACAGGGCGTTGTTGATGACGATGTCAGGTGCGAGCGTTGTCGCGGCCATTTCCAATACTCCACATATACTTGATTTATCAAGTATCTATCAAATTTCAGGAAACGGCAAGCCCAACGGGCCAAACAATGCTGCAGGACGGGAAAAGCCTGCCGGCTTCAGGTGACCGGCAGGCTTTGGATGACGCGCCTTTGAGTCCGGCGCGACAGGGGGAACTGCGGAGGATGCTTTCGGGACTCAGATTTCCTCGATGTTGTTGAAATCCAGCTCATCGACAACAGAGCTGCCGCGCATCATTACGGTGCCGGTACCCGGGCCTTTCTCGGACAGCTTGAAGTCGTCGCCGATGGCGGAGCCGTTCAGGGTGACCGCCAGGTCGCCCTCGTCCTCTTCCTCGACTTCCACATCGCCCTCGATATCGATGGCGCGCAGGTTTACCACGACGGAGGCGTTGCCCTCTTCGGAGACCTTGATTGCCTCGTCGGCGTTACCGGTGGCGTAGACATTCATGATGTCGAGATCGACCGCGTTGTCGTCGCCTTCACCTTCGGTGTCGAAGTCCAGGCCCTCGTCGTAGTTGTCGATGATCTTGAGGTTGGCAATAGTGCCGGCGATACCGCCGGGGCCCGCTTCGTCGATATCGAAGGCGTCATCGACATCCGGGTCGCCGTCGTCGTCGCAGCTGGGGTCGAGGGCGATCGGGTCGTCGACGAATTCATCGGAACAGTAGGCGCCGTTGTGGACGAAATCGCTGTTGCGGACGTTGATCAGCACACTGCCCTCGTTGCCTTCGTCCAGCTCGATACCGTCGCCACCGACGTAAGTGAATACAGAATTGGTCGCACTGAGGAAGATATCGCCTTCGCCGCGATCATCTACGCGCAGGCCGTCCGCGTCCTGCTTACCGTTGCCCGCCCCGTCGATCGTGACGCGGTTCAACTGCACGTGGAAGGAAGCCGGCGAGCCGTCGCCACCGCCGCCCTGCCCTGCGCCACAATCGTCGCCCAGCGAGCAGTCGGAAATGTGCACGCCGTGGTTGCCCGTATCCTTCACCGTGACATCGGTCAGCCTG
The DNA here is from genome assembly GCA_033283385.1 of Halieaceae bacterium WMMBA7. Taxonomy (GTDB): domain Bacteria; phylum Pseudomonadota; class Gammaproteobacteria; order Pseudomonadales; family Halieaceae; genus Mangrovimicrobium. Next base: position 1,968,706 of record JAWMQQ010000001.1, read on the forward strand.
ACACTGACCACACCCACGCGCTCCATGGGAACCTCGACGTATATACCCTTGCCGCCGCCCTGGTTTTCCAGGCTGTAGCCGCCGGGGCCAACCAGCGAGAGATTGTTCAGGGTCAGGTCAGCGCCCTGCGACACATGCAGCATGGGCTCGCCCTGCAGGCCCGCGTCGTTGATCACCAGCCCGCTGCCGTTGATCGACAGCGGCGCCGTGCCGGCGTACACCAGCGGCTGGTTGATGGCGATGCTGCCGGTGCCGGGCTGTACGACGATCTTCGTGGCGCCAGCATCCAGCGCCGCGCGCAGGGAGGCTTCGTCGTAGACCATGGCGGCCGGCGATGCCAGAGCCAGGGTTGGGAGCAGCGCAGTGCTGCACAGTGCAAGTTTCAGGGAATTGGCTGATCGCGCGCGGAGCGCGCTCCTACGGAAATTTGTCATTACGAGTCCTTATAATGCAAGTTTATTGCCGGAACTCGTCAATGTGTCAGCGGATTGTTGCGCAGGCGTTGCAGTAGTGTGACAAACAATCGAACGATCGCGTTACGTCGTCAGCCCTGGGGAAAGCGCAGGGCCACAACCGTCCCGCCGCCCTCGCGCGGCGCCAGCCGTATCTCCCCGCCGTGCGCCTCGACGATTTCCCGCGCCAGTGCCAGCCCGAGGCCCGAGCCGGTGCGCTTGGTGGAATAGAAAGGCAGCAGCGCCTGCTCGACCGAGGTCTCCGGCATGCCGTGGCCGCGATCGCGCACTTCCAGTGCGGGGCAGCCCTCGCTGAGTACCCAGTGGACGCTGACCTGGTCGGCGCTGGAACCGGCCTCCAGCGCGTTCTTCACGAGATTGATCAGCACCTGCTCGACCTGCGCCGGATCGAACTGCGCCTGCGCCTCCGGGTTTTCCAGTTCGTAGCGGCAGCCCAGCGCCTCGCACAGGGAATCCAGGAAAGGCCGGATTTCCACAACCTGCACCACCGGCGCGGACAGCTTGGCGAAGCGCGCGTAACCGCCGATGAAATCGTCGAGGTGACGGGTGCGGTTCTCGATCGTGTCGAACACCCGCTCCAGGGATTGCGTGTCCTGGTTGCGGGCGAACTGCCGGCCGGAATGGGCCAGCGAGCTGATCGGCGCCAGCGAGTTGTTGATCTCGTGGCTCATCACGCGGATCACCTTTTTCCACACCGCCGCCTCGCGGCGGTTCAGCTCGCGGGTCATTTCGCGAATGATGATCAGGTGGTGGATCTGGCCGTTGAGGTTAAACCGCGTGCGCGAGACGTGGTAGGTCTCCGGCGAGGGCTCCTCGCCAAAGCTACACAGCGTCTCACCCTCTGTGAGGATCGCTGTGCGCAGGCTTTCCGGCAGCGTCTGCCCCAGCTGCTCGACGGTCATGCCCGCCAGCCTGCCGCCGCGGCCGAACCACTGGTTGGCGCTGAGGTTGGCGAGCACGATATGGCCGCCGGCGTCGCTCAGCAGCACGGCCATGGGACTGGACTGCAACACGGTCTGCAGCAGCATTTCCCGCTGCACGAGGTTGTGGCGCTCGCGTCGCAGCAGTTCCGCCACAGCGTTGAGTTCCCGGGTCAGAGCCCACAACTCAGGGGAATCGGGCGCGCGAATCGAGAGTGCGAAGTCGCTGTCGCGCCAGCCGGCGATCATACTGGACAGCGCGCGAATCTGCTGCCGGTAGGGAGTGGCCTCGACCCAGCGGGCGAGGATCGCGACCGGCAGCAGCCAGATCACGGGCACCCAGTACTGCCAGGGCGGATCGAGCAACGCCCACAGTGCGCCGAAACCGCCAACACCGAGTGCGAACAGGAAAAGCCAGGCGAGAATCTGCTTCATCGGGGAACGACGGGCCTGCCGTCAGTACAGGCCGTGGCGCTGCATGCGCCGGTACAGCGCCTGCCGGGAAAGGCCGAGTTGTTGGGCGGCGGTAGCCACCACCCCCTCCGCCCGCTCCAGGGCCTGTTCGATATCTTCCTTGCTGGGTTCGCGCCGCGCGGATTGCAGGCTGACACCGCCGGCGCCGGTCGAGGGCAGGCCGAGGTCGCCCACATCGACTACCGGGCCGCTGCACAGCAGCCGCGCCCGGGTGATCGCGTTGCGCAGTTCGCGCACATTGCCCGGCCAGTCGTGCCGGCGCAGCGCGTCTTCCGCTGCGGAACTGAAGCGCTTGTCCTCGCCGAGGAAATGGCGGGCCAGCGGCAGGATGTCGTCCGGGCGCCGGGCCAGCGCGGGCAGGGTCAGCTCGATCACGTTGAGGCGGTAGTAGATATCCTCGCGGAATTCGCCTGCGGCGATTTTCGCCGGCAGGTCCGCGTTGGTGGCGGAGACCAGCCGCACCTTCACCTGCCGGGTGCGGTTGGAACCCAGGCGCTCGAACTGCCCGGTCTCCAGCACGCGCAACAGTTTCATCTGGCCCTCCAGGGAGAGGTTGCCGATCTCGTCCAGGAACAGGGTGCCGCCGTCGGCGGCCTCGAAGCGGCCCTCGCGCGCTTTCGCGGCGCCGGTATAGGCGCCCGCCTCGGCGCCGAACAGCTCCGCCTCGATCAGGTCCTTCGGCAGTGCGCCGCAGTTCACCGAGACGAACGGGCCGTCCGCGACGCGGGAGTTGGCGTGCAGCAACTGTGCAATACGTTCCTTTCCGGCGCCGTTCGGGCCGGTGATCAGCACCGGCACGTCCGAGCGCGCCACCTGGCAGGCCAGGCGCACCACGTTCTCGGTCGCCGGGTCCGCGAACACCATGCCGGCCAGGTTGAACTCGCCGGCCAGCGCCTCGCGGGCCAGGTGCTGCCGGTCGTCCAGGAATTGCAGCTTGCGGTTGGCGTCGGCCAGTTCCAGCAGGTTGCGCACCGTGGTGGCGAGCTTGTGGTCCTCCCAGGGCTTGCCCATGTAGTCGGCGGCGCCGGCGCGCACCAGGTCCACGGCGGTTTCCAGGTTGGTCCAGGCGGTGAGCAGCACCACGGGGAGATCCGGGTGGCGCTCGCGGATCGCGCGGAACAGCGCCACGCCCTCCTCGCCCGAGGTGGTGTCCTCGCGGAAATTCATGTCCTGCACCACGAGGTCCACCGGCTGCTGCGCCAGCAGGGCCAGGCCCTGCTCGGGATCATGCGCGGCGAGGCTGGACCATCCCTCCAGCGCGAACAGCAACTCGAGCGCCGTGCACACGGCCTCGTTGTCGTCGATCACCAGGATGGTCTTCTGCATGCCCTGCCTTGTTTTAATTGCAAATGCTTCCGGTGCGCCCTAGACGCTGCGCGTGGCAATCGCCGGCGGAATCGCCGCGGCGCGCATCGCCGGCACGCAGGCGGCCGCTATGCCGAGCAGCAGCAGCGCCACCGAACCGCCCGCCAGGTACTCCCAGGGCAGGCGGTCCACCTTGAACTGCGTGACCAGCCAGTTGTTCAGCGCCAGCGCGGCCAGCGCGCCCAGAGCGACACCCATGCTGCTGATCAGGGCGTTCTCGATGAGGAAGTACCTCAGGATATTGCCCCGGGTCGCCCCGAGTGCGCGGCGGGTGCCGATCTGCTTGGTCCGCTGGGTCACCCAGAAACTCACGAGGCCGACAATACCCAGTATATTCACCAGCAGCAACAGCACCACGACAGTGATCAGCATGGTGGCCAGAGCCTTGTCCGCGCGCAGGAAGCGCTCGCGAATCTCCTGGAAGGAATTGGGCTCCATGACCACCCGCTGGGTGTTCAGCTCCGCCAGTTCAGACTGCACGTTTTTCATCAGGTCGTCGAAGGCGCCCGGCTCGGCTCGGACCACGTAGGCAGTCAATTTGCCGAAGGCGAAAATCTTCGGCACGAACATCACGTGGTCAAAGATATTCGTGCTCAGGGCCCGCCACGGCGCTTTCACCCCGTCGACGATACCGACGACTTCCGAGGAATAGCGGTCGTTGTCCTCGCCCGACCAGACGCGGCGGCCGAGGGCCTCCTCGGGCGACTTGATGTCCTGGAACAGGTCCATCGCCGCCGCGGCGCTGATGATCGTCACCGCAGGGCGCAGTTCGTCGTTCATGCTGAAGGCTTCCACCTCGTCGGCCCGAAAGCTGCGCCCGGCGATCAGTTTTAGCCCCATGCTGTCGACCAGCGTCTCGTCGGAGAAATAGATGGCGGTGTCGATGCTGTGCCCGTCGGGCGCTTCCTGCGACTCGATGTCGCTGGACCAGCCCGACTGCGTCAGCGGCAGCGTATTGGTGGACATGGCCGAGACCACACCGGGGCGATGGCGCAGGTAGTCGAGGTCCTGGTGCACTGAGTCCAGCGTCGCCTCGAAATCGGAGTCGATGCCGGCGCTGCGGATCATCAGGATGTTGTCTTCGTCGACACCGGCCTTCACCTGCATGTTGTTGAGGCGGTCGTCGATGATGTAGAGCGCGTTGACCACGATGGCCAGGGTCAGCGCCACCTGCAGTCCGATCAGGACCAGGCCCACGGGGTTGCGCAGCACCGTGGATAGAATCGGGCGAATTTCCATGCTGTCTCTCCTATTGTGATTTCAGCTGGGCGGCGGGGGCGATACGGCAGGCGCGCCAGGCGGGATACAGGCCCGCCAGCAGCGACGCCGCGACGGATACAGCGAGTGCAAACAACAGCAGGCCGGTGTCCAGGTGCGTCAGCACCTCGATATCCGGGGATATCTTGCGCACCACGGCGAGGCCGAAGACGGCAAGACCCAGTCCGGCAAGCGCGCCGCCAACCCCCAGCAGCCCCGACTCTGCGAGGTACTGCAGGAAGATCTGCACGCGGCTGGCCCCCAGTGCGCGGCGCACGCCCACCTCGCCGGAGCGGCGCAGGAACTTCGCCAGCATCAGGCCGACCGTGTTCAGCAGGCAGACGATCAGGAAGGCGAAGGACAGGCCCAGCTGTATGTGGGCATCGTCGGCCACCACGCGCTGGACCTTCAGCCAGCTCATCACGTCGTCGAGGTGATTGTTCAGGGGGCGCTCGAAACGACCGAGCTTTTTCTGCTCGCGCACGTAATTGTCGAGGAAGTCCTTGTAGGCGCGGCGATCCGCATCGCTGTCCAGCTGCACCCAGAAACCCAACCAGACACACTCGGAATCCAGGTAGCCCTGGTAGCTGTTCTCGGGCGGCGCCTTCCAGCAGCTGTTGTTGCCGATGGAGCGCTTCTGCAACTGGTCGTTGAGGGTGAACGGCAGGTAGAACTCGTCTTCATCGCCGAAGGCGCTGCCGTTGATCACATCGTAGTAGCGCGGCACCGGGTTGAATGTGTCCAGTACACCGACGACGGTGTAGTCGCTGGCGTCCAGGGTCAGCTTCCTGCCGACACTGTTCTCGCCGCCGAATACCTTGTCGTTGAGCTCGCGTGAAAGCACGACCACGGGGCTGTGGTCCCCGTCCTGCTCGCGCGACCAGGGGCCGCCGTAGAGGAAGCGCGGCTCGAACATGGGGAAGAAATCACTGTAGGTCATGCGGCCCACCGAGAACATCGGCTTGACGTCGGGGTTGTCAGGCTGCACCGCCATGCCGACGCGGAACATCGCGGTCTGGTAGCGCGCCTTGCCCGCCTCCGCGAGGTAACGGGCGTCGCGGTAGGTGAGCTGGTCCGGCGGCAGGTCCGGTTCCATATAGGGCTCGTCCGGGCTCCAGGTGTCCAGCCGCACCGAGTAGAGCTGGTCGCTCTTGTGCGGGATGGGGTTGCCGGCCATCGCATGGAAGATGGCGTAGCAGGTCATGAAGGCGCCGATGCCCAGGGCGATGGCGAGCACCATCAGGCCGCTGAGCCAGGGGCTGCCCTTGAGGCTGCGCAGCGCCAGCCACAGGTAGTAGCGGGTCATGGTTCTCTCCTCGTCACGCGGTAGCGCCGAGTTCGGCTTCGACACCGACTTCGGTATTGGCGAAGGTGCTGGTGAGGTCGGTCACCTGCCCGTCGATGATGTGCACGTTGCGGCGCGCGCGAGCGGCCAGCTCCGGGTCGTGGGTCACCATGATGATGGTGGTGCCATCGGCGTTGATGCCCTCGAGGATCTCCATCACCGAGCGCGCCATGGCGCTGTCCAGGTTACCGGTCGGTTCGTCGGCGAGCAGGATGCGCGGGTCGCCAGCCAGGGCGCGCGCGATTGCCACACGCTGCTGCTGGCCGCCGGAGAGTTCCGCGGGATAGTGGCGCCGGCGCGAGGCCAGGCCGACCTGCTCCAGCGCCTTCTCGATGCGCTGCTTGCGCTCGCGCGAGCTGAAGCCGCGGTAGCGCAGGGGCACGTCGACATTGTCAAAGAGATTGAGGTCCGGGATCAGGTTGAAGCCCTGGAAGATGAATCCCAGCTTCTCGTTGCGGATTTTCGAACGCTGGCTGTCGGACAGGCCGGAGACCTCGATGCCGTCGAGCTGGTAGCTGCCGCCGGTGTGCTCTTCCAGCAGGCCGGCGATATTCATGAAGGTGGTTTTTCCCGAGCCTGACGGCCCGGTGACGGCGACGAATTCGCCCTCGTCCACGTGGATACTGAATTCGCGCAGGGCGTGGGTCTCCACCAGGTGGGTGCGATACACCTTGCTCAGGTCTTTCATCGTCAGCATGTCGTGATCCTTACAGGGGAGTGTTGAAAAAGGTTGGCGGTCATTGCAGGCGAACCCGGTCGGCGTTTTTGAACTGCTCCAGGCCGGAGATCACCACCTTGTCGCCCGGCTCCAGGCCGGACAGCACCTCGATGTCGCTGACACTGGTCAGCCCCATCTCGAAGGGTGTGCGTTCGGCGTAGCCGTCGCGCACGACGTAGGCGATGCGGCCGGCGCCGTCGTCGACAAAGGGGCCGCGTGTCAGTACCAGGGTGTTCTTGTGCTCGTCCATCAGCAGGCGGGTCTGCACGCGCTGGTTCTGGCGCAGCCCGTTGGGCAGTTCGCCGTCGAAGCGGACGCGCGCAGCCACCTGGCCCTTGACAATTTCCGGGGAGATCGAGGTCACCGTGCCGGGCCGGTCCTGGGTGCCGACGCGCACCAGGGCGGACATGCCCGGGCCCAGGGTGTCGGCGTAGATCTCCGGCACCTGCGCCTCGACTTCCAGCTGGCTCAGGTCGACGACGCTGAGCAGGCCGGCGTTGTCGTCCACCGAAGTCTTGTCCGCCACCAGCAGACTGCCGACCATGCCGGCGATGGGCGCGCGGATGGTCAGCTTGCCGACGATGCGCTGCAGTTCCTCGACCTTCAGCTGCTGCTGTTGCAGTTCCAGTTCCCGGGTTTTCTGCTCGAACTCCCAGGAGGCCTTGTTGAGGCCGGCCTCCTCGGTGGCGTGGTCGTAGGCGATCTGCGCGCTGCTCCAGTTGTCCCTGGCGCGCATCAGGTCCACCTGGTTGACGGCGCCCTTGTCCCAGGCGTTCTGGTTGCGCTGGTATTCGCGCTTGGCGCCGTTGAGCTCCACCTCGGCCTGGGCCAGGTCCTTGCGGGCGGTGAGATCGTTCATCTTGTTCTCGATGGCCTGGCGCTTGACGTCGATATCGAGGCGCTGCAGTTTGGCCTGCTCCTGCGCCAGTTCATTGGCCAGTTGCGGGCTGGCGATCTCCGCCAGCACCTGGTCCTTCTCCACGTAATCCCCCGGGCGCACCTCGAATGTCACCGTGCCCGCGGCGGGCGCGTACAGCGTCGGGCTGAAGCCGGCGACGACGCGGCCGGAAACGGAGACGTCGCGCACCAGGTCGCCGACCTTCACCTCGGCGATGCGCAGGTGGCTGGCATCCACGGTGACATCGCCGTGCAGCCAGTTGGCGACCACCGAACCGGCCGCGGCGAGGCCGCCGACGACCAGCACCCCGAGCAGCAGCGGCCGGCGCCAGCGCTTGACCGGGCGCTCGATAGTCATGTCCTGGGCGGAAGTGTCCTTGATCATTTCATTTACCAGATGTGGGGGCAGCAGTGTTCGAGGGGAACGATTACGTCGCCAAACCAGGACACCAGCGCCATGCCCGCCACCGTCAACCCGAACAGCGTGAGGTAGACGGGAAGCACGCGCTGCCACTGCCCGTTGCCGGGTGTATGCGTACTGGCCTGTGTCTGTGAGTCGCGAATCATCGCCTGTTCCACCGTGTTTGGTGGACGTGTTTGCAGGAGGCGTGCCAAGCTTGTGATCGCGGCCGCTTCGTACAATTTATTTTATTTTATCTATTTAAATATCAATGGGTTAAATACTATTTCCAGATTTTATGTGAAGTTTGTTTTCGGCGTGAATTCACTGCGGTGATTGACCCCCGGACACTTCTACAGGGGGTGCCCGGACAGCCGCCGGACAGATCGGACACTCGGCATCATCAGGGCCACGACACAGCGGCGCTGCTCGTTCGGGCTGAGCATCTCGAGTTTGTCACGGCCGATGAGAACGGCCGTGAGTGCCGCCGCTGCCAGGGCCTGTGCCTCGGTGCTGTAACTGGGCCAGTTTGCAACTGCACCAACCGGCCAGTATGGTGATTCGGACCACACAGGAATTGCGACCCGCGGCCGGGCCCGCCTTCGCGACAACTTTGTGCGAAGCCATCGTTCCAGCCGGCCCCAGCGATTCCCTCGCGAACGTAACCGGAGGAACACGATGGACAGCCTGTTGCAGGCAATCGGCAGCGCAGCTCACCTGATAGCGGTCATGGGCTGGCAGATACTCTGGGGGCTCATCTTCGGCTTCGCGCTCTCGGCTATCGTCGATGTCCTGGTCTCCAAGGCGACACTGCAAAAACTGTTGCCCGACGACTCCCCCGCCTCTCTCACCCGGGCGACGCTGATCGGGGCGGCATCGTCCTCCTGCTCCTACGCCGCCGTCGCGATTGCCCGCTCGCTGTTCCGCAAGGGCGGCGACTTTACCGCGGCGATGGCGTTCCAGTTCGCGTCCACCAACCTCGTTATCGAACTCGGCATACTGCTGGTCGTCCTGATGGGCTGGGCGTTCGCTGCGGCTGAGTTCGTCGGTGGCGTGTTCATGATCGCCTTCCTGGCGGTATTTTTCAGGCTGGCCTTGCGACCGAAGCTGGTAGAGGCCGCCAGGGCCCAGGCTGAAAAAGGTCTACAGGGGCAGATGGAAGGCCATGCCGGCATGGCGACGATGTCAAAGGACGGCGACTGGAAGCAGCGCCTGGCGACCGCCCGTGGCTGGACTGACGTGAGCCACTATTTCGTCATGAACTGGAACATGCTGTGGAAGGATATCGCCATCGGGCTGGTAATTTCCGGGACACTGGGCGCGCTGGTGCCCGCGGAATTCTGGCAATCCATCTTCCTCTCCAACGACCCTGCACTGGCCAGGCTATGGGGCCCCGTGATTGGCCCGCTCATCGCCATCGCGTCGTTCACCTGCTCCATCGGCAACGTGCCGCTGGCCGCCGTGCTGTGGAATGGCGGCATCAGTTTTGGCGGAGTCGTCGCGTTCATCTTTGCCGACCTCATCATTCTCCCTATCCTCAACATCTACCGGAAATACTACGGCTGGCGCATGTGCCTGTTCCTGCTGGTGACGTTTTACGCGTCCATGGTACTGGCCGCCCTTTGTATCGAGTTCCTGTTCAGCGCGGCGGGCTGGATTCCCGAGGCGCGCAACCTCGACATCGCCCATGCCGGTTTTTCGCTCAACTACACGACGATACTCAACGGCGTGGCGCTGCTGCTCGCCGGCTGGCTGTATTTCCGCTACCGCCGGACCGGCGGGCCACAGATGATGGCGTCGATGGCAGCGAAGGATCGTGGCCATGGCAACCACGGGCATCACCACGCGGACGCGTGATTCCAGCACAGGACTGCGGGTGACTTCGCGCAGGCTTGCTGGCCAGTTCCCGCCGGTTTCAGTATGCTCAGCGCATCCCAGCGTCCAAGCCGTGCCACCAGCATTCCCCCAGCGATGAGCCAGCCCCGAATTGCAGCCTGTATCCCTGCCTATAACGCCTGCCGGACGATCGACAGTACGCTGTCGTCGATCCAGCGACAGAGCTGGCCCGAGCTGGAGATCGTTATCTGCGTCGATCCCTCTACAGACGACACGCTGCAGCGCTGTCGCGAGCACGCCAGGAAAGACAAGCGCATCCGGGTCATCGAGAACAGCGAGCGCAAGGGCTGGGCCGGCAATGTCCGGGAAACCCTGGCAAATATCCGCAGCGACTGGTGGAGTGTGCTGCCCCAGGACGACCTCTGGCATCGCGACTACCTGAGTAAACTGTGGGCCGCTCGCGAACAGGCGGGGACTGATTTCAGTTATTGCGATATACAGGTCTTCGCAGGCAAGGAGGTATTCGGTACCCAGGGCTCGCCCGATTACTCATCCCCCGACATTCACACTCGCCTGCAGTCCTACTACGCGAGCGTAGCCAACCCCAACCTGTGGCACGGCCTGTTTCCCAGCACAATGGCTGCGGAAATACCCTTCCCTGCAGAGCCGTTCAATTTCCCCTCACTGGACAACATGTGGTCGCACAGGGTGCTGTGTCGCTACCGCGGCGCGCACCTCAGCTCCCCCATGTACTTCAAGCGCAGCAGCGACCTCGAGTTGCAAAGCTGCTCCTGGTGGTGGAACAACCAGGAGAGCAGGGGCCAGCGGATCGCGGGGTGGAGCACGGTAAAAAACGCCATGCTGGATGACGCGCGCAACGCCGCCGGAGACGACCCGGCACTCCTCGACCCACTGGAACTGGCGATGGACCTGCGCACATGGTCCCCTGCTCTACTGGGCAGCGAGCCCGAACATGCGCGACGGCTGCACTCCCGCTGGCGCCCCGCTGAAAGCGACATCCCGGTATACACCGACAGCCTGCGCTGGCTGATGGCCTCGCGCTGCTCCTGGGCTCTGGACGATAAAGCGCGGGCGCGCGACGAAGGGCTGCGCGCATCCCGCTATGAACACACCGACTGGCGAGTGTGGCAGAACCTGGTCCAGCAGCAGGCCGCCGAGAAACAGTTCTACGAAGCCCAGCTCACCCTGTTCCAGGCCCGGGAACGCCACCCCAACCAGTTCCAGTTGGCGAGGATGGCACGCAGCATTGCCACCGGCCTGATCGGCAAGGAAATGCAGGACCGTTTCGCATGAAGGTTGCGGTAATCGGCGGTGGGCTCGGGGGGACGACGGCGGCGATGGCATTGGCGCGCCGCGGGATCGAAACGCATCTCTACGAAGCCCGCGACCTGCCCATGGATGGCGCCTCCCGCTGGAACGAGGGCAAGCTGCACCTCGGCTACGTGTTCGCCAAGGACCGCAGCCTGGCCACTGCGCGGGTAATGATGGAGGGCTCTTGCACGTTTTTCCCAATCCTGCGCGAATTTTACGGCGCGGAGGTTCCCACCCGCCATTCTCCGTCTTTCGTCTACGACGTGGTGACTTCCGGGCAGTTATCGCCCGACGCGGTGCTATCGCAATTCGCGGCCATTGACCGCCTGCTCGATGAAGAGCGCGCCCTTTGCGGCGGCTACCCGGTGCCAGTCGTGCCGTACACGCAGTTCGCCTCCCCCGGTGGGCGCACCAGTGCCAAGATTCAGGTGAGCCTGCGGACCACAGAGATCGCCATCGACATCAGCAGCCTCGCAGATTTCATCCGCGAGCGCGTCGGGCGGACGGGCGGCCCACTGCGTGTATTCGCCAATCGCGCCGTGGAGGCCGTCACCCGGCAGGACAACGGTCATTATGCCTTGTCGGCAGGGGGGGAATTACCGGGCGACACTTATACCCACGTAATAAACGCCAGCTGGCAGAACCGCCTCGCCCTGGACCGCAGCGCTGCTCACCGGCTGCCCGGGGACTGGAGCCACCGATTCAAGATCGCCATCCACTTCCGCGACCTGCCTTCGGCAGAATCTTTTGTCCCATCCACGGGGATTCTCGGCGAGTACGGAGACATCGTTGGCTTCCCCGACGGCTCGCTGTACCTGTCCTGGTATCCCGCATCACGACTCATGTTCAGCCGGGAAATTCTGCCGCCGGTGGTTACCGAGCCGACTGCTGCCGAAGCCCGACAACTCTTTGACCGGGTAATCGACGGCGCGGCCACGCTGTGGCCAGCGGTCGAGGGGCTGCGACGCTACCGGGAGCAGGCGACAATTCGCGGCGGTTACATTTACAACCGCGGCGACACCGATATCGACGACCCCGCCAGCGGTTTGCACCGGCGCTGCCAGTTCGGGATCAGCGCCAGCGGAAATTACGTGTCCCTGGACAGCGGCAAGCTGTGCACGGCACCGCTTGTCGGGTTGCTCGCGGCGGCACAGGTCACGGCTGACTGGCAGGCCCCACCGGAAATCGGCCTGGACCTGGCGCACTGCTACCACCTGGGCGCGCCACTGCCCACCGGGGAACCGGAGCAGCTCAGCTATACGGGAGCCGCCTGAAGAAGATAAACGCCTTCCTCGCAAAATACCCCGGCACTGAGCAAAAGCAGGCCACGCAAAATAAAGCCCGCGAGAGCGGGCTTTGTGGCCATTCCCCCGCCCCTGTCAGGGGAACAGCAGGTCCTCGATCAGTTCGCAGGTGTACTCCAGGTGGCCCTGGGCCACCACGTTGGCAAGACCCGCCCTTGGCTCGTCGGCCGTGCCCGGGCCGTGACCATCCCCGCTGGGATCCGCAGAGTGCTCACCCTGGTCGACAAGGTCGCCCTGGATGGCCTCCATGGTCAGCTTCCCCCAGTTGCATTCGATGCTCATGGACTGAACCGGCGGGTCCGCCTGGGCACTGCCGGTCACCGCGAACAGTGTCGCGCCTGCGCTAAGTAAGATCGTCTTGCAGAACTTGGTGTGCTTCATAGTGCTCTCCATATTTTCATCTTATCCATTGAGTGCCGCCGGTAAGCGACGCCGGGCGACACACCTAAAATAGATCAAAATTTGAGCACCTGAGGAAAAGCGGGCCAGAGCAAAGGGGGGTCGAATTCGGGAAAGCCGACCTTGCTGAAACTAAGTTGCAGTACTAGGCTTCGATCAAAATCCAATAAAGTGTCTGCGCGGCTTGCTTCCGAAGATACCCTTGCGACTCCTGCCCGTCGGCAGGATAGGCACGGGGCTGCCGCCGGGCCGACAGGGCTAGCCAGGCAGCGCCCGGAGGGAATGCCCCCATGACCTGTATTCGCAAACTGCCATTGCTTGTCTCAGTCCTGGGCGTCGCCCTGCTTCTGGTGGCGGCCCAGGATGCCGCCGCCTACCCGCCCTTCCTGCAGCAATTCCAGAACGCCTACCCCTCCTCCGCTAGCGCCGATGCCGGCTGTGCCACCTGCCACGCACAGTCCAGCGGCGGCAAGCCATGGAACGCGTTCGGTCGCGACCTGCGGGCGAACGGGGGCAGCGTGGGGGCCGGCGGCAATATCGGCCCGGCGCTGGCCGCCGTAGAGACCCTCAACTCCGACGCGATTGCCGGCAACAACCTCACGGAAATCCTGGCCGGCACCCAGCCGGGCTGGTGCGACCCGGCAACCGCCGGGTGCAACAACCAGGAATACAATGTCGACGGCAGCATCGCGGGCGCAGGCACGCCGCCGGCGGGTCTGGACCTGGACGACGACGCGGTAGCCGACCCCGAGCCCAACATACTGCTGCCGCACCAGTCGCTGGACTTCGGCACGGTACAGATCGGCGAAAGCCTGGCGCTCAACTTCAACATCCTCAATACCGGACAACTGGATCTCACCCTGTCGGCCTCCACCAGCGGCGCGCCCTTCTCGATCGACACGCCACCAGAGCCCGTCGTGCCGGGCGGTGACTCCACCATCGTGGTCCTGCGTTACACGCCCACGACCGAGACCCCGGACAACGGGGTGCTCACCATCGACAGCAACGATCCCGATTCGCCGAGCCTCGAAGTCGCGCTGACTGGCGCGGGCTCGATCGACCCGCCGGTTGAACTGGGCCAGTGCCCTGTTGGCAACCAGCTGGTCGACCCGATCCCCGCGCCGATCACGACGGGCAATATCGCGGTGGGCCTGCAAACAGTCGCCGACGGCTTCGTGAACCCCCTGCTGGGTATTGCCCCGCGCGGCGACTATCGCCGACTGTTCGTGCTCGACCAACCCGGGCAGATGTGGGCAGTCGACCTCAGGAACGGCAGAAAATCCCTGTTCCTGGATATCAGCAGCCGGCTTGTCGACCTCGGCCTGTTCGGTATCGATTACGACGAGCGCGGCTTCCTCGGCGCCGCCTTCTCACCCGACTACTTCCGCAGCGGATTGCTCTACACCTACTCGTCCGAGCCGGCGACGCAACCGGCAGACTTTTCCACCCTGCCCCCCGGCGCCACGCCCGATCACCAGAGCGTGGTCATTGAATGGCGAGTCAACAATCCCCTGCGCCGGCGTTCTGTGGTCGACCCCAGCAGCGCGCGCGTCATCCTGCGGGTCGACCAGCCCCAGTTCAACCACAACGGCGGCAGCCTGATGTTCGGCCCCGACAACATGCTGTACATCACCCTCGGCGACGGCGGCGGTGCCGACGACCAGGGAGACGGAGGCGACAACGTGGGCCACTCCCCCATGGGCAATGGCCAGGATACCTCCAACATCTTGGGCGCGATCCTGCGCATCAATCCCCGCACAAGCAACGCGCCCAACGGCCAGTACGGCATCCCCATCAACAACCCGTTTGTCACCCCGGGACAGGTGCTCTTCGGCAGTGTCGGCGGCGAGAGCGGCTGCGCGGACGGGTTCTGCGACGAACTCTATGCTTACGGCTTCCGCAACAGCTGGAGAGGCTCTTTCGATCGCGGCGGGGAGAACGCCTTCATCGTGGCGGATGTCGGCCAGAACGACGTCGAGGAAATCGACGTGGTCCAGGCGGGCGGCAACTACGGCTGGCGGATCAAGGACGGCGGTTTCTGCTTCGCGGATAACGGTGCCGCAAGCGGCTACGTGACCGACGCCGTCTATCCCGGTGACCCGCCGATCATCGACCCCATCGCGCAGTACGATCACGACGAAGGGATATCTGTCACGGGCGGTTTCGTCTACCGCGGCCTGGCGATTCCTGAACTGAGGGGCCACTATGTGTTCGGGGACTGGGCACCCAGTTTCACCGACCCCTTGCCCGGCCGGCTTTTCTACCTCGATCAAGCGGATATCGGCAGCGGGACGCCGAGCGGCGCGGCGACCATCCTGGAATTCCAGCTGCCGAACAACCCGGATGGTGTGGGCTCCAAGATCAACGGCTTCGGTCTCGACGGCCTCGGAGAAATCTACGTGATCGGCAACGAGTCGGGGCTGTTGACGGGTACCACGGGCAAAGTCCAGAAACTTGTTCCGCTACAATAGCGGGCAGTTACGTCCAACGAGAGAGGGGCTGCATGATTGCAGCCCCTTTCAATTTTTGCGCCCGCAAACGCCAGGGACGGCTCTTGAGCCACGCAATCACTGTTCGCGTGCCCGACCATTCTCTGTGCCAAGACAGTGCAATATACTGCCGGGAAAGTAATGAAGATATGGAGACTCCGTGCGGCAGGATGTCATCGAATTACTCGGGCGGAATCGTGCCGAGGGTGATGCGGATAAAATAATCAGGGAGCGGTTTTTCAAGCGTGCCTCTTCCGGCGTATTCCTCGACATAGGCTCCGCAAGGCCGGACTACCTTTCCATGAGTGCCGCGTTCCGCCTGCTCGGCTGGAAAGTGATTGCCGTCGAACCCAATCCCGCTTATCTACCCTACTACACCGACATGGGGCTCGATGTGCTCCAGTATGCCTGTGGGGCTGAGGACAGGGATGGGATGGACTTCTCGGTTGTTGACTCCGAAGGTGCTGACTACAAGGGAGGCAACATCTCGTTTGAATCCTTCTCCTCGCTCGCCATCAAGCCAGAGTATCGCGGCATGAAGGAAGAATTGAATATTTCCCACATCGAGGTCGATGTTCGCAGGGCCGACACGATCCTGGAGCAACACGCCCCGGAAGTCTCGGAGCTGGACATCGTTTCTGTCGATGTGGAGGGCTGGGAACTTGAAGCGCTGGGCGGGCTCGATTTCAGGCGGTACAGGCCCAAGGTGTTGATCGTGGAGAATATGTTTCGGTCGCCTGATTACACCGCGTTTTTTGCAGAACGCGGATATGTATGCTGGCGCCACCTCGCCCCCAACGAAATCTACGTGCGCCGCGACCTGCTTACGCTATTCGAACGCCTCAAATTATTTTTTGGGGCATTGCCGCCCGACAGCTGACGGGAGCCGGCTGATCCAAGTCCATTCGACAACACCCCCCGGGGCGGGCTGTTTACACCTGGGCCTCGTCGATCGCTCTCCAGAGAAGCTGGATGAAGTTGAATAGCGACAGGCCAATGAGCCAGACGGTCATCAGGGCAATCGGCCAGAGGGCGACGATCGAGACTGCGTTGGCCAGGCAAAGCAGGGCGACACTTATCGATACGCCCAGAAGCACATACATCGTTGTGTATTCCGTCTCGTCACGCAGCAAACTCCTTGCCCGGCGAATTCCGGTAATGGATTGAAAGGCGAACAAACCAACAGCGAAGCCACTGCTGATTCTCCAGACATAATCCTCGGCCATCTCCGTGCTCAGTAGAAAGAGCACCAGCCCCGAGATTGCCATTGGAGTCATGGTGGAAAGCAGCAGCGCACGCAGTTGTAGCCTGTCTCGTGGAGACCATTCTCCGGCCGCCCTTCGCCCGAGAACAATGACGATACCGGAGAATCCGGCGATGGTGATGCTGACCTCTATTACCAATGAAAAAAAATCGGCTGGCTGCATCTCAGTCACCTCGTTGTGCCGATTCGATCGCTTCGGCGCCGAGCTTGAAGACTTTACGGCGTGTGAAATCCTCGAAGAAGGACATTGTTCTTATTCCGGCCGGTCCAGTGGAGTAATCTTAGATGAAACCGCCAGAGTGGCGAGGGCGCGGACACACTGTATGTTGGCAGCAAGAGGCCCCTGAAGATGTCGACTGGCTTTGACTGTATCGTCGTCGGGCTGGGCGCTACCGGTTCAGCGGCGCTTTACCAGCTTGCGCGCCGGGGCGTAAAGGCGCTCGGTATCGACATGTTCCATCCCCCGCATGAACACGGCTCCTCCCACGGTGAGAGCAGGATCACGCGGCTATCCCTGGGCGAAGGCGACCACTACGTACCGCTTGTGCGCCGCTCCCACGAGATCTGGCGCGAGCTTGAAGCCGCCACCGGTGAAGCGCTGTTGTTCCAGTGCGGCGGCCTTGTCTTCGGCTCAACGAGATCTACCGGCGTTGCACATGGCGTGGAGAACTTCCTGCAATCGACGATCGATGTCGCATGCGCACACGCCATCGATCACGAAGTTCTGGACGCGGCAGGGCTGGAGGGGCGCTTTCCCCAATTCAGATTCGACACACATGATGTCGGGTACTACGAGCCCGGAGCCGGCTACCTCAAACCCGAAGCCTGCCTGCGTGCCCAGTTGTCTGAAGCACAGCGATTGGGCGCGACGATAATGGCCGGCACACGGGTCAACGCCTGGCACCAGGATACGGGGGCTGTACGCCTGGAGACCGACAGGGGAACCTACAAGGCGGCACAGGTGCTGTTTGCGGCGGGGCCGTGGATCTCCCACCTTGTACCCGGGCTTTCGTCCCACACCCGCGCTTATCGCCAGGTGCTTTACTGGTTTGCCCAGGATGGGAATGCAGCCACTTTCAGTCCGGAGAAGATGCCGGTCTTTATCCGTGTTCCCGAGACCGACAACGCCATGTTTTACGGTTTCCCCCTGATAGGGTCGCGCGATGGCGGCCTGAAAATCGCCGGCGAACAATTCGAAGCAACCTGCTCCCCCGATCAACTGGAGCGAAAGGTCTCGACCGATGAAATAGCCGCCATGTTTGCGAAAGCGGCAGCAAAATTACGGATAAGGGACGAGTGCCTGCGCGCAGTGACCTGCCAGTACACGGTAACACCCGATTTTGATTTCCTGCTCGATCGATTGCCCGGTTCGGACAGGGTATGGCTCGCCTCCCCCTGTTCCGGACACGGGTTCAAACACTCCGCTGCGGTAGGCGAGGCCATGGCCGAATGCATGATTTCCGGGACGACGAGCTACGACCTGGCACCATTTAGCTGGCGGTTTCCACAGTAGCGATCGAATCGCCTAGAAACTTATCGAGTACCCCATCGAGATCGTGTCGCTATCCACGCCGACCTTTTCGCTCGAGCGGCGACCCACATACGCGATCTTCGCGCTCGATCGCGATCCTATGGGCAGGCCGGCACTGATACCGTAAAGCCAGTCTTTTCGCTCGTCGTCCTTTTTCACACCGTCGATGGTGGACTCCCCTCCCGCGGCATGTCCGCCCCCGATCGAGACCCACCAGCGCGCTGGAGCGGAATACACCACGTGTGCCTGCAGGGCGTACAGGGGATCCTGCTCGCGCTTGGTATCGAGAAAGAAATTATCGTTGTCGCTGTAGAAGAACACCGAGCCTGTGAGTTCGTACGACCACGGGCCACGGTTGTGAACCACGCCCAGCTGCGGGCGCAGCACATAACGGTGGTCGCCGAGGTTCAAAAGGTGTTCGCTGTGGTAATCGCCCAGGGGAAGCGTGAGCGCAAGCGCTGCGCCAACACTCGTACTGACCGGATGCGATACCCAGTAGTCCCGGAAAGCCTTGCCCTCGAGTGCCGGCGCGCCGATGAAATTGTATGAAAGGCGGAACCGCGGATCGCCAGGCCCGGTGCGATCTGCTGAATCCGGAACTCCGTCCACCAGCCCCTCCCACAGGGCATCCTTGTATTGGACAGCCACATCGAACCGGGCTGATTTACCCAGAATGCCAAACGCGTGGTTGTAGGCCACTACGGCCATCGACTGTTCTATGGTGGCGTTGCTGAGCCTGAGCACGGGATCGAAGGAGATATCGCCCTCGGTATAGGCGATGCCCATGCCCAGGATGTCCATGCCCACAGGCATGGAGGTCCAGCGGCGCGGTTCGATATCCTGGGCGACAACCCAGTTCGCCAGAGAGACGCCAGCCACCGCCAGCAACAGGCGCGTAAAAATGGAAACAGATCTGACGAGTACCGCGTCTGCGTTATTCATCGTTATCCAACACTGATCGTCCGGTCGTGATGGGCCACCGCAGGGGGCTTTCTGGTTCTGGATTCCACAGCCAATCCCCCCCCTCTTCTTATCTAGCCCATAGTATGCCCGAAGAGCGGCGGGAATCTCGTTGATTCAGATCGTGCAGAGATCGGGCAGCCCGCTGGCTGCCGAGGTGGGAGCCAGGAGTCTGGAAGGCTCTCTAGACGGCGCAAAGCGGAAGAAGCCGGCGGGTGCCGGCTTCAGGATATTCGTTATTGAAAGAGAATTTGGTCGGGACGGCAGGATTTGAACCTACGACCACCACACCCCCAGTGTGGTGCGCTACCAGACTGCGCTACGCCCCGAAATCGCGTGCTTCTGCGAGGGCGGCATTATACTCAAAACCGCCGCGCGGACAAACTCTATTTGGAAGGTGTAAGGGTTCTCAGCAGCTCTTCGAGTTCTTCGATGGTCTCGCGGATCACTGCCTGGATCTCCGTCTCGGCCGTGCCGCTGCCGGCGTCGGCCATGCGCTGGCGCGCGCCGCCGATGGTGTAGCCCTGGTCGTACAGCAGGCTGCGGATCTGGCGGATGGTGAGGACGTCCTCGCGCTGGTAATAGCGGCGGTTGCCGCGGCGCTTGACGGGCTTGAGTTGCGGGAATTCCTGCTCCCAGTACCGCAGCACGTGGGGTTTTACCGCACAGAGTTCGCTGACTTCGCCGATGGTGAAGTAGCGCTTGCCCGGGATGGCGGGCAGTTCGTTATTGTGGCTCGGTTCCAGCATACTCTTCTACCCGGGCTTTGAGCTTCTGGCCAGGGCGGAACGTGACCACCCTACGTGCGGAGATGGGGATTTCCTCGCCGGTCTTGGGATTGCGACCCGGGCGCTGGCTCTTGTCGCGCAGGTCGAAGTTGCCGAAGCCCGACAACTTCACCTGCTCGTTGTTTTCCAGGCACGAGCGAATCTCCTCAAAGAAGAGTTCGACGATTTCCTTGGCTTCGCGCTTGTTGAGACCCAGCTCCTCGAAGAGCCGCTCGGCCATTTCGGATTTAGTCAGCGCGGGCATGTCCCCTTTCCTAGTTCCTCAACTCGGCCTTATAGGTTTTTTCCAACGAATCAATCACTTGATCCACGGCCTTGTTGACATCCTGTTCGCTAAGAGTGCGCGATAGATCGCGGAAAGTCAAACCAATTGCCAGACTTTTTCGTTTAGGATCAATGCCTTTCCCCTCATAGACATCAAAGAGGGTTAAGTCAGTGAGGTAAGTCCCCGCTGAGGCTCGAACATTTGAGAGCACTTCCTGGGCGGGTATTCCCTTGTCCACCAGTACCGCCAGGTCGCGGCGAACCTCAGGGAATTTCGAGAGTTCGGTGAACTGCGGCAGCTCCGCCTGGACGACCGCGGACAGCGTGATCTCGCAGGCGTAGACGTTCGCCGGCAGGTCCAGTTCGCGGCACACCGAGGGGTGCAGCGCACCTATGTAGCCGACCACTTCCTGGTCCCGGCGGATCAGCGCGGTCTGTCCCGGGTGCAGGGCGTCGCGCTCGGCGGGCTCGAAACTGAAGTTGGCAGCATCGCGGGTCAGCGCCAGCGCGCTCTCGAGGTCGCCCTTGAGGTCGTAGAAATCCACCCCGCTCCCGTCCTGGGCCCAACCCTCGCCAAACCGCGGGCCGGTGGCGATCATCGCCAGGGTCGGCACCTGCTTCAGGCCGTCCTCACCCGGCAGGAAACGCAGCCCGGTCTCGAACAGGCGCACCCGGGGCTGCTGGCGGTTGGTGTTGCGCCGCAGGGCGCTGACCAGGCCGGGCAGCAGGCTGGTGCGCATTACCGACATGTCGGCGGAAATCGGGTTGTTGAGTTCCACCGGCGCCATGCCGGGGTCGAACAATGCCTGCAACTTCGGATCGATGAAGCTGTAGGTGATGGCCTCGCGGTAACCGCGCGCGGCGAGTTGGTCGCGCAGGCGCGCCATCGGCACCCTGCCCTCGCTGTGGGCCGGGATGCGCATGCCGGAACGAATCACCGTCACCGGCAGGTTGTTATAGCCGTAGACGCGGGCCAGTTCTTCGAGCAGGTCCGCCTCGATGGCGATATCGAAGCGCCAGCTCGGCACGCGGCATACCCAGCCGTCATCGGTGCGGGTCACGCCCAGGCCGAGACCGCCCAGGATGCGTTCGACTTCCGCGGCTTCCAGCTCGAAACCCAGCAACCGGGCGATGCGCGCCTCGCGCAGGCTGACGTCCGGGCGCACGGGCAGGTTGGCCTCGGACACCGTTTCGCACAGCGGGCCGGCCTCGCCGCCGACGATCTCCAGCAGCAGCGCGGTGGCACGCTCCATGGCGGTCACCTGCAGTTCGCTGTCTACGCCGCGCTCGAAGCGGTGCGAGGCATCGGTGTGCAGGCTGTAGGCGCGGGCGCGCCCGGCCATGTGCAGGGGCGCGAAGAACGCCATCTCCAGGAACAGGTCCCGGGTGGCATCGGTCACCGAGGTCGGTTCGCCGCCCATGATGCCGGCCATGGCGACCGGCTTTTCGTGATCGGCAATGACCAGCGTCTGCTCGTCCAACTCGACTGCCTGGCCGTCCAGCAGTTCCAGGCTCTCGCCGGCGCTGGCGGTACGCACGCGAATACCGCCGCTCAGCTTGCCGAGGTCAAAGGCGTGCATGGGCTGGCCCAGTTCCATCATCACGTAGTTGGTGACGTCCACCACCGCGTCAATGGAGCGCAGCCCGACACGGCGCAGCTTTTCCTGCAGCCAGCTGGGGCTGGGGCGGGTGTTGTCGATACCCCGGATCACGCGGCCGACAAAGCGCGGGCAGCGCTCGGGGGCGAGCAGTTCCACCGGGAACGTATCCTCGATACTGGCCTGCACCGGTTCCATCGCGGGACCGCACACGGTCAGGTTGTTGAGCAGGCCCACTTCGCGGGCGATGCCGCGGATCCCCAGGCAGTCTGCGCGGTTGGGCGTGAGGCCGATCTCGATCACGCGGTCGTCCAGCTTCAGGTAATCGCGCAGGTCCGCGCCCACCGGCGCGTCGTCCGGCAGCTCCATCAGGCCGGCGTCCGCCTCGGACAGCCCGAGTTCTTTTTCCGCGCAGAGCATGCCGAAGGATTCCACCCCGCGCAGCTTGGCCTTCTTGATCTTGAAATCGCCCGGCAGCACGCCGCCCACGGTAGCCAGGGGCGCCTTGAGGCCCGCCCGCGCATTGGGCGCGCCGCAGACGATCTGCAGGCGCTCGCCGCCGGCATCCACTTCGCACACGCGCAGCTTGTCCGCATCCGGGTGCTGCTCGGCGGAGATGATCTCGCCCACCACCACGCCGCTGAATTCGCCGGCCACCGGATCGATGGCGTCCACTTCCAGCCCCGCCATGGTGATCTGGTGGGCCAGTTCTTCGGTTGAAAGCGCGGGGTTCACCCACTCGCGCAACCACTGTTCGCTGATAATCACTGTCTGTCGTCTCGCTTGTGGCTAGAACTGCTCGAGGAAGCGCAGGTCGTTGTCGAAGAAAATGCGCAGGTCGTTGACGCCGTAGCGCAGCATGGCCAGGCGCTCCACGCCCATGCCGAAGGCGAAACCGGTGTATTTTTCCGGGTCGATACCCGACATCTCGAACACCTTCGGGTGCACCATGCCGCAGCCGAGCACCTCGATCCAGCCGGTGTGGCTGCACACCCGGCAGCCGGAGCCGCCGCAGTTGACGCACTGGATGTCCACCTCCGCCGAAGGTTCGGTGAAGGGGAAGAAAGACGGCCGGAAACGCACGTCCAGGTCCTTCTCGAAGAACTCCCGCAGGAACTGCACGATGATGCCCTTGAGGTCGGCGAAGCTGGAGTGATCGTCGATCAGCAGCCCCTCGACCTGGTGGAACATCGGTGTGTGGGTCAGGTCCGAGTCGCAGCGGTAGACGCGGCCGGGGCAGATCACCTTCAGCGGCGGCTGGTTGTTTTCCATTACCCGCACCTGCACCGGCGAGGTGTGGGTGCGCAGCACCGTGGTCTCGTCAACGTAAAAGGTGTCGTGCATGGCCCGCGCCGGGTGGTGGGCCGGGATATTGAGCGCCTCGAAGTTGTGGTAATCGTCCTCGATCTCCGGCCCCTCCACCACCTCGAAGCCGATGGCGCCGAAGAAGGCCTCCATGCGCTCCATGGTGCGGGTTATCGGGTGCACGCCGCCGGTGGTCTGGCCGCGCCCGGGCAGGGTCACGTCGATGGTCTCGGCGGCCAGTTTTGCCGCCACGGCTGAGTTCTCGAGATCGGCCTTGCGCTCGCCGATCAGCTCCTGCAGTTCCTGCTTGACCACGTTGATGCGCGCGCCGGCGGCCGGGCGCTCCTCGGCTGAGAGCTGGCCCAGGCCCTTGAGCAGCGCGGTGATTTCGCCCTTCTTGCCGAGGTAATCCACCCGCAATTGCTCGAGGGCGGCGCCGTCCGCGGCGGCTTCGATGGCGGCCCTGGCCTGGCTGGCCAGCGCTTCGAGGTTTTCCATAATCCGGTTCCCCGTAGGAGCGCGCTGTGCGCGCGATCGCCTGCGTAGCAGGCTCCTACAATGTGTGTGCCATTTTCTGTAGGAGCGCGCTTTGCGCGCGATGATCGCCTGCGTAGCAGGCTCCTACAACGTCAAACAAAAAAAGGGAAAGAGCTGAGGCCCTTTCCCTTTGATTTTTTACATGTCGCCAGCGATCCGCTTCGCTCCAAGGACCGAAGCGCGGGTTTGGGCTTAAGCCGCCAGTGCGGCTTTCGCTTGCTCCACGATCGCGGTAAACGCTGCCTTGTCGTGTACGGCCAGGTCCGCCAGTACGCGGCGATCCAGACCTACTTCGGCCTTCTTCAGGCCGTCGATCAGGCGGCTGTAGCTCAGGCCGTTGGCGCGAGACTGGGCGTTGATGCGGGTGATCCACAGCGAGCGGAACTGACGCTTGCGCTGACGGCGGTCACGGTAGGCATACTGCCCGGCCTTGGTTACGGCCTGCTTGGCAACTCGAAACACGCGGCTGCGGGCACCGTAGTAACCCTTGGCCTGTTTCATGATTTTCTTGTGGCGGCGGTGTGCAATTACACCACGTTTTACGCGAGGCATTAGTCGTCTCCTTTCCTGTAACCGTTACTTGGCGCGCAGCATGCGATCGATCAGAACCTCATCACTCTTGTGAATCATGGAGGTTCCGCGCAGCTGACGCTTCCGCTTGGTGGTCATCTTGGTCAGGATGTGACTCTTGTACGCGCTCTTGCGCTTGTAGCCACCGGCGGTCTTCTTGAACCGCTTGGCAGCACCGCTGTGAACTTTTGCTTTAGGCATTTCTAAATACTCCGCATTTAGCAGTAATAACAATGAAGCGAATAAGGCGTCACAGTGCCGTTATTGCTTCTTCTTCGGGGCGATCACCATAGTGAGCTGCCGGCCTTCCATTTTCGGGAACTGCTCGACACTGCCCAACTCGGCCAGATCGGCTTCTACCCGCTTGAGTAGCTCCATGCCGATTTCCTGGTGGGCCATTTCACGACCGCGAAAACGCAGCGTGACCTTGGCCTTGTCGCCATTTTCAAGGAAACGGGTCAGGTTGCGTAGCTTGACCTGGTAGTCTCCCTCTTCCGTCCCTGGACGAAACTTCATCTCTTTGACTTGCGTGCGCTTCTGCTTTTTCTTCTGGGCAGATTTCTGCTTCTTCGCTTCAAAGATGTGCTTTCCGTAGTCCATGATCTTGCAGACTACGGGGTCTGAATCAGCAATCAGAACGAGGTCCAGGCTCGCAGCTTCGGCTGCTGCCCTGGCCTCACTCAAGGGAACAACGCCGACCTGCTCGCCGTCGGCACCAATCAGGCGAACCGGGTCCGCCGTGATCTGCTCGTTGGTCAGCGCCTTTTTGCTGGCGCCCTTGCTGTCTTTCTTGATGCTGATTCTCTCCGTTAAATCAATGCAATACGGCCGCGACGCGCTACGTCATCGGCGAGTACCTTGCCAAAGGCGTCGAGATCCATGGATCCCAGGTCCTCACCACGACGTGCGCGCACGGCCAACGTCTGTGATTCCACCTCTTTATCCCCCACCACAATCAGGTAAGGGACCTTGTGAATCGTGTGCTCGCGGATTTTAAAGCCGATCTTCTCGTTTCTCAAGTCCGAAATGACCCGAAAGCCCTTGTTTTTTAAGGAATCTTCCACACTTTTCGCGTAATCGGCCTGCTTGTCGGTAATATTCAGCACCACGGCCTGCGTCGGCGCCAGCCAGCTGGGGAAAATTCCCTCGTAGTGCTCGATGAGAATACCGATGAATCGCTCGAAGGATCCGAGGATCGCGCGGTGCAGCATGACCGGCACCTGGCGCGAGCCGTCCTCCGCCACATACTGGGCGTCGAGGCGCCCGGGCATGGAGAAATCCACCTGGATAGTGCCCAGCTGCCACACCCGGCCGATGCAGTCCTTGAGTGAAAACTCGATCTTCGGGCCGTAGAAGGCGCCCTCCCCCGGCAATTCTTCCCAGGGCAGGTTCTGCGCGTCCAGCGCATCCGCCAGGGCTTTTTCCGCCCGGTCCCAGTCGGCGTCGGTACCGACGCGCTTCTCCGGGCGGGTGGACAGGCGGTATATCACCTCGTCGAAGCCGAAATCCGCATACACCGCATGCAGGAAGTCGATAAACGCCGACACCTCCGGCTGGATCTGCGCCTCGGTGCAGAAGATATGCGCGTCGTCCTGGGTGAAGCCGCGCACCCGCATGATGCCGTGCAGCGAACCGGAGGGCTCGTTGCGGTGGCAGGAGCCGAACTCCGCCAGGCGCAGCGGCAGGTCGCGGTAGGACTTCAGGCCCTGGTTGAACACCTGCACATGGCAGGGGCAGTTCATCGGCTTGATGGCGAAATCGCGCTCGTCGGACTGCAGCGAGAACATGTCGTCGCCGAACTTGTCCGCGTGGCCGGAGCGCTCCCACAGGGAGAAGTCCACCAGCTGCGGCGTCTTGATCTCGCGGTAGCCATGCTGCTGCTGCATGCCGCGCATGTACTGCTCGATGGTCTGCCAGATGCTCCAGCCGGCCGGGTGCCAGAAGACCATGCCGGGGGCCTCTTCCTGGGTGTGGAACAGGCCCAGTTGCTTGGCGATGCGGCGGTGGTCGCGCTTTTCCGCCTCCTCGATCCGGTGCAGGTAGGCCTTGAGGTCCTTGGGATTGGCCCAGGCGGTGCCGTAGACCCGCTGCAGCATCTCGTTCTTCGCGTCGCCGCGCCAGTAGGCGCCGGCCACCTTGGTCAGCTTGAAGGCTTTCAGCTTGCCGGTGCTGGGCACGTGGGGGCCGCGGCACAGGTCCATCCACTCGCCCTGGCGGTAGACGGAGATCTCCTCGCCCTCGGGCAGGTCCTCGATGATCTGCACCTTGTAGTGTTCGCCCATGTTGCGGAACAGCTCGATGGCTTTCTCGCGGGAGTAGACGATGCGCTCCACCGGCAGGTCGTCCTTCGCGATTTCCGCCATGCGCTCCTCGATCTTCTCGAGGTCCTCCGGCGTGAAGTTGTGGCCGGTGGCAAAATCGTAATAAAAGCCGTCCTCGATCACCGGGCCGATGGTCACCTGCACGCCGGGGAACAGCTGCTGGGTCGCCTGCGCCAGCAGGTGGGCGGTGGAGTGGCGGATGACTTCCAGGCCGGCGTCGTCGCGCTCGGTGATAATCGCCAGGGCTGCGTCCTGCTCGATCAGGTAGGAGGTATCAACCTCGCGACCGTCAACCACACCGGCGAGCGCGGCCTTGGCCAGGCCGGGGCCGATATCGGCGGCGACGTCGTGCACGGAAACGGGTTTGTCGAAGCTGCGTTGGCTGCCGTCAGGCAGGGTGATAACAGGCATGAGCTTTCCTTTTGTCAGTGGTGACCCCTACTAAAGGCCACGTGAGTCAGCTGCATTCGGTGAACGGGCGCTGATTATTCAAGTGTTCCGATTCGCTCGGAACCCGAAAAGGGCGCGCAGTCTAGCACAGGTATTGTAGGAGCGCACTGTGTGCGCGATGGGATGGCCGAACAGGATGGGAATCGCCCGCGTAGCGGGCTCCTACAGGTAGGAGCGCGCTCTGCGCGCGATTGCGATATTGGTGTATACGGAAAATCCGATCGCCCGCGTAGCGGGCTCCTACGGGGGCGATCGGTGTTGTGTGGCGGATCGCCCGCAGAGCGGGCGATCGGAGACGTGCTTACGGATTGCTCGGCTGGCTCAGGGTTTCCATCACCTGGTCCAGCGAGAAGCTGGCGGCCTTCTGCCGCGGCGGGAATTCCTTGAAGGTCTCGAGGAATTTCGCCACGTACTGCTGCGCAGGTACGAGCAGGTAGGCGCGATCCATCATCCAGTCGTAATAGGTGTTGGAGGTAATTTCCGCGCGCTCGTAGGGATCGCGGCGCAGGTTCTCGACCAGCGGCACACGCAGCGGAGTAAAGGGTTCCATCCAGACGCGCAGGGTACCCGGTGTTTTCTGCTCCATGAATACCAGCTTCCAGTCGTTGTAACGCAGGGCTGTCAGGTCGCCGTCATCCGAGAAGTAGAAGATCTCGTGGCGCGGGCCCTTGTCGGTCTTTCCGGTGAGGTACGGCAGGAAGTCGTAGCCATCGAGATGGACCTTGTACGTGCGACCCATGGCCTTGTCGCGGTAGCCCTTAATCAATTTCTGCTTGATGTCCGGGTCGCCGGCGATATCCAGCAGGGTAGGCAGCCAGTCCATGTGGTGCATGATCTCGTTGGAGATTGAGCCCGCCTTGATGTGGCCGGGCCAGCGCACCATGGCCGGCACCCGCCAGCCGCCTTCCCAGTTGGTGTTCTTCTCGCCCCGGAACGGCGTGGCCGCCGCGTCGGGCCAGGAGTTGTAGTGCGGCCCGTTGTCAGTGGAGTAGAACACGATGGTGTTGTCGGCGATGCCCAGCTTGTCCAGGTGGTCCAGCAGCCTGCCAACCTGTGCGTCGTGACCCATCATGCCGCAGGCGTAGGTATCCGCGTTAGGATGCGTGGCCTTGCATGCGGCCATGTCTTCGGCGCTGATGTGGGTACGGTAGTGCATGTGGGTGGAGTTCCACCACACGAAGAAGGGCTTGTCCGCCTTCACCGCGCGGTCGATGAAGTCGATCGTGCGATTGGTGACATCGGTGTCGATGGTCTCCATGCGCTTCGTGTCCAGCGGGCCGGTGTCGACGATCTTGCCGTCGGCAGTGGAGCTGATGACACCGCGGGGACCGAATTTCTTGCGGAATTCGGGATCCTTCGGGTAGTCCTCGTTCTCCGGCTCTTCCTCGGCGTTCAGGTGGTAGAGGTTGCCGTAGAACTCGTCGAAGCCGTGGTTGGTGGGCAGGAACTCGTCCTTGTCGCCGAGGTGGTTCTTGCCGAACTGGCCGGTGACGTAGCCCTGGTCCTTGAGCAGGCCGGCGATGGTCGGGTCTTCCACCCGCAGGCCGAGGTCAGCGCCGGGGAGGCCCACCTTGGACAGGCCGGTACGGAACACGGACTGGCCGGTGATGAAGGAGGAGCGGCCGGCGGTGCAGCTCTGTTCGCCGTAGTAGTCGGTGAAGATCATGCCTTCCTTGGCGATGCGGTCGATATTGGGTGTGGTGTAACCCACCAGGCCCATGGTGTAGGCGCTGATATTGGACTGGCCGATATCGTCGCCCCAGACAATAAGGATATTGGGTTTGTCGGCGGCCTGGGCGGCCGCCGCCAGCACGGTCAGTGCGAGCGCGCCGAACAGCTGTTTGAGTAGTGTCATCAGTAGAACCTCTTGCGGTGATGGCAGTTATAAGCCCAGATTCAGCTTAGGTGATTTGCGCGGGTTTGCCATGGATACGGGCAAATACCCGGCGGTGTATCGGGAGACCCAGGGGGTCAATCGTTCTTGAGATCGTGGGCCTTTTCGCGGTATCCGTCCCTGGTGTCGTCAAGCTTGTCGGATACCTTGTCCTGGGCCTTGTCGAGTTCCTTCTTGCCTTCCTTTTTCTTTTTCTTCGCGAGCTTTTCCGGGTCGCAGGAACCGTGGACGCCGACGGTGGCTTTCATGGCGGCATTGCGCGCCGCCTTGTCGGCATTGCATTCGATGAGATCCGGCTTGAGATCGGCCAGGGCGGGAGCCGCGGCCAACAGGAGTGCGGCGGTGATTGCGGCAACGTTGAGTCGTTTCATGCGCTTGGCTCTATAGCTGCGGTGCGGAGTGAAAACTCCGCTGCTAACTATAGTGCAGTCGTGGGTATTCGCCACCCGCCGGAACGGGCCCTACGTGCGATTGTAGGAGCCCGTTACGCGGGCGATCGCCTGCGTAGCAGGCTCCGATCGCGCGCAGAGCACGTTCCGAGGGCGCGCGGTCAGGCGGGGCTGGCGAAAGCCTGGAGCTTGAGCTCGGCGAGCTGGTCGCGCAGGGCTGCGGCCTCCTCGAACTCGAGGTTTTTGGCGTGCTCCTGCATCTGCGCTTCCATCTGCTTGAGCTTGCGAGCCAGCGCTGCCGGCGTGAGGTCGGCGATCTCGGCGCCGAATGCCGCACGCGGTTCCGCCGCCTGGCGCGCCTTGGACTTGCCCTTGGCGGGCATCCGGCGCGCGCCTTCCATGATATCCGCCACAGACTTTTCCACCCCGCGCGGGGTGATCCCGTGCTCGAGGTTGTAAGCGACCTGCTTTTCCCGGCGGCGCTCGGTCTCGGCCATTGCCCGTTCCATGGAGCCGGTGACCTGGTCCGCGTAGAGGATCGCGCGGCCGTTGAGGTTGCGGGCGGCACGGCCGATGGTCTGGATCAGCGAGCGCTCGGAGCGCAGGAAGCCCTCCTTGTCCGCGTCCAGGATCGCCACCAGCGAGACTTCCGGCATGTCCAGGCCCTCGCGCAGCAGGTTGATGCCCACCAGCACGTCGAACTTGCCCAGGCGCAGGTCGCGGATGATCTCCACCCGC
The DNA here is from genome assembly GCA_033283385.1 of Halieaceae bacterium WMMBA7. Lineage (GTDB taxonomy): Bacteria > Pseudomonadota > Gammaproteobacteria > Pseudomonadales > Halieaceae > Mangrovimicrobium. Next base: position 1,998,524 of record JAWMQQ010000001.1, read on the forward strand.
TCCACCGTGTCGATGTCCGAGTGCAGGTAGCGCACGCGGACGTTGTGGTCGCCGAGGTACTCGGTGAGGTCCTCGGCCATGCGCTTGGTCAGCGTGGTGACCAGCACGCGTTCGCCGCGGGCGACGGTGTCGTTGATCTGGCCCAGCAGGTCGTCCACCTGGGTACTGGCCGGGCGAACCTCCAGTAACGGGTCGACCAGGCCGGTGGGCCGCACCACCTGCTCCACTACCGCTCCCGCATGCTTTTCCTCGTAGGGGCCCGGTGTGGCGGAGACGTAGATCGCCTGCGGGCACAGGTGCTCCCACTCCTCGAAGCGCAGCGGGCGGTTGTCCAGCGCCGAGGGCAGGCGGAAGCCGTATTCCACCAGGGTTTCCTTACGCGAGCGGTCGCCCTTGAACATGGCGCCGATCTGCGGAATGGTGACGTGGGATTCGTCGACGATTACCAGCGATTCGGGCGGCAGGTATTCGAACAGGGTCGGCGGCGGCTCTCCAGCGGCGCGCCCGGACAGGTAGCGTGAGTAGTTCTCAACCCCCTGGCAGTAGCCCAGCTCGCGGATCATCTCCAGGTCGTAGCGGGTGCGCTGCTGCAGGCGCTGGGCCTCCACCAGCTTGCCGGCCTCGTTGAGCTGCTTGAGGCGCTGGTCCAGCTCGATCTCGATCTGCTCCACCGCGTTCATCATCACATCGCGGGTGGTGACGTAGTGGCTCTTGGGGAAGATGGTGACCCGCGGCACCTTGCGCTCGATGGCGCCGGTGAGCGGGTCGAAGATGGTGATGTTCTCGATCTCCTCATCGAACAACTCCACCCGGATCGCCTCGCGCTCGGAATCCGCGGGGAAGATGTCGATGACGTCGCCCCGCACCCGGTAGGTGGCGCGGGTGAAGTTGACGTCATTGCGGGTGTATTGCAGCTCCGCCAGCTGGCGCAGGATGCCGCGCTGGTCGATCATCTCGCCCCGGGACAGGTGCAGCACCATGCGGAAGTAGGACTTCGGGTCGCCCAGGCCGTAGATTGCCGAGACCGTGGCCACCACCAGGCAGTCCTGCCGCTCCATCAGCGCCTTGGTCGCGGACAGGCGCATCTGCTCGATGTGCTCGTTGACCGAGGAGTCCTTCTCTATATAGGTGTCCGAGGACGGCACGTAGGCCTCGGGCTGGTAATAGTCGTAATAGGAAACGAAGTACTCGACGGCGTTGTGCGGGAAGAACTCCTTGAACTCCCCGTAGAGCTGGGCCGCCAGGGTCTTGTTGTGGGCCATTACCAGGGTGGGCCGCTGCAGTTCCTCCACCACGTGGGCCATGGTGAAGGTCTTGCCCGAGCCGGTCACACCCAGCAGCGTCTGCGAGGCCAGGCCCGCCCTCGCCCCGTCCACCAGCTTGCGGATGGCCTGGGGCTGGTCGCCGGCGGGCTGGTAGCTGGATTCGACCTTGAAGGGGCGCGACACGGCGGGGGAACCTCTGGCTGGGCAAAAATTAGCCGTTCATTATCATCTACTTAGCGCGAGATTGCAGCCCGGGATGGGAACTGGAAATTAAACGCGACTGGAGGGCAAATTGCTGTTGACCATGCCCCACTCGGTCATTATTATACGCGGCCTCTGGTTAACGCCAATTCCGCCTTAGCTCAGTTGGTAGAGCAAATGACTGTTAATCATTGGGTCGCTGGTTCGAGCCCAGCAGGCGGAGCCATATAATGAAGGGGCTGCAGTAATGCAGCCCCTTTTTTATTACCTGTCGGAAAGCAAGAACAAAAAGGGGACGGAGGAGTTATTCATCGATCGATCAGATGCGATTGGTCACAAAACACCCTCTCTTTCCCCCTCATTTCGAATCGAACCTCCCCTTTTCCAGAATCCCGACTTGTCCGCCAGATATCCATCCCTCATGCTCTTGCTGCCACACCATGTGGCGAACCAAAAATCAAGAAAAGCCGATCCGCCAGAAGCAAGCGGCGGTCGACCAGAACAACGGGGAATCAAAATGTTGCCAAAGGCATTTCAAGTCGCAGTACTGTCTTCTTTTATCGTCGGCTGTGCGTCCGTACCCATGGAATCAACGGAATCATCCACCCAGGCCAAGCTGTTCAATCCTCCGCCTGAGGGTCAGGCAGGCATTTACGTTTACCGTGATTCGTCATTTGGCGGTGCCTTGAAGAAAGACATCTGGATCGACGGGAAGTGTGTTGGAGAATCCGCCCCTTATACCTTCTTCTATGAGGTAGTGGCCGGCGACCAGGAGCACACCATATCAACCGAATCCGAGTTCTCGCCCAATGACCTGGTGCTTGAAACCCAGGCCGGAAAAAACTACTACGTCGAACAATACATTAAGATGGGCGTGTTCGTCGGAGGCGCAAACCTCAAGCAGGTCGAGGAAACCAAGGGCCAGGCCGACATCGCGAAGCTGGACCTCGCCAAGGGAGGCTCCTGCAGCCGCTGACTAAAGCGAGCTGCCAACGGGTGCAGGGATTGGCCGACGACCAGCGAAAAATGCAGCCGGGCAACTGACTCCTACACCCGTCCCATCCAACACGGAAACCAACCCATGGCCATCTGGAAAAAAACGCCTGACCTTTCCGGAATCAACGCCACCAACACCGAGCGCGCCGACGGCGTCCTCGGTATCCGCATCACCGAAATCGGCGACGATTTCGTCCGCGGAGAGATACAGGTGGAAAAGCGGAATCACCAACCCTACGGCCTACTGCACGGCGGTGTCTCCTGTGTGATGGCCGAAACCCTGGGGTCCATCGGCTCCATGCTGGCCTGTGATGACGATCACCTCGCTGTCGGCGTGGAGATCAATGCTACCCACATGAACGGCATCCGCGAGGGCAAGGTCATCGGCACCGCGCGGCCGCTGAAAATTGGTAGCAGGCTGCAAACCTGGGCCATCGACATCGTGTCTGAAGAAGGTATTCCCATCTGCGCGGCGCGGCTGACGACCGCGGTGCTGCCAAACCCCAGGGCAAGTGAATCTTGAACTATCGGGGAAGACCAGGTCGCGCTGCCGCCCGCCAGCTTCGCTCCTTGCATCCTGCCTTTCGCACCACAGCGCGCAATATGTGCGGCGCAGAACCCTACCCCACCGATCCCCGGGCAATCCGGCAGCGCAGCCCCCGCAGCGGCTGGTCACCCACGAAACTGGACAACTTCGGGTCTGAAGGCGTAATCGCATTGCCATTGGCTTCCCATGCGCCCGACAAATCAGGCCCGGGGCCACGATTCGGCTCCCACCAGTAACCCGCCAGGTTGATGGTTCCCGGCCGTATGCTGTCCGTCACCGATGCACGCTGCCTGATGGTGCCTTCCGGCCGGGAGATCTCGACCCAGTCGCCATCGCCGATGTCGTACTCGGCGGCGGTATCCGGATGAATCTCGACCAGCGGCTCGGGATGGCGCGCCGACATCTTCCTCGACTGGCGCATGGTAGAGCCCATGAATTCCAGCACGCGGCTGCCGGTAAGCATCTGCAACGGGTAGCGTGATTCGTCGTCCACGTCGGGCAGCGCGTAAGGCGGCCCGGTGTACACCGGGCGGGGATCGATACCGAACTGCTGCAGGAAGCCGGGTATCAGCTCCACTTTCCCGGATGCGGTGGCAAATCCGTGCTGCTCGTATTTGCGGAATGTACGATTCTGCGGAATGTAGCAATTGGATTGACCGTCCGCCCACTCGCGATGCGAGTGCCCGCTCGGGGCGAGAAAGCGGTCCAGCATCTCCTCCACCCGCTCCGGCCATTCCTGCGGGTCCAGCAGGCGCCGCCCCAGGCCGGCCCACAGGTCGTAGTCGTCGTGCCGCTCGTACAGCGGTTCCACGCACTGCTGCCCTACGCTGAAAAAGCGCGTGAATCCCCAGCGCATGGAGAGTTCCGGCCGCTCGAGGAAATCCGCGGCGGGCAGGATGTAGTCAGCCAGTTGCGCGGTTGGCGTCTGCCAGTGATCCATCACCACCAGCAGTTCCAGTTCGTCGCTGGTGAATGCGTCGTAGGCCATCCGGGAGCCGCCGTAGTTGATCATCGGCTCGCCGTTTTGCACGATGATCGCGCGCACCCGGTAGGGGTCACCCTCCAGCACCGCGCGGTAGAGATGGGGCTGGCTGGTGAACAGCATATATTGCGCGGCGTAGTGCCCGTCCGGCTTGAGCTTGCCCATGGCCTCGCGAAATGCCGCGTAGCCCTTCACCGACGCGATACCGATATCGTGCGCATTCACGTTGTCACGCGTGCGCTCCGGGTTGTCGATCAACTGCTTGAAGTCGAGCAGCTTCCAGTAGGCCAGGTTCTCGTAGGGCTGGTCGTCAAGCGACTCCCCGCCGGGGACATCCAGGTTGCCGGTGATGGCGCGCAGGATGGCCTGGCACAGCAGCGCGGAGCGGGAGGCGCCCTCGCCGATCTGGCTGGTGGAAACGCCGAAGGAAAGCCGCGCCGGTGAACTGGTGGCGTAGGTCCTGGCGGCGGCGACGATCAACTCCGGCGGAATGCCCGTGATTTCACTGGTGCGTTCGGGCGTCCACTCCTGTGCGATCTGTCGTACCTCGTCGAAACCCAGGCACCAGTTCTCGACGAAGGCCTTGTCGTAAAGCTGCTCTTCGATAATCACCCGGATCATACCCAGGCCGAGGGCCCCGTCGGTACGCGGCTTGATCGCCAGGTGCAGGTCGGCAATCTCCGCCGACTTGGTGCGGCGCGGGTCGATGACGATCAACTTCATCTCACCGGCTTCCACGGCCTTTTGCAGCGGCCGCCAGCCCATGGGGTTGCCCTCGGCGAAGTTGGCGCCCCACATGACCAGGCATTTGGTGACCCCCGGCACGAACGACGCGGTGACCGTGTCCCAGCCGTACATGGCACACTCGGTAATCATGGAACCGGTGCCGCAGTTGCGCCCGCAGTTGATGAAATTGGGGGTGCCCCACTGGGAGATAAAGCGCCAGCCGGCCCAGTCCCGCGCGTGCTGTGTGCCGCCCAGCGTAGCCAGGGCCTCCGGCCCTTCGCGCTCGCGAATATCGGCGAGCTTCGCGGCGATTTCATCCAGCGCCTGCTCCCAGCCGATCTTCTCCCACTTGCCTTCACCGCGCTTGCCGACACGCTTGAGCACGTGGTTGACGCGGTCCGGGTGCTGGTGAAGCTCGATGGTTGCGCTGGCCTTGGGACAGAGCCGCCCGGAGTTCACCGGGTTGTCCGGGTCGCCCCCGAAACGCACGGCCCGCCCGTTCTGAACCTCGACCAGCAGGCCGCAGTTCGCCGGGCAGAGGCCGCACAATGTTCGTTTTACGTCGCCGCCAAACTCTAGCCGGCCGGTCTGTTTTACCTGTTTCACGGTCATGATTCCTGCGCCGGGTGTATTTATCTACGCTATTGTTAACGGCGGCCTCCCACTATAGACCCTGTGCTCGCTTCAAGTCACTCTTCAGGGAAGTCGTCGCCAAACGGGCGGCCCGCGCTGATCTACGCTCGGACGAGGACGGAGAATAAAAAGAGTCGAGGTGGTGTTTGATGAGGATGCAACACGCGTGAGTTCGCCACTGGTCATCAGCCTCGGCGGCAACGCCTTCGCAGACGCTGGTGGGTCGATGACCATGGCCGGCCAGTTCGAGTTTGCCGCGCGGACACTCGCGCCGCTGGCGGACCTGCTGGGCCGGGAAGCCCCCCTGCTCATCACCCATGGCAACGGACCGCAGGTGGGCTATATCCTCACGCGCGTGGAGGAAGCTTTGGGCAAGGCCTATTCGCTGCCGCTCGAGGTGTGCGTGGCCGAGTCCGAGGGTGAAATCGGCTATGTCCTGCAGCAGACCGTTCACAACCTGACCGGCGGTGCGCGACCGGTGGCCACGCTGCTCACCCAGGTGCTGGTGGATGCGCACGATCCCGCGTTCGAAACGCCGAGCAAGCCTGTCGGGCCCTGGTTCGAGGCGGAGCAGGCCGCAACCCTGGAGCGCGCCGGCCTGGCGCTGGTCCACGACAACGCGGGCAGGGCCCGCCGCGTCGTCCCGTCTCCCATGCCGCGAGAGATCGTCGAGGTCGACATCATCCGCCAGATGCTCGGTCTGGGCCTGGTGGTCATCGCCGCCGGCGGCGGTGGCATCCCGGTGGTGGAGCGGGACGGGCGCCTGCAGGGCGTAGAGGCCGTGGTGGACAAGGACCTGGCCACGGCGCTGTTGGCCGCGGCGGTGGGCGCCGAAAAGCTGGTGCTGGTCACCGGGGTGGATGGCGTGTATCGCGATTTCGGTAAGGCAAATGCACAGCGCTTGTCCCGACCGGGACGCGAAGAACTGCTGGCACTCGCGGCCGCGGGCCACTTCCCTCCGGGCAGCATGGGACCGAAGGTACAAGCGGCGCTGGAGTTTGCCGGGCGCACCGGCAGGCCGGCGCTGATCTGCCAGCCCGCGGACCTGCTGGAGGCGATCGCCGGGCGCGCCGGCACCATGATCACGGGAGACTAGGCGAACATGTTCAACTGCATCATCATGGGGGCCGCCGGCCGGGACTTCCACGATTTCAAAACCTTTTTCCAGGCGCACCCGGAATTTCGCGTATGCGCCTTTACGGCGGCCCAGATCCCGTTTATCGAGCAGCGCAACTACCCCGCTGCCCTGGCCGGCGAGACCTACCGCGAAGACATACCGATTCATGACGAGAAGCAGCTGGAGCAGCTGATAGACCGGTATCGCGTCGACTTCGTGTTCTTCGCCTACAGCGACGTCAGCCACGAGGATGTGATGCACTGCGCCTCCCGGGTACAGGCCGCAGGGGCGAGCTTCGTATTGCTGGGCCCGGCACAGACCATGCTGCCAGCCCGAAAACCCGTGGTGGCGATCACCGCCACCCGCACGGGCGCGGGCAAAAGCCCTCTCACCCAGTGGCTTGCCCGGCAGTTGAGCGACACGGGAATCCGGGTCGCCACCCTGCGCCACCCCATGCCCTATGGCAACCTCTCGGCCCAGGCTGTGCAGCGCTTCGCCACCCCGGAAGACCTCGACAGGTACGAGTGCACGATCGAGGAGCGGGAGGAGTATGAACCCTATGTGCGCCAGGGGCTGGTGATCTTCGCCGGTGTGGATTACCGGCGCATTCTCGCAGCGGCCGAAAAGGAAGCGGATATCATTCTCTGGGATGGCGGCAACAACGACTTTTCCTTTATCGCGCCGAACCTCACCATCACCGTTTGCGACGCCCTGCGCGCCGGCCACGGCCTCACCTACTATCCGGGGGAAACCAATTTTCGCGCGGCCGACATCCTGGTGATCAACAAGGTATCCGCGGCAACGGATAAGGATATCGCCAGGATCATGGCACTGCGCGAAGCGCTGAATCCCGACGCGCCGGTGCTGCAAGCCGACCTGCAAGTCAGCGTGGACCAGCCGGAACAACTGGCGGGCAAGCGTGTGCTGATCCTGGAGGACGGCCCCACCGTGACCCACGGCGGCATGCACTACGGCGCGGGCTGGGTGGCTGCCCAGCAATATCCGGTCGGTGAGATTGTGGACCCGCGGCAATCGGCGGTCGGCAGCATCCGCGATACGCTGGACAGGTACAAGGACCTGCGCCGGGTCCTGCCGGCCCTGGGGTATTCCGACGCCCAGCGTGCAGAGCTGAAGGCAAGCATCGAGGCCAGCGGCGCCGAAGTCGTGATCAATGCCAGCCCCTCCGACGTGGGGACGCTGCTGGACCTGGCGCTGCCGGTGGTGCGGGTTCGCTACCGCTTCACGCCGCGATCGGGCGCGGACCTGCTGGCTGCGGTGAAAGCGCTACTGTAACAACCCCCTGCCTTGCTTTTCCTCCGGGCCGAGGTCGCCGTATCGCAGTAGGGGCCCAGAAGCCAGGATGGGGCACTCACACGCTGCCTCGCGGCTTCAAACGCACATAGGTTCACGATGACAATCCTCATCTCGCGGATCGCAGGTATTGATGTCGAGGATGTACCAGAGGTAGCAGCGGGAAAAGATACCGTTCATCATCAGGAAAGCGGAAATCGCTATCACGAACCACTCGGCCCCGTTTAGAGAAGGTTGCATGAGAGCCCAGCCGAGAAGCGCAAGCCCCAGCATTAATCTCACCACACGCTCAATATTACCCAGATTGCGTTCTATCATTGCCTGCCTCCTGTCGTAGATTGCCTGGTTGCAGGGTTTTACGGTCAAAAAGAGAAACTGGACTACCGCCTCGCGGGAACTGATCGCCACGATTCATCCGAGAAACTCCCCCCTGGTCCGGGCATCCTCTTTGAAACGGCCTCCCAGCGCCGTGGTGCGGGTCTGCGAAGTGGTATCCATCACGCCGCGAGCCTTTACGCAGAAATGAGCCGCCTTGATGGTAACGGCCACGTCATCGGTTTCCAGGAGTGTCTGCAGCGCCACCAGCACCTGCCGGGTGAGCCGCTCCTGCACCTGCGGGCGCTGTGAAAAGAAGCGAACGATGCGATTGATCTTCGACAGCCCGATGATACGGCCGGCAGGTATGTAGGCGACCGTGGCCACACCGTCGATGGTGATGAAGTGGTGTTCACAGGTGCTCACCAGCGAGATGTCCTCGACTTTCACCATTTCATCGACGCCCATCTTGTTTTCGATAGCGGCCACCTTCGGAAAGCGGGAATAGTCCAGCCCTGAAAAAATTTCGTCGACGTACATCCTGGCAATCCGCTGCGGCGTCTCGCACAGGCTGTCGTCCTGGAGATCCAGGCCCAGGGCCTTCGCTATCTCGGCGAATGAATTCCTGATTACCTCATACTTCTGGTCGCGGTTCAGGCCGTTACTCACCAGGGGTGTCTCGAGCCCCTGTTCGATCAAGGCATCGCGAACACGCCTCGCGCATTCGGACATGGCCGTCGTCGGGGCGGTCACTGTTTCCATCACGGCTGCTTGCATAATCCCGTCCTTTTCAATCGCATCACCTTCATACGGGAAAGAAACCGGATCGGATCTCACAGCCCACTGCCGCGCCGGTCGTGCCCGCCACTAGAGCGGCCAGTCCGCCGCATCCACTGCGTACTCTGGCTGGTACGGCCGGTAGCCATCCCATTTTTTGATGAACCGGTGAAAGGGATCGTGCTGCTCGGTCTGCTTTTGCAAGTCGAAATGCCTGCCACCCCTGGGGTCGGCGCCTACTCCTGCCAGGTACTGCCAGTTGCCGTAATTGCTGGCCACATCGTAATCCAGCAGGTGTTTTTCGAAGAACGCGGCACCGAAACGCCAGTCGATGTTGTATTCATTGAGCAGGCAACTTGCGGCAATCTGCCGACCGCGGTTGCTCATCCAGCCGGTCGCCAGCAACTGGTGCATCAGGGCATTGACCAGGGGGTAGTTTGTGTCTCCCTGGCACCAGCGGGCAAAGTTGCGCGGCTCGAAGGTGCAGCGTCGCACTCTGCCGGGGGTGCCAGCGGCCCGGAACAGGGACACATCGTCAACCAGTGCCCGACAATGAAAAAACTCGCGCCACAACAATTCGTACAGCAGCCAGCGGGTTGATTCGTTGGCAGTAACCGTGGTCTCGAAATCGGCGACCGTTGCCGCCACTTCACGGACCGACAGGCTGCCAAGCGCGAGCCACGGCGACAGAGAGCTGGACCCGGCCAGTCCATCCAGGCAGTTGCGAGTGTCCTTGTAGCGGAGGATCCCCTGCTCGCCATGAACCCATTGCCGCAGGCGCCGGTGCCCGGCCCTGGTGCCGCCGCGCACCGGGAACGCGGTGTGCCGTCTGCAGGCCGGCGCTTCCAGAGGCGGAAAATCCACCCGGGGAGGCGGCGGCAAGTGTCGCGGAGCTTCCAGCGGCGCCGCCGGTGCAAGGCCTTCGAGACGATCCCTGAAGGGGGTGAACTGGGAGGGCATGTCGGCAAGTGCAAATGGCAACTGCCCTGGTGCGAACAGTGTGTTGCCATCGTGCACCTCCAGCGGGACCGGCAGGACAGCAGCCACCTGTTCCCTCGCGCGCCGCTCGTAGTAGCCGGGGGTCAGGGAGGTGCCCACCCTGGTAGCGCCGATGGCCCTGGCCAGCTTCGGCAATTCCTGCTGCGGCCGGCCGTTTGCGATGAACAAATCCTGCCCCAGCTCGGCGAGATCCCGGCGCAGGCCAGCGAGACTCTCCAGCAGGAAGCGGCGTCGCTGTTGACCCATCCCGGTGAGGTTGCACCAGGGCCGTGACTCCGGCCAGCAATAGACTAGCAGCAGACTGTCCGCCCCCGCATGGGCGATCAAACCTGGATTGTCCTGTACCCGGAGATCGTTCTGGAACCAGAAGATGTCAGGCAATACGAAGCCCCCCGGAACCCTCTTGGCTGTCGGCACAGCGACCCGTCGACCGCCAGGGTGTCCCCTGGCAGGTTGCATAATTCCGGCAATCAGGCAGACAACCCCGGCAGGGCAGCCGTGCGCGACTGGCAGCGCCAGTGGATGCAGTGGCCCCCGAATTGGGCTGTGTGCCGGTACCTGATTCGATATTGTCCATGACTGACGATACGCTGACTATGCCCGAGACGATCACTGCGGCGGGACCGCATTGACGCCGCGGGCGCGATTGTCGAACCGGCAGCTGCCGCCCGGGTTCCGGGGCGGTATGCCATGGCACCGGAGCTGGGATTGAACCATCACCGCCCCCGGTGCGTAACCGGTTGAGAGCCATCGAGGGAGCAATAGAGATGATAAGCGCAATTGTAGGTACGTGGGACGCGGTGATGGACAGCAGCCACAATCCACTGAGGCACCTGGATCTGGCGTCCCAGCATTATTTCATGCAGGTTCTGGGATGGATGTGGAGCATGGTATTCAGTCTTACCTTCTTTTCCATCTTCGAGTTTGGCTTTACCTGGCTCGCTCACCTTTTGATCATCGGCGGTATCGCCATGACGGTGGCGCTGTTCCGGGAGGCGGAGAGGCGTTCCGAGACGGCTGTGGCGCGTGTGGAAGGCCTCAGCGGCGCGTCGCGCTGCGTGTGGAAGCTCGATAGCGAGGCCTGAGCATCTCTCGCTTTTCGCGGCTGGAGCACCTGGCCTGGCCGCTGATATGGCTACGCGCTGGTTGAGGCCGCAGTCGTGAAGGACCCTGCCCTGATCCTGGTCCTGGGGGACCAACTGTCCCCGGACCATGGAGCCCTGAAACACGCCCGTGCAGATCGCGACACGATACTCATGGCTGAGGTGCGTGAGGAGGCCGGCTATGTGCGCCACAATCGTCACAAAATCGCCTTCATTTTTGCCGCCATGCGCCACTTCCGCGACATGCTGCGAGCCCGGGGCTTCACCGTCATCTACTTCCAGTACGAAGACGGCAAGGCGTCGCTGTTGCAGGCAGTCCGCGAGGCACTGGCTGCCAGCGAGGCGCGGGTGTTGCGCTGCTGCGAGCCGGGAGAGCATCGCCTGCTGCACGAAATCAGCAACTGGGAGCTCCCCGTTACTATCGATATTGTCGAGGACGACCGCTTTCTCGCCACCCGCGAGGATTTTTCCAGCTGGGCTGATGGGCGCAAGCAATTGCGTATGGAGTACTTCTATCGTCTGATGCGCCGCAAATACGGCATTCTCCTGGATACACAGGGGAATCCCGAAGGTGGCAAATGGAACTACGACGCGGATAACCGCCGGGGGTGGCGCAATCGCGATGCGGCTCCGCAGCGCCCGGCCGTAGAGATCGATGCCATCACCCGGGATGTCATCGAGATGGTAGCGCGGGATTTTCCCGGCCACCCGGGAGATCTCGGCGCCTTTTATCTCGCGGTCACTCCCGAGCGGGCGACGGGGCATTTCCAATGGTTCCTGGATGTCGCTTTACCCCGATTTGGCCAGTATCAGGATGCCCTCGCAGAGGAATCGCCGTGGTTGTTCCACTCCCTGATATCCATGTATCTCAATGTCGGCCTGCTCGACCCTCTCCGGGTCTGCCAGGATGTAGAGGCCGCCTGGCGAGAAGGACGCTGTGACCTGGCCGCGGCGGAGGGGTTTATCCGCCAGGTACTCGGCTGGCGCGAGTATGTGCGCGGCATCTACTGGCTGACCGGGCCGGAATACGCGCGACGCAATGCGCTGAATGCACACAGGCCGCTGCCACAATGGTTCTGGAACGGGGAGACAGACCTGCGCTGCCTGCAGCAAGCCCTGCACCAGACCCTGGGGCTCGGTTACGCACATCATATCCAGCGCTTGATGGTCATCGGCAACTTTGCCCTGTTGGCCGGCCTGGACGTGCAGCAGGTCTGTGCCTGGTATCTGGCGGTGTATGTGGATGCGTTCGAGTGGGTGGAATTACCCAATACCCTGGGCATGGCCCTACACGCAGACGGCGGATTAATGGCCAGCAAACCCTATGCCGCCAGTGGCAAGTATATTCAGCGCCAGGGCAACCACTGCGGCCAGTGTCGCTATGACCCGGGGCAGCTGACGGGCCGGGGCGCCTGCCCCTACAACAGCCTTTACTGGCACTTCATTGATCGCCACGCCCCGCTATTTGCGGACAATCCGCGCCTCACCCTCACTACACGTAACTGGCAGCGCAAGCCCGACGACGAGCAGGCTTCCATTCTCGCCTGGGCCGAAGGTGAGCTGGAGCGCCTTGCTCCCGCCGAGAACAGTTGAAAAGCCAGCGCATTGCCCAAGGCGCGGTTACCATCTGATCGATTTACCCTGCCAATCGAAAAAACCGCCGGAATGTTCTTCACCAAACTCGCCAATCACCTGTAGCGAGGCCTCCGCGCACTCGTGCGGGGACAGTACCGGGTGCTTGTAATTCCCGGAAACAAAGGGCTTCGACAGGGGGACTGCACGGTACCGTGATGCAGCGCAGCCGGGGTAACGTTGCGGTGGCTTGTCCGATGCGTCCACCAGATACTTATTGAGGTTCCATCCCGGAGCGGAAGACTGGCTGTCGCCAAAAGTGCCCTGACAGCAGATAACCCTCCAGACTGTTAAACCAGCGATGTAGAATACGCTGGTAGCCCGCGTGTCGATCACGCAACAGCAGAGAAGCTTGCTGGCACACAAATACCCTAGTTTCAGGCACCAGGGGTTTACCCGGGGTGCTGGTGCCGTCGCCAATAATAAGCCGGGGCCTGCCCGCCTCTTTTGCTACCATAATGGACCTGGTACATCGTCTATCCGGAGAGTCGACTCGATCATGGCCCAATCAGCGCAGCTAGTGGATATATTCGCGAAACCGGAAAACGAGGCGCAACGGATTTTGCAGGTACAAAAGCAGGCCTGCCTCGACAACCCCTATCCCTCTTACGAAGAGCGCCGCGACAACCTCCTCAAGCTTGAAAAACTGCTCCTCGACAACCAGCAGGCCATCGCCGAGGCCATTTCCCGGGACTTTGGCAACCGCGCCATCGAAGAGAGCAAGATGCTGGAACTGTTCATGTCCATCGACGGTTTCCGCTACTGCCGCAAGCGGCTAAAGAAATGGATGAAGCCGCGCCGCCGCCACGTTTCCCTGTGGTTTGCCGGCGCCAGCAACCGGGTACTGCCGCAGCCCAAGGGTGTGGTCGGCGTGGTCGCCCCCTGGAATTACCCGCTGTTCCTGGTGATGGGGCCGCTGGCCAGCGCGATGGCCGCGGGCAACCGCTGCATGGTCAAGATGGCGGCGAACTCCAGCAATCTCTGCCAGCTGCTACATGAGCTTATAGCGATGGAATTCGACGAGAGCACCCTGGCGATTCTCCCGGGCGTGAAAGCCTCGGAGTTCACCACCCTGCCCTTCGACCACGTGATCTTCACCGGCTCTGCCCAGAGCGGGCGCACGGTGATGAAATCCGCTGCCGAGCACCTGACGCCTGTCACGCTGGAACTGGGCGGCAAGTCGCCGACCATTATCGCGCCGGATTTCGACCTCGAGACCGCCGCCCGCCGCGTGCTGTTTACCAAGTACATGAATGCCGGGCAGACCTGTGTGGCGCCGGATTATCTCTTGCTGCCAGCAGGTGAGGTTGAATCCTTCGCCGATACGGCGCGAAAGATCGTCGCCGGGCGCTACCCCGATATCCGCAACGGCCAGTACACGTCGATCATCGACGACGGTTCTTTCACCCGGCTGGTCGCAACGCTTGAGGATGCCGCCGCAAAAGGTGCGCAGGTGATCAATCTCACGCCGCAGCATGCACCCGACCCCGAAAGCAGGCTGTTTCCGCCGCATCTTGTCCTGGGTGTTACCGACGACATGGTGATCATGCAGGAAGAGATTTTCGGCCCGCTGTTGCCGGTGCGTACCTACAACGATATGGACGAGGTACTGGCCTACATCAACCGGCACGACCGGCCGTTGGGGCTGTACCTGTTCACCGATGACAAGGCGCTGCAGGAGCGTGTCGTCAAAAACACCATCTCCGGCGGCGTCAGCATCAATGACTGTTCCTTCCACGTCGCGCAGCACGACATGCCCTTCGGCGGCATCGGCGCCAGCGGCATGGGGCACTACCATGGCTACGAGGGTTTCGTGGAATTCAGCAAGCTGCGGCCGATTTTCAGGCAGTTCAGGTATACCGCGCTACCGCTGCTCTACCCGCCCTACGGCCGGACCTTCAACCTGCTCTACAAACTGATGGTAAAACTCCGGTTTCTCTAAAACGCGGGGACGGAGGAGTTATTTTCGATTGACTGAAAATTAGCTCCCCCGTGCCAGTTATTTGTAGCGCAAGCGCAGGGCGTTGCTCACTACAGAGACGGAACTCAAACTCATGGCCAGCGCCGCGATCATCGGCGACAGCAACAGGCCGGTAAACGGATAGGCGATACCTGCGGCGATGGGCACGCCGATGCTGTTGTAAAGGAACGCGAAGCCGAGGTTCTGCCGCATGTTGCCGACGGTGAGTTCGGACAGGCGGATGGCCTGGGAGATTCCCCGCAGGTCGCCCTTCACCAGCGTCACCTGGGCGCTGCTCATGGCGACATCCGTGCCCGTGCCCATGGCGATCCCCACATTGGCCTTGGCCAGCGCGGGCGCATCGTTGATGCCGTCGCCCGCCATGGCGACGATGGCGCCCTCCGCCTGCAGCTTGCTCACCAGCTCCAGCTTGCCGTCCGGGGTAATCTCGCCGTGCACCTCGTCGATACCCAGTGCCCGCCCTACAGCTCGCGCGGTACGCTCGCCGTCGCCGGTCGCCATGATGATTCTCACGCCGGCCTCGTGGATCAGCTTGATTGCCTCCCTGCTGGAATCCTTGATCGGGTCCGCCACCGCCAGCAGTCCTGCGAGCGCACCGTCCACACCGAGATAAATGACGCTGGCGCCGTCGTCCCGCAGCTTGTCGGTATCCGCGTCCAGCGCGTCGGCATCGATCCCGTGTTCACGCATCAACGCGGCGTTGCCCAGCGCGAGAGATCTGCCCTCGACCTTGCCGGTCACCCCGATGCCGGACTCCGATTCAAAATCCTCGGGTGTACCGAGCTCGAGCGAACGCTCGCGGGCCGCAGCGACAATCGCCGCCGCCAGCGGGTGTTCGCTGCCCTGGTCGAGGCTGGCGGCCAGGCGCAGGACTTCTTCCTCTTCAAAGCCATTGCCGGCAATGGCCTCGCGGAATGCAGGCCGCCCCTCGGTCAGCGTGCCGGTTTTGTCCACCACCAGGGTATCCACCGTGCGCAGGGCCTCGATGGCCGCGGCGTCACGGAACAGTACGCCCTGGTTGGCGCCCTTGCCGGTCGCCACCATGATCGACATCGGCGTGGCCAGTCCCAGGGCGCAGGGACAGGCGATGATCAGTACGGCGACCGCGTTGATCAAGCCGTGCACCCAGCTCGGGTCGGGGCCGATAAAGCCCCAGACCAGGAAGGTCAGGATCGCGATACTGACGACCACCAGCACGAAGTAACCCGCCACGCTGTCCGCCATGCGCTGCATGGGTGCGCGCGAGCGCTGGGCCTGGGTCACCATCTGCACGATCTGTGACAGGGTCGTGTCCTCCCCTACCCGCTCCGCACTGATCACCAGGGTTCCGCTGGTGTTCATGGTAGCCCCGATCACCTTGTCCCCCGCCCGCTTGGACACCGGTACAGGTTCCCCGGTCAGCATGGATTCATCCACCGAGCTGCTGCCTTCGACGACTTCCCCGTCCACCGGCACTTTCTCGCCGGGGCGCACGCGCAGGCGGTCGCCTGCCTTCACCTGTGCCAGCGGCACGTCCTCCTCGCTGCCATCGTCGTTGATGCGCCGGGCGGTATCCGGCGCCAGGCGCAGCAGCGCCTTGATCGCCTCCGAAGTCTTGGAACGCGCCCGCAGCTCGAACACCTGTCCCAGCAGCGTCAGCGTAATGATCACCGCGGCCGCTTCGAAATACACATTGAGTCGGCCATCCATGGCGAAGGACGCCGGGAAGACCTGCGGCGCCACTGTCGCCGTGGCGCTGTAGATGTAGGCAGATGCGGTACCCAGGCCGATCAGCGTCCACATGTTGGGGCTGCGATTGATGATCGACTGCACGCCGCGGATAAAAAACGGCAGGCCGCACCACAACACCACCGGAGTAGCCAGGGCAAACTCCACCCAGTTGTGCCAGGCCGGCGGCAGCCAGCCATGGCCGAACATGGCGAGCATGAAAACGCAGAATGAAAGCGGCAGGCTGACCCAGAAACGCCGGGTGAAATCCACAAGCTCGGGGTTCTCTTCCTCATCCAGCGAGGGCGCCTCCGGCTCCAGCGCCATGCCGCACTTCGGGCAGGTGCCGGGGCCGCGCTGGCGCACTTCCGGGTGCATCGGGCAGGTGTACCAGGCCGAGGGGTCGGCGGCCTCGTCGGAACTCGATGTTTCAGCGAGGTACTTCCGTGGCTCGGCGGCAAACTTGCCCCTGCACCCGGCGCTGCAAAAATAGTAGTCACGCCCTTCGTGCTGGTGGTGGTGCGGTGAATCCGCGGTGACGGACATGCCGCACACCGGGTCCTTGAGCTCCGCATCGGAGTGATCGTGGGAGCAATGGCTGTGATCGTGCATAAGTCCTCCGTTACCCCTGTGATGTCAGTCGAGGTTCATCGTTCCCCCGTGCGGTGGTGCGTGGCAGGCCGCGCCGTTTCCACAGGAAATAGATCGCGGGAATGACCAGCAGCGTCAGGAAAATCGCAGTGGCCATACCGCCGACCATCGGCGCCGCAATGCGTCGCATGACCTCCGAGCCGGTACCCGAGCCGAGCATGATCGGCAGCAGGCCGACGATGGTCGCAGTCGCGGTCATGGTCACTGGCCGTACCCGTAGCCCTGCGCCATGCAGCACTGCGCCGCGCACCGACTCCTCGTCGGGCTGCGCACCGAACTCCCGGCACTTCGCCAGCAGCTCGCGGTTCGCCTGGTTCAGGTAAAGCAGCATGATCACGCCGATTTCCACCGCCACACCGGCCAGGGCGATGAAGCCCACCCCGACCGCGACAGAGAAGTTATAGCCCAGCAGGTACATCAGCCAGATCGCACCCGTCATGGCCAGCGGCAGCGTACCGATCAGGATAGCCACCTCGGCGAAGCTGCGGAAATTGAGGTACAGCAGTACCACGATGATCAGCAGCGTCAGCGGCACCACGTAGACCAGCTTTTCCTTGGCCCGCAGCATGTATTCGTACTGCCCGGACCAGCTCAGGGAATAGCCCGCGGGCAAGTCTACCTGTTGCTGCACCACTTTCATCGCGTCCTGCACATAGCTGCCCACATCCACGCCGTCGATATCCACGAAGGTCCAGCCGTTGAGCCGCGCGTTCTCGCTCTTGATCGCCGGCGGGCCATCCTCTATGTAGATACGAGCGACGTCCGCCAGCGCAATGCGCTGGCCGCCCGGCGTCACGATGGGCAGCAGGGCGAACTGCTCCGGGGAATCGCGGTAGGTCTGCGGGTAGCGCAGGTTCACCGGGTAGCGCTCCAGGCCCTCCACGGTTTGCGCCACGTTCATCCCGCCGATGGCAGTGGCGACCACCTGCTGCACGTCCGCCACGTTGAGACCGTAGCGTGCGGCGTTTTCCCGATCGATATCGACCTTGATGTAACGCCCGCCTGCGACGCGCTCCGAATATACGGAGGCGGTGCCGGGCACGTCCTTGAGCACCTGCTCCAGGCGCTTGCCGATGGCCTCGATCTGCTTGAGGTCAGGCCCCGCAACCTTGATGCCCACCGGTGTCTTGATGCCAGTCGCCAGCATGTCGATACGGGTCTTGATCGGCATTACCCAGGCATTGGTGACCCCGGGGAACTTGACCAGCGAGTCCAGTTCGCGCTTGAGCTTTTCCGTGGTCATCCCCTCCCGCCACTGTTCCCGCGGCTTGAGCTGGATGAAGGTTTCGATCATGGTCAGGGGCGCCGGGTCGGTGGCGGTTTCCGCTCGACCGATCTTGCCGAACACGGTTTTCACCTCCGGCACAGTGGCGATCAGCTTGTCCGTCTGCTGCAGCAGCTGCCGCGCCTTGCCGATCGACAGGCCCGGGTAAGTGGTCGGCATGTACATCAGGTCGCCCTCGTCGAGGTCCGGGATGAACTCGCTGCCGATATTCCCCACAGGCAGCAGGCCGATTACCGTGACCAGCAGGGCAAGGACCACGGTCGCCACGGGGTGGCGCAGCACGCCACGCAGCACCGGCATGTACAGGGCTACGAGACCGCGATTTACCGGGTTTCTGGTTTCCGACATCACCTTGCCGCGGATGAAGTACCCCATCAGTACCGGCACCAGCGTTATCGCCAGCGCGGCGCTGGCGCCCATGGCGTAGGTCTTGGTAAACGCCAGCGGCGAGAACATCCGGCCCTCCTGTGCCTGCAGCGTGAACACGGGCAGGAAGCTCACAGTGATGATCAGCAGGCTGAAAAACAGCGCCGGCCCGACCTCGGTGGCGGATTCGGCCACCACCTTCCAGCGGTTTTCCGGGGTCAGTGGCGTGCGCTCCATATGCTTGTGCATGTTCTCGATCATCACGATGGCGCCGTCGATCATCGCGCCGATGGCGATGGCGATACCCCCGAGGGACATGATGTTGGCGTTGAGGCCCTGCCAGTGCATGACGATAAACGCCGCCAGAATCCCCACCGGCAGGCTGACGATGGCGACCAGCGAGGAGCGCACATGGAACAGGAAAGCCATGCACACCAGCGCGACGACGAACAGCTCCTCCAACAGCTTGTGCCAGAGGTTCTCCACGGCGCGGCCGATCAGTGCGGAGCGGTCGTACACCGGTACGATCTCGACACCCTCGGGCAGGCTGCCCTGCAACTGCGCCAGCCGCGCCTTCACCGCCTCGATGGTTTTCTGCGCGTTCTCACCGAAGCGCATAATGACGATGCCGCCGACCGTCTCGCCCTCGCCGTCGAGTTCGGCGATGCCGCGGCGCATCTGCGGTCCCACGTCGATATCCGCGACATCCTTGAGCAGCAGCGGCGTGCCATTGACGTCCAGGCCCAGGGGAATATTGGCGAGATCGTCGCGGCCCTGGATATAACCGGTGGCGCGCACCATATACTCGGCCTCGGCCATCTCCACCACCGAGGCGCCCACTTCCTGGTTGCCGCGCTGGATCGCGCCCTGGATGGCCGCCAGTGAAATACCGAAGGCGCGCAGCTTGTCCGGGTTCACCTTCACCTGGTACTGCTTCACCATGCCGCCGACCGGGGCCACCTCGGAGACACCGGGCACGGTCTGCAGTTCGTACTTCAGGAACCAGTCCTGCAGGCTGCGCAGCTGGCTGATGTCGTGCTTGCCCGTGCGGTCCACCAGCGCGTAGAGATACACCCAGCCCACGCCGGTAGCGTCCGGGCCCAGCTGCGGCCGGGCATTGGCCGGCAGCGTGGGCGCCACCTGGGACAGGTATTCCAGCACGCGAGAACGCGCCCAGTAGAGGTCGGTCTTCTCGTCGAAGATCACGTACACGTAGGAATCGCCGAAGAAGGAGTAACCGCGCACGGTGACCGCGCCGGGTACCGAGAGCATGGCGGTGGTCAGGGGGTAGGTGATCTGGTCCTCCACCACCTGCGGCGCCTGGCCGGGGTAGCTGGTCTTGATGATCACCTGCACGTCGGACAAGTCCGGTATGGCGTCGACCGGGGTGTTTTTCAGGGACCAGATGCCGGTCGCAATGAGCACGAGTGTCGCCAGCACCACGAAAAAGCGGTTATGCACGGACCAGCGAATGACGGTGGCGATCATTGCGCGTGCTCCTTGTGCGGGTCGGGCTGGGCACCGGCCGCGTGTCCGCTGTGGTCCACCGCCCCGTCACCCATGTCCATTGCGTCGTGTCCGGAGTGATCCATGCCCTGGCTGCCGGAGGTGTCCATCTCCATTTCTCCGGACTGATCCGCCGGCGCCATCGGTGCGCTCATGCGCTCGAAGTCCGAGGTGCGGCTGGACTCCGAGTCGATCAGGAACTGCGCCGAGGTCACGATACGATCGCCCGCCTGCAGCCCGGAGAGAATCTCCGCGTTGTCGCCGGCAATGCGCCCCACTTCGACCGCCACCGACTTGAAGCGCCCCTCTCCCAGGGCAAGCACCACCCGCTGCTGCGCGCCGGTGCGAATCAGCGCCTCGCGCGGCACCAGCAGGGTGTTCTCGCCGGGCTGCCCGTCGATCTCGATCTGCGTGAACATGCCGGGGCGCAGGTAGTCGTCGGGGTTATCGAAGCCGATGCGCAGCTGCACCGTCCGGGTCTTTGGGTTGAGCGAGGGATAGATGTAGTCCACCTGCCCTCGCCACTCCCGGCCCGGCAGGTAATCCAGTCGCATTTTCACCGGGTCGCCCACATGCACCAGCGAGGCCTGGCGCTCGAATACCTCGGCGATCACCCAGACCCGCTCCAGCGTGCCGATGGACATGATCTTCATGCCCGGCTCGACGTACATGCCCTCGCGCGCCTTGAGGTTGTCGACCACCCCGTCCTGCGGCGCGAAGAGGGTGATGGTGCGGCTGACCTTGCCGGTCTTGCGCAACTGCTCCAGTGCCGGGGCGGGCACCTGCAGCGCCTGCAGCCGGTCCGCCGCGGCGCCGATCAGGGTCGGGTTGCCGCGCTTGATCGCAAGCAGCAGTTCCTCCTGCGCGTTGACCAGTGTCGGCGAATACAGTGTATACAGGGGTTCACCCTGTTTTACCGGGTCTCCCGCAGCCTTGACGAAAAGCGTCTCGATCCAGCCAGCCACGCGCGGGTGCACGTGCACCAGCCGGTCCTCGTCATAGCGCACATAGCCGACGGTATCGACCTGCGCGCCCAGCTCGCCCAGGGAAGCCACGCCGGTGCGCACGCCGAGGTTGTTGACGACCTCCGGCGCAATGCTCACCATGCCCGGCGATCCCCCGGCGGCGTCCTCCGCGTAAACAGGCACGAGGTCCATGCCCATGGGCGACTTGCCCGGCTTGTCGCGGCGGTAACTCGGGTCCATTGGCGCTACCCAGTACAGCGGCTCTTTCGAGCTCCCGCCGCTCGCGCCGGGTTCCGCCTGCCGGCCGAGCAGCGCGGCCGTGACCCCCGCGCCGAGCACGGCGGCGACGCCTGCAACCAGTCCCAGTTTGATCACACTGTTCATTGTTCAGTACCTGTCATGTCTGTGGCGGCAGCGGCCTGCAGGTCCGGGGCGTCGGCGAGCAGGTAGTTGATCTGCGCGATCACCTGCTGGCGTTCCACCGCCAGGGAGAGAGCCACCAGTTGGGCATCGAGTTGCGCGATACGCGCGCGCACCGCCTCGGCAAAGTCGCCGTCGTCATTGTTGTAGGCGCTGAGCGCGGCATCGGCCTGCTCCGACATCTGCGGCAGCAACTGTTTCGTGTATAGCGCATTGCGCTCTTCCAGCCGCTGCAGCCGCACTGTGTCGGCCTGCAGCCGGGCCACCATCTGGCGGGCCATCAGCAGCTTGTCCGTCTTCAGGGCCTCGGCTCTGGCGACGGCGGAATCCAGCTCCTTGTCCTGGCGGTTGGCGGTGAACAGCGGCAGGTCGAGGGTGACGCCCACGGTCAGCAGGTCGGCGCGGTCCGAGCCCATGGTGTCGTCCGCGCGATAGCCGTACTGCGCGACCAGCCCCCACTCCGGCTTGTATTTCTGACGGGCGAGGTCGACCCCGGTGCCCATTGCCTCTATGCGCTTGTCGAAGGCCCGCAGCGCGGGGTGGTCCTGCAGCAGCTCCCAGGCCTGCTGGTCGCTGGCCGGGCGCGACAGCAGGGGTTTGACCGCCTCGCTGGTGTGCGCTTCCGGCAATTCACTGGCCAGCGGCAGGGTCGCTTCGGCGCCCACCCATTCCGAGAGCTGGCGCTGGGCGGTTTCCTGCTTCTGGCGCAGCTCGGACAGGCGATCTTCGAGGCGGGTCAGTTCCAGCTGGGCGCGGATCAGGTCCTGCTGGCGTGCGCGACCGAGCGCGGCGGAGTATGCGGCGCGGGCCGCGTCGACGAGATAGTCGAACAGCGCCCGGTTACGCTCGATCAGGGCGATGGACTCCTGCGCGCGCCAGGCGTCCAGCCACAACCGGGCGACAGTCGCCCTGACCTGCGCGCGCCGGTCCGCCCTGAGCAGCGGCTCCTGTGCCGACAGCTGTTCCTTTTGCTGGCGCCCCAGCGCGCGGCTGTCGCCGCGAGGGAACTGCTGGCTGAGGCCGAGCCCGACCTGGGTCATGGGCTCCTGGTTGATATCGAAGGTATCGACCGGGAAGTTGCCCGCCGTAAAGCTCAGCTTCGGGTCCGGCAGGGTAGCGCTGGCGACGGCCTCGTCGGCCAGCGCCTGCTGCCGCAGCTCGCTGCCGGCGAGCCAGGGGTCGCTACCCAGCGCCGCAGCGACGGCGCCATCCAGTGTGAGTACCGGCCCGCCCGCCTGCGCACCGGCGCAAAGCCCGGCAAGCAGGGACAGTACTGCTGTCACGAGTATTTTCATGTTTGCTCCCAAACCGCGCGCACCCTTGGCTGCGCGGCGTTACCGAATTCGGGAGTATCTGACTCCCGCCTGCAGGAGGTAGGCGCCGGAATTCCGGGCGCACTGACCCCGTATCAGCGGGAAATGGGCGGGCGGTAGAGGGTTGCCGGGGCGTTGGCGGCGTACAGCTGCGGGGCTTCCGAGCCAAAAGCATCGGCCGCAGGTGCGGACTCCGGGGACTGGAAGCTGGCCATCACCGCCGGCGCAGAGGCACAGTGGGCCATTGAACACTTGGCGTGGTCGCAGCAGTCACAGGTCTGCGCATGGTCGTGGCTGGCCGCCTGCTGCGCGTGGGAATGCTGCATCGAATGCATTGCATGCATGTCATGCTGCTTGGCGTGGGCACATGGCAGGTCAAACGCGGCAAACGACTGCCCGGCATAAACCAGCAGCATGAATGCAACGGTAAGAATTTTGTGCCTGCTGAACGCCATCGGGTGCCGGGTTTCCTGTCTGGAAGCTCCTAGGTTAATGAATTTTTGGCAGAGTGCAATCGCCGGTGTAGGAGCGCGCTCTGCGCGCGATCGCCCGCAGAGCGGGCTCCTACAGGAGCGATCGCGCGCTGAGTGCGCTCCTACGACGGATCGTGGGCATTACTCCGTATCGATCTTTCGGCGCAGGGACTTCAGTTTTCCGCGCTGGGTCTTGCCGTCCACCCGCCTCGCCTTCGCCGCCTTGCTCGGTTTGGTCGGGCGCCGAGGCCGGGGCACGGTAGCCGCCTTGCCCACCAGTACCGCCAGGCGCTGCAGGGCGTCATCGCGGTTCTTCTCCTGGGTGCGGTACTGCTGCGCCTTGATCACGATTACTCCGTCCTTGCTGATGCGCTGGTCCCTCAGTGCCAGCAGCCGCTCCTTGTAGACCGCCGGCAGGGACGAGGCACGAATATCGAATCGCAGGTGGATCGCGGAGGACACCTTGTTGACGTTCTGCCCCCCTGCCCCCTGGGCGCGGATCGCACTGAACTCGATCTCCGCCTCGGGAATGGTGACATTGTTTGAAATTACCAGGTCAGCCATGACCCGAATATACCACCCGGTAGAGTACTCCGGCATCCGAGCGCATCACCTCGCGCAGGCGAATGCGCCGGGGCGGCCCCGCGGCATCCAGCCTGGCCTGTAGCGCCGCCATGCCGGGTGAGGGCCTGTCGGGACTCGACAGTTGCAACAGGTAGTCGACCCGGCGACGGCCCTTCGCGTCGAGCAGGCTCAGCGGTCCGACAACGGCGGGAAGCGGCAGCAGGTGGTATTTGGCGCGCAGGGAGACGAAGTCGCCTTTCTTCGGCCCCAATACCAACAACCGCGAGCTGGACAGCGGTTGTCCGGCGAGCAGCGCGCGGACCCGGCCTGCCAGCGCGTAGGCGCGCGCATCGCCAGCGACCGGCAGGTAGTCCTCGCCACCGCTGGCCTGGCGCGCCGCAATCGCGCGAGTGTCGAGATACACCAGGTTGGCGCCCCAGCGAACATCCAGCAGCAACCAGCCGAGAACCGCACTCAGCAGGATGGCCGTGCGCAGCGCACCGGATTCACGCAGCGGCAGGAACGCTGCCAGCGCCAGCGCCACCGCGACAGTGAGCCAGAGCAGGACGACCAGCGGCAGCGGCAGGAAATCCCTCAGCTCGCCCCGCCCCGCCATGTTGATCGAGCGTGCGTTCCAGGCGTCGAAGGCCAGCCAGTGGGTAAAGGAATTGCGCAGCCAGGCACCAGGGGTCGGCGGCGAAAGCACCAGCGTACCCACTGAGGCGGTGCCGCCCGCATCCGCAAACACGACCACCCCCAGCTCGATGATTCGTCCGTTCCACCCCGGCAGGTCACGCAGCGAAATCACATTGCCCCCGGTGCCATGCAACTCCGCGGAATGCATGCGCTGCGGGTTCCTGTCGCTGCGCCAGAATAGCCGCGGCGCGGTAAAGATGTTCGCCTGTATGTCGTAACGCAGGTAAAGGTAGTCACTGGAAACCAGGTCCAGGCCGCTACGGCTCGCCACCGCCGCACCCGCGTTGAAGCCGGTCAGCTGCAGCCGATGCCGTGCAGGCTGCCCCGCCCCCACGACCACGTTCAACTGTTGCGGGGTGATTGTAAAGACCGGTGGTGGCGACACCTCGCGCTGTGCATTCGCTGCCGCCTGGAAGTAGAGCCCTGCGAGTATGAGCACGGCGGCGAGCACGGGAACTGTCGCCACCCCCAGCCATCGCGAGCGGGACAGGCTGCCCAGCAGCGCGGGATCGGGACAAAAACGCGCCAGGCAAACCAGCACCGTGAACACCAGCACCGGCGAAACCTGCAGCGGAAGCCGGTTCGCGGCGGTGAGGCTGGTCGCCCACGCCGCCTGCTCGGTGAAGGCGAATATCACTACCTGGCTTGCCGCGAACAGGCCCAGGAACAGGAACAATGGTTTGCGCAAACGCTTGTCCCGCATCCAGGCGAGCGACACGAACGCGCACAACAACAGCGGCCAGAGCAGGTTCCAGCTGCCACCGACCACCAGGCCGCGCCAATAGGCAGGGGCCGGGTTGTGCAGTTCCAGGCGGTGTACCCCCATGCCGGGCAGGTACAGTTGCCCGTCGCGCACGCCCAGGTCCCCCAGGACCGGAAGAGTCACTGCGGTGTGCCCCGTCACCAGGGCCAGCGCCGCGAGTGCTACCAGCGCCAGCGAGCCGGCGACGAGCACACGCGGCGGCAGTGTGGCCGCGAGCCACAGTGCAAGCGCCAGCGACAGCCACACCAGTCCCTCGAGCTTCACACAGGTGCCCAGCGCGAGCAGTGCCAGCCCCAGCCACAGCTGCGGGCGGTCGCCGCGAGCCAGCCCGACCAGCAGGGCGAGGAAGCCCAGGCCGGCATAACCCGCCATCCAGATGTCGGCATACCCCGCCAGCGACAGGTGGGTATCCACCAGCGGCAGGGACAACCAGAGCCAGGCAGCGAGTACTGCCAGCAGCGCCGAATAGCCGGATTCACGCATCTGTCCGTAGATCCCCAGCGCCACGGCGATACCACAGCCCAGGTAGGGCAGGTGCACCAGGGTATCCGACCAGCGTCCCCACGCGGCGGCAACCCAGTAGGGCAGCGCGGACACCAGCGGCGGGTAGCCGTAGGCGTCGATGCTGTAACGGCTCCCCCCCGCCTCTCGCAGCCACTGCCCGCGCGACAGCAAGGCCTGCAGGTCGCCGCTGTAGAACCAGGCCTTGGCGCGATAGAGCCAGGCCAGCCAGGCGTCCCAGGGGTAGGTGGGCAATTGCAATTGCTCGACGGCCGCAGATGCCAGGTGCGACAGGCACAGCAACAGCAGGCAGTACAGCGACAACCTCCACCACAGCGGACGCCCGCCAGCGTTTGTCTTACAAGCTGTCGCCGCGCCGCCCGACCTGCTCCGGTATGCGAGCAGCGCACCACCGGCTGTGAGCAGCGCGAGTGCGGCCAGCACCATCCAGGCCTGTACCGGCGTGGACATACTTGCGGCCAGGAACAGCAGCGCCACCAGCACCGCGTTGCCGACAAAGAATCCGTAGCCGAGGCAGATTGCAGGGTGGACCGCCGGCTGGCGCCCCGCCCAGTTGAGCAGCCAGCGGACCCAGCACGCGCCGGCCGCCCAGGGCAGCATCAGGGCAAGCAGCAGGGAAAAAACGTGCATGGCAGCCGGCGCTTACTCGCCGGCGGATTCCGTCGAGGCGCCTTCCACAGCCTGCATGCGGGCCTCGAGCTTGCGCAGCTCCAGTTCCTGCATGGCGCAGTGTTGTACCAGGCGCTCGTTGCGCTGCAGCAGGCGCGAGTGTTCGAGGTCGAGCAGCAGCAGCTTGACCATGATCAGGCCGATGGCGAGGGCGAAGGCGAGCACCGGCGGATAGCCGATTCCCAACTGGTGGGCGACCCAGTCGACGATGCCGGGCGCAAACCCCAGCAACGCGGACGCTACCGCGATGCAGGCCCAGAAAAGCGTGTGGTGCGCGTGCAGCTTGTCGTGCCGCAGCATCAGGATGAGGGTTATGGAAATGACGATGCCGATGCAACCGGTGATGACCGGGATCATATTATCGCTCCTCGCCGTTCGCGATACCGGTGGGTTTGCCCCGCGACGCGGGCCTGGACAACGGGCGCTTGCTCAACCCCAGCAATAGCGTCTGCCACATGTAGAAGCCCACCACCAGCCAGGACTTGAACACCCGGGAACTGCCGTTGCTTCGCGGTTGCATCTCCACGGGCACATCGACGATACGCAAGCCATTGGTGTGCAGCAACAGTAAAACGCCGATATCCGGATATTCCAGCAGCGTGGCGTCCTCGCCGGACAGGTATTCCAGCGCCAGCGGACCGTAGGCGCGAAAACCGGAAGTCAGGTCGCTCAGGGACAGGCTGGAGGACAGGCGCATCAGCCGCCACGCTATCCTGCGCATTTTCGAGCCGCGTTCGGGGCAGGCCCCGATTGCGACTTCCGCGCTGCCGTCGAGTACCGGGCCCAGCACCGCGGCGATCGGCTCCGCCGGGTGCTGGCCGTCGCCGTCCATTGTCAGCACGACTTCGAACCCGTGGCGCCGCGCATAGCGCAGCCCCGCCTGGATGGCGCCCCAGGGTCCCAGTTGCACGGCCAGCGACATCACGTCGGCCCCGGCGGCGCGCGCTTCGGCAGCGGTGTTGTCTCCACTGGCGTCGTTGACCACGAGTACCGGCAGGCCCGCGGCCTCGATGATCGAACGCACGACGGCGGCGATACTCGCTTCCTCGTTGTATGCCGGCACCACCACCAGGGTTGCCGCAGCAGCCGGGGACTGGACAGGATTCTGCCGCGTCATGCCTGCAGTACCCTGCGGTAGAGTTCATGCACCGAGCCAGCGCAGCGATCGATATGGTATCGCGCCTCGAACATGTCCCGCCCGGCCTCGCCGAGCCGCCGGCAGAGGTCGCGGTCATCGTCGAGCCGGGTGATTGCCGAAACCCACTGGTCGACCGCCCGCGGGGCGACCTTGATGCCGTTGACTCCATCCTGCACGACCCAGCCCACGCCGGAGCCCGGGATATCGGAGGCTATCACCGCTCGCGCGAATGACATCGCCTCCAGCAACACCAGGCCGAACGCCTCGGAGCGCTCGCTGGACGGCAGGCAGAGGCAGTCGCAGCGCCGGTACTCGAGAGCGAGCGCCTTGCTGTCCAGCGAGCCGAGGAACTCTACACGCTGGTCCACTCCGAGTTGCCGCGCCATTTGTCGCAGGCGCTTGCCCTCCTCGCCTTCACCCACGATGGCCAGACGCACATCGGGCAGCGACTGCAGCGCCAGCAACAAGGTATCCAGCGCCTTGTAGTAGGCGAGCCGCCCGACCGCCAGCAGGCGGAATCCGCCGCCGGTTTCGGCGGGTTTGCGGGGAGCTGCGTGCAGTGTCTGCGGATCCAGTCCCAGCGGAATGACCGTGCATTTCTCGCGATAGCGCTGCAACGGCTCGCTCGATTCCAGGTACGCCGGCGAGGTGACGATGACAGCGCGGCAGCGTCGCAGGAGCGCGTCCTGCAGGGGCCGGTAGCACCAGCGATACACCAGGCGGGTAATCGCCCCGGCGCTCGCGTCGACGGGGTCCGCCTGCCAGTGAAGCACCCAGGGCAGTTTGCGCGCGCGCGGGGACAGCAACAGCCAGAATGCCGAGGGCGACGGCATGTGCACGTGGATGACGTGCGGCGTGAATTCCCGCAGCAGTCGTCCCAGCAACCAGGGAAATGCCGGACTGACCGGCGTGTACAGCATTCGAAACCAGAGGCCGGCGCGCAACAGCGGGAAGCTCCCGGCGCTCCCCCGGCAGGTTTCCCGCGCGGAGGCCTGGCCTGGCCGGGACTGGTGCACCAGCGCGGCCACGGCAACCCGGTCGCGCAGCGAGGCCCACAACAGGTCGCGCAGGAATGTCTCCATGCCGCCGGGATGCGGGGGAAAATACTTGCCGAGGTGCAGTACCCGCAACGTCTCGTCGCCCGTGCCGGGCCCGACACGGGTTTCAGTCGGCGCTGACACGGTGGTACACCTCGATTGTCTGCGCCACGCAACGCTGCCAGGAAAACTGCGCCGCGCGGGAGAGCCCGGCGTCGATGCAGCGGTCGCGCCATTGCGCATCCTCCAGGGCGCGACGCAGTTGCTCGCGCAGGGCGTCGACATCGTCGGGCTGAACCAGCAGACTCTGCTCGCTCGCCACCTCGGGAATCGACGATACCGCCGAGCTGATCACCGGCACGCCGCTGGCCTGTGCTTCCAGAACCGGCAGCCCGAAGCCCTCGTAACGGCTGGGATAGACGAAGCAGAGCGCGCCGCTGTACAACGCAGCCAGTTCCGGCTCCGGCAGGTAGCCCAGGTGGACGACCTCCCCCGAGCCGGCCACCTCGCGCAATCGATCCAGCAGTGCCTCGCAGTGCCAGCCCACCGCGCCGACCAGCACCAGCGGCGTGTGCCTGCGGGTGAGCGCGGGCAAATCCAGGTAGGCGTCGAGGAGCGCTTCCAGGTTCTTGCGCGGCTCCAGGGTCGCCACGCACAGGAGGTACTGGCGATACGCCAGGCCGCGGGCGGACAGCACGGCCGCCACCGATTCGGCCGGCCGTGGCCGGTACAGCGGGTCGACCCCGAGGGGGATGACGCTGGTCCGCTCGCGCTCCACACCGTACTCTCGCAACACATCGGTTCGCGTGGACTCCGAAACACAGATGACGTGGTCGCTGTCGCGCAGGGCCAGCGGCACCATCCGGTTCATCCAGCCCACCCGCGCGGCCGGGTGGCAATCCGGAAACAGCCGGAATGACAGGTCGTGCACGGTAACCACGGTCGGCCCCGGATGGTGCGGCAGGTGAAAATTCGGCGAGTGGAATACCGCGTCGGCGTGGCGCCTCAGCGGGATGCCGCTGAACAGTTGCACGTAATGCTCGTAGAGCCTGGTCAGCACGATGGAGCCGGCCGCGCGCCGGCGCACCGCCAGCCGGCGCGATTGCGCGACCGTGCTTTCTCCCGCAAGCGCTTCCAGCTGCCCTGACACATCCCCCAGGCGCCCCACGTTGTAGCCGAGCAGCTCCCCTACGGATTGCGATTGCAACAACCCCCCGGCCAGCACCGCGGTGTAGCGGCCGATACCGGTGAGCGGCGCCTGCAGGCTGTCTGTGCCGAGAATGACCTTCACGGCACTGCCCCGCTATCCGACCGCTCAGGTGACATAGCCGTAACGCTCGACATCCAGCCCCAATTCGTCGCGCAGCCAGCGGTTTCCATCGCGGCTCGCCTCGGCGATACGCTGCCGCCACTCTTCGCTCAACTCGACTTTCTGGCCGGGCGTTCCGCCGGCGGCCCGATCGATTCGCTGCAGCGATTCCAGGCGCCTTGCCTTGGTGGCCCTGCTTTTGCGCCAGTACCAGCGCCGGAGCGGATTGGCGTCAACCCGCCTGATATGCGCGTACTGGGCTTCGGTCACTCGTGTGTTGCTGTGTTCGCCCTCGATGAGAGCCAGTGTTTCATCGGCGTCGATGCCGACAAATTCCGACAGCTCACGGTAAAAGGCGACCGGATCGGCCTTGAGGCTTTCGAACAGCATCACCTTGAGATTCGTCCGCCCCAGCTGCGCCAGCGCCGCCTGCATTTTCGGCGCCTGGGACAACCAGGTCTCCAGCGAACCGAATCGCTCCAGCTGCGACTCCATCCACGAATCGAAACTGAACCAGGGGCGGCCGAAACCGGGGGCCTCCTGCTTTTTCGACGCATAGTGACTCCGCAGCCGCTGCAGGTATCGCGATGTCAGCCAATCCTCCGGGTTGCGCTGCACCTGCAGCAAACGGAAGTCGGGAGAAAGCCTGCCAAAACGCGCGAGCAATCCACTGTAGGCCTTGGCTTTCAGCATACCCAGCCCCTCCCAGGAAGCCACTGCCACCTGCTCGGGCGATGCCTGTGCCAGGACTTCAGTATCGAAACGCTGCAGCACGGACTCCCAGTCCGTATCCGGTTTTGGATGCCAGAGTATCGGATCCAGCAAGTCGTACAACGCTTCACTGCGGCAGCCGCGGGATGCCAGGGATGTGTCCTGCTTGCCGAGGTAGAACACCTGGCTGTGGCGGAAAAACACTGCCTCCTGCAGGGTCGTACTGCCGGTTTTCGGGATCCCCGTGTGCAGAACCAGACGTTTCATTGCGACAGGTACCCCCAGCGGTCGAGCTCGAGGCCAAAAGCCTGCTGCAGCCAGCGATTCCCCTCGCTGGTGCGGCGCACGATGTCCGCCCGGGTGGCGGGGGAAATATCCGGCTTGGCCCTGGCCGCCTTGGTTCCTGGTGATTCATTGGGGCGCAGGTCCAGCAGGGATTTGCGCCGGCGTTTTCCGGAGAGCCGGAATGCCAGCGAGCGCAGGCTGGAGTCGTGAATCGTCCCCAGGCGCTGCAGCTGGATTTCGGTCCAGCGGGTATTGTCTGCATTGCCGGCCACCAACTCCAGGGCTTCGCGGCTGTCCACTCCCATGAACTCGCAGATCTTTCCCCAGAAGCGCTCGGGCGCCTCGCGCAGTTCCTCGAACACGGCGACGTAAACATTCTGCTCGCCAAACAACTCGGCGTAGGTGCGGATGGTGCGCGGGTAGTCCAGGTGGTTGTCGATATCCCCGCGGTGGTTGCGCTCGAACCACTCGGTGAAAGACGGGAAAAAACAGCGCTTGCCCCAGTGTGCGTAACCGCCGATGTTATCGCGCTTGAGCTGCTGCATGTAGGCGGATTCCAGCAGGCCGACGGGATGGCGAATGCCCACCAGGATTTTCGCCTGGCCGAGCAATTGCCTGAGATTCTGCGCGCGCCGGCTGCGCATCTCGAAGCTGTCGGTGCCGTAGGACTCCCAGGACCAGACAGGCAATTTACCCTCGCCATTGTGCTGTTGAAGATACGCGTCCAGATGCTGCCGGCAGCTGTCGACATCGGCGTCGAACACACCCTGGTAGGCGACGTGCTCCATGACGCGGAACACGTCGGCGTCGCGGCAGCCAAGGTAGCGCTGGTACTTGCCCTTGAAAGGCCTGCCGTCGTAACGGCCGAGGTAATAGATGTCGCTGTGCAGGGCGAA
Source organism: Halieaceae bacterium WMMBA7 (assembly GCA_033283385.1). Lineage (GTDB taxonomy): Bacteria > Pseudomonadota > Gammaproteobacteria > Pseudomonadales > Halieaceae > Mangrovimicrobium. The sequence continues at coordinate 2,030,385 of JAWMQQ010000001.1, forward strand.
CAGGCGCCACTGCAGGGTCTTGGTCGCGGTCTTGGGCATGCCGATATGCACCACCGGCAGGCGCTGTCCGGGGTCAGCCATTGATCACTTTCTCGTAAAGGGCCAGGGTCTCGATCGCCGCCTGGCGCCAGGAAAAATCGCTGGCGCGACGCAGGGCGGCGCGCCCGAGGCGTTGGCGCAGTTCTTCATCGCCGATAAGGCGCAGGAATTGTTGCTGGATCTGTTCGATATCGTGCGGGTCCGCCGGCAGGCCGCCGGCGCCTACGACCTCCCTGATCGAGCTGTTGTCGCCGAAGACGACCGGAGTTCCGCAGCGCATGGCCTCGAGCGGCGGCAGGCCGAAGCCCTCGTAGAACGACAGGTAGCTCAGGCACAACGCGTCGGAATAGAGAAACGGCAGATCCTTGTCGTCGACGAAGCCGGTGAAGTGTATCCGGTCCTCCCTGCCCTCGGCCAGTTGGTATATGCCGTCGCAGTCCCAGCCCCGCTTGCCCGCGATTACCAGGTTGACCCGGATCTCCGGCCGGCTCTCCAGCAGCGCGACAAAGGCCCTGATCGTGTTCTCCAGGTTCTTGCGCGGCTCCAGCGTCGAGAGCGAGACGATGTATGGAACACCCACCTCGATGCCATATTTCTTGCGCACCTTCCGGCAGTCTTCGCTGTTCAGCTTGCGGTGGAACAGGATCGGGTCGGCGGCCTCGAGGACCACGTGGACACGCCCGGCATCCACCCCGGTATGTTGCAGGATATCGTCCCGCGTCGCGGCGGAAACCGCGAGCAGGCTCGCCCCGCTGTCGCAGGCGTATTCCAGCCCGCGCTGGGCGTTGCGGGTATTGGCCTCCGTATGCAGCTCGGGAAAATGCAGGTGCGTGAGATCGTGAATCGTGACCAGCTTGCGCGTGTGGTCATGCCGGAAGGGCTTGTAATGCTGCATCAGAGGGAGATGCACCAGGTCGTAAGCCGCCGGCTTCTCTCGCCCTTCAGTCAGCGTCGCGGCCGGTTTCGGCAGCAGCTCGCGGCAGGCATGGCTGAGCCAGTCCCAGGCATCGGCAAGCCGCGTCGCCAGGCCGCGAAAGAATTCGTAGATATCGTGCAGGACGGTGATCCTGTGCCGCTCGAGGAAGCGCACGAAACCGCGCGGCACCAGCGACATCACCCGGCGCTCGATCCGGATAAACGGATTGGGATGCGGCGGTTCCTTCCAGGCCGGGGCTTTCAGCCGGCGCGATCCGCTCGTTATTCCGGGCGGTAGCGGGCGCTGCGTGGGCTCCGGCCGCGGCTCGTCCACCGAGGCATAGGCCGGCAGGAACTCCCCGAAAATGACACCGGCGAGTTCGCGAACTGGCGTGATATTGCCGTGGTGGTACAAGTCGAGCTGCCATCGCGAATCCGCGTGCGCTACGGCGGGATACAGTGCGCGCAACAACTCCACCTGGTAGCGTTTGACACCGTCGTTGTCAGCGGACAGCAGTTTGTCGGCTTCCATCAACACGCGATACTTGCGGCGCACCTTGCTGCGCGGTATCCCGAGTTTGCGGCGCAGTTCCAGGTCGAGGTCCGGGTGCGGCTCGACAATCGTCCCGTCCTGCGTGTATCCCAGCCGCGCCATGGTATCCCCGTGGAAGCTCCAGAACAGCTCCTGGAGTTCCTCCGGCATTTCGTCCCGCCACGCGCCGACGACGCCCCGCCGGAAGAACCGCCTCGCCCGCTCCCGCATGGCGGTCTCGTCGCCACCCTGGCGCTTGCCGGCGCCGTATTCGGGAATACCGTGCTTCAATGACTCGAAACTCGGCATCCGCCCTGGCTGCGGCTCCGGCAGCTCGATCAACTGCCCTATCCGCATGGCCTGGCCGAGGGGATCGGCAACCAGGTCCTCGTAACGAATGATCAGGTCTGCCCGCGCCACCCACTCGTCCACGTTCGTCGACCAACCGCCGAAGAAGCTGCCATGCTGGGCGACGATGGCCTCCTCCATGTTGCGGCGAACGTCCGAGCCCGGGGCGACCAGGTCGGCGCGATGATGGGCGATGGAGCACATCGCATCGCGGCCGTCGCGCACCAGGCAAACGGCGGGGATGGCGAGGTCGAAGCCCGCCGCCTCCAGGTCGCCGGGGCGCTGGTGGGTCTTGACGAACGGGTAGTCTCCAAAACCCCGGTCAACCGGGTAGGCGGTCTCCTGGTGCCAGGTACTCGAGCGCAATCCGAATACCTCATACAGCAGGTTGCGTAAATACGTGTTTCCCGAGCGCGGAAAGGACGCGAGCCAGATCATGCGAGGGTGCTACAAACAGGATTGGTTAGTTTCGACATTTGCGCGAGATCATACTGGATTCGAGCTGGCGATGAGACAAAATTCCCCGTAATTCGCCGATATTCCAAACTCCTGGGGGCGCGCCGCCGCCATCCCGCCAGGCACTTAGAAATTTAGGTTTCTTAATTAACCCGCTTCGATTACAGTGTCCGCTACCCTGTGATCTACAGATCACTCGGCCGGTCGACACAACAACAAAAACTGTCGGAACCTGCATGTTAAACACGGCAAAAGCCCTCTCGCGAGGCGCGCACGATCACCGGGAGTACCGCCGATGAAAATAGGCACCTCCGCCAACTACCCCTGGTTTGGCCCCGCATTTACCGAGCTTGCCAGGCACACCGAATCCCTGGGCTTCGAATCCCTGTGGACCGGCGAGCACATCATCATCCCGGCGGAGATTGCCGACGCGCAGCGCTACGGGGTGCCGCTACCGGACAACTACCGCCACATGACCGACCCCTTCGTCTCGATGGCCGCCGCTGCCGCGGTCACCTCGACCCTGGTATTCGGCATGGATATCTGCCTCGTCAGCCAGCGCAACCCGCTGATACTCGCCAAGGAAGTGGCGACGCTGGACCGCATCTCGGGCGGGCGTTTCGTCTTTGGCGTGGGCCACGGCTGGATACCCGAGGAATCGGAGATCATGGGCGCGCCCTTCCGCCAGCGGGTTAAGATCGCCACCGAGACGGTGCGCGCACTGAAGGTGCTGTGGACCGAGGAAACGCCCAGTTTCGCCGGCGAGTTCATCAATTTCCCGCCGGTGCACTGCAACCCCAAGCCGCTGCAGCAGCCCCACCCGCCGGTGCTGCTCGGCTCGGGCAACGACACCACCGACAACACCCGCGCGCTGCGCCGGGTGGCGGCGATCGCCGACGGCTGGCTGCCCTCCATGCTCAGCCCTGCGCAGGTGCGCGAGCAGCTGGCCACGCTGCGCGAATTCTGCGACGAGGCCGGGCGCGACTTCGCGGCGATGGACATCACCGTGCTGATACCCGCCGCCTACATGAACATCGGCGAGCGCCCCCCCTGGGCGCTGGAAGTCAGCCTGGGCGACGCCCGCGACCTGCTGCCCGAGTACGCCGAGGCGGGCGTGGGCCGCCTTGTCGTCGGCCTCGACGACATGACCGACGACGCCTCCTTTGCGCGCATCGAGCAGGCGGCGCAGGCCCTCGGGCTGAACTGAGCTACACCTCCCGGCCTGCTGACGGCGCATTGAAATCACGTGTAATCCGCTGAAAACCCCCGCTCGGTTATAATTCACACGAACAAGCCCGGCACTTCAAGCGCCGGAAATTCCACCACAATAACGGTTGTCACGGAAGACAACGGCATGAGTCCATTGAATCCACAGGGAGATTCCCGATTCACCCTGGCCGGGTTTCTCCTTCTCGCCGCACTCGGCGCCTCCCTCTGGAAAGCAGCGCCGCTGGACAGTGTGCGTCCCTCCAGCGAGCAAGCTCCTGCGGCGACCCGCCAGCTCGCGGGCGTGGTCCCCGCCAGGCTGTGGCAGGACCCCCTGCAGGCGGTCTACAAGCACGAGCAGGCGGTGGCCAGCGGCAAGCAGGTGCCCCGCTACACGCGCACGCCGGGATCCGCAATCGCCGACCTCGCCCGGGCGGCGGGCAGTGGCCCGGCCGGGGACCTCACCGTGCTCGCAGTGCCGGTGAGCCCCGGCAACTACCCGGAACTGGAGGAGCGCCGCCGCCGGCGCCGCTACGCGGTGATCTCCGCCCTGGGAGAGGAGTCCTTCGTCCCGCTCAATGCGGAGACCCTGGAAGTGTTCTACCTGCGACGCGACCTGTCCGGCCCCTGCCTGGAAGCCGATGGCGAGATCACCGCCACCGTCGACGAAAAGACCTGGCACGAGGCGCAGGCGGACTGCTTCGCCGTGCCTTACGAATGGTACGAGTACGAGAACGCCACCACGCCCGGTGGCGGCGGCACCGCCGGCGCGGGGCGGCGGGTGCTCCTGCTGTGGCTGGAAGAGCCGATGTTCGTCACCGAGCCGGCGCGCCAGTACAGCGACCTGCTGCACCAGCTGCTGGATGGCATCGGTGACCGCTCCCGCCTGCGTATCGCCTTCGACCTGCTCGGTCCTGCGCGCTCCGACGCCCTGCGCAACCTGGTGAATTCGCGTGCGGACGCCGCTCCAATCTGCTCGCTGGGGCTGGCGGAGTTCAATGTCTTTTCGCCCATCGCCACCGTGGCCGACGCCGAACTCAGTTCCCGTCACGAGGGCACGCCGCTGGAGATGCTGCGGCAAAAGCTGCAGTGCCGCGACCAGCCGGCCAACGCGCCGGAGATGAATTTGCTGCGCTCGATCCGCAGCGATGGCGACCTGATCGACGCGCTGGTGACGGAGCTGCGCGACAACCGCGACATTCACACCAACGAGCAGCACGTGGTGCTGTTATCCGAGTGGGATACCTATTTCGGCCGCTCCCTGCCGCGGGCGTTTCGCGAGCGCTTCTGCCCGCGCGGTTGCGACGACGCGCACTTCGCCCAGTACAAGTACCTGCGCGGCATCGACGGCCTGGTCGCCGGCGAGAGCAGCGCGGCAAGCACACAGCCGGGCAAGGCCGCGCCAGGCAGCAGCACCATCGAGGCCAGCGACCTGCGCCGCCCGGTGGGCAACGGGCAGTTCGACTACCTGCGCCGGCTGGCCAATGAACTGCACAGCAAGGACCGGCAGTGGCGGCTGGACAACGGCCACGGTATCGGCGCCGTGGTCCTGCTGGGTAGCGACGTGTACGACAAGCTGCTGATCCTGCGCGCGCTGCGTCCCGAGTTCCCCGGGGCCGTCTTCGTTACCACTGACCTGGACGCCCAGCTGCTGCACCCCTCGGAGTACAACTGGGCGCGCGGCATGATCGTGGCGTCCAGCTTCGGCCTGCGCACGTCCTCCGCCGTTCCCATGGGCACCATGCCCTTTCGCGACAGCTACCAGACCTCGATCTACCTGGCGACGCGGCTGGTGTTCAACGTCGGCCTGCGCCGGGATATCGGCCTCACGCCCGCGTTTACCGACAAGGTAAAATTTCCCTCCTCGCACGATGCGCAGGCGCGGCTGTACGACAAGCTGCCACCGATGCTGTTCGAGATCGGCCGCCAGCGTTTTATCCCGCTGGGTGACGGCAAGCCGCACACCGGCAGCTGGAACACTTCCTACCCGCCGCCGCACCACGGCGCCATCGGCGGTGGCCTGCTGGCCATCGCCCTGCTGGCGGTCTTCGCGCTGCACCAGTTGCGGCCGCTCTCCGGGCGGCTGGTGGTGCTGGCGCTGCTGTTCATCACTGTCTTTGCGGGGCTGGGCTGGGCGATCGACACGCACACGCGCTTCGGCGAGGGCGAACCCGTCGACATCTTCTCAGGGGTCAGCAGCTGGCCCGCCGTACTGTTGCGGGTGCTGTCAGTCCTGCTCTCGGCGATCTTCATCCACGTGGTGCTCGACAGCCTGCGGCGCAACTGGCTGGAGCTGGGTAACCGCTTCTTCAACCTGCCGGCGGCAAAGCCCGACGAGGGCATAGGCCTGCGGGCGCTGCTGGTGTCGGGTTGGCAGCGCCTGCGCGCCTTCATCGCACATCCCGGGCGCCCGCCGCTGGCGCGGGTACTGCCGCTGTGCATGTTCGTGGTACTGGTAGTGGTGTTGCGCAAGCTGATGCCGCTGCCGCTGCCCCTGGAGCAGAAGATTCCGTTGCTCGCCGGGGTGTTCCTCGCCCTGATCGTCGTGTGGTGGCTCACGATGTACGGTTATCTCTGGCGAGGCATCAGGGTGCGCCCGATCAACCACCTGGACGAACACTGCCTGGCGGCGGGCACGGCGCAGGCCATGTGGCGGGAGTACGGCGCCCACGGCCAGAGCGAGCAGCGCCTGATGCGCACCACCGGCTACGTGCTGGTTTACTTCGCCTTCGCCGCCCTGCTGTTCACCCTGCTGGGCGCGCCCACGGCGCCCTGCCGCGGCGATTTCGCCTGCAACCTGGACCGCGCCACCACGGGCATCTCTGTGTTGTTCATGCTGGGGCTGCTGTTCCTGGTGGTGGATGCCGCGCGGCTGTGCATCTGCTGGATCGATGCCATGCGCAGCGGCCAGCTGGACTGGCGCCAGACCCGCCTGGACGACTTCGAGCAAACCCTGAAGCTGCCCAGGGAGCACGCCCGGGCCTGGATCACGGTACACCTGATCGGCGAGCGCACTGCGGCGGTCACCCGGCTGATCTACTACCCGGTGATCGTCATCCTGCTGATGCTGCTCTCGCGCAGCACCTACTTCGATAACTGGGACTTCCCACAGGCACTGGCCATCGTCGTCGGCCTGAACTTCCTTATCGCCCTGGTCTGCATCGTCCGGCTCAACGCCATCGCCCGATCCGTTCGCCATGCGATTCTCCGCCAGTTGCAGGAGGAGGCGCTGGCCGGCGACCGGCCCAGCGGCGAGTCCTACCTGCCCTCGCCCTCGGAGCGCAGCGACCTGATCAAGCAGCTGGAGGCCCTGCAGATCGGCGCCTACCTGCGGGTCTGGGACCAGCCGCCGGTGCGCGCCACCCTGATGCTGCTGGGCGGCGCGGCGCTCACCTACGCGGAATATCTCTCGGTACTGGTACGCTGAAGCCGGGAACTGGCGCGAGGGCCGGCCGGAATCAGCCCCTGCGACTGCGCAGTTCCCGCTTCAGCTGCGCCATGCGCAAGGGCTTGGAATAGAGCCAGCCCTGGGCGAACTGCACGCCGTACTCGCGCAACTGGTCGCGCTGCACATCGCTCTCCACACCCTCTGCGATCATCTGCAGGCCCAGGCTGCGCGCCAGTTCGATGATGTGCTGCAGCACCTTGCCGGTCGCGGCGTCCCCGTCGCTGTCGATGCAGTCGACGAAAAACTTGTCGATCTTGAGGTAATCGAGATCGAAGCTCTCGAGATAGGACAGGCTGGAATAGCCCGTGCCGAAATCGTCGACGGCGACCGGGATACCCTGCTCGCGCAGCTCGTGAATCACGCTGATCGCCTGATCGGGGCGGGTCAGGCCGCGCTCTGTGACCTCCACCAACAGGTTGCCGTCGCCCGCGCCGCTGGCGGCCTTGAGCCGGCCCAGCCGCTCGACGATCGCCGGGTCGTGGATGTCCATGGCGGAAACATTGAGGGATACATGAAAGTCCGGAAAATCCTGGAACAGGGAACCACAGTCGCGCTCGATCAACTGGAACAGGAGTTCGGTGATATCGCGGATCAGCCCCGACTCCTCCGCCGCCGGCATGAAGATCTCCGGGCTGATGATCTCGCCGTTGGGCCGGCGCCAGCGGATCAGCGCCTCGGCGCCGGTCCAGCGGCCGCTGCGCAGATCGACGATGGGCTGGTAGACGAGGAAGAACTGCCTGTGCCGCACTGCGGAACGGATCGCCTGCGGCAGGGCCATCTGGTGGCGCGAGAGGAAGATGATCGCCCAGATCAGGATGGCGCCGGCGGCGATGCCCACCGGCAGCAGGTAGCCGAACAACTCCCGCGTGCGCTTGTCCAGGTCCGCCTGCGGCACAGCCGCCAGTGCCACGGCATCCAGCGTTCCAGAGCGCACCAGGGCGACGATAAAGCCCCCGCGCTGGAACGCCAGGGTTTCACCAGCCGCCGGCATGCTGGTAAACCAGGATGGGTCGATCCTGCCGTTTTCCAGGATTACCGTCGGGCTGCTGGCAGCGGCCACGGCGAGCGTGACTTTCGCCCCGCGGGAGACGGTTTCCAGCAGCGCATCCCCCTGGATCAGGGCGGCGATGTGGTTCTTCTGCAGCACGGTGAATTCGAGATCGCCCAGCCGCGGGATGTAGACGTCGGTACGGATCTTCACCGTCGGGTCCAGCTTGCCGGCGTAGTCCACCTTCCCCAGTTCGAACACCCGGTCCTGGATATTCAGCGAAGAGCACAACAGCTGGTCACCCTGCACATAACCCAGCGCCTTGATCTCGCGGGACTCCAGCGCGGCGTACTCCATCTGGTTGATGTTTTCCCGGTCACAGGGCTGGCCGACGATCATCGGCGACAGGTGTTTTTCGAGATCCATGAACAACTGGAAGGTCGTCGACGACTTTTCCAGCGCCTCGGCGGCATAGCCGGTAGCACGCGTTTTCTCGGACTCTATCCCCTGCTGCTTGGCCAGCAGCAACACGATGGCGATGGGTGCCGCGATGCCGATCACCGCGATCAAGAGCGCCAGCAGTAACGGGTTGATGCGAACCATGTGCGAACCTTGCGCCTCGGGCGTGTATGCGTATCATGCGGCCATGCTCACCTGCCACCGGGTACGCTGTCGATGACAATAATGTACTACAAGTTACGCGCGCTGCTGGTGACCTGGCTATTGCGCCTGCTCCCGCGTAAATCACCGCTGGTGTTGCAGGGCCCCGGCTCGGCGCGCCAACTCGCTGCGCAGGTCGGCACGCTGGGTTTCTCGCGGGTGCTGCTGGTCTCCGACAGCCACCTGGTAGCGAGCGGCCTGCTCGGTCCCATCCGCGCCGCGCTGGAGGAAAGCGGCGTCGGCCATGTGCTCTACGATGGCGTGCTGCCCGACCCGGACTTCGGCCAGGTGCAAAGCGGCCTGCAGATGCTGCAGGGCAGTGGCTGCGAGGCGGTTTTCGCCGTCGGCGGCGGCTCGGTGCTGGACGCCGCGAAGATGATCGCACTGCTGTACAACAATCCCGGAGAGCTCCGGGATTTTGACGGGGTGCAGAAAGCGCGCCGGCCGGGCCTGCCGCTGTTCGCCGTGCCCACCACCGCCGGCACGGGCTCCGAGATCACTCTCGCGGCGGTGATCACCGACACGCAGTCGGGCCGCAAGGTGCCGGTGGTCGACAGCCGCCTGATTCCCGATTACGTGGCGCTGGACGCCAGCCTCATGCGCAGCATGCCACCCGGGGTTACCGCCGCCACCGGGATGGACGCCCTCGCCCACGCCGTGGAGTCCTACGTCTCCCGCGCCTCCACGCCCGCGAGCCGGCGCCTGTCCCAGGCGGCGGTCCGGTTGATCTTCGGCAACCTGCTGCGCGCCTGGCGCGACGGCGAGGACCTGGAGGCGCGCGGCGCCATGGCCGCGGCGGCCTTCTATGCCGGCGCCGCCTTCAGCCAGGCCTCACTGGGCTACGCCCACGGCATCGGCCACCAGATCGGCCACACCTGCCACCTGCCCCACGGCATCGCCAATGCGCTGGTACTGCCGGAAGTCCTGGCCGCCTACGGACCCTGCGCCCACCCGCGGCTGGCGGAACTCGCGCAACTGCTGGATACCGGCGCCGCCAACGAGGACGCCGCCACGCTGGCGCGGCGCTTTGTCGAATCCGTCGCCGGCCTGCGCGAAGCGCTCGGCCTGCCGCTGCAGGCCAGGGGATTGCGCGAGGCGGATATCGCCGGGATCGTCGCCGCCGCGCAGTCGGAGACCGGAAATCTCTATCCCGTGCCACGCTATCTTTCGGCCGGCGAGCTGGACGCGATCGTCCGCGGCTTGCTTCCGGTGAGTTGAGTCTTCTATTCTGCCGCTATCGCCCGCCTGAACAAGGAACCCCAATGTCCAAGCAGTTCAACGCCGTCAGCTTTCTCGGGCGCCTGGTTTTCGCCCTCGCCCTGGTACTCGGTACCTACAATCCCACGGATTACTCCTACTTCAGCTGGATCCTGTCCGAGACCACTCGCTTCGGCCCGGTACCCGCGCTGGTCGGGGTGATCCTGCTGATTGCATGGATCGTCTACCTGCGCGCCACCTTCCTCTCGCTGGGCTGGCTGGGCATTATCCTCGGCGCCGCACTGTTCGGCTGCGTGGTCTGGCTGCTGGTGGATATCGGCTGGCTGGCGCTGGATTCCGGCCAGGCCATCACCTGGGTGGCACTGCTACTGATCGCGCTGATTCTCGCAGTGGGCATGTCCTGGTCGCACATACGCCGGCGCCTGAGCGGGCAGCAGGACGTGGACGATGTCGAGGACTGAGCTTGCTCGGCGATTGCCGGACTAGCCATTTCAGTTAGGGTTTTGCGGAAACTGGAGCGGAGCTGCCAGCTGGGAAACGGGCGCGTCAGGAGGACTTTTCGGGGAACAGTTCCTTGACGTTGGAAGCGAGCGCGGGAGCGTGGGGTTGGGTGCCGAGGGTGGCCTGGCGATTCCAGATGTGGTCGTGGCGCACCTCGTGTTCGCTGAAGCCGCTGACCGCCTTGCGCAGCACCGAGGTAATCCCGTCGCAATCCAGCGCGTCGCAGTAGTGCATCAGCTCCGAGACGTAGCTGTGGATCTGGCCGTAGGAGAGGCACTCCTCCTCGGCGCGCATGATCATCGGGTGGCCGGTGCCGGCGACGTTGCTGCCCAGCAGCAGTTCCTCGTACAGCTTCTCGCCGGGGCGCAGGCCGATGAACTCGATGTCGATGTGCTCGCCGACGTGGCTGTCGTGGTCGGTCTCGTAGCCACTCAGGCGGATCATGCGCCGCGCCAGGTCGACGATGCGTACCGGCTCGCCCATGTCCAGCACGAACACGTCGCCGCCGGTACCCATTGCGCTGGCCTGCAGCACCAGCTGCGCGGCTTCCTTGATGCTCATGAAATAGCGCGTGACTTCCGGGTGAGTGACGGTCACCGGACCGCCGTTCTCGATCTGTTCGCGGAACAATGGCACCACGGAACCGGATGAGCCCAGCACGTTGCCGAAGCGCACCATGCAAAAGCGGGTCTTGGTCTCGCGCTGGGCAAGGCCCTGCAGGATCATCTCGGCGAAGCGCTTGGAAGCGCCCATGATATTGGTGGGGCGTACGGCCTTGTCGGTAGACACCAGCACGAAGGTGTCGACGCCGGCCTTGCGCGCCGCCTGCGCCGCGTACCAGGTGCCGAAGACGTTGTTGGCGACACCCTCCGCGACGTTGTACTCGACCATGGGAACGTGCTTGTAGGCGGCGGCGTGATACACCGTGTCCACCTTGAAGGTGCGGAACACGCTCTCCAGGCGCCGGCCGTCCTGCACCGAGCCGAGTAGCGCGACCATGTCGAACTCGATGTCCGCCGCGGCCATGATGTCGCGCAGTTCGCGCTCGACGTTGTACAGCGCGTATTCGCAGTTATCCAGCAGGATCAGCTCGCGCGGGCCGGAGAGCATGATCTGCCGGCACAGCTCGGAACCGATGGAGCCACCGGCGCCGGTGACCATGACCACCTTGTCTGTGATGCAGCGATCGATCAGCTCCGGGTGCGGCGGCACCGGGTCGCGGCCCAGCAGGTCGTCGAGGTCGATATCCTGGATCTGGTTGACGCTGGCCTCGCCGGTCACCAGTTCCGTGATGCGCGGCACTGTGCGCACGTAGACCGGCAGGCCGACCAGGGAGTTGATGATTTCCTTGCGCCGCTCCGGCGAGGCGGACGGGATTGCCAGCAGCACCTGGGTGATGTCGTGCTGGGCGATGAGCTGTTCGATCTCGCCGGGCGGTACGACCTGCAGGCCGTTGATTACCGAGTGGTGCAGCCTGGCGTCGTCGTCGACGAAGGCGACGGCCCGGTACTGGTCGCCGTGGTTCAGCGCGGTCAGCAACTGCCGGCCGGACTCGCCGGCGCCGTAGATCAGCACGTTCTCCGACAGCGAGCGCAGCTTGGCCTGGTAATAGGCGCGCACGGACAGGCGCATGCCGCCGATTCCCAGCATGGCCAGGCCCCAGTAGATGAACGGCATGGACCGCGGCACCTGGGCCTGGGTGAAGAAGATGGTCGCGCCGAGTATCAGCGTGGAGTAACTGACCGCGGTGATAACCGCCCAGATCGCCTGCTGACCCATGAAACGGATGACCGCTCGGTACAGGCCCAGGCGCAGGAAGATGAATGCACTGACCACCACGGTGAAAGCGGCGCAGAATATTTCGACGGGACCGAAGGGGAAATCGAGACTGCCCCAGCGAAAGGCCACAGCTGCCCAGATGGCCAGGCTGACAAAGCACATGTCGATGGCCAGCAGGCAGGCCTGCTTGATATTGCGGGGGAGTTCAATGAGCTTTTCCAGACCATCCCGCAGGCCTCCGACAATTCCGGAGACCGAGCGCGACACAACGCGGCCACAAAAGTTCAGCAAGCCCCTTCCTCACTCTTTTGGTCTGTTTCTGGTCTGATTCACACGGTCGCTGAATTGTAGGTTTTTGTGCCGCGACCGTCAGATGATACTAGCCCACTTTCAATGCTTTAGCCATGCCAAGTTGAAGTGGAATGTATGCCAAAATTACCATTGCCAGGGCGTATTGCGGGAGTATCGCGGCGGCTGCCGCCAGCGGAATCAGCCAGAACGCATGCAGGGCGAACAGTATCAGCAGGACGGGCCTGTGGCCGCCGAACACCCGGGACAGGCGCTGGTACGCGTGCAGGCGATGGGGCTGCGCGAAAGACTGGCCGGTCGCGATGCGCCAGAGCAGGGTCACGCTGGTATCGGTGATGAACGCCGCCAGCAGGATCAGCCAGCAGGCCAGCGGCAGGTCGCCCTCCCACGCCCCCAGCAGGGCCAGCGACCCGAGCAGGAAGCCGGTGGGAATGCTGCCCGCATCGCCCATGAACATCCGCGCAGGAGGCCAGTTCCACAGCAGGAAGCCGGCGTGGGCCGCGCCGAGCAGGAAGCAGAACAACGCGTATTCCGGGGATCCGCCGGTCAGCACGACCAGCCCGCCAGCGGTCGCTGTCGCCAGGACGCACTGGCTGGCGGCGATACCGTCGATGCCGTCCATGAAATTGTAGAGATTGGTGAACCACAGCAGCGCCATGATCGCCACGATCGCCAGCCAAGCGGGGATACCCGGACCCAGCGCGCGATACAGCCAGGCCACGGCCACGACACAGCACAGCCAGTAGCAGGCGAACCGCGCGCCGGCCGGCAGGTCGTGGTGGTCGTCCAGTACACCGACCACCAGCAACAGCGCGGCCATGCCCAGCAGCGCGGGATAGACCAGCGGCCAGTGCACACCGGTGATGCCCGCAGCCAGCACCGTCACGGCCAGCGCGCAAAGGGCGGGAATTCCGCCGCCGTGGGGCGTCGGCAGGCTGTGCGAGCTGCGCTCGTTGGGCTGCGCCAGTATCTGCCAGCGCCGGGCCAGCTGCAGGTAGGCACCGCAGGCCAGCGCGGAGAGCAACAGGCACACTGCGATCCAGGAGATTGCGATCCAGGAGATTGCGATCCAGGGGATCACGCCGCGCCCTCCACCGGTGGTGCAAACACATCCTCCAGGCGCTGTCGCGGCCGCCAGCTCGTTTCGCTGCAGACCCGGGCATTGCTGTACAACTCGGTGCCGAAGAGTTTCTCCCAGGTGGAGCCCGTGCCGCCCGCGCGCAGGTCCAGCAGGGCCGCTCCCGCGCGCCAGGCTGGACGCGGCAACCAGGCCGCAGCGGGGCCGCGACCCCGGGCCGCCCGCAGGCAGTCGTAAATGCGTCGCGTGCTGTAGGATTGCCCGTCGGTGGCGATCCAGGTGCGCACCCCCGCCGCAGCGTCGCCGGCCACGCAGAGCAGCAGGCGGGCGAGATCGGCGCTGGATATCATCGAGCGCGCTCCCTGTTCCGGCGGGCGCGGCATACCGCGCTGGGCGGCGCGCGCCAGCACGGCGAGATTCCCCGACGCGCCGGGGCCGTAAACAAGCGCAGGACGAATAATGGTCACCGCCATCGGCCCGTCCGCGAAGGACTCGCGCAACGTCTCCTCCGCGCGCCACTTGGACAGCCCGTAGGCATCCGTGGGCGGGGTGCACTCGGCCTCGTCCCGAGGCCGGGTCGATGTCGACGGGCCCATCGCCTTGACGCTGCTGAGGAAGACGAAATGCCCCACGCCGGCATCGCGCGCCGCCTGCGCCAGCGTTACAACCGCGCGGAAATTGATTCGCTCGTGCATTTCCGGCGGCGCCTGGCGGTGCGCGATACCCGCAAGGTGGAATAACGTATCGATGCCCTGCAGTGAGCCGGGATCGATGCGCGGATCGGAAAAATCAACGGCGCGGGTGGGTGTGCCATCCGGCAGGTCGGCGCCGCGGTGGCTCCAGGCCTCGAAGGCCTGCCCCGCCCCGGCCAGACGGGCGCACAGCTCCTGGCCGATAAACCCGGTGGCCCCGGTCACCAGGCATTTCACGAGTGGAGATTGATAGATGGGGGCAACATAAGCCCCCACATGATACGGATGCGCCGGGCTTATTCCAGCTTTATCCGCGGCCGGTTCTTCTCCACTGTGGCGCTGCCGATTCCCTTGACCTCGGACAGCTGGTCGACCGTGGTGAAAGGCCCGAACTGCTCGCGGTAGCGGACGATGTCCTCCGCCCGGCTGAGCCCGACCCCGTTGAGGGCCGCGGCCAGCGTTACCGCATCGGCCTTGTTGATGTTCACCGTGCTCATCGTCTGCTCGGCGGCGGGTTGCCCAGCGTACGACGGCGTGCCGGCCAGGCTGAACAGCAGCGCGGCAGCGATGGCGAGGAGCCGCAGCGGATGTGCCGGCCGCGCCGGCGAGGCGCCCTCGATACGAGTGCGTGGTGACAAGCTATTGCGTGCTGACAAGCTATTGCGTGCTGACAAGCTATTGCGTGGTTTCATATGGTGATCTCCCTGATCAGACAGCCGCGTCCATGCGGCGGGCGTTTGCCGGGAGTCAGTGTAGCAGTGAGCGCGTGGGGATTCCCCCGGCTGCCCCTATCTGATGTAACGCGCCCCGAAGGGATGTCAGCCGGCCAGGCCGAGCTCTTCGTGGACCCGTTGCAGCGCCGCCAGCGGGTCCGCGGCGCCGGTGATGGAGCGGCCAATGACCAGGTAGTCGGAGCCCGCAGCCATCGCGTCCGCCGGTGTCAGCACCCGGCGCTGGTCGCCGGCTGCGTCGCCGGCGAGGCGGATTCCCGGCGTCACCAGCTCAAATCCCGCCCCGCGCTCGCCGCGCAGCCGCGGCGCTTCCTGGGCAGAGCAGACCACTCCGTGCAGCCCGCAGTCGGCAGCCAGTGCCGCCAGCCGGCTGACGCGCTCGACGATCGGCTCCTCGCAGCCGGTTTCGCGCAGGTCGTCCTCGGTCATGCTGGTGAGCACCGTGACCGCGATCAGCCGCGTCCCGTTGCGACTTGCGGCGGCTGCCTCGGAGGCGGCTTCCATCATGCGCCGTCCGCCCGCGGCGTGTACGTTGACCATCCACACCCCCAGCGCAGCGGCGGCGCGCACGGCCCCCGCCGTCGTGTTGGGAATGTCGTGGAATTTCAGGTCCAGGAATACCTCGAAGCCGCGGCCCTGCAACGTCTCCACCAGCACCGGACCGGCGGCGGTGAACAACTCCTTGCCGACCTTCAGGCGGCACAGCTGCGGATTCAGCCGATCCGCCAGCTCCAGCGCGGGCGCGGCTGCGGGGTAGTCGAGGGCGACGATGACGGGGGTGTCGGGCATTGCAGGGTCTCCAGCCAGGGCGCCGCGTATTATTCCATACTCGTGCCGCGAATGTTCCGCAATGTTCCCCAGTAGCGGCAGCCCGGGCACAGCCAGTGCAGGTGCCGCCCGGCAAAGCCGCAGTGTTCGCAACGGTAGGTGGGGCGCTGCTGCAGCAGGCGATTGACCACCGACTGCAGCAGTTCCAGCCCGGACTTCTGCTCGCCGCTGGCGCCGCGCGCGTGCAACAGCAGGAGTTTTTCCACCCCGCGCAGGGAGGGCAGGCTCTCCAGCTGCCGCGACAGGAAAGCGGCGGCCGCGGCATTGCCCTCCTCCTCGCGCAGCGCTTCCGCCACCGCCAGCACCAGCGGCGGCGACGGGGATTCCCGCAAGCAGTCCCGCAGGTAGCTGCGCAGTGCACCCTCCTCCCCCAGCTGTCGGTGGCACTCGCGCAGGGTCGGCACGGTCTCGTAGATAAAATCGGCGTCCTGCGTGCGCACGCGGCGCAGGGTATCGATCGCCTGCCGGTAGCGCCCTGCCTCGCACTCCACCTCCCCCAGCGCGAGCGAAGCCCGCACACACTGAGGGTCCCGCCGCAGCGCCTTGTGCAGCAGGCGCCTCGCCCCGTCGAGGTCGCCGGCATCGCGGCGCTCTCCGGCGAGTTCGCAGTGGTAGTGGGCCAGCACCACGGGAATGGCCTGGCCGGTGTCGTCGGCCGCTGTATTGCCCCGGGCCAGGCGGCGCCGCGGCAGCAGTTCCCGCGCCACCTCGGCCGCCCGCGTCCACTCCCGTTCGCTCTGGTAGATCTCCAGCAGGTGGCGGCGGGCCACCGGACGCAGCGCCGGCGATTCGGCGATCAGGTCCAGCAGCAGCCGCTCGGCGCGATCCAGCAGGCCGGCAGAAACGTAATCGCAGGCGAGTTCGAGGTGGGCGCGATGCACCTGGTCTTCCGGCAGGCTGGGCCGGGCCAGCAGGTTCTGGTGGATGCGGATGGCCCGCTCTACTTCACCGCGCTGGCGCAACAACCTGCCCAGGGCGATATGGGTTTCCAGCGTTTCGCTGTTGACCTCCATGCTGTCGATGAAGGCGTCGACGGCGCCATCGCGGCGGCCGTCGAGCAGGTAGTTGAAGTTGCGGTAGTACTCGCCCGGGATATCCGGCGCGCTGTCAGCGCGCCTGCGTTGGTAGCGCCCCAGGCACCAGCCTATGGCGATGGCGGCGAGGAATAGGGCGAATACCAGGTAGTCATTCACCGCTTTGCAGGCTGGCGCCGCGCAGTTTGTCCGCTTCGGCCTGGGCGCGGGCAAGCTGCCGGCGGGCGGCGCCCAGCGAGGCGCGCTGGCGCAGCATGATGGCGCTGGACATCACCAGCCCGAGGACCCCGCCCAGGGCGAAGGCGAGCAGTATCCACAGCGCGAGGCTGTGTGGGTCGAAGCGGTAGACCAGCAGGTCCAGCGGCACCAGGGTTTCATTCTGGACGGCGAACAGCACGCCCACGGCGACCATGGCGAGGACCAGGGCGGCGTAGAGAAGTTTGCGCAGCAGCTTCATGTGGTTGTCCGGATGCGGGAATTAAAAAGCGGCATGACCATCCGATCATACCGCCTGTGCGGGCCGGGGCAAGTCACAGCCCCATTTGCAGGCCCAGGTTGACGCGCTCGCGCAATTCCTTGCCCGGCTTGAAGTGGGGCACGAACTTGCCGCTGAGCTGCACCGCGTCGCCGGTCTTCGGGTTGCGGCCGCGGCGGGGCTCCCGGTAGTGCAGGGAGAAGCTGCCGAAGCCGCGAATCTCGATGCGCTCGCCGTCGGCGAGGGATTGCGACATGTGCTCCAGGATAGTCTTTACCGCCAGTTCCACATCCTTGGCGGACAGCTGGGACTGCTTGGCTGCGATTGTCTCGATCAGTTCACTTTTGGTCATCGTGGCCGGCCGGTTATTTTTTACTCGGACATATTTTTGCCCAAGACAAGAGGCTGCGCAAGTTATTATTTTATAAAGGAAAAGAAGGCCGCGTAGGAGCCTGCTACGCAGGCGATCGCGCGCGGAGCGCGCTCCTACGAAAAAAAAGGCCCGCTGGTTAGCGGGCCTTTTTCATGGGCAGTCGCGCCGGAGGATCGCGCGCGGAGCGCGCTCCTACAATGGCGCTGGCGCGCGCGGCGCGCCCTTATTTTTCGCCCATTTGCGCCTTGATCAGGTCGCCGATGGTGCCCGGTGAGGTCGCCTCGGATTCCTGCTCGCGCAGCGACTTCACAGCTTCCTGCTCGTCGTCGTGCTCCTTGGCCTTGATGGACAGGCCCAGGGAGCGGTTCTTGCGATCCACGGAAATGATCTTGGCTTCCACGGTCTCGCCGACCTTGAACGAGTTGCGGGCGTCTTCGACACGGTCGCGGGAGATGTCGGAGGCTTTCAGTACACCCTCGACTTCGTCCGCCAGCTTGATGATCACCGCCTTGGCGTCCACTTCCACGACTTCGCCGGTCACGATCGCGCCGCGGTCGTTCTCGGTGACGTAGTTGCCGAAGGGGTCGTCTTCCAGCTGCTTGATGCCCAGGGAGATGCGCTCGCGCTCGGGGTCGATGGACAGGATAACCGTCTCGATTTCATCGCCCTTCTTGTAGTTGCGCACCGCTTCCTCGCCAGCTTCGTTCCAGCTGATGTCGGACAGGTGAACCAGGCCGTCGATGTTGCCTTCCAGGCCGATGAAGATACCGAAATCGGTGATCGACTTGATCGCGCCGGACACCTTGTCGCCCTTGGCGAACTGCGAAGCGAATGCGTCCCAGGGGTTCTGCTGGCACTGCTTGATGCCCAGGGAGATGCGGCGACGCTCCTCGTCGATGTCCAGGACCATGACTTCCACCTCGTCGCCCAGCTGGACGATCTTGGAGGGGTGGACGTTCTTGTTGGTCCAGTCCATTTCGGAGACGTGTACCAGGCCTTCAACACCCTCTTCCAGCTCGGCGAAGCAGCCGTAGTCGGTGAGGTTGGTGATGCGCGCGGCCACACGGCTGCCTTCGGGGTAGCGACGGGTGATTTCCACCCAGGGATCCTCGCCCAGTTGCTTCAGGCCCAGCGATACGCGGTTGCGCTCGCGGTCGAACTTGAGGATCTTGACTTCGATTTCCTGGCCGACTTCGACGATCTCGGAAGGATGCTTGATGCGCTTCCACGCCATGTCGGTAATGTGCAGCAGGCCGTCCACGCCGCCGAGGTCGACGAATGCGCCGTAGTCGGTCAGGTTCTTGACGATGCCCTTGACGGTCATGCCTTCCTGCAGGGTTTCCAGCAGCGCTTCGCGCTCTTCGCTGTTGGCCGCTTCCATCACGGCGCGGCGCGAGACGACCACGTTGTTGCGCTTCTGGTCCAGCTTGATGACCTTGAATTCGAGTTCCTTGCCTTCCAGGTGCGTGGTTTCGCGCACCGGACGCACGTCTACCAGGGAGCCCGGCAGGAACGCGCGGATGGAGTTCAGGTCGACGGTGAAGCCGCCCTTCACCTTGCCGTTGATCATGCCCTTGACCACTTCGTCCGCTTCGTAGGCGGCTTCCAGGTCTTTCCAGGCTTCGGCGCGCTTGGCTTTTTCGCGCGACAGGCGGGTTTCACCGAAACCGTCTTCTACGGATTCCAGCGCAACCTGCACCTCGTCACCGATAGACAGCGAGCACTCGCCGCTGGCGTCGATGAACTGGGAGCGGGGAATAACGCCCTCTGACTTGAGTCCCGCGTGTACGGTGACCCAGTCGCTGTCGATATCGATGACAACGCCGGTGACGATGGCGCCGGGTTGCATGTCGACGGTCTTGAGGCTTTCTTCAAAGAGTTCGGCGAACGATTCGCTCATTACACATTACCTGTTGGATGGTTTGTCCGTGCCCCCAGCCCGGGGTACGGGGTCGTTAACAATGCACCACTGCGACGGCCCTGGCTGGTACTTGCCGTCACCATGATGTATTTGCCGGGAAATCAGTAACTTGCGTTCAGGCAAGCCCCATTTCCGTCACTTTCTGCATCACCTGCCCGAAGACTTCCTCGATGGGCGTGGCGGTGCTGTCGATGACGATGGCATCCTTCGCGGGCACCAGGGGCGAAACCGTGCGGGTGGAATCTCGCTCGTCTCTTTCCTCGATGTCCTTGAGAAGGCGCGGGAGACTAACACTTTCACCCTTTGAAATCAACTGCTTATACCTCCGTTCGGCGCGCTCCTGCGCACTGGCGGTGAGGAAAAACTTGAGCGGCGCAGCGGGGAAAACCACGGTGCCCATATCGCGCCCGTCGGCCACCAGGCCCGGGGGCTGGCAGAAGTCGCGCTGGCGCGCCAGCAGGGCCTCGCGCACGCTGGGAATCGCCGCCACGGTGGAGGCGCCGCGGCCGCCCTCCTCCGTGCGGATGGCGGCGGAGACGTCCTGCCCTTTATAGGCGACGCGCACCTCGCCGAGCTCATCGAGGGTAAACCGGACATCCAGGTGGCGGGCGATGGCGGTCACCGCGGGCTCGTCGCCCCAGTCCACCCCCTCGACCAGGCAGGCCTGGCCGACTACCCGGTAAAGCGCGCCGCTGTCCAGCAGGTGCCAGCCCAGGCGCGCCGCCAGCATGTGGCTGACGGTGCCCTTGCCGGCGCCGCTGGGACCGTCGACGGTGATGACCGGGACGCCATTCACAGGTGGTCCCGCTGCACCGAGATCTGCAGCCCAAGGCCGCGTCCGAGGGCATCGAAGCCGGGGAAGGAGGTGGCCACGTGATCGCAGTCCAGCACCAGGATCTCGTCTTCCGCACGCAGTGCGGCAACGGCAAAGGCCATGGCGATGCGGTGGTCCATGAAGGTGCGCACCTCGCCGCCGCCGATGGTGCCGCCCTCGATGACGATGCCGTCGGGCAGCACTTCGTTGCTGATACCCAGGGTGGTCAGCCCTTCCGCCATGGCGGCGATGCGGTCGCTCTCCTTCACCCGCAGTTCTTCGGCGCCGCGCAGCACGGTGCGGCCCTCGGCGCAGGCGGCGGCGATGAAGATCGCCGGGAACTCGTCGATGGCCAGCGGCACCTGGTCTTCGGGAATCTCGATGCCGTGCAGGGGCGCATAGCGCACCCGGATATCGGCCACCGGTTCGCCGCCGACCTCGCGCTGGTGCTTCAGCGTGATGTCCGCGCCCATCTCGCGCAGGATATTGATGACGCCGATGCGCGTCGGGTTGATACCCACATGGCTCAGGATCAGGTCGGAACCCGGGGCGATGCTCGCCGCGACCAGGAAGAACGCTGCCGAGGAAATGTCCCCAGGCACGTCGATGCTGGTGGCGCGCAGGCTGCCGCCGCCCTCCAGGCTGATCACGCCGTCCTCGCGCCGGACGTCATAGCCGAAGCCGCGCAGCATGCGCTCGGTATGGTCGCGGGTCGGAGCGGGTTCGGTCACCGAGGTGCGGCCCTGCGCGTACAGCCCCGCCAGCAGTACGCAGGATTTCACCTGGGCGCTGGCCATGGGCAGGTCGTAGTGGATGCCTTGCAGCTTCTGCCCGCCCTTGAGGCGCAGCGGGGGTCGCCCGCCTTCACTGGCGGTGATGTCTGCACCCATAAGTTCCAGCGGGGTGATGATGCGGCCCATGGGGCGCGAGCGCAGGGAGGCGTCGCCGGTGAGCTCTGAATCAAACGGCTGGCCCGCCAGCAGGCCCGCCATCAGGCGCATGCCGGTGCCGGCGTTGCCCAGGTCCAGCGGCTGGGTCGGCGCCTTCAGGCCGTGCAGGCCGACACCGTGCACGATCACCTCACCGCTGCCCTTGCGCTCGATCTCCACGCCCATGGCGCGAAACGCCGCCAGCGTCGCCAGCGCGTCCTCGCCCTCGAGAAACCCGCTGACATGGGTCGTGCCCTCGGCCAGTGCGCCGAGCATGATGGAGCGGTGGGACATGGACTTGTCCCCGGGAACACGCGCCTCTCCGTTGATGGTACCGCCGGGCGAAAGTCTGAATTCCATAGCCTTACTCTGTGCTCTCCGCGCTCGCCTTGCGTTCGGCGAGGATGGCGCCGAAGCGGTCGCGGGCCGCCTTGGCGCGGCTGAATGTGGTGTGTAATTCGCCGGCATCGCCATCCGCGACGGCGCTGCGCAGCTGCTGCAAATGTTCGCTGAACTGGTCGATGGCGCCCAGCAGGGCCTCGCGGTTGGCGATGGCGATATCGCGCCACATCACCGGGTCCGAGGAGGCGATGCGGGTGAAATCGCGGAAACCGCCGGCGGCGAAGCGGAAAATCGCCTCGCTGCTGTCGCCCTGGGCCAGCGCATCTACCAAAGCATAGGCCAGCACATGCGGCAGGTGGCTGGTGGCTGCGAGTACCGCGTCGTGGCGCTCCACGTCCATCTCCACCACTTCCGCGCCGGTGGATTCCCACATGGCGCGGACCAGCGCCAGCGCGTCGGGCGCGTTCTCCGGCAGCGGGGTCAGGATCACCCGGTGATGGCGATACAGGTCCGCCTTCGCCGCGTCGACGCCACTGCGTTCGGAGCCGGCGATGGGGTGACCGAGCACCACGTTGGCGGGAAAACCGCCGCCGCAGGCCTCGCGGGCCGCGCGCGCGAGATTGCCCTTCACGCTGGCGGCGTCGGTGATCACCGGCCCATTGCCGTCACTGCCCTGCCGCTCCACGATGGATTGCAGCAGTTCTGCGGCCACCAGGGTGGGCGTGCAAATGACAAAGATATCCGACTGCGCCAGCGCCTCATCGAGGTCCAGGGTGAAAGCGTCGATCACCCCCAGCTCGACGCCGCGGCGCAGCGAGACATCGCGCCGGCCCCAGCCGATGACCCGCCGGGCGAAGCCGGTTTCACGCAGGGAGGCCGCCAGCGAGCCGCCGATCAGGCCGAGCCCGGCGATGGCAACCGTGCCCACCCCTGGTGTCGCGGTGGCCATGGCCTACAGCACTGCCCGCGGGTAGGACCCCAGCGGCTTGAGCAGGATGGACTGCTCCTCGAGTTCGGCGATGATGCCGGCGATGTTCTCGTCCTGCAGGTGTCCCTCGAACTCGATGAAGAACACGTAGGCCCACTTCTCGGTACGCGAGGGGCGCGTATCGATGCGCGTCAGGCTCACCCCCGCCTTGCGGAAAGGATCGAGCAGCAGGAACAGCGCCCCGGGCTTGTTGCGGCTGGAGACGATGATGGAAGTCTTGTCGCGGCCCGAGGGCGGCACTTCCTCGCGGCCGATCACCAGGAAGCGGGTGGTGTTGTCCGCGTAATCCTCGATGTGCTCGGCGAGGATGGACAGGCCGTACAGTTCCGCCGCGGTGTCGCCGGCAATGGCCGCGACGCCGGGTGTCTGCGCCGCCATGCGCGCCGCCTCGCCGTTGCTGCTCACCGCCACCCGCTCGATGTCCGGCCAGTGCCGGTCCAGCCAGTTGCGGCACTGGGCCAGCGCCTGCTGGTGAGCGCAGATCCGGGTGATTTTATCGCGCGTGGTGTCCGCCCCGGCCATCAGGTGGTGGGCGATGGCCAGTTCCACCTCGCCGGAGATCTTCAGCGCGGAATCCATGAAGTTGTCCAGGGTGTGGCTGACCATGCCCTCGGTGGAGTTCTCCACCGGCACCACGCCGTAGTTGCACTCGCCGGACTCCACCTGGGCGAAGACGCTGTCGATGGTCGCCCGGGGCACGCAGATCGCCGCGTGGCCGAAGTGCTTGATCGCCGCAGCCTGGGTAAAGGTGCCCTCGGGTCCGAGGTAGGCCACCTGCAGCGGGCGCTCCAGCGCCAGGCAGGCGGACATGATCTCGCGGAAGATATGGGCGACGGTCTCGCCGGCCAGCGGGCCGCGGTTGCGCTCGATGATGCGATGCAGCACCTGTGCCTCGCGCTCGGGCCGGTAGTACACCACCTCGGTGTCGGCGTCCGCGGTTTTTTCCGGCGCCTTCGCCTGCTCCGCCAGTACCTCTTCCAGCTTGATCTCGGCCACCCGCTGGGCGCACTCCGCCCGCTGGCTGATCAGTTCCTGCACCTGTCGGTCGATGGCGTCGATGTCGGCGCGGACCTCGTCGAGGGTCCTCTTGTCTTCGCGCTGGGCCATGGAATCAGCCGTGGCGCGACTCGAAATCGCGCATGAAGTCGATCAGTGCGTCCACCGCGGCCTCGGACACCGCGTTATAGATGCTGGCGCGCATGCCGCCCACCGAGCGATGGCCGGCGAGGTTGAGCAACCCGGCCGCCTCGGATTCGGCGAGGAAAGTCTTGTCGAGCGCGTCGTCGGCCAGGGTGAAGGGCACGTTCATGAGTGATCGGCTGGCCACTTCTACCGGGTTGGCGTAGAAGCCGGAGGCGTCGATATAGCCGTAGAGCTTCTGGGCCTTGCGCCGGTTTATCGCTTCCATGCCGGCGAGGCCGCCCTGGGTCTTCAGCCAGTCGAATACCAGCCCCGCGAGATACACGGCAAACGTGGGCGGCGTGTTGTACATGGAATCGTTGTCCGCGGCGACCTTCCAGTCGAGCATGGCCGGGCATTTCGGGTTGGCCTTGCCCAGCAGGTCGCGGCGCACGATCACCAGGGTCAGGCCCGCCGGGCCGATGTTCTTCTGCGCGCCGGCGTAGATCACGCCGAAGGCGTTGACGTCGATGACCCGGGACAGGATATCCGAGGACATGTCGACCACCAGCGGCGCAGCCACCCTGGGCACCCAGTTGTACTCGACGCCACCGATAGTTTCGTTCGGCGTGTAGTGCAGGTAGGCGGCGTTCTCGCCGAGCTGCCAGGTCTCCTGCGGCGGGATGCTGGAGAAGTTGGAGTCCTCGGAGCTGGCCACCACGTTAACCGTTCCATAGCGCTTCGCCTCGGCGATGGCCTTCTTGGACCACTGCCCGGTGTTGACGTAATCCGCGGTTCCCGCCTCGTACATGAGGTTCAGCGGGATGGCGGCGAACTGGCTGCTGGCGCCGCCCTGCAGGAACAGCACGGCGTAGTCGTCGGAGATGCCCAGCAGTTCGCGCAGCGTGGCCTCGGCCGCGTGGGCGATGCCGACGAACTCGGGGCTGCGGTGGCTCATCTCCATGACCGACAGGCCCTTGCCGTGCCAGTCCATCATTTCATCGCGGGCTTTTTCCAGTACGGGCTCGGGAAGCGCAGCCGGTCCGGCGCAGAAGTTGTAACAGCGGGTCATTGCGGGTTTTCCTCGTTATCGCCTGTGGGCGCCTCTTTGAGCGCTTCCTCGTCTTCTTCCGGCTCCTCGATGCGCGCCACGCTCACCAGGTGCTCGCCGTCGCGGGTCCGGATCACGCGCACGCCCTGGGTGTTGCGGCCCAGCACCGAGACTTCATCGGCGCGGGTGCGCACCAGCGTGCCGTGGTTGGATATCAGCATCAGCTCGTCGCCGTCGAAAACCTGCACCGCCCCGACCAGCTTGCCGTTGCGCTCGCTGGTGGACATGGCGATGACGCCCTTGGTGCCGCGGCCCTTGGTGGGGAACTCCTCCACCTCGGTGCGCTTGCCGTAGCCGTTCTCGGAGACGGTGAGTATGCGGCCGCCCTCGGCGGGCACGATCAGGCCGATCATCTCGTGGCCGGCGCCCAGGCGGATGCCGCGTACGCCGCGGGCGGTGCGGCCCATCGGGCGAACGTCTTCCTCGCGGAAGCGCACCGCCTTGCCCTCGCTGGACAGCAACATGACCTCGCGGCTGCCGTCGGTGATGGCAGTGCCGATCAGCACATCGCCCTCTTCCAGCTCCAGCGCACGCAGGCCCACGCTGCGCTGGCGCGAGAAGTCGGTGAGCGCGGTCTTCTTCACGGTGCCGTTCAGGGTGGCCATAAAAATGTAGTAACCCTCGGTGTACTCCTCCACCGGCAGGATGGAGGTGACCCGCTCACCCTCTTCCAGCGGCAGCAGGTTGACCATCGGGCGCCCGCGGGAGCCGCGCCCGGCCAGCGGGATCTGGTAGACCTTCAGCCAGTACACCTTGCCCAGGTTGGAGAAGCACAGGATGGTGGCGTGGGTGCTGGCGATCAGCAGGTGCTCGACGAAGTCCTCGTCCTTCACCGCCGTCGCGCTCTTGCCGGTGCCGCCGCGGCGCTGGGCCTGGTAGTCGGACAGCGGCTGGGTCTTGGCGTAGCCGCCGTGGGAGATGGTCACCACGCGGTCCTCCTCGGTGATCAGGTCTTCCACGGTGAGGTCGTGCTGGGAGGCGTTGATCTCGGTGAGGCGCTCGTCGCCGTATTCGGTGGCGATCTCCTCCAGTTCCTCGCGGATGACCGCCTTCAGGCGCTCCGGATCGGAGAGGATATCCAGCAGGTCGCCGATCTCGCGCAGCTTTTCCTCGTACTCCTGCAGCAGTTTCTCGTGCTCCAGGCCGGTGAGGCGGTGCAGGCGCAGTTCCAGGATGGCCTGGGCCTGTGCCGGCGAGAGGTGGTACTGGCCGTCGTGCAGGCCGAACTGCGGCTCCAGTTCATCCGGGCGGCAGGCGTTGTCGCCGGCGCGCTCCAGCATGCCGAGCACATCGCCGGGCAGCCAGGCGCGCGCGATCAGCTGTTCCTTGGCGTCAGCCGGGCTCGGCGAGGCCTTGATCAGCTCGATCACCGGGTCGATGTTGGCCAGGGCGATGGCCAGGCCCTCGAGGATGTGGCCGCGCTCGCGCGCCTTGCGCAGCAGGTAGACCGAGCGCCGGGTCACCACCTCGCGGCGGTGGCGGATGAAGCACTCGAGGATGTCCTTGAGGTTGAGGATCTTCGGCTGGCCGTCGACCAGGGCGACCATATTGATGCCGAATACCGACTGCAGCTGGGTCTGGGCATAGAGGTTGTTGAGTACCACGTCGCCCACTTCGCCGCGGCGCAGCTCGATGACCACCCGCAGGCCGTCCTTGTCGGACTCGTCGCGCAGCTCGGAGATGCCCTCGATTTTCTTTTCCTTGACCAGCTCGGCGATGCGCTCGATCAGGCGCGCCTTGTTCAGCTGGTAGGGAATTTCGTGCACCACGATGACGTCGCGGCCGCGCTTTTCGTCGTGGATGACCTCCGCCTTGGCGCGCACGTAGATGCGCCCGCGGCCGGTACGGTAGGCCTGGATGATTCCCGCGCGGCCGTTGATGATGGCGCCGGTGGGAAAGTCCGGCCCGGGAATGTAGTCCATCAACTGGTCGACGCTGAGCGACGGGTCCGCCAGCAGCGCCAGGCAGCCGTTGATCACCTCGCGCAGGTTGTGCGGCGGGATGTTGGTGGCCATGCCCACGGCGATCCCGGAGGAGCCGTTGACCAGCAGGTTGGGCACGCGGGCCGGCAGCACCTCGGGGATGCGTTCGGTGCCGTCGTAGTTGTCGACGAAGTCGACGGTCTCCTTGTCGAGGTCGGCGAGCATGGCGTGGGCGATCTTGCGCATGCGGATCTCGGTGTAACGCATCGCCGCGGCGTTGTCGCCGTCGATGGAGCCGAAGTTGCCCTGCCCGTCCACCAGCATGTAGCGCAGCGAGAAGGGCTGCGCCATACGCACGATGGTGTCGTAGACCGCGGAGTCGCCGTGCGGGTGGTATTTACCGATGACGTCACCGACCACGCGGGCGGACTTCTTGTACGCCTTGTTCCAGTCGTTGTTGAGCTCGTTCATGGCGAAGAGCACGCGCCGGTGCACCGGCTTGAGCCCGTCGCGCACATCCGGCAGAGCCCGTCCGACGATTACGCTCATGGCGTAATCGAGGTAGGACTGGCGCATCTCGTCTTCGATATTGACGGGAAGAATTTCTCTGGCTAACTCACCCATTTATGCTGCTTTCCCTACGGCCCATCGGGCGCGATACACCCCGAAACAAAAACAAGCAATTATACGGATTACCGCGCGTAACTACCATGTTTTTACAGAATTTACCCGGCACCTGGCGCCCGCTGCAGGTATAATCCGCGGCGCCCGGGGAAATTCTTGCCAGCCCTCGCAGCGCTGGTTATTTTCTGTGCAGATTCCTCTGACCTGGACAGCTCTAAGGGGCAGCCATGAGCCTTGCTAACAGCGCCGTTGACCTGTTGATCCACCCCGGGTGGATCGTCCCCGTGCTGCCGCGCGGCGCGGTGCTGGAAAACCACAGCCTCGCCGTCAGCGGCGGGCGCATCGAGGCGATCCTGCCGCGGGCGCAGGCCCTGCAACTGGAGGCGAAGCAGGAACTGGACCTGCGCGGCCACGCCCTGCTGCCCGGGCTGGTCAACCTGCACGGCCACGCGGCAATGAGCCTGCTGCGCGGTTACGCCGACGACCTGCCGCTGATGCCCTGGCTGGAGCAGCACATCTGGCCGGCGGAGGGCCGCCACGTCAGCGCGGGCTTCGTCGGGGATGGCACCTCGCTCGCCTGCGCCGAGATGCTGCGCGCCGGCGTCACCACCTTCAGCGACATGTACTTCTTTCCCGAGGCCGCTGCGCAGGCCGCGCGCGAGGCCGGCATGCGCTGCCAGCTCGCCTTCCCGGTGTTCGACTTTCCCACCGCCTGGGGCAGCGGGCCGGACGATTACATCAGCAAGGGCCTGCGCCTGCGCGACGATCTCAAGCACCGGGAACTGATCAATGTCGCCTTCGGCCCCCACGCGCCGTACACCCTGTCCCGGCAACACCTCGAAAAGGTGGCGACGCTGGCGGCGGAGCTGGACGTGGCGGTGCAGATCCACCTGCACGAGACCCGCGGCGAGGTGCTGGCCCATGTCGAGGCCCACGGCGAACGACCCATCGACACGCTGGACGCCGTCGGCCTGCTCGGCCCGCGCACCCAGTGCGTGCACATGACCGACGTCGGCGCGCAGGATATCGAGCTCCTGGCGCGCAGCGGCGCGCATGTCGTGCACTGCCCGCAGTCCAACATGAAGCTGGCCTCGGGCTCCTGCCCGGTCACCCGGCTGCTGGACAAGGGGATCAATGTGGCGCTGGGTACCGACGGCGCCGCCAGCAACAACGACCTCAACCTGTTCGGCGAGATGCAGGCCGCCGCCCTGCTGGGTAAACTCGCCAGCGGCGACGCCGCCGCCCTGCCCGCCGCCGACGCGCTGTACATGGCCACCATGGGCGGCGCACGGGCGCTGGGGCTGGAAGAGCAGATCGGCTCGCTGGAGCCCGGCAAGCAGGCGGACATGATCGCCGTGGACCTGAGCGGCCCGGAGTGCCAGCCGCTCTACCACCCGCTGTCGCAACTGGTCTACGCCTGCAACGGCAGCCAGGTCAGCCACAGCTGGGTTGCCGGCAAGCCGCTGATGGCACAGCGCGAGCTACTCAGCATCGACCTCGCCGACACACTGCAACGCGCCGCGTCATGGCGCGACACGATCAAGCAAGGCACGAACACATGACTTCCAGGCAAGCGAATTCCGACGCCAACGTCGACCCCGGCGAGATCGCCAAGTTCGAGGCCCTGGCCTCGCGCTGGTGGGACCGCAACAGCGAGTTCAAGCCGCTGCACGACATCAACCCGCTGCGCGCGAACTACATCGACGGCCACTCCCCGGTGGCCGGCAAGCGGCTGGTGGACGTCGGCTGCGGCGGCGGCATCCTCGCCGAGGCCATGGCCCTGCGCGGCGCCGGGGTCACCGGTATCGACATGGGCGAGGCGCCGCTGTCGGTGGCGAAGCTGCACCAGCTGGAATCCGGCGTCGACGTCGACTACCGGCAGAGCACCGCCGAGGCCCTCGCCGCCGAACAGCCGGGCAGCTTCGACATCGTCTGCTGCCTGGAAATGCTGGAACACGTGCCGGACCCGGAGGCGGTAGTCGCCGCCTGCGCGGCGCTGGCCAAACCCGGCGGCGCGCTGTACTTCTCCACCATCAACCGCAACCCCAAGGCTTTCCTGTTCGCCATCGTCGGCGCCGAGCACGTGCTGCGCCTGCTGCCCGCGGGCACCCACGAGTACGAAAAATTCATCAAGCCGTCGGAACTGGCGGGCTGGATGCGCGCGGCGGGACTGCAGCTGGTGGACACCACCGGCATGACCTACAACCCCCTCACCCGCAGCTACCGGCTGGACCCGCGCGACGTCAGTGTCAATTACCTGGTGCGCGCGGTGAAACCCGCATGAACGGGCGCGCGCCGCTGAAGGCGGTCCTGTTCGACCTGGACGGCACGCTGGTGGACACCGCGGAGGAGTTCGTCGGCGTGGTGCAGGCCCTGCGCGCCGAGCACGGCATGGACGCGATGGATCCGGCGCGCATCCGCGCCTCGGTATCCAACGGCGCCCGCGCCCTGGTGACGCTGGGGCTGGGCATCGCCGAGACGGCGCCGGAGTTCGAGGAGAAGCGACTGCGGTTGCTGGAGCTGTATGGGCAGGTGCTGGGGAGTGCCGCGCTCCCCTACCCCGGGATCGCTGAATTGCTGGCAGCGCTGTCGGAGCGCGGCATCGGCTGGGGTGTCTCCACCAACAAACCCCGAGCCTACGCAGAACCGCTGCTGCGCGCCCTGGGCATGCTGGGTGATCGCTACGCGGGCGATGCCACTGTAGGAGCCTGCTATGCAGGCGATCGCCCGCGTAGCGGGCTCCTACAGGGCGATCGCGCGCAGAGCGCGCTCCTACACCCCCCCTGCGGCAGCCTCGTCTGCCCCGACGACGTGCAGAACCGCAAGCCACACCCGGAATCCCTCTACCGCAACTGCCGCGACCTGGGCTGTGCGCCCTTCGAGGCGATCTACATCGGCGACCACCTGCGCGACATCGAGGCGGGCCGCCGCGCCGGCATGTACACCGTGGCCGCGGCCTACGGCTATATCGAGGCCGGCGACGACCCCGCGAACTGGGGCGCCGACGCCATCATCGGCTGCAGCACAGAGCTCGCCGATTTCGTCCTCGCACTGTAATTACAGGACATTACCCATGCGCATCGAACAAGCCCCCGCCGATTTCAGCCCCGCTCCCGGGTCGCTGCGCGGCAAGACCATCCTGGTGACCGGCGCCGGGGACGGCATCGGCCGCGCCGCCTCACTCGCCTACGCCGCCCTGGGCGCCACCGTGATCCTGCTGGGCCGCACGGAGAGCAAGCTGGAGGCGGTGTACGACGAGATCGAGAAAGCCGGCGGCCCGCAGCCCGCGCTGGTGCCGATGGATCTCGAGACAGTTACCGAAGAGCAGGCCATCCAGCTCGCCCAGGGCCTGGCCAACGAGTTCGGCCACCTCGACGGCCTGCTGCACAACGCCAGCCTGCTGGGGGAGCGCAAGCCCATGGCCCAGGCGGGATGGGACGCCTGGCAGTCGGTGATGCAGGTCAACGTCAACGCCGGCTTCCTGCTGACCAAACACCTGCTGCCCCTGCTGGAGGCCGCGCCGGCGGCGTCGGTCGTATTCACCTCCTCCGGCGTGGGCCGGGCCGGCAAGGCCTACTGGGGCGCCTACGCGGTTTCCAAGTTCGCCACCGAGGGAATGATGCAAGTGCTGTCCTCCGAACTGGAGAACACCTCGCGCATTCGCGTGAACTGCATCAACCCGGGCCCGACCAACACCGCCATGCGGCGCGCGGCCTACCCGGCGGAGACGCCGACGGACAATCCCGGGCCGGAGGGCATTCTCGGCGTGTACCTCTACCTGATGAGCGACGCCAGCCTCGGCGTGACCGGCATCTCCTTCAACGCCCAATGACGCCGCAACCGGCCCCGTAGGAGCCTGCTACGCAGGCGATCGCGCGCATCACGCGCTCCTGCAACGGCATCGCCTGCGTAGCAGGCTCCTACGGGGGCTGATCAGTGGGATTGAGGGCTTGCAGGTGAACCGGGCCCAGGGGCGCGAGCAGTCGGGCCAGGGTACGCCGCGCACGCCAGGCCAGGACGACCAGCAACAGCAGCCCGACAATCAAGCCGGCCGCCACGGCATAACCAGCATCCCGCCCTCCCTCCGACGCGGTTTCCGCCGCCGAAGCCAACGCCGGATTGACGATCACGTCGAAGGTCTGCGCCGGTAACTCCTTCGTGCGCAGCTGCTTCGTGTCCAGGTCGAACCAGATGAATTTTACGGCGGGCACCACGTACTGGCCCGGGCGCTTCATCACGTAGGTAATGGTATCGCTGCGCCTGCCCTGCAGCGCGCCGCGATCCTCGCTGTCCTGCAGCGCGCGTTTGCTGTACACGCCGAGTCCGTCGATAGCACCCGCGGGAAACGGCGGGAACAGCATGCCGGGCACGTCCGGCGCGCTGAAACTCACCGTGCGCGTGAACGCCGCGCCGGCCATTACCGGTTCGCCTCCCGGCGGCGGCTCCCAGCGCTCGCTGAGCTCGAGTCCCCGCGCGCTGATCACCGTGCCGAGGCCGGCGCTGCCCGGCGGCGCTTTCGCCTGCAGCGGCAACGGTGCGGTGGTCAGCACCGCCGATTCGCTCTGCGTATCCAGTGGATTGCGTTTGAAGCTGATGCGCACGTCGAATGCCGGGATGGACTGCTCCCCCGCACGCATCGGCCAGGCGCGCAGTTCGTGGCGCTGTACCGTGTAGTAGGTGCCGGCTATGGTCTCGCCGCCGACCAGCGGATGTCCGCTGGGCGGCATCAACAGTACGCCGGCGGGTTCGGGCAGGTCGAAGGCGGTGGTAGTGAAGTAGCCCGGCGCCAGCAACTCGACGACCAGGGTGACGCCCTCGCCCACCCAGGGCGGCTCGGCGGAAGCGAGGTGCGCGCGCACCAGCGGCTGCTGGGCAATCGCGCCTGCCGTACCACAGAGCAGGGCCGCGGCCAGCAGAGCGCGCGCCAGTCGCAGGGCGTTCACTGCTGTCCCTCCCCGTCTTCCCCGGCGCCCTCATGTGCCGCCTGGTAGGCGAACTTGGCCCGCAGGAAATCGCCGGGGGTTGTCTGCACCCGGCGCAGCCAGGTGGCGCGCAGCGCCTCGTCCGAGAGCGCACCGTCATTCATCTGTACCGGCTCGCCTTTGGAATTCTCGCCCTTTTGGTCGAATACGATGTCATCGGGCTTGTAGGCTTCTGCAGACTCTTCCCGGTCCCCGCCGGCATCTTCGAGACGCTGCTTGCGCGCCACCGCCAGTGACTTGTTGTCCACCGCCGCCTGCCAGCCGGGCCGGAAGCCCAGCGCGCGGTCGTAACTGGCGATGGCCTCGTCGTACTTGCCGTGCATTAGCCAGGCATTGCCCTGGTCGAAGGCGCCCACCGCGCCGGGCACCCGGGCGAAGGTGTGCGCCGCCGCCTCGAAATCCCCGTTGCGGTACTGCGCCGTGCCGATCTGCCAGGGATCTTCATAGGTCTCCGCCGCATCCCTGAACTGCCTTTGCGCCATCAGGTGATCGCCGCGCTGTTGGGCGGTGAACCAGAACCCCGGGTCGCGCCAGCTGCCGTAGCCGAGGATGCACAGCGCGCCGGCGAGCAGGGCAATGCCCCCGATACGCCGGTTCATCGCGCAGCCCCGGCGGGCGGCACCATCCAGCCGCGGCGGAAGAAGGCCAGCATCATCAGCGCGAGCACCGGGGTCAGCCAGTAGCCGCCGTCCGCCGGGCGCGACCCGCCGGCGCCGCTGGTATCGGCAAATTTGGCCGCCCGCGCCAGCGCCGCCACGTCGGAGTCGTCCGCCGCCAGTGCCTGCATTTTGGGCCGTGCGGGCTGTGCGGCTTTTTCCAGTGTGTCGCGCTCGGCACCGGGCAACAGCGGCGGCCACAGGCGCAGCGCGGTGGCGGACTGGCTGCGCCAGTCGGCCAGCGCTGCCGACTGCTCCGGGGCGACGCTGTCGGTAATCCACAGGATGGAGCCCCCGCCAGCCTGGGCCAGTGCCCGGTCCGCCAGGCGCAGGGCCTCGGCGGCCGCGTCGCCGTCTACCGGCATGATTTGCGGCGCCAGGGCCTGGGCGAAATTGTCGATGATGCCGCTGTCGCTGGTCGGCGGCATGACCAGGTGCGCCGAGCCTTCATAGGCGATCAGCGCGGTCTTTGCATTGCCGCGGGCCTGCAGCAGGTCGTGCACCTTCTGCACGGCGCGCTGCAGCCGGCTGGGTTGCAGGTCCTCGGTTTCCATCGACGGGGCGACCCGCACCACGATCGCCAGCGCCGCGGTATCGTCGGCAAAGGGCGAGGGTTCATTGCGCCAGCTCGGCCCGGCGATAGCGATGATCGCCAGCACCCAGCCGGTGGCAATCCACTCCAGCGGGCCGAGCCGCGAACGCTTGTCCTCTCCCCGCCAGAGCTGGGCCAGCAGGTGCGGGGCGACGATACCGCGCCAGGCCCGGGCGCTGTCGGCGCGTCGACGCAGTAGCCAATAAAGCAGCGCCGCCGGCAACAGCGCCAGCAGCCAGCCCGGCCGGATAAAGTGAAACGCCGCCAGCGGCGCGAGCCATGCCGCCGGCGCCACTGCGGCCAATGTCGCACCGGGAGATTCGCCGGGCTCGCGCGCGATCGCCTCGCGCAGGGCGAGGCCGCCGAGGTAGGCCATGGAGAGCGCCAGCATCAGCGCCAGCGGCCACCAGAACACGTCGCGGCGGGGCCGGTGGGAGACGCTCTGCACCTTGCGGGTCTCCAGCTTGTCCAGTTGGTCATAGGTAGCCTGCAATTCGGCGCGATTGCCGGCGTGGGAGTAGAGCCCGCCGGTGGTCGAGGCGACGCGGCGCAGGGTGGTCTCGTCCAGCGCGTCCTCCCCCGCCGCCCGCGGGTCGCCCACCGCCACCGTGTGGATGACGATGCCCTTGTCGCGCGCGATCTGCGCCGCCTTCTCCGGCGGCACCTGGCTGCTGGTGTCGTTGCCGTCGGTGAGCGCGATCAGCACCCGGTCCTTCACCGTGCTGCGGTCGAACACGTTGATCGCCAGCCCAAGCGCGTCGCCAAAGGCGGTTTGCGGCCCGGCCATCTTCACCTGCGCCTCGTCCAGCAGTTGCCGGCAGACCTCGAGGTCCTCGGTGAACGGCGCCTGCACGAAGGCCGCGCTGCCGAAAAAGATCAGGCCGACGCGGTCGCCCTTGCGGCTGGCGAGAAAATCGTCCAGCACCGCCTTCACCGCGCTGAGGCGATCGACGGTCTTGCCGCTGGCATCGGTGAAGTCGGGGGTCGCCATGGAGCCGGAGAGGTCCACCGCCAGCAGCAGGTCGCGCACCGGCACCTCCCTGCTCACCGGCGGCTCGATCAGCTGCGGGCGCGCCAGCGCCAGCAGAGCGCACAGCCAGCACAACAGCGCCACCAGCAGGCGCAGCGGGCCGCCGCGGTACACCGTCGCGCCGCGCTGGGGATCGCTGCCCAGCAGCGCCGCCAGCCGCGGCAGGAAGGGCACCACCAGCGCGCGGCGCTGGCGGCTCCAGGGCGGCACCAGCCACCACACCAGCAGCGGCAGGGGCAGCAGCGCCAGCAGCCAGGGATGGGCGAGCACCAGCAGGTTCACCGCGGCACCTCCACCGGCGCGGGCCGGTGCGCGCGAATCCAGCGGCGGATTTCAGCCAGCGATTGCGCGTACAGCTCGGCGTCGGCGGCCCTGCCGGTGTGGACGCAGGCGTCCAGTCGCTCACCCAATCCCTGTGAAAATCCGGTCCCGCCGACCCGGTCGAGAAAGGCGTACCACTGAGCCCCGGTCAGCGCGGCCACCTCGGTGCGCGGGTAGGCGGTGAGTGCGGTGCGCTTGAGCACTTCCGCGACGCCGGTCAGACGCCTGGTGCCCGCGTCCAGGTCCAGGCGGGCCAGCGCGTCCAGGGCCTCGCGACGGTAGCGATTGCGCTGGAAGCGGATGAACAGGGCGAGCAACAACGCCAGAGCGGCGATGCCGAGAAACGCCAGCAGCCACAGCCAGCCCGGCGCCGGCGGCCACCAGGGCGCGGCGGGCGGCGCGAGGATGTCGTGCAGCCGGTCGAGGCTGCCGGCGTCCGGCGTCATCGCGCGGCGGTACCCAGCCGCCGGCGCACCTGATCCACCACGTCCTCGGCGGTGTTCAGCGGGATCACCGGCGTCTCCCGGTGCAGCAGGAACTGCCGGCCGGAGGCGCGGCTGTCGGCGAACTCGTCGCGGAAGCGCTCGCGCAGGACGCGCTGGTGGGTGTCGACCTCGAGCTGCGCACTGCCGTCGCCAAATACCAGCGGACCGGCTGCGGGCAGTTCCGCCTCCAGCGGGTCGTGTACGAAGCCCACCAGCACGTCGTTATGTCGGGCGATGCGCGTGAGCAGGCGCCGGGACTCGTCGTCCTGCCCGGCGCCGTCGGTGATCATGCAGACCAGGTAGTCGTGCTTGGCCAGGCGGTCGCAGTGGCGCAGCACCTCGTTGAACATGGCCGGGTTCGACGCGCTGCTGCCGGCCGCCGACAGGGCGTGATTCTGGGTGACGATGGCGTCGAGGATACGCATCACCGCCGTGTGGCTGCGCTGGGGCCGCACCTCGACGATCTCCGCGTCGTTGAACACCAGCGCGCCCACCCGGTCCTGCTGCTGCAGCACGCGCCAGGCTGCCAGCGCCGCGGCCTCGGCGGCGGTCACCGACTTCATGTTGCGCACGCTGCCGAAGAACATGCCGGCGCGCTGGTCCACGAGTAGCAAGGTGCAGCGCTCGCGCTCCTCGGTGAAGACGCGGCTGTGGGTCTTGCGCATGCGCGCGGTGACCTTCCAGTCGATCTGGCGGATATCGTCGCCGGCCTGGTAGCGGCGGATCTCCTCGAAATTCAGGCCGCGGCCACGCAACCGCGAACCGTGGCGCCCGGCCAGCAGCGAGTGTACCGGCTGGCGCGGCAGGAAGCTGAACCCGCTGGCGCGGTGGCGCATGGCCACGAGATCATCGAGGCAGGTGTAGACCCCGTCGCCGCCTTTCACCGGTCCATTCATACGGCGGCGACCAGGCTCAGCACCTCGTCGAGGACCTGGTCCTTGCCCACCCCGTCGGCCTCGGCCTCGTAGCTGAGGATGATGCGGTGCCGCAGGCAGGCGTGGGCCACCGCCCTGACATCGTCCGGCGTGGCGGCATCGCGGCCGTCCAGCCAGGCGTGGGCCCGCGAAGCGCGGTCAAGCGCCAGTGTGCCGCGCGGGCTGGCGCCAACGTGAATCCACTGTGAGAGCTGCGACTGCGTGTACTCGGTCGGACGCCGGGTCGCGGCAATGATGGCGACCATGTAGCGCTCCACCGCTTCCGTCACCGTCACCCCCAGCACTTCGCGGCGTGCGTCCAGCACCGCCTGCGCCGGGATCACACCGTCGCCGCTGCTGTCGACGCCGGCTTCTTCCCCGCGCACCAGGCGCAGGATCCTGCGCTCGTCGTCGTCGCTGGAGTAATCGACGAACACGTGCAGCAGGAAACGGTCCATCTGCGCTTCGGGCAGCGGATAGGTGCCCTCCTGCTCGATCGGGTTCTGCGTGGCCAGCACCAGGAACAGTTCGGGCAGCTTGTGGGTACTGCCCGCCACCGTCACCTGCCGCTCTTCCATCGCCTCCAGCAGCGCCGCCTGGGCCTTGGCCGGGGCGCGGTTGATCTCGTCCGCGAGGATCAGGTTGCCGAACACCGGGCCGGGCTGGAACTGGAACTTGTTATCGGCAGCTTCCGCGACATAGATCTCGGTGCCGGAAATGTCGCTGGGCAGCAGGTCCGGGGTGAACTGGATGCGGCTGAAGTCGCTTTCGAGGTTCGCGGCCAGGGTCTTGATGGTGCGGGTCTTGGCCAGCCCGGGCAGGCCCTCGAGCAATACGTGGCCATTGGCAAGAAGTGCAATGAGCAGGTGGTCGATCACCGCTTCCTGGCCGATGATGCTGGCGGAGAGACGCTGTTTCAGGTCGAGAATCTGTGCGTGTGTACTCATGCAACGGTTCCGGCTTTCGGGGTTGTGGGAAATTCTAGCACCGGCTGGCGGGTTCGGGTGTCACCGCGAAGCGTCGGTGCTGCAGAAAAAAGGGGGCGCGAAGCCCCCTTAGCAGTGTTACACGAACCCGCTTAGCGCGGCTTGAGGTTTTCCAGATCCTTCAGGCGCTTCATCGCGTCCTGCTGTCGCAGCAGGCCGTAGTTGATGCCGGAGGCATTGAGCGAAGATCCGGTCTGGTAGGGGTAATCACCGAAGTCCGCGAAGAAGTCCTTGATCACACCCTGGATGGGCACCAGCAACCACATCTGGCGTGCATACCAGTCGAAGTACTGGCCGCCCTCTTCCTGCGCTTTTTCGTAGGGATCCATACGCAGGTTGGTGATACCCGCCCAGGCCGTCACCTTGCGCGAACCGGTGGCGATGTTGCCGTCCTGTACCGCGAAGCTGAGCTTCCAGTCGTTCCAGCGCACGGCGTTCAGGTTGCCGCCCTGGTCGAAGTACATGATGCGGTCGCGCGGGCCCTTGTCTGCCTCCCCGGTCAGGTAGGGCAGGAAGTCGTAGCCATCCAGCTTGACCTTGAACTTCTTGCCGTTCAGGCGCGTGCCCTTGGCCAGGTCCTGCTTGACGTTGGGGTTGCCGGCGGCGTGCAGCAGCGTCGGGAACCAGTCCAGTTGCGAGATGATTTCGTTGGACACAGAACCGGGTTTGATATGGCCCGGCCAGCGCACCATCATCGGCACGCGGAAACCGCCTTCCCAGGTGGTGCCCTTCTCGGAGCGGAACTGGGTCATGGCGCCGTCGGGCCACAGCACGATCTCGGCACCGTTGTCGGTGCTGTAGATGACCAGGGTGTTGTCGGCGATCTTCAATTCGTCCAGCAGGTCCAGCAGTTCGCCGACCATGCCGTCGTGTTCGACCATGCCATCGGCGTGGATCCCCTTGCCGGTTACGCCGTAAGAGGACGGCTTGAGGTGGGTGAACACGTGCATGCGGGTGGAGTTGAACCAGGTAAAGAACGGCTTGTCGGCCTTCACCTGGCGCTGGATGAAGTCCTTGGCGGCGGCGAGGAATTCCTCGTCGACAGTTT
Organism: Halieaceae bacterium WMMBA7; assembly: GCA_033283385.1. Classification (GTDB taxonomy): domain Bacteria; phylum Pseudomonadota; class Gammaproteobacteria; order Pseudomonadales; family Halieaceae; genus Mangrovimicrobium. The sequence continues at coordinate 2,068,779 of JAWMQQ010000001.1, forward strand.
CCATGCGCTTGGTGTTGAGCGGGCCGGTATCCTCGATCCTGCCGTCGGCGTAGGAGTGGATGACGCCGCGCGGGCCGTATTTCTTCTTGAACTCCGGATCTTTCGGGTAGAAGTAACCCTCGGGCTCTTCCTCCGCATTCAGGTGATAGAGGTTGCCGAAGAACTCGTCGAAGCCGTGGTTGGTCGGCAGGTGCTCGTCGTGGTCGCCGAGGTGGTTCTTGCCGAACTGGCCAGTGGCGTAGCCCTGCTCCTTCAGGGCGTCGGCGATGGTCGGCATCCAGTCGGTGATGCCGTGGGGGTCGCCGGGCATGCCGATGGTCAGCAGGCCGGTGCGGAACGGCTCTTCGCCGAGGATGAAACTGGCGCGGCCGGCGGTGCAGCTCTGCTGCGCATAGGAGTCGGTGAACAGCATGCCTTCATTGGCGATGCGGTCGATGTTGGGGGTGTGGTAGCCCATCAGGCCGCGGGTGTAGGCGCTGATCTGGGGGATGCCGATGTCGTCGCCCCAGATCACGAGGATGTTGGGTTTCTTTGACTGGGCCAGTGCGCCCATCGGGGTGAGCAGCGCGACGAGGCACAGGGCGGCAAGCGCCCGCAGCCCGTCGCGCAAGCGTTTTGGATTGCGTCGTGGGTAGGTCATGGAGTTTCTCCTTGGCGGTTTTTGCGGAGGGCGAGAAATGCCCCGTACCGGAAACAAAACCAAGGTTAGTGCATGCCTAATAAACCGTCAGTGACAGCCGGGAAATTGCGGAGAATTTTTCGGCCAAAACCCTACATCCAGAGGGGTTTATGGCTCAGGGCTTCCTGCCCCGCTGGTTGCGCGCGCCGCCTTTATAGGCCCCGCCCTTGCTCGCAGCCCCGCGGCCGTCGCGCTTGCCGAACTGCCGCTCCATTTTTTCTTTCTCTTTTCCCGCGGCCCGGCGCATTTTCTTCAGCGGCAGGTCCGCCATGCGGTACAGCGACTTGATCTCCTTCGGCTCCAGTTCCACCCACTGGCCCTGCTTGACCTTCGAGGGGATGAAAACCTCGCCGTAGCGCACCCGCTTCAGGCGCGAAACCGTCAGGCCCTGGGATTCCCACAGGCGCCGCACCTCGCGGTTGCGGCCCTCCATCAGCACCACGTAGAACCAGTGGTTGATACCGTCGCCGCCGCCGTCCTGGATATCGGTGAAGCGCGCCACGCCGTCCTCCAGCATCACGCCGTCGAGCAGGCGCTCCAGCGTGGACTCGTCCCACTCCCCCATCACCCGCACCATGTACTCGCGCTCGATGTTGGACGAGGGGTGCATCAGCTTGTTGGCCAGCTCGCCGTCGGTGGTGAACAACAGCAGGCCGGAGGTGTTGTAGTCCAGCCGGCCGATGGATATCCAGCGCCCGCTGCGCGGCCTGGGCAGCCGCTCGAACACGGTGCGCCGGCCCTGGGGGTCCTTGCGCGAGCAGACCTCGCCGGTGGGCTTGTGGTAGAGAATGCAGCGCACTTCCTCGGCGGGCGCGGCGTCCAGCGGCTTGCCGTCCACCGCGATGCGCGCGTCCTCCTCGACGCGGTCGCCGAGGCCGGCGGTACGGCCGTTGACGGTGATACGCCCCTCCTCGATCCAGCGCTCCATTTCGCGGCGCGAGCCGAGGCCCGTGCGCGCGAGCACCTTCTGCAGTTTTTCGCCGGGGAGGGCTTCTTCCGTCGCTGACTCGTCAGGAGCGGTGGGGAGTTTGGGGGACATCGGGTTCCGGTTCAGGCCTGGTGCTCGGGGCGGTCGGCGTCATCGCCGGCCTCGTCCTGCTCGCCCGCCTCGTCGGCCGCCTGCCGCAACCCCTGCATAGCGGCAGCGAGATCCTCGGCACGCTCCGGTTCCTGCTGGTCCGCGTCGTCCGCTGCTTCCGCTGTTTCTACTGTTTCCGCTTCGGCGTCGATTTCCGCGGCGTCGACGTCCTCACCGGATTCCGCCGCCGCGGTGTCACCTGCGAAACCGCTCTCTTCGAGCGTCGCCGCTTCGAGCGCTGTATCTTCGGATGCGGCGTCGCCTGCGGGTCGATGCTCGGTACCGCCGACCACGGTCAGTCCGGGGCCGGCTTTCTCAGCTTCCGCCTTTCCCGGCTCGCCCTCCGGCAGCGGTTCGGAGAATCCCAGTTCCGCGTTGAGGGTGTCGAGATCGCGAATCTCCGCCAGCGCCGGCAACTGGTCCAGGCTCTTCAGGTTGAAGTAGTCGAGGAACTGGCGGGTGGTGGCGTACATGGCCGGGCGACCGGGCACGTCGCGGTGGCCGACCACGCGAATCCACTCGCGCTCGTGCAGGGTCTTGATGATGTTGGAGCTCACCGCCACGCCGCGGATCTCCTCGATCTCGCCGCGGGTAATGGGTTGCCGGTAGGCGACCAGCGCCAGGGTCTCCAGCAGCGCGCGGGAGTACTTGGCCGGGCGCTCCTGCCACAGGCGGGCGACCCACTGGCTGAGCGACTGCCGCACCTGGAAGCGGAAGCCGCTGGCGACCTCCACCAGCTCGAAACCGCGCTCGTCACAGCGCTGTGCAACTTCTTGCAAAGCTTCTCTTATAGCGGCGTTGTCGGGGCGTTCGTGCTCCTCGAAGAGCTCCGCGAGTTGCGCCACGGTCAGCGCGCGGCCGGCGGCCAGCAGTGCGCCCTCGAGAATCTGTACCAGGCTGATATCCGACATCTTATTCCGCCCTCGCCTTGACGTGGATGGGGCCGAAGGCCTCGGTCTGCACGATCTCCACCAGGGATTCCTTGATCAGCTCCATTACCGCGAGGAAGGTCACCACGACCCCGAGCCGGCCCTCCTTAGAGCTGAACAGCGACACGAAGGGCACGAACTGGCGGCCGGAGAGTTTTTCCAGCACCTCGGACATGCGCTCGCGGGTGGACAGCGCCTCGCGCTGCACGTGGTGGCTCTCGAACATGTCCGCGCGGCGCAGCACCTCGGACAGGGCGACCAACAGCTCGCGCATGTCCACGTCCGGCTCCGGCCGGGCGCGCTGGATATCCGGCGGCTCGGCGCTGCCGACCCAGGTGTCGCGCTCGTTGCGCGGCATCTCTTCGATATCCTCGGCGGCCTTCTTGAAGCGCTCGTACTCCTGCAGGCGGCGAATCAGTTTGGCCCGCGGGTCCTCCTCGTCCTCCTCGATCTCCGAGGAGCGCGGCAGCAGCATGCGCGACTTGATCTCGGCCAGCATGGCCGCCATCAGCAGGTATTCCGCCGCCAGCTCGAACTGCATGGCGTCCATCAGCTCGACATAGTGCATGTACTGCGCGGTGATCTCGGAGACGTCGATCTCGAGGATGTCCAGGTTCTGGCGCTTGATCAGGTACAGCAGCAGGTCCAGCGGGCCCTCGAAGGCCTCGAGGAATACCTCCAGCGCCTGCGGCGGGATATACAGGTCCTTGGGCAGTTCCGTCATCGCCTTGCCCAGCACTACGGCGAAGGGCATCTCGCCCTGCTGGGGGCGGTTGGGGCTGTTCACGGAAGGGGTCGCGGTACTGGCGGCCGGTGTGGCACCAGCGTCTGACGGGGTCGCTCCGGCCGCTGCCGGCGCCTCTGGGTTCGCTTCGTTGGCTGACACGGGGTTACCTGTCGGTTGGTTCGGGCCAGTATACCTGAACTGTCCCGCCCGATCATTCCTCGAAGGGGGCAATATCGCCCTTGCCGGCGCGCAGGATCAGCGGGGTGTCGTCGACCAGGTCGACCACCGTGGTGGGCTCCATGCCGCAGTAGCCGCCGTCGATTACCAGGTCGACGTCGTGCTGCAGGGTCTCGCGGATATCGTAGGGGTCGATCAGCGGCAATTCGTCGCCGGGCATGATCAGGGTGACGCTCATCAGCGGCTCGCCGAGGTCCGCCAGCAGTGCCTGGGCGATGTTGTTGTCCGGCACCCGCAGGCCGACGGTCTTGCGCTTGGGGTGCATCAGCCGCCGCGGCACCTCCGAGGTGGCGCGCAGGATAAAGGTGTAGGGACCGGGAGTCGCGTGTTTGAGCAGCCGGTAGACAGTGTTGTCGACGCGGGCGTAGCTGGCGATTTCCGAGAGGTCGCGGCAGACCAGGGTGAAATTGTGCCGGTCGTCCAGCTTGCGGATGCGGCGGATGCGATCCAGCGCCGAGCGGTCGCCGATGTGGCAGCCCAGGGCGTAGGCGGAGTCGGTGGGATAGACGATGACCCCGCCCTCGCGCACGATGTCCGCCGCCTGGCGCACCAGGCGCGCCTGCGGGTTGTCCGGATGGATCTGGAAAAACTGGCTCAATGCGCGTCCTCACTGGCGGTGGGCCAGCGCCGCCACACGCCCGCCAGCCCGGCGAAATCGCGCAATTCTACACCCACCGGCGCGGTGTAGGGACCGTCGCGGTGAAAATCGCTGCCCGCCGAAACCTCCAGGCCGTACTCCCGCGCCAGGCGGCACAGCCGGTTTACCTCGTCGCTGCCCTGGCGGCCGTTGAGCACCTCGATGACCGCACCCCCGGCCTCGCGGAAATCCGCCACCAGGCGGTTCAGCTTCATGCGGGTGAAATCGTACTGCAGCGGGTGGGCCAGCACCGCCACGCCGCCGGCCGCGGTAATCCAGCCGACCACCTCGGCCAGCTCCGGCCAGAAGGCCTTGACGTCGCCGGGCTTGCCGCGGCCCAGGTGCTTGTCGAAAGCGGCGGCGAAATCGGCGACATGGCCCCGGGCGACCAGCCAGCGGGCGAAGTGCGGGCGCCCCAGCTGCGAGTCACCGGCCTCGGCCAGTGCGCCGGCCAGCGCGCCGTGGAAGCCGCGCTTTTCCAGCAGCTCGGCGATGCGGCCGGCGCGCTGCATGCGCGCCTCGTCCAGTTGCGCGAGCCCCGCTGCCATGCGCGGGTGATCGCAGTCCATGCCCAGGCCCACCACGTGGATATTCGCCCCGGACCAGCGGCAGGACAACTCCACCCCCGGCACCAGCGCCAGCGAGGGGAAATCGGCGATGGCGGCCGCCTCGCGGTAACCGGCCACGGTATCGTGGTCGGTGATGGCCAGTTGCGTCACTCCCGCCTCGGCCGCGCGGGCCAGTAGCTCCCGCGGCGTCAGGGCGCCGTCGGAGGCGGTGGTATGGGTGTGGAAGTCAATGCGCACAATCTTTAAACTTGGCAGTCTTTCAGTCCGGGCGCGGCGGCACTTGCAGGTCGCACGGGCCATTCACGCGGTTTCGGGAGAAACCCAATGGTAACAGGCCAGGTATTCGGCACACCATGAAGCAATTGGCAGAATTCATACCCATCGCGCTGTTTTTTATCGTCTACCAGCTCGACGGCCACTCGCTGTCCCTGGGCGAGAGCAGCTTTACCTTCGACGGCATCTATACCGCGACCGCGGTGTTCATGGTGGCCACGGTGCTGCAGGTGGGGCTGGTCTACCTGTTCACCCGCGAGCTGGAAAAGCGCGCGCTGTGGGTGATGGTCGCGGCCCTGGTGTTCGGCGGCGCCACCCTGGTCCTGCACAACCAGATATTCATCCAGTGGAAGCCGACCATCTTCAACTGGGTGCTGGCGCTGGCCTTCGGCGGTTCCCAGTTCATCGGCGACAAGAACCTGATGGAGCGCACCCTGGGCAGCCAGATCCACCTGCCGAAGCAGGTGTGGACCCGGTTGAACCTGCTCTGGGTGGCGAACTTCGCCATCGTCGGCGCCCTCAACCTGGTCGTCGCCTACGGCTTCTCAGAGGCCACCTGGGTCAGCTACAAGCTGTACTCGGCCATTGGTTTCACCCTGCTGCTGACCGTGATCACGGCGCTGATGATCAGCCCCCACCTGAAAGAGGACGAGGCCTGAGCCGCGGCGCCCGGTCTCGCTGCCGCCGCAAACCGCGGCGGGAATTCAAATCACCCGGTATCGGCGCTACACTAGCGCCGCTTTAAAACCCGCACCGAGGAATCCCGTTTTGCTCCGACTGCTCCCGCCGCTTTTCCTGGCCCTGTTCATCGCCCTGCCCGCCCAGGCCCAGGGCACCCGCTATGTCAGCGACGAGGTGTTCATCGTCCTGCACACCGGGCCCGGCAACGAATACCGCTGGCTGGCCAAACTCACGCCCGGCGCCCGCATGGAACTGAAAAAGACCTCTGACGACGGCGAGTGGGCCGAGGTGACCACCGACAGCGGCACCGACGGCTGGGTGAAGACCGAATTCCTCACGCCCAACCCGCCCGCACAGGTGCGCCTGGCCAGCGCCGAGCAGCGCGCCAGCCGGCTCACCGACCAGAACAAGGAACTCAGCACCCAGCTGGCGGCACTGCAGGGCGAAAAGACCGAACTGAGCAGCCAGCTCGACCAGAACAGCGGCAACCTCGACGAGGTCACGCAGGAACTCGCCAGGCTGAAGCAGATCTCCGGCAACGCGGTGCAGCTCGACGCGAACAACCGCAAGCTGGTGGAACAGACCGAGAACCTGCGCTCCCAGGTGGAGATGCTGGAGGCGGAAAACCAGCGCCTCACCGACAAGCTGCAGAGCGGGGATTTCATCAACGGCGCGCTGGCCGTGCTGATGGGCGTCGTCATTACCCTGGTGGTGCCGCGCCTGTGGCCCAAGCGCCGCCGCATGTCCGAATGGGCGTAATCGAGAGCGCCCGGACGCAAGCTGCCTGAAGGAGGACATTGCATGTTGCGCGCACTGATCATCGGCCTGGCGCTGCTGCTGGCGCCACTGGCATCGGCCGGCGAATCCACACCGGTCGACCCCATCATCGTCATCAAGACCAGTGAAGGCGATATCACCCTGCGCCTGTTCCCGGAAAAATCCCCGGTCACGGTGAAGAACTTTCTCGACTACGTGGATTCCGGCTTCTACAAGGGGACCATCTTTCACCGGGTCATTCCGGATATGATGATTCAGGGTGGCGGTTTTACGCCAGACCTGGAACAGAAGGAGGCGGGCGACACCATCCCCAACGAATCCCGCAACCGCCTGCACAATGTGCGCGGAACCGTCGCCATGGCGCGCCTGAACGACCCGGACTCGGCCTCTGCGCAGTTCTTTATCAACGTGCGCAACAACCTGTACCTGGACTGGTCGCCCGGCCGCGACGGTTACACCGTATTCGGCGAGGTGATCGACGGCATGAAGGTGGTCGATTACATCACCACCGCACCCACCCACTCGGTGGGCAAGCTCGAAGATGTCCCGGTAGAACCGATCACAATCCTCGACGTCACCCGCCAGTGATCGCCCTCTCCGTCAACCTCAACAAGATCGCGCTGATCCGCAACTCCCGGGACACCACCAACCCGGACATTCCGGAACACGCGCAGATGTGCATCGACGCGGGCGCCGACGGCATCACCGTGCACCCGCGGCCGGACCAACGGCATATCCGCGCGCAGGACTGCTTCGAACTGGCTGCCATGCTCACGGTGGAATTCAACATCGAGGGCAACCCGATGAGCGGGCCGCGCAAGAGCGGGCGCGAGGGCGTGGGCGATTACCCGGGCTTCATGGAACTGGTGCGCGCGATCAAACCCGCCCAGTGCACCCTGGTGCCGGACACCGACGGCCAGCTCACCTCGGATCACGGCTTCGACCTGAAGCGCGACGGCGATAAAGTCGCGCCGCTGGTCGAGGAGTTGCAGTCCCTGGGCATCCGCACCAGCCTGTTCATGGACCCGGACCCGGAGCAGATCCGGCTGGCGGCGCAGACCGGCACCGAGCGGATCGAACTGTACACCGAGTCCTACGCGGCGGCGTTCAAATCCGGGGATAACCTGGAGGCGGTGTTCGCGCAGTTTCGGGAAGCGGCGGAAGTGGCCGCCGAGGTAGGACTGGGTGTGAACGCCGGCCACGACCTGGACCTGCACAACCTGCCGCGCTTCGCCGCCGGCATCCCCGGCCTGCTGGAAGTCTCCATCGGCCACGCACTGACAGTGGATGCGATCCACATGGGCCTCGCCGCCACTATCGCCGCCTACCAGCGCGCACTCGGCAAATCGCCCCTGTAGGAGCCTGCTACGCAGGCGATCGCCTGCGTAGCAGGCTCCTACAAATCCGGATCGCCTGGGTAGCAGGCTCCTACAAATCCGGATCGCCTGCGTAGCAGGCTCCTACAAATCCGGATCGCCTGGGTAGCAGGCTCCTGCAAATCCGGATCGCCTGCGTAGCAGGCTCCTACAAAACCGGGTCGCCTGGGTAGCGGGCTCCTACGGGGTTTCCAGCAGTTCGCGGACCTTGTCGGGAACGCGCTCCTTCGCAGTGCCGTCTTCGGACATGTGCACCAGCACCGCGCTGCCGCGCACGGTGACCCGGCCGTCCTGCTCCATCTCGCAATACAGGGTAATCGAGGTATTGCCAACCCTGGCGCTGGTGATGCGCACGGTCACGTCGCTGCCGTAGAAGGTCTCCGCCACGTAATCGATCTGCACCGAGGCGGTCAGCCAGGCGCGCTGCCGGCCGGGACCGCCGGCCAGGGATTGCAGGAATTCCGTGCGCCCGATTTCAAACCAGGCGGGGATCACGGTGTTGCTGATATGGCCGAGGCCGTCGGTTTCGTAAAAGCGCGGTTTTACCGTGGTTTCAAAGGCTTTCAATGGGGATTCCAGATATCGGGAGTGGTTCGGGGCCAGTGGTCGACAGTCAGTGGGAGACCAGGCTGATCATCACGCCGGCGGCGACGGCGGAGCCTATCACACCTGCCACGTTCGGGCCCATGGCGTGCATCAGCAGGAAGTTGTGCGGGTCGGCTTCCAGCCCCAGCTTGTTGCTCACCCGCGCCGCCATCGGCACGGCAGAGACGCCGGCGGAGCCGATCAGCGGGTTCACCGGGGTGCCTCCCATGCGGTTCATCAGCTTGGCGATCAGCACGCCGCAGGCGGTGCCGATGCCGAAGGCGACAATGCCCAGGCCAAGGATGCCCAGCGTATTGATGTCGAGGAACTTGTCCGCCACCAGCTTGGAGCCGACCGACAGGCCGAGGAAGATCGTGGTGATGTTGATCAGCGCATTCTGCGCCGTAAACGAGAGCCGCTCCACGACGCCGCACTCCTTCATCAGGTTGCCGAAGCAGAACATGCCCAGCAGCGGCGCCGCCGCCGGCAGCAGCAGCGCGACGAGGATCAGCAGCACCAGCGGGAAGATGATTTTCTCGCGGCGCGAGACGTGGCGCAGCTGCACCATCTCGATACGCCGCTCCTCCTCGGTGGTGAGCAGGCGCATGATCGGCGGCTGGATCATCGGCACCAGCGCCATGTAGGAATAGGCAGCGACGGCAATCGCGCCCAGCAGGTCCGGCGCCAGCATGCTGGAGACGTAGATCGCGGTGGGGCCGTCCGCGCCGCCGATAATGCCGATGGCCGCCGCGTCGGCGATGGAAAAGTCCATCGCGCCGATATTGGTCAGGAACACCGCGCCGAGCACCGTGGCGAAGATGCCGAACTGCGCGGCCGCGCCCAGGAACAGGGTCTTCGGGTTGCCCAGCAGCGGGCCGAAGTCGGTCATGGCGCCGACGCCCATGAAGATGATCAGCGGCGCCGCGCCACTGGCGATCGCCACCGTGTAGAAGTTGTACAGCATGCCGTTGCTGAAGCCCGCGTCCACCGCCAGCTGTTTCGCCGCCAGGTGTACCGCTGCATTGCTGTTCTCGTAGGCCGCCATGATCGCCTTGGCGCCCGCGTCCACGGGCACATCCAGCAGGTGCGCGAAGGACGCCAGCAGCGCCGGGTCCGCCGCGCGCACCGCGCTCTCCACCGCGGAGTAGGCCATGCCGGCACCGGGAATGTTGGCGAGCACGCCGCCGAAGCCTATCGGCACCAGCAGCAGCGGTTCGAAGCCCTTGCGAATCGCCAGGTATAACAGCAGCAGCCCGACGAGGATCATCAGGCCCTGGCCGGGGCGCATCTGCACCAGCCCGGAGGATTCCCACAACAGCCAGAGATTATCCATCGATGGCGGCGACCCTAGGCGATCTCGATCAGCGCATCGCCGACGGAGACCGTGTCGCCGGCCTTCACGTTGACCGCGCTGACCGTGCCGCCGCGACTGGCGCGCACCTCGGTCTCCATTTTCATGGCCTCGAGGATGACCACCACGTCGCCCGAACTGACACTGTCGCCGGGAGACACCAGCACCTTGAAGATATTGCCGGCCAGCGGTGCGGGCAGCGGCTGTCCCTCGGCCATCGGAGCTGCGGCGGCGGCCGGCGCGGCGGCGGGTGCAGGCGCCTCGCTGACACTGGAGACCTCGCCGCCCTCGGCCACCTCGACCGTGTAGGACTTGCCGTTGACCTTGACGGTGTAGACTTCCGCGCCGCCGGCCACAGCCGGCTTCGGCGCCGCCGCAACGGGTGCAGCGGCCGCGGGTTCGGAACCCGGCGCCGGCTCGAAGGCATCCGGATTGCCGCGGTTTTCCAGGAATTTCAGGCCGATCTGCGGGAACAGCGCATAGGTGAGCACGTCATCGATCTCGCGCTCGCCGCCGGCCAGATTGATCTTCTTCTCCGCGGCCAGCGTGCGCAACTCATCCACCAGGCTGTCCAGTTCCGGCTCGATCAGGTCCGCCGGGCGGCAGCTGATCGCCGCCTCCCCCGCCAGCACCCGCGCCTGCAACTCGGGGTTGACCGGCGCCGGGGTGGCGCCGTACTCGCCCTTGAGTACGCCAGCCGTTTCTTTCGATATCGATTTGTAGCGCTCGCCGGTGAGCACGTTGATCACCGCCTGGGTGCCAACGATCTGCGAGGTCGGTGTCACCAGCGGGATGAAGCCGAGGTCCTCGCGCACCCGCGGGATTTCCTCCAGCACCTCGTCCAGCCGGGTGGCGGCGCCCTGCTCCTTCAGCTGGCTCTCCATGTTGGTGAGCATACCGCCGGGCACCTGGGCGACCAGGATGCGCGAGTCCACCCCGCGCAGGGAGCCCTCGAATTTCGCGTACTTCTTGCGCACCTCGCGGAAGTACGCGGCGATCTCTTCCAGCTTGATGATGTCCAGGCCGGTGTCTCGGTCGGTGCCCTTGAGCATGGCCACCACGGTTTCCGTGGGCGAGTGGCCGTAGGTCATGGACATGGAGGAGATGGAGGTGTCGACGTTGTCGATGCCCGCCTCCACGCACTTCAGGATGGTGGAGGTGGAAAGCCCGGTGGTCGCGTGGCACTGCATGTGGATGGGAATGTCGCAGGCGGCCTTGAGCCGCCTGACCAGCTCGTAGCCGTCGTAGGGATGCAACAGGCCCGCCATGTCCTTGATGGCGATGGAGTCGGCGCCCATGTCCTCGATGCGCTTGCCCTGCTCCACCCAGGTCTCGATATTGTGCACCGGGCTGAGGGTGTAGGAGATGGTGCCCTGGGCGTGCTTGCCTACACGCTTCACCGCCCTGAGCGCGACCTCGATGTTGCGCATGTCGTTCATCGCGTCGAACACGCGGAACACGTCGACGCCGTTGGCGGCGGCGCGCTCGACGAACTTGTCCACCACGTCGTCGGCATAGTGGCGGTAGCCGAGGATGTTCTGGCCGCGGAACAGCATCTGCTGCGGGGTTTTCGGCATCGCCTTCTTCAGCTCGCGGATGCGCTCCCAGGGATCCTCGCCGAGGTAGCGGATGCAGGCGTCGAAGGTGGCGCCGCCCCAGGATTCCAGCGACCAGAAGCCGACATCGTCGAGTTTGGCGGCGATCGGCAGCATGTCCTCCAGCCGCACGCGGGTGGCGAGCAGCGACTGCGAGGCGTCGCGCAGGACCACATCGGTAATGCCCAGTGGCCGTGTGTTGTCACTCATTGCGGTGCCCTCCAGCTGAATTCAAGGCGCGCACCCGGTCAGTCGCGCGGGTGCCGGGCACGGTGTCGACGGATCGCGGTCGCGATCACTGCCACCAGTTCGGTGTCGTCCTCGGGCGTGCGCACGGGCGCCCTGGCGGGCTTTGCCGCCGGTGCCGGTGCTTCGGGAAAGTACCGCTCGATGATAGTCGACATGGCGCTGGTGGCGAATACCAGCAGGGAGAGGAAAACCACCACGGTACCCATGCCGTAAACCAGAAGCTCGATACCCTGGGAGAGGAGATCCTGCTGCATACGCTCCGCGCGGGAGCCCCGCGTCGCCTGATGTGCCTTGGGCTAAGCATAAATCAGGCGCAGGATTAGCGCCATGGTGGGAGCGCGCTCTGCGCGCGATTGATCGTACCGCGATCGCCCGTGTAACGGGCTCCTACAGGCGTGCTGTCAAAACGCGGAGGCTACATCCAGCACCGCACGGTGCAACTGCTCGAGTTCCTTCTGCAGGCGCTCCATTTCCTCGGCGGCGCGACGCCGCCAGGGCGCTGCCTGCAGGTACTTTCGCTCCAGCGTGGCCGCGATCTGCTCCGGGCTGACTTCCAGGTCGAGGTTGTCGAAGCGCTCGCCGGCAGGCTCCCCGCCAACACCGTCCTGGAACGCCGAGAGCATCAGGTAGCCGGCCTCCAGGTGCTCGCGCATCATCTCGTCGTCGGTATTGCCTAGGCACAGCAGCAGCGCGAGCTTCAACTCGGCCTTGGGATGCGGCAAAACACTGGCGTCGGTGACATGCCCCGGCCAGGGCGCAGATTCGTTGAGAAACTGCGCGTAGTCGGCGACCTGGGTCCAGGCCCTGTCGATATCCTGGGAATCGGGAGTACTGAAAAACAGGTCCAGTAGTCGGTTCAGGTTGTCCATTGCGAACTCCGGCTGTGCTGTTGCCAAACGTGTACAGCTATTGCACCCGAACCCGGCGCCAGCGGGGATTGCCCGGCGCGCCAGAAGGATGGCCCCCGGCGCCAACGCTACCGCGCCTACCGCCGACGGCGGCCATCGTTATATGATCCCTACCTGAACCTGCCGACATACCCCCCAGCCCGAGGAACCCCCTGCCCATGACAACAGCGACCCCGACCAGTGACAGTGCATTTTTTGGCCACCCCCGGGGACTGTTCATCTGCTTCGCCACCGAGATGTGGGAGCGCTTCTCCTTCTACGGGATGAAATACCTGCTGTTGTTGTACCTCACCAAGTACCACCTGTTCACCGACGCCAATGGCCTGGAGGTGCTGGGCGGCTACGCGGGCCTGGTCTACGCCATGCCCGTCATTGGCGGCCTGCTGGCCGATCGCTACCTGGGGATGCGCAAGGCGGTGCTCTTCGGCGGCATCCTGCTGGTGCTGGGGCACCTGGGCATGGCGGTGGAAGGCGAAAAGGCGCGGGTCGTGGGCGGCGAGGTCCTGCGCGACGAGTCCGCCCTGCAGGTGTTCTATTTTTCCCTGGCGCTGATCGTGATCGGCGTCGGCTTCCTCAAGCCCAATATCTCCACCATCGTCGGCCGGCTCTACAGCGAGGACGACCCGCGCCGCGACGCCGGCTTTACCATCTTCTACATGGGTATCAACATCGGCGCCTTCGTCGCCACCCTGCTGTGCGGCTACCTCGGCGAGACGCTGGGCTGGTCCTGGGGTTTTGGCGCGGCCGGCATCGGTATGCTGATCGGCCTGATCACCTTCATCCGCGGGCAGAAGTACCTGCAGGGGCACGCCGAGCCCGCCGACCCGGAACGCCTGCGCAGCCGGACCCCGCTGGGCATCAGCGTCGAAACTGCCATCTACCTCGGCGGGCTGCTGGCCATCGCCGTCGCCTGGCAGATGCTGCAATTCCACGGCGCCGTGGGCCACCTGCTGCACCTGCTCTCTGTACTGGTTCTTCTCGGTATCGCCTGGTACATCGTCACGCGCTGCGACGCGGTGCAGCGCGGGCGCATGATTGCGCTGGTCGTCCTCACCATGTCGTCGGTGGTGTTCTGGGCGCTGTTCGAGCAGGCCTCCGGCTCCATGACGCTCTATGCCGACCGCGTGATGGACCGCCGCATCTTCGGCCTTGACCTGACCGCCGCGCAGTACGGCTCGCTCAACTCCATGTTCATATTCCTGTTCGCGCCGGTATTCGCCTGGCTGTGGACCAGCCTGGGCCGGCGCGGGCTGGAACCGCGCACACCGGTGAAGTTCGCGCTGGGCATCGCGCAGGCGGGCCTGGGTTTCGGCGCGCTGGTTTACGGCGCCAACCACACCAACGAACTCGGGCTGGTATCCGGTTACTGGATGGTGCTGGCCTACCTGCTGCACACCACCGGCGAGTTGTGCCTGTCGCCGGTGGGCCTGTCCGCCGTGACGCGCCTGTCGGTGCCCGGCGTGGTCGGCGTGATGATGGGCTCCTGGTTTCTTGCCACGGCTTATTCGGAGTTCGTGGCGGCGCAACTGGCCAAGCTGGCGGCGGTGCACACCGTAGATGGTACCGTCGCCGATATCGGCGCCGCCCTGGCCAGTTACACGGATTTGTTCACCAGCCTGCTGTACACAGGACTGGGCGTGGGGCTGGCGCTACTGCTGTTGTCACCGGTACTCAAGCGACTGATGCACGGCGTTCACTGATCGCGGCGTATTGAGTGCAGGAAAACGCAGTTCCCGCTTGGCAAAAAAGCCGCGATCGCAGAACATGCAAGCCATATAAAACGACAATAAACAGGGGGCCGTGTTGCGGGAGAACCGCTTCAACCTGGAGTTCTCCGGCAAGATAATGCCCGGACGCGATCGCGCGCGTGCGCGGGCGCGTTTCGCCGAAATGTTCGAGGTGCACAGCCCCGCGCGCCTGGAGCACTATTTCTCGGGAGAAACCTTCGTTCTCCGGGAAAACCTGGATCGCCGGGAAGGCGGCGAATACTACGCGAAGATGCGCAAGGTCGGCCTGGAGGCCGTCCTGGTCAAGATCGACGTGGAAGAGCCCGCGCCCGTCCAGGAAGAACCCGCGAGCACACCGGCAGCGCCCCCCGAAAAAGCGCGCAAATCGAAAAACGCCGGCACCTCCCGCAAGCAGGCCGCGGCACAGCGCAAGCAAAAGCGCAAACAGGCCGCCGCCGAGCGGCGCAAGAAACAACTGGAAAAACGCCTGCAGCAGCGCGCCGCCGAAGCCGAGGCGCAGGCGCAGGCGGCGGATGCTGCAAATGAGCGCGCGCGAGCGGACGCCGAACCACCCCGGGCACCGGCCGCCGAAAGCCCGGCAGCAACGGCTTCGCCGGCGATCACCCCCCGCCCAGCGGTCACAGCGGCACCCGGCCGTCGCGCGCGGGTACGCTCCCGGCTGCAATTGCCCACCAGGCGACCGATCGCAGAGGGCCAGGGCCTGGCTCGGCGCTCCGGCGCGCCCAACCCCTACCGCCTCAAGGCGTTTCGCAATACGGCCGAGGTGCGCAATCGCGCCGACCTGGGGCGCGAGCAGATGCGCCGGGGACTGACCCTGGGTTGCGCTGCGCTGGCCCTGCTGCTGATCCTCGCCGGCAGTTTCCTGGCCCGCCAGCCGGCAGCGCCGCTGGCCGGCCCCGCCGCGGTGGCGGCGGCGAGCAACGGCGCCCTGGTTCTCGCCGCAGACGGGCGCCTGCTGCTGCACGATCGCGCCGGCGTACCGCAGGGCAGCCTCAAGGTCTCCGAACTGGACATCGCCGATCCGGCAGCGCCTATGTTCTTCCTCGCCGACGGCGCGCTGTTGCTGAGCGCGCGGGCCGAACACCCGGCCAGCGCAAAGCGGCAACTCTGGCGCTGCGACCTGGCGACAAAACAGTGCCGGGCACTGGCCGGTGACTTCTCCGGCATGGCGACACCGGCGGTGGTCGAGCACGAGATCAGCGGCGACATGATGCTGGTGGATCCCGACCTGCCGGGCCTGCTACTGCTGGACCGCCACGGTATCCGCAAGGGCCAGTCCACCCACGCGCTTCCCGAACACCCGGTGCTGCGACTGGATGTGGGATTGCTGCTGATGAACAGTGCGGAAGGCCCGGGCATCAGCGTATTCCGTATCGAGGACAAGTCCTTCGGGCAGCAGCTCGACGAGATCCTGTTGCTGCCGCCGCCCGCCGTCGCGCTGCGCCAGAACCGCGTCTGGGATTTCCAGCGGCTGGGCGACGACTGGTGGGTGACACTCTACAGCCCGCGCAGTGGCAGCGCGGGCACCTACATGTTCGACAATCGCTGGAATTACCTGCGCCAGGTACCGCGCGGCGATTTCCCGGCGCGCGCCCGGCTGGTGCCCTGGGGCCGGAAGATGCTGCTGGCCAGCGACCAGTCACGCAAGCTGCTGCGCTTCAACGCAGCGGGCGAGCCTGAGGCGGACTTCACCTCGCCGCGGCTGGAAAAGCTGATCGACGCCCGCGGCCAGGCCCGGCGCTGGTTCGACCTCGGCTGGTACGCCGCGCTGCTGGTCGCCCTGGTCGCAGCCCTGGTGGGCTTCGCCAGGGCCGGCGTGAACTACCTGCGCCGGCGCGTCTACCGCAAGCACACGGCCCACGGCGCGGAGCCGCTGGATGCGGAGATGGAGCGCATCGAGTGGCTGACCAACGACCTGGAGCGCGGCGCGCAACTGCGGCGCACCACCGTCAGTTACGCGCTGTTCGCCGGTGGCGTATGTGCCATCGCCCTGGGCCTGGGCGCGAGCGGAATTCAGCTACTGGCACTGCTCATCGCACTGTCCGGCCCGGCTTTCGCCCTGTGGCTGCTGAAACGCAGTGCGCCCGACCATGTCGGCCTGCTGGGCAAAAGTGTCGTGCTGGTAGACCACCGCGAGACCTACCACCGCGCCAGCGGCCGCGCGCTGCACCGCCGCGGGCCCTTCCTGTTCATCGACGACGTCATCGTCTTCCTCGGCAGCCGGGCGCTGCCCGCGCTGGACCCTGCGACCACCATGAAGTACCTGGAGCCCTCCCTGTCCGGTTGCACCCGGGCGGACCGCGCGGAAGTGGCGGTTCGCCTGCGCGAAAGCGGCCACCCGCTGGCGCGCGCGGCACTGGCGGTTGTCGCCGCGCTGCTGTTCGCACTACTGCTGCTGGCGGTGGGCCATCTGCCCTGGTAGCGGGGACAGCCCGGCGCCGAATCCGATATACTGGCGCGGTGGAGCCACGGACCCCTGCAAGCATGAATGACCCCAGCGCACCGCGCGTTTCCCTGTTCGTGACCTGCCTGGCGGACCTGCTGCGCCCCTCCGTTGCCTTCGCCAGCCTGCGACTGCTGGAGCGCGCCGGCTGTATCGTGCACGTGCCGCAGGCGCAGACCTGCTGCGGCCAGCCCGCCTACAACAGCGGCGAATACGAGGCCGCCGTCGAGGTCGCAAAACACACCATCGAAATTTTCCAGGACGCCGAGTACGTGGTGGTGCCATCGGGTTCCTGCGCCGGGATGCTCTGCGAGCACTACCCGGCGCTGCTCGAGGGCCAGTGGCGCGAACGCGCCCGGGAGCTGGCGGCAAAGACCTGGGAGCTGACCAGCTTCCTCAGCGAGATGGTCAGGCTCGACCGCCTGCCGCGGGCCACCCGCCCACTGCCCGCGATCACCTACCACGACAGCTGCGCCGGCCTGCGCGAGATGAATGTACGCGAACAGCCGCGCGAGCTGCTGCAGCGCCTGCGCGGCGTGCAGGTCGCCGAGATGGAACAGACCGAGGTGTGCTGCGGATTCGGCGGCACCTTCTGCGCCAAGATGCCGGCCATTTCCGCAAAGATGGCCGACGACAAGTTGCGCAACGCCTGCGACAGCGGCGCGACCATGCTCACCGGCGGCGACCTCGGCTGCCTGCTGCACCTGGCGGGCCGGGCGCGGCGCCTGGGCGTCGACCTGGAGTTCCGCCACGTCGCCGAACTGCTCGACGGCGACCTCGACACCCCGTCCATAGGCGAGGCCGAATGAACCCGGCGGACGCAGCGACACACCCGTTCACCGACGCGGCGGCCACCGCGCTGGCCGACCCCGCCGGCGTCGCCCAGCGCGACATGCTGGCGCGGGTCACGCCCCAGTTGCGCCAGCGGGCGGTGGACGAATTCGGCGAGTTCGAGGCGCTGCGCCAGCACCTGAAACGCGTGCGCCAGCACACCCTGGACAACCTCGACCACTACCTGCCGCGCTTCGAACTGGAGGCCACCCACAACGGTACCCGGGTGCACTACGCCGAAACCGCCCGGGACCTCAACGGCATCGTGCTGGATATCTGCCGCGAACACGGCGTGCGCCGCGTCGCCAAGGGCAAGTCCATGGTGACCGAGGAAACCGAGCTCACCGCCAGCCTGGAGCGCGAGGGCCTGCAGGTGGTGGAGACCGATCTCGGCGAGTACATCGTGCAACTGGCCGGCGAGAAGCCGGCGCACATTGTCGGCCCGGCGCGGCACAAGTCGATCGCGCAGATTCGCGAGCTGTTCCTGAAGGCGCACAAGCTCGGCGAGCGCAAGCTGGAGAGCGCGGAGGACCTCGTGGCCGAGGCGCGGCGCATCATGCGTGAGCACTTCCTGCAGGCGGAGATCGGCATCATCGGCGCCAACGCCCTCATCGCCGAAAACGGCTACTCCATGCTGGTGACCAACGAGGGCAACGGCGACCTCTGCGCCAGCCTGCCCAAGGTGCTGATCGTCTGCACCACGCTGGACCGCCTGCTGCCGCGGGCGACGGACGCCGCGGCACTGCAACGCCTGCTGGTGCGCTCTGCCACCGGCCAGGCGCAGACCTGCTATACCAGTTTCTACGCCGGCCCGCGCCGGGAGGTGGACGCGGACGGCCCGCTGGAAACCCACCTGGTGCTGCTGGACAACCGCCGCAGCGACATCCTCGGCAGCGATTACCGCGACATGCTGCAGTGCATCCGCTGCGGCGCCTGCCTCAACCACTGCCCGATCTTCGCCGCCGCCGGCGGTCACGCCTACGGCTCGGTCTACCCGGGGCCGATGGGCTCGGTGCTGGCGCCGCTGCTGGAATCGCTGGAGGCACACGCCGAGCTGCCCAACGCCTGCACCGGCTGCGGGCGCTGCGAGGAGGTCTGCCCCGCCGCGATTCCGCTGCCGGGGCTGCTGCGCGATTTGCGCCACGACGAGAGCCTGCAGGGCATTGCGCCGGCGCGATGGCGGCGCGGCCTGCGCCTGCACGCCTGGCTGTTGCGCCAGCCGGCCCTGTACCAGTGGCTCACCGCCCGAGCCATTTCACTGCTGAACCTGCTGGGCCGGCGCCGCGGCAGCTTCCGCCGCCTGCCCTTCGCAGGCGGCTGGACCGGCGAGCGCGATTTCCCGGCGCCGCAGCGCGGTACCTTCATGCAGCAGTACCGCGCCGAATTGCGGAAGCGAGAGCGGGAGAGAGCGCGAGACCGGGAGCGTGCCGATGAGCAGTGAGAGCCGCCGCCGTATCCTCGCCCGCATCCGCGGCCTCGGCTGTGGCCTCGACGCCGACGCCGTCGGGCAGCAGCTGGCGTCCCTGGGCGCCGCTCCCGCTGCTCCCCTGCCCCACGCCGATATCCTGGTCGCCTTCATGGCCAACGTGCTGCGCAACCACGGCACCGTGGACCTGGCGCGGGACCGCAAGTCCGCGGTGACGGCTATCGGCCGCTACCTGCAGCATCACTTGCGCAACAACCGGCTGGTCGCCGGCAACGACCCGAAGCTCGCCGCCCTGCCCTGGCGCGAGGGCGGCGTGCTGCCGCGCTTCGGGGAGCTGGAACCCGGCGAAAAGGCGGCGCTGAGCTACGCCCCCTGGGGCATCGCGGAAACCGGCGCGACGGTGGTCATGACCGGCAAGCACAATCCCTCGGCCAACCACCTGCTGCCGACCCACCACATCGTGCTGCTGGACAGGGACTGCGTGTTGCCGGACCTGGAATCCTTCTGGCAGCGGCAGGAACTGCGCCGCGGCAAGCGCCCGCGCGGGATTACCTTTATCGCCGGGCCTTCCAGCACAGGGGATATCGAGGCCAAGCTGGTCTACGGTGCGCACGGCCCACAGGCCTGGCACGTGATCGTACTGGGAGAGGTCGCGCCGGAGGCGCTGGAGAGCGCCCGGTCGCTGGCCGCGAGCGGCGTGCGACCGGGCAGTTACTGAATTACAGCGGGGTGTAGCTGAATTTCTGTCCGCCGAGGGCCGCCTCGTACATCAGGCCGCCCTTGGCGATGGTGAAGATGGCCATGCCCTTGCGATAGCCGCCGGATACCGTGTTGGCATTGTTCTGGCCGCCGCTGGCACCAGCGGAAGTGCCACCGCCGGTATTGGCCTCAGCCGACACGCCTGCGGTGATCGCCACCGCCGTGGCCTGGGCGCTGAATTCGAAGTTGCCCGAGGTGAATTCCTCGAACGCGCGCTGGTCCTGGAAGAAGATGATCTGGCTGAACGCCTGGCCGCCAAGCTGGAAGCCCACGGTCACCTGGGTCATGCTGCTGGTGCCGACCTGCTTGCCGCCCACATAGACCTTGCCCTTGCCGTGGGCACCGCCGACGCCGATACCGCCCTTGCCGATGGTGGGGAACAGCGCGTAACCATACGCGGAGTTGAAATACTGCCCGCTCTCACCGGCTTCCTTGAACGCCTTCAACGCGTTGGCATAGGAGTCGTCCTCCGCCAGGGCGCCCTGCGCGAATACCGCGCAAAACAACATCGCCAGGGTAGTTTTCAAGAGTTTCTGCATTGTTGGTTCCTCGCTGGAAAGCAGCCACGGCGGGCCGGGGAAAGGTGCAAGTAGTCTGGCACCGATCCGGCAGCCGTCAAGCCGTAGGAGCCTGCTACGCCCGAACGCGGACCGAGGGGATCGCCTGCGTAGCAGGCTCCTACAGGGGCGATCGCCTGCGTAGCAGGCTCCTTCGGGGGCGAACGACGCTAGCCGGTATTGCGCATCCCGGCCGCGATCCCGGCGATGGTGACCATGATGGCGCGCTCCACCTCGGGCTCGGGCTCACCCTCCGGATCGGCGCGGTGGCGTTTGAGCAGCTCCGCCTGCAGGTAGTTGAGGGGGTCGGTGTAGATGTTGCGCAGGTGGATGGATTCCGCGGTCCAGGGCTGGTCCTGCAGCAGGCTCTCGCTGCCGTGGATACCGAGCACAGTGTCGATGTCCCGGGCCAGTTGCTGGCGCAGCGCATCGCCGATAGGCCGTGTCCCCTGCGGCACCAGCAACTCGTCGTAATAGGCCGACAGGCCGACATCGGTCTTGGCGAAGACCATCTCCAGCATCGACAGGCGCACCTCGAAGAACGGCCACTGGGCCGCCATCTCGCGCAGCAGGTCCGCCTTGCCCTCGCGCACCGCCGCCGCCAGCGCCTCGCCGGCGCCGAGCCAGGCCGGCAGCATCAGGCGGTTCTGCGACCAGGCGAAAATCCAGGGAATCGCGCGCAGGCTCTCGATGCCGCCGCCCTTCTTGCGCCGCGCCGGGCGCGAGCCCAGGGGTAACTTCGCCAGTTCCTGCTCCGGCGTGGCGTCGCGGAAATACGGCACGAAGTCCGGCTCTTCGCGCACCACCTTGCGGTAGGCGGCGCAGGACACTTCCGACAGCGACTCCATCATCGCCCGCCAGTCTTCCTTCGGCGCCGGCGGCGTCGCCAGGTTGGCGCGGCAGATGGCGACCGTGTACAAAGCGAGGGTCTTTACCGCCAGCGAGGTCCAGCCCAGCTTGGTGCGGATCATTTCGCCCTGCTCGGTGACCCGCAGGCCGGTTTTCAGCGAGCCCGGCGGCTGCGAGAGCAGCGCCTCGCGCGCCGGGGCGCCGCCGCGGCCGATGGTGCCGCCGCGGCCGTGGAACAGCGTGAGCTCCACATCGTGTCTGGCGCACAGGTCCAGCAGTTCCTCCTGCGCGCGGTACTGTGCCCAGGAGGCGGCCAGCACGCCGGCGTCCTTGGCCGAGTCCGAATAGCCGATCATCACCATCAGCTCGCCGCCGATCTGGCCGCGATACCACTGGCTTTGCAGCAGCTCCGCTACCACGGCCCGCGCACGCGACAGGTCGTCCAGGGTTTCGAACAGCGGCGATACCGGCAGGTGGTACGGCACCCCGCACTCTTTCAGCAACAGGTAGACCGCGAGCACGTCAGAGGGCTGCTGCGCCATGGAGATCACGTAGGCGCTCAGCGCCTGCCGCGGTTGCTCGGCGACGACGGCACAGGTATCCAACACCTCCTGCACATCCGGCGAGGGTGTCCACTGGCGCGGCAGCAGCGGCCGCCGGCTGGCCAGTTCCTGCAGCAGGAAGGCGCGCCGGGTGTCCTCGTCCCAGCTGGCGTAGTCGCCCAGGCCCAGGTAGCGGGTGACCTCGGCGATGGCCTCGGTGTGGCGGGCGCTGTCCTGGCGGATGTCGTGGCGCACCAGGTGTACGCCGAAACAGCGCACCCGGCGCAACACGTCCAGCAGCGTGCCCTCGGCGATGATCTCCATGCCGCAATCGACCAGCGACTGGTAGCAGGCGTGCAACGGCTCCCAGAGCTGTTCCTCGCGTTCGAGGATCTCGCCCTCGGGCACCGCCTCGCCGTCGAGTCGCGCTTCCAGGGCGGCCAGCGTGCGCCGCAGCAGCTCGCGCAGTTCGCGCAGGATGGCGCGGTAGGGCTCGTGGGCGCCGCCGGACAGTTCGACCAGGGCCGGGCTGGCCCGGGTGACCGACAGCTCTTCCAGCAACTGGGTGATATCGCCCAGGTACAGGTCCGCCGCCTGCCAGCGCGCCAGCAGCAGCACCTCGCGGGTCACCACGGCGGTGACGTTGGGGTTGCCGTCGCGGTCGCCGCCCATCCAGGAGGCGAAGCTGACCGGCGCGGCGTCCAGCGGCAGGCGCTGGTCGCAGTGCTCGCGCAGGGCGCCGTCCAGCCGACGCATGAATTCCGGTACCGCCCGCCACAGGGATTCCTCCACCACGGCGAAGCCCCACTTGGCCTCGTCCACCGGGGTTGGCCGCTCGGCGCGGAAGTCATCGCCGTACCAGATTTGCGCCACCAGTTCGCACAGCCGCTCCTGCAGGTGATCCTGTTCGCGCGGGGTGAGGCCGGACAGTTCCAGCTGGCCCAGGCAGCGGCCGATCTCGCTGTGCTTGTGGATCAGCGTGCGGCGGGTGATCTCGGTGGGGTGGGCGGTGAGCACCAGTTCCATGCGCAGCTCGTCGATGGTCGACTTGATCGACTCGCAGGACACGCCCTCCTCACGCAACTCCCGCAGGCAGTTGCCGAGGTTGAGCGAGGCCGAGAGCAGTTCGTCCATCTCCCGCGACACCATGTGGCGCTGGTCGGCGATATTGGCGAGGTTGAGGAACTGGGCAAAGGCGCGCGCCACCGGCACCAACTGGCCGGTCTCCAGCGAACGCAACTGTTCCAGCAGCGCGGCGCGGTCTTCGCCGGAGCCGTCGCGCGCGCCCTTGGAAAGGCCGCGGATGCGCTCGACCAGGGCGAAGACATCCTCGCCCTCGGCGGCGGCGACGGTGTCGCCGAGGATGCGCCCCAGTGCGCTGACATTGCTGCGCAGGCTGCTGTAGTCGGGTTCGGCGGGAACATTCACCAGTTGCTGATCCTCCCCAGCAGGTCACAGACGCGCGAGGAGTAACCCCACTCGTTGTCGTACCAGTTGAGCACCCGCAGGTAACGCTCGCAGGTGACGCCGCTGAATCCTGAGTCGTAGATGGAAGAGTGCTTGTTGCCGATGATATCCGAGGACACAATCGGGCTCTCGCTGTACTGCAGTATGCCCTTCAGGCGATCCGATTCGGAGGCGGCCTTCACCGCCGCGTTCACTTCCGCCACCGTCACCGACTTCGACAGTTTGACGAACAGGTCGACCACCGAGCCGTCCGGCACCGGCACCCGCGCGGCGATGCCGTGCAGCTTGCCGTTGAGCTGGGGCAGCACTTCGCCCACCGCCTTGGCCGCGCCGGTGGAGGTGGGAATGATGTTCTCCGCCGCCGCCCGGCTGCGCCGCCAGTCAGAGTGCGGCACGTCCGCCAGGCGCTGGTCGTTGGTGTAGGCGTGCACCGTGTTGATCACGCCCTCCTCGATGCCGAAGGCGTCATCGAGCACCCAGGCCATGGGCGCCAGGCAATTGGTGGTGCAGCTGGCGTTGGAGATGATGCGGTGCTCCGGCGTGAGGCCGTCGTCGTTCACCCCCAGCACCACGGTGTAATCCACCGGGTCCTTGGAGGGCACGGTGAGCACCACCCGCTGCGCGCCTGCATCGATGTGCTGCTGCAGTTGCTCGCGCTTGCGGAACACGCCGGTGGATTCCACCACCACGTCGACGCCGAGCTCCGCCCAGGGCAGCTCCGCCGGGTTGCGCACGCTGATCAGTTTGGCGCGGCTCTTGTCGGTGACGAAGTAATCGTCCTCCAGCTTCAGCGACTTGCGGAAGGGGCCCATCACCGTGTCGTAGCTGAGCAGGTAGCGCAGCGCCTCGTAGTCGAACAGGTCGTTGATGGCGACCACGTCGATCCCGGGCACGTTCTCGAGAATACGGAAAACCGAACGGCCGATGCGGCCGAAACCGTTGATACCGACTTTCATTACGCCACCTCCCGCTGGCCATCCAGCGAATCGTAGAGGCGCACCACGTCGAGCAGCCGCGCGGCGTGGCCGCGGGTCTCGTACCAGCTCAGCGTCTTGATGATGTTCTGCCCCGCCTTGATCGTGCCCTTGAGGTCGAACAGCAGGGTGAGCGCGCTGCCGATGACGTCCGAGGAGACGATGGGGTCCTCGGCGACGCCGATGATGCCCGGGTGATCCGCCGCCGCCTTGCGCATGACCTCGTTCACCGCCCCGGCATCGACGCCGCTGTCCGCCATCACCAGGTTGACGTCCATCAGGCAGCCCTCCTGTACCGGCACGTTGAGCGCCGAGGTGAGGATCTTGCCCTCGAACTGCGGCAGGAAGTGGCCGATCCAGTCGCTGGCCTCGTGGTTGTTGGGGATGATGTTCTTGGCTGCCGAGCGGCTGCGGCGGAAATCGGAGCCGGCGTAATCCTGCAGGGCCTGGTCCGAGGTATAGGCGTGCACCGTGGTCATGCTGCCGCAGACAATCTCGAAGTGTCCCGCCAGGCTGTCCAGCAGCAGCGCCAGCGCGCCGGTGGTGGCGGAGCCGGCGGAAATCATGCGGTCCGCCGCGCTCGCGGTGGATTCGTTGAGACCGGGAATCACGATGCGGTCGATCTCGTCGGCGGGCAGGGTGCGCAGCACCACCCGGGGCGCGCCACTGGCGAGGTGGTCGCGCAGGGACTGGCTGTCGCGGAACTTGCCGGTGGAGTCGATCACCGCGTCGACGCCGAACACGTCCCAGGGCATTTCCGCCGGCCGGTCGATTTCCACAAGGCGCGAGCGGAAGCGCGGGTTGACCAGGAAGTTGCCATCGAGGCTGTAATTCTCGGGCGTCTCGACCTCCGAGCCCAGCAGGTAGTGAAGAATATGCGGCTTGCCGATATCGGCTATGGCGACGATCTCGACGTCGTCACTGAGCGCGGCGAGTTCGTAGATCTGCCGGCCGGTCTGGCCGAATCCCATGATGCCCACCCTGATGGGCCGCTGCGTCTTCATTGTTCCCCTCCTCGTTAACGCCCGGGGGTCAGTGCATTGCCTCCCGGGCCAGTGTTTCGATCTCGTCCCAGCGCCCGGCATCGACCAGCGCCGGCGCCACCATCCACGAACCACCGCAGCAGACCACGTTCGGCTGGGCCAGGTAGTCGCGAAAGTTCTCCGGGTTCAGCCCGCCGGTGGGACAGAAGCGCACTTCCGGGAACGGTCCCGCAAGGGATTTCAGCATGCTGATACCGCCCAGCACCGCCGCCGGAAACAGTTTGCAGATGGAAAAACCGTGGGCCTGCGCCGCCATCACCTCACTGGCGCTGGCGACCCCGGGGATGAAATCCAGCCCGGAAGCCGCGGCGGCGGCGAGCAGTTCCGGTGTCGCGCCCGGGCTCAGGGCGAGTTTCACCCCGGCGGCGGCGACACGCTCGATATCCGCCGGCGTATTCACCGTGCCGGCGGCGACGGTAATTTCCGGCACCTGCTCCATCACCGCGGCGATGGCATCCAGCGCCGCCGGCGTGCGCAGCGTTATCTCGATTGCGCGCATGCCGCCTCGCTGCAGGGCTTGCGCCAGCTGCACGGAGGACGCAACATCCCGCGCTGTGACCACCGGTAGTACGCGGGAGTCACGCAGTAAGGTTTCCATTATGAAGTGCCGGCCCGAAGGTGAAGGTAAAAAACCACTACGAATTTAAATCTAGATCGTTTATACCGTGCATGCAAGCCACCCCCGCCCACACCGCTACAAACTTGAGAATTATGCGCAAACTGATTGTCCTGGTCCTGCTGATCTGCCTGTTGCCGGCCGCCGGTTACGCCTGGTTGCGCTACACCGGCGCGCTCGGGCCGGGCAGCCTGCCGATGATCCTCAACGCCGCCGTCGGTTATTCCGGCGGCGAGGTAACCAGCGCGCAGGCGCACACCGGGCTGCAGCTGCCCCCCGGTTTCAGGGTCAGTGTCTACGCGGACAGGCTGCCCGGTGCCCGCATGCTGGCATTGACCCCCGGCGGCGACCTGCTGGTCAGCCGCACCAGGTCGGGCGAGGTGGTGTTGCTGGAGCAGGACCGCAACGGCGACGGAAAGGCCGATGGCAGGCGCGTGCTGATCGACAGGCTGGACAACCCCCACGGCATGGACTTCCTCGGCGACTGGCTTTACATCGGCGAGGGCGGCGAGGTTGGCCGGGTGCGTATGGACCCGGCCAATCGCAAGACCGTCGGCGCTTACGAGCCTGTGGTCACCGGGCTGCCCAGGGGTGGCAACCACTGGCGCCGCAGCATGCGCATCGGCCCGGACGGCAGGCTCTACGTCGGCATCGGCTCCACCTGCAACGCCTGCGTGGAGGAGAATCCGCGCCGTGCCGCATTGCTGCGCTTCAATGCCGACGGCAGCGGGGGCGAGATACTCGCCACGGGCCTGCGCAATACCGGCGACATGGACTGGTCGCCCTACGACGGCGCCCTGTACGCCAACGATATCGGCCGCGACATGCTCGGCGACGACTTTCCGCCGGACGAACTCAACCGCATCGAGGCCGGCGGTTTCTACGGCTGGCCCTACTACAACGGCGACAGCGTACCCGACCCCGACATGGGCCCGGACCCGCTGGCGGACCAGCGCAGCCCCATACCGCCGGTACACGGCTATCGCGCGCACAACACCCCGCTGGGCATCCGCTTCGTCGATACCAGCGACTGGCCCGCCGGTTACGACAGGGTGGCGATCGTCGCCCTGCACGGCTCCTGGAACCGCTCGGTGCCGGACGGCTACAAGCTGGTCTCGCTGCACTTCGGCGATTCGGGCGTCGAGGAGCGGGACTTCCTCACCGGCTTCCGGCACGACGGGAGGATCATCGGCCGGCCGGTGGGCGTGCTGCAGGGAACCGACGGCGCGTTGTATGTCTCTGACGATTACGCCGGCGCGGTCTACCGCATAACGCCGGACGGCGACCGGCGCTAGCCGGCGACAGGAGCAAGCGCATGCCCAACCGGCGCCCGGACATCCACATCCTGACCTACAACATCCACAAGGGCTATTGCACCGGCAAGCGCCGCTTCGTGCTGGATTCCATGCGCCACCGCATCGCGGAGACCGGCGCGGACATCGTGTTCCTGCAGGAAATCCACGGTCACGCCTCGCCCAGCGAGGAGCGCAAGCGCCGCTTCTCCTACCCCGACCAGCCGCACTTCGAATACCTGGCGGACAAGGCCTGGCCGCACTACGCCTACGGCCGCAACGCCATCTACCGCAAGGGCGACCACGGCAACGCGATCCTCAGCCGCTTTCCCTTCATCAGCTGGGAGAACATCGACGTCTCCATGTTTCCGCGCTCCAGCCGCAGCATCCTGCACGGCGTCGTCGAACTGGAGAGTCACGACACCCGCCTGCACACGCTCTGCGTGCACATGGGCCTGCTGGAACAGGAGCGCCGCGAACAACTGCAGGCGCTGACCCAGCGCATCGCCGAGCACGTGCCGCGGGACGAACCGATGATCATCGCTGGCGATTTCAACGACTGGCGCCGCCGCGCCGAACGCCACCTGCACGACGACCTGGACCTGCGCGAACTCTTCGTCACCCTGGAGGGACGCCACGCCCGCACTTTCCCGGTCTGGGCGCCGCTGCTGCCGGTGGACCGGGTCTATTACCGCGGCATCAAGCCGATAACCTGCCGCCGCCTCGCTTCCGGCCACTGGCGCGACCTGTCGGACCACGCGGCGCTGTTCGGCGTCTTCCGGCTGGGCGCGTAGGAGCCTGCTACGCAGGCGATTACGATATCCGACGTTGCCTCGATCGCGCAGAGCGCGCTCCTGCGTACTTGCCGCAGGAGCCTGCTACGCCCGAACGCGGACCGAGGCGATCGCCTGCGTAGCAGGCTCCTACAGGGGCGATCGCGGCAGCCCGCGACGCGCACGGGCGCTGTCGAGCTTGCGCTGCAACTCGACAGCGCGGTTGGTGAAGATCCAGTCGACGCCGCGGTTGATCTCCCGGTACAGGCTGTTGCGCGAGGCGGCGAAACCCGTGCCGACGCACTGCCCCGCCTCGCGGTGGCGCCGCTGGATGGAGCGATCCAGCAGCAGGTAGTGGCCGGCGAGCCCCGCGTAACCGCGCTGCAGGGCGAGTTCGCTCATTTGCGCGGTATTGGTCATGGCCACCGGGAGGCAGGCCTCGGGGGGCAGGAAATCGACGAGATCGAACAGTTCAGGTTCCAGCGCGAGGATGTGGAAATCCTCGCCCGGGGTGTAGGGCGCCAGCAGCCGCTGCAGGGAATCGCGCTTGCGGACGTCGCCGCCCAGGGTATCCGTCTTGAGTTCCAGCATCAGGTGATTGCGGCCGCCGAAGGTTTCCAGCAGTTCCTCCAGGGATGGCACCTCGGGCAGGAGCCTGGCGATATCGATCCGCGGCGAGTCGGCGATGACCAGTTCTGTGTCGAAGACGCGGCGGGCGTCCGGGTCGTGGCAGACCACCGGCTGGTAGTCGGCGCTCCAGCGAATATCGCATTCGATACCCCAGACACCCATTGCGCTTGCATTGGCAAAGGCGCGCAGGGTATTTTCCCTGACCAGCGTCCCGTCGTTCTCACCGCGGTGGGAGACCAGCCGGCAGCGCGCCAGCGCCTCGGCCGCCGGCAGCCTACGGGGGATCACCGCCATCGCGCCATCGACCACAGTCATCAACAGATCGTTGAGCCAGTCCTGCATGTTGTCTCGCCAGTTGCCCGTCCGTTTTGCGTTTGCCACACGGCCCGCGACCGGGCCGGCGCACATGGTATCTCCCCGGGAGGCGGCGGGTAAACGCACCCCTGCGAAAAGCGGTGCAACCCGCGCGCCGGAGCGCGCGCAATGACTACCCATGCGCGCCGGGAGTTCGGCCCTGCCAGGCGGCGGGAGATCCTCGCCTGGGCTTTCTACGACTTCGCCAATTCGGGCTATACCACGGTTGTACTCACCACGATCTACAGTGCGTATTTCGTCGGGGTGATCGCTGCCGGAGCAAACGCCCAATCCCCGGGGCTTGCCACCCTGCTGTGGACGCTGGCCATCGGCTTATCGAACTTCGTGGTGCTGTTCGCCGGCCCGGTGGTCGGCGCACTGGCCGATTACCACGCCTCGAAGAAGCGCTTCCTGCTGTTCACCACCCTGGCCTGCATCGTCGCCACGGCGGCGCTGGCCTGGGCCGCCCCCGGGCAGGTCCAGCTGGCGATGGCGCTGATCGTGGTATCCGCGGTCGCATTCTCCCTCGGGGAAAACCTGATTGCCGCCTTCCTGCCGGAGATCGCCTCCGGCGAGCGCATGGGCCGGATCTCCGGCTACGGCTGGGGCCTGGGGTATTTCGGCGGACTGCTGACACTGGGCCTGTGCCTTTTGTGGATCCAGCACGCCAGCGCCCTGGGGCGCAGCCCGGAACAGTACATCCCCTTCACCCTGGTGATCACGGCGGTAATTTTCGCCGTCGCCGCCTGCCCCACGTTCATCTTCCTGCACGAGCGCGCCACGCCGCGCCCACTGCCCCAGGGCAGCCGCTGGATGCACGCGGGGCTCAGCCAGGCCCTGCACACCCTGCGGCACGCCAGCAAGCTGCCCGACCTGTTTCGCTTCCTGCCCTGCCTGATGCTGTTCCAGGCGGGCGTCTCGACGGTCGTCGTGGTGGCGGCGATTTTTGCCCAGGAGGTATTCGGCTTCGACAGCCAGCAGCTCATCGTATTGATCATGGTGGTCAACCTCACCGCCGCACTGGGCGCATTCGCCTTCGGCCACCTGCAGGACCACTTCGGCTCGGTGCCCATGCTGGCCTGCGCGCTGATGGTGTGGATCGCCGCCATCCTGTGCGCCCTGCAGGCGGACAGTGAACCGCAGCTGTGGATTGCCGGTAATCTCATCGGCCTCGCCATGGGCGCCACCCAGGCCGGCGGCCGGGCGCTGATCGCCAACCTGACGCCGCCCTCGCGCAACGCGGAGATTTTCGGGCTGTGGGGACTGGCCAACCGCGCCGCGGCGATCATCGGCCCGGTAAGTTACGGCCTGATCAATCGCTGGTGGGGTGACGATCACCGCATCGCCATGCTCGCCACGCTGGCGTATTTCGTGGCGGGCCTGCTGTTGTTGTTTACGGTGAACGAGAAGCGCGGCCGCAGGGCGGCGCACGCTGCAACGTAGGAGCCTGCTACGCAGGCGATCGCGGGATCCTGTTCGCCTGCGTAGCAGGCTCCTACAACGGCATCGCCTGCGTAGCAGGCTCCTACAACGGCATCGCCTGCATAGCAGGCTCCTACAACGACGACGCGGTGGTTTGCAGGGTCTGGAGGCGGTAGGTGCGCAGCCACTGTACCAGCCCCCACACCGAGAGAACGGTGTACACCCAGATCAACCCGGCGTAGATATCCAGCGCGCGGTCTGCGTAGAGCCACACCGACACCGCATTGAGCACGATCCAGTAGATCCAGGTTTCCAGCACCTTTTTCACTTCCATCCAGGTCGCCGCCAGGGCGAACACTGTGGTCGCCGCATCGACGTAGGGTCGCGCGGCGTCCGAGTACAGGTGGAAGAAACTCCCCAGGGCGAAGGTACACGCGCCGCAGACCAGCAGGATGCGCAGGTGCAGCAGCGCGTTGTAGTGGATCACCGGGTTGTCGTGCACCGCCTCCCGGCGCGCCCAGCGCAGCCAGCCCCAGATGCCCATCACCACGTAGAACAGGTAGAGAAAGGCCTCGGAATAGAGCTTGCTCTCGATCATCAGGTAGATGGACAGGGCCGAGCCGGCGATACCGAAAGGCCAGCAGAGAATGTGCTCGCGAATCATGAACACGATATAGGCCAGCCCGGCGGCGGTGGCCACGATCTCGACGATGGTATCCACAGTCACGATGCGCGCCTCACAGCTTCCATGACAGGTCTATACCGTAGGTGCGCGGCGCGCCCAGCTGGTAGTAGGTCTGGTTGCTCCACGCGCCGTAGTCGTCGCGCGGGTCGGCGCCGAAGTACAGTCCATGCACGGCGTAGTCCTTGTCGGCCAGGTTGCGTCCCCACAGTGTGACGTCGAAACTGCGGCCGCTCCAGCCCAGGCTGGCGTTGAGCAGGTCGTAGCCGTCCAGTTTGCCATCGTGGTAGTAGCCGAAGTAGCTGTCGTCCCGCCCCTCCGCTTCCAGCGAGCCGGAGAAGCCGGCGGGCAGCGAGGCGCGCAGGCCGACGTTGTACTGGTAGTTGGGCGCCTTGGCCTGTTCACGGTTGCGCTTGGTGACAAAGGCATTCTGGTCCAGGTCGAAGGTGGTAATGTGGTCGACCTCGGTTTCCAGCAGGCCGAGGTTGGCGTAGAACTCCAGCGATTCGGTGAGCGCCAGGCTGCCCTCCAGTTCCAGGCCGTAGTTGTCGGCGTCGGAGGTGCTGTCGAGATAACCGACCCAGAGGCCCGCATTGGCATCCCACATCCAGTTCTCCAGCTGGGCGTTGTCGCGGGTGGTGTAGAACAGCGCTGCGCGCAACTGCAGGCGGCTGCCCCACTGCCGCGTCTTGATGCCGATCTCGCGATTGAGCAGCGCCTCGCCGTCGAAGCGCAGCTTGCCCTGCATGAAGCCGCGGAAATCCGGGCTCATCCAGGCGTATTGCGAACTCGCCGCGACGTTCACGCCGCCGGGCTTGTTGGCGAGCGCCAGTGTGGCGTAGAGGAAGGTGGCGTCGCTGAGATCGTATTGCAGGCTCAGCTCGCCATCCAGCAGGTTCTCGTCGGTATCGTGGGCAACGCCCTCGCTGTCGCTGTAGTCGTCCGCGAAGTGCTCGAAGCGCAGCCCGCCCTTCATGCTGAGCCGGTCGGTAAAGGCGTATTCCAGTTCACCGTAGGCGGCGTAGCGCTCGGTATCGTACTTCGAATGGCTCTGGTAGAGGCCGTACCAGGCGCTGGGGTAGGCATAGTCCAGGCCCTCGTCATTGCGGTTGGCGTAGACGCCGAGCACGTAGCGCCAGTCGCCAGCCGCAAGCGTGTCCGCGCCGCCCAGCAGGCGCAGCTCCAGCGTGGCCTGGTCGCGGTTGCGGTCGAAGCGTTCCCGGGCGGTATCGAAACCGTAGGAGCAGGTGCTCATCTCACACACCGGCGGCGATACCCAGTCGGCGTCGTACTCGTAGAGCATGTTGGCATCGAGATACGTGCCGATGGCCTGCAGGGTCGTCCCGGCGCCCAGCATCCAGTTGCCGCGCAGGGTTGCGGCGTCGAGTTCCTGCGCGTCCTTGCCCGGCTGGTCGCTCCAGGTGGTGCGGTTATTGGCCAGGGAAAATGCGTCGTAGCCATTGTCGCTGTCGAAACGCAGCAGCGACAGGTCGTAGCTGGCGCGGTCGCCCGGCTGCCAGTCGAGCAGGGCGCGGCCGGTGAATTCGTCGTAGTTGGCTGTGTCGTGGTCGCCTGAATACGCGTTGTGAATGTAGCCGTCACCGGTATTTTGCTGCAGCGCGACACGCCCTCTCAGGGTTTCGCCAAGTGGCCCGCTGATCACCATGCCCGCGTTGTAGCTGCCGTAGTTGCCCGCCCCGCCGTCCAGGCGCGCTTCGAACTCATCGGTGGGGGCCTTGGTGGTTATGCGCACCATGCCCGCGTGGGCGGCGGCGCCGTAGCGGGTGCCCTGGGGACCGCGCAGCACTTCAACCTGCGCCGCGTCGTAGAGCATGCCGGCGCTGGCGGCAGAGCCCAGTTCCAGGTCGTCGACGACGATGCCCACCGACGGGTAATACTTTGGCTCGGCGTACTGCTCCAGGTCGCCGACGCCGCGCACCTGCAGGAAGCGGCTGCGCGAGGCGCCGGAGGACCAGCTCACATTGGGTGCGACACTGAGGATATCCTCGAGGTGGCGCGCGCCGCGCTCGGTCATCTCGAGGTCGCCCACCACGCTGATGCTGGCCGGGGCGCTCATCAGGTCGGTGTGGCGAAAGTCGGCGGTGACCACCACCTCCTCGATTTGTTCGGCGGCGTACGCGCCGCAACTGCCCACGCCGAGCACGAGTGCGGGCAGGCACAGCCTGAAGCGATTGCGGGCGTTGTTCTGGTTGGTCATGTCGGTCTCCACGGTAAAAATGAGAGACCCGGAAAGCGAGGTGGAACTGGACCTGCTGAATGCATGCGGTCCGAAACCTATCCCTACGCCGGTACAATCCGGATCAGGTTCAAAGGGTTCGTCGCAATCGACATCTCAGGCCCGCAGGCCACCCCTTAGGAAGACGCGGATTCTAGAGCATCGCCCGCGTGCTGGCAATCATGGTTTCTTGGTGGGACGCGGCAGGATGGGCCGCATCAACTGGGAATTGTGTGTCCGGGACCAGGCCTCGAGATCCAGTGGCGGCTGCACCGGTGCAATCGGGTGCACGGGGTGGGGCCGGTAGCCCGGGCGCCAGCCGGGCCTGTAGTAATACCCGCCAGTCGAGAAGTACCAGCCATCGTCGTGTTGTTGCACGGGAGGTTGCGCCGCCGCCTGTCGCGCGGCTTCGGCGCGCGCCTCTATCTCGCGCAGTTCGGCGCGGTGCTGTTCGCGCGCCCGCCGATCCGCGGCCATGCGATCGGTGGTCTCGCGCATGTCCTCCAGGTTCTGGCGATACTCATCGGCAGACTGGGACTGCGGGATGCGCAGCACCAGTGGCTCCGCGAGTTCGCCCTGCGCCGGCGGGGTGTCGGAAAAACTCACCGTGCCGTGCTCGTCCACGCGGCGATAAACAGTTTGCGTTTCGCCGGCGACGGCAAACAGGGAAACCAGGACAAGACTGCTGATCAGGAATTTCACAGGACGGACCGGGACAACACTCTTGCGCAGTATAGCCCAGCGCCTGAAGCCGGCCAGCGGCGGGCGATACGGCGACCTGCTTCACACTCCATAACGCTATGCGGACCTGGTTCACAATTCGGACACGCGGCGCTGGAAATCGCCCGGCGGGTTTTTAGAATTCAACCCAGAACGTCCCAAAACAAGGATGCACCCATGCAATTGCAGATCAGAAAAACAGACCAGTACCTTGTCAACGGCAAACGCGAGCCCAGCCGTGGGGCCAGCAGCCTGGAACTGGCAGCCATTACCCTGTGTGTCGTCGCGGTGATCGGGCTCAGCGGTCTCCTGGTCTGAACCTCGACACTCCTCACGGCCCCGGGTCTCTCCCCCGCGGGCCGTGCTCTTATTTCACAAGTTGCGAGCCCTCGCCCTGATTGCCGCCCCGCACTACCCTCTGCTACGCTTGCCAACCACAGTGGCGGCCTGACGCTGCCGCGATCCGGCTTCGCGCCGCGGGAGGTTCCTATCGTGTCGGTCTACATGCTTTTCATTCGCGAGGATGCCGTGCGCGACCCCGCGGAACTGCAGAAGTACACACAGCTTGCCACCGAGGCGGCGGGTGACTTCAAGCTGCGACCGCTGGCCGTCGACGGCCGCCTGGAAGCGGTGGAGGGCGAGGCGCCGGACAGCGTCGTGCTGCTGGAGTTCGACACCGAGGAAGAGGCGAAAGCCTGGTATTACAGCCCCTCCTACCAGGCCGCCAGGCAACACCGGCTGAAAGCCGCTGACTATCGCGGCCTGCTGATACACGGGATTTGATTCAACCAGAACATTACCTACCAGGCGGATACCATCTTGCGTGAAGCGCGCTTAAATCCCGGCCTGACGCGACTGCGCTGGCTGATCGTTGCCGGCTACGCTATCGCCGTGGCGTGGCTTTCGCTGGAACCCGCACTGGGACGAGAGCTGGGCAGCATGGACAAGTCCGCCCACTTCGCCACCTACCTGACCTTTGCCGTCGTTGCCTACATCGCCACGCGCAACAACCGGCAGTACCTGCTCGCCTGCTTGCTGGTCATGCTGTTCAGCATCGTCCTGGAGTTCACCCAGAAAATGGTGCCGGGCAGGACCTTCTCACTGCTGGATATGCGGGCCAACGGCGTGGGCGTGCTCGCGGGCATGTCCGTGGCCCTGCTGGTCGGCAGGCAACGCACCCGGCGCCTGCTGGTGTTCCTGGCGCCCTCGAGCTCCTACCAGCTCCCGCCGGCATCCGGAAAACCCCTGCCGGCGGAAGCCGGCAGGGATGGAGCGGAAACCCCGTAGTAACGGAAGTTTCGAGAGTGTGTATCAGGCTGCGGCCAGCGCCCCCCTCGCACGAGCCGAAGCGTGACCGCGACGGCGCGAGACCATTCCCAGCCCCACGATCAGGCCCGAGAATATCCAGGCCATGGACGGGATTGGTACTGCCACGATATCGCCGGACAGTTCGTACTTGAAATAGCCCGGGGACAGGTAGGGCGCCAACAGCAACTGGTAGATACCCGCCGCAAGGCTGACGTTGGAAAAGCCGAAGTTGGCGAGCCAGAACTTGCTGATCTCCCCTCCCCCGGCCATCAGGAACACCTCGAGGCTGCCGTCCGACGTGGACTCCAGGTTGGCCAGTGAAACCAGCCCGGTGCCGTCGCCGGAGTCGGCCACTTCAAAGGTGTAGAGGTTGAGCGGAGTGGTGCTGGTATCTCCTTCCAGGGTGATCGTTGCCGCGTTGGCGAACGTACCGAACGCCAGACACGACGCCAGTAAGCCAAGCAGGATTAATCGTCTTACCATATGCCTTACCTCCTTGAGGTTTCCGCGATACAAACCAGCATCGGGTGATACTGGCCGGCGCCGCTGCGGATACTCGGCAATAGTTCCATGCTCACGCTGGCGATCCCTGCTAACGCTTTGTTTACCGCCTACCACTAGCGCTGCGCCCGTCCAAAGGTTTGCAAGTCGTCTGCCAGATTACACATGCACCTGTTTTTTATAGGTTTTCTAAATTTTCGGGAAAAAATTATCAGGCGTTTCTGATCATTTTTTGTGCAATTTCGCCGGAAATTATCGGGCGTTACTGATCATTTTTTGTGCAGTCCGGGCGAGTCGCTTCTACCGGACCGTCGCCTCGCGTACCATGCGCGTAACCCGTGATGGCCCGGAACCGCGCAATGCCCCAGCAAATACTGCTCATTCTCACGGCCATCGGCCTCTGCTCGCTGGTGTCGCAGTGGCTCGCATGGCGGCTGCGAGTGCCCGCCATACTCTTCCTGCTGGCCTGCGGCCTGCTGATGGGGCCGGTGAGTGGCGTGCTCAATCCCGACCTGCTGTTCGGCGCGCTGCTGTTCCCGTTCATCTCACTGGCGGTGGCAGTGATCATCTTCGAGGGCAGCCTGACACTGAACATCGAGGAGATCCGTGGCCACGGCAATGTGGTGCGCCGGCTGATCACGGTCGGCGTAGTGATCATCTGGATACTTGTGGCGGGCCTGGCGCACTGGCTGATCGGCCTGGAATGGGAGCTGGCCTTCCTGTTCGGGGCGATCATGACCGTCACCGGCCCGACCGTGGTGATGCCGATGCTGCAGGCGGTTCGGCCGACTCGGGCGGTGGCCAACATCCTGCGCTGGGAAGGTATCCTTGTGGACCCGCTTGGCGCGATTGCCGCGGTGATCACCTTCTCCGTGGTGATAGCCACCCGCACCAGCCACGGCTGGACGGACCTGCCGCTGCAACTTTTACACATGCTCGGCACCGGGGCGCTGGTGGGCGCTGCGGGCGGTTACTTCTGGGGGATGGCGCTGCGCCGCTACTGGGTGCCCCAGTTCCTGCACAATGTCGCCACGCTGCTGGTGGTGTTCGCAATATATACGCTGTCGGATGTCGCCGCTCACGAGTCGGGGCTGCTGGCAGTGACTGTGATGGGCGTCTGGCTGGCCAACACCCGGGGCATCCACATCCGCAGCCTGCTGGATTTCAAGGAGAGCCTCAGCATCCTGCTGATCTCCGCGCTGTTCATCCTGCTGGCGGCACGGCTGGATATCGACCAGCTCGCCGTGCTCGGCTGGCCGGCGCTGCTGCTGACCCTGGCCATACAGTTCGTCGCCCGGCCGCTGAAGGTCGTCGCCTGTACCATCGGCTCCGGCCTCAGTTGGCGCGAGCGCGGGCTGATCGCCTGGATAGGCCCGCGCGGTATCGTCGCCGCGGCGATCAGCGCGGTCTTCGCCGAGCGCCTGGGCGCGCAGGGTATCGCCGATGCGCACCTGCTGGTGCCGCTGTCGTTCGCGGTCATCGCCGGCACGGTCACGCTGCAGAGCCTCAGCGCCCGCCCGCTGGCGAGCCTGCTGGGGGCGGCGGAACCGCCGCCGGAGGGCGTGCTCATCGTCGGTGTAAACAGTTTTGCCATCGCGCTGGCGAAGACGCTCAAGGCAGCCGGCTTCACCGTCGTCATCGCCGACAACGACTGGGACAGCCTGCGCGAGGCTCGCATGGCCGGCCTGCGCACCTATTACGGCAACCCGATGTCGGACCATGCCGAGCGCACCCTGGACCTCTCGGGCATCGGCCGCCTGTTCGCCATGTCGCGCAACGCGGACTTCAACCGGCTGGCCTGTACGTATTTTGCCCACCACTTCGGCCGGCGCGAGGTGTTCATGCTGCCGGTGAGCACGGAGAGTGAAGAGGATCGCACCAGCCAGCGCCGGGCGACGCGGGAGTTGCCGGGACGGCGCCTGTTCGCGGAGGATGTCAGCCTGTACAGGCTTCTGGGTTACATGAACCGTGGCGCCGAGATCAAATCGACCCGGCTCAGCGAGAGTTACGACTTTGAACAGTTCCTCGCCGACGGCGACCAGGAGCGCATCCTGCTGGCGGCGTGGAACGACAAAGGCAGGCTCGCGCCCTACTCAAAACGCTGGAAAAGCATTCTCGAGCCGGGGTGGACTATCGCCAGCCTGTCACTGCGGGAGCCGCAGCAGTAGCCGCAACTGCGCGCCGAACGCCTCGCGTACGGTCTCCTCGTCCCACTGCGCCTCGCCGAAGAGGGTTTGCAGCGCGATGCCGTGGACCAGCGCAATCAGCTGCTGGGCGGTGCTGCGGGCGTGTTCCGGCGCGCAACCGTTGGCGCGGACCAGCTCCTCCACCAGTTGCTGGGTGTGCTCCACCCAGTGCCGCTGCTCGGCGGCGAATACCGCATCGTGCCCGGCGCGTTCGCGAAAGGCCATGTACACGCGCCAGCAGCGCAGTGCGTCCGCACCTATCGCCGTCATCGACACCAGGGCCTCCAGAAGGTCCCCCGGGTGGCGCTCCAGGGCTTCGTTCACCCGCGCCGCGCCGGCCTCGGCGATATGCTGGTAGGCCAGCAACAGCACTTCTTCCTTGTCGTTGAAGTAGTGGGTGATCATGGTGGTGCTGCAACCCAGCTCAGCGGCAATGCGCCGCACGGTGGCGGCCTCCAGGCCTTCGCGCGCTATCAGGTCGGCCGCCACGCTGGCTACCGCCTGGCGGCGAATTTCGAGTTTCTCCGGTTGCATCGCACAGCTCCGCTGGATCGGCGTGATTGCCGGGTAACCAGCCGGAAGCGGCTGGCCCTGCAGGATTTTAGCGCGATCCGCCGGTGAATGCCGCTGCATGATCAACCGGACTGTTGCAGGCTCGCAGCGGGCGCCGTGGCCTGGTCGAAGGCGATAGGCAGGCCGCGCAGCCCCCACACGCCGAAGAAAGGCCGGTGGCCTACCTCACCCACCAGCCGCGGATTGCGCAGGCGCTGTGCGATCAGGTGCAGACCCTCCTGCAACTGCGCCCGGGCGATGTACTGGCCCAGGCACAGGTGCTCGCCGCGGCCGAAAGCCATGTGGCGGTAGTTCTTTTTCTCGCGCTCGGGATCGAAGACATCCGCGCGGTCGTAGGCGCCGGGATCGCGGCCGGACATTCCCACCGTGAAAAACAGCATGGAACCCGCGGGCAGCAGCACGTCGCGATAGACGATGTCCTCCATCAGGTGCCGCGGGATGGTCGCAGGGCTGTTGAGGCGGAAGGTCTCCTCGATCACACGGCTGCAGAACTCGTAGTCCTGCGCGCAGCGCCGGTAGTATTCCGGGTGTTCCAGCAGCGAGTACATCGCCAGGGTGAGGATGTTCTTGGAGGTGTCGTAGCCCGCGACGAACAGGAAGATCAGCATGTCGTAGATCTCGCGGTCGCTCAGCTCGCCGCGCTCGCCCGCGCCCAGCAGTGTATCCAGCAGGTCCGCGTCGGCGCGCTCGCGCTCGCCGGCGCGGCGACGCGCAACCAGGTCCTGCACGAAATCGTCCATGGTGCCGACCGCCGCCTGCAGCGCCGGCAGGTGCGCGGTGTCCATGCTGAAACTGAGGCCGAGGTCCTCCATCGACTGGCGCAGCTGCGGAATCGCATGCAGCGGCGCACCGATCATCGCGGTCATCACCGACACCGGGAAATACGAGGCGAACTCCTCGAAGTCGAAGGCCCCCTTCGGCGCCCACTCGTCCAGCACCAGGGTGACCACGTCGCGCATCAGTTGCCGGTTGCGGTTGGCCTGGCGCGGCGTGAACATCGGCGCCACCACGTCGCGAATGCGCTTGTGGGACTCGCCGGACAGCGCCAGTATGCTCTCCAGCTCGAACCGGCCCCAGGGGGTGCCCATCGCGCCCATGGCCTGCACTACGCCATCGTGGTCCGGGCGCATTTTGTCGTCCTGTATCAACAGGTCCTGGATGGCCTGGAATTCGTGCACCACGGTGCCGTAGGCGCAGCGCGCCAGCCAGGGGTGCTGCGCGCGCGCGTCTGCGAAGTGCGGGAAGGGATTGTCGGAAAACTCGCGGGTTTCCATGGCCAGGTAGGCCAGGTCCAGGTCGTCGGGCGTCTGCATTATTGTGTCACCAGTGGAGTCGGGCTGGGACGAGCTTATGCAAGGGAACGCGGCGAGGCAAAAACGCGCGTTGCAGGCGCTTCTTCGTATCGCAGAATGAATACGCACGCCGCTGCGAGTGAGCGGCGCGCGGGGGGTGTGACTACGGCCGCCCTCAGGCGTCCCAGCGCAGGTAGACTTCGTCCGGGCCCCAAACGTGGCCGCCGTGGTAACGCAGGGGCTTGTCCGGGTCCAGGCGGAACTCGGGCAGGCGCGCCAGCATTTCCTCGTAGAGGATGTTCAGCTCGATACGCGCCAGGTGGGAGCCAAGGCAGCGGTGCGGGCCGGCGCCGAAGGCGATATGGGCCTTGCCCTCGCGATTCAGCACGAACTGCTCCGGGTGGGGATACTCGGCGGGATCGAGGTCGGCGGTGGGCAGCATCAGCACGGCCATCTCGCCTTTTTTCATCGGCACGCCCTGGAACTCCATGTCGTCGCGGGCGAAGCGCGGCGGCACGGTAAAGGTGTAGCGGCGCAGCAGCTCCTCCGTCGCCTGCGGTACCTTCGACAGGTCCGCGCGCAGTTCCGCCTGCAGCTCTGGATTGCGCGCGAGGTGAATCGCGCCCAGCGCCATGCCGTTGACCACGGTATCCAGGCCGGCGGTGAACAGCATCACGGCGTAGTTTTCCAGGTCCTGCAGGGTCGCCGGCTTGCCGTTGAACTCCGACTGCCAGAGCAATGAGATGAGGTCGTCGCGCGGGTTTTCCTTGCGATCCATGATGGTGTCGTACATCACCGCCGTCACGTGGCGCAGCCGCGTCTGGATGCGGCCCGGGTCCTTGTCGGTGGAGGCGGAGAAGTGCTCCTTGACCAGCGCGCGGTACTCCAGCTGTTTTTCCTCGGGCAGGCCGAAGATGCGCAGGAAGAACGTGACCGGCATCGGCTCGGCGACGGCGGAGACGAACTCGCAGGCGCCGCTGTCCTTCACCGCGTCGAGCAGGTCGCGGGCGAGCTTGATGATCTCCTCCTTGGATTCCGCCATCACCTTGGGCGAGAACGCGCGCTGCAGCGGCGAGCGGTAAACCGCGTGATGCGGCGGGTCGTAGGTGATGGGCGCGGGAATCAGGATGCTGGGCGCGTCCGGGGGCAGTGAGGCCTGGATTTCCTGGATCTGCTCGTAGGAGACGATGGCATTGCTGAAACTGTCGACATCGCGCGAGGCCTCGAAGATGGCGTGGTGGCCGGCGAGCACCCAGTGACCGCCCTGGCGCGGCGTCCAGAAAATCGGCGGCGCCTCCTTCACCAGCTCCAGTGCGCGGTCGTGGCCGCCCGCCAGCATGCCCGGGTCGGCAAACATGTCGAAGTCGTAAACCAGCGACTCCGGCACATGGTCCGGCGTCGGCGTCAGTGGGCTGAGCGTGGGGGCGGTGGACATAACTCTCTCCGAATATTGCAGCGCGGTATTACAAAAATACCGGGGACTAAAGCGAAGAGGACATTCTAGCGCGTGCGCACGGCAGTGCCATCCCCGGCTGCCGAAAATGCGACCGGGTTGGCCCTGCAATGATTTTGCGCAAAAAAAAGGTGGCGCCGGTTACCCGGCGCCACCGTGGAGTGCGAGGA
Organism: Halieaceae bacterium WMMBA7; assembly: GCA_033283385.1. Taxonomy (GTDB): domain Bacteria; phylum Pseudomonadota; class Gammaproteobacteria; order Pseudomonadales; family Halieaceae; genus Mangrovimicrobium. Next base: position 2,110,277 of record JAWMQQ010000001.1, read on the forward strand.
TTACGAACCGAAGTTCCAGCGAATGCGCGCGCCGTACATGCGCGGCATACCAACCTGGCCCAGTTCGAATCCGCTGTTCCAGTTACCCGTGACGTAGGTTCTGTACTCCTCGTCAAAGGCATTGGTAACGAATGCCGAGAGATCGACGGGTGAACCGAACACTCCATCCCAGCTGTAGTTAAAGTTCCACAAGTCGTAGCTCGGAATTGTCGACAGCGGACCAGAGTCCTTGGAGTTTGCCTGCTGATCGTCCGTGTATACATAGGTAGCGGACAATTTCATATCGCCTACCGACGGGCTGACCGGAAGCAGCCAGATACCAGTCAGCACCAACGAGTTCTCGGGTGCATACGACAACGGGTCTCCTTCGGCAGTTGTTGTGATCGGCTCGCTGGCCACGGCGTTCTCCGGGAAGGGCGGGAACTCCAGCTTGTCCACGTGGGTGTGCAGGTAGGCGTAGCTGGCGTTGAAGATGATATTCTCCGTCAGCTGTATGTTGGCTTCGATCTCGGCTCCGTAGATTGTGGACGCGCCGGCGTTGATGATCGCGGTGGTACCAACCCCGGTCGGCTTGAAGTAGCCAAACTGCACCTGCTGGTCGGTGAAATCGTTGTAGAAAAATGCCACGTTGACGGTAGCGGGCATCGAGCCGTAGAAACTGCTCTTGCTGCCGATTTCGTAGGTGTCGACTGTTTCCGGGCCGTGCTCGTCCAGGCCGCTCGAACCACCGATATTAACGCTGCCCTGGCGGTAACCTCTACTGTACTTGCCGTAAACCAGCAGGTCGTCGGTGGGCTTGTAATCCAATCCGAGCAGCCAGGTCGGCTTGTCGCTTTTGGCGGAGGGTGTCCTGGTCTCCTCCAGGGTACCGGTAGGAGCGCCCAGTTGTCCGGCCGGAATGCCCTTGAAGTAGTAGATGGTCTCGTTGGCGTAGCCTTTGGTGTCATCCCAGGTGTAGCGCAGGCCGCCGGTCAGGCTCAGGGTATCGGTGAGGTCATAGGTCGCCTGCCCATAGACCGCCTGGTTCTCGTAGGTCGCCCCTCCGGGAACACTCTGCAGGGCGCCCGCGCCGAGGGGATCCCGACACCTGAATGCGGACGGATCGGGCCCGGTGATCGTCGATTCGTCGCAGATGATTAGCGCAGGCGACTGCGCTCCGTAATCCTGGGACGGCTTGCTTTTCTCATAGTAGACGCCCGCCTGATAGGTCAGCGCGTCGTCAAAGGCGGAGCCCTGTATCTGCAGTTCCTCGACGAAGGTCTCCTGGTCGGTGGTCGGGAAGCTTGTGGTCAGACCGACCTGTTGGAAGATAAGCTGTTCATCCCCTCTGGGCGCACCGCCTAAGGGGAAGGGGAAGCGCCAGTCCGTACCGTAGATGGAACTGCGCTGCTTGGTCTCCAGTTCGCCGTAGGCGATGATGTTCTTGACCAGGAAGTCGTCGGTGATCTGCCAGCTGGTGGTGTTGATCCCCTGCCAGGTCTTCTGGTCGTTGACCGGTTTGGGTACGAAGCTGTAGACGTCGTAGAAACCGTTGTTCCCGTTGGCAATCCGGTTGTCGAGGTCCGGCTGGCAGGCGTAGGCGCCCAGAAATTGTTCCGAGTTACACGCGAACAGCGAGGCCGGGTAGCCGTTGTTGGAGGATTCCGCACCGCGTACGATGGTGTAGTTCTCCAGGTTTTCGGTGATCTCCCACAGCGCGCTTGCACGCCAGGCTGTATAGTCCTGGTCGGCAAATTTGTCGGGGCCGATGCCCGAGATATTGTTGAGGTAACCGTCGCGCTGGCTGTGGTCGAGACCCAGCCGCACCTTGAAGCTGTCGGTGATCGGGAAGTTCAATACCGCCTGCCCACGCATCATGTCGTAGTTGCCCACAGAACCCTCGACATAGCCCTCGAACTCATCGGTAGGACGCTTCGGCGTCAGCAGGACGGCGCCGCCCGTGGTGTTGCGGCCAAATAGCGTACCGGTAGGACCTTTGAGGACCTGGACGTTTTCGAGGTCGAAAAGATCGCCGGGGGTAGCGCCGTCACCGGACTGCTGCGAGTTGGCACCGCGCAGTGCGACCACTTCCGCGAAGTACACGCCTACGGAGGCCGTCGTGCGCAGCTCCTGGGAGAAACCACGAATTGCGAAGGTGGTATTGTCTCCGCCAAAACGGTTATTCGACGAAAGGTTCGGGGTGTAGGTGGCGAGATCACCGGGGTTGGTAATATTCGCGCTATTCAGTTGCCCCTGGTTGAAGACAGTAAGAGAGATCGGCACGTCGCCGATCAATTCCTCTTTGCGTCGGGCGGTAACGACCACTTCTTCGAGGGTAAGCCGCTCGGCGCGCTGAGGTTTACCACCATCCTGGGCATGGACGGCCTGGGCCACACCGATGCTCAGGGCGGTGGATGCAAATAAGACGGATGTGTAGTACCAAGGCTTCACAGGCGTTCTCCCTTTATTGTTTTATGGGTATTACGTCAAAGCATGACCGGCTTAGAATATACGAATAACAGAAAAAAACATCCCCATTTGGCATGAGATATTACCGCTGGACGAAATAGACAGACCTGTTCAACAAGTTGAAGACAGGCCGTATCATTTCGTATTGACCACCGCGCTGCCGAACAGGCTGCCCGGCGAGCGCCAGTCCAGCCGCACACGCCGGTGACTGATCAGCCAATCCTGGCCCTCCCGGCGAAATTCATCGAGGTAATACCCGCAGTGGTCGGGCCCGATGTCGGTATAGGCCGTCCAGTAGGTACGCCCCCTCGCACTGCCCTCCCCGGTAAATTCCACTGCGCTGGTGGATAAGTGATGGCGCACGAATGTAGCGCCGTGCACCGCAGTGCCCGGGTCGCGGGCCCGATCGCTCCAACGAGTGATCCACTGGCCAATTAGCGCCCTGCCCTCGTAGCGGAAGGCGTCGGCCTCGGGCACACCCTCGGATTCGAGTATCGCATCCTCTGTAAATACCGAGAGAAAATCGTCCAGCCGCAGCCGGTCGCCGGCGGTGGTGTAGCGCGCGAGCGTCTGGCGGATACTCTCCCGCGCGATCAGTTCTTCAAGCGTCATGGCCTGCTCCGCAGCTGTGAATGCGCGGCAAGAGTACCCAATCAACACTGCTGTGGACAAGCGGGGGCGCGCGGGGCTACATTGGTGCGCGCAATCCTCCCGAGTGATATGCCGTGATCCATAACGAAAAAATACTCATCACAGGCGCAACGGGGAAAATCGCTTTTCCCATCGCGCGCAAACTCGCAGAATCGAACGAGGTGTGGGGGCTGGCCCGCCTGCGCGACCCGGTCGAAGCGCAAAAACTCGCGGACGCCGGGATACGCCCGGTCGCGCTGGATTTTGCCAGCGGCGACTTCAGCTCCCTGCCCGCGGATTTCAGCTACGTTTTTCACGCCGCCGTGGATCCCGGACTGGGCGATTGGCGCGATTGTGTCCGGACAAACGCGCATAATTCCGGCGAACTGCTCTACCACTGCCGGGCGGCGAAGGGCTTCGTCTACTGCTCCACCGGCTCCATCTACGCCTACCAGGGCCAGCGCCCGCTGCGCGAGGACGACCCGCCCGGCGTCCCGGACCGCGCCAATTACAGTTTTTCCAAGATTGCCGGCGAGTCCGTGTGCCAGTGGACAGCCGGCCACTTCGAGGTGCCGCTGTCGATAATCCGCATCTGCTCGACCTACGGACCGCTGGGTGGCGCCCCCGCCGACCGCTTCGAGGCGATCCTGCAGGGCCGCCCCATCCGCCTCTACCCCGACGGCCCCAACAACTACAACCCGATCTACGAGGACGACTACGTCGAACTCGGTATCCGCGCCATGGAGCGGGCCTCGCTGCCGCCGCTGGTAGTGAACTGGTCCGGCAGCGAGACCGTGAGCATCGAGGATTACTGCCGCTACATGGGGGAACTCGTGGGGATCGAGCCGGTCTTCGAGTACACCACCGAAACCCACACCCCGTTGTGGCCGGACACCACCCACATGCACGCGACCCTCGGGAAAACCCGTATTCCCTGGCGCGAGGGCATGCGCCGGATGATCGAGGCGCGACACCCGGAACTCCAACTGGCGGACATCTAGATGGACGATCACGAAGACAGCGACAACTTCTACCGCGAAGCGGTCGGTCAACCCTCTGACGAGCAACCGGCCATTCTGGCCACCGGCCGCAGTGACGTGGACACGCTGTACGTGTCGATGTCGCGCCGCCACCCGGAGGGGCACGACGCCGACTACCTGCGCTGGCACAGCCTGGACCACCGTCCGGAGCAGCAGCGCCTGCGCAGTTGCCGCACCTCGTTGCGGGTGGTGTCCACACCCGCCTGCCGGGCGGCGCGGGCGGCCGCCAACGAGCACTACGGTATGGTGGATCACGCGATGTTCTACTTTTTCGCCGGGCGCGGCGGCCTGAAGGAGTTTTACGACCTCGCCGTCGCGCTGCACGACGCGGGCCGCTCGCCTTTCATCATGCCGCCGGTGGAGCGCGGCGCGTATGCGCTGCATCACGGCGTGGCCGCACCGCGCATCCGCACCGGCTCGGATGTACTGCCCTGGCTGCCCGTCCGCGGTGTCTACCTGCTGCTGGAAGTGGGCGCCGTCGACGCCGGCGCCCTGGTCGAAGTGCCCGGCGTGGCCGGTGAGTTCCAGGCGGAATCCTTCGCCAGCGACCTCGCCAGTATCGGCGACGGCCAGCAACTCACGCTGTGCCTGCTCGACGGCGATCCCGTCGAAACCGCCGAAACGCTAAAGCCCGTGCTGGAAGCGCGCTGGGCAGGCACCGGGCCGAAACCGCTGCTCGCCGCGCCCTTCCAGGCGGTGGTGCCCTACGAGTGGGATCGCTACTTGCCCTGAAGCGAATAATCCGGCGGGGCGTCCTGCTGCATGTAGACGCTGATGCGATGTATCTTGCCCGCCGCGTTGAAGTCGTACATGGACAGTGAGTAAAACGGCACGACCTCATCGCCCTGCGTCAGCATCTCCTCGCACTGAGCGAACACCGTACCGGGCGCCTCGGCGGTGCGCTTGATCACCGGATCCCAGCCCTCGGTGTGGTTGACCCAGCCGGTGAGCATGGCGCAATAGCCCGCCCAGTCCAGTGCGTCGTGGAAGGGGCCGATACGCTCGAAGTCCTCGAACTCGACGATGTCGCCCAGCACTTCCCAGTCCGCGTCGGTGACGTTCCCCCGGGTTTTTCCGCGTTCGACCAGGCCATGCATGGTGTGGATCAGGTGGAGCACCTTGGCAGTGGGTGTGGTGGCGGATGATGGCGCAGCATCGTTCATGGCGAGTGACTCCAGGCCCGCGCGGGCGGTTTGTTTTATTGTGGTTTTGGCGCGGAGTATGCACACTGTTACGCCGCAATCGCCATCCTGCACCAAACCCGTAGCGAAGGCAAAATTCCCCCAGTCCCGGCGTTAAAGGAGACACCATGACCATTCAGACCCGCAGCATCGAATACACCCACGGCGATACCGTCCTGGAGGGCTTTCTCGCCTGGGACGACGCCGTCACCGGCCCGCGACCCGCGGTCGCCATCTCCCACGCCTGGGCCGGGCGCTCCGCCTTCGAGTGCGACAAGGCGCGCAAGCTGGCGGAACTGGGTTACGTCGGCTTTGCCATCGACATGTTCGGCAAGGGTGTGCTGGGCACTTCGGTGGAGGAAAACCAGGCGCTGATCGCACCCTTCCTCGAGAATCGCGCCCTGCTGCAGGCGCGCATCAAGCTGGCCGTCGAGGTGCTGCGCGAGCAACCTGAAGTCGACGCTTCCAAAGTCGCCGCCATCGGTTTCTGCTTCGGCGGCCTGTGCGTGCTGGACCTCGCGCGCAGCGGCTCCGACGTGCAGGGCGTGATCAGCTTCCACGGCCTGTTCTACCCGCCCGGCAACTGCGAGGGTACGAAGATCACCGCGAAAGTACTGTGCCTGCACGGCTACGACGACCCGATGGCGACCCCGGACCAGATGCTTGGCCTGGCCAAGGAACTCACCGATGCCGGCGCCGACTGGCAGGTGCACGCCTACGGCAACACCCTGCACGCCTTCACCAATCCCGAGGCTGCAGACCCGGACTTCGGCACGGTCTACGACGCCAGCGCCGACGCGCGCTCCTGGGCCAGCATGCAGAACTTTCTCGGCGAAGTCCTGGCCTGAGCCACGGTTCCAACGAAAGCACTCTCTGCCTATGCCCGCTGCGACCGCCGACCGGCGTCGCGCGGGTATACATCTCCGCGCGGCAAAAGCCCCTGTTCCCCACCGGCGCTTGACGCGCCGGCCCCGGACAGCCAGAATCACAAACCAACCAACTGGTTACTTCTGGCTGTTCCACCCCGTGGCGCAGCCCGCCAGCTGGACCCGCGCAGTGATGATAAAAACGACCGGAGTACCGCAAGCATGAGCCTTTCCCTCGACGACTACCGCCTGCTCGGCCGTTCCGGCCTGCGGGTATCCCCCCTCTCCCTCGGCACCATGACCTTCGGCATGGCCGGCTGGGGTACCGACATGGACGAGGCGCGGCGCATGTTCGAGTGCTACCGCGAGCGCGGCGGCAACTTCATCGACACGGCGAATTTCTACGCCGCAGGCGAATCCGAGCGGATGCTGGGTGAACTGGCGAAGGACGTGCGCCAGCAGGTGGTAATCGCCACCAAGTACAGCCTGAGCATGCGCCCGGGCGACCCCAACGCCTCCGGCAACCAGCGCAAGAACATGGTACAGGCGGTGGAAGAAAGCCTGCGCCGGCTGGGCACGGACTACATCGACCTGCTCTACCTGCACCTGTGGGACGACCGCACCCCGGCCGAAGAAGTGCTGCGCGCCTTCGACGATCTCGTACGCGCCGGCAAGATTCTCTACGCCGGCATCTCGGACACCCCCGCCTGGGAAATCTCGCGCATGCAGGCCATCGCCGAGCTGCGCGGCTGGTCGCCGCTGGTGGCGCTGCAGGTGCCCTACAACCTCACCGAGCGCACGGTGGAGCGCGAATTCATGCCGATGGCGCAAAAACTCGGCCTCGGCATACTGCCCTGGTCACCGCTGGCAGGCGGTGTGCTCACCGGCAAGTACAGCCGCGCCGACCTCGAGGCGCAGCCCCAGGACATGAGTTCGCGCAAGAACATCAACCTCGCCACCGGCCGGCTTACCGCCAAGTCACTGGAAATCGCGGAAACCGTCGCCGCCATCGCCGGCGAACTCGACTGCAGCTCCGCGCAGGTCGCGCTGGCCTGGACACTGCTCAACCCGGCGGTGGCCTCCCCCATCATCGGCGCCCGCACCTTCGCCCAGTTCGAGGACAATCTCGCGGCGCTGGACATCGGCTTCAGCGCGGAGCAGGTCGCCCGCCTGGACGAGGTCAGCCGGCCGGACAACTGCTTCCCGCACACCATGATCCACACGCCGACGGGCGAGATGATGCTCGGCAACGTCAAGGTGGAGCGGCGCACCGCCCACTGACCCGTAGGAGCCTGCTATGCAGGCGATCGCGACTGTAGGAGCCTGCTACGCAGGCGATCGCGCGCAGAGCGCGCTCCTACAAGAGCGATCGCCTGCGTAGCAGGCTCCTACAGGAGAAATCGCGCGCGTGGCGCGGCCAGGAGCGATCGGGCGCGTAGCGCGGAGTTCCGGGTTATTTCACCTGCTGCTTGGCCAGCTTGCGCGCCAGAGTCCGCCGGTGCATACCCAGCCGCCGCGCAGTCTCGGAAATGTTGAAGTCGGTCTCCGCCAGCGTCTGGTGAATACGCTCCCATTCGAGCGTCTTGATGGAGGTAGCCCGCCCGCTGATCTGCACCTCGGTATTGCCCTCGGCGCTGTCGAAGGCGGCCTCGATGTCGTCGGTGTTGGACGGCTTGGCGAGGTAGTGGCAGGCGCCCAGCTTCACCGCCTCCACCGCGGTGGCGATACTGGCGTAGCCGGTGAGCACGACGATCAGCATGTCCGGGTCGTGCCGGTGCAGTGCCTGCACGCAGGCCAGGCCCGAGGCGTCGCCGTCGAGCTTGAGGTCCACCACCGCGTAGCCCGGGTGGTGCTGCTCCAGCACCGCCTGTGCCTGCTCCAGGCTGGCGGCGTTTAGAACGGTGTAACCGCGGCGCTCGAAGGAGCGGCCCAGGGTGCGGGCAAAGGCGGCGTCGTCCTCCACCAGCAGCAGCGTGCGCTGTTCTTCCCCGGTGATTGGCGTTTCCGGCGTCACGGCATCAATCCTCTTTCAGTAACAAGGCGTCCAGGGGCAGCTGCAGGACGACTTCTGCCCCGCCCTCCGGCCGGTTGTGCGCGCTGACTTCCCCGCCGAGGGTGCGCGCCACGTTGAATACCAGGAACAATCCCAGTCCGCCGCCCGCCCGGCCCTTGGTGGACTGGTAAGGCCGGCCCAGGCGTTCGAGAATCTCCCCGGAAAAACCCGGGCCGCGGTCCACCACCCGGACCAGCAGCGTATCGTCCTCGCGGGCGATGGCCAGCCCCACCCAGTCGGGAGAGGCGTCCAGCGCGTTGTCCAGCAGGTTGCAGATGGTCTGCTTGAGCACGGAGTCCGAGGCGATATCGACATCCTCGCCAAAATCGTTGTGGTATTCCACTTCGCGCGCAAAGCGCGTCGTGCGCCACTCCTCGACCAGTTCGTCGAAGAACTCGCAGACCGTGGTCTCGCCGGAGGATTCGCCGCGGGTTTCCCCGGCGGAGAGCAGGATTCCGCTGACGATGGACTTACAGCGCTTCACCTGCGCCTGCATTTCCTGGATTTCCTGGTAGAGGTCCGGGTCGGAGGTGAACGCCGGCATGTAGCGCCAGTCGCCGAGGATGACGGCAATGGTGGACAGCGGCGTGCCCAGCTCGTGGGCCGCGCCGGAAGCCAGCAGGCCCATGCGCAGGATGTGCTCCTCCTCCGCCGCGCGCTGGCGCACCTCGGCCAGGCGCGCGTCGTGTTCGCGGCTGGCGCGGGTGATGCGCTTGACGAAGACCACCAGCAGCGCCGCGTTCAGCACCAGGCAGATCAGCATGCCCTCCACGTAGAAGCTGTGCAGGCCGAGGTGGAAATCCTGCGGCAGGTCCAGCGGTTTGCTTTCCTGTGCGAGGAACAGGAAGCAGCCGATGGCGATGCCCAGCAGCGCCCAGGCGTAACTCGCCGCCAGCACCACCGCCGCCAGGCCGACCTGCAGCAGGTAGAGGAACACGAAGGGATTGGTCACGCCGCCGCTGAGGTAGAGCTGGAAGGTGAGCGTCCCCATGTCCACCAGCAGGCCGAGGAACAGCTCGGGCGTGTGGATCGGCCGGTTCAGGCGCAGGCTCGCCTCGCAGGCCAGGTTGAAGGCAACCAGGCCGGCCAGCACGCTGAACATCAGCGGCAGCGGCAAATCCACGCCGAAGGAGTAATAGGTGACCAGGATGGTGACCAGCTGGCCCAGCACCGCCATCCAGCGCAGCACCACCAGCTGGCGCATGTGCTTGGCCAGGGTGCCGTCGTCGCTCTCGTCCTCCAGTACCAGCGGCACGGGCAGCGGAGATTCGACGCCGGCCAGGTCCTGATCCGTCACGCGGTCGTGTCCCGGTCGCGGCGCTCCTCGCGCGCCAGGATCACGGCGGCGCCCACCACCATGGCGGCGAGTCCAAACCAGGTGATGGCGTAGACGAGGTGGGAGTTGTGGAAACGGATGACCGTGAGGCCGCCCACCGGCCCGTGCTGGGCCGCGTCCTGCCCTGCTCCCGGGCTGCCGGGCTGTCCGGCAGCGGCGTCGATAAAATACGGCGCGGTATCTTCCAGGCCCCGGGCGGCGGCAATGGCGGCGACATCGCGGGAATACCAGCGGCCGGCGGCGGGTACGTTGCTTTGCAGCACACTGCCATCGGGCTCGGTGATGCGCAGCAGTCCCTCCACCTTCACCGGTTCCACCGGCGGCGCCGCAGGTACCGAGCCCTGGCCGATGAAGCCGCGGTTGACCATCACCGTGCTGCCGTCTTCAAGGCGCAGCGGGGTCAACACCCAGTAACCGCTGCCCAGTTCGGTGGCGGCGGTGACCAGGGTATCGCTGTCGGGAAGGTACTCGCCTTCGACGAAGACGTGGCGGTACTCGTCGGATTCGCGGCTCACCAGCGGCCACAGGGAGCGTTCGGGGGCGGCCTCGGCGACGGCGTGGACACGCTCGTCCACGCGCTGTATCAGGTCCAGTTTCCAGACCCGCCGCTGCAGTTGCCAGTTACCCAGCGCGACGAATCCGGAAAAGGCGAACAGGCCGCACAGCCCCAGTACGATGAAGCGCCAGCGCCGCGGGCGGCGAGCATCGCGCTCGCCGGCGTCTGCTGCCATGGCGCTTAGGAGGTGCCCATCATCCCGGGCATCATGTTGACGTTCATGTGGTACATCACCCACAGCGAACCGGAGAGGGTGATAAACAGCAGCACCACGGTAAACATCAGCGCGAGCATGTTCCAGCCGCCCTCGGAGTGGAAGTTCATGTGCAGGAAGTAAACCATGTGCACCACGATCTGCACCATGGCGAAGGCCAGGATGACGACCACGGTCATGTTTTTCGAGCCGAGCACGTCGCCCATCACCAGCCAGAACGGGATGGCGGTGAGTATCACCGAGGCCATGAAGCCGATCATGTAGCCGCTGAAACTGCTGTGCGGCGCGTCGTCGTGGTGGCCGTGATCGTCGTGCCCGTGACCGTCGTGATGGTCGTGATGGTCGTGGCTGTTGTGAAGCTGTTCGCTCATGACATGGACCCCATCAGGTAGACATAGGTGAACACGCCGATCCACACGACGTCCAGGAAGTGCCAGAACATAGACAGGCAGAACAGGCGTCGACGGTTGGCGACGGTCAGGCCGTGTTTGGTCAGCTGTACCAGCAGGGTGACCAGCCAGATGCTGCCGAAGGTCACGTGCAGGCCGTGGGTGCCGACCAGGGTGAAGAAGGCGGAGAGGAACGCGCTGCGCTGCGGGCCGGCGCCCTCCAGGATCATGTGGTGGAACTCGTACAGTTCGACCGCGAGGAAGGCGACGCCGAAGAAAAGCGTGATCACCAGCCACAGCTGCGTACCGAACACCTTGTTCTGCTGCATCTGCAGCATGGCGAAGCCGTAGGTGATCGACGAGAACAGCAGGAAGGTGGTGTTCAGCGCCACCAGCGGCAGGTCGAACAGGTCTGCGCCGGACGGGCCGCCGGCGTAGCTGTGGCTCAGCACGCCGAAGGTCGCGAACAGCGAGGCGAAGATGAGGCAGTCGCTCATCAGGTAGATCCAGAAGCCCAGGAGTGTGGGCTGGGGGACGTGGTACTCCCCCGGGACCATGAACTGCAGTTTGCCGGAAGCCGGCATGACGGCGGATTCAGACATCTTAGGCGAGTACCTCCGTACGCCGGGCCTCGACTTCACTCACGGTCTCGGCCGGAATGTAGTAGTCGCGGTTGTAATTGAATGTGTGCACGATGGTCCCCAGGATCAGGGCGCCGAACGACAGCCCGGCGATCAGCCACATGTGCCAGATCATGGCGAAGCCGAACGCCGTGGCGAGCCCTGCCAGCACCATGCCCGCCGCCGTGTTCTTCGGCATGTGGATGGGCACGAACCCTTCAGTCGGGCGCTGGAATCCGGCGGATTTCATATGCCACCAGGCGTCGTTCTCATGCACCTGCGGGGTGAAGGCGAAGTTGTACTGGGGCGGCGGCGACGAGGTCGACCACTCCAGGGTGCGGCCGTTCCAGGGGTCGCCGGTCTCGTCGCGCAGGGAATCGCGCTTCTTGTAGCTGACCCACAGCTGGATCACGAAGCTGATGATGCCGCAGCCGATCAGGATCGCGCCCACCAGCGCAATCTGGAACCAGATCTGCAGGGAAGCATCCTGGAAGTGGCTCATGCGACGGGTCACGCCCATCAGGCCGAGCACGTACAGCGGCATGAAGGCCAGGTAGAAGCCGATCAGCCAGCACCAGAAGGACATCTTGCCCCAGAACGGGTCCAGCTTGTAGCCGGTGACCTTGGGGTACCAGTAGGTGATCGCGGCGAACACGCCGAACACCACGCCGCCGATGATCACGTTGTGGAAGTGGGCGATCAGGAACAGGCTGTTGTGCAGCACGAAGTCCGCGGGCGGCACCGCCAGCAGTACGCCGGTCATGCCGCCGATGACGAAGGTGACCATGAAGCCCACGGTCCACAGCATCGGTACGTCGAACTGGATGCGGCCGCGGTACATGGTGAACAGCCAGTTGAACACCTTGGCCCCGGTGGGAATCGAGATGATCATCGTGGTGATGCCGAAGAAGCTGTTTACCGTCGCGCCCGACCCCATCGTGAAGAAGTGGTGCAGCCAGACGAGGTAGGACAGTACGGTGATCACCACGGTGGCGTACACCATGGACGAGTAACCGAACAGGCGCTTGCCGCTGTAGGTGGCGACGATTTCCGAGAACACGCCGAAGATCGGCAGGATCAGGATGTACACCTCCGGGTGGCCCCAGATCCAGATCAGGTTGATGTACATCATGGCGTTGCCGCCAAAGTCATTGGTGAAGAAGTGCATGTCCAGGTAGCGGTCAAGGGACAGCAGCGCCAGCACCGCGGTAAGGATCGGGAACGCGGCGACGATCAGGATGTTGGTGCACAGGGCGGTCCAGGTGAAGACCGGCATTTTCATCATGGTCATGCCGGGGGCACGGAACTTGATGATGGTGACGGTGAAGTTCACGCCGGACAGCAGCGTACCCACACCCGCTATCTGTAGCGCCCAGATATAGTAATCCACCCCTACCCCGGGACTCTGTAGTATTCCCGTTAGTGGCGGATAGGCCAGCCAGCCGGACATGGCGAACTCGCCGACGAACAGGGAGACCATCACCAGCGCCGCGCCAGCCACAGTCATCCAGAAGCTGAAATTGTTGAGGAAAGGGAACGCAACGTCGCGCGCGCCGATCTGCAGCGGCACCACGAAGTTCATCAGGCCCACCACGAAGGGCATGGCAACGAAGAAGATCATGATCACGCCATGGGCGGTGAAGATCTGGTCGTAGTGATGCGGCGGCAGGTAGCCCATGGAGTCGCCGAAGGCGATGGCCTGCTGGATGCGCATCATGATCGCGTCGGCGAAGCCGCGCAGCAGCATGATGAGGCCGAGGATCATGTACATCACACCGATGCGCTTGTGGTCGATGCTGGTGAACCACTCGCGCCACAGGTAGCCCCACACCTTGTACTTGGTCAGGCCGGCGAGCAGTGCGACGCCGACGACCGCGACTACGGCGAAGGTCCAGATGATGATCGGCTCGTGGTACGGGATCGACTCCAGCGTGAGCCGGCCGAAGATGAGCTTGCTGAGGGAAAACGTATCAGACATCGGGAATACTACCGGCGCTACTCGCGCTCTGTCGGTGAATGGGGATGGACCTCGTGGGTTTCGCCGTGGGCCTCGCCGTGCTCTTCGCCAGCGCCTTCGCCCTCATGCTCGCGGTGCCTCATGGTATGGGCCATCATGTCCTTCATGCAGACCTGGCCGGGATCGACGCAACGGTTGAGAATGCGTTCGTACAGGCCGGGCGCGACGCTGCCGTAGTAGCGCACGGGGTCGTATTCACTGGGCTTTTCCAGCACCTTGTAGGCGTCGCGGCTAAGGTCGTCGCCAGTGGACTTGACCTTGGCCACCCACTGGTCGAAGTCGCCCTCGCTCATGCCCTTGAAGATGAAGCGCATGCCGTTGAAGCCGTGGCCCGAGTAGTTGGCAGAGAAGCCCTCGAAATCACCCGGGTGGTTGATCACCGCGTGCAACTGGGTCTCCATGCCGCCCATGGCGTAGATCTGGCCGGCCAGCGCGGGAATGTAGAACGAGTTCATCATGGTGGTGGCGGTGATCTTGAACTTGATCGGCCGGTCGATCGGCGCCGCCGCCTCGTTGACCACGGCGATGCCCTGTTCGGGGTAGAAGAACAGCCACTTCCAGTCCATGGCCACCGCCTCGACCACCAGCGGCTCGACATCGGCGGGAACGGGCCTGCCTTCACCGATGCGATCCAGCGGCCGGTAGGGGTCCAGCTGGTGGGTGCTGACCCAGGTCAGCGCACCCAGGGCGATGATGATCGCCAGCGGCGCGGCCCAGATGACCAGCTCCAGGTTGGTTGAATGGTCCCAGTCCGGCTTGTAGGTGGCCGCCTTGTTGGAGGCGCGGTAGCGCCACGCAAACAGCAGCGTGAGCGCGATCACCGGCACGATGATCAGCAGCATGAGGATCGTGGACCATACAATCAGGTCCGCCTGCTGCTTGGCCACGTCGCCGTAGGGCGACATGACTATCGTGTCACAACCGGACAGCAGCGCCAGTAGCGCGGCCGTGGGAATGTATCGGATGAGAGTCCTGGGAATTGACATCACCGCTCGCAAAATCAGGATTGGGTGGGAAGATGCGAACTTTAGCCCAAAACGCGCCCCAATTGAATTGGACAATTTGTCCTATGGCCCGCTCAGGCCAAAAGGAGTAGGCTTTGTGCCAAACTTCAGCTGTATTTCAGGGATAGTGACCTGCCATGGCCCACGCTACCGCAACTCCAGACTTCACCGAAGGCGACCTGCAGACCCCCGAGGGCCACTCGCCCCTCGCACCCAATGAAATCGCCGTCGGGGTAGTCATCGGCCGCGCCTCGGAACACTTCGATTTCTTCGTATTCGGCATCGCCTGCGTACTGGCGTTTCCCGGCGTTTTCTTCCCGTTTGCCGACAAGCTCGACGGAATTCTCTACAGTTTCGCCATTTTTGCCATGGCCTTCGTGGCCCGCCCCTTCGGCACCGCGCTGTTCATGAAGATCGAGCGCCACTGGGGTCGCAGCACCAAGCTGACCGCCTCCCTGTTCATGCTCGGCACGGCGACGGCGGGCATCGCCTTCCTGCCCGGCTACGAAACCCTGGGCAGCGCCTCCATTTTCTTCCTCGGCCTGTTCCGCTGCATGCAGGGTTTCGCCCTGGGCGGCTCCTGGGACGGCCTGCCCTCGCTGCTGGCGCTGAACGCACCGCCGGCACGGCGCAGCTGGTACACCATGATGGGCCAGCTGGGCGCGCCGCTGGGCTTCCTGCTGGCCAACCTGCTGTTCCTCTACCTGACCCTGAGCGTGGAAGAGGACGACTTCCAGAACTGGGCCTGGCGCTACCCCTTCTTCGTGGCCTTCGCCATCAACGTGGTCGCGCTGTTCGCGCGGCTGCGCCTGGTGCTCACCGAGGAGTACGTGCTGGCACTGGAAGAGAGCGAACTGACCCCGATCAGCACCAGCGAGATGCTGGACGAACAGGGCCCGAACATCTTCCTCGGCGCCTTCGCCGCCCTGGCCAGCTACGCGCTGTTCCACATCGTCACCATCTTCCCGCTGTCCTGGATCTCCCTCAACGAATCCCAGGAGGTGGACAGCGTCCTGTCGATCCAGGTCTACGGCGCGATCATCGGCATCATCGCGACGATCCTCTCCGGG
Organism: Halieaceae bacterium WMMBA7; assembly: GCA_033283385.1. GTDB lineage: Bacteria > Pseudomonadota > Gammaproteobacteria > Pseudomonadales > Halieaceae > Mangrovimicrobium. The sequence continues at coordinate 2,125,701 of JAWMQQ010000001.1, forward strand.
GTGGTCGCCGACCGCTTCGGCAAGCGCAAGCTGGTGGGCCTGATGGCGATCGTCATCGCGATATTCGCGGTATTCGCTCCGAGCCTGATGGACGGCACCCCGCTGCTGCAGGACGTGTTCATCCTCGCCGGCTTCGCCCTGCTGGGCCTGTCCTACGGCCAGGCTTCCGGCACGGTTACCGCCAACTTCGAGCGCCGCTACCGCTACACCGGCGCCGCGCTCACCTCCGACTTCGCCTGGCTGTTCGGCGCCGCCTTCGCACCTCTGCTGGCGCTGGGCCTGTCCATGCAATTCGGCCTGGTCGCGGTCACCGGCTACCTGATCTCCGCCTCCGCGGTCACCCTGATCGCGCTGCGCATCAACCGCCACATGGTGGCGGCGGACTGACCGACCTTTCTCAATGCGGTACTCACGAGGCGGCCTTCTGGCCGCTTCGTCGTTTTGGGGGGCGTTCTCGCTTATTCGCTCCGTTCACGGGGGCGGCCTGTAGGAGCCTGCTACGCAGGCGATCGCCTCGGTCCGCGTTCGGGCGTAGCAGGCTCCTACGAGGCGGCGAGTGATGCGAAGTCAGCCGGCCGGCAGCGATGCAGCGGCCCAAAGGGCCGCCAGCCGATCAGTGCGCCTCCTCCAGCGCCGCGATCTCGCGGTGAATCCGCCCCGGCGACCCCGTGCGACGCGCCAGCAGGCTGTAGAGGCCGGGCACGGCGTAGAGTGTAAACAGCGTCGCCGAGGCAACGCCGAACAGGATCACCGCGCCCAGCACATTGCGGCTGGCCGAGCCAGGCCCGGTCATCACCAGCAGCGGGATGGCGCCGACCAGGGTGGAGATGGTGGTCATCAGCACCGGACGCAGGCGCAGGCGGCAGGCCTGCAGGATGGCGTCGCGGTACTCGCAGCCCTCGTCGCGCATCTGGTTGATGAACTCCACCAGCAGGATGCCGTTCTTGGTGGCGATACCGATCAGCATCAGCATGCCGATCTGGCTGAAGATATTGAACGACTGGCCGGTGACCACCAGTCCGGCGAGGCCGCCCACCACCCCCAGCGGCACCGTGACCATCACCACCGTCGGGTGGACGAAGCTCTCGAACTGCGCCGCCATCACCAGGAACACCACCAGCAGGGCGAAAGCGAATGTGCTTACCAGCGCGCCGGTGGACTCCTTGTAGTCCAGCGATTCACCCTTGTAGTCGACCTTGGCCGAAGTCGGCAGCTGCTCTTTTGCCGTGCTTTCCAGGAAGGCCAGCGCGTCGCCCAGGGCCACGCCGGGCGCGAGGCTGGCGCTGAGGGTGACCGCGCGCATGCGGTTGTAGCGGTTGAGCTCGCCGATGCTGGCGACGTTCTGCAGGTGCAGCAGGTTGGCCAGCTGGATCAACTCGCCGCGGTCGCCGCGCACGTAGATGTTCTGGATATCGTCCGGGCTGGCGCGCTGGTCGCGCTCCAGTTGCACGATAACGGGATACTCTTCGCCGCGGTCGCTGAAGGTGGAGACCTCCTGCTCGCTCATCAGCGCCTGCAGCGCCTCGCCGAGATCCCGCGCGCTGACCCCCAGCGCGGCGGCCCGGTCGAGGTCGGTGGATATGTGCAGCTGCTGTTGGGTTTCGCGCAGGTCGCTGTTGAGCCCGGTGAACAGGCCGCTGGCGTTGGCGGCATCCATCACGGTGTCGCGCCACTCGGCGAGGGTCTCGTAATCGGGACCCTGCAGCACGAATTCCACCGGTGTATTGGCTCCGCGCTGGCCCAGGCCCGAGGGCAGGAAGGCCATCACCCGCAGCCCGGGGATGTTCTTCCACTGCCCCATCAACTCGTCGCGCAACTCGAAGGCGCTGTAGTCGCGCTGGTCGCGGGTGACCATGGAGATGCGCGAGAAGAACGCGTCGGGCGTGGTGTTGCCGAAAAACGGCGAGACGAACAGCACCCGGGTGAGGCTGCCGTCGTTCTGGTGTGCCCGCAGCGGCGCCTGCAACTCCCCGATGATGCCGCGCATGGTGTCGACACCGGTGCCCTGCTCCGCACGTCCCATCACCATCACGGTGTCCTGGTCCTCCACCGGCGTCTGCTCCATGGGAACCGTTATCGCCAGCTGCCAGCTGCCGATGAATGACGCGGCCACCACCGCGAGCAGCAACAGCGGGTGGCGCAGGCTCCAGTCCAGGCTGGTGACATAGGCTGCCCCCACACGGTCCAGCACCGTGTCGGTCATACGGTTGATCGCCGATTTGCGCGGCGTGGCGCGCATCAGCTTGCTGCACATCATCGGCACCAGGCTCAGCGCCAGCACCGAGGAAATCAGCACCGCCACGCAGATGGCGACCGCCAGCTCGGCGAAGATGCGGCCCATCATGTCGTGCATGAAGACGATGGGCGTGAACACGGCGAGCAGTACCGCGGTGGTCGCGACGACCGCGAACCCCACCTGGGCTGCGCCCCGGCCGGCGGCCAGCAGTGGCGGTTCGCCCTCCTGGATGCGGCGGTAGACGTTTTCCAGCACCACGATGGCGTCGTCCACCACCAGGCCGATCGCCAGCACCATGGCCAGCAGGGTGATCAGGTTGATCGAGTAGCCGAAGGCCAGCAGCGCCACACAGCTGCCGATGAGCGAGAGCGGAATGCACACCACCGGTACCAGGGTCGCGCGCAGCGTACCGAGGAACATGAAGATCACGGCCGCCACCAGCAGGGTGGTGACCAGCAGGGTCCAGTAGACGCCGCTGATCGCGGCACGGATGAACGCCGAGGCGTCGCCGGATGAGGAAATCGCCATGCCCGCGGGCAGGTCGGCGCGGATCGCCTCGATCTCCTTGTGGATGGCCGCCAGCACGTCCACAGTATTGGCGTTGGACTGCTTGACGATGCCCAGCGCCATGCTCTCGCTGCCGTTGGTGATGAACAGCCGCCGCAAACTCTCGCTGCCCAGCTCGACGCGGGCCACCTCGCCCAGGCGGATCAGGTGGCCGTCGTCACCGCGACCGATGACCAGGCGGCGGAAATCGTCCTCGGTGCGGTAGGCGCGCTGCAGGCGCAGCGGGAATTCCATGGCGCTGGATTCCACCAGCCCCGCAGGCAGCTCGATGTTCTCCCGCTGCAGGGCGGCGGTCACGTCGCTGATCGCCAGCCGGCGCGCGTTCAACTTGTGGCGGTCGATCCAGATGCGCATGGAGCGCGCGCCGCTGCCGTAGACGTTCACCGAGGCCACGCCGCTGATCGAGGCGAAGCGGTCGGTCAGGTTGCGCTCGGCGTAGTCGGTGAGTTCCACCAGCGGGATGTCCGCCGCCTCGAGGCTGATGTAGATCACCGGCGAGGCGTCGCTGTCGGCCTTGGAGACGGTCGGGCTGTCCGCGTCCAGGGGCAGTCGCGAGAGCGCGCGGGAGACTTTGTCGCGCACGTCGTTCGCGGCGGCGTCCATGTCGCGGCTGAGGTCGAACTGGATATTGATGCTGGAGCGCCCGTCGATGCTGCTGGAGCGGATGCCGCGCACCCCCTCGATGCCGCCGAGTTCGTCCTCCAGTACCTGAGTGATGCGCGACTCCACCACGTCCGCCGCGGCGCCGCGGTAGGCGGTGGAGACGGAGACCTGTGGCGCCGAGACATCCGGGTATTCCCGGGTGGAAAGCTGGCTGAAGGCCATGACGCCGAAGGCCGCCAGCAATAGCGCCAGCACCGCGGCGAACACCGGGCGCCGCACCGACAGGTCGACCAGCTTCATGGCGTTGCACCCTCCGCCACCTGGGCGGCGTCGTTCACTTCGCGCACGGTAGCGCCGGGCCGCAGGTTGAGCTGCCCGCGCACCACCACCTGGTCACCCGCCGCGAGGCCGCTGCCGATCACCACGCCGCCCTCTACCCGGCGCAACACCTGCACCGGCACGCGGAAGGCCTGGGACTTGTCGTCGACGCGGTAGACGTAGCTCTCGTCGCCCTTCTGCACCAGCGCCTGCTCCGGCAGCACCAGCGCCTGCTCCTCGCCGACCAGCAGTTCCACGGTCATCAGCATGCCGGGGCGCAATTTGCGCTCGGCGTTGTCCAGCACCGCGCGCACGGTCACCGCGCGGGTGACCGGGTCGACGCGGCTGGAGATATTGCGCACGGTGCCGGCGAAGATCGCCTGCGGCCAGGCCGGGCTGCGCGCCTCCACCCGGTCGCCCTGGCGCAGCTGCGAGAGATAGACCTCGGGCAGGGTGAAATCCAGCTTGAGCCGGCTGACGTCATCCAGCTGCGCCACCACGGTGCCGGGCGTGACCAGCGCACCGACGCTGACCTGGCGAAAACCGAGCACCCCGGCAAAGGGCGCCAGCAGGCGGTGGTCGGCGAGCACCGCGTTGGCCTGGGCCAGGCGCGCCTGCTGCGCGGCGACATTGGCTTTGGCGATATCGATGGCGGCGCGGGTGGATATCTCCGCGCCCAGCGAGCCCAGGCGGTGCAGTTCGAGGCTGGCCTCCTCCAGGGCGGCCTCCACTTCCTGCACCGCGGCGGCGGATTCGGCGGGATCCAGTTGCACCAGCAGGTCGCCGGCCTTTACCTGGTCGCCGTCGTCGAAGTGCACCTCGGTCACCTTACCGCTGACCCTCGCGGTCACCGCCACCGACTCGTTGGCCGTCAGGGTCGCCACCGACTCGATGCGCTCCTCCACCGGGGACAGCTGCGCAGTCCACAGGGTGACGGGGATCGTGCGCACGGGCGCCGGGCCCGCAGCCTCGGGCGTTTTCTCGCAGGCTGCGATGCCCAGGGATAACAGTGCGACCAGACTAATGCGTTTTATCATGTATCAACCAAAAGCGCGGCCCGGCGGGCCGCGCAGGAAATCCTTGAAAAAAGGCGCCCGGAGGCGCCTGTCTTTACGCCAGGTTTTACGCCAGTTTGTCGAGCACTTTGGGCAGTGCGTCGCAATACATCTGGACGTCCTCCAGCCGGCCCATACTAACACGCGACCAGTTGTTGTAGTCGCGGTAGATACCGCGGATCAGCACCTTGTGCTCGGCCATGGCGGCACGGAATTTCTCGGCGTTGATATCGCCGAGATCGACAAACATGAAGTTGGTCTGCGAAGGCAGCGCCGTGAGGCCCGCGCTCTTCACCGCAGCCTGTACCATTTCGCGCGCCTCGCGCACCTTGCCGCGGGACATGTCCATGAAGGGCTTGTCCTCGTAGCTGGCCAGCGCCGCCGCGATACCCGCCTGGTTGAGGCCGTACCAGCTGATGCCGTAGACGCTCATCGCCTCGATGATCTCGGGCTTGGCGATGAGGTAGCCCACGCGCAGGCCGGCCATGCCGTAGATCTTGGAGAAGGTGCGCGCCACAATCACGTCGTGCCCCTGCTTCACCAGCGGGATCATGCTGTTGGCTTCGGGCATGTCGGTGAGCTCGTTGTAGGCCTCGTCGGCCAGCACCATGCACTTCTTCGACGCCTTCAGGCAGAACTCCTTCATCTTGACCGGGTCGATCAGCATGCCCGTCGGGTTGTTGGGGTTGGTGACCTGCACCATGGAGATGGAGTCGTCGATCGCCGCGTACATGGCGTCGAGGTCGATGTCCATGTCGGCCGCCTTGGGCAGGCGCTTGATGACACCCAGCTTCTGCTGCTCGATGGACATCGAGGTGGTGTCCCAGAACAGGTCCGGGCCGAGGATGTTGCCGCTGTGGCCGGCGAGGACTGCCGCGGCGACCAGGCCGGCGCTGGAGCCGGAGCCCAGGTAGATGCTCTCGGGCGGCAGGCCGTGGTACTCGGCGATCATCGCGCGCAGTTTCATCGCGCTCTCGCCGACGTAGTAAGCGCCCTGGGCGCTGGCTTCATTCAGCGCCTTGAGCGCCGCCGGGCTCGGGCCATAGGGGTTTTCGTTGGAGTTCAGGCGGGCTACGCCGGGCGGCGGGCCGTAGTTGACGTGCGGACGCACGATACCGGCAGGCGCTGCTGCAGCGGCAGCGCTGGCCAACCGGGAACCCGCGGCCAGCGTGGCGGCACCGCCGGCGACCGCGCCGAGAAACAACCTACGATTCATGTTGATGGACATGGCTTTCTCCTTTACAGGTTTTGGTCAGGCTTCAGGCTTTCGCATACATGGCGATTGACACCAGGAGCAGGTAGACGCCAAAGGCGCGTTTCAATTGCTTTTCATCCAGGCTGTGCGCCAGGCGCGCGCCGATCGGTGCGGTGAACAGCGACACGGCGGCCACGGCGAGCAGCGCGGGGATGTTGATATAGCCGATGGAACCCTCGGGCAGGTTGTCCGAACCCAACCCCAGCAGCATGAAGCCGATGGCGCCGGGCACGGCGATCAGCACGCCGACGCCGGAGGCGGTGGCCACCGCCTGGTGGACCGGACGGTTGCACAGCACCATGGTGAGCACGGTGATGGTGCCGCCGCCGATACCCAGCAGTGACGAGAACCCGCCCAGCACGCTGGCCAGCAGCGCGCGGCCGGGACCGACCGGCATGTTGAACTTGCCCTTGAGGCTCTGGAACATGCCCGGGAAGAGGAAGTAGATAGAGTAGATCAACACGCCGACGGCGAAGACCATGATCAGCTTGTTGCCGTCGATGACGGAGGCCACCAGCAAACCGCCGCCGACACCCAGCAGCAGCCAGATCGCCCAGTCCTTGAGCAGGGCGAAGTCCACCGCCCCGCGCCGCGAGTGGGCGTAGAGCGAGCGCGCCGAGGAGACCACGATAGTTGCCAGCGAAGTGCCGATGGCGACCAGCATGAGGTTGTCGGTCTTGTCGGTGAGTACAGGGAAGACCGCGAGCAGCGCGGGCACGACGACGAAACCGCCGCCGACCCCGAACAGGCCGGCGGTCAGCCCGGCGATGGCGCCGGCGGCGCCCAGTAATCCGAAAAACATCAGCATGTCGGCGAGACCCATTTGTTGCTCCGAAGGGAAGGCTGATAGGCAGTCACGGAATAACGTTCAGTCACTTGGGCATCCTCGCCGCGCGGATCTCGATCTCCACCAGCCAGCCCGGCACGACCAGCGCGGCGACCTGTACGAAGGAGCGCACCGGCTTGTTGGGGTTTTCCTCGGTGCCGAAGAACTTCGCGTAGCCCGAGTTGAAGCCGGCGAAGTCCAGGTGCCCCTCGGCATCCGCCACCGCGAATACGCGCACCTGGACGATGTCGGCCATCGACCAGCCCTGCTCCTCCAGGGTTTTCTTGAACTTGTTGAACGTGTCGACGGCCTGTTCTTCCATGTTCCCCCACTCACCGTCCTCCTTGGGCGCGGCGCCGGAACCACTGAGGTACAGTGTCTCCGCCCCGGCCGGGATCTTGATCGTGGTGTAGAAAAGCTTCCCTTCGCCGGTGCGCTCGATACCCTCGGCAGCGGCGCCCCCGGCGCCGAGCAGCAGGGATACCAGACAGGCACTGAGAACTTTTTTCATGATTCACTCCTTGGTGTTGGTCGTGCGCGCGGCGACGGGAGCCGAGCGTTGAAACTGGTTGATGTAGCTGACGACATTGCGCATCGCTTGCTCGTCGGGAAGTACGGCGACCGCTGCGCGCATCGCCTGCCCCTCACTGTCTTTCGGGTCCGCACCGCGATAACCGTGAGAAAAATTCTGTAACTGGGTCAGCAGGTACCAGTCGCTCTGCCCCGCCAGTGCGGGAGCGCCCAACTGCTGGTTGCCCTGCCCCTGCGCGCCGTGGCAGGCGGCGCAGGAAGTGAACAGCGCCTTGCCCGCCGCAGCGTCGCCTTCGACGGTGTGCGCGGTGGCGACGTCCGGCCACTGGCCGACCCAGTCAACCAGTTTCGCGATACTCGCATCGCTGAGCTTCTCCGCCATCGCGCGCATTTCCAGGCCGGCGGGATCGTCCAGCGTGGTGCCGCGCAGGCCGGCGCGGAATTTCTCCAGCTGGCGCTGCAGGTACCAGGGCTCCATGCCGGCGAGCTTGGGCGCCTGCACGCCGTAGTTGCCGCGGCCGTCGGCGCCGTGGCAGGTGGTGCAATAAAAGTCGTCGTAGGCTTCGCGCGACTCGGCGGGGGGAGCTGCGACCGCAGCGCGGCACAGGCCCAGGGCGAGGATGGCGGCCAGGGAGAATCGCATCGCTTTCAGGTTCATGCCGCCTCTCCCAGCCGCGCGGCAAAGTCGTCCAGCGCGCGGTGAGCGGAGAGAATCGCGCTCTCCTGCCAGGCTACGTGCAGCGCCACCTGGTCGCCGATCAGGTAGTGGCGGCCGTTGGCCGGGCTGATCAGGGTGGCCATCATGCGCTCCTCTTCCTCGTTGAGCGCGCGGTAGCTGTCGGTCCAGCGGGCGGCGCAGCCGAGCATATGGTTCATGCGGTGCCAGGCGATGGTGACGCCCTTCTCCACCTGCTGGCGGTAGTTGGGGTGGACCTTCTCGCCCTGGGCCAGCATCGCCTCGATGCGCTGGGCCTGGCTCATGTCGGTGAAGTCGATGCCGTGGGCGAAGTCGTAGGCGCCGAGGATCACACCCCTGGCCTTGTGGATGCCGTGGGGCGGATACCAGATCTGGCGGATGGGCGCGTTGACCCAGCTGATACCGCCGTAGATGTCTTCCTTTTCCCAGAACCGGGTCTTGGCCTGGAACGCGCCCTTGAAGGCCTCGCCGCGGCGGATGTGCTTGAGGGCGTGCACATACTCCGCGGGGAAGTTGTTCTGCAGGCCGGTCAGCAGGTGGCTGGGAATGCAGTTGAAGACATAGTCCACGTCGAGCACACGGCTCGTGCCGCCCTGCTCGAACTGTACGGTGACGCCGTCATCGCGCAGGGTGATGGCCTGCACCTGGGCGCGGTAGAGCACGCGATTGCCCACCTTGTCGAGGAAGCCGTGAATGATGCGGTCCATGCCGCCCACCGGCTGCATCAGGATGGGACCCGTCTCGCCCTCATTGGCCTCCAGCGCAACCGGCGCCACCGGTGTGCTGAGAATCTCCTTCAGCGCGATTGCGGGGTGATGGGTGCCGTGCTTCAGGAAGCCGCCGCTGGCGTAGCCGGCGCGCACGCTTCCTTTATAGAGCATGTCCTCGTCGAGGTCGCCGAAGTTGCGGATCACCGCCACCAGCGTCTCGAGTTCGCTCTCGGTAAAGGGCTGGTCCAGTTCCTCCGGCTTGAGGAACTTTGCGAACAGCTCGGCCATATGGCCGCGCAGGTTGGTGGTGTACTCGCCGTTACGCACCGGCTTACCGCCGAGCATGGCGTCGTCCTGCACCCAGGCCTGCTTGTTCTCGTTGATGAATATTTCCAGCTCCACACCGAGCTCCTGGCAGTAGTGCAGGACGTTGCGGTGGGTGCTGGGGATGCGCGCGGCACCGGCGTTGAAGTACATGTGCGGCTCGTCGTCGAACTCGCAGTACTGGCGGTTGCCGATCTCGTCGATCAGGTCGCCGTGGCGCACGGTGAACACCCGGCCACCGGCGCGGTGGGAGGCTTCGAGGATGGTGACCTCGTGCCCCGCCCGGAGTAATTCGTAAGCTGCCGTCAGCCCGGAAATGCCGCCGCCCAGGATGGCGATGCGCTTCTTGCTGCGGCCCAGCCGCGCCGTATCGATGGCGCTGGCGTGCGCGGTGGCGGGCATCATGCCGAGTGCCCCGCCCGCTGCGAGCAGCGCCCCGGTACCCAGGGTTGCGCCCAGGGCTTGCAGGAGTGTCCGGCGGCTTACGAATGTTTCCACTATATCCTCGCGTGTTTTGAATCGTTTCTTGTTTTAAAAAGCCGGCCCCGGGAGTCCGCCAGGCGGCGGGGGAAAACTCCAGGGACCGGTAGGCTCCACGGATTAGAAGGTTACGTTGAGACGCAGGTAGTAGTAGCTGCCCTGCCAGTCGACGGCGGATTCGGAGAGGTAGAGGGCGCCACAGCACTCATCGCCCAGCTTGTCCTTGTCCGGATACTCGTCGAACACGTTGCGGCCGCCCACGGCGAGCGCGAACATGTCGTTGAACTGGTAGCTACCCTCGAGATCCACCAGCACCAGCGGGTCGTACTTCTGGAACTCCAGGCCGTTGTCGCCGCTGTTGGAGTTCTTGTACGAGCCGTACAGGTTGGCACGGGCCATTACAGAGAACTTGCCAACACTGTGACGACCGCTCAGCACGCCGCGCCAGGTCGGGTCGATGTGCTCGAAGTCGTACTGGTCCTCGTCGTTGAGGACCGCGCTGGGATCGCTGTCGAACTCGCTGCTGTTGTAGTTCACCGATGCGCTCAGCGCGGTGAAGCCGGCATCACCCCAGTCCAGCGGGTAAGTGGCCACCACGTCGACACCCTCGGTGACAGTGTCGAAGGCATTGGTGAAGTAGAACACCCCGCCGATGGTCTCGGCACCGGACACGCCCGCACCCGCCAGGGCCAGGTAGTTGTCATACGCCGCGCCGCTGGCCGGGTCGGTGGACACATCCAGGGTGGAGACAGCGTAGGTGCGGTCCTTCACGTAGATGCGGTAGTAGTCCACGGTCACGTCCAGGTTGCCAGCGGTCCAGGTCAGGCCCAGCGAGTAGTTGGTGGACTTCTCGGGCTTGAGGTCGGAGGCGCCCAGCGCCTGGGCAACATCGCTGCTGGCCGGGAACAGGCCGGTCGCCACCGGGAAGCCGTTGGGCAGGCGGGTGGAGACGTTGGTGGTGCCCTGCTGGCCCGGAGTCGGGGCGCGGAAGCCGGTACCGAGTGAACCGCGCAGGCCGAAGTTGTCGGTGAAGTTGTACTTGAAGGCGCCCTTGCCGACGACCTCGGAACCGAAGTCCGAGTAGTCCTCGTAGCGGGCGGCCGCCTGCAGGAACAGCTTGTCGGTTACGTCTGAGCTGACGTCGACATAGGCCGCGTAGGAGTCACGATCATAGGTGCCGGAGTACTCGGGGGAGTAACCCGGGAAGCCGTTGGAACCCACGCCCACCACCTGGTAGACCGGGTCGGCAGGATTCGCGCAATCCAGGCTGGAGCCGTTGGCGATGACCGCCTGACCGGCAGCGGAGGCCATATCGCCGTCACACAGGCCGTAGGGGTCGGCTACCGCATAGGGGCCCGCGGCGTAGGAATCCAGTGCACCCTCTTTCAGCTCGTAAGACTCGTCCAGGTAGCTGGCGCCGAAGGCGACCAGGACTTCGCCCAGCTCGTAGGAGAAGTCGGCCTGGTACTGGGTTTCCTCGTTGATCAGGTCACCCGGGCGGAAGGATGTCGGCGAATCCGCACCCAGCGAGGGGTTGATGGTGTTCTTCAGGGTGTACTCGATCTTGTTGTTACCCTGGCGAGCACTGAAGTCGTAGGACAGGCCGAAGTCCCAGGTGCCCTTGATACCGCCGACCAGCGAGTAGTCGAACACCTTGCCGAAGAAGCGCGGGGTGAAGCCGCCGGGGAACTTCTCCAGGGGGCTGTAGATGGAGCCGTCTGCGTTGCGCAGGTCCTGGATGGTGCCGTTTTCCGGATAGCGGTAATAGAAGCTGCCGTTGGCCTCGCTCTCCGAGTAGTTACCAAAGGCGTACAGCTCGGTGGTGTCGCTGAGGTCGTAGCCGGCGTTGAAGAACATACGCATGGCCTTCGACTCGGGCTGGCCCCAGGGCTGCACGTTGTCGCCGAAGCCGATGTTGGCTTTCTTGGTCGCCGCCATGAAGGCCGGATCCTCGGTGTAGGTGCCGTACCAGGCGGTGGGATCGTAAATCGGGTTGTTCTTGTCCAGGCAGAACCAGGAGCCGCAGTACTGCTCGCCGCGCTCGGTGGCGTCCGACTCGGTCCACTCGCCGGAGAGGCTCAGGAAACCGCTGCTGCCCAGGGCGAAACCGACGTTGCCCTGTACTGTGGTCGAGGCGCCGTCGCCCTCGGAGTACTCACCGCTCTCGACGGTCAGGCTGCCGCCTTCGCTGTTGTCCTTGAGGATGAAATTGAGTACCCCGGCGATGGCGTCGGAGCCGTACTGGGCCGCGGCGCCGTCACGCAGCACCTCGACACTCTTGAGTGCCGCGGTGGGGATGGTGGCGATGTCCGGGCCCTGGGTGCCCGAGCCGCCGATGGAAACCAGCGCGGCGCGGTGGCGGCGCTTGGAGTTGACCAGTACCAGCGTCTTGTCGGTGGGCATGCCGCGCAGCGAGGCCGGACGGATAAACGTGCCGCCGTCGCTGATCGGCTGGCGGCCGACGCTGAAGGACGGTACCAGTGTCTTGATCACGTCGTTGGTGTCGGTGTAGGCGACTTCCTGGATGGTGTCGCTGCTGAATACATCGACCGGAACCGGCGAGTCGGCAACAGTGCGCGGTTTACCCCGCGCACCGGTGACGATCACCTCTTCCAGTGACTCCGTGGTGTTCTGGGCAAGCGCATGTGGGGCGGTGCCCAATGCGGTGCTCACGGCTGCGGCCAGCAGGCCGAGCTTGAACCCTGTAGTAGTTGAATGTGTCTTCACGATGGATTCCCCCTGTTCGTGCAGATGAAAGTGCGGACCTGAATAAAAAAGTGTGGGGAGCGCTTCGCATGAAACTGGTGCGGCACCCTCCCCGCCTCGTTACCGATTGCCCGGGGCTTCCCCCCGTACGCCTGGCGCCCTGTTACAATCGGTGACGATTCACGCACCCATTTTTCCGCCACCGCTGTCTGGAAGTCCTCCTGCGGGGGTGGTTTCTTCATCCTATTTCCTCCCCGAAACCTCCCCGGAACCTTCTGGCACGGGATTTGCTGTACTAAATGCAGGAAAATCAACGAAAATACGCCTCCCGCCGCGAAGCGCGACCGAGAGGGAAGCCGCCTGATGCAGTTGGCGGGCAAATAGAGAGAACCGCCCCAATAGAGGGCGCGAATACTGGGTAGGGTTGTCAATTTTGGTGCAATGGAGAAATGTGACTAAACCATGAGCAGTTTTTACCTCGGTCCCTACCAGGTATCGCCGGACCAGTGCCTTCTTCAACACGAGGGCCTGGACATCAAACTCACGCCGCGCAACATGGACGTGCTCGTCTACCTGGCGAAACACGCCCAGCGTGTGGTGACCAGTTCCGAACTCCTGGACAACTTCTGGAGCCCGGTGGCCTCCGACCACGCGGTGCACAAGGCTATATCCGAGCTGCGCGGCGCGCTGGGCGACAACGTGCGCAAGCAGCACTGCATCAAGACACTGCCGCGGCGCGGCTACATGATGCTGCTGACGCCCAACGACGGCGCGGACGACCAGCCCCGCGAAAGCCGCCTGAAAACACTGCTGCGCCGGCTGACCGCGGGCGTGGACATGCGCGGCGCCGCGGCCATTGGCGGCGTGACGGTGGCGCTGCTGGCGGCGCTGTTGCTGCTGCGACCAGCCTCCTTCGCGCCGGAGCCACAGGCCAGCATGGCGAGCGTCGGCATCCAGAATTTCGACGTCCAGGGCGAGCGCCCGGACTCCGTCGATTTTCTCCGCGAAGGCCTGCAGAACGGGCTGATCAACCAACTGTCGAGACTCAAGGAAGTGCGCATCGTGGCGGTGGACGGCAACGGCGAACAGGCCTTGCAGACCGCACGGCAGCGCGGGCTGGAACACATGCTGCAGGGCACTTTCCTGCAGGCTGACGGCAAGATGCGCATCCAGGTCCAGCTGCGCAATGTCGCCGACGGCACCTACGAGTACTCCGAGCAGTTCGACCTGGACCAGGGCGGCGTTTTCAACGTCCAGGACCACATCATCTCCAACGTCGTCACCGCCCTCAGCATCCACCTGGACGACCGTCAGCGCGAGCAGATGTACGACTGGGGCACCAGCAACGCGGTCGCCTACGAGCGCTTCATGAAGGGCGATTTCTACTACAACCAGTTCAACCCGGCGGACTTCGAGCGCGCCATCAGCCTCTACCAGGAGGCGACCAAACTGGACCCGGATTTCATCAACGCCTATGTCGGTGAAGCCACCGCCGCCAATAACCTCTCAGTGTTCGCCCGCATCGACAAGCAGCGCGAGTTGCTGAAGCTGGTAGGGGAAGTCCACCGGGAAGTCGCCTCGCGGGCGCCCAACAGCGAGGCGCTGGACTCCATCCGCGCTATCGAGATGCGCATGGCGGGCAACGAGTACCGGCGCCAGGAACAGCTGCTGCGCGAGCAGATCCTCTCCGGCCACCCGCCGGGCTACGCCCTCGCCCATTACGCGCTGTTCCTGATCAGCGCGCGGCTCTACGACGAGGCCGGCCGCTTCCTCGACGCCGCCGCCGAGACCCGCCCCTACGAGATCACACCCGACGAGACCTGGGACTACCGGGTCACCATCGCCAGCCCCGAGGAGGCGATCAGCCTGCGCAAGGACCAGTTGATGGTACGCCCGCGCCACATCGGCCTGCTCGGCCCGATGGCCCGCGACCTGTACTACCAGGGCAAGACAACGGAGGCCCAGTGGTACCTGGAGCGGCTGCGCGAGGAGGATACCGAGGGACTGGTAGCGGACTACGCCACCCAGGTGATCGCGGCGCTGTCAGGCAAGCTAAAGCCCGGCAGCGAAGCGTTGCAGGCGCTGTACAACCGGGGCCAGGACTACTACTTCAACAACGGTGTGGTCGCCTTCATCCTCGGCGACGTCGAGACCGGCATCAACTTCTGGGCGCGGCTGGAACCGCTGCAGAAACGGCGCCTGCTGAACATGGCGCAGGTCAGCGAGCGCTACTACCCGGCAAGCGTATTGCACGACCCGCACTACCAGCAGTTGCTGGATAACCTCGATGTGGGCAAATCGTGGCAGCACACGCTGATGGAAGGCGTGCTGGCGATGCAGGAGGCTACCGGCGTTACCCTCAGCGACACGGCGATGGAAGCCTACCGGCATGAGCGGTTTGTGGTGCGCAATACGGCCTGGGATGCGGATTTTGCCGAGGAGACGGCTGCCGATGACACCGCCCACGGCACCGCGCTGGGCGGCGAGCGCGTGATGCGCTCGCGGGTGGGCACAAGGGATGACAGCACCCTGCTCACCGTCTCGCGTTAACTACCTGCTCCATTTTTTGAAACACCTGGTTTTCATCGGATACGGATTTTCCCAGCAGCGGCCTCAGATCAGCCAGGAGAGCGGCGGCCCTTTCCCAGGTGATTGGCGTCTTTCTCACAACGGTTCCTGAAGCAGGAACACAAGTAACGCGATTGACCCAATCTGCATTAATCGATGATTCGATAAGAGCCGACCGATAAATCAACATCCCATCGCTGCGCTCGCTGGCGGCACTATCGATCCTGAATATCATTGCATGCTTCGTGTGCTTTGTATCGAGAAACGTGACACCCAGGGACCCTCCGTCTCGATACATATCCAGGGCAACGATAGCTTCAACTTTGGGATGCACTTTCACTCCTGATGCCGGGTGCAGTGAATGATTGGGCTTTAACAGCACCAAACTCCCGAACCCCTTTTCGCCAATACACAAATGCAAAGCACCCCGCCACCAGCGGCACCGCCAGCCCGAATTCGTCGGCAAACCACGCGGTGCTGCTGTTTTGCCCGGTAATTGGCGAGAAGAACTTTTGCAGAAAGACGTTGTGGCTCATGTGAAAAATCACCGCTGGCCAGAGACTGTCGGTCTTGTAGCGGATGTAGGTCATCACAAAAGACATGGCCACGAGACAAGCCGTAAAGACAGCGAGCTGATAGGCCAGTGGAGTTCCTGAATTTCCGTAGAAACCCAAAAACATCAACGGCCAGTGCCACATCGACCACAACAGCCCACTCAACAGGCAGACCTGTGTAAAGCCGAGGTTCTTCGCAAGTGCCGGCACCAGCAGCCCCCGCCAACCTACCTCCTCACCCAAAACACCTGGCAGGAGAAGCAAAAAGCTCACGGTAGCCGTGAGAACAAACCGCAGAGCGATAATGGACTCATCGGACCATGACTCCAGCATATAGCCGGATCGCGCTTCCTCGACGAAGGCCTGGTCATACCAGGCACCACCGCCAAGGACCCACAAGGCGATATAGGCGACAGCGATGTAGCTGAGCGGGATGAAATAACTCAGATACTGGTACTTCCACGCGCCCCAGCGCCACCCAAGCTTACTGAGGCTACGGCCACAGATAAGGCATGCACCGACGGCGGCAACACCAACGGTCAGCATTAGCGGGCTTGCGCTCTGGAACCTGAAAATCAGCCAGATACCCAGTGGATACAGGCACGCCACAAGCAGAAGAAAGGTAGCGGTAATGCGCCAGGAGCTATTCAACGGCCTGACTCGATGTAAAATCTGGCATTGGAAACATAACCTCGCCAGCCAGTGCACGCGTCGCCCAGCCTGGTTGTGCAATATCCGGATTTCAATTGCTTTTAGTCCTGTAGGTGTGGATTAGACCCCCACCGCTGCGCCAACACCCACATGCGATCTATCGCTTCAGGCGAATGATATTGCGAGTCAGCTTCGGTCAATGGGCTCGTCGAGGTGTTAGTTTACCTTCGCACTGGTTATTAGCCACCACCGGCACCCATAGGCGCTACTCGTCTCTTATTAAACTCCTATTGTTCGTAGCAATAGCCTCGCAGTCTCCTCTGGTTCAGTGATCATCAAATCATGCCCAGTATCGACTTCCCACACGCGATCTCCTTCCAGGCATCGACGAAGAGATTCAGGTGGCCTGACTTCCAATCCCCATGAGGCGTTAATGTTTGTGAAAGGAATTTCACGCACTGCTGCTTCATTTTCCAGGTGCAGGGGCTGCTCAAAACTCTTCCAGGGATGTGGCGTCAGGCGCTCGAGCATCCAGGCGGATTCCACAGGATCGGTAATTCCCATAAGCTCGACCACTTCCAAGCTTGGCCACATAACCAGTTCAACGCCATTTATGATCTTCGAACTACTTCGGGCATAGGCCATTTGCTCGACAGCGATATCAGCCAGGGCCTCACCGCCTTTGGGGTGAGCGGCATCCAGGAATACCAGATGGCCCACCCGGGCCAATGCCCGGTCAGCCACACCGGTTATCACCATACCGCCGTAGCTGTGGCCGACGACTATCGCGTCCGTAATGTCTTCATAGTGTAAAAGGCTTACCACGTCTGTAATGTGCGTATCGAGGTCTGTTTCAGGCGTCACCAGGTGAGAACGCTCGGCGAGCCCCGTGAGTGTGGGCGTGTAGACGTCATGCCCCTCTTTACGCAGGAGTTTTGCGACGCGCTGGTAACACCAGCCGCCGTGGCCTCCGCCGTGGACCAATACAAAAGTTGCCATTCTTATTTTTCCTTTGTGGCCTGGCTCACCTGGCTTCATTCAGGATTTTGATTATTGAAGCCTGGACGGGATTGCACGCCTCGAAAATCGAACTATCTTCCTCAAAATCGAACACTCCGGGAGCGAAGTGTTTCACACAGATAGTGTGACATGAAGGACAAAAATGCCTTTATTCGTCACAACTATTTCGAGAACATTTGTAGCTGTATTCAAATCTTTTGCTTTATCTACAATGTTGTACCCTCGTTCTGATCGGGCTCTGATACTTAACGCCGCCAACAGAGACTGAACGACAGTGGAGTCCATCCCAAGCGCTTTTTGCTTGTGCTCGACTGCATGGCCTTGTTAGGTCGCATCTCGTGCGCGCCGGTAGTGAACCCATGCCCAACCAAACAGCGTAAGCACAAGGAAGGGGTACGCATTAAAAGGCAACGGATTAGACAGAGGCGTGAGCGCTGTACCACCCAAGATCTGTAAAGCAACCAGTGCAAATAACACCGATGCTATAGCACCCGTGACTCTCACGAAAATTGGCATTACTGAGGAGGCGCTAACCAGAGCCAGCCCTGCGGCCCAAAGCCCGACGCCAGCGCCGAAAGAAGGTGAGCTTGCCGCGAGATCCATCGCAGAACTGGAAACCACCAGGGTTTGACCCGCAACGAATGTGAAAAAGCCAGTAGCCAACTGCTCGTTACCGATTCGGAGGTAATGAACCGCGAGAAGGAGCGCGCCCATAACGAGAGCGATGCCGTCCAGCCCCCAGGCAACGCCGCGGATTGCAGGAGGCGAGAAAGACCCCGCCAGGCCCAATAGACCACCAGTAGAAAGGCTGACTACGGCAAAAAGTGCCAGACGTTTAGTGCTCATCAATCAGTACTCTTTGTAAGGTTAATGACCTCGGGGTGCTTCGGCGATGCGTACTCATGCAACAGGTCGGACAAGTACTCAACTATTTCGTCCTCATTCATGGATGGCGGTATCACCACATCCCGGGCGATTCTCTTCTTTCCTTCAGTACCCAAGTCGAACACCTGCCATTTGTTTTCATCACGGCGGATTTCGAGATCTCGTCCATATGCCCGAATCTTAAGCATGGCAGTCACTTAACGCCGACGTCAGGGGCGCTGTAAGCGCGTCCCGCTGCTTGGCATTGTTACGCGGCTGACACATTGATTTTGACGCCAAGAGAATGAAGGACTTTTTGGACTGTTTCATATCTCGGCTTTGCCCCTGGAGCAAACGCCTTATATAGACTCTCGCGTCCCAAGCCTGACTCTTGTGCTATAGCAGACATGCCTCGTGCCTTGGCGACATGACCGATGGCCGCAAGAAATACACTGGGGTCGTCATCTTCAAGGGCAGCAGAAAGATATTCTGCGATAGTTTCCTCACTATCGAGATAGGCGCTCGGATCAAATTCTGTGACTTTAACCATTTCAGTTACTCCGCTCTCAATTCGGACAATATATCCCGAGCGCGAGCTATATCCTTGCTTTGGCTCGATTTATCTCCTCCACATAGGAGAAGCACTACCAGACCAGCTTTCCGGGTGAAATAGATACGATAGCCTGGCCCAAAATGTATTCTGAGTTCATGCAGACCGGAACCTAGGGATTTCGAATCGCCGGTATTACCTTGGCGCAGTGATTCGATCCGAACCAGTATTCTCGCGATGGCTTTTCGGTCTCTCAGCTTTGAGAGCCATTTCGAGAATACATCAGTCTGCTGAACTTGATACATTCAGCGAGTGTATCCTATCGGATACATCTATGCAATTGGTTCGATGCTCGCAGAGGCCGCGTAACGCCGCAGGCTGCGGCGCGCGCAGTTTGCGCGTCCGTAGCCCTGACTTGTTATGGGATGAACAGAGCTATGCACTCTTATTGCTCCGCATTTTCATTAATAAAACCCTATTTGCACGGTCCTCTTCATCGAATTCAACAGGCCATGCCAAAACCATAAATATGAAGGCCACTGGCAATGCCAAGAGTACCCACCAGGACTTGGCGACTAACGCGAGTATGAGCAGCCCCGCAATGAACGTTTGGAACAAGAAATCCAAACCCATATGTCCGAAGAAGCCTATTCTCTTATCTCGATAGCGAGCACCGCATTTTGAGCAAGTAGCTTTTCCAAATGCTCCTTTAATCTTCGCCTTAGCATCAATCACTCCGACTTTACATATTCTGCAAATCATCGACTTTAACTTCGGCAGGTGCTCTTAGCAGGACCCCATAACAGTTAAGTACTGGGAATCGGTCAACATAACACCGACTCCCACTATGTAATCTGTCATTTGAAAATTGCACAGAAATCAACCTCCTGTCGAAAGCGCGTCCTTACATAGGGAGAATTGCTCCCCCTATCTACAGCCTCGCCCGGTATCACACACGGGGTGGCCTGCTGCTTATTGAATCATTCTAGCTGAAATAGCCGCGGCCAGGCGAAAGCGGCCCTCTTCGTCCCTACTCCTGGAGCGAGATGATTGGCGGCGAAATTCAGTCGTTGCTCGCGACTTGGCTCGTGTCAGTTCTTACGGATTCAACTGCTGGCTCACCCAGCAGTTCATCCAGCCCGGCCAGGTGCAGTAGCGAACGCAGCGCCTCCGGCACGTTGTCAAAAGCCAGCACCTTGCCCGCCTCCAGCGCAGACCGCCGCCAACCGAGCATCAGCGCAACACCCGCACTGTTGCTGCGAGTCACCCCCGCAAGGTCCAGCCTGCACTGCGCGGGCGCCTCGTCCCGCAACCACTGGCTGCCCTGCTTCAGCGCGCGCTCGGCGCCGGCGAAGTCGAGTTCGCCGCCAACCTGCAGGGTATCGCCGGCGGCGCTGAGCGTTGTGCTCATCCGCCCGACGCCTGCGAGCTGTCAGTGCTGGAACCACCATCCTGTTCAGCACCGCTATCCTGCGGATTCCCCTTCCAGTCCCGGCTCAGCATCATCTCGGCCCAGTGATCGACCACGTAGTCCACATCCCCATGGTTGTTCTCCACCGCCTCGGCAAACTGGCTGCGGTAGATCTGCCCCATGTTGATATCCTCGACGATCACGTTGATTACCAGCCAGCCGCCGTCCTTGCCCCGGCGCAGGCTGTACTGCGCGTGGTAGACCTGGTTGTCCTGGCTGTAGATGGTCTGGGTGACCATGGCCCTGTCGGGGTCGTCCGGGTCTATCTCCGCCGGTCCTACCTCGATACGGTTCGGCTCGAAGGACAGCATGGCGTCGCCGTACTTGGTAAACAGCACCTTCTTGATGGCGTCGGCGAAGCGGTAGACGCGCGCCTTGAAGGCCTTGCGCTCGGCGTCCGTCTCCAATGCCCGGTAGCGGTTGATACTGGCGTAGGTCGCCATCACGCCGCGGGCGAAATAGGTCATGTCCAGGACCTGGTCGAGCACGCCGGTAATCGCGGCGTAGTAGCGCTGCGGGTCGTCCTTGGCGTAGCTGCGCGCCTGCTTGGATATGGCCAGCAACTGGTCGGTGGCATCCTGGATCATGACGTCAGGCTTGTCCCGAGGGATCGGCGTTGCGGCAGTCACTGGCAGGCAGAGGCACACCAGCATCAGCAGGGCGAGAAGTGTTGCCGGGTGGTGACGTCTGTGCGCAACGCTGACCATCAGTTTTTCCCCATATTGCTCACGAATTTACCGATCAGGTCTTCCAGTACCAGTGCGGACTGGGTGTCGCGTATGACACCGCCATCGGCCAGCATATCCGGCTCGCCGCCCACGGATATACTGACGTACTGCTCGCCCAGCACGCCGGAGGTCTTGATCGCGGCGATGCTGTCGGTGGTCAGGTAGTCCACGTCCTTGTCGATGGCCATGTCCACCACTGCGCGCACCGTCACCGGGTCGATGTGGATGCCGGTGACGTAGCCGACCACCACGCCGGCCACCTTCACCTGGGAGCGGTTGGTCAGCCCCGCCACGTTGTTGAAGCGCGCCTTCAGGTGGTAGGTGTCGCGGTGCGCCGATGACAGGCTGAGCCCGCTGACCTGGATGGCCAGGAAGGCCAGCGCGCAAATGCCCAGCAGCATGAACGCGCCCACGGTAATTTCGATATTTCGCTGTCGTTTCATTCAATCGACTCCAAACATGACTGCGGTCAGCAGGAAATCCATGGCCAGCACTGCCAGCGAGGAAAACACCACGGTGCGCGTGGTGGCCACGCTGATGCCCTCGGAGGTCGGCTCCGCGTCGTAGCCCTCGAATACCGCGATCCAGGTCACCACGATGCCGAAGGCGAATGCCTTGATCACACCGTTGAGCACGTCCTCGCGGAACTCCACCACCTTCTGCATGTTCGACCAGAAGGAGCCGGGGTCCACCCCCAGCCAGTAGACGCCCACGGCGACCGCGCCGTAGATCGCCACCATGTTGAACACCTGGGCGAGGATGGGCATGGAGATGATCCCGGCCCACAGTCTCGGGCGTATCACCCGACGCATGGGGTCCACGCCGATCATCTCCATGGCCGAAAGCTGCTCGGTAGCCTTCATCAGGCCGATCTCCGCGGTCAGCGCCGAGCCCGCGCGGCCGGCAAAGAGCAGCGCGGCGACCACCGGACCCAGTTCGCGCAGCAGGGTCAGCGACACCAGCTGCCCCAGCGCCGCCTCGGCGCCGAAGCGCACCAGCACCGTGTAGCCCTGCAGCGCCAGCACCATGCCGATCAGCACGCCGGAGACCATGATGATCACCAGCGAGAAAACCCCGACAAAATACAGCTGGCGCAGCAACAGCGCGGGACCGTTGCGCCAGTCCGGCAGGCCCCACAGCGACTGCCAGCAGAGCACACCGGCGCGGCCGAAGGCGGCGGCCACCTCCAGCCCCGTCGCACCCAGTCGTTGCAGCATGCCAAGCATTCAGGCGTCTCCCAGGGCCAGGTCCGCGCGGTAGGCGGGCGCGGGATAGTGGAACGGTACCGGCCCGTCCGGCAGACCGCGCAGGAACTGCCGCACGCGTTCGTTCTCGCTGGCCACCACGGCCTCGGGCGTACCCTCGCCGATCACCTTGCCGTCC
This sequence comes from Halieaceae bacterium WMMBA7, assembly GCA_033283385.1. Lineage (GTDB taxonomy): Bacteria > Pseudomonadota > Gammaproteobacteria > Pseudomonadales > Halieaceae > Mangrovimicrobium. The sequence goes on from JAWMQQ010000001.1 coordinate 2,147,798, forward strand.
GCCAGCACGTAGCAGTAATCGCTGATGGACAGCGTTTCATCGATGTCGTGCGAGACAACCACGCAGGTGCAGCCCAGGGCCTCGTTCACCTTGCGTATAAGCTCGCGCAACATGCCCATGGAGATCGGGTCCTGGCCGACGAAGGGCTCGTCGTACATGATCAGCTCCGGGTCCAGCACGATGGCCCGGGCCAGGGCGGCGCGGCGCGCCATGCCGCCGGAGAGCTCCGAGGGCATCAGGTCGCGTGCCCCGCGCAGGCCCACCGCGTGCAGCTTGGTCAGCACCAGGTCGCGGATGATGCCCTCGGGCAATGTGGTGTGCACACGCAGCGGGAAGGCGACGTTCTCGTAGACGCTGAGGTCGGTAAACAGCGCGCCGGACTGGAACAGCATGCCCATGCGCCGTCGCTGCTCGAACAGTTCGCCGCGATCGAGGGTGGTGAGGTCGGTGCCGTCGAGCAGGATGCTGCCGCTGTCCGGTTGCAGCTGGCTGCCGATCAGGCGCAGCAGCGTGGTCTTGCCGCAGCCGCTGGGCCCCATGATGGCGGTGATCTTGCCGCGTTGTACATCGATGTCGATGCCGCTCAGGATGGCGCGCTCGCCGTGGCTGAAGTGCAGGTCGCGTATCTCGATCCAGTTGCTTCGGGCCATTGTTGCTCTCAGTTCTCCAGTGCCTGGCACAGGTGTTTGCGCAGGTCGGGCGCGACATCCTGGTGGGTGAGGATTACGACCTCGTCGCCCTTGCGCAGTTTGCTGTCGGCATCGACAAAACCCATCTTGCCATCGCGGTACAGGCAGACGGCGCGCGCAGCCGCGGGGAGTTCCAGCGACGATAGCGCCCCGGCCTGTTCCGCCGAAACGATGAACGAAAATACGCTGGCATCGGCCTTGATTACCGGCGAGGCTTCCAACGTGTCGTGGGATTCGATGATATCCACGAGGTGGCGCGCCACCGCCTGCGAGGGCAGGACGATATTCTCCAGCCCCAGGGCGACGGCGACCTTCTCGAACTGCGGGTCTTCCAGCTTGGTGATGATATGCGGCACCTTCTCGACCTGGCCTACCAGCGCCGTGAGAATATTCTCCTGGTCCATGGCGGTGAGGCACAGCAGCACGTCGATGGCAGAGGTGTCCGCCTCGCGCAGGATATCCGGTCGGGTGCCGTCGCCATGAATCAGGCCGCAATCGAGCTCCGTACTGAGCTCCTCGATGCGGGCCTTGTCGCGCTCGATGATCACCACCTGGTGACCCTTCTTGATCAGCTGCCGCGCGGTCGCCACCGCGGTCGAACCCGCGCCCACCATAACGATTCGCATCAGGCGCCACCCGCCGCGGCGCGGCCGTTGTTCGCGGCCCGTCCGCGCCAGGTCATCGGGCTGAGCAGTACCAGCACGGCGATGATCTCCAGGCGTCCCAGCCACATGTCGACGCACAGCACGGCCTTGAGCACGTCGGGCAGGCCGGCGGATGACAGGCCGCTGGACAGTCCCACCGTCGCCAGCGCCGAGACCACCTCGAAAAGAGAATCCATGGGATCGTAGTCGTACAGGACGAAGAGCAGCCAAGATACCATGATCGTCGCGGCGAACAACAGGAACAGCGCCAGCGAGTTGGTGACCAGGCCCTCGTCGAGCTCCATGTCGCCCAGGCGCGGGCGCGACCAGGCGTGCGGCGGCAGGCGCGTCTGCCGCAGCATGTACTGCACGATGCGCAGGAAGACCAGCACCCGCAGCAGCTTGACCCCGCCCGCCGTCGAGCCCAGTCCGCCGCCGGTCAGCATGGCGAGTATCAGCACCAGCTCGACGCCGTGGCCCAGTTGGCCGATATCCAGCGACGCGAAGCCGGTTGTCGACTGGGCCGAGAAGCCCAGCACCACGCCGTGCAGCAAGGCCTGCGACCGCGGCAGCCCGCTTTCGAATTCCAGCAACAGGGCCAGGACCAGCGCCACCAGCGCGCCGAAAGCCAGTAGCGCACGCAGCTGCACGTCCGCCAGCAGCTTGCCGAACTGGCCACGCGCCGCGAACAGGTAGGTGAGCAGCGGTACCGCGCCCAGGGTACTGACAGCGATCACGGTGAGTTGCGCGCCCGGGCCGCCGAGGCCGGCGAGACTGTTGTCGAAGCTGGAAAAACCGCCGGTGGAAACCGCGGCCAGGGCGTGCACGAGGGCGACAAAGGCGTTGCCGGTCACCAGCCACAGGGCGGCGAAGCCGATCAGCGATACCAGCAGGTAGATGTACAGGATGCGCGAGGCGAAATGCCGGGCGGAAGTGATCGCCTCGACGTTCTGCTGCTCCAGGCCGGCGAGGCGCCGCGCTACCGGGCCGGGCTCCAGCCACAGGGGCACCAGCGCGGTGATGCCCAGGCCGCCAATCCACTGCAGCCAGGCGCGGGAGAACAGGAAGGCGGGCGGTGTGTCCTGCACGTGGGACAGCGTACTGAGGCCGGTGGTGGTGATGCCGGAGACCGCCTCGAACAGCGCGTCGACATAGCCCAACCCGCCCTCCATCAGCGGCCAGGCCACCAGGAAGGGCGGCGCGATGAATACGATGGCAGTGATGGCGAGCCCCTCGTTGGTCTGCAGGTGCTCGCCGCGGGGTTTCAGCGACAGCGGTACCGATACCGCCACCAGCGCGACGATCACCACCGCGTAGCGCAGCGCCATGGTCATCTCGCCGGTCACCAGCGCAACCCCCGCGGGCACCGCAAACAACACGGCCAGCGCGATACCGATCTGGCCGATATAGGGGGCCATCGCCCCGGGGCGCGCCGGCAGGCGCAGAATTTCGTAGGAGGCCTCGCCCGGCATGTCCTGTATTGATCCGTGCTTTCCAGTGGGCAATAGCATAGACGAGGCGCCCGGGCGGCGACAGCGTGGCGAAGTCGACGCCCCAGCGGATATCCGCTAATGTAGGCCCCTGTTCACAGCCAGCGATCCAGCCATGCCCGCACCTGTCCTTCCCCGCCACGCCAACATCGAACAGGGTATCGCCCGATGAGCCTGGGCCTGTTTCCGCAGCTGGACCTGGACCACATCTACTTTTCCCGCGCGGATGTGAACGAGGACTTCGGCAGCTTCTCCAAACACAGCTTCGTACTCGACGATCGCGAGTGGCCATCGGTCGAGCACTACTACCAGGCGATGAAGTTCGAATCGGAAGAAGAACGGGAAAAAATCCGCGCCGCGGACCACCCGAAAAAAGCCCGCAAGCTGGGCCGCAGCCGCCTGCGCAAGCTGCGCAGGGACTGGCGCGAGGTCAAGCGCGTCTACATGACGCGCGCGCTGTACACCAAGTGCAAGGCCTGGCCGGAAATCGCCGAGAAACTGCTCGCCACCGGCGAGAAGCCGCTGGTAGAGAACAGCCAGTACGACTACTACTGGGGCTGCGGCCGCGACCGTCGCGGCGATAATAACTATGGGAAAATCCTGATGAACGTGCGCGAGAAACTGCGCTCGGAGACCTGAGATGAGCCACTACGAAGAAATCGACATGTTCAACGACATGTCCCTGCTCGAGGACCCCTACCCCTATTACGAGTACCTCCGCTCGAAGGGCCCTGCGGTTTACCTGCCCAAGCACAACGTGGTGGCGGTGACCGGCTACCGCGAGGGCCTGCCCCTGTTCTCCAACCCCGAGGTGTTCTCGGCCGCCAACGCGGTGACCGGCCCCTTCCCGCCCCTGCCGTTCACCCCCGAGGGCGATGACATCACGGAACAGCTCGCCGCCCACCGCGAGGAGATGTCGCACTCCGGGTTGATCATGACCGAGGACCCGCCGCAGCACACCCGCACCAAGTCGCTGATGATGGGCATGATCACCCCGGTGCGGCTGAAGGAAAACGAGACATTCATGTGGGAGCTGGCCGACCGGCTCATCGACGAGTTCATCGGACGCGGCAGCTTCGAGGCGATCATGGATTACGGCCAGCCCTATGCCACCCTGGTAATAGCCGACCTGCTGGGCGTACCCGCGGAAGACCACTCCAACTTCCGCATGCTGCGCTCCGGCCTGCCCGGCCAGATCGGCGGCGAGACAACGGTGGTGCGCGACCCGCTCGAGCAGATCGGCATACAGTTTTACGGCTACATCCAGGACCGTCGCGAGAACCCGCGCGACGACGTGCTGACCCGCATGTCGCAGGTGAAGTATCGCGACGGCTCCACGCCCTCGGTCATCGACGTGGTGAAAACCGCCACGTTCATGTTCGGCGCCGGCCAGCACACCACCGTGCTGCTGATCGCCAGCGCGCTGCGCATGCTGGCGGAAAATCAGGAGCTGCAGGCGCAGCTTCGCGCGGACCGCAGCCTGATCCCGAAATTCGTCGAGGAAGTCCTGCGCCTGCAGAGCCCGGTGAAGGGCGACTACCGGCTGGTGACGAAGACCACGACCGTCGGCGACCTGGAGGTCAAGGCCGGTACCACGGTGATGCTGCTGGTGGCGGCGATGAACCGCGACCCGGCGGTGTTCGAGGACCCGCACAGTGTGCGCCTGGATCGCAGCAACGCGGGCGAGCAGGTGGCCTTCGGCCGCGGCGTCCACGCCTGCGCGGGGTCACCGCTGGCACGTGCGGAGGCCAAGGTCAGCCTGGAGCGCCTGTTCGACCGGCTCGCCGATATCCGTATCGACGCCTCGAAGCACGGGGCCCCCGGGGCGCGGCGCTTCGAGTACGAACCCACCTACACGCTGCGCGGCCTCAAGGAACTGCACCTCGAGTTCACGGCGGCCTGAGGCAATGAGCATCCGCATCACTTTTATCGAGCCCTCCGGCGCCGAACGCCAGGTCGAGGCCGAGCCGGGCAAGTCGTTGATGGAAACCGCTGTCGCGAACTCGGTGGCGGGCATCATCGCCGAGTGCGGGGGCAATTGCGCCTGCGGCACCTGCCGGGTGTTTGTCGCCCGGTCGCTGTGGCCGCAGACGGGGGCCCCCGTCGAACCTGAAACGTCGATGCTGGAATTTCTCGACGAGGCCAATCCCGAGCTGCGGCTGTCCTGCCAGATCGAGGTTACCGGGGCCTGCGACGGGCTGGTGGTGCGGGTCTCCCCCGAGCAGCGCTGATCGGTCCGGCAGGTTTGTCGCCGGCAGGGCTCAGGCCGGCAGCGCCTGGCCGAGGTGAGCCTCGATGACAGCCAGGAACTCGGCGCCGTATTTCTCCAGCTTGCGCTCCCCCACCCCGCTGACCTGGCCCAGCTCGTGCCGCGAGCGCGGCAGGGCCTGGCACATCTCCTTGAGTGTGCGATCGTGGAAGATAATGTAGGGCGGGATGCCCTGCTCCTCGGCGAGTAGCCGCCGGCACTCGCGCAGTGCCTCCCACAGGCCCACGTCGATATCCTCCGGCAGCGGCTGCTTCGTCTGCTGGCGCGCGGGTTTCGCCGGCATGTCCTTGCGCAGGTCCAGTTGCTCCTCGCCACGCAGCAGCGGCCGGCACTTGTCCATCAGGCGCAGCGCGCCGTAGCGCTCCAGGTCCACGCTCATGTAGCCGCGCGCGACCAGCTGGCGGAACACCGAGCGCCACTGGTTGTTGTCCAGCTCCTTGCCGATGCCGTACACCGGCAGGCCGTCGTGGCCGAACTGGCGGATCTTGTCGGTGTCCGCGCCGCGCAGGACTTCCACCAGGTGGCTGACGCCGAAACGCTGGCCGGTGCGGTAGGCGGCGGACAGCGCCATGCGCGCGGCCTCGGTGCCGTCCCAGGTGGGTACCGGGTCGAGGCAGGAATCGCAGTTGCCGCAGGGCTCTTCCAGCGCGTCGCCAAAGTAATTGAGCAGCGCCTGTCGGCGGCAGCTGGTGATCTCGCACAGGCCGAGCATGGCGTTGAGCCGCTGCTGCTCGGCGCGCTTGTGTTCCTCGCTGCCCTCGGAGCCCTCCATCATCTGCCGCAGCTTGATCACGTCCTGCAGGCCGTAGACCATCCAGGCGTCCGCCGGCAGTCCGTCGCGGCCGGCGCGGCCGGTTTCCTGGTAGTAGGATTCCACGGTCTTGGGCAGGTCCAGGTGGGCGACGAAGCGCACGTCGGGTTTGTCGATGCCCATGCCGAAGGCGATGGTGGCCACCATCACGATGCCCTCCTCCCGCAGGAAGCGCGCCTGGTGGCGTGCACGTACGGCGGCATCCAGTCCCGCGTGGTAGGACAGCGCGTTGAAGCCCTGCTCGCGCAGCCAGTCGGCGGTCTCGTCCGCCTTGCGCCGCGACAGGCAGTAGACGATGCCGGCGTCCTCCGGGTGTTCCTCGCGCAAAAAGCGCAGCAACTGCTGGCGCGCGTTCTGCTTGAGGGCGATGCGGTAGCGGATGTTGGGGCGGTCGAAGCCGGCGACGAACTTGTGCGCGTCCTCCAGTTGCAGCCGCCGGGCGATTTCCGCCCGGGTGCGCGCGTCCGCGGTGGCCGTCAGCGCGATGCGCGGCACGGCGGGAAACTCCGTGTGCAGCAGTTCCAGCTGCAGGTAGTCGGCGCGGAAATCGTGGCCCCACTGGGACACGCAGTGGGCCTCGTCGATGGCGAACAGGGCGATGGGCGCGCGGTGCAGCAGGGCCAGGGTGCGCTCCTGCACCAGTCGCTCCGGCGCGATGTAGAGCATGTCCAGCTCGCCGGCCAGCAGCGCCGACTCCACCTCGCGGGCGGTGGCCGCGTCCAGGCTGGAGTTGAGGTAGCCGGCGCGCACGCCGAGTTCGCGCAGGCTGTCGACCTGGTCCTGCATCAGCGCGATCAGCGGCGAGATCACCACCCCGCAGCCGGGGCGCACCAGCGACGGGATCTGGTAGCACAGGGATTTGCCGCCGCCGGTGGGCATCAGCACCAGGGCATCCTCACCGTCGACCAGGCGCTGGATGATTTCTTCCTGTTGCGGGCGGAACTCGGGGTAGCCGAAGACGGTTTGCAGGGTTTCTAACGCGGGGGTCATGGCGCCGCAGTATACCGCACTCCGGCTCCGGGCTCGCCGGTCGATTGCGATCTTTCGCGGCCTGTGGGCGGTCCCATTCGGCCGCCGCAGCCGGTACAATGCGGCGATTCGACGTGACCCGCAGAGCCCCACACCATGGCATCACTCCAGGACCAGTTGCTGAAGGCCGGCCTCGCCGACGCGAAAAAGGCCAAGCAGATCAACAAGGAAAAGCGCAAGGAGGCGAAGCAGCAGCCCAAGGGCCAGCCGAAGGCGGACGAAATCGCCGAGGCGGCCAGGCGCGCCCAGCAGGAAAAGGCCGAACGCGACCGCCAGCTGAACCGCGAGAAGCAGGCGCAGGCGGAGCAGCGCGCCATCGAGGCGCAGGTGAAACAGCTGATCGTCACCAACCGGGTCGCCCGCGGGGGCGGCGGCGAATCGGACGTGGCCTACCAGTTCGCCCACGGCAAGAAGATCAAGAAGATCTTCGTCAGCCCGGCGCAGCAGGACCAACTGGTGCGCGGCCTGCTGGCCATCGTCGAGCTGGATGGCGGCTACGAGCTGGTGCCGGCGAAGGTGGCGGAAAAGATCGCCCAGCGCAACACGGATCGCGTGCTGGTGCGCAACGAGGCGAGCCAGGCGCCGGACGAGGACGACCCCTACGCCGACTACCAGATCCCCGACGACCTCATGTGGTAGGACCCAGCCAATGGCCGTGACACTCGACATCCAGCAGGACGCCCACGTGGCGCTGCTGCGCTTTCACAACCCGCCGCACAACTTTGCCAATATCGAATTGCTGCGGGTCCTCGCCGACGCGCTGGAAGAGATCGACACCACGCCGGATATCCGCGCCAGCGTGCTGTGTTCGGAAGGCAAGCCGTTCTGCGCCGGCGCCGACCTGGTCTCGGAGAACGGCTTCGGCGCCAGCGGCGACGATCCGCTGCGCGAGTTCTACGGCCAGGCGATCCGCCTGTTCACCCTGCGCAAACCGATCATCGCGGCCATACAGGGCCCGGCGATCGGCGCCGGTCTCGGGCTCGCCGTCGCCGCGGACTTTCGCATCGCCGGTCCGGGCGCGCGCTTCGCCGCCAATTTCGTCAAGCTGGGTTTCCACCCGGGCTTCGCACTGACCTACACCCTGCCCCGGCTCATCGGCCCGCAGCGGGCGGCGCAGATGTTCCTCACCGGAAACCGCTACAAGCCGGAGGACATCGCCGACTGGGGCCTGGTCGACCGCTTCGCCGAGGCCGACGCCCTGCTGGACAGCGCGCTGGCCTTTGCCGGCGAGATCGCCGTCAACGCGCCCCTGGGCCTGATGGCCACCCGGGCGACGCTGCGCCGCGACCTGCTGGAGAACGTCACGGCGGCGCTGAGCCACGAGCATGCCAGGCAGCTGAAGCTGCAGGACACCGAGGACTTCGCCGAAGGAATTCGCGCGGTTGCGGAGCGCCGGCCGGGGAAATTTACCGGCCGCTAGAAAGCTTCAAGGGGCCAGGCTCCCTGAAACCTGCCCCCTGGAGAGCCGGGACAAACCTGATGTATCGCTCAATGGATCGCCCGCCCCATGCCTGAGCTGACCGAACACACCGTTTACTGCCCCTACTGCGGCGAACCCATTCACGTGATCGTCGACCCGGAGGAAGTCGGGCAGCAGTACATCGAGGATTGCCAGGTCTGCTGCCGGCCGATCAGCTTCCTCATCGGGGCGGACGCCGGGGGAGAATTCGCGGTCTCGGTGTACACTGAGGACGATACCATCTGATTGTGGACCCGGCGCCAGTGACGCTCGCCAAACTACTGACTTTTGCCCCCGCGTTTTTCGTCATCTCGCTTTCGCCGGGCCTGTGCATGACCCTGTCGATGTCGCTCGGGATCAGCATCGGCGCGCGGCGCACCCAGTGGATGATGCTGGGAGAGCTGGCCGGACTGGCGCTGGTGTCGACCGCCGCCGTGCTGGGCGCGGCGTCGATCCTGCTGCAGTCGCCGCTGATTTTCCAGGTGTTCCGCTGGCTCGGCGCGGCCTACCTGTTCTACACCGCCTGGCAGACCTGGCGCGCCCCCCCCCTGAATGCCGCCGCCGGCGCCGGCTTGCGCGAACGCGGCACGGGTGCGCTGGTGCTGCAGGGCTTCGTTACCGCGACGGCCAACCCCAAGGCGTGGATCTTCATGGTGGCCCTGTTGCCGCCCTTCATCGACGGCGCGCAGCCGCTGGCGCCGCAGTTCCTGGCGCTGCTCGCGGTCGTCCTGGCCATCGAATTCACCTGCCTGCAGATCTACGCACACGGCGGGCGCCGGCTCAGCGACCTGCTGTTCCGCCGCGGCCGGGCGCGCCTGCTGAACCACCTCTCCGCCGCAATGATGTTCGGCGTGGGCCTGTGGCTTGCCCTGGGTTGACGGCAAACTTTTCCCAGCGGATGTAGACTGACCGGCAGGCACTGGCGGGGTAGATACATGGCCATCAGCACCTTCGAACTCTTCAAGATCGGCATCGGGCCATCGAGCTCGCACACCGTGGGCCCGATGAACGCCGCCCGGCAGTTTGCCGAAGGCCTGGCGTCGGCGGGCCGGCTGCAGGGCACTACCCGCCTGTGCGCCGAACTGTTCGGCTCCCTGGGCGCCACCGGCGCCGGCCACGGCACGCCCAAGGCGGTAATCCTCGGCCTGCAGGGTGAATCGCCGGAGTCTGTGGACGTCGAGAGCATACCCGTGCGAGTCGCGCAGGTGCGAGAGTCGGGGCGGCTGGCGCTCGCCGGCGGCCACGAGATCGCTTTCAGCTATCGCGACGACCTGGTCATGCACCGCAGCGAATCCCTGCCCTACCACGCCAACGGCATGCGCTTTACCGCCTATGGCGAAGGTGGGGAGACGCTGGAGCAGCGCGTGTTCTACTCCGTCGGCGGCGGCTTCGTGGTGGACGAGAGCGCCGCCCGCGGCGACGTGCTGGTGGAGGACAGCACCCCGCTCCCCTACCCGTTCACCAGCGCCGCGGAACTGCTTGCCCACTGCAGCGAACAGGGCATGTCGATCAGTTCGGTGATGCTGGCCAACGAGAAATGCTGGCGCAGCCGCGCCGAGATCGAGGCGGGCCTGATGAACCTCTGGCGGGTGATGGACGCCTGCATCGGCCGCGGCATCGCCACCGAGGGCATTCTGCCCGGCGGTCTCAAGGTAAAGCGACGCGCCGCGCAGTTATACCGGCAATTGAAAAGCGACTCCGGTTCGCTGGGCGACGACTCCCTCACCACCATGGACTGGGTCACCCTCTACGCGCTGGCGGTCAACGAGGAGAACGCCGCCGGCGGGCGCCTGGTCACCGCGCCCACCAACGGGGCCGCCGGCATCATCCCCGCCGTGCTCAAGTACTACCTGACACGCTGCGCCGGCGCCGCGCCCGAGGACGCCTGCCGCTTCCTGCTCACGGCGGCGGCCATCGGCATCCTGTACAAGATCAACGCCTCGATCTCCGGCGCCGAGGTCGGCTGCCAGGGCGAGGTGGGCTCGGCCTGCTCGATGGCCGCGGGCGCGCTGGCGGATGCGCTGGGCGGCACCCCGCAACAGGTGGAAAACGCGGCGGAAATCGCCATGGAACACAACCTCGGCCTCACCTGCGACCCCATCGGCGGGCTGGTGCAGGTGCCCTGCATCGAGCGCAACGCGATGGCGGCGATCAAGGCGATCAGTGCCGCGCGCATGGCCCTGCGCGGCAGCGGCGAGCACTACGTGTCGCTGGACCAGGTGATCAAGACCATGCGCGACACCGGCCGCGACATGCAGGAAAAATACAAGGAAACCGCGCGCGGCGGGCTGGCGGTGAACGTGGTGGAAGTGCCGGTCAGCATTATCGAGTGCTGACCGGCGGTTCTTTGGGCAATGCTCCGGTAGGGGCTAGATCTGCCGCGCCGGCAACCGCACCACCAGCCCGTCGAGCGCCTCGGTCACTTCGATCTGGCAGGACAGCCGGGTGTTGGGCCGCGGCTCGACGACGTCCTCCAGCAGGAATGCCTCAGTCTCGCTCTTCTCGCCGAGCTTGTCGACCCAGGCGGTATCGACGTGCACGTGGCAGGTGCCGCACTGCATCGCGCCGCCGCACTCGGCGAGGATGCCCGGCACGTTGTTGGCGACCGCACCCTGCATCACGGAGCGGCCGGGTTCGATATCGATCACGTGCTCCGCTCCCCCGGCCTCGATGAAGGTAATCTTCGCCATCCAGCCTAGCGCTCGATAAAGGTCGGCAGGGTTTCCCAACCGCGGGTGGATGAAGATGAAGACAACTTCGCGTTCTCCTCGTCCACGGTCCAGTTGGGGAAGCGCTTGAGGATCTCCTGCATGGCCACCCGGCCCTCGACCCGCGCCAGTGCGGAGCCGACGCAGGCGTGGATGCCGCGGCCGAAGGTGATATGCGGCATGGGCTTGCGGTGGATGTTGAAGCTGTCGCCGTCCTCGAAGCGCCGGTCGTCGCGGTTGGCGGAGGCCACCAGGAACAGCATGGCGCTGCCCGCGGGCACCTTCTGGCCGTGAATCTCGATATCCTGCTTGACGTAGCGCGCGACCGACGGGCCGGGGGGCTCGAAGCGCAGCAACTCCTCGATGGACTGGTTGACCAGGGAGGGGTCGGCGGCGATCGCGCGGCGCTGGTCCGGGTGATCCCCGAGTACCCGGCCCATCCAGCCAATCAGGCGCGCCGTGGTCTCGTTGCCGGCGCCCGCCAGCAGGTTGACGAAGATCAGCACCTCCTCCCGGGTGAGCTTGCGGGTGACGCCCTTGTGGTCGGTGAATTCCGCGTTGAGCAGCATGGTCATCAGGTCGTCGGAGGGGTTCTGCGCCCGCCACTCCACGTAGTCCTCGAAGCCCTCGCCGTTGTAGCGGGATTCGTCGGCTTCCATCGGCTTGCCTTCCTCGGTGCGCAGCGCCGAGGTGACGCGCTGGTAGATGGCGTCGCGCTCGGAATCCGGGATGCCCAGCAGCATGCCGATCACGCCGCCGGGCAGCTTGGCGCCGATATCGTCGATGAAATTGAAGCGGTCGGTGTCGGCGATGGGGTCCAGGCAGCCGATGCAGTAGGCGCGGATCTGGTCCTCCAGTTCGTTCATCCGCCGCGGCGTGAAAATGCGCGCCAGCAGGGCGCGGTACACGGTGTGCGAGGGCGGGTCCGCCCAGATGAAAAAGCCGTCGGGAATATCGATATCCTCGCGGATGAACTCGAGGATGTCGCTGCGCGCCGAGCTGAACACGTCGGTGTTGGCGAAGTGCGCCTCGAGGTCCGCGAACCGGCTCAGGGCATAGAAATCGTAGGTTTCGTTGTAGTAGAGCGGCGCCTCTTCACGCAACCGGCGGAATGCCGGGTACGGTGTCAGCGCCAGGTCGGGCCGGTAGGGGTCCCAGTAGGGTGCGTCGTCCTGCAGCGCTTCGCTGGTCTCGCTCATCTTGCTACCTCCGCCATGGCATGGCTGGCTTTCATTAATTATTGGTTTCCGTGTGCAGTCACACGGGAGGACTGCCACTGATCATAGCCGATGCCGGCTAATAGTGAAATACCATGGTTCATATCTTTTCAGGCGATCGCAATACCCCCACGGATCATCCGAGCCTGAAATTGTCGAGCACCGGCGACAGGACGACCCGCTCGAAGATGGTCGCCACCGCCGCCGCGGGCAGCGGCCGCGACTGCGCCAGCCACCAGGCCAGCAACTCGATGGTCCCGCTGGAGATGAGCACGATCGCCGCGTCCATGGGCAACCAGTCGGGCGTACTGGCCTCTTCCTCGGCAACCTGCCGGGAGATGCGGACAAACTCCTCGCGCAGGGTGCCGGCGGCGCCGCCAGTCAGCAGCGTCGTCCACAGGGGGCGCCGGCTGGCGACGTAATTGCACAGCGCCAGCGAGCCCTCGTGCGGGTTGGCGGCGCCGAAGGAGGACAGCAGGTACTCCAGCAACTCGCGCATCTCCTGGGCGGCGATTTCCTCCAGCAAGGATTCCTTGCCGGGGTGGTGGCGGAAAAACGTGGTATAGCCGATGCCGGCTGTCGCGGCGATCTCGCGGATGGTGATCTGCTCGAAGGGCCGGCTCTGCAACAGTTCGAGCAACGCCTGGCGCAGCGCCTCACGGGTGCGCAACACCCGGGCGTCGGTGGCGGTGGAAAACTGCGGGCGGTAGATTTTCTTATCGAGCGTGGTCACCGGTACAAGACTCTCGGGCGATCTTTCCTGGAGGCACGTCACGAGTGTGCCTGAATACTACGCCCGCAGAAAGTACGGGCTCGGGAGGCATCGTGGCCGGGGGGCCTGGCGTATACGGCCATCCATTTGGCGCCGAGCGCCATGCCGGCAGGACGTTGACCCGCCTAGAATAGGTCCCATGTGCTCGAGACCATTTCCCCGTGGTTCGACCTCGGGCACAGAGACCCCTATGTTTTACCCCCGAGCAATCGGGGGTTTTTTTTTTGCCTGTCAGCGCGCCTCTCCAAGCAATGCCCTGGCCGTCCCCGCGTCGACGAGGCTGGCTGTGAACGGATAGTCGCGGGTGAGCGTGGCCACCAGTGCGCTGGCCGTACTGTCGAAGCTGGCGTCGTCGCCGAAATCCAGGGATTCCACAGCCCAGTACAGCGCCGGGTTGCCGGCGACCGCCTGGGCCGCGACAGCAGCCGGTATATTGATTACGCCGTCGCCAGGCGTGGCGTCCAGCGACAGGAGCAACCTCGCGAGGTTGATCACAGCCGGGCTGTCGGCAAGGCCGCCGGCGACGAGGTCGGCCAGGGTGATCGAGGCGCGACCTTCCACGGCATCGCCCAGCGGGATATCGCCCAGGTAAAACCGGACCGGCACGCCCTCCTCGTAGCGAAAACTCCCGCCCGCGCCCGTCTGGCCTGACACCGCCGCAGACCGGTAGGAAAGACCCCTTATCGACCAGGGCGCGATGCTGCCCTGTTTCACGAGGACAGTGGGCTGGTTGGGGTCCTTGGGCGGGGTCGGGTCGTCGTCGCCTGAGCTGACGATGAAGACGCACTTCGAACCGACGAGAAACGGCGTCGACAGCAGCAGGCAACCCAGCAACAGGCGGAATCGCAGCGATGACCTGCGGCTGGTCCTGCTCACTCCTGCGCCTCCACCCAGGCCCGCAGCAACTGGTGCGCAATCGCCGACGCCGGCGGCACGAAGAACTCCGGCGAGTCGGCGTCGCGCTCGGCGCTCATCATCTGCCGGTAATCGATGTTTTCCGACTGCGCCAGCCCCCGGGCCAACTGCTCGCGAGTGAACCAGCGCGCCTCGGCAATCTCGTTCTCGTCCACGGTGATGGCCTCGGTCAGCGCCTGCGCGACGCAGCCGATCATCAGGCTGGACGGGAAGGGCCAGGGCTGGGTGAACAGGTACTCGACTTCCCCGACCTCGATACCCACCTCCTCCTTTACCTCGCGGGCGACGGCCTCCTCCACCGTCTCGCCCGGCTCCAGGAAGCCCGCCAGGGCGGAGAACATCGGCCCGCGGAACATCGCATTGCGGCCGAGCAGGCAGCGCCCGTCCCTCACCACCAGGCTGATCACCACCGGGTCGGTGCGGGGGAAGTGCTGGGCCTTGCACGAGGGGCAATCGCGGCGATAACCGCCATCCGCAAACACCGTGGGCGCGCCGCACTGGGCGCAGAAGCCGTGGCGGCGATGCCAGTCGAGCATGCTCTTGGCCTGCGCCAGCAGCGAGACGCTGCGGGCGTCCAGCCGGCCGAGGGCGCCCATCAGGTCCTCAAAGGCGCCGGCCATACCAAACGGCGCTTCCGACGCGGCCTCCGGCAGGTCGCTGACATCCACGGCGAAATACGGCTGCCCGCCTTCCAGGCCGAGAAAGACCGAATTGGACAGGTCAGCGCCCGCAAGTTGCGCGGCTGTCACCCAGCCGAGCCCCGCAGCGCCGCCGTCCCCGCCGCGCGGAAGCAGCAGCGGCCGCAGCTGGCACAGGGGCGCGAACAGCGTGTCGTCCCGCTTGCGGGCCGCCGCCAGCCACTCGGGATCGGCGCGCAGGTGCGAGGCGCGATCCAGCGGGTTGTCGGTAAAGGTATTGGGATTGTGCGGGCTGGCCATGAAATCTCGCGGACTATTGCCGAATTTATGGCGGTCAGTCTAGCATGCTTGCAACCGCGTACCGTCTATAGTGGACTGTGTCCGGAAACCCCGCGGGGTTCAAGATTTACGACGCCCGAGCAAGAGACGCCAGTTTATGAAATTTCGCTTTCCCGTAGTCATCATCGACGAAGATTTCCGCTCCGAGAACTCCAGCGGCCTGGGCATTCGCGCCCTGGCCCAGGCCATCGAGGACGCCGGCATGGAGGTCCTGGGCGTGACCAGCCCCAGCGACATGTCCAGCTTCGCCCAGCAGAGCTCGCGCGCCTCCACGTTCATTCTCTCGATAGACGACGAGGAATTCTCGACACCCGAGGACGAGCAGGCCTCGCTGACCCGGCTGCGCAACTTCGTCGAGGAAGTGCGCTTCAAGAACAACGACATCCCGATCTTCCTCTACGGCGAGACCCGCACCTCGCGGCATATCACCAACGACATCCTGCGCGAGCTGCACGGCTTCATCCACATGTCCGAGGATACCCCGGAGTTCGTCGCCCGCTACATCATCCGCGAGGCCACGGACTACCTGAAGACCCTGGCCCCGCCGTTCTTCCGCGAGCTGGTGAAGTACGCCCAGGACGGGTCCTATTCCTGGCACTGCCCGGGGCACTCCGGCGGCGTGGCCTTCCTGAAATCCCCGGTGGGCCAGATGTTCCACCAGTTCTTCGGCGAGAACATGCTGCGCGCTGACATCTGCAACTCGGTGGACGAGATCGGCTCGCTGCTGGACCACACCGGCCCGGTCGCCGCCAGCGAGCGCAACGCGGCGCGCATCTTCAATACGGATCACCTGTTCTTTGTCACCAACGGCACCTCGACATCCAACAAGATCGTCTGGAACTCCATGGTGGCGCCGGGGGACGTGGTCGTCGTGGACCGCAACTGCCACAAGTCGGTGCTGCACTCGATTATCCTCACCGGGGCGATCCCGGTATTCCTGATGCCCACCCGCAATCACTACGGCATCATCGGGCCGATCCCGCTGGAGGAGTTCTCCATCGAGAACATCCGCAAGGAGATCGAGAACAACCCGTTCATCGAGAACAAGGACGCCAAGCCGCGCATCCTGGCGCTGACCCAGTCCACCTACGACGGCATCGTCTACAACTGCGACATGATCAAGGACGCGCTGGACACCGAGATCGACGCCCTGCACTTCGACGAGGCCTGGCTGCCCCACGCCAACTTCCATCCCTTCTACCGCGGCATGCACGCCATCGGCACGGACCGCCCGCGCTCGCGGGATGCGCTGGTGTTCTCGACGCAGTCCACGCACAAACTGCTGGCGGGCCTGTCCCAGGCCTCGCAGATCCTGGTGCAGAATTCGGATACGCGGGAGCTCGACGTGGGCCGCTTCGATGAGTCGTACCTGATGCACACCTCGACCTCGCCGCAGTACTCGATTATCGCCAGCTGCGACGTCAGCGCCGCGATGATGGAAGCGCCCGGCGGCACGGCGCTGGTGGAGGAATCGATCCTCGAGTCCATGGACTTCCGCCGCGCCATGCTGCGCGCCGGCGAGGAGTTCGGCGACGACACCTGGTGGTTCAAGGTCTGGGGGCCGGGCAACGTGCCCGAGGAAGGCATCGGCGAACCCGCGGACTGGGCCCTGCACGCCGGCGAGCGCTGGCACGGTTTCGGCGACGTCGCCGAAGGCTTCAACATGCTGGACCCGATCAAGGGCACCATCATCACCCCCGGGCTGGACGTGGACGGCAACTTCTCCGACCAGGGCATCCCCGCAGCCATCGTCACCAACTACCTCGGCGAACACGGCATTTACGTCGAGAAAACCGGCCTGTACTCGTTCTTCATCATGTTCACCATCGGCATCACCAAGGGCCGCTGGAACTCCATGGTCACCGAGCTGCAGCAGTTCAAGGACGCCTACGACAGCAACGCCCTGCTGTGGAAGATCATGCCCGACCTGGTGGCGGAGTACCCGGTGTACGAGAAGGTCGGCCTGCGCGACCTCTGCCAGGGTCTGCACGACATCTACAAGGCCAACGACATCGCCCGCGTCACCACCGACATGTATCTTTCAGACATGGTGCCGGCGATGCGCCCGATCGACGCCTACACCGCGCTGGTGCACGGCAAGGTCGAGCGCGTGCCCATCGACGAACTGGAGGGCCGCATCACCGCCATCCTGCTCACACCCTACCCGCCCGGCATCCCGCTGCTGATTCCCGGCGAACGCTTCAACAGCGCCATCGTGCGCTACCTGAAATTCGCCCGCGACCTGCACGGCCGCTTCCCGGGATTCGACGCGGACATCCACGGCCTGAGTGTCGAGGAAGTTGATGGCAGGACGGAGTACTTCATCGACTGCGTGATCGACGACTGAGGGAGCGGCACTCCCGTTTACCGGGCCTGCTCGCGCGGGGCGGGCCCAGCGGTCAACCCATTACAGATTCATCCGCTCGAAGATCCCGGCGAGTTCGCCGCTCTCGCGCATCTGCGCCAGTTTTGCGCGCGTGGCGTCGGCCTCGCTGGCGGTCTGCTCGGTGACGATGAAGCGCATGGGTTCGTCGCGGAATACTGCCCGGTCCGCCACGTCGAGATTGTTCTTGCGAATAATACCCTTGAGGGAGTCCACATATGCCTGTCCGCGCTCGGAATAACTCAACAGGCCGTCCGCCAGCACCAGGGACTCCAGCGGCTTGCCGGCGGCGCGCTGCTGCGCCCGCAGGTTGCGGAAATCCGCGTAGGCGCGGTGGCTCATCAGGTTGATGTAATAGCCGCGCACGCTGTCGAAGGGCCAGTCGAAGGCCTGGATGCCGTAATCACCCTTGCTTGCGCGTTGCTCCCTGGGCTTGATGCCCGCGTCGCCGTAGGTCCACTGGCCGAACAGCGCATTGCCCTGCACCGCGAAGCGCGAAGTGCCATAGCCGCTCTCGTAGGCTGCCTGGCCCAGCGCGAGCCCCGGCGGCACGATATCCACCCGCACCAGCAGGTCATCCACCATCCCGGGCAGGGCCGGGCCGTCTGCGCGCAATGCGCCCGCCTTTTCCGCATCGATCCCCGGCAGCAGTAGCGCCAGCTTTTTCAGCAGCGCAAGGCTGTCCGCCGACACCTTGCCATCCTTGTCCAGTTCCCGCTGGGCCCGGGACAGGCCATCGCGACGCTCCATGACCATCTCGTTGGCGTGCATGACCAGGGGCAGCATCAGGCGATAGAAAATCTGTTTCTTCTGCTGCACGGTCATCGCCTGCGCCCGGGTCACCCAGGCGGGCCTGATGGCGCTGATCATCACATGGGGAACGCTCAGCTGCTCCGAGCGCTGGATCGGCCCCCACCAGTTTTCCGACTCGAGCCAGGGGATGAACTCGTCCGCGGTCACCACCACGACTTCAGGCACATGACCGGGCCCGACATCCTCGGCCCCCAACTCCACCGTTTCAGGAGATTTGGGTGAACATGCCACCAGGCACAGGACGAGAAATGTAACCAACCCCGCAAGCCAACGAAACGCACTGTTGTTCATGAATCGTTCTCCCGATAGAGAAGTCACGAGGAGCGCCCGCAAGGAGCAGGGGCAGTGAATACCCCCCGCCTTGTACACCGCAACGACACAATACGGACATGTCAGCGGCACTGGACAGTCACCGCCGCAACGGGGAATATGCTACGCATTGACCCACAAAACAAGGCCGCAGCAATGACCGAGAAAGAGACGCCCGCACCGGATAACCCGCACAAGGGCGTACGCAAGACCTTGCGCTTCGCGCTGGCGAGCGGAGAGCTGGAAACCGAGGTCATCGCCGACTGGCTGGAGCTTCACGACAAGGACGAGCCGGACGCCCGCGTCTTCCATACCGCGTACCTCGCGAAGGACGGCAGCGCCGACCGGCCGGTGATCTTCTGCATGAACGGCGGGCCCGGCGCCGCTTCGGTCTTCCTGCATTTCGCCTGTATCGGGCCGCGGTCGGTTGAGCGCAACAGCGCGGGCATGCTGGATACCGGCAGCCGCGCCCTGGGCCACCATTCGGGCAGCTGGCTGGACTTCGCCGACCTCGTCTTCATCGACCCGGTCGGCACCGGCTTCAGCCACCGCATAAAGCAGCCCGCCAAAGAGTCCGGAGAAAAGGCGCCGGCAAAGGGCGAGGAAGACAAGAACCCCTACTGGGCAACCAAAAAGGATCTCGAGTCCATCGGCCAGTTCATGCGCCGCTTCCTGCGCCAGCACAAACTGTGGAGCCGGCCCCTGTACTACGCCGGTGAAAGCTACGGCGGCTACCGCGCCGGCCGCCTGACCAAGCTGCTCAACCGCGAGTACGGCCTGGGTATGGCCGGCATCATCAACATCTCGCCGATCTGGCAGTTTCGCGACGCCTCGGATTCCGACTACAGCTGCAGCCAGTGGATCAACCAGTTCCCGACCTATGCCGCGATCGCGCATTGCAACGGTATCGGCCGGGTGTTTCCCGCCCACGCCGCCATGTGCGATGTGCTGGCCGAGGCCGAGCGGTTCAGCCTCTGCGAGTATGCGCAGCTGCTGGTGTCCGGCCAGCTCATGCCCGCGGAACAGCGCGAGGCTGTCCTCCGCAAGGCAGCGGACTTGATCGGGCTGGACACGGAGTTCGTCACAAAGGCCAACGGCCGGATCGTCATCACCGACTACGCGCGCATGCTGCGCAAGACCTACGGCGAGATCACCGACCTCTACGACGGCAGCCAGTACACCCTGGATCCCTTCCCGCACCGCACCAACAACGAGGCGGCCATCGAGTCCGTGCTGTTCGCCGACACCCACCTGTTCCAGAACGCCGTGCACCAGTGGTTCTTCGAGGAACTCGGCGTGGAAACGCCGCTGGAGTACGAGATCCTCAACGAGGAGGCGCACAAGAGCTGGAAGGACGACGAGAAGAAGTTCGACCTGTTCGAGATGACCTCCTCCGCGGACGATTTCCGCGCGGGGATGACCGGCAACCCGCACCAGCGCACGCTGATCGTGCACGGTCGCTTCGACACGGTAACGCCCTACTTCGCCTCGAAGCGGCTGTTGCAACAGATGAACCTGGACGAATCGGTGCGGTCCCGCGTGTCCGAGAAACTCTACGACGGCGGCCACATGTTCTACTCCTGGCCGGAGGTCAACGCGGCCTTCGCCAGCGATGTCAGGGCCTTCGTCCTGGACGAGCCAACCAGTAACTGACAAGGGGGAAAGCGACCATGTTTTTTCGTGAGCCTGCGGAGGCCGAAACCCAGGTAACCTTCGGCCGGGCGCTGCGGCACCTGGTCGCTTTCCAGATCAAACTGGCCGCCGACGCGGTGCGGGATTTCATCTTCAGCCCGGTCAGCATCGTGGTGTTCATACTCGACTCGATTCGCAAGCCGTCACTGGAGGACAGCCTCTACGTCCGCCTGATGCTGATGGGCCGCCGCTCGGACCGCTTCATCAACCTGTTCGACGAGCACCGCGACAAGGGTGAGCGCACCATGGACGAGGCCATCGAAACCGTGGAGCGCCTGGCCGGCGAGGTGGCGCGGGAAATCGAACAACAGGAGCGCGTGAAAAAAACACAGGACAGTTAGCGTCACCCCCTTCCCCGCCCCCGCACTTCGCGAGACACTCTCCGCATGTTCCAGGTATTCGTATTCCTCGTTGCCGCCGTGGTGGCGGTACCCATCGCCCGTCGCCTCGGGCTGGGCTCCATCCTCGGTTACATCACCGCCGGCGCCATCATCGGGCCCTACGCCCTGGCCCTGATCGGCCAGGATATGGGCGAGGTGATGCATATCTCCGAAATGGGCGTGGTGATGATGCTGTTCCTGATCGGCCTGGAGATGGAACCCGCCAAGCTCTGGCGCATGCGCCTGCCGATACTCGGCATGGGTTCGCTGCAGGTACTTGCCTGCGCCGGACTGCTTTACGCCTTGGCCCACGCCCTGGGCCTGGAGTGGCGGGAATCGCTGGCCATCGGGTTTATCCTGGCGCTCTCTTCCACCGCGTTCGTGCTGCAGATGCTCTCGGAGAAGGGCCTTTTGAAAACCGAGGGTGGCCGCTCCGCGTTCTCCGTGCTGCTGTTCCAGGATATCGCCGTCATCCCGATGCTCGCGCTGCTGCCGCTGCTCGCCGGGGAGATCACCGACGACGGCGTGGAGCATTTCCACGAATCGCTGAGCGCCTGGCAACAGACCCTGCTGGTGGGCGCGGTGGTCGCGGGTATCATCCTGGCGGGCCGCTTCCTGGTGCGCCCGCTGTTCAAGATGGTGGCGACGGCGCAATTGCGCGAACTGTTCACCGCCACGGCGCTGCTGCTGGTGGTCGGCATCACGCTGATGATGGAGAGCCTCGGCCTGTCCGCGGCGCTGGGCACCTTCCTCGCCGGCGTGGTACTGGCGGACAGCGAATACCGCCACGAGCTCGAGGCGGAGATCGATCCCTTCAAGTCCCTTCTGCTGGGCCTGTTCTTCATCTCCGTCGGCGCCAGCATGGACTTCAAGCTGCTGGCGAGCTCCCCGCTACAGGTACTGGCCATCGTCGCGGCGCTGATCGGTGTCAAGCTGCTGGTGCTGCTGGTGGTGGGCCGGCTGTTCTCCCTGGCCCGGGACCAGCGCTGGCTGTTCGCGCTGGCGCTGGCCCAGGGCGGCGAATTCGCCTTCGTGCTGTTCAGCTTCGCCACCTCGCTGGCGGTGATCGACAGCGCCACCACCGACATGCTGGTGCTGTGCGTCGCCCTCTCCATGGCCATTACCCCCCTGCTGATGATGGTCTACGAGCACTGGCTGTACCCGCGCCTGGTCAGCCTCACCGGCGAGGAAGGCCCGAGCGCGGACACCATCGACGATGGCGGGACCCCGGTCATCGTCTGCGGCTACGGGCGTTTCGGCCAGGTGGTGGGCCGCTTCCTGCGCACCAACGGCTTCGAGGTGACGGTACTCGAGCACAGCGTGCAGCAGGTGGAACTGGTGCGCCGCTTCGGGCAGAAGGTATTTTTTGGCGACGCCTCGCGCCCGGAGCTGCTGGAGGCCGCGGGTATCCGCGAGACGAAGTTACTGGTGCTGGCGCTGGCGGACCCCGAGGCGGTGCTCCAGATTGCCGAGTACGCGCGCAAGCACTGCCCCAACCTGACCATCATGGCCCGCGCCACCGGCCGCCGCGAGGCGCAGAAGCTGTTGCGCGCCGGGGTCAACCTGGTGGTGCGCGATACCTTCCACTCGGCCATGCACATGGGGGAGCAGGCGCTGGAGTTCCTCGGTGTCGAAGCCTCGCACAGCGCGGCGGCGGCCCACACCTTCCGCACCATGGACGAGGCCCACCTGAAACAACTGGTGGACTACATCGACGACGAGAAGGAATACATCAGCCGCGCCCGGCAGAACAGCCTGGAACTGGAGCGTGTTCTCGCCGCGGAAGCGGAAGAGCGGCGGGGATGAGCCGCTAGAACGGGATATCGTCGTCCTCGATACCTGGGGCATCGGAGGCGGAGTAGGCGCTGGCCGGCGGCGCCTCCGGCATCGGCGGCCTGCCGGCGTCGGCGGCGTCGATTTTCCAGCCCTGCAGGTTGTTGAAGTAGCGGCCCTTGTACTCGCGGCCGCGGATATCGAAGGTCACCGTGACCTCCTGACCCGGCGACAGCGGGTCGAGCAGGGCCACCTTGTCCTGCACGAACTCGAGCAGTATCTCCTGCGGGTATTTGCCGTCCTCGACAGTCACCACCATCTCCCGCTTGGTGAAACCGCTGTCGAATGTCTTGGTTTCCTGGATGAGCTTGACCTTGCCGGTGAGTTCGTAGGCCACGTGATACCTCGTCTGTTCGTTGTGCTTTGCGGGAGGAAGCAAGGATACCATCCCGGCGATGATTTTCGAGGTGGAAAACCAAGTTGTGCTCCGGCACAATGACTGCCCTACCCCGTCAACCACACCATAAAAAGGGCCGAAACATGGAAAAAACAGATGTCGATGGCGTTGGTATCGCCTATGAACTGCTCGGCCCCGAGGGCGGCAAGGCGATCGCCCTGACCCCCGGCGGGCGCTTCACCATGGATGTACCCGGCTACCGCGAGATGGCCGAAGCGTTCGTGGAAGCCGGCTACCGGGTGCTGATCTACGACCGCCCCAACTGCGGCTACTCCGATACCTGCCTGCTCGGCGAGAGCGAATCCGAGAACCAGGCCGAGGCACTGGCCGGCCTGGTCAAGAAGCTGGACCTGGGTCCCACCGTCATCGCCGGCGGCTCCGGTGGTTCGCGGGTCTCCCTGCTGGCCGCCTCGCGCCACCCGGACATCTGTTCTCACCTGGTGACATGGTGGATCAGCGGCGATCCCATCGGCCTGATGCAGCTGGCCACTTACTACTGCGGCGAAGCCGCGACGCTGGCGAGCTCCGGCGGCATGGAAGCGGTGCTGCAGGCCACCTCCTGGGCGGAGCACCTGGGCAAGAACCCCTCCGCCAGGGACACCCTGCTGGCGATGGACCCGGACAAGTTCATCGAGGTCATGCAGAAGTGGGCCGCCGCCTACGTGCCCTCGGACATCTCCCCGGTGCCGGGCATGCTGCCGCGCCACTTCGCCCTGCTCAACATGCCGACCCTGGTCTTCCGCAGCGGCAAGAGCGACCTCTCCCACACCCGCGCCACCAGCGAGTGGGTGCACCGGCTGATCCCGCACTCCCAACTGCTGGAGCCGCCGTGGAACGACGACGAGTGGAACTACCGCTCGGCCCAGACCATGGGCGGCAAGGAGGGGCACACCCTGTTCCAGAGCTGGCCGAAGCTGGTGCCGATGATCGTGGACTTCCTCAAGGCCAATTCCTGATACCTGCAGGCCTGAGCGCCGCCCGGAGTCACTGCCATGAAAAAAGCACAGTTTGACCCGGGCGACGCCATTGCCGGCTCCCGCAGCTACCCGGAGCCGCACAACGAAAAGCTCGCCGGCCGCACGTCCTGGCGGGTCGGCAAGCAGTTCGGGCTGACCCAGTTCGGCGTCAACCGGGTCGAGCTCGCGCCAGGCGCCTGGTCGTCCCAGCGCCACTGGCACCGCATCAACGACGAGGTGGTCGTCGTTATTTCCGGCGAGCTCACCGCGGTGACCGGCGAGGGTGAAGTGGTGCTCGGGCCGGGCGACTGCATCGCCTTCAAGGCGGGCGTGGAAAACGCCCACCACCTGCAGAATCGCGGGAGCGAGGTCGCCGTGTTCTACGATATCGGCGGCAACGACCCCACCGATGTGTCCACCTTTCCCGATATGGGCTACAAGGCGCGCATCAGGATGGCCCTGGACTTCGTGCCGCTGGAAAAATAGCCATGGCCATCCAACTGTACTACTTCCCCAGCCCGAACGGACAGAAGATCAGCATCGCGCTGGAGGAGATGGGCCTGGACTACGAGATGCTCCGGGTGAACCTGCTGGAGGGCGAACAGAAAACACCGGAATTCGTGGCGCTCAGCCCGAATGCCTGCATCCCCGCGCTGGTAGACACCGGCAGCGACGGCGCGCGCATCGAAATCTTCGAGTCCGGCGCGATCCTGCAATACCTCGGCCGCAAGAGCGGCAGGTTCTACCCGCTGGAAGAGTCCCGGCGCTGCCAGGTGGATGCCTGGCTGTTCTGGCAGAACACCACCTTCGGCCCGATGATGGGGCAACTCAACTGGTTCAAGCGGGCGTCCAATACCCCGGGGCGGGATCCGCGCGACTACTCCTACGGTATCGGCCGCTACCGGAAAAAGGTGCGCGAGCAGTTCGGTATTCTGGAACGGCGCCTGGCAGGCAGGGATTTCATCTGCGAGGATTACTCGATCGCCGATATGGCGGTATGGCCCTGGGTGGACAAATACCACGGCAACGTCGAGGATTTCAGCCAGTTTCCACACACGGTGGCATGGCGCGAGCGCATCGGCAGCAGGCCGCCTGTGCTATTTGCCATGAAGCTGGGATTTGAGGGCCTGCCGACAAACTCCCGGCTGGCCAGCCAACTGGAGTAACTCCACCCGTAACACGGCCTGCCCGAATGGCCATGATTTGCAGCGTCCACCACCTGCAAATCTGAGTGCTATTGCCCGGGGTATTTATCGTTTGCCTGTGCTATAGCCAATAGGTCTAAGGCAAACAATGCGGCTAGCCTATACTTTCCAGCCTCGGAGAATTCAACGAGCTGGGTGGAGCCCGATCGGCTTCCCCCTCACACGGAGGGTGAAAATTTCTACTTATGGTCGTTCGTTACCAGTTCCTGTTCATTCACACACACTAGTGGCGGCTTGGGTGCGAGCTGAAGCTGCCTGCATCTGCCGGGTAAGGCAGTGATGCATGCGCGCCATTGTGCTGGCCAGGCTTGTTGCGGCAGCGTTTGCACTGTCGCTCGGCGGGTGCTCCGTCAACCAGTGGGGAGTGCCGGGCAGTATCACTGCCATTACCGACGAGTCGGAAAATGGGAAAACGGTAAACACCAGTGCGTCGGGGCTCCACATCTACACCGAGCCCTACTGGGGCGTCCATATCGGCGTAATTCAAACCAGCCTTATATACCCGGTCGCCAATTCTGACCCCTCCGGGTGTGTCGGGGTGGCGCTGGGCGAGGCAGCGGTGGCAGGCGTCGACAAAGCGCCGGTCGAGTACGCCGATCGCCCGATATTGATCGATTACGACAGCAAAGGCCTGGGCGTTGAACTGGCGCCCTACAGATTCAGCTTTTCGCTTGGGCTATCGCACAGGCGGGCGGTACAGGTATCCGCCGACGAGAACTTCAGCTTTTTCTACGATGGAACCAGCAGGAATGAAACGATGCGTTTTTGCGCACGTGTCACCGAGGATAAATAACGGAGAAGGGTTATGACACACATTGTTATGAGGGGCGTCGCGGTACTCGGTTTCGCCACGGCGCTCGGCGCCTGCTCTGCCACCCACCTGGTTTATGTTCAGGAGGCAAATCTGGGGCTCACCATAGCGGCGGGCACAGAAGGTTCGAACAAGCTTTCATTTGGATACGACAGGGATGTTTACGCGATCGTGCCAAAGAAGGGCGATGACCAGGACGCAATGTCACTGTTTTCACTCAACAAATCCAAAGTATCCGGGCTGAACTCCATCGACGTATCGGAATTCGTTGCGGGTGGAACACCGGCGACGAAGATCGCGGAAAAGCCCAACGCAGTGGAAGCATTGCGTAAAAAGATCTATGGAGAATAAGCCGTGAGAATCGCACCTAGCACAGCTATCCCGCTGATTTTCCTTGCTCTCGGCGGATGCAGCAACGCCATTTCCTATCACCATGCAGAACGGGTCGGCATCTCGCTGGAAGCGAAAACATCCGAGCCCCAGCAACCCCTGCAAGGCACGGTTGGACTCAGGACGCGCACTGTTGTCGTGGCACCTGGGATCAATTCGGCCGACCCCAACGCGAAGGCCCAGGCAACGAGCAACACCGCCAGCGGCAACGCACAAAGTGCTGAAGTGGGTGATTCCACAAGTGTGATCAGTGATTTCTCCCTGAATCGCTCCGAGAGCGGCGTGTGGGGTTCAACCAGAATACGCAGCGCCTTTATTACCGGCGAGGCTGCGATCAAGGCCCCCGTGGGCAGCGCGGTTGCCCTGGCTGGTTTTGGCGCCCGCCCCATATCGGATCTCGCCGTGTATGAGGCTGGGACGCACCGGGCGATCTACGAGCAACTGAAAGCCATGGCCGATGAAGGTGTCGAGGAGGCGGCGGGACACGTGGCAGCACTGGACGCGCTTAGTAGCATGTTGCCCGACATAACGAACAACAAGTACTACGTATTGAGTGGCAACGACCTGCAGGATAGCCAACTGCAACTGGCGCAGAACAACTTCCAGGATGTACTTACTTACGAAAAGGCACTTCGCAGCACGCAGTCATCTATCCAGGCCTGGGAGAAAATCCCGGGGGCGACGCTCAACGGCCACCCGACCAGTCGTAACGATCTGGTCGCTATCGACCATGACAAAAAACAGGTGGAAGCCGAACGGCTTGAATTTGCAAAACGCATCGGTTCCAGCGCCGTGATAGACAGCGCCGCGAATTACCTGGTGAGCACCCTGTAGGACATTCATATGCTGACACTCGTAGAGAACAGGGAATGGGTTCCGGGGCAGGCCGGCGATAACTTCGTAGTACAAGCGCCGGACTTTTCGACCATCAACCGTGTTGCCGTCACATGCGATGACCGCGCATTCGCCCTGAGACTTACATCGGAGATGCTGCGGGACGGTGGCTATTGCGTCATAGCCACATCCAGAAACAACGCCGGGGATGCATGGCTGGCCCTGTGCACACCTGAGGGCACCGTCCCGGCCGAGGCGGGCCCCCGGAGGATGGGTGCGGCGGTGCCCCAACCCATGGGGGCGGTCGCGGCCAGCATCGGCGAGAGCGTGGGGCATGCCGGCGTCAATCGCGCGGAGGATGTGGTTCTGGTCAAGGAAATGCTGAACGCCCTCGGCTTTGGATTTTTTGCCATCAGCGGCCGCGTGGATCCTGGATTGATTTCGGCCATTCGCCTGTTCCAGTCCATTATCAGTGGCAAAAACCGGGTTGGCGGCATCGACGGGAGAATCGACGTGGGAGGCGTGACCTGGCAGAGCCTTGAAAATGCGAACGCACCCAGGTGGCAGTTGATGCCGGACCGGGGAACCGGTTTCATCAACATCGAACGCCAGGATGAAAACGACAAACACGATTACGGTACGAGTTGGCTGGCGCAGACGATCACTGGCGCCGGCGAAACCTATAACCGGGACTACCTCGCAAACCATGTCGCCGCCTGCCCATTGACGATAAATGACGTCAGTCTTCCCCACGGTGGAGATACGCCGGATCACGCGGGCCACGAAACAGGGTTGGCCTGCGACCTGAGACTGCCGCGAGTGGATGGTGGGAGCGGAGGGATACAAAACCCAAACACAAACCAGGCTTATGATCGCAACGCCATGCGTGCCCAATTGCTGGCCCTGAGAGAACAGCCACTGTTCAAGCGGGCATTTTTCAACGACAAGGTGTTGATCAGTGAGGGGCTCTGCGAGCAATTGTCAGGGCATGGCAATCATCTGCATTTTGAAGTCGAGTCGCCACTGCTGCCCCAATGACCGCCCGGTGCGATGGCGTGTAGTCATGTGTAATGGATTCCCGGGTTCACTAGCAGTTAAATCGGGCGTTACAGACCATGCTCAAGCAGACGCCTGATCATCACCGTCTGCGCCACGACTCCGTGGAGGTTTTCCATGCCAAAAATCACTGTCAGGGAACGTACTTTTGATGCTCGCCCGGATCGCATCGACCTGCGTGACAGGGAGTATCAACCCCGGCTCGCCTCCCTGCCGGATGTCTACCCCAGCCCTGAATTTATCGAGCAGAATCTCGCGACCTACCCGGGGCACATGATACTCGACCAGGGGTCGGAGGGAGCCTGCACCGGGTTTGGCCTCGCTGCCACAATCAATTTCCTGCTGTGGCAGAAACAGGGTTTCCAGGAGCCTGAACAGGTCAGTCCGCGAATGCTCTACCATCTCGCGCGTGTCTATGATGAATGGCCTGGCGAGGACTACTCGGGCTCAAGTTGCCGTGGCGCGATGCGAGGCTGGCACCGCCATGGCGCGTGTAGCGAAGCGCTATGGCCGTATCGCGATAAGCGGGGAAAGGTAAAGTTTATCGAGCCGAGCAACGGCTGGGACACGGATGCCGCAAAACGGCCACTGGGAGCCTACTACCGGGTCAACAAGGATTCCATAGCGGATATGCAGGCTGCGATTTGCGAAGTCGGCGCCATCTACGTCTCTGCCCAGGTCCACGAAGGCTGGTTCCTCGGCAAGACAAAACAGCCGGTAATCATCGATTTCCCACGCAAGAATACCGGTGGTCATGCGTTCGCGATCGGCGGCTATAACGCTGATGGCTTTCTCGTGCAGAACTCCTGGGGACCGGACTGGGGATTCAACGGCTTTGCTTTCCTCAGCTACGACGACTGGGTAAAAAATGGCGCCGATGCCTGGGTAGCCGTGCTGGGAGCGCCGGTACGCAGTGCCCGTTCGAGCGTGACGTTTTCCACGGCCTCCTCATCCGATGCCAGTTTTGGAAAGTCCACCCTGATGGGCAAAGGGGCGGAGTTGAATGCCACATTCGATTACAAGAACCCCGATGTACGCCCCCAGACCGAAGAATGGGCCTACCAGCATTGTCTGGTACTGGGCAACAATGGCATGCCGGTCAACAAACTGGTCGCTACGGAATCCGTCGGCGCCGCAGCCGATATCATCTGCAGGCAGATGCCCGCCGACTATTTCCGCGAAAACCGGCAATCGACTCCGAGAATCGCTCTTTACGTTCATGGGGGATTGAACTCCGAGTCCGATTCAATCCGACGCATCCGGGTCATGGGCCCGTACTTCAAAGCCAATGGCATTTATCCGCTCTTCGTTACCTGGCGAACTGGTGCGGTCGAATCGTTCGAGGGCATTGTGGCCGACAGCCTGGCCAATGTGTTCAGCGCAGAGTCGGGTACGCCCGAGCAATCCATCGTCGATTCGGTAAAGGACAAGCTGGAGGAAGCACGCGACCGAACAATCGAGGTGGCCTGCGAGAGCCTGCTGGTCAAGCCACTGTGGTCCGAGATGAAGCAGAACGCAGAGGCCGCCTGTGAGGCCGGGGGTGGCCTGCGGCTGCTCATCGACAGGCTGGCCGCGCTGGAACGTGAATTCGAGGAACTGGAAATACATCTCATAGGCCATTCAGCCGGGTCCATCGTACTCGGCCACGTCCTCTCCTCCCTGAAGCGTAATATGCAAGTCAGGACCATTTCACTCTACGCCCCCGCCTGTACCCTGGATTTCGCGCTGCGCCACTATGCGAGAGCGGCCGAAAAAGGGGTTTTTGAAGTGCAGAATTTGCATGTCGACAACATGGATGACGAACGCGAACGCGCCGACAATGTCGGGCCCTATGGGAAGTCCCTGCTCTACCTGGTAAGCCGGGCACTTGAATCCCGCCACAAGACACCCCTGCTTGGGTTGAACCTTGCGTGGCGTGGCGTAGAGCAGGAGTCCCAGGACCACTGGCATGACGACAAGCCAACCCGGAATGCCCTGGAAGACTGGAAGCAGTTTGCGGACAGCGGCGTAAAAGTCCGGTGGCACGACCGCAAGCGAAAATACGTCTGGACCGGCATCCGCCAGATTCGACTGGCGCACGGCTCTTTCGACAACGATATCGAGGTCGTTCAAAAGACACTGCAGCGCATTCGTCGCTCGCGCCTGCTGGTTCCGGTGGAGTGCCTTGATTACTGATGCGACCGACGCGCTACCTGCCCCGGGGATAGAGCAAAGGGGCAGGCTCGCATATCGCTCCAGCCCGGGATGGATCCTGAGACGTCTGCGAGTCGTCGTCACTGGCATCTTGCTGGCGATCTCCTTTTGCGCACAGGTATCGGCCCAGTCGAGACCCGGCTTCAGCATGCCAAATGTGGTCGGGATGACCGTCACCGAGGCTGAGAGGGAAGTACTGGCAGCAGGCAAGAGCGTCCGCGCGACAAGCGCCCGCGCCATTGTTGCGGGATACCGGGAAAGCAATCTGGAGCGAGGCAGGATTGCCTCGCAAACCGAGCGCGTGGGCCGCACGATGTACCCCTACTGGGACGACGTGGGTGGAAAGTACGGCGAAGTCACCTTCACTGTATACCTGTCTAGCGGCCCTCGTCCGGCGCCCGATTTCACCGGCAAAAGCGAAAGAGCTGCAAGGGAACTTGCGCAACGCGAAAGAGTTGCACTCAGCTTCGGCGCCGCGAAACAAAATTTCCGCGTACCGAAAGGGCTGGTCAGCGAGCAGCGGCCTGATCCCGGGGAGCCCATGAGCAGGAGTCGGGTCACAGCCTATCTTTCGGATGGCTATCCACTGCCCAATTATAAAAACCAGACCGTAAATGCGGCCTTGCGCGACTCCGGGAAGCTTGGATTCACCGTTGTTCAACAAGCCGAACGAAACCTGCTTGCTCCCGCGGGAATAGTCTTTGATCAGAACCCGCCGCCCGACACCCTTCTCCCCCTGCGCGGGCCTGTGACCCTCAAGGTATCGCAGGGTTGGCCGGTGCCCCGTTTCATTGGCCAGCCCGAGTCGGCCGGCGATAAGCTGGCCCAGCGATACAGGATCGACCTGGTCAAGCAGGCCCAGGACAACGCCAGGGTCCCGGTGGGAGAGATATTCGACCAGCAGCCGCCGGCAGATGAACTGATCCCGGACAACCGCAAGGTCAACGTCACCCTGTCAGCCGGCTACCCATTACCCGATCTGCTAGGACATGACGAAGCATATGCCCGGCAGGTGGCCAAAACGCTAGGATTCGAGTTGACGATCAGCCGCCAACCGGAACGCGAACATACCGCCGGCAAGATCGCTGGCCAGACCCCGGCCGCCGGCACTCGCCTGCCCCTCGATAGTCCCGTAGCGGTGGTTGCCTCGGAAGGGTGGCGCACGCCCGATTTCCTCAAGTTGGAGGAGAATCAAGCCAGGTCCCTTGCCGATGAAAAACAGGTTGCACTGGCCGTCACCGAACGAGTGGATCGCGCGACACAACCCGGTATTGTATTTGACCAGTCGCCCGAGCCCGACACTTTACTGCCTCCAGGACGTCCGGTCGAAATCCTGGTCTCCAGCGGCTTCCCCACGCCACGCTTCATAGAGATGCAACGCTCCGAGGCGGAATCCCGCGCGGCGCAGAACAGCATCCGGCTCAATGTTGAAAAGACTGCAAATGTGGACATTCCCGCCGGCCTTGTCTTCGACCAATCGCCAAAACCCGGAACTCCGCTACCGGCAGATAGCCGGGTATCAGTGAGTGTGTCTTCAGGCTGGCCAGTGCCCGATTTTGTCGGTCAATCCGAAGAAAGAGCGCTCGCCACGGCGGAAGCGAACAAAATCACGCTGGTTACGGTGGGCAGTCGCGAAGACTTCGACCTCCGCCCCGGTTATGTCGTCACCCAACTACCAGAGCCGGGGGATGCCATACCTGCGGACCGTCACGTGCAAATCCTGCTGTCCCTGGGCTGGCCGATTGCACCCGATGCCGTCGGGCGTCAGGGCCGCAACATCAGTCAGGCATTTTCGCAGGCACACCCCAACGCGACGGTAGCGCTCAACGAGCGGGTCTTCACTCTTCAAGCCGCGGGAACCGTTTTATCCCAAACGCCGAAAGCCGGACTAAAACTCGGTCGTGACCAGAAACTCGAACTGGTGATCGCGGCCGAGAAACCGGTATGGTTCTGGCCTGCCACCGGTGCTGCCGCCCTGACCGCCCTCTGCGGTGGCGGCTTGCTGGCAAGGCGCTACCGCGTTCAAGTCAACGGGCGAACCCCTGTTGAGCAAGGGGTTTCTCCGCAGGCCGACAACCCGGGCGATGTCACCTGCAAGGTAACCCGCGATCCAGGCTCGCAGCTCTGTACCGGCGCCGCTGCAGATACCGAGGATGCGCAAGCTGCGGATAGCATCCTGCACATGAAAGTCAGCGTCGACCTTGGTGAACAGACTATTCACTCTGTAGCGATTGAAGGGGAAGAAGGATGACAACGCAAACTCTCGCGAACCTGTTCGAACAGCCCCCGATTGCAGAACTGGTAGACAACAATTTCGATAGTGGCGAGATCACTGAAACTGCAAGACTGGCGAACGCGCAAAGTATCGAAAGCACCCGCAGTCTCGTCAACACCCTGCTCACCAACGCCTGGTCCCAGATGCTGGATGTTTCACTCACTGACATTCTGGTGGGTGCCTGGAACAAGGTTTCGGCGATCCAGGCATTCGCCACCGGCGATAAACTGGCGTCGGACGAGACCCACAAATTTGTACTCACCGAGCATAAGATTGAATCCAAACACAATCCCAAGGTTGAACTGTTCGTCCGTGAGCAGAAAATCGGGGAAGTATCGATCAGTGTAAATCTCACGCTGCTTCTCGGCAGGACAACCCTGATGATCAGGCATGGTCGCATCATGGAAATTCGGATCTCGGGTGCGCAAGCCAGCGGGGATATCAGCTGCCTCGGTCAGAAGCTCATCGAGAAAAAAACCAAGGAGTTGGAACTGCCCGCAGGCATCACGCTTGGGGAAGGCGTCCCGATACCGCCGCGCCTGGATATCATCACCCCACAACCGTAACAGCGAGGCCCCCTGTTACCGGCAATCGGGACAAAATACTCAAGGTAAACGACCGATTCCACACTTGGACCTGTTGCCAGCCTCGGCTCGTAAAAAGTACAGTGAGCCCTGAAGTTCAGGCGTCGTACAACTCGACTCACGATTGAGCCTGAACCCGCTTTCCCGTCAGGAATGCAACGAAGTGTACAAGACATTATCCACGGGGTGCTTCCTCGGGTGCGCCGGCTGGCTGGGCTGGGTCTTCCATCGCAAATCGCTGGCACTGACCAACCTCGATTTTCTCGACCTGCTGGCCTGGGCGTGGCGCGAGCAGCACGACGGGGTGATGCTCTGCTTTATATTCGCACTGTTGTGGATGTGCTCCCTTGTATTCATGGCCTCGACACTGCAGCGAGTGCTCTCCCTGCTGCTGGGCCAGGTGCAAAGCTGGATCTACGTGGGCGACGAACTGCTCAACCGCTACCAGCGCTACTACCGCGAGGACGACCCGCTGCGCAAGGTGGCACAGCTGCCAGGTACCGCGGGCAGTCCGCTGAAATTCAGCTACCCGACCCGGATGGACGGCTTCTTCCGCCGCGAATACTTTCTCGCCAACGGCAGCGACCCGGAGCATTACACCCATATCGACGACTGCGGCCTATTGCCGGTAATCGCGTTCTCCCTGTTTTTCTACTTCAGCCTCAGCGTTTGCATCGCGGTGCTGCACGCGATGGCACGGGACTACATGGTGGGGCAGGATCGCGTGGTGACGCCTTTCGACACGGTCATTGAGTTCCTCGTGATCATTTCGATTCTACTGGCGCTCAACTTCGCATTGTTGATCGTGCAATACGTAGCGTGCCGGGTGAAACTTCCGCGCAAGCGCCAACGCGCAGTCCCGCCCGGGCTTTCACTTGAACTGTCCCCGGGTGACCGGGTGCAGGCAAGACTGCTGGACAAGTCGATGACCGGGAACAGCGCACGGGACAGTGGAGTGGTCGGCAGCCAGGCTGCCTACTACCTGGTCAAGCTGGATTCCCCGCTGGGAATCCCGGTGACGGCGTGCTTTCGCTTCGGCTTCTCGAACAGTCAGCGAGCTGCAGTGGACGCGTTCGAGGCAAAACTGCTGCCCGGGGCAAGCCTGGAGTGTGTCGTCACCGATACATTGAGTCTGCGACCGGCAGCACTGCTGGCCGCCGGCGTCGACTGGTTCGACTAGTCCCGCAGGTAAACCGGTTTTCCGGCGAGCCATGTCGCCAGCACCTGCGTCTTCCAGATATCGCTCTGGGACACCTCGAAGATATCCTGGTCCACCAGGATGAAGTCCGCCCACTTGCCCGGCGTCAGCGTGCCCACACTGTCCTCCATGTGCGCCCCGTAGGCCGCATCCAGCGTAAAGCCCTTGAACGCCTGCAGGCGGGTCATCTTCTGCTCCGGGTACCAGCCGCCCAGGGGCTGGTTGTTGCGGTCCTGCCGGGTCACCGCGGCGTGCAAGCCGTAGAAGGGGTTGGCCAGTTCCACCGGGAAGTCCGAGCCCAGTGGCATGTGCACGCCGCTGTCCAGCAGGGTATGCCAGGCGTAAGCGCCGACCATGCGCGCCTTGCCGATACGGTCCTCCGCCATGTTCATGTCGCTGGTCGCGT
Source organism: Halieaceae bacterium WMMBA7 (assembly GCA_033283385.1). GTDB lineage: Bacteria > Pseudomonadota > Gammaproteobacteria > Pseudomonadales > Halieaceae > Mangrovimicrobium. The sequence goes on from JAWMQQ010000001.1 coordinate 2,182,493, forward strand.
GGGTCGGCTGCATCGAGGGCAGTACGCCCAGCTCGGCGAATTTCGACAGGTCTTGCGGCGCGATGACCTGCGCGTGCTCTACGCGGTTGCGCAGCTCGCTGCCGCCGATACGCGAGAAGGTATCGGCAAACTGCTGCAGGGCAAGGTGATTGGCGCGGTCGCCGATGGCGTGGATGTTGAGCTGGAAGCCCGCGCCGATCACCTCGTCGAACAGCGGCTTGAACTGTTCGGGGGCGGTCACCATCAGGCCGTGCTGGTGGGGCATGTCGCTGTAGGGCTCGAGCAGTGCGGCGCCGCGGCTGCCCAGGGCACCGTCGGCAATCACTTTAACGCTGCGCATGACCAGGAAATCGTCGCTGCTCTCGATGGGACCATTGGCCAGCAGCGCAGGCAGGTCCGGGTCCGTGGAGATGATCATCGCGTAGATGCGCAGCGGCAGTTGCGCGGCGACTGCGCGAGCGAGATAGAAGTCGTAGACGTCGTGACCGATGCCGGCGTCGTGCATGCCGGTAATACCCAGGGACAGCAGGTGCGGGCCCACCGCGTCCAGGCGTTGCTGGTACTGCGCCGGGCTGTCCTTCGGAATTACGGCGCCCATCAGGTCCATGGCGTTGTCCACCAGTACGCCGGTAGGCTCGCCGTTGCCGTCGCGCACGATCTGGCCGCCGGCGGGGTCCGGGGTATCCCGGGTGATGCCGGCCAGCGCCAGCGCCTTGCTGTTCACCCACAGCGCGTGGCCGTCGACACGGGACAGCGAGACCGGGCGCTCGCCGATGTATTTGTCCAGGATGCTCGCCCGTGGGAAGCTGCGGTCCGGCCACAGCTCCTGGTTCCAGCCGCGGCCGGTCAGCCAGGCCAGCTCCGGGTGCGCCCCCGCGTAGTCCGCAACCTGCTTCGCCGCCGCGTCGGCGCTCGCAGCCTCGCGCACATCGACTTTCAGCAGCGCGGCACCCAGCGACAGCAGGTGGCCGTGGGCGTCGATCATCCCCGGCAGCATCACCCGCTTGCCGCCGTCGACGACGGTTGCACCCTGCGGGACGGAGGCCGGGTCCAGCGCCGCGATCTTCCCATCCTCGATCAGCGCCTGCCTGAATTGCAGCAGTGCGCCGCTCTCGTCCAGCGTATATCCCTTGACGTTGGTGACCAGCGTCGCCTCGGCGTGTACGCCTGATGCAATAAAGTTACAGCCGGCGACTACCAGCAGTGCCCCGATAAACTTTTTCAAAACATCCCCCTGCTCCCGACCGGAATACAACACTGCAGCGGACGGAAATTACCCACACGAAATCGTCCATCTTAATCAGAAATTCCGTTTCAGGCAGCCCCCTTCTAACAGGCGATTGCCATATTCCAAAATACTCGAAGGAATTCGCCTGCGCCGGCCTCGGCACCCGGGTGCCTGAACTATACTTCGCCGCTGTTGCCAGCGACGCACGGGAAGGGTGAGGTTCCGGAGCAGGATCCAGCCCTCGGAGTATGCCTGACGCTGGAGGAGCCGAACAAATGAACGGACTTGTTTGTCGCACTCTGCTCGCAGCCCTGCTGCTCCCGGCCGCACTGCCAGCACGAGCCACCCACCCCGACACCTTCCCCTTCGAGCTGACCACCTCGACCTACGACTACAACATCCACTTCGACGCAACCGGCCCGTACGACTGCTCGGCGGATTCCCCTCCCATGGGCGCCGACCTGAACTACTTCCCCATCGTGCAGGCGTACAACGTGGCGGATGCGCTGGACCGGGACGGCAACCCGGTGCCCGGCTTTCCAGCGGGCTACATCGACGGCTACACCAGCCTCGGCTTCAACAGCCCCGACTTCGCCGGCGAGGACGACGAGGTACTGATCTACGACTGCGCCCCCGGCGGCGCCCACGACGACGCCGATTGCGATAACGGCCAGGCCTCCGCCACGCGCATCCGGTTGCCATCCACGGTCTGGTGCGACGCCTCGGAACGCAACCTGCGCCGGGTAACGGGTCATGAACTGTTCCACCACGTGCAATTCAGCTACGCCCCGGCGAGCACCTACCTCACCTGGGGCAAGGTCGCCTTCGAGGGCACGGCGCGCATGATGGAGGACGAGATCTACGACGACATCGACGGCGACTCGAACCTGTCCTTCTGGAATGAGGCCGAGGACTACCTGGAGGCGCCCAACCGCGATTTCTGGCGTGTTTCCTATGAATCCGCCCTGGGCTGGAAGCACATGTCGGAACAGTTCGGCACCGTCACCACGGAACCCCAGTACGGCGTCGACTTCATCCGCACGTTCTGGGAGACCGTGGAGAGCTACCCCTCCAGCCCGGACCTGCCCGCGGCGATCGAGGAGACCATCCAGTCCTTCGATCCCTCGGCCAGTCTCAAGTCCTGGTTCTACGACTTCTCGGTAGCCAACATCGCCAAGGAGTTCGACCTGAGCGCGATTCCCGACAGGGAGAAGTACCAGTACGTCGACGAAAACGACGGCAACGGCGTGGCCTTCGCCAAGGTGGCGCGCACCTGGAGCGGCAATATCCTGTCGGCGTTTCCCGCTGTCTCGGTGGTGAGTCGCTGGGGCGCCTCCTATTTCGAGGCCGACCTCAGCGACGGTTGCGCGCCGGGTTGGATTCTCGGTTACCGCATCGGCAGCGCGGACGACGCCCGGCACACGGTGCTGGCGGTCAATGACGCCGACGAGGTGGTACGCATGACCCGCGGCAGCGGCGAGGACTTTTCCGTGGCCTTCCTGCAGGACGATTTCGGCTTCCCCAATCATCTGTCCCGGCTGCTCGCCGTGGTCACCGGGGGCGACGAGCAGATCGCCTTCAACTACGAGTTCGACTGCGGCCCCGGCAGCCTCGACCTGCGCTTTCCCGACGCCAGCTACCAGGCCTTCGTCGGCCCGCCCGACAACCCGCGCAACATGATCGTGCGCGTGCGGGTCTCCGGCCCGGCGGGCCTGGGCGGCGCCTCGGTGCTGGGCTTCCGGCCGGAGCAGTTCGACGTCTATGTCGGCACCAACGGCGCCCCCGCCGACCGCGCCGAGGTACTGGCTGGCGCCGAGATACAGGGCGAATACTGGCTGACCGTGCGGCCACCGGCCAAGCCGGACACCAATACCTACGACCTCTACGTGTCGCTGCTCGGGGGCGTCTTCAGCCTCAACGATTTCCAGTTCGACGCGGTGAGCTACGAGGAGCGGATTCTCGACCAGCTGCTGGTGATCGATCGCTCCGGCAGCATGGTGGGTCCGGCCAGTTCGCCGAAGATCGACGCCGCCAAAAACGCCGGGCGCCTGTTTGTCGATATCACCACCGACCAGGACCGCGTCGGGCTGGTGAGCTTCAGCGGCGACGCCGTCGAACCCAATAACGACGCCACGGTCGACGCGGCCCTCGACGACGCCACCGATACCCACAAGCAAACCGTCAGGGATGCGATATCGGCAATTGCCGTCGGCGGCGCGACCTCCATCGGCGATGGCCTGGATACCGGGGCTTCCGAATTCGCCCTGCACGGCTCGGCCGAGGGCGAGGACTGGATCGTGCTGCTCGGCGATGGCATGGAGAACGAGGAACTCTACTGGAACCAGGTCGAGGCGGCCATCAAGGCCGCGGGCATCAAGGTCAACGCCATCGCGCTGGGGGCGGACGCCGACCAGGTCCTGCTGCAGGAGATCGCCAACGAGACCGGCGGCCAGTACTACTACGTCGACGCCGGCAGCCTCGGGGGCGCGAGCACCACCCAGGGTAGCGGCGCGAGCTCCACCCAGGGCAGCGGTTCCAGCACTACCCTGGCGGCAACACCGGCAGGGCTGGCCAACCGCCTCGCCGACGCCTTCGCCGCATCCAGCGAAATCATGCAGGGGCACGAGCGCCTGTGGGAACAGGCCGGCACCATGGCATCGGGCGGCAACGCATCCTACCCCATCGAGATCACCGGCGGCGGCATCATCAACGCGCGCTTCCTGTTCAACTGGGAGGACCCGGCCGACGAACTCGGAGTCGAGATCCTGCGCCCCGGGGGCGCCCCGGTGGTGGACGGCGTCGACGGCGCCCAGATCCTGGTCGACGACAGCCACGTAGTGGTGCAGGTCGGCGACCTGGATGCCGGCACCTGGACGGTCAATCTTTCCGGCGACACCGGCAGCCCCGAATTCCTGGCCATACTCTCCGGCGACGACGTCCAGGGGCCGGAACTCTCGGTCTACTTCGGCCAGGCACCCAACCCCGCCTTCGACGGCTTCGGCGGCAAGTTCCTGCGCGGCCTGCCGCAGCCGATCATCGCCGAGTTGCTGGACGACGCCGGCGCGGTCGTCGGCGCTGACGTGGTCGCCAATGTCGAGCACCCCGACGGCAGTGTCATCGTGCTGCCCCTGTTCGACGACGGCACGCACGGTGACCGCGAACCCGGCGACGGCATCTACGCCAACACCTACACCCGCACCACCGAGGCCAGCGAGGCGGACCTGCCGGATATTCCCGGCAACGGGGTACGCGGCAGCTACAACGTGGCGGTAGAGGCCGTCGGCGACGACTTCCAGCGCATTCGCAAGTCCTCGTTCCAGGTGCTGGAGAACTTCGACCTGCTCGACCTGGACGGTGACCAGATGCCGGATCTCTACGAGGACGAGCACGAGTGCCTGGACAAGCTGGTGAAGGACGCCGACCAGGATGCGGACGCCAACGGCATCAAGAATTTCGATGAATGGGACCGCGGCCTCGACCCCTGCCATCCCGACACCGACCGCGGCGGCGAGGCAGATCTCTCCGAGCTGCTGCGCGGCGCCAACCCCTTCGATCCCCGCGACGACGCGTTGCCGCAGCCGATAGACCCGGAGGTGGTGGACTGGATACAGGAGCACCTGCCCTTCCCCGCCAAGAGTCAGCTGCAGCCCAATTCCAACCTGATCCGCTACCCGGTCAACCCGGCCTACGACAGGATGCGCCTGCTGCGCAGCACCTCTCAGGCCGGTCCCTTCGCCGCCATCGCGCAATTCCCCGCCCACACCTATGGCGGACTGTACCGCGACAAGGGCCTGGTCAACGGCACCCCCTATTTCTACAAGATGATCGGCATCGACCTCGCCGGCAACTTCTCGGCACCGAGCCACGTGTTCTCCGGCACGCCTAAGGCTGAACCCATCCCGCCCATCGGCAGTGTGCGCATCAACCGCGGCGCACCGAGGACCACCGGCACCGGCGCGAGGCTCAACCTGGTGGCCTCCGCGGATACCACAGATGTCATGGTCGGCAACGACAGCCAGTTTACCGGCAGCGCCTGGCAGGCTTTCGCCAGCACCCTGCCCTGGGTGCTCGTGCCCGATCCGGATTCCGGCATCGCCACCGTGTTCGTGCGCTACCGCGATGCTGCGGGCAACCTGTCACCAACCGTGTACCAGGATTCCATCCGGGTGCTGTCCCCGCTCGACGTGGGCACGGTCGAGGGCCAGGTGTTGCTGGCGCCGGCGACACCGGTGGAGGGTATCGTGCTGCAGACCATCGGCGAGGCCGACACCCAACCGGGTTTCACCGCGGCGACCGGCAAATTCAGCATGAAACAGACCCCCGCTGGCATCTACGAGTTTCGCGCCTCCTACCCCGGCTACCAGACGGCTGTCGTCCCCGGTGTCGTGGTGGCCAATGGCGGGCTGACCTCGGTGAGCGGTATCGCGCTCAACCCCATCGATTCGGATAACGACGGCGTTCCCGATCTCGGCGATAACTGCACGCTGGTGGCGAACCCCGGCCAGACCGACACCGACGGCGATGGCTTCGGCAATATTTGCGACGCCGACTTCGACAACTCGAACCTGGTCGACTTCCAGGACCTGCTCTACATGGCGTCGGTATTCCGCACCGGCGACCCGGAGGCGGACCTGGACAGCTCCGGTACCGTCAATGTGCTGGACTACTGGCGGCTGCTTTCACTGGCAGGGAAGCCGCCGGGGCCGGCGGGGGTATTGCCCTAGGCAGGCGCTCGCGGCGTGGGGGGCGTGACGACTTCGCTGCTCGACGTGTCGTACAGCAACGTGACGTTGGCGCACACGCCTCACACCTGGTTGGAAGGAGCGCCAGGGGCGGCCCGGGAAAGCAATTCTTCGATCTGCGCCCAGTGCTCCCTGAACGGCTCGCTGCCCGATTCCGCGTAGTTGAGGTTCTTGAAGGTATCAGTCATACGGCTGAACCAGCGCCGTGCATCGGCCTTGTCGCCGAACTGTAGTTCGGCTTCACAAATCGTTTGCAGCAGTTCGAAGCTCTGCTTCTGCCGGGCAATATCCGTGGAGACATCCACCGGGTCGAACGCATCCTGCTGCAGGTAGACCATATCGACCAGCATGGCCTTCTGCTGGGTGACAAAATCCGCCCCGCTGACGCCCTCCTCGCCGGTCACTTGCATCATGCGGGATATTTCCTCCCCCCTGTGCAACAGGTCTTCGATAGCGCCCACCGCGTCCAGCCAGCTTGTCCCGAGGTTGTCGTCGAACCACGCCCGCAGTTGCTGCGGATAGCGGCTCCAGGACTGCAGGGGATCGACGGCCGGGTAAAAGCGCTTGTAGGCGCGGTCGTAGCTCAGGCCCAGAAAGGTCTTGACGGTATTCAGCGTACCCTGGGTCACCGGCTCCTCGAAGTTGCCCCCCGCAGGTGACACGGTGCCGATCAACGTCAGCGACCCCACGCTGCCATCGTTGCCCTGGATGACACCGGCGCGCTCGTAGAGGTTGCGGATCGAGGATTCCAGGTAGGCGGGAAACGCCTCTTCCCCGGGGATCTCCTCCAGCCGGCCCGAGGTCTCGCGCATCGCCTGCGCCCAGCGCGAGGTCGAATCGGCAATCAGCAACACGTCGTAGCCCATCTGCCTGTAATACTCGCCGATGGTCACGCCGGTATAGATGGAGGCCTCCCGGGCAGCCACCGGCATGGAAGATGTGTTGCAGATGATGACCGTTCTGTCCATCAATGTGCCCCCGGTATGCGGGTCGGGGAGCTGCGGGAACTCGGTGATCGTCTCGACCACCTCGCCGGCGCGTTCGCCACAGGCAACCACGATCACGATATCCACGTCGGAGTAGCGGGATATGAGATTCTGCAACACGGTTTTTCCCGCACCGAAAGGACCGGGAATACACCCGGTGCCCCCCTTGGCGATAGGGAAAAACGTATCGATCAGCCGCAGCGTGGTAACCATCGGCTGGCTGGGGTACTGGCGGATGCTGCTGCGCCGCTTGAGCAACTGCTCCGGCAGCGGCTTGCGGACAGGCCAGCGCTGCATCATCCTCACCTCGTGCAGCTCATCGCTGGCGTCTTTCAGGCGGGCGATCACGGCATCCACGGAGAAACTCCCCTCCTGGATCCAGTCCACGCTCAGTTCGCCCTGCAGCCGCAGCGGCACCATGATCTTGTGGGCGTAGCGTCCCTCCTGCACGGTGCCGAGGACATCCCCGGATCGCACCGTGTCGCCGACCCGGCTCAGGGCGACGAAACTCCATCGCTCGGTGCGGTCCAGCCCGGGAACCACGGCACCGCGCTGTAGAAACCTGCCGTAAAGGGCCTCCAGGCGTTGCAGCGGGTTCTGCAGGCCATCGTAGACCTGGCGCAACAGGCCCGGGCCCAGTTCGATCGAAAGCAGTTCGCCGGTCTGCTCGACCGGATCCCCTATCGCCACGCCGATGGTGTCCTCGTAGACTTGTACATCAGCCCGCCGGCCGCGAACGCGGAGCACTTCGGCCTTGAGTTTCTCCCCCCCGCCAGCACTTGCGGGACAGATATAGACCACCTCGTTTTTCATCAGCGGCGTGGTCTCCCCCGCGCAGGACTCCACCGTGATGACATCGTCACTGACCGCGACGACCCGGGCCGAGGCACTCCGCTGTGACGTGGCCTGGTCCCGGCTCATGCGATCTTCTCCAATTCCAGCAGTGATGCCTGCATGGCGGAGTTCACCAGTTCATCGAACCTCTGCCGTGCATGCTCCGCGTTGTAACTGGTCCAGCGATCCACGAGATCCCAGCGCATCAGGTACAGCCAGACGGCGGAAAAACTGTAGTCGTCGCTGGCCTGGCGGCTGCTGTAATAACTCCAGGCCTCGCCCAGCAGGAGCCGCTCGAGTTCGTGGCTCTCCCCCCGCTCCAGCAGCTGCCGGGCCTCGGGCAACCAGGTGAAATGCTGCTCCAGCCGGAAGTGGGGGTGATTCCAGTTGCGCTCGATATGCCGGGTGTAGCGGCCGAAACCCCAGGCCGCCCCGGCCGGCGGCACGTCCTCTCCCCGGTGGCGGCGCCGCAGCGCCGCGACGAGGGTGCGCAGGTCCATGCGCCACAAAAGCCACTCGCGCATATCGTTATATTCGACGAGGTCCATCGTGCGCCGGGCGCGCCGCACGAGCTCGCTGTCGCTCTCCCCGGCGGAGATGCCGCCCCAGTAAAATGACGCCGTGAGTTTACCCAGCAGCGAACGGTCGCCGAAGTCCAGCATGGAGAGGCGTTTGTTCAACTGCACCCGGCTGATCGGCGCGCGCCTGTGCACAAACGGGTTTGCCAGGTAAGGCAGGGAACAGATCAATTCAATATATTGCGTCGCCATGGCTCAGCCCACCACACCCTCAAGAATGGCGCGAAAGCGCGGCTGCAGGTGTTCCAGGATGAGGCCGTTCAGGGCCTGGTCGGTGAGTTCAACCTGCACTTCACCGTCGCGCATGATGATCTGCATGCCCGCCCTGCCCTGCGCACCGGTGGCGACCTCGACACCCTGGGTAAAGAGCTGCCGCGCCACCTCCGAGATCATCTCCAGCAGCGGACCGCCCTGCAGCAGGCTGGGATCGTCGCGCAGTTGCTGCAGGTCCGTCGCCCGCTCCGGCAACAGGATACGGACCTCCTCGTCCGGCAGCTGCGAACGGCCGGCGGCACTGATAAGGAGTTGTTTCAGCGTATGGGGGTCTTCGAGTTCCAGGACGATGAGCTTGCCCAGCTGCCGGGCGAACTGCCGGCTCAGGTCGTCCCGCAACTTCATCCGGATATCCCGGTATGCCATTTCCAGTGCGTCCGCGCCCGCCTTGCGGACGAAGGCGGCGTCCTCCTCCGCCTGTTTGCGTACCTGCGCCGCCTCGGCCTCAGCCTGTTGCACAATCCATTCGGCGCGGCTCTCGGCATCCGCCACCAGCCTGGAGCTGGCCTCCTTGCCGGCGTTTACGCCCTTGTCGCGCAACTGGTCGATCAGTTCCTGGATGCCCCGGGACGTCTGCATTCCCTCTTCTGCATCAGCCATGCCCTGTCCTCCTCACGCCGGCAGGTTGCCGGACAACACCAGTGCAAACACGAAAGCAAAAACGGCGAAACCTTCGACAATCGCTGCCGGAGCGATACTCAGGCCGAAAATTTCCGGCTTGTTTTTCGATGCGTTGATCGCCGCCACTACCGCGCGCCCCTGGTAGATTGCTGCGTACATCAGCGCGAGGCCAGTCAGGGTACCGATACCGAACAGGCCCCCGGCCACCTGCGGCGTCACTTCCCGGTTGAGGGTGAACATGATCACGATCCCGTAGATCACCTGGCTCGAAGGCAGTGCGGATACCCCGATGAACTTGCCGTATCCCCCCTCCACGTCGAGCATGGCGCCGACCGCGGCCTGTCCGGCCAGCGAGCAGCCGATTGCGCTGCCGATGGCTCCCAGCGCCGTAGGGGCGAAGATGCCGAACCAGCCCAGCGCAGTCATGATCCCTTCCATGTCGAGCCTCCTCTCTTGGCAAAAGCTTTGAACGGGTATCCCTCGTCGCGAATACCCCAGTTATAAAACTCCATCAGGTTCAGGCGCAGTCCATGGATGAGGCCGCTCATCAGGGTCAGCACGAAATTGAGGGTGTGACCCAGCAGGATGATGAGTAAAAAGGCAAAGAATCCCGCATGGGTGAAGCTGTCCCTGGCGGAAACGGCCAGTTCGTTGAACGTGGTGGCCAGCGACGAGCTCGCCAGCCCCAGGGCGAACAGTCGCATGTAGCTCAGGACGTCGCCGAAGGCCTTGGTCAGGCCGGTGAGCGCGCCGACCCCGGAAACCAGGTTGAGCCCGGCGTTTTTCACCGAGTCATAGGGCCGCTCGCCGGAGAACACCAGTAACAGTACCAGCCAGGCCAGCAGGCCGTAGCTGAAGGGACTGGCGGCCGCGGCGAAGTCATCCGCCGTCACGTACTGCATCCACAACCCGAAACCGCTGCCCACGCCGATGAACCAGGCCAGCGCCACCATGGCCACGCGGGTACCGCGGTTGGTCCAGAACACGGTGGCGTGCGCGATCATCAGGTGAAGCACGCCGACAGCGATGGACAGGCGCATCATCGTGTCGAAGTCGTTGAGGTCGAGCAACGCCAGCGCAGCGGGTACGCTGTGCGGCGGCGGGCGCATGCCGAAGTAGCTGCCGACCAGTACGCCGTAGACTATCGTGCAGGCGGCGATTGCGGCCCACAGGTTGCGCAGCCGAATCGCGGTGGAGCCCGGGGTGGAGAAGCGGCGCCAGCCGAACACAAGCGGCAGCGCCATCAGCGCGCCGTAGCCAGCGTCCGCCGCGATCATGGCAAAGAACAGGGAAAAGGACACGAACACCAGCGCGGACGGGTCCCAGTTGGTATAGCCGGGCAACTGGAAGAAACTCACTGCCTCCTGTCCACCCCCCACCCGGTCGCCGTTCAACAGCAGGGTCGGGGGCGTGTCCTCCTCATCGGGCTCGCGCAGGGTATAGGCCGCAGACACGCTCGCGACCCACTCGGCCAACCGCTGTACCGCAGCCTCGGGGATCCAGCCACGCACCGCGAACAGGCCGTCCGCCTCGTAGGCATCACGCTCCGCCGCATCGAGATCACGGCGGTCCAGCGTGGCGAGCATCGCGCTGCGCAGCTGGGGTATCCAGCGAGTGAGTGATTCGCGCTCCGCTTCCATTTCCTCGATACTGGCCCGGACCTCATCGAGCTTTTCCGCGATTTGCGACAGCGAGAGGGAGCCGGTGTGCACCCGGGCATAGGGAACATCCGCATCCGTCGGCTCCTGCGGCGAGACCACCACCAGGTAGTGAAAGCGCTTGTCCGAGTGCACCAGTTGCCAGGGCAATCCGACCTGTTCCAGGCCGGCTTCCCTGCCCACGGGTACCAGGTAGAACCAGAGCAGGTTCCGATCGAGTTCGCCGGGCGGGGGAAATTCGAATTCGCCCCAGGGACGCAGGTCGCGACGGCGCTGTTCGAGCAACTCGACGCGGTCGATGGCATCTTCGCGGCAATGTTTATTGCCCAGTACCTCATCCACCAGTTGCGCAAAATCGATCTCGCTGCCGGCGCGCCGGGGCCGGCGTTTGCGCGGGCAGTCCTCGAGGTAACGCAGGGCTTCCCGGGCGTCGTCCACCACGTCGGGACCCATTCCCTGCGCGCCCTGCTTGACGTCAACCAGATGCACGGCCCCCAGCGCCTGCAGGCCATCGAGTATTTCGCGCTTGCGATCCGCATCGCCGACCAGGGTCAATTCGAGTTGCCGGGCAATCGCCATGCGCTCAGTCTCCCTGCTGCTTCTGCTTGGCCAGTTTGGAGCGGACGACACCGGCCCTCTCCTGGTCCGACAGGAACAGGCCTATGCGCTTTATGTTCTTCGCAGCCTGGGGTATCAACACCTTGGAAAACAGGTTCACACGCTGTGTAATCGTGCGCGCCGCCACCTCCAGCCCTGCGACGCGCAGTTGCATGACCTCCGCCTCCAGGCGCAATAACACCGCCCGCTGCAGCGCAAGACAGAGTTCGTCGAACCAGTGGGGCCGAACCAGCAGGCCGTATTCCGCCACCGTCACCTGTACGCCGCCCAGCTTCGGCAGGTGCGTACCCAGCAGGTTCTCCTCCTCCAACACCAGGTTCTCCACGGTGACCAGTTCGCCAAGCGCGATACTTTCAACCGTCAGCATCGGCAGCCGCCGGGCGATCTGGTCCTCCAGCGCGGCGATCTCGTCGCGCCGGGCCGCCAGCTCGGCCTGGGCTTTCTTGCGCTCCGCGAGCAGTTGCTTCTGCTTCATTTCGAGCGAGGGCAGGTAGCGCTCGTAACTGGCCTGCCGGCGCTTCTCCGCGGACAGGGCGCTCTTATTGAGTGCGAGCTTCGCCATCGTCCGCCTGCCAGTACTTGTCCTTCAATTCCCGTTTGATGACGACCTCGTCGCGCTCGAAGCAGTCTTCCAGCATGCGCCAACAGGCATCCAGCGCGTCCTCCAGCGGCATGGAGACGTCCAGCCGCATGAACTGCTGGCGAAACGCCCGGGCGAATTTCAGCAGTTTGTGGTCGAACTCGCTCAGGTCGAAGGCCATGGCCTGTTTCTGTTCCGCCTCCACGCCCTCTGAGTAATAGCGGATCATGGTGTTCATGATCTGGCTGTGGTCGTCGCGGGTTTCCTTCCCGATCACGTGCTGCTTGAGGCGCGACAGCGAGCCAAACGGGTCCAGCACTCCGTTGTGCAGGTAGAACTGCCCCTCGGTGATATAGCCGGTGTTGTCGGGCACGGGATGGGTCACGTCGTCGCCGGGCATGGTGGTCACCGAAAGGATGGTCACCGAGCCCGCGCCCTTGAAGTCGCAGGCCTTCTCATAGCGGCGTGCCAGCTGTGAGTAGAGGTCGCCCATATAACCCCGGTTGGAGGGTATGTGTTCCATGGCGATGCCGATTTCCTTCATCGCGTCGGCGTAGGCGGTCATGTCGGTCAGCAGCACCAGCACCCGTTTGCCCTCTTCCACCGCGAGTTTTTCCGCCACCGCCAGCGCCAGGTCGGGCACCATCAGGCGTTCGACCACCGGGTCGGAGGCCAGGTTGACGAACATCACGGTGCGGGACATGATCCCCGCGTCCTCGAACGCGCTGCGGAAGCTGTAGTAGTCGTCGAAAATCAGGCCCAGCCCGCCGAACACCACCACATCGGCATCGGCCTGGATGCCGATGCGGGCAAGGAAGCCGTTGAAGGGTTCTCCCGCCACCGAGAAAATCGGGATTTTCTGGCTCTCCACCAGGCAGTTGAAGACGTCGATCATCGGCACGTCGGTGCGAATCATGCGCGAAGCCAGCACCCGGGCCGCGGGGTTCACCGTCGGACCGTTGATGGGCACCTTGGGTTCGTGGCTCAGTTCGGGTCCGCCGTCGATGGGCTGGCAGGAACCGTCGAATACGCGCCCGAAAATATTGGCCGAGTAAATTGCCTGCATCGTCGTGCCGAGAAAGCGCACCGAGGCGTGGTTGCCGAGCCCCTTGGTGCCCGCGAAAACCTGCAGGGAGACCTGGTCGTCGCTGAGCCGGATAATCTGGGCGAGTGAGAACACCTGGCCGTCCTGCTCGATCATCGCCAGGTCACGGTTGCGCGGTGGGATACTCATCGAGGTGGCGTCGCTGATTCGCAGGTTGACGATATCGCCGACGATACTGGTAATGCCGCGATAACTGGTAATTCCCGACTCCAAAGCCGTATCTCCCTGTGGTACGGATCTCGTATCGAACTACCGCCTGGCACCAACCCGATGCAGGTTAGTAGATTACCGACAACCGGTCTAGCCAGTGACAGTCCATCACCGCTACACGTGCAGCGCAGGGCCCGCAGAGCGGCGAAAAGCTTGCCCTTACGCCGCTGCAAACTGGCGGATACAGCAATGTCTCACCATATCCGCGCTGGCGAAACCGCCGTCGTGTTAATGATTGATCAGAATCAATGGCTAGTAACGCCCCAGGTCCTGCGCAACCACCACCGGGCCGGAATAGTTTTCGCGCACACCTCGAGTGTAGGCCTCATCGGGGTCCGACTGCCGCCCCGGCATGACATGGGTGAGCACGACCATCCCGACACCCGCGCGTTTCGCCAGCTTGCCGACTTCGACCGGCGTCGTATGGTACTGCTCGGATTTCTTCATCAGCGCGCTCACTATCGGCCCTGGCAGGGCGGCAATGAACCCGTGTGAACGAACGTTTTCCTCCATGAGCGCGGTGTTGAACACCTCGTGGACAAGGACATCCGCACCTTTGGCGAAATCGACCAGCGGCTCGCAGGGCCCGGTATCGCCACTGAAGACAACGACGCGGCCAGCGGTCCGGAAGCGAAAGGCGTAGCTTTTTTCCACACCGGCTTTGGTTTCCACGGGGTCATCGTGATGGTAGTGACAGTTCTCGATGGCGGAGACCGTCACGTTGTCATCCCTGTATATCACCCTGGCCGAAGGGGCGTTGCCGATGTTGTGAACATGCACGTCTCCCTCGAACGATCCCCAACTTGGCAGCGGCGAATCCTCGGAGCGGACCGCCGCATTCACCGAGTAGTACTGCATGAAGCCATCGACCACCTGCTGCGTGCCCGCCGGGCCGAATACATCGTAATCATCCTTGTTGTGCAGCGACCAGCTCAGCCCCATCAGTGTTCCGAGATCGGCGTTGTGGTCGTCGTGGTTATGGGTGATGAAGATCTTCTTGACGCTCTCCGGCGCAATGCCGGCCAGCGCCAGTTGCCGGGCGACGCCATTGCCGGCGTCGACCAGGTAGGTTTCGCCGTTCACCAGCAGGGCGTGCGCAGGCTGGGATCGATAGGGGTTGGGTTGGGGCCCTCCCTGCGTGCCGAGCGCCAGTACGATTGTCGAGGTATCACCGGCGCTGGCGACACTGCCCGCCAACAGCAGGGCGGCAACTACCGCAGAGCGAACCACTTTATTGAAGCTGGAATACACAGGCAGGCTCCCCCGTTCTGGTAAAAGAATCAGTTGGTATCGGTAGTTGCCGACATCGCGGCAGAAGCCATCCGCAGCGTATCGTCAAACACCCGGGCGGCATCCAGCTTGCCGCCAGACTGGTCGATGAGCCGCAGCGCCCCGGTGATCATCAGGGTAGTTATCAACACGCGCGAATCGAACCGCGCCCTGGCCGCGGCGGGCAGCGATCGTTTGAGACACTCGCCCAACTCGGTAGTCGCCGGGTATTCGGTGTCAAGGGTCGACCGGATGCCGCCCATGGAAGAGTGCGCCAGAGCTGCCAGGAACCCGGCGAAACTGTGCACGCCATCGGCATTGGCCTGCTCCAGCAGCGGCAGCCACAGGGCCTTGAGAATGTGGAAAACCTCACCGGCGCAGCCATCTTGTCGCGCGGCTTCGAGCAGTTCGCGCCTGCGGGCATCGATGGCGGGAAGGCGGTGGTTGAAGATCGCCTTGAGCAGGCCTTCCTTGCCGCCGAAGTGATAGGCGACCGCGCTGGTATTGGCCGCGCCGCTTGCCGTCGCGATCTGGCGCAGCGATGTGCCCTCGATCCCGTTTGCGGCGAACAGCGCTTCCGCCGCCTGTACGATCGCCATTCGGGTGGCCTCCTTGCGGGGGTCGTTGCGGGTCCTGCGTGGAGATACGGCCTGTTTGCCGGGCATGTCAATCCGCCAAAATCAGTGAACTGGCGAATCCTACCTGCCCGCAATTAAATAACGCAAGTGATTTATTTAATGGTTTGCCGAAGGATTTTACCGACGACACCCGCGCATTCTTCAGTCAATGCAGCGGCGGAGGATTTGCTGGAACTGGCGCAGGAGTATGGGATGCCGGTCGCTCCGCTTGGTTGAGGCCTGCGGCCGGCCGCCGTCGGCCGGGGCCGCGGCAGAGTTTGCGGCAACCCGACCGCCCGGGGTTACACCCTGGAAACAAAAACCCCGGCACAGGGCCGGGGTCTTGATGTATGGCGCGCCTGGCACGATTCGAACGTGCGACCGCCTGGTTCGTAGCCAGGTACTCTATCCAGCTGAGCTACAGGCGCGTTGAGGGGGCGTACTATAGGGACCAACCCGTTTGTCGTCAAGGGGTTAGGGGCGAAAAATACGCCGGGATTTACCCCTGCGCGGGCGGGGCCCGGCCCCGTAGGAGCCTGCTATGCAGGCGATATGCGCGGTGCCGGATCGGGGGCTGGAATCGCCTGCGTAGCAGGCTCCTACACCGCCAATCCCAGGGTATCCCGGGCCTCCCGGGCCAGGTCCTCGCGGAACTCGGGATGGGCGATATTGATCAGGTCCCGCGCCCGCTCGGTGAGCGAGCGCCCGCGCAGCTGGGCGTAGCCGTACTCCGTCACCACGTAGTCCACCTGGGCCCTTGTGGTCACCACCCCCGCCCCGCGCTCCAGCGAGCCCACCAGCCGCGAGAGCGTGCCGTGCCGGGCGGTGCTGGGCAGGGCGATGATCGACTTGCCGCGCTCGGAGAAGTTGGCCCCGAACACGAAATCCACCTGCCCGCCCACCCCGGAATAGATGCGGTGGCCCATGGAGTCCGCGCAGACCTGGCCGGTGAGGTCGATCTGGATGGCGCTGTTGATCGAGGCCACCTGCGGGTTCTTGGCGATCACCACCGGGTTGTTGACGAACTGGACGTCGAGGAACACAACCTCGGGGTTGTCGTCGATGTAGTCGTAGAGCTTCTGGCTGCCCATGGTGAAGGATGTCACCGTGCGGCCTCGGCTGATCTTCTTGCGGCTGTTGTCGATGATGCCCTTCTCCAGCAGGTCCAGTACCCCGTCGGAGAACATCTCGGTGTGCACGCCGAGGTGGCGGTGGTCGTTGAGGAAGCCGAGGGTGGCGTCGGGGATGGCGCCGATGCCCATCTGCAGGCAGTCGCCGTCGTCGATGCGGCTGGCGACGATCTCGCCGATGGCGCGCTCGGTCTCGGTGACATCGCGGTGGTCCACCACCAGCACCGGCGCCTCCGCCACGAAGGCGTAGTCGATCTCGCGCAGGTTGATGAAGCTGTCGCCGTGGGTGCGCGGCATGTTCGGGTTGATGTGGGCGATGATGCGCCCGGCGACGTCGCAGGCCGCCGCGGTGGCCTCCACCGAGATGCCCAGCGAGCAGTTGCCGTGCTGGTCCGGCGAGGAAACCTGGATCAGCGCGGTGTCGATGCGCTGCTCCCGGCGGCGGAACAGCTTGGGAATCTCGGAGAGGAAGATCGGCACGTAATCCGCGCGGCCCTGGTTGATCAGCTCCCGCGTGGTCTTGCCGGCGAAGAAGCAGCGGTTGCGCAGATGCCCCTCCAGCGCCGGGTCGGCCACCGCCTCGGCGTGCTCCAGGTGCAGTTGCATCAGGGTGACGTCGCTGACGTTCCTGGCATGCTCGGCAAGTGCCGCCAGCAGCACCGTCGGCGTGGCCGCCATGGAATGGCACCAGATGTACTCGCCGGAATCGATCATGCCGACCGCTTCCAGCGCGGATTCACAATAGTGGGTCACCGCAGAATTCCCCGGAGTTTCAGATTGGAAGTGCCATGCTGCCGCAGGCAGATAACACTACTACCAGCGCGCCCTACTGGCCGTCGTCCATGTAGCCCGGGCGCGAATTCATGAACAGGCGAATCGGCCAGTTGCCCTCGCCGAGGGTAATGACCAGGCCGTAGTTGTCGTTGTCGTAGTCCCGCACCCACTTGTACTTGATGTTCATCTTGGGCATTTCGGTCTTGTCCGGCCGGCGACCGACGACGAGCACTTCCTCGATATCGTCGGGATCCTTGATCGAGGTCTTCGGCACCGCCAGCGTTATGGTGCGGGTCCCCGCCTCCGCGCCCGGCTCGATGTCGCGCAGCTCCACGCCGGTGTCCTTGTCTTTCTCGCCCTTCACCAGTTCCATCCAGTCGCTGGAGAGCGAGGTTTC
Source organism: Halieaceae bacterium WMMBA7 (assembly GCA_033283385.1). GTDB lineage: Bacteria > Pseudomonadota > Gammaproteobacteria > Pseudomonadales > Halieaceae > Mangrovimicrobium. The sequence continues at coordinate 2,200,113 of JAWMQQ010000001.1, forward strand.
CTCCTGTGCGGACAGGCCCGGCGCGAGTGCAACCAGGACTGCTGCCACTGCGATAGCGAAGCTCAGGACAAGGCGTTTCATGATAAATCTCTCTCCAGTGAATGATTGTTTTCAGCCGACTCCCGGGCGGCGTGCGTGCCCAGCCACAGGGCTCGTAACAGGTTGATCGCGGCCATGCTCAGGTGCTGTTCCGCCGCTGCCAGGGCCAGAGCCGCGGCGTCCACTTTCTGCTGCGGGGTCAGGTGCCCGGCGCGGGCTGACATCTCGTCATCGACGCTGGACAGCACGGCGCGTATCTCCCGGGCCGCCTCGTCGGAGGCATCGCGCAGCTCGCGCGAGAATTGCTGGAAGCGCGCCGGGCTCATGCTCACCGCCCGGGCCCCGCGCCAGGTGAGGCGGGCGGGCATGGTGGCGAGGTCCACAGCCATTCCTATCACTTGCCCCAGCATTGCGCAGCCCTCCCGTTCATTGCCAGACAGTATAGAGCCTGCCCGGGAGCGGCGCACCGTCAGTCGGCGGGCGGATCGAAGGGCGGCAGGCCGCGGCGCCGGCGCATCCAGTTGAGCGCCTCCAGCACCTTGCGCCGCCGGGCAAGCGCGCATTCGAGCCGGTATTTACCGGGAAAATCCATCAACAGCAGCCCGGCGAGCAGGGTCAGCAGGCCCTGCCCCGGCGTGAACAGCATGATAAACCCCAGCACCGCCAGCAGCAGGCCCAGGAGGTTCTTCAGGATTACCAGCAACATGCCGGCGGGACCGGGAACAAAGTGCAGGAACTCGTCCCTGGGGTCGGTGAAATAGTCCTGTGGCAGGCGCGCCACCGCCCAGGGCACCGCCAACAGCACCGCGAGCAGGGAAAACAGCGAGATCGCCGTACCCAGGATCACCAGGTCCGGCAGGTAGCGCTCCAGGGTGGCGATCACCGGGGGACGGTAAACGCCCGGCGGGCCAGGGCGATCTTCTCGTCGTGGTCGTCGGTCTGCTCGGCGATGCGCCGGGCGATCGCCAGGCGGTGGCGCAGGCCGGCCTGGTTGGCGACCTGTATGGACAGCCCGGGACGGGCATTGAGTTCCAGCAGCGTCGGCCCGCTGTTGCGGTCCAGCACCACGTCGCAGCCCAGGTATTCCATGCCGGTCATTTCCACGCAGCGCGCCGCCAGTTCCAGCACCTGCTGCCAGCCCGGGATTTCCAGGGAATCGAAGCGCGCGCCGGTATCCGGGTGCTGGTGGCAGAGATTGCCGTGCTGCACCGCGGCCACCGCGCGGCCGGTGCCGATATCCAGCCCGACGCCCACCGCGCCCTGGTGCAGGTTGGCCTTGCCGTCGGAGGAGTGGGTGGCGCAGCGCATCATGGCCATTACCGGCACGCCCTTGAGCACGATCACCCGCAGGTCCGGCACGCCCTCGTGGCTGTAGCTGGCGAGATAGGGATCGAACTCGATCATCGCCTCGACCATCGCCTTGTCGTTGCGCCCGCCCAGGCTGTGCAGGCCGGCGAGCACGTTGGAGAGGTGGCGCCGCACGTACTCGGCGTCCACCACCTGCCCGCTGGATTTCACGTAATCCGCGCCCTTGCGCCCGGTGATCACCAGGATGCCCTTGCCGCCGCTGCCCTGGGTGGGCTTGATGACGAAGTTGGGCAGCGGCTCCAGCAGCGGGAACACGTCGCGCACCTCGTGCTGGTACTCCACCACGCCGTGCAGTTCCGGCACCGGGATGCCCAGCGCCTGGGCGGCGTGCTTGGTCTTGAGCTTGTCGTCCACCAGCGGGAAGCGGCTGCGCGGGTTGAACTTGCCGATCAGCCCGACGTTGCGCTCGTTCATGCCGAGGATGCCGTTGCGCCGCAGCGTGGCGGGCGAGGCCAGCAGTTTCACTATGAGTCTCCCAGCGCGCGGAAGCGGTACAGCTCGCTCAGGCGATAGCCGGTGTACTTGCCCAGCAGCAGGATGATGCCGAGCAGGCTGAGCATCAGTTCAGGGAAGTTGAACGTGAGGTGAGAGACGACGTGATTGGACATGGCGAGATACGCAAGCACCGCCACCAGCAGGCTGCCGCCGCCCTGCACCAGCACCTCGTGCGGGCCCTCCTCTTCCCAGAGTATGGACATGCGCTCGATGGTCCACGACAGGATGATGGTGGGGAAGAAGGTCACCGTGAGCACCTGGTCGAAGCCCAGCTTGTAGCTGGCGATGGCCAGCGCCGCCATCAGGAAGATCACCACGATCACCACCGCGGAGATGCGCGATACCAGCAGCAGGTTCATGTGGCTGAGCCAGGAGCGTATCCACAAGCCCGCGCTGACCAGGATGAGGAACATCGCCAGGCCCACCCACAGGGTGGTCTGCACGAAGGCCAGCGCGATCAGGATGGGCATGAAAGTACCCGAGGTCTTCAGCCCCACCAGCAGGCGCATGATCACCACCACCAGCGCCGCCACCGGAATACCGAGCAGCCCCTTGAACACCCCCTGCTGCTCCACCGGCAGCGCGTAGATGGAGAAGTCCAGCAGCGCGATACGCTCCACCCGCTGGTCCATCACCGCCACCGTCTTGGCCGGCAGGCTGTTGCTGACCAGCGCGAACTCGAGCTCCGAGTCCTGTGCGCCGACCACGTTGAGCAGGTTGCCGCCGCTGCGCTGCCAGACGAAGAAATTGTCCGGCAGGCCGCGCTGTCCCGTGGCCGGGTCGAACACCACCCAGTCCCTGCCGTTGTAGATCTCGATCAGGGAGGACATGCGCTGCCGGCGGCGGCCGTCCTCCAGCCGGATGCCGCGAATCTCCCGCGCCGGGACGTCGGCCCGCGCCAGCACCGCCAGCAGCGCCGGGTCGCGCTCGTCGTCCCAGACGCTGAGCAGGAAGGCCGCGTCCGGGTCGCTGGAGTCTTCACCCAGGGCCTGGATCAGCTGCGCGGTGAAGGCGCCCGGCCCGGAGGAGCGGCTGCGCATGTTGGCGATCAGGCGGTCCATGGCCGTGCGCTGGTCCGCCTCCAGCATCGGCTTGTCGATCTTCGGCACCGACGTGCGCTGCAGTTCGTCGCGGCTTAACCGGTAGACCTGCGCCTTGTAGTACAGGGTAGTGGGCTCCTCCAGCGCCTGCCGCGACCAGGTCGCCCAGCGCTCGCCCTTGCGCTCCTGCAGGGTGAAGCCGAAGCCCGAAGAGGCGAAGTGCTCGTCGAGGATCTGCCAGCCGGCCACCGGCGTGGGCAGCTTCAGCTCGACCTCCACCGGACCCTGCTCGCGCAGCGGGCGGAAGCTGATCTTGGATTCGACAGTCCACACTTCGCGGTAGTCGCCGGGCAACAGCGGAAAACCGAGCGCGAACACCTTGTAGAGCATGAGGCCGACACCGGCGAGGATCAGTGTGCCGGCGATCAGTTCAATTCGGGCCCGGGTCGATAGCATGGTGGCCTCAGGGTGAGGATGGCTCGACGGCCGGGGTCGGCGTCGGCTGGGTATGGTGGCGGCTCACGTCGACGATCGCCGCGTCAAGCAGGAAGTTGCGTCCCACCAGCAGCGGGTACTCGAAGTCCTCGCGGTCGGAGAGGTTGACGCCGATGCGCGAGCGGATATCGCCGATGGTGACCCACATGCGCACCACGTAGCGGCGCTCCAGGTCCTCGCTGTCCTGCTGCTTGATCAGTACGCGGCGCTTCAGGCGCAGTTCCTGCGGCACCTTCTCGTTGTCGGCATTGCGCAGGTTGAAGCGGATGTAGCGCTTGCCCTCCTTCTCTACCAGCTGGATGTCCTCGGCGTGGATGGAGGTGGTCTCCGCGCCGGTATCGATGCGCGCGTCCATCACCAGCCCGGCGGGCTCGACCAGCGCCTTTTCCACCGCGCCGATGATCGGCAGGTGCATATCACCCGCGGTGGTCGCGGCGGGCAGCGGTGCCGGGACTTCGACGATCTTCTCCACCACCTGGGGTGGCGGGCAGGCCTCCGGCTCCGGCGGCGCCTCGCAGACCGGGCATTCGACCGGCTCCGGGCAGGCTAATGGCGGAGTTTCGGCGGGCTCCGGTGGCGCTACGCTGGCGCAACCGGTGACAGCTGCCAGCAGCAGCCCGGAAAGCAAATTGCGGGATTTTTTCATGCGTGAAGGTTAAAGAATCGCCCTGCCAAAGTACATATGGTGCAAAAGCGACATTTTGCGGTTAACCGGGTCACAGTTTTGCCGAAAAGTCGAGATATTGCTGGACGCGCAAAAGCCCGCGCACCTACCCTGCGGGAACTGAATCCACCCGAAGTGGTGACGCACATGAAACGCAAACAGCTTGCAAGCCTGCTCCTGGCGACGGTCGTGGCACTGCCCGTGACTGCCAGCGCCGGCGTGGTCATGTGCGTGGACCCGCAAACCGGGCGCAAGACCTTCACCGACCACGCCTGCCCCAACGCCACCGATACCAGCCGCAAGGTGCGGGTCGAGCCGGTGAATTTCGGCGGCGGCAAGATGATTCAGCGCGACAGCGGCGTGTGGGCAAGCGACCGCGACCAGAGCGTCTCCGGTACCGAGAACTTCGCCTCCGACTACCGCGCGGCGGAATCCAAAGCCCCCGCTGTGGGCGTCGGCGTCCGCTAGCCGCACCGCCCTACCCCCGCGGGGGAATGTAGCGCCACCTGCTCCGCGTTTGGCGTTACAATACGCGCCCGCAATCAGGAACCCTTCCCCATGAAAGCGCTGGTCAAACGCGAGGCGCGCCCCGGTATCTGGCTGGAGGACGTGCCCGAGCCGCAACCCGGCATCAACGACGTGCTGATCAAGATCCGCCGCACGGCGATCTGCGGCACCGACCTCCATATCTACAACTGGGACGCCTGGGCGCAAAAGACCATCCCCGTGCCCATGGTCGTCGGCCACGAGTTCGTCGGCGAGATCGTCGAGGTGGGCTCCAACGTCAACGACTTCCACCCGGGGCAGATCGTCTCCGGCGAGGGCCACGTGGTCTGCGGCCGCTGCCGCAACTGCATGGCCGGGCGGCGCCACCTGTGCGCCCACACCAGCGGCATCGGCGTGGACCGCCCCGGCGCCTTCGCCGAGTACCTGGCCCTGCCCATGTCCAATGTCTGGGAACACCGCCCGGGCATCGACCTCGACGTCGCCGCCCTGTTCGATCCCTTCGGCAACGCCGTGCATACCGCCCTGCAGTACGACCTGCTGGGCGAGGACGTGCTGATCACCGGCGCCGGCCCGATCGGCGCGATGGCCGCCGCGGTGTGCCGCCACGCCGGCGCCCGCCACGTGGTGATCACCGACGTCATCGACGCGCGCCTGGAACGGGCGGCCAGCCTCGGCGCCACCCGCACCGTCAACGTCACCCGCGAATCCCTGGCCGACGTGCAGCGTGACCTGGGCATGGAGGAAGGCTTCGACGTCGGCCTGGAGATGTCCGGCAACCCGCAGGCCTTCAACGACATGCTGGCCAACCTCTGCCACGGCGGCAAGGTGGCTATCCTCGGTATCCCGTCCGAGAACACCGCCATCGACTGGAACCGGGTGATCTTCAACATGCTCACCCTGAAAGGCATCTACGGCCGCGAGATGTACGAGACCTGGTACAAGATGTCGGTGATGATCGAGTCCGGCCTGGACATCTCGCCGGTGATCACCCACCGCCTGCCCATCGATGAATTCCAGCACGGCTTCGACGTGATGGTCAGCGGCGAGGCGAGCAAAGTCGTACTGAACTGGGACTGAGGAGGAAACCTGTGTACTCGCGATTCCAGCAACACCTCGCCAGCGAGCTGGCGGAGATCGAAGCGGCGGGACTGTACAAGCGCGAGCGCCAGATCAGCACCGCCCAGGGCGCCCATGTGGGCGTCGCGGGCGGCGGCGACGTGCTCAACCTCTGCGCCAACAACTACCTCGGCCTGGCCCAGCACCCGTCGGTCAACGCCGCGGCCGCGCAGGGCCTGCACGACTGGGGCTACGGCATGGCCTCGGTGCGCTTCATCTGCGGCACCCAGACCCTGCACAAGCAGTTGGAGGCCGACATCAGCGCGTTTCTCGGCACCGAGGACACCATCCTCTACCCCTCCTGCTTCGACGCCAACGGCGGGCTCTTCGAGACCCTGCTGGGCGAGCAGGACGCGGTGATCTCCGACGAGCTGAACCACGCCAGCATCATCGACGGTGTGCGCCTGTGCAAGGCAAAGCGCTTCCGCTACCGCAACAACGACATGGCGGACCTCGAGGCCCAGTTGCAGGCCGCCGATGCCGCCGGCGCGCGCTTCAAGCTCATCACCACCGACGGCGTGTTCTCCATGGACGGCTACATCGCCCGGCTGGACGAGATCTGCGCGCTGGCGGACAAGTACGACGCGCTGGTGCACTTCGACGACTGCCACGCCACCGGCTTCGTCGGCGCCACGGGCCGCGGCACCCACGAACTGCGCGGCTGCATGGATCGCGTCGACATCATCACCGGCACCCTCGGCAAGGCCCTGGGCGGCGCCAGCGGCGGTTATACCGCGGCGCGGCGCGAGATCGTCGACCTGCTGCGCCAGCGCTCGCGGCCCTACCTGTTTTCCAACACGGTTGCCCCGCCGGTGGTCGCCGGCGCCATCCGCGCGCTGCAACTGGTGGATGAAGAACCGGCGCTGCGCGACCGCCTGGCCAGCAACACCGCTATCTTCCGCGAAGGGCTGGAAAAGCTCGGCTTCGAACTGCTGCCCGGCGATCATCCCATCGTGCCAGTCATGCTGCACGACGCTGCCAAAGCCACGGCGCTGGCCGACGCGCTTCTGGCCGAAGGCGTCTACGCCATCGCCTTCTCCTTCCCGGTGGTGCCGAAGGGCAAGGCGCGCATCCGCACGCAGATGTCCGCGGCGCTGACCGACGACGACCTGCAATTCGCGCTGGAGGCGTTCGGCCGGGCGAAGGCGGCACTCTCCTGAGGATATCTCGCCCGGGGATGCCTCGCCTGGGGATGCATCGGGCCTGAGGATTCACCCGGGGCTCTTCACACGCCGGGCAGGCCCTGTAGACTGTCCCGATGCAACCCCTGGACTGGACAGTTCTCGGCGCCTACCTCGCCGGCATGCTCGCTTTGTCGTTTTTTATCGGGCGGCGACAGGCCTCGCGCGAGGATTACTACCTCGGCGGGCACCGGTTGCCCGGCTGGGCGCTGGCCGGATCCATCATCGCCACCCAGTGCTCCACCAACTCCCTGCTCGGCGCACCGGCCTTTGTCGGCTTCGCCGCCGCCGGCGGCCTGCTCTGGCTGCAGTACGAACTGGCGGTGCCGCTGGCCATGCTGGTGCTGTGCGCGCTGTTCCTGCCGGTGTACCGCGCCGGCGTCATCTCCATTTACGCCTACCTCGAACAGCGCCTGGGCCTGGGCGCGCGGCTGCTCGCCAGTGGCTGCTTCCTGTTTTTTCGCGGTGTCGCCACCGGCGTGACGGTCTACGGCGTGGCGGCGGTGATCGGCCTGATCACCGGCATTCCCTTCACCTGGGCGGTGTTCCTGTTGATGGGCATTACCATCGCCTACGACGTGATGGGGGGCATGCGCGCGGTGGTGATCTCCGACGTGGTGCAGATGCTGCTGCTGGTCGCCGCGGTCCTGCTCGCCCTGTTCTGGCTGGCCGGGCCGCTGGCGCACCATTGGGGCGACCTCGCCGCGCGCACCCGGCCGCTGGTGGACGACTGGGGCATCCAGTCCGGCAACAACTACGGCTTCTGGCCGATGCTGTTCGGCGGGCTGTTCCTCTACACCGCCTACTACGGCTGCGACCAGAGCCAGGCCCAGCGCCTGCTCAGCGCGCGCGACGAAAAACAGCTGCACCGCATCCTCGTGCTCAACGGCGTGCTGCGCTTCCCGCTGGTGCTGGCCTACTGCCTGGTCGGCCTCGGGCTCGCCGCCTATGCGCTGCAAAATGCGGATTTCATCGCCGCCCTGCCCCGCACCGGCGACGGCGCGCCCAACCTCAACCTGGTATTCCCCGCCTTCGTCGCCCGCGAGTTTCCGCCGGGGCTGGCGGGGCTGGCCATCGTCGGCCTGTTCGCCGCCGCCATGTCTTCCATCGATTCGGCGCTGAACAGCCTCTCCGCGAGCACCGTGGAAGACTTCATCGCCCGCTTCCAGACGCTGTCGGAGCGCAGGCTGTTCCTCGCCTCCAAACTCGCCACCCTGGGCTGGGGCGCCTTCGCCATGGGTTTTTCCTTCCAGGTGGAGCACATCGCCGCCACCGTGCTGGAGGCGATCAACAAGGTCGGCTCCATGGCCAACGGACCGCTGCTGATGCTGTTCACGCTGGCGGTGCTGGCGCCGGGACTGGGCCAGCGCGCGGCGATCGCCGGGTTTGTCGGCGGGCTCGCGTGCAACCTGCTGTGCTGGCAGTTCCTGCCGCAGCTGTCCTGGTTGTGGTGGAACGTCATCGGATTCGCCGCCGGCTGGGCGGTGGCGCTGGCCGCCGCGGCGCTGCGTCCCGCCGCGCAGGCGGTGAGTAACTCCGGCGAACGGCTGCGCTGGCCGCGCCGCGCCAGGGCGCAGTTACTGGCCATGGCAATTCTGGTACTCTGCGTCTGCTTTATCTTCCAGTTGTAGCCATGCCCGAATTCAATCCGCCGCCCCTGTTGCGCAACCCGCACAGCCAGACCCTGATCGCCAGCACCGCACCGCGACGGGTGCCGCTGCTGTGGCGCACCCGGGCGCTGCGCGCGGCGGCGCGGGACACCGTCCTCGACTGCGGCGATGGCGTGCGCCTGCACGGCCTGTACAACCCGCATCCCGCACCCGTGAAAGGCCTGGCCGTGTTGATCCACGGCTGGGAGGGCAGCGGCGACTCCGCCTACCTGCTCTCCAACGCGCAGGCCCTGTTCGACGCGGGTTATTCGGTGTTCCGCCTGCACCTGCGCGACCACGGTCCCAGCCACGCGCTGAACCGGGAGCTGTACCACTCAGCGCGCCTGCAGGAGATCCTCGACGCGGTGCAGGAGATCCAGCGGCGCTTTCCCCACGAGCGGACGGTGCTCGCCGGGCACTCGCTGGGCGGCAATTTCTCGCTGCGGGTAGCGGCCAACGCGACCAGGGCCGGTATCCGCCTGGACCGGGTGGTGGCGATCTGCCCGGTGCTGGACCCGGCCCACACCATGCGCCGGTTGATGGAGGGCAGCTTCATCTACCACCAGTATTTCCTGCGCAAGTGGAAGCAGTCCCTGCGCACCAAGCTGCAGCACTTCCCGGAGCTGGGATACGGCAACGACCTGCTCGGCCTGCGCACACTGGACGCGATGAACGCCTTTTTCGTGCCGCGCTATACGGACTTCGAGGATGTCGGGACCTACTTCGACGCCTACGCGGTGACCGGTGAGGCGATGGCGAACCTCGATGTGCCGACGCACATCATCCTGAGCCAGGACGACCCGATGATTCCATCGGCGGACCTGGCGCGGGTGGCGCGCACCCCGGCGCTGACCATCGAGACCCCGCAGCACGGCGGCCACTGCGGTTTCCTCGCCAGCTGGCGGCTGGACGGCTGGATCGACCAGCGCCTGCTGGAGCTGCTGCAGTAGGAGCGCGCTCTGCGCGCGATACTGTAGGAGCCTGCTATGCAGGCGATCACCGGGCCCGGCCGAAACTGCGGTAATCGCCTGTGTAACAGGCTCCTACGCGGGACCCTGTAGGAGCCTGCTATGCAGGCGATCACCGGGCCCTGCCGAAACCGCGGTAATCGCCTGTGTAACAGGCTCCTACGCGGGACCCTGTAGGAGCCTGCTATGCAGGCGATCACCGGGCCCGGTCGAAACCGCGGTAATCGCCTGTGTAACAGGCTCCTACTGGTCGGCGGCGCGGCACCAGGTGTGGAGCTGGGCTACCAGCTCGGCGCGGCGCTGGTCCGCGCGCCGGCCGCGGCGCAGGTCCTCGAAGATCACCGCCAGCTTGCGGCGCTGGGCGTCGTCCAGCCAGTCCAGCGCCGGCTCGTCCAGCTTCAGCGTGGCACGCACCGCGTGGGTGCGCTGGCTGACCTGCCGGTGATGCTGCAGCGCCCGGCCCAGCAGCACGAAGGGAAAGTTGAGGTTGCGCGAGGGGCCGTAGGCCAGGCGTCGACCGCCGGTGGGAATCCCGCTGACGCTCCAGCGGGCGATATCGTCGCTGTGCTTGAGCACCTGCCGGGTGGAGGCGAAGGCGCCGCCGATCCCACCGACCAGGGTGCCGAGACCGTGGGAGAGGCCGCCTGTCACCCCGTCGACCACCATGCCCGCACCGCCGCCGGCAATGCCGCCCGCCGCCCCCGCCGCCAGCAGCAGCTGCCTGCGCGACAGTCCCCACAGGTACCAGTGCTGCTGGTTGAACAGTTCTTCCTCGTCGAAGGCCATGCCCTGCTCGGACTTCTTCATGTCGCGGAAATAAAACAGCGCTTCCACCTGCGAGCGGCAGTCCCGCTCGGCGCGGATCAGGTGGCGCTGGTAGCGGTTGAACAGCAGGCTCTTCACCGGCGCCTCGGGGGCGCCCTCGGGCAGCGCCTGGCTGACGCTGTAGGTGATGGCCTCGCAGATCAGGCTGGCGATCAGCTCCGCGGCCTCCAGGTGCTGGCGCTCGCGGTCCGCCTGCAGCACTTCCACCGCGCGATGCAGCGGCTGCTGCCACTCCGGGTCGAGGTGGCCGAACAGGGTGAGCAGGTCCAACTGCTTGCGGTGCTCGGCGCGGTGCGCATCGAACACGCGCACGGTCTGGAAGTACTGCCCCAGTCCGGTCACCCACTGGTCCACGTAATCGTTGTTGTCGATGGGATTGACCAGTGCCAGGCTGGGGCGTCCCGTCCAGCGCAGGATTTCCATCTCGGCCTCGTAGTCGGCGCCGAAGGGCACCGAGCCGTCCACCACGTAGATGATGCCGGCGCCTGCCACGACCGGCGCCAGCGCGTGCACCTCGTCCGCGTACTGCGGGTCGTCGCCGTGGGTCTCCAGGAACTGGCGCACCGCCGCCGGGCGCGCGGCGGCCTCGCTGCAGTGCTCGCGCAGCCAGGCCAGCAGCTGGCGTGCGCGCTGGATGCCGGGGGTGTCGATCAGCTCGTACAGCGTCTCGCCATCCACGCGCATGGGAAAGCGCCGCACCTCGCGGGTGGAGCCGGCGGTGGCGGCGATGTGCACCGAGTCGTCCCGCGCCAGGGTCGCGACCACCGAGGACTTGCCCTTGTTCGGGCGCCCCACCACGGCGAAACCCGGTACGCTATCGGCGCGGCTCATGCGGTGGTGCCCCGCCAGGCTTCCACGGACTTGCGCTTGAAGGGCAGCCGCCCGGCGAAGGCCTGCCAGTCGCCCAGCTGCGCCTCGGACAGGTCGCGCCCGGGCAGCGGCACCAACAGCAGCCGGCACTCGTCGACGCCGTTCACCTCCGCCAGCACGTCGCCGAGGTCGGCCATCGGCGGCTCCCATCCCTTCACCGCCACCAGCAGCAGCGGCGACGCACGCCGGTTCACCGCGGCGATCGCCTCGACATCCTCGGCGGGGGAGCCCAGCCCCGCGGTGACCAGCGTCTCCGGAGGCAGGCCGGCCGCAGTGCCGGCGCCGGCAAGCGCGCCGGCCCAGTCCAGCAGTACCGCGCCGGCGGCGATCTGCGCGGGCTGCGCCGGCGCTTCGCCCGCGTCCTGCGCGCGGGTATCCACCACCGGCGCGCGCATGCGCGCCAGCACGCTGGCCGCGCCGGGCCAGCCGCGCAGGGCCGCGTCGAGTTGCCGGCGGAATCCCCACAGGGACAGCAGCCACAGTACGAGCCGGGGCAGCAGCGTGTAGACCAGCAGGCAGAGGAACAGGAAGGGCCACCAGCCGCGGCGGCTGGCGGCGGCCATACCGCCGAGGTCCAGCTCGCTGGCGTGGTAACGCGTGTCGGCGATGATCTGCGGCGAGACCGTCGCCTCCGGCAGGAACACCGACCAGGGCGCGGACAACACCCGGGTGATCGCGCGCACCGCCTCGTCGCTGACGGCGAAAGTGGATCCCCAGACAAAGCTGAAATCGGTGAATGCGAGCAACACGACAAAGGCCAGCGCGGCGCCCAGCGCGAACAGCGCGCCGAACTCCTGCCCGTAGCGCAGCAGCAGCAGGCGCAACACCGGGGCGTTCTCGCGCAGGTAACGGCTCTCGGGCAGGCCGCGGCGGATTACCAGCCGCGCGGGATTGAGCAGGAAGGCCGCCGGCGGCTCGCCGCGCATGGCGCGGAAGGTGACGAAGGCGGCGAGCAGGCACAGCGCAAACTGCACCAGCACGAAGATCAGCAGGAACAGCGGCACGTTGACCAGCGCGCGGCCGCTGGCGAGCATGAAGCCGGCCATGCCCGCGGCGCCGAAACACAGAGCGCAGAAACGCAGCAGCACCGCCAGCTGCGATTCCGCCAGCGCGGGAACCGCGCTCGCCCCCGCCTCGTCCAGCCAGTACAGCAGGGCAGAGCTGTCCTCGCGCGCGGCGCAGCGCTGGCCAATGGCGTGGTCGCGCCGGCGCAGGTCCTCGGTGGATAACTCGCGGTCGCTGTCCAGTTGTCGCCCCATGCGGTACAGGTCGCCCAGTGTGGGGCGGCGCGCGCGCTCTGGCATGCTGCAATCTCGTGCCGGGAAGGGGCTAATAGTGTCGCCTCGCGGCGCAAACTGCAACGTGGCCGGGTGATCCCCAACGCGCCGTCGCGCGTATACCCCGCAACATTCGCGGAGGAAACACGATGACCAGACTCGCGCTGCTGGGCCTGTGCTGCCTGCTGCTGGCGGCCTGCTCCAACGTCACCGTCGACAGCTACGCGGGGCGCGAACCGCACCTCGACGTGCGCCAGTTTTTCGACGGGAAACTCAGCGCCCGCGGCGTGCTGAAGAACCGCAGCGGCGAGGTCATCCGCAGTTTCAATGCGGATATCCAGGCCAGCTGGCAGGACGGCGTCGGCACCCTGGACGAGCAGTTCGTGTTCGACGACGGCGAACACCAGCGGCGCACCTGGACCCTGCGCCCGGACGGCCCCGACCGCTACATCGCCACCGCCGGGGACGTCAGCGGCGAGGGCGACCTGCGCCAGGCCGGCAACAGCATCTTCATGAACTATGTGCTGCAGGTGCCGTGGAACGGCAGGCGCCTGGACGTCGCGGTAGACGATCGCATGTACCTGGTAGAGCCGGATGTCATACTCAACGAGTCGCGCATGTCCAAGTTCGGCTTCCGCGTCGGCGAGTTGCTGATCGTGATCCTGCGGCACCCGGATTGAACGCCCGCTGCGGCCGCCTCCGTGTTCCCACCCCGGGTGTTCGCTGCTAGAGTGGGCGACTCCAAGATTGTGCCGGATACCACCGCCTCGCCTGCCCCCATGCCAAGCCGCCTTTACCTCTTGATCGCCGCCCTGTTGCTGCCGTTTTCCAGCGGTGTTTCCGCCGAACCCACCGAGGGCGTGCCGGTCGTCGTCGGCAGTGTGCAGCAACAGGCCATTTATCGCGAGGTGCGGGTCACCGGCAGCGTGACCTCGCCGCAGGTGGCCAGCCTCTCCCCCTCCACCGCCGGGCTGGTGCAGGCGGTGCATGCCGATGCGGGTGACCGGGTCGCCGCCGGCGACGTGCTGCTGGAACTCGACGACGAGCTGGCGCAACTGCGCTGGCGCAGCGCCGAGGCCGAGCGGGCCCAGGCGGCCACCGCGCTGGACGACGCCGCGCGCCGCCTGGCCGAGGCGCAGAAGCTGGCGCCGCAGCAGAGTATCGCCGAGACCGCGGTACGCGCGCTGGAGGCCGAGGTGGCCGGCGACAGGGCCGCGCTGGAGCGCGCCACCGCGGACGCCCAGTACCAGCACGCCCTGCTCGCCCGCCACCAGCTGCGCGCGCCCTTCGCCGGCGTGATCAGCCGCAAACTCTCGGCGCCGGGCGAGTGGGTCGCCCAGGGGGCGGGCGTGTTCGAACTGGTCGCCACCGACGGCTTGCGCCTGGATTTTGCGGTCTCCGAGGACTACCTCTCCGCCCTGCAACCGGACACCGAGGTGGAATTCAGCCTCAGCGCCCACCCGGGCGAGCGCTACGCCGGTCGCGTGCAGGCGATCGTACCGGTCACCGACCCCGGCGCGCGCACCTTCCTGCTGCGCGTGCTGCCCAGCGACGACGACACTCCGATGCTGCCCGGCATGTCCGCCCACGCCAGCCTGCGCATCGCCGACAACAGCATCGGATTGGCGGTACCGCGCGACGCCACCCTTAACTACCAGGACGGCCGCGTGGTGGTCTGGACGGTGGAGGACGAAGAACAGGGCAGCGTCGCCCGCGAGCGCGCGGTGCAGCCGGGCGCCACCTTTGACGGCATGGTGGAAGTGCGCGATGGCCTGCCGCCGGACGCGCGCATCGTCATCCAGGGCAACGAGGCGCTCAGCGACGGCCAGCGCGTGCGGATCATCGAGCCGCTGTAGTGTTCGAAGCCATAGTCCAGCGCGGTATCCTGGTTACGGTCATCACCCTGATCGTCTGCGTGCTTGGCGCGGTCGCCGCCGGGCGCATCCCGATACAGATGATTCCCGACCTCGACGTGCGTGTGATCAGCGTGCGCACGACCTGGCCGGGCGCCACGCCACAGGACGTGGAGAAGGAAATTCTCATCGAGCAGGAGGAATACCTGCGCAACCTGCCCAACCTGTCGCGCATTGTCGCCACCGCCAACAGCGGCAGCGCGGAGATCGAGCTGGAATTCCCCTTCGGCACCGACATTACCGAGATGCTGATCCGCGTCAACAACGCCCTCTCCCAGGTGCCGTCTTACCCGGAGAGCGCGGACGAACCGCGCATCTACGCCAACTCGTTCTCGTCCAACTCCTTCATGTTCTTCAGCATCACCCCGCTGCCCGGCAACCCGCGCCAGCTGAACATGGACCTGCAGCTGGATTTTGTCGAGGACAACGTCAAGCCGGCGATGAGCCGGGTGCCCGGCGTCTCGGAGGTGAGCGTGTTCGGCGGCGCGGAGCGGCAGATACAGATCCTCATCGACCCGGCGCGGCTGGCCCAGCGCCAGCTCTCGCTGACCGATGTGCGCAATGCGATTCGCGGGCGCAACCGGGACCGCTCCGGCGGCGAACTGGAATCCGGCAAGCGCCAGTACCTGCTGCGCACCATCGGCCGCTTCGAGGATCTCGACGAGCTGCGCAACCTGATCCTCGCGCGGCGCGGCGACGCGGTGATCCACCTCGCGGATGTCGCCAGCGTCAGGCTGGACCACTTCGAGAAACGCAGCGCCACCTCCTACAACGGCGACGAGAACCTGTTCGTCGCCATCCGCCGCGAGGCGGGCTCGAACGTCATCGACATCAAGCGCGCCATGCTGGAGCAGGTCGGGCCGATCAACCGCGACGTGCTCAACCCCGCGGGCATGCAGCTCGGGCTGATCAGCGACGACGTGCGCTACGTGCAGGAATCCATACGCAACGTCTGGCAGAACCTCGCCCTGGGCAGCCTGCTGGCAATAGGCGTGATGTTCCTGTTCCTGCGCTCGCTGCGCGCCACCGCCGTGGGGGTGATGGGCATTCCCATCTGCATCATCGTCGCCTTCCTCGGCCTGCTGCTCACCGGCCGCACCATCAACGTGATCTCGCTGGCGGGGATCGCCTTCGCCATCGGCATGACCCTGGATAACAGCATCGTGGTGCTGGAGAGCATCGAGCTCGAGCGCAAGCGCGGCCTGTCGCGCTGGGATGCGGCGATCGCCGGGGTGAAGAAAGTCTGGCCCGCGGTGTTCGCCTCCACCATGACCACGGTGCTGGTGTTCCTGCCGGTAGCCTTCGTGCAACAGGAGGCCGGGCAGCTTTACTCGGATATCGCCATCGCCATCTCCTGCGCGATCCTCGCTTCCATGCTGGTGGCGATCACCATCCTGCCCACCGCCGCCGCGCGGCTGCGGCTGGAAACGCGGCCGGAGGATCGCACCCGCATCGGCCGCCGCATCAGCGCGCACCACTGGGGCCAGCGCGTCAGTGACGCCACCCTGGCCGGCGTGCGCTGGATGCTCGCCACGACGCGGCGGCAGGTCGGTTGCATCCTGGTGACCGTGCTGGGCAGCGCGGCGATCATCGAATTCCTGACGCCGCCGGCGGAATACCTGCCGGAGGGCGAGGAGCCGAAGGTTTTCGCCGTGATGAGCGGCCCGCCGGGCTACAACCTGTCCACCATGCTGCGCATCTCGCGTGAGGTGGAAACCTGGCTGCTGCAATACGTCGACACCGACCCGGCAGACTTTCGCGCCGGGCGCTCGCCGGTACCGTCGATTCGCTACATGAATATGCGTGTGATGCCCGACTCCATGCGCATCATCGCCGAGACCACCGACCCGGCGGATATCGAGAGCCTGCTCGACATCATCAGCGCCAAATACCGCGAGTACCCGGGCATGCGCGCCTTCGCCACCCGCGGCTCCATCATCACCAGCAACGACGGCGGCACCCGCAGTATCAACCTCGATATCGCCGGCCCCGACCTGGCCGGCATCTACGGCGTGGCGCAGGCGGCCTACCGGCGCGCCCAGGACGTGTTCGACAACCCGCGCATCCAGTCGCAGCCCTCCTCGCTCAACCTCGCCCAACCGCTCGTGGAGATTCGCCCGGACTGGCAGCGCGCGGCGGAAATCGGCATGAGCGCGGACGAACTGGGCTTTACCGTCGCCGCCCTCACCGACGGCAGCTATGTCGACGAGTTCTTCCTCGCCGACGACAAGATCGACATCTACCTGTACAGCGGCGGCGGCCAGAACGCCTCGCTGGACTCCCTGGGCCAGCTACCGATCTACACCCCCACCGGCGCCGTCCTGCCGCTGGGCGCGATCAGCCGCATCACCGAGACCGTCGACACCAGCACGGTGCGCCGGGTCAATGGCAACCGCACCGTAACGCTCAACATCATTCCGCCGCGCAGCGTACCGCTGGAGACCGGCGTGGAGCAGGTGCGCAGCGAGGTGGTCGGTTACCTGCGCGAACGCGGACAGATTCCCGCCGGGGTAAACCTCTCGATCTCCGGCGCGGCGGACCAGCTCGACGCCACCCGCAGCGCCCTGCTCGGCAATTACGCCGTGGCGCTGCTGATCATCTACCTGCTGCTGGTGGCGATCTTCACCCACTGGGGCTACCCGCTGCTGATCATGACCTCCATCCCCCTGGGCATCGCCGGCGGCATCGTCGGCCTGTGGATGATGAACGCGGTGGGCGCCCTGCTGCCGCTGCTCGGCGGTACCGCGGTGGTGCAGCCCTTCGACATGATCTCCATGCTGGGCTTCCTGATCCTGATGGGTACCGTGGTCAACAACCCCATCCTCATCGTCCACCGCGCGGTGGGCAACTTCAAGGAAGAAGGCATGCACGCGGTGGAAGCGGTGCAGGAAGCGGTACAGGCCCGCCTGCGCCCGATCGCCATGTCGACCATCACCACCATCTTCGGCCTGGCGCCGCTGGTGCTCATCCCGGGCGCGGGCACCGAGCTGTACCGCGGTGTCGGCGCCATCGTTATGTTCGGCATCATCGGCGCGGCGCTGGTCACCCTGACCATGCTGCCGGCGCTTACCGCGATGGTGCTGGGCTTCTTCGAGCGCCGCGGCATCCGCTCGTAGGAGCCTGCTACGCAGGCGATCGATCCTGTAGGAGCCTGCTACGCAGGCGATCGCGCGCGGAGCGCGCTCCTACAGGCGCGATGGCCCCGGTCCGCGTCCGAGGTGTGCGCGATCGCCTGCGTAGCAGGCTCCTACCAAACCGGGATCGCCTGCGTAGCAGGCTCCTACCAATCCAGATCGCCTGCGTAGCAGGCTCCTACGCCGTGCGGGGTGGTTAGAGTTGTGAGCCGTAGTAGCTGCAGCGCAGGTCGCTGAAGGCCTTTTCCCGCTCCCAGCGCGCCGCCTTCCAGGCGTCCATCTGCTTGCCCGAGCCGCCGTGGCGGCGCAGCTCCGTGTAGTGATCGATCTCGCGCTTGAGTTTGCGGCACTGGCGCAGTTCTGCGTCCTCGCCGGCAATAACCGGGCCGGACAAGAATACTGCCGCGAGCAGGAAAACACCTGTTTTTAAGTGCATCTGGACACCTCCCTGTGTCTGTACGCACCACTCTAGCGCGGCCCGCGCCGGGGAGAAACGGTCAAATGCGGCCGGCGCGGATGAACAATCTGCTGCGGGCGCTCAGCCCTGCAACACCGCCTGGTAGCGCTGGTAAGCCTCCGCCGGCCAGTACTCGCTGCGCCGGTAGAACTCCTCCATGACAGGCACGCCAGCGGGCAGTTGCACCCAGGGCATTTTCGTCGATGTGAAGATATGGATGTCCGGCGGGCACTGGCCGGGCTCTTCCAGCGAACCCACGCGCACGAAGGAGATCGCCTCGCGGCCGCCGAAGTGGCTCCACAGGGCAACCTCGCAGCTCGGGCAGCGCATGACGACCTGGCCGATACCGCTGGCGGAGGGCCGCGCGCTGCGCTCGGGCGTGCCGGCCAGCAACTCCAGCGAATCGCTCTCGATCATGGCGTTCAGCACGAAGGCGGAGCCGGTTTCGCGCTGGCACCAGGTGCAGTGGCAGCAGTGCACGAACATCGGCGCCTGCAGCAGGCGGTAGCGCACCTCGCCGCAGTTGCAGCGGCCTTCGAGGGCGGTGGTATCTTCACTCATCGTCTTACTCCTTGGTGACTGGCGCGGCGGGACGGCCCGGCAGGCCGTAGTCGCCACTGGCAACGGCGTCTATCCGGCGCCGCAGGTAGGCGTCCGGGTCTTGCGCGTGGCTGCGCATTTCCTCGAACACCTCCTCGTGGGTGGGAATCACAATGCGGCCGGCGAGCATGCCCTCGGCCAGGGCCAGCGCCGCCGCGTCGGGCATCAGCAGTGCATATTGCGAGCCGGGCCCGCACATGGCGGCGTCGGCGGTCCAGGTCTTCATCGAGGCCATCACGTCGGTGATCACCGGCCCCGGGCAGAAGCAACTCACGCGCACGCCGCGCGGCAACAGGTAGAGCGCCAGCGACTCGGTCAGCCCCACCACCGCCGACTTGGCGGCGACATAGGGCATGCGATTTAGCGCGTAGGGGTACAGCCCGGCGAAGGACGCGGTGTTGACGATATAACCCTCCCCGCGCGCCAGCAGGCGCGGCAGGAACACGTCGTTGCTGTGGATGACGGACATCAGGTTGAGGTCGAGGATGCACCGCCACTCGGACAGCGGGATGTCCTCGGGATGCCCGGAGATGATCGCGCCGACATTGTTGACGACGATGTCCACGGTGCCGAGGCCGGCTTCTGCCTCATCCGCAGCAGCGCGCACCGAATCCGCGTCGGTCACGTCGCAGCCCAGGGCCAGCCCCTGCACGCCCAGCGCAGCCACTTCCGCCGCCGTCGACTGCGCGGCATCCGTGTCGATATCGGCCACGGCGACATGGGCGCCGCGCCCGGCGAACTCCAGCGCGATGGCCCGGCCTATCCCCTTGCCGCCGCCGTAGACCAGCGCGCGCCGGCCTTTGAACTCGAATGCGCCTGCCGGCAGGTTACCGGCTTGCTCGGGGCTCTGGCTCAAGGGATGCTCCTGTTTCGGCTCTGGGGGTCGCAGCGACCCGCAAGCATAACCCAGCCCACAGGGCGGGCCAATCGGCGCGAGCCGCCGCCCCGTGCCGGCGCCATGGCCTGGGCTATACTGGCGGATACCATGCACGTGACACGCAAGAAAACACCCCTCTCCTGGCTCGCCTGCGCGGCGCTGGCCGCCATGCTGTTCGCGGGCCCGGCGCGAGCCGGGGATGCCTGGCAGATCGACGTGCAGGGCGCCATCGGCCCGGCGATGGCGGACCACGTGGTGCGCTCGCTGGTCCAGGCCGAGGACGCCGGCGCCGAGCTGGTGATACTGCGCATCGACACCCCCGGGGGCCTGGACCTCGCCATGCGCCGCATGATCAAGGCCATTCTCGCCGCGAACATTCCGGTGGTCGGTTACGTCGCCCCCTCGGGCGCGCGGGCCGCCAGTGCCGGCACCTACCTGATGTACGCAACCCACGTGGCGGCGATGGCGCCGGGCACCAACCTCGGCGCCGCCACCCCGGTGCAGATCGCCACGCCCGGCCTGCCCGGCGGCGACAAATCCGGCGAGGAAAAATCCGGCGGCAGCGCCATGGAACACAAGATCGTCAACGACGCCGTGGCCTATATCCGCAGCCTGGCGCAGCTGCGCGGGCGCAACGGCGACTGGGCCGAGACCGCCGTGCGCGAGGGCGCCAGCCTGTCGGCGAAGGACGCCCTGGCGGACAACGTCGTGGACCTGCTGGCGAGTTCCCGCGAGGACCTGCTGGCGCAGCTGGACGGTCGCGAAGTCACGCTGGGCGACACACAGGTTACACTGCATACAAAGGGCATCGCGGTCCACGAGCAGGCGATGGACTGGCGCAGCCGCTTCCTCGCGGTGATCACCGACCCCAACGTCGCCTACCTGCTGATGCTGGTCGGTGTGTACGGCCTGATCCTCGAGTTCTACAACCCCGGAGTCGGCGTACCCGGCATTGCAGGCGCCGTCTGCCTGTTGCTCGCGCTGTACGCCTTCCAGGTGCTGCCGGTCAGTTACGCGGGCCTGGCGCTGATCGCACTGGGTATCGGGCTGATGGTGGCCGAGGCGACGGTGCCAAGTTTCGGCGCGCTGGGGCTGGGCGGGGTGATCGCCTTCGTGGTCGGCTCCGTCATGCTGATGGATTCGGAGCTGCCCGCCTACCAGATCGCGATACCACTGATCGCCGGGCTGACGCTGTGCAGTGTCGGGCTGCTCAGCATGGTGCTTGGCATGGTGCTCAGGGCGCGGCGCAGCGCGCTGGTCACCGGCATCGAGCACCTGGTGGGCAGTGTGGCCGAGGTCGAGGTCATGCGCGGCGGGCAGCCCTATGTGCGGCTGGATGGCGAGCTGTGGCTGGCGCGCAGCGATCAGCCGCTAGGCCCGCACGATACGGTCACCGTGGACGCCTTTGAAGGGTTGGTACTCAAAGTCAGCAAAGTTGGCAGGGAGAGTAAGTGATGTTGGATTTCGGCATGTTTGGCGGCGTGATTGCGGTCTTCGTTATCGCGTTGCTGTTCTCGATGTTCCGGGTGCTGCGCGAGTACGAGCGCGGCGTGGTGTTCATGCTCGGGCGCTTCTACAAGGTCAAGGGGCCGGGCCTGATCATCATCATCCCGGTCATCCAGCAGATGGTGCGGGTGGACCTGCGCACCATCGTCATGGACGTGCCCACCCAGGACGTGATCTCCCGCGACAATGTCTCGGTGCAGGTCAACGCGGTGATCTACTTCCGGGTACTGGACCCTGAAAAGGCCATCATACAGGTGGAAAACTACCTGGAGGCCACCAGCCAGCTCTCCCAGACCACCCTGCGCTCGGTGCTGGGCCAGCACGAACTGGACGACATGCTCGCCGAACGCGACCGGCTCAATGCCGACATCCAGGAAATCCTCGACAAGCAGACCAACGCCTGGGGCATCAAGGTGGCGAACGTGGAGATCAAGCACGTCGACCTCAACGAGTCCATGGTGCGCGCCATCGCCAAACAGGCCGAGGCCGAGCGCGAGCGCCGCGCCAAGGTGATCCACGCCATGGGCGAGGCCGAGGCGGCGGAAAAACTCGCGGAAGCCGCGAAGGTACTCGCCCACGAGTCACAGGCCATCCAGTTGCGCTACCTGCAGACGCTGACAGAAATTGCCGGCGACAAGAGCTCAACCATAGTTTTCCCGATCCCGGTGGATATACTGGAGAAGCTGGGCCGGTCCGGTTCCGGGGGGGAAATGGGCTGAGGTTCGGGCCCGCCTTTGGCGGCGGGCGTGACGCTTTTACCGGGGAAATCCAGATGATCAGCATGCAGGGTCTTATCGAGCGGGCCGCGAGGCTCAATCCGCGTGGACTGGGCAGCCGCTGCGGCGGCCGCGAACAGAACTGGGCACAACTGGCGGAGCGCGTGGCGCGCCTCGCCGGCGCGCTGCAGGCACTGGGTGCCAGCGAGGGCGATCGCGTCGCCATACTCGGCATCAACAGCGACCGCTACTACGAAAGTACATTTGCCGCCTGCTGGGCGGGCGCGTGCATCGTGCCGCTCAACACCCGCTGGGTGCTGGCGGAAAACAGCTACGCGGTGCAGGACTGCGAGCCGCGGGTGCTGCTGTTCGACGGCAACTTCGCCGAGCAGGCCGAGCAGTTGGTGGCGCACTGCCCCGGCCTGCGCCACGCGATTTACCTGGGCGACGAGGACTGCCCGTCCTGGGCGAAGTCCTACGAAGCGCTACTCGCCGACAACGCGCCGGTGCCCGCCTCCGCCCGCGGCGGCGAGGAGATGGCCGGCATTTTCTACACCGGCGGCACCACCGGCTTCCCCAAGGGCGTGATGCAATCCCACCGCGGGCTCTGGGCCAGTTCCATCGGCGCAACGCAACAGTTCGAGATGCAGCGCGATTCGGTCTACCTGCACGCGGCGCCGATGTTCCATGTCGCCGACTTCGCCGGCTCCATGTCCGCCACCCTGCAGTGTGCCGGCCACGTCATGCTGCCCGCCTTCGAGGCCGGCGCCGTGCTGGCCAGTATCGCCACCGACGGCATCACACACTCTCTGATGGTGCCCTCGATGATCAAGCTGTTGCTGGCGCACCCGGACGCCGCGAGCACCGACGTCAGCGGGTTGCAACGCATCATCTACGGCGCCTCGCCGATGCCCGCCGCCACCCTGGAAAAATGCATGACCCTGTGGCCGTCGGTGGGCCTGATCCAGGCCTACGGGCAGACCGAGTTGGCGCCCATCGCCACCGTGCTGCCTGTCGATCAACACTATCCAGGCAGCCCGCGGCTTCGCTCGGCGGGCCGCCCCAGCGCGGTGTCCGACCTGCGCATCGTCGGCGAGGACGGCGAGGACTGCCCGCAGGGAGTCTCCGGCGAGGTGGTGGTGCGCGGACCGCAGGCCATGCTCGGCTACTGGAACAAGCCCGAGCAGACCGCCGAGACGCTGAAGGACGGCTGGGTGTACACCGGCGACGCCGGCTATGTGGACGAGGACGGCTTCCTGTTCATCGTCGACCGGGTGAAGGACATGATCGTCACCGGCGGCGAGAACGTGTTCACCACCGAGGTGGAAAACGCCGTGATGAGCTGCGAGGCGGTGCAGGACTGCGCGGTGATCGGCATTCCCCACGAGGAATGGGGCGAGGCGGTGCACGCCATCGTCATCCTGAAGCCGGGGGCCAGCGCCACCGAGCAGGAGATCATCGGCCACTGCCGCGGGCAGATTGCCGGCTACAAGCTGCCCAAGGGCGTGACCTTCCGCGAGGAGCCGCTGCCGCTGTCCGGCGCCGGCAAGGTGCTGAAGACCGAGTTGCGCAAACCCTTCTGGGCGGGCAGCGAACGCAACGTCAATTGAATAAGTTGCCGCGCAACTCGATGTAGATCTCCATCGTGTCCGCCACCCGCAGCCCGCCGCCGAGGGTGGAAAACGGCTGCAGGCCGAGCTGCGACTGCGCCAGGCTGAAGTGTCCGGTAGCCCGCGCGCCTGTGCCGTCGACCTCCAGGGTGAACGGCTGTCGGGTCACCGTGTGCTGCCCGTTCACGGCGATATCCAGCGAGGCGCTGAGCACATCACCGTCGCGGCGAAATTCAGCGAGGGAGACATCGATCCACGGCCACTGCTGCGGCGCGAGCACATGCTGCAGCAGGTTGTCGCGGGTTCCCGCCACCGCCGCCGCGTCGGGCTGGGTATCCAGGTTGTGGCGAGCCCGCGCTTCCGCCGGGTCCACCTGCAGGTCGGTGACTGCGAAGCGCAGGTCCGCGCGGGCCTGTTCCAGCGCCTGCGGGTAGAGCAGCCTGCCGCGCGGCGATGCCAGCACGATGGCGTGGTCGTGACCGAAGCGCGCCAGCGGGCCATCGCGCCCCACCACCACGTCGACCCGCGAGCGCGCGCTGTCCAGGGCATAGACCGGCAGGCCCCGCGCCCGGGCGGCGGTGTAGTCGAACGCAGGCCAGGCGGCTTCCGGGGGCGGCGCCGCGGGTTGGGGTTGGCGGGCGATCTCGCAACCGGCGAGCAACGCGCCGAGCAGCAGCCCGGCACAGGCCAGCCGCGCCGCCGGCCACCTACTCCGCCGAAGCGACACCGGCCCGGACCAGCGTCACCCGATAGCTGACGTCCACCGCGTCGTCGAGTTCGGCGTCCTTCGCCCACTCGCCCGCGCCGATACGCCAGGAGGCGCGCGAAAGGCGCACGCTGCCCGCCAGCTCGGCGGAATCGCCGTGCACCTGCCAGGTGAAGGGTAGTGCCAGCGGCAGCGCAATTCCCTTGATACCGAGCTTGCCGGTGGCGAGAAAGCCCGCATCGGCGGCCTGTATTTCCCCGCTGTCGAAACTCGCCTCGGGGTGGCTTGCCACGTCGAACCAATCCGGCTCTCGCAGCTCCGCGTTGGCCTCCGTATCGCTCATGTCGGCACTGGCGGTGGATACGTTTACCCGCAGTGTCGTGGGCAGG
Source organism: Halieaceae bacterium WMMBA7 (assembly GCA_033283385.1). Taxonomy (GTDB): domain Bacteria; phylum Pseudomonadota; class Gammaproteobacteria; order Pseudomonadales; family Halieaceae; genus Mangrovimicrobium. The sequence continues at coordinate 2,224,515 of JAWMQQ010000001.1, forward strand.
CCCTTCGGGTCGCAACCCACGCGCACGGAGAATTGCGTGAACTGCCCCTGCATGGGATCGCCCGCGTAGTGCGCGACGAAGCGCAGTTCCCCCGCCCCGGGGACGGACTGCCAGCAGGCGGTGGGTTGCGCCTGCGCCGGTGATACCGACAGGACGAGGACGGCGAACAGCAGCGCTGCCCGGGCGCTCACCGGCTGCGCCCCAGCATCCGCAACAGCACGTCGTCGCGCTTGCCGAAGTGGTGATAGAGGGCCGCTGCGACATGCAGCACCAGTAGCGCGATCAGCACGCTCACCAGCACCTCGTGCAGTTCCTCGCCGAATTCGTGAAGGCCCTTGTCGGGCGCGAAAAAGGACGGCAGCGGGATGATCCACCAGAACTTCCACGGCGCCACCGCGGTATCCGCCGACAGCCAGCCGGACAGCGGCAAGGCGATGATGACCAGGTAGATGGCAGCGTGGGTCAGCTGCGCCAGGCGAATCTCCCAGGTCTTGCTGCCGAAGGGCGGCGGCGGTGCGGGATGGGTCAGGCGCCAGGCCAGCCGCAACAGCACCAGCAGCAACAGCGTCAGGCCCATCGACTTGTGCGCCACCATCACATCGATTTTTGCCGGCGAGCGCTCCATGTCGGCGCCGATCCAGCCCAGTATTGCCTGGGCCGCGATCAGCAGCGCGATGATCCAGTGCAGCCAGCGGGAGACGGGGTGCCAGGCGGGACGGGTAGGAGACAGCATGCAATCCTCCTCGGGCAGACAGGATGGCCGGCATCGGTGGCCGGCGCTGCAAAGTATAGCCAAGCCCGGGGGTAATTCACGTCGTAGGAGCCTGCTACGCCCGAGCGCGGACCGAGGCGATCGCCTGCGTAGCAGGCTCCTACAACCGAAACGCAAAAAAAAGCCCGCCAGAGTGCGGGCCCAGGAAAACAGTGTCTGATTTGAAACACCGAAGCAAGAGCTGTGCCATGGCAGGAAATTCAAGGGATTACGAGCAGCGGCGCACGATCACCCGGGGACTTTGTAAAAATTCCTGACGCCAGATTCCGCCGGGGCGCCCCGCGCGGGCAGCGCGGTAGCACGCTGGACTTTGCCGGACGCTTGCGGGTTAAATAGCTGCCATCGACCTGACGGAACGCACCATGCGCACTGCCCCGCTCGCCTGTCTCTGCCTGTTGCTCACGACATTGTTTTTCACGGGCGCGGCAACCCCGGCGGTTGCGGCTCCGGACGCGACACAACATGCCGAACAGGCTCCACCCTCACCCCCACAACTCGACGATGATGACGGCCTGCTGGTTGCCGAGGTCAAGCTCGACGGCGCCACCCTGTTCCGGGTGCGCGGCATCTCCGCCATCCCGGCAAAAGCCCGCGCGGATTTAATCCTGCAGAGAATCCTCGCCGTGGCGCGCAACCCGGACATCGACCCCGCCAGCGGCAAGGTGGTGCAATCCGGCGACCGCCTGGGCCTCTACATCGGCGACGAGCGGATCGCCTACCTGTTGCGCGAGGACGCGGCGATCGAGCAGGTTGGCCTCGACGTGCTGGCGGAGGCGACGCTGGATCGAATCCAGATGGCGATCACTCGCTACCGCGAGGCGCGCAGCCCGACGCGCCTGCTCACCGCCACCGGCGTGCTGCTGCTGGTCACCCTGGTCGCCGCGGGACTGGCCTGGGCCATCGTCAAGTTGTTCGGCTGGTTCAGCAAGCTCACGGAACAGAACGTAAAGAAACGCATCGAGCAGGTCGAACGGGCCTCCCACCGCGTGATCGACGCGGCGCAGATCTGGGGCTTCGTCGGCAGCCTGGTGCGCGGCCTGCGCACACTCACCCTGTTCGCCATCGCGCTGACCTGGCTGAACACCGCGCTGGGGCTGTACCCTTGGACGCGCCCCTTCGCCAGCGGTGCCTTCAAACTGGTGCTCAACCCGCTGGAGAGCATGGCCAGCGGCCTCATCGACGCCCTGCCCGACCTCGCCTTCCTGGTGGTGCTGACCTACGTGGTGCGCTTCCTGCTGCGCGCACTGCACACGTTTTTCCTGCGCATCCACCGCGGCTGGATTCACCTGGAAAACTTCGACCGCGACTGGGCCATGCCCACCTATCGCATCGTGCGCATCCTCGCCATCGCCTTCGCCCTGGTGGTCGCCTACCCGTATATCCCCGGCTCGGACTCGGACGCCTTCAAGGGCGTGAGTATCTTCCTCGGCGTGGTGTTCTCCATCGGCTCCTCCTCGTTCATCGCCAACATGATCGCCGGCTACAGCCTCACCTACCGCGGCGCGTTCCGCGAGGGCGACCGGGTGAAGATCGGCGAGTTCGTCGGCGAGGTGGTCAACGTGCGCGCGCTGAGCACGCAGCTGCGCTCGCTGAAGAACGAGGATGTGAACATCCCCAACTCGGAGGTCCTTGCCGCGGCGGTGGTGAACTACAGCACCTTCAGCAAGGACAAGGGCATCATCCTGCACACCGACGTGGGCATCGGCTACGACGCGCCCTGGCGCCAGGTGGAGGCGATGCTGTTGATGGCGGCCGGGCGTACCGAAGGCCTGGAGAGTGAACCGCCACCCTTCGTACTGCAGACGGCGATGGGCGATTTCACCGTGATCTACCAGCTCAACGCCTATTGCCGCAACGCCAGTGGCATCCCCCGCGTGTATAGCGCGCTGCACGCCAACATCCAGGACGTGTTCAACGAATACGGGGTGCAGATCATGTCGCCGAATTACGAGGCCGACCCGGAGATGGCCAAGGTGGTGCCGCGGGAGCAGTGGTACGCGGCCCCGGCGCAGGCGCCGGAGCCGAAGACGGAAAGCTGAGGAGTGTAGCGGCCGCGCCTCAGTGGACGTGGCCGTGGGCGATTTCTTCCTCGCTGGCCTCGCGCACTTCTACCACCTGCACGTCGAAGTTCAGCTCCTGGCCCGCCAGCGGGTGGTTGGCGTCGACGGTGACCTGGTCGCCCTCCACGCTCTTGACCACGATGCGCTGGGCCTGGCCGCTGGGGCTGCGGGCCTCGAAGGCCATGCCGGGTTCTACCTTGTCCACCCCTTGGAAGGCGGCCATCGGCACCACGTCGATCAGCCCCGGTTGCACTTCTCCGTAGCCCTCAGCCGGGGAGACGCTAACCTGTAGTGAGGCGCCTGCGGCCTGCCCCTCCAGCGCCTTTTCCAGGCCAGGAATGATGTTGCCAGCACCATGCAGGTACTGCAGCGGTTGCGCGCCCTCGGAGCTGTCCAGCACCTGGCCATCGCTGTCGGTGAGCGTGTAGTGGATAGAGGCGACGACTTTGTCGGCGATCAGTAAACTCATAACATTGTTCCTGCGGCAGTAAGTATGGATGCCCCCTGCGGGGCCTACCCGAGAGAGCCGGTATTCATGCGCAACAGGAAGAGGATCAGCGGGACTGAACGTAAATGCGGGACACAAATAAAATCCGTCGGGTAGACTTTCAGTATAAAGCAGGCCCGGGGTGAGTCAACGCGGGCCGCGCCAGGGCCAGCTCCGGGGGAAGCACACATGAACGACCAGGTCGGCACCGAACCCGCCGCGCTCGACAAGCGCCTGAAGCCCGTGCTCGAGGCGCTGGAGCGCTTCCAGGTGATGGACGAGATCCACGCCCGCCAGTCCCACCGGCAGCCGGATGTGGAGAGCGTGCTGCTGCACAAGCAGCAGGACGCGGAACTGGCCCGCCGCCTCGCCGCGCTGGAAGGCGCGGACGCCGCCCAGTTGCTGGAGATGCTCCCGGGCGCCGCGCGCTACCGTGCCTGGCACAACCTCAGCGACCCGATGGCGGCGCAGGCGCTGGTGGAGGTCACCGGCCAGGTAGCTGAGGACCTGGTGGCGGAGACCGGCGACGTGCGCCTGGTGGCCATTCTCGACGAGCTGGACCCGGAAGACCTCAACTACCTGCGCAAGTACATTCCGGAGACGGTGTTCACCCGGCTGGAAGCGCAGATGGAAGCGCTCGAGCGGCGCCAGCTGGAGACCAGCGCGGTCTACCCCGAAGGCAGCGTCGGCGCGCTGATGAGCCACGACTTCATCTCCCTGCCGGTGGGCCTCACCGTCAGCGAGGCGGTGAGCGCACTGCGCGAGCGCAGCCCCCTGCCCGACCAGACCGACCAGATATTCGTCCACGACGACTACCGCCGCTACGCCGGCGCCGTCACCACCAACGACCTGCTGCTGGCCGAGGGCGATACTCCGCTGCGCGACCTGCTGCTGACCGACGCGATGAACATCCAGCCGGACGAATCCGGCAACCGCGCCAGCCAGGCCTTCGAGCGCTACGACCTGATCTCGCTGCCGGTGGTCGACGCCCGCTACCACCTGATCGGCCGGCTGACGGTGGAGTGCGTGATGGACTACGTCCGCGAACGCGCCGAGGACCAGGCGCTGGCCAGCGCTGGCCTGTCCGAGGACTCCGACCTGTTCGGCCCGATCTGGCGCGGCGCGCGCGAGCGCTGGCCGTGGCTGGCGACCAACCTGCTTACCGCGTTTCTCGCCACGCGCTTTATCGCGCTGTTCGAGGGCACGCTGCAGCAGCTCGTTTCGCTGGCGGTACTGATGCCGATCATCGCCAGCATCGGCGGCAACGCCGGCAACCAGACCATCGCCCTGTTCGTGCGCGGCCTGGCGCTGGAGCAGATCAAGCGCGAAAACGCGCGCTTCCTGCTGCGCAAGGAACTCAGTATCAGCCTGATCAACGGCGCGCTGTGGGGGACATTGCTGGGACTGGTGGCGACACTGTTCTACCACGACCTGCAACTGGGGCTGGTGATGGCGGCGGCAATGACGCTCAACCTGCTGGTGGCGGCGCTGGTGGGCGCGCTGTTTCCGCTGCTGGCCTACCGGCTCGGCCGCGACCCGGCGATGGGCTCCTCCGTGGTGCTCACCTTTACCACGGACAGCATGGGCTTTTTCATCTTCCTCGGCCTCGCAACCCTATTCCTGCTGTAAGCGGCTGGCAAAAAAAGGGCCCACGAGGGGCCCGTAATGCCTTGGTTCACTGGACCTGTTACATGCGGTAGGTCAGGCCGAACTTGTACACACGTCCCAGCGTGTAGCCCGAGTAGTTCAGGTTCTGCTGCGAGCGGTACTCCGGCGGGTCCTCGTCGAAGACGTTGTCCACGTTGAAGCGCAGGGACAGGCCCTCGGCCATGCCATCGGTGAAGTCATAGCCGACGAAGAAGTAGGTGACGAGGAAATCATCCACCTTGGACCGGTTGACGCCGACACTGGGATCGGCATCGTACTCGTCGGTGTACTTCAGGGTCACGGCCGCATTGGTATTGCGACGCCCAGCGCACGCTGGCCGCGGCGTACAAGTCAGGGTTGTACTTGAGCTCGTCAGTCTTGGTGCCGCTCTGGGCCAGGCTGAAATCCTTCTGGTAGTTGCCGGAGGGCTGTAGGCAAAAGAGCCGATCCCGGTCTCGTGGGTATACTGGATGCCGAAATCGATACCCTTGAGGCTGGCCTCCTCGGTATTGGCGATGCCGAACGGGTCCGACTTGCCGTTGCGGTCGCATGGGTCTCCGACCGGGGTAACACCGGCGCCTGGTGCCAGCGGGTTGTCCGTCCAGCCCGCACCGTACCAGTACCAGGTGGTGACCGCCCCCACCGGGATGATGCACTCGGTGCCGTTGGGGGTCACCACGCTGCCGTCCTCGTTCCAGTTGCCCTGGGCGGCCCAGTCCCTGTCCTCGTTCAGCACCGCGTCGCGATCGGTAGTCGAGAGCGAGATGTAGCCCGAACCGCCGTCCCAGTTCGTACCGGCCAAAATGGCAGCCCGGGTCGCGTCGTAGTCGTCGCCGGTGTCGTAACCCAGGTCGAGTTGCAGGCCGTCGAACTCGTCGAGCGAGATGAAGTTGATGACACCGCCCACCGCATCCGCGCCGTTGCAGCGGTTCCCACAGTTCCTCGGGCAGGGGATTAATCTATGGGATCCTGAGGGCAGTCTTATCGTTTATAGGTATAGGCGGGAAGCATAGCCCCCGGTGAGCGTTACCGGCTTGACCACTTCAGACAAAGGCGGTTCTCGCCCTGCAGGCTAGCGACGTGTTTGGCAATATTGTCATCGAGATATCGCCTGCCCGGCCAACGGGAAATCCAGCTGCACCAAGAAGCCCCGGCCGTCACGCCAGCTTTCCAGCGAGAGCCGCGCACCGTGTAACTCGGCGATGCGCGCGGCGATCGACAGGCCCAGCCCCACGCCGCCCACGCTGTTGCCCGGCAGGCTGTAGAAGCGATCGGTCAGGCGATGGCGCAACTCGTCGGGAATCGGCTCGCAGTCGTTGGCGATGCGCAGGCGGATACAGCCCGGGCGCTGTTCCAGGGAAATGTCCACCGGGCCGCCCTCCGGCGAGTACCTGAACGCATTGGAGACGAGGTTGCGCACCAGGATGGTCAGCCAGGCTGCCTGGCCCTGCACCTGCAGTCCGCTGTGCTCGGGCACACGCACATCCAGCGCGCGGCCGGCGGCGGTCACGCCCTCCTCGGCGACAGCGGCAATGACAACGCTGTAAAGATCCACCGGCTCGCGCTGGAATTCCTGCTCGGGGTCCAGCCGCGCCAGAGTGAGGAGTTGGGAGACGGTGTTGGTGGCACGGGTCACCCGGACGGAAATCCGCTCGAGCATGTCCTGGGTGTCCGTGTCCGACGCCAGCCGCTGGTAGCGCTGGACTTCCGCCTTTATCGCCGCCAGCGGCGTTTGCAGCTCATGGGCCGCGTTGGCGGTGAACCGGCCCTCGCTGGCCAGCGCACGCTGCAGGCGCCCCAGCAGGCCGTTGAGCGCGACGACCACGGGTTGGATCTCCTCCGGCACGTCGGCCGACGCGATGGGATCCAGCAGTGTGGGCTTGCGCGCCTCGATCTTGCCGGCCAGCAGGCTCAGGGGGCGCAGGCCGCGCCGCACACCCCAGATGAGTACCGCCACGGTCAGGGGCAGGAGGATCAGCAGCGGCGCCGCGGCCTGCAGCAGCAGTATCCCGCCGAGGTTGGCCGCGTGGGCGCGGTCGAGGCCGACCGCCAGCCACGTGCCCACCGCGTTGTCGCGCCGGTACAGCACGCGCCAGGTGGAAGGCTCGCCGGTGCGGGTCGAGGTCCATGTGATGAAACCCTCGCGCCGGGGCTCCGGAAACGCCGGGGCCTCCTCGCCCACCAGCACACGGCGACTTTCCAGCCAGATATTGGTGGCCTGGTCCCGGCCGCGCGTGCCGAAGCCCTTAACCCGGGTCATCCCTCCCTGCGACGCGGCCTCCTGGTTCAATTCCAGGAAATACTCGCTGATGCGGGGATTGCCGAAGATGGTCGCCGTCGTGTGCTCCACCATGTCCATGTAATTGGTCAGCTGCCGATCGATCTGCCGGTCGATCAGGTGCTGCGCCAGCACGAAGGTCACGCCTACCGAGATGAACCAGGTCGCCAGCGACAGGCCGAGCAGGATGAGCACCAGCCGACGGCGCAGCGAGGTCGCCACTATTTCAGCCTGTAGCCCACACCGCGCAGGGTTTCGATGCGCTCGTGGCCGATGCGTTTGCGCAGGCGGGAGACGTAGACTTCCACGGTATTGGATTCCACCTCCTCGCCCCAGCTGCTGCTGCCCTCGAGCAGGCGCGCCTTGGTGACGAAGCGCCCCTGGTTGCGGATCAGCAGTTCCAGGATGGCGAACTCCTTGGCGGTGAGGTCGGCAATGTCCTCGCCGCGGAACACCACCCGGTGGGAGGCGGGGTCCAGTTCCAGGTCGCCGGCGCGCAACACGGGGGTCTTGAGGCCGGTGCGGCGCATCAGCGAGCGCACCCGGGCGAACAGCTCGTCCATGTCGAAGGGCTTGGTCAGGTAGTCGTCGGCGCCGGCGTCGAGGCCGGCCACCTTGTCCTCCAGCGCGTCGCAGGCGGTCAGCAGCAACACTGGTGTTTGCAGGCCCTGGGCGCGCAGGGAGTGCAGTACCTGGATGCCGGATTTTCCCGGCAGGCGCACGTCCAGCACCACGGCGTCGAAAGACTCTGACTGCAGGGCGGATGCGGCCAGCGCGCCATCCTTGAGCCAGTCCACGGCATAACCCTCCGCGCCCATGGCCTGGCTGACGGAGTCGCCGAGATAGGCGTCGTCTTCCACCAACAGTATGCGCATAGCAGTTCCCGTTGCCGCGCCTCGATACCCGCGCGCCGGGCTCGCGGCGAGGCCGGCCGCCGAATTTTCAGGGCGCCAGTGGATCAGGCCAGCAATTCGTTGATGCTGCGATTGGTCTGCATGCCCAGCGTGCCCCAGCGGTCCACCTGCACGCCCATCGCCTGCTGCACGGTGAGGCCGATGCGCGAGATCGGGTCCGCGTTGCCGGCCATGTGGAAGCCGGTGCGTACCCGGCCGCCAGCATTGCCCGCGATCATTACCGGGATGCCCTCCACCGCGTGCGCCTTGGCGATCGAGCAGTCCGAGTGGGCCAGCACCAGGGTGTTGTCGAGCAGGGTGCCGTCGCCCTCGGGGATGGCGGACAGGGCATCGAGGAAATCGCGCCAGGCCAGCATGCTGCGCTCGGCGAACCAGGACACCTGGCGCTGGTAGCCCAGCTCCGGGTCGGTCGGCTCCTCGTGGGTCAGCGTGTGGTGGGTCGAAGACTCGCCCGGGCGGCGCAGGTTGGACGCGGTGTCGGAGAACAGCATGTTGAATACCCGGGTCTGGTTGCACTGCAGGGCGCGCGCCAGCAGCTGTGACATCAGCCGGTGGTTTTCCATCACGTGTTCCATCTCCGAGTCCACCGGCGCCTCTTTGGGGGCGTCCGGCATCTGGAAGTTCTCCACCGGTGCCGGCGGTTCCAGCTGCAGGGCCAGTTTCTTCTCCAGTTCGCGCAGCGAGGTGAAATACTCGTCCAGCCGCTGGCGGTCCTGGGCGCCGACTTCCTTCATCAGGGCGCGCCGGTCCTCCTGGGTCGCCGACAATACGCTCTCGTGCACCATGTAGCGCGGGTCCGGTTCGAAACTCGCCGCGTTGGGGTCCTGGAAGCCCTCGCCGAAGATGCGCTGGTAGAGCGCCAGCGGCGAGGTCTCGCTGGGATTGGGCGAGCCCGCGTCGCGGTAGGAATAGGAGCGCTGGATCGCCGCCGAGCACATCTCCAGCGAACGGAAGCGGGTGTTGCCGATCTGGTCGCTGATCAGCACGTCCAGGCTGGGCGCCTTGACGTTATAGTCCGGCACCGGGATACCGGTGCGCAGGCCCAGGCAGCCGGTGACGTGCGGCTTGTTGGGCACGCCGTCGAGCTTGACGTCGAAGCCGCTGAAAAATGCGAGCTTGTCGCGGTAGGGCTCCAGCGGCGCGACGTGTGCCGGCAGCTCGAAGTCGCGGCCGGTGGCCGTGGGAATCCACAGCTCGGGGATGAAGCCGCAACCCCAGACCCAGGTGCCGAAGCGCACCGGGATGCGCTGGCCGGTGGCGGCGTAGGCCTTGCCGCTGTCGTCGAGAAGGCAGTCCAGAAGCGGCAGCGCCACGCCGACCGCCGCGCCGCGCAGTGTGCCGCGTAAAAAACCTCTGCGGGAAATCCTGCTCATGTCAGCTTCCTCCCTGTGCGCCCGCCAGTGCGAGCTGCGATATGTTTTCGGGGTCGTCCGCAGGCGACTCGATGGCAAAGAAATTGTCGCTGAGCGCGATCGTGCGCATCAGTTCGGGCAGGCGATAACCGTTAGCCTCGAAATCCGCGATCAGGTAATCCAGGTAGCTGCGCTCCTTCCACACGATATCGCGGCCCACGGCAAAGCTGTAAACGCGCGAGACCAGGCAGTTGGGCACTTCCGGGTGGTCGTGCAGGGCCTGCGCCAGCCCGGCGGCGTCGCTGTAGGCGACCCCGTCGAGATTGCCGCTGCTGTCGATGGGCGCGCCGTTCTCCAGGCTGCGGTAGGTGCCCAGCCCATCGTAGTTCTCGAGGCCCAGGCCCGGCGGGTCCATGATCTTGTGGCAGCCGGCGCAGGCGGGTTCGGTGTTGTGCGCCACCAGCCGGTCGCGGGCGGTGAGCAGCCCGCCGTTTTTTGTGGGGTCCTGCTCGATGCCGAAGGTGACGTTGGCCGGCGGGTCCGGCACGTCCTGGCAGAGGAACACATTGCGCATCGCCTTGCCGCGCAGTGTCGGCGACGAGCGCCCCGGGTGCGCGTGCAGGGCGAGGAAGGATATCTGGCCCTGGATACCGATACGATCGCCGTCGCTGGACAGCGGCGCCAGCTCCCAGCCATCGCGGGAGCTCACCGGCTGCCGGTAGATCACACCCAGCGCCCGCGTCATGTACGACTCCCGCAGGGTGAAGAGGTCGCGGTAGTCGCCGTCCTCGGTCACCAGCAGCTTGACGATGTCGCGCAGGGTTTCCTCCTGCGCGTCCTCGGCGACCTCGGAATTGAAGGCGGGATAGATTTCACCGTCCTTGGCGAGGTCGTTGAACAGGTCGAATTCCAGCATGTCGCGGAAAAACGCGCGCACCGCCTGTTCGTAGCCGGGCGAGGCCAGCAGGCGGTCCACCTGCCGCACGAGGCCCCCGGACGTGCGCAACTCGCCGGCGCCAGCCGCGCGCAGCAATTCGGCGTCCGGGGTGGAGTTGGTGAGGAAGTAACTCAGGCGCGCAGCGCTGGAGTAATCATCCAGGCGCCGCCTGCCGGGGTGATCCGGATCGTCCTCGCTGCGCTCGATCCGCAGCAGGAACTGGGGCGCGGTCATCATGCCCACCAGCGCGTATTTCAGGCCCTCCTCCAGGCTGCCGAGTTTCGCCGTGCCCTCTTTCGCGGCCTGCTGGTAGCGCTGCAGCTGCTGGTCGGTCAACGGGCGCCGGAACAGCTCCAGGCCGTATTTCGTGACGAACGCGCTCGCGCAGGCGGCATCGTAGGCGTCACCCGACCGGGAAGCGCAGGCCGGAAAGTCCTTGCTCCACTCCCCGCCCAGCACCGCGTCCGCCACCCCGTTGGCGGCGGCGTCGTACTGTTCGATGCTGAATGCCGAAAGACCCGCTTCGCTGGTGCCGACCGCGAGCAGGCCGTCGGTGCGCAGCCCGGGCTCGAAGCGCGCGACGATGGGCACCTCCGGCCCGAAGATCTGCGCCACGGTAGCGCGGTATTGCGATTCAGTGAGTCGGCGCAGCAGCGCGGGGCCGCCCACCGGGTCGGGTTCGACGGCGACTGCCCGGCCTGTGTGCTCGCCGCAGCCGACAAGTGCTACCAGCAAGGGCACACAGAGGCAGACACCAATGGCTGCGGCCGCAATCCGTGCCGGCAGGGAGGCCACGCGCATCACTCGCCCCTCCCTTCGCCGGCGAGCGCAGGAGACTTCGGGGTGACCTGCTGCTCGATGATAAACGCCGGTATCGCCTGTATGCGGTACTGCGTGGATATGGCGGTGTTCTTTCCGCTCGCGGGGTCCGGGAAGGCGTCCGCATTGTCGTGCAGGGCATACCAGGCGCCGGTGCAGGTGTGGCCGAGCACGAAGGCCGCGCCGTTGGCGGAACCCGAACGAAGGCGCAGGGGCGCCAGCTCGCCGCCCAGCTTCCAGCCATTGCGATAGCCGTAGGCCATGTCGTACATCGCCTCCACCGGTGTGTAACCGGCGAGATAGCCGTCCAGCTCGCCATCGGCGGAAATACTGACCTCGAGCCGCGCGGCACGCAGCGGCCGGTTCAGGTACATGCTGTTCACCTCGTTCTGGAAGTCGGCGTCCACCGGCACGGTGGTCAGCACGCCGTCGTGGATCGAGCCGGTGGTGCTGGCCCGGTAGCGCGGCTCGCTGTGCGGCGAGTAACTGGCGTAGGCGAGCGGCTCGCGGGCGGGGCTCAACCGGATTGGATCGGCGTTGGCGTAAAAGTCGACATCGACGTGTTCATCGTTGCGGATATCGTCGACGCCGCGAAGCCTGACCAGGATGCCCCAGGAACCTGTCAGCATCGAGATGTTGAAGCTGTTGGACTGCCCCGCCGGCTGGTAAGAGCGGCTGCAGCCGACCACACGGTACCACTGGTTGTCGATGCCAGCGGAGCCATCTTCTCCGAGGAAATCGTCAGTCGATGCCTCGCCGTCGAGGTCGATGCCGTCGACGCGGACATCCGAGCGTTGCACCGTACGGAAGTAAGGGTCGGGTTTGCCCGCCTCCGGATTCATGCACAGGTCCTCGCCCCCGGGGCCGGTACCCAGCACTTTCGCTGCCGCTTTCAGGCGATCCGCGTAATCCGCGTCCGACTCACCCGCACGCTGCCTGCCCTCGGTGGTCATCGCGGCAATCTCCTGCAGGTTGCGCGTCATGCCCTGTGGGCAGGTGCCGCTGTCCGCCGCCTCCGGACCGAGCGCGTAGGCGATATGGGAAACAACAAAAGCGGCCTCGCCGTCGCGCACCCAGGGCACGTTGGCCTGGGCGGCGGCGCCAGGCACGGCCAGCAGCAACGACAGCGCGGCAAGGGAGGTTCGCAGGCTACTTTCGCAAAATCTCATGTTGTCAGGTTTCCGGTTATTCATTCAGCACTCGCACCCCGCCCTATCGCTGCACTTCGACTTGAGCCGCGCTTACCGCGCCGGCCCCATGGCCGAATTCGCTGCGGACATAACTGGCGACGCTGGCAATGTCCGCCGATGACAGCCGCTTGCCGAACATCTTCATGCGGCTGCGATCCACGACCAGGTGCGGCGGCAGGTGGGGGCCGTAAAGAATCACATTGATCAGTGACGACGGGTCAGGGGCCTGCACGATGGGGCTGCCGACCAGCGGGACTCCGAGGCCGGCATCGCCCTTGCCGGTGGGCAGGTGGCAGGAGCCGCAATGCACCGTGTAAACGGTTTCGCCCCTGGCCAGTGTTGCCTCGCTCGGCACCGGCCCCGGCGGCTGGGCGTTGGCGGGGATGTCCTTGAGGTAAGTCGCGATGGCACGCAGGTCGTCATCGCTGAGATGGCTGGTGGAATTGAACACGACGTCGCGCATCGGGCCGTGCACCACGGCGTTGCCGCTGACGCCATCGCGCAGGTAGCTGACGATATCATCGACGCTCCAGGCGGCGAGCCCCGACTTGTCCGGTGTCAGGTTCACCCCGGACCACTGCCGGTAGTAGCCGAAGCGGATTTTGTCCTGGTAGCTCCCCCCTGTGAGCGCGAGCGAGGCGCGCTCGGCCCCCAGCGCGTTGCGCGGTGTATGGCAGGCGCCGCAATGGCCCGGCCCCTCGACAAGGTAGGCGCCGCGATTCCACTCGGCGGATTTTGCCGGATCCTCCGGGACCCCGCTGGCGTCGTGGAACAGGAGGTTCCAGCCAGCGAGCAGCCTGCGCTGGTTGTAGGGAAAGTCCAGCTGGTTGGCGGGGGCTTCCTGGCGCACTGCCGGCAGGGCCTGCATCCAGGCGTAGAGCGAGCCGATGTCGTCGTCGCTCATCTTCGCAAAATCGGTGTAGGGAAATGCCGGGTACAGGTGCGTACCGTCGGGTCGCACCCCGTGCTTCATGGCGGCATAGAAATCCGCGAAGCTCCAGGTGCCGATGCCGGTGATCTCGTCCGGCGTGATATTGGTGGAGAACAGCGTGCCGAAGGGAGTGTGGAATGCCACCCCGCCGGCATAGGGCTGCCCGCCTTCAGCGGTGTGGCAGGTGGCGCAGTTGCCCGCCCGGGCGAGGTAGCTGCCCTGCTCCACTGAGCTATCGAGCGCAGCGAAATCGGGCGCTGTCCGGGCGTGCTTGGCTGCAGTAAAGCCCAGGGCCAGCCAGCAGCCGACCAGTAACAGGATCACGCCAGACACCGGCGCCACTGCGCGTAAGCCAAGCCTCATCCGTGCAGCACCGGCAGGGCCGTATTCCCTGGTTTATAAATGACTGCTACTGACACGGTATCGCGACCTCGCTGGCCAAATCGTTATAAATTATCGGCGTAGTAAAAACCTGTATGCTGAAATGAAACTGAATTTACACTGATTATCTTCGCCGGAAAATATAATAAAACATTTTAACTATATATTGACTGATTAAAAGATTTAATTAATATTCGTGAAGGTATTCACCCTATTGAACATCATCGGCGCCCGCAGACTGCAGGGCGCCCAAGGCTCGGTGCATACCCCCTGTTTCTCACCGGCAATCCCGTGATCGCGAGGTCCGAATGACAAATGCCAGCAACATCAAGGAACCCCGGCGCGTCGCAGACCTCGAGTGGGAGGATATCAGTGCGCTGATCGAGGGCCTGGCCTTTGCAGCCAGGCCGGTCAAGAACGCAACCAGGGGGGTGACAGCGCAATACGATCTCGGCCCACGCGGCGCCTTCATCCTGCAGTTGATTTCAGTGGGCACCTGCCTGCCGATGGACCTGGCCGTCGTCCTCAAGACCAGCCGCCCGCTGATTGCAGTCGAGCTGAAACGCCTTACCGAGGCGGGGCTTGTCGTTTCGAAGGCGAGTAAAACCGATGGTCGTCGTACGGAGCTTTCCCTGACCAGGAAAGGCGCTTCCGCCTGCCAGCATATTCGCAGCGAGATGACGCGCATCCTCAAACGCAACCTCGCGGGCTACAGCGTGGACGAGTTCAGGCTCGCCGCGCGCATGCTGCGCGATGTTCGAAGGGACGAAATCGGCGATGGCGCGCCGGTTAAAACCAGGCGGGCGCCGCGATGAAAGGCTGGTCCAGCGCCGCGGCGCCCAGCCGTGAGTGATAACCCGGAGACCGGGCCAGCCCCGAAAGAAGCCGCGCGGCGTGGCGACCTGACCCAGGGGCCGATCCTGCGCACCCTGGTCGGCTTCTCCATCCCCATGCTGATAGGCAATGTGATCCAGACCCTGAACGGCTCGATCAATGCGGTCTGGGTCGGCCGCCTGATCGGCGAGAGCGCGCTGGCGGCGACCGCCAACGCCAACGTCGTGATGTTCCTGCTGTTTGCCGGCATATTCGGCCTGGGCAACGCCACCGCGATCCGCGTGGGCCAGTATTTCGGCGCGCGCGATGTCGCGGCTGCGCGCCGCGCCTTCGGCAGCGGTGTCGGCTTCTGCATGGTCTTCGCGGCGCTGGTGGGGCTGGGCGGGTGGTACCTCTCACCGGGGCTGTTGCGCCTGCTGGCCACGCCCGAGGCCAGCCTGGCCCAGGCGGAAGCCTACCTGAGGGTGGTGTTCGCGACCTTCACCCTTGGCACGCTGTCGATGATGCTCGGCATGGGCCTGCGCGGTACCGGCGACTCGAAAACACCGCTGCATTCGATGATTCTCACTGTCGCGCTGGACATCGTCCTCAACCCGCTGCTGATTCTCGGGTTCGGGCCGCTGCCCGCCCTGGGTATCGCCGGCTCGGCGATCGCGTCGGCGCTGGCCAACCTCGGCGGGGTCCTGTACATCATCTACCGGCTATACGGCCGCGACCTGCCATTGCGCCTGCGCGGGCCGGAACTCGCTTACCTCATCCCTCGCCGGGACGATCTCGCCTATATCGTCGGCAAGGGGGTACCCATGGGTACCCAGATGCTACTGGTGTCGTCGTCACAGATCGTTGCGATAGGCCTGGTCAATCGCGAGGGCCTCAATGCCACAGCCGCCTACGGCGCTTCCGTGCAGCTCTGGAGTTTCCTGCAGATGCCCGCCTTCGCGATCAGTTCCGCCGTCAGCGCGATGGTGGCCCAGAGCATGGGCGCCAGCCTGCACGGCCGCGTGTACGCCATCACGCGCGTCGGTATGCTGGCCAACCTGGTGATGACCGGCCTGCTCGCCGGCCTGATTGTCATGGCATCGCGTCCGCTACTGGCGATTTTCCTCGGCGGAGACAGCCCGGCGTTACCGGTAGCACAGCACATCCAGTACCTGGTGACGTGGTCCTACGTGATCACGGGCGTGATGATGGTCTTGTCGGGAACCCTGCGCGCCTATGGCGTCGTGCTGCTGCCGCTGCTTATCCAGCTGGTGGCGCTGTACCCGGTCCGCCTCGGCTTCTACTTCGCGTTTTACCCGTCCATGCAGGGTGACGCGCTGTGGTGGTCCTTCCCTGTCGGCTCGATCACCTCGGCCTGGTTGACATGGCTACTCTATACACGCGGGGGATGGCGCAAGCGCGCCCAGGCGGGAATGAGTTTCGCGACCTCCACATAGATCCTGAAGGTATCTTCTGCCTTGATAACCCGGTTCCAACCCATACCTCAAAGTTGGAATCCGCGTCGATACAGGACAGGGTTACAGGGACATGCCGCCGGTAACCTCGATTACCTGCCCGGTCACGTACCCCATCCTGTCGGATACCAGCGATACGACGACACCGGAAAGGTCCGAAGGAACGCCGAGCCTGCGCAATGGCGTGGTCTGCTCCAGGTAGGTTCTTATCTCTTCGTTGGCGCGGATATCCGCATTGGCATCCGATGCGATAAGACCGGGAGAAACGCAGTTGACGGTGATATTGCTCGGTCCGAAATCCTTGGCGAGGATCACGGTCAGCTTTTCTACCGCCGATTTGCTGATGGCGTAAACAGCATAGTCCGGCAGGGCCGTGCGTGCTCCCAGCGAACTGGTGAAGATTACCCGGCCGCCCGAACGCAGGCGCGGCTTCAGCAGCTTGGTCAGGTAAAGCGGCCCGCTCAGGTTATCGCCGATGACCTTGTTGAAGAGTTCCTCCGTGGTGTTCTCGATGGTCGCCTGCGGCGAGCCACCCGCGTTGTTCACCAGGATATCCAGGCCATTGCTGCCTGTGCGCTCGGTAAGGCCTTCATCGAGCGCCTCGACCAGGGCCTCCGCAGCGGCGTAGCTGCCCTGCGCGCCCTTGATCAGGAAAGCCTTGCCACCCTTTGCCTCTATGGCCGCCAGCGTTTCCTCGGCTGCAGCGTCATTGCTCGCATAGTTGATGGCGACAACTGCACCGAGCGCCGCCAGGTCTTCTGCCACCGCACGCCCCAGACCCCGGGACGCCCCGGTCACCAGTGCGGTCTTTCCTTCCAGAAATTTGTCCACGATTACATCCCGTTCTTTTCAAGTGTTTGCTGAGCAGTTCCGGAGAGTCCGGCTAGCTGTCGTAGGCCTCGCCTTTTACCGCCTCGCCAGGCGCGGCTTGCAGGTACACGTCGAGGTGCCGGATCTTGCCGGACTCGTCGAATTCATAAACGGAAACAGAGTTGACTGCCTGCTGCGCCTCACCCACGTTCACGCGCTCCTCGAGTTCCAGGAACACGACATTGTCGAATTCCGTGACCCGCTTGAACGAGCCCTCCCAGTGCTGGGAAGGAGCCCAGGCCTGGAGAAAACCGACCATGTCAGCGAATGTCATGACTTCCTTGAAGTTCCCCACACGCTCGAAATCGTCGGTGACGAATTCCTTGAGACCGAGCCATTCGTCCGGGGAGTAGTCATCGGCCTCCTTGGAACGATCCATCAGTCGCTTCTGGAACAGGCCATACTCAATTGCAGTGCGTGCGTTGCCAGTGTAACGCTGGGCTGCTACTGCGATTTCTTCGAATACTTTAGCTACCATCTACCTTTCCTCGATTTTGATACTGTCACTGCGGCTCAGGACCGCATGGTGGTCCCACCGTCGATGCTGATAACCTGGCCCGTGATATACGAACCCTGGTCCGAGAGAAGCAGCGCGCCCATGGCTGCGATGTCATCCGGGTTGCCCACGCGCGACTTGATCGCCGCGGCGGCTTTTGCCCAGTCGACCATTTCCACCGGCACCAGATCCGCTATGCCAGGATGAAGCGTCAATGCGGGGGCAATCGCGTTCGCACGTATTCCCGCCTGGCCATAGCGTTTTGCCACGTGACGCATGAGCGCCTGGCCAGCGGCCTTGCTCATTGAATACGCCACCTGCGCGGGACTGGCCGCGTTGGCGGCCGCGGAACTGGTGTAGACGATGGACCCCGCTCCGCGCTCGATCATTGCAGGTAATGCGGCGCGGGTGCACAGGTAATACCCGCGCGCGTTGATGCGTTGTACTTCGTCGTACACTTCAAGCGGCAATTCGAGAATCCCGGCTGCGGGGTTGCTGTCGCCGAGGAAAGCGAAATTGGCGTGCAGGCCGTCCAGCCCGCCATAGGTTTCAATGCAGGTGGCCACTGCTGCGTTCGCCGATGCCTCGTCCGCCCCGTCCAGGTGAATGGCGACTGCCTCGCCGCCCGATTCCCTGATGTCCGCCACTGCGGCTTCTGCGGATTGCGTATTGATGTCGCCCAGTACAACGCGGGCGCCTTCGGCCGCGTACCGTTTGGCAAGACCAGTACCTATGCCACCGGCTCCGGCCACCAGAATGACTTTTGCGTCCAGGATTCCCATGGGCGTATTCCTCGTTATTGTGGGTAGTACCCGGTTAGATTATTTCCTGGTGAATTCGAGATGCACTTTGCAGAGGGCACGCTGGGTGTAATTCGCCTCGTATTCGTAGTGCCGGTTTCCCACCGCCCCGTGCCTGGCCTCGTTGATTCGCAGGTCAGACGTACGATCGAGGAAATGCTCCGCGGCAATCCTTGCTTCAGCCCTGGCAAGGGCGGCACCGATGCAGGTGTGAATTCCCTTGCCGAAGGCCAGCTGGGTTTGCAGGTTGGGCCGGTCGAGGCGAAATTCGTTGGGCGACTCGAACATCCGCGGATCCCGGCGCATGGCGCTCTGCACCAGCATGATGACGGTTCCCGGAGCAACATCCAGGTCGCCCACTTTGGCGTGTCGTTTTGCCAGCCGGAAGTGCGTCTTGGTCGGGCCGTCCAGGCGCAGCACCTCTTCAACCACCGCGGGAATCAGGCTGCGATCCTCCCGCACCTGCGCCTGCAGTTCGGGCTTCTCCGCCAGTGTCTTCATCAATGCGGCGATCAGGCGGACCGTGGTGTCCTGGCCGGCGCCGAAGATCACCGCGGCATGGCTGACGATGTCAACGAGGTCGGGCAACTCGCCATCCCGGTATCTCGCCTGTGCGAGCTGGGTCATCATGTCCTCGCGCGGGTTCTCGCGGCGATCCTGTATGTAATTGAAGAAATGCATGCCGACTTCGACCATCGGATTGTTTTCCAACGGCTCATCGCCGCCGATCTGGCCCGGCAGGGGGCCGAACAACGGCAGGAATTTTGCGTGGTCTTCCTGGGGGACGCCGAGGATGTCGGCAATGGTCACCGTGGCCAGTGGATGGGCGAATTCCGAGACTGCCTCGAACTGGCCGCGGTCGATGACTTGGTCGATCAGCGCTTCAACCGAGCTGGCGATGAATGCCTCGGTATCCTTCAGCCGCTTGGGGGTCAGCAGGCCGACCAGCAATGAGCGTGAACGGGTATGCTCCGGCGGATCCTGCGTCACCAGCATGGAACCAAAGGACATTTCGCTGCGGTACTTCGCAATCTGTTCGGTGATGTCGTCGCCTTCAGGCTCGAAGGGTAGCGGCGGCAAGGGGCCGGTCGCCGAATTGATCGAGGAGAAGGTATCGTGATCGCGCAGTACTGCGACGCCCTCGTCGTAGCCGGTCACCGCCATCACATTGTGTTTGGGCAGGTAGACGACCGGGCCCTGCTCACGCAGGTATTCAAAGTAGGGATAGGGGTCTTCCACCAGGTCCAGGGCCTGGAAAAAGTCCACTTGGCTCAAATCCGTCATCGCGATTGCTCTCACTCCACTGAAGGCGGGACGTGGGAACGCACGCTCCGCAAATTAGTGGTCCGCACTGTATAGCCAACGGATCGACCAGTCAATCCTTACGGTATACTTTTTAGACCATATGGTATATTTCGTGGCGCGTGACGATACGGAACAGGACGCTCCCGCCTGCACTTGAACCTACGCTATGAGTTGTTCGGGCAAGCACAGCCCGGGAGCCGGATTCAGGAGAGCACCGGACGTGGGAGTGAGCGCTGGATACACCAGATCATCGGAACTGGGCGGCTAATCTGCCGAATCCATCGCCGCGACGACGGGTTCTACCTCGGTATTGGATTCGCCCAGGAACTCGAAATTCTGCAGGGACTCGTCAACAAGCCGCTCGGCCTCCTCATGGCCTGCATGTATCCCCAGGGTTGCTTCCTGGACCAGCAGCCGGGCCAGGCTATTGGTGAGAATCGAGACCAGTTCCGGGGAAAGCCGCGGCGCAATACCTCGATCCTCGAGGTGTTTCTTGATGGCACTGGCCTCGCGTTCGCGTATCTTCAGCGCGTTGTTCGCGATCTCGGACCTGATGGATTCGTTGTGATTGGCGAGCGCCATGAACTCCAGGCCAAGCCTGGTGGAATTCTCGTCGATGACCAGTTCCCACAGCCCCCTCAGCGGCCGGTCGGAATTCAGGGCCTCGTCCAGGCGATTACAGTAGGCTTCATTGGAACGTCGCAACAGCGCGAGTAACAGTTCGTCCTGGGAACCGAAGTAATAAAAAACGGCCTGGTGCGTCATGCCTGCGCGACTGGAGACGCGGCGCACTGTCGCCGCAGCGTAGCCCTCCTCGCGGACGACAGCCTCTGCGGCATCCAGCAACTTTTGCCGGACGTCCGGTCGTTCGACGTAACGTTTTGCTTTTTTGGCCTTGGGACGTGTTGACATTGAGCCCTACCTGAAAGTGAATCCCCTACCCTGCTTTTTCCATGGCGTTAACTGGACTACGGGGGTCTGTCCAATCCGATACCCTGCCGAATGCCGAAGCGACGCAAAACGCCGGGGCATGGTTCCACCGCAATCGCTGCGGGCCTTGATTTTCGCCGCCGCGAGCACTCGCTGGATTCATCTGGCCATACGAATACGACCAAACGGTTGCAATAGTTTACCACATGGTCCAAGCCTCTTGACATCCAGGCTGGACTTGTCACATTTAACACAGGTAGCGAGCTTGAAGCGAGGCACGGTCACCCGGCATATCAAGCCGGCTGTTGCAGATGTGATCGGCACAGGCGATTTCCAACTGTCATTTCCTGTACAGCTTTTGTGACCGCACACCTGCCGGAGGTCAATGATATGACCCGTGGGACATAATCTACAATAAACGTGATCGGGGATATCGTGATGCCGGGTCGGCGAAAAATCCTGTCGTTAAAACTGGAGGTCAATCGATTGGCCTATCCACGGATGATAGCCAATCTGGCGTTTTACTACATGCGCTCCCGGTCTTTTCGATCCATGGTCCACTTTTATTTCCGTCATCGTCGTGTAATCAGCTTCCGCCTGGTTCGCGCTGCATTGAAGTACTACTCGATTGTAACGGCTACTCGGGTAACCGTCCGCTTTGGGCAAGATCGCAACCGGAGGTAACTGTCCTGCACCGCTACACGGCTCGGTCTGGATATGACAGCCAGGGCGTCGGCAGGAGTGCCAGGCCTGCCACTAACCGCCTGCGGTCATGTGTTGCGGGGGGCGATATATGAGCGAACCGACGATCGCGTTAGCCGCCTCAGAATCGTATACGTATTGAAGACAGCAATTGTCCTCTTTGGCTCGAAGCGAGTAATCGCCGTCCTGAAGGCGGATCTGGCGCGCGTACGCTTCAGCCACTCGTCGAGCCTGGGATAGGCGGAGAACGGGTAGTGCATATGGCTCATCCGGTGCAGGTTTACCAACCAGGAAATATCTGCAAGGCCGAATTTTTGGCCGGTTAACCAGGGCTCGGCCTCGAGCCGCGTCTCTAGCGTACTCAGAATGTCTTCCGCCTCACCGACTGCGGAGACAATTTTCTCACGTGAAAACCCCTCTCCCGATGAGAATTCGCGCATGAAATTTTCCAGCTCGGGATTCCCCGTGCCTTTCGCGTAATCGTCCAGCTGACGTTCGTTCATTCGCCGAAATGGCTTGAACAGGAATTCATGCGTGAGCACCTTCAAGGCAGACTGGAAGTTGGAAGAACGCCCAAGGCTGTCCTCGAGATAGTGCCTGTCGATGGCACCTGCAGGGGTCAGCGCTTCGCCGCCAAAGTGCTCATCGACATAACCGATGATGTCGTTCGACTCGATGATTGTTTTGCCATCGTGAATCAATACGGGCACAACGCCTTTCGGGTTGATCTCTATAAAATCCGGAGTCGCATTTTCACAACGCAGCAGATCAATGTGGTGACTGGTCCAGCTGATCCCCTTTTCGTCCAGTGTGAACCGGACTCGCTGGGAGCAATTTGAAGTAGCAAAATGAAACAGGTGTACACCCTCGAGCGCACGTATGTCTTCGCGCCGTGTTTCTATGACTGGCATGGTTTCAGGCTCCAATCATCACAGCGCTTCGATAGCACTGACTGAATTTCCGCATTCCCCACAGAGCAAAGGAAAAACATGCCACGGGCAAGGCTACTATCAAATAGCGCAGGCTTTTAAGGCTCTCGGAGTCATTGCTCGCCTGGGGTGCGGGGTCGAATCCTGTCGTCGGCAACACCAGGAACATCATCGCCACCGCCAGAGCCGAGGCGACCTTGCTGGTGGACTGCAGCAACGCGACGTAAATCCCGGTCCGCGCCTCGCCTGCCCCCGTATCAACATCCTTCACGTCCGCGATCATAGCCTGCGGCAGGAATACCGCCGCGCCGTTGATTGCACCCAGCACCGTGAAACTGAGCGCTGCAATGTAGAGATTGTCGGGAGGGATGAACAGGAAAAGGGGCTGTACCAGAATCTGGAAGATCAGCGCCAGCCGAAATGCCTGGTGCTTCCCTATCCTGGCGGTCAGGTACTTCAACAGTGGCAGGAACAACAGACCTGAAAAGAGCATGGGCACCAGTGCAAGCGTGGTCCACCGGCCAAGGCGGAGGACGCTCTCGACGTAGAACAGGAGAACACTGGACATTGCCGCGATACCCAGCAGAACGCCCATATTGCCGACAAGAAGCGCCCTGAGCGCCTGGTTTCGCAGGAGTATCGTAAACATATCGTGCCAGCGGCGGGTGTGATTGGCGTCTGTCCGGGAATACCCCGCGGGTGTCGACCAGATTGTGGCCAACATCAGAATCGGCAGTGAGACCAGCACAAACAATCCGATAAAGTTGATCCTGCCCGATTCGCTGACGCCCATGAATTGATCGCTGAACACGGGAATGAACACCACGAAGAGGCCGCCAATGAGCGCCGCGAACTGCCGGTATGCGGCAACTCTTGCGCGTTCATGGTAGTCGTCGGACAGTTCTACCCCCCATGAAATATGCGATATCGTGAGCAAGGTCCATCCGACATAGAGGACGAGCATCCATGAGGCAAAGTAGGTCCACTCGATTTGCGCGGGCGGGAAGAACACCTTGTAGACGCCGACCAGCATCAGCGGCAAGGAGACCACCAGCCAGAAACGCCACCTGCCGCGTCGCGGCCCGACACGCTCGGTGATCGCCCCGGCAACGGGGTCGGTCACGATGTCCCATAGTTTGGCCAGAGCGAAGATGATCCCCACCGTCGCCAGGCCGAGCCCCATCTCGCCGGCATAGAATGCCGGGATATAGACGACAAGCGGTGTCAGGAAGGCCGCCATTGGAATTTCCAGCGACGCGAACGCCGCCAACCTGGTTCCACTGATACTTTTTGCGCTGTCGCTCACTCGATCGGGCTATCGTTTCAGGTAGATCGTTTTTTCGTCCTGGAAAAACTGGATTCCAGTACTTCCCGCCTCCGGCAGCCCGAAGCCGGACTCCTTGATGCCGCCAAAGCTGAATTGCGGCTCCTTGTACGCCGAGTGCATATTGACATGGGTGAGACCTGCTTCTGTCCGCTGCGCAAAGTCGAGCGCCCGGTCGAGGTCAGTCGTAAATACCGAGGAGGACAGGCCGTAGGGAACATTATTGGCCAGCGCCAACGCGTGCTCGTAATCCCTGGCTGTTTCCACTGCCAGAACAGGCCCGAAGACCTCCTCTCTTGCCAGGTCGAATCCCGCAGTGTCCAGTTCGAACACGGTCGGGAAAACAAAACAGCCGTGCTGCAGGGGGCCATCCATGCAATGCCCGCCGCCGTGCAACAAACGGCCGCCCTGTTGCCCCGCGGTGGCTATATGTCCCAGCACGGAATTCAGCTGGGCCTCGCCACAGACAGGGCCCATGGTCGAAGCGGCGTCCATGCCCTGGCCCAGGCTGATGTTCTGCACACGCTCGAGTATTTTTCCGACCAGCGCTTCCCTGATCCCGGCTTCCACGATCAGGCGACTGGTCGCGGTACACCACTGGCCGGCGCAGGAATAGGCCCCCACCACGACCTGATCGGCTACCAGTTCGAGGTCCGCATCAACAAGTGCGACGACAGGATTCTTGCCGCCCATCTCGAGTTGCGTACGTACGAAACCGGGCGCAGCGGCGCTTGCAATCGTTCGCCCCACTTCGGTGGAGCCAGTGAAAGTCACCGCCCTCACGGACCCCGACGCCACCAGCGCCTGCGAGAGCTCGCTTCCGGAACCCGTCACAAACTGGAGAACCTCGGCAGGCAGGCCGGCCTCGCTCAGGATATGCACTACCAGTTCCCCTACTCCCGCTGTCTGGCTGGCAGGTTTGAGGACGGCTGTGTTCCCCGCCATCAGGGCGGGGACAAGTTTCCTGAAGGGTACATTGAAAGGAAAATTCCAGGGGATAATGACAGAGACCACGCCAAGAGGCTCCATCCGGGTGATACCCCATGCGGAACCTTTGTGCGACTGGTTCGCCCTGCCAAACTGCCTTTCCCCCTCGCCCACCTGGAACTCGAGTTCGGCGATCGTGCTGTCGATCTCTGCCAGCGACTCCGGGAGCAGCTTGCCGTTCTCGCGCGTGATCAAACGCGCAATCTGCTCACGGTTCTCGTCGATCAACCGGCCCGCACGACGCATGATGCTGCTTTTTTCGGCTACCGGCACCTTGCGCCAGCCCGCCTGTGCCCGGGACGCCGACTCGATAGCGGCCAGAGCGTCGCTTTCGCTGGCGAGCGGGTAGCGGTGCACCTGTTCCCTCAGGTCAGCCGGATTCCATATCGGGAAATCGCGGCGGCTCACGGAATCGCACCAGGCCCCGTCGATGCGTATCTGGTTGCGCAAGCCGAAGGTCACGTGCTTCGCTCCGGGCGCCCTGGTCCGGCCGGCAGCGCAGACCGGCTTGAAAGTACCCCACGCATCAGGCTTCGCCCGAGAGCCACTCGGCGACTTTGCCACCCCGCAGGGCGTTCCAGGCTTCGATTCCCGGTGGCCAGACGTTGGACTCCGGATCGATAACGCAGTGGATGACCGACACCTTGCCGGAGGCGAGGGAACGTTCGAGCGCCGGCCGTATCTCCGACGCCCTGGTGACGTATTCACCGTGCCCACCCATAGACTCGCAGACCTTGTCGTAACGCAGTTCCTCGGCGTTGAATACCTTGAACCAGGGCGCTTCGCGGCCCCAGGTCCGCCTCTGGGCCGTCTTTTCCATACCCCAGGCGCCATCGACCATCACCAGGCAAACGACGGGCAAGTCTTCCCTTACCGCCGTTTCCAGCTCCTGGATATTGAAACAGAAGGCACTGTCCCCCGAGACGCAGCATACCGGCCTGTCGGGAAACGCCAGCTTCGCCCCAAGGGCATAGGGCAATCCGGTGCCGAGGTGACCGAAATTGGAAGACTGCAACACGGACCGCTCCCGCCGCGCATTTGCGTACTGGATTCCCCACCAGTTGGTATTGCCGCCATCGAGTGCAAAGATGGCGTCGTCGCCAAAGTAGCGGTTACATTCCCTTACTGCCGCCCCGATGCACATCGGGTCCTGCATCGCGTCTGCGACGTCCTCGAGGCCCTGGCGCCAGTCCGACTCCAGCGCTTTGTATCCCGCGATTTTCTCGTGCGGCGCTCGCGGCCCCGTCAACGCCTTGATTGCATCTATGAGTTGCCGGAGCACGACCTTGGCATCGCCTACAAGTCCCACGTCAACCGGCCGGTTCAGGCCGATATTATTGGGCTCGGCATCAATCTGGATGGTCTTCGAGCTGGAGGAGTCCGCCCAGAGCGGGGGTTTGCCAAAGCCACTCAACTCACCCATACGAGTGCCGACAACCAGCAGGACATCGGCCTCCGTATTGGCCAGGAATGCCGCGGGCGAGAGTGTGTGCACCGCCAGCGGATGGCAACAGGGTACAACCGCAGCACCGCGTGCAGTCTTGTTGATCGGCATCCCCAGGTACTCTGCCAGTTCACGCACCTCGGCCCCCGCCTCTGCGCGCTCGCAGCCATTACCGACGCGAATGGAAACGAGGTTGGCCTCCACCAGGAGCCTGGCGGCCTGCCCGATGCAATCCGGCGTCGCCGTCTGCCTGAACATCGCTGTCGTGCGATAGCGTTCGGGTTCAACCAACTCGACAGAGTCGAGGTCCCCGTACCCGTCGAGGACATCCTGCGGAATCAGCAGGTGCACAGGTCCCGGCCGGCCGCTCAGGGCCACCCGAAAGGCGTGCCTCACCATGTCCGGAATCCGCTTCCAGTGGTCGACCTTGCCGTTCCATTTCACCGCGGGCTTGAAGTAGCCGAGTTGATCCCCGACCTGCATCGCGGCCTGATGCGCATAGCCATCGCCGATATCGCTGCGCCGCGTCGTAGTGATCGCCACAACCGGACTGCCTTCTGCCTCGGCGCAAATCAGGCCGGAGAGCAGGTTCGCTGCTCCCGGCCCGGCGCAGGCCATCACGACTGCCGGTCTGCCGGTTGCCCGCGTGTAGCCGTCACACAGGTGCGCCGCAGCCGCCTCATGCCGGGGTACCACCAGTCGGACACCCAACTGAGCGCCCAGGCGTTCCAGTGGCTCGAGGAACGACATGTACGTTCCATCGGTAATTGCGTGGACATGTTCAATCTTCTCCATCGCGAGGGATCGCAACAGAAGTTCGCCACCTTTTATCTCGTTCACTTTTCTCTCCTTGGTGTAGGTACAGTCTGCGGTGGCTATCAGGTTAAAGGATCGATGTGGTCGAGATTCGCTCTCGACCTCGTGACTTCATGGATTGCGCTCCAGTCGAGATCCTGAAAACCGGAAGCAAGCCCTTCTATCATTTTTCCCTCAATAATCTTTCCGATATCAAAACTGGCGTCATAACTCGCGGCGGTATCCAGCATGAGCCTTACGTCCTTCAAGCCGCCGGTCATGCGGAAGCCGCCGTCCGCAAATTCGCGTTGGCGGATTTTTTCTGCGTACATGTGCAGCACGGGGAAGCCGTATATGACCTTGAAGAAGCCCTCGACTTCTTCCAGGTTGAGCCCTGCCTTTTCACAACATGTGTAGACTTCGCTCATGAGTTCGATGCTGGAAATCACCGCGTAGTTGAGGCAGAGCTTCATTGTCGCAGCGTGGGCCGGCGTACTTCCCACAGGCAAGGCCATGCTGGTGAATGCATCTATTACCGGCCTCGAGTTTTCCATCCCGCGCTCGGAGCCGGCGACCAGCGCAATCAGTGAACCATCCGCGGCCGCATCTGGTCGTCCCAGCACCGGGCAGGACACGTATTCGGTCCCGGCTTGCCGATGCATGTCCAGGAGTTGATCGGCCAGGCCTGGAGAGATGGTTGTCACGCAGACATGGGTTGCCCCGGCCTTCATGTTCGCTATAAACCCATCCTCGCCACGGGCTGTCGCCAGGATCGATTCGTCGTCCATCAGGCTGCTCACGACCACATCCGCATCGCGTACAGCCTCTTTAACCGAGTTGGCAACAGACGCTCCGCGGGCCGCCAGACTATCCGCCTTGGCAACGGTCCGATTCCAGACCACCAGATCGAGACCTGCATCGAGAATTTTCCCGGCCATTCCCGACCCCATGTTACCCAAACCCAGAAACGCAACTTTCATTAGATGACTCCGAAGAAATACTGTATTGGTAAACCTGCCAGCGTGGCTGAACACGTAAAATCAAGTGCGCCCTCCCTGACGCGCCTTACATCCGGTAAGAAAACTCCAGGTAAAGCTCACGTCCCGGCTGTACGGATGCGAAATAGGCTTCATCGACCAGGGGCGTGCTGTTGGCGAAAAAGGGCACGGTCTCGTCTGTCAGGTTCTTGCCGAGCAGCGACAACTTCCAGGTGTCCGTCTTCGAGCCCAGCCAGACCAGTGCATCTGTCCTGGTGTACGAGTCCAGGCGCAGGTAGGGATCGTTGGTGACCGACATGAAGTAGGAATCCGAATAATTGGCAGTCAGCCTGAAGCCAAAACTCAGGCTATCCGAAAGGCTGTGCACAAACTCCACATAAGTATTCGCAGTCCACTCCGGCGCTTGCCTGAGTTCGTCTCCGGCGGCATTGCGGGTATTGTCAGCATCGCAATCCGCCTCCCGGCTTTCACCCACCGAGCAGCTGGCTCCCGGGTAATCATCGTAGGTCGCGTCCAGGTACCCGACCGCTCCCCCAATGCGCCAGTTAGCTGATATGGCGTAGGCGAGATCCGATTCAAATCCCTCTATCGTCGCCTCGGCCGCATTGTTGGTAACGAAGGTATTGGCTGTGGCGTCCCAGGCGCTGACCTGCAAATTCTTGAAGTCCGTGCTGAATATCGCCAGGTTCCATCGCAGTTGATCGTCGAGGAACGACAGCTTCGCGCCCACCTCGTAGCTGGTAGCCTCTTCCTCCTCGTATTCGAAACTGATCCCTTCGAGATCCCCCGCGTTGAAACCGCCGGCCTTGGTAGCCTCTGTCCAGCTTGCATACAACATTCCGGAATCCGTCACATCCCACTGCACGACCAGCGAGGGATCCAGGCTTTCCTCGTTACGCCTGGCGCTGTTGTTCCAGTTGTTGGCGAACAGGTCGGCAATCGGGTTGAACCCCGGACTGCCCGGCGGTTGCCCGCCGACCACGTGCGAACGGTCGGTAGAGAGCAGGGTCATGGAACCGTCTGCCTTTTTGTTCTCCTGGGTGTAGCGAAGACCCAGCGAGGCGCGAAAGCGGTCGGTGATATTCCAGGTACCCTGCCCGAACACGGACACCGCCATTGTGTCCTGCGAAAAATCGTCAATCGGGAGGAAATTGAACATATCGAGCCCCGCCAGCTCGCCAGCGCTCACCACCGAATCGTTCTTGCCGATATCGAGTTCGGACGACAGGAAATAGATACCGAACAAATAGTCCAGGGTCTCTCCACCCGGAGAGACGTAGCGGAACTCCTGGGTAAACTGGTCGAATCCTTCGTCCTCATCGTTATCGCCAAACACGACAAAGTCGACCGGGCGGAAGGCTTGCGTCAGCAGCCCGTAGCTGGAGTAGGTCAGGTAACTTGTGATGCTGGTAAACTCACCGCCGTCATCGAAGGCCCAGTCGAAATTGGCCGACAATACATCGATTTCAGTTCCCGCTTCGGGCCGCTTGTTGCTGACGGAGACGTTCCCGTCACTATCCACGGTCAACAGCTTGCCATTTGACACGACATCGTTGGAGATGAAATCAAAGTCCGGATCATCCGCCAGGTATTGAGCCCGCAATTCGTCCGCTACGCCCTTCTGGAACAGATAGGGCCCGAATTCGGTACCCAGTTGTTTGGCATCCTCGTAGTCATAGCGCAACAGCAGGGACATGGCCTCTGTCGGCTCATACAACAGGCTTCCCTTGAAATTCAGGTACTCCGATTCGTTCTGGTTTTCCCGCCCGGTGCGCGGGAAGTCGAGATAGCCCCCGGTCTGTTGGTACTTCACCACAGCGCGGCCGGACAATCGGTCGGTCATGGGGCCGGACACAAAAGCCAGGCCCGAATAGCCTTCATTTTCAAACTCGTAACTGACATCCACCCCCGCCTCGAACTCGGCGGTAGGGTTTCTCGAGTGAATATTTATCGCTCCTGCGATCGAGTTCTTGCCATTGAGCACGCCCTGCGGGCCGCGCAGGACTTCGATTCGCTCCACATCGATGAACGACAGGTTGTACAACCGGCCCCGGGACATGTACACGCCATCGGAAAACACGCCCACCGACTGCTCGAAGGCGGGATTTCCGGTCGCCGTAAACAGGCCGCGAATGCCCAGGGCCTTATCCAGGCCCGGGCTCGAAATGAACTCCACGTTGGGCAGGTCCGGGGCAAGATTTTCGAACTTGAAGAGTTGTCGTGACTCCATCATCTCGCCGCTTATGGCTGACATGGAGATCGGTACGTCCTGAACGGACTGCGACCTCAATTGAGCGGTAACGATAACTTCCTCGAGGTACATGGTCTCCGCTTCACCAACAGTCGCAACACAGACAGCTATTGGAAGTAATAGCAACGACGCCGCAGCAGTTTTATGTGTCATAGCGTTACCTGTTTATTGTTATGGGTGGCAGTGCAGTTCATTAATCGTAACTCGTTATGATTATATTCGCAACACGTTATGATTTAAAGCCACCTCATCGGGCCCGGATGGGCTGCGGACACAATCTGCGGGACAGCTGCAGCGCCCCGGGAGGCGATCAATCCCCAACATCCACACCGAATGATTCGGCCACATCGCTGACCCGGGTGCTGGAGTGAACAAAGTCTTTTTTCGCAAGATGGCCGAACATCTGCGTGCCAAACCCCGCATCGAGGTCATCCGAGACACGCTTTTTCCACGGCCGGCGCACGACCTGGGACGAGAGCCTGCGCACTACCCGCTTCTGCTTCATTATCAGATCCGCGATCTCGTAGGCGCGATCCATGAGCGCATCCCGTGGTACGACCTCGTTGACCATCCCATAGTCGAGCGCCTTTTGCGCATCGATCACCTCACTGGTCAGCAGCGCATAGGCCGCGCGTTTGACACCCAGGAGCTCGATAAAACAGCTATGTATACCGTCACCCGGAACAGAGCCGATGGCAAAGTGCGGGTCCCATATGACGGCGTCCTCACTGCAGATCGTGATGTCGCACATCAGCACCATCTCTGTATGGGCGCCCGGACCATTGAGGACCCCGATGGTGGGAATTTCGAAGTCGTTGACCAGCGAACTGACGTTAATCCGGCCGTCTTTGTACGCGTATTCGTATGCCCAGTACTCCAGGTCCTTTTCCTCGAGCGCAAAACCGTCCGGGTCAATCCCCGCCAGGAAGGACTCCCCAGTCCCGGTGAAAATCATCAGTTCGTTGACCGGGTCGGACGCCACCACCTTGAGGGCCTGGCCAATCGCGCGGTGGCTTTCCACACTCAATTGATAGGGCCCATCCTGTGTATGAAGCCTCATGGTCAATACCCCGTCATCGCGACGGTTAAATTTAAAGTGCTCGGCGAATAGTTCGCGGTAACTCTCCAGTTCAGGCGTTGGCACAAAGCTTGTCAAAGACATCGTTCTGCTCCCGGTGAATTTTTCCATTAGGCCTGTGCGAGTCCGGTTCGACCCGGATGATGCCAGGCGGCCGCCATATTCGTAACATGTTATGATTTATTTTACAATACAGGTCGAAACAACTCCCCGACAGGCCTGCCAGATGCGCTACTGGTGAAGCCTGTTTATCGGGTTTACACTGCAATTCGCTGAATTTCCCTGTCCGGAACGCTCACACGAACAGGCAAACTGGCTGGCAACCTACGCAATCTGTTACGCACGGAGGAATGCTTGAAAGACAACACGAAATCACTGACACCACGGCAACAAGCGCGGCGTGCGTCTATCCTGGAATCCGTTCGGACACAGCTTGCTGAAGATGGGTACGAGGGTGTGAGCATGCGTAAGGTCGCTGAACAAGCGAACGTTTCCCCGAGCACGCTCTACGAAATCTACCAGAGCAAAGAGTACCTGATCCTCTACGCAATCAGGGAAGACATACGCAATCTCGGCATACAGGAGGACAAATACCAACCCGGCCTCGAGCGCTTTCTCCACCGACTGGAATCGATTTCCAGTTTCTTCGTGAAGGACCCTGACACAGGGATGGCTGTGGCAAAAGTGTTCTTGCGCGCCGACAAGGACACTCCGGCAAATGAGGTATTCCTTGCCAATGCAATCGAAGCCAGGAAGACATCGCTGACCGAAATGCTGGAAATGAAAGAATTGAAGCGGAGCGTCGATCTGGAATTTTTTTCAAGGACGCTCGTTTCGCTTACCTGGGGAACGGCCATTCTCTGGTCCAGGGGCTTTATCACCAGCGACAGCTTCGAGAGCGAACTCATCCGCGGCTCGATGTCGCTAATTCTGCCATACGCCACGAAACAATCCTGCGGGCGCATTGCCCGGATAATCGATCAGCACTCGGGGAACGACTGATCGCTTTTGTTCCAGCCTGCCGGCTGGTGTAACATGCAATGCTACAGGCTGTAATCGTTATCATCCTGCCGGGCGGGTAAGCCGCCGTTTCAGTCGAACCGATAGAACAAATTCATACGAAGCCGCCCGACATGCATACAAAATCCCTCGCCGTGCTCCCGATACTGATCAGCGCACTGGCCGGATGCGGTACTGACGATAGGGTCTCGACGGATATTCTGTCACTCAGTCCTGAAACGATGCAGGCGACCGGCACCATCAGCGAACGATTTCTTTCATATAACATTGAAATGGTCGAAGTGACCGGCGGACGATTCTGGGCTCCCTACATAGACGACAAACCCGCAAGCGGTGACGATCGCTACGAATATCGATCGCCCATGGCTTTGACGAATGCCAGGCTGATCAAAATGGCCGCTGCGCTGGCGCCCGCTTACGTACGTGTGAGCGGTACCTGGGCCAACGCCACCTATTTCGCCAACTCTGACCAGCCACCCGCCGAACCACCGCCGGGATTTGACGCCGTACTGACACGCGCACAATGGCGCCACACCGTGGATTTTTCCCGCGCGGTCGATGCGAAAATTCTCACTTCAATGGCGACGAGTCCCGGAACCAGGGACGACAGTGGCATGTGGCGGCCAGATAACGCCGAGCAGTTGATAAGCTATACCGAAAGCCTGGGAGCCCGGATTGCTGGCGCCGAGTTTACCAATGAAGCCAATATGATAGGCCTCACCCAACCTCCGGAGAACTACACAGCCGCCGACTACCGCCGGGACTATGCTGTTTTTTATCACTGGCTGAAAACGCGCTCCCCGCAGACAAAAGTGCTGGCTCCGGGCCAGGTTGAAATGGGCGAGCCGATGCGCACCATGGCCTACCTGTTTGGTGGTGACACCTTAAAGCCCGATCAGCTACTGGCGGAAGACTCCCCTCAGCCTGATGTATTCTCATTTCATTACTACGGCGCTTCTTCCCAACGCTGCCATATTCCCTTGCTGGGCAGCCAGCCCTCCGACGCCTACGATCCAGACTGGTTGGCGGGAATTGATGATGGTATTCGCTCGGCTACAGCGCTGCGCGACCGCTATGCGCCAGCAGCGCCACTGTGGATCACCGAGAGCGGGGAAACCGCTTGTGGCGGCAACCCCTGGGCCAGCACCTTTGACGATGTCTTCCGCTTCCTCGATCAACTGGCCAGGTCTGCTCGGCAGGGCGTTAAGGTATTTGCCCACAACACGCTCGCAGCGAGTGACTATGCCCTTCTGGATGAGCACTCTTTTGCGCCGCGACCCGACTACTGGGCCGCATGGCTGTGGCGCAATCTGATGGGTACCACCGTGCTGGACCCCGGCCCCGGCACGGAGGGAGCGAATACCTATGCGCACTGTCACCGCAGCATTCCAGGCGCAGTCACCGCGCTTGCTATCAACATAGCGCGAGACACTGCGAAAGCTATCCGCGTTGATTCTCCGGGTAAGATATACACACTCAAAGAAGCCGGGGACGGCCCGCAATCCGCCGCACTCAACGGCGTGACCCTGAAGTTGCTCGAGGATGACCGTCTTCCGGATTTGGAAGGCAAGCCTTTCCCGGCCGGAGAGGTCACACTTGAGCCGGCGAGCGTCAGCTTTATCGTATTCTCGCAGCTATCCAACCCCGCGTGCCTGTGAGGCTCTGCGACCTGGCCTGGGCGGGGCAAACCTCCCACCCGGGCTTTTAGCCAGGAACGAGACCCGCGCCCTCGCTTCGCCCAGCGGTTTCGCCTCACTCGGGCGAGTTGAAGGTCGTCCCATCCAGGGTAGTTGTCAGCGTGCCGGAGAATTTACCCGCGGCACCAAGACTCGACAGGGTGACGACAAAACCTCCGGGCTCGCTCGTCTTCCGGCTCCCCTCGTGCAATCCACTGAAGGTAAGATCAGCGTGCCAGGTCAGCGTGGTGCCACCTGAACCTGAACTGCGCTCGCCGGATTCCGTGCCATCGATAATATTGACGCCATCCGCGCTGTAGTTGCTGTAGATGACAGACACAGAGGTGACCTCGGTCGCTCCCGGGTTGAAGCGGGATGGGCCCTCGGTGACCATCACCTCGGCCGAACCGCTCTCCCCCATCAGGACATAGTTTCCCGCCGGGACGATTTGCCGGATGGGCGGCAGTGGGTCGCCGGCCTCGTATGGCGTACCCCACGGCACTTCATCGGGAACGGGTTCTGGCTGCGGCAAGGGTTCGGTGGGCTCGCGGTCCGTGAAACGGGCAATCATCAGGCGCGAATCCCGCTGCCCCGGCTCCGTCGAGGGCGGGCACTCCGCCGGCTCGGGATTGCACCCCCGCCGCTGGTAGTAGACCACGGCGGTACTGTCGGGAGACCACGCCGGATCGGCGCCGCCAAGCCACAGGGGATCACTGATACTGCCGCTTCCCGCCGCAGGGTCCCCGCCCTCGTTGAGTTGCTGGCCATCGTGAATATCCGGGTCGTCGACGGAGACCGTTTTCTCGAGGTCGATCAGGTAGGGCTGCAGGAACGACCCCCTTGATGGGAGCGTATAAATGCCGGCCACGGCCTCCGCGATCGCCAGGTCGATGAGCGGAGGCACGCCGATGCCCGCACTGGCGAAGTAGAGCCTGCCATCCGAGCCAGCGGGGTTTGCCCCCGGGTAGCCGGTTTCCGTCGTCACCCGCCCATCCATGATCACCATGGATTTTCCGTCAGGCGAGACCACCGCCGGATCGGTATAGGCGGGATCCCGCGTGAGCCGCCTGGACTCGCCAGTCGCGAGGCTGGTGGCGAATATGTCGTAGTTGAACGAGTCCTGTGTGCCGATACCGAGCGTATTTTTCCCGTCAGGCGTGAAACCGCGGAACTCGCCTATCACTCCCGTGGGTGGCTCAAAGACGAGTTCACCGGGAGATTTTACGCTGAAGAACCGGCCTGATTTCCCCAACTCCGGACTGAGCAGGAAGGAGACGTTGCGCAGTTCGTAACCCACCGGGCCGAAGTCGGGAGCAGGATTGAATTCCAGTCGCCCGAAGGCGGCGAACTGGGTGGCGCCGGTAATGTCCGGTGTCAGGAACAACTGGTTCCAGCCGAGGTGCACGTCGTCTGGATGCAGCCGCAGTTCGCGCATGAGACGGAAATTGATAAAGGGCGATTTGATTGGATAGATATGGGTGCTCTGGGACGTGCAGGAGGCATCTGTGATCTTGTGCGGGCTGCAATCGAGGATGTTGCTACCCATCTTGACCCGCATGCCGTCGTGGAAGGCTTCCGGGTAGGTGTTGTCGTTGGGGTTGTTGATGCCGACCTTGTTGGCGTCGGGCACCCCACAGGTGACACAGCGCCAGCCGTCGCCATTGGCAAACGTCGTGCCATCGGTTTTCACCAGTATGAGTTGGCCACCGCTATAGATACTTGCAGGGTCCGGCGGTTCCGGGGCGCCGGCGAACCGGATGGACACGTAGACATGGTTTCCATCGGTAGAGAACGTCCTCGCTCCATCGATACCATCGCGACCGGGGCTGATGCAGCCGGTCCCGTTCGGGTTGATCGACAAGGTACAGGAACCGGCCTCGGTTGAGGGCGCGGTGGGCGGCAGGGGCAGTGACTCGACAACGACGGTCTCTGGCCCATCGTCCGCTTGGGGTTTACTTCCATTACCATTGCCGCCACACGCGCAGGTAATCCCGCAAAGCGCCACCCAGCAAATAGTGCGAGACAGGCTGGCCAATGTTTTCATCATGTTTTCGCTCTATATGTAGAGCTCGTTTTCTGGAACAACATGTCAATCAACAGCCGTTACAGGCTGGCTCCAGGAGGTTGGTGCGCAAGCGTTCCAGTTCCGCATCGGTGACGCCCAACTCATCCCGGATATAGGCGATCACTGAGCCGTGCTCCTCCTCGATAGCCGAGAAAGCAGCCTGGAGGTAAACCGGATTTGAGGCGAGAAGGGGCGCGGTAAGCTCTTTTGGCAGGGATTTCATCCCGGACTGGGGACTACCCTCATCGAACCGGTAGTCCTTGCCCTCGAGCACGGGAATCTTCTGGTACTTTCCGGACATTGCGTAATCTTCCAGGATCACCTCGCGCGGTACGCCCAGTGCGCTCAGGATCAACGCGATACCCAGCCCGGTTCGATCCTTGCCTGCCGAACAATGCACCACCAGTGGCAGCTTGCCGTTCGCGAGTTCCTTGAAGATTACCGAGTAATGTGTGGACTGCTGCCCTGGAAGCTCGCGGTACTGCTGGATCATGACCTGCTCGACATCTGCTGGAGTCAGGCCCGGCTTCGAGAACAGATCGGTCAGGCCGGCAAGCATGTCGCCCTGGGAATACCCCCAACTGACGATCTCGGCTTCGCCCGCCTGCCACATGGTGGGTTCCGCCGCACGCTCCTCGTTGCTTCGCAGGTCGGCGATCAGCGCGATATGCAGGCTTCCCAGGAACTCGAAGTCCCGGTCGGTCAACGCGTACAGCGTGCCTGAACGATAGAGCTTCCCCCACTGCACCTGCTCCAGATTGCCAGCCGGGTATCCGCCCACATCGCGAAAATTGCGGCCGCCTTCAACAGGGAGTACACGTGTTTGCTGCCCAGGAACAGTTGCAGCAAAGGTTCCCAGGCTAAGCAGCGCTGCCGCAAACCAGACAGCGACTATCGACGATCTCATCTTCTGGCGCCCTTTGTACAAAAATTCTCCGTATTACCGGACGAAACCCGACCGGGACTAGGGCGCACCATGCTCAGCCGCCAGTTCGAGGAGTTCTTCCTTGCGCTCCACACCCGCGGAATTCATGACGCCCGCCACCATCACGTAACAACCGACGGTAAACATGAAATCGAGTAACTGCTGCTTGCTCCACTGCGCTGCGAGTACGCGCCAGTTTTCATCGCTGACTCGCCTGTCGTTAACCAGGTTGTCCGTCGCGCGTATCACCGTACGCTCAAACTCGTCGAAATACGGGTCATCCGCGCCATTTTTGATCGGACCGAACATATCGGTCGACAAGCCGCAGCGCTGGCTGGTCCGCAGGTGACTGGACCACATGTAGGTACACTCGCAAACCCATGCGGTACGCATGATCGCGATCTGGCGCTGTTTCACCGGCAAGCTGTTGTCGGTCAGCAGGTGTACGTTGAGGGGCGAGAAGGCATTGGCCAGCGCAGGGTGATGTGCGAAGGTCAACAGCACTGGATTGGAGTCGACATTATTGAAAAACCCGTCACTCCACTGGGCG
Source organism: Halieaceae bacterium WMMBA7 (assembly GCA_033283385.1). Taxonomy (GTDB): domain Bacteria; phylum Pseudomonadota; class Gammaproteobacteria; order Pseudomonadales; family Halieaceae; genus Mangrovimicrobium. The sequence goes on from JAWMQQ010000001.1 coordinate 2,261,716, forward strand.
AAAAAAGCGTCGGTTTCCCCGGTGAATTCGTCCCGGGTGATCTGCGGGAGACGTGCCGGAGGGTCAGGCTTCAGCATTATTTTTTTCCGTACCCAGGATCAGGACATTCTCCACATCCTGCACCTGCTGCATGTATACCCGGAGCGCGGTTACCTTGTCGTCGTCATTGAATTCGAAAACGGACATCGTGTAGATGACATTCTCGCCGTGCGGTCGGGTAATCGTCTCTTCCAGCTCCTGGAAGACGATATTTCCTACCGCATTGATGAATCGCAACTTACCGGTCCACAGGGAAGTTCCGGCAAACTGCACATATTTTTCCAGGCAGAGCGGCCAGTCGGCCTCGTCCTTGAACACACCTATCCGCGTAAACACATCGGTCGCTATCAGGTTCGCGATGGGATCGAAATCCTCGGCGGTGATCTCCCGTTCCTGGGAGGTAATGCAAATGCCTTCGTAAATGTCCGCCCAGTCGCGAACAATTTTGATAAGGCGCTGAGCGCGATCGGAAGCATCGTTCATAGTTACTTTCTCCTGATACATTTTTAAATTTATGTAATTTCCCTGTCCATTCCGCGCTCTCGGCGACCGCGAAAGAGTCACACTGTGTCAGGCACGCATCGTTGTACCGCCGTCCACGCAGAACACCTGGCCTGTGATATAGCTGCCTTCCTCGGACATCAACAGCGCACCCAGGGCGGCGATATCAGTGGGCCTGCCAGTCCGGCTCTTGATACTGGCTCGCGCGCAACACATTTCCAGGAGCTCCGCGGATATTTCCGCCTCCGCTGCAGGATGGAGGATGAGGCCGGGCGCAATGCTGTTGGCTCTGACACCCTCGGGCCCATAGCGGGTGGCGACGTGGCGCATCAGGGCATGCCCTGCAGCTTTACTCATCGAATACGCAACCTGGGCCGCGCCTCCGGTGTAGGCGCCTATTGAGCTGGTATACACGATGGAGCCGCCGCCGCCAGCGATCAAATGCGGGAGCGCAGCGCGAGTACAGAGGTAGTAGCCCCTGACATTAACCCGCTGGGTGTGATCATAGATATCGAGGGGAAGTTCGAGGATCCCCTGCTCCCGGTTGCTGTCAGCCAGGGAGGCGAAGTTGGCATGCAATCCATCGAGTCCCCCCAGCTTCTCCAGGCAAAAGTTTATCGCCGCGTTCACGGACGCCTCTTCGGAGCCGTCGAGGTGAATGCTGAAAGCGGTTTGGCCGGCCTCGTTGATCGACTGGACAACTTCCTGGGCAGCGCCGAGGTCAATATCCCCCAGCAGTACCCGGGCGCCCTCCTGGGCGTACCTCCGGGCAAGACCACCGCCGATACCGCCGGCGCCGGCCACAAAAATCACTTTATTTTCCAGTCGTTTCACAGTATCCAGGCTCGAGTGTTGGTTATTTGCTATTCCCGGGCGATATCAGGGGCGCAGTAACAGGTGCACGCCGTTGAGTCCGCGAGCGATATAGCTCGGCTCGAACTGCATTTTCCGCTTGCCCGGTTCTCCGTGTACATGCGCATCCAGTGTGACGTCAGAGCTGTGTTCCAGGAAACGTTCGATCACGACGCCCGCCTCGATCCGCGCCAGCGGAGCGCCAGCACAAGTGTGCGTCCCCCGGCCGAAAGCGACGTGCTGGCGGACGCCCGGCCGATCCAACTGGAATGCATCGGGGTTATCCCACTGGCGCGGGTCGCGATTGGCCGCCTCAAAGGCGACAACGACCTTCGTTCCCGCGGGTACGCGAACATCGCCGATACTGGTATTCCTGCGCGCCAGCCTGAAGGTGGCCTTGGTCGTGCCCTGTAGCCGCAACACTTCCTCGATAAACGCGGGGATCAATTTCCCGTTCTTGCGCAACTGCTGCTGAACCTCGGGTAATTCAGCGAGGAAATAAAGGCAGGTGCCGAGGAACTTGGAGCTACTCCCCCGCCCGCCGACAAACATGAACATGGCGAGCTTCACAATCTCCATCAGTTCGGGCGTCGATCCGTCGGGGTATGTCGCGGTCGCCAGTTCGTGCAGCACGTCGCGCGCGGGATTGGCCCTGCGATCCCGTATGTAGCCCTCGAAGAAGTCGGACATATAGCCGAAATGCGGAATCAGGGTTTTAACATCGTCCGGGTCCACCTTTGAACCAATCGGGGGAGATGCTGCTATCGCTTCCATGAACAGCTCGCGGTCTCCATCTGGAATCCCCAGCAGGTCTGCGATAACGCCCGTGGCAAAAGGCAGGGTAAAGTCATTGATCACTTCGCAACTACCCCGGGAAACCAGTTCCGCCAGCAGCTTGTCCGCCAGCTCGCGCATGAAGGCTTCGTTGGCCTTGAGGCGTGAAGGCGTAAACAACTTGTTGAGGATAGAGCGGTTTGCCGCGTGGAAGGCACCGTCGTAACTCACCAGCAGGTCATCCGGGGTTCGGCAGGCCTCGAGCTGATCCGAAATGTCGTCCCCTTCGGGTTCGAAAGGTAGCGGCAAGCCGGCTCCATACGGTGAGAAGCAAAAGATTGAGGAAAAATCTTCGGTGTTCCTTACTACCTCGATACACTCGCGGAATCCGGTCACCATCATGTAATCCCTGCCGGGGACATCATAGACCGGTGATCGCGCGAGGCAATGACGAAAGTATTCGCGAGGCTCGTTCAGGATTTCTTCATCGCTGAAATAATCGCGGTCTTCAATATTGTGTGCAGCCATAAATCGTGGTCTCTATTCACCCGCGCCGGAAATCGCAGGATTATTCACTGCTGGACGCATGTGAAGATTCATCGTCAGAAAAACAAACCGCCACTGACCTCGATAACCTGACCAGTAACATAGCCCATCTGTGGTGAGGCGAGGGAAGAGGCAACACCTGACAGGTCGGAAGGTTCACCCAGCCGCCCCAGCAGCACGTTCTCTTCAAAGTGCTTTCGTGCGACAGGATCGGCACGCAGCTCCGCGTTGGCATCCGAGGCAATCAGGCCTGGCATGATGCAATTCACCGTGATACCCCGGTGGCCGAGTTCCTTGGCCATGACAAAGGTCAGGGTTTCTATCGCCGACTTGCACATCGCGTAAACAACGAAATTGGGGCGTGAATGCCGGGCCCCGAGCGAGCTGAAGAACATTACCCGTCCATTGGCGCGCAACTGGGGCTTCAGCACCTTTGTCAGGTAAAATGGCCCGCGCATATTGTCCGAGACAATCTGCTCGAAGATTTCAGTCGTTGTGTCGTCGATATTGGCCATCGGACCGCCACCGGCGTTATTGACAAGAATATCGAGTTCGCTACTGCCGGTACGTTCCGTGAGCTCGGCATCGAGCATGGCCTTCAATTCTTGCGCTGACTCGAGATCCACCTGGGGGCACTTGAGCAGGAAGGCGTTCCCCCCGGCGGCCTCGATCATGCCCAGGGTTTCCCGTGCGGCCTCGTCATTCCGAGCGTAATTGATCCCGACCAGGGCACCCTGCTTCGCAAAATCGACCGCAACGGCACGCCCGAGCCCACGAGACGCACCCGTGACCAGCGCAGTTTTCCCTTCGAGTGTTCGCATATTCCCGCCACTTCGCTACCGCGAAGCCCTCAGCTGTTATGTTATCTATGCTATACAGTATAGCTTAGATGCGTGAGGCGACCAGTGTCAAGCGAGGTCGACCCACACTTGCTCCGGTAGTCATGCGGAAACAAAAAACCCCACCTCCTTCCGGAAGCGGGGAATACGCACAACTACAAAAATCCTGGAGCTGGCCCTGTCCTAAAATTCCCAGATCAGGTCCACACCCCAGGTCCTGGGCGCCGATGGCGACTTGCCGACGTAGCCAAGCAGGCCGTCGCTGAGGTCGAAGCCGCTGTTATACCAGAGCTCATCAGTGAGGTTCTTGCCCCAGGCGGCGACGGTGATGTGGGTGTCGCCCCATACGGGAAGTTCTTCCAGCGCTATGCGCGCATTGATGGTGTCGTAGCTCGGCGCCACGTTGCCATCGACCAGGTTGGGGCCGTTGGCGGTGAGCAGGAAGTAATCGTCGACCCAGCTGTAATCGACACGCGCCACGAGGTTGCCACCGAATACATCCGCGACCGTATAGCGCGCATAGAGGTTCACGGTATTTTTCGGCGCGTGAGCCCAGTGATTGTTGCTCAGGTCTGTTCCATCCACGGCGATATATTTCTTGTACTGCGGGTCCAGGTAGCCATAGCCGCCGCCGACTTCGAAGCTGTCGGTGACCATCGCAGTGGCCTCGAGCTCGAGACCGGTGATCTCGGCATCGCCGGCATTGTCGATGTTGTTCGAGCCGGTATCGGTCAGCTGGTTGACCTGCAGGTCGCTGTAGTCGCTGTAAAACAGGGCGCCGTTCAGGATCAGCCGGCTGTCCAGCCAGGTGGACTTCCAGCCCAGTTCGTAGGTGTACACGGTCTCCTCGTCGTAACCCGGATAGAAGAACCGGGGGTCTGGCTGCCGCGCATTAAAGCCGCCGCTGGAGTAGCCTTTGGACACCTTGAAGTATGTCATCAGGTCGTGGGACCAGTCGTAGCTCACGCTGAGGGTCCCCGACACATCGTCGTAGTCCTTCTGTGCATCCGGGTTAATCGCCTGGGAAACAACCGGCCCGCCGCCGAGGACTTCGAGGATTTGCCTGTTCGACATCGACCTGTCTTCCTGCGTGTAGCGCAGCCCGAAGGTGAGGTCCAGTTTCTCGGTGAGGCTGTAGGTGCCCTGGCCGAACACGGCCCAGACCTCGTTCTTCGCCGAGGCTCCCGAATTGATGGACAGGCCGTAGGCGGCGCTTTCGAGGTTCTGGTAGGTATCCTTGATGTCCTCATCCATGTAGAAGGCACCGATCACATACTCCAGTTTCGAGTCGAAGGCGTCTCCCACCAGGCGAAGCTCCTCGGTCAGGTTCTGGTAGTCGTCACCGGAATAGACATGGCCCTGGAGTATGGGCGTGGCGTCGGAATCCTGGAAGCTGTCGACCTGGAATTCGCGATAGCCTGTGATAGAGACCAGCGACAGGTTTTCATTGAGTTCCCAGTTCACGGTAAAGGCATGTCCGGAGATATCGGCCTTGGTGAACGTGTCGAATCCGTCGAAATAGCGGTCCTTGGTACCGTCCTGAACATAGGGCGCCAGCTGTGGCGCCAATGGCCCGTAGGCGACAGTCGCACTCGGGTAGAAACCCTCGTCGATGTCCGTCTTGTCATAGGTGTAGAGGAAGTTGAGATTGTCCGTGGGCTCCCACATCAACTGCAGGAGGGCGGCCTGGCGGTCCCTGTCACCCAGGGTCTTGTTGTTCTGCAGGCGGTTCTCCCAGAAGCCATCGCGTTTCATGGAACCCGCGCTGGCCTTGAACGCCAGTGTGTCGCCCAACGGGATGTTGACCGTGCCCTTGAAGTCCTGCAGGTCGTAGTCGCCCAGGCTGGCGCTGACTTTACCGGAAAACTCCTCCGTGCTCGGCTTCTTCGTAATGAAATTGACCGCGCCGCCTACCGTGTTGCGGCCGTAGAGCGTGCCCTGGGGGCCGCGCAGTATCTCCACCCGCTCCAGGTCCAGCACATCGAATACCGAACCGGCGCCCTTGGCGATCAGGACACCGTCCAGGTAGAGCGCCACCTTGGGTTCGAACGTGGCGAAGGTTTCGGCGTTCTTGAATCCGCGAATGGAGATGGCGCCACCGGCCTTGCCCGGCATCTCGTGCATCATGACGTTGGGCGCCATCGCAGAAAGGTCGAGGTAGGTCTGGATACCCTGCTCCTCGATACTCCGGTTTGAAAATACCGACATGGAAATCTCGGTATCCTGCAGGGACGCCTCGCGACGCTCTGCCGTGACGATGACTTCCTCGAGTTGTGCTTTCGCCGCCGGGACGACCGCGACTGCCTGTGCCAGTGCCAGGCCGATCGCACTATAAATGGGAGTGTGGTTCATAGGGTGCTACCTCTTTTATAGTTATCCATGGTGTTATCTGTATCTTTGGTTCCAGGAAGCCGGCGCCAGTAATATTGCGCTGACAGAGGCTTACGCAGTCCATTTTATTATGCTACACAGTGTAGCTTAGATTTAAGGAGACATTTATGTCAAGCAGGGAAGACCCTCGTACCGTGCGAAGTAGAAGGGCTTTGCACAGTGCATTTCTCGATTTGCTGAAAAGTCATGCGCTCGAGGAAATCACGATCCGCCAGATCTGCGCTGAAGCGGATGTGCACTACACCACCTTCTTCCGCCACCACCCGTCCAAGGAATCCCTGCTGGAGGAGATTGCCGCCGAGCAATCCGAGCGCCTCGTCACCTTGTCGTTACCGGTCGTCCAGACCGATGACCGCCATGCGGTCCACCTGACCCTGTGCAACTTCGTCAACGAGAACCGGTCGCTCTGGTCTGCCCTGCTGAACGGCGGCGCCGCAGGGACGGTAAAAGCAGAGTTGCTGCGCCTGTGCATGCAGCCTGCGGTGAAAAGAGTACCGAAGAAAACAAAAATCCCGGTCGAGCTGATCGTCATCAGCACGGTGAGCGTCCAACTGGAAGCGCTGTCCTGGTGGCTGGCGCAACCGAAAGATCGATACAGCGTCGAACAGTTCGCTGCAATGCTGGACGAACTGGTCTACACCTCGCTGCGATGACTGGAGGGCGAGTCAGTCGCTATCCTCGACCAGTATCCGCACCGGCCCAATCAAACCGGCGGGCCTCAGCGGGGCACCCGCTTCATAGGTTGGCGTCACGGTAAAGGCAATTTTCTCGGCGTCCGGTTGTGCATCGCCGATCAGGCGATTGACCCACCGGTTCGCTACGCGAACTTCCAACTGATTCCTGCCGCCTGCCGCCACTGGACCGATGTCAATCCGGAACGGCTTGTGCCATAGAATTCCCACCTGCTGACCATTGACAAGGACCTCGGCAAGATCGCCAACGTCACCCAGATCGAGCATGAGGGCGGTGCCGGACTTGTACCCTGCCGACAGCTCAAAGCTTGTCGAGTATGAGGCCACCCCGGAAAAATAGCGGATTCCCGGGACCACATTCTCGTTGAGAGGGGCCAGCTTATCCATCCGGGTGCCGGGAGGCGCCCCGCGGCCGGCCTGGAACGAAACCGACCACGGTCCTGACACTGACAGAAGTGGCTTGAATTTCGTCTCCGGGATTTCCAGGAAGGTCTTTCCGGTGTCCTCAAGGAATGACACGAAGTAGGATTCTTCGGGCCCGAACTTGAGCGGCACCACCGTCTGCCCATCGTCCATCCTGTAAGAGACCGGGGTGATGTCACCGGTATCCGCGCGCCAGATCCGCGGGGTTTTGCCGCTGACGCGAAAACGCGCCTCGACGGATTCCTCGCGATTGTTGCGATTGCTCAGGAAATAGATGTCCCCCCGCTCGAGCCTGCGGTGCACGAAGGGGAGTTCGCTGTCGGCCAACCCACCCAGGATTTCTACATCGGGGGTAATGCCCATGCCCACGAGGACATCTTCAACATTTTCTTTCGCAATCACCTGGCCCTTGCCTACGCGGGTAACTGCCTGTCCTGACCACAGACGACTGGAAATCGACTGGTACTCCGTGCGGTCATCCAGCAGGTCCGGCGAACCGACGGGTGCGTTGCCCACGACTGTCGCCCCCGCCTCCGCGAGTTCGGCGAGACGGCGCAAAACCGGCAGGGTCATGCGCTCGCTCGTCCCCCCCAGGAACAACACGGCGTAACTGGCGCCACTGTCCGCTACCAGTTTGCCGTCCTTGACGCTGAGGAGGTTCATGAGCGCTGACGGGTTGATAAAGTCATATCCGTAACGTTCTGGCACATCCTTGAAGTAGCCATCCCAGACCTGCTCACCCAATGGCGCCTCCTCACCATAGAAGTAGGCCACGTCCGCTACAAAATGCCCCTTTTGCAGCAGGTAGCTGCTGCGGGCGATGTAGTCCATCCAGGGCCTGGCCATCTCGGCCCAGGCGATGTGCCGGTTGAAGAACTGCCCGATATGGCGCAGTGACAATCCCGGCTGTTTATCATCGAGCGGCTGGTGCACCGAAGAATGCACCACCACACGATTGATCCCGTTTACAAACTCGAGGTCCACGACCCGGCGCAGGTCGGCGGGCACATGGTCGAAGGGGTGGCGCGTGGAGGTCATGGATTCGGCGGCCGCCAGGTTCTGCCCGTAGAGGTGTGCCACGGAAGCCGCGCCGCGCATATCAGCGGCGTAAAGCGGCTTCGATCCCTCTTTACGGTTGTAGGACCAGAGCGCGGCCATGGGGTAGTCGGTATACCGGCGCATCTCCATGTCGTCACCCAGCGATGGCCGCCATCCCTCCAGTGCCTCGCCATATACCTTCAACCCATTCTCATGGGCGACTTTGGCGACCGTGCCGTAGTGCTCGGAGGCATGCAGGTCGGCAATCGTGCGCCGGAAATCGTAGAGGAAGCGGTCGCTGCGCTCTCGCGAACCGACGAGCTCGCCAGTCAGTGCGGGAAGCCACGGCAGCGCGCTGTAACCGCGCAGTTGCTGGAAGTGAGCGAGCATGCGAGGTGTCCAGTTAAACGCCCCGACCTCGGTGCTGTCGGTAAGAATTGCGCTGATACCCCTTTTCCCCACCAGGTCTTCGCCCACGGCGTCACGGTAGTTCTGGATGTAGGTCTCCAGGTAGCTGCGCACTGCGCCAGCGTCCATCTTGTCGACCTCAAGTCCCGTGGCTTCCGCTACCGCAGGGTGATTCGTTTTTCCCAACAGCGAATAACCCAGCCGCAATACCTTCCAGTGCCCTTCGGGTGCCGTCCAGTCCAGCGAGCCATCGGGTTGCAAACGGGCAGTCAGGTCGAGCACGGCATCCGGTCTTACCGCCATATCCGGGAGAGCTGGGGAGAGTGAGTCGGGATCCAGGGCGTAATAGTCGGGCGCGACAGTAAAACCTGCCTTGGCTTCGAACTGGTTGATGCGCACTTCGGGTGAGAGGCGCAGTTCGCTGAGGATCATCGTCTTGCCGCCCTCGAGATACGCGGCGATTGCGTCCATATAGCGGGAATCGAAGCCGGGAGCCGAGTCGCCACTATTGCTCAATTTCCCCGATACCGGCGCCAGCGAAACCCGATACCTCCGGGCGGTCACTGCATCGAATGCGATCGTGGTGGGTACGGTACTCAGCTGGAAGTTGCCAATCGTTCGCCAGGCGCCCTTCCCTTCCTGCGCCTCGAGTACCGCGGTGTATTTCGGCCCGGCATAAATGTCCGCCTGATCCGGCAGAAACAGGGTTGCTGAACGCACGGTCTGTACGTCTTCATAGTCCAGGTGGAGTCGAGTCGGTGACTCTGCCGCGGGTTTCGGGATGTCGACGCCTTGCTGGAACCTGTCGTCTCCCAGGATGTGCGAGTCGAGTATCGATCCGTCAGCGAGGCTGATCGAGGGTAGCGCCGAAGCGGCCGGGGCATTTACGGGGTAGGCCAGGACAGCGACATCCTGGTAGTAAACCGGGTCAGCCTTTTTGGGCGTGGGGTTTGGATCCTTGGGGGGAGCCAGGTCCTGGAAAGGACCGGTGGTGGCTGGAGGTTCTGGGAGTTTGCCCGTCAATGACTGGCCGCCTTCCAGGTATGTCTCGCTCCATACCAGTTTCTTCATGCCATCCCGGGGCCTGACCCAGGGGCCGCCCGTTTCGCTCCAGCCCGGCGACGCCGCAATGGCAAACTCGAGCCCGAGTTCGTCCGCAAGCGAAACACTGTAGCGGTAGACTTTTTTCCATTCGTCGGACATGTAGGGAATACGTTCATCGACGATGGACGGCACCGCGAAGTTCACGTCGAAGTTCGTCAACCCGCCGATACCGGACCGCTTCATCCACTGCAGGTCCTTGCGAATACCGTCTTCGGTAATGTTGCCATTCAGCCAATGCCACCAGACGCGTGGACGGGCAGCATTGGGGGGTTGCCTGAATTCCGATTCAAGCGAAGCCTCCGAATCAGCGCTGAAGGCGGAAGATGCCAGGCTACCTGTGCCGCCGGTAGCGAGGACCAGCAGAAGGAAAAAGACTCTTTTAAGCAGCGTATCGACCGAGTTCATCACAGGTTTTCCGTTCGTATCAGCTATTGTTCGTTTCGGGAGAATGTATTCCTTGCAGCGCGAACCCACTTCCATCATGCTTGTCCGGAGACATGCAAGCACACGGCAAGTGTGCACAGGCTCTGCAAGAAGCTTTTTCCACGCGTGAATCGACCGGGCGGAATTTTGGAAGAAATACTGCTGACACATTCGCAACTCGCCGGCGCGCTGGCAGGCTTCGCGAGCGTCGTAGCCGCATTTCAACGGCCGCTATCACCGGTTCAGCGCCATCGATTCCTGACCATCCTGTTTTCATCCTTGCTGCAGATCATGGGCTGCCTCGTACCGGTCTGGTTGCACGCCATTCGGGAAACAGGTCCGCTGTTCTGGAGCATTGTTTCAGGCGTTCAACTCGGGCTCTCCGTTCTGTTATGGGCGGTGCTTGTCTACCCTCTTCGAAAACTCGGAAAGTCCGGCATCATCGCGTTGAATACGCCGGTTACCGTCGTTGTCTACCTGCTGGCGATATCAACGATGGCGGTGTTAGTGGTCAATACCTTCATGTCATCCATCGCCGGTTTTGCGCTGTACTATTCCTCACTGCTGGGAAGCCTGGCGCTGATTTTCCTGGTCTTCGCGGATGTCGCTACGCGTCCAGACTAGCCGCCCCGATCCGGGAACCCCGTCCCTGGACTCCCGGATCAGGCCTGGGCACGATTCGAGCCTAGAACGTCTTGGTGATTCCAAACTTGTAAACGCGACCCAGGGTGAATCCCACGAAGTTGAAGTTTTGCTGCCGACGGTATTCCGGCGGATCTTCATCAAAGATGTTGTCCACCACGAGACGAAGTGACAAACCGTCCAGGAAACCCGACTCGCTGCTGAAGTCGTAGGAGGCGAAGAAGTTCGTCAGCAGGAAGCTGTCTTTCGTCTTCTGGTTGACCGCTTCGGTCGGGTCGGCATCCGATTTGTCTGTGTAGTTCATCGTCAGCCTGGTCCGGATATTGCCTTTTGCCCAGCCAATATTCCCGGTCAGCAACAGGTCCGGGTTGTACTTGAGCTGGTCTGAGGAAAATCCGTTTTTCGTGATATCGAACGAGTCTGTAAACGTGCCCGATATCCCGTAGGACATCTGGCCAAAGCTGGTTTCGTGAGAATACTGGGCGCCGAAATCGAAGCCTTTCAGGCGCGCGCTATCGGTATTCGATTGGCGGCGATCGACAATGACACCCATGGTCGATGCATCGAGGTCGGTGAATTGATCGGCGTTTTCGACCTGGGAAATAAAGTAGTCCAGCTCCGCCTGGGTAGGACTGAAGATAATTTTGTCGGGGTTTTGCTGGACCGCTGTAGCGGAGGTCGGGTCAACCGCACCCAGCAAATCGACAAAATCGATATCGTAGTAATTGACGTTAAGCCGCAGATTCTCTATTGGATATACAACAATACCAGCCGCCCAGATCTCCGCAGATTGTGGCTTCAACTCCCCGCCCGCGCCCTCGAGCAGGAAAGAGTCCACGCGCGCAGGATCGGTCAGCTCGTTATTGGGGTCCGGAACGACATTCGCCTGGTTCGCGTAAAAACCGCCCGTCGCGGTGGCCAGGCTGTCGAGCAGCGTCGGTGCGTTAAACGATTGCCCCCACTTGCCGTAGATTTCGATCCACTCGGCGGGCGTCCACGAGATACCCGCACTCGGGTTGGTGGTGCTGCCAAAATCGCTGTAATCGTCGTAGCGTGCAGAGAGTGAAAGGTCCAGGGTTTCGAGTACCGGGACGGACAACTCAGCGTAGGCAGACGTCAGGTCGCGGTTGGCACTTCTCCAGGCAAGGTCGCCCAGGCCGCCGATGACCGTGCTACCAGTCCGCTTCTTGGCGTCATCGCGCATGTACTCGACGCCCACTGCAGCACGCAACGCGCCAGCGGGCAGGTCTATCAGCTCTCCATCCGCAATGGAGCGAAAGAAAAACATCTCCTGCTCCGACTCGTTTCCGAATTGCCAATTCAGGATATCCGTAACGACAGCTTCGTCAGCAGCGGCGACATTCAGGGGATCGAACTGCCCCTGGTCGACGTAGGCCAGCATCTTCTGCCGGTTCGAATCGGGATTCACGACCTCGTTCCTGGAGAGGCCATAATGCATGGTATTGCGCAGCTGCCAGCTGCTTTCTCCCAGCTTCACTATCAGTTCAGGCGTGATACCCCAGGTCTCTATTTCGACCTCTCGCTCCCGGTGCCTGTAGGCCGCGTTGGGCGCATAGGAAAAGCCCACCGCCGCCTGGTCATATAAATCGCCAGTCTGTGTGCCGACGATGCCCAGCTCGGTCGGTGTGGGTGAGGTAATCGAGTCACCCAACGGATAACCGGCATAGGTCGTCTTGCGGTCCATGTAATAGGCTTTCGCGCTGAGCGTAATCTTGTCGCCGAAGTCCTGCGTGACAGAGCCGTACAGGTTGTCCCGCTCCTGCTTCGGCAACAGCGACTCCGCTCCCCTGGTATCGCAGGGAGTTCCGACGGGAAATACCCCCGTGCCGGGAGCCGCGGGATTGTCAGTCCAGATATTGAGATCGTTGCCACCGACGTTGCCGACCCAGAACCAGCGGTTGACGGAGCCGGCGGGCTCGATGCACTCGGTACCGCTGGGCGTCAACACCGTACCGTCTTCGTTCCAGTTCCCGTAGGTTGCCCAGTCCCTGTCCCGGTTAAGGACTTCACTGCGATCTGTCGTTGTCAGGGAGAGATAGGCGTTGCCGCCGTTATCCCAGGATGTACCCGCCAGTAAAGACAACTGCGTAGCATCGTAGTCGTCACCCACGTCGTAACCGAGGTCCACCTTGACCCCGTCGAATTTATCCAGTGTCACGAAGTTGATGACGCCACCGACCGCGTCCGCGCCATAGAGGGATGAGCCACCATCCGGCACGATGTCGATTCGCTGGATGACGTTCGCGGGTATCACGTCTGCGTCAAGGGAGGATTCGTTGACACCCATCGGTGTAAGGCGATGACTGTCGACCAGCACCAGGGTGGTGGAGCCGGAGGCGGAGTTGATGCCCGGCAGCGCCCGCAAATTCGGCCGGTTGAGCGTCAGCCTGTCAGTGCCCCGTGGGTCCTGCTCTGGCCGGGCGTTAAAGAAATTGGCCACCTGCGGCACGGTAGCCAGCATCTCGTTGGTGGTCACTGCACCGATTTCGGTGACAGCATCCTCGTCGATACCGATGACCTGCGAGCCGGTCGGCTGGACCCCGCGAATCAGGGTGCCGGTAACGAGGACCTCCTCGAGTTCGAGTCGTTTACCGGACTCCTGCTCCTGGGCGAACACAGAACCCGGGATCAACACCAGGGATGCGGTACCTGCGGCCAGATACTGGGTATACCTGCGAACGGCTTTGCGCAAAGTGTGGTTCATTATATTTATTCCTGTTGTATCTACGGTGACCTGACCCGCGGACCCCGAATGCTGCTCTCCAACTCAGGGACAATGCCCTGGCAGTTGGCTAAAACAGCAGCACGCAAACGCTTGCCTGGAGATGCAAGTCGCCTCTCGGTTTGCTGCGGAAATAGTCGATTCCACTGTTATTCGAATAATCGTTCGGCACATTTGGACCAAATGGTTGGACCATGTGGTCGGATAATAATTGCACTGACGCAACTTATCAATGCAAATTTGAACACCCCCCTTTTTACCGTCATACGGGAGACAGAATGTCTTCGGCAATCGCATACGCAACTCTGGAACTGGCTATCCCTGTCGAACCGTGACACCTGGCTTCCAGGGTGGAGGGCTCTCCCCTGGATAGCTGGCTCGAAGCTCACGTAAATGTTCGGGGCCGAGTTCGGACACATCCGCGACACCCAGCAGGGCGAGCCCACGCTCGAGCTCGGAGCTCAGTAGTTCGAGGGCTCTCTCCACCCCCGCCTGGCCGCCAGCGGCAAGGCCATACAGGTAGCCGCGGCCAATCGAGCACGCGTCCGCGCCGCGCGCGAGCGCCTTGATTACGTGAGTGCCGCGGCGAATGCCGCCGTCCACGATCAGCTCCAGTTTGTCGCCCACCGCCTCGCGCATGTCCTCGACACAGTCGAAAGGCGCGGGTGCGCCATCGAGTTGCCGCCCACCATGGTTGGAAATCATCACGCCGGTGGCGCCGATATCCAGCGCCCGCTTCGCGTCCTGTGCAGACTGCAGGCCCTTGATCAGGAACGGGCCGTCCCACTGCTCCACCAACCACGCCGCATCGTCCCAGGTGACGCTGCGGTCGAACTGGCTGTTGACGTAGTCGATCAGTCCCATCGCGCCGCCGCCCAGGGCGTCCACCCGGTGGGCGACATTGGCGAGGCGGAAGTCCGGGTCCTTCAACATGTTCACCCACCATTCGACGCTGCTGGCGTAGCTGAAACAATTGCCCAGGCTGGTGATGCGCGGCGGCATGGTCATGCCGTTGACCAAATCGCGCTCGCGGTTGCCCGCCACCATGGTGTCCACGGTCAGGCAGAGGGCGTGGTAGCCGCTGGCCTTGCAGCGCTGCACGAATTCGCGGGTGAGTTCCCGGTCCTTGAGGATGTATATCTGGAACATCTTCGGGCCAGGTGTTGCCGCCGCGACGTCCTCCAGGCTGGTGGTGGCGAGCGTGGACAGGCTGTAGAGCGTACCGAACCTGTGCGCGGCACGGCAGGCGCCCAGCTCTTTCTCGTGGTGAAACAGGCGCGACATGCCGGTGGGGGCGAGAAAGAAGGGCAGCGCCAGCTCCAGGCCCATCACCTTCTTGCGCAGGTTGATGGACGAGATATCCCGCAGGTATCCGGGCATCAGTTCGCAGTCCTCAAACGCCGTGGTATTGCGGCGCAGCGTCCACTCGTCGTCGGCGCCGCCATCGATGTAATGGAACATCGGGGCCGGGAGCTTGCGCTTTGCCCGCCGCCGCAGGTCGCCAATGTTGTAGCACTTCTTCAGTGAAGCCATGTTCGCTCCCGCGTCAAAATTGGAGTCAGGTTCGCATTTTTTCGATGGCCGCCACGCGCCGCCGCCAGCGGCCGCGATAGTCCGCAAGGCCAGCCAGCGCCAGGGGCTCCAGCAGTTGCATGTTTTCCAGCGGTGCCGGCTGGTCCCAGCGTGTGAGCATGGCGGTGCCCTGCAGCGTGCCGGTCACGTCCGCTGAGCGCCACAGCCGCTGGGGTTGGCGCAGCGCCGCCAGCACCGCGCAGAGCATGGGATTTTTGAGAAACGCCCCGCCGATCACGATATCGTCGCGGGAGTTCACGAGGTCCAGCTGGTAATCAAGCACCAGTGCGCAATACAGGCTGGCCAGTGCCGCCGGTACCGTATGCGCGCGGGCGTCGCCCTCGATGGCACCGTGCAGCCGGTTGAAGGGCCCCGAGCCCGCCTGCCACGCCGGCAGGCACAGCAGTTCCGAACGCGTGATGGCCTCGAGATCCGCAGTGCCAAACTGCGTCGCGGGGTCACCACCCAGGCGATCGCAGATAGCCTGGTATTCCCGGCCGCCCATGAAACGCGAGCAGGCGAACGGATCGCCGAAAACGTCGACATTGGCGAGCATGTCCCGCTCCCCGTCCAGGGTTTCCCTTCCTGCGGCTCCATCCATGACGATGGCCCAGGTACCGGTGGACACCACGCTGAAAGCCCTGTCCGGCATGGCCCGGCGATAACGCAGGTAGCTGGCATTGCTGTCGTGCACACCGACGAAAACGGCACAGTCCGGCGCCAGGCCGGTCAGCGCGGCGACTTCCGCGGTAACCGGGCCCGCGCGCTCCCAGGCCGGCGCCAGCGGCGGGAATTTCCCTTCCCATCCGCGCCGTTTTACCAGCGATGAGTAGCTGCGCTCCCAGGGCGACCACAGGTCGGTATGGCAACCCAGCGAGCTGACCTCACTCACCCGCGCGCCGCTCAGGCGCCACACCCAGTACTGCGGGTAGAGCAGGATGTCCGTCGCGGCGGCAAACTGCCCGGGGAATTGCGTCTCCAGCCAGGCCAGTTGCCGCCCGAGGTTGAGGCCGGCGGGCAGGTCCGGCGAACCGGTTTCCGCGAAGGCCGGCCGCTCGCGCGAGTAACTTTCATTCACCGACTCGATGCCGGCGAATTCGTAATCCAGCACCGGCAGAACCAGGCCATCCCCCTGCGCGTTCCGGTCCACCAGCGCCGCAGCGGCGCCGTGGGTAGTCACCGCAATTGCGCCAATGGGAAAGTCCTGGTTGAGGGTTTGCAGTGAATCCAGCAGGAACTGCCAGATTTCGTCGACGGCATAGTGCGGGTAGACACCATCGCCGCGCACCCGGTTGATCGTCTCACGGGCCACGAGAGAATTGCCCGCGACATCGAGGACATGGGCCTTGATGTGGGTCTTGCCAATATCGAGGACGAAGCTGTGCGAGGTCACCGGCGGCACCATCAAGTCCGGGATTTTTCGCCCGATTCACTGCGGATGACCCACAGTATGGCACCGGCGAAGTAAAGCAGCGTGGGCAGCCACAACCAGCGCCGGAACAGCTGCAGGTCGCCGCCGCCGAACACCCACACGCCCATGCCGATACAGGCGAGCAGGGCCAGCAGGGCGAGGCCGCGCGACACGCGGCGCAAACCGCCCGGGCTGTGCCTGACCCCAAGCGCCTGCTCGTGGGCCGACGCCAGCCACGCCGACTCCGCAGCCTTGCGCGCGGTTTCCGCCTGCGCCTCGTCCTCCGCCTGCGGGTAGGACTGCCGCGCGCCAAAGGCACCGGCGAGGACCACGTAGGCCAGGGTGGCGGCAACCCACACCGGCACCAGCAGGAAGAACAGGTGAAGCCCCGCCCGGTTGAGTGCCAGGGCTACCAGCAGCGCAATCGCCCAGGACATCACGGCCGCCAGGTTGGTAGCCTGGCCGCGAAAATGTGACCAGTAGCGAGTAAAGCCGATACGCGGGAACAGCCAGTGCTCGGTCACGATCACCGCGCCCACCGGCACCAGGATCAGCCCCATCAGGCCGACGAAATCCATCAGCCGGGAAAACACGAAGGGGAAACAGGCGATCACCGTGGTCGCTGCCCCCACCACCGCCGTCACCACCGCGCGGTTCCAGCGCGGATGCAGGGAGTGGAAGGCGAGGCCGGCGCGGTAGATAGTGGGGTTGGAGGTGGTCCAGCCGGCAATGATTACTGCGAGAATGCCGGCGCCGCCCAACGCTTCATAGGCGACACCACCGGCATCCAGTTCGCCGATAGTTTGCCCCAGCACCAATGCGGCCCCGGCGCCCATGATCCCGGCACAAACCCAGGCCAGGTAGTGGCCGATGAACATGCCGAGCGCGGAGAAATACCCGTATTCATAGCGTTTTGCGTAGCGCAGCACGGTCATGTCCGACAGACCGCCGTGCATGGCGAGGTTGCAGATCCAGGCAAAGGCCGCCACGTGCCAGGCCGAGAGCTCGGACTTGTCGCCGCGCCAGATAAAGCGGTCCGCCACTTCAGTAAAGCCGGCACCGTCGCCGGTCGCCGCGCGCAGCACCGGGTACATGGACAGCGCCCCCACCACGAACATCAGGATCATCCACGGCGCGCAGACCTCGGCGAACTGCGCCACCCGCCGGAACCCCTTGATGGCGATGGCGACAACCACCGCGCCCACCGCCAGCGCCACCAGCACGAAGCGCCAGTCCGTGGGGTACCAGTGCACCTGCGCGGGGATATCGAACAGGATGCGCACGGCGGAGGCCGACACGGTAATCATGGTGCCAGCGAGGATACAGAACAGGATGCCATTGACCACGCTGTAGATGCGGATCGTGCCCGGCCCGGCGATGCGCTTGAGGTAGGCGTACAGGGTCAGGCGGGTGTCCACTGCGATCGGCGCGCAGACGAAGGTCCAACTCAGCACCGCCAGCAGGTTGCCCCACAGCAGGCCCCAGAAGATGTCCGCCGTGCTGACACCCCAGGCGACGAACATCGCGCCGATGACGAACTCGGTGCCGGCGACATGCTCGCCGGCGAAGCTCGCGGCGAAGTAGCGCGCGGGCTGCAGCCTGTCGGCGGTGACGGGCGAGGTTTCAAACTCGGTGATCTCGGACATCGGGCCCTCCGGCGCCTTGCATCGCGAGTCATCGCCGCAACGCTGATTATTTTTGAATGTTTGGCGGCGGAATAGTAACCACACCAACCAAATATGGCAATAAATTGCTAATACCGCTCAATTGAAACCATTTAATCAATCATTTACAATCATATTCAACCACCACAGGCCCCAGGCTCCCGCCATAGAGGCCGCAGCATCAACCCGACCCATTTCGAAAGAGAGTACCTGCCATGGCCCCAAGCCTGCCCGATCGCTGGGACGACGCGCACGCCACCGGTCTCGATGAGCCCGGCCTGCTGCAATACCGCTCCAACCTGCTGGGCTCCGACCTGCGCATCACCAACTACGGAGGCGGCAATACCTCCGCCAAGCTGCACCAGGCCGACCCGCTGGGCGGCGAGCCGCGTGAAGTGCTGTGGGTAAAGGGCTCCGGCGGCGACCTCGGCTCCATCGGGCTGGACGGTTTCGCCACCTTGTACATGGACAAGCTGCGCCAGTTGAGGCAGCTGTATCGCGGGCTGGAGCACGAGGATGAAATGGTGGGCTACCTGCCCCACTGCACCTTCAACCTCAACAGCCGCGCCGCCAGCATCGACACGCCGCTGCACGCCTACATCCCCCACGCCCACGTGGACCACATGCACCCGGACGCGGTGATCGCCATCGCCTGCACGCGCAACAGCCGGCAGCTGACCGAGAGCATATTCAGCGGGGAACTGGGCTGGCTGCCCTGGCAGCGCCCGGGCTACGACCTCGGCCTGAAGCTGGAAGCCCTGTGCCAGGAACAGCCGGGCATCAAGGGCATCGTGCTGGAAGGCCACGGCCTGTTCACCTGGGGCGACAGCGCGAAAAGCTGCTACCGCAACACGCTGGCCGTCATCCAGCGCGCCGCCGACTGGCTGGCCGAAAACAACAGCAAGCCCGCATTCGGCGGTCCCGCGCACGACACCGTGCTGGACACGGCCCGGCAGGAAGCGATCGCCGCCCGGCTGATGCCGCTGATCCGCGGCCGCACCAGCGCGCAGCAGCGCCAGGTCGGCCACTTCAACCGCAGCGCGCAGGTGCTGGAGTTCGTCAACGCCCGCGACCTGCTGCCGCTGGCCGCGCTGGGCACCTCCTGCCCCGACCATTTCCTGCGCACCAAGATCCGCCCGCTGGTGCTGGATTTCGACCCGCAGGCGGCGGACATCGAGGCAGAGCTGGCGCGCTGCGTCGAACGCCTCGATCCGCAGCTGGAGGAGTACCGCGCTGAGTACGCCGCCTACTACGAGCGCTGCAGGCACGCCGACAGCCCGGCGCTGCGCGACGCCAACCCGGTGGTCTACCTGGTGCCCGGCGTGGGCATGATCACCTTCGCCAAAGACAAGGCGACCGCTCGCATCGCCGGCGAGTTCTACGTCAACGCCATCAACGTGATGCGCGAGGCCAACGGCGTGGACGAGTACATCGGCCTGCCGGAACAGGAGGCCTTCGATATCGAGTACTGGCTGCTGGAAGAGGCGAAGTTGCAACGCATGCCGAAGCCCAAGTCACTCGCCGGACGTATCGCGTTCATCACCGGCGGCGCCGGCGGCATCGGCCGCGCCACTGCCGAACGACTGCTACAGGAAGGCGCCTGCGTGATGCTGGCTGATATCGACGGCGATGCGCTGGAAACCGCCAGCAGCGAGCTGTCACAGCGCTATTCCAGCGACGTGGTGGGCCAGGTGGTGTGCGACGTCACCGACGAAGCCGCCGTCGCCGCCGCGGCCTCGGCGACCGCTCTGGCCTTCGGCGGTCTCGACATCCTGGTCTCCAATGCCGGGCTCGCCAGCGCGGCCCCGCTGGACGAGACCTCGCTGGAGCTGTGGAACAAAAACATGGGCGTACTCGCCACCGGCTACTTCCTGGTCAGCCGGGAGATGTTCCGCCTGATGAAGGCGCAAAACACCGGCGGCGCGGTGGTGTTCGTGGCCAGCAAGAACGGCCTGGTGGCCTCCCCCAACGCCTCCGCCTACTGCACCGCCAAGGCCGCGGAGATCCAGCTGGCTCGCGCGGTGGCGCTGGAGGGCGCGCCCCTGGGCATCCGCTGCAACGTGGTCAACCCGGACGCGGTGCTGCGCGGTTCGCGCATCTGGAGCGGCAAGTGGCGGGAGGAGCGCGCCGCAGCCTACAACATGCAGGAGGACGAACTGGAAGCGCATTACCGCGAGCGCAGTTTGCTCAAGCGCAATGTTTTCCCGGAAGATATCGCCGAGGCGGTCTACTTCCTGGCGGCGGACGTCTCCGCCAAGTCCACGGGTAATATCATCAACGTGGACGCCGGGCACGCGCCCTCCTTTACCCGCTAGCCAATAACGTAACCAAGTGCAGGTAATCGCCATGACCGACCGCATCACCATCAGCGACGAGCAGGTCGCCGAGCACAACCAGCCGCGCCTCGCGGCGCTGGAAGAGGATTACGCCGCGCTGGGGCGCACGCTCGCGCGGCTGTCCATCGATATCGAGGACATAACCGCCAGCGCCGGGGCCTTCGCCATCGCCGTGCCCTCCTGGGGCGTCGGCACCGGCGGCACCCGCTTCGCCCGCTTCCCCGGCGTCGGCGAGCCGCGCAATATCTTCGAGAAACTGCAGGATTGCGCGATCATCCAGCAGCTCGCGCGCTGCACCCCCAGCGTGTCGCCCCACTTCCCCTGGGACCGGGTCGACGACTTCAGCGAACTGCGCCAGTACGCCGACGCACTGGGGCTGGGCTGGGACTCGATCAACTCCAATACCTTCCAGGACCAGCCCGGCCAGGCCAGGTCCTACAAGTTCGGCAGCCTCACCCATACCGACGCCGCCACCCGCGCCCAGGCGGTGGAGCACAACATCCAGTGTATCGAGTGGGGCCGGCAGCTCGGCTCCGACTGCCTCACCGTGTGGATCGGCGACGGCGCCAACCACCCGGGACAGCAGCATTTCCAGCGCGCCTTCGAGCGCTACCTCGACAGCGGCCGCGCCATCTACGCCGCGCTGCCGGATGACTGGGAAATGCACATCGAGCACAAGATGTTCGAACCGGCCTTCTACGCCACGGTAATCCAGGACTGGGGCAGCAACCTGCTCGCCGCCATGGAACTGGGCGACAAGGCAAAAAGCCTGGTGGACCTCGGCCACCACGCCCCCAACACCAATATCGAGATGATCGTCTCCCGCCTGATCCAGTTTCAAAAGCTGGGCGGCTTCCACTTCAACGACAGCAAATACGGCGACGACGACCTCGACAGCGGCAGCATCCACCCCTACCAGCAGTTCCTCATCTTCAACGAACTGGTGGACGCGCAGCGCCGCGGCCAGGCAGGCTTCGGCCCGCGCTACCTGCTGGACCAGTCCCACAACGTCACCGACCCGGTGGAAAGCCTGATCAATTCCGCGCTGGAAGTGCAGCGCTCCTATATCCGGGCGCTACTGGTGGACCGCGAGGCGCTGGATTACTACCAGGAGAGCAACGACGCCCTCATGGCCAGCAATACGCTCAAGGCCGCGTTCAACCGGGACGTCTCGCCGATTCTCGCCATGGCGCGCCAGCGGCAGCAGGGCGCCATCGATCCCATCGGCGCCTACCGCGCTGCAGGTTATCGAGCACAGGTGGCGGAATTGCGGCCGGCGAGCGGGGTGAGCGGCAGCGGGATCGTATGATCCCGGAGCTGGGCGATTCCAACACCAACAGTATTCAGTCATAATCAATCGCTTGTGAGCGATTTTGGAAACAACCGACGGAAGGGGCACTTGTGCTGGAAAAACAGCGACACCAGATGATCCTGGACGTTCTCGCAGAGCAGCAGTTCGCCAGCGTCAAGTTCCTTACCGAACAGCTCCACAGTTCGGAAGCCACTATCCGGCGCGATATCAACAAGCTCGCAACACAGCAGAAACTGCGCAAGATCCGCGGTGGCGCCGAGGCGCTGGAATCGGAGTCCGGGGGCGCGGCTCGACCGAGCCTGAACAGCTCGGCGTTTTTGCTGGACCGGGAGAAGCACACCGCCACCAAGCGGGCGATTGCAGAGCGGGCGGTCGGTCTCTGCGAGGACGGCGATTCCATCATCATCAACGGCGGCAGCTCCACCTACATGATGGGCGAGTTTCTCGCTCGCCGGCAACTCAACATCCTCACCAATTCCTTCGTGCTCGCCCAGGAACTGGTCGCCAACAGCAGCAACCAGGTCACCCTCCCCGGCGGCGAGATCTACCCGCGCCAGGGCATCGTGTTGAGTGCCTTCGACAACGACACCATCCAGTACTACCACGCCAGCAAGATGTTCATGGGCACACCGGGTATCGGCGATTTCGGAGTGATGGAGTCAGACCCGCTGTTAATCCGTTCCGAGCAGAAATTACAGCGCCAGTCGGACCAACTGATTATCCTCGCCGACAGCTCCAAGCTGGGCCGGCGCAGCAACCTCATCTTCACACCGCTGGAAAATGTCGGCGTCCTGATCACGGACTCGCGGGCGCCCGAGCACATGATTTCGCTTTTCGAGAAAGCGGGAATCGAAGTCCTCGTCGTGGACTATGTCGAGCCTGATTGAAACCGACCATCCACAATAGCGGGAGACTGCGCTGATCCTTGACACGCTATGTAAACGATTGCATACTTTTTTGCGGAATCCCCGGTCGAAGATCGCCGGGTAGAGTCACCATAATAATTTCGCGCGACAGCCGTTTCCGCCACTGTGTGCGCACCCACTGAACAACAGGCAGGCCCGCCTGACCGGAATTCAACAAGCGTTTTTTCGATTCTCCATTGCGCCGGGAGCCCCCTATGCAAAGACGAGACCTACTCAAGTTTTCAGTCACCCTGCTCGGCGTCGCGGCCGGCACATCCGTATCCCGCGCACTGGCGGCCGGCGAAGCGCTGCACAAGGGGACCGCAACTGCCGTCTTCACCCCGCCGCAGCGCAAGGCGGTGGAGTTGTTATCGGAAATGATCATCCCCACCACCGATACCCCCGGGGCCATCGCCGCAGGCGTGCCTGATTTCATCGCCAGTATCGTCGGAGACTGGTACAAGCCCGGCGAGCGAGCGATCTTCATGCAGGGATTGACCGGCCTCGACGAGTATTGCAGGGCAAATGGCGGGGAAAGTTTTATCGCTTCCAGCGAGCCTGTCCGAATCGAAGCGCTAAAGGCGCAGGAGGCGGCGGCAAAGGATTACGCGGGTCCGCAACAGATGCGAATGAAGGTTCCCAAGGAGGATGAAAACGCACCTTTCTTCAAGCGTTTGAAGGAACTTGTAGTACTGGGTTACTACACCTCCGAAATTGGCGCCACGCAGGAACTCGCCTATCTCCCCATGCCGGGATACTTCGACGGCAGCTACGACTATGCCAAGGTTGGCCGCGAGTTCACCCACTGAAGCCTACCGGCAGATACGAGACAATAAGCATGCAAAAGTCTAACCCGCAATTCGATGCCATCGTGATCGGCTCCGGCGTTACCGGTGGCTGGGCCGCCAAGGAACTTACCGAAAAAGGCCTAAAGGTACTCATGCTCGACCGCGGTCGCATGATCGAGCACGGCAAGGATTACACTGGCGAACACATCGCGCCGTGGAAAATCCCCTACCGTGGCAAGCCTTTGCGTGAACTGTACAAGGAGGACTACTCCGTGCAAAGCACGCTTTACGCGTTCAATGAGACCGACCGGCACTACTTCAATAACGACCGCTTGAATCCCTACGTCGAGGACCCGGAGCAGTTCCTCTGGTACCGCGCCGACGTGGTGGGTGGCAAATCCCTGGTCTGGGGCCGCCAGAGCTACCGCTTCAGCGATCTCGATTTCCAGGCCAACAAACAGGACGGCCACGGCATCGACTGGCCTATCCGCTACAAGGATATTGCGCCCTGGTACAGCTACGTCGAGAAATTTGTCGGCATCAGCGGCCAGGCCGAGGGACTACCGCAGTTGCCGGACAGCGAGTTCCAGAAACCGATGGAAATGACCGTCCTGGAAAAGCTGGTGAAAGGCAAAATCGCGGAAAACTACGACGACAGGTTGATGACCATCGGCCGGGTCGCCGTACTGACGGAACCCAAGGAAGGCCGCGCGCCCTGCCATTACTGCGGCCCCTGTGAGCGCGGTTGTTCCGTGGGCGCATACTTCTCCACCCAGAGTTCCACACTCCCCGCGGCGCGCAAGACCAACAACCTGACCCTGAAATCCGACAGTGTGGTAGCCGGTATCGACTACGACCCGGAAACCGGGCGCGCCACCAGCGTGCGGGTTATCGACGCGAATACCCGGGAGAAAACCACTTACACCGGGAAAATGATTTTTCTCTGCGGCGGCACCGTGGGCAGCACCCAGGTGTTGCTCAACTCCCGTTCGGAAGCCTTCCCGAATGGCCTGGCCAACTCCAGCGGCGTGCTCGGCCACTACCTGATGGACCACACGCTCGGCACGGCCGCAATGGGCTTCTTCCAGGGAATGGAAGACAAAGTCACCTACGGTTGGCGCCCCAACGGCATCTATATTCCCCGCTTCCGCAATGTCGATGGGCAAAACGAAGAGCTGGGATTCCTGCGTGGCTACGGCTTCCAGGGTGGTTCGATGCGCTTCGGCTGGCAGGCCCAGGCCGGGCTGGTGCCGGGGTTCGGCGCCGAGTTCAAGCACGCGCTGCGCAAGCCCGGACCCTGGATGATGTACCTCAGCGGCTTTGGCGAATGCCTGCCCTACCGCGACAACCGGATCGTGCTGGACGGCACGAAAACCGATCGCTTCGGCATTCCGCAAGTACGTTTCGAGTTCAGGTTCCGCGAGAACGAGCAGAAAATGCGCGAGGATATCGCCGCACAGGGCGAGGAGATGCTGATGAAAGCCGGCGCCATGCACACCATGAGCTTCATTCACGAGTCTGTCGGCGGCGAGGCTATCCACGAGATGGGTACCGCCCGTATGGGCAATGACCCGGCGGAGTCAGTGCTGAACCGCTGGAGCCAGTCTCACGATGTGCCCAATCTCTTTGTGACCGACGGCTCCGGTATGGCGTCTTCATCCTGTGTAAACCCGTCGCTGACCTACATGGCCCTGACTGCCCGCGCGGCGGATTACGCAGTGACTCAATTGAACGAGGGTGCGATCTAAAGCCGGTTTCCCGGCGCGCTGGCGGGAAACCCCAAGGCTCTTTTCAATAAGCAGGCATACCCGGAATAACCAATGAAAAAGTGGCTGATAAGAATTCTGTTGTTCGTACTGGCGCTGGTCATACTTGCCGCCGCTTACGCCTACTACCAGATGCGTTCGCGGGGATTCTGGCGACTTCCATCCTACGAAACAGAGCCGCCCGCAATACCACAGCTGGACGGCAAGCCCTCCGTGCTGGTGTTCTCCAAAACCGGTGCGTTCATTCACAAGGAGGCAATCCCGGCGGCCGAGGCCATGTTCCGCAAACTGGCGGACGAGCACGGCTGGGCACTGTTCATCACCGAGAACGGCGCCGTGTACAACCCGCGGGACCTGGCGAAGTTCGATGTGGTCGTCTGGAACAATTCCACCGGCGACCTGCTCAACACGGAGCAGCAGCAGGCACTGAAGGATTACCTGACCAATGGCGGCGGCTGGGTCGGCATTCACGGCGCCGGCGACAGTTCATCGACATGGGCATGGCAGAACGACGTACTGATCGGCGCGCATTTCATCGGCCACCCCATGGATCCGCAATTCCAGGAGGCTCGAGTAGTCATCGAAGCACCTGATGATCCGGTGATGCAGCACCTCGGCACTGAGTGGTCCCGCACGGACGAATGGTATTCCTATGCGGAAAGTCCGCGAAAGAAAGGCAAAACCATTCTCGCAACACTCGACGAATCCACCTACTCACCAAAATTTTTCGGCAAGGATATCCGCATGGGCGCGGATCACCCGATAGTCTGGAAACAGTGCATCGGCAGCGGTCGCGCACTGTATTCCGCGATGGGACATACGGCGGAAAGCTACTCGGAACCCAGGTTTGTCGAGATGATGGAACAGGCAGTCCTGTGGGCAGCGGACAAGGAGCACGGAGGCTGCCCCATAAACTGAAGCGACCGGTTCCCGGCAATACAGCGGCAAAAGTTTGCAATATAATCAGCCACTTGCCACCAGGAACACACTATGGTCTCGATCAAGGATGTTGCCGAAATCGCCGGGGTATCGGTAGCCACAGTCTCGCGGACACTTTCCAGGCCGGAAAAAGTTGCGGAATCCACACGTGAGAAGGTGATGGCCGCGGTGGAACGCTGCGGCTATGTCACCAACGTCATGGCCAGTAACTTTCGCCGCCGCAAGAGCCAGACCATCGTCGTACTGGTGCCGGATATCGCCAACCTGTTCTACGCCAGCATCGTCCAGGAAATCGAAATCGTGGCCCGCAAGCGGGGTTACCAGATCCTGCTGGGGGAAACCCAGCAGGACCCGGAGATTGAAGGGGCGTACAGCGCGCTGGTATCGCAACGCATGGCCGACGGTATTATCACCCTGGGCATGCACATACCGTTCAAGGTCGATCCGCGTCGTAAAAACCCAGATGAAAAATGGCCTCCGCTGGTCATGGTCGGCGAATACACCGGAAGCATCCCCCTGCCGAAGGTAGGCATCGACAATGTCCAGGCCGCCGCAGATGCGACCCGGCATCTTGTCGAACTCGGGCACAAACATATCGCATTTCTCGGCGGGCCAAAGGACTTCACTCTGTGCAAGGAGCGCCTGAAGGGTTTCCGGCGGGTCATGCGCAAGGCCGGATTGGAAATACCCGCGGGCTATATCCAGTACGGCGAGTTCAAGCTGGCTTCAGGCTACAGCGGCGCAAAGTCCGTGCTCGAATGCAATACCAGGCCAACGGCACTGTTCTGCGCCAACGACGAGATTGCCATCGGGGCGATGAAGGCCCTCAGGGAGGCGGGCCTCAAGGTGCCCCGGGATTTTTCACTCGTCGGTTTCGACGACCTGGATATCGCTGCATACTGCGACACCCCACTCACGACTATTCTGCAACCGCGACGGCAAATGGGGAATGAGGCAATACGATTGATGCTTGGATTACTCGCCGGGGAAGAATCCCTGGAGAGGTACATCACATTGCCCCACGAGCTCATTGTGCGTAAATCGACCGCCGCACCCAGGCCAGTTTGAGATAAAGGTCCGCCACGCAGCTGATACGGCTTGAGACCCTTGCGGGCTGCTGTTAAGCTTTGCAATCGTTTACACACAATAAGAAGATCATCGATATGCACCCGGCATACGCAGCCATAGCGCACTCCACAGGGCCGCTCCAACGGCTGTTTCGAAGACTGCGATATTCCACAATTGCAGCGAGCCTCCTGTTTTCAACGCTGGCAACACCGGCCGGGGCCGATGGCTGCCCGGAGACCGTCCCCCAGGCACCGCCCCATGCGGAAGACGCGCTGCCTTTAACCGACAGCACCGGAACAGGTAACGAGTTGTGGGAGTGCATGGGTAGCAACCTCGTTGCCCGCAACGTGACCAACCCGACTCTCACACCCGTCTTGCCGGCACCCGGAAATGGTAACGGCACGGCTATTATCGTCGCTCCGGGCGGCGGTTTTGAAATGCTGTCCATGACCGAAGAGGGATTCGCCGTCGCCGAGTGGCTCGCATGGCGCGGCATCGCTGCGTTCGTACTCAAATACCGACTGAACGAGACCCCGGTATCAACGGACGAATGGCGCAAGGCGAGCGCCGAAAGGATGAAGAACCTCACCAAGGATAATGGCGAGAGAGAACGCGAGGCCACCCCGGCACCAGCCGTCGCAGACTTCGTAGCTGCAATCAGGCTTGTGCGCACACAAGCGGAACAGTGGGGTGTGGACCCCGGGCGTGTCGGAATCCTCGGTTTTTCCGCCGGCGCCATGCTGGCCATTGCCGCGGGCAATCTCGAAGACGCCGATATACGACCTGACTTCATCGCCCCGATTTATCCCCCGATGTGGAGCCGGGAAATCCCCCACTACGAGCCTCCGTTATTCCTCGCCATAGCCCTGGACGACGGGCTGTTCGCATCCGGTGGACGGCCGCTGGACTACCTGAATGACTTACAGGCCTCTGGCAAGCCATTCGAAGCACACCTTTACCAGAGCGGTGGTCACGGATTCGGCATGGAGGGAAACGGCGCGGCCTCGGCGCTCTGGGCGGAGGAATTCTACGCCTGGCTGGAAGACCGCGCCCTGCTGGTTGCCGGTTCGGGCTACAGCGTGCAATCGACTTCGATCGCCGATTTGCTGAATGACCCCGCTGCCCGCGCAGTGCTGGACAAATACCTGCCCGGTTTCGCCGACAATCCGCAGACCAGGATGGCGGCGTCACTGAGCCTGCAAAAGCTGCAGAGTTACGCGCCCCAGATGATCAGCGAAAAGAACCTGCAGGATATCCAGGCGGAATTGGACACACTGTAATCCGCTCCCCTGCCCCCTCCGACAGCCACTGGCGCAGCCCGGCTCAAGGTAGCCGGCCATTCCGACTATACGTCAGGCGGGCTGACCGGCGCTCCGGGCTCTCCTACCAGTTCCGGCCTGTATCCGCCATTGCGGCGGTCGAAAAGCCAGATCAGCCCGAATACCGGCAACAGCAACAGCGGCACAAAGGCTACCGCCTGAAAGGACTCTACCGAGGCGTAACGCACCACCTCCTGCATTGCCTCCGGCGACAGTGAGGCAAGGTTCGCGGCACCACCCGCGGCTTCGGCCCTCGCATTGTCGAAGATGGCCCCCATCTGCGGCAGGACGAACTGTATGGACATACCTCCGGCGAAACCCATGAGCCCCATGGCCACGGCGCCTCCCCGGGGGAAGCGTTCGGAGACAATCGCCAGCATGGTCGGCCACATATAGCAAACGCCGATTCCCCACACAGTGGCGGCAGCAAACGCCAGCAGCGGGGAGTCAGCGAGGCTCAGCAGGTACAGGCCGATACCCGCCGCCAGGCAGGAGACGAACATCAGCCCAATCGAGGAGATACGCGCGGCGATGGGGCCGGCGAAATGCCGCATCACGAACATGAGTGCACTGACGTACACGAGCAACACGATGCCCTGCATACCGACGATATTGGATAACGCAATATTCACCCACTGTCCCGGCGCCAGTTCCGACGCCGCGGTGAGAAACATGCAGGCCCAGAAAATCCAGAACATCGGCCGCGTCAGTAATTCGCCGATCATTCCGCCGTAACTGACACCGGCAGCAACGCGTTCGGTCACCGGGAACACGGACCGGGCGACCATCCACGCCAGTACGAGCGAGGGCAGCATGAGTATGAGCATGTTCAGCTTCCAGGATAGCCCGGCTGCCGAAATGCCTACGCCGATCAATCCACCGACGACGATACCCGCAGGCCACCATGCGTGGAGGATATTCAAGCGGTGGGTTTTCTCCTCCGGATACAGGGAAGCAACCATCGGATTGGAAGCCGCCTCCACAGCCCCCCAGCCCAGGCCGGTCAGCAGCAGGCTCACCAGCACGACGATGGGCGTTATTTCACTGACTGGCATGAACGCGGCAGCGATCAGCCCGAGCGATCCCAACACATAACCGCAGGCCGACAGCAACAGCATCCGCTTCATGCCCACGAGGTCTACCAGCGCGCTGCCGAACAGCAGTGTCAGTGCGAAACCGGTAAAAGTGGCCCCCAGCGCCTCCCCGACCATGGCCGCGGAGTTGGCGAGGTCGATCTGGTCGTAGATCTCGTGCTGCAGGTCCGGCGCGATATTCGCGCGCACGGCGAAGCCGAGGCCGATCATGAATATCGACAGGTTACCGATGTGGTAAAGGCGTCGACGGTCGATGAGTTCTCCAGGCATGGGTGATCTCCGTTGTTATCGTTATTTGAACGGGCTCAACGCAACAGGGCTTTCAGGAACCGGCAACCGTCGCGGGCCAGTGCGTCCTGGCTCTCGGCCAGGGGCCGCCAGATCGCCGCGGCATCGGCGATTTCCTCGCAGGCCGGGGTAAAGGACTCGATGATGCAATCACCCCGGTAGCCGATATCGCGCAGACCGCGCGCCACCTCATCCCAGTGCACCTGGCCGGCGCCGGGAGTACCGCGATCGCTTTCGCTGCTGTCGACATAGACGAGGTCGTCGCCGGCGAGCAGTATCGCGTCGTAGACGTTTTTCTCCTCGATATGCATATGGAAGGTATCGAGGTGAATACGCACGGAGTTCAAATCGATGTCGCGAACCAGCCGCTTCACCTGCTCGGCGGTGTTTACCAGGTCGGTCTCGAAACGGTTCAGCGGCTCGATCGCCAGGGTCACGCCGTGGTCCGCGGCCATCTTTCCCGCCTCGGTCAGCCCCTCCACCGCCAGCGCCCACTCCCGATCACGCTGCGCTTGGGGTATCTTGCGGCGCTTGCCTACCGAGGAATAGGCAGGTCCCACCAGCGTGTCCACGCCGAGTTGCTCGCAGATCCCCAGCGTGGCGCGGATGTAATCCAGGCTCTCCCGTCGATACCTTACATCTTCGTGGGTCAGGTCCCGTGTCGGTCCATAGGCGCCGGAAACGTACAGGCGCAGTGGATGCTCCTCGATAACGCGACGCATTGCGCCAACATCGATCAGCGAAGGATTCTCGACGGGCATGGTGAAAGCGTCGAACCCCATGGCGGCGGCACGTGCCACCAGTTCCACAGAACCGGCGTCGAAGGGTGACGTCCATACCCAGGCGTTGACCCCTACTCCGATCTGGCGACCGGTGGCTGTCATCTCGTTACCACCCTGGCGGGGCAGTCACCCTGCTCTCCGGCGGCCCACAGAATCGCCTGGTACAGCAGTTCTACATAATGCGGGTCAGAATAGGTTTCCGGCCGGTGACCGATCGCCGAGTAAAATGACCGGCCCTTGCCGAGGCAGTGCGCCCAGGCGATGGGATGATTGCCCATGCGCAGGTCCCGGCCGTGGAAATCACCAGGGGTATAGGTCGATTCATCCAGGGTGGCGATGATGGCCGCACCCGAATCCCCGGGGTTTGGGGCGAAGGAATACCACTCGTCGTTCATGCTGAAGCCAGCGGGCATACCCTTGCCGATACCGGTGCGGTTTTCATGGATGTTTACCGTGGCATCCTGGAACTGTGGGCTCTTGGTGTGGCCGATGAACCGTGCGCCGATCAATTCATCCACATACCAGTCCCAGAGGTACATCGGGTCGCCGCCGGATCCGTGGATGCCCAGGAATCCGCCGCCGGCCCTTATATAGTCGATAAATGCCTGGCGCTGCGTGAGCGTAAGCACATCGCCGGAGATGTTGTTCCAGATCACCAGATCGAAATGACTCAATAATTCCGGAGTCATGACCGCGCCGTTCTCCGTTTGTACCAGTGCCCAGCCATGTTCAGCCGCCATGGTTTTCAACGCTTTTGACGCGGCTTCCACCGAGGGTCCGTCGCGATAGCCATTGATTTTCTCAAACAGGAGAATGGCCGGATCGCCCTTGGGAATCTCCAGCGACGGCGGGACGAAATCATAGCGAGCGCAACGCGCAGTGCGATCAGCATCGGTAAGCGGCAGTTGCGCGAGTTCCCTATCGATGGCGGGCAGGGAGTCTTCGGGCAGGCCGGCGAGAGCGGCCAATCCTTTCAGGTCGAGAATTGCGCTGAAAGATGGCGGCTCGCTACTCACGAAGCCCCGGGGCATTTTATCCAGGACGCCCTGCATGTGACTGTTGACGATGGCGACCGCCTCCGGTTTGAGTAAGATATCCATCAGCGGCGTCTGGATCGAGTAGGGTTGGTCGCGTAACGGGCAGTCCGTCGGCGGATGCGATTCTGCGATCACCGCGCGGGAGAATATCGCCAGGGCGAGGGAGAACAGGACAATTGCCGGGCGTGTTGCTCTCGTTTTGTTTGGACTCATAGTGTTATCCACGTTCATTTTTTGACGGGTTCCGCATGGGGCGCGTGAACGGCGCCAGATGATCTCGACCATTACGAGCCATCAAGACCGAGAATGCGGCGATTGGCACTCTCGTCTGTCCCTGCGCCTGCGAAGTCATCGAAGGCCTTTTCGGTTGTGCGAATAATATGCCTGTTGATGAAATCAACGCCTTCTCGCGCACCGTCTTCGGGGTGTTTCAGGCAGCACTCCCATTCCAGCACCGCCCAGCCATCGTAGCCGTACTTCGCAAACTGGCTGAAGATCGCCCTGAAATCGACCTGGCCGTCGCCCAGGGAGCGGAACCGCCCCGGACGGTCCTTCCAGTCCTGGTAGCCACCGTAAATACCACTGCGGCCACTGGGGTTGAATTCAGCGTCCTTGACGTGAAACATCCTGATGCGCTCATGGTAAAAATCGATGAACTGGACATAGTCCAGTTGCTGGAGAACGAAATGGCTTGGATCATAGAGAATATTGCAGCGCGGGTGCGTACCGGTGGCCTCAAGAAAGCGCTCGAAAGTCACGCCGTCATGCAAATCCTCGCCCGGGTGGATCTCGTAGCACAGATCCACGCCGGCATCATCGAAGGCGTCGAGAATCGGGGTCCAGCGCTTCGCCAGTTCCGCAAATCCGGCCTCGACCAACCCGGCGGGACGCTGCGGCCAGGGATAGAAGGTATGCCACAGTAGCGCGCCCGAGAAGGTGGCGTGGGCCTTGAGACCGAGGTTTCCACTGGCCTTCGCCGCGAGCATGAGTTGCTCTACCGCCCATTGCTGCCGCCGCCCGGGATTGCCTCGCAGCTCCGCTGGTGCGAATCCGTCGAAAAGGTCATCGTAAGCCGGATGTGTTGCTACCAACTGTCCCTGCAAGTGTGTAGAGAGTTCGGAAATTTCCACGCCGTTACTGGCGCAGATACCCTTGAGTTCATCGCAATAATCCCTGCTCTCTGCCGCCAGATTCAGGTCGATCAGGCCCGCTTCCCAGGTGGGAACCTGGACACCCTTGTAACCCAGCTCACCCGCCCAGCGGCTGATGTTATCCAGCGTGTCGAAGGGAGCGGCCGAGCCGGCGAACTGGGCGAGAAATATCGCCGGTCCTTTCACCTTTGCCATACCTGGGTCTCCTGGTGAATCAGTAACTCGGGAATCCGTGCCATTTCTGTTCGCTCGTGCCGGCGGCGACTGCCAGCTCGATAAACGCCATGCCGCGTACGGCTTCTTCGATTCCCGGGCAGTCTGCGGCCCGCGCATCCGGCTCGACACCCGCTTCACGCGCTCGCACCTGTCCGGCAAATGCCGCGTATATATTCGCAAACGCTTCGAGGTATCCCTCCGGATGCCCACCGGGTGTGCGCGTATTGGCTGCGGCCAGCTCGCTCAGGTACGGCGCACCCGTACGCAGCATTTCGGTGGGCCGGTCACCCCACTTCAACCAGAGGGTATTCGGTTCCTGCTGCTGCCATTCCAGCCCGCCCTTGTCGCCGTAGACCCGCAGGCGGATTGCGTTTTCCTCGCCCTGGCATATCTGGCTTGCCATCAACACGCCCTTCGCGCCGTTGTCGAAACGCAACAGCATGGCACCGTCGTCATCCAGTTTGCGTCCGGGCACCACGGCAGTGAGGTCGGCGCATACACTGCGGATTTTCAGGCCAGTGACATACTCCGCCAGATTGGCAGCGTGCACGCCGATATCTGCCATGCAACAGCTGATGCCCGCCTGGGCAGGATCCAGCCGCCAGGCAGCCTGCTTGTTATCAACGTCTTCATCACTGCCGGACAACCAACCCTGGGGGTATTCGACGACAACTTTACGGATGTCGCCCAACTGCCCTGCTGCAATCCGCAATCGCGCCTCTTTCACCAGCGGATAGCCGGTGTAAGTATGGGTAAGGCCATAGAGCAAGCCGGCCGCCGCGACGAGGTCCCGCAATCGGAGTGCTTCGTCGAGGGAGAATGTGGCGGGCTTGTCGGATAACACGTGAAAGCCGGCTTTCAAGGCGGCTTCAGCAATCGGAAAGTGCGAGTTGTTCGGTGTGACGATGGCGACGAATTGCATCCGCTGATTGGCTGGAAGCCTGGCTTCAGCCTCGATCATTTCCCGGTAATCGCCATAGACCCGCCCAGGGGGCAGGTCAAGGGCGGCCCCGGAGCTGCGAGACTTTTCCGCGTCGCGGCTGAAGGCGCCACAAACCAGTTCGATCTGGCCGTCCAGACGTGCGGCGATGCGGTGAACGGCCCCGATGAAGGCGCCCTCGCCGCCTCCGACCATACCCATCCTGATTTTCGCCATACCAGCCCACTCCAGTTGCCCGGCTGTAATTGCCACCCACTGTTATCTGTATGTCCGGCGGCTGCCGGCCGGGTGGGTTATGCAGCGACTGGCAATCTCTCACATATTCGGGAAGCGTGCAATCGTTTACATTTTTATACGCACGCCATCTGGGAGCGTGTGGAGCGCAGCCTACCAGCGCTCCCCTTCCGAGTTGGCGACAAAAGGCCTCTCATAAGAGGGGTCCTTGCCATCCCAGCGCGCTTTGAGAAAGCCTTTTACTGCATCGGCATAGACCCACTCGGCGCTGCCATCGAGGGTCATCTCGATGGTGCATTTACGGGTGTGCATACGCCATTCCCCATTGCGCCTTTCCAGCCGATCGAGATAGCGACCACAGGCCAGGGTGGCTTTATCGCCGTCTTTCCAGAACAGGCCGCCAATCACATAGGACTCGCAATGGGCGGTGTCACCATCGATCTCACAAATGTGGTTGGTGATGTTGTGGCTGGTCATGAGGAAGCCGCCGCGATGACCGGCATTGGCACGCTCGGCGTACTCCGGCACGGCGGTAATGATCGAACCGTGCTCGTCAAAACCGTCCTCCCACCAGCAGCTGTTGATTTGCGCGACATCCTGCCTGTCCCGGGCGCGGCTTTCGCGCTGGATGCAGTCGAGAATATCCTGGCGGTCCTGCAGGCGCCGTACCTGTTCGCGCAGCTGCTTCAGTTCCTGTTCAAGGTTCATGGTCGAGTCCTCAGCGAATAATCCTGTCGTACTGCTCGAATGGCCACACGCCGTGCAACTCCCGGTAGGAAACGGGCTGTCGGCCGCCCTCGTCCCGAATGCCGTACTTCACAGCCATTTCAGCACCGATGACAGCCTTGCCGCTCAGCGCCATGCGCTCGGGATCTTCGTGGATTGCCCAGATGACATGCCCGGTAAACTCGGGCGTCTCCATATTCTCGCGCAGTGCGTTGAAGCGCTCCGGATCCAGATCCGCCAACACCTGGACCCGTTCGGTGAGCACCGTGCCCATCCAGATAGAGACTGTCGCGACATCGAAATCGCGGAAATCCACCGCCATATCCGCGGCGAACTTGTCCAGCCCCGCCTTGTGCACACCGTAGACCGGCCCGAAAACATAGTGAGTCGCACCGGAGGCGGAGGTGAAGGCGACCAGACTACCCTGAGTGTCCCTTAACAGTGGCGCGGCGTAGTAACAGGCTGTATAGGTACCGTAGAGTCCCACGTCCAGCATGTTGATCTGGTCGAGCCGTTTCTCCCAGAATGGCGCCGGGGTCATCATCTCGTCGTGGACGGCAAAGGCGTTATTGACCAGGATATCCAGCCTGCCCTGTTCGCTGCCTACCTTGTCGAAAAGTGCCTTGATCTGTTCCGGATCGCCGTGGTCGACGCGCACCGCAATGCCCTCGCCGCCTGCGGCGGTGACAGCATCAGCGGTTTCATAGATGGTGCCGGGCAACGGTGCGTCGCCGGTTTTTTCCGAACGGCCCGTGACATACACCTTGCAGCCATGACTTCCCAGCGCTATGGCAATGCCGCGGCCAGCGCCGCGGCTGGCGCCAGTGACGACAGCAACCGGTTTTTCGTTACTCATAGAGCGTGTCCTGTTCTCGTTATCTACCTACCTGCCTGAGGCCGCCTGCAGCGCGCCCGCGGATAGCGGCCCGGGTTTACTGATCCTGCTTCACACACCACGCGACAATCTTGTTGCCCGTAGGATCGCGAAGGTAGGCAGCATAGCTTCCCGGAATGGCCGGGCGGGGACCGGGCGCACCTTCATCGGAGCCGCCTGCAGCGATGCCTGCGGCATGGAACGTATCCACAGCCGCTGCGTCGGGTGCCGCGAAGCCGATAGTGCCGCCATTGGCGAATGTCGCGGGCTCGCCGTTGAGGGGAGTGGTGATCATCAGGATGCCACTTTCTGCGGCGTAGATAACGCGCGAACCATCCGGCGTTTCCGCGCCCGCGGCATAGCCCAGGGCGGTGAGGGCCGCATCGTAGAATTTCCTGGCGGCGGGGATGTCATCGCTTCCCAGCACTACATGACTGAACATAATCTCTGCTCTCCTGTTATTGGGTTGAGATCTGGAAGATCAAAGAGTGGCGAGGATAACACGCACATCACGAATGTTGCTAACAATATGACGAATCCGGGATGCAGGCACCCGCGCCGCTGGCTATTCCTGCCACAATACGCCTGATGCATTGCTACCACCACGCCCCAGGACCAGATTGCCATGTATCCAGCGTGGGGTTACCGTACGCTAAACAACTGATTGTGCTCCTACATTTTCCATGACGAAGCCCTCTGCAGCACCGAGTAACGCGCTCTCCAGGCGGACAAACCGCAAACCCTCCAGGCCGGACCGGCGCACGGAAATCCTCGACGCTACCGAAAGCCTGATGGTCGAATCTGGCTATGCCGCCGTCAGTACCCGGCGAGTCGCCAAGGAGATCGACATCAAGCCCTCGCTCGTCCACTACTACTATCCCACCACAGACGACCTGTTCCTTGCCCTGTTTCGCCGGGGCGTGGAACAGCAGGCCGAAAAGATGGAGACAGCCGTTCAGTCAGCACAGCCTGTGAAAGCGCTCTGGGACACCTATTGCGACCACCAGAGGATGACCCTGGCTACCGAGTTCATGGCGCTCGCGAATCATCGCGATGCGATCCGGGAGGAGATCGTCGCCGCTACTCGGCGGGAGCGGCAACACCGCGCCGACATGCTCGCCTCGCTGCTGGACCTGGATGCCGTCCAGCCCAGTGGCTGCTCTGCGGCAGGGATTGGGGTGCTGCTCATTGCAGCCGCCAGGACGCTCATCATGGAAGAGGGTCTCGGCATCGACTATGGCCACGCGGACGCAAGGCGCCTGGTCGAATACTGGCTGGAGAAACTGGCTACACCACAACAGGAAATTTGAGCGCCAGCGCTGGAAAGTACCATTGGCGACCAGCGCAGGATTTCCCTGCGCTCGTTGACAACAGGATCCGCGCAATGCTATAAACTGAACAGGTGTTCAAATAAAGTTCGCGCCCCCAGGAACTGTTATCAGGAGTCCATAGCCATGGCGATGACCAATCCCCTGTCCGAATCCGGCCTGCAACGAATCGACCTGACCCCTCGAATCGCCAGTGAGTTGCGAGCGGACACAGCAAGCCTTGTAAACGGCGCATTTTCACAGGAAATCCGCAGCCTGCTGGAAGAGCGCGGAGTCGTGGCGTTTCGCGAGCTGAACCTCAGCGACGAACAGCAGATCGCGTTTACCCAGACGCTGGCGACCCAGACGCAGAGCTACGAAATCACCAAGATCACGATGGATCCGCTGGAGAACCCCAAGGCGGACTACATCAAGGGCGC
This sequence comes from Halieaceae bacterium WMMBA7, assembly GCA_033283385.1. Classification (GTDB taxonomy): domain Bacteria; phylum Pseudomonadota; class Gammaproteobacteria; order Pseudomonadales; family Halieaceae; genus Mangrovimicrobium. The sequence goes on from JAWMQQ010000001.1 coordinate 2,299,300, forward strand.
CTTCTACTGGCACATCGACGGCACAATGCTGAGCACCCCGATCTTCGCCTCGGTCATGAGTTCGCGGCGGCTGTCCGAGACCGGCGGGCAGACCGAGTTCTCCAATACCTACGCTGCTTACGATGACTTGCCCGAGGCGGAAAAGAAGGCGCTGGAGAACCTGCGGGTCGTCCACATGTTCGAGACCTCGCAGCGCTATATCCGCCCCGAGCCCAGCTACGAAGAACTGCGGAAATGGCAGGAATTCCAGCCCAACACCCTGCCGCTGGTGTGGACGCACCGCTCCGGGCGCAAATCCCTGGTACTGGGGTCCACGGCATCTCACATCGAGGGGATGGACCTGCGCGAGGGCTGGGCACTGCTGACCAAATTGCGCGACTGGGCCACACGACCGGAATTCGTCTACCGCCACGAGTGGAAGCTCGGGGACCTGGTCATCTGGGACAACACCGGCACCATGCATCGCGCCCTGCCCTACGCCATGGACAGTGGCCGACTGATGTACCGCACCCAGATCGCGGGCGACGAGCCTTTCGCGTAGCCAGCACTCGCACCGCCACCCACCAGCAGAGAAAGAATTGACGAGAATGCCCGCAGACGAGAGAACACTGGCACGGCAGGCTGAAATCACCGGCCACCCGCCGCGGATCACTGCGAAGCAAACAGATGAGGTCGTCGCGGCGGCGCGCGAACAACTGGCAAAGATTGTCGGGGCCGCCAGCGGCAAACCAGTGGACCTGGACCAGGTTCCAATTCCGGAGATGCTGCTGACAGTCATGTGCCACGGCGAGTTGTTCAAGCGACTGGCGGACGTATCGGTGTTCCTGCTGCAGGAGCCCTCGCTGCCGAAGCGGGATCGGCAACTCGCGATCCTGCGTACCGCCTGGCTGCTCGGGATACCCTATATCTGGGGCGAGCATGTCAGGGTCTCCCGCAATCTCGGACTCGGCAGCGAGGACATCGAACAGGCGACTGTGGGCTCCACCTCGCCGCACTGGACCGCGCATGAACGGGCGGTGGTGCGGGCGGTGGAGGAACTGCGCGAGAGTGCCATGATTTCCGACGCCACCTGGGCAGTCCTGGCGCAGCAGTACGACGACAAGCAGTTGTTCGAGTTACCCGTGCTGGTCGGCCAATTCTCTACCGTGGGCTATTTCCAGAATGCCTTGCGCATACCACTCAGCCCGGGCAACGAGGGGCTGGCCGCGCGCTAGCCTGCGGCCACAGTTCCCAACCTCTTTCTGCTGTCTGGCCGGGCATATCAGGGGCAGCAGCCCCCATTGACACCCAGTGTCTGCGCAGTGATGTAACCGGCTTCATCCGAGGCGAAAAACGCGCACGCTGCCGCCACCTCGGCGGGTTCGCCGATGCGGGGAATCGGATAGGAAGCGAGAATCTGCTCCGGCGGGGCCGCGAACAATTCGAGGTCGATGGCGCGCTGCGCCATTGGTGTGCGAATGAACCCCGGTGAAACCGCGTTTACCGTGATACCCCTGGGCCCCAACTCCACCGCCAGCGAACGCGTCATCGCCGTGACACCCCCCTTGGTCGCGGTGTAGTGCACCATGTTGGGCGCGCCGGTCTGCGCGCCCAGCGCTGTGAGATTGACGATGCGGCCCCAGCCCGCCGCCAGCATGTCCGGCAGCACCGCTTGGGTCACGTGGTAGACACCCTTCAGGTTTACCGCCATCAGGCGGTCCCAGTGCACCTCATCGATTTCGGCGAACGGCGTGAAATCCTCGATGCCGGCGTTGTTCACCAGTATCGTCACCCGCCCGAGCCGCTCGCGCACCCGGACCAGGGCGGCGTCGACCTGCCCGCGGTCCGACACGTCCGCCTGCACCGCAATTGCGACCCCGCCGGCCGCCTCGATCTGCGCGGCGACTTCAGCAATATTGCCCGGGCTGCGCCCCATCACCGCCACCCGGCGGCCCTGCTGCGCCAGGCGCAGGCAGGTGGCCGCGCCGATGCCCGCCCCACCGCCAGTCACCAGCGCCACGCGCTGTTCCAGCTCGCCAGCCATACGCTTTCCCCGTTATTCTTGTCGCGGCGTTCGTCATAGTGTTAGCATCGGCAGCACATGTCAATCCGCCCCCGCCGGGACGGCCAGCACACACAATATCGACAATAACGAGGTGCAGAGATGGGTGTCGACGCGGAACTGATCGCGAAATTCGACCTGACGGGCAAGGTGGCGGTGATCACCGGAGCAGGCTCCGGACTCGGGCAGGAGACGGCGCGAGTACTGTCGCTCGCCGGCGCGAGAACGCTTCTGGCGGATGTCAGCGAACGCGGGCTGGAACAGACCGCGGCGCTGCTGCAAGAGCGCGGCGCGGACACCCGCACCCGGGTGGCGGACGTCACCAGCCCCGAATCCATGGAGGCGCTGGCGCAGGCCGCCGTGAAGCACTTCGGCGAACTTGACATCTGGGTCAATTCCGCCGGCCTGCCGCTGGTGGCACCGGTACTCGCCACCACGGCGGAGGCCGCCGCACCGGTGGTGGCGGTGAACATGATGGGCACGTTCTGGGGCTGTGCCTCCGCCGCGCGCCACATGCGTCGCGGCGGCAGCATCATCAACATTTCCTCCGGCGGTGGCGACAGGCCCGTAGAGTGCATGTCGATCTACGGCATGACCAAGGCGGCGGTCAACCAGCTGACCCGGGTCTGCGCAAAGGAGTTCGGCGCCGCCGGCATCCGGGTCAACGCCATCGCCCCGGCCTGGAACGAGACGCCCATGGGAACCTTCCTGTTCCGCGACGTCGACGGCAATATCGACGAGGAACTGCGCGAGCGCGTGCGCGCGGAGCAGGCGGCGGCGAATCCGCTGAATCGCAACAGCACGGCGACGGACATCGCCCTGAGTGCGCTGTACCTGGCCTCGGATGCCAGCGGTTTCGTCAACGGCCAGCTACTGCACGTGGATGGCGGCGCCCGCGGCTAGTCCGGCCGCAGCCGCTCGCGCAGGCTGCAGCGCTCGACCAGACCAATGGTTTCCTCGCCGTCCCAGGTATAACGCGCTGCACCCTGGTGCAGCACCGAGCTGTCGGCCATCTCGAACAGGTGGTGGTCAAAGGTGGAAAGCGTGGTTTCGCCTGCGATGGTGATCTCGCCGAGCGGGGTCTCCAGCACCAGGGAGACGTATTCGCCGCTGCTGCCCAGCTGCGTCATCCAGGGCGCGGATACGACTCGCGCCGGCACCAGGGCCCCCTCGCCGGTATAGACAAACCCCTCGTTGAACGACTGCTCGCCGTCCGCGCCGGGTGCGAATGCGATGGCGCCAAAAGCGCGGCCGGAGGGGAACAGCGCCGAGTGCTGGCAGTGGCCCGTGGCGGCGCCCATGTTGCGCACACCCTGGCGGCGCACCCGCATGCCGGTGCCGTTGATGGGATACTCCCGACCGGCAATACGCGCCCAACCCTGCAAACGACACAACTGCTCGTAGCGCAGCCCGCCCATCAAGGCGCCGGCGTCGGCCGTTTTCATTTTCCGAGCCGCCTCGGGGGTCATGCCGCCCATCAGCCAGGGCGGTGCAGCCATCCTGGCTTCCACGTCGAAGGCCATGTCGACCCTCTCACCCTCGCGCTGGTCGCGCATCTGCGCCGCGCTGGTGGTTTGCAGTGCCGATCCGTCAAACCGGATGCGCCAACGGCGAAACGGTTCCAGGCACTGGAATACCAGCGGCCCCGCACCTCGAACCGCGGCAAGGCCCTGCCCGTCGAAGGGCGAACGGGCGGGTTCGCCCGACCAGACGCGCAGCGCCCGCCCATCGGCCAGTGCGGTGTTGATCTGGATTCGCGGGTGTTCCCAGTCGCCGCCGACCGCGTCGATCGTGATACGCGGGAAGGCGATCAGGCCATCGTCGTTCATGATCCACAGCGACGCCGAATCGCGAAAATCGGGGTTCTCCGGCTGGCGCGGCAGGAAGTACTCGAATGCCGGGTCGAGGCCCCCGCTGTAGTCGATCGCCATGGCATTCAGCCCCTGAGTTCCGGGCGAATGCCGAAGCCGAAGCCGAAGCGGTCCACGTAGGAGGCCAGTTCCCGGTTTACCGCGTCTGCGTCTATGGCGAAATCCGCGGGCGAGTGGCGGTGTACGCCGTGCTTGGCCTGCGGGTTGTCGTGCAGCCAGGCCCGGATACCCGCAGCGTGCTGCGCGGACATCACCAGCCCGAAATGGCTATAGATATGTTCGACCGTTCCCACCGGGTTGGCCATCACGTCGTGATAGGAGATATCCAGGAAGCGCTCCTCGCCCAGCTTGTCGCGGGACCGCATGCCCTTGAGCAGGGTCGCGCACTGGTGCTCCACGGCAATGCGACCGAAAGCCTTGCGCTCCTCGCCCTCCGGCTCCGTCCCCGCGATACCCTGCAGGATGGCCTGCACGCTGGCGAGGGATGGCAATTGCTGGGACAGGTCGCGGTGGGTCCACACCAGCATGGCGTCCGGGTACTGCGCCACCAGTTCTTCCAGCCAGAGCAGGTGGTCCGAGCCCTTCAGCGCCCAGCGCTTTCCCGTCGCCCCCCACTGCAGGTGCTGGAGAAAATCGTGGTGAAACCCCACCGCCGCGCTGTGGTCCGCCTCCAGCAGGTAACGCCGGTAGGATTCGCTGCGATAGAAACAGTACAGTTGCTGGGAGGTGAAGGTCATGTTGAGGATATCGCTGCCGCATTCCGCCAGCGCGCTCGCGCCCTCCTCGATCATGTAGGGATGCGTAACAAAAATATCCGGGATCGAGTCGAACAGGCCCATCAGGCGCTGGCCGGCGCGCTCCATGCGCTCCCCCGAGGGAGGGCCCAGCGCCGGCGGCGGGCTGGGTTCCAGGCAGACCCAGTGTTCGACGGCGTTATTCTCCGGGTCCTGGTTGAGCAGCGTATGCACCAGCGTAGACCCCGACCGCGGCGGACCGATGATAATGATCGGCGCCCTGATTTCCTGCGCGGCAATGTCGGAATAGCGCTTGCGGTCGTCGACGAGTTGCAGGCGCAGGCTGAGCAGGTGGACGATGTAGTCCAGCGCCGCGCTCCTGGCGTCCTCCCGTATCGCCGGCCAGCGTTCGGACCGCAGGCCCTCGACATAGGCCCGCAGGCCGGCATGCCGCGCCGGATCACCGAAATCCGACAGGCCCGTGCGCTCGCTGGCCAGTTGCAGCAGTGTATCAACCGAGGGACAGGCTGTTGGCATGATCGGAATCCCTACCAGGTTAATGTAATTATTTGGCGATGTTCGTCATACTAGTAGCGGCTGCAACCCAATGCAATACAGCCCGACAAGCGCGCCGGATGTTCGCATTGACGCGCCCCGCCAGACAGCGCTAATATCCTGACGAACAACTAGATAATATCCGCATCATCCCGGTGCCTACCGAATCCAGGAGCATCCTCCATGACCGACCAGACCCTCGATTGTTCAGATCTCGACAACTACATCGGCAAGCCGTTGACGCCGTTTACTCTCAAGGATCCCCTGCACAATACCGACTTCCGGCGCTGGGCGCAGGCCATGCACTACCCCAACCTGCTGCACTACGATGACGAATTCGCCGCCCGCAGCCGCTACGGCCGACTGGTAGCGCCGCAATCGTTCACCATCGCTGCGGGAGAGGGCCACGGCGCCTGCCCCGCCGGTATCGGCAGCATCCCCGACTCCCACCTGATTTTCGGCGGCGACGAGTGGTGGTTCTACGGCCCGCGGCTGTTCGCCGGCGACCAGGTAATCCTGCAAAAAATTCCGTACGACTACGTCGTCAAGGAAACCGGCTTTGCCGGCCCCACCTGCTTCCAGCGCGGTGACAACGACTACTACAAGCAGGACGGCACGATGTTCGCCAAGCAGCGCTCCACGTCCATCCGCTACCGGCGGGACCTCGCCCTGGAAAAGGGCTCCCTGACCCAGACCGAGGATCCGGCGTGGACCGACGAGGAGCTCGCCGATATCGAGACACGCAAACTCGAATACATCAACATGATGCACGAACTGGGTCACGGCCGCCGCTTCTGGGACGACTGCAATGTCGGCGACGAGCTGCCGGTGCGGGTCTTCGGCCCCCACAGTGTCGCCAGCTTCACCACCGAGTGGCGCTCCTTCCTGATGACAGTCTGGGGCGCGGCACATCGCAACCGGGATTGCGACCCCGGCGCGCTGGGCTTCGTCGGCCCGATGGCCGGTTTCGAGATGGACCCGGTAGAAGAGCTCATCAACCCGGAAAATACCGACGGCGCCTATATCGGCCCGTCCCGCGGCCACCTGTTCAGCCGCTGGGCGCAGTACATCGGTATGCCCCGGCCCTACGGGTACGGCGCCTCCATGGGCGCGTGGATCATCGACTACCTGGCCGGCTGGGCCGGGGAATGGGGTATGGTTGTACACTGCAACTCCCAGTACAGGGGACCGGCGTTCTCGGGTGATATCACGCTGCAGACCGGCGAAATCGTCGACAAGCTCACGGATGAAGAGGGACGCAACGTGGTGCAGATCAAGACCAAGATGGCCAACCAGGACGGTACCGTGATGGCGATTGCGACGGCCGAGGTCGAATTGCCGAAGCGCTAGCTTCCGCCTTCACCCCCCCCCCAACAGCGAATCAAACTGCAGGCTTCCGAATGGACCAGACCGAACCCGATTTCTACAGTGACCCCGCCGTCATCCAGGACCCGAAAGCATATTTCGACATGAAGCGCGCACAGTCGCCGGCAGCCGAAGAGCCCTACCACCACACGCTAATGGTGACCGGCTACGACGCCGTGCAGGAAGTGTTGCGCAGCAGCGACGACACCTTCTCGTCGGCCGCCTCCGTGGTCGGGCCGATTCCCGGCCTGCCGTTCACGCCGCAGGGCGAGGACATCAGCGAGCAGATCGAGCAACACCGCTACGAGATGCCTTGGGGGCAGCACATCGTCTGCTTCGACGGGCAACAACACACCGACTACCGCGCGCTGATGGCGGGCATTCTCAACCCGAGGCGAATCAAGCAGAACGAGGAGTACCTCTACGGCCTGGCGGATCGCCTGCTCGACGACCTGCTCGACAAGGGCAAATGCAATATCGTGCCCGAGTTCGCCCATGCTGCCACCACCTATGCCATTTCCGACCTGATGGGCATTCCGGTGCCCGACCGCGCGGAACTGCTGGAGTTGATCGGCGCCCCGCCCAGCCAGCTCGAAGGCGATGCGGTGCACAAGGTCGGACCGGACCCGCTGGTCTTCCTAAAGCCGCGTTTCGAGCAGTACCTGCGCGAGCGCCAGGAAAACCCGAGCTCCGACCTGATGACGGAGATGGCCACTGCGGCCATGCGCGACGGTTCGCCGCCGGACTTCGACACCCTGGCCCGCCTTGCGTGTTTCCTCTTCGGCGCCGGGCAGGACACCACCTCACGCCTGATCGCGATGGGGATCAAGGTGCTGGCGGAAGACGGCGAACTGCAGCAACGGCTGCGCCGCGAGCCCGAACGCATTCCCGATTTTATCGAGGAAACCCTGCGCTACGACGCCCCGGTGAAGGTCGCCTATCGCCTCGCCCGCCGCCACACCACCGTCGCCGGTGTCGACGTACCGGCGGGCACGATCGTGACGGTATGCATGACTGCGGCCAGCAACGACCCCGCGCATTTCGAGAATCCACACGAATTCAACATCGACCGCCCCAACGCGCGCGATCATATCGGCTTCAGCAAAGGCAGGCATACCTGTATCGGCGCGCCCCTGGGTCGCCTGGAGTCACGCATTGCCATCGAGCGCTTCCTCGCACGCACCAGCGACATCAGCATCGACGAGGAGCACCACGGCAGCGCGGGCAACCGCCACTACCGCTACGAGCCCACCTACACCTTCCGCAGCCTGGCGGACCTGTATGTAACCTTCACACCGGCCTGACGCGGCAACCGGGCTGCCCCCGGCAGCCCGGATGCGCCATTATCCCGGTGCGTCATCGACCTTCCATTGCCCCAGCGCTACCTGCGTGCCGCACACCATCGAACCATGGGCGGCGTGCTGTTGGTGTCGTCTCGCATTGTTGCGATCCGACCGACCCGCAAGGCCGGATTCCGGCCCAGGGGAATGTCCCCTGAATTCGATGTTATTGCATAGGAGAAATATACTTTTATATGTACAAGAAAAGACCGTTAACCTAAAATTGATCCAGGCATCACTCCACCGCGCCGGAAGGCGCCTGGCCAGGGTTTGCAATGAAACTTCATCCGCTACGCACAGCAATCAGGCAACGATTCCTGCTGGGTACTTTCATTACCGTAAATGCACCTGACCTGGTCGAATCTATGGGGTCGCTGGGGTTCGACTTTATCTGCCTCGAAGGCGAGCACAGTGCCTACGGCATCGGCGAACTGGAACACCTCGTTCGCGCTGCAAACCTGGCCGACCTCCCGGCAATCGTCCGCGTGCCGGAACTGGGCCCATACATCGCCAGGGTTCTCGATATCGGCGCTGCGGGGATAATCGTGCCTCGGATAGAAACCGCCAGCGAAGCCCGGGAGGTCGTTCGGCGCGCCAGGTACGCCCCCGAGGGGGAACGCGGCTCCGGGCCCGGCCGGGCAACCGGCTACGGGGCAAACGTGCGGCAGTACCTGCAGCAGGCCAACGACAGCTTGCTGGTCATCATCCAGATCGAGACGGCGAAGGGCCTGGAAGCCGTCGAGGAAATCACAGCGGTAGAAGGTATCGACGGCGTTTGTGTAGGACCCTTCGATCTCGCGCTGTCGACGGGCAAACCGATTGGTTCTCCTGAACTGTTCGAAAGCATCCAGGCAATCAATGAAGCGGCAAAAAGGAATGGCCTGGCGGTCGCCACGGTCGCGCCCAGCGCCGAAGTCGTCCGCGCTGCCCGCAATGCGGGCGACAACATGGTGATTTTCGGTGCTGACCGGCTTTTTTTCATGCACGGTGTAGAGGATCTGCTGGCCAAGGCCGATTCCGGAGACGACAAGATGCCGGGCTAGCGCCGCAGCGGTGCGCGAGCCTGCGCACAACACACGGCAAACACCGATCCCGATCGCCAGGAATATGTCCCTGGCAAGCTTGAGTCAACAGATCATGGAAAGTGCAAGCAATACCAATGGCCTGCCCGGTGTTCAACACCCGGAAAACACGGACTATAAACCCTCCGGGTTGTTGCATCGCCTGGCGCAGTTTCGCAACTTTCTCGCATCCGTGCGGAGCCCAGCGCGCCCCGCCGGCCCGTCGCGAACGAAAATCGAAAATCGCACCAACACCACAACCGAATGCCTGATCATCGGCGCCGGACACTGTGGGCTCAGTGTTGCCGCCTCCCTGAAGAGACACGGCTTCGACCCGGTTATTCTGGAACAACACGAACATGTCGGCGACCAGTGGCGGGAACGTTACGAGCGCCTGCACCTGCACCACATCACTGACGCGATGCACCTGAGTGACGTCGAGTTCCCGGAACAGTATCCCCGCTACCTTTCCCGACTGGATTTCGCCGACTACCTCGAATCATACGGCCTGCTGCAAAACCTCGATATTCGCTGCGGCCACAAGGTCACCCGACTCGGCAGGAACCCTGACGGCAGCTGGCAAATCGTCGCGAAGAAAACCAGAGACGACACCCCGCTCAATTTTACGGCGCAGCAGGTCGTCATTGCGGCTGGAACCACCGGCGTGACGCCGCGGATTCCCGAACTCGAGGGAAGGGAGGAATGGCTGGGCAAGATCGTGCATTCCCACGATTACTACAGCCCGGAGGAATTCGAGGGCAAGCGCGTCCTGGTTGTCGGTGCGGGAAATTCCGGTATCGAAATCCTGTGCGACCTGTACGACCACGGAGCGACGACATCCATGCTGATTCGCGGGCCCAATTCCTGGGTAACGCGCGAAGCGTATGCGATCTACCACCGGGCCCTGCTCATCGCGGGAAAAATATTCAAGTACGTCCCGTTTAGCTGGATCATTGCGCCGTTCTTCGTATTTGCCCTGGATGCCTACTTCAGGTTCGACATCAGGCGTCGATACGGCGATCTTTCCGGCAAGGGAGTCCGGCAACTGAACACCACGCCGATGATCGCGGCATTCCTGAGCCGCGGAGCCCGCCCGCCGACTTATGTGGACGGGACCTGGGGCGATGTCGGGGTATCTATTTTCGAACTGATTCGCGACGACAAGATCAAGGTCCACAACTCGGAAATATCCCGCCTCGTGCCCGGGACCAATACGGTGGTTTTCCAGGACGGCAGCAACGCCGACTTCGACGCAATTCTGCTCTGCACCGGGTTCGAGCCGATCCTCAGCTATTACAAGACATTCCTGGATAAAGACATATTCGAGACACTGAGCCGCGAAGAGGTGTTCAATATCCTGTCGCCCATGAAAGCCCTGCCCGGACTATGGGTGGCACTGGGGAGTATTCTCAGCTCCCGCTACGGCCAGGCCGCGCTCGGCGACCGGATTGCCGCGGCAATCCGGAACCGCCCGACCGGGAGCCTGATATTGCACCCTGTACTGTCGTTCCTGTTCGGGGGGCTCGAGCCCATGATGCTGCGCGTGCCGGCAATTACCGTGCTGATCAACCTGGCCGCGCTCGCCCTGCTGGTCGCCGTGCTGGTTGCGTGACCCCGGAGCGCGCGGATTTTCTCCGGGCTGGCGCGCCGCTCCGGGGATTCAGGCAGCCAGCCGGGACCTGAAGTACCCTATGATTTCCTCCAGCGCCGCGCGCGTTGGATGGCCCTCCTCATCGACAAAGTCCAGCGCCAGCACCGAGTGACCCTTCCCGGGAAGCGTATTCAGCTTGACCCGCTCTTTACCGTCCTGGTTGAAGGCCTCGTGAATGCAGGTGAATTTGCTTTGCGGCACCAGGGGATCCTTCTCGAAGCGGTAAGCCAGCATCGGGCCGATTTCATCCAGCCGATCCCTGACGCTTGCGACTTCCTCCGGCGTCATGTGCAAGGCTGCACGACTGCCGAACAGCGGTGAAGCCGGCTGTGAGGCCACCGCCGCGAGCACACTGTCATCGCCGATGAGGGAAATGGCGAAGTTTCCGGTCAGGCACATGCCGATCACGCCGACCCCATTGACGCCTCGGGTCTCCCTCACATGCTGGCAAAGCGCCTTCAGCCAGTCGACCACCGGGCTGGACTTGTTTTTGGCAAACAGGTCGAGTTCCTTGCGCATACAGAAGACCCGGGCGAAATTGCCCGCGAAACTGATCTTCCCCAGCGGGCCGAACAGGTGCGGCATGACTACCTCGAAACCCGCATCCACCAGTTTATCCGCGAGCCGCAAGGTCTGCTTCCCGATGCCGGGCAATTCCTGGATCAGGACTACAGGGGCTCCCGAGCCCCTGCTGTATATGTCGTGCTCCACGACATCGCCATTCCCGGTCTGCGCCGTGAACAGGCTTTTGTCGTAAGCGGTAATCGATGTGAACCCAGCACCCATGATCAAGGCCTCTGCAATTATGTGTTGTTCAGAATCAGGTCCGCTGCCCGCCAGCCTATCGCCATCACCGCCGCATTGGTATTGCCGGACACCAGCGTTGGCATCACCGAAGCATCTGCGACGCGCAAGCCGGCTACACCACGCACCTTCAGGTCGCTGTCTACCACCGCCAGCGGGTCATCACCCATTTTGCAGGTGCCGGCCGAATGAAAGACGGTGCTGCCGGTTCTCTTCGCCATATCGAGAATCTCGTCGTCGGACTGCACCTCGGCGCCGGGCAGGGTTTCCGCGCCGACAAGCCTGCACAGCGGTACTTGCGCGTAAATCCTGCGCATGAAGCGGACAATATCGATCAGCGTTCGGCGATCCAGTTCGGCGGAGAGGTAATTCGGTTGTATGACGGGAGATTGCGCAGGATCGGCCGAGCGGATCATCACGCTTCCCTGGCTCTCCGGGCGCATCTGGTAGCCCAGCAGGTGCATGCCCGGCCACGGCTCGAACTCGAATTTCGCTCCGGGGTCCCCCCCGATCTTGCGGACCTGGGAAAAGGGAGCGCCAATCAGCTGCGCGTCCGGCCTCGCCAGTTCGCTTCGGGTCCTGAAGAATCCACAGACTTCGTGGGAACTGGTCGACATCAGTCCCGACTTCGTGAACAGGTAGAGAAGTACACTCGTGACCAGCGGAATGCCGGAAAACCTGTCGTTATAACTGTCTTTCCCGTTGACCCTGTGCTGGACGAAGGCCATGAAATGCTCTCGCATATTTTGACCAACGCCAGCGCTGTGATGAACCATCGGTATACCCAGTGATTCCAGCTGTGGCCGCGGCCCTACCCCGGACAGCTGCAGCAGCTGCGGTGACTGGATAGTGCCCGCCGACAGGATGATCTCCCGCCCGGCCCGGTACTCGACGCGCGTGCCTTTGCGCCGACAGGCGAGCCCCGTGGCCCGCACACCGTCGAACAGGATTTTTTCAACAAAGGTACCCGTCCTTATCACCAGGTTCTTGCGCTTCTTCGCCGGGTGCAGGAACGCAGTCGCGGCGCTTACCCGAACACCGTCTTTTATGGTGCGCATCACATAACCGATCCCTTCCTGGTCCAGGCCGTTGACGTCCTGCTTGCGCTCGAGCCCCAGCGCGCCGGCCGAATCGATTATCGCCTCGCTCAGTGGATTGGTACCGGGATGCGGCGACACATGCAAAGGGCCGCCAACACCGCGCACGCCGTCTGCGCCCAGGGCATTATCCTCAATCCTGCGGTAACACTCGCCTATCGTCTGCCAGCCCCAGCCCGCCGCGCCCTGCGCCTCCCAATCGTCGAAATCCTGGGGTTGACCGCGCACATAGAGAGTACCGTTGACCGAGCTCGAGCCCCCCAGCGTCATGCCGCGCGGCCAGTCCTCGGCGGGAATCACACGGTCGGCGCCCGGCTCGGTGGTAAAGTGCCGCACGTGGCTGGTGTTTTCCAGCAGTACGCCGAAGCCCTTGGGCATGGAGATGAGGGGCGTGTTATCGGCAGGCCCGGCTTCCAGCAGCAGGACGCGGTAGCGACCGCTTTCCGAAAGCCGGTTGGCAATGACACAGCCTGCAGAGCCTGCGCCAACGATAATGTAGTCGAATGTTTCCACCATCTGCCCGGGTTCCTGTAATGCCCGACTCAAAACGGATAGACGACGTATTGGGGAAGTACCGTGGTGTCGTAGATTGCCCGCCTGGACAGGAAGCGGGGACCGCCTGACCCGATGGCGATGACGTCGTCGTACAGGCCGGTCGCCAGTATCTGTGACGCCTGGGGATCGAACGTATAGTCGATACTGAAATTGCTGCGCATCCGGTAACAATCGTCCGAGATACGCTCGCAGGACAACCGCTGCGCGAAATGCCGGGTGCGGTAATCCTGGAAAGTGCCGCGCCAGATCTGCGTGACAAACAGGATACGGTCCTCGATCCGGGCCCTGCAGTCATCGAGCATCAACGCTATCGGCCAGCCCATCGCCTCGTTTTCACTCGACCGGCAGATGTAGGAAGCCTCGTCCTTCTCGCTGAAAGTAGCGGCCCAGCCTTTCATGTCCTTATTGTCGAGGGCGGCGATATAACGGTTCTGCAGTTCGTCCAGCTGTACCAGCAGGCCCTGGTCCACGTCGTTCATCGTTGCTCCCCCTCTTTCCTGAAGCCCATGGCCTTGCGGTAGAACTCCCAGCGGGGAATATTGGCCACTTCATCGTTCTGCTTGTTGTCGAATTCAAAGGAACGCAGGTCCTTGATGCCCTTCTGGAAGGAAACGACACCGGGGGAGTAACTGCCGACCTGGACTCGCTGGAAAATGGCCGCATCCTCCATGCTGATCATGCCGCAGGGGCCGAGCAGGTTGGACGCCTGGCGCACCCGGTGATCGGCCATTTCCGCATCGTCGTCCGCCTTGGCGAAATAGGCGTAGTGCACCTCGGTACAGTCCACGGCACGCGCTATGGCAAAGCGGATACTGATAATGTCCAGGTGTTTGACGATGATGGTGAAGGGAAAGAGCCCGCAGACGAAAGACCCGCTATCCCAGTCCGCGTCCCGGAACTCGATGAGGGAGTTGTCGCGCAAGGCCCCCGGATTGTTGCCGGGCTTGAGCTGCGATTCCACGCCGGCATGGCCGTATTCGGTGTAGAACTGCTCGCCGCCCCCGCCCTGCCATCCCAGCAGCCGGAACCCCGTGTGCAACAGCGGCGCGTGATAGCCGTCGTTGTCCGTATACGCTTTCCAGTTCGCGGCATATTTCACTTTCTGGTAACCGAGGAACTTCAGGCCGGAGTCGTGACCGATCTGCTTCTTCAGTGTCGACATGGCCCGGCCGAGGCACTGCTCGACATCCGGGGTGCTGTCGCTCATGGTCACCAGGACCATACCGTAGACCTCGGCGCTGTGAAGCTCCTTGAGCCCATAGGTTTCCTTGCTGAACTTGGGAGAGAAATCCTCTGATCCGGGGCAGCTCACCAGTCGGCCGTCATTACCGAAAAACCAGCGATGATAGGGGCACTCGAAGCCCTTCTTCTTGCCGCAGGGCGCTGTCTCCACCTGGTTACCGCGGTGCGTGCAGGCGTTGATGAATACGCGGATCTTGCCGTCGCTGCCCCGCGCAACCAGCAGCGGCACGCGCCCGAGATGAAAGGTCTTGAAGTCGCCGTCCTCGGGAATTTCGGCGGCATGGGCTACAGGATGCCAGTGCGGCCCGTAAAAGATGGTTTCCAGCTCCGCCTCGAAGATATCCGGTCTTACGAAGACTTCCTTGGGCACATCGGTAATATCCGTCGGCCAGATCAGCTCGGGCGCTGGAATATCGGTTCTTGCGTTCATTTTTGTCTCCTGTAAATTCCCCCGATGGTGACGTCACGCTCTGGCGAGACTGATCGAGCACCGTGGTGTTAAAACGATCAGGGAATGAAGCCCAGGGTATCCTTGATCCGCGGGCCGCGACGCCCGGTCTCGACGACTTCACCGGTAATGTGGCTCGCCTCGCTGGACGCCAGAAATGCGATGACTCCCGCCTGCTCCCGCGCAGTCGCAAACGTGGACATCAACTCCTCGTGCTGGACCAGTTTTACGAACTGCTCCATCCACTGCTTTTCCCGGTCATCCGTATCCGCACTGCGCGGCGTTCTCCTGCCCAGCGCATTGGTAGCGCCCGGGCTGACACAGTTCACACGGATATCCAGGCAGGCCAGCTCCACTGCCAGCGACTGTGTCAGCGAGACCACTGCACCTTTACAGGCGGAATAGGGAATCCGGTACACCCCATCGGTAGCCGCGTTGGAACCCACGTTGACGATGACGCCCCCGCCCCGCTCGCGCAGGTACGGCACCGCCGCGCGGCAGCACCACATCGTGGGCCAGAGGCTGCGATTCACCTCGGCGACCATTTCCTCTTCGGAGAAGTACCAGAAGGGCTTCATCCGGATCGCCCCGCCCACGTTGTTTACCAGGATATCCAGTCCGCCGAAGGCTTCCTTTGCCCGGCGCATGGCCAGTTCCGCACCCGCCAGGGTGGACAGGTCGGCGATCGCGCTGACTGCCCGGACACCCAGGCGCTCCAGTAATGCGACGGCCTCTTCGCCGGGGCCTTCCGCGGCGTCGGCGACGACGATCGCGGCACTCTCGAGCCCCAGTCGCCTGGCGACTTCCAGCCCGATACCCTGCGCCGCGCCAGACACCACGGCAACCTTGCCGTCGAAGCGGCCCGCGCACAGGGTTTCGACTTCATTCACGCGGTCCGGGTATCCGGCAGTGGCCACCGGCCCGTTGACAGCGGCGAAGGCCATCATCAGGACCACCGGATTCACCCCCTGCTCAAGCAGCGTCCTGACCTCCCATGTCGCGACCAGCCAGCGCTCCTCTTCGTCGAGCCTGAATTCCCCGAGAAAGGCATGGGGATCTTCCCGCAGGCAACGACTCTCCTCCGGATCGACACTGGCTTGCCAGAGCGCCTTTTCAATCGCGTTGATACCCATTCAGAAAACCATTCGGCTAATGACGCCACTCCATCTAGAGGAAGAAAAGCAGGTTCTTGCTGCGAACAACGCGCTCCGGCAATGCGATACGGCGGGAAAGCAGTCGCAAGGCGCCGTCGTCGGATCGCCGGAGCACATCCTCGCGGGCGTAAACCAGCGTTTCGCGTTCGTACAGCCTGCGGAACCTCGACGCATGACCATAGGAAAATACCCGGTACTCCTGCTCGCTCTCCCCCTGGTAGGCCTCGATATTGGCAATCAGGCGGCAGATTTTCTGCGGTGGGTCCATCATGCTCTGCAGGCCGGTCTCGAAATGCCGCACGCGCAGTTCCAGTGCCATCATGTCATCATCGTAAGCCATGACCTCCCTTGCGGCGGCGGGGCCCTTGTCAGAGCGAAAGCGCTCTTCAGTCATCACCATCTGGTAGCGGATCTGCGGATCGACGACGTCCGTAAGCCACTGGCGGATCAGCTCGTTGTCGAGCATCCGCGCTTCACGATACAGAAACTGCGAAATCTCCTGGTGTAGTTCCAGCGAGACAGTCTGAAAATTTGTCATTGGCGTATCCATAAATTCTATCTCCGCCGCGAATTCAATCGCGCAGCATCGCCTGCTTCCAGTTGTCCGTCACTGCGCGCAAATCACCCCAGTCGGGCGAATCGAGGCAGTCGGCATAGAATCTGTAAAAGCCGCGCTGGGCAAGTTCGTTGACGTAGTCGCCGACCACACCGGGATAGACCGGATCCTCGCGCTCCTGGCCCATTCCCATTTTCAGCGATAAACGTCCCTGCCGCGTCACGTAGCCGCTATTGGGCAGGTTGGCGTACTCGAAGCTGTCGATGTCGTCCGACTCCAGTATCCCTGCGGTCCCGAACACGCGGTGAGAAGCAGTCTTCATTCGCTCCTTCAGGTCCTCCGGCATCGCCTTGCCGACGATGGCCCAGGTCATGACTTCGACCTTGTCCGGGCCCAGCGGATGCCAGACCTTGAAGACATTGGTACCCCACAGGTAGGAACAGTTGGGGAAGATGCTGGCGTCCCAGTTGCCGGTAACCAGGCCCTTGCCCTTTTCACCGAGTTTCGCTTCGACCTCGGCCTGGCGCGCGCCCAGGTAATCCATCAGCTCGGGACAGGTCTGTATGTGAATCATCGCGCCAAACATGCTTGTACTGACACCGAGCCCGTGGCCGTAGCGTGTCGTCGCCTGGAAACTGCCGTCGGGTTGCGCGAAAGCCGATTGTGGGATCGCCTGTCCAGTGGCCGCCCTGAGCGCGGACTGGTGCGTCCAGCCGACGTGGTAGACATCGCCGATAAAATTCTCGGTAGGTGATTTCCAGTTCGCATGGATGATCGAGCGGCTCGGCGGTCCCGCCAGCTCCACCCCACCGGGAATCTCGGCCCAGACATCCATGTACCAGGCGGCGTCACCCAGGTACTCCTCCAGCGCAGGCGCCCCGGGGTCCATACATCCGAACACGAAACCCTTGTAGCTCTGGACGCCGGGCACCTCGCGCAAGCCGTGGTCATTTTTGTCGAAACACGCACCGAATACCTGCTTTTCCAGGGGTACGTGCTCCAGCGACCCGTCGCATCCGAACCCCCAGCCGTGGTAGCCGCAATTGAGGCGCTCGGCGGAACCCGCCTCGGCCATGCACAGCTTCATGCCTCGGTGGGTGCATTGATTGAGGAATGCCTTGACCCCGCCATCCTCCTGGCGCCACACGACGACCTCGTCCTCGCCCATCTTGGTAGTTACAAAGTCACCGGCTTCCGGTATCAGGCTTTCGTGGGTCAGGAACAGCCAGCAGCGTGCGAACACGCGCTCCAGTTCAAGCTCGTATATATCTCTTTCCCAGAAAATTCGCCGGCTCTGTGTCCCGTTTTCCACGTCGACAAGTTCACGGATATTCACGTCATGTTCCCTCATTCCAATGCCTGTTCGACCAGGACGGTTGAACCTCAAATTGACTGGTCAGCATTCGCGCCAGACAAACATTCCTCGAGGAAATCCAGCCGGTCATTTCCCCACCACATCTGTTCACCCAGCATGACCGTGGGGACACCAAATACGCCGCGTTCGTGTGCATCCGAGGCAGCCTTCCGGTAACGTTCGGTCGCCGCGGCAGAAGTGACGTAATCGAGGAAAGCGTCGGGCGACCAGCCCATCCGGCTCGCCACTTCCGCCATCAGGTCTTTACTGCCCATGCTACCGCCGGCCCCGTATGTTGCTTGCCACAGCGCGCTGACGTAGTCCCGGGCCCGCCCCTGGTCGAGGGCGAAAAAGGCGCCCTTGTTAGCCAGTTCCGACTCGAATACAGATTCCCTGCCGACACGGAATGGCACACCGTAGCGCTGCACCCAGCGGCCGATATCGGCCATGACATAGCGCAACTTCAAGGGCATCTGGACTGTCGCCGGCCCGGTGTTGCCGGCCGCGGCCTTCAGTGCCGCGAGGTCGACCGGCCGGTAGTTCACACTGTAACCGTACTGGTCGGCGAGCTGCGGCAGGCGGCAGTGGGCGAGATAGGCATAGGGGCTGGTAAAATCGAAATAGAAATCGAGTTCCCCGCGTTCTTCGCTGCCGCCCATCAGGCAGACTTCCTGAGTTCCGCGAAGCCCAGCCCGGTAACCCACTCCGGCATGGCCTCGTAGGCGATCAGGTCCGCTTTCGACCCGGGGAGCGCCGCCATAGCGCAGATCCAGTTCTTGATCTCCAGGCAGCCATTGCCACCCTCCTCGAGCACCCTGTCATCGGAAAGCGCTATCAGTCCCTCCACATCGCCCGCCCCGGCCATCGCCAGTATCTGCTGGTCGAATGCCTCGTTGACCTGGCCCATACCGGCACTGCCAACCCAGTGGCTTATCCCGCCGGTACCGTAGATCACGACGCGCTCCGCACCCTCCCACGACTGCACTGCCCGCAGTATGCTTTCGCCGATCTGGAAGGCGCGCCGGCTTCCAATGACCGGCGGCACCGCGGCGTTGAGGTACACCGGGATCGCCTTCAGCCCCGGAACGCCGCGAACCGCAAGGTGGTACGGGATGGCTATCGAGTGGTCCACCGTGATCGACTTGGCGAAAGCCCAGTCGATACCGTCGCCGAATCCGGACACCATGATGTGGTTGGCAAGCGCTTCGTTGTTCTCGATGATTGTCTTTTCGATCCCCAGCCAGGGTTCGATCGGGCCCTCGACATCACCGGTGGCTATCAGGCAGCGGGGAATGCAGTGAGGACCGAAATTCGTATAGTGATCGTCGCCGATAATGATTACCGTATCGGCGCGCAACTCTGTTACGCGTTTGGAAACTGCTTCAAACGCGCTGAACACATTGCCGCTCTTGACCGGGTCCGCCAATCCCGGCGGTGCACTGGTCAGCATGGGGTTATGCGGCATCAGGAACCCGCCCACTACTTCTGCCATGATCTGCGTCCTCTATTTATGCTGGTTGTGTATCTTCCCGGCCGATCGCGAAAGCGCGGGGCCGGTCGCGATCACTGGTGGATTCGCTGCACATACTCGGGCATCTTGTCCATGCCGTTGATCGCGGTGTAAGCCATCATCAACAACAGTGGACTGACGTCACGCGCGGCCATGCCGCTCACGTTCCAGGAGGTCACCAGGGCGCGCTCACACTCGTCGAGCCTGAAGCCATCGAGATAGGCACCGGGATTCTCGCGCAGGAGCTCGGCCTGCCTGGGATTACTGATCGCCTGCCACAGGGCTTTCTCAATCGCATTACTACTCATGTTTATCTCTCCGGCGGTCGAGGTATTATTGATCCTGAGCCTTCAATTTTTCTTCCAGGGCGACCCACGCCTTGCCCGCCGCTCGCGCTCCCTCCAGATAGGGCTCGGGGACGATGGTATAGGGGGGCCTGCAGGGGCCTGCGCGCATCCATCCCGCCGCGTTCATTTTTTCCTTTTCCAGGCCGATGTTGTACTTGCTGAACTCGGCGAAGTCGCCCCGCGGGATGAGAGGCATCGATGCGCGGGTGATCTCGTCGCTGAGCTGCTTCGCCCTGGACCAATCCCCGGAGTGCTTGGCAAGTGCCACCTCGTCGCGAAAACGCGTGACTACCGAGGGCCCGCACACCGCCCCGGATGACCAGAAAGCGGTGAAGAACTCGGGGTCGAGCCTGGATGCCGAGTAGTAATCGAACTCGATGGGCAGCAGGCGAATGCGCTTGCGGGAGAGATCGGTGTTCATCATCAACTGCCCGATCGGCCCCGTCTTGGCGGTGATGACCTGGGGAATCTCGGCGACCTGTGCCCAGAAGGGAGGCGGGAAGGAAAACCTGAACGCCTCGAAATTGGCATACACACAAATCGCCATCTCGGGGCACGCTTCCGCCACGTCGCGGTAGAACTTCACCGCCGTCGGCAAATCCGCGGCACACCACATCGGCAGGCCCAGCATGGTACCGCGGGCGCCAAGCTCATAGGCCTCCCGCGTCTGGCGAATGGTTTCCCGGGTATTCAGGCTGGTGGTCCCCGCAAAAAACGGCACATCGCCCGCAGCTTCCACC
This sequence comes from Halieaceae bacterium WMMBA7, assembly GCA_033283385.1. Taxonomy (GTDB): domain Bacteria; phylum Pseudomonadota; class Gammaproteobacteria; order Pseudomonadales; family Halieaceae; genus Mangrovimicrobium. The sequence continues at coordinate 2,319,725 of JAWMQQ010000001.1, forward strand.
GCGGTTGCGATGAAGGTTCGCTTCTCCTCGCTGGTCAGGGTGGCGCACTCGCCCAGCGTCCCCAGCGAAAGAATGGCGTCGACTCCCGCAGCCGCGAGCCCCGCTACAGCGCGCGCAGTCTCGTCGACGTCGACCGTCGCGTCCTGCCGCCAGTCAGCCGCATTATCAAGCGCCGGCGTCGGCATGATCGCCCAGACACCCCGCACCTCGTCTACTGTCATCAAACGCTTGTTACCGGACATACTTCCCCCTCGCTTCCTGTAAGAACCAGGCAGAAGCCGCGCGCTGCGGACCGCCCGAACATAGGTCTGCGGGCGACTCGAACGCTATCACGCAGACTCGCCCTGAGATTATTTCTATCACCGTATCGCGGCGAAACGGCCGGCCCGGGAGATCATCTGCCGGCCGACATGCAATAAACTCCTTATCGACTCCATAGCGCGCTACTGGATGCCCAAACGGTTGAGACTGCGCACGGTATTGCGCAGCGTGCCGAGCAGCGGCGAGTGCACTTCGACGACGTCACCATCCCCCATGAACCGCCCTTTCGCCAGCCCCACGCCGCCGCAGGTTCCAGTAGCGATGATGTCTCCGGCCTCCAGGGTAATGTATTCGCTGACCGCCGAGATGATCTCGGCGGTATGGTGGACGAATTCGCTGGTGTTGCCGTTTTGCTCCTCGACACCATTGAGGGTCAGGGAAAAGGGAATGTCGTCGGGATTGTCGATGAACCAGCGCGGCACCACACCCGGCCCCGTCGGGCAGTGGGTATCCTGGGCTTTTTGCGCAATCCAGTCATAGGCGACTGCGGGATGGCAGGGATTGCGCGCCTCGAAACAGCCGCGTGCCGAGACGTCGTTGACCAGGGTATAGCCCGCGACATGCTCCAGAGCGCTATCCTGGTCGATGAATCGACCGCCCTTGCCGATCACCAGCCCGATCTCCGCCTCCCAGTCGATCTTGTCCTCCTCGCCCCGGATAAGCACCTCCTCGCCGGGTCCTACGATAGCCGTCGTCGGTGGCTTCAGGAACATGAAGACATCACCCACCTTGCCCTCGGGGTCGCGCTCGGAGTCCATCTCCTGTCGGTGGTCGAAGAAATTGACACCGATGCAGACCACTTTCGACGGGTAGCGAACAGGCGCCACCAAACGGGCGCCTTGCAGCTTTCTGCCGGATGCGGGAACCCAGGCCTGCAGCAGCGGCGCGAATTCGTCCCAGCAGCGGTATATCTCGAGCGGGGAAATCCCCTCAGGCAACACGTCGATCGACACGATGTCTCCATTCGGCAACAACGCCACCGCGACGTCCCCCCCGTGATTCTCTACGGCCGCCAGAGCCCAGGTGTTCTCTTTCATCGTGATATCGCTCCTTCGAGCTATTTCAATTTTCTAATTTCCAACCAGAATACACTATGTAAATACGATATTCCAAGATAATTTATAATTTCCAAAATAATTGTAATTGAATCCAGTCCGGTAAAAGCTCCGCAGCCCATGTAATTGCCACCTCCTGGCGACGCTGTGAAAGATAAAGGGGTGATAGCTGCCCTCCTCCCAACATACAGCGGGCGGCGGGAACACTTCCCCGGGAGAAACGCAATCAGAATAAATGTGGATGAAGTGGCACTATTTCCAAGATATCTATATAGATATACACATACCCATAGGGCAAAATAGTACGATGGACCAGGAAATCTCAGCGACAATCAACGCGCTTCTCGACGAAGACAGCGAGCCACCCAAGACCCGTGCCGAAGCGGCCTACCGCCAGTTCCGGCAGGACATCCTGTGGGGGAAACTGCCTCCGGGCGCGCCGCTACGCTCGGACGAACTCAGGCGCAACTACGACATCGGCATCAGTCCGCTGCGCGAGGCCCTGTCGCGGCTGGTCAGCGAGCGGCTGGTGACCTCCTCCGGGCAACGGGGCTTTCGAGTCGCCCCGGTCACCGTCAGTGATGTGCTCGACACCATGGAAACCCGCATCGTACTGGAGTGTGAAGCACTCAGCCGGTCCATACAGCACGGTGGTCTCGAGTGGGAAACCCAGGTCGTGAGCAGCTTCCACAAGCTGTCGCGGATAGAACTTCCCCAGGAGCCGGGCGAACACGCCGAACGCTGGGCAATGTATCACCGGAGATTCCACATGGCGTTGCTGGCCGGGTGCGGCTCCAGCTGGCTGATCATTCTCGCCAAGTCACTGTTCGATCACGCCGAGCGACACCGGCTGATAGCACTGCAGGACATGATAGATGCCCGCAAAGCGGGCACCGAGCACAAACAGATCATGGAAGCGGCACTCGGCGGCAATGCAAAGGCCGCAGTCAGCGCCCTGGACCACCACTACCGCACTACCGCCGATTTCGTGGTGAAATGGATTTCCGGCAACAGGGACAAAAGCACGGCAACCCCGACATAGGTCTCGAGGGCCCGGCACCCCGCGAGACAGGACCTGCCCGGCCGCCGCCAGCCCCTAGCGGATACCGATCAGTTTGCGAACGCGTGCCACCATCTTCGGCGTAAAGGGCGGATACATCGCCATCAGATCAAACCGGGGACGATGCGCCACGGATCTTGCGTTGGAAAAGGTCCTGAACCCCGCGTGACCGCCGTAGCGGCCCATGCCGCTTTCACCCACCCCGCCGAACGGCAGTTCCTGCATAAATGTATGCAGCATGACATCGTCGAAACTGACCCCCCCGGACCAGGTATTTTTCAGCAGGAAGTCCTGCTCCTCGCTATTGCCGCCAAACAGGTAGAGGGCCAATGGCCTGCCCCCCGCGCGCAATTGCGCCGCGAGTTCGTCGACCGATTTATATTCCACGACAGGCAGCAGCGGGCCGAAAATCTCTTCGCGCATCATGTCGGAGTCCGGCGCGGGCTGGTGAATCATGACCAGCGGAAAGTTGGCCATCGTTGCGAGTTGCCCGATATCGCCGTCGCCCATGACCTCGACCTGCGCACCGCGAGCGACCGCGTCCCGCACCAGGCCGGCCAGGCGCTGGCGCTGGCCGGGAAGGAAGACGTAGCCGAGATCCGGGTTGTTATCGTAGTCGGGAAAGAATTCGGCAAGCTTGCGTCGTACCGCGGCCACGAAAGCCTCGCGGTCTTCGCGGTGGACACGCACGTGGTCGACCCCCATGCAGATCTGTCCGCCGTTACCCAGTTTTATCGAGACCACCTTGGCGGCTGCCGCATCGAGGTCTGCGCCGCGTGCGATGATCACTGCGGCCTTGCCGCCCAGTTCCAGCGTCACCGGAGTCAGGTTCGCGGCCGCCGAGCGCATCACCTCCCGGGCGACCGGCGCGCTGCCGGTAAAAATGAGGTGGTCGAATGGCAGCGCTGCGAACTGCCTGGCGACATCCACACCGCCCACGACCACGTCGACCTCGTCCGCCGCGAAGCTCTGGCGGACGATCTCCGCCATCAGGGCGGAACAGTTGGGGGTCAACTCGGATGGCTTGATCATGGCGCGGTTGCCCGCCGCCAGAACTCCCGCCAGGGGTGCAAATGCCAGGCCGAACGGGACGTTCCAGGGTGACATGATACCGACGACGCCGAGCGGCTGGTAAAAGACGTAGGTACGCGCACCCAACAGGCCAAAGGGAAAGTCCGGCGGGCGCTTCTCGGGCTTCATCCAGCGCCCTACGTGCCGCAGCGCATGCCGGAACGCTGAGACCGGAAACATCATGTCAGACAGCAGGCAACTGATCTCCGGCCGCTGGCCGAAATCCTCCTGGGCAGCCGCGACCATCGCTTTTTCGTTACTGACGATCATGTCGATGGCGCGGTGCAAGCGGTCCCGGCGCACGGCCAGCGGCGTGTACGGCTCGCGCTGGACCGCCACCTGTTGTCGCGAAAGGCGGCTCTCGAGAACTGCGCGAAGCGCGTCGCTCGGATTGGATCTGCCGGCCTGCGGTTGGTCGATGTCAGATATCACGGGATTCCTCTCTTCACAAAGGCCTCGCACTCGAAGCGACAATCCACCGGCCTGCGGAAGATAACGCCCGGCGTGCGTGCATCCAGGACTACTCGAGCCGCCCCCTGAACATATCCCGGGAAATGATCAGTTTCATGATTTCCACGGAACCGCCGGCGATTTTCCCGACCCGGGCATCGGCGTAGGCGCGACAGATCGGGTACTCCCACATGTATCCCCATCCGCCAAACAGTTGCAGGCACTTGTCGACGGCTTCACAGTGCAATTCGGAGGTCATCAGCTTGGCCATCGCCGCATCCACCCCCTCCAGCTCGCCCCGCATGAACAGTTCGATACATTTATCGGTAAATACCCTGGCCGCCGTAGCCCTGGCCTTGAGGTCCGCCAGCACGAACTGGGTGTTCTGGAAGTCGGCAACCGACTTGCCGAAGGCCTTGCGCTGTGCCGTGTAGTCCACCGTCCATTCGATGACGCTCTCGACCACCGTCGTGGAGCGGATCGCCTGGGCGAGTCGCTCCTGCGCGAGCCTGGTCATCATCTGCGCAAACCCCTTCCCCTCCTCCCCGAGCATGTTCGAGGCCGGGACGCGCACATCGTCGAAAAACAGCTCCGAGGTATCCTGCGCCTTCATACCTAGCTTTTCCAGGTTGCGGCCGCGGCGGAAACCCTCCCGGGAGGATTCCACGATGAACAGCGTCACGCCGCCGGCGCCCGCGGAACGGTCGGTCTTCGTCGCCAGCACCACGAGGTCGCAAAGCTGGCCGTTGGATATGAATACCTTCTGGCCGCTGATCACGTACTCCTCGCCGTCGCGCCTCGCGGTGGTCCGTATCTCCTTGAGGTCGCTGCCCGCATGAGGCTCGGTCATGCCGAGCGCGCCGATGGCCTCGCCGGAAACCATGCGGGGCAGCCACTCGCGTTTTTGCGCTTCGCTCCCGAACGCCAACAGGTAGCTGGCGACCAGGTCGGTGTGGATCATGAAACCGGGGCCGCTCGCGCCCACCCGCCAGAGTTCCTCGAAAACGATCACGTCAAACAGGTAGTCCAGGCCCAGGCCGCCGTACTCCTCCGGCACGGTGCAGCACAGCAGCCCGAGTTGTCCCGCCTTGAGCCAGAGTTCCCGCGGCACCGCGCCATCGGTTTCCCACTGGGCGTGAAAAGGCACGATCTCCTCTTCCACAAACCTGCGTACGGTTGCCCTGAAAATATTGTGTTCTTCGCTGAACAGAGAGCGCGCTATCACGATTCTTTCGACCCCGCTGGTGACAAGTCCTACCAGTAGCCATTGCTGGCTTACAATTTCCAAAAATATATTGAATATCCAAAATCTAATGATATGATCGATGAAATAGGAGCGCAAGGGCCGATTGCAGGTCCGCCCCGTGGAGCTACGAATAAGAGAGGCAGGCATGAACAGCAGCGCAGGCATCAAGGTATCCGACATCGCCTACGCCAGGGTCGCGGTTCCCGACCTGGACCTGGCGCAACAATTCCTCACGGATTTTGGCCTGATCGCCCTGGAACGCACGCAAGACAAGCTGTTCCTGCGGGGTACCGGTGCATCCCATCACATCTACATCGCAGAACAGGCAGACGAGCCCCGGCTGATCGCTTTCGGATTCCGGGCCGGCAGCGAGGAAGACCTCGCGCGGGCAGCGTGCCTGCCGGACGCGGAATCCGCGGTCGAGCCGACGGGGGAACCCGGCGGCGGCCAGCGCGTCAGGCTGCGTGAACCCAACGGCTACGGCATTGAAATCGTCCACGACATCCAGTCGCTGCCGCCACTGGAAGTCCATCAACAAAAGGTCAACTCCGCGCAAGCGCCCCTGGCGCGCAAGGGGGAACTGTTCAGGCTGCCAAGGGCACAGCTCCCGGTGCTGCGGATTGCACACGGCATCATCGTGACGCCGAAACTCAGGGAGACATCCCGCTGGTTCGAGGAAAATCTGGGCTTTATCGCCTCGGACGTCATTTATGCCGGCAGTCAGGACAACATCATCGGCTATTTCGACCGCTGCGACTGTGGCCCCGAGTATGTGGATCACCACACGCTGGGGCTATTCGACTTTGGCGGCCAGACCGGTATGCACCACATCTCATTCGAGGTCGCAGATATCGACGCGGTGATGGCCGGCCACTACTACCTGAAGCAGCTCGATCGATACGAGCACCGATGGGGCGTGGGGCGGCATACGTCGGGCAGCCAAGTGTTCGATTACTGGGCCGACCCCTGGGGCAGGGTGCACGAGCGCTGGGCGGATTCCGACCGGCTGAACCGGGACAGCGGCTCGCTGCTGCTGTCGGTCGATGCACTCGACTCCCAGTGGGGAGAAACGCAACCCGAATCATTCATGCAAGCCGTGCCGTAGCCTGTCGCTGCGTCACCGGCCGGAGAGCAAATGCCTGAGCCCATCAAGATCGTAGGAATCGGCGGCACGACAAGACCCAACTCTTCCAGCGAGAGACTGATACGACTCGTGCTGGACAAGTGCGCCGAGCTGGGTGCCGAAACGCAGCTGTTTGGCGGCGAGAAGCTGACTGGACTGCCACATTACGCACCGGAGCTGCCGGAACGCTCGACGCAACAGCAGGAACTGCTGCAGGCGGTGCGCGCCGCCGACGGACTGGTGATTGCCACCCCGGGCTACCACGGCGGCGTATCCGGCCTGGTCAAGAACGCCATCGACCTGCTCGAGGACACCCGCCTGGATACAGGCCGCAGTTATCTCGACGGCTGCCCCGTCGGCCTCATCGTCTGCGCCGCGGGCTGGCAGGCGACGGGGATTACCCTCAGCTCGATGCGGGATATCGTCTTCGCACTGCGCGGCTGGCCGACCCCGATCGGCCTGACCGTCAACAGCGTGGCGCAACCCCCATTCGACGCCGCGGGCGAAATCGTGGACAAGAACCTCGAAGCCATGGCGAGCGCCCAGGCAGGCCAGCTGGTTTCTCGCAGCCGTGCGATGCATGGAAACAACCCGGCACTGTGCGACAAGGACGTGGCAGGACAGCCGGCAAACGCCAGTCCCTCGGCCTGAAACAGCGAGAATACCAAGGAGCTCGAGACATGCCTTTCGCATTCAAAAACGATTATCTCTGTGCCGATATCATCCCCCACCATGCCAGGTATTCGGGCGAGCGCACGGCGATCATCTGCGGGGACGAGTCCCTGACCTGGTCCGAACTGGAGAAAAGGACCAGCAAGGTCGCCAATGCGCTGATCGAATTCGGCATCCGCAAGGGCGACAAGGTATGCATGTACTCGAGCAATTCCCTCGCCGCTTACGAGCTGACCTGGGGGATTATCCGCGCCGGTGGCGTCGTCGTCGCCCTCAACACCATGGTCACCGGCGATGTACTGGCAACCCTGGTCAACCGCTCCGACGGCAAACTCATTTTCTGCGATGAAGACTCGGTGAAGGAAGTGGAAGCGGTGTCCGGCCAGTTCGACCACCTGGATCACAAGGCCATCTTCTCGCCCGCGGGCGACCGGGACACTGGCTCGATCGAATCATTCGTCGATGCCGCTGCGGACACCACTGTGCAGGTGCAGATCGATCCCGAGGACAGCATTTGTATCGTCTACTCATCCGGGTCCACGGGGGTGCCGAAAGGGATCGAGCTCAGCCATCGCGCCCGGATGCACTACATCTTCGGCCAGGGACACTGGGGCAGGTACGATTCGAACTCCGTCGTATTGATCGCCACTCCCCTGTATACCAGCGGCACCTGGTTCACCATGGCGCCGTGCATGTTCTGGGGCGGCACCTGTGTACTGATGCCGAAATTCTCGGCGGACGAATTTCTCGCCCTGGCTGAAGCACACGCGGTAAGCCATACATTCCTGGTCCCCACCCAGACCGTACAACTGCTGAACACACCCCAGCTGTTGCAGGAGAAGATCCTTTCCTGCTGGCGAACGCTGCTCTCCGGCGGCCAGGCGCTCATGCCGCAGACATTCGACGATCTCGCACAGATGCTGCCGCAGCTGGAGGTCTGGGACTGCTACGGCATGAGCGAGGGATTCGTCACCATCGTCGGGCCCGTGGACTACCAGCGGGGCAAGCGCGGCTCCGTCGGCAAACCCTTGATGCTCGACGATATCCGCATTATCGACGATGCGGGCGAGGAGCTCCCCTCCGGCCAGATCGGCGAGATCTGCGCCTATTCGATCGGCCTGATGAAGGGTTATTACAAGGACCCGGAAATCACCGAGGAAAGCATCTGGTATGGCCCCGGCGGGCGCAGTTACATCCGCAGCGGGGACCTGGGCCGTCTCGACGAGGACGGGTACCTGCACCTGTGCGGCCGGGCGAAGGACATGCTCAAGTCCGGCGGCATCAACGTCTTCCCGCCGGATATAGAAGCTATATTTACCGCGCACCCCGCTGTGGCCGAAGCAGCAGTAATAGGCATTCCACACGAAAAATGGATGGAAACACCGCTGGCGTTCATCATCCTGCGCCCCGGCGCCGAAGAGATCTCCGAAGCCGCGCTGCTGACCTGGGCCAATGAGCGGCTCGCCAAGTACCAGCGCGTGAGCGAAATCAGGATCGTCGCGGATTTTCCGCGCGTGACCTACGGCAAAGTCGACAAGAAGAAATTGCGGGCGCCCTTCTGGCCAGAAAACGGACAATAGTCAACGTTTCCGGCGCCCGGTCGGCACCCTGGGCCAGGGGTAGCCTGAACCGGTGGGACCGCATCGCACACACCGGGGTCAAATTTGCCTCGAGTATTTTCCAGCAACAAATTGAAGGAGAGAGCCATGTCTGACTACCCGGATTACGAGCACATGAAGCTCGACTGGCCCGCGCCCTATGTTCTTCGAATCACCATGGAGAACGGGAAGGTCAACAGCATGAACAAGCGGCTGCATCACGATATCGGGCATATCTGGTACCAGATCGGCCAGGACCGGAACGTCGGTGTGGTCATCGTCACCGGCGCCGGCGACTATTTCTCGGCGGGCGGCGACTTCCATGAAACGAAGAAGATGCCCCACGACTACGATTTTTTCATCGAGATGATTCGCGATGCGCGGGAGCTGGTGGAAAACATGATGATATGCAACAAGCCCGTCATCGCCGCAATCAACGGCCCGGTTGCCGGTGCGGGCCTCGCCGTCGCCATGATGTCGGACATCAGCGTGGCCGCACGCACGGCAACACTGTGCGAGGCGCATACCCGTCTGGGGCTCTCGGCCGGCGACCACGCCGCCCTGATGTGGCCGCTGTTGATGAGCTTCGCCAAAGCGAAGTATTACATGATGACCTGCAAGCCGATCATGGCGGCCGAGGCAGAGAGAATAGGCATGATCACCGAATGCGTCGACGACGGCCAGGTGATGGCCAGGGCACTGGAGATCGCGGAGGAAATCAAGGCGGTGTCTCCCATCGGCGTGCGCTGGACCAAGATGGCAATGAACGGATGGCTGCGCCAGGCGTGGCCGATTTACGAGGCCTCGATGGCGCTGGAGGCGATGGGCATCTTCAGCCCCGACCTGCAGGAAGGACTCGGTGGCTGGCTGGAAAAGCGCCCCCATGATTTCAACCAGGACTCGCCCGCGGGCTGACCGCCCCGCTGGAGACCTCGTGGGCCCCGAAATTGCGTCAGTTGATACCCAGGCTGCCGACGAGCGCGCCGATCTCCTGCGCCAGGGTATCGATACCGAGCTCGTCCATCTGTTCGTGCAGCCCCACGGCGACCACGCTGTGGGCGATCTGGCCGCCTTCCAGCACCGGCACGGCCATGGCGGTCACACCGGCGAGGAAATTTCCCCGGTCGATACCGTAGCCGCGTTGCTTCGTTTCCTCCACCTGGGCCAGCCACTCGCCGAACGACGGCGGCCTTGCCCACTTCAATTTCCTGAAGCCCTTCTCCAGGTCGCTCTTGCGGAAGTTGCCGAAAGCGGCCAGGCAACGGCCGGAGGCGCTGATCAGCGCGGGAAAGCGACTGCCAATCTCGGTGTAGAGCCGAAACGGCAGGGCCGAGGGCGCTATGGCAACAACAACCGAATGCTCCAGCCCGATGTATCGGGACGCCAGTACTGTGACATTGAACTTCTCGGAGAGCCGATCCATGCCCGGCTGGGCGGCCTTGATGAACTTGTTGTGACGGACAGCATTCCCGGCGAGCATGAGAATCCCGATATCCAGTTCGTAACGCTTGGTGTTGTCGTCGAACGCGACAAGCCTTTCGGCGGCCAGCGCACGCAGTATATGCAGTACCGTGCTCGGCACCAGGCCGAGTTCCCGGGCGATGCTGTTCACCCCCAGGGGCTCCTTGCTGCGACCCAGCAACCTCAGGATGGCAATGGCCCGGGTTACCGCGGGCACCTTGCTCTCTGCAGCCGGATCCGGCGCTCCACTGCCGCCGGCCTGATCGGCCATGTCACTCGTCTTGCGCATCGCTGTATTTTCCTGGGCTTTGGTTGGCCGGGACCGGTCTCACCGACACGTGCAACCGGGTTACTGTCGCCGCCGGAAGGTCCGGCGGCATCGCTCCCACGGCATTGCGCGGTCGCTCAAAATCATATTTTCAGCGCAACGTCATTGCAATACAACAATGCATTCAGGATAATTTCCTGGCACCGCGCTGAGCCTGACAATAACAGAACTGGAAGGCGCTACATGATCCCGGAAAAACTTTCTTCGAGCCGCCGAGAGGCGCTCGCCGGCCTGCGCGCCTCGACCGCGCACTACCTTCGCCGCATCATTTGGACCGCCCTGGCCTGCACCGCGCTGGCGGCCCGGGCCGCACCGGTCCCTGCCGAGGGGACACACCCTGGCCCGGGCCAGCGCCCGAACTTCCTGCTGATTGTCGCCGACGACCTCGGCTACTCGGATATCGGCGCCTATGGCGGTGAGATCCACACCCCCCGCCTGGATCGATTGGCGAAGCACGGCATGAAATTCACCGATTTTTATGTATCGCCAACCTGTTCGCCGACGCGTGCCATGCTCCTCACGGGCAACGACTCCCATGTCAGCGGCCTGGGGACCATGGCCGAGGCGCTGCGACCGGAACAGCGCGGCAGGCCGGGCTACGAGGGCTACCTCAACCAGTCGGTGGCCACCATCGCTGAACGCCTGAAGGGCGCGGGCTATTTCACCGCGATGGTCGGAAAGTGGCACCTGGGAGGACGGCCCGGGCAAATACCGGCAGAGCGCGGCTTCGACCGCTCCTTTGCCCTGATCAATGGCGCGGCAAACTACTACGGAAAAGACCAGGGCGGAGCGTGGGCCGGAACCCTGTTTCAGGCGCGCTATTTCGAAGACGACAAACCGGGACGCCTGCCGGAAGGCGCCTATACCACCGATTATTTCACCACCAGGCTCATCGGTTTCCTCAACCGGACCAAAGACAGCAGCAACCAGCCTTTTTTTGCCTACCTGGCATTCAACGCCCCGCACACGCCGCTGCAGGCGCCGGCTGACCTGGTGGAAAAATACGACCGAGTCTATGCCGACGGTCCCGTTTCGCTACGCCAGCAACGCGTGCGGCGCATGCAGGCAATGGGACTGATCCCCGAGGGTGGCGACCTGCCGGCGATGATCGATGTCAGGGACTGGGCGAGCCTGACCGACGCGGAGCGACTTGCCTCCAGTCGAAGAATGCAGATTTACGCCGCGGCGGTGGATCGCATGGACCAGAACATCGGCCGGATTCTGGACGCCCTGCGGGACTCCGGACGACTCGACAACACGTACGTCATCGTCCTTTCCGATAACGGCGCAGAGGGCACGGACGAGGATTACTGGCTGGGCTTTCTGGCGCACCTGGGCATGCCGCCGGCGCTCGCCCGGCAATTGCACGATGCCAATGCGGATATCGCCAGGGTAGGCAGTGCCGACAGCTACGCCGCCTACGGCCCCGGTTGGGCGCAGGCGGGGATGGCGCCGTTCCGGCTGACCAAGGGATTCACCAATGAGGGTGGAATCCGCGCACCGCTGATCATTTCGGGGCCCGGCATCGGCCAGGATCGCACCGCGAGATCGGTCGCCCACGTCATGGATATCGTGCCCACCGTGCTCGAACTGGCCGGCGCTCCAACCGCTGCGGTCATCGACGGCCGGCAGGTCCTCCCGCCACAGGGAGAGTCGCTGGCCGGCCTGTTGCACGGTGGCGCCAGCGACACGGACAACCCGCGCAGCCTCGGCTGGGAACTGTTCGGGCGCAGGGCCGTACGACAGGGGCAGTGGAAGGCGGTCTACATGAACCAGCCCAGCGTAGCGCGCGGCTCGGGCACCGGCGCGGCCCATTGGCAATTGTTCGACCTTGCCCGGGACCCGGGCGAAACGACCGATCTCGCCGGGGAACACCCGGACACATTGCGCGAACTGGAAAAGTGGTGGGAATCCTACGAGGTCGACAACGGGGTGATCGCAATACCGCCCCTGGGTGACCGGGGGAAAGCGGATCGCCCGGCTCCCCCCCGGCAATAAACCGGCAGGGCGACCGCCGCCCGAGCCTGCCCGGCCAGCGGGCGCGGCCGGGTCAGGCCATCAACCCCAGCAGGGAGACCGCCACCAGCCCCAGGTAGGGAACACCGCCGAGGTTGTGTGTCAGGCCCAGCGACGGCGCCGCCAGCTGTCGCTCCCCCGCCCGCCCCAGTAACTGCGTGTAGACTTCGTAGGCCATGCGCAAGCCGCTGGCGCCGACCGGATGGCCGAAACACTTGAGCCCGCCGTCTATCTGGCAGGGAATTCTGCCGTCGCGGTCGTACACGCCATCCAGTATGTCCCTCACGGCGCCGCCGTCGGCGGACAGGCCGAGATCCTCCATGGTCACCAGTTCCGTGATCGAAAAGCAGTCGTGCACCTCGACCAGGCTCAGCTCGGCCGCCGGGTCCCTGACCCCGGCCTCCCGGTAAGCGAGCGCCGCAGCCTTGCGGGTATTCGGTACGTAGCTGCCGTCCCAGTCCGTCATGGTCGACTCCCGGCCGGAACTCACGGACAACTGGATGGCCTTGATAGTCACCAGGTCGGTGAAACCCAGCGAACGGGCGATCTCCGGCGTGGTCACGATCGCCGCCGCAGCACCATCGGAGACGCCGCAGCAATCGAACAGGCCCAGCGGCTCGGCAATGATCGGGGCATCGATGATCTGCTCCATCGTCAGGCGCTTGCGGATATGCGCCTTGGGAGACAGGACCCCGTTCTCATGGCTCTTCCAGGACACGTGCGCCATCGCACGCTTGAGATCGTCGCGTGAGACGGAATAGCGCGCCGCGTAACCGCTGGCCAGTTGCGCAAACCCGCCGGGCGCCGATACCGGTGGCAGCCACTGGTCGTTGAAGGTTCCCTTGTAGCTCGGCGGCAAACCGCCATACCCCGTGTCCTTCAATTTTTCCGCGCCGATCGCCAGGGCGATATCCGCGGCCCCGGCCGCCACCGCGTAAGCCGCACCGCGCAGCGCCTCGGTCCCGGTGGCGCACATGTTTTCCAGCCGGGTGACCGGAATACCGTCCAGGCGCAATGCGGTGGACGCCGGAATGGCGGAGTTGCCGACGTTGATGAAATCCAGGCCCGAACCGAACCAGGCCGCGTCGATTTCCCCGGCGCCGATGCCGGCGTCCGCCAATGCCTCGTCAAAGGCCTCGGCAAGCAGTTCGGTCGTACCGGCGTCCCAGCGCTCGCCGAAACGCGAGCAACCCATGCCGATAATGGCCACGCGGTCCTTGATACCCTGAGCCATTACCCTGCCTCGCTGCTGTCGAGGTCCGGGACGGCTTTCCAGAAGTAGCGCGTCCAGCCGCGCGACTTGTCGAAATCCTTGATGCGAAAAGCCATCCTGACCAATGTTCCCTCGGAAATGCCCTCCGGCCCCACGTCTGTGACTTCCATCAGCAATCTCGCACTGTCGCCGAACTGGACGAACCCGGCGTAGAGCGGGGGTGAGGGATGATAGGTGAGCCAGTCTGCGGTATAGGTCACCAGGTGGCCGGTTTTATCCGCCAGGCGCTCGGGCTCGAACTGGCTGGCGGGCGCCCGACAGGCGATGCAGTAGGCGAGCTGGGGAAATTGCAGTGTGCCGCAAGCGCCGCAGCGACCGGCTTCGAACTTCCAGACCTGGTCGACCGAGCGGTACAGGTCGGTCAGCGCCGTTCGCACTTCCTTTTCGCCGCGCATGCCGAAGTCCGGCTGGTAAAGGCCCTGTGCGGACAGCATGCGCAAATAGGCGTCGACCTCGACACTCTCGCACAAGGTCCTGGCCAGCCCCCTCGCAGGCCGATAGTGATCGAGCTGCCCGGTCGCTTCGAGGACCAGCGCGTCGCAGCCCTGGCCGAAGCCGACCACCAGTATGCGCTCGCCGGCACTGGCCTGCTCCAGCGCGCCGATCAACCCGAGCAGGGGGTCGGCACACCCGGCGAAACCACAGTCCTCGCCGAGCGGGTCGATGATCTTTCCGTCGAACCCCAGGTTCCGGGCCAGCAGGCTGGTGGCGTTGGCAGCCGAAGCGCCGAACACCAGGTACTGAATATCGCCCAGCTGCAAGGCGCAGCTATCCAGGGCGCGGTCTACCGTGGCGGAGACGAGCTTCGCGAAACCTTCCTCGCGGATCCAGCGCTCCTCCCAGTAATAGTCGAAGTCGCTGCCGCGCCGGCGAAAGTGATCGACCAGCGGCGCCGCGGAGCTTTCCGCGGCGAGCAGGTTGGCGATGACGCCCTCCGAGCCCAGGGTGAACGCAGCGGCGCCGGCGCCATACAGTTGTTCCTGCGGGCTCGCCGGTTTCGCCAGGGGGCGGTCAGAGGCCAGCAACAGGGTTCCCTCCCCTGTCGCTGCCAGTGCGGCGATCAACGCCGACGTGCCGGCACGCTGTGAGCAACCCGGATCGATGGAGCGGATTTCCGCCGGTAAATCCAGCACCGTGGCCGCCACGGCGCTGTGCTGCAAATCGTCGTTGGGCATGCTGGTCGAGGCCAGGACGATGGCGTCAATCGGGTGCCGCCTGTCGGCCAGCGCCGCGCGCCCCGCGTCGACCGCCATGGTCAGGGCGTCCTCGTCCCAGTTGCAGAATGCCTTGCGCCCCCGGCCCCTGCCCCCGGGGGCCATCCAGCGATGGGCGTCCGCGATTACCGACCGGGGAATACGCAGCCGCGGCACATAAGCGCCAAACCCGGTAATGCCACGCGCGCTGGCCGGGGATGCACTCGCCAGGACCTCCGCCATCAAACCGGATCCCAGGTGAACACATCGGAGGACTTGTCGAGCGGGTAGAAGCTCGAACGCAGCGCCGGAATGGCGCGTTGCAGGCAGCTCTCCGGGGTCCATCCATCGGACGAGTGCACTTGCCGCAGCGGCCGCGGCTGGCTAATCGTGAATATCTCATTGCGACGCACGGCGAAAACCTGGCCGCTGACGTCGCGCGCCTGGTCACTGAGCAGGCTGATCACCAGGGGAGCGATCTTGTCCGCGGTCATCGTCTTGAGCGCTTCGATACGCTTGCGGTTGGCCTCGTCGTTGGACGGGATCTGCGCGATCATGCGACTGTAGGCAAACGGCGCCACCGCATTTGAATTGACGCCGAAGCGCTGCATGTCCATGGCAATCAGTTTCGACATGCCGGCCACCCCCATCTTTGCTGCGCCGTAATTCACCTGGCCCAGGTTACCGATCAACCCGCTGGTAGATGTGAGGTGCACGAAGCTGCCGCTTCCCTGTTCCTTGAAATGAGGCGCTGCAGCCCTGGACACATAAAACGCGCCTGACAGGTTCACGGATTCCACCACGCGCCAGTCTTCGTCGCTCATCTTGTGAAAAATCACGTCGCGCACCACGCCGGCGTTGTTGACTACCGCGTCAACGCGCCCGAAGGCGTCCAGCGCGTCCTGCACGACCGCCATGCCCCCTTCCCAACTGGTAATACTGTGGTAGCTGGGGACCGCCACGCCGCCGGCTGCCACGATCGCCTCGACCACGGCGTCGGCGGGACCCTTGTCCGCACCGCCGCCACCGAGGTCGGTCCCCAGGTCATTGGCCACTACCCTGGCGCCCCGGCTGGCTGCCAGCATGGCAATTTCCGAGCCGATAGCGCCTCCGGCGCCGGTCACGATCACGACCTTGTCCTTCAACATGTCTCTGGCACTCATTGCTGGTCCTCACGGCACGATTCTGTTTGATTTCCCGGCGCACTAGGCGGCAATCACCGCTGAACAGCGATCGAGCACGACCACGTTGCGTTCAACAGAGCGGGCCCGGAAGCGGATCGTCCCGGGTTCATTGAAAAACTCGACCCTGATTGTTTCCCCCGGAATGACAGGCTGACTGAAGCGCACAAACATCGACTGCAGGCGTTCCGGGCGATGATCACAGTACAGTGCCAGCAGCGCGCGACAGGCGATCCCCATGGTGCACATGCCGTGCAGGATCGGCTTGTCAAAACCGGCCTCGCGAGCCGTGGCGGGGTTGGAATGTATCGGGTTGAAGTCCCCGGAAAGACGGTAGATCAGCGCCGCCCGCGTCGAGGTGGGGATATCGCAAACAGCGTCGGGCTCGGTAGCGGTGATCTTCTGCGGTGCCGGGGGCGCGGTGCCGAAACCACCCTGCCCGCCATCGCCGCGGGCGAAGATAGTCGAGGCGACCACGGCAATAACCTCCCCCGAGTCGGCCAGGGCAATCTCCCTTTCGATATGGACCGCCGCGCCCTTGCCTTCGCCCTTATCGTCGATCGCCGTGATACGCGGCCGCGCCTGCACCCTGGCGGCAACGGGCAGGGGCTTCAACAGGCGAATATGTTGCTCACCATGGACCACTTTCAGCCAGTCGAATTCAAGCTCTGGCCGGTCGCGCATCCAGAAGCCGGGATAGGCCATGATATTGCTCTGTGTGGGGATCACGCGTTGATCGTCTTCGGTCACGAATCTCAACTCGTTCTCGTCCAGGGGATCGGCGCCATAGCCCAGCCCGAGGGCGTAGAGTATCGAGTCCGCGAACGAGTAGTCGAACTCGAAGAGCGGGAATCGATATTCAATGACCTTGGCGAGATGCATCGTGTGAAGCCTCTAACGGAGGGGTGCCCGGGTTACGAGCGGTGAAATACTGGACAAACTCACGTGGTGCGAGGCCGGCTATCAGTGCTCCGACCCGGCCATGCGGGCCATCATTGCACTCACCGCCTCGGGACCGCAGGCAAAGATATTGCTGGCTTGCGCCGACTCCGACCATCGCTCGGGCTCGAGCAGCATCCGCTGCAGAAACAAGTTGGCTATAGAGACCACGGGCTCCACCATCCCCGACTCGCTGCTGAACTCATGGTGGGCACCGGCCAGGATATGCAGGTCGACAGGCACGCCGAGACCGGCGAGCTTCTCGTACAGCCGCAGGCTGGCTATCGGGTCGACCAGCCAATCCTCACCCCCGTGCAGGAGCAGCACCGGAGGGTAGCCGGGTTGAATCTGCAACAGCGGACTGGCGGCCGCCCGTTCCGCCTCTGAAGCGCCTGCCCCCAACAGGGCTGAACCGTCGAGCGTGCCTTTCGCTGCGCCGCCACCGAGCGTCAACTCGTCGGGGGTAAAAAGCGCGATCACCGCGGCGATACCCGGCTGTTCCGGGAGCGCCGCGGCTGTCATCGCCAGTTGCCCGCCGGCGGAACATCCGAGGACGACGATACGGCCTGCATCTATGCCCAGGCGCCCGGCGTTGGCCGCCGTCCAGCGCACCGCGGCAGCGATGTCGTCGCGCTGCGCCGGCCAGTTCGCCTCCTGGGCCAGCCGATAATCCACACTGACGGCGAGATATCCCTGCTGCGCGAAACCGGCCGCCAGCGGCGCCATCATTGCCCGCTCACCGTGTACCCAGCCGCCGCCGTGTATCAGTATCACGGCGGTGCGGGTCGGCACTTCACCGCCGCCGGGCCGGTAAATATCGGCGCACAGCTCGCGACCGCCGATACTGGCGAAGACAATATCGCCTTCTATCTCCATCTTTTACCCCTGGCGCACTGTCGATTCATGCGCACCGATAACCGCTCAGGCACGCTTCAACTCAGCGGTGAGCTCTGCCTGGTTCAAGCGCGGAATCACACCCTGGCCGAACATTTCCCAGGACCGCGTAAGCTGGTCGAGGTCGCCGTGACCGGAGAAAACCACCTGGAAATTGCCCACACCGCCGATACGGCACTGGTCGATGATCTGTTCCGCCACCTGTTCGGGTGAACCGATGATGAACTCGTCATCGCCCAACTGGTAACCGTGGGTCCCCGGCTGATCCAGCGCCTGGCCGGAGCCTTTCTTGATGGTTCTCTCGTCGTTGCTCTCCAGGAATTCCCTGAAACCCTTGGCGAACATCATGCCCCGCTCCCGGGCCGCCTTTTCGTCACTATCGATAATGACCTGCCGGCGCAGCGCCACCTGGTCGGGACCGGTGGGATTGCCGGCCATTGCGGCTTCCTCGTTGTAGTTGTCGACGATCTCCCTGACCTTGACTGTCGGCACGAAGCCGGTAGCGATTTTGGAACCGCGCCTGGCGGACTTGCGAGCGGAATCGACGCTGACCACCGTGGTCCAGATGGGAGGCTGCGGCTGCTGCACCGGACGCGGTACGACGTGCAGGTTTTCGTACTGGAAATGTTCGCCCCGGTAGTTGATGACACCGTCGCGCAGCGCCATCTCGACGATCTCGACGGATTCATTGAAGCGCGCCCGGGCCACCGTGGGCTCCATGCCGACACTCTTGAACTCCGCCGGGATACCCGCCGACATGCCGATCTCGAGACGCCCCTCGCACAGGTTGTCCAGCATGCCGAACTCTTCGGCCAGCCGCCACGGTGTATGGTAGGGCAGTACATTTCCCATCACCCCGAGGCGCATGGTGCTGGTGCGCTTGGCGATCACCGGCAGGCAGAGATTGGGGGACGGCGTGTAGCCGCCGCCAAAGTGGTGCTCGCTGAGCAACAGGCCGTAATACCCCTGCGATTCAGCGCGCGCCCAGAGGTCCAGGTAAAAATTGAAATAGTCGATCGACTTCTGCGGCTCGAAATTCTCCTCCAGTTCGGGAGAAGCGAACATGAATTCGAATGCCCAGGCTTTAATCATCAGGTTACTCCTACAGTCATATCCAGTTTTGACCTGCTGCCGGTCGACTCGCGGCAGCGATCTAGAATTCCAGGCCCAGCGTCACGCCATAGGTGCGGGGCTCCCCGGGCATACCCACCTGGCCGCTGCCCGAGCTCTGGTTGCCGTTGACCAGATACTCTTCGTCGGTCAGGTTGCGGCCCCAGACAGACACGCTGAAATCCTGGCCCGTGGACACCCACTTGATATGCGCATTGACCAGGCTGCGCGACGGCTCGACGAACACACCCTTGGGGTTGTATACCAGGCCTGCGCCGAAGGCATCGGTCACTGTGCCGAAATCCGCATCCCACGCGAAATCATCGAGATACTGGTAGGCCAGGGAAAAATCGAATTCGCCTACGGACGTCAACAGCGAGTAATCAGTACCCACGCTGACGTCCCATTCCGGCGCATTGACCATGTCCGAACCGCCGCACTCATAGTTGCCGCTGCCGGGAGGGAAGACCCACGGCGGATTTTGCGGGCCGGGACAGGGCGAGAACTGGTCGTATTCCGCCTCCGGCATCCAGTTGAAGCCGACGCGCAGATTCCAGCCATCCGTGACGACGAAGACGCTCTCCATTTCCAGGCCCTTGACCGTGGCACTGCCCGCGTTTACCGCCACGGCCTGCCCTTGCAGGATGTACTGCGTCTGCACGTCCTTGTAATCGTAGATGTACGCGCCGATATTGAAGCGCATGCGGTAGCCGAACAACTGCGATTTAAGCCCTACCTCGTAGGCTTCCAGCGTTTCGGGACCAGCCGAATCTGCCGGGAAACCCGAAATATTGAAGAAACCCGACTTGAATCCCGTGTTGTAGGACACATAGCCCATGATGTCGGGCGTGAAGCTGTAGTCTAGAGCCAGCCGATAGGTCCACTTGTCCGCGCTGAGATCATTCTTGACTGTGGGCGACACTTCGACCGGCATCCCTGACAGGGGATAGGCTTTGCTGTAACCCGAGTACTTCTGTTCGTCGTCCGTATATCGAATGCCCAGCGTCAGATTGAAGTCCTCGAGCAGCGGATAAGTCATCTGTGCAAATGCCGAGTACGAAGTCGTGTCCTGCTTGTTGTAAATTTCGAACAGATCGAGCGGCGGGTTGAACGCCAGTTGCAGCACGGTGCCCTTCTGCGCGCCCGGATCAAACGCGGCTTCGCGCTGGAAGTAGAACAGCCCGAGGATCCAGTCGATTTCACTGGAATCTGGCGACAACAGCTGTAATTCCTGAGAAAACGATTTGCCGTATGACTCAAAGATGGCGTGCTGGAACGGCGTGGGACCCTGATCGACATCGAACGTCGTACCCTGGTCGATATCACGGTAGGCCGAAATACTGACCAGGGTGGCAAAATCGAATTCGTAGCCGATGTGTGCACTCAAACCCCAGGCATCACCCGTCATTTTGGAGGCCAGGTCCTGGTCGTAATCGTAGTATCCTGACGGAACTTCCAGGCGGAACGGTGCGATCTCGTTGTCGTAGTCGTAGTAGTCGGCCGCAAGCGTGATCTCGGCCTCGTCCGTCGGCGTGTAGTACAACTTGGATCGCAGCGCATAATTGTCGTTCTTGTAGGTATCCGATCCGTCGTAGAGGTTTTTGCCCCAGCCATCCCCCTGGTTTTCCCAGCGACCGGAGAAATCGACCGCCGCGTTTTCTCCCACGCCGGTCGTGACATAACCACTGATGATCGGCGTGTCGAAGTTGTCATAGGAGATCGACAGGTTTCCGCCGGTTTCACTGGAGGGCGTCCTGGTAATCACGTTGATGAGACCACCGGTGGCGTTGCGACCAAACAGCGTACCCTGCGGGCCCTTGAGAACTTCCACGCGATCTATATTGGACAGGCTGACCAGGCCTCCTGCGGAAGCGGGGATGTATACGCCGTCGACGTACATGGAGACGGAACTCTCATTCCCGGGAGTACTGTCCGTCGACCCGATCGCCCGGATTCGCGGCGAGAAACCGGATACTACCTGCGTGGTCTGCAGGCCCGGCGTAATGAATTGCAGTTCCAGGGGACTGTTATCGATGCCGTATCTTTCCAGCGTACTCGAAGTGAACGCGGATATGGAGATCGGCACAGACTGCAGGTTTTCCGCTCGCTTCTGGGCGGTGACGACGATCTCCTCCAGGACTGCCGCGTCGCTGCTGACACTTGCCGTTGACAGTGCCACTGACGCTATCACAGTAGCAACCAGACCCTTCTTCAGTTCGAATCCATAATGAGTGCACATAGTCTGGCCTCACCCTCGTGCTTTGTTATTTTGTCTCGCTGCAAACGACTTTCCCTGACGTGGACCTGGCACGGCCCCGCGGAGCGCGGTGCAAATCGCCAATCACCCTGCCCGGCACCGCTTTATCTCAGGATCAGGTCAGCAGCATTGTGGTTCCAATAATATCAATTTTATTTGGATTATCAATAAATATTTGGAAAATTAAAGCTCTCAGTGGATATATGTATTTATTTGGAATATTTCTTCAAACAGGGAGCACACAAGACGCGCCCTGGGGTCCTTTTTCTGCATTGGTGGTTATTGACGCTGGGGATAGACCGCCGAGGCGGATTTGAGGCGGTTGAACTTTGGCGAGCCGAACCGGGCCACTACCGCGGCAAACCCGCCTGCACGTTGCGCGGCCTGGCGACGCCGCAAGTGAGCGTGACAGCGGCCTGACGACTGCTGTCAGCCGGGTTAGCGCTGGATCAGGCCGAGGGAGCGAAGACGTGCCGTGGACCCGCCGTCGACGGGGATATCGATGCCGTTGACAAAGCTGGCAGCCTCCGAGGCAAGAAAACCCACCACGTCGGTCACTTCCAGTACGCTGCCCTGGCGGCCCATAGGCACCTCGCGCGCGGCCTTCTCGTCGCGGGTGACCAGGAGCTTGTTGCCCTTACCGTCAAACAAGGGAGTTTTCGCGCCGCTGGTGCGGCCCATGCTGGTGTCGATCAACCCCGGCGATACCGATACCGCCCGTATTTGCCGGGGGCCCCACTCCAGCGCGAGGCGTCTGGCCAGCCTGTTTACACCCTGCTTGGCCATAAAATAGGCCTCGAGAAAATCCGGCTCGCGGCCATAAGCCTCGGCGAGCAGGTCCATGAACCGCGGTTGCAGCGGCGCGTCGAGCAGGGATTCGATACGCGTATCCACCGGGCACTGGTAACTGCCGGTGGAGGAAATCAGCACGGCCACGCCTCCGGGCTGCATCATCGGCGCAACTGCGCCGGCAACGCGGTGGGCACCAAGCAGATCGACATCCATGACCTTGCGCCAGCCGATAGCGGCGCCGGCGACGGCCGCCACGTGAGCCAGGACCGACACGCCGGGTCCACCGGCGAGACGCCGCGCCAGCGCCTCGACGCCGGCCTGATCGGTAATATCGCATTCCATGCCCGCGGCGAGGTAACCTTCGGCGAGCAGGGTTTCCACGCTGCCGGTGAGACGCCGTGCATCGATGTCGGCGATCAGTACCGGCCTGCGCTTGCCGAGTACCCGGGCACAGCCCATACCCATGTCACCGCAGCCGATGACCAGCGCGATCGGCGCGCCAGCGTAATACGCGTGCTTTCCCGTGGAATCAGGCAATGGCAACC
The DNA here is from genome assembly GCA_033283385.1 of Halieaceae bacterium WMMBA7. Classification (GTDB taxonomy): domain Bacteria; phylum Pseudomonadota; class Gammaproteobacteria; order Pseudomonadales; family Halieaceae; genus Mangrovimicrobium. The sequence goes on from JAWMQQ010000001.1 coordinate 2,342,310, forward strand.
TCCTCAGAGGGTTTCGACGACATGAGCTGTCATCGAAGCGAGGATCAACAGGTCTCGCCGGCATCCACCAGCAGCGTGCTGCCGGTCATGAACATCGACATATCCGAGGCGCAGAACAACACCGCCCGGGCAATGTCATCCGGAACACCCACTCGACCGAGCATGGAAGTCAGCGTGGCCGCGATTTCCGCGCGCACCCGCTCCGGCAGCGCCTCCAGCGCCGCCATATTGCCCTCGGTCTCACAGAAGGTCGGGGCGACGCCGAGTACACGAATGTCGTGTGGCGCGAGTTCCATGGCCATTTGCCTGACCATGCCCCGCACGCCGTGCTTAGATGTGACGTAGGCGGAAACACCAGGCGCCACGCCCTTGAAGCCCGCCGTGGATACAATATTGACGATGACCCCGCCGCGCCCTGCGTCGATCATCTTCTGCGCGGCCTCCCGGGAACTCCTGAAGACCCCGCGCAGGTTTACCGCCATGACGTTGTCCCACAGCTCGTCGGTCATCTCGAACAGGCCGACGTTGGGATAGAGCCCTGCATTATTGACCCAGACGTCAATACTTCCGAATTCGCTGACGGCGAGGTTTGCCGCCCCGGCAATGGAGGCGCTGTCGGTCACGTCAAGCGCGGCGGCCACCACCTTCACGCCATGTCGCTCACTCAAGTCGGCGGCAGCTTGCTCAGCCTGTTCGACCTTCAGGTCACCGATGAGGACCCCGGCGCCGGCCTCCGCCAGCCGATTGGCAATCGCGCGACCCAGTCCCTGCGCCGCCCCGGTAACGACTGCGGCCCTGCCCTTGAGGGAGATAAGTTGCTGGAGCGAGTGCCCCGAGACGTCAGCAATCGGCATTGCGCGATACCTGTTAATTATATAGCGAGAATTTTCGTCACATTATTAGCGTCGGTGACAATCGCTGTCAACACGACACAAGCGGTCGTAGCAGCTCCGCCGAGGCGCACGGTAACTCGCAAGTGACCACTACAATACCCGGCCCTGGCGGAACCCCCCATCGCAGGCAGGCCCGGTTGCTTCGGGTAATTGCATTTACGAAATAAATTCGTCACTATGTTAGCAGTTCAGGGAAGGCCCCGCAGCGAGGTCCTCGCTGCACTGTGGCCGCACCGTGTGGAAGCACCGGATAGCATACGAACAGCGATAACATGACAGGCCTTTCATGATGACCACCGTTTCTGAATTCTCCGGCATCCCGCTGGCGGAGGAGCCCGGTATAGGCGCACTGACCCTGAGCGACTTTGCCCGGGAAGTCGGCGAGCGATTCACGCAGCACGAAGCGATTTGCTGGCGCAATCTATCAGGAGAAATGTCCCGCTACAGCTACGCGGAGTTCTACGCCGAATGCCGCAAGGTTGCCAGCGCACTCCTCGCCCTCGGCACAACCAGGGGTACACGGGTCGGCATACTCGCGAGCAATCGCCCGGAGTGGTTGTTCTGCGTGTTCGGCGCCTCAATGGCCGGCGCTACCACGGTCGCGCTTAACACCTTCTCACCGAAACGGGAATTGACGCTGCAACTGGACATCGCAGATGTTGCGATACTGCTGATGGAAGCCGGTGTCGGCTCGCGCGACTTCATAGAAGAAATTTCAGGTATTTGCCCGGAACTGGCAAATACTACCCCCGGCGAACTACTCACCCCGGAATTGCCTTTTCTGCGCCGGGTGGTCTGCATCGACGAGGTCGAGAGCGCCACCGGCATACAGTCGTGGCCAGATTTTCGCGCCGCTGGCGCAAGCATCAGCGACGCAGTCGTGGATGCTGCGGCCGCCCGTATCAGTCCTGCCGACGAAGCATTGATATTTTTCTCATCCGGCTCGACTGCCCAGCCCAAGGCAATCCGCCAGACCCAGCGCGCGGCATCCCTGCAGTGCTGGCGCTGTGGCAAGATGTTCGATCTCGATACGAAGTCGAGAGTCTGGAATGCCAATGGTTTCTTCTTCTCCGGCAACTTCGCCATGGCATTCGGCACGCTCAGCCGCGGTGGCTGTATGGTGTTGCTGCGCTATTTCGACCCGGACAAGGCGCTGGAGCTGATCGAGCAGGAGCGCGTGACCTGCGTTCTAGCCTGGCCCCACCAGGAGGCGCGATTCAAGGAATGCCCGGACTGGCTCAGCCGCGACTTCTCCTCGGTCAAGCGCATGGTGGCTGACTCCGCATTCCACGATCACCCGACTGTCACCGCACAGTGGAAAGGCATGAACGGCTACGGCAGCACGGAGACTTTCACCTTCGTCGCAGCCGTTTCGGGTGAAGACTACAACGAGACCAACCAGGGTACCGTGTGGCCGGGTAACACGATTCGCATTGTCGACCCGGAGACCGGACAGGCAGTCCCCATCGGCGAGACCGGCGAGATCGTGGTCAAGGGGCCCACCCTGATGATGGGCTACCTGAAAACGGTACCCGAGGAGTGTTTCGACAGTGAGGGGTTCTTCCATACCGCCGACGCTGGCTATTTTTCCGCAAGCGGCAACCTGTACTGGAAGGGACGCCTCAGCGACATCATCAAAACCGGTGGGGCGAACGTTTCACCCGCCGAGATCAACGAGATCCTGAACCAGCACCCGGCCGTCCAGTATTGCCACACGGTCGGTGTACCCGACCCCAAATTCGGCGAACTGGTCGTGGCCTGCATACTCCTGCGCGAAGGTGCGGTGGCGGACGAGTCCGATCTCCAGTCCTTCGCCAGGAAGCATCTGGCCAGCTACAAGGTTCCGCGCAATGTGTTGTTTTTCGATGAGTCGGAGATGCCGCTCACCGGCAGCAATAAAGTCAAACTCGCGGAATTAAGAGAACTGGCCGCGGGCAGGCTCGCCATCGGCCGGTAACTACCCTACCCTGACCTGCCGCGCGTCCATGGCTGCATCCACGCTGGCATGAATTTCAGCAGCAGATCAACTCCCGGAGGAAAGAAGGGGCAGTGACAGACAGTTATGACTATATCGTAGTTGGCGGGGGCTCCGCCGGATCTGTGGTCGCCGCCCGGCTTGCTGAAGAAGGCGATGGCAGTGTCCTGTTACTCGAATGCGGCCAGAGTGGATACGAGAACCCGGAGGTTCTGTCCGCAGACGGCTTCAAGCTGGCCTTCGCCAACGACGCCACCATGTGGGATCGCATGAGCCTGCCGCAGCGCGACTGCGGCAAGCGCAAAATCTACGCGGGCTCCGGCCGGGGCCTCGGTGGTTCCGGCTCGGTCAATGGCATGGTCTACACCCGCGGCGACAGGCTCGACTTTGCGCAGTGGCCGCCCAACTGGCAATGGGAGGACGTCGCCCCCTGCTTCGACGACCTCGAACAGCGGCTCGACATCCATCGCCGAGGGCCCAGCGAATTCACCACCGCCGCAATCGATGCGGCCGCGGGCGTGGGGTTCGAGCGCAAGGACGGGCTCAACGACGGCAGTCTGTGCGGTTACATCGGCTATAACGACATGAACTTCCGGGACGAAGAGCGCCGCAGTTCCTACACCGCCTACATCCACGGCCGCGAGTCAGAATTGGGGCGTCTCACCATTCGCACCGGGGCCATCGCGCAGCGGATCCTGTTCGACGGGCAGCGCAATGCCGTGGGCGTGGAATACCTGTGCAATGGCGTATCGAGTACCGCCAGGATTCGCCGGGAAGTCGTCCTTGCCGCCGGCGCGCTGGAAACGCCGAAACTGCTGAAGCTGTCGGGCGTAGGCCCGCGCGAGGAACTGGAAAGATTCGACATCCCCGTGGTGCTGGACTCGCCCGCCATCGGCGAAAACCTGCAGGACCACCCGAGTGTGTGCGTCTTTTACCGGGGCAGGAAACCGGTCGATTTCCACTACCCGCAGGTGTATGGCTTCCACCGCGTCAACCAGGCGCTGGCATTGCCCGAGCAGCAGGCCGACACCTGTTTCGTACTGCTTTCGCTGGGCTCGGTATTGAAATACACGCTGCTGCGCATGGTGCCTGTGATGGCGCTACCGGGGAAGCTGTACCGCAACCGCTGGCTCAAGGGCGCCCTGCGCGGCCTGGTCAGTCTGGCCTTCAAAATCCCCCTGCTCGACCGCTACGCCAGCAAGGTCTACGGCCTGGTGGTAATCCTCGGCAAACCGGTCTCCCGCGGCAGTGTGCGACTGCGCTCGCCCGACCCGGCGGACCCCGCTGCGGTCGATCTCGCCTACTACCGGGATTCCACGGACATGGACACGATGATTGCCGGCGTCCATCGCGTCACGCAAATGGCGGAACAGGCCGGCCTGCGCGGCTGGGGCAACAGCCTGATGTCGAAGGCCGCCGTCAGTGAAAAGCGCGACAAACTCGAGAAGTGGATCAAGGCGGGTACCATCACGGTATTCCACTTCTCCGGCACCTGCGCCATGGGGGAAGGCCCCGATTCGCCGGTGGACACGCAGCTGCGCGTCCGCGGGCTTGGCAATGTCCGTGTCGCCGACGCCTCGGTGATTCCCGTCGTGCCGGTGTCCGCGCTCAACGCACCCAGCATGATGATCGGCCACCGCGCCGCCGGATTCGTCCTCGCCGCGGCAGACACCACCGGGTCACGGCAGCACGGTGAAGAGCCGTCCGCAAACACTTCCAACAGCGAGATTTCCGCATGAAGAGTACCGGCAGCATCGAAGACCGCCTGCAGATCAGGGAATTCTACGGCAGCTTTGCCCACGCCAGCTCACTGGGCCTGACCGAGGACTGGATGGGGCACTGGGCGGAGGACTGCGCCTGGAAGACGCAGCACTTCACCCTGGAGGGCAAGGCCAGCGTCCGCGAACAATGGGACCAGCTCTGGGCAAATTTCGACAAGGTCGCGCTGCTTCACGAGCTCTGCTGCGTTCAGGCCGAAGGCGACACTGCCACGGTTCTGTGCATCGCCCGGGAAATTATCCAGTTGAAGGGGGCCGGCGTTTACAAACTGGCCGGCTGTTACGAGGATGCGCTGGTGCGCACCGACGGCGGCTGGCAGTTCGCCAGCCGTGACTACCAACCCCTGGTGGAGGAAGCGCCCTCCGCCTGAAGCACCCTCCGATTAGCGGACCAGGCGCGCCCAGAGGCCGCGAAAAAACGCCGCAATCCGGCCCGGGACCGAGGGCCGGGGCGCGGCAGCTGCCGATGTCGTCTGCTCGATCTCGGCCCTCAGCGAGTTGGCGAAGGACTTCGCCAGTTGCGGCAACAGCGGCCTACACATCGCCTCCCACATGGGTGCCATCTGCCCGCTTCCGGCCACCTCCACCTGCAGTGTGACCTGGGTTTCTCCCTGGGCGAGCACACCGGCCCTGTAGGTTCCGCTGCCGACAACCGGCTCGGACTCGAGCTCGAAGGAAAATTCGACGAGTTCCGGGTCCTGCCAGCGACTGACATGGACCAGCACCGTCACCGTCTTGACCAACCCCCCGACGCCGACCTTGATCAGCCACTTCGAATTGTCGTCATCGATGACAATGCACTCGCGGCAGCCGGGAAACAGTGCGGCCCACTGCTGGATATCCTTCACATAGCTCCAGACCTCGTCGATGCCGGCCCGGATGGGAATTGCATGGTCGGCCGAAATCACGATTGGGCCTCCCCTGAATCGAGTCGCCGCGCCTCCCGCTTCAGCAGTTCGCTGGGCCTGCCCATCGCGTGACGGGCCGCCAGCCAGCCGTAGGTCATGCCGCGGGCGTTGGATATCCCGCTCTGCATCACCGCCCCGGTCTCCATGCGCGCGACGGAATTGCCCGCCGCGTACAGGCCCGGTATCGGCTTGTCGTCCCAGCCCATGACCCGGCTGTGGGTATCGGTGAGCAGTCCCGCGGAGGGGATCGCGGTACCGCCGATACGGCGCAGTTCGATGGCGTAAAAAGGGGGTTTGAGCACAGGCCCGAGATTGGGATTGGGTTTGTTGTTCGGATCGCCGCACATCCACGCGCTCCAGGGATGACTGCCCCGCCCGAAGTCGGGGTCCTCGCCGCGTTGCGCGTAGCCGTTGAAGGTCGCGACCGTCTCCTGCAGCGCCTGCGGGTCCACCCCGATCTGCCGGGCGAGTTCGTCCAGGCTCTGCGCCGCGGCCCCGAAACCGGCAGGCCACTGCTGGTCGGGCGTGATCGCGCCGATGGGGTATTTGTCCTTGGCCTGGCTGTCGAGTACCAGCCAGCAGGGGAAATTCGGGTGTGTCTGCGCGCTGCCGTCGATGACGTCGATCATGTAGTTGAACTGCCGGTAAAAGGCCTCATTGCCGAAGCGCCGGCCCCGTCCATTAACCACGAGAGTGTGGGGTAGACCCAGGGTCAGCAGGGCATTGCGCCACAGCGGGCTGCCCTCCTCGTCCTCTTCGCCGGGCACGACGAAGCCCAGGGTAGTGATGTCCGGCACCGCCGCAATGCGCGCACCGACCGGGCCGGCGAGGCGGAAATTGGAGCCGTCTATGGCGGAGAACACCATCGAGCCGAGGTCGAGCTTCTGGCTTAGGGTCCTGTTGTAGTCCCGGTTTCTCTCGTAACTGCTGACGGCGACCACCACGCCGCGCCGGGCCCTGACGAACAGGTCCTTGCCGTCCCTGTTCACCCGCACCCCGACAATGCGCTCACCGTCGGTGAGCAACTGCTCCGCGCTCGTGTCGGTCAGCACCTCGATGCCGGCATCGAGGGCCCCCTTGACGAAGTAGGCGGCCAGGCCCGGCCCGAGGCAGCGCTCGTCCCTTGCCAGCCGGTCTCCCATCACGCTGAAATCCCAGTTGATCATGTTCGCGGCTCCGCCGCCGGCGGAGATGTCCGCGTGCGTCATACCATAGGGCATCTGCGGCGATAGCCGTGTCCCGTGCTGCCATTCGCCCAGCGCCTGCGCCTCGAAGGGCACGGGCTCCAGCATGCGTCCGGCGGGGACGGCGTGTTCGCAGTGGCCAAAGTAATAGTCCGGGCAATCCTCGATCACCTGCATACGCAGGCCGATGGTCCGCTCGAAATAACCCAGCGCCTCCCTGGCATGGACGACGAGGTTCAGGATCGCCAGGTCGTCGCCATAGCCCATGGACAACCGCTGCAGGTAGCGGTAACCCGCCTCAACCGAGTCGCTCATGCCCAGCCCGTCGGCGAGCGAATTGGCCGCGACCCAGACCTCGCCCATCGACAGTGCGGTCACCCCGCCCGCCATCGGCGACCGTTCGATGACAACGGCGCTGCCGCCGAGTTCGCGGGCGGTGATAGCCGCCGAGAGGCCGCCGATGCCTGATCCCAGAGCGACGACGTCGGCCTCGATGTCCCATGTTTCCGGTAAATTTGCCTGCATAAGCTTAGCCTCGAGAACTATTCGGCCCGCACCCAACGGTCCAGGGCCGTATGAAAATGAGAAACGCGCGGTTCCTGTTTTGTCAGCACCAGTTGTTTCAGCCCCTGGTTGCGCAGCCCCGACTGCTGTATGGCCATCTGCCGGAAATCCTGCTCGAGAGCGAGGAAGTAGGGAAAGTGCTCGCCCTCCGGAATCTGCAGCAGCGCTGCCCGGCTGCTCGCACGCTCTTCCGCCGGCAGGCATCGCAGGGCCATGACATGCCAGTAGCAACTGTTCGGGTCACCGTCGGGGTCGGGCTGGGCGATGATGATGGTGGCCTCTCCCGCACAGATCTGGATAAAGACGTTGGGGAAAAACAGCCAGAACTGGTAGTCGATCATCTGCCGATCGGTCAATCCGCTGACGTCGAAGCCGTCTTCGGTAAGCGTCGCGCGCACCGCCTCCTGGAGCAGCGATTTCGCCGTGACCCCCTCCGGGAAGCACGGCACGCCCCGGGCATCGCGGCAGGTGTCGACCATGGCGGAAAACCGCGGCAGGGCTCGCGCCATGCCGGGAAAATGCGAGGTGGGTATGTTGAGGATGATCTCCACGGCCTCGGCTGCGTCCAGTTGCTCGAAACCGGGCTGGCCGAAGGGGGTGGTGGAGATACAGTGGTCCGCGTAGCGCTTGAACCGCTCTTTCTGCAGGTCGACGACGCCGATGAGTTCCTTGTGCACGCCCTGCGTGTGGTAGCCTTCGCCGAAGGCGTCGAGTATCACCTTCCAGTTGCATTCGATACGCTCGCGCACGTTGATGCCCACCGGGATCATCTGGTCCAGCGGGTACGCCGCCAGCGCTTGCGCCGCCTCGCCCAGGAACTCCGACAGCGGCCCGCAACCGGGATCCGGGTTGAGGAAGATGAAACCGGCGAAGCTTTCAACCGGAACCTCGATCAGCCCCAGTTCCTCCTTGTTGCCGACGAAATCCTCGACACTGCCCTCGAAGTCCGGCTTAGCGACCGCCAACAGTTGCCCCTCGAGACCGAAACTCCAGTTGTGGTACGGGCAGAGGAAGCGGCTCGCGTGCCCCTGGCCGGCGCAGAGCCGGTTGCCGCGGTGGCGGCAGGCGTTCACGAAACCGCGAATCGCGCCATCGCGGCCGCGCACGATTACCCAGGACTGATCGAACAGGCGGTACTCGATCCAGTCGCCGGTGGCGGGTATTTCATCCTCGCGACCCGCGATTTGCCATACCCGCATCCACAGCGAATTTCGCTCGTGCAACTGGTACTCCCTCGATCGGTAGCGATCGGTGGACACCCTCAGATTGAATCCATTGAAATCCATCTGCGCGAGGTACGGCTCGGTGTCCATCCAGCTGCCGGGTCTTGGCTCTGACATGTCCAGGTCCTCTTAGGGATTATTGTGCCCGAAACTATCAACCTGACGAACATGCTAATAAAGTGACAAAATTAATTCAAGCGCTCTCGGTGCGCACCCGGAATCGCAGCAGCGACATTCCGTCAGCTGAGTGAAGCTGCTAGCATCAACTCCTACTCAAGGACGCGCAAAATGGCAGCGATGACCAAATCCTCCGCCACCCGGCGAAAAGGCAGGGCCGGCACGCCGGTCTGGCATTCGATCCTCGATGGCGCCGAGGAAGTCCTGCGCGACGAGGGTTACGCTGCCCTGTCGTCGCGCAATATCGCCGATCACGCCGGCGTCAAGCAGCAACTCATCTACTACTATTTCCACACCATGGACGAACTCATCGTCGCGCTCTTCCGGCGCGCGGCCGACCGAGAGATAGAGGCACTTGACCGGGCGATCTCGTCAGGGAAACCGCTGTCGAGGATGTGGGAAGCCATCACGCATTCCCAGGACAACAAGCTCGTCTCGGAATTCACCGCGCTGGCAAACCGCAACGACCACCTGAAAACGGAAGTCATCGAGTTCATAGAGAAGATGCGGCGCAAACAGCGCCTGGCGCTGAATCGGCTGCTGGACGGCAGGCCCCTGCCGCAGGTGGAATTACCGCTGGATGCGCTGGTGCTGATTGCCACGGGACTCGGTCTCGTCATGACGCGGGACACGGAGCTCGCCATCTCGGAGGGGCATGGTTCGATAAACCGGGTGGCCGCCAGCCTCATCGAGGCGCTGGAGCATACCGGCGCCGACAAGCCATCGGGGAAGGGGCGCAGCGCTGGATAGACGCCAGTTGCCGCAGGGAATCGCCGCGGGCGCCTCGTCCTGGCGCGGCGCCCGCGGGGACTCAGGGGATTGCGTGATCAGTCACGAAAGTGCGGCATGACCTCTTTGGCGAAGAGGCGCAATTCACGGATCTGCTGCTCGGGGTCCGGGACCCCCGTCGGCGTAATGAAGAAGTACTCCGGGTTGACCAGTTCGCGAATACTCTCCATCTCCCGGCAGCAGTCTTCCGGTGTGCCCACGACTGCGCGATGCGGCGCGAAGTCCTCCAGGGTGACCTGCTTGCCGCCGAACATGACCTCCCTGGAAAGCTCGTCGCGATCCGCCGTGGCCGAGAGGTCATCGTAGCTCTGCCAGACCTTGATCACATTACTCAGGAAGTTGGGATCTATCTCCGCCCGGGTCGGCACCACGTGCACATCGCGCATCAGCGCCAGTGTCGACGGGCGACCGTGTTCTTCCGCAAGCGCCCGGTAGCGCTTGACCTTCTCCGCCAGTTCCAGCATGTGCTCGGAAAAACTGATCTCCCAGCCGTCTCCCAGTCTTGCGGCGCGCAACATCGCCGGCTCGCTGACCGCACCGATCCACAGGGGCGTGTGCGTGCCCGGCAACGGCGGTGGTGTCACCATCACCTCGTCGTAATTGAAGAAATTCCCCTCGTATGAGAAAGGCTCCCCGGTGAGGGCGAGGCGCAGGACTTCAAGGCACTCCTCGAATCGCCTTGCGCGAGTTTTGAAGTTCCAGCCGACATTCTCGAATTCATCGGGTTTATAGCCGATACCTGCGCCCAGGATAAACCGGTTGTTCGACATCTCCTGCAGGGTATTGATCTGCTCTGCGACATCCAGGGGATGGTGTGCGGGCAATAGCATGATATTGGTAGCGAACTTCATACGGCTGGTGCGCGCCATCAGCGGCGCCAGCATTGCCAGTGGCGCCGACGGCTCGGTGGCGGTGTCGCCACCGAAGGCGGTTTTGTCGGAGAAGCGATGCTGGCCACACCAGGCGAGATCGTAGCCCAGTTCTTCCATCTCGCTGACATAGCTGTACAGCTTGTGATAGGGATCGGACGCACTGCGATCAATCAGCTTGCGGTTAATGATGATACCGAATTTCATATTTTCTCCATCTGGGAAAAGTCAGCATCGTACCCGGCCAGGTCCATAGGGCCGGGGAGACGCCTTCCGGTTTGCTTAATCGGGAACACCACCCGGCGTCGCGACGACCACACCCTTTGCGGGCTCAAGCGTCCACGAACGGAATCAGGCCGTCCTGGTAGTCGATGTCACCGAGTATGATGTTGGTATTCATCACCTCCCCGGCATTGCGCTCCCACAGTTCCAGCTGGTCGTGCCAGGGCGAATCCGGGTGGTCATCCATCAGCGGGCCCACTTCAAAACCAAGCTTCTCCAGCCTGGCCTTGTGCGCATCCAGGTCCTTGACGCCAAACACCACAGAGGAGATTCCCTCGCCTTTCGCTTCCAGCTCGCTCCACAGCCACTGGTTGAAATCCGTGCGCTCTACCATCGGGGCGACAACCTCCAGGCCGGCCTCCCAGCTGATACACATGGTGAATCCCATGTCCGCGCGGGAAAAACGCTTCAGCGTCGCCCCGGTGATCTGCTCGAGTCGGGCGACATTGGCGTCGAGGTTGTCCGGGTGCGACAACCAGGCTACGTGGTCGACGTGGTTGATGAATTTTTTCATCGCGCTCTCCTTATCAGTTTGCAATGAACTTTGAACGGGTTCAGCCGACGGCGCCGCCGTTGACGCCGAGTAGCTGCGCAGTCACGTACGCCGCGTCCTCCGAGGCGAAATAGGCGCAGGCCGCGGCAATTTCCTCGGGCTTGCCGAGGCGCTGGATCGGGTAGGCATTGTAGATCGCCGACGGATCGGCAAGGTCACCGCTTTCGATCGCGCGTCGCGCCATCGGCGTGTCGATAAAGCCCGGCGACACCGAGTTGACCGTGATGCCCTTGGGCCCCAATTCCGCGGCCATGGAGCGGGTCAGGGCGATCACACCGCCCTTGCTGGCGTAGTAGTGGCTCATGTAACCCTCGACCAGCTGCGCGCCGTAGGCGGAGATGTTGACGATCCGGCCCCAGCCGGCCGCTTCCATGTCGGGCAGCACCGCCTGGCTCACGAAAAAAATGCCCTTGAGGTTTACCGCGAACATGCTGTCGAGCAGCTCTTCGGTGAGTTCGGCAAAGGGACAGAACCCCTCCATCGCCGCGTTGTTCACCAGTACCTGTATGGGACCGAAGGCAGCGCGCAAGGCCTCGACGGCAACCCCGACCTGTGCCTTGTCCGCGATACTGGCTTCCAGCGCCAGCGCCCTGCCACCGGAGGCGTTGATCTCCGCGGCGACCGCTTCAGCACCTGCGAGATTGATATCCAGCACGCCGACAGCCATCCCGTCGCGTGCGAACCGCTTGCAAGTGGACGCCCCCATGCCGGAAGCCCCCCCGGTAACCAGCGCCACGCGCTGTGCTGCATCGCTCACTGCTGTTCCTCTACTTGTCGATTACAGGGCGTACCCCGCCGGCTTTGTCCGCTCCGCCGGGGCCGGGGCCACCAGCTAGAGCATGGTGGCCCCGCCCTCGGCGCAGATGGTCTGGCCGGTGACGAAATTCGATTCGTCGCTGGCGAGGAAGATCGCGGTCGGGGCGATATCCTCGGGCGCGCCGAAGCGGCCCATGGCGACCTTGGCGCGCTCTTGCTCGTAGGTCCCGCTTTCCTCGAGGTACCACTTCGCCTTGGGCGAAAGCGCCGCGGGCAGGATGGTGTTGACCCGGATCTTGTCCTTGCCCCACTCGCGAGCGCCAGTCTTGGTCAGGGCGCGAATCGCCTCCTTGCTGGCTGCATAAGCGAGGAAGCCGGGTTCACAGCGGATACCGAAGCTGGAGCCCATGTTGATGATCGAGCCACCGCCCTGCTTTACCATGTGCGGATAGCACAGCTGCATCAACTGGAGCGAACCAAAGAAGGCGGACTGGAAGTCGATCTTGCAGTTGTCCTCCATGTTCGCCTCGGACAGCGGCAGGTAGTCGGTGAACGAGTGGGCGTTGTTGACGAGGATATCCACGCGCCCCCATTCCGAGATTGCCAGGTCGACGGTCTTCTCCGAGTCCGCCTTCTCCCCGGCCACCGCCTGCAGCGGGATCGCCTCGCCACCGGCTGCCTTGATCTTGCCGGCGATTTCCTCGACCTTGCTGAAGGTCCGGCCGGTGAGGATGACTTTGGCGCCTTCCGCCGCATAGGCTTCTGCGATGGCGGCGCCGATACCCTGTCCGGCACCGGTGATGATAGCGACCTTCCCCTCCAGCCGGTTATACGATTTAGACATGGTGTTTCTCCCTTTCTTATCAAATTGAAACTGTGGACTGGACCCGGTACTGGCTCAGTAACCGGTCAGCCGCGGGCCAGGATATCCTCCGGCGCGCCGGTGCCCATGTATTGCGCCAGCGTGCGATGGAAGTGGATGACCGGCACTTCCTGTAACGGGCTGGGACGCGGCCCCTTGAACCCGCGCGACTTGATGCCGTGCTGGACCTCGGGCATGTTCTGGAAATCCTGGCTGAGAATCTTGCGCCACTTTTCCTCGGTGGGGTCGGGCTCGTAAACCCACTCGGTCTGCGGCTCTCCACCCTCGGGGTAACGCTCTATGATGTACACCTCGAAAATGCAGCTGTTCGGGTCGTATCCGTTGGGCCTCGCGCGATAACACAGCGCATAGGTCATGCCGGGCAAAATGGCCGAGTTGGGAAATACGTGCCAGTCCAGCCCGCAGTCGACGTAGTGTTCAGGCGTCATCTGCGGCCAGTAGACCCCGCGCTCGGCATCTGCCATGGCTGCGGTTTGCATCACGAACCCGGCCACTTCCTCCGGGCCGGCGCCCGAGGGAAGCTCGGTTTTCGCCCGCGCCGCCGCCTGCACCATGGTTTCGGTGGTAGTGCCGACCGTGTCCCACAGTTCCTGGAATAATTCGTACATCGCCACCCGGGGGTCGATATCGCCCGCATCGGCGCGCGGCGTCCCGATTCCGTGCCAGGCGTGCTTGCCACCGGTGCGGCACCACCAGCGATTGGTGCCCCACTGCCCCAGTTGTGGATGCGTCGCGTCCACGTGGAAGCTCTCGATAAAGGACTCCAGCGCGGTTTTCCAGTTGCAGGGAAAATACAGCCACTGCCGCCAGCGGTAGCGCATCTTGTCGAATTCAAAGGCGTCGAGCATGGGCGAAACCGGGTCGAGGTAGTCGCGCAGAGGCTCACAGTCCGGGTCCATGTTGATCCACACCCAGCCGCCCCAGGTGTCCACCTGCACCCGTGGCAACCGGGTATTGTCCGCGTCGAGTGCCTCGCACCAGTCCTCCCGGTCGAGGATGTAGCTGCTTTCGCCGTCGAGATCCCAGCGCCAGCCGTGGAAGCGGCAGAAGAACTGCTTGGTCCTGCCACACCCCTTGGTCAACCGCCGGCCGCGGTGCTGGCAGACATTGTAGAAAGCGGAGATCGTGTCCGGATCGCTGCGTACCACGATAATCGACTCGTCGAGGATATCGTAGGTCACGTAATCCCCGACCTTGGGAATCTCCTCTTCGCGGCAGGCGATCTGCCAAACCCTGCCCCACAGTTTCTCGTTTTCTGCGCGCGCATACTCTTCCGAGACATAGGCCTCGACGGGTATACGGACAGGCACTTCTCCTACCGGCGTATTGCCTGCAGTCATGGCTTTAATCTCCTTGGGTAAGCGTTCTCAGCTGATCGTGAAACGGGCCGGCTCCATGACCCTGCCCGGCGCCTCGGCGCGCCCGCGGTAAAGGAAGGAGCGATGCTCGGTGAGTTCCTCGCCGTTTTTCAGGCTCTCGCCACCATCGATGGGAACGCAGTTGATGTAGAAATCGCGGGCGTCGCTGCCGCCGAAGCGGACCTGGGTAATCGCGTCTCCGGGGGTTTCCACCGGGGGCAGCAGCGAACCATCCGGACGCACGCGGGTAAGCACCCCGTGCTGGAACCCGGTGATCCAGACATTACCCTCGGCATCCAGCGCCATGCCGTCGACATCGTCACGTTCGAAAAACGGTCGTTTGTTACCCAGGCTCAGGTCATCCGCGACATCGAACGCCCAGGTGCGATTGAAGGTGTCGTTGCAGTAAAAAACCTTGCGAGCGGGGTCGTACATGATCCCGTTGGTGAAGCCGATCCCCTCCGCCAGCAGGATCACCTCGCGATCGGCGCTCAGGCGATAAAGATTGGTCGGCCGGGTGGCGGCGCCTTCTATGACCTTGTCGATGTCCACGGTGCCGAAGAAGATGCCACCGGTGCCGTCCGGCATCATTTCATTGATACCGTTGACCGGCTTGCCGTCGATCTCGTCGATCAACCACCCTGACTTGCCGGTGTCCGGGTTGTTCCACATGATGCCGCCCTGGCCCGATGACAGCACGCACCCGTCGTGGTTCATCATCACGCCGCCCGTCCACATACGACCGGGATTGAACGTCTCGGTACTGCCGTCCGGCCGGATGCCGTGCAGCCCGCCACCGACGACGTCGCTGTACCAGACCATATCGCGCTGCTGGTCCACGGCGAGACCTTCGAGATAGATGCCAGCTGCGAGTTGCTGGAATTCGCCGACCGCGAGTTGATTCATAGTGCCTCCGATACTCCCTGACCTGCAGAATCCCGGTGGGATTTGCTCGCGGGAGCGTTGATTAGAATTAGTCTCGAATCGGGGCTGAGACAGATGTTCGTCAGTTTGACAGCAAGGCTCGGAAACTGTCAAGCATGAGGCACATCGCGGGCTCTCCAATGCCGGCGCAGGGGCAGCTGGCGCAACCGTCTCTGGGAACGCCGGGGGATACTTGAAGGGATTTGGCGACGCGCGGACGTTCGCCGGATTTCCGGATCAGGCCTCCAGGGCGCCGAAAAACTCCTTGATTGTCTTCCGGACCGCACGGTGACCCTTGGTTACACCGATGGAGGCCTCGCGATTCAGCGCGAGCGCGAGGCTTGTTCCAATGAACGCGATGACGTCTGGCGACAAGCCCTGATCCAGCGAGCCATTCTTTACCATCGCCTTGCGCAGGGCGGTGACCTGGATCTGGCGCGACTCCTCGATAAAGTTGATCACTTCACCGCGGACGCCCTCGTTGCGATTGGCCAGTGCCATGAACTCAGAGATCAGGCGGGCATCACTGGTATTGACGCAAATGTTCCAGACCTCGTGCAGGGGTTGCTCTGACGCCAGCGCATCGCGCAATCGAGCCAGCTCGCGGATGGAAAGTCGTTTGAACGTCTCCACCTGTAAATCATCCATCGTACGGAAGTAGTAGTAAACCAGCCGCTGCTTGACGCCCAGATAGTCCGCGACTCGCCGGGAGGTCAGCGCCGCGTACCCCTCCTCCTTGAGAATTTCCTCAGCCGCATTGAGCATGCCCTCACCCATCTCCGAGTCGATGGACCCCATTCGTCTGGTGGACGCCATTAAGTTTCCCCTGTAATAAATTCCTGTGTCCCCAATGGAAATGCCTGTCCCACCAGGGGTTCGAACAGTGTACCGCCGAGCGCGCCTCGATAGCCACTTTGCAGGTCAACTCCTGAGGGCCGGGGCGGGCGGCAAACCAATCCACGCCACTTTAGATGAAGCAGATGCGTCAAGCGCGAACTATGCCAGCTCCCGGGACGCCGGGCACTGAATCAACCCGCGAAACCGAATAGGCGCGGCAGCCATTCGGCCGTGGCCGGAAGATAGGTAACCAGCATCAGGGCGAGGAACATCGCCAGGTACATCGGCAGCAGCGGCCGCACGATCTCGCCGATGCTGGTGCGGCCGATGGCGCTGCCGACAAACAGCAGGCTGCCCACCGGCGGGCTGCACAGCCCGATGCACAGGTTCATCACCAGCATGATGCCGAAGTGCAGCGGCGACATGCCGAGTTGTGTCGCCACCGGCAGGAAGATCGGCGTGAACACCAGCACCGCCGGGGTCATGTCCATGAAGGCGCCGACCAGCAGCAATACGAGGTTGATCATCAGCAGGATGAGCAGCGGGTTGTCACTGAAGCCGAGCAGCGTATCGCTGATCAACTGGGGGATATTCTCGTAGGCGAGAATCCAGGACAGGCAGGTCGAGGTCGCGATCAGCAGCATCACAACCGCGGTGGTCTCGGCGGACTTCAGCAGAATGTCGGCGATCTCCCCCGGCGCCACCTCGCGGTAGACCAGCACCGCGAGCACGAAGGCGTACACCACCGCGATGGCGCCCGCCTCGGTTGCGGTAAACGCGCCGCCGACGATACCGCCGATCACCAGCACGATCAGCAGCAGGCTGGGCAGGGCCGAGAAACTCGCGCGGGCGATATCCGCGAGCGAAGAGCGCGGCCCGCCGCGCAAACCCGCGCGACGCGTGTGTGCGAGGCAGACAAACATCAACGCCAGCGCCAGCAGGATGCCGGGTATATATCCGCCGAGGAACAGCGCCGCCACGGAGACCCCGCCGCTGGCCACGGCGTAGACGATGAGGATGTTGCTGGGCGGGATCAGCATACCCGTGGTCGAGGCGGCTGCGGTCAGCGCCGTGCCGAAGGCCCTGCCATAGCCCTCCCGGCGCATCTCGTCGATCATCACCCCGCCCACCGCGGAGGTCGCCGCGATCGCCGAACCGGAAATGGCGCCGAACAGCGTGCAGGCGACCACGTTGACCAGGGCGAGGCCGCCGGGCAGTGCGCCGACCAGCGCGCGGGCGAAATTCACCAGCCGGCGGGCAATGCCGCCGCGGGCCATCAGGTTGCCCGAAAGAATGAACAGCGGAATCGCCAGCAGCGCGAAACTGTTGATACCGCCCGCCATGCGCTGGGCCATGGTGGTGAACGCCGGCAGCGGGTCCACCGAAAGCAGCATGGTGCACAGTGTCGCCAGGCCGAGGGCGAAGGCGATGGGCACGCCGATAGCGAGCAACAGGGCGAGCACGATGCACAGCACCAGGAAACTCATCGCCGGGCACCCCGCAGCGCATCGGCGATGTCCGCAATCGCATAGAGCGCGATGAGCAGGCCGCTGAGGGGTATAACGGTGTAGACCATTGCCATCGGCACGCCCATGGCGGCGGACTCCTGTTTCAGCTCCCAGGTCAGCGCGACCAGGCTGCTACCACCCAACACCGTCACCAGCAACGCGAACACCAGCACCAGCGCGGCGATCAGCGCGCGCAACAGCGCCCTGCCCCGCTCGCCCAGCCGGCCCTGCAGCAGGTCGATCGCCATGTGCGCGCGGCAGCCATAGGCGAACGCGGCGCCCAGCAGGCCGATCCAAACCAGCAGGTAGCGCGCCAGTTCCTCGGTCCAGGAACTGGGGTCGCCGAGCAGGTAGCGCGACACCACCTGCCAGGTGACACAACTCACCAGCAGCAGCATCAGCAGCGCCAGCACACGCTGTAAAACGGCATCCACAGGGGCGATGATTCGGCGCAGGTTCACGGCATGCTCCGGATAGTGGCCAGCAGTTCACCCAGCGGTGTACCGCGATACGCGGCATACATGGGTTCCACCGCCGAGCGAAAGGCGGCCTTGTCCGGATGGATGATCTCCACCCCCGCAGCGCTCACCGCGGCCATCGCCTCCTGCGTCGCCACCCGCCACAGTTCGCGCTCGTGTTGCGCGGAGGCATCCGCCGCGGCCTGCAGCCAGGCCTGCTGCTGTGCCGACAGGTGATCCCAGACATGTTGACTCACCATCAGTACATCCGGGACGAAGGTATGTTCGTCGAGGCTGAAAAACCGGGCCACCTCGAAATGCCGCGACAGGTAAAAACTCGGCGGGTTGTTCTCCGCGCCGTCGACGATGCCCTGCTGCAGGGCGGTGTACAGTTCCGCCCAGGCGATTGGTGTGGCCGCGGCGCCCAGCGCCTGTACCATCTGCACCGAGGTCTTGCTCTTCTGTACGCGGATCTTGAGGCCGGCGAGATCGGCGGGCGTGTGCACCGGCTGGTGCGTGGTGTAGAAACTGCGGCTGCCCGCGTCGTAGTAGGCGAGTCCGCGCAGGCGCACCTGCTCCAGCGACAGCAGCAGCGCCCGGCCGTGCTCGCTGCCGAGGAAGCGCTGGAAGTGCGCCGCGTCGCGGAACACGTAGGGCACGCTGAAGATTTTCATTTCCGGCGCAAAGCTCTCCAGCGGGCTGGCGGACACCTTGGTCAGCGCGATACTGCCCACCTGCAGCAGCTCGATCAGGTCGCGCTCGGCGCCCAGTTGGCCTGCGGGATGGATTTCCAGGTGCATGGTGTCGCCGGACTGCTCGGCCAGCACCTGCGCCATGTACACCATGGCCTTGTGCACCGGGTGGTTGGTGTCCAGCCCGTGTGCCAGCTTCAGGCGCAGCACGTCCGCGCCGCGAATACCGCAGCCGGCCAGCGCGGGCAGCGCCGCTCCCGCGAGCAGTCCGCGCAGGAACTGCTTTCGGGTAACTCCCAGCGGCGGGCGGCTCACTGGGCCTTATTCCCCGGCTTTTTGTGCGTAGAAGTCGCGCAGCACGAAGAACGCCTGCTTGCGCTCGCCGGTCTCGGACACCAGTCCCTTGCGGTTGTACAGTTCCTGGATGCCGTTGAGCGGGCGCATGGCCGAGCGGAAGTCCTTCAGCACCCAGGGCGATATACCCTGAACGAAGTCGCTGCGGCTGAGCATGTCGAGCTGCTTTTCGTAGACTTTCGCCTGGTACTCCTCGGACCAGATGGCGCCGGGGCCATGCTCGGAGACGAAGCCCTTCTTTGCGCCGGCGCCGAACTCGGAAATCACGATGGGCTTGCCGAAGGCGTCGCGGAAGCGCACGTCCTTCATGATGTTCAGCATGGTGCGGCGGGTCGTTCCCTCATCCACCGGCAGCACACGGGAGAGTCCGGCCGAGTAATACCAGCCGAAATACTCGTTGTAGCCGATCAGGTCCACCACCTCGCCCAGCGGGTCGCGCAGCATCACTTCCAGTTCGCCGTGCAACACTTTCTGTACCGCATCATCGTCGCCGATCATTTTCTTCGCCATGCCCGCCAGCTGCTGCTTCACCTTCGGATCGGTGACCTCGGGGTCGAACAGCAGTTCGGCGACCAGCCGCTTCATGATCTCCTTGAACTCGGCGGGGTCGCCCACCAGCGCGGAGGCGATGGGGCGCTTGCTGTCGTCCAGGCTGCGCGCCCGCTCCGCCAGTTTGGTCAGGAAGGCCAGGCGCTCCGGCGATTGCGGCATGCTCTCGTTGGACACGGACCAGAACACGATGGAGGCGCGGTTGCGGTCGCGGTCGATGTTGTCCGTCACCATGCCCAGCGCCTGCTGCAGGGTGTCCGGGTTGTCCCAGTCGATCAGCGAAACGATGGGAATCTCGCTCCACACCATCAGGCCCAGTTCGTCCGCCACGCGCAGGGTATGCTCGTTGTGCGGGTAGTGCGCCAGGCGCACGTAGTTGGCGTTGAGCTCCCTGGCCAGGCCCAGGCTGGCCTCGGCGTCGGCGCGGTCGTTGGCCATGCCGGGCTTGAGGATGGATTCGTCGTGCAGGGCGACGCCGCGCAGGTACACGGGCTTGCCGTTGAGCAGGATCTGCTTGCCCTGGATGGCGATGGTGCGGAAGCCGATACGGTCCACCACTTTCTCGTCGCCGTCACTCACCGCCACGTCGTACAGGCGGGGATGCTCCGGCGACCACAGGTCCAGCTGCTTGGCCTTGAAGCTGAAGGTCGCGCGGCCATTGGCGTCGGTGCGCGCTTTAGCGCGCACATCGGCCTCGTCGATATCCACCTTCACTTCGCGGTTGGCTGCCTGCGGGCCGTCGAGCTGCACCCAGCCGTCGATGCGTCCGCTGTCCAGGTCGGCAAGGTAGAACTGGTACTGCCGCGCGAAGGTCGCCGGTACCGTCACCAGGTCGACGTCGCGGATGATGCCGCCGTACTTGAAGAAGTCCGAGGTGCGCTTGGTCGGGATGGTGGAATCGTCCAGGTAGGCGTCCACCCGCACTACCAGGTAGTTGCTGCCGTCTTTGGCGGCGTCTGTAATATCCACGTTGAAGGCCGTGTAACCGCCGATGTGGGTGGCCAGGGGTTTGCCGTTGAGGTAGACATGCGCCTTGTAATTGACGCCGTCGAAGTGCAGGTAGTAGCGTTTGCCCGCCGCCTTCTGCAGGTCGAAATCGCGCTGGTACCAGACGATGTCGCGGTAGCGGAACAGGCGTTCGTCCCGGGTGTTCCAGTCGCCGGGGACTTCCAGCTGGCGGCGCGCGTCGAAGCTGAACTCGACCAGCTCCAGGCCGGTCTGCGGCTCCGGCGGTGTGTAGTAGGCGGTGCCGAACAGGCCCTTGGCGCCCATGCTGTGTTCGTCCACCACGACATTCCACGCCCCGTTCAGGGAGACGTGCTCACGACCGTCGACGTTGGTCATCAGCGGGTCCGGCGGCGGCAGGTCCTTGACCAGGCCGCCAAACAACTCCGACACGTCGTGCTTCTCGCCGTCGTCCCCGGTCAACACCGACGCCACCCGCGCTTTCTGCGCCGCGGCTGCGTCCTCGCCTGAACCGGGTTGCGCCGCCAGCAGCGGGCCTGGGGCCAGCGCCAGCAAGGCCGTGAGGAAATAGTGTCCGGTGAGTTTCATGCCGTACCTCGCGTTATTCTTCATGCGTAAATTTGGGTGTCGCCAGCAGTGCGTCCGGGCCATCGGCCGACAGTGACTGGCAGTAATACAACAGCAGCGCCTGCCGCTCCGGCTCGTAGCCGGCGGGCAGGCCAAGACAGGCCAGCAGGTCGGCCAGGCGCGATGCGAGCGGCGCGTCGCTGTTGCGCAACTGCAGCAGGGTCGCGCTGCGCGGATCTTCCAGCGCCAGGTCGGTGCACAGCACGTAGTGGCACCAGGCCGCCAGCGCGCGCAATAACAGGGAATCCGCCGGCAGGCTCGCCAGCGTGGGCAGCCAGCGCTGGCGGATTTTCTCGGTACCGTCCATGGCGATCTGCGCGCAGCGGTGATGCAGGTGGGGATTGGCGAAGCGCTGCAGCAATTGCTCGCGGTAGGCGTCCAGGTCGAAACCCGGTGGCGCCGCCAGGGCGGGCGCCAGTTCATCGCGCATCAAGCGCTCGATGAAATCGCGCAACCGGATATCGGTCATGACGTCGGCGACGGTCTCCAGCCCGGCGAGCAGGCCGGTGTAGGCGATGGCGGAGTGCGCGGCGTTGAGCAGGCGCAGCTTGATGGCTTCATAGGGGCGTATGTCGGCGACGAGGCGCACGCCCGCCGCGGCCCAGTCCGGGGCGCCGGCGGCGAAATCGTTCTCCACGATCCACTGGGTAAAGGGTTCGGTGGCGACCGCGGCTTCGTCCCTCAGCCCCAGCCGCTGTTCCTGGCGTTCGCGGCCCGCTTCGTCCATGGCCGGCACGATGCGATCGACCATGGAACAGGGAAAACGCACCGAGCTGTCCAGCCAGTCCAGCAGGTGCGGGTAGGCAATCGCGGCGTAACTGCGCAGGGCCCGCGCCAGCCGCGAGCCGTTTTCGGCGAGGTTATCGCAGCTGATCACGGTCAGCGGCGCCCCGCCGCTGGCATGGCGCGCCGCCAGACCACGGGCAAGAATGCCTATGGTGGTGCTCGCTGCGTCCGGCGCCGCCAGGTCCGCGCGCACCGCGGGCAGTTCCGTATCCAGTGCGTCGCCGTCCAGGCAGTAGCCTTTTTCCGTCACGGTCAGCGTGACGATGCGAATGCCCGGATCAGTGAATGCGGCATTCAGTGCAGCGGGTTCATCGGGCGCGACGATCACGCTAGTGAGTGCGCCGATCACCCGCAACTGGTCTTCGTCGGCTCCCCGGCTCCACACCGAGTACAGCAAGTCCTGCGGGCGCAGCTGGCGCGCCACACTGTCGCCGCGCATGCACACACCGACAATGCCCCAGTCGCCGCCGCCGAGGCGCAACGCGGTATCGGTATACACCGCCTGGTGCGCGCGGTGGAATGCGCCGAGACCGAGGTGCAGGATGCCGGGCCGCACGACACTGCGATCGTACCCGGGCGTGGTGACATCGTCCGCGAGGGCGGCCAGCGACTCGGTGCTCAGGCGTTCCACGAAACCCTCAGAGCCGGTAGGCGCGCTTGGCGAGGTGGTAGGCGAGATCGGCTGCCAGCTCGTGGGCCTCGTCCATGCGCAGACGGTGTTCCGCCACCAGTTGCGCGAGGAAGCGGCAATCCATGCGCCGGGCCACGTCGTGCCGCGCGGGTATCGAGAGGAACGCGCGGGTGTCGTCGTTGAAGCCGGCGGTGTTGTAAAAACCGGCGGTTTCGGTGATCTGCTGGCGGTAGCGCAACATGCCCTCGGGGCTGTCGTGGAACCACCAGGGCGGGCCGACCAGCAGCGACGGGTAGTGGCCTGCCAGTGGCGCCAGTTCGCGAGAGTAAGTCGTCTCGTCGAGGGTAAACAGGATCAGGCGGAATCCGGGTTCGTCACCGACCCGGTCCAGCAGGGGTTTCAGGTTGCGCACGAACTCGCACGGCAGCGGAATGTCCGCGCCGCGGTCGCGGCCGAAGGCGGCAAACAGCCGCGGGTTGTGGTTGCGGTAGACACCCGGGTGCAGTTGCATCACCAGGCCGTCGTCCAGCGACATCAGCGCCATCTCGGTGAGCATCTGGCCGCGGAAGCGCTCGGCGTCTTCCGCCGACAGCGCTCCCGCCAGCGCGCTGGCGTAAAGCCGCTCGCACTCGTCCAGGGACAGGTCCTCGGTGCGCGCGCTGGGGTGGCCGTGGTCAGTGGACGTCGCGCCGAACTGCCTGAAATACGTGCGTCGCTCGCGCAGTGCCGCGAGGTAGCCGCGGTAACTGCCGCAGTCCTCGGCGGCCAGTTCGCCCAGGCGCTGGACGTTGTCGGCAAAGCCCTCATACTCGGGATCCAGCACGGGATCGGGACGGAAGGCAGTGATCACGCGGCCGGGCCAGGGATCGCCGGCGAGCTTGCGGTGTGCGTCCAGCGGGTCCAGCGGCGATTCGGTGGTGGCGATGACCTCGATATTGAAACGCTCGAACAGGGCTCGCGGCAAAAATTCCGGAGTTTGCAGTGCGCTATCGATGCGCTCGTAGATCGCCTGCGCATTCCCTGCGCACAGGGCCTGGTCGATACCGAACACCTCCACCAGCACGTGGTCCATCCACAGCCGCGACGGCGTGCCGCGGAACAGGTGATAGTGATCGGCAAAGCGCTGCCAGACCTGCGCGGGATTGCGCTCTAAGCCTTCGTCCCCGCCGACGGGTGCGATGCCCAGCGACGGAAGGCCAACGCCCTGGCTGCAGAGCATGCGCAACAGGTAGTGATCCGGCTGTACCAGCAGCTCGGCGGGATTGGCGAAAGGCTGGTTGTCGGCGAACCAGCGCGGGTCGGTGTGGCCGTGGGGGCTGACGATGGGCAGTGTGCGCACCGTCTCGTAGAGCTCCGTGGCAATCGCCCGCTGCCGCGGGCAGCTGGCGAACAGGCGCTGCGGGTGCAGTATCGGCTCGTCGCTCAAAACGGCCTCCTCACTCTGCCGCCATCAGCGTGTCGACCACACGTTGCAGGTGCCCGGTCATCGCATCCCTCGCCGCCTCGGCGTCGCGCGCCTGCAGCGCCCCCAGGATACGCTGGTGATCCTCGATGATCGGCCGGCTGCCCTCCTGGCGAACGCGCTGGTGGAAGTGGGTGCTGATTACCGAGTCGTTGCGCAGCTGCCACAGCCAATCCACCGTGGACGCCAGCACGGAGTTGCCCGCGGCTTCCGCGATCAGGCAGTGGAAGCGCTGGTCCGCGGCCTCGGTCATGTTCTCCTGCAGGTTCTCGGCGGCCATTTCTTCCAGCAGGCCCGCAAGGGTTTTGAGCTGTGTTTTCGAAGCGCGCTCCGCAGCCAGTGCGGCGCACTCAGCCTCGACGACGCGCCGGGCTTCGAGAATCTCGAAGGGCCCCGCTCCCTGGTCCAGCACCGGCTGGGAGGCACCGGTTTCGGCGTCAGTCACATAGACGCCGGAACCGGAGCGAATCTCCACCAGCGCGGCGATCTCCAGCGCAATCATCGCCTCGCGGATGGTCGGGCGGCTGACGCCGAAGCGCTCGGCGAGGTCGCGCTCCGAGGGCAGTCGCTCGCCCGGCGCGGGCACACCCGCGCGAATCGAACGCCTGATCTGGTCGGCGACCTGCATGTACAGGCGTTGCGGTTTTACGGTCTGGATTTGCATTCAGCTCACTTCGTTTCTTATCAGGCCCGGGGTTCAGCCATGCTATCGCGAGACAACCGACGGGGTTCGACCGCGCTTGCGATCTGGCGAGCGCTGGTGCAGACTCGCCACTGGTAAAGTGGTCAGGCCAATTAAGATGACAGAGCGGCCGCCCCACTGTCAAGTCATGAGACCCGAGTCACGAGGAGCCGGGAGTGCCCGACAGCCCCACAATCTGCTGCGCCGGCGAGGTAATGCTGGAGTTCGCCCCGACCGGGGAGCCGGACTGCTATCGACGCGGCATAGCGGGTGACACCTTCAACACGGCAGTGTACCTGTCCCGGCTGGGCTGCCGGGTGCAGTACCTGACCCGCCTGGGCGACGACCCCGCCTCGACGCACATACTCGCCACCCTGCACGACGAGGGTATCGACGACAGCCTCGTACAGCGCATGCCCGGCCGCCAGCCCGGCCTCTACCTGATCGACAACGACCCGTCCGGCGAGCGCCGCTTTACCTACTGGCGGGACCACAGCCCGGCGCGGGCGACTTTCGATTCCCCGCCGCCGGTGCCGGCCGTGGACGCGTTTTACTTCAGCGGCATCACCCTGGCAGTGTGCCGCAGCGGCGTGCACAACCTTGTGGCCGTGTTGCGGGAACTGCGCGGCGCCGGAACCCGCATCGCCTTCGACCCGAACTTCCGCCCGGCCCTCTGGCGCGACGTGCGCCAGGCGCGGGAGTGTTGCGATGTAGTCCTGCCCCTGTGCGATATCGTGCTGCCCACACTGGAGGACGAGACACAGCTGTGGGGTATGACCGACGTGGCGAGCTGTGCCGGTTTCTACCGCGAGCGCGGTGTGCGCGAACTGGTGATCAAGGCGCCGGACCTGTGCGTGCACGGCATCAGCGAGGAACAGCACGTGGAGTGCGCCGCGCAAGCGGTGCGCGCAGTGGATACCACCGGCGCCGGCGACGCCTTCAATGCGGGCTACCTCGCCAGGCGGCTGCGCGGGCACGCCATCGACGAGGCCATTCGCGCGGGCCAGGCACTGGCCGCCACGGTAGTGCAACATCGCGGTGCGATCATCGCCCGCGAGGATTTCAAATTCGAGGAGTACAACTAGCATGCTGCAGACCTGGCGATGGTTCGGCCCGGACGACACGGTGACCCTGGAGCGCATCGCCCAGGCCGGCGCGACCGGCGTGGTCACCTCCCTGCACCACATCCCCACTGGCGAGGCCTGGCCGCTGGCCGAGATCGAGCAGCGCAAACGCGAGATCGAGAACGCCGGCCTGGCCTGGACGGTGGTCGAGAGCGTGCCGCTGCACAACGACATCAAGACGCGCAGCGGCGACTACCGGCGGCACATCGCCAACTACTGCGAATCCCTGCGCAACCTCGGCGCCGCCGGCGTCGACGTGGTCTGCTACAACTTCATGCCGGTGGTCGACTGGACCCGCACCAACCTCGACTACACCCTGCCCAACCGCTCCCGCGCGCTGCGCTTCGAGATCACCGACTTCGCCGCCTACGACGTGTGCTTGCTGCAACGCGACAACGCGGAAAACGACTACGCGCCGGAAGTACTGGCGCGTGCGAAACAGCGCTTCGAGGCGATGAGCGATACCGAGCGCGAACTGCTGGAAAAGAACATCATCGCCGGCCTGCCCGGCGGCGAAGGGAGCTACGACCGCGAGGGCATCCGCGCCGCCATCGCCGAGTTCATCGCGCTGGGCGAGGACGGCATGCGCGCCAACCTGCTGGCTTTCCTGCGCGAGATCATCCCGGTGGCCGAAGAGGCCGGCGTGCGCATGTGTATCCACCCGGACGACCCGCCTTTCTCGCTGTTCGGCCTGCCGCGGGTAGTGTCCACGGCGGACGATGCACGCACACTGCTGGATGCGGTGCCCAGCGACAGCAACGGGCTGACCCTGTGCGCCGGATCCTTCGGCGCCCGCGGCGATAACGACCTCGTCGCCATGGCGCGCGAGTTCGGGCCGCGGATTCATTTCGTGCACCTGCGCAATATCCGTCGCGAGGCGGATGGCTCGTTCTACGAATCCGATCACCTGGATGGCGACAACGACATGGTGGGATTGATCAGTGCCCTGCTCGACGAGGAGAGCGACCGGCAGGCGCGTGGGCGCAGCGACCGCATCGCCATGCGGCCGGATCATGGGCACCTGATGGGTGAGGAACTGGACCAGCCCGGCGTGCGGCCAGGTTATTCCTACCTGGGTCGGCTGAAGGGGCTGGCGGAGTTGCGGGGGGTGATTCATGCGTTGGAGAGGTTGCGGGTTGGGCGCTGGCGGCCGGAATGAAAAAATCCAGCTGGGGTGGCTGACGCTGGTCAGGTTGCCCACCGCGTCGTAGCCGTAGCTGGTGATGCCGTTGCTATCGGTGACGGTTTGCAGCCGGTTCAGGCTGTCGAAGCCGAAGCTGGTGACGGTCACCGCCCCGGTGGGCGAGGTGACGGTCAGGCTGGTGCGGTTGCCGTCGGCGTCGTACTCGAAGTGGTGCACGTTGCCCTGGGCATCGGTGGTGGCGATGCGCCGGCCCGCGGCGTCGTAGCCGTACTCCGTGCGGTTGCCGTTCTCGTCGATCTCCGCGCTCACCCGGCCGACGTCGTCGTACTCGGCGGGATTTCTTTAATTGAGTAAACTGTCCCTTTAATTCGCAAGGTCGGGGTTTCTTGAATTGAGTAAACTGTCCCTCTAATTCTCCTTAACCTCATCAAACTCGATCAAAAAGGGCTCTGACCCCTTTAGCTTCCGCATATTCTCTTGCCGTTACTCCAAAACGATTCTTATACAGAGGATTTGCTCCAGATTCTAAACATAGTTTAGTTAGCTCTTCCGAACCTATTACGACAGAACAAATTAAAGGTGTGTCTCCTGCGTCATCCTCATAATTAATATCAGCTCCCTCAGACAACAGGAGCCTGAATATCGCTACCTGTCCTTCATCAGCCGCTAAAATTAGCGCTGACTGGTCGCCTAAACCGTGGTCATTAGGCCCTGTTCCGTTATCTATCAGTTCCTTTACACCTTCTAAATCCCCAGACTCAACCTTACTCAACAGGAGATCATATTTTTTACTCTCAGTGCGTGACATATTCATGCTCTAGTTTATTGGCGAAAATGGAACGACTTTATTAGTTAATTTATCTTTCAATACAGTCACCAATTTACCTGCCTCGTTAAATACCACCTTAATTGATCCACTTTTCTTAGCATCACCAATCACTCGGATAATAGCGCCTGTTTTTGTATCAATCCAATAAGCCCCTTTTGTTGCAGCCTCAATGACTTGCGCTATATCGAAACCCCTTTGTTCCATTTGTTGAACCCAATGGAAAATTCGATTAAATCCTTTTACATTCTGGCTCGTATCAAATATCACCTGATCAAAACCAGCCTTTTCCAACTTTCGAGCTATGGCAGATAAATTGCCCACTTTCGCCAGATATTTCATTGGGAGAAAGTTCAAAGCTATTAAGCCGAGTGACGTGCCATTTCTAACTGTAAGCACCTCCCCTGTGCGGGCAACACGATCAATCAAAGAGCCAAACTGATAACCCGTTTCCGCAGCTGTATAAAGACTGCCAGCTACTGTGATAGCTCGAATTGTGCTAATTAGAGTAAAGTGCCCTGTGGGGTCAATGTGATTTGCAGGTTCTGTATTTGCATAGAGATACCTGTGTAGACTTATAGGATCCTGATTGATCCCCATCCACGTATCCATCTGCGTGAACCGGCCACTGGCCTGGTTGTAATACCTGGCCCGCAGATAATACTGGTCTAATCCACTATCGAACTGCTCGCCGGCAAACAGGTAGCTGCTCTCGGTCGTCCCGGACTGGTTGACCACCTGCCCAAAGGCCTCGTAGTCATACTCATCCGTGATCGACCCCAGATCGTCACTGAGCATCCGGGTCGAGCCCAGCCCGTCGTACAAGTAAAAACTGCTCGCCCCTGCCCGATCCTGGCTCAACAGGTCATGCCCGTAGCTGTAACTGGCCACCGTGCTACCGCCCGCAACCTCCTCCAGCACCTGGGCGTAGTCCCGGTTGCTGTCCACCACGTAGTCCGTCGTGACGCCGCCCTCGGTTTTCTGGTTACGGATACCACTGACGTCGTAGGCATAGCTGGTGAGCTGGCCGCCCTGCTCCATCTCCACAAGCCGGTCTTTGGCATCGTAGCTGTAGCTGGTGGTCACCCCATCCAGCGTCTCCGCCAGGGTATTGCCATTGGCATCGTAGCTGTAGGTGGTGCCGCCCTGCTGGGTCAGCCGGTCGTTGGCGTCGTAGCTGTACTGGGTCTGTACCCCGTCCACGGTCTCGTAGATGCGGTTGCCCACGCCATCGTACTGGTAGCTGGCGCTGTAGTTGCCATTGACGCTGTCCGTGATGACCTCACTGGTCAGGCGATACAGGTCGTCGTAGCCGTAAGCGGTTGACCTGCCGTCCAGCTCCGCAATGGCCGTCCTGCGCCCGGTCGGGTCCAGGGTGTAGTCGTACTGCTCCACCAATGCGCCAGTTCCATCGTAGGTCTTCAGGGTGGTCAGGCGGTTCAGGCTGTCGTAGCTGTACACCTGGCTGGTGCCATTGGGGTGGCTGACGCTGGTCAGGTTGCCCACCGCGTCGTAGCCGTAGCTGGTGATGCCGTTGCTGTCGGTGACGGTTTGCAGCCGGTTCAGGCTGTCGAAGCCATAGCTGGTGACGGTCACCGCCCCGCTGGGCGAGGTGGCGGTCAGGCTGGTACGGTTGCCCGCCCCGTCGTAGCCGTAGGCCAGCACAGCGCCGTTGGGCTGGGTGGTCGAAACCAGCCGGTCCCGGCTGTCGTAGCTGTACGTCGTGGTGCGGGTGCTGGCATCCGCCGCGGTCTGCACCACCTGCAGCAGGTTGCCCACGGCGTCGTAGCTGAAGTTCTCGGCGCTGCCATCGTCGTAGCTGCGGCTGACCAGCCGATCATTGCTGTCGTAAGTGGAAGCCGTCACCTGCCCCTTGAAATCCACCCTTTCGATTACATTCCCCACCCCGTCGTACTGGAAGGACTCGCTCTGCCCCATGGGCAGGCTGCGGGCAATAACCCGCCCCAGCGCATCGTAGGTCCAGCTGGTGGTGCGGCCCTCGGCATCGGCCTGGGTGCGCTTGTTGCCGGCGCTGTCGTAGGTGAAGGCGGTGACGCCGTCCAGGGCGTCGGTCACTGCCGTCAGGCGGCCCACACCGTCGTAGGCGTAATCGGTGACGATGCCCGCCTGGTCGGTCTGGTCCGTGCGCCGGCCCAGGGCGTCCTGGGTCTCACGCAGGACCGAGCCGTCGTGGAAGCGGGTCTCGGTGCGCTGGTCCAGGGCGTTGTAGACGTACTCGGTGCGGCGGTTCAGGGCATCCACTTCCGCCGTCAGGTTGCCGTCGGCGTCGTACTCGAAGCGGTGGACGTTGCCCTGGGCGTCGGTGGTGGCGATGCGCCGGCCCGCGGCGTCGTAGTCATACTCGGTGCGGTTGCCGTTGGCGTCGATCTCC
The DNA here is from genome assembly GCA_033283385.1 of Halieaceae bacterium WMMBA7. Classification (GTDB taxonomy): domain Bacteria; phylum Pseudomonadota; class Gammaproteobacteria; order Pseudomonadales; family Halieaceae; genus Mangrovimicrobium. Next base: position 2,372,464 of record JAWMQQ010000001.1, read on the forward strand.
GCGTTCACCCGGCCCACATCATCGTATTCCGTGGCGGAGATGCTGCCGTCCGGGTAGGTCGTCTGCACCAGCCGGTTCAGGGCATCGTAGCTGTAGCTGGTGGTCCTGCCCAGGCGATCCGTGGTGCTGGTGCGGTTGCCTTCCGTGTCGTAGGTATGGCTCTCCGTGGTGCCGTCCGGGTAGCTGGTGCTGCCGAGGCGCCCGTAGGCGTCGTAGACGTACTCGGTGCGCCGGCCTTCGCCATCCACCATCGCCGCCTCGTTGCCCGCGGCGTCGTACTCGGTGGCCGTGACATTGCCCGCAGCATCGGTGGTCTCCACCAGGCGGTCCAGGTCGTCATAGACGTAGCTGGTGGTCTCAGTCGCGCCGCCCCGGGTGATGCTCTCGGTGAGCACGTTGCCATTGCCGTCGTAGGTGTACGTGGTGGTGTGGTGCTCCGCATCCCGCTCGGTGAGCTTGTTGCCCTCGCCGTCGTAGGTGAAGGTGGTGATGTTCTCCTCCACGTCCTGGGTCAGGGTGACATTGCCCTTGGCGTCGATATTGTTGCCCGCGAGGTTCCCGAGCGGGTCCTTCACCGTCAGCAGGTTGCCCAGGCCGTCGTAGGTCTGGGTGTAGGTGTTGCCGCGGGCATCCTTGACTGTGAGCTCCTGGCCGTGGCTGTTGTAGGTGAAGCGCACGGTGTTGCCCAGCTCGTCGGTCTGGGTGAGCTGGTCGGCGCGGTCGTTGTACGTCGCGCTGCTGGTGTGCCCCAGGGCGTCCGTTTGGCTTGTCTGGTTGCCGTCGGCGTCGAAGGTGTAGCTGGTGAGATTGCCCAGCGCGTCGACCATGCTGGTAACGTTGCCCTCGTCGTCGTAGTAGTACTGGGTGCTGTAGCCGCGGCGGTTGGTGACGATGGATTGCCTGCCCGCGATATCGTGGTTGAACTCGGTGCGGTTGCCGTCGCCGTCCTCCTGGGCGATGAGGCGGCCGTCATCGTCGTAGATGTTTTTGATCAGCTTGCGGCCGAGGGCGTCGAACATCTCCAGCAGGCCGTGGCTGGCGTTATAGCTGTAGCTGCTCTCGTTGCCCAGCGGGTCGGTCATGGCGACGAGGTCGGCACTGCCATCGCGGGTGTACTCGTAGCGGTTGCCCATCGGGTCGACCACGGCGGTCACCAGGCCCTCGGCGTTGCGCTCGAACAGCACGCTCTTGCCGTCGGAATGGAAGATACCGTTATCGGTGTAGGTGAGCGTGTTGCCGTTGGGGTCGGTCACCGTCTTGATGCCGACGTCCTGGTCCAGCACGTACTTGTAGCCTTCCTTGGTGGTCAGCACGTAGTGCTGCGGGTCCGGGTTCTGGTCGCCGCCCAGCTCGATGATCTGGCCGTTGTTGTAGCGCAGCAGGCCGTAGTCGGTCTGCACCAGGGTGCTGGTGGTGCCGTCCACGGGCACGAAGTCGAACTCCACGTCCACACCCACCTGGAACTGCAGACACTCCGGTGACGCGTGCACCTCGAAGGTCTCCACCTTGCCGGAGGGCAGCGTGACGGTCACCAGCGGGCGTCCGATGGGCTCCACGCAGTAGTTGGTGTACGCGTTGAAGGCCCCGTAGCGGTATTCGTTGATCGCCCAGTTCTCGGCGATCTTGCGGCTCTCCTCAACCTTCACGTTCTGGTAATCCAGGCTCCAGCCGTAGCCGAAGTCCTGCAGGCGCTGCCTGTCGCGGCTGTCGTAGGTGCGGTTGATAACGATGGGGATGCCCGACACCGGGATATCCAGGTCCGTCAGCGTAAAGGAGAAGTTGCCGACCTTCATGTCGCCGGTGAGCAGCACGGTGTGGCTGTCCAGGCCGGTGTTGCGGCTGGCGTCCCAGGCCTCCAGCTGCAGGGTGTACTGGCCATTGCGCAGGAGGGTCGGGTCGAGCGTGCCAATCACGGCGCTGCTCACCGCGCCGGTACCGGCGGCCAGTTCCTGCGGGTTGGCCATGTCGGCGCGGCTGTAGAGCTTCAGGCTCCAGGCGTCAAGGTTGTCGTCGGCGATACTGGCGACGATGTCTATGGGGGCGGTGACCTCCTGGCCGGACTGGAGGTTTTCCAGCGTGACCGTGGGTACGCTGGTGTCATCCGGGTCGCGGACATAGAAGGTCTTGCGTACTACCGCGGTGTCGTAGCCGTCCTCGATGCGGGCGACGATATCGTGGGCGCCAATGGTAGCGACATTGAGGGTGGCCGTAAGATTCGCGCCCAGCGCGACATCCACGCCATCCAGGGTGATGCTGGCCGTCGCCGCCCCAGCGCTGCCGGTGGGTATAACCTCGACCAGCACATCTTCACCGGCATCGACGACTTCCGGGTCGACGTTGATGGTCGCGCCCAGCGCGGTGGAGGCGGAAGCGACCTCGATGTTCCAGCTCAGGTCCGTCCACTGGATGCCATCGCTGACACGCAGCGTCGTCGGCTGCTGCCCTGCTGCCGCAGGCGTCCAGGTGAGCAATCCGGTCGGGGAGATTGACGCGCCCGGTCCCGCCTGTGGCAGGCTGAAGCTGAGCGTGTCGCCGTCGGGGTCGGAGGCCTGAAGCTGGAAGTGGTATTCCAGGCCAACCTTGGCGGAGGCAGGCGGCGTATTCCCGATCTGGGGCAGCCGGTTGCCGCCGCTGCCGAGTATCGAGACGGTGAACTGCTGCTGCGCGGCAGCGCCTTCTGCATCCGCCACCTCGATCACAATAGAGTGGGAGCCGATATCACCGCCGGTCGTAGACCAGCTCAACAGGCCGCCGGCGTCGATGGTCGCACTCGCAGGAGCGCCGACCAACTGGTAGGTGAGCGCGCTGCCCTCGGGGTCCGCAGCCTGCACCTGGTAGCTGTAGGTGGCACCCGCATCAGCCTGGCTTGCGGGTGAACTGCTGATCACCGGCGGCAGGTTGCCGACCAGGCCTGTTCCGTCATCCACGGCCAGTGTGTAGGACTGGACGGCAGTACCGCCGGCGTCATCACTGACCTTGACCGCCACCGTGTGCAGGCCTGCCTGATCGCTGCCTGGCACCCAGGCGACCGCACCCTGGGCGTCGATGGTCATGCCCGCTGGCGCGGCCTCCAGCGCGAATTGCAGGCTGTCGCCTTCGGCATCCACGGCAACTACCTGGTAGGTGTACTCGGCGCCGACCGCCACGGCCGTCGCCGGGGTGCTGGTGATATCAGGTGGCGTATTGTCGCTCAGCGTCTGTACGGATAACGGGAAACTCTGCGTGGTGGCACCGCCTCGCCCGTCATAGGCTTGCACCGTGACGCTGTGCTCCCCGAGATCCTGTTCACCCGGCACCCAACTGAGCAGCCCGCTGGACGCGTTGATCTCCATTCCAACGGGCCCCTGGAGTACGGAATAGACGATGCTGTCACCGTCGGGATCGCTCGCCTGGAAGCTGTACTCATAGCGTGTCCCGATATACGCGGCTGTCACCGGAGTAGTCGCCAGCACCGGGGCGCCATTGGACAGGCTGCTGTAAACCGCGATCTGGAATGTCTGCGTGGTGTAGCCACCGCGACCGTCCTCCACGCGCAGGGCCACGTTGTAGTAACCGGAATCCGCCGGCGTCCAGCGAACCACGCCCAGTTCATCCAGGGTCATTCCCGGCGGACCGTCCAACAGGGTGTAAGCGAGAATATCGCCGTCCACGTCAGTCGCGATTACCCGGTATTCGTAGCTTCCGCCACTCTGGATGCTGTTGCCCGGCTGGGAGGAGATTTCCGGCGCGTGGTTGACGTCATAGCCGGTGACATCGACCGTAAAGTGTTGCTCGATTGCACCGCCCCTGCCGTCACTGGCCTCGAGAATGAAATCATGCTGCGTCACCTGGTCTGCCGTCGGCCACCAGGTGATGGTCTTGCCATCGAACATCTGTACGCCGTTCGGCACCTTGATCAGCGAGAAAGTGACAGGGTCGCCATCAGGGTCAGTGGCGCTGGGGCTATAACTGTAAAAGCTGCCCACGGACGCGGCAGCAGGCGCCTGGCTGGTAATGGTCGGGGCTTCATTCGGCGGGGTTTCCTCTACCGAAAGCGTGTAATTCTGCTCGGAGTAATAGCCGCCGGTATCGGTTACACGCACAGTTACGTTGTGCGGCCCAATCTCCGCAATACCCGGTTGCCAGGAGATGAGGCCGATCAACGGGTCAATCGACATACCGGCGGGCGATTCAGTCAGGCTGTACGTCAGCGTATCGTCGGGTTGCGGATCGAAGGCATCGACATCGTAGGCGTAAGCCTGGTCTGTGAGCGCGAGTGCTTCCGGGTCGGTGGTGATGACAGGCACCTGTTCCACCACCACCAGTTGGTAGCGCTGTGTGGTCGATGCACCGTAGGGATCCGAGGCTTCGACTACCACATCGTAACTGCCGGCATCGGCGGAAGTCGTCTGCCAGGAAATCACGCCCGTGACCGGGTCCTGCGTCATGCCCTCGGGGCCGCTGAGCAAGGTGAACGTTACGTCATCGCCATCCGGGTCCATCGCTTCCACGTCATAGACGTATTCGCGGCTGGCCAGGACTTCGCGGGTAAAGCCCCGGTAGCGGACGTATTGCTGGGAATAGTTGTAGAAACCGAACAGGCCCGAGCTGAACGTGTCGTCCTGTAACGTGAAAGCATCGATAACCTTGGCGCCCTGCTTGACCGTAATCGTGAACTCGCCCGGGTGAAAATCCAGGGTGAAGTTGTAGTCCGTATTCGGATACCAAAGTATTGAATTATGGTAGAGCGTCTCGATGGTGGCGTTGTTGGAAGCCCACAGGATGGGCCGGCCCTCGCTGCCATCGGGATTCAGATTGATGACTTTCACCGACATGCCCCGCTCTGCACCGCTCTGGGCATTCTTTTTCCAGTCAAACAAATAAAACTGGAAGGGATTCTGGTAGCCGAACACGAACCCGATGAAGTCGTCGTCAGACGTCGTGTAAACGCGAAGAATGCCCGACATCTGGTCGTCCTTCACATCGAACTCGCTGAGAAACGCGGATGCCCGTGCGTTGACGGTCTGGTTGACCAGCGTGTGATCGCTGCTCACCACCCAGTTCGGCAGCGGCTGTCCGTCAGTCTGCAAGATCACCGGTGTCCAGGTGGACAGGTCCACCGGCTCCCCCTGCCCCGTGGCCGGCTCGAGCACAAAAGGCAGATCGGGCTCGGAAGTGATGATCGGCGGATTGTTCTGATCCGTTACTTCTACACTGATGGTGGCGGGTAGCGAACCCAACCGGCCGTCGTCTACCACAAATTCGAAGCTGTCGGCACCGGCGTAGTAGGCATCAGGGAGGTAACGCAGGTCGGCCCCCTCGCCACTTAGCGTACCGTGCTGTGGTTGGCTTGCTATCGAGTAAGCGAGCACATCACCGTCAGGGTCCGTACCGCGCAACGCAATATCGACGAGTTGGTTCTGTCCTGTCTGGTAACTGTCTGGCAGGGCTACGGGCGCACTGTTACTGAAACCGTCGCTGACGGTCACCTCGAACTGCTGGCTATCGAATCCGCCGCGTCCGTCACTCACCTGTACGCCGAAAACGACCACACCGGCAGACCCAGCCTGCCATTGGATCTCACCGGAAGCCGGATTTATCACCGCTCCCGCAGGTGATTCCAGCAACGAGTACGCCAGGACGTCTACATCCGGGTCGGTCGCGTTGACATCGTAAAAATACAACTGGTCCAACTGTGCTGTGGTAAGCGGTGTCGTGACGATGGTTGGCGAATGATTCAGGTCGCCTACCGAAATGGTGAAAGCCTGGTCCGCCGTGGCACCGGCAATATCCGTGACCTGTACTGTAACCGGCACTTCGCCGCGGTCTGCTTCCAGGGGATGCCAGGTCAGTTTGCCGGTTACCGGATTGATCCACATTCCCGCAGGTGCCTCGAGGAGCGAGAAACGCACCAAATCGCCACGATCCGTGTCAGCCGCGCGCGCATAATAGGTATAGTCCGCATCGACCTGCGCGGTCGTGCCTGGGTCCGATATGATCGACGGCGGGTCATTCAACTCATACACATTGATCGCGTACTGCTGCTGATCGAACAAGCCCTCTTCGTCTTCGACGCGGGCAGTCACCAGCGGGGCTGTAAGCGTGTTGTTATCGATAGCGCACTCGACTTCCCCCGGCAATGGCGCCAGGCTGGCACGCAATGCCTGGAAACTGTGTCCCTGCGGCAGGGTAAACGGTATCAGCGCTGTCTCGGCTGCCCCCAGGTTATCGACGACTGTGCTTAGTAGCGGGTATTCAACCTCTCCCGAGAGCCCCGCAAGCTGCAGCGTCACCGCCTGGCCGGGCGCGCCCAAGCCCCGGTTATGCACGCGAACAGTGCCCGCCAGCGGATTGTTGGGGTCCAGTGCAATGGACTGGACCACCAGGTCTGCAAGCTTGACCGAGAAACCGTCGATGGTCGCGTCGACGAGATAGGCGCCCAGTGCCTGGCCAAAGACCTGTTGGTCGGCCTGTAGCCGCGACAGGTTCCAGACACTGCCTCCCGATGCCAGGGCCAGTTCCACATAGCTGGCGAGCACCGCGTCATTGCCGCTGACCAACACCGGATTGTTGCACTGTTCGAGCTTGCCATCGCGTACGACATAGCCGTTATTACCGGCATCCACCGCCAGCGCGGTTTCGCCCGATTCGCAATGGTAGGTTACATCGACGATGACCGACAGACGGTAACCGCCGCCGACCAGGGCGGCGGCCAGCGAGGAAACTGCCGCAGTATCGACGTCGGCCGGTATGTCGTCTACGGCAAGCACGAGCTGTTTCGCGATGGCTGGGCGCAGGCCGTACTGGTCGAGCACTGCCTGCACCGCGGCGAGACCGCTGGCGCTGCCCCCCACTGCGGCGACCAGTTGCGATGTGGCATCGGCGTAGGCCGATGCGGGGTACATCAAGGCTCCGTCAACGGCCACGGAATCGACACTATCGGCAAATTCCAGCAGGCCGAAACGGTTTGGGTTGGCATCGGAGCCAATCGCCAGATCCGCCAGGGCCGTCTCGGTATCCGTAACCAGCGGGTCCAGCAGCGACGCGGGCAATACGACACTGCCGGATACATCCGTCAGGAACACCAGGTCCAGCGCCCTGAAGGCTTCGTCGTAGCTGGTCAACGCACAGTAGCGATTGACACCCTGCAATCCGCTGACGTAGCTCTCCATCGGTTGCCACTGGACGAGACCGGTGGCTGACTCGATAGTCATACCCTGCGGAGCGCGATCCAGGGCGTAGCTCAGCGTATCGTCGGGATTCGGGTCGGTGGCCTCTACCTGGTAGGTATAGGGGGTACCCTGGGAGGCTACCGTCACCGCATCGGAAACGATTACGGGCGGCTTGTTCTTTTCGATCACGTCGATGTCGACTTGGGCGACGTTGGAATCCAGCACGCCGTCGTTGGCATAAAAGGTGAACTGGTCGGGCCCGAAATACCCTGAGACCGGCTGGTAGCGCACCGTATTGCCGCTGACGAAGGTCAGCGAGCCATGTGCGGTTTGGCCGAGTAGATGCAGGGACAGTACGTCGCCATCGACATCACTGGCGGACAACACGATCTCCACCGGTTCATCTTCCAGCGTACTCGCGGCACCACTGTTCGCCACTGGCGCATCGTTGACCGGGTCCGCCGAGAGATACACGGTGGCGATATTGGAGTCCAGCTGGCCATCGTTTACGCTGAACGTGAAGCTGTCATCCCCCGCGAAGTTCGCGTCCGGGGTATAGACATAACTATCGCCCTCGCCGGATAAACCGCCGTGCAACGGCTGAGTAAGGATAGAGACGCTGACCGTATCGCCATCGACATCCAGCCACTGAAGCGTCACGGCGGCCGGCGTGTCCTCCACGAACCTCAACTGTTGGTTGAACGCCTGGGGAGCATCGTTCACCGGTTCCACAGTAATCGCCACGTTGGCCGGCGCGGAATCGTCAATACCGTCGTTGACCCGGTAGCTGAAGGTGTCCGAACCCGTAAAATTGGAGGCTGGTGTATACACCAGGTCCGGTGCATCTCCGGACACGGAACCGTGGGATCCGTAAGACACCAGGCTGTAGCTTAGCGGGTCGCCGTCGACGTCTTCGCCTGCCAACTGAATAGAGACAGGGGTATCTTCCGGCGTAATGTATGCCTGGTTCTCCGCCATGGGAGGTGTGTTGAAACAGTTCTTTTCACCGATATAAGTAAAGGAGAGCCAACCATACCCCCCCAGGCTGTAACCGGTCAGCTTGACGGTGGCGAAGCGAGCGACGTGATAATCGAATCGGTTGCCCTGGGAGCGTTGCTCGTCCCAAACGGGCACGACAATCGGTACGTCCAGCAACGCGTTGAGCGCGGTTTTTACGGCGCTGCTTCCCGTTACACCGGGAGCGCCCTGGGCCCAGTCGCCAGGGTGAAGTGCGAGGTCTGACGAGTCATCGGGATTGACGTAGCTGTCACTGTCGCCCGGCAGCGTGAGACTGTTGGCAAGGACCGGCGAACTCGGGCTTCCCGCCCAGGTCAGCCAACTGAAATTGCCGGAGCTTTCCCGTAGCGATATTTCAGTGAATTCATCGCCAGGTACTGCTGCCGAGAGAGTCGACTCACTGATCGCGACCGGAATGAGACTGCAACTGGATACGCCGGTACCGGCGGCAGCCACGCTGGAAACAACAAACAGGAAAGCTGATACATACCAGGCGAAAGCAGACTTCCGCCAGAAAAAACCGAGATCCATTCGATTAGTGCTCCATGCCAATTTTTCTAGGGTACTATCGAGGCTGGAATCAGGCTACTGAAAATTCTGCTTTTTGCTGCACCACTCGCCTGGCATCCAGGCAGCATGCCTCCAGCGGCTTGCTTGCACCGGTGTCATTCGGCTCGAGGGCTACCCACTATTTCGCCTGGTTGCACCACAAACAGTCGAGAGGCGGCAGAGCGTCCAGCAGGAACTGGTCGACACCCTCAGCAATCGACTGCGCGTCGAGGATTACCTCGCCAAACACCCCGAACTGCTGCAGCGCCCGATCGCAAAGCCGATGTTCGTCTTCGGCCTGCCGCGCACCGGTACCACGCTGGTCATCAACCTGCTGAATGTGGACCCGGCGCGGCGCTGCCTGCTGCGCTGGGAGTCCTTCGACCCGGTGCCGCCGCCGAAACCCGAGGAGATGCACGCGGGCCCGCGCTACGCCAAGTCACAGGAGCGCAGCGACCTCGGCCTGAAGTTCGCGCCGCAGATCTCGGCCATCCACCACGAAAACGCGGACAGCCCCAGCGAGTGCCAGTTCGCCATGTCGCCCTCTTTCGTGTCCCAGTACTTCGATTCGGTCTACCACGTGCCGTCATACCACCGGTGGTTCCTGCACGAGGCCGACTACCTGCCCGCGTTCCGCTACCACAAGCGCCTGCTGCAGCTGCTGCAGGCGAACGTCGGCGGACGCTGGACCCTGAAAAACCCCTGGCACCCGCTGTTCCTGGGGGCCCTGACGACGGTATACCCGGACGCACGACTGGTGATGACCCACCGCGACCCGGTGGATGTGGTCGGTTCATCCTGCAGCCTGCTGAAAGCGGTGCGGCCCATGTTCAGCGACCACGTGGACAACACGGCCATCGCCGACTGCCTGCTGGAAACCTTCGACGTGATGATTGAGCGCTCCGACGCCTACCGCGCGGCGCATGGCGCGGACTCGATCTACGACCTGCAGTACGCCGACGTGATGCGCGACCCGATCGGCGAGATCCGCAAGATTTACGCGCATTTCGACGAACCGCTTACGCCCGAGGCAGAAGCGGCGATGCAGGCCTACATGGGGGATAACCCGAAGGGCAAGCTGGGCAAGCACAGTTACGCGCTGGAGGATTACGGCCTGAGCCGGGAGCAGGTGCGAGAGCGCTACAGGGACTACTGCGAGCGCTACCGGATAGCGACGAGGGATTGAGGCGCCGCCGCAACCCTCCGCTCGGCGCCAAACCTGCCCGGCCCGCCAGCGATGTCAGAGCTGGCGCACCCCGGTCGCGTCCGATTCGCGGAACACCTCGATCTCCTCTACCGGTTTCATCACCACCAGCGGGATCACGCGCTCGGTACCCGCCTGGTACTGGGCGTAAAACGGATAGCTGTCGACCATGAAGGCCCAGATCTTCTCGCGCTCGGCGCCTTCCGGTTCGCGCCAGGTGGCGCGGAAGGCCTGGGTGGCGATCTGGAATTCCACCTCGTCGCTTTCGCGGATGTTCAGGTACCAGGCGGGATGTTCATCTGCACCGCCCTTGGATGCGACGATCACCACCTCGCCGCCGATATCGCCGTAGCACAGGGGCGTGATGAATATCTTGCCGCTCTTGCGGCCGGTGTACTTCACCAGGCAGTGGGTGCCGAAGTTGTGCGCACCGACTGCGGTGAGGTCCATGATGTGTCCTTTGGCGCCGCCGGAGCTCAGGTACATGTGGCGGTGCTCGGTCATCCAGTCCTTGCGGGCGTCGCGGATTTCCGCGCTCGATTCGTCACTCATGGCCACCTCCTGGGTTTTGTCGTGCTGTTATCTGGCTCATCATCTTAGGCGATTTCTGTGTCCCCGCCATTCGCCGGGACACCTAATCAGCGAATGATTTCCGCAAACTGCGGCCGCGGGTAGATACCGCGGTCCCGATAGGACGGTGGCTGCCGGTCGCCCTCGTCGCGTATACCGTACTCGACGGCCGTCTCCGCGCCAATCACGGTCTGCCCGCTCTTCGCCATCAGGTCGGGATCGTTATACAGGGCCCAGATGATATGGCCGGTAAACTCCGGCGTCTCGGCGGACTCGCGCAAAAAGCCGTATTTCTCCGGGTTTTCCTCGATCATCGCCAGGAAGCGCTCAGTCAGCAGTGTGCCCATCCAGATCGACAGGCAGGCGACGTTGTGGTCCCTGAAGTCTACCGCCATATCGGCGGCGAACTTGTCGATGCTGGCCTTGTGGGCGCCGTAGACCGGGCCGAAGACATAGTGCGAGGCGCCGGAGGCGGAGGTGAACACGATCAGGCCGCGGCCGTTCTTCAACAGCAGAGGCGCGGCGCAGTGGCTGGCGACGTAGCCGCCGCGCACGCCGACCTCGAGCATGTCCACCAGGCCGATGGGCTTCTCCCAGAAATTGCCCGGCGCTGTCATCGCCGGCAGGTTGGGGAAGGCGTTGTTCACCAGGATGTCCAGCCGGCCCTGTTCGCGTTCCACCTGTTCGAACAGGGCTACGATTTCCGCGTCCACCCCGTGATCCACACGCACGGGAATGCCTTTTCCGCCGGCGGCGGTCACCGCCTCGGCGGTCTCGTAGATGGTACCGGGCAGTAGCTGGCCGCCGACGCTGGGAGCGTCTTCGGGCTTTTGTGAGCGACCGGTCACGTAGACGGTGCAGCCGTGGCTGCCCAGGGCTATTGCGATTCCGCGGCCGGCACCGCGGCTGGCGCCGGTGACGACTGCGACCGGGGCGTTGTTTTGGGATTGCATGTTGTGACCTCTGTTTATTGTGTAGGAGCCTGCTACGCAGGCGATCGCGCCCTGCAGGAGCCCGCTACGCGGGCGATCGCCTGCGTAGCAGGCTCCTACGGGCTGTGTTCGTCACTATACTAGCAAGCGTGTGCAACGTATATCACCTGACATTTCCCGGCCGCGCGCATACACTCTGACGTCCGCCGCGGGAATCACCCGCCCGGCGATAATAATTCGAGGCACTGCATGTCCGGACAAAACCCCGCAGCCGTCACGGGGAACAGCGCGCCCTATCCTCCTGCCGCCGTAAGCTGGTATTCCACCATCCTGCTCGCCTTCCTGTACTGGCTCTCGCTGCTGGACCGCTCGATCATTTCTCTGATGGTCGACCCGATCAAGGCGGATATCGGCATCACCGACGTGCAGTTCGGCATGCTCCACGGCCTCGCCTTCGCCGTGACGTTTTCCCTGTTCGGCCTGCTCGCCGGCACCCTCGCGGACCGCCTGAGCCGGCGCCTGGTCGTCTTCGTCAGCGTCGCCCTGTGGTCGCTGGCCACCGCCGCCTGCGGCGCGGCAAAGGACTTCTCCCACCTGCTGCTGGCGCGGGTCGGCGTCGGTGCCGGCGAGGCAGGGCTCAATCCCTGCGCGACCTCGATGATCACCGACCTGTTCCCGCGGGACAAACTCACCCTCGCGCTGGCGGTGTACGCCCTGGGCGCCTCCGCCGGCGCCGGCTGCGCCTTCCTGTTCGGCGGACTGCTCATACAGGCGGTCTCCGCGGCGGACTTCGTCACCCTGCCGCTGGTCGGCGACGTGCGTCCCTGGCAAGCGGTGTTCTACCTGATCGGCCTGCCGGGCATACTGGTATCGCTGCTCAGCTTCACCATGCCCGAGCCGAAGCGCCGCGGCGCCCTGCACGATCGCAGCCGGGAACCGCTGCTGCGCAGCGTGTTCTCGGGCTATCCGGAACTGCTGCGCTTCATCCGCTCGCGCAGCCGCTTCTTCGCCTGCCACTACCTCGGCTTCGGCCTCGCCTCCATCGGCTTTACCGGCGGCCAGGCCTGGTACGCCGCGCACATGGCGCGCAGCTTCGGCTGGGACGCGGCGCAGGTCGGCACCGGCATCGGCGTCGCCATGCTCATCGGCGGCTTTGCCGGCAAGTTCGTCTGCGGCCTCGGCGTCAACGCGCTCTACCGTCGCGGCCACCGCGACGCGCAGTTCCTCTGGTTCGCGATCTGCCTTGTGGTGGCGACCCCCATCGGCATCGCCGCCGCTACCAGCGCCAGCCCCTGGGTGTTCCTGGCGGGGATCTGCCTGTTCATGTTCCTGCTCTCGCCCTTCACCGCGGTCTACGTGGCCTCGCTCAATCTCGTCACGCCCAATGAGTTGCGCGGCTCCGGCGTTGCGTTTTTCGCGGCGACGGTGGGCCTGCTGGCGCTCACTGTCGGGCCGATCCTGATCGCCGTGCTCTCGGACGATGTCTTCGGCGGCAACGCCATTGGCCTCGGCATCGCCACGGTGATCGGCACCTGCTGTCCGCTGGCGGCGGTATTCCTCTTCCTCGGCCGCGGTGCGATGAGCGAGGCGGTCGCGGACGCCGAAGCCTGGTCCGGCAATTGAATCTGTAGGAGCCTGCTACGCAGGCGATCTCCTGTAGATGCGCGCTCTGCGCGCGATCGCCTGCGTAGCAGGCTCCTACAAGTACACCTCTTCAGTTCACTGCCGGGGCCGTCACGGCATGCCGGAAACGCGGGTACCATACCCCCATCGAAGGTAATGAACAATAGTGTACACAACGCGAGCCCGCGAGTAGTATGCTGCGCTCCGAGCATCCGGCAATACCAATACCAACAGGAGAATCAGCATGTCACTACAGGGCAAGACGGCGGTCGTCACCGGCGCCGCCCGCGGCCTGGGCCGCGCGATCAGCCAGCGCCTGGCCGAGGACGGGGTCAATATTTCCGTCTGGGACCTCAACCTCGAGGGCGCGGAAGAAACGGCAGCCATGCTGCGCGAGATGGGTGTGCAGGCCATCGCCTGCAAGACCGACACTTCCTCCGCGGCGGACATCGCGGCGGCGGTGGAGCGCACCCACGCGGAACTGGGTCACATCTCAATCCTGGTCAACAACGCGGCGCTGTCGCCCTTCTGCAAGTTCGAGGACCTCACCGAGGAAGCCTGGGACCGGCTGATGGCGATCAACCTGAAGGGCCCCTTCCTGTGCTGCAAGGCGATCATCCCCGAGATGGTCGAGGCGGGCTGGGGCCGGGTGATCAACATCTCGTCTTCCTCCGCACAGACCGGCGCCACCAGCATGTCCCACTACGTAGCGTCCAAGGGCGGTGTGATCGGTTTCACCAAGGCGCTGGCACTGGAGTTCGCCACCCGCGGCGTCACCGTGAACAACGTGCCGCCGAACTTCGTCGACACCGAGGGCCTGCGCGAGGCGCCGGTGGACGTGGACGCATTTGCGCAGACCACCCCGATGAAGCGCCCCGGCAAGCCGCGCAACATCGCCGCCGCCGTGGCCTTTCTCGCGTCCGAGGATGCGGACTACATCACCGGCCTCACCCTCGGCGTCAACGGCGGTCGTTACTGCAACTGAGCCCCCGCTGTAGGAGCCTGCTACGCAGGCGATCGCGCGCAGAGCGCGCTCCTACAGGGGCAATTGCCTGCATAGCAGGCTCCTACAACACTGATCGCCTGCGTAGCAGGCTCCTACGGGGTGGGGTTTTCTTCGATGAATTCGGCCACGGCTGAGCGCAGCAGGGCGCCGAGCTCTTCCACCCTCCCCTCGATACGCGACACCGGCCCGCCCAGGGCGATGGCGTTGCGCCGCTCGCCGTAGGGGAACGGCACCGCAATACCGCCCACCCCCGGCGCGTACATCCCCATATTCACGTACCAGCCGTTGCCGGCGCTGGCGCGCAGGTCCTGCTCCACCGCCTCCGCCGTCATGAACGTGTCGGTTTCGTAGCGCTGGTAGTCGATGCGGCGCAGCACCGCGGCGCGCTCTGCAGGCGTGTACAGCGAGAGTATCGCGCGCCCGGCGGAGGCCACGTGAATCGGCAACCGCTGGCCGATGTTGGCAATAAAGCGGATATCCGCATTCGACTCCACCACGTCCACGAACACGATGCTGGTGCCCTCCGGCGCCGCCAGGCACAGCGTCTCCCCGGTCTGCTTCGCCAGCCGCGCCAGCAACTCGTGTACCTCGGGCGGCAGCGGCTGCGCCTCCACCAGTTGCCGCGCCAGGCTCAGCCAGCGCGACGTCGGGTAGTAGCCGCCGCGCGGTGTCGGCTGGTACAGGTAGCCCTCATCCACCAGCGTGGACACCGTGTTGAACACGCTGGAGCGCGGCCAGCCGAAGGCATCGACGATATCGCGCACCGACTGCGGCTGCCCCACCCGGGCGAAGTGCTCCAGCAGGGCGAACAGGTTGGAAATCTGTTTGACGCGCACGTATCCCTCCGGCTAGTATGAGCCATTGTCCAGATTTGTGATGTTTATAGTCCAATATATTGGACTTTATCACAAGACCTATAACGCGATAACGACACAGAAACCGGGCCCCCTCGCCCGCTGGAGGATCACACGATGGCCATAGGCAGCGTACTCGACCCCACCGCCCTGAACACACAGGACATCTCTTCCCCCGGCCCCGACGCCGGCCCGCTGGCGGGCAAGACCGTCGGCTTTCGCCTGGACGAGATCTGGCGCGCCTGGGACTGGATGGCCGAACTGTGGGGCGAGGAGTTCCGCAAGGCCGGCGCCGAGGTGAAGATGTGGCGCTCCCACCAGGGCCGCACCGGCGCCGCCGGTGAGCGCGTTGCCGCCGAACTGGACGCCTTCCTCGATTCCATCGACATCGCCGTGGTCGGCCTGGCCAACTGCGGTTCCTGCACCGGCTGGACCGTGCGCGACGCGCTGGCCGCCGCCGAGAAGGGCCTGCCCACCACCGCGGTGTGCACCGAGGTGTTCGAGGAACTGGCCCACAACCTCGCCCGCCGCGGCGGACGCTCCGGCCTGCGCCTGCACGTGCTGCCCTACCCCCTCAACGAGAAAGAACACGACGAGGTGGCCGCGGTAGCCCGCGAGCACTTCGCCGGACTGGTCGAGGACATGGGCGTCAACGTCGCGCAACTCAAGGAGGCAGCCGTATGAGCCGCACTATCGCCCAGGCTGCGCAGAAGCAGCAGAAGGTGGTCAACCTGCGCGACTGCGGCCCCGAGGGCTGCGATATCGACTGGCTCTCCAGCCAGAAGCACGAGACCGAAGTCGACGACGTCATGGCCTTCACCGAGTTCGCCATCGGGCAAGGCTGGGGCGACGGCCTGCCCCTGATCCCGCCGACCGAAGCCCGCGTGCGCGCCTTCCTCGGCAAGAACAACCGCTACGCCGACGAAATCATCTGCACCCTGCCCCCCGCCGACGGCGAGTGCACGGTGGAGAAGATCGCCATCAACGCGGTAATGGCCGGCGCGCCCGCCGAATCCCTGCCGCTGCTGATCGCCGCCATCGAGGCCATCGGCGACCCGGACTTCGAGCTGTTCGGCCTGAACACCACCACCGCGCCGGTACTGCCGCTGATGGTGGTCAACGGCGCGATCCGCGAGAAACTCAACATCCCCTACCGCCACGGCTGCCTCGGCGGCGCCCGTACCCAGGCGGTGGCCATCGGCCGTGCGCTGCGGTTGATCATCCGCAACGTTGCGGGACAGGAAGTGAACGTCACCTCCCAGACCACCTTCGGCTCCCCCGGCCGCGTCTCCGGCATCCTGTTCGGCGAGTGGGAAGAGCGCTCGCCCTGGGCGCCCTTCGCCGAGCGTCGCGGCGTGCAAGGTGATGCGGTGTCGGTGTACGGCACCATGGGCACCATGAACATCATCGACACCACCTCCACCCGCGGCGGCGAATTCCTCGAGATGATCGGCAAGTCACTGGGCTACCCCGGCGCCAACGGCTACTCGCCGGCGATGCCCTTCGCCGAGATGATGGTGGCAATCAACCCGGTGTGGGCCGAGATCATCCACCGCGACGTACCCTCGCTGGAGGACGTGCAGGAAATCATCTGGAAAAACACGGGTATCGACGCCGACCACCTGCTGCCCAAGCACCGCGAGCAGCTGGAAGCCCAGGACCGCATCATCGGCGACCGCGCCTACGTGACGGTGGAACCCAAGGATGTGCTGGTGGTCTGCTGCGGCGGCACCGGAGGCCTGCACGCCACCGGCTTCCACAGCTTCGGCAGCTGCCTGACCCAGACCCGCGCCATCCTCCCCGGCCCGGACCTGGCATAAGCGCGCGAGGACAAGATCATGGACAAAATAACTTTCGAACCGATTACCCCCAGGCTCGGCGCCTACGCCCACGTCGCGCCGGAAGACATCGTCTCCGACGGCGTACCCGACCGCATCCTGCAGGCGCTGAACGAGTACGGCGTGCTGGTGTTCCCGCAGCTCAACCTCAGCGACGAGTTGATGGTCGAGCTGACCTCGCAACTCGGTGATATCGAACCGCCGGTGGCCACCGCCGACGGTTCCGCGCCCAGTTCCAAGGGCATCTACCGCATCGCCCTGGACAAGACCGACCCGGGCCAGCGCGAGTACGTGACGGGTAACGACTGGTGGCACATGGACGGCACGTCCTACTCCGTACCCGGCAAGGCGACACTGCTCAAGTGCGAAGTACCGCCCAGCAGCGGCGGCGACACCGAGTTCGCCCACCTGTTCGCCGCCTGGGAAGCCATGCCGGAAGAGAAAAAGCAGCAACTGGAAGGCCTGCACGTGGTGCACTGCCTGGAAGCTGTCGGCCGCAAGATGAACCCCAACCCGACGGACGCGGACCTGGAGCGCTGGCACACGGTGTTCCCGCCCACCGAGCATCCGTTGGTGTGGAAGCAAAGCGGCGGGCGCACTTCGCTGGTGATTGGCTCTACCGCCTGGGGGATTACCGAGCTGTCACAGGATGATGGCAGCGCGCTGCTGGATGAACTGGTGGAGTACTGCACGCAGCCGGAGTTTACCTACCGGCATCACTGGCAGAAGGGTGACCTGGTGATCTGGAACAATCCGGGATTGTTGCATCGATCGCATCCCTACACGGAAGCGTCCGGGCGAGTAATGCATCGCACCACCATCAAAGGCTCCGAGGCCATCGCGTAGGAGCCTGCTACGCAGGCGATGCCGTATCTGTAGGAGCCTGCTACGC
This sequence comes from Halieaceae bacterium WMMBA7, assembly GCA_033283385.1. Lineage (GTDB taxonomy): Bacteria > Pseudomonadota > Gammaproteobacteria > Pseudomonadales > Halieaceae > Mangrovimicrobium. The sequence goes on from JAWMQQ010000001.1 coordinate 2,390,100, forward strand.
AGGCGATCGCGCGCGGAGCGCGCTCCTACAAACGCGATCGCCTGCGTAGCAGGCTCCTACAAACAGGATCGCGCGCAGAGCGTAAACCTACGCCAGCCGCGCGATAATCTGCGGCAACTCCGCCGAGGTGCGAATCCCCGGCGCAGCCGCGCACACGTACGGCACCGCATTCACCGCCCGCTGCGCCGTATACCCCGCCATCACCAGCGGCATTTCCTCCGGCGTGCAGTCCGCCGGCAAACCGATGTAGATATCGAACGGGGTATCTCCTTCGAGTTGCACCCGCCAGCCGTTCTCGCGAATGTTCCAGTCCTTGTCCAGGTCCGTGGTGCAAAACCAGTTGGCGCGAAACTGCAGCACCGGCTCGCCACCGCGCATGCCGGCGACACAGAAGCGTTCGGCCGCCACCGTGCCCGCCTCGATCTGCCGCCCGCCCATCAGCGGGATCGGCTGGTTGGCCAGCGCGGTTTCACTGGTAGTGACGATGTCGTCGAAGGGAATGTTCAGCGCCTCGGCAACCACGTTCAGCGACTGGCCGAAGTTGGCCGTCATGTGGTGCAACAGGTTCGGGTCGGAAGCCTCACCCGCGGGGCGGCCGTAACGCAGCACGTCCAGCAGCATCTCATCGGAGCAGCTCGCGGGCATGTCGGCGAACTCGTCGATGGTCAGGCAGTCCAGCCGGCGGCACATGGAGGTGAGTACCAGCGGCAGCGCCTCGGTGACGAAGCCGGGGCTGACGCCGGTGCTGTGGATGGACGAGCCGCCCTCGGCACAGGCCGCCTCGACGCGCCGGCGCAGCTCCTGGTCCATGCGCGGCGGGCTGTGGAATTCGCCGCGGGTAGTAACGATGTTGATACCGGCCGAGAGCATGCGGCAGATGTCATCGGCGTTGTAACCCTCCTGCATGTACAGCACGCAGTCCGGTTTCAGCGCGATGATATCTTCCACGCTGCGAGTCGCCTTGATCCCCACCGGAGCCCGTCCGGCAAGCTCGCCGGCATCGCGCCCCTCTTTCGCCTCGCCGTGCACCCACAGGCCCGAGAGTTCCATCGCCGGGTGGTCCATGACAGCAATCATGCTGCTGGTGCCGACGCGACCGGCGGACCACTGGACGACACGGTAGACCTTTTCGGCGGGCGGAAGGGGCAGGGATTCACTCGAAATACTCATGGATAAGGACTCCTTCTTGTTATCTGTTTGTCGTGTTTTGAAGCAGGATTTTACGGTATCGGCGGGCGTCAGGATCGCGTCGGCGTCAACCAGATTTCGTCGACATTGACCCGCGCGGGCTGGCTCACTGCGTAGCAGATTGCCGCGGCGATATCCTCCGCCTGCATCGAGGTCTCCCTGCCGATGTGTGCGCTCATCGCCTCGCGCAGCGCGGGGTCGGCAATGCTTTCGGAGATTTCGGTGGAAGTAGTGCCCGGTTCCACGATGGTGACGCGGATACCATGCGCCGCCACCTCCTTGCGCAGGCCGGCGGAAAAAGCCGTAATGCCGTACTTGCTCGCCGAGTAGGCGTTGTTGCCCTCGGAACCCGGAATTTTCGCGGCATTGGAAGAGACGGTGACGATATGCCCGCACTGGCGCGCGCGCATGTCGCCCAGCACGGCCTTGCTCATGTACATAGGTGCCAGCAGGTTGATATCGAAGGTGTCGCGCCAGTCCTGGCAGTGTCCCTCGGCGATTCCGCCGGGGCGGATGATGCCGGCGTTGTTGACCAGGATATCCACCTGCCCGAACTGGGCCAGCACCGCTTCGCAGACGGTAAAGGCCTGCGCCTCGTCGCCGACATCCGCGGCAAAGGCCCGTCCCTCACCGCCGGCGGCCGCAATCTCCTCGCACAGGTCGTGCAGTTTTTCCAGGCGGCGGGCGACCAGCGCAACGCGTGCGCCCATGCTCGCGAGCATTGACGCCGTCGCGGCGCCGATGCCCGAGGAGGCGCCGGTGACCAGGGCCACTTTCCCCTCCAGGGATTGCATTATCATTATCGTGCTCCCGGTACGCTATAGACACCAGTGTTGATGACTTTCCGAGAGGCCTATTGTGACTGTCGGAGCGCCGCTTGTCATGTACGGCCTGGAGAAAATCGCGGCGCGCATGCGGATCGGGATGATCGCGCGCGGAGCGCGCTCCTACACGGCGGTGCCGCCGTTGATACCCAGCAACTGCGCGGTGATGTAACCCGCATCCTCCGACGCGAAAAACGCCACCGCCGCGGCGACCTCCTCCGCCCGGCCCATGCGCGGGATCGGGTAGGCCGCGAGCATTTGCTCCAGCGATACCGGGAACTTGCCGCCCTCGATCGCGCGACGGGCCATCGGCGTATCCACCAGCCCCGGCGCCACCGCGTTGACGGTGATGCCGCTGCGCCCCACCTCCAGCGCCAGCGAGCGGGTCATGGCGACGATGCCGCCCTTGGCCGCCGCGTAGTGCACCATGGTCGCGCCGCCGATCTGCGCGGCGATGGAGGCGAAGTTGACAATGCGCCCCCAGCCCTGCGCTTCCATGTCCGGCAATACCACCTGGGTGACGGTGAAGGCGCCCTTGAGGTTGGTGTCGATCATGCGCGACAGGTTGTCGGCGTCGATTTCGGCGAAGGGGCAGAAGTTTTCCACGCCGGCGTTGTTCACCAGCACGCCGATCGGCCCGAAGGCTTCGCGCAACTGCTGGACGGCGGCCTCGACCTGTGCGCGGTCGGTGATATCCGCCGCCAGCGCCAGCGCGCGACCGCCCGCCGCGTTGATCGAATCCGCCACCGCCGCGGCGTTTTCGGCGACGATATCCAGCACGCCCACCGCCATGCCGTCCTTCGCCAGCCGGCGACAGGTCGCCTCGCCCATGCCGACGCCGCCGCCGGTGACCAGTGCCGTTCTGCTTGTCATGTGAAGCCTGCCTTGTAATTCGCTGTGGACCGCGTGTTACCCGGCGAACCGCGAGCCTGTCATTATTGAAACGCCGGGAGCGTTAATTTAACCTCGATTGAGGCGTAATACTCAACGCAGTTGTATAATGCCTCCGCGAACGAGACGATTACAATAACAGGCACACAGCATGGTCCAGATCATCTACAAAGAATCCAGCGGCGCCGAGCACCCGGTCGACGCCGAGCCCGGCAAGTCCGTGATGCAAACCGCCGTGGACAACGGCGTACCCAGTATCCTCGGCGAATGCGGCGGCCAGCTCGCCTGCGGCACCTGCCTGGTCTATGTCGACCCCGCCTGGCGCGAGATCACCGGCGAGCCGGACGACATGGAAGAGGCTACCCTGGAGCTGCACGCGGACAACCCCCACGAGGGCAAGCGCCTGAGTTGCCAGATCAAGGTGTCCGAGGAAATGGAAGGGCTGGTACTGCACCTGCCCGACAGCCAGTACTGACGCGGAGGTATTCGCCATGCCGTCGATCGCCGAAATGGACCTGCCCCTGCTGCCGGTCGAAGACCCGGATTTCCAGCGCGACCCGATGCCCTATGTGGACGCCGCGCGCGAGCGCCACCCGTGGCTGGCGCGCTTCAGCCAGGGCTACATCGTGCACGGTTACGAGGCGGTGAAAGACCTCGCCTTCATGGACGACAAGCTGGTCATGGGCCTGGGCCACGTGGTGGACTTCTACCAGGTGCAGGGCTCGCCCTGGGCGCGCTTCATGCTGGAAATGCTGCAGTCACACACCGGCGCCGAGCACGCGCGCATCCGCGCCAGCGTGGCGCAGGCCTTCACCCCCCGCCGGGCCAACGAGGTGCGCCCCGCCATGCGCCGGGTGATCACGCAACTGCTCGACGACTGGACGACCGACGACCATTTCGACTTTGCGGAATTCGCCTCGTACTTTCCCATCGCCGTGTTGTGCGGCGTACTGGGCGTCTCCACCGAAGGCATCCCGCGCATCCGCAGGGCCATCGAGACCCACATGGCTTCGCTGACGCTGGACAAGGCGAAGTACCCGGCATTCATGGAGTCCTTCGACCTGCTGTGGGACTACGCGGGCGAGCTGATTGCCGAGCGTGAGAGCGCCGGGGCAAACGACGAGACCGCGCTGCTGGACGCGCTGATCGCCGCGAAAAACGCCGGCAAGCTCAACGAGACCGAATTGCGCGACATGCTGCTGGTGCTGCTGATCGCGGGTTACGACACCTCGAAGAACATGCTCACCCTGACCATGTACCGGCTGCTGGACCGGCCCGATGACTGGCAGCGCTGCGCACAGGACATCGGCTTTTGCGCGAAGGTCATCGAGGAGATGCTGCGCCACTCCAGTATCGCCACGGTGTTCCGCAGCGTGGTGGAAGACTTCGAATACCAGGGCCATGTATTTCCGCGCGGCGCGATGGTGGCCTTCGCCATGCCGCTGGCCAACCGCGACCCGCAGGCATTCCCCGACCCGATGCGCTTCGACCCCGAGCGCAAGAGCGCCAACCGCCACCTCGCCTTCGGCCGCGGCGAGCACATCTGCCTCGGCCAGTTCCTCGCCCGCGCGCAGCTCGAGGAGGGCCTGCACCTGATCGCGCAGCGCATCAGCCACCCGGTGCTTGCCGGTGACATCGGCTGGCGGCCTTTCCTCGGCGCCTGGGGGCTGAGCACGCTGCCAATCCGCTTCGACGCCGCGGCCTGAGGGCAACACCTTGGAAAAAGCGCTGGCGCGCAAGGTCGCCCTCGTCACCGGCGCCTCCTCCGGCATCGGCGAGGCCTGCGCCCTGGCGCTGGCCGCCGCGGGCGCCACGGTCATGGTCGTCGCACGCCGTGAGGACCGGCTGCAATCGCTGGTTCAGCGCATCACTGATGCGGGCGGCTCCGCCGACTACCGCGCCGGTGACGTCACCGACGAGGCATTTGCATTGGGCTGCGTGGCCGACACTGTGTCGCAGTGGAGCGGGCTCGATATCCTGGTGAATTCCGCGGGCACCATCCAGGCCACCCAGGTCGGCGATGCCGACCTCGCCCTTTGGCGCGACACCATCGCCGTCAACCTGCTCGCCAGTCTCTACACCTGCCACGCAGCGATCGCGCCAATGCGCGCTGCCGGCGGCGGCACCATCGTCAATATCGGCTCGCTGGCCTGCCGCACCACCTCGCCCATCTACAACGCCTACGCCACCAGCAAGCACGCCCTGTACGCGATGAACGACGGCCTGCGCCAGGAGGTCGGCCCCGACGGTATCCGCGTATCGCTGGTACTGCCCGGCACCGTCACCACCGAGATCTGGACGCAGATGGCGGACCCGGCCCACGCCGAGGCGATCCGCGCCCACCTCAACCAGGAGGCGGCGGTTTTGCCGAAGGAAATCGCCGATGCCGTAGTGTATATCGCCACGGCGCCGCCCCAGGTGAATGTCTCGGAAGTCTGGGTGCGGGCTACGCGGGATACGCAGTACTGAGGCGCGTGCGGCGGGCATGCCAGACTCCCTGAACATCCTCGCCATGCTGGCCACCGGGCTGGTGCTGTTCCTGTTCGGCATGCAGCAACTCGAGAACGGCGTGCGCGCGCTGGGTTACGACACCTTCAAGCGCTGGCTCTCCCGCTCCACCGCATCGCCGCTGGGCAGCGCGGGTACCGGCATGTTCATTACCGCGCTGCTGCAGAGCAGTTCCCTGGTCAGCCTGCTGGTGCTCGCTTTCGCCAGCGCCGGGGTTCTGCCGCTGTACAACGCCGTGGGCGTGATTCTCGGCGCCAACCTCGGCACCACGGTCAAGGGCTGGCTGGTCGCCACCATCGGCTTCAAGCTCTCCCTGCAGGCGCTGGCCCTGCCGCTGATGGCCGCCGGTGCCGCCGGGCAACTGCTGCCGCGAGGCCAGGGCACGGCGCGCAGCACCGGGATACTGCTGTTCGGCCTGGGGCTGATCATCTTCGGCATGGACTACATGGTGCGCGCGGTGGCGGGCCTGCCGGAGCAGTGGGACCTTGCCGTGCTGCACGGCCACGGTGCCTGGCTGTACTTCCTGGCCGGTATCGCCATCGCGGCGCTGATCCAGTCCAGCTCGGCCACCATGATGATGACGCTGGCCGCGCTGAACGCCGGCCTGTTCGGCCTGCCGGAGGCCGCCGCGCTGATGATCGGCGCGGACCTCGGCACCACCAGCACCACACTGCTGGGCAGTATCGGCGGCCACCCGGTGAAGCGGCGGCTGGCCCTGGCCCATGTGGTATTCAACCTGGTGGTGGACCTGAGCGCGCTGCTGTTCCTGCTGCCGGCGCTGCCCACGCTGCTGGCGCTGGTCGAGCTGGAGGATCCGCTGTACGGCCTGGTCGCCTTCCACAGCCTGTTCAACCTGCTCGGGCTTGCCGCCTTCCTGCCCTTTCTCAAGCCGTTCTCGCACTGGCTGGAACAGCGCTTCGTCACCGCCGAGGAACAGGAGCGACCGCTGGTGGGCCAGCCCACGGACGTGCCCGAGGCCGCCCTGCTGGCCTCGGCGCGCGTACTGGGCGACATGCGCCTGGGCGCGGTCGTGCTCAACCTGCACGGCTTCCAGCTGCGGCCGGAGCAACTGCAGGTGGGCGAAGCGCAGCAGCAGGCACTGGACAAAGTGCTGGCACAGCACGATGACCCGGAGCAGCGCTACCAGCACATCAAGCGCCACGAGGCCGACCTGCTCGCATTTTCCTGCGACCTGCAGGAGCAGCCGCTGAGCGCGGTGCAGGTCGACACGCTGCAGCGGCAGGTCCACGAGGCGCGCGCCCTGGTCTACAGCAGCAAGACCATCAACGATATCCGCGAGAACCTGGTCTACATGCGCCACAGCGCGCAACCCGAGGTGCTTGCGCTGTACCATGCCCACCGCGATTTCATCCGGCACCTCTACCACCGCTACCTGCCGCTGGCCAAGGCGGAGGACGCCGGCGCCGCCCGCACGGAGGCGCTCGCCGAACTTCGCGAGGACAACGAACGGCACTACCGGCAGGCCAACGACAGCGTGAATACGATGGCGGCGTCGGACAGCGTCAGCGGCGTCGACCTGTCCACCATGCTCAACGTCAACCGCGAGATACACCACGCGGTCAAGAACCTGCTGCTGGCGCTGGAATAGCCGCCACACCCCGTGGGCTACACTTCGTGTAACCCGCAGCCAGATATAAGAACCGAACAGGGAGAAGCGCATGTCATCCGCAGATTGGGACACTTCCAACATCCCGCCCCAACACGACCGCGTCGCCATCGTCACCGGCGCCAGCAGCGGGATCGGGCTGGCGGCCGCCGAGGCGCTGGCGGCCAAGGGCGCGAGCGTCGTTCTCGCCTCGCGCGATACGCGAAAAGGCGAGCGCGCGCTGGCGCAGTTGCAGCATTCACTGCCGGAAGCCGATGCCGTGTTCGCGCAACTGGACCTCGCGGACCTGGCCTCGGTGCGCCGCTTCAGCGAGCAGTTCCTCGCGGAGAATCAGCGGCTGGACATGCTGATCAACAACGCGGGCATCATGATGTGCCCCTACGCGCAAACCCGCGACGGCTTCGAGATACAGTTCGGCACCAATCACCTCGGCCACTTCGCCCTGACCTGCTTGCTGCTGCCGCTGCTGCGGCAGACCGCCGGATCGCGTGTGGTCGTGGTATCCAGCCTCGCCCACCGCGGCGGCAAGCTGGATTTCGACGATCTCGACTGGCGCAAACGCGAGTACTCGACCACCCAGGCCTACTGCGACAGCAAACTGGCCAACCTGCTGTTCGCCCAGGAGCTGGCGCGCCGGCTCGGGGACAGCGGCAGCAACCCGCTGGTCACCGCGGCGCACCCGGGCTGGACCCGCACCGAATTGCAGCGTCACGTCTGGAAATATCGCGTGCTGGGCCTGTTCATGGGCCAGGGCACTGACCGCGGCGCGCTGCCCACGCTGCGCGCGGCGATCGATGCAAACGCGGCCCCGGGAGACTATTACGGCCCGGGCGGCAAGCAGGAGATGCGCGGCGCGCCGGTCAGGGTGGCTTGCAGCGACACCGCGCGCGATCCGGCGCTGGCGGCGCGACTGTGGCAGGTGTCCCGGGAACTGACCGGCATCGAAGCCCTGTAACAAAAAGGGGGCGGAGGGATTAAAAATTAACCCCTCCGCCCCCTGTTCGTTCAGCCGGCGCTATTGAAAGATCTGGTTGTCCGACATGTTGCAGTTAGTGCTGATCACGTTGGCCTGCTTCTGGCTGGGGTTGCCGGTAGCCTGCAGGCAGCGGTCTTCCTTGTTGGCCAGGCGGCCCTTGTCGTCCAGTGTCCACTGTTGCGCCTTGTCGTCGCCGCACTTCTGCATGACGGCACTGGCACCGAGTTTTTTCGGGTTGCCGTCCACGCCCACGCAGGTGTCGCCCTGGCCGACCAGCTTGTTTCCGTCGAGGCGGAACTGCTGGTTTTTCGCGTCCGGCTTACAGGGCCGAATGACAAGGTTGGCACCCACGGCGTTGAGGCCGCCGTTGATCTGCATGCAGCGTCCGCCCTTGAGCTCGAAGTTACGCCACTCCTTGGACTCCGCGATGATTTTGTCGCCCTGCTGCTGCATGGTCTTGAGGGCGTCAGTGTTGAGATCTATCGCCAGCGCGCCGGGCGCTGCCGCGGCGAACAGCACTGCTACAAAGTATGCGTGTTTCATTGTGATGGACCTTTCACTAGTATTGTCGTTACAGGTTGCCTGGTGCGCGTTTCGCGCAGGTGACCGGAACTTTCGGCCAGGCCAGAACGCAAGTCAATAGACTACGGATAACTCGAGAAGTGCGCCAATTCCTGAAGTCAGGTCTGGTAATAGTGCTGGTTTTAACGGTGCTCACCGCGGCCGCGGTCATCGGGCTGGGCGCCACCACCGGCGGCACGCGCTGGGTCGCCGGGCAGGCGCGGCAACTCTCCGGCGGCCTCGTCGACTGGGATTCCCTCGACGGGCGACTACTCGGAACGCTGCGCTTGGCCGGCCTGCGCGTGCGCAGCCCGGGCACCGCCGTCGACATCGCCACGCTGGAACTTGCCTGGTCCCCGGGCGCCCTGTTGCTGCGCCGCCTGCAGGTGGATTCGCTGCAGGCCGGGGGGATACGCGTGCGCGTGGAGGAGACGCCCCCGCAGCCGCAGGAGGACACCGGCCCCCTGCGCCTGGAGGACTTCGAGCCACCGCTGGCCATCCGCATCGACGCCCTGCAATTGCAGGACATCGACATCGCCCTGCCCGGCCAGGCGCCGCAGCATATCGACAGGGCCGAGCTCGCCGCCGGTTTCGAGGACGGCACTGTCTCCCTGCAACACCTGCGGGTAATTGCACCGCAGGGAAATGTCTCCGCCCTCGGCGAAGGCGGGCTGCGCGGCCCGCTGCCGCTGTCCCTGGACGCCAGCTGGGCCTGGCAGCTCCCGGACCAGCGCCAGACCAGCGGTACCCTGCGCGCCCGCGGCGACGCGCGGCAGCTCACCCTGCAACTCACCGCCGCCGGCGATTTCCCCGCGCAGCTGCACGGCACGCTGCGCGACCTGCTCGAACAGCCGGCCTGGGACCTGCAACTCGAATGGCCGGAGCTGGCGCCCCTGGGCACCGGAGACACGCTGCGGGTTGGGCCCGGCAAGCTCGGCAGCACCGGCTCGCTGCAGGATTACCAGCTGACCAGCGAGGGCAGCCTGAGCGGCCCGACACCCGACCCCGTCAACTGGTCGCTGAAGGCCAGCGGCAATGCCGATAGCATCAGGCTTGATCCACTGGTCCTGCGCGGCGCGCCCGGTGAAGCGGCGCTGCAGGGGACGGTAAGCTGGAAGGGGGGCATATCCGCGCAGCTGGGCTACAGTGCCAGCGCCGTGCAACTGGACACCATCAACCCTGAGTTGCCGCCGCAACTGGATGTTCACGGCCAGTTGCAGGCGCACTATGCAGGCGAGCAGGCCGAGCTCACAAAGTTCGAACTGGCCGCGGAGCAGTCGCCGCTCACCCTGTCGGCCAGCGGCAGCGTGAAACTGCCTACCGGCGCGCCGCCGGACATCGACGCCAGGCTGCAGTGGAAGGCCCTGCAGTGGCCGCTACAGGGCGATACACCGGGCATCGCGGTCCCGCTGGGTGAACTCACCCTCCAGGGCTCGCCCGAAGCCTGGCAACTGGCGCTGGAGACTGACGTGGCGGGCAGCCAGCTGCCGCCCGGCCACTGGACCGCACGCGCCGTGGGCGACGGCCAGCATATGCAGTTGCAGGAACTGCTGGGCCAGCTGCTCGGCGGCGAGCTGCGCGTGCAGGGTGACCTGGGCTGGGCCCCCCAGCCGAGCTGGGCACTCACCGTCCATGGCGACAAGCTGGACCCCGGCAAGTGGCTACCCGACCTCCCCGGCCAGCTCGCGCTGGCGCTGGAGAGCAGCGGCAGCGTCGACAGCGGGGGCGCCGTGAACGGCTCGGTGGTCCTGCAGAAACTGGATGGCACGCTGGCCGGGCGCGAGCTGGCGCTGCGTGCGAAGGCCGCGCTGGCCGGCGAAAACATCACCCTGGATACCCTCACCCTGCGCAGCGGCGGCAACAGCGTGCAGGCGCAGGGCGCGCTGTCGCCGCAGCAGCTGGCGCTGGACTGGCAACTGCAGGCGCCGCAGCCCGGGGCCCTGCTCGCGGGACTCTCCGGGCAGCTGCAGGCGCAGGGCAAGCTGTCCGGCACGCCCGACGCCCCGCAACTGCAGGCGCGGATCGACGGCAGTGAAATCGGCTTTGAAGGCCAGTCCCTGGCCTCCCTGCACGGCGAGCTGCAGGCCGGACTCGACGCGCAGGCGCCGCTGCGGGTGGACCTGCAGCTGGGCACGCTCAGCCAGGGCGAGGCGGTATTGCTGGACGCCGCATCGCTCAACGTAACAGGCACTACCGCAGAGCACCGCCTGCAGCTGCAACTGGACGCGCCGGCGGACAATCTCCATGCGGAACTCGCGGGCGGACTGGTCCCGGAAGCGGGCGCCTGGCAGGGAGAACTGGCGGCGCTGTCCGCCCACACCGCGGGCTACGGCGACTGGGCGCTGGCGAAACCCGCCCCGCTACGCCTCACCGGCGAGGACCAGCAACTGGGAGAAACCTGCCTGCAGGCGCAGGAGGACGCCTCCCGGGTCTGCGCCAGCGCAGGCCGTAGCGTCGATGGCGCAGTCAAACTGGACGCACGGGTCGGCGCGCTGGACCTGGCCCGCTTCTCGCCGGAGGTCATCGGGCAGATGGACGGCGTGCTGCAGGGCCAGATGGCCGCTGACGGCGCGCTGGACGTCCACGGGGTGTTCGCCATAAGTCCCGGGCAATTGCGCCTGCAGGGGGAACAGGGCGCGAAGAGCGTCAGCCACCGGGGCGGACACCTGACCCTGAACGTGACCTCGGCGGGCATGAATTCGGACCTGTATCTCCAGGGCGAAGAGCAGCGCCTGCTCGAAGCCCATGTACAACTGCCCGAATTCAAGAGCCTGCCGCTGCAGCAACCACAGCCGCTGCGCGGTCGCGTGCTGGCCAATCTCGACGACCTCGGCGGCCTGCAGGCGCTGGTGCCGCAGCTGGAAAACACCCGCGGCAGCCTGCACGCCGACATGCAACTCGCCGGCACCCTGGAAAAACCGCAGGTGCTCGGCGAGTTTGCGCTGGCGGACGCCGCGGCGGATGTACCGCTGGCCGGCCTCGAGCTGCGCGATATCCAGCTGCGCGCGACCGGTGACGCGCTACAACCCGGGCTGCTGAATATCGTTGGCGGGATGGCGTCGGGGCCCGGTCGCGTGGATATCAACGGCAGCTACCATCTCGACGACGGCGACCTGGAGCTCGAGCTGGCAGGCGAGAACCTGCAGGTCTACGACACCGCGGACGCCCGCGCCCTGCTCTCCCCCGATCTCAGGATCGGCTGGGATGGCGAGATCCTCAAGCTGCGCGGAGTGGTGGCGGTGCCCCAGGCGGACATCACGCCCCGGCTGCAGCTGAGCCCCGGGATGGCCACCGCGGAATCCGCAACCCCCGAGACCACCGCCAGCGTCATCGCGCCCTCCCCCGACGTCGTCGTCATCGATGCCGAAGGCGAGGTGCTCGAGCCCCGGGTGACGCCACCTCCCGTGCGCCTGGACAGCAGTATCGAACTGCAGCTCGGTAAAAAAGTGCGCGTGCGCGCGGTTGGCTTCAATGGCCGCGTAACCGGCGGGGCGACCTTTACCAACACGCCCGACGCCGCCGACCTGATGCCGATAGCCAACGGCCGACTGGAGATCGAGGGCGGCACCTTCCGCGCCTTCGGCCAGGACCTGCAGATAGAGACCGGCAAGATCATCTACACCAACGTGCCGGCCAGCGAACCGGAGCTCTCGCTGCGCGCCGTGCGCTGGATCGACAACGACCCCCTGGTCAGCGCCGCTGGCGTGCAGGTTACCGGTGCGCTGGACCAGCCGCTGCTGGTGCTGTTTTCCCAGCCGCTGCTCGATCCCACGGAAATCCAGTCCTACCTGCTGACAGGGCACTCGCCGAGCTCGCGCGACAGCGTCCTCAGCATCGGTACCTATGTGATGCCGAAGCTGTATGTGGGTTACGGTTACAACGTGATCGCGGAAACCAGCGAGTTCGACGCGCTGTATACCATCACTCCGCGCTACGGTATCCAGGCTACCGCCGGCGAGGCGGACAACAGGGTCAACCTGACCTTCACCCTGGATCGCTGAGCCGATGCGCCGATTGATTTTCAGCCTGCTGCTCCTGCTGCCCCTGCTGGCACCGGCCGCCCGGGCAGACGCCACGGTACTGGTTACTGTCGCGGGCCTTGACGGGGAACTGCTGGCAAACGTCAAGGCCGCTCTCGAAATCGAACAGCTGCGCGAGCAACCCGGGCTGAACGCGCCGCTGATTCGCGAGATGTACAACAGGTCGGCCGAACAGATCACCAGGGCGCTGCAACCCTTCGGCTATTACCAGCCGAAGATCGACAGCGAACTCCTCCCGCCCCCCGCCGACGGCAAGGCCTGGCAGGCGAGTTACCGGATCGACAAAGGCCCGCCGGTGACCGTCACCAGCGAAGACATCGCCTTCGAAGGCCCCGGAAAGGGCGACCCGAAGCTGGCTGCGCTGCTGCCCCGGTTTGGCCTGCCATCGGGCGAGATACTCGATCACCAGCGCTACGAGAGCGCCAAGCGCGAGCTGTTGCAACAGGTGCAGGGCCTGGGTTACCGCGATGCGAAACTGGACGTGCACCGCGTCAGGGTGCGGCTGGAAACCGGCGAAGCCAGCATCGAACTGCGCATCGACACCGGGCCGCGCTACGTCATAGGCCCCATCACGTTTGAACAGCGGCGCTTCAACCCGGAGTATCTCGCGCGTTTCCTGGTGCTCGAGCCGGGCCAGGCCTACAACGCCGCCGCGCTGGCGGAGCAGCGCCGCATCCTCAGCAGCAGCGGCTATTTCCGCGAGGTGGAGATACAGCCGCAGACGCCCACCACGGGCGACTCGCCGGCGATTCCGCTGCGCATCCGCCTGGAGGCATACGAGCCCAACCGCTACCGGGGAAGCCTGGGCTGGGGTACCGACACCGGCTTCGGCGTGCAGCTGGACTGGACCCGGCGCTATGTCGGCGGCCGGGGCCAGAGCTTCAACGCGAGTGTCGCAGCGGTGGAAGAGCGCAACCGGCTCGCCGGCGACCTCACCTACAATGTCCCGCTGGAGCCGTTGGCCGGCAGCCACCTCGAATTCACCGCACGCCACGAGGGCAAGGATCTCACCCACCAGGATGTCGGCCTGTCCGTAGGTGGCGATACCCGTATCGAAACCAACCTGGTCTCCGGCTTCTGGCACCTGCCGACGAGCCGGTGGGGCCCGTTCACACTGGAGGCCCGCCCCGGCCTGAGCGCAGTCACGGAAAACTACGACGTCTTCCAGGTACTGTTCGGCCATTACTCCAACGAGGAAAAGCAGGTTCTCATCGAGACGATCGGTAAGGAGGCCTACGACACCCTGTCGCCGGATTTCGAGGCGCTGGTGGCGAACCTGCGGCTCACCGCGCGGCGCAGCGACGACCAGCTGTACATCCGCGACGGCGATTACTTCCGCCTGGACCTGCTCGGCGCCAGCGACCAGATGGGCTCCAACATCACCTTTTGGCAGGCGAGCCTGAATACCTGGCATATCCGCCCGCTGTTCGAAGCCGACCGCCTGTTGCTGCGCAGCTCGTTCGGGTATTCGGACGCGGAGACCCGCAACGTGCTGACAGTGGACTTCAACCGCATGCCGGAGTACTACGAATTCCGCGCCGGCGGCGTGCGCAGCATCCGCGGCTACGGCTGGGAGGAACTGGTGCCGGAGGACGCGATCACCGGTGGCAAGCACCAGATCATCGGCAGTATCGAGTACGAGCACGAGATCATTCCTGACTGGAGCGTCGCGGCCTTTGTCGACGGCGGCAATGCCTTCAACGACGTGCACAATATCGACCCGAAGTTCGGCGCCGGTATCGGCGTGCGCTGGCGCTCACCGGTGGGCGTGGCGCGCGTGGACCTCGGCATTCCGCTGGACAAGGCGAAGGATTCCTTCCAGATCTATGTCACCGTGGGCCCGGAATTCTAGGCCTCCCAGGGGGTTTCGGAGCCGTAGAGTCGACGCAGCTCCTTCTTGGCGAGCTTGCCCGAGGGCAGGCGCGGCAGCTCTTGCACGAACTGGTAACTGCGCGGGCACAGCACCGACGAGATGCGCTCGCGGCACCACTGGTCCAGCGAGTCCCGCAACGCGTCACCGGCCTCCGCCCAGTGCAGCGGCTGGACGATGGCCTTCACCTCCTCGCCGTATTCCGGGTTGGGCACACCGATCACCGCGACGTCGATCACCCCCGGGTGGAGGATCAGCGTGTCCTCGATCATCTGCGGGTAGATGTTCACGCCGCCGGAGATGATGGTGAAGTCCTTGCGGTCGGTGAGGAACAGGTAGCCCTCTTCGTCGACATGGCCGATGTCGCCGACAGTGGCCCAGTCAGCGTGCTGCGGATGGTGTGAGGAGGCGGTCTTGTCGGCGTCGTTGAGGTAGTCGGAGCCGCGCCCCTCGATCAGCTCGAAGTAGATCAGGCCATTCTCGCCGGCGGGCAGTTCCGCGCCCTGCTCGTCACAGATGTGGATCGGCCCCTGTATCGACCGCCCCACCGAGCCGGGCTTGCGCAGCCACTCCTCTGAACGGATGTAGGTGGCGCCGATATTTTCCGTGGCGCCGTAGTATTCGTCGATGATCGGCCCCCACCACTCGATCATCTGGCGCTTGATGCCCGCGGGGCACGGCGCCGCGGCGTGCAGCACGTACTGCAGCGAGGACAGGTCCACCGATGCGCGCACCTCCTCCGGCAGGGCCAGCATGCGCACGAACATGGTGGGCACGAATTGCGCGGCGCACACGCGGTAGCGCTCTATCGCCTGCAGGGCCGCCAGCGCGTCGAACTTGCGCAGGGTTATGAAGGTGCCCCCCAGGCGCTGGGTCACCAGCATATTGCTGAGCGGAGCACCGTGGTACACCGGCCCGGCATTGAAGGTGACCAGCGGATCGAAACGCTCGTACAGCGCGGTGCCCCCCTCGGTGGGAGAGAGCGCCTCGATGGACCCCGGCTGGAACTTGTGCATGATGCCCTTGGGC
This sequence comes from Halieaceae bacterium WMMBA7, assembly GCA_033283385.1. Classification (GTDB taxonomy): domain Bacteria; phylum Pseudomonadota; class Gammaproteobacteria; order Pseudomonadales; family Halieaceae; genus Mangrovimicrobium. Next base: position 2,405,614 of record JAWMQQ010000001.1, read on the forward strand.
CGGCCGGTAGTGCCGCTGGAGTAGAGGAAGTGGTAGCCGCCCACTTCATCGGCGATGGGTGTCGCGGGCATGCCCGCGCAGGCCTGCCACAGCGGCTCGGCGCCCGGCAGGGCCGGGTCCGCGACATCGTAAAAGTGTTCCACTCCAGGCAGCAGTTCCCCGCGACCGGCGAGCAATTGCGCCGGCGTATCGCCCGCGTCGGCGGAAAAAATAAACGCGCGTGCGCCGCTGTCGCCGAGGATGTATGCAGCCTCTGCCGGTTTCAGGTGAGTGGAGAGAAGCGCCATGAAAATCCCCGAGCGCTGGGCGCCCCAGTACACCAGCGGGAAATCCACGCTGTTTTTCAGCATCACCCCAACCCGGTCGCCGGGGCGCAGGCCGATCTTGCGGAACAGCTGCGCCAGCCGGTTGGAGCCCTCGTCGAGTTCGCGATAGCTCAGGCTCTCGCCGGTATCGGCGACGATGAACGCTGCGCGTTCCGGGTGGCTTTTCGCGTGGTGGCAGGGATGCACGAGCGGCGGCCTTCAGAGCTTGCCGCTGGCCAGCACCGCGTCCAGCAGGCGGCCGGCGTTTTGCTCCGCAACGGCCTTGAACTCGTGGAACTCGTTGGGGTTGTCGTTGCCGACCACGTCGCTGATGGCGCGAATCTGCGCACAGGAGGCGTGGTTGGCCCAGCAGACCTGGGCGATGGCGGCGCTCTCCATATCCACCGAGGCGCTGCCCCAGGTCTTGCGGATGAATGCCGCGAGGTCAGCGTCGTCGTTGAATGCCATGCCCGAGGTGCCCACACCGCCGCTGAGCACTTTCGCCGGTTCACCGTCGGCGTTGACCAGGTCCAGCTGCCCGGCGGTCTCGCCGATCAAACTGATCAGGCCGGCATCCATGAGGTAGAACTCCTGCCGCACCGGCGCGGTTTCACCCTCGCGAATCGTAGCCATGCCCCAGGGGAACAGGTTGCCGTAGTGCACGTGTTTCTCCCCCATCTCACCTTCGAGGAAGGAAGGCACGCGATAGCCCGTGGAGCTGTCCGGGTCGCGACTGAAACGGCCGCCGAACTCGTAGTAGTGCCACTTCAACGGCACGTTGAGGTCGCCCTTGTGCAGCGAGGGATCGAGCCCGCCGGCCACGCCGGAAAACAGCAGGTGCCGGATGGGAAAGTGGTCGAAGGCGAGCTGCGTGGTCATCGCCGCATTGGTCAGGCCGACGCCGGTCCTGAACACGACGATGTCGTGGCCGTGCACACGGCCGACGTGGAAATCCACGCCATTCACAGTCTCGACGTGATCGATGGTTTCCCCGTCCAGGCCGGCCAGGATATTGTCGAACTCGCCCTGGTAGGCGGCGGCCAGGGCAATGTAGGAGGTCTTCTGGGTGGTGGTTACTGCGCTTGCGCAACCTGTAAGCCAGGCGGATAACACAGCGATGAACAGCAATCGCTCGAAATTCATGACACGTCTCCAGAAGATATCGAAGCGTTAATTTCAGGAATGTTCAGTGCCATGTCAACCGGCGTTGTCGCGAACCTGCGAGAATCGCTATCAGTCGGGCGGCTGCAGTGCCGTGACCCGGACCCCCACCTGCAAATCGGCGCCCGGAGGCCCGACAAAGGCGCCAGCCACCGGCGGTACCGTGTCGGGAACACGCGCCACCGAGACCGCGATGTGGTCCGTGCCCGCGACCAGCCCGACAGTGGGGTCGAAGCCCTTCCAGCCGGCCCCGGGGAGGTATACCTCGGCCCAGGCGTGGGTGGCACCCGCCAGTTGCTGCGAGTCACCGACATGCAGGTAACCGCTGACGAATCGCGCGGCGAAACCCAGCTGGCGCGCCGACGCCAGAAACAGGGCGGCCAGGTCGCGGCACGAACCGCAGCCCAGTGCCAGCGTCTGCGCGGGTGTCTGCACCCCCGGCGCCTCGCGTGCCAGGTAGCGCATGCGCTGGTGGATAGCCGCGTTGAGTCGGTTCAGCAAGGCGAAGGTCTGTATGGTTTCACCGGGCGACAGCAGGCCCATGAGCCAGTCACCGGGCACCACATCGAAATCCTGCCCGGCGCCGCGCATGTAGGGGCGCAGCAGCATCTCGTCGTCAGGCGGATAGACAAACGGGTAATCCACCGCAAAGTCGGCGACAAGAAAATCCATCGGCGCCTGGTTGTATTGGCGCACGACAACTTCACTGTCGATCGTCAGCCGGCGCGTCATGCCGTCGAAGGTGGCAATCGCCACGGAGTTGTCCTCGATATCGCGGTGCCAGCGCAGGCTGGCCGGGGGTGATATAGACAGCGCGGAGGACTCGATCCGAAGCTCATGGCACTCGCGCGGCCGCAGCAACAGGGTGTGCGCCGCGAGGCTGACCTCGGAGGCAAATTCGTAAGTGGTACGGTGAACGATTTTCAATCGCTGCATGCTCAGCTCGTCTCCGCAGGGCAACTCAGTACACTGCTCGCCCGCCGTTGCGGCGAGCGGACGTGAAACCGGGCAACGGGCAGGGGCTGGCAGAACCTGGGCGACAAATCACCCCAGCGTGGAATCATGCAGCTTTGTCACACTGACGGACATATCGGTGGGCAGGAGCAGCGGGCCATACTGGTTGTACAGGGCGACGTCCGCGGCGTCACGCCCCCGCGCCAGCACCAGGCGAATGCCGCGCCTGCCGGACAAGGTCGGATCGAATGTCACCCACTGGTCGCCGACGTAAGCCTCGAACCAGGCGTGGGCGTCCATGGGATCCAGTTCGTGCAGGTAGCCCACGACCAGGCGGGCAGGGATGCAGATGGCCCGGCACATCGCTATGCAGATATGCGCCAGGTCCCGGCACACGCCGTAGCGGCGCTCGTTCACTTCCACCGCGGACACCGGGTAGGTGCTGCTGAGCGGTTCATTGCGGATCGCGCCTCGGACCCAGTCCACGATGGCGAGCACCTGCCGGTAACCGGGCTGTTCATCTGCCACGATCCCGGTCGCCATATCCCCAAAGCGGTCCGTCTCACAGTAACGGCTGGGCAGGAGATAGCACAGCGAGTCATGCGGCAGGCATGACACATCGACAAACCCGCCATTCGACGGAGCCGGCGCGTCGACGGAAATTCTCGCGGTAACCGAGGTGTGCACGTAGAACTCGCCTGTCGGTGCGACCAGCCGCTGGCAGAGATTGCCGAAGCCGTCGGTAAACTCCTCGACCGGCACCGCCGGTGACAGCTGGTACTGCTCCTCCGCCACCCACTGGCGCTCGCTACTGCAGGGCCGCAGCATGAATACCATGGGCGTCTCGACCTCAACGTCGAAGGAGAGATTGCAGTCGGCCTTGAGTACTATCTGTTTCACTGGCTGGTCCTGCTCTCGCTGCTGGATGGTTGCGCCCGGGTCAGTCCGCAACACAGGTATCGAATTGCCGCGTAAGCGGCTGCTTGCAGACCCAGTCGTCGCCCTTGCGGGTGAGGTAGGCCTCCTTCGGCATGACCACCGCCTCGCATCTGCCGCGCTCCGCCCGGTAGCCGCGGTCACACTTCCAGCCGTCGCCGTAGCGCTCGTTGCTGAGATAGCCGTGCTGGGGTACCACGATGGCAACACAGCGCAGCCCGTCCACGCGGTAACCGCGCTCGCAGGACCACCCCCTGTCGCGCGAGGCGTCATCGAGAAAACCGTGATCCGGCACAGCGATGGCGATGCATTCATCCCCCTGCGCCCGGAAACCGCGATCGCACTCCCACTTCTCGCCGTAGGAATTATCGACAAAATAGCCGTTCGCCGGCACTTTCACAGGGGCGCAACTGTCGCCCGCGCGCTCGTAACCCCAATTACATTCCCAGACCGGCCCGTAGCCGGACCTGGACAGATAGCCATTCTCCGGCACCTCGATTTTCTCGCAGTTGTCGCTGTCCTCGCGATAACCGCGCTCGCACTCCCAGCCCCTGCCGTAATACTTGCGCTCGGCGTGGTCGGGAATGGCGGTGTTTTCCTGCGCGGCGGCCAACAGGGGAAAAGCCGGCAGCAGCAGGAACGCGAGATAGCCACGTGCGAGGGTGGCGCGGAAGATTGTAGTCATAATATTTCGCCTGCCCGGTTCGGGCTCAGGGTACGACGGGGATGCCAGCCGGCGATAGCTGGGCAGGTATATGGCGAGTGGGCGATGAGCCACCCTCGCCGATTGCCTGCGGCGAATCGGTGATCAACTACCGATTACTGACAAACATAGGCGCCCCAGGTGACAGGGCGTTGAGTTGATAGTCGATCACTATACAGGTCGGTAGCGGTGAATACCATTGAGTTCGGGGGGCGCTCCGGCCGTCAGCCGCGCTGTCCGCCGTCCACACGCAGGGTTGCGCCCGTGGTGAACGACGACGCATCGGAGGCCAGCATCAGCACCGCAGCGACAATCTCCCGCGGTTCTCCGGGGCGCCTGGCAACATTCGTGAACTGCGCGATCACCTCTTCGCTCCAGTCGCTGTGGGCGCTGGTCATGAAGGGTCCGGCCGACACCGTGTTTACGCGTACTTTCGGGCCGTACTCCGCGGCCAGCGAAACCGTCATCGCATTGAGCGCGGCCTTGGCCCCGCCGTAGGGCACCGCGCCCGGCAGGGCCATCAATGCGCCGGTGGAGCTGATATTGATGATGCAGCCGCCCTCCCCCTGCGCCATGCGGTGGCCGATCAGGCTGGCGAGGCGAAACGGCCCCTTGAAGTTCAGGTTGAGCACCGCGTCGAACAGTTTCTCGCTGACTTCGTGGCTGGGAGAGGCCGGGGACATGCCGGCATTGTTGATCAGGATATCGATGCGGCCGAAGTGTTCATAGGCGGATTCCACCAGCGCGTCGCACTGGTCCCAGCGGCCGAGGTGCGCGGACACGGCCAGCGCCCTGGCGCCCTGCGCGCGCGCCAGTTCCGCCACCGCCTCGCAGTTCTCCAGTTTGCGGCTGGCGATGATCACATCCGCACCGCGCGCGGCCAGCGCAAGCACCATCTCCCGGCCAAGGCCGCGGGAGCCGCCGGTGACCAGGGCGACCTTGCCGGTGAAATCCAGTAGCGGGTCCAGGGCTCAGTCCTCCAGCAGGTGGCCGTATTTCTTCTTCGCCAGCGCCAGCCGGGTCGGATTGTGATCCGAGGGAAACACGCCATCTGCAGGCTGCACGTTCTTCAGGAAGGCTTTCGCCACCTGTACCTGGTGCACCTCGGTCGGCCCGTCGGCCACCGCCAGCGCCGGCGCGCCCGCCCAGATCTTGCCCAGCGGGGTCTCGTGGGTAATCCCCAGTGCGCCGTGCAGGTGCACCGCGCGCTGGGCGATATCGAAGAAGATCTTGCCGAGCTGGACCTTGCACATGCCGATATGGGTGCGAGCGGCGCCGTGGGGCTCGTTGTCGATAATCCACGCGGTTTTCAGCACCAGCAGCCGGAACTGTTCCAGCTCGATGATCGAGTCGGCGATCTGCGCCTGCACGATCTGGTGGTCCGCCAGCCGCTTGCCCTTGGTGCGCCGCGACACGGCCCGCTCCAGCATCATGTCCAGGGCGCGCTGCAACAGTCCCACCGTGCGCATGCAGTGGTGAATGCGCCCGCCGCCCAGGCGCGCCTGCGCGACCTTGAAAGCCTGACCCTCGCCGCCCAGCATCGCGTCCAGCGGCACACGCACCTCGTTGTAGCGCACGTAGGCGGAGGTGGCGTTCTCGCCGTCCAGGTCGTCGGTGAGCATGGGCGAGTTGCGAATGATCTCTATACCCGGCGTGTTGCCGTCCACCAGGAACATGGACATGCGCTCGTGGGGCGCGTTCTCCGGGTTGGTCACCGCCATGACGATCAGGAACTCGGCGAAGCGGGCGTTGGAAGAAAACCACTTCTCGCCCTCGATCACCCACTCGTCACCGTCGCGCCGGGCGGAGCATTCGAACTCCAGGGGGTCGGCCCCGGCCTGCGGCTCGGTCATGGAGAAACAGGAGACGATATCGCCGTCCATCAGCGGCTTGAGGTATTTCTCCTTCTGCTCATCGGTGCCGAACATGGCGAGAATCTCGGCGTTGCCGGTGTCCGGCGCCTGGGTGCCGAAGATGGTCGGCGCCCAGCTGGAACGGCCGAGAATCTCGTTCATCAGCGCCAGCTTGACCTGCCCGTAGCCCGGCCCGCCGAGGTTGGGGCCGAGGTGGCAGGCCCAGAGCTTCTGCGCTTTTACCTGTTCCTGCAGCGGCCGCACGATGCGCCGCGCCTTGCTGTGCTTGACGTCGTACATGTCGTAGGGGCTGGGGAACAGCAGGTCCACCAGCTCGCACTCCTCGCGAACGAAGGTGTTCATCCAGTCCAGTTTTTCCTGGAAATCCGGCTCTACGCGAAAGTCGACCATCGGCTTTACCTCTTGCGTGTCGTTATTGCCTGTTCAGCAGAACTTGCGGATGTGGTCGGCGGCCGTGGAGAAACACTCGGCCACGATCTGCGCGAACCAGTCTCCCACTTCCTTGTCCAGCTTGCCGATGGCGGCCTGCGCCACCTTGTACTCCATGATGCAACCCGCCTTGAAGCGCGCCAGCACCAGGTAGTAGTCGAGGTGGCTGATGTCGCGGCCGGTGCCGCCGGCGTAGTAGCGCGCCAGTTCCTGGCGGGTGGGCCAGTGGCTGGTGTCGTGCAGGGAATTCGGTATCACATCCGGCTCGCGCTCGTCGCGCAGGCCGCTGAGAAAGCCGCCCATGTCCACCATCGGGTCGCCCACGGTGGACAGCTCCCAGTCGATCAATGCATTCAGCCGCGCGGGCGGCTCCTCGGCGAACAGCATGTTGGGCGTGCCGAGGTCGCTGTGGATGATACCGGGCTTCGCCTCCGGCGGGATGTTGTCCCGCAGCCAGCGCTCGCACAGGTCGTAGCCAGGCAGTTCGCGGCCGGGGTAGTTGTACTTTTCCGCGTAGGAGGCGAGCTGGCCGGACCAGCGGTCCACCTGCCGCTGCAGGTAGTTCTCCGGTTTGCCGAAGCCCTCCAGGCCCACCGCCTTGTAATCGACGTTGGCCAGCGCCACCAGCGCGTCCACCACGGCGAAGGGAATGCGGTACTCGTAGGGCATGCGGTCAAAGGGCGCCGGGTGCACCACCTTCTGGTCGATGACCTTGCCCGACCAGCCCGGGACCTTTTCCATCACGTAAAAGGGCGCGCCTACCACCGTATCGTCCTCGCAGGCGGCATAGCAGTGCGGGTGGGGAACATCCGTGCCCGACAGCGCGGTGAGCACCCGCGCCTCGCGCAACACGGTGCGCTCGCTGCCGGGGGGCGGCACCGCCGGCGGGCGTCGCATGACCATGTTGGTCGCGCCGCGATTGAGATCGATCACCACGTTGGAATAGCCGCCGTGCAACAACTCCACCTGCAGTGGGCCGTCCCCCAGTTCCGGCAGGTTGTCATCCAGCCAGGTGGTGAGCCGGGGGATATCGACCAGTTCGTCGAGATTGTGTTTCAGTCCCATGCTCGCGACTCCTTCAGGCCCGGCCGGCCTGTGCCAACAGGTTTCGCGCGCCGCGGGCGGCGTCGCGGATGCGGTCCAGCGCAGGCCGCGCCTGGGGTTGCGGCACTTCCAGCTCCACCGGCACGCCCGCCGGCAGCGCCCGCAGGAATTCCAGCACGGGGAACTGCCCCTCGCCGGGCACCAGGCGATTGCCTACCGCTTCCTCGACATAATCGGCAGTGACCGCCAGGCTCGCGCCGTCGCAAATCTGCGCGTAACTGACCAGGGCGGGATCCAGCGCGGCGACGTCGGCGGGCGTACCGCCGGAGCGCACCAGGTGGAGGATATCGATACCGATGCCGAGGCCGGGGTGGTTCACCGCCAGGACGAGGTCGCGCATGGTCTCCAATGTGTTCCACTGCGGCGACAGCGCCATGAACTCGATGCCGACCCGGAGGCCGAGCTCGCCGGCCAGTTCGCACAGTTGCGACAGGCCGTCGACGACGCGGGCCTCGTCGGTATCGAACAGCAGCGCCGTGGCGCCTCGGGCGCCCAGCTGCGCGCCCAGTTCCAGCGCCGGCCGGTAGCTCTCCACCGCGACGTCGGGACGAATGCTGAAGGCCTCGATGTTCACCAGGCTAACGCCGGTCGCGGCCAGCTTCGCCTCAACATCGCCGCGGTTCTGCGGGGTGACCAGGGGGAAGATATTGTTCTGCGCGTCCAGCGGCTGGGTCACCAGGGACACCGCCTGGCAGCCGGCCTGCCCTGCGATATCGATCAGCGAGACGGGGTCGATTTCGAGTGCGCACATCTGGTGAACGCCGAGTACTGCCAAGGATCTGGCCCTCCCTGTTTATCTTTTATTGATGAGATCGCGGGGCAGTATACTGCACGAGGAGTGGCCGATGGACCACCCCGGGCGATTTCACCGATGCCATCCACCGTAGTATCCTGTCCCCCCCGCAGGAGCCTGCTACGCAGGCGATCCAGCTACGTAGGAGCTCATTACACGGGCGATCGCCTGCGTAGCAGGCTCCTACAGAACGGGATCGCCTGCGTAGCAGGCTCCTACGGCAATAAACCAGAACAGAGCTACAGCACATGGCCATAGACCCGACCCACCCCGTTCCGCCGCAGTTCCCGCGTATCGCCGGGCGCGACAGCATTCCCGCCCATGTACCGCCGGAGCTGGTGCGCAGCACCTATATCCCTTTCGGCCCTGAATTCCTCGCCGCGCCGCACAAGTTCATGGCGCAGATGCACGAGACCCTGCCGCCCATCTACTATGACGTGAACGATTTCGGCAATGCCTGGCACCTGCTCAAGCACGAGGACGCGATGTTCATGCTGCGCCACCCGGAGTACTTCTCCAACGAGGGCGCCACACCCTTTCCACGGGACCCGGACGATTATTTCTACTTCATCCCGATCGAGATCGACCCGCCGGACCATCGCAAGTACCGGGCCATCCTGGATCCGGTGTTCTCCCCGAAGGGCGTGCTGGCACTGGAGGGCAAGATCCGCGCGTTAGCTAATGACCTGATCGACGAATTCATCGACAAGGGCGAATGCGAGTACACCACGGCATTCGGCAGGCCACTACCGGTCTCGGTCTTCCTCGACCTGATGGGCCTGCCGCAGGCCAAGCGCGACACCTTCGTCAACTGGGCGATGGACCTGCTGCACTCCCAGGACCGCGAGACCATGGCCAGGGCGATGCAGGCGATCAGCCACTACCTCAAGGAAATCATCGCCGAGAAGACCGAACACCCCGACGACAAGGTGATCAGCCGCATCGTGCACGCCACGGTCGACGGGCGCCCGATGACGCCGCCGGAAATTTTCGGCTTCGTCATCTTCCTGTTCATCGGCGGCCTCGATACCGTGTTCGCCACCCTGAACAACATCTGGCTGTGGCTGGCCAACAACCCGGATCGCGTGCGCGAGCTCATCGAGGACCCGGACAACATCGACAGCCAGGTGGAAGAGCTGCTGCGCGTATGGTCGGTCACCTTCTCCGGCCGCCTGCTGGCGAAAGACTGCGAACTGCGCGGCGTCACCATGAAAAAGGGCGACCGCGTTACCGCCGTGCTGCCGGCCAACAACTACGACCCGGAGGTATTCCCCAACCCCACGGAGACGGATTTCCACCGTCGGCGCAAGCCGATACTCGCCTTCGCCGGCGGCGCCCACAGCTGCATGGGCGCACACCTTGCCCGGCTCGAAGTGAAAGTGGCCCTGCAGGAGTGGCTGCGGCGCATTCCCGAGTTCTCCCTCAAGCCCGGCACGCAGGTAGAGTACCGGCCTGGCGGGGTGGTCGGCCCCGAGCATGTACCGCTGCAGTGGTAACGCTGCGGTAGCACGGCGACAGGAGAGACAGCTATGACAGAGAACGCTTCGCGCCCCGTGGCCGTGGTCACCGGCGCGAGTTCGGGTATCGGCAAGGAGGCCGCCAAGGCACTCGCCGGCATGGGCTGGCAGGTCATCGCCATCGGCCGCAACCCCCGGCGCTGCGCCGACGCCCTGCCGGAAATCCGCGAGCAGGCCCGGAGCCCGGAGCAGGTGCACATGCTCTGCGCCGACCTCGCCTTGATGGCCGAGACCGCCCGCGCAGCTGACGAGATCGCCGCACTGACCGACCGGGTCGACGCCCTGCTGAACAACGCCGGCGGCGTGACCCGGGACCGGCGCCTGACCGCGGAGGGCAACGAGAATACCTTTGCCAGCAATCACCTCGGCCACTTCCTGCTGACGCAGCGCCTGCTGCCGCTGTTGCGCAAAGCCGCCGCAGGCCCGGGCACGCCGCGGATCGTCGCCGTCTCGTCCACCGGCCACGAGCACACCGATGGTCTCGACTGGGACGACCTGCAATCCATCGACAACTTCATATCCGGCTCTGCCTACTGCCGCGCCAAACTCGCCAACATCCTGTTCACCCGCGAACTGGCCCGCCGCCTCGCAGCGGAGGGCATGGTCGCCCACGTCATGCACCCCGGCGTCGTCGCCAGCAACTTCGCCAGCCACGCGGACCAGCAGATGCAGGACTACATGGCGACACTGGACGGAGAAACCCCGGAGGCGGCCGCCGACACACTGGTATGGTTGGCAACGGCAGACGATCCCGCCACGACCAGCGGTGACTACTTTTACCAGCGAGAGCGCATTCCCACCAGCGAAGCCGCCCGCGACGACGATGCGGCGCGGCGCCTGTGGGAGGAAAGCGAGAAGCTGGTGGCGCCGTGGCTGCACCGCTGAATTGAAACGAGCGGCGGCATAGCGTTTATGGAACTGACCACGCTGCTGCTGCTTCTGGTGATCGCCATGGTCGCCGTGTTCGCCTTCACCAACGGCTTTCACGACGCTGCGGACATGGTCGCCACCGCCATCGCCTCGCGCGCCATGCGCCCGACCGTGGCCATCGCGCTGCTCACTTTCTTCACCTTCCTGGCGCCATTTACGGTCGGCCTCGCGGTAGCCGATACCATAGGTACTTTTGTACGCCTGGAAGGAGCCAGCACCATCATCGGCGAAACCATGGTGATCGCTGCGCTCGGCGCGGCGGTGACCTACAACGTGGTGACCTGGCAGTTGGGACTCCCCTCCTCCTCCTCCAATTCCCTCGCCGGCGGACTGGTCGGCGCGGGCCTGTTTGCCGTCGGCGCGGGCCAGATCAACTGGGGACTGGCCGCGCTGCAGGACTACAGCCTGGAGGGCGTGGCAAAGGTCGTGGTCGGCCTTTTCGCCTCCCCGCTGTTCGGCTTCCTGCTCGGCATGGGCTTCATGAAGCTGCTGCTGAAACTGCTGGCCAGGACCACCATGGAAATGCAGAAAGTCCTGGTCGCCTCCCAGTATTTCAGCGTGGCCTGGCTGGGGTTTTCCCACGGTGCCAACGACGCGCAAAAGGGCATGGCGGTGATCGCCATGATGTTGCTGGCGAGCGGACATACCAGCAGCTTCCACGTGCCCGACTGGACCATCGTCATGTGCGTCTCCGCGATTACGCTCGGGACCATGCTGGGCGGCTGGAAAATCATCAAGACACTGGGATTCGGCCTGGTGCGGGTGCGACTCACACACTCCGTCGCCAGCCAGCTCAACGCAGCCGCGGTCAATTCCGTGGCCACGGTATTCGGCGCGCCGACCTCCACCACCCAGGTGGTTACCGGCTCACTGCTCGGCGTGGGCGCCGCCGACAAGCCGACCCACGTGCGCTGGCGCACCGCGGGCGGGATCGTGCTGGGCTGGCTGGTGAACCTGCCAGTCTCTATCCTTCTGGGGTATTCCTACTGTTACCTGTGCCTGAAGCTGTGGGGGTGAAGATGGGTTTCATTACAAAATTTATCCTGCCGAAGACGGTGGATTTCATCAGCGCGATACAGGAGCAATCGGGACTGACGCGCCTGATCGTGCAGGACCTGTGCAGCGCCTGCAGGCAGCAGGACCCGCACGCGTTCGAATCACTGCGCGAAGACGCGGCCCGGGCCACCGCGCTGAAAAAGCAGAACATGCAGCTGCTGCTCAATGTGTTCCTGACGCCCTACGACAAGGAGTCTATCTACCGGCTGTTCACCCAGCTGGACTGGATTGTCCTCAGCGTGCGGCATTTCGTCATCGAGCGCGAGGTCTACGGCATCGAATCGCTCGACGAGTACGGCGACATCCTGGAATTGCTGGACGGCATGGCCGTGGCGCTGGACGACGGCTGCAAGCAGCTATCGCGAGTCAAAATCACTGCGCTCGAGGGCATGAGCGAGCAGGTTCACGACAACTACGACCTTGTCGTGGAGCGCTGCGCCCGGGCCACCGCCCAGCACCTAAGGCAGGACGACTGCATGACGGTGCTGCGGCACCGCGACATTATCGCGCAGCTCAAGGAGATCGCCCGGCGCATTCACATCAGCGCTGACAGCCTCGAAGACATGGTGATCAAGCTCGGCTGATTCACTCCGCCGCAGGCATCGCAGGCATCGCAGGCATCGCAGGGTGTGGTGCTCCGAATCGCCGGTCGCAGCCATTCCAGCCCCTTCGAAACGGCCGCCGCTCCGCTGTTGGACGTGGCCGCTGCGCAACTCGACCATTTTTCGCTACGCGAAAAAACGGGACTCGAACAGTGCTCGCGGAAAGCCCCACGTCCAACAGCTACGCAAAAGCGCGGCCTGATTGTTTCGAAGGGGCTGGAATGGCTGCGCCCTACTTTGGGCACAATAAACTGGACCTTCAGTGGCGGCTGTTTCGTTGGAATCGTGCACCGGTATCAGCAACCTCGCGAGATCCAGGGCTTCGCCGCACGCCACCCCTGCGAACAATCAGGGCGCCGCTTTCGATTTCCCGTGCTTCCGGGGGCTTTCTGCGAGCACTGTTCGAGTCCCGAAAAATCGCGCAGCGATTTTTGGTCGAGTTGCGCAGCAGCCCGGAAGCGCGGGAAATCGAGCGCCCGTTCGCAGGGGTGGCGTGCGGTGAAGCCCGGAACTACGAAGTCGCTACACCGCTTCGTACACCAAACAGCGAACGAAGCGGTTCAGCAGCAGTTGATCAAGGGGCGTTTGCGGGAGGTGCTTACTGCGGGGTCGGTTCGCCGGAGCGGGCGATCACGAGTTGGCCGTCGCGAACCGGGATGGTGGAGCCCGGGTCGTGCTGCATGCGCACGGTGCCGCGCTCGCCGTTCAGTTCGTAGGTGACGTCGTAGGCAACGGTGTGCTCGCTGACATCGTTCACCGTGTTACAGCGGCGCTCGGTGGTCTGGTACGTGTCGTTGGCCTGCATGCTGCCCTGAACCTGGTTGCCGGCCACACCGCCGACCACTGCGCCTGCGACTTTGGCGCCGGTATTCTTGCCGCCACCGCCCAGCGCATCGCCGGCAATGGCGCCGCCAACCGCGCCGATCAGGGTACCGGCAATGCGGTGCTCGTCCTTGATCGGTTTCTGCTTGGTGACCACGACGTTCTCGCACTCCTCGCGGGGCGTGGTGACCCTTTCCTTCACAGGTTCGACGGTGATGACCTCGGCGTACTTGTCGCCGGAAAGCATGCGGTAGCCACCGATGGCGCCCGCCGCAGTCGCGATGGCAACACCCAGTACCGTACCGGTTAGCATGGATTTGTTCATGGCATCACTCCTTTGTATAAGCCTTTTTGCTTTAATTACATTTCTTTACATCGCGGAGCTGGACAATTCGCACTCCGCAGAAAAAGCCTGAAAAAACACGGGTAAAAGCTCACCCCGTGTTTCGCAGATGCCAATTTGACCAGCGCATGTGCCTCACTATCCGCGCACTATTACCGAAGAGAATTCTCCAGGCAAGGGAATATTTGTCATTCTCATACGACATACAGAAGCATCGGCAAAAAAGTGCCGGCTGGCTTGCGCAGGAGGCCCTGTATGTCGGTGGAAGTTATCGATCGTTATTTAAACGAACGGGAAATCGGCCGCATGCCCTGGCAGGCGCTGCAGTATATCTACAACATCTATATGGCGATGGGTACCGATGCCTGCCTCGATGTGATCGACAAGTACGCGCGGCACTACCGCGTCACACCGGACACGCCGCGGGCCAGCCTGCGCGACATGCTGGACACCGCGGACCTGCTTTGCTCCATCGGCCCCTGGAGCTCGAACTGCCCTATGGAAGTCCTGACTCGCATCCGCCTGCGCTGGGGATTTGACACCCTGCTCGCCTACGTCAACTTCGATTCCTGAGCGCCGGGCTGCTCGCTCCAGCGCATGGCGTGGTAGTCGAATCCCGCCTCGATACTCGGCTTGACCACCTGGAAGTAGGGTGACACGTCAAAATCCCGGGGCGTGAACAGACTGTAGTGGCGTATGTGCTGCAACTCCCGGATATACACGTCGCCGGCCTGCGGGTTGCGCTCGAAGACGTTGCTGACTTCGGGCAGGATCGGGTAGCGCACCGCCTGGAACGCCTGCGCGATCAGGGTGGAACAGATCGCCCGTGTCGGGTCGCCCGAACCCAGCGCCAGCAGGCGCCGGCGCCAGCGCGTCGGCACCGGCGGCTGCGGCAGCAGGTAGCGCACCAGGTCGGTGACGTTGCGCAGGTCGTACTGCTTGCCGATGCTGTCTACCATGAAATCCACCACCGCCCTGCGGTCCTCGTCAGACAGTCCCACCGGCCGGCAGATGCGCGTGTTGGCGATGGCGTACTTGGCCACGGGCACCACGATGACACCGCGCTGCAGGTCCGCCTCGATCAGCGCCCCCGCGGGCGAACCCGAACGCTTGCCGACCAGTGCGTCGCCGACATACACCGCCGCGTGGGACCAGGTGGACTGGGTGAGGTACTTGATGGCGAGGCTGATGCGGCTGGTACCCTCCACCAGCAACACGTCGCCGGGGCGCAAGGTCGACTGCAGTGTCGCCGGGTCCACCGCCTCGAAGGGCGGCGGGTGGGAGACGGACTTCTCGAGAAAGCGGGCCAGGTAGAGGCCAATACGATTCATAAGTATCTTGCTGGTGTCCGGAAATTTTTACTACGCGGCATCGCGCTCAGAACAGCCCTTCGATCTGCCCTCGCTCATTGACGAAAATACTATTGGCCGCCGGCGTGCGCGGCAATCCCGGCATGCGCATGATGTCACCGCATATCGCCACCAGGAATTCAGCGCCCGCCGCCAGTGCCAGGTCGCGAATAACCACCGTGTGGTTGCTGGGCGCGCCCAGCAACTGCGGGTCGGTAGAGAAACTGTACTGCGTCTTCGCTATACAGATCGGGAAATGCCCGTAGCCCGCCTGCTCGTACTGGTCGAAGCGATCACGGATTTTCTGGTCCGCCACGATATCGTCCGCACCGTACATGGCGCGGGCGATGGTGCGCGCCTTCTCCCACAGGGGCATCTCGTCCTCGTAGAGCGTGCGGAACTGGGCCGTGCCGCTGGAGACCAGCTCCGCCACCGCCTCCGCCAGTTCTTCACCACCGGCGCCGCCCTGCGCCCAACAGCGGCAGACATACGTGGAAACGCCGCGCTGCTCCGTGTATTCGCGCACGGCACGGACCTCGGCATCGGTATCGCCTTCGAAGTGATTGATCGCCACCAGCAAAGGCACACCGTACTGGCCGGTATTGCGGATGTGGCGACCGAGGTTTTCCAGGCCCTTTTCCACCGCAGCCACGTTTTCCCTGGCCAGCTCTGCGCGCGGCACGCCGCCGTGCATCTTCAGCGCGCGCACTGTGGCAACGATGACGGCGGCGTCCGGGCGCAGGCCGGACTTCCGGCACTTGATGTTGAAGAACTTCTCGGCGCCGAGGTCGGCGCCGAAGCCGGCTTCGGTGATCACGAAATCGGATAGGCGCAGCGCCGCCTCGGTGGCGATGACGCTGTTGCAGCCGTGGGCGATATTGGCAAAGGGACCGCCGTGAATGAACGCCGGGGTATTCTCCAGCGTCTGCACCAGGTTGGGGGCCAGGGCATCTTTCAGCAGGGCGGTCATCGCCCCGGCGGCCTGCACCTGCCCGGAGGTTACCGTCTCGCCGCTGCGCGTGTAGCCGATGACGATCCTCGCCAGGCGCTGCTGCAACTCCTGGAGATTGCGGCACAGGCAGAAAATTGCCATCACCTCGGACGCCACGGTGATATCGAACCCGCCTTCCATCGGGTAGCCGTTCGCGGGCCCGCCAATGCCGGTGACAATCTGTCGCAACTGACGGTCGTTGATGTCCAGTACCCGGCGCCAGGTCACCCGGCGCAGGTCGATACGGATCTCGTTGCTCCAGTGCACATAATTGTCGATCATCGCCGCCAGCAAATTGTGCGCAGCACCGATCGCGTGCATGTCGCCGGTGAAGTGCAGGTTGATCTCCTCCATCGGCACGACCTGCGCGTAACCGCCCCCGGCCGCACCCCCTTTCTGGCCGAAGCAGGGGCCGAGGCTGGGTTCACGCAGGCAGACGGAGGCGTTCCGGCCGAGCCGCCGCAGCGCGTCGGCGAGGCCGATGGCGACGGTGGTCTTGCCCTCGCCCGCCGGCGTGGGACTCATGGCGGTGACCAGCACCAGCTTCCCCTGGGGTCGGTCTTGCAGCGAGTTGAGGTAATCCAGCCTGATCTTGGCCTTGTCGTGGCCGTAGGGAATCAGCTGGTCCGCGGGTATGCCGAGGCGGGCGCCGATTTCAAGCGCCGGCAGGAGCGAAGCGGCTCGGGCTATTTCGATATCGGGTTGCATGTGCCTGGTTTCCTTCTTCTTTTGACTCGACAGGTTTTAACCCTTCAATCGCGACGCAGCAATCCTGTCAGCGTCAGCACCACGACCGCCGATATCGCGGCACCAAACAGCCCGTACAGGCTGTGCAGGACCAGCCAGGCCTCGCGCCCCGAGCCGACCGGGAAAAAGCGGCAGTAGTCGTCCTGCCCGAGGTTGATCACCGGCAGAGCGAAGTCCAGTGCATAGTGCAGGGTATCAAGGCCGGGACAGCCCAGCGGCGTCTCCACCTCGCCCAGGCCGAAGGGCAGCTCGTAAAGCGTCGCCTCAGGCTCCTGGTCGAAGGGGACGAAACTCTGGCCGAAGTCGCGCAGCGCCAGCGAGTACATCAGGGTACCGAGCAACACGAAAATCACGAAGGAAAGAATCGCGCGGCTGGTGGAGTAGCCGTGGTGGCTCACCAGCATCAGTACGCGGGGAAACAGGCGCAGCGAGGGGGGATCGACCTTCGCCGCAAGGCGCATGCGAATCTTTTCCACCGCGATGGCATCCGCCTCGCGGCTGAGGCCGCTGTCGCGCAACACGCGGGTGAGTTGCTCGTAGGGTTGCGGGCGAAAGCTGGACGCATTTGGACGCCCTGCCCTGAATTGCCGCCGCAACCACGCCTTGCGGCGCGGGATGATCGCGCCGTCACCGATATGCCGGATGCGTTGGTAGGCGGCGCCGTCGAGATCGAGAAAGCCGTGCTCCGGCCAGCCGCTGTCCGCGTGATCGATCAGCGTGCTCATGGAGGCGCCGCTGAGCATGTACCAGCCATTGACGGGTTGCGGCTGCGCATCGCCGGATCCCAGGGCCGCGATATTGAACAGCACCAGCGCATTGGAGATGCGGATCTGCTGCATATTGAGCGCAACCTTGCCACCGCGACTCAGGGTGCCCTCGTAGTCCGGGCCGGGCGAAAGGCGCGCGTGGGTCAGGAAAAAACTGCCGCCGACGATGGCCGTGAGGAAGTTGAGCCGCCCGCTGGCCTCGAACAGCATTGCCGGTGTTTCGCGGGTCAGGAAAACGGATTCCACGGCGAGGTCCTCGCAGTGCAACGCCCTGCCCTCCGGGTTGGTCAGCAGCGCCCCGCTGCAATCGAGGTCGCCGACGATTTCCGCCGCCACCAGGCAGACTTCGCCGAAGACTTCACAGCGATTGCCCTGCCCCGGCACAAGCTCGAAGTTGCCGCCGAACGTGGCTGAGCGCGCGCTGACCGCCTTTCCCGCCGCGTCGCTCAGCAATGCCCCGTGAAACTCGGCATTGCCTTCCACCCTTGCGCCGTCCAGCCGGATACTGCCGTGGGACTGGAAGCGCGAGTTTGGCGTGGACGACATCAGCAGGCGGCCGCCGATCTTGGCGTGGTTGAGGTGGACTGCGCCATCCGCCACGTCCGCGAGATCGGCGGCGTAGCGCTGCACGCCGGAAATCTGCGATCCGGAGAAGTCGAGATCCGCCTTGGTGGTGAGGCTGATGCCAACGAACGCGGGCAGCACGCAATCGACCAGCCGCAGGACCAATACATCCGCGCCACTGAAATCCAGCGGGGAATCGAACTCGCAGTTCCAGAACAGGAGTGTGACGCCCGCGCCCTGGCCGATACCGGGAGAGACGCGAATGGGCCCGGTGACCTGTGCGCCGCGAACACGCAACGGACAGCAGAGCCGGGGGAACCGGCTGTTCGTCCCGGCAATCATGGATTCGATGAATTCGCCGGACAGTTGCCGGTCCTGCTCGGGCATGCCGCTGAAGTCGGCGACACCGCGATGGTCGATGGCATCGAGTACGCGCTGCTCGGCGGCGCTGGGCGGGGCGGTATCCCCGCCCTGGGTGACAGTCACGGTGCAAGCCCCCACGCTTGGAACCCTGGTGTGTAGCAGGCATTGTGCCACCGAATTCCCCCGGCTGCAGTTCGGTGTTTCCGGTCCGCACAGGCCAAAGATCCCTGCAGCCTGGATTGCGCACCACACGGTGGCACTTTGGAGCACGTCGGTAGCACTGCAGGGGCAGGCAGCCGGAATTTGCGTTGTCGGCAGTGTAGGCAACTGCGGCCGCTTATTGTCGGAAACCGCACAACGCGGTGTACGTCGGGCCTGTCCCGAAAGCTTGTAACCATCTGTTTTATATATCTATTTTCCATGGTTCGATAAAGCTGCGATGTGGCCGGATTCTTGCTGATCCAGTCATTGAACGGAGAGCTATCGAATGAACGCTGGAAATACACCTCAATATGGCGCCGGCGATGCGACCTACCAGGCGCTCGGCGGAATCGAGGGCATCACCCGGCTGGTCGAGCGCTTCTACGACAACATGGACTCGCTTGTGCAAGCGCGGGAGTTGCGGGCCATGCACGCGGCAGACCTGAGCGAGTCGCGGGCCAGGCTCGTGCTTTTCCTGTCCGGCTGGACCGGCGGCCCCGGACTTTATGCAGAACGATACGGCAGCATCAGCCTGCCTGTGGCCCACAGCCACCTGCCGATCGACGAGGCGGGCCGGGATGCCTGGCTGCAGTGCATGCAAGTGAGCCTGCGGGAACTGGAATACCCGCCCGCACTGCGCGAGTACCTGATGCAGAAGTTCGCCACCCCCGCCGAAAGCATCCGGCTGATGTGCGAGTTCAAGCGCAACGCCGACACAGGCAGCGGTTCTGCCTACAGTGCGTAGCCGGTGTTGCAGGACAGGATCATTGACGAACAGGCCAGGAGACAGGCGATGCAAAAAATCGGAGTGTTTTTCGGCACGGAAACCGGCACCACCCGGCTGATCGCGAAAAAAATCTACAAGCTCCTGGGGGAGGAGGTCGCAGCGAAACCGCTGAACGTCAACCGCATCACCCCGGAGGACATGCTGCAATACGACGCGTTGATCCTCGGCACACCCAGCTACGGCACGGGCGACATCCCCGGTTTGGGCGCCGGCTGCCTGGAGCGCAACTGGGAGGAATTCCTGGCGCTGTTCGGCACCCCGGATCTGTCTGGAAAGCGTATCGCCATGTTCGGGCTCGGGGCCCAGGAGCGCTACTCCGAGCGCTTCGCGAGCTCCCTCTTCGCCCTCTACAAGGTGTTCCAGGACCTGGGCGCAGAAATGATCGGCGACTGGCCTGTCGACGGCTACGAGTTCGAACACTCGGCCTCGGTGGTCGACGGGCGCTTCGTCGGCCTGGTCATCGACCAGCGCACCCAAGGCATGTACACCGAGGAGCGCCTGAAAACCTGGGTGGCGCAGGTCGCTCCCGAACTCCTGCAAAAGCTGCAAAAAGCGGCCTGAAACCATACGACAACGCAAACCAGCGAGGACAGTGCAATGAACAGTGCTTTCAATCTCTCAAGTGTTGCTGCGGCACCGGCGGACAATCACAGCCTGCTGGTGGCCTTCGCGTCCATGGATGGCGACATGGTCGACCAGCACTTCGGCTCGGCACAGGCGTTTTATCTCTACGCCATTCACGCGGACAAAACGGAGCTTGTCGGCTCGCAGTCTTTCGGCGTGGAAAAGAAAGACGGCAACGAGGACAAGCTGAAACCCAGGCTCGCCTGGCTGGCGGGTTCGGACATCGTCTACTGCGGTTCTATCGGCGGCTCCGCCACCCGCCAGTTGCTGGCGCTCGGCATCCACCCGGTCAAGGTGAAAGGCGGCCCCGACGTCGATGAACTCATCGAGGACCTGCAGTCGCAACTCAAGGGGGACGCCGCGAACTGGCTGGCCAAGCTGATGCAGCAAAAGCTGAGATCGAATGACACCAGCCGCTTCGACAGCATGGATGCAGAGGGCTGGGATGACTGACCCTGGCGAATCCCGGCCATGGCCAACATGAAGTTCTACTTCACCCCCGGCGCCTGCAGCATCGGTATTCATATCCTGCTGGAAGAACTCGATCTGGTGTTCGAGGCCTACCTGGTCAACCTGGTGAAGGGCGAAAATCGCGAGCCCGCGTACCTTGCGATCAATCCGCAGGGCACCATCCCCAGCCTGGTACTGGCGGACGGCAAGGTGCTGACGGACTTTGTCTCCATTGCACTGTGGCTGGCGCAGGCATACCCGCGCAAGCACCTGTTGCCCGGGGACCCGCACGCCAGGCGGGCCGCACTCGATGCGCTGCAATTCTGCGTCGACAGGATTCACGGCCAGGGCTATACGCGGGTGTTTACCGCGAGCAGCTATACGAACGATCCGGCTTGTGAACCGGGCATCATCGAACAGGGCTGGGACATCGTCAGGGAGGGGCTGGCGGACATCGACACTCGCTACGCCTCCGGCGCCCTGCCGCTGGACGGTTTGACGGTAGCCGATGCCGCCCTGTTTTACGTCGAATTCTGGGCGGAGCGCAGCGGGGTCGCGCTACCGCGCTTCTGCGAGGCGCACTACCGCAACATGCTGGACAGGCCAGCCGTCAAGCAGGTGTTGATGGAGGAAGGCTATCACGGCGCGTTGTCGAAGCGGGCAGCTGCTTCCGGTTCCTGAGCATACCAATGATCGCGTACACTACCTGCACGCTGGCGGCCGCGGTGCCTGGTCGCTCGACCTATCGGGACAGACAGGACGACATCATGGCCACCACACCCACGGCGCACGACGACCACGCGGCTATCAGGGACGTCGAGCAACTCGGCCTGTTCGCGGCAATCGCCAGCCTCGGCTACGTCTTCTGGGTGGTCGGCGGCATGGAGATGTTCGAGCGCCTCGCCTACTACGGCGTGCGCACCGTTTCCGGCCTGTATGTCACCGCGCCGCTCTCGGCGGGTGGGCTGGGTGTATCGGCGGAGGAACTGGGCACCATTTTCTTTATCTGGGCGCTGTTCCAGTCACTGGTCCCGGCCTTCGTCGGCGGCCTCTCCGATCGCCTGGGCTACAAGAAGACGATCTTCCTGTCGACAGTGGTGAAGATCTGCGCCTACCTGATCATGGCGTTCTTCCCGAGCTTTGCCGGCTTCACGCTGGGCGCCATCGTGCTGGCGACGGGCACGGGTATCTTCAAACCCGGTATCCAGGGCACGCTGGTGAAGGCGACCAATCGCCACAACAGCTCGATCGCCTGGGGCATCTTCTACCAGACCGTGAATATCGGCGGCTGGCTGGGCCCGCTGCTGGCGGCACAGCTGCGGCAACTGGCCTGGCAGAACCTGTTTTTTGCCTGTGCCGCGATCATCTCGATCAACTTCCTGCTGCTGCTCACCTACAGGGAGCCGCACATAGAGGAGCGCCTGGAACGCCTGCGCAAGGTGAAAGCGGGCGAGATCGCACAGGGCAGCCTGGTCGCCGACTCCATGCGGGAACTGGCAAAGCCGCACCTGTGGGTGTTCCTGGCGATCATGTCCGGCTTCTGGTTCATGTTCAACGCGCTGTTCGACGTGCTGCCGCTGCACATACGCGACTGGGTCGACACCTCGAAGATCGTCCACGGCCTGTTCGGCCCCGACGGCACCAGCAACCCCGCCGCCCGTTTCCTGCTGGGCATGAGCCAGGACGGGCAGCGCATCATGCCCGAGGGGCTGCTCAACGTGAACGCCGGACTGATCATGATCACCTGTTTCCTGGTCGCTCACCTGAGCGGCAAGCTGAAGGCGGTCAACAGCATGATGCTCGGCACGCTGTTCACCGCCATCGCGTTCAGCATGATCGGCTACACCGCCTGGGCCTGGGCCTGCCTGTTCGGCATCATGATCTTCAGCGTCGGCGAGATGCTCTCCAGCCCCAAGTTCCTCGAGTTCATCGGCAACTTCGCACCCGAGGACAAGAAAGCCATGTACCTGGGCTTTTCCCAGTTACCGCTGGCCGTAGGCTGGGTGGCGGAAGGGTATTTGGGCCCGCTGCTCTATGGGCGGTTCGCGGCGAAGGAAACCCTCGCGCGCAACTGGCTGGCCGGTCACGGGGTATCCGCCGGGGAACTCGCAGGGATTCCCCAGGGCGAGGCCTTCCACTACATGGTCGAACTGAGCGGCCAGTCGGCGCAGGCGATGACCACCGTGCTCTACGAAGCCAACAAGGTCGGCTACGTCTGGTACCTGATGGCGCTGATCGCCGTCGTCTCGGTCATCGGGCTGTTCCTCTACGGCCGCTGGCTCGCCGCGATGGTGGACCCGCCGCGGAGCTCGAACCCGTCCAGCTGACCGTTCGCGCGCCAGGCTTCGAGCATCTCAAAGAACACGTAAGGACCGGGGCCATAGGCTTCACCCAGGAAGTAGCGGAACTCCGCCCCGCCCTCGTTGTTGTAATAGCCCGGGGTGCACATGCGCTGGAAGGACTCCACGTCGACCTCGGTGGCGTGCAGGTGCTCGACCCAGGCATCCTGCGCCTCCTGCGAGGGCTCCATGACCGCCACATCCCGGGCCAGCGCCTGCTGGATGAGGTAGGCGATGTGCTCCGCCTGCCGGTTCCAGGTCTCGGTGGTGGACGCGTGGACCGCACCCTGGATAAAACCGATATAGAACTGGTTGGGAAACCCGCGGCTACTCATCCCGTGCAGGGTCTGGTAACCGTCCGCCCAGTAATCGTACAGCGAGAGCCCGCCGCGCCCCTCGATGGCGTCGAAGGCCCAGCGCTTTTTCAGCTCGCTGGTCTGCTCGTAGCCGCTGGCCAGGATGATGCAGTCCACCTCGTACTCCCGGCCCTGGTGGATAAAGCCCTTTTCCGTCAGCGCCTCGATACCCCGGGTTTCGGAGACATCCAGCAGCTCGACATTGGGGCGATTGAAGGTGGGGTAGTAAAAATCATTCGAGCAGGGACGCTTGCACAGGAAGCGGTAGTAGGGCTTGAGCCGTTCCGCCGTGTCCGCGTCCTCGACGATCTCGTCGACCCGGCGGCGCAGGCGCTCCATGGTGCGGTGGTCGTGCTCGCCGCGCAGTTCCAGCAATTTCTCGATGGACAGGTCGGGCCAGCCCTCCTGCTCCCGCTGGTGGCGGATATTGCGGTTGATCTCGGTCCAGATATCGCAGATCGCGTCCGGCTCGTCCCGCGCCAGCCCCTCCCACAGCCCGTGCTGGAAGTTGCGCAACATCCGCTGGTGCCAGCCCGGCTCCAGGGATCGGGCCCACGCCGGGTCCGTCTCGGAATTGTCGCGGGCGTCGACGCTGGAGGGTGTGCGCTGGATGACATACAACTGCTGCGCGTAGCGCCCGAGGTAGGGCACGATCTGTACCGCCGAGGCGCCAGTGCCGACCACCGCGATGCGCTGGTCCGCCAGTTTGTCCAGCCGCGTATCTTCCTGGCTGCCGCCGGTATAGTCGTAGTCCCAGCGGGAACTGTGGAAGATCCTGCCCGTGTAGTCGGACAGGCCCGGGATGTTCGGCAGCTTGGGCTTGTTCAGCGGGCCGACGCCCATCACCACGAAGCGGGCGCGAATCTCGTCGCCGCGGTTGGTGGCCAGCCGCCAGCGGGAGATCGATTCGTCCCAGCGCAGGGACGTGACCTGGGTATGGAACAGCGCGTTGTCGTACAGGCCGTACTTGCGCGCGACGCTCTGGATGAACTCGCGGATCTCGTACCCGGGGGCGAATTTCTTGCTGGGCATGTAGCCCATCTCTTCCAGCAGCGGAAAATACACGTAGGAAACGTTGTCGCACTCCACCCCGGGATAGCGGTTCCAGTACCAGCAACCGCCGAAATCGCCCGCGTGGTCGATATTGCGGAAGGTGGTGACGCCCGCCCGCTGCAGGTGATACGACGCCAGCACGCCGGCAAACCCGCCGCCCAGGACCGCCACGTCGAGGTCCTCGCTGATCGGCTTCCGGGGCTGCACCGGCATGTGGGGGTCCGCCTCGCAGATATCGGCAAAGGCGCCGGAGGGCTCCCGGTACTGGCCCTGGCCTTCGGGGCGCAGGCGGCGCTCGCGTTCAAACGCGTACTTTTCCAGGATTGCGGGAACGTCTATCTCCTCGATAGGAGGGATATTCGTGGGCTTGCAGGTACTGGTCATCCAGGGCGCTCCGTGCTCGCGGCTTATGGTTATTTGCGCCTTTATACACCAATTTTCAGTTATTAGCACCTGTTACGTTTCATATAGCCTATCCGGCTGGTAGAGGTGCCCACGCACAAAATCCCTGAGAACACGCCCGGGGATTGACCGGGATCATGGTCGGCCAATGTTCCAGGGAGCAAACTGCTAATAGTGCGAATCGGCAAGGAGTGGCTGTAGCGATGTCAAGGATTTCTCTATCACTCGTTCTGGCTTCCTGGCTATTGGTATTATCGGCCCATGCCGCGAATACCGTCCCGGAAGACGTTAAGCAGCCTGGCACTCAGCCGGGTGAAATCTCCAACCTGGAGTCGCCCGACAAATGCGACAACTGTCACGGCGGTTACAACTCCACCGTGGAGCCGGCCCACAACTGGCGCGGCTCCATGATGGCCCACGCCGGGCGCGACCCGGTTTTCTGGGCCACGCTGGCGGTTGCCGAACAGGACTTCGACGGCTCTGGCGACCTCTGCCTGCGCTGTCACGCTCCCGCCGGCTGGCTGGGAGGACGCTCCACCCCCACCGAGGGCTCCGGGCTGGCAGCCGGCGATGCGGACGGTGTCGAGTGCGACTTCTGCCACAAGGTCACCAACCCGGATAACTCGGAACACGTCGGGGTGATGAATCCGCCCTTCATCGCCAACGACGGCGCCGAAGGCTACTACGGCAGCGGCATGGCCTCCATGTGGGGTGGCAACGAGAAACTCGGCCCCTACGCGGACGCCGAGCCCAAGCACCAGTTCCTGGTTTCCAAATTCCACCGCTCTGCAGATTTTTGCGGCACCTGCCATGACGTCTCCAACCCGGTCGTGGGCGATCTCGCCCACAACAGCGGCGCACAGGCCACAGGCGATGCGGTCGTCGCGTCCGGCCAGTTGGGCGGCCCGGTGGAGGCCAAGGCCGCCTTCAACAACCCACCTTACAAATACGGTGTGATCGAGCGTACCTTCAGCGAATTCCGCTCGGGGCAGGTTTCGCGGACCCGTGTGAAGGACTTTCCAAACCTGCCGGCGGACCTGCAGGACGGCGCATTGAAGGCGGTATACCAGGCGGCATCCGCCGCGGGGAACCTGGACTACGAGGACGGGGCGCCGCGCTACTACAGCTGCCAGAGCTGCCATATGCGGCCGGTCGTGGGCCAGGCTGCCAACAAGCGCGGCATTGCCACCCGCACCGACCTGCCACTGCACGACCTGACCGGCGGCAACTACTGGATGCCGGTGGTAATCGATTACCTCAACACCCGCGGCCAGTTGCGCCTGGGCGGCAACATGTCCCAGTCCACCATCGACGCCATGCTCGACGGCGCCCTTCGCGCCAGGGAGCAACTCGCACTGGCAGCCAGCCTGAAGTGGGACGGCAGCAGCACACTGCGCGTGATCAACCACACCGGCCACAAACTGATCTCCGGGTATCCGGAGGGACGGCGCATGTGGCTCGACATCAAGTTCTACAACGATGCAGGTATCCAGGTCGACGAGGTGGGAGCGTACGGGCCGATCCCGGTCAGTGACCCGATCGCGGGCGGCAAGACGATTTACTCCATCGTCGACCTGGAGGACCCGCGCAACCGCATCTACGAATCGCGCTACGGGATGACCCAGGAGTGGGCGGCACAGCTGATCGGGCACGGCTACGACGCCGGAATCGCGCTGGAGTACGACCGTCTTACAGGCGCGGTGGAAGATAGCCTGGGTGCATTGGCGGGCGAAGCACCCGGCGCATCCGAGGAAACCTTCCACTTCGTCCTCAACAATATCATCGTCAGGGACAACCGCATCCCGCCCTACGGCTTCAGCTACGAAGAGGCCAGGGGCCGCAATGCCCTGCCCGTCCCCGCAGACCAATACGGCGGCGGCCCGACCTACGATTACTGGGACACGGTCGACATCGGCGCCATGGCCGGTGCCGTCGGAGCGACTTCCGCCACCATCGACCTGCTGTACCAGCCTACCAGTTGGGAGTACATCCAGTTCCTGGCCCACGCGAACCAGGGCAGCAGTGCATTCCTGGCCGACGAGAGCCTGAACCTGCTGGATGCCTGGCTGAACGCCGGCGATGCCTCCAGCCGCATGGCCGCCCCGCTGGTGATGGCGTCGACGAGTTGGGGCAGCCCGCCCGCAAGCTGCGACGCCCCGGTGCCGGTTCTGGACAGTGCCGCAGCGGGCAACAAGGCAGTCACCCTTGCGTGGCAGCCCCTTGCACAGCTGCCGGCGGAGTACGCCCAGTACCAGTTCAGCCTCTACTACGACCAGGCCGGTAAAGCGCAGGCGATCAACGACCTCACCTGGGACACCGGCAGCTATACCGACACCGGCCTGACCAATGAGCAGGAGTACTGCTATAAACTGACCAGCAAAGTCACGACCGTCGATGGCTGCAGCGCAGAATCCGGCTTCAGCAACGTGCTCTGTGCCACCCCGTCGGCGTCGGGCCAGGCAGTGATCGGCGTAGCCGAACCGCTGCAGACGGGACGCTGGGTGACATCCGGCAAGGGCAAGAACGCCACCTCGAGCTTCGAGCTTACCGATACCTTCAATGCCGGCGATGCAGTGGTAATCCGGGGTGTCGCGGGCACAGGAGTATCGACCCCGTCAGGTGCGGTGGTGGAGGTCAGCATCAGCAGCAACGGCGTTGTGGCCGCGGTGCTGACGGCGACGACCGACTCCACCGGAGCCTTCGAGCTCAGCTGGCAGACCCAGGCTCCCTCGCGAAAAGGCCAGGGCGGTACCAGCCCGGGCAGCTACACCGCCTCGGTGACGGGGATTGCGCTGGATAACTACAGCTGGGATGGGCAGAGTGCAACTGCGGCGTTTACCCTGTTGTAGTCGACGATCACTGGCAGCCGCCCTTCGCCAGCGTCTAGCAGGCGGAGGGTATCAATCCACTGATGGTCCTTGATCTCCAGGGAAGACAAAGTATTGAATGACACAGTAGCAGGCAGCCCTTCACAGCCGGCGCAGGCAGCAGGTTCAAGCCACCAGGAACGTGACAACGTCGCGATCATCGACAGCTTTCTCGCCGCGTGGAACCGGCGCGATACACAGGGCGTTCTCGCCTTCCTGGCTGACGACGCCACCTTTGCGGCCAGCCCCATCGTCACCCATGAACGGGTCGATGCAATGGTGATGCAGGATGGATCGGATTTTGGTTCCGGTACGTGGTTTGCGGTGTTTGCGTTGAAGGACGGCAAGATTGCCAGCTTTATCGATTACCAGCTCGACGGCCCGCCGCTCGCACCTGCGGGGTAGGCTCAACCCGACGGGCATCTGCCCAGCACGGCTTCAGGGGTGGCGCAGCCTGGCAGGAGCAGGATCGCCCGCCACCCGATTGAGCAGATGTTCAGAGCCCTGCTCGATCACCGCGCACAACTCACGGCAAAGCGCATCCCACACCGCCCGCTCCTCCCGGTTCTTCGCGGGAATCGAATCCGCGATGACCTCGGCCGTGGCCATTAACAATCCCCGGTAGAAATCGGGCGGCACATTCAGCGTATCCGCATGGTGCGGGACGGAGCCCAACAGCACGATCTCCACTTCCCCCGGCGAGCTGCACCAGTTCATCAGGCAGTAGAGCGCCTGCGAGACCATGTCGTTCTCGAGATCCTGGACTCGCAGGGTGCCGTGGTGATCGAACAATGCGCGGCACTCGGGATAGCGCTGGTAAAACAACGCGATTGCAGGCGCGGCGATATCACCCACTGTATCCGCGGCGCGGTAAAGGATTGTTTCTACGAGTTCGCTGTTCCTGGGTACTGTCATCCCGGTCTCCCGTCCATTCTTGCTGCAAATAAGATCGGCGTATAGCGCCACAGGAAAATCACAAACGCCAGCGTCCAGCACACGCCGCTGAAAACCACACCGGCGCGCCAGGGCACCCAGGCAAACACCACCAGCAAGCGCATGACGGCAGCCAGCTGCACCAGCAGGTACGCCGCGACGATATGCCCGGGCAATTCCAGCGGCCGCCCGGTATGGCCCAACGCGACGCGTGTCATTACGCCGAGGATCAGCCCACCCGCAGCGCCGATTCCGAAGGCGTGCTGCCAGGCCAGCGCCGGCCAGCCGAACAGGCAATGCCCTGCGAGTAGGACAAAGCTGAGCGGCACCCACAACAGGGACAGGTGCAGAATCCACAGCAGGGGCTCGGCGCGGACCAGCCAGCCACGCCAGCCCCGCAACAACACCAGCGCCAGCGCTGCGGCCAACAGCGAGAGCGCCCCGGTAACCGACTGGACGCCCAGGAAAAGTGAAAGCATCAATAGCAACAGGGTTGCCAGGATCGCATAGAGCAACGGCGCAGGCGTCACCAGCGGCGGATGCTGCACACTGCGCAGGCGCAGCCAGTTCGCGGAAAACGCCGGCACGATGCGCCCGCCAATCACCAGCATCAGGGGCGCAACCAGGATGAAGCAGGCGTTCAACGCGGTGGCGCTGCCGCGCACGATGAACAGCATCTGGCAAACCCACAGCAGGGTGATCGGCAACAGCACTACCAGCTGGCGCAGCTGCCTCGCCCGCCACACCCGCCTGCCCGCGTCGAGCAGCACCAGGGGCAGGAACAGGCCATCGACGGCGTGGGCCAGTTGCAGGGACAGGCCCAGATTCGCGCAGTCCAGGAGTCTTCCCAGCAACCAGACGCTCCAGAGCGACGCCAGCGCGCCGCCGTGCAGGCGTTCGGTTTGCGTCCAGGCGCATACCGCGGTCAGCAAAAATCCCGCTATCGCGGGATTGATCACGCCCAGCAGCAGGCTGCGCGGGTGCCACAGGGCGGGCTGCCAAACCCCGGCAGCGGGAAGTAGGCCATTGACCAACAATAGCCACAGCGGGATCACCAGCGCCGCCCAGAGCGCGGCGGAGAAAAAGAAAATGCGAAACGGCGAGGCGAACAACATGGGCTCAGGCGGCGTCCAGGCTCTCCAGCGGGCCGAAGAACTCGTAGCGCACCTGGTGCGCCGGCACGCCCAACTCGCCGAGGATAGCATTCACCTGCACCATGAACGGCCTGGGCCCGAGGAAGTAGGCGTCGACATCGCGGTCGGCGGGCATCAGCCCGGCCAGCAGCTCGCGGGTTACCAGGCCGCGCAAGTGGGGCTCGTCCCCGGGCAGCGGCTGGTCGTAGACATAGCGCACCTGCAGGGTGTTGTGCCGGGCGACGAGCTGGTCCACATGCTCCCTGAAGGCGTGTACGGCGCTGTTTTGCGCGGCGTGCACGAACACCACTTCGCGGCCCTCGGCCAGCGCCGCGTCCAGCATGCTGATCGCCGGGGTGATCCCCACACCTGCGGTAATGAGGAACAGCGGCCGGTCGGCGGAGCGCAGCACGAAGTCACCGCAGGGCGCGGTCAGCGTAATGCTGTCGCCCTCCCCGACCCTGTCGTGCAGGTGATTGGAAACCAGGCCGCCGGGCTCGCGCTTGACGCTGATGCGCAGGGTCGGCTGCCCCGGCGCCTGCGACACCGAGTAGTTGCGGCGCACGATCTGGCCGTCGATATCCAGCACCAGGCCGACATACTGGCCGGGTGTGAAGGCCAGGTCGTCGGTGTCCGCATCGGCGGGCGCCAGGTGGAAAGAGGTGATGACCTCGCTCTCGCGCACCTTTTTCACCACCCTGAAGAGGCGCTCGCCACGCCAGCCCCCGGCGCGGGCGGCGTTGTCGTGGTAGATCTGCTCCTCCGCGTTGATCAGGATCTCCGCCAGCTGGCCGTAGGCGGCGGCCCAGGCGTCGATGATCTCCGGCGTGGCGGCCTCGCCCAGCACCGCGCGGATCGAGTCCAGCAGGCATTCGCCGACCACCGGGTACTGCTCCGGGCGGATGTTCAGGGAACAGTGCTTGTGGGCAATCAGGTTGACCGCGTTACCCAGCACCTGCAGGTTCTCGATATTCGTGGCGTAGGCGACCACCGCGTTGGCCAGCGCCTGGCGCTGGGTGCCCTTCTCCTGGTGAGCCTGGTTGAAGTAAGCCTTGACCTCGGGGTAGCGCTCGAACATGAGCGGGTAGAAGTGCTCGGTGATCTCGCGCGCATGGGCGCCGACAACCGGGGCGGTGGCTTTGATGATTTCGACCTGGGCTTGTTCGAGCATGACTGACTGCCTTTGTTGATGGATACCTACCGCTATCTATCAAATGGCGTGCCAATAACTATCCCCATGTTTTAATTATATTTTTTACGTAGTGAAGTCAAAATGACCCGAATTATATTGATGTCATAGTGACCTCTTTGTGGTAAAAATGACCTATGGACCTCATTCACTACATCCCGGTCATCGAAGACCTCAGCCGCGACCTCCCCGCCGAGGTGCGCTACCAGCGTTTGCTGGAGGCGATCCGGCAATCGATTCCCAGCGATGCCATCGGCCTGCTGCAACTGGAGGGCGACCAGCTCCGCCCCGTCGCCTTTCTCGGCCTGCGCCCGGAGATGCGCGGCCGCCGCTTCCAGGTCAGCCAGCACCCGCGCCTGGGCGCGATTCTCGACAGCCGCCAGCCGGTGCGCTTCGACGCGGATTCGCCGCTGCCAGACCCCTACGACGGACTGGTCCACAGCACAGACGCGGGTGTGCAGGTGCACGACTGCATGGGTGTATCCATGTACATCGACGACCAGCCCTGGGGCGTTATCACCTTCGACGCGATGCGCCCGGGCCAGTTTGATGCGGTCGAACCACGGCAGCAGGAACTCGCAATCACCCTGACGCGAGCGGTAATCACCGCCGCGGAACGCATCGAGAAGTTGCAGCAGAAACTGCGCCACGGCCACCAGGTGACCGCCGAGATGAACCGGGAACTGGCCGCCACCGAAGTGATCGGCAGCAGCGCGGTAATCCAGCGCCTGCTGGGCGACGTGGACGTGGTCGCCCCCACGCCGCTGGCGGTACTGATCCAGGGCGAAACCGGCGTCGGCAAGGAGCTGATTGCGCGGCGGCTGCACCTGAAGTCCGACCGACTGGAGCAGCCACTGATCCAGCTGAACTGCGCCGCGCTGCCGGAGAACCTGGCGGAGGCAGAATTGTTTGGCCACACCAAAGGCGCGTTCACCGGCGCGAACCAGGCGCGGGCCGGGCGCTTCGAGCTCGCCGACGGCGGCACGCTGTTCCTCGACGAGGTGGGCGAGTTGCCGCCCACGATCCAGGCCAAGTTGTTGCGGGCATTGCAGGAGGGCGAGATACAGCGCATGGGCAGTGATCACGCGACCCGGGTGGATGTGCGGGTGATCGCCGCGACCAACCGGAACCTGGCGGCGGAGGTCGAGGCCGGGCGCTTTCGCGCGGATTTATACCATCGCTTGAGCGTGTTTCCGGTGACTGTTCCGCCGCTGCGGGAGCGGGGAAAGGATATCCTGCAGCTGGCCGAGTTCTTCCTGGAGCGGGACCAGCATCGATTGAATATCAGGAAGCTGGTGCTGACGGAGGACGCGCGCAGTGCGTTGATGGGTTACGGTTGGCCGGGAAATGTGCGGGAACTGGAGCATGTGTTGAGCCGGGCGGCGTTGAAGGCCTCGCGCGCGCAGTCGCCCGTGGGCATGGTGTATCTCGAGGCGGGCCACCTCGACCTGGAGCCCGCCATCACGGAGCCTGGTAAAGCTGCAGGCAGCGAACCCCTGGCGTCCGCTACGGCGACTACGGGTTCATTGGGCGAAATGACGCGGGCCTTCCAGGCGCGGCAGATCGAGCAGGCATTGCGCAACAACCGGCTCAACGTGGCTGCGGCAGCCAGGGCCCTGGGCATCGATCGGAGCAACCTGGCGAGGTTGATCAAACGGCTGGGAGTCGATGACGCCTGACCGGAGCCCGGCGACGGGTAGCGCACGGCGCCGGCAGCAAAGGACGGTATGCAGGCGTAATGCGGCGCTAGCTCTCCGCAGCGGCCTCTCCGGCAGCGGCGGCCTCCGGCAGCAGCGGAACGACCTCGCTCAACTCGCAGGTAGTCAGGTCGATTACCTGCATGAATCCCCCGCAGACTTCCACGCCAGACTTCCCGTACTGGGCGGAGCCAGAGCCATCGGCGACATCGGATCCATGCAACCACGTGGTCGCGAGTCCAGTCTGCACGTCGGTGCATGCGCCCAGCGTGATCGGTGCGGAACCGCGCAGCGATGACACGATACGCGCGTACGGCCCGTTGGCAGTCAAGCCCTGTGCCCTGAAATAGACAGTACCCGGGCAATCGCCATAGACCAGGACGGACACTGGCTGCAGCGGGCCGAGCTCGATCACGGCCGGAAAATCCAGGGAGACCGGAAAACCCGCCGTGCTGCCGAAGACAACGTAGCTCTCGCCGGCATCCAGCCGACCGTCCGGGTCCGCCTGGGAAGCGCCGAAGACCAGGTCGTCGATCCCGTCACCGTTGACGTCGCCTGCACTGCCGACCGCCGCACTCCTCAAGTTAGCCTGCAGGATACTTGCGTCCTCAACCTTGATCCCGAAGCCATTACTGCCGTTTATCGCCGAGAGGTAGGACAGGAGCGGGAAGCCCGCAGCGGAACCGAAAACGACGTAGAAATCCTGTTGCCGCGGGTCTGGCGTCGCTCCCGAATGGCCGCCAGGTGCGGCGATCACCAGGTCGTCGATGCCATCGCCGTTGACGTCGCCTGCGCCGCTCACCGAATCACCGGCCGGTTCCCAGGGAATCCCCCTGAGAAAGAATCCGTTGATGCCGTTGAGCGACGAAAGCCTGACCAGGGCCGGAAACCCCAGGCGGCTACCATAAACGACAAAGCCCGTACCCGAACCCACCGGGGTCGACGATGCGCCGATGATCAGGTCATCGACGCCATCGCCATTGACATCACCGGCACCGTCTACCGAGTAGCCGGTAGAGTCACCGACAGCAATTCCCTCGAGAACGAAACCGTTACTGCCGTCCAGGGCGGAGATTTCCGGTGCGGTCGGGAATCCGGTTGCGCTACCGAACACGACATAGCTCTTGCCCGTACCTTCCTCGAGAGTGCGATCCCAGGGGACGGCAGGCGCACCGAGGATCAAGTCACTGATGCCGTCACCGTTGACGTCACCGGCTCCGCGCACCGAGTGCCCGAACGCGCTATAGCTGTCCTCGCCCTTGAGGACGAACCCGCCGATTTTGGCCGGGGCCGGCTTTTTCGCGACCTCGGTAGCGACCGCACCTGCGCTGGCCCACGCGAGACTGGCGGCATATAGTCCCACTATTAGTCGCCTCGGCAGGTACTGCTTGGGCGGTGCCTCGCGGGCATCACCGGACCCGGTACAAAGCGCACTGAAATACTTGCAGGTGAAGACTCGTTCGCGGTTCATCATGGCGTCCTGCTTCTCATCGAATCCCGGCGGTCCCGGCAACCCAGGGACAAGCCATGAGTGTAGGCCAATCGCACCTGCGCGTGGAATCCTGCGATGAACACGCTCCTGCCCGGGGTGTTCGCGATTGGACGTGGCCGTCAACCACAACTCCCGTGCCCGCCATGGACCGGGATGCAAACCTGGGGCAACAACCTGCATCACGCAGGAGAATCCAGGCTCCAGGCCACGCCTTGCAATCACACCGTCGAAGACCTCCGAGACCGATTCCGACGGACCTGATGCACCAGGACCAGAAAATTTATTAATACATGCTCACTTAAGCACTGACCCCCGGCAGGCATCACGTCCCCGCAGGCACCTGGCTCTCGAAACCGGCGGTGACAGTGAGTCACGCGCACAGGCGGCCAGTTTTCAATGTACGCGATACACACATTACCGAGAGAAAAAGCATATCCAGTTGCAGCGGTAGAAGGTATCGATCTTAGGGAAACAATTCCAAAACGAATTTTTAAAAAAACAAATTAATAGAAACTAATTTTTATCGTGAAGAAATTTTTTACGGTTGCTTGTAAGAAAAAAATTCTGAGCTATAAAAGTTAGGTATCGCAATCGGGTCCGGCCATTTTCGGTCTGGCGACGTTGACGGCAAGGAGCGCTTAGTCATGTCAGAAACCCCCTGTTTCACTGCCACTGCGAATAATTGCATTGGCAAAAAATACCACCGAGCATTTTTCGAATATTCGAGTTTTTTGAATTCGAATCCTGTTGTTTCCCGCTTCGAAAGGCGTTCAATGAACACCGAAAAACGACAGCCGGAAAGCACGCCTGCAACGCCACAAGCCATCACGCGTTTCGTATGATGGCTGCCATTTCGTTGCAGCAACTGAAAAAAAACCTGGCATTTCCGCCCCGGATTCTCCCGCATTCGCGCAGAGGCATTTACCGGGTATCGCAAGAAATCTTGTCCACCGGACGATAAACGCCGGTGGAACACGGCCGATTTTAATTACCGCGTTGCTTCGCACACGCGGCCCTGACAATAAGGAGGGTATGCCCCATGTTCGACACTCCCGGAGTCTTCATCCGAGAAATTCCCAGCGGCAACCGCGCCATCGCGGGCGTCGCGACGTCGAACACCGCTTTCGTCGGCACGTTCGGTCGCGGACCGGTGAACCGAGCGACCCGAGTCACGTCGTTCGGCGAATTCGAGCGAATTTTCGGTGGCCTGCATACCGGATCGGAGACGTCCTATGCGGTCCGGTCCTATTTCCTCAACGGCGGTTCGGTGGCGTTCATCGTGCGCGTCATCGCCGCCGGGCCGCCCGCGACCCCCGCCGACCTGACCCGCGGCGACCTCGTCCTCACCGCCCAGGCCGCCGGCGCTGACAGCAATCGGCTGCGCGCGGGCATCGTTCCCACCGGAGCTGACACCTTCACCCTGCTGATCCGCCAGTACAACGCCGGACTGACAGCCGTCGATACCGAGGAAGTATTCGCCGACGTCTCCATCAACGCGGGCCCGACCTTCGTCGACGACGTGGTCAACGCCGGCAGCGCGCTGGTGACCGCGGCCCTCGGCGCGGCGAACCTGCCGCCCACCACGCAGATCGGCGGTGGCGACGCCGCCAACCTCGCCGCCTTGCAGGCGGCCGGCGCGGCGGACCTGGACGAATTCACCGGCGGCACCGACACCCCACCCACGGCCGCTACCGAAACCGTCTCGGACCTGACCATGACGGCGAGCTCGGTCGGCGCCTGGGGCAACCAGCTCCGCGTGGGCATCGCGCACTCTGGCGCCGGCGCCAGCTTTACCCTGCTGGTGCGCGAATACGACGCCGGACTCACCACCGTATTGCGCGAAGAGGCGTTCATCGACGTCTCCATCACGCAGGGCACCGCGCGCTTCGTCGAGGACGTGCTGGCCGAGACCAGCGAACTCATCACCGCGGACCTCGCCGCGGCCAACCTCCCCACCCGCACCCAGGTAGGCGGAGCCGACGCAACCGACCTCGACGCCCTGCTGGAGGGCACGGCGGCGGACTTTACCGCCCTGGCCAGCGGCAGCGATGGCACCATGGAGGGCGACGCCGGCTGGGACGCGGCGGCATCGAACGCCATCCGCGGCGCGGAGGCGAACGCCAGCGGAATCTACGCGCTCAACGGCATAGTGCCGGAAGTCTTCAACCTGATGTGCCTGCCCGGCGCGGCCAACATACCGACCCGCGCGAATTCGGCGGCGATCTACCAGGAGGCCTATACCTACTGCCGCAACAACTTCGCATTCCTGATTGTCGACTCGCCAGACAGTATCGACCGCAGCAACATCCAGACCTGGCTGGGCGAGCTGGGCGCCGCGGCGGGACCCAACGCGGCGCTCTACTACCCGCGTGTCAGCGGCCCCGACCCTTTGAACCCGCTGATCCCGCGCGTCACGGGCGCCAGCGGCATCGCCGCCGGCCTGTACGCCCGCACGGACGGCACCCGCGGCGTGTGGAAAGCCCCGGCCGGCACCGGCGCGCGGGTATCCGGCGCCACCCCTGTCGACGTGATGACCGATCGCCAGCAGGGGCCGCTGAACACCAGCGGCGTCAACGTGATCCGCACCTTCCCCGTCTACAACTCGGTGGTCTGGGGCGCGAGGACCCTGGACGGGGCGGACGCCCGCGCGTCGGAGTGGCGTTACGTCAACGTCCGGCGACTGGCTCTCTACATCGAGAATTCGCTGCAGCGCGGGCTGCAGTGGGTGGTGTTCGAGCCCAACGACGAGCCGCTCTGGGCCAATGTCCGCATGACCGTCGGCGGCTTCATGAACCAGCTGCACCGGCAGGGAGCCTTCCAGGGCGCCTCGGCGCGCGACGCCTACATGGTCAAGTGCGACAGCGAGACCACCACCCAGGCGGATATCAACCTCGGCATCTTGAACGTCTATGTCGGCTTCGCCCCGGTGCGCCCGGCGGAATTCGTCGTCATCCGCATCCAGCAGCGGTTCCCGAACGCATAAGACACTACAGACAGGATCTATCAGATGGCACAGTTCACCGTAAATACCAACCGCTTCGATCCCTACAAGAATTTCAAATTTCGCCTGAAATGGGACGGCCGCTACGTCGCGGGCATCTCCAAGGTCAGCCCGCTGAAGCGCACCACCGAGATCGTCGAGCACCGCGAAGGCGGCGATCCCTCGACCGCGCGCCTGAGCCCGGGTCGGACCAAGTTCGAAGGCATCACCCTGGAGCGCGGTGTCACCCACGACGTCGAGTTCGAGCAGTGGGCCAACAAGATCTGGAACTTCGGCGCAGGCCTCGGGGCCGAGGTGTCGCTGGCCGACTTCCGCAAGGATGTCATCCTCGACTTCTACAACGAGGCAGGGCAGCTGGCGATCAGCTACAAGATCTACCGCTGCTGGGTGTCGGAGTACCAGGCCCTGCCCGAGCTCGACGCCAACGCCAACGCCGTCGCGATACAGTCACTCAAGCTGGAAAACGAGGGCTGGGAGCGCGACTACGATGTAGCCGAACCTGCCGAGATCGAGTTCCTTGAACCGGCAAGCTGATGATGGAAGGACCCACAGGATCTTCCATTCTCGACATTTACTTGCAGGGGATGGCGGCAGAACCCGCCAGGCGGGCGGCGCTGCTCTGCACGGCGGGTGGAGGTGACGCCTCGCGGCTGTCGATCGGCGATGTAGACCGGGCCATATGGAACTGGATGCGCGCGAGCTTCGACGGGCCGCTGGAGGCAGTGATGACCTGCACTGCCTGCGGCGAGAGCGTCGAGTTCAGCATGCCGGACGACTTCGGCCTGCCCGCCCCTTCGGCCGCAAACCGCAGGCTGGAGGTCGGCTTCGGCGGCAGGGATTATACGCTTCGGCTGCCGAGGCTTGAGGATATCCAGGGCGGGGTGCTCGCCCGCGAAGCGCTGTCCGAGGGCGCGCCCTGGAGCGAGCCCGCGTTCGAGGCGGCAGCCCAGTCCGCACTGCTGCAGGCCGACCCCGGCCTCCAGGTAGAACTGAAACTCGAATGCGCCGCCTGCAACTCGGTGCAGGTGCTGCCGCTCGACGTCGCCGGTTTTGCCTGGGCGCGGCTCGAACAGGCCGTGCGCCGTGTAGTGCGGGAGGTCGCTCAACTCGCTCGCGCATTCGGCTGGTCCGAGGCGGAGCTGACGTCGATGACATCGGCGCGTCGGGCGATCTGGCTCGCGGAGATCGGCGAATGAGCGGACTTTTCGACAGCCTCGCCGCGCGCTTCGCAAGCAATTCGCAGCCCGCCATCCGCCCGCGCCCGCTGTCGCGGTTCGAGGACTCTGCACAGGGCAGGAGCGACGAGGGGCCGCTGGAGCAGGAGAGCGAACACATGGCGAGCGCCCCGCGCCCGGCCCCCGCTCCCGACCGACCCGCGCGGTCGCGCCCGGGGCCCGCCATGCAGGACGCGCCGGCGGGGGGCCGGCAACGCGGTTCCGATACCCCCCCGGCGCAGCCCGCCCCCGAGCCGGCTGTGCTGTCGCAACACGACGCAGCCGCCGACACACCCGCGCCGCCGATTCGCGCCAGGCGCCGGGTGCAGGCGATACCCGATGAAAACCAGGCTCCGGAAACACCGGCTCCCGTTTCACCGGTGAGCGGGCAGACGAAACGCCGACCGGAACCGGATACGGCAACAAGGGCTCCATCGCAACCCGCCGAACCGCCGGCCATCACCGGGACGACCACCGAGCGCATCATAGAAACCAGGCGCGACGCGCCGGAACCGGCCGCGGCACCGCGCCGCGAACCCGAGTCCACAGCCAGCGAAGCAGCCCGGGATGAAGCACCCGCGGCGATACCCGACTCACCCGTCATCCGCATCGGTCGCATCGAGGTGACGCGTCCCGCGCCGCCTGCGCCCTCCCCGGCGCCCACCCAGGCAGTACGCCCGCAACCGCCGCGCCGCGCAGCACCCGCAGCGCGCGCCAGGCAAGCCAGCGGCCTGACCGACTACCTCGGCTGGAAGAAGAAATAAGCGATGTCCAACGCGCTCGCCCTCGCCTCTGTCACCGCGGTCCTGATGGACCTGCTCAACGATGGCATGGCAAACGCCAACCTCGACACCATGGGCCCGATCGACATCACCGCCCTGCCGCTCGACGAGGTCACCGGCGAAGAGACCCAGACCAACCGCCTCAACATCTACATGTGGCACGCCACCCGCAATGCCGCCTGGTCGGCCGCACGGCTGCCGGCGCGCAACACCCAGGGCAACCGTGTCGACAGCCCCTTCCTCGCCCTGGACCTGCACTACGTGCTCAGCGCGACGGGGGCCGAGCCGTTGAACGCGGAGATCCTGCTCGGTTACGGCATGCAGATCCTGCACGAGACCCCGGTGCTGACCCGCGCCGCGATCCGGTCGGCACTGGGCGGGGTAACGCCCCCGGTGGACGCCAGCCTGCTGCCCGCCGCACTGCAGTCGATCCTGGCCTCGGACCTCGCCGACCAGTTCGAGCAGATACGCATCACGCCAGCGGTGCCGGACAACGACCACCCGATGCAGCTCGAGGGCCTCTCCAACCTCTGGTCCGCGTTTTCCGCCCCGCTGCGCGCCTCGGCGCTCTACCAGGTGTCCTGCGTACTCATCGAGAGCCGGACGCCGGTGCGCTCGGCGCTGCCCGTACTCACCCTCGGCGGGCGCACCGCACAACTGCGCAGCCCGACGATCACCCGCATTTCACGCCTCCCCGATGGCGCGGGCACCGCCCGCGACCTGGTGGCGGCGATCGAGCCGGGCGACTGGATAGCCATCGAGGGCACCGCGCTGGCCGCGCAGCTGATGCGCCTGCGACTGGGCGACCGCATTCTTGCCGTGGTACCGGCCAACGCCAGCAACCTGCGCGTCGACGTGCAATTGCCCGCGGACCTGCGCGCGGGCCTGTCGCTACTGCAGATCGAGCACCTGTTCACCCCCGAGGGCGGCGGCGCCGACCGGCTGTGGGAAATGTCCAACGCCATGCCGCTGGTGATCACGCCGCAACTTGCCGGCCACGTGGTCAACGGGGCGGTGGCGTCGGGCCGCTTTTCCGGCACGGTCACCGCGACACTGGCGCATCCGGTGGGCCAGGACCAGGTCGCGGCGCTGCTGTTCAACCCGCTCCCCGGCGGCGCCAACGATCCCTTCTCCGTGCGCTGCCGGCCGCGCACCGCGGAGGGGACGCAGGTGGTGGCGGATATCGCCGGCGCGCCCGCCGACAACTACCTGGTCCGCGTCGAGATCGGCGGCGCGGCCAGCGCACTCACCCTGGGACCGGGTGGCTTCGACGGCCCGGTGGCGGACCTCGACCCATGACCGGCGCGGGCCACATCCAGGTGGAGGCGCTGCAGGCAAAGGCGCTGGAGCTGGCGGCCGGGCGCGTTGCCTGGCTGCTCGGCGCGCAGGAGGGCGTCGCCCCCGACCTCGATGCCGGGCTGGAGCAACTCACTGCCGTCGGCCCCGTAGGCCTGGCCGAAGTGTTCCTGCGCTTCAACCTGCGCGGGCGCGCTCGCGACACCTTCCTGCTGGCTGCGGCGCCGGAGCTGGGCGCCGCAGCCGCGGCCGCGCTCGCGGCGCATCCCCTCGCGCTGCAGGGCCGCGCCACCCCGGGGCTGGTTGCGCACGTGCTGGGGCCCGGCGCCCTGGAGACGCTGGCGCCGCAGGGGCTGCTGACCCAGGCGGCGCTGGTCGAGACGCTGCCCGGCCCGGGACTCTCGCAACGCCTGCTGGCGATTGATGGCGGGCTGGCGCACATGCTGCACGGCGCACCGCAGCCCGGCGAGTCGCTGGCCCTCGCGCTGACCGCCCTGCACGACGCCGAAAACGTCCCGGAAGCCGAGCGTGACCGGCTGGCCGCGGCGCTGGTCGCCGCGCGCGAGAAAGCCAACCTGCCGCTGATCCACATGCGCCTGGGCGACCGGCTGCTGGCGGAACGCCTGGCGACCGGCGCCCTCGCCTGGCTGGGGCTGCGCGCCTTCGCGCTCGATCCCGACACACTGGATGTACCGCCGGCGCGCCTCGCCGCCATGCTCAACCGCGACCTGGTGCTGCTCAAGTCGGGACTGGTCCTGAAATCCGGCCCCGCCGCCGACATACTCGCCGACCTGGTCACCGGGCCGCTGCTGGTCTGGGGCCTCGACACCCCCGCCACCCGCCGCCCGGTCGCCGAGTTCCAGCCAGCCATCAACAGTGCAAACCGCGCGGGCACCGGCCTGCGCCTGACCGCCACCGCGGAGCGCGACGCCGCCGCCACCCACGAGCTGCACCTCTCCCCCAGTCTCTGGGCCACCGCCCGCGCCCGGGCGGCGCGCAGCCTGGAGGGACTGGCGCAGCGCATCGAGCCGCAGGCGGGCTGGGACGACCTGGTGTTGCCGGAGGCGCAAATGAACCAGTTGCGCCAGCTCGCTGCCTTCCAGCGACACCGGTCGCAGGTGCTCGACGACTGGGGCTTTCGCGCCAGGTCCGCGCGCGGGCTCGGACTGGCCGCGCTGTTCTCCGGGCCTTCGGGCACCGGCAAGACCATGGCGGCCGAGATCGTCGCCGCCGCCCTGGGCCCGGGGGGCGAGGCCGCCGACCTCTACCGCGTCGACCTCTCCGCCATTGTTTCGAAATACATCGGCGAGACCGAGAAGAACATGGCGCGCATCTTCGACGCCGCCGAGGACTCCGGAGTGGTGCTGCTGTTCGACGAGGGCGAGGCCCTGTTCGGCAAGCGGACATCAGAGGTGCGCGACAGTCTCGACCGCCACGCCAACACCGAGACCGCCTACCTGCTGCAGCGGCTGGAGGCCTATTCCGGCTGCGCCATCGTCACCACCAACCTCAAGGGCAGCGTGGACGAGGCCTTCCTGCGCCGCTTCCGCTTCGCCATCGACTTCCCCTTTCCCGATACCGCGCTGCGCGCGCGCATCTGGCAGGTGGTCTTCCCCCCGGAGACACCGACCGAGTCACTCGATTACAGCGCATTGTCGAAGCTCGCGCTGGCCGGCGGCCACATTCGCTCCATCGCCATATCCGCCGCCTTTCTCGCAGCGGGAGAGGGGTGTGCGGTGGGCATGCGCCACATCGGCAGGGCCGCGCGCCAGGAGATCGGCAAACTGGGCAAGCCCCTGCCTGAGGGACAGCTGAGGGCGCTCGGATGAGCGGCGTCATCGAAATCGACACCCTCAAGCTGGAAGGCATGAGCGAGGACGAGGGGCGCCGCACCGCCAGGGCATTCGAGGATACCCTGTCCGCGCTGCTTACCCGCGAGGGCCTGCCCCCCGGCAGGACCCGCGAGGATGTCGAGGCAATCGACCTGGGGCAATTGCAGGTGGTCTCGCAGACGCCCGAGGGTATCGGGCGCGACCTGGCGCGCGCGCTTTTTGCGGAGCTGTGGCGATGAGTGCCGGGCTGAACAAGGCCCCCCGCAGCGATGCGCCGGCGAAGGAGGCGACGCCAGCGGCGAAAAAGCGCTGGAAGGTGCGCGTCAACCAACCGGCCAACAGCGATGCCGGCGCTGAGACCCACGTGCCCGCCGACCGCCTGCAGCTGGCCTCGCTGCAAGCGCAGCCCCTGCCCTACCGCCAGGAACTGGAAGCGCAGTTCGCCGCGGACCTGACCGCTGTCCGCGTCTACCGGGGAGCGCAGGTCGACGCTGCGCTGGAGGCGGAAGGCGCCGAGGCCGCGGTGTGCGGCGACGCTGTCCTGCTGCCCGCCAATGCGGATAAGCCGCTGGTCGCCCACGAGGTCGCCCACATCCTGCAGCAGCGCGCTGCCGGCCCCCGCGACCCCGGGAATGCCGCCGAGGCCGAAGCGCTGCAGGCGGAGGCGCGGGTCGCCATGGACCGCCCCGTACCGAAGCTGGCACAAAGCCTCCACCCGGGCGCCGTCGCCTTCCGCCAGGCCTCGGAACTGGAGGGCGTGCAACTCGACGCGGGCAGCGACCGCGAAGCGACGCAGGACTTCCACCAGGCCACCGCGGAAAACGCCCAGCCCGCACCCGCCGCGGACGGCGATGCCGGCGCCACCGACGCAGCTCAGGCGCAGACCTCAGGGCCCTCCGGTGAGGGTGCCCTGCCCGCCGTCGACCTCGGCGAGCCCATCCCGGACGAACCGGCTCCCACGTTCGAACCCGCGCCCATGCCCGAGATCGAGGTCGAGGAGGCCGATACCGCCGGGGCGGAGGCCGCGCTGGCCGGGGCCGAGGATGCCGACCAGCTGATGCAGGCCTTCAAGGACGCCCCGCCATCGGTCAAGGCGCTGCACCACGACCAGCTGGAAGGTGAAATCGGCGAAATGGCCGCCGAGGACCAGGCGGAATTCGAGGCCGGGCTGCCCATCGTCGAGGCCGCGATGTCCGGCACCGACGATCTCGCCGCGCCGGCGCCGGTGCTCACGCCGGAGGCGCAGGAGACGCAACTCGAGGACGGCCAGCCGGCGCCGCCGCCGGAGCCCGCCGTCGATCCCACCCCCGACCCGGGAACCGCCAACCTCAACCCCAGCGGCAATTCTCTGGTGTCGAGCTGGTTCACCGAAGGCGACGCCACGGGACTGGGCCGCGCCTTCAACAACGTCAGGACCGGCGACAACGAGGTGGAGACCTCGGCCGGTGAGCGCCCCGAGGTTCCCCTGGAGGGCGCCACCGATCCGCAGCGCGTCGAGGACCAGGACCAGGCCGCCCGCGAGGAGGCCACCGGCAGCCGGCGGCAGGCGACGCAGGCGGTACTCGACGGGCCCGGGCCGGAACAGGTCGAGCTGCAGGCGGTGCGCGAGGAATTCCAGTTGCAGGCCCGCGAGGTACCGCCGATCGAGCGGGCCGAAGGCCCCGTCGAGGGCGCCGCCGAATTCCGCGACAAGGAGCTGGATACCCAGGTGGTGGCGCTGTTCGATGCGCACCACAACGACAGCATGGCCGCCAGCATGGAAGAGGCCACGGCGGAAGTCGGCACCGCCATCGGGACCCGCGATACCGAGCGCGACGCCAAGGTGGCCGAGACCGAGGCGGAACGGGATCGCCTCAACACCGAGGCCGACGAGGCGCAGCGCACCGAAGTCGGCGCCCGGCGGCAGGAGGTGCAGGACGCGCGGCAGACCGCAGTGGACGCCCAGGCGCAGCACGTGGCCGATGTCGAGACCGAGGCCGACACCCAGCGCGACGCGGCGCAGGCCGAGATCGACACCCAGGTCGCGGACACCCAGGGCGAGATCGAAACCCAGTTCGCCGGCGCCGAATCCGAAGCCGAGGACGAACTCCACGCCGGCGAGCGTGAGGCGGAGGAAGAACGCCAGCGGCAGGAGCGCGAGGCGGAGGATCTCAGCTGGTGGGAGCGCGCCGCGAACTGGGTGGCGGACCAGTTCGACAAGCTGACGAAATTCATCAACGACGTGTTCGACGCCGTGCGCGCCGCCGTCAGCGCCATCATCGACGCTGTGAAGGAAGCCGCCCTGGCGCTGATCGACCTCGCCGCCTCCGCCATCATCGCCGCCATCGAGGCGCTGGGCGACGCCCTGAAGGCGGCGGTCAACGCGCTGCTGGCGGAGCATTTCCCCGCCGTCGCCGCCGCGCTCAACGAGGCTATAGACTCCGCCGTCGAGGTCGCCACCGAGGCGGTCAATGCGGTGGCCGAGGGACTCAAGGCCGCGGTCTCCGCCCTGCTCGACGCGCTAGCGGCCGGGCTGGACGCGATTCTCGCAGCCTGCCAGGCGGCAGTTAACGCAGCGCTGGCAATTGCGCGGGCGGCACTGACCGGCGACTGGGCCGCACTGGCCAAGCTGATCCTGGAGCCCATCCTGCTGGCGCTCGGCATCCAGCCGGAGGCGTTCTACGAGATGATTTCCCGGGCCATCGAGGCGCTCGGCATCATCGTCGACGACCCGATCGGCTTCCTCTCCAACCTGGTGGAAGCCTTTGTCGGCGGCGTGCGCAAGTTCGGCTCGAACCTGCTGACCCACCTGCAGCAGGGCATCATCGCCTGGCTGACCGGCGCGCTGGGCGGCGACATCCAGATTCCCGAGCGCTTCGACCTGATGGGCGTGCTGGACC
Source organism: Halieaceae bacterium WMMBA7 (assembly GCA_033283385.1). Lineage (GTDB taxonomy): Bacteria > Pseudomonadota > Gammaproteobacteria > Pseudomonadales > Halieaceae > Mangrovimicrobium. Next base: position 2,450,451 of record JAWMQQ010000001.1, read on the forward strand.
TGGCCCGACAGATTCTGGGCCTGACCGTGGACATGATCCGCCGCGTCGCCGTCCGGGTCCTCGGCGAAGAGGCGGTGGAGCGCATCGAGTTCTTCATGGGCTACGTGGTCGAGCTGGTCACCGGCGGCTTCAGCGCGCTGTGGGAACGGCTGGTGGCCGACCTCGGCAATCTCAAGGACATGGTGCTGGACGCGATCAAGACCTTCCTGCTGGAGCGGGTCATCATGGCGGCCATCACCTGGCTGGCGGGGCTGTTCAGTCCGGTCGGCGCGCTGGTCAAGCTGGTGATGACGATCTGGAACTTCATGATGTTCCTGAAGAACCAGCTGATGCGGATCATCGAGGTGGTGCAGAGGATCGTCGGCACCATGTTCGAGATCGCCACCGGCGTGCTGGAGCCGGCGATGCAGGGCGTGGAGAACATCCTCGCGCGCCTGCTGCCCATCGCCATCGACCTGCTGGCGCGCCTGCTCGGGCTGGGCAACGTCGCCAACAAGGTCAGGGAAATCATCAACAACGTCCGGCAGCGCATCGAGGACGCCATCGTCAACCTCGTCAACCGGGTGCTGTCGGCCTTTACCGGGGGGCGCGGCACCGGCGCTACTGCCGGTGAGGATGCCGCGGCCGGCGCCGGGGGCGGGCAGATCATGGCGCCCATCAGCGTGCGCGGCGGTGGCGAGAGCCATACGCTGAGCATCGAGGACCAGGGCGAAACCGTGGTGCCGATAATCCGCTCGACGCCGCAACCGCTGCTGGCCTGGCTGGACGCCCGCAGCGGCGCGCCCTTCGAGCAACTGGCCACCGAGCGCAACTGGCGCGGCGTGGTCAAGACCAACAAGAAGACCGAGCTGGAGGGCCTGGTAGCCCGCGCCAGGGAAGAGGAGTCGCAGCTGGACCGCTCCGCGGAAGCCACCGAGGACGCGATCAATGCCGACCCGGCGACCGCCGCGGACGAGCAACAGGCAACACAGGCCGAGGGCGAGCAGACCAAACGCGCGCTGGAAGAAATCCTCGAATTCTTCGGGATTTCAGGCGACGTCGATCTCAACGCGCATTTCGCCGACGACCTCGCCCGCCTGGACGGCGACCTGCAGAACCGCCTGCGCACCACCGTGCTCAACCGGCTGGACACGCGGCTGTACTCCACCGTGGAATGGACGCAGGCGCGGGGCATGATCGCCGCCGACGCGGCGATTCCCGGCACCTGGCAGCGCCCGGCCGCTTCCGGCGGGGTGTTGCGCACGGTCTACGACAGCGATTTCCGCACCGGGGTGTACGGCATCGTCAACGCCGCTCACCCGGGGCGACTCGGGGCTGACGGCAGTTCCACCGAGATGGACGGCTTTCTCGCCTCGCACCTGACCCAGGCCCTGAATGCGCCGGCCAACTCGCAGGCAATGATCGTCGCGATGCTGGAGGGGCGCGGCGGTGGCGGCGCGGCCAGCGCGGTGTCATCGGTCATCCGCGAGGTCGCCGGCAACGCCCTTGCCAACTACCTCGAGCACGACTGGGCCTTCACGGCGGTCACCGGCAATTACTACAAGAACAGCCTGGTGCCCAATATCGGCACGATCATCGCCGGCAATTTTGGCAAATACTACGACGACGACGCGGAGAATACCGCCGGCTCGGGCGCAGGCCAGGACAAGCCGTTGAGCTATTTCCTGGGCAGCAGCAAGCGCGCGGCGAAGAACCGCACGCGCCTGGCGGACAGCGTCCGCGCGGCCGACCCCGGCAACCACGAGTGGATCCCCTCCAGCCGCGCGGCCTCGGTGATCTCCGCCACCGCCGCGAGGCTCGGCACCGACGGCGAAACCGACGCACTGGCGGGCCTGGCCAAACTGCTGAAATTCCAGCACGAGGTGCGCACCCCCACCTCGCACCTGGTCTTCAAGCCGACAGCCGACCTCAGCCAGCTCGGCCGCAAGGTGCCCTACTACTCGAAGGCGCACGCCGACAGCGGTATCGCGCTGTCTGCGATGACGCCGGAGCAGCGCCAGCAGTATTACCCCGCGGGCGGTCCGCAGCCGGGCGACGAGATCATCGTGCTGCAGGCACACGCGGGCGGGCTGGACGCCGGCGTGGTCGATGGCGGCAGCAAAGCGCGCGGCGAGCGGCTGCAATGGGCGAGCCCGGAGTGGCACAGCAAGCTGGCCGAGGAAGTCGACCAGCCGATTGCCGACAACATCGCCTCGAACGCCGACGGCGCCACCATCAAGAGCGCGATCCTGGGCTACTACCGCGACACCATCTGGCGCGGCGCCGTCCCGCTCGGCGGCAGCGGGCCGCGCTTCGACCTCTACTACACGTCGTCCGACGGCCAGTGGCGCGACTACGAGGCGATGAAAACCTACGCCGCCGCAAAATTCACCGAGGCCGAAACGGCACTGACCACCGACATGAACAGGGTATTCCCATGACCGGCTACTCCCGCTCCCCCCGATTCCTGAAAGGCGCCATCGTCGCCTTCCGCCCGCCGGTGCCGGTGCCCGCCGTGATCCCGTTCCAGTTCAATCCGGAGAGCCTGTCGCGCACGGTCGAAGCGCGCTCCGCCGAAGGCGAGGGCGGCGCCGAGACTTTCCGGCTGGCCGGCGCGCCGACCGAGACGATCAAGGTGGAGGCGATGTTCGACGCCGCCGACGACCTGGAGTCCAGCGACGCCGTGGCGGTGGCAAACGGCCTGCACCCGCAGCTGGCGACGCTGGAAACCCTGCTCTACCCGCAGTCCGCCACGGTCATCGCCAACTCGGTCCTGATGAACATCGGCACCATCGAAATACTGCCGATGAAGAGCCCGTTCACGGTTTTCATATGGGGCCGACAGCGCATCCTGCCGGTAAAGCTGTCGAGCCTGAACATCACCGAGGAGGCCTACGACACCAACCTCAACCCGATCCGCGCCAAGGTGGCGATGGACCTCGCCGTACTCAGTTACTCGGACCTGCGCATGAGCCACCCCGGTTACGCGATGTTCCTCGCCCACCAGGTGGTGAAAGAGGCGATGTCGGTCATCGGCAAGGCCAACAGCCTGGGCGCCGTACTGGGTTCCGACGTGAACATTCTGTAGAGGAGATTTCCGATGTTCGACAAGGACAGCCGCTACGCAAAACTGCCGGTCAAGGAGTTCGTCGACCCGGCGGGACGCCGGATCAGCTATGTCGCGCGCCGCATCATCCGGCCGCCCGAGGCGGCGGTGGCCAGTATCAGGGTGCAGCCGGGCGACCGGCTCGACCTGCTCGCCGAGCGCGCCTACGGCGAACCGCGGCAGTTCTGGCGGGTGGCGGACGCCAACCCCGGCGCCGACCACACCGCGCTGACCGAGCCGGTCGGCCGGCGCCTGGCGCTGAACCAGATCAAACCGGAGTGAGGCGATGCTGGAACAGCTGCTCGGCGCACACCTGACACTGCTCATCGGCCGCGGCGTTCCGCGCCCCGCCGGCTTGCATGTCATGGAGCACTTCGTCTCGGCCGAGATCGCCGTGTCCGACCGCGAGCGCTCCGGCTTCGAACTGGTGTTCGAGGCGGTGCGCGCCGGGGAGATCGCCGGCCTGTTCCCGATCATGGCCGAGCCTGGGCTCAAGGCGGGCTCGCGGGTGGTGATCACCGCGACGCTGGGTATCCGGCCCCAGGTGCTGATGGACGGCATCATCGAGCAGGCCGAGTTCAAGCCCTCCGAGGGCGAGGGCCCGGCAAAACTGCACGTGCGCGGCAAGGACCTCACCTTCCTGATGGACCGCGAGGAGATCGAGGCGCAGCACCCGGCCCAGGGGCCCGGCGAAATCGCCGCGCTGATCATCCTCAAATACGCGCAGTACGGCATCGTGCCGATGACCATACCGCCGGTGACGGCGGAGCGGCCCAACCCGCTGGACCGGGTGCCGATGCAGCGCGCCACCGACTACGCCTACCTCAGCGAACTGGCCGAGGCCCACGACGCGATCTTTACCCTGATTCCCGGCCCGGCGCCGCTCACCTCCACCGCCTACTGGGGCCCGCTGCCGCGGCTGGGGATTCCGCAGGCGGCCATAACCACCGACATGGGTCCGGAAACCAATGTGCAGAACCTGAGCTTCGAGAACGCCGAGTCCGAAGCGGCGGATGTGCAGGGGCAGGTGCAGGACCGGCAGAGCGGCCAGACCGTGCCGGTGCAGTCCGTCGTGCCCCTGCGGGTGCCGCTGGCCGCGCAGCCGGCGATCGCCAACCGGGCCACCGCCCGCCGCAACCTGTTCCGCACCAACGGCGCGCCCACCGCGGCGCAGGCGATGGGCGAGGCCCAGGCGCAGTCCGACAGCACCCAGGACACCGTCACCGTGACCGGCGACCTGGACACCGGGGTCTACGGGTCCATCCTGTCGCCGCGCGCACTGGTCGGCCTGCGCGGCGCCGGGCTGGACCACGACGGGCTCTACTACGTGCAGAGCGTGATCCAGAAGATTTCGCCGGGCAGCTGGATACAGTCTTTCACCCTGAACCGGGAGGGGGTCGGCACCACGGTGCCGGTCGTGATGCCATGACCCAGAACTCCGCCACAAAAGTGTATGGCAAGTACCGCGGCACCGTGGTCAACAATATCGACCCGAACCAGCTCGGCCGGCTGCAGGTCGAGGTGCCCGCCGTCTACGGCTCCAACACGCTGAACTGGGCGATGCCCTCGGTACCCTACGCGGGGCCCAACGAGGGCTTCTACATGATTCCGCCGATCGGCGCGAAGATCTGGGTCGAGTTCGAGGGCGGCGACATCGACGCGCCGATCTGGTCCGGCTGCTTCTGGGGCCAGGGTGAAAGCCCCGGCAGCGTACCGCTGACCAAGCTGCTGAAAACCCCCGCCGCCACGGTGACGCTGGACGAACTCAATCCCGCCGCGCCGGTGGTCATCGAAACCCTGGCGGGCAACAAAATCACCATCACCGCCACCGGCATCACGCTGGAAACCAGCGGCGGGGCCCGGATAGAAATGACCGGCCCCCAGGTCAGCGTCAACTCCGGCGCGCTGGAGGTGCTGTGATGAGCTTCAACCTGCACCAGGGCGCGACGGTGATGTGCACCCACGGCGGCATGGCGACGCCGGTCACCGCCTCGCTGCGCGTCAAGCTGGGGGGGCAACCCGCCACCACGGTAGCCCACACCTATACCATCGCCGGCTGCCCTTTCACCACGCCGGACGGCCCCAAGCCCTGCACCACGGTGCAGTGGACCTCGCCCGCCACGCGTGTGCGGATCGAGGGGCAGCCCGCGCTCCTGTCCACGTCGCAGGGCATCACCATCGGGCCGCTGGGCACCCAGGGCACGCCGATGGCCGTGGCCCAGCAGGTTCGGGTGAGAGGCCAATAGGGAGGTGAAACGATGAGCTATCTCGATCTGCCCTACCGCGTCGACGGCTCCGGCCGCACCGCCACCACCAGCGACCGCGCCCGCCGGGTGCGCAACCTGCTGGAGGCTGTGCTGCTCACCGCGCCGGGCGAGCGGGTGATGCGCCCGGATTTCGGTTCCGGCGTGCCCGAGATGCTGTTCGACAGCAATTCGGAAGCCCTGGAAACTGCGGCCGATTTCCTGGTCCGCTCCTCGGTGCAGCGCTACCTGTCCGACGTGCTGGTGCTCGAGCAACTGGCCGTCGACCGCGATGAGGGCGAGCTGCGGATCACCGTGGTCTACTCGCTGGTGGGCGAGGACGAGCAGCGCACCGAAGTCTTCGGCGTGGGAGGTGCATGATGGCCGAGCGCACCCGCTCCTTTCTCGACCAGCGGCGCGAGGCGCTGGCCGCCTCCCCCGCCCCCTTCAACGGCATCGCCGGGGTCGAGGTGGACCCCGCCGACGGCACCCGCCTGGTCCTGCGCTTCGTCAAGGACACCCCCGGCGCCGGCGGTGTGCCGGCGACGGCGTTGACCCCCGGCGACTTCAGCATCAGCGGCGGCGACCGCATCCGCGGCGTCGCGGTGGAGTCGGTGCAACCCAGCGGCGACGACCTCGAGCTGCGGCTCAACCGCGTGGGCGACTTCTCGACCTACACCCTGGGTATCGACGAAGAGCTGCCCGGCTTCGACCCGATCCTGCGCGAGATCAGCTTCCGTTTTCGCGTCCACTGCGACACCGACCTCGACTGCGAGGAACCGGCAAAAGACCTGGAAGAGCCGCCCGGCGAACCGCGCCTGGACTACCTGGCCCGGGATTTCGAGAGCTACCGCACGATGATCCTCGACCGCATGGCGGTCACCACCCCGGACATGGTCGAGCGCAACCCGGCGAGCCTCGAGATGGCGCTGGTCGAGTGGCTGGCCTACATCGGCGACCAGCTCAGCTACAAGCTCGATCGCGTCAGTACCGAATACAGCCTGGAAACCGCACAGCTGCGGCGCTCCGCCGCGCGCCACGCGCGGCTGGTCGGCTACCGGATGCACAACGGCGTCAGCGCGCGCGTGCTGGCGCAGGTGACGGTCAACGCCGCGGCGGTCAACCTGGGCCGCGACGACCTGGCCTTCGTCACCCGCAGCAACGACCTGGGAGACCCGGTGGTGCCGCTCGACCGGGTCCCACTGGCCGCGGCCCGCGGCGCGATGGTCTTCGAACCGGCGCACGGGATGGAGTTGACCGACGCCCACAACCGCATCGGCCTGCACCACTGGGGAGACCCGGACGCGGTCCTGGCGAGGGGCTCAACCGAGGCCTGGCTGCGGGACCCGGAGCGGGTGGTGAACCTGCGCGCGGGCGATCTGCTGGTGCTGGTGGAAGAGCGCGACGCCACCACCGGACGCGCCGCCGACGCCGATCCCGCCCACCGCCACGCGGTGCGGCTGCTGGCCGAGCCGGAAACCGTACTCGACCCCCTGGAAGAAGTGTCGGCCGGCGTCCTGCTGCAAGTGCACCGGATCACCTTCGGCCCCGAGGACGCCCTGCCCTTCGAGCTGTGCGTGGGCCAGCGGCCGCCGGGGGAGGAACTGGCCGCGGCTCTGGGCAACATCGTCGTGGCCGACCACGGCATGACCCTGCCGGAGCCTGAAGACCTGGGCGAAGCTCCCGACCTGACCGACCCGGAACTGCCGCCCGCGCCGGGGGCGCCGGACGAGCTCAAGCCACTGGCCGGCCTCGACCGGCCCCATCACTTTGCACCGGCCCTGTTACACCGCGACCTGACCTTCAGCGCCGGTACGTTCGAGGTGCTGGAACCGACTATCCCCGCGGCGCGCATCACCGCCCTGGACCCCGCGACCGCGACAGCGGACATGCACCTGGTCGTCGACGGCAAGCCCGGGCAGTGGGACCCGCTGCCGGACCTGCTCTCCGCCGGCCCGGAAGACCGCGTCTTCGTGCCCGAAGTGGCGCACGACGGCCGCGTCACCCTGCGCTTCGGCCAGGGGCACGGGGGCCGGGCCAGCACCCACGGCAGGACCCCGGTGGCGCAGGATAATTTTCTCGCCCACTACCGCGTCGGCACCGGCCGCGCGGGAAATATCGGCGCCGACGCGCTGGCCCACATCGGCGCTTCCGGCCTGGCGCTCGCCAATGTCACCCAGGTGCGCAATCCGCTGCCGGCCGCCGGCGGCGCGAACCGCGAGACCATCGCGGAAGTGCGGCAGCGCGCGCCGGTCAGTTTTTACCAGCAGCGCCGCGCCGTGACCCTCGCGGACTACGAGAGTCTGTTGAACAAACATCCCGACGTGCAGCGGGCCCACGCCCGCAAGCGCTGGCTGGGCAGCTGGTCGGCGATCTTCCTGTCGGTGGACCGGGTCGGCGGGCTGGACGTGGACGAGGACTTCGCCAACGCGCTGCTGGACTACCTCGAACCCTTCCGCATGATGGGGCACGACCTGAGCATCGACGCGCCGATCTACATACCGCTGGAGGTCGCGCTGAAAGCCTGCGTGCTGCCCGACCACTTCGCCGACGATGTGGCCGCGGCGCTGCGCGAGGCGTTCTCGACAGGCCTGCGCGAGGATGGCGAACGCGCCTTCTTCCACCCGGACAACATCACCTTCGCCTCGGAGATCTACCTGTCCCGCATCTACGAGGCGGCCATGCTGGTGCCCGGTGTCGAGGATATCCACGTCAAGACATTCAGGCGCGCCAGCGCCCTCACCTCCAGCGCCATGGATGAGGGCGTGCTGACCTTCGGCCCGCGGGAGATCCCGGTGCTGGCCAACGGCCCCAACCACCCTGACCTGGGAACCCTGACGATAGAAACGGAGGGCGGCAGATGAGCGGGTCGCTGAACAAACCGACGCCGAAGGAAATCCACAACCGCCCCGGCCTGTCGAAACTGTCCGCCCGCGTGGGGACCCATTCGGCCTTCTACGAGTCCCTGCGCCGCGGGCTCGCCGACGCCAACCGCCCCGGCCTGTCGACCCTGCGCGCACGCGGCCAGGACGACATCACGCTGGGCCTGCTGGATGCCTGGGCCAGCGTGCTGGACACGATTACCTTCTACGGCGAGCGCACCGCCAACGAGGCCTACCTGCGCACCGCCACCGAGCGCGCCAGCCTGCGCGCCCACGCCCGCCTGATCGGCTACCAGCTGGCGCCGGCGAAGGCGGCCGGCGTGCACCTGGCGTTCATCGCCGAGCCGAATAACGCGCCCGAGGAAGTACTGGAATACGAGGCGGGCCTGCAGGTGCGCTCGATACCCCGCGACGGCGAGATTCCGCAGGTCTTCGAGACCGTCGAGCCGCTGGTGGCCTACGCCGGCTGGAACGCGATGACGCCGCGCATGAGCTACCCCCAGGAACTGGACGGCGAGAGTGACAGCGTGCGCCTGGCGGCCGGCACGCCTCCGGTCGCCCCCGGCGACCCGGTGCTGTTCCTGCAGGGCAGGATTCCGGTCAGCTACGGCAGTGGCGACGACGCGGGCTTCCTGCGCAGGATCAACGGCGTCACCGAACTCGAAGCCGGCGAAAAGCTGATGACGCTGAAGGCCGTCCCCACCGGCACGCCGAGCTACAGCTTCCAGGTCTACCTGCCTGCGATTGCGTGGAACCCGTCGTACAGCCTCAGTTCGACCACCCTGAAGACTTCGATCTCGGGCTCGAGCTGGTCGGTGTCGGCGCTGTCGACCGCCACGGCGCTCAACAAGGTCTCGTCCTACACGCTGGCGACCGCAATCACCTCGCTGACCTACGATCCCGACGACCCGATACTGCCTGCGAAGATGAAGGTCAAGGCCGGCTGCTTCGGCAACAACGCCGTCACCTCGCCCTCGCCGCTGATCGACGACCTCGTGGCGTGGTTCCCGGCCGCAGGCACGGCGCCCTCGCCCGGCAACATCACCGAGACCCAGACGCACGTGGGCGATACGGACACTCCGGGCGCGGGGCACGTCTTCATCTACCTGGACCGGGAGTACCCAGACATCGTGCCCGGCGACTACGCGCTGGTGCACGACGCGATCAACGAGGGGCACTCGCTCGTCCACGGGGTCGAGCTGATGTCGGTCGAGGGCTACGGCCTGTCCTCCAAGGTCACGCGGCTGGAGATCGACGCGACCCTCTCCGGGCCCGAAAGCACGATCGGCGCGTCCAGCTTCCTGACACGCAAGACCACGGTCTACGCGGCGCCGCAGTTGCTGCCCCTGACGGTATTGCCGATCACCGACGAAGTGGGTGCGGCGAGCGGCGACCTCGGCGCCGACGCGGTGGAACTGTCGAGCGCGCAAATCTCGCTGCTGCCCGGCAAGACCGTGGCCCTGTCCGGGGAAGATGCGGACCTGGTGGGCGTCCGCGTCAGCGAGATCCTGACCGTCGCCGAAAACGTGCTCAACGACGGCTTCTCGGTGCTGACCTTCAGCTCGCAACCGGCCCACCGCTACCTGCGCAAGACGGTCACCATCAACGCCAACGTGGCCGAGGCGACCCACGGCGAAACCGTGCACGAAATCCTCGGCGACGGCGACGCCACCCGCCCCTTCGCAAGCTATCCGCTGAAGAGCAAGCCGCTGACCCACGTCTCGGCGAAGTCCGATTCCGGCATGGCGCCCGCCCTCGAAGTACGGGTGAACGGCGTGCTCTGGGAGCTGGTCGAGGACTTCCGCGACGCCGGGCCCGAGGACCGCGTGTACATCCTGCGCATTGCGGAGGACGACACCGCGAGCATTACCTTCGGCGACGGAAACAAAGGCCTGCGCCCACCCACCGGCCAGGACAATGTCGAGGCGGTCTACCGCAAGGGCGCGGGGTCGGACGGCATGCTGGAGGCGGGACAGCTGTCGCTGCTGGCCTCCAAGCCCGCCGGCCTGAAATCCGTCGTCAACCCGCTCGCGCCAGCGGCTGCCGCGGACGCCGAGGCGATCGAGGACGCCCGCAAGAACGCTCCGCTGAAGGTGCTGACACTCGGCCGCGTCGTCTCCCTGCGGGATTACGAGGACTACGCGCGGGCCTTCGCGGGCATCGCCAAGGCCCGCGCCGACTGGACCTTCGACGGTGCCGCCCGCCCGATCTTCGTCACCGTGGCCGGCGAGGACGGGGTGCTGCTGCCGGAGGGCGGCACCGACATGAACAACCTGCTTTTCGCACTGCAGAATGCGGGCGAGTCGGATATCAGCGTCGCCGTGCGCAACTACCAGCCCGCCAGCTTCGCGGTCGAGGCGCGGTTGTTCGTCGACCCGGCCTACCAGAGCGAGGACGTGATCGACGCGGGTAACGCAGCGCTGGCGAGCGCATTCAGCTTCGACGCCCGCGAGCTCGGCCAGGGCGTCAGCCGGGCGCAGGTGATCGCGGTCCTGCAGGGTGTCGACGGCGTGATCGGCGTCGACGTCGACTGGTTCTACCGGACCGGCAACGCGAAATCGCTGGAGGACCGGCTGGGCTCCGCCCGCCCGCAACCCTCGCTGGAAGGCACCATCCCGGCGCCCGCCGAGATGCTGACCATCGATATGGCGGCGACCCGACTGGAGGCGGTGGAATGAACCTGACGACAGACGAGCTGTTCGAACTCCTCCCCGCCTTCCTGCGCCTGCAGGACGCCGAGCAGGGCCGCAGCATCAAGCGCGAGCTGGACCCGACATCGACCGGGCGGGACATCGAGGATTTCGGCCCGCTGCGCACGCTGGCGTCGCTGGTCGCCCGCGAGGGCCAGATCGCCGACGAGGCGCTGGACGCGCTTTACGCCAACGCCTTCATCGAGACCTGCGCACCCTGGGTCATCCCCTACCTCGGCGACCTGCTGGGCGTGCGCGGGCTGGAGGACATCCCCGAAGGGATCGACATGCGCGCCCGCGTCGCCAACGCGCTGGAACTGCGCAGCCGCAAGGGCACGCTGCGAGCGCTGGAACAGGCCGCCGCCGACAGCAGCGGCTGGCCGGTTTACGCGGTGGAATACTGGAAGCGGCTGGTGCACACGCAGTCGATGCGCCTGACCCACCCGCACATGGGGCGCACCGTCGACACCCGCAACAAGGGCGCGATGGCCCGCATCGGCACGGCCTTCGAGCGCGACGGGCGCAACGTGGAAGTGCGGCGAATCGAGATCGGCGGTCGCTGGATGCTGGGCAATATCGGCCTGCACGCCTGGCGGCTGCGACCCTACTCGATCAGCGCGCACGTCGCGCGACCGGTGGGCAGCCGCCGCGACTTCCGCTTCCACCCGCTGGGTTGCGACGCCGCCCTGTTTGCGCGCGCCGGCATCGACGCGGGAGTCGAGGTGCCGGCCATCGAGTGGGACATGCCCGCGCCGATTACCCGCGAAATACTCGAAGAAGACCTCGCGAAGGACGAGGAAGACATGGTGTTCTACGGCCCCGGCAAGGCAATCCTGGTCCGCGTCGGCGACACCGACCTGCCCGCCGGCAGCATCCGGGCGGCGCACCTCGGCAGCCGGGCCGCCCCCGGCGCCCCGGAACCGGACTGGACGCGTACCGGCGGGATTTCCGGCCTGACCCTGATCGACCCGGAACTCGGGCGCCTGGTTGTCGACCCGGATCTCTCCGGGCCGGTGCGCGTCACCTGCCACTTCGCCCGGGTGCTCGAGATCGGCGGCGGCGAACACTCCCGCCTCGCCTCGGTCGGCTCGACCGAGGACGGCATCGTGGTCGCGCCGTCGAACAATCTCGTCACCGTACTCAACAACGCGGGGGGCGACGGCACCTTCCTGCTGGAGCAAACCTCGCATTACAGCGCCAACGGCCAGGTCACCGTGCCCGCCGACGCGACGCTGCGCATCGTCGCCAGGGACGGCGTGTTCCCCACCGTCCGCATCGGCGCCGCGGGTCTCGAGTTCGACCTCGGCGCCAACGCCACGGTGGAACTGAACGGGCTGCGACTGCACAACGGCGCGCTGCGCATGCTGGGCAGCGGCAGCGAGATCAACCTGCGCGATTGCACGCTGGTACCCGGCCTGTCGCTGGACACCGACGCCAGCCCGGCAAGCCCCGGTGACCTGACGCTGGACTGCCGCACCGAGGGAGCCGCCCTGCGCATGGACCGCTGCATCAGCGGGCCGGTGGAAGTGGCGCAGGACATGGATGTTCGCATCGCCGAGACCATCCTCGACGCGGGGGACCCCGCCGACATCGCCTTCCGCCCGGCCGCCGGTGCGGAACGGGTCACGGCCGGCTTCGACCGTTGCACCGTCCTCGGCCGGGTCCTCACCGGTTCCTTCGCCAGCGGCGCGCGAACCGCTCCCGAGGGCTTCGGCGTCGCCATCGAAAGCGATGAACGGCTGGCCACATCGGACACGCTGTTCTTCGGCCGCGGCATCCCCGCGGTACAGGCGGATTACCGCCAGATCGGCTGCCTGCGCTTCTCCTACGTGCCGCCGGGCAGCCTCGCGCCGCGGCTCTACCGCTGCGTACAGGAACCGGAGCCGGTATTCCAGAGCACGCGCTACACCGCACCGGACTACATGCTGCCGGGCCGCGGCACCGACGAGGCCATCCTGCGCGGCGCCGAGGACGGCGGCGAGATCGGCGCCTACAACCGGGCGGCGCACCGGGCCCGCAGTGACAACATCCGCCGCTCGATCGACGATTTCCTGCGCTTCGGCCACGCCGCGGGGCAATTTCATGAAACATAACAGCCACGCCATGAGGAGGATCACCCCATGAAAGGCGATTTCTCACGCTGGACGGCCACCAATGCCGCTGTACGCCACTATTCCGGCGTACTGATGCAGCAGGGCCGCCTGCACACCGATGCCGACTGGAACGAGCAGGTCGAGATTACGCTGGCGCGCTCGGAAACCGCGCTGGCCGACGTCATCGGCCCGACCGGTACGCCCAAGGGTGGCAACGGCTTCCTCATCGCTCCCGGCACGGGCGGCTTCCAGATAGGCGCGGGGCGCTACTACCTCGACGGCGCGCTGGTACAGAACGACGAGCGAGTAAGCTACGAAAGCCAGGGCGGCGACGTGGCGGTCGCCCCGCTGTCCGACGCCGGCGGCGACGGGACCGACGTGATCGTCTACCTCGAGGCGACCCGCGGCCACGTTACCGGCCTCGAGGATCCTCGCCTGCTCGACCCGGCGCTCTCGGGCGTCGACACCGCCACCCGGATCAAGGCCGCCTGGCGCGTCGGCGTCGACGCGATCAACCTCACGGCTGCCGAGCGCGAGGCCATGATCGACGCCGCCCGCTGCGGATACGTACCCGAATTGCCCGGCTGGGCACCCTCTACCGGGAGAATGTCCGCGCGCACGCTGGCAGCGGGCATCCTGCCCGACGACAGCGACTGCAAGATCCCGCCGGAGGCGGGTTACCTCAGCCAGGAAAACCAGCTGTACCGCGTCGAAATCATCAGCGGCGGTACCCGCGCGCAAAGCCGCTTCGTCTGGTCGCGCGAGAACGGCTCGGTCGAGGCCGTGCTCGCCCGCAATACGGACGGCGACTTCATCCTGCAGGGCGCCATCGACGACGAGGCCCTGGGTTTCAAGACCGGCGACTGGGTCGAGGTCTACGACGCCGCGGACACCTACAATGCCCGCAGCGGCGACCTGCGCCGGATCACGTTGACCGACGAGGTGGTGACCTTCAGCAGTTCGATCGGCGATTTCACCCAGATGGTCCGCCCGCGCGTGCGCCGCTGGGACCAGACCGGCAACGTACCCCAGGGCCGGACGCTTAGCCTCACGCCGGTGGAACTGGAGCGGGGGATCGAAGTGTCGTTCGTCAACGGCAACTACCGCACCGGCGATTACTGGGTGTTCGAGGCGCGCGCGGCAACCGGCGACATCGTCTGGCCGCAGTACCCGATGGATGATCCCACCGAGCCGGTGCCGCCCATGGGCTGGGGTTTCCGCCGCGCCGCCCTGGCGCTGGCAACCATCCAGGGCGGAGGCCTCGCCGACGTCACCGACCTGAGGGCGGAGTTCCCGACGCTGGCCTGCCTGCACGCCGAGGATGTCGAGTTCGACGACAGCCATTGCCAGATGGGCGCCGAGACCGTGCAGGATGCCCTGAATATACTCTGCCGCCGCACATCGTCGGGCCTGTGCACATTCGTGGTCCGCAGCGCGCAGGAACTGGTCGACGTCGTCGCCGGACTGCAGCCCGACCAGAGTGCGCGCATCTGCCTGCGCGCGGGGAATTTCTCGCTGGCCGAGGCGGTCCGGTTCGAGGGGCTGGGGCATATCATCGTCGAGGGAACCGGCCCGCAGACGGTGATCGGCGTTGCAGAGACCGAACCGGCGCTACTGTTCCGGAACTGCGCTTCGGTGCGCGTGACCAACCTATCGGTAGGCGGCGGGCCGACTGGCAGCCAGGACAGGTTCCGCCAGGATGGCCGCCTGGGGGCGCTGACCATGATCGATTGCGGCGACGTCTCCATCGAGCGCGTGCGCGCCCGCTGCCGGGCCGGGCTGGACAGGATGACCGCGTGCATCTCCACACTCAACAGCGCGGCACGGGCGCGGCATCCCGCGGCCGCTGTGCTGATCCGGGACTGTATGCTGAAGGTTGGGCAGAACCAGATCGGTATCCAGGTGATCGGCGCCCGTCGCTCGGTTATCGAGAACAACGTCATTGCCCCGGAAAACATCAACGGCGATATCGTCCGCCGACGGATACTCGCGGACCCGGTATTGGTGGCGAGAATGCGCCAGTCGGTGCTGGACTTCCCCGGCGCCCGGCGCTTCCCGGGTAACGTCAACCTCGGCGGACGCGCCGTCCCCCTGGACGGGCTGTTCTCCAGCAAGGTCCCGGGCACCCTGTCCACGAACCGTGTGGAGGTGGCACTGCGCACCGACCCGCCCATACTGCGCCAGCTGAACGCCGCCATCGAACGCAACCGGCGCAACCGCGTGGTGCGGCCGATGGAGTTGCGCCAGCACATCACCAACATCATCGACCAGGCGATTCGCCACCCCGGCGGCGAGGCAAGAATTGGCGGCCGCGCCACGGAAATACTTCCCGCCTCGCGCTTCGCGATCGCCCGGGCAGCCACCCTGGCGCAGGGCATCGTGGTAGCGGGCGCCGAGGTGCAGGACACCCATATCCTCGGCAACCGTATCGACGGCGCCAACGACGCGATTCGCGTCGCGGCCAGCACGGAGAACGACGCGCTGCCGCCGAGCTGGCACGAACAGCGGCCCGGCAACACCGTGGCTCGCGTGCGGATCGAGGGCAATGTCATCGCGCTGACGCCGCTGGCGACGACCACCGAGGTGCACGGGATTTACCTGGGCCATGTCGACAATGCGACGGTCGGCCAGAACGACATCTCCGGCGGGACGAACCGGCCCGACCCGAAACTCACGCGGCCGCATTTCGGTGTCTTCCAGTACGGCTATCGCGGCGCGCGCCTCACCGCGACCGAGAACACGGTAACCAACCTGTTCCACGGATTCGCCATTATTCCCGAGCTTTCCGATATCCTCCGCGGTGTCTGGCGGTTGCGCGACAACGCCACACCGGGCTGCGGCAGGCCTTACGTCCTGGCCAACGGGGTGGAGGTGATTTGAGCAGGATTTTCGTCAAGGAAATTTCGATCTTCGGCTTTGACCCGGGCGTGCTGTGCTATACTTCAACGTATATCTGATCCGGTCTTTGATCGTCTGAGGTAGCTTTGCTTGGGACTACTTTGCATGGCTTACCGTTCGACTCGGAGTGATGATAAGGATGAGGCGCGGGAATACCTGCGCCTCTACCCGTTTTGGGGGCGGTAAATTGTTAAAACAGAGCCGCTTCGCCCAAGTCCTGTCGGCCTGATACCGAACCTGCGCGGGCAACCCCGAGTTGTACCCCATCTGCCTTTCCATACCCACACCGACTATCACAGGCTTGCTTTTCCCGGACCGACGCTTCCAGCAATCAGGATGCCCGACAATTGCCGGCACAGTGCCAGCAGTTCTTCCTGTCTCTGAACATCCCGGGCATGTGCGTCCGGCTGCTGTTGCTGCATGTGGAAAAAGTATTTCCCTGTCACCCGGCTGGATTCATCATCACCCGCCGCCAGCCAGGCCTGTGTAACAAAGCTTTCGTCCAGGTCATCGGTCGCGCTGGCGCCGCCCATTTTGCTAGGAACCCAGCCGGGATCGACCGCGTTGGAGCAGACATCCGGCCAGTGGCGGGCGACTGCAAGCGCCAGCATCACGACACACAACTTGCTCTGCGAGTAAGCAGCGGAACTGTTCCACCGACGCCGCGTCCACTGCAGGTCGGACAGGTCCGCGCTCGCGCCGAAATGCATGCTGGAAGCCGTGCAGCACCACGTCGTGCCCCGCCTGCAACAGCGACTCGGCGGCCAGGAAGCCGACTCCGTCGGTGGAGCCTGTTATGAGTATTCGTGCCATTGCCAAAGCCCTCCGCCTGAACGCAGCTGTTTGTTCTCACTCGGGAAGGTTCATTCCCTTGACGACTGCAGCGGCAGAAAAGGCCCGCGGCCAACCCGCGTAGAACGCCAGCTGGGTGATGACCTCGCCGATCTCCGCGCGCGTCAAACCGTTGGCGATGCCCTTGTCGACATGGACCGGAATCTGCTCTACATTACCCTGCGTAATGAGGGCACTGACGGTAACCAGGCTGCGATCCCTGGGCGACAGGTCATCGCGCAGCCACAGGTCGCCGTTGAGAATCGTGTTGGAGAACGCAAGCCCCGGGGAGACATCGCCGACCATCGACTGCACCACTTCGCGCTGTGCCTTCGCCGCGGCCTTGTCGGGGACAGGCTGCGCCTTGACCGCCTCCAGGGTGGACAATTTAATCTCCCGCTCGGCGAAAACCCTGGCCAGTACGTCCTCCGCTTCCACCGCCCCGGATACACCCGAGTAATACGCAATGTGCGTGACGGCACCGGCCAGCTCCTGGGGCCTGACGCCGTTCTCCAGCGCATAGGTGAACTGGAATGGCAGGGTTCCCATATGTCCCTGTGCGATTTCCGCGGTCACCGTCACCAGGCTGCGGTCGCGCTTGCTGAGGCCGGGCCGTTCCCACAGTTCGCCGAACACGACATTCTTCATGTCGCTGTCGAGCTTGGGCGCAGCAGCGAGCGACTGCCTGACATCTGCAGAGGCCGGGGGAATCGCCCCCGCGGCAATCATGGCTAAAAACAAGGAATACGCTTTCATAGCAGATTCTCCCGATTGCGTGATCTTCACTACCACCAGGCGAGGCATGCCCCGGCAGTTGCGTGGGAAAGTAATGCCCTATGGGACCCTTCAATTTCGATGCAGTTATTTTCTCACCTGCCAGAGATGATCGTTAGATTTTTCCGCTGGATATATTGCCTGTTTCTATTATGTGCCGGAGTCTAGGCGTGCGTCCGTACATCCAGGATATCGACAGCAGCTCCTGGTCGATGCGCGCAAGGGCAATGGGATGGGGGCATTAAGTCATTCGAGGAACCACTCCCGGATGACATCGGCGCATTGGTCTGCCAGACTGGTAACTGCCTCCCGTTGGAACTGTCCTGCACGGATTCGGAATACCGGCCACGTCATACCACGAACAATGACAAGCCCGTCCCTCGCCGCCTCACCAGGCGGCCCCATATGCATGGGGTGGGGGGAGCTGCACAGCAGGCGCCCGTACCAGGTTTTCGGAAAAAAAAAGGAGTTCAACCAACTTAAACGAGTTATCGGGAGCCGCGTTATGACCTCGAGAATCAAGTTCAATCCGCAGCTTTGCGCCACGCCCGAGAAAAGCCTTGATCTCCTGCAGCGCAACCTGGTCCTGGCTTTCATACCCTACCTGGGAGCGCCGCTTTCGGGTTTTGACGTCAGCCGACAAACCTGCCAACTGGTGTCGGATGCCTTCGATGCGCTGTCGGGCCCACTCGGCCCCTGGACCTTGCTCTGGGGTCCTGGCATCTTCCAGGCAGTACCCGGTGCGGTGCCCGCCAACACCATGTTCCTCGCCGAACTCGGGCACACCGGTGAGCTGTTTATCAGTATCGCCGGCACCAATCCCTTTTCGCCCTATGCCTGGTTTGCAGAAGACTTCGACGTCGATGAATCCCGTGCCTGGACCTATGGGAAAGGGAATGCCAACGGCGCAATATCCATGGCTACGCTCACCGGCCTGCGGGCGCTGCAGGGCATGGTGCCGCCGCGGGAGCCGGGCAAAAACAAGACCCTGGTGGAGTTCCTGCGAGGGTATCTCAAGAAGCGGCGGAAGAATGTGCCTGTCACAGTCGCGGGACACAGCCTGGGCGGCGCACTCTCGCCGACGCTGGCACTATGGCTGCTGGATACCCAGGCGGACTGGGACCCGCACATGCACGCCGAGATCTCGGTCTATGCCTACGCGGGACCATCCCCGGGGGACGCCGATTTTGCCGCGTACATCGAGAAACGCTTTGGCCCGAGCATGCACCGTATATTCAATCCCATGGACGTGGTGCCCCACGCCTGGGATGTGGACGATCTGTCAGAACTGAAAGCGCTGTACACGCCAGATTTGAGGCGCGACCCCCTGTGGGATCGCGCGGTCGATTTCCTCATTAGCGCTTCCGAGGGGATTGATTACAAACAAATCTGCAGCAGTCCAACCGAGCTTGCCGGCCGGGTCAAGACAGAGATCGCTTTTCCTCTGGCGCCGCCGATCGTGAATCTCGTTAGCCAGTTGCTGTACCAGCACACACTGGCCTACTTCGAATTACTGGAAGTCACCTTTCCGGAGAAGCGCTCGTCGCTGGGAAGGCATCTCAGCAGTCAAACCGGCATAGCGACCCGGGAAATATTCAGCAGGGCGGGCGTGTGGTCTCCCGTTTCCGCGCTCGGTGGCGTACTGGTACGGTCCTTTACTGAAAGCTGGTCGCGGATGCCGATGGTGCCATCGCCGATTCCTGAGGTGGGGTTGGAGCCAGTGGGAGCGTCCGCAGAAGAACCGGGCTACGGTCCCGCGTAAGATGTGTCTCTGTCCCGGGACACCTACTGATTTTCCGATAGGTTTCGATAGCTTGAGCTTGCCATCGGCAACCTGAAAACACTACCTACCAGAGATAGAGGTGATACCCTATCTCTGCTACTTCACTTTCTCACCACCCTACCGCGCTGGCGAACGCGACGATAAAACGAGACTTGCAACTCAACAGTGAAGCGGCATTCGTCTTTCCCGACAAGACCACTTCCAGCAATAAATAACCGGAACGCTTCCCCGATGACAAATACCGACCCGACTGAGCACAGACCTGCCGTGACAGCTACCTCTATGGACCCCGACTACAACGACCCTGTGATCGAGATCGACGAGGCGCGAGACACTCCGGTCCCCCACCGCTATGTCCATGGATCGTTCAGGGGAACGCAAGCGCGATTCTCCTTCTACTTCCCGCCTGAAGACCAGTACGAGGGGCGTTTCTTTCACAACACCTACCCGATGGCGATCACTTCCGACATCGGTCCGTTCCCGATCGAATTCGAGGTTGCGACCGGCGACCTCGGATTCACCATCGACAGCGGCGCGTACTATGTCCAGACCAATAACGGCGGCCTGTTCCGCGTTGCCGGCGCCGACCCTGCCATCGCGGCTTATCGCGTGAACGCCGCGGCAGCCAAATTCTCGCGTAAGGTGGCGGCGGATATTTACGGCGAGCACCGGCCCTGGGGCTACCTCTTCGGCGGCAGCGGCGGCGCCTACCAGACACTGGGTGCCGCCGAGAACACAAGCGGTGTATGGGACGGCTTCGTGCCCTTCGTTCCCGGCTGCGACCAGGCAATTCCGAGCATGTTCACGGTGCGGATGCACGCTTTGCGCGTGCTGCGCCAGCGCGACCGCCTGCCGGGGATCGCCGACGCACTCGCGCCGGGCGGCAGTGGCGATCCCTACGCGGGGCTCAACGAGGAGGAAGCCGCGGCGCTGCGCGAAGTCACCCTGATGGGATTTCCCCCTCGCGGGTGGTACGACCATGCCGCCATGGGCAGCGGTTACTTCGCCAACATCTCCGGCATGATCCCGGCGATGGACCCGGGCTATGTCGACGACTTCTGGAGCCAACCGGGCTACCTCGGCACCGACAGGACCTCGCGGATTGGCGATATGCGCTTCCGGCACGAATCGGTGGTCACGCGCGTGAGCGACAGCCCTCCCTTCCTGGTCGAACTTGCCGAGGCGCCGGCGGGTGACTGCGCCAACGCCCACCTCGTCGTCCTGAGTGGCAGGTCAGCGGGCCATAGCCTGCCGGTCAGGAAAGCGGAAGGTAGCGGCGTCGAACTGATCATGACCGCCAACCCGGAGATTGCAGGCCGCATCGCCATCGGCGACCGTGTGGCTGTCGACAACAGCTGGGCGCTCGCCCTCCAGACCTATCATCGCCACCAGGTCCCGCCGCCGCGCAACTACTACGGCTGGGACCAGTTCGTAAACGACGACGGTCAGCCCCGCTACCCGCAGCGCGATGTGCTCGTCGGACCGGCGGGCACCGTCAATTCGGCCGGATCGATGCTGGAGGGAAGCTTCGGCGGCAAGATGTTGATGCTGGCTGTCCTACTCGATATCGATGCCTATCCCTGGCAAGCGGACTGGTACAGGTCCCAGGCACTTGCGTCGCTGGGCCCAGGATTCGAGGAAAACTTCGCGCTCTACTTTATCGACAATGCGCACCATGAAAACCCCAAGACGCCCATCCAACGAGCGCATGCGGTCAGCTTCGGCGGCGCCCTGCAGCAGGCCCTGCGCGACCTCGCGCTCTGGGTGGAACAGGGCATCAAGCCATCCTGTACGGAGTATCGTGTCGAGAATACCCAGGTCATCGTCCCTGAGCGTGCGGCGCAACGTAAGGGTATCCAGCCGGTGATCCGCCTGAGCGTGGGCGCTGTGGAGGGTGTGGAGGAAGGCGAAAGCGCCTCGATAGCAGCGGGCGAGCCGGTCCGGTTTTCCGCGACAGTCGAAGCGCCTCCGGGCATGGGTAAAATCGTGGCCGCGGAGTGGGACTTCGAGGGCTCCGGGGATTTTGCCCAGCGGGAAAAAATCGACACCCCGGCTGAAACAGCGACGTTTTCAGCCTCCTTCACGTATTCGCACGCGGGTACTCGCTTCCCCGCACTGCGAGTCGCTTCGCAGCGCGAGGGGGATGTGGATACGGACTACGGCCGGGTGCAAAACATCGCGCTGGTTCGGGTCATCGTAAGCTGACCCGCAGACGGCGTGGCGGGTCGTCAGCCAATGCAATCCGCGGGGCACTATCGGAGCCATTCGATAGTGCCGCCCCTTCAGTCCGGCGCGTACGGCTCCGGCGCGCCCCTGCCCATATACTCCGCCAGGTTGCGGCGGAAGTTGGCGACACTTCTCTCCGAAAAGGGGTTGGGTAACACGGCGGACAATCCATCCGACTTCATACCCTGTTGCACCTCCCCCATGTTCTCGAAATCCTGGTAGATCAGCAGCGGCCAGTATTCCTTCGTCAGTTCCGTGATGTATTCGACCTCGGGTTTCGGCTCTTCGCCCTCCGGGTAGCGCTCCAGGTTATACACCTCGAAGATGCAGCTGTCCGGATTGAAACCGTCGGGACGCACGCGAAAACCCAGGCAGAATGTCACGTTGGGCAGCAGCACCGTGTTGGGGAAGACGTTCCAGTTGATACCGGCCTCCATCGCGTGCGCCGGGTCGATGAGCGGCCAGTCGATACCGCGCTGTGCATCGATCTGCCACGCGAGCTCCATCATTTTCATGCCCACTTCTTCCGGCGTCGCGGTTTCCGGCAGAACGTCCTCCAGTTGCTGTGCGGCCGCGATAAACGTGTCCGTGGTCAGCGCGCCCACCGTTTCGGCCTGCTGCAGGACGGCGCCGGCAGCCAGTTTTCGGGCATCCATCTTGATGTTCTTGGAGACGCTGGTGCCAATACTGCCGCCACTCACATCGACAGAGCCCATGTTGCCGTGTTTTCCCTGCGGGCGGCTCCAGGTCTTGCCGCTGCTGTACTGCATGCTTTGCGGGTGGGTGATCGGGGCGTGATAACCCTCGTTGAAAGCTTCGATCGCCACCTTCCAGTTGCACGGCAGGCGGGAAAACTTGCGCCATTTGTAGCGCATCTTGCCGACCTGGAAGGGGTCCAGCCAGTGCGGCACGGTCTCCAGGTATGCTTCGAGCGATTCGCAGTCCGGATCGAGGTTGACGAACACGAAGCCGGCCCAGCGGCCGACATTGACCTTGCCCATGCGCAGGTTCTCATCCTTCAGCCCGTCTCCCCAGTCCTCGCGCTGCAGGATGTTGGCGAGATCGCCATCCAGTGTCCACTGCCAGCCGTGATACTTGCAGTGAAAGCGGACCGTATGCCCACAGCCCTTGGTGAGCCGGCGACCCCGGTGCAGGCAGACGTTGTAGTAGGCGGATATTTCATCCGGCGCCGAACGGGCGATGATGATCGACTGATCGTGGATATCGTAGGTGTAGTAGTCTCCGACTTTCGGGATTTCCTCCTCGCGACATGCGATCTGCCAGACTTTTTTCCAGAGGCGATCCTTTTCCTCCCGCATGTAAGCCTCGGAAATATAGGGCTCCGTGCTCATCTGCATGGGAGTGTCCAGGGCTTCGGACAGGGTGTTTTCGGGTTTATTCATGGTGGTTTCTCCCTGGCTGGACCGCGCCGGATGTTATCGCTTTATGCGGCGTGATCGACAGCAAACTCGTGAGTTGCACTGAGGTCGGTAGAATGACGGATACCAAGTTACTTTGCAATACAAAGTATAATGCGGTTTTGGGGCCCGTGCTGTTATCCTCGGTGCTTGCGGCGTTCTGCCTGCTTCATTTTCCGCGGCGACGACCGGCTCGCTGGTTAGCGCGGCGCAGCCCGAATGCTTTGGTCCATGGGGCGCTTTTCGTCAGTGACTGGCAAATTTGCCGCAAGATAAAACCCGCGCATCCGCGCTGATACAACTTTTCCCGGTCACCTATACCCGAACGCCAAAAAGCAGAAAGCCCACACAAAGCGGGCTTTCCGGGGATGCCGGAGTGTCACTACGTGCTTCTGTCCCAGCAGTTGTATCGCGGTTGAGAGAGTCTTACAGGATTCGAATCTCTCGGTTGGGGACGATTCTGCGCACTATGATGGATGGCGATAGGGGCAGTCAGGGCAGGGATTCTCTCTACTGAATTTCCCTGAGAACGGGAAATCTGCAGCGAAGCTATAGGATCCAGGCACCGCCCAACCCGCGTATCAGGCCGGCATGCGAGTGGCTTCGAAGCGGTTGGTACCCATGGGCCCGACCTTGACCTTGCCTTCGATGACATCGCCGTCGTTGGTGACGGTGAACTCGAGTTTCATGGCAATGGGTTTGCTCAGGTCGCAGCTCCAGTAAGCGGTGTTGCCGTCCACCCTGCCCTCATTGATTGGCACCACACCGAGCGGCGAGTTGATATCGCCGGTCAACACGGCATCCTCGACCGCGATGGTCATGGTGCCCTTCTGTTTCGATATGGGTGTGTGCAATACGATGTCCCAGTTTCCTGCGAAGCTCATTGCCAGGTCCTCCAGCAGTGTGTCATAGAAAAAAGTCCGTGGTGTCGAGACCGAGAGTCACGCCACCATAATTGCGACCGAAAGTGTAGAGGTTGTTGGCGACGTGGGCCCGGCCGGCGAGAATATCCAGCGCAAAACGCTGGATAGGGTTCTTGAGGAAGATACCGCGGCCGCCGCACATTTTCTGCAGTTCAAGCACCTCGTTGAGACACAGCTCCGGCACTTCCGCCGCTTCGTAGCGAAACTGGATGCGCGTATTGATATCGGTCGAACCACCCGCCCGTACGTCATCCATCAACTGGTCCATGTTGGCAAACAGTTTGAGCCTGAGCTGGTTCACCACGGACTGTGCCCGGGCCAGGGCCATCTGGGCATGGGGATCCTCCGCGGTCCTGGCGCCGTCGTTGGTGCCGACCCGTTTGCCGGCGATATCGATATAGGCGTTGATCGCCCCCTGTGCCGCGCCGATGGATGCCGTGGACACCGCGCGCGGGAACAACTGGCCGAAGGGAATCTGGTACAGGGGCACCGTCTGCGTATCCGGGCCGGGGTTGGTGCGCATCATGTCGTCCAGCGCGCGATGCGTGCGGTATTCCGGCACGAAACAATCCTTGATGACGATATCCTTGCTGCCGGTGCCCTGCAGGCCGAAGGTGTGCCAGGTGTCCACAATCTCATAATCACGGCGCGGCACCAGGAAGGTGCGAAAATCCATCAGCGCGTCCGGGTCCTGCTGGGGCACGACGCCGCCCACCAGCACCCAGTCGCAGTGATCGCAGCCGCTGGAAAATGCCCAGCGACCGCTGAACCTGAAGCCGCCCTCCACCGGTTCCACCTTGCCCACCGGCATGTAGGAGGACGACAGCAGCACCGAGGTATCCTTTCCCCACACCTCCTCCTGCGCCCGCAGGTCGAACAGGGCCATCTGCCAGTTGTGGACGGCGATGACACCGTAGATCCAGGCGGTGGACATGCAGCCTTCCGCCAGCGCCATCTGTACTTCGAAGAAAACATGGGGCTCCATCTGGTAACCGCCCCAGCGTGCCGGCTGGAGCACGCGGAACAGGCCGGCTTCCTGCATTTTGCGCACGGTCTCCTCCGGCACCTTGCGCTCCTGCTGCGCGGTCAGCGCCTGTTCCTGGAGGTAGGGTATCAGCTCCCGCGCACGCTGGATGATCTGGGCGGGCGTGACCTCGGCAGTGGTGGCGGCTTCGGCTATCGACATAGTCTCGCTCCTTTCTGGTCGGGTTCAGTTAGTGTACTTGACACTGGCATAGTAGGTACGTGGAGCGGTGTAGGCAGCAGTGGTGGTGCCAAAGGCATCGACACCAAAACCACCATTTATCACCCGCTCGTCGCTCAGGTTGCGACCGAACACGCTGAATTCCCATTTCGAATCGGACGAAATAAATGTAATCCCGGCGTT
The DNA here is from genome assembly GCA_033283385.1 of Halieaceae bacterium WMMBA7. Classification (GTDB taxonomy): domain Bacteria; phylum Pseudomonadota; class Gammaproteobacteria; order Pseudomonadales; family Halieaceae; genus Mangrovimicrobium. The sequence goes on from JAWMQQ010000001.1 coordinate 2,475,684, forward strand.
GTAGGTGGTAAAGCCGTCGGTGTGCAGGCGGTCATAACAGCTGCAGTCGTAATCGTTGGCGTAGTAGATCTCGCCCTTGTAATAGGCGTCCCCGCGAAAGCGCAGGCTGCTGCCGCCGGCCAGGTCCCAGTCGTAGATCGCGGCAATGCTTCCCGTCCAGTCCGGCACGTTCTGGAACTTGCGGTCGCTGATGTCCTCCAGCTGGCCGGTGGCGGGGTTCAGGGATTCGAAATTGTCGTACTGGGTGTCCAGCCAGGAGGCGCTGCCGGTCACTGTCAGGTTGGTCACCGGCAGCACAGTGAACTCCAGCTCGAAGCCGCTGATGCTGGAATCGGCGGCGTTGTCCACCACCAGCGCCAGCGCATCTGCCCCGGAGGCCGAAGACGGACGGTTGACCAGGAACTGCTGGTCCTTGTAATCATCGAAAAACGCCGAGCCGTTGACCTGCAGGCGTTTATCCAGGAACTGGGTTTTCACGCCAATTTCATAACTGGTCAGGGTCTCGGGATCGGCGACGGAAATCTGTGAGGTCGCGGTGGGACGGCCGTTGTAGATACCACTGCGAAAGCCCTGGGCGATGCTGGCGTAGCCCATCACCGTATCGGAGAAATCGTGGTCGATGCCAAGCTTGGGCGATATCTCGTTCCAGTCGTCCTTGCAGGTGTAGCTCGAGCCATCGCCATCGGGGACGACGTCACTGCAGGAGGCGGGACCGGTTGGCCCGGGAAGCACTACAGGAGTGCGGCTTGCCCGCTTGATCGTATACATGTCCAGCTTCTTCTCGTCATAGGTATAGCGCGCCGCGACGTTGATCCGGGTGGCATCCGTCCAGTGCCAGGTGGTGTAGAAAAACGCCGCATAACTGGTGGTGTCCTGGGAGGTGTCATAGCTCAGCGCCAGGTCCAGCCCGGGCGCCCCGGTGGCCTCATACAGGCCGCTGGCCACCGACACATTGGCCTGGGACTTGCCGTCCTCCCTGAGATAGTACAGCCCCACCAGCCACTCGAACCTGCTGCCCGAGGCATTGCTCAGTATGAACTCCTGGCTGAACTGGTTGGTGTCGAGGTCGTTGCCCACCTCAAAGTAGACATTGGGGGAATTGTCCGCGTCCCGGTAGTTGTTCGAGACCATGTCCCGGTAGCCGGTGATGGACTTGAGGACAAGGTCATTGGCCTCCACGGTGTTGATCCAGCTGATTCCCCACTGCTTGTTCTTTTCCCGGTCCAGCTCGTTCAGTACGTCGCTGCGGTCGATCTGCTTCACGTTGGGTTCGCAACACACGCCGTCGACGGGTCCCACCAGCCGGTTGTACAGGCTGGCAATGGCGGCATCGGGGTTGAAGTCCGTCAGTACCTGGGGATACACGTTCTGGTTGATGTGGGTGTAATCGACGGCGAGATGGGAATTCCAGCTGTCGGTAAAGTTGGCGTTGAGGTGTGTCCTCGCGGCCCAGCTGTCGTCGTTGCCCGCATCGTGATTCTGGTTGCGCTGCTGCCAGCCCTCGGAGTTCTTGGTGAGCACGGCAATACTTGCCGCCAGCTGCTCGGTGAGCGGAGCTTCTGCGTACCCGGAAAACGAGACGTAGCCGTCTTCGCCACCCGTCAACTGCGCCATGTAACTGGTATCGCCCCTGGGTACCCGGGTGGTCACCGAGATGGCACCGCCGATGGTGTTCTTGCCATACAGGGTGCCCTGGGGACCGCGCAGTACATCGACGGCGGCGATGTCGGACAGCTCGAGATTGGCGCCGACCGTGCGCGCCAGGTACACGCCATCCAGGTACAGGCCGACACCGGGATCGGTGGTCAGGCTGTTGTCGAACTGGCCGATGCCACGCTGGAAGGCCTGCAGAGACGAACTGTTGCCATTATTCGACGAGGAGAAAGACAGGTTGGGTGAGATCTGCTCGATGTCCTTGACGGCGAACAGCTTGGAATCGTCGATTATCGCGCCAGTGATGGAGGTGACGGCAATGGGGGTATGCTGCAGGTTCTCATCCCGTTTTCGTGCCGTAACGATGACTTCCTCGAGTACCAGGTCCTGTTTGGCGAAGGCCGCCGGTGTGAGCAGAATCGACAGGAGATAGAGTACCGCCACATTCAGCGTGCATGCTCGCATTTTTACCTCCACCGTGAATTATCTTATTAGTTATATTGAATCGGGCGCTACGGACACGCTTGGCGACTGTAGCTTTGCGGGTTCAGCATGAGAAGCCACCTCTGGGAAAATGATTGTATCCATACGCGGGGTAAACACGGCCGCTGCGTTTTCCCGCACGCTGTCATTGCGCAGATGACAGCCGGCGCAGCAGCGGCACAATCACCAGCGACCCGACCACCATGACCACTGCGTACACTGCCGACGCCGGCATCAGTGCCATATCGTGCACAATGCTGACCGCGATAAAAAAGGCCACCGGCGGATTCTGTACGCCAACCTCGAACACCATGGCAATCCGTTCACCGCGTTCCAGCCCGAGCGCGCGTGCAATGAGTATCGACAGCGCACAGGCTGCGACAAACAGCGTGACAACCGGCGCGCCGGCCAGCAGGAACGCCTGTTGGTAACGGTCGAACTCCAGCAACCATACGCAGACGACGAGCCCGAAGAAGAGCGCGGTAGTCAAGGGCAGCAGCCAGCGCTCCAGTCGCTGCGCAGCTGCCGGCAGGAAATGCCTGACAAGCATGCCCAGCACCACCGGCACGAAGGTGATGACCAGCAACTGGCCGGCGAGGTAGTCCAGCGGTATAGCGTACACCTGTGCCTGAAGCCCCAGCAGCTTCTGGCCGATGAACAGCACAGCGGGAATCGTCACCACGGCGAGCATCGAGTTGCAGGCGGTCAGGGCGACGGACAGCGCGGTGAACCCGCCCGCCATGCGCGTGAATACGTTGGACGTTACCCCTCCCGGGCACACCGCCAGCAGCAGCAGGCCGAAGCTCGTGACATGGTCGAGACCGAAGCTACGGGCAATGAGCACTGCCAGGCCCGGCAGCAGCAGGACCTGGCACAGCAGCACGACGAGGAACGCGCGCGGGCTGGCGATGATCCGCAGAAAGTCCCTGAACGCCAGGCCGATACCGATACTGAACAGAATGGCGAAAATCGCCATACCCAGGACCAGTTGCAGCTGCGAGGGCTCCATCGGGCTAGCCGCGCAGCACCGGGTTGGCGCGCGCGAGGATGCCCTCCATACGCTCGCGCAGCTGGGCGTCGTTGGCTTCGCTGGCGGGCAGGATCCAGAACTGTCCGGCGCGGATACCCGCCAGGCAGGTCTCGGCTACCTCCTCCGGTTCGGTAAGCGGCATGTCTTTCAGCCCGGATGCCTTGATCAGGTCAGCCATGCTGGTATAGGCCACCGGCTCGTCATCGTCACGCAGGTCCCGCGGCCGGTTGCGCATGGCGCTCAGGATATTGGTGTTGACCACGTGAGGCCCGGGGAACAGGACATGGGCCTTCAGCGCGGCGCCTTCCATCAGGAACTGGTAGTGCAGCACTTCGCTCATGCTGGTGACCGCCGCCTTGGTGGCGGCGTAGATGGGCGTTGTCGGCATGGAGTTGAGGCCGCCATTGCCCGAGGAGGTATTCACCACGTGGCCCGCCTCGCCGTGCGCCAGCATGTTGGGCACAAAGGCGCGAAGGCCGTTGGCCACCCCCATCACGTTGACGCTGAAACCCCAGTTCCAGTCGTTGGGGGTGAGCGTCCACATGCGGCGCTGGGCCTCCTTGATGCCGACCCCGGCGTTATTGCACAGGATATGCACGTTGCCGAACGCTTCCCGGCTGGCTGCCTCCAGCGCCGCCATCGACTCCGGGCTGGTCACATCCGCCTGTACACCGAGCACCTCGAACCCTCGCGAGCGCAGCTCGGCACTGGCCTTTTCCAGCGCCGGCAGCTCGATGTCCGCCATCACCACGTTCATGCCTTCGGCCGCGAATACCTCGCACAGGCAACGCCCGACGCCGGAGGCGCCGCCGGTCACTACCGCGGTCTTGCCCTTGTAGTCATTTTCCATCTACTCGTACTCCTTCGGGGCGCCATCCTCGCCGGGATACGGACCGCCGACATAGAACTGGGCGAAGTATTGGCGAAAGCGCATGATCGGGCCGTCGCCGTCACACAGGACCGGGTGGCGCAAATGGAACTTGTGGTGCCAGATGGGAATATCGCCCTCCACCCCCTGCTGGCCGTTGGTGCTGGCTATCGCCGCCTGCATGCCGAGGTACTGGAAGGATTCCTCGTCGTAGTGCTGGTGGATGTACATGAAGCGCACCTCCACCGTGGCGTCGTCGACCGGTGTCACCAGCACCTGCAGGAGGTATTCCATGAAGCTGGTGAACCGCACCCATTTCTGGCCGGCCCCGTTCTGGACCACTTCCACGCTGGTTTGGATCTCTACGATATTCCCCGCGCCATCATCGACCTGGCGCGCCCCGCTCACCTTGCTGCGACGGATATGCCGGTCGTAGCTGGTTTCCCCCTCCGGCACCGCTTCCATGCCGTGAACGAATTTGAAGTGGGCGACGTCCACGCCGTTCTCCGCAATTTCCTGGGGGCAGGAATCGACGGTCCACAGGAAGCGCTGCCGCTGCGTCCACGCCGGGTCGTCCAGTTCCGGCAGCGCGATGACCTCGTGGTCAGGTGCGGCTTCTTCGGGGTGGTACCAGGCCCAGATCACCTCGTTCTGCTCGCAGACAGGGTAGGTTTTCAGGCAGGGTTTGCCCTCCCATGCGGGGGGGATACGACTGGCGTAGGGTATGTTGGTGATGACGCCATCGGTATCGTACTGCCAGTGGTGAAACGGACAGCGGAGCGATTCCCCCTGCACGGTGCCGCCGTGGCCGAGGTGCGCGCCGAGGTGGGGACAGGCGGGATGACTCAACCCCACCTTCCCGGACCCGGTGCGAAACAGCACCATGTCGCGGCCAAAATAGTGGATATTGCGCACCTCGCCGACGGCCAGCTCGTCGCTGTAGCCGATGCAGAACCAGCCGAAGGGCATGGGCATGGGAAATCGCTTGGCCATGATCAACTCCTTATTGTTATTTGATCCGGGTTCAGGCGGCCGCCTCCACGAAATCGGATTTTAGCGGACCGATGCGCGCGGCGATGGCGTTCAGCGCGGCCACGTCCACGTCGTAGCACGCCAGCGCATTGCCACCCAGCATGGCCGCGATCTCGGTTTCCGGCAGGCCCTTCATGTAGGTCACCAGCTTCTCGTGGGTCTTCGGCCAGGAGCCCTCGGGATGCGGGTAGTCGGTGCCCCACATGACCCGGTCGATGCCGATCTGGTGGCGCACGGCGGTGGAGCCCTCGTCGAATAGGGCGGAGGCACCGATCCAGCAGTTGCGCCGGAAATAGCCGCTGGGTGGCATGGTGAGATTGCTGCGGAAATCCCCCAGCTTGCCGGTGGTGTGCTTGACCGAGGCGCGCACGTCCATCAGTTCCAGCAGGTGCGGCACCCAGAATTCGCTGACCTCTGTAAGCGCGAACTTCAGTCGCGGAAATTTCTCGAACACGCCGCCGAAAATCATGAACCACAGCGGCCTGGCGGGCCACCAGGCAAACTCGGTGAGAAAGATGCCGATGGCGCCGGGCAGCGAGTAATCGTAATCCGGTGATGGCCCCGAATGGGTGTGCACCACCATGTTGTGCTCCTCGCAAAACGCCCAGATCGGGTAGTACTTGGGATGGTTGTAGGCATCCCTGTCCCCCATCAGCGAGGGGATCAGGATGCCCTTCATGCCGTTTTTATAGGCCCACTTTACCTCCGCGAGGGCCTCGTCCACATCGTACAGCATGAGCACGATGGCAAGGCCAAGGCGGCGGGTCGGTTCCTCTGCGCAGAATTCAGCTATCCAGCGGTTGTGCGCCCGGGCACCGGCCCACTGCAGGTCAGGGTCGATGCCCCAGGGCTTGAGGGCGAGGCCGGCGCCGAAAGGCGGTGCGTTCTGCTCGGTGATGCCGTCGGGAAACAGCACCTCGGCGGCAACCCCGTCGCCATCGATGACACGGTTGCGCACCGCGCCTTCCCAGGCGCCCTTGAGATCGTCCTCGATACCCTGCCGCCACTTGTCGTTGAATTCGGAAAGCAGCAGCTTTTCCTCCGCCATGCGCGTCATCTGGCGCTGGATGGGCAGCGCCTCGTCGAAGGCACTGTGGAATTTGCTTTCCAGGTAGTCCCGGTAGCGCTCCATCGGCAGGCCGGCGTGGCCATCGGTGGAGACGATCAGGTAACGGTCCATAGCATTCACTCCTCCGGGTTTTTCGGATTCACCCGGCTTTCATCGGGCCGCCGAGGTGGCCCGGCCAGCGGCTGCCGGAAATCGTATCGATGTGCGGCCAGAACCCTTCCGGGTCCAGCGGGCCGGCCAGGGTGATTTCCCGGCCCAGGTACTCCGGCCACCACAGGTGGGCGCAAAGCTGTTCACGCATCGGCAGCAGAGTGGCGATCGGGTCCCAGGGGCTTTCCCGCAGGGTCAGTTTGCCGTCGAGCGCAACGCGATGGCCCGGCCCGTACCTGCCGTGGACACGCACCACGTGCGGCGGAAAGTCGTAGCCCTTGCCAAACCCGACCTGGCGGGACACCTTCACCCACCACTCGTTGCGCTCCAGTTCCTGGGCCGGCAGCGGGTCTTCCTGGCCCAGCGTGCCCTCGAACTCGATGAAGGTGTAGCGCTGGTGAGCGCAGCGGGCGGTCACCTTGTCCCCCAGCCGGAAGTACTCGACCTCGCAGGGAAACTTCGGCTGGCCGTTGGCGGACTGGCACAGGAACATCGGCGCTTCCTGGTTGATGCCATAACCCAGGGCCCACTCTCCGGCCATGCCGTCGTAGTTCGCATCCACCGTCATCAGGACGCCGTACTCCGGCTCCTCGCTCACCGGCAGGTTGTAGATGGTGAGGTTCACATTGGCGTTGTCGCCGCTGTCTATGCCGGGCGGCAGCAGGGCGGCGAGTTTGTCGGCATCGGTGCGGTAGGTGATTTTCAGCATGGGCCACTGGCTGATCTCGCCGGGGCGGATCATCGGTTCGAGCGTCGGGTCTGGCATGTGAACCTCCTTTATTGTGTCAGGGCCGTAAACTACACGGGCGCCCGCAGCGGAAAAACCGTGTGAACGTGGTTAGTCTGTTTCCGCCGGGGGGGTAGTCGATTCCACCGGTCGACGCTGCGAGCGGGGCGCCCGGCCCCCGGCGTACCAGATGGCTGAACTGATCGCCCGCTCCTGCAGCGTGGCCGGCTCCGGCGCCTTAACGCCGAGGCGCATGGCGTCATAGGTGGACCAGCGCGGCGTCGGGATCTCCAGCGCGCGAACGTAGTAGAACGCCTCGAGTGCGGGATCGAACTCCGGGTCCCGCCAGAATGCGCGCAGCTCGATGGCGCCGATGCTGTTGCTGTAGGTGGCCCTCGCCACATCCACGGTATTGCCCACTGGCGGCAGCTTGCCCTGGGCATCCGGCTGGCGCGCACCGGACCAGGCGACATCGAAGATCTTCTCGTGGCTGCTGCCGGCGGCATCCACCCAGCCCTTGATTACCTGCAGCCGGTCGAGGTTTGCACCGTCGGGATCCTTTTGCACCCATATGGCAAAGCCCGGTGCGGCAACAGCACCCGCGGACATTTCACCGGGGGCTGGCGGTGGCGCCAGCGTGCCGCCCATGGACACGCCCCGGGCATAGGCCTGTTCCAGGAAATCGCTGCGGTCCATCATCCCGGCGCTGTAGTCGAAGCTGCCGAAAAAGCGCAGGGTGATGCGCGGCCCGGACGTGGCATAGGTCTCCTTGCGCAACAGGGCATCGAATATCGACTCACGGGTATTCTCCTGAGCCCACACAGCGGCGAGGCCGGCCGCCCCCCACTTGATCGGGCGCCGCATCGACTGCGGCAGCAGTATCGACTCACCCAGGCGCAGCCCCGCGGTGCCGTCCATCAACGGTAGCTTGCCGCTGTAGTTGCTTTCCTGGACGGGCGTGCTGGCATTGTGGCTGTCGCTGCTGCCGATCACCCCGAAACGGTAGGGATTGAAACCTTCCGCGTGGGAGAACTCGAGCCCGGTGCGCAGTGCATCCCGGGCGTAGCTGCCCTTCGGCTCGCTGAAATCGCCACTGGCGTCCAACTGGGTGGACACGATCTCGAAATCGGCAAACTCGTCCTGGGGCGACAGCTGCGGATGGGTATCCGACGTGCCCTTGACCTGCATGATCTCGCTGACCGGTTCGTTGCGGTTGCGCTGCTCGGCATAGCCGGCGGTGAGAGGCGCGCCCCCGTACTGCACGCGGTCGTACATCAGGCCGTTTGAGACATTACCGTTGTGGGGAATGGCCAGCACTTTCTTCCCCTGCTGGCGCTGCTCGTCCAGTACGTCCCAGAGATCTTCCGGGTTTTCCGAATCCAGCGAGGTGAAGGGCTTGTCCGGCACATTGTCATCCCGGTAGATGACGTTGCGGTGCAGGTTCTGGCCGTCCGGCATCGACGACCACTCGTAGCCGATAAACGTGGTGAACACGCCTGGCTCGTAGTGTGCGTTGGCGGTATCGACCATCAGTTGCCAGGCATCGCGCTCCAGCTTCTGTGCCTCGGGCGTCTGGGCGAAGGTATCCAGGCCCTTGATATCGGTCATGCTGCGCAGCAGCGCCCAGGTCATCAACAGCGGCCCGTCGTTCAGCAGGCGCTCGCGCAGGCTGCGCTGTTCCAGCGGCAGCACCGTGGCGGTGTCCGCCCGCGCCACACCCATGTATTCCGAGTGATCGGTCACCGCGGCAAAGTCCAGCGGCCGGTCGATGCGAATCGGGTAACCCGCCCCGTGCTCGATGGTACCGCCGCGGGCGAACACATAGGCGTCGTTCGGCGTGGCCCGCACGCCGAGGATATAGGCATCGGTGGAATAGCTGGTATGGATATGCAGGTCGCCCCATAACAGCTGGCGGGTCGGTACCGCGGCGACTGCCGGCTTGGGCGGTGGCGGCTCGGCCTTGGCCGCATCGAACGCCGGGTACAGGGTGGGATCCTCCACCGGACTGCATGCGGCAACCAGCGAAATCAGCAGCACTGCCCCTGCATTGCGGAAACCTGCGTGCACTGCCTGTGGGGCGTTCGTCATGTTTTTCGCGCCTTTTTCCGTGAGCGAAGATAAACAAGCAGGACGACCAGCACTGCCAGCCCGGCCACTACATAGGGCAGATAGCGGGGAAGGAAGAAGAACAGCAGGGAATTGATCATCACCTGCCGCGTCAGCTCGTAGTCTTCCGGCATCGGCAGCACCCCTTCATTGGCTGCCCAGTTGTCGTACTCCGCCTGCATCTGCCGGTACAGCTCCGGCTGGCTCGCACGCAGGTCCACGGTCTCGCCGGGATCGGTGCGGATGTCGTACAGGCGCCACTGCCGGTCGCCCACCGGCGGCTGGTCCCGGACCAGTTTGTAGTCCCCGCGATACAGGGCGGCGTTGCCGGAGAATTCATAGCCCGTCACCTCGTCGGCGCCGTGCACGACTGCGGCCCGGCGCTCCAGCAGGGGCAGCAGGCTCTTGCCGGTGATCGACTCCCGATCGGCCGCGGGCGCCGGCGATTCCGCACCGGCGATGGCGAGCAGCGTCGGCGCCAGGTCGGTGATGTAGACAAAGGCGTCGCTTATCGCGCCGGGCTGGATCGCCGGCAGGCCGGCGATGATCAGCGGCACCCGCACACCGCCCTCGCCGGCGAAGAACTTGTGGCCGGCCAGCGGCGTGTTCGACACCACGCCCCAGTGACTGCCCTCCGCTACCCAGCTGCCCTTCTCGCCCAGGGTCTCCACATCGTGGGTGTAATGTTTCTCCAGCCAGCGCCGGCCCCAGGGGTTCTGGTACGGTTCGGTGGTGGTGGCGCCGTTATCCGAGAACAGCACGAAGACCGTATCGTCGTACTCGCCGTGCGTACGCAGGTAATCGACGAACCGGCCGATTTCATGATCCATGGCGGTCGCCATGCCCGCGTACGCCTGCATGCGGCGCGCCTCGAAGTACTGCTGCTCCGGGCTCAGCGCGTCCCAGTCCGCCTGGGACGGGCCTTCGGCAGGCACCGCATCGGGCGCCAGCAAGCCGAGGTCGCGCATTTTCTGTACCCGCGCCGCCCTGATCGCGGCCCAGCCCTCGGTATAGCGGCCCCGGTAGGCATCGATGAAGGCCGCAGGCGCCTGGATCGGTACGTGATTCGCCTGGAACGCCAGGTACACGAAGAACGGCCGGTCCCGGGAGCGGGTGGCATCCAGGAAGTCGATGGTCCGGTCGACAAAAAACGTGGAGGAATAGAAACCTTCCGGCAGCGCGGACATTCGCTCGCCGTTTTCAAACCAGTACACGTCCGGCTTCATCGGCAGGTAGGGACGCATCTCGAAATTATCCGAGCCACTGTCCGCCTGGATCACCGAGTAGTCGAAACCCCGGGCGGGCGGCAGGTTGCGGGGCGCGTCGCCGAGGTGCCACTTGCCGGCAACGGACGTGCGGTAGCCCTGCGCCTGGAGGATGCTGGCGAAGGTGCGCACGCGGTCGTTGAGCACACCGTCGTAGCCCGGTTTGCCGCGGTGGGACAGGGGCATCAGCTCGCGCATGCTGCCGACGCCCGCCAGGTGGCTATCGACCCCGGTCAGCAACATGGCCCGGGTGGGGGCGCAGCTGGACGCGGCGTGAAAATTCGAGAAGCGCACACCCTCGCTGGCCAGGGCATCGATGCTGGGCGTAGCGATCTCGCCGCCGAACGCGCCAAAATCAGCGTAGCCGACATCGTCCGCAACGATCAGCACGATATTGGGGCGGGACCCGGCGCCGAGGCACTGACCGCAGGCCAGCAGGGCCAGCAGCAGTGCGGCAACCCGGTACGACAAAAGACGAAGTGGATGGCTCAAGCTGGCCATCGGCGAATCACTACAACGCATTATTATCCTGTTTTTGGCCAGGACAGGCTGTATGACGGTCCCAGAGCGTAGAAGGTTAACCAGCTGGAAACAATGAAAAAAGCAGTGGCCGTGGCCAGAGTGTTTCCAGGGAAGGGCTAGTACCAGCGAACGGTAAGCACCAGCGGAACGGCAAGTACCAGCGAACAGGTAGCCTGGTGCGACACCAGGGCAGCTCCGGGAGGGATTCCGGCTTGTAGGGAAACAGTGAAAGCGCTTATATTGTTTCCAGCCACGCACGCGGGCAGGCAGAGCTGCCTGCCACAGCAACCACCGGTGGGCAGTCGGGCCGGAGCCCGATACGCAAGCGCCGCCGCACACGCATAACAACATAACAGCGCGCTGGGAGTCATCTGGTTTTGGGCCGTTGGGAAGGTATCGAGGAATACATCTGTGTGGTGGAGACCGGCAGTTTTACCGCCGCCGCCGAACAGCTTGGCGTCTCCAAGTCCTACGTCAGCAAGCAGGTGAGCCTGCTGGAGGACCGGCTGGGCGCCCGCCTGCTGCAGCGCACCACCCGCCGGCTGACCCTGACCGAAGTGGGCATGACTTTCTTCACCTACTGCCGGGAGATGTCCGACCAGCTGGACATGGCCGAATCCACCCTGTCCGACATGCAGCAGAGTCCCAGGGGCACACTGCGGATCGCCCTGAACAGCCGCTTCGGCACCCACTACATGGCAGGCGCGGTCGCGGAATTCTCCCGCATCTACCCGGAGGTCACCGTGGAGGTCCACTCCAGTTTCCAGGACGTGAACCTGCTGGCGGAGAACTACGATCTCACGGTGATGTACGACAAACTGTCGGATTCCAGCCTGGTGGCGCGGCGGCTCGGCGGGCACACGCTATGCCTGTGCGCCGCGCCCGAATACTGGGAGAAACACGGCCAGCCGGAGGAACCCGAGAATCTCGGCAAGCATAACTGCCTGGCCACCCCGGACCGCTTCTGGCTGTTTACCTCCCCAAACCGTCGCGACACCGTGAAGGTCAAGGTCAACGGCAACTGGGTCAGCGAGGACGGGGCCAACCTGCTGGCGGCAGCCACGGCAGGACTCGGCATCGCCCAGCTGCCCGAGTTCTACATCCGTGACGCGGTCAAGCGCGGCGAGCTGGTAAAGATGGAACCGCGCGACTGGAACCAGTCCTCTCGCATCGCCTGGGCCGTATACCCGAACTCGCGCCACCTGTCCGCCAAGGTGCGCTACTTCATCAACTTCCTGGTGGAATACCTGCACAACCTGCCGGACGACACCCGGCCGCAGGGCTTCTTCGAGTAATCGCCCGGTGACACCACCGACCGCCTTAATTACACGGCAGCGGCGAACAATCAAATTATGGACAGCGCCTTCTCTCCACGGGACGGGGACTCTAGAGTAGTGCCCGAAACAGCGAGCGCGAGCGGGGGTGACGTGACCAGCAGGCATCGCCACCGCCGGCGCGACAGCAGGAGGCAGCCATGACCGCCCGGACCATCGACCCATTCCAGCAACCACCCGGAGCCGGCAACCCGTTCAGCCTGGGGTCGCCGCGCGCCGAGGCCTTGCTCGCGGCGGCGCGCGAAATGGGGCCGGTACTGGAGGCGCGACTGGAAACCTGCAACCGGGACCGCCGGGTACCGGAGGCGACGATAGCGGATTTTCACCGTGCGGGATTCTTCCGCATGCTGCAGTCCCGCGAGTACGGCGGCTACGAAATGGATCCCCAGGTGTTTTACGCGGTCTTGCTGGAACTCGCCAGAACCTGCATGTCATCCGCCTGGGTACTGGGCGTCACCGGCGTGCACAACTGGCAGCTCAACCTGTTTGACCCGGCCGCCGCGAAGGAAGTGTGGGGCCAGGACAGCAGCGTGCTGATTTCCTCGTCCTACGCGCCGGTCGGCGAGGTGACGCCTGTCGAAGGCGGCTTCCGGCTCAGCGGCCGCTGGAGTTTCTCCAGCGGCAGTGAACACTGTGACTGGGTGTTCCTGGGCGGTGTCGTGCCCGGCGAGGACGGCTCCTGGGATTTGCGTAACTACCGCACCTTCCTGCTACCCAGGGACGATTACCGCATCGTCGACAAGTGGGATGTGGTGGGCCTGGGCGGCACCGGCAGCCACGATGTCGTGGTCGACAAGGCCGTTGTCCCCGAACACCGCACGCACCGGATGTGGGAAGACGACGGCGGGCTGAAGTTCCTGCACAAACCCCCGCTGTACCGCCTGCCGTTCATGCAGGTGTTCGCGCGCGCGGTGTGCACACCCACGCTGGGCGCGCTGGAGGGTGCGCTGGAAAAATACATCGATGTGGCTCAAACACGGCTCGCCGGGATGACCTGGATGAAGGACGATGCCAATGCCAAACGCATAGCTGCCGAGGTGGATTGCGCCATCGCCGGCATGAAGAACACCCTGTTCCAGAATTTCGACCAGCTGATGGCCTGTGCCCGGGCGGGTGAGCCCGCAAGCCTGCTGGAGCGGGCCCGCTTCCGCCTGCAGGCGGCGGAGGTCGCCGACCAGTGCGTGGCCCTGTCGTCACGCATGATTAAAGCGGCCGGCTCCTGTGCAATCCGCAACAACAGCGCCCTGCTGCAGCAGCACCACGACATCGTCGCCAGCCAGGCGCATATCGCCAACGTGACCGAGCCCTTTGCGGTCAACCTCGGCGGCATGCTGTTCGGCCAGGAATCCACCGATCCGGGCCTGTAGGCACGCAACGCCGCGGGCCACCCGACAGACACCGAACAAAACATCAATAAACAGACGAGGTGAACATGCCAGAATCCAGACCGCTGCCCGAGGGGCACTACGTCAAAATCCCGAACGGCCAGACCATCCACTACCTCGACCAGGGCGACGGTCCGGTGGTGGTGTTCCTGCACGGCTCGGGCCCCGGGGCCAGCGGGCACAGCAATTTCAAGGGCAACTATCCGTTCCTGGTGGAACAGGGTTACCGCTGCCTGGTGCCGGACCTGGTGGGATTCGGCTATTCCGACAAACCCGATGACGTGCAGTACCCCCTCGCCTTCTTTGTCGAATGCGTGAAGCAGACGCTGGACGCGGCGGGCGTCACCCGCTGCGCCGTGATCGGCAATTCCCTGGGCGGCGCCGTTGCCCTCGGCCTGGCGCTGGAGCACCCCGAACTGGTGGACAAGCTGATCCTGATGGCGCCCGGGGGCATGAGCGAGCGCGAAGAGTACTTCCAGATGCCGGGCATGCAGAAAATGTTCGAGATCTACATGTCCGAGGAAGGACTCAATACGGACAGCATGCGCGAGCTGTTCGAGGTCGGCCTGGTACACGACCCGAAGTTCGTCACCGACGAACTGGTCGCAGAGCGAAGCTACGTCATGGGCCTGATGAACACCCAGGTGCTGATGACCATGGACATACCCTATCTCCCCGATCGCCTGCCGGAACTGCAGTGTCCGGTGCTGGTATTCTGGGGCGCCGATGACAGGATGATGCCGGACAGCGGCCTGCTGGCCACCGCCAAGAACTGTCCCAATATGAAGATGATCGTGCTCTCGGAGTGCGGCCACTGGGCAATGGTGGAACACGAAGCATTGTTCAACCGCGAGTGCCTGGCGTTCCTGCAGGAATGAAAGCAGCAGGAATGAAAAGCGGCGAGTGCAAGCATGAGCCGGGGCGCTTCGTACCGGTGGTCAACCGCAACCGCTGCGAGGGAAAATCACCCTGCGTCGATGTCTGCCCCTACGATGTGTTTGTCATCGACACGCTGCCAGAAGCGCAGCGCGCATCGCTCAGCCTCATCGGCAGGATCAAATCGTGGCGCCATCAATGGCAGCAGGCTTTTGCCGTCAACGCGGACGCCTGTCGTGCCTGCGGGCTGTGTGTCACCGCCTGTCCGGAAAAGGCGATCACCCTGAGCAGAGCCTGAACTTCACGGCGGCGAACCCCGGCGCGCGCCGGGGTTGGCCGTCAACGGTTGGCGTCGTATTCCACTTCCCGGTACACGGGGTTTTCGCCCGCCAGCATGGCGCTGGTCATTTCGCCGAGGAAGTGGTTGATGGGATGGGTGAAGATCCAGAAGCGGCGCGCTCGAATGGCGTCGAACGCGCAGTCGGCACAGGCGTCGGGCGTGATGAAGTCCGGCTGGCCGGCCATCATGTGTTGGCTGGGGTCGACCTCGTCACTGCCGGGTTCCAGGCCCAGCATGTCATCGCTGATGGACGTCAGCACCGGACCGGGACACAGCAGGGATACATCTATGGGCGCCTCCCGGCTCGCCAGGTCGAGGGCCAGGCACTCGGTGATGCCGCGTATGGCCATCTTGGCCGCGGTGTACTGCGCCATGGCCGGCGCCGCCACCATCGAGCCGATCGACCCTGTATTGACGATGTGCGCCGGCTTGCCCTCTTCCAGCAGCGCCGGCAGGAAAGCATTCACGCTGTTGACCACGCCCATGACATTGATGCCGAGCATCTTCTGCCACTCGTCCGCGGAATGGGACCAGGTTTCCCCGATACGCAGAATGCCCGCATTGTTGAACAGCAGGTCCGGGGAGCCGAAGCGTTGCCGGCACTGGTCGCCGAATGCCAGCATGGCGGCGGCGTCGGAGACATCCACGGCAGCGGTAAGGACTTCGGCCCCGAGCCCTTCCAGTTCCGCCTTCAGCGATGCCAGGCGGCCTTCGTGCAGGTCGACCACCGCCACCCGCATCCCCTCCTTCGCGCAGCGCCGCGCCAGTGCCCTGCCGATACCGCTGCCCGCGCCGGTGACGACGGCGAATTTCCCGCTGAATTGATCCATGAGTCAGTCCGATGGTTGGAAGGTGGTAAGTATAGGGTGAGGCCGCACTATAACCGCGCTCTTTTGCGCTGATAAGACGCCGCGCGGAATATGATTGTCCATCGTCAGGGAAAATCGCGGCATGGGCCCTGCCGCGCGGCATTAGCTGTCATGCATGGACACTCAGTTTGCGGCTGTCGCCTGTTCAGCCCGGCAAGACAAGGATACAGTTACCGGCAATAACAGACAGCAGACAGTACCTACGGCATGGTTGATCACGACGGTACAGACATCTTCGGCAAGGTCCGCATGGGCTATCTCGTGGTCGGCTCCCGCAAGCTGGCGCAGTGGAAGGACTTCGCATGCAATGCGATCGGCCTGCACCTGGCGTTCGAATCGGCGGACGAACTGGCCTTTCGCATGGACGAGCACGCCCGGCGGCTGATCGTTTTAAACGACGGCTGCGAGGACATCGTCGCGGCGGGCTGGCAACTGGACGACGAATCTGTGCTGGAGGTGGTGCTGCAGCGCCTCGCGCGCCGGGGTGTGAGCGTGGAGTCGGTCACCGACAGCCGCGCGGCCAGCCGGGGGGTCGACAGCTATCACCAGTTCGTTGGCCCGAAAGGCCTGCAGATCGAGCTGTTCACCAGCCCGGTGCTGGATGCCAGCCCGTTGCGCATGCTCGGTTCCGGATTCCGCACCGGCGCTGGTGGTATGGGGCATATTTCATTGATGTCGCGGGAGCCTGTGCGGTGTGTTGCTTTCTGGCAGGAGCTGTTCAACGCGCGGGTGAGTGACACCATCTCGCTGGCGGTGGGTAAGCGGACGGTGCTGGATGTGACCTTTCTCCGGGTCAATGAACGGCACCACTCGGTTGCGATCGCTGCTACGCGTGGGCTGGCGGTGGATATGTTTCGGACTCGGATTAATCACTTCAATATTGAGGCTGCTACGGTGGATGACTTGTCGTTCGCACATGAACGTTGTGTGCAGACGGGTTGCAAGATTACTCGTGGCGTCGGGCGGCATCCCAATGATCGGGAGCTGTCGTTTTATGTGATGACTCCTTCGGGGTTTGAGATGGAGATCGGGTGGGATGCGCTGATTGTGGATGAGGGTGAGTGGGAGGCGGGGAAAATGTATCCGAATATGAGTACTTGGGGGCATGATTTGCCGGGGAGATTCTCTTCGGAGATGGGGTTTGGTCATGTGGTGCAGTTGGTTAGTTCGTTGTATGGGCGGGAGTATCTGCCCTGGTAGCGTAAGCTTCCCCGTCAAGCGGACAGTTCAAAACTAGAGTTTCTCGTGGCTCCTTTTCCCATTTCCAGCGGCATCAGATCGCCGCATACTCTATACCGCCACTAGGTGCTAGGTTGAATCTGGCTCGGGTCGGAGGAGCTCGCCAGGTTTGAGATCGCGGACCTTGGCGTCCAACTGGTGAGTTATCCGAGCAATATCCTCTGCGCTCAAAATCGGCTGATTTCGTCGACTGAAATACCCCTCGATGTACCCGGAAGCGATGACGGGTACGACAGGTTTGTCTTGATTGTCTACATACCACCCCGGCAATACCACCAAAGGCATGGCCCTAAGTGACAACCCAGTCGCGGAACTGAGCCATGCAGAAAGCCACTGGGATTGTCGCTCTGCCTGAGCTACTGAGGCGTCATCTACATAGCCTGGAAAGTGCAACTTCCCTGACCGGTAGGTCACTCGATACTTGACGGTATCACCATCTTTTCCTGGCGCGAGTTTTGACCGGCCTTTGGTCTCCACTGCATAGATGCCAGAAGGGCCGACGACGACGTGATCAATGTTGAAGTTGTCCGCCTGCAGGTCGTGGAATACTCGGTAACCTTTCAACATTAGAAGATCAAGTTCCTGCCCAACAGCCAACTCGCATTCATAGCCAAGCCTTAGTGTCCTGATCTCCTCGAATCGACTCCGAAATCTTTTTGCACCCTGGAACCATAGGACGCTAGCGACCACTATTGATAAACCCAGCATGGTAATTTGAAATGCTACATGACCCCTTCCCTGGACAATGGTGTAGATGATGATTGGAATCAAGCAGGGCAAAATTACGCCGAATGCGTCAAAACCAGCCTCGAACTGGGCGCTTCCCAGCTTTCTACCAAGCTCAGCACCTGGTGGACGCCGTAGTGATTTAGTGAGCGGATTTTTAAAGCGTGCTTGCCGGTCAGTTTGGGACTTCACCAACAGATAGGTCGCCAGAGCAAAGGGCGCCGCCAGAATGAAAGATATGAGCAGATGCATAACACATCCGTGTGTCGAGGCTGGGGAGCTCGACTATAGCAATACTCAGTTCTGTCAGCCAGCTTCGGCGAGCCTAGATCAACCGCACAAAAATGCGATCACCCATCATTGAGCTATCCGACAGCTCATCGAATATCTAACGAATAAAATGCATATAGAGAGCCAAACCCCAGGCCAGATTAATACAACTCAGTATGTGAAGTGATTTCTGAAAATGCTGATTGCAGTTGTCGAAAGCAAAAAAAACGCAAACTGCGGGCCTTTTTGTTGTTTCTTCTATCAGTCTCCGAAGAGATCCTCTGAAGTGCAGACTGCTTGTCGGTATTGGCAGACTCAGTAAGGATCTTCTCCCTGATGCCTCTAACCCTACCTTGGAGTCAGATTCTACGCGGAGCTATTGATATCACGAGAAGCTAGCCTGGTATATCTTGGGTTGGAGGTTCACATATTGTTCTACCACCCCCCTCAGCTGAAAGAGCCTCGCTTGACGCTTAAAATCAAATACTCTATAGAGTGCATACTGGGAGGAACACTCTCTAGAGAACTCCACTTCATTATCGCTGATGTAAAACGGCTGGTACTTTCCGCTATTGGTCGTTTTAACCTCGATAAATAACTCAGAATCCTGGTCCGGGTTGAAGGAGCGCACATCGAAACCCAAGCCATCGCCGCGTTCCCTGCTGCTCCACTCTACTTCTGCCGCGAGGTCGGCTCTCTTCAGCGCCCTTAGCCGTTGTCTTTCAAATTCGATGACAAAAGCCTCGCCACGTTCGCCCAGCTTACGATTAGTACGCTCCCGCTCCGAAAAATTTAGCTTGCTCGCGGAGTAATGGCGTTTTGGCTCATGAATAGTGGCTATCTTCTCAGGAACTTCCAAATCTAGCACCGAAGCCCAATCAACTATTTCGGGAAGTTCAACTCTGACATCAGATGCAGAATCTAGAAGGTGGTCAATCCTCAATTGATGCCCCGCAAGATAGGCGAGCACCACATGTCTCAATTGAGCTTGGTAATTAAATGCAGGCTTATATCCCTGCATATAGGGCTGTCCCATCTCCAACATGATTGCGCTGATATTCTGATGCTTATACTCAATAGACCCATCACTGCGATCCTTCAGTAAGGCCTTCAACCTTCTACGATACTCTGCCTTGCTGAATGATTTACCAGCTAGTTCTAGTTCAAGCATTTCGAAATAATCCCTAACGATCGCCTCGCATTCCAACCAGTCCCAGCCGGATCCAACATCCAGCAGTTCGTCAACATCGCCTGAGCTTAAGTTGCGATACAAAGCGGCTCGAAGCAATTCTCGGCAAGTGCCATAACTCACTAATTCATATAGCTCATCGTCCAACGCCACGAAATCGATATTTTCCTCAATGACCCCGCTACTGCTCGCGGTACTGAGGTTAGCATACGCGTCGCCGCGCCCTGGTTTGACACGATGATGCCAAAAACCACTACTACGTAGGTGAAAGTAGGGCAAATGGGGATTATCGCGATCATTTTTGCTAGCGAGTTCTTCAAAATGTTCTGAAAATTTCTTCTTAAGCTTTTGATCGAAAGGAATGCGGTTATCTACTAGCTCCTCGTCATCGAAAAGATCGAGTACCGCTAGCAACATAGCGACCTTGTGAGGACTTTTCTCTCCCCCTCCTCGGACATTTACCTTCAAATTGGAGAAGCGCCGCTCGTAGTCCAGGACACTCATGTCTTGCTCCAATAGTCGGCTTTATCAGCGATGATCCAGCGGACGCCCCCTCTGGGATCCACGCCAGATTCCTCATATCTGGGTATGACATGAATATGCAGGTGCGGGATAGTTTGCCCTGCGGCGGACCCATCGTTTATCCCGATATTGTAAGCACTAGGCTGTAGCATCTGATCCAATTGGGCTTTCGCACGCTCTATCAACTGAAAAAGTGCCACTCTCTCGTCGTTATTCGTGTCAAATATAGACTGTATATGTCGCTTTGAAATAACTAGGCTATGGCCGTTAGTGACAGGAAATCCATCATAAATCAGCAACGCAAACTCGTTCTGGTCAATAATCCGACCTCCGGCGTCGCTGGTTAGAATTTCACAGAATGGACAGAAATCTGCCTCCATGCACATCCCTCACAAGAACTCCCAGCACTTTAAAGGAACTGCACTCGAAATCAAATCACAGGAGGAAGATTGCGAGCGATTACGACAAGGCAGTAGTCTTCCCTGTCATCAGGGCAAAGCCCGAAGGTTCTAACCAGATCCGCGCTCTCCGCCACCCATAAAAAAAGCCCAACGAGTAGGTGGGCTTTTTTTATGGGTGGCGGTGGAAGCAGTCTCGGCAGGAATCGTATCCCTATGCTGGAGACGAGTTCGCGTGCGATGGATGGCGGTGGGGGCAGTCTGGGGAGGGCTTGTCTCCGCCAATTTCCCTGTAATCGGGAAATCAACAGCGATTTTTTCGCCCCCCCGCGCCCCAATTACTCACAAAAACACTATATCTATCTGATATATCGAGATATTTTATAGATTCGCCACTTGGCGCGATTGATTAAAAGGGAATTATCAGGGATTACCAATCAACGCAATGTGCATTAATGAGCGAACTACGGTGTGTGATCATCTGGGCCAAACACGCACAAAGCGGTACCATTGTAAAATCGGCCCCCAACCAGCCAATAAAGCTCCTCCAGGCTATGATCGACATGACTCAAATCCAGCGATACAAGGCCGCAGGCGCGGCAGTTACTGCTGAGCTGGACGCTCTATCATTATCCAGGTGGTCGACCGCGTAGCTCGGTGCGCGGTTCGCGATGAGCCCCAGATTTTGAGGCAGCGTCTCGCTATCGGAATGGACCGCTTCTAGCAGCTCCGCACGAAGAATTACCTTGAAACTGGTACCGCCAAATCTCGATCTCTTCCGAGACCCGCACCGAAAGCCGGAGCGATCCTGGCCACCAGTCAAACTCGTCCGGGTGCCAGACCGCCCTGTCATCCGACACGGCCCAGAACGCCGCCAACTCACGTACAAACTGGTAGCCAATACCCTGTCGCATAAGTATCCGTGATTTTAAGCGCGTTAGCGATATTCCAGTGAGAAGCAGATTGGGGCAATTTCATGCCAATTGCCCAATCCGGAAGATAACTATTTATTTGCCAAAAAAGCCTCTAAACCAGTAAGTTATGCGACCTGAGAAAGTACCTGCTCCCAATACCAATCAGGCAGACAACTGAAACAACGACCCTCTGCCACCCACTTGAACCGGCCGATGTAGCCCGTACCGCCGCACTTGGAACACTCTGGGTTACATGCAGCACGTAACAAAGCCTTATATCCAATATTCCCACGATTCTCAGCCATCAATTCCTCCTTCGACCACTTATCGAGCAGCCGATCAAACTGCTCTGGATCCGAGGGATCAATGTTCATCGACTCGCAAAAATCTTCCCAATCACTCATATGTATCTCCTTTAAGAGCTTAGAATCACTTATTCGCTGGGGGACCAGCCCCAGCTATCTGTCCTAATCACGCGACGTTCCGGCATCTGAGCGCTTCTTCCGCCAGGTACCATCGTTATTCCGAGAGCGCACGTTACCTGCTGTGGGGCCGCTCTTCACGATCGGCCCCTTCGGCTTGGCTACATGCTTGATGGCCCGCCTACTGGCAAGCCCAACCCCTCCTGCAACTACTCCACCAGCAGCCAGCTCGTCGATTGGGGTCAATAACAATAAGCCGCCCACCCACTGCGCGGCCGGCCAGGCCAATAACAGTGGGCCCGCAGCATTCGCAGTGCTGCCAAAGGCCAGTAAATATGCTGCAAGAATGATTGAGGAAAACCTCTTGTTCATTTGATTTCTCCTTTCGTTAAGTCAGGTGCGGATGCGCCTTGGGGACGTTCTGTGTAAGCGCCTTCAGCCAGGCAGTCACTGCATCATCATCAAAACCCTCGTCCAGACACTTTGTCGCGAACTCGCGCAACGTGTTACCGGTGACTCCGGGGCTGCAGGGGTCGCCAAAGCAGATATCGGCAATGAGACCAACCATAAAACGGGCTGGACCTTCGACTGGTAGCTCACCAACACGGTCGAAAAACGAGATCCAATGATCGACGTCATCAACCACTCCATCGCGGTGAGCAGAGGGACTTTTGCCATAGAAATGGCCAATCGTTCCCCCAGTGACTGCGCTGGCGGCAACGATGCCGAGAGCAGGTATCAACGGGATCATGCTTCATCACCATTGGTACTGCGGGACTTCTCCGCCTCACGACGGTAAAACTCAGTAAAACTTACTCCAAAAAAGACGGCCGTCATTGGCCATAACATAATCGCAGGCATTTCTATTCCTCCTAGGGATGTTGAGTTGCGATACGGCGGATTTGTGCACGGGCATTCTTGCCGGCACGCCAGTCACTCGGCGTCCCGGCAACAAACACTGGGATCGGGAACCGCTCGAACGAGAGCCGGTAGTGACCGTTCCTTAAGGTGAGATTCAAGAGTGCATGCCCCAGCTCATCAGCCTCCTTAACCAATGCTGAGATGTGATCGGGAATTTTCTTGAGCCCGGCAAGAGCCCGAACTTTCTTGGCTCGCTTCATCGTTTTGCTCCTGTGACGAGTAATTAGCTATTGCAATTACCCACTACTTAGCTTAAATCGTGCCAATCTTATAACTCATTGTTTTATATGGTTTTTATATTTTTAGCTTGTTTAATTAACAATCCATTTTTGATTGATATCATTCTTTATAGATTGTATAAATCCTATTTAGATTGTTCTCTATGAAGACCTTTGAAAGAGATCAGCGTGGAGCCAGAAGCCAATGACAAAAGTATATTTGTCGTGGGTGGGTGCAGATGATTTCTATCAGTACCGTCACGAAACCAAAGGCCCCAGGATTGCCGCCTTAGGCCAGGGCCTGAGATATGACGACTATGCCGAGATTCACCTGCTTTCCAACCGGGATGTAGATGAGACAGAAGAGCTGGTTGATTGGCTCGGAAAAGAGACCAAACTCAAGGTAAAGCCCAACATTGAGTACCACAAAAGCATTGGGGTCACAGATTATGGAGCCCTTTACAAAATCGTAGAGACCAAGGTTAGGGAGCTCTTTGAGAAACATCGTGATCTTGACCTTGTGCTGCACACATCAACTGGCACCCGGCAAATGGGCGCTGTCATGGTTTTGGTGGGCAAGGAGTATGGCGCTAGATGCATCAATTCCTGGAAGTCTGGGAACACATACCATTGCGTTGAGGCTGAGATTCCCCTGGATATCACCTCGGTACTTCGAAGCTCCATAGCCAGATCACAGGAAAACTTAGCGGAAATAATTGGCGAAAGTCCACCGATGATGCGTGCTAAACATCTAGCAGCAAAATTCGCTCTCGCTGACGTGCCCATCCTAATTCTGGGTGAGACGGGTACAGGGAAGGAGCTCTTCGCCAAAGCGATAAATGCGCAGGCGCGTGCGCCCGGCCGAGATCCTGAAAAGTACATCCCTGTCAACTGTAGTGCGTTCACGGAGCCTACGATCGCCCATTCAGAGTTATTTGGTCACACACAAGGCTCGTTCACCGGCGCACACCAAAAAAAATGCGGGATATTCGAGAGGATGGACGGCGGCACTGTTTTCCTGGATGAATTTGGCGAACTGCCATTGGACACGCAGAAAAACCTACTACGAGTTGCGGTCGACTATGGAAAACAGGAAATCTTGCCGTTGGGCGCCGACAATCCGACCAAAGTAAACGTACGGATCATCGCTGCCACGAACAGAGAACTGGGGTTCGACGCTACAGAGGATAGATTCAGATCAGACCTGTATCACCGAATCGCTATAGGCGTCATTAAGTTGCCGCCACTTCGCGAAAGAGCGGGTGATATTCAGCTTCTTGTTCAGTATGAAATGGAGAAGATACGCAAAAGCCTCGGGCGTGGACGTCTAACCGTGAGTGATAGTGCCATGGAGTACATAACTTCCTATTCCTGGCCTGGTAATGTCCGGGAGCTTAAGAACGTGCTCCTTCGAGCTTGCATTCTTTGTGATGGTGAACAGTTGACGGACATGGATATTCGGGAATCAATTCAACTTGGGCAGCCAGGTACCGAAGAAGAAACCGAAACGCGAGAAAATGCGGTATCTAACCGTAGTACTAACGAAATATTTGCAGAGGAAGACCGCATGTTGTCCAAACTTGGGCCCAACTTCGATTTGCGCGATGAACTACGCAATATCGAACAGCGATATATTCAGCTCGCTCTTCGAAAGACCAATCAACATCGCGGAAAGGCTGCGGCAGAACTAGGTCTAAAAAGCTATCAAGACGTGTCGAAGCGATTGAAAAAAACTGAGGCCATCAATGCCAGAGGCCGCGAAAATGCTAGATAAGCATTCAACGCTTGCCGAAGTTGGTGAAAAGACACTTGTCTCGCATATCACCAATTTTCTGGGTCAGCCTGCCTCACTGGTTGACGGTTATGGGCACGATGCGGCGTTTCTGGATATTGATCTAGGAAACGACGAGCTTTTGGCACTAAACACCGATCGCTCGGGGCTGAATTTAGCGTATCAGTTAGGTCTTGCTGACGCAGAGTGTGTTGGCGACCTAGGTGTATCGCATGCGATCAGCGACATAGTAGCGGGCGGGGCTGAACCAATAGCAGTGACACTAGCGCTGTTGATGCCTCCAGATACCACTATTGAATTCGTAGAACAAGTGGTAAGCGGCGCCAAGCTAGCGGCAGCAAGGTATGGTGCTTTCATCGCAGGAGGTGACTCCAAACAGAACCCCAAGTTTGCAGTTGTTGTGACAGCTATCGGGAAGGTGAAGCGCCAATTACGGCTGGGTAGATCCGGTGTCGCGCCTGGCGATGTACTCGCTACTACGGGTTACTTTGGGTCCATGTTACTGGGATCGATGGCATTCAAACGTAATTTGGATGTTACCGAGCAAGAGTCGCGGATTATGAGAGATGCCCTAGTACGGCAAAGGCCGCCATATGAACTTGGAATAGCCATCTCATCGGCCGGTGTTGCTTCATCCTGCATGGATATAAGTGACGGATTAGCAAGCGCACTCTATAGCATGACAAGTGCTAGCGGCCTGGGTGCGTTAATTCAGGAATCGCAATTACCTATAGATCCCGGTTTAGCCGACTTTGCCAACAAACTAGGCCTATCCAAAACGCAGCTCAGTTTCGCAGGAGGGGACTGGCAGTACCTTTACTCCTTCCCCGAAACAAAGTTCGACGAAGCAGAGGCTATAGCTTCTGGTTTAGGAGAAAAGCTAATTCGGATTGGCAAGGCGGTAGACTGTAACTTTGTATCCATTAAAACAACCAGCGGACATCTCAGGCATTTGGGAAAACTGGAACATGACAGCTTCAAGGATAGACGGAAGGGTAAGGGGTATTTTGATCTTCTCTCAGAACCTCAATCTTGCTTTGGCCCACACCTAAACCCTGAGGAAATAATGAGCCTTGAGACCTAATACTAGTGAACTTATCTATGGAAACATCC
Source organism: Halieaceae bacterium WMMBA7 (assembly GCA_033283385.1). Lineage (GTDB taxonomy): Bacteria > Pseudomonadota > Gammaproteobacteria > Pseudomonadales > Halieaceae > Mangrovimicrobium. The sequence continues at coordinate 2,501,117 of JAWMQQ010000001.1, forward strand.
GCCGGCACGGTCCAGGCGAAAACAATAGGCGAGTGCTGGAAGGCGTCCGTAAAAACTGTGCTTGAACATGGCCAAACCCATATCGATGAAGATTGTGAACTCCTTGAGATAATTGGTCTTTCAGTAAAGGTTGAGCATCCGAATTCACGCGATACTTACATTGAAGCGCACTGTGACCGGGATGTACTAGAAAGAACGAAGCACAAATTTAGACAAGGAGTCGAGATGCCAGACAAGCCCTTCACCTATGGGCAGAGGATCTACGACTTCGACGGGGTTAATCAGTTCGAATGGCTCGTTGAACGAATTTCAAGAAAGCCTGAAACTAAATCTGCAACAATCTGCTTGCTCCGACCAGGTGATCCCAGCACAAATATTCCTTGCCTGACGGCTCTCGATGCCAAAATACGCGGTGGTCTCGTCAATTTGCAGTTTTTCTTTCGTAGTCAGAATATCTTCGGCAGGCAGTACGCAAACCTCGTTGCTCTTGCTGAATTTCAGGAAGAGCTTGCTCACCGGCTCGACTTTGAAGTAGGAATTATGCAAGGGTATGTCGCTTCAGCGCATATATATGAATTCGATAGGAATGAAGCCAAGCGACTAGTTCGCGGACAACCGATTAGGTTAATAGATAGGTACTACACGGAAGGACCTAGCTCCACGCGATCCAATTGAGAATTTAATAATGGGGCCTTCAACCGCAAATTCTCGCTGCTGTTGGGTTTGGGTCAATCCATATGCATGACCAGTATCTCGGCACTGATAAGGATGGCTTCGAAACGCTACTGTTAAAGCTTGAGGTGCATTTGCGGGCGCCACAGAAATCAGAACGGTGGGCCATGTATCGTCTTATTGCGTCGATACAATTGGCCATTACCTTATTTATACCGTGCTCGGTAGCGTAGTCTGGGGACACCAGTTCGGTTTTCTAAAGTGGTCGGGGGCTTGCTGTAAGGAGCCCCGGGTACAGCACCTAAGGCTCCGTGCTCATTATGCTTTTCCCTGCACGTTGAAAGAAACTACTTCTTCCAAGGCTTCATTTTCTTCGCCTGGGCGAGGCGTGAGCTTGACATAGCCGTGTTCTATTCGCATGTTCCTCGCGTCTAACCAATGGCGATTTGAACCTCCTCTTCAGAGGAACAGCAACTCCGCGGCTCCCGCGGCCTCACCGATCAGTATCGCGTTCTGGTCGAATACGATGCCCAACGCTTCCGCGTGCAAAAAGTCGATGCCAGGTACAAAATAACTGGGCTCGCGCCAGTCATCAGCGGGGCTGCGCCCTACTCCCTCGATCGTACCGGGATAGCTCAGGTACAGCACTTCACCCAAAACGCGGTGACGGTGGGCGTTTTCCTGGTCACTCAGCACTACTGAGCGCGGATTACAGGCGGTAATAAAACACCACTGTTTTTTCTCCGTGGCCGATAGTACTTCGGCGAGTAGGGCATTTATATTGCCTGGCGTCAGAACGATGGTGTCTGTTCCACTCGTAAATTCAAATAGGGTCTCATTGTAGGCACGGACAACATCTAGCTTCAGCGAGTGCATAGATTGCACGCTATTGCTCGGATCGAGCCCATAGCCCTGCAGATTCATACCCATGCGCAGTTCGTAGCCAATGTATTCCCGATCGGTATTATCCATTCGAATTTGATCCTCCCTGGATGCCTGGTAAGCGCCCAGCCTCAACCCTCACCAATATCAACGAAAGCAAACCGGCGCTTATATGAGGTCAGCATGTATATTAAAAAGCTACAAAGCACGAAAGGGACAGCCGGACTGACCCGACATCAGCCAATTTCCCCGATGATTTTACTGATTAACTCGCTATCTATACCCTGCCCCTCATGCTCCTCGGTAGTAATGAGTGATCCTTTGCTGCCACCACCATTCTCAATGGGGTTTATCCCATGAGCGATATAGTCTTCCCTCTTCCGCTGCCACCTCTCGCGATATTGAGGATCTGACATCAAGCCAAGATGCTCCCAGTAGTAGATCTCACCAGAGTCGTCGTCTTCAATGACGAAGTCGGGGTAACGTTCTTTCCCATTGATCACGACCAGAGGTTCATAACTATATTCGATACCGGCGGCATGTAATTGGTTGGCAATGATAACTTCTGATTTAGACCTAACACGTTCACCGCGAGCTGTGCGATGGATACGGTTTGCATCCAAGAATATATGTCTGTTTAGCACCTCTATATCCACGGGCTGGGGATCGACGAAGATGTTGGTTAGTCTCTTTGCAACTTCCGAGTAGTCTGGCGAACTGAACCTAGCAATATCTCGGAAGTCACCTTGGTGGAATATGACCACCTTCTCCTTATGGCGGGTAAGGGCCGTATATAACATTTCTCGGCTGAGTAAGCGGCATGGATTGGGTACCACTAAAAAGGTCTTTCCGAACTCACTGCCTTGTGTTTTGTGCACTGTTAGAGCATAGGCTAGTTCGAGTGGCGGGCTGGCATCTTCACCGGAGAACTCTGAAGCGAAATACTTGTATTGGGGACTGCCATTGGCATATTCCGGCCCCGTTTGCGCCGCCAACTCGACCTCCAAGTGTCTAGGTACTCCCTTTCCCTTCTGATACTTACCAACCACTATGCCTATATCGCCATTGGCAACGTAGGGGCTTTCGATTTCAGGATATACCTTACGCTTGGAACTATTTCGGACGTTGATGACCTTGTCGCCCCATAGAATGCCCTGCGGGCCCATCGGCTTAGGAATCTTAGGCCAACGCTGTGCTGCCATATGCTGAGCCCGCTCACGAAACTTATTCTGAAGCAGCCTATTTATGGCCTCTACCCCCACCTGGGAAGCCCTGAGTGGAGAGAGAATCTGCCAGTCCTCGGCACTTTCGGCAGCGCCACGACGATCCTTCCAGCGGTTGTTGAAGAAGACGATGTCGGGATTCTTGTCCCATCGCGCGCCACCGATGCTGACCCCAAACCCAGCCTCATCAGTATCTGATTCCAATCCCAACTGCTCGACGAGCTCTTCGATTAGCCTACGCTGCAGATCATCAGGGGAAGACCAGGTAACCAATTTCAAGCCATCGACTGTGCCTGCGCTAATCTTCGACCATATCTCATCCGCAGCAGGATCCAATCCGCGACCGCTAAAGTAATCCGCAAACAACAGATCTTCCCTGGGCTCGTCGCTCTCTGACAATTGGCGTCTCGGAATAGTAAGTCCTGCATAACCCTGGTGTACGCTGGGGAATTTGTGGACCTCATCGACTGGACGCAACCTCTCGACGATATCCACGAAAGGACGCCCTGCGCCAATGGGCGGCAGCTGCTGTGGATCACCCACCAGTATCAAGCGGTCGACATTCTTGATACCGGATAGGAGCGCCGCCAATTGGTCCTCTGTCAGCATCGAGCACTCATCGATAATTACCGTACGTCTATCCGTACAAGCGTCCGCAGTGCTGTTCCATATGTATCTACCCCCTTCTGCGTCGTATCGTCCATATTTGAGCAAAAATTGAGCGATAGTCTGGCCATGTTTGACCATTCCCGTTGCTTGTTCCAGACGGACTCTAGCCTTGCCGGTCGGCGCCAAAAGTAAAAGTCCGCCATCTTGAACACCAGGTATTCTGCAGAGTGCTTTGAGCAAAGTACTCTTCCCAGTACCTGCCGACCCAGTCAAAACGGATATACCAGAACGGTAAATCTCCTCCAACGAGGCGGCCTTTTCCTCTCTTGCCCTAGTTTCTGCTTTGGCCAGGGTGGGATCCTCTGGGATGCTTTGATCGATCGCATCTTCGACAAGAGCATTCCAGTCGAAGCCCCCCTCCGAACGTTTCCTCTTCAGTCGCTTTTCTACGGTTCGACTAATCAGCTTTCGTGTCGACGAAAATTCGAAAAGCTGTAATGCGGGCGCGCCACCTTCGAGATGAACTAGCTCGATAAACTCACCGAACTCTCCAGTAACTACCGAAAGTAGATCCTCGTCGACCCTGCATTCGGGTTGCAAGGGTCTATTTCTAATTCGCTGAATGACCCAGTCACTCGGAAGCAAAGTATGCCCCTCGTTGATCGCTTCACTCAAAACGAGAATACAAAGAGCTCGTACGCGGCGAGGATCTACCGACTCTGAAACGAGCGTGGGTTCCTCGAGCGGAAAGTATTCTCTGACGTGCTGCTCGGGAAATACGCCACGATCTATGGCGCCGAATTGAATCGGATCTGGATCATAGCGATCTAGCTCATAGAGTAGATAGGGATTTTTGAGTATCGCCTCGTCATCGTATTCTCCAAACTCCATTGCAGGTCTCTGATCACGCTGATAGAAACGTTCTGCTTGTGACTCATTGATTGCGCAACGACTCAGCATATCTAGAAGTCGCCGACGGTTTTCTGCCAGAGCCTTCCATTTCTTCGCCATGGTAGGACCGACGTCATCCTTGAGATATGAAGGTAAAACACTCGGATCTTCGATAATATCGGACAATCTATCCCAAGGACTTATAGTGTGGACCGCGTCCTCATCATCGATAGTTTGGATGATGTACCATGCCAACAAAGTTCCGTGATTGAAGCCAAAGGCAGACAACGCAGAACCAAAGCCTGGGAATGGACCACGGACCTTCCAAAGTCGATTGAGCTCTTTGTCGATCCATCGCAGTATTTTTTCCCATGGCCCCTCCATGGTGTGCTTGAAAACCTTGACCGCTCTCTCGCATTCCAGAAGCGATGCTATACCTCCATCGTGCGGCAGTAGTTCGGATCCGTAAGAGTACTCAGAGAAAAAATCGTTGGGGGCGAACGCGATGTGAGACTCAAGATCTATGGACTCATCGTTTTCCGACAGTTCTAACAGCTCTTGGTATGGGAAAACAAAACCATCCTCGAAACTGTCTCTAATGGAGTGGCCGATATTGCGCTCCCAGAGAAAACCGGTAATATCATCTGGGCTTAGTTCTTTGGCATACTTGTATTCGGTTGCTTCACCAATCGATTTGATTCGCCCTGCGCCGATTATCACACGGCGTTGGTCATCGCTCATGGGTGTCTTTTTCGCATAAAAAAAGACGAGTGATTCCTCTGTTTTTAGCGCGCTAAAAAATGTTTCGAGCATGATGCGCTGATTTGTTCCCTCCTGAACCCAGTTGGATGTAAAGCTGAGCTCTGGCTCACGCCGCATCTCCCAATCGAGTCGTAATTGCTCGGCTTTCCCCTGAATCTGCTTCTGCGCGTTACCCTCAACCTGCTCACGAAGCATCCATCGGTAAGGCACTGCCGCCGCCGACCTAGACTTGTACGTGAATGCAGTCGGCGCATAGTGCCCATGCGTAGAGGGACTTCGTTCAACGTACGGCTGGTGCTTGGTTACGTGAACATCAAAATCAGCCATGAATGTAGCGTGCTCACCAACACATGGCGGATGCTCGTGCTCCAGCAGTAGTTCTATAGATGCCCCAGCTTGCTTCTCCTCGTATAGGTCATCTTTCTTCAGAGAAATGTTTTTTAAAACGCGGCAGGACGTGTTGCTGCATGGCGATTCGCATACCGTTCCCTTCCAGCCACTATCGTGCCAGGGAACCCGAATCGTGATGTGATGCAGCGGCAATTGCCTTGCGCCAGAGAATATGGCCATCTATTGATCCTCATCCTTGTGTATCACCACCAACAAATGCTTCGCTCGCGAACAGGCTACATAGTAATCAGAGGCTTTGAACAAAGTGGCATCTGTCTCGACCGGCACATCTATCAATATAACGGCATCAGCCTCCAACCCCTTGAAACCCTTGACCGTAGAAAATAGGACTCCGGAATTGCTTTTCCAACGTCCCAGATCGTCGGTGATCAAAATGCCTTTTGCAGCAGTCATATCTTTGATGGAACTTTTCATTTTTACATTGGGTGATAAGATTGCGACTTGTCGGGGTTCCAATTTTCCATCTTTGATCCAGTCACTGAGATATCGTTCTACTCGCTTTTTGACATCGTAATCTAGCTCGACTGTGACTACCGTTGGCTTTTCACCCAATGGAGCGTCTTCCCTGGTGGGTATTTCGACATCCAAGATCTCGGCACATTTACTTGCAATGAGGCGTGTATTTCGGCAGTTGGTGGGCAATACGAACGGATCGCCAAGAGCAGGAAGTGAACCTGCCTGAGCCACATAGAGGTTCTGCCGAGGATCGTAGAAGACGTACATGGCGCCCTCATCGCCATTCGAATTGATCATTTCCAAGGGCATCCACCAGTTAGGATAGAAATCCTGTCCTTCGTCGACGATTACCGCGTCGAACTTTTGAGGAACCATATCGATAGCATCCATCAATTGATCCGCAGCTTCGTCACGCCAAAATCGCTCGACATTCTCTTTCGGGGGAGAAAATGGCATTCCAGCTTTTCGAACCCAAAAGGAACATAGCCCGTGGAAATGCTTTACCGTAATCAGGTCTGAGTATTCGTCGGCGATCGACTCGCCTATCCAATTCGCAAGATTTTTGTTGTAACAGACGAGAAGCGTAGATTTCCCCTGATCAGCAAATTTTTCGGCCTGAGCCTGCGCAAGCATGGTCTTTCCCGATCCTGCCACACCTTCTATGCACGCCCTTTCCTTGCTACCCAAGAAAGAAAGTAAATTGCGTTGCTCTCTGGTAAGCCTAAAAAGCTTTTCTTCTTGCTCTTCTATTTTCCGAAACAAAACCGGTAGGAGATCAAAACTCGGAGAAATAGATTTTACTATTCGGTTGACGTCTTCTTTCGCGAGTGGTGACGCCTTGTCACGTCTTGACCATTGATTCAGTGCGGCGTTGATACGCCTATCTAGATAGGGTAAATCACTAGCCGAGAAAATTATCGCTGGCTCTGATCCAGGCGGCGTCGGACCACGATATTCACAATCTGGGAACACAACCGCATACCCATATGTGAACGGGAGGTTGTCTGCACCGTGATAGCCCAGCCGCTTGATCTCACCTTCGAGGTAGTGCATGTTGCGACCAACCTGTTCGAAAGGGTCTTGAATATCTTTTAGGCGACCGCTGTCCAATCGCCGGCTCCATGACCTAGAGTCAGGGTCATAGACGATTTCACCGCCTTTTACCTCCAGCACGAGCATTCCATGAGAGGGAAGGACGATTACGAAATCTGTCTCGCCCTCACGTAGGGTGGTATTTCCTCGATCGTTTCGATCGGTGCGAAGCCATGGATGACTGTGATAAATGACACAGTCATTTGGCAAACAATCGATGAGATACTTTGCGGTATCTCGCTCTGGTTTTAGATTGATTTCACTTACTTCTACCTTCGGAACTAGATAAGCCAATTTCTGCTTCCTATGTACTGACCTCAACGGCACATGGCCCGAACGTCTCCCATTCACTGTCCTCTACCTCAAACTCAGTCTTGGGACCGAAGCCTCTAACGGAAACTAAGTAGAATACACGGTTGCCGTCTGAACCCTGTTGCTTAGACCAAACATATTTCCCCACTAACCATCGATTGGAACGACGTATCAGAATTACGGAGTTTTTGACAGGTTTCTGACCGCCTGCAGGCAATATTTTGAATGTTCGGACCTCTTGTATGTTCAGATTTTCATTGGGGAAACTAACAGTTATTTTGCTGTCAACCGGAAAATCACCTAGTAGCTGGTCCAAAGGAATTGCTGTGGCTTCTTTATGTTCAACGCTTTTACGAGCTGCGAATGGAACAATTTCCCCAGAGCGAATTAGCGCCATAAACTGCTGATAGATTGTCTTTGGTACATTACCATTTCGGATCTTGACGCCCATCTCAATATTTCTATCCAAAGCAGCCGATGTTAGATTTGCGCTTGTGAGAAAGGCATTAGATTGATCTGCTACGATACATTTCGCGTGGACCCTAGCAAATCCGCTATCCACACTCTCGCGCTTCTCCCTAGGCCACACGTACAAAGTAAGGCCAGGTATTTCTTTCAGCAAACGATCGATAGTGCTTTTAAACGGCGCAGAATCGTTCTTATCCTCCGACTCCAACAACATCCTTACATCGACATCCCTAGCCAAGGCCTTACGAATGGCCTCCTCGATCTTAGGAATATTGACCAATACAAATGAAACCAAGAATAAGGTTTCTTCCGCAGAATCGATAATCTCTAATAGCACCTGTTCAGAGCGGCGAACCGGCACCAAGTTTGTATCTGGTCCTGTCCAAACCAGCGACTGTTCGCCATAGGCTAATCTCGAGCGATCAAAAGTCCGCATGGCTGCCCGCAGTCCAGCCGCTATCTCTTTCGGCGTAACATCAGGATAGGATTTCCAACAATCTACCAGCTTCCTCTGAAGCTCCACTACATACGAACCAGCTGTCTGATTGATGACCGAATTCGCACCCGCGACGCCTCCCAAAGAATCAAATTCTCGGGCAATCATCTCCACTCTATCTGGATGAAGATTGATTGCTAATTCTGATACTGCATTCCAAAGCGTGTCCATCGCTTACTCTTGCAAGCCCAAAAAGGCGGCATCTTCACAATCGAATGTGGGAACCAGGAGAGCTCGATCAAGATAGCGATTGCCACGCTCACAAGATGTTTCCGCGACAAAACCACAGGCATGGCAACTCGCAGCGTGTAATGACCGATCACTTTCTGGATCGTGCTCTGAGCAAAGCGGGTCTGACGAACAAACACGTGCTCTCGTCAGTGCTTGATCAATCAGTCGCCCCAGGTTCTCGGGTTTACCCAACTCTACCAGACCACCCAAGGTTCCATCCGAGTCGGCGGCGGCGGTATAAATGAGTATGCCTGCCATCGAATCCCCTTCCGTTGTAGCATATATACGCTCACGGATACTGGCTGCGTTATAACCACACTCCAGCGCCAATTCGCGGATGAGCAAATGGGCCAACGTGTGCAACATCGAGTAGCGAATGTCAGGGTAGTTCTCGTCTGGGCTCAAGCGACGTGACGAACGCCAGGCTCTATGTCCAGCCAATAACATCGAGTCGCGTCTCTGAACACTCGGCCAGGTTTCCCAGTCTGAAATTTTCTCCTCTTTGAATCGTATGAAGATCCCTTCACCATGTACTTCACTGGCGGGCACCCATGAGGGTGAACCAGAGCAGAGTGACGCTCTAGGCACACCGTCGCCTTCTCCCGCGTTCTCCTCAGGTGCCTCTACCCGCGTATAACCTATCAAGGCGTTGACTTCTCGTAGCCGAGTCAATAACAAAACGCTTTGTATTTTATCTGAGTATGTTGGAGGAACTGGCGATGCTTCGCTCAAAAAATGAGGAAAATCAGTTCTTGGATTTGGGGATATAAGCACTTCCCACTCAGGCCTTTTGATATCCTCTTCATCAAATTCGGCCTCTCTCAGAGTACCATTTCTTTTGGCTTCGACTATAGGCCACACATCGCCGGCACTGTACTTCTCGATACCAGGTAAGGCTTTTCTTTTGATCAATTTTTTTAGGGTTTTCGACACATCCCGCTCATCCTCATCGTCCTCGAACCAATCCCACCCTTCGATTACGAGTTGTCCCAGGGGATCATCAGCTGGAGGAATCGCTAGTACGGAAACGGTCATAGGAAACCAACTATTGGTTGCACCCAATAGCACCGCTCTAGGTTGTTCGTCACAATCTTCGAAATCATTCAAATGCGGGTGACGCCCCCTGCAAGCTGGTAAGTTTTCTTGCCCTAATCGGCCAAAGGCATGGACAAGTGACCGCGAAGTGTCACAGGCATCACAACTTACCCATAGATTTTCTGTTTGCAGCGAAGCCCCTCGCTCGTAGAATCGCAAGGTTCCCTGACAGGTCGAGGGTCCTCCATGCACAAACCAATGCCATGGAAAGTCGTCTAAATGGCCATTCCTGCAAGCCATCAAAAAGCGAGCTGGCACTGCTTCGGATATACCAGGCTTCGAACAGTTGGTATGCAAAAACCGGGTATTTTCCGGCCGATAGCGATTGACGTCCAAACTAAATAATCCAGTATCAAACTCAGCCAACAAGCCGCACTTTACACATCTCAGGTAGCGCGGAAAGGGCCTGACTGGCACACCCACCCGCGCAAGCGGACTGTTCGGGTCGATAATCTCTTCTTTGACTATTGGCGCTAACCGCAAGCTCTCGACCTGAGGACCCAATATCCTTCTTACCGCAGCCAACAATCGCAACTCGACGAGCTCATGACAGCGATCTAAATCCCAATAATCCAGGCCCATCGTCACTACGGACAAGCTGGGTAGATCCACCAATGCGCCGGGGCCATAAGTCCACAACAGCTGACTAGGTCGTACTTCTCCAACTGAAGTGCTCATTCTTCGCCCTCTGAATCCTGACTACTAGCAGGAGGTCGAGGCCGCCATTCCGGATTTTGGGTAATCCTTCTGTCATCCAAGATGAGGCGCACCCCGGGCTCTACTTCTCGCATAGACATCGGTACGGTAAGAGGCGTCCAGGATTGAATACCGGGTTTTTCCAGTAAGCCGGCGATATCACCACCGCCACCACGTTCGCTTTCATAGCCAAGTCTTCTGCCACCACGATTGGCCTCATCCACCCACCGATCGATTCGATCAGCGGTCATTGCTTCAGCTTGGCTTTTGATATCAGGTCGATTGCTCACTTTCCAGGCCCGATCTGAGATAACGCCTTTCGTAATCGATACTTCAGGGCGTGTAGTGTCCCTCAGCTCCTGCGCACCTAGATTGGGCACCAAATCATCGGTATTCAAACGCATCAGACTCACCATCGCGCCAGTCAACCCCCGATCCATTGCCCGAGGGGCAAAAGGCGTCACCGATTGCGCTTCCACGTGCTTGTAGAAAGTCGCATGGTAATGCTCAAACGTCTCATAGTGCGACAGATCGCGAGGCCTGGCCCAAGTAAGCACGGTACATACCAAACCCGGGAATGACCGCCCTACCCGACTCGTCGCCTGAATATACTCAGCAGTTCCCTTTGGTTGGCCATTGACCGCCATCAAACCCAAGCGATTTACGTCCACTCCAACAGACAACATATTGGTAGCTAACACCACATCGATGGCTCGCGTTTCGCCTTTTTCCCACCGGCTCTCGTAGCGTGACTCTTCCGCGTTCCAATCGTCTCGAAACTTGATCTCCAAAATGTCGAGCTTTTTGGGGATGTCCTCGCTCGACACCCTAGATGTAAGCTCGTCCACCTCGAGTCGGCGACGCTGCGCTAAACCAGGCCTCGCAACGTGACCCATTTGCACCCTAAAAGCACGGGTCTGCACGTCATCCTCGGCAAGCCTGCGCATACCACCCAATTCCCGTAGGGAATTGAAGTAACCCACCGTAGTCATATATGGATCCGCAGCTTCGCCAAAGCGATCAAATATCGCCTGGCTCGCAGTCAACAAAGCGGTGTAGACGCGAATCAGTACCGCTGGCCTGGAACTACCCGGCGAGCAAATACCCATGTACCGCCGCCCAGGCACATCCTGTATAGCACGCTGTACCGAAAAGAAGTTATCTTCTACGTCCAAGCCATGTGGGGGGAATATCGCCGCTTGGCGCATGAACACATTGTTCATTTGCGGTGCAGCCTTGCGCACCGTCGCGGTGGAGGCGACTACCTTCGGCCTGACTTCTTTACCATCTAAGATCCATGCTGCGAGTTTATCGACTGAAGTTTCATATAAACCGACCATTGTGCCCAATGGTCCGCTGATCAAGTGAAACTCATCCTGTATAATCAAGTCAGGTGGACGGATCGGGTCAATCGCTTTGACCTCGGTTCGCGGGAAACCGCGTTTCCTCGTGTGATTCCCGGTGCAATCAGCATCTGGCCAAAGTAACCCGTGCCGCTCACACTCTTGCGATGCCTTGCCAAATAACGTGCGTACCTGACCACGCCAGGCCATCATCGCGAACTTATCCACTGTCGCGATCATCATCGAGGGCGGATAGTGATAAAGCTCTTCGTCCACCACCACGGCAGGTAACCCACTTCGCGAAGCGTGGTTACGACTAAAATCACACTCGCCCATCAAATCACTGCAGTACAAGCGTACATGACCGTGGCCCTTCTCCACCTCGATATCTCTGCCGGGATTGATTGCCGAGCCGCACCAGGGGCAACTGGTCAACTGATATGGCGTCCCTTTGCCCCGGGGTGGTCGGGTTCCCTGGCGAATTGCTGAAATAACCTGGTCTGCATCGTCTATCTTGCCGGGTGTCACCCGATTACCCACCCAAAGACCAATGGTGAAAGGCACCTCACCCCAGATTTCATCAGCTTGACGGCGTAACACCTCCATGGCACAAATCAAGGTGGTTGCGCGCTGAAACTGCTGTAGTGTCAACAATCTCAGGGTATAACGCATAATGACCGACAGGCCTCGACTAGCATCTAAACCCCCTAAGCCATTCTGCAAACGACGGATACCCATGGTAAAAGCGGCCACACCCAAATAGGCCTCGGTTTTACCACCACCAGTGGGGAACCAGAGTAAGTCAGCATAGGCCCCCAATGGCTCGGTGCGATCGGGGTGTAATGGGTCTGCCAGAGCCGGTATGGATAACAGGACAAATGCCAGCTGAAAGGGACGCCAAGATCGATTCTTGCGTACGTCAAGAGCTTCAAGGGTGACATCCTCGTCACGACGCTTTCGTAGCGCATAAATGCTATGTATCCGCTGAAGCGCCATGGCCTGGTTGGCAAAACGAAAAGCCTGTAGAGCCTGATCGCTCTCTACCAGTACTTGTATTCCTTCGCGCAGGCGTGCCAGTATCTGATCGCAGTGCGCCATCGCCTCCTGGGCCTGTTCGTCGTAGCCCTGAACATCGACACCAATGCGGCTACGCTGTTCGCTAATCCATAGTTCGTAGTCGTCAGTAAGCACCGCTAGTGCGCTAGCCAGATGCTCGCGTTCCATCTCAGCTAGTTCTGTCATATCAAGTGACCCCTGCTCCACCATTTGGCACATGGCAGGTCGATCCGGTGTATCGGTATTGGCAGGCCAGTACTTCTCATTACCACCGGGGATATCGGTGATTGGCACCTCATGCTCAGGCACCACCGTGGTACTCACGCTAATAGCTCGCTCCAAGTTATCCGGCGCCACCTCTGCATGTACAGCCACACCATGTCCAACGGCAAACTCGACCTGCTTTCGGTAGATCATCTCCAGGCTAACGCGCTCCTGGTCAGGCTCATTGGCATCCAATACGGGGCGACGACGGAAAACAGGCCTGCCTTCGAGATCCGAAATACTCAATTCGGGCTGAAACAACCAGAATGGATCTGCCGGCCCGCTTTCGGGTTGCACCTGAGCATTGACTAGAAACAGGGTAATCAGTCTGTCGCCATTATCCAAAGGGGCGCGAACAGTCCCTTGTATGTATACCTGCTCGCATTCAGAATCGACTTGAACCGGAGAGATACTACCCTCGTTTATAGGCAACGTTATCTCACCCCCCGAGGGTATTCGATGCCAAGCGGGCAAAGGGTTACCTGTTTTCTCATTTATAAGCTCACGACTCTCGCCACGCTCATAACGCCCCCAACGAGCCACTATCTTCAGTTGATCGACGTCACCATCTACACAAAAGGTTAACCCTAACGAAGACGGCACCAAATTCTGATTATTAGCAGTGTCGCCCTCCTGCGCGTCGTCGCCTTCCGCATCGATAATTCCAGTAGCCCGGTTCAACTCCGCTCCTGGCTCATGTCTACCCGTGTATGTTTCTAGCTCTCCGTCATTTTGCTGCTCTTCACTTAACGCGGTCTCTCCCTCCAAACCTTCGACACGCATTGATCCATCTGCGGACGGTCTACGCGGTGACAGCTTACCGACCAAATATTGCTGAATAACGTGGGTATCCGGAACCTCCTCATAAGGGCCATTAGCTGGCCCTAACAAATCATCGGCAATGGCCGTTTGTAGTAGCTCCCGAATATATGCCTGTTCGTGGGAGGAGTCCCCCTTGAGCACAGGCAGCTGATCAAACCCTTCACCGGTTAACTGCTGCACAGCCGAATCAAAGTTGTCCCAAGGTAAGCGCTCCATTAGCAGTTCAGAGGTACGGGCAATAGAAGCTGCTACCAAGGGCAATGGACTCAATGGCGTCCCAACGCTATCAAGGTAAATATAGATCTGCTCCAAGGTAGATCGCACCCGGTAAATGCGACCACAAGCGATAATAGGAAACTCGTCATCATCACTATCGAAAACTAGCACTCCTTGCCCTTCTCGCAGCCCTTGATAGTTTGCAGCCACCCCGTCTATCACGAGGATATAGCCATCGAAACTTACAGCCTCTCCCAAAGCAACCAACCAAGCTTGATTAGCAACGGGGGCTACTGTTGCCTGGGTACCAGTATTGTCAGATCCTTCGGTCATTTATTCTCTCTTCTACTCTATGGCTTTTATGTGCAGCCAACGGAATTTGTTGTTAGTGGCTGATACCGCCCAGTCGCCAGCCAGTTGCTCCACTCTGCTGGTGCATGCTCAGAACTACATTCGCCTCTTTGTAGATCATCGATCCAAGCACGCTTGATGACTGAAGCATCCAAAATCGTAAAGGTTGCCCGGTAGTTTTGGAAACGGCCACCTTCCTTTGATTTCCATATGGCGACAAGATCCTCTGTTTCTGGGACACGAGGAAACCCGGGCACTGCTAGCCCCAAAAACTGCACTGAGCGAGAAGCATTAGGTAATCTATGTTTTTTAAAGACAAAAAAGGGAGCTATACCCGCCCTGGGCTTTAGTGGGTCATATAATTGAGCGTAGACCTCGCGCAGCAATTGGTTTCCGTTTTTATCATGAAGCTCTTTCCCGGGCTCACGGTTGTCACCGAAGTAAACGAAACGCCCAGTAGATGTGTCGAAGCTATCAGGCCAATCAGGCTCTTTCTCCGTGGTAAAAAGGACTACCCACTTTTTCTGGCCACCTTTTCCGGCGATACGGAAACCTCCCATATTGCTAGAGCCAGGGAGTACGTGACTGATTGGCTCACCGGATAGCATTCCATCGGCTGAACCCATGTAAATGTGGTTTACTATCAGGTCTGATTCTGGCAATTGTTCAAATAATATTTTGCTCAATACAACTCCAATTACAAATCAACAACTTAATCACAGTAGATTACATGCCTAAAATAGATCCAAATTATTTTGACCTTTACTATCTTTCAGCCTCCTACCTCTTGGCCTCGCTCTAGTATTTGACCGCTTATCGATTTCCTCTTTATCCTTCAATTCATTGTTAAGAGACAAAAGCCTCTGGAGGAGCTCTGTTCGAACCTCTTCCGTAATAGTAAACCGCACCCCCTGAGCAGTTTCCTCAAAGTCATATTTCAAGTCGATGTCATCCCAACCGTAGGCTCTTGCGACAGCTTCATCAAGATTCGTCAAAAGTCCACGAAGCTCTGTTATTTCTTCGTCGTGATTATTGAAGTCACTAATGCGGTTGTAGAGATCGGTGGGGCCTATACCATTCGCATAGACCACTCTTTGCCGACACTCGACCAATTTGTCGGCAGCTGAGGCAACTTTTTCTGAACTAAGTGCCGCTTCTGAAAAAGGAAAAGTATCAAAAGAGGTCGATGTAGAATAGCGGACATATCTTCTAAATGATGAAGACACTGATGCCGCCCACCAATAGTGTAAGGAGGACTGCAGGACACCCAGCATTGATGATCGATCATCTAGAAAGAGTTTAATTCCATGAGCGAAGCAATTTTGAGGGTTTACGAAATGAAATATCAAATGAGATGAAACAATTACAGTCGCGATTATTCTATCCTGGGTCCTTGCGGCCGCATAGAACTTTAGACGCTTATCCCAGTGTAACCAAGGTCTGTGCTCATGAATTTGGCGAGTCTGATTCTTCCTTTCTTCGGCAACATCAACGCTCAGAGTACGAATAAATTCATCACAGCCACCTATTTCGTCTTTGTCGAGATTCTCAAAATCGACAACCAGTAACTCTTCATCACGAGCTAGTGGCCTGCCGTTAAGGACATCACCATTTACATAGATTCTTAGGTACTTATCTAGACCTCGATTATTTCTGCAAATTTCCGAATAGTTCTTTCTAGTATCTATGAAGGCTTTCCCGTATAGCTTTGTACCTTCCGAGTATTTTATAGGTGGAATCAGTTTGTTCACTGAACTGGCATCAAAAGTAGAAGAAATTCTACTAGAAATATTTTTTACCACAGAACCATTTAGAGTAACCTGGCCTGACCAACCGTCCCGAGCCATAAGAAGAAAACAGATATCCACCCCTGCGGAGCCAGGCCATACAATCGGAGAAACTGCAGACACTATCTGAAATCTATCACTCAAAAGCGTGTCTAGAGCAAATAATCTATTGTCGGAGTCAGCAATACTGTTGGTAGACAGCAAACCAAGATAACCTTGCTCTGAAAGCAGCTTCTGAGAGAGGCGAAAAAAGAAGCAGATAAGGTCCACCCTGTTGTTACTTGCGGAAAATACATACTTCAAGTAGTTCTGATATTTCGCACCAAATACTTCATGCAGTTGTCTTCCGCCCAAAAATGGTGGATTTCCGACTATAGCATCAAAGCCATTATTATCTCCCGCTAGAACTTCGGGGAATTCTAATGCCCAGTGAAACGGGCGATGCAAAGAGTCAGAACGAGATTGCTGTGAAGTTAACCCCAATCGTGACTCAGTCTCAATCGATTCTAAAACAGCCTGATCCCCCGCTACAGCTTGATCAGCCATGACGCCTAGTGATGTCAACTTATCTTCTAGTTCAGCAGGATTCCCGCTCGAAGATAAAACACTTTCAACTAGGGCATCAGCAATCTGCAGCGATACGCCAATGCATGAATGCGCCGCGTTGCTGAGCCTCTTGATTTGCTCTATATCTCTGATATCGCGAACGACTATTTGCCGCAATTCTAGCCTCAGCCGCACCGCTTCTTCGACCAGCTCCCTAACCCTCTCTCCAAAAAGTCGTCCTTGGTGGCTTGTCTCAGTTTTCACTGATAGATTTACAAGCTGATCAAGACGCTGGATACCAAGCAGGCTATCTCCTGATCGCAAATTGTGATTAAGGAAACCAAAAGGCTTTCCCTTGGCCAAAGTCACTAACCAAATCGAGAGCTTTGCCAGCTCTACCGCCAGTGGATTGATATCCACGCCATAAACACAGCGCTCTGCGACCAGCCTTCTCGCAGTCAATATGCGCTCAGCAGGATCATCAGATATTGCCTCTTGACCATTCAGCGAATCGACTACCTCTCCGTCGACGGCAATGATTTCGCCTGCGCTTTCAGATATCTGCCATGCTTCGGCCAACCGGTCTCCCATATAGCGAACCACCTGGACAAGAAACGCACCAGAGCCCATTGCAAAGTCGCATATTTTTAAATCAAGCAATTCGGTGGCGGTCTTTAGCTGCCAGTTTTCACGTTCTAAACCCTTGGCTGGTCCACTGTAGACAAGAGGTTCCAGGGTCGCTGTAACTACAGCCTCGGTCAGATACTTGGGTGTATAGTGAGTTCCCGTTTCACGGCGATCACTGCCTACGATGACGCAAAAAGCGTTTTTTCTGTAGATAAGAGGGACACCCCAATTGTCCAAACGCAACAAAGCAGCGTAAGGTTTAATGCGAGCTGCGAGCTCCGCGCTACCACTTGCCTGCTGTAACTGCCCGAGCATTTGCTCATCTGTCGCAGCTTCAATTGCTCTCGTTAGCGCAGGTATAGACCTGCCAGTTTCCTCCCTTAGAAGATCAAGGATTGCACCTCGGCCATCGGCATTTGCAGATTCCAATTTGGAGAGCAATATGTTCGGATTCTTGGAATTGGCAGACCCCACGAGACCCAAGGTTATATCAGGCACACGCCGTATCGTGTGCTCAAGTAATCCCTCATAGACATGGCCAATTTGCTCCACGTCTAATGCGCGGTAGCTGAGCAATTGCGCGCCTCCTGTGTGCTCCAACACCTGCAACGCATTGAGCAGCAGCAACACTGTACGGTTATCGATAGCCAAGGGCTGCACTTGGCTATCACGCCAATGAGTATCGTGGCCGCGACCTTCTAAAAATGGGTATCGGTCCGGATCAAACAAAGAACCACCTAGTGCAGGCAAACGTAGGGCCTCGTGTTCTATGCCACCATACACACCACGAAATAGCGCCAATAACCGGGGCCAAGCATCGTAGCCGCTTTCGAGCACCTGCGATCCGTGCTTGTCTTCTTCTTCCAATAACTGACTACGCAAGGTAGACAACGCATAGTTGGCGTCATACAGCGGGTCACCCAATAGCAGTAACTCCCTCTCCTCAGCGCAGAGAAGAAACACCAAGCGCATCATCACAGTGAGACTTGCTTCGTATAGCTCGGCATCGGCCACTTCAGAAAGTAGCTCTCGGTTGCGATCGATGTCTGCCCTATCGAGGGTCTGGGTAAGCACCTCGACGGCGCGACGCACCTGCTGACCCAGTGTGTCGGTGACCTGCTCTTGAAACTGCAGAGACCGCTCTAACATTCCCTCTAGGGTTTCTTCCTGTGTGCGGAAGAAGCGCTCGGCACTGAACAAGGAATAGAAAGCCTGCAAGGTCTTGTCTTCTTGCCGCCACAGCCTGGCATACCAACTGGTGTAACCGGTAACGCCTCCTTCTGGTGCATCGACTAGCATCCATCGTTCACCATTGGTGACCAAACCTAAACGCACTTGCGTTGCGCGGCAGAGCTGGGTCATCCGCTCGGCCGGTGAGGCCTGCCAGGATTCACCCGCAATTTTGTCTTCTAGCCCGGTATTAGGCGGATACATCGCAATCAACAGACGCGGCACCTTTTGTGCGACGATAGCGCAGTCCGGCTGAATGGTCAGGCCGTGTTCTAAACTGGTAAAACTGAGTGTATCGGGTAAATCATCACCTGCTTGTAGAATGCGTTCATCATAGTGAAGCAAGGTCCCGAATAGCTCATCGATCCATGCATCGTGCAATGCAGGCAAATCAGGATCTTGCTCATCGACGGCGGTACGCCACTCATCATAGGCATCCAAAATATGATTGCGATCGGCCAGCATGACTGTATCGAGGCCCTGCGGAAATACCTCATCCAATACGCTAATGGCCAGAAAAGGCCCAGAACGCTCAACTAAGTTGAACCATTCGTTGTGTGGGGATTTCGATGCCATGACTTACTCCCCCTCAGCCAATGACTGAGGCACGACAAACATGACAGCGACAGGGAATGTATGGGTGTTGAGCTCGCTGTAACGCATCTCTACCAGTCTTTGCTCCTCCTCTCGCTCGCTTGGTATGCGATCCAATCGTGCCTGCAGGGCTTTTTCATTTCGCTTGAGCTGATCGCGTTCCTCTTGCAGCCAATCTTGCTGCACAGGGACTTCATTATTGAGCTCCTGGGTAATGAGGCGCTCCAGCTCGTCTAGCAGGTGGGTAATATCTGCCAGCTCCTGTTCTTTGCGCTTCAGTAGGCTTTTCTCCAAACTGGCTAAGCGATCTTTGGAGCGAGCTTGTACCGCATCCAGAAGCTTGTCGTCGAAGCGACCAAAACGATCCGCAAGAACATCCTGCAGGCGCTGGTTGGGCAGGCAGGGTTGCGCTTTGCTCACTAAATCATCCAGCTCTGCCAACGTGCGAATACGGGTAAATCCTTTGTGCTTTAGTACGCCACCGGCGATGGTCAGCTCTTCGTGGAGACGATGGTGGTTGCCACCCGTTATCACTAGGCGCGACCAGGTAATAGCTACAGGGGCCTCAAGCTGTGCATCAGGCATGACCATCAATGCTACCCGGTGCAGATCACGTCGTTCTTCGGGTGCCCAAACGATTTTACGAAGCAACTGTAAGCACATTTGCACTAGGCTATGATTCAGGTGTGCCAGAACCATTTTATCGCTGCTGTTATACACCTCCGGTGAAAACGTGATGGGCCGACGCTCTCCTGAATGGGGGTGCTCCAAGCCAACTGTGCAGCGAGACCAACTGCCTGCCAACGGGGGCACCTCGAACACAGTGCCTTTGGGCGCACCTGGAAAATCAATGGCTTTCAATGGCGAGTGGCCTGCCAACGCCAAGCCTGTGGTAACGGCCGCTTCGATATTTTCGGGGCTAAGGTGGAAGCCCTGTTTGGCATCATCCAACCGCTCTCGATGCCGCTTCACCTTATCTTGTAACTGTCGCTCAGAGGGGAGGAGTTTGCGAGTTCGCGCGGCTGTTTCCTCAGCCACACGGGTATCCAGACGAGTAGATTTACCGAGCATGGCCTCTTCGATCTGACGGGCGATAACGGGCCCAACACTACCCAGGTCTTCCCGGATGGCATTGGTTTTGAAGGCGGCCCTAGCAAGAAACTCTTGATCGCCGGCCAAGCGACCCACATCGACCTCTGCGTCCATTTGGTCGGCATTAAAGCCTTTGCCCACAGGATGCCAAATAAACACCTTGTCTTGTTTTTGACCATGGCGATCGACACGGCCGTTGCGCTGCTCCATTACATTGGGGTTCCAGGGGATCTCGATGTGGATAAGATAGTTACAGTGGTTTTGTAAGTCGATACCTTCAGACGCAGCGTCGGTCGCTAGCAATATGCGTACGGGCGATTCTTTAGGGTCAGCCTGGAAGGCCGCCTTTACCTGCTCACGCTCATCTGGATCCATGCCGCCATAAATACTGAGCAGCTGATCACCCCCATAATCGTGGGTGACCAAAATCTGTTCCAGCCATGCATGAGTGGCTTTGTATTCGGTAAAGAGAATGACGCGCTTCTCATTCCACTGGCCATTGTCTTTTAGATGGGTATCCAGCCAGGCCAGCAGAGCATCGGCCTTTGCATCAGTCTTATTCGCCGCCTGCTCCGACCAGCCGACTAGTTTTTGGGCCATAGCCTCTTGTTCGTTGGTCAAAGGCGGTACGCCACGCACTGCTTCTTCTGCTGCTTCTGCTAATGCGGATTCGAAGCTCTCATCATTTGCGTACTCCTCTTCCGTCTGCTGAATTTTCTTGCGTAAGATGCGGTCGTCCAATTTGTTTTGCTTCCGAACGCCACCGCTTGCGATGGTTTGCAGGTGTTTACCGAAAGTAAGATGAAAAGCAGCAGGAGAAGAAAAGAGCCGCTTTTTGAGAAGCTTGTGCACAAACTCATTGCCATAGGCGTAGCGGGTATCGGCTAGCGTTTCGGCTCTACTGGCAGTAAAAGCCTCCAACAAGCGATGAATATCGGTTTCTTCATCGGTGTAATCGATCTCTAGAGCCTTCAGCTCACGGGTGGGATATACCGGGTTACCATCACTATCGACGATATCGGTTTTCAAACGGCGCACCATGACACTTTGTAATTGCTTGGGGTCAGGCTCTACATCGCGGGCAAAGCGTTGATCATCTAATAGCTCCAATAATGAGGTAAAGGAAGCCTTGTAGCCGTTGTGCGGCGTAGCACTCAAAAAGAGTTTGTGTTCGAAGTGCGGTGATATGGTGCGAATAAGTTGGGTGCGCTGACTGTCCACGGCATAAGCTGTAGAGCCTGAAGGGGCTACGTTGTGCGCCTCATCGACAACTAGAATATCGAATTTGCGGGGATAAGATGCATGGCCCGGCAACATATCCTTCATCATTCGCAAAGCTTCACCACTTTTCATCCAGTCCATAGATGTGATGATCCTGGGGTAGGAAGACCAAGGGTTGGCATGAATGCCGCGCTCACGACGGAGGCGTTTTATATAAGCGGTATCGACGATGCGAAATTCTAGGCCAAACTTTTCCTGCATTTCGAGCTGCCATTTTATTTGAAGTGAGGCAGGCACGACGATCAAGACACTACGCGCTCGATGGCGGACTAATAGCTCCTGGATGACTAGACCAGCCTCGATGGTTTTACCGAGGCCAACATCATCGGCGATAAGCAGGTTGGCCCTGGCCATATCAATGGCGCGCACTAAAGGTTCAAGCTGGAAATCTTCTATCGTGATGCCACTGCGGAAAGGGGCTTGGAGGAAATTTCGATCAGCGTTGGTGGCAGCACCCCACCTTACAGCATTCAAGAAAGCGTCAAACCGCTCTGGCGCATCAAAGCCAGACAGGTGAGGCAGCCCAGCACGCTCGAGAGTAACTGCACCCGGCTCGATTTCCCATATCACATTGAGCTCTTCACCTAAGGCGTCTTCATCAAGAGATGAAAGCGTCACTAAATGCTCTTTGCGGCCAGTTATGCTCTCTTCTATGTTCGAATCTTCGATATCCGCGACCACCCACTGGCGCTGACGAACGATGACCGTTTGCCCTGGCTCAGGAATCTCATACTGTGCAACGACTTCTGACGCACTCATATTCTCGTCAACCTTAGGTGATATTCATTAATATCAACTTCTTCTTTGTCCATTTTTTAATCTGTTCCATCCACCTTAGCTCGTGAAAAGTCTAGCCCTCTGGGCGTGGAGCCTGAAGTAAATATTCTCAGTTAGTTAACAGCGCAGCTTGTATCTTTTCGACTGCTTCAGAAGGGTCTTCATGCTCCCAAATGCGGATCACTTTCCACCCTGTTTTCTTGAGGCGTTGGTTGGTGTCCTGATCTCGGGCTCGGTTTGCTTGGATTTTTTCTTTCCAGAATTCGACGTTCGACTTCGACTCTGTTCCGTGCTCCGGACAGCCATGCCAGAAACAGCCATCGACGAATATCGCCAATTTTTGTTTGGTAAAAGCAATGTCAGCTACCCTCCTTGGTCGACTGAGTACCTTGTAGTCGACGCGATATCTCAGTCCTCGCCGATGAAGTTCGCGGCGAATTCTCATCTCCGCTTCCGTTCCAGTCTGTCTCGTACGCCGCATCCGACGACTGGCCGTCTCCGAGGACGGTTTCGGAGTCTTTGCCATACGCGATGCTATCGAGCGGTCGACTCCATATCCTTCACATGTTGCTTGATGCTGACTGCCACCGCACGAGCCAACTCGACGGGGACAGCGTTGCCAATCAGCCTGCCAAGCACTTTGAAGCTGACGTCTTCCCTGGACTCGACGAATTCATAATCCAAGGGGAAGCTCTGTAGAATGGCCGCCTCCCTGAGAGAAATCGCCCTGTTTTGCTCCGGATGTCCAAAGCGACCATTTCCGAAGCCGTAGCACTGTGTCGTCATGGTAGGGGACGGTTTATCCCATTCCATTCGACCATAGACGCCCGGAAACGTCTTTCCACTGCTACGTTTGTGACATTCGGCGATCAATTGCTCCGGCCAGTCTCGCCAGGTACCTCCCGGTCGGGAAGCCTTGATGCGTCGCATGTTGATAGCGTTGAGCGTAGAGGCGGTATGCAGGGGATCTTTGCGGGCACTTCCACCCGCCTCGATAGGCTTGAGTCCACCGATGGATTGTTTGACAGTGAGAGGCTTCTCTACCGTCGGCGGAATAAGTTCGATCTCTCCATGTAATGAAGCAAGGAGCACGAGCCTCTTACGACTCTGGGGCACGCCATATTCACAACAATCGACGATATCGTGCCACACGTGGTATTTGGGCCTCATTCGCTTCAGGGCGCGAACGAACTCTTCGAAGACTTCATGGGAGCGAAGCTTCGGCACGTTTTCCATGGTGATGATGTCGGGCTTACTCTTTCGCGCTAGCCTCAGGAACTCGTATAGCAATCCCCACTTGTGATCGCGTTTTTCATCGTAGCGCTGGGCATATGTCGAGAAAGGCTGGCAAGGCGCACAGCCTGCGAGGATCCTGACCGGCGCATCGCCGAACCAACCATCGATCTCCTCGGTCCTCAATTTGGCGATATCTCTTTCGAAGAATCGCGCCCCCTGGTTATTGGCTTCATAGGGATATTTGCAGGCCTTATCCAGGTCGATACCCGCCACGACATCGATACCCTCCATGACAAAGCCATGGGTCAATCCGCCCGCTCCGCAGAACAGGTCTATACACTTGAAATCTTGGGTACCTCGAATCAACTCAACCCCTCTTATCTATCTGTTTTTATTCGCTTTTTAAAAAGCCCTTGCTGATCGAAGAATTGCAGCGAGACCTTGAACATCTGCCCAGTTCGGGCTCAGTAGACACATATTCACCTCTGATATCGTAGTACAAAGTCGCTCTTCATAACTACTGCCATGCCCCGCCTGTGAATCGAACTAAGTTGGCTATATTTTGATCATTTATCGGCGCCTTTCCAGGTTCACACATCAAAGGCGACCTAGTTCGTCGGACAACAGGTCTTCGAGCCCAGAAATTTCCATCAGGTCTGGCATCGATACCCACCGTGATGCGGATATCCACTCCATTTCCTTTTCGAAATCCAGTGCCTGCTGGACGTCGTAAAGTCGCACATCTAGCGGGAGATGTTGGTTTGCTAGTGGTAGCCCCAAGACATTTTCGAGAGTTCCGAGTTCATCCGAGAGTTGTGTCGTCAAATCGATCTGCCTATCCATCAGCCATTCGGGCTTGTCACCGTCCCAGCCAGACGAGAAAGCAAGACACAATTGAGTCGACTTTATCAACGAGTTGTCACCGTAGATCCGAGAATACTGGTCCAGGGTAAGTTTGGTCGTGGCACCGCCGAAATGCAGTACACACACGAATTCGCGAAAGGGCACAACTGGCCAGACGTCTTCTGGTATTTTCAAGTATCGACGCAGGGCTGCTCCCCAGTTTGCACCATATCGGTAGCGTCCACTTGCATAGGACACCGCCGTTCCAGCCCCGCCCCGGGCTTCGACACGTATGGTATTGCCATCGAATCCCGAAACCCGATAGCCTCGCCCCGCCACACTGATGTGCGACTCGTCCCCATACTTGACACCAGTCGCTATGACTTTGCCTGTGGCCTCATCGACTATCGATGAGCCCAATGTGCCCTCTATGTTGGAGTGAATTTTTCCGTTGTAGGCCTTGTCTGCCCACATCTCTCCCAGGGAAAGACGATCTTCGACATCGCGTTCGAGCTCCCCATTTCTAATCATCTCGTCGATCAGCGATTCCGCTCGTTGCGCGCCAAGATGGCACTCGATCAAGTCGATCAGTTTGGCCTTCGAGCGCCAGGTCTTGGGGGACTGATAGATGTAGGAAGCTACTTGTTGTCGCGCCACCGCGGAATTTGCCGCGTGCTCCGCTGGCCCGAGGAAGCCCTCACGTGCGCAGTGAAGCATCGCGCGATTGACGAGCCGATCGGACTCGCTCCTCGAACACATCATTACACGCGTCTTGTTGGTGCGACGATTTCCACGGCCGATGCGCTGGAGCATCGAAGAAAGAGATTTGGGTGGCCCATCCAGCACGACCAAATCGATATCGCCGATGTCGATACCGATTTCCAACGTCGATGTAGCGACTACGACAATACGCTCGAGACGATGAGCGGCTGCCTCGGTAGACTCTCTCACCTTTTGAGAGAGGCTGCCATGGTGGGCTCTGACCTGGTAACCCATTGAATCCAAGGTCTCGCCCAATACGGCAGAGAGCTCATCGACTCTTTTGCGGGTATCGGCGAAAACCAGCACCTTCTCGGGTTGTGAGATGGATCCCAGATATACGGGAAGCTGGCCTACTACCGACAAATCTTCCAGGCCCGGAACCGTCACCTCTTCGATTTCCCTTCCTCCCGCTGCGTGGACCCACTCTGAATTCGACCCGAGGAATGCTTCCATGACCCCTCGAGGGTCGGGCAGCGTGGCACTAAGCGCAACCGTCTGAAAACCCGCATACCCCAACAAACCTCTGGAGTGGAGATCACTTTGCAGACGCCTCAAACGCAGTAGAAGACCACTCAGTTGTTGACCACGAGCTCCGCCTGCAAGGAGATGTATCTCATCGAGAATTACAGCTCGAACATGCTGAAGCCGGTGTCCATCGTCCCCCAATCGGCCTCGACACAACATACTGTCCATCGACTCGGGCGTGGTAATGATCACCCGATGATCGCCCATGTCGGTATCCTTGTATTCACCGGTCCGCCGCTGGAGGCGAATACCGAGACGATGCAATGGTTCCGAAAGTCGTGCATAGAGATCGTTGACGAGCGCCCTAGTGGGAGAAACATAGAGAATCGTCCAAGGCCCGTACGTAGCAATCAGCCGCTCCAGCAGGGGCGCACAAACAGACTCGGTTTTACCCGACGCAGTCGAGGCGCTGACCAAAGTGTCCTTTCCGGCTTGAATCGGGTCGGTCGCCAAGCGTTGAATCGGTGTCAAACGGCCCCATTTCTCGAAGAAGACTGGCCAACAGACCGGCAACTGCCTTGCTATCCGACGGTCGATAGCAAGGGCGTCCTCACTCATGGGGCGGTCCCATTAGCTTGTCGAGGAACTGTACGAGAAATTTGGCCCAGGCTCGTGTAAGGCCACTGGAAGCCCAGATCGACGGGTTGTCATAGAATCTACCTGACACTCGATCGAGAATATCATCCATATCCTTCTCGGAGAGGTTCTTCAGTCCGTAAGCGCTTGCGTAGAAGCGGACGAGACGTTTTCCCAATTCGAGCAAGTCGGCCTTGTCTAGCTGTTTACACTCGAAGGGTTTGGTACCCGATTCCAACAAAGGGTCCAGCGCTGAATCACCCGCATGACCGTCCTGCCCGACAGTGGCGATGAACAAGGCCAAGGGTGCATCTGGATGATCCAAACCGCCCTTTAAGTACTCGGCGAGCACTTCGATAACCATTTCCAAACGACCCCAATGACCTCCCAAATGCTCTACTTCGAATTCATCGATGGAAACGACGAGGCCCTTGAAACCCGCCATTTTGGCAATGATCGCGATACCCACGAGGGCTTCGACGAAATCGTATGGTCTGTCTTCGACCGATCGCCCGATGATAGGGACAAGCCTGACGTCGCCGCGATATAGGGATGGGTCGCATCGCAACTGCCCAGCCAATTGAGCTGCTGTGAGGTCTGGCGAACAAGACAATACCGCTTCGACATCCATTCCGTACTTGTCTACTAAGTCACGCCGGTGCAACGTTCGTATCGTGCTGTAATTGACTCGAATTCGATCTTTGCCGCGAGGAGCCACAGATGGAGCCCTATGTCCGTTTTCCATTGCCTTGACGTAGAGATCCAATAAAGGTGTTTCGGACCGAAAATCCGTTCCCTCGAGCGTCGGCCATAGTACGTTCAGAAAATTGGCCGGATCGCTCAGAGTCACGGTCCAGCCATCCACCTCGATCCGAGCAGTCAAGTAGCCTTCACGGCGGGCAATCCATCGAATGGCTTCCATCGTATGGCTCTTACCAGAGCCAAAAGGACCAAATACTTCGGACACCGTGGCACATTCGTCGACCCCCTGCGGCAAACGATCCTTTGTCCATTTTTCGATTTCGTCGAAACCGATCGTGAGCCGATCGATCATACTGGCTGGGACGAGACCGAATCTAAGAGCTTCCAATGCTCTCAAGGCTGGATCCAGAACTGGCGCCTTCGTTTCTAGTTTCGGCTTTTCTCTATCGGAATTCGAGTCGTTGCACTTAGCGGGTGTTGCCGGGGGTTGCTTGGGTGCCTGTTCACCAACATTGGGTCGCCTGCCTGTCTCGCGGGGCTTGCGTTTGGGTTTGGCTGGACGCTCGGCTCGCGGTATCGGTTCTCTGCCATTGCGCTCGAGAAGCTCGGCCTCGGCAAACTCGACAGGCAGTCGACTCCCCTCTAGCTGAATGATGACCCTAGTACCTATAGTCGAACTTACCCTTCCTAGGCCCATCGGGGTATCAACGCGCTCGCCAGGTTTGAACACGGCTTGCACGTCATTCGACCTCGTCTGCTACCGAACCGCGGGGTTTGAATTCGAAAGAACCCGTGTCATATCCATTCATCAAACATGTGGCCACTTTCTTCATCATCAGACGACGGCTACTCACTGATGGTTCTTCACTTGCAACCTCCTGTGCTACCCGCTCTACCATAGAAAAAGCCTCTTCGATGGGAAGCTTTTGCATGGCCTCGGATTCGCGCTGGTAAAATAGCTTCACCAATGCAGTCCCCATCTCTTGAAGTTCGCCGACCGGATCATCTCGATTCTCGTCCAAGCGAATCACTGGCGCGCGAGGATTCCCCTGGAAGAACGATGGATCACTCGACAGCCGCTGAGCCAATGCAGGAAAGTTCATAGACTGGTCGAGTACATCCGCGGTGATCGCATAGATGATCAGCATCGAACCACCGCTTAAATCCGCGGTTGCATTCAACGAGGACTGCATCATGGAAAGTACTTTGTCACGGCGCTGCTTCTGCTTCATCGCATCTGACAAGCCTTGCTCCGCCTCGTCGAAGGCCACGACGGTTCCTTTGAAAGTCGAATTTCTTATCACTTGACCTAGTGACAACCAAGCTTCTCGGCCGTGTAATGCCAACTCGTCTTTCGTCAAAACTTGTTCTTCGAGCGCCTTGGCGATTTCGCGATTGGTGACTTCTCCTCCCAACCAACGGGTAGCCATCGTAAATCGTTCCTCATTGCCATCGTGGAGTGCTTCAAATGCCAGTCGGAGTATTCGCTGGTAGCGTTTGCTTTGCAGATTCCAACTATCGATGGCCGGTATCCAGCGAGTGACGAAATCGTCTGACACCTCGGGGCTAGGTGCGGCATCGGCAATACGCGCCAAAATCGCTCTTAGCAGAAATTCGATGCCACGCATCGTCTGACCGGGAATTTCCAAGCCATTCGCTACTTGCCGATACAAATCCAGGGTTTTGGTGTAATCCAGATCCTTGTTGAGCGCCACCTCCGATGTGACACAGTCTAGATCTCGAGCTCGCTCGGAGAACTGGCGCAAAAAGTGTGTCTTGCCTGAACCATAGGCACCAACGATGTACTTTTCGCTGGAACGTCCCCGCTCGAACGCTCTATTCAAATAGATCTCTTCCAATTTCTCGAAGGCCCAATCATGTCCCGTACCAAAGAGGGAGCAGCCTACGTCAGGAGCTGTACCCTGCTCGGCGATTCGCTCGACCATGCCGATGACGTCGAAATCCTCTTTCAACTCCATGCTAAATATCCTCCAATGCAGCAGCGGCCATTCGCTTGATCAGCTTGCGCCGATAGTCACTTCCTGCTGTCGTTTGCAATACCTCTAGACCAATGGACTCGAATTCTTGCTCGCGCTCACGACGATCGACGAGATCACCGAAACGTACCGCCAACGCTCTCACAAATTCCTCGGGCTCGCTGTGTCTGTTGATATCTTCTATAGACAGGACCGGAGATCGCCATCCAGGATGCCCCGTCAACCGCACGGCACGACCGATCCGTTGTCCCAAAGCCTCATAGGCCTGCATAGCCCTCTCCAAAAAATCTGGTAAGACCGCAAATATTGCAATCAGATGAGAGATCCGACCCGTTGCTCCCGCGTCTATCAATCGCCGCATTGCGTTGGCGGTCATCGTCATTTTCTTGGTGACACGTCCAGAGGCGCCTTGTAGTGTCTTCTCGTTCTCATCGAAGAGAAGCACGACACCGGGTACGCCTAGTCGATGCAGTTGCGCCGACAACGTTTGCAGGATCATCTCGGCATTCTTCTTCGACAACGGATTTTTGATACGCGTCACGCCAGCCGCTTTGAAGCTCGTCTGAGTAATGCGCTCACCCAGCAGAAACCGATGGATGAGCTCTCGACCTGCCTTGCTCGGATAGTCTCCCGCAAGCACCATATGCATCGCCCTGGCAAAGGCTGGATGAGGCGCTGCGCTATCGATGAGTCCATCCGATGACGTCAGATCCTGGCCAAGTCGCTCGAGTATCCTCGGAAGAGATCGATAGCGCTCTCCTCCGATTTCGGCCTCACAGTGTTCCAATACGTAGCGGGTGATCATTCGCCAGTCGTCGAGCTGCAGCGATTGAGAGAGCTCTGTTCTGGCTACCAACATGCCCTGATCGAGTGCTCTACGTTCGATCAACTGAAGTAGATGGGTTTTCCCAGCACCGTAGGTGCCCTCGAATATGCGGCAGGTTGCACCACCGCCACCGATGAACTCATCAAGTATTTCGCGCTGGAAGAAATCGAGGTAATCCGAGGTTCCGACATCGAATAGCTTTGCTGCTCCGGGCGGTGGCAGTCCGCTTTCTGCGAGGCGCTCCAATGCCTCATAGACGTCGTCTCTCATGCTTCAATCCCTGAGCTTGATATAGCAGTACTGTTTTTGATCCGTATTGGCATCAAGCCCATAGAGGACGACGGCCATCTTCTTGGCATGCTCGGCCTGACTACCCGTATCGAGCTCGAACCGCTGACTGGCGTAGTCTCTGCTGGAAGCCAGAAGCACATCCAGGTTATAGAGAAAGGACCATAGTGGGAAATCGAAGACCAAGGGTTTGGTTTGTGTGCGTTTGTTCGCGTACGATCTTCGCACAATCTCAGCAGCGACCTCGGTATAGACTTCCATAAGCGGCACCCTACTCGGGTTTTCTATACGCTGAGCTCCCCTGAAAGCGGCACATCGCTTGATTGCAGCTTCGAATAGAACCTGTCCGTCGTCTAAAATAGCGTCTCGGAGCTTTTCACTAGCCTCTTTAACATATGCATCGATGTCGCTTTCCGACTGTATT
Organism: Halieaceae bacterium WMMBA7; assembly: GCA_033283385.1. GTDB lineage: Bacteria > Pseudomonadota > Gammaproteobacteria > Pseudomonadales > Halieaceae > Mangrovimicrobium. The sequence goes on from JAWMQQ010000001.1 coordinate 2,531,578, forward strand.
ATTCGAGCATCCAAAAGGATCTCTTTGTTGTACAGAGCCTTCACCTGGACCCGATCGACGTCTATTGCCAAAGTCAGTGAATCGACCCGCCAGCCCTCTCCACTTTCCCTGACGGAGGCCCCCACTTTCTTCTTCGAATTGATGAAGGTGGCAATAGCTCGTTGAAAATCCCCTTGTCTCCGACTCGACTCCGCTACGAGTTCCTTTCCGATCTTTCCGGTCAGGTCATCGAGCTGGTCACCTTTGGGAAACTTCCTCGACAGTGACACCAACTCACTTACATATCCAGGATCGGTTTCCTTGAGCTTGGTGGCTTTTTCGAGTGGCCCGATGAGTTGTTTCAGCGCCTTCAGATGCCCACCCAGTAAATCCGCCATTTATCTCTCCCTGTAGAAAACGAAAATAGTCACTGCCAGGTGTCCTTTTGGATCATCCCGCACCATTCTAGTCGTTCACGGCAGTAAAGGTCCGCAACGGCACTACGCCAGGCGAAACACCCAGGAAAGTTATTCTAAATCAATGTGTTATGATTTTTCTATCGCTATGAACCATTGCCAATATGCCACCGCACCGTTCTATCGAAAAGCCCAGGGAACTTCATTCCCGATGGCCCCGCGCCAGACTACCACTGAATCGAGCGGTCATATGTAGCTTGCAGCACCCGCGGGGTTCGAGCGGCGTCGGTACACAGCCTGACAGGATCGGGCCGGATTCCGACCCGTCCGAGATCCAACCGATCCGCATCCCAACAGGTCATCACCGTCACATCGGATATGAGATGCCCTTCGCTGTGGCCTTCGCAGGCTTCAACCAGTAGCTCGAGCTCTGCCTCAGTAACCTGAATCAGTTCCCCAGCGATCTTCTCGGCGATTCGTGCTGCACGCCAGCCGTGCTCTGGGTCGCAGTGTTCGTTGTATCTTCCCAAGTCGTGAATGAAAGCAAAGTACTCCACCACCCTGGTATTTGCTCCAGTGTGCTCCGCCAGTAACAGACCGTTGTGGCGTACCCGGGCCCAATGTGGCGCTCCATGAATGCCGTGCCAGTCCAGTCGGAACTCCCGCCGCGCGAAACGAATCAATTCCCTCGTTATAAGGCTCACACTTCCGCCCCCCTCCCAGGCTACTGACCGTAGACCCGCTGCCCTTGGCCGTAAGGGTTAAATGGGCTGTCCTGCCGGTAAGGGTTCCCCGCACCATAGGGGTTATTGATCGAATCGGGCGAGTAGGGATTGCCATAGCGACCATAAGGGTTGGCTACAGAATCCGGATCGTAAGGGTTGCTGCTCAGCTTGCCACGGTAGTTGCCCTGGCTGTCGTACAACCTGGGCGCATCCGTGGCATAAGGGTTGGTAGCCGACTTGTTGCTGTAGGGGTTGCCGTAGGTACTGTAAGAATTGTTGATACTGTTGGTATTGTAAGGGTTGCCCGCGCCATAGGGATTGGACGTAGAGTTTGCCCCATAGGGATTCGCGCTCAGATTGCCGATGTATTGCTGGGCGTTCGCGGCCACAGGCACGATGGTCAGCAGTACCGCGAGAGGTAGGTATTTCATCGTAGTCTCCTTGGAAGGTAAGCGTAGACTGTCTTTAAACTTCGTACTCGGCAGAATCGCCATCCAGTATCCAGGGCCGCGCAAGGTGTGTACGGGAACGCCTTCTGGCGCTGGCCCGCCGCATACGACCTCCCTGCCCCTCTTCATCCACTGCTGTCTCATGGCAAAAAGCACAGAGGTGGATGATCTTCTCGCCGAGTACCAGCGCGCCACCCGCAATCCGCGGGGACCTGATACGCAGGTCGCTGCCCTCCCCCAGCGCCATGAAACTGTCGACTTCCGCGAAGGCCACAGCTTTCAGGAATGCGTCTATATCCCCCGCCGTCGCAGAACAGTTCGCCTGAACCTCCTCCATGGCGTCCAACGCATAGCTGCGCACCAGCTTCGGGAAGAGCTTGGCACAGGTCGTACTGGCGTCGAACAATTCGATCCCGACGATTGCGCCATTGATGGCAAAGCATGCGCCCACCTGGGTTTCGCAAGGCTGGAATGCTGTGACGTAGTCCTCCAGCGGCGCGGCGAAACGCTCGTACGCATCCGCGATTGCGCGGGTGTCCGAATTGACTGCCATGCGTGCCATCTTCATGTCGATGTCCGCCCAGACCTCGCCCTGGTCCGATTCGCGTACGCCGCCGCCACGCATATTCGCGCTCACATGCGCCGCCTTACGCGCCCGGCCCCGGCTGAAGTGGGCCCGGTCCGCCGAGGCAAATTCCCGGGAGCGATGGCTCCAGCGCCCGGCCTCGACACAGGACACCGGAATGTGCAGCTTGCTGCCGGCAGGCACCAGAACGCTGAGATTCAATATCCGGTTCTGTTTCGCCCCAACCAATTCCTCACCGTCCAGCAGGAACACCGCCTGCGCTGACTTGTTCTCCAGCAGCAGCGTCGGCACGCTGCCGGACTCGGACACCTCGGTCACCACGGCTAGACCCTCGGCCTGGGCCTCGGATAACACCAGGTAATCCGCGAGGCTCGCAGACTCCGCCAGCAGCGGCGTGACTTCCAGGTTCTCGAAGTGCTGTACTTCGCCCTTGCTGACCTTTGCCAGCACGTCATTGATTGCAGTCATGGCATTCACCCGTTCCATTTCCGGTTGCCGGCGCCACCTTTCGGCTGGCAATTCTCGCCCGTGGGCCCTTTCGCATTCCGCTGGCCCATGCTTCATACAGGTAATAGTTGTCCGCGAATACCGCCGGTGAATCCTGGCCCGCTTACTTGGTGCCGGCTCGTGTCGCAGGGTTACAAGCTTAGCGATTTCCCGCGAGATGTTTAGATTGGATGGATGTACACGTACAATTTTCGAACACATCCATGGCCAGTGTCAGCAACCTTGAATCATTTGAAATCGAGCGCCTGCTTCGATTTCGCCAACACGGCCTCGAAGTGGTTTACCAACCCGGGGTCGGCGGCGCGGCAATTGGCCACCACTTCTGCCGCCCAATCCAGGTATTCCTGGCGTCGCTGTCTGCCCCAGTCGAGCGGCGGGTGGTCGGCGACATCGGTAATATTGGAGATTTTGTCCGCTACTTTCACCAGTGCGCCTTCGGGCGAGATGAAGTGAGCGTGCGCAATCTGTTCCTGCTTTCGCCGCTCTTTAGGCAGTCCCTTGTCGTCGGTTACCTCGGCCACGATACCGGCGATACGCGATCCGAATTCCCGTTCAAGGTCCTCGCTTGTCGTCTCGGTATCTTCAACCGTGTCGTGCAAGACAGCGGCGCAGAGTACGCCGATGTCCTCCACCCCAACTACCTCTGTGAGAATCTGTGCAACATGGATGGGGTGGTTGATATAGGGAGAAGCATCCTCTCCCTTGCGTCGCTGGTCGCGGTGCTTGTCTGCCGCGAAGTGTAACGCTTTCAGAAACAGCGCCATATTTTCCATAGCATCTCCTGCATAAAGTCGTCCTCCCGGTACTCCGGCAGCGGTCACTTACTTCTCAATCGCCTCCGGCTCGTGCTCCTCGTTCGACTGGCTTTGGCGCTCGCCGCTACCAAGCTTTCTCATTTGCCATGGCGAGCAGAGGAAGTAACCGTTGCATAAGGCGTTGTCATTGTCCTGCTGGAGAATCTGCACCCGATAGCAGAACATGTACTCGTACGTCATGGTGCGAGTATCCATACTCCACCTGCAACGGCCATCTGCCACGACTACGGCCAGCCAACCGTTATATTCGGGATAGGCGGTCGAATTTTGCAGGACGACCCATTCCCCGATACTGAATTTTTCACTCATGACTAAGGCTCCTGTTAGAAAAAGGAGCATCAGGAAGGAACAAGAAGAGGGCCTGTTTGGTTGCCGGTTGGCCACATCCCCTTTCGGGAAACCACCTTGCCCAGGTAGGCAGGTTGGCAGGACGTCAATGTCCTTCTTGATGCTGGTTATTATGATATCCCAACTCGGCGTGTTGTGCAGGCTAAAATGACGTCGGCATGCTTACACCTGTCGTGTTTTCAGGCATATGCGCGGCCTCCGGCGCGGGTGCTCAATCGGGAGAATCGACTGGTGCAAGAGTGCAAGTCAGTTGTCCAGTGCCAGGACAGCCGTAAAATCAGCTGGCCTCTACCACGGGATAACAAGCGTCCCCCCAGACTGTCCCGGGATGATCCATCATCAACTGGATGACATACGGGACCAACTTGCCGAGTAACGCCGTGCAATCGCGCATCTGGTCACGATTGACCCTGGAGTTCCAGGTTGCGCCACCATGAATCATCTGGTTGCGGAGCGTGTACATGCGGGAGAGGACTATGGTCAGGACGGTCACCGTCTGGTGGTGCGCCAGGGCGTTGTGTGCCGCCACTTTCGCGGCCTCGAACTTGCGCTTCCATTCGGCCTCCTCTATCAGGCCATTGTGGAAATCCCAGAACGGCTGGTACACAAACTGGTTGTCGAGCAATACGCGGACCGACCCCGAAAACTCGTTCCACAGCAATTCATAAAGGACATCGGCAGTATCGAGATCCACCAGCTTTTTGAGGAAGCGGCTGAATACCTTCTGCTCCCTGTCGCGCTCCCTGTCGCCGACTTCGTTGGCGTAGGCAGCATTGAAGGCAATCCACAGGAAGATAAAACGCCCGTCGTTGTCTTCGCACTGCTCAGCGCGATCCAGCCAACTCAGGGCGCGGTGCACCCGGAGAGAAAGATTGGTTGACCACCCGTCACGCTCCTCACGGTGGCGTTGCTTCAGTTCGGCGTATCGTAGAGTCATCCAGTTAACCCCGGCCAATCATCGATTCCACGTTGGAGAATATCAGCATTGGCAAAAACTGGAATGACGAACGGCACAACCGGCACGAAAATGCGACCTGTTCAGGAATACAGTCTGTTCTCAAAAATTCGGGTGCCTAAGATACTGGCCCTGAATACACGAATCCGCGAAAGGTGCTGATATGCGAGGAACAATACCCCTTCGGTTACTGGCGCTGCTGGCTGTGATTCCATGCACAATCGCCTTCGGCCGCGAAGTCGGCAACTGGAGCGTCGACAGCTCCGGACGCTGGGTGCGATATACCGTGCATGGGACCAATGTGTGGGGACATCAGTTTGGCTTCATGAAGCCCAGCGGGGCCTGCGAAGAAGATATCGTCTATCTCGGCTGGTCGACCGATGACCCGGCAATCGAGGAGTACGAAGACCAGTCTGCCAGTATCACTTTGCGCATGGACACCACGGTACTGGAAATGCAGATTCCCCTTCTGGCTACATACTCGTTCGCTGGTGGCACCCTGACCTTGATGAATTTGTCTGAAGTTCAGGCTGACGAACAATTACTCTCGGAGCTCAGCCAAGCCAAGGGTCTGAACGTAAAATTTCTGGCGCCCGAAGCAATGCTCCAGCACCTGGATATCACCGAGGACGAATTCGACCTCACTGGTTACAGGGCTGCACGCAAAGCTGCGACCGGGATATGTCTCAACATGGAGTTCGGACGAGGGTAGGAGTGACCCGCAATTGCTTACAGGCTGAAGGATGAACCATCAATACCCGACACTAAGCAGCGCCCATAAAGCAAAAAGCCCACGAAACGTGGGCTTTTACAATCGATGCTACGGCCATTTTGGCCTGTGGCTGCGACAGACGGTATGGCGGAGAGCGAGGGATTCGAACCCTCGATAGGGTATAAGCCTATACACCCTTAGCAGGGGTGCGCCTTCAGCCACTCGGCCAGCTCTCCGAAGGAAGTTTTGAGTCAGTTTTTCAGTGTCTGGGAAGGTCTTAAAGCCTTGCCGGACCTGCACTAACTACAGGCGCGGCATGATACCACAAACGAGACAGAATCAAAGCCGTGAAGGGCTCGAATTGGGGGGTAGCTAGTCCTGTTTGCCCGCTGCCTTGGGCTGGCTTTCGTCGCTTTGAATCCGTTCGTAGATTTCTTCGCGGTGGACAGCCACGTCGCGTGGGGCGTTGACGCCGATGCGAACCTGGTTGCCCTTGACGCCGAGGACAGTCACGGTGATATCGTCACCAACCATCAGCGATTCACCCACTCTGCGGGTAAGTATCAACATATAGAGTCTCCAATCTCCTTGTTCCGCTTCCAGCGGCTTTTCCCGCACGGCGGTTTCCGGTTCGGTTGTTACCGCGCCCGGAAAATTTCGAGTAACGTCGTTGGCCAGGTTACCGACACGTGCGCGGACGACTTCCGCGCACGCAGGCCATGCGGTGCCCGTTAGGCAGCGTTTTCGTCCCGGGGTTCCCGGTCCAGACCGAAAGACGAGTGCAATGCGCGCACCGCCAGTTCCAGGTATTTCTCCTCGATAATCACCGAGATCTTGATCTCCGATGTGGTAATCATCTGGATATTGATGCCATTGTCCGCCAGTGCGCGGAACATCTGGCTGGCGACGCCAGCGTGGGAGCGCATTCCCACGCCGACGACGGATATCTTGGCGATCTTGTTGTCGGCGATCACCTCGCCCGCGTTCACTTCCTTCGCGACCTGTTCAAGCACGTCGCGGGCGCGCGGCAGGTCGTTGCGGCCGACGGTGAAAGAGAAGTCTGTGGTGCCGTCACCGCCCACGTTCTGGACGATGACGTCGACCTCGATATTGGCCTCGCCGATCGGGCCGAGAATGCGGTACGCCACGCCGGGGATATCGGGTACACCCCGAACCGTGAGCTTCGCCTCGTCGCGGTTGAACGCGATACCGGCAATGGTAGGCGCTTCCATGTCTGTCTCATCCTCTAGCGTTATCAAGGTTCCAGGGCCTTCCTGGAAGCTGTGCAGCACGCGCAGCGGCACACTGTACTTGCCGGCGAACTCCACCGCGCGGATTTGCAGCACCTTGGAGCCCATGCTGGCCATTTCCAGCATCTCCTCGAAGGTGATCTTGTCCAGCCGGCGCGCGCCGTCCACGACCCGCGGGTCAGTGGTATATACGCCGTCGACGTCGGTATAGATCTGGCATTCATCGGCTTTTAACGCCGCCGCCAGTGCGACCGCGGTGGTATCCGAGCCGCCGCGGCCCAGGGTGGTGATATTGCCGTGCTCATCCACGCCCTGGAAGCCCGCCACCACGACCACGTAGCCCTGGTCGAGGTCGGCGTGCAGCCGGGCGTCGTCGATCTCGCGGATGCGGGCCTTGGTGTGGGCGTCGTCCGTGAGGATGCGCACCTGGCTGCCGTTGTAGCTCTTGGCCTTCACGCCGCGCTTGGCCAGGGCCATGCTCAGCAGCGCCGTGGTCACCTGCTCGCCGGTGGATACCAGCACGTCCAGTTCCCGCGGCACCGGCCGCTCCTGGATCTGGTTCGCCAGGCCGATCAGCCGGTTGGTTTCCCCCGCCATGGCGGAGACGACCACGACAACGGCATGCCCCTCGGCGCGGAAGCGTTCCACCTTCTCCGCGACTTGCTCGATACGCTCAACGCTGCCGACGGAGGTTCCGCCGAATTTCTGTACGATCAGGCTCATGAATGCTCAACAAAGGCCCGCGCCTGGATTCCGTTTGGCCGGGATGAAAAAGGGCGACATTAAACACCACTACTATAAAAAAATAAACTGTGCAGAACTAATTGTAACGTTTTTGGGGTAGGCGCCGAAAATTCAACCCAGACGGGCACTTACCCACTCCGGCACTGCCTTCAGGACCTCCGGCAGGGCCGCCACGTCGGTGCCGCCGCCCTGGGCCATATCCGGCCTGCCGCCGCCCTTGCCGCCCAGGCGCTCGGCGAACTCGCGCATCAGGTCGCCGGCCTTGATCCGGCTGGTGAGGTCGCCGGTGACGCCTGCGGCCAGGGCCACCTTGTCATCGTTGACGGCAGAAAGCAGTATCACCGCCGAGCCCAGCTTGTTCTTCACCTGGTCCAGGGTGTCGCGCAGGGACTTGGCATCCGCGCCGTCGACATTGGCCGCCAGCACCTTGATGCCTGCCACTTCCACCGCGCTGGCGGTGAGGTCGCTGCCGGCGCCGGTGGCCAGTTTCTGCTTGAGGCGCGCGATTTCCTTCTCCAGCTCGCGGTTCTCGGCGCGCAGGGCGCTGACCTTGTCGACCACGGTCTCGGCCGTGCCCTTGACCACCTCACAGACCGCTTCCAGGCGATCCGCTGTCTGGTCGACCTGCTGCAGCGCGCCGGCGCCGGTGACCGCCTCGATACGCCGCACGCCCGCCGCGACACCGCCCTCGGAGGTGATGCGCAGCAGGCCGATATCGCCGGTGCGGGCCGCGTGGGTGCCGCCGCACAGTTCCACGGAGAAGTCATCCACCCCCATGGACAGCACGCGCACCTCGGTGCCGTATTTCTCGCCGAACAGGGCCATGGCGCCTGCCGCGACGGCGTCCTCCATGCCCATCAGCCGGGTGGTGACCTCGGTGTTGGCGCGGATCTGCTCGTTGACCATGTTCTCGATGGTCTTCAGTTGTTCTGCCGACACCGGCTCCGGGTTGGAGAAGTCGAAGCGCAGGCGCTCGGAATCCACCAGCGAGCCCTTCTGCTGCACGTGATCGCCCAGCACCTTGCGCAGGGCCGCGTGCAGCAGGTGGGTGGCGGAGTGGTTCAGGCGGGTGCGCTGGCGCAGGCTGGCGTCGACCTGTGCGTCCAGCACATCGCCCACGGCGACGCTGCCCTGCAGCACTTTCACATGGTGCAGGTGCTGGTCCGAACCCTTGGTGGTATCGGTGACTTCCAGGCGCACGCCCTTGCCGCTGAGGTAGCCGGTATCGCCGGCCTGGCCGCCGGATTCGCCGTAGAACGGGGTGTTGCTGAGCACCACGATGCCCTGCTCGTCGGTGCCGAGCTTGTCGACGCTCTCGCCGTCCTTCAGCAGCGCGGTGACGGTGCCCTCGCCTTTCAGGCTGTCGTAGCCGGTGAATTCGGTGTGGCCATCGAGGCGCAGCACCGCGTTGTAGTCCACCTTGAAGCTGCCGCCTTCCTGCGAGCGCGAGCGCTGCTCGGCCATCGCCGCCTCGTAGCCGGGCATGTCCAGGCTCAGGCCGCGTTCGCGGGCGATATCGTTGGTGAGGTCCACCGGGAAGCCGTAGGTGTCGTAGAGCTTGAACACCAGGTCGCCGGGGATCACCTTGCCGGACATGTCGTTCAGCGCTTCCTCGAGGATCAGCATGCCGTTGTCCAGGGTCTTGGCGAACTGCTGTTCCTCTGCGAGCAGGGCTTTTTCCACTTGGTCCTGCAGCTTCACCAGTTCGGGGTAGGCATCGCCCATTTCCGCAGCAAGTGTTGCCACCAATTTATAGAAGAAGGGCTCGCTGGCGCCCAGCTTGTTGCCGTGCCGGATGGCGCGGCGGATGATGCGGCGCAGCACGTAACCGCGGCCCTCGTTGCCGGGCATCACGCCGTCGACCACGAGAAACGCCGCGGAGCGGATGTGGTCGGCAATCACGCGCAGGGATTTGTGCTCGCGGTCCTCGACACCGAGGACTTTCGCGGCGGCGTCGATCAGCGCCACGAACAGGTCGATCTCGTAGTTACTGTGCACGCCCTGCAGTACGGCGGCGATGCGCTCCAGGCCCATGCCGGTGTCCACCGAGGGGGCCGGCAGCGGGTTCATGTTGCCGTCGGTGTCCTGGTTGAACTGCATGAACACCAGGTTCCAGATTTCGATGTAGCGGTCCAAGTCGTCGTCAGGGCTGCCGGGCGGGCCGCCGGGCACGTCCGGGCCGTGGTCGTAAAAAATCTCGGAGCACGGGCCGCAGGGGCCGGTGTCGCCCATCTTCCAGAAGTTATCCTCGTCCAGGCGCGAGATGCGCTCCTTCGGGAAGCCGATGTCCTCGACCCAGATCGTCTCGGCCTCGTCGTCGCTGATATGGCAGGTGACCCACAGGCGCTCGGGCGGCAGGCCCAGGGTTTCGGTAAGGAACGACCAGGCAAAGCGGATGGCGTCGCGCTTGAAGTAGTCGCCGAAGCTGAAGTTGCCCAGCATCTCGAAGAAGGTGTGATGGCGCGCGGTGTAGCCGACGTTCTCGAGGTCGTTGTGCTTGCCGCCGGCGCGCACGCAGCGCTGGCTGGACGCGGCGCGATTATAGGGCCGCGGGTCGGTGCCGAGGAAGGTGTCCTTGAACTGGTTCATCCCCGCATTGGTGAACAGCAGGGTCGGGTCGTTGGCCGGCACCAGCGAACTGGAGGGCACGCGGGTGTGTCCGTTGCGTTCAAAGAAGGCCAGGAAGGCTTCGCGTATTTCTACGGTTTTCATAGTGTGTCTCGGTATTGCGCGCGGGGGTTCAGCGCGCCATGAATCCCTCGGGCATGGCCATGCCGGCCAGGATATGCAGGTGCAGGTGGAATACGGTCTGGCCGGCGCCCTCGCCGTTGTTGACGATCAGGCGGAAGGCGTCCTGAACGCCCAGTTGCTCGGCGATGCGGCCGGCGGCCAGCATCAGGTGGCCGAGCAGGGCCTGGTCGTCCGCGCCAGCGTCGACCAGCCGCGGAATGGCTTTCTTCGGGATCACCAGCACGTGCACCGGCGCCTTGGGCGCGATGTCGTTGATGGCGACGCAGTGCTCGTCCTCGTAGATGAACTCGGAGGGAATCTCGCCGGCGATGATCTTGCCGAAAATCGTCTCGCTCATGTGCTTAACCCAGTTTCTCGTCCGCGGTGAGGGGGCGCGCCTCGGATTCCAGCATGACCGGAATCCCGTCGCGCACGGGATAGGCCAGGCCGGAGGCCTTGCACACCAGTTCCTGTTTTTCCTCGTCGTACTCCAGCGGCGCCTTGCTCACGGGGCAGACCAGGATACTGAGCAATTTCTTGTCAATCATCGGCTTATGGGGGTTCAAAAGGCGCTCATTATACGGGTAATTGGCGCCGGTGGGCCATACGTCCCGGGGGCCTGCTACGCAGCCGATCCTGAACCGCCGGCGCCCGCTACGCGGGCGGTCCCGGGCCGTAGGAGCCTGCTACGCAGGCTCCTACAGCGGCGATCGCGCGCAGAGCGCGCTCCTGCGCCGCCCCTATCGCCATTCTGGCTGCCGGCGCTAGAATCCACGCCATGGGACGCTATCGACCGCCGCGCCAACGCGGCTCACGCTACATCACGCCGGAGGGAGAACAATCCCTGCGGGAGGAACTGCACGCCCTGTGGAAAGTGGAGCGTCCGCAGGTGACCGCAGCCGTGCACGAAGCGGCAAAGAACGGCGACCGCTCGGAAAACGGCGACTACATCTACGGCAAGCGCCGCCTGCGCGAGATCGACTCGCGGGTGCGCTTCCTGCGCAAGCGGCTGGACGAACTGGAAGTGGTCAGCCGCGTACCGGAGGACACCAGCAAGGTGCGCTTCGGCGCCTGGGTGACGCTGGAGGACGAGGACGGTGCCGAGAAGCGCTGGCGCATCGTCGGGCCGGACGAGTTCGATGTGAAGGCCGGCAAGCTGAGCATGGATTCGCCGATGGCGCGCAGCCTGCTGGGCAAGGGGCTGGACGACGAGGTCGTGGTGCGCAGCCCGGCGGGTGAACAGGTCTACATCGTCACCGGTATCCAGTACCGGAAAGCGTAATCCCGGACGGATGCTGCTGTAGGAGCCTGCTACGCAGGCGATCGCGCGTGTAACGCGCTCCTACAGGGGGCGGTCGCGCGCATAGCGCGCTCGTACGCCGCGTTACCGCGACGCCTGGAATCGGCGGCGGCGCAACCACCACATGAAGACACCGCTGGCAGCGAGCAGGCACAGCAGCACGCCGGCGGCATCCACCAGCAGTACGCCGAACGGCCCAGCCAGCCTGCCGCTGTGAATATCCAGCAGGACGCGCTCCCAGGTCATCCACTCCAGTCCCTGGGGAATCCGGCTGCGCAGGGGCTCCGGCAACGCGCCGGGCGCAATCTGCACGACTGCAGCGCCAGGCTCCACTGCGGCGGAGAACGTCGCCCGGTCGAAATCCGCCAGCACCCACTGCCCGCCCGCGGCCAGCGCCAGCGAATCGCCGACCAGGCCGACAGCGGACAGTCGCTCCGGCAGTCCGGTACCGGGGGTAAAGGATTCCACCAACTGGCCGGCGGGCGTGATGACCAGCAATTCCGCTTCACACCCGGCGTAGAGCAGGCCTTCCAGTTCAGCGGCGCCCACCAGTTCGCCACGACACGGCGCCACTGGTTGTGCATCGAGGTACACCGTGCCCGAGGGCGCGCGGGACAACCAGAGCTCCCCCAGGCGGTAAGCCGGAATTGCCACCGGCTCGACGCCGTAAAGCTTCTGCACGAAACGCGCGCCGACCACCTGCTGGTCCAGCCCCAGCCGGTCGCTGTGATTCAGGGCGATGCCGGTCATCGCGAGCATCAGGAGGAGCACGAACGCGGCGAGCCCCAGGCGCCGGTGCCAGCGCCACAGAGTGCCGACCAGGCGCTTGCGGCGCTGCATCAACCCTTCACCTGTGCGCCCAACCAGAGCGCCAGGCGCGACATCCGCTCCACTGCGCGCACGGATAACGTCGCGCCGGTGATGCCGTCGACCGGCTTCGACAGGTCGCCATCGCTCGCCAGCCTGATGCCGTGGAACTGCTCGGTGAAGAACGGGTAGCGGATTTCCCAGCCGCGGCTTTCGCGAAACGCCAGTACCTCGACACGCTCGATGGCGCCGCCATCGACCACCACGCCGAGGGTGATCGGCTTTTCCTTGCCGATATCCTCCAGGACCCAGGCGGTGCGCTCGCCGGCGCTCCAGTAGCGCAGGCGCAGGGCGTCGGGCACCCAGCCGACCGCGGCGCGCGCGGCGGCGCGCTGCTCATCGTTCAGCCAGACCGTATGGGGTTGCGGTTCGGCGCCCGCGAATGCACTGGCGAGAAACGCGTCCCGGCTCAGGTATTCCTCGGCCAACGCGGCGCGGCCGCCCAGCGCGGCGACGAGCACCGCGCTACACAGCAGCAATACGCCGCGTCGCATCAGAAGCTCCAGCCCACACCCAGGTTGAAGCCCTCGTACTCGTCCTTGCCGTTGGGCGCGTCCTGCACCTGGTAGTCGAGCTTGAAGACGACGGTTTCCTCCAGCCAGTAGTTGAGGCCGAAGTCCCACTGGCTGTACTCGGTATCGCCGCCACCGCCGGCCTGGTTGTCCCACTCACTGTAGCGGGTGAAAAAGCCGAGCTTGTCCAGCGGGCGCCAGGAGGGCTCGACGTACCAGCCTTCCTGCTTATCGGCGCCGGCCTGGAAGGCCTCGATGCCATCGTCGATATCCCAGGCGGCGGCCAGCGCGCGCAGGCCGAAGGGGCCGTTCTGGTAGGCGATGTGCGCCTCGTACAGCATGGCGTCAACCTGGTCGGGCAGCTCGCCCTGGTAGAGGTCCTGCTGGTACTGCAGCGAGGCGGCCACTTCCAGGCCGGCGATGCCGGTGTACTTCAGGCGCGCGGTGTAGGCGGGGTCGGAGGCGTCGGCTTCGGCGACTTTCTGGCGGCCGCTGCGGATGCTCCACTGGCCCTCGTCCGCGTCCAGCTTGAGACCGGAGGTAAACGCGACATCGTAGCTCAGCCCCGGGGTAATTTCGCCGCCGAGGGCAAGGCCGCCCTCCCACCAGGTGGTGGGGATGATGCGGCTCTCGACGTTGTTGCGCTCCACGCCGTAGAAGGTGTCCGGCTCGTGGGTCTCGTTGAGCAGGCCGACGGGTAACAGGAACAGGCCGGCTTTCAGGCGCTGGCTGGCGGTCAGGTCGTGCTCGATATAAGCCTGCTCGAGTTCGACCTCGCCGCTGTCTTCGCCGCCTTCGACCAGGGCGTGCTCGATCTCCACTTCGGAGAAGAAGCGGGTGCGCTCGCTGAAGTCGTGCCCGAGGAACAGCACGAAGCGGTGCAGGTCCAGCTGGTCCTTGTCGTCGCCGCCGTCTAGGTTGTTATCCAGGTTGTTGTAGTGCATCTCGGCATAGCCGCCGATATGGGTCTTGCCCGAGGTGGCGCCGGATGATGCCGCGAGCACCTGCTCTTCCACCCGGTCGGCGGTGGCCTCTACCTTGACGTCGGTTTCCTCCAGCCGGCGATCCGCGTCCGACAGTTGCTTCTGCAACTGCTCGATCTGCGCCTGCTGTTTCTGGATGATCTCCCACATTTCTTCGGGTGTGGGTGTGGCGGCGTGGGCGGTGGCGCTCGCCACCAGGCCAAGCGCGAGGCCGGCTTGCAATTTGTTCATAGGTCCTTTCCCTGTTCCTGCGGTGCATAGTAGTGGTGTGTAGCGGACGCCCTCACCGACCAATACCTGTCCTGCCAGTGGATGCATCGCGCGCTCAGGTAAATGCTAATGACAAACCTTCTCATTTACAAGAGCAAATGAAAACACCTCCAGAAGCCGGGCGGGCCGGTGCGACTCAGAACAGTGAGTCCACCCGCGCCCGCAGTTCGGGTACTACCTCATGCTCGAACCAGGGGTTACGCTTTAGCCACAGGGTATTGCGCGGTGAGGGGTGGGGTAGCGGCAGGAAGCGCGGCGCGAAATCGCGCCAGCGGCGCACCCGTTCCGCGAGCGACTCGCTCGACTTGCCCAGGTAGTATTGCTGCGCGTACTGCCCCACCAGCAACACCAGTTCCAGCCCGGGCATCTGCTCCAGCAGTGGCGCGTGCCACAGCGGCGCGCACTCCGCTCGCGGCGGCAGGTCGCCGGATTTGCCCTTCCCGGGATAACAGAAGCCCATGGGCACGATGGCGATGCGCGACTCGTCATAGAAGGTGTCGCGATCCATCTGCAGCCACTGCCGCAGGCGATCGCCGCTGGGGTCGTTCCATGGAATGCCGGTGGCGTGGACTTTGGTCCCCGGGGCCTGGCCGACGATCAGCAGCCGCGCGCTGGCGCTGGCACGCAGCACCGGGTTGGGCCCCAGCGGCAGCTCGCCGGCGCAGTGCCGGCAGGCGCGCACCTCGGCCAGCAGGTCGAGTAATTCCAGTCGCTCAGCCACGGTGATCTACCCCGCCGGGGGAGGTGCTAATGACCCCCGTCGAATTGCCGCGAATCGGCCCTGCTGGTAGTATCGCGCCCGTTACCCACCCCCTGCGCACCGCCGTCAATTTATACCTCTGGAGCCCCTATGAGCCGCTTCTCTTTGGCCGATCTCGAACACCACGCGGAGTTCATCCAACGCCATATCGGGCCCACAGTCAAACAGCAGGAAGAGATGGCGCGCGCCCTCGGCTATGCCAGCCTGGACGCACTGATCGACGACACCGTGCCCGCCGCTATCCGCCGCGCCCCCATGGACCTGCCCGGCGCGCGCACCGAGCGCGAGGTGATCGCGAAGCTCAAGACCCTGGCCGGGCGCAACGTGGTCAACAAGTCCTACATCGGCACCGGCTACCACGACACCATCACCCCGCCGGTGGTCCAGCGCAACGTGCTGGAAAACCCGGGCTGGTACACCGCCTACACCCCCTACCAGCCGGAGATTTCCCAGGGCCGGCTGGAGGCGCTGCTGACCTTCCAGCAGATGATCATCGACCTCACCGGCATGGAACTGGCCAACGCCTCCATGCTCGACGAGGGCACCGCCGCGGCGGAGGCGATGACCCTGCTGCAACGGGTCAACAAGAAGAACCGCAGCGAGGTGTTCATCGTCGCCCAGGACTGCCACCCGCAGACCATCGCGGTGGTGCAAACCCGCGCCGCGCCACTGGGTATCGAAGTCGTCGTCGGCGACCCGGAATCGCTCCTCGAAACGACTTCAGCTTTCGGCGTCCTGCTGCAATATCCGGGCACTGACGGGCGTGTGCAAAATATTGCAAAGCTGACGGAAAAGGCCCATGCGGCGAATACCCTGGTGGCGGTTGCAGCCGACCTGATGGCCCTGCTGATGCTGCAATCCCCCGGCGCGCTGGGCGCGGACGTGGCCGTCGGCAATACCCAGCGCTTCGGCGTACCCATGGGTTTCGGCGGTCCCCACGCCGCCTTCTTCGCCACCCGCGACGCCTACAAGCGCTCCACCCCCGGCCGCATCATCGGCGTCTCCGTGGACCGCCGCGGCAACCAGGCGCTGCGCATGGCGATGCAGACCCGCGAGCAGCACATCCGCCGCGAGAAGGCGACCAGCAACATCTGCACCGCGCAGGCGCTGCTCGCCATCATGGCCACCTTCTACGCCATGTACCACGGCCCCGAGGGACTGCGCCGCATCGCCCGGCGCATCCACCGACTGACGGCGATCCTCGCCGCCGGCATGAGCGAGCTCAGCTTCGCGCCGGAGAACGACACCTACTTCGATACCCTGACTTTCGACGTCGGCGCGGAACACGATGACATCGTCGCCCGCGCGCTGGCCAACGGCGTCAACCTGCGCGTCCACGGCGACGGCCGCCTCGGCATCTCGCTGGACGAGACCACCACCCGCGAGGACGTGAAAACCCTGTGGCGGATATTCAGCGGCACGGATTTCGGCGCCGACATCGATTCACTGGATGCCGCCATCGACGGCCACCCCGGCATCCCGGACGAACTGCTGCGCGAGGTGGACTACCTCAGCCACCCACTGTTCCACGACTACCACTCCGAGACCGAGATGCTGCGCTACATGCGCTACCTCGAGGACAAGGACATCGCGCTCAACCGGGCGATGATCCCGCTGGGCAGCTGCACCATGAAGCTCAACGCCACCACCGAGATGCTGCCGGTGACCTGGCCGGAGTTCGCCGGCATCCACCCATTCGCGCCCGCCGAGCAGACCGAGGGCTACCGCGCCATGCTCGAGGAACTGGAGCACATGCTGGTGGAGGCGACCGGCTACGACGCCATCTCCCTGCAGCCCAACGCGGGCTCCCAGGGCGAGTACGCCGGCCTGCTGGCCATCCTGCGCTATCACCAGAGCCGCGGCGACAGCCAGCGCGACATCTGCCTGATCCCCTCCTCCGCACACGGCACCAACCCCGCCTCGGCGGCGCTGGCGGGCATGCAGGTGGTCATCGTCGAGTGCGACGAGCACGGCAACGTGGACCTCGCGGACCTCAGGCTCAAGGCCGAGCGCCACAGCGAGGAACTGGCCTGCATCATGGTCACCTACCCCTCCACCCACGGGGTGTTCGAGGAGGGCATCATCGAGCTGTGCGAGATCGTCCACAGCCACGGCGGGCAGGTTTACGTAGACGGCGCCAACCTCAACGCGCTGGTCGGCGTGGCGGCGCCGGGCAAGTTCGGCGCGGACGTGTCCCACCTCAACCTGCACAAGACCTTCTGTATCCCCCACGGCGGCGGCGGCCCGGGCATGGGCCCGATCGGCGTCGGCGCCCACCTCGCGCCCTTCCTGCCGACCAACCCGGTTGCGCCGGTGCCCGGCCTGGCCGCGGACAACGACGTGGTTTCCGCGACGCCCTACGGCAGCGCGTCCATCCTGCCGATCTCCTGGGCGTATATCGCGCTGATGGGTGGCGAAGGGCTGGCGCAGGCGACCAGGGTAGCGATCCTCAACGCCAACTACATCGCCCACCGGCTGAAGGACCACTACCCGATTCTGTATACCGGCACCACCGGCAACGTCGCCCACGAGTGCATCGTCGATATCCGCCCGCTCAAGGAGGCCTCCGGCGTCACCGAGGAAGACATCGCCAAGCGCCTGATCGACTACGGCTTCCACGCGCCGACCATGAGCTTCCCGGTGGCGGGCACGTTGATGGTCGAGCCCACGGAATCCGAGTCGCTGTTCGAGCTGGATCGCTTCTGCGATGCACTGATCGCCATCCGCAAGGAGATCGACGCGGTGCAGGCGGGCGAGCTGGACGCGGCGGACAACCCGCTGGTGAACGCCCCGCACACCCTGGCGGATGTCGCCGCGGACGCCTGGGAGCACCCCTACTCCCGCGAACTGGCCGCCTACCCGGTGGAGTCACTGCGCCGCTACAAGTACTGGGCGCCGGTGAACCGCGTGGACAACGTCTACGGCGACCGCAACCTCTACTGTTCCTGCCCGGCGGTGGACAGTTACCGCGAGGTGGAGTGAGCGGCGCGCCTCACTGCGCCGCCTGGTAGATGACAACCAGCAGCAGCAACAGGCACAGGCACTGCCAGAACAGCACCGGGTTGCGCTCCATCAGCGGCGGGCGCGTCTCGGCGAGGTAGTTTGCGCCGGGTTGTTTGAGGTCGTGCAGGAACTCCGATAGCTCGGTGTAGCGCCGCTCCGGCTCCGCTTGCAGGGCTTTTTTCAGGGTGGCGTCGATCCAGCGCGGAATCTCGCGCTCATCATCCAGTACGCTGCGGTAGTGCAGCCGGCGCTGCGCAGTCAGCGTGTGCGCCTTGGCCACGTTGGGGCCGTAGGGGAAGTTCCCCGAGAGCATGTGGTAGACGATCACTGCGAGGGAGTACAGGTCGGACTGCGCCGTGCCCGGCTCGCCGAGGAAGTACTCCGGCGCCGAGTACATCGCCGTCCCCAGCAGCGCGGGCTGGACCAGGCCGCTGCCGCTCTCCTCGATACCGAGAATGCGCACTGATCCGAAATCGATGATCTTCAACGTGCCGTCGCCGTCGATCATCAGGTTCTCCGGGCGGATGTCCTGGTGCAGCATGTCCATGCGGTGGAAGGCCAGCAGGCCGCGGGCGATCTGCTCTGCGATACCGCGGACGACGGGTAACTCGGGCCGGGGATTGTCCACCAGCCATTGCGCCAGAGTCTGCCCCTCGACAAAGGCGGTCACCGTGTAAAAGGCGGTGCGCGGCCGGCGCCGTTCGGGCGCGTGCACCACATGGGGGTTGTTCAACCGCCGCGCGACCCACTCCTCCAGCAGGAAGCGCTCGAGGTAGGCCTGGTCCCCGCGCAGCTCGACCGAGGGTGTTTTCAACACGACCTGCTCACCGCTCTCCACGTCCACCGCGAGGTAGCAGTGGCTGCGGGCGGAAATGTGGATAGGCCGCACGATGCGGTATCCGTCGACTTCCAGGCCCGCCGCAAGCTCTGGCGGGAACGGCAGCTCTTCAACGTCTTCGAACAGGGGCGATCCGGCATCCTGCAACGCATCCACGCGCAGCAGCTGCAGGGTGAGGTTGTCGGTACTGCCCGCGGCCAGCGCCTGCTCGACAATCCCCTGCGCCACCTCCTCCAGCACGGCCCGCGGCTCGCGCAGTGCCTCGATCAACGCCGCCGGGGCGATGTGCTCGTAGACGCCGTCCGTCGCCACCAGGAAAAGGTCGCCCGCCTGCAAGCGCTCGCTGCGATAGTCGATCTCGACCTGCGGCCCCGCACCCAGCGCGCGGCTGAGGTAGCTGCCTCCTTCGGGGCCGCTGGCGCGATGGTCGGTCGTCAACAGTTCCAGCGAGGTCCCGCGCAGGCGGTAGATGCGGCTGTCGCCGACATGGAAGAGATGGGCGTTGTTGCCCTTGAGTACCACCGCACTGACGGTGCACACATAGCCCCGGTCGCGCTCGCCGGTGACGCAGGTCTGGCGACTCTGGGCATCCAGCCAGGAGTTGAGTGATTGCAGCACCGCCGTCGCCGCCCGCTCGACGGTCCAGGCTTCCGGTGTGCAGAAGTAGTCTTCGAGGAACCCGCGCGCAACCGCCTGGCTGGCGAGGTGGCTGACCGGGCTGGAACTGATGCCGTCTGCGACCAGCGCCGCCGCGCCCTTCATGCGCAGCGCAACGCCAGTGGGTATCTCACTGCCGCAGGCGTCCTGGTTACCCGGTTTTCGTCCCGCCTGGCTGCAGGCGCCGGCGGATACACGCAAGGAATGCTTCATGTTGAATATCGAAGGGTCCGGCTGGATGGTAGCCCGGGCCCTTCGCTATTGCGAGGCTGTCGTTGCAGGGCCCCGCCTCAGGCGGCGCGCTGCAGGTCCATCGACTGCGCGGCAGCCAGCGTACGCTTGGGCGCCGTCTTGTAGTGCGTGGTGTACAGCGTCAGGCCGGTAAACGCGAGACCGCCGGCCAGGTTGCCCAGCGCGGTGGGGATCTCGTTCCAGATGAAGTAGTCGGCGATGGAGAACTGGCCGCCCATGATCAGCGAGAACGGGAACAGGAACATGTTCACCACCGAGTGCTCGAAGCCCATGAAAAAGAACAGCAGGATAGGCATCCACATGGCGATGACCTTGCCGCTGACAGTAGTGGACACCATGGCGCCAACTACTCCCAGGGACACCATCCAGTTGCACAGCATGCCGCGAATGAAAATGGTGAACCAGCCGGCGACACCGTACTCGGCGTAACCCAGGGTACGGGCCTTGCCGATCCCGGCGACCTTCTCGGCAATCGCGCCACCGTCGGTGTTGAAACCGTAGGTGAAGATGAACGACATCATGAATGCGACCGTGAGCGCACCGCCGAAGTTACCGAGGAACACCAGGCCCCAGTTGCGCAGGATCTGTCCGACGGTGACGCCCGGGCGGCGGTCCAGCCAGGCCAGCGGCGTGAGCATGAACACGCCTGTCAGCAGGTCGAAACCCATCAGGTAGAGCATGCAGAAGCCGACCGGGAACAATATGGAACCGACCAGGTGGGAGCCCGTGGCCACCGCCACGGATACGGCGAATACCGCCGCGAGCGCGAGAATCGCACCGGCCATAAAGGCGCGGATCACGGTGTCGCGAGTGGACATGAAGATTTTGGATTCCCCGGCGTCGACCATCTTGGTGACGAATTCGGAGGGGACGAGATAAGCCATAACACACCTCACAGTTGCAGTTAGTTGAGCAGTAACCCCCTTACATTTGCAGCCGCGAATAACTCGCTGCCCCGCCAATATCCCGCGCATAAAAAAACGCCCACATCTCCAGGGCCTGAATGGCCGGGGAGTTGTGGACGTCGTTGTCCAGCACTCGCGAGAGTGACGGGGGGCGTTTAGCCCAAATGTTGTGTCAGGCTTCAGCAACTATCACGCCAATCCCGGGATTTAATTTTTTTCTATCTATATTTCAATGGCTTATTAAATACTTAGCGCTTTCCTGACGCAGCCCCCATGGCGCATACGGGTGCAATGTGCGCGACCGCGCGGGGATAAATGAACCAATGCAGTGCACAGCGTCCGCCCGCCCCCCGGGCCGGTCGACCGGTAGCGGGTCTCAATAGGCCAAAATTAATGTCATTTTGTTGAAGCCAAATAAAAACCTCTCCACAATGCGCTTTACCCAACCCGGTTTCAGTTTTTCAGGCAATTCGCCCGAGGTAACCCAGATGACGGATGCAAGCGCCACCGGCTGCCCGATGCGCGACAACACGGACCGCCGCAAGTCCGCCAAGATTGCCAGCGAGAACACCCGCCCCTCCCCGGGGGCGCACTGGATCAGGAACCCGGACCTGGCCCGCCAGATCCTGCGCAACAAGCACTCCCTGCAGGCCGGCGCCAGCGCCGAGTCGCTGCACTACAAGAATCCCGAGCATGCGCCGGTGTTCTTCCTCGACGGCGAGGAGCATTTCAACAAGCGGCGCAAGACCCAGCGCTTCCTGTCGCCCAAGGCGGTGACCGAGCAGCACTACCGGATCATGGAGCAGTGGGCGAAGACCCTGCTGGACGAATTCCAGCGCAAGGGCAGCGCCAGGCTCGAGGACATCAGCTTCCAGCTCGCCATCGAGGTGGTCGGGGAGATCCTCGGCCTCACCAACAGCAACCAGGCGGCCAGGGCGAGGCGCATCCAGCGCGTGCTGTACGCAAGCATCGCCCAGGACAGGTCGGGGCTGCGCGGCGTGCTGGTAAACCTCAAGCGGGCGCTGCACATGGGGGTTTTCTACCTGTTCGACGTGCGCCCGGCGATCAATGCGCGCATCCGCGAGCCGCGCGAGGACGCCATCTCCTTCTACCTCGACGAGGGCTACTCGCGGCTGTCCATCGTCGTCGAATGCCTCACCTATGGCACCGCCGGCATGCTGACCACCCGCGAATTCATCGTCATGGCGGCCTGGTACCTGTTCGAGGACGCGGCACTGCGGGAGCGCTTCCTCGCCGGCGACATGAAAGAGCAGATGGCCATCCTGATGGAAATCCTGCGGCTGGAACCGGTGGCGGCAATGGTCGCGCGCCGCGTGCACGAGCCCGTGGAGGGCGTGGCCGACACGCCGCTGCCGCCCGGCGAGTTGTACAGCATCGATATCCGCGCGGCCAATGTCGACGAAGCCATGGTCGGTGAATGTCCCTTCGCGTTCGACCCGGATCGCGCTAAACGCATGCGCGATACCGGCCGCTACCTGAGTTTCTCCGACGGGCCCCACAACTGCCCCGGCTGGCAGGTAGCGCTGCACGAGACGCGCATCTTCCTCGAGCACCTGTTCCGGGTTCCGGGTATCCGGCTGGAGCGCGAGCCGGATATGAGCTGGAACGCGATGCTCGGCAGCTACGAGTTGCGCAACGCCGATATCAGCTGCGACACGTCCGCCGGCTAGCGCGCGCCATTTCACCGCAGTAGCGGCCGGCGCGCTGCGCTCCCCGCCGGCTTTGTGTTATCTTGCTCGCCAACGGCGTTCCGCTTGCCGCGCCGCCGAACTGTCAGTTGAACCAGAATAACCAGTACCCGGCGCACATGAAGAAATCCCGCATAGTCATCGCTGTCCTCGTCTTACTCTGCCTCGCGCTGGCATGGACCTACCGCTGGACCTACACCGAGTACGGGCGCCTGGATTACCGCGCCGCGTTTTCCCTGCACCTGCTCTCGTTCACCTACAGCTACAGGCCCGACCCGCAATCGGATTTCACCATCAGGTTGCCGGTCAACCTGATCTACTCGCTGAGCAACCTGCTGCCGGAAGAACAGGTGAGCAAGGTGCGCGACGTGGTCATTCCCGGCAAGGGCGTCAACCTGCAGGCGCGGGTGTACTGGCCCCGCGGCCGGCGCGACGCCAAGCCGCTGCCGGTTATCGTCTACTACCACGGCGGCGGTTTCGTGGTGGGCAGCGTGGACATCTTCGACCCGCTCACCCGCGCGCTGGCCAACGCGACCAGGTCCATTGTCATTTCCGTGGAATACCGGCTCGCGCCGATCTCGCCCTGGCCGGCAGCGGTGGACGACGCCTACGCCGCACTGATGTGGGCCGAGGCCAACGCGCTCTCCCTGGGCGGCGACCCGCGCTGGCTGGTGGTGGCCGGCGACAGCGCCGGCGGCAATCTCTCGGCCGTCACCGCGCTCAAGGCCCGCGACATGGGCGGTCCGGCGCTGGCGGCGCAGATCATGTACTACCCCGCGGTGGACCTCACGGGTGCTCCCTACGCCTCCGTGGACAAATTTGCCGACGGTTACGGCGCTTCCACCGAGTCGCGCGCGGGTTTCAACGAGGCCTATGTCGGGCAGCAGAAAGACCTGCACAACCCCTACATTTCCCCGCTGTACGCCCAGGACCTGGAGGGACTGCCGCCGGCACTGATCCTCACAGCGGGCTTCGACCCGCTCACCGACGCCACCAAATCCTACGAGGAAAAACTGCGCAGCGCGGGCATCAAGGTCGTGAGCCACGAGTACCCCGACATCATCCACGGCTTCATGAGCGTGGCCCTGTTCCCTCAGCGCCGCGACGGCCTCGAACGCACCGCGCAATTCCTGCACGAATTACTGCCCGGCAGCGACTGATGGCGGCGAACGGCACTTCTGTATCCCACTGGCTGTTCAAGTCCGAACCGGACGAGTACGGCATCGACGACCTCCTCGCGGAGCCTTCGGGCAAGGGGCGCTGGGACGGCATCCGCAACTACCAGGCGCGCAACATCCTGCGCGATGATGTGAGCGAGGGCGACCTGGTGCTGTTCTACCACAGCAGCTGCAAGGTCCCGGGCGCGGCCGGTATCGCAAAAGTGGTGAAGGCGGCCTACCCGGACCCGGCGCAGTTCGACCCCGAGAGCCGCTACTTCGACCCGAAAGCCAGCGCGGACAACCCGCGCTGGTTCTGCGTCGACCTGGCCGCAGTGGAGAAATTCGGCGCGGTGTTGCCGCTGGCCGCCCTCAGGGCCGAGCCGGCGCTGGCGGAGATGGTGCTGCTGAAGCAGGGCAGGCTGTCGGTCCAGCCGGTGACACCACAGGAGTGGAAGCTCATCGTCGCACTGGCGGGGGCTCGATAGCACCGGTCAGCGCCTGCTGCGCATAAGCCAGCGCCGACAGCGCATCGACCCGCGAGCTGTACGCTTCGAGGAAGATCTTGCCCACGACGACGCCCTGCGGGTCGATCACGATCATGCCCGGATACGGAATGCCGTAGGCGGTATCGCCAAGCTGGTAGTCGGGGTTGAGAATCCCCAGGGTACGAAAACTCAGGGTGTCCACGTCGTGCAGGATCGGGAAATCGATTCCCCGCGCCTGTATGAACGCCTGCTGCGCTTCCGGGGCGTCGTAGCTCATTGCCACCAGGCCGATCCCCGCGGCGTCCCAGTCGGCCTTGTGGGCCTGCAGCTCGATCACCTGGCGCATGCAGTACGGGCACCAGCTTACCGAGCGAATGGCGACAAACGCTGTCCCGCGAGGCCCGGCGAAACGGTTGAGCAGGCGCACGTCACCGCCTCGCCAGCTGGCGGTGACCCCGGGGAAATGCGAACCGATCGCCGGGCCCGGGTCGAAGTCGTCGCTGTCGGTTGCAACGAACATATCGCGCGTCAGTAAATCGTAAGCTGCCTGCTTTATCGGTGCGCGGTAGATATAGGCCGTCACGAGGCAGGCCATCAAAACCAGTGTAATTCCCGGCAATATCTTCTTCATAGCTATTCTCGTATCATTGCCCGATGCACGCTTGGTCGCGTGGAACTCGCGTTTTATCGCAGATTCCATGCCAATCAAGGGAATATTGTTACTATGCCACAGGCCTGTTGCGGGACCGAGCTTCTTGTTCGTCTGCCTCAGGATATCTACAAAAAATAGGGGCTGCAGTATTCAGATGGCAAACAAACTCATCAAGATCTTCGCTCCATTGGCAGTCCTCCTGGGCAGTGCCGGCGTCTTCGCACTGCTGCAGATTTCCCGGCCGGAACCGGAGAAGAGCGAGGAAGGCGCCCGTCCCACCACTGTCTATGTCACCCCCGTCACCGAGACCAGCACCTCCCTGGAAGTCACCACCCAGGGCGAGGTGCGTTCGCGCAACCAGATAGACCTGGTTGCCGAAGTCGGCGGCCGGGTAGTGAACGCGGCTCCGGACTTCGTGCAGGGCGGCCGAATCGATCCTGGCGTGCCACTGCTGAAAATCGAGGACACCGACTACCGGCTTGCCCTGCGCGAAGCGAAGTCGCGGGTCGCCGAGGCGGAACTGGCTGTGCAGCAGGCCGAGGCCGACCAGGATGTCGCGCGCAAACAATTGCGCAACGATCCCAACCCCTCGGACCTCGCGCTGAAAAAGCCGCAGGTCGCCCAGGCCCGCGCCATGCTCGAGGCCGCCAGGGCCGGCCTCGAGCAGGCCGAGCTGAACCTGGATCGCACCAGTGTCAGCCTGCCCTTTCACGGGCGCGTCTCCGAGACCTATGTCCAGGTGGGCCAGTACATCACCGCCGGCACGCCGCTGGCACGCGTCTTCGGCACCGACCTTGTGGAAGTCCGCCTGCCGCTGACTGACGCCCAGCTTGCCGCACTCGGCCTGCCCATCGGCTACACCGCACCGGACGGCGGTGGCCTCCCCGTCACCTTCAGCGCGCAGGTCGCCGGGCGCAACCACCAGTGGCACGGCAAGCTGGTGCGCCTGGACGCATCGGTGGACCCGGATACCCGCACACTCTACGCCATTGCCGAAGTCCACGACCCCTATGGCGCAGCCGCCTCCAGCACCGGCATGCCACTGGCGGTCGGGCTGTTCGTGGACGCACAGATCCAGGGCCGCGAACTGGCGCACGCCATGAATATCCCCGGCAGCGCGCTGCGCGCCGGCAATATCGTGTACGTGGTGAACACCGAGGGCACGCTGGAGATCCGCCACGTCGACGTGGCGCAGGATACCCCGGACCTCGCGGTAATCAGCGCGGGCCTCAAGCCCGGCGAACTGGTCGTCACTTCAGCAATTCGCAACCCCATCCAGGGTATGCCCCTGGCGACCGCGACCCGCGGGGAGGGCTAAACAATGCAACGCATGATCGCCTGGTGGGTACACAATCCGGTAGCCGCCAACCTGCTGATGATCGGCATCCTGCTCTCCGGCTGGCTGGGGCTGCAGGCCGTCGAGAAAGAAGCATTCCCAGACATCAAGGCCAACCAGGTCACGATCTCCGTCGACTGGCCCGGCGCCAACCCGCAGGAAGTCGAAGAGCAGATCATCACCCGCATCGAGCAATCTCTGCAGAACGTGGACCACGTCTACCACTACTACTCGGAGGCGACCGAGTCCCACGCGGAGATCAACGTCACCACCTACCCGAACACCGATATCAATGCGTTCGTCAACGAGGTGAAAAATGCGGTGGACGCCGTCACCTCGCTGCCCACGGACATCGAGCCACCACGTGTCCAGCGCACCGTCTACCGCAACGAGATGATGCGCGTGGCGGTACACGGCGATGTCAGCGAACGCGAATTGACCCGGCTGGCGGAGGAACTCAAGGATGAACTCGCCTCCCTGCCCTATATCTCCACCATCGACCTCTTCGGTACCCGCGCCGAGGAAGTCACCATCGAACTGTCCGAGGAGGCGATGCGGCGTTTCGGGCTCTCCTTCGAGGACGTGGCCAACGCCATCCGCGCCAACTCCATCAACCTGTCCTCCGGGCAGGTGCGCACCGCCACTGGCGACGTGCAACTGCGCGCGCGCAACCTCGCCGATTCACAGGCCGATTTCGACCGCATCGTAGTGCGCCAGACCGCCGATGGCGGCGTGGTTCGCGTCGGCGACGTGGCCAAGGTGATCGACGGCTTCGAGGACAACGACATCCTCGCCACCATGAACGGCCAGCCCGCCGTACTGCTGCAGATCCTCAACACCGAGAACATGCAGGTGGTGAAGGCCAGCGACGAGGTGCGCGAGTGGATCGAGAAAACCCGCGCCACCCTGCCCCACGGCATCGAGCTCACCATGTGGTTCGACACCGCGGACATCTACAAGGAGCGCATGGGCCTGATCGAGCGTTCCGCCTACCAGGGCCTGGTGCTGGTGTTCCTGGTACTGATCCTGTCGCTGCGGCCTAAAGTCGCGCTGTGGGTAACCAGCGGCATCGCCGTGGCATTCCTGGGCACCTTTGCCCTGCTGCCGGTGTACGACGTCTCGATGAATATCATGTCGTCCTTCGCCTTCCTGCTGGTGCTGGGTATCGTGGTAGATGACGCCATCGTTGTCGGCGAGAGTATTCACCATCACGCCCACCAGTCCGGTGGCGGTGTGCGCTCGGCCATCGAAGGCGCCTACGCGGTGTCGCGACCAGTGCTGTATGCGGTACTCACCACCATGATCGCCTTCGCACCCTGGCTGTTCGTCAGCGGCGAAGCCTCGCAGATGACCCGGCAGATCTCCATCGTGATCACCGTGGCGCTGACCATCTCCCTGATCGAGGCCTTCTTCATCCTGCCCTCGCACCTGCGCCACCTGGAACCCCGCGGCGAGCTGCACGGTCTCGCCAAGGTACAGCAGCGTACCGAGCACAGTATTCTCGACTTCGCAGACAAATATTACCGTCCACTGCTGGCCTGGGCGGTGCACCACCGCTACCTCACTGCGAGTATTTTCATCGGCTTTTTCCTGGTGAGCGTCGGCCTGTTCACCAGCGGCTGGGTGAAGTTCTATTTCATGCCGCAGGTTGAGTCCGAGCAGATCTACATCAACGTCGAACTGCCCAGCGGCACGCCTTACTCCCGGGCGCTGGAAATCCTCGACCAGTTGCAGATCGCCGAGCGCAAGCTGATCGCGGAGGTCGACAAGCGCGCCGAGGAAGGCGACGGCAGCGGCAAGCTGATCGAGGGCTGGTACACCCGCTCGCGCCGCGACAGCGTGATCGCCATCGTCAAGCTGGCCCCGCCGGAAGTGCGCGACATGTCCGCCAAGGAGACCGCGGAGCGCCTGCGCGACCTGGTCGGCGATGTACCCGATGCCGAGGCTATCCAGGTGAACTACACCCTGAACGACAACGGGGCCGACGTCACCTACCTGCTCAAGTCACGGGACGCGGAACAACTGAACAACGCCAGCCGCGACCTGCAATCCCGCATGCGCAGCTACGATGGCAGCTATTTCGTGCGCGACAGCCAGCGCGGTGAGTCGGACGAGATCATCCTCAACCTGCGCCCGGGCGCCGAGAAACTCGGCATCACCCTCGCCGACGTCTCCCGGCAGGTCCGCCAGGCCTACTACGGCGAGGAAGTGCAGCGCCTGCCGCGCGAGCACGGCGACGTGAAGGTGATGGTCAAATACCCGAAGGAGCAGCGTCGCAACCTCTCCAGCCTGAACCACTTCCGCGTGCGCACCGCCGACGGCCGTGAAGTTCCACTGATGTCAGTGGTCGACGTGGGCCTCGCCAACGGCATCCAGCGCGTCCAGCGGCGGGACGGCGAGCGCTACGTCGAAGTGAGCGCGGACATGAACCACGACCTGATGGGCAATATCACCAAGGACATCAACGACAACTTCCTGCCGGAACTGGAAAAGAAATACCCCGGGCTGGAGGTGCTCAAGGGCGGGCAGCAGGAGCAGGAAGAGGAATTCTTCAACGAGATCATCGCGCTCTACGCCGTCGCCCTGTTCGCCATGTATGCGCTGATTGCAGTGGCTTTCCACTCCTACTGGCTGCCGCTGCTGGTGATGACCGCGATTCCCTTCGGCTTCATGGGCGCGATCTTCGGTCACCTGTTCTTCGGTATCCCGATGGCGATGTTCTCCTACTTCGGTATCGGCGCCGCGGCGGGCGTGGTGGTCAACGACAACCTGGTGCTGGTGGACTACATCGGTCGCCTGCGCGAGGAGGGCCGCAAGCTGGTGGACGCGCTGGTGGAGGCTGGCGTCAACCGCTTCCGCCCGATCCTGCTGACCACCCTGACCACCATCGTGGGCCTGGCGCCGATCATGGCCGAGCGCGCGACCAGCGCCCAGTTCCTCAAGCCGGCGGTGCTGGCCCTGGCCTTCGGTGTACTGTTCGCGCTCTTTGTGACCCTGCTGATGGTGCCCGCGATGTACGCCATCGGCGGCGACATCAGCGAGGCTGCGGCGCGGCTGAAGGCCAGGCTGTTCGGCTCGAAAGAGTCACAAGCGCAAGCCGACAACCCGCAGTGAATGACAGGCCGGGCCTCAGTGCCCGGCCTGGTGTTTCTCGAAGGCCGCGAGCTGCTCGGGAGTGGCCTCGGTCTGGTACCTGGCTTTCCATTCGGCATAGGGCATACCGTAGACACGTTCGCGGGCCGCTTCGTAATCGACGCTGACACCGCGCTCTTCGGCAGCCGCCACATACCACTTTGACAGGCAGTTGCGACAGAACCCCGCCAGCTGCATCAACTCGATATTCTGTACTTCCTTGTGAGCATCCAGGTGTTCCAGCAGGCGGCGGAACACGGCGGCTTCGATGGCGTCGTTGTTGTCGGTCATGGGGGATTCTCCTGAATATTACGTGTCGCGGGAGACGCATGATCGCGCAGACGACGCGCCGCTAGCAACCTTTAGGAGCCCGTTACACGGGCGATCGCGCGCAGAGCGCGCTCCTATAAAACAATCAGTACTCGAGGGCGACGCGGTCCTGGCCGAGCTGGTCGCGCAGCGCCTGCAGCAGGTCGTCGCTGGGTACCACGCGCCAGCGCTCGCCGCAGTCGAAGCGGGCCCGGTTGCGCTCCTGCAGGTAGACCATGGACACCGGGCAGCTGCCGCCGCCGGCGCCGCTGAGGATCTGCTCCAGCTGCTCGGTGAGCCGGTCGTTGAGACGGTCTGCCCGCACCTCGATGGTCAGGCGCGAGGCGTAACTCTGCCGCGCCTGGTCGATGCTGCGCAGGGAATTGGCGCGCATGGACGGTTCGCCGGTGCGATCGTCCTGGCGCACACCTCCCTCGACGATGACGATGGTGTCCTTGACCAGCAGCTCGCGGTACTCGGCATAGACATCGCCGAACAGGGTCACCTCGATCTGCGCGCTGCTGTCGTCCAGGGTCATCACCGCCATGGTGCCGCGCTGGCCGTTGATGGTGCGGGTGGCCATGATCAGGCCGGCAATCACCTGCGTGCCCTTGCGATCCGGTCGCACCTCGACGATGCGGCAGGGGGCGAAACGGCGGATCTCCTCGCGGTACTCGTCGATCGGGTGACCGCTGACGTACAGGCCCAGGGTATCGCGCTCGCCGCCCAGGCGCTCCTTGTCGGACCAGGGCCGCACATGGCGGAACGGGGCGTAGACGTCCCCGGCACTGTCCACCGCACCCGGCACCAGCTCGCCAAACAGGTCGTCGATACCGGCGTCGCGGTTGCTGGCTTCCTGCTCGGCCGCCTTGAGCGCGTCGTCGAGACTGGCCATCAGCACCCAGCGGCGCTCGCCCAGGGAATCCAGCGCGCCGGAGCGGACCAGTGCCTCGATAGCGCGGCGGTTGACCTTGCGCGGGTCTGTGCGCGCGCAGAACTCGAACAGGTTGGCGAAAGGGCCGCCCTCCTCCCGCGCCTTCAGGATGTTCTCCACCGGGCCCTCACCCAGGCCCTTGATCGCGCCCAGGCCGTAGATGATCTCGTCCTTCGCGTTGACGGTGAACATGTACTGCCCCTCGTTCACGTCGGGCAGTTTCACCGTGAGCTTCATGCGCTTGCACTCGTCGAGGAACACCACGATTTTCTCGGTGTTGTCGAGTTCGGAGCTCATCACCGCCGCCATGAACGGCGCCGGGTAGTGGCCCTTGAGCCAGGCGGTCTGGTAGGAGACCAGCGCATAGGCCGCCGAGTGCGATTTGTTGAAGCCGTAGCCGGCGAACTTCTCCACCAGGTCGAAGATCTTCATCGCCAGTTCGCCGTCGACGCCGTTGGCGATGGCGCCCTCCTCGAACACGGCGCGCTGCTTGGCCATCTCCTCGGGCTTTTTCTTGCCCATGGCGCGGCGCAGCATGTCGGCGCCGCCGAGGGTGTAACCGGCCAGCACCTGGGCGATCTGCATCACCTGCTCCTGGTACAGGATGATGCCGTAGGTGGGCTCCAGGATGGGCTTCAGGGATTCGTGCTGGTATTGCGCGTCCGGGTAGGCCAGCTGTTCGCGGCCGTGCTTGCGGTTGATGAAGTTGTCCACCATGCCCGACTGCAGCGGGCCGGGACGGTACAGCGCCACCAGCGCGATGATGTCCTCGAAGCAGTCCGGCCTCAGCCGCTCGATCAGCTCCTTCATGCCGCGGGATTCCAGCTGGAACACGGCAGTGGTGGTGGCCGATTGCAGTATGTCGAACGGCGCCTTGTCGTCCAGCGGTATGGCGGAGATATCCAGCGGCGCCTCGCCCTTGAGCTCGCGGGCGGCATTGATCATCTTCACCGCCCAGTCGATGATGGTCAGGGTGCGCAGGCCGAGGAAGTCGAACTTCACCAGGCCGGCGTCCTCGACATCGCCCTTGTCGTACTGGGTGACCAGGCCCGAGCCCTTCTCGTCGCAGTACAGCGGCGAGAAGTCCGTCAGCTTCGACGGCGCAATCACCACGCCGCCGGCGTGCTTGCCGACGTTGCGGGTGATGCCCTCGAGTTGCTCCGCCATGTCCCAGATCTCCTGGGCCTGCTCGTCCTCGGCGAGGAACTCGCGGAGGGTCTCCTCCTGCTCCAGCGCCTTCTCCAGGGTCATGCCCACTTCGAAGGGGATCATCTTGGAGAGCTTGTCGGCCAGGCCGTAGGACTTGCCCTGCACCCGCGCCACATCGCGCACCACCGCCTTGGCGGCCATCGTACCGAAGGTGATGATCTGCGACACCGCTTCGCGGCCGTAGGCGTCGGCAACGTAGTCGATCACCCGGTCGCGCTTCTCCATACAGAAATCGACGTCGAAGTCCGGCATGGAGACCCGTTCCGGGTTGAGGAAGCGCTCGAACAGCAGGTCGTAGGCGATGGGGTCGAGGTCGGTGATCTCCAGCGCGTAGGCCACCAGCGAGCCGGCGCCGGAACCGCGGCCCGGACCCACCGGGATGTCGTGCTGCTTGGCCCAGCGGATGAAGTCCATGACGATGAGGAAGTAGCCGGGGAAGCCCATCTGGATGATGGTGTTCAGCTCGAAATCCAGCCGGTCGCGGTATTCCTTCTGCTTCTCGGGAAAGTCCGGCGCGGCGCTGTCGAAGAGGAAATCCAGGCGCTTGTCCAGGCCCTCGTGGCAGAGCTGGCGGAAGTACTCGTCCATGGTGAGCCCTTCCGGCACCGGGTAGTCCGGCAGGTAGGGCTTGCCCAGTTCCAGTTCCAGCGAACAGCGCCGGGCGATCTGGACCGAGTTGGCCAGCGCCTCGGGGATGTCTGCGAACAGCTCGACCATCTCCTGCTCCGTGCGCAGGTACTGCTGGTCGGTGTAATGGCGCGGCCGGCGCGGATCGTCCAGGGTGCGCGACTCGCGGATGCAGACCCGCGCCTCGTGCGCCTCGAACTCGCCCGCCTCGAGGAAGCGCACGTCGTTGGTGGCGACCACCGGACAGCCGATCTCCCCCGCCAGTTGCACCGCCGCGTGCAGGTGGCGCTCGTCCCCGTCGCGGCCGCAGCGGTGCAACTCGAGGTAATAACGCTGCGGGTACAGCTGCATCCAGTAGGCCGCGCGCTCGCGCGCCAGCTCGGGTTTTTCCGACAGCAACGCCTGCCCGACATCGCCCGCCGCACCCGCGGACAGTGCGATCACCCCCTCGGTGCACTCCTCCAGCCACTCGCGGCGGACATAGGGCATGCCGAGGTACTGCCCCTCGGTATAGGCGCGGGAAATCAGCAGGGTGAGGTTGCGATAGCCGGCGAGGTTCATCGCCAGCAGGCAGATGGGGTGGGATTTCTCCGGGTCGTCCGGGTCGATCACCGCGAGGTCGGTGCCGAAAATCGGCTGCACGCCAGCGCCAAACGCGGACTTGTAGGCCTTGATCAGGCCGAAGAAATTACAGAAGTCGGTGACCGCCACGGCGGGCATGCCGAGGCTGGCCACCTGGCGCATCAGCGGCCCGAGCTTCACCAAGCCGTCGACGATGGAATACTCGGAGTGCAGGCGCAGGTGAACAAACTGGGTCATGGCGACAGTGTAACGCGGCACGCCTCGCACGGCAGCAATTTCATGCACCGTAGGAGCGCGCTCTACGCGCGATCAGCCCCGAAACCCGGCTCCGTAATCCGGCGGCGGGGTGTGTGACGGCCCTGCTTGCTCGAAAGCGTTTATACTCGCCGCAGGGCCGTCACACACCCCGCCGCCTCGCATCGAGCGCGACCAAACTCCACTTCGATCCCGGCCAGTGCGCCCCCCAAACGAGGCGGTCGGGTGTCGGTGCGCCCTGCGGCGAGTATAAACGCTTTCGAGCAAGCAGGGCGCACCGACGCCCGAGCGCCGGCCCAGGTGGCACGTCGGCCAGGGTGTGGCGGGTAGTCTGTCAGGAGCGGCCGGTGCCGGAGCGCAGACGTAAGTGATCGCCTGCGTACAGCGGGCCCCTCTTTTCGGGTCGCAGGCTCCTACGCGGGGCGTGATCGTCCGCGGAGCGGGTTATTTGACGATCTTGAGGGAGGGGCGGCCTTCGGGCTTGTTGGAACCGTTGCCGGAGCCGTCCGGGGTATCGTCGGGCGGCGGTTCGCCCTTCTCCTCAGCCTCGAACACCATGCCCTGCCCGTTCTCGCGGGCGTAGATGCCGATCACCGCGCTCACCGGCGCGTAGATGTCGGTGGCGACACCACCGAAGCGGCCGTTGAAGGCGACCGCGGTGTTGGTAATGTTGAGGTCCATGACCGCAGTCGGCGAGATGTTGAGGACGATCTGGCCGTTCTTCACATACTGCTCGGGCACCATCACGTTCTCGACGGTGGCATCCACGAGGATATAGGGCGTGCAGCCGTTATCCACGATCCACTCGTAGAGGGCGCGCATGATGTAGGGACGGCTAGGCGTCATCGACATGACCAGTCAACTCCAGCCCGGGTCAGGGGCGCATTTCCCGTTCCTGTTCGGAGAGGCTCTCCTGGAAAGAGTCACGCGAGAACAGCGCGTCCATGTAGGCGAGCAGCGGCTTGGTTTGCTTGGACGCACGGATGTCGATGCCCAGTGACGGCAAGCGCCACAGGATGGGGGCGATACAGCAGTCCACCAGGGTGAACTCCTCGCTCATGAAGAAGGGCTTCTCGGCAAAGATCGGGGCGATCCCGGTGATGCCTTCCTTGAGTTCCTTGGTCGCCTTCTTGATCACGTTGTCGCTGCGCGTGGTCAGGATGGAGTCGACCTGGGAGCACCAGTCGCGCTCGATGCGGTGGATCAGCAGGCGGCTCTCGGCGCGCGCGACCGGGTACACCGGCAGCAGCGGCGGGTGCGGGAAGCGCTCGTCCAGGTATTCCATCATCACCTTGGACTCGTACAGCACCAGCTCGCGGTCGACCAGGGTCGGCAGGCTGTTATAGGGGTTCAGCTCGGACAGTTCGGCCGGGGGATGGGCGGCGTCCGTATCGATAAGATCGACAGTCACACCCTTCTCGGCCAGGACGATACGCACGCGGTGGCTATAGTGGCTCGTACTGTCAGAAAAGAAGGTCATGGACGACCGTTTTGTCACAACACCCATCGGGATTTCCTCAATTACTTCAGCTAGAGACAACAGCGCGGACTGGGCCCGCTGTTATCCGGTCAATGCACGTCTTTCCAGTACTCGCGGTTGAGCAACCAGGTAAAGACGAAGAACAGGACGATGAACAGCAGCACGAAAATACCTGTGCGCTGGCGTTCAGCGGCCATTGGCTCGGCGGTATAGGCGAGGAAGTTCACCAGGTCGTGCATGGCACCGTCGAACTCATCAGGTGTCATGCTGCCCTTCTGCACCAGCTTGAGCTGGCCGCAGGGCTCCTCGAGGATGTCCTCGCCCGTCAGCGGATCGCGCTTGATACCGCCGTTTGCCGCCTTTACCGGCCCCAGTGCACACTCCTGCATACCCTGCAGCTCCAGCATCACGTCGGGCATGCCGACATCCTTGAACACGCGATTGTTCACGCCGTAAGGACGGCTGGGGTCGCTGTAGAAGTTGCGCAGGTATGTGTACAGCCATTCCGGCTGGCGGGCCCGGGAAACCAGTGTCAGGTCCGGCGGCGCAGCGCCGAACCACTTCTTGGCGAGCTTCTCGTCCATGGCGCTATGCATGAGCGAGCCGATCTTTACGTCCGGGTCGAAGATCAGGTTGGCCTGCATCAGGTCGTCCGGGATGCCCAGGTCCGCCGCCACGCGATTATACCGCGAGTACTGCAGTGAGTGGCAGCCCATGCAGTAATTCATGTAGATCCTGGCGCCATTTTGCAGCGAGGCCTTGTCGTGGAGGTCGGGCTTGAACTCGTCACAGGCGATCGTGCCGCAATCGTGGGCCGCCTCGGCGCCGACCGCCTTCAGCGGGATGATGGTCAGGGCGAGGATCAGTGCCAGCGCGCCGACGCTGCCCCAGAAGCCGATCCCGCCGTCCATGGTGACGCGCTCCGGTACCGGGCTGGTCCTGTCCAGCTTGGTCCAGATGGGCATCAGCAGGAAGAAGGCGAAGTAGATGATCGCGCAGATCTGTGCCAGGAAGGTGCGGTCGGGGGTCGGCGGCTTGACGCCGAGCACGCCGAGGATCAGGAAGCTGGCCACGAACAGCACCAGCATCACCTTGGTGATATTGCCGCGATAGCGCCAGGACTTGACCGGGCTGCGGTCGAGCCAGGGCAGCACGAAGGGAATCGCCACCGAGGCTGCGAACACGATGAAGCCCCAGAACTTGTCCGGCACCGCGCGCAGCATCGAGTAATACGGGGTGAAGTACCACACCGGCGCGATGTGTTCCGGCGTCTTCAGGTTGTTCGCCTGCTCGAAGTTGGCATGCTCCAGGAAGTAGCCGCCCATCTCCGGCAGGAAGAAGATGATGCCGCAGAAGATGAACAGGAACACTGCGATCGCCTGCAGGTCGTGCACCGTGTAGTACGGGTGGAATGCGACGCCGTCCAGCGGTATGCCGTCAGGGCCTTTCTTCTTCTTGATGTCCACGCCGTCGGGGTTGTTGGAACCCACCTCGTGCAGCGCCAGCAGGTGCAGCACCACCAGCGCCAGCAGCACGATGGGCAGGGCCACCACGTGCAGGGCGAAGAAGCGGTTCAGGGTAATGCCCGAGATCAGGTAGTCGCCGCGAATCCAGGTCACCAGGTCGTCGCCGACCACGGGGATCGCCCCGAACAGCGAGATGATCACCTGCGCGCCCCAGTAGGACATCTGGCCCCAGGGCAGCACGTAGCCGACGAAGGCCTCGGCCATGAGGATCACGAAGATCAGCATGCCGAAGATCCAGATCAGCTCCCGCGGCTTCTTGTACGAGCCGTAAAGCAGCGCGCGGAACATGTGCAGGTACACCACGATAAAGAACGCCGAGGCGCCGGTGGAGTGCATGTAGCGCAGGATCCAGCCGTAGTCGACATCGCGCATGATGTACTCGACGGAGGCGAAGGCGCCCTCCTGGCTGGGGTTGTAGTTCATTGTCAGCCAGATGCCGGTGAGCAGCTGGTTGACCAGTACCAGCAGCGACAGCACGCCGAAGAAGTACCAGAAGTTGAAGTTCTTGGGCGCGTAGTACTTGCCCATGTGGGTGTTCCACGCCCGCATGATGGGCAGGCGGGCATCGACCCAGTCGCGCAATCCGATAAGCAGGTTAATCATCAGGCTGCCTCCGCGTCTATGCCGACCACAAGGACATTGTCACCCTCGTAGGAATACGGGGGGACGATCAGGTTGGTCGGGG
The DNA here is from genome assembly GCA_033283385.1 of Halieaceae bacterium WMMBA7. GTDB lineage: Bacteria > Pseudomonadota > Gammaproteobacteria > Pseudomonadales > Halieaceae > Mangrovimicrobium. Next base: position 2,568,222 of record JAWMQQ010000001.1, read on the forward strand.
CGGGTACGCCTGCATAGACGCGCCCGGCCATATCGAAGCGGGAACCGTGGCAGGGGCAGTAGAAGCCACCCTCCCAGGGCTGGCCGGCGCTGCTGAGGTCCGCGGCGCCGACTTCGGGCCGGAACTTCGGCGCACAGCCGAGGTGTGTGCAGACGCCCTCGATCACCAGGATCTCCGGCCGCAGGGACCGGTCGATGCCATGGATATAGGCGGGCTGCTGGGAAATTTCGGACTCGGGGTCCTTCAGATGCGCATCGTTCTGCGGCAGCTCCTCGAGCTGCGCCGGCGTGCGGTGGACCACGTAGATCGGCTTGCCCCGCCATTCGATGACAATCATCTGGCCCGGCTCAAGCTTGCTGATATCGGCCTTGACCGGTGCCCCGGCGGCCTTGGCTTTTGCGGATGGATTCCACGAACCAACAAAAGGTACCGCTATTCCCACTGCCCCCGCGATACCGACCGCGCTGGTAGCTGCCGTCAGGAACTTCCTCCTGCCGGCGTTTACGCCTTCGCTACTCATGCTTCCTTTCCCCCTGGACTGAAGGCGTGCCGGTGAGCGAGAACGCGCGCCGTACCCACCTCTCACAAAACGCAGCAAATACTAAGGTTTTTATTACATTCTTACAAGGCGAACGCCTTGATTTGCAAGCCTTTTGCGCCGCCTCAAACCCCCTGCGGGACTAACGTGGCATGCATAAAAAAACGTCCGCCCGATTGCGCGGGCGGACGTTTCGAGTATAACAGCGGGCCCCGGCGGGGCCCAGTACATCCGCTTAGCGCTTGGAGTACTGCGGACGCTTGCGCGCCTTGCGCAGGCCCACTTTCTTCCGCTCGACTTCGCGGGCGTCGCGGGTGACGTAACCGGCCTTGCGCAGGGTGGCGCGCAGGGTTTCGTCGTATTCCATCAGGGCGCGGGTGATGCCGTGGCGGATGGCGCCGGCCTGGCCGAAGCTGCCGCCGCCTGCAACCGTTACGTTGATGTCGAATTTGTCATTTAATTCAACGAGTTCCAGCGGCTGGCGCACGATCATGCGAGCCACTTCGCGGCCGAAATATTCGTCCAGCGAACGCTTGTTGACGGTGATGTTGCCTGCGCCGCTCTGCAGGAATACGCGGGCAGTGGAGGTCTTGCGACGTCCGGTTCCGTAATACTGGGTAGCTGACATAGATGGAGTCCGTTAGATGTTCAGGGGCTGGGGCTGCTGAGCGGCATGCGGATGCTCAGTACCAGCGTATACTTTCAGCTTCTTGAACATGGCGCGGCCCAGCGGGTTGCGCGGCAACATGCCCTTCACTGCACTCTGGATCACCCGCTCGGGGGCCTTGTCGATCTGCTTTTCGAAAGAAATCGACTTGATACCGCCCGGGAAGCCGGTGTGGTGGTAATACATCTTGTCGGTCGCCTTGGCGCCGGTGACACGAATTTTCTCCGCATTGATCACGACAATGTAATCGCCGGTATCGACATGCGGTGTGTACTCGGCTTTGTGCTTGCCGCGCAAACGATGCGCGATTTCACTGGCCAGGCGCCCCAGGGTCTTGTCAGCGGCGTCGACCACGAACCAGTCGCGGGACACCTCTTCTGCTTTGGCACTATAAGTTTTCATGAGAATGACTGCCTCTTGGAGGGCTCCAATTTCGAGAGCGCGAATACTACCCAATGGACTGGGGCATTTCAAGCCGGAAAACCGAATAATTTTCGCCACTTAGCGCGCCCCCAAAGTGTGAATTTTGCGCTCCGGCGGGACGCTTCCGGGCAGCCCCGCCGCGGGGTGCGCAACTATGGCACGGATTGCCCGCCGCGGACACCCCGCGAGCAGCAAAATAGCCCGCCCCGGCGACAGCAACCGCTAGGGCTTGTGCTCCCGCGCCAGGTACTCGTGGGACTGCATCTCCTGCAACCGCGACTGGGTCCGCTGGAACTCGAAACCCAGGCTGCCACTGGTGTAGAGCTCCAGCAGCGGCCTGGCGGCGGCCAGCACCAGCTTGACGTTGCGGTCGTAGAACTCGTCGACCAGGTTGATGAAGCGCCGCGCCTGGTCGTTGAGTTCGCTGGTGAACTCCGGCACCCCGGACAGCACCACGGCGTGGAACACCCGCGCCAGTTCGATGTAATCGTTCTGCGAACGCGGCCCGTCGCACAGTTCGGCGAAGTCGAACCAGGCGACGTCGTCCGCCACCCGGCGGCAGGTCAGGTAGCGGCCGTTGACCTGGATGCGCTCCCAGTGCCGGGCCGGGGTCGCCGCCAGCGCGGTGAAGCTGTGCTCCAGGCTGCGGTCGGCGGCCTCGCCCAGCGGGCAGTGGTAGAGCTCCGCCTGCTGCAGGGTGCGCAGCCGGTAATCCACCCCCGCGTCCACGTTGACCACCTGGGTGTACTTCTGGATCAGCCGGATCGCCGGCAGGAAACGCTGGCGCTGCAGGCCGTTCTCGTAGAGGTGCTCGGGCACGATGTTGGAGGTCGCCACCAGGGTCACGCCGCGGGCGAACAGCGCCTCCATCAGGTTGCCGAGGATCATGGCGTCACCGATGTCGGTGACGAAAAACTCGTCGAAGCAGACCACCACGGCTTCCCCGGCGAGGTGGTCCGCGATGGTCTCGAGTGGGTTCTTCTCGCCTTCCAGTTCGGTCAGTTCGCTGTGCACGCGCTGCATGAAGCGGTGGAAGTGCACCCGCAGCTTGCGCTGGAATGGCAGGCAGTCGAAAAACGTGTCGACCAGGTAGGTCTTGCCGCGGCCGACGCCACCCCACAGGTAGAGCCCGATCTCCGGCTCCACCGGTTCCCGGCGCAGCTTGCGCAACAGCCCCCCGAACAATCCGTCACCGCCCCGCTGCCGCTGCAGCAGGCGCTCGTACAGGTCCTGCAACAGGCGTACGGCCGCCTCCTGCGCCGGGTCGTGGGTAAAACCCTCCCGTTGCAGGTCGGCCTGATAGCGTTCCCAGGGTGTGCTCATGGACGTGATTTGATGATGGTAATGCCGGGCGGCCCACTTTACCCACAGGCCCCGCGGTTGGCAACGCCGTCCGCCACCACCTGGCCACCTGCATCGCTCGCTGGCGGGCAGATCGCGGATTGACGGGCGGGCGCTCCGGCAGCCGGCGGGCGGGCGTCACGGCGCCCCGCTTGCTCGAAAGCGTTTATACTCGCCGCGGGGCGCCGTGACGCCCGCCCGCCTCTTTTGGTGCGCTGTTCGCCGGGCCGACTCGTGAGCGCTGCCGACCCACGCGCGGTGCGAGGCGATCGCGCGGCAATGTGCCTCGCGGCGAATCAAAACGCTCTTGAGCAAGCACGGCGCATTGGTGCACGACCGCCGGGAAATTGCACCCGATGCGAGGCGATCGCGCGGGCACCGGAAACCGCGCTCAATGTGAGGCGCTCGTGCGCAAACTTGCCGTGCGGCGAATCAAAACGCCCTTGAGCAAGCACGGCAAGTTTGCGGACGAGCGCCGGAAACAGTGCGCAAATCAAGAAGAGCACCGGGAAATGAGCGCCGGCCTATGGAGTCGCGCGCCAAGGCGGGTATACTGCCCACTGCCGGAGTGCACCACGGGACAAACAAGGAGAAGCCGTGTACAGCCTGACCTTCCTCATCATCTGCACCGCCGTCGGCCTGCTGGCCGGCGTGGGCATCGGCATGCTGCTGAGCCAGCGTGTTACGCCCTCGGGGCAGAAGCGCCGCGCGGCGGAGCGCCAGCTCGACGAGTTGCTGCAGGAGAAGAAGGCCTACGAGGACGAGGTCGTGGAGCACTTTACCGACACCGCGCGGCTGCTCAACCAGCTCACCGAGAGCTACCGGGACGTACACAACCACCTGGCGCGGGGCGCGTCCGAGCTGTGCCGCGGCTACAGCCAGGTCGCGCTGGAGAAAATGGAGCGCAAGGTGGATCTCAACGACATTCCCGCCGACCTCGCGGACATCCAGCCGCCGAAAGACTATGCACCGAAGTCCTCGCCCGACGACAAGGGCATGCTGAGTGAGGATTTCGGGCTGGAACGCAAGCAGGGCGAAGGCGAAACGCGCACTCCCCCGCCGCTGTAAGCCGTCGCCGGGCGGCGATTCCGGCTCAGACCGGGTTGTCGCAATCGAAAAAGCAGTGCTGCAGGGAGAATTCCCGCGCCAGCGCCTCCCCCACCGCCTGTACCCCGTAGCGCTCGGTGGCGTGATGTCCCGCGGCGACGAAAGCGATGCCCTCCTCCCGGGCCACGTGCACCGTCTGCTCCGAGGCCTCCCCGGTAATGAACACATCCGCCCCGGCAGCCACCGCAGCCTCGATATAGGACTGCGCCGCGCCGGTGCACCAGGCCACGCGGTGCAGCTGGCGGTCCGGTTCGCCGACCAGCAGCGCCTCGCGCCCCGTCAGTTGCCGCAGCCGCTCGCACAACTGCCCGGCGGACAGCCCTTCCGGCCACTGCCCGATATTGCCCACCGCGGTCGTATCCTCCGGTTGCAGGGGTTCGAAACCGTCGATGCCCAGCAACTGGCCCAGGCGGGCGTTGTTGCCCAGGCGCGGGTGGGCGTCCAGCGGCAGGTGGTAGGCGAACAGGCTGAGGTCATTGCCCAGCAGCGTGGCCAGCCGGCGGCGTTTCATGCCCGTAATCACGCCCGATTCGCCGCGCCAGAAATACCCGTGGTGCACCAGCAGCGCGTCGGCCCCCCAGGCCACCGCCTGGTCCAGCACCGCCTGGCTGGCGGTGACGCCGGTGGCCAGTTTGCCGACGCTCCCCCGCCCTTCGACCTGCAGGCCGTTGGGGCAGTAATCGCGGAATCGCCCGGGTTGCAGGGTGTCCTCCAGCCACTGGGAGAGGGTGTGCAGGGGTGTACTCATGCTGTGCCTTATTTCTCGCGGTGAGCCCGCTTGCTATACAATGCCGGTTTGCCCGCCCGCAGGCTGGCGCAGACAGATAACTCTACAGCAGCCCGGGACGCCCACCAACCGCATGAAAGAGACACTCAAGTTCTTTGCCTGGCCGGCGCTGGCGGGCCTGCTCGCCGCACTGCTGATTCTCGACCGCTGGGTGCTCCCGGCCGAAGGTGTGCGCGTGGAACGTGTCGGCGCCACCGAGAGCTACGCCCCGGCCGTCGACCGCGCGGCGCCGGCGGTGGTGAACATCTACACCGCCAAGCTGGTGAGCACCACCCCGGCAGTGCCGCTGTTGTCCCAGCGCCTGGCGCACCGCTTCTCGCGCCAGCGCATCGAGCGCTCCCTCGGCTCCGGCGTCATCATGGACAAGGAGGGACACATCCTCACCAATCACCACGTGATCGCCGGCGCCGACGCCATCCAGGTGCTGCTGCACGATGGCCGAACCGCCAACGCGGTGGTGATCGGCAGCGACGCGGCCACCGACCTCGCGGTACTGAAGATCGACCTGCCCAACCTGGTCCCGGCCGAGGTCGCCGACTCCGACAAACTGCGCGTGGGCGACGTGGTCCTGGCCATCGGCAACCCGCTGGGCTTCGGCCACTCGGTCACCCAGGGCATCGTCTCGGCGCTGGGACGCTGGGGCCTGCAACTGAACACCTACGAGGACTACATCCAGACCGATGCCATCATTCACCAGGGCAACTCCGGCGGCGCGCTGATCGACAGCCAGGGCCGCCTGGTGGGCATCAACACCCTGATCTACACCAACAGCGCCCAGACCGGCGCCGGCACCGGTATCGGCATCAGCCTTGCGATCCCGGCCAACCTCGCCGACTACGTGATGCACGACCTGATCGACTACGGCGAGGTGATCCGCGGCTGGCTGGGGGTCAGCGTCGAGCCGGTGCGGCTGACCAGCGGCACCCAGAAGCAGGCCCTGCTGGTGGTTACGGTCGCCGACGCCAGCCCGGCCCAGCGCGCCGGCATCCTGCCGGGCGACGTCATCACCCACATCAACGGCGACCCGGTCGTCGACGGCCGCCAGACCATGCACCAGATCGCCCGGCTGCGGCCCGGCGACGCCATCAGCATCTCGGTGCAGCGCGAGCAGCAGAGCCTCGAGTTGCGCGCCGTTGTCGGCGCACAGGGGCAGACCAGCCCGGCGGGGCAGCCGCAGCAATCACTGCAGGGATCTCAAGCGCCCTAGGTATCGACTTGTACGACGCGGCGCCTGGGAGCACTTCACCCGGTGAGCGGGCGTCACAGCGCCCAGCTTGTTCAAAAGCGTTTATATTCACCGCAGGGCGCTCTGACGCCCGCTCGCCTCCCCCTGTGCGCGTTTTCACGTCGAGCCTTGCCTGCCTGGCACCGCCACTACACACCCGCGATGCGAGGCGTTTGCGCGGCAATGTGCCTCGCGGCGAACAAAAGCGCTCTTGAGCAAGCGAGGCACATTGCCGCGCGAACGCCGGGAATGCCGCCGGAGCCTGGATCTAGTCCTTGAGCCGAAGCTCCGCCGCCCGCGCGTGTGCCGTGAGCGACTCCCCGCGGGCAAGCGTGGACGCGATCCGGCCGAGCGACTGCACACCCGTATCCGAGCACATGATCACCGAGCTGCGCTTCTGGAAGTCGTAGACGCCCAGCGGTGAGAAGAAACGCGCGCTGCCGGCGGTGGGCAGCACGTGGTTGGGACCGGCGCAGTAGTCGCCGAGGGATTCCGAAGTGTACGGGCCCATGAAGATGGCGCCAGCGTGGCGGATCGCAGGAAGCAGCGCTTCCGGGTCGGCCACCGACAACTCCAGGTGCTCCGGCGCCAGCCGGTTGCTGATGGCGACAGCGTCGTCGATGCTCGTGGTCTTGACCAGCGCGCCGCGGCCGGAAAGGGAGGCGCGGATGATCCCGGCGCGCTCCATCTGCGGCAGCAGCCGCTCCACCGATTCCGCCACGGCGTCGAGGTAGGCGGCGTCCGGGCACAGCAGGATGGCCTGGGCGTTCTCGTCGTGCTCGGCCTGTGAAAACAGGTCCATGGCGACCCAGTCCGGGTTGGTCCCGCCGTCGCAGATCACCAGCACCTCCGAGGGACCGGCGATCATGTCGATGCCCACCCGGCCGAAGACCATGCGCTTGGCGGTAGCGACGTAGATGTTGCCGGGGCCGACGATCTTGTCCACCGCGGGAACGGTCTGTGTGCCGTGGGCCAGCGCTGCCACCGCCTGCGCGCCACCGATGGTAAATACCCGGTGCACGCCGGCGATACACGCCGCCGCCAGTACCAGTTCGTTGACCTCGCCGCGCGGCGTAGGCACCACCATGACGATCTGCTCGACTCCGGCGACCTGGGCGGGGATGGCGTTCATCAACACCGAGGACGGGTAGCTGGCCTTGCCGCCGGGCACGTAGACCCCGGCGCTGGACAGGGCGGTGATCTGCTGGCCCAGCAGGTTGCCCGCCTCGTCCCGGTAGCGCCAGCTCTCCTGCAACTGGTGCTGGTGGTATTCGCGGATGCGAGCGGCGGCGGACTCCAGGGCGGCGCGCTGCGCGTCGGGGATGGACTCCAGCGCCGCCTGCAGGCGCTCCGCGCCCACCTCCAGCTGCGCCGCATCGCTCACCTCGACACCGTCGAAGCGCGCCGTGTACTCGAGCAGGGCCTCGTCGCCGCGGCGGGCGACCGCCGCGATGATCTCCTGCACCGTCGCGGTGACGGCCTGGTCGTACTCCTCTTCCCAGGCGACCAGCTCGCGCAGTTGCGCGTCGAAGTCCGCGGAGGTGGAATCCAGTCGGCGCATTACCATCTCAGGCCGCCTCCACCACGCTCGCCAGGTGATCGATGAGCGACTGGATGGCGCGGTAACTGGAGCGCATGGCGGCCTTGTTGACCACCAGGCGGGAACTGATACAGGCGATCTCCTCCAGCGGCTCCATGCCGTTGGCGCGCAGGGTATTGCCGGTGTCGACGATATCGACGATCAGGTCGGCGAGGTCCATCAGCGGCGCGAGTTCCATCGCGCCGTACAGCTTGATCAGCTCGACCTGTACGCCCTGGCGGGCGAAGTGTTCGCGCGCGATGTTGACGAACTTGGTGGCCACGCGAACACGTCCGCCGCCGTGCCGCCAGCCCACGCGCCCGGCGGTCATCAGCCGGCAGCGCGCAATGCCCAGGTCCAGCGGTTCGTAGAGCCCCTCGGCGCCGTGCTCCAGCAGTATGTCCTTGCCGACCACGCCAACGTCCGCCGCGCCGTGGCGCACATAGGTGGGCACGTCGGTGCCGCGCAGGATCACCAGGCGCACGCCGGGCGCGGTGGTGTCGAACACCAGCTTGCGGCTCTTGTCCGGATCCTCCAGCGGCTCTATCCCGGCGCTGGCCAGCAGCGGCAGGGTCTCCTTGAGGATGCGCCCCTTGGTCAGGGCGATGGTGATGCTTTCGTCCATGCCAGGTCTCGCGCGGCCGTTCAGGCGCGCGCCTGCCATTCGGCGGGCGTGAAAGTGCGGATGTTCACGGCGTGGATGTCGCCGCTGGCGATTTCCTCGCCCAGCGCGCCGTACACCAGCTGCTGCTTTTTCACCGCACGCAGCCCGTCGAACACCTCGCCGATGGCGACGATGTCGTAGTGCGAGCCCTCCCCGGCGACGTGAAACTCACATTCCGGCAGGTGGGTCTGCAGCAGGGCCTTGACGGTCGCGGCGTCCATAATCGTCTCCAGTACGGTGGTCGCAAAACAAGCGCGCCCCCGGACATGGGCCGGGGACAGGGAAGCGGCATTTTAGGAAAAATCCGGCGCGATAGCGACATCGCCGGCGCGATCATTTCTTGACGTCGTCCTCGGAGACGCTCCAGTTGGCGATCACCTCGTCGAGGTTGCCGTCATAGCTGCGGGCGGAGGCCTGGAACTGGTTGCGGTAAATCTCACCCAGGTTGACGCTCTCGATGATCATGTTGCGCAGCTTCCACTCGTGGTTGGACTCCCTGGCCATCTGGTAATAGACGACATAGGGCTGGGCGTTGTCGGACACGATCAGCTGCTTGACGGTGGCCTGCGGCCGGCTCGCCTCGTCCGGCGCGGGCTGGGAGATGTCGATGCGCGAGCCGCCGAAGGCCAGCAGACCCTTGCCGTAGGTGCGGACCAGCCCGGTACGCATGACCTCGGTAAAGCGGTCCAACTGCTCGCGCAGCTTCGCGCGGCCGGCCTCGTCCAGCGAACGGTAGCGCTCGCTGCTGGCATAGGGGCCCATCACGCCGCGGGCGAAGCCGCGAAAGTCCACCACAGAGTCGAGAATCGTCTGGATCTGCGAGTAGAAGCGATCCGGGTCCTTGTCGACATAGGACTGTGCATCGCGCACTACGTCCATCACTTCCTCCGTGGTCTTGCGCACGACATCCTGTGCGGTAACCCCGCCGCCCTCATTGGCGCTTGCCAGCGAAGCGCACAGCAACAAACCCAGCAACCAGGCAAACTTGAAACGAAAACCCATGTGTAATCCCCACTGGATGAATTACTACTACTAACGGTTGTGACGGCCTGTATAATCCGCCCTTGGCAATCAGCTGAGCGACCCCGAAGGGGAGCGTGCCGCTGCGTCTGGTTTGTGACATCAGCCTTGCTCCCGCGGTTCCAGACCACAGCGCGGCGCATACTTTAACAGGAAATATCTCTCTATGCTGTTAGCGGCCGCCACCATTCTGGTCGGCTTTATCATCCTTATCTGGAGTGCGGACCTGTTCGTGGCGGGCGCAGCTTCCATTGCCGAGAATATGGGGATGTCCCCCATCGTCATTGGCCTGACGATCGTCTCCCTGGGCACTTCCGCGCCCGAGGTCCTGGTGTCCATTACCGCATCCATGTCGGGCGCGGGCAGCCTCGCCATCGGCAATGCGATCGGATCCAACATCGCCAATATCGGCCTGGTGCTGGGCATCACCGTGCTGATCGCACCGCTCATGGTGCACGGCAGCTGCATGAAGAAAGAGATGCCGGTACTGCTGCTGGTGAGCTTCGGCACCGGCGCGCTGATCATCGATGACGACCTCTCCAGGATCGACGCCTGGCTGATGGTGGGCACGCTGGCCCTGCTCATCGTGTTCATGCTGCGCACGCAACAGAAGGACGAGGTGCTGGTCGGCGAAGCCGAGGAGGAATACCTGCCACACCTCACCCCGGCGCGCGCCTGGGTCACATTCGCCATCGGCCTGGCCCTGCTCATCGGCAGTTCGCGCATGCTGGTCTGGGGCGCGGTGGAGATCGCATCGACCCTGGGCGTCTCGGAGCTGATCATCGGCCTGACCATCGTCGCCGTGGGCACCAGCCTGCCGGAACTCGCGGCCACCGTCGCCAGCGCGATGCGCGGGCACACCGAGATCGCGCTGGGCAATGTCATCGGCTCCAATATGTTCAACCTGCTGGTGGTGATGGCGATCCCGGGCATCTTCGGCGACGCCGGGCTCGACCACTCGGTACTCACCCGCGACTACCCCACCATGCTCGGCCTCACCGTGCTGCTCGCCCTGGCGATCCTCGTCAGCCGACGGCGCAGCCGCTCGATGGACGGGCAGGCCTATGTCGGGCGCACCGTCGGGGTGTTGTTAGTCACTTCCTACGCGCTGTATTATTACTGGTTATATGTCAGCCTCTGATCCAGGGCCCGCAACCATGGCGGACCAACCGTCTCCCAGCTTTACCGAATCCGCACTGCGCACCATCGACATGGAAGCGCAGGCCATTGCTGCGCTCGCGCAACGCATCGGCGCAGAATTCGAACACGCCTGCGAATTGCTGTTGGCCTGCAAGGGCCGCGTGATCGTCACCGGCATGGGCAAATCGGGCCACATCGCCCGCAAGATCGCCGCGACGCTGGCGAGCACCGGCACCCCGGCGTTTTTCGTGCACCCCGGCGAGGCCAGCCACGGCGACATGGGCATGATCACCCCCGACGATGTGGTGATCGCCCTGTCCAACAGTGGCGAAGTCTCCGAGGTCGTCACCCTGCTGCCGCTGCTCAAGCGCATGGGCTCGGGCTTGATCGCAATGACCGGCAACGCCGGCTCCACCCTGGGCCGCGCGGCGGACGCGCACCTGGACGCCGGCGTCGAGACCGAAGCCTGCCCGCTGGATCTCGCGCCCACCTCCAGCACCACCGCGGCGCTGGTGATGGGCGACGCCCTGGCCATCGCCCTGCTGGAGTCCCGCGGCTTTACCGCCGAGGACTTCGCCTTCTCCCACCCCGGCGGCGCGCTGGGCAAGAAGCTGTTGCTGAAGGTTGAAAACGTCATGCGCGGCGGCGAGGCCATCCCCGTCGTGGGCGAGTCCACGATGCTGGCCGAGGCGCTGCTGGAGATCAGCCGCAAGGGCTTCGGCATGACCACCGTCAACGACGCTAACGGCAAGCTGGTCGGCGTGTTCACCGACGGCGACCTGCGCCGCACCCTGGACGAGCGGGTGGATATCAACACCACCCCAATCTCCGCACTGATGTCGCGCCACGCCAAGACCGTCGGGCCCGGCATGCTGGCGGCGGAAGCGCTGCGCATCATGGAGGAGAACGAGATCACCTCGCTGGTCGTGGTCGATGACGACGGCGACACCTGCGGCGTCCTGCACCTGATGCACCTGCTGCACGCGGGAATTGCCTGAACACGATGACTGATCCGCAGGCGACGGCGCGCAAACTCAGGCTGCTGGCCCTGGACGTGGACGGTGTTCTCACCGATGGCCGCATCCAGTACAGCTCCGGCGGCGAGGAACTGAAGAGCTTCAACATCAAGGACGGCCTGGGCATCAAGCTGCTGCAGCGCGACGGCATCGAGGTCGCCATCATCACCGGCCGCAACTCGCCGATGGTGCAGCGCCGCGCCGACGAACTGGGCATCGCTGAAATCGTGCAGGGCCGCGAGGACAAACTGTCCGCCCTGCGCGAGCTGTGCGATGCCCGCGGCATCGCACCCGGCGACTGCGCCTACATGGGCGACGACCTGCCCGACCTCTCCGCCGTGCGCGCCGCGGGACTCGGCCTGGCCCCGGGCGACGCGGTGGCGGCGCTGCGCGAGGCGGCGGATTACACCTGCGCCGCCGCGGGCGGTGCGGGCGCGGTGCGCGAGGCATGCGAATATATCCTGCGGCTGCGCGGTTCACTGGATGCACTGATCGGGGAATTCGCCTGATGTCGCGCCCGCTGCTGCAGGCGCTGCTGGCGATGGGGCTGTTGCTGCTGGCCAGCTACTACTGGGGGCCCGGCAGTATCGGCGACGCGGACCGCGCGAGCGGCGAGCGGCGCAAGAACCTGCCGAATTCCTACATGGACACGGTCCGCTCGCTCAGCTTCACCGACAACGGCCAGCTCGCCGATGTGCTGGAAGCCCTGCACGTGGAGCAGTTCGGCAAGCACGGTTACGCGCTGCTCACCCAACCACGCTTTTACTCCCACAGCCGCGACAACCGCACCTGGTCGGCCAGCGCCGACCGCGGCCGCTATGAGGAGGGCCGGCAGCGCCTGCTGTTGCGCCAGCACGTGGTGCTGGACCACGACCAGACCCGCACCCATATGGAAACCCCCAGCCTGGATATCCAGCTCGACACCAGCGTGGCGAGCACCCGCAGCGAGGTCAGGATCAACCAGGGGGAGAATCGCACGCGCGCCAGCGGTATGATTGCCCGCCTGGGCGAGGAGACCATCGCACTTGGACCGAACGTGGAGAGTACCTATGTCATGTCGCGCTAGCTGGACGACAGCCTGCCTCACCGGCCTGCTGTCGCTGTCGGCCCTGCTGGCCGTTCCCGCGCAGGCACTGCCCGGCGACCGCGACCAGCCGATCCGCATCGAGGCGGATTCCGCCCTGCGCGACGAGAACCAGGGGTTCACCCGCTACGACGGCAACGTCAAGCTGGACCAGGGCAGCCTGCACATCGAGGCGGACGAACTCACCGTGCACCACACCGGCGAGGATGCGAAGAAAATCGAGGCCCGCGGCCGCCCGGCGACCATGCGCCAGCAGCCCGACCCGGACAAGGGCGTGGTGACCGCAAGCGCCCGGACCATCGTCTATTTCCGCGACGAGGCGCGGGTGGAATTGCGCGAGGACGCCAGCATCGTGCAGGACGGTTCCACCGTCAACGGCGACATGATCGATTACCTGATCGACCAGAAGCTGGTAAAGGCCGAATCGAAAAAGGGTGAGGACTCCAACCGGGTGCAGGTAGTGATCCCGGCGCAGACGGTGCAGCAGGCCGAGACCAACCGCAATGCGACGAAGACTCGCGACCCCAACCAGCCCGCGGCGACTGACCCCAACCAGCCCGCGGCAACCGATCCCAACCGGCCGGAGGTCGCCGATCCAAACGCGCCGGAGGCAGCCGATCCCAACCAGCCGGTCACGGGCGATCCGAACCAGCCGCAGGCGGCAGACCCCAACCCGGTGGAGGCCGCCGATGGCACAGCTGGTAGCCAGTAACCTCGCCAAGGCCTACCGCGGCCGCGAGGTCGTACAGGACGTCTCGCTGCACATCGACAGCGGGCAGATCGTCGGCCTGCTGGGCCCGAACGGCGCCGGCAAGACCACCTGCTTCTATATGATCATCGGCATCATCCCGGCAGACCGCGGGCACATCACGCTCAACGGCGAGGAGATCACCCGCCTGCCGATGCACGAGCGCGCCCGCCACGGCATCGGCTACCTGCCGCAGGAGGCGTCGATCTTCCGCAAGCTCTCGGTCGGCGACAATATCCTGGCCATCCTGGAGACCCGCCCGGACCTGAACAAGCAGCAGCGCCTGGAGCGCCGCGACCAACTGCTGGAGGAGTTTCACGTCGGCCACCTGCGCGACAGCCTGGGCCAGTCCCTGTCCGGCGGCGAGCGGCGCCGGGTGGAGATCGCCCGGGCGCTGGCCACCGAGCCGGATTTCATCCTGCTGGACGAGCCTTTCGCCGGCGTCGACCCGATTTCGGTGAGCGATATCAAGCAGATCGTCAGCCACCTGCGCGAGCGCGGCATCGGCATCCTGATCACCGACCACAACGTCCGCGATACCCTGGATATCTGCGAAAAAGCCTACATCGTCGGCGAAGGTCACATCATCGCGTCGGGAACCGCCCAGGAAGTACTGGACAACGCCCAGGTGCGCAAAACCTACCTCGGCGACCAGTTCCGCCTGTAATGGCCACCCCGCGCAAGTCGCGGTTAATGTCAATAAGCAAATTTCGCGCCAAGCTGTTGCCACCCTTCCCGGTCGGACGCTAAACTCGATGCAGTTGTGCAATCGCAGCGCCCCAAAATGGCGCACCTGAAGGCGTTATCGAAGCATCGATGAAACAATCACTTCAGCTAAAACTTGGCCAGCAGCTGACCATGACTCCGCAGCTGCAGCAGGCCATCCGTCTGCTCCAGCTGTCCACCATGGATCTCCAGCAGGAGATCCAGCAGGCGCTGGACAGCAACCCCCTGCTCGAGGTGGGTGAGGATGACGTGGGCGACGACCGCACCGAGGGCGACGCCGCCAGCCTCAACAGCCAGTCCGAGAGCCTGGCCGAGAGCAAGGAAGCGGCGGACAGCGACTGGGACGCCGCGACGGATGCCGGCCCCAACGGCGCCGATACCATCCCCGACGAACTGCCCGTGGACACCCAGTGGGAAGACCTGCTGCCATCGAGCTCGGCGCCATCCGCCGCGCCCATGGATGACGCCGACGGCGACTACGAGGCCCGCAACGGCTCCCGCGAAACCCTGCACGACCACCTGCTCTGGCAGCTCAACCTCACCCGTTTTTCCGACACCGACCAGCTGATCGCCCTGTCGATCATCGACGCAACCGACGGCAACGGGCGCCTGACCCTGTCGCTGGAGGAAATCCTCGATTCCTTCGACCCGGAAATGGACATCGAGATGGACGAGGTGGTGGCCGTGATGCACCGCCTGCAGCAGTTCGAGCCGGCCGGTGTCTGCACCCGCAGCCTGCAGGAATGCCTGCTGGTGCAACTGCAGCAGCTGCCGCCCAGCACGCCGTACCTGGAACAGGCGCGGCTGATCCTCAACCGCTACCTGCCGCAACTCGCCAGTGGCGATTTCAGCCAGATCCTGCGGCGCACGCGACTCAAGGAAGAACAGCTCAAGTCAGTGCTGGGGCTGATCCAGTCACTGGACCCCAATCCGGGCGAGTCCTACGCACCAGAGGAAGTGGAATACGTGGTGCCGGACGTCTTCGTCAGCAAGCGCGAGGGGCGCTGGCTGGTGGAGCTCAACCCGGACATCGCACCCAAGCTGCGCATCAACAGCGAGTACGCCAGCCTGATCAAGCGCGCCGACAACAGCGCGGACAACACCTACCTGCGCGACAACCTGCAGGAGGCCCGCTGGTTCCTGAAGAGCCTGCAGAGCCGCAACGAGACACTGATGAAAGTGGCGACAAAGATCGTCGAGCACCAGCGCAACTTCCTCGAGTACGGCGAGGAGGCGATGAAACCGCTGGTGCTGCACGACATCGCCGAGGCCGTGGAAATGCACGAGTCCACCATCTCCCGGGTGACCACGCAGAAATACATGCACACCCCGCGCGGCATCTTCGAGCTGAAGTATTTCTTCTCCAGCCACGTCGCAACCAGCGCCGGTGGCGAGTGCTCCTCCACGGCCATCCGCGCGCTGATCAAGAAGCTGGTGGCGGCGGAAAACCCGCGCAAGCCCCTCAGCGATAACAAGATCGCGCAGTTGCTGGAGGACCAGGGTATCAACGTCGCGCGGCGCACCATCGCGAAGTACCGCGACAGCCTGCACATCCCCCCCTCCAACGAGCGCAAGCGCCTGGTATGAGCGCAACGATATCCCTGTTTCCCGGACATGTCAGGTGGCCGGGACGTAGTCTAGACTCTGGACAGAAGTCCTCGAAAAATCCGGCGGCGCCGGTCCCGGAGGCCACTCCGGGTTCACGTGAAGAAGGAGCCATGCTATGCAACTCAACGTCAGCGGTCACCATGTGGAGGTTACCGAACCCCTGCGCAGCTACGTGGAAAGCAAATTCGAGCGGTTGCAGCGACATTTCGACAATATCACCAACACCCAGGTCACGCTGATCGTAGAAAAAATGGTACAGAAGGCGGAAGCCACCCTGCACATTTCAGGAGCCGACCTCTTCGCACAGGCGGAATCCGAGGACATGTACGCCGCCATCGACATGCTGGCGGACAAACTCGACAGGCAGCTGATCAAGCACAAGGAAAAGGCCCGGGGACACTGACCCGCAAAACCCATGCAAGCACTCACAGAGCTACTGACCCCGGAACGCACTGCCTGCCAGGTTCCGGGGCTCAGCAAAAAACGATTGTTTGAAACCCTGGCGCGGCTGATCAGCGACGACCAGCCATCCCTGTCCTACGACGAAGTCTTCAGCCAGATGATCGCCCGCGAAAAACTCGGCAGCACCGGCCTGGGCCACGGCATCGCCATCCCGCACTGCCGCATCTCCGGTTGCGGCGCGCCGATGGGCGCACTGCTCACCCTGGCCGATCCGATCGATTTCGACGCGCCCGACAACCAGCCCGTGGACCTGGTCTTCGCGCTGCTGGTACCGGACGGCGAACACCAGCGCCACCTGGATACACTGGCCGGCGTGGCCCGCTTGTTCAGCCAGGCGGACTACTGCGCGAAACTGCGCGCCGCCACCGACAACCAGGCGCTGTACGCCGCGGCTGCCAGCGGCGCCGACTAAGTGCGGCTCATCATCATCAGCGGCCGCTCCGGCTCCGGCAAGAGCACCGCGCTGCACCAGCTGGAAGACGAAGGCTACTACTGCATCGACAACCTGCCGGTGTCGCTGCTGCCGGCGCTGGTGGAGGAAGCCAGCCGCGACGATTTCTCGCACTTCAAGGGCACCGCCGTGTGTATCGACGCGCGCAACGCCTGGAAGGACCTGGCGAACTTCCCGCAGGTGATTGACTCGCTGCCGGAACAGGTAGAGAGCGAGATACTGTTCCTCGAGGCCGAGGACGCGGCGCTCACCAAGCGTTTCTCCGAGACCCGCCGCAAACACCCGCTGAGCTCGGGCAACACCTCGCTGGCCGAGGCCATCCAGCGCGAGCGCGGCCTGCTGGAACCGATCGCCGCCGACGCCTCGCTGATCCTCGATACCAGCCAGATGACCATCTACGAGCTGCGCGACGCGATCAAGCAGCGACTGCTGGGATCGGCTGCCGGCAGCATGTCCATCACCTTCCAGTCCTTCGGCTTCAAGCGCGGCGTCCCCACCGACGCCGACCTGGTCTTCGACGTGCGCATGCTGCCCAATCCCCACTGGGTGAAGGAACTGCGCCTGAAGAGCGGGCTGGATACCGAGGTGCGCGAGTTCCTCGAGTCGCAGCCCGCGACCGGGGAGCTGTACTCGGATATCAGCGATTTTCTCGAGCGCTGGCTGCCGCGCTACCGCGAGAGCAACCGCAGTTACATGACGGTTGCGATAGGTTGTACCGGCGGCCAACATCGGTCAGTATATTTGGCCGACCGCCTGTACCGGCATTACCGGGACCTCTACCCGGAGGTACACCTCAGACACAGGGAACTCCAGTAAGTGATCCAGACCCAGGTCACCATAATCAACAAACTGGGCCTGCACGCCCGCGCCGCGGCGAAATTCGTCGGTTGCACCTCCGCATTTTCCAGCAGGATCATGGCCGGCCGGGACGGCGACATGGTCGATGCCAAGAGCATCATGTCGGTGATGATGCTGGCTGCGGGCAAGGGCACCATCCTCGACCTGCACATCGACGGCGACGACGAGCAGGCCGCGCTGGCGGCACTGGTCGAGCTGATCGACAACCGTTTCGGCGAAGCCGAGTAATCGCCGCACAGCAGCCGCGGCGCTCGCGGCGCCGCACCACCGAGCGTAACTAATTGCGTTGTTGGCGGCGGGGCTTTTTCGCATAATCCTCGCCGACGCGCCGCCGCGCCGTATCAACCAGGCCACGGGAAGCAACGCATGTCCCTCAGCAAGCCCACATCGCAGGAAACCCTCGACAAGCTGACGGCGGCACTGGACAGCGGTGCCTTCGTGCGCGGCCGCCGCATGCTCAACGGCCTCGCCCCCGCCGAGATCGCCCACCTGCTGGAATCCTCGCCGCCGAAATTCCGCGACGTGCTGTGGAAGATGGTGGACGTGGATATCGAGGGCGAGGTGATCGGCGAGCTCACCTACGACCTGCAGGCGCACTTCCTGTCGAAGATGGATGCGGCCGAGGTCGCGACCATCACCGAGGGCCTGGCGGACGACGACCTGGCGGACATCCTGCAGCAGCTGCCGGACGCCATCACCCAGGAAGTGCTGGACGCCATGGACCACCAGGACCGGGCGCGCGTCGAGCGGGTAATGAATTACCCGGAAGACGTCGCCGGCGGCCTGATGAGCACCGACACCGTCACCATCCGGGCGCGCATCACCCTGGACGTGGTGCTGCGCTACCTGCGCCGCCACGAGGAAATCCCGAAGATGACGGACAACCTCATCGTGGTGAACCGCTCGGACCAGTTCATCGGCCTGCTGCCGCTGAGCACGCTGCTGGTGGCCGACCCCTCCGCCAGCGTGCGCGAGATGATGGTCACCGACGTCGACCCCATTCCCGTGGACATGCCCGACGACGAGGTCGCGCGCCTGTTCGAACGCAACGACTGGGTCTCCGCGCCGGTGGTCGACGAGGGCGGCAAGCTGCTGGGCCGCATCACCATCGACGACGTGGTGGACGTGATCCGCGAGGACGCCGACCACTCCTTCATGTCCATGGCCGGACTGGACGAGGACGAGGACACCTTCGCGCCGATCATGCGCGCGGCGCCGCGCCGCGCGGTCTGGCTGGGCATCAACTTGGTGACGGCGTTCATCGCCGCCGCCACCATCAATTTGTTCGAGGGCACCATCGAGAAGGTCGTCGCCCTCGCGGTGTTGATGCCCATCGTCTCGTCCATGGGCGGCATCGCCGGCACCCAGACCCTGACGGTGCTGGTGCGCGGTATCGCCATCGGCCAGGTGGGCCGCAACAACCAGGCCTGGCTGCTCAACCGCGAACTGATCATGGGCGTGCTCAACGGGTTCCTGTGGGCCTCGGTCGTCGCCGTCGCCGCCTCCCTGTGGTTCGGCGACTGGGCGATAGGCGCCATCATCGCCGCGGCCATGGTGATCAACCTGGTGACCGCCGCCTTCACCGGCGCCGCCCTGCCCCTGCTGCTGACACGGGCGGATATCGACCCGGCGCTGGCCGGCGGGGTGATCCTGACCACGGTGACCGACGTCGTCGGATTCGCCTCCTTCCTCGGCCTGGCGAGTATTTTCTATGCATGAGGACTACGAAGACGGGGACGACTTCCCCGAGGACTACGCGCCCAGCAAAACCCGGCGCAAGAAAGAGATGCATGCGCTGCAGGCGCTGGGCGAGCAACTGGTGGAACTCAGCAACAAGCAGCTGGCGCAGGTTCCCATCGAGGACGAACGCCTGCTGCGCGCCATCGCGGAAACCCGCAACATCAAGAGCCACAGCGCACGCCGTCGCCACCTGCAGTTCATCGGCAAGCTGATGCGCGATATCGACGCGGAGCCGATCCAGGCCGCGCTGGATACCCTGTTCCAGCCCGCCCGCGAGGCCAACGAGCGCTTCCATCGCCTGGAGCAGCTGCGCGACGAGGTGCTCGCCGCCGGTCCGGCCGGTGTCGAGCGCGTGCTGGAGGTGTATCCCGACGCGGATCGCCAGCAGCTGCGCCACCTGCTGCTGCAGCACCAGCGCGAGCGCGAGCGCAACCAGCCGCCCGCCGCCAGCCGCAAGCTGTTCCGCTACTTGCGGGAGCTGTCGGAAGCCGGCTGATTCGGGTCGGGTAGCGGTTGCATCGGCAACGGCGGTGCCGGCTGCGGCGCAGTGTCCGAGCCAGCCGCCGCCAGCGGCACCGCGGGCGTCGCGGGCACCGCGGGAGCGTTGGGATCAGCGGCGTCCGCCGCCAGCCGCAGTTCGTCGTCGAAGATGCGATCGAAGGTGAACTCCGGCGCATCCCAGGTGCCGCCGATGTGGTAGACCCCGCTGGAGAGCCGGTTCAGCGGTTTCTCGAACACCTTGCTCACCACGTAGACCCCCGCCGCCACCGGCAAGCCGCCGGCCAGGGCCGCGACCCAGGGCAGGTTGCTCGCCACCGGCAGGGTCGCCACCAGCTCGCCGCTGAGACTGCGCGTGGCGATATTCGAGACCCCGTTCATGGCGAAGGCGCTGGAGTTGCCGGAGACGGTCAGGTTGGCCAACTCGATGGTGCCGGGGTGGAAGTAGACCTTGCCCTTCATCTTGCTGAATGTGATCCCCGATTCGAACATGTGCGACATGCTCAACCGCTGTACCACTCCCGCCAGGTTGAGCAGTTCCACCACCTTCAGCGCGCCGGCGCCGCCGGAGTTCTGCAGGAAACGACCGGAGGCCATGTCGATATCCAGGGTGCCATCCAGCTTCTCCATGGAAAACGCCTGCGGCGAACCCGGCCAGGCCAGCTCCAGGTCCAGCCGCCCGCTGTCGGTTTCCAGGGTGCGGGCGTAGCCCAGTTGCTCCAGGGTCGCGCCGAAGTCGCCGACCACCAGCGGCGCGGTCAGCCGCGACTCGCCGCCCGTTTGCCAGCGCAACTGCCCCGGTTGCTCGGCGCTCAGCGTCAGCCCGGCGAAATCGCCGGTGATATCGCGCGCGGCGAACTGGCCCCGGCTGCCTTCGAGATGGAACGCCAGCTTGCCGGCGTCCTCGCCGTGCCAGCGCAGGTGCCGGACCTCGACCGCGGTCTCGGGCAGGTCCGGGAGGACGTCTTCGCTGCTATCGAGCAGCGGCCCGCCGTCAGCCGAGAGTGTCGGGGGCGCTTTCGCCCTGCCCGCAAGCAACTGGCTGACATCCACCGTGTGCAGCAGCAGCCGGGGCATTTCACCTGCGCCCTGGGCGTATTCACCGCTGGCCCAGTTGGAGTCGAAATCCGCCCGCAGCGCGTCGTCCGCGTAGTGCAGGCTGAAGGTGACCTGGTCGAAGCTGCTGCCCCAGAGCAGCAGCTTCTGGGCGTGCACGTCCTCCAGGTCCAGGGACAGCCCCGGGCTGGGCACTGCCGGCGCCGGACTGGTTCCCGCTCCGGCAGTTGTACCTGCAGTCGTACCGGCGGCTGCCATGGCGCCTGCCCCCTGGCCCGCCGCCGGCGCCAGCAGGTAGCGGTCGGCGAAGTCCTGCCAGGCGCGCACGTCCACCAGCGCCGCGCTGCCGGCGACGCGTATGCGTCCGTCCTGGAGTGCCGGGGGCGGCTCCGACAGCCCCAGCGCGGCGGATTTCAGCTGGTGGTCCAGCAGACCCAGGCGCAGCCGCAGCGCATCGCCCAGGTCAAGCGAGAGTTCCTGCGCGCCGCCCGCAAGCGGCAGGCTGAGGTTCAGCTGGCGCTTCTCCAGCGCCGGCTTCTCCCAGGGTGAAGGCAGGTCCAGTGCGACGCCCTCCAGGCCGGATGCCAGGTGCAACACCGGTGGCTGCCCGCGGGCGATGTCGATTTCGCCGGACACGGCGGCGGTGCCGTTGGCCATCGCCAGCGGCTCCAGGTGCAGCCATCGCTGCAGGTCCGCCGTGGCGACCCGGGAGCGGAATGCCACCACCAGCGGGGATGTGGCGTCCGGCTGCTGGGACAGGCTGGCTCGCAGCGGGCGCCCCCACAGCGTGCCGCGCAGGTCGTCGGCGCGAAAGCCCGCGACGGAATCGTAATGCACTTTGCCCTGCACGCCGACCAGGGCCAGGTCGCCGGGGTGGATACCCAGTTCGAGCGACTTCACGGTGGCGTCCAGGTCGATATCGGGCGCGACCTTGTGGTGCCCGAGGTCCAGGCCCAGCCGCAGGCGGGTGGCCAGTTCGCCATCCGCGCTCCACTCGTCGAAGGCTCCGCCGGTCATCTCCCGCAGCGGGGAATTGTGCACCACGCGCAGGCCGTCGGAGGCGGGGCCGTCGAGCCGGGCGTCCACCAGCAGGTGCATGTGTTCCCTGTCATCCATCCAGGTTTCAGCGGAGAGATGGCTGAAGCTGGAATCGTAGAGCCGCGCGCTGTCCGCCCACAGGCTGACATTGGTGTCGTCGATGATCAGGGTGCCGTCGAAGTCTTCCAGCATCGGCCAGTCGGGCTGGTACTGCACATTGGTGTGGGCGAGGTCCATGAACAGCTGCACGGTGCGCAGCGGCGCGGCGTGCGCGTGCAGGCTGCCGCGCCAGATAAACCCGGCGCTGCTGACGCTGCCCTCGCCGATGGCGGAATGCAGCCAGTCCAGCAGGGACTGGTGCAGCACGAAGGGAATGTATTTGTCGCGGTAGGCGGTGACGCTGTCGCGCAGTCCCACCGAGAGGTCCATCTCGATACCCGCCTCGGTCTCGTGCAGCGGGATGGTGAGGCCGAACAGGGCATGCACGGTGCCCTCCTCGCCCACCGCCGTGATCAGGCCGCTGTGCAGTTTCACCGCGTCCTCGTCCCAGCCGATGTCGATACTCGCCGCCAGCTCGCTGTAGTGCTGCGGCGCGTGGTAGACCGTGGGAAATTCCAGGCTGGTATCGCGGCTGTCGAGCAGCACCGACCCGCCGCTACGGGAGATTTCGAAATAGCCGTCCGCGCCGGTCACCGCCGGTGCGCCGTGCCAGGACTCCACCGCCAGGCCGCGGAAATTGCCCGAGGCCAGCCATCCCTGCGCGGGCTCGCCGATGTCGTCAGTGTCCAGTTCCAGCGCCGTCAGGGTGCCGCGCGGGCCCAGGGTCTGCAGTAGCGCGGCCACGCGCTCGGGCAGCGTCGCCTGCGCCAGCAGTTCGTTCAGCGGTTGCAGCGCGATGTCCGCGGCGCGCAGGCGCAGCGAATTGTCCCAGCTGTCCACCTGCAGGCGCGGCAGCGAGAACTGCACCGGGCCGGCGGCCGCGTGCAGGCTGTCGACAAACATGGTCCAGCGATTGTGGTCGCGCTGCAGGCTGGCCTGCAGGGAGAGGTTGTCCAGGGGCACGCTGATGTCCGAACCCTCGGGCGCGAACTTCAGTTCGCTGGCCGCGAGTTCCAGCTCCGCGCTGGGCTCGCCGCGGTCCCAGTTCAGCCAGACGCGGCTGGCGAGCTGGCCGGCGGGCCACCAGGCCGGCGGCTGCGGGAACAGCGCGCGGAACCTGTCGAGCTGGTCCGACTGGATATCGACATAGCCCTGGCCCACGAAAGACGCCGGGCGGAAGGGATCGCCGAGCCCCTTGCCGCTGATGTGGATGCGCGTACCGCTGTCCGATTTAAGCGCGGCGTAGAGCTGCCGGCTGCTGCCCTCTCGCGACAGTTGCAGGTCGAGGGCCAGCTCGCGCTGCTCCCCGCTGGGCAGGGTGATCTGTACGCGGTTGTCGCGCAGGGTGAGGTACTCGATATTGAGCAGGAACTCCCGCAGCCAGTTGCCGACCTCGCCCTGCCCGTTGGTGAGGCCGGGAACCAGCAGCTGGCCGTCGGCGGTGAGCTGCGCCTTCAGCTCCAGTGCCTCCAGCTGCAGCGAGGTGAACTGCAGGCTGCGGGTGGAGAGGGAGTCCAGCACGTCGACGCCGATGCGCCCGCCGATCAGCTGCAGCGGGACGCCCTCGGAGCCGGGCAGGATGATCTGCAGGTCGTGCAGCGCAATTTCCGGGGTGAACGAGCGCCAGTCGGCCTCGATGCTCTGCGCCTCGACGCGAAACGGCAGCCGCGCGTTGATCTCGGCGAGCACCTCGTCCTGGAAGTACGAGAGATTGGCGGCGAGCAGGCGTCCGAGGCTGACATAGACGGCAAACAGCACGACACCGGCCCCGCCCAGTGCCCAGAGGAATTTGCTCAGTCTGTGAAAGATGGAATGCTGCAAGACAACCTTTCCGCAAGCGCCGTCTGCGCCAGTTTAAAACAGCACGATATCAAAGTGTTCCGGATGATTGTCTGGCTCCACCCGGAGGCTGATGGTCTTGCCGATAAACTCCTCGAGATCGGCCAGGTTGGCCGAGTCCTCGTCCAGCAGGCGGTCGATGACGGCCTGGGAGGCGAGCACCATCAACTGGTCGTTCTCATAGGCCCTGGCGTCGCGCATGATCTCGCGGAAAATCTCGTAGCAAACGGTCTCCGCGGTCTTCAGCACGCCCCGCCCCTGGCATACCGGGCACTCCTCGCACAGCAGCTGGCTCAGGCTTTCCCGGCTGCGCTCGCGGGTCATCTCCACCAGCCCCAGGTCGGAGACACCGGTAATCCGGTTTCGTGCCGGATCGCGCACCATGGCCTTTTCCAGCGTGCGGTGGACCTGGCGGCGATGCTCCTCGTCCTGCATGTCGATGAAGTCGATGATGATGATGCCGCCGAGATTGCGCAGCCGCAGCTGCCGGGCCACCATGGTCGCCGCCTCCAGGTTGGTCTTGAAGATGGTTTCCTCGAGATTGCGGCGGCCGACATAGGAGCCGGTGTTGATGTCGATGGTGGTCATTGCCTCGGTCTGGTCGATGACCAGGTAACCGCCGGATTTCAGCTCCACCTTGCGCCCCAGCGCGCGCTGGATTTCCACCTCGACGCCGTGCAGGTCGAACAGCGGCCGCTCGCCGGCGTACAGCTCGATGCGACCGGAGACCTCGGGCATGTAGTCCGAGCAGAACTCCTGCAGGGCGGTGTAGTTCTCCCGGCTGTCGACCATGATGCGTTCCACCCCCGGGCGCACCAGGTCGCGCACCGTGCGCAGGTGCAGGGGCAGCTCCGCGTAGAGCAGTTCCGGTTTGGTCGCCGCGGCCGCGCGCCGCGACACGGCGGCCCACAGCCGGCGCAGGTAGCGCAGGTCGGCGCGCAACTCTTCCAGGCCCGCATTCTCGGCGGCGGTGCGCAGGATGTAGCCGCCCTCCCCCGGCACCTCTTCCGCCTCGCGGCACTGCGCGAGCAGCGCCTGCAGCCGCTCGCGCTCGGCGGGATCCTCGATGCGCTGGGAGATACCGACATGATTGCCGGCGGGCATGAATACGAGGTAGCGGGAAGACACCGAGAGCTCCGCGCTGAGCCGGGCGCCCTTGCTGCCCAGCGGCTCGCGGGTCACCTGCACGATCAGCTTCTGGCCTTCGTGCAGGTGTTCGACGATGGCGCCGCGCGCCTTCGACTCCGCGCTGGCGTGCTGCAGGTCGGAGACGTGGATGAAGCTGGTGCGCTCCGCACCGATGTCGACGAAGGCCGCCTGCATGCCGGGCAGTACCCGCACGACTTTACCGGCGTAGATATTGCCCACCATGCCGCGGCTGCTGCTGCGCTCGATCAGGACTTCCTGGGCGGCCCCGTTGTCGACCACCGCCACCCGGGTCTCGATCGGGGTGATATTGACCAGGATCTCTTCACTCACCGCGAGGCTCCAGTCCACCGGCGATGCCGCGGGCCGACAGCAACTGCCAGGCCTGCGCCAGCGGCAGGCCGACGACGTTGCTGTAACTGCCCTCGATGGCGCTGACGAAGGCGCCCGCAAGGCCCTGGATGGCGTAGCCGCCGGCCTTGTCCCAGGGCTCGTCCGTGGCGAGGTAGGCCTCGCACATGTTGCGGTCCAGTTGTACGAAACTCACCTTGGTCTCCACCGCCAGTTCGTCGCTCTCGCCGTCCGGCGCCAGCAGGCACACGCCGGTCAATACACTGTGGCTGCGGCCGGACAGGCGCGCCAGCATGCCCAGGCCCTCGCCGCGGCTGGCTGGCTTGCCGAGGATGTCCTCGTCCAGCACCACCGCGGTATCCGCCGCCAGCACCAGCACCTGCTCCCCGCGGTGACGCGCCGCCACGCAGGCGGCTTTTTCCCGCGCGAGGCGCAGCACGTAATCCTCCGGGTCTTCGTCCGGCAGGCGGCTCTCGTCGATGTCGGCGCTCTCACTGCGACAGTCGACACCGATCTGCGCGAGCAGTTCGCGGCGGCGCGGCGAGGCGGAGGCGAGGATCAGCTCCACTTCAGTTCACCCGGTAGTAGCGCCGCAGGGCGCGCAGGCCGCGAAACAGCAGCGGCCATAACAGGGCGCTGGTGACCGCGGGCAACAGGAAAGCCAGCGAGCGGGCACCGAAACCCTCGAAGTTCTGTATCCACTGGCAGATCATCTGGTGGAAGCCGACCAGCACGAAGATCACCCCGCACTGCTGCCACATGTTGAACACCCGCACCCGCTGGTAAAGCAACAGCGACAGCATGGCAACCGCGACCAGCGCCATGGCGTTCTGTCCCAGGGCCGAGCCCTCCAGCACGTCGACGAAGATACCCAGGCAGGCGGCGGTGACCAGTCCGACACGATGCGGCAGCGCCATGCACCAGTAGATCAGCACCAGCGACACCCACTCCGGGCGGAAGCTCAAACCCCAGCGCGGCAGGGGCAACATGGCGAGCACCAGCGCGACGAAGAAACTCGCCAGGATTACCCAGTAGGCGTGCGCGCCGCGGTCGTCCACCGGTCACTCTTCCCGCGCCGGCTTGGCGGTAAACACCAGCAACACGTGACGGCTGCGATCCAGGGCGGCGGTGGGAGCGGCGGTAATGCGGGCGAAGGCCTGGCCCGGGTCGCGGTGAACGCTGCTGACCACCGCCACCGGGTAGCCGGCGGGGAAGCGTCCACCCAGGCCCGAGGTGACCAGCAGGTCGCCCTCGCGAATGTCCGTGGTCGCGGAGACGTGGTAGACCTCCAGTGCGCTGAGGCTGCCGGTGCCCTCGGCAATGGCGCGCACGCCGTTGCGGTTGACCTGCACCGGGATGGAATGGGTGGCGTCGGTGATCAGCAGGGCGCGGGACATCTTCGGCGCGACTTCCACGATCTGGCCCAACAGGCCGTCGGCGTCGAGCAGCGGCTGGCCGAGGAAAACACCGTCGTCGGAGCCCTTGTTGAGCACCAGCTGGTGGCGCTCCGGGTCCGGCGAGACACCGATCAGCTCCGCCACGAGCACGTCGTCGCGCAGCATGGCGGAGGAGTTGAGCAGCGCGCGCAGGCGGACATTCTCCGCCTGCAGGGAGGCCATCTGCTGGGAGCGGCCCTGCAGGATCAGGTTCTCCTGGCTCAGGCGGGCGTTCTCTTCCAGCAGGGTAGCGCGGGTAACGAGGTGTTCGCGCCCCCACTCGACGACGCGCATCGGGGTCTCGGCGACCCAGTAGACCGGGCTGGCGGCAGTTTCCAGCCAGGCGCGCACGCCACGCAGGGCGTGAAACTGCAGATCGGCAATGATCAGGCCCGCCACGACCAGCATGACCAGGCCAAGACGCAGGCCGAGGGTCGACTGCTTGACGAATAAAGGCTTGATGTCGACTCCTGGGCGAGTGAGCGCGGAAGTGACAGTGTACTTATTCGGTGGACAGCAGGTCTATGGTCCGCCGGTCCATCATCTCCAGGGCGCGGCCGCCACCGCGGGCCACGCAGGTCAGCGGGTCCTCGGCGACGATCACCGGCAGGCCGGTCTCCTCGGAAATCAGGCGGTCCAGGTCGCGCAGTAGTGCGCCGCCGCCGGTCAGCACGATGCCGCTCTCTGCGATATCCGCCGCCAGTTCCGGCGGGGATTGCTCCAGTGCGGACTTGACCGCCTGGACGATGGTGGTCAGCGGGTCCTGCAGGGATTCCAGGATCTCGTCGCTGTCCAGGGTGAAGCTGCGCGGCACGCCCTCGGCGAGGTTGCGCCCGCGCACGTCGATCTCGCGCAGTTCGCTGCCGCCGAAGGCGCAGCCGACTTCCATCTTGATCTTCTCCGCGGTGGCGTCGCCGATCAGGCTGCCGTAGCGGCGGCGCACATGGGCGACGATGGCCTCGTCAAAGCGGTCACCGCCGACGCGAACCGAGTCGCGGTAGACGATACCGTTGAGGGAGATGATGGCGATCTCCGTCGTACCGCCGCCAATATCCACGACCATGCAGCCGCTGGCTTCCTCGACATCGAGCCCGGCGCCGATGGCGGCGGCCATGGGTTCCTCGATCAGCCGCACCTCGCGGGCGCCGGCGTAGAGTGCGGATTCACGGATCGCCCGGCGCTCCACCTGGGTGGACATGCAGGGCACGCACACCAGCACGCGCGGGCTGGGGCGGATAAAGCGGGTCTCGTGCACCTTGGCGATAAAGTGCTGGAGCATTTTTTCGGTAACCTGGAAATCGGCGATGACGCCGTCTTTCAGCGGGCGGATAGCGGTGATATTGCCCGGGGTACGACCCAGCATGCGCTTGGCCTCGGTACCCACGGCCTCGATGGTTTTCTGGCCGTTGTGGACGCGGATGGCGACGACCGACGGTTCGTCGAGGACAATGCCTTTATCGCGCACGTAGATCAGCGTGTTGGCGGTACCCAGATCTATGGAGAGATCATTGGAGAACACTCCACGCAGTTTCTTCAGCATTAACTAATTTACCTTACTGACTACAAAGGGGAGCTGGACCGGCCAGCCCTTCGAGCTTTCCTACCAGCCGCGCGATTTACCGTGGAAAGTCCCATGAACACGAGGAATTAACCGATTTGACGGCGCAAAAATTATTCC
The DNA here is from genome assembly GCA_033283385.1 of Halieaceae bacterium WMMBA7. GTDB lineage: Bacteria > Pseudomonadota > Gammaproteobacteria > Pseudomonadales > Halieaceae > Mangrovimicrobium. The sequence continues at coordinate 2,596,547 of JAWMQQ010000001.1, forward strand.
GCGAAGAGTATCAACGACAGGGTTTTTGGGCAAGGCGCAATGTGATACTTTTAGCGCCCCGCCCGAGTCCGGCGGGACTTTCCCGGAGTTGAAGCATCCCGGCATTACAGCGCCCCGGTTACAAAGCATGAGTATCGAACAAGACGAGATTGAAAAAATCGCCGAACTGGCGCGCATTCGCGTCAGCGACGAACAGGTGGGCGAGCTGACCCGGCGCATTGGCGACATCCTCGCCATGGTCGACCAGCTGCAGGCCGCCGACACTGAAGGTGTCGCCCCCATGGCCCACCCGCTGGATGCAACCCAGCGCCTGCGCGCCGACGCGGTCACCGAGGAAAACCGCCGCGAAGCCTTCCAGGCGATCGCGCCGGCGGTCGAGAACGGCCTGTACCTCGTTCCCAAAGTCATCGAATAAGCCCCCGGCCAGGACGCCAGACATGCACGAACTCACCGTCGCCCAGCTCGCCAAGGGGCTGAGCGATAAGACTTTTTCCAGCGCGGAACTGACACGCGCCCTGCTCGGGCGCATCCGCGAACTGGACGGGCAGTACAACAGTTTCATCAGTGTCGACGAGGCCGGCGCCAGCGCCGCCGCGGAGCAGGCGGACGCGCGCCTGGCCCGGGGCGAGGGCGCTGCGCTCACCGGCATCCCGCTGGCGCACAAGGATATTTTCTGCACCGACGGGCTGCGCACCAGCTGTGCCTCGAAGATGCTGGACAACTTCGTGCCGCCCTACGACGCGACCGTGGTACGCAAATTCCGCGAGGCCGGCGCCGTCGTGCTGGGCAAGACCAACATGGACGAGTTCGCCATGGGCTCCTCCAACGAGACCAGCTTCTACGGCGCCGTGCGCAACCCCTGGGACACCGACCGCGTCCCGGGCGGCTCCTCGGGAGGCAGCGCCGCGGCAGTAGCCGCGGGCCTGGCCCCGGCCGCCACCGGCACCGACACCGGCGGCTCCATCCGCCAGCCGGCGGCCCTGTGCGGCATCACCGGACTCAAGCCGACCTACGGCCGGGTTTCCCGACTGGGCATGATCGCCTTCGCCTCCAGCCTGGACCAGGGCGGACCGATGGCGCGCAGCGCCGAGGATTGCGCCCTGTTGCTGGAAGCCATGGCCGGCCACGACCCGCTGGATTCCACCTCGGCGGATGTCCCGGTGGAAAACTACAGCGCGGCGCTGGGCGATTCGCTGGCCGGCCTGCGCATCGGCGTTCCCGCCGAGTACTTCGGCGAGGGCCTGGACGCGGCCACCGGCGAGTGCATCCGCGCCGCGCTGCGCGAATACGAGGCGCTGGGCGCTACCCTGGTCGAGGTCAACCTGCCCAACACCGGCCTGTCGATTCCCGCCTACTACGTGATCGCGCCCGCCGAGGCCTCCACCAACCTGTCGCGCTACGACGGCGTGCGCTACGGCTACCGCTGCGAGGACCCCGAGGACCTGCACGACCTGTATACCCGCACCCGCGGCGAGGGCTTCGGCGAGGAAGTCAAACGCCGCATCCTGGTCGGCACCTACGCCCTCTCCGCCGGCTATTACGACGCCTACTACAACAAGGCACAGCAGGCGCGCCGGCTGATCGCGCAGGATTTTGCGGCCGCCTTCGAAAAAGTCGACCTGATCGCAGGCCCCACCGCGCCCGGCCCGGCCTTCCGCCTGGGCGAGAAGAGCGACGACCCGGTTGCCATGTACCTCGAGGATGTCTACACCCTGGCGGTGAACCTCGCCGGCCTGCCCGGCATGTCGCTGCCCGCCGGTTTCGTCGACGGCATGCCCGTCGGCCTGCAACTGGTCGGCCGCCACTTTGGCGAGGCGAAACTGCTCAACGCCGGCCACCAGTTCCAGCTGGCGACGGACTGGCACCAGCGCCGGCCGCAAACCGGAGGCGCCAACTGATGCAGTGGGAAACCGTCATCGGCCTGGAAGTCCACCTGCAACTGGCCACCCGATCGAAAATCTTCTCCGGTTCCGCGACCACCTTCGGCGCCGAGCCCAACACCCAGGCCAGCGCAGTAGACCTCGCCATGCCCGGCATGCTGCCGGTGCTGAATGAGCAGGCGGTGCGCTACGCCGTGATGTTCGGCCTCGGCATCGATGCCGAGATCGGCCTGCGCTCGGTGTTCGACCGCAAGAACTACTTCTACCCGGACCTGCCCAAGGGCTACCAGATCAGCCAGTTTTCCGATCCCATCGTCGGCCGCGGCCACTTCGAGATCCGCCTGGAAGACGGCAGCGTGCGGCAGATCGGTATCACCCGCGCCCACCTCGAGGAGGACGCCGGCAAATCCCTGCACGAGGATTTCCACGGCATGAGCGGTATCGACCTGAACCGCGCCGGCACGCCGCTGCTGGAAATCGTCTCCGAGCCGGACATCCGCAGCGCAGAAGAAGCCGTTGCCTACCTGAAGACCCTGCACAGCCTGGTCACCTACCTCGGCATCTCCGACGGCAACATGGCCGAGGGCTCGATGCGCTGCGATATCAATATCTCGCTGCGCCCGGCCGGCACGGAAACCCTGGGCACCCGCGCGGAAATCAAGAACGTCAACTCCTTCCGCTTCGTGGAAAAGGCCATCCGCCACGAGATCGAGCGCCAGTCGGACATCCTCGAGGACGGCGGCAAGGTGGTGCAGGAAACCCGCCTGTACGACGCCGAGCGCGACGAGACCCGGCCCATGCGCAGCAAGGAAGTCGCCAACGACTACCGCTACTTCCCCGAGCCCGACCTGCTGCCGGTAATCATCGACGAGGCCTATGTACAGGCGGTGCGCGAGTCCCTGCCCGAGCTGCCCGCAGCCAAGCGCGAGCGTTTCGTACAGCAGTACGGCCTCTCCGCCTACGATGCCGGCGTGCTCGCGGACAGCATCGAACTGGCGGATTACTACGAGGCCACCGTCTCCTCCTGTGGCGACGCCAAGATCGCCGCCAACTGGGTGCAGGTGGAATTGCTCGGCCAGCTCAACCGCAACGACCTGGCGCTGGCCGACAGCCCGGTCTCCGCACAGGCCCTGGGCGGCCTGATCGCGCGCATCCTCGACCACAGCATCTCCGGCAAGATCGCCAAACAGGTGTTCGAGGCGATGTGGGCCGGCGAGGGCTCGGCGGACGAGATCATCGCGGCCAGGGGCCTCAAGCAGGTTTCCGACAGCGGCGCGCTGGAGGCGATGGTGGACGAGGTGATCGCCGCCAACGCCGCGCAGGTGGAACAGTATCGCGCCGCCGACGAGGGCAAGCGCAAGAAGCTGGTCGGCTTCTTCGTCGGCCAGATCATGAAGGCGAGCAAGGGCCAGGCGAATCCGCAGATGGTCAACGAGTTGCTGGCGAAGAAACTGGGGTAGGAGCCTGCTACGCAGGCGATCAGCTGTAGGAGCCCGTTACACGGGCGATCGCGCGCAGAGCGCGCTCCTACAGGAGACACGGCGGGAGTGCCCGGCGTATACTGCGACAAGATTCAAGGAGGTACTGGATCCATGGCGCAAGAGCAAACCCATAGCGGACAACGCGTACTGCTGGTCGACGACGACAAGACCATTCGCCTGGTCGCCTCGGAAATGCTCAGGCAATGCGGCTGCGAGGTCGAAACCGCCGCCAGCGGCTGGGACGCCCTCACCCGACTCGCCGAAATCAAGCCGGACCTGATCCTGCTGGATATCACCATGGAGCCGCTGGACGGCTTCAAGACGCTGACGCTGATCCGCGCCAGCCGCGACGGCTACGCCGACATTCCCGTGGTCATGCTCAGCTCCCACGACGATGTGTTCTCCATCGGCAAATCCCGCGACCTGGGCTGTTCCGCCTACCTCGACAAACCCCTGAAGATGGCCGCGCTGCGGCAGGTACTTTCCGAATTGCTCGATACCCGCGCGGCGATGTAGCCCCCTGCGGCCGGTGGACAGGCCGGCCCGCCAGCGGGTAATATCGCCGCCCTGTTGCAACTGGCGGGATGCGAAACCGGTGAAAAAAGACAAGGAAAAGGTACTCGACGAGGTCTGGACCGAAGACCACGTGCGCAGCTTTCTCGACGTGCGCCCACACGACGGCAGCGACGAGGACTTCTACATGCTGCTGCGCGCCTACCAGTGCATGCGCGCCGAGGACTTCGAGCTTTTCGTCGGCTTTTTCCGCGAACAGGGCCGCGATGTGAACGCCAGCGGCCGCGACGGCCGCAGCGTACTGCAGATCGTCGCCGAACACCGCCGCGGCGGTGACTACGCCAATATCCTCAAGGCCGCCGGCGCCGCCTGAGCGCGCCGCCCGCGGTATATCTGCCGCACCCCTTTTGCTATGCTAGCCGCCCCCCGGAAACCGCGACAGGAATCGGCGTGATCACCCTCTACGGCATCAAGAACTGCGACACCGTCAAGAAGGCGCGCAAGTGGCTGGAAACCCAGGACGTGGAGTACCGCTTCCACGACCTGCGCGAGGACGGCCTGGCCCGCAAGACCGCCGCCGCGTGGCTGAAACAGCTGCCCTGGGACACCGTGGTCAACCGCCGCAGCACCACCTGGAAGACGCTGTCACCGGAGCAGCGCGAGGCCATGGATGCGGATTCCGCACTGGAGGCCATCCTCGAACACCCCACGCTGGTGAAGCGGCCGGTGCTGGATACCGGGCACGAACTACACTGCGGTTTCTCCGCCGCGCAATACCAGAAGATTTTCGAACTCCACACGCTCTAGGGCGTAACGGAACAAGGGTAGCAACATGACGAATACCGCATTCGCGTTCGGCCTCGGCGTCGGCACGCGCAACAGCAAGGGACAGTGGCTGGAAGTGTTTTTCGCACAGCCGCTGCTGGATCCCTCGGCTGAACTGATCGCCGCCGTGGCGAACACAGATAACGAAACCACACTGGAAATCGAGCAGCTGCGCGAGCTGCGCCAGGCGCTGGTCGATGCCGGCGCGGACAAACAGGCCGCCCTGGCCGGCCGCCTGCTGGACTGCGGCCGCCCCGCAGTCGCCGTGCTGCTGCGCGAGGACGCCGCGCCGACCACCGTGCCGGAAGCCTACCTCAAGCTGCACCTGATCTCCCACCGCCTGGTGAAGCCCCACGGCACCCGTCTGGACGGCATGTTCGGCGTACTGCCCAACGTGGCCTGGACCAGCGAGGGCGCCATCGATATCGAGGAGCTGCCAGAGCGCCAGCTCAACGCCCGCCTGCGCGGCGAGGTGCTGGAAGTCAGCTGCGTGGACAAGTTCCCCAAGATGACCAACTACGTGGTGCCCGAGGGCGTGCGTATCGCCCACACCGCCCGGGTGCGCCTGGGCGCCTACCTCGGCGAGGGCACCACCGTCATGCACGAGGGCTTCGTCAACTTCAACGCCGGCACCGAGGGTCCCGGCATGATCGAGGGCCGCATCTCGGCGGGCGTGACCGTCGGCGCCGGCTCCGACCTCGGCGGCGGCTGCTCCACCATCGGCACGCTCTCCGGCGGCGGCAATATCGTCATTTCCGTCGGCAAGGAGTGCCTGATCGGCGCCAACGCCGGCATCGGCATCCCGCTGGGCGACCGCTGCACCGTGGAGGCGGGCCTGTTCGTCACCGCCGGCACCAAGGTCAACATGCTGGACAGCGAAGGCATGCCGGTGGAAACCGTGAAGGCGCGCGAACTGGCCGGCAAGTCCGACCTGCTGTTCCGCCGCAATTCCAGCACCGGCGCGGTGGAGTGCCTGACCAACCGATCCGCCATCGAGCTCAATGCCGAGCTCCACGCGCACAACTAGCGCTGGCTGTATCCGGGGCGATTCGTGGAACCGACACTCGAACTGTGCTGTGAGCTGATCCGCCGCGCCTCGGTCACCCCCGAGGACGCCGGCTGCCAGGAACTCATGATGCAACGCCTGGCAGATTGCGGCTTCGACTGCACCGCGCTGCGCTTCGGCGAGGTCGACAACTTCTGGGCGGTGCGCGGCGAATCCGGCCCGCTGCTGGTCTTCGCCGGCCACACCGACGTGGTGCCCACCGGCCCTGAATCGAAGTGGCGCTGCCCGCCCTTCGAGCCGACGCTGGACGGCGACACCCTGTACGGTCGCGGCGCCGCCGACATGAAGGGCAGCCTCGCCGCCATGGTCGTGGCCTGTGAGGAATTCGTCGCGGCGCACCCGGCACACGCCGGGCGCATCGGTTTCCTCATCACCTCCGACGAGGAGGGCCCGGCGGTCAACGGCACGGTAAAAGTCGTGGAGTGGCTGCAGGAGCAGGGCGAAAAAATGGACTGGTGCCTGGTGGGCGAACCCTCCAGCAGCGCCAGCATGGGCGACGTGATCAAGAACGGCCGGCGCGGCTCGCTCAACGCGACGCTGACCGTGCGCGGCCAGCAGGGCCATATCGCCTACCCGCAGCTGGCGGACAACCCCATCCATCGAGCGGCGCCGGCACTGGCGGAGCTGGCGGCGGAAGTCTGGGACCAGGGCAACGACTTCTTCCCGCCCACCTCCATGCAGGTCTCCAACATCAACGCCGGCACCGGCGCGACCAACGTGATCCCCGGCGAGCTGGAAGTGGTGTTCAACTTCCGCTTCTCCACCGAGGTCACGGAGTCACAGCTGCGCGAGCGCACCGAGGCGATTCTCGACGCCCACGGCCTGCGCTACGACATCGCCTGGAGCCTCAGCGGCCAGCCCTTCCTCACCGCCAGCGGCGCGCTGGTAGAGGCCGCGCGGGCGAGCATCGCCGCGGTGACCGGCCTCGAGACCGAGCTGTCCACCGCGGGGGGTACGTCCGACGGGCGCTTTATCGCGCCCACCGGCGCGCAGGTGGTGGAACTGGGGCCGGTGAACGCGACCATCCACAAGATCGACGAATGCGTGCACGTGCCGGACCTGCCGCGACTCACCGCGGTCTACCGCGGCATCCTCGAGCGCCTGCTACTGCCCCAGTAGGCGCGCCTGTCGTTCCAGCGACTGTTGTACGCGCCGGCGATCGCCAGCGTCGGGCACAGATAACAGCAGATCTCCCGACACCGCTTCGGACAATGCGTCCAGCATCGACGCAACACCCTGCGCCGGCAGGCAGAGCGTTCGCACGCGAATATCCCTGCCGCCGACCTCCGCCTGCAACGCCGCAGTGAAACGCGCCAGGAGAGCGCCACCCGCCGCTGACAGGGCATCGCCGCCCTCGCCCAGAAGGCTCTCCACGGGAATGACGTTGACGACGGCGCCGCCGGTGTCCGGCATCAGGGATACCGCGGCGCGCGCAAGCACCGCGGCGGACTCGCCGTGGCGGCGCAGGAAACGCGGCCCGTCGCCAGCGGGCCCTTGCGCGCAGTTCACCAGCAGGTCCACCGGGCCGCGCTGGCGCAGGGTATCCAGTGCGCGGGCCAGACCCTCGACGCTGGCGATATCTGCCTGCAGCGCATCCACGCCCGCCGCAGCTTCCCCCTGCAGGGCAAGCACTTCCGCGCCCGCCGCGGCCAGAGCCTGGGCCAGTTCCCGCCCCTGCGGGCTGTCGGCGCCGATGATCATGGCGCAGCCGAATTGAGTTTGCGTCACTGCGGTTCCCCGTGAAATTCGCAGTGCGGATGATACCGGCCGGCGCCGGTCGTTGTCAGGAAAAAGCGGAACGCACGTGCACATCGAAGCGCACGGCGCGGCCTTTCAGGCTGTGCGAGGGAGTGACGCCACCGAGCAGCGCCGCCTTCAGCGGGCGCTTGACCACGATACGCGCCACCGGCTGGCGCAGCGCCCAGTCCAGCAGTTGCTCGCCGGTATCCTGCGTATCGCCGAGCAGGAACTGGAACAGCGCCATCTCCTTCTTCACCGCCGCGCGCTTCTGCCGCTCGGGAAACATCGGGTCCAGGTAGATCACGTCGATACCGTCGCAGGCGCCGTCCGGGAGCCCGGCAGCGTCCCCGCAGTGCAGTTGCATGCGGCCGGCCACCTCGCGCAGCCAGGCATCGCCACTGTCACCGGCTGCCGCGATACCCGCTCGCAACAGCTCACAGACCACGCGGTGGCGCTCGCACAGGGTCACCTCGGCGCCGAGGTCGGCGAGCACGAAGGCATCGCGGCCCAGCCCGGCGGTGGCATCGAGCACGCGCAGCTGCGGCTTCTTGCCGATGCCCACGGCGCGTCCCAGCATCTCGTTGTGCCCGGCGGCGCGCCGGTGGCGCATGCCTGCGGCGCCGAAGTCCACCCCCACGGGACCGGGCGCACCGGTCCCGGTGAGCTGCAGGTGCAACTGCGCGGGTGAGACCAGCAACAGTGCCTGCGCGACTTCGCACTGGCGCGGGTCGGAGCCCGGCGGCAGCAGCGGCAGCTGCAGGCGCTGCGCCAGCGCGGCCGCTTCATCGGCCAATGCGGGTAGCGCGGCACAGACCGCGAGTTGCTGTGAATCAGGCATGGTGTGTCGGCCCGGCCGTCTATCGGCCTAGTGATCCGCCTTGTTGCTGCCGCTGCGGCGGGTGAGGAGTTCGGAGAGATCGTCGATCAGTTCCTCCACGGTACCGGCCGGTTCGCTGCGGGTCACCGCCGGCTTCAGGGCGGAGAGTTCCGCGCCGGTGGAGGCGCCCGGTTCCGGCAGCGAACAGGAGACCCCGAGTTCCAGTTCCCGGCCCTCCAGGTCGATGCGCAGCTGCAGGTTATAGGCGTGATGGGTCAGTCCGTGCTTGTCGGTAAAGCGCAGGCGCAGGGGTTTGCTCAGGCCGTCATGGTCCTGGTAACTGGACAGCGTGCACTGCATCTCTTCCACGACCTTGCCGGACAGCTGCGAGCCGACCAGCGCGGAGAGCCCGCGGTTGCATCCGGCGACGAAGGCCGGACTGGAGATCGACGCCGGCGGCTGCCCGGGCACACCGCCCGGGGTAGTGAACTCGCCGACCAGTATCTGGTTGGGCGAGGCCAGGTCGACGATGCGCGCCAGCTCGATGGTCACGTCGCCGACGATGTAACTGAACATCGTGGGGTTGACGCCCTCGGCCTGGTAGAGCTCGTAGTGGCCGCCGATGTGGTAGGCCGCGCGGATCACCGGAACCGTGTTGCCGCGCGACTGGGCGCGAGCCACGGCGTTGTCCGCCACCACCAGCAGCAGGAAGTAGAACAGGTCGGCGTTGGCGTCGGGACCCAGCCGGCGGTTCCAGACGTAGTAGCCGTCGCCGGTGGTGGTGCGGGCAAAGTTGATCTCGATCCCCTGGGCCAGCAGCTTGTTGTAGGCGGAGTTCAGCGAGTAGGACAGGCTGTTGAGCTGGCTGGCCTGTTCGAAGGGCGTGTGCAGGGAAAACTCGACGATGTCGAACAGCAGCACCGCGCGGTCCTCGACATAGCTGATGCCGTAGCGGCGGATCAACTGCTCGACCTCCGCCAGCAGCAGCGGCTCCCCGGACAGCGCGGTGTTGAGTTTGATGAAGGTAGGCGCCACGCCAAGGCGCTCGCAGATGGCGAACAACTCGTCGCGACTGCGTTGCCGGCGCCCGGCGATCAACTCTCGAATGAACGCCTCGTTGCCGCGATGCTCGGCGTCGTCGGCGCAGTAGTTGCCGAGGAAATAATGCGGAACGAAGATGACCAGCAGGCCGCGTTCGTCAGCGCTCCAGCACAGGACGATATTCTGGCCGAGCCGCCACTGCTTGCGCAGCGTCTGCTCCAGCGCCTTGAGGTTGCCCCTCTGGATAATTGAAATCGCACCGCTATGCGCGCCGGAGCCCACCTCTTCCGGAGGACGCCGGTCACCGGAATCAGCCATCGGGCCTCCCGCTCTCTCCTTCAGCCTTGCTATTATAGGTAGCCCCCAGCCGGGCAGCTAGAAACAATCGGGGCTTTTATACAATAACCCAAGGAGCGATAGCCTATGCCATTTCGCGTGTTGATTTGCCTGGCGCTGTTGCTGGCGATGGCCGGCTGCAACCGGTACGACCTCAAGGTCAACGAACGCGTGGTCTACACGCCCAGGCCACTGTTCAGCGACTACGCCGCGCCGGATGCTGCGCTGGCGAAATGCCTGAAAAAAGCGATCGACAGCTACAAGGTCACCAGCGCCGCGCAGCTGCAGGAACTGGACTGCCACGGCGATGGCATCGCGGAGCTCACCGGCCTGCAGGTGTTTACCGGACTGCGCAGTTTACGACTGTCCGATAATAAAATTTCCGACCTGTCGCCGCTGGTACCGCTGTCATCGGTGGAGGTGCTGGACCTCAAGGACAATGCGGTGGTCAATCCGCTGCCGCTGTACGGACTGCTGTCGCTGCGCATACTCGACCTCTCCGGCAATCCCGACCTGAAGTGCCCCAAGCGCCAGGACCTGCTGCGCGTGGTCGACCTGAACCTGCCGCAGCACTGCGGGGACTGATGCTCTACCGCCTGGCCGGCTACCTGCCCTTCGCCCTGCTCTACCCCTTCGCCCGGCTGTGCTACCTGGCGCTCTACCATCTCGCGCGCTACCGCCGCGACGTGGTGGCCGACAACCTCGCCCACGCGTTTCCGGAAAAATCCGCCGCACAGCGCAAGCGACTGGAAAAGGCGTTTTACCTGCGACTGTGCCAGGTCGCACTGGAAATCCTGCGCGCCCGGCGCATGACCGAGGAGGATTTCCGCCAGCGCGTCACCGTCATCAACGGCGAACTGGTCGAGCGGCTGTCCGAGGGATTTACCCGGCCGGTGATCGTGCTCACCATCCACCAGGGTAACTGGGAGTGGATGCTGCACGGCAACACCATGGCGCTGGGCGTGTCGATGGACCCGGTGTACAAGCCGCTGCACAACCGCGCCGCCGATGAGGTCATCCGCGAAATCCGCAGCCGCTTCGGCTCGCGCCCGCTGGCCATGGCCGAGGCGCCGCGCCATATCCTGCGCAACCGCCGCGAGTTCCACCTGTTCGTCATGGTGGCGGACCAGTCGCCCACCAGCAGCGAACGCGGCTACTGGACCACCTTCCTGAACCGGGATGCCTGTTTCTACGAGGGCGCCGAAACCATCGCCACCACCACTGGCCTGCCCGTGGTCTTCGCCCAGTGCCGCCGGCGCTCCACCGGGCACTACGACATGATCTACCGCGAAGTGGCCGAGCCGCCCTATGAAAAGGGCACGCACGCGATCACCGAGCGCTATATCGAAATCGCCGAGGAGGTGATCCGCGCAGAGCCGGAAAGCTGGCTGTGGAGCAACCGCCGCTGGAAACGCGCGCGGCCGCACGATCAGTAATCCACTCGGCGGGGGCGGCCCGCGAGTGCAACGAAGCGCGAGAGCCCGGCCTCACCTCCCCGCGTTGACTGTGGGTGGGCATGCTCTTTTGCGGACTTGGAGGGGCGTCGGTGCGACCCCGATCCCTCCTGCGGAACCGCCACACCACCGACCCGCTCCATACCACTACACCCCTACCAGCGTCCCGTATGCACGCTCGCTATGTCCCTGCGAATCCAGTGGCCAGCACGCGTCCGCAAATTCCGGGCGCACCATGGCCAACGCACCGCAAGCGCCCCGCAATGGAGCAAAAGAGCATGCCCGCCCACAGGCGACGCAGGCGGCCAAAGGCCGCCCTCTCGAACGGAGGGAACGGAGGGAACGGAGGGAACGGAGGGAACGTAGCGAACAGAACGAGCGTGCGCTAGACGCTGAGCCAGTCGAAACCCTCGGCCTGCGCCGCCCACACCACGCTGTCCATGGACTGCAGCGCCGAGGCCAGCGCCTGCTCCGCCAGCTCGCGCGAATTGTTGTTCTCGCTGATGTGCGCCACCACCAGGTTGCGCAGGGACGCGGCGTCGATATCGCGCAGGAACTGCGCGGCCTGGCCGTTGTTGAGGTGGCCCCAGTCGCCGCCCACCCGCCGCTTCAGCGCCGGTGGGTAGCCGCCGGCGTGCAGCATCCCAAGGTCGTGATTGAACTCCAGCAACAGGCTGTGGCAGTCGCGGTAGTGATCCAGCACGTGCTGCGTGATGCAGCCGAGGTCGGTGAGCAGGCCGAGGCTGCGGCCGCCCCAGTGCATCCGGTACTGGCAGGGTTCCGCCGCATCGTGCGGCACGGAGACCGCCTGCACCGCCAGTTCGCCCACATCGAAGCACTCGCCGCTGTTGAAGCGCCGCAGTTCATGGCTGCCGTCGCAACGGCCGGAGGCCGCCGTGCCGTGACTGAGGTAAACCGGAATGCCGTGGTTGCGCGAGAGCCGCGCCACGCCAGCGCTGTGGTCGGAGTGTTCATGGGTGACGAGGACGGCATCGAGCTGCGATGGCTCGACGCCCAGGCGCGCCATGCGGCGGGTAGTCTCGCGCAGGGAAAACCCGCAGTCGACCATCACCAGCGTGGCGCCGGCCTGCACCAGGGTGGCGTTGCCCTTGCTGCCGGAACCGAGTGATGCGAATCGCACGGCGGCGCTCGGGCGCTAGTTGATGTTGCCCTTGATCAGGGTCAGCAGGGCCTGGTGCTCGCGTTCGCTCAGCGGCTCCTTGCTGTTCTCGTCCTGCAGGCGCAGGTAGATGCCCATCTCGTTGTCGCCAGCGTCCTTCACGGTGACCACGAAGTTGTCGCCCTCGTGGGGGAAATCGCCATCGCTGCTCCACAGCCAGTCGAACCAGCCGCTGTCTTCCTCGCCCTCGGGCCCGAGGAACTTCAGGTAGTAGATACCCTTGCTGCGGTCGCGATCGGAAATCTCGAACTGTGATTTCTCCAGGGCCAGGCCCAGCGACGCCCACGCGCGGTCGTAGGGCAGCGTGAGCTGGATATAGGCCTCGCCGCCGGCGTCCTGCTGCAGGGAAATCCGGCCGCTGGCGTTGATCTGCTGTTCCGCCACCATCGACACCGGGGCGTTGCCGACGCTGTCGGCGATGTACTGGGCCAGGGAGCGCAGCATTTCCTGCTCCTGGTCCGAGTTGTCGGACTTGGCGGGCCACTCGGTGATGTCGCCGGCCTGGTTCTGCTGCAGTACGTGCAGTTCACTGGTGCCGCGCTGTACGCCCTGCTCGATACGCATGCGGAAGCGGCTGGGGATGGAGGCTTTCTCGAAGCTCAGCCAGTCGGTGTCCATCAGGCCGGCGCGCGCGTCCAGGCGCATCACGTTGATGCCGGCGCTGGAGAGGAAGTTGCGCACCTGCGGCCAGACCTGGCCGGGGGCTTCTTCCACCAGTACCCAGTGCTCGTCGCCCAGGCGCTGGATGCGCACGGTCTCGTCCTGGGCCCCGGCGACCAGCGGTGTCGGCCGCGGCACTTCAAACTCTCCGGGTGCGACCAGCGTGCTGCCGGTGGGGGGAATCGGGTAGATCTCCTGCAGGGCGGTCGTCTCCTTGCCTTCCGGCAGGGTGATCACGGGCAGTTCCGGCGCCTTTTTGTAGTCCTCGGACTTGTCGCGGAACACACCGCGATCGCCGAACAGGTAGCCGCAGCCGGTGAGCTGGGCCAGCAGCACAGCCGACACCATCAGTTTTAGCGTTGTGCCCGACTTGCTCATGAACGTGCAACCTCCAGCGCCGCGACGACCTCCGCGTGGAATTTGGGGTCCAGCACCGTCAGCGGCAGGCGGATGCCCTCGCCGATGATGCCCTCGTGGGCCAGCGCCCATTTCACCGGGATCGGGTTGGCCTCGAGGAACAGCGCGTGGTTCAGCGCCGACAGCCGCGCGTTGACCACGCTGGCGGCCTCGCGGTCGCCGGCCATGGACAGGCGGCACAGCTCGGCAATCTGTTCTGGCAGGATGTTGGCGGTGACGGAAATGCTGCCGTGGCCGCCGCAGAGCATCAGCTCCATGCTGGTGGCGTCGTCGCCGGAGTAGATGGCGAAGTCAGCAGGACAGCGGGCGACCAGGTCGCGGGCGCGCGGGATGTCGCCGGTGGCGTCCTTGATGCCCACGATATTGTTGATCTGCGCGAGCTTTTCCACCGTCTCGTTGAGCATGTCCACGGCGGTGCGGCCGGGTACGTTGTAGAGAATCTGCGGAATATCCACCGCCTCGGCGACCGCCTTGAAGTGCTCGTAGAGGCCGCGCTGGGTGGGCTTGTTGTAGTAGGGCGTAACCAGCAGGCAGGCGTCGGCGCCGGCGTCGGCCGCGGCCCGGGTCAGCTCGATGGCTTCCCAGGTGGCGTTGGCCCCGGTGCCGGCGACCACCGGGATGCGCCCGGCGATGTAATCGACGCAATATTTGATGACCTCGCAGTGCTCGGGGACGCTGAGTGTGGCGCTCTCGCCGGTGGTGCCAACGGCGCCGATGCCGCTGGTGCCCGCCGCAAGATGCATGTCGAGCAGCCGCTCGAGCGCCGCCCAGTCAACACTGCCATCTGCGTGCATGGGCGTCACCAGTGCGACGATACTGCCGGTAATCATCTGAACTCTCCGCGAAACAGCCGGGGCGCCACGCGCGGCGAGGCCCCGGGAAAGGCAGTCATTATCCATGTCGGTGTCCGGAACACAACCAGCCTGTGCGAAATTGCCGCGGGCCTGCTATGCTTGCGTTCGGAATGGACAGACTCTTCACAGCAGCTTACCGGTTCCTCGCCAGCCTGGCGCTGTCGCTGCTCTGCCTGGGCAGCCTGCAGGCCGCCGCGCAGGACGAGCCGATCATCACGCAGCCGTCCGCCGTCGACCAGCAATACCTGCAACACCAGCGCGACACCATCAACGACCTCACCAGCACCAGTTTCGGCGAGCGTTTCAACGGCAACAAGCAGCACGATATCGCCCTGCTCCAGCGCCTGCTGGACGAGCACGTGGTCGCCAACGACGACAGCCGGAAGTTGCAGGCGATGGGCGTAATCCTCGGCGACCTGCTGGCGCAGGACCTGGGCATGCACTGGGTGATCTACAAGGACAAGCTTGGCCGCAGCCACGCCCTGCAGTACCGCGACAGCGACAACTACCTGTTCCCCATCACCATGATCTCGCGCCGGCGCGAGGCGGACAACCTGAAGCCGGTGGCGGACATCTACGCCAAGGCCGAGTCGGCCATTCGCGCGGTCATTCCAGCGCCCTACCAGTAGCGAGCCGCGGCGGCCCGTGGCGTTTCCCCGCACTAGCCATTAGACTGGCGGCATTCCCACGCGCGGACGCCTGCACTGCATGAGCCCACAGCCAGCCGGATTCGAGTTGCTTACCGAGGACCGCGATCGCGCCGTACTGACCCTCTCCGGCGACTGGGTGCAGGGCAGCAACTACCCCGACCTGCGCCTCCTGCACGACGAACTGGCCTGCCTGGCCAGCCCGCAACTCCTGGTCGACGGTTCCGCGCTTGGCGAATGGGATTCCGTGCTCATGGCCTTCCTGCTGCAGAGCTACAACCAGTGCCGCGAGAACAATACCGAGTTCCACAGCCACGGCCTGCCACCGACGGTCCAGCACCTGCTCACGGTGGCCACCGCGGTACCGCCGCAGCCCCCCCCCGCCGGCGACCAGCGGCCCTGGTACAACCGCATCGAAGTGGGCGCCGGCATACGCGAGATGGCGAAGCTCACCCGCGATTCCCTGGGCTTCATCGGCGAGTTGTCCATCGCCCTGTGGCGGCTGCTGCTGGGCAAGGCGAACACCCGTTTCAGTGATTTTCGCGGCTTTTGCTACGACGCCGGCCCCGACGCCTTCGCCATCATCACCCTCACCAGCGTGCTTGTGGGCATGATCCTGGCCTATCTCGGCGCCGTGCAGCTGCGCCAGTTCGGCGCGGAGATCTACGTCGCCGACCTCGTGGTGATCGGCACCCTGCGCGAGATGGGCGTGCTGATGACCGCGGTGGTGATGGCCGGCCGCACCGGCGCCGCCTACGCCGCCCAGCTGGGGACCATGCAGACCAACGAGGAGATCGACGCGATCGTGACCATGGGCATCTCGCCCATGGAGTTCCTGGTATTACCGCGCATGCTCGCCCTGGTGGTAATGATGCCGCTGCTGACTGTGTACGCCAACCTGCTCGGCATTATCGGTGGCGGTATCGTCGCCGGCGGCATGGGTATCACGCCGCTCATGTACATCAACGAGGGGCAGAACGCACTGTCGCTGGTGCACCTGAACGTGGGCCTGCTCAAGAGCGTGGTCTACGGCCTGCTGATCGCGGTGGCCGGATGCCGCGCCGGCATGAACAGCGGCCGCAGCTCTGCGGCGGTCGGCCAGGCGGCGACCTCGGCGGTGGTAACCGCCATCGTCTACCTGATCATCGCGGACGCCGGCATCAATATCATCTTCCAGCAGGTGGGCATCTGATGACCCGGCCGCATATCGAGGTCCGCGACCTGACCATGGCCTACGGCGACCGGGTCATCCAGCGCGACCTCGGTTTCGATATCAACCGCGGCGACATCTTCGTCATCATGGGCGGCAGCGGCTGCGGCAAGAGCACCCTGCTGAAGCACCTGCTGGGGCTGGTCGAGCCCGCCGCGGGGGACATCCTTTACAACGGCCGCAGTTTCGTCAACGCGGACGACGCCCAGCGCGACGCCATGCGCCGCAGCTGGGGCATTACCTACCAGTCCGGCGGCCTGTTCAGCGCCATGACACTGGCGGAGAACGTGGAGTTGCCGCTGCAGCTGTATACCCGCTACAGCGCTGCGGACCGCGCCGGCATCATCGCCTACAAGCTGGCGCTGGTCGGCCTGGACGGCTACCAGTCGTTCTATCCATCAGAGATCAGCGGCGGCATGCGCAAGCGCGCGGCGCTGGCCCGCGCCATTGCCCTGGACCCGGACATCCTGTTCTTCGACGAGCCATCCGCCGGCCTGGACCCGATCAGCTCGCGGCTGCTGGACGACCTCATCGTGCAACTGCAGGAGTCCACCGGCGCCACGGTGGTGATGGTCACCCATGAATTGCCGAGTATTTTCGGCATCGCCACCAACTCGGTCTATCTCGACGCGGCCAGCCGGACTATGATCGCCTATGGCGACCCGCGCGAATTGCGCGACCACAGCGACCAGGCCGTGGTGCGGCAATTCCTGGCCCGGCAGGCCAGCGCAGGGGACGCCGCCGCCAGCAAGGAGAAGGCATGAGCGAGAAACCGCGCACCGTCGCCATCGGCGCGTTCGTCGCAGGCGCAATACTGATTGCCGTCACCGCGGTGATCTTCGCCCTCGGCACCGGCTTCGGCAGCGAGCGCAACAAGGTGGTCATGGTATTCGAGGGCTCGGTCAAGGGCCTCAACGTGGGCGCGCCGGTGGCACTGCGCGGGGTGCAGGTGGGCCAGGTCACCCGCATCGAGCTGGTGCTGGACTCGCAGAGTTCTGAACTCACTACCCTGGTCGAGGCGGAAATCAGCGGCGACAACCTGCGCCGCACCGAGGCCATTCCGGAGAACCTGGTGCAGGAGCTGATCCGCAAGGGTATGCGCGCCCAGCTCAACACCCAGAGCCTGCTCACCGGCCTGCTCTACGTGCAGCTGGATTTCCACCCGGAAAGCAAGATCAAGATCGCCGATATCGACTCGCCGTACCTGCAGATTCCCACCATTCCAACCGGCCTGGAAAAACTCACCCGGGAACTGGAATCCCTGGACCTGGTAAAAATGGCCGGCGATATGGAAACCATCGCCAGTGGCATGGCCGCCTTCGTCGGCAACGAGGACTTCCAGCAGCTGCCGGGGCAGTTGCGCGAGACCATCGCCTCGCTGCAGACTCTCAGCGCACAGCTGCAGACCCAACTGGGCAGCACCGGAAACCGGCTGGATACGCTGCTGGACAACGCCAACGGCACCATGGCGACCGCCAATACCGAGCTGCCGCAGCTGGCCGAACTGACCCGCCAGAACCTGGAATCGCTGCAGCAGGCGATCACCGCATTCGAGAAAGGAATGCTGCAGTTCCAGGGGCTTGTGGATTACGATTCCAACACCGTCTATGAACTGAACAAGGCGCTGCAGGAACTCGGCAAGGCCGGGCGCGAACTGCAGCAACTGGGGCGCACCCTGGAGGAACACCCGGAGTCGCTGTTGCGGGGGAGGAGCGATGACTGAAATGCACCGGGTATTGAACAAGGGCCTGGCCGCCGTGATCCTGCTGGCGGTACTGGCAGGATGCGGCTCCACCCCCAACAGCAAGCACTACATCCTGCGCGCGCGGCAATTGCCGCCGCAAGCGGACAGCACGCTGTCCGTGGGTGTGGGCCCGATCGAGGTGCCGGAATACCTGCAGCGCAACTCGCTGGTGTTTTCCAGCGGCGACAACCGGGTCAACCTGGCCCACACGCAGCGCTGGGCGGAGCCGCTGGAAGACGGCATCGCGCGCGTGATCACCCTCAACCTCGCGGGGCTGCTGCAGACACAGGACATCCGCCCCTATCCCTGGCACCCGGACCGCCGGCCCGACTTCGCCCTGAAGCTGCGCGTGCTGGAACTCGAAGCGTCGCCGCAAAGCGCGCGGCTGGTGGCCGAGTGGCTGGTTTACGATCCCGCCGAGGACGTTCCCCTGAACCGGCGTATCGCGCAATTCGAGGAACCCCTGTCCAGCGACGGCGATGACGCCGATGCCGTCGCCCGCGCCTACAGCGACCTGTTCTACCAGCTCAGCGAAGCCGCCGCGACAGCAATAAGTGCGGCCGCAGCACATTCCACACCTGCCAAGGAGTAACCCGATGACCACCCCGCCCGCTTCGCGCCCAATTACCGCCGCGTTGTTAGCCGCGGTAAGCCTGGCGCCCACCGCCGTGCTGCGCGCCCAGGAGCAAGCTAGCGAAAACAGCAACACCCGCGGTTACCAGTTGCAGGTCGAGGAGGTCATCGTCACGGCGCAGAAGCGCGAACAGGACTTCATGACGGTGCCGCTGGCGGTGGACGCCTTCACCGCGCAGGACCTGGTCAACACCGGTGCGGAGACCATACAGAACATCGACAAGTTCATGCCCGGCGTGGATATCAGCTCCACCGAGGGCACCTCGACGCAGGTCGGTATTTCAGTTCGCGGGGTGAGCGCCATCAATATCAGCTCCGGCCAGGACCCGTCGGTGGCCACTTTCTACGACGGCGCCTACATGCCGCGCGCGGTGACATCGATTCCCTTTACCGACATCCTGCGAGTGGAAGTCCTGAAGGGGCCGCAGGGCACCCTGTTCGGCCGCAACTCCACCGCGGGCGTGATCAACATCGTGCCGAACAAACCGGCGCAGGAGTTCGAGGGCTTCCTCAAGGCGCGGCTGGGCAACCACGACCTGCAGCGATACGAGGCGATGGTCAATGCGCCGCTGGGCGACGAGCTGGCGGTACGCGCCAACCTGTTCACCCACAAGCGCGACGGTTTCACCAAAAACGTCGACGGCGGCGACGATTTCCGCGACGAGGGTTTCAGTGCCGCCCGCGGCGCCATGCTCTGGACGCCCGGGGACGACACTTCCATCCAGCTCGCGGCGGACTGGGAAGACCGCAACGAGATGCCACGCGCGGGCATCGGCGTCAGCAAATACGCCTACCAGGGCAGTACCGACCCCTTCCGCAGCAAGGACCAGCACGACGTGGTCGGCGGCGAGGAGGAGACACGCAAGATGTATGGCGTGTCCGCGCAGCTCGAACAGGGACTCGCCGAGGGCTGGAGCCTGTTCGGCATCGTCAGCTACCGCGACTGGAAGACCACCAACCTCGAGGAGGAAGACGGCACCCCCGACCCGCGCCGCTACGTGGATACCAACAATATCGAGGACTCGGACATCTTCTACACCGAGTGGCGGGTGAATTACGACAGCGGCCGGTACAACCTCGTGGCCGGCGCCAACTACAGCCGCGAGGATGTCTACCAGCGCACCGACATCGGCCTGAAGACGGACTCCTACATGCAGTTCGTCAGCCTGGACCTGTTGCCGGAGATCGGCATCGAGCCAACACAGGATACCCATGCCTGGGATATCTTCCCCAATTCGCCGGATTCCTTCTGGCTTGGAGTCTCGGACCTCGCCGGGGTCGCCGTACTGCCGCCGTCGTTCGCCGGGCAGTACTTTACCGAGACCATGGACAACACCGGCGACTTCGTCAACTGGGGTGTGTTCGCGGACCTGCGCTACCAGCTAACCGACACCATCGGGCTCACCGGCGGCCTGCGCTACAGCTACGACGAGAAGGACTACTCCTGGCAAACCTTCCGGGAAAACGTGAACTGGCCGGTGCAACCTGCGCGGGTACAATACGACCCGTCCGTACTCGGCGTGCCAGCGTCGGCCTATTACGACAAGTACGAGGATTCGGACGACTGGCACCGCGTTACCGGGCGCGCGGTACTGGACTGGCAGTTCAGCGAAAATGCCATGGCCTATCTCTCCTACGCCACCGGCTACAAGTCGGGAGGCTTCGACGGCCAGAGTTTCGGCGCCCTGCTCTCCGGCTCCTTTGACCCGGAGGACATGACCAGTATCGAGCTGGGACTCAAGGGTGATTTCTTCGACACTCGCCTGCGCACGGAAATCGCGCTATTCCACCAGGAACTGAATGACCGCCAGCAGCAGCTCGAGGTGAAGGAGGGTCCCGACGACCCGGCTGCGGGCCCGGGCATCGTCAGCAGCGACGACACCACCGACGGTGTGGAAATCTCCGTCACCTGGAATGTGCTGGAAACCCTGCGCCTGGCCGCGCTGACCACCTACCGGGATACCCAGTCAGAGCGGCAGGCCTATTTCAACTCCGCGGGCGAGCCCGCGGGCGGCGACAAGCAATCCGGCAACACCAACAACGATTACACCCTGGTGCTGGACTGGACGCCCGCCATCCCGCTCGGCTATTTGCTGGTACACATGAGCTACGAGTTCAACGAGGACCCCGGCCCCGACTCCGATACAGCGATCTTCGCCACCGGACCGTGGTACTTCAAGGACCACAAATGGCTCAGCGCGCGCGTGGCCTGGTCGAACGAGGCCGAGAACATCGAGATCGCACTGTGGGGGGATAACCTGCTGGACGAGGAGTACGCAGACAA
This sequence comes from Halieaceae bacterium WMMBA7, assembly GCA_033283385.1. Taxonomy (GTDB): domain Bacteria; phylum Pseudomonadota; class Gammaproteobacteria; order Pseudomonadales; family Halieaceae; genus Mangrovimicrobium. The sequence continues at coordinate 2,617,329 of JAWMQQ010000001.1, forward strand.
TCCCGGCGGGCTTGCCGCCGACACCCTGGGCGTACCCATTACCACCCCGTACGACACGATCACGTACGGCGTCGACCTGCGCTACTCCTTCTAAGCGCGCTCTGCGCGCGATCGCCCGTGTAACGGGCTCCTACGGAGCCGCGTCCAGAAACACCGGCTCGCCCTCGCCGCGCATCAGCTCGACATCCTTGTTGCGGGCGTTGTTGACCGCCTTTGGCAGCGGCCGCAGCGCCCAGGCGCTCTTCAGCGCACTGCGGAAGATCGGGTCGCCCGCCTCTATCGGCTGCGTATTGTCCAGCCAGCGCTCCTGCTCATCTCCTGCAAGAAATACCGGCATACGCAGGTGCCAGGGCTTGAACGCCTCGGCGGCCGCAGTGGTGACCACGGTGCAGGTGAGCAGCTCCGAGCCATCGCCATTCCACACATCCCACAGGGCGGCCGCGGCGAAAGCACCCTCGGCGTTTTCCACCAGCCAGGCCTGCTTGTTGCCGGCCTCCGTGCGCCACTCGATAAAACTGCTCATCGGCACGATGCCGCGCTGGCGCTTGAAGGGCGTGCGGAAAGCGCGGCTGCTGGCCAGGGATTCCGCGCGGGCATTGAACATGCTGTATTTCTGGTCGACCGCGGGCGCCCAGGAGGGCGTCAACCACCAGCGTGCCGCGTCGATGTGGCTGCCGCGGCCATCTCCGCCGTCGCGGCGCAACAGCGGCACCGCGTCCGTAGGCGCGATATTGGTCCGCGTCGGCAGGTCCAGGTCGATACCGAGGTCGCGCAGCAATTGCTGCAGCCCCGGGGAGTCGATGACATTGAAGCGTCCGCACATGGGGGCACTGTGCCCAAAAGCCGCTCGCGCGGCAACGTCTATACGACGCTTGCGCCGCGCGGCCGAAAGGCCGCAATCACGGTGAGCATTGGCTCACGGAGTCTTGCGCTCCACTGCCACCTGCATCAACCAGGCGATGAGGTCGGCGCGGTCCTGCGGGTCGGGCACACCCAGGCTCATCATGCTCGAGCCCGGGTAGAAGCGCATCGGGTCTGCGAGCCAGTTGTACATCAGCTTTGGTGTCCACACGAATTGCGCGTCGCGGAAGGTGGCGGAGTACGCGGGAAAATCCGCCTGCGAACCGACGACCCTGCCGAAGATGCCGGCGAGGTTGGGCCCGAGGCCGGTCGGCCGGGCTGGATCGAGCGAGTGGCAGATGCGGCAGGGGCCGAAAACCACGCGGCCGCGGTCGGGCTCGGCCAGGTCGAGGCGATGGGCGAGTTCATCCGCCGACAGCGGCGCGGCCAGCAGGGCGAGCGCCAGGCCGCATCCGTGCGCGGCAGCGCGCAGGCCGGGAATCACAGGACCCCCGCCGCCGCGCGCCCGGCGCGGCGTCCGAAGAAGGTGGCGTCACCCAGCGACAATCCGCTGGCGAGGAAGGGAGCCGTTGGCAAGCCGGCGGCATTGCGCCCCGCCGCGAACAGGCCGGGAATCGCCGCGCCGAAGCCGTCCAGTACTTCGCAGCGAATCGAGGTGGCGAGGCCGCCGAGCGTGAAGGCCGGAAAGAACGCCCGGTCCCCGCTCACCGCCCAGGCGCGGTAGGGCGGCCCCTGCAGCGGGCGCAGGTAGGCAGCGGACTTGCGAAACTGCGGGTCTTCGCCGCGCCCCGCATAGCGGTTGTAATAGGCCACACTCTGTTGCAGCGCCCCGCGCGGCAGGTCCAGCGCCTGCTCGATGGCGCCGATGGTACTGCCCTTCGCGGCCAGCGGAAAATCCGCCTGGTTCTCCGGCAGCGCGCCGGCGGCATCGGTGACCAGCCAGGCGCGGCCGCGCTGTTCGTAAGTGATCGCGTGGCCGATGGAGCCGGCCCAGGCATCCTCGGCAATGAAACGCTGCCCCCAGGCGTTTACCAGCAGCCCGCCGAGCGCGCCGCCGGAGGCATCCAGCAGTGTGCTGGCAAAGCCCTCGTCCATGCGCAGCGCGGCGGCCCCGGCCGCAATGCCCATGCAGATGCCGGTGCCGAGTTCGCCGGCACCACCCCAGGGTGTCGCGCAGTCGTAGAGCCGCGGGGCGTACTGCCGCACCATGTCGCGCTGCTGGATGAACCCGCCGCTGGTGAGGACCACCGCGCGCAGGGCACGCACATGCAACAGGCCGCGCGCGCTGCTCACCGCGACGCCGGCTACCTTGCCATTGCCTTCCAGCACCAGGCGCTCGGCGCGCACTCCGGTGCGCAAGCGGACGCCCAGCGCGGCGGCACGCTTCAGCAGGTGCTGCATCAGGACCGCGCCGCCGGTGGTACCCGGCACGCCCGGGACATGCCCGCGCGGCGCTGGCGCCGCCACTTCAGAGGCGGGCCAGTCCCTCTCGGCACCGCTGTAGAACAGCGACTCGTCGCCGGCGGGCAAGCCGCGGCCCCCGCTGAGGCGCTGGCTGTAGGGAATACCCTGGGAAACCAGCCAGTCGAAGTGCGCGGGGCTCTGCTCACAATACAGGCGGATTTTTTCCAGCGGCGGATTGGGCCCGCCGGCGCGGGAAAGAAACTTGATCATGGCGTCGGTACTGTCCTCGACACCGAGCGCACGCTGTAGCGCTGTGCCGCCGCCTGCGTAGACCACACCGCCGCACAGGCCCGATGCCCCGCCGGGTTCGGCGAGGGATTCCAGCAACAGCACACTGGCGCCGGCCGTCGCGGCCTCGATCGCGGCACAGGCGCCCGCAGCGCCGGCGCCCACCACCACCACGTCGGCGCTGAGGTCCCAGTCCTGCGCATTGGCGCGCAGCGGTGCGCTCGCGGCGGCCAGCGCGGCCAGCCCGCCCGCGGCTGCGAGCAGTTGGCGGCGTCCGATGCCGTCAGTCATTTGTCGCCCTGTATTTCATTATGGTTCTGCTATCCGTCGATCCCGGAGTCTGCTCGATCCAGCGCCGGTAGTGTACCGCCTCAACAGGACCGCCTGTCGAAAAACCACGGGGAAAACATGGTTTTCGCCGCCTTGTTGAAATGCGAGACCCCTGTTCTATACTTTGCCAAACCCCTTTCCTATCACCGCAACCCGGTACTGACTATGGACGCAAGTAATATGTGGGACACCCTTGTTTTGCCCTGGATAATCAAAATCGCGCTGGCAGTGGCGATCTTCTACATCGGCCGCATCGTGGTCAAGATGATCGTCAACTTCGTCGAGAAATTCATGGCCAGCCGCGAGATGGACGAGATACTGGTGAAGTTCCTCTGCTCCATCCTGCGCTGGGTCCTGCTGCTGTTCGTCGTCATCGCCGCCCTCAGTCAGCTGGGCATCAATACCAACTCGCTGGTCGCCCTGCTCGGCGCCGCCGGGCTGGCGGTCGGCCTGTCGCTGCAGAGCTCGCTGGGCAACTTCGCCGCGGGTGTCATGCTGATCGTGTTCCGCCCCTTCACCAAGGGTGACTTCGTCGAGGCCGGCGGCGCCATGGGTGTGGTCGAGAAGATCAGCATCTTCACCACTACCATGACCACGCCGGACAACAAGGAAGTCATCGTGCCCAACGGCGCCATTCTCGGCAGCAATATCACCAACTTCTCCGCCCGGCCGACCCGCCGCGTGGACATGGTGTTCGGCATCTCCTACGACGACGACATCCGCAAGGCCAAGGCGCTGCTGGAAGAAATCGTCGCCGCGGACGAGCGCATCCTCGCCGAGCCCGCACCGGTTGTGGCGCTCAGCGAACTGGCCGACTCCAGCGTCAACTTCATCGTGCGCCCCTGGGTAAACGCCCCGGACTACTGGGCTGTACTGTGGGATACCACCGCTGCGGTCAAGCTGAAGTTCGACGAGGCTGGCATCTCCATCCCCTACCCGCAGATGGATGTGCACCTGGACAAGCCCGCCGCCTGACAACGGCGGGGGTCTGCGCCTACGGAAATGCAGTGCAGGGCAGGCAGCGCATGTACAGGTGGCGCGGGTCCTGCAGGCTGGCCACCAGGGCGGCCGCGTCGTTGAAGGGCTGCGCCAGTGTCACCAGCGCGCTCACCCTGTCGGCGTGGCCCGCACCCAACCAGCCCAGGGCGGCGCCGGCGCGCTCGGCCAGTTGCTGCAACAACACCTGCGTGGGCGTCAGGCTCTCGTCGAAGTAATCCACCTGGTACTTATCGATCCCGGCGAGCTTTGCCGCCGCGTCGACGGCGTCCTGCAGGTCGCCCAGGGAATCGACCAGGCCGACCTGCTTCGCATCCTCTGCGCTCCACACCCGGCCCTCGGCGATGGCATCCACCTGGGCAATACTCATGTGGCGACCATCCGCGACTACCTTGCGGAACACCGAATAGGCGTGGCCGACACCGGCCTGCAACGCCGCCTCGACGTCCGGGTTGAGTTCGCGATCCAGGCGCAGTGACCCCGCGAGGCTGGTGGTGCCGACCCCGTCGGTGTGCACACCCACCCGCTGCAGCAGCTTCTCCACCGTGGGGAAGGCGGCGAACACGCCAATGCTGCCGGTGATGGTGGACGGCGTCGCCCAGATCTGGTCGGCGCCGGCGGCGATGTAGTAACCGCCGGATGCGGCCATGGCCCCCATGGATACCACCACTGGCAGCCCCGCCTCGCGGGCGGCGGCTATCTGGTTGCGGATCACCTCGGCCGCGAAGACACTGCCGCCACCGGAGTTGACGCGCAGTACGATGGCCTTGACGCCCTCGTCCGCCATGGCGTCGCCGATCAGCCAGCTCAGGCTGTCCCCGCCGATGGTGCCCGGGGGCTGGTCGCCGGGCAGCATGTTACCCTCGGCGGTAATCACCGCGATGCGCGGGTCCCGCGACTGGCGCAGGTCCGTGGCGTGCTTGTGCCACAGGTATTCCTGGAAAGTTACTGCCTCGTAGAGGCCGTCCTCGTCCTGCGCGCCGACCACGTCGGAGAGGTAGTCGTTGCTCTCGATGCGCGACATCAGCTTGTCCACCAGCCCCAGTTTCATCGCGTCATCCGCCTGGTCGCCGTTGCCGGAGGTCAGCCGCTTCGACATGCCCTCGATGTACTGGTCTACCGCGCCCACGTCCAGGTGACGGTTTTTCTCGACCGTCGCGGTGTAATTGCCCCAGAGGTCGTCCAGCCAGGCACGGCTGATGTCCTTCTCGCCGGGGGACATATCGTTGCGCAGGAAAGGCTCCACCGCGGATTTGTGCTTGCCGGCGCGGAACACGTGCATGGTGACCGAGAGCTTGTCCAGGGCGTCGGCGAAGTAGTTCTGGTAAAGGCCGAAGCCCTCCAGCCCCACCGCGCCCATCGGGTGCATGATCACCTCGTCGGCGTAGCTGGCGAGCAGGTACTGGTCCTGGGTGAAATAATCGCCGACGGCGATGATCGGCTTGCCGGTAGCGCGGAACGCCTCCAGCGCACGGCTGATCTCGCCGGTGCGGCTGATGCCGACATACATAAGCTGGTCCAGCTCCATCACCAGCGCGTCGATGCTGTCGTCGTCGCGGGCCTTGTCGATCGCCTCGATGATGTCGCGCAGCAGCACCTCGTGCGACGCCGGGTCGTCCTGGCCCAGCAGCGCCGCCATCGGGTCCACCGGGGATTTCTGGTCGACCACCACGCCGGCGGGGTTGAGCAGCAGCGCCGCCTTGTCCGGCAGCGGCTCCGGCGCGCGGCCGACGAATACGAAATACAGTAAGAGCAGGAGCACGAGGAACAGAAGGTTGGACAAGGCCAGCCGCAGCCAGGTGATCGCCCTCCACAATCCAGAGAAAAAGCGGCGAATCGGTGACGGGTTACTCATTGACCTTCTCCAGTGCTGGCTCCACGGCCGGCCCCTCGCCGGCGCCGCGCAATTCCCGCGCGCGCCAGCGCACGTAAAACATCGCGCTGCAAAACAGGCTGACCACCGCGACCATGCCGACAATGGCAAGCACATCGCCGGCATCGGCGAACAGTGCCACGACCAGGCGCATGAAATACAGCAGGCTCACGAAGCACAGCCAGATATAGCTGCGCAGATTGTCGCGCAGCAGGCCCGGCAGGAAAAGCAGCAGCGGCGCCAGCAATCCCACCCAGACAACCCAGGGCGCCGCGGTCATCCAGGCTTCCAGCGCCTGCTGCAAGCAAAGCACGAGGTAACTTCCCCAGGCAACCGCGCGGGCGGGGGCAGCGAGGCTCACGCAGCGCCCCGGCTGGCGAAACGGGCGACGCGCTTGCCGAGGGCGCGGCACAGGGCCGCCTCGCGCTCGTCCACCTGGCGATCGTTGTCCGGGCCGGCCCAGTGCGAGGCGCCGTAGGGTGTGCCGCCGGAGGTCGAGCTCATCAGGCCCGGTTCGCTGTAGGGCAGCCCCACCAGCAGCATGCCGTGGTGCAGCAGCGGCAGCATCATGCTCAACAGTGTCGTCTCCTGCCCGCCGTGCAGGCTGGAGGTAGAGGTGAATACCGCGGCGGGCTTGTCGATCATCGCACCCGACAGCCACAGGCCGGAACTCTGGTCGATGAAGTACTTCATCGGCGCCGCCATGTTGCCGAAACGGGTCGGGCTGCCCAGCACCAGCCCGGCGCAGTCGCGCAGGTCGTCCTGCTCGCAGTACAACGGACCCTCGGCGGGTATGTCATCACCGGTCGCCTCGCACTCCGCCGATACCGCCGGCACCGTGCGCAGGCGCGCCGACATGCCCTCGACCTGTTCCACACCGCGCGCGACCTGCCGCGCCATCTCGGCGGTGGCGCCGTGGCGCGAGTAGTACAGGACGAGGACGTAGGGGGCTGGCATCAGTCGATCAGCTGCAGCGCGTTTTCCGGCGGACGACCGAGCACGGCGCGATCACCGCAGACCAGGATAGGGCGCTCGATGAGCTTGGGCTCGGCAGCCATCGCGGCGACCAGCTCGTCCTCGGTGGAATCCTTGCCCAGGCCGCGCTCCTTGTACGCATCCTCGCCGCGACGCACCAGCTGGTCCGCACGCAGCTCCAGCTTGCCCAGCAGTTCGCGCAATTCAGCGGCGCCCGGGGGAGTCTCCAGGTACAGCACGATCTCCGGCTCGACGCCGTGCTCCTGCAGCAGCGCCAGGGTGGCGCGCGACTTGGAACAGCGTGGATTGTGGTAGAGGACGTATTCGCTCATGGGCAACTCCGGTACGTATATTCAGACAGCGCGAGAGTATACCAAGGGCTGTGCCGCGGCGTGACCATTCATGCCATAATGCCGGCCATGGAGGAATTCAGACTACTACTGAAGGGAGCCCGGCGGCGCATCAGCTACCTGTTTTCCCGCTTCAGCGCCGACCGCTGCATGGAAAACGCAGCCGCCCTGACCTATATGAGCCTGTTCGCCATGGTGCCGCTGCTCACGGTGCTCTACACCATGGCCTCGGCCATTCCCACCTTCCAGGGTCTCGAGGACCAGATGCAGTCGCTGCTGTTCGAGCACCTGATGCCGGACACCAGCTCCGATGTGCAGAACTACCTCAGCGACTTCTCCCGCCAGGCGAAGAGCCTCACCGGCCCCGGCATCCTGTTCCTGGTGGTCACCGCGGTGCTGATGCTGCGCAACATCGAAAAGGCCTTCAACCAGATCTGGCGCTCGCGGGAGAACCGCAGCCCCATCTCCAGCTTCCTGCTCTATTGGGCGGTGCTCAGCCTGGCCCCGGTGGCGCTGGGCCTGGCACTGGGAATCAGCACCTACCTCAGTTCCTTCGCCGGCGCGCTGGACGATTACGATATTTTCGGCGCCAAGGCCTTCCTGCTGGGCCTCAGCCCCATCCTGCTGAGCATGGGGGCATTCACCCTGCTCTACGTGGCAGTCCCCAACTGCCGCGTGCCCTTCAAGCACGCGGTGGTGGGAGGCCTGGTGGCCGCCGTGGCCTTCCACATCGCCCGGGGGGCGTTCACCCTGCTGGTGGTGGGTTCCAGTTACACCTTCATCTACGGCGCCTTCGCCGCGGTACCGCTGTTCCTGCTGTGGATCTACCTGTCGTGGAATATCGTGCTGATGGGCGGCATCCTGGTGCACAGCCTTTCCGCCTACCAGGATGAAGAACAGGCCCGGCGCCCCGCGCTGCTGAAGGCGCTGGATGTCCTCTACCTGTTCTGGGAAAAGCAGAAATCCGGGCAGACGGTCCGCGAAATAGAGTTGCTCAACGGCCGCCACGCGGTCACCCGCGGGCTGGACAGCGAGACCTGGCGGAGCGTGCGGGACACCCTGATGGAGCAGCGGATCATCGCCCAGAGCGACCGCGGCCACTACCTGCTCTCCCGCGATTTGCACACTGTTTACTTCTGGCAGCTGAAAGAATGGATCAACGACGAACAACCCATGGAAAGCGAACAGACCTCGGCCCCGATGGACTGGCAGGAGCGTGCCTACCAGCTGTTGCGCGAACAGCGCGGGCAGCAGCGGGAACTGCTGGGTACCAACCTGGCGGAGCTGTTTACCTCGTGAGGCTGGCGGGATTGCTGCTGGCCTGCGCGCTGCTGGCGGCCTGCGGCGCGAAATCACCCGCGGACGGGCAAATCGCCAGCTTCGACGCCGACGACTACAGCGGCCGCTGGGTGGTGATCAACTACTGGGCAACCTGGTGCAAACCCTGCATCGAGGAAATACCGGAGCTCAACGCCTTCGACGCCGCGCACCCGCAGGTGGCGGTACTGGGCGTGAACTACGACCAGGCCGGCGGCGAGGAACTCGCGGCGCAGGCCCGGAAACTGGGAATCGCTTTCCCCCTGCTTGTGACAGACCCCTCCGGCCAGCTCGGCCAGCCGCGCCCGCAGGTGCTGCCGACGACGCTGGTGCTGGACCCCCAGGGCAAACTGGCGGCCACGCTGACGGGCCCGCAGACCGCGGAAACCCTCAAGGCTGCAACCGCCCAACCGTAGGAGCCTGTTATACAGGCGATCGCGCGCAGCGCGCTCCTACAAACACCGCGATCGCCTGTATAACAGGCTCCTACGAAAGGCCGATCGCCTGCGTAGCGGGCTCCTACAAAAAACGCGGGCAAAAAAAAACGGCCCCGAAAGGGGCCGAAATCCACACTAAACACCAGTGAGACTCACAGAGTAGGAACCTGGATTCTCAGGTGACAACGGTGCGATGTCTCCAAGGGTGGGTAGCAAGTACCCGACACCATTGTCGCGGAATATGACTGGCCCCCATCAAGGAAGTTCCAGCGCACTGCAAATTATTTTCCCGCCCGCACCCGCGCGTGGACAGGGGCCGGGTGAAAGACTAGGCTAGTCCTGCAATTTTCCAGTCGAACCGGACACTTACGAGGATTTCACCGTGGGCAAAATATACGAAAACAACGCCAGCACCATCGGCGGCACCCCCCTGGTCAAAATCAACCACATCGCCTCCGGGCAGGTTTATGCCAAGCTGGAGAGCCGCAACCCGGCGAACTCGGTCAAGTGCCGCATCGGTGCCAGCATGGTCGAGGCCGCGGAGCGCGACGGCAGCCTGCGCCCCGGTATGACCATCGTCGAGCCGACCAGCGGCAACACCGGCATCGCCCTGGCCTTTGTGGCCGCCGCCAAGGGCTACGGCTGCATCCTCACCATGCCCAACACCATGAGCCTGGAGCGGCGAATGCTGATGAAGGCACTGGGCGCCGAGGTGGTGCTGACCGACGGCGCCAAGGGCATTCCCGCCGCCATCGCCAAAGCCGAGGAAATCATTGCCTCGGAGCCGGGTAAATACTGGGGCCCCCACCAGTTCGAGAATCCGGCCAACCCGGCCATCCACGAGTGCACCACCGGCCCGGAAATCTGGGACGACACCGACGGTGGTATCGACATCCTGGTCAGCGGCGTCGGTACCGGCGGCACACTGACCGGCATATCGCGCTATATCAAGAACGTAAAAGGCAAGGCCATCACCACCGTGGCGGTAGAGCCGGACAGCACCACCGTGATCACCGCGGCCAAGGCGGGCGAGGAGCCCACCCACGGCCCGCACAAGATCCAGGGCATCGGCGCCGGCATCCTGCCGAAAAACCTCGACCTCGCCATGGTCGACGTGGTCGAGCGGGTCTCCAGCGAGGAAGCCATGGAATACGCTCACCTGCTCATGGAGAAGGAGGGTATACTCGCCGGCATCTCATCGGGCGCGGCCATGGCCGTCGCCCTCCGGTTGTCCCAGCGCGAGGAAAATGCCGGCAAGATGATCGTCGCGATCCTGCCGGACTCCGGCGAGCGCTACCTGAGCTCGGCGCTGTTCGCCGATTTCTTCTCCGACAACGAAACCGTACAGGCCACCGTCAGTTGAACCACAACCACGCCACCGCGGGCACCCCGTGTTAGACGACATCGAGCTGGACCGCAGCCTGCGCCTGGGCCTGGATGCGCTGGAACTCGAGGAGGCCACGCCGGTACAGGCACAGGTAGTACCCGCCGCCCTGCGCGGCGCCGACCTGCGGGTCAGCGCCCAGACCGGCTCGGGCAAGACCCTGGCCTACCTGATTCCCTGCCTGCAGCGGCTGCTCGCCGATCCGCCGGCCCGGGACGCGGGCGCCATGGTGGTGGTGCTGGTCCCCACCCGCGAACTTGCGCGTCAGGTGCTGGCGAACTGCCGGCAACTGGCGGCGAAAACCGCGCTCAACGCGCAGGCGATCACCGGTGGCGCCGACTTCAAATACCAGAAGTCGCTGCTGCGCAAGAACCCGGAGATCATCGTCGCCACCCCCGGGCGACTGCTGGAGCACTGCGAGAAAGGCAGCGCCGACCTGGCGTCGCTGCGCACGCTGGTACTGGACGAAGCCGATCGCATGCTGGACATGGGCTTTCGCGAGGAGGTGCTCAAGGTCGCGGCATTCTGCCCGCCCATGCGGCAGGTCATCCTGCTCTCCGCCACGCTCAACCACGCCGGGCTGGGCACTATCGCAGACACCCTGCTGCACGACCCGGAAACCGTCGCCATCGACCCGCCGCGCAGCACCGCCGAAGGCATCCGCCACCAGCGTATCCTGGCGGATTCGCCGGAACACAAGGATGCGCTGTTGCCGGCCCTGCTGCGGCGCGAGCAATCGCGGCGCGCCCTGGTGTTCGCCAACCAGCGCAGCACCGCCGCGCGCCTGGCGCAGCTGCTGGCATCGCAGGGGCTGCGCAGTGGCAGCCTGCACGGCGAACTCACCACCGAGGAGCGCAAGGCGGTGGTCGCCCGACTGCGCGGCGGGCAGATCGAGGTGGTCTGCGCCTCGGACCTCGCCGCCCGCGGCCTGGATATCGCCGACATCGACCTGGTGATCAACTACGACCTGCCGCGCAGCGGTGACGACTACCTGCACCGGGTGGGCCGCACCGGTCGCGCCGGTGCGCAGGGGCTCGCAGTCTCCCTGGTCTCCCCGCGCGACTGGAACCCGATGATCAGCATCCAGCGCTACCTGCAGCTGGAGATGGAGCCTTCCACAATCGAGGGCCTGAAGGCCCGCTACCAGGGTCCGAAGCGGGTGAAGTCCTCGGGCAAGGCGATGGGCAGCAAGAAGAAAAAAACCGACAAATCCGCCGCGGCGAAAAAGAAAGTGCGCGCCCGCGACCAGAAGAACAAGGGGCGCCGTCGCCGCGCGAACGTTTCCAGCGACGGTTTCGCGCCGTTGACCAAAGCTCCTGGTGCAAAGCCTCGCGGTAAAAGGCCCAGCGGTGGCGAGTAATGCGCCTGTTCTTCGCCCTGGAACTGCCCGCGGCGCTGGCCATGGAGATCAGCAGCTGGCGTGACCGCAGCTTCGCCCGGCCCGGCCGCCCGGTTCCGCCGGCCAACTTCCACATCACCCTCGCCTTCCTCGGCGAACTGGACGAACCGGCGCTGGACGCACTTTGCCGCGACGTCGATGCAGCGCTTTCCGCGCGCCGCCCCGCCGGCGGTCGCCTGACGCTGGACCAGGTCGGCTACTGGGACCGCCCCGGCATCTACTGGCTGGGGCCGCGCCAGTGGCCGGACCCGCTGGGGGAACTCGCCCGCAAGCTGGGTGGCCTGGGCGCCGTGCAGGGCGGCCAGCGCCGGCGCGACCGCTTCCAGCCACACATCACCCTGTTCCGCAGCTGCACTGCGGCACCACCGGCCCCCGCCGCCGCGCCGGAGTTCACCCTGCCCTACCGCGAGTTCTTCCTGATGGAGTCGCGCCAGGGCCGCCGCGGGGTGGTCTACGACCCGGTGGCGGCCTGGGAACTCGACGAAGGTACGCTGTGAAACCGACCCGTCTGCGTTAAAATCCGCATTCGTTTTCCTCTAGGTACACAACATGTCCAACCCGCTGCTGCAGCCCAGTGAACTGCCGCTCTTTTCCGCCATCGAGCCGGCCCATGTCGAACCCGCAATTCGCGAGCTGATCGAGCGCAACAAGGCGGCGATCGAGTCGCTGCTGGCAGACGAGGCCAACTACAGCTGGTCCGGGCTGGTAGCACCCATCGAGCAGCTCGACGACGAGCTCGGCAAGGCCTTTTCGCCGGTCTCCCACCTGAACAGCGTGTGCAACAGCGACGCGCTGCGCGAAGCCTACAACGCCTGCCTGCCGCTGCTCTCCGCCTACGGCACCTGGATGGGCCAGCACGAGGGCCTGTATCGCGCCTACCAACAGATTGCAGAAGCTCCGGACGCCGGGCTCACCCCGGCACAGCACAAGGCGCTGGATCACGCATTGCGCGACTTCCGCCTGGCCGGTGTCGCCCTGCCGCCCGAGCAGAAGCAGCGCTACGGCGAACTGCGCACGCGGCTGTCCGAACTCGGCAGCAAGTTCGGCGAGAACGTGCTGGATGCCACCAACGCCTGGTCGAAGCAGGTCAGCGAGGAAGAACTCGCCGGGCTGCCGCCCACCGCCCTTGCCGCCGCCCGCCAGGCCGCCGAGCGCGCCGGCGTGGAAGGCTACCTGATCAACCTGGAGTTCCCCTCCTACTTCCCGGTGCTCACCTACTGCGAGAACGCCGAACTGCGCCGCGAAGTCTACGAGGCCAACAGCACCCGCGCCTCGGAGCTGGGCCCGGACGCCGGCAAGTGGGACAACTCCGAGTGCATCGTGGAGACACTGGACCTGCGCCGCGAGCTGGCCCGACTGCTGGGCTTTGCCAACTACGCACAACTGTCACTGGCCACAAAGATGGCCGACACCCCGGAGCAGGTGGTCGAGTTCCTGGAACAGCTCGCGGCGAAATCCCACCCGCAGGCAAAGGCCGAATTCGCCGACCTCGAGGCCTTTGCCCGCGAGGAATACGGCGTGGAAAAACTCGAGGCCTGGGACGTGGGCTTCTACAGCGAGAAGCTGCAGCAGCAACGCTACGCGGTATCCCAGGAAGACGTGCGGCCCTACCTGCCGGTGAGCCGCGTACTGCCCGGGCTGTTCGAGGTGGTGCACCGCCTCTACGGCGTCACGGTGGAGGAAGTCACCGACTTCGATAACTATCACCCCGAGGCACGCCTGTTCAACGTACTGCGCGACGGCGAGGTGATCGCGCGCTTCTACCTGGACCTCTACGCCCGCGCCAAGAAGCGCGGCGGGGCCTGGATGGACGACTGCCGCGTGCGGCGCATCAACGCTGACGGCCTGCAGCTGCCGGTGGCCTACCTGGTGTGCAACTTCAACCCACCGGTGGGCGACCAGCCGGCGCTGCTCACCCACAACGAGCTGACCACCCTGTTCCACGAATTCGGCCACGGCCTGCACCACATGCTCACCGAGCAGACCGTGGCAGCCGTCTCCGGCATCAACGGCGTGGCCTGGGACGCGGTGGAACTGCCCAGCCAGTTCCTCGAGAACTGGTGCTGGGAGAGCGAGGCGCTGGCGTTTATCTCCGGGCACTACGAGACCGGCGAACCCCTGCCGGCAGACCTGCTGGAGCGCATGCTGGCGGCGCGCAACTTCCAGTCGGCGATGAAGATGGCGCGCCAGCTGGAGTTCGCCCTGTTCGACTTCCTGCTGCACATGCGCTGGAACGGCGGCGACGCCGCGGACGTGCAGGCGCTGCTGGATTCGGTCCGCGCGCAGGTCAGCGTCGTCCCCGTGCCCGCGTTCAACCGCTTCCAGCACGGCTTCTCGCATATCTTCGCCGGCGGTTACGCGGCGGGCTACTACAGCTACAAGTGGGCGGAGGTGCTGTCGGCGGACGCCTATTCACGCTTCGAGGAGGAAGGCATCTTCAACCCGGATACCGGCGAGGCCTTCCGGCGCGAGGTGCTGGCGGTGGGCGGCTCTCGCGAGCCGATGGAAACCTTCGTCGCCTTCCGCGGGCGGGAACCCGCTATCGAGCCGCTGCTGCGGCACTCCGGCATCGCAGCCTGAGTTCAGCCGCCGCGCAGCAGTTCCTGCTCCGCGGCGGCCATCGAGGGATCGGCTCTGCGCCCCTGCGGGCGGCGCGGCAGGGTATGGCGATAGTAGCGGCGATTGTAGATGCGATGGCCGGACACCGCGTGCCAGAGCACAACGGCAACCAGCAGCAAACCGGCGCCGCTGTGGAGCAGGCTCGACCACCGGCTGAAGTCCTCATCGCCGAAGTAGTACACCCCCACCGCCGTCAGGGTGAGCAGCACAAACAGGCTGACCAGCAGTACGCCGCTCGCCCGATTCTGGCGCCGGCGCCAGCCGGAGCGTATGTGCAGGGAGGCCAGCTGGCCCAGTAGGAACAGCGCGATGAACCCCACACCGCAGTGCACCGCGGCGCTGGCCAGGCGCACACTGCCGGCGACGTCGAAAGGTGTGTCCCAGTCCATCCTCATGGTCATCATGCGGGGCAGCAACAGTACGCCGCTGGCGACCAGGGCGAGGAACGCCAGCGCGAGTGCGGGGTAAAACAGGCGCGGATATCCCGCGAATCTATGCATGGGTCCTATCTCCGGGTTCGCCCTCGACCAGGTAGCCTCCCAGGCGGTTGACCAGTGATGCGCGCTGCGCAGCTGGCGCGACCGCCGCGACCTTGGTGAGCGCATCCGCCCGCCAGGCGAAACGCGAAATGATACTGAATACCGCCGCACCGCCCCACTGCCCGCCGCGCGGGTCCACCACCAGCCCCGCCAGCTCCCCGGCGTCCCCGCGCTGCGATGTCGCCATGGCGGCTTCGCGCAGTTCGCCCAGCGGAACCAGTGCCCCTGCGGGGTCGCGCCGCGAGACCGGCAGCCTGCAGTCACCGAACACCCGCAGGTCGCCACCCGCATTGACCCAGCCGTAGCCCAGTTTGCCGCGCTTGAGTGCGGCGACGGCGAGATCGACGGCATAACCCTTGGCAATGCCGTCGAGGGTGACGCGCACGGGACGGCGCAGGCGGGCGCGGTAGTGGTCGAGGTCGATATCTGCGGCGGCACCGCAGCGCAGGTATTCGCCGCCGTGATCCGGCAGTGCGCCGCGGGCGACCAGTTCACCGCCGACCGTGCAGTTGAAATACTCTTCACTGGCGCGGGTCATCGCCCGCGCCAGGCGTAACACCCGCAGCGCCACCGGCGACAGCGTGCACCATCGCCCCGGGTTGGCATTGAGCAGCGACAGCTCGCTGTCCGCGCGCTGGAAACTCAGCGCACGCTCTACTTCGGCAATGCTGGCGAAGGCCGCCGCGACGGCGGCTTCCGCGCCGGCGCCACAGGCGCTTATCTCGACAAAGGTGCCGAGTTGCGGGCGCATGCGCCGGTAGAGCGGCGCGCCGGCTTCAGCCATCGCGCAGGAACAGGTCCCACTGTACCAGCAGGCGTTTCACACCATCGGTCACGTTGCGGCAGGACAGGGTCGCGCCGCTGATGTTGTCGATGTCCTTGCCCAGGCGCAGTTTGTCATCCAGTGTCTTGCCGACGAACTGCTGCCGCCACTGCGCCTCGCGCACTTCGTCGCCGTGGGTTTCCCTGTAGCTCATGATCTCCACACCCAGCACTGCGCCCTGCGGCGACAGCGCCGTCGCGTAGGTGATGAATTCGTGCTTGCCGATGACGTCGTCGACGAACACCCAGCCCAGCAACTCGCCATCGCGTTCGGCGCGCCACACCTGCTGGATCTCGCTGCGCTGGCGGGTGCCGGCACTGGACTTGATCGCTTTGCGCTGCGCGTCGCTGAACGCCAGCGGGTGTGGCTGGAACGCCGTCGCCTGCGGAAACAACGCCTGTTGCGCCTGGGCGACGGTCAGGTATTCAACCGCGTACGTCGGCATGACGTATGCGGACACGGGAACCAGCAATGCCCCCAGGGCGAGATTGCGCTGCATGCGGCGACCCTCCTTGCTGTCAGAAGTTGTAACCGAGCTTCAGGCGTACCTCGTACTCGGTCTTTTCGATCAGGTGCAGGTCGTCATCCTCCTGGATCAGCTCGCCGCCGCCCCTGATCTGCTCGAACCAGGTCAGGGTCGCCCACCACTTCGACGAAGCGTAGTGCAGGGTCGGGCCAGCGAAGAACGACCAGCGCTCCTGCCCTACCTCGGTTTCGAATTCGGTTTCGTACAGGGCTTCCGCGCCGACGAACCAGCCCGGTGCAAAACGGTAGGTCAGGCCCGTGCCCGCCGACAGTTCCAGTTCCATCTCCGGATCAGTGGGCCACTCGAAGCCCTCTGGCAGGTTCCTGATTTCGTCACGCTTGGCGTAGGTGCCCTCGAAGCCGAGATTGCCCGCCCAGATGAGCTGCCCTTCCAGGTAGTATTTCTGCGCCGCCAGCACCGAGGCGAAGGAGACGGTCTTCTTGTCCTGCCCTGAGTGCTTGTCGACCGTGCCGTAATCCAGTTCCCAGTAGCCCGACAGGCCAAAGTCGTCCAGGGCGGGGCTGAGGAAGTTGTACTTCGCGCCGAGCTCGACACCGCTGAATTTCCAGCTCATGTCGCGGTCTTCGGGGATGTAGGCGTCGACCAGAATATCTTCTGTATCCAGTGTCAGCAGGCGGATCGCCCCGTTCACTGTGAACTTGCTGGTGACGCCGTATTCCAGTTCGGTGAGGCTGTCGATCGCGCGGTATTTGCCCACGCCCTTGTCGGCCCGTTCGGTGAAGATCTGGTAGGCCTCCCAGGTATCTTCGGGCAGCGTTTCGGCGCCCTTGATGTAACCGAACAGATTCTCGTCAGCGTGCAGCGGCATGGAAACCGCGAGTGCGGCGGTACAGGCCCACCTGGCAGTAGATTTCAAGACTATTTCCCCCTGGTCATGCGGTGTGTCGAAATCCCGGGCCCACATCACAGTGGCCCCGGAGCCTCGCAGTCAGGGAGAGTCTAGATATAGTAAAACTAAATGTAAAGTATTCTCATTTAGTTTTACGTCTAATGAAGCTGGTTGGATCTCAGTCCTCTCTGCCCAGCCAGCGGTAGAACAGGCCGGACAGCGCGGCCCCGACGATCGGCGCCACCCAGAACAGCCACAGCTGCTGGATCGCCCAGCCACCCTCGAACAGGGCGACCCCGGTGCTGCGCGCCGGGTTCACCGAGGTGTTGGTGACCGGGATGCTGACCAGGTGTATCAGCGTCAGGCACAGGCCGATCGCGATCGGCGCGAGGCCGACGGGCGCGCGCGGGTCCGTCGCACCCTGTATCACCACCAGGAACATAAAGGTCATCACCACTTCGCACACCAGTGCGGACAGCAGGGGGTAACCGCCGGGGGAGTGCTCGCCGTAGCCATTGGACGCGAATCCGCCGGTCTCGAAGCCGGGCTGGCCGCTGGCGATCACGTAGAGTACCGCGCCCGCCGCGATACCGCCGAGCACCTGGGCGACGATATAGGGGAGCAGTTCGGAGGCCGGGAAACGCCCGCCGACCACCAGGCCCACGGAGACCGCGGGATTCAGGTGACAGCCGGAGATGTGCCCGATGGCGAAGGCCATGGTGAGAACGGTGAGGCCGAAGGCCAGCGCCACACCGAGAAAACCGATCCCCAGTCCGGGGAAACCCGCGGCCAGTACCGCACTACCGCAACCGCCCAATACCAGCCAGAAGGTACCGATGAACTCGGCGCCAAGCTTCTTGCTCATACCCATCGTCGCGAATCCTCATGTGAGCGACCGGCAATGCGGCCGTCATGCAGGATAGATCGACCTCAGGGACTGCGCCACTGTGCGCTCGCGCGCTGACCGGGACCCGATGCCACGCTGACCTCCACTTCCTTCAGCTCGTCCCCTGCGGAAAGCTCCAGCAGCCGCGCCAGCAGGTAGCGGGAGAATTCCTCGACGGTAGCGTTGCGAATGGGCAGCACGCGGGTGTCGCTGCGCAGGAACAGCATCTCGTCGCGGTCGTGAAAAACGCGGTAGTAGTCGCCCTCTTCCTCGATGCGCTGGTGGGGTGATTCACCGGCCAGCAACATGTATTCGTCCAGCTCCTCACACAGCAGGGCGATACGCGACTTGTACACGTTGTAATCCGCGGCGAAGCCGTTATCCCCCATCGGCGCGACGAATCGCGCCGCCACGGAATAGTTGTGGCCGTGCAGGCGCTCGCGCTCGGTCGCGGAGAATATCGTGTAGTGCGCGGCGGAGAACTTGTGGCTCTCCTTGTCGATGTGCAGGCAGGTGTAATCCGTCATGGTTGCCCCGGGTTTCGGTCGCCAGCATTGTTGCTCGCACGCACGGGAAGTGCAAGGCGATCCCGCCGGATGGCGGCGGACACAGGCTTTCACTATAGTATGCAGCCACCGGCACAGGCCGGTGCACGGGCAGCCGCCGAACCCCCTGGAGATACGATCACATGTACAGAAACAAGCGTTACCTGTTACTCGCCAGTCTCACGGCACTCACGCTCGCTGCCGGGGCCAATGCCGCACCCGATCGCGCCCAGCGCTGGGAGACCACCGTGCAACTGGTGGCCAGCGACTCCACCGAGAGCTCGGGCAACAGGCAATCCTCGGTGGATATCGACAGCGCCGTGGGCTGGGGTTTTGGCCTCGCCTACAACTTCAACAGCCAGTTCGCCGCCGGCTTCGATTTCAGCTGGCTGAACCCGGACTACAAGGCGACCTTCAACACCGACCAGCACGGACTGGTCTCTGTCGATCACGAGATGGATATCGTCAGCGGCGCCTTCAACGGCACCTGGAACATGCTGGAAGGCCCCTTCACCCCCTACCTGCGGGTGGACCTCGGCTGGACCTACATCGATTCCAATGTTTCCAACGGCCCGCCCGTCACCGGTTGCTGGTGGGATCCCTGGTGGGGCTACATCTGCAACAATTACTACAACACCTACGACGACACCTCGTTTTCCTACGGTATCGGCGCGGGCCTGCGCTACGAGTTCGGCAACAGCTGGTTCATCAAGGGCAGCGTAAATCACACGGAAATCGACGCCAGCCACGGCTTCGACCCGAGTTTCGATTCGGTTCGGGTGGAACTCGGCTGGATGCCGTGGTAAACCGTGCCGGGGGCCATTGAATTCACCATCCTGATCGGGGCTATACGGTTTGTCTGAAAAATTCGCCATCGTCAGCGGCGCGAGTGTCGGCATCGGCCGCGACACCGCCGGACTCTTTCTCGAGTCCGGCTTTCGCGTGTTCAATCTCTCCCGCCGCGCCTGTCCGCTGGCCGGCGTGGAAAACCTGCACTGCGACCTCGCCTCGCCGGAGTCCGTGGGCAAGGCAGTGGAAACGCTGGCAGCCGCACTGGCCGGCTCGCCACAGGTCGCCCTGGTACACAACGCCAGCCAGATGCTGAAGGACTCGGCCGCGGACTGCGAGAGCGACAAGCTGCGCGCGGTGCTGGAAACCAACGTGGTGGCCGTCAACAGCCTGAACCAGGGCCTGCTGCCGCTGATGGGGCCGGGCTCCAGCGTGATCTACGTCGGCTCGACACTGTCCGAGAAGGCGGTGCCGGGCTCCTTCAGCTACGTGACCAGCAAGCACGCGCAGGCCGGCATGATGCGCGCCACCTGCCAGGACCTGATGGGTAGCGGCATCCACACCGCCCTGGTCTGCCCGGGCTTTACCGACACCGAGATGCTGCGCACCCATATCGGCACGGACCCGACGGTGGAGGCAGCAATCGCCGCCATGAACAGCTTCAACCGGCTGATCGAGCCGCGGGAGATCGCCGAGCTGATCCACTGGGCGCACCACCACCCGGTGATCAACGGCGCGGTGCTACACGCCAACCTCGGCCAGCGGGAGAGCTGATCGTGGGGTTGGGCTCGTCGAAAAAGGCGGAACCGGGTAGCGCTTCGGCGACGACAGATATCCAGCAGCTTGAGCCCCTGTCCGGACACATTCACCCTGAACTGCAGGAGCGCCGGGAGCGCGTCTTTCTCGTGCTCGCCGGCACCTTCCTGTGCGCCATGACCCTGCTCAACGTCATCGGCATCACCCGCTTCGTGCAGCTGGGGCCGATGGCGCTGGCGGTGGGCACCCTGCCCTACCCGCTCACCTTCCTCTGCACCGACCTGATCTGCGAGCTCTACGGCAAGGCGCGGGCAAACTTCCTGGTGAGCGTGGGCCTGGGCCTGAACGTCTTCATCATCGGCGTGCTGGTGCTGGGCGACACCCTGCCCTCGGTGCCCAGCGGCAGCATGCCGCCCTGGCAGATCCTGCAGCTGGCGGCGCCGGTGCACCTGCCCAACGGCGAGACCGTGGAACACAGCATCGGCCTCTACCAGCTGATCTACGCCACCACCTCCGGCGCGGTGTTCGCCTCCATGCTGGCCTATATCGCCGCGCAGTACTGCGACGTGCAGCTGTTCCACTTCTGGAAGCGTGTCACCAAGGGCAAGCACCTGTGGATACGCAACAACTTCAGCACCCTGCTGAGCCAGATGGTGGATTCGCTGACGGTGATTTCCGTGACCTTCGGCGCCGCGTTCATGCGCGGTGACATGGACGTGCCGACCCTGCTGACGCTGATCGGCTCCAACTACCTGTTCAAGGCCTGCGTGGCGCTGCTCGACACCGGTCCCTTCTACGCCTGTGTCTACGGCCTGCGCCGCTTCCTCAAGCTGGCGCCCGGTGAGTACGCGGCGCCCAGCCTGAAAAGCGGCACTTAACCCGCCGCTGCGAGCGGTGCGCGGGCCGTGCGCGCACTGTGCAGGATCTCCTCGGCCAGGGCCTCGGCAATCTCTTCGGTGGAACGATGGCTCTCGTCGGCGCGACGCAGCACTTCCCTGAGGCTGCCTTCGATACGCCCGATATGTTCCTGGCGCACGTCGTAGGATGAGCCCAGGCGCTGGTGATGCACGTCGATGATACCGCCGGCGTTCACCAGGAAATCCGGGCAGTAGAGAATACCGTGGTCGCGCAGCACCGCGGCGTCGTGCGCGGTCGCGAGCTGGTTGTTGGCGGAGCCGCAGACGATGCCCGCCCGCAGTGTCGGAATGGTGCGCTCATTGAGCAGCGCACCCATGGCGCAGGGCGCGAAGATATCGACCTGTGTAGTCAGGATATCGGCGGCATCCACCGCGACGACGCCGAGTTCCTCCACCGCGCGGCGCAGGTTGCCCTCGTTCACGTCCGCGCCAAAGACGTCTGCACCCGCGTTGCGCAGGAACTTCGCCAGGTAGTAGCCGACGTGGCCCAGGCCCTGGATCGACACCGTCAGCCCGTGCAGGGATTCGACGCCCAGCCGGTAGCGCACCGCCGCACGCATGGCGAGGTAGACACCGTAGGCAGTGCTCGGCGACGGGTCACCGCCGTACTCGTTCTCTTCCAGGCCGCTGACCCAGCGGGTGCGCTCGGCCATCACGCGAATATCCGCGACCCCGGTACCCGAGTCCTCGGCGGCGACGTAGCGCCCGCCCTGGGCCTCGATAAAATCGCCCATTGCCAGCAGCAGCTCGCGCGTCTTGTCCTTTTGCGGATCGCCGATGATCACCGACTTGCCGCCGCCGAAGGGCAGGCCCGCCAGGGCAGACTTGTAGGTCATGCCGCGGGACAGGCGCAGCACGTCGTGCAGGGCCGCGTCCTCATCCGCGTAGGGATACATCCGGCAGCCGCCGACGGCCGGACCCAGGGTCGTGTCGTGCACGGCGATAATGGCGCGCAGGCCGGTGCCGTTATCGCTGGAAAAAGAGACCAGTTCGTGCCGGTCGTATGCGGGGGCAGAGAACACGCTCATTGCCAATCCTCGGTGTGGTTGTTGGTATTCGGTTTCATGCCGCGTCGACGATCTGCACCGCCGATGCCTGCACTTCGCCGCGCAATTGCGCGAGCAGGTGGTCGCGGCGCACCGCCAGTTGTTCGCGGTTGCGGTCCTTCACGTGGCCGAAGCCGCGCAGCTGGGCCGGCAGTCGCGCCAGTTCCTGCGCCGCGGCGTAGTTGTCGTCCTTCACTTCGGCCAAAACGGTATCCAGCAACGCCTCGTAGTCGGCGATGTCGCGGCGCTCCTGCTTGCGCTCTGCGGTGTAGCCGAAAATATCCAGCGGGCCGCCGCGCAGGCCGCGGAACTTCGCCAGCAGGCCGAAGGCTTTCAGCATCCAGGGGCCGTACTCGCGCTTGATGAGGTGACCCGTGTTCGGGTCGCGCTTGCTCAGCAGCGGCGGCGCGAGGTTGAAGCGCAGCTCAACGTCGCCCTCGAACTGCTGGTGCAGCTTCTTCAGGAACTCGCCATCGCTGTACAGGCGCGCCACCTCGTACTCGTCCTTGTAAGCCATCAGCTTGAACAGGTTGCGCGCGGCGGCGACGCTGATCGAGCCGGGCTCGTTCGCCCGCGGGTCGGCGGCGCGCACGCGCTCGATACGCTGGCGGTAGCGCTCGGCGTAGGCGGCGTCCTGGTAGTCGGTGAGTCGACGCACGCGATCCGCGACGATATCGTCGAGATTTTCCAGCCGCGGCTTCGGTGAAGGGGAAAGCTCCTCGACCAGCGCCAGCACTTTCTCCGGCTGGTGCGCACAGCGGCGGCCCCAGAGGAAGGCGCGCCTGTTGAAGTCCACCGCCACGCCGTTGAGCTCGATGGCCCGCTCCAGTGCCTCGGCGGACACCGGCACGGTGCCGCGCTGCCAGGCGAAGCCCAGCAGGAACAGGTTGGAGGCGATGGAGTCGCCCATCAACTGGGTGGCGATACGGGTGGCGTCGATGAAATGTGTCGCGCCCTCGCCCACCTCGTCGCTGATCTTGGCCTTCATGGAGGCGCCGGGGAACTTCGCATCCGGGTTCAGGATGAAGGACGAGGTCGGCACTTCCGCCTCGTTCACCACCGCGTGGGTGCGGCCGTGGGATACCTTGCCCATGGCCTCGTAGGCGGAGGTCACCACCAGGTCGCAGCCCAGCAGCAGGTCTGCCTCGCCGGCGGGAATGCGCACCGCCTTGATGTCGTCCTGGTTCTGGCTCACCCGCACGTGGCTGACCACGGCGCCGAACTTCTGCGCCAGGCCGGTCTGGTTCATGGTGGCGCAGCCCTTGCCCTCGATGTGCGCGGCCATGGCGACCAGCGCCGCGATGGTCAGCACGCCGGTGCCGCCGACACCGGTGACCACGGTATTCCAGGGCTTGTCGAGGCCGGGCAGCTCCGGTTCCGGCAGCGGATCGAACATCGCCGCGGAGTCACCTGCGCCCGCGGGCTTGCGCAGGCCGCCGCCGAGCACGGTGACGAAACTCGGGCAGAAACCGTTGGCGCAGCTGTAGTCCTTGTTGCAGGAGCTCTGGTCGATGACGCGCTTGCGGCCGAGTTCGGTCTCCAGCGGCAGCACCGACAGGCAGTTGGATTTGACGCTGCAGTCGCCGCAGCCCTCGCAGACCGCGTCGTTGATGAACAGGCGCCTGGCCGGGTCTTCCATCAGGCCCTTCTTGCGGCGGCGGCGCTTTTCCGCGGCGCAGGTCTGCACGTAGACGATCACCGAAGTGCCCTCGTACTCGCGCAGCTCCTTTTGCAGCGCATCCATCTCGCTGCGGTCGTGCAGGGTGTAGCCGTGCACGCCGGAAAACTCGCCGCGCCAGGCATCCGGCGCGTCGGAGACCAGCGCGATCCGGCGCACGCCCTCGGCGCTCACCTGGTTAATGACGTCGCCCACGGTGAGCGTGCCGTCGATGGGCTGGCCGCCGGTCATGGCCACTGCGTCGTTGTACAGAATCTTGTAGGTGATGTTCACGCCGGCGGACACCGCGGCGCGGATCGCCAGCAGGCCGCTGTGGAAATAGGTGCCGTCGCCCAGGTTCTGGAACATGTGCTTCGTCTCGGTGAACGGCGCCTGGCCGATCCAGGTCGCGCCCTCGCCGCCCATCTGGGTGAAGGTGTGGGTCTCGCGGTCCGGCATCCAGGTGGCCATGTAGTGACAGCCGATACCGCCGCCGGCGCGGCTGCCCTCGGGCACTTTCGTAGACGTGTTGTGCGGACAGCCGGAGCAGAAGTGCGGCACGCGCTCGATGATCTCGCGCGGCTTCGCCAGCGAGGCTTCCTTGCTGTTGATCCAGGCGATGCGCTGTTCCATCAGTTCGGAGTGGAAGAAGCGCTTGATGCGGCTGTGGATGGCCAGGGCGACCATCGCCGGGGTCAGCTCGCCGAGGTTGGGCAGCAGGTCGCGGCCGTTCTCGTCGAACTCGCCGAACACCCGCGGGCGCGAGCCGACGGGATAGTTGTAGAGCTGGCCGGTAAGCTGGTCCTCGATGATGGAGCGCTTTTCCTCCACCACCAGGATTTCCTCCAGGCCCTCGGCGAACTCGTGGGTGGTGCGCGGCTCCAGCGGCCAGGGCATGCCCACCTTGTAGACACGCAGGCCGATCCCGGCGGCGGCCGCCTGGTCGATACCCATGTCTTCCAGCGCCTGCAACACATCGAGGTAGGCCTTGCCGGAGGTGATGATGCCGAAGCGCGGGTTGGGGCTGTCGATGACGATGCGGTTGATACCGTTGGCGCGGGCGAACTCGCGCGCCGCGTAGATCTTGTACTTGTTCAGCCGCAGTTCCTGCTCCAGCGGCTTGTCCGGCCAGCGGCCGTGCACGCCGTCCGGCGGCAGCTGGAAATCCTCGGGGATGTGGATCTGGATACGGCCGGGGTCGATGTCGGCGGAAATCGCAGAGTCCATGTTTTCGGTGATCGCCTTGAGCGCCACCCAGCAGCCGCTGTAGCGCGACAGCTCCCAGCCGTAAACGCCGAGGTCCAGCACTTCCTGTACATTCGCCGGGGCCAGTACCGGCACCGAAGCGCCGATGAACATGTGCTCGGACTGGTGCGGCAGGGTGGAGGATTTGCAGGCGTGGTCGTCGCCCGCCACGGCGAGCACGCCGCCGTACTTGCTGGTACCGAAGGCGTTGGCGTGCTTGATCACGTCCATGGAGCGGTCGACGCCGGGGCCCTTGCCGTACCACATGGAGAAGACGCCGTCGTATTTCGCGCCGGCGAACAGGTTGGTCTGCTGGCTGCCCCACACGGCAGTGGCGGCGAGGTCCTCGTTGATACCGGGCTTGAACACGACGTTGTGCTGGTCCAGCCAGGCGCGGGCGCTCCACAGGGCCTGGTCGACGCCGCCCAGGGGGGAGCCGCGGTAGCCGGAGATAAACCCGGCGGTGTTGAGGCCGCGCTGGCGGTCGCGCTGGTGCTGCAGCATCGGCAGGCGCACCAGTGCTTCAATACCGGTCATGTAGGCGTGCGTCGTGTCGAGGGCGTACTTGTCGTCCAGCGACACTTCGCGCAGGTGTACCGACTGGTCCTTACCCATGGCTGGCTCCCGATTCATTATCTGCGATAGTTTGCGGTCTGCCGGCGGAAATTGTTATTTTCGTTTAGCCCGATAAATCACCATGTGTGCATAAAATATTCATTTATCGCAAATTGCACGACTAATTCATTCCAATTCCGCCGGGACTACCCATCAGCTCTCCTGTGAGCCATAGCTCCCGGTCAGGCTGTAGTAGATCATCAGCACGACGTCATCCGGACCCACCCGGTCGCTTGCCCACGCCTTATCGTAGGCTTTGGAGGGGTTGGCCGCGAGGATGCCGTCGAGGTCGGCCCCCGAATCGATCATCCCCTGCACCCGGTTGCGGATATCCCAAAGCATGTCGCGGTACACCTGCAGGCCCGACTTGTCGCCCACCGGGCCGTGGCCGGGCACCACCTTCGTCTGGTCATCGATTCGCGCCAGTACCGCATCCAGTGCGGGAAAGTACCCGTCGATGCCGCCCCCGCCGGCGAGGTCGATGATCGGGTAGAGTCCGTTGATGTAGATGTCCCCCATGTGCACGACATTGGAGTCGGTGAAGTAGACGATGGCGTCGCCGTCGGTATGCGCGGGCGCCACGTAGAAGAATTCCACGTCGTCACCGTTGTAGTGCAGGCTGAGGGACTGCGGGAAGGTCACCACCGGCAGGGCCGCGCGCGGTGCCGGCGGCGATACGCTCTTGAAGAACAGGTTCTCCTGTTCGTGAGTCATGCGTTCGCGGGACTTCTCCTGGGCGATGATCACCGCCCCCTGCTCCGCCAGCGAGGCGTTGAGCCCGGTGTGGTCGCCGTGGAAATGGGTGTTCAGTACCAGCTTTACCGGCCCCGGCTGGATGGCGTGGACGGCTGCGAGAATCTTCCCCTCGATCGGCGGAAACTCGTTGTCCACCAGCATCAGGCCATCCGGCCCCGCCGACAGCAGCATGTTGCCGCCGGAACCGTGCATGAAGTACAGCGAATCGGACAGCGGTTCCACCTCGATGCCGACATGCGGCCAGTCGAAGGAGAAGCCCCCGGCCACCTTCCAGGGCCCGTTGCGGTCGGCGGCGATCGCTGCCACCACGACGGCGAGTGAACTGGCGGCGAGAGTTGCGGCTACGGCTGCGCGGTGCTTCAGGGGCATTCGGGAGTCCTGTTCTCAGCGGGATTGATCCCGCTGTAACGCAAACGCCGTGCCAGATCGCCACGAGGCCGGGATGCCAGGGCCTGGCTACCTCCCGGAAACCGCCGGGGCTGGAAAGTTGACCATCCGGACAAGTTTCGGCACCAAACTTGCAGCCTGTGGGAAATACCTCCCGACACCCGAGAAATGCACAATCCTGAGTCAAAAACGCCGGCATGCCGCACAGCAATTGTGCTCGCCCGCCTGCTGGGCGGCTGCCTGCTGGCCGTTTGCCTGCTGTCGAACCCCGCCCGCGCCGGCAACGACCGCTTCGTTTTCACGCTGCCCTGGCTGCCCGTGGGCGACTACGCCTACTACACTGCCGGCCTTGCGCTCGGCTTTTACCGGGATGAGGGTATAGACCTCGTCGTCAGGCGCGGCTTCGGTTCCATCGACGCCACCACCAAGCTGGGTGCCGGGCTATTCGACGCGGGTGAGGTCGACATGGCAGCGGTGATCAGCGGCCGCCTGCAGCAGGACACCCCGGTCAAGTGTATCGCCACCAACCAGACCATCACCCCCGGCGGCTTCCTGGTGCTGGCTGACTCGGGCATCGACTCGCTGGGCGACCTCGTCGGCAGGACCATTGCCACCCAGCCAGGCAACGCCATGTTCCTGTACCTGCCGATGCTGGCCGGGCAACAGGGCTTTGACGCAAGCCGGATCAAGACCGTCAACGTGGACAACACGGCGATGGCGGGCCTGCTGCTGCGCGGCAAAGTAGATGCCGCGGCCTTCCTGGTGACCAACCAGGAATTTCTCGACCGCCAGGCCAAGCGCTTCGGCAAGTCGGTGAAGGCCATCCGCTACGCCGACTACGGCCTGGACATCTACGCGCAGTGCATCGCGGCCCCGGACGAGGTCATCGCGCAAAGGCCGGACCTGTTGCGCCGCTTCCTGCAGGCCACCCTCAGGGCGCGCCGTTTTGCGCTGGAAAACCCGGAGAAAACCGTCGAGCTGCACCACGCCGCCTACCCCGAGATCGACCGGGAGGACGCGCTGCTGAGCCTGCGGGCGGCGCTGCCCTACATGTTCAATCCTGTAACCGACAAATCCGGGCTGGGCCGCTTCGACATGGATCGCGTACAGGCGACCTACGACGCCGTGGTAAAGGCGCAGGGACTGACCGCCGGGGCGCCCCTGTCGGCCATCGTCGACAGCTCGATCATCGATCCCCCGGGGCCCGGGCAATGATCGAACTGCGCGACGTCGCTCACCGCTATGCCGGCCAGGCGCCGGGGAGCCATACCTTTTCCGGCGTCGACCTCGCTATCGCCCGGAACAGCTTCGTCGCCATCGTCGGCCGCTCCGGCTGCGGCAAATCCACACTGTTGAACCTGCTCGCCGGGCTGGACCGGCCCTGCGCCGGACGCGTCAGCATCGCCGGCAGGGAAGTGGACGGTCCCGCCGCCGGTGTCAGCCTGATGTTCCAGCAACCCAACCTCCTCCCCTGGGCCGACGTGCTGGACAACATCCTGTTCCCGCTGAAAATCGCCGGCGAAGACCTCGGGGCCGGGCGCGACTACGCACTGCGCCTGCTCGCGCTGTGCGAGATGGAAGATTACGCGGCGCACACGCCGCAGCAGCTGTCCGGCGGCATGCAGCAGCGGGTCGCCCTGTGCCGGGCGCTGGTTTCGCGGCCAGCGGTACTGTTGATGGACGAACCTTTCGGCGCGCTGGACGCGCTGACCCGCGAGCTCATGGGCGAGGAACTGCAGCGCCTGCGCGAGCGCGAGCCGCAAACCGTGGTCATGGTCACCCACTCCATCGAGGAGGCGGTACTGCTGGCGGACCGCGTCGTGGTGATGGCGCCGTCGCCCGGCAGGGTGCGGGAGGTCGTCGAGGTCGGGCTGCCGCGACCGCGCGACCTGGCCCGGGCCGAAAGCCGCGAGATCGCGCAGACCCTGCGCCGGATCATCTTCGAGCGGCCTGTCGAAGCCGCAACGCCCGTCGCGCGCGCACTGGAGGCCAGCCATGGCTAGCCCGCGCCTCGCCGCCAGTCTCGCTCCACTACTTTCCATCCTCGGGGTGATAGTGGTGTGGGAAGCCTGCGTACGCCTGTTCTCCGTAGACAGTTTCCTGCTACCGGCGCCGACAGCAATCGCCGCAGCGATGCGCGAGTCGGCCGACACCCTGTGGGACAACACGCTCTTTACCCTGCGCACGCTGGCCGCGGGCTTCCTGCTGTCGGTCTGCGTGGCGCTGCCGCTGGCAATCCTGATCGCCGCATCCCGCTGGCTGGCCGCGGCCGTCTACCCGCTGCTGGTGATCATCCAGTCGATTCCCAAGGTCGCGCTGGCGCCCATCCTCATCGTCGCCATGGGGACCAGCGAGGCGCCGCGTGTGGCCATCACCTTCCTGGTCGCCTTCTTCCCGCTGGTGATCGCCACGGCGACGGGCCTGCTGCAGACACCCGCCGACCTGTTGCGGCTGGCGCGCTCGCTCAGGGCATCGCGCTTGCAACAGCTGCTGCTGATACAGCTGCCCTACGCGGTGCCCTATATTTTTTCCGGCCTGAAGGTCTCGGCGACACTGTCGGTGATCGGCGTCGTGGTCGCGGAGTTCGTCGCCGCCGACCACGGCCTCGGTTACCTGATGACCTCGGCCATGGCCTTTTTCAACACTCCGCTGGCCTATGCCGCGATGACGGTGCTGTCGCTGATATCGATCGCGGCGTTCCACGGCATCGGCCTGCTGCAGCAACTGCTGTTTCCATGGTCGCTGTCACAGGCACAGGCCGGCCAATAGCCGCTACGGGGGCAATCGTATGGAAGAATCCGCTGTGAGCATTATCGATATCAAGGAGAGCCAGCGCGGCAGCGAGTCCGCCCGCGCGGGTTCGCGCCCCGCCGCCGCCGGCGAGATACCCGTGATCGACGTCAGCCCCATCCACGCCCAGGAGGACGGGGAAGCGCTGCTGGAAACCGGCCGGCAGATCGCCGAGGCCTGCCAGCGCATCGGCTTTTTCTACGCCGTCGGGCACGGCGTGGAAGCGGCGACGATTGCCGGGGCCTTCGACGCCGCGCGCGAGTTTTTTGCCCTGCCCCTGCCGGAGCGGCTGCAAATCAGGCTGAACGACAAACACCGGGGCTACATGCCCATGGGCGACACCACCGTGCCCGGCTACAGCGCCAACCTGCACCACAGTTTCGAGATGGCACTGGACCTGCCGCCGGACGACCCGGATGTGCTCGCAGGCAAGCCGCTGCACGCGGGCAACATCTGGCCAGAATTGCCAGGATTCCGGCGGGCCGTTGAGACTTACTACCTCGAGAGCTGCGACTTCGGTTACAAGCTGCTGCGCGCGCTTGCCGCCAGCCTCGCGCTACCTGCGGATTTCTTCCAGCGGCTGTACCGGCCCAATCCACTGGCCTCCATGCGCCTGCTGCATTACCCGCCCTGCCCCGACGATACCTACGGCATCGCACCCCACAGCGACTACGGCATCCTCACCCTGCTGCAGCAGGACGAGACCGGCGGACTGGAGTTGTATACGCGCAACGGGCAGTGGATACAGGCGCCCTGCGTGCCCGGCGCCTATGTCGTCAACATCGGCGACCTGATGGGGCTGTGGACCAACGACCGCTACACCTCAATGCAGCACCGGGTGCGCAACAGCGGCGAGCGCGACCGCTACTCCATCCCCATTTTCTACAACCCCGGGTTCGATACCCGCATCGAGTGCCTGCCCGGCTGCGCCTCGGCGGAGAACCCGGCAAAGTACGCAGCGGAAATCACGGGCGAGTACCTGATCGCCAATTTCAACCGGGTCTGGGAGAGCTACAAGCACCCGGGCGTGGAGGGCTGATCCGGCACGCCCGGGCCCGGCGGCAGTTTGCTTTACCCCCGGATTCCCGCTATTTATGCATACATGTTTCCGCAACCGGGGCCAGGGGGCATAAATTGACCGATAAAATCACCCGCCAGGATATCGATATCCTGAACCTGCTGCAGCGCGACGCCACGCTGAGCACCAATGCCATCGCCGAGCGTATCAATATCTCCCAATCGCCCTGCTGGCGGCGCATCAACCGGCTGGAGGAAGGCGGCATCATCCGCCGCCGCGTGGCCCTGCTGGACCGGCACGCCCTCGGCATGGAGGTGGTGGTCTTCGCCACCATCAACCTCACCTCCACCGGCCGGCAGAACCTGCTCGAATTCGAGAACGAGATCGTGCGCCACCCCGAGGTCATGGAGTGCTATACCATGACCGGGATATGGGACTACATGCTGAAAATCGTGACCCGCGACATCCGCCACTACGAGAACTTCGTGCGCAATACGCTCACCGCCAGCCCCGCCATTCGCGAGCTCCACTCGCACATGGCGGTGACGGAGATCAAGAACAGCACGGAGCTGCCGCTGGATACACAGCTGTGACCCGAGTCCTGCACAGCAAGCTGCCCGGGGTCGGCACCACCATCTTCACCACCATGTCCGCGCTGGCGGCCGAGTGCGGGGCGATCAACCTGTCCCAGGGCTACCCGGACTTCCCGCCGCCGCAGGGCCTGCTGGATGCGCTTGCCGCGGCGGTCAACGCTGGCCACAACCAGTACGCGCCAATGGCGGGGCTGCCCGCCCTGCGCGAGCAACTCGCAGTTCAGCTGCAGCGCTTTCGCGGCGTCGGCGCCAACCCGGACACCGAGATCACCGTGGTCCCCGGCGCCACCGAGGGTATCTTCTGCGCCGTGATGGCCAGCGTGCGCGCCGGCGACGAGGTCATCGTGCTGGACCCGTGCTACGACAGCTACGAACCCGCCATCCAGCTCGCCGGCGGGCGGGCCGTCCACGTGCCGCTGCGGGCGCCGGATTTCCGGGTCGACTGGCAACGGGTCGCCGATGCCGTCACCCCGCGAACCCGCATGCTGATGGTCAACTCGCCGCACAACCCCACCGGCAGTTCGCTGTCGCGGGAAGATCTCGGCGAACTCGAGGCGCTGGCCCAGCGCCACGACCTGCTGGTATGCAGCGACGAGGTCTACGAGCACCTTCTGTTCGACGGCCGCGAACACCACAGCGTGCTGCAGTGGCCCGGCCTGCGCGAGCGCGCCTTCGCGCATTTCTCCTTCGGCAAGACTTTCAGCGTCACCGGCTGGAAGACCGGCTACTGTGTGGCCCCGCCCGCCCTGACCGCCGAGTTGCGCAAGGTCCACCAGTTTGTCGCCTTCGTCGCGGTGACGCCGGTTCAGGCTGCAGTGGCGCAGTTCCTCGCCGACAACCCGGAGTACCCGGCCAGCCTGGCGGGCTTTTACCAGCGCAAGCGCGACCTGTTCAACGCGGCGCTGGAAAAATCGCGGTTTACCGTCCGGCCCAGCGCGGGCACCTATTTCCAGCTGCTGGACTACAGCGCGATCAGCGCCGAGCCAGATTACAATCTGTGCGAGGCGTGGACGCGCGAGTTCGGTGTCGCCTCCATTCCAGTTTCCGTGTTTTACCAACAGGCCCCTGAACAGCAGCTGCTGCGCTTCTGCTTTGCCAAGAGCGACGAGACGCTGCAACGGGCCGCGGAGTTGTTATGCAAGATCTGAACGCCACCCTGCTGCAGTGCGAACTGGCCTGGGAGGACCCCACGGACAACCGCCGGCAGATCGCCGCCGCCCTGCGCAAAGCGGCGCCGTCGACCGACCTTATCGTGCTGCCGGAGATGTTCACCACCGGCTTTTCCATGAACGCCCTGGGCAACGCGGAGCATCCCGGCGGCGAAACCGAACAGTGGATGCGCGAACTCGCCGGCGAATTCGACTGCGCCATCACCGGCAGCATCGCCGTGCACGGAAACGGCGGAGCCTACAACCGCATGCTCTTCGCCACCGCCGATGGCGTCAGCTACTACGACAAGCGCCACCTGTTCCGCATGGCCGGGGAGCACAAGCGCTACCTCGTCGGCGGCGACAGGGTCGTCGTCGACTGGCGCGACTGGCGCATACTGCTGCAGGTCTGCTACGACCTGCGCTTCCCGGTGTTCAGCCGCAACCGCAACGACTACGACCTCGCCATCTACGTCGCCAACTGGCCGGACAGCCGGCGCATGCACTGGCGCCAGTTGCTGATCGCGCGCGCCATCGAAAACCAGGCCTGCATCATCGGCGTGAACCGCATCGGCAGTGACGCCCGCGGCCTGGATTACAGCGGCGACAGCCTGGCGGTCGCGGCCGACGGCAGCCTGCTGCTGGACCTGGAAGACGCCGCCACGGCCAGCTCTGTTACACTTTCGGCTGACGCCCTGCTGACGTACCGGGAGAATTTCCCGGCACACATGGACGCGGACGACTTCGAACTGAAGCCCTGATCCGCGCCCGCGCCGGCTGCGATTGAACCGGCGTCGGGGATACCAGTCAGACAACCAGGCTAACGACAACCACAGGGGAAATACCATGCAGGCAGATTCAGAAGATCGCTACACGGACGACCAGCCGCGCGCAGGGCTGCCCAAACTGCCGATTGCGCTGGTGGTACTGGCCATACTCATCGGTGTGATCTGGTACTTCACCGGGGAAAAGGCGCCGGAGCCGGCAGCCCCGCCGGCTGCCGTAACGCCCGCCGCCCCGCCGGCCCCGGTGCCCGCCGAACCCGCACCGGCGCCGGACATTCCCGCGGAAGAACCCGCACCTCAGGTGGCAGCGGAACCCAACGAACCGCCGCCGGCTCCTCTCACCCTGGAAGACAGCGACCCGGTGGTGCGCGAGGTGGTCACCCCCGCGCTGCAGGCACCGGTATACGAACAGGCCCTGCGCCAGCAAGACCTGCTGGAGCGCAGCACCGCCCTGATCGACGCCGCAGCCGGCGGCAGCATCCTGCGCAAGGTTCTGCCGCTGCCGCCGATCGAGGGCAAGTTCAGCGTCAACGAGGTCGCCGGCAAGGCGGTGGTCGACCCCGCCAGCTACCAGCGCTACGACGCCTATGCCGAAGCCATCGACGACCTGGACCCCGAACAGCTGGCAGCAGCCTTCCATCGCTTCCGCCCGCTGCTGGAGCAATCCTACTCCGCGCTGGGCTACAAGCCGGACGACCTCGACAACGCCCTGATCCGAGCCCTGGATCGTGTGATTGCGGCTCCGGTGCTGGATGAACCGCCGGTAGTCGAGAAAGATGTCACCACCTACAAGTACGCCGATCCCAACCTCGAGCAGCAGAGCTCCATGGCCAAGCAGCTGATGCGCATGGGCCCGGAGAACGAGCGCAAGGTCCAGGCCAAGGCCAAGGCTTTGCGCGCGGCATTGCTCGGTAAGTGATTCGCTACGATTAGCCGGCAGGTGTGGAGGTGATAGGCCCCCGAAGCGAATGGGGTTCTGAGCTGAGGGGGCCTATCACCTCCGCGCCTGCCGGCCAAAACGAAGCGCGCGGCAAGAGACGGGCAAAAAAAAAGGCGGGGAAATCCCCGCCTTTTTGTGGTGCCGGTCAGCTTACTCTTCGTACTGGACCTCGAGGGTTGCCATTACGCGACGGTTCGCTGCGCGGCCTTCCTTGGTGCTGTTGTCAGCCACCGGCTGGGTCTCGCCGTAGCCCTTGGGCTCCAGGCGCTTGCGATCGATGCCGTACTGGTTGACCAGTACGTCGACCACAGCCTCGGCGCGGCGCTGTGACAGGGCCATGTTGTAGTCGTCGGGGCCGGTGCTGTCGGTGTGGCCTTCGATATCAACATACACGTCGGTGAAGCGCTTGAGGAAATTGGCCAGTTCGCCGATGTCGCTGAAGTACTTCTCCTGCACCTTGGCGGAGTCGAAGCCGAAGTTCACCGTCATCTTGATGGAGGCGACGCGGGTTACGGGCAGCGGGCAGCCGGTAGAGTCGACGCGGGTGCCGGCGGGCGTGCCGGGGCAGCGGTCGTCGACGTCGAGTACGCCATCGCCGTCTTCGTCACCGGAGGCGACCGCACCACCTTCCATGGCCGAGGCGCTGGCCATGCTGTCATCCTTCACCTTGCCGAAAAAGTAGTTCAGGCCAACGGTCATCATCAGGTCGGTGTTGTGCTCGTCGAGGTCGTTCATGGCGCGAGCCTCGAAACGCATACCGGTACGCGGGGTAATCATCCAGCGGGCGCCGGCACCGGCGTGCACGGTGGACTGGCGCTCATCGTACTGGTCCGAGTCGAAATCGATCTGGCCCATGCCGATGGTGGCATAGGGGCGCACGCGATTCGGGCCACCGATGTAGCTGCCGCCGTAGAACATCAGGCCGAGCTGGTAGACGCCGACATCGACGTTGCCGTCGCGCTCATCGTCGAAACCGAAGTCGTTGTAGGCGGCCAGTGCCTCGATGGCAACGAGGTCGCTCAATGCCCATTCGAGGCTGACAACAGGTGCCGGATCGTCGTCGAGGCGACGATCGCTGTCGAAATTCAGGTAGGATACCCCGGCGTTGATTGTCAGAGGCACGTCTGCGGCAGCTGGCTGAGCGGCCACCGTAGAAAGTGCGAGTCCCCATGCCAAACCGGCGGCAGCAAAAATCTTCTTCATTGGTGCTTCTCCTTGCGGAATGTTGTTCTCAGTAAAAAGTAGCACAATATGACGGCGTCTACAGAATCCCCGGGAGCTAAAAACGAGGTAATTTTCCGCAGCGGCCCAGGGTAATTTTACCAGTCCAGGGCCTGCCGGATAAACGGGATGGACAGCGCCCGCTTGTGCGCCAGGGACTGCCTGTCCAGCAGGTCCAGCAGTTCGAGGAGGGAGGACAGGCCGCGCGGCGCACGGCTGACGATGTAAGCCGCCGCCTCCTCCGGCAGCAGCAGGCCCCGGCGCTCGGCGCGAAAACACAGCACCGCCTGTTTTTCACTGTCATTTAATTGCGGTAGCTGAAAGGTCACACCCCAGCTCAGGCGAGAACGCAGGTCGTCCAGTGCGCAGTGCAGCGTGCGCGGCGCCGCGTCTGCGGCTACCAGCAAACGGCAACCGGACTCGCGCGCGCGGTTGCACAGGTCGAAAAGCGCGACCTCCCAGTCGCGATTACCGAGCACCGACTGCAGGTCGTCGAGGGCGACAAACTGCTGTTGCTCCACGTCGGCGAGCACATCTGCGGGGGCATAGCCGCTGAGTTCTGCCAGCGGCAGGTAGAGCGCCCTCTCCCCGGCGAGATGGCAGCCGGCCTGCAACAGGTGCGACTTACCCACCCCGGCAGCGCCGTGCAGGAAAACCAGCGGCTCCGCCGCTTCGCCGGGCAGCGCAGCGCACTGGGCGCGCAACACCGGCAACAGGGGCGCCAGCGCCGGCGGCGCGAGGAAATTCTCCAGCGTCGCATCGTCGCGCAAGTGCACCGGCAGGGGCAGTTGCACGCCCGCGGGCCCGGTCCTACTCACCGCCATAGAGCTCGGAAGACTGGTAGCGCTGCACCGCGTGGCGCGCGAATACCATGATCACCGCCGCGACCGGCAGCGCGAGAAGTACGCCGACAAACCCGGCGATCTGCCCGCCGGCCATCAGGGCGAAGATCACCGCCACCGGGTGCAGGCCGATGCGGTCACCGACCAGGATCGGGGTCAGCACCATGCTCTCGAGCATCTGGCCGACACCGAAGACCAGCGCCACCCACAGCAACATGGTCCAGTCGTGGAACTGCGCGTAAGCGGCAACGAACGAGGCCAGGATCCCTACGACGAACCCCAGGTAGGGCACGATGCTGGCCAGGCCGGCAAGCAATCCCAGCAGCAGCGCGAGCTGCAGGCCGACCAGCCACAGGCCGAAACTGTAGATCGCCCCCAGCGCGCACATCACCAGGAACTGCCCGCGCAGGAATGCGCCGACCACTTCATCCGCCTCGGCGGTCATGCCCGCCATCTTGCCCTGCCAGGCGCGCGGCAACATGTGCAGGGTGCGGGACATGAGCAGGTCCCAGTCGCGCATCAGGTAGAACGCCACCACCGGCACCAGGGCGAGGTTGGCCAGCCCCAGTAGCAGGTCCAGGCCGGAGCCACTCACCTGCTTGAGCAGCTGTGCAGTGAACTTGCCCACCGATTGCCAGTGGTTGGCGATCTGGTCGGACCAGTCCACCTGCGGCAGGCGGTCTATCGGCAACTGCAGGCGCTGCTGCGCCCAGGGCAGCAGCGTGCGCGTAAACCAGGCGTAGATCTCCGGCACCTTGGCCACCAGCGCGTCCAGCTGCTGCAGCAACAGCGGCACTCCCACCAGCACCGTCAACACGATGACCAGCGTGAACAGCGCGAACACGATCACCACGCCCGTGGTGCGGTTGAGCCGGTGACGCTCCATCCGGTCCACCAGCGGGTCGCCGAGGTAGGCCAGCAGGGCGCCGAGAACAAACGGCATGAGAATCGGCTGCAGTACGTAGATCAGCGCCGCAAATGCCGCCAGGGCGACCAGCGCCAGCGGCCAGCGCACGACTGGCGTGGGGCCGGGCGGTCCTAGTTCTGCCATCGGTATTCCAGGTTCTGGCCGCTGGGATCCAGCGGTTGCAGGTGTTGGTTGAGCTGGATGATCTGCGCCAGCCGGGCAGCGTCTGCCGAAGCGACCAGCGTGAATTCGACGCGATCCCCGCTGACGCGGGTGACGTTTGCATCACTGACCAGTTCGAGCCCCTGCAGCCAGTTGACGATGGCAGCGTAGTCGGCGAAACCCTCGACGCCGCTCACACCCAGCTGCACCCGGTCCTGGCCCGCGCCGCTGGGGGTGACCGCGTAGCGCGCCACCATGTCGTCCGCCACCAGGCCGACACCGGCGCCGAAGAACTCCTGCGCGGAATCGGTACTGGCGCTGCGATCGCGGCGATCCAGGCCGTGCAGGTAGCTCCAGTCACCTACCCAGCGGCCGGTGGAATCCTCCGCTACGCGGCCCATGAGAATATCCTCCACACCGTAACGCGCCGAGGCGTCCTGCACCGCCGCGGCCTGCTGCTGCCAGACATCGTCCAGCCCCAGGGCGGTGGCATCGCCGAGGTCGTACAGGGGGAATTGTGCCGGGACACCGCGGCGGCGGAAGGCCTGCATCAAGCCGGCCGCCAGCTCGGGAGTATCCGCCGGGTTGACGAACTGGCGCTGCCCGTCGGTTTCCACCGCCATCCAGACCAGCACCCGGGGACGGTTGGCAGTCCACAGCGGCAGGCCGGCGGATGTGAGCAGGTCGGAAATGTAGCCGCGATCGAACTCGAAGCGCGCGGCGAGTCCGCTCTCGCTGCTGTCGTCCCGGCTGAAGGCGTACTGCTGGACCTCGGCGCGGGCGTTCGCGAGCGCGGCCCCGACGGCGGGATTGTCCAGCGCCGAGGGACTGCCGGAGACCTTGACGATCACCTCAGCCAGCGCCTTGCGCGCCCCGGCGGCCAGCGCTGCCTCGCCCTGGTCGCCGACCGGCACGCTGGCGGCGTACAGGTCCGGCACCACCTCCGCGCGCGCGCCGGCGGCGCACAGCCACAGGGCGATGAGGATTGACGCAACTACTCTTCTGGACACGCGGGAACCCCTGGATTGGACGCGGCCCATTGTAGCAGCACCCCGGCGAGTCGCGCAGTGCCGCGAATTATTCACGGGTGCGCGCCACCGCCAGCCGGGATAAAATACCGCCCCTCTTACACAGCCCGGAACACCTGCCGATGAGTGACCCCGCCAAACCGACCTCCCTGAGCTACCGCGATGCCGGGGTGGACATCGACGCCGGTAACGCGCTGGTTGAACGCATCAAGGGCGTCTCGAAGCGCACCGCGCGGCCCGAGGTACTGGGCGGCCTCGGCGGCTTCGGCGCGCTGTGCGCGATCCCGCCGGGCTATCGCGAACCGGTGCTGGTCTCCGGCACCGATGGCGTGGGCACCAAGCTGCGCCTGGCCATGGACATGGGCATTCACGACACCATCGGCATCGACCTCGTCGCCATGTGCGTCAACGACCTCGTGGTCGCCGGTGCCGAACCGCTGTTCTTCCTCGACTACTACGCCACTGGCGCCCTCAACGTGGATACCGCCGCCGCGGTGGTCACCGGCATCGGCCGCGGCTGCGAGCTGGCCGGCTGCGCGCTGGTCGGCGGCGAAACCGCGGAAATGCCCGGCATGTACGCCGGCGAGGACTACGACCTCGCGGGATTCTGTGTCGGCGTGGTGGAAAAATCCGCCATCATCGACGGCTCGCAGGTCGCCACCGGGGACGTGCTGCTGGGTATCGCCAGCAGCGGCCCGCACTCCAACGGCTACTCGCTGATCCGCAAGATCATCGAGGTCAGCGGCGCTGCGCTGGACCAGCCGCTGGGTGAAGGCACCCTGGGCCAGGCCCTGCTGGCTCCCACCGAGATCTACGTCAAGCCGCTGCTGCAACTGTTTGGCGAGTTGCAGGTGAAGGCGCTATGCCACGTCACCGGTGGCGGCCTCACGGAAAACCTGCCGCGCGTGCTGCCCGGCAATTGCAGCGCGCACATCGACACCGGCAGCTGGCAGTGGCCGGAAATCTTCCACTGGCTGCAGGACAGCGGCAACGTCGCGACACCCGAGATGTACCGCACGTTCAACTGCGGCGTGGGCATGGTGGTCTGCGTGGCGCCGGCGGATGCGCAGCGCGCCATCGAACTGCTCGGCGGCAGCGGGCACAGTGCCTGGGTCATCGGTGAAATCGTCGCCGGCGACGGTGAGGTCGTACTGGCATCATGAGCACCCCGGAACAACCCCGGCTGGCGATACTGATCTCCGGCCGCGGCTCCAACATGCAATCGTTCATCCGCGCCTGCGCCGCCGGCGACCTGGATGCCGGTATCGCCGTGGTACTGAGCAACAAGCCCGAGGCGGCGGGACTGCAAACCGCTGCGCAGGCCGGTATCCCGACCCTCTGCATCGACCACCGGGACTACCCGGACCGCGAGTCCTTCGACGCGGCCCTGGTCGAGGCGCTGGCGCCCTTCGCGCCGGACGCGGTCATCCTCGCCGGGTTCATGCGCATCCTCACGCCGGTATTCATCGCACCCTTCGCCGGCAAACTGCTGAATATCCACCCCTCCCTGCTGCCGAAATACCCGGGCCTGCACACCCACCAGCGCGCGCTGGATGCCGGTGACGCGGAGGCGGGCGTGACGGTGCACTTCGTCACCCCGGAACTGGACGGCGGGCCGCCCATCCTGCAGGCGCGGGTGCCCGTGGAAGCGGGCGACGACGCCGGCACGCTGGCCGCCCGGGTACTGGTGCGGGAACACGAGATCTACCCCATCGCCACGCGCTGGCTGCTGCAGGGGCGCCTGCAGCTGACCGCCCGGGGCGCCACCCTGGATGGCGAGCCGATCCCGGCCACCGGCATCGATTATGTTCCGGGTATCGAATAGGCCGGTCCGCAGGGCATTCCTCGCGCTTTGCCTGGCCCTTGCATCCCCCGCCCTCGCCAATGCCGGTGACGCCCCCGGCACACAGCTGCTGCGCCCCTACTCCGCGGTCTACAAGACCATCGCACACGGACTGGAACTGACGCTGACCCGCCGCCTGCAGGAGAGCGGCGACGGCAAATACACCCTCACCAACGACGGCAGGATTCTTGTGGTCGGCTTTCACGAGGTGAGCGTGTTCCGGGTCGAGGACGGGCATGTCGTCCCCAGAACCTATGTCTACCAGGGCAACGGCCTGATCAACCGGCGCCGGGAGGTGCACTTCACGCCGGGCTCACCGACGATTCGCAGCCTGTACAAGGGCGAGTGGTACGACCTGCCCTACAGCGAGGGCACCCTGGACCGCATGAGCCAGATGGAGCAGGTCCGGCTGGAACTGTTGCGCGACGCCGCAGCCGAGCGCGACATTACCGTGCGGGTGGCGGACGGTCGCAAGATCAAGCAATACCTGCTGCAATACGTGGGCGAAGAGACGCTGGAAACCCCGATGGGGCCGATACAGACCGTGCACTTTCGCCGCGAGCACGAGGACCCGGAGCGCAAGTCGGACATGTGGATGGCGCCGTCACTGGATTACCTGATGGTAAAAACCGTGCACGTGGAGGACGGCAGCCCCGCCGAGATGATCCTCACCAGCGCGAGCTTCGCCGGCGAACCCGGCGCTGACACCCTCGCAGGCAAGGGCGCTGCCGACTGATCAGGCCCTCGGCAGGGTGACCCCGGTCTGGCCCTGGTATTTGCCGCCGCGATCCTTGTAGCTCACGTCGCAGACCTCGTCGGACTCGAAGAACAGCATCTGCGCCACGCCCTCGTTGGCGTAGATCTTCGCCGGCAGTGTGGTGGTGTTGGAGAATTCCAGGGTGACGTGCCCCTCCCACTCGGGCTCCAGCGGCGTCACGTTGACGATGATGCCGCAGCGCGCGTATGTCGATTTGCCGAGGCAGATGGTGAGCACATTGCGCGGGATGCGGAAGTACTCGACGGTGCGCGCCAGGGCGAAGGAATTGGGCGGAATCACGCAGACATCGCTGACCACGTCGACAAAGCTGCCCTCGTCGAAGCCCTTGGGATCGACGGTGGCCGAGTTGATGTTGGTGAACACCTTGAATTCATTGGAGCAGCGCACGTCGTAGCCGTAGCTGGAGGTGCCGTAGGAAATCAGGCGCTGGCCGCCAGCGTCCGCGCGCACCTGGCCGGCCTCGAAGGGCTCGATCATGCCGTGTTCCTGCGCCATGCGGCGAATCCACTTGTCTGCCTTGATACTCACGCTCGCCCTTCCGTTCAGTCGTCGGTGATCCTGATCTCGGGAAACTGCCGCACGGCGGATTCCCCTGTATTTTCCAGTGCGTCGCGCACATTGCGCGCGATGGCGAGAAACGCCTGCGCCGCCGCCGAGTCCGGCGCGGACAGCACCGTCGGCTTGCCCGCATCGGTCTGCTCGCGGATGCCGCGGTCCAGTGGCAGGCTGCCCAGCAGCGGCACACCGTATTCCTGCGCGATGCGCTTGCCGCCGTCCGCGCCGAAGATATGCTCCTCGTGGCCGCAGTTGCTGCATACGTGCATGGCCATGTTCTCCACCACGCCCAGCACCGGCACGTCCACCTTGCGGAACATCTCGATGCCCTTCTGCGCGTCCAGCAGGGCGATGTCCTGCGGCGTGGTGACGATGACCGCGCCGGCCACGCGCGCCTTTTGCGAGAGGGTCAGCTGCACGTCGCCGGTGCCCGGCGGCATGTCGATCACCAGGAAGTCCAGCGGTCCCCACAGGGTCTGCTCCAGCATCTGCGCCAGCGCGCCGCCGGCCATCGGTCCGCGCCAGACCATCGGCGTACGCTCGGAAACCAGATAACCCATGGACATGGTCTTGAGGCCCTGCGCCTTGACCGGCAGCAGGAACTGGCCACCCTGCTGTTCGGGGCGCACACCCTCGTCCACGCCGAGCATCACCTGCTGGCTGGGGCCGTAGATGTCGGCGTCCAGCAGGCCGACCTCGGCGCCCAGTTGTTTCAGCGCCAGGGCGAGGTTGACCGCCACGGTGGATTTGCCGACACCGCCCTTGCCGGAGGCGACGGCGATGATGTGCTTGATATCGTTCATAGGGGCAGGATTGTGCAAAGGGCGCCAGTATATGGACAGCGGTGCATGGTAAACAACCCCCACCCACCGTAGGAGCCCGTTACACGGGCGACCGACCGCTACGCCCGAGCACGGATCGGGGCGATCGCGCGCAGAGCGCGCTCCTACGGCAACGTGAAATCGGGGGGCAAAACCGCTATAGTAGCGCCCCTTTTTTCCAGCACAGAGACCGCCCGATTTATGCCCGCCGACGCCCCCCGCAAGATCCTGGTCACCAGCGCCCTGCCCTACGCCAACGCGCCGTTGCACCTGGGGCACATGCTGGAGCAGATCCAGACCGATATCTGGGTGCGCTTCCAGCAATCGCGCGGCCACGACTGCCTGTACGTCTGCGCCGACGACGCCCACGGCACGGCGATCATGCTGGCGGCAGAAAAGCAGGGCATCAGCCCGGAAGAGCACATCGAGCGCATCCGCGCCGAGCACGAGCGCGACAGCGCCGGCTTCCTGATCGGCTTCGCCAACTACTACAGCACCCACTCCGAGGAGAACCGCCACTGGAGTGCGGAGATCTACCGCCGGCTCAAGGCCAACGGCCACATCGCCACCCGGGAGATCACCCAGGCCTACGACCCGGAGAAAAACCTGTTCCTGGCGGACCGCTTCATCAAGGGCACCTGCCCGCGCTGCAAGACCCCGGACCAGTACGGCGACAACTGCGAGGCCTGCGGCGCCACCTACACCCCGGCCGAGCTGATCGACCCGAAGTCGGCGATCTCCGGCGCTACCCCGGTGGAGAAGGAATCCACGCACTTTTTCTTCCGCCTGCCGGAGTTCGAGGACATGCTGCGCCAGTGGCTGGACGCGGACAACCTGCAGGCGCAGGTCGCCAACAAGCTGCGCGAGTGGCTGGACGCGGGCCTGCAGGAGTGGGACATCAGCCGCGACGCCCCCTACTTCGGGTTCGAGATTCCGGACGAACCCGGCAAGTACTTCTACGTCTGGCTGGACGCCCCCATCGGCTACATCGCCAGCTTCCAGAACTACTGTACGCGAACCGGGCATGAATTCGACGAGTACCTCCGCCCCGGCACGAACACCGAGCTGTACCACTTCATCGGCAAGGACATCGTGAATTTCCACGGCCTGTTCTGGCCGGCGATGCTGCACTCGGCCGGCATGCGCACGCCCACCGGCGTCTTCGCCCACGGCTTCCTCACGATCAACGGCGCCAAGATGTCGAAGAGCCGCGGCACCTTCATCAACGCCCGCCGCTACCTGGACCAGGGGCTGGACCCCGAGTACCTGCGCTACTACTTCGCCACCAAGCT
The DNA here is from genome assembly GCA_033283385.1 of Halieaceae bacterium WMMBA7. Lineage (GTDB taxonomy): Bacteria > Pseudomonadota > Gammaproteobacteria > Pseudomonadales > Halieaceae > Mangrovimicrobium. The sequence goes on from JAWMQQ010000001.1 coordinate 2,660,622, forward strand.
GAGCGCCGGCGTCGACGACATGGACCTCAACCTCGAGGACTTCGTGCAGCGGGTGAACTCGGACGTGGTCGGCAAGGTAGTGAACATCGCCAGCCGCTGCGCCGGCTTCCTGCGCAAGCGCTTCGACAACCGGCTGGCCGCCGATTGCGCGGAGCCCGCGCTGCTCGACGAGTTCATCGCCGCGGGCGCCGGCATTGCCGAACTTTACGAAGCGCGCGAATTCAACAAGGCAATCCGCGAGATCGTCGCACTGGCTGACCGCGCCAACCAGTACATCGACCAGCGCAAGCCCTGGGTGCTCGCGAAAGAAGAGGGTCGCGAACAGGACGTTCTGGACGCCTGCAGCGTGGGCATCAACCTGTTCCGCGTGCTGATGACCTACCTGAAGCCTGTGCTGCCGGCGATGGCGGAAAAGTCCGAGGCCTTCCTCAAGGTGTCGCTGGACTGGACGGCGCTGGAAGGGCCGCTACTTTCCCACGAGCTGGCGGACTTCTCTCCGCTGATGACGCGAGTGGATCCCAAACAGGTAGAGGCGCTGATCGATACCGGGGCTGTAGGAGCCCGCTCCGCGGGCGATGCCCAACCGGTCAAGTCAGCTGACGGTGGCAAGAAAAAGGTATCGGAATCGCCTGCAGAGCAGGCTCCTACAACCATACAGTTCGACGACTTCGCGAAGATCGACCTGCGCGTCGCACTGATCACCGCCGCGGACCATGTCGACGGCGCCGATAAGCTGCTGCGACTCACCCTGGACCTGGGCGACCAGGGCCAGCGCCAGGTCTTCGCCGGCATCAAGGCCGCCTACCAGCCGGAGCAACTGGTGGGACGCCACACCGTGGTGGTCGCCAACCTGGCGCCGCGCAAGATGCGCTTCGGTGTTTCCGAGGGCATGGTGCTGGCGGCGGGACCGGGCGGCGAGGACATTTTCCTGCTGCAGCCGGACGCGGGCGCGCAGCCCGGCATGCAGGTGAAATAGCGCTTTTTTAGCTGCTGCGAGGCGCGGGTCAAACCGCTAGAATAAAAAATCGGGCCGCGTTTCCGGCAGTAAACCGCACTGGGCTGGGGCAAGGCCGGGCAAGGATGAGAGAGCAACCATGCTGGCAGATTATTCCGTACTGTTGATCGGGGCGATCCTCGTCAACAACTTCGTGCTGGTGCAGTTCCTCGGGCTGTGCCCGTTCATGGGTGTCTCCAACAAACTGGAGACTGCCATGGGCATGTCCATGGCCACCACCTTCGTGCTCACCCTCGCCTCCGCCTGCAGCAACCTGACCTACCACTTCCTGCTGGAACCGCTGGGGCTGGAATACCTGAAGACCATCTCCTTCATCCTGGTGATCGCCGTGGTGGTGCAATTCACCGAGATGGTCGTGCGCAAGACCAGCCCGCTGCTCTACCAGGTGCTGGGCGTCTACCTGCCGCTGATCACCACCAACTGCGCGGTGCTCGGTGTCGCCCTGCTCAACCTGAACAAGGACCACAATTTCCTGCAGTCGCTGTTCTACGGTTTCGGCGCGGCCGTCGGCTTTTCCCTGGTGCTGGTGCTGTTCGCGGCGATGCGCGAGCGGCTTGCCGTGGCGGACGTACCGGCGCCCTTCCAGGGCGCGGCCATCGGCATGATCACCGCCGGCATGATGTCGCTGGCCTTCATGGGGTTTGCGGGGCTGGTATAGAACGCCGTGATCGAACTCCTGTTACAACACCCGCTGCTCGCGGCCCTGATCGCGCTGGTCGGGCTCGGCGTCGCCTTCGGCGCGCTGCTTGGCTTCGCCGCGGTGCGCTTTCGCACCGAGGGCAACCCCATCGTCGACCAGATTAACGCCATCCTGCCGCAGACCCAGTGCGGCCAGTGCGGACACCCGGGCTGCCGGCCCTACGCCGAAGCGATCGCGGCGGGTGAGGATATCAACAAGTGCCCGCCAGGTGGGCAGGCGGGCATCGAGGCGCTGGCCGACCTGCTGGACCGCGAGGTCATCCCGCTGGACGCCGAGCACGGCGAGGAGAAGCTGCCGCAGGTGGCCTACATCCGCGAGGATGAATGCATCGGCTGCACCAAGTGCATCCAGGCCTGCCCGGTGGACGCCATCCTCGGCGCCGCCAAGCACATGCACACTGTCATCGTCAGCGAGTGCACCGGCTGCGACCTCTGCGTGGAGCCCTGCCCGGTGGACTGCATCGACATGATCCCGCAGCAGCAGAGCCTGCAGACCTGGCACTGGCAGCTGCCCGAGTCCAGTCCCCGCAGCGCCGATATCATCGCCACCGATGCCGGTGAAGCGGCATGAGAAAAATCCACGATTTCCACGGCGGCATCCACCCGCCGGAAAACAAGCTGCAATCCCTCGGCTCGCCGGTGCGCGACGCGGGCATCCCGGCGCAACTGGTGCTGCCGCTGGCACAGCATATCGGCGCGCCGGCGGTGCCGCTGGTAAATGTCGGTGATCGTGTGCTCAAGGGCCAGAAAATCGCCGACGCCGCCGGTGCTGTGAGCGCCGGCCTGCACGCACCCACCTCCGGCACCATCGCCGCAATCGAGTCCCGGCAGGTCGCGCACCCTTCCGGGTTCAGCGCGCCGTGCATTGTCATCGACTGTGACGGCGAGGACCGCTGGGCCGAACTACCGGCGCCGGTCCGCTTCGAGGAGTTGGACAGCGAGACCATCCTCGCCCGCATCCGCGAGGCGGGCATCGCCGGTATGGGGGGCGCGGGCTTCCCCGCGGCGGTGAAGCTCGGCCTGCGGCCCGGCACCCGCATCGAGACCCTGATCATCAACGGCACCGAGTGCGAACCTTACATCACCGCCGACGACGTGCTGATGCGCGAGCGCGCACCGGAGATCGTGCGCGGCGCGCAGATTCTCGCCCGGCTGGTGCAGCCGGGCGAGACTGTCATCGGTGTCGAGGACAACAAGCCGGAGGCTATCCAGGCGCTGCGCGCCGCCGCCGAAGGCAGTGATATCCAGATCGCCGTATTCCCCACCAAGTACCCCTCCGGCGGGGAAAAACAGCTGATCGAAATACTCACCGGCAAGCAGGTGCCCTCTGGCGGGCTGCCCGCGGACATAGGCGTGGTCTGCCAGAATGTCGGCACCACGGTAGCCGTGCGCGCCGCGGTGGAGGAAGGCCGGCCGCTGATCTCGCGCATCACCACCGTGACCGGCGAGGCGGTATCGCAACCGCAGAATTTCGAAGTGCTGATCGGCACGCCCATGTCGCACCTGCTGCAACTGGCCGGCTACGACGCCGGCAAGAATCGCCGGCTGGTGATGGGCGGGCCGATGATGGGCTTCACCGTGCCCGACCCGGGCGTGCCCATCGTCAAGACCACAAACTGCATCCTTGCGCCGACCGAGGCCGAGCTGCCCAGCCCGCCGCCCGCCCAGGCCTGCATCCGCTGCGGCCTGTGCGCGCAGGCCTGCCCGGCCAGCCTGCTGCCCCAGCAGTTGTACTGGTTCGCCCGCGGCCGGGAATTCGAGAAGGCGGAGATGCACAACCTGTTCGACTGCATCGAGTGCGGCGCCTGCTCCTATGTCTGCCCCAGCAATATCCCGCTGGTGCAGTACTACCGCGCCGCCAAGGCCGAGGTCCTCCAGCTGCGCCGCGACGCCGAGAAAGCGGAACACTCGCGACTGCGCTTCGAGGCGCGCCAGGAACGCCTGGAGCGCGAGGAAGCCGAGAAAGAAGCCAGGCGCATCGCCCGTAAGAAGGCCGCCGAGGAAAAAGCCCGGCTGGCGGCCGAATCCGGCGGCGGCGAGATCGATCCGGTACAGGCGGCCATCGAGCGTGCGAAAGCCAAAAAAGCGGCCCAGGCTGCGGGTGCCGGCACTGGCGAAAGCGATCAGGAAAAACTGGAAAAGGCTGTGGTCACCACCCGCGAGCGCCTGGCCAAGGCCGAGGAAAAACTCGCCACCGCGCGCAGTGAAGGCTCGGAGCACATCGCCGCGCTGGAAACCGGCGTGGAAAAAACCCGCGCCAAACTGGCCGCGGCTGAAAAGGCCCTGGGCGACTACCAGGTACAGCATCCGGGCAATGGCGAAAACGACGAACCCGCCACCGGCGACGCCGCACAGGCGGCGATCCAGCGGGCGATGGCGGCGCGCGCCGCCGAAGCGTCGAAGAGCCCACTGGAAAAAGCCCGGGACAACCTGGAAAAACTCGAGGCGCGCCTGGCCAAGTCCGAGGCGCGCCTGGCCGAAGGCCGCGCCGCCGGTGAGGAAGACAAGATCATCGAGGCGCTGGAATCCAGCGTCGAGCGCCTGAAAGAACGCGCCGCCGCCGCCCGCGCGGAACTCGAAGCACAGGAGGCCGGCTGACATGGCACTGATGCGGGTGACCTCACCCCACGCACACGGCCCCCTCACCACGCGGCAGGTCATGCTGCAGGTGCTGCTGGCCACCGCGCCCGGCGTGCTGGTACTCACCAGTTTCTTCGGCTTCGGCACGCTGGTGAACATCGCCTTCGCCGCGCTGCTGGCCGTCGCCTTCGAGGCGCTGGCTCTGCGCCTGCGCCGCCGCCCGCTGGGCTTTTACCTCGGCGATTGCAGCGCCCTTGTCACCGCGGTGTTACTGGGCATCGCCCTGCCGCCCTACTCGCCATGGTGGCTGATCGGCGTCGGTATCGCCGCCGCCATCCTCATGGCCAAGCATCTCTACGGCGGGATGGGCTACAACCCCTTCAACCCGGCGATGGTCGGCTACGTGGTGCTGCTGATCTCTTTCCCGGTACAGATGACCAGCTGGGCGCCACCGCACAGTGCGGGCGCGGTACCGGGCCTGGTGGATGCGCTGCGCGCCTGCTTCGACCCCTCGGGCTATGACGGCGCCACCATGGCGACGCCCCTGGATGTGATGAAGCAGAACCACAGCCTGCTGGTGGAAGACCTGTGGGCGCAGAACCCGCAGTTCGGCCGCTGGGCCGGCGCCGGCTGGGAGTGGGCCAACCTCGCCTTCCTCGCCGGCGGCCTGTGGTTGCTGTACCGGCGAATTTTCACTTGGCACGCACCGGTCGCGATGCTCGCGGTGCTGGCGCTGATGGCGGCGATTTTCTACGACAACGGCAGCTCCGCCAGCGGCGGCTCGCCCCTGTTCCACCTGCTCTCCGGCGCCACCATGCTCGGCGCGTTCTTTATCGTGACCGACCCGGTAACCTCGGCGGTCTCGGTGCGCGGCCGGCTGGTCTACGGCGCGCTGATCGGCCTGCTGGTCTACCTGATTCGCGTATTCGGCAACTACCCGGACGCGGTCGCCTTCGCGGTGCTGATCATGAATTTCGCGGCGCCCTTCATCGACCAGTACACACAGCCGCGCACCTACGGCCACGCGGGCACCGGAGGCGACTCCTGATGCTGGGCCAGTCGATCACCCGCAACGCCCTGCTGCTGGGCCTGTTCGCGGTCGCCACCGCCTCCCTGCTGGCGGGCAGCTACCTGCTGACCCGCGACCGCATCGCCGACGCCAGGCGAGCGGCCGAGGAAAAGGCGCTGTTGCAGATCGTGCCCGCCGAGCGCCACAATAACTCGATGCTGGACGACACCCTGCCGGTAGGGCGCGACGCCGAGGGCCTGGGCCTGCGCGGCGACAAGCAGGTCTACCTCGCGCGCAAGGATGGGAAGACCGTGGCGGCGATCATCCCCGCCACCGCCCGCGACGGCTACAGCGGCGATATCGACCTGATCGTCGGCGTGAATGCGGACGGCAGCGTCGCCGGCGTGCGCGTGCTGGCGCAAAAGGAGACGCCCGGCCTCGGCGACCAGGTGGAGCTGGGCAAGAGCAACTGGGTGCTGTCCTTCAACGGGCTCTCGCTGGGCAAGCCGCCGGTGGAGTCCTGGAAGGTGAAAAAGGACAAGGGCGTGTTCGACGCCTTCACCGGCGCTACGATCACGCCGCGGGCGGTGGTCGGCGCGGTCAAGCGCGTGCTTGAATACGCACAGGCACATCACCGCGAATTGTTCGGCGGGCCGCAAGCGGCCGCCGCAGGAGAGGCTGACTGATGGCCAGTACCAGTTACCGCGAACTCACCCTCAACGGGCTGTGGAAGAACAACCCGGCCATCGTCCAGCTGCTGGGCCTTTGCCCGCTGCTGGCGGTGACCAGCTCCGTGGTCAACGCCATCGGCCTGGGGCTCGCCACCACGCTGGTGCTGGTGATCTCCAACACCGCCGTCTCGCTGATCCGCAACATCGTTTCCGACGCGATCCGCCTGCCCGCCTTCGTCATGATCATCGCCTCGGCGGTAACCTGTATCGAACTGCTGATGCAGGCCTTCGCCTTCGAGCTTTACCAGATTCTCGGCATCTTCCTGCCGTTGATCACCACCAACTGCGTGATCCTCGGCCGCGCCGATGGCTTTGCCTGCAAGAACCCGCTGCTGCCGGCGATGACCGACGGCCTGATGATGGGTGTGGGCTTCAGCCTGATCCTGGTGCTGCTGGGCACGCTGCGCGAGCTGACCGGCACCGGCGCGGTCTTCGCCAATATGGACCTGCTGTTCGGCGCGGGCGCGGCGCAGTGGAAGATTGTCGTGGTGGCGAACTACCAAGCGTTCCTGCTCGCGATCCTGCCGCCGGGCGCATTCATCTTTACCGGGCTGATCATCGCGGTGAAGAACATCATCGATTCGCGTATCGAGGCGCGGCGCGCGATGGCGCGCGAAGCGGCCCCGCAGGGCTCCAAACGCGTTCGCGTCACCGGCACCATCTCGTAGGCGCCCGCACCACAGGAGAGAGACGCGCCGTAGGAGCCTGCTACGCAGGCGATCATCACCCTGTAGGAGCCTGCTACGCAGGCGATATCGCGCGCAGAGCGCGCTCCTACGGTGACGATGGTGCGAGGGTCGCGAGGATTTCGTCGACCGCGGCGTCATCCAGGCCGCGCTGCTCCAGGTCGCAACTGTAGGTGATGTAGAGCAGCATCGGGCCCGCGGCGACATACCACTCGCGAATCGCCGCGCCCTCCTCGACGAAGCTTGCGCCCACGCCGGAAAAATCGCCGAGTTTCGCCGGGCGCCACTGCTGCCCGCTCTCCGATTCCTCCTCCGCGATCGCGCTGACCTCCGCCGCATCGAACTTGCCGCGCTCCTTGTGCAGCGTGGAAATCTCGATACAGCCGACATCGTCGCGGTCGCCGATGAGAATACTCTCGTCCTCGGTCTCCGCCCACCATTCCAGCGGCAGTTCCATCGTCCACCACTCGGTTTCCAGCACGTTGTAGGACATGCCTATAAACTCCTCGACATCAGCACGGCGTCCTCGAAGCCGCCGGCCGTCCTGTAATAAGCCTTGCGCAGGCCATCCTCGACAAACCCGTGGCGGGTGTACAGCGCCCTGGCGGCGGCGTTTGATTGCCGCACGTCCAGCAGGCAGCGACGCATACCCCGCTCGCGCATCGCCTGCAACGCGCCATCCAGCAGGCGCCCGCCGAGGCCCGCGCGCCGGCAGCGGGGCAGTACTGCGATATTGTCGATACTGCCCTCGTCCAGCACCGTGCTGTAGAGCACGAAACCACAGACGTTCGCAGCATCCTCCCCTTCGGAGGCAACCAGCGCCGCGGCAGCCACCGGCTCCACGTTGCAATAGCGCGCCAGGTGACTGGCACCGAAGGGCTCGGGGGAACTGGCCGCATCGACGGCAGCGATGGCGCTGTAGTCCTCGGGCCGGGCAGCGCGCAGGGGCAGGGACAGCGCTTCAGCCACGCGCTGCGAGCGCCTGCAGGTCGCGCCAGGCGTCGCGCTTGAGCCGCCAGTCGCCCAGCAGTTCCAGCGTCGCGCGCGTGCGCACCGTTTGCACGTCCGACAGCGAATCCAGCGCGATATACTGCCCGCAGCTCTCCCCCAGCAGCACCAGCGCGCGGCACGCCTGTTCGCCGAGGTGGCGCTGCAGGAATGCGGTCACACCGTCGCGGGCCGCGTCCAGGCCCTGGTCCAGCTGAGGATTGCGATGAATGGGCCAGTCGAATTGTGCGGTTTTCGGCGCATTGGCCGCGCAACCCAGCGAGCGCGCCATGGCCTGGATGAGCCGCACCTGTTCCCTTGCCAGCGGGTAGCCCTGCAACTGCTCCACCCAGGCGATACCACCGCAGAACACCGCGGACAGGCTGAAATGCACGACGGTGGGCATTGCGGGCGCGGCGGGGTCGGCGCTGGCAGCGGGTGTCCGGGCGACGGTCTCACGGGCGGCGGGCCTGGCGTCCGGCCGCACCAGCGGGGCAACGCGCGGCGCCTGCGGGGTCGGTACCGCCGGTTCTTCCCGGCGCGCGGGCACGCTGATCACCGGCTGCGGGCGCGAAGGCGCGGCGCCGGGCAACGGCTGGCGGGCCACGTAGGCGTCGATGCCCATGGCCTGCAGGTAGTGCATGCGGGTGAGGTCGTCCATCGTCCCCTGCGGGTGCGGATTATTCGGCGGCCAGTGTAGCAGGTTTGCCCCGGCGCCTATATCCAGCGCCAGCCGTAGCGGGAAAAGAACCGCCAGCCGGAGCGCGCGAACATGCCGAGGTGCCGCAGCCCCTTGCGCGCGGCGTAGCCGCCGTGGTGCACGATGTGCAGGGCCGGGTGGTAGACCACCTCGCCGAGTGCCGCCATGCGCAGGGACAGGTCGAAATCCTCGAAGTACAGGAACCAGGACGGATCGAAGCCACCTATATCGCGAAGCTGCGCACCGCGCGCCAGCATGAAACAGCCGCTGGCCAGCGGCACCTGCACCGGCCCGGTGGCCTTTGCCAGCTCGCGCATCTCGTAGCTCGCCATGCGCCCGGGCACCAGCCGCTCCCCGAGGCGCGGCGCAAAGGCGCGCAGGGCCAGCACCAGTACCGAGGGAAAGCGCTTGCAGAGGAATTCCGGCCGGCCCGTCCCGCCGCTCGCGCGGGGACTGAGCAGGGCCGCCTGCGGATGCGCATCGAGGTAATCGAGCCCCAGCTCCAGCGCATCCGCCGCGATCTCCACGTCCGGGTTGAGCACCAGGTGGTACTGTCCACCGCCGCGCTGCAGCGCCAGGTTGTGCCCGGCGCCGTAGCCCAGGTTCTGCCCCGCCCGCAGCAGGGTCACCCGGTAGCCGGGTCGCGCCGGCTGATCCTGCAGCAGCGCCTCGAGGCCCTCGCGGTAGGCGGCGTCCGATGCGTTGTCCACCACCCGGACCTCGACGGATTCGAGGGGGCGTGCGGCGACTTCCAGCGCGTCCAGCGTCCTGCCCAGCTGTGCCAGGGCGCTGTTATAGACGACGATGGACACGCTCAGGCGAGCTGTCACGCCCGATTCCTCAACTTTCATAACATTTTGAGAGCTTTTGCTTTAAATCCCCTTGCAGGCGGATATCATCATTCTGGACGGCGGTAGGCAATACTTTGTGTAAATAGTTACACAACTTGCCTATCATCATGTTTTTATAGGGTTTTCAGCTAAGCCCATGTTAAGCTGAACGACGTGTTCTACCGGGTTTCGAGTACCCCGGGGTGGCGCTCAGAAGATATGACTGCTGCCAGACACAATATAAAGACTCGCTAGAGAGTGAGCTATAGGGGATCACGATGACTAAACGACTCGCGACGTATTCCAGCCGTCTGGCTATTTACCTTTTGACCGCGCTGGCACTGGTCGCCTGCGGGGGCGGTGGAGGCGGCGGAGGCGGCGGCTTCATCGATGGCGGTGCCGGGGGCAATACCGACACCTACTTCCTGAAGTTGACCCTGCTGAATGATTCCGGCAGCTCCACCAACCAGGTCACCACGGCCGAGCCGGCTACCCTGCGGGTCAAGGTCACCAAGAACAAGGCGAGCGGCGGCCCGATCGAGGGCGCCGTGGTAGCGGCCTCGGGCAACCTCGATTTCCTGATCAACGGCGCTAGCGAGGCCTCGGGGATCTCGGATGTCGACGGCCTGGCCGAGTTTCGTATCGAAGCGGGCCTGGAAAAGGGCGCCGGCACGATCAATGTCAGCACGACCGACGCCAACGGCAACGACGTAACCGCCAGCATCAGCTTCCAGGTAGGCGCCGACGGCCTGCAACTGGGTTACATGCAGGACGGCACTTTCATTCCCGGGGAGATCAAGATCACGCCGGAAGGCACTCTCTCCTCGGAAGGCCAGGCCGTCCTCAACGTGGCCATCGTGGACGCTGACGGCAACCTCGCAGAGAGCACCGAGAGGGTCCGCTTCGAGAGCAGCTGTATCAGCTCCGGCAAAGCCACGCTGTCCCCGGAAAACCCGGTCCAGACCAGCAGCGGCTCGGCATCCATCACCTACGCTCCCCAGGGCTGCACCGGCAGCGACGTCATCAGCGCGATCCTGGTCGGCGGTGGCGCCTCCGCCAGCAGCACGCTGGAAGTGGCCAAGCCCAGTGCCAACGGCCTCACCTTCGTCAGCGCAGAGCCGCAGTACATCGTCCTGCGCGGCACTGGCGGCGGTCCGGACCGGGTCGAGAAATCCGCCGTGACTTTCAAGACCGTCAACGGTAATGGAGAGCCGCAGGAAGGCGTGGAAGTAGCTTTCAGTTTGACCACCGACGTCGGCGGCCTGTCGCTGACCCCGGTCAACGCCGTCAGCGACGCCGACGGCAATGTGACAACCTTTGTCTCCGCTGGCGACGTGGCCACGGTGGTACGCGTGCTGGCGACCGCCGATGCGGGCGACGCGTCTGGCGAGGTCTCAGCAGTCTCGGATGTGCTGACTGTCAGCACCGGCCTGCCGGACCAGAACTCGATCAGCCTCGGTGTCGAGGACAGCTTCGTCGCAGCCACTGCCGGCAACATCAACGGCATTACCCGGACCATCGTCGTGCACATGGCGGACAAGTTCAACAACCCCGTGCCCGACGGCACCGCGGCCATCTTCACCACAGAATACGGCTCTATCGACCCGTCCTGTGAAACCGGCCGACGCAATGGCGACCGCGCTAGCGGCACCCCGCAAACCGGCGAGTGCAGCGTACTGTGGGTCAGCCAGTCACCGCGCGTACCGACCCTGACCGGCGATGCCCTGCTGAAGGAAATCACGGACCCCAACTACAGCTGCCCGGGCTTCGCCACCAGCGGCGGGCCCTGCCCGGTCGAGCTGGCGCAGCCCGGCCTGCAGGGGTACCGCTCGACTATCCTGGTCACTGCCATTGGCGAAGAGTCCTTCGTTGACCGCAACGGCAACGGGATATTCGATCGCGCAGAAGCCGATGCCGGCCTCTTCGACAACCTGACCGAGGCCTTCATCGACCAGAACGACAACGGTGTGCTGGATCCCTTCTCCAATGCCTGCGCCAACAACCCGTCCCTGATGGATTGCCAGACCGGCCAGGAAGAAACCTTCAGCGACTTCAACAACGATGGCATTTTCGATACCAACGGCCCGAGCACCATCTACCCGGACCAGGGTGAAGTAGCCGTCTATAACGGCCTGCTCTGCCCCAAGGCGGGCGACATGCAGTTCGTCGACGGGGTGCCAATGAACCCGGATGGCTGGTGTAGCCGCGAGCTGGTCAACGTGCGCGCATCCACTGCGGTCATGCTCGGCCAGATCAACTACGCCATCTCGCTGTTCAGCGGCAACAGCCGCACATTCAGCGCTAACTCGGGCAACTCCTATGTCGCCTACATTGCCGACAGGTACAACAACCCGCCCCCCGCCGGCGCCACCATCAGCGTTGAAGCAACTGGCGACTGTTCTATCGATGGCACTGTGGGCGGTGAGACTGTCAGCGCGATCTACTACTCCGTCGCACACGGCGCTTCGTTCACCGTCAGCGGCGAAGGTACCGAGGCCGGCACTGTGACAGTATCGGTCGATTCGGAAGGCAATACGTCGAGTGCAAGCTTCTCCTGCACCCCGGCCACACCGCCGGACCCGAACTCAGGCGGCCTCGTACTCGGCCCCTGATCCTCACCCGACCCAAAAGCCGCGGCACAGTCCGCGGCTTTTTTTTGACTTTGCCGCAATGCGTTTAACGCACAGCCCACCCCCCTGTTCTATCCTGTATCCAAGACTGAGCAGAGCCACGGAACGGGCCCGCCCTTGAATTTCAAACAACCGCGCACCACGATCCGGCTGACCGTAGTCACGGTGTTCGTGCTTGCCACTGCGTTCACCGCGGCGATCGCCATCGGACTGCAATATCACTTCGGCCAGGCCCTCGGCCGCGACGCCGCCGCGGAGCTTTACGCCAGCACCGCGCAAAGTATCGCCAGCGAAACCGCGGCCATAAGGCAGATCAACGTGAATGTGCTGGAGTTGCTCTCGCAGAACCCGCAGATCGCCCAGCCCGGGCACGACGACGCGCCACTGGAAACCTTCGTCAACGTGCTGAAAAACAATCCCCTCATTTACGGGCTCTACGTGGGGCGCGAGGACGGCAGCTTCTACGAAGTGGTCAACCTGGACGCCAGCGAACGGTCCCGCGGCAACCTGCTGGCCCTGCCCTCGGACCGCTGGGTGGTGGTCACGGTCGAGACCACGGCTGATGGCGCTAAACGCAGGTATGAATACCTCGACAAAAACCTCGTGGCGCGCACGAGCCGCGAGGAACCCACCGGATTTCACGTCACGGAGCGGCCGTGGTACACCATGGCGATCAAATCGGACAAGGTCGAGGCCACCGCGCCCTACCTGTTCGCGCAATCCGGCGAGCCGGGCCGCACACTGTCGCGTCGGGTAAACGGCGCCAACGCGGTGATTGGCCTGGACATGACCCTGCGCACACAATCCCAGTTTCTTTCCGACCGGCAGATATCCGCCGACAGCTCGCTGTACCTGTATATCAAGGACGGAATGGTGATTGCCTCCAACCGGCAGAGCGAGGCCGGGGCTTCGGACATACCCCAGCCCGGGATCCCACTGAGCCGGGATGAACGCACTTTCCTGTTGGGACTCGGGACGCTGACCGTTTCCAACGAGATGGACTGGCCGCCCATCGATTACGCCCAGGGCGGGCAGCCGCGCGGGTATTCAGTGGACGTCATGCACCTGGTCGCGCGCATGCTCGGCCTGAAGATCCGGTTCGTCAACGGTTATACCTGGCCGGAACTGGAGCAACAGTTCCGCGAGGGCAAGATCGACGTGCTGCAATCTGCCTCGGCAACCAGCGCGTCAACCGCGTCCGCCCTCGCCGGCCGCCCGTATGCAGCCATGCCCTTTGGTGTACTCACCCTGCAGGGACCGGGCTCGGTCGACAACCTCGCCCAGCTGAATGGCACCCGGCTGGCGATCCCGGCGGGCTGGTCGGTGCTGCCCAAAGTGCGTAAAAGGTATCCGAACATAGAGGTCGTGGAAGCCAGCTCCACACTCGACGCCATCGAGAAGGTGAAGTCCGGGGAGGCCTATGCCGCTCTGGATAGCACGGTCATCCTGCGCTACGTCGTCAGCCACTATTTCGTGGAGGGGGTGCAGGTTCACGAGAATGTCGACCTCGGCATCCCCGGAGCCGACGGCGAGCTGTTCATGCTGGTTGGACAGGACCGCAAGGAGCTGCGCAAGCTGCTCGACCGGGCAATAGCGGCCATCGGCCCGCGGCAACACGCCGCACTGGAAGCCAAGTGGCTGACCTTCAAGGGCCAGCAGTACTCCGCCGACCAGTCGGAGACAGTGCCCAGCAGCGAACTGGTCGCCATGGCACAGGATCCGGATCGCTGGAACAGCCTGGCCACCACGCAGATCGACGGCAGGGACTACCTCGCCTACGCGGCAAAGTCCGACCCGGGCAGCGACACCACCGCGTTCATCGGCATTCTTACGCCGGTGGACACCGTGATGGCGCCCTACCTCGAGAAGATCAAGATCTCGCTCATGGCCACTGGCGGCTTCCTGCTGTTACTGCTGCCGCTCTCCTGGCTGTTCGCCAATCCCATCGTGCGCCCGGTAAAACAGCTGGCGGCGGAGAACGACAAGGTGCGCCGGCGCGAATACGACCAGGTGCAGCGCGTGGGCTCGCACATCCGGGAACTCGACGAGTTGTCCGAGTCCATGGTCAGGATGGTCGCTTCCATCCGCGACTACGAGGCGGCGCAGCGCGAGCTGATGGATGCCTTTATTCGCCTTATCGCGCAGGCCATCGACGACAAGTCGCCCTACACCGGCGGCCACTGCGAGCGCGTCCCCGAACTCGCGCTGATGCTGGCCCAGGCAGCCAATGACAGCGACGACCCGCCCTTCGCCGACTTCGGCTTCAGGAACGACGACGAGTGGCGCGAATACCGCATCGCCGCCTGGCTGCACGACTGCGGCAAGATCACCACCCCCGAGCACATCGTCGACAAGGGCAGCAAGCTGGAGACCATCTACAACCGCATCCACGAGGTGCGCATGCGCTTCGAGGTGCTCTCGCGCGACGCCGAGGTGGAGTACTGGGAGGCGCTGGCTGCGCACCCGGAGCAACGCGAGCAGCTGGAGGAACGACTGCAGCGCCGGCAGCGCGAGCTACAGGAGGATTTCGAGTTCGTCGCCGAGTGCAACGTCGGCGGCGAATACCTGGATGAGGACAGGCAGAAGCGGCTGCTGCAGATCGCCAAAACGACCTGGCAGCGACGCTTCGACGACCGTCTCGGCCTCTCGCCGGTGGAAGAGCTGAACCTCAGGGGAGACGCCCCGCCGCTGCCGGCAACGGAACACCTGCTGGCGGACAAGCCCGAGCACATCATCGAGCGCACCCGCTCCACCAACTACCCGCCGCAGTACGGCATCGACATGGAGATTCCCGAGCACCTGTACAACCAGGGCGAGATCTACAACCTGTCCATCTCGCGCGGCACGCTGACTGCCGAGGACCGCTTCAAGATCAACGAGCACATGATCAGCACCATCAAGATGCTGGAGAGTCTGCCCTTCCCCGAGGGCCTCAGGAAAGTCCCGCGCTACGCCTCGACCCACCACGAGACCATGCGCGGCAGCGGCTACCCGCGCAAACTGCCCGGGTCGCAGCTGAGCATTCCGGAGCGCATCCTGGCGGTGGCGGACGTGTTCGAAGCGCTGACGGCCTCGGACCGGCCCTACAAGAAGGCGAAGCCGGTCAGTGTGGCCATCGATATCCTGCACAGCATGGTCGAGGAGAACCACATCGACAGGGACTGTTTCGAGCTGTTCCTGCGCAGCGGCGTGTACCGGGAGTACGCGGACCGCTACCTCAATAAAAACCAGGCCGACGATGTCGACCTGGATAAATACCTCGCCTGATTTTCAGCCGCGCCGTCGGCGCGCTGCGCCGGGACGCTGCAGCGGTCAGCTTGCCGACCCGCCGGGCGCCTGCTTTTCACATTCCTTGGAACCACTGGAACGCCAGCCGTACCAGGAATGTTTGGAGGTGTCGTACTCGAGGCCGGGGCAACGGGCGTCCATCACACCGTCGCGATCGAGGTCATAGGGCGAGTAGAAAACCACCCCGGAACTGGTGCAACCGGCCAGCAAAAGAAAAGGAACAAGTAACAGGCATTTACGCATGAGCAGGATCTCCCCCTGAAGAACTGCGTACAGATTAGTTGAGATTTTCACAGCTGGCTAGCCGGCAGCAATCATTCAATATCTTGAAATATTGTATGGACTTTAAATTGCGACAAATAAGGCATAGACTCGACGAATAACGGCATTTGGCAATAACAATAACGTAATGTCCGTACTTTGTAGACTGCTTCCAGCAAGACTGCGCGCGAAGGTTTTTGTGACGCCAGCTTACTGCGGGCTGCAGAATCCACGTTTCGTCACCCCCGACTTCGGGCAAGCGCCAAGCGCGCCCGATTGCCGCACACGGGCACTCCCCCGGTCGAATCCGGTTCACCGCCTCGCCCGGCGACGCGGTGGCGAACGTGAAAGCCATACTCCAACCGCGCATCACCAACCTTACCAACCCCGGGAGATGATAATAATGAATACCCCTAACCCCAGGCACACCCGTACCTTCCGACGCTCGCTACTGGCCCTGTCCGTGGCATTTTGCTCACAGGCCATGGCGCAGGGCGCCGGAGTGCTGGAAGAAATCATCGTGACAGCCGAGCACCGCGAGGCGTCGCTGCAGGAAACCCAGATATCGATGAGCGCCTTCTCATCCGAAGGGATCAAGGACCTCGGCATCAGCAACGGACTGGATATCGGCGGTTTTGCACCCAACGTCAATGCCCAGCCGTATGTAGGTGGACGTACCGGCATTGGTTTCACTATCCGCGGTGTAGGCAACTCGGAGACGCTGATCACCTTCGACCCGGCTGTCAGTGTCTACCTGGATGGCATCCTGATCGCGAAGAATACCGGCGCCCTGCTCGACGTCCTCGATCTCGAGCGGATCGAGGTACTGCGCGGTCCCCAGGGAACCCTGTACGGACGCAACACCATCGGCGGCGCGATCAACTACATCACCGCCAAGCCCACGGACGAATTTGCAGGCCGCCTGTCCGGCACGCTGGGAAACTACGACAAGGCAGACTTGCGCGGCATGCTCAACGTGCCCGTGCTGGGTGCCGACAGCGCCGCCGGCGAACTCAACCTGAAATTCAACGCCGCCACCCTCAACCGGGACGGAATACAGGACAACAAACTGGGACTGCCGCCGCTGAAGCAGGGCGGCAAGACGGCGTCTTCGCCGCAGGACGAACTGGGCACGGTGGACCGGCAGGTGTTTACCGCACAGGTCCAGTGGCGGCCCACCGATAACTTCTCGGCCCTGTACATGTACGATTACACCAAGATCGACGAGGTACCGGAGACGGTGTGGGCGACCGGCACCAACCCGGACACGTTCTTCGGTCCGCTGATCGCGCCCTACGCACAGACCGACGAGAGCAATCGCCCGAACGACATCAGCATCGATCACGTGCAGATTGCCAACACGACAGTCAAGGGCCACTCGCTCACACTGGACTGGGGGATCACCGACAACATGACCCTGTCATCCCTGACCGGCTACCGGGACATGGACAACTATGGCGAATCCGACTCGGACGGCAGCCCCGTCGGCTACACCTTCCCGGATCCGCCGATTCCCGTGGTATTGATCACCCGCGACGTGCAGCAATACGACAGCCTCTCCCAGGAGTTCCGGCTCACCGGCAACGCCATGGACAGCCGGCTGAATTACTCGACGGGCCTGTACTACATGAAGGAAGACGGCGACCTCTTCAACGAGACCACCGCCGCCGGCGGCTCTTCAGCCAATATTGCTGATTATACCAACGAGGCGTGGGCGGCCTACGGCCAGGCGACTTACAACTTCACTGATGCACTCAGCCTGACACTGGGCGGGCGCTACACCGAGGAAGACCGGGAGATGGAAAAGACGCTGCTGAGCAACACCGGCGCCGATCCCTGGCTGTTCCTGGACCAGGTCAAGAAGAACCCCGACCTGGCGGGCATGCTCTACCCCAAGGCGCAGGACAATTTCGACAACTTCTCCTGGCTGGCTTCACTGGGCTACAACTGGACAGATGACGTGATGACCTACGCCAAGATCAGCACCGGCTTCCAGTCCGGCGGTTTCAACGCCCGCGACATCCTTCCGAAGGACTTCGTCATCGGCTTCAAGGAGGAGACACTGACCGCCTACGAAATCGGCATGAAATCCACGTTCAACCAGCGCTTCCAGGTCAACGCGGCTGTGTTCTACAGCGACTACGACGACAAGCGCGTCAACCAGTTCGATCCGGTGAACCTGGTCAGCATCCAGCGCAACGCCGGCGTGGTCGAGATCTACGGCGCAGAACTGGAACTGCTGGCGCAGTTCACAGAAAACTGGCGGGCGGGCTTCAACTACGGTTACACCGACAAGAAGTACAAGGAGTACCTAGGAGCCAACGGCGAGGACCTGAGCGGTATGGCCAACTTCCCCTACTCACCGGACAATACCGCCAGCGCCAACCTGGCCTACGAGCACCCGCTGCAGTGGGGCCTGTTCAAGGCGCGGGTCGACTGGAGTTACCGCGACAAGATGACCTTCCTGACCCCGGTTCCCGAGCGCAACTCCTCGGGCTCGCTGCAGTTGTGGAATGCGCGGGTATCGCTGGAAGACATCGACACCTGGGGCGACACCAAGATGCGGATATCGGCCTGGGGCAAGAACCTGGCCGACGAGGGTTACTACAACTTCGGTGTGAACATCTACGGCACGTTCGGCTTCGACATCAACACTTACGGCGAACCGCGCACCTATGGTGTCGATGTGACCATCGACTTCTGATCAAAGTTTTCTGGGGAAAATCGGGGGTGCCATGGCGCCCCCTTTTTTTTGCGGTGTGATTTGCAGTTGTAGGAGCCCGCTACGCGGGCGATCACCCATTGTAGGAGCGCGCTATGCGCGCGATCGCCCGCGTAGCGGGCTCCTACATGTTGCTCAGGCCTTGAGGAAGGTGTCCAGCTGCCGGTGCATGCCCATGATGATTTTCTCGTTCTCGCTGGCCAACCAGACCTGCTTGATCGAGTGGGAGTGCAGGCCTTTCTGGATGCGCTTGAGGTTACCCAGGTCCTGGCGCGGAATCAGGTAGACCTGCTCGGGGTCTTCCACATCGAGCACCTGTTCCACTACGGCCCGCTCGCGCGGCGCATCGGCCGGCAGCGAGCGCGTCGAGTAGATCTCGAAGGTGCTGCGGTCCGGGTCGGTAGGATGCGGTCGGGTGCGGTAGATCATCGCGTTACCCGCCTGCGGGAAGACCATCAGGTTGGGGAAGATGAAAATCATGCCGCCCCACATGCTGAGGATCTCCGGGCTCACCTTGGGCATGGGCCGCGACCTGGCGGCTGCGTCCTCGTAGAGCACGCGCATGTACTCGGCGCCGAGGCTGGAGCCCTCGGGCATGGGCTTGTCCTTCAGCGAGCGCAACAGGTCCACATCCGCCTGCAGTACCTGCGCGTCCATACCATCCACCAGCAATTGCAGGCGGTCGGCCATGGCGTCCACCGGGTCCTTGTTGGTAGCCAGGCGCTTGACGTTGCCCTGGTAGTTGCTGGCGCGACCGGCGAAGAAACGGCCGTGGCCGTTGGCGAAGGTCTCGTAGTCGACGTTATGGTGGTTGTACTCCTGGAACTCGCCCTCGATCTTCTCGCCGTAGATGAAATCCGCCGCGGCGGTCTCAAGCTGCGGGTGGGTGGCGGGCACATGGTAGCCCTCGAAAAACGCTTCCTGGGCGACTTTCCAGTTGGACGCCACGGGAATGGCCTTCCACCAGTAGTGGCGCATCTCCTTGGTATTGAGGTCGTCGAGCAACTGGCGCACCGGCGCGATGTAATCGTCGAAGGGCTGGCAATCGCGGTCGAAGTTGATGAATACGAAACCCGCGTAGACCACGCAGGGCAGGCTCTTCAGCGCCACGTCCGCGTCGCACAGCTTGCCGCCGCGGAATTCCTCGCGGGCCAGCACGTATTGGTTGTTGCCCTCTGTGTCCCAGCGCCAGCCATGGAAGGGGCAGA
Source organism: Halieaceae bacterium WMMBA7 (assembly GCA_033283385.1). GTDB lineage: Bacteria > Pseudomonadota > Gammaproteobacteria > Pseudomonadales > Halieaceae > Mangrovimicrobium. Next base: position 2,679,968 of record JAWMQQ010000001.1, read on the forward strand.
TGATGTTGCCGTGCTCGAAGGTGCCGGAGCCGTCGGCCAGCGCAGTACCGCGGTGGGGGCAGACATTGTGGTAGGCCTTGACCGTGTCCTCGTCGACACGCACCAGGAACACGGACTGGTCGCCGATATCGTAGGTGGTGAAGTCGTTGACCTCGGGTATTTCGTCGATTCTCGCGGCGGCCTGCCAGGTTTTCGACCAGAGCTTCTCGTACTCGAGTTGCTGGAATTCGGCGTCGAGGTAGCGGCCGACCCGGATACCGTGCTCCAGGGTTTCCCAGCGGGCCGGCCATTCCGAACCCGATGTGGACGGCGACAAAGCCGTTACCTTGCTCTTCTCCATTGAAGTGCTCATTGCAATCTCCTGCACTGCGTCTGTCTTCTTGGGCCCGCTATTATCGACGCCCGGGGCACGGCATCGCAAGCGTCATCGCGCCGGGCTCCCGGCGCGCACCAGGCGCAGGTCCGACTCGAAGTGGCGGCAGGCGAACTCGAAGCAGGCGTATGCGAACAGGAACACCACCATCACCGTGAGCAGCGCGTAGCGGATCGAGAGCGTGCCGTGATCGGGGGCATAGAAGTCGCTGAGCGCCCCGACGATGAAGGGCCCCGCGCCGGCGCCGACGATGTTGATGATGAACAGCAGTATTGCCGATGCGGTGGCGCGCATGTGCAGGCGGGCGAGGCTCTGGTTGGCGCTGTACATCATGGGGATGTAGATATTCTGCAGGATGTAGAACGGCAGGAAACCCAGCAGCGCCAGCCAGGTCGGCCCCGCCAGCAGGAACACGAGGCCAAAGGGAAAGGCCGCAAGCGTGCACAGCGCTGGCAGGCGCATCGCCGTCGCCGGGCGGTGTTCGATATATCGATCGGTGAGGCGGCCGCCCAGGTAGGTGCCGAGACTCCCGCCCAGGCCGACGATCAGCGCCATCCACTTGCCGGTTTCCACCGGCGGCAGCGCGTGCACCCTGCCGAGGAACTCGAAACCCCACATCAGCACGCCATACCCGCTGATGGAAAGAAAGGACGAGCCGAGAATCAGCCCCACCCAGGAGCGCGAACCGAGCAGGAAGCGCAGGGTCTCGCCAAAGCTGGACCTGGCGGCGGCCTCAGCGGTGCGGGATTCGGACTGCCCGCGTAGCGGCTCGCGCACGGTCAGCCTCACCACCACCGCAAACAGCAGTCCCGGCACGCCGAGCACGATAAAAGCCGTGCGCCAGTCGAAGTACTCCCGCAGGTAGCCTCCGCCGAGGTAGGCCAGTGCCGCACCCACAAACACGCCTGCCGAGTAGATCGCCAGCGCCGTGGCGCGCCGGTGCAGTGGAAAATAATCGGCAATCAGCGAGTGCGCCGGCGGCGTGCCTGCGGCCTCCCCCACCCCGACAGCGACCCGGGCCAGGAACAACTGGGTGAAATTGCGCGCCAGCCCGCAGGCCACGGTCATCACGCTCCACAGCGCGAGGCCCAGGGTGATGATGTCGCGGCGATTGCCGCGGTCCGCCCAGCGCGCGATGGGAATGCCGGCAAAGGTGTAGAGCACGGCGAAGGCGAAGCCCACCAGCAGGCCCATCGCGGTGTCGGAAACACCAAACTCCTGCTGGATGGGCCCGATAAATACGGACAATACCTGGCGGTCGATGAAGTTGATCACATACACGACGAACAGGACGCCGAGCACATAGCGTGGATAGGCGGGCGACTCCGGTCGCATCAGGCGGCCCCCGGAGCCTCGGTGGGTCGCTGCAGGCGAATGAAGAAGAGCACGGAAAAGCAGGCCAGCGTCAGGCAGGCGACGCCGATCAGCGCCGGATCATAGCTGCCGCTGACATCGTAGGCCCAGCCAAACAGGCCCGGCGCCACCAGCGTGAAGGGCATGATCATGAAGCTCATTAGACCCATCGAGCGCCCCATCCGCGCCGGGCCGTAGATTCGTGCGAGCATGATGCTCCACAGCGGTACCGTTGCGCCCTGCCCCATTCCCAGGACGATGCTGAAGCCAACCAGCAGGGCGAAACTCTGCGCCTGCCAGTAGCCGACGACCCCGGCAAACACCAGGGCCATGATCAACCCCAGCGTGCGCAGGTGCCCGATGCGGTCGGCAACCACACCGCTGATCAGCTTGCCGGCGAGGTTGGCGCCGGAGAATACCGACAACAGGATGGCGCCGTGGCTCGCCTCGACCCCGCGCTCCAGGGCAAACGGCACGAGATTGCTCAACAGTCCCATCGGGCCGCCCAGCAGCACGCCCAGGCACAGGGCGATCAACCAGAAATTGCGGTCGCGCAGGAACTCCCACATGGATTCGCGCGCCTGTGCCGGCGCCCCTGCGGGAGCCGCCTCCGGTTGCGAATCACCGTCCGCGTGCAGGCCCCGGTCAGCGGGATGGTTGACGACGACCAGGAATACCAGGGGTGCCGTCAGCAGGACCAGCCCGGCGCCGTAGATCTGCAGCGCGGTGCGCCACTCGTAAGTATCGATAAGAAACTGAAGCAGCGGCGGTATCACCAGGCCGCCCAGCGCCGCGCCACTGGCCGCGAGGCTCATCGCCAGGCCGCGCCGGCGCGTGAACCAGCGCGCCAGCAGCGCCGAACCCGCCAGCGGGCCGCAGACCGCACAGCCCAGTGCCAGCGGCACCAGGTAGACCAGCAGGACCTGGGACATGCCGCTGGCGAACGAGAGCAGGATGAAACCGCCGCCGAGCAGGAAGGTCCCCGCCAGCATCAGCCAGCGCACCGAGAATCGGTCGATGGCGGCGCCGATCGGCGGGCTCAGGGTGCCGGCGGCGAGCGCGGCGACGGTGATACCCATCATCAGCAGGGTGCGGCTGGGTTCGAAGTCGTGTTGCAGGGGAACAGCGATGACGCTGTACGCGGTAAACACGCTGGCGGAACTGGCCGCCTGCAGGATCATGGCGACAGCCACCTGCCACCACCCGGGGAAAACACGCAAATCGCTTGTCCTTATTGTTTTATCGGTTGCTCACTTTAGCCCAGATCGCGCGCGGGTGTTAGCCCGGGAGCCGTTTGGAGCATGCATGTGTTCAGTCCCAGCGCAGTGGCAGCGAGTCCAGGGCGATGATATTGCCGGAGTGAAAGGTCGCCGGTCGCTGCGGATCCAGGCGAAACGGTGGCAACCGCTCCAGCAGCTGCGTGTAGAGGATCTGCAATTCAGCCCGGGCCAGGTGAGAACCCAGACAGCGGTGTACACCGGCACCGAAGGCGATATGCGCCTTGCCCGGTCGTTTCAGCACGAATTCCCCGGGGTGGTCGAACTCGCGCGGGTCGAGGTTGGCCCCCGGCAGGTAGAGCACCAGCCAGTCGCCGGGCAGCAGCCGCCAGCCGCCCAGTTCCACGGCCTTCGCCACCCGCCGCACCGGGGCGACGAACGTGTAGCGGCGCAACAGTTCCTCGGTGGCATCCTGGATCAGTTCCGGGTGGGCGCGCAGCTGCGCCTGCAGCTGCGGATTGGCCGCCAGGTGGCGCACGCCGAAGCCCATGCCATTGATCACCGTGTCGAGGCCGGCGATGAACAGCAGCACGCTGTAGTCCTCCATCAATTCCAGCGTCATCGGCTCGCCGTCAATCCGGGTCTGCCACAGCAGGCTGATCAGGTCGTCGCGCGGATTTTTCCGTCGCTCCCCGATGACGTCGAGCATGGCATCCGCCACCTTGCGTCCGAGCATGGCGGAGTCCACTTCCGACTTCAGCGTAGCGGCGAGGAACTCGTGCACCAGTTCGCGGAATTCGGCAAGGCGCGATTCGGGCAGGCCCATCATGCGCAGGAAGATTCGCACCGGCAGCGGTTCGGCCACGGCGGGTATGAAATCACAGTGCCCCTGGCCGGCGACCGCATCGATCAACTCATCGGCCAGCTCGCGGATCGATTCCCTGCGCGCCTGGATCGCCTTCGGGGAAAAGGCCGGCTGCAGCGGTGCGCGGTACTTCGTGTGTTCCGGCGGATCCAGCAGTATCGGCACCACCTGCGGAATGCGCGGCATGTCGGCTGGCAGCGACGCCAGCAGCGCGTCGAGCTCCGCCTTCGGCATCGGGCTGCTGGAGAAATGCTCCGGGTCGCGCGAGGCGGCGAATATTTCCTGATGGCCGAGGGCCACCCAGCGGCCGCCGTTGCGCGGTGTCCAGAACACCGGCGGTGCCTCACGCAACAGCTCGCGCACCCGTTCGTGAGGGTCGGCAAGAAGCCCGGGATCGAGGCGCAGGTCGAAATCGTAGACGGCTTCCGGCGGGACGTGTCCGGGGACGGGAACGGGCTCACTCAGGGCAGTCATGTCGATTACCCTTACACCGTGATCAGCGGGGGGCGGTAAATACGCTGCGCGGTCCGCCGGTAGAGGTCGGCGGACTCGTCAGCCGACAACTGCCGGGCAAAATCCGCAAACACCTCGAACAGTGCCGTGGCGGAACCGTAGCAGAGGTCCACCGGGAAATTGGTGGCGAACATGCAGCGCCCGCTGCCGAAAAGCGCCAGGCACTCCTCGTGCCAGGGGAGAAACAGTGCCGCGTCGATGCTGTGCAGGGCCATGGCCAGGCCGGACAGCTTGCAGTACACATTGGGCAATTCCGCCAGGGTGGCCATCTCGCGGCGCCACTGCGCGAACACGCCGGGATCGCGGCCACCCACCGGCCAGCCGGTGTGTTCCAGCACCACCAGCAGCTCGGGGTGCCGGGCGAGACCCGCAGCCAGGGCACTTATGCCCCCTCCCGGAAATGCCACCGCGTCGTATACCAGGCTGCGGGCGGCAAGTGCGCGCAACAGCCTGTCTGCCCCGGGGCTGGCGTAGTCGATGCCGCCGAGCAGGCGTATGCCGCGATAGGCGGGGCAGCGCATCTCCCGGTCCAGCAGCGCCTCGACCTGCGCTGCCGGCAACGCCGGCGCCAGGGTTCCCACCAGCGCCGTGGGCAGGCCGCCACTGGCGGCGAGCGCTGCAACCCAGGCGCTCTCCGCCTCCACATTCACCGGGTCGGCGACGGCGGTCACGTGCACACATCCCACCGGTTCCACCGCGGCGAGCGACCCGCGGTATTCCTCCAGCAGGTATCGCTGTGGAAACGCCTGCGGCAGCGCCATGCCGAAGCTGTTGTCACCTACCTCGGGATTTGGATACCACGCGTTTTCCGCCATGTCCCACAGGTGCATGTGCGCATCGAGAAACTGCGGTTTTTTACTGTCCATGGGAGTCACCACCTGCGCCGCTGTCGCGGGCGACCGCCTCGCGTACGCCGGAATTGAAGATGCCGTGGCGCACGCCGCCGTCGACCCGGAGAATCTCGCCGGTGATATAGGCCGCACCGGGCGAGGACAGGAACTGCACGGCATCGCTCACCGCGCCGGGTTCCGCCTGGCGGCCCAGCGGGATATACCGGCTGCGCTCGGCGGCAAAACCCGGATCCTGCCACAGGTGGCGCGTCATGTCGGTGGCGATGGCGCCCGGCGCGATACCGTTAACGCGGATTCCGCGCGGGCCGAGCTCCACCGCCAGTTGTACGATGGCGCGCTGCAGGGCAGCCTTGCTGGTGCCGTAGCCCAGCGTGGACGGGTACACCATGTCCATGGCGGCGGAGGTGATTGCGATGATCGAGGCGCCCTCTTCGAGGCGCTGCAGCAGGGCGTGGACCGCACTGACGAAGGCCAGTGCGTGAATGCGGAATGACAGCAGCATGACCTCGCTGACATCGGCGTCGGCGATGCTGGTCTCCCGGTAGACGCCGGCGCAGTGCACCAGGCAGCTGACCGGTCCGGCAATACGCGCGGCCGCCGCATCGATGGCGCCGTGCTGCGCCAGGTCCAGCTGCACGTGTTCCAGGCCCTCCGGTTCGGGCGGTGGATTGATGTCCCACACCAGCACACTCCGACCCTGCCGTTTCAGGTCGCGGGCGATCTGCAGGCCGATGCCCGAGGCACCGCCGGTCACAATCCACAATCCCATCTTTTACTTATCTCCGGATGCGGCATTGCAGGGTACATGCGAGCAAAACTGGCTGTCCAGCCACTACCTGCAGCGCCCGCAGATAGAAAGTCGCCAGATGTAGAGGCACCGCGGGCAACGCCACTTATAATCGCCTGATCACGGTATCGTGCACCTGATCGGGGAAGCAACATGACTCAACGTCCACCGCGGCTGGAGCCGCTCCCGCCAGAGCAATTCACCGACGAGCAACGGGAGCTCGTCGGCGACTGGTCGCATCTCAACTTTTCCAGGGTGGTGGTGCGCCACCCCGCCATGTATCGCGTGTTCCTGCCTTTCATCGACAAGGTGATACGCGCCACCGAGTTGCCACCACGCGACCGTGAAATCCTGGTGATCCGCACCCTTGCCCACTCCGGCGAAATTTACGAGGCGCACCACCACGACCTGATCGCGCGCAATGCACAGATGAGCGACGCGGAGATTGCCGCGATACGGCAAGAGGGAGCGGGCCTGTCGGATTTCGACCGCCTGCTGATGCGCGCCGCCGACGAGTTGGCGCAGGGGCACGACCTGGGCGATGACACCTGGACGCTACTCGCCGCGCAATACACCGAGGTGCAATTGATGGAGCTGGTGTTCCTTGTCGGCTGCTACACGGTGATGGCCATGGCCACGAACAGCCTGGGAATCCCGCTGGAATCCGACCAGGCGGCTTACCAGCGCCTGGACGAGTTGCGCAAGTACACCTGAGCGCGAAGCGGGCGACCGCCTGCAATTCACCCATCGGTCAATACGACTCTGGTCGCAGGGGATTTCGGGAATATTACGAGGTAATACACCCGCCTGTGGCCTTACAATTGCCCCCCTACCTCACGGGCTACAAGCGCAACCACGTCCGCCTGGACTAGCGGCATCACTGCAGCAGCGGTGAAGCTTCGGCGCTCGCCGGCTTAACTGAAATCGGGAGAGCGAATCCTTCATGTACTGGGTATCTCTGGCCATCGTCGCGCTGGCCTTCCTGATGATCATCGCCGAAGACATCATCCACATCAACAAGGCCAAATCCACGCTGTTCCTCGGCACGCTGGTGTGGATGCTCGCATTCATATTCCCGCAGGCGGGCGCGGATACCGCCGTGGTGCAGGAGCACCTCAACGACGAGCTCCTGGAGATCGCCACCCTGTGGCTGTTCCTGATGGCGGCGATGACCTTCGTCTCCTACCTCAACCAGCAGGGCCTGATCACCCAGCTGGTCTACCGCGCGCTGCCCGAACGCCTGGGCCAGCGGCAGCTGATGCTGATGATTTCCCTGCTGGCGCTGGTGTTCTCCTCGCTGGCGGACAACATTACCGCCTCGCTGATCATGCTGTCCCTGCTGGCGTCGATCAAACTGGACTCGCACACCATGGTGAAGTTTTCCGCGCTGGTGGTGTTCGCGGTCAACTCCGGCGGTGTCTCGCTGATCACCGGCGACGTCACCACGCTGATGATCTTCCTGGCGGGCAAGGTGACCATCGTCGACCTGTTCATGCTGATCCCGGCGGCTCTCGGTGGCGTGCTGCTGCTGTCGGTGACCCTGCTCATGGGCAGCAGCAAAGTGATCGAGATTCCCAAGTTCAAGCGCCCCATCGCCAGGACAGACAAGATCATCGCAGCGCTGTTCGTATCCACCATCGTCTCCACCCTGCTACTCAGCGTGTTCTTCACCATCCCGCCGGTACTGACCTTCCTGTTCGGGCTCTCGGTGATGTTCCTCACCCACCGCTACCTCACCCGCGACGTGGCAACCAAGCCCAACGTGCTGGAATACATGCGCGAGATCGAGTTCGATACCCTGCTGTTCTTCCTCGGGGTACTGCTGCTGGTGGGCATGCTCAAGCAGTTGGGCGTGCTGGACCACCTGCCGCGGCTGTACGAGGTGATGCCGGTATTCGCCGCGAACTACGTGGTGGGGCTGCTTTCGGCGCTGGTGGACAACGTGCCGCTGACCGCGGCGATCCTGAAATCCGGGGTGGATATGACACGGGCCGACTGGATGTGCCTGACCTACGCGACCGGCGTGGGCGGTTCACTGCTGATCATCGGGTCGGCGGCGGGCGTCATCGCCATGAGCAAAATCGGCCCGCTCAGCTTTGCCAGCTACCTGAAGTTTTTCCCCCGGTTGCTGCTGGCGTACACGGTTGGCTATAGCGCGGTGTGGCTGATAGGCCACACCCTGCCCGCCTGACTGCGCTCTCAGTTGCCGAAGAGCTTGTTGAAGGCCTTGTCCAGGGCCTTGTCCACGGCGCTGTCGGTGGCATTGTCGACGGCGTCATCGGCCTTCTGCTCGACCCGGTCTTCCTGACGATCCACCTTCTTGCCGAAGATTGAACCCAGGCCGCCGCCGGAGCTGCCGCTGTCGGTTCCCTGGCCACCAAACATGTTCCCCATGGCAGCGCCCAGGTCGGTGGGCTCGGCGGGAAGGGCAAACCGCTCGTCGGCGACTTTCACATCCTTGATCGAGCGGATTTTCATGTCGTCGCCGTAGCGCAGCACGCCCTTGTTGAGCTTCTGCAGTTCCTTCTGCATCTCTTGCCCGGACTCCATTTCCTTCCGGAATTTTTCCTCGTCGATGGACTTGCTCATGGTCATTGCCATGTCGCTGATGGCATCGCGAAAACCCAGTGCCCGCGGGTCGTCGGAAAGTACGATCTCCTCGCTCTGCTCCTTGCCGTCGGCGTCGACGAATCGCAGGATGTAGACCTCGCCCTTCATGCCGCCCAGGGTTTCGCTGCGTCCGGTCGACTTCAGGGAGATCATGTGGCCCTCTACCGCCTCGGGGGTGGCGCTGGCGGCCATGCCTCCGAACATACTGAAGGCGGAGTTCATGTCGAAGACCATGGGCTGGCCGTCGCTGACACTGACCACGTACATGTGGCCGTCGCGCATGACCATATAGCCCTCCCCTTCAGGCGTGTTGATGCGCAATTTGTCGCCCTGGTACTCGAAGGTCATGACCTTGTCGTCCGCGGTGGTCACCTCGGCGATATCGGCCAGTGCGGCGGGGGACAGTGCAACCAGGCCGGCGAGAATCAGTCCGGTCCTGATTGTTGAAGCTGGCATTTTCATCGAAGACTCCTCGTTCAACACAATTGAAAATCCTGGTTTGGTTCTCGGGCCAACAGTATCGTCGTCCCGCGGTGGATTTGCCACACGGCTTGCCCGGGATTGCGGATATTTAGTTGCCATGGCAGTTATTGTGTCTATAATAGCTGCCTAGGCAGTTACTTTATACTGAACCGCAATGCACAAAGAGACCCAAAGCCTGCCCGGCGAGGCACTGGAGAGCAGCGACGGCCCGTACCAGCTGGAGACCTTCTCCAGCAAGGAGAACATGGGCTACCTGCTGAAGCGCACGTGGTCTGTCCTGGCCACCGCCATCGACCAGGAACTGGTACCTTACGACCTCACCTACCCCCAGTTCCTGATCCTGGTCAGGCTCAATGAGGGCGAGTGCTCGACGGCGGCGGAACTGGCCCGGGTGATCTGCACCGACACCGGCGCCATGACCCGCATGCTCGACCGGCTCGAGTCCAAGGGCGTGATTCGCCGGGTGCGCAGCACCGAGGACCGCCGGGTGGTCAATCTCGAGTTCACCGACACCGGGCGCGAGCTGGTGGAAAAAGTCCTGGTGATCGCGGTCAATGTACTCAACCGCTACTTCGGCGATTTCAGCGCCGGGGAAATGCAACTGCTGGAGCAACTGCTCAAGCGCGTGATCGCGCGCGGCAACTAGGTTCCAGCCCTACACGCAACGTTCATTTGTCTTTAATGCTGCTTAGGCAGTATTTGCTTAGACACAGGAGTCAGCCATGAGCCAGCCTCGCACATTGCGCAGGTCCGGCGAACGCGCCCCCAGCGGGTCAAGAGCAGCGAGCTCGCTCGCCCTGGCCGCATTACTGGGCCTCAGCCTCACCGGTTGCGTGAGCTACGACGACATCGCGGCCGCGGCCACACCCCGGCCTGTAGGGGATCTTGCCGCACAGGAGTCCCTGCCCGCGACAGGCGGCCAGTGGCCGCGGCAGGCCTGGTGGCAGCGCTTTGGCGACCCGCAGCTCGACACCCTCGTCGAAGAGGCGCTCGCCGGCGCGCCGGAGCTCGACATTGCTGCAGCCCGGTTGCGGGCAGCCAGCGCCGCCAGCCAGGTCGCCGGCGCCGCCCGCAAGCCCGGCTACACAGGATCATTCAACAGCGAGTACCAGCGATTCACCGAGAACGGCATCATTCCGCCGCCCTACGGCGGCATGCGCGAGAGCAACAACGATCTCACCGCCAGCCTCAGCTACGACCTGGACCTCTGGGGCCGCAACCGCGCCGCGCTGGAAGCTGCGCTATCGCGCGAACACGCTGCGCAGGCCGAGCGGGCCGAGGCGGAACTGGTGCTGGCCACCGCAGTGGCGGCCAGCTATATCGATCTCGCCCACCAGTACGCCCTGCTCGACGTCGCGCAACATACGCTGGAGCAGCGCGAAGCCATCTACGCACTGACGGCAAAGCGGGTTGATGCCGGGCTGGATACGAAGGTGGAACTCAAGCAGGCGGAATCAGAACTGCCTGCCGCCCGCGGCGCCATCGCCGCACTGCATGCGAGCATCAATGCGCGCCGCTTTGCGCTGGCCGCGCTGATCGGCGCAGGCCCCGACCGGGGACTGAAGATTGCCCGGCCGCAGCTTGCGACATCCGACCCGGCGCAGCTGGCACTGCCCGCCGCCGTCCCCGCCGAGTTGCTGGGCCGCCGCCCGGACATCGTTGCGGCGCGCTGGCAGGTAGAAGCCGCCGGCAGCGATATCGACGTCGCCAGGGCGGAGTTCTATCCCAACATCAACCTCACGGCCTTCGCCGGACTGTCCAGCATCGGACTGGACAACCTGCTCGAGCAGGGCAGCCGGGTCTACGGTGTCGGACCGGCGATCACCCTGCCCCTGTTTGCCCACAACACCCTGCGCGGCAATCTCAAGCAGCGCTATGCGGGCTACGACCAGGCCGTGGCCGGCTACAACCGCACGCTCACCGACGCGCTGCAGGAGGTCGCCGTGAACATCGACGCGGCGCACTGGCTGGTCGAACAGCAAACCCAGCAGCGAGCCGCGCTGGACACTGCAGAGGAAGCCTATCGCCTGGCCACAGAGCGCTATCGCGCGGGCCTGGGCAATTACCTGTCCGTGCTGCAGGCGCAGACCGCAGTGCTCGACCGCCAGCGCGCGGGCGCCGCCCTGGATGCCAGGGCCATGGAGCTGCGGATTGATTTAATTCGGGCGCTGGGAGGCGGATTCGACGAAGCCGCCCTCGCCAACGCCGGCACCGACGCTGCAAAAGCCTCGGCCGAAGCAAGTAAAGGAGTCGACAATGACAACGCAGCAAGCTGACACGCTGACTTCCAACGGGCGCCACCGGCGTGTGGCGATGATCTCGGCCACCGTCATCTTTGCGCTCGCCGGTATCGCTGCGGGCAGCTGGTGGTACCTGGTCGCCCGCCACTACGAATCCACCGATGACGCCTATGTCGGCGGCAACGTGGTGACCGTCACGCCGCAACTCGGCGGCACCGTCATCTCCATCCACGCCGACGACACCGACCTGGTCCGCGCCGGCGACGAACTGGTAGTGCTGGACCCGACCGACACCCAGGTGGCCCTGGACCAGGCCGAGGCGGAGCTTGCCCAGACTGTGCGCGAGGTGCACTCACAGCGGGTGAGCAATGCCAGCCTGAGCGCCGATGTAGACCTGCGCGAAACCCGCCTGCGCAAGGCCGAGCAGGACCTGGCGCGACGCAAGGACCTGGCCGACAGCGGCGCAGTGTCCAGCGAGGAACTGCACCACGCAGAAACCGCGACCCGCGCCGCCCGCGCCGACCTGCTCGCCGCGCAGGAAAAACTGGCGACCAACCGCGCCATTACCGGTGCAGGTCCCATCGCCGACAACCCGCAGGTCAAGCGCGCTGCCGCCAATGTCCGCTCCGCCTATCTCGACTGGCGCCGCTCGACCATTCCCGCACCGGTGTCGGGCTACGTCGCCAAGCGCTCGGTACAGCTCGGCCAGCAGGTTCACCCGGGGGATGCATTGCTCGCGGTGGTGCCGCTGGGCGAGGTGTGGGTCGACGCCAACTTCAAGGAGGGCCAACTGCAGCGCATGCGCATCGGCCAGCCCGTCACCCTGGAGGCGGACATGTACGGTTCCAGTGTCACCTACCACGGTACCGTGGTCGGCCTCGGCGCCGGTACCGGCAGCGCCTTCAGCCTGCTGCCGGCACAAAACGCCACCGGCAACTGGATCAAGGTGGTCCAGCGCGTACCGGTGCGGGTGAAACTGGATGCCGCCGAACTCGGCGACCACCCGCTGCGTATCGGCCTTTCCGTCACCGCGAAGGTCGATGTCAGCGACACCGGCGGCGAGCAACTGGCGCGCAGCCCGCGGCAGGGTGAAGCCTATGTGACCGATGTGTACGCCAACCTCGACCGCGAGGCCGACCAGCGCGTCGCCGCCATCGTCGCCGCCAACGACGGCGATGAGCCCATCGCCGCAAACGAACACGCGAACTGGTAAGCCCGATGGCTGACGCTCCCGCCGACAGCAGTGGCAACGCGCAGGCTGCGCCCGCGCCGCTCAAGGGTGCTCGGCTGTTGATTGGCTCCGTCTCCCTGTCGCTGGCCACGTTCATGAACGTGCTGGACACCTCCATCGCCAACGTCTCGGTCCCCGCGATCGCCGGCGATCTCGGTGTCTCGCCCAACCAGGGCACCTGGGTCATCACGTCCTTCGCCGTGAGTATCGCGATTTCCGTGCCGCTGACCGGGTGGCTCGCACAGCGCTTCGGCGCGGTGCGCTTGTTCGTGTTCTCCACGGTGATGTTCGTGCTCGCGTCCTTGCTGTGCGGGTTGGCGCCGACGCTGGAATCGCTGGTCGTGTTTCGCATCCTGCAGGGGGCGATGGCCGGCCCGATGATCCCGCTGTCACAGACCCTGATGCTCGCTACCTACCCCAGGGAACGCGCGGGCACGGCGCTGGCCATATGGAGCATCACGACACTTGTGGCACCAGTGGTCGGCCCGATTCTCGGCGGCTGGATTTCCGACAATTATTCCTGGCCCTGGATTTTCTATATCAACGTGCCGCTAGGGCTGCTCTCCGCCTGGGTGACCTGGGAGATTTACCGCGACCGGGAGACACCTACGCAGAAGCGGCCCATCGACGTATTCGGACTGGCCCTGCTGGTCATCTGGGTTGGCTGCCTGCAGTTAATGCTGGACAAGGGTAAGGATCTCGACTGGTTCAACTCTCCCTTCATCGTCACACTGGCGGCTATCGCCTTCATCGGCTTCGTGTTTTTTGTGATATGGGAGCTGACTGACGAACACCCGGTCGTGGACCTGTCGCTGTTATCACGACGCAATTTCACCATCGGCACCTTATCCGTCTCCCTGGGATATGCAGTGTATTTCGGCAACCTGGTCCTGTTGCCGCTTTGGCTGCAAACGCAAATCGGCTATACCGCGACCCTGGCCGGCATCGTGCTCGCACCTGTGGGGATTCTCGCCATCGCCATGACGCCGGTCATCAGCCGCATCGTGCACCTCTGGGACGTTCGCGTCCTCGCGACCTTTGCCTTTGCCATCTTCGGCCTGGTGATGTACCTGCGCTCCACCTACACAACGCAGGTGGATTTCGATTCACTGGTCCTGCCGTCACTGCTGCAGGGCCTGGGCATGGCCGCGTTCTTCGTCCCGCTTACGGTGCTCAGCCTGTCGGGGCTCGATCCCTCGCGAGTGGCAGCGGCGACCGGCCTGAGCAACTTCGTTCGTCTCCTGTTTGGCGCATTCGGTGCCTCGGTGACGACCACCCTGTGGGAAAACCGCACGCACTTGCACCATGCACAACTCACCGAGAGTAGCGGCGCACTCAACCCTGCATTCAACCAGTCCATGCAACAGTTGCAGCAGTTGGGGCTCTCGCAGGAGCAGGCGGTGCACAATGTCGCGCGCATCGTGGAGGGGCAGGCAAGCATGCTCGGTATCAACGATATCTTCTGGGCATCATCGATCCTGTTCCTGGCACTTGGCGCATTCGTCTGGCTGGCCAAACCAATTCACGGTGCCCCGGACACGGCCGGTGCTGCCGGTGGGCACTGAAAGCTGTCCGGGTCGCGACCCGCTCTGTGATGAAAGATGGGAGTTCTGTAGGAGCGCGCTCCGCGCGCGATAAAAATCCAGATTACGCCCGCGTTTCAACCAGCCTGACCCAGTACTCCAGCACACCGAGTTGCCGCGCCGCGAGTTTCAGGCTGACCAGCAGCGGTACCGCCAGCAGCACACCGGCGGCGCCCCACAGCCAACCCCAGGCGAGAATCCAGATCACCAGGATCAGCGGGTTGAGGCGCATGTGTCGCCCGAGGACCATCGGGGTGACGAACTGCGCCTCGACCATATTGATAGCGAGATAGACACCGGCGGGCATCAATGCCCCCGGTTCCAGCCCGTACTGCACCACACCAGCGATGGTGAGAATGAAAGCCGACACCAAGGGACCTACATAAGGGGCAAAATTGAACATTCCCACCAGCGCTCCCCACAGCGGGGCATCCTGCACCCCTAGCAGTGAAAGCGCCGTTCCTGTTGCAAGCCCCAGGCCGGCGTTGATCAGGCTGACAGTGATGATATAGCGCGACAATTCCCGTTGGACGCGACCGACTACCAGCCTGGCTGTACGCTTGTCGCGCACCCGTGGAAATATCTCGATGGCGTTCTGGTACAGACTCGTACCGAAGATCAGCAGGAACAGCACCAGCACGAGAAAGGTCAGGAACTGCACCAGCAGAATCGGCGTCGCGCCCAGCGCCGAAATCGCCAACTGCACACCGCCCTGCATCAATCCGGTGGTGACGGCACCGCTTTCCTTGGCTGGCGGCGGCGGCTGCTTTTTCTCGCCATCAAACCAGCCGAACAGGCTGAAGCCGCTCTCCTTTTTGGGCTCCGCCTCTGCCTTGCGCTCGGGTGACAGCTTCTCGGTAAACTGGTCCAGTTGCTGGGACATCTCGATGCCCACTTCCTGCAAGCGGCCAAACCAGGTTTGCGCGGGCTCCGCCAGGGCCACGCCGAGCAGGCCGATGGGGCCACCGATACAGGTGAGCAATACCAGTGCGGATACGCTGCGGGGAATATGGAAGCGCTTTAGCAGATTGACCAGCGGCCCCAGCAGGGCCGCCACGAACAGCGCCACCACCAGTGGGATCAGCAGGCTCCTGGCGAAATACAGCGTGTACAGCAGCGCAAGTGCAAGCAGCCAGCGCAATGCCTGCCCATTCGGTGCAGGTCGCTGCGCGACAGCGGAACCGGGTTCGGCCGGATCCGGCATGATCTTTCCTCCGGGCTTTGTTTCGGTCGAGTCCAGTCTAGCGCAGCACGGACGGCGAAGTCCGGTGTTATCTCCTCAACGTTCCGGTACATGGTGGCATAAAAGGTGAACACGCCGCCGTTGGAGTTCCGTTCAGGAGCCTGGCGACTCAACCGTAACTGTTCTCCCGGAACAGGTGCTGGATACGCTCGACTTCCTCTCGATTATCAAGCAGCGCCTGGACACAGTGCGGGTCCAGCTTGCTGCCCGCCATCTCACGCAGCTTGGCGAACGCCGCCTCGTTGGACCACGCAGGTTTGTAGGGCCTGACGCTGGTCAATGCATCAAAGATGTCTGCGACAGTGACGATACGAGCCTCGATCGGGATAGCATCCTGAGTCAGATGTCCCGGGTAACCGGAACCGTCTATCGCCTCGTGGTGATGCATGGCGATGTTGCGCAACAAGTCCACGTACTCGATTCCGTTCAGCCCGTAATTCTCCAGCAGGTGATCGAGAATTTCCCTTCCCTTGGATGCATGCTGCTTCATCTCCTCGAACTCATCCGCATCCAGCCTGGATGGCTTGAGAAGTATACGGTCCGGCACAGTGAGCTTGCCGATGTCGTGGAGTGGAGAGAACAGGAAGATGTGCTCGACATACTGGTCGCTGAAGCCGAACTGGTCGGCGATCGTGCTGGCGATCAGGCGCGAATAATGCGCCATTCGCTCCAGGTGCATGCCGGTTTCCGGATCCCGCTGGCAGGTGATAGAACGAGCCGACCGCACCGTAGCCAGCAGGATCTCGATCTTGCTGCGCATGCTGTACAGCATGAACGCGATAAGGTGCCCCGCCATATCCAGTTCACGCAGCGTGTGCTCCTGGAATGCGTTTTTCTCTTCGGAGTTGAAAAATATAAACCCGAGAAAACAACTCTCGGCGAACAGGGGCAAGGTATAGGAAGAACGATAACCGCCTTCCTGGATAAGCCTGGTGTGATCGTGCGTTCCGCCGGCAAACAGTTCCAGGTCGTTGACCACACGGGGCCGGTTATCCCGCACGATCTCCAGCAGCGAGGTGCAATCGGCGAGTTTCGCGCGGTAGTTCCTTAACGGACTCGGTTGGTCGGCACTGTAGACGAAAGTACCCAGGAAATCCGTACTGGCATCGTACAGGGCAATCGCCAGCCGGGATATAGACGGATGCTGCTCCCGAATCGTCCGGTGCAGGTAGCCGATTTTTTCCTCGAAACCGTGCTGGAAATTCAGCTCGCTGAAAGAATCTTCATGTTGCCGCATGGATTGGCCGCCATCCCGTCACTACCGTGATCACCGGAGTCCAGCGTAGCGGCATTGGCGGTCTGTAGCAGCAGATCAGTCCGAAAAAGACCAGATAAAGCCAAGTCTGCTGCTACATATCGGTACCAGTCACGCCGATTTCCGGCCAAATCCCGGTATTGGCCCCAATTCGGGTGGAGGGCAAAACTCCTATTCAGGGTTCCGGCGAGGCAGGTGCACAAACGCAATCAGCCCCAACCCGAACGTCAACAATATCTGCGCCCAGCCTGCCAGGGTTGGAACAATAACCGGAGCAGTGACGTTGATGCTCACCGTCGGATCCGCTGCCAGCCCGTCGAAACCGTCGAACGCAGAAATCGTGAGCGCGGCCACTCCCGTGCCAGAAGTATCAATAGGCGGGATGTAAGTGATGTTACCGGCGCTGGCGAGATAGGTGTTGATATCAGCCGCGGATCCTGCAAGCGTGATACTTGTATCGCTTACACGCGTGGCGGTGACGCCGCTCCCGATCCCCGAACCATCGGCGACCGTTGCCCCGAACATGCCACTACTGATCGCCAGCGTAACCGTGAGAGTATCTCCGTTCCCGTCCGCGAATGTGGTACCCGCGAGGTTGAGATTTCCCCCGGTGTCCTGGGTGAAAGACCGGGTGGACGGTTGGCCGGATACCGTCGGCGCGATATTTGCCACTGCAGCGAAAACAATGAGGTTATCGACGAGAGGCGTCGAGGAGGCCGGAAAATCCAGAGTTATCTCGTTGACGTTCCGATACCTGGTGGCATCAAACGTAAACGTGCCATACGGCCGTGCAGAACCACTGCCGCTATCGCCCCCATACGTATAAGTGATGCCGTTGGCACTGCTGCTGACGTTCAAATCGAACGAAGTCGAACCTACGGTAGTACTCCCTGATTTAACCGCGATAGTCCCTGTAATACTGTAACCCGCCAGGTTATTCCCCAACTGAAAGGAATCCAGCTTGAAATTACTGCCGTCAGTCGACTTCATGTAGAAATGGGTGATGTCAGTAGTACCCGGGCAACCTGAGCCACCAGTAGACGCGACACACCCGTTGTAATTCAGGAATATGACCCTGTCACCTGTAGAATCGCTGCTCAGGCCGTTGGTAAATGTGCCACCGTTAGCGGTTCCTGCAATCGCGATCTGGGCTGTCGAAGGCCCCTGGCCAAACGTCCACTCGATGGCGCTGTCATTGTAAAATTCGTCTGTCGCCGAGAGAATCTGGGCAGTGATACCGTCAAAGTCCTCGGACGAGACAGCGGCAAAGACAGCACCTGGCAGGATTAACAACAATGCCAGTAGTGACAGTATTGAATGGCGGCCAGTGACTTTTTTGTTACGTGAAAGATCGCCAGAGATAACCCGGGGGCTAGCGGCTTTTATCTTACTTCTGCGTCGGCACATTTACCGGCTCCTTCTACGGGATTAAGCAACCAATATCGGGGAGCCCGATATGGCCCGGCAGGGGCGACATCCCTGAATGACGAGCAATGCCGTATTCCCCCTCGAAACGCGCCGCTATTCTCCTGTCATCTCAGCCAGAACACAAATCCTGGTTTCAAAAAAAGGCCCTTTCTGTCGGATGAGCGGTTTTGGTAGGAGCTTTGATGCTTGAAGTGCGGTGGGGGTGGGGCGGGCTGTGTAGATGACCTACTTTGGGTCGCAAGCGGTGCTTGCAATCGCTGCGCGAGAGCCTGCCCCTCTTTTCGGGTACAACTGCGGCGCCCAATCCCCGCACCTGCGGTGCCCGGTCGCTCACATGGGGCCGCTGTAGTGGCAGACGGCACCGCGATCCCAAAAAGCAAAACCCCCTGCAGTTGTTACTGCAGGGGGTTTTCCGTTTTAGGAGCCTGGCGATGACCTACTCTCACATGGGGAGACCCCACACTACCATCGGCGATGCGTCGTTTCACTGCTGAGTTCGGGATGGGGTCAGGTGGTTCCAACGCTCTATGGTCGCCAGGCAA
>JAWMQQ010000002.1:0-892681 GCA_033283385.1 Halieaceae bacterium WMMBA7
CTGAACTGGCGGTGCACTGTAGGAGCCTGCTACGCAGGCGATCAGTCCGGAGCGCGATTCATCGCCCGCGTAGCGGGCTCCTACAGGGGCGGATCGCGCGCTGAACTGGCGGTGCACTGTAGGAGCCTGCTACGCAGGCGATCAGTCCGGAGCGCGATTCATCGCCCGCGTAGCGGGCTCCTACAGGGGCGGATCGCGCGCTGAACTGGCGGTGCACTGTAGGAGCCCGCTGCGCAGGCGATCGGTCCGGAGCGCGATTCATCGCCCGCGTAGCGGGCTCCTACAGTGCGCTCAATCGAGGGTTTTGCGGAACCGCAGCGTAGCCACGCCCAGCATGATCACGGTAAAGCCCAGCAGCCAGAGGATGTCCGGCAGCAACTGGCCGACCTGCGCATCGCGCAGGCACACCGCCCGCACCAGGCGCACGAAGTGCGTCGCCGGCAGCACCTCGGCGATGTACTGGGCCACCACCGGCATGGCGTCGTAGGGGAACATGAAGCCGCTCAACAGGATGGAAGGCATCAGGATGAACACCGTCATCTGCATGGCCTGCATCTGGGTTTTCGCCTGGGTGCTGATCAACAGCCCCAGCGTCAGGCTGGCGGCGATGAAAGCGAAGGTGATCGCCGCGAGGTTGAGGATATCGCCGTTGAACGGCACGTCGAACACCAGCCACCCCAGCCCGAGGATGATGGTGATCTGCACGATGCCCACGAACACGTAGGGCACCAGTTTGCCCACCATCAGTTCCAGCGGCCGGATCGGCGTGGTGATCAGCAGTTCCATGTTGCCGTGCTCGGTCTCGCGCACCAGCGCCACCGAGGTGAACAGGATCATGGTCATGGTGAGGATGACTGCGGCCAGCCCGGGCACGATATTGATCTGGGAGCGGCGCTCCGGGTTGAAGAACAGCGCGACCTCGAAGGTGGGCTGGCGGGTGGAGTAGGCCGCCGCGGGCACTCCCGCCTCCAGTTCCAGCGGCATCTGGCGCAGGCTGAGGATGGCGCCGCCCACCATGGTATCGGAACCGTCCACCAGCCACTGCCCCGCGGTCTGGCCGTCCGCCAGGCGCTGGGTGAGGTCCGCAGGCAGCAGCAGCACCGCGTGCACTTTCCCGGCTACCAGCGCCGCCTTGGCCTCGCTGGCGGTGCTGTAGTGCGCGACGATATTGACCACCTGGGTCACCCGCACCTGCTCGGTGACGATACGGCCCGCCGCGCTGTTGCTGAGGTCGACCACACCGATGGGAATGTTGCGTACCATGGTGTTGATCGCATAGCCGAACAGCAGCAACTGGATCAGCGGCAGCATCACGATCAGGGCGAGGGTCAGGTGATCGCGGACGAGTTGCCTGAACTCCTTGCCGGTGACCGAACCTATGCGGCCCAGGGCGCTCACGCGGGTTCCTCCGGCGGGCGCGTGGCGTCGACGAAGACGTCCTCCAGGCTGGGCCGGGCGAGGTTGATGTCCAGCGCGCGACCGTCCAGGCCAGCGCGCAGGCGCCCCACCGGGTCCTCCACGCCCGCGTGCATCAGGATGCGCAGGCGCAGGCCCTGCTGCGCCGCGGAGCGCACCTCGGGCAGGGCCATGGCAGCGCTCTTCACCTCGCGCAGCCCATCGCCGTCGATCTCCACCACCCGGCCCTCCAGCGCCGACATCAGCGCCGATGGCGTGCCGTCGGTGCGCAGCTTGCCGCGCTCCAGGATCGCCAGCCGATGGCAGCGCTCGGCCTCGTCCATGTAGTGGGTGGAGACCAGGATGGTAGTGCCGCCGTCCACCAGGTCGAACAGCTTCTCCCAGAAATCGCGGCGGTTTTCCGGGTCCACCGCCGAGGTGGGTTCGTCGAGGAAGACCAGTTCCGGCTGGTGCAGGGTCGCCGTCGCCAGCGCCAGCCGCTGGCGCTGGCCGCCGCTCATGGCGCCGGCGAAGCGGTGGCGCAGGTCGCCCAGTTCATACTGCTCGATCAGCTCGTTCATGCGCTGCCGGCAGTGCCTGCGCGACAGGCCCTGGATGCTGCCGATGAAACGCATGTTCTCCTCCACGCTGAGGTCTTCGTAGAGCGAGAATTTCTGTGTCATGTAGCCGATGTGGCGGCGCACTTCCTCGGCCTGCGCGGGAATCTCCCGGCCGAGCACGTTCACCTCGCCGCTGGTGGGGGTGAGCAGGCCGCAGAGCGCGCGAATGGTGGTGGTCTTGCCGGAGCCGTTGGGGCCGAGGAAGCCGTAGATCTGGCCGCGGGGGATGTCCAGGTCGATGCGGTCGACGGCGACCACGTTGCCGAAGTGGCGGGACAGCCCGCGCGCGCGGATGGCGGAATCAGTCATTGCCGAGCTGGACTTGCGCCGGCACCCCCGTGGGCAGGTCCCGTCCGGAATCGAGGTCGAACTCGGCGAGGTAGACCAGCCGCGAGCGGTCCTCGGCATTGAGCGCGTAATAGGGCGTGAAGGCGGGGTCGGTGGCGATCCAGCGCAGGGTTCCCTTGACCGGCTGCTCGATGCCGTCCACGTGCACCGGGAAGCTGTCGCCCACGTGCAGCCGCGCGCGCCAGGGTTCGGGCACATAGACGCGGGCGTAGGGCTTGTCGCCGGCCAGCAGCACGGCGAGGGTGGCGCCGGTGGTGACGCGCTCGCCCTCGTTCCAGGGCAGGTTGTCCAGGTAGGCGTCGCGGGTGGCGACCACGCTCAGCTCGCTGAGGGTATGCTGCTCCACCGCCAGTTGCGCCTCGGCGGCCTGCAGATTGGCGGCGCCGGCGTCCAGTTGCTCCTCGCGGGTGCCGTTGGTGAGCCGCAGCAGGTCCTCCTCGGCGGAGTTCAGGTTGGCACTGGCCTCGTCGCGGCTGGCGCGGGCGCGGTCCAGTTCCGCCTGGGCGGCGAGTTTCTGTTTGACCAGGGAGACGGCGCGGGTGTAGTGGGCGTCAGCCTCGACCAGCGCGGCGCGCGCTCCGGAGACCCTGGCGGTGGCCGCGGCGATCTCCTCCGGGCGGGCGCCGTTGCGCAGCTCCTCGAGTTGCGCCTTGGCGCGGCCTACCTCGGCGACGGCCCGGGCGACCACGGCCTTCTGCCGCCGGTCGTCCAGCTGCACCAGCAGGGTGCCGGCGGCGACCTCGGTGCCCTCGGGAATGGGTTGGCTGGTGATGATTTCCGCGGCGGTGGCGCGCAGGATGACGCGGTCGCGCTCCAGGGTGCCCAGTGCCTGGTTGGCCCCGCCATCGCCGCAGGCGGCGAGCACTAGGAGCGTTAGGAGAGCAGCGAGTGCTCGCATGCGGTGTCCTTGTCGCGGTGGGGAGTGCCCCATCTTAAACAAATTCACGCCCCCGTAGGAGCCTGCTACCCGGGCGATGTTCGCGCGCAGAGCGTCTTTCTGCAGGAGCCTGTTACACAGGCGATCGCGCGCAGAGCGCCTTTCTGTAGGAGCCTGTTACACAGGCGATCGCGCGCAGAGCGCGCTCCTACAGTGTGCGGGGGTTACGCGGCGGACTGGTCGCGGCTGCCGGGCGGGTGGCCGACGTACACCGCCCGCGGGCGGATCAGGCGGCTGTCCTGGCGGAACTCGAGGAAGTGGGCGATGTAACCGAACACCCGGGCCTGGGCGAACATGGCGGTGAAGTAGTGGGTGGGAATGCCCAGGCTGTGGAACACGGCGCCCTTGTAGAATTCGACGTTGGCCCAGATTTCCTTGCCGCGACCGGCGAATTCCTTCTGGCAGGCCTCTTCCACCGCAACCAGGGTATCCAGCAGGTTGCGGGCCTCCGGATCGCGGCACAGTTCCATCGCCATGGGCTTGAGGATCTTCGCGCGCGGGTCCACGGTGCGGTATTCGCGGTGGCCCATGCCCATGATCTTCTCCTTGCTGGCCAGGCACTCCTCGACATAGGCCGCCGCCTTGTCCGGGCTGCCGATGCTCATGGCCATTTCCAGCGCGGCCTGGTCGGCGCCGCCGTGCAGCTTGCCGAACAGGGTGCCGATGGAGGCGGAGATCACCGACTGGATTGGCGCCAGGGTACTGGCGCAGACGCGGCCGGCGAAGGTGCCGGCGTTGAAGCTGTGTTCCATCTGCAGGATCTGTGCGGCGTCCAGCATGCGCACGTCATCGGCGGTGGGTTCGCCGCCGCGGAACATGCGCAGGAAATTGTCGTGGTAGAGCTTGCCCGCGGTGGGGCGCAGGATCACCTTGCTCTGGCCCAGCCGGTGGTGGGCTGCGATCAGCCCGGAAATCTTGGCGGCGATGAACAGCCCCTGCTCCGCGTCCAGGCCGCGGCCGAGGGTCTCCTCTTCGGGCAGCTCCAGCAGCGGCACCATGCCCTGCAGCATCAGCATGGGATGCAGGCTGCGCGGCACCTGGGTGAGCAGGTCCTGCTCGGCGTGGTTGAGCCGCTGGTGGCGGCACATGAAGCTCTTCAGGCGGGTCTTTTCCTGCTTGTCGGGCCACTCGCCGAACAGCACCAGCCAGGCCACGTGCAGGAAGGGCACGTCGACCAGCTCGTTGATGTCGATGCCGCGGTAGCTGAGGATGCCGGTCTCGCCCTGTACGTCGGAGATGGCGGTTTCGCCGACGATGACGCCGGCAAGGTCGTGGGATACGAGGGGTTCAGTGTTGTCAGTCATGCCGGGTCTCCCACTAAAATGGTAATTTTCCACATTATACTCATGGGATTCGATTAGTTGAGTTAATCTTACTTATCATTTGATTAGATAAACTTATATGCGCTTTGAAAACAGTGAGTTACGCGCTTTTCGTGCGGTGATAGAGGAGGGGGGCTTTCGCCGCGCTGCAGAGTCGCTGCATGTCAGCCAGTCCGCGGTCAGCCAGGCGGTCGCCGGGCTGGAGGGAAAGCTCGGCCTCACCCTGATCCAGCGCGGCAAGGAACTGCGGCTGACCGACGCCGGGCGGCGCCTGTTCGACCACGCCTTCGAGGTGCTCTCCAGCGAGCAGCAGACGGTGGAGGATATCGCCCAGCTGCGCCGCGGCCAGCGCGAGAACCTGAACATCGCCCTGTCCGCGTCGATCAACCGCTTTCACGCGCCGGACCTTATCGTGCAGTACCACCGGCTCTACCCCCGGGTGCGCATGAAGGTGGTGGAAATGCCGGCGCGCAACATCATCTATGCGGTGCTGGCGGGTACCGTGGAACTGGGCTTCGGCCCCTTCCAGAAGGACATGCAGGCGTTTCGCGTGGTGCCGTTGTACTCCGACTCGCGCCACCTCGTGGTGAGCCCCGGCCACCCGCTGTTCGAGGCCATCATGCGCGGCGAGAAGGAGGCGCTGCAGCAGACCGCCCTGATCACCTCGGCGCTGGACAACCCGGAACTGCGGCCCTCCATCCAGCGCCTGCGCGACCAGTTCTCCACGGTCTGGGAGGTGAGCAGCCTGCTGCTGCGCGTGCACATGGTGCGCGAGGGGCTGGGCGTGACCTTCATGGACCGGCAGGTGCTGCGCGAACACCCGGAATGCGAGGACTTCCACATCATCGACGACGTCTCCTACGGCACCATCGACAAGCAGGTGGGCCTGTACTCCCGCGGCGACAAGCCGCTCAGCGAAAGCGCCAGCCGCTTCGTCGCGCTTTGCGAGGACCGCTGGAACTTGTAGAGTTGAGTGAGCCAGGGGGGGGTAGATGTATGGCAGCCAGTCTGCGCGGTAGCAATCTCGAAAGGCTCACGGAACAGGTCTACGACGTACTGATCGTCGGCGGCGGCATCAACGGCGCGGTTTCGGCGGCGGCGCTGGCCGGCCGCGGCGTGAAGGTGGCGCTGATCGAAAGGGAGGACTTCGCCAGCGGGGTGAGTTCCAATTCCTCCAACCTCGCCTGGGGCGGCATCAAGTACCTCGAGAGCCACGAGTACCTGCTGGTCAACAAGCTGTGCAAGTCGCGCAACGAGCTGATGCGCGCCTATCCCTCCACGGTGAAGGAGATCCGCTTCCTCACCACCATCGCGCGGGGTTTCCGCTTCTGGCCCATCGTCATTTACCTGGGCTCGATCCTGTACTGGATCATGGGGCGCTTCCAGACCTCGCCGCCGCGCTATTTCAGCGCCGCCGGACTGGAGCGGCGCGAACCGGTGATCAACACCGCCAACGCCGCCGGCGGGCTGGAGTACTCGGACTGCTACCTCTACGACAACGACGCGCGGTTCGTCTTCAACTTCATCCGCGCCGCGCTCAACTACGGCTGTATCGCCGCCAATTACGTGAAATCCACCGCCTGCCGCCGCGAGGGCGACCTGTGGCTGACCGACGCGCGGGACTGCGAGTCCGGCCGGGAACTGCAGATCCGCTCGCGGGTGCTGATCAACGCCTGCGGACCCTGGGCGGACCAGCAAAACCAGGTGACCGGCGAGCACACCCGGTATCACCACCTGTTTTCCAAGGGCATTCACCTGGTGGTCGACAGGGTCACCGACAACAAGCGCGTGCTGACTTTTTTCGCCAGCGACGGGCGGCTGTTCTTTCTCATACCCATGGGGCCGCGCACCTGCGTGGGCACCACGGATACCCAGGTCGAGTCGCCGCAGGTAGCGGTGACCGACGAGGACCGGGACTTCGTGCTGGACAACGTCAACGCGGTGCTCAATATCAACCCGCCGCTGTCGCGGGCGGACGTGATCGCCGAGCGTGTCGGCGTGCGCCCGCTGGCGGTGTCCGGCGAGGGCGGCGCGGCGGACTGGGTGCAACTTTCGCGCAAGCACGTCATCGAGGCCAGCGAGTCCCACCGGCACCTGACCATCTTCGGTGGCAAGCTCACCGACTGCCTCAACGTCGGCAATGAAATCGTGGAAAAGGTGGCGGCCATGGGCGTGGACATTCCCTACCCGGACAACCGCTGGTACGGTGAGCCCAGCGACGAGGAGCGCGACGAATTCCTGCTGCAGGCGAAGCTGATGGACCTCGATGCGCTCACCGCGCCGACCTCCTCGGAGCCGCTGTCCCAGCGCTTCTGGCGCCGCTACGGCAGCGCCGCCTTCGGCCTGCTGGAGCGCATCCGCGCCGACGAGAGCTGCGCCGACCTGCTGATCCGCAACGCGGAGTACACCCGCTGCGAGATCGAGCTGGCCGCCCGCCGGGAGATGATCGTGCGGCTGGAGGACTTCATGCGCCGCCGCTCCAAGATCGAGCTGGTGGTGCGCGCCCGTGATATCGACGACGCACCCGGTCTGCGCGAAGCCTGTGAGATACTGTTCGGCGATGCGGCCGAGGAGAAAATGCGCGAGTATCTCGCCAGCTACCACGCCGCGACACCTGCCCCCTAGCCTGTCCGGAGAAGCAGCCCATGTTGCGTATGACTTTTCTGCCAGCGGCCGTTGTGCTGGCCGCGAGTGCCTACGGCGCGCCCGAGCCTGCGCGCACGCTGGCCGATTGCGCGGCGATTGCGGGCGACGATGCGCGGCTGGCCTGTTACGACGCGCTGGCGGGCCGCGGGCAGCCCAACCCGGCGGCGGCCGGGGAGGGCGCGGTGGAGGCGCCGCAAGGCGTTGAAGCCGTGGCGGGGGAGGGCGGGCAACCACCCGGTGGCCAGTTCGCCCAGCGCCTGGAGGCGGAGACCCACGAGGCGGAAAACCCCTGGGTGATCATTCCCCATCACCGCAACTACCTGCTGCCGGTCAGCTACAACTCGCATTTCAACGACGAGACCTGGGATATCTCGCACCCCAAGGAATCCGCCGACCCGGTGGAGATCAAGTTCCAGGTGAGCTTCAAGGCGCTGATCTGGGACCACCCGCTGGGCGAGGGCACCCGCCTGTGGGGCGCCTACACCCAGGAGAGCTGGTGGCAGGCCTACAACTCCAGCGCCTCCAAGCCCTTTCGCGAGACCAACTACCAGCCGGAGATCTTCCTCAGCGCCGACAACGACTGGGATATCCTCGGCCTGACCAACACCCTGCTGGCGGTATCGCTCAACCACCAGTCCAACGGCCGCAGCGACCCGCTCTCGCGCAGCTGGAACCGCATCATCGGCACCGCGCTGTTCGAGCGGGACCAGTTCACCATGGCGGTGCGCGCCTGGTACCGCCTGCCGGAGAACCGCGAGGACGACGACAACCCGGACATCGAGGACTACATGGGCTACGGCGATATCGAGGCCCTGTGGAAGTGGGAGCAGCAGACCATCGGCGTGACCCTGCGCAACAACCTGCAGAAGGACAACAAGGGCGCGGTGCAGCTGGACTGGACCTTCCCGCTGCCGGGGACGAAGCGCTTTCGCGGCTACCTGCAGTACTTCAACGGCTACGGCGAGAGCCTGATCGACTACAACACCAGCACCAACCGTATCGGCGTCGGCGTGGTCCTCACCGACCTGCTGTAGGAGCGCGCTTCGCGCGCGATCGCCTGCGTAGCAGGCTCCTACAGGGCGCGATCGCCTGCGTAGCACTCCTACAGGGCGCGATCGCCTGCGTAGCAGGCTCCTACAGGGCGCTGATTTGTCATCCCAGGGCGCATCCCATAAAATGCGCGCCCCTTGCCGTCGCGCATAACAAGCACTCGCCGACAGCTTCTCGCGCAGCGCCGCTGCGTCCATACATTCCCCACAGAGAGCTGGCCAATGTTCGAGATCAAACCCGGTCGAGTCGCGACCGTCAAAAACGATGTGCTGTCCGGGATCACGGTAGCCCTTGCCCTGGTCCCCGAGGCTGTCGCCTTCGCTTTCGTCGCCGGGGTCGGGCCGCTGGTGGGCCTGTACGCCGCCTTCATGGTCGGCCTGATTACCGCCTGTATCGGCGGCCGCCCGGGGATGATCTCCGGCGCTGCCGGCGCGCTGGCCGTGGTCATGGTGAGCCTGGTGGCCGGGCACGGCGTGGAATACCTGTTCGCCGCGGTGGTCCTGATGGGCCTGCTGCAGATCGCCGCCGGCGCGCTGCGCCTGGGCAAGTTCATCCGCATGGTGCCGCACCCGGTGATGCTGGGCTTCGTAAACGGGTTGGCGATCGTGATTTTCCTCGCCCAGCTGCAACAGTTCGGTGTCGCCGGGGAGCCGGGCTGGCTGCACGGGACATTCATGGAAGGCAGCATCATCGACGTGGCCTGGCTGCAGGGAGTACAGCTGTACCTGCTGCTGGGACTGGTGGCGCTGACCATGGCGATCATCCACTTCCTGCCGCGGCTGACCAATGCCGTGCCCTCGTCGCTGGCGGCGATCGTCGTGGTGAGCCTGCTGGTCCTGGGTTTGGGGCTGGATACCCGGGTGGTCGGCGATATCGCCTCGATCAAGGGCGGTCTGCCCACATTCCATATTCCCGCGGTGCCGCTGAACTGGGAGACGCTCACCATCATCTTCCCCTATTCCGTGATTCTCGCCGCCATCGGCCTGATCGAGTCGCTGCTGACATTGCGGCTGGTCGATGAAATTACCGAGACCCGCGGCCGCGGCAACCGGGAGTGCGTCGGCCAGGGCGTGGCCAACACGGTGACCGGCCTGTTCGGCGGCATGGGCGGCTGCGCGATGATCGGCCAGAGCATGATCAACGTGAACTCCGGCGGCCGCGGCCGGCTCTCGGGCATCACCGCCGCGCTGAGCCTGCTGGCGTTCATCCTCGTGGCCTCGCCGCTGATCGAGCAGATTCCGCTGGCGGCGCTGATCGGGGTGATGTTTATCGTGGTGATCGGCACCTTCGAGTGGAGCAGCTTCCGCGTCCTGCGCAAGGTGCCCAGGAGCGACGCGCTGGTACTGGTGCTGGTTTCCGCGGTGACCGTGGCGACGGACCTGGCCATCGCCGTGGTGGTGGGGGTGATCGTCTCCGCGCTGGTGTTCGCCTGGGAGCACGCCAAGCACATCCGGGTCGAGGCGCGGGAGGACCACGAGGGCTCCACCGTCTACGCCGTGGGCGGCCCGCTGTTCTTCGGCTCGGTGACCTCCTTCCTGGAGCAGTTCGACCCTGCCCAGGACCGCGACGACGTGATTATCGACTTCGCCTTCTCGCGGGTCTGCGACCACTCCGGCCTGGAAGCCATCGACACCCTCGCCGACCGCTACCTCAGCGCCGGCAAGACCCTGCACCTCGTGCACCTCTCTCCCGAGTGCAAGCAACTCCTGCGCAAGGCCGGCAACCTGGTCGAGGTCAACGTCATCGAAGACCCCCGCTACTTCGTCGCCGAGGACGCCCTCGGCTGATTCCGGGTTGGGTCAGGTTTCGACGAAGGCGCGCTCGATGACGTAGTGGGCCTGCTGGCCGTGGCGGGATTCGCGAAAGCCGCGGCTGTCGAGCAGCGCGGTGATGTCCTTCAGCATGCTCGGGCTGCCGCAGATCATGAAGCGGTCGTCCTCGGGGTTGATGCGCGGCAGGCCGATGTCCTTTTCCAGCTTGCCGATTTTCAGCAGGTCCGTCAGGCGGCCGTTGTTGACATATTTCTCGCGGGTGACCGTGGGGTAGTAGACCAGCTTGTCCTTCACGATATCGCCCAGGTACTCGTGGTTGGGCAGGTGCTCGGTGATCATCTCCTGGTAGGCGAGCTCCTCCACCTCGCGGCAGCCGTGGGTGAGGATGACCTTGTCGTAGCTCTCGTAGATTTCCGGGTCGCGGATGATGCTCAGGAACGGCGCCAGGCCGGTGCCGGTGGCGATCAGGTACAGGTGCTTGCCCGGCAGCAGGTTGTCGTTCACCAGGGTGCCGGTGGCCTTGCTGTTGACCAGCACTTCGTCGCCCGGCCGGATGTTCTGCAGCTTCGAGGTGAGCGGGCCGTCGGGCACCTTGATGCTGAAGAACTCCAGCTCGTCCTCGTAATTGGCGCTGGCCATGCTGTAGGCGCGCAGCAGCGGCTTGCCCTCGTGCTCCAGGCCGATCATGGTGAAGTAGCCGTTCTTGAAGCGAAAGCCCTTGTCGCGGGTGGTCTTGAAGCTGAACAGGCGGTCGGTCCAGTGGTGGACTTCGGTGACCTGTTCGCGCAGCAGGTTGGCCATGGTGATACCTCAAAGTGTCTGTGAGACGACACTCTACGCGCTGGCCATATATTTGTTAAACGGATATATTGGATAATATATATCGGAAATACAGATATAAGCCATGCACTTTACCCTGCGCCAGCTCGAGGTCTTCCTCGCCACCGCGCGCCACGAGAACGTCAGCCGCGCCGCGGCGGAGCTGGCCATGTCCCAGTCCGCGGCCAGCGGGTCGCTGCGCGAGCTGGAGCAGCAGTTCGGCGTCAAGCTGTTCGACCGCCTGGGCAAGCGCCTGCAGCTGTCCGAACTGGGCCGCGAACTGCGCCCGCAGGCGGAAAACCTGCTGGCGCGCGCCCTGGCCTTCGAGCAGGCCATGCGCGGCGCTGAGGCGGCGGGCTCGCTGCGCATCGGCGCCACCCTGACCATCGGCAATTACCTCGCGGTGGGCATGATCGCCGCCTTCCGCGAGCGCTACCCGGGCGCCGACCTGTCGCTGCACGTGGCCAATACCGAGTCCATCGTGCACAAGGTGGCGGAGTACGAGCTGGATATCGGCATGATCGAGGGCGAGATGCACCACCCGCGGCTGGAGACCCTGCACTGGCGGGAGGACGAGCTGCAGGTGTTCGCGGCCCCCGGGCATCCACTGGCGCGCAAGCGCAAAGTGACCGACGAGGAGTTGCTGCGCGAAGCGTGGATCGTGCGCGAGCGCGGCTCGGGTACCCGCCAGACCTTCGAGCGCGCCATGCACGGCATACTGCCGGAACTGGATATCCGCATGGAGTTGCAGCACACCGAGGCGATCAAGCGCGCGGTGGAGGCCGGCCTCGGGGTCAGCTGTCTCTCCGCGATCACCCTGCAGGAGGCTTTCGCCCGCGGCTCACTGGTGCCCCTGCGCGTCCCCGACCGGGACTTCACCCGCCAGTTCAACCTCATCGTCCACCGCGAGAAATTCCACAGCCATACCCTGCGCGACTGGCTGGCCCTCTGCCGCGAAACCGGCGCATAAAAAAAGCGGGGTCGGGTCCAACTCTCCGCAAAGTTGGACCCGACCCCGCTTTTCATTCGGGTCGATCAGGCCTTGAAGTGACTCGCCGTCAGGTCCAGGGCGCGGCCGAGCATCTCGACCAGGGCGTCCAGTTCATCGGTGCTGCTCACCAGCGGCGGGGCCATGATCATGGCGTCGCCGGTCTGGCGCACCATCAGGCCGATCTCGTTGGCGGTGTTGCGGCAGAACACGGCGGCCTCGTTCTTCGGCGCCAGGCGCTCGCGGGTCGACTTGTCGCGCACCAGTTCGATGGCGGCGAACATGCCGCGGCCGCGTACCTGGCCGACGATGGGATGCTCTTCCAGTTCCTTCAGCCGCGACTGCAGGTGCGGTGCCAGGGTGTTGGCAGCGTTCTCGATGACGTTGCTCTCGCGCAGGATTTTCAGTGTCGCGAGGCCCGCTGCGGCGGCGGCCGGGTGGCCGGAGTAGGTCAGGCCGTGGGTAAACTCGCCTTCCTTCGACAGCAGTACATCCGCGACCTTGTCGCTGATCATCACTCCGCCCAGCGGCTGGTAACCGTTGGTGACGGCCTTGGCGAAGGTCATCAGGTCCGGGCGCAGGCCGTAGGTCTGGGAGCCGAACCACTTGCCGGTGCGGCCGAAGCCGCAGATGACCTCGTCGGCGATCAGCAGGATGTCGCGCTCGTCGCAGATGCGCTGGATTTCCGGCCAGTAGCTGTCCGGCGGGATGATCACGCCGCCGGCGCCCTGCACCGGCTCGGCGATGAACGCGGCGACATTCTCCTCGCCCAGCTCGTCGATCTTCTGCTCCAGCTGGCGGGCGACGCGGATGCCGAAGGCGTCCGGGTCCTCTCCCGGCTCGCTCACCTCGAACCAGTGGGGCTGGTCGATGTGGTGGACGTAGTCCAGGCCGTTGGTCTGCTCGTGCATGCCCTTCATGCCGCCCAGGGAGGCGGCGGCGATGGTGGAGCCGTGGTAGGCGTTGCGACGGCTGATGACCAGCTTCTTCTCCGGGCGGCCCTGTACCTGGTAGTAGCGGTTCACCAGGCGCAGGTTGGTGTCGTTGGCTTCGGAGCCGGAGTTGGTGAAGAAGACGTGGTTGAAGCGCTCCTCGGTCACCTCGACCAGCGCGCGGGCCAGCTCGATGGCCGGCTGGTTGGAGCACTGGAAGAAGTTGTTGTAGAACGGCAGCGTCTGCAACTGTTCGGTGATCGCCTCGACGATGGCGGTATGGCTGTAACCCAGGTTGCAGCACCACAGGCCGGACATGCCGTCGAGCATGCGATGGCCATCCGATGTATAAATGTAGATGTGCTCGGCGCGCGAGAACACGCGGCCGCCGGTCTGCGAGTAGTGCCGCAGATCGGTGAAGGGGTGGAAGTGGTGGGCCTGGTCCAGCTGCTTGAGCTGGGCGGTTTCGGCCTGCATATTCACCTGCATATTCATAAGCTCCTGCTACCTCGCGGCGACACGCAGCCCCGGGGCTCTACCCGCAAGTAGGTATAGCTAGGTCGGGGACTTGGATGTTTAATAGTCTGTCATAGACACCGTTACAGGAAATTACCCCGAAGGGGGTGTTTTGGAAAATGACTCAAGCGAGCCCCCGCATGGCAGACAATGAAGCACTCCTGGAGACCTTTCTCCAGGAGCATCCCGAGATCGAGATGTTCGAGGTAATGCTGCTCGACCTCGGGGGGAACCTGCGCGGCAAGTGGGTCACGCCGGACAAGATGGCCGGCGTGATGGACGGCCAGATGAAACTCCCCGTGACCACCCTGGCGCTGGACGCCTGGGGCCGCGACATCGAGCACCTGGTCTACGACAAGGGCGACGGCGACGGCTGGCTGGTCCCGGACCCGCGCACTCTCGCACCGGTGCCCTGGAGCCAGCGCCCCGGCGGACAGGTGCTGGTCTCCATGTACGAGGTGGACGGCGAGCCCTGCGGCTACGACCCCCGAGGCATCATCCAGAACCTGGTCAAGCGCCTGGCCGGGCACGGCTACACCGCGGTGATGGCGACGGAGATGGAATTCAACCTGGTGCGCGATCACCGCGATGCCATGGGCCGCCCGATCCACTCGCAGGAGGACAGCGTCGGTGGCTCGGTCGGCGCCGGCCAGACCTACGGCATCGAGAGCATGGCGGAAGTGGCGGAGCTGATGCACGAGATCCGCGACGCCTGCGACGCCCAGGGCCTGCCCATCGATACCCTGACCAAGGAAGCGGCGCCCTCCCAGTACGAGATCAACCTCTACCACACGGACGACGCGCTGGTCGCCGCCGACCAGGCGGTGATGTTGCAGCGCCTGATCCGCGGGGTCGCGCGCAACCACGAACTGCTGGCCACCTTCATGGCCAAGCCCTTCGGCGACATCGCCGGCAACGGCATGCACGTGCACTGCTCACTGCTGGACGCCGAGGGCAACAACGCCTTCGACGACGGCACCGGCGCCGGCACGCCGCTGCTGCGCCAGGCTATCGCCGGCTGCCTGGCAACCATGGCCGACAGCATGTTGCTGTTCGCTCCCACGCTGAACTCGTACCGCCGCTTCACCCGCGGCACCCACGCGCCGCTGGCGCCGAGCTGGGGCTATGAAAATCGCACGGTGGCCGTTCGCGTACCGGCGGACTCCTACGCCGCGACCCGCCTGGAACACCGTGTCGCCGGTGCCGACGCCAACCCCTACCTGGTGGTTGCCGCCCTGCTGGCGGGCATCCTCTACGGTATCGAGAACGACCTCGAGGTACCCGAGCCGATGGAGGGCAATGCCTACGAGCAGCTGGAACCGAGCCTGCCGCAGCACTGGTCCGACGCGTTCAAGCACTTCGCCGGTTCGTCCTTTGTCACCGAGTACTTCGGCAGGGAGTTCCAGGACGTCTACGCCGCCCTCAAGCAGCAGGAGATGGACGAGTTCGACTTCCACGTCACGCCGCTGGAGTACGACGCGGGCCTCTAGCCAGAGGGCTCTAGCGAATCTCCCAGTCGAGCAGGATCGACTGCCCGCTGACATCGGCACCCTGGTTCCACTGGTAGCCGATACTCAGGGATTTGATCCAGTAGCCGTGTTTCGAGAAATCCAGTGCGAGCGAGTACCCAGCCTGGTAGAAGTGCGTAAACCCGAGCGCGTCCCTGTTATCGCCGAGAAATGCGGTGGCCCCGGCCCCGACGATGCCAAACACCGGGAATTCGCCGACGCTGAACCCCCAGGGGTGGCGGTATTCGCCGAGTATCGAGACGACGTGGGTGTTCTCCTCGAATGCGGGGAAATCCCGGGATTCGCCGAAACTGTCCGAGTGCGCGAAGGTATAGCGGGTCTTCACCGACACGCCGCGGGAGAGTTCGGGCTGGTTCCGGTAATCCAGGCCCAGGCGCAGGTCGTAGATGGCCGCATTGGTTTTCCAGTTGGTGATGATCCCGTCCAGGATAGGCTGGACGGATTCGATCGTGGGCCCCTGGAAATCCGTGTCGTTTTCCAGGTGGGTGACGCCGGCCCCCGCGAGCGTCAGGACGGACCAGCGGTCGTCCAGGGGGAAGACCAGCCCCGCACCCAGCATGCCGCTGTCCGCCGACCACCGTGCATCGAGGTACTCGCCCGCAAACACCTCGGGCCTCTCCTCGTAGCTGGAGTGGCTAAGCAGGCCGCGCAGGGCCACCCGCCAGGGGCGTCCCGCAACCGGGAGCTCCCAGTGGAACGGCAGCTTCGCGATATCGAATTTGCCGCCACCGGGGTCGTCGAGCTCCAGCCGCGACAGGCTGATGGCAGGGTCGATGAACATGTTGATGAGCTGGGCATAGCCGGCGCCGACGTCGGAGGCAGCGACATAGTCGGAGAACTCCCCGCGCGCGTCGCCGAGCGAGGCGTCCTGGCCGGCTGCCGGCGCCGCGAAAGCGAGCGCGGCAAGGTATGTCGGGCCGTTTCTGATCATTGGCTATCGGGCTGTCTTGTCGATGCAGCGGGGCGCATTCTACCCCTTTGGGGGAGTATAGTACCGAGCCTGCGGGCCCGCGGATTGACTTTGGCTTTCGCTCTGGCCTATCGTCAAAAATTGGATTCACAGGGGGAGTTCCATGCCAGCCATTCGTCTCAATATTGCCAAGCCCCGCAGCGGTAAGAAATCCTTGTCGGTTGCGGTTACCTCGGCGCTACTCGCGGGTACCATCTCGGTGCCATCGCAGGCCCAGCAAATCGAAGAGGTGATCGTCACCGCGACCAAACGCTCGCAATCGGTGATGGACGTGCCACTGGCGATTACCGCGATTTCCGGCAACGCGATGAAAGAGGCCAACCTCGACGACGTCAAGGACCTCATCGCCTACAGCCCGGGTGTGACGGGCAACTCCAAGGACAGCTTCATCGACTACGTCAGCGTCCGCGGGATTCTCACCAACGACTTCGGCATCGGCGGCGACCCGTCCGTCGGCATGTACAAGAACAACCTCTACCAGGGCCGCAACGGTGCGGTCGTCACCAGCCTGTACGATATCGACCGCGCGGAAGTACTGCGCGGCCCGCAGGGCTTCCTGTTCGGTCGCGGCGCGATTTCCGGCGCGATGAGCATCTACACCGTGAAGCCGGACTTCGACGGCGTCCACGGCTACGCCCAGGTCGATGCCGGCGAGCGCGACCACCTCGTCGCCGAGGGCGCGATCAACCTGCCGGTGAACGACAACCTCGCCTTCCGCCTGGCCGCCTACCACGCCGAGGAAGACGGCTACTCCAAGAACCTCTACGACGGCAGGAAGTACATCTCGCCGGACAAGGACGCGGTGCGCCTGTCCGGCCTGTTCGAGTCCGGCGACCTCGTGGTCAACTTCATGGCCGAGTGGGAGAAGCGCGACCAGTCCGGCTCCATCTATATGGCGACCGGCACCGGCGAGGGCTACGACTACCTGTCCGGCATCTACGGTGACTTCGGCTTCCCGATGAAGGACAACGTGCTGGATTCGGACATGACCCTTGGCAACAAGGACAACGGCGAAATCTACAGCTACGGCGTGCAGGTCGATTACGACATGGCCTTCGCCACCTTCACGTCCATCACCGGCTACCGCGACCACACCTTCGATTACGCCGAGGACTTCGACGGCCTGCCGGTGACGATCAACAGCTACGCCCAGGACCAGAAGGGCAAGTACTTCGAGCAGGAACTGCGCCTGGTCTCCAACGGCGACGGCCCGCTCAGCTGGTACGCCGGTGCCTCCTATTACAACGAGGACATCGAGGCGACCTTCTCCCAGGAGATGAGCGAGGACTTCTGGTGCTCCGCCTACTGGGCCTACTACGACACCACCTGTTCGGACCTGTTTGCCTACTACAAGGACTACGCCAGCTACTATCCCGACGGCGAGTACGTGCAGTACTTCCTCGACTATTTCGGCACCTTCGACTGGCAGGGCAGCCCCACCGGACGGATGATCGACAGCAACCGCGCCCACGGCAAATACCAGGGCTACGCGGCTTACGTCGACCTGAGCTACGCCTTCAGCGACAAGTGGGACGCCAGCCTCGGCGTTCGCTACACCTATGACGAGAAGGACTTCAGCAACCTGGTGTTGCCGGCCAACAGCCCGGTGTTGCGCAACCGCGCTGCGCTCGGGTTCAGCACCCCGAACGGCCCGGTCAAGGACAAGGACAGCTGGGACGCCTTCACCCCACGGGTGATCGTCAACTACCACCCCACCGACGACATGCTGCTGTTCGGCAGCGTGACCTGGGGTTACAAGTCCGGCGGCTTCAACACCTTCGGCCTGACCCCGCCGGCCGAATACGGCTTCACCGAGGCGACCTCGCCGGCCTACAAGCCCGCGTCCTTCGACCCGGAGAACTCCGTCTCCTACGAGATCGGCTACAAGGGCAGCCTCGGCGACAGCACCCGCCTGAGCGCCAACGCGTTCTACTACCAGTACGAAGACCTGCAGGCGAGCTACTACGACGGCGCGCTGTTCATCGCGGACAACGTCGGCAAGGTCGACGGCTGGGGCGTGGAGGCCACCTGGGCACAGGGCTTTGGCGAGTACGTCACGTCGAACGTCGGCGTGGCCTGGTTCGACAGCGAGGCCAACGATGTGCAGAAGATCTGCAGCGGTCTCGATATCTGTGAAGGCCAGGCGATTCCCTGGGCGCCCGAGTGGTCCGGCTTCGCCACCCTCGATGTGCACTACCCGTTCTTCTCGGGTGAGATGTTCGGCGCCCTGGGCTACACCTTCCAGACCAAGCAGTACGGCGGCTGGGAGCCGGACAGCCAGAAGCTCGACGGCTACAACGAGTTCCAGCTCAGCGCCGGCTGGCGCGGCGAGGTCTGGAGCTTTACCGGCTACGTCGACAACCTCACCGACGAGTACTACTACGACGGCGTTTCCAACGGCGACTCGGTCTATCCCGCCCACTACTTCGGCCCCAGCCGGCCGCGTACCGTGGGCCTGAAGATCAGGATGAGCACCGATTGACCCGATGACGTCCCGCGACATGCTGGCCCGGGGCTTCCGGGCCCTGTCGCACGGCAAGCTGAACGAAGCCGCCACCTGCTGCAAGCTGGTCCTGTCTGACAATCCCCGGATCGCCCCGGCCCACCTGCTGGTGGGCCTGATCGGCCTGGAGAGCGGCGACCGGCGCGCGGCGCTGGCGGCCTTTTCCACCGTTACCCGCCTCGAACCGAAACACGCGGCCGCCTGGGCGCACCTGGCCAAGTTGCTGGCGGAGGGCGGACAGGTCAACCGCGCGGACCTCGCGCTGCGCAACGCGGTGCAGTACGAGAACGGCGACATCCCCGAGGTGCACGACGTGATCGGCACCGCGCTGTCACTGCTGGGCGAGTACGCGGAGGCCGAGACCTGGTACGGCCGCGCCAGCAAGGCCCAGCCGGACAATCCCGCCCTGCGCATCAACCACGCGAACAACCTGATCTACCTCGGACGCAACGAGGCCGCGCGCGCGGAGCTGGATGCCGCATTGAAGCTGGGGGCCGGCAGCGCCCAGGCCCACTGGCTGCTCGCAGGACTGGAGCGCGCCACCGACCGCAGCCATATCGAACAGGTGCAGGCGCTGCTGCAAAGCCGCCGCCTGCCGCCGCGCGGCCAGGCCTTCGCCTGGTACGCCATCGGCAAGGAACTGGAGGACCTGGAGGCATGGGACGAGGCCTTCGACGCCTTCGAACACGGCGCCAGGGCCCGCCGCGCCACCCTGCAATACGACGAGAAACTGGAACAGGCGAGCTTCGCCAGCCTGCAGCAGCACTACACGCCGCAGTGGCTGGAACAGTGCGCACCGGGGCTCGAGGACGACAGCCCGGT
This sequence comes from Halieaceae bacterium WMMBA7, assembly GCA_033283385.1. Classification (GTDB taxonomy): domain Bacteria; phylum Pseudomonadota; class Gammaproteobacteria; order Pseudomonadales; family Halieaceae; genus Mangrovimicrobium. The sequence continues at coordinate 19,170 of JAWMQQ010000002.1, forward strand.
CTTCATCGTCGGCCAGCCGCGCACCGGTACCACCCTGGTGGAGCGCATCGTCACCGCCCACAGCGCTGTGCACTCGGCGGGCGAGTTGCAGCAGTTCGGCAACGGCGTGCGCCGGCTTTCCAACTACGACGGCGAGGCGCGCTTCAGCCCGCAGTTGTGGGAGGGCGCGCTGGGACTGGACCCGGCGGAGCTGGGGCGGGACTACCTGCTGCGCACGCGCAAACTGCGCGGGGAGCTGCCGCGCTTTGTCGACAAGCTGCCCTACAACTACCTGTTCCTGCCGCATATTCTCGCCGCCTTCCCGCAGGCGAAGATCATCCACCTGGTGCGCGACCCGCGGGACGTGTGTTTCTCGGTATACAAGCAGCTGTTCGCCGACGCCTACCCGCACTCCTACGACCTGGGCGAGATGGCGCGGCATTTCGTGCGTTACCACCAGCTGATGGCCTGCTGGCGCGAGCGCTTCCCGGGCCGCTTCCTCGACGTGCGCTACGAGGACGTGGTCGCGGACGTCGACACCCAGGCGCGGCGCATCGTCGACTACCTGGGCCTGCCCTGGGAGGACGCCTGCCGCGACTTTTACCTGCAGGACGCGGCGGTCAGCACCGCCAGCGCCGTGCAGGTGCGCCAGCCCGCGCACACCCGCTCGGTGGCGCGCTGGCGGCGTTACGGGGCGCAGCTGGCGCCGGCCATCGATATCCTCCAGCAGGCAGGGGTGCCGTTGGATGACTGATTTCCTTCCGGAGTAACCCAGTATGAACCGCACAATTGCCCGGCCCCTGGGGGCCGCACTGGCAGTCGCAATGTCCGTCGCCGCCAGCATGAGCCACGCCGCGGCCGACGATATCTTCGTCAACGCCCGCGCCTACACGCTGGACCCGAACCAGCCCTGGGCCCAGGCGGTGGCGGTGGACGATGGCCGTATCGTTTACGTCGGTGACAACCAGGGCGCGAAGGCGTTGGCCGACGACGCCACCCGCACTCACGACCTGGCCGGCAGGATGCTGCTGCCGGGCTTTATCGACACGCATATCCACCCGCTCTCCGGCGGCGCCTACATCCAGACCCTGTCGCTGGAGACTACCGGCACGGTGGAGGAATGGGTGGCCGATATCGGCCGGTACGCGAAGGAGCATCCCGGCGATGGCCTGATCTTCGGCTACGGCTTCCTCGCCACCACCTTCGGCCCCGCCGGTCCCAACCGCAAGATGATCGACGCGGTGGTCAGCGACCGCCCGGTGCTGATCATGGACGAGGGTTTCCACGGCGCCTGGGCCAACAGCCGGGCGATGGAATTGCTCGGCATCACCCGCGACACGCCGGACCCGGCGCCGGGCTTCAGCTATTACAAGCGCGACGCCCAGGGCGAGCCCACCGGCTACCTGCTGGAGGATACCGCCGGCATGGCCATGGACGCCCTGAACGCGATTTCCCCCGAGACCATCGTCTCCGGCAGCGAGCTGGTGTTCGATACGCTCAACCGTTTCGGCGTTACCGCCCTGTTCGACGCCCACGAGATGGACATCGCCCAGTTCCTGCCCCAGGTGCTGAAGCAGATAGAGGCGGACGGCGAGATGAGCCTGCGCATCGTCGGCAGCTACAAGCCCGACGGCCCGGAGCAGGTCGCCGGCGCGGTGGCGAAAACGCAGGAATGGGCCAAGACCCTCAAGGGCGAGCGCTACCAGTACAAGGTGCTCAAATTGATGCTGGACGGCACCGTCGAGGGCCGCACCGGCGCCATGTTCGAGGACTACCAGGGTGAGCCCGGCAACCGCGGCAACCTGGTGTTCACCCAGCAGGAGGTCAGCGACGCGCTGGTGGAGGCGGCCGCGGCCGGCGTCGACGTGCACATGCACGCCATCGGCGACCGCGCGGTGAACCAGGCGCTGAACGGGGTGGAGGCGGCGCGCAGGGCGCACCCGGACAGCCCCTCGCGCTACACCATCTGCCATATCGAGGTGATCGCCGACGCGGACCTGCAGCGCTTCGCCGACCTCGGCGTCATCGCCCAGTCCAGCCCGCTGTGGGCCTCCTACGATTACGCCGGCAAGGCCTTCGTCAGCGAGGACCAGTTCCTGCGCTACTGGCGCTACAAGAGCCTGCACGACCTCGGCGTCAAGCTGACCTGGGGCAGCGATTTCCCCGCCAGCGGCGCCGGCCTGCTGGGCATGTCGCCGGTGGTGCAGATGGAAGTGGGCATCACCCGGCAGGACCCGGGTGATCCCAACGCGCCCATCCAGCCCCGCGAGAGCGAGCGCATGGACGTGGCCTCGATGATTCGCGGCTACACACTGGATGCGGCCTACCAGCTACACATGGAAGACCAGCTGGGCTCGCTGCAGGTGGGCAAGCTGGCGGACATGGTGGTGCTGGAGAAGAACCTGTTCGAGGTACCCAGGTACGAGATACACAGCGTGCAGGTCGACTCGACCTGGCTGGGCGGCGAGAAAGTCTATTCCCGCAGCGCGTCCGCGAACTAGCGGGCGGTCTTGCCCACGGGCCGCGGCGGCGGCTGCAGGTACGCGATCAGCGTGTCGCCGCCGCTGTAGTCCTGGGCGCTCATCACCGAATCCAGGAACAGGTAGAACAGCTCCGCCTGGGAGGAGACCTCCAGCTTGGCGTAGGCGTGCTTGCGGTGCAGCTTGACGGTCTCCATGGAGATGGAGAGCTTGTCCGCCACGGTCTTGGTGCTGTGCCCGTGCAGCACCAGGTTGATCACCTGGGTCTCGCGTTCGGTGAGCAGGCTGGAGCCGAATGATTCCAGCGCGCTGTGCAACTGCGCGCGCAGGTTGACGCTGGAGGCGGGCGCCGCCCGGCGCTGCCAGTGCTCCTTCGCCAGCGCCTCCACCGCGGGGTAGACGTCCTCCAGCAACTCGCGCTCGCGCCGCGTGAAACTGGCGCGGGCGGCGGTCTTGCCCAGGGCCACGTTGACGAAGCCCTCCTCGGAAATCGGGATCACGTAACCGCATTCGTCCTGGTAGCCGCAGTTGCGGTACCAGGATTTGTAGTACTCGCTCTCCTTGAATCCCTCCGGCGACAGGTCGCGCAGGCGGAACACGCCGAAGCGGTGGTCGCGGGAGCCGGCGAGGTAGTAGGGGTCCAGCAGGAAGGCGCCCTTGATGAACTTGTCCAGGGTGGAGCCGCCGGAGGCCGGGTTTACCTCGAAGTGCTCGATGACCGGCAGCTCGGTTTCCGGATAGACGATCACCGTGGCGTCGTCCACCGGCACCAGTTCGCGCAGGGTGGTGACCAGCAGCGCGGGGAATTCGTCAGTGTTGACGGCGCGGATGAGGTCGGCGAAGTGCCGGCTGAAGGTGGCGAGTTGTGACATGTGTGGCGTGAGGTGGCTGCTAACCCCCGAATCATAGCGTGAAACCGCACCAACCTGTAGGAGCCTGCTACGCAGGCGATCTCCCGCTGTAGGAGCCTGCTACGCAGGCGATCTCCCGCTGTAGGAGCCTGCTACGCAGGCGATCCCCCCGTCGTAGGCGCACGCCCAGCGCGCGATATCGCCTGCGTAGCAGGCTCCTACAGGCCTGATACCGCGCGGCAGGGGCGTTCCCACGGTTCAGTCGCGCGCACAGCGCGCTCCTACCCCTACAGGGAATGGGGCCCATTGCCGAATCTTGCTACCTTGCCCCTCCCACAGACATCGACGGAGGAGCGCGCAATGGCCGGCACCCGGTGGCAGAAATTCGACTGGCAGGACCCCTTCCACCTGCAGCGGCAACTGACCGACGAACAGCGCATGGTGCAGGACACCGCGCGGCAGTACGCGCAGCACAAACTGCTGCCGCGGGTGCGCGAGGCCTTCCGGCGCGAGGAGACCGACCCCGCGATCTTCCGCGAGATGGGCGAACTGGGCCTGCTCGGCTCCACCATCGACGGCTACGGCTGTCCCGGTGTCGACGAGGTTTCCTACGGCCTCACCGCGCGCGAAGTCGAGGCAGTGGATTCCGGCTACCGCTCGATGATGAGCGTGCAGTCCTCCCTGGTCATGTACCCCATCTACGCCTACGGCTCCGAGGCCCAGCGCGAGAAATACCTGCCCAAACTGGCGACCGGTGAGTGGATCGGCTGTTTCGGCCTCACCGAGCCGGACCACGGTTCCGATCCCGGCGGCATGGTCACCCGCGCCCGCTCGGTGGACGGCGGCTACCGCCTCTCGGGCGCCAAGATGTGGATTACCAACAGCCCGCTGGCGGACGTCTTCGTGGTCTGGGCCAAGACCGACGACGACGTGATCCGCGGCTTCGTGCTGGAAAAAGGCATGGCGGGGCTCACCGCGCCGAAGATCGAGGGCAAGCTGGCGCTGCGCGCCTCGATCACCGGCGAGATCGTCATGGACGATGTCTTCGTGCCGGAGGAGAACCGCCTGCCGGGGGTGGAGGGCCTGAAGGGTCCCTTCGGCTGCCTGAACAAGGCGCGCTACGGCATTGCCTGGGGCGCGCTGGGGGCGGCGCAATCCTGCTGGCACGCCGCCCGCGACTACACCATGGAGCGCAAGCAGTTCGGCCGGCCGCTGGCGGCCAACCAGCTGGTGCAGCTGAAACTGGCGGACATGCAGACGGAGATCGCCATCGGCCTGCAGGCCTGCCTGCGCGCGGGCCAGTTGATGGACGCGGGGGAGATGGCGCCGGAACTGGTCTCGCTGATCAAACGCAACTCCTGCGGCAAGGCGCTGCAGATCGCCCGCGTCGCGCGCGACATGCTCGGCGGCAACGGGATTTCAGACGAGTACCCGGTGATGCGCCACATGTGCAACCTGGAGGTGGTCAACACCTACGAGGGCACCCACGACATCCACGCGCTGATCCTCGGGCGCACGCAAACGGGCATTCCCGCCTTCTAGGAACCGTAGGAGCCTGCTACGCAGGCGATCGCCTGTTTTAGGAGCGTGCTATGCACGCGATGATCGCCTGCGTAGCAGGCTCCTACAGGGCGATCGCCGGCTCGTGATACCGGCACCGCGATCGCCTGCGTAGCAGGCTCCTACAACAGCAGGGTCAGGCGGCGAGCACCTGCTCCGCGGAGCGGTATTCGCTGCCCAGTGCCTCGGCCACCGCCTGGCAGGTGATGGCGCCTTCGAACACGTTGAGTCCGTTCATCAGGTGCGGGTCGTCCAGCAGGGCCTGCTTGTAACCCTTGTCCGCCAGCGCCAGGGTGAACGGCAAGGTGGCGTTGTTCAGCGCCATGGTGGAGGTGCGGGCCACGCCGCCGGGCATGTTGGCCACGCAGTAGTGCACCACGCCTTCCTCGACAAAGGTCGGGTTTTCGTGGGTGGTCGGCCGGCTGGTCTCAAAGCAGCCGCCCTGGTCGATGGCGACATCCACCACCACCGAGCCCGGGCGCATGGCGCGCAGCATCTCGCGGGTGACCAGCTTGGGCGCGGCGGCGCCCGGTACCAGAACGGCGCCGATGACGAGGTCCGCGCCGGTCACGTGCTTCCACAGGGATTCGCGGGTGGAGTAGATGGTGTTGAGCATGCAGCCGAACTGGAAGTCCAGCTCTTTCAGGCGCTTGAGCGAGCGGTCGAGCACGGTGACGTGCGCTTCCATGCCCATTGCCATGCGGATGGCATTGGTGCCGACAACGCCGCCGCCGATCACCACGACGCGCGCGGCCTCGACACCGGGTACGCCGCCCAGCAGCATGCCGGAACCGCCCATGTGTTTTTCCAGCGCGTGGGCGCCGGCCTGGATGGACATGCGCCCGGCCACTTCGCTCATCGGCGAGAGCAGGGGCAGGGTGCCGTCGTCGGCGGTCACCGTCTCATAGGCGATGGCGATACAGCCGGACTTGCGCAATGCAGCTGCCTGTTCCGGGTCCGGCGCCAGGTGCAGGTAGGTGAACAGGATCTGTCCGGGGCGCAGCATGGCGCACTCCTGCGGCTGCGGCTCCTTGACCTTGACGATCATGTCGGCGCGCTGGAACACTTCCAAAGCGGTTTCGGCGATATGCGCACCAGCCTCGCGGTACATTTTATCGCTCAGGCCGACGCCGGCGCCGGCGCCGGTTTCCACCAGCACCTGGTGGCCGTGGTGGACCAGTTCGGCGACGGACGCGGTGGTCAGGCCGACACGGAATTCCATGTTCTTGATTTCTCTCGGTACGCCGACAAGCACGGGTTTTCCTCCAGATGCATAGATACGCTGAATGACGCGTATCTTACGCGTCCGGTGCGGGCATACGATTCCACCAAAGGGGTAGGCGTTGCGCGGCTTACTTCTCGATCTTCACCGGAGAAACCGCGACCATTCCGCCGCGGGGATTGAGCTTGCGCATCTCGGGAATCATCGCCTTGAGCGCCGCTTCGCGGTTGCCCGGCGAGGGGTGAGTGCTGAGGAATTCCGGCGGTGCCCCGCCGCCACCCTGGGAGCCCATTTTCTGCCACAGGGTGACGGCCGCGTCGGGCTCGTAACCGGCCTCTGTGGCAAGGCGCATGCCTATGCGGTCCGCCTCGGCTTCCGCGGTGCGGCTGTTGGGCAGTTCCAGCGCCAGTTTGGCGGCGGCCGCCGCGCCCAGCATCGCGGCGCCGTGGTTGTCGGCGGCGACACCGACGGCGACCACGCCCAGCGAGGTCGCCATGGCGCGGGACATGCGCTCCGCGGTGTGGTTGGCCAGGGCGTGGGAAATCTCGTGGCCCATGACCTGGGCGAACTCGTCGTCGGTCAGGTGGAGCTTGTCGAACAGGCCCGTGTACACCGCCATGCGACCGCCGGCCATGCACCATGCGTTGACCGTCTTGGGGTCGTCGATGATAGCCACGCTCCATTTCCAGTTCGCGGAGCTGGGGTAATCCCGTTTGGCGACTGTCACCAGGCGGCCGGTAATCGTGGCCACCCGATTGACCAGCTTCGGGTCAGTGACCAGCTTGTGCTGGCTGTCCAGTTCACTCACCGTGTCCAGGTAGGCTTTCTCAGATTGCACGATGGCCGCCTCCGGGGAAATCAGCATCAATTGCGAGCGCCCGGTCGGGCTGGTCGCACAGGCGGGCAGGAGGGCGGTGGCGAGCAGGATCAGCAGCAGTCGTTTCATCATGGGTGGGGTCAGGTCCAGTTCTCTCGGGGTACAGTCTCGTAACGTGTGGCCGGGTTGGCTATATCGCCAGACAGTTTAGCCGAATCTGCGGGGCAATCGCGCCGGTGGCCTTATTGGACCGCGCTTTCCACCTCGGGTTGCCGGCGCTCGAAACTGCGCCCCAGGCCAATGCCCACCAGCGCCCAGATGGCGGCGAGGCCGGCGCCCACCATGGCCACTGCTGCCATGCCCAGGCCGAGGCCCTGGGTGAGTGCGGTGAAGGCCCAGGCATTGACCATGTCACTGCCGCGGTAGACCACGATGTCGATGACGGGTTTTGTCTTGAAGCGGGTGTGCTGGCCGACGGCGGTGAACAGCATCTCGCGCCCCGGGCGGGAAATCGCGTAGTTGCCGGCGCGCCGGGCCACCTGGATCGCCACCACCACCGCCACCTGCGGAAACGCCGCCAGCAGCAGGAGTCCCGCGCCGATGAGCACCGGCACGCTGGCGAGCGTGAACGGCAGGCCCAGGCGGGAGGCGATGCGGCCGGTGGCGAACAGCGCGATCAGCAGGGTGAGGCTGTTCACCACCTGGTCCATGGTCGCCCAGATCTGGGTGCGCTGGTCGCGACTGAAATCGGCCATCAGGTTTTTCAGCTCGAAGTAGACGAAGGAGCCGATGGCCGTGTAGAGAAAGATGAACAGGCAGATGCCGAGCAGGAAGCGGCTGCCGAGCAGGTCGCCAAAGCCGGAAAACGGGTTGCCGCCCAGCACCGCATCCTGCGGTCGCGCCGCCGCGAGACCCGGCTCGCCGCCGATACCCGCGCGCCCAAGCCGCTGCACCCAGGCGACCAGCGGCAGGCTGAGCAGCAGCACCGCGGCGGCGACCGGCAGCAGGGCGTCGGCGTTGCCCGCGGCGGCGAACCCGGCGGCGACGGTGGGACCGATCAGCGCGCCGACGCTGGCGCCGGCGCCGATAAACGCGAACAGCCGCTTGGACTGTCCCCGGCTGAAGGTGTCCGCCATGAAGCTCCAGAACACGGAGATATGGAACAGGCTGAACACGCTCACCCAGACATAGAAAGCCATGTCCACGAGCCCGCCCCGCGGCAGCGCGCGGGCAGCCAGCCAGAAGGCGACGAAGCTCAGGGCGAACAGGCCGTACACGCCGGGCACCAGCCGGCGCACGCTCAGCCGCGAGGCCGCCGTGCCGTACAGGCTGACCGCCAGCAGGCTGAAGACGAAGGTGCCGGTCCACAGGGTGCTGACCACGGCGTCGCTCCACTGGCTGGCCATGGCGTCGCGCAGCGGGCGCAGCAGGTAATAGGAGGCCATCAGCAGCAGTACCAGGCTGAACGACACCAGGGTGGCGACAGCCTCGCCCTCGCGGATGTCGCAGGCCCGCGCCAGCGCGCGCTGGGCGCGGGCGGCAAGGCCCATCAGGCGGTCAGCGCCTCGAAGGCGCGCAGCATTTCCGCGCGCTGCTTCTCATCCGGCAGCGGCCCGGTGTTGGCGCCCATGTTGTCGAGCATGTGGTGGGGTTTGGAGGTGGCGGGAATGATGCAGGTTACGGCCGGGTGGCCGGCGATGAACTTGAGGAAGAACTGGCCCCAGCTGCTGCAGCCGAGGTCCGCCGCGATGGCTGGCAGGGGTTGCTTGCCAACCCGGCCGAACATCTGGCCGCGCTCGAAGGGGCGGTTGATCATGGTGGCGATACCGCGCGCCTGCGCGGTCGGCAGCAGTTCCTGCTCCGCCTCGCGGTTGTACATGTTGTAGCTGAACTGCACGAAATCCAGCGGCTCGTTGCGCATGATTTCAAGCATCCCCTGGTGATTGCGGCCGTGCGAGGTGGTCAGGCCGATGTAGCGCACCTTGCCCTGCGCCTTCCAGTCCTTCAGCGTCTTGAGCTGCACCTGCCAGTCCACCAGGTTGTGCACGGCGATCAGGTCCAGCCGCTCCACGCCCATGCGCCGGGCGGACTCCTCCATCTGGGCGATGCCGGCCTCGCGGCCCTCGGTCCAGACCTTGGTCGCGGCAAACAGTGGCGGGCGGGCCGGCATGGAGCGCAGCACGTCGCCCACCCGGGCCTCGGCCTGGCCGTACATCGGCGAGGAATCGATGACCTTGCCAGCCGCGGCGAAGAAAATCGCCATCACCTGGGACAGCTGCTCCAGGGTGCCTGCGTCGGCGGGGGCGTCGAACGTACCGGAGGTGCCCATCCCGATCACCGGCAATTTTTCACCGCTGGAGGGAATGGCTTTTTCTATCGGTTTGGGGGTTTCGGCCTGCTGGGCACGGCCCAGCGGCGCGAGTACGCCAGCGGTGAGCAGTGAGGCCCCCAGTTGCAAGGTCTGCCTGCGACTGAACATCAGCTTCTCCCGTGAAAAACTGCGGCCAGTGTTTCAGGGCCCGGTTGGCGGGTCAAGCATCAACTGTAGGAGCGCGCTCTGCGCGCGATCTCCGGATTGCGATACCGCTGCCGCGATCGCCTGCGTAGCAGGCTCCTACGATTCGGGGTTGCCTGCGTAGCAGGCTCCTACGATTCGGGATCGCCTGCGTAGCAGGCTCCTACAGGGGGCGTGTCAGATCTGGCTGACGCTGGGGGGCGAGACTTTCAGCTTCTGGCCGGGCTGCAGGTAATTGCGGCTGGAGATGCCGTTCCAGGACACCAGCTCGCTCTGCGAGACGTTGAAACGGCGGGCGATGCTCCACAGGGAGTCACCCTTGCGGATGACGTAGACCGCCGGCGCCTCCGAGCCGGTGTGGTGGCTGGCCAGGGCAGGCTCGGCCACCGGATTGCCCGGCAGGATCAGCATCTTGCCGGCGCGGATATTGTTGCCGCGCAGGCCGTTCAGCGCCTTCAGCTTGGCCACGGAGGTATCGTAGCGGCGCGCGATCGTCCACAGCGAGTCGCCCTGCTGGATACGGTGCATCAGGTCGGGCTTCTGCTTGGCGAACTGTACCCGCGTGGGGACGGCGGCGAGATAGCTGTCCAGCGAGTGCTCCAGCCGGGCGCTGGGAATGCGCAGCGGGTAGCCGCGCGGCACGTACTTGTCGCCGCTCCAGACCGGGTCGCGCAGGGCCGGGTTGTACTGGCGCAACTCGTCCAGGCTCACTCCGGTGGAGGCCGCCAGCGCGCTGGCCGGGATGTAGGCGTTGATCGACACCAACTGGTAGTCGGTGGGCGTTTCTTCCCGCAGGCCGGGAAAGTACTTCGCCGCGTGGCGGTCCACTTGCAGCGCCGCGAGGAAGGAGGCGTAGAAGTTGCGCGAGGCGAAGCCGAAGGCCGGGCCGTTGTACTTCCTGACGATCTCCCCGATGTCCTTGCTGCCCACCGCGCGGGCGGCGCGCAGCATGCCGGTGGTGCCGTGGTTGTAGCTGGTGACCGCCAGCGGCCAGCTGCCGGTGATGTCGTAGTTGCGCTTGAGCAGCCGCGCCGCCGCCTCGGTGGCGGTGAAGGGATCCATGCGCTCGTCCACCACGTGGTCGACGCGCATGAACTGGCGCGCGGTGGAGGGCATGAACTGCCACATGCCGGCGGCCGCGACCCGCGAGTAGGCCGTCGGGTTGAAGGAGGATTCCACGTGCGGGAGCACGTCCAGTTCGGCGGGCAGGCCCTGCTCGGCAAGCACATCGCGGATATAGGGCTTCCACTGGCCGGCGCGCACCAGGCCCTCGCGGAAGCGGTCCGACTGGCCGAGCTGGAAGCGCACCTGCTGCGCGGCGCGGGCAAAGGTCCGGCTGGACGTGCCCTGCGGCCAGGCGGCGAGGGTGCGGCTCTCGGTGGCGCTCAACCCGCTGCGCTTGCCGCTGGCGAGCACCTGCAGCGCGCGCACGATATCGCGCTTGGCGGCCTGCACATGACGCTCGCGCACCTTGTAGCTGGTGTTGGCGGGGAGATCGATCTGCTGGTAGACGAGACCGAGGTGTTCGGCATCGTGGATATAACCCTGGTTGGTGGTGACCTGGGTGTAGACCTTGACCCAGAACTGGACGGCTGGCTCCAGGGAATCGGGGCGAGGGAAGTCTGCCGCGTTTACGCAACAACTGAACGCCAAAGCTATGGCGAGTATGAGTCCCCTGATCATGCCCCTTTACCGACTTGAATTCTAAGCAATTTATACCAGATTCGCCGGGCGCTGTAAGCAGGTCGGGGCCCCGGGGCGCCGCTTTTTTTAGAGGGAGATCACAGTTTCGGGGCGCTTTGTGCATAAAAGCGGGCGCCGCCTGGCCGGCATAGTGCCAAAGTCCACGCTGGCCATCGCGCGCGGGGGCGCAGTAACGTGGCGGCCCCGAAACGCTGATTGTTGTGGAGTATCAATGAAAGCCTTTCTTCCCCTGCTGGGCGCCCTGTGCATGACCGGCTGCGCCTGGGTGGAGACCACCGCCCAGGGCGAGGCTGTGACCGTGGTGGAGGCGCGGCACGTCGGCCAGTGCCAGTCGCTGGGAACGGTGACGACGACGACAAAGGACAGCTTCGGCGTGGTCCCGCGCAAGCCGGAGATCGTGGCGGAAGAGCTGGCCGACCTCGCCCGCAACAAGGCTGCCACCCTCGGCGGTGACAGCATCGTCGCGCAAGGCGCGCCCGAGGCGGGATCCCAGACTTTCCGCGTGTACCGCTGCGGGGGCTGAGGCGACGCCTCAGCTGTCAGCCAGCATCCACTTGCGCAGGCGGTTGGAATCGCCGAAGGGCGTGAGCTTGCCGAAGGAATTCAGCAGCACGATGGAGACATCCTCGCCGTCGATATTGGCCTGCATCACCAGGCAGCGGCCCGCCTCGTTGATGTAGCCGGTCTTGCTCAGCTCGATGTCCCAGCTGTCGTTCTTCAGCAGCCGGTTGGTGTTGGCGTAGGTGAGGTTGCCGCGGTTGCGGAACGGGTACACATCCATGCGCCGGGTGGTGGTGGCCTCGGTGATCAGCGAGTAATCCTGCGCCGCCTGCACCATGCGCATCAGGTCGGAGGCGGTGGAGACATTCTCCGCCCGCAGGCCGGCCGGGTCGGCGAAGTGGCTGTGGTCCATGCCCAGCGCCCGGGCCTTGCGGTTCATCGCCTCGACGAACTTCGCCGTGCCGCCGGGGTAGTTGCGCCCCAGCGCCGCCGCGGCGCGGTTCTCCGAGGACATCAGCGCCAGCAGGATCATCTGCCGCCGGCTCAGGGTGGCGCCGTAGGCCAGCCGCGAGCCGGTCAGGCGCACCAGGTCGCGGTCGTCCCTGGTAACGGTGATTTTTTCATCCAGCGGCAGCTTGGCGTCCAGCACCACCATCGCGGTCATCAGCTTGGTGATGGAGGCGATGGGGCGCACCGTCTCGGTGTCCTTGCTGTAGATGACGTTGCCGTCGTGGTCTATCACCAGCGCGGAGGCCGAGCGCAGGCCCGGGTTGCCGGTGAGGTTGGCGAATTTTGGCGAAGCGGCCTGGGCGGATGCCGATAATGTGGCCACACAGGCCAGCACAAGAAGCGTGGCTTTTGCGTAGTTCATGGTCTGTCACGTCCCGCGTCGGGTTTGTAGTCGGCCGTCGATTCAGGGTTCGCGGCCGTGTTTTGCCCAATTCTGCCCCAGAATCCGGCTGGCCGCCAAGGGCGTATTCGCTGTTTTTCCGACTTTCCCGCCCACTCCGTAGGAGCCTGCTACGCAGGCGATCGCGGTGCCGGTGCCGTGGCAGGTAATCGCGCGCAGGGCGCGCTCCTGCAAAAGCATCGCCTGCGTAGCAGGCTCCTACAGGGGCGGGGTCCAGCAGGGGCGAGGTCCAGCAGGGGCGGGCTCAGCCGGGTTCGGATTCGGCGCCGGCTTCCACGCGCAGCAGGCCGCGGAAGGCGCGGCTGGCGGTGGCGTCCCCGGCGAGTACCCGCGCCACGTCCGAGGCGATCGGCATTTCCACGCCATAGCGTTCCGCCAGCGCCATCACCGCGGGGGCGCTCTTGGCGCCCTCGGCGACCATGGTCATCTCGGCGGCGATCTCCGCCATGTCTTTACCGCGGGCCAGTTCCAGGCCGACGTGGCGGTTGCGGCTCTGGCCGCTGGTGCAGGTGGCGATGAGGTCGCCCATGCCGGCGAGGCCGGCGAAGGTTTCCGGGCGGCCGCCCATGGCCACCCCGAGGCGGGTGATTTCCGCCAGGCCGCGGGTGATCAGGGCGGCGCGGGTGTTGTCCCCGGCGCCCTGGCCGTCGCCCATGCCCACGGCGATGGCGATGATGTTCTTCAAAACACCGCCCAGTTCGCAGCCGATCACGTCGGCGTTGGTGTACACGCGGAACAGGCCGCTTTTGAAGACTTCCTGTACCTCGCGCACGATGTCCTGGTCCGCCATCGCGATGACGCTGGCCGCGGCGTAGCCGGCCATGATCTCGCGGGCGAGGTTGGGCCCGGTGAGCACGCCCGCCGGGTGTCCGGGCAGTTCCTGCTCGATGATCTGCGTCATGCGCATACCGGTGTCCAGTTCCAGCCCCTTGGTCAGGCTGACCACCGGCACCCAGGGGTGGATGTGCTGCTTCACCTCGCCCAGCACGGCGCGAAAATGCTGCGAGGGCACCGCCATCACCACCACGTCCGCCGCGTCCACCGCGGCGCCGATATCGCCTGTCGCGCGCAGTTTTGGCGGCAGGGCGGCGCCGGGCAGGTAGCGCTCGTTGCTGTGCCGCTCGTTGACCTCGTCGACGGTGGCCGGGTTGCGCGCCCACAGCACGACATCGGTATTGCGGGTAATCACGCTGGCGATGGTGGTGCCCCAGGATCCTCCGCCCAGCACCGCGACGTTCTTCACTTGCATATCACTCTCCCCTGGCGTTGCCGCGATTGGCGAGCCCGAGCGCGCGGATCACGTCGATCCGGCGCAGCAGCTCGAGCAGTTCGCGGGCCATGGCCAGTCTTTCCTCCTTCAGTGTATCGCTGCCGCCGGCGGTGAGCCCGCGGCTCTGCAACATCCTGAAGGCATTGCTGAACAACAACTTGCCGATTGACGATTCGCTGGAAATCCGCCGCTGCAGGTAGGCCTGGCGCCCGTAGGTCAGGGCGTCGGCGACGCACTCGGCCTCGTCCATGGATTCCCAGGCTTCGCGGCGGGCCAGCACCCGCGCCGCCACCATGTAGGCCTCGGTGTAGGTTAGCAGGGTGACGTGGGCTACCAGCGGCTTCATGCCGCGCATCAGCTCGCTGCCACCGGTGGCGCCGCGCCGTAGTGTCTCCTCCCAGTGCTCGTCGCAGCGCGCCATCTCGGCGCTGATCTCGCGGTGGAACTCCTCGGTGGGCGCGTAGAAAAACTCGAACTTGAACAGGTCGCGCAGGTGGTCGACCTCCTCCCAGAACACCTCCAGCGAGTCGCGGCCGGTGGTCTCGATGACCTTGAGCAGGGCCAGCTCGATCATCGCCTTGTTGAGGAAGAAGTGGATCACCGTGTTGCGGTAGTAGCTCGCCACCGGGTGCTGTTCCAGGCCGATGCCGTAGATGACCTCCGGGCCCTCGTCGTAGCGGGTGACGATGTTCTCGTCGATCATGATGCCCAGCAGGCCTTCCATCTGGTCGGCGAAGCTGCGATCGAAGTCCTTCGAGATGCGCAGCTCGCGCTCTTCCGCCCATTGCAGCAGCAGGTTGAGGTCCTCGACCACTTCCTCCTCGGTCAGCGCCCGCGGCGCCGCCCCCAGCAGGCTCATGGTGACCAGCGAGGGGAAGGTGATGGGCGTGACGCGGTTGGCCTGCACCGCGACCTCGATGGCGATTTTCGACAGCGCCAGGCGGTCGCCGGGGTCCGGCGCGCGCGGCAGCACCACCGGCCGGCCGATGTTCATGTACACCTTGCCCATCGGCCGGTTGAGGCTGCGCACGTAGCCGATGAACCACTTCAGGGATTCGGCGCCCTTGCCCTCGCCGGTCTGCTCCTTCGCGTATTCCTCGACGTCGCGGATGATGTCGTAGCTGATGGAGATCGGCACGATGTGGATGTTTTCCGCCCGCGTCTGGTAGCAGGCTTCCAGCACGTACTTGAGCAGGCCGAAGCGCGGCGGCATCAGCTTGCCAAGGCGCGAGCGGGTGCCCTCGAAGGCCCAGTTGAGCGGGAAGCGCTTCTCCATCAGGTAGCCGATGTACTGGCGCAGGGTGAGTTTGTACAGCTCGTTGTCCTGGAAGCTGCGCTTGATGAAGATGCCGCCGGAGCGGTGCACCAGGTGGCCGAAGCCCGGGAAGTTCAGGTTGGCGCCGCCGAACATGTGGGGCATGGGGAAGTCGTTGTCGAACAGCACCTTGGGCACCACCATGCCGTCGAGGTAGGTCTTGTGGGTCCACAGGAGCATGGAGGGGTAGTTGCGCACGACCTGGCGCAGCTCCTCCATCGCCTCGCGGTCGAACACGATCTCGCTCTCGTAGCCCAGCCCCAGGCAGAATGAATTGAAGCGCGAGTAGATATCCAGCCAGAAGGAGTTCGGCGTGGACACCATCTCCTCCATGTACTCCTCGGCCTCGTCCATGAGCGCGTCCTTGGGGCGGCCAAGGCTCTCGGCCAGTTCTTCCACCGCTGCATTGAAGTCACCGCTGGACATCAGCGTCGCGGCGACGTGGCGCGGTACCTTGTAGCGGCCGCCCTTGAGCCGCCGCTCGGCGATGTCGAGTACCACCGCGGCCTGCCGCGCGACGAAGCTGGCGAAGGCGCTGGCGCTGAACGGCAGGGATTCATCGCGGTGGGAGGCGAAGCGGTGGCGCAGGTTGGCGATGCTGTCCGGCTGCCCGACCACCAGGCGGATGCGCTCCGGATGATGCTCCAGGATGCGCCGGGCGCGGCGCGCGGTGGGACGGCGCGGGTCGCCCAGCACCAGTTGCATCAGCATGCCGATGCCGCTGGTGGTTTCGTCGGCGGCCTGCCAGTTGACCCGCAGCGGGACGACCAGGCTTTTCGGCGGCAGGTCCAGCGCCAGTGCGAGGTGGCCGCTGTGGAAACCGGTGCGCTCGTCCTTCAGGTCGATGCTGACCTGCGGGGCGGGCACGTTGCCGCTGTCGTGGTGGGCCAGCCAGCCGCGCAGGATATCTTCCTCGACGGCATTGCGTGCGTCCAGGATAAACAGGGTCTGCCGGGACCCGGACGGTAGCGGCCAGGGGTCCAGCCGCTCGTAGATCGATTCCAGGCTCAATGTGCTCAGTTCTCAGCCGCCTTGCCCGCGGGGCGTGATTTCGGTCGCGCTTTCGGCAGCGCCTTGCTGCGCGTGCCAGGCTTGCGTTTTGCCTTTGTCTTCAGGGTATCGGCCGCCCTGGCCGGGGGTGTCTTTTTAGCCGCCCTGGTTTCAGCCGGCTTTGCTTTGGCGGCCTTCGCTTTTGCCGGTTTGGCTTTTGCCGGTTTGGCCTTGGTTGTCGCATCGGGCTGCGCCGCGGGCGCCGGTGCCGGCTCCTCGGGCTGGCCCAGGCAGCGGGCATACATGTTGCGCACCTCGCGCACGTACTCGTCTACATTGGCCCGCTTCCAGTCGCTGGTGTCGACCGGCGGCAGGATTTCCACGTCGACGGTGGCGGGGCGGTAGACGAACTCGCCGCGAGGTGCGACGTCGCCGGCGTTGCGAATGACGATCGGGACGATGGGGACTTTCGCCTGCATGGCGACGTGGAAGGCGCCTTTCTTGAACGGTGCGAGCGTCGGCGAGACTGTGCGTGTGCCCTCCGGCGCCATCACCACCGACTTGCCCTCGTTGTGCATGACCTCGACCAGCGAGTTGACCGAGCGGATCGCGGCGCGCGGGTTGCTGCGGTCGATGAATACGGTACCGGTGTACTCCATCACCCTGCCCAGCAGCGGCGACTCGGTCTTGATCTCCTGCTTGCCCACGCTGGCGAAATCCCGGCGCAGCAGGCGGGCGAGGATGATCACGTCGGCCTTGCTCTGGTGATTGAAAATGAACACGCAGGGCCGCGATGACCACAGGTGCTGCTCGCCCTTCACCCGCAGGCGCATGCCGATGAATGCACTGGCCAGCTCGCCGAAGGTGGCCATGGAGAAGTTGATCGACTCGCGCCGCGAGCCGGTGAGCGCGTAGATCGGCAGTCCCGCGACGAAACTGCCGACCATGCTGCTGGTGGCGGCCACCGAGCGCACCAGTTGGTTGATGCTCGGCCGGCCGCGGCTGCCGAAGTGCGCCTCGGGCCACTGCCGGTCCTGGGCAATCCGGGCCAGCCGGTCGCTGGGGTTCAGGGTGCAGGGTTTGCCCACGGTCTCCAGCAGTTCCAGGTCGTCGGTGCTGTCGGAATAGAAGAAAGCCTCATCGAGGTTCGCGCCGACGCTCGCCGCGAGTTCCTGCGCCGCGTCCACCTTGCCCTGGCCGAAGCAGGTGGGGCGGATGACTGCGCCGGTGAACCTGCCGTCCTCCACCTCGAGCTGGGTACAGATGACATTCCCGATACCGAGGTCGGCAGCGGCCGGCGCCACCTGGTAGGGCGTGGCGGAGGAGATCACCGCGACGGTGTGCCCGCGCGCCAGGTGAGCCTGCACCAGCGCGCGGGACTCCGGGTACACCCGCCGCGCGATATGCTTTTTGTAGAGATCCCGGCTGACGCCGAGGTAGGTCTCTTCCTCGATGCCCTGCAGGAATTGCGCGCCCACTGTCATCATCGCGGAAAAGCCGATATTGCCCAGGCTGAAGCTGGCCATGGCGGTGAGCAACTCGGCCAGCTGGGTCGGCGAGATGTCGCCGCGGCGCAGTTGCTCGCGCACCAGGTCCAGCGCCGAATAGCCGGAAATCAGGGTGCCGTCGAAATCGAAAATGGCAAGTACGCCCGGGCCTGACGGCGCGGCGGCAATCTGGTCCTTTAGTTCCTCGAGCGTGGCCATGCTTTTCCCCGGAATTTTTCGCAAGCATAACCCATCAGTGCGGATTTCTCGCATTTTACCGGCAGGCAGGCAAAAAAAAGCCGCCACTGTAACGCTGTGACGGCCTGTCGGGGTAAATCCGGTTAAATTTGCCCAGGTTGTTCTTTTTTCCGGTCCGCTACCGGAGCACGTCCCTATGGCCGTGGTCATCTCTGACTAATGCCCACTGGATTCCCCGAATGCTGTTGGCTGTACTTCGTCGTGACCCATCCCATGCACAAGCCACAACCAGCCGCCAGCATTTCCAGTATAGGGGCGCTCGGCAGCAGGGCAAGAAATTACCCCATGATATTTATCTATTTCGCAACATAACCAAAGGTTATTTGTAGGAGCCTGCTACGCAGGCGATTGCCTGCGTAGCAGGCTCCCACGGTTTGGGGGCGATCGCCTGCGTAGCAGGCTCCCAGGGTTTGGGGGCGATCGCCTGCGTAGCAGGCTCCCAGGGTTTGGGGGCGATCGCCTGCGTAGCAGGCTCCTACTGGATCGGGGCAGCCTTGCGGAAGAGGAGGGTCATGCGGTCGGATTCGCCGATGGCTTCCACGGCCTCGCGCTGCTCCGGGTTGAGCGTGCTGCCGGACAGCGAGGGCGGCAGGCGCCAGACCTTGTCGTCGGGTCCGGGCTGGTCCTTGGGATTGGCATTCATCTCACTGCTGGCCACCAGTTCGAAGCCGGCCTGCTCGAACATGGCGATGACATCGGACTGCTTCAGGTAACCGCGGCTGCCGTCGCTGCCTTCGGCCGGCGCCGCCTCCGGCAGCCGGTGCTGTACGACGCCGACCATGCCGTCGGGCTTGAGCATGCCACGCACCGCGGCCAGCGCCTGGCTGCGGGTCCCGGCAGCGGCCTCGAAGCGATTGAGGTTGTGCAGGGCGCGTATCATCAGCACGCGATCCACCTTGCCCAGCACCTCCGGCGGGACGGTGGCAAAGGTAAATCCGCGGGTGCGGATGCCGTTGTCGGTGATACCGGCCACCATGCTGGTGAACTGGCGGGTGGAGGCGGTGCGGGCTTTCACCCAGTCGTCACTGTTGCCGAACATCGGCCACATGCGATCGTTGTAGTTCACGCCGTAGAGCGCGCCCTTGCCTCCCAGGTAGGGGGCGAGTATCCGCGTGTACCAGCCGGTACCGGGCAATACCTCAACGACGGTCATTCCCGGCTCGACGCGGAAGAAGCTGAGCGTCTCGGCCGGGTGGCGAGCCGCATCGCGGGACTTGTCCTCGTCGCTGCGAGCGGCGATGACTGCCTGCAATGCGGGATCCGGGGTCGGGTCTTCCGCAAACGACACTTGCGATACAGCGCAGGCGAGGCCTGCAATGGCCAGTGTACGGAGGGCGCCTAGCATAGTTTGTCCTCTGGTTCCGGGAATGGTGGTACGGGCGGGGTTTATTTCCCGCGCCCCTGCCACGATACTGTGCGCCACACGGGGGCGGGAAGCAAGGCCATGCCAAGGGGACAGGAGTCGGGAAACACAGTGTGGCAGGGTGTTTTGCTGGCCGCGCTGTTTCTGGTCGCGCTGCTGCCCAGGCTCTACAGCGCCGAGACGCTGGGCCGCGGCTGGGACGGGCCCGGCAGCTTTTCCCTGGTCAATTTCGATGAGGGCGGCTCCTGCAGGGCTGCCTTGCAGGGCTTCGACTACACGCCCTTCATCGGCTACCAGACCATCGCCATCGCCTCCGCGCTGGGCGCGCCGCCGCCGGCGGATATCGCCGGCGATGCGCGCGCCGTCAAGGCATACTGCCAGAGCCCGCTGCTGATCGAGGTCGCCCGGTCCTGGTCCGCGCTGCTGGGCGCGCTCACCGTCGTCGCCCTGGTGCTGCTCGCCTGGCAGTTGCTGCCGGCGCAACCCGGCGCGGGGCTGTTTGCCGGCGCGCTGCTGGCGCTCTCCGGTTTCCATATCAGCCAGTCCCAGTCGGGTACGGTGGACGCCGCCTCGACGTTCTTTATCTACAGCTTTCTCGCCCTGCTGGCCTGGTCGCTGCGGCGCGGCTCGCGGCTCGCCCTGTACCTGGGCCCGCTGCTGCTGGTGGCGGCGGTGTGGACCAAGTACTGGGTGTTCGCGATTTTCGCCTACCTCGCCTGGCTGCCCGCAAGCTGGTGGCGCTACCTCTCCCACGGCTGGTCCGGGTTGCGCATCTTCCTCCTCGCCGTCGCGGCGGCGGTGTGGCTGGCGGCGCTGGTGAACACGGATTTTCCCCCCTCGCTGCTGGTGCTGCCGCTGGCCGCCTACGCGCTGGTGATTCCCTGGACGGCGGTGCGCAGGCCGTTGCTGCTGCTGTGGTTGCTGCTGCCGGCCGGGCTGTGGCTGCTCAGCCGCGTCGACGTGATCCACACCTATACCGCGGGGGTGGCCACCACCGCCTTCGGTACCGGTTACGCGGACATCGGCGCCAACAAGTGGCTGCGCAACCTGGTCAACCTGCCGGTGGTCCTGCTGATGGGGCTGGGTATTCCCGCCTGCCTGTTCCTGCCCGCCGGCCTGCGCCGCCTGTTCCGCGAGCCCGGAGAACAGCGCCCCTGGCTGGTGCTGCTGCCGGTGGCGGGCTTCGCGCTGTTCATGGCCTTCCTCGCACCGGTGACGTATTACCGGCACTACCTGCCGCTGCTGCCGGCCGCCGCGCTGCTGGTCGCCGTCGGGATGTGGCAGCGGCGCTGGTCGCACCGGCCCTGGGTGATGGCCCTGGTGCTGGGCTGGTCCGCGCTGCTGGCCTGGGACATGGTGTCCGACTACCACAACGACCCGCGCCGCCTGATGCGTCCCTGGTACGCCGCCCACCCGCACGCGAGGATCTTTGGCACCTACTATGTGAACCCACCGCCGGGCACCCCGGTGGGCCTGCTGCGCCCGGAGTACGCCAGCGGCGACGCCCGCATCCTGCGCGGGGCCGATTACGTGATCATGAGCGAAAACTGGTACGACACCGCCTTCGCCAACGAACTGAACGGCCCGCTGGTCGGGCGCCTGTCCCGCCTGGTCAAGACCACGCCGGAACATGCCCGCTTCTACCGCGCGGCACTGGCCGGCGAGAACCCCCTGCTGACGCCGGTGGATGCCTTCGACCTGCACCACTTCATGCCGGAGATGCTGCTGCACCGGCACTGGTATGGCAATTTCCAGCTGTTCGTAGGCGACCTGAAGGTGTTCCGTGTCCGCCGTTGAACGCGACACCTTGCAGCGTGCACTGCGCTTTGCGCTGGTGGGCGTGGTCACCGCCGGCCTGCACTACGGCCTGCTCTACCTGTGTGTCGCCGGCTTGCAGATGGGCGCCACGCTGGCCAGCAGTGTTGGCTTTGCGGTGGCGGTCAGTTTTAATTACGCCATGCATTATTACTGGACCTTCGCATCCGCGGATGCGCCGGCGCCCCACGGGCGCGCGTTGCAGCGCTACGCGGTGATGATCGCCTGCGGCTTCTGTATCAACGGCGCGCTGATGTATCTCGCGGTCCACCAATTCAACTGGCATTACCTGCTCGCCCAGGCGCTCGCCCTGGCCGCGGTAGTGGCGTGGAACTTCACCCTGGCCAACGCCTGGGTATTCCGGGGCTGAGGAGAATCCTGTTGCGCAAAGTGGCTGTCGTGGTGCCGGTGTACAACGAATCTGCGGTCCTGGCGCAGTTTCACCAGCGGCTGTGCGCGGTGCTCGACGCCTGCCGGGACTACGAGTTCAGCGTCCTGTACGTGGACGACGGCAGCGAAGCGGGCTTTCTTGCCCAGCTTGAAGCCCTGCGCGAGACCGACGCGAGGGTCGGCGTGCTCGAGCTGAGCCGCAACTTCGGCAAGGAGGTGGCGCTCTCCGCCGGCCTGGACCACGCCGCGGGCGACGCGGTGATCCTCATGGACGCGGACCTGCAGGACCCGCCGGAACTGCTGCCGGAACTGCTGCAGGCCTGGGAGTCCGGCTACGACGTGGTCTACGGCCAGCGCCGTGAGCGTCGCGGCGATTCCGCCTTCAAGCGCGTCACGGCCAGCACCTTCTACCGGGTGCTCAATGCCCTGAGCGAAGTTGAAATCCCCCGCGATGTCGGCGACTTCCGCCTGCTCAGCCGCCGCGCCGTCGACGCCCTGCTGGCGCTGCCCGAGCGCCACCGTTACATGAAGGGGCTGTTCGCCTGGATCGGCTTCCCGCAGAAGGCCATCCCCTACGACCGGGAGCCGCGGGCCGCAGGCGATACCCGCTGGAATTACTGGCGGTTGTGGAACTTCGCCCTGGAGGGCATCACCTCGTTCTCCGCCGCGCCGCTGAAACTGGCCACCTACCTCGGCCTCGCCACCTCGACGGTGGCGCTGGTCTACGGATTGTTCATGCTGCTGCGCACGCTGCTGTTCGGCAACCCGGTGCCCGGCTATCCCTCGCTGCTGATCGTCATACTGTTCCTCGGTGGGGTGCAGTTGATCTGCCTCGGCATCATCGGCGAATACCTGGCGCGCACCTATAACGAGAGCAAGCAGCGCGCGCTGTATTTCGTCAAGGGCTACCACCCTGCAGGGACCGGCAGCGACCGGGACGACGCCGCGTGAGCCGGGCGAAGGCAAAGGCCAGGGCAAGAACCAAGGCAGAGTCGACGGCAAAAGCTAAGGCAGAGTCGACGCTGAAGGCCGTCGCAGTGCCGCCGGAATCGAATCCGGGTGTGCAGGTACTGCTGTTCGCCGCGGGAATCCTGATCTACCTCTCCTTCGGCTATACCGAGATGGCCGGCTCGGACCTGTGGTGGCACCTGGCCGCCGGGCGCGAGCTGTTCCAGACCGGCACGCCCTTCATGCTGGACGACTGGTCCTACTCCGCCCACGGCCACGACTGGCTGAACCACGAGTGGTTCTCCGACGTGATCTTCTGGGCCTGGTCCTCGGCGTTCGGCATGGCCACCCTGGTCTACTGGAAGTGGCTGGTGATCGTCGCCACATTCTGCGTGTTGCAGTGGACCCTGCGGCGGCAGAGCGGCAACGGATTCGCCGCGCTGGTCTGCGCTGTGCTGGCGGCGGCGATCGCAGCGCCCTTCCTGGACATCCGCCCGCACCTGTACAGCACGCTGATGTACTGCGTATTGCTGTGCCTGCTGCTGGGCAGGGAACCGCGGCGCCTGGTGCTGGCCCCGCTGTTTTTCCTTTGGGTGAACCTGCACGGGGGTTTCTTCTTCGGGTTGATGGCGCTGGGCGTGCTGGTCTTCCCCTGGCGCGACTTCAGCATCCCGCGCCTGCGCGCGGCGGTGCTGACCGGGCTGGTCTGTGTCGCGGCGGCCGCGCTCAATCCCTCCGGGTTCAAGACCTTCCTCTACCCGCTGATCTACGCCTTCGATACCAGCTCGCCCTATCGCGGGCTGGGGGAGTGGCTGTCGCCCTTCCAGTCCGGCGGCATCCGTTCGCCGCTGTTTTTCATCGCGATGTGGGCGCCGGCGCTGGCCCTGCTGTACGCCTTCCCCGCGGTGCGCCGGCGCACCGGCGTACCCTGGGAGGCGATGGTGCTCACCGGGCTCACCCTGGCCATGGCGCTGACCAGCCGCCGGTTTATCTCGATCTTCGGTATCTCGCTGGCGCTGCTGCTGGCGCCGCTGCTGGGGCTGCTGTTCGAGCAGGTTCGGCACAAGGCGCTGCAGTATGCCTTTGCGCTGGCGGCCATCGGCTTCGGCGTGCTGCGCCTGTGGCCGTATCCGCTGCAGGCTGCGCCGGCGTTCCACTACCTGACCGCAGAGTATTCCTACCCGGAGGACACGGTCAGCTTCGCCCTGGCCAACAAGCTGCACGGCAATGTGTTCGCGTTCTACAACTGGGGCGGCTACCTGCACCTGCGCACCGACGGGCAACTGAAGGTGTACATCGACGGACGCGCCGACACCCTCTACGGCGCCCATGAATACCAGCTGTACATGGGCGTGCTGCGCGGCGCGCAGGGGTGGGTCGACGCCGTCGAGGGCACCGGCGCGGAATTCATGCTGTGGCCCACCGGCCAGCGCAACGGGATGCAGATGCAGCAGGAACTGCTTGCGACCGGCCGCTGGGAGCTGCTCTACCAGGATTCCGTATCCTGGCTGGCGGTGCGCAAGGGCGTCGCGCTGCCGCAACTGCTCGTGCCTTCCCCGCCTTCCCCGCTACGCGACATGAGCGAGGCGATGAAGGCGACCCGCGAGGGCAAGGTGGAGCTCGCGCTCGTCTATACCCGCCACGTGCGCGAGCAGATTCCCTGGCAGAAGACCGCCTGCCAGGTGCAGGTAAACCTGCTGCGCTACCAGAAAAAGGATGAAGAGGCCGGGGCAGTATTGCGGGAGTGTCAGGGCTGGTTCCCCTCCGGCTTTGTGCGCTGATCGCCCCGCTCAGCGCACCGACGCCAGGAGTTCGTCGATACTGTGCCGCGCCTGGCCGGCGTAACCGCCGCCAAACAGGTTGAAGTGATTGAGCACGTGGTACAGGTTGTACAGCGTGCGCCGCGTCTGGTACCCGGCGTCCAGCGGCAGCGCGCTGTCGTAAGCCTCGTAGAAGGCGGGGCCGAATCCGCCGAACAGTTCGGTCATGGCGATGTCCGCCTCGCGGTCGCCGCAGTAGACCGCCGGGTCGAAGATCACCGGTTCGCCGTCGCCCGTCGCTTCCCAGTTCCCGCCCCAGAGGTCGCCGTGCAGTAGCGAGGGCGTCGGGGAGTAACCCTGGAAGAACTGCGGCAGGCGCTCCTGCAGTTCACGCCCACTGTCGAGCAGCCGCCCCGGCGCGCCGTTTTCGGCGGCGAGAGCCAGCTGGAAGCCGAGGCGTTGCTCGCGGTAGAAGCCGATCCAGTCGCCGGTGGGCGCATTGCGCTGCGCGGTGCTGCCGATGGTGTTGTCGCGGTGCCAGCCGAAATACTCGCCGGGGGTGGCGTGCATGGCCGCCAGCCGCTCGCCGAGGCGGGTAGCCGCGGCGGGTCCGCCCGCGCCGAATTCCAGGTATTCCAGCACCAGCCAGGCCTCGCCGCCGGAGCAGCCGCAGGCCAGCGGTTGCGGTGCGCGCACCGTGCCGGTCTCGAGAATAGCCCGCAGGCCGTCCGCCTCGGCCGCGAACATGGGCAGCAGCGCGGCGCTGTTGAGCTTTATGAAGAAGCGCTGGCCGCAGCCCTCGATCACCGCCGCCTGGTTGATGCAGCCGCCGCCCACGGGCCGGCTGGAGGCTACCCTGAAGGGCCTCCCCGTGGCCTCGGAGACGGCATTTTCGACGGCCTGCCAGTCGCTGGGCATGTGCGGCAAGATCCTGCTGGAAGGTATTGAGGATGGCGGCGAGGGTCTATATAATCCCCGCCCTCACAACAGGACTATAGCTCAGTTGGTTAGAGCGCTACCTTGACATGGTAGAGGTCCCCAGTTCGAATCTGGGTAGTCCTACCAAATCCTGAGAAAACCCTTACGCCACGGGGGTTTAGTGACGGTGCACAGCGTAGGCCAGCAGGCCTGCAAGATAGTGATGTTCACAATCGGAGTGCACCGATCGATGACCAGTTCCCAGCCACGGCTGACTGCCGAAAAATTGCGCGCCCTACGAACCGAGTTCGAGATGGCGCCGCGAAACCTTACCTTCCGCGACCTCGTCAAGCTGTACTGCGCCCAGGCGCGACCCAACGAACCCCGCGATTACCGCCTCAAGAAATGGCTGGATCTCTTCGGCGACCGGCCTGCGTGGGGCGTCTCCACCGATGACCTGGTGTTTGTCCTGGACAGGCTGGGCGAGTCCTACGCGCCCGCGACCGTCAACCGGGAGCAGGGCGACATGACCTGTATCTACAACTGGGCGATCAAGAATCGCCGCCGCACCGGTTGCCCGGACGACTTCACCAATCCGCTGGCCAACCACCCGAAATTGCCGGAGACGATGCGCCGGGTGCAAATGTCGGATGCCGAGGTCGAGCGCCTGCTGGCCCTGGCGCGCGGGTCCACCTATCCCCGGTTCTACGGTCTGGTGCTGGCAGCATTGACGACTGGCGGCCGGAAAAACGAACTGCGCCGCATGACCTGGCGCAACACCAGCCTGGAGCGTGGCCTGGCCGAGATCGGCACGGACCACAAATCCGGCGACTACCGGGTGCTGTCGCTCACCGATGGCCTGATCAATGAGCTGCAAGGCTACGACCGGCACGACCTCGATGCGCTGGTGTTCTGCCGGCGCCGCGATCCCTGGCAGCCCTACGATGAGCGCTCGGAATGGCTGCGTGTGCGCCGGCAGCTCGGCCGGGAGGATCTGCACTGGCACGACCTGCGCCACGTCTGCACGCAGCGCCTGCTGCGTTCGGGGGTGAACCTGCACACGGTGTCCCGTGTGCTGGGACACAAGGACAGTCGCATGGTGGCGCGCCGTTACGGGGCCCTGGAGGCGACGGACCTGCGCGCCGCGGTGCAGGCTGCGGGAGGGAGCCTGCAATGAATGACGGTCAGGAAAACGAGGGCTTAGACGAGGATCTCGACCAGGAATTGTTAGAGCTCCACCGAAGGTATGAGCGTCTGTGCAAGGCGCTACCCATGGAAAGGGGCCCAGACGATGAGCCAACGCAATCTGAGATAGACTTATTCTGGCTGCACTCAGAAGCCCTTCTTGGCATTTTCGCCAGGCATGCTAATGCACGAAAAAGGAAACGCGGGCCAAAGTCTGACCTCAAAGAGCAAGTGATCGTATCTGCGGCCGATTTCCTGTTGGAGCAAAATGCCGAGTGGCGGCATGCTCCGGGTCAGCGGGGGGGGTGGGGGTGGTACTTCAACGGCTCGCTGCTCTCAAAGGCTGAGCTGCTGGATGGTACGCTGGCTGAGCTCGCCAAGTATCAGCCCGGCTATCGCGATGGCGATGCCGTTGAGCGTTCCGACAAGCGAGTGCGCAACCTTCTGTCGGAGCGTGGCACTTGCATCGATATCGCTGCCCTCGTTTTCGACAATAATCCGTCCCTATTCCCAGACGGGTTGGCGTTTCCATCTTTCGCCGATTGGCAGCGGGAACCCACCTAGCACACCTCCCTGCACCTTTCCCAAATTAAATTCGGGCACCTATCCGTTTTCTCTGTGATTCCATAGTTCCACACCGTCAAAACCCCCGTGGCAAGGATGTACTGACGGCGACACTACAGACCGCTAGTAGTTCGGAGGAAAACGTGGAAGCGAACTGTGCTGAACAACCTCAGTCACTCGATACCTTTATCCCCGCCGGAGAATGGCGGAACAAGCGCGGCGAGCGTTTCTACCCGTCCCAGCAGTCCTGGAACTGGTTTCTCAGGAAGAACCGCGACCACCTGGTGCGCGAGGGCGTACTGCGACGGATCGCCGGTAAGGATTTCGTGGATGATGCGCGCATCGATGGAGTGATCTTGTCGCTGGGCGCCCGGTAGGGGTCTGCCAATGATTCGACAACGTTGCATGGTGATGCCCTGCTTCGGGGGTGGCGCCGATGGCCGGTGACTGGATGAAGATGCGAAAGGACCTCCAGTCGCATCCGAAAGTTGTCCGCATTTCGTCCGCAACCCGGTCGGATAAATTCCGCGTCGTTGGCGGATTGCATGCGGTTTGGGGTGTTTTCGACACCCACAGCGATGATGGGATTCTCCCAGGCTACACCATGGAGTTGATGGACCATGTTATCGGCTGGGATGGATTCTCTGCCGCAGTCGCATCCGTTGGCTGGCTGGAGGAGTCGCCCCAAGGCCTTGTGATGCCTGAGTTTTCCGAGCACAACGGCCAATCGGCAAAGCGCAGGGCAGAGGATCAGAAGCGCAAGAGAGATTCGCGAAGGCGTCTGAAAAGCGTCCCAGATAGCACCGGACAAAATGCGGACAAAATGCGGACAGTAGATGAGAGTGAGAGAAGAGGGGATAAAAAAAATATATCTACCGCGCGCGAAGAATCGATAACACCGGACTTGGTAGAGGTAACCAACTATGGGCGGCACCTCGGATTCACCGACGACGAAAGCCACAACTTTTGGGCCTACAACCAGGCAAGGGATTGGGAGCTATCTGGCGGAGTGCCTGTAGCTGATTGGCAAGCGCTGATGGGGATGTGGCGGCGGGAAAAGCGAATTGGGGGTGGGACTTGATGCCGGTATATCGAGTTCATTTTGCAGATGGGGGTGGGGCAACGGTGCCATCGCCAGAGTCGATGGATCCAATGCGGATCGTCGCGAAGCTGTCCCGCCCTATCGCCAGAATTGAAGAGGGCGGCCGGCTCGTCTGGAGCCAACCGGCGGCAGCACCTTCGCCGCGGGGGCCTTCACCTCGAATCGGGGGTGGATCTCGTTCAACGGCAAGCCGATCACGGATTGGCCCGGAGCAATGAACATCTGGTCCGACAGGAATCACATGGCAGATCAGGTCACAGGAGGAAAGACCAATGGCTAAAAAAATACCGTTCACCTGGGAGAAATACGAGCAAGCCCTGGAGATTCACCCGAGCCTGCGAATTGACCAGGTATTCAGTTTCGACCACATGACCGCCAGCGAGCTGCGCGACCTGCAGGGGGTGGTCCAGCGTACGGCCACCATCGCCACAGTAACGCTGACCCAGCTGTCTGCGTTTAACAATTTCCTCTTAGCGCAGCTGGGCCCGGCGCGCACCCAGATTCACTAGGCGGGGGTGGAGCATGACGGTTGAAGTCGGGACGATCCTCTACCAGATGAGCACCACCAGCGCCGACAGTATCGGGGTGTCCTGGCTGTACATCATTCGGCGCGAGGTGTGCGTGATTGATGGCACCACCTACACCCTGAGCTATGCGGAGCGCGCAGAGATTCCGGCCCACTCACCGCCGGCCACTGCATCCGACCTTGATCCCTACTGGTACACCCTGACCTCGCTGGCAATTGAGGTTAGCGACGTTGTGATCACAAACCAATGGAGTGAGTGGGCCGACCTGACATTCCCCACGGCGTACACGTTTAGCGATGAGGCCGCGACCATCGAGGCCAGGAACCTCCATCGCAACCACTGCTACGTCAACAGGGAGGCAGGGAAGGCGCAGCCGGCTTTGTCGGCGGCCGACGCCTTCGACTATCACGTGCTCGACTGGCGCTATCCATGGTGACCACTGGCCGGCAGTACAGAAGGAATTTTTTAGCGTGGCGAGTACCAGGACAAAGTCACTGTTAATAAAGGATTTTCGGCCCATTTCTCACAAAAAATCAGGCATTTGGGTCCCAGTCAGGCAATACAACCTTGAGGAAACGATATGAGCACCACAGAAGAAATTGCAGCAACCACCAGCACGGCGACCAGTTCGGACATTAGCGTCCCCGATGGCGCGTCCATTCAAATCTGGACCGACCTGCGCTTGGTCGATAACGAGCGGGTGGACATATTCCGCACCGATGGCGGCAGCGTTGAGGCGCCACTGATCGAGGGCGGCACAGTGGTCGCGCTGACCAAGAGCAAGAGCGCAGCCCTGATCAACGGGCCGGGAACATTCCGCCTGAAGAAAACCGCCACGACTGCGGCAAAGGCTGTGCTGTACGACTCGTAAGCCAGGCGCCGGCCACCCTACCCCCCGGCTTAGGTTCTTCCGCCCTGGGGGTGAGCTACGGGTGGCGGGCTCCGCGAGTTCTCGCTACTTTCGGCGCGCCTATGGGGCGGGGTTGTTGTTTATCAATGGTTCGCTGGCAGCCGGGCGCATGATCTACAAATTAAGGAACATCGCGCAATTGCTCAGACCTGAATTCAACAACCAACGGCCAATTTTGAGCGAAATGTTGGCCCATAGCCGAACACTGTATACAATCCCAGTATTCGCGGGTGACTCCCGCGAGATCCTACCCACAGCCAGGGCCGGGGTGATTCCCCGACTCGAAGTGCCTAGGCCGGCGCAGCATGTGACAGGACGCAAGGAACGTTGATCAACCGTTCCGGCGCTTGTGCACGTGCAATCTGCGCCGGAACCAGAACCTAGGTGCTGTTATGACTGCAACTAAATTTAAAGCGTGGTTCCGGGAATTCCCCGCGAGCTATGCCGAGCTTCAACCGTCGAAGCCCTCAGCCGAAACGGTCCGCTACCGATTCATGGAGCTGGACCATACTCGCGCCACCGAGGACCAGCGGAAAGTCGAGGCGACTCTATCCACCGAGGCGCCTGTGATCCGCGCCGGTTATCGGGAAATTCTCCGCCATAATCCCGAGGCGGTGAACCTGGAGCGCGCCACCGATAACACCCTGCCCCTGCTCTGGTCCCACAACCAGGACCAGCAAATTGGCGTAGCGGAGAATGTCCGCGTATTCCAGGGCAAGCTGCGCGCGACCTTGCGCTTTTCCAAGTCGGCCCGGGGCGAGGAAATCTGGCAGGACGTCAAGGCCGGTATTGTCCGCGGAATCTCAATCGGCTACCTCATCGACGATTACGTCGAGAAAGACGCGGGGAACGATTGGCAGAGTGACCTGGTAGCAGTGCGCTGGACGCCCTTTGAGGCCTCCTGTGTGTCCTGCCCTGCTGACCTGTCCGCCGGCATCGGCCGCGCCCTCGAAAGCGGCTCAGTGTACGAACTGCCCCCAAAGGTAGCCATCCTGCACCGGCAGCACCGCCTGCACGAACGCTACCGCGCCATGCTCGACAAGTTCCCCGAGATCGAGCAGGCGGAGACCGCCCAGGAACGGCTGGCGGACATTCAAACCCGCATGATGACCGTTACCACCGACGACCAGACAACTCAGTGCCTGGACTTGATCCGTGACCTTTCCATTGACCACTGGTGCGACCAGGAGACCGGTGCGCCCATTTCAGGCATCCAACGAACTCAAGGTACGAAACCTATGGAACAGCAATTTTCACTGTGTCGCGCCCTGGCGCTGACCTTCGACCCCGCGACCATCCGCACCGGCGGCCCCGAACTGGAGATCATGGAGGAAACCGCCAAGCGTCTGCACAAAGGCCGCGGCGAACGCTACACGATCCCGGAGAACGCCATTTTCCGCTCACTGACCAAGGGCGGCGACGGCGGCGACCTGATCGCCACCTCGCACCTGGCGAGTATGTTCATTCCTGCGCTGCGCGAGCGGATGATCACCGGGCGCATGGGCGCCACGATCCTGCCGGGCCTTACCGGGGACATTCAGATCCCGCGCCAGACCGCCGACAGCTCGGCCACCTGGCTGGCCGGTGATGGCTCCGACCAGGTAACGCCCAGCGATCCCACCTATGACAAGATCACCCTGAGCCCGACCAGCGTCGGCGTATCGAGCACCATCTCCCGCAAGATGCTGCTGCAGGGTGATCCGGCATCCGAGGAACTGGTTAAAAACTCCCTGGCGTTTGCCATTGCGAAGGCAATCGACGTTGCTGCCATCAACGGCAGCGGGGCAAGCAACCAGCCGACCGGCATCCTCAGCCAGACTGGGGTGGCAACCACGACTTACGCGAACGGCGGCAGCCCTTCCTTCGCCAATATCGTGGACCTGGAAGGCGAGCTGATGACCGACGATGCCGATATGGGGAACCTGGGCTATGTGACCACTGGCGCCCTGGCATCCGGCTTGAAGCAAACGGAAATCGTCGCCAGCACCGGGCGCATGGTCTGGGAGGCAACCGCCGAGGGCGAAGGCCGCATGAATGGCTACCGCGCGCTGGTCTCCAACCTCATGCCGGCGGGTTACGTCCTGTTCGGCAACTGGGCCGACCTGATCATTGCCATGTGGAGTGGCCTGGACTTTGTGGTTGATCCGTACACCAGAGCCTCCTACGGCGACGTGGTGATCACCGTCTGGACGGACTGCGACATTGCCGTGCGCCACGGAGAGAGCTTCGCGGAAATCCACGAGGCCGCAAGCTAAGCGAACTCCGCCGGGCATGTGGCGGAAAAGTGAGCGGACATGCACGGGACCTGTTGCCCGGTAGCCGCCGCTCACAGGGCGCACAGTGGGCCACCGACCTCTGTGCACGCGCCTGCCCCCGCCCCTTACTCCTTCGGGGTGGCACTGGCGCACTTTCCCAACCTGGTGCAGCTCTCGATAAAGATTGAGCTATGCTTACGCTTTCCAAGGACAGGCAGAGCAGGCGAACGTATGTGGCCTTTTTCCAAGAGGGAGAAGCTCCAAATTCTCGATCTCCCGGTTTCTGGTAACTTCAACGTCGATGTAGTTGGAGAATCTCACTATCAAAAGCAGTTGAAGAAAATATGCGGCGGCCGGACCAAGAACGGTCACGAACTGGAAGTGAAAGCAATTCTCTACTGTGAAAACTACAACAAGCACGACGCCAACGCGGTTTGTGTGCAAATTGATGGCCTGACTGTAGGCTACCTATCGCGAGCGGATGCTAAGGAGCACCGGGCCGCCCTCGAAGAGCAAGGCATTCCAGAAACCCCTGTTCGCTGTGCCGCTCTAATCCGGGGTGGGTGGTCTAGAAAAATGGGACTCGATAAAGGCCAGTTTGGTGTCATGCTGGATTTACCTGAAGATTAGCGGTTTGGGTCTATGTCCGCGTCCCTGAGCAATCCGGCACAATCACTGTAACGCGCTCCGTCGTCACGCTGGCAACCAGCAGGCCCGCGCCGAACCCCAGGACTACCCCAAGGGCAATCCCTGCTAGCAGGAGCTTACGGGCGCTATGGCGGGCTTCTCGTTTGATCTTGTCGGAGCGGTCCATTTGAAAATATCTTTCCCCTATGACTCCTTCAAAGCACCGACAGGCATTACCAAGCCGTAGATTCGCAACTGTTTCCAGATCTCAATTCGGAATATTGACGTCACATCATCTACCGGATGTATTGCGCGATGGACTACGATTCCAGGCTCATGCGCATATTCGAACCAACGTTCGATCTTTTGTAGTGCCCCAATGGCGACACTTTCCTCGACTGCTCGCATATGGATTTCATAATTATTGTCGATCATCCTTCCGTTATCGCCGAGATATATTAGTCCTCTCACGATCTTTTCGCCGAGCGCTGCAGTGCTCCCCCAATCGATTGTAAGTGCCGTCAGGAGTGGTTCGTTCGGGAATCGTTCGGCCCCGAATCCAGGATAAACATCGATCTTATTCGAGGGATCGATAACTTCCATTTCAGCGACGATTCGATCGAGAGTGCGTTTTCTCGCGAGGGCATCTTTAGGTTTTTTGGCTTCACGGGGATCCAGCGCTCGCAGCGCCTTTTCCGCGATTCCTTTGGCATTGTGGTCCTCAACGTCAATACAGAGCCCGAGTTTGATCAGCATTTCACGTTCGATTTTGCCCAACCGCCCATTGCAGTGTCGGCAAGACGGCACTTTCCACTTCTCCGCTGTGGAGACGTTGCTCTCTGGATACCACGACACGGGGAAGACATGATCCCAGGTTAGGTTTTCGGAGTATTTCAGGCAGTGCACACAATGACCGGGTGGCGGCTTCCTTGCCATATCACTTAACCTCGCATGAATCCAATAACGCGAGCAAGTTAGCATAGGTGTGGAGGGGGCAGGAAATTGCGTGATCGGGCAGGCTGAATGAAAAGGCCCCCGAAGGGGCCTGTGGGATGCCAGGGATGGCAGCAGAATCAGAATAGCCCGGCAGTGGCGCGCCAGCTACGCTGTGGCCAGATTTGACGAATCATCCGTGCTGTCTGGTACTGAATTATCAAGACCGCTCTCGACGAAATCCTGTAACTCTTCCGACAACACGGCCAATGCGCAATGGAGACCGGGCCGCGCGGCTTCCATGTCAATCTGCGATCCCTCGGAGTGATCTTTCAGCACCTCACTGATTGCCCGGATCGCGTAGCTGATCTCGCACTGGCGGAAAATATCGTGCCTCTCTCGCACTCTCATGACCTGCCCTCCCCGGCTTCAAGTGCCTCGATCATTTGGTCCAACTCCTCAGCCATGCGCTCCGCGGTCGAATACAAAAGCCCGCTGTCAGAAGTGCCGTCCAGTGCCCTGGCAGACCTTAGGCAGGCGGCCAACTCCCGGGAGAGAAGGGAGGCGCCTCCCAGCGTGACCGCACGATTTTTGCCGCTCATACCTCACCCCGCTTGACGTCATTTTCGAGCACGTCCCCAGCGGCCTCAATCTTGTCGGCTATGCACTGGGCAATCTCGCTCAATCCGGGTGAGTCTTCCACGTTGCGCGCGACGTACGTTGCCATAGCGTGAGCAGCTGCGATGTGGTCCTTCGCTTCAAGCAATGAATCTGCGGGGATATGATAATCAATAGCCATGGTGGCCTCCTTGGATAGTTGGGAAATCCGCCTCCAGGTGGTGCTAATCACCAAGAGGCGGACTGGCAGGTTAGCACTACCGGACCAAGGACCGGCCCACCCGAAGGTGGCCCGCCAGCCCGCCAAACGCGGGCACGAAAAAGGCGCCGAAGCGCCTCAGTGCGCTTGGTGTTTCCGGGTGCTAATCCGGGTAGCAGAATTTGCTGCCACGTCGTGAATATAGGCTTCGCTTCCCCCGCTGTCCAGCCTCCCCAGCAGAGTCGTTTTATTGTGCTTTTTGGGGTATGTTATGGCCTGCTAGTGTAGCGTTTCACCTTGACATGGTAGAGGTCCCCAGTTCGAATCTGGGTAGTCCTACCAAATTCAGAAGCCCCGGCAATCGCCGGGGCTTTTTTGTTTGGCCCCAGCTCGCGGACCAGCTTGCCGACAAGGTCATCGAGCGGGGGGAGTGCGAGCTCATGTCGGGGATCGCGGAGCCGCTGCCAGTGCAGATCTTCCTGCGCGCGATGGGCCTGCCGCTGGAGCGCCAGGCCGAGCCCGCGCAATACCGCCCGGGTGTTCCGCGACAGCACCGCGGAGCAGGTGCTGGAGCAGGGCGACGTCGAAGGCGGTATCTGGAACGCGGGACAGGTGATCGGGCTGATCGAGGACATGCCGGCCTGCGCTCAACTGTTAGTCCGTATGGTCGATGAGGCACGTACGGAATTGAGCCGTGTCAGTGCGCAGTTCGGGTTATCCTCAACGCGATAACAACAATTGAGGGAGCAGTAAACATGTTGCCAAGAACACTTTACGGCCCCGAGCACGAGGCATTTCGCCGCACGGTTCGCCGTTTCATGGAAGAGGAAGTGGTGCCCCACCACCAGGCGTGGGAGCAGCAGCAACACGTCGACCGCAGCCTGTGGAACAGGGCGGGCGAGTTGGGCCTGCTCTGCCTTACCATCCCCGAGGCCTATGGCGGCCTGGGCGTGGACCGCTCCTTCAGCGCCGTATTGATGGAAGAGCAGAGCTACTGCGGGGCCACTGGGCTGGGATTCAGTGTGCACTCGGATATCGTCGCCAACTACATCTGCAACTTCGGCCGCGAGGAGCAGAAGCTGCACTGGCTGCCGAAAATGGCCAGCGGCGAGGCGGTCGGCGCCATCGCCATGACCGAGCCCGGCACCGGCTCGGACCTTCAGTCCATCCGCACCACGGCGGTGAAGGACGGCGACGACTACGTCATCAACGGCTCGAAGATTTTCATCACCAACGGCTACCTGTCGGACATCGCGGTGGTGGTCTGCCGCACCGGCGACAGCGGCTCCGGCTCTAAGGATATCTCGCTGATCCTGGTCGAGGCGGACCGCCCCGGCTTCAGCAAAGCCAAACCGTTGAACAAGGTCGGCATGCACGCGCAGGACACCTGCGAGCTGTTTTTCGACGACCTGAGGGTGCCGCAGTGCAACCTGCTCGGCGAGGTGGAGGGCCGTGGCTTCGGCCAGCTGATGCAGGAGCTGGCTTGGGAACGGCTGATCGTCGCCATACTCTCGGTGGCATCCGCCGAGGCGGCGCTGAAGGTGACGCTGGACTACACCCGCGAGCGCAAGGTGTTTGGCCAGGCGGTGGCGGACTTCCAGAACAGCCGCTTCAAGCTGGCGGAAATGAAAACCGATATCGCGATGGGACGCGTGTTCGTCGACCGGTGCGTGGAGCTGGTCATCGAGAACCAGCTTACCCAGGAGGCGGCCGCGGCGGCAAAGCTGTGGACCTCGGAAATGCTCTGCCGGGTGGTGGACGAGGGCGTGCAACTGCACGGCGGCTACGGCTACATGCTCGAGTACCCGATTGCCAGGGCCTGGATCGATTCCCGTGCGGGACGCATCTACGGAGGTACCAACGAGATCATGAAGGAACTGATCGCGCGCTCCCTCTGACAGCCGCGCCGCACCCGGGCGTGGAGTGCCGTATCGACGCCATCAGCGAGTGATCTGGGAGTGAGCCGCAACCGCTGTTTTTCTACCTGCAGCGGCTGCGCGATCGACGATTCACCATCGTTTCAAGGCCGGGTCCAACAGCCTTTTGCCGCTCTTTCCGGGCGGCTTTTTTTGCCGGAACCTGCGCTCGCCAGTCGCGCCGAAGTCTGCT
The DNA here is from genome assembly GCA_033283385.1 of Halieaceae bacterium WMMBA7. Taxonomy (GTDB): domain Bacteria; phylum Pseudomonadota; class Gammaproteobacteria; order Pseudomonadales; family Halieaceae; genus Mangrovimicrobium. The sequence continues at coordinate 55,252 of JAWMQQ010000002.1, forward strand.
ACGTTTGTTCGGGGAAAAAAACGCCTGCGTGCACTCGCGCCAAAGGCATCCACAGGGGATAGGGGGAACTGTCCATGATGATCAAACACAGCATAAAGCCTGCCGTTGCAACCGGAGCGTTGCTCGGCCTGTTTTCACTCGGAGCGTCCGCCCAGATTGCTCCGCCGACCGTCACCTACGTGCCGGTTCCGCCGCCCGCGGTGGTCGCCCAGGCCGTGCCGGCCATGAGCAGCGCCGCGCTGATCGCACTGGCGATGCTGCTGGGCTTTGTCGGGGTGCGCCTGCTGAAGGACAAGCGCGCGCGCAAGGTCATGTCGGTGGCGATACTGGTGGCCGGCGGTGCCTGCGCCGTGGTCGGCGCGATGCTCGGCGCCAACACCGTCCAGGCGCTTGCGAACGGCGCGGTGGGACCGACGGTTGTCAATCTCAGCAACCCGGACGGTACGCAGATTACGCTGCCCATCGGACCCACTCCCGATTACCAGTTGCCCAACACCACCAGCGTACCGCTGAAAATCACCGCTATCGACCCGGGCGATTGTTCCGAAACGCCGCTGGCCAATGCGGGTATCGCGACGCTGCCGCCCGGAGCCGTGGACAAGGGCGTATGCGCTGTCGGCACCGTGTTGAAGCCGGGCGACTACTGCACCCTGGTGTTCTACTGTTCAATCCCGGTCTAGCGATCGCTCACCGGCCCTGGCGCGGCTTCGCTGAAACGCCACGCCAGGGCGCCGTCGATCGCCACCCGGTCCGCGCCCGCAGGTAGCGGGTAGCCCGCCAGCAGGGATCTGCCGGTGTCGCTCAACCGGAAGCGCTGCGGGCTGCCAGCCCCCGCCTGCAGTGCATCGTCTTCCAGCCTTGTCGCCACCCGCGCTGCAGCCGCAGTGGCCTGTCCCGGGTCGTATAGCCGTAGCGCCCCGACGTCGTCGACCGCCAGCAACTGCACCCAGTGTCCGCCCGTGCGCGCCAGTTCGCCATCGTCCTGTTCGCTGTACCAGCCGAGGTTGAGTACGACACTGGCGCCGTTGGCCAGCGCTTCGCGCAGCCAGGACGCATCCACCCGGTAGCCCTGCTTCATGTGCCACGGCAGGCGCGCTTCGCCCACGTAGGCCAGCGCGTCCAGTCCCGTGCCGCGCGCCTGCGCGTAGCGCTGCAGTCCGTGGATAACCGCCAGGACGTCCGTACCCGCGACGGGGCGCGTCCCCATGTAGTCATCGCCGGCGAGTTTCCGGGCGAGGCCCAGGCGTTGCTCCACGGAAGGCGAACCCGCCGAACCGGCGATGGCGTTGGCCACGGCCACCGGGGCGCACATCGCCTCGCTGAGGGGTCCATCGTCGGGGAAGACATCGCGCTGGAGAATATTGTCAGCCACGTCCGGTGCTGCTGGTACCTGGGCGGATGTCGCCTCGGCGGGGAGCCGGAACGCCATGTCCTCGGTGATGAACTGCCAGTAGTGCCGGGTGCGCAGTTCCACCCGGGTGATGTCCCGGTAGTCCGCCTGGAACCAGGCCGGTCCCAGGTGGGACAGTTTCACGCTGTCCTGCGCCACCCGGTGGCTGCCGCGCCAGGCTTCGATGTCCAGCATCTCGCCCTCGGATTCCGCCCAGGCGGTGCCGAAATACGCGCCGACGAAATCGAAGCGTCCCCCCGGCGTGGCGCTGGCAATGGTCACCGGGTGGCCGGAGCTGTTGTAGCCCACGGCGTGTCCGCTGCGCAGGACATTGACGAAACCCGGACCGCGGTAGAGCTGGTTGTCCGTGGCCAGCAGGTAGTTCCAGCGCAGCCCGTGATCACCGGAGGCGAGCTTGTCGATAACCGAGCGGTGCAGGTGATCGAAGCGCTGCACCTCCCGTCGCGGCAGAGGGGGTGGCCGGCTGGCCACTTCGCTGACGGCGGACAGGACGACCGGGGCCTCGTCCACGCTGACCTCGTGCAGGGTGACGCTGTCGCCGTCCCGCTCTGCCAGCAGCCGCCACCGCCCCGGAAGCACGGGTGCGCTGAAATAGCCCTCGGCGTCGGCCGCCAGTTGTATCTGCCGGTCGCCGGGGCCCGCGAGGAAGAACCGGGTGCCCGCGTCGTTCACCGGCAGCCGGCCGCCGATGGTGAGATCCGGCGCCAGCCCCACCACGTCGGGCGGTGATTCCGCCACCAACCCGGCGGGAGAGCCGGCCAGCCGTTTGAAGCGGGTGGCCTGGCGCGCGTTGCCGGTGGTTACATGCCAGCCCGGCGGCGCCTCCACAGTGAACGTGTAGCGCGGCCCGGCCCGATTGATATCGGTCTCGCCTTCGCCGTCGTACATGTCGAAATTGGTATAGCCGTTGACGTTGGAGCGCTTCATGCGTTGGCTGCCGTCGGGACGATCCAGCACCACCGCGACGGACGCCATCGGCATATCGCCGGTGTCGTAACGGCCGTTGCGGTTGCGGTCCCGGAACGGGAATACCGACATGTGCAGCGAGTGGCCGTGGTAGTCGTCCCAGTCGCGGTCCGGGTAGAAGTCGTCCGGGAGGGCTTCGGTGGCCGCTGCGGGCGCTGCGGGTTCGGGCGCCGGCGGCGCGGCGCCGATACCCATTCGGTAAAGGGCCGTGGCCAGCAGGCAGAATGCACCGAAAAACAGCAGGCCTGCTGCTGTCTGGCGTGGCGTTGGCATCGATCGTGGGCCCGTTAATGGTCTGGCGGTAGCCGGGATGGTAACAAAAGACTGCTCCCGCCCGCGCCCATACGAAGTCCCGACGCGTTTGAAAATTTTGAGGGCGGGTACATTTAACAGTATTAATCCTGTGGTCTTTATTGACCTATAAACCATCGTTTTCTAAAGTGTTGGCGGGGAAAAAATGGAATTGATAGGGGAAAAGGGAAATGAAAAAGGTTGCTGTATTTCTGTTATTGGGTCTGGGGGCCGTCAGCAACGCGTTTGCGGGCGGGAGAGTTGGTTTTTCCACGATGCAGATCAACTGGGCACCGGCCAAGCCGGAGGTCGTGCCGACGATGGGCACGTACGCGATGTTAGCGCTGGCCCTGCTGCTGTCGGTGGTGGTCTACCGCGCACTTCGCGAACGCGCCGCCTGGATCAAGGCCATCGCACCGGTCGTGACTTTCGGCCTGGCGGGTTCACTTGTCCTGGTGGCCGGGAAAATCGACGCCGGGGCTTCTTCTGCGCCGGTGGATGCCGGCAGCTGCAGCGGCAGTAGCACGTACACCGCTGGCGAGTTTCCACCGCCGTGTTTTATCAATAGCTGCGGGCAGCCGGTGGTAGTGACCTACGATGTCCTCGGCGGGGAAAGTTATGAAGGCATACCACTGACGGCCGAAAACTGCACCTTCAATTATTATTGCTCGGAAGGCGGGTTTGAAGGCCCGAACGCGACGCAGGGCTCTACCGTTCCCAGCGATGGTAACAGCTATGGTACCGCCTTCTGCGACGAGATTTTCGGCGCCGGCGAACTCTAGGTACCGACCCGGCAAAACCGGGGTCAGACTTCATTTAAAAATCGAATCTGACCCCTTGCGTTATCTGTCGGACCCCATCCAGCGCATCACCATGCGGCGGTAACGCTCCGCCTCGAAACCCGCCAGCTCTTCGTCCTGTGCCAGGATGGCGTCGAGGATTCGCCGCCTTCCCTGCTTCCACTCATCCAGCGCTTCCGGCGTGTCGAACAACCCCGGCTCGGGCTCGCTGTTGTAGAGCTGCACGGCCACGTGCGCCAGCAAAGCCAGCAATGGCTTGTCGAAGATGCCGAGCAGCGTCTCCCTGAAATCGATCTCGAAGCGCATGCAGTCCTCGAAGGCGGTGGAGCTTTCGAGCAGGTCGATCAGGCGCTGGATCTCGGCGAACTGCTCGCGCTCCAGGCTGCGCGCGGCGGTGACGATGATGTCGCAGTCCAGCAGCACTGCCAGCTCGAATGCCTCCCGGTAGCTGATGTCGTGCACCCGCATGTAGGTGGCGAAGGCGCGTTCGATCGCGGCGTCGTCCGGGCGGGCACCGTAGTAGCCGCCGCCGGGCCCGCGCTTTACCGCCAACAGCCCCTCGTGTTCCAGAACTCGCGCTGCCTGCTGCACCGTCACGATACCCACCCCGAGCCGGCTAGCGACCTCGTTGAGGGAACCCAGGTGCTCGCCCGGTGGCGTTTCCAGGATCAGGTCGCGCAGCCTGTCAGTGGCCGTGCCGACCAGGCCGGGCCGGGTCTTCCGGTTTGTTTTCACTGCGGTCTTCCCTGTGGTGTTATGGGCTGGAATTTAATATATAGGCACATAATTAGCAATTAATGGCGAAATATTAATCTTAAGAGGCTTTAAAATGAATATAATAAGTATATTATTACCCGCCTGATGGGTGATGCCCCGGTGCGACAGCCAGCCGGCACCACCCGCTCCCGAGCGTAAAAGCATAAACAAGCTGGAGAGATAGCCATGGGATTTCCACTCCCCGACACCTCGGTACTGCCCGAATACACCGTGCTTGCCGGCCAGGACAAACTGTCACAAGGGGCCGGCGGTCACTGGCAGCACATCTACCCCGCCAACGGACAGGTCTCCCGCGAATTGGTGCTGGGCGGCGCGGACGACGTCGACCGCGCGGTCGCCGCGGCCCGTGCCGCGGCGCCTGCCTGGAACCGCGGGTCCGGCGAGCAGCGCCGCAACCTGTTGCTCAAGCTGGCGGACCTGATCGACCAGGACACCGCGCGGCTCGCGGCGCTGGAGACGCTGGGCAATGCCAGCCCGGTGATGATGTCCGCCTACGCGCCGATGGTCGCGGCGCAGCGCTTTCGCTACTACGCCGGCTGGGCGGACAAGATCCGCGGCGAGACCTTGAGCGCCTGGAACGGCCCCGCGCACAACTACGTGGAGTACGAGCCCTTTGGCGTGGTCGGCGCCATCATCCCCTGGAACGGGCCGCTGTTCGCGGCGGCGATGGTCATCGCGCCGGCGCTGGCCGCCGGTAACTGCGTGATCCTCAAGGCGCCGGAACTGGCACCGTATTCCGTGATGCGCCTGGGCGAGTTGTTCCTCGAGGCCGGTTTCCCGCCCGGGGTGGTCAATGTGATCGCCGGCGGCGGCGATGTGGGCGAGGCGATCGTCGCCCACCCCGGTGTCGACAAGATCCAGTTCGTCGGCAGCGGCGCCACCGCGAAAAAGGTGCTGCAAAATGCGGCGCAGAACCTCAAGCCCTGCGGCCTGGAACTGGGCGGCAAGTCCGCTGTGATCGTCTTCGCCGACGCGGATCTCGCCGCCGCGGGCAAGCGCGGGCTGAGCGGCGCCATGAGTGTGAGCGGCCAGGGCTGCGTCAACGGCACCCGGCTGCTGGTGGAGCGACCGGTGTACGAGCAGTACCTCGGCGTGTTGCAGATGATCGCCGGGCACATCCCGGTGGGCGACCCGCTGGAGCAGTCCACGGTGATGGGGCCGGTGATCTCCGAGGCCTCGGTCAGCCGCATCCTCGGTATGGTGGACAAGGCGAAGGCGGACGGTGCACGCCTGCTGCTCGGTGGCGAACGCCTGGCGGGGGAGTACAGCGACGGCTTCTACCTGCCACTGACCATCTTCGCCGACGTCGACAACCGAAGCGACCTGGCACAGCGCGAAGTGTTCGGCCCGGTGTTGTCGGTCACACCATTCGATACCGAGGAGGAGGCCATCGCGCTGGCCAACGACAGCGACTACGGCCTCGGCGCCTACATCCACACCGAGAACCTGCGCCGCGCCCACCGGGTCGCCGGGCAGGTGCAGGCGGGCATGGTGCAGGTCAACGCCTCCGGCGAGGGCATGCAGCCCTTCGCGCCCTTCGGCGGCTACAAGCAAAGTGGCTACGGCCGACTCGGCGGCGAGCAGGGACTGCTGGAATTCCTGCAGGTGAAAAACGTGTGGATGAACCTGGCACAGGAGGGCGCGCAATGAGCCTGCTGGATCCGAAGGAGCGCAGCGACCGCGGCGCAGCAAAACAGGCCGAACTGCTGGCTGGCCACGCGCCTGAGCCCTCCACCCTGTTCGAATCGTCCTGGCGCGACTACATCTTCGCCGAAGTGTGGGCCCGTCCCGGACTGGACCTGCGCTCGCGCTACCTGATTACCCTCGCCGGTGCGGCCACCGGGGACACACCTGCGGAGATACTCGACGGCTACGTGCGCGGCGCGCTGCAGGGACAGCACCTCAGCCTGCCCGAGTTGCGCGAGGCGGCGCTGCATATCGCCGTCTACGGCGGCTGGTCCCGCGGTGCGACGCTGGACGCAGCCATCACCCGCGCCGCCGAATCCCTGGGCCTGCCGGCGGCGGACTTTCCGCCCATCCGCGCGGGGGCCTGGGACCCGCAACAACGCCTGGAGGAGGGCGCCGCGGGCTTCAGGAACACGATGACCTTCGGCGGCCCGCCGCCGGCCTGCGCCTACTTCGAGGGCGGCATCCTCAACTTCGTCTTCGGCGAGATGTGGGAGCGCGAGGGCCTGGACCAGCGCAGCCGCCGCTGGCTCACATTGGTGGGAGTGTCAGATTCTTCGGCCGACATCCCCATCCGCACCCATATCTACGGCGCCATGGCCAGCGGCAACGCCAGCTTCGAGGAGATGAACGAATTTGTACTGCAGTACGCCATTCACAGCGGTTGGCCGAAGGCCTCCTTCGTGCAGGGCGTGGTGTTCGAGATGGGCAAAAAGGTGGGCCAGGGCCAGTTCTGGGACGGCACGCCGCTGGAGGAGATGAACAATGAATAAGGCGAGCGATATGTCCGGTGAGGCGGCGCTGGTCACCGGTGCTGCTTCGGGGCTTGGCCGGGCGAGCGCGGTTGCGCTGGCCAGGGCGGGCGCCGATGTGTGTATCGTGGATATTGCGGAACAGGGCCTGGAGGAAACCGCAGCCGCCGTGAGCGAAACCGGCGTGAAGTGCCTCGTCCATCGCACCGACCTGTCCGTGGCGGCCAACTGCGGCGCCGCGGTCGAGGCTGCGCTCGGTGAGTTCGGCCGCCTCGACGCCCTGTGCAATGTCGCCGGCCTGATCTACTTCAACCACTCCACCGACATGCCCCAGGCGGACTGGGACCGGACCATCGCCGTCAACCTCAGCGCGCCGTTCTTCCTAGCCCAGGCGGCGATCCCGGCGCTGCTGGAAAACGATGGCGCCATCGTCAACGTGTCTTCCTCAGCCAGTTTTATCGGCGAATCCTACGCGGCGGCCTACTGCGCCTCCAAGGCGGGCCTGACCAACCTGACGAAATCGATGGCGATGGAGTACATCAACAAGCCGATCCGTATCAATGCGGTGGCGCCGGGCGGGATGATGACCGGCATCATGTCGAGCATGGCCAACATGCCCGGCGACCTCGACCGCAGCCTGATCGACCGGTTCGTGCCGTTGCGGGGGCTTGTCGAGGTCGATGACGTGGCGGACCTGATCGCCTTCCTCGCCTCGGACGCGGCGCGCGGTTACCACGGCGCCTGTATCTCCATCGACAAGGGTATTACCGCCGGCTAGGGAGGGTTCGAAGCATGGGCAAACTGGGTTTTATCGGCCTCGGCAGCCAGGGCGCGCCGATGGCGCGCCGGATGATCGAGGCCGGTTACGAGGTAGTGCTGTGGGCGCGTCGCCCCGAGTCGCTGGAGCCTTTCGCGGACACCGCGGCGAGCTATGCGGGCAGCGTGGCGGAACTCGCGGCGCAGGTTGAATTCTGCGGCGTCTGCGTGGTGGACGACGCCGGCGTGCGCGAGATCTGCGAGCAGCTGATTCCCGCCATGCCGGCGGGCGGGTGCATCGCCATTCACTCCACCGTCAATCCCGCGCTGTGCAGGACGCTGGCGGAGCAGGCGGGCGCCCGCGGCATCGCGCTGCTGGACGCGCCGGTCAGCGGCGGCGGCCCCGGCGCGGCGGCGGGTACCCTCACCGTCATGGTCGGCGGCGAGGCCGACGCACTGGCGGCGGTGCGGCCCGTGTTCGAAACCTATGCGGGGTTTATCGCCCACCTCGGCGGCGTCGGCGCCGGCCAGACCGCCAAGCTGGTCAACAACAACCTGATGGCGGCGAACATGGCGCTGGCCTGGCACGCGCTGCAGGCGGCCCAGAGCCTGGGGATCGAGCGCTCGGCGTTTATCGAACTGGTGCGCGTGAGCAGCGGGCGCAGTTTCTCTTTCGACGTCTGTGCACGGCTCTCGCAACCGGCGGACTTCCAGCACGGCGCGCCGCTGCTGGCCAAGGACGTGCGCCTGCTCGGCGAGACGGTCGGCGAAACGCTCGGGGAAAGCCGGGATTTCGACGCGCTGCGGGACGCCTCGGCGGCGTTCCTCGCGCTGGCCACCGCGCAGTGAGCGCCGTGGCATTTACTCACGAATAACTGGCGCGTTCGCAGGGCGCACGGAGACAGGAACATGACATTTTCACTGGAACAGTATCGCCTCGACGGCAAGGTCGCCGTAGTCACCGGCGCCGGCGGGCGCGGCAACAGCATCGGCCGCGCCTATGCCATGGGCCTGGCGGCAGCCGGGGCGAAAGTGGTGGTGGCCGACCTCAACGCCGAGGGCGCTGCCGCGGTGAGCGAGGAGATTCGCGAGGCCGGCGGCGAAGCCATCGCCGTCGGCGTCGACATCACCGACCCGGTCTCGGTAGCGGCCATGGCGGACGAGGCCAAATCCGTCTTCGGCGGCGTGGACATCCTGGTCAACAACGCCGCCCTGATGGCGGAACTGGGCCATGCCACCGCGGTGGATATCCCCATCGAGGAGTGGAACCGCATCATGGACGTCAATGTCACCGGCGCGCTCAACTGCGTGCAGGCCATCGTGCCGCTGATGCGCGAGCGCGGCGGCGGCAAGATCGTCAACCAGAGCTCCGGCGGCGCCTTCCCGGCGATTTCCATCTACGGCATCAGCAAGCTCGCCCTGGTGGGCCTGACCACTACCCTGGCGCGGCAGCTCGGCCCGGAGAACATCAACGTCAACGCGATTGCGCCGGGAAACACCACCAGCGACGCCGGCAGGTTGCTGACACCGGACGACTCGCCGTTTATCAAGTTCCTGGAAGCCAGTGTGGCCATGCGCGTGCGCGGCGCGCCGGATGAGCTGGTCGGTACGCTGTTGCTGCTGTGCTCGCAGGCCGGGGACTGGATTACCGGGCAGGTAATGAACGTGGACGGGGGCTGGGTATTGCGTCCCTGACGGGCGCGGCGGCGGTTGCGGGCGCCTCACTGGGCGCCCGGGCCGGAGTTACAGGTTTTCCAGCACCGCGATGGCGATGCACACACCGAGGAAGATGGCGGCGAAGCCGATCTCGTCGATGCAGAACATTCTGTAGCGGAAGCGCGCCATAGCGGCGGTCTCCTCAGTGGAAAGATGCCACTATTGGAACGCCGCCGGCACCCTGCGGGCAATTACCGCCGATAACACCCTGGCAATACCCCGCGATGCGCAGCTGCCCGCTGCCGGTGAATACCGGCGCGGGGTCCTGGCTCAGAGTTCGGGAATACGCAGGGTCTGGCCCGGGAAGATCTTGTCCGGGTCGCCCAGCATGGGCTGGTTGGCCTCGAAGATCGCGGTGTACTTGCTGGCGGCGCCGTAGAATTCCTGGGCGATCTTGCCCAGCGTGTCGCCGGACTTGACCGTGTAGAAGCGCGGCTCGCCCGCCGCGGCTGCGGCCGCGGGCGCGTCACCGGTCGGCGCGTCCACGCTGAGCTGGCAGTCCACGCTGGCGATGCCGTACTGGTTACCCGCGCACAGCACCATTTTCTCCAGCGCCTCCTGGCTGGGGGCCGTGCCGGTCAACGTGGCGACTTCCCCGGCGACCTCGACAGTGACCTGCTCGCCGTCGATATCCAGCGCGGCGATACTCTTGCTGATGGCTTCCTTGCGCAACTGGTCGACGCGCCCGGCGGAAACCTCCACCGACTTCTCGATATCGTCATCGCCGGCGGTCTTCATGAAATCAAACAGGCCCATGCTCGGTTCTCCATGCGGATTGGGAAGGCAGACACCGAACGGCTGCCGCGACGTCTGCCAGCAAAAATATAGTGCATTTCCCCGTTGCGGCAACCCGGTTGCCCAGCCGGATGCCCGCTGCACGGCATTGACGGAATTCGACCGTTCGTGCTTGTTGCGCGCGCCGCGCTGAATCACTAGTTTTATCTCAAGTTCAAGGGAATGAACCCGGCACCGCGAAAGCGCGGGCCGGCGCGGCAAACGGACTTGCCCAATGCCTCTCCCGGCCCGGTGTTCACCGGCCACGGCGCGTTCTTCTTGAGCTTACTTCACCCGAAACTTCAAGAGGACACAGCGATGCAAAACGATGACACCTTCAGCGTGGAAGAACTGGAAGAACGCCTCGAAATGGAAGCGGCCGGGGCGCCCCTCGGCGACGTCGATCCCGACGGCTTCTACTGCCGCTGCGGCTGGGAGCAGTAAACTCCCGCGGTAGCCCGGGGGCGGGGCCGGTTTCGCCCGCCCCCCTGCGAAGACATCCCGGCCCAGTTGCATTTTTCACGGCGGACTTTTCATGGATGAAGAGATTCCCAGGCTACAGCGCGATATCGAGATCGTGCCCTTCGACGGCGCCAGCGCCGGCCGCTACCTCGTCATCCAGGGCGGGCGGCACTACCTGGTGTCAGCGGCGCTCAGGGAGGTGATGGAAACGCTGATCCGCTATCACGCGGGGGATGCGCGACAGGCACCAACGGGCGACCTGGCCAGGGCCGCCAGCCTCGCCAGGGAGCACCTGCCAGCGCAGTTGTTCGAGGGCGCGGGAGGCGCCCGCAGGCGCTCGCCCTTCGCGATCAGCGCCGGCCTGCTGACGCCGCGCAGCCTGCGATATATTGTGCCCGGCCTCAGCCGGCTGGTCGCGCCGCTTCCCGCCGCGCTGCTGCTGCCGCTGGTGCTCGGCCTGCACCTGTCGGTCGCCACGCGTATCTTCAGCGCCGATTTCACCGGCATCTCCGCCGCGGAGTTGACGGTTTGCTATGCCCTGTTCCTGCTCGGGGTGCTGCTCCACGAACTCGGCCATGTCAGCGCCGCCTACCGCTACAGCAGCAGGATCGGCCATATCGGCGTCGGCCTCTACCTGGTCTTCCCGGTGTTTTACTCGGATGTGAGCCACGCCTGGAGCCTGTCGCGCCGGCAGCGGGCCGCGGTGGATCTCGGCGGCCTGTATTTCCAGGGGATATTCCTCGCTGCGGTGGACCTGCTGGTCCTGCTGCGCGGCGATCCGCTGTGGGCTGCGCTGTCCTGGATGAGCACGCTGGCGATGCTGCACACGCTCAACCCGTTCTTCAAGTTCGACGGCTACTGGTTGCTGAGCGACCTCAGCGGCGCGGTCAACCTGCACGCGAAGGTGGGTGCGACCCTGCGCGCGGTCGCCGCATACTGCACCGGTCGCGCGCCCGCGAGCGCCCTGCACGGCGATGCGCTGGCCCTGCTGGTTCCCTATTCGCTGCTGTCCGGGCTGTTCGCGCTGGGTTTCTGCGGCTTCCTGCTCGGGCGTATCGCGGTGTACCGCCAGGGCCTGCCGCCGCAGTTGCTGTCCTGGCTGGAGGCGGCCCGGCAGTGCAGCGGCGCCCTGGACTGGTTGCGCGCGGGGGCCGACCTGCTCGCGATCATTGCCATGCCGGCATTGATGCTGCTCGCCCTGTGCTTCTACCTGCGCAGGATGCTGGGGTATTTCCGCGCAGATACCGACAGCCTCCCCGCCGCGGGCGGGCAGGCGGGGCAGGCCCGTGGCTGAGTTCGGCGAAGTGCTGCCCCTGCCCGAATCGCTGGATCCGCGGGCGGGCCTGCTGCTGGTCGCACCCTGGTCGAGCGCTCCCGGGGCGCTGCTGCCGCCGTTGGCCGCGCGCTATTCCTCGCTGGTCGCGGTGGTGGATGAACGCTACCGCTCGCAACTGCGGGACAGCGTCGGTGCCCGGCTCGCCGTCGTGAGTGGCCCGGAGTTACTCGCCGATTGCCGGAGTCGCGGCGCCCTGGCGCCGCGCACCGCTTACCTCGTGTTCCCGGAGCTGTACGAGACCACCCTGCACGCGGGTATCGAGATCCTGCGCGCCGGCGCGGCCTACCGGTTCTCCGCGTTGCCGCTGCTGCTGTGCATGAAGTACCGCCCGCAGGCGCTGCGCGCCGTCGCGCTCGGCAGCGCGCTGGGCTGGCGGTCCCTGGGCTGTTGCGAGACGGGCCCGGCGCCGGTTGGCGCGGGCGCGAAAGACGGCGAGGGCGCCGCGCGCGACCGCCGCCTGCAGTCGCTGCTCAAACGCCAGCTGTACCTGGAGCAACTGGAGCTGCTGGATGCGCTGTGGGCGGATGCGGCCCAGCGCGAGCCCCTGTGCCGGCGCACCCGGTCAATGAGCGCCCGCCGCGACCTGCTCAAGCTGATCTGCCTGGAGGGCTGTATCAACCTGCACCGGCGGCGGGGCCATCCACACGGTTTTTCCCTGCAGGCCCTGCGGCAGCGCAAAGGTGAGCTGGCAAGCCTGGCGGGGGAACCCGCATGCTGAGGCTCGCGGCCCGGATCAAGCTCGATGCGCTGGCGACGGCCGACACCCTGCGCCGGGATGTCGCTGCGCGCGAACTGCGCGAGACGCTCTCGGGCCTGGGCATTACCGGGCCGCGGCGCTGGCGGACGGCCTGGCAGTACCACCGCAATCGCCGCTGCACGCCAGTGCTGAACCGCCAGCTGATGCGCGCCTCGCCGGAGACGATCATGCGCCACGTCCGCGACCGAGTGGTGGTGGAGCCAGGGCAACACTGGCGGGACGCCCTGCTCCACCCCGGCCCCCTGCTGGTGGTGACGCCGCACTACGGCCCCTTCACCCTGGGCCTGCTGCGACTGTGCGCGGACCTCGCCGGGCACCGCGAGGTGCATGCATTCTACGATCCGCCGGAGAAAAACCCGGGCACAGCCAATGTCGGCGCGATCATGGCCAGGTGCTGCGACAATTTCCGGCCGGTATTCAACGACCGGCGCGGGGTGGTACGCGCCCTGAAGGTACTGCGAGCCGGCGGGGTGATGACCATCATGCCGGATGTCTACCAGGTCAACGGGCAGTGCCTGGCGGTGCCGTTCCTCTCGCACCTGAGCTATGCCATGACCGGGACCGCGTTCCTGGCGCTGAAGTCCTCGGCGCTGTTGCTGCACGTCTACGTGCAGCCCGTCGCCGGCGGTGTCTGCATTCGCGCGGACAAACCCTACGCCATGCCGGTTAGCGGCAATGACGAGGACGACATCTATCGCCAGACCTGCCGTACCTTCGAATCGCTGGAACGGCAATTGCTGCGCGACCCGTCATACTGGGACTACCTGCCGCAGCTGAAGGCCCGGCTGGGCATGCCGCTCGCATCACTGTCGGGCGACGCGCAGCTGCGGCAGATGATCGACACGCTATCCTGTCACCTGGACATCGACATCGCCAATCCCGAGGGAGGGAATTCAACGGATGAAGCCCCGTAACCGAAACTACCTGCAGGCGCTTGTCGCGCTCCTCCTGCTATGCGCCGTTTCCGGCTGCACCACCGTTCACATCGACGAGAGCAGGATGCTGCAGAGCCGGCGCCAGGCGCTGTGGTATGACGTCGCGCTGCTGGGGCCGGCCAGCACCGCGCAGCTGGTGGAACGCTCGGGATACCCCGAACGGGACGTGACAGGATTGCTCGGGGAACTGCAGGCGCGGCATTACATCAGCGAAGCGGCCGGGCAGTGGGAGCTGGGCCCGCAGTATCCGCCCGAGGGCAGGGAATATGCAGTTGCAATTCGCGGCTTCAGCGAGGAGGCTCTCGCAGCGGCGCACCCGGACCACCGTTTCAGCATGACACGCATCGACGGCGACCGGCTGCTGGTGGCCGGCTTCACTGCCGCGCACGCCCGGAGCACGCTGCTGGTGTTCGGCGGCAACGGCTTTCACGTCGTCCCGGATGTCGAGGAGGCGGCCAAGCTGCTGGCGCCGGACCGCAATGTCTTTGTCATGGATTACCCGGGAATGGGCGGCAGCGCCGGAGAAACCACCATAGCGGACCTGCAGCTGGCCTCGCGGGCGTTCTTCGACGCGGTCGGCCAGCTGCCCGGGGTGCGCGGTACCCGGCTGGTGCTCTACGGCTTTTCCATCGGCGGTTTCGTGGCGACGGAACTCGCCGCGAGCCATCGGGTGGATGGCCTGATCCTCGACTCGACGGCGCCGGACATCCAGGCCTGGATCGACGCCAATGTGCCGCTGTACGCGAAGCTGTTTGTGCGGGTCGAGGTGTCGCCGCCGCTGCGGGGAGTGAGCAACACCCGCGATATCGCCGCCCTGGATTGCCCGATGCTGTTCATCGCCGGCAGCGACGACAGGGTGACGCCGCCGCCACTGGTGCGCGCGCTCTACGACGCCGCCGGCCGGGCGCGCTGGAAGCGCTTCGTGGAACTGGAGGGAGCCGGCCACGGCGGCAGCAGCGACAGCCCGGACTTCGCGCCGGCCATCGACGGCTTCATGCGGCGGGTCGCGGGCGGCTGAGGTCGCCCGGGTCACGTCGGGTCAGGCCGCGTCCGGGTCGCGCCATTCGGGATTCAGGATTGCCCAGCGTTCGTGGTCCTTCCAGCCGCGGCCGCCGATATTCAGGTACTGCCGGGAATAGCCCTCGCGGACAAATCCCGCGGTGCGGACCAGGGCGATCGAGGCCTTGTTCTCCGGCTGGATATTCGCTTCCAGGCGGTGCAGGTTGAGCTCGCCGAAGGCCTTTTGCAGCAGCAGTTGCAGGCCCCTGCGCATATAGCCCTTGCCCTGGTGGGGCACGTAGACCTCGTAGCCGAGGTAGGCGCTGTGGAAGTAGCCGCGCACGATCCCGGAGATATTGAACGTGCCGACGATTTCGCCGCCGGCTGCAAGGCACAGGAGATAGCGGTGCTCCTCGCGCAGGCTGGCCTCCAGGTTGCGCGGCGGGTAGGTCCAGGGTTGGTGCAGCGACACGCTGCGCGCGTAGGCGGCGCGTACGGCTTCGAGGTCTGCAGCTTCGCTGCGCCGGAGCAACAGGGCGGGTGTTTGCATACGTGGATCAGCCCGGTTCGAAGGGAAGCTCGCGCAGCCGCTTGCCGGTGGCGGCAAAGATGGCGTTGCCCAGGGCCGGCGCCGCGGGCGGCGTACCGGGCTCGCCGACGCCGGTGGGCGGGGCGTCCGAGGCGACGATGGCGACGGTTATTTCCGGCGATTCATTCATGCGCAGCGCCTGGTAATCGTGGAAATTGCCTTGCTGTACCGCGCCGTCGACGAAGTCGATGCGGCCCTTGAGCGCGGCGGTCAGGCCGAACACGATGCCGCTCTCCATCTGCGCGCGCACGATGTCCGGGTTGACCACCGTACCGCAGTGTACCGCGCAGTACACGTTTTCCAGCTTCGGCAGGCCGCCCTGCATGGAGATCTCCACCACCTCGGCGACAACGGTCTCGAAAGACTCGTGAACCGCCAGGCCCTGGAAATGGCCCGCCGGAGGATTGCCCCAGTTCGCGAGTCCGGCGACCGCGTCGAGCACCTGTCGGTGGCGCCCATCGGCGGGCAGGTGGCGGCGGCGGAATTCCAGCGGGTCTTCACCCGCGGCGTGGGCGAGTTCGTCGATAAAGCTCTCCACCGCGAAGGCGGTGAAACTGTGGCCCACCGAGCGCCACACACCCAGGCGCACCGGAGTCTCCACATTGCTGTAGCTGACCCGCACGTGGTCGAAGCCGTAGGGCAGTCCCTTCGCGCCCTCCACGGACAGGAAGTCGTAGTTGCCGATCACGCTGGCACCGAATTCGATCAGCGCGTCGGGCACCCAGGCGGGCGCCATGTCCGGCGCGATACCACCGATGGCGGACTGCAGCACGCTGGGACTGGCGATGCGGTGGTCCCAGCTCGCCACCCGCGCGCCGTCCAGCTGCGCGCGCAAGCGGGATTTCGCGGGCGGGCGGTAGTAGTCGTGGCGGGTGTCGTCCTCGCGGCTCCAGACCAGTTTTACCGGGCCATTGATAGCGCGGGCGATCTGCGCCGCCTCGAAGACGTTGTCGGGGAAGAGGCGGCGCCCGAAACCGCCGCCGAGGAACTGGTTGTGCAGGGTAATGGCGTCCTCGTCCACACCGAGCGCGCGGGCCGCGAACTGCGCGGCCAGGTCCGGCGCCTGCGTGCCCACCCAGATCTCTGCGCTGCCATCGCCGGGCACGACGGTGCAGTTGAGCGGCTCCATCGCCGCGTGGGCGAGGAACGGCACGCTGTACTCGGCTTCCAGCGCCCGACCGACCTCGGCCCGGGGCGTATCGCCGTCATCGCGCACCTCGTGAAAGTCGCCGTCGGCCAGCGCCTCGGCCAGCGCTGCATCGATGGCCTTGCTGTCCAGCAGTGCCGATTCGCTGGCGCGCCACTGCAGCTCGACCTTCTCCGCCGCCTTGCGCGCCCGCCAGTAGTTGCTCGCGACCACCGCGACGCCGCTGTCGATGGCTACCACCGCACTCACGCCGGGCATGGCCTTCGCCGCATCCGCGCTGTAGCCGGTCATCTCGCCCTGGGCGACGGGCGGGCGCACGACCACGGCGACCTGCACACCCTCGGGCGTGGCGTCGATGCCATAGCGGGCACCGCCGTTGACCTTTTGCGGGCTGTCCAGCCGGCTGTCGAAGTGGCCGATCCGGCTGAAATCCGCCGGCGATTTCAGCGCCGGCGAATCGGGTACGCGCAGTTTTGCCGCGGCGGAGGCGAGTTCGGCGTAGCTGTAGTCCACACTGCCGTCGGCGCTGGCAACCCGGCCGTCGCGGCATGCCAGGCGCTCGCTCGCCACCCCGCTGCGCTGGCTGGCCGCCGCGAGCAGCATGTGCCGCGCGGCGGCGCCGGTCTCGCGCAACATGGTGTAGCTGGCTCGCACCGAGGAGCTGCCGCCGGTGATCTGCATGCGCATTTCCGGGTCGCGGAAGGCCGTTGCCGGTGGCGCGAATGCCCAACTGATCGTCCCGGGATCCACTTCCAGTTCCTCGGCGACGATGGTGACGATGCCGGTCAGGGTGCCCTGGCCCATCTCGGCTTTGTGAACCTGCAGGAGGATCTCCCCGTCGGGCGTGATGCGCAGGAAGGCGTTGGGGGTTAGATCCTCCGCGCCGGCATCACCCGAGGCGCCCAGCCCAAAGCCCAGTACCAGCCCGCTGCCGGCGACGGAGACATTGCGGATAAAGGCGCGGCGCGACAGCATCAGGAAGCAGGCTCCGCATCCGGGTCGCTTTCGGGCTCCCAGGCATCGACAGCGGCGCGGCGGATGGCCCTGCGGATGCGCCCGTAGGTGCCGCAGCGGCAGATAACGCCGGACATGGCTTCGTCGATATCCCGATCGCTGGGCTGTCCCTTGTCCGCCAGCAGCGCGGCGGCGGTCATGATCTGGCCGGACTGGCAGTAGCCGCATTGCGGCACGCCCTCGGCGACCCAGGCGCTCTGCAGCGGGTGATCGCCCTCCTGCGCCAGCCCCTCGATGGTAGTGATCGCGCGGCCGGCAACGGCGCTGACCGGCAGTACGCAACTGCGCATCGGCGTTCCGTCCAGGTGTACGGTGCAGGCGCCGCACAGGCCCACGCCGCAGCCGAACTTGGTGCCGGTGAGTGCGAGGATATCGCGCAGCACCCACAGCAGGGGTGTGTCTTCCTCGACGGTAACCGACTGGCTGCGGCCGTTCAGGAGAAGTTCGTAAGTGACCGAATCCACGCGGCGACCCCGCTCACGGTGAATGAATCATCATACGCGCGCGGGGCGGGTGCTGTCAGTGGCCGCTCGCCGCGGGCGGGCGGGTGTGCAGCCAGAGCCAGGCGAAACCGCCAACACCGGCCAGCAGCGACGCCAGCAGGATACCGGTCTTGGCCGCCAGCAGTTGCTCCGGGTTGCCGGCAAAGCCCAGGTCGGCGATGAAGATCGACATGGTGAAGCCGATGCCGCCGATCAGCCCTACGCCGAAAATGTGGCGCATCTTCAGCCCCGTCGGCAGCTTGGCCAGGCCGAGCTTCAGCGCGACCCAGGTAAAGCCGGCGATGCCCAGCGGTTTGCCCAACAGCAGGCCGCAGACCACGCCCAGGGTGATCTGGTCGCTGAGGACGGCGCCGAACTCGCCGAAATCGATCGGAATCCCCGCGTTGGCGAGGGCGAAGATCGGGATGATGAGGTACGCCACCGGCAGGTGCAGGGCGTGTTCCAGCCGCTGCGCCGGCGCCTGGGCCAGGCGTGTGCCATTGCCCAGCGACTCGACCAGCGAGCGCAGGCGGGTGTTGTGGATGATGTCCGGGTCCATGGCGACGGATTTCTGCATCTCGTGGGTGCTGTCCTTGACGCGCTCGATGAATGTCGCCGGGTGGAACTTGGGCCGTATGGGGATGACGAAGGCCACGATGATGCCGGCGATGGTGGCGTGGATGCCGCTGGCCAGCATGGCGGTCCAGAGCAGGATACCCACGCCCGCGTAGGGCAGTGGCCGGCGCACCCCGGCGAGGTTGAAGGCGACCAGCAGGAGTGACAGCAGCACTGCGTAGACCAGCGCCATCAGGTCGATGTCGCTGGTGTAGAACAGGGCGATCACCGCCACCGCGCCGAGGTCGTCGACGATGGCCAGCGCGATCAGGAAGGTCACCAGGCTCTTCGGCACCCGCGGCCCGAGCAGGCTCAGCGCGCCGATGGCGAAGGCGATGTCGGTGGCCATCGGGATGCCCCAGCCGTTGGCCTCCGGGCCCGAGGGATTGAACAGGAAGTAACCCAGCGCCGGCAGCAGCATGCCGCCGGTGGCGGCGAAGATCGGCAGCAGGGCCTGGCTGGGCGTGGCCAGCTCGCCCACCAGCAGTTCGCGCTTCAGTTCCAGCCCCATGACGAAGAAGAACAGCGCCATCAGCGCCTCGTTGATCCAGTGGTGGATCGACAGGCTGAACTCGCGCTCGCCGAAGCGGAAGGCCAGTTCCTCGTGCAGGAAGTGCTCGTAGCCGTCGTGCAGCGGGGTGTTGGCGATCACCAGGGCGATGACGGCGCAGATCATCAGCAGGATGCCGCTGGTGGTCTGGCGGTGGATGAATTCCTCGAGCGGGCTCAGGATGCGGTCAAAGGCTTTTTCCCAGGGCGCATCATAGACGCCTTTGGCCATGGGTACTTCTCCTGTGCTGCGGGGGGCTTGTTTGACGGGACAGCCAGTGTACCCGTCCGCGCAAAAGAACGGTAGGAGCGCGCTCCGCGCGCGATCCGGGCCTGCGCGGGACGCGGATCGCCTGCGTAGCAGGCTCCTACGGGGCGTGATCGGGACGTCGTAGGAGCGCGCTCCGCGCGCGATCGCCTGCGTAGCAGGCTCCTACGGTGCCGTCCGGGTTTGTAGCCAGCCGGGCATGAAGTCGTAGGCGTCGAACTGTACCTCGCGATTAAACCCGACGCCGGCCTCTTCAAGCAGCTGCTGCAGCCGGCCCGAATTGAAGGCGTCGAAGGTCTCCGTCGCACCGCCGACGTAGTTCCCGCCCACGAACAGCTGCGGAATGGTCGGCGAGCCGACCGCCGCCTGCAGGGCCGCGCGAACATCGCCGCCGCGCTGCTCCCGCTGGTACTCGGGGGCATCCAGGTCGACGCTGCGGTAGGCGATGCCCAGCGCCTCGAACAGGCGCCGCACCGACCAGCAGAACTCGCACCACTGCAGCGCGAACAGCACCACCGGCTGCGCGTCGTCGCCCACGGCCGCGTCGACGAAATCGGCCGCCCACTGCGGGACCTGCGGGGCAGTGTCTTCGGGGGCGGGCGCCGCCGGGGCGCTGGCGCCGAAGCGGCAGCGCGGGGTCGATTCCGAGATCGCGATCTCCTCCGCGCTCATGTCCGCGGGGATGTCCTCGAACAGCGGCGTGCTGAGGTAGCGCTCGCCGGTGTCGGGCAACATGCACAGGATACTGCTGCCGGCGGGTGCGTCGCGGGCGACCTGCAGCGCACCGTGGAAAGTCGCGCCGCCGGAAATGCCGCAGAAAATCCCCTCCTGCCGCGCCAGCTCCCGCGCCAGGCGCAGGGACTCGCGCCCGTCGACCGCGACGAAGCGGTCCACCAGGTTTTCCGCCAGCGCATCGCCGGCCAGCCGCGAGATGAAGTCCGGCGACCAGCCCTGCATCAGGTGGGGGCGGAAGTTCGGGTGGCTGGCCAGCGGGCTGCCGTCGGCGGCGTATTGCTGGGCGATGCCCGAGGCGAGAATCGCCGAGTTCTCCGGTTCGGTGGCGACCACCCGCAGCTCTGGCCGCGCCGCCTTGAGCACCCGCGCGACGCCTTTCAGGGTGCCGCCGGTGCCGAAACCGGACACCCAGTAGTCCAGGGGGCGACCCTCGAAGGCGGCGAGAATTTCCGGCGCCGTGGTGCGCGAGTGCATCTCGGCGTTGGCCTCGTTCTCGAACTGCCGGGCCAGGAACCAGCCGTGGCGCCGGGCCAGTTCGTCCGCCTTGGCCAGCATGCCGGTGCCTTTTTCCGCCGCGGGGGTGAGCACCACCCGGGCGCCGAGGAAGCGCATCAGGCGGCGCCGCTCGACGCTGAAGTTCTCCGCCATCACCACCACCAGCGGGTAGCCTTTCTGCGCGCAGACCATGGCCAGGCCGATGCCGGTGTTGCCGCTGGTCGCCTCGACCACGGTCTGGCCGGGCTGCAGCGAGCCGTCGCGCTCGGCGGCCTCGATCACGCCCAGCGCCAGGCGGTCCTTGACCGAACCCATGGGGTTGAACGCCTCCAGCTTCACGTAGAGGTCCACGTGGGCCGGCGCCAGCTTGTTGATGCGCACCACGGGGGTGTTGCCCACGGTGTCCAGGATGCTGTCGTAGATGCGGTTCATTGCGGGTTCCTCTGTGCGTGATCGATTGCATTGTAGTCGGGGCTGGCGGGGGTGCGGCCCACGGTCAGTGCCGCGAGCAGTTCCGCCGGCAGCCCGGCCAGTTGCGCGTCGGGCAGCGCGCCCAGCGCGTCGCCGAAGCGGGAGAAAAAACAGCGGTAGGCAGCCGCGGCGGCGATATCGAAGATTTCGCGGTCCGTGAAGCCCGCTGCCCGCAGCCGTTCGATGTCGCCGGCGGTTGTGTGCGACGGTTCGCGGGCCACCCTGGCGGCGAAGTCCATCGCCGCCTGTTCCGCCGGGTCCAGCGCCGGGTGCGGCTCGCCGCGGGCGAGGGCCAGCAGGGCTTCGCCGTCCAGCTCGCCCCCAAGCAGTTTCTGCGCGAAGGCCAGGCTGCAATAGCTGCTGCCGCCGGCGAGCGCGGCGGCGAAACTGACCAGCTTCCACAGCCGCGGCGGCATAGGGTCGCGCACGGCCGCCATCAGGGCGCTGATATGCGGCATCAGTTGCGGTCGCAGGCTGAATACCCGGGCGTAATTGGGCAGGTAGCCGCCGCCGTTCAGGCGCCGGTAGAGGTCCGCGGTGTCGCCGGTGGCAGACTCTGGGGCGATGGTGTCGACAAAGCACATGGGGCGCTCCTTTCGTGGTTACTGGAGGCAGCCTGCGCCCCGGGCGCTGGAGCCAGCGTGTGAGCGAGCGTGGTTTTTTGCTCCCGGGCGGCGATTCGGGCCGGCCGGACGCCGCATCCGCGGTGATCGACGCCGGAGGTGGCCCCCACCTATACTGCACCCAGCCAACAGCAGGGATAGCGGGGTACATGCCGGATTTGCGACTACACATGCTGGGTGAGCTGGAGGTGATCCGGGACGGTGTCGCGCTGCCCCTGCCACCCTCGCGCAAGACGCGCTGCCTGCTCGCCTACCTGGCGCTGCAGGAACGCCCGCTGCGCCGCGAGATGCTGTGCGAGCTGCTCTGGGAGATTCCGGACGACCCCCGCGGCTCGCTGCGCTGGAGCCTGTCCAAGCTGCGCAAGCTGGTGGACAGCGAACAGCGCCTGCGCATCCTTGCCGACCGCAACACCGTGGCCTTCGCTACCGCGGACGTCGCCATCGACGTGCTGGAACAGCGCCGCGCCGCCGCGTCGCCGCAGGAGGTCAGCGACGAAGAGCTGGCCCGGCTGGTGGAAAGCGGCGGCGGCGAATTCCTGGCCGGCCTGGACCTGCCCGACTTTCACGATTACCACGCCTGGTTCATCGGCGAGCGGGAGCGCGCGCTGCGCGACCGTGCCGTGCTGTTGCGCGAGTGGCTGCGCCGGGTGGAGCACGTCCCCGAGCGCGCGCTGCAGCCGGCGGTGGCCCTGGTCGCCCTGCTGCCCCATGACGAGGACGCGCGCGCCCGGCTGATCCGCCTGCTGGTGCAGCTGGGCCGCCAGGACGAGGCGCAGCGCCAGTACCGCCTGGGGGTGGAAAAACTGGCGGAGGTCGGCGCCGCCGATTCCGGCAGCCTGCGCGCCGCCCTGCAACCCCCGGCTTCCGCGGCGCCGCCGCAGCCGGCGAGTGCGGCACGGCCGGCGCTGGCGCCGGTGCAGGCCCCGGAGTACTCCCTGGTCGGACGCGAGGCCGAGATGGCGCGCCTGCGCGAGTGGATGGACCGCCCCTCCGGCGCCCGGGTGGTGCTGTTGCGCGGCGAGCCCGGAATCGGCAAGAGCCGACTGCTGCAGGCGGTGGCGCTGCTGGCGCGCGAACGCGACGCGGGCCTGCTCAAGGCCAGCGCCTTCGAGTCGGAGCGCATGCGACCCTTCGGTGTCTGGAACGACGCCCTGCGGCGCGCCCTGCCGGACAACGCCACCAGCCAGATGCTGGCCGGGGGCGAGCAGGTGTCCCGCCAGCAGGTCTTCGACAGCCTGGTCGAGGTGCTGCGGACGGAAACCGGACGCCACCCGGTGGTGGTGCTGTGCGACGACGCCCACTGGGTGGACGAGGCCAGCGCCAGCGCGCTGCACTACGTGGTGCGCACCAACCGGCGCCAGCCGCTGCTGGTGGTGGCCAGTTCCCGCGAGGTGGAGCTGCGCGAGAACACCGCCCTGCAGCAGGTGATGCGCGGCCTGCGCGCGGAAGACCTGCTCGATGAACTGCCCCTGCAGCCGCTGAGCGCAGCGGAAATCCAGCGGCTGGTCGGCCAGCAGTTTCCGGCGGCGGACGCCGCGGCCCTGGCGGCGGAGGTGGGGGGCAACCCGCTGCTGGCGCTGGAGCTGGCGCGCGCCGGCGTCGAGGGCGGCAGCTCGCTGGCGGAGCTGGTGGTCGAGCGCATGGCCTTTCTCGACGACACCGCCCAGGCGGTGCTCGCCTGGTCCGCGGTGCTGGCGCCGCGGGTGTCCGCGCGCAACCTGGCGCACGCCGGCAACCTGGACGAGGCGGGTGTAGTCGACGCGCTGGAGCGGGCGGAACAGCTGGGCCTGCTGCTGCCGGGGGAGCGCGGCCTGCGCTTCTCCCACGAGCTGATCCGGCGCGCGGTCTACGAGCGCATCGCCCCCTCGCGGCGCCACGCCATGCACCGGCGGGTAGCGGAGCTGCTGGAGGTCGAGGCGGCGCTGGACCTGGACCTGGCCGCCGACCTCGCGCACCACGCCCGGCTCTCCGGGGACCCGCTGATGGCGGGCAAGGCGATGGTCTCGGCGGGGCGGCTGTGCCTGCGCTTCTACGCCAACGAGGAGGCGATGGCGCTGTACCGCGAGGGTCTGGCGTTCGCCGACCAGCTCACCGAGGCGCAGCGGGTCTGCCTGGTGCTGGAACTCGGCGAGATCCGCATGAACGCCCAGCCCGAGGAGGTCTCGCGCACCCTGGTGGAGGAGTTCGTCGACCTCGCCGAGCAGGCCATGGACCACGGCTCCCGCGCCCACGCGCGGCTCGGCTACCAGATGGCGAGCTATTTGCGCTGGATGCATGGCGAGATCGGCCCGGCCAGGCGTTTCTCCCTGCAGGCGGAGCGGGTCAGCCGCGGCGCCAGCGAGGAGTCACAGGTGCTGGGCCTGGCGGAGGCGGCCAAGTGCCTGGCGCTGCTGGAGCGCGACCTGTCACAGGCCGACGCCATGGTCATGGAGGCGCGGGCCCTGGCCCAGCGCCATGCCTGCGATTACGCGGCGGTGCCGTTGACCCTGGGCATCCTGCGCTATTACGAGGAGCGCTACGAGGAGGCGCTGGACTGCCTGGAGGAGGCTCGCGGGCTGGCCAAGGCCGAGGGCGACCGCTTCAGCGAGTACATGATCAACGAGTACCTGGCGATGGTGGAGATCGAGCGCGGCGACTGCCGCGCGGCGGAGCGTCACGCCCGCGCCATGGCGGCTATCGGCGAGCGCCTGCGCGAGGGCAGCGAGCGGCCGTTTGCGGACGCCCTGCTGGCCCTGTGCCGCTTCGCCCAGGGCAGCGGCGAGGCCGGGCTGGAGGAGGCGCTGGCCGCCCTGCGGCTGGCCGACGCCAAGCAGCGCCTGGCCTATGTGCTGAACCGCGCCGCCATGTGCTACCTGAAGGAGGGCCGCCCGGCAGTGGCGCGCGAGTGTGCCCGCGAGGCGCTGGAACAGGCACAGGTAATGGAGCGGCCCTCCGAGGCCCTGCTGGCGTTGCTCAACCTGGAGCGCGTGCATCGGGCCGACCCCGCGCTGGAACCCGCCAGCCGGATGGCGCAAATCGAGCAGCTTGTCCGCGGCGGTGTTGCCGGCTGGGCGCGCCGGCGCTGCGATGAGCTGCTGGAAACGACGACCCCGTGAGGTGACCATGGCGAACATACTGGTGGAACGGACCTTCGACCCGGCACTGGGCGAGCCGGATTTCTACGCGCTGGCGGCGGCCGCGATGGGTTGCCTGGAGATCTACCGGGTGACCTGGCACGAGAGCTTTCTCGCCGGCGACGGCCGCACCCTGTTGTGCCGCTTCGAGGCGCCGGACGCGGAAGCCCTGCGCCTGGTCACCCGCAACGACCACGCGCAGTCCAAGCAGGTCCTGGCGGGCAGTGTGCACGGCCCGGACATGACCGGGCCGGCCAATGTCGTGGTGACCCGCAGCTTCGACGCGCCGGCCAGCATGGACGAGCTGCAGGCGCGGGAGGAGGCCGCCGCCTGGTGCCTGCAGGAGCACCGGGTGACATTCAAGCGATCCTTCTTCTCCGCCGACCGGCGGCGCATGTGCTGCTTCTACCAGGCGCCGGACGCCGAGTCCGTGCGCGTCGCGCAGCGCCGGGCGCAAATGCCGGTCGAGAGTGTGCTGGCCTGCCGCAATTACACGCCGGACAACATCTTCCAGTAAAAAAACACGCTCGCTTCCACGCCCGTTTCCACGACGCGGGTGGATTCTGCGCTCCATGGGCAGGCACATCGCCGCCCGATACCCACACCTGGAGAGCAGACTATGAACACCTATACCCGAATCGTCGACAATGGCGTCAACGTGGAAGCCCTGCTGGGGGCGCGCGAGGCGCTGGCAGCGGCGCCCGCGGCGGCGCAGTTCAACTGGCGCGCCAGCTGCCACTGGGTCAACGGCACCCACAGCCGCTGCGAGGTGGAGCAGTTCCACGGGCTCGGCGAGGAGCAGGCCCGCAAGCGCTGCTTCAACTTCGACGCCGATCACCCCGAGATCTTCGCCGCGGAGGACAACGGCGCCACGCCGGTGGAGTACGTGCTGGTGGGGCTGGCCAGCTGCCTGACCGCCGGTGTCGCCACGGTGGCGCAGAACCGCAACATCCAGCTGAACTCCGTGCGCGCCAGCATCTGCGGCGACATGGACTTGCGCGGCATCCTCGGCATCGACGCCGACGTGCGCAACGGCTACAGCGGCATCCGCGTGGTCTTCGACATCGATGCCGACGCCACCCCGGAGGAGATCGAGGCCCTGGTCGCGCAGTCGCAGAAGCGCTCCGCGGTCTACGACATCGTCGCCAACCCCTCCCGCGTGGAGGTCGAGGTGCGCGCATGAACTGCATCCCGGCAAATGTTCCCGGAGTTCGCCGCGCGGCCGTCGTCGTCATCGGCGGCGGCCAGTCCGGCCTCGCCTGCAGCCACTACCTCTCGCGCTTCGGCGTCGACCACGTGGTGCTGGAGCGGGGCGAGGTGGCCCAGGCCTGGCGCAGCCAGCGCTGGGACTCCCTGCGCCTGCTGACCCCCAACTGGATGAGCGAGCTGCCGGGCTGGGCCTACCGGGGCGCGGTCCCTGACGGCTTCATGATGGCCCGGGAGGTCGCGGGCTTCATCCAGGGATTCGCCGCGCACTGCGCGGCCCCGGTTGAGGAGCGCACGGAGGTGCTGAGGGTGGAGGCGGCCGCTGCGGGATACCGCGTGTGTACCGATCGCGGCGACTGGCTGTGCTACTCGGTCATCGTCGCCAGCGGCGCCTTCGGCAGCGCCCACGTCCCGGCCCTGGCCGCGGCCCTGCCGGCGGCCATCCGCCAGCTCACCACCGCGGATTACCGCAATCCCGCCCAGCTGGACCCGGGCGGGGTGCTGGTGGTGGGCGCGGGCGCCTCCGGCGTGCAGGTCGCCGACGAACTGTGCCGCGCCGGCCGCCGGGTGACGCTGGC
The DNA here is from genome assembly GCA_033283385.1 of Halieaceae bacterium WMMBA7. Lineage (GTDB taxonomy): Bacteria > Pseudomonadota > Gammaproteobacteria > Pseudomonadales > Halieaceae > Mangrovimicrobium. The sequence continues at coordinate 81,555 of JAWMQQ010000002.1, forward strand.
GGTGGGCGAGCACGTGCGCATGCCGCGCAGCTACCGCGGCCGCGACATCCAGTACTGGATGCAGCGCTGCGGGCTGCTGGACGAAACCTGGGAGGCGGTCGACGACCCGCAGCGCGTGCGCCGCCTGCCCTCGCCGCAGCTGGCGGGGACGCCGGCGCGGCGCGATTTCGACCTCAACGCGCTGGCCGAGGCGGGGGTGGAAATCGTCGGCCGGCTCGCCGGCATCGACGGCGCCACCGCGCAGTTCTCCGGCGCCCTGCCCAATGTGGCCAAGCTCGCGGACCTGAAGCTGCAGCGCCTGTTACAGCGGATCGACGAGTGGATCGCGGATCACGGTTGCGAGGCCGGGGAGATCGAGCGGCCGCCGTCCACCGCGGTGCCGGCGGATTCCCGGCTGGCGGTGAACCTGGCCGGCGGCGAGTTCCGCACGGTGATCTGGGCTACCGGCTACCGCCCGGACTACAGCTGGCTGCAGCTGCCGGTGCTGGACGCGAAGGGCATGCCGCAGCACTGCGGCGGCGTGGGCGCGCTACCCGGCGTGTATTTCATGGGGCTGCCGTTCATGCGCCGGCGCAAGTCCAGCTTTATCTGCGGGGCGGGGGACGACGCGCGGGATATCGTCCACCAGGTACTGGCGCACCTGGGCCGCCCGGTGGAAAACCTGATGCTGGCGTAGGAGCGTGCTCTGCGCGCGATCGGGAATTGCGCGCAACCCTATCGCCTGCGTAGCAGGCTCCTACGGGGCGCGATCGGGAATTGCGCGTAACCGGATCGGGACGTTGTAGGAGCGCGCTCTGCGCGCGATCGGAGTTGGCGCGTAACCGGATCGCCTGCGTAGCAGGCTCCTACGGGGGGCGATCGGGGGATGATCAGGCGGTGGCGGCGCGGCCCAGGAAGGGGCCGTCCACGCAAAGGCGCCGGCCGTCGGGGGCGGCGCAGGCGCCGCAGATGCCCACGCCGCACTTGGTCAGGTAGTCGATGGAACTGAAAATCTGTTCGTCCCGGCAGAATTCACGCTGCACGACCTCCGCCGCGCGCACCATCGGCCCCGGGCCGCAGTTGTAGAACACCAGCGATGCCAGTTCTTCCGGCGACATCGCCGCCAGGTGCTCGCGCAGCAGCTCGGTGACCACGCCGTGGAAGCCCTCGCTGCCATCGTCGGTAGCCACGTGCACGTCAGCTACCTGCCGGCACTCGTCGATGAAGTACAGGCGCTCGGCGCTGCGCGCACCGGCGAAAATGGACGCGTTGCCGAAATCCCGGGCAATCTGGTAGACCGCCGCCAGGCCGGTGCCGCCTGCCACGGCGATGATGCGCGCGTCCTCCGGCGGGTCTACCGGGATGCCGTGGGGGCCGCGCACGTAGCACTCGCTGCCCGCGGGCAGTTCCATCAGGGCGTGGGTGAACTCGCCCACGTCGATCACCGCCAGCGAGAACGGGTCGTCGGTGAGCGCCGAGAAGGGCTTCTCGCCCAGGCCCGGAATCCACAGGAAGATGAACTCGCCGGCCTGCACGTTGACCTTGCGGTCGAAGGTGAGCACGGCGATGTCCTCGCACACCCGCTGGTTGTTCACCAGGGTCACCGGCGAGAAGCGCATGTCCACGTCGTAATACACCTGCGACTCGGCGCGGTCGCCGCCGCGCTCCAGGTCCGCGGCCAGGCCGCGGAAATAGCCGGCGATCTCCTCGGTGGTCATGCCCACCAGGGCGGAACCGATACCGACGACGGTGGCGCCGGCGTCGCGGTAGGCGCGCACGTCGTCCGCCGAGGAGGCGCCGCCGCAGCCGATGATCGGCAGTTCACTCGCGGCGCGCACTTCACGCACGCACTTCAGGCCGATGGGCAGTACGCCCTTGCCGGAGATGCCGCCGGCACCGTTGGACAGCACCGGGTGGCCGTGGGCCGAGGTGTAGCCGGGGCCCACCGTGTTGATCGCGCAGAACCCGTCGGCGCCGCCGGCTTCGGCGGCGCGGGCGATCACGCCGATGTCAGGCGTGTTGGGGGTGAGCTTGGGGATCACCGGGATGTCCACCACGGCTTTCACCGCTGAAACGATCTCGCGCACCATGTCCGGGTCCTGGCCCATGGCCATGCCGTAGCCCTTGGCATGGGGGCAGGAGAGGTTGAGCTCCAGGCCGTCGGAGACCGGGGCGAGGATCTTCGCCACCTCGACGAATTCGGCGACGCTGCCGCCGAAGATCGAGGTGAGGAGGAAGCGATCCTCCGGCACCTTCAGCTGCGCCATGGTCTCGGCGGCGGCCGCCGCGCCGGGGTTGGTCAGGCCCACCGCGTTGACGAAGCAGCCCGGCGCGTACTGGCTGAGCACCGGCTCGCGGTAGCCCAGGCGCGGCTCCAGCCCGATGCTCTTCGTCGTCACCACGCCCACCTCGGGCATGTGGTCGAAGACGTACTGGATGATCGGGACGGCGGTGCTGACGATACCGGAGGGAATGGTGAAGGGGCCGGTGATCGTCTTGTGGAAGAATTGTGTGCTCAAGGCGCGGGGCTCGTCTGGACCGGATGAAATCAGGCGGGATTATACTGGCTTGCGCCGCGATACACGACCGCGCCGCTACTGTTCAGGCCCGGACCGGGCTGCGGATCGGGCCAGCCCCACGGCGGCGTTGCCTATACTGGGGCGGGGCGCGGGATTCGCGCCCGGGGGAAGGCAGTATGTTTGACGCGGTGCTTCTGGATCTCAGCGGTGTGCTCTACGACGGGGAGCGCGTGATCCCCGGTGCTGTCGACGCCGTGCGCGAGCTGCAGGGCGCCGGCCTGGAAGTCCGTTTTATCACCAATACCTCGCGGCGCACCCGCGCCACCCTGCGCGACGACCTGCATCGCCTGGGATTCGAGGTGCCAGACGCGGCGCTGTTCACTGCGCTGGACGCGGCGCGCGAGTGGCTGCAGGCGCGCTCGTTGCGCCCCTGGTGCCTGGTGCACGAGGCGGTTCGAGGCGAGTTCGACGACCCCGACCCGGACGCGCCCAACGCGGTACTGGTCGGCGACGCCGCGGAGGGTTTCGACTACGGGAACATGAACCGGGCTTTCCGGCTGTGCGTCGAGGGGGCCCCGCTGCTGGGCGTCGGGTACAACCGCTACTTTCGCCTGCACGGCGAGCTGTCCCTGGATGCCGGGCCGTTCATTCGCGCGCTGGAGTACGCGGCGGGGGTGGAGGCGGTCGTGGTCGGCAAGCCCAGCCCTGAATTTTTCGGCCGGGCGCTGGCCTCCGCCGGCGCCGAACCGGCGCGCACGATGATGGTGGGCGACGACGTGTTCGGCGACGTGCAGGGCGCCATCGCGGCTGGCCTGCGCGCCTGCCTGGTGCGCACCGGGAAATACCGGGAGGGAGACGAGGAGCGGGTCGACGCGCGCTTCCCCGTGGTCGATTCCATCGTCGGGGCCGCGGCGCTCATCCTCGGGGAGAGCTGAGGGGCCTGCCAGCCCCGGTTCAGGTGCCGCAGAACGTGCGCGAAACCACTTCTTCCGGCTGCGGGGGTGTGGCGAAGGGCGCGTCCTCGGGCGAGTAATCGAAGGGCTTCGCGGTGCGCTCCACCAGCGCGTGGAAGGGCGCGAAATCGCCGCTGTCCTCGGCGGCGCGTATCGCCGCCTCCACCAGGTGGTTGCGCGGGATGAACACCGGATTGGCGCGGGCCATGTGCCGGCAGCGCGCGGCGCTGTCCAGGCTGTCCTGCTGCAGTCGCGCCTGCCAGCGGGCGAGCCAGTCGTCGCAGGCGGCGGGGAATTCGAACAGTGCCGCCACCTCCGGCGTCCCCGCGCCGGCGAGGTCGTGCAGCCGCCGGAAGCTCAGGGTGAAGTCCAGCGAGTGTTCGTCCATCAACGCGAACAACTCGTCCACCAGCGCGCTGTCGTCCTCGCGGATCTCATCCAGCCCCAGTTTCGCCGCCAGCGCGCGGGCGTGGGCCTGCGAGAACAGCTCCGGGAACTGGTCGACCGCGGCCTGGGCGAGGGCCACGGCCTGTTCCTGCTCCTCGTGCAGTACCGGCAGCAGCGCGTGCGCCAGGCAGGCCAGGTTCCAGTGGGCGATGCCCGGCTGGTTGCGGTAGGCGTAGCGGCCGCCGTGGTCTATGGAGCTGAACACCTTGTCCGGGTGGAAATCGTCGATAAAGGCGCAGGGGCCGTAGTCGATGGTCTCCCCGCAGATGAGCATGTTGTCCGTGTTCATCACGCCGTGGATGAAGCCCAGCGCCTGCCACCGGGGCACCAGCGCCGCCTGCGCGGCGATCACGCACTTCAGCAGGGCCAGCGGCGGGTTTTCGGCGTCTGCCCGCTCCGGGTAATGGCGCGCCAGTGCGTGTTCGGCCAGCTCCCGCAGCGCGCCGGTATCCCCTTTGGCCGAGAAGTACTGGAAGGTGCCGATGCGGATATGGCTGGAGGCGACCCGTGCGAGCACCGCCCCCGGGTGGAATTGGTTGCGCACCACCGGTTCTCCGGTGGTTACCGCCGCGAGCGCCCGGGTGGTGGGCACGCCGAGGGCGTACATGGCCTCGCTGACGATGTATTCGCGCAGTACCGGGCCCAGCGGCGAGCGGCCGTCGCCGCCGCGGGAGTAGGGCGTGGGTCCGGAGCCCTTGAGCTGGATGTCGTAGCGGTGGCCCGTGTCGTCCACCACCTCGCCCAGCAGCAGGGCGCGGCCGTCGCCCAGCTGCGGGTTGTAGCTGCCGAACTGGTGGCCGGCGTAGACCGCCGCCAGCGGCTCCGCGCCCTCGGGCACGTAATTGCCCGCGACCGTGGCCACGCCCTCGCCGGAGGCCAGCCAGTCCGGGTCTATGCCCAGCTGCTTGGCCAGCGGCCGGTTGACGCGAATACCTGCGGGTTCGGCCACCGCGGTCGGTTCGAGGCGCGTGTAGAAGCCCGCGGAGAGGCGGGCGTAGCTGTTGTCGAAGGGGATGGGACCCATGGTACTGACTGTTCCCGCAGCGGTTCATCTGCTATATGTGCCAGTGGGCATGATAGCCCATGCCGCTACAAGTCTTAAGGAACGCAGCAGTGTCGAGAAAAACCTGGGATACCCTGATCCAGAACGCGCTGGTCTTCGACGGCAGCGGCGACCGCCCTGCGGAGATGGACATCGCCATCAAGGATGGTCGCATCGCCGCCAAGGGCATGTTCCTGCCGCGCTCCATGGCCGCCGAGGTGATCGACGGCAGCGGCCAGTGGCTGATGCCCGGCCTGCTGGACATCCACACCCACCTGGACCTCGAGGTCGATCTCGAACCCGGCCTGCCGGAAGTGGTGCGCCACGGCACCACCACCGTACTGGTAGGCAACTGCAGCCTCGGCACCAGTTTCGGCAGCCAGCGTATCGGCAAGCAGGATCCCATCGTCGACTGCTTCACCCGGGTGGAGAACATCCCCAAGCCGGTGCTGCGCAAGTGCGTGGACGCCGCCACCTGGACGGACACCGCCGGCTATCTCGATCACTTCGCGGACCTGCCGCTGGGGCCGAATATCGGCGTCTTCCTGCCGCATTCCATGCTGCGGATCGAGGCCATGGGCCTGCAGGCGAGCATCTCGCGCAAGCCCTCACAGGCGGAGCTCGCGCGCATGGAGTCGCTGCTGGACGCCGCCCTGGACCAGGGCTACCTCGGCATGTCCACCGACGGCCTGCCGTTTCACTACCTCGCCAACGACCCGCACAAGGATCGCCGCATCCCCTCGCAGTTCGCCGGATTCGGCGAGCTGAAACGCCTGTTGCGCAAGGTGCGCGAGCGCGGCCGGGTGTGGCAGACCACGCCGATCCTGGAAAACCGGCCCAAGGCCTTCATGTACTTCGCGCTCACCAGCGGCCGGCTGTTTGGCAAGCCGCTGAAGACCTCGGCGCTGTCCGCCATCCGCTTCGCGCTGGCGCCGCGCGCCGTGAACCTGTTCCTGGGCTTCGCCGCGCTGATGAACAGCTGGCTGTTCCGCGGCAATATCCACTTCCAGGCGCTGGGCACCAACTTCCGCGTCTGGTCCGACGGTATCGTCAGCCCGCTGTACGAGGAACTGCCGGCCGCCAGCCGGCTGATCGCGAAGGAGTACGAGGATGCGGCGGGACGCCGCGCGCTGCTGGACGATCCCGCCTTCATCGAGCAGTTCCGCACCGAGTGGCGCCACGGCCGCGGCAACGGCGACCTCGCCAGCCTGCGCACCCGCCTGGGCCTGCCGGACAAACTGGTGCCGCGCGACCTCGACATGATGCACTTCGACGGCGCCCCGGTGGCGGACTGGGAGGGCGAAACCCTGCAGGCGGTCTACCAGCGCCTGTGCTACTTCCAGCGCGGCGGCCGCGGCCAGGCCCGCTCCGCCGCCGAGCGCGAGGCCTTCGAACGCTTCCCCAACCCGGTGCAGGACGACGCCGGCTTCATGCTCCACCTGATGCGCGAGTACGACAAGGGCTTCCGCTACTGGGTGGACGTCGCCAACACCGACTCGACGCAGACCCTGGAACTGCTGCTGCACCGCCACACCCTGCCGGGCTTCAACGATTCCGGCGCGCACATCACCAACATGGCGTTCTTCGATTCCAACCTGAATTCGCTGAAGCTGGCGCAGCGGGAGTCGCTGAAGACGGTGGCGACCATGGTGCGCCGGCTGACCCGCGAGCCTGCGGAGTTCTTCGGGCTGGATGTCGGCAGCCTGGAGATCGGGGCGCAGGCGGATATCGTCATGGTCGACCCGGTGGCGCTGGCGGGCTGGGACGACAATGCCAGCCGCGTCCTCGAATACCGGCCGCTGTTCGAGCACAGGCAGATGCTGAGCCGCTCGGACGGCGTGGTCACCCACACCTTCATCAACGGCGAGGCGGTCTGGCGCGACGGGGCGGTCACCGAGGTGCTCGGCACGCGGCCGCTGGGGCGGGCTTTGCGGGCTGCGTGAGCCTCCCGGTACGGTGGGTGGTCGGTTTGGAGCTCTGACTGGCCGGCGGCGCCGGGAGCAACAAGCCCCCTGCGCTCGGAACCCCACTCGCGCTGGGGGCTTGTTGCTCCCAACGCCGCCTCTATCGAGCACTTCTGAGCATCTGTCGTAACGGGGTTGGGCGACCTTCAGTGCACCACGAGCCCCGCGCCGGTGATGCCAGGCCAGCGCTCGATGGAGGCGGGCGCGGAGACCACTATCCCCCGAAGCGAGTGGTTTTCCGAGCACTCGGGGGATAGTGGTCTCCGCGTCTGCCGGCTACACCGAAGCGCGAACTCGAAGCGAATGGGGTTCTGAGCACTCGGGGGGCAGTCGTTTCCGCGTCTGCCGGCGCCCTCGAAGTCCCGAGCCAAAGACCAGGACGAGCGCACGGAGCGGGGCGCGGGATCGCCCGCGTAGCGGGCTCCTACGGGGTGCGGCCGAGGACGGGGTCGACGGCGGGGTCGAGGAGACGGTAGGCGAAGAGCTTGATGCGGTCGCTGATGAGGAACCACGCGAGGGCGTACAGCCAGACGAAGGCCGCCCAGCCCCAGCCCAGCGGGTGCATGAAGACACCGTAGACCGCGATCAGCGTGGCGAGAACCTGCGTGCCGACCACGGCAATCAACAGGATGGGCGCCGGCCGGATCGACCAGAACGGCCCGCGTGTGCGGGTGAGGAAGATGGTGAGGTGGCCGGCCACCGAGAGCAGCAGGTACATCAGGGTCTGCAGGTGGTCGCGGTCCAGCTGGTAGACGCGGTCGCCGATGTAGAACAGGACGAAGGCCGCCACCGGGCCGACGATCCCCAGCACCGAGGCGATGCCCAGCACCACCGGCATGTTCCAGGCCTCGGGCTCGTCGCGGGATTTCACGTTGTCGTAGGCGATGGACAGGATGGCGCCGTCGTTGAGCAGGGCCAGCATGACGATCATCACCGCGGTGACCGGGTAGAAGTTGAACACCAGGATGGAGGCGGTGATGAACAGCAGCACGCGCAGGGTCTCGGTGATGCGGTAGATGGCGTAGCTGTTCATGCGCTGGAAGATATTGCGGCTCTCGCGGATGGCGTCGACGATCACCGACAGGCCCGGGGTGGTCAGCACCATGTCCGCCGCCGCCCGCGCCGCGTCGGTGGCGCCGGAGACTGCGATACCGCAGTCCGCGCGCTTCAGCGCAGGCGCGTCGTTGACCCCGTCGCCGGTCATGCCGACGATGTGGCCGCGTTTCTGCAGGGACTCGATGATGCGGAACTTGTGCTCGGGGTAGACCTGCGCGTAGCCGTCCGCGGCTTCCACCGATTCGCCCAGCGAGCCCGTCGCCGGGCCGCCGGACTGGCCGAAGGCGCTGGTGTTGAGGATGTTGGAGCCCAGGCCGAGTTCGCCGGCGGTCTCCCGGGCGATGGCCATGGCGTCGCCGGTGACCATCTTGATCTTCACGCCCATGGCGCGGGCGGCGGCGATGGTCTCGGCCGCTTCTTCCCGCGGCGGGTCGAACAGCGGCAGCACGCCCTCGAAGCGCCAGTGGCCCCCGGCGTCGCTGCGCGCCACGGCGAGCGAGCGAAAGCCCCTGGCGGCGAAGCCGTCGACGGCGGCGTCCACGGCGTTCACCACGTCATCCGCATCCGAGCACAGTTCCAGGATGACCTGCGGCGCGCCCTTGCTCACCTTGAAGCGGCTGCCATCGGCGGCCTCGATGCTGGACTCGGTGCGCTTGTGCACCGGGTCGAAGGGCTGGAAATGCAATACCTTGAAGGGCTGCAGCGCCTGAGCGTCCGGCAGGGCGCCCAGCACAGCGCGGTCGATGCTGTCCTTGTTGCCGGCGCGCGAGGCCAGCGCGGCGTCGCGAATCAGTTGCTCCGTGGAAATGCCCTCCACGCAGAAGGGCTCGCCCAGCGTGAGCTGGTTGCGGGTCAGCGTGCCGGTCTTGTCGGAGCACAGGATGTCCACGCCGGCCAGTTCCTCGATGGCCGCCAGCCGCGTCACGATGGCCTGCTTGCTGGCCAGCAGCCGCGCGCCCACCGCCATGGTCACCGAGAGAATGGTCGGCATGGCCACGGGAATCGCTGCCACCGTCAGCACCAGCGCGAACTGCACGGTCACCAGCAAGCGGTCGCCGCGGAACAGGGCGACCAGCACGATCAGGGTGACCAGCGCCAGCGCCAGCAGGATGAGGAAGTTGCCGATGCGCAACACCGCGCGCTGGAAGTGACTGGTGGGCTGCCCCTCCTGCACCAGTTGCGCGGTGTGGCCGAAGTAGGTGTCGCCGCCGGTGGCGTAGACCAGCGCGTCGATCTCGCCGGTGCGCACGATGGCGCCGGAGTAAACCGCGTCATTGGAGGCGTGGGTGACCGGCAGGGACTCGCCGGTGAGGGCGGACTGGTCCACCTCGATGGGGTCGCCCTCCAGCAGGCGCGCGTCCGCCGGTATGATGTCGCCCAGGCGCAGGTGGATGACGTCCCCCGGCACCAGCTCGCGCGCCGGCACCTCGGCCCACTGCCCGTCGCGCCGCGCCAGCGCGGAGATCGCCAGCTTTTCCTTCAGCGCGGCGATGGCGTTGCCCGCCTGGTGTTCCTCCCAGAAGCCGACCACGGCATTGGCCAGCAATAACACCGCGATGATGCCGAAGTCCGGCCAGTGGTGGGACAGCGCCGAGAGCAGCATGGCGATCTCGATCATCCAGGGGATGGGGCCCCAGAAATAACCGAGGAATTTCAGCCAGGCGCTGCGCTGTTTTTCCTCCAGCTCGTTGGGGCCGTACTGGGCCAGCCGGCGCCGCGCCTCGTCACCGGCCAGGCCGTCGGCGCCGCAGTCCAGCGCCGCGCGCAGTTGTTCCAGTGGCAGGGTGCTGTAATCGTCCGGAATGGGTGTGCCTGAAGGGTGTCCGTGTTCCTCACTGCCTCTGCCCATGCTTCTCTCCGCGGTTGCATCCCGGGCGGGTGATCGCCCTCAATTGCCGAACAGTTTGTCCAGCGCATTGCCCAGTTTCTTCTTCGCCTTTTGCTTCAGTTCGCCCTCGGTCAGGTCCCTGAGAATATTGTCTGTTTCCAGCGAGCACCACTTTTTCGGCTCGCCGCTGACATTGCCCTGGCACTGCACCGGCCAGTCGATGCTGGTGAGGCGTTCGTCGACACGGCAGGCGGGATCGAGTTTGGCGAGGCTCTGGCGCAGGCGGGCGTTGAATGTAGCGTCGAAATCCAGGCTCAGGAGATCCATCTGGCCCTCGCCGGTCAGGCCCACGTCCGCCAGTTGCGCGGTGAGCGGCTGCAGCCGTGCGCGGCCCTGGCCGAGGTTGACCGTGGCCTGCAGCTGCTGGAATGCGCTGGTGTCCGGCAGGCTGTTGCTGAGGCGCTCGCGGTTGACCAGCGCCACCGCCTTGCACAGGGTCTGCTCCACGCCCACGGCGGTGAGCACGGCGTTCTCGGTGGTCAGGTGGATGGGGCCGCGCAGGGTGCGGGTGATCGCGTTGCTGGTATTGCCCTCGCCGTGGAGTTTCCAGTCCAGGGTGGCGCGGCCGCTGAGTACCGGCTGCACGCCGGAGGCGCGCAGGGCCGCATCGATGTTGACGTTGGTCAGCGAGCCCTGCGCGTTCACCATGGCGGTGCTGGCCTTGGCGTTGATATTCGCCTGCATGTCCAGGGCCCCGCCGTGGACCTCGCCGGTGACCGTGGGCAGGCCGGCGTAGCCGTCGACCACCCGCAGCAGGGTTTTCAGGTTGTGCACCTTGTGGCCGTCCCAGTCCACTTCGTCGATCTGCAGCCGCGCGCGGGTGTCCATGACGCGCAGGGCGTCGAGCGGCAGCGGGGTGTCGCCGGCTTCCGCCTCCGCGGTGCCATCCCCTGATTCCGCCGCGGCGCCGGGGCCGGCGAGTGCGAGCAGGGCGGGGGTGAACCTGTTCAGGTGCAGGTTGGCGTCGACCTGCGGGCTTTCGAAGCTGGCGTAGCGCAGCTTGCCCTCGGCCTTCGCGTCGCCGGTGGTTGCGCTGAGCGCCAGGTCCGCAATCTGTTCCTGCAGCTGCGCGGTACCCGAGACCTGCAGTTGCAGCGCCTGCGGCAGGGCGCCCTCGATGGTGGCGGCGAGCTTCTCGATGCCCAGGGTCTGGTCGTCCTTGTCGACGGTGAACCGGCCTTCGAGCACCAGGGTCATGGGCCGCTCGCCGGGTATCTTCAGCTGCGCCTGCAGGGGCACCGCGCGGCCCTGCAGGTTGAGGTCACTGGCCTGCAGGTCGACGATCTGCACCGTCGTGGTCTTCGCGCTGCCGGCTTCGCCCACCGTCACCTGCGAATCGGCGATGGTCAGCTTGCCGACGTTCAGCGCCAGCGGGATGGCCAGCGCTTCGGCGGCGCCGGCGGACTTGCCCGCCTGCCTGATGGCCTCGCGGCGGCGCTGGTAGAACGCTTTGAGTTCGGCGTCGCTGAGTTTGGTGGTATCCAGCGGCGCGGGCGCGGGCGCGGTCACGATATTCACCTGCACGCCGTCCAGGTCGATACGCGAGACATCCACCCGTTTGGCCAGCAGGGGCAGCAGGCGCACGCCGATGGCGAGCTTGCGGGCGCGCAGGCCGGGCTCGGTTTCCTCCGGCATCTGCAGCGATACGTCGCCCAGCGACAGCGCCGGGTGGGGCAGCAGGGCGATGCTCATGTCGCCGTTGACTTCGAGGGTGGCGCCGGTTTTTTCCCTGACCTGCTCGGTGGCCACTTCGAGCAGCTGCTTTTCATCGATGAACAATGGCAGCAGCAGCGCGAGGACGACGACCAGTAAAACCGGAACGGCGAGAATGATCAGCAGTTTGCGCAGCATGGTTTCTCCTTCCCGGTACGCGGTGTGTGGCGGGGTTTCGACCTTCGTGCGGGCGGTGGGTTCGGCCGGGCGCCGCTCAGCCCTCGCTGTAGGCCAGCCGGACTTCCTCGGCGATCAGCGCGATGCCCGCGCGTACGCGTTCGCTGTCAGTAGCGTAGGACACGCGCAGGCATTCGTGGCGATGCGGCCACTCGTCCTCCAGGCCGACAAAGAAATTGTGTCCTGGCACCACCAGCACGCCGCGCTTCTTCAGCCGCTGGTACAGCGCCTGGCTGCTGATCGGCAGGCCCTCGAACCACAGCCAGAGGAAGATCGCGCCCTCGGGCTTGTGCACCCGCCAGGGCAGGCCGGCGAAGGCTTCGCCGCACCACTGCACGGCCTGCTGCGCGCGCTCCCGGTAGAAGGGCGCGACATGCTCGCGGCACAGCGGCAGTATCTCGCCGCGCTCGAGCAGCTCGCTGGCCAGCAGCGGTCCCAGCGTACCGCAGGCGAGGCTGGCGATGGTGTTGGCATTGGTGAAGGCGTCGATCACCTCCTCGCGGGCGACCAGGATACCGGTGCGCACGCCGGGCAGGCCCAGTTTCGACAGGCTGAGCGCGAGGATGGTGTTTTCGTTCCAGTGCGGCCGCGCCGGGCTGAACACGATGTCCGGGAAGGGCTGGCCGTAGGCGCCGTCGATGATCAGCGGAATATTGTGGGCGCGGGCGATGGCGTCGAGATGGGCAATCTCCTCGTCGGTCAGCACGTTGCCTGTCGGGTTGGTGGGACGTGAAACGCACAGCGCCGCGGTATCCGGCCCGGGCTGTAACTGGCCGAAGTCGACGTGGTACTTGAACTGGTTGTCGTCCAGCAGCTCGATGCTCGGGCGGGTGGCGGTGAACAGCCCCTCGGACAGGCCGGTGTCGCGGTAGCCGATGTATTCCGGCGCCAGCGGCAGGTGTATGGCGCGCCTGCCGCCGCCGGGCATGTCCCCTGCGAGCATGTTGAACAGCAGGAAAAATGCGGACTGGCTGCCGTTGCTGACCGCGATGTTGGCCTCCGTGACCGGCCAGCCGTGCTGCGCGCGCAGGAAGGCGGCGAGGCTGCGGCGGAAATCGCGGTCGCCCTGGGGCGACTGGTACACGCCGAACAGGCTGTGGCGCCGCGCCGGGTCCTCGAGGATAACCTCCAGCCGGCTGCGGAACACGGCTTCCATCTCGGTGACCCGTCCCGGGTTGCCGCCGCCCATGAAAATCATGTCCGGGTTTTCATTGAGGGCACTGCCGAGATCGTCCATCAGTTCGACGATTCCGGAGTCGCCGGCGAATTTTTCGCCAAATTTCGACAGTTTCACTGTTCAGTTCTGCTATGCGGGCGCTGTTACACTGCTATGGTAGCGCGGGCCGCGGCGCAGTGTATACGCGAGCGCGCCGCCGGGGAGGGGAAATGGAGGAAGTTCTGCGCAATTGCCGCAACTGCGGCGCGCGTTTGCACGGCGAGTACTGCTGCGATTGCGGCCAGCGCGAGGGCCGCGCGGACGAGCGCTTCATCGATCTCGCCCGGGATCTCGCCGGCGACCTCATCGATATCGATTCGCGTTTCTGGCGCACGCTGTTTCCGCTGGTGTTCCGGCCGGGCTTCCTCAGCGCCGAGTTCTTTGCGGGTCGGCGGGCGCGCTACCTGCCGCCGCTGCGGCTGTACCTCATATTCAGTTTTTTGCTGTTCCTGAGCTTTTCGCTGACGGCCACCGGATTCAAGGACGGCCCGGTCACGGTCAACTCGGATGGCGTGTACGTCGAGCCGGAGCAGCTGGAAAAGGCGCTGGAGGATGCGCCGAACAAGGAAGAGCTGAAAAAGCTGGTGCAGAAGGCGCAGGACGGCGAGTTGCAGGACCCCAACGACAACGGCGAGGTGCACTTCAATATCGCCGGCGAGGACGGCCCGGCCTGGGCCAGGCGACTGGAGGCCCGCCTGGAGGGCAATACCGAGAAGGTCAAGCAGGACCCCAGGCGCATGGTGGAGTCCATGCTCAATTACGCGCCGCAGATGATGTTCGTGCTGCTGCCCCTGTTCGCGATGCTGGTGCAGTGGATGTACCTGTTCTCCGGCTTTCACTACCTGCAGCACCTGGTCTTCGGGCTGCACTACCACGCGTTTATCTACCTGCTGTACCTGGTGGAAATCGGCCTGGAGCACGCGCTGCCCAGCGCCAGTGGCTACCTGTCTATCTGGGCGCTGGCCTACCTGCCGCTGGCACTGCGCCGCGCCTATGGCTCCGGCTGGGGCGGGGCGTTCTGGAAATCGCTGTTCCTGTATTTCAGCTACGGCCTGTGTATCACCTTTGGCCTTGCGGCCGTGGCCATCATCGCCCTCGCGCTGTTGTAGGAGCCTGCTACGCAGGCGATCGCCTGCGTAGCAGGCTCCTACGACAGCGCTGCAATCGCGCGCAGGGGGCGCTCCTACGGGAGGGTCAGCGGGGTGGTTTTGGCGCCGGGGCCGTCGGCGGCCATGGCCTCGCGGATCAGCTGGATGCGCCGCGCCGTCGCCGGGTGTGTGTTGGCGAACTCCAGCCACGCGGACCGATCATCCTCGGCCTGCATCCTGCGGAAGAACTCGTCCGCGCCGGCCAGGTGGCCGTAGTGGGCGCGCAGGATCTGCAGTGCGCGCCGGTCCGCCGCCAGCTCCATGCTGCGGTTGAAACTGAGCATGGTGAACACCCCCCCGGCGCTCAGGCTCCCGCTCCACAGGCTGCCGGTATCCCGGCCGAACACCGCGGCGAGCACCACCTGCAATACCACGCCGCGGCTGGCCGCCTCGATCGGGTGGCGCAGTTGCACATGGGCGATCTCGTGCGCGAGCACCATCGCCAGGCCGTTTTCCGTTTCCAGCTTGCCCAGCAGCGCGTCGGTGACGGCGATGTTGGCCCCCAGCGTGGCGAAGGCGTTGGGTGTGTCCATGCGCACCAGCGCAAAATGGAAGTAGCCTGGCGGCACCCGCCCGGCAGCCGGCTCACCGTCGATCGGCACTTCGAGGCTGCTGGCGACCAGCGCCTTGCCGAGAGCGGCCACGGCCGCCTGCACATCCGCCGTGCCGGGCTCGTCGTTTTCCGCCAGGCCCTGCAGCGCCGATGGCATGGCCCCGGCCTCCCAGGTGAAGGGAATGTAGGGCGCCAGTAGATGCAGCGCCAGGCTCAGCGCGAACACCGCCGCCGCCACCGCCGCGCTGACCCCGGCAGCCAGCAGCAGGAACTCCTTCACCGGGTGCTCGTCCCGAGCGTTGATGCCCTCCGGGATTCGCGGATTCCCCCGCGGAAGCGTCATGCCCGCGTGGCGGAGGGAATCAGCGCGGTGCCGTAGGCGAGGACTTCCACCGAGCCGATGCCCTGCGCGGCGTTGCCCGACACCCTGGCTGTCTCGAACTTCAGGTTGATGACCGCTTCGGCGCCCAGGTCCTGCGCCTGCTGCTGCATGCGCAGGATCGCCTCGCGGCGGGCGCGGTCGAGCAGGGATTCATAGGCGTTGATGCGGCCGCCGACGAGATTCCGCAGGCCGGCCACGACGGTCTTGAAGTAGTCGACGGAGATCACGACGTTGCCGCTGACCATGGTGCTCTCGTGGCCGAGCATGCCCGCCGGCGGGAAGCGCTCGCCCAGCACCAGCAGTTCGCGCAGCGTATCCTCACGCTCGCGGATGCTCCGGTAATGGCGGGATTCGGCGTAGCGGCCGGCGAGAAAGCCCAGCAGCAACAGGGCGAGGAATATCCCCAGTTGGACCAGCGCGCTCACGGCTACTGCTCCGCCAGTTCCACGGCGGTGCCGTAGGCGAGAATTTCCGCGGCGCCGGCGGCGATGGAGGATGTGGAAAAGCGCACATTGATCACCCCGTTGGCGCCGATCACCCGGGCCTGCTCCAGCATGCGCTCCACCGCCTGGTCGCGGGATTCCTGCAGCAACTGCGTGTAACTTTCCAGTTCGCCGCCGACGAAATTCTTGAAGCTGGCCATGATGTCGCGGCCGGCGTGCTTGGCGCGCACGGTGCTGCCCTGCACCAGTCCCAGGTGGCGCACCACGCGCTTGCCGGGGATGACTTCGATATTGCTGATGAGCATTGGCTGATCTCCCTATCTGCCGGGCGCTGGCCGCTTGCGGCCTGGCGTCCCTGTACTTGTTGTACCCGGTTGCCCGAGGCAGACATGTTAATCCTGTAGCAGAGGTCAGGCTAAGCGAAAGCTGGAGAAAACCGCGAATAGCCAATCGGCCCAGCGCTGCGCTTCCTGCCATGCAGGAGACAGCTACGCAGGCGATGGTCGTGCTGTAGGAGCCTGCTATGCAGGCGATCGCGATTCGCAGGAGCCCGCCAGGCAGGGGGTCGCCACCTGGTGAGCGCCTGCGTAGCAGGCTCCTACGGGGCGGCGTTGTTGCCGGCTTCGATCATTACCCCGGCCAGGGTGGTGTAGGTGGTAGTCCAGGCCGCTTCCACCTCGGGGGTGAATGCATCGCCGAGGCCCTGTCCCAGGGTCCACAGCAGCGCGGTCGCCACTGTGCCGTAATCCTCGTCCTTCACACCGTAGCCGACATGCCGCTGGCCCAGGGCCTGCACCGCGGGTACTACCGCCTCGAGGTCGTCCAGCGAGCCGACCGCGGTGTTGATCATGGTCATCAGTTTCTTGCCCTGGCTGCGCATGTCGCCCTTGAACAGTTCCCGGTAGCCGGGGTTGAGCTCGAACAGTTTGTTGTAGAACAGTTCGGCAGCCGCCTCGGAGATCGGGACAACCCTGGCCCAGCTGTCTTTAACCAGTGCGATTTCTTCCGGAGCCATGCAGTCGTCCTCGTGCGTTGGGTGGCGGTTGGGGAGTGGCGCGCTGCTGCGGCCAACTCCGAGTATAGGTGTAACGGCGCGAGTCGCGGCAAAACCATCCCGGTTTTCCCCGGCCGGTGGCGGCGCACTTCCCGCACAGTCCGCTCACCGGCCGGACCGGCCCCGACAATCGCCGGCGGCAGCAGTGCCCGTGCCGCCGCGGCAATCGTTGAAGAATGGCCCGTCGCTGTCCTTGCCAGCGCCATCTTCCCCCCTTTCAAGCGCGCAAAAAAAAGCCCTCCCCCCAAAGGTGGCGGGGGGAGGGCGCCTTTGCCCGTATTGAAGTACCAAGTTTGCAGAAAACCAGCGAGCCCTCGCTCGCCTTGGTTTTGTTATAGCAGGAACTATGCCATGGATAGAAATTGCATAAAAAACAATGACATGGGGAATTTGCTTGCTGCCGGGCTGTGGTTGCGGTGGCTTATCTCGGGGCGATTGCACCGCGCTGGTGCCACCAATCGGTGCGCCGAAGCTGCGATGTGCCAGCCCGGGGCACGGCAGCAGGAGATAAATGTTATACTAGATATTGTGCCCGGCATTGCCTGAGTGTCGATATGTAGGTATAAATATCCGACCAACTCAAACAAGCTGCGCGGCCATATCGAGGCAGTGACGTCCGTTGTAAAGGGGAAAATATTGGAATCTGCAGCCAAGAAAAGCGGCGCCCTGCGCGGCAATCACACCACTATCGCTCTCCAGAGCGCCTCCCTGGATATCTGGGACAGCAAGTACCGCCTGAAGGACGCCCAGGGTAACCCGGTCGACCGGGATATCGACGCCACCTATGCGCGTGTCGCCAGGGCACTGGCGCAGGTGGAGGACGAGGCCGTGCGCCAGGAGTGGGAGCAGCGCTTTATCTGGGCCCTGCAGCGCGGCGCGATTCCCGCCGGGCGCATCGTCTCGAACGCCGGCGCGCAGGAGCACAAACCGTCGACATCCACCATCAACTGCACCGTGTCCGGCACCGTGCCGGATTCCATGGAGGGTATCCTGCAGCGCAACCTGGAGGCGGGGCTGACCCTCAAGGCCGGCTGCGGCATCGGCTACGAGTTCTCCACGCTGCGACCCAAGGGCGCCTTCGTCACCGGCGCCGGCGCCTACACCTCCGGCCCGCTGTCCTTCATGGATATCTTCGACAAGATGTGTTTCACCGTCTCCTCCGCCGGCGGCCGCCGCGGCGCGCAGATGGCGACCTTCGACGTGCACCACCCGGACGTGTTCGAGTTCGTCAAGGCCAAGCGCGAGGACGGCCGCCTGCGCCAGTTCAACCTGTCGCTGCTGATCACCGAGGACTTCATCCGCGCGGTGCGCGAGAACGGCGAGTGGCCGCTGTCCTTCCCGCTCACCACGAAGGAGTTCGAGCACGCCGAGGCGGACCCCGAAATCGAGATCCTCTGGCGGCCCTTCCCGGTCACCGAGGGCTACGTTACCGACGCCCAGGGGCGCGTGGCCTGCAAGGTCTACGAGCGCATCCGCGCGGTGAAGCTGTGGAACGCCATCATGAGCTCCACCTACGACTACGCCGAGCCGGGCTTCATCCTGATCGACGAGGTCAACGAGAAGAACAACAACTGGTTCTGCGAGGATATCCGCGCTACGAATCCATGCGGCGAACAGCCGCTGCCCCCCTACGGCAGCTGCCTGCTCGGCTCGGTGAACCTCACCCGCTTCGTGCGCGAGCCGTTCACCACCGACGCCCACTTCGACTGGGAGGAGTACCGCGAAGTGGTCGCGGTGTTCACCCGCATGCTGGACAACGTGGTCGAGATCAACGGCCTGCCGCTGGAACAGCAGCGCGGCGAGATCACCCGCAAGCGCCGCCACGGCATGGGCTTCCTCGGCCTCGGCTCCACCATGGCGATGCTGCGCATGAAGTACGGCGAGCAGGATTCGCTGGAGTTTACCGAGCGCGTGAGCCGGGAGATGGCCGTGTCCGGCTGGAAGGTCGGCCTGGAACTGGCGCGCGAGAAAGGCGCCGCGCCGATCATGGCCGAGGAATTCGAGGTGACCGGCGACATGTTGCGCCGCCGCCCGGAGATGGCCGCAGACGGTATCAAGTCGGGCGACAAACTGCCCGGGCGGGTGCTGCACGGCAAGTACAGCCGCTACATGCAGGCGCTGGCGAAGGAAGAACCGGAGCTGGTGGACGCGCTGACCCGCGAGGGCGGCCGCTTTACCCACCACTCGTCGATCGCGCCCACCGGCACCATCTCGCTGTCCATGGCCAACAATGCCAGCAACGGTATCGAGCCCAGCTTCGCCCACCACTACAGCCGCAACGTGATCCGCACCGGCAAGAAGACCAAGGAGAAGGTCGACGTGTTCTCCTACGAACTCCTCGCCTACCGCCAACTGGTCAACCCCGAGGCGCTGCCGTTTACCGACGACGCTACCAGGGCGCTGCCGGAGTACTTCATCGCCGCGGATACGGTGACGCCGAAGCAGCATGTTGACGTGCAGGCCGCGGCGCAGAAGTGGGTCGACTCGTCGATCTCCAAGACAGTGAACGTGCCGACGGATTTCGACTACCAGGATTTCAAGGACACCTACCTGTACGCCGCCCAGAGCGGGCTGAAGGGCTGCACCACCTTCCGCTTCAACCCGGAGGCGTTCCAGGGCGTGCTGGTGAAGGAGCAGGACCTCGAGAACACCCGCTACGTATTCAAGCTGGAAGACGGCTCCAAGGTGGAGTTCAAGGGCAACGACATGGTCGAGTACGACGGCGAGATGCACACCGCGGCGAACCTGTTCGACGCGCTGAAAGAAGGTTATTACGGCAAGTTTTGAGGCCGGCAGGCCTCGGTGAGGAAGCATTCAATGAGCAAGAAAATCGACCAGAAGATCGTCGGTTTCCAGGTCAAGTCCAAGGAAGACCAGGAGCGGGAGCAGCAGAGCAACATCGTGCAGATGCACGAGAAGGTCTCGCGCCCCGAGGCCCTGGACGGCGCCACCTACAAGATCAAGACGCCGCTGTCGGACCACGCCCTGTACGTGACGATCAACGACATCATCCTTAACCCGGGCACCGACCACGAGTTGCGCCGGCCCTTCGAGATCTTCATCAACTCGAAGAACATGGACCACTTCCAGTGGATCGTCGCGCTTACCCGCGTGGTCTCGGCCGTGTTCCGCAAGGGCGGCGATTGCACCTTCCTGGTGGAGGAACTGAAGGCGGTGTTCGACCCGCAGGGCGGTTACTTCAAGTCCGGCGGGCGCTTCATGCCCTCGCTGGTGGCGGAGATCGGCTGGGTGATCGAGGATCACCTGCAGAACATCGGCCTGCTGGAAAAGCCCGGCCTGTCCGAGCACCAGCAGAAGATCCTGGATGAGAAGAAAGCCCAGTACACAGAGCGTACCGGCGACGACGGCGCCGGCGGCGAGTTCCCGGCCACCGCGGAACTGTGCAAGAAGTGCAGCGTGAAGGCGGCAATCATGATGGATGGCTGCCTCACCTGCCTCAACTGCGGCGATTCCAAGTGCGGCTGAGCCGCGCGTCCTGACCCCACCATTCGCCCGCTCCGCGGGCGATACCACACCGGACACCCGGTTTGCGGGCGATACTTCACCCGCACACTCGGTGCGCGGGCGATACGTCACCCGCATACTCGGTTCGCGGGCGATACGTCACCCGCATACTCGGTTCGCGGGCGATGCTTCACCCGTAGGAGCCTGCTACGCAGGCGATCGCCCGCGTAGCGGGCTCCTACAGGCGATCGCGCGCAGAGCGCGCTCCTACAGGCAGCCCCCGGCTTTGTCGGCAAACCGACATGCGATGTTCCGGCCGCAGTCTCGCCCTTCCTTCTTAACTAGCTGATAAATATAGAATTAATACAGCCTGCCTGAATGCGCTTCTCCGGCCCGTATCTTGCTCAACTGCCAGGTACGAGTTTTTCTGGCCGAGGAGGGCAGCAC
This sequence comes from Halieaceae bacterium WMMBA7, assembly GCA_033283385.1. Lineage (GTDB taxonomy): Bacteria > Pseudomonadota > Gammaproteobacteria > Pseudomonadales > Halieaceae > Mangrovimicrobium. The sequence continues at coordinate 102,001 of JAWMQQ010000002.1, forward strand.
AGCATGAAACTGCTGGTCGAGCGCAATTTCGTCGAGGCGATGGCGGAGCATTACCCGGAAATGTCGCCCTATACCGAGCAGCTGAAGTTCGGCAACCGGGCGGAGATACCCAGCAGCCAGCTCTCGCTTCCCCAACTGGGTTTCCTCTGCGACCTGTACCGCGAGGCCGGCGCCGGTATGCGCGGGCGCGCGGCGCAACTGTCCACCCTGCGGCAGGCGCTGGGCGCGGACCTGCGGGTCTACCAGGAGGGTGAGCTGGAACACCTGGTGGCGGGCATCACCGAGTACCTGCTGCGGGACGCCATCCACGGCTGGCTGTTCCAGGCCAATACCACGGGCAAGCCGATCGCCTTCCTGGTCTCGCGCATCGATTTCACGCCCCCCGGCGAGGAGGAGACCGGGCGTATCCTGATCGAGCTACAGGCCAACGCGATGGCGAAGATCGTCAACCAGACGATGATCATTCGCGAGCGGGATATCGCCGGCAGGACCGTCGCACAGGTGTTCGCCGACGCCGGGTACTTCAAGGAGACCGCGGAACTGGTGGATGCCTACGAGCGTTCGACGGAGCGCTTCTTCGCCTGGCGCGCCGACTATGGACGGCAGTTTTCCGGGCGCGGCACCGGCATCTACGCCGAGGACCCGAGCGCCTCGCACCGCAATACCGACTGGTCGCGCAAGAGCCGGGTGATCCTGTCCTCCAGCGGCAGCCCGGCGCGGCTGGTCAACGACGAGGAGATTCTCAGCGACCGCGCGCTGGCCATGGACGCCACCGGCAACATCCTCGGCAAGTACCTGCGCAAGGCGGGCCGCAGTACCAGCTACGATGAAAAGGTCGAACGCGCCGCAGAGAATCTGTCGGGGGAAATCCCCGACGGCCTGTTCACCCGCCTGCCGGTGCACGGCTACATCCTGCTGTTCCACCTGGAGCTGCACCACCACCTCTGGGTGCACGTGGACGACATAGAGCCCTACGAATACCTGCCGGAGCTGAAGCAGAAGCTGGTCCTGCCGCCGGAGCAGACGGACCTCATCGATATCCTCACGGCGGAAATGGACGTGCTGATGGACGATATCGTCGAAGGCAAGTCCGGCGGGACCACCGTGCTGTGCTGCGGGCCGGCGGGCGTGGGCAAGACGCTGACCGCCGAAGTGTACGCGGAAATCATCAACCGGCCGCTGTACCGCGTGCACTCCGGCCAGCTGGGCCTGAACGTCGCCGAGATGGAGAAGGCGCTCAAGGACACCCTGACCCGCGCCCAGCGCTGGGGGGCGGTTATGCTGATCGACGAGGCGGATGTCTACATCAAGCGCCGCGACGACAACCTGGCCGCGAACGCGGTGGTCGGCGTTTTCCTGCGGGTGCTGGAGTACTTCAACGGCCTGCTGTTCCTCACCACCAACCGCACCGACGACATCGACGAGGCCATCGTGTCGCGCTGTATCGCGGTGATCCGGTATTCGCCCCCGGACCGCGCGGACCGGCGCCGGATCTGGCGGGTGATGACCGAGCAGTTCGACCTGCCGGTGCAGCCGGGGCTGGTTGAGACCCTGGCGGATGTATTCCCCCAGGCCAGCGGTCGTGACATCAAGGGATTGACCAAGCTGGTAGCGAAATACTGCCACTACAAGGGTGTTGCGCCCTCGCTGGAAGTGTTCGAGCGCTGCAGCGTATTCAGGGGGCTGGAAAAACACGCCGGAAGGTGAGGTTGATCCTGCCGCCGCGAGTGCCGGTGGGCGGGACACTGTGCTGCCAGTCATGCTGGAACGCAGGTTGCATCAGCAGCAGGCTGCCTCCGGGCAGTTCCATAGCGCCGTTTGCCTGCGGATCGTCCTTGCGCCGGAAGCGGAATCTCGCTGTGTGCCCAGCGACACCGAGGCGATCCAGGGCCGCGCCTGCAACAGGTTGTCGCTGTAGCTGTAGACGATGCCTGCGTCGGCGTGCCAGGCCTGCAGGCGCGGCAGGGTGAAGCGCCGGCCGAAGACCTCGTAGTGATTTTCGGGCCAGCGCTGCTCCTCCAGCAGTTGCCGGAATATCGCCGCGGCGGCATCCCGCTCGAGAAACTGGCTGTGCAGCAGGAACGGCGGGCGCCGGATGCTGCGCCGGGCGACTATCGGCGCGGGCAGCTGGGCGGTGAGCGCCGCCGCTGCCGGGGCGAGTACCTCCTGCACCGGCGGGCCTATGCCCGCAGCAGCGCTTTTGCCAGCCGCTCCGACAACTGCTCTTCGGTGAACTGCGGTTCGTTCGGCGGGTACAGGCTGTCCTCGTCGAAGTTGAATCCGTGCTCTGCGGCGAGCGCGAACATTTCCTTGAGTTTCTGGCAGGACTTCAACTGCTCGCCCAGCGCCTGGTCTGCTTTGGCTTTGGTGGAAAATGCGGTGATGTTTTCGATGGACATGAATGGCTCTCTTGCAGGTGGTTGGATTTCAAGGGGTCAGACTCCTTGATGGTGTTTATCCGGTGTAGGCGATCTCGGCCACGCAGGCGTTGTCGCGGAAATTGTGCAGGGCGTTGTCGAAGTTCATTTCGTTGCCGAACAGTTCGCTACGGGCGATGACTTCCCCGCCCGGGTCCTTGACCAGGAAGAAGAAATCCCCTCCCGGCGTCTTCGCCTTGGCGATCTGCTGGCTCATCAGCGAGCCGACGCGCACGTCCTGTATCGCCTGCTCCGCGGTTTCCCGGTCGGAGAACTCCTGGCTGGTCAGCAGCATTTCACCCCTGCCGCTGAACAGGTGGAACTGGTAGTAGCCATCCGTGAGTGGCGTGACCCTGAACATCGCTGACATCTTTACCTCCGGGTGTGTGGAGACCTCGTGCCGTTAGCGGATTGCAAATTGCAGGCCACGTAGAAATGCGGGGTTTGCAGGGTAATCACGGGTTTCGAGGGCAGGTAATTGTCGGCAATCACACAAATTCCTGTGCGGATGTCGCAAACTGCCCGTGCTGTTTTCGGCGAGAACCCTGTGCTAAAAAGCCTCGTGAACTCGATCGGAAAAACACCTTGTGGGCCATGCCATGCAGTACGACCAGTATTATCTAAGCTACTCCGGCGCGGCCCTGCCGCTGAATCTCGTCAGCCCCCTGGGCGCTGAGGACATCGAAAACAGGAATACGTATTTTGGCGTCAATCTCGACGATCACGGGCGTATCGAGCTGATTCACAAGCGGGTATATGGTGACGTTGAACTCGCCCATCGCTATGGCTACGGCGACGATAACCAGTTGCTCTGGGCGGAGATTTTTTCCGTCGACGAAGAGGGACGCAGGTTGAGTTTCGACACCGCGGGCCGCCTGGTCGGCGATGAGGAAATCCCCGCGCCCTGAGCCGGTTCGATTTTTGCAATCCTCTCCGGGGCCAGCAACTGTTACCAGGGGAGGCCCGGATGGGCATCGAGTTCAACATAACCAAGGGTCTCGCAACGATCGGGGCGACCATCTCGGAACTCGAGGGAATGGATCGCATACTGCGCGAAGAACTGGGCGCCAGCGACTTCATCCGCCACTACGACAGCCTGCTGTTCGATGTGCTCAATTCCTACGGCGTCGTCACCCGCACGCTCTCGCCACTGGTGGAACTGTCCAGCGCAGAGGCGTTTCAGGACGAATTTGCGCCAACCCGTGAAGCCTATGAACGCATCTACCAGGCGGCGCTGAGCGAGCCGCGGGTCAACGCGGAGTACACCTACGAGAAATACCTGCAGTTTCGCAAACTGCGCGAGGTGGGCACCGGTTACCCGCCGCTCAAGCGGGCCTTTTCCCGCCTGCACGATTTCATCGACAAGTGGATCGACAACGATATCTGGCTGGCCATGACCATCGATACGCTGCTGAAGCAGGTCCAGCGCTTGTTGGCCGAGGTGGCCGAGATGCAGAAATCCGACGGGGACGCGGCACTCCTGATGTACCAGTCCAGCATCGGTTGCCTGCAGCCTTACCTGCAGATTATCGAGGATCGGCTGGAAGAGTTGGGAGGCCGGCTCGACATGACTCCGGTTTACGCCGGCTGTGCAGCCGATGCAGCCCGGTAGGAGCCTGCTACGCAGCCGATCGCGGTTGTAGGAGCCCGCTATGCGGGCGATCGCCTGCGTAGCAGGCTCCTACAAGCTACCCTCCGCCAGCCAGCGCGCGCACTCCTCGCCGAGCTCATCCAGCGCGCGCTGTTCGTAGCGGGCGATATCCTCCGCCGGCAACATGTCCCGCCAGCGCCCGTTCACACCCTTGTGAATGAAGCTCCGGGCGCCGCCCTCCCACAGCACACCGCCCAGCGGCGCACTCTGTGCGGCGTTCGCCTTCATGTAGTCGAAGCTGCAGTGCTGTAGTACCCGCTCCCAGCCGTCCGGGCTCACCTGCACGTCGAGGAAGTCGGCGATACGCCGGATCTCGCCTTCCATGTCCGCCTTGAGGTCGGCGAAGTGCACGAGCAGCACGTTGGGCAGCTCGCGAATCGCCCACCAACTGCGCACGTTCTCCCAGAACGGCCAGAAGGGGTAGCCCTCCCGGTCCAGCCAGTCCTCGAAGTACTCTACGATATCCGCCTTGGGCGGTTCGATGGGCGGGCCGACGCGGCCGGGCGTGTCGTTGATCGCCGCGTACCAGTCGGCGTTGGCGGTGGCGTGGTGGTTGTACAGGCTCCACAGCACGTCGCGCCCGTCGCGGCCCACGTAGATGTAGCGTGCACGCGGCGAGAACACCAGCGCGTCCACCGGCAGGTGCGTCTTGATGAAGCGCCGGTGCGTCTGCGCCTCTACCTCCGGCAGCTTGATGGCCTTGGGTGGTACCCGCAAGTCCAGCCACGGCGACATGGCGCCGACCTCCAGCCCCTCGGCGCCGTCGAACAGCAGCTGCGCGACGATCTGCTGCGTCCAGGTGGTGCCGGACTTGCCGTAGGTGGCGATGACGATGTCGTCGTCGCGGAAGTTGAAATCGTTCCAGATCGTGGAATCGAAGTGGTGGCTGTGCATCTCCCGGGTTTTCACCGGGTATTCGATGGTGGACATAGGGCCTCTACGGGTTGTTCGGGTGGTGCAAGTATTGCCCAAGTTTCGATATTTCGCCTGTAGGAGCCTGCTATGCAGGCGATCGCCCAATCTGTGGGAGCGCGCTCCGCGCGCGATCGCCTGCGTAGCAGGCTCCTACAATTGCGATTCGGGGACGATCCAGGACAGCACCCGCGTACTGAACCGCTTCCACCAGGTGGTGTCCGGCTCGTGGTGCTCGATGCGCAGCTGGCCCTGGTCCAGCGTCTCCCACTCCAGGTCTCCCCGCGCATCCAGTTTCACCCTGTAGGCCACCTTCAGGATCCAGTCGTCGAAGCTGTCCGACAGCTCTGCGGCCTCATCCGGGCTCCGGAACCAGGCGCCGAGCTCGGTGTTGAGGGCGGCGGAGCGCCCGTCCAGGTTGAACGAGCCGACAAACAGGTAGGTCTTGTCGAAGTCGAAAAACTTCGCGTGCAGGCTGGACTTCGATGCGCCGATGCGCGAGCGTTTCGATTTTTCCACCCGCTCGGCGTGAGCGCGAAACTCGTACAGCTCGACGCCGCCGCGCACCAAAGCCTCGCGGTAGCGCATGTAGCCGGCGTGGACCAGCGAGACGTCGTTGGCCTGCAGGGAGTTGGTCAGGATGCGCACGCGCACGCCGCGCTCGACCATGGAGCTGAAGTACTCGGTCAGCTCGTCGCCGGGCACGAAGTAGGGCGAGACGATGATCAGGTCGTGTTGGGTGCGGTCCGCGGCCTGGCGCAGCTTGGGCGCCAGGTGGGTTTCCTCGCTGATCTCGGTAGCCTCGACCTTTTCCGGCTGGTCGTAGGCCAGCAGCCACTGCGACCAGACGTAGTCGATGTCGGCGATGGAGTCCACCGTGGCCAGCTCGAACTGCTTCAGCACACCCGCGTAATGCGTATTGACCGCCTCCGCCATGTAATCGCTGGCCTGTTTGCGCTGCGCGTCCAGCGCCCCGGCGGGCAGCGCTTGTGGCCAGTCGAACGCGTTGATGGGGTAGGCCCAGCGGCTGTTCCAGTAGAGGTCGAACTGGCTGGAGATCTCGCCGGCGATGGGACCGATGGCCAGTGCGTCCAGGTCGCCGAAGCCGACTTCTTCACCCGCCTGGAAATACTCGTCGCCGATATTGCGGCCGCCGAAGATGCTGGCCTGGTTGTCCACCGTCAGGGTCTTGTTGTGCATGCGCCGGTTGACCCGTGCGGTGTCGGCGACGAAGTCCACCGGGCGTGCGCCGCGGTTGGCGAAGGGGTTGAACACCCGCACCTCGATGTTGGGGTGGCTGTCCAGCGTGCGCAGGGCCTCGTCCTTGCCCGCGGTGTCCAGGTCGTCGAGCAGCAGGCGCACCCGCACGCCGCGGTCCGCCGCCGCCAGCAACTGTCCCACCAGCACGCCGCCGGTCAGGTCCCGGTGCCAGATGTAGTACTGGGCATCGATGCTCTTCTGCGCCGCCGCGACCAGCCGCAGCCGGGCGAGGAAGGCGCTTTCACCATCCAGCAGGGTGTGGAACCCCGAGAGTCCGGGGTGGGCCTCGAGTAGCGGTTGCAGTTCCCTGCCCAGCGCGGTGTCGGCGGTATCGGTGATCGCGTAGCTTGGCACCCGTTGGTCCAGCGACGGCAGGGAACTGCAGGCGCCGAGCAACAGGGCGAGACAGGCGATTGTCAGCCAGTGGGCAAACAGGCGTCCGTGGGCTCTTGGTCCGGGGCTGCGCGGCATGTGATCTCCCTGCTCAGGTGAACTCGTCACCCATGGTCCCAGCAAGCGCTCAACTGCTCAAGCGCTCGACCAGCGCCAGCAGTTCGGGGTCGACCGGCCTGGGGGTGTTGATGGCCCGGTGGAAGTCGGTAAAGGTGATGCGATTGTCGACCACCCCGACCATGCTGTTGCGCTCGCCGCCCAGCAGGCCGTCGACCGCGGCCGCGCCCAGCCGGGATGCCAGCACCCGGTCCGTCGACGAGGGCGAACCGCCGCGCTGCACGTGACCCAGGGTGGATACCCGGATCTCCAGGTGCGGTACCTGGGGCCCGACCCGGGCGGCTATCTGGTGGGCATCCCCCAGCGGCCCGCCCTCCGCCACGATGACGATGAACGAGGTGCGCTGGTGGTCGCGCCCCCGGTGCAGTGCCGCGACCAGCTGTTCCAGTGTGGGCGCAGTCTCCGGGATGATGATGAACTCGGCGCCGCCGCCGATGCCGCTGTGCAGGGCGATGTGCCCCGAGTGGCGGCCCATGACCTCGACGAAAAACACGCGGTCCTGGGAATTGGCGGTATCCCGCACCTTGTCGATGGCCTCCAGCGCGGTGTTGACCGCGGTGTCGAAGCCGATGGTGTAATCGCAGCCGTACAGGTCGTTGTCGATGGTGCCCGGGACGCCGATGATCGGCATATCGTGTTCCCGCTGGAAGATGTCCGCCCCGGTGAACGTGCCGTCGCCGCCGATCGCCACCAGGCCCTCGATGCCCCAACGATGAAGGTGCGCCCAGGCCTGCGCGCGGCCCTCGGGCTGCATGAAGCCGGGCGAGCGCGCCGTCTTCAGGATGGTGCCGCCGCGCTGCAGGATATTGCTTACCGCGAAGGGCTCGATGACCTCGATGTCGCCGGCGATCATGCCGTTGTAGCCGTAGCGGATGCCGAGCACTTCGACCCCGGCCTCGAGCCCGGTCTTGACCACCGCGCGGATGCAGGCGTTCATGCCGGGTGCGTCGCCGCCCGAGGTAAAGACGCCGATGCGTTTCATCGCGGGTTCCTGACCTGCACGCGCATCATTGGCGCTCGTGAACCTCGACGCCCTCGGGAATCTCGTACCAGTCCTGCTTCTGGCTCACCCAGATATGGGCGGTGGGCTGGATGATGCTGGTGTCGTCCAGCGTGGAGGGCTTCAGCTTGATACGCTCCGGGTCCGCCGGGTTGAAGTGGTAGATGCGGTTGCCGCAGGTCGGGCAGAACTTCGCGGCGTTGGTATTGCCGCTGTCGGAGCTGCGCTCCCAGTGGGCCAGTTCGCCCTCGAACTCGATGTCGCCGGTGGCGACCAGCGCGGTGATCGAGAATGCGCTGGTGGAGAGCTTCTGGCATTCCCGGCAGTGGCAGGCGACCACTTTCATCGGTGGCGCGAGCAGGCGGTACCTGACTCCGCCGCACTGGCAGGAACCGGCAATCGGGTAGGGCATGTCGTTATCTCCTGTGGTTGCGGATTCTTCTATTGGCACAGCGGCGAGAAGCTGCCGCCCACCAGCGCGCACAAATCCCCGGGCGCCAGTTCGATCTCCAGCCCGCGGCGTCCGGCGCTGACCAGGATAGTTTGCTGGCCCTGGGCCGAGCTGTCGATCACCGTGCGCAGGCGTTTCTTCTGGCCCAGCGGGCTGACCCCGCCGAGCACATAGCCGGTGGAGCGCTCCACCGCCGCACTCTCGGCCATCGCCGCCTTCTTTGCGCCGAGGCTGCGCGCCATCAGCTTCATGTTGAGTTTCTGCGCGACCGGCACCACGCCGACGGCGAGCTCGCGGCCGTCCAGGCTGACCACCAGGGTCTTGAACACCCGCTCCGGCGCGACCCCCAGTTTTTCCGCCGCCTCCAGCCCGTAGGATTCGCTGGCGGGATCGTGGCTGTACTCGTGTACCTGGTGTGCGACTTTACGCTGTCGGGCGAGGTTGATTCCGGGGGTCATGTTTCCACTGCATTACATCGGTTGCTGTTGTGCGCCGCCGCGGGTTATCGGCTTTCTTCCTGTGCGATCGAGGTCTCGTAGGTCTCCAGCAGCGGGTATCCCGGCGCCAGCCTGGCCCCCGGGGGAAAGCTGCCCTGGAAGCCCGTCGGGTGCTCACTGCCCGGCGCGCTGTAGACGACCTCGTCACCCTTGATAGTGGTCAGCACCCGCAATGTCGCCAGTTTCTCCGGATCGATGGCGGTGGGGTCGCCCGACAGCACGACGAAGTCCGCCAGCTTGCCCACTTCGATGGAGCCCTTGTCGCGCTCCTCGAAGTGCTGGTAGGCGGGCCAGATCGTCATCGCCTTGAGCGCGGTCATCACGTCCACGCGCTGCGCCGGGCCGAGGATGTCGCCGGAGCGGGTGCGCCGGGTGACCGTGGCGGCCAGCACACGCATGCTGTCCGGCAGGGCCACCGGCGCGTCGTGGTGGGTGCCGAATTTCATGCCGCGCTGTACGACCCAGCCGGTGGGCGAGATATTGTCTGCGTTTACCGGCCCGACCGTGTGGTCGCGGTGCCAGTCGCCCCAGTAGAAGGTGTGCATCGGGAACAGCGAGGGGAAGACGTCCAGGCGCTCGATCGAATCGACCTGGTCCTCGCGCAGGAACTGGCCGTGGATCAGCACCGGGCGGCGGTCCGCCGGGCCGTATTTGCGGGTGGCGGCGTCGATGGCGGCGATCAGCATGTCCGAGGCGCCCTCGCCGTTGGCGTGGGTGAGAATCTGGATGTGGTTGGCGAAGGCCCAGTCGATGGCATCCACCACCTGGGCCATGTCGGCCGCCGCGTAGCCCTTGTAGCCCGGCGGATAGTCGCCGACCGGGTCGTAGTAGGGGCGGTCGCGCAGCGCGGTGAAGCCCTGGGGCGAGCCGTCGATGGTGAGCTTTGCGCCGCCGACGCGCACGTGGTCGGTGTAGGTGGGCGAGGCGCTCTTGAGGATGATGTCGCGGTCGACCAGTACGTCGGGGTAGACCACCACGTCGATCCTGAACAGGCCGGCGCGGCCCGCCGCCATTGCGCCCTCGAGGACGCCGGGGGTGGCCCGGCCCTCCTGCGCGGTAGTGTAGCCATAGCTCGCCCACAGGCCCGCGCCGGCCCGGGCGAAGGCCAGCAGGCCTTCCTGGCCGATGCCGGACAGCAGTCTGGCGCCGCCGAGGAAGAAGGCGGTTTCCTCCAGGACTCCGTTGGGCTCGCCGTTCTCCGATCGCCGGATGACGCCGCCCGCGGGGTCCGGCGTGCTCGCGTCGTAGCGCATTTTATCCAGCGCTTTCGAGTTCACCGCGGCGAGGTGGCCGGACTGGTGGACGATCAGGATCGGCACCTCGGTGGAGACCTTGTCGAGGTCCTCGCGGGTCGGGTGGCGCAGTTCGGCGAGTTGCGACTGGTCGTAGCCGAAACCCACGATCAGGTCGACCTTCTTCACGGTCTCCGCATTCCTGCCCGCCCAGTCGCGCAGGGTCTGCAACAGGGAGTCGATGTCGGTCACCTCGCCGTCCGGCGGCGCCAGCAGGTTGGCGGAGAGCGCCTGCAGGCCGCCCAGCATGACGTGGCCGTGGCTGTCGACGAAGCCGGGCAGCAGGGTCTTGCCGTCCAGGTCCCGGGTCCGCGTGCCCGGCCCGCGCAGGGCGTCCATGTCGGCATCGCCACCCACCGCCACGATGCGCCCGTCGCGCACTGCGACCGCCTGCGCGCGCGGCGCGGCGTCGTCGATGGTGAGGATGGTGCCGCCGGTGTAGATCGTATCCGCGGCGGTGTCGAGACCCGCGGATTTGGTGTCGCCGGGTTCTGCGGCGATCACCGGGGCGGGCGCGCTATCGGCTTTGCCGGCGGTAGCCGCCTGTTGTTCGGCCTTGCCGCAGCCGCTGAGGGAGAGCGCGGCGAGACAGGCCAGCGCCGCGTGTCGGAGGATTTTGCCTGGCATGTCTGGAGCCCCGGTTGTCCCTTGGTCGTCGCTGCGCAAGTATAGTCGCAATGGCCGGGGGCGGGACCTCGTGCGGATCAGTTGCCGGCGCCACGGCGGGCATTTTTGCGCTCCGGCTCCAGCCAGTACACCAGCGCGTAGACTACCGGCGTGTCGCAGATGGCAATGCCGACCTTGAAGGCCCAGTAGCCCAGGGTCATGGCGAGGAACTCCGAGGGCGCCATGCGCTGCTCCGCGAACAGCCAGAAGGCGATGCCGTTGAACACCAGGGAATCCAGCAGCTGCGAGCCCACGGTGGAGAGGTTGTTGCGCAGCCACAGGTGGCGGCCGCCGGTCCTGCGGCGCCAGAACTCGAAGGCCCAGACATCGTGGGTCTGGGCGACCAGGTAGGCGGCCAGCGAGGCGACCACGATCAGCGGCACCGCGCCCAGCACCGTGCTGAAAGCGCCCTGGTCCTGGTAGATGGGCGAGGGCGGCAGGGCGACAGCGAGCTGGGACATGCCCAGGATCAGCAGGTTGGCGGCGAAACCCAGCCACACCACCAGCTGCGCGCGGCGCCGGCCGAACACCTCGCCGACCACGTCGGTGACCGGGAAGGTCAGCCAGTAGGCCATGATGCCGCCGGAGATGGTCAGCCCGCCCACCGTCCACAGCTTGGCGCTGACCACGTTGATGAAGCTCATGCAGGCCACGAACAGCGTGAGCAGGATGATGAACTTCAGCTCCCGCGCCGGCAGCTCGGCGTGGCGCTCGCCGCTTACCGTGTTCAGGCCGACAGCCTCGCGCGCAGCGCGCTGAGGAAGGGGATTGCGCGGAACTGGTCCTCCTGCACGGCATTCCAGTCCAGCTCGCCCGGGCGCGGGTAGGGCGAGTGGGTTTCGATGCTGCGCTGGGGGGTGACGATCCAGTCCAGCGGCGTATCGTGGGGCTGCATCACGATCTCGCGGTCGGCCACTACCTGTGCCTCGTGCACCGTCGTCACCACCGGGGTGCCGGGCGGCATGATCTGCAGTTCGCGGAAGATGCCCATCTCGAGGTCGGCGAAACCGGCGCCCTTGCCGGTGCGCCCGCCGGCGGGGCTCACCGCCACGCAGCCGACCACGCAGATATCCATCGGCGCCATCTGCTCGAATTCCACCCGCTCGCCGTGTTGCAGCGCGCCGGCGGAGTACATCACGTCCTCGTAGGCGATGCCGCGCTCGTCCAGCGCGGCCGGGTCCAGGTGGATGAAGGGAAAGTCGGCGGTGAGTTCGGGCACCGGGGTGTACACCCGCTTGCCCTCTTTTAGTGCCTGCAGTCGCACCCAGGCCTGGCCGCGGTCGGGGTTGCACTTGACGATGACGGCGTCGCGCCAGAAGGGCAGTTCGGCGAGGCGGGCTGCCGCCCGGTCGGCGCCGACGAAGTCCGGAATGGCGCTGAACGGGTTGCCTATAGCGTATCCCCCGCTCTCCAGCGCGCTCCAGACGCGCTGGCGCAGGGTGTCCTTGGCGCTGTGCCGGCCCCGCCAACGGCCGTCGCGAATTGTGGTCTGCTCGGTCATGCTATGGGACTCCACCTGCTTTTGCCGGTTGTGCATGCAAGGGCTGTACCACAAAAACTTGACTACCCGGTCAGGTATACGGCTGCAGGCGGCTGCTCCCGGTTAAGCGGGCGATGGTGCCGGGCGCGCTATTCAGGCCGGTTGCGCGGGCATCATCGCCTGCAGGCGCTCGCCAATCTCGGCTTCGCTGAGATCTTCCGTGTGCGTGGCCAGAGCCCAGACGTGACCGAAGGGGTCGCGCAACATGCCGGTGCGATCGCCGTAGAACTGGTCGCCGGGCGGGCGTATTTCGCTGGCGCCGGCGGCGAGTGCCCGGGCGAAGAGGGCGTCTACATCCTCCACGTACAGATGAATGCTGACCGTGGTCCCGCCCAGCGCATCCGGTGCACTGGCCGAGGATTCCTCGCAGGCCTCTGCGAGCATCAATACCGAGTCGCCGATCTGCAGCTCCGCATGGCCGATGTCGCCGCCCGGCATTTCCAGCCGGAAGCGCTCGACCGCGCCGAAGGCATCCCGGTAGAAATCCAGCGCCTTTGCCGCGCCGCTGATGCAGAGATAGGGGGTGACGGCGTGGTAACCGTCGGGGATCGGTTTGACTGCCATGGCAGTGTCCTCGCTGTGGGTTGCCGTGTTGTGCGGCCCGAACTGGCTGTAGGAGCCCGCTACGCGGGCGATCGCCTGCGTAGCAGGCTCCTACAGTGCACGATCGCCCGCGTAGCGGGCTCCTACAAGGATAGCTGGGCGCGACGCGATTGACGCCTGCAGTGCGCGGGGATTACTTTCACCTGCAGGATTCGACTGCGGAGGAATTTACCCTTGCGAGCAATGGTGTTCGAGGCGCCCGGACAGCCCCTGGTGCTGCGCGACCTGCCCGTACCGCAGCCGGCGCCCGGGCAGGTACAGCTGCGCGTCACCGCCTGCGGCATCTGCCGCACCGACCTGCACGTGGTCGATGGCGACCTCACCGAGCCGGCGCTGCCGCTGGTGCCCGGGCACCAGATCGTCGGGGAGGTGACCGGCCTGGGCGAAGGTGTGGACGGATTCGGGATCGGCCAGCGCATCGGCGTGCCCTGGCTGGGCGGCAGCTGTGGCCACTGCTGGTACTGCGAGCGCGAGCGCGAGAACCTCTGCGACGAGGCGCGCTATACCGGCTACCAGATCAACGGCGGTTTCGCCGAGTACACCGTGGCCGATGCCCGTTACTGTTTTCCCATTCCCGCGGGCTTCGACGACGTGCAGGCGGCGCCGCTGCTCTGCGCCGGCCTGATCGGCTACCGCTCCTGGCGCCCGGTGCAGGACTGCGGCAGCATCGGTTTCTACGGCTTTGGCGCCGCAGCGCACATCCTGATCCAGCTGGCGCGCCACCGCGGCCAGCGGGTGTTCGCCTTCAGCCGCGAGGGCGACGTCGAGGCCCAGCGCTTCGCGCTGCAACTGGGCGCAGAGTGGGCGGGGGACTCCGGCATGCTCCCGCCGGAGCCGCTGGAAGGCGCGATCATCTTCGCGCCCGCGGGCGAGCTGGTGCCGCAGGCCCTGCGCGCCGTGCGCCGCGGCGCCCGGGTAGTGTGCGCGGGCATCCACATGAGCGACATCCCGTCCTTCCCCTACTCGATCCTCTGGGGCGAGCGCGAGGTGCTCTCCATCGCCAACCTCACCCGCCGCGACGGCGAGGAGTTCCTGCCGCTGGCGGCGCAGATTCCCATCGAGACCACGGTGACTCGCTACCCGCTGGAGCGAGCCAACGAGGCGCTGGACGATTTGCGGGAGGGCCGCTTTACCGGCGCTGGGGTGCTGGTGCCGAGTCTGTAGGAGCGCGTTACACGCGCGATCGCCTGCGTAGCAGGCTCCTACGTCTGATCGCCTGCGTAGCAGGCTCCTACGTCCGATCGCCTACGTAGGAGCGCGCTCTGCGCGCGATCGCCTGCGTAGCAGGCTCCTACGTCCGATCGCCTGCGTAGGAGCGCGCTGCGCGCGATCGCCTGCGTAGCAGGCTCCTACAGGTTGATCGCCAGCGTCACGGGGCGGTGGTGCTGGGCGCTACGGTCAATTTTTCATGACGCAATCATCATTGTCCCGGTAGCTGCGCTGCCGCATTATGTCGGCCTCCTCAGACAGCTGTAGGGACTCCCGATGAACGACACCGCATATATTTACGACGCCGTGCGCACGCCGCGCAGCAAGGGCAAGGCGGGCGGCAGCCTGCATGAAGTCAAGCCGGTAGACCTCGGCGCCGGCGTGCTGCGCGCGCTGCAACAGCGCCACAACCTCGACACCGCCTACGTCGACGACGTGATCATGGGCTGCGTCACCCCCACCGGCGAGCAGGGCTCTGATATCGCCAAGCTCATCGTGCAGAACGCCGACTGGGACGAGTCCGTGCCCGGCGTGCAGCTCGACCGCTTCTGCGCCTCCGGCCTCGAGGCCGTCAACTCCGCCGCCGCCAAGGTGCTGGCCGGCTGGGCGGACCTGATCGTCGCCGGCGGCGTCGAGTGCATGTCGCGCGAGCCCATCGGCTCCAACGGCGGCGCCTTCGGCAACGACCCCGGCTTCTGCCTGAAGACCAAGTTCGTGCCCCAGGGCATCGGCGCGGACACCATCGCCACCCTCGGCGGGTGGAGCCGCGAGGATGTCGACACTTTCGCCGTGGAATCCCAGCGCCGTGCGGCCCATGCCCGCGACAACGGCTACTTCGACAAGTCCGTGGTTCCCGTACTGGACGAGAACGGCCTGGTCATCCTGGAGAAAGACGACTTCATCAAGCCCGGCACCACCGTGGAAACCCTGGCCGGCCTGCGCGCCTCCTTCGAGCAGCTCGGCGCGCTGGGCTTCGACGACATGATCCTCTCCAAGTACACGCAACTGGAAAAGGTGGACCACGTGCACACCCCGGGCAACTCCTCGGGCATCGTCGACGGCTCCTCCGCGGTGCTGATCGGCTCCGAGAAGGCCGGCAAGGATCTCGGCCTCACCCCGCGCGGGCGCGTCGTCGCCACCGCGGTGCTCTCCACCGACCCGATCATCATGCTCACCGGCCCCGGCCCGGCGGCGGAGAAGTGCCTGAAGGTCGCCGGCCTGGAGAAGAAGGACATCGACCTGTGGGAGATCAACGAGGCCTTCGCCTCCGTCGGCCTGCGCTACATGCAGGACCTGGGCATCGACCACGAGATCACCAATGTCAACGGCGGCGCCATCGCCATGGGCCACCCGCTGGGCGCCACCGGCGGCATGCTGGTGGGCACCATGCTGGACGAACTGGAGCGCCGCAATCTCAAGCGCGCCATGATCTCGCTCTGCGTGGGCGGCGGCATGGGCATCTCCACCATCATCGAGCGCGTGTGAGCCGGCAGGACGAGGAGTTATTGAAATGAGCGGATTCAGCTACGAAAAAGACGCCGACGGTATCGTCACCATCACCATGGACCTGGACGGCAAGGTCAATTCCATGTCCGCCCAGTACCGCGCGGCCATGAAGGACGCCGTCGCGAAACTGCAGGCGGAAGAGGGCCTCACCGGCGTGGTCATCGCCTCGGCCAAGAAGACGTTTTTCGCCGGCGCCGATCTCAACGAGATCCTGGGCGTGGAAAAGGACGCTATCCAGGGCTTCTTCGACTTGATCGAAGGCATGAAGGCGGACTTCCGCGCGCTGGAAAAACTACCGGTGCCGGTGGTCGCGGCGATCAATGGCGCCGCCCTGGGCGGTGGCTTCGAGGTCTGCCTGGCCTGCAACTACCGCATCGCCTGGAACGACGACAGCGTCGCCCTCGGCCTGCCCGAAGTCGGCCTGGGCCTGCTGCCCGGCGCCGGCGGCGTGGTGCGCATGGTGAGTATGCTGGGCCTGGAAAAAGCGCTGCCCTACCTGCTGGAAGGCACCCGCCTGACCCCGGCGCAGGCGCTGGAAGCCGGCCTGATCGACGAGACCGTCGGCAGCACCGAGGAGCTGGTGCCGCGGGCGAAGGCATGGATACTGGAGCACAAGGGCGACGAGTCCGCCGCCACCAAGCCCTGGGACGTGAAAGGCTTCAAGATCCCCGGCGGCAACGCCAAATCCCCGGCGGTGGCGCAGCTGATCCAGATGGCGCCGCCGATGCTCTACAAGAAGACCCAGGGCAAGTGGCCGGCGCCGGCAAAAATCCTCGATTGCGCGGTAACCGCCGTGCGCCTGGATTTCGACACCGCGCTGGTGGTGGAAACCCGCGGCCTGTGCTCGCTGGTGGTGACCCCGGAGGCCAAGCAACTGGTCGGCGCCTTCTTCAAGCGCTGATAACTCTACCGGCGTAGGAGCCTGCTACGCAGGCGATCCGTAAAAAAGGGGCCCCTGAGGCCCCTTTTTTTGTCTGGAACTCCCGGCGCTGGCAGGCCGGGGTGCCCCACAATCAAAAACAACCAACCATTTGGTTGTTTTTGATTGTGGGGCTTTATATGATGGCGGGCATTCCAAAACCATAAAGCTTGCATCGACCTACCCTCACAGCGAACTGCCCGCGGCGACACGGGCGGCAGGAGACCCTCCCATGGCTTCAAGCACCGACCTGGACAGCGACGTCAAACAACAGATGATCAAGGCCGCGATGGCAATGGCGGCCAATGACCCGCAGCTCGCCGCCGCCTTCCCGCTGGAAGAGGTGACCCGGGCGAAGACCCGCCCCGGACTGTGCCTGGCCGAAATCGTGCAGGCCATCATGGAAGGCTATGCCGACCGCCCCGCACTGGGGTGGCGCGCGCGAGAACTGGTAAAAGACCCGGCGAGCGGCCGGCAGCGGCTGGAGCTGCTGCCGCGTTTCGATACCGTTTCCTACCGCGAGCTGTGGCGCCAGGGTGGCGCGGTCGCGGCCGCCTGGCACCGCGATGAACGGTATGCGCTCGGCAGCGGCGATTTCGTCTGCATTCTCGGCTTCACCAGCCCGGACTATGCCAAGGCGATCCTCGCCTGCATTCGCCTCGGCGCGACCTACGTGCCGCTGCAAACCAGCGCGCCGGTGCGCAATCACGTCGACATCATGGCGGAGACCGAGCCCCGGGTGCTGGTGACCAGCATCGACTATCTCGACGCGGCCATCGAAGCGGTGCTGGGCGGCCACGCCCCGCAACTGGTCAGCGTCATCGAGTACGACGAGCGCGACGACGACCAGCGCGAGCGCCTGGCAAACGCGCGCGAACGGCTGGCCGGTGCCGGCTGCGGCAGCGTCGTGGAAACCCTCGCGGCGCTGGTCGAGGCGGGCGCCGCGCTGGAAGAAGCGCCGCTGTACATCCCCGCGCAGGGTGAGGACCCCCTGGCAGCGCTGTTTTATACCTCGGGCAGCACCGGCACCCCCAAGGGCGCGATGTTTCCCCAGTCGCTATCGAAGACTACCTGGCTCGCCAGCTTTCCCACCCCCACCATGACCCTGAGCTTCATGCCCATGGCCCACCTCGTGGGCCACGGCTACATGGTGTTGACGCTGGCCAACGGCGGCACCAGCTTCTGCTCGCCGAAAGCCGACCTGTCCACGCTGTTCGAGGACTTCTCCCTGGCCCGGCCGACGATGGCGTCGCTGGTGCCCCGGGTGTGCGAACTGTTCTATCACCGCTACCTGGGCGAGGTTGACCGCCGTGTCGCCGGCGGAGCCGATCCCGCGGCCGTCGGCGAGGAAATCAGGACGGAAATGCGCGAGAAAACCCTGGGCGGGCGCCTCGTTTCCGTCGGTTGCGGCTCGGCGTCGCTGGCGCCTGCCACCTATGAATTCATGGAATCCATGCTCGGCCTGCACATGTCCATCGGTTACTCCTCTACCGAGATCGCCGGTGGCACCGTGCTGGTCGACTGGAAAATCCAGCGCCCGCCGGTGATCGATTACAAACTGGATGACGTTCCGGAGCTGGGCTATTTCAACACGGACAGGCCGCACCCGCGGGGCGAACTACTGGTGAAGTCCAGCCTGTTTATCCCCGGCTACTACAAGCAGCCCGAACTCAACGCGGAAAAGTTCACCGCGGACGGCTACTTCAGGACCGGTGACGTGATGGCCGAACTCGGCCCAGACCACCTGGTGTATCTCGACCGGCGAAACAATGTGCAGAAACTGTCCCAGGGGGAATTCGTCGCGGTCGCCAAGCTCGAGGCGCTCTACTCACACGCCCAGGAAATCCGCCAGATCTACATTTACGGCACCAGCGAGCGGGCCTACCTGCTGGCGGTGATCGTGCCCAGCGAGGCGCTGGCCGCGCAGCTGGGGGCCGACGGCGCCGGCGCCGATAACGTGAAGGCGGCGCTGCGCGGCGCCCTGCAGCGGGTGGCGGAAACCGAGGAACTGAACGGCTACGAGATTCCCCGGGATTTCATTGTCGAAACGGAGCCCTTCAGCCTGAAGAACACGCTGCTGACCGAGGTGGGCAAGCACCAGCGCCCCAACCTCAAGAGCCGTTACGCGCAGGACCTGGAGGCCCTGTACGACAGGCTCGCCCAGGAGCAGGTGGACGAGCTGAGGATACTGCGCCTCTCGGGCGCCGGGATGCCGAGGGTGGAGGCGGTCACTCGCGCGCTCTGCGCAATCCTCGGTATCGCGCCCGAGGAGGTCGACCTGGAGTGCAGGTTCGCCGAGCTCGGCGGTGATTCGCTCTCGGCACTGGAGCTGTCCAAGCTGCTGGAGGATATATTCGCGGTAGAGGTGCCGGTTGGCGTGATCATCAACCCCGCCGGCAACCTGCAGCAGGTCGTGGAGACCATCGACCGCGAGCTGAAGGCCACTGGCAGGCGGGCGACATTCGCCAGCGTGCACGGCAAGGACGCGACCACCGTGAAAGCGTCGGACTTCACGCTCGACAAGTTCATCGGCGCGGACGTCCTGCAAGCGGCTGCTGCGCTGCCGCCGCCCGCGGGCGAGGTCAACACCGTGCTGCTGACCGGGGCGACCGGCTTCCTCGGCCGGTTCCTGGCGCTGTCGTGGCTGGAGCGCCTGTCGGCGACCGGCGGCAAGCTGGTCCTGGTTGCCCGCGGCGCGGAGGCCGTCCAGGCCCGCCAGAGGGTGGAGCAGTCCCTGGCTACCGACCCCGAACTGCTGGAACACTTCAATGCCCTGGCACAGCAGCACCTGGAGGTCATCGCCGGCGACCTGGGCGCGCCCGGTCTGGGGCTGGATGACGCGACCTGGAACCGGCTCGCCGGCAGCGTGGACCTGATCGTGCACTGCGGCGCGCACGTGAATCACCGGCTGCCCTACAACCAGTTGTTTCCCGCCAACGTCAACGGCACCGCGGAGCTGGTCCGCCTGGCGATCACCGGCCGGCTGAAGCGTTTCAACTACGTATCCACGCTGGGCGTCAGCATCCTGTGCAAAAACCACACGGTCGACGAGGAGGGCGACATCCGCCTGCAGGCGCCGGCCGGCGAGATCGGCGAGGGCTACGCCAACGGCTACAACCTCAGCAAATGGGCCGGCGAGGTGCTGCTGCGCGAGGCCCACGAGCAGTTCGGCCTCCCGGTCGCCGTGTTCCGGCCCGGCATGATCCTGGCTCACAGTCACTACCGGGGCCAGCTCAACGTGCCCGACATGTTCACCCGCCTGCTCTACAGCCTGGCGGTGACCGGCGTAGCCCCCGCCACATTCTATGCCGAGGACCTGTCGGGCGGGCGCCCCGCCGGGCGTTACGAGGGCTTCGCGGTGGATTTCCTGGCGGAGGCGATCACCCGGATCGGCGGGGCGGCAGGCAGTGGCTACGCCAGCTACAACCTGTCCAACCCCGGCGAGCAGGGTGCGGGACTCGACGAGTTTGTCGACTGGATGATCGAGGCCGGCTGCGATATACAGCGCCTGGACAGCTACGATGAGTGGTTCCGCCACTTCAGGACCGCCATGCACGCGCTGTCGGAGGAGCAGCAGCAGCAATCGCTGCTCGCGCTGGTGAGCCCCTACGCGCATCCCCAGCAGGCGCAGATGGGTGCGCAGCTGCCGACCGCGCGATTTGCGGGGGCCGTCAGGGCAAACGGCAGCGACATTCCCGGCCTGACGTCCGCGATGATTGCCAAATACGTGGCG
Source organism: Halieaceae bacterium WMMBA7 (assembly GCA_033283385.1). Taxonomy (GTDB): domain Bacteria; phylum Pseudomonadota; class Gammaproteobacteria; order Pseudomonadales; family Halieaceae; genus Mangrovimicrobium. The sequence goes on from JAWMQQ010000002.1 coordinate 122,167, forward strand.
GACCTGCGTTACATCGGAATGCTGTAGTGGGCCGCGCGGCGGGGTGAATCCCCGGGAGGAGGGCGCGGGCGTCAGCGCCGCGGGGAGCAGCCGTGCAACAGCAGCCCGGTGATCTGCTGTGAGGTCTGTGCCAGGTCGACCTGCTTCCCGGTCATCGCCTGGTCCATCGCAATGGCGAAAAAGATGCCGAAGCTGGCCAGTTGCAGGAACCCGGGATCGACGGAGTCGTCCAGCAGCCCCTGCATGATTGACGCCTGGGCCTCCAGCAGGGGCTCGATCTTTTCGGCATAGAGCCTGGTACCAACCGCCTGGTCGGAAAACAGCGCCTGGCAGAGCAGTGGAAACATCTCGATGGTGTTGCTCAGGCGGTCCTGCATTCCCCGCTGGAGCTGCTCCGCCAGGATTTCCGCCGATGGCGCGTTGCGGTAAGCCTCGGAGCGCTCCGTCGCCCCCTCCAGCAGGGTCGCCAGCGGCTCGATCACCGCGGCCATGAACAGGTCTTCCTTGCTCTTGAAGTGATCGAACAGCGTGGCCTGGTTGATCCCCGCGGCCTGGGCGAGCTCGCGGGTGCGTGCCCCCTTCAGCCCGGAGCGGGCGAAGACCTCCCTCGCCGCCTCCAGGATCAGTTTGCGGCGTTGCTCGGCCGGGAGGTACTGCCGGCGTCGGGGCGAATCTTTCGGTTTTTTGGGGGGCATGGGGGCTACGGTCCGGGGGTGCGACGGGGTTAAAACCCCTATAAAAATCAGTCGCTTGATAGAGTGGGCAGTCTCCGGAAGTGACTCCCGTTAGTCAAGTGTGGAAGCCCGCACCTGTAGGAGCCTGCTACGCAGGCGATCGCGCGCTCCTACAGGGCAATCGCCTGCGTAGCAGGCTCCTACGGGGGCGGGGGGATCACCTCCCACTCGGGGGCTTCGTATTCGCCGATCACCCGCACCTCCACGAATTCCGCCTGGCCGGCGATGATGCGCTGCACTTCCTTCGAGGGGTGGCTCTCCATCGCATCGCGCAGGGCCTTCGATTCCCACGTGGCGATGGCGAGCAGCGTATCCGGATGGCCGATCTTGCGGTGCAGGCGCGTACCCTGCGCACCCGGCGCGCACTGGATGATCTTGCTGGCGCGGACCCAGGCTTCGGCATAGGCCTCCGGCGGGTAGCCGGGGCGCATTTTCACCTCGAAGATAAAATGCATCGCCGTTCAGGCCGGCAACAGGTCGATGGCTTCGGCCAGGGCGAAATCACGCTCCGACAGGCCGCCGGCGTCGTGGGTGGTGAGGTCGATGCTCACCCGGTTGTAAACGTTGCTCCACTCGGGGTGGTGGTTGGCGCGCTCGGCGAGCAGCGCCACGCTGCTCATGAAGCCGAAGGCGGCGACAAAATCGTCGAAGCGGAAATCCCGGTGCAGCTTGCCGTCGCGCAACTCCCAGCCGGCAAGTTTCGGCAGCCGCGAATGAATGTCCTCGGGGGTCAGTTTCTGTATCGGCATGGGCGCTCCCTTGCTTGCATCAACTTGTGAGCCAGGCGGCAAATGCCTGGAAGGTATCGGTGCTCGCCAGCATCCAGCGCGCCGGCTGCGAGACCAGCAGCACGACAGTGCCCCACAGGGTGACCGGGTGCAGGCGGCCCCGGGTGAGCAGGTCGTGGAAAATCAGCGGCAGCAGGAACAGGTCCAGCAGCAGGTCCGGGGTCTGGAAAATGGGAATCGGCGAGGGCGCGTGCACCAGCGGGGTGGGCCAGCGCGAGATCGCGGCGGCGATCATGGCGATGGAGCCCAGCAGCATCAGGCGCTTGTGGCTGGCGCTGTCGCGGCGCCGGGCGATGCCCAGCCCGACGAATACCGCGAACAGCGTCACCGCCGCCAGCGGCTCGACGATGAAGATATGCGGCGGCACCGGCACATCGACAAACCCGGTGGGCCGGCTGGCGGCGATCACCGCGCCGGCGATGCCGAGCACCACCATCACCGCCGCCAGCACGGCGCCGCAGATTCCCAGTTTGCGGTGCAGGTCGATACGCCCGCTGTTGACCAGGCCAGCCTGCAGCAACAGCAGCCCGAACCAGGCGGCGAAGAACGCGCCGTGAAAGTAGAAAAACGGTTCCGCCGGCGAGTGCGCCGCGGCGTAGTCGCCGAACCAGGCGCGGAAGAAAAAGGTGCGTCCGAAGCCGACGACGACCGCGGCCAGGATGGCCGCGGTCATGGTGGTAAAGAAGATTCGCTCTGCCTGCGGGTTGTACGCCCTGGCGCTCGCTCTCGCTATAGCCAAGATAAATCCCCCGTCGTTGTTATCGGCCGGGCGCTGCGCCCGGCCGTTTTCTGTGACGACAGTATAGACTGCGAACGCCCGCGCGCGGCTCAGCCGCAACAGGCGGCGGCGATGCGCTCCACGTGGCGGTGGTCGGTGCCGCAGCAGCCGCCGACGACCTGCAGCCCCGGCAGCAGTTGCCGCAGATGCCGGTATTCCTCGCCGAACTCCTGCGGGTTGCCGTCGTCCAGCGTCTCGGCGGCGTCCAGTTCCGCGTGGCTGCAGCGCGAGGCGTTGCCGCGCACACCGCGAATGCGGCCCGGCCAGCCTGCGCCGCCCGCTTCCAGCACGCTGCTGAAGTGCGAGGGGTGGGCGCAGTTGATCATGTAGTACGCCGGGTAGCCGCCGGTCAGCGCGTCCACCCGGTCGATGGCGTCACCCAGCGCATCGCCGCTGGGCAGGCGGCCGTCGGTTTCCACCGTGAACGAGAGCACTACCGGCAGTCCCGCCGCCTGCGCCGCCAGCGCGATACCCTCGGCCTCGGCGATGTAGTTGAGCGTGAAGGCGCTGACCATGTCGACGCCGGCCTCGGCAAAGGCCGCCACCTGTTCGCCGTGGTAGTCCCGAGCCTGCTCCGCGCTCATCTGTCCTTCCACCCGATAGCCGTCGCCGCGCGGGCCGATATTGCCGCTGACCAGCAGCGGTGACAGGTCGCTGTACTGCGCGGCGAGCTCGCGCAACAGGGTCACCGCGTCGATGTTGGCGCCGCGGATATCCTGTGGCGAGTAGCCCATGCGTTCGCCCCAGTCGCGGCTGGCGCGCCAGGTCGGTGTCTCCAGCAGGAAGCCGCTGCCGTACTGCCTGGCCAGCTCGAGGTAGCGGAGGTAGTAGTCGACCAGCGCCTGCCGGCCCCACCCGGTGGAGAGCAGGTCGAAGGAGGCGAAGTGCGGCAGGTCGATGCCGTGGTTGAAAATCAGGTCGGTTTCCAGCCCGCCGTCGGTGAGGATGAGGCCGGTCTCCAGTTGAGCGAGTATGTGTTCGGTTTTAGTATGCATTGTCCTTGAACTCCTGTTGTTGGCGTGAAATCCCATTCACGTGCGGTGTGGAAATTCTCGGATTTTGCCCCGGATGTATCCAGTGGACCGCAGGTGCTTTTCTGCAGGACATTGTTTTTTGCGAGGTAAAACAAAAGCTTAAGGAAAGGACTGGAGGAATCTGCCGCGGCGGGCCCGCTTTTATCGGGCAAAACTGTACCTGCGGTACAGTAGAAGTTGCGGCACAGCGAGGGAGCGGGCGGCAAAATGACCAGGCGCGGCGAAGACCGGCGCGAGAAAATTCTCGATGTGGCCGAGGCGAGCATCCTGCAAAAGGGCTTCTCGGCGACCTCCATCGAGGAGATTCTCGACCGGGCGCATATCACCAAGGGCGGTTTTTTCTATCACTTCTCCGGCAAGATCGAGCTGGCGCGCGCGCTGGTGGAGCGCTACCTGCACGCCGACATGGTGTTTTTCGATTCACTGGAAGCGCGCGCCTGCGAGCTCACCGACGACCCCCTGCAGCAGATGCTGCTGTTCATCAACCTGCTCGCCGAGGCGATGGAGAACCTGGAGGACGTGCACCCGGGCTGCCTGGTGGCGTCGTTCACCTACGAGAGCCAGCTGCTCGACGACGGGATCCGGGACATGATGGCCACCGGCACGCAGCAGTGGCGCGAGAAGTTCGGCGGCATGCTGGCGCGCATCGAGGCTCCCGACCCGGCGCAGCCGGTGGATATCGACGCGGCGGCGGACATGCTCAGCGCGATCATCGAGGGCGGGATCATCCTGTCGCGGGTGTTCGAGGACAAGACCCTGCTGGTGCAGCAACTCAAGCAGTACCGCAATTACATCAAGCTGCTCTACGCGCCGCCGGGCAACGCCCTGGGTGCCGGCGCCTAGATCTGCGCCTGCAACTGGCCGCGGAACAGCTTGATCAGCGCCTCGATATTCGCCACGCCCGGGTAGTTGGGGCGCACCACGAAGGCCAGCTGCCGGTGCGGCCCCGGCTCCGCCAGCGGTACAGCCACCAGTTTCGGGTTGCCCTCGATCAGCGGTTGCAGGGCGATTCCCGGCACCAGCGTCGACCCCATGCCCGCCGCCACCAGCTGGATCAGCGTGGCCAGGCTGGTGGCACTGAGCCGGTGGCTGCTGAGGTCCTCGAGGTGACAGGCGGCCACCGCGTGCTCCTTCAGGCAGTGGCCGTCCTTGAGCAGCATCAGGTGCGAGTCGCGCAACTCGTCCGTGGTGATGCGCTTGGCGGCGGCCAGCGGATCGTCGGCGTTGGTCACCCAGAACAGGTCCTCCTCCCAGAAGCTGAAGGTCAGCAGGCCCTCGCAGTCGAAGGGCAGGGCGAGTATTGCGGTGTCCAGCGCGCCCCGGCGCAACAGGTCCAGCAGTTCCAGGGACTGGTCCTCGGTAAAGTCCAGTTGCAGTGCGGGGTAGTTTTTCTGCAGGGCCGGCAGCACCCGCGGCAGCAGGTAGGGGCCGATGGTGGGAATCACGCCCAGCGTCAGTGGCGTGCTCAGCGGCTCGCGCTGCGCCTCGGCGAGTTTTTGCAGGTCTTCCACCTGCAGCGCGATCTCCCGTCCCCGCCGCAGCACCTGGGCGCCCAGCGGCGTGACCAGCACCTTGCGGTTATCGCGCTCGAAAATCTGGAAACCGAGCTGTTTTTCCAGTTCCGCCAGCGCCGTGGAGAGGGCGGACTGGGAGATGTGGCATTCCTCCGCGGCCTTCTTGAAGTGCAGGGTTCGCTCAACCGCCAGCGCGTAGTGAATCTGTTTTAGTGAAATCATCGACCTGCATCACGTTTCGGCGCTTGCCAGCGACCGGAGAAATGGGAACCATATGATCATTATTCGCTGTTTGCAAAAGCAGCGCTACTTCCGGAATGATCGGGGCTGTCGCAGCGTGGTATAGCGCCGGCTGTGCAGGCTCCCGAATTGGCTGGGTTGACGCCATGACTAGGTTTGGCCGTACCACTGGCAGCGCCGCACGCGGGCTGTGCTGGGCGTTGCTGGTTTGCTGCTGCTGGCAGTTCGCCGCCGCGCCCGCGTGGTCGGCCGAGGCCGAGTCGCAGGCGCAGGATGGCCAGCTGGACCTGCGCGCCTGGGACGTCACCGGCGACGGTCCGGTCCCGCTGTCGGGGCAGTGGGATTTTTACTGGCAGCAGTTGCTGCGGCCCGGCGAGTTCGCCGGCGCCGCGCCGCAGGAAGTGCCGGTACCCGCCTACTGGACCTCCTATCCCGGCGGCTTGCCTGCCGAGGGTTATGCCACCTACCACCTGAAAGTGAAGCTGCCGCAGTACAGCCGGCCGCTGGCGATCTATAGCGCCGGGGAGGGCTCCGCCTACGCGCTGTGGGTCAACGGCCGCTACCTCGGCGGTGTCGGCGTCGTCGGCAGCGATGCGCAAAGCACCGAGCCGGCGCGGCACCGGCGCACGTTCTTCCTGGAAGATACCGGCGATACGCTGGATATCGTCGTGCAGGTCGCCAATTTCAACCACCGCAAGGCGGGCTTCCGCAACCCGCTGGTGCTCGGCGACGCGGAGCAGTTGCACAAGAACCAGCGCATGGCCTGGGTCATCGATGCCTTCGTGCTCGGCATGATCCTGGTCTTCGCCCTGCATTACCTGATGCTCTACCTGTTCCACCAGGCGGATAAATCGGCCCTGTATTTCAGCCTGCTGAGCCTGGCCGTGGCGGTGCGCGCCAGCCTCGCCAGCGAGGGCCTGCTGCTGTGGCTGGTCCCGGACGCCGCCTGGGGCTGGATGCTGCGGCTGGAGTATTTCTCCGTATTCTTCACGCCTGTGCTGTTCTTCGGCTTCATGCGCGCGCTGTATCCGCGCGAATTCCCCCGCTGGCTGATGCGGGCGCTGCTGGCGATGGGGGTCGGGTTTTCCCTGGTGACAGCGGGGTCCAGTACGCTGTTCGCCAGCCAGCTGATCCCCGTATTCGAGATCGTCTACTTTCTCAGCCTGTTCACGCTGGGTTGCTGCCTGGCGCTGGTAGTCATCCGCCGGCGCGAGTACTGGCCCTATGTCGTGACCGCGTCGGTGCTGGTGGCCGGGCTCAACGTGCTCGAGGCGATGCATCTCACCGGTTACCTGCGCACCGGCAGCCTGAGTCATGTCGGCTTCCTCGCCTTCCTGCTGGTGCAGTCGCTGATGCTGTCCGTGCGCAGTGCAGACAAGGACAAGCGCCTGGCACAACTCTCCGGCGACCTGGAGGAGCGCAACCTCAGCCTGCAGCAGAGCGAGCGCAAGTTCCGCGCGCTGTTCGAGGATTCGCAGGACGTGATCTTCATCGTGAACCTGGAAGGGCGCCTGCTCGACGTGAACCCCGCCTGCGAGGCGATGCTGGGTTACACGCCCGAGGAATTGCTGTTGATCGAGCTCGACGAGATCGGCGAGCGCTCGGAGCGACGGCGCCTGTTCGAGGAAGTTGCGACCACCGGCTCCACGCTGGACTTTCGCACTACCCTGATCCACCGCGACGGCTACCGCGTGCCGGTCACCATCTCCGCTACCCGGCGCCTTGACGAGCGCGGCCAGCACATCGGCTTCCAGGGGTATATACGCAACCTCAGCGATCGCGTGGAAGCGCAGGAACAGCGCCAGCGCGCCGAGCGGCTGGAGCAGCTGGCCGCGCTGGACCCGCTCACGCGCTCCTTCAACCGCCGCTATTTCCAGCAGGCCGGCACCCGGGAGATCGCCCGCGCGGAGCGACAGGGCAGCCCGCTCTCGCTGATCCTGTTCGATATCGACCACTTCAAGTCGATCAACGACCGCTTCGGACACGTCACCGGCGACAAGGTGCTGATCGCCATCGCCCGCCTGGTGAACAGCAAGATTCGCGGCGGCGACGTGCTGGCCCGCTACGGCGGCGAGGAGTTCGTCATCATGTTGCCGGATACCCAGCTGGACCAGGCTTTACAGCGCGCCGAGCAGCTGCGCGGGCTGATTGAGATGGTGGCGACAGAGACCCTGTCCGGTGAGCGTGTGGGGGTGACCGTCAGCCTCGGCGTCGCCCAGTGGCAGGCCGGGGAAACCCTGACCGACCTGCTGGAGCGGGCCGATCGCGCCCTCTACGGCGCCAAGGAGGCGGGCCGCAACATGGCGCAGGTGGCCGACGCCTGAACCCCGTGCCGCAGTTCAATTCATTTTCTGGATCGTTAGTATTTAATTAAACGGTTTTTCAGAACGAGGCTGCATCCCTATTCTATCCCTGTCCGCCGCAAACAGTGGCAACTGATGACTGAATCAAGACTGACAGGAGATACCCAGATGGCCCTTATCAACACCCAGATCAAACCTTTCAAGGCGACCGCGTTCAAGGCGGGCGAGTTCATTGAGGTTTCCGACGCCGACCTGAAAGGCAAGTGGTCGGTATTCTTCTTCTACCCCGCCGACTTCACTTTCGTCTGCCCCACCGAGCTGGGCGACCTGGCGGATCACTACGAGGAATTCACCAAGCGCGGCGTGGAGATCTACTCCGTGTCCACCGACACGCACTTCACCCACAAGGCGTGGCACGACTCTTCCGAGACCATCGGCAAGATCCAGTACACCATGATCGGCGACCCCACCGGCGAGATCACCCGCAACTTCGAGGTGATGCGCGAGGGCCAGGGCCTGGCTGACCGCGGCACCTTCATCGTCGACCCGGAAGGCGTCATCCAGGCGATGGAAGTCACCGCCGAAGGCATCGGCCGCGACGCGCAGAACCTGCTGAACAAAGTGAAGGCTGCCCAGTACGTGGCCTCCCACCCGGGTGAAGTCTGCCCGGCGGCCTGGAAAGAAGGCGAGGCCACCCTGGCGCCGTCGCTGGACCTGGTCGGCAAGATTTAATCCGGGAAACTCCTACCCCCGCCTGGCCTCGCGATTCGTCGCGGGGCCTTTTTTTTGCACCGTAGGAGCCTGCTACGCCCGAGCGCGGACCGAGGCGATCGCGCGCCTCTCCCGGTCAGCTCAGGAAGCCGCTGCGGCAGTGGGCGCCTCGAACCGGCCCAGGCCGTAGTCGCCGCGGATGGTGGTGCGGTGAACGACCCGCTCCACGCCGGGAGGGCAGCCGCATGCGGAGTGCAGCATGCGGTGGTTGTCCCAGATCAGCATGTCCGTGGGCTTCCACTGGTGATAGTAGGGGCGGATTACACGCATGGCCTCGTCCCAGACCTCGGCGAGCAACTCGAAGGCCGCTGCGGATTCGTCCCCCTCGATACCCTGCACACCGTAGGGGCACATGTGGAAGACATTCTCGCCTGTCTCGCGCTGCCAGAGGGCGGGATGGATCGAGCGCGGCAGGCTCTTGGCCAGGGCCTCGAAGTCTTCGTCGTGGGGCTTGATCTGGCGGAAGTTCCGCGGCAGCCCGAACTTCTGTTCGGTGTAGCGCAGGTCCAGGTTGTAGAGCACGTTGAGGCCGGCGGCCTTCTCGCGGATGGCCGGGTCCATGTCGTTGAATATCTGGATGCCGTCGGCGAAGCCGGTGTTGCCGCCTTTTCCCGCGATCTTTACCGAGCGCAACACACCGGCGTAGTTGAGTTCGTCATTGTAGGCATGGTCGAAATGCCAGGGCTGCCAGGTAACCAGCGGCTCGCCGTCGATCTCGACGATGCAGGCGCCCTCCTTGGCGGTAATTTCGATGACGCCCGGCAGCCTGTCCCGGTCGGCGCGGTCCACGGTGGCGACGGGGTGCTCCTTCAGTTCGCCAAAGACGGTGCTGATCTGCACCTGCATTTCGCTGGACGGTTCCACATCCTCGAACAGGATAAGGCCCTTGCCGCGGAAGGTGTCTCTTAGCTGTTGGCGCACGTCGGCATCCAGCAGGGTATCTCGCGTTACGCCGCGAATGCGGACGCCGAAGGGCAGGTCGTCGCGCAGTTCGGTGATGGTGAGGGAAGTCATGGGCTCTCCGCGCAGGTCTGATTATTGAAGAATGGTCACATAGTGACTATTATATAATCACAATGTAATTATAGAATGGGTGCCATGGCTGTCAAGCGTAACCAGAGTGTGCTGCGGGCGCTGCGCGTGCTCGACCTGATTGCCGAGCACCAGCCTGTGAGCGTCAGCGCGCTGGCGGAGCAGTTGGATGAGGACAGGAGCGCCGTCAACCGGATGGTGGTGACCCTTGCCGACGCCGGCTGGATCCGGGTAGCGCCCGATGCGGGGAAGCAGTGGGAGTTGACTGCGCACCTGTTCTCGATCGCGAACCTGCCCCGGAGCGACGACGAGTTGCGGCGCCGGGCGCGAAATGTGCTCGACAGGCTCTGCGACGAGTTCGGTGAAACCGTGTTTCTCGCAGTTCCGGCGCATCGGGGGTTGGTCGTGCTCGATGTGGCCCAGAGCAGGCATGCGTTGCGCATGGTGCCGCGGGTCGGCGAGCCGATCTCGCCGGCGAGGAGTTCCACAGGGCGCGCGGTGCTCGCCTTCCTGGATGAAGAGCAGCAGCGCCAGTTGCTTGGGAGACCCCCGGGCGCGCCGGAAAAGGCCGAATACGCAGAAGTGCGCGGCCGGGGTTTTGCGACCAGCGTGGATGACATCATGCAGGGCGCGGCCAATGTCGCGGCGCCGGTGTTCGATGCGCGGGGCCGGGTCATCGCCGCGATCGCTCTCTCCGGGCCCACCGGCCGCCTGGACGCCGACCGGCTGAACCAGGCGGGAGAGGTACTGGCCCGGCTGGCGAAATCCGTTTGATCCGGGCAGGCGCAACTACTTTTGAGTGAGGTACGAGCCAGTTGAAACAGCTTCCGGAAATAACCCGGCCGGCCGGCACCTTCGAGTGGGTGAAGGAGCATCGCCAGCTCTACCTGCGCTCGGGGGGTACGCAGGGGCATGTCATGGACATCACGGGGGCGGGGGGTTATTCCTTCGGCACCCATTGCCTCATCCGGTACCGGGGCCGCAAAAGCGGCAGGACCCTGATCCAGGGGCTGACCTACGGGGCCATCGCCGGCGAGGTCGTGATCTGCGCTTCCAAGGGCGGCGCGGACGACAGCCCCCAGTGGTACCACAATATCCGCGCGAGCCGGACCGTCGACTTGCAGATCGCCACGCAGGCGTATCGCGCGAGCTGGCGCGAACCCGAGGGGGCCGAGCGCGAGAAGGTGTGGAATTACATGGTGGACTGCTACCCGTTTTACGCCGGGTACCAGGAAAAGACGTCGCGAATCATCCCGCTGGTCATGCTGAAGCCGTTGGAATCGATTCCGGTGTTCAGTGAGGCGGACCTGGAAGAATAGGAGGGGAGAAAAATAATGTCCTACAAGATGCTCTATCTCGCACGCCGCGCGGCCAACGTCAGCTGGGAGGACTGGCCGCGAACCTGGAGATCACACGCCATTTTCGCCAGCCAGTTCCCGGCCATGACCGGGACCATCGACTGGATGCGCTACACCACCCGCGTGGATGATCCCATCGTCGAAGACCTCCCCGCCTCCAAAGACCACGACGGTGTCAGTGTCGCCGAGGCGCAGGAGCTCGAGACATTCCTCGGCCTGGGCTTCACGCCCCAGCAGCGCGCCCTGATCGACGAGGACGAGCTGCGCGTGTTCGACCGGTATACCCCCGAGTTCAGCTTTTACTGCCACGAAACCAGGGTGGTCGACGGCCCCGTCGGCGAGGCGGCGATTTTCCGTTTCCTGCCGCGCGCGCAGGGAGTCTCGCGGGAGGCGTTCGAAGCCTGCCTCGCGGGTGAGTATGCGCAGCTGTGCGGCGAGCATGCCGCCGAATTGGGCGTGCAGCGCTGGGCGCTGAACCTGACCGTCAGGACGCCGCCGCCCGACTTCCCGTTCGAGGGCATCGAGGAGTGCTGGTTTCCCGATGTGGAGTCCGCCGCGCGAGCGGTCCCCGCGATTGGTCCCGTTTGCGACAAGGCACTGGCACAGGTTTGCGACCTCACCGGAAGCATCGTCATGCTGACCCGCCCCACCCATCGCTGGCCGAAAACCTGACGCCGCCGATCGCGCCCCCCTAGGAGCCTGCTACGCAGGCGAACCCGTTCCCGTAGGAGCCTGCTACGCAGGCGATCGCGTTACGGTAGGAGCCTGCTATGCAGGCGATCACGTTACGGTAGGAGCCTGCTATGCAGGCGATCACGTTACGGTAGGAGCCTGCTATGCAGGCGATCACGATTTTGTAGGAGCCCGCTCTGCGGGCGATCGCCTGCGTAGCAGGCTCCTACAGTCGATCTGATTATCGGGACGTTAAGTTCACTATATTCTGATTTTCAGAACATGCCCCCACCCCTATCCTGACTATATCCGCTGCATCCGCAGCCCGAATCGATATGAGAAGGAGTTGTACCGTGTTGACCAAAGAGATCCTCGAAGCCCTCAAGAGCTACACCGCAGGCATGCAGGTGCCGGTGACCTTTGTCGTCCAGAGCGGCGAGCACGCCAAGCGCGCGGAGCTGCTGGAACTGCTGAACGGCATCGCCGGCGTTTCGGAACTGGTCAGCGTCGAGGAGCGCGACCTGCCGGATACCCTGCGCAGCCCGGTCAGCTTCCTGCTGGAGGCGGACAGCGAGGACACCGGCATCCGTTTTTCCGGCGTGCCCGGCGGCCACGAGTTCAACTCCCTGGTGCTGGCCCTGCTGCACAGCGGCGGCGTGCCGCACAAGCTGGACGAGAGCATCGCCGGCATGCTGCGCAAGGTCGCCGAGCCCCTGCACTTCGAGGTGTTCGTCAGCCTCAGCTGCCACAACTGCCCGGACGTGGTGCAGGCGCTCAACCAGTTCGCCCTGCTCAACCCGAATATTTCCACCGAGATGCTGGACGGCGGCCTCTACCCCGAAGTGATCGCCGAGCGCGAGATCCAGGGCGTGCCGACCGTGTACCTGAACGGCGAGCTGTTCGCCAACGGCAAGGTGGACGCGGCCGCGCTGGTGGAAAAACTGCTGGAGAAGTACCCGCAACTCGCCAGCCCGGCCGAGGAATCCAGCCTGCCGCTGCAGGACGTCACCGTGATCGGCGGCGGTCCCGCCGGCGTGGCGGCCGCCATCTACGCGGCGCGCAAGGGCCTGGCGGTGACAATCGTCGCCGACCGTATCGGCGGCCAGGTGAAGGACACCATGGGTATCGAGAACCTGGTGTCGGTGCCCTACACCACCGGCCCGGAACTCTCCGGCAAGCTGATGGAGCACCTGCGCGAGTACGAGATCACCCTGCGCGAGCACCTCAAGGTGGCGAGCATCGAGAAGGGCGACATCAAGCGCCTGACCCTGTCCTCAGGCGAGCGCATCGACACCCGCACGGTGATCGTCGCCACCGGCGCCCGCTGGCGCGAGCTGGGCGTGCCCGGCGAGAAGGAGAACATCGGTAACGGCGTGGCCTACTGCCCGCACTGCGACGGCCCCTTCTTCAAGGGCAAGGACGTGGCGGTGATCGGCGGCGGCAACTCCGGTATCGAGGCGGCGCTGGACCTGGCGGGTATCGTGAAGTCGGTCACCGTATTCGAGTTCCTGCCCGAGCTGAAGGCGGACAAGGTGCTGGTCGACCAGGCGCAAAAGCGCGAGAACGTGACCATCCTGAAGAACGTGGCGACAAAGCAGATCGTCGCGGAAAACGGCAAGGTGGTCGGCATCGAGTACCAGGACCGGGAGAGCGGCGAGGTGCAGACCCGCGACCTGTCCGGTGTATTCGTCCAGATCGGCCTGGTGCCCAACAGCCAGTTCCTCAAGGACGTGGTCGAGCTGACTCCGCACGGCGAGGTGGTCATCGATGTGCGCGGGCGCACCTCCGAGGAAGGCATCTTCGCCTGCGGCGACGTGACCACCGTGCCCTACAAGCAGATCGTCGTCTCCATGGGCGAGGGCGCGAAGGCCTCGCTGGCGGCCTTCGAGTACCTGATGCTCAACCCGGTACAGTCGATCGCGGCCTGACCCCGCCCCCGTAGGAGCCTGCTACGCCGGCGATCGGTCCGGTGCGCGATTCATCGCCTGCATAGCAGGCTCCTACGAAGCGCCTGTAGGAGCCTGCTATGCAGGCGATGAATCGCGCACAGGATCCATCGCGCGCAGAGCGCGCTCCTACAGGACGTGGTAGGGTTAGCGCCAATAATTCAAACAGGGGTGCGCGCATGCGTTTTGTACTGATCCACGGCGGCTTCCACGGCGCCTGGTGCTGGGAGCGATTGATTCCCGAACTGAACAAGCTCGGCCACGAGGCCATCGCCATCGACCTGCCCGGCCACGGCGAGCGGCGCGACGAGCGCTCCACCCTCGCCGACCGGCGCGCCGCCATACTCGAAGTCCTCGAACCCGGCGATGTCCTCGTCGGCCATTCCGGCGGCGGCTACGACATCACCATCGCCGCCGATGCAGCCACCGACAAGGTCGGCCACCTGGTCTACCTCGCCGCGGGATTACCGCTGGAGGGACGCAGCGTGCTGGAGGCCACCGGCGGCGCGCAGGAGGAGGATGAGGGCGCGGTGACGCAACTGATGAGCGACGAGACCGGTATGCTGGAATTCCTGCGGCCGCTGCCCGACGGCCGGCTCGCCGTCACCGACCAGCAGGGTGCCTGGGACTTTTTCTACCACGATTGCGACGAGGCCACCGCGCGCGCCGCCTTCGAGCGCCTGAGCCCGGCGCCGCACGACTTCAACACCGAACCGGTGCATGTACCGAATTTCTGGGCGGCGGACCTGCCGCGCAGTTTTATCCTCTGCCTGCAGGACCGGGCGATGCCCGCGGGCATGAGCGACCTCGTCATCGAGCGCCTCGGTGTGGAGCCGTTGGCGATCGATGCCTCGCACTCGCCGTTTTATAGCAAGCCGGCGGAGCTGGCGGCGCTGCTGGAGCGGGCGGTGCGGACCCGCCCGCAGCGACCGCCATCGCCGCATTGAGAATTGCGGCGCGGGCGCTTTGCTGGACCCGTTTCAGTCAGTAGCGGGGGGTGTATCCGATTCCTGCGACCCTTCCCCGCCGTCAGCGGGATCGATGCCGGCAAGCATTCCAGCGATCTTTTCGCGGGTGCTGGCCGAGTGGCTCCAGTTGGAGACCCGTTGCAGGAAGGGGCGCGCCAGTTCGGGCTTGCCGATGTTGATGAGGAAGTCGCCGATGGTGTAATTGATTCCCGCGCTGGATGGCAGCACTTGGTAGGCCTGCATCAGGGTGCGCGCCGCCGCGACGTTGTCGCCCTTGGCGTATTGCGCGCGCCACACGAAATCGTAGGGTTCGAGATTCTCCGGGTCGCGCTCAATGGCATCCTGTCCGTAAGACAAACTCAGCGCGAGCGCCTTGTCACCGTCCGCGCCGTCCTGCAACGCCCGCTCATAGTTGTCCCACTCCCAGTGGCTGAGGTTTGCGAGGACCCTGGCATCCCCGGGCGCCAGCGCCAGTGCGCGGGAGGCGTTCACCGACGCCTGTTCCAGCTTGCCGTCATGGTTTTGCAGTACTGCCAGAAGTGACAGCGACTGTGCCGCACCGATGCTGCCCGGGTCCGTTTTGTCCAGGTATTCCTTTGCGACGTCAACCTCGCCGAGCGCGCTCGCCAGTTCCGCGCGCAGGAACACCGCCTCGTTGTCGCCCAGCTTTTTACGCGTGACCTGCCCCTGGTAACCGGGCACTGAAAGCACGAGGCCCTTCAGACTGGCCCTGTGGTGACCGGTGGCGTAAAGCGTGCTGTTGTAATACCTGCCCAGCTGCGCGTCCATTTCCTTCGGCGTTATCCCGAAGCCGGCAGCAAACGCTGTCACCGAGTCCTCGCCGGAGTTGTAGCGCCGCAGGTATTCCTGCAATTGCTTGCCCAGTTCGGGCTTGTCGGTGAGAGCGGTAATTTGCAGGTAGTGGGTCAGAAACCAGGCGTAGGCATAGAAGCGACTCTGGAATTCAATGGAGTCGGGCCTGTCGAGACTTGGGTCGATAAGCTCCTCGACGGACATCGATTTGTCCAGCGCCAGCGTGTAATTGCGATTGAAGGGAACCTCGCCAATGGTTGCCCGGCCTTCGTCGATGCGGGTCGAGCCGAGAAATTCGGCAAAGCCCTCGTTGTACCAGCGCGGGTAGTTGAAGTCGCTGTGTTCGTGCAGCAGGTAATGGGTGTACTCGTGGTAGAGGACCTGCGTTACGACTCTCTCGCTGGATCCCGAGCCCAGGACCATGCGTGGGCCGGACAAGGTTTCCGTGAAGAAGCCGAGGGTGTTTTCGGGGGCTATCGACTCGTACTCGCCCTTGTTATCAAAGACCACCACCTGCAGGCGGGTGTTCTCCGGGCGGTTCGGCAGGCCGGTGATGGCCAGCGCAGTTGAACGAAAGGCCTCGAACTCATTCAGCAGCCGGATGGTGCGCTGCTGGTCTTCGTCGGTGTAAACCGCGAAATTGTCCGAGTTGTAGCGATACCAGTCACCGGCATACGCGGCTGGCCCGCTGGTCGCGATTGCCAGTAACAGCGTGATAAAAGTGTGCTTGACTCTGCATCCGTGCATGGTGCAATCCATCCCTGTCGATCTCGGAGGGCCTAACCCCCGGAATCAGACTTTACCGTCGATTGCACCTCCCCCGCCAGCACCGCCCGCGCCCGATCGCGAATATACGCATAAATCTGCCGCACCTGCTCGCGGCTGAGCGTATCGAAGGGCGGCATGCCCGAAGGCAGGAAGGCGCCCTCGTGCAGCACCGTGTACAGCGCCGCCTCGTCCAGCGCGATACGCGATTCCCGCAGGTCCGGGCCCGGCGCGCCGGAGGAGACGGCGCCGGCGCCGTGGCAGCCTGCGCAGTAGGCGAACAGCTTGCCGCCGGCGGCGACCGCGGCGGGATCGAGTTTCAATGCGGGGTCGTCCAGCGCCGCAACGTCGTGGCTCGGCGGTGCGGTCGGGGGCAGCTCGGCCTTGCCGCCGAGCTTGAACACCAGCAGCCGCCGCGGCTGGGCGTTGTACTTCCACCCGGGAATCATCGTCTGGATGCTGTAGATATTGGGCGCGCCGTAGCCGACCAGCAGCGCGACGTACTGGGTGCCGTCGACGGCGTAGGTGATCGGCTGGGAGATAATCCCGAGACCGGCGTTGAAGCGCCAGGCGCGCTCGCCGCTGACCGTGTTATAGGCGGTAAACCAGCCGTCCGCCGTGCCCTGGAACACCAGCCCGCCGGCGGTGGTCATGGTGCCGCCGTTCCACAGCCAGTCGTGGTCCACGCGCCAGCGCTCGGTCTGCGAGACCGGGTCCCAGGCCACCAGCGAGCCCTTGCCGTCGCGGTCATCGGCGAAGTAAGGCTCTTTCTCCACGCCGAGGAAGGTGTCCGGCGCGCGGGTAAAGCGCATGCCGAGCTGCATGTAGGGGATATACGCAAGCCCGCTCAGCGGATTCCAGGACATCGGCATCCAGTTGTGCGCGCCGATCACGCTGGGCCAGATGATGCTCTCGCCGTCCTCGTAGCGGATGTCCGGGTTCTCCACCGGGCGGCCGGTTTCCAGGTCGATGCGGTCGGCCCAGGTCACCTTGCCGACTTTCTGCGCGGACAGCAGCTTGCCGGTCTTGCGGTCCAGCACGTAGTAGAAGCCGTTGGTGGGCAATTGCATCAGCACCTCGCGCTCGCGGCCGTCCAGCTTCAGCGTCGCCATCACCATGTTGGCGGTGGACTTGTAGTCCCATGCCTCGCGCGGGTTCTGCTGGTAGTGCCAGCGGTATTCGCCGGTGTCCGCGTCCAGCGCGACGATGGAGGTGAGGTAGAGGTTGTCGCCGTCGCCGGGGCTGCGCTTTTGCGGGTCGTAGGGGCCGCTGTTGCCGACGCCGATATACACCTGGTTCAGGCCCGGATCGTAGGTCAGGCCGTCCCAGGGCGCGCCGCCGGTGCCGGTCTTCCAGTACTCGCCGGACCAGGTCTTCGCCGCGCGCTCCATCGCCGGGTCGCCCGCGTTCTCTTCGGGCGAGCCGGGCACCACCCAGAACTTCCACACCTGCTTGCCGGTGGCCTGGTCGTAGGCGGCCACGTGGCCGCGGGTGCCGATATCGCCGCCGCCGTGACCGATCATCACCTTGTCGCCGAAGGCGCGCGGCGCGCCGGTGATGGTCTCCGGGGATTTCGGGTCCAGGGTCTGTGTGCTCCACAGCAGCTTGCCGGTCTTCGCGTCCAGCGCGAGCAATCTGCCGTCTGTGGTGGCGGAAAATACGCGGCCATTGGCATAGGCGGCCCCGCGATTGATCGGGAAGATGAAGCGCATCTTCTCCGGGTGGTGCTTCCAGACCTCGGCGTCGTGCTTCCACAGCAGCTTGCCGCTGCGCGCGTCCACGGCGTAGACGTCGGCGCGGCTGCCGGTGAAGTAGATGATGCCGTCGACCTCGATCGGCGTGGCCTCCAGGGTCTGCTCGCCGGGCAGGTCCAGCGACCAGGCCAGGCCGAGCTTGCCGACGCTGTCCCGGTTGATCTGCGCCAGCGGGCTGTAGCCGCTCTCGTCGGGCCCGTTGCCGTGGCCGGGCCAGTTCACATTGGCGGGCGCCGGCGGCGAAGCTGCGGTGGCGAGGCCGGCGCAAAAGCCGAGGGTGGAGAGCATCGCGGTAGCGAGCAGTGTGGGGAATCGCCGCATCGGGGCTTCCTCTTGTGTGTGTCTGGTCAGTTGCTGCGCGTGCTGACGTTCACCGGCAGGCTGCTATAGGCGCAGTGGAAATAGCTGGGGCGCAGTACCGCGCGCTCCAGGTCGAAGCTGTAATCGCCGACCCGCGACAGGAAGGTCTCCACCAGCACGCGGATCTGCAGCCGGGCGATGTGCAGCCCCAGGCAGTGGTTGCGGCCCATGCCGAAGGCCAGCTGCTTGCGGAAGGGGCGGTTCCAGATAAATTCCTCGGAGTTCTCGAACTCGCGCTCGTCGCGGTTGGCGGATGTCACCAGCCCGGCCACGCGCTGGCCGGCTTTCATCGGCACGCCGGCGATCACCACGTCCTCGTGGATGGTGCGCAGGAACCACTGGGCCGGCGCGCAGAAGCGCAGCATTTCCTCGGTGGCGATGGTCGCGCTCTCCGGCAGGCCTTCACGCACCTCGGCCAGTTGCTGCGGCCGCCGGGAGAGTTCCAGCAGGCCCTGCGCCGCGACCTTGCCCGGGGTCTCGGTGTTGGCGATGAACGCGCAGGTCAGCTCGTCGGAGATTTCGCTGTCGGTGAGCGCGCGGCCCTCGTCGCGCGTGCGCAAATTGATCAGCCCGTCGTAAAGCGGCGCGCTGCCGTCCGCGCCCGCCGCGCGCCGCCGCTCGATGGCCGGCAGCATGTAGTGTTTTACCCGCGAAAACAGCTGGGCGTTGTCGATGCCGCCGCGCTCCGGGTCGTAGGCGGTGGTCGCGTTGACGGTCTCCAGCAGGCCGGGGGCTTCGGCGGGGTCCACGTCGAACAGCCTGCAGGTGAGCAGCGCGCTGAGCATGCCGCCGTAATCCAGGAACAGGTCGAAGCTGCCGTTGGGCAGGTGCTCCTCCAGCAGTGCCGCCGCGGTGTCGCGGGTGAACTGCTCCAGCTGCGCCACCCCGCGCGGCGTGAAGGGCTGGGCGTGGGCGCGGCGGATATCCTCGTAGTAGGGGCTGTGCAGCAGGGTCATCGGCGCCAGCGGGTCCATCGAGGCCCAGGGCGGCTTGCCCCGGTGGTGCTGGCGCAGCACCTCGGGCATGGGGATGGAGGATTCCGTTGAGACCAGCGCGTTGCCCCGCGGCTGCAGCATCTCCTCGATATCGGCAAAGCGCGACAGCCAGTAGGTGTCGTACTGCGGCGTGTAGTAGACAGGGGCGGAGGCGCGCAGCTTGCGGTAGTAGGGGTAGGGGTTGGCCATGACCTCGATATCGAAGGGGTCGTAGCCGATTTCATCTGTGCTGTGTTCGACGGACATACAGTCACCAGCGGGGGTTTTGTTATCGTTTTTTTGTCAGTGTGATACTACTACCGGCAACGGCCGGGAACCAAAACAGCTGTTTCAGGACGCCGCGGTCAGGGCACCAGGACGCGGCCGTTGACGGTGGTCTCGCTGTACAGCTTGGTCAGGTGCGAGCTGGCGATACGCCACTGCCCGTCCTGCTTGCGATAGGTCTCGTGGTAGTGGCCGTAGCCCTTGTAAAAGCTTCCCGGGGAAACCAGGATGTCCTCCATCGGCCAGACCGCCCGCGCCTCGGTGTCCGACAGGATTTCGATTTCTGCGGCGTGGCCCTGGTGCACACTGCGGACCGGGTCCATGTGCGCCACCACGTAGTCCGCGATCGCCTCGCGCCCGGTCAGCTTGTGGGATTCACGCGATTCCTCCGCCTGCGGGCTGAGGGTCAGGTCGAATTCCAGCGTGGCGTCCTCGGTGAACAGCGCCAGCCAGTCGTCCCACAGCTTGTAGTCCAGGGTGCGGAAGTAGCGCGCCTTGAGCTGCGCGATGGCGTGGGTCTCGAGCAGTTCCTGCAGTGCGTCCATCGGTGTGTCCTCCTGTTGCCTGTTGTTATCGGGAGGTTGTTTGCGGGCCTCGT
Source organism: Halieaceae bacterium WMMBA7 (assembly GCA_033283385.1). Classification (GTDB taxonomy): domain Bacteria; phylum Pseudomonadota; class Gammaproteobacteria; order Pseudomonadales; family Halieaceae; genus Mangrovimicrobium. Next base: position 141,854 of record JAWMQQ010000002.1, read on the forward strand.
TCAGCCCTGCGCCGGCGCCTCCGGGAAGCGCTCGCGCAGTTGCTCGAAGGCACCGCCGGGCCCTTCGGCCAGCCGCTTCTCGATCAAATCACAGGTCTCCTCCGGGCTGTGCTGCTGCGTATCCACCAGCAGGTCGACGCAGTCGTTGGCGTAACTGGCCTCGTAAAACCAGGGCCGCAGCCGGTTGAGCCGCTCGACGATGATGCGCACCGGGTCGTCTTTCCTGTCGAATTCCGCGGTGGGCAGCTTCTTGTCCATCTTGCGCTGGGCCACCCGCTCCATCAGCACCTCGTAGGGCGGCTTCAGCGAGACCAGCAGCACCGGCAGGCCCTGCAGGCGGTGGATGCAGTCCTGCAGGATGGGCGGGTCCTGCAGCATCAGGTGGTCGATGATGATATTGCAGCCCGCGCGCGAGGCGGCGGCCACCCACTCGTGGAAGGCGGCGAAGGCGCGCGTGCCCCACTCGTTGAACTCCCAGCGCAGGGGGCCGTCCGGGTCGTCCGGGTCCAGCGGTACCGCGCGGATGCCCTCGGCGCAGCGCGGGCCGTGGTGGCCGAACTTCGAGGGGAAGCTGCCGGCCATGAAGTGGTCTATGCCGAACAGCAGCCAGAAGTCCTCCGAGCGCTTGACGAAGGTCTCGCAGGTAGTGGACTTGCCGGAGCCGGAGGTGCCGCTGACGATGATGATCTGGCCGGGCATGCTCAGTCCTCCTCGCCGGGGAGCAGCTGGCCGCGGGCGATGCGCCGGAAGCGCAGCGCCGGGCAGAACTCCTGGTTGTCGCCCCAGTGGGTGACGCCGTCCCAGTCCCACTCCACCAGCGACCACACCACGGTGTGGTCCGTGTAGCCGGTGAAGATGAAGCCCTCGTCGATGCTGCCGGTGGCGCGCAGCTCGCGGCCGAGCTTGTCGGTCGCTTCGAACACCACTGTCTTCGGCCCGTAAGTGCTGAATTCCTCGATATAGCGAGCTCCGGAGGCGAGGCTGGACAACTCGCCGTCGCGGTAGAGGTAGCCGCCGATCACTTTCTGCTTGTCGCCCTTGCCCATGGCGATGGCGTGGAAGGAACTGTCGGCCGCGATACCCCAGAAGTAACCGCCGGTAGACAGGGAGGCGTAGTCGCGGGCGCCGAAGGAGGTGTCGCGCATGGAGAAGCAGTCGATGGCGAACTCCTCGCCGCAGCTGCGCAGGGTGCCGGTCATGCGCCCGGGCTGCTCGATATGGAACTTGGCGGTGGCCTGCTGGCCGGCGTCGCCGGTTTTCAGTTCGTGCATGGGGCCGATGGCGTTCCACTCCAGTTCGAAGGCGAGGTCGTCGTGGTCGTAGCTCAGGGCGTAGCGGGTCAGCGGTTCCAGCACTTTCACCGACAGCGAGGTGTTGGTGGTCATGTTGAACTTCTCGCTGCCCGGCGGGCGCGCCTGCAGGTGGGCCCAGTTGTAGTGGCGGCAGTCCCAGCTGTTGAGGCCGCTGGCGTCCCACAGGATGGGGCCGCCGTTGAGCATGTTCATGTTGGGGCGGAAGTAGTACTGGATCATGCCGTGGATGCGGCGCTCGGGAATCGACACCGAGAACCAGACGCTCTCGTTCCAGTAGGGACTGTCGCTGGGTGCGTCGCAGAAGCGATCGGCCTGGGGCAGGTTTTGCATGGGTATTACCTTGTCATTACTCGCGCTCGATATCGAGGCGCAGTCGGGTGAGGCTGAGGGTGGCGATGCGCCATTGGCCTTGCTCGCGGCGGTAGGTCTCGTGGTAGTGGCCGCGGCCGACGATGGACTTCCAGCCCTCGCGCGGGTGTTTGTCCTCCCACTCGATGACATCCTGCATCGCCCAGATGCCGGTGGCGTTGTCGGCGTCGAGGATATCGATCTCGGCGGTGAAGCCCTGGTGGCAGGAGACGCTGTTTTCCAGCGAGTTCTGCAGGCTCGCGGCGAAGGCGTCGCCGCCCTCCAGCCAGGTCTCGCCGCCGGGGGAGACCACGCGCATGTCCGCGGTGAAAACCGTGGGCAGCAGGTCCCACTGCTTGGTATCCATGTAGCGGAAATAGCGGGCTTTCAGGTGGCGAATCGCCTCGATGGCTTCGAGTTGCTCGATCGCGGTCATGGTGTCCTCGTCGCGGGGTCGCCGGTTAAACGAACCGTATGGTACTTAAAGTTGCGCCCGGCTGTCTTGCCCCTGCCGGTCAGCGCGGTAGCCGGTAGGCGCGCACCGCGTCACTGCGCTTGCCGCCGTAGACGCTGTGGCCGCCGGCCGCCACCACCAGGTACTGCACGCCGTCGATCGCGTAGGTCACGGGAACGGAGTTGGCCGGCGCGGGCAGGTCGTCCCGCCACAGCACCTCGCCGCTGGCGAGGTCGAAGGCGCGCAGCCAGCCGTCGGTGGAGTAGCCGATGAACACCACGCCGCCGGCGGTGAGCAGGGGCGAGCCGCCGCCGGGCGCGCCGAGCTCCCAGTCCAACGGCACCGGCGCCAGTTCGCGGATGCTGCCCAGCGGCACTTCCCAGAGGATCTTCCTGTTCACCACGTCCAGCGCTGTCAGCGCGGCCCAGGGCGGCTGCGAGCACGGCGCGCCCAGCGGCGAGAGCAGCGGCTCGATCTGCGGCGCGTAGGGCGAGCCCGGGTTCTCGAAGGTCATTTTGCCGGAGGCCTCGATCTTCATGCCGCCCTCGAGCTTCAGCTGGTCGCGCGGAATCAGGGTGAGGATGTTCGGCACGCGGTTGCTGGGCACGACCACCACGCCGCCGGCAGCATCCCAGGCGCCGCCGCCCCAGTTGGGACCGCCGCCGAAGCCGGGGGAAGTCACCGTGCCCTGCAGGCTGGCGGGCATGTAGATCGGGCCGTGGAGATGGTCTTCCACCCGCTTGCGGCAGAAGTATTCGTCGATGGGGGTGAATCCCCAGGCGTCATCGGGCGAGAATCCCTGCGGCGCCAGTGTCGGCATGCCCTCGGGGAAGGGCTGGGTGGGCGAGAGCTGCTCGCCGGGCGCCTTGCCGGCCTGCGGCACCGGGCGCTCGACCATCGGCACCAGCGGTTCGCCGGTGGCGCGGTCGAAGATGAACACCAGCCCCTGCTTGGTGTTCTGCAGCAGGGCGGGGACCGGCACGCCACCCTTCGGGTAGTCGATCAGCATCGGCCGGGTGGGAATGTCGTAGTCGAAGACGTTGTGGTGCACCAGCTGCTGGTGCCACACCACCTCGCCGGTGGCGCCGCGCAGGGCGACCACGGAAGTCGTGTAGTGATTGTCGCCGGGGCGGTTGCCGCCGTAGAAGTCGTCCGAGGCGCTGGTGGTGGGCAGGTAGACGAGGTCCAGTTGCTCGTCCACCGCCATGGAGCTCCACACATTGCCCTGGCCGAAGCCGTCGGTACCCTTGCCCCAGCTCGCCATGGCGGGGTCGTTGGGGTCGCGCGGCAGCGGGTCGAACTGCCACAGGTAATCGCCGCTGCGCGCGTCGTAGGCGAGCACGCGGCCCGAGGGGGCGTCGACCCGCTGGCTGTCGAGCACGGCGGAGCCGACCACCACCACGCCATTGACGACCGCCGGGTCCGAACCGGCGGCGACCTCGCCCGGGAACAGTTCGGGCTTGCTGGTGGGCAGTTTCACCGCGCCGTTGTCGCCGAAATTCTCGCAGGCCCTGCCGTCGCCGGCGTCGATGGCCAGCAGGCGGTAGTCGTCGGTGCCGAGGAACAGCCGCGTGCGGCAGTGGCTGCCGGCTGGTGCGCTGTCGTCCCGCCAGGCGGTGACGCCGCGGCACTTCTTGGTCATGGATTGCGATTTGCCGGGATCGAACACCCAGCGCTGCTCGCCGCTGGCCGGGTCCAGCGCGATCAGGCGGCGCTCGATGCTGCAGATGATGAGGTTGCCGTCCACCAGGGTGGGATGGTCCTCGAAGGCGACCAGGCCGGGGAAATCGGCCGGGGGCAGGTCGCCGGTGTGGTATTCCCAGGCCAGCTCCAGCGAGCCGACGTTGTCGCGGGTGATCTGCTGCAGCGGTGAATAATGGGTGCCGGTGAGGTGGTCGTCCGGCAGCGAACCGGCGTGCGCGCCCAGGCACAGCGACAGCAGCGAAAGTGCCGTTGCGCGGCGGGTGGTGCGGGTCATGCGGTGGCTCCTTCTGCCAGTTGGAGACGCGAGGCGGGGAACTGGCGCAGGCGTATAAAATTCAGCGCGCCGATGAAGGCGCTGGCGCTGGCGATGCCCATGAACACGCTGAAGCTGTCGGAGTGGCGCAGGGTCAGGCTGAGCAGCATGGAGCCCATGCCGATGGCCACGCCCACGGCGCTGGTCAGCAGGCCCACCACGCTGCTGTAGATCTCCAGCGGGAAGTAGCGCGCGGTGGCGTAGGCCAGCACGTCCGCCTCGCCGCCGAAGGACAGCCCCAGCAGCGCCACCGCCAGCCCCAGCGCGAACAGCGCCGTGGTGTCGGTGGACAGGATGATCAGGCCGATGCCCGGCAGCCCCATCACCACCGCAGCCACCAGCCAGGTGGGCAGGCGATCCAGCGCGACACCGGCGCCGAAGCGTCCGGCCAGCACGCCGGCGGCGAACACCGAGACCATGTAGCCCGCCTGGGCCGAACTGACGCCGTGTTCCAGCAGCATCACCTTCACCTGGGAGAAGGCCAGGGCGTGGGGCAGGCTGCACAGGAAGGCGCCGATGAGAATGATCCAGAAGGCGGGACTGGCGAAAATGCCGCTGTAATCCTTGCGCGCGCTGCGCCGGGCGCGCTGGGCCGGCGGCACCTGCTGCTCGCGCGGCAGGAGCAGCAGCGTGAACACTCCCATGACCAGCGAGAATCCCGCCAGCGCCTGGTAGCCGGCGCGCCAGCCGTGGGCGTCGTTGAAGGCCGTGAGCAGCGGGCTGGCCAAGGCGCCGACCAGCGCGGGGCCGCAGGCGCAGACCGCCAGCGCCAGCCCGCGTGCGAGGCTGAACTGTACGGCGACCACGCGGCTGTACACCGTGGTGGTGGTGCTCATGCTGGCGAAGGACTGAAACAGGATGATCGCGTAGAACACGCGGATATCGCCGCCCATCACACTGAAGAGAATCAGGCTGGCGGGATAACCGAGAATGCCGATAAATGCCAGCGGGCGCACGCCGAACAGGTCGGTGAGCCGTCCCACCAGCGGGATCAGTACCAGGGTGACCATGTTCAGCGCGCCCATCAGGGCGAACTCGGACTTGCTCCAGCCGAAGGCGTCCAGCAGGTAGGGGCCGAAAATACTGCTGACATACGCGTTCAGCGACAGTCCTGCGCTCAAGCCCAGGGTGGCTGCGGCGAGCGCGCGCCAGCCCGAGCGGAACTCGCGCAGGTAGGCGGAGCGGTTGGCGTTCACTCCCCGGTGACCGTGAGCACGATCTTGCCGACCTGGCTGTTGCCTTCCAGGTAGCGATAGGCTTCCACGACGTCTTCCAGCCCGAAGGTGCGGTCCACCAGCGGTCGCAGCGCACCGGAGGCGAGGCCGGCGTAGATGTAATCGATGGCGCGCTGGCGCAGCGCCGGGTCCTCGAACAACTCATAGGCTGCGAAACCGCGCAGGGTGAGGCCGTAGTACATCACCAGCTGCAACGGCAGGGTCGCCTCGCCGCCGCCGAGTTCGCCGTAGAGAATCACCGTGCCGCGGGGCGTGAGCGCGCTCATCAGGTTTGCCAGTGCCTGCCCGCCGACGGCGTCGAAGGCCAGCCGCGCGCCGCTGTCGCCGGTGATGCGCCGCACTTCGGCGGCCACATCCTGTTCCTCGCTGACGACCACATGTGCCGCGCCCTGCGCTTTCAGTGCGGACTCCTTGTCGCGACGGCGGGTGACGGCGATGGTCGTCGCTCCTGCAGCGTTGGCGATCTGGATTGCCGCGAGGCCGACGGAGGACGAGGCGGCGGTGATCACCACGGCATCCCCCGCGGCGATATTGCCGACGGCGACCAGCGCATAGGCGGTGAGGTACTGCATCCAGGTGGCGGCGGCTTCAGTCATCGCCTGCCCATCCGGCACTTTCACCAGCATCTGCGCCGGGTAGAGGATGGATTCCGCGCAGGTGCCGTACTGTTCCATGGAAAGGCCCGGCAAAGTGGCCACCCGGTCACCTGCCGAGAATTCCTCTACGCCCTCGCCGACCGCGTCGACGACACCGGCCGCTTCATAGCCGATGCGCGAGGGCAGTTGCGGCGCGCCGAAGGCGCCGCTGCGGAACATGCTCTCCACCCGGTTGAGGCCGATGGCGTCGACGCGGATGCGCACCTCGCCCGGGGCGGGCTGCGGTTCTGGCAGGGAATCGAGGCGCAGGACGTCCGGGCCGCCGGACTCGTGGAACCGTACGACTTTTATCATTATGGGTCGTGCTCGTGGGGTTAAACGTCTGGCACGCTAGCAACCGTCCGGCGGCCAGTCAACAACAGCTGTTGTCAGGCCCTCGCCGGCCCGGGAAATCTGGTAAGGTGGCCGGTTCCTGAATAGCAAATCGACGAATCCCATGCCCGCGGTAGAACCCATCCTGCTGACCATTGCCGAGATCACCACTTTCGCACAGCAACAGCAGCTCACCCGCGCCACCGGATTCTTCTTCCGCCGCGATGAGCGGCTGTACCTGGTGACCAGCCGCCACGTGCTGGTGGACGAGCCCAGCGGGCACTTCCCCGACCGCATCGAGATCGGCCTGTTCATCGACGCAAAGAACCTGGTGCGCGCCACCGGCTTTTCCATTCCGCTGTACCGCGAGGGCAAGTCGCTGTGGATCGGCGCCAGCGACAAGGCCGGCATCATCGACGTCGTGGCGATCGAGCTGAACCTGGAGGCGCTGCCCGAGGGCATGGTCTATGAGTACTTTTCCCCCGAGACCCTGTGCCCGCCGGATGCGCACGTGGAGGTTGGCACGCCGTTGATGGTGGTGGGTTTTCCCCTGGGTTTTTCCGATTCCCTGCACCACCTGCCGGTGGTGCGCCAGGCGGGGCTGGCCTCGTCCTACGGCCTGCGCTTCCAGGGCATGGGCTATTTCCTTACCGACGCGCGCACCCACCGCGGCATCAGCGGCGCGCCGGTGCTGATGCGGGTGGAACAGGGCACCGGGACACAGCCCGAATTCCACTGGCGGCTGCTGGGCGTGCACTCGGCACGCCTCGATGTAGGCCGCGACCTGCAACTGGATGAGGCCCTTGGCCTCAACTGCGCCTGGTACGCCGACATCCTGCTGACGCTCACCCGGGGCTGAGCCAGCCGGGTCAGGCCCGGGCCGTTCTTCCCAGCCTCACGGTCGCCAACGCGGCCAGCAGCAGCGCAACGGGCACGATGCCCCAGGCCCCCAGTGTATCGACGGGGAAGGCGGCGGTGAAAGCCACCGAACGGGCGCTGTTCAGTCCGGCCACCAGCCGCCGGGTGTCGTTGATACCGTCGCCGTCGGCGTCGAAGAACACGTGGATATCGCTCTGGAAGCGCTGGCCGTTGTCGATATCGTAGGGCAGTTGCGCCGTGACCTGCAGGGTCACGGTGGCGCCGCCGGGGATGTCGCCGTTCCACTGCAGTGTGTTGCCATTGAACGTGGCGGCGCCACGGTCTGCGCTGGCCGAAAGCCCGAGCAGGCTCGCCGGTAAACTCGCCTCAAACTCTGCGGAACCGGGGTCGTCGAACTGCCGGTAGGCCGAGGTGTTGGTCAGCGCGACGGTGAAAGTCACCGTGCCGCCGGGCCTGAACTCGCCGCTCACGGAGGACGTCCCGACCACGTTCGCCGGTGAAGTCACCGTGATGCCGGCACTGGCGCTGTTGTTGGCCGTTGCCGTGTCTGTGGTCGAGGTCTGCGCGTTCACCTGCAGGCTGGCACTGCCGAGGAAGTCCACCGGGATATGGGCCGAGACCGTGACGGGCTGTGTGGCTCCCGCCGCCAGCGTGCCGAGCGTGCACGTGGGCTGTCCCGACGGGTCCTCTACGCAGCCGGTCGTGGCATTGAAATCCAGCGCCGCGGGAAAGGCGATGTCGACAGTGGTGGCCAGCGCCGAGATATCTCCGAGATTGGCGACCTGGATGGCGAAGTCTGCCGTTTCCCCGGGATGTACCACGGCAGGTGCGCTCACCTGCGCCGCGATATCGGTGAGCGCCGAGTAGGCGAAGGTGCAGGTGGTGGTCTCGTTGGCTTCCAGCTCGAAGCGCGCAAGCCCCGCGTTTGTGTCGGTGGTGCTGGCGTAGGTGCTGCCGCCGTCGTCGCAGCTGATGCTGTCGAGCTGGTAACCGGGCGGCGGCGTCGCCTGGTTGACGTCGTAGGTGCCGGGCACCAGCAAACCGGAGCCCAGGCTGCCGTTACGGATAGTGCTGCCGGAAACGGCCCCCGTGTAGCCGAAAGTCGTGGTGATGTCGTCGGGCCGGTCCGTGGTGGTACGCACGACCAGCTGTGCGTTGGCCGGCGCCGGGGTGTAGTCGACCACAACCTCGGCGCCGGACATGGTGACGGTGCCGGCGAGGGTGGCGTCGATGACATACACCCGGAACGCCGGTGCATTGAGCACGTCGGGGGTGAACGAGCCGAGGCTTGCGCCGCTGTAGCTCACCTGTTGCCACACGTCGTTGCCGCAGTCGAGCGGCTGCGCGAAATTCGGCGGGTGCAGCGGGTAGCCGAGGTCCACCGGGGTCGCGCTGGCGTTGGCGCGCAACATGACGCCCAGGTCGATCACGCCCAGCCCGGAGATATTGTACTGCGCGTTCTTGTGCCGGAACGTGATGCTGTTGACCGTTGCCTGCCGCGGCACCTGCAGGCCGAAGTCGCTGTAGGAGATGGCTGTCGCGCTGGAGCCTGTCACCCCGAACAGGAAGAAGCCGCACCAGCCCGGTGTGGTCGGGTCGGGCACGCCGCCGAGCCAGCGGTTCGCCGGGCCTGCGGCCATGCTGGAGGCGGACCCGGTAACGGTAGCCGCGAAAGCTGCCGGCGCGGTCGCGGTGATGCAGATCCCGGCGGTGAGAGCGGCAGCGCGCAGCGCCCGTCCGCGAAGTGTCTGCGGGCGACCGCTGCGGTCAGCCGAATCGGGTCGAGAGCATTTGTGTGGCAACGGTTTTTGTCCTTCTGTGCGCAGTTGTCGGGTCGCAACCTGTGCCGCAGGGTCGGCGGAATGCCCGGAAGCTGATGTTGTCGGGAGCAGAAGGCTAGCGTGCGATGCGTTGGATGTTCAACGAAAAAACCGGGAAATGCGCAATTGGGAGTACCGGCCGGCGCTCAGCGATGCGCGGTGGAAGGTCCGCAGGCGCTGCACCTGCCGATCTCGAAGCCCCCTGTTGCATGTCCGGACATTACGCTGGGGTTTTTTTGGAATCCCCGATTGCCGGGAGTAATATACCGGCCGGTTCCATTAATTATAAACAACCCCTGCAAGAAGGAAGCGTCATATCATGTATGCCCGCCGAGCACTCCTGTGTGCCATCGCCGCCACCATCGCAGTACCCGTTTACGCCCAGTCACAACTCGAGGAAGTCGTGGTCACGGCCCAGCGCCGCGAGGAAGCCTCCCGCGACGTGCCGATCTCCGTCACCACGCTGGGCGGCGAACAACTTTCCACGGCCAATATCACCACGCTGGCGGACACCGCCAAGCTGACCCCGGGCCTGCGTTTCGACACGCAGGGGCCGTCCATGCAGCCGACCATCCGCGGCGTGGGCACGGCCATCACCACCTCCGGTGGCGGCCCCAACGTGGGTATCTATACCGACGGTTTCTTCCAGTTCAACAGCTATACCGCCGATTTCGACCTGATGCGGGTGAAGAACGTGCAGGTGCTCAAGGGGCCCCAGGGCACCCTTTTCGGCCGCAACACCACCGGCGGGGCGATCCTGGTGACCACCGACGACCCGAGCACCGAACCTGCCGCCGAGGTCAAGGTCAGCTACGGCAGCTTCAACGCGCAGACAGCCCAGGGCTACGCCACCTTCGGCCTGACGGACAACCTCGCCTTCGACATCGAGGGGCTCTACCGCACGGGCGACGGTTATTTCGACGACAAGCTCAACGGCGACGACAAGATCGGCGAGTACGAGAGCTGGTCCGTGCGCACCGGCCTGAAGTGGGATATCACCGATAATGTCTCGCTGTTGCTGCGCTACACCCACACCGACAAGGACGACCCGACCACCCAACTGGTCAACGCCTACGTGGACGATGGCGACGCGGGCTTCCTCAAGCAGGTCTCGCCGGCGGGTCGCGCCATTTACGGCCTGGAGGATACCAAGGGCCTGCCGCTGGTGTACCTGTACGCACCTGCCGTGGCGCCGGTGCCGACCAAGCCTGGCGATATCGCGCTGAACAAGCCGCTCAAGTTCAACACCGAATCCGACATTTACCAGATGTCGGTGAAGGCGGACCTGGGCTTCGCCAACCTTACGTCCTACACCCAGGCACGCGAGGACAAGTCACCTTATTACGGCGACCTCGATGCCACCGCGGTTCCGATCTTCAACCTTTACGTGGGGCCGAAGGACACGAGCTACTCCCAGGAATTCATCCTGAACTCCAACTCCGATTCGGCGTTGCAATGGACCGCCGGCCTGAACTACTACCAGATCAAGGACACCTGGGACGTCGACGCCTCCTTTGGCGGCGCCCCGTTCTTCGATTACGGCGGCTCCAGCACCACCACCAAGTCCTACGCCGCCTTCCTCGACATGACCTACCAGTTCGGCGAGAACTGGTTCGCTACTCTCGGCGGTCGCTACAGCGACGACCGGGTGGAGGACGCCTACTTCATCACCAACCCGTTCACCTTCTTCTACCAGGGCCCCAACGGCGAGTTCATCCCGTTCAACGGACCGCCCGGCACGAAGATCCCGGTGAAGGACCTCGACGACAACGACTTCACGCCGCGCGTGGTGCTGCGCTATACGCCTAACGATAGTTCCAGCGTTTACGCGTCCTACACCCAGGGTTACAAGGCGGGCATCCTGAACGTGGGCGGCCTCTCGCAACAGCCGGTGAAGCCCGAGAAGATCGATGCCTACGAGGTTGGCTACAAGTTCGACAACCGCCAGTTTGCCCTGGACCTGGCCGGTTACTACTACGACTACCAGGACCTGCAGGTCTCCAGCTACCAGAGCGGCGCGGCGCAGATCCGCAACGCCGCCTCCTCGGAAATCTACGGTCTCGACGCCCAGCTGCGCTGGCAGGTGAGCGCCGAATTCGGCGTCTACGGCGGTGTGGCCTGGACCCACGCGCGCTACGACTCCTTCGAGAACGCGCCCTACTACAGCTACTGCGACCCCACCGCGGGGCAGACCAGCCTGCTGTACTGCGTGCCGCAGGAACTGGGTGGCCTGGGCGTGGGCTCGCTGGTGCAATCGCTCACCGACGCCTCCGATGGCGAGATGCAGCGCGCACCGGAGTGGACCGGCAACCTCGGCGCCAGCTACGACATCAGCCTCGGCGCCAGCAGGCTCACCCTGTCGGGCAACCTGTACTACACCTCCGCGTTCTACTTCGACCCGGAGCAGCAGTTCAAGCAGGATTCGTACAGCCTGCTGTCGCTTCGCGCGCAGTGGACCGACCCCAGCGACCGCTACACGGTCGCGCTGTACGGCGACAACCTGACGGACGAGGATTACCGCACGCAGGTGCTGTTCAACACACTGGGTATCGGCAGCGTCTGGGGCGCGCCCGCGACCTGGGGCATTTCGGCTGGCGTGAAGTTCTAGCGCCTTTTCAGCGGCGTGTGGCGGGGGCGCCGGTCAGGCCGGCGCCCCCGCCCGCGCCGGCTTCCAGTTCGCGTCGCGGGCGATGCCGGCGGCGATCCCGAACGACCTCAGCCGCGCCTGGTGGTCGTAAATCGACGAGGTGATCATCAACTCGTCGGCGCCGGTGGCTTCCACGAATTGCCGCATCTCCCGCTCTACGGTATCCGCCGACCCCACCGCGCTGCAGCGCGCCACTTCCGACAGCATCTGTTTTTCCGCCGGTGACAGCGTTTGCGCGTAGCCGGGGCGCGGCGGCGGCATCTTACCCGGGGTGCCCTGGCGCAGGCGCACGAAGGACTGCAGCATGGACGTCTGCAGCAGCTGCGCCTCCTCGTCGGTATCCGCGGCGAACACGTTGTAGCCCAGCATCACGTAGGGTTCGTCCAGCTGCGGCGAGGGTTCGAAGTTTTCGCGGTACAGCTCGATGGCGCTGGGCATGTAAGCCGGCGCGAAATGCGAGGCGAAGGCGAAGGGCAGGCCCAGGTGCGCCGCAAGCCCCGCGCCGAACAGGCTGGAGCCCAGTATCCACAGCGGCACCTCGGTGCCCGCGCCGGGGGTGGCGATGATGCCCTGGCCCGGGGTGGCCGGTTTGAAGTAGTTGCGCAGCTCCAGCACATCCTGCGGGAACTCGTCCACGTTGCCGCTGAGGGTGCGGCGCAGGGCGTGGGCGGTGCGCTGGTCCGTGCCGGGTGCGCGGCCCAGGCCCAGGTCGATGCGCCCGGGATAGAGTTCCGCGAGGGTGCCGAACTGCTCGGCGATCACCAGCGGCGCGTGGTTGGGCAACATGATGCCGCCGGCGCCAACGCGGATGGTGGACGAGGCCTCGGCGAGGTAGCCTATGACCACCGCGGTGGCGGCGCTGGCGATACCCTGCATATTGTGGTGCTCGGCCACCCAGAAGCGCCGGTAGCCCCAGCGCTCGGCGTGCTGGACCAGGTCGCGGGAATTGTGCAGTGCGTCCGCGGGCGTGCTGCCCTCGGGCACCATGGCGAGGTCGAGTATCGAGACGGGAAACATGGGCGCAGTATACCGGCACGTCGTAGGAGCCTGCTACGCAGGCGATCGGTACCCTGTAGGAGCCTGCTACGCAGGCGATCGCCCCTGTAGGAGCACGCTACGCGCGCGATCGCCTGCATAGCAGGCTCCTACGTCGGGAATCGCCCGCAGAGCGCGCTCCTACGGCAGGAATAACGAGAATGGATGACTTGACGGACTACGACGATATCCCCGACGTACGCGACGGCCTGACAAAAAAAGAGCGGGCGATCCTCTACTGCCTGCAGCGTACCCAGGAGGAACTGGGCGGGCGCAACGTGCCGACGATCATGCTCTACGGGCGGGTACTGGAGCTGGTGGACATCAGCGAACAGGAGTTCCAGTCGATACTTTCGCGCTTTGCCGGCATGACGCGCAACACCGACATTTGAGCTTTAGTCCGGCTTCTCCGCCGCCTGGGTGAGGGAGGGCGCCTCCGGCGGGTGGAAGTACAGCGAATACAGCACATGGTCCAGCACCGCCTGCCCGTTCCAGGCCGGGGTGTTGTTGACGATGGCCACCACCGCCCAGGTGGTGTTCTTTTCATCCCGGGTGAAACCGGCAATCGAGCGCACGTTGTCCAGCGAGCCGGTCTTGATGCGGCCCTGTCCGCGCAGGGCGGTGTCGCGCAGGCGCCGGGCCATGGTGCCGTCCATCGCGATGATGGGCATCGAGGCCATCAGGTCGGCGGCGTAGGGGCTGTTCCAGGCGTCCTGCAGCAGTTGCACGCCCTGGCGCGCGGAGATGCGCGCCTCGCGCGCCAGGCCCGCGCCGTTGTCGATGACCATGCCGGTGGTGTCGATGCCCTTCTGCTCCAGCCAGTGGTGGATGGCGGCGATGCCGGCGACGCGGTCGTCGCGGTCTTCCTCGGCGCGGGTCGCGGCGCCGATGTTGAGCAGCATCTGCCGCGCCATCACGTTACTGCTCCACTTGTTGATATCGCGCACCATGGTGGCGAGGTCGGGGGAAGTGGTGATCGCGAGTTCGCGCGCGTCCTCCGGGGTCTCGGCCAGGCGGTTCGTGCCGCTGACGGCGATGCCGTAACCCGCCAGCAACTGGCGGATCAGGGCCTCGGAATACTGGTCCGGCGGCAGCAGGGAGAGGTATTTCTCGCTGCGGCAGTTCAGCGGCAACTTGCCCGTGATGCGCAGGCTGACGCCGCCGTCCTGCTGGAAAGTCGGCTGCCACTGGTAGCTGTCGCTGTCGGGACACTCGCCCGGCGGCGCGACCTGCACGGCGGCCTCGATGCTCACCCCGGGCAGTTCCGGGGTGCTCCAGGCCCGGGCGCCGCGCTCGTCGGCGCTGAGCTGCACGTGCTGCAGATTGAGGTTGCTCAGGTAGGCCGAGGGCGGTACCAGGAAGGGCGCGTAGGGTTCGTCGCCGTTGTCGTCGAAGGCGGGTTGCGGCGCCTCGAGCCGGAAGTAGCTGCCGTCGAGGACGAGGTCGCCCTCGATGTCGTGTATCCCCAGGCCGTGCAATTCGCCCAGCGTGGTCCACAGGCGCTCGATGGTCAGCTTGGGGTCGCCGCTGAAGCGCACGTAGAGGTTGCCCTTGAGCGTATCGCCCTCGAGTTTGCCGTCGGTGAGGAATGCCGTGTCCCAGGTGTAGTTGGGTCCCAGCAGCTCCAGCGCCGCGTAGGTGGTGATCAGCTTCATGATCGAGCCGGGCGTCATCGGCGTGTCGGCGTGGATGAACTGCGCGGTGCCGGGGCCGTTGAGCGGCACGGCGGCCAGGCCCAGCGCCTGGGCGTTCTCCAGGGTTTTGGTGGCGTACTTGTTGACGTCCGCGGCCCAGGGCGTGGCGCTGGCCGGCTGGGCTGCCTGGACAGATTGGGCCGGGGCGGCAAGCGTGTGCAGGGACAGCAGGCAGCCGCCGAGCAGGGTGACCAGCCGCCGGCCGCTGGAGACGGGCCAACGCCGTGGGCGATGCAGGTACCGCGGGGCGTTCATGCTACAGGTGCTCGCCATGTAGATCGGGACAGGTATAACGATAGCAATTGCACCCCCTGCCTGGCCAGTACTCCCGTAGGGTTGGATCAGAACACCCGCGGCTGGCGCTGGCTCCTGAGCAGGGCGCCGGAGAATATCGAGAACAGGCAGTAGCCGAGGAAGCAGTAGAAGCCAGGTTCCAGCTGCGCCTGCATCTCCAACTGGCCGCCCAGCTTGCCCGAGGCGCTGCCGGCAAGGTAGGTCACCAGTAGCGCCATGGCGAACACGTCGGCCATGGACCACTTGCTCAGCGAGGCGTTCAGCGCCAGCAGCAGCGGATGCCGGATCGCCAGGGCCAGCGCCTGCAGCAGCAGCTTGATAGACGGGATGACCACGCTGAACACCACGATCAGGGCCGCCACGAACACGTTCTGGTTCTGCGCCAGCTCCGCCGCCGTCTGCCAGATCGAGCGAGTGGAGTGGTAGATCTCCACCTGGCCCTCGATCTGGTCCAGCCCCATGAAGGTGATCAGCCCGCGCAGCATCTGCTTGCGCTCGTCGTCGAGGTCGTCGCCGGCGAGCATGGTGACCCCCATCTGCGCCAGCTCGGATTTCTCGATGCTGCCCTGCAGGGTGAGGACCGGCTGGGTGACGCCGGGGTAGAGCAGGGCGAGGGCGATAAAAATACAGGCGAGCAGGAGCAGTTTGCGATTGACGGACATGTGGCCCTCGGCGGGAAAGCTGGAAACTGTAGCGGGGGAGGGCGGTGTGCCGCGCCCGGTGATGTTCGCGGGAGATGATAGCGTCTGTGCGGGAGAATGTCCGCCTTTGCCGGCGGGTACCGCTGTCAGTGACTCAGTCGCGTGTGAAGCTGTCGGGCGTCAGCCGAATTCGTGGGCGTAGCGCTCGATCCACTCCCTGGCGGCCTGGTCCAGGCTGATGCATCGGCCCTCGCGTCGATTGACGTCGAGGCGGTAGGCTTCGATCTGCTTGCACTGCGCCTGCATTCGCGCGACGAAGGCGTCGCTCGCGTCGGGTACGCTCTGCATCTGTTGCTGGTCACTGGCTGCCATGTCGCATCCTCCGGGATGCTTTCATTCACTACCTTATTAGACGTCTGGGAATCGATTTACATCCATCCGCGGGCTGGAATGTGACATGGTTCACAGAGAATCCGGAGATTCCGGGTGCGGGCCCGTCCACAGCGCGTCGGGGCGCCGTCCGTGGCGAGGTTGTCCGTCGCAGGTTTCCCTCTCGGGAAGACCCTCCTTCACGGCACGAAGGGCAGCAGCACCGCGTCGATGGCGTGGATCACACCGTTGGTGGCGGTGAAGTCGGTGGCGTAGATATTGGCCGTGCCGCCGGTGTTGTCGGTCAGCGTGCCGCCCGACTGTCCGACAAAGCCCTGTTTGCCGCGCAGCAGGGTGTTCAGCCTGTCGCTGGCCAGCACATCCTCGGCGAGCATGCGACCGCGGACCACGTGATACATCAGGATGGTGGTCAGGGTGTCCTGGTCGAAGGCGGTGCCGATGTTGTCCGGCGTGAGGCCGAGGGCGCCAAAGGCGGCGTCGTTGGGGGCGAACACCGTGTGTTGGCCGTTGTCGACCAGCAACTGCTGCACTGCGGGGTCGGCGGCGAGTACGGCGGCCACCAGCGTGTTGAAGTCACCGGTATCGGCCTGTACCTGCAGCGCTAGCGAGAGCAGGGTGGTCTTGTCCTTTGGACCGGTCTGCTTGTCGGGTCCCGCTGTTGCGGCCAGGGGCAGGGCCAGCAGCAGGGCGGCGAGGAAGGCGATAAAGGCAGGTGCGTTTCTGTGTCGGTTATACATGATTGCACTCCTGGTTGTGGTTGCCTGGGTTGTGTCCGGGGGGGTGAGGACACGTCCCTTGCTACGAACCAGGAGTGCAGGTGGATTAATCCCTGCATTCCGGCGGGTTTTTACGGCGGATTCCAGCCGCCCCGTCGCAGGGCCGGACGAGCGTCGCATCGCTGAAGCACGACCGGTTGTGCCGGCGGTCCGCGAGTCGACGGCGATCGGCGCGGCGTCAGGACAGCGAAAAGCCCGTCAGGCGACCGGATTCGCCGTGAGACCTGTGGTGCCGGTCCATGCGGCTGCGCATGCGCTCGAACAACTCGTGGCGTTTTTCCGCGAGGAACTCCTCCTCGGAGATTTCACCGCCGGCCAGGCGCTGGGTGATGGACCGCGAGAGGCAGAACTCGTTGTAGGCCGCGATCTCGTGGCGCATCTCCCGCAGCACCAGTTCAATGACGATGGCGTCGTCCAGCATGCCGAGCACGGGGATATCGTCGGCAATGGCGTCGGCGTCGTCGTAGAGGTAGGCCAGGGCGCTGACGATGTCGGTGCGCTCCTGCGGTTCCAGTGGCCACTGCGGGTCGCCGAGCATGGCCAGCATGGTCTCCAGGTCGCCCATGCGATCGCGGAAATACTGCGGCAGCTTGTCCACGACGATGTTGTCGAGCTTGCTGTGCGCCCGCGCGATGATCTCTTTCTCTGACGCGCCGGCGGCGTGTTGCTGTGCGGTGCGGAGCAGGTTGCGGAAGTAATCGAGGTCCTGCTCGTTGAGTGTGAAGCTGATATCAATAGGCATTGCAAATACCCTCACGCTGTTGCGTACAAGGCACTACCCCACGGCTGGTGGAGATTGCGCCGTTCCCTTGCTTGCCGTCGGCCGGAAATCGCGGCGCCAGTTAGAGCAGTTTGCCCGCGGCAGGTTCCGGCCGTCATTCACGCGTGTACGGCAAATCCAGTATGGCAAAGATGTGGCCCGCATGCCTTGGGCCAGGGCGTGCGATAATCACCGTCCAATAACAATATGAGAGCGGGAGACCGGTATGCCCGAAACCGCGCTGTTCAGCCCTGTGGAGATAGGCCCGCTGCGGCTGCGCAACCGCTTTGTCAAATCCGGCGCCAACGAGAACATGTCCCGGCGCGGTCATCCCACCCAAGCCCTGGTGCAGCATCACGCCGACCTGGCCGAGGGTGGTGTCGGCATGACCACGGTCGCCTACATGGCCGTTTCCGAGGCGGGCAGAACCCTGCCCGACCAGGTAGTGCTGCGCCGCGATGTGTTGCCGGACCTGCGGGTGCTGGCGAACGCCGTCCACCACCACGGTGCCGCCATCTGCGCACAGATCACCCATGCCGGGGCGTTCGTTACCGGCATGAAGCTGTCCGGTGCGGCACTGAGTGCGTCCTCCGGGATGAACCTCGCCGGGATGCTCAAGGGCAACCTGCGCAGGCGCGCCATGGACGAGGGCGATATGGAACAGGTGATCGGGCAGTTCGTCGAGGGGGCCAAACTTTGCCGCGAAGCCGGCTTCGACGCCGTCGAGATCCACATGGGCCACGGTTACCTGCTCAACCAGTTCATATCGCCGCTGGATAACCGCCGGCGGGACAGCTACGGGGGCAGCGCCGAAAACCGCGCGCGTTTTCCCGCCCGGGTACTGGCGGCGGTGAAAGCGGCGGTGGGGCGGGACCTCGCCGTGACCGCCAAGATCAATGTCGCCGACGGCGTACCCGGCGGAGCCACCTGCGAAGACGCTATCGCTACCGCGGAACTGTTGCAGGAAGCCGGCGCGGACATGCTGGTACTCTCCGGCGGGCGCAACGTGGAATCCACCTGGTTTATGTTCGGCAGCAACCTCGACATCGCCGAAGCGCGCAAGGTGCTGAAGGGGGATTACCTGTCTGGCCTCGCATTGTCCCTGGCCTCGCTGCGGGCGCCGAAGGTGACTTTCCACCCAATGTATTTCTGGGAGCACTCGACGCGGATTCGCGCCGCCGTGGATCTGCCGCTGGCTTACCTGGGCGGAGTGAGATCGATGGACGATGCGCAGCGGGCGATGGCGGCGGGCTTCGAGTGTGTGGCCATGGCGCGGCCGCTGATTCACGACCCGGGGCTGGTGGGGAAGTTCCAGTCGGGGGAGGCGCGGGAGTCCGGTTGTATCAACTGCAACAAGTGCGTGGCGTATATCTATCACCCGGACGGGACGCGGTGTACGTTGAATCCGGAGAATGATCCGCTGGCGAATCGGGTGCTGGCGCGGGAGTGCGCCCACGATTTCTAACGATGAATAAATTTATATTGTAAAACAATAAGTTACAAACCTTACTCTGTGATTGCCTCGCCGGCTGTGGCGGCGGTATGATTTCCGCCTTCTATCCGATCATGGAGTGATCTGATGCTCGGTGCGCCGGAGGTCGAATCTGTCTCCAGTGCGCCCTTCCGGGTCGAGGACCTGACCGTCGATCCTGCGACCGGTGTTGTTACCGGACCGGGAGGAAGCGCGCGACTCGAACCGCGGGTCATGGCGGTACTGCAGGTGCTTGCCCAAAATTCCGGGCAGCTCGTCGCGCGCCGCGATCTTCTCCAGCAGATCTGGCCCGGCGGTGAAACCTACGACGAGGCGCTCACACAGTCCGTCTACCAGTTGCGCCAGCAGCTTGCCGCCGCCGGCGGCGGCAATCATCGCGAACTCGTCTCCACCGTGCCGAAGCGGGGTTACCTGCTGAAGGGCGAGGTATCCCCGCTGCATCCCGCACCGGCTGAGTCGCCACCGCCGGACGCGAGCGCTCGCCGGAGGCCAATCGCCTTCCTGGTGCTCGGCATCGCGTCGCTGATCGCCGTGGTTGCCCTCGCGGTTGTGCGTTTCGGCGAGCGCCCGGCTTCCGTGCCCGCGCCGGCACCCGTGGCGACGGCAAGCCTGCCGGCGACGATTGCGGTGCTGCCGTTCCGCAACCTCACCGAGCAGCCGGACAACGATTTCCTGGTCGACGGCCTTTCCGAGGAATTGCTCGGCACACTCTCACTCAATCCCCAACTGCGGGTGACCTCGCGCAACTCGGCGTTCCAGTTCAAGGGCGAGGAACGCGATGCGCGCGATATCGGCCGGCAACTCGGCGTGCACTACGTACTGGACGGCGGTGTGAGCAACGCGGGCGAACGGGTGATGATCCAGGCCCGCCTGTACGATACCGGTACCGGCGCGACCCTCTGGGACGAAGCCTATAACCGCTCGCTCGCCGACTGGCTGGAGGTACAGCAATCCGTGGCCGCGGAAGTGGCACGCGCGCTGGATATCGTCCTGCGCCAGGGCAGCGGCGGTAGTGCGCGCGACGGTGGAACCACGAACATCGAGGCCCACCTGGAGGTGTTGCGCGCGCGCCAGTTGCTAGCCACCCGCGGCGTCGCGGATGCGGAGCAGGCCGTAGAGCACCTGCAGCGCGCATTGATGCTCGACCCGAACTATGCGCTGGCCTATGCCCGGCTGGCGGACGCGATACTCATCAAGGCCGCAGCGACCGGCGGGGTGGAGCCAGTCCGGCCGGTGGTCGCCCCGCTGCTGGACAAGGCGCTGCAACTTGACCCGGGTTTCGGCGAGGCCTACGCATTGCGCTCCCTGCTGACCGATGACGCGGCGGAAGCCGAGCGGGACCTGCGCCGCGGCCTGGAGCTCAACCCGTCCTACGCCCGTGGCTACGAATTGCTGTCGAGACGCCTGGGTGCGACGTCGGAGCGGTCCGTCGAGGCGATGGCAAACATCGACAGCGCGATTGCCCTGGACCCGCTCAGCCCCGGCAACTTTCACGCCAAGGCGAGTATCCTGATGATGCAGGGTCGCTGGGAGGAGGCGGCGGACCTCGACCGGCGGGCGCTGGATCTGAACCCGCAGTATCACGATGCGCTGGTGCAGCTCGCGCAGATGACTGCCATCCAGGGTGACTTCGCAGACAGCGTCGACTATTCCCGTCGCGCACTCGAACTGGACCCGCGCGCGTTCTCGGTCCGCGAAGCTTTGATTACGCTCTATCTTGCGCTTGGCGACATCGAGCGCGCGCGCGCCGCAAACGACCCGCCGACGCCCTTCGGGAACATGGCGATAGGCTGGACGGTAGGCGGCGATGAGGGGATGGCGAACATGCTGTACCACGCGCCCGCGCAAGTGGTGCAGAAGATAGAGCCCCTGGTCGTGTCGCAGGTGGCGCTCTCGCAGGCATTGGCGGACGGGGAATTCCCGCGCGCGCTCGCGATGCTGTCAACGGTGCTGCCATACGCGGACGGCGTGCCGGTCGAGGCCAATGGGTGGGGGCTCTACGCCTACGCCAACGCCGTCCAACTCATTGCCGCTAGTGGCGACGAAACGACAGCATTGAAGTTGCAGCAGCAGGTCGAGGAACGCATGGCGTACTTCGAATCGCGATTCCCCCGCCAGGCGTTTATCAACAGCGCGACCCGCGCCGTGCTCTACGCGCGACAGGGGCGGGTGAAGGACGCCTGCGCGGCGCTGGAGTTCACCTACCTTCCGAAGCCGCGGCCCTACTGGCGGGTGGTATTCGGTAACCCGGCTCTCACCAGTATCGAGTCGGCGCCATGTATGCGTAGCATTCGCGAGCGGATCGATTTGTATGTCCAGTCGCAGCGGGCGCGAATGGAAGCGAACGAGGCGAAAGCGCGCAAGGCGCAGCCACCGGTAGCCGATCCGCCACGGGTCGCCGGCGCGGAACGTTGAGCGCGATCGCCAGGCAGGGTGTGACATGCGCAGCCGTGTGATTGGCAAGCTGCTTCCGGCAACCGTAGTCCTCGCTTTCCTTTCATCACCGCCCACTACATATGCAGACCTGGGGCCACAGTATCGCTGGGATGGAGTGCTGGAGGAGATCGTGGTCACCGCGCGGCGGCGCGAGGAGGCTGCAGTTGCAGTCCCGATGACGTTGACCCGCATCGAGGGCGAGCTGCTCGACAGCCTCCAGTTGCGCAAACTCGACCAGTACCTGGGCCTGAGCCCGGGGCTCACCGTGTACGACGGCGGCGATGATGTCAGTCAGCAGGTCGTCATTCGCGGCGTGGTCACCCCGGGCGGGCTTGTAGAACCCGGCAATGCGATCTACGTCGACGAGATCTATGTCTCGGGCATGAATACCGTCATGCCGGGCCTCTACGACATCCAGTCCGTGCAGGTACTGAAGGGACCACAGGCCGGCTTGTACGGGCGCAACACCACCGGTGGCGCCGTGGTCATCACCACGGGCCAGCCCGCGGCCCAACGCAGCGCGCGCCTGGATGCGAGTTACGCCGATTACGACACGCTGGACACCAGCGCGACGGTCAACCTGCCGCTCACCGATGCACTGCGCCTGCGCGCAACCGGATGGTACCGGGATGCCGATGGGGGCTATTACACGAGCAAGGTCGCCGGGAAGAATCTCGATGCCAGCCGCGAGCGAGGTGGCCGGCTGACTCTGGCAATCCTACCGAGTGACGCGGTGGAACTGGTCCTGACCGGCGAGTATGCCCGGAGTGATCTCGACAGGCTCCTCGTGTTCGGCGACGGCATCGTCAGGGGTGCCCCGCTGGGGCCTGAGTCGCTTGGCACGGAGTCGCGTCACAATGTTCTGCGCGACGATGTCGGCGGCGTCAGCCGGGAGGTATCGCGGGTGAACGGAAAGCTCTCCGTGGGCCTCGGCAGCAACACGCTGGAACTGGTGGCGGGCTGGCACCGGCTCGTCGCCGGGATGCCGGGGTCGGACTTCGACGGAAGCGTGTTCACTGCCGACCTGGCGGACTGGCCTGACATCGACCCTGCACCGCAGATTTTCACACTCGATAATCGCGATTCCAGTTCACAGGCGGAGCTGCGCTTCCTGACCGATGGCGGCGGCAAGCTGCAGACGCTGTTTGGCGTCAGCTACTTCGAGGAATCCCTGCAACTCGAAGACGCCATTCTCGCGACCGGTAATTTTGGTGTCATCCTCGACAGCTTCGGCCGGCACAGCGAGTACACGCATACCGCGGACCAGGATACGCGCTCGTGGGCAGGATTCGCGGAGGTGATCTGGTCACCTCTGGAATCCATCGAGCTGACGGCAGACCTGCGTTACACACGGGACCACAAGTCCATGGACCTGAAGCAGGCAGCGAGCGGTTTTTATCAGGGCTTCGCCGGCCTCACGGACCTGGTTTTCGATGACAGCAACACGTTCGACAACTGGTCCACGGCAGCCACGTTCGCCTACAAGCCCGACACAGAACTGACGCTGTTCGCCCGGTACAGCGAGGGCTTCCGCTCCGGGGGGTACAACGTCGAGGCCTATACGCCCGGGTTGCTGCCCTACGATTCCGAGGAATCGCAGAATTTCGAACTCGGCAGCAAGCAGGTGCTGTTCGAGGGTCGCCTGGAACTGGGGCTCAGCCTTTTCTACCTGCGGGTCGAGGACGCCCTGTTACCCTATGAGGATCCGGGCCTGAGGATTGATCTCTTCCCCGTGCAGAATGGCGGCGTGGGCGAAACGACCGGCTTCGAGGCCGATCTCAGCGCCGCCATCTGGTCCGGGCTGATTCTCACGGCATCGGCCGGTGTGTACGACAATGATTTCGGTGGTAAAGCCTTGCCCAACTACACCAAGCGCGCGTTCGCGCCCGATGTAACCGCGAGTTTCACCGCGGACTACCAGTGGCCCCTCGCGGCCAACCTGACCGGTTTGGCACAGCTGGGCTTCCGCTTTCGCGAAGGCGGTTACCGGCCGCTGGGTACCGACCAGGACACGTACCACCTGCTCGACATGCAGATTGGCGTTCGCGTGAACGTCTTCGAGGTTGCGGTCTTCGTGCACAATGCGCTGGACCAGCACTACGCGACATGGAGTGCCGGCCCGGGGATCGTGCAGGGTGAGTTCTTCCTGCCGGAGTTCAATCCCAATGGCCAGCCCTGGGAGGCAGCCATACGTGACCCGGGCTCGATCTACGGCGTGCGCGTAACCATCGTGTTGTAAAGCCCCGCTCTGGGCAGGGGTGATCCCGGCATACTTGACTCCCCGCGGACGGTGGCGATCGCGCTCGCGTTACCCGGCACCAGCCAGGCATGCATGGTCAGGAGAGGGGCGTGGGAAGGGGCAACCGCACCCCCGTGCCCTGGCCGCAATTGCTCGACAGCAACTGGCCATCGGTGTTGTAGAGATTGACCCGTACCTGGAGCTCGAGTGACTGTTTGTCCCGGGCCAGCGTCGTCATGCGGTCGCGCACCATGTAGCCCTGGTAATTCCCGTCAGCGTCCATGATACCGACCTGTACCGTGCTCGCGAAAACCCCCTTGCCCGCCTTCTTCCATGTGCCCAAGCCAAGGGTGGTGGGAAGCACCGGGCTGGAACCCATGCCGATCTCCGCGAGCTTGCCGTCGGCGAAGTACGTGTGCAGCGAGTAGATACCGTCCCCGCTGGTGTCACCGCTCTCGCAGTCGGCGGCGTAAATATGGCTTTTCCAAGCGCCCACAATGGGAGCCCGGTCGGCCCGGGCGCCGGCGGACAGCGTTGCCGCCAGCACGGCGGCCACTGCCGCTCCGCGGCATGGGCCCAGGCATTTACCGTGCAAAAGTTCTGCTACCGTGTGCATGATGGTTTTCTCCTCGGGTGTGACGACCACGCCCGGTGAGTGGCCCGGTGCCAATGGCCCCGGGCCCATTGGTCAGGTGCGGACGATCAGAACGCCGCCGGCCCGGTCTGGCGCTCGCTGGTGGCCATCCCGCAGGAACTGCCCAGCAATTGCCCGTCGTTGAGGTAGAAGCTGCCCTGGCCCTTGCCTTCGAGCGTCAGCCCGTCCTTCGCCACGGTCACCGTGCGGTTGAGCACGATGTAGCCGAAGTTGTTGCCGGAAGAGTCCTTCAGCCCATTTTCAGAGTGGATCGCGAAGGTTCGCTTTCCGACCTTTTTCCAGGTGCCGACCCCGAGTGATCGGGACATGTTAGGGTCATCGCTGAACTGGATCTCCTGGGCGATGCCGTCGGCAAAATAGGCATTCAGTGTGCGGAATTCGTCGCCCACTGCCTCCCAGCTCTCGCAGTCCGATGGTTGGACGGTAGTATTCCATACGCCCACCAGCATTGGCGGATTGGCCTGTGCGGTGGTGGCTGCACAGGCTGCCAGCGCCAGGGCTGCGATCACACCCGGCCGCCGCAGTGCATGTGGCCGTCCCGTAGTCAGTTTTTGCAGTCGTTTGTCCATGGTACTCATCTCCGTGTGCGTGACTTTTCCCCCGGCAGGCTCGCCCGGAACGGGCTCGCTCGCTGCCGGTGGTGGATCGAGTATCGGCAGGTGGCATCTGTGCAGCCTGAAGAAAGACTCAGCGAAGTCTCAGGGAAATATCTGTGGAGGCTTCTCAATCCCATCCCGATACTTCCCAGAGCGTGAGATTTACCGAGGTCTTCTCACCGTCATCCATCGAGACGATGAGGACGGGATCGCCCCAGCCGCTGTAAATCCGGTAGAGCAGCCCTGCGTAGTCGCCGTCGAGCGCGCACCCGGAGACGGCGACCTGTACGTCGTACAGGTTGTAGTCCGGGTCGCTGGTGGATATCTCTCCCGCGTACATGCAGCCGTTCAGGTCGGTGCCCTCGATGCCGCCGCTATCGTCTACGGTCCAGGAGATCGTTGCACCGGATAGGTTGAAGGCATCCTCGTAGTTGCCCGCGAGCCAGTCCAGCGCCGGTGCTTCGGTGCGCGGGTCTCCCTCCGGCGGATCGTACAGGAAGTAGTATTCAGCCCACTGGTTGTGGAAGGAAAAGTACCCGTAGTTGCCAAAATCCGGTCCGATCCAGCGGCCCTCGAGACTCGCGTGGCTCGCCACATACCCGTCCACGGAGATCATACTGGTGATGGCTGTGAAGTCCGTGTGGCCCGCCCCGTCGAATTCCGTTCCGGAGCCCTCAAAGACGTCGCCCTCGACCTGTAGCGACCCCGCCAGTAAGTAGTTGATCGCCTGGTCGCCCGGCAGGATGCGGAACCGCCCGTCTTCGGTCACCATCGCCAACGCGTCGTAGCCGATGCCCAGCGCGCAGTTGAACAGGGTGCCGTAGTAGAGACCGCCTGCCGGTTGGTCGACGTCGGTCTGGCTGACCGGCTCCTGCATGCCGCAATCGATTGCTGGCGTGGCCGTAGGTGGCTCTTCCACTGGTGGCGGATCAGGGTCGTCGAAAACGTCGGGTGCTGCCGGGCTGCCCCCAGACCCACCACCACCGCCGCACCCCGCCGCCGCAACTACGATGGCGCTCGCGCAGAGCGCCTTGAGTAATGTCGCCATGGTCCCACCTCCGATTCATCCGGGGGGCGGCGCATACTGGCCACCCGTGGACGAGAGTATCGGCAGTGGCTGCGAGGCGAGCCTGAAGGCCTTATCAGGAATGTCTCAGGGAAAAGTGGAGCCTCAGCGGCGTGCCCGAAGCCGTGGCGGGGGTGGTGTCCACCTTGCAGGGTTCTCTACGGGCTGCGCGATCCGACGCGCGCCAGTTGGCGTCGTCGCCCGGCAAAGCTACCGGGCGACTTCAAAGACCAACAGCACACCCCCGGGCATCTTCCCGGCAAACCCGTAACCGCTGTTGACGATGAGCTTGCCGTCCACCGCGATAGCCGAGGCGCTGCCGCCGATCGATCCGCCGGTGGCAGTATCGCCGCTGACCGTGTCGAACTCGCGTGCGGTGTCCGTCTCCCAGAGCACCTTGCCGTTGTCGCGATCGAAGGCACGCAGGAAGCCGTCGTTGGAACCGGCAAACAGCAGTTCCGAGGTGGCGCTCGGCACGGTCTGGTAGCCGGGATAGCACGCCGGGCGGCCCTTGCAGACGTTGTCCGCCGCCGGCGCCTCCCAGACGTAGTTTCCGCTCGCGACATCGACGGCGTAGAGCCCGGGTCGCGCGGGGATGTCGTAGGTACGGCCGTCGGGCACATCGCTCACCGGGACGTAGATGACACCATCCCGGGCAGCCATGCCGAACAGGATGCCGCCGACGACCCCGCCGCGACCGACGCGCTTTTTCCACTTGAGCGCGCCGGTATCCGGGTCCACGGCCACCAGCTGGCCGCCCTTGTCGGCTGCGAGCACATAGTCCTTGCCGTCCTTGCCGCGGGCGAGCACCGCGCTGGAGCCGAAGTCCACATCCGGGCCGTCTTCTTCGGGGCAATTGTGCTGGACGACTTCATCGCAGGAGCCGTTCCACGCGTCGCCGGCCGTCGCCTGGTAGTGCCAGCGGATCTTGCCGGTGGCGATCTCCACGGCCACGACGCTGTCGCTCATTTCGGTCGCGGGACTGGAGTAGTTGTCGCCGGTGGCAAGGTAAAGCAGGCCGCGTTGGCGATCGACCGCGGCGCTGGTCCAGATCGGCACGCCGGACGGGCCGTACTGCTTGGCGCCGGACTCGTTCTTGCCACGCTCCTGCGCAGGCTCGATGAGGAAAGTGCGGAATTTTTCCACACCGGTTCTCGCATCCAGTGCGACGAGCGAGCCACGGAATGTGCAGCAGGGGTAGGTCGGGTCGCTGGCCGAACCCTCTTCCAGCGACGAGGTGGGTACGAACAGCGTGTCATCCACCAGGGTGCCGGTGCCGCTGAGGGTCAAGGCCGGATGCTCGTCCATGCGTTGCTTCCAGACCAGTTCGCCGGTGAATGCCCTCACGGCATACTGGTTGCCGATGAGGTCCCCGAAAAACAGCAGCGGGTCGGCTTTGCTGTCCGTCGCATCCCAGTCGCTGATCAGGATGCCCACCTTGATCTCCGCCGATGCCTGGAAGGTCCAGCGCGTGCATCCTGTCTCCATATCCAGCGCATAGAGTGTGCCGGGCTGGCTGCCCACGAACATGGTTCCCGCTGCGATCAGCGGCTGTGAGCGCGCCCGCACCGCGCCCGGGAACGCCAGCGCCCATTTCAGTTGCAGCTTGCCGACGTTGCTGCGGTCGATACCTGCGTAGGCA
Source organism: Halieaceae bacterium WMMBA7 (assembly GCA_033283385.1). Taxonomy (GTDB): domain Bacteria; phylum Pseudomonadota; class Gammaproteobacteria; order Pseudomonadales; family Halieaceae; genus Mangrovimicrobium. Next base: position 169,251 of record JAWMQQ010000002.1, read on the forward strand.
TCGGGAATGGTGTGCGAGTTGGCCTCGTCGAAGCCCCAGCCCCGCAGTACCGGTTTCTCACGGATGTCGAAGTCCGCCAGCTTGCCGGTGCACACTGGCGGGGTGGCAGTCTGGGCCTGGGAGCCGAGTTTACGCTTCGAGAGATACTGGGCAACTGCCTCCTTTTCCTCGAGGCTGAGGTGTTCGGTCTGCGCGCGCATGATGCCATCGGTCATGGCCGAGAGAATCGATTCGGGCGTCATGAAACCGAGGGTGAACTTCTGCGGTGCGCGGTTCAGACCGTGCTCGTGGCAATTGATGCACAGGCCGTCGTAGACCGCCTTCCCGCGCGCGGCGGTTTCCGGGTCCAGGTTTGCGGTGATGTCCTTGTAGTTCTCGGACTTGGCCGCCTCGGAGGCTGGCCCGTGGGCAGACACCGCTTGCGCCGGGGCTGTAGCTGCGGCCAGCAGCAGGATTGAGGCGTACAGCACACGGGAGAGGGTGTGCGATGGCGAGCATGTCATCTGAGGTCCTGCGTGTTATGGAGTAGTCAGGAGAGACGAGTATATTCGAAGCTATAAAACAATCAAGAATGTTTGAAATTTAAATGCAATGGGTGTTGGGATAGGTCAGTCCGGGATGACGCGCTGGCATCCCAGTGAGGTTGTGATCGGCGCCCCTCCAGGAGTAGACTCGTCGGCTACCGTTTGCAAGGCTTCGCCAGGAGGGTGAGTGATGAACGGTTTGATCCCCGGCCAATTCCGGCCACGCCCGCTTTACAAGCAATACAACTTCTTCCATCGCGCATTCGCGCTACTTCTCGGCCTGATAGCCCTGGCCGCCGTCCCTATCACCGCCCAGGCCGCCGGGCCGGTGCTGATGGTGGTCTCCAACCAGGACTTCTACTACCAGGAGTACAGCGACACCCGAAGTTCCCTCGAAGCCCAGGGGCTGGAAGTCGTGGTCGCTGCGGCCACCACCGAGGTCGCGAAACCCCAGGATCGACGCGGCCAGGTCGTGCAGCCCGACCTCGCCCTGTCCGATGTCAACGCCGACGATTATTCCGCCATCGTCTTCGTCGGCGGCTGGGGTGCGGCGTCCTACCAGTACGCCTTCGAAGGCACCTATCACAATGCCGCGTACCAACCCAACTCCGCGGTGACGGCCATCGTCAACGACCTGATCAACGACTTCGTGCACGCGCGCAAGTACGTGAGCGCCATCTGCCACGGGGTCACCGTGCTGGCCTACGCGCGGGTGGACGGTGCGAGCCCCATCGCTGGGCGCAAGGTGACCTCCTGGGCCGGGGGCGGGCCGGGCTTTGAGTTGTTCGGCCAGTCTTACCCGGACTCGACGGTGCCGGACCGCAGCCACATCCAGTCTAACGGCGGCCTCATGCCGTTGTCCGGCGCGGTCGGTGACCCGATCACCAGCACGGACGATGTGATTGTGGATGGCAGGATTATCACTGCGGAGAACTACACGTCGGCGCGCTGGTTCGGCTATTTACTGGGCCGCCTGGTTCTGCTGGCCGGGGCGGGTACGCCGGAGACTCCGGCGGAGTTGCCGCCGACGAGCTAGGCGCCGGCAAAAGCCGGCTGTTTCAGCTTCGCTAACTGGTCGCGCAGCGCCACGTACTCGAACTCGAGGTGTGGTGCTGTTCGAAGCGGGAAATGAAGAAGGTCGGGTTTATGCGCTGGCCGAAGGCGCCGCGCCCGGTCCGGGGTATCCCGCCATCTGGCGCGGCGGACCTGTGATCGGGATGCGCTTGCCGTAAACCCCGATATTTGATGGCCCGCCCGAGAGGATTCGAACCTCTGACCTCTGCCTCCGGAGGGCGTTCTTTACTCCTTAGCAATCAATGGCTTAATTGAATAAATATATATAATACAGTGATTTAAGTTTTTCTATGTTTGGTTAAATTTGCCCATGCTAATATTAGTTGCACTTACCATGCACTTAATAGAGCTTGAAGCATGCCGGCGACTCTTAACGAGAAGGTTGTTCTAGCCCTAGAGCCACGCGCCAGTGGTCCCTATGAGGTCAGGGATAGGGGTGGCAAGCAGTCCATACCGGGCTTGTTGCTCCGAATCCAGCCCAGTGGCAAGAAGACGTACTACGTCGAAATAGCCAGGGCTAAGCGGGAGAGGATAGGAGATGCTTCCGTGCATACGCTCAAGTGGGCTAGGGAGAAGGCGAAGTCCATGTTGGGCAAGGCGGCTGAAGGGCACGACTTTCAGGCAGAGCGGCGACGCAAGAGGGTACTGAAAGATACGACGCTTCGCAGCTACTTGGATGGCCCCTACAAAACGTATGCAGAGGCCGCTATCTCGAACTGGGATGGAATGCTTTCGAGGGTAACCCGGGTTTTTGAGCATGTGCTGGATAAGCCGATGACCGAAATAACCGAGTTGGATCTGGCCCAATGGCGGAAGCAAAGGCAAGGTAAGGCTCTAGCCACTCAGCGACGGGAACTGGCAGATCTCAAGGCCGTGCTGAATCACGCTATTGGGACAAAGGCGATTCCAGGGCATCAGTTGAGCCACTACAGGGTGCGTGGTGGTGTGTCAGACAGGGATAGTAGCCCCAAAATCCGTTATCTGACAGACGACGAAGAAAGACGCTTGCGCGATGCAATGGATTCCAGAGAAGCGAAGCTTCGGCATGAGCGAGCAAGCGCGAATAGGTGGCGTGAGGAGAGGGGCTATGTCCAGAAGCCTGATATTAGCTGCCTCGCGTATGCGGATTACCTAAAGCCTCTTGTTTTACTGGCGCTCAATACAGGTCTTCGACGGGGCGACCTTTTCGGTCTTACATGGGAGCACATAGACCTTAATCAGAGGCAGATTAGGAAGGTGATTGAGAAAACTTCTCATGCCCGTAGAAAGGCAGGCAAGACTCCGTCTGTATCTGTGCTCCCACTGTCGCCTGAGGCACACGTTCTGTTGTCCCGATGGAAGGAGCAGTGTAACGACAACTCGCCTTATGTCTTTGCATCCCCACGCACTGGAGGCCGTCTGGACAATATCAACAATGCCTGGGAGTCGTTGTTGAGTGGTGCCAAAATCGCGGACTTTCGTTTCCACGACTTGCGCCATACTTTCGCATCCCGGCTAGTGATGGCGGGGGTGGACATCAATACGGTCCGAGAATTGATGACCCATTCCGACATCAAAATGACGTTGGTCTACGCTCACCTGTCTCCGGACCACAAAGCTGCGGCGTTGGAAAAAGCTTTTGGAAGTCAATCATGAGCGAAGCTGAATTTGTACGTGAGCAGGCTGATTACTTACGCCAAATCGCCAAGAGAGAGGAAGTGTTCTACTCAGAGGAAGACGCAAACAATGTCATTTTGCGTCTGCTTGGAAAGTCAACGCACGGCGAGGAAAAAATCGCGATCATAGACCATCTAGATAGGGCATACAGGGCCGCTACCGCCTTGGAAGCCGAAGCTTTGGAGATCTCAGATAGGTCGATCCAAGTGGAGGGTGATCGAGATATCCTGCCCATGCGACGCTATTTATTGTCAGGTGTTGATCCGAGCACGCTGAGAAGGCTCTGCGAATGTATTAGTGAGGCGAAAGCCGAAGTACATCAGTTAGAAAGTCAAATACAAGCTCATAAATCCGGCCTCAAATCCTTTGATAAGCGTGGTAAGGACCCAAGGTGGCTGGAAAAGTCGGCCGTTAGATTAGCCCGAGGGTATTTTGTCGAACCTAAGACAATTGAAGTATTAAGACTCGCTGAAAAGGTACTTCGCGCCTCAAAGATGCCATACAAGAAGTTAGAACGGCGTACTGTCCACGGTTGGCTGAGCGGCTAGACCACTGTGGAATTATAGTCCCCAGATATTCCCCCTATTTGTTTCCACAGGTCATCTCTAGGATCCACCGTAAATAGCAGCAACCGTTTACGGGAGACGGCCAATGTCAAAAAAATCGCACAATGACGTTATTGGATTCGACTCAGCTTTCACTATCGATGAGTGGTGTCGTATGTGGAAATGTGGTCGAAACACTGCGTACAACGAAATCGCCAAAGGTAATCTGGAAACGATCAAGATTGGACGATGCAGGAGAATCACTCGAGAGCAGAATGAACGGTATAGGAAGCTCAAGGAAGGGCTTTTGACCTGAAAAAATTGCCATTCGCCTAAAGCGCAATTGAGGTTTCGCAGGTCAGCCGTGGGAACCAAGCATGAAAGCCTGCTTTTACGGCTAGTTTCCAGAGGCGACAGAGTATGGGTCAGTCGCGGCCGTATTTGCATTGAGCCTTTAAGCGGGCAAGTTGTCCCTCGCGCTTGGCTTGCAGATAAGCAAACATCTTTAGCTGCAGAGATACTGGAGATGATGGGCAGGGCGGCGTACTGGTATGAATCCTTTTCGCGTGGACAGTACGGAAACTGCAAGCGTCCAGGTGTGACTTTGCAGTTGAGTGATATTCTTGAGGGGCAGCCAGTCTATGTGGTTTTCAACGCCAGTATTTCTTACGTGAGAGGTGCAAAAGCCGGTAATTTGCTTCCCGGCAAGCAGTTTCGAGTAGAGGAGCGTAGTGGGTTCATGGCGTTTTGGAGGTCCACCGGCTTGAAGCTCCCGCCTCGACGTCAGATGTTCCATGATTATATGGGCAATCTGCGAAGGATTATGCTTGTGGCTGCGCCTCATGAGACGAAGGCCGGGCGCCTGGTGGCGTCGACTCTCGCTCCGCTAAACATTTCGCCGGAAGACATTTCCAACGCGATTGCAGCCTACAAATCGCCTACAGAAAACCAACAGAAAACATACGCCGAACCTACAGCTGTGGCATACAGCAATTCTTTGGAAAGCCAGGTAGCACGCGGCCTAAAGCCCAATTCAAGTGCGGGTGCTGCGAGCTGCGGTAAAACGGCTACAAGGGGAAGGGGGGATAAGGTATATACCAAACTTCCGGAGAATCAGACAGTCGAGGAGTGGTTGGACGATTACGGCAGGGTAGAGCTACGTCTTGACGAAGTTTAGCCAGGTATTGAGTTTCCTTAAGTCATAAAGTCGCATCTACCCCCGACCAAGGTACTTGTCATCGGCCGACAATCTACGGGTGGCAGGCTCCGCAGAATCGCTCTATTGGTGACGCGTCCTTGGCGGGAGGTTGTTGTTTATCATGATAGGGCTCGGTCGGTGGTTAAGGTCCATCTGGGCAGGCCGCTAGTGTGCGCAAATTGTTATGGAAGCTACCCCGGGCCAATTCCCTCTAGTGTCGAATGGCTGCGGATAGCCCAATACCTGATAGGCCTTAGCCGTCGGAGTGCACTTTGCTTACTTCAGGCATCCTCGCCCTCTGAACGCGCGCTAAGAAGATTGGGCGAGCCTCTATGCGCCTCCAGAGGGCGGCTTGAGTGTGTTTGCTCACTCCTAACCCCTAATTGGCCGTAAATTATTTTCACTAACCGGAGATTTTTTAGCGTATCCGTGTAAAATTGTTCCTATACGGGATTCAATTTAACGATATGCATCAAATTCGATGCTCGAGCACCCCTCATGGCACGAAGTGATCTCATCTTGAATTTAGTCAAAGCTGGCGCTGCTGGAAACACATCAGAAGTGCGCTCAATCGCTGAGGCAATTGCCGCGGATGAGCGTGCCAAGAGGCACTCTGGGGTCGCTGACAGGATAAAGCGAATTTTAGATACTACGGCCGGTGGATTAGCTGGTGGCTCAAATACACCGACGCCACGTGTGAAAGATGGTTCCGGCGGTATATTACGGATTGAACCTAGGCGGGCTATCGGCTCTCTGTATTTGGACCAGATAACTCGTAGCGCATGCGATGAGCTGATTGAAGAACAGCGACGAAGTGACGTTTTAAGAGCTCACGGGATGGAGCCCCGGCACCGACTGCTGCTGGTAGGTCCTCCAGGCAACGGAAAAACTTCGCTAGCTGAAGCGATAGCTTTCGAGCTAGCACTGCCACTTTTTACAGTGCGATACGAAGCAGTCGTAACGAGCTACCTGGGGGAAACGGCACAGCGACTGAAGAGGCTATTCGACTTCATCCGCACGGAACCCTGCGTCCTCTTTTTTGATGAATTTGACGCGATCGGGAAGGAACGTGGAGATATACACGAAACTGGCGAAATTAAGCGCGTCGTGACCACCCTGCTTCTGCAGCTAGACGACCTGCCCTCATATTGCGTTCTTGTAGGTGCGACTAACCATCCGGAGTTGTTGGATCGTGCAACCTGGCGGAGGTTCGAGCTTAGGCTGAATTTGGCTCAACCGACATCCAAACAGATGATTTCATATTTTTCGGATCAACTGAAAACTTTAGACGGGCAGCCCGGCTATACCGCAAAGAGACTTTACGAGCGTGTTCAGCCTACGAGTTATTCCGAGGCAGAGGCATTTTTCCTTGACGTAAAGCGCCGACACGCGCTCGCATTCGGAGAACGCGAGCTAAGGACTGTAATTGACAGCCGGGTAAAGCTGTTCTCGGCGCGTAGATATAAACCGGACGGAGAACAAGGATGACAGACCGCCCCATCTTGAGATTTCAAGAACCCAGAGCCTCAGAGCGCAGGAAAGGACGACCAAGAAATTTGCCCCGGGCAGCTGGCCCCGGTCGAAATGTACAGCAGAACCGGTACAGAGCTACCTTTGAACGGCTTTCAGCTGCATTAGCTGCCCGAGATCCCGTCTCAGTTTTACGATCCGACCCAGCCGGCATCTCCCCCGAAAGAGCGTTAGTTTTTGTCACTGCAGGCGGGATACAGAGCTTTTCCCGAGCAGCCAGGAGTATCGGGTTAGAAGTATTCAGCGAGACAGACCTCGGATCACTGGACGATATTCCAGAAGGTTTTACTCCTCCACTAGGTGCTAATGAGTTACCACAAACTCTCTATGCGACCCTTCCCACAATTGACGTACTTCAGCGGCTCCTCCGTCTCTGGTCCGCTTATCAGGGAGGTGAAGCAGCACCATATGGGCTTAAACCTTGGTGGGATGCATTTGATCTTTTACTCGATCTGAGAATTTGGGGGCCAGAAGATAGGCTTAGTGCCTCTGCTCGGGAGGAAATCGCACTTCTACTGCCAGACGATGATGATGAGCATGTTTTTCTTGAGCTCGAAATCTGGCCCTCAAGCAGCACTTACAATCGGGCGATTTGGCGAGAAGAAACAACAAGGCGAGTAGCTGAGCTACAAGGTCTTGTAGTCGACCAGAGTTCTATATCTGAGCTGGGGTTTTTCTACGAAGCCCTGCTAGTGTCACTTCCCTGTTCAGCGGTTAGGGATATGCTAGATAATCCATCGAGGGTCGGTGGGCTTGCCGTACTAGATGGTGTCCAGTTTGTTTTGCCCCAGACCATCGCTCAAGCACCTCCAGGAGAAATCGAGGCGGCACCTGCCGAGCACGGTGATATAGATGCTATAAACGAGGGAGCGCCGATTAGGGTGGCCTTGCTAGATGGTACGCCCATGGCTGGCCACGAGGCTTTAGACGGTGGTGTAGTCATAGAGGACGTAAATGATTTAGTACGCTTTTCGCAGATTGAGAGCCGGTATCACGCAACGTCAATGGCCTCTTTGATTTTGCGGGGTGATCTGAACGCAGATTCTTTCCCGTTAAATGACAGTCGTATTCTTAGCGTTCCGGTGCTTATCGATAGCGAAGGCGGTGCGGGTTCGCCCCAAAACCGTTTATTCGTTGATTTGATTCACACGACACTGGTTCAGTTGTTCACTCAAGAGCCACCACTAGCTCAAGATGTCTTTGTAGTGAACTTTTCGATCGGAGTAGTGAACATGAACTTCGCCGGTAGAATGAGCGCACTCGCGCGGCTTCTAGACTGGTGGGCTTGCAGAGAGGGGGTGTTGTTTGTGATTTCAGCGGGCAACGTTGACAGTAACCTTGACCTGCTGGGAACGAGGGCGATCGATTTCGAAGACACAGACGAAGGAAGCCAACGTAGAATCGTTCGTGATGCCGCCAGAGCGTCCTCTCACGTCCGTACGCTTCTCTCACCTGCGGAAGCAGTTAATAGCCTTACGATTGGTGCTTTGTCAAAAGACGCAGTGCCAAACCGCCCCCATCCTACGGCAAGAATATTTTCGTTGAATAGTGACGATGAAAACATTCCCCAGATTTCAAGTGCGCTTGGGCTCGGACTAAATCGTTCGGTGAAACCTGACATTCTAGAAATCGGAGGGCGTCAAGAATTCAGTGTATGGCCGGCCGGGGATAATTCAAGGTTGTCAGTAGTAACAGATGGCTATCGTACAGGGTTAACAACCGCTTCTCCACGCGGAGGAGAAAGGGGTACTCAAAAAGTGCGCGGTACAAGCCCTGCGGCGGCGCTGACAACTCGATCAATACTTCTAGCGGGTGAAGCACTATCAGCTGAAGGTGGGCCATATGAAGGTCTAGATCTTCCCAGAAAGACTATGGCTTTACTCGGCAAGGCACTCGCGGTCAATTCAGCTCGCTGGCCAGCAGAGGCAGTCGATTTATTCGAAGCGGAGAAACTATTGCTCGGGGGAAACAGTCACCAACGCGCCCGGGAGAATGCATGTAAGCACTTCGGATACGGGCCAATAACTAGCAATATGATGTTCGAGTCGCCAGAAAACGGAGTCACCCTCGTAGGGACTGGAACGATCAGAAAAGATCAGTCGCTTGTATTCAATTTTCCTCTTCCGCCGTCTCTGAGTGGCGAGAGAGTGCCTAGATCTATGCGCGTGACTATTGCCTGGTTTTCGCCTACCAATCCAGCAAGAGCGCAGTACCGCTTAGCAAGTTTAGAAGCAGTCGCTGCTCCAGGTGTAGATGAGGATGAGCTCGAACATTGGGGACTAAATTTAAAGTCAGATGGCCCAGATGCAAATTTGGTTAAAAGGGGCTCTGTGTGGTCTCGTCGGCTTGTGAATAGGACAGCATCGACACCAGAGTATGATGGAGCATTCAATATTCCGATTTGTGTTCAGTGTCGAGACGCTGCTAATGGTGGGCTTAGTCCCGATGATGATATCGAGTTCGCATTGGTGGTGACGTTGGAAGTCGAAGCTGAAGTGCAGTATGACATTCACAACGAGGTAGAACAGAAACTACGCCTCCGGCTGAATCCTGCTGGCTAAATCATAAAAAAAAAACAGCTACCCCCGGTAAAACTAGCTGGCGCGAAGCATCGTCTTCTGTGTACTGGGTTAGGATTGCAAAGATACTTCATTGATGAAGCGGTCGCTCGGCGTGATATTGGATGATAAGAATCTACGGATAATCGCCCACGACCAGGTGGGACAGTTGTGCAGGAACAACACCATTGATTGGCCCGTGAAGGGGGCTATGCGCTCAAGGATGAAGGTATTGGTGGAGCAGGTACTCTGGGAGCATGGCCATCCGGCGGATAGGCAGATGGCAGCAATAGGCACAATTTCACAGCGAGCAGAGCTACTTACTGAACAGCGGACAGCGAGAGGATGACGGCGTTGGATTACCCAATTAAAGGCGATAGACCATTAGGAACCGGAGATAAGGATCAGCTTGGATTTAGGGAAGTTGCCGCGCGAATTGCGTCCTCACTGGTTGACCACAGAAGTGACAATGGATTGGTTATAGGCTTGGAGGGGGCTTGGGGTTCAGGAAAATCGAGTTTGCTATATCTAATTGAGGACGAGTTGGGGAAATTTTCTGAAGACCAACAACCGATCATTATAAACTTTAGACCGTGGTTAATTGGTAATCGTGATGCACTGATGGATAGTTTATTCGGTGACTTTACGAAGCGGTTAGATGAATTAGCCATGGATGCCGGAGACCTAGCGCGAGTTTCGGCCTCCAAAGCCCAGGAAGCAGCCGCCACCCTTCGCAAATTCACAAAGTTTGTCAGCCGAGCAGCCTCTGTAATGGAGGTGACCGGTGAAGTCACAGGCATAAGTTTACTCAGATGGCTTGGGAAGGGCGCTCGAGCTGCCGGGGAAATGGCGAACGGAGAAGTTGCGCCGCAACTCTTTGATGTTAAAGAGCAATTGGTTGAGGCTCTGAAGGAGCTGAATCAGAGATTCATCATCACGATAGATGATGTCGATCGCCTTGAACCGGCTGAGGTGATGGAAGTTTTACGATTGATACGTGCCGTCGGGGATTTCCCAAACGTCATTTACTTGTTGTGTTATGACGGTGATATTTTGGCACACAGTATCAAAAAGGCAGCAAAAGTTAAGAGCGGTGCTGCATATCTCGAAAAGATTGTGCAATTGACGATCATGGTTCCACAGCCGGAGCCATTACAACTTCGGCAATGGTTTACTGATGAATTGTATCTACTCGCATCGACGAAAAATGAAGATGAGCTTGCCCGTCTGAGATCGGTTGTGGATTATGAAGGTGGTGCACAGTTGAGAACACCAAGATCAGTTGTGCGAACTTTGGATGCGGTTAGATTTTCCTGGCCACCTCTCGAAATGGTGGGTGCTGATCTGGCCGATTTTGTGTTCCTTCAGCTGATCAAAGATGGCAATCCCTCACTTTATCGATGGATAGAAAATTACGTTGCTACCGCGGCTTTGGTATCACTTGGTACAGCAAGAGTTTCTGAGGAGGAAAGCGCAAAAGAGCTTTCCGTGCTGCAGACAATAGTTGCTGAGAACCGCGTTGACAGCTACGAGGGCCGATACCATTTTGCAGATATTCTTCCAGGTGTTGAAGCGAGTTACGATGACGACGGGGCTCCATTCGAAATTTACCAGCAAGTTGCTGAGGAAGATCGTGACGATGCAATTAGGAATGCGAGACTAGCGAGTTCAGATCACTACAGCCTCTACTTCAGGCTGGCAGCGCCAATCCATGCTATCACCCAAGAAGAATTTACATATATATGGCAGGCCGCAGCAGCTGGCACGGAACCCACAAAAGAGATGTTGATGCTTCTGCATGGACAAATTGCTGCTGGATCACTTAGCAAGGTAGACATGCTGCTAGATAGAATCAAGGGTGGTGCGTATGAAACATTGAGTAATAACCAGTGCGAAAACATTCTCATTGCGCTGGCACAAACAATGGACGAAGCGTATCGGAGTCGTCCATTCGATGAGGACTGGGTGAGTACGCTCTGGACCCGAGCGACGGCCCTTATCCCTCTGTTGCTATCGCAAATCCAAGATGAACGGAGAAGTTCTGTTCTCGAAGCCATGTTTTGTGGGGGTGTAGCTATCTCCTGGCTAACAACGGTGCTCCGGCGAGAAACCTTTTCTCACGGTCGGTACGGCGATAGGCCGCGCGCCGAGAGCGAGTGGCTGATGACGGATAATGAACTCGATCAAATTATTCAGTTAATGCTCGGGCGGTTTAGGAAGATGTTGCCCGAAGAGCTGCTTGGTGTAATTAGTCCTGCCAATCTACTGTTTGCGTGGCGTCAATGTGGTGATGAGAAGGGGCCGCAGAAACTAGTAGACGAGTGTATGGCTTCAGATTCTGGTCTTATAGCAATTTTGGAAAAATTTGAGAACACTGTTCGCAGCAGTGATCGAGGTAATTTCAAGACGTTACGGCGAGAAAATTTGGCTGAATTTTTCGACTATGATGATGTTGTTCAAAGAGTCAACTCCCTCAAGGAGGATGGAGAGCTCGGCAGTCGAGCTCGCGACCTCGCGACAGCTATTGAACGAGGCGCTAGGTACTAAATTATGGTTGGAGATATGGTTGTCTTGGTATCAACGCTGGCAGAAAGAATGTTATTCAAAGTAATTCAGGAATGTTTGAAAGTGCGGTGCTCAAACAGTTTTAGTTAACGTGTCAGGTACAATTCTAAGAACTGACGAAAGACAGGACGCAATTTCGTCTCTAAAGCTATATGTGGAGTGCGTTCAGAAAGTTGAAGAGGACGTCTCATATTGGAAATGGGCAATAATATCGCTTCATAGTGCAGTACAGGCAGTAATGGCCATTAGTCTGAGTTTTGGAAATGATTTATTGGTCATGCGTCAAGAGGATGCCGAGGCCTGGCTTGCAGCACATGATGATGGTAAGGCCTACCCTGAAACAAAAATGGATAGCTTCATAAATCTATACAGAAAAATAAAGAAACACACAAAGTTCACTCCAACCGGGCAGCAGGGAAGGTCAGTCAAACGCTTAAACGGGTTTCGCAATGAGTTCGTTCATTTTATGCCCAAGGGATGGAGTATTGAGCTAAGTGGAATGCCGGACATCTGCCTCGACTGCCTAAGCATGATTGTAAGCCTTAATAAAGGTTTGGTGCGTATAAGGTGGGAGAGTGAGGTTGAGGCCAAGGAGGTCGAAACGTTGCTATTAGACGCTATAGAGACAACTGGGAGCATCTCTAAAAAGTACAAATCACTGTGTTAGGAAATGAAAGCTTGCGCGCTAACGTGCGTCCATTGCGCAATTCCGATCAGGTCTTCACGGGATTCCTAGCCGCTTCGTTAGCTTGCTAGATCGAGGTGGTATTCAAGATTTGTTAGATCGCTGCAGTTTCGGGGCGGTTGCATAGGTAACATGCGGCGTCTTGCACTTATATTGCACTTACAGTCTCTTCGTGAGAAAGAAAATTCCGATAGGATTATAATAAAACATTGATTTTAAATAGATTTATGGCCCGCCCGAGAGGATTCGAACCTCTGACCTCTGCCTCCGGAGGGCAGCGCTCTATCCAGCTGAGCTACGGGCGGGTTTTGTGCCCAAGTCACTGACGGATAAGCAAAATCCGAATAAATTGAATGACTTAGGGGTCGGCAATTGTACTCGCTGGCCGCGGGGATTGGAATACTCCTCCCCAGCTTTATTTGCGATGCGCAGTTGTTCGGGAAGTTGGGTGCCTCCGCTCGGGAGTCACCAGGCCCGGAGGGATTCCCACTTCCCGGGGCAGCCTGGCCGGCAGTAGGGCCGATACGCTCTTGTACTATAAACGGGAGTGGGCTAGCCTGTTCGAAAATAACAACAATTCAATTATGCCAGTTTGTAGTCGCTCATTTGAGCCGCGTCATCCGCGCGGCAAGCCCGGAATGCTGATGCCAGTGCAGCCCCGTTGTGCTGCGTTTGCCCGCGCAAGGTGCGGAATTCACACCCGGCCGGTTGCTCTCCAGGTTCCCCCGCATGTCGGGTTCCGGCCCCTCGCTGCTACCAAAACCAATAACTATTCCAGTTCTGCCGAAGCAGGAGTTACGCATGATTGCCGCACGATCCTTCGAATCCCTCTCGCCACGTCTTTTACTCGGTGCATTGCTTGTAGCCTCCTACGGCCCGTGGGCTGCCGGCCACGCCCATAGCCAGGCGACCGCGCTCGAGGAAGTCATCGTCACCGCGCAGAAGCGGGCGCAGAGTATCCAGGATGTACCCATCGCCGTAACGGCGCTCAGTGAGAATACGCTCGAGGCCAACCGGGTTTTCAGTATCGAGGACATCAGCGGCCTGGCGCCCAACGCCACGGTGCGGCCGACCGCGGGTGGCACCAATATCCCGGAGTTTACCGTCCGCGGGCGGACCAGTACGGGTCTCGTCGCCGGCGCGGACAAGCAGGTGTCGATCTACCTCGACGATGTCTACATGGGCTCACCCCGGGGCACCATGTTCCAGCTGCCGGACATCACCCGGATCGAGGTGCTGCGCGGGCCCCAGGGAACCCTGTTCGGTCGTAGCGCTACGGCTGGCGCCGTCAGCATCACCACCCGCGACCCCAATGGCGAATTCGGTTTCCGCCAGGACCTGGGCTTTGGCAAGAACGACCATTTCCGCAGTCGCACCACGGTGGACTCGCCCTCCTGGGGCCCTTTCAGCGCCTACGCCAGTTACGTGACGGAAAAGCGCGACGGGGACATCAAGAACCTGGCTTCAGGGGTCAAGTGGGACCGCACCGCGTTCAATTTCGGCGTGGATACATCCCCCGAGCGCCTGCGCGACACGGACACGGAATCCCTCTTCCTCGCGGTGGCCTTCGAACCCAACGACGATTTCAAGATGAGCTACAAGTTCGACACCAGCACCGATACCGGCACGCCGGAGGCGCAGGTACTCGGGTCGGTGACTTCGCTGCTCGACCCTTTGTTTGCCGCCGCGCAAAATGCCGACGAGGTGAAGTCGGTCATCCTCTACCCGTCCGCCAAGCGCCCGGACAAGGTGCTGGATGCCTATTCCGTGGAGCGCGACCAGGAAGTCACCGGCCACAACCTCACCGCGCTGTGGGATATCAATGACGACTTCTCGCTGAAGAACGTCACCGCGTACCGGGAGGCGGATGTCTGGCAGCCATCGGATATCAGCGGCCTGAGCGGCGTGCAGCTCGGCGGCGGGCTCCGCTTTTGCCTGGTCTGCTCCAACGCCTGGTCCCAGGGGGACCAGTTCAGCAACGAGACCCAGCTCAACTTCGAGTCGGATTTCGTGACCGTGACCACCGGCCTGCTCTACTACGAGCAGAACGACAAGGTGGGTCCGCCCAACACCGCCGGCACGGTCAGCAACAAGATCTACTTCCCCGGCGACAAGGGGTTCATCATAGACGCGGGCAACGAATCCAGGTATTTCGTCGATACCAAGTCGTACGCCGCGTACGTGCAGGGCGAGTTTCACGTGACCGACAGGATGGACGTCATCCTCGGCTACCGGGTCACCCGCGATGAACGCAAGACCCTGGTCAGGAATGGCACCAATCCCGATTACGACGACAGCCATTTCGAGTACAAGAGCACGGACAGTACCTACCTGCTCGGCCTAAACTATTCGCTGTCCGACGACATCCTCGTTTACGGCAAGTACTCCACCGGCTATGTCCCCGGCGGCAAGATCGGTCCGCAGGAGTTCGAAAAAGAGGAAGCCCTCTCCTACGAGCTGGGCATGAAGGCGGACTTCTTCAATGGCCGCCTGCGCAGCAACATCGCGCTGTTCGATGTCACCTACAAGAATCCGCAGAACCCGTCGTCCGGTACTATCGTCGCCAATGCCATCCAGGACTTCGCCCCGGAACTGGCCGACGAGTTCCGCAAGTTCGGCACGCTGATCGTTCCCCTCGGCGGAGACCAGGAATCGAAGGGCCTGGAACTGGAACTGACCGCGCTGCCCATGGATGGCCTGACTCTCGGCCTGGTCCTGGGCTACGTGGATGACAAGTTCACCGACTACAGCGACATCAACGCCTTCTCGGTGGAAATCCCGGTTTACGGCGGCACTTTCCTGCCCACCCGCAGCCCCGAGTGGAACGGCAACCTCTCCGCCACCTACGAAAGCGCGCCCCTGTTCGACGACACCTACCTGTTCTTCAATGTCACGGGCATCTGGCGTGACGAACTGCGTTTCGATGCCAATCCCTCGCGCTCCAAGGCGGTTCCCGAGTACGGGTTCATGGAGGTCAGCGACGCCGGCTGGGTGGTCAATTCGCGGCTGGCGCTGCGGCAGATCCGCCTGGGAGACTTCGAGGGCGAGGTCGCTCTGTGGGGGCGCAACCTCACCGACAATGACGACCCCGCCTATTCACTGAACCTGACGGCGGCGGTCACTGCCACCTACATGGAAGAGCGGATTTACGGCATCGACTTCAGCATCATGTTCTGATGGCGTAACGCCTGAGATTTCCGCGCTGCAGTGCTGCGTCGCTCTGCTAAGATTATTGCCCGTTAACCTGTAGACAATAACACCAGCGGAGAGCCCCCCGATGCCCGACGCGTTGACCGCCGACCAGCTCTACCACGCCTGTGACGCCGATGCCTTCGCCTTTGCCACCACCACGGAGCTGGAACCCCTGCGGGTGCCACTGGGCCAGGACCGGGCGCTGGAGGCGATCGAGTTCGGTGTCGAGATCGAGCGCGACGGCTTCAACCTGTTCGTCATCGGCGCGCCGGGCTTTGGCCGGCATCGCACCATCGAGCAGGTGCTGTCCCGGCGCGAGGCTCCCCGCGCGCCGCTTTACGACTGGTGCTACGTCAACAATTTCGACAACCTGCAGAAGCCGCGACTGCTGCGGCTGCCTCCGGGCCTGGGCAAGCAGCTTTGCAACGACATGCGCCAGCTGGTGGAGGACCTGCTCACCGCCATTCCCTCCGCTTTCCAGAGCGAGGACTACCAGCGCCGGCGGCAGCAGATCGGTGAGGATTCGCAGAAGCAGTTCGAGAAGAAGTTCAAGGCACTGCACGAGGAGGCACACGAGCGCGGCGTGGCCGTGGTTCGCTCCCCGTCGGGTTACACCATGGCGCCCATCGCGGATGACAAGATCGTAAGTCCTGAGGATTTCGAGAAGTTCGATGAGGAAAAGAAGGCCCAGATCCAGGCCACCATCACCGAGATCCAGCAGAAGCTGCAGGACATCATCCGCGAAATTCCCCTGGCCGGTCGCGAGGCGGTGCACCGCCTGAAAGCGCTGAACCGTGAGGTCACCGAGCTCACCGTTCACCAGTTCATTGCTGGAATGGAAAAGCAGTACGCGGACTTCCCGGAGGTGATCGACTACCTCAAGGCGGCGAAGCAGAACGCCATCGATAATGCCGCTGACTTCCTGCCCGAGAGCGATGGCGATGGCGTGGAGGCGGAGCAGGTCGAGCGCCGCGCCCGGGAATTCCACATCTACCAGGTCAACGTTCTCGTGGATAACACCGAGCATAACCAGACCCCGGTTGTGTTCGAGGACCACCCCACCTTCCAGAACCTCGTCGGGCGCGTCGAGCACGTGGCCCAGATGGGGACGCTGCTCACCGACTTCACCCTGATCAAGCCCGGCGCCCTGCACCGCGCCAACGGCGGCTACCTGGTGCTGGAGGCCGACAAGGTGCTGACCAATATGTATGCCTGGGAGGGGTTGAAGCGTTCGCTGCAGTCGCGGCAGGTGACGATCACGACGCTGGAACAGGCGCTGAGCCTGGCCAGCACCCTGTCCCTGGAACCCGAGGCAATGCCCCTGGACGTCAAGGTGATCCTCACCGGGGAGGCGCCGCTGTACTACCTGATGAAGCATTACGATCACGAGCTGGACAAGCTGTTCAAGGTGGTCGCGGACTTCTCCTACAGCACGGATCGCGACGACGCGAGCAGCCTGCTGTTCGCGCGCATGATCGCAACCGAGCAACAGTCGGAGTCGCTGCGCCCGCTGGACCGCGCGGCGGTGGCCCGGGTGATCGACGCCGCCGCGCGGCGCGCGGGGGACAGCTCGAAGTTGAGCCTGGAGACCGAGTTCGTCGGCGACGTGCTCAAGGAGGCGGATTACTGGGCCGGCAAGGCGGGCAGCGACCTGCTGCAGGCGGAGCATGTCGAGCAGGCGCTGGAGAAGCGCCGCTACCGCCTGGACCGGATCCGCGAGCAACTCCACGAGCAGATCACCCGCGGCATCAACCTGGTGGACACCGACGGCGCGGTGACGGGCCAGGTCAACGGTCTCACGGTCATCGCCTTCGCCGGGCACGCTTTCGGCAGCCCCGCGCGAATCACCGCCACCGCGCGCCTGGGCTCGGGCAAGGTGGTGGACATCGAGCGCGAGGTCGAACTGGGCGGCGAAATTCACTCCAAGGGCGTCCTGATCCTCGGCGCCTACCTCGCCAACCGCTACGCCCACGACAGCCCGCTGCCCTTGCAGGCCAGCCTGGTATTCGAGCAGTCCTACGGGGGAGTGGACGGCGACAGCGCCACTGCCGCCGAATTGTGCGCGCTGCTCTCGGCCATCGCCGGTATCCCGCTCAAGCAGAACATTGCGGTCACCGGTTCCATGAACCAGCAGGGCACGATCCAGGCCATCGGCGGCGTGAACGAGAAAATCGAGGGCTTCTTCGACATCTGCAACGCCCGCGGCCTGAGCGGCGACCAGGGTGTGGTGATCCCGGCCAGCAACCAGGTGCACCTGATGTTGCGCCGGGACATCCGCGACGCGGTTGCCGCCGGACAGTTCCACGTCTATACGGCCCGGCGGGTCGATGACGTCATGGAGGTGCTGTCGGGCCTGTCCATGGGCGCTGCGGACGCCGATGGGAACTACCCGCCGGAGTCGGTCAACGGCAGGGTCATCGGCCGTATCGCCGAGCTGCAGGGCCTGTACCGCAAGTACGCGGCCGCGGCGCGCGGCGAGGAAGGCGGCGAGAGAGGGCAGGACCATGGTTGAGGACACCCGGGCACCGGCGGGAGAGCGCGTCGTCATCACCATCGATAGCGCCGCATTTTCCGAGAGCACCATCGATTACGCGGTGCGCGTGGCGGCGCTGCTGAAGCGTCCCCTGCACGGCGTGTTCCTCGAAGACATCGACCTGCTCAGTTGCGCGGCGCTGCCCTTCGCCACGGAAATCTGCCTGCAGACGGGACAGCCCCGGGCCCTGGACAGCGGCATCCTGCAATCGGCATTCGGTGATGCCCTGCTGCGCTTTCGCGAGAGCCTGGCGCGGCGCGCGGAGCGGGAGGCGGTGCAGTGGACGGTCAGCAGCGTGCGCGGCCGGCGCCGCGACTTTCCCCTCGCCGACCTGTCACAGGCGGACTACTGCATTTTCGAGCCGGCGCACAGCCACCCCCGGGTGGGGCGGGCGGCCGGGAAGGTCAAGCGCCTGCTGGTCATAGACGGCAGCGGGGAGGCGTTCTACCGCGTGCTCGGCGGTTTGCTGCAACCCCTGGCGGGCAGTGAGATACACGTGACCCTGGCGGAGCCCGGTGTCGAGAGTGCGGAGGCCGCCGCCTGGCTGCCGGCGGGCACTCACCTGCACGCGCTTCCCGGGGAGCTGCTGGCGGCCACGCTGAGTCGGGCGGAGGATGTATTCGACTTCGTGGTGGTGTCGCGCCAGCGCTGGGCGGGGGAACTGCCGGCCCTGCTGGCGCAGTTACACTGCCCGCTGATCCTGGTGGGTTGAACGCCAGTTCAACCGGTTTTCGGGCCGACCCACACCTGCTGCGCGTTGACGAACTCCAGTATTCCGTGGGGCCCCAGCTCCCGGCCGATCCCGGAACGCTTGATGCCCCCGCTGGGCAGGCGCGGGTCGGTCTTCACGATGCCGTTGACCGCCAGTTGGCCCGCCTCGATCCGCGGCGCGACTTCGCCGGCTAGCGCTTCCGCCCTGTCCGCCGATGTCCACAGCGCGGCCGCCAGGCCGTACTCGGTGTCGTTGGCGATGGCGATGGCATCGTCCAGGTCGTCCGCTTTCATCACCACGGCCACCGGGCCGAAGGTTTCCTCGCGGCAGGCGGGCATGCTGTTGTTCGCGTCCGCCAGCAGGGTCACCGGGTAGAAATAACCCTCGCCGTCCAGCGGCTTCCCGCCGAGCAGGCAGCGCGCGCCGGCATCGATGGTCTCCCTCACCTGCCGCGCAAGCAGGTCGCGCAGGTCGGGCCGGGCAATCGGGCCGACCTGGTTGGCCTCGTCGTGGGGGTCGCCGACCTTCAGTTTGGCCAGGCGCTCCTGCAGCATGCCGACGAACTTCTCGTACACCGGCGCTTCCACGATGATCCGCTTGGCCGCGATGCAGGATTGCCCGGCGTTGATGATCCGCGACAGCGCGAGTGTATCGGCCGCTGCGTCGAGGTCGGCATCCGCCAGCACGATGGCCGGGTCCGAGCCGCCCAGTTCCAGTACCACGGGCTTGATTTCCGAGGCGGCGGTGGCGGCGACCTTCGCGCCGGCGGCGCTGGAGCCGGTGAAGGACACCGCGCGTACCAGCCGGTGGCGGATGGCGGCTTCCACCTGGGGGTTCTCCAGCGGCAGGTTCTGGAATATGTTTTCCGGCGCGCCCGCCTCGACGAAAAGGCCGGCGATGGCCTCGGCGCAACCCGGCACATGCGGGTCGTGCTTCATCAGGCAGGTGTTGCCGGCCATCAGCGCCGGCGCGCAAAAGCGGAAGGCCAGCCAGAAGGGCGCGTTCCACGGCAGGATGCCCAGCACCGGGCCCAGCGGCAGGTGCTGCACGTAGCTGTGGGTGGCGTCCGAGGGCAGGGTGACCGGCGCGAGGTACTGCTGCGCATGTTCCGCGTAGTGGCGCGCGCACCAGGCGGCCTTCTGCACTTCGGCGCGGGCTTCCTGTATGGGCTTGCCCATCTCGTCGGTCATCAGCAGGGCCAGTCGCTCCTCGTCCTTGCCCATGACGTCCGCCACGCGGTTCATCACCGCCGCCCGTTCGTCGAAGCCGCGTCCGCGCCAGTCGACGAAGGCCGCCTGCGCCGCGCCAATGCGCGCGTCGAGGGCGGCGGTGTCCAGCGAGGGGTATGCCTGCAGCGGTTTTCCGCTGGTGGGGTCAGTTGCCTGTAGCATCGGCCTTGGGATCTCCCTTGTCTTCTTTGCCGTCGTTCTTGCCTTTGTTTGTGTCGCTCTTGAACGTCTTGGGGTCGCGGCTGACCACCGATACCAGCTCGCGTGTTTCGGCCTTGCCGCTCTCGGTCTTCACCACGAAGTCCTGGTCGACGTCGTCAAAGAACGAGCCGCAGCCATCCTCGGTGATGTAGAACGTGTCGGAGATACCGCAGGTCTTGTCGCCCTCCACGCCCCACATCCAGGGGATCACGTGGAAGGTGTTGCCGGGTTGCAGCACGCGGCTGTCGCCCTGCTTGAGGCTGATGATATAGCCCTCGTCCCAGCTCGGCGGAAAGGCGATACCGATGGAGTAGCCGGATCGCGTGATCAGCCGCGCGTCGATATCGTTGTCGGTGATGATGGTGCGCACGAGGTTGTCGACGTCGGAAACGGTAAGCCCCGGGCGCAGTTCCTCGCGCACCCGCAGCAGGGCGTGCTTCATCAGTTCCTGCGCCTTGAGCATCGCGGGGTTGGCCTCGCCGCAGATAGCGGTGCGCATCAACGCGGTGTGGTAGCGCCGGTAGCAGCCGCCCACTTCCAGGAAGACGTGCTCTCCCGGCTGCACGGTGCGGCCCTCCCAGGTGGCGTGGCCGATCATCGTGCGCGGACCGGAGGTCACGTAGGGCATCACGGCGGGGACTTCGCCGCCGGCCTTGAACATGGCCTCGCAGATGGCGCCGCCGATCTCGTTCTCGGTGACGCCGGGTTGCACCGCCTCGAGGCCGGCCAGCATGCCGGCTTTCGCCGCCACTGCCGCCTTGCGCATGACGTCCAGTTCCACCGCGGACTTGGTGGCGCGGCCCTCTTCGACGATGCCGAAGCAGTCCATCAGCCGGCCGTCGGTGAAGGTGGTGTGGATCTGGTCCTGGTGGTAGGCGGGCAGGAAGTAGCTGTTACGCTCGTAGCCCAGCACCTTGTTGGACAGCCCGAACTCGCGCAGGGATTCCACCAGCATCTGCACCGCGTCGCCGGTGTCCGGGTAGGGCCGGGTCAGCTCCACCCAGGTGCGGGCGTGCACGTTGGACTCCTCCAGTTTCCGCGTGATCATGAACGGCTCGTCGTCCAGCGGCACCACCAGCGCCTGGAAGAAGGAGTAACCGGTGGTCTGGTAGTCCGTCAGGTACATCAGGTTTTCCGGGTCGGTGATCACCACCGCATCGATCAGCCGCCTGGCCATGCGCTCGCGCAATTCGCCGATTCGCCGCTGGTACTCGGCGAAGGGGAAGGTCATGTCATCGCGTTCAATCATGCCGCCGCCTCCAGTTGCTTGCTGACCGCCCGGCCGAGGATTTCCAGGCCCTGTTGCAGTTCGGCATCGCCGATGGTGAGCGGGGGAATCAGCTTGAGCACGCCGCCGCTGACGCCGCAGGGGCCGATGATCAGGCCGTTTTCAAAGCACTCGGCGGCGATCGCCTTGGACAGGGCGCCGTCGTGCACGTCCAGGCCGTGGATCATGCCCTTGCTGCGCACGTCGAAGTTGCCGTAGTCCGCCATGGCGGTGAGTTGCTTGTGGACGACGCTCTCGCGGGCGCGGGTCTGCTCGTTGAGGGTCTCGTCCTCGAAGAAGCGCAGCCCCTCCCGGCCGGCGACGAAGGACAGGCCCTGGCCGCGGAAGGTGCCGGTGTGCTCGCCGGGCTTCCAGTGCGCGTCGTGCTCGGGCTTCACCAGGTTCATCGCCATCGGCGTGCCGAAGCCGCCGATGCCCTTGGCCAGGGTGACGATGTCCGGCTCCAGCCCCATGCCGTCGAAGCTGAAGTAGTTGCCGGTGCGGCCGCAGCCCACCTGGATGTCGTCGATGATCAGCAGCGCGCCGTTGTCGTGGGCGATCTGTTGCAGTCCCTTGAGCCACTGCGCGCTGGCGATGCGCACGCCGCCCTCGGCCTGGATGGTCTCGACGATGAACGCCGCGGGCGCATCGATGCCGCTGGAGGGGTTCTCCACCGCCTCGCGCACGCAGGCCAGCGATGCCTCGGTGTTTTCGGTTTCGAAGGGCAGGTGGGTGACGTTGTCCAGCGACACGCCGGCCGCGTTGCGGAAAGTGCGGTTGGCGGTGCAGGCCAGCGAGCCCAGCGTCATGCCGTGGAAGCCCTGGGTAAAGGCCACCACGTTGGTGCGACCGGTGACGCGGCGCGCCAGCTTGAGCGCCGCCTCCACCGCATTGGTGCCGGTGGGGCCCATGAACTGCATCTTGTACTGCATTTTACGGGGGATCAGGATGGTTTCCGCGAAGGCCCGCAGGAACTCCTCCTTGGCGGTGGAGGCCATGTCCAGGCTGTGGGCGATACCGTCCGACTCGATATAGCGGATGAGCGCCTGTTTCATCTTCGGGTGATTGTGGCCGAAGTTGAGCACCCCGGCGCCGGCAAAGAAGTCGATGTACGATCGCCCGGCCTTGTCCACCATGGTGGCGTTGGAGGCGGTGGCGAATACTGTCGGGTAGGAGCGGACGTAGCCGCGAATCTCCGATTCCCACTGTTCAAAAATTTCCATGCTCTACTCCCTGCACATTGCGTGCGTGTTGCTGCCCGTTCTGGCGAGGCGGGCTATGAACCGGCGTAGCGGCGATTTTCGCGCGGAAAACCGGGCCGGCTTGCTGAAAAAAGGCGTAACGGTCTCGACCGGATTACGCCGCGAATGTTCCGCCCGGCGGGTCTATGCCCACCAGTCGGGAAAAGGTGCGCACCACGGGCGCGATCAGCGCGTCGTTGAACTGGTAGCGCGGGCTGTGGCAGGGGATGTCGAAACACCCGGCATCTGCGCTGCCCAGTAACGCGAAGGCGCCGGGGATTTCCGCGAGGTAGTAGCTGAAATCCTCCGAGGCCATGATCGGCAGCGGCTGGCTTTGCTCGCGCCAGTGCTCGCCGAATTCCTGCGCCAGGCAGTCGCGGTAGCGCGCCGCCTCCGCGGGGTGGTTGATGGTGGCTTCGTAGCGCGGCTGTATCTCCACCTGCGCTTTCACGCCGTAGGCATGCGCCGTGTCCTCGCTGATCTGGCGGATCAGCGTGTTGAACTGTTCGCGCAGCTCCGGGCGGCCCAGGCGAATGCCGCCGGCCAGCTTTGCCGTATCCGGAATGATGGTCTGCCCGCTGGGGGCGTCGAAGCTGGTGATGGCGATCACGCCCGCGTCCTGGGGGGCCACCCGGTGGCTGATGATCTGCTGCAGGTTGACCACGATGGCCGCGGCGGCGGTGACCGGGTTGCGGCACAGCTCGGGCTGGCTGGCGTGGCCGCCCTGGCCGGTGACGGTGATCTCGAAGGTGCCGTTACCGGACATCACCGCGCCGTCCGGGCACACCGCCTTGCCGAAGGGCATGGCCGGCCAGTTGTGCCAGCCGAAGATGCGGTCGATACCCTCCAGCGCGCCATCGGCGATCATCTCGCGCGCGCCGTGGCCGCCTTCCTCGGCGGGCTGGAACAACAGCGTCACTGGGCCCGCGAGCTCCGACTCGCGGGATTTCAGCCAGGCGGCGGTCGCCCACAGGGCGGCGGTGTGGCCGTCGTGGCCGCAGGCGTGCATGCAGCCGGCGTGTTCGGACTGGTAGTCGAGATTGGTGGCTTCCTGTATCGGCAGCGCGTCGATGTCGCCGCGCAGTGCGATGTGCTCGCCGCTGGCGCCTGCCGCGAGGGTGGCGACAGTGCCGTATCGGGCGCAGGGCCGCCACGGAATATCCAGCCGGGTGAGTGCTTCGCGTATCAGCTGCGCGGTATGGGACTCCTGCCAGGTCAGCTCCGGGAGCCGGTGCAGTTGGTGGCGAAATGTCAGGGCTTCGTCGATCAGCGTCGACCAGGTCGCCTGCATGAAAAACTCGCTGTCCTGTCGGGGGAATTGCTGCTTCGGCTTATTACCCTAGAGGGATCGGGCGAGGATTACAACCGCGGGGGAATTCGCCGCACGGGGATTCGAGCGCAGCGCGGGTGTTGTAGGAGCCTGCTACGCAGGCGATCAGCGGTCGGTGATCGCCTGCGTAGCAGGCTCCTACAGGGGGGGATTGCGGCGATCGCGGGCGATCGCCGCAGAGGGTCAGACGCGCTCGATGACGGTGGTAATCCCCTGGCCCATGCCGATACACATGGTGGAGATACCCCAGGTCAGGTCGCGGTCTTCCATGATGTTCACCAGCGAGCCGGTGATGCGCGTGCCGGAGCAGCCGAAGGGATGGCCCAGGGCGATGGCGCCGCCGTGGACGTTGACCTTCTCGTCCATCTTGTCCAGCAGGCCGAGATCCTTCAGTACCGTCAGTCCCTGGGCGGCGAAGGCCTCGTTCAGCTCGATCATGTCGATGTCGTCCATGGTCAGGCCGAGTTGCTTGAGCGCCTTTTTCGTCGAGGGCACCGGGCCGTAGCCCATGATCGACGGGTCGACGCCGGCCACGGTCATGGCGCGCACCCGCGCGATGGGCTTGAGGCCCAGCGCCTGTGCTTTCTCCGCGGACATCAGCAGCATGGCGGAAGCGCCGTCGGACACCTGCGAGGACTGGCCCGCGGTCACCGTGCCGCCCTGCGGATTGAAGGCCGGCGGCAGCGCCGCGAGTCCTTCCAGGGTGGTGTCGGGGCGAATGGTCTCATCGGCGGTGATGGACGCCAGGGCACCCTGTGCGTCGTGGCCGTCGATAGGGATGATTTCCCGGTCGAACTTGCCTTCCTGGGTGGCCTTCCAGGCCAGCTGGTGGGAGCGCAGGCCGAACTGGTCCTGCTGCTCGCGGGTGATGCCGTGCAGGATCGCGAGATATTCCGCGGTCATGCCCATCAGGCCGGCGGCCTTGGCCACCGAGCGGCCCATGCGCGAGTTGGGGTCGATGTTGGCCTCGTCCATCATCGGCAGGTGGCCGAGGTGCTCCACGCCGCCGACGAGGTAGACATCGCCGATGCCGGCCATGATGCTCGCGGCGCCAGTGTGCAGCGCGCTCATGGAGGAGCCGCACAGCCGGTTCACGGTCTGGGCCGGGATGGTGTGGGGCAGTTCGGCGCACAGCACGATCATGCGCGCCAGGTTCATGCCCTGCTCGCCGCGCTGGATGACGCAGCCCCAGATCAGGTCGTCGATCTCGGCGGGGTCGAGGTTGGGGTTGCGGGCCAGCATGCCCTTGATGACACTGGCGGACAGGTCGTCCGCGCGCACGTTGCGGAAGCAGCCGTTCTTCGAACGTCCCATGGCGGAACGGGCGTAGTCTACGATCACTGCGTCTCTGGGATTTACACTCACAGTTCTTCTCCTGTCTGGGGCCCGTTATCAGTAGTAGGTCTCGCCGTTGGCGAGCATTTCCTGCATGCGCTCGGTCAGCTCGTAAGCCTTGCCGAGGTGGGCGTATTTCTTGGAGGCCTCGGCGATGTACGCCAGGCCGACAGTGTCCATCCAGCGGAAGATGCCGCCGCGGAAGGGCGGGAAGCCGACGCCGTAGAGCATGGCGAGGTCCGCCTCCGCCGCCGTCTCGACGATGCCTTCTTCCAGGCAGCGCGCCAGTTCGATGGCCATGGGCAGCATCATGCGGTCGGCGATCTCTTCCCTGTCGAACTCGCGACGCTCGCCCATGGTGTCGCCGAACAGGCCGTAGACGTCCTGGTTCAGTTCCTTTTTCGGCTTGCCGCGCTTGTCGGTCACGTATTCGTAGAAGCCCTTGCCGTTCTTCTGGCCGTAGCGTTCGTTTTCGAACATCACCTCGGTGGCGCTCTTGAAGTCCGGCTTCATGCGGTCGGGGAAGCCCTCTGCCATGACTTCGGCCGCGTGCACGGCGGTGTCGATACCGACCACGTCGAGCAGGTAGGCCGGGCCCATCGGCCAGCCCCAGCGCTCCATCACCTTGTCCACGGCGGGGAAGTCGGCGCCGTCGCGCAGCAGCATGCTGAAGCCGCCGAAGTAGGGGAACAGCACGCGGTTGACCAGGAATCCGGGGCAGTCCTTCACCACCACTGCCTTCTTGCCCATCTTGTTGGCGTAGGCGACGGTGCGGGCTACCGCGGTATCGGAGGTTTTCTCGCCGCGGATGACCTCCACCAGCGGCATGGCGTGCACCGGGTTGAAGAAGTGCATGCCGCAGAAGTTTTCCGGGCGCTGCAGGTTCTTCGCCAGGCTGGTGATGGAGATGGTCGAGGTGTTGGAAGCGAGGACGGTGTCCTCGGTGATTTCTTTTTCCACCTCGGCCAGTACGATGCCCTTGACCTTCGGGTTCTCCACGACTGCTTCCACCACGATGTCGACAGCGTCGAAACCGGTATAGCTGAGGGTCGGGTCGATGCTGTTGAGCACGTCGCCCATCGCCTCGGGGGTCATGCGGCCGCGGGCGACGCGCTTGGCCAGCAGCTTGTTGGCCTCGGACAGGCCGAGGTCCAGGCCGGCCTGGGCGATGTCCTTCATCTTGATCGGCACGCCCTTATAGGCGCTCTGGTAGGCGATGCCGCCGCCCATGATACCGGCGCCGAGCACCGCTGCGTGCTCGACCTTCTTGTCGGCCTTCTTTTCCCAGCCCTTGGCTTTCTTGCCCAGCAGCTGGTCCGAGAGGAAGACGCCCACCAGTGCGGCGGCTACCGGGGTGGTGGCCAGTTCCGCGAAGCCGTCGGCCTCGGCATCCAGTGCCGCTTCCAGGCTCATGTTGCGGGCGGCCTCGATCACGTCCACCACCTTGAGCGGCGCCGGGTAGTTCTTGCCCGCCTGCTGGCCGACCATGGCCTTGATGGTGAAGAAGGTCATCATCGCCTCGGTGTCGTTCAGCGGCAGAGGGCCGTGCTTGACCTCGCGACGGCCGCGATAGTCCAGGCCGCCGTCGATGGCGTGCTGCAGGGTGGCCAGTGCCACAGCCCGCAGTTCATCGGGAGCGGCTACCGCGTCTACCGCGCCCGCCTTCAGTGCCTCTTCCGGCCGCTTGTCCGCGCCGGTGGCGATCCACATCACCGCCTCGTCGACGCCGATCATGCGCGGCAGGCGGGTGGTGCCGCCCCAGCCGGGCAGGATGCCGAGCTTGGTCTCCGGCAGGCCGATCTTCGCCGCGGTGCTCATCACGCGGAAGTCGCAGGCCAGGCAGATCTCCAGGCCGCCGCCGACGGCGATGCCGTTGATCGCGACGGTGGAGGGGTAGGGCAGGGCTGCGAGGCGGTTGAAGTTGTCGTTCTGGGCTTTGGTGAAGGGCTTGATCTCTCCCTTGGAGGCCTTGAACAGCGGCGTGAATTCGGTGATGTCGGCGCCGACGAAGAACACCGGCTTGCCCGAGGTGACCAGCAGCCCGCGGATGCCACTTTCTGCTTCGAGGGCGTCCAGCCCGGCGGTGAGGCTGGCCACGACGGCCTGGTTGAATTTGTTGACGGAGTCGCCCTGCAGGTCGAAATTCAGCTCCGCGATATCGCCGTCGAGACGCCGGATCGTGAGCTGATCGCTCTGGTAGATCATGTCGCTGTCCTGTATCGGTTGGTTGAAACTGGCTATGCACCACTTGCCTGGCGGCTATACGTGAATAGCGGCTGTCACGTCACGTAAAGCGCCTGTCACCGGCCGGGCGCCGGAGACGGTAGAACTCACCAGTGTAGACCCGCTGCCGCTGCGGCGACAGAAGTTTACACCGATTACATTGCTTTGGCGAGCGAAGGGCCGGAGGCAGTCAGCATGCGGGAGGGCATCCTGGCAGGCAAGGGGCGGGGCGCTTTCAAGGTCCCGGATGCGGCCGGGGCGAAGTCGCATGGCGCTCAGGCCAGGAAGCGGCAAACCGTGGCGATCACCTCGTCACTCTGGGGCATCAGCCGGTGTTTGTTGCCGCTGGTTTTCACCACTGTCGCGTCTCGCCACACCGCGGTGATGGCTTCCGTGTCCCGGTGGTCGATGAAGCTGTCCTGTTCGTCGTAGACCAGCAGCAACTGCTCCGACTGCCGCGGGGAGAAGCAGCGCCCGGTGATCTGTTCCCAGGGCACGCGGAACTCCGCGGCGATGTGTTCGCGAACCCGCTGCTCGACGCCGGGGGAAAGCCGCAGTTTCTTTGCAGCAACCCGCACCGGTGGGTAGGGCTCGCACGGGGAGGAGATACAGATGTACCTGGACGTGGTGATCTTGCCGGCCGCCCGGGCCGCCATCATGCTCAGGCCGCCGGCGGAAAACCCGATGGCGGCGTGGACCGGGGTTTGCAGTGTCGAGCAGAAGGCGGCGATATCGGCGATGAACCTGCCGAAGCCGATGGCCTTGCCGGGCGACGCGCCGTGGCCCGTCATGTCCAGGCAGGCGACGCGAAACCCCTGCCCGGCGAGCTCGCGCGCGAGCTTGCCCAGGTCCGCGGCGCCGGCCCCGCCCCAGCCGTGCAGGCACAACACCAGCGGCCCGTCGCCCAGGTACCAGGCGGTGTGCCTGGCGTCACTGCCGTATCGCGCCGGGGTCGCATCCCGGGTAAACGTCGGGTCCAGCGGGGGAGTGCGCTGTGGCCGTTCGACGAGATTCATCACCAACTGTGTTTGCAGTGCCTCCGGAAGCAACCCCAGCGCCGCACCTGCAAATCCATAAAGCCTTTCCATAGCATCTCCCGGTCCTTGCCGCGCTTGATCGATGGGAGAGAGTCTAGGTACAGTTCAAAATATGATAAAGAACATATGGTGAGTTGCCGTGCCCTATCCCCCCGAGCACAAGCTGGCGCGTCGCCAGCAGATTCTCGCCGGCGCCTACGAGTTGTTTTCCCTGCGCGGCTTTGATGCGGTCACCATCGACGAGGTGATGAATCATTGCGGCCTGACCCGCGGTGGTTTCTACGCGCACTTTGAAAACAAGGCCGAGCTGTATCGCGAGGCCATCGCACAGGCCATTGCCAGCAGCAAGCTCGCGAAAAGCGTACAGTCGCAGGCCTGCGCGCGGGAGCGCCTGACGGGGATATTGAACGGCTATCTCAGCCTGGATCACGTGCTGGGCAACAGCCCCTGCCCGCTGGCGTTCCTGGCGACGGATATCGCCCTCAGGGACGGTGCAACCCGGCAGGCGTTCGCCGAAGCCTACGCGCTCGCCAACCGGCGGGTATGGGAGTGCGCAAGAACCTTCACCGATCTGCAGGAGTCCGATGTGCTCTCACTCACCGCAATGGTGGTGGGGACGGTGGCACTGGCCAGGAGCATGGATTCCAAGGCGCTTGTCGAGAGCATGCTGGCCGCTGCCAGGCGGCGCCTCGAAGCGGCCCTGGGAATCGTCCTGGACTGACAGGAACTGGTGCCGGGCGGCGTTGCCGCCGCCCGGGGCGGGATCAGGTGTCGTACAGCACGCGCTGCAACGTGGCGCGATCCTTGTGCTCGAACACGCGGCCGTAGATATCCAGCATGGTGGTCTCGTTGTAGGACAGTTCATCGCCCTCGACCTTCATCTCCATGTGGAAGGCGGTGGTCCGGGCTTTTTCCAGCATGAACGGCGATTGCGCAATGCCGAAGGTATCGCTGCCCATTTCCGCGCGCACTTCAAACACGGTGGCATCGCCTTCCTTGCGCAGGCTGCCGCCGGCCAGCAGCGCGACGGCGCGGGGAATGGAAAGCGAGTGGGTGAGCATCCCGCTGTGCGGCTCCCAGGTCCAGTGGCCGATCTGGTCGTGGAAGATGCGACCGTTGGAGCGCTTGCGCACCACCTGGTGGTAGCGCAGGGTGACGAGATCCTGCTCCTCCGCATTGTCCGCCGGGCCGGAAGGCGTGAAGACAATCTGGTCGTAGTAGGCTTCGCTGTCCGTGCCATCGGGGTTCGGCGCGATGTCCAGGCCGCGGTCTCCCCACCACGTGCCCACCAGTTGGGCGAGCGGACCGTAGTCCACGCCGTTGATGACAGTGCTCATATGTACTCCTTTTGATTACTGACCAGCTTGTGATTGCTGCGCGGCTTGTGCTCGCTGGCAGCGACGGAGCCGGATACCTGGCGCCTGCTGCCCAGCTGGAATCGCCCGGGGTTGCTGCGGGCGCCGCGCGGGCACCCGCACCATTCTAATGGACGATCTGGTCCGAGGGGAGGTATTCGCAGGCGTCAGCGGCGGTTTCACGCCCCGCAGCGTCCTGCTGTTGCACGTAGTGGCGCAACCGGTGGACCACACTGGTCATCACGTCGATGGTCTGGCTGATCTGGTCCAGCGCCATCAGGATGGTCTCAGTCTCGCTTGGCTTTCGGTCAGTCATCCGGTGTCTCCTCCTGTGACTAGGGTTGCTGCCCTACCGCTATTGGTGCCCCCCAGCCGCGCCTGGAACCCACGGGACGGCCGGGTGGTCTTGTTCTCAGTCCCAGTTCAGTGCACCACCTGTCTGGTACTCGATGACCCGCGTTTCGAAGAAGTTCTTCTCCTTGCGCAGGTCCATGATTTCACTCATCCACGGGAACGGGTTCTGCGCGCCCTTGAACTGCTCGGGCAGGCCGAGCTGCGACAGGCGACGGTTGGCGATGAAGTGCAGGTACTCCTCCATCATCGCGGCGTTCATGCCCAGCACGCCGCGCGGCATGGTGTCGCGCGCGTACTCGATTTCCAGCTGGGTGCCTTCCAGGATCATCTGGATGACTTCCTTCTGGAATTCCTCGGACCACAGGCGCGGGTTTTCCAGCTTGATCTGGTTGATCACGTCGATGCCGAAGTTCAGGTGCATGGACTCGTCGCGCAGGATGTACTGGAACTGCTCGGCCACGCCGGTCATCTTGTTGCGCCGGCCCATGGAGAGAATCTGGGTGAAGCCGCAGTAGAAGAAGATGCCCTCGGTCACCGCGTAGAAGCCGATCAGGTTGCGCAGCAATTCCCGGTCGTTCTCCAGGGTGCCGGTCTTGAAGGTCGGGTCGGACAGGCTGTGGGTGTGGCTCAGGCTCCAGGCTGCCTTCTTCGCCACCGAGGGCACCTCGCGGTACATGTTGAACACCTCGCCCTCGTCCATGCCCAGCGACTCGATGCAGTACTGGTAGGCGTGGGTGTGGATGGCCTCCTCGAAGGCCTGGCGCAGCAGGTACTGGCGGCACTCGGGGTTGGTGATCAGCCGGTAGATGGCCAGCACCAGGTTGTTGGCGACCAGGGAGTCCGCGGTGGAGAAGTAACCCAGCGAACGCGAGACGATACGGCGCTCGTCCTCGGTGAGGCCGTCGCTGCTCTTCCAGGTGGAGACGTCCGCGGTCATGTTGATTTCCTGCGGCATCCAGTGGTTGGCGCAGCCGTCGAGGTACTTCTGCCAGGCCCAGTCGTACTTGAAGGGCACCAGCTGGTTGAGGTCGGCGCGGCAGTTGATCATCGCCTTCTCGTCGACGGAGACGCGCGAGGCGCCCATCTCGAGTTCTTCCAGCCCCGGCGCCACGTCGAGGTTGTTCACCGCCTCGGCCGCTAGCGCGAGCATCTCGGCAGTATTCGCCTCGACCGCGGGGGGCTGCCCTGCATCCGCCGGGACTTCCGCCATGACCTGGGGCTGTGACTCTGCCTGCGCTTGTTGTTCGGCGCGAGCGCTTGCGGCAGCCTGCGGCTGTGCGAAGGCCTGCGGCTGTGCGATAGCCTGCGGCTGGGGGGCAGCCGCCGGCGCTTCGGCCGCTACCGGTTCGGGTGTGGCCGGCGCAGGCGCGGGCGGCGGCGCGGGCTTGCGCTGTGCGGTGCTGCTTTCTTCGGTGTGGTAGTCGTCCCAACTCAACATCTGGTGCTATCCCCTGGCGTCTGTTGCGTTTGCGTTCTCGTCTGTGTGGGTCTGCGCGCCGCGCTCTACTGGCAGGCTTCGCAGTCCGGGTCGTCCAGCGAACAAGCCTTGGGCACCGGTGCCGGTGCGGGGGCCTCGCGGGAGACGGCGTTCAGGGCGCCGGTGTCGATAGTCGACTTCTCGGTGCCGGTGGCCGCCAGCGAACGCAGGTAGTAGGTGGTCTTCAGGCCGCAGTACCAGGCCATGCGGTAGGTGACGTCCAGCTTCTTGCCGCTGGCGTTGTTGATGTACAGGTTCAGCGACTGGGCCTGGTCGATCCACTTCTGCCGGCGGCTGGCGGCATCCACCAGCCAGCGCGGCTCCACCTCGAAGGCGGTGGCGTAGATGGACTTGAGGTCCGCCGGCACGCGGTCGATGGCCTGCACCGAGCCGTCGTAGTACTTGAGGTCGTTGACCATGACGCCGTCCCACAGGCCGCGGGCCTTGAGGTCGTGCACCAGGTACGGGTTGACCACGGTGAACTCGCCGGAGAGGTTCGATTTCACGTACAGGTTCTGGTAGGTCGGCTCGATCGACTGGGACACGCCGGTGATGTTGGCGATGGTCGCGGTCGGCGCGATGGCCATGACGTTGGAGTTGCGCATGCCGTCGGTCTGCACCTTGGCGCGCAGGGTCGGCCAGTCCAGGCGCTGGCTGCGGTCCACCTGCAGGTACTCTTCACCTCGCTCAGTGGCCAGTCTTTCCAGGGAGTCGATGGGGAACACGCCCTGGCTCCACAGCGAGCCGGCGAAGGTGGAGTAGCTGCCGCGCTCGGCGGCGAGGTCGCTGGAGGCCTCGATGGCGTAGTAGCTGATTGCCTCCATGGATTCGTCGGCAAAGGCCACCGCGGCATCCGAGGCGTAAGCGACGTGCTGCTTGTACAGCGCGTCCTGGAAGCCCATCACGCCCAGGCCCACCGGGCGGTGGCGCAGGTTGGAATTGCGCGCGGTGTCCACCGAGTAGTAATTGATGTCGATGACGTTATCCAGCATGCGCACTGCGGTGCGTACCGTCCTGCGCAGCTTGTCCATGTCCAGGCCGTTCTCGCCGATGTGCTGCGGCAGGTTGATCGAGCCGAGGTTGCACACGGCGATCTCGTCGGCGCTGGTGTTCAGGGTGATCTCGGTGCACAGGTTGGAGGAGTGCACCACGCCCACGTGCTGCTGCGGCGAGCGCAGGTTGCAGGGGTCCTTGAAGGTCATCCAGGGGTGGCCGGTCTCGAACAGCATGCCGAGCATCTTGCGCCACAGGTTCTCCGCCTTGAGGGTCTTGTGCAGCTTCAGCTCGCCGCTGGCCGCCAGCGCCTCGTAGTGGGTGTAGCGCTCCTCGAAGGCGCGGCCGTACAGGTCGTGCAGGTCGGGGACGTCGTTGGGCGAGAACAGGGTCCAGTTGCCGCCCTCGAACACCCGCTTCATGAACAGGTCGGGAATCCAGTTGGCGGTGTTCATGTCGTGGGTGCGGCGGCGGTCGTCGCCGGTGTTCTTGCGCAGGTCGAGGAATTCCTCGATGTCCAGGTGCCAGGTCTCCAGGTAGGCGCAAACCGCCCCCTTGCGCTTGCCGCCCTGGTTCACCGCCACCGCGGTGTCGTTGACCACCTTGAGGAAGGGCACGATGCCCTGGCTCTTGCCGTTGGTGCCCTTGATGTAGGAGCCCAGCGCGCGCACCGGCGTCCAGTCGTTGCCGAGGCCGCCGGCGAACTTGGACAGCATGGCGTTGTCCTGGATGGCGCCGAAGATGCCGTGCAGGTCGTCCTGTACCGTGGTGAGGTAACAGGAGGAGAGCTGCGGGCGCAGGGTGCCGGCATTGAACAGGGTGGGGGTGGAGCTCATGTAGTCGAAGGACGACAGCAGCTGGTAGAACTCGATGGCGCGCTCGTCTTTCTCCGGCTCGGCGATGGCCAGGCCCATGGCGACGCGCATGAAGAAGATCTGCGGCAGCTCGAAGCGCACGTTGTTGGAGTGGATGAAGTAGCGGTCGTACAGGGTCTGCAGGCCCAGGTAGGTGAACTGCAGGTCGCGCTCGGGCAGCAGCGCGCGGCCGAGCATGTCGAGATCGTAGCCGGCCAGTTTCGGGTCCAGCAGTTCCAGCTCGATGCCGCGGCTCACGTAGGCGGACAGGGCCTGCGGATAGAACGCGGTCATTTCAGCCTGGGTGGCGGCAGTGGCCACGCCGAGGAAGCCCAGCGCTTCGGCGCGCAGGTTGTCCGCCAGCAGGCGCGCGGCGACGTAGGAGTAGTTGGGTTCCAGTTCGATCAGGGTGCGCGCGGTGATCACCAGGGAGGTGGCCAGTTCCGCGGCGGTGACGCCGTCGTAGAGGTTCTTCAGTGCGGCGTCGAGAATGCGCGATTCGCTCACGTCGGACAGCCCGGCGCAGGCCTCGCTGACGATGGTGTGCAGGCGCTCGAGGTCCAGCGGCAGGCGGCTGCCGTCCGGGTGCACCACGCTGATGCTGTTGGCCGCGGCCTGGGTTTCCTGGGACAGGGCCGCGCGTGCGGCGCGCTTGCGCGCCTGCTCCTCGCGGTAGATCACGTAGTCCCGGGCGATCTTGTGTTCGCCGGCGCGCATCAGGGAGAGCTCGACCTGGTCCTGGATATCCTCGATATGCACGGTGCCGCCGGAGGGCATGCGCCGCTCGAAGGTGGCGATCACCTGGGCGGTGAGCTTGGCGACAGTCTCGTGGATGCGGCTGGAGGCGGCTGCGGTACCGCCCTCGGCGGCGAGGAAGGCCTTGGTGATGGCGACCGAGATCTTGCTGTCCTCGAAGGGGACCACCGTGCCATTGCGCTTGATGACGCGCAGCTGGCCGGGTGCGGTGGCGGCGATGCTGCCGCTGGATGGGGCGGTTTCACGGGCACCGCCGGTGGCGCCGGCGCTGCTGTCGCGGGTGTGGGTCTCAGTTTGCATGGTCTCTCCGAAGTAACGCGAGTGTGGAGGCTGTCCGCCTTATTGTTGTCATCGCTTCCCGTCTGTTTTGCTCCATCGCCGCTCCCGGCCCGGGACTGGCGCCCGGTTGTGGGGAATTCGGATGGTGCTCCCCTGGCCTGATCGTCGCCGCCGGACGCCGAGTGAATCCCCTGGCCGGTGTCGGTGGTGCGATGCCCTTTTGTAAGTAGTGCGCGGAGTGTTTCCCCGGGACGGCCGGACTGTGCAAATGGGTAACAACACAGTGACAACTAGTGCGTATCTGGTTGCCCGTATCCCTATATATTGGGGTTTTCCGCTGCTTGAAATACAAGATAATGCGGATATTCCGGCAATGCAAGGGACCAGGCTGGGTTTATGCTGTGGATAAGATGTTGATGAGTGAGTGGGTCTGCGCCCACTTACCCGGCAGGCCGCGCCATGTGTCGGTTGAGCGGGAGAAAAGGCTAGGAATAATTAATTTTTTATATGTGGGCTAGCTGTTTATAAGTATGGGTTATTACAGTTTTGTGGCAGCGGATTCGAGGCGCCGGCTGCCCGGTTTCAGCCTTCGAGCAGCTTTTCCATCAGCGCTTTCTGCGCGTGCAGGCGGTTCTCCGCCTCGTCCCAGATCACGGTGTCGGCGGCGTCCATCAGCTGGGCGCTGATCTCCTCGCCGCGGTGGGCGGGCAGGCAGTGCATGTACAGCGCGTCGCTGGCGGCGTGGCTCATCAGGTCGGCGTTGACCTGGTAGCCGGCCAGCGCCGCGCGGCGGATGCGTTGCTCGTCTTCCTGGCCCATGGAGGCCCAGACGTCGGTGACCACGAGGTCCGCGCCGGCGACCGCCTCGCGTGGCTCGCGCACCAGGTGGATGCGGTTGGAGTTGGCCTTGAGCAGTGCCGCGGTCGGTTCGTAGCCCTCGGGGCAGGCCAGGCGCAGCTCGAAGTCGAACTGGGCGGCGGCGTTGATGTAGCTCTGGGCCATGTTGTTGCCGTCGCCCACCCAGGCCACCACCTTGCCGGCGATGCTGCCGCGGTGCTCCACGTAGGTCTGGATGTCCGCCAGCAGCTGGCAGGGATGGTAGTCGTCGGTGAGCGCGTTGATCACCGGCACCGAGGAGGCGGCGGCAAAGCGCTCGATGATGTCGTGGCCGAAGGTGCGGATCATGATGATGTCGACCATCGATGAGATCACCCGCGCGGAGTCCTCCACCGGCTCGCCGCGACCCAGCTGGGTGTCGTTGGGCGACAGGAACATGGCGTGGCCGCCCAGCTGCGCCATGCCCGCCTCGAAGGACACCCGGGTGCGGGTGGAGGCCTTCTCGAAGATCATGCCCAGGACGCGGCCCGGGAACTTGCGCTGGTCCACGCCGGCGCGGTGCTCGGCCTTCATCTCGATGGCGCGGGCGATGAGCGCCTCGAGCTCCGCCGGGCTGAAATCGCTGAGGGTGAGGAAGTGCCGGGGACTAGCCATGGGAAATCTCTTGTACTTTTTGCTGCTTACAGGTCGAGGATCAGGTTCGCCACGCCCTGGGCGAGCTCGGCGGCCTGTTCGTCGGTCATCACCAGCGGCGGCAGCAGCCGGACGGTATTGCCCGCGGTGACGTTGATCAGCAGGCCTTCCGCGAGTGCGCGGGCGACCAGGTCCGGGCACTCCCGGTCCAGTTCGAAGCCCAGCATCAGGCCCTTGCCGCGCACGGCTTTGAGCCGGCCGGAGGCGGCGGTCTTCTCGCTGATGATGTCGCGGATGATCTGGCCCTTGCGCGCCACGCCGGCCATCAGGTCCTCGCCGGTGATGGTCTCGAGCACCGCCAGCGCGGTGGCGCAGACCAGCGGGTTGCCGCCGTAGGTGGAGCCGTGGTTGCCGGCGCCGAGGACATGCGCCGCCTCGCCGCGGGCGAGGCAGGCGCCGATCGGCACGCCGTTGCCCAGGCCCTTGGCGGTGGTCACCACGTCCGGCATGAAACCCATGCCCTGGTAGGCGAACCAGGTGCCGGTGCGGCCGCTGCCGGTCTGCACTTCGTCCAGCATCATCAGCCAGCCCTGGCGGTCGCACAGGTCGCGCACGGCGCGCAGGTAGTCCTCGTCCAGCGGCTGCACGCCGCCCTCGCCCTGGATCGGCTCCGCGAGGAAGGCCACCACGTCGGGGTTCTTGTCGGCGATGGACTCCAGCGCCTTGATGTCGTTGCGCGGCGCGCGCACGAAACCGCTGACCAGCGGCTCGAAGCCGGCCTGGATCTTGCGGTTGCCGGTGGCGCTGAGTGTGGCCAGGGTGCGGCCGTGAAAGGCGCCCTCGAGGACGATGATCGCGGGTTTGTCGATGTCGCGCTTGTGGCCGTAGAGTCGCGCCAGCTTGATCGCCGCCTCGTTGGCCTCGGCGCCGGAATTGCAGAAGAAGCAGTTCTCCATGCCGGTCTCGGCCGCCAGGCGCTCGCCCAGCTGTTCCTGCGGGCCAATGCCGTACAGGTTTGAGGTGTGTACCAGCTTTTCCGCCTGCGACTGGATCGCGGCGGTGACCGCCGGGTGGGCGTGGCCCAGCCCGGTGACGCCGATGCCGGAAATGCCGTCCAGGTAGCGGCGGCCCTCGGTGTCGTACAGGTAGACCCCCTCACCGTGGGTGAAGGTGACGGGGAGCCTGGCGTAGGTGGGCATCAACGCCGACATTTTTTCCTCCGCTGAACGCAAAAAGGCAGCGGGAGCTGCCTCGAAACCGCCCACTATAGCCGGGCAGGGTAAAATTGGCAATCGAGCCGGGAGCGTGGATATTTTGCGCGCCGATTGCTGTAGAATGCTACCTCAGCAATCAACTTGAATGCGGGCATCAGCCCCGCCGTGGTATCACAGGAACCGTCATGGATATTTTTGACACGATCAAAGAGCAGATCGAGAACAACGCCATCCTTCTTTACATGAAGGGCTCACCCAACCAGCCCCAGTGCGGCTTCTCCGCGCGCACCGTGCAGGCGCTGATGCAGTGCGGCGAGCGCTTCGCCTACGTTGACGTGCTGTCCAACCCCGATGTGCGCGCCAACCTGCCGAAGTACGGCAACTGGCCGACTTTTCCGCAGCTGTGGGTGGACGGCGAACTGGTCGGCGGTTGCGATATCGTGACGGAGATGTTCGAAAGCGGTGAGTTGCAGACCCTGATCAAGGAAACCGCGGCAGCGCGCACCGCCGCGGACTAAGCCTGGCCGGCTGGCTCTGGTAGCCAGACCACGGGCAGCCAGACCGCGGCCGGTTCCTGGCGATCAGGAGCCGGCCGATTCCATGGCGCTCTGCAGGTAGTTCTGCAGGCCGACCTTCTCGATGAGTCCCAGCTGGGTTTCCAGCCAGTCGATGTGCTCCTCTTCGGACTCCATGATGTGGACGAAGATCTCCCGCGACACGTAGTCACCGACTTCCTCGCAATAGGCGACTGCCTCCTTGAGGTCGGCGTGCGCCTTGTGCTCCAGCTGGAGGTCGCACTCGAGCATTTCCCTGGTGTTCTCGCCGATCAGCAACTTGCCGAGGTCCTGCAGGTTGGGCAGGCCCTCGAGGAACAGGATGCGCTCGATCAGCGTATCCGCATGTTTCATCTCGTCGATGGATTCGTGGTACTCGTGCTCGCCGAGTTCCTTCAGGCCCCAGTCCTTGTACATGCGGGCGTGCAGGAAATACTGGTTGATGGCTACCAGTTCGTTGCCCAGGATCCGGTTGAGGTGCTCGATAACTTTGGGGTCGCCTTTCATGGTCTCTCTCCTGCGTAAAACCGGTTTACAGGATGGACGCGGGGCAGTGCAAAGTCAATTTAAGCCGTTGATTTCCAAGGGTTTTGAAACTGATAATCAGAGTGATTCTCAGTCCTTGTGGGATGCCGGGGGGAGGGTGCTCAGCCGGCTGAGGACAGGGGGTAGAACAGGCTCTCGTCCACCGCGACGGCTTCATCCAGGGTGTCGCGCACGATCTGCCCGGCCAGCAGGCCGCACTTGCCGCACTGGCTCGCCACGCCCAGCTGCGAGCGCACTTCGCGCAGGGACGAGGCCCCGTTGCGCACCGCTTCGCGGATCTGGGTGTCGGTAATTCCTTTGCAGAGGCAGACGTACATGGTTCGGGTTGCTGGCTGGCTGTTATCGACCTGGAGAGTTGAAATTATTGAAAACGAGAATGATTGTCAACAACATTCTAATCTGGCAATCACCCGCCGGTATCTTTTTATAGCACACCGATTCCGGCAGGCGGCCCGGCGCGGCGGATTTCGGCCGCAGGTTTGCCAGCGGCGGCGGACGCGGTTACGATGCTGGCCCGTCGTGCGGGGCATTCGCCCCGCATTTTTTATCCCTGAATGGAGTTTTTCAATGGGCGTTTTAGTTGGTAAACCTGCACCTGATTTCGATGTGGCCGCGGTACTGGGCGGTGGGGAAATCGTCGATTCCTACAAGCGGTCCGAGGCCATGGCCGGCAAGTACGGCCTGGTGTTCTTCTATCCGCTGGATTTCACTTTCGTCTGCCCCTCCGAGCTGATCGCCCTGGATCACCGCATGGACAAGTTCCGCGAACTGGGTGTGGAAGTGGTAGCGGTGTCCATCGACTCGCAGTTCACCCACAACGCCTGGCGCAACACCGCAGTGAAAGACGGCGGCATCGGCGCTGTCTCCTACACCATGGCCGCTGACGTCAACCACGACATCTGCCGCGCCTTCGACGTCGAATCCGCCGGCGGTGTCGCATTCCGCGGCGCGTTCCTGATCGACAAGGAAGGCACCGTGCGTTCGCAGCTGGTCAACGACCTGCCGCTGGGCCGCAACATCGACGAGCTGATCCGCCTGGTCGAGGCGCTGCAGTTCCACGAAGAGCACGGCGAAGTCTGCCCGGCTGGCTGGAACAAGGGCGACAAGGGCATGTCCGCCTCCCCGGACGGCGTCGCCGCCTACCTGGCCGAGAACGCCGAAGCGCTGTAAATCGCGCGCTCCCAGGCCACCGGAACTCGGGCCCCGGCCCGCGTTTTGCTTCGGGGGGACGGAGGGGTTTATCTCCCTCCGTCCCCTTTTTGTCTGGGGCCTGTGGTGTGGTCGGGGTTGGGGTATAATCGCGCTTTTTCCGTGGCGGAGATTTTGTTTAATGGATGTCGAGCTTTACATGGCCGGTATTGGCCGGGCGGCGCGAGCCGCGTCCCGCGTGGTGGCGGCTTCGTCCACCCGGGCGCGCAATGACGCCCTGCTCGCCATGCGGGAGGCGCTGGACGCCGCCCGGGACCGCCTGCTCGCCGCCAATGCAGCGGATATGCAGCGCGGACGCGACAACGGGCTGGACAGCGCGTTGATGGATCGCCTGGAACTGACCCCGGCGCGCATCGACAACATGCTGGAGGGCCTGACCCAGGTCGCCGGCCTGCCCGACCCGGTGGGCAGCATCTCCGACGTGAATACCCGTCCCAGCGGCATCCAGGTCGGCCGCATGCGCGTGCCGCTGGGCGTGATCGGCATCATTTACGAATCCCGCCCCAACGTCACCGTCGAGGCCGCCAGCCTGTGCCTGAAGTCGGGCAACGCGACGATTCTGCGCGGCGGCAGCGAAGCGCTGGAATCCAACATGGCCATCGCCGCCTGCCTGGCCCAGGGCCTGCGTGAGGCCGGCCTGCCGGAGGCCGCGGTGCAGGTCATCGAGACCCGCGACCGCGACGCCGTGGGCCAGCTGATCGCCATGCCGGAATACGTCGACGTGATCGTGCCGCGCGGCGGCAAGGGCCTGATCGAGCGCATCAGCCGCGACGCCCGGGTGCCGGTGATCAAGCACCTGGACGGCAACTGCCACGTCTACATCGACGAGGGTGCGGACGAGGACATGGCGCTGGCCATCGCGGTCAACGCCAAGACCCAGCGCTACGGCACCTGCAACACCATGGAAACCCTGCTGGTGCACACGGCCATGGCCGAGCGCCTGTTGCCGCGCCTGGGCGAAGCCTACGCCGCGGCGGGTGTGGAATTGCGCGTCTGCGAGCGCTCACGGCAGTGGCTGCCCGACGCCAGCGCCGCCACGGA
Source organism: Halieaceae bacterium WMMBA7 (assembly GCA_033283385.1). Taxonomy (GTDB): domain Bacteria; phylum Pseudomonadota; class Gammaproteobacteria; order Pseudomonadales; family Halieaceae; genus Mangrovimicrobium. Next base: position 209,988 of record JAWMQQ010000002.1, read on the forward strand.
TGCGGACTGGTACGAGGAATACCTCGGCCCGATCCTCGCCCTGCGCCTGGTCGACGACATCGACGCGGCCATGGACCACATCGACACGTACAGCTCCCGCCACACCGAAAGCATCGTTACCGCCGATCACGGCCGCGCCATGCGCTTCCTGCGCGAGGTGGACTCCAGCTCGGTGATGGTCAATGCATCCACCCGCTTTGCCGACGGCTTCGAGTACGGCCTGGGCGCGGAGATCGGCATCTCCACCGACAAGCTGCACGCCCGTGGCCCGGTCGGCCTGGAGGGACTGACCTCGCAGAAATACATCGTGCTGGGTGAGGGGCAGGTCCGTCATTGACTGCCAGTTTCTCCCCGGTGGGGGTGCTCGGCGGCACCTTCGACCCGGTGCACTTCGGCCACCTGCGCTCGGCGCTGGAGCTGGTCGAGCACCTGTCCCTGGACCACCTGCGCCTGATGCCCTGTGCGACGCCACCCCTGGGAAAACAGCCAGCCTGCAACGCCCTGCACCGCGCCGCCATGGTCGAGCTGGCGGTGCGCGACGAGCCCCGGCTGCGCTGCGACAGCCGCGAACTGTCCCGCACCGGAACGTCCTACACCATCCTCAGTCTCGCCGAACTGCGCGACGAACTCGGGCCGCAGGTACCTTTGTGCCTGGTCATGGGCGGGGACGCGGTGCAGTACATCGAGAGCTGGGAGCGCTGGACACAACTGCTGGACTTCGCGCACATCGTGGTGCTCGCCCGGCCGGGCTGGCAGGTCCCCACCACCGGCACGGTGGCGCAGTGGCTGGCCACCCACAGGGTGCAATCCCCGCAGGCGCTGGCAGCGCGCCCGGCCGGCGGCATCCTGGTGGAGGAGCTGCGCCAGCTGGCGATTTCCTCGACGGATATCCGCGCCATGCTGCACCGCGGCCAGTCGCCGCGCTACCTGCTGCCGGAACAGGTCTTGGACTATATTCAGGAGAACCAACTTTACCCGTGAACAGGAATGACATCCCAATGAAGAGCCGCCCACGCGATGCAGGCTGAACAACTCAAGGAACTGGTCGTCGAGGCGCTCGACGACCTCAAGGCAGTCAATACCGTGGCGCTTGACGTCACCGCCCTCACCGACGTCATGGATTACCTGGTCATTGCCAGCGGCACCTCCAACCGCCACGTAAAATCCCTCGCGGACAACGTGTGCATGGAGGCCAAGAAGCAGGGCCAGCGCGCCCTGGGCGTGGAGGGCGAGGACGCCGGCGAGTGGGTGCTGGTGGACTTCGGCGACGTGGTCGTGCACGTGATGCTGCCCGCCACCCGCGATTTCTACGACCTGGAGCGTCTCTGGACGGATCACCGCGAATCCGGCGAACCGCAGGCCTGACCCAGCCTCGCAATGCGCATCAGCATCCTCGCCATCGGCACGAAGATGCCCGGCTGGGTCTACCAGGGCGTCGAGGAATACCACAAGCGAATGCCCCGCGAACTCGGTGTCGAGTGGCGCGAGCTGCCGCTTGCGCAGCGCGGCAAGTCCGCCAATGCGGCCCAGCTGATGGAAAAGGAGGGCGAGGCGCTGTTGAAGGCGATACCCGACGGCGACCGGGTGATCGCCCTGGACGTGCTGGGCAAGTCGCTCTCGACCCCGCAGCTGGCGCAACGGCTGTCGGACTGGCAGATGTCCGGCGACAACTTCAGCCTGCTGATCGGCGGCCCCGACGGCCTGTCCCAAAGCTGCCTGGCGCGGGCCGAGATGCGCTGGTCGCTGTCCGCCCTGACCCTGCCGCACCCGCTGGTGCGGGTGATTCTCGCCGAGCAGCTCTACCGGGCTTGGACAATCACGGTCAATCACCCGTATCATCGCGACTAGGGCGCGCAGACGGGCCCGCTCGCATTCCAGCATAAGAAAACCAGGCCCCGCGGTTACATGCCCCAACCCATCGCTCTGAAGGATCCGCACCGGGAGACCCGGATCTACCAGGCGCGAAGCTGGACCGCCATTGTCATCGTGCTGGTGTTGCTAGGCGTCATCGTCTTCCGCTACTACAACCTGCAGATTACCCAGTACGAGACCTACCGCACCCAGTCTGAAAGCAACCGGGTAAAGCTCGAGCCGCTGCCTCCCAAGCGCGGGCTGATCTACGATCGCAACGGCGTACTGCTCGCCGACAACCGCGCCAGCTTCACCCTGTCGATCATCCGCGAGCGGGTGAGGGACCTCGACGGCACCCTGGCGGCGCTGGGTAAAATCATTGATCTCAGCGATGGCGAGCTGGAAAAGTTCCAGGAGCGCCTCAAGCGCCGCCGCCCCTACGAGGCGGTGCCGCTGCACTTCAAGCTTACCGAAGCCGAGCGCGCGCGCCTGGCGGTGGACCGCTACCGCATGCCCGGCGTGGTGGTGGAGGCGCAACTGCTGCGCCACTACCCGTACGGCCAGCTGTTTTCCCACGCGCTGGGCTATGTCGGCCGGATCAACGAGCGCGAGGCGCAGGAGCTGGACGAGAGCAACTACCGCGGCACTTTCCACATCGGCAAGGTGGGTGTGGAGCGGTATTACGAGGAGGTGCTGCACGGCAAGGTCGGCTACCAGAACGTCGAGACCGACGCTCACGGCCGCGTGCTGCGGGTACTGGAGCGCTTCGCCCCGACCCCCGGCGCCAACCTCACCCTGAGCCTGGACATCAACGTGCAGCGCGCCGCCTACGAGGCGCTGGGCAACCGCCGCGGCGCCGTGGTGGCCATCGACCCGCGCGACGGCGGCGTGCTGGCGCTGGTTTCCACCCCGGGCTTCGACGCCAACCTGTTCGTCAACGGCATCAGTTCGAAGGACTACTCCGAGTTGCGCGACTCGCCGGACGTGCCGCTGTTCAACCGGGCGGTGCAGGGCCAGTACCCGCCGGGCTCGACGATCAAGCCGATGATGGGCATGGCGGGCCTGATGTCCGGCCTGATCACGCCGGACTACACCGTGCCGGACCCGGGCTGGTACCGCCTGCCCGGCGATTCCCACCGCTACCGCGACTGGATCCTGCGCATCCGCGGCACCGGCCACGCGCCGCGGGTGGACCTGAACATGGCCATCGAGCAGTCCTGCGATACCTACTTTTACGATCTCGGCCATCGCATGACCATCGACCGCATGCACGACCTGCTGGCCCCCTTCGGCTTCGGCGAGCGCACCGGCATCGATACCACCAACGAGCGCCCCGGCGTATTGCCCTCCAAGCGCTGGAAGCGGCTGGCCCTGAACCAGCCCTGGTATCCCGGCGAGACCATCAGCGCCAGTATCGGCCAGGGCTATATGCTGGCGACGCCGCTGCAACTGGCGGACGCGGTGAGCATCATCGCCGCCCGCGGAGTGCGCCACGTGCCGCGGCTGCTGCGCGCTATCAACGGCGAGCCGGTGCCGCCGACGCTGCTCAAGCCGCTGGTGACCGAACCCGCCTACTGGGACGCCATCGACAAGGGCATGGTGGCGGTGGTCAACAGCGCACACGGCACCGCCAAGAACCTGTCCAAGGGCATCCAGTACCAGATGGCGGGCAAGACCGGCACCGCCCAGGTGATCGGCATCGCCCAGGGCGCGGTGTACAACGAGGACGAGGTGGACGAGCGCCACCGCCACCACGGCCTGTTCATCGCCTTCGCGCCGGTGGAGGCCCCGACTATCGCGGTGGCGATAATCGTGGAGAATGGAGGCGGCAGCTCCGCGGCCACACCCATCGCGCGACGCGTGATAGACACCTGGCTGCTCGGCAGTTCCGATTTCGAGGTTCCCGACAATGGCTGACTACGTTCGCCAGATGCCCCACCACGGCAGCGCCGACCTGGCGCGGCGGCCGAGCGCGGCGCAGCGCCTGCACATCGACGTGCCGCTGCTGTTGCTGCTGCTGGCGCTCACCGCCTACGGCCTGTTCGTGCTCTACAGCGCCTCCGGCCAGGACTTCGGCGCCGTGGTGCGCCAGGGCCGCTACTACCTGGTGGCCTATGTGGTGATGCTGCTCGGGGCGCAGATCAGCCTGCAGCGCTACGCCCGCTGGGCACCGTGGCTGTACGTGGCCGGGGTGTGCGTGCTGGTGGCGGTGATGCTGTTCGGGGTGGGGGCGAAGGGCGCCCAGCGCTGGCTGCAGATCGGCGGCTTCCGCTTCCAGCCCTCGGAGATCATGAAGCTGGTCGTGCCCATGGCGGTGGCCTGCTTCCTCGCTGACCGCACCCTGCCGCCGCGCTTCCTCTACATCGCCGGCTCGCTGGGGATCGTCGCGGTGCCGGCGGCACTGATCCTGCAGCAACCCGACCTTGGCACGGCGCTGCTGATCGCCGCCAGCGGCCTGTTCGTGCTGTTCATGGCCGGCATCGGCTGGCGCTACATATTCGGGGCGGTGGTAGCGGCGGCGGCCTCGGCCTGGCCGGCCTGGATGTTCGTGCTGCAGGAGTACCAGAAGCAGCGCATCCTCACCATGCTCAACCCGGAAAGCGACAAGCTGGGCGCCGGCTGGAACATCATCCAGTCGAAGACCGCCATTGGCTCCGGCGGCTGGGCCGGCAAGGGCTGGTTGATGGGCACCCAGTCGCAGCTCGATTTCCTGCCCGAGAGCCACACGGACTTCATCATCGCCGTGCTCGCCGAGGAGTTCGGCCTGCGCGGGGTGCTGACCCTGCTGACCCTCTACGCGCTGATACTCTGGCGCGGTTTCGTCATCGGCATGCACGCGCAGACCAGCTTCGGCCGGATGATGGCGGGCAGCCTGACGCTGACCTTTTTTGTCTACGTGTTTGTTAATATGGGCATGGTGGCGGGCCTGCTGCCGGTGGTCGGTGTGCCGCTCCCGCTGGTCAGCGCCGGCGGTACCGCACTGGTCACCCTGATGGCCGGGTTCGGCATCCTCATGGCGGTGAGTACCGAGAAGCGCATGGTGGTTCACTGACGCCCGCCACTAAAAAAAACTTTGGAGTGAGTTCCTTTCGATGTACAACCCGCTGAAAATCGCCCTTGTCCTGTGCTGTCTCTGGCCCACCCTGTCCTGCGCCGACGAATCCGGCTACTCGACGAACCCTGACGCCATCGCCCTGGTCGACGAACTCGTCGCCGACGAGGGCTTCGACCGCGAGCAGTTGCTCGCGCTGATGAGCGACGCCCAGCGCCAGGAGTCCATCCTCGAGGCGATCGCGCGGCCGGCGGAGAAGGCCAAGCCCTGGTACGAGTACCGCGAGATCTTCCTCACCCCCAGGCGCATCGACGAGGGCGTGGAGTTCTGGCGCGAGAACCGCGACGTGCTGCAGCGGGCCGAGCGCGAGACCGGTGTGCCGGCCTCCATCATCGTCGCGATCATCGGCGTGGAGACCCACTACGGCCGCATCGCCGGCAGCTACCGGGTGCTGGACGCCCTGTCCACGCTGGCCTTCGACTACCCGCGCCGCTCCGAGTTCTTCACCGGCGAGTTGCGCGATTACCTGATCCTCACCCGCGACCAGGGCATGGACCCGCGCTCGCTCAAGGGCTCCTATGCCGGCGCAATGGGCTACGGCCAGTTCATGCCCAGCAGCTACCGCAGCTACGCGGTGGATTACGACGGCGACGGCAAGGCCGACATCTGGGCCAATCCCGTCGATGCCATCGGCAGCGTGGCCAACTACTTCAAGGCCCACGGCTGGACGCCGGGCGGGACTGTGGCGGTTTCCGCCACACTCGATGGCGACGTGCCGCAGGAGATGTTCAGCGCCGGACGCGACCTGAAGCCGCGCTACGACGTGGCGCAGCTGGAGGCCGCGGGCCTCAGGCCCGCCACCACGCTGGATCCTGACGCGGAGGCCCTGGCCATACAGTTCGAGCTGGCGGACGGCTTCGAGTACTGGATCGGCCTGCACAACTTCTACGTGATCACCCGCTACAACCACAGCGCCAAGTACGCAATGAGCGTGTACCAGCTGAGCCAGCGTATCGCCGCGCAGGTGAAGCACTGATGCTGGCCAGGATCGCGCTCCCGGTGGCCCTGCTGGCCGCCGTGTGGTTGCAAGCCTGCAGCACCCAGCCTGCGAAAGAGGAAAAGAAGCCGCAGAGTAAGGGTGACGCCTACCAGGCCACCCGCTACAGCCGCCCCAAAGATGGCGCGCCGCTGCGGGTGCTGACCCCCGAGGAAGTGCCGGACGCGGTGCCGCGCGCGGACCCCATCCTCGCGGCGGGCAACCGCAGCCCCTACCAGGTGGACGGCAAGACCTACTACATCCTCAAGGATTACCTGCACTACAAGCAGCGCGGCATCGCCTCCTGGTACGGCGCGAAATTCGACGGGCACGAGACATCCAACGGCGAGATCTTCGACGTCTATGCCGCCTCCGCCGCCCACCGCACCCTGCCCATCCCGCTCTACGCGAAGGTGACCAACCTCGACAACGGCCGCAGCGTGGTGGTGCGCATCAACGATCGCGGCCCCTTCCACAGCGAGCGCCTGATCGATCTCTCCTACGGCGCCGCGGTGCGGCTCGGATTCTCCGAGCAGGGCACGGCTCCGGTGGAGGTGGCGGTGATCGGCCTGGCCGGCACCGATGACCGGCGCGACGCCCCGGGCAGCCACTACCGCTTCCTGCAACTGGGCGCGTTCGGCACCGAGGCCGCCGCCCGCGACCTGCAGCTGAAGGTGCAGAGCTTCGTGCAGGCGCCGGTGGTGGTGAGCGAGGTGGAGGTGAACGGCACTACTCTTTACCGGGTGCGCATCGGCCCGGTGGACGACGGCGAACAGCTGGCGCTGGTGCAACAGCAACTGCGCGACGGCGGTTATCCGGCCGGCCAGCCGCTGCCCTGAGCGCCCCTTCCGGGCGCTTTCCTTCCGCTCCCGTGGCGCATGCGTTACCATGCGCCACTTCATTTGCAGTAATCCCACGGTGCCCTATCCCGTTATGCGTCGACTCCTAGCCCTGTTCGTCCTCACCCTGTGCTCATTCAACGTCGCTGCCACACCGGTACCCGCGCCGCCGCAGGTGGCGGCCAAGGCATGGATACTGATGGACGCGGACAGCGGCGCGGTGATCGCGGAAAACAACGCCGACGAGCGCCTGCCGCCGGCCAGCCTGACCAAGATGATGACCAGTTACGTGCTGGCCAACGAGATCAAGCAGGGCCGGGTAAAGCGTACCGACATGGTTTCGGTGAGCGAGGAGGCCTGGTCGCAGAACCCGCTGTTCAAGGGCTCCTCGCTGATGTGGATCGAGCCCGGCAAGGACGTCTCCATCGCCGACCTCGAGCGCGGCATCATCATCTCCTCCGGTAACGACGCCTGCGTGGCGGTCGCCGAACACGTCGCCGGCAGTGAGAAAGTCTTCGTCGACATGATGAACAGCGAGGCCCAGGAGCTGGGCATGAACGACACCCACTACATGAATTCCCACGGCCTGCCGGACCCGGACCACTACACCACCGCCCGCGACCTGGCCAAGCTCGCCCGCGCCACCATCCGCAACCACCCGGACCAGTACCCGATCTACAGCGAGCGCACGTTCACCTACAACGGCATCGAGCAGTACAACCGCAACCTGCTGCTGGGCGAGGACCCGAGCGTGGACGGGCTCAAGACCGGCCACACCAAGGAGGCGGGCTACTGCCTGGTGGCCTCCGCCAAGCGGCAGGACATGCGACTGATCTCCGTGGTGCTGGGCACCAAGTCCATGCGCTCCCGCGCCGCGGAATCGCGCAGCCTGCTCAACTACGGCTTCCGCTTCTTCGAGACCGACAACATGGTCGCCGGCGGCAAGCAGCTGGCCGACCCGCGCGTGTGGAAGGGCACCGTGGACAACGTGCCGGTCGGCGTGGCCGACGACGTCATCCTCACCGTGCCGCGCGGCTCCCGCGACGAGATCAAGACCGATCTCAAGATCAACGACGGCATCGTCGCACCCATCGCCCAGGGCGACGTACTGGGTTCGCTGACCCTGACCCTGGACGACAAGACTGTCTACCAGGGCGACGTGGTCGCACTCAGCCCGGTCGAGGAGGGCAGCTTCTTCTCGCGCCTGTGGGACACCATACTCATGTGGGTGCACAACCTGTTCAGCGTCTGACCTGAGGAGGACGGGCGGGTGACCGAGCAAGAGCCGCCAAAGATAGAGTTTCCCTGCGAGTACCCGATCAAGGTGCTCGGCCGCGCCGGCGAGGACTTCGAGTCAGTCATTCTCGAGGTCTTCCAGCGCCACGCACCCGGCTTCGACGAGGAGCGCATCACCGTGCGCGCCAGCAGCAAGGGCACCTTCACCGCGATGACCGTGTTCATCACCGCCACCGGCCCGACGCAACTCGAGGCGCTGCACCAGGACCTGCTGGCCACCGGCATGGTCCAGATGGTGATCTAGGAACCCGCATGAAACCCCTTTGCCGCGAGCTGGGCGTCGCCGAATACGCCCCGGTGCTGGAGGCCATGCGCGAGTTCACCGACAACCGCGACGCCGATACCCCCGACGAACTCTGGCTGCTGCAGCACCCGCGCGTATTCACCCAGGGGCAGGCGGGCAAGGCCGAGCACGTGCTGGCCCCCGGCGACATCCCGGTCATCCAGGTCGACCGCGGCGGCCAGGTCACCTACCACGGTCCCGGCCAATGGGTCATCTACCTCATGGTCGATATCAAGCGCCACGGCTTCGGCGTGCGCGCGCTGGTCGACGTCATCGAGCAGGCGATCATCGCCCTGCTGGCGGAGTACGGCATCGATGCCGTCGCGCGCCCGGACGCCCCCGGTGTCTACGTCAACGGCGACAAGATCGCCGCCCTCGGCCTGCGCGTGCGCCGCGGCTGCAGCTACCACGGCCTCTCCCTCAACGTCGACATGGACCTCGAGCCCTTCGGCCGCATCAACCCCTGCGGCTACGAGGGCCTGCAGGTCACCTCCATGGCCAAGCTCCTGCCGGGCGCCGACCTCGACATGGACGCCATCGGCAGGCGCCTGCTGGACATCCTCGCCGACCGGCTCGCCTAGTCCCGGCCGGCGCACCTCCCCAGAACCTGGCTCAAAGCGAGGCTAGGCGGTCGCCGGGCCGGGAACGGAGCCACCTCTCTGCAGGTGCTACTAACCCGGGCCCGCGAACCGTAGACCCCCGCTGGAATACCGCAAAAGCGCCATCCATGGCAGCTCGGCCTCCCGGAGCGCCGGCCGGGCCATCCATGGCCTCAGGCGTTTTCCAGCCGGGGTGTACGATTCGCGAGCCCTTCATCGAGCGAAGGCAGGCGTAGGAGCCCGCTACGCGGGCGATCGCGCGCAGAGCGCGCTCCTACCGGCGCACGGGCCGCTTCTGGAGCTTGCGCTGCAGCGTGCGGCGGTGCATGCCGAGGGCGCGGGCGGTGGCGGAGACGTTGCCGTCGTTGTCCTTGAGGACGCGCTGGATGTGTTCCCACTCGAGACGGTCTACCGAGATCGGGTCCGCGGGTACCGTCGCGGTGTTCTCGGCCGGGCGCTCGTCGAAGGCCGAGAGGACCTCGTCGATGCCGGCGGGCTTGCACAGGTAGTTGGTGGCGCCGGCCTTGGTAGCCTCCACGGCGGTGGCGATGCTGGAGTATCCGGTTAGGACGACAAGGCGGGCGGCGGGGGCGGCGGCCAGCAGGCGCGGCAGGACGATGAGGCCGGAGGTGCCGGGCATGTTGAGGTCGAGCAGGATGTGGGTGGGTTGCAGGCGCTCGCACGCGTCGACGGCGGCCAGCGCATCGTGGCAGCAGTGGACATCGAAGCCGCGGCGGCCGAATCCGCGCGCCATCACTTCGGTAAAGGTCTCGTCGTCGTCGACCAGGAGGATACTGTTTGCTTCAGGCAAGGGCGGGCTCCGCGGCCAGTGGCAAAGTGAGCGTGGCGATGGCGCCGCCGCCGGGGGCGTTGCACAGCTCGATACGCCCGCCCAGGCGTTCCACCGTGGCGTGGCTGAGCAGCAGGCCGAAGCCGAGGCCGGCGCGGCTGGCGTGTATCACCGGTTTTCCCAGGGATTCCAGGATTGCCGGGTCGATGCCGTGGCCCCAGTCGCGCACGCTCACGCGAAACTGCCGCGCGTCCCAGCCGTAGTTCAGCAGGACCCGCGGTGAGCCGGCGTCGGCCGCATTGTTGAGCAGGTTTTCCAATGCCTGCCCGAGGGTGGGGTCGCACTCAATCTCCGGCGCCGGACCGCTGCTGTCGCAGTCGATCTCGTAGCTGACGCTGGGGCGACGCACCGCCCAGCGCTCCAGGGTGTCGCGCACGAAGGTGTCGGCAGGCAGGCGGGTGCTGGCGTCCGCCTCGCAGGATTCCGCGGTGCGGGTGAGGGCGGTGAGGGTGGAGCGGCAGTGGCGCAGCTGGTCGCGCAGGGTTTCGCAGTCCTCGCGCACAGCCGCAGGGAGGTTTTCGTCCGCCAGCATCTCGTCCAGCAGCACGGTCATGGTCGACATCGGCGTGCCCAGTTCGTGGGCGGTGCCAGCGGCCAGGCTGGCCACCGCAAGGATCTGGTCGTGGCGCAGGCGCTGCTCGCGCTGGGCGGTGGCGCGGGCTTCCTGCACGCGCAGTTGCGCGGCCATGCGCACCACGAAATAGGTGATCAGCGCCGCGCTGAACAGGAAGTTGAACCACATGCCGAGGATGTGCGCGCCGCCGCTGTGGCCGGGCATTGCGTGTGGCGAGAACAGCGGGAAGGGCACGTAGTTGTACAGCAGCAGGCTGTAGGCGAGCAGGGCGGCGCTGGCCACAAGCCAGGTGTAGCGCCAGGGCAGTACCGCGGCGGAGACCACCAGCGGCACGATGTAATAGGAGATGAACGGGTTGCTGGCGCCGCCGGTGAAGTACATCAGGGCGGTCCAGCCGGTAACGTCCAGCAGCAACTGGGCGAGGAATTCCGCGTCGGTCACCGGCCAGCGCCGCCCCAGCCGCCAGAAGCTGGCGAAGGTGAGCAGGCCCATGCAGGCCAGGCTGACGGCCAGCCCGTGCATGTCCTGCAGGGTGCGGCTGACCGTCAGCACGTAGCCGAGCACGCACACCTGGCCGAGCAGGGCGATGCAGCGCATCAGCAGCAGGCTGCGCAGGTTGTCGAGGGACGGGGAGTAGCCGTCTTGCGTGGGAGCGGTGTTCACCGCGGCATTATACGAAGTCGTCCCCGCGGCGCCAGCGACAGGACGCCGCGGGCTGCCTGCGGCGGCGTTTCAGTCGCCGTGGCGAAGGCGTATAATCCGCGCTTTTTGACGGAACCCACCATGCCTGAGCTCGGCAAAGACGTTGCCTCGCGCCGCACATTCGCGATCATTTCGCACCCGGACGCGGGCAAGACGACCATCACGGAAAAGCTGTTGCTTCTGGGCAACGCCATCCAGGTGGCGGGCAGCGTCAAGGGCAAGCGCGGTCCCCATGCCACCTCCGACTGGATGAGCATGGAGCAGGAGCGCGGCATCTCGGTCACCTCCTCTGTGATGCAGTTTCCCTACGCCGGCCGCACGGTCAACCTGCTGGATACCCCGGGACACGAGGACTTCTCCGAGGACACCTACCGCACCCTCACCGCCGTGGACTCGGCGCTGATGGTGATCGACGGCGCCAAGGGCGTGGAGGAGCGCACCATCAAGCTGATGAACGTGTGCCGGCTGCGCGACACGCCGATCGTCAGTTTCGTCAACAAGATGGACCGCGACATCCGCGACCCGATCGAGCTGCTCGACGAGATCGAGTCGGTGCTGGATATCCAAGGCGCTCCGGTCAACTGGCCGATCGGCATGGGCGGCCACTTCAAGGGCGTCTACAACCTCTACACCGACGTCATCCACCAGTACACCCCCGGGCGCGGCAGCATGCTGCCGGAGGACAAGCGCATAGAGGGCCTGGACAGCGACGCCGCCCGCGAACTGCTGGGCGATGAGTACGACGACTTCGTCGGCGAGATCGAGCTGGTGCGCGGCGCCAGTCACGCCTTCGACCTGGAGGAATTCCTCGCCGGCAAGCTGAGCCCGGTATTCTTCGGTACCGCGCTGGGCAACTTCGGCGTGCGCGAGATGCTGGACGATTTCGTCAAGTGGGCGCCGCCGCCCCAGGGTCGCGAGACCAGCGACCGCGCGGTGAGCGCCGGCGAGCCTGCCTTCAGCGGCTTCGTCTTCAAGATCCAGGCGAACATGGACCCGCGCCACCGCGACCGCATCGCCTTCCTGCGCATCTGCTCGGGCACCTACACCAAGGGCATGAAGATGCGCCACGTGCGCCTGGCCAAGGACGTCCGGATCGCCGACGCGGTGACCTTCAAGGCCGGCGAGCGCGAACTGGTCGAAGAGGCGGTGGCAGGCGATATCATCGGCCTGCACAACCACGGCACCATCCAGATCGGCGACACCTTTACCGCCGGCGAGGAGTTGCAGTTCACCGGCATCCCGCACTTCGCGCCGGAACTGTTCCGCCGCATCCGCCTGACCGACCCGATGAAATCCAAGGCGCTGCAGAAGGGCCTGCAGCAGCTGTCGGAGGAGGGCTCCACCCAGGTGTTCTCCCCGCTCAACAGCACCGACCTGATCGTCGGCGCGGTGGGCCAGTTGCAGTTCGACGTGGTCGCCTACCGCCTGAAGGACGAGTACAAGGTGGAGGCCATCTACGAGCCGGTGAACGTCTACACCGCTCGCTGGGTGCACTGCGACGATACGCGCAAGCTGGCGGACTTCCGCAAGAAGGCCGCCGAGCACCTGTCCATGGACGGCGGCGGCTACCTCACCTACCTGGCGCCCACCCGGGTCAACCTGTCACTGATGCAGGAGCGCTGGCCGGACATCGCCTTCCGCGCCACCCGCGAGCACTGATTCCGCCGCGGCTCAGTAGCCGCGGTTGGCCTCTGACAGCTGTTCGTTGAGGGTAAAGAAATCCCAGAGGATGCCCAGCCCGAACAGGCCGACGGTGAACAGGTAGATGATGCCGGTGATCCACTTGCCCATGTACATGCGGTGGATACCCAGCCAGCCGAGGAAGGTCAGCAGGATCCAGGCCAGGTCGTAGTCGATGGGGCCGCTCTTGAAGCGGCTGTCCGCCTGCTCCGCCATACCGGGTATCAGGAACAGGTCGATAATCCAGCCGATGAAAAACAGGCCCAGGGTGAAGAACCAGATCACGCCGCTGATCTGTTTGCCGTAGTAGAAGCGGTGGGCACCCATGAATCCGAAAATCCACAGCAGGTAACCCATCAGTACCGAGTGTGTGCGTTCGCCGCCAACCATGCGCTTGTCCTGTGCTTTGACTCACCGGTATAGTCTGGCCTATACCTGAAAGCGTCAAGTCGACTACGGCCGGGTGCGACCCTGATATGGATCATCGTCCCCTCGCCGGCGGCTTGCTAAGCTCAAACGAAGCTGTGGCGCACGACCCTTTTGCGAGGCGCGACCCCGGCTCCACAAACCCGCAAGCACAAGGGACGAACATGTCAGTAGAACACCACGACCTGCACCACGAATTCCCGGAACTGAATGACCGGATTCACGAATTGAAAATGTCCGACGACAACTTCCGCCGGCTGTTCGACGAGTACCACGAACTGACCCGCAGCATCGAAAAAATGGAAGACGAGGTGACTCCGGTGGCCACCCACACCGAGGAGGCGGCAAAGGTGCGCCGCGTACACCTCAAGGACGAACTCTACAGGATGCTGACTGCGGTATGAACGACATGTCGGCCTACGAGGAACTCAGGGCGGAACTGGTCCAGCGCAAGCAGGCGATGCAGTCCCGCCTGGCCAGCATCAAGCGCGATGTCACCCGGGAGCACTCGGGCGACTCCGCCGAGCAGGCCCAGGAGCGGGAGAACGACGAGGTGGTCGACGCCATCGGCAACGAGACCCGCCTCTCGCTGCTGGCCATCCAGGTCGCCCTGGACAAGATCGAGGAGGGTACCTACGGGGAGTGCGAGCACTGCGGCGAGGATATCGGCGTGGCCCGCCTGCGCGCCCTGCCAGAGGCGACCCGCTGCGTGAATTGCGCCGACTGAGCCCACCACGGCACTGTAGGAGCCTGCTACGCAGGCGATCCCATATCGTAGGAGCCTGCTATGCCCGAGCGCGGACCGGGCGATCGCGCGCAGAGCGCGCTCCTACGTCCTTCTTTATATACACCCGCTACCGGCCCGTGGCCGCCCATAGAAAAGTTTACTATTCCCACTGGTAAAGCGGCGCGGTTCAGGTATAGTGGCGGCCGTTTCGCCCCCTGCCCCGGACCAGCCGGCCGGAGGCGATGAAATCCCGAAAAATTATTCGCCGACCGCCTTGACACTGTTGGGGGCGGTCATTAGAATTCGCGTTCCTTTTTTCGGGGGGTCCCTTGGCGGGCCTCTGGTTTTTTACTTTTGGAGTTAGGTCAGGTGCAGAACCAACGTATTCGTATCCGCCTCAAGGCTTTCGACCATCGACTGATCGATTCATCGACCCAGGAGATCGTGGAAACCGCGCGCCGCACCGGCGCCCAGGTCAAGGGGCCGATCCCCCTTCCCACCCGGAAGGAAAAATACACCGTGCTGATTTCGCCGCACGTAAACAAGGACGCACGTGACCAGTACGAAATTCGTACGCACAAGCGTCTGTTGGACATCGTGGAGCCGACTGAAAAGACAGTCGACGCCCTGATGAAACTGGACCTGGCAGCAGGTGTAGAAGTACAGATCAGTCTTGGTTAACGAAATTTCGTAACAAGACCTGCCCGGTCGCCTGCCAGCGGCCGGGTGTGTAACGCCCCGGCGCCGTCAGGCTGCGGGGGAGGCCATAGAGGGTATAGCCCCGTACACTGAGAGGTTAGCAAAATGGCTATTGGCTTAGTCGGCCGCAAGTCCGGTATGACTCGTGTTTTTACCGAGGACGGCGCATCCATTCCAGTGACCGTAGTGGAGATTTCTCCAAACCGCGTTACTCAAATCAAAGAGCTCGAGACCGATGGGTACCGGGCAATTCAGGTCACGGCGGGTAACCGCAAGGCCTCCAAAGTGAGTAAGGCCCAGGCTGGGCATTTCGCGAAAGCGGGTGTCGAGGCTGGCAACGGTCTGTGGGAATTCCGTCTGGAAGGCGACGAGGCATTCGAGGTTGGCACCGAGCTGACCGTCGAGCGTTTCGAGGCCGGCCAAATGGTCGACGTGGCCGGCAAATCCAAGGGCAAGGGCTTCCAGGGCGCAGTCAAGCGCTGGAACTTCCGCACCCAGGACGCTACCCACGGTAACTCCCTGTCCCACCGTGCCCCGGGCTCCATTGGCCAGTGCCAGACCCCCGGACGCGTGTTCAAGGGCAAGAAGATGGCCGGTCATATGGGCGCCGAGCAGGTGACCACCCAGGGCCTGGAAGTCGTACGTGTAGACGTCGAGCGCAATCTGCTGCTCATCAAGGGTGCCGTTCCCGGCGCCCCCGGTGGCCACGTTATCGTGCGCCCCAGCGTCAAGGCATAGGTTAGGGGGTTTCGATCGTGGAATTGAATGTTGTTAAGCCGGGCAACGTCGACGGGGGCAAGGTTTCCGTCTCCGACGTCGCTTTCGCTAAAGAGTACAACGAGGACCTGGTTCACCAGGTTGTCACCGCCTATCTGGCCGGCGCCCGTCAGGGTACCCGTGCGCAGAAGACCCGTTCCGAGGTTTCCGGCGGCGGCAAGAAGCCGTGGCGCCAGAAGGGCACCGGTCGCGCTCGCGCCGGTACCACCCGTTCGCCGATCTGGCGCACCGGTGGCGTAACCTTCGCGGCCAAGCCACAGGATCACGGCCAGAAAGTGAACCGCAAGATGTATCGCGCGGCGCTGCGCACCATCATGTCCGAGCTGGCCCGCCAGGATCGCCTGGTTGTGGTAGAGAGCCTGGACGTGGAGCAGCCCAAGACCAAGCTGCTGGTCAAGCAACTGGGCGAGTACGGCGTGGACAACGCGCTGATCGTCGCCTCCGAAGTGGGTGAGAACCTGTACCTCGCCGCGCGCAACCTGCACAAGGTGGACGTGCGCGACGTCGACGCGGTTGACCCGGTCAGCCTGCTCGCTCACGAGAAGGTGATGGTCACGGTTGATGCCGTGAAGAAGATTGAGGAGATGCTGGCATGAACCCCGAGCGCGTATTCCAGGTGCTGGTGAGCCCGCACGTATCCGAGAAGGCGGCAATTGCCGCCGACGCGAACAACCAGTTCGTCTTCCGCGTAGCGGTCGACGCTACCAAGCTCGAGATCAAGAAGTCGGTAGAGCAGCTGTTCAAGGTAAAAGTGGACAGCGTGCGCACCCTCAAGGTCAAGGGCAAGGCAAAGCGCAACCGTTTCGGCACCAGCACCAAGCCGACCTGGAAGAAGGCATATGTCCGACTGGAGCAAGGTCAGGAAATCGACTTTGCCGCGGTTGAGTAAGGAGTCGTAGCACCATGGCAGTTCTTAAGAGCAAACCCACGTCGCCCGGTCGACGCCACGTAGTCCGCGTACACAACGCGGATCTGCACAAAGGCGCGCCGCATGGAGCGCTGGTCGAAAAGCAGAGCCGTAACGGTGGCCGTAACAACAAGGGCCGCATCACGACTCGCCACATCGGTGGTGGCCACAAGCAGCACTACCGCGTCATCGACTTCAAGCGCAACAAGGACAGCATCACCGCCAAGGTGGAGCGCCTGGAGTACGATCCGAACCGCTCGGCGCACATCGCGCTGCTGCTGTACGCGGATGGCGAGCGTCGCTACATCATCGCCCCGCGCGGCGTGCAGGCCGGTGACGTCCTGCAGTCCGGCCCGGCTGCGCCGATCAAGGTCGGCAACTGCCTGCCCCTGCGCAACATCCCGGTGGGCTCCGTGGTACACGGCGTCGAGCTGAAGCCGGGCAAGGGCGCCCAGCTGGCGCGCTCCGCCGGTGCTTCCGTGCAGCTGGTAGCGCGCGAAGGCCAGTACGCCACCATTCGCCTGCGTTCAGGCGAGATGCGCAAGGTACTGACCGACTGTCGCGCCACCATGGGCGAGGTTTCCAACACCGAGCACAGCCTTCGCAAGCTGGGCAAGGCCGGCGCAGCGCGCTGGCGCGGTGTTCGCCCCACCGTTCGCGGTGTGGCCATGAACCCGGTTGACCACCCGCATGGTGGTGGTGAAGGCCGTACCTCCGGTGGCCGTCACCCGGTCAGCCCCTGGGGTACCCCGACCAAGGGTTACAAGACCCGCAGCAACAAGCGCACCGACAAGCTGATTGTGCGCCGCCGCGGCAAGAAGTAATTGCGATCGTAAGTAACGAGAACAGAGGAAACAGATTGTGCCGCGTTCACTGAAGAAAGGTCCTTTTATCGACCTGCACCTGATGAAGAAGGTAGAAGCCGCTGTCGAAGCCAACGATCGCCGTCCCATCAAGACCTGGTCGCGCCGCTCCATGGTTTCGCCGGATATGGTTGGCCTGACGATTGCCGTGCACAACGGCCGCCAGCATGTGCCCGTCCTGATCAACGAGGACATGGTTGGCCACAAGCTGGGCGAGTTCGCGGTAACGCGTACCTTCAAGGGCCACATTGTAGACAAGAAGGCGAAGCGCTAAGGCGCCGCGGAAAGAGGTTGAGGAAATGGAAGTTGCAGCAAGACTGAAAGGCGCGCGTATCTCAGCGCAAAAAGCCCGTCTGGTCGCTGACCAGGTCCGCGGCAAGCCGGTCGAGGAAGCGCTGAACCTGCTGGAATTCAGCAACAAGAAAGCGGCGCAGATCGTCAAGAAAGTGCTCGACTCTGCGATCGCCAACGCCGAGAACAACGAGGGTGCGGACGTCGACGAGCTGAAAGTGTCGACCATCTTCGTCGATGAAGGCATGACCATGAAGCGCCTGCGTCCCCGTGCCAAGGGCCGCGCAGACCGAATTTTCAAGCGTAGCTGTCACATCACCGTGAAAGTTGCAGACGGCGAAGGCTAAGAGAGCAGGAGACGACCAACATGGGTCAGAAAGTACATCCCGTCGGAATTCGCCTGGGTATTGTGAAAGATCACAATTCCATCTGGTACGCCGACAGCAAGAACTACTCCAAGCAGCTGATTACTGACCTGGAAGTTCGCAAGTACATCGAGAAAGCGCTGGAAAACGCCTCGGTGAGCCGTGTTGTGATCGAGCGCCCGGCCCAGACCGCGCGCATCACCATCCACACTGCCCGTCCCGGCATCGTGATCGGCAAGAAGGGTGAGGACGTTGACGCGCTGCGCAAGGTACTGACCGAGAAAATGGGTGTGCCCGTGCACATCAACATCGAGGAAATCCGCAAGCCGGACCTGGATGCCAAGCTGGTCGCGCAGAACGTCGCACAGCAGCTGGAGCGTCGCGTGATGTTCCGCCGCGCCATGAAGCGCGTGGTACAGAACGCCATGCGCCAGGGTGCAGAAGGCATCAAGATCCAGGTCAGCGGTCGCCTCGGCGGCGCTGAGATCGCGCGTACCGAGTGGTACCGCGAAGGTCGTGTGCCCCTGCACACCCTGCGCGCCGACATCGACTACGCCACCTACGAGGCCACCACCACGTACGGCATCATCGGTGTGAAGGTTTGGATTTTCAAAGGCGAGGTCATTGGCGGTGATGAGTCCGCAGACAACGCCCGGAAAACAGCAACTAATTAAGGGTTACGCAGATGCTTCAACCTAAGCGTACAAAATTCCGCAAAACGATGAAGGGCCGCAACCGCGGCCTGGCACATCGCGGCAGCAAAGTGAGCTTCGGCGAGTTCGGCCTCAAGGCCACCGGCCGCGGCCGTATTACCGCGCGCCAGATCGAGGCGGCTCGTCGTGCGATGACCCGTCACATCAAGCGTGGCGGCAAAATCTGGATCCGCGTCTTCCCGGACAAGCCCATCACGGGCAAGCCGCTGGAAGTTCGCCAGGGTAAAGGTAAGGGTAACGTCGAGTACTGGGTGGCCCAGGTTCAGCCGGGCAAGGTGCTCTACGAAGTGCAGGGTGTCTCTGAAGAGCTGGCACGCGAGGCATTCTCGCTGGCCGCCGCCAAGATCCCCGTTGCCACAACTTTTGTTAAACGGTCGGTGATGTGATGAAAGCAACTGAATTGCGTGAAAAGTCCGTTGAGGACCTGAACAAGCAGCTGCTCACTCTGCGTGAGGAGCAGTTCAAGCTGCGCATGCAGAAGTCCACTGGTCAACTGGGTCAGACTCACCTGCTCAGCCAGAACCAGCGCGACATCGCACGCGTCAAGACTGTACTCACCGAGAAGGCAGGTAACTGAGTATGACGGCTGCAGAAAAGCGTACGCGCGTGGCAACCGGCCGGGTTGTCAGCAACAAGATGGACAAGACGATCACCGTACTGATCGAGCGTCGGGTAAAGCACCCGGTATACGGCAAGTACATCACTCGTTCCTCCAAGATCCATGCGCACGACGAAAACAACCAGTGCGGCATCGGCGACACGGTAACCGTGGCCGAAACCCGCCCGATCTCCAAGAGCAAAACCTGGAAGCTCCTGGAAGTCGTTGAGAGCGCCACGCAGGTTTAAGAAGCGAGAGTTTGCGGCCGCGCGCCGCAGTTTGGAGTAGAAGATGATTCAGACACAGTCGTATTTGGAAGTCGCCGATAACAGCGGCGCTCGCCGTGTGATGTGCATCAAGGTGCTGGGTGGCTCCAAGCGTCGTTACGCGCGCGTGGGCGACCTGATCAAGGTGACCGTGAAGGAAGCGATTCCCCGCGGCAAGGTCAAGAAAGGCCAGGTGATGACCGCAGTTGTGGTGCGCACCAAGAAGGGCGTGCGTCGCCCCGATGGCTCCCTGATCAAGTTCGACGATAACGCGGCAGTACTGCTGAACAACCAGCAGGCGCCGATCGGCACCCGTATTTTCGGGCCGGTAACCCGCGAGCTGCGCGGCGAAAAGTTCATGAAGATCATTTCTCTGGCCCCTGAAGTTATCTAGGCAGGCCGAGGAGAGGACGGAAAAATGTTGAAGATCAAGCGCGATGACGAAGTGGTTGTCCTGGCCGGTAAGGACAAGGGCAAGCGCGGCAAGGTCCGCAGGGTTCTGGACGACAATCGCGTGATTGTCGCCGGCATCAATCTGGTGAAGAAGCACACCAAGCCTAACCCGCAGGCGGGCGTGGCTGGCGGTATCGTCGAGAAGGAAGCCCCTATCCAGGTTTCCAACGTGGCGATTTTCAATGCCAGCACCGGCAAGGCCGACCGCGTCGGTTTCAAGGTTGAAGGCGACAGCAAGATTCGTATTTACAAGTCCAGCGGCGAGGCAATCAGCTGAGTCCCCGGCTGGTCGAAGGGCTAACAGGTAACTAGACATGGCAACGTTGAAAGACAAGTACAAGAGCGAACTCGCTCCCCAGCTCAAAGAGACGCTGGGCCTGGCCAATGTGATGGAAGTTCCGCGCATTACCAAGATCACCCTGAACATGGGTGTCGGTGAGGCCATCGGTGACAAGAAAGTGCTCGAGGCCGCCATGGCGGACATGGAGAAGATCTCCGGCCAGAAGCCGGTGATCACCAAGGCACGCAAGTCCATCGCCGGCTTCAAGGTTCGCGAAGGCTGGCCGATCGGCTGCAAGGTGACCCTGCGCTCCGACCGCATGTACGAATTCCTGGAGCGCCTGATCAGCATCGCGATCCCGCGTATCCGCGACTTCCGCGGCATCAGCCCGAAGTCCTTCGACGGCCGCGGCAACTTCGCGATGGGCGTGACCGAGCAGATCATCTTCCCCGAAATCGATTACGACAAGGTGGATTCACTGCGCGGTCTGGATATCACCATCACCACCACCGCTCGTACGGATGATGAAGGCCGCGCACTGCTGCGCGCTTTCAACTTCCCCCTGAAAGGTTAAGAGGCTTTATTCATGGCTAAAAAATCTATGATTGCGCGTGAGAAGAAGCGTGCTCGTACGGTAGCCAAGTTCGCGGGCAAGCGCGCGGCGCTGAAGGCCATCCTGGCCGACGTCAACGCTTCCGACGACGAGAAGTGGGACGCCCAGATCGCCCTGCAGAAGCTGCCCCGCGACGCCAGCCCGATTCGCCAGCAGCGCCGCTGCCAGGTGACCGGTCGTCCTCACGCGGTCTATCGTAAATTTGGCCTGTGCCGCAACAAGCTGCGGGAAGCGGCGATGCGCGGTGATGTCCCCGGTCTGGTTAAAGCCAGCTGGTAACGGAGAACCATTGAAATGAGTATGCAAGATCCGCTGTCAGACATGCTGACCCGTATTCGCAACGCCCAGATGGCCGGCAAGAAAACCGTTGAAATGCCCGGCTCCAAGCTGAAAGCGGCGGTTGCCAAGGTTTTGCAGGAAGAGGGCTACATTGCCGGCTTTAACGCGATCAGCGATGCCAGCAAGCCGCGCCTGTCAATCGAACTGAAGTATTTCCAGGGCAAGCCGGTGATCGCCGAGATCGACCGCGTCAGCCGTCCGGGCCTGCGTAACTACGCTGCCAAGGACGAACTGCCCTCGGTACGCGGCGGCCTGGGTGTCGCCATCGTCTCCACCTCCAAGGGTGTGATGACGGACCGTGCAGCCCGCGCAGCCGGTGTCGGCGGCGAAGTGCTTTGCACTGTTTTCTAATTTGACTGATTTGAAGAGCAACCGAAATGTCTAGAGTCGCAAACAACCCGGTAGCCCTGCCGAGCGGCGTTGAGGTCAAGCTTGACGGCCGTGACCTCACCGTCAAGGGCAGCAAAGGCACGCTGGCGCTGTCCCTGGTCGACGGCGTGAACGTCAACCAGGAAGAAGGCACCCTGCAGGTGGCCTTCGAAGGCGATAGCTCCAAGGCGATGGCCGGTACCACCCGCGCGCTGCTGGCCAACATGGTCAAGGGCGTCAGCGAGGGCTGGGAGAAGAAACTGGTGCTCAACGGCGTCGGTTATCGTGCAAACACCAGCGGTAACAAGGTCAACCTGACGGTCGGCCTGTCCCACCCGGTGGAGTACCAGCTGCCGGAGGGCGTTACCGCCGAGACCCCCACCCAGACCGAGATCGTGGTCAAGGGCGTGGACAAGCAGGTCGTCGGCCAGGTGGCTGCGGAAATCCGCGCCTACCGTCCGCCGGAACCGTACAAGGGCAAGGGCATCCGCTACGCAGACGAACACGTGCGTCGCAAAGAAGCCAAGAAGAAGTAGGTAAGTTGAGATGAGTGCAAAGAATGATTCAAGGCTGCGTCGCGCTCGCCGCGCTCGCAACCACATGCGCGGCCTGGGCGTTAACCGCCTGAGCGTACATCGTACTCCCCGGCACATCTACGCCCAGGTGCTGACACCTGAGGGCGACCGTGTGCTGGCCAGCGCCTCCACTCTCGACGCCCAGCTGCGCAAGGGCGCTACCGGCAACACCGAGGCTGCGGCCGAAGTGGGCAAGCTGGTCGCCGAGCGCGCCAAGGCCGCCGGTGTCGAGCGCGTCGCGTTCGATCGCGCGGGTTACAAATACCACGGACGCGTCAAGGCACTGGCCGACGCTGCCCGTGAAAGTGGACTGGAATTCTAGGGTACTGATATGGCTTTCAACGACAAAAAGCAGCAGCAGACCGAGGGCGACCTGCAGGAGAAGCTGGTCCAGGTGAACCGTGTGGCCAAGGTGGTCAAGGGCGGTCGCATCTTCGGCTTCACCGCGCTGACCGTTGTCGGCGACGGTAACGGCCGCGTCGGTTTCGGCCGCGGCAAGGCCCGCGAAGTGCCTGTTGCTATCCAGAAGGCGATGGAAGCGGCGCGCCGCAACATGATCCACGTCGAGCTGAAGAACGGCACCATCCAGTACCCGGTGAAGGCTGCCCACGGCGCCTCCAAGGTCTACATGCAGCCCGCATCCGAGGGTACCGGTGTTATCGCCGGTGGCGCGATGCGCGCCGTGCTCGAGATCGCCGGCGTACACAACGTACTGGCGAAGTGCTACGGCTCCACCAACCCGGTGAACGTGGTGCGCGCAACTTTCAACGGCCTGCGCGACATGTGCTCGCCGGAAGACGTGGCTGCCAAGCGCGGCAAGAGCGTCGAAGAAATTCTGAACTGATTATCGGGCTGAATTGTCATGGCTAAAGCAACCATCAAGGTGACTCAGGTCAAGAGCACCCACGGCCGCCTGAAGAAGCACCAGGCTTGCGTGGCGGGTCTGGGCCTGCGCCGTATCGGTCACACCGTCGAGGTTGAGGACAC
The DNA here is from genome assembly GCA_033283385.1 of Halieaceae bacterium WMMBA7. GTDB lineage: Bacteria > Pseudomonadota > Gammaproteobacteria > Pseudomonadales > Halieaceae > Mangrovimicrobium. The sequence goes on from JAWMQQ010000002.1 coordinate 232,998, forward strand.
TCCCTCCGTTCGCGGCATGATCAACAAAGTTAACTACCTGGTTAGGGTCGAGGACTGAACATGTCTGATGTAATGCGACTGAATAGCCTGAGCCCGGCACCGGGTTCCAGGAAGAACAGCAAGCGGGTCGGTCGCGGTATCGGCTCCGGCCTGGGCAAGACCGCCGGCCGCGGCCACAAGGGCCAGAAGTCCCGCTCCGGCGGCAAGGTTCGTCCCGGTTTCGAGGGCGGCCAGATGCCGCTGCAGAAGCGCCTGCCCAAGTACGGCTTTACCTCGCGTATCTCCCGTACCACCGCACAGGTCCGCCTGGGCGAGCTGAGCAAGGTTGAAGGTGATGTTGTCGACCTGGCTGCGCTGAAAGCGGCCGACCTGGTCAAGGAAGATGTCACCCGCGCGCGGGTTTTCCTGTCCGGCGAACTGGGCAAGGCACTGACCGTCAAGGGACTGGCAGTGACCAAGGGCGCCCGTGAGGCGATCGAGAAAGCCGGCGGAAAAGTCGAGGAATAAATGGGTCAAGGTCAGCTGCCTCAGGTCAGCAAAGCGGGCATGGGCGAGCTCTTTGCTCGCCTGCGGTTCCTGCTTGTAGCGATCATCGTATACCGGGTCGGGACGCATATCCCGGTCCCGGGAATTGACCCCAACCAGCTGGCGGCACTGTTCAACCAGAACCAGGGCACCATCCTGGGCCTGGCCAACATGTTCTCCGGCGGCGCGCTGGAGCGCATGTCCATCCTGGCTCTGGGGATCATGCCGTACATCTCGGCATCGATCATCGTCCAGCTGATGTCGGCGGTGACGCCGCAGCTGGAAGCGTTGAAGAAAGAGGGCGAGTCGGGCCGGCGCAAGATCAGCCAGTACACTCGCTACCTGACGGTGGTGCTGGCAATTATCCAGGCCTCCGGCATGACGGTTGGCATGGCCAACCAGGGCATGGCTTACAGCGCGACGCCGCTGTTCTTCGTGATCGCGATTACTTCGCTGGTGACGGGCGCCGTGTTCATGATGTGGTTGGGCGAGCAGATCACCGAACGTGGGGTCGGCAACGGCATTTCGATGCTGATTTTCGCCGGTATCGTCGCGGGTCTGCCGCGGGCGATCGGCCAGTCGCTGGAATCGGCGCGGCAGGGTGAACTGAACATCCTGGTGCTGCTGTTCATCCTGGCGCTGGCGATTGCCGTGATTTACATGATTGTGTTCATCGAGCGCGGCCAGCGCCGCATCACGGTGAACTACGCGAAGCGGCAACAGGGCCGCAGGATGTACCAGGCGCAGTCTTCGCACCTGCCGCTGAAGGTGAACATGTCCGGTGTTATCCCGGCCATCTTCGCATCCAGCATCCTGCTGTTCCCGGCGTCGATCGCCCAGTGGTTTGGCAGCTCCGGCTCCATCGACTGGTTGCAGGACCTGGCCGTGATGATCGGCCCGGGCCAGCCGCTGAACATTTTATTGTTCACGGTGTTTGTAGTGTTTTTCTGCTTCTTCTATACGGCGTTGATGTTCAACCCGGTAGAAGTGGCTGACAACCTGAAGCGGTCCGGCGCGTTTGTGCCGGGTATCCGCCCGGGCCAGCAGACCGCCAACTATATCGATGGCGTGCTGACCCGGCTGACGGTGTTCGGCGCCGCGTATATCGCGCTGGTCTGCCTGCTGCCGCAGTTCCTGGTGGTGATGTGGAACGTGCCCTTTTACCTGGGCGGCACTTCACTGCTGATCGTGGTTGTCGTGGTAATGGATTTCATGGCCCAGGTGCAGAGCCACCTGATGTCTCACCAGTACGAATCGGTGATGAAGAAGGCCAACCTGAAGAACTATGGGAGTGCCGGCCGCCTCCGCTAGGGGCCCGGTATCAACGGAGTAAGGAACGATGAAAGTACGTGCATCAGTCAAGAAGATCTGCCGCAACTGCAAAGTGGTGCGCCGCAATGGGGTTGTCCGGGTCATCTGCAACACCGATCCGCGTCACAAGCAGCGCCAGGGCTGAGTGTCCCGGCTGCTGCCGCGTGCTTGATTTTTAGTAACGATATCGCTAGAATGCTGCGCCTTTCGCGCCGCCCCCTCGGTTTGAAATTGAAAACCGAGATAAATCAGGGGCTTGCGAAATATCGCGACCTAGTGCGAAGAGATTGATTGGAGAGAGTTGAATGGCTCGTATTGCCGGCGTCAACATACCTGATAACAAGCATACTGTTATCTCGCTGACCTACATCTACGGTATTGGCCGTACCCAGGCGCGCGGCCTCTGCGCTGCCACGGGTATTGCCGAAAATACCCGCATCAGCGATCTGTCCGAAGAGCAGATGGACGCACTTCGCGGCAAGGTTGCCGAAATGACCGTGGAGGGCGACCTGCGTCGCGAGATCTCCATGAACATCAAGCGACTGATGGACCTGGGCTGTAACCGCGGCCTGCGCCACCGTCGCGGTCTGCCGGTGCGCGGCCAGCGTACCAAGACCAACGCGCGCACCCGCAAGGGCCCGCGCAAACCGATTCGCAAGTAAGGAATCCCGCAGGGACACCCGATCCGCGAATCCTTTTTAGTGTAGCTGCACCGCGTGCAGTGTTGATATTAAACAGGACCGAAACATGGCCAAGCCCGGTGCCAAGAGCACTCGCAAGAAAATTACCAAGACTGTCGTGGACGGCATTGCGCACGTTCACGCGTCTTTCAACAACACCATCGTGACCATCACCGACCGCCAGGGCAACACCCTGAGCTGGGCGACTGCCGGTGGTTCCGGTTTCCGCGGCTCGCGCAAGAGCACCCCGTTCGCCGCCCAGGTGGCAGCGGAGCGCGCCGGCGAGGCAGCCAAGGAGTACGGCCTGAAAAACCTCGACGTACAGGTCAAGGGCCCGGGGCCCGGCCGTGAATCAGCCGTCCGCGCCCTGAACGCCTGCGGCTTCAAGATCAGCAATATCACCGACGTGACGCCGGTCCCGCACAACGGGTGTCGTCCGCCGAAGAAACGTCGCGTGTAAGGCTTACAGGAAGGTATAGAAATGGCTCGATATATTGGTCCCAAGTGCAAGCTGTCCCGTCGTGAGGGAACCGACCTGTTCCTGAAGAGCGGCGTGCGCGCACTGGAAAGCAAGTGCAAGGCGGAAAACGCTCCCGGCCAGCACGGCGCCCGTCGCGGTCGCCTGTCAGACTACGGTGTACAGCTGCGTGAGAAGCAGAAGGTTCGTCGTATCTACGGCATCCTGGAAAAGCAGTTCCGCAACTACTACAAGGACGCTGCCCGCCTGAAGGGCGCGACCGGTGAAAACCTGCTGCAACTGCTGGAGTCCCGCCTGGACAACGTGGTTTACCGCATGGGTTTCGGCTCCACCCGGAGCGAGTCCCGCCAGCTGGTCGCCCACAAGGCGATCCTGGTGAATGGCGCAGTGGTCAACATCCCGTCCTACCAGGTGAAAGCCGGTGACGTGATCTCCCTGCGCGAGAAGGCCAAGAAGCAGCTGCGTGTGCAGTCTGCCCTGGCCCTGGCCGCCCAGCGTGGCGAGCCTGAGTGGATTGAAGTGAACGCCGACAAGCTGGAAGGCACTTTCAAGTCGGTGCCCGACCGTCAGGACCTGTCTTCGGACATCAACGAAAACCTGATCGTCGAACTTTACTCCAAGTAATTCACTGAAGGACTAACCCCGGTAATAGGTGCCCCGTATGCAGAGTGCAGTGACCGAATTTCTTACCCCGCGCGTGATCAATGTCGAAGAAAAAGACAACCGTCGCGCCCAGGTAACCCTGGAACCCCTGGAGCGTGGCTTTGGCCACACCCTGGGTAACGCCCTGCGTCGCATCCTGCTGTCTTCAATGCCCGGATGTGCCATCACCGAAGTCGAGATCGACGGCGTACTGCACGAGTACAGCGCCATCGAAGGTGTGCAGGAAGACGTTATCGAGATCCTGCTGAACCTGAAAGGTGTCGCCCTTGTCATGAACGGCAAGGACGAGGCCGAGCTGACCCTGTCCCGCAAGGGCCCGGGCGCAGTGACCGCCGGCGACATCCAGGTGGACCACGACATCGAGGTGCGCAACCCCGATCACGTGATCTGCCACCTGAACGGCAGCAGCGAAATCAACATGAAGCTGACCGTGGCTCGCGGCCGCGGCTACTCGCCCGCCGATTCCCGCGAGAATCCGGACGAGGAGACCCGCTCCATCGGTCGCCTGCAGCTGGACGCCACTTTCTCTCCAGTACTGCGTGTGTCCTACGTGGTCGAGGCCGCTCGCGTCGAGCAGCGCACCGACCTGGACAAGCTGGTGCTGGACCTGGAAACCAACGGCACCATCGACCCGGAAGAAGCCATCCGTCGCGCCGCGACCATCCTGCAGCAGCAGCTGGCCGTGTTCGTCGACCTGGAATCCGAGTCCGAGTCAGAGTACGTCGAGGAAGAGGACGAAGTCGATCCGATCCTGCTGCGCCCGGTCGACGACCTGGAGCTGACCGTGCGTTCGGCCAACTGCCTCAAGGCAGAGAACATTTACTACATCGGTGACCTGGTGCAGCGCACCGAGGTCGAGCTGCTGAAGACCCCGAACCTGGGCAAGAAGTCGCTGACCGAGATCAAGGACGTGCTGGCGTCCCGCGGACTGTCCCTGGGCATGCGCCTGGACAACTGGCCGCCCGCCAGCCTGAAAAACGACGACCGGGTACTCAGCGCCTAAGCGCCCCGGGCTACAGACAGCCGTGCTGCGATAGCACAGAAGAGATAGGACTGGAAAAATGCGTCATCGTCACAGTGGACGTCAGCTGAACCGCAACAGTGCCCACCGCAAGGCCATGTTCCGTAACATGACCGCCTCACTGGTTGAGCACGAGTTGATCAAGACCACCCTGCCCAAGGCGAAGGAACTGCGCAGCTATGCGGAGCCCCTGATCACCTTGGCCAAGAACGACAGCGTCGCCAACCGTCGCCTGGCGTTCGACCGCGTGCGCAGCAAGGAAGCCGTCGGCAAGCTCTTCAGCGAGCTGGGCCCGCGCTACCAGGCGCGCCCGGGCGGTTACATCCGTATCCTGAAGTGCGGCTTCCGCGCCGGCGACAAGGCCCCGATGGCTTATGTCGAGCTGGTCGACCGTCCGCAGCACGACAGCTTCGAGGACGACGAGGACTAAGCCTCGCCGCTCACATAGCAAAAAAAAGGCCGGGTTTTACCCGGCTTTTTTGTGCCTGAAATTTGGCGTAAGAGCCCGCTACGCGGGCGATCACGGCAGGCGGCGACCCCGGCGGCCTGGCCCGGGCGATGCCCGGTAAACCGCGGTACGCGATCGCGCGCAGAGCGCGCTCCTGCATGCCTAGTCGAAGACCACCGGCTGGAAGGAGAAGACATTCTCCGAGCGGGGGTCCACGGTCATCTCGACCCAGTTGTGGTCGGCGCTGCCGAACACCTCGACACGGGTGAAGTTCGGCGTCAGCTTGCCGTCTTCCTCGTACATCGGCTTGTCCAGGCGGAAGTAGTGGGAGTCGCCGTGCACCAGCAGCACCTGGCCGTCGTAGTCGTGCACTTCCGCTACCAGGGTGTTGAAGAAGTCGGTGTAGCCGTTGTTCTCGTCCAGCGAGGGCAGGAAGTCGTCCTGGTAGCCGCCATCGCTCAGCTCCAGCGGCGCGTAGATGTCGGCCTGGATGGCGATCAGCACGCCGGCGTAGTGGTTGGCGCGGGCCTCGTCGAATGCGGCCTGCAGCCACTGCACGTTCATGGCGTTGCGCGCCTGGTATTCCGCGGTGGCGGCGGCGCAATCTTCCGCGGTGCGGTTGGACTTGTTGTAGCACTGCTTGTCGGTGGCCACGAGGTTGTTGTTGCTGCCCGGGATGTGCAGGGCGACGAACTCAACACCGCTCTTCACGAAGCGGCTGTTCTCGCTGTAGGCGTCGCCCAGCTGGCCCTGGCGCTGCACCTTGATCGGCCTGTTGCCCTGGTTGGTGTCCTTGTCGAAGAACACCTTGCGGATATAGCCCAGGCGCTCGACGGGATCGTAGGAGCCGTTGTTGGTGCGGTGGCAGTCGGTCCATTCGTTGTCGCCGACGCTGTACAGGGTGGACGCGTCGAGGCGGTTGAACACGTCGACCACGTCCTGGCCGATCGCCTGGTCGGTACACTCGGAGCTGCCGCTCTTGGTGTCGCCGACGAAGATCGTGAAGTTCAGGTGGTGGCTGTTCATGGACGCGATCAGCTCGTCGATCGCGGCGGCTTTCTCACCGGGGTCCTTGTTGTAGAACTCGTCGCCCCACAGGGCGACCTTCAGAGCCGGTCCGGTGGGTGTCGCGTGGTCGGGTTTCTCGTTGTTTTCACTGGCGTGCGCGGCAAGCGCGAAGGCCGCAGTGGCGAGCAGGGCCAATGCGGATTTGGTCAGGGGGCTGAGCATGGGGCAGTCCTTGGAAGTCGGGTGAATGAACCGGGACAGCGAGTGTTCCGGGCGCCATCATTGGTACACCCGGGCCGTGACATTCCGGTGAACCGCGTGTGACAGGCCCGTGGACGTGCTCAGGCAGGCAGGGTCCTGGCGCGGAATTCGGCCGCCCTGCTCCTGTGGACAAGGATGAGATTGCGCTGGGTGAATCCCCGTTGCATATCGAGTGTGACCTCGGCGAGGTCCTCGACGTCCAGGGCAATGTAACCGCGCTCCTGGAGCAGGGCCTGCGCCTCGCGGTGTGACTCGGAGCTGCCCAGCCATTCACACAGGATGATGCAGCGCCCCCTTTCCAGCAGCCCGGCTGCGCCGCAGATCACATCGCCCTCCAGGCCCTCGACATCGATTTTTATCGACAGGGGATCGAGTCCCTGCTCGCGACAATAGGCGTCGACTGAATCGACCGGCACGAGGTAGGCCGACTTCTCGCCGGGAAGGAAGTCCGGGCTCAGCGAGGCGCTGTATGCGTTCGCCCCGCCCGGGTCGTAGATAGGAAGTTCGCCGCTGTCGCGGGCAAACGCGAGACAGGCAACATGCACGTCGAGACCCGCGGTGGCCGCATTCTGGCGCGCCATCGCGGCGATCCGCGCTAGGGGTTCGATGGCGTGGACGCGGCTGGCGGGTGAGAGCGCCTTGGCAGTGAGGGCGTAGGTCGCCGTATTGGCGCCGATGTCCAGTACGTCGCCGCCGGGGGCCACCATGGCCGCCCAGCGCCGCCGCTCCGGGGTCTCGTGGCCATCCCAGCCGCGCCAGGCCAGTTCGTTTTCCACCCGGTTGCCCCAGGAGTGCAGCATCAGGCTCGAGCCGCCTGGCAGCGTCACGTTGAACGGCCCGGTGAAATGCAGGTGCCTGAAAACCCGTTCGGGCGGCACGTAGCCGGTGGTCGACCGGATGAAGCGGAAAATGCCGGTGGCCCAGCAACGAATGATTTCTTTCATTTGCGAGGTCCGGCCCCGGCCTGGAGGTGTTGTCCCGTCGGGCTGTTGTGCGCTGGTCGTGGCCTGCTGCGGGAGGTCCGCATTGCCACCGCGGGGAAATGGTGCCGGCACGGCGAGTCGAACGCCGGACCTACGCATTACGAATGCGTTGCTCTACCAGCTGAGCTATGCCGGCTTGGGTCAGTGGGTGGCTATAGTAGCCAGACTGGGCGTTGAGTCAAGGGGCGCGGCGAGATTGCCGGCGCCCGGTTTCAGCGGGCTTCAGGCCGCTTTTTTGCCCGTTTTGCGCTTTTTCAGCATCGGCGCGAGAAAACGGCCGGTGTGGGAGCCGGGAGATTTCGCCACATCTTCCGGCGTGCCCGTGGCGATGATCTGGCCGCCGCCGGAGCCGCCCTCGGGGCCGAGGTCCACCAGCCAGTCCGCGGTCTTGATCACGTCGAGGTTGTGCTCGATGATCACCACGGTGTTGCCGTGGTCGCGCAGCCGGTGCAGTACCTGCAGCAATTGCTGGATGTCCTCGAAGTGCAGGCCGGTGGTCGGCTCGTCGAGGATGTACAGGGTCTTGCCGGTGTCGCGCTTGGAGAGTTCGCGTGAAAGCTTGATCCGCTGCGCCTCGCCGCCGGAGAGGGTGGTCGCCGCCTGGCCCAGGCGGATATAGGACAGGCCCACGTCCATCAGGGTCTGCAGTTTGCGGGCGATGGCCGGCACCGGCTCGAAGAAGGCCAGGGCGTCCTCCACGGTCATCTCCAGCACCTCGTGGATGTTCTTGCCCTTGTAGCGGATCTCCAGCGTCTCGCGGTTGTAGCGCTTGCCCTTGCACACGTCGCAGGGCACGTAGATGTCCGGCAGGAAGTGCATCTCTACCTTGGTCACGCCGTCGCCCTGGCAAGCCTCGCAGCGGCCGCCCTTGACGTTGAAGCTGAAGCGCCCGGGCTTGTAGCCGCGCGAGCGCGCCTCCTGGGTGCCGGCGAACAGCTCGCGCACCGGGGTGAAGATCCCGGTATAGGTTGCGGGGTTGGAGCGCGGCGTGCGGCCGATGGGGCTCTGGTCGATGTCGATGCACTTGTCGATGTGCTGCATGCCGTCGATCGACTGGTAGGGCGCGGGGTTCAGCGTGGTAGCGCCGTTCAGGGCGGTCGCCGCGATCGGGAACAGGGTGTTGTTGACCAGCGTCGACTTGCCCGAACCGGACACGCCGGTGACGCAGGTCAGCAGGCCCAGCGGCAGCTCGAGGTTCACCGACTGCAGGTTGTTGCCGCTGGCGCCCTTCAGCAACAGTTTGCGCCTGGGGTCCGGCGCATTGCGTTTCGCCGGGATCTCGATCTTGCGCCGTCCTGAGAGGTAATCACCGGTCAGCGAATCGCGGTTGGCGACTATTGCCTTCACCGGGCCCTCGGCGACGATCCGGCCGCCGTGCACACCGGCGCCGGGGCCGATGTCGATGATGTGGTCGGCGGTGCGGATGGCGTCCTCGTCGTGCTCCACCACCAGCACGGTATTGCCGAGGTCGCGCAGGTGGGTGAGTGTGGCCAGCAGGCGCTCGTTGTCGCGCTGGTGCAGGCCGATGGAGGGCTCGTCGAGGATGTACATCACGCCTACCAGGCCGGCGCCGATCTGCGAGGCCAGGCGGATGCGCTGGGCCTCGCCGCCGGAGAGGGTCTCGGCGCTGCGGTTCAGGGTCAGGTAGTTCAGGCCCACGTCGACCAGGAAGCGGTAGCGGGCGCGCAGCTCCTTGAGGATCTTGTCGGCGATCTCGCCCTTGCGGCCGGGCAGGGACAGCGCCTCGAAGTAGTCGCTGGCCTCGCCCACCGGCAGGCCGGTGATAGACGGCAGGCTGCGCTCGTCGACAAACACGTGGCGCGCCTCCTCGCGCAGCCGGGTGCCGCCGCACTCGGGGCAGGGCTGGGTGGAGAGGAACTTCGCCAGCTCCTCGCGCACCGAGGTGGAATCGGTGTCGCGGTAGCGGCGCTCCATGTTGGGGATGATGCCCTCGAAGGGGTGGGTGCGCTTGAACACGTCGCCGCGGTCGTTGATGTAGGAGAAAGCGACCTCTTCCTTGCCGCTGCCGTGCAGGATTACCTGCTGGTGCTGCTTTTTCAGCTTGTCGAAGCGGCTGTCGATATCGAAGCCGTAGTGCTCGGCCAGCGAACGCAGCATGTGGAAGTAGTAGACGTTGCGCCGGTCCCAGCCGCGGATGGCGCCCTCGGCGAGGCTGGCCTCCGGGTGCAGCACGATGCGCTCGGCGTCGAAGTACTGCTTGACGCCGAGGCCGTCGCAGCCGCCGCAGGCGCCGGCGGGGTTGTTGAAGGAGAACAGCTTGGGCTCCAGCTCGTCGATGCTGTGGCCGCACTCCGGGCAGGCGAAGCGCGAGGAGAAGGCGATCTCCTCGCCGTCGCCGTCCATGTAGCTGACGCTGGCCAGGCCGTCGGTCAGCTCCAGCGCGGTCTCGATGGACTCCGCCAGGCGCAGGCGCAGGTCCTCGCGCACCTTGAAGCGGTCCACCACCACCTCGATGCGGTGCTTGCGCTTCTTGTCCAGCGGGCGCACCTCGTCGAGCTCCGTCACCCGGCCGTCGATGCGCGCGCGCACGAAGCCGCCCGCGCGCAGCTCTTCCAGTATCTGCAGGTGCTCGCCCTTGCGGTCGCGCACCACCGGCGCCAGCAGCATCAGCTTGGTGCCCTCCGGCAGCGCCAGCACCGTGTCCACCATCTGGCTGACGGTCTGCGCCTGCAGGCTCAGCCCGTGGGTGGGGCAGCGCGGCTCGCCCACCCGCGCGAACAGCAGGCGCAGGTAGTCGTAGATCTCGGTGATGGTGCCGACGGTGGAGCGCGGGTTGTGCGAGGTGGACTTCTGCTCGATGGAGATCGCCGGCGAGAGGCCCTCGATGTGGTCGATGTCGGGCTTCTCCATCATCGACAGGAACTGCCGGGCGTAGGTGGACAGCGACTCCACGTAGCGCCGCTGGCCCTCCGCGTACAGGGTGTCGAAGGCCAGGGAGGACTTGCCCGAACCGGACAGGCCGGTAATCACCACCAGCTTGTCGCGGGGGATGTCGAGGTTGATGTTCTTCAGGTTGTGCGTGCGCGCGCCGCGCACTTGAATGGTGTCCATCGCAGGGCAATACCGCCGGAAAGTCGAAACGGAAAAGTATATGCACAGACCGGCGCGCGGTGCAAAGACATACCGGAATGCGTTGTCGGTTATACGCCCGGAGGCGACAGGTGGATGTGTGGCCGCGTGTTCAGCCGGGCGGAAAATGCTATGATGAACCGGTTACCTGCGATGTGCCTGGCATGATTACCGAACAACCCATGACGTCACAGGAGCGGCGCACAGTCAGCTCCCTTGCGACCCTATACAGCTTCCGTATGCTGGGCCTTTTCATGGTCCTGCCGCTGCTCGCCCTGTACACGGCGGATCTGCCCGGGGTCGGCCCGGTCACCCTCGGCCTGGCGCTGGGTGCCTACGGCCTGAGTCAGGCGCTGCTACAGATTCCACTGGGCTGGTTGTCCGACCGCATCGGCCGCAAGCCGGTGATTGTCGGTGGGCTGCTGGTCTTCGCCCTGGGCAGCGCGGTGGCGGCGCTGGCCGACAACATCTACCTGATCATCCTCGGCCGCGCCCTGCAGGGTGCCGGCGCCATTGCCAGCACCGTGATGGCGCTGCTGGCCGACCTCACCGGCCACGAGCAACGCACCAAGGCCATGGCCCTGCTCGGCATGAGCATCGGTATGAGCTTCGCCGTGGCCCTGGTGCTGGGGCCGCTGGTGGCGGGCTATGCCGGCCTGCACGGCGTGTTCTGGTTCAACGCGCTGTTGGCGCTGTGCGGCATCGCCATCGTGCTGGCCCGCGTGCCGACGCCGGCGACCCACAAACAGCACCGCGACGTCGGCGTGCGCACCTCGCTGGTATGGCGCAGCCTGGGCGACGCGGGCCTGCGCCGGCTGAATTTCTCGATCTTCGCCCTGCACTTCACCCTGATGGGCCTGTTCCTGGTGGTGCCGGGCGCCCTGCGCGATGTCGCCGGGCTGCACCGCGACCACCACTGGATGGTCTACCTTCCCGCGCTGGCCCTGTCCATCGCCGGCATGGTGCCGATGATGATCCTGGCGGAGCGCCGCGGTCGCATGCACGCCATGTTCCTGGTCGCCATCGGCCTGCTGCTGGTGGCCGTGCCCTCGGTGGTGTTCGCGCCCGACGCGCCGGTGCTCTACCTCGGCATCCTGTGCTTCTTCATCGGCTTCAACTTCCTGGAGGCGACCCTGCCCTCGCTGATCAGCAAAGTGGTAGCGCCGGAGGGCAAGGGCACGGCGCTGGGTATCTTCTCCACCTGCCAGTTCCTCGGCGCCTTCGCCGGCGGCGCCGCCGGCGGCTGGATGGTGCGCATCGGCGGCCCCGCCGGTCTCGCCGCCTGTTGCGCCGCGCTGGCGGTGGTCTGGTTCCTGTTGTTCCTGCCCGGCGGCGCCGTTCCCGCCCCGGCCACCGCCGTCATTTCCGAGTAGGCCCCCTCCGTGTCCGCGGGCGTTACCAGCCTGTGGCAGGAGCAAGCCCCTGCGCACGATTCGCCCCGGCCGCTGCAGGGCGAGCGCGATTTCGACGTGGCGATCGCCGGCGGTGGCTATACCGGCCTGTGGGCCGCCTATTACCTGAAAACCCTCGCCCCGGAGCTCTCGGTCTGTGTACTGGAAGCGCAGCGCTGCGGCTTCGGCGCCTCGGGCCGCAACGGCGGCTGGCTGATGAGCGCCGTGGAGGGGCAGCAGCGGCTGCTGGCGGCGCTGGACGGCGAGCCGCGGCGGGAGTTGCGCTCGCTGCTGCTGGGCATCGGGCCCGAGGTGGAATCTGTCCTGCGGCGCCACGCCATCGAATGCGACTACCACCGCGGCGGCGGTATCTATGCCGCCGCGCGCTACCGGGAGCAGGAAAAACTCCAGCGCGACTGGCTCGGCGAACTGCACGCCCTGGGTTACGGCGAGGCGGATTTCCGCTGGCTGGACGCGGGCGAGCTGTCCGGGCGGCTCGCCCTGCGCCGTCCGCTGGGCGCCATCTATACCCCCCACGTGGCGCGCATCCAGCCAGCGCGGCTGGTGGCGGGCCTGGTGCGCACACTGGGTGAACTGGGCGTGGAAATCTACGAGCAATCCCCGGTCACCGCGCTGGGCGAAGGCAGCCTGCGCACCCCGGCCGGCGCGGTGCGGGCGCCGCACCGGCTGCTCGCGCTGGAGGGCTACGGCGCCGGGCTGGGCGCGCCGTGGAACCGGGTGCTGGCGGTGCAGAGCAGGATCATCGCCACCGAACCGCTGCCGGATTCCCTGTGGCGAGAGATCGGGCTCGCCGATCGCGAGGTGTTCAGCGACGCCAGCCCGCTGATCAACTACGGCCAGCGCAGCGCGGACGACCGGCTGGTGTTCGGCGCCCGCGGCGCCTACCGTCTCGGCGGCCGGCCGCGCTCGGATTTCCGCGACGACGGCAGGGCCTTCGATACCGTGCACCGCACCCTGCTGGATTGCCTGCCGCAGCTGGCCGGCGTACCCATCACCCACCGCTGGGGCGGTACCCTCGGCATGTCGCGGCGCGGCGTGCCGCACGCGGTGTACGACCGGCAGAGCGGGCTGGGCACCGCCGGAGGCTATCTCGGCGAGGGCGTCGGCGCATCCAACCTGCTCGCCCGCACCCTCGCGGACCTCGTGCTCGATCGCGACAGCGAGCTCAGCCGCGCGCCCTGGGCCCACCGCGCGCCACCGGGAAACGCGCTGCGCCGCTGGGAGCCGGAACCGCTGCGCTGGCTGGGTTACCGCGCCATCGACCTGGGCCGCCAGCTGGCCGAGTCGGTCTACCGGCGCGAGGGCGCCCGCTGGCAGGACGCCGCCGCTGGCCGCCTGCTGGCCGCGCTGGAGTGGCTGCGCCGCTAGCGTCGCCGCGCCCGCCCGGTTTCGCTGTCGCAATTGCACGGCGGGATTGCTATAGTCCCGCACTTGTCAGAGCAGCAATCGCAACCCGGTACGAGGAACATCCATGGCTACACGCGGCGTCAACAAGGTCATCCTGATCGGCAACCTGGGCGCGGATCCCGAGGTACGCTACATGCCCTCCGGCGGTGCGGTCACCAACGTCAGCCTCGCCACCAGCGAGCAGTGGAAAGACAAGCAGACCGGCCAGCCGCAGGAGCGTACCGAGTGGCACCGGGTCGTTTTCTTCAACCGCCTGGCTGAAATCGCCGGCGAGTACCTCAACAAGGGTTCCAAGATCTACGTCGAGGGCTCGCTGCGCACCCGCAAGTGGCAGGGACAGGACGGCCAGGACCGCTACACAACGGAAATCGTCGCCGACAACATGCAGATGCTGGACAGCCGCGGCGCCGGCCAGGGCGGCGGCCCAGGCGATTACGGCAACTACGGCGGCTACGACCAGAGCCAGAGCCCCGCACCGGCCCAGCGACCCGCGGCCCAGGGCGCTCCGGGGCCGCGCAGCGCACCCGCTCCGCAGGGCGCACCCGCCCAGGACTTCGGCGGCGATTTCGACGACGACATCCCGTTCTGACGGCCCGCCGGCGTGCGCGGGTCACCGGCACGCCTGTCGACTGCGCCCGTAGGGGCAGGCCCGGCGCCTGCGCGGGCTGCAAGTGTGGTAACTTTCTCCCATTGATTCATCGTCCCCGGACAGCACTGCGTGCGCGTACTTATTCTCGGTTCTGACAGCCCCCTCGGGCGCTCCCTGACGGAACTCCTGGTGGAGTTGGGCCGGCACGATGTCATCTGCATGACGCGCACCGCATCGCGCTGGAAGAGCGAGCGCCACGCCAAGAAGGCGGTGCGCCGCGCCCAGGCCGACGCGGTGGTGGATATCCGGGTGGAGGCGGTGGCGGACGGCGGCCAGGAGATCGTAGAGTTCGACCTCAAGCGAGCCCGCTGGGTGGCCAAGTCCTGCTCGCGCGACAAGGCCTGCCTGCTGTTCGTGTCCAGCGCGCGGGTGTTCTCCGGCAAGCTGGACCGCATGTACAGCGAAAACGACGCGCCGGACAACGACAGCGAAATGGGCCGCCTGATGGCCGACGCCGAGGAAGTGGTGCGCGAGCACTGCGAGCGCCACGTGATCCTGCGCCTGGGCCCGGTATTCGCCAGCGAGGGCGACAACCTGGTGACCCAGATGCTGGGTGAGATGATCCGCGGCGAATCCCTGGTACTGGACAACAACCTGCGCGGCTGCCCGGTGGCCTGTACCGACGGCGCCCGGGTGATCTCGGCGGTGCTCGACCAGCTCAGCACCGGCGCGGAGGTCTGGAACACCTACCACTACTGCAGTTCCGAGACCGCCACCTACTACGAATTTGCCGAGGCCATCCTCGCCTCGGCCTCGCAGTTTTCCGAATTCCGACCCGGCGCGGTGGAACTGGAATCACTGGACAAGGACGCGCGGCCGCTCAACCGCTCGCTGGACTGCAGCCGGATCCGCGACACCTTCGCCATCAAGCAGATGCCCTGGCGCCGCGCCATCGCGGACCTGGTCAAAACCTATTTCCAGTCACAGCAATCCAGTCAAAGTAACCCATCCAGTCAAAGCAACCCTTTACAACAGAAGGAGTAGCGCCCATGGCAAGGGCCACCGATGACATCTCCCGGCCGCTGGCGGTGGCGGTGCTCACCGTCTCCGACACCCGCACCGAAGACACCGACACCTCCGGCCACTTCCTCGTCGAGTCGCTGCAGGCGGCGGGCCACAGCCTGGCCGACAAGGCCATCGTGATCGACGACATGTACCAGATCCGCGCGGTGCTCTCGCGCTGGATCGCCGATGCCGGCGTGCAGGCGGTGCTGGTCACCGGCGGCACCGGGTTTTCCGGGCGCGATTCCACACCGGAGGCGGTGCGCCCGCTGTTCGACAAGGAGATCGACGGCTTTGGCGAGGTGTTCCGCGCGCTGTCCCTGGCCGAGATAGGCTCCTCCACGGTGCAGTCCCGCGCCGTCGCCGGTTACGCCAACAACACCGTGGTGTTCTGCATGCCGGGCTCCACCGGCGCCTGCAGGACGGCGTGGGACGGTATCATCCGCGAGCAGCTGGACAGCACCCACCGCCCCTGCAATTTCGTCGGCGTGCTCGACGTGCGGGAGAGCGACGCTTGAATGGCATGATGCCGCTGGAGGAGGCCCTGGAGCGCATCCTCGGCGGCGTGGCTCCGATTGCCGAGTGTGAGGAGCTGCCCCTGCAGGACGCCCTGGGCCGCACCCTGGCGCAGGACGTCACCGCCGGCGTCAACGTGCCGCTGGCGGACAACAGCGCGATGGACGGCTACGCCCTGCGGGCGCAGGACGCACCCGGCGAACTGCGTGTCGCCCAGCGGATCGCAGCGGGCTCCACCGGTTTGCCGCTGGAGCCCGGTACCGCCGCCCGGATATTCACCGGCGCGCCGGTGCCCCCCGGCGCCGATGCCGTGGTGATGCAGGAGGACTGCAGCGAGTCCGGCGGGGTGGTGCGCGTGGGCCGCGCCCTGGCGGTCGGGGAGAACGTGCGCCCGGCCGGGCAGGATATCCGCGCCGGCTCGGTGCTGCTGCACGCCGGCCGGGTGCTGCGCCCGCAGGACCTCGGCCTGCTGGCCTCGGTGGGGGTGAGCCGTGTCGAGGTGCGCCGCGCCCTGCGTGTGGCGGTCCTTTCCACCGGCGATGAACTGGTGGAGCCGGGTGGCGGCCCGCTGGCTCCGGGGCAGTCCTACAACTCCAATCGCTATACCCTTGCGGGACAGGTTGCAAAGCTGGGCATGCAGTTCGTGGATGGCGGCATTGTCGCGGACGACCCCGAAGTCACCGCGCTCGCGCTGCAGCGCGCTGCGGAAGCTGCGGACTGTGTCATCACCTCCGGCGGTGTCTCGGTCGGCGAGGAAGACCACGTCAAGGCACAGGTCGAGCGCCTCGGGCGACTGGACCTGTGGCGCCTCGCGATCAAGCCGGGCAAGCCGCTGGCCTTCGGCGAGGTCTGCGGCAAGCCGTTCATCGGCCTGCCGGGCAATCCCACATCGAGTTTCGTGACTTTCTGCCTGGTGGCCAGGCCCTTCCTGCGCGCCCTGCAGGGGGTGCAGGAGGAGGCGCCGCCGGTGCTGGCGGCGCGCGCCGGTTTTACGGTTTCCCGGGCGGGTACCCGCCAGGACTACCTGCGGGTCAGCCTGGAGCAGGGCGGGGGTGGATTGGTCGCGCGGCCCTTCGATAACCAGAGTTCCGGCGTGCTGAGTTCGGTGAGCCGGTCGCAGGCCCTGGCGGTGATTCCGCCGGGCGCGACGGTGTCAGAGGGCGACCAGGTGCAGATACTGCTGCTGGATTTATTGTAGGAGCGCGCTCTGCGCGCGATCCCGGACTGTAGGAGCCTGCGTAGCAGGCGATCGCGCGCAGAGCGCGCTCCTACGGTCTGCGATCACCTGCGTAGCAGGTCCTACGGTCTGGGATCGCCTGCGTAGCAGGCTCCTACGGTCTGGGATCGCCTGCGTAGCAGGCTCCTACGGTCTGGGATCGCCTGCGTAGCAGGCTCCTACGATGAGTACTTCTGGAACACCAGCGACGCGTTGGTGCCGCCGAAGCCGAAGCTGTTCGACATCACCCGCTGCAGGTCCACGTTTTCCTGCCGCTCGCGCACGATGGGCATGCCCTCGGCTTCCGGGTCCAGGTTCTCGATGTTCGCGGAGGCCGCGATGAAGCCGCCGCGCTGCATCAGCAGCGAGTAGATCGCCTCCTGCACGCCGGCGGCGCCCAGGGAGTGGCCGGACAGGGACTTGGTGGAGCTGACCGGCGGCGTGTAGTCCAGCGTGCTGAACACCTCGCGTACCGCCTTCAACTCCTGGATGTCGCCCGCCGGCGTGGAGGTGCCGTGGGCGTTGATGTAGTCGATGGGCCCGTCCACCGTGGCCATGGCCTGGCGCATGCAGCGGATCGCGCCCTCGCCGGAGGGGGCGACCATGTCGTAGCCATCCGAGGTGGCGCCGTAGCCGACCAGTTCCGCGTAGATCTTCGCGCCGCGGGCCAGTGCGTGCTCCAGTTCCTCCAGTACCAGCATGCCGCCGCCACCGGCGATGACGAAGCCGTCGCGGTCCGCGTCATAGGCGCGCGAGGCCTTCTCGGGGGACTCGTTGTACTTGGTGGACAGCGCGCCCATGGCGTCGAACAGGCTGGACAGGGTCCAGTGCAGTTCCTCGCCGCCGCCGGCGAAGACCACGTCCTGCTTGTTCAGCTGGATCTGCTCCATGGCGTTGCCGATACAGTGGGCGCTGGTGGAGCAGGCGGAGGAGATCGAATAGTTGATGCCCTTGATTTTGAATGGCGTGGCCAGGCAGGCGGAAACCGTGCTGCCCATGGTCTGGGTCACGCGGTAGGGGCCGACCTTGCGCAGGCCGCGCTCGCGCAGGATGTCCGCCGCCTCGGTCTGCTTGGCGGACGAGGCGCCGCCGGAGCCGGCGATGATGCCGGTGCGCACGTTGGAGACCTGGCTCTCGTCCAGCCCGGAGTCCTCGATCGCCTGTTGCATCGCGATGTAGGCGTAGGCCGCCGCATCGCCCATGAAGCGCAGCACCTTGCGGTCGATCAGCGCCGGGATGTCGATCTCGGGGGCGCCGGCGACGTGCGAGCGCATGCCCATGTCGATGTTTTCCTGGCGCAGCTTGATGCCGGACTTGCCCGCATACAGCGAATCGGAAACGCTCTGCGCATCGTTGCCCAGGCAGGACACAATGCCCAGGCCGGTTACTACTACTCGTCTGCTCATAGGATCAGATGGACTCCGTGGTTTGATACAGCCCGACCCGCAGGTCGTTGGCGTGATAGATTTCGCGGCCGTCCACCGACACGATACCGTCGGCGATGCCCAGTACCAGCTTGCGCTCTATCACGCGTTTGATGTGAATGTGGTAGGTCACGAGTTTCGCGTCCGGCAGGATCTCCCCGCTGAACTTGACCTCGCCGCAGCCCAGCGCGCGGCCGCGCCCGGGATTGCCGCGCCAGCCGAGGAAGAAACCCAGCAGCTGCCACATCGCGTCGAGGCCCAGGCAGCCCGGCATCACCGGGTCGGAGGGAAAGTGGCAGGCGAAGAACCAGAGGTCCGGGTTGATATCCAGCTCGGCGATGATTTCACCCTTGCCGTGGTTGCCGCCCTCGGAACTGATGTGGGTGATGCGGTCCAGCATCAACATCTGGTCGATGGGCAGGCGGGCATTGCCTTCGCCGAACAGTTTTCCGTGCCCACAGGCGACCAGTTCGTCTTTGCTGTACGCGTTTTGTGCTGTCATGCTGAATCCAGTTGTTCCGGTGAGAGGGGGAAAGGTCGCTATGAGCGAGGCCATTTTATCCGCTGGGCACCACAAGTCCAGCACGGGGTGGGGCCCGGGCCAACTGGCTTATGCCGGTTGTGTCCGATAAGATAATCGACCGGTTGCCAATCCGTGGGGGAAGGGGCAGTCGCCATAACTAGAGTCGGTTGGTAGCGGACACTCAGGAATCAGGATGATCACACCCGTTCTTCTCTCCGGTGGCATTGGAAGCCGCCTCTGGCCCGTCTCGCGCGAAGCCCATCCCAAGCAGTTCCAGCCGCTGGCCGGCGAACTCTCCATGTTGCAGGAAACCCTGGCCCGCACCCGCGACCTGGCCGCCGCGGCGCCGCTGGTGGTATGCAACGAGGATCACCGCTTCATGGTGGCCGAGCAGTTGCGCCAGCTGGGCATTACACCGGGCGCGCTGATCCTCGAGCCGCAGGGCCGCAATACCGCGCCGGCCGTGGCGCTGGCCGCGCTGCACGCGGCCGGGGCCGACCCGGACGCGCTGCTGCTGGTCCTGCCCGCGGACCACGTGATCCGCGATGTTCCCGCCTTTATCGAGGCCGTGGGCAAGGCGCTGCCCGCGGCGGCGGATGGCCGCCTTATGACTTTTGGCGTGGTTCCCTCAAGCCCTGAGACGGGTTATGGATATATAAAGTGCGGCGCGTCCGCCGGCGACGGCCTCTACGACCTGGAGCGCTTCGTCGAGAAGCCCGATGCCGCCACCGCGGCCCAGTACCTGGCCAGCGGCGACTACCTGTGGAACAGCGGGATGTTCCTGCTGGGCGCGGCGGCCTACCTGGAAGAACTGGGCCGGCACGCACCGCAGATACTGGAAGCCTGCCGCGCCGCCATGTCCGGGGCCCAGGTCGACATGGACTTTATCCGCCCGGATGCCGACGCCTTTGCCGCCTGCCCCTCGGACAGTATCGACTACGCGGTGATGGAGCACACCGCCCGCGGCGGCGTGGTCTCGCTGGATTGCGGCTGGAGCGACGTCGGCGCCTGGTCCGCCCTCTGGGAGGTGGCCCAGCGCGACGACGCGGGCAATGCCGCCCGCGGCGATGTGCTGCTGGACAACTGCAGCAACAGCTATTTTTACAGCGACTCGCGGCTGGTCGCGGCCACCGGGGTCGAGGACATCGTGGTGGTGGAGACCGCCGACGCGGTGCTGGTGGCTGCCCGCGACAGGGTGCAGGACGTCAAGAATATCGTCCAGGCACTGAAAAAAGGCCAGCGGGAGGAGGTCTCGCTGCACCGGGAGGTGTTCCGTCCCTGGGGCTCCTACGAATCCCTGGTGAGCGCCGAGCGCTTCCAGGTCAAGCGCATCGTGGTCAAGCCGGGCGCCGCCCTGTCGCTGCAGATGCACCACCACCGCGCAGAGCACTGGATCGTCGTCCACGGCACCGCGGAGGTCACCTGTGGCGACAAGGTGTTCATGCTCGCCGAAGACGAATCTACCTACATTCCCCTGGGGCACCAGCACCGGCTGGCAAACCCGGGGAAAATCCCCCTCGAGCTGATCGAAGTACAATCGGGCACCTATCTGGGTGAAGACGATATCGTTCGATTCGAAGATCATTATGGTCGCTGAAACCGAAAAACCTGCCTTTCTGGAGAGTTATAGATGATCACCAAGTGTTTGTTCCCCGTCGCCGGCTACGGTACCCGGTTCCTTCCCGCCACCAAGAGCATGCCCAAGGAGATGTTGCCGGTGGTCAACAAGCCGCTGGTGCAGTACGGCGTGGAGGAGGCGATAGAAGCGGGGATGACAACCTGTGCCTTCGTCACCGGCCGCGGCAAGCGCGCCATCGCCGACCATTTCGATATCAGTTACGAGCTGGAGCACCAGATCTCCGGTACCGGCAAGGAGAAATACCTGGAGAGCATCCGCGGCGTACTCGACAAGGGTGTCTTCACCATGGTTCGGCAGCGTGAAATGAAGGGCCTGGGCCACGCCATCCTCACCGGGCGCTCGCTGGTGGGCAACGAGCCCTTTGGCGTGCTGCTCTCCGACGACCTGTGCCTGAACAGCGAGGGCGCCGGCGTGCTCAAGCAGATGGTGGAGCTGTACAACCAGTTCCGCTGCTCCATCGTCGCCATCCAGGAAGTGCCGATGGAAGAGGTGCACAAGTATGGCGTGATTTCCGGCGAGAGTCTGAAAGAGGGCATCTATCGCATCGACGGCATGGTGGAAAAGCCGGACCAGAAGGACGCGCCCTCCAACCTGGCGATTATCGGCCGCTACATCCTCACCCCGGACATCTTCGAGATCATCGAGAACACGCCGCCCGGCGCCAACGGCGAGATCCAGCTCACCGATGCGCTGCAGACCCAGGCCCAGCGCGGCTGCGTCATGGGCTATAAATTCAAGGGGCGGCGCTTCGACTGCGGCAGCGTGCCGGGCTTCGTGGAAGCCACCAACTTCGTCTACGAAAACGTCTACGAGCACTGAGCGGGGTACGGCGTGAAGGAAATTACCTGTTTCAAGGCCTACGATGTCCGCGGCCGTGTGCCGGACCAGCTCAACGAGGATATCGCCCGGCGCATCGGCCGCGCCTACGCCGAGGTGATCAGGCCCGGCAAGGTGGTGGTGGGCAACGACATCCGCCTGTCCAGCGAGTCGATCAAGGCGGCCCTGTGCGAGGGACTGATGGAGCAGGGCGTCGATGTCTACGACATAGGCCTGTGCGGCACCGAGGAGATTTACTTCGCCACTTTCCACGCCGAGATGGGCGGTGGCATTGCGGTCACCGCCAGCCACAACCCCAAGGACTACAACGGCATGAAGTTCGTGCGCGAGGGCTCCCGGCCGATCTCCGCGGACACCGGCCTGCAGGAGATCCGCGCGCTGGCCGAGAAAGACGAGTTCGAACCGGCGGCGCAGCCCGGCAAAATGCACTCGCTGGACATCGCCGACGCCTACGTAACGCACCTGCTGTCCTACATCGACGTATCGGCGCTCAAGCCGCTGAAGATCGTGGTCGACGCCGGCAACGGCGGCGCCGGCCGGGTGGTGGACCTGCTGGAGCCGCACCTGCCCTTCGAGTTCATCAAGCTGCACCACGAGCCCGACGGTAACTTCCCCAACGGCGTGCCCAACCCGCTGCTGCCGGAGAACCGCGAGGCATCGATTCGCGCGGTGCGCGAGAATGGCGCAGACATGGGCATCGCCTGGGATGGCGACTTCGACCGCTGCTTCTTCTTCGACGAGACCGGCGAGTTTATCGAGGGCTACTATCTCGTGGGCCTGCTGGCCGAGGCCTTCCTCAAGCTGGAGCCCGGCGCGCGCATCGTCCACGACCCGCGGCTTACCTGGAACACGGTGGACGTGGTGAAGTCCGGCGGCGGTGTGCCGGTGCTGACCAAGTGCGGCCACGCCTTCATCAAGGAGCGCATGCGCAAGGAAAACGCGGCCTACGGCGGCGAGATGAGCGCCCACCACTACTTCCGCGATTTTGCCTACTGCGACAGCGGCATGATCCCCTGGCTGCTGGTGGCCGGCCTGGTCTGCGCTTCCGGCAAGCCCCTGTCGACGCTGGTGGCCGAGCGCGTGGCGGCCTATCCGTGCTCCGGCGAGATCAACCGCAGCGTGGACGACGCCGCGGCGGTGCTGGCCAAGGTGGAAGCGGCCTATGCCGGCCAGGGCGAGGTGGACCACACCGACGGTGTCAGCGTGGACTGTGGCCAGTGGCGCTTCAACCTGCGCATGTCGAACACCGAGCCGGTGGTGCGCCTGAATGTCGAGAGCCGCGGCGACACCGCGCTGATGCAGGCCAAAACCGCGGACCTCCTGGCCCTGATCGAAGCCTGAGCCTGTAGGAGCCTGCTACGCAGGCGATCCCGTGCCCGTAGGAGCCTGCTACGCAGGCGATCCCGCTTGGCGGGAAAATCATCGCCCGCAGAGCGGGCTCCTACAACCGCGATCGCGCACACAGCGCGCTCCTGCGGTACAATATGACGATAATAATCCGAGCCCCGCACGGCGGGAGGAGGAGAGGTCATGATCCCGATGCCCCCATGGCGCACTGCCCGCGGCCACCTGTTTCTCGCGCTGTTCCTCGGCGTGCTGGCCGGTTGCAGCAATACGCCGCAGTACGTCGTCGAATTGCCCGACAAGCCGGTAATCCTCCGGCATGACGAGGCCTTCGGCCCGCGCCCGGAGATCCCCGACCCGCAATCCGTCTTCCGCCTGGAACCCGCCCAGCTCGCCGATTTCCACGCCTGGTTCGACGACCCCCAGCGGCGCTACATGCCAAAGCAATACCGGGTGTCCGGCTACCTGCAGAACGTCACCCAGGGCTTCAGCTTCCAGGGCGCCACCCACACCGCCAGCGAGGCGATGGCGCTGAACAGCGGCAATTGTCTCTCCCTCGCCATTCTCACCACCGCCCTGGCACGTGAGGCCGGCGTCGACCTCGACTACCAGTTGATGAGCGACGATCCGGTCTACGAACTGCAGGGACAGCTGGTGGAGAAGGGCGTGCACGTGCGCACCCGGCTCTACGACCCGGACTGGACGCCGCCGCAGTACACCCACCTCATCCGCCGTCCGGCGCTGGTGGTGGACTATTTCCCGACGGGCACCGAAATCTTCCTGGCCAATGTGTCGCCTGAAGATTTCATCGCGCGCTACTACCGCAATATCGCCGCCGACGCGCTGGCGGCGGGCGACTTCGACACCGCCTACTGGAATACCGTGGTGGCGCTGGAGCAGGCCCCCGGCGACGCCGAGTCCCTCAACACGCTGGCGGTGACCTACCGGCGCGCGGGCATGGAGGATATCGCCGAGACGGTGTACCGCTACGGCATTGCCACCGCGACGGAGAAACTGAGCCTGCTGAAGAACTACCACCTGCTGCTGGAATCACAAGGGCGCGATTCCGAGGCGGCCGCGGTGGAGCGCCAACTGGAGACCATGGACGATCCCAGCCCCTTCCACTGGTTCCAGCTGGCGCGCTCGGCGATGGATGCCGGCAATTACCATGGGGCGATACGCTACTTCGGCAAGGCCATCGAGCGCGCGCCCTACGTTCCCGACTTCCAGGCGGAACTGGCCAAGGCCTATTACATGGCGGGCGAGCGCAGCAAGGCGAAGCAGGCATTCAGGCGGGCGATCGAGCTGGCCTACCAGCCGAAGACGCGTACGCGGTATGAGGCCAAGCTGGCGGCCCTGACCCACTGACTGCGAACCCCCCGTAGGAGCGCGCTCCGCGCGCGATCGCCTGCGTAGCAGGCTCCTACAAAAGCGATCAGGTTCCCGTAGGAGCGCGCTCTGCGCGCGATCGTCTGCGTAGCCAGGCTCCTACGGCTGTGCGGCGCGCCATTCGGCGATCAGGCGATCCGTGGCGGCATCCATCCCGCCAGGCAGCGATGGGTCCTCCAGCAGCGACAGGATCTGCACCCCGATCTCCTTGCCCAGTTCCACGCCCCACTGATCGAACGGATTGACCCCCCACAGCACGCCGCTGCAGAAGGTGCGGTGCTCGTACAGTGCGATCAGCGCGCCGAGAGTCCCGGGTGTGAGCGACTTCAGCGTAATCACGCTGTGGGGCCGGTTGCCGGGCATGGCCAGGTGCGGCGCCAGTGCCGCGGCGTGTTCCGGCGCATAGCCGCGCGCATCCAGTGACTGCCGCGCCGCGTCCTCGCTGCGCCCGAGCAGCAGTGCGCGGCTCTGCGCCAGGCAGTTGGCGACGAGGCGGCGATGTTGCTCGCCCATGCCGGTGTGGGTGGTCAGCGGCAGGATGAAGTCCGCCGGGCACTGCTCGGTGCCCTGGTGCAGCAACTGGTGGAAGGAGTGCTGCCCCATGGTGCCGGCGGAGCCCCACAGCACCGGCCCGGTGCCGTAGCCGACCGGCTCGCCGTCCAGGTCCACGCGCTTGCCGTTGCTCTCCATGGTGAGCTGCTGCAGGAAGTCCGGCAGCCGCGCCAGGGTCTGGTCGTAGGGCAGTACCACGTGGTTGCCGGCGCCCAGCAGGTTGCGGTTCCACACCTCCAGCAGGCTGAGGATGACCGGCAGGTTGGCCTCCGGCGGCGCCTCGGCGAAGTGGGTGTCCATGCTTGCTGCGCCGGCGAGGAACTCCTCGAAATGCTCCCAGCCGACGGCGATGGCGCAGCTCAGCCCGATCGGCGACCACACCGAGTAGCGCCCGCCCACCCAGTCCCACATCGGCAGGCAGTTGTCGGCGGCGATGCCGAACTCGGTAGCGGCGGCGATATTGGTGGTGATGGCGAGGAAGTGGCGTTCGAGGTCCGCGTCGCTGGCGCCGGCGGCGCGCATCCAGTCGCGGGCGAGCAGGCTGTTGGTCAGCGTCTCCTCGGTGCGGAAGGACTTGGAGCAGACCACGAACAGGGTGGTCTCGGGGGCCAGTTCCAGCAGGGTGTCCTGCAGGTCCGCAGGGTCGACATTGGCCACGTAGTGGCAGGCAATGCCCGTCTGGTAGGGGCGCAGTGCCTCGGTGACCAGCCGCGGGCCGAGGTCGGAGCCGCCGATGCCGATATTCACCACGTCGGTGATCGCGGCGCCGGTAAAGCCGCGCTGTTCGCCCGAATGCACGCGCTCGACGCAGGCGCGCATGCGCTCGCGGGCGGCGCTTACCTCGGCAAACTTGTCCGCGAGGGCGGGGCACTGTTGCGCGCGCAGCAGGGTGTGCAGGGCGGGGCGCTGCTCGGTGTTGTTGACCTCGGCGCCGCCCAGCAGCGCAGCGATACGGGCGGGCAGGTCCGCTTCCCTGGCGAGCTTCCACAATGTGCCGAGAATTTCGCGGTCGACAAGCTGTTTACTGAAGTCGATCTGCAGGCCGGCGGCCTCGCGGGTGAAGTCCGCGGCGCGCGCGGTGTCCGCCTCCAGCATGCCGTTGATCGACGCGTCCCGGATGCGGTCTGCCCCCTGGCGCAGCGTCTCGAAACTGGGTAGCCGGTCGAGTCGCGGTACGCTGGGCATAGGATGGATCCTTGGGGTCTGTGAGTGGAGGGGGTTACACCGAGTATATGGAGCGGGAAATGGCGGTGCAATTGTCCCCTTCCTTTACACCTCGCGGTCGATCGACAGTGCGGCGACCGCGTGCAGCGAATCGCGGGCGGGGCTGTGTCCCAGGACATCCAGTGCGGCGAGCGCGCGATCGTGGTAGTGGCGGGCGCGGTCGCGGGTGAACTCCAGCGCGCCGCAGCGCTGCACTGCCGCCAGCACGCCTTCGATGTTCTCGCTGCTGCGCGCCAGTACCGCCTCGCGCACCAGGGACTGCTCACAGGGCTCGCCGTGGGCCAGGGTGTGGATCAGGGGCAGGGTGACCTTGCCCTCGCCGAGGTCGTCGCCGACGTTCTTGCCCATGGTGGCCGGGTCGCCGGCGTAGTCGAGCACGTCGTCGATCATCTGGAAGGCGATGCCGAGGTTGAGGCCGAAGTCGTACATGGCGGTGCGGCGCGCGGCGTCCACGCCGCACAGGGCCGCCGCGCCGAAGCCCGCGGCGCCGAACAGCACCGCCGTCTTGCGGGTGATCACTTCCAGGTACTGGGCTTCGCTGGTCTGCGGGTCGCCGGCGCGCTCCAGTTGCAGCACTTCGCCTGCGGCGATGGTATTAGTGGTGTCGGCCATATGGCCGAGGATGTCCATGTTGCCCAGTTGCACCATCAGCTGGAAGGCGCGGGTGTAGAGGAAATCCCCCACCAGCACCGAGGAGGCATTGCCGAATTCGGCGTTGGCGGTTGGTCGGCCCCGGCGCAGGCTGGAGATATCGACCACATCGTCGTGCAGCAGGGTGGCGGTGTGGATGAACTCGATCACCGCCGCGAGCTTGATGTGGGAGTCATCGCAGCGGTCCAGCGCCGCGGCGCTCAGCAGGACCAGCAGGGGGCGCAGGCGCTTGCCACCCGCATCGACGATGTAGTGACCGACATTCTCGACGGTCGCCACATCGGACTGGAGTTGGTCGATGATTAACTGGTTGACCCGCTCGAACTCGGCGGCAACCGGTAAACGAATCTCATGCATAGGGAACGAGTGCCAGGGTGCTCCGGCATGCTAGGTGCGCCCCCCGGGGCTGTCAAGCCTTGCGGGCAGCCACGGCGCGCGCCGGCGAGCGCGCCATGGTCAGCGCGCCGATACCCAGCAGCACCAGCAGCGCTCCCAGCCACTGCAGCGGCTGCAGGCGCTCGTCCGGGAACAGCGAGACGGCCATGAGCACCGTCAGCACCGGGCCGAACATGGACACGATCCCAGCTTCCGAAGCGCCCGCCCGGTGCACGCCCTCCAGCATCAGGAAGTACGGCATTACGGTGGAGAACACGACCAGCAGCAGCATCCAGCCCAGCGCGGGGAGGTCCAGCGCCAACTCGGCCACAGTGGTGCCGGGCAGAAGCAGCAGGGCCATCATTACCAGGGTGAAACTGTTGGAGAGCTGGTTGAAGCGCACCGAGCCGATCTCGCGCATGACACCCTGGCTCAACCACAGGAACAGCGCGTAGCAGGTCGCGGCCCCCAGGCCGAAGGCGACGCCCGCCGCGCCGATATCGCCACCTTGCCAGCCGGGTACCAGCAGCAGCGCTATGCCGCTCCAGGCGACGGCGAACACCGCCATCTGCAGCCGGGGCGGCAGGCGCCGGTACTCCAGCGCATGGAGCACCAGCAGCAGGGCGGGGAACAGGTAGAGCAGCATGCGCGACACACTGGCCCCCAACTGGTGAATGGCGTTGAAGTCACACCAGGCGCTGAGGAAGAACACCCCGCCGGTCAACATGCACAATTGCCACTGGCGCGGGGTCAGGGGTGGCTTCGGCTTGCCGCGGTTGAGCCACCACGCGCCCAGCCAGAACAGCGGCACCGCGAGGGCGAAGCGCCACACCAGCAGCGCGTCCACGGACACCTGGTGCAGGTAGACGAAGCGGGCGAAGATGCCCTTCAGCGCCATTCCCAGGGTGGCCACGGCGACCAGGAAAAGCCCGGACTGCCAGATCTTGCGGCGCGGCTCGTTCAGCTTTTTTATCTCTTGCGGTGACTCGGGTCTGCCTACCTTGCCCCGCAATCCGTATAAAGCCCAGTGAAATGCGCGACTGGTATCTATTCCTGCTGGGAATCCTATTCCAGGAATCCATGATTTTTTATAATCATGCTGATTCGACCCCGTTGTGGGGGCGGCCGGGCCAGCCCTGGCGCTGCCGGCGATAGGGCAAATTCCCCCTTGTCGCACAGGGTCGATTTGGGTAGAATCGCCGCCCTCTGCCCCCGGTGCACCCTTTCCAGGGCCCCGGAGGGATTCCCAAAACGTTTGTGCCTTGCTCTGCCCCCTTGAATTTCAAAGGGTTTTTTCCAGAGTTGCGAGCAGGCTAAGTAAACGGAGCGCGCAATGTACGCAGTTATTGAAGCCGGTGGCAAGCAGCACCGCGTCGTCGAGGGTGAAACCCTCAAGCTGGAAAAGATCGAAGCCGCAACCGGCGAGGCGATCGAGTTCGACCGCGTCCTGATGATTGGCGGCGGTGACGCAGTCAAGATCGGCACCCCGATGGTCGCAGGCAGCAAGGTGACCGCCGAAGTGGTCGCCCACGGCCGCCACAAGAAAGTGAAAATCGTGAAATTCAACCGCCGCAAGCACTACCGGAAGGAAACTGGCCACCGCCAGTGGTACACCGAAGTGAAGATCACCGGCATCTCGGCGTAACTGGAGGAACTGAACAATGGCACACAAGAAAGCTGGCGGTAGTACCCGCAACGGTCGCGATTCCGAAAGCAAACGCCTTGGCGTGAAGCGCTTCGGCGGCCAGGCTGTCACCGCAGGCAACATCCTCGTTCGCCAGCGCGGCACCAGGTTCCACGCCGGAGAGAACGTGGGCATGGGCAAGGACCACACCCTGTTCGCCACTGCCGACGGCAAGGTGGAATTCGTGGTCAAGGGCCCGAACAGCCGCAAGTACGTCCAGGTGGTGAGCGCCTGATCGCACTTTCGCGCAAGCGCACAAAAGGCCTCGTCAATTGACGGGGCTTTTTTTTTATATACTGGCCGGGGATCCGGCAGGCAAACGAAATGAAATTTGTAGACGAGGCGAGCATCAAGGTCCAGGCGGGCAAGGGCGGCAACGGCTGCCTGAGCTTCCGCCGGGAAAAGTTCATCGCCAAGGGCGGTCCCGATGGCGGTGACGGCGGCGATGGCGGCAGCGTCATCCTGCAGGGCGACGATTCGCTCAACACCATGGTCGACTACCGCTACGTGCGCAGCTACCGCGCCGAGAGCGGCGAGGCCGGCCGCGGGCGCAACTGCACCGGCAAGAGCGGCGTGGACCTGGTACTGAAGGTGCCCGTGGGCACCACGGTACTGGACGAGGACACCGGCGAAGTGCTCGGCGACATCCAGGCCCCCGAGCAGCAGCTGCTGGTGGCCCAGGGCGGTTTCCACGGCCTCGGCAACACCCGCTTCAAATCCAGTACCAACCGCGCGCCGCGGCAGACCACCAATGGCACCGAGGGCGAGATGCGCAGCCTCAAGCTGGAGCTCAAGCTGATGGCGGACGTGGGCCTGCTGGGCCTGCCCAACGCCGGCAAATCCACCTTCATCCGCGCCGTCTCGGCCGCGCGACCCAAGGTGGCGGACTACCCCTTCACCACGCTGGTGCCCAACCTCGGCGTGGTGCGGGTGGAGGCGCACCGCAGCTTCGTCGTCGCCGACATCCCCGGCCTGATCGAGGGCGCCTCCGAGGGCGCGGGCCTGGGTATTCGCTTTCTCAAGCACCTCACCCGCAACCGCATCCTGCTGCACCTGGTGGACATGGCGCCCTGGGACGGTGTCGAGCCCGCGGACGCGGCGC
This sequence comes from Halieaceae bacterium WMMBA7, assembly GCA_033283385.1. Classification (GTDB taxonomy): domain Bacteria; phylum Pseudomonadota; class Gammaproteobacteria; order Pseudomonadales; family Halieaceae; genus Mangrovimicrobium. Next base: position 262,412 of record JAWMQQ010000002.1, read on the forward strand.
TGGCCATCGCCAACGAGCTGTCCAGCTTCAGCCCGACACTGGCGGCGCGCGAGCGCTGGCTGGTGTTGAACAAGACCGACCTGGTCGACGCCGAGACCCTGGCGCAGCGTCGAGCCGCGCTGGTGGAAGCGCTGGACTGGGACGGTCCCCTGTACGAGATCGCCGCGATCAGCGGCACCGGCACGGACAAGCTCTGCGCCGACCTGATGGTGCGGCTGGAAGACCTGCGCGAGCAGGAGCAGGCGGACCCGGAGCTGGCGGAGGCCGAACAGCAGGCCCAGCGCCGAATGCAGGAAGAAGCCCGCGCGCGTATCGCCGAACTGCGCGCCGCCCGTCGTCGTGAAAAAACCGCGGAAAAGAAAGACGACGGCGATGACTGGGACGAGGACGATTACGACGTGGACGTGGAGTACGTGCCCTGAGATGAGCGCGCGTAAGGAAATTGCCGCCAGCCGGCGCTGGGTGGTCAAGGTCGGCAGTGCCCTGCTGACTGACGACGGTCGCGGCCTGGACGAGGACATGATCGCCCGGCTGGTGCAGCAGCTCGCCGGCCTGCGCGAGCGCGGCTGCGAGGTGGTGCTGGTCTCCAGCGGCGCCGTCGCGGCGGGCGTGGTGCGGCTGGGGCTGCCCTCGCGCCCGCACATCCTGCACGACCTGCAGGCCGCCGCCGCGGTGGGGCAGTCGGTGCTGGTGCAGAGCTACGAAACCGCCTTCAAGCGCCACGGCATCATCGCCGCGCAGGTGCTGCTGGGTCACGACGACGTGCTCGCGCGCGACCGCTACCTCAATGCCCGCGGCACCCTGAACACCCTGCTGGGCTTCAAGGTGGTGCCGGTGGTGAACGAGAACGACACCGTGGTCACCGACGAGATCCGCTTCGGCGACAACGACACCCTGGCCGCGCTGGTGGCCAACCTGATCGACGCCGACGCGCTGTTGCTGCTCACCGACCAGTCCGGCCTGTTCGATGCGGACCCGCGCAGCAACCCCCAGGCGAAGCTGGTGGAATCCGCCGACGTGCACGCGCCGGAGCTGGACGCCATGGCCGGTGAGGGCGGTGCGCTGGGCCGCGGCGGCATGGTGACCAAGCTGCGCGCCGCGCGGCTGGCCGCGCGCTCCGGTACGCAGACGGTCATTGCCGGCGGGCGTTTGCCCGACGTGATGGCGCGTGTCGCCGCGGGCGAGAATGTCGGTACCTGGCTGCGCAGCGGCCGGCGTCCGGAGAATGCGCGCAAGCAGTGGCTGGCGGGCATGTTGCAGGTGCAGGGCCAGCTGGAACTCGACGCCGGCGCGGTGCGCGTACTGCGCGAATCCGGGCGCAGCCTGCTGCCGGTGGGCGTGCGCGGCGTCAGCGGAGATTTCGATCGCGGCGACCTGGTGTCCTGCCGCGACGCCGACGGCCGCGAAATCGCCCGCGGCCTGGTGAACTACAGCGCGGGGGAAACCCGCCGCGTGATGGGCTCGCCGTCTTCGGCCATCGAGGGCATCCTCGGCTACGCCGGCGACCAGGAACTCATCCACCGCGACAACCTGGTGCTGGTCTAGTGCCGCGTCTGGCTGCGCGGCGATCGCCTGTGAAATAATACGCGGCTTGCCGCAATGAACTCTTTCGGGAACCCATGACCCTTTCATCTACCGTGTTGCTGGTCCTGTACTGCATCGCCGTCGCCGTTGTTTCCCTGGCCGGCGGCCTGCTGCCGGACCGCGTGCGCATGACCCACACCCGCACGCAACTGGTGATGAGCCTGGTCTCCGGCCTGATGCTGGGGGTGGCCTTCTTCCACCTGCTGCCGCACGGCATCACCATGGCCGGTGGCACCGGCGCGGTGGACATGGCGGTCATCTGGCTGGTGCTGGGTATCGTGGCGATGCTGTTACTGCTGCGCCTGTTCAATTTCCACCAGCACGATTTCAGCCCGGAAGAGGACGCGCACCACGAGCACCACCACGACCACGGCAGTCACGGGGCCAGCGGCGTCAGCTGGATGGGTCTCGCGCTGGGGCTGGGTGTGCACACCCTGATCGACGGTGTCGCCCTGGGCGCGGTGATGAGCGCCGACCCCGGCCACGGGGCGTTCAGCGCGCTCGCGGGGTTTGGCGTTTTCATGGCGATCCTGCTGCACAAGCCGCTGGACGCCATGTCGATCACCACCGTGATGCACGCGGGCGGTGCCAGCCGCTCCGCCCGCGCCACGGCCAACCTGGTGTTCGCCATTCTCGCGCCGATCGGCGCGCTCGCCTTTTACTTCGGCGTGGACTCCATCAGCCACTCGGGCGACATGGTGGTCGCGGCCGCGCTGTCCTTCTCCGCCGGCGCATTTACCTGTATCGCACTGGGCGACCTGTTGCCGGAAGTGCATTTCCACAGCCACGACCGCGGCAAGCTGACCTTCGCCTTCTTGCTGGGTATCGCGCTGGCGTACAGTATCGGCGCGCTGGAACCGGCGGCCTTTCACCACGGCTGAGTTGGTTGCTGTCGCGCCGCTGTGCTATACCTGTGGGGTCCGAACCCAACCGTGGAGATTCTTCATGCAACGCTTCTTCCTCGCCGCCGTATTGCTCACGACCCCGCTCGCGCTTTCAAGCCTCCAGGTACAGGCCCAGGACTCCGGGGACGACATCGCCTGCCTGGATTGCCACGTTCCGGCGGAGGACTGGGAGGGCATGACGCCCGAGGAGATCCTCACCCATGCCAAGGACATGTCCAACAAGCGGCACAAGGACAACAGCGAATTCACGGACGACCAGTTGAAGGCGATGATCGCCGAACTGCTCAAGGACTCCGCGGCCAAGTAGGCCGGCGTTACCTCATCGAGGGTGCTATCCAGCCCGCCAGCTCGTCGGTGGCGAGCTGGGCGAGGGCGGCGACGTGTTCCGGCTCCGCGTTCAGGCAGGGGATATACTGGTAGCTCTCGCCGCCCGCCTCGAGAAAATAATCGCGGTTCTCCACCGCGATTTCCTCCAGGGTTTCCAGGCAGTCCGCGCTGAATCCCGGACAGATCACCTGCACTGATTTCACGCCCTGCCCCGGCAGGGATTTCAGCGTCGCATCGGTATAGGGCTGCAACCACACTTCGCGGCCGAAGCGCGACTGGAAGCAGGTCATGTAGCGGTCTTCCGGCAGGCCCAGCAGCTCCGCCACCAGTCGCGTGGTGTGCTGGCACTGCAGGTAGTAGGGGTCGCCTTCGTCGCAGTAGCGCTGCGGTATGCCGTGGTAGGAGAACAGCAGCTTGTCGGGCTTGCCATGCTCTGCCTGGAACTGCCGGATTTTCAGGGCCAGCGCGCCGATGTAATCGGCGTGGTCGTGGTAGTCCCGCAGAAAGCGCAGGGCCGGCACATCGCGGCATTGCGAAAGATGCGCGACGAGTGCATCGAAGGTCGAGCCTGTGGTCGCCCCGCAGTACTGCGGGTAGAGCGGCATCACCAGCAGCCGGGTCACCCCGCGCGACAGCAGCGCCCGGGCAGCTTCGGCGATCGAAGGCGCGCCGTAGCGCATGGCGAACTCCACCTCCACGTCCTCGCCGAAACGCTCGCACAGGACGGCGCGCAGCGCATCAGCCTGCTCGCGGGTATGCACCATCAGCGGCGAGCCGGCGTCGGTCCACACGCTGCGGTAGGCCTTTGCGGAACGGCCGGGGCGGATGTTGAGGATGACGCCGTTGAGAATGAACCACCACAGCAGCCGCGGCACCTCCACCACTCGCGGGTCCGAGAGGAACTCCTTCAGGTAGCGGCGCAGCGCACCGCGCTGCGGTGCCTCGGGGGTGCCGAGGTTGGTGATGAGCACGCCCACTTTCACGGGCGCCTGCGGGTCGACGGTCTGGCTGCTGAGGTATTTCATGACGGGCCACAATATACGGAGTCCGGCGGCGCTGGCCAAGCGTTATCGCCGGCAGATCCGTAGGAGCGCGCTGTGCGGGCGATCGCCTGCGTAGCAGGCTCCTACAGGTTCGCGACCATCCGTAGGAGCCTGCTACGCAGGCGATCGCCCTTGTAACGGGCTCCTACCGGATGTGGTGCACCTCCGCCACGTCGGCCACACGCCCCGAACCGTGGCAGACGCTGCACTGCTCCACCACGCTGCCGTCGTCGATGGCGGCCTGGGTGGTGGCGAAGTTGCCGCCGTTGGCCGTCATGTGCGACAGGGCGGTGGTGCCGTCGTGGCAGCTGCTGCACACCGCGGCGGTGGGCGTCATGACCGTGTCGTCGGCCGGGCTCTCGTGATCGGCGCCGGTATCGATCGTGGTGCCCAGCACGGTGTCCGCCAGCGGCAGGGTGAACCCGCTGTCCGTGTGGCAGGTCGTGCAGTTGGCCAGGTCGCCCGGGAAATGCACCGTGTCCGTGTCGAAGCGGTAGGTGCTGGACCCGCGAAAGCCTACGATTTCCAGAGGGTGCTCGCGAATGGCGGCGGCGTGAATGCCGTGGATCATGCGCTTGAAGTCCAGCGACTCCTCGGTCTTGCCGTCGGTGGGCGGGTTGGCGGCAATTTCGCGAACCTCGCGGTCGGTATTGCGCGGGTTGTGGCAGGTGACACAGCTGTCGATGTCGTCGGTGCGGTTGCCGCCGTGCAGCGACAGGGTGCCGTGGCAGGCCAGGCAGTTGCCCAGCTCCACGGACTGGCGGCGCGGCACCGCGGTGCCGTCCGCCTCGTCGATGGGGAAGAAGGCGTGCTGGTTGGTCAGCGGGATTCGCCCGCCCGGATCGATCGGCATGTCCAGGCGGCCCTCGATCACCGCGACGCCGCTGCCGGTGGCGGCCACGAACGGCGCCTCGCTGCCGTCGGGTATCGCCTGGTCCATGGTGAGGCTGAAGCTGCCGTCACCGACCGGCTGCGCGTTGAACACGCTGGTGGCGACGGAGCTGGCATCCTCGGCGCCGTTGCCGGTGTTGTGGTAGTCGCCGGTATCCCAGGCCATGCGCATGTTGATCGAGGCGCCGGTGAATACCGGGTCGTTGAGCAGGTCGTAGGCGTCGCCGGTTTCCGGGTTGACGATATTGAAGGCGATGACCGGTTTCTGGCCGGGGGCGGTGTTCATGATGCCGAGGATGTTGGCCTTGAACCGCCCGCTGATTTCGGTGGTGATGTTGCGGTGGCTGTCCTGGATGCTGCCGGCGACACCGCCCTCGGAGTGGCAGCTGGCGCAGGCTGACGGGTCCTTGCCGGCGATGTGCGCCGGCGCATCGAAGCCATTGTCGCTGACGCCATCGTGGCAGCTGCCGCAGGCCGCGGGCGAGGGCACGAAGGCCCAGTTGTCCCCCTGGGAGGTCAGCTGCAGGGTGTCTTCCAGGCCCGCGCCGGTCTGTTTGCCGGCGTGGCAGTTGACGCAGTTGCGGATGTCCTGCGGGAATTCGATCTTCGAGTAGTCGTGTGCGCTGTCGCGGTAGCCGTAGATCACGTACTGGCCGCCGGCCTTCACGCTGGGAAGTTCCGCGCCGCGGTGAATCTTGTGGATCATCACCTTGAAGTCCACGGTGTTGCCGCTGTTGGCGTCGGCGCTGCCGGGGTTGTGGCAGGTGACGCAGTACTGGATTTCCCGGCGGTTGCCGCCGTGCAGGCCCAGCGGGTCGTGGCAGCGGTTGCAGTTGGCGGTGGCGGCGATATCCCGGTGGAAGATATTGGCGGTGGCGCCGCTGGCCGGCACCCAGTCGTAGTGGGGATTGGCGGTGGTGTTCGGGTTGCCGTCGAACTGGATGGCGACGCGGTGGGTCAGGCTGGCGTCGTAGGTCAGGTCCAGCCCCAGGGTCTGGGCCATGTCGAGTATGTCGGCGGGCAGGCTGGTTACGCTCTGGACGAAGGTATAGGTGTAGGTACCGTCACCGTGGTTGGCGAAGCCGTTTTCATCGTGCTCGTAGGTGGCGTGCAGCGTGTCCTCGGTGCCCGGGCCGACGCTGCCGGCGGTTTCGATTTCGTTGATGTACGACTGCCAGTTGCCGGTGAGATTGCCCAGCGGGCTGCTTTCCAGCTTGGCGATGACAAAGCGCACATTGCCGATTTCCAGGTCGGTGATGGCTGTGCCCGCGCCGTCGGTGAGTTGGAACTCTACCGTTGCAATACCGTTGGCGTCGATGCTGGCGCCGGTGATGGTCGCCAGCAACTGCGTGGCCTCGGCATAGGGGGCTGGGTTGGGCGAGGGCTGCACCGGCGGCTGCGGGTCCACCGGCCCCGGCGAAGGCGGCCCGGGATCCACACCCGCGGCGCGATCGCCGCCGCCTCCTCCGCCACTACAGGCCACGAGGGCCGCGCAGATGCCGGCCAGTATCCAATGTCTCAGTGTGCTCGCCATGCTTTCCCTCTCCCCCCGGACTGCTATTCCCAGCGGTAAATCGCCGAGGCGCCCAGGTAGTGAATCGTCTCGTCGGGGTTTTGGGCCCCGAAACTCAGCAACTGGCCGGCGCTGTCGACGGCCAGGCCCCGCAGCGCCCAGTCGTTGCTGTCGTACTGGTAGAACTGGTAGTCGAGGCGCAGCGACAGGCGCCGGTTCATCTGCCAGGTGGCCGCCGCCGTGAAGTGGTGCAGCCGCGTGTCCACCGACGGGTAGTCCTGCGGATCGAGGTCCGCGGCGCCGGCGGCGGCCAGGTCCTGTTCGCCCTGTGTATCGACGTAGTTGTAGTCCGCCTCCAGCGCGAGGTCCGCAGCGAACTGCCAGCGCAGGTTCGCGCCGAGGGTCAGGCTGGTATCGGTGGCGTCCAGCGACCAGTTGCGGCCGGGATCGGACGCCTGCGGCAGGGGCGGGTAGATCTCGAAGGCGTTTTTCTCCTGCCCGCCGCGAAAGGCGCGGCCGTTCTGGTCGGACTCGAAGCGGTCGGCGCCGCCGTAGGCGCTCAGGGACAGGTCCTTTGACGGCGTCCAGCTGGCGCTCAGGTGCAGCCTGCCCCACTGGCTGCCGGTGAGGCCCAGTTCGCTGGCGTCGTAGTCGTCGTCGCGCCAGGACAGGCCGAGGTTCAGGTTCCAGTCCTCCGCCGGCTGCCAGCCGAGATCCAGCTTGCCCTCCCACTGCTCGCGATTGGCCATGTAGTACTGGCTGAAGTCCGGATGGTTGATGTAGCGCTGGCTGTCGGGGGTGGCGTTGATCAGCTCCGTATCCAGCAGCGCGTAGTAGCGCTGGTCCCAGCGGTAGGTGCTGGCGTTGCGGTTGCGGAAGCTGCCCTCCAGGCGGGCGGTAAAGTTATGCCAGGGCTGGATGCGATAGCCGAGGGTGTAGCTGTCCTCCTTTGTCTCGCGCACGGCCGTGTTGTCGCGGCGGACGACTTCAAAGGCGTATTCGAAGCTGAGCCGGCTGCGCAGTGGCAGGCGATAGGCGAGTTCCGCGCCGCCGGTATGCGAGTGGTAGTCGTAGGCGGTGTTGTAGACCGCCAGTGCCTGGCCCGGCTGGTCGGCGCTGTCGCCCCGAGGGTAGGGATAGGCGTCCCGCGGCGTGTCGTAGTCGCGATCGCGCGCACGGTAGAAGGCCTCCACCTCGAACTTCGGTAGCGGGCGCAGCAGCAGCTTGCCGTTGAAGGTGCCGATGGCCACTTCGCCGTCGTAGTTGTTGCGCGGCAGGTCCTGGACGATGGCGACACCCGGGTTGGCGCTCCAGTCCAGGTAGTCCTGGTCCTGCGAGGCCAGCGCGTAACTGCCGTCGAACTGCAGGCGCGCCTCGGGCGACATGATCCACTGGCCGCTGAGGCGGCCGCGATACTGCTCGTTGTCCGGCGCCTGCGCCAGTGCGCCGGGGCCGGCGGTTATGTCGTAGGGGTTGTCCCAGGTGAGGGCGTCGTTGCCGTTGTCGAAGCCGGAGTACTCCAGCGCGCCGTCCAGGAACAGCCGGGTACCGCTGTAGGACAGGCCGATATTCGCCTCGCTGCTGCGGTAGTCGATATCCAGCGGCAGCAGCGCCGCGTCGCCCTGGGAGGCGTCGCTGTAGAACGCGCCGCCGATGTCGCCGGTGCCCTGTTTGGTCTCGTAGGAGAAGCCGGCCTTCACGCGCCACTGCGCGTTCAGGGCCGCGCTGATGCTGGCGCTGAGCTTGTCGCGATCCAGTTCGCGGTCGAATCGGTGCAGCGCGGTGTCGAGGCCGGGCCAGCCGGCGGTGTCGGCGCCGCCCACCCAGTCCCCGGGCAGGCGCAGCGTGTCGCCGCCGCGAAAGGGTGTCAGGCCGCTGTCGTTGCGCACCTGCGACTGCGAATCGAAGCCCAGCTCCAGGCGCAGCTTGCCTGCCTTGCCCCAGGTGAACTGGCCCTCGCGGGTGGCGAGGCCGAGGTCGTCGACGCGGGCGCGCCACCAGCTGTCGCCGCTGTTGCTGTCGCGCCAGCGCAGGTTGCCGATCAGGCTGGCACCCTCGGAGGACAGGCCGTTGTACTGGCCGAACATGAAATTGTCGTCGCTGGTATAACCCGCGCCCAGTTGCACCTGGCCGCGGCTGCTGGCGTTCCAGCGGCTGTCCGCCGTAGCGCGCGACGGCAGCAGCGGGGTGTATTCCCCCTCCGCCGTCGCGTCGTCTTTATCCTGCGATGCGGGCGCTGTATCCGCGGACCACACCGGCGCCGCCAGTACTCCCGCGGCGGCCAGAGGCAACAGCAGGCGGTGCTTCGCCTTCATCGCGTCAACCGTGCCCCGGAGGGGTGGTTGGAGCCGTGGACCTGGCTGTGGCAGTTGAGGCAGTTCTTGCCGACCACGTAGCGGCTGGCGCTGCCACCGGGCAGGTTTTCACCGCCGTACGGTAAGCTGGGGTGGAATGCGGCGGAGTGGCACTGCTGGCACAGGGCCGGTCCCTGGGTGACCAGCAGGCGGTCGTGGACCGAGCCGTGTGGGCGGTGGCAGAGGGTGCAATCCTCGCTGACCGGCTCGTGCTCCCAGAGGAAGGGGCCGCGTTTCTCCTGGTGGCAGTCGAGGCAATTGTCGTTGACCGTGACCTCGCGCAGGGCGGCGTCACCGGCGCCGCCGTGGGGGTTGTGGCAATCGGTGCAGACGGTCTTGCCCTCGGCGATGGGGTGGTGCGAGGGCAACTGGAGTTCGGCGCGCACCTTCGTGTGGCAGCTGCCGCACATCTCGACCGCCTGGTTTTTGTCCAGCACCGGGTCGGCGCCGGTGTGCAGGGTGTGGCAGTCGGTACAGGCCATGTTCTCCTGCTGGTGCGGGCTGCCCGCCCACATCAGCTGCTCGCCGTTGTTGTGGCAGGCGAGGCAGGCGCCGTTGCGGGTTTCCAGGTCCGAGGGCCAGCGCGGGCCGAAGCTCACATCCGGCGGCACCCGCCGCCCGCGGCGGTCGTGGGTGGCCGAGGGGCCGTGGCAGCTGGTGCAGGCCGCCGCGCCGCCGCCATCGAGCTTGCCGTGCACGCTGGCGAAGATGTCGTGCACATGGGAGTCGGGCTCGGGAGTGTGGCAGTCCAGGCAGCCGGGGCCGTCGTCCGCGGCCTGCCCGCAAAGCGGCAGCAGCAGGGCTGCGAGAAAAATCAGGATGCGGGCGCGGCTTGTTGGGTGTCTTGGCATGGGTTCAGCGCCGGCTCATCCCGAATGCTCGTCGGGGTGCGCAATGCCCTCGTGGCAGTCGATGCAGGTGCGGCGACCGCTGGCCAGGGCGCGATGGAAGCGCTTGGGTTCCTCGCCGGATATCGACAGCATGCGCTCGGGGGTGTGGCAATTGCGACACTCCTGTGAATCGTTGGCTTGCAGGCGGGCGATTTCCCGCGCCTTCATTACCTCCAGGTGGGCGGCGTATTTCTCCGGCGTGTCGATCACTCCGGTGATCGTGCCCCAGACCTCGCGCGCGGCCTCGATCTTGCGCACCATCTTGGGGATGAACTCCTGTGGCAGGTGGCAATCCGAGCAGCTTGCGGTGACACCGCTGCGATTGTTGTAGTGGGCGGTCTGCTTGAGCTGTGCGAAGGGAATCTCCATCTCGTGGCAGCTGACGCAGAACTCCTCGGTACTGGTGGCGTGCAGGGTGGCGTCGAAAGTCAGCAGGCCGGCGACCCCGATGACGATGCCGATGACCAGCAGGCTGGCAACCGACCAGCGCGCGGAAGGCATGAACAGCTTGCGCCACCAGCTTTTACCTGTCTCCCCAGACATAGTATCCCCAGTTTTCTTGGTGTTACTCGATTATGGGTCAGGCGACGGGCGAGTGCCAGTTCAGTCAGGCCAGAATCGTGTCACAGATCAATCCGAGCAGGAAAAGCGAGGTGAAACGCCGCGTGTGGCGGAAAGCCCAGGCGGAAAACCACAGGGGCCAGACCTCCCGTGGATAGTCCCCTGGCCTCGATACGGGCTTGGGACGGCGCAGCGCCTGGAACAGGTCCGGCGCCATGACCAGTGCGCCCAGCACCAGCAGCAGCGGCCAGTGGAAGCGGCCCGAAAGCACCAGAGCGATGCACAGCAGGTACTGCGCCGCCAGCATGCCGCCGACCGCCAGCCGGGCGGCGCGCTCGCCGATCATCACCGGCAGCGTACGCACCTGTTTCCCGCGGTCGGCCTCGAGCTTGTCGGTGTGCTTGCCGAAGATCACCGTGGTCGGTCCCAGCGCGAACACCAGGCTGAGCCAGGTCACGTCCCAGCTCCAGTGCCCCGCCAGCACGTAGTAGGTGCCGCCGACCATCAGCGGGCCCCAGACGACCAGCACCGCCGGCTCGCCCAGCCCGTAGTATTTCAGCGGCCAGGTGTAGAACAGCACGAAGAAGCTGCCCGCCAGCATCAGGTCCAGGGTCAGGCCGCCGCGCTGCGCAACCAGCCAGGCGCCCAGGGCGAGGGCGATGGCGGCGGTGATGCCGGTGTAGCGCCAGAACTCCGGCTGGTCCATCAGCCCGTCTTCCAGCACGTGTACGCCGTACTGGTTGCGGTAGTAGTTGTTCTTGTCGATGCCGCGGCGGGAGTCTGTGTAGTCGTTGAGCAGGTTGTTGGTGGCATGGGCGAACACCAGGGCGATGGTGACCGCCAGCCACAGGTCCAGCCTGAAACCGCCGTCGCGCCAGGCCATCAGCCCGCCGAGGGCCGCGGCGGTGAATGTCATGAACAGCACCGAGGCGCGGCAGGCGACCAGCCAGCGCGCGACCGGGTCCAGCGCCCGCCACTGGTCCAGGTCGAGTTTCGGCATTCCATGCAGGGCCTGGCCCCAGGTTTTCACGTCGATCATTCGCGGTGCGGGTCGCGGTGGCAAATTCGAGCCCAAGCGTAGCGCATTTTGTGCGGCGCCGGGAATGCCCGGGCCCGCTGTACTCGCATGCGCCGGGCCGATACCATGGTCGGGCTGCCGCGCCAGGCGGCTCCCCGACCACCTCTGCACAGCGAATCCATGAGCAGGAAACACGGCAAATCCTTCCCCTCCCGCGGTATCGGTCGCAGCCTGTCGGTTTCGCTGGCCGGACTGCGCGCCGGCGGCGCACTGGCTGTGGACGGCGCGCTCTCCCGTGTGCTCGGGCGCGAGGACGAGGCCGGTTCCGCCTTCGCCCAGCGCGAGGCGCGGCGATTCGCCGCCGAGCTCGGCCGCCTGAAAGGCACCTACGTGAAAATCGGCCAGATGATGGCGCTGTTTGGCGAGCACTTCCTGCCGCCGGTCCTGGTGGACGCGTTGCGCGACCTGTCCGACCAGACCGAGCCCCTGCCCTGGGCGGAGCTCGAGCCCGTGGTTCGCAGGTCTCTCGGCCAGATGTACGGCGAACTCGAGATCGACCCGGAGGCCGTTGCCGCCGCGTCGCTCGCCCAGGTGCACCTGGCGAGGCTGCGCGAGAGCGGCGAGTGGATCTGCCTGAAAATCCAGTACCCGGGGCTGGAGGAGATCATCGATGCCGATTTCGACACCGTGGTGCGCATGCTGGTGCTGGCGCGCTGGGTGAAGTCCGGGCGCGACCTCGACAACTGGATGCAGTCCCTGCGCGCCCACCTGCTGCTGGAGATCGACTACCGCCGCGAGGCGCGGCTCACCGGCGAGATGGCGGGGCTGGTTGCCCGGCTGCGGTGCGGCGGCGTCAGCTATCACGTCCCCGAGCTGTACCCGCGCTACTGCACCCGCGAGGTGCTGGCCATGGAGTATATCGAGGGCTATACGGTCACCGCGCCCGAGGTGGCCGCGCTGCCGCAGGCCAGGCGCAATGCGCTGGGCCAGGCCATGCTGGACCTGTTTTTCTGCGAGCTCTACGACTGGGGGTTGCTGCAGACCGATCCCAACTTCGGCAATTACCTGCTGCGCCTCGACGACCGCCGCAAGAGCAGCGGGGACGACGAACTCGCGCTGCTGGATTTCGGTTCGGTACTGGACTGCTCGCCGGATTTCCTGCATTACCTGCGCCAGACCATCGCCGCCAGCCAGCAACAGGATGTCCCTGCCATCATCGACGGCCTGGTCGGGCTGGGCTGCCTGCAACCGGAAGTGGGCGAGGAGGGCCGGCAGATGTTCGCCGAGTTCTGCCTGCACCTGCTGGAGCCGCTGCGCCCGCCGGAAAAACTGCCCGCCGAATACCTCAATGCATCCGGCGAGTACTGCTGGGGGCGCTCGCGGCTGATGCGCCGGGCGGGGAAACAGGCGGCTGCCTCGGCGGCCAGCCGGCACTTCGTGCCGCCGTCGCGGGAGTTTGCATTGATCGCCCGCAAGCTGACCGGCGTGTTCAACTTCATCGCGGTACTGGACGCGCAGTTCAACGCCTGCGACCTGCTGGAGCGGCATGTGGCCGCGTGGCGAGAGCGAGAGCGCAATGGCCGGGGTTGACGACGAGGACGAGGCAAAGGCCATCCCGACCTCCCGGGTGGGGCGGCTCGCGCGCATGGCGCGCATGGCCGGCGGCGTCGCCGGCGGGATGCTGGCGGAGGGGGCCCGGCAGTGGCGCGACGGCAAGCGGCCGAAAGCGCGCGACATGCTGCTGACCCCGGGAAACGCCATGCGGGTGGCGGAGCAACTGGCGACCATGCGCGGCGCGGCGATGAAGGTCGGGCAGATGCTGTCGATGGATGCCGGCGATTTCCTGCCGCGCGAACTGGCCGATATCCTCGCGCGCTTGCGCTCCTCCGCGCGTTTCATGCCGCGCGTGCAACTGGTGCGGGTGTTGCGCGAAGCCTGCGGCGACGACTGGCAGGACAAGCTCGCCCACTTCGAGTTCCGGCCGCTGGCGGCGGCCTCCATCGGGCAGGTACACCGGGCGCGCTCGCTGGACGGGCGCGATATCGTGCTCAAGGTGCAGTACCCCGGGGTGGCCGACAGTATCGACGCGGACGTCGACAATATCGCCTCCCTGCTGCGGATTTCCGGGCTGCTGCCGGCGGGGGTGGACATCCAGCCGCTGCTGGAGGACGCCAAGTCGCAACTGCACGAGGAGGCGGATTACCTCAAGGAGGCCGGGTTTCTCGCCGCCTTCGGCGAGCTGCTGGCCGATGACGAACGTTTCGTCGTCCCGGAAGTACTGCCCGAGCTGACCTACAGGACAGTGTTGGCGATGACGTATGTCGGCGGCGAGCCCATCGACCAGTTACTGGACCAGCCCCAGGAGGAGCGCGACCGGGTCGTCGGAGCGCTGATCGAGCTGATGTTCCGGGAGCTGTTCGAACTGCGCATGGTGCAGACCGACCCCAATTTCGCCAACTACCTGTACGACGCCGACAGCGGCCGTATCATGCTGCTGGACTTCGGCGCCACGCGGCGCTTCAAGGCGGGCTTCGTAAAGGATTATCGCAGCCTGGCCAAGGCCGCCATGGCCGGCAACCACGAGCGCCTGCTGGCCGCCGCGGAGCGCATCGGCTACGCCACCGGCGAAGAGGACAGCGAGTACCGCCAGATACTGCTCGACGTTTTCCTGCTGGTGCTGGAGCCGTTGAAACTGGACGGGGAGTACGACTTCGCCGCTTCCGGCATGTTGCCGCGCCTGTCGGAGATGACGGAGGAGGTGGGCCGTTTTCGCGATTTCTGGCGCGCGCCGCCGACGGACGCGGTGTATTTCCACCGCAAGCTCGGTGGCATGTTCCTGCTGGCCAGCCGCCTGCAGGCGCGGGTGAACGTGAGGGCGCTGATCAGCCGCTTCCTGTAAGCGGCTGACCAGCGAGTGGGGAGATCAGGCTGCGCTGCCGGCGGGATCAGCCGCCGGTTGCTCGGCTTTTTCCCGGCGGATGCGCAGCACCAGCGGTACCAGTACCAGCACCATCAGCGGGCCGAAGATCGCGGCCAGTCCCAGCAGGGTCTGCTGCGTGCCGCGGCTGTCCAGCGCCAGGCCCAGCAGCGGGCCGGTGACGATGAACACCGAGCGCACCGCCAGGCTTACCAGCGAGTTCACCGTGGCGCGGAAGTCGCCGGGTACGCGGCGGTTGAGCGCCTCGTAGAACAGCGTCATCGACAGCCCGCGCGAGGCCTGGATGGCGAAGCCGAACAGCACCGCAAACCAGCCGGTACCCAGCGCCATGCCCAGCAGGCCGACCATCGGCAGAGCGGCGATCAGCACCAGCAGCAGCTGGGTGCCGAAGCGGCGTTCCAGCGCGTCGGTGTAGCGCGCAGCCAGGCTGGTGACCATGGCGAAGGCCGCCCACAGGTAGCCAAACCAGGCCAGCGGCACACCTTCCACTTCCCAGTGCTTCTGGTAGATCCAGAACGCGTAGGACGCGAACAGTCCGAATACCGCGATGGCCGCAGCGGTCCACAGCACCACCGGGCGACCGAACAGCAGCATCCCGAGGATGCGGCGCGCGTTGCCCAGGTGGCTCTGGCCGGTCTGCGCCGGCGCCGCGATGCGCGGCACCTCCACCAGGCCGATGCCCAGGATCAGCGGCGCGAAGCCGACGAAGGCCTGTACTACCACCACCCAGTCCAGCGACCAGATCAGCAGCACGCTGGCTGCCACCCCGGCGAAGCCCGAGGCGGCCGCCTCCAGCGAAATCAGCCGGCTCAGGGACTTGCCCGCGCCGGCCCCGCCGTCCTGTCCCTGTTGTTGCAGATACACCTCGGTATCGTAGAGCAGGGCGAGGTCGGCGCCGGAGATCAGGCTGAAGCCGACCCCGAGCAGCGCCTCGTAGACCAGGAAGTCGACGAAGCTGTCCGCCCACAGCAGCGAGAAGAATCCCACCGCGTTGATCCCGGCACCTGCGAGTATCGCGTTGCGCCGTCCCCAGACGTCGGCGATGTAGCCCGACGGCACCTCGAACAGTGCGATGGTGAGCGCGAACAGCGCCTGGGTCTGCAACACTTCCGTCATGCTCAGGCCGTGACCCTGCAGCAGGGGCACGTACACCGGTACGATCAGCACGAAGCTGAGCAGGAACCCCATCAGGTAGATGGTCCGTATGTTGTTCTGTAATTCCGTTTTCACGGTTCCCTTCCTTTTTAAGGGAGAACCCTGAGAGCGGTGGCCTGTTGGGGGGTATTAAATGAAAAAGGCCTCCGGAATCAGGGTTCTCGGAGGCCTTTGTCGAAACTATTTCTAGCTAGAGAGCTTCCTCAAACCACCCCGCATACCCACAGGCATACGGGAGCGCCGGCAAACATGCCGTCGCGCTTACTGGTATATGCCTGGTGCGAAATGATCATTCTGCTCTCTGCATCCCTTTCGGGGTGTTTGTAGGTGTTGCCAAAAAGGCTACGCTATGATGCTCCCGTACGGGTTTCCGGTCAACGACGGCGGCGCGGGATGTGGAAAAAGTCACAGCTAAAATTCACAATTCGATATCCGCAACCGCGCCGCCCGTAGGAGCCCGTTACACGGGCGATGGATCGCAGCTGGACCGATCGCGCGCACAGCGCGCTCCTACGCAGCCCTGTAGGAGCCCGTTACACGGGCGATAGATCGCGGCACGGGCTGATCGCGCGCACAGCGCGCTCCTACGGCGACCTGCCAATAGCTGAGAGGAAATGAAATGAAAATCCGACCATTGTTCGTATATTCCCTGGTGCTGCTGGCGCTCAGTCTGCCCGCGAGCGCCGCGGAAAAATTCTACTACGAGGACCGCGCGCAGATTCCCGAGCAGTACACCTGGGATATCGGCCTGTATTTCCCGGACGGCGCGGCCTGGGATGCGGCCTATGACAAGGTGGTCAAGCAGATACCGTTGCTCGAGCAATACCGGGGCAAGGTGGGCTCATCGGCGAAGACGATGGCCGCCGCACTGGCTGCCGAGTTCGACCTGTACCAGCAGTTATATCCCTTGTATATCCACGCCAGGCAACAGGTGGACGTGAGCAGCGGCGACAAGCAGGGCAGCGAGCAGTCCGGCCGCGCCGAGGCCCTGTACGCCAAAGTGCAGTCGGCCACGGCGTTCATCGAACCGGAAATCGCCCAGGTCAGCGAAAAGCAGGAGAAAAAGTACCGCAAGGCCAGGGCGCTGGAACCCTACCGTCACTACCTCGATAACATCTGGCGCCTGCGCGCCCACAGCCGCTCTCCCGAAGTCGAGGAAGTGGTCGCCGGGGCGAGCCTGCCCGGAGCCGGCCACGTCAATGCCTACAACGCGCTGAATTTTTCCGGTATCGAGTGGCCCACGGTGAAGGACGAGAACGGTGTCGATACGGTTGTCACACCCGGCCAGTTCGGCCGCCTGCGCAGCAGCCTGGATCGCCAGGTGCGTGAAAACGCCTACCGCGCCCACCTGGGCAAGGTGGCGCAGTACAAGGAAGCCTACGCTGCCACCATGGGCGCCAAGATCCAGCAGGATGTCTGGCTGGCCCGTGTTCACAATTACGATACCGCCATCGAGGCTGCCCTGGACGAGATCAAGGTGCCGCGGGAGGTGCTGGATACCCTGGTCGAGACCGTGCACGAGAACACCGACAAGCTGCAGGGCTACCTCGTACTGCGCCGCAAGATCCTCGGTTACGACAAGCTCAATAACTGGGATACCAGCGTGCCGCTGCTCAGCGCCGGTGGCCACACCTACAGCTTCAATGAAGCCTGGGGCCTCGCCATGCAGTTCTGGAAGGAAACCTTCGGCGAGGAGTTCGCGAGCATCGCCCAGGAGGCGCTGGACAAGCGCTGGGTCGATGTCTACAGCAACGATGGCAAGCGCGGTGGCGCCTACTCCTGGGGCGCCTATCGCCAGCCCTATTACCTGTTCCTGAACTGGGAGGGTAATTTCGAGTCGGTATCGACCCTGGTGCACGAGATGGGGCACTCGGTCCACGGCGTGCTGGCCGACCGCAACCAGAGCTTCTGGAACGCCGACGCTGATACGTTTGTCGCCGAGGTCGCCTCGGTCGCCAGCGAGTCGCTGTTTACCGAGTGGATGCTGGCGCGCACCACTGACCCGACCGAGCGCAAGCTGTTGCTGGACCACAGCCTGACCAGTATTCGCAACACGTTCGTAACGCAGATTTTCTTCCACGAGTGGGAGGCGCGGGCACACGCGCTGGCCGAGTCGGGCAGCGCCCTGACCGCCGATTCCCTGGGCCAGATCTACGTGGATTTGAACGACCTGTACAACGGCGATGCGATGGAGCCGGACGAGTTTGCCAACGTCTACTGGGCGCGGATTCCGCACTTCTTCCGCGATTTCTACGTGTGGAAATACGCGACCAGCTTTGCCGCGGGCGAGGCGCTGGCAACCCGCTTCCGCAGTGGCGACAAATCGGCGGCCGCTGATTACATCAAGATGCTGAAACTGGGTGGCAGCGTCTACCCGCTGGAAGCGTTGAAGGCCGGTGGTGTCGAAATGACCGACCCCGCGGTGATTCGCTCGGTGATGGATCGCTACGGCGAGCTGCAGCAGCAGCTGGCCAAGGAGTTCGA
This sequence comes from Halieaceae bacterium WMMBA7, assembly GCA_033283385.1. GTDB lineage: Bacteria > Pseudomonadota > Gammaproteobacteria > Pseudomonadales > Halieaceae > Mangrovimicrobium. Next base: position 280,075 of record JAWMQQ010000002.1, read on the forward strand.
TATCACCCTGTAGGAGCCTGCGACCCGAAAAGAGGGGCCCGCTGTACGCAGGCGATGGGCGCGCGCCGTACCATCGCCCCGTAGGAGCCCGCTACGCGGGCGATCGCCTGCGTAGCAGGCTCCTACGATCGCCTGCGTAGCAGGCTCCTACTGGTTCTTGCTGCCGGTGAAGTTGAACTTGCCCATGAAGCCGGCCTTAACCTTGCCGCTCATGCTGTCGCCTTCCACCGTGCCGGTGAATTCGAGTTTCATCTTCATCGGCTTGGTGATCCTGTTGGTCCAGGTGATCGCGCCGTCCTTGTAGCTTGCCCCCTCGATCGGTGTCGTGGTGCCCTCGCCGGACTGGGTGCCGGTCAGGCCGTCGGGGCCCTCTTCCAGCACGACGGTGGTCGGCATCGGGCCGGTGGGGCCGATGATACTCACGTTCCACTCGCCAGCCACGGAAGCCGGGGCTGCGCCCGACGGGGCGACAGGTGCCGGCTTAGGCCGCGCGGGCGGGGTGTCACCGATGTAGGCGGGCAGGGTCTCCCAGCCGCGCACGGTGGAGGTTGAAGACAGCTCGGCGTGTTCCAGGTCGATGTTCCATTCGGGGATGCGCTTGAGCAGTTCCTCGAACACCACGCGGCCCTCCATGCGCGCCAGCACGTTGCCGATGCAGGTGTGGATGCCGTAGCCGAAGGTCAGGTGCGGCGAGGTGCGGTCGCGGCGGATATCGAAGCGGTCCGGGTCGGGGAAGTGGGTTTCGTCGCGGTTGGCGGAGCCCACCAGGAACAGCACGGCGCTGCCGGCGGGGATCTTCTGGCCGTAGTACTCCACGTCCTCCGCCACGTAGCGGGCGATGTGGGTGCCGATGGGTTCGTAGCGCAGCACTTCCTCGATGGCGTCCGGGATCAGCGAGGGGTCGCGCACCAGTTCGCGGCGCTGGTCAGGGTGTTCCGCCAGGGTCTTGGCGGTCCAGCCGATCAGCCGGTTGGTGGTCTCGTTGCCGGCGCCGGCGAGTACGTTGACGAAGGTGACCAGCTCGTCCCGGCTCAGCTTGCGCTCGGTGCCGTCGGGATCGGTGATGTCCACGCTCATCAGTTCGGTGATGACGTCGTCCGAGGGGTTGTCGATACGCCAGTCGATATACTGCTCGAAGCCCTGCTCCATGGCCAGCGCGCCGCCGTACTCCAGCGGTTTGCCCTCCTCGGTGCGCAGCCGCGCGTCGGTGGATTCGCGTACCGCCTCCAGGTCCTCGTCGGGGATGCCCAGCAACATGCCGATCACCGCCATGGGAATCTGCGCGCCGATGTCGGCGATGACGTCGAAGCTGTCGCGGCCGACCAGTTTATCCAGTGATTTGACGGTGAGCTCGCGGACCTTGTCCTCCAGGCCGTTCATGCGGCGGGGCATGAACATGCGCTGCACGATGCGGCGGTGTGCGGTGTGCTCGGGCGGATCCTCGAAGATGAAGGTGCCCGGGGGCATCTGCACGTTCTCCTTGATCAACTCGAGAATGCCGCCGCGGCTGGAGATGAAGGTCTTGTTGTTGCCCAGGCCCGCGCGCACGTCGTCGTAGCGGCTGAGGGCGTAGAAGTCGTACTCGGCGTTGTAGTACACCGGTGCGTGCTCGCGCAGCAGCTTGTAGGTCGGGTAGGGGTTCTTGACGATATCCCGCCGGTAGGGGTCGTAGTAGACGCTACTGGCGCCGCTGGAAGTGGCGTTCATGGGCATGACGGTTCCTTTGTCTCGCGAGTGTTATTTGGTGTCATAATAATGACTCCAATACTGACACGAGTCAATACCCCGGATTCGGGCAATATTCCGCCTCAGCCCAGCTCCAGCGTGAGCTGCTCGCCTGAGTCCACGTCCCGGTAAGTGATGGTCGAGGTGTTGAAGTTGAGGTCGACGAACAGGTGGCAGTAGTGCTCGCCGTGCCGCCAGGCCATGGCCACGCTGCTGTCGCTGGAATAGTTGAGCTCGAAGCGCCCATCGAAGGCGGGATAGCTGCAGCGAAAGCGCATCAGCTTCAGCAGGCGCTGCACGACGGGCCGCTGCACCTCCTGCTCCACTTCCTCCAGCGTGTAGTGGTGGCGATTGATGTCGCGCAGCTCCCCGGTGCTCTCCATCAGCTCGTTGTCGTTGCAGCCGGCCAGCAGGCCGACGTAATACACCTGCGGAATCCCGGGGGTGAAAAACTGTATTGCCCGGGCGGCGATGTAGGCGTCGTCGTTCTGCATCAGCGCGTCGTAGAAGGTGCAGGTAAGCTGGTAGATCGCGCCGACGCTGTGGATGTTGGCGGCGGAGCGGCGCAGGATGGGGTCGGCGCTGCGCGCGTCGATATTGTCGATGAGGATGCGTATCTTGTCGTCGGGCAGCACGCCCTCCACGTCGGGTATGCAGATGCCGTCGTGGGTATCGAGCACGGTGACCTGGTTGCGCGGGCACATGCGCAGCCAGTTTTTCAGGTAGACGCTGTTGGCGTCGAGCAGGGAGTACAGCAGCAGCGGCGGCAGTGCGAAGCCGTAGGGGTGCATGTTCCGCCGGCTGATCGCGTACTGGTAGCTGGTGTGGTCGTGTACCTCCGGCAGGCATTCCGCGCCGTACTTGAAGGCCACCTCGTTGATCCACTCAAGGTTGCGATAGACCTGCGGTTCCACCAGGAAGCAACTGGTGCCGATCGACTTGGTGGTGTAGCCGAAGGCGTCCAGGCGCAGCAACTTCACGCCGTGGGAGGTGAGCTCGCGGATGTAGCTCTCCATCAGGTGGTAGGTGAGGTCCGAGTTGTAGTTGAGGTCGATCTGCCGCTCGGTGAAGGTGCACCAGACCCGCGCCTTCCCGCCGTTGGCGAACTGCACTTCCCGGAACGGCTCCTTTTCCTTGCGGATGTGGATCTTGGCCATGTCGTCGTGGCTGATCTCGCCGAAGCTGTCGACGTCGACGAACAGTTCCGCATACTCCGACTCGAAACCGTGTTGGATGAAATGCTGGAATTCCGCGGACTCGTCGGAGATATGGTTGACGGTGAGGTCGGCGCACAGGTCGTATTTTTCCGTGATTCGCTCGATATCCGCCCAGCTGCCGTAGGCGGGGTCGACCTCGGCGTGGGTGAGCGGGGAAAACCCGCCATCGGCATTGGAGGGGTAGAAGGGCAGGATGTGTACGCCGCCCAGCGCGCCGGCAAAGTGCCCTTCCAGCGCGTCGTAAAGGTCTGACAGGTTGCTGCCGATCCGGTTGGGATAGCAGATCAGCTGGATCGTATTACGCAACGGCATGGCGTCCCCCTGTTTCGCGCGTGGCCTCGAGTCGTTCGGATCTGGAAGTTGTGGCTAGGCCACCTCTGCGCCGTGCTCGCCCGCGACTACCTCGGCGGTTTCGCCCGCGGTAGAGGGGCTGGTCCTGTAGCGTTCGACGCTGTCGAGAAAATCCTTTGCCCAGTAGTCGATGTCGTAGTGGCGCAGGGAGTCGAAGCCCTCGGCAATGCGGCCGCGCGCTTCCGATCGGCTCATCGACAGCGCGAAATGGCAGGTGTCCACCAGTTCGCGCGGGTCGTGCGGGTTGGTAAGCAAGGCGCCGCGCAGCTCCGCGGCGGCGCCGGCGAACTCCGAAAGTACCAGTACGCCGCTGCCTTCGGTCATACCCTGGGTGGCGACATATTCCTTGGCGACGAGGTTGAGGCCGTCGCGCAACGGGGTAATCCACATGACATCCGCCATGGCGTAGTAGGCGACCAGTTCCTCGAAGGGCAGGGCGCGGAAGAAGAACTGTACCGGCGTCCAGCCGACCCGGGCGAAGCGGCCGTTGATCCGGCCGACGGTCTGCTCGATCTGCACCTGCAACTCGTCGTAAATCGTCATGCCGCTGGCCGCGGGCACGCAAACCACCACCAGCGTGACCTTCTCGACCAGCTCGGGAAATTCGGCGAGCAGCGTCTCGAAGGCGTCCAGTTTTTCCAGGATGCCCTTGGTAAAGTCCAGCCGCTCGACGGACAGGACCAGCCGGACGCCCTCGATTTGCTCGCGCAGCTGCGCCATGCGCTGTTGCGCGGCGGGGTCCTCCAGCACGGCGCGGACGCGGTTCAGGTCCAGCCCCACCGGGTGCGCGCCGAGGCCGATGTAGCGGTCATTGACCTTGATGCGCGTGGTCATCTCGTCCAGGCCCACCGCGCAGCCGTAGGTGAGGAAGCGCGGCGCGCAGTTGACCCGCTCGACGACTTCCACGGGCATTACCCCGCGCGCCACGTCGACGAAATTCTCCGCCTGCCGGGGAATGTGGAAGCCGATGTAATCGCACTGCAGCAGGCTGCCGACGATTGCCCGGCGCCAGGGCAACACGTTGAAGACGTCGGCGGAGGGGAAGTAGGTGTGGTGGAAAAAGGCGATGGTCAGGTCCGGGCGCAACTCCCGCAGGAAGGCCGGCACCATCCAGAGGTTGTAGTCGTGAATCCAGACCGTCGCGCCCTCGGCGGCTTCGGCCGCCGTGCGCTCGGCAAACATGCGGTTCACTTTCTGGAACACTTCCCAGTGGTCCTCGCGAAACGAGGCGCGCTCCCAGAAAGTGTGCAGGGTGGGCCAGAACGCCTCCTTGGAGAAGCGCTTGTAGAAGATTTCCACATCCTCGGCACTCAACTGGACGCGCGCGGCCACCAGGTTGGGGTAGTTTTCCGCGTCCACCGAGGTGTGCACCTCGAACTTGCCCCGGGCATTCTCGTACTGGGACCAGGCGACCCAGGAACCGGAACGGCCCTCGGCGAAGAAACTCAGCAGGGTGGGGATGATACCGTTGGGCGACTTCGGCCGGCGCCGCTGGACCTTGCCGTCCTCGAGGAATTCCTCGTAGGGCAGGCGGTGGTAGACGATGACCAGGTCCGCCTTGCCAGAGTCGTAGCTGTCGCGAACCTCGCCGTCGATGCCCGCCGGGCCGAGGTAGGAAAAATAGCTGATCGCCTCGAGAATGCCGCCGCAGCCCGGCGCCCGGGCGTGGTATACCCTGGAGATGCCCTCAGTGGCCTGCAGCAGGTCGGGCTCGGACTGGCCGACGCAGACGCCGTTGAAAGCCTGCTGGTACATGGACAGGTCGTTGAGTGAATCGCCGGCGACCAGCACGCGCTCCGGATCGATGCCGAGGTACTCGACCAGGGCGGTGAGGGTGCGGCCCTTGTTGACGCCGCGCGGCAGTATGTCCAGGTATTCGCCCGAGGAGTACAACAGGTCGCAGCCCAGTTGTTCCACCGCCGCAAGCAGCTCCTGGGTGATCGCCTCGGGGGCGCAGAAATACGAGCAGCGGCGTTCCTGGGGAACCTCCTGACGCTGGATATCCTTGAATGCCCCCAGCGCCTCCTCGACGGCGTGCTCTCCCGGCCAGCGGCGGTCGATCTGTGATTGCAGGGGGTGCAGCGGTTGCAGCGTCTGCGCGTCGATGACCGTGCACCCGACGTCACAGATTATGTACTTCGGCTGCGGAATCATCGGGTCGGAGAGCAACGGAATCACCGACTCGATACCGAGGCCGGTGACGAAGATCAGGTCGATCTCCGGGTGGGATGCGATCAGCTGGTACAGGGTAGTACGGCTTTCGGGATCGCCGCCGAGAAAAGTTCCGTCCAGGTCTGTCGCTAACAGCATTCGCCCTCCTGTTGTTCAGGTTCGGTATCGGTTGCTTTACAGCGAGATCGGCACGCGCAGAAGTACTGCGGAGATAAACAGCACAGGCACCGAAGTGCATAGTGAAAACAGCGTTCGTGAATTCATTAAAGCAAAAATTGCGGACGATTTCTAAGGTTTCTGCCGGCGCGCGGATTCGACGCTTGCGAAAACGCGGTTTTGCCCGTGTTTTCCAGGGGTTTTTACTTCAATCAACTACCGGGCGGGGATTTTACGTTCACCGGAATATCGCGACGATCAGCAGCGTGAGTGCAGCCAGGCCCGCCACTCCGAGTTTCAGTCGCGCCGGCAAGTTGCGGGTCTCGCGTCGCGAGACGGTGTCGTATTGCCGGGGGGCTGCGGCGGTAAAGCCGGGAAGCTGTTGCAAAAACAGTATGAACACCGCTGTCAGCGCGAACAGCACACCGGCGACGATGGTGAAGTGAAGCCCGAGCCAGCCGGACTGTGCGGCGACGAATGCCAGCGCCGAGCAACAGTGTCCCAGTGCCAGTCCGCCCAGCGCGGCGCGAGCGCCCACTGTCTTGTTGCAGAATCCGACGGCGAACACGGCAACCAGCGGCGGCGTCACATAGGCAAAGGTTTGCTGCAAATAGGCGAATAGACCGGGAAAGCGGTCGATGGCCGGCGCCCACAGGGCGGCGAATACCATTAGCACGATGGTGCTGGCCCTGCCCAGGCTGGCCAGTCTCCGTGTGCTGATATCCGGCATGCGCGGCTGTACGAAATCCACCATCAGCAGGGTGGAGGCGGAGTTCAGCGTGGAGTCGACGCTGGACATGATCGCCGCCATCAGTCCGGCAAGCATCAGGCCGGCCAGCCCCACCGGGGCGTACTCGGCGATCAGCCGGGGAAAGACGGTATCCGCGCGATCGAGGTCCGGCAGCAGCGCGGTCGCCATGGCGCCTGGCATCACCATCAGGAACAGCGGCAGCAGCTTGAGCGCCGCGGCAATCATCGAACCCCTGGCCGCAGCCTCGATGTCGCGGGCGCCGAGCAGGCGCTGGGCGACGTACTGGTTCATTGTCCAGTAGTAAAAGCCCAGCAGCGGCAGGCCCACCAGGGTTCCCAGCCAGGGCAGGGCGGGATCGTCCATGGGGCGTAGCAGCGACATGTGGTCGGGGGCGACCGCGGCGGTGACGTTCGACCAGCTGTAGTCGAACTGCCCGAAGACCAGCAGCGAGAGTACCAGCGAGCCGGCGATCAGGACGACCGCCTGTAACACGTCTGTGTATACCACCGCCCGCAGGCCGCCCGCGGCGGTATACAGGCCGGCGAAGAAAGCCATTGCCGCACAGGTCATGCCCAGGCTGAGCCCGGGGAAGAACAGCATGAGCACGAGAGCGCCCGCGTACAGGCTGCCCGCGGTATCCAGCACGATGCTCAGGAACAGGGAGACGGCGGAGAGGTATTTGCGCAGGCGCGCGTCGAAGCGGCGCTCGAGAATTTCCGGTACCGTGGTGATGCGCTTGCCGATGAATACCGGCAGCACGAAGACCGCGGCGAACAGCAGGACCAGGGCCGCCATCCACTCGTAATTGGCGACGGAGATGCCGTGCTCCCAGGCGGCGCCGGGCAGGCCGATCAGGGTGGTGGAGGAGATATTGGAGGCGAACAGGGAGAGTCCGATCACCCCCGGCCCGAGACTGCGTCCGGCCAGGAAGAGCTCGTCGGTATCGGGTGATTTTTTTGTCACCATCGCGCACAGCGCGATGACGGTGACGACATATGCAGCGATAACCGCATAATCCAACGTTGCTAGCGTTGGCACCTTGTCCCCCCTGCGTGGATAGCCTCCCCCAAGTGAATTCCATTGTGTCGCATCGCCGGGTGTTTTCCAAATCGGGGGCCAGACCCCGGTATTCCGGGCAACTCCGGATTGCCGCAAATGCCGCTTGTGCGCGGCGGACTTTCCACTATATTGGCAGCATGCAAACCAAGATTCCCTTCGCCTCGGTGCGACCCCGCCGCAGTCTCGACCTGCTCTCCGAACATGAAATGGCCAGCCTGGCCGAGGCCAACCTCGAGGTACACGAGTTGTTCCGGCGCTGCGCGCTGGCGGTGCTCAACACCGGGGGCGACGTCGACGACGCCCGCGAGATTTACGCGCGCTATGACGATTTCGAGATCCTGGTGGTGCCGGAGCCGCGGGGCCTGAAGCTGGAGCTGAAAAACGCACCCGCCGAGGCCTTCGTGGATGGCAGGATGATCGAAGGCATACGCGCGCTGCTGTTCGCCGTGTTGCGCGACGTCGTGTTCACCCACCACAAGCTGGTGGAGTGGCGGCAGTTCGACCTGGCCTCGGGGCCCGGCATCACGGACGCGGTGTTTCGCATCCTGCGCAACGCGGGGGTGATCACCAGCGGCACCGCGCCGCGGCTGGTGGTCTGCTGGGGAGGGCACTCCATTTCCCCGGTGGAGTACGAGTATTGCAAGGAGGTCGGCTACCAACTCGGCCTGCGCGGCATGGACATCGCCACCGGCTGCGGCGCGGGCGCCATGAAAGGGCCGATGAAAGGCGCCGCTGTCGGCCACGGCAAGCAGATGAATACCGAGTGCCGCTACGTGGGTATCTCCGAGCCCGGCATCATCGCCGTCGAACCCCCCAACGCGCTGGTCAACGAGCTGGTGATCCTGCCCGATATCGAGAAGCGCCTGGAAGCTTTCGTGCGCCTGGCGCACGCGGTGGTGATCTTTCCCGGCGGCCTGGGTACGGCGGAGGAAATTTTCTACCTGCTCGGCGTGAAGATGCACCCGGCCAACGCGGACCTGCCGCTGCCGCTGATCCTGGCGGCGCCCGCCGGCAGCGAGGCCTATTTCCAGCGTATCGACCGCTTCCTGCGCGATACGCTGGGCGAGGAGGTCGCTGAGCACTACGAGATCATCGATGGCAGTCCCGCGGCCGTGGCCCGCCGGGTGAAGCGCGGCCTGCGCGAGGTGCGCGACTACCGGGTGCGGCACAGCGAGTCCTTTGGCTTCAACTGGGGTATCGCGATCAGCGAGGCGTTGCAGCAGCCCTTCGAGCCGACCCACGAGAACATGGCCGCGCTGCAATTGCATCGCGACCAGCCGGTGCACCAGTTGATCGCCGAGTTGCGCCGCGCCTTTTCAGGTCTCGTGGCGGGCAACGTCAAGGAGTTCGGCGTGCGCCAGGTCGAGGCCCACGGCCCCTACCGGCTGAGCGGCGAGGCGGACCTTGTCGCGGCGCTGGGCGAACTGCTGGAGGGCTTCGTCGCCGAGGGCAGGATGAAGCTGGACGCCGCGACCTATCGTCCCTGCTTCGAGTTTGCCGGCAGGGCGCCGGCGGCCTGATTCCTCCTGCCCGTCCTTTGGGGCGCGCGCTGCGCGCGATCGCCTGCGTAGCAGGCTCCTACGGGGGTCAGCGGAGTGAGCGGTAGGTTTCCGCGAGTTCGCTGCCGCTGAACACCATCTGCCAAAGCTGGCCGCGACCGGAGCGGAAAAACCCGGCGCAGCACTGCAGGTAGTACTTCCACATGCGGTAGAAACGCTCGTCGTAGGCGTGCCGGAGCTCGCCCCAGGCGCGGTCGAAATTCGCCCACCAGGCCATCAGGGTGAGGTCGTAGTCCGGGCCGAAGTTGTGCCAGTCCTGCAGGGTGAAGAGCCCCTCGAATGCCTTGGTCACGCGCCTGGCGGAGGGCAGCTTGCCGTTGGGGAAGATGTAGCGGTCTATCCAGGGGTCGTCGCGGGTGGTGGTCTGGAACTCGCCGATAGTGTGCAGCAGGAACAGCCCGGACGGGCTCATCAGCTCCCGCACCTTGCCGAAGTAGGTGCGGTAGTTTTTCGGGCCCACGTGCTCGAACATGCCCACCGACACCACCTTGTCGAAGCGTCCCTGCAGGGCGCGGTAGTCCATGATTTCGATCTCGACCGGCAGGCCGGCGAGGCGCTCGCGCGCAAGCGCGGCCTGCTCTTTTGAAACCGTGATGCCGGTGACCCTGACACCGTAGTTTCGAGCTGCGTACTCGGCCAGGCCGCCCCACCCGCAGCCGATGTCCAGCAGGGTTTCGCCCGGCTGCAACTGCAGCTTGCGGCAGATGAGGTCGAGCTTGGCGATCTGTGCATCGGCGAGATTATCGGCGCCGGCCCAGTAGGCGCAGCTGTAGGAGAGCGTGGGGTCGAGCATCGCCCGGTAGATATCGTTGCCAATATCGTAGTGGCGCTCGCCCACCACATGGGCGCGACGCCTGGTCTGGCGATTGCTCAGGAGATTGCGCAGGTAACTGCCGATGGCGGTGACAATCAGCCGCAGGCGCAGCGAGTGTTCCAGGCGGTTGTCGATGTCGGCCCGCAGCAGCCGGCTGATCAACTCGTCGATGCGTTCCGCCTCCCATTCGCCCGCCATGAAACCTTCGCCCAGGCCCAGTGAGCCGCTGTGCAGGATTCGCTGGTAGGCATTGGCGTCGTAGACCTGCATGTCCCAGGCCCGGTCGCCGTTGAAGCGGACGTCGGCGAGGGCGACCAGATCGGCGAGCGCCGACGGCGGCGCCGCTCGTGCGGCCGGCGCCGGGCTGGCCGACTGGAATCCGTCCGGGTGGTTTCGGTCCCGCAGCAACATGCCATCCTCCCCGGCAGCACCGGCACCTGCGGTGCAGCCTGTTCGAGTGGGTTGAACCCTGAACAGTTTAGGAAATTTAAGCGGGCTTGTGGAGGGGTGTCAGGAACGCTCCGGCCGGGCGATGCCGGCCTCGAGAAACAGCCGGGAGGCGCGGCAGGTGACGTCGCTCTTGAAGGCCTTTTCGTGGTTTACGTCGAGAACGTAAGCCTTTGCCCGCATGCGTATGGCGAGCCGCTCGGCCAGCGCCACCTCCTCGACGGAGAAGGTGACCGGCTTTTTCAAGTAGGCGAAACGGCTGGTGACGATGACCTGGCGCACGATGTCGCGGGCCCGGTCGATGTCCGCATCCAGCGCCAGGTGAAAGTCCGCGGTGACCATCATGTCCATGGCGCCCATGTTTCCCGAGGCGACGACGTCGGTGATGAAGCGCGAGTTGGGAATCGTTACCGTGTTGTCATCGAGGGTTTGCAGGCGCACGGAGCGCAGGGTGATCGCGGTGATGGTGCCGTAGACATCGCCGAAAGAGACCCTGTCGCCAACCTGGAAGGGCCGGTCGAACAGCAGCATGATGCCCGAGACCAGCGAGGCTGCCACGTCCTTGAGCGCGAAGCCCACGGCAACCGCGACCGAGCCGCCGACCGCAATGAGGAATTCACGCGGCGGCCGAACGACCCCGACGATCAGTACCGCGGTGCCGCCGATGTAGAGAATGAAGGTGACCAGTGTGGACAGCTGCAGGATGACGAAGCGCCGCGAGGGCATGCGCCGCATCATGGATTCGCAGAAGCGGCGCACGCCCCAGTTGGCCAGCCAGATGGCGAGAATGCCCACCAGCAGCAACAGCAGCGTGCCGGCGTCGAACAGGTTCGCTATCACGCCGAATTGATCGACCAGGTCATTGCCGTTGTCATTCATGCAACAGGTTCTTCCTTGCCAGTAGCCGGGTGAGCGCGGGATACCACAGGGGCACCACGCGGTAGCGGCGGTTGACCGAGCGCTCTACGAAACCGACATCGAAGGCGATTTTCAACGCCGCGCGCACCAGGCTCTCGGGCATCGCGGTCGTTTTGACGAGCTCATCGCTGGTCATGTTTTCATGCATGACCAGCGCTGCGTAGACGAAGTGCAGGTCTTCGCCCAGGCGTTCCAGGTCGCCGGCGGCGACCTCCGCCGGCAAGCCGACGGTCACCGAGTTGCCGTTGACGGTCACCGAGGTCATCCACAAGTCCAGGGCCAGCAGCGGGTTGCCGCGGCAGGCGTCCCACAGCAGGCTGAAATACAGCTGCTCCGCATTGCGGATATTGCCCGCCTCGGGCCCGCGGGTGGAGAGCAGGATGCTGTCATAACGGATGTGGCAACCGCTGAGCTGGTTGCGGGACAGGATCAGCGAGCGTATATCGTTCTGGCTCCAGGCGCGGGTCTGCAACTGGCTGTTGAACTGGTAATCCCGGCCGAATACGTTGGCGACATAGGCCCAGCTCTGGTTGTTCATCACCACGATCCAATACAGGTTGTGCAGCCGCGCGCGGGTGAGGCTGAGCAGGAACTCCCAGCCGTTGAGCCCGCCGACCTCGCGCAGGAAGAAGTTCTGCGCGTTATCGAGGATCAGCACCGTGGGCTGCCGGGTCTGGTCGGACCGGACCAGTTGCGCCGGGCCCTCCGCCAGTGTCACTCCCAGCACCGGCTCCAGCAGCGCGGCGACTGCCGCGGGATCAGCGGTCTTGGCGGGTACCTGCAGGTGATGTACCTCCGGTGGGTTCTCCTGGCCGGCCAGCCAGTCGCGCGCTTTGCCCAGCAGGGTAGTCTTGCCGGAGCCGCGCTCGCCGCTGATCAGCAGGGAGTTCTCCTCGGTGGTCTCGGCCAGCCATGTCGAGAGGTGCCGCTGCAGGCGTTGCGCCGCGTCGATGCCGATAAACGGCAGCGGGGTATCTTCCACCGTGTCGTCGAACCAGCGGCGGTACTCGGCCAGTGCGGCGGCGTCGGACTCGATGGCCTCCTCCTCGGAGGCCATCGAGCGCAGCTTGAAGCTGCGCGCCATCAGCTTGCGATACCAGTCGAAATCCACCAGGCCCTTGTGCAGGAAGAACAGCAGCATGGCCATGAGTGCGACGGGCGCCGCCAGCGGCGCGAAAACGACGAAGCTGCGCCCGCCGAAGACACGCTCGCACAACGGGTCCCAGGACTCCGGGATGAAGGCCTGCAGGGCTTTTATGAATTCCTTCTGCCAGGGCTTGAGCAGCAGGCCCAGTGCCGCCAGCGCGGCCGCGATGGTCAGCCAGTCGAGGATCTCCAGTGTCAGCGACGGACCCAGTGTGAGGGCCACAAGATCCTTCAGCAGCCAGGGGAGTATGACGATGCGCGCGAAGCGCCGCGCGCGGTGGGCCATCTTCTCCTGTTGTTCGCCGCTCAGGTAGCTGCCGGCCAGATCCGCGATCCGGTGCAGGAACCACTCCCCCACCAGGCAGAGCAAGCCGTAGACGACGTAGAGCCGTGCGAAGGGCAACAGCGGGATCATCAGCGGAAGATGGTGGTGCCGGAACAGGTACTCCAGCACGCCGAGGCCGAACCAGCCGACAATCCAGGGCAGCAGCTCGGGGATGCCGGAAGTGAACCGCACGATCTGCGCGCGCGCGCGGTTGCCGCGGAAGTGGCGGGCGAAATGCCCCTGCAGGGTGACCGCCGGTGCCTTCAGGCGTTTTGCCAGCAGGGCCAGTGCGACAAAGCCGAGCAAGCCGACAAGGTACTCGAACCCCTGGTAAAAGCGACTGGCCAGCGTGCTGCTCCCGTCGAGGCTTTTCCCGCTGCCGGTCGCCGCGTCCGCGTAGAACCAGTGGAACAGGTTGCGCACGGCCCGGGCCTCGTCGTACAGCAGGCCGACCCTGCCGGGCCCCGCCGCGGTCGCGCGCTTGAACCCGGGGCGGTATTGCTGCCAGAGCCAGCCGCGAACGGTATCGAAGGATTCGGCGATCGACATCGCGTCCAGTTGCGCGAGCATGAAGTGGCGCTCCAGTGCCGCGCGTGTTTCCGCCGGCAACTGGCCCAGCAGCGAAGCAGGCGGCGGCTCCATTTGGCCGACTGTGTCGAGTGCGTCGTGCCAGTGTTCCAGCCATCCCTGGATTTTCCCGGCGTCGATTTCGCCCGCGAGCCCCGGCAGCAGTTCCAGGAACGCCAGGCGCTGCCGCCTCAGCTGGGCGTCCCAGGCGGCGGCGAGCTCCGCCACGTCGGCACCGGCCACGCCACTGCCGGCCGTTGGCAGCGCGCGCTCATTGCTCGCGAGATATGCTCGGGAATTCCACAGGAACAGCAGGGACTGGCGCGCACTCTCCGGGACTCCCGACCAGTACTGTTTGCGCAACCTGGCAAGCTGCTGCTTTTCCCAGTCCAGCGCCTGACGGGACTTCTGGTACTCGTCGGCAATCTTGCTGCAGCGAGTTTCTGCGGGCCAGGTACCCGGCGCGGTTTCGCCATCGTTGCCCGAGAGCAGCGCCCCCAGGGCCTGGGCGGTGAGGTCGCCGGGGGCGGTGCCTTCGATTACCGCGTCGATTTTTCCGGTGATGGTCCGGTAGGCCTGCAGCTGCTGCTGCAGTGAAGCGAGCGCCTTTTTCTCTTCTTTGCAGATAGCGAAGCTCGCCACCAGGTCTTCAGCATAGGCTGGCAAGGCTGTGAGGAGGACCAGCAGGGCGATGAGCGCGGCTTTCATGGAGTCCGTTCTGTTGTCCGATTCTGGGATTGCGGAACTGCGGCCCCGCCGTCCAGCAGTATAGTCCGGTTCGCTGCGCGGCAGATGTTTTGCTACGCAGCCCTGCGAACACTTCTACGGTAACTCATTGATTCTCCTGCCACTCACAAAATCATAACAGGGAAATCACGTCCTCCTCCGGCATCCCGCCAACACCTGTGGTTCTCTCACCCCACGGATGCCGGCGCGGCGGCCCGGCCGCTCACCGCGCACCCGGGGCCAATGGAACAGTAGAAGGAGAGAGATCATGGACAGGATAAAACAGACGAAATACGTCCGGCACCTGGCATGGGGCGCCGCGATTGCAGTACTGAGCCTGGGCGTCCAGGCAGCCGAGCGGGCAACAGCCGGTCCGCAGGCGATGGAGGAGACCACGGTGAAGTCCAGCGCCGTGGCGGCACCGGGGGTGCCGCAGATACACGGTTCGAGGTCGGTGCGGCATATCGTGGTGACCTACGCCGACCTGAACCTGGCCCGCGAGTCGGGGGTGGCCACGCTGTATAACCGGATCGAGGCCGCAGCGGATACTGTCTGCCTGCCGCACGAGCGCAACGGCAACCTCAGGATGCAAATGGACCATCGCGCCTGTTACGACAACGCCATGGACCGGGCGGTGGAAAGCGTCGGCAACCTCGAGTTGCAGCACATGCACCTCGCCCGGACCGGTCGCGACGTGCCCACGGACGAGCAGGTGGCCGGCCGCTGACCGCGACAGCAAGGGCTCGCTGGGAACCCCTGTCACACCGCGAGGTGTGCTTTCTCCGCTCCCCCTGGGGGAGCGGCTTTTTCGTTGCCTGGCGCTGCCCTCACCGGGACGCGTGCTCTCCCGCTGCGGGCATGCGGCCGTCGGCGCGCATCTGTTCAAGTAGCGCAGCCTGTTGTTGCGCGTGGGCCTCGTTGGCCGCCAGCAGGGTGCGAAACTCCGGATCTTCCCTTAACTCCCTGAATGCGGGATGCGTGCGCACCCACCACCAGCGTTCGCTGTGGCCGGAACCCAGCAGTGCGCGTAGCGAGTCGAGCGCCTGGCCGCGGTCGCCCAGGGTTGCGGCGGCAACCGCCCTGCTGCTTTCGAGCAGCACGGCATCGTGGCTCGGGTGCGGTACCTGCAGGGTCGACAGCGCCTGCCGCAGGCTCCGGGCCCGGGCGAGCGAGCCGCTGTCGCCCTTCACCAGCCACTCCAGCAGGGCGGCGTAGAGCTCGACCACCCGTTGTTCGACAGGGTCCTCGTGTGCGTGGAAGCGGATGTTGGCGTCGATATTCTTCTGGAACAAAGCCCAGGCGTGCGCGTGGTTCCCGCTGGCCAGGGCGCCGGCAAGGGTCACGTCGGACAGCATCCAGCGCGGGTAGAAACTCCCCAGGCTGCCCTCGAGCATGGCGTCGGGGACGGGGTAA
Source organism: Halieaceae bacterium WMMBA7 (assembly GCA_033283385.1). Lineage (GTDB taxonomy): Bacteria > Pseudomonadota > Gammaproteobacteria > Pseudomonadales > Halieaceae > Mangrovimicrobium. The sequence continues at coordinate 295,421 of JAWMQQ010000002.1, forward strand.
TCGCCGTTGAACTGGGCCAGCAGTAACGGGATAAGCTGTTTGCTACCGTGTGGGATTTCCTCCCGGGCACTGTCAAGATCGCCCGCGGCGAGGAGCGCGCTGGCCAGGCGGTCGTGCAGGAACGGGCTGCGCGGCGACGCGGCGAGCGTCCTGTGCAGGTGGTAAACCGCCTCGGCGAAGTCCCCGCGGAACAGGTTGATATACCCCAGCCGCATGTGCGCGTAGTAATAGTCGGGCTGCAGGCGCAGGGTCGCATTTTCCAGTGCTTCGGCTTCCTCGAGGTGTCCCTGCCAGAAGTGCAGCATGGCCTTGGCGTGGGTGTTGCGCGCCCGCAGCGGGTCCAGGGCGATCGCCTGGTCGATCAGGCGGAATGCCTCGTCGAACCGGTCCTGCTCGGCCATGCCGAGCGCCAGTACTTCGTAGGCCGGACTGTAACTGGGGTTCAGCTCGATCGCGTGGCGCAGGTCCGCTTCCCACTGCTCGACTGAATAGTCCTTGATCACCGCGGCCCGCGCCACGTAGGCCTCGGCGAGATCGGGGTCAATCGCAAGCGCCTGTGACACCAGGTCCTCGATGGCCGATTCTTCTTCCTTGGGCAGCTCGCCGCGATTGGAGGCGACGATCATTTTGGCCTCCGACAGCTGTGCATAGGCTGCAGCGTATCCGGGGTCCAGTGAAATCGCCCGCTCGAACTGGTGTGCCGCCTCGATGGCGTCCTGCTCTCCCCAGGAGGCCAGCAGGGCTCTCCCCCGCAGGTAGGCGAGCAGCGCCTCGGTATTGCTGGTCTCGCGCCCCGGTGCGTCGGCGTCAACGAGTACCAGCCGCAGCGTGCGGGTAACCTGTGTGGCGATGTCCTCCTGGACGGCGAAAAAATCGGCGAGTGTGCGCTCGTAGTGCTCGGTCCACAGCTGGAAGCCGTCTTTGGCGTCGACCAGGCTGACCGTGATCCTCACCCGGTCGCCCTCGCGCCGCACGCTGCCTTCGAGCAGGTAGGCAACGCCCAGCGCCTTGCCCACTTCGCGGGGATCGGGCTGCGCATCGCGGAACTGGAACGAGGAGCCCCGCGCGGTCACCCGCAGGGAATTCACCCTGGCCAGCCTGCCGCGCAACTCGTCGGCGAGGCCGTCCGAGAAATACTGGCTGTCCCCGCCGGGGCTCATGTCGACAAACGGAAGCACCGCCAGCGTATGGGGTTGCGGTTGCGCCGGCACCGGCTCGGCCGGTGTCGCCCGCTGCAGCCACCACCAGGCGACCGCGGCCAGCAGGGCCATGGTGAGTACCAGCAACCAGGCCGGGCGGCGGTCGCCATTGTGCGCGCTTGCCGGGGGCGATGGCGGTAAGTGGACGGCGTGTTCTGGCGGGGCCGGGGTGAAGGTGGCGAGGTAGCCGCGCTTGTGCAGGGTACGTATCGGCCTCTCGGACTCATCGCTGCTGAGGGCGTGTCGCAGACTGCTGACGGCCCGGCGCACGGCCTCGTCGGAAACCGCGCGCCCGTCCCAAACCTCGTCGACCAGTTGGTCGTGGCTGAGCACTTCACCGGGATGGGCGAGAAAGCAGGCCAGCAGGCCAGCGACCAGAGGTTCCAGCTGGGTGGTCTCTCCGGACCGGGTCAGGGAACGACTCTCCGGGCAGAACTGCCAGTCGCCGAAGCGAATCACCTTACTCATGGATTCACCGACGGACTTCGGGTGTATCGGGACAGCCTACTGCTTTCAACTATGGTTCAGCCCGATCAATAGCGCCAGCCTCCGGCGCTAATTTTGTGGCCGGTTGGCCATTTCGTGCGGGTTTCGGATGGCCGGCCTGTTCAGGTTCCAGCGTTCGCCGCGGAGAAAACGAGAAACAGCGTATAGGACAGGTAAATGACGAGCAGCGCCGCGCCTTCCACCCGGTTGATCAGGCCGGGACCGCGAAAGCCATAGCCGATGAGGAACAGCGACAGCGTCAGCAACGCCATTACCGGCAGGTCGCGGTGCAGGAGGACAGGCGAGATCGACAGCGGATGGATCGCCCCCGCAATACCCACCACTGCCAGTGTGTTGAACAGGTTGGACCCCAGGACGTTTCCCAGCGCCAGGTCGTGCTCGCCGCGCCGGGCGGCGACGAGGGAAGAGGCGAGTTCGGGGAGCGAAGTGCCGATGGCCACGACGGTCAGGCCGATCAGCAGATCGCTTACACCCAGGCCACGGGCAATTTCCACTGCGCCCCAGACCAGCAGGCGGGAACTCGCCAGAAGCAGCAACAGTGCGATGATCAGCCAGGGAATGGCGCGGTGCAGGGGCTGCGTGCGGGACTGCAGTTCCTTTTCCACTTCCCGGCCCAGGCTGTCGTCGCCATTGCGCAGGCCATGCCAGGTAGCCCAACCCATCAGCGCGACAAACAGCGCGAGTAATTCAAATGCATCGAAACGTGACAGTTCACCATCGATCAACTGCCAGATCGCGAAGGCAGTCACCAGTGTCAGCAGCGGCAGCTCCTTGCGCAGCACACGGGAGCTGACGGCGATAGGGCTTATCACGGACGCCAGGCCCAGGATCAGCGCGATGTTGGTGATGTTCGAGCCAAAGGCATTGCCCAGTGCCAGCCCGGGATTGCCCTGGGAGGCTGCCAGCGCTGATACGGTCATCTCCGGCAGCGAGGTGCCGAACCCCACGATGACCATGCCGATCAGCAGCGGCGGCACGTTGAGGTGCCGCGAGATCGAGGCGGCGCCCTGCACGAACCAGTCGGCGCTCCAGACCAGCAGGATCAGGCCGGCGACAAGTGCGAGGCAGGGGAACAGCATGCCGGGCGCTTGGCGTGCTCAGCCGTGTCCCGCGAGCTGGTAACCCGCGACGGCCCCGCCGATACCCGCGATCAGCATCTGCACACCGATGACGGCGAAGAAGAGAATGATGAATGCCGTTGCCAGGGCCCTGAAAGCAATCGCCCGGCGCTCGCGTTCCGTCTGCCCGGCGGTCATGCCGACAATTACCGGCGTATTGGCGATCGGGTTCACGATGGCGAAAAAGCCGGCAAACACCGAGAGCGCGTGGCCCAGAATGGCTTCCATCGACTACAGTCTCCTTGCGCTGCTGGCTGGCGTACCGCAGGCCTAAGGGTAGACTGGTGATTAGCGCAAGACAATCGCTACAATGAATACCTCAGTATAAGGATTATAAAGCATGAGATTTCGCGCCTTGCACCCGGATATGGGCGTTGTGGTCGAGGACTTCGACCTGCAATCCGAACCCGGCGAACCGCAGTTGCGGTTGTTGCGCAGTGCCTATGAGCAACACCATATGCTGTTGTTCCGGCCCGGGCGCGCCCTGCCGCCAGAGCGGCAGGTGACGATCGCCGGCTGGTTTGGCGAGTTGCTCGCCGCCGGGGACGATGGCAGTTACAGCACCCTGATGAGCAACGACTCCGCCATCGGCGAGGCGCCGCTGCGCTTTCACAGCGACCTCACGTTCACCGATTCACCCTTCGATGCCATCTGCCTGCACGCGCTGGAATTACCGCCGCAGGGAACCACCACGTCGTTTGCCAGCGGGGTCGCCAGCTGGGCGCGGCTCGCGCCTGAAACGCAGCGGCAGCTGGCGGGAAAAACCGTGCGCCACCGGCTGCCCGCCACGCAGGAGTTCGGCGACGACTGGCCGGACTTCTGCGCGGACCAGCCGCTGTGCCTGCCGCACCCGCGCAGCGGCCAGCCGGTGCTCTTTGTTACCGAAGAACACGCGGAGCGCATTCACGGATTGCCCGCCGGGGAAAGCGCCCGGGTACTCGACGCCCTGTTCGCCGAGCTGTACGCCCCGGCGCACGTATACGAGCACCAGTGGCAACCCTACGACCTGCTGCTGTGGGATAACCTCGCACTGCAACACGCCCGCACGCGGCGCGCGAGCCCGGAGGCCGGGGCGCGCGTCCTGCAGCGTGTGATGCTCGGACGTAAAACCTTCCAGGAGGCGCTCGCCAGCCAGCGGGTGCATCCGATGTAAGGCCCGTTGACCAGAATCAATGACGAGAATCGCTCGGTGCTGAAAACTTGAGGCGGACCGGTTCCGGAGGCGTCGACACCCATGTCGCGACGAACTGAAGGCAAGGCACGGTCGCTGCGCTCGACAGCGTTCGCGGTGATGTGCCTGCTTTTGCCCGCAACCGCCCCTGCCTCCGAACACGCCCTGCTGCTCGACGGGGCGGCCTCCTCGCTGTTACTGGATATCACCCGCGCGGGAAACCGGCTGGTTGCCGTGGGCGAGCGCGGCCACATCCTGCACTCCGAAGACAGCGGCGGCCACTGGACCCAGGCGGAGGTGCCCACCGCGGTGATGCTGACCCGGGTGTTCTTCCTCGACGACAGGCGCGGCTGGGCCGTCGGGCACGACGGCAATATCCTGGCCAGCGATGACGGCGGTGTGCACTGGACCCTGCAGCGCGACGGTATCAGTGAGCAGGCGCGTATCAACCGGGAGAGCCTGTCCCGTGCCAGGCAGGAAGAAGCAACCCTGCGCACAGCGCTTGCCTCGGCGGAGGGCGATGATGCCGCGGCCGTGGCACAGAAGCTGGAGGAGGCAGCGCACGCGGTAGAGGTCGCCAGTGAGGTTCTCCACGAGCCGGTCTACCCGCCACCGCTCATGTCCATCTGGTTTGCCGACGCGAGCCACGGCTGGGCCGCCGGCGCCTTCGGTACCCTGCTGTACACCCGCGACGGTGGCCGCAAGTGGGATGACCGTGGCTGGGCGCTGGACAACCCGGAAGGCCTGCACTTCAATGGCGTCGCCGGCGACCGGAGTGGCAACCTGTACCTGGCCTCGGAGTGGGGCTACGTGTTCCGTTCCGGCGACAGCGGCTCCCACTGGGAGGCGGTGGCCACCGGCTACGACGGCAGTTTCTTCGGCGTGCTGGTGAATCCGGCCAGCGGCAGCGTCTTCGCCTATGGCCTGCGCGGGACGATTTACCGCTCCGGCGATCGCGGCCTGACCTGGCAGGCGCTCGATTCACCCACCCGCTCGAGCCTGTTTGGCGCCACCGCTACAGCGGACGGCGAGCTGCTGTTTGTCGGCGACGACAGTGCGGTCCTGCTCAGCCGCGACGACGGAGAAACCTTTCAATTCCTGCCACAACCCCGGCGGCGCCAGCTGACCGGCGTGGTCTCCCTGGGAAATAGCCGGTTCTGGGCCAGTGGCGAGGGTGGCAGTGCAGCGCTGGTAACCGGCGCGCAAACCGCGGGCGGTGTGCAGCGATGACGCAAAAGCCCTGGCGCTACCCCGCCCTGCGCACCGCCAGCGTGCCCGAGCGCCTGATCTTCGGGATGCGCTGGCAGGTGCTGTCGTTCTTCGTACTGGCCACCGCCTTCCTGTCCTGGCAGGCCTGGCATTTGCAGCCCGACGCCAGCATGGCGAAACTGCTGCCGCAGAAGCACCCGTTCATCCAGAACATGAACAGCCACATGCAGGACCTGCGCGCCGCCGGTTCCCGCCTGCAGGTGGCCGTGGCGGTCAAGCACGGGGATATCTTCAGCGACGAGTACCTCTCCACCCTGCGCAAGATCGCCGATGAAATCTTCTATATCCCCGGCGTCAACCGCAACGAGATGAAGAGCCTGTGGAGCCCCGACGTGCGCTGGATGCTGGTGACCGAGGAAGGCTTCGAGATGGGCTCGGTAATCCCGCCGGACTACGACGGATCGCAAAAATCCCTGGCGCAGTTCCGCACCAACCTCGAGCGCTCCGGCGTGATCGGCAGGATGGTGGCGGACGACTTCAAGTCCTCCATCATCGACGTGCCGATCTACGACACCGACCCGGCCACCGGCAAGCAGCTCAATTACCTGGAGTTTTCCCGCGAGCTGGAAAAGCGGATACGGGACAGGTTCCAGACTGACAATATCCGCATCCACATCATCGGCTTCCCCAAGCTGATCGGCGACCTGCTGGAGGGGATCGGGGCGATCTTCCTGTTCGCCGTGGCCACGCTGCTGATCACCTGCGTGCTGTTGTATAGCTACACCCGCGACCTGCGCGCCACGCTGGTACCCTTGCTGTGCTCGGTGCTCGCGGTAGTCTGGCAGCTGGGGCTGCTGCACCTGTTCGGCTTTGGCCTCAACGCCTATTCCATCCTCGTGCCCTTCCTCGTGCTGGCGATCGGCGTCAGTCACGGCGTGCAGATGATCAACGCCATCGCGCTGCAACTGCAGGGAGAGTCCGACCGGCGCAAGGCCTGCCGGCTGGCCTTCCGCGGCCTGTACATCGCGGGCATGACGGCCCTGATCTCCGACGGGATCGGCTTCATCACGCTGCTGGTCATCGATATCGGGGTGATCCGGGAACTGGGCATCGCCGCCAGCATCGGGGTGGCCTGCATCATATTTTCCAATCTCGTGCTGCTGCCGGTGGTCATGTCCTTTATCGGTATCGGCCCGAAGGGCGTGCGCCACATGCGCGTGGACCCGGACCGCCGCCACCGGCTGTGGGCGCTGGTCTCGCGCTGCGCGACGCCGCGAGTCGCCCTGGTGTCGCTGCTGCTCGCCGCGGCGGGTTACGCTGTCGGCATCGCGGGCAGCCAGTACACGAAGATCGGCGACCTGGACGCCGGTGCGCCGGAACTGCGCGCGGATTCGCGCTACAACCTCGACAGCGACTACATCACCCGCAATTACGCGGTGAGTACGGACATCCTGGTGGTGATGGTGGAAACCCCGGTGCAGGGCTGTGCCAGCTACGCCAACCTCCATCTCATCGACCAGTTCGACTGGTACATGGAGAACGTGCCCGGGGTGCAGTCCGCGGCCTCGATGGCGGACGTGGTGCGCCTCACGGCGATGGCGGTGAACGAGGGCAACCCGCGCTGGCGGACCCTGTCCCGCGACCAGCGCGCGCTGGACGGCGGCGTGGTCAACGTGCCGCCGGCGCTGATGAACCGCGACTGCAGCCTGGCGCTGGTGGTGCTGTTCCTCGACGATCACCGCGCCGACACCCTGCAGCGGGTAGTGGACGCGGTGCAGGCCTACCAGCGCGAGTACGGCAACGACAAGGTGCACTTCAAGCTCGCCGCCGGCAACGCCGGTATCGAGGCCGCCACCAACGAGGAGATCGCCGTGGCGCAGAAGGAGATCCTGGTGTTGGTGTACGGGGTGGTCGCCGCCCTGGTATTCCTGAGCTTTCGCAGCATCGTCGGCTCGGTCTGCATCATCGTTCCGCTGGGCCTCACCTCGGCGCTGTGCATGGCCCTGATGGCCTGGCTCGGGATCGGCATCAAGGTGGCCACGCTGCCGGTGGTCGCACTGGGCGTCGGCGTCGGCGTGGACTACGGTATCTATATCTACAACCGCCTCACCTGGTACCTGAGGCGCGGGCTGCCCATGCAGGAGGCCTATTACCAGACGCTGGCCACCACAGGGCGGGCGGTGGCCTTCACCGGCTTCGCGCTGGGTGTGGGCGTTATCACCTGGACGCTTTCGCCGATCAAGTTCCAGGCGGACATGGGCATCCTGCTCACCTTCATGTTCCTGTGGAACATGGTGGGGGCACTCTGGCTGTTGCCCGCGCTGGCGTACTTCCTGGTGAAACCGGAGCCGGCACCTGGAGCAGGTGACTCCCGCACAGAAGGAGATGGCAGCAATGCAAAGGCATGAAAAAAGCGGGGCGCTGGCCCTGGCGATCGCAGGACTCCTGGCCGCGCTGCCAGCGCCCGCCCTGGCATTGTCGTTCGAGAAGGGCGACTGGCTGTTCAACGTCGACACCTCCCTGACGGCGGCCATGCAATGGCGCACGGAATCCCGCGACAAGGAGACGATAGACGATCCGCTGGACCCCTACCTGAACCTCAATGACGGCAACAACAACTTCGACAAGGGGTCGCTGGTTTCCGCCAAGGGCAGTTTCATCCTGGAAGTGGGCGGCGAGTACGGCGACTTCGCCTTCTTCGTGCGCACTGACGGACTCTACGACTACGTCTACGAGAACCGGAATACCGACCTGTCAGAGCAGGATTACCTGAGCTACAACGGGGCCATACCCAATGGCGGCGACGTGAAGCGCGGCGACTTTCCGGACAAGACCGTCGACGAACACGGCAAGCGCATGCGCCTGCTGGAGGCATTCATCAATTACCAGTTCGACCTGGGCGAGCGCAGGGGCAGCCTGCGCCTGGGCCGCCAGGTCATCGCCTGGGGCGAGGCCACTATCTACCAGGGTGTGAATACCATGCAAAACCCCATCGACGGGGGGGTGGCGCTATCGCCGGGGGTGGAGGCCAAGGAGATCTTCCTGCCCACCGGCGCCATCGACCTGAAACTCGGCCTCACCGACAACCTCAACGCCGAGGCCTATTACAAGCTGGAGTGGGAAAAGACCACGCAGCCCGGCGTGGGCAGTTTCCTCAGCGCCTCGGACATTACCGGCCCCGGCGCGCAGCGCGTACTGCTGGGTCCGCTGGGCACCGGCAAGGTGGTGAGCGCGGACGACCCCTCCAGCAGCGGGCAGTGGGGCGCCGCCCTGCGCTACCTGACCGACGCCGGCACCAATTTCTCCTTCGGCTATACCCGGTCTCACGCCAATTCCCCCGGCAGCCAGATCGTCGTCGACTTCGGCGGAGGCTCCTATACCCGCGAGGTCTACCTGGAGGACATCGACTACTGGCAGTTCAGCGTTGCCGCCAATGTCGGCGAGGCGCTGGTGTATACCGACCTCGCGTACTCGGACAACGCCCCGTTCATCGATACCACACAGCACGACAACGCCCAGGGGCAACTGGTGGTCAGCGATGTCAGCCGCGGCACCTACCGCCAGGCGGTGCTGGGCATGACCGACATTTACACCGCCTTCCCCTGGCTGTCGCGGCAGGTCGTGTTCACCGGCGAGTTGATCTACCAGAGCAACAACCTGGGGGAGGGCGACAAGAAAGGAACGCCCTACATCGTCACCGACGACGCCTGGGGTTACCAGTTCATCACCATATTGCGCTACTTTGCACTCATGCCCGGCCTGGACCTGGATGTGCCGATCAGCTTCCGCCACGACGTGGACGGCTACGGTTCCGGCACGATGAAGAACAACCTGATCGAGGGCCAGAAGTGGGCTTCGATCGGCCTGGACGCCGTCTACCTCGACCACTGGCAATTCGCCGCCAAGTACTCGTTCTATTTCGGCAATGACGATCGTGACGAACCGGTGCTCAGTGACCGCGACAACATCGCGCTCAGCGTGAAGTACAAATTCTGACGGAGGTCTCCATGTCGAAGACGACAACAGCATTTTCCGCCGGCCTGCTCTGCCTGCTGGTGGCCGTCCCGGGGCAGGCCCGGGTTTCCGAGGAACAGGCGCAGCGGCTGGGCGAGGACCTCACGCCCTTTGGCGCCGAAGTGGCGGGCAACGCCGACGGCAGCATTCCCGCCTGGACCGGCAAGTGGCGCGGCGTGCCCCCGGGGCTGGAATACGGCGGCCCGGGGTCGAAACCGCCCAACCCCTACGCGGATGAAAAACCGCTGTTCTCGATCACCGCGCAGAACTACAAGCAGTACAGCGAGCACCTCTCAGAGGGGGAGATCGCGTTGTTCGAGCGCTACCCGGCGACATTCCGCATGGATATCTACCCCTCGCACCGGGATTTCAACTACCAGCAGCGCATGATCGACAAGACCGCCTGGAACGCGCGCCACACGGAACTGACCGACGATGCCGAGGGCATCAGGCACTACACCGGCGGCATCGCCTTCCCGATTCCCGGTGGCCCGGAAGAAGTGCTGTGGAACACGCGTACCAACTACTGCCACGCCACCATGGGCGGTATATCCGAGGGTTACGGCGTGTTTTCCAATGGCGAGCGCGCCCACGAGGCCAATGACTACGCCCAGTCCATTCCCTTCAACAACCCGGCCAATCCCATCCCCACCACCGAGGACGTGGTCGGCGAGTACATTTCCTTTGCCTACGGAGAGCGCCTGGCGCCGCCGCGCCAGAAGGGGGAGGTGACGGTGGCGCAGGAGCCTATCGACTACAAGAAGAACAGCCGCAACGCCTGGCAGTACCGCCCGGACACACGCCGGGTGCGCAAGGCGCCGGCGATCGGTTACGACAACCCGGATGGACCCGGTGGGCTGCAGACCATCGACGACTATGAGGGCTTCAATGGCGCCCTGGACCGTTTTACCTACAAGTTGCTGGGCAAGCGGGAGATCTACATTCCCTTCCACGACTACGTGCTCAACGACCCGAAAGTGGGCGATCTCGACAGCCGCCTGACCATCAATCATCTCAATCCCGATTACCTGCGCTTCGAACTGCACCGGGTATGGGTGGTGGAGGCAAACCTGGCGCCCGGCAAGCGCCACGCCTACAGCAAGCGCCGCTGGTACGTGGACGAGGACAGCTGGAATTTCGCCCTGTCGGAAAACTTCGACAGCCGCGGCAATCTCTGGCGGGTCGGGCTGTTCACCTCGGAGTACCAGTACGACATACAATGCTACGTCAAGCACTCGAACATCTTCCATGACCTGCCCTCGGGCCACTACATGGCGCGCTGGCTGACCCTGGATCGCGACGAGGTGAACTATCTCCTGCCGTACCGGGACAAGTCCTGGTACACCCCGGAGTACATCAGGAAGAGCGTCAAGCGCTGAGGGCGGCCGCCGCTCGCCTTCAGGCGGTTTTGCGCGCCGTTTTCGGGCGGGCCTTCGGCCGGGCTTTGGCGGTGGCCTTCTTGCGCGGGGCGGCTTTCTTGCGCCGCCCCCGGCCCGCGAGCGCCTTGTACTCCCCGAGCGCGGCCTCTATCCGTTCCACCAGCATCCACGGCTCGGGCACCAGCTCCGGCGCGATGGTCAGGCCCATGTGCATGCCCCCCGCGTAGCTCAGGCTGGTGATGTTCAGCCCGCCGCCGGGGCTGATGATGGACATGGGATAGATGGCCTCGGCGCGCGCGCCGCCCACGTACATCGGGCGATCGCTGCCACGGATGTTGGAAACGATCAGGTTGACGCCCATCAACGCGGGAATCCGGTCCGCGGGTGTGAGATGTATCAGCGCGTTTACCATGAGCGGCGGGAACAGGCGGATGAATTCCAGTACGCCCTTGCCGCCGTGGTGCGCGACGGATATCACCTTTGCCGCCTCCTCCGAGATGGTGCGCAGGCGCTCCAGCGGATCCGCCTGGTCGGTTGCCAGGGTTACCGAGGTGGTGGTGATGCGGTTGCTGAATCCTTCGTCACTGCGGGTGCGCAGGGAAACGGCCATGGAAGTTCGCAGGGACTGCTCCGGCAGCCCCTCCCGGGCCAGCAGGTATTCGCGCAGGCCGCCACCCACGATAGCCAGCAGGGCATCGTTGATGGTGACGCCGAAGCGCTGCTTGATAGCCTTGATATCCGCCAGCGGCAGCGAGCTGAACACCAGGCCCCGGTCGCGGCTGATATTGCCGTTGATGCTGGTGTGCGGGGCTGCCGCGCGGGGTTTGCCCTTCGGTTTCCCCGGCCGCAAGTTCGAGAGGCTGTGCCGCAGCGCATCGCATACCTCGCCGGTTATGTTCAGTGGCATGCGCGAGAGGTGCACCGCGGCGTTGAGGGATTGCTGCCACAGTTCCGGTACTTCGCCCGCGGTTGCGTTGGCGATCTCCGGGGCGAGCGCGGCGAGTTCGCCATCGGGTTCGAGATCCCACATGACCTCGGTCAGGCGGGTCGCTGCCTGGCCGTCCATCATGCAGTGATGGAATTTCTGCAGGAACGCGAAGCGCCCCCCGGACAAGCCCTCGATGAACCAGATTTCCCACAGCGGCTTGCGGCGGTCCAGGTGGCGGCAGTACAGCCAGGAGACCAGTTCCGAGAGGGCCTGGTTGTCCCCCGGGGAGGGGACGGCGACCCGGCGGATATGGTAGTCCAGGTCGAAATCCGCGTCTTCCACCCAGTACGGGAGGTCCAGGGCCAGCGGCACCTCGTGCAGTTTCCAGCGGAACTGGGGCACCCGCGGAATGTGCCTTTCCATGTGGCGCCTGAATGTGTCGAACCCGTAGCCAGGTACCGCGCTGGCGTCCAGCATCACCAGTGCGGCGGTGTGCTGGTAGACGCTGGGGGTCTCGCCGCCGATGAACAGCGATTCACTGGGCGTCAGTTGGCGGAGCGTTGTCATGTGTCATCTCCCGCTGCCTGCGGCAGCCTGCCCATCGAGGTAACGGTTGAAGAACGCGCTGACGTGTTCGGTCGCGGTCCTTCCCTCGGGAATGAAGGCAAAGATCGGCCAGGCATGTGGCAGCCCCTCCCAGACCTCGACTTCGAAATCCACACCCTGGGAGCGCGCCTTCCTGGCCACGATCAGGGTGTCGTCGAGCAGGGTTTCGCCACTGGAAACCAGCGCGATCGTCGGCGGCAGCCCTTCGAAACTGCCAAAGATTGGCGAGACCAGCGGATCCTTGACCCGGCTTGCCTCCACGTAGAGCGGATAGGCTTCCATCTTGCGCATGCGCCTTGGCGTCATCGGGTCGCGCCACTGGTTGGTGATCCTGGCGGCGGTGGAGAAGCTCAGGTCTGTCAGCGGGCTGAACAGCGCGCAGGCTGCCGGCAGGGGCTGGCCCTCGTCGCGCAGCGCCAGCAACAGGGCCAGCGCCAGGCATCCACCGGCGGAATCCCCGGAAAGCACGATATCCCCGGGGGAGATACCGCTTTCCAGCAGGTACTTGTAGGCGGCGATGGCATCCTCGAGGCCGGCGGGAAAGGGGTAGTCCGGCAGCAGGCGGTAGTGCACCAGCAACGCCCTCGACCGGGTTTGCTGCGCCAGCCTGCCGAGAAGCGAGCGGTGGCCATTACTCGCCGGGAACACGAATGCGCCGCCCGGGATGTGCAGGATGGTTCGGCCGCCGGTCTTGCGGCCCGTCGGTATGATCCACTCGGCGTGGAAGTTCCGTCCCTCGACGACTTCCCTGCGGGTCCCCTTGGGGGTGGCGGGGGCGGGCATGCGCTCCACGGGGATGGCGGTGGTATCGCCGTGGCTCATGCGCCGCATCATCGGTTTCAGGGTCATGCGGAAGGCGAGGCTGGTGAGCGCGGCCTGCCAGCTGACCCGCGGGTTGGGGGCCGACTGGTAGGGCTTCTCCTGGAACGCGTGCAATTCCGAATCGGTCTGCAGCGTGACGGGACCGAAGTGTGCATTACCGTTGTCCGGCAGGGCTTCCGCCGTAATCGCGTGCAGTGTCTCCCGGAAGCCCGCGGCGGCGTCTGCCCAGGCCTGCTGGTGCGCCTCGGCCCCCTCGACCATCCAGTCCAGCAGGTCGCGTGCGTCGCGGATGTCTGAGAGATCACCCAGGTGATCCAGGCGCGCCGCGGCGAATTCGCGGGTGGAGTAGCGCAGGTCGCGGCACTGGTAGCGCAGTTTTGCGATGGCGTAATTCACGCGCTCGAAGCAGACAAACGGGTACTCGATGGCGCGCGCCGAAATGAGGCCACTGCTGGTCCGGGAGGTGAACTCGTTGAGGTAGCGATCCATCAGCTGCACGTAGCCCTGCGCCAGCCTGTCGCCGAATATCGGGTCCTCCACGGGCGGGATGGCGGCGTCGATCTCTTCCCAGTCGATCTTGCCCAGGGCGCTTTTCGACGGCAGGAATACGGCCTGTTCCTCGAGTTGCATGTGCGCCTGCATGGCGTCTGCGTAGTTTTCGGTGGCCTTTGCCAATGCCCTGGCGCGCGCCTTGTTCGGCGAGGTGCCCAGTGCCTGTATCCTGCCGTGGAGCTCCGTGCCCTGCTCGGTGGCTTTTTTGTGGTCGCGTTTGAGCCTGGCGATGGTCTTGCGGGTCTCGCTGTCGAGGCCAGCCATTTTCTCGAAGATGAGATCTTCTTTCGGGTGGTGGTAGCGATCGGGGAAGGAGGTGAAGTAATGCATGATCGTTTCCATGCATTCCAGATCGGCCCCTTCGCCGGTGCGGAGCTTCCCGGCCTCGGTCCGTAGCAGCTTCAGCAGGCGGTTGGCGTAGCGGTGCTCGTCGAAAATCGCGACGATGGCCGCGGGGAATTCCCAGCGGTCGACGGCAGCCTGCTTGCTGGCGCTTTTTTTCGCCTTTGCGGGGCGTTTGCGGGTCTTGCTTCCCGTGGGCTTGCTGGAGGACACACGCGAGCCTCGTACTGTTATACCTGGCCAACAATCACACGAGGCGACACATTACGCAATACCCTACCGGCCCATACGGGAGTTCCGTTGCGCTATATCAATCAGGGGCGAATTCTGCGATCGACGCGCCTCGACAGGGTGCGCGGCGCTGCCCCCGTTCAGCCCTCCACCCCGAGCCCGGCGCCGGTCGGGGTCGCGCCGGTTTCACGGGCTGCCCGCCTGCTGCCGAGCCGCTGCAGTACCACGTAGAACAGCGGCGTGAAGAAGATACCGAACAGCGTTACCCCCAGCATGCCGAAAAACACCGCGATACCCAGGGCGTTGCGCAACTCCGCGCCGGCCCCGTGGGCGGTCATCAGCGGCACCACGCCGAAGATGAAGGCGAAGGAGGTCATGATAATCGGTCGCAGTCTCAGGCGGCAGGCTTCCAGCGCGGCCTCGAGGACAGTCCGGCCCTGCGCCTGCAGGTCGCGGGCGAACTCGACGATCAGGATGGCGTTCTTCGCCGCCAGCGCGATCAGCACGAACAGTCCGACCTGGGTGAAGATGTTGATCTCCGAGCGCATCAGCATCAGGCCCAGCACCGCGCTGAGCAGGCACATGGGCACGATGAGGATCACCGCCAGCGGCAGCTTGATGCTCTCGTACTGCGCCGCGAGCACCAGGAACACCAGCAGCACGCACAGCGGCAGCACGTAGGTGAGCGCGCCGGCGGACGCGACCTGCTGGTAGGCGATTTCCGTCCAGTCGTAGGTGACACCGTTGGGCAGGGTGGCGGCGGCGACCTCGGCGAGCGCGGCCAGCGCCTGGCCCGAGCTGTAACCCGGAGCAGGCTTGCCGCTGATATCCGCGGAAGGGTACCCGTTGTAGCGCTGCACGAGGTTGGGCCCGTAGCTCTGCTGCAGGGTCATCACTGAGCCCAGCGGCACCATCTCGCCCGCCTGGTTGCGGGTTTGCAGCAGCAGCGCGTCGTCGGCTTCGCTGCGGAAGCGCTGGTCCGCCTGCACCACCACGCGGAAGGTGCGGCCGAACTGGTTGAAGTCGTTGACGTAGTAAGAGCCCAAATAAGCCTGCAGTGTCTGGAACAGGTCGTTCAGGTCGATGCCCATGCGCTTGGCTTTCTCGCGGTCGACGTCGGCATAGAGTTGCGGCGCGTTGATCTCGAAGTTCGAGTACACGCCGACCATCTCCGGCCGCTGGCGCGCCTGTGCCAGCAGCGCCTGGGTCATCTCGTCCAGGGCCTTGATGCCGCTGGCGGTGCGGTCCTCGATCTGCAGCTTGAAACCACCGGCGGGACCGAAGCCGCGAATCGGCGGCGCCGCCATGGCCAGGGCGAAGGCATCCTTCAGCCCGGCCAGCTTGCCGTTGAGCGCCGCGACCAGCGCCGGGCCGGACTCGGCCGCGCCGCGCTCCTCGAAGGGTTCCAGCGGCAGGAAGATGATCGCGCTGTTGGAGGAGCGGGTGAAACCGTTAATCGACAGCCCCGGGAACTGCACCGCGTGCTTGATGCCGGGAATGGTTTTCGCCAGGTCGTAGATATCGCGCACCACCTGTTCGGTGCGCTCGATGGACGAGCCCGGCGGCAGGGCGACGATGGTCACCAGGTAGCCCTTGTCCTGTTCCGGCACGAAGCCCTCGGGGGTGAACCTGAAGCCCACGCCGGCCATGATCACCAGCAGGGCGTAGACCAGCAGCGACACGGTGCTGGCGCGCAGCACCCGCTGTACGCCGCGGCGGTAACCGCTGGCGGCGCGCTCGAACAGGCGATTGAAGGGCCGGAAAAACCAGCCCAGTGCCGCGTCGATACCGCGCTGCACACGGTCGGGCTGCGCGTCGTGCGGCCGCAGCAGCAGGGCGCAGAGCGCCGGCGACAGGGTCAGCGAGTTGAATGCGGAGAGAATCGAGGCGAAGGCGATGGAGAGCGCGAACTGCCGGTAGAACGCGCCGTTGAAACCGCCCACCAGCGCCGGCGGCACGAAGACGGCGCAGAGCACCAGCGAGATGGCGATGATCGGGCCGGCCACCTCGTCCATGGAGCGGTGCGCCGCCTGTCGCGGCGTGAGACCGTCCTCGATGCCGCGCTCCACGTTCTCCACCACCACGATGGCGTCGTCGACGACGATACCCACCGCCAGCACCAGGCCCAGCAGGGTCAGCGTATTGATCGAGAAACCGAACAACAGCAGGGCCGCGAGGGTGCCGATGATGGACACCGGCACCGCGATGATCGGGATCAGCGCCGCGCGCCAGGTCTGCAGGAACAGCAGCACCACCACGACCACCAGCAGCGTGGCCTCCAGCAGGGTGGTGATCACCGCCTTGACCGATTCGCTGACAAAGACCGTGGAGTCGTAGACGATGCTGTATTCCACCCCTTCCGGGAAGCGCGTGGACAGTTCGGCCATGGTCTCGCGGACGTTCTGCGCCAGCTCCAGCGCGTTGGCCCCCGGCTGCAGGAACACGGGCAGTGCCACCGCGGGACGGTTATCCAGCATGCTGCGCAGGGCGTAATCGCCGGCACCCAGTTCCAGCCGGGCGACGTCGCGCAAGTGGGTGAGTTCGCCGTTGTCTCCGACCTTGACGATGATGCCCTCGAACTGCTCGATGCTCTTCAGGCGGCCCTGTGCGTTGATGGCGAGCTGGAAATCGATGGCGTTGGACATCGGCGCGCCGCCGACCGAACCTGCCGGTACCTGCACGTTCTGTTCGCGCAGCGCGGCGATCACGTCACCGGCGGTGAGGCCGCGGGCGGCGAGTTTCTGCGGGTCCAGCCAGACGCGCATGGCGTAGTCGCCGGAGCCGAAGATGCGCACGTCGCCGGCGCCGGGCAGGCGGGCCAGCGCGTCGCGCACCTGGATCAGCGCGTAGTTGCGCAGGTAGAGGCCGTCGTAGCGCTCGTTGGGCGAGAACAGGTGCACCACCATGGTCAGGTCGGGCGAGCTCTTGCGCGCCGTGACGCCCAGCGCGCGCACCTCCGCCGGCAGCCGCGGCAGTGCCTGGGCTACCCGGTTCTGCACCTGCACCTGGGCGCGGTCGATATCGGCGCCGAGGGCGAACACAACGGTGATGGAGAGTGATCCGTCCTGCTGCGCCCGGGAGTTCATGTAGATCATGTCCTCCACGCCGGTGATCTCCTGCTCCAGCGGGGCGGCTACGGTTTCGGCGATGACCTCCGGGCTGGCACCGGGAAACTGCGCCTGCACCACGATGGTGGGCGGGCTGACCTCCGGGTATTCGGCGATCGGCAGCTTGCCCGCCGCCAGCAGGCCGGCGACCAGGATCAGCACGGACAGCACGCCGGCGAAAATTGGTCGCTCGATAAAGAAGTGGGTGAATTTCATCGGTGCAAAGTCCTGCGGCGAGAATGTCCCGCCGGGTTGATTCGGTTTGATTCTGCCGTCGTAGGAGCCTGTTACACAGGCGATCAGGTCCGTCTACACAGGCGATCAGGTCCGTCGCGGATTCGATCGCCTGTGTAACAGGCTCCTACGGGGGGCTAGAAGCGGAAGGCGATGTCGCCGGAGCCGCGCGGCGCGGGCTCGACGATATTCGCCTCCACCGGCATGCCGGGGCGCACCCGCTGCAGGCCGCTGACGACCACCTTCTCGCCGGCGCGCAGGCCGTCGCGGATCACCCGGCGGCCGTCGCGCAGGCTGCCGGTCTGCACGCTGCGGTACTGCACCTGGCCGTTTTCCACCACCAGCACGTACTTGCGGTCCTGGTCGGTGCCGATGGCGGCGTCATCGATCACCGCCGCCGGGTAGGACCTGCCGGCCTGCAAGCGCACCCGCGCCAGCATCCCCGGGGTGAATTGTCCGTCCGGGTTGGCCAGCAGCGCCTGGGCGGAGATGGTGCCGGTCTTGCGGTTGAGGCGGTTGTCGATGAAGGTCAGCTGCGCTGTATAGGGAAAGTCGCCGTCGTTGGCCAGGCCGACGTACACCGGTAGCTCGCCGCTGTTGGGGCCGGGCAGCGTGCCCTTGTGTATCTGCGCCTGCAGCGTGCTGAAGCTGTTCTCGTCGGCCTCGAAGGTGACGTGGATCGGGTCCAGTGACACCAGGGTGGTGAGCACGGTATTGCCGGCGGTGACGTAGTTGCCGCGGGTGATGTCGGCGCGCGAGACGCGCCCGGAGATGGGCGACACCACGCGGGTGTACTCGAGGTCGAGCTGCGCCTGGTCTACCGCCGCCAGGGCTGCCTGGTATTCGGCTTCGTACTGGCTGAGGCCGCTGGCGCGCTGGTCGTACTCTTCCTTGGAGACCGCCTTTACCGCCAGCAGCTTTTCGGCGCGCTCGAGGTCGGTTTTCGCCAGCTTGCGCAGGGATCTGGCCCGGGCGAGGTCCGCCTGCGCGCGCTGCAGCTGCAGCTGGTAGGGGCGTGGGTCGATGACGAACAGCACGTCGCCCTGCTGCACCTCGCCGCCTTCCTGGAAGTGTACCTCGTCGATGTAACCGCTGACCCGCGGGCGCAGCTCCACGCTGTCGACCGCCTCGAAATGGCCGGTGAAGCTGTTCCAGTCAGTGACCTGTTCCGTGGTGACCACCGCCACGTCCACCTGCGTGGCAGGCGCGCCCGGGGCGGCGTGGGCATCGTCCACGCCGCAGCCGGAAATGATGGCTGCCGTGGCGATAATGAGCAGGCCGAACAGCAGGGAGGAGGCCAGTTGCAGGGCTCGTGCCCGCGGGCAGTCCATTGTCGCCTGCAAGCCCGGCTGTGATGTCAGGTGCCTCAGTGGTGGTCTCATCGGGGATACTCCTTGCGCTATACTGCGTCCCTAATCACCGCGCCGTTACTGGCGATCCCTTGTGGGGACGGCGAGACAGCTCCCTCCCGGTAGGGCGGGCTGCGAGGCGGTGCAGAAGAATAATCAGTTGTGAGTTACTGGTCAGTAACGTATGATGAATGTTACTGACCGGTCACATACTTCGTCAAGAGAAATTTTTATGACCAGGCATGAATCACCCGCGCCTCGCCAGCGCGGCACCGACAAACAGCCCGACGCCAAGCCCCGGGTACGCGATCGCATCATCGATGCGGCCTCCGACCTGTTCTACCACCAGGGCATCAACTGCGTGGGGGTCGACGCCATCGTCTGCGAAGCCGGCACCAACAAGATGAGCCTCTACCGCAACTTCTCCTCGAAGGATGAACTGGTGGCAGAGTACCTCTCCGGGCACGAGGCGGAACACTTCGCCCAGTGGGACCGTGTGATCGCCGAGTACCCGGATAACCCGCGCGCGCAAATCGAGGCGCTGTTCGCGCACATCGTCAACAAGGGATACGAGAAGGGCAGCTGCGGTTGTCCCTCCGCCAACGCCGCGGTCGAGTTGCGCGGCACCGGGCACCCGGGCCTGGACGTGGTCCACTCCGGGCGCATGAAGGCGCGACGATTGCTGCAGGCGTGTGTTGAAGCGGCGGGGGCGGAATCCCCCGAGGTACTGGCCAACGGGCTTGTCCTGTTGCTCGATGGCGCGGTGATGTCGCGCCTGTCCTTCCCGGAAAAGGAGTGGCCTGCCCGCGACCTGCAGGCGGTGCTCAAAATGTTGCTGGACGCGCAGTTGCCCGGCTGACTGCGCCCGCCACGCCCGGGGCGGGCTCTATCCGGCGCCGGTCACCGCAAGCTCGCCGCAGGTTGAATCCAGGGGTCGCCAGGCATCCGGGATGGGATTGTTGTTGCAGATGAGATCGAGCACCTCCGCACGTTGCTGGTTAACCCAGGCGTCATAGCGCTCTACGATGGCTATGAAGCGCGGATCCTCCCTCAGCGTGCCGAGCATCGGGTCGAGAAGTTCGTTGCGCGGCCCCAGGTAGAAGGCCGGGATGGTTAGCAGCATCTCCAGTGCATCGCCTGGATTTCCGCGCAACAGGGCGATCAGGGCGCGGTCCCTGGTGTAGTCCGGCCCCTTTTCCAGAGGGGTGCCGCGTTTGTTGTCCAGTCTCGCTTCGGCACGCGTCAACAGGGCGTCAGCCTCAGCTGCGTCACCAGCCTCCTGCAGCAGCCAGGCAAATTGCAGTGTGGAGAGCACACGGTAACCGCGCTGCCCCTCAGGCAGTTCCTCGGTGTGCCTGGCGAACAGCATACGGTATTCCTGCAGCGCCCGCTCGAAGTCACCCGCGTAGTAGCTGTTGTAGGCCAGGGTGCTCTGCAGGAAATCGTTGCCGGGGTCCGCCTCCACCGCCCTGGCGACCTTTTCCTGCGCCCGGGCGAATTGTTCCGGTGTAATCGCGGCGAAGAACTCGGCGGTGCGCGACAGGCGTGCCGCCTCGTCGATCAGTTCGACCGTGGTGAAGCTGGCGCCGACCCCGAGATTGGAATAGGCGTCCAGCGGGTTGTCCCGGAAAGCCAGCAAACCCCAGTGCACTGCATCGGCCATCTTGGCCTGGGCCGAGCTGATATTGGCGAGCGCCACGTGGCCGGCCCAGGAATTGGCTTCGGTCAGCTGGTCCGCGATCTGGTGGGCCTGCTCCGGGTCGGTAAAGGCGATAAAACCTCCCGCGTAGTTGAGCCGGCCGACGATGGACAGTGGATCGACTTCCTGGATCCGCAGCATGGACTGGTAGGCGGTCTGGAATTCTCCCAGTGCGAGTGCGGAGTTGTTGATCCAGTTCATCGCGTCGATGTAGGACGGGTTCAGCGCCAGCGCCCGGCGCGCGTATTCCAGTGCGGCGCGGTTGTCGTTGTTGGTCATCGCCAGCATGCATTTGGCACCCCATGCTTCTGCCAGCGTATCCGTAATCGCAAAGGCGGCGTCGATGTGGGGTTGGGCCCGCTCGTTGACTTCGGCGGTACTCAGTTCGCCGTAAGTGGCCGGGTGATCGTGCAACATGGCATAAGCGATCGCCAGTTGCGCGTGGGCCGGTGCGTAATTCGGGTCCAGCCGCACGGATTTCTCCAACTGCTGCACGGCCTCCGTGATCGCCTTGTTGCCGCGCTGGTTGATCAGGTAGCGCCCGTGCAGGTAGGCCTCGTAGGCTGCGGTATTGGCCGCTTCCGCCACTCTCGGCGTGCCGCCGGCGCCGGGCTTGGGATCGAGGTCCAGCTGTATCCTCAGGGCCGCGCCGATAGCGGCGGAAATCTCGTCCTGTATCGCGAACACGTCCTTCAGCTCACGATCATAGGTCTCCGACCAGAGATGGTAGCCATTTTGCGCATCGATCAGCTGCGCCGTAATGCGCAGGCGATTGCCTGCCTTGCGCACCGACCCCTCCAGTACGTGGTTCACTTTCAGCAGCCGGGCGATGTCGCCGATGTCGCGGTTTTCGCCCTTGAACTGGAAGGAGGAGGTTCGCGCGGCAACGCGCAGGTCGGGAATCTGCGCCAGCACGTTGAGCAGTTCTTCGGAAATGCCGTCGGAGAAGTATTCCTGCTCCTCGTCAGAGGAGAGGTTTACGAAGGGCAGCACGGCGATGGACGGGGCTTCCTCACCGGCAGCGGGTTTTGCCGGCGCCGGGACGGCGGCCTGCTGCGGCGCCGGCACAACCTCGCGATAGCGGGACTCCCAGAAAAAATACACCGCGACCAGCGCGAGCATGCCGAAGATGACGTAGTCCAGTTTGCGGCCGGTAACCCGGGTGATGGACTCGTTGCGGACCACTTCGGACTCGCGCTTCAGCCCCTCCGGAGTGATCTCGAAAGCCCAGGCGAAAACGAGGGCGACAGGAAAGCCGATCGCGAGAATCAGCAGGAAGGTCTTCATGACCCACTCGGGCGCGCCGATGTTGTCTAGGACAAGGTCGGCGACCTGCATCAGCAGCCACGCGGTGACTGTATAGGCAACGCCAACGCGGATCACGTTGCGCCGCTTCAACTCCAGGAACAGGCTCATTGCGCCCCCCGGGTGCCCGTTTGCCCAAAGATAGCAGATGCTAGTGTCTGTCGACAGCAGGAAAATTCGTGGTGGCGGCGTGGGCCGGTATGCCAGGGGGTGCCGGGCGTCCCGAACCGCTATCCGAAGCGTTGTTCGCGCCTGTCGCTCCTGGAAGAAGAGAGGCCGGCCTGTGACCTGCAGGCGGTGCTCAAGATGCTGCTGGATTCGCAACTACCTGCCGGTTAATCGTCCTCGCCTGCTGGTCGAACCGGAATCTTCCCGTCGATTTCAGCCATTGCCCCAATTCCCTGGCGCCGACAGGTGTCAGGTGGGAGGCATCAAACTGTATCAGCGAGCCCTCCCGGGAAAGGACCTGGCAGCTGCCGGAGCTGGGGCAGAAGAACGCCGAGATATCCAGGAAGTTGTCCGGCAGAATCCTGCCGAGCTCCCGGTTTATTGTGACCGCCTCGTCGTCCTTGTAGTTTGAGGCGAATTTGTCCAGTTCAGAAATATCCTTTTTCCGCAGGATGAGCTCCTTTCCACTGAGCGCCATGATCTTTCGGCCGACGATTTGGACATCTGCGCCGCCCAGTTCGTGCAATTTGTCGATGGTCCCCTGTATGTAGGATACGGACCACGGCTTCCAGTAGTTCGCGATGTAGATGCTGTCGGCTTCCCTGACCAGACTGGAGTCGAACAGCTTCGACAGCAGGTTTTTGCAGAACCTTACTCCCAATTCGTTCTTTATCATTTCGTTCTGCGCCGACCAGAATTCGCTGCTCGACTGCTCGGGAATGTACAGGGTGCCGCAATCCCGGGGTACCTCGAAAGTTCTGATTGAAGTGCTTTGCGGGTAGCCTTCGGCGGTAACCGCGTTGACGAAATCTGCGGCCTGGGAGTCGCCGATTATCAGGATTTTACCTACTGCACCCTCGTCGAAAACCGGTTTCTCCAGGCGGCGGAACTCGTGGAACAGCGACTGGCGCATCGAGGCTTCATCTATTTCGACGATGGCCTGGTACTCCCGGGGGATGCCGAATATCCAGCCATACTGCATGGCCATGGTTGCCCCTGCGGCAAGGAGCACGCCGGAGCCCAGGGCGGCGCCCAGCGCGAATTTCCTGTTGTCCTTTCCTGCTCGCCGGAAGGGCGTCTCCACGTATCGGTACATGGCGATGGACAGCACCAGTATTACGAGGGCCAGCAGCGCCTGGTCTAGCGCGGAGCCCACGTCACCCCTGCGCTGGATCCAGAACAGGATAACGGGCCAATGGACGAGGTAGAGCGAATAGGAGATCTTTCCGAGGTAAACGGCGGGGTGGCTTCTCAGGATGCCGCCCAGCAGCTTCCCCTGCCGAAAGGTAATCAGCAGGGCCGCGCCTATGCAGGGGATCAGCGCATCCCTGCTCGGGAAGGGCAATCCCTCTTCCTGGAAGGTATAGGACAGGCCGATAAGAGTGATTCCGAGCAGCAGGAAGGCATCGTTGTACCAGGCGGGCTTCGGCTTGCTGCCATTGGTGAAGGCCGGCAGGAAGTTCAGCCCGGCCCCGATGGCGAGTTCGAAAACCCTGAAGGGAAACAGGTAGAACACAGCTGTCGGATACGTTTCGACAAGCCGTTCGGTAGCCACGAAGCTCGCGAGGCCGGCCAGGGCGATGGCCGCAACCAGGTATCGCCGGCTGCCAGCCCGGAAGGCCAGCAGGACCAGTGCGGGCCAGACCAGGTAAAACTGCTCCTCGACGCCGAGGGACCAGGTGTGCAGGAGCGGTTTGTGGATTGCATCGACGTCAAAATAGCCGCTGGTCTGCCAGAAGTAGATGTTTGAGGTGTAGGTTGTCGCGAACGCGATCGACTTGCCGAGTTCGCTGAAATCACGTGGTCCCAGGGTCGATGCGCCGGCCACCGCAGTTACCAGGATGGTGGCTAGCAGCGCCGGCAGCAGGCGGCGCATTCGCCCGAGGTAGAACTCCCCCAGGCGGAAAGTGCCGCTGTCCAGGCGACGCACGATGTTGCCGGTGATCAGGTAGCCGGAGATTACGAAAAAAATATCTACGCCGACAAATCCGCCGGCAGGCCACGGCAGGCCGAGGTGGAAGAGAATCACCCCGATGACTGCAATCGCTCTCAGGCCATCGATTTCCGGCTTATAAGCAATGCCATTTTGCATGGTCTGGTTTTTTTATCTTCCGTGACTGACTAACGCCCCTTCAGTCGAGGATATGCAGTTTGCCGACACAGGACAAGCCGGGCGCACGCAGCGGGGCTTGTGGCGCAATATCAGGCGGTGATCGGCTGCGACAGGATCCACAGGCTGATCATGGTATAGGCCACCATCAGCGCCAACAGGGGCAGCTGGGTGACTACCGCGGCCCGCGGCGTCGGTTCACGGCGAAGCGCGATGACATGCCCGATGCACACCGAGGCTATATGCCCCAGCACGATGGCGGTTACCGCGAGATACCAGGCGTCGCCGGCGTCGAAGACACTGATGTCCACGCGGTAGCCCGCGGTCCCGAACAGGTTCCAGCCCCGGCCGAACGGATCCGACAGCAGCGGAATCACCAGCTGCCCCGCGATCATCAGGTAGGAAAAATAATGCGCCAGGTGATAGGCGATGGCGATAGGCACCAGGGACAGCACGTACGCGCGCGCCGCGCCGGACGCGGAGCCTTCCGAGGCCGACAGCCGGTACACCAGCGCGCCAACGGCCAGGAAAGCCCCGAGGAACAGCATGTAGAAGAGGAGCAGGGCGAGGACCAGTATTCCCTGCTGCAGCGCGGCGGGCGCCACCGATTGCAGTACTGAACCCGGCGCCGCCAATGCGCGATAGATCTCGCCGTTCAGCCGCGACCAGAACGGTGTCTCGAGAAACCCGTCGAAGGACACCGTGGTCAGCATCAGCACGGTAAAAGCCAGCAGCGATGCCGAGACGGGCTGGGCAATGGCGAGGCCGATACCCGGCAGGCGCAGGGAGACCCTGCGGCCATCGCAGTGGAACAGTCCGAAGCGCGCCATCAGGCCAAACAGCACGGTGAACAACTCGCCGTGGTACAACCACGCATCCCGCCCGAAGCAACGCATGCCGGCCAGGGTGAGCAGCGAGTAGACGACCACCAGCCAGGCCAGGGTCGCCGGTTGCTGCGCCAGGCCGGATATCAGCTCCAGCCAGGCGAACGTGCACAGCAAAGCCACGGCGGGCCAGAAGCCCAGCCTCGCCGGGTAGCGCCACAGCGGCCTGCCCAGCGATGGCAGCGCTACCGCCAGCAGGCCGAACAGGGCCGACCAGGGGTTGACCAGGCTCCACAGGTTGCCGATGAAGGCGGCGACGTAGGCAAACCCCACCCACCAGATGACCCAGACGAACACCGGGGCGAAGTTTTTCGCGGGGTCGGGCGGCCCGGCCAGGCCGCTGGCAATCACCAGTGCGAACAGGAACAGACCCGCAAACGCCAGCAGGCGCCGGACCAGTGCTGAAGTGAGCCAGCGTGCGAAGTGTGAATCGCTGATATCGATTGCCCGTGGGCGCGATGCTGGCGTGCCGGCGCGCAGGAACAGCGAGGCGAGCACAAAGGACAAACCGACTGCGACGCCGGCGCCCCAGAGATAGAGATCGAGCGGGAGTGGCAGGTCGTAGCGCTGGCCGAAAGCGTGCGCCTGCGCACAACCCGGCGCAAGTGCAGGCAGGGTCAGGCAGGGAACGGACGGTGACAGCCGCAAGCTCAACCCCGCATCGCGCAGCGTCGGGATACCCTGGCGGGCAGTCTAGTGTGGATAGACTTCAATATAGAGCAGGGCATCATGGCCGTGACCGCCGGCGCCGCCGAATCCGTGGCTGGTCACCGGGAACCGTCCGGCGACGGTGGCCTCAAAACGCATCGTCGCCGGCTCGCCCGGCTTCACCTCCAGCGCAATGTCATACCCGTGCAGGTGCAATTCGGCGAGCTCGTCAGTGTGCCAGTGCAGTGTCACCGTGTCGCCGGCGACCACGCGTATCGACGAGCCGGGTTCCGTCACCTTGCGCTGGGCGATGCTCACGTCGAACTCCCGCTCGGCTGCCAGCGCCCCTGGCGCCGGCAGTGCGAGCGGGAATACCAGTGCAATCGTCAACGCGAGGGAACGCGCGAGATTACGGCTCGATATGATGTGGCACCTCCACTGTCGCGACGTCTTCTACCGTATTGTTGCCGTTGTCGGTGGCGCCGTAAACGATAGTGTAGGTGCGCCCGTCCTGGTTGCCGGCGCGCTCGCGGCGCAACGTGAACTCCAGGTCCGCCGTGCCGAACTCGGCGTCGCGGATGTCGTCGATGGTGTTGCCATCGGCCAGCCCGTTATCCGGTTCGTCGCTGGTGATGGAAACCAGTTCGTAGTTTACCCCCGGGCAGTTGTCGGTCGCCGTGACCGTGGCCTGGATGGGCACCAGCTTGTGGTTGGGCGGCCACAGCATTTCCGGGCTTACCGATACCTCGATCTGCGGCGGCGTGTTGTCCTCGATATTCACCTCGGCGAACTCGAGCTTGGGCGCGCCGCAGTTGTCGGTGCCCTTGATGCCGACGGCCAGTGTCGCCGGCGAGGACATCAGGTCGGAGACCAGGATGCTGCCGGAGACGTCCACCTGGGTATCGCCGTTCTGCACCAGGTTCACGGTCGGCGTTCCCAGCGTGTAGTCGCCCGGTGGTTTCTTGTCGAAGATGACCTCGACGTCCGCGGTGCTGATGCCACAGCTGTCGGTCACCGTGCCGCTGAAATTCACGGTGTACTGGCACTGGTCGTCGACCTCGCCATCGGTGAGCGGGTCCACGGTGGCGACCGGCGGCTCGTTGAAGACAGTGAGATTGTTGTCGTTGACGTCGAAGAAGATGTTGTCGGAAGCCTGTACCTTGAGGCGCGCGCTGTTGGTGGCGTTGCAGGTCACCGACATCATGTACTCGCCGTCGTTGGGCGTGCCGGAGACGATGATGTCCGGGAAGCTCTCGTCGATGCCGTTGCCGGCGAGACCGCCGGTATCCGAGTAGCGGATATCCACGTTCGCCGCCACGCTGCCGCCGCCGATTTCCCAGGTGACCGGGATCGTGCAACCAGCCGGTAGCGTTCCCGAATTGGGCGAAGTGATGTAGAACGGATCGCCGCTGACGGTAATCGCCATGTCGTCGGAGTTGACGCCACCACCGCCGGCGAGATTGTCGCGCGCGGTGAGCCGCATGTTGACGGTCCGGTCGACCTGGGGCAGCAACTCGCCGGCGCGGTCGGTGTTGCTCAGCAGGTCGCGGATATCCGGCACCGTGCGATTGGGCGAGACCAGCGGCGGTATCGAGCGGATGATCGGCCCGACACCGTCGTCAGTGTCGATAGGCCGCTGCGTCGTGGCCAGGTCGATCTGTTCCCAGGTGAAGGTCAGCGCGCTGTCGTCGCTGCCGCTGCCCACCAGCGTGAACGGGGTATCCTGCGGAATCGTGTAATCCGGGCCCGCATTCACCGTCGGCGCGGAGTTGCCGGTGTTGATCGACCCGCCACACAGCGAGCCATTGCCCGAGGTGATGTTGTCGACGATCTGCTCGAAGCTCTTGGCGTGGTAGTACTGGCCGTTGGTGTTGGTGGTGAGGTCGACGTTGTCGCTGCCGCAGGAGCCGAGGTAGGACATGATCGTCGTGCCGCTGCCGGGGGCAAAGGCGCTGGGCAGGCCGTCGCCGTCATCGCCGTCGAAGTTGGCGAGGTTGCAGCCGGCGACCTGGCCGCTGTAGGTATGCTTGGCGCCGAGCTGGTGCCCGGTTTCGTGCAGGATCAGGCCGGTGCCCAGCCCCAGGCCATTGGCGCCGAAGTGGCCGGCGCCGCGCGCCTTGTCGTGGGCGCCGAAGCCGTTGGCGGCATCCTCGCAGACCACGTACCAGGCACAGCCGCCGGAACCCCCGGTGGAGAACAGGAAGCCGATGTCGTAGTCCGCTTCCTGCAGGTTGGCGATGGCGATCGCCTTGTTCGCCTCGCGCAGGTTGCAGGGCGTGTCGCCGTCGGTGATGCCGTCTGTCGCCGGGTCATCGAACATCACGTCCAGCGTGTTGGCGGCGAGGATCAGGCGCACGCTGAGCTCGGGTTCCATCACCGCGTTGACGGCATTGATGCGCTGCAGCAGGGAGAGCAGGACATCGATATCGCCGTTGCCGGTGTCGTTGGCCTGGTAGAACTCGCCGGTGGTGGTCGCTGTAAAACGGAATGTGCGCAGGGTGCTGCCCGTGGTTGCCATGGCCGATACCTGGCCCGGGGCCCGGGTGAACATCGCCTGCTCGAAGGCCAGGGACTGCAGTACGTCCTGTGTCTGCAGGGCCACCGCAGGCGGCGGGACGCTGCCGTCTCCCTGTTCGTCGAGCACGTGCTCGAATTCGTTGAGACCGTCCGTGCGGTCGCGGTCGTAGTAGATCACGAAGACCGGGCCGGCGCGGCTCATCACCGGGTCGATGCGCAGCAGCCCGCTGGCGGACTCGCCCGCCGCGTACAGTTTTGACAGGCCCAGGGTAAGGTGGCCGGAGACCGTGGGGTTCACATCGACCGAGTCGAAGCGATAGGTTTTCAGTTCCGGGAATTGTGTTGCCAGCGCCGCTTCCATCATCTGCGTGCTGAGGACATTGAACGTGCCGAAGCTCTCGTCCGGCAGGGGCAGTGACAACCGCGCTGCGCCTGCTACGTCGCCTCGTGATTCGGGCGGTGCGGTAGCCAATATAGCCTGCAGCGCGCCTTCATCCAGCGTCGCGACCGCGTACGCGCGCGGAGGGCTGTAATCCGTTGGAAATTCCGGTGGCGCGATGATCGTCCACACCCCGTCCGGAGAGGGGTAGGGATAGGTGCTGGACGTTTGCCCGGAAGACTTTTCGACGAAAACCGCGAGCAGCGGGATGACGAAAAGCACCATGGCGATCCCGCTCAGTGTGCGGGACAGGGTTGACGACGCTCTGGACATGACAGTCCCCTCCTTGGATTCGGCCTTTCTCAAGCGGATGTTCAAGATCAGTCAGAGTAAAACTATTAGTTGTTATTAGTTTTTGCTGAGTCCGTTCAACAGTTAACGCTAACTGATACTAGTCGTGCTTGAGCATTGTTCAAGGCGGTTTTTATGACATCTTGTCCGCGTTCTTCCGGCGGTTATGACTCGGCTGTCGAGAACTCCCACCGCTGTCAGTCGCTGAACTTGTCCGATAGCCGCGCCTGCTCCTTGATCAGTTGGGCGTCCTCCGGCAGCAGGAAGCCCTTGTCCACCGCGCTGTCGGTGCTGGCATCTATAGCCTGTATGTAGGCTTCGCGGGTGGGGTAGAGCGCGGACAGGGTGGCCTGGTCGAACAGCTCTGTGGTGCCGAACAGGAAGCAGAAGCTGGTGCCGCTCTGCCCCAGGCTGGAGAGGGTCGCCACCGGTGCGTCCACGTGCGGCGTACGCACACCGCCGATCGCATTGCCGTACTGGTCCCGCTCCAGTGCCGTGCCGTCCGCGCTGCGCAGTAGCGGCTGTGCCGACGCGGCTGGGATGTTGGTGCGGATCCACTTGTCCAGCGAGGACAGCGCGGCGCGCAGCACCCAGGTGCCGGGGCCGTCGTTAATCGGCCGGTCGCACTCGATCAATCCGGAGGCCGCCGCATCCGAGGTTTCGATGATTTCCGCGACGCCGGGGTCATCGCCGCGGTCCAGGGGGCCCTTCTGGATACCGTAGACGTCGTAGTGGGCGTTGCCCGCCACCTCCCACAGGCGGAAGTTGTCTGCGTCGGGCTGGGCCGTCGCCGCGCTGCCCAGGCCGAACACATCACCCTCGGTCTCGAAGCTGAGCACCGGCTGGCGGAAATCGCCGCGGATGAAGGTCGGTCGCGGCGGGATGACCTCCGCCTGGGGCGACTGGGACAGCGGTGCGGCGCCGCTGCCGCGGCTGTGGATGAGGAAGCCGTCGAACAGCCTGATGGTGGGGTGCACCGCGTTGACGTAGGTGGCCAGGCGCGAGGCCGACTGGGATTCGCCGACGCCGATCATGTACTTCACCTTCAGCCCGTCCAGCGGGTCCAGTCCCGCCGGCCGGCGTACCGCCTGGGCAGCCTGGGAGTAGATGTCGTAGGAGAAGCTGTCGCCGGGGTGGCTGAGGCCGCCGTAGCGCGTCGGGTCGATACTCTTAAGGCCCCCCTCGAAAATGCCGCCGCCCTCGACCCCCACCGACTGCGCGGACACGCCGACCCAGGCGTAGCCCCTGCGCATCATCTCCACGTGCATCTGCACCAGGTCCGGCGCGGCGTCGGTGCCGCCGGAGACGTTGAGCCACTCCACCAGCACGGTGCCGTTGAAGTCCTTCGCCCGCTCCGGGCGCAGCACCACGATGCGCGACTTGTAGGGCGCGGCGTCGGCGGGTTGTATCGACCAGACGCCGTCCTCGCCGAGGTCGTCGGTGGCGATGTAGGAGGTGGCGGTGCCGGAAATGAAGTACTCGGTCTCCCGGTAGCCCAATTCCGCCTCGTCGAAATACAGGCCGGCGTAGAAGGGCGTGCCCGGGGTGTACTGGGTGATGGTGGAAATGTCGAACTCGAGTCCGCCGTAGACCAGTTTGCAGCAGTCCGGCCCGCCGCCACCGGTAACGGGCCCCTCGACCACCGGGTTGTCGGGCTGGGGTTTGGGCGGGCCCGAGTTGCCGTCGGAGCAGGCGGCGAGCGCCAGCAGCGCGGCGGCAAGCGGCAGCAGCGGGTGAAAGAGCAGGGCGAAGCGCTGCAGGGCGGTTTGATTGTGCATTATTGTTATCCTCCGGGACTATCCATAGACCGCTGACAGGTATTTGGCCGATTATTATCGACTTTGCCGTTGATGGCTACGGCTGGCCCGGCAGCTTCGCTGCCGCCAAGTGGGGACTGGGGACTTTGGACGACACTCGCGTTACTCGGCGCAATTCCTGGCTGCGGGAGACGCTGGCGCTATCGCGCCGTGAGGCGGTCGCCAGCGCGGTGATGACCGGCATCAGCGACAACTACCTGTCCGCGCTGGCCATCTACCTGCGCGCGAGCCTGGCGCAGATGGGCTGGCTGAGCGCGGCGCCGCAACTTGTCGGGGCGATCTTCCAGCTGCTGTCGGTCTGGCTGTGCCCCTGGTTTTCACGCCAGCACGCCATCGTCGCCGGGGCCTGCATCCAGGCGCTGGCGGTGCTGGGCATGGCCATCGTCGCCCTGTGGCACCCGCCGCAGGCGGTGCTCTGGTTGATCGGGCTGGCGATGGTCTACCACGCCTGCCTGAACTTCATGCAGCCCCAGTGGCGCAGCTGGCTGGGCGGGCTGGTCCCGGCCCGGCGCCGCGGGGCGTTCTTCGCCGGCCGCACGCGCCTGACCATGCTCGCCTCCTCCGCCGTGTTCTTTGCCGGCGGCGGCGCGCTGGGCCTGTTCCAGCGCATGGACCTGGCCTGGCTGGGCTTCGGCCTGCTGTTCCTGCCCGCGGCGGTGGGCCGCGGAATCTCCGCATTACTGCTGCACAGGATGCACGACCCCGAACCCTATGCCGCCGCGGAGCGCGCCTCCCTGGGCGGCACCCTGCGCCGCATCGGCGGAGCGTTCCACGATCGCGCCTTTCGCGAATACAGCCTGTTCTTCGCCGCGGTACAGGGCGCGGTAGCCCTGTCCGGCCCGTTCTTCTCCGTGTACATGTTGCGCGAACTGGAATTCACCTACTGGCAGTTCACCGCCAGCACCGGCGCAGCCATCCTCACCCAGTTCTTCACCCTGGCGGCCTGGGGTCACGCCTGCGACCACTTCGGCAACCGCTTCGCGATGTTGCTGAGCAGCCTGCTGATCCCCATCGTGCCGGCGCTGTGGCTGTTCTCTACCGACTTCCACTACATCCTGTTCGTGCAGGTGATGTCGGGCATCGCCTGGGGCGGCTTCACCCTGAGCACGGCGAACTACCTGTACGACCTGCGGCCCCCGGGGACGGATTTCGCGGGTTACGCGGCGGTGCAGTCGGCGCTGAGTGCGGTGGGGGTGTTCTGCGGGGCTCTGGCAGGAGGTTACCTGTCCTCGGCGCTGCCCGGGCTGGCGGATCTGCTGCCGGAGGGCTGGCAACCTGAGTTCCCGATCGTCGGGCTGTTTGCGCTTTCAGCCTTTATGCGGCTGTGCATTATCGTGTGGTTCATTCCGCGCTCGCGGGAGTTGCGGGTGCGGCAGCGGCCCAGCCTGTTGAAGGTGGTTTACCGGGTATCGCGGTTTACGCCCGGAGCGGGGGTGGTGCTGGACTGGTTGACGGTGGCGCGGAGGAAGTAGGCCAGACACCGTCGCTGCACGACACGCCGGTTCGCACTCGATTGATCTTGCGGTGGTCAGTCTGCCTGCGAAGTTATGTGTTTTTCTCGACGTCTACGTCGGTGAGCCGGTCCAGTCGCCGCACTTTCGGAAACAAGGCTGCACCTGCACAGGTCACTGCCAGGGACATGACGCCGCCCAGCGCGACGGCCGCTACAGGTGGCAACAGGGTAGCCATGCTGCCGGCGCGAAAATCTCCCAACTCGTTCGAACTGGAAATGAAAATCGAATTCACGGCGGCCACCCGCCCGCGCAGGCTGTCGGGGGTCGCCAGTTGGATCAGCGTGCCGCGGATATTCATGCTCACCATATCCGATGCGCCGTACACCCAGAGCGCGACCAGGCTGAGCCAGAGTTGGGTGGAAAACGCGAACACCAGGACGGACGCGGAGAACACGGCCAGCGCTGCAAACAGGGCGATGCCGCTGTGGCGCAGCGGTGGCAGTTTGGCCAGTGCCAGGCCCATGGTCACCGCGCCCAGGGCCGGCATCCCGCGCAACAGTCCCAGCGCTTCCGGGCCCAGCTTGAGGACGTCGGCGGCGTAGACTGGCAGCAGCGCTACCACGCTCCCCAGAAGCACCACCAGCAGGTCGAGCGTGATACTGCTCAGGACATAGGGGTTGTGACGGATGAAGGCGATGCCGCTGAGAACCTGCCCCCAGCCTTTCTCGACGGGTTTGACATGATCCAGGCGGGGCAGCCGGAAATACAGCGCCGCACCGACCAGCGCGAGCAGGGCGAGCGCCCAGTAGGTATCCCGATCCAGCCAGGCAAGCAGCAAGCCGGCGACGAATGGTCCAGCCGTGGAGGCCGTGTTCCAGACAGTTGTGTTGATAGCCACGGCGCGGGACAGCGACTCGCGACTGACGATATTGGGCAAGATGGCCTGTTGCGCAGGGGAGTAAAATGCCCGGGTACAGCCGTGCAGGAACAGCAGTGTAAACACCAGCAGTTTATCGCCTTCGACCAGTTCCCTTTGCCCCATCACAAGGGCCAGGCCCAGGAACACCAATGTCTCGCTGACAGCGCATAGGGATAGCACCCGCTTGCGCGGAAAATTGTCCACCACCCAGCCGGTGATGAAGAACAACCCCAGCATGGGTGCCACCTGCACCAGGCCCACCAGGGCGAGATCGAAAGGATCGCCGGTGAGATTGTAAAGGTGCCAGCCGATGGCCACCGAGAGCATGGTGGTGGCGAGGCTCAGGAAAGACCGGGCCAGCAGATAGGGAATGAAAACCGGGTAATTCACATTTACACGTCAGTATCGCAATGGGCGCAGTGCTGGCCGATGTCATCTGATGACAGACGAGCGTCACTGCGTTTGAATTCGGGCATTGTAACCTCCCGCGGAAGCCGCATGCCGGAAGTGTACCGGGGTACGTCGTGGAATCGGATTGGAGGAGGCGCCAATAACCCCCTGGTGATCAGGGGGTTATTGGTGTGATGGGAGGTAATGCGTTGATAAATTGGTGGGGCGGCGTCACATGAAAAGCATTCGTATCATATTGAATTTAAATAAATAATAGATAGATGAATTAGGAATATACCCTCTTTTCTACCCCCAAAAATTTTCCGTGGCTGCCAAAGCCGAGCTGGCGGAAGGGCAAGCGTCGCTTCTCGCCCGTACCGCCTGGCTATGCTAGTCCATTAGCACTCTCCAGGCGCGGCTGCCAGCGGAGTAGGGCCTGCATCTACACGGCTGGCCGACTACGCTCCCGATCTGGGCAGTGATGCTGGCGTTCAGGGTGGAGGCGCTGAAGTCGGATTGTCAGCGAGCTGGCGGATCAGAGGGCTTCTCAGTGGCGCACCTGCTGGCTTGGCGACGCAGCCGCACGCTGCATTCGCTAGGCTTATTTAGCGATTTCCAGCAAAATCGCGACTTAATATATAATATAGTGTTGCTATAGAGTTGTTAATGTGGAAAATAAATGTCGATTCTCATGAAAATCGACAGGAAAACCTCGCGGGGGAACGATTATGGCGCTTAGTAGCGAAGTTCGGAGGTTAGAACGGTCATGGCTTAATCAGACGGCCTGGCCAAAGCGACTGAACTGGATTGAAATTCAAGGTGTCAGGGGCTGGGATGGACAGCGGCTAGAGTTTCCATTTCCCATTATTGCAATTGCGGGAGAAAACGGGTCCGGCAAATCTACCGTGCTACAAGCCTGTGCCGCCGCATACCAAAAGCAGAAGAGCTCTGGCTCACGCAAGCAGAAAGACACTAAGTACGCATCTGACTTTTTTCCGGATACCTATTGGGACGATATCAAAGATGTTTCGATCAGGTTTGGTTACAGCGAAGGGGGCACTACGAAGCAAGGCAGTCTTCGTAAGCTCACAGAAAGGTGGAATGGCAATACCGAGCGCCCGCTTAGGGCGGTTCGATTTTTAGATTTGAGTCGTATTCTTCCTGTAAGCGGGAGAACTGGTTACTCAAAGATTGCTAAGAGCAAACACAAAGAGCTTAGCTCTGATCAGTTCGACGAACAGCGCCTAAAAAGTCTCTCTGATGTTCTCGGGCACAAATATGACCATGCAAAAATGGCATTGGCGGATGTGGATCCGAATAGGCCTATACCGGTGCTGTCCAGAGTAGATGCGTCATATTCTGGTTATCACCAAGGCCAGGGCGAAACTACTATTGCTGAGCTTATTCAGACAGAGCTTTTAGACTACAGCCTACTGTTAATAGATGAGATTGAGTCTTCACTTCACCCTCGAGCTCAGCGCAGGCTAATCCGATATTTGGCAACTATATGCAGGGAAAAGCAAATTCAAATCATCTTAACAACACATTCACCATACGTATTGGAAGAGCTTCCAAAAGAAGCGCGCCTACAAATATTTGAACAGAATGGGCAGCGGCAAGCGATGATTGGCGTTAGTCCTGAGTTCGCGCTAACAAAGATGGATGAAGACCAGCACCCCGAATGCGAATTGTATGTAGAGGACGAAGCCGCCCAACTGCTTTTACAGGAAATGCTCTCACAAAAGAATCGTGATCTGGCAATAAGATGTTTAGTGACTCCATTTGGCGCCGCGTCTGTCGGATACCAGCTGGGCCACATGGTGGAGGCCAAGCGTTTTCCTCGCCCGGTTGGGGTGTTCCTAGATGCTGATTGTGCGCCTGGTGCAGGGTGTTGTTTGTTGCCAGGGTCAGATGCGCCAGAACGCGTGATCTTTGAAGATCTAGCTAAAATTAACTGGGGTGATTTGTGGACCAGGATACTGCGGAGCTCGTCAGAAATTTCAGATGCTTGCAGTGCTAGCCTGAGTCTTTCAGATCACCATGATTGGGTGCGCGAAGCAGCAAAAAGACTGATCGTCGGAGGAAATATTCTATGGCATGCAATGTGTGCGGAGTGGATTGAAAAATGCCTTACGAACGAGGAATTTTCTAGGATTAGTACCTACATCGAAGACAGGCTATCAGAATACGACTAGCCATTCTTGCGATCTGTGTGGACAGCCTTCTCGAGCATCTAGACACGCTAATTTTCCTAGCCCACCCTGGCCAGACAAGGAATTATTGCGCTTGGCCTGCAAGCTTAGAAATCGCTTGCCAAACTTGGCCCGTCCTAGCGAGACACTGCGTGCGGGATTTACCGACCTTGTTGCGAAAATTTTCCTGCAACTCGAATGTTTTGCCGAATCGTATTGTTGATTGAATTGACTTGAGGTACTCGTCGGTAATCTTCAAACGCTGGCCTTTGGCTGAGTATTCATCCCGCATCTGCCTGATTTTTGCCTGGACCTCGCGATCAATCAAAGCCTCATTAGCTTCTAGTTGCTGTCGATAATCTGATTGAAGCGCATTGAAATCAGGCCTCTCGCAAATTAGCGACTCCCTGTGTTGCTCGATCACCTCTAAAACTTGGTCAAGATATGTATCCGGTACACGCGAATGTTTCTTAAGTCGATCACGAGCTAACGAAACTGTCTCGAGCATCATGCTGTAGGGCGATGGCCAGTGCTCTGACGCAGCAGTGAAGAAGTTCCAACTCTCACCATTAGAAGCACGGGCAGTAGTGTTGCCATACTCGACAATCGAATTGTATGTTACATATAGATCTAACGAGTTGAGCTGGTTCCAAACAAGATCCCACCGAACTGCGTCTAGCAAGCCTTTCGCCGCGTTGAAATCGGATGTCGCGGACGCTAGTTCCCGTTTTGCTGCCTGCTCGCGAATTAGAATATGTTGAGTCTCCAGCTTGAGCTGTTCGTTCCGGCTTACTACATCCTCTAATTCTTTTCCAAGTGTGGTTAACTGCTCTTCAACGTGATCCCTCTCCGTTTTTAGAGACTTAATCTCATTTATCGTGGAGCTACGCTCTGTCTCGAGCTCTGCCGATCTCTCTTGGAGAAGCTGATACTGAAATACTGGCCTTACCGTATAGTAATAACCCAGCACGGCCACGACCAGAAGAACAAATTGAGATATGTGAGCCAGGCGTTGCAACGAAACATCCATTGCCGATGGCTTGTCTTTAAGCACATTGACCACAATTCCATCGTCGGACCTTGGTCGTCCATGTCGTAACGAACGCATCCCGCGAAATCGATTCATAGTAGCACCCAGATCCTTCTAGTACTTCGATCATACAGTAGAATTTGTCTGGTACAGAAAAATGGCCGCGGCGAGATCCTCTCAAATCTTGTCCCGCCCGAACACCTCACGCGAGGACGGTCTCCAACAGTGCTCATAGGCCGCGGGTGCTCTAGATCTGGACGAGTTTCCGGCCGGCGGTGGGTGCTAAGCGCCGCTGCAGGCCGGCGCGGCGCGATCTTGCCTGGGTTCTTAAGCCCCACCAGCAGCGCTGGAGCAGCTGAGAGGCTGTACGGATCTGGTGCCCTACCCCTAAATTTTCGGCGACTGCGCGAACGTTTCCTTTACGCTTTGGCTTAAACTAGAGCTTAGCTTCATAATCTCATGCGCCCGCCTAACCCCCTGTTCATCACTTTGGTGGCCTTCTACGACTTTTCGGAGCTCGGCAAGCAGCGACTCCTCTAGCTCTACTAGGAGCTCAGCAAGGTAAGGCTCTCCCAGGTTGTCGATACCTTGTGAGTGGTGAGGCAGAACTGATTTGACTAGTTCTCCCACACCCTTTGGGTTGAAATATCTGAGTGGATCTTCAAGGCCCATCACTAGAATGTCACGCATCGTGACGAAGGTAGCAAGAACACTGGCGTACGCGGAGAAGTATGCCCAAGCGAGCGGAGGAAGGTATGGGCGCGCCTTTTCAGCCTGGTTAGTTTGTAAGTCTTCCAGTGTTACCTGCCCTCCGATTGCCTTCACAAATTCACGAATTTTGGAATCTGTCGGAGAAACCTTCGCGAGCTCCTCAAATTTCAGAAGGCTCATGGATTTTGCCACGTACCTTCCTTGCCGCATCCTTAATACTGAAGCCCATACGGTATCGACGGCTTCAACTTGCTTGGTGTACTGAGCTGTAACCATTGCGGCAGCGGAAGACAACGCTCCTGAACGCAATGCTTCAACTTTGGCTTCATTTTGTCGAAGACCGCTCTTGATGCCTTCTATTTTTGAGTCGAACTCGTGTGATACAGATCGAGCCAATCTTGTAGTAATGAGGCTTCTCGCTAGCCACGCTGCAAAGATTGTCAGTGAGGTAGTCGAGATCGCTGGAATCCAATGAGTAATAGTCAGCTCGTCCATTTGCGTACTCTGCCCAATTTACGTGACGCCACGATGGAATGCCGGTAATAAAATTGCCAGCTTCGATTTCAGCGGTAGATGTTCTCAAGGCGAGAGATTTAGATCAATTATTAAAAATGTTTTGAAGTAAAAAGGCCGCGGCGAGACTCTCGCTCAGACAATCTCGCCACGGCCGCACACCTCACGCGATTGGAATAGTATCCGCGGGGTCGCGTAGTGAGCTCTGGGGGTTGCTTCAGCAAGCCATGCTTGCCAGGGTGACTCGCCCAGTAAAACCCGTCCTGCTCGAAAACTAGGGATCGGCCAACTGATCAAAATCCATACCGAGCTGACTCTGTTCAGCTTCGGTGGATTGATGTTGTTCCGTACCAGGAGAAGCGCTCTGCAGAATCCCCTGGGCGACGCTGCCGATCACATCAGACAGCTGTGAAGAAACATCGTGATATGCGACAACAAGTTCACGGGAAGTCGCGTGGTTCTCCGCGAGAGCCTTCTCCAGCTGCTGAGCGGCGGCAGCGGATCCATCATAATTGGCAGCTAGTCGCCGTAGGTGCTCGATTTGCTCGAGGTGCGCCTTTAGCAATCCCTGGTAATCACGCGGCATGATCAATCCTCCTTCTGCCGGACTGTGTTTTCGCTGAGATCGATGGCGGCCGCCGTTTCACGCCGCACTTGTAGCCAGGCGGGAAAGCAACGGACATTTAGTTAACCCTTTGCAGGGTGGCGTTGCCAGACGACAATCCGCGGATAAACTCTTCCAGGGCCGCCGAGAGATTCTCGACGTCGCCGCCAAATTGGTCTGCGGGCTTCTGGAGGGCGTCCTGCAGCGTACGGGCTAGCTCTTCCTGCCGGCGGCGCTCCTCCTCGATGCCGCGCTCGATCTGCCGCTCCTGAACGGCATCGAGCTTATCCAGGTAGGCGGCGAAGTCCGGTGCACGCAGCTTCTGCTGCTCTTCACTCAGCGAATCGAAAATCTGCTTTGTGAGCTCGTTGATTCTCAAAACATCCTGTTGATGCTGTTGCTGGTCAGTCTCGTGACCGACTTCGGCTCGCAGCCTGTTGCGTTCATCTTTTGCCGCCTGGATCCGCTCAGCGTCCGTGAGCACGCTCTGGCGGATATCTTGAGCAGTATTGGTGAGTACGTTGCTCAACTGCGAGGATACGTTGTGATAGGCCGTCACCAGGTCGTAGCTCGCTTTCTGGTTCTGGGCGAGTGCAACGTTGAGCTGCTGGGCACCACTGACCGATCCGTCGTAGCTCGCAGCCAGCTGGTAGAGGCTATCGATCTGCGAGCGGTGGGCTTCGAGGATTGTCTGGCTCGCCGCTTTGTCCGCCGTCGCGAGGTCCTGGACAGCCTGGTCGACCGGGTTGCTGGCGAGCATGCCTGATATCGACACTATGGAGGTCGCGAACTGTCCGAGCTGTTCGGGCGTACCTTCGAATGATTTCAGTATCTTCTTGACTGCCGGCTCGAGTTTGTCCGCGCCGCTGATAATGGCATCGAACGCGGTAGACAGTAGCGAGTCCACGTCCTTGTATTTCTGACCGTCAAGTTTGAGGCCGGCAGTATTTCCGACGCGGAGCTTTGCGGTGTAGGTATCGTTACCGACTAGTGCGGCGAAGTTGGCCACTGCGTCGCCGATTTGCGTGACAGCCTCCAGATTCTTTTCGCTGTAGTTTTTGCCAACTCCAGCAGCGGTAGAAACGCCGCCGGCTATATTCGCTATCGCTGAATTGTTGCCATGGCCGCCGAAGCCCAGGACGTTGCCGAGGCCCGTCTCGAGCCCCTCACCGATGAACGAACCTATCGCTGTTCCCACGGGGCCCCAGATTGACCCCACTGCACCACCGACGCCGGCACCGATCCCTGTCGTGTCGCCTCCGAAAACCGCCTGTCCAGCATAGGACCCAACGATGCCGGCACCAAAGTTGGCCGCACCGGCGGCCAGGTTGGAACCGACACTACCGTAGGTGTAGTTGTTACTCAGCACTTGCGCGTTGAGCGATGCGTTCCCGGCGATGTTTCCAAGGTAGGTATTTGGACCAAGGTAGGTCGCGAGGCTGTTCAGTCCGGACGCGGCCGTTCCGTAAGCGCCACCGACTGAACCGAAGATGCTCCCGCCGAAATTGGACAGACCGCTGTAGAGGCTGCTACCTGAGCTGAAAAGCGATCCAAGGTTGCCCAGCGCCCCAGCAGTACCGCCACCGGAAAACGTTGCTGCGGTGCTCGCTACGCCGCCGCCCATGCCGAATAGCCCAGCCACGTTCTGCACCAGCGGCCTGGTTACATTTAGATTCAGGAGTTCCGCGGCGAATTGCTTTGCAGCATCGAGCATGCTGCCAAGGAACTCTTCCTTGAAGTAGTCCTTGTCACCGTCCAGGGCAGCCCGCCAGGCAGAGGAGAAATTGGAGTCGATTCGCTCAACCATGCCCTGCTGAGCCTTGTCCCAGGCCGATTCGACTTCCTTTGCTGTCTCTTTAGATGCGGTGCCGTAGGCCTTCGTGACATCCTCAGTCTTGATGATCGCGGTCTGAGTCGTTTCCTGAGCAGCCACCGCGGCCTCAGCTTGTGCGGTAAATGCTCGCTCTGTATCGTCGACGTACTCCTTGAAAGCGGTTGATGGCAACTTGGCAGTCACCAGCTCCTCGATCCGCGCCTTTGAGGCAGCGATCTCGCTTTCCATGGTGTCCAGAAAGCCCGTGAAGAACGTAGTGTATTCCAGCTTATCGTGACGCCACGGGAGTGAGTTGTAGACGTCAACTGCTACTTTAGATAGCTTATCGAGTCCGCTCACGACAAATTGGTAGTAGGCTTGGAAGCCGAGTTTCAAGCCCTCCCAGGCGATCTCAATAACACGAATTCCATTTGCAAAAATACCCGCTGCTTTGACGATGTAATCGAAGGCCTTGCCGGCGGCCGTCGCCATTCCGCCGGACTCCTTCCCGATATTGAAGATGCGTTTTGCGACATCGTTCAGAACCGGCGCAAACTTAGCGCTAAGCTGCTGGCCGAAGCCTTTTGCTTGCTCGCCCACTTTAAACATCGCGTCGTTCGCCGCCTCAACCTTGGCAGCATCGATACGACTGATGGCGACTCCGGCCGCTTCGGCTTCAGCCTGGTACACCCGAAGCCCATCAGACCCCTTGCTGAAAGTGTTGATTAGCGAAGTGCCGGAGCGGCCGAAGATGTCATAGGCGATTTTTGTTTTCTGCGCGGAGTTCTCGACATGACTTAGCGCGTCCGCGACCTGATACATGGCCTCATCGGGCTTGAGCTTCACGAGATCCCCTGCCTTGATGCCCAGGGCGTCGAAGCCTTTCGCGGCAGTTCCGCTGCCAGCAGCAGCCTCTGACATCCGGATACTGAGCTTTTCCAACCCCTTATCCATCGCCGCCGTGCCGGCGCCGGTGAGTTCAGCCGCATGCCGGAGGCCGGCGAGCTTCTCTGTGGACACCCCTAGCGCGTCAGCCTGTTTTGCCAGAGCGTCAACGGAAGACAGACCGTTCTTTATGACAGCTGTTCCGAGTGCCACACCCGCCGCCGTGGCCGCGATGCCGTAGCGATTTAGAGTGGCCCGCCCCTTCTCCACCGAGGCGGCAAATTGATTGAAGCCGCTGGATGCTTTACCTGCCGTCGAACCCAGATCGCTCTGGCTCTTCCCCAGCTTCCGGGTTTCGCTCTCGGACTTGCGCATCGCAGAGTCGTACTGCGCATTATCCGCCCGGAGCGCGAATCTACTTTGACTTTCCGCCATATTCGCAAATCCCGCCGCAATTGTTCCCGATCAGTTTTGAATTTCCCGTGTATGGAGAAACATATTCTTCGCCTTCGGTCGTTCTGCCATATCTGTACGTCCTTGACGTTCTTGGAAGCTTCTGGAAATTGAATGCTGAAAGCGCCACGAGTACCAGAAAATGTCAGTGCGACTTGCAGCGCTTTTTTTCCGTTAACAAGTGACTTTCTGGTTCACGGTGACTGCGACCTTAGAGCGCTGACGGCTATGCGCTGCCATTGAATAACGCTGTCTTACTTTCTTCATAAAGTCTTCTTTCGTTTTCTCTTCTTCTAGTGGGGTCACCCCTGACTCCAGGGTGGGGTCACCAATTCGCCCAGCTCTAAACTCTCGGGTAGTTAGTCAGCAGTGCGTCTGCAAGCAGGTCGTGCACTGGACCGGTGGCACGGGTACCTGGTCGACGTCGCGGCCGGCAGAGCGCTCCAGGCGCAGCTGGTGAGCATCCCGGGGCCGATGCGCAGCAGCGCGGTACACGCCTATCTGATCGGCCGCTGCCGGCCAGCAGTGCGCCTGCAAGCCGCCGGCGTCGCCGAGGATCTCCAGCAGCAGGCTGAGCTGCGACACCGGTGCCCGGGTGCCGGTACGGCCGGCAGCGCGCCCCAGGAGCCGCCGGTGGTCGCATCGAGGTCACCGCGCGACACCGGTCCGCCTGGTCGGCCAGATACCAGCGACCAGTGCGCTGCAGGCCGCCGGCGTCGCCGAGGATCCCCAGCCGCCGCGGTGCTGCGACACCAGTGCCGGGTGCCGGTGCGGCCGGCAGCGCCTGCAGGCAGGTCGTGCACTGGACCGGTGGCACGGGTACCTGGTCGACGCTACGCCCGGCAGCGCGGGATCGGTCTACCTGGTCGACAAGATTCCAGCGACCAGTGCGCTGCAGGCCCGGCCCTGCCGAGGATCCCCGACAGCGGCAGCTTCTCGGCAGTACAGGCGAACGCACCAAGATCACCGATAGCGACCGCCGGCGGTCCATCTGCCATCAGCACAAATAAAAACGGTGTCGAGGCCGCCGCCCAGTGCGGCCTCGACACCGAATGCACATCTCACGGCACCGGAGCATTCCACGTGGAAGGAAATAATCCACGTGGTCCGTAATGTGCTCTGGGGGTTGCTTCAGCCAACGACATTGGCCCAGGTGACTCGCCCAGTAAAACCTGCCCGCGCGGCCAGCTAGGGTAGCTTCCCACCGTACACGATGGATTCGTTCAAACTCTCCAAAAACCGGAAGTGTCTGCTTTCGACGCTGATCTCAAGTGGCTGAATACGGTCTGCTTGAGCAGCAACAGAGTTCATGCCAGCAATGATCTGATTAACGCGAGAGACGCAAGCTGCAATCTCACCATCGTTGGAGAATATCTTCGAAAGCCCTGCCTCTGCCTGGTCCAGCTTCCACCGAAAAACCGCATACTCAACGCGGCGGCGCGCGGATCGCAGGGATTCTAACCGAACGTTAGCCGCCTCAATCCGCTGCGCGAACACCTGGACTCTTTCGCTGGCACGTTGAAGCCCGGACTTGAGCTCGCACTCGCGGCTGATTGCGTTCTGCAATGTAGATTCGGCCGCCTTCTTTTCGCTGGCTGTTTTCGCCATGGCTGCATCAGCATCGAGGCCGGCCACATTGAGCTTTCCGAGCTCGCGTGAAAAAGAATCCTTCTCCCGCGCACTGACTCCAGCGGCGTCCTCCAGACGCACCAGGTCGGCAGCAGCAGCATCGATTTCTGCATCGAGATCTGTGAGGGTGTTCGCCGCTACATTGTCGCCGTATAGCGTGAGCGCTCCTACAGCATCGCTAGCAGCTAGCAGCGCGGTTAAGCAGCGTGATGCCTCGTCCCTGGCTTTCTTGGCGACATCCATTGCGCTTCCAAGCCTGCTTGCCATATCACCTATCATGTTCGCTGCCGCTTTCTCTGCCTGGCTGACATCACCCTGCGCAACGACATTTGGTCCGGAGCTTAATGGACCTGCCGGCGGGTACCCTAGACCTGCCCATCGTGCAAGCAATCTGAGCCTGTCTCTGAATTCTGCTGGTCCAGCATTTCTTGCTGGGAGCCATTTTCCAAAGTCGTAGCGGAGCTTCTCATGGCAATCTGCGATAGAAGCCGAGAGCGCGCTCTCCGCTTCGTCGCGTACCAGGGAAGCTTCCGATAGTTGTTCGGTAGCTAGCTTCTGGCCCGACTCCGCAGATTCAAGCGCTTTTTCCCAGTCCTGGTAGGTCGTGGATTCGGCTTTGTCGTCTCCACAAGTTTCAATCTTCATCAATGTTCCCGCCTCTAAATGTAAATACCGCGCCGTTGTCAAATCATCAAATCGAGCTAGAAAATTCCCACGTTTCCCCCTCTAGCAAATAGGAAGGAAGCCCTAGCGAGCCAAAACTGTGCGCAAAACACGCGAGTTTGACACCCGTGTGGGTAACATCTGTGGAAAGGACCCGCAGTGCCATATTCGCCGCTCATTGTGTTGCCCAGCTTGTATCTGTTAAGTCATCTTGTAGAGATCGGTCTCGCGTTCGCTGACCAACTCCACTGCGAGGTGTTTGTTGCAAGGATGCTCCTCGCTGTTGTTCTGCCTTTAGCGAGACAGCTGCGGGCCGCGCAGTATCTGCTCTGCTTTTCTGCTCCCTAGAATCGCGGCTCCGATTGATCGCCGCCTTTATGTCCGATCGCTCTTTAAAGCTTGCCCAGTAAACAATTTCTCGATTCAGCACATACTGGTTACTGTCGTGCGCATCATCAAAGCTGACTCGCCGTATGAAGATGAGCCTTTCGCTCTCGAGGTTACGCAAGCATCGCTTCACTGTGGACTTCGAGTAGCCAGTACGTCTCGCCAGAAAGGCTTTGCCGCAACCACGCGAGAAGCGTGTGCCGGTGTATCCATCCTGGTCTGCGATGTTGGCCAATGCGAGCAACACCCGGTGGATGGCGCCTCTGAGGACAACGATACGCTCCACGCAATAACCCCAATCTCCTGCGGTAACCGGGCCACCATTCTCCAGTAGCCGCCGCATGTAGTCGTCTGCGCGTTCACGCCCGTTATTAGATGCCACACAATTGGCTCTCGACTGCAGCAATCCACCTACATTGCATCGCGTGCTGAAATTCGATTCTCGATCCAATCGACCACCTCGGACTCCAGCCAGGCACTGGAGCGAGGCCCAATCTTCACTGGCCTTGGGAAACTTTCATCCGTATAAATCCCAGTTGTCGGCTTCCCG
Source organism: Halieaceae bacterium WMMBA7 (assembly GCA_033283385.1). Lineage (GTDB taxonomy): Bacteria > Pseudomonadota > Gammaproteobacteria > Pseudomonadales > Halieaceae > Mangrovimicrobium. The sequence goes on from JAWMQQ010000002.1 coordinate 340,260, forward strand.
GTCATTCTTTTTACCTCATCAATACGCAGGAGCCTGTAGTTTGGTTCCGATTGTTCTGCCATATCTGTACGTCCTTGACGTTCTTGGAAGCTTCTGGAAATTGAAAGCTGAAAGCGCCACGAGTACCAGAAAATGTCAGTGCGACTTGCAGCGCTTTTTTTCCGTTAACAAGTGACTTCCTGGTAGACGGCGACTGTGACCTTAGAGCGCTGATGGCCATGCGCCGCCATCGAATAACGCTGTCTTACTTTCCTCATAAAGTCTTCTTTCTTCTTCTTTTCTTCTAGTGGGGTCACCCCTGACCCCAGGTGGGGTCAACCATGACCCCAGGTGGGGTCACCAATTCGCCCAGCTCTAAACTCTCGGGTAGTTAGTCAGCAGTGCGTCTGCAAGCAGGTCGTGCACTGGACCGGTGGCACGGGTACCTGGTCGACGTCGCGGCCGGCAGAGCGCTCCAGGCGCAGCTGGTGAGCATCCCGGGGCCGATGCGCAGCAGCGCGGTACACGCCTATCTGATCGGCCGCTGCCGGCCAGCAGTGCGCCTGCAGGCCGCCGGCGTCGCCGAGGATCTCCAGCAGCTGCTGTGCTGCGACACTGGTGCCCGGGTGCCGGTGCAGCCGGCGGCGTGCTCCAGGAGCCGCCGGTGGGCGCCTCGAGGTCACCGCGCGACACCGGTCCGCCTGGTTGGCCAGCTACCAGCCAGCAGGCTCCGGATCGGCGAGAGCCACCGGCAACGTCTGCAGGCAGGTGGTGCTCGCGACCGGTGGCGCGGGTACCTGGTCGGCGTTGCGGCCGGCAGCGCGCCCGAGGTGCAGCTGGTGACCGGCCCGGGGGCGAGGCGATGTGGCACCGACCCACCTGGTCGACCAGATTCCAGCGTCCAGTGCGCTGCAGGCCTCCTGCGTTGCCGAGGATCCCCAGCAGCCGCCTCGCTGTGACACCGGTGCCCGGGTGCCGGTACGGCCGGCAGCGTGCTCCGGGAACCGCCGGTGGTCGCATCGAGGTCACCGCGCGACACCGGTCCGCCTGGTCGGCCAGATACCAGCGACCAGTGCGCTGCAGGCCGCCGGCGTCGCCGAGGTTCCCCAGCCGCCGCAGTGCTGCGACACCAGTGCCGGGTGCCGGTGCGGCCGGCAGCGTGCTCCAGGAGCCGCCGGTGGGCGCCTCGAGGTCGCCGCGCGGCACCGGCAGCGCCTGCAGGCAGGTCGTGCACTGGACCGGTGGCACAGGTAACTGGTCGACGCTACGCCCGGCAGCGCGCATCGATCAGCAAGCGCGCTGGATCTAGGGCGCCACTACTTTATCTGCTGTAGTTGATACTCTAGCCTAGGCTTAATTGATTTGAGGGCTTTCTGGATATTAGGATGGGAGGGCGCCTCGACTTCTGGACGGAGTAAAGACATGAAGTCCCGCACGATAATAGTAAATGCGCTATCCACTGACCCGGCGGGCAGCTTTTTGAAGCATGTCACCCAGTCTGCTGCCAGCCTTCGAATGTAGAGTGAAACCTCTTCCGCTCTTGATTTTTTTTGTTGCGACCGCTCTATAGCGTCAGTGAGGTAGGCAGAAATTACATGCGTCATGGAAACCCAATCATCTAGCTGGGCTTGCTCAATGGATTTGTGACCGTTGTAATCCGCGCTCATATTTGCATTTAAAAATGGCAGCCAGTGAGTCAATTCATTTTCGTCCATACGCTGCAGTACGCGCGACAGATCGATTACACTCTTCAAAGCTGACTTGTAGCGCATTTCCCAGCCACCACTCCAGCTGGAAAAGTCCGGCGCACCATGCTTTTCTAATACGTATTCTTCCGTGGCGTAAGACGCCACACGCGCAGCGTATCGTGAGATAGCAGGATCATTCTGCATTCTTGGCTTGGACTTCAATACATCAAGCACACTTTCAAACGTTTTATCGAAAATTTCCTCTACACCGGGGTCGACCTTATCGCGCCATGAATCCTGGTAAACTGACCACGGCTCAGGATCGCGATGAACGGCACTCAGCAATCCGTCCACATGCTTTGATCTGACTATCCACTCCAGATTGGCGCGAGTTATTTTCTTCGGAGTTTTTGATTCCACAGCACCCCCTTGAAGTGCTCCCCTTGAAGAAGGTGCAGCGCCAGGCCGCTAAGGGAGGCGGCTTTTCGGGGGCCATCCTAGGCGCTGCAAAAAAGTGAACTATATAAAATTGTCGCGCTTCGCTTATTTCACCGGCGGAGGCGCTGAACTTTGCTCCTTCGCGATCCGGTCTTTGAGCGCGGCAATTAACAAAGCTTTTCCTTCGTCCGAAAGTTCACGAAACAACGCCAACATCCACTGCTTGTGAGTTGAGATTGGCGGCACGGAGATACTGCTGGTATCAAAATCAGTCACGTTGTCCTCCTCTATCAGCTAGCCATCTGCACTGGCGACCTTGTTCTCGCGGCAAAAGTTGCGCAAGCAACTGTCGGCAATTTCGAAGTTAGTCGCGATATTCACCAAAATTACTTGCAAGCCGTTTTCTAACGTGCCGCGCTTAGCCAGGAAATTCAGTGCCGACAACCCGTCACTGATGTTGTCCATAGCTTCGATAATATTGTCAATATCCAACTCATTATGTATCGGCGCCACAGCGCTGGTAGTATCGGATTTAGCCATGATTACACCTCCTGTTTAGGTGTGGTTGTGGTCAGGGGGCGGCGCTGGTCCGACACCGGCCGCCCCCGCTTTTCCCGTAGGAAAATCGTGGTCAGAGCGGAAGCGACCCGCGTACCTGGTTAGCTTTTCTTGCTCTTGCGGCGCGTGATCGTAGATCCTTGAGCATAATCGCTTTGCCTTCTGGGGATAGCCCCTTGAACAGCTGGAGCAATATCCCATTCAAAGTGGCACCGCTCACCTCGTCGGTGTTAGTGGGTTTTTCCATTTCCTCTACTCCCTCTTGTTTGTGCCGGTGGATTTCCGCAGATATCTTGTAAGTTGCGTTCAAGATCGCACGCGAGTTTCTTTGCCAGGCTGACCAGCGTTACCTCTTCAAAGGTTCCAGTATCGCTTCGGGTTGCGCAGCTAAGCACAACTCGCAATTCCCTTATTAGCGCGAGATTCTCAATGTGCCTTTCATCAAAGTATTCCAATTCACTCTCCACTATTTCCAAACTTTCCAACTACCACATTACCCGATTTTGCCTGAGCTCTCAGTGTGTCCAGATAGTCGGCCCACGCCTGCATCATTTTCTGCCGGCCAGCCAGGTGCGCTGTTCGATTGTAGGCTCGTCCGTTAGCGTCCCTCACCGCGTGGGCCAGTTGGTGCTCGATCCAGTCAACGCGAAAACCCAGCACCTCGTCCAGGATGGTGCGGGCCATCGCTCTGAAACCATGAGGCGTCATGGTGTCGTTGTCATAGCCAATTGTGCGCAGCGCGGTCCTGACCCCGTTTTCTGACAGGCATCGGCTAGCACCTCTGGCGCTGGGAAAAACATAGCGACCGCGGCCGGTGAGTCGGTGCAGCTCGGTGAGCAATTCGATGGATTGGCGACTGAGCGGCACGATGTGAGGCAGCCGCATTTTCATTTTCTCGGCGGGAATTTCCCATTGCTCCGCCTCCCAATTAATCTCCGCCCACTCCATTGCCCGTATCTCGCCAGGGCGCTGAAACAGAAGCGGCGAAAGGAGAAGGCCGGCTTTCACTACGGCAGTTCCCTGAAACCCATCCATCGCCACCAAGAGCCTGCCCACTGCCGGCGGGTCGGTAATTGCTGCCAGGTGTTTCTTTAGCGGGTTCTGAAGCGCGCCCTTCAGGTCTCCGCTGGGATCGCGCTCGGCGCGTCCAGTCGCCACCGCGTAACGGAAAACCTGCCCGGCAGTCTGTTTCGCCCGGTGAGCAGTTTCCACTGCACCTCGCGCTTCGATCCGGCGCAGCACGGCCAGCAACTCTGGTGCAGTGACTGAAGAGATTGGACGACCGCCGAGGTGCGGAAAGATATCCTTCTCAAGCGCTCGCAAGGTGCGCTCACTGTGACTCTTCGAGCGGTTGGACATCTTGGCCGCGTACCACTCTCGCGCTACAGCCTCAAAACTATCCGCGCTGGCCAGGTGGCGGGTGAGCTTCTCGACCTTACGCACCTCGCTCGGATCAATCCCCTGGGCCAGCTTCTCTCGCGCATCCACATGTCGCTTCCTGACATCTGCCAGACTCACGCTAGGGTAAGTTCCCAGCGCTAGCAGCTTTTCCTTGCCCGCAAATCGGTACTTGTATCGCCAGTATTTTGCACCCGTGGGGTTTACCAACAGGAAAAGTCCGCCGCCGTCCGAAAGCTTGTACGGCTTCTCGCTGGGCTTCGCTTGCTTTACTTCAGTTGCAGTCAGTGGCATGGCCCGCCTCTAGTGCAATTTGGGGGTATCGACTTAGAGGGCTCAGGATTTACCCCCAATCCTACCCCCATTTCGGGGGTATGTAGTCGATTCTTATCGATTGCCTTCGAATTGAGTATAAACAAAAAAGCCCTGATAAACAGGGCTTTAGTGTTCTAAATGTACTGATGGATGGTGTTATTGGTGGAGGCGGCGGGAGTTGAACCCGCGTCCGCCAGTACTCTGCCTTCGGCTCTACATGCTTAGATTCCGTTTATTGATTTAGCCACTCACAGCCCAACGGGCAGGACGTGAACGGCGATCCCCGTATTAGTTTAACAGCGCCGACCGGGGCAGGCTTTGCTGCGATCCAGTTCTGTATGACAGTCAGTAGCGCGGTACTGGAACCTTGCTAAAGACCGCTAGGGCCGAAGCCACTAGATGGTGCTTTCAGGGCTGCTTACGCAGCCAGTTGGGCACCGTAGTTGTCGTCGTTGGCAACTAGTAAGTTACAGCTTTGGGTTTACGTGATTCGCTGTCCTCACGGCATGCACCTCAGGGTTTGTATCCGTCGTCGAATCCAAATCGCCCCCAGGAACTTTCCATTGTACCGCATAAGTGGGGGCTTTCGGTCAAATTTCAACTGTTGGAAGTCCCGTGCTGTGGTCCGCCCGAGAAGGGTGCCAATGAGACACCCGGCGGTGGCGGACAGTTGCCGGCGCGTGTATCCTCGCCCGGTGTCGCCACTGGCCGGAGGCCGCCCCCTGGATTCCCTGCTCCCACTGATACTGACCATGCTGGTCACCGGCGCAGCCGCGGGCGTGCTCGCCGGGCTGCTGGGGGTTGGCGGTGGCATCATCATCGTGCCTGCGCTGGATTTCGCCCTGGGCGCCCGCGGGGTCGACCCGGCTATCCGCATGCATATCGCGATCGCCACCTCGCTGGCGACCATCATATTTACTTCCATATCCTCGGCCCGTGCTCACCACGCGCGCGGCGGTGTAGATGTAGCGCTGGTGAAATTCTGGGGGCCGTTCATTTTCGTCGGTGCACTGCTGGGCTCGCTGATTGCCTCGCAGGTGAAGAGCGACATCCTCGCGCTTTTGTTTGGCGTGATTGCGCTGCTGATCGCATTGAAGATGGTGTTGCCGCTGGACGAATACCACCCCTGGGCGTCAGTGCCCCGCGGGGCGGCTGGTGCGGTGACGCCGACCTGCATCGGCCTGCTCTCGAGCATGGCGGGGATCGGCGGGGGTACCTTCAGCGTCACGGCGCTCACCCTGATGAGCCAGCCAATCCACCGGGCGGTGGGAACCTCGGCCCTGTTCGGGCTGCTTATCGCCATTCCGGCGACGCTCGGCTTTATAGTCAGCAGCTGGAATGAGCCGGGCCTGCCAGCGGGTAGCCTCGGCTATGTCAACCTGATTGGGCTGGCGGCGCTTGCGCCGATGACCATCCTGTTGGCGCCGGTCGGTGTCGCACTGGCGCACCGGCTGAGCAAGCGACAGCTCAACCTTGCCTTTGGCATTTTCCTGCTGATCGTCTCCGTCCGCATGTTGTGGCGTGCGCTCACCTGAGGCTGTGCACCGCTGTCAGGAATGCTTTCCGCAAAAAAGCTGGAAATTAAAAGCCGCAACCGGTTGCCGGGGAGCAATCGACTGCGGCTGGGGGGAAGTGGCCGTTGGAGAGGGATTCGCATCGCGCCAGGGTCCCTCACCTGGCACTCTCCTCCATGGGAGAGTATTGCGGTTTCCACCGTATCTACGTGGCGGGTTGCTCCAGTTGTGCGTTGGGGGTAGGGGAGTCCCGGCCACGGTTTAACTATGGTAGCCAGTGCCTGTCGCTGCAAGGCGCAGGTTAGACCGTCTGTTTCTAAGCTGTTACAGGCTGATAACGCGGGGGCTATTGACGGGTATTGTCGCGCACGATGCGCTGTTTTTGCCGGGCCCAGTCGCGATCTTTCTCCACGTCGCGCTTGTCGTGGCTCTTCTTGCCGCGGGCCAGCGCGACCCGCGCCTTCACCAGGTGGCCCTTCCAGTACAGGTCTGTGCACACACAGGTCAGCCCCTTCTGTGAGGTGCCCTCGAGGATGCGCGCCAGTTCCTTCTTGTGCAGCAACAGCTTGCGTGTCCGGGTGGGGTCGGAAACGAAGTGCGTGGAGACGGTATCCAGCGGCGTGATCTGCGCGCCCAGCAGGAAGGCCTCGCCGTTTTTCATCAGCACGTAGGAGTCCGTCAGGTTGCCCTTGCCCATGCGCAGGGCCTTCACCTCCCAGCCGGTGAGCGCAAGCCCGGCCTCGAAGCTGTCGAGCAGTTCGTAGTCGAACCGCGCGCGCTTGTTGCGGGCGATGCTGTTATCGGATTTTTTTGGTTTCTTTGCCATGGCGCGCATTATACGGCGGTCCGACGGGGCTGAAAGGGTAATCTTTCCCTTTTCTGCCAGCCCCCTCTGATGCACTCTAAGCGCATGATAAACCTGTTGATTTTACTTTGACGTCGGCACTGGGAGAGGTGCTCGGGGGGTGGCGCAGTCGCACTACCTTCGTGCTGGTGCTGGCCACGGGCACGGTGGGGATAGGCACACTCTGGCGGTTTGCGTGGCTGCTGGGTACCCAGGGCAGCGCCGCCTTCCTGCTGGCGTATATCGCCTCCCTGTTCCTTGTCGCCGTGCCCGTGTGCTGCGCCGAGGCCGTTCTGGGCTGTACCGGGCGCTCCGGGCCGGTACTGGCGATCCGCCGCGCGGCGCAGGCCTCGGGTGCCTCCCGTCACTGGATGTGGCTGGGCCTGCTCGCCGCCTTTGCCGGCTTCCTGCTGGCGGTCTGCCAGAGCGTGATCGCCGCCTGGGGGCTCGCCTACCTCAACCTGATGCGCGGCGAGGTTTTCGCCGCCGCCTCCGTGCCGGATGTGGCCAGCCGCTTCGGGGACCTGGTCGAGGATACCGCCATGCAGGTGCGCTGGCTGACGGCTTTCGTGATCCTTTTGGGTGGCGTGCTGGCGCTGGGTGTGCGCCGCGGACTGGGCTTCATGGCCTGGCTGGCGGTGCCGCTGATGTTGGCGCTGCTGGCGATCCTGGTGCGCTTCGCCTTTGATTTCGGCAACCTGGAGGCGACCGGCGATTTCCTGTTCACCACACGCCTGCTGGATTTCGACCGCGGCGCCGTACTCGCAGCGCTGAGTCAGGCGCTGGTGTCGCTGGCAACGGGAGTGGGCGCGGTGTTGATGTTTGGCGCCTACTCGCCCACCCGCATTCCCATCGGGCGCTCGGTCCTGGCGGTGGCCCTGTTCGACACGGTGTTGGCCCTGCTCGCGGGGCTGGCCATACTGCCGCTGCTGCTGGCCAACAACATGCAGCCCGCCGGCGGACCGGGGCTGCTGTTTATCGGCGCGCCCTATGCCTACGGCAACCTCAGCCACGGCGAGTTTTTTGGCGTGCTGTTCTTCGCCCTGGTGGGGGTCTCCTCGCTGGGCGCAGCGGTGGCCCTGCTGGAACCGGCGGTGACCCTGGTGAACCAGCACCTGCGGTTGTCGCGGCCGGCCTCGGCCGCGGCGGTGGCGGTGGCGGTGTGGGGGCTGGGCTGGGGGGTGGCCGCTTCGGTCAGCAGCTGGGGCTGGCTCGGGCTGCACGATTTGCTGGTCAAGCTGGATTTTCTCGCAGCCGGTGTGCTGCTGCCGCTGTCCACGTTGTGCATCGCGCTACTGGTTGGCTGGGTGCTGCGCCCGGAAATCCTGCGCCCTCGCTTCGCCCGGGAGTCGGACGTCTCGTTCTCGCTTTGGCGCCGGCTCCTGCGATATATTACGCTCCCCGCCGTGGCCGTGGTGCTGTGGGCGGGCGTTTTCCTGTAACCGGGGACCCAGGCGAATGTTCGCCGCAGCGCCATGACGAGTATCCACCGCAGTGCCCTGTTGCCCTTTCCGGCGCAGCAGCTTTTCGACCTGGTCAACGACATCGAGGCCTACCCGGCCTATATGGACGGCTGTGTCGGCGCGCGCATCCTGTACCGGGAAGACGGGCTGGTCGAGGCCCGGCTGGACCTGGCCAAGGGGCTCGTTACCCAGAGTTTTTCCACCCGCAATCGTATGGTGGACGCGCGGCATATCTCGCTGGAACTGGTCGAGGGTCCGTTCGAGCACTTCCACGGACGCTGGGAATTCCTGCCCCTGAGCGAGGCCGCCTGCAAGGTGACGCTGGACCTGGAGTTCCGCGTCAGCAATTCCCTGCTGGGCGCCGCCGCCGCGCGCCTGTTCGACTCGGTATCCGACAGCCTCGTAGGGGCGGTGGAAAAACGCGCTCGTCAGCTATACGGTTGAGCCCATGAGTGACAACGCAATGATCAACGTCGAGGTAGCTTACGCGCTGCCGCACAAGCAGGCGATCCTGGCGCTCGCGGTGCCCGAGGGGACCAGCGCGCTGGAGGCGGCCCGGCGCTCGGGCATTACCGACAGGTTCGAGGGCATAGACCTGGACAACGCCAAGCTGGGGATATTCGGCAAACCGGTGTCGCCGGAGCAGGCGCTGCGCGAGGGAGATCGCGTGGAGATTTACCGGCCGCTGATCGCCGACCCGAAGGAAGTGCGCAAGGCGCGCGCAGCCCGCAACCGGGAGCGGCGGGGCGAATAAGTCGGGCTTTTCAGCCCGGGAGACAGCCAGTTCAGGATGAGGCCGGGCTGTCGGTGCCGTCGGCCGGCTCCGCACTGCCGCCAAACGCTGCAGGTACGTTGTCGCCGCGCACATCGACCAGCCGGTCGCCGTCGAAATACACCGTGAGCTTGTTTTCCGCCAGCAGTTTCAGGCCGTTGCGCTTGCTGTAGCTGTAGTCCCAGCGATCCGGATTGAAAGTGTCTTCCACCAGCGGCGTGCCGAGGATAAAGCGTACCTGGCGGCGGCTCATGCCTGGCTTGAGCTGGTCGATTTGTTCCTGGGTGACGATATTCCCCTGTTCGACGTCGATTTTGTACACGCCGGGGAAGCCCAGGAAACCGCAGGCACTGAGGCTGGCCACGAGGATGGCCAGCAGAAGGATACGCATGGGGTAAAACTTCCACTTCATTTATTGCGGTGGCATCATACCGCTACTGAATCCGACAGAGAACCCCCTCCCCATGCCCGAAGAAAACCAGGAGCTGCGCCGCGCGGGTCTGAAGGTGACCCTGCCCAGGGTGAAGATCCTGCAAATTCTCGAGACGACCGAGGAGAGCCAGCAACACCTGAGCGCCGAAGAAGTCTACGATTCGCTGCGCGACGCGGGCGAGGAAGTGGGCCTGGCGACTGTGTACCGCGTACTGACCCAGTTTGAAGCCGCCGGGCTTGTCACCCGCCACCATTTCGAATCCGGCCATTCGGTGTTCGAGCTTTCAAAGGGCGATCACCACGATCACATGGTCTGCCTGGATACCGGCGAGGTGGTGGAATTCACCGACTCGGTGATCGAGGAGCGCCAGCGCAAGATCGCCGCGGAAAACGGCTTCGAGCTCGAAGACCACTCGCTGGTGCTCTACGTCCGCAAAAAGAAAAAGTAGCTTCCAGGTCGCGCCAGCGACGCTCAGGCGCCGGCGCTTTCCAGCATTTCCCGCGCGTGCGCACGGGTCTGGTCGGTGATGTTGACCCCACCCAGCATGCGCGCCAGTTCGTCCACCTTGCCCTCGACATCCAGTGATTGCAGGCTGGTCTCCACGCGCTTGCCGCTGCTGGTCTTGCTCACCCGCAGGTGATGGTGACCCTGGGCCGCCACCTGCGGCAGGTGGGTGACGCACAGCACCTGGGCGCGCCCGGCTAGCCCGCGCAGCAACCGGCCCACCACTTCGGCCACGGCGCCGCCGATACCCACGTCGACCTCGTCGAACACCATCGCCGGCACCGTGCTGCTGCTGGCCGCCACCACCTGGATGGCCAGGCTGATCCGCGACAGCTCGCCGCCGGAGGCGATCTTGCCCAGCGGTTGCGGCGGCGCGCCGGGGTTGGTGCTGATCAGCAGCTCGACCTCCTCGAGACCGTGGGGGTGGGGCGCTTCGCTCTCCCGCGGCGCCAGCGACACCTCGAGCTGGCAGTGGCCCATGGCCAGCGAGCCGAGCACGTCTTTTGCCGCCGATACCAGCTTCTTCGCAGCCTTGCCGCGGCGGGTGCCGAGCTGGCGGGCCTGTTCGGTGTAACGGGCGGCCAGGGTGTCCATTTCCTGCTGTAGCGCTTCCACCCGGCCGGCGCTGCCGGCGAGTGAATCGAGCTCTTCCTGCAGGCGCTGCTGGGTTTCCAGCACCTGTTCCGGCAGTACGCGGTGCTTGCGCGCCACGTCGTAGATCGCCTCCAGGCGCTGTTGTACCTCGCCGAGGCGCTCGGGGTTGATCTCCACCCGGTCCAGGTGGTGCTGGATTTCCGTGCGCGCCTCGGAGAGCGCGATACCGGCGCTGTCCAGCAGCTCGCGGGCGCTGTCCGCGGCGCTGCCGCCGTGGGTTTGCGCGTCCAGCAGTTGCAGGGCCCGCCTTGCGCCGGCGGCGTATTCCTCGCACATCTCCAGCGCCTGGTGGGCAGTGCCCAGGATGTCCTCGGCGTTCTCCAGGTTGCGCTGTTCTTCTTCCAGTGACTCCAGTTCGCCCTCGCGCAGGGCCAGCGCCTCGAGTTCCTCGACCTGGTAGGTCAGCAACTGGGTGCGGGCGCCGTGCTCCTCGCGATTGCCCGCCAGCAGCTCCAGTTCGCGCCGGGCGCGCAGCCAGTCCGATGCCAGCAGCTCCACCTTTGCTACCAGGTCGCCCGCCCCGGCGAACTCGTCCAGCAGTTCGCGCTGGGTCTGGCGGCGCAGCAGCGACTGGTGGGCGTGCTGGCTGTGGATGTCGATGAGCAGGGCGCCGAGTTCGGCGCAGTCCTGCAGGGTGGAGGGGCTGCCGTTGATGTAGGCGCGGCTGCGGCCCTCGGCAGTGATGACGCGGCGCAGCAGGCATTCGCCCTCGCTGGCGAGGTCGCGGCTCTCCAGCCAGGCGCGGGCGGCGGGAATCCTGCCGGCGTCGAAGGTCGCGGTGATGTCCGCGCGCTCGCAGCCCGGCCGCACGGCCTTGGGGTCGGCGCGGTCGCCCAGGCAAAGGCCGAGCGCGTCGAGCATGATGGATTTGCCGGCACCGGTCTCGCCGGTGATGACTGTCATGCCGCCGGTGAATTCGACTTCCAGTGCGGAGACAATGGTGTAATTGCTGATGCTGAGATGGGTGAGCATGGCGCGCCCTGAGTGTTTTCCCATCTATACATGAGAAGCCCCACGGCGCGCAATATCGGTATCGACGCGGTTTGGCGATTGGCCCCGCCTGTGATACAACCGGCGTGTGCGGGGACATTGATTGGCATGACACAGAACATCATTTCAGACCGGGCGAAGGTGCTGCTGAAGACGCTGGTGCAGAAGCACATCCGCGACGGGCAGCCAGTGGGCTCGCGCACCCTGATGGAGGAATCCGGCCTCACCGTGAGCGCCGCCACCATCCGCAACGTCATGTCCGACCTCGAGGAGCGCGGCTACCTCACCTCACCCCACACCTCCGCCGGCCGCATCCCCACATCCCTGGGCTACCGCTTCTTCGTCGACTGCCTGCTGCAGGTGCAGCCGCTGGAGCAGGAGGCGGTGGCGATCCTGCGCAACGAACTCAATCCGGACCGCTCGACTTCAGAGCTGGTGCAGAGCGCCTCGTCGCTGCTTTCCAGTATTACCGCCCAGGCGGGCCTGGTGACAGTGCCGCGCAAGGAGCCCGGCCAGCTGCGCCAGGTAGAGTTCCTGCCGCTTTCCGGGGACCGGGTGCTGGTGATCCTGGTGGTCAATGAGCGCGAGGTGCAGAACCGCATCATCCACACCCGGCGGGCCTTCAGCCAGGAACAGCTCAACGCCGCTGCGGCGATGGTCAACCAGCGCTTCGCCGGCCAGCCCCTGCAGCGGGTGCAGCAGGAATTGCTGCGCGAGATGCGCGATGCCCGCAGCCAGATCGACGCCTATATGCAGGCGACCCTGGACCTGGCCAGCAAGGCGCTGGACCAGCAGGAGTCCAGCGAAGAGTGCATGGTGGCCGGCGAATCCCGCCTGCTGGGCAGCGCCACCGCCGAGGAGATGCTCAAGCTGCGCGAGCTGTTCGACGCCTTCGAGCGCAAGAAGGACCTGCTGCACCTGCTGGAGCGCTGCTCACAGGCCCAGGGCGTGCAGGTGTTCATCGGCGACGAGGCGGGCTACGAGGTCTTCGGCGATTACTCGGTGATCACCGCACCCTATACCGACGGCGCCCGCACACTGGGTGTGCTGGGTGTGATCGGGCCAACCCGCATGGCCTACGAGCGGGTGATTCCCATCGTCGATGTCACCGCCCGCATGCTCAGCTCGGCCCTGGCCCGGTAAAACCACCCGCTGCGCGGCCGATTCCGGATCTGGCATGGGCCCGTCGCGCCCTGTAGGAGCCTGCTACGCAGGCGATCGCGCGTATAACGCGCTCCTACAGGCCCCTTGAAACACCCCGCATCGGCCCCATATCCCGGCTAACTGACGTCAACCGGTAGCCATAACGGAGTATTGAAGCGTGGCCGAGCAGAATTCCCAGCCCGAGAATGCAAGTGAAGAAGAACAACTGAACCCGTCCGCCGCGGCCACCGAAGGCGAGCACCTGCCTTCCGGCGAGGCCCCGGAAACCTCCCTGGAGGTTGACGTGGCGCGCCTGCAGGAAGACCTCGGCGCCGCCCGCGACGCCGCCCTGCGCGCCCAGGCAGACGCCCAGAACATCCAGCGTCGCGCGGAAATGGACGTAGAGAAGGCCCGCAAGTTCGCCCTGGAGCGATTCGCCAGCGAATTGCTGCCGGTGGTCGACAACCTGGAGCGGGCGCTGGCCGCCGCGCCGGATAACGAGGACGTGGTGCGCCCCATCGCCGAGGGTGTCGAGCTGACGCTCAAGAGCTTTATCGACGCGCTGGCCAAGCACAATATCGTGCAGGTGGACCCCCACGGCGAGCCCTTCGATCCCAATCTCCACGAGGCCATGACCATGGTGGAGAACAAGGAGGTCGAGCCGAATACCGTGATCGCCGTGATGCAGAAGGGCTACACCCTGAACGGCCGGCTGATCCGTCCCGCAATGGTGATGGTGAGCCGCTGAATCACCGCGGAAAAACTTCGGGGCGGGCTTGAATCGCCGCAGATAGGCCCCAAATCAGGGAACATCGAGATAGTAGCGGGCGCCCGCGAGGCGTCCTTCAAACTGGAGAATAGCAATGGGCAAGATCATTGGCATCGACCTGGGTACCACCAACTCCTGCGTAGCAGTGCTGGAAGGTGGCAAGCCCCGGGTGATTGAAAACGCCGAAGGCGACCGCACCACCCCGTCCATCGTCGGTTACGCCGAGGACGGCGAAACCCTGGTAGGCCAGAGCGCCAAGCGCCAGGCCGTCACCAACCCGAGCAACACGCTGTTCGCGGTGAAGCGCCTGATCGGCCGCCGCTTCAAGGACGACGTGGTGCAAAAAGACATCAGCATGGTCCCCTACAAGATCATCGAGGCGGACAATGGCGACGCATGGGTGGAAGTGAAGGGCGAGAAAATGGCGCCCCCGCAGGTGTCCGCCGAAGTGCTGCGCAAGATGAAGAAAACCGCCGAGGAGTTCCTTGGCGAGCCGGTCACCCAGGCGGTGATCACCGTACCCGCTTACTTCAACGATTCCCAGCGCCAGGCCACCAAGGACGCCGGCAAGATTGCCGGCCTGGAAGTGAAGCGCATCATCAACGAGCCCACCGCGGCCGCGCTAGCCTACGGCATGGACAAGGCCAAGGGCGACCGCACCATCGCGGTCTACGACCTCGGCGGCGGCACCTTCGACATCTCCATTATCGAGATTGCGGAAGTGGACGGCGAACACCAGTTCGAGGTGCTCTCCACCAACGGCGACACCTTCCTCGGTGGTGAGGACTTCGACCTGCGCCTGATCGAGTACCTGGCGGCCGAGTTCAAGAAAGAGTCCGGCATCGACCTGCACAACGACCCGCTGGCCCTGCAGCGCCTGAAAGAGGCTGCGGAGAAGGCGAAGATCGAGCTGTCCTCCTCGCAGCAGACCGAGGTCAACCTGCCGTACATCACCGCGGATGCCACCGGTCCCAAGCACCTGGTGGTCAAGCTGTCCCGCGCCAAGCTGGAATCGCTGGTCGAGGACCTGGTCAAGCGTTCCATGGACCCGGTAAAAACCGCCCTGCAGGACGCCGGCCTGTCCCCCTCCGAGATCAACGACGTGATCCTGGTCGGCGGCCAGACCCGCATGCCGATGGTGCAGGCGGCGGTGGCCGACTTCTTCGGCAAGGAGCCGCGCAAGGACGTCAACCCCGACGAGGCCGTGGCCATGGGTGCTTCCATCCAGGGCGCGGTACTGTCCGGCGACGTGAAAGACGTGCTGCTGCTGGACGTCACCCCGCTGACCCTGGGTATCGAGACCATGGGCGGCGTGGCGACCCCGCTGATCGAGAAGAACACCACCATCCCGACCAAGAAGTCGCAGATCTTCTCCACCGCGGACGACAACCAGACCGCCGTGACCATTCACGTGGTACAGGGCGAGCGCAAGCAGGCGGCGCAGAACAAGTCGCTGGGCCGCTTCGACCTGGCGGATATCCCGCCGGCGCCGCGCGGCATGCCGCAGATCGAAGTGACTTTCGACCTGGACGCCAATGGTATCCTGCACGTGTCGGCGAAGGACAAGGCCACCGGCAAGGAGCAGACCATCCAGATCAGCGCCTCCGGCGGCCTGAGTGACGAAGACATCGAGAAGATGGTCGCGGACGCCGAGGCCAACGCCGAATCGGACAAGCAGTTCGAGGAACTGGTGGTCGCGCGCAACACCTGCGACGGCCTGATCCACGCGGCGAAGAAAACCCTGGAAGAGGGCGGCGAGCACGCCACCGACGAGGAGAAGGCAGCTATCGAGGCAGCCATCGCCGAGGCGGAAGAGGCAGTGAAGTCCGGCGGCAAGGAAGCCATCGACGCGGCCGCCACCAAGCTCACCGAGGCAACCGGCCCGGTCGCGCAGAAGATGTACGCTGCGCAGGGTGAAGCTGCCCAGGGCGCAGCCGGCGCAGCTGGTGCCGGTGCAGCCGGCGGCAACGCTGGCGCTGCGGACGATGTGGTCGATGCCGAGTTCGAGGAAGTCAAGGACGACGACCGCAAGTAAGTCCCCGTAGCCGGCGCGGCCGCCCGCGCCGGTCTCCGGAAGGGGTTCAGGCCCCGAACATGCGATACGCTGACCACGCAGGCCCCGATGCCTGCGTGGTTTTTTCAGGATAGGTAGTCAGTGCGCTGAGAAACTATGTCGAAACGCGATTATTACGAGATTCTCGGGGTCAGCAAAGACGCTGACGAGAAGGACATCAAGAAAGCTTACCGCCGGGTGGCGATGAAGTATCACCCGGACCGCAACCCGGACGATCCCGAGGCCGACCACAAGTTCAAGGAGGCCACCGAGGCCTACGAGGTCCTGATGGATGGGGACAAGCGCGCCGCCTACGACCGCTTCGGCCACGCCGGAGTGGACCCGCAGATGGGCGGTGGCGGCGGCTTCGGCGGCGGCAGCTTCAGCGATATTTTCGGCGACGTGTTCGGCGATATCTTCGGCGGCGGCGGGCGTCCCCGCGGCGGCCCCCAGCGCGGCTCCGACCTGCGCTACACACTCGATATCACGCTGGAGGAAGCGGTCCACGGCACCACCGTGGAAATCCGCGTGCCCAACCTCGCCGCCTGCGATACCTGCGATGGCAGCGGCGCCAAGGCCGGCAGCAAGCCGCAGACCTGCGGCACCTGCGGCGGCCACGGGCAGGTGCGCATGCAGCAGGGCCTGTTCCAGGTGCAGCAGACCTGCCCGTCCTGCCGCGGCCAGGGCCAGATCATCACCGACCCCTGCAACACCTGCCACGGCCAGGGCCGGGTCGAGCGCACCCGCACACTGTCGGTGAAGGTGCCCCCGGGGGTGGATACCGGCGACCGCATCCGCCTGTCCGGCGAGGGCGAGGCGGGACTCAAGGGCGGCCCGTCCGGCGACCTGTTCGTGCAGATCTCGGTGAAGCAGCACAGTATTTTCGAGCGCGACGGCAAGCACCTGTACTGCGAGGTGCCGATCACCTTCGTCGATGCGGCCCTCGGTGGCGAACTCGAAGTGCCAACCCTGGATGGCCGGATCAAGCTGAAGATTCCGCCGGAAACCCAGACCGGCAAGCTGTTCCGCCTGCGTGGCAAGGGCGTCAAGCCGGTGCGCGGTGGCGCTGTCGGTGACCTGATGTGCCGCGCGGTGGTGGAAACCCCGGTCAACCTCAGCAAGCGCCAGCGCGAGCTGCTGGAAGAACTGGGCGAGAGCCTGGGCCAGGACGGCAAGCGGCAGTCCCCGCGCCAGCAGAGCTGGTTTGAGGGTGTGAAGAACTTCTTCGAAGACATCACCTCATGAGTATACGAATTGGAATCACCGGCGCGGCCGGCCGCATGGGCCGCACGCTGATCGAGGCGGTCGCGGCGGCAGGGGACGAGATGAAGCTGGGCGCGGCGCTGGAGCGACCGGGCAGCAGCCTGGTCGGCGCCGATGCGGGTGAGCTTGCGGGCACGGGGCGCAATGGCGTAACCGTTTCCGGCGACCTGGCCGCAGTGATCGGCGATATCGATGTCCTGATCGACTTCACCGTGCCGGACGCAACCCTCGCCAACCTGGACATCTGTGCGCAGCACGGCGTGGCCATGGTGATCGGTACTACCGGGTTCACCGCCGAACAACAGGCGCGCATCGACGCGGCCGCCGGCAGCATCGCCATCTGCAAGGCCTCCAATTTCAGCACCGGCGTCAACCTCTGCTTCAAGCTGCTGGAGACCGCCGCCCGCGTGCTGGGCGACGACGTCGACATCGAAGTCTACGAGGCGCACCACCGCCACAAGATAGACGCGCCCTCCGGCACCGCCCTGAGCATGGGCCGGGTCGTCGCGGATGCGCTGGGCCGCGACCTCGACGAGGTGGCCGTGTACGGCCGGCAGGGCCAGACTGGCGCCCGCGACCGCAAGACGATCGGCTTTGCCACGGTGCGCGCCGGTGATATCGTCGGCGACCACACGGTGACCTTCGCCGCAGACGGCGAGCGCGTGGAAATCACCCACAAGGCGTCCAGCCGCATGTCCTTCGCCCGCGGCGCGGTGCGCGCGGCGGCCTGGGTAAAGGGTCGCGAGCCCGCCCTCTACGACATGCAGGACGTCCTGGGCTTGAAATCGTAGGAGCCTGCTACGCAGGCGATCGCGCGCAGAGCGCGCTCCTACAGCTGAACAATGCAGGAGAAAATCTTGAGCGACTACATCGTCAATATCGATGAGAGCAACGCCGCGGCGCTGCTGATCGACGAATCCCACAAGCGCCCGGTGGTGGTCGACTTCTGGGCGGACTGGTGCGCCCCCTGCAAGACGCTCATGCCGCTGCTGGAGAAGATCGCCAACGAATACCGCGGCGCCTTCCTGCTGGCCAAGGTCAATGCCGACGAGCAGGGCATGATCGCCCAGCAGTTCGGCGTGCGCAGCCTCCCCACCGTGGTAGTGATGCACAACGGCCAGCCGGTGGACGGTTTTGCCGGCGCGCAGCCCGAGACCGCCATCCGCCAGATGCTGGAACCCTACCTGCCCAAGCCCTGGGACGGCCTGTTGCAACTGGCCGGTGAGGCGGTGGAACAGGGCGATTTCGCCGGTGCGCTGACGCCGCTGCGCCAGGCCTGGGAGGAGTCCGGCCGGGCGCTCGATATCACCTGGCTGTACGCGCGGGCGCTGATCGAGACCCTGCGGCTGGATGAAGCCGAGCAGGTACTGGGCGAGATTCGCCTGGCCGACCAGGACGCCAACTACGAGCAGTTGCAGGCGCTGTTGCAGATCAAGCGCGAGGCTGCGAAATCGCCGGAGATCGAGGCGCTGGAGCGACAGCTTGAAGCCAACCCCGACGACCTCGACGCGCGCCACCAGCTGGCGGTGCAGTACACCAACGCGGGCATGTTCAAGGACGCGCTGGAGAATCTCATCATCATCCTGCGCAAGGATCTAAACCACGCCGACGGCGCGACCAAGAAGGCGCTGCTGGACACCATCGCCAGCCTCGGCAAGGGCGACCCGCTCGCCGCGGAATACCAGCGCAAGCTGTACAGCCTGCTGTACTGAGGGCCGGCCAGCGCAAGCCGCCAGTCCTCTGCGGTCAACTTTGCTGATCGCCGGCGGCATTGAGTCCCGCCTTTCCAGCCGGTAAGTTGCGCTCAGGCTTTCGACTAAACTACTGCACGGTCCGCACCGCACCGCGGCCGTTGTGACGGGAGAAGAGCATGCGACTGGGAATCTTGCTGGGTTATTCAGGCAAACAGATCAACCTGCCCCTGGACCTGATCCGCCAGGCCGAGGCCATCGGTTACGACTCGGTCTGGACCGCGGAGGCCTACGGCAACGACGCGGTCACCGCCGCGGCCTGGATTCTCGCCCAGACGGAGAAGATCCGTGTCGGCACGGCGATCATGCAGATGCCGGCCCGCACACCCGCCATGGCGGCGATGACCGCGATGTCGCTGGACCAGCTCTCCGGCGGGCGGTTTATCGTCGGGCTCGGCGCCTCCGGCCCGCAGGTGGTGGAGGGCTGGCACGGTGTGCCCTACGGCAAGCCGGTCACCCGCACCCGCGAGTACATCCAGATCATGCGCGCCATCATGCAGCGCGAGGGTCCGGTGGACGTGCAGGGCGATGTCTACCAGGTGCCCAACCGCGGCCCCGGTACGACGGGGCTCGGCAAACCGCTGAAGTCGATTCTCGATCCCAGCCCCGATATTCCCATCTACACCGCCTCGATTACTCCGGCCGGGCTGCGCTGTGCCGGCGAGATGGCGGACGGCGTCTTCCCCGTGTGGATGGACCCGAACAAGTACCACGTGCTGGGCGATCACCTCGAGGCCGGTTTCGCCAAGGCTGGCGGTGGCAAGTCGCTGGCGAGCTTCGACGTGTCGCCCTTCGTTTTCGTCGCCGTCAACGACGATGTCGATGCGGCCATCGACTCCCTGCGGCCGGGCCTCGCGCTATACATCGGCGGCATGGGCGCCAAGGGCAAGAATTTCTACCACGATTACGCCGCGCGCCTGGGCTACCCCGATGCCGCGGACGAGGTCCAGGACCTTTACCTGGCCGGCAAGCACGCCGAGGCCGCCGCGGCGGTACCGGCGGAACTGGTGGAGTCGGTAGCGCTGGTCGGGCCGCTGGAACGCATTCGCGAGCGCCTCGCACCCTGGAAGCGGGCGGGCGAGCTGGGTCAGATAGGCACGCTGTTGCTGGGCGTGCACGACATCGGCGTACTTGAATTCTTCGCCGGGGAGTTGCTCTAGTGGATGTGGCCGGCAAGGTCGCTATCGTCACCGGCGGCGCTGCCGGAATCGGTCGCGCGCTGTGCCGGGCGCTGCATACCGCGGGGGCGGAGAAAGTCGTCGTCACCGATATCGATAGCGAGGGCGCATGCGCGGTGGCCGCGGAAATTGGCGGCGATCACAGTGCACTGAACGTGCGGGATGAAGCGGCCATTGCCGAACTGGTGGCGCGAATCGAGGCGGAGTACGGGCGCGTCGACCTGTTCTGCAGCAACGCTGGCATCATCGCGCTGGACGGCGAACCCTGGTGGGCCACCTCCGCGCCGGACAGCACCTGGCAGGCGATGTGGGAGATCCACGTGATGGCGCATGTCTACGCGGCGCGGGCCTGCCTGCCGGGGATGATTGAGCGCGGCTCGGGCTATTTCCTCAATACCGCCTCCGCTGCAGGCCTGCTCAACCAGATCGCCGACGCGGCCTATTCGACCACCAAGCATGCGGCCATCGGCTTTGCCGAGGCGCTGGCGATTACCCACGGCGACGACGGCATCAAGGTATCGGTGCTGTGCCCGCAGGCGGTAGCCACGGCCATGGTGGAGGACATGAGCGATGGACCGAGTGCCGGAGCCGGCAGCGCGGCCAGCGTCGATGGCGTACTCACGCCGGAGCAGGTCGCCGATGCCGCAATCGCGGGCCTTGGCGAAGAGCACTTCCTGATCCTGCCCCACCCCGAGGTAGAGACCTACCGCCAGGCCAAGGCCGCGGACTACGACCGCTGGCTTGGCGGCATGCGCAAGCTGCGCCGCAAGGTCGGCTTTGCGGGGGTGGCCCACTGAACGCGCCAACCGTGCAGCAGCAGGAGCGTTTTGCGCGCGCAATACTCGACGGGTTCGAAGCCTATTTTGCCGAGTTCCGCACGATTACCCTCGCGGCGCGCACGCGATTCCAGAATGCGGACTGGCACGGCATGCAGGCCGCCTCGCGGCAGCGCATCGATATCTACAAGGACCGCACCAACGAGACCCTCGTCCAGGTCGAGCAGATCGCAGGCGAGCGGCTGCACGACTTCGAGTTCTGGCGCGAGGGCAAGGCGATCTACTCGCGCCTGATCGAGGGGCACGACAACTTCGAGATTGCCGAGACCTTCTACAACTCGGTCTTCTGCGCCGTCTTCGACCACCACAAGATTCGCGAAGAATACGCCTTCGTGTTCTCGCCGCGCGGCGACATGCCGCCGGCGGACGTGAGCCGGGTGTATCGCACTTACCAGTACCACGGTGACACGGCGCAGCTGTTTACCGAAGTGCTGGGCGAGTACGCCTTCGACATTCCCTTCGAAAACCTGGACCGCGATATCCGGCACCTGTGCGAGGCCATCGACAGCTACCTGCGGCCGCGATTCGACCTCGACAGCGGCAATGTCGAGTTCCAGATTCTCGAGCATCACTTTTTCCGCAACAAGAGCGCCTATATCGTCGGGCGGATAGTCAGCGCCGGCAAGACCATGCCCATCGTGCTGCCCATCCTGCACAACGAGGAGGGCGGCGTGTATGTGGACACCATCCTGTTCGGCTCGGACAAGCTCAGCGTGATCTTCAGCTTCACGCGCTCGTATTTCTTCGTCAATGCCAGCATACCCGCGCAGTACGTACTGTTCCTGCAGCAGCTGATGCCGGCCAAGCCGATCTCCGAAATCTACAGCGCCATGGGGCACAACAAGCACGGTAAAACCTACTACTACCGCTGCGCCTACCGGCACATGACCGGTACGACGGACAAGTTCATCATCGCTCCCGGTATCAAGGGCATGGTGATGAGCGTGTTTACGCTGCCGTCCTACGACTTCGTATTCAAGATCATCAAGGACCGCTTCACCCCGCCCAAGGAAATGACGCGGGAGCAGGTGAAGGAGAAGTACCGCCTGGTAAAGCGCTGGGACCGGGCCGGGCGCATGGCCGACACCCAGGAGTTCACCAACCTCGCCTTTGCCCGCGAGCGTTTCTCCGACGAGTTGATGGACGAGCTGCACAAGGTCGCACCCTCGCTGATCGAGGAGCACGGCAAGGCATTGATCATCCGCCACGTCTACGTGGAGCGCCGCATGACGCCGCTCAACCTGTACCTGCAGGACGCCAGCGACGAGCAGGTGGCAGCGGTGATGGACGAGTACGGAAATGCGATCAAGCAGCTGGCGGCGGCCAATATATTCCCCGGCGACATGTTGCTGAAGAACTTCGGCGTGACCCGTCACGGGCGGGTGGTGTTCTACGATTACGACGAGATCCAGCCGCTGACCGAGTGTAACTTCCGCGAGATTCCGCCGCCGCGCAGCGAGGCGGAGGAGATGGCCAGCAAGCCCTGGTATACCGTCGGCCCCAACGATATCTTCCCCGAGGAATTCCGCCTGTTTTTCTCCGGCAACCAGCGCGCGCGCAAGGTGTTCGACCAGGTGCACAGCGATATCTACAAGGCCAGCTTCTGGCGCGGCCTGCAGGAGCAGGTGCGCAGCGGCTACATCGAGAGCTTTTTCCCCTACCGCAGGAAGCTGCGATTCGACCGCGGAGTCCCCGACTGATGGCGGATATTTTCCTGATTCGCCACGGCCAGGCTTCATTCGGTACCGACGACTACGACCGGCTGTCCCCGACAGGGCGCCTGCAGGCCACCCGCACCGGCGAGTACCTGCGCCGCAGCGGAATCAATCTCGACGCGGCTATCAGTGGCGGCCTGCGTCGCCAGCGCGAGACCGCCGAGCTGGTACTGGCAGAACAGGGTGGCCCGGTCGAATGCGCGGTGGATGTCCGCTTCGACGAGATGCGCAACGACGAGCAGTTCGAGGCCATCGGCCCGCTGCTCGCCGCGCAGGATGAGGAACTCGCCGCGCTATTGCTACGCTCGCACAGCGACAGCAAGAGTTACCAGAAAGTCCTGCGGGCGGTGTTCGAGCACTGGGTGACCCAGGATTGCAGCGAACTGGGCATCCAGGGCTGGGAGGAATACAGCTCGGACGTGCTGGCCGCCCTGCGTGAATTGATGCGCTCCCAGGGTAGCGGTCGGAGTGTCGGGGTGTTTACCTCCGGCGGCACCATTGCCACCATCGTCGCCTCGGTGCTGGGACTGCACGGGCGCGAAACCTACCGCTTCTATGAACCGATCTTCAACTGCTCGGTGACCCGCCTGATCTACTCCGGCGACCGGGTTTCCCTGTCCTACTTCAACGACCGCTCATTCTTGCAATTGCTCGGAACCGAATACGGCGAGGACCTGCTGAGTTACCGCTAGGCGGCACCGGCTAGCTCGAGAGCTTCAGGTGCAGCCAGCGCCCAGCGCGGTAACGGTGGAGCATCAGTCCCGCCTTGATGGCGTACTCGATCAGGGTGACCGAGAAGATCCACGCGATCGGCGCACCCAGCTCGACAAATACCAACGCCGGCAACAGCCGGCCCAGGAACATCCCCGTGATCGTGGAGATCAGCGGGAACCGGGTATCGCCGGCTCCGCGCAAGGCGCCCGAGAGCGTGATCTCGACAGCCATGATCGGCTGTGAGGCGGCAATGACATAGATGAAGATCGCCGTGAGGTGCGCGGTTTCCGGGTCCGGGATCATGAAGGCTGCGAGTTCCTCCGCATAGATTGCCAGCAGGGCCGACAGCACTACCATCGCCGCGATCGCCATGCGCAAACCGCGCCATCCCGCCGCCATCGCGCCCTCCGGATCGCCCGCTCCCAGCTGTTGCCCGACCAGGGTCGCAGTGGCGATGCCGAAGCCGAAAGCCACCACCAGCGAGAACGAGACGATGCTGATACCGATGCCATAGGCGGCGTAGGCGGCTGTACCGTAGTGGCCGAGAATCAGGAAGAAAGCGAGCATGGCGAACTGGATGAATCCCTGCTCGATCACCGCGGGTGTGCCGATGCGTATCAGCTGCCAGGTGATCACCCGGTCGATATGCCAGCGTTTAACCGCGGCGAGGGAGAATTTCCCCCGCCACCAGCGCAGCACAAACAGCAGGGCTGTAATGCCCGCAGCCAGCCCGCCGCCGAGACCCGCCCCGGCAACCCCCAGTTTCGGCAGGCCGAAAACACCGTAGGCGAGCAGGTAGGCGAGCAGCGCGTTGAGAACGACATTGGCCAGCAGGAACCACAGCGGTGTCACTACATCCCCGGTAGCGCGCAACGCGGTGGAGAGGATCAGGTTGATGGACATGAATACGCTGAACAGGCCGTACCACAGGATGAACTCCGCGGTCTGGTGGGTGGTTTCCTCGTCCAGGCCGAACCCTGCGGCGACCCCGTGCGGGAACAGGACCAGGGGTAGCATGATGGCGCCGGAGAGCGCGATACACAGAGCCATCGAAGTCCAGGCGCCCATCTCCGCGGCGTAGCGCCGGTTGGCGCCCCAGTTGCGGGAGATCACCGCCGTGGTCGCCACGGACAAGCCCATCATCATGGCCTGCACCAGGAAAAACACCCGGTGCCCCGTGGTGACCGCCGCCACGGAACTGGTCCCCAGCCCGGACACGATCTTGATGTGGGAGAACTGCACCGTGGTCAGCAGCAGGTTGGAGACGATCGTAGGCCACGCCAGTTGCCATACGCGATGGCTGGTACCGAGGACGGGATTTTCGGGTGTACCGCTCACTTAAGGTGCCTACAGGGAGAGCTCGATGTCGCAGCACTCCCGGTGGCGGAAGCAGTTGGTGGTGTGATCGTTGACCATGCCTGTGGCCTGCATGTGGGCGTAGACTATGGTCGTGCCGACGAAGGTAAAGCCGCGCTTTTTCAGGTCCTTGCTGATCTGGTCGGACAGTGGCGTATTGGCGGGAATGTCGCGCCCGGACTTCCAGCGGTTCTGCCTTGGCCTGCCGTCGACGAAGTCCCAGATGTAGCGGGCGAAGCTGCCTTTTTCCGCCTGCAGCTCGAGGAAGGCTCGGGCGTTGGTCCTGGCCCCGTAGACCTTCAGCCGGTTGCGGATGATCGCCGGGTTCTGCAGCAGTTTCTCCAGCCGGGCATCCGTGTAGCGCGCCACCTTGTTCGGGTCGAAGCCGTCGAACAACTTGCGATAGGCATCGCGCTTGCGCAGAACCGTGATCCAGGACAGGCCCGCCTGCACACCCTCGAGCAGGAGAAACTCGAACAGCGTACGGTCATCGGTTACCGGCACACCCCACTCCTCGTCGTGATACTGGACGTACAGCGGGTCGTCACCGCACCAGGTGCATCTTTCAGGCATGACCGGGGTCCTCGAAGCAGGGCGGCACAGTATGGTATGCGAGTGGGGCGCTGTCTAGCGAGGGGGATGGAGGGAGATGGCGTCGACCGGACGGCTATGCGAAACTCCATCGCTGCCAGATCAAGCAGGGTGGACCAATGACACAGACGGTACTGTTTCGACAGGAGGGGCACATCGGCTACCTCACTCTCAACAACCCCGAACGGCATAATTCACTGGGCCAGCGCGAGCTGGATTTGCTGCACGCACACCTCGCCAGTGTGGAGGCGGACGAGCAGCTGCGGGTGCTGCTGGTAACGGGCAGCGGCGGAAAAACCTTCTGTGCCGGGGCATCCCTCGGCGAGCTGGGCTCCGGCCAGATCAGCGGCGACCTGTTCCAGGCCGCGACCGACCGACTGGCAGCGTTGCCCATACCCACCATTGCGGCGATAAACGGCAATGTGTTCGGCGGCGGCGTGGAACTGGCACTGAGTTGCGACTTCCGCATCGGTGTCGAGGGCAGCCGGATGCGGGTCCCCGCGGCGGCGATCGGCCTGTGCTACCCGCTGAGCGGAATCAACCGTTTCGTGGAGCGTCTTGGCGTGAATCTCGCAAAGCGCATTCTCGTCGCCGCGGAAGAGTTTGACGCCGAAGCCATGCTCCACGTTGGCTTTCTCGACCATCTCGTCCTGCCCGGCCAGCTCGAGGATTTCAGCCACACGATGGCTTCCAGTATGGCGGATCTCGCTCCGATGGCAGTCAAGGCGATGAAGGCCATCCTGCAGCAGGCAGCGGCAGGTGGAATCGACGCGGAAAATGCAGCGGCACTCTCGCGCGCTTGCCTCGAGTCAGAGGACCTCAAGGAGGGATTCCTGGCCCAGAAGGAAAAGCGCGCGCCGCGATTCAGCGGGCGCTGATGCTCATTCCGGCGCCAGGGGGCCGTGACACTGCAGGTCGCGGCCGATCGCCATCCACGGCAGACCGAGTTTCTCCAGCCAGTTGATCCCCGCCTGCTCAGTGCGCAGTCGCGCCACCGAGGCCGCACTGCAGGCGGCGAGGCACGAATCCGCGACGACGCTCACATTGAGTAGTCCCGGCACAGGGTAGCCGTCGATCGGGCTGAGACCACGGCTGTAGGTTTCACCTTCAAAGCTTATCCGGCGTTCAAAATCCCCGCGGGAAGCAAAACCCCTGTTGTTCAGTTTTACCCGGGTGATTGCCGTCCGGTGACCGTAGGGGTGGCGAATTCCGAAGAGCCAGTTCGAGCCGTCTGGTTGCTTGCCGATCGTGACGGCGTCCCTGTCCATCTCCACGCAGGCGTGGCGCACATCGTTAGCCAGCAGAATCTTGCGGACACAATCCATCGCGTAGGGCCGGATACAGCTGTCGAGATCGATCAGCATGCCCTCCTGGAGCATTCTTGCACCGGCGTCGGTGATCTCGACCTTCCCCCAGCCGACAAGCTTCAGCAAACCTGCTACCTGCGAGGGCGTGGCCTGTAGCCGACCCTCCGGGCTGTAGCAGTTCTCCAGGAGGCGGGTAGTGGGGTCAAACAAGTGCTTGCTTTCAGACCAGAGCGCCGAAACAAACTGAAACAGGCTGCGCGCCTCCGCATCCAGCGGATTGACATACTCGGTGCCAGCGGTGCGATTGATACTACTGACGACGCTTTCGGGGCTGTGACTGCTGAATTTTGACTCGATCCGCTCCAGTTCGGCGGCGACCAGGTCCAGCAGTTCCTCTCCATCCCCAGCCCCTGCATGCAGGGTGACCTGGCAGGAAGAGCCAAAAGCCTGTAGGCGCGTTTTGAGCATAACTATAAGGATCCTGGCGCAGGCCCCGAGTGCCCGATCTGGTCAGGCGTATGTTATTGAGCAATCTGGACCGAAGCAATGAGGGCGACCATTTAAAGCATTGGAGATTCCAGCGCCTGGGCGGGAATACGTATGACTATCCTGGTGCCGGCCGAGGGCTCCACGCTGAGGGTCGCACCCAACATGCCACAGAGAACGCGTACAGTGGCAAACCCGGGTGTATCCGATGTGCCAGGATCGATAGCATCGGGAAGGCCGACACCATCGTCGCTGACAGAGAGCACGAAGGTGTTGTGTGCGTCGTTGCCCCTGGAGCTACGTGCGAGCCTGATTTCGAGATAGCCGGCGATAGTGGTGGGTGAAAATGCGTGGCAGAGGCTGTTTTCGAGCAACTCGTAAATGATCAGCGCAAGCGGCGCGGCGGAGTACGCGGGTACCTGGGCGTTCCTCGTAGCGTTTATAAGGGTGATGCTGCCCGGTTTGAGTGGAGTCTCAGGCAAAAGCCTGTTCACCACCGCATCGGTAAAGTCATGCAAGTTGGCTGTGAGGTGATCGGCCTGATAGAAGTACCGGTCTTCCAGCATCTCGAGGCAAGCTATATGTCCAAGCACGGAGCCCGGCCGGCTCAAGGATCCGTTGGAGACCTTGCTACATGAACGTATCAATTCCAGGGTGGCCCTGTTCTGGCGATGGATCGCCTGAATTACACCATCCTGCATCTCGCGCTGTTCTTCCAGTTCGTTTTGTACCCGATGCGCCTGATCCTCCATCTCACCGGCAAACGCAAGCGCCTGCTCCTTCAAAACGTGAGTCCGGTACCAACGAAGTGCTAACCAGCAAAAGGTAAGAAGAAGGAGTACGTAGGAGGCGTACGCCCAGGGGGTCTCCCACCAGTTGGGATTGACTCGAATTTTGAGGCGAGCTGCGTCACGATTCCAGATGCCAGCAGCGTTTGCTCCGACTACCTGAAACTCATAATCGCCAGGTGGGAGAGAGGAGTAGGTGGCGACGTTGTTGGTTCCTGCGTCGATCCAGTTGGGGTCGTAGTTTTTTAGGCGGTAGCGATAGATATTTTTTGATGTGTCCAAGAAATCTACAACGCTCGATGAAATCTGAATGGACTGCCTAGACTGCGAAATTTCGAGGGTATCGATGGTTCTAATGGTTTCATCGGGAATTTGGCTCTCACCAGAAATTTGAACTTCTGAAATTACGACCCGTGGAACTCGCTCCTGTTGTTTTAGTTCATGCGGAGCAAATTTGTTGTACCCGTCCACTCCTCCGAAGTAAAAGTAATTATCGCTGGAAACATAGTAAGATCCGAAGTTGAAATCATCATCCTGCAATCCAGTTCGTTTGGACCCACGGAAGGTCAAGTTACGATCATTGGATATTGTGAATATCCCACTCTCTGTTGACACCCATAGACTATTTTTATCGTCAAATAGCATCCCGTAGATAGTGCTTTTAGATAGCTCTGGGCAATCGCAATATTTGGACAATCTTAAAGTAGACCCAAGATTACTGTCGGAAGGAAAGAAGTAAACTCCATGGTCTTTGGTTCCGAGTACGATTTCATGGTCACGACTCTCGGATATTGAGTACAAGGTTGGCTTGGAATTGAGTGTTTGAAACGACGTGTCAATTTTTAGGAACGATCTAGCAGTCCTATATTTTACAAATAATTCATTTTCTGAGGCAGCGAAAATATTTCCATCCGAACTTTCGTAAACCCAGATAATAGAAGATTCAGATGGAAGCCATCTTTTTATTGAATTTGATGATGCATCTAATGAATAGAGTCCCTTGTTGTAAGTAGATATCCATATAGATTTTTCACTGCCTTTGAGAATCTTAGTTACTGAAAATTGATTTGATGGTGAGTTCGCGATTGATCTAAGCTGCAAGTTGGTTGTGTTGACAGCGTAGACGCCATACTCCTGTAAACCTATCCAAATCTCTTCTCCTATCGAAGCCAGCGTCATAATTCGGTGGTCCGGAAGGTCCAAATTGTTGAATTTTACTGGCCTATGAACACGGTTGGTGCTGTCAAAAATATATAAACCGTTGTACGTGCCGATCCATATTTGACGTCTAGAATCTTCTGTGAAAGCTAAAACATCGTTGTATACGCCGCTGTTTTTGTTGTTATAGGTTTCTATTTTAGATATGTTGACCTGATCTAGCCCTTGGTAGGTTCCCACCCACAGCAACTTGTTGTAGAAAAGTCTAGTGATATAGTTGTGCGAAAGATCAGAGTCTTCTGTAGTGAATTGGTGAAGCTCTTTGTTGATTGTGTTTAGTAAAATCAGTCCGTTATTTGTTCCAATCCACAAATTTCCATTGCTCGCCAGGATGTCGGTAATCGAAGTGACGTTGTGAGCTACTATGCGGGTTGTTTCAGTTATTTGGCCAAAATCTACATTGTATCGATGAATTTTATTATCTGATGTGGCAATAAATATTTCGTGGCTGCTTATCGGTGAGATCGAAACGATGTTTCCTCCAGGATATTTGAATCCAAGTCGTTCGATCGTTTTACTATCTGTATGTATCTCAAAAATATTCGATTGCGACGTCGCGAATAGAGTGTAAGTCGATACTTTTTTAATGGACGTAATTTCTGTATTTTTTGAAGCTTTGAAATATTCGTTAAGCCATTTTGCAGAGGATCCTGATGCCGAGTTAATGGCATAAACGTTGTTCGCAATCTTTAGTACGAGAAAATCTTTCTCTGCGAATATTAGCTCGGTAGAACCCTTCGGAATTCCGATTCTACCTAGATCTAGTGGGATAAATCCTTGTTCTCTCGAGTTCCATCGGAGAATTTCACCCGAGTGGGTTACTGCCAAGATTCGTCCTTGGCTGTCTTGTGATATTCCAGAAATATTTGAGTGGCTAATTTTATAAGGTGGCGGGGAGGTCGCATCAAATTTTGTAACATCCGACCCATTAAATTTATACAGGCCCTGCTGAGTGCCGACCCAAAGATAGTCATTGGAATCGACAAATACCCAAGTGATCGTTTGCTGGGAAATGTCAGCATTCACTGAGGAAGGGGTTATTATTACTGAGTCGGTTGCATATTCTCTACTCAAAGCGGGATTCGAACATATTCCAAGGCAGGCACTTACGAAAATCAGTAATAATCTAATGACATCCATGTCGACAAATTCTCAATTTATCTTTTGCAATGCATCACCACTTAAGATTTTTTTCTCGAAATATTCTGTAAACTCGCTGTATGCGTCGGTTAGCTCGGAATACCTAGCAGTATAATCACACGCTCTTCTGAGTTTGCTATCGGATTCAATTTCAGAACTTAGGAACTGAACTTTGTTAGCTCCAAGGTTCGCGCTCATAGATTTTATCGCGTGCGATACTTTTGAGATATTATCGTAATTTTGGGTGGATATCTCGAGGTCAAGTTGGCTGAGTTTGTCCGCCATTTGGGATTTGTATCCCGAATAGACCTTCGGCAATATCGAAGTGGTAGCTCTAGATTCGACTTCAAGAATTGTATTGATGGCATTAAGGTTGATGATAGATCCTCTAAGATCTTCACTTTTTACTGATTTATTATCTCGACTTGAAATTTTAAATGTTCTAGCCCCGGCGCTTTCCTGCCCGCTAAAATGGGCTATGCAGTTTTGTATCTCAGATAGATTGAAAGGTTTGCTGAGAAATAGATCCATCCCAGATTCGAAATATTTAGATCTGTCCCCTAGGTTCAGTCCAGCAGTGAGTGCGACAATTGGAACCCGGGGTGAATTCATTTTGAGCTCATTTCTTCGGATTTCAACAGCTGCTTCAAATCCATCCATAACGGGCATTTGACAATCCATAAAGATAAGGTTGTATAACTTGCCTTTGGCGAGTTTTACTGCTTCGGCGCCGTCCTGGGCTACGTCCACGGAATGTCCCAGCATTGAAAGGATTTCTACTATGATTCTTTGGTTCGTCTCGACATCTTCAGCAACAAGTATATTTAAGTTATTGCTGGGCTGATCGTATGCTTGAGCTCCGCTTTGCTCACTTTGTGAATCTCTCTCGGCATCGAGCGTTTTGATAGCTTCATCGATCGAATGTCGCTTTATAGGTTTCGTTATTTGAGTCCAGTTCGTAAACCGCGCATCAACTTTTTTTCGATTGAGTGGTGTAATCACGATCCCTTTATTAGAGTGGATCGGAAGGCTAGGGTCTTCCACTAGGCGCTCTATCAAGCCCATTGCATCCGCGTCGGCAATTAATATTTGAGCACGAAGTACGTCCTCTTTGGTGTCCGCTAGCGAAGATGGATATCCGCAAAGCTGGAGATGAGATGAGATCATCTTCAGTGTGTTTGGATTGTCAGTAACTATTTTAATGACAGGAGGCTTGTCAATTGTGATTAGACTCCTGGGCTTTGCCACTTCCAGAGGGATTGATATTGTAATTGTGGTTCCGCTTCCGAGCTTAGATTCAACATTGATATCACCCGACATAAGCTCTACATAATGTTTTGATATTGATAGACCAAGGCCCGTTCCACCATATTCTCGAGTAGTACTTGTGTCCGCCTGAGTGAACATTTCAAAAACCTTATTTTGAGTCTCACTATTCATCCCAATCCCTTCGTCTGTTACAGAGATTACTAGCATCAGTTTTCGAGGGGACTCGGGAATTTTCTCGGCTCGGGCAATTACATTAATATTCCCAGCGTGCGTGAATTTGATGGCGTTACTCACCAAATTCATCACAACTTGACGGATCTTTGTCGGATCTCCATAGAAGAATGATGGCAGAGATGGGTCGTAAATATTGTTAAGCGCTAACAATTTCCGAGAAGCAGGCTCGCCTTGCAGGTAACACACATCATCGAGTAACGCGAGAATGTCAAATTCAGTAATATCGAGTTCGATCTTCGATGCTTCAATTTTCGAAATATCTAAAATTTCATTAATCAGTTTTAATAGTGATTCACCACTATTGTGAGCAGCCATTGCAAATTGTTTCTGCTGGTCATTTAACTCGGTATGTAGAAGTAGCTCTGTCATACCTATCATTCCGTGCATCGGCGTTCGGATTTCGTGGCTCATAGTAGCAAGAAAATCTGATTTTGCTCGGTTCGCTGCTTCAGCGCTCGCTCTAGCATCCTGTAGATCAGCTGTCCTCTCAAGCACCTTTTGTTCCAGTTCGCGTTGTCGTTCAAGTGCCGCAAGCTTTTGTATTTGTTGTCGCCTAAATATGAGTGCAATTGCGGCGATAACGAGCATCACATAGGCCAAGTACGCTGGTTTACTTAGCCACGGTGGAGGATGTACAACAATCGGTAGCGTGATTGCATTCCAATTCCACTCGCCGCCAGGATTGGCGGCGGCAAATCTCAAAACGTAATTTCCAGGAGGTAGTGTTGTGAACGATGCGATGTGCGAGTCTTCAGAAATAATCCAATCTTGGTGTAATCCTTCGAGTTTATATGCGTACTGTACTAGTTCCGGATTTGAATAATCTGAAGCGTAGGTTTCAATTGTCAGGATTCTATCCTGATACGTAAGGTCGAGCTTTTTTAGGTTGTAATATGGAACGTCAAATGAAACCAGTTCATTCATGATTTTTATGGATGAGATGGCAACTTGGGGTTTTACACTCTCTCGCTTCGAGAAGTTTGGATCAACAACGTTGAAGCCTTGAGGGCCACCAAAGTAGATTGAGCCATCATGGGCCTTGTATGATGCTCCCATATTAAATTCGGTACTTTGTAAGCCATCTCTCATCCCATATTGATGGGATATTTTCGTATCGGCGTTGAATCTTGTTACACCGCGATTGTGGGACAGCCAAAGATTTCCCGAAATATCTGACTGAATTCCATAAATATCGGAGCTTGGACTTTGTAGCTCCGAAGAATGGTTCGTGAATTTTGGGGTCAGGTTATACCTATCTTGGGCTGACCAGCTTACGAGCCCACCCCCTGAAGAGCCAAGCCATAATCGCCCAGATTTGTCTTCGAAGAACGCCCACACCATGTCACTAGTAATGCTGTCGGGGTTTGATCTGTTCTTTTGAAATCTAGTGAACTTTCCAGAACTTATATCAAACTTGTTTAGCCCATCTTCCGTGCCAACCCATATATAGCCAAACGAATCTTCGAATAATGCAATAACCATATTATTGCTAATGGATGACGGATCTTGAGGCTTATGCCTGTAGTTTTGGAATCCTTGCTCCGGTCCCAAGTATAAACTTAGTCCACCGCCGTAGGTTCCAATCAGATATTCACCTTTGGAGGTCTTTAATATTGAGGTAATGCCGTTGGCACCAATAGAGCTTTCATCAAATTTACTGTGTCTATAAGTGGTGACAGAGTTCGTAGAAAGATCCACAACATTCAGTCCACCGTCATATGTACCTACCCAGAGACGGTTCTCATCGCCAAGTAAACTCATGACTATGGAACTAGAGATGCCAGGGTCGGAATATTCGTTGAACCAAACAAAGGAGTCCTTGCCAGGCGGTAGTCGATTTAGTCCATTGTCTGTTCCCACCCATAGGCTACCGTCACTTGTTTCAGCAAATGCATTTACACCATTACTTGATAAGTTGCCCTTTGATTCGTCAAACTTTGGAAAGTGGCTTTCGGAACCGGTTGCGAGGCCGTATAGCGTACCGACCCAAAATTGCCCTTCTCGGGTTTGGTAGACGCTGGAAATCACGCTCTCGGGCAAATTCGAGTTACTGTTGGTGTAACGAGCAAATGACCCATTTCGAGGTATATACAATGTAAGTCCCTCATAGGTCGCCACCCAAATTCTGGAGCTTAGATCTTCAAATATGTCAAAAACCTTGTTTGAAGCTATTGAGTCTAGGGAATTTTTATCGTGAACAAATCGTTTGATTTGTAACGTGGTGGGGTTGTAAACGCTAACGCCGAGATTTGGATGTGCTAGCCATAAGTCCCCTTGCCTAGTTGCTAAAATTCTAGTTATGGGCGTGGCTAGATCCTCATTGTCAGAAAAATCTTCGAATTTAATTTCTGAATCAATGCCAGTCGTAAGCGTGATTTTGACTAGTCCACTCTTTTCAGTGCCTGCCCATATGGTCCCATCTGATGTTTCAGCAAAATCAAAGACTGTGCCTAATTCAGGTAGTGACGATGACTCGTGCGTGAAATGCCTGAAGGTTCCCGATACTGGATCAAAGATACTGATGGCATCAGAGTATCCCAGCCAAAGAATTGACGCCTTACTGTCCCAAAAAATTGTTCGTATGCTATTGGAGTATGGGGAATCTCGGTTGTTCGGATCAGCGAGGTATCTAATGAAGCTATTCGTGGTTGCGTCGAATTTGTTAAGGCCACCTCCGTACGTGGATATCCAAAGGTCGCCATGTGAGTCCTCCGCGATTCTAGTTACATTATTTGACGAAAGTGACTCTGGGTCATTGGCGGAGTGTCGATAGTTCTCAAGGCGCAGACCGGTATACTTATTCAACCCTTCTTGAGTGACGAGCCATAGCGCGCCTCTGCTGTCTTGAAAGGATTGATCTACCGTCTGTTGAGTCAGGTTTTTTGAAAAAGATGCTTCGTAGAACTCGATGGAAGGGGCTGTCGCACCGTTCACCTGGTAGGTGAAAATGGAGACGAAAATGAATAGAAGCGCCCTGAACTTCCGGAGAGTCATTATGTGACCCGGATGACCTAGAAAATTCACCTTAGATTATCAGGAATCCCGGGGGTGAATCATCTACTGCATTCGAAAAGACCCGCTTCAGAGTCGTTATTCAATGATAACCAAACTAACTATGGAATGAGAGCCTGGAGAGGCAGGCCGAGTCTTTCGGGGAAAGTAGTGGGGAGCGAATGTTTAGAGATTACCCCCCACCATTATCAGGTGCCTGCGATATCAGTGAAGGCCCCACTTATATGCAGACTGGTCGTAATAGGAATGCAGTCCCCATTTGTACGCTGATTGCTCAGAGAATGAATGAAGTCCCCATTTGTACGCAGACTGTTCTGAGAATGAGTGCAGACCCCATTTGTAGGCAGACTGTTCTGAGAATGAGTGCAGACCCCATTTGTACGCAGACTGATCAGAGAAAGAATGGAGGCCCCACTTATATGCCGCCTCATCCGAAAAACTCATACTCCCCCACTGATACCCAGCATTGCTGGCATAGGTCTGGGTAGCGGCCTTCTCGGCTTCTACATTGCTGCTCCACTTGTAACCAGCCTGGCTGGGGGAATTCTCGGCCCAGGTTGCGCTGGTGTCGACAGAGCGGGTTTGCTTGCCCCATTTGTAACCGGCGTTGGGAGAGTGGGTGTAGTCGCGCGAAGTAGCTAGCGAGTGGCTGACCCTGTGAGCGAGATTCTGGCTGTTTTGTGCTGCTACTGCCCCTTCGGTGGATTCGGCGAAGCTGGACATTGGGCTCAGGAGAGCCAGCGCCAGGCCGCTGATGGAAGCTGCTTTAAACACGTTGAAGAAATTGTTCATGATACCGTCCTGTTCTCGCTCTGCATGGGATAGTCACTGGCGTGACGCAATTCAAAATTCGAACAAATAATGTGAGACTTGAGTCACATCTTTTTCGGTCGATGCTTGACTTTGTTATACGAGTACTAGGTAGCTTTCAGAACCGGGATATATAACCTTTTTGGGGTAGTGGCGGCTGAAACTCTTTCGTGGTTGGTGGCGTGATATTGTTTAACTGTATGAAATATAAGAAAAAATAATGCGAGAGTGCTTGAAGGGCCGGATCCCCCCTATTATGGGTTAGTCGGAGGGCGCCAGAGTCTGGTGCTATCTGGGGGCGGAAATGGCCTCAACCTTGCTTTTTTCTTCGCGATACAGCCGCGCCCAGTCGAATGGGGAGTCCGCGGGGGGCTGGTAGGTATCCGGGAGTCGTTCAATGTGGGTCTTTACTCCCCATGCGCGGGAGTGGCTGGTACCTTTCTCGGGGGGCTCTTTAGACAGCATCCTGGCGAGGCCGGGGAGGGTGATGTCTCCTTCCTTATTTACAATCGCAGGACCCTCGAAGTGCTTCTTATCGTCAATGTCGCTGGTGATATCCATGTCCTGGTTGCCGCAGCCGCGTTCGCCGAGGAGGATAGCCCTGGCGATATTCACATAGCCGTGCCCCTGTACAAAAGGGCTGTAAGCAAGCAGGCCGTCGCGGTTGATGGCGGGATCAGCGCCTGTGATCAACTTGCACTTGACGTCATCCGGCGTAAGGTCCGGCTCTATCTGTAGCAGCAGTGCTACAAGGCCGGATACAACCGCCGCCGATTGCGAGGACCCGGTGAGTACGAAGGTGTCGTTGCCGAGCGAGTACTCGGGGTGTTCGCGGGTCAGCCCCGAGTCCGGGCGGATAATGCCGGTAATGTGGCCTCCGGGTGCAACCAGGTCCGGCTTTATATGGGCCTCCGGTGTCGGGCCGCGGGAGGAAAAGTCCGGGATGTAGTCGTCGCTCCTGTCGTCTGGTGTCCAGGAATCGGTTACCACGCCGACGGTTATGATGTACGGGGTATTTCCCGGCGAGCCCACGGTCATCGGCTCTGGCCCCTCGTTCCCGGCAGCGGCGACGACCACAATGCCATCGGCCCATGCCTGCATGACGGCCTGGTCGATCGGGTCCATGTAGTACGGCCAGCGGGGCCTGGCGGCGAACGAGAGATTCAGCACGCGGATGCTGTAGCGGTCACGGTTGTCCACGACCCACTGGATACCGCGCACGATATCCAGCATGGAGCCCTGGCCTTCGACATTGAATGCCTTGATGGGGATGATGCGCGCGTCCGGCGCGATGCCGCGGTAGTCGCCGCTGGGTTGTCCTGCCTGCAGGGTCTGGGCGCTGTTGGCTATGGTGCTGGTCAGGTGGGTGCCGTGGCCGCTCTCGTCGAATGCGACGTCGACCAGTTTTCCTGCCATGGCGTCGTAACGCGCGGGAATGCGGGGACGGCCTTCGGTGTCATGGGTAAGGTCCGGGTGTTCCCACAGTCCGGAATCCAGTACTGCGACGGTAATGCCGTCGCCCAGCACTCCCTGGTGGTGCAGATTCGCCGCTCCAACGACGCCGGCATAATAAAAGTCGGTCAGGTTATCCGGGTATCCCGGGATCAGCTTCTCGTCGCAGCCGCCGGAAAAGCTCACCTGCAGGGAAATATCCCGTTGCAGCAGTTGTCCGCTGACTTTGCGGCTGAAGCTTGCCCGCAGCGGCTGGGTACCGTTCAGGGTGATGTCCGAGGGCTTGTGAATCTCGATCTCCGCAGGTCCGACAATGCCGTCACGGGGCAGCGTAATCTGCTCGACCCCGAGGCTGAGTGACTGCAACCGGCCGAGGTCTTTTGGCCAGTCCAGTTGCACGCGTTCGAGCCGCACAGGTTGGTCCCGCTTGTTGAACAGCATCCACGAAAAGCCGTCGGTCTGCGTCTGTATCTCGACTGCGCCGCCTACCTCGCACGACTTGTCCTTGATGACCTCCGGTTCTACGGGCAGGGGCTGGTCTTCCAGGGCCAGGTCGTCGATGTGCCGCTGTACTTTCTCGCTGGCCAGTATCGCGTCCAGTTGCTCGCGACTGAGCCTGGCACCGACGGCGCGGATGATCGGCAGGTAGTGGGTGACGGTTCCACCCTGCTGCTGGACCAGGGCCGCCATCTCCTGCGCCGACTCTCCCTGCAGCATGACTTGCAGCAGGCGTGGCTGTTCGGCATGGACCGGCTGTAGTGCGGCAAGGCCGAGCAGGAGAGCCAACAGGAAAAGGCGAAAGGGCATTGAGCGAGGCGGTTTTATCGGACTTAACTGGCTCGCAGTTCGGTCAGGAAGTTCTGGCACAGCATGTCGGGAACATCCTCGGGGTAGATCGGGTGCGAGAAATAGTAGCCCTGCAGCAGGTCGCAGCCGCGGCGCACCAGGTAGTCCAGCTGTCCGAAGCGCTCTATGCCCTCGGCGATAACCGACAGTTTGAGTGTTTTGGAGAGGGCCACAATGGCGTCGACGATGGCGGCGCCATCAGGGCTCTCCATGTCGGCGACGAAGCTCTGGTCGATCTTCAGTGTATCGATGGGAAACCGCTTGAGGTAGCTCAGTGACGAATAGCCGGTGCCGAAGTCGTCGACAGCGAGCTTGAGCCCGAGATTCTTGAGCTTGCGCAGTTTCTCGATATTGGTTTCCGCGTCGGTCATGATGGCGCTCTCGGTGAGTTCGAGTTCCAGGCGCTCCGGCGCCAGGCCGGAGGCGGCGAGGAATTCCTCGATCCACAGTGGCAGTTCAGTCTGGTTGAACTGCAGCGGCGAGATGTTCACGCAGACGGTGAACGGGCGCAGCCCCAGCGAATCCCAGTACAGGCAGTGCCGGGCGACTTCCGAAAGCACCCACTCGCCCAGCTCGATGATCTGGCCGGTGCGCTCTGCCACTGGAATGAACTCGCCGGGCGATACCATGCCGCGGTCCGGGTGCTTCCAGCGCACCAGCGCCTCCATGCTCACCACTTCGCCCGTCGCCGTGTCCACCTGCGGCTGGTAGCGCAATTCCAGTTCGTGGTTGCGCATGGCGTCGCGCAGTTCTTCCTCGAGCTTGAGTTGCTCTACGGCCTGCGCGTTCATTTCTTCGTTGTAGAAGCGGAAACAGGCGCGGCCCTCGGCCTTGGCCACATACATCGCTGTGTCGGCGTTGCGCAGCAGGGTATCCGGATCTTCGCCGTCCTGCGGGAACAGCGCGATGCCGATGCTGGGGGTAACCACCGGGTTGTGGGATTGCAGCGATATCGGCTGGGACAGTGTGTGCAGTATGCGCCGTGCCACGCGCTCGATCTGGCTGGCGTCGGTGATATCCGACAGCACCACGGTAAATTCGTCGCCGCCCAGTCGCGCGATCTCGGTGCCGCTCTCCAGCGGATCCTCCGCGCTGTGCTCCGTGTAGTAGTTGATCGCATCGTCCTCGCGCAACTCCATGGTCAGGCGCTTGGCGATCTCCACCAGCAGGCGGTCGCCGCGGCCGTGGCCGATCGAATCGTTGATGCGCTTGAAGTGGTCGAGGTCGATGAACATCAGCGCTGCGCCGGTTTCGTGGCGCCGGCAACGCTTCAGTATGCGGTTCAGCTGCTCATTGAAGCTGCGGCGGTTGGGCAGGCTGGTCAGCGGGTCGTAGTATGCGAGGTAGCGCAGCCGGTCTTCCTGGCGCTTGAGCGCATTGAAGGCATCGCTGGCGCGCAGCATGTATTGCACATCGCGGCCCAGCAGGGACCAGTTTACCGGCTTGGTCTTGTACTGCGTCGCACCCGCGTCGAAACCCTGGTCTATGGATTCGCGGTCGTCCGAGCCGGTGACGATCATGATGGGGATGGATTCGCCCTGTGGCATGGCGCGCAGGCGCTGGCACACTTCCAGCCCTGACAGGCCGGGCATTTCGACATCGAGGAATACAAGGTCCGGGCGCTCGCGAACAAAAACATCGATCGCTTCCGTGCCGTCCGATGCTTCGACCACAGTCATGCCTTCAGACTCCAGGCACTGCCGGGTCAGCAGTCGCACATTGAGGTCATCATCACAGACTAGAATCTTGGCCCGGTTGCGCAGGCCGTCTTCACCGGACATGTAGCACCAGGGTAGTGTCGGTAACAGCGTAATAGGCTATCATCACTGGCAGCACCCGCCTAGTATGAAACGAAGAATCAGGGTACGAGCGGGCACGGGGACGAGGAGACGGCGAGGGGCGATCAGCCGTATTTACGATGGGGGCGATTCCGTCAGCATTGTTGAGGTTGCTGCTACCAGGGTTGGTACTTGCGACCGCCCTGTGGTTTCGTCCGCTGGTCGATCAGCTGGCAGCCGAGTGGCGTTTCCTTCTGGAAAACCTGCCGTATGTCCTCGCCATCTTCAATCTTGTCGCAGCCCTCCAGTTCAAACGCCTCAGGTTGATGCTCGCCGCCATCGGCGTCGCGGTGCTT
Organism: Halieaceae bacterium WMMBA7; assembly: GCA_033283385.1. GTDB lineage: Bacteria > Pseudomonadota > Gammaproteobacteria > Pseudomonadales > Halieaceae > Mangrovimicrobium. The sequence continues at coordinate 379,875 of JAWMQQ010000002.1, forward strand.
TACTGGCTGATTCAAAGCCATTTGCAGGTCAGCCTGGAGCAACCCGGGGCCGCGAGGGTCTACCTCAGCGCGAGCCTCTGCGTCCCCGCCGTTGGATTTTTCCTGCTGTTGCTGCCCGAGCGCGGCGTGCTCAACCCCTATGGCTTGGCAATGGCTGCAGCCTGTATTTGCATTGCCGCGCTGGCCTGGCCGGTCGCGGGGCGCCTGCTGGTGGGCGATGCAGGATTTTCAGTGTATTTCCAGGCGCATTCGCAGCAGTGGTATGCGGCGTCCACGGCGGCATCGGTGCTGGTCGTGCTGGCATGCCTGCTCGGGCTCGGCAGGCTGTTGCGCTACGGCAGCGAAGCGGATGCCGCGATCATTCTCGCCGTATTGTCAGCCCATACCGGCCTGGCCTGGCTGTCGCTGGACCACATCTCCGTGGTTACCGCGGTGGCGGGGGAGTTGTGCCTGGCCTGGGGCCTGTTGCGCAGTTCCCACACCATGGCCTATCGCGACGAGCTTACCGGGTTGCTGGGGCGGCGCGCCCTGAACGAGCGCCTCAAGACCCTGGGGCGCCGTTACAGCATCGCCATGCTGGACGTGGATCACTTCAAGCGATTCAACGATACCCACGGGCACGAGGTGGGTGACGATGTGCTGCGGCTGGTTGCCTCAAGGGTGAAAGCGGTCGGGGCAGGTGGTACGGCCTATCGCTACGGCGGCGAGGAGTTCTGTATCGTATTTCCACGCCGGGACCCGGAGGATTGCGCGGCTGCCCTGGAGCAGCTGCGCGAATGTATTGCCGATTACAAGCTCTCCCTGCGGGATCGCAGGCGTCGTCCGGTCAGGTCCAGTACCGGCAGCCGCCGGCGCGGCGCCACTCGGCTGCGCCCGGACCAGGTCTCTGTCACCATCAGCGCGGGAATTGCCGCGCGCGACGAGCGGCGGGTGGATCCGTTGTCGGTCATCAAGGCGGCGGACGCGCAGCTCTACCGCGCCAAGCGGGCCGGGCGCAACCGGGTCAGCTTCTGAGCGGGACCCCGGCGGTTAAGAGATCAGGGGGCCATTGCGCTTGAAGCGCTGTTCCTGCACGAAGCGGGGCAGTTGCTGCAGCGGAATGGCGGGGCTGTAGTAGAAGCCCTGCACCTGCTCGCAGTGGTTTTCCCGCAGGTACTCCATCTGCTCGTAGGTTTCCGCGCCCTCGGCGATTACCAGCATGCCCAGGCGTCGTCCCATCTCGATGATCATGTTGCAGATCGCCGCCTGGTGTGTGTTGTAGGGCAGGTCGCGCACGAAGCGTGCATCGATTTTCAGCGCGGAAATGGGCAGTTCGGTGAGGTGTGAAAGCTGCGAGAAGCCGGTGCCGAAGTCGTCCAGCGAGAACGAGATGCCCAGCAGCCGCAGCTCGTCCATGCGCAGCTTGACCGCCTCCGGGCTCTTCAGGATGGTCGATTCGGTGAGTTCGAATTCCAGCCGCGAGGCATCGGTGCCGGTGCGCTTGATGATTTCCTTGACGATGTCGACGAAGGGCTCGTCCTGGAACTGGTTGAAGGAAATGTTCACCGCAACGTCCACGTCGCGAATGCCCTGTTCCTCCATCCACACCTGCGCCGAGCAGGCGTGCTGGATCACCTGGTAGCCGATGGTTTTCAGCAGCCCCATGTCCTCGCAGGCGTTGATGAATTCCTTGGGCAGCAGCATGCCGCGCTCCGGGTGGTTCCAGCGCAGCAGCGCCTCCAGCCCGACCAGGCGACCGGTGGCGAGGTCAACCCGTGGCTGGTAGTGCAGTTCAAACTGGTTCTTGCGTACCGCGGTGCGCAGTTCCGCCGCCAGCGAGGTGCTGCCGCCGTGGTCGAAGGTCAGCTGTTCGGAGTAGCGGATGTACTTGCTGCCGCTGATGCTCTTGGCCTGCTGCATGGCGGAGCGCGCACTCTCGACCAGGTCGGGGAATTCCCGGCCATCGTCGGGGTAGATGGCGGCGCCGATGCTGGCGTCTATGGACACCTGCTGGTCGCTCAGGATCATCGGGGCGGAGATCGACTTGAGCATTTTTTCCGCGATCTGCTGTACGTCCGCCGCGCTGGCGACATCCTCGAGGACAATGGCGAACTCGTCGCCGCCCAGGCGGGCGATGCTGTCCGTACTGCGCATCTTGTTGATCAGGCGTCGCGAGATGGTCTTGATCAGCAGGTCGCCCTCACCCTCGCCGTAGTGGTCGTTGATGTTGGAGAACTGGTCCATGTTGATGTAGAGCAGCGCGGTGTTGAACCCGTAGCGCTGCGAGCGCTCCATGGCCCGCTCCAGGTGGGCGCGGAACCCTGCGCGGTTGAGGGCGCCGGTCAGCGAATCCCGGTGGGATAATTGCTGGATCTTGCTCTCCGCCTCCTTGAGGCGGATGGTGTAGTCGAGTACGCGGTGGACCAGGGCGTCCTGCATCTGGCCGCGTACCAGGTAGTCGCAGGCTCCCAGGTCACGCAGTTGCGCGAACAGGGCGTCGTCCGCCTTGTCCATCAGCAGGATGATGGGGGCCGCGGTCTCGTTTTTCTCGGCCAGCCGCAGCAGGTACTCGGTTTCGGCGCCGTGCGCCATGATGACCACGTCCAGCTGCGGGTCCAGCAGGGCTTCCAGGGGGCGGTTGATGCTGTCGGCGGACAGTAGTGCAAAGCGTTGGGGCTGGGCGCGCTGCAGGCACTGCGCCAGAAACAGGTGGTCAGACCGGTCTTCGGAAATGATGAGTACAGTATGTTGTCCCACTGGTGGTCCCCGGTGTTTCGCCCCTGGCTTTAGGCCTTCCGGTGGCTACCCTCCCCGGTTTTGGCCTGTGTTCTGATGCTTATTCTTTTATATAACATGAAGTTATACGAAAGAATTAAGAAAAATTCTAGTCATTGTTCACAAAAATCTGGCAGTTCGCCAAAATCGGCCCATCCGCGCTCGCCAGGCGGCCGTTCCGGGGGCTCCCACGGATACCGTCCGGAAAAATTGTGGTAGACTCAGCGCCCGTTTCATCCTGCTCCCCCGCTGTCATGAGCATTGCCTCCGATAAACTCGAGTCCATACGCCAGCAAGTCCAGTTTCACCTGGACCACGCAGAGCGGCAGCGTCTTTCGCCCGCGCAGGAGCGCGAGCTGAAAGACCGCATCAAGGCGCGCCTTGAGCGCGAGAACGCCGTTATCGTCGCCCACTATTACACCGCGCCGGCCATCCAGGCCCTCGCCGAGGAAACCGGCGGCTGTGTATCGGACTCCCTGGAAATGGCGCGCTTCGGCCACGACCACCCGGCACAGACCCTGATCGTCGCCGGCGTGCGCTTCATGGGTGAGACGGCCAAGATACTCACCCCGCACAAGCGCGTGCTGATGCCAACCCTGGAGGCCACCTGCTCCCTGGACCTCGGTTGTCCGATCGAGGAGTTTTCCGCCTTCTGCGACCAGCATCCCGACCGCACCGTGGTGGTATACGCGAATACCTCCGCCGCGGTGAAGGCGCGTGCCGACTGGGTCGTCACCTCCAGCATTGCCCTGGATGTCGCCGAGCACCTGGCGGAGCAGGGGCAGAAAATCATCTGGGCCCCGGATCAGCACCTGGGCAACTACGTGCGCCGCGAGACTGGCGCGGACATCCTGATGTGGGATGGCGCCTGCATCGTGCACGAGGAGTTCAAGGCCCGCGGTATCGCCGACCTGAAGGCGGTCTACCCGGATGCCGCAGTGCTGGTGCACCCCGAGTCGCCCGAGTCAGTTCTCGAGCTGGCCGACCGAGTGGGTTCCACCACGCAGATCATTCGCGCCGCCCAGGAAATGGATAACCAGCGCTTCATCGTGGCCACCGACCAGGGCATCTTCTACAAGATGCAGCAGGCCTGCCCGGGCAAAGAGTTCATCATCGCTCCCACCGCGGGCGAGGGCGCTACCTGCCGCAGCTGCGCCAACTGCCCGTGGATGGCGATGAACGACCTGGAGACGCTGGCACAGGCCTTCGACCGGGACGACAACGAGATTTTCGTCGATCCTGCACTGGGTGAGCGGGCCATGGTGCCCCTGCGCCGCATGCTCGACTTCGCCGCCGAGCTGCGGGTGCCGGTCAAGGGCAACGCCTAGAAGTTTTCCATCTGTTCGCGCATCGCCGCGACATCCGCCAGCCGCTGGTTGATCCTGGCGGAGGTGGGAAAATCGTTTTTCACCAGTTTCAGCGCGTATTGCAGCTGTGTCTGCGCCTGGTCCAGGTAGCCGTTGAGGATGAAGTACTCGGCGCGCGACTGGTGCAGGCCGATGATATTCCCCGACAGCCCCTGCACCTCGGCCAACTGGTACCACAGCCCCGGATCGTCGGGCCGTTTCTTGCTCTGCGCGGTGAGCACTTCCTCGGCGATATGCGCCTGCTGGTTGCGCGTCAGCGCCTTGGCGTATTCCATGGTCAGCGGCTGGTTGCCGGGGTTGAGGTCCAGCTGCTTGCCCAGGCTCTCGACGGCCTTATCCGGCTGGTTGCGCAGGATGTCGATCTCGGCGTTGGCAATCACGTACTCGATGCGGTCCCTGTCTCCGGCCCAGATGTTGTCCAGTTCCAGCGCCGCCTCGTCCGGGCGACCGGCGTCGGTCAGCGCAAGCACCAGGCCGTAGCGCGCCGCCACCGGGGAGTGGGAACTGCCCTGCACCTCGGCGCGAAAGCGTTGTACCGCCTCCTCGGGCGTGCTCGCCAGCTGGTTGATCACGCGTGCCCGCATCAGCTGGAATTCCAGGTTGTCGGTGTGGATCGTCTTCGGGTACTGCCGCGCGCGGTTGCGGGTATCGGCGATGCGGTTTTCCGATAGCGGGTGGGTGCGCAGGAATTCGGGAATCTGCTCGGCGCTGGTATAGCGTTGGGACTGCAGCATGCGCTCGAACATCGCCGGCGCCGCGTAGGGATCCATGCCCGCGGCCTCCATCGTCTCCATGCCGATGCGGTCCGCCTCCTGCTCGTTGCTGCGGCTGAAGCGCAGTGCGTTGTTCTGTGCCATCGCCTGGGACGCGCTGATCGCCGCCATGCCTGCGTCGCCGCCCGCGGTGGCCATGATGACCATGCCCGCCAGCAGGGCGGCCAGGTTCAGCGGCCCCTGGGTTTTCTGGTATTCCACCCCGCGCGAGAAATGCCGCTGGCTGAGGTGGGCGATTTCGTGGGCCAGTACCGTCGCCAGTTCGTCCTCGCTCTGGGCGTAGAGAAACAGGCCGTTGTGCACCCCGATGACGCCGCCGGGCACGGCGAAGGCGTTAATGGTGGGATTGTCGACGATCACCAGTTCGATGCGCCGGTCCTTGAGCTGGCTGTGGCTGACCAGGCGATACACCAGGTTCTCGAGGTAGTCGAACAGCAGCGGGTCGTCGACGGTCTTCACCTGGCTGCGGAAGCTGCGCAGCCAGGCGCGGCCGAGCTGGTGCTCGAACTCGGTGGAGAACAGGCTGGTGCTGGCGTTGCCCAGGTTGGGCAGCTTCAGGTCCTCGGTAGAGGTCTGCGCGGCAGCGGGCAGGCAGAGCAGGGACGCCAGCAGAGCGGACAGCGTTCTGCGCCCGAGTCGGGCAACGGGCGTCCTCAGCGGTTGAAACACGGAATCATCACGTTCGGGAAATGGCAAAGGCCCAGATTGTAGCCCAGGCGGGCAGGGTGGCGACAGCGCCCCGGTGGGGTCGGTCTGTTGGATTGGCACCGGCCGGTAAAGTTCGGCAAGCGCCTATTCGCGACGCGATTGCCGTTCATTCGGTCAGGGTGAATGCGTATACTCTGGCCTTCATTCTGCGAGTGTGTAGAGAGCCAATGTCCGAAGTAGTGGTGACCGAAGTCGACGCGCGGGGCCTGCAGTGCCCGATGCCGCTGTTGAAGGCCAAGCGCGCGCTCAACGCCCTGGCCAGCGGCGAGCGGCTGCGGGTGCTGGCCACCGACAGCGGATCACAGCGCGATTTCAGCGTTTTCGCGGAACAGTCCGGGCACCTGCTGCTGAGCGCCGAAACCGACGCCGACGGCGTGCACTGCTACCTGCTGCAAAAGCGCTGACGGCCCGGAGAGCGCACTGATGCTGGAAGTATTCAAGAAGTGGTACAGCCGCTACCTGTTCGAGGAGGAGGCGGTACTCCTGCTGGTGCTCCTGGGTGGCGCGGTGGTGCTGCTGATGACCATCGGCCACATACTCGCCCCCCTGCTGGCTTCGATCGTCCTGGCCTACCTGATGCAGGGCCTGTCGGGGCAACTCGAGCAGCACGGCGTGCCGTCCTGGCTTGGGGTAAGTCTCGCCTACCTGGTGTTTGTCGGTGTCTTCTTCGGCGTCACCCTCGGCCTGCTGCCGCTGGTCTGGCGCCAGCTGGTGTCGCTGGCCACCGAGATGCCCCGCTACATCGACCAGGGCAAGCAGTTGCTGATCGTGTTGCCGGACCGCTACCCGGAGCTGGTCAGCCGCGAACAGGTGGCCAGCCTGATCGCCAAGGCCCAGGCGGAGGCCGGCACCATGGGACAATTGGTGGTGACCCGTTCGCTGGCCTCGCTGCCCGGTTTGCTCTCTGTCGTCATGTATATGGTGCTGATCCCCATCCTGGTGTTCTTCTTCCTGCGAGACCGGGAGATGATCCTGGGCTGGATGAGCAGTTTCCTGCCGGACGAGCGCCCGCTGCTGCGCCGCATCTGGGGCGAGATGAACCAGCAGTTCGCCAATTACTCCCGCGGCAAGGTGCTGGAGATCATCATTGTCGGCGGCGTGAGCTACGCCAGCTTTGTCTGGCTGGACCTGCGCTATGCCGCGCTGCTGGGATTGCTGGTGGGGCTGTCGGTCATCATCCCCTATGTCGGCGCGGCGCTGGTCACCGTGCCGGTGGTGGCTGTCGGTTTCTTCCAGTGGGGGCTGACCAATGAATTTTACGTACTGTGCGTGGTCTACCTCGTCATCCAGGCCCTGGACGGCAACGTACTCGTTCCCCTTCTGTTCTCCGAAGCGGTGAACCTGCACCCTGTCGCCATCATCCTGGCTATTTTGTTTTTTGGCGGTATCTGGGGTTTGTGGGGCGTATTTTTCGCCATCCCGCTGGCCACACTGATAAAAGCCGTTATTTACGCCTGGCCGTCGCGGGAGGAGGAGCAAGCCCTGCCCGCACTTGCCGAAGACCCTGTGGAGTAATTTATGCCCTTACGCAACCAGCGCTGGCCGGGCAAGGCCTTGCCCGCCGTCCTGCTGTCATTGCTTGTCGTCGCCTGCGCGACGATCGCGCCTCACTGGCTGTCGCCGGTCAAGAGCGAGAGCGACCAGCGCGATTACCGCCTGCTGACGCTGGACAACCAGATGCAGGTGCTGTTGATCTCGGATCCGAACACCCCTACCGCTGCCGCCTCGCTCAACGTCAGCACGGGCTCCGACGACAACCCGCCCGGCCGCGACGGCCTGGCCCACTTCCTCGAGCACATGCTGTTTCTCGGCACGGACAAATACCCCGACCCGGCCGCCTACGATCAGTTCATCCTCGAGCACGGCGGTGACCGCAACGCCTATACCGGCTACGAAAATACCAACTACCACTTCGATATTGACGCCCCGTTCCTCGACGGCGCGCTGGACCGGCTCGCCCAGTTCTTTATCTCCCCGCGCTTCGATGCACAGTATGTGGACCGGGAAAAGAACTCCGTGGAGGCCGAGTACCAGACACGGCTGAAGGACGATTCCTCGCGCGCTTTCAGTGTGCTGCAGGAGCTGATGAACCCGGCGCATCCGTTCAGCCGGTTCAGCGTCGGCTCGCTGGACACACTGGCCGACCGTCCCGATGACCCCGTGCGGCAGGACCTGCTCAAGTTCTACGATGCGCATTATTCAGCGAACCTGATGAACCTGGTCGTGCTGGGCTCGCAGTCGCTGGACGAGTTGCAGGCAATGGTAGTGCCCAAGTTTTCCCCGGTGAAGGACAAGTCGCTCGGCGACGCGGATATCAAGGTACCGATGTTCAATCCGGAGACGCTGCCGATGTTCGTGCAGATTCGCCCGCAGGCCGCGTCGCGGGAGCTGCAGGTGATGTTTCCCATCGCCGATTACCGCAAGGATTACCGCAGCCAGCCGGTGGCCTACCTGGGCAATCTCGTCGGTCACGAGGGGGAGGGTAGCCTGCTCTCGCGGCTGAAGGCCGAGGGGCTGGCGGAAGGGCTGAGCGCGGGATCCGGCCTCGCCTGGAAGGGCGGCGGCCTGTTTGCGGTCACCGTGACGCTGACGGAAAAAGGCGTACAGCAGCATGACAGGGTCCTGCAATTGCTGTTTGCCTACATGGACATGCTGCGCCAGAAAGGGCCCCAGCAGTGGCTGTACGACGAACAGTCCAGGCTCGCCAGCCTCGCCTTCCGTTTCAGGGAGAAGGGCAACCCGCTGGGCTACGTCAATCAGATCTCTGCTTCGATGCCGTACTACGCGCCGGAGGACGTGCTGCGAGGTCCCTACATGATGGAGGACTACGAGCCCGGGATGCTGACCCAGCTGATGGACGCCATCCGGCCGGCCAACGCCGTGGTGGTACTGGAGGATGCATCGGTGAAGACGGATCGCCTCTCGCACAATTTCGATGCCCCCTATTCGGTGGATGAAATGGCCGGCAAGGTGCCGGCATCATGGCAGCACCCGCAGGACGAGCAGCTGTTCCACCTGCCGGCGCCCAATGAATTCATCGCCGACGACGTATCGCTGGTACCGCTGGACCCGAACAATCCGCCGGTGCCGGAGAAGCTCTACAGCTCGCCGCGGCTGGCTATCTGGTTTGCCCAGGACGAGGAATTCCGCATTCCGCGCGGTGCGACCTACGTCAACTTCCGCTCGCCGCTGGTGGGGCAGAACCCGCGCGAGAGCGCCAGCGCGCTGTTGTACACGGCCCTGCTGAAGGATCGCGTCAACGAGTTTGCCTACCCGGCCTCCCTCGCCGGCCTGAACTTCAGTTTTTACAAGCACGCGCAGGGCATCACCTTGCGTATCAGCGGCTACACCGACAAGCAGTCGATACTGCTCAAGGAATTGCTGGCGACAGTCGCGAGGCCGGATTTCGACCCGCAGCGCTTCGATGACATACGCAGCAATATGGTCCGTTCACTGCGCAACAAGGTCGCTGCCCCCCCGGTCCGGCAATTGCTCGACGACATGCGTGAGTCCCTGCTCTACGGGGAGTGGGGCGAGCAGCCGCTGATCGATGCACTGGAGAAGCTCGATCTCGAGGATATCGACGCCTATGCGGCGAAGTTCTGGGCCAGTGCCAGCGCCGAGGCGATGGTCTACGGCAATTACTCCCGGGGCGCGGTGCCTGCGCTGGCGAAGCAACTTGGCAGCCTGCTTCCCGAGACGCAGCCGCCGGTGATGCCGCCGCTGCGGGTGGTCGACCTGCACGCTGGCGAGTCCGTTCTCTATCCCGTGAAAATCGAGTCCGATGACGCGCTGCTGGCCTGGTACATGCAGGGCGCGGGCAATACCTGGCACGACCGGGCAGCCACGGCCCTGACCGCGCAAATCATCCAGTCCGGGTTTTACCAGGAGCTGCGCACGCAGCAGCAACTGGGCTATATCGTCACCTCCTTTGCCTCCCCGCAGCTGGATGTGCCGGGGCTGGTGCTGCTGGTGCAGTCGCCGGTCGCCGACACCCGGATGCTCGCCGCGGCCATGGACGGTTACATGCAGGGAGTGCCGGGCGAGATCGACGAGCAGCAATTCGAGCGCAACAAGCGCGCACTGCTCAACGAGATCCTGAAAGCGGACGAGAACCTGTGGCAGCGCGCGGAGTTCTACTGGCAGTCCATCGCCATGAAGCGCTACGCCTTCAACGGTCGCAAGTCGCTGGCCGACGCGGCGGATGCCCTGACGTTTGCGCAGTGGCAGCAGTACTTCCGCGACACCTTCCTGGATCACCGGCGCTCGCTGCAGGTGGCGGCCCCGGGCGCCTCGGGCAAGTTGCCGCTGACCGACGCGCGAACCGTGAAGTCCGCCGCCGAGTTGAAGGACGGGCACGCGGTCTATGCTGTCTTCTAGTGGCGGGCATTATCGGCGCTGCGAGTCGGCACCAGCCATCATTGAGTTCTAAAATAGAACCATTCTTCCCTCCGCCCGCTGAATGCTGTAGGGTGTGAGCCCTTGGGCCCGGTCCGCCTGCAGGCGGACCGGGCTGTTGTCCGCTGTTTTGTGTCTTTATATAGTTCTAAAATAGAACCCAATGCAGCGGATTGTTTTCCAGACGCCGAGGTGAGCATGGACGAGGACAAGGATCCTATTGAAACCCAGGAGTGGCTCGAGTCGCTCGACGAGGTCATCCGCCACAGCGGGCTGGATCGCGCGCGCTACCTGCTGATGGCGCTGGGCCGGCACGGCCTGGAGCACCGGGTGGCGCTGCCGTCGGCGATCGTCACGCCCTTCGTTAATACCATCGCCCCCGAGGATGAAAAACGCATGCCCGGGGACCTGTTCATGGAGCGCCGGATCCGCTCCCTGGTGCGCTGGAACGCCATGGCCATGGTGATGCGCGCGAACAGCAACAACGAGGGGCTGGGCGGGCACATCTCCAGTTTCTCCTCCAGCGCGACGCTTTACGACGTCGGTTACAACTATTTCTTCCGCGGCACCGACAACGGGCATCCCGGCGACCTGGTCTTCTACCAGGGCCACTCCGCCCCCGGCATGTACGCCCGCTCCTTCCTCGAGGGTCGGCTCAGCGAAGAGCAACTGGACAATTTCCGCCGTGAGGTGGACGGCAACGGCCTGTCCTCCTACCCGCACCCCTGGCTCATGCCCGAGTACTGGCAGTTCCCCACGGTGTCCATGGGCCTCGGGCCGATCCAGGCCATCTACCAGGCCCACGTGATGAAGTACCAGCAGAGTCGCGGCCTGGTGGAGCACGGCGACCGCAATGTCTGGTGCTTCATGGGCGACGGCGAGAGCGACGAGCCCGAGTCCCTGGGCGCGATCGCCCTGGCGGGCCGGGAAATGCTCGGCAACCTGATCTTTGTCATCAACTGCAACCTGCAGCGCCTGGACGGCCCGGTGCGCGGCAACGGCAAGATCATCCAGGAACTGGAGGGCGTGTTCCGCGGCGCCGGCTGGAATGTGATCAAGGTGATCTGGGGCCGCAAGTGGGACCCGTTGCTGCAGAAGGACGAGTCCGGCCTGTTGCGCAAGCGCATGGACGAGGTCTGCGACGGCGAGCTGCAGAACTACAAGTACAACGGCGGTGCCTATACCCGCGAGCACTTCTTCGGCAAATACCCGGAGACCCTGAAGCTGGTGGAGGACCTGTCCGACGAGGACATCATGTACCTCAACCGCGGTGGCCACGATCCCTACAAGGTCTACGCCGCGTACGCCGAGGCGGTGGAGGAGACCGAGCGGCCCACCGTGATCCTGGCGATGACGGTCAAGGGCTACGGCATGGGTGAGGCCGGCGAGGCCAATAACGAGACCCACTCCCTGAAGAAACTGGATATGGAGAGCCTCAAGGCCTTCCGCGACCGCTTCGGCATTCCGCTCAAGGACGCCGAACTGGATAAGGTCCCGTACTACCGGCCGGACCCGGAAAGCCCCGAAATGCGCTACATGCGCGAGGTGCGCCGGGAGCTGGGTGGCATGATCCCGCGCCGCCGCCCCGAGATGGAGCGCCTGAAGACGCCGCCCCTGGAGGCTTTTGCCAAGCAGACCGAGAGTAGCGGCAAACGCGAAATCTCCACGACGATGGCCTTCGTACGCATCCTCTCCAACCTGGTCAAGGACAAGGCCATCGGCGAGCGCGTCGTGCCTATCGTGCCCGACGAGGCGCGCACCTTCGGCATGGAGGGCATGTTCCGCCAGCTGGGTATCTACTCCTCGGTCGGCCAGCGCTACACGCCGCAGGACGCCGGCCAGATCATGTTCTACAAGGAGGACATCAAGGGCCAGATCCTGGAGGAGGGCATCAACGAGGCGGGCGCCTTCTCCGCCTGGCTGGCGACGGCCACCTCCTACAGCACCTCCAACTACGCGATGGTGCCGTTCTACGTGTTCTATTCCATGTTCGGTTTCCAGCGCATCGGCGACCTGGCCTGGGCCGCCGGCGACAGCCAGGCCCGCGGCTTCCTGATCGGCGCCACCTCCGGGCGTACCACGCTCAACGGCGAGGGCCTGCAGCACCAGGACGGCCACAGCCACCTGCTGGCCAGCACCGTGCCCAACTGCGTGAGCTACGACCCGACCTACAGCTACGAGCTGGCGGTCATCATCCAGGACGGCCTGCGCCGGATGTACGCCGAGGGCGAGAACAAGTTCTACTACATCACCACGATGAACGAGAACTACTACCACCCGGACATGCCGGAGGGCGTCGAGGAAGGTATCGTCAAGGGCATCTACCGCCTGCGCCGCAGCGAGGCGAAGCACCCGCTGAAGGTGCAGTTGATGGGCGCCGGTACCATCCTGCGGGAGGTCGAAGCCGCCGCACAGTTGCTGGAAGAGAAATTCCACGTCGCGGCCGACGTGTGGAGCCTGACCTCGGTCAACGAGCTGCAGCGCGAGGGCAAGGCGGCGATGCGCTGGAACATGCTGCACCCGGAGGAGGAGCCGCGCGTTCCCTACATCACCGGCCAGCTGGGCGAAGAGTCCGGGCCGTACGTGGTCGCGACCGATTACATCAAGGCCTACACCGACCAGCTGCGCGAGTTCATCCCCGGCCGCTACACGGTGCTCGGCACCGACGGATTCGGGCGCTCGGACACGCGCTCCAGGCTGCGCGATTTCTTCGAGGTCAGCCGCGAGTACATCGCGCTGGCCGCGCTCAAGTCGCTGGCGGATGAGGGCAGTATCGAGGCCGCCCGGGTAGCTGCAGCAATGCAGGAACTGGGCATTCCGGCCGACAAGGCCGACCCGCTGACAGTCTGACGACAGGGATATCACCGTGGCGAAACAACAGGTAACAGTCCCGGACATCGGCGGCGGCGAGGCCGAGGTCATCGAAGTACTGGTCCAGGTGGGCGACGAGGTCGCCATCGACCAGGGCCTGATCGTACTGGAATCGGACAAGGCGTCGATGGAGATTCCCTCCACCGCTGCAGGCAAGATCGTCGAGCTGCTGGTGTCCGAAGGCCAGCAACTGGCAGAGGGCGCGGCGGTCGCGGTCATCGAGGCCGAGGGCGCCGCTGACGCGCCGGCAGACCCGGCGCCGGAAGCGGCCGACACCAGCGCGAGCGAGCCGGCGAAACCCGAGGCGGCCGCGGTTGCTGCGCCCGAGCCCGGGGAACAGGCCGGGGAAAAGACAGCAAAAGATACCGGCGCTGCCGAATCCGCTCCTGCGGAGCGCCTCGTGCCGGTGCCCGATATCGGCACCGATGATGCCGTGGACCTCGTGGAAATCGTGGTCAAGGTCGGCGATACGGTGGCCGAGGGCGACTCCCTGGTAGTGCTGGAGTCAGACAAGGCCTCGATGGAGGTTCCCGCTCCCTTTGCCGGTGAAGTGCTGGAGATTCGCGTCTCCGAGGGCGGCACCGTGCGCCAGGGCGATGAGCTGATGCTGCTGCGCACGCAGGGCGGTGCTGCGCCCGCGAGCGCAGCCGCCCCTGAAAAAGCCGCGGAACCGGCAAAACCCGCCGCGCCGAAAAGCGAAGTCGCATCCGAAGACCAACCGGAATATGCCGTGACACCGCCCGCCGCGAAGCCCGCGAGCGCGCCCGCAGCGGCTTCCCCGGCCGGCGCCAGGGGCGTGTACGCCGGCCCCGCCGTGCGCAAACTGGCCCGCGAGTTCGGTATCGACCTCACCCAGGTGACGGGCTCCGGCCCGCGCGGCCGCATCCTCAAGGAAGACCTGCACGCCTTCAGCCGCGAGCGCATGAGCGCGCCGCAGGCGGCCTCACCCGCCGCCGGCGCCGGCATTCCCGCCGTCCCCGAGGTGGATTTTTCCGCCTTTGGCGAGGTGGAAGTCACCCAGCGTTCCAAGCTCGACAAGCTCACCGCAGCCAATATGCAGCGCAGCTGGCTCAATGTGCCCCATGTCACGCAGTACGACGACGCCGACGTCACCGAGCTCGAAGAATTCCGCGCCAGCCTGAAGGACGAGGCCGCAAAGCGCGGCACCCGGGTGACACCGCTGCCCTTCCTGCTCAAGGCCTGCGCCGTGGCGCTGAAGGACAACCCCAGGTTCCTGAGTTCGCTGGCCGACGGCGGCGATTCGCTGGTGTACAAGAAATACGTGCACATCGGTATGGCGGTGGATACGCCGGTCGGCCTGCTGGTACCGGTAATTCGCGATGTCGACAAGAAGGGCATCTGGGAGCTGTCCGAGGAAGTGCTGGAGATGGCGGACAAGGCGCGGGAACGCAAGCTCACCGCCGCCCAGATGCAGGGCGGCTGCTTTACCATTTCCAGCCTGGGCGCGATCGGTGGCACCGGTTTCTCGCCGATCATCAACACCCCGGAGGTGGGCATCCTCGGCGTGTCCCGCACCCGCGTCGGGCCGGTCTGGGACGGCAAGGCCTTCGCCCCGCGCAAGCTGTTGCCGCTGGCGCTGTCCTACGACCACCGGGTGGTCAATGGCGCGGACGCCGGACGCTTCCTCACCCGCCTCACCGAATTACTCGCCGACATCCGGGGGGTCATCCTCTGATCCCCATTTTGGTGCCATTGGCACGGATTCTGCTTTAATCAAAGGCATGTGAGAACAAGTAAGCGGGCAAGGCATGGCAGAGCAACTGCCTGATTGGCGCGCGGGTTTCCTGGAGACACACGGCCTGACTCCGGAATACCTGGCGAGTGCACAAAAGTGGTTCGACCCGATGGCCGGCGTGGTTGCGGAGCACCAAAATAGCGCATCGCGACCCTGGCTGGTGGCGGTCAACGGCAGCCAGGGTTCCGGCAAATCCACCCTGTGTGACTACCTCATCGCCTGGTACCGCCATAGCCTGGGCAAGCAGTGCCTGAGCCTCTCCCTCGATGATTTCTACCTGACTGCGGCCGAGCGCCAGCGCCTGGCACAGGACGTACACCCGCTGCTGCGCACCCGCGGCGTGCCCGGCACCCACGACATGGAATTGCTGCAATCGACACTGCAGCGATTGCTGGCGGGGGAGCCCGCGCGCATACCGCGCTTCGACAAGGCGGTGGACGACCGGCGGCCGGAAGCGCAGTGGGACAGCGTCGACGGCACCGTGGATATCATCCTGCTCGAGGGCTGGTGTATCGGCGCACAGGCCGAGACCGAGGCCGAACTGGCCGAGCCGGTCAACCTGCTCGAGGAGCGCGAAGACAGCGACGGACGCTGGCGCCACTACGTCAACAGCGTGCTGGCAAGCGCATTCCCGCCGATCTATGCGCAGGTGGACAGCTGGGTGATGCTGCGCGCGCCGTCCTTCGACTGTGTCTACCGCTGGCGCCTGGAGCAGGAACAGAAGCTCGCCGCCCGCCGGCAGGGCGCGGGGGTGATGGACGCGCAGCAGGTGGCGCGCTTCATCCAGTTTTACCAGCGCCTGACCCGGCACTGCCTGGCGATGCTGCCGGCAAAGGTCAATCACCTGTTCGCACTGGACGAGCAGCGGCAGATCCAGTCTTACTGCCATGCGCCCGGAGTCCGCGTATGAACCCGGGCGCGCGGCTGCTGGTATTCACCGATATGGACGGTTCCCTGCTGGACCACCACGACTACTCCTGGGAACCGGCGCGGCCGCTGCTGGCACAGCTGCGGCAGCGCGGGATTCCGGTGATTCCCAACACCAGCAAGACCCGCGCCGAGGTGGAACTGCTGCGGCGCGAACTCGGCAACGACGATCCGTTTATCGTCGAAAACGGCGCGGCGGTGTTCATCCCGCGCGGCTATTTTGCCCGGCAGCCCGGGGGCACCCGCGAGGCCGGTGACTACTGGGTGCGCGAGTTCAGCGAACCGCGCGAGCGCTGGTTGCAGTTGCTCGAGCAACTCGAGCCGGCGTTCGCCGGCGAATTCACCAGTTTTGCACGCGCCGGAACCGAAGGCATAGTACGCATGACGGGACTGTCCGGGGCCGGCGCCACACTGGCGAACCAGCGCGAGTACAGCGAGCCCGTGCGCTGGCTGGGCGACCCCGAGCGACAGCCGGCATTTGTGGCGGCGCTGCGCGAGGCCGGTGCCAACCCGTTGCAGGGTGGGCGCTTCCTTACCTTGGCGGGTAGCTGTGACAAGGGTAAGGCGCTCGACTGGTTGCGTGATGCCTACCGGGCCGCCGATCCCGGCCGCGCGGTAATCGACCTCGCCGCCGGCGACAGCGGCAATGATGTCGCCATGCTCGAGGCGGCGCAAACGGCGCTGGTGATCCGCTCACCGGTACACGGTTTTCCGGCGCTCGCGCGGGAACATGACATAATTTACAGCACGGCTTACGGGCCCGCAGGCTGGAGCGAGGGTGTGAGCCTGTGGCTCGTCCGCTCCGGCCAGTCCGCTGCAACCGCTTGAGGATAAGAACATGGGCGACTTCTACCAGAACGGCATCATCACCACGCTGCACAATCTCTCCCACCGTTCGGTGGAGGACCTGGAGCGCGAACTGCACGAATTCTCCCAGGAGCGCCCGCTGGGCCTGATCCTGCCCTCGCTGTACTCGGAGCTGGAAGGGGACGCGCTGCCCGCCATGCTGGGGGAGATATCGGCGGCGAACTACCTGTCCGAGATCGTCATCGGACTGGACCGCGCTGACGAGAAGCAGTACCGCAGTGCGCTGTCGTTCTTCGGCCAGTTGCCGCAGCGCCACCGGGTACTGTGGAACGACGGTCCGCGACTCAATGCGCTGGACCAGCGCCTGCGCGAACAGGACCTCGCCCCGAAGGAAATGGGCAAGGGCCGCAATGTCTGGTACTGCATGGGCTATACGCTGGCCTCCGGCCGCGCCGAGTCCGTGGCCCTGCACGACTGCGACATCCTCACCTACAAGCGCTCCATGCTGGCGCGTCTTATCTACCCGGTCGCGCACCCACGCTTCAACTACGAGTTCTGCAAGGGTTACTACGCCCGCGTCGCCGACGGCAAGATCAACGGCCGCGTCAGCCGCCTGCTGGTGACGCCGCTGCTGCGGGCGCTGAAGAAAATCCTCGGCGAGATGGAGTACATCGACTACATGGACAGCTTCCGCTACCCGCTGGCGGGCGAGTTCTCCTTCCGCCGCGACGTGCTCAACGACATCCGCATCCCCAGCGACTGGGGGCTGGAGATCGGCGTGCTCTCTGAAGTGCACCGGAACTTCGCCAACAACCGGCTGTGCCAGGCGGATATCGCAGACGTCTACGACCACAAGCACCAGGATCTCTCGGCGGGTAACGACCAGGGCGGCCTCTCCAAAATGTCCATCGACATATCCAAGGCGCTGTTCCGCAAGCTCGCCACCCGCGGCGTTACCTTCAATACGGAAACCTTCCGCTCGCTGAAGGCCACTTACTACCGCATCGCCCTGGATTTCGTCGAGACCTACCACAACGACGCCGTGATGAACGGGCTCTCGCTGGACATCCACCACGAGGAGCAGGCGGTAGAGCTCTTCGCGGAGAACATCATGAAGGCCGGCGAGGCCTTCCTCGATCGCCCCATGGAGCGGCCCTTCATTCCCAGCTGGAGCCGTGTCATCAGCGCCATTCCCGATGTGCTGAAGCAACTGCGCGACGCGGTGGAGGAAGACCACGCCGAATACGGCAGCTCCGGAGGGCGATATGCTGCAGCGCGCTGACACCACGTCACAACTGCTGGACCGGGTGCAACTGCACCTGGAGACTATCTACCACGATATGCCGGTGGCCGAGACCGCGCCGGAACTGGCGCGCGAGCTGTTGCAGATCATGCGCCTGGAGGCGCCGGACGGCACGCCGGAGCCGCACTGTAATTACTGGACCCAGCGCGACGTTATCGTCATCACCTACGGCGACACCCTGCTGCGCGATGACGAGAAACCGCTGGTCACCCTCAAGGCGTTTTTCGACGAGCATACCGAAGGGCTGGTGACCGGCATTCACATCCTGCCGTTCTATCCCTGGAGTTCGGACGACGGATTCGCGGTGCTGGACTACTCCAGCGTCAACGAATTCCTCGGCGACTGGGACGATATCAAGTCCATCGCCGGCGACTACGACCTGATGGCCGACCTCGTCATCAACCACTGCTCCAGCCGCAGTCTCTGGTTCGAGAATTTCCTGCGCGGGCAGGACCCGGGCAAGGACTACTTTTATACAGCGTCGCCGCAGACCGACCTGCGGCAGGTGGTGCGCCCGCGCACCTCGCCGCTGTTGCGCGAGGTGGAGACCGCCGACGGCACCCGCCACGTCTGGTGCACCTTCAGCCACGACCAGGTGGACCTGGATTTCCGCAATCCGGAGGTGCTCAAGCAGTTCGTCTCCATCGTGCGCCATTACCTCGACAACGGCGTGCGCATTTTCCGGCTCGACGCCGTGGCCTTCCTGTGGAAGATACCCGGCACTACCTGCCTGAACCTCGACGAGACCCACGAGGTGGTGCGCTTGTTGCGCACCCTGGTCGAGCACGCCCGGCCCGGCGCGTTGCTGATCACCGAGACCAATATCCCCAACCGGGAAAACCTGTCCTACTTCGGCAACGCCAACGAGGCGCACGCCATCTACAATTTCTCGCTGCCGCCACTGCTGGTGAATACCCTGGTCACCGGTGACAACACGCACTTCAAGACCTGGCTGATGAGCATGCCGCCGGCGCAGAACGGCACCACCTATTTCAACTTCATCGCCTCCCACGACGGTATCGGCCTGCGCCCGGCGGAGGGGCTGCTTAGCGACCTGGAACTGGAGCAGCTGGTGGAAACCATGGTGCGCTTCGGCGGGCACGTGTCCTACCGCGCGCTGGAGGACGGGCAGAACAAGCCCTACGAGATCAACATCTCCCTGTTCGACGCGCTGCAGGGCACCAAGGCCGGCCCTGACACCTGGGGTATCGACCGTTTCGTCTGCGCCCACGCGATCATGCTCGGGCTGGAGGGCATCCCCGGTATCTATATCCACAGCCTGCTTGGCACGCGCAATGACTACCAGCGGGTGGAGAACACCGGCGCCTACCGCAGCATCAACCGCCACCAGTGGCAATATCCGGAGCTGGAAGACCTGCTCTCGCGCGAGACCACCACCCACGCGCGCGCCTTCAAGCGCATCAAGCAGTTGCTGGCGATCCGCGGCCGCCAGGCCGCCTTCCATCCCAACGCCACCCAGTTCACCCTGCACCTCGGGGACGCCTTTTGCGGCTTCTGGCGGCAGAGCATGGATCGCCGCCAGAGCATCTTCTGCATCAGCAATGTCTCCGCCGAGGTGCTGCCGCTGGCGCTGTCGGACATCAACCTCATCGGCACCGACGAGTGGACCGACCTGATCAGCCGCGCGCAGTACCAGTCCCGCGACGAGGTGGTGGAATTGCAGCCCTACCAGACCCTGTGGATCACCAATGCCGCCGACCACCCGGGGTCCTGATTCGCGCTCTGGCGCTGTGCTAAACTTGCGCCGTTCGATTTGTCCACCAGGCAGGAATCTCCACCTATGATCATCAAGCCCCGCGTCCGCGGCTTTCTCTGCACCACCACCCACCCCGTAGGCTGCGAGGCCAACGTCAAGCGCCAGATCGACTACGTGAAGGCCCACGGTCCCATCGAGAATGGGCCGAAGCGCGTGCTGGTGATCGGCGCTTCCACCGGTTACGGCCTGGCTTCCCGGATCAGCGCCGCCTTCGGTGCCGGCGCTGCAACCCTGGGTGTCTTTTTCGAGAAAGAGGGTAGCGAGACCAAGCCCGGCACTGCGGGCTGGTACAACTCCGCCGCCTTCCACAAGTTCGCGGAGGCCGAGGGCCTGTACGCCAAGAGTATCAATGGCGATGCGTTTTCCGACGAGATCAAGCAAAAAGCCATCGACACGATCAAGGCGGACCTGGGCCAGGTCGACCTGGTTGTATACAGCCTGGCCTCCCCGCGCCGCCAGCACCCGGTGACCGGGGTAGTACACAATTCCACCCTGAAGCCGATCGGCAAGGCTACCGTGCAGAAGGGCGTGAACACCGACAAGGAAACGGTGCAGGACTTCCACATCGAGGCGGCCACCCAGGAAGAGGTCGACAACACCGTCGCCGTCATGGGCGGTGAGGACTGGCAGATGTGGATCGAGGCGCTGGACGACGCGGGTGTCCTCGCGGAAGGCGCGAAGACCGTCGCCTATACCTATATCGGCGAGAAGCTGACCTGGGACATCTACTGGCACGGCACCATCGGCGCGGCCAAGAAGGACCTCGACAAGCGGGTGGTGGATATACGCGAACGCCTGGCGGCGAAGGGCGGCGACGCGCGAGTCTCCGTGCTCAAGGCGGTGGTCACCCAGGCCAGTGCGGCGATTCCCGCCATGCCGATCTACCTGGCCCTGCTGTTCAAGGTCATGAAGGAGCGCGGCGTGCACGAGGGCTGTATCGAGCAGGTCGACGGCCTGTTCCGCGATTCACTCTACAACGCGAACCCCTACCTGGACGACGAGGGACGACTGCGCGCTGACCGCAAGGAGCTCGACCCTGAAGTGCAGGCGGCGGTAGCCGCACTGTGGCAGGACATCAACACGGACACCTTGAAGGAATTGTCGGATTTCGAGGGCTATCGCCACGAATTCCTGCAGTTGTTCGGCTTCGAGGTCGACGGGGTCGACTACGACGCCGACGTCAACCCGGAAGTCCCCATCGCAAACATGGTCTAACCCATGCTGGAGCACGGCGTCGCAGTTCCGCTCAACCCGGTAGTGCGGCGCATCGTCGCGCCCAACCCGGGCGTGATGACCGGCGCCGGCACCAACACCTACCTGCTGGGGCACGACGAAGTCGCAGTGCTGGACCCTGGCCCCGCGATCGATTCGCACATCGAGGCGATACTCGCCGCCGGGGCAGGGCGCATCCGCTGGATCGTCTGTACACACACCCACCGCGATCACTCGCCCGCCTGGGACGCGATCGCCAGGGCCACCGGCGCCGAGGTCATCGGCGCGCTGCCCGAGGACGATATTGCGCAGGACGAGAGCTTCCGCCCGACCTGGCAATTGCAGCACGACGACCTGCTGCGCACCGCGGAATTCAGCCTGCGCGCGGTGCACACGCCGGGCCACGTGGCAAACCACTACTGTTTCTTCCTGGAGGAGCAGCGGATGCTGTTCGCCGGCGACCACATCATGAACGGGTCCACCGTGGTGATCATCCCGCCCAGCGGTGACATGCACGCCTACATCGAGTCCCTGCGCCGGCTGCTGGAGTACCCTGTCGCCCACATCGCGCCCGGTCACGGCGAGGTGATCGATGAAGCCCGGGCCGAGGTGGAGGGCCTGGTGCGGCACCGCCTGAAGCGGGAGGACAAGGTGGTTACGGGACTGCGCGTAACCGGTCGCACCACCGTGCGCGAGCTGGTGAAGGTGGTGTACGACGACGTGCACACCGGCCTGCACAAGGTCGCCCGGCTGTCCCTGACCGCCCACCTGATCAAGCTGCAGCGCGAGCAGCGCGCCCATCTTCACGACGAGGATGACACCTGGGAAATGAAGGACTGAATCCCCACATTACACAGGCGTGTTCAGGCCTGCCCTGCTACAATGGCGCCGTTTTGGGCACTCTACGGACATTCCAGGCAGGCGGCCCCGCCCCACAGGGCAAGGGCTACCCGGGTAAATCATGAAGAAAATCGGCGAGCTGCTGGTAGAGCAGGGCAAGATCTCGGAGCGCGACGTGGAGCGCACGCTGCTGGCGCAGGGCGAGATGGGCGACATGTTCGGCCAGGTCCTGGTCAAGCTCGGCCTGGTGTCCGAGCTCGACTTCGCCCAGGTGCTCAGCGAGCAGCTCGGCATCCCCCTGTGTGCCGTCGGCGATTACCCGGAGGATCCGGTACAGCTTGACGGCCTGGCGCAGGACTTTCTCTTCAGTAACACCCTGGTGCCGCTCGCCGCGACCGAGCAGGGCGTGAGCTTTGCCGCCGCGGTGCCGCAGGACCCCTTTCTCGCCAAGGCGCTGCGCATGGCGCTGGATCGCCCGGTTACCCTGGTCCTGGGCCTCGAGTCCGATATCAACCGCGCGCTGCAGGCAATGCTGCAGGGCGAGGGCGGGGAGGACGAAGAACAGCTGCTGGACCAGTTCTCCGGCCAGAGCGACGACGAATTCATCGAGCACCTGCGGGACCTGGCCAGCGAAGCCCCGGTCATCCGCCTGGTCAACCAGATCATCCACCGATCGCTGGACCTCGGCGCCTCGGATATCCACATCGAACCCTTCGAGGACGGCGTGCAGCTGCGCTACCGCGTCGATGGCGTGCTGCAGGAGTACCCGGACCCGCCGCCCCCCAGCCTGCGCGCCGCGATAGCCTCGCGCATCAAGCTGCTCTCGCACATGAACATCGCCGAGCAGCGCCTGCCCCAGGACGGCCGCATCATGACCCGGGTGAAGGGCCACGAGCTGGACCTGCGCGTCTCGACCATTCCCACCGTGCACGGCGAGAGCATAGTCATGCGCGTGCTGGACCGCGAGAGCATCCGCCTGAGCCTGACGGACATGGGCTTCAGCGACGATACCCTGACGCGCTACCGCGAACTGCTGGCCAGACCCCACGGGGTATTGCTGCTCACCGGGCCCACCGGTTCGGGCAAGACCACGACGCTGTACGCCTCGCTCGCCTCGCTGGACTCGGACCGGCTGAAGATCATCACCGTGGAAGACCCGGTGGAATACCAGCTTGCCGGCGTCAACCAGATACAGGTGCAGGCGCAGATCGAACTGACCTTCGCCCGCGCCCTGCGCTCCATCCTGCGCCAGGACCCGGATATCATCATGATCGGCGAGATGCGCGACACCGAGACCGCGCAGATCGGCGTGCAGTCCGCGCTGACCGGTCACCTGGTGCTGTCCACCCTGCACACCAACACCGCCGCCGGCGCCATCACGCGCCTGGAGGACATGGGGGTGGAGCGCTACCTGATCACGTCCTCGGTGAACGGCGTTCTCGCCCAGCGCCTGGTGCGCACCCTGTGCCGCGAGTGTCGCGAGCCGGTGGAGCTCTCGCAGGAATCGATACGCGAAGCCGGCCTGGCGCCGTTCATGGCGCCGGGGCAGAACACCGTCTACCGCGCCCGCGGCTGCGAAAACTGCATGCAGACCGGCTACCGCGGCCGCAGCGCCATCCACGAACTGTTCGCGCTGGACGATGCGATGCACCGGGTGATCATGTCCGGCGCCGATGCCACCGACCTGCACGCAGCCGCCCGCCGGCAGGGGATGTTCACGCTCTACGAGGACGGCCTGCGCAAGGTAGCCGCCGGACACACGTCGCTGGAAGAAGTGCTGCGCGTCACCCAGGACCAGAACGAAGCCGACAGCGTGTCCCCCCCGGCCGGTGTCGAGCTGGATCTCGACCGCCAGGCCTCCGCCTGATCCATGGCCAGTTTCAGTTACCGGGCCGTCCGCCGCGACGGCAAATCCGTCGAAGGTGTGATCGAGGCCGAGGGGCAGGAAGTCGCTTCGCGGCAGCTGCGCGCCCAGGGCCTGACCCTGCTGAAGCTCGAGCCGGGCGCCGGCGCTGCCGGCGCGGGTGCGCGCAAGGCCTCGGGCAAGGCGCCCGATCGCAAGGAGGTGCTCGCGGTCACTTCGGAGCTGGCGGTGCTGCTGCGCGCGGGTCTGCCGCTGGACAAAGCGCTGAAGGTATTGATCGACATGGCGGCGCAATCGCCGATGCACGGCCTGCTCAGCGAACTGCTGGCGGCGGTCAAGGGCGGCAAGTCGCTGTCCGAGGCGCTGTCCCAGCACGAACAGGTATTTGGCACCTTTTATATCAGTATGGTGCGCTCCGGAGAGGCCAGCGGCAATCTTTCCGGTGTGCTCAACCGCCTGGTGGAACACCTGGAAAATGCGCATAACAACCGTGAGAACGTCATATCGGCGATGATCTATCCCGCGATTCTCGCGGTGGTGGCCACCCTGGCTATCGCCATGATGCTGGGTTTTGTCGTCCCGCAGTTCCAATCCCTGTTCGACGACCTCGGCGACGCGCTGCCGCTGATGACACGCTGGGTGCTGAACCTGGCGGATTTCGTCAAGACCTGGGGCTGGCTGTTGTTGATTCTCGCGGTCGCCGGCGGCTGGTTCATGCGCAACTGGCTGGCCACGGACGCCGGGCGCGCAGCCCGGGACCGCTGGCTGCTGGGCCTGCCGTTTTTCGGCGGTATTGTCTTCGAGTTCGAAGTGGCAAAATTTGCGCGCACGGCGGGAACCCTGCTGGGCAGCGGTGTCTCTTTGCTGAAGGCAATTTCCATTTCCATCGAGACCGTGGACAACCGTGTGCTGCGGCAGTCGCTGGAAGTGTTGCCGCCGGCGGTGAAGTCGGGCAAGCGCATGTCGGTCGCCCTGGAGGAGACCCGCATGTTCACGCCGATGGTGGTGCAGATGGTGCGCGTTGGCGAGGAGTCCGGCAGCCTCGACAGCATGTTGCTGGAGTTGGCCGAGGTATTCGACCAGCATGTGCAGTCCGGCATAAAGCGCGGCCTGACGCTGCTGGAACCGATCATGATTCTCAGCCTGGGGGTGGTGATCGCCGTGATCATCATCGCTATCATTGCGGGCATATTTGCGGTCAACAACCTGGCGGTCTAGCGTCCGGGCGCTGGCCAGCCGCCGTAAAACAGTTTCGATACCACGGGTGTGATAGCACCCGGTACAAGGAAAATATTATGAAAGACACACGCATGGCCGAGAAGCCGCGCACGCGCAACGCCGGCTTCACCCTGATCGAACTGCTGGTGGTGCTGGTGATCCTGGGCCTGATCGCCGGCCTTGTGGGACCGGCAGTGTTCAACTCGCTGGGCGGCGCCAAGAGCAAGACGGCGGGCATCCAGATCAAGGACCTGCAGTCATCCCTGGAAATGTACAAGCTCGACGTGGGCCACTACCCGCCTACCGAGGCTGGCTTGCAGTCCCTGCGCGAGAAGCCGTCGGACGCGACCGGCTGGAACGGCCCGTATCTCAAGTCGGCGGTTCCCAAGGATCCCTGGGGCCACGAATACCACTACAAATACCCGGGCGATCACGGCGAACTGGATATCTTTTCATACGGCGCGGACAACGCACCGGGCGGTGAGGGTGAAGATGCGGACATCGGCAACTGGGAGAGCAAGTAAGGCTCTCCCGCTCGCCGGGGCCCCTCGCCCATGACCTGCCGCAAGGCACTCCCCGCCGCGGCTGCCCGCGGCTTTACCCTGCTGGAACTGCTGGTGACGCTGGCCATTGTCGGCCTGCTGCTGGCCGTTTCCGTGCCGGGTACCCAGAGTTTCTACCAGTCCATGCAATACAGGCACGCCCTGCGCGAAGTGCTCGGCACGCTGTCGGATGCGCGGCGCAAGGCGCTGGATTCCGGCCGTGCGCAGGATGTCGCCTTCGATACCTCGCGCGGCACGGTCGAGTTCGACGGCGAGACCGAGCAGTTGCCCGAGGGCTTCGAGCTGGGCGTTACGTCGGCCAGCGAGGTCAACCGGCAGGGTGTCGGCGTGATTCGCTTTTACCCGGAGGGTGGCTCGACCGGTGGCGACATCGACATCAGCGCTCCCTCCGGACGCGGTGTGCGCATCTCGGTCGACTGGCTGATGGGCAGTGTCAAGCAGGTGGCTCATGACGATGGCTAGACGGTCCGGCGCCCAGGCGGGATTTTCCCTGCTGGAGATGGTGGTGGCCATCGCCATACTCGCGCTGGCGCTCGGCGCGCTCTACGAGGCCGCCAGCAGCGCAACCCGCAATGTCCGCACCTCCGAGCGCTACGCCTACGCCGTGGAATTGGCGCGCTCGCTACTGGCCGAAAATGGACAGGTGCCCATGGATGGTGTCGACGCCAGCGGCAAGACGGACTCCGGCTTCGCGTGGCGCGTGGTGGCGACACCGAGAGCAGCGCAGGCAGGCGATGCCAGTGGGAGCCGGCAATTGCCGCTGGAGGATATCGAGGTCGGAGTCGCCTGGTTCGACGGCAGCAAGCGTCGCGAGGTTGTGCTCAATTCCGTGGTCGAGGTCGAGGTCGAGGGCGAGGGCGAGGGCGAGGGCGAGGGCGATGCGCAGCGCTAGGGCATCGTCCGGCTTCACGCTGATCGAGGTGGTGGTCGCCCTGAGCATTTTCTCGCTGGTGATGCTCGCAGTGGTCACCGGCATGCGCACCCTCGGCAACACCCAGACATCCATGCAGCGGGTGATAGACCGTGTGGATGAAATGCGCACGGTCAGCAGCTTTTTGCGGGACCTGCTTGAATCGGCCGTGGTGGGCAGTGGCGGCGGCGGGCTGAGTCTCGGCGGCGGAGCGGCCGAATCGACGTATTTCCGCCTGGCGGATGAAGGGGTCGAGTGGAAGACCCAGCTGCTGTTCGGCGAGGCATTTGGCGGTAGTTATATAGTGCGCGTGGCGCAGGAGGGCGACGAACTGGTACTGCGCTGGCTGGGTCCGGATCGCATGGAGCCGGATTCGAAAAAGTGGGACGATTCGCCCTCGCGTGTGCTGGTGCACGGCCTGGACGAGTTCAGCGTCTCGCTTCGGGACCGGTACAGCAGTGACTGGACCGAGGACTGGGAGGACGCGAGCGTCGCCCCCGCACTGGTGAGGATGCGCATCAAGGCAAATGATCGCTACTGGCCGGACCTGGTCATGCGGGTGCAGCGATGAGGGTCCGGGAGCGCGGTATGGCCCTGGCGATCGTCGTCTGGTTTATCGCCGGTATGACCTTGCTGGTCGGCGGGATCGTCGCCCTGGGTCGCGGTGATACCGGCACCGCGCAGTTGCAACTGGCCAGGGCAAAGGTGGTGGCGGCCGGCGATGGCGCAATCCAGCTGGCCATGGCCGAGCACGAGAGCCGGGTCGCAGGCGAGGGGTCGGATGCGCCGATTTTCGAGACCGTGCAACGACTGGGCGAGCTCGATGTGACGGTCCGGCTGTACCCCGCGGAGGGCTTTATCGACCTGAATACGGCGACTGTGAATGTGCTTTCGGTATTGTTCCACGTGGCCGGCGGATTGCCGCCTGAACAGGCGGATGCCGTTGCGGACAATGTGGTAAAGTGGCGCGAAAGTGCACGCAGCGACACCGCCAGTGACTCCGGTAATCCCCAGCGTTTTTATTCCATGGAGGATATGTTGCGGGTGGACGGTGTCACACGAACCCTGCTGGACGGGGTGCGCGATTACACGGTCGCTGGCAGTTGGGCGCCCGGCGGTATCGACTGGGGTGCATCGCCGCAGGAGTTGCTGCCCCTGCTGGACTCGCTTGACCCCGGGCAGGCAGAAGCGCAGCGCGACCGCAACGGGACTCCCGCCGGCAGCGCTGGAAATCGCAGGGGTGGCAGTGGCGTCTACCGCGCCGATGCGCTGATCAGCTACGGCGGCCGAACCTGGCTGCGCCGGCGCTGGGTGCGGGTCGGTAGTGCGCGGGATTCCGCGCTGCCCTGGCGAGTCGTTCGCACCGAAGCGCCGCGTGTGGTGAAAGGATAAGAATTCATGGGAACGTGGGATGTTTGAGCCCGGGCAAAAGAACTGGGAATTGTTTGGTTACGATACCCGCAACGTCGGCCGCCATTTCACGGCTGCCTGGCGGGACTTGCTGTGGTCGAACGAATCCCCGGTGCGCGCGAGCCTCGACGAAGCCGTGGTGCTGAAAACCCCCGACGGCGAGCAGACCTGGCAGGCGGGCGCGCCCTGCGCTGCTGTGCCCACCGAATGCCGCGCGGTTCTGCTGCCGGAGGACCTCGCGCTGGTGCGCAAGCTGCGACTGCCGCTGGCGGTGGAGTCAGAGCTGCACAGCGCGCTGCAACTGGAGGCGGCGGCCAGCAGCCCCTTCGCCGCAGCGGATACCGGTACCGGATGGCTGGTCACCCAGCGCGATGAGCACAACCTCCATGTCCAGCTGGTGATTGTCTCCCTGTCCGCTGCAATGGCCTACATCGCCAGGCAGTACGGCAGCCACGACCCGGATGCACAGGAGGCCTGGGTTGCTACCGGCGACGGACGCATGGTGGTGGTGCGTGGCTTCGGTGAATCCCGGCGCGACAGGCTCTACCGCCGTCGCCTCTGGCGTGTTGGCGCCATGTCCGGCGTGGCGGCGATGCTGCTGCTGGGCATATTGCTGGTGGGCGCAGGATTGAAAAACTGGCAGCTGGAGCGCTTGTCCGCCGTGGCCGGGGTGACCCAACAGGAGGCAGCGCCGGCGCTGCAACTGCGCGCCACGCTGGGCGAGGCAAACGAAGTCATCGCCGCGGTCAATACGATCTCAGGAGAATACGCCAGCCCGCAGGTAGAGCTCGCGCGACTGACACACCTGTTGGGCGACGATGCCTATCTCGAGCGCATGTCAATCGATGGCCGCAATATGGAGATTCGCGGCAGGGCGGTGAATGCGGCGAATGTCATGGAACTGCTGACACGCCAGCCCGGCTACGCCTCGGTAACCGCGGGCAGTCCCATTCGCAAGCTCCCGGGCACAGACCAGGAGCAGTTCCATCTCAAGGTGCAACTGGCTGGAGACAAGACGTGATTCAGTGGGTGAAGATGCATCGGCGCAGCGCGGTCATCTGTGCGCTGACCCTGCTGCTGCCGCTGCTGGTGTACCTTAAGCTCCTGGCGGCTGCCTGGGGGTTGCGAGCGCAGGCCGCGGATGGAATCGACAATCTCGAACCGCGCATGGCGCGCGTGCAGGGAGTGCTGGAAGTGCAGGACCAGTTGCGCGGCCTGGCTCGCCAGGCCGAGCAGGCACGTTCGCGGCTGGTTTATCCCGCCAGCGCCGATCGCGCGGCGGCAGCGGCTTCTCTGCAGAGCGACCTGCGGCAACTGATGCGCGAGGCCGGCCTGTCGATTTCCGACAGCCAGGTGTTGCCGGCGCGCACCGAGGACAACTTCGACTACATCGCCATTCGCCTGACGGTCAATGGCGACATGGCCAGCCTGGATGAGGCCCTTGTCCAGCTGGCCGAGTTCAAACCGCTGGTGATGGTTGAGGCCATCGACGCCTGGCCCGCGCGACAGCGCCGCAAGCGCGGAGAACCTGAGGACCAGATCGTCACCGCTTCAATGCGACTGCTTTCGCTGAGGTCGGTCCAATGAGTGATATTCTCGGCCGTTACCGTGTCCAGGCGAACCCGTTGCGCTCGGAACGGCGCGTGGAGTTGCTGGTGCTGTTACTGACCCTGGCGTTGTTGATGCAGCTGGCCTGGGGTGTGTTCCAGTTGTTCCTGCCCTCCATGCCATCTGCAGTGCGCCCGGCGGACGATGCCATGCGCGTCGTGGGCCTGGACGCGCGCGGCTCTGTCGCGCCGGAGCAGCGCACCGAAGTTCGCCAGCGCCCGGTGTTCTGGGAATCGCGCCGCCCGGTGGAGGTCGAATCCGCAACCGAGCAGGTCGTGGAAGTGGACGAGCCCGAGGACGCCAAACTCGGCAGCCTCAAGAGTGTCAAGCTCACGGGGGTGTTCGGCGGGGGCGATTCGGCTGGTATCATCTTTCTCGCCAAGGGCAAGGAACACCGGATCATGGTGGGTGACGAGGTGAATGGCTGGACACTCGAATCCGTCGATGCCACCCACGCCCACTTCAGTGGCAACGGCAGGGAAGCCGAGCTGAGCCTGAAGCGCGGCACGATCACAGTTGTACAGCCTCCGCCGGCTGCCAAGGCGCCCGGCAGCAAGCAGGCTGGAACAAAGGCCGGTGATGACGCGGCAGCAGCGCCAGCGCCGATGCCGGGGCGGGGACCAGCGACACAGCAGAGTGACTCGCTTTCACTGGGAGGAGGCGGGTCCTGAGCCCGCCGACCCGGGACAACAATTGAACAGGCCGACAGGAATGAGAATTTTGCGAATTGCGTATACCGCGCTGCTGGTGGCGCTATTGTCTAGCTGTGCCACCCAGGACAGCGGGCAGGGCCCGGGCGACGCCGCCGACACGGCGAAAGCCGAACCACAACTGGCAACTTCCGCTGCGGAGCTGGCCGAGTCTACCGAGTCTGACAAGCAGCGTGTGCCGGTGGTTTACCGCGGCAACGACAGCATGGTCAACATGCCGCCGAAGCGGCAACCGGTAAGCTTTGTTGGCGATGACGTCAGCCTGAATTTCGAGCAGGCACCGCTGAGCGAGGTGACTCACGCCATACTCGGCGATATTCTCAACCTCGATTACCTGGTCGATCACCCGATCAAGGGCCAGGTAACGCTGCGCACGCGCACGCCGATTCCGCGCGGGCAATTGCTCGAAGTGCTGGAGTCCCTGCTGAAGGCCAACAATTCGATCATGGTGCGCAGGCCGGACGGGCGTTACCTGATCACCGGTGACAAGAACGGCGCCAACCTGGCGCCGCGTGTCTCCAACCCGGGCGATACCGGCGCGGGCTATTCGACTGTGATCATCCCGCTGCAGTACATCAGCGCCTCCAACATGGCGGAAATTCTCAAGCCCGTTGCCGAGGAGTCGGCGTTCGTGCGTATCGATAACGCCCGCAACCTGCTGATGCTCGCGGGCACCCGCGAACAGCTCAACGGCTGGCAGGAGATGATCTCCACCTTCGATGTCGACCAGCTCAAGGGCATGTCGGTGGGTCTGTTCCCGCTGGAGAACAGCAGCGTCGATGAAGTGACCACGGCCCTGGACGCCATGCTCGGCAGCAAGGAAGACGGCGGCAATATGCGCGACCTGATCCGCGTAATCCCGGTAGAGAGGCTCAACAGCATACTTATCGTCACGCCTCGCGCGCACTACCTGAAGAGCGTGCAGGAGTGGATTACCCGCCTGGATGACGCCCACCACTCCGACTACGACTCGCGCCTCTATGTATATGAAGTGCAGAACACCAGCGCCAAGCGGCTGGCCGAGTTGCTCAACAAGATATACAGCGGCGGGTCGTCAAGCGGCTCCTCTTCCAGCGTCCGCGATGCAGCCGGTGTGGCGCCGGGTATGTCGCCCGAGAGTATTGGCAGCACCAAGTCCAGCTCCTCCAAGAGTAACAAGAACAGCACTTCCAGCGCCCTGTCCTCATCCAGTCTCAATCTCGAGGGGAACGGGAGCGCGGCAGACATGATGGGCGACGTTCGGGTGGTCGCCGACGACGAGAACAATGCACTGATGATCTACGCCTCCCCGATGCAGTACCGCGTTATCGAAGGCGCGCTGAAGCAACTGGACCTCGAGGCCACGCAGATCATCATCGAGGCCAGCATCATGGAGGTGACGCTCAATGACAGCCTGCGCTACGGCCTCGAGTGGACCTTCAGCGGCAAGCTTGGTGGAGGCTACGGCGGCGAGGGAACGCTGATCAACAACGGCCAGGTCGTGGCCTCGCAGTTTCCCGGGTTTTCCTACACCGTCACCAATGCCTCCGGTATGGTCAAGGCGGTGCTCAATACTCTGGCTTCGGAAAATCTGCTGAATATTATTTCCAGCCCGTCGGTCATGGTGCTGGACAACCAGACAGCCTACATTCATGTGGGCGAGCAGGTGCCGGTCATCGATTCCTCGATCACTAACACGGCAAATTCGAATAATAATTTCGTCCAGAATATCAGCTACCGGGATACCGGCGTCAAACTCGAGGTGACTCCCTCGGTAAACGCCGGCGGCCTGGTCACCATGGACGTCAAGCAGTCGGTGACAGATGTGGGTACTGCTTCGAGCACAGGCGGCAATCCCTCATTCCTGGAGCGCAATATCGAGAGCCGCGTCGCGGTGCGCTCAGGTGAGTCCGTGGTGCTCGGCGGCCTGATCCAGGAGAATTCCACCAAAGGCTCGAAAGGTCTGCCCTGGCTGCACGAGATTCCGGTCTTCGGGGCGCTGTTCGGTGAAGATACCAAGAGCAAGCGGCGTACCGAACTGCTGGTGGTGATCACTCCGCGTGCACTGTACAACGCTCAGCAGCTCCGGGAAGTGAGCCAGGAGATGCGCTCGCGGGTCAGGCACCTCGACCTGATCACAGAGCCGGCAATTCTGGAAAAGCCGGAACAGCAGAATTGAGCCGGCCGGAGCGGTGGTTGTCTTTGGTACTATTCACACTGCCAGGCGAGCCCGGGGAGCAGTTGATGCACGCGCCTGTCCCACTACGCCCGAGCCGACCCGGCGCGGGCGGGCCCTGCGTCGGACCCCGGTGCTGAAAATGACTTCCGCCACGGCAATCCGGCGCCGCTCATATCAATTTAACCCGGGCTGACGTATAATCCCGCCCTTTCTGAAATGGTCAATTAAAACAGTATGTTACGAATTCTATGCCTCGCAGTCCTGGTCGCCCTGGCCGGCTGCGCCAAGGATCAGCCCCCGTCCGATAAACTGAGCGAAGCATCCCGCAAGGCCCTCGAGTTGAGGGTGGAGGAGCGCTGGCGTGCGCGCATTGCACACGAATGGGGCAAGGCCTATGAGTACAACACCCCAGCGTTTCGAGAAGTTTTCCCTAAGCAGCTGTATGTTAAAAAGTTTTCATATACAGCGAACTGGGAGTTGACAGGTTTGGAAGTCATTAATTATGATCCGAATGCGGCTGTGGCGAGTGTGGTGGTTCGGGTCATGTCCAAACCAGCCAAACAAACTTCCGCAGCGGCTAAGGCGTTAGGTGCCATGCCTCGCGAGCTGACCGAAAAGTGGATTCTTGAGGACGGTGAGTGGTGGTTTGGCTCCAGCGAATAGCTGTTGTGTGAGTTGACAGCTGGCTGCAGCTAGCAATAATAGCGCTAGCAATCTGTTATACGGTTGTAAACAAGACTAGACATTAGGAGTCTCCTTATGAACGCAAACTTCAAGCCTCTTGGTTTGGCTGCTGCAGTAGCTACTGCAACCGCCGGCTACGCAGGTGTAGTGAACGCCCAGGCTACCCTGGCTGGTAACACCCAGCTCGGTGACCTGGCTATCGTTCCCTACTACACTGTGATGGGCGGCTACGCCACTGGCGTAAACGTAATCAACACCTCCGACCAGACGCAAGCGGTTAAAATCCGTTTCCGTCGTGCGGCGGATTCCATGGACGCACTCGACTTCAACGTCGTACTGTCGCCCTATGACATGTACACCGGCTACATCGAGCAGTCCGGCAGTGACATCAAGTTCGTTTCCAACGACAACAGCTGTACCGCTCCTGCATACCCGGCAGGCGGTTTCGTCATGCCCAACATCTTCGCCGAGGGTGCAGAAACCGGTTATATCGAGATCCTGAGCATGGGTTCTCCGATCGACGAAGACGAAGCAGTTGCAGTTTCTGCCAAGCACGACGCAACTGGCGTTCCGGCTGACTGTACTGGCGTGCGCGACAACTTCTTCGCCAACTCGGCTGGTGACCTGACCAAGCGCGGCGTAATCGATTCCACGCAAACCGTCCAGATCACTCCGACTGGTCCGTATGTGAATACCTGGGTGGACTCTCCCGACTCGCTGAAAGTGTCTTACTTCATCAAGTCTGATGAAACTGGTGTTGAGTTCGGCAACAATGCCGTACACATCACCGACTTCATGGACGGCCCTGCGATGACCAACCAGCAAAACGGTGTTCGCGATGGTGACCTGCTTGGTTTCGACTTCCCGAACCTGGACGGTGGTTCTCCGATCGGTAACGGTGCAAGCACTGGCCTGTACACTCCGCTGCGCTGGACTCTGGGTGCAGAGGCTCTGATCAACGACTGGTCACAGAACGCAACGGCTACCTTCAGCGTCGATACCGACTGGGTTGTAACCATTCCCGGTCAGTACCTGATGATGGACCTTCCGGCTTACATCGCATGGTACGAAGCTGGCAACGATCCCGCAGACTGTCTGGATACCACCACACTGTGTGATACCCGCGACATCCCGATGACTGCTTACTTCACTGTTTACGATCGTGAAGAGCAAGGCATCGTTGTCGATCCGGGCGATCTGGTGGTTTCTCCGCAGCCTCCGGAAGAAATCCAGCGCGTCGAGCTGGACAAAGAAGTCAACGTTATCTCCTGGGGTACTTCTCCGGTGTTGAACGCTCCGTCCAACATCATTGTTGATAAGCCCGAAGGCGCTGCGTTCGGTTGGTCTTCGCTTGTAGCTGCTTCCGAGCAGACCTCACCCGCGATCTGCGAGTGGGATACTACTGCCGCAACCAACAGCGTATGTACCGCTACTACGGCTCCGGCCCCGATCATTGGTTTCGCAGCATGGCAACGTGCTTTCGACGCCAACCCGGGTTCCAACTACGGCCGTATCGTGGAGCACAGCCGCGTACAGTCTTCAAGCTAATCACTTGGCTTGATATTCCGAAAGCCGACACCCAAGGGTGTCGGCTTTTTTATTCCTGAAATTACGAAATTCTGAGTTTCCCGATGATTATATTCTGTAAGCGAATTTTTCCTGTTTTATTGTTTTTGGTTGTACCGTTTGTTCACGCCGAACCTGTTGTGAGAGATGGGGAAGTGATTCTTGATCGCGAAGAGCTTATCTACTCCGTGGAAAAGTGGACTCCAGCGATGCGTGCCGCAGCCATCAATGACAAGGGAGATCGCCTGGAACTCATCAATATGGTGCTGGTTAACAAGAAGCTCGCTCACGCATCGAAAGGCTACGTGGTTGAGCATCCTGACCTGAAGCAGGAATATGATGCTGGCATCGAAGCCTATCAGCGGGATTTTCTGCTCCGACACTTCCGCGATTCCCTGGTTTATCCGAATTTCGACAAGCTCGCGAAGGAGCGCTATACCCTGGAAAAGGACAAGTACGCGCTGGTTCCCGAGCGGCGCATTTCTTCACAGATCCTGATCGCTTCAGCGCCCGGGCAGCCGAGGGATGCAGCTTTGGCCGAGGCGAAGGATGTGGTCCAGCAGCTGCGAAACGGTGCCGATTTCCTCGAGATGGTCAAAGAGCACTCCGATGAACCGCGGGCTGTTGAAAAGCAGGGTAAATTCGACCATTGGGTCAGTTATGGCGAGATTGGCGTAGAGCCCCGTTATTCAGAGGGACTGTTCACCATCGCCAAAGTTGGCGAATACGCAGATCCTGTCCAAACCCGGTTTGGGGTTCATATCATTCGGCTGGACGGTATCAAGGAAAAGCACTACAAGACGTTTGACGAGGTGAAGGGTGCTATCGAGAAAGACCTGGCGAGCGAGTATCAGCGCCTTGCCCTGAAGAACTATCTCGCCAAGTTCAATATGAGTGACAAGGTCGAGATTGACGATGAAGCGATCACCGAAATCCTTGCACCCTATGCGACAGATACAGAAGCCAAGCCCAACGTGAAACAAGCTGCCGGCATCAATTCCTCAGCCAAGGGAAAAGTCGGATCCGGCAAAAGTGGCGAGTGAGAGCAACGGCGCCAGACGTCGCGGTCCTGCTCTGCAGTTTCAACGGTAGCCGATACCTCGCCGAACAGCTGGATTCCATTCGCCGCCAGACCCATGAGGCCTGGCGGTTGTACGTCTCCGACGATGGCTCAACGGATGGAACGCCGGATGTTTTCGAGCAATGGGGCCGGCGAACACCGGGGCGGCTGATGCCCCTCCGGGCCGGGCCCGGGCAAGGTCACGCCGCGAACTTTTTGCAGCTGGTAACGGCGCAGGATGTTCGCGGCGATTTTTTTGCGTTTTCTGACCAGGACGATATCTGGGACGAAGACAAGCTGGCACGCGCGCTCGACACACTATCTGCAGTACCGGCAGGTCGTCCCGCGCTTTACTGCGCGAGAACCCGTTCCATTTCTGCCAGCGGTGCAGCCGTCGGCGAATCCCCCTTGTTTCGTCGCGCGCCGGGTTTCGCCAATGCCTTGCTGCAGAATATTGCCGGTGGAAACACCATGGTGATGAACGCAGCGGCCCGCGAACTGTTGTGCACGGCAGGCGTCGTGGATGTGGTGAGCCACGACTGGTGGGTGTACCTGCTGGTGAGCGGGGCTGGCGGCGAGGTCTTTTACGATAGCCGCCCGTGCCTGAGCTATCGCCAGCACGGGGGCAATGCCATCGGCGACAATCGCGGATTGCGCTCCCGCTGGAATCGGTACCGCAGCTTCCTGCAGGGGCGCAATGCCGGTTGGTATGAACGCAATATCGCCGCGCTGCTGGCTAACGAAAATTTGTTGGCCGAATCCAGCCGGAGTACGCTTTCCCGGTTCTGCCAGGCGCGTACGGGCCACTTGCCCGGACGTCTGGCGGCACTCGTGCGCAGTGGAGTCTACGCGCAGACCCTGAGCGGGCAACTGGGGCTGTTAACTGCCACTTTGTTAAAGAAAATCTAGGTGTTTTGCGTATAATGCGGGCTTCCCGCGAGTCTTCACCGGCCGTCTTATTCCGATAACTATGTCCGACTCCAGAAAGTTGATTGTCGTCCTCGGCGCGCACCGTTCGGGTACGTCCCTGTGCGCCGCGGCCGTCGAAAGCCTTGGGGCCGACGCCTGCCTCGGTGAGTATTACGCCAACGAGGAAAACAAGAAGGGCTTCTTTGAGCACCCGGATATCGTCGCTTTCAACGACCGGCTGCTGGCGCAGCTCGATGGCAGTTGGGACAACCCGCTCTTCAATGGCGCCGACGCGATCAGCGGTTGCGACCTCGAGGCCTTTTACCAGGAAGGTCTCGCGCTTGTGCAGCGCATATACGGGCGCGCCGAAGTCGCCGTACTGAAGGACCCGCGCCTGTGCCAACTGTTGCCGTTCTGGCGGCAGTTGTTCACCCGCGCAGGATACGCCGGGGACGCGGTCTATTACATCCACACGCTGCGCGATCCGGTGGAAGTCGCACTTTCCCAGCGCAGTCGCGCAGCTGCCAACCCGGCATTTTACGAACTCGGCCGGTCGCTGGCCGAAGGTGCCGCACTGTGGCTTTCGCTGACCGGGCAGGCGCTGGAGCAGGGCGCTGCACTACCCACGTACTTCCTGACCTATGCCGACCTGCTTCAACGTCCGCAAGCAACTTTGCAGGCATTGGGCGAATTTCTCGACCTGCCTGCCGATACCGCCAGGGCGCGGGAATTCGTGCAGGAGTTTGTCGATACCGGCCTCTACCGCAGTACGGGTGACGCCGCTGCCCGCGCCGAACTGGAGCGGGAATTGCCGCAGGCGCTGGAGCTCTACACAGCTCTTCAGCCACTGTGTGACGGGGCCACTGCCGCGGCGCTGCAATCCGGTATCGAGATCTGGCAGCGCGGCGACACTCGCACTGCGCTCGGGTTGGTTGCCGCTCCCGCATTGTCGAGGCTGAGCAATCGCTGCCGGGAAAACGGCCTCGAACTCGAACGCAGCCGGGATACGGTCGCCGACCTGGAAATGCAAATCGGCGAACTCAACGAGAACACGCAGCGCATCCGGCGAGAACACCACGACGTGCTGGTGCCGCTGCGAGAGCAACTCGAGCAACTCGAATCGGGTAATGCTGCCCTGCAATCCCAGTTACAGGACCAGTCGAGCGAACTGGCGAGGCTTGCCGAGAGCGACCGCCAAAACGCCCGGCGCGCAGAACTGCTGCAGGCCGAGGTCAACTACCAGTCTCACCACATCGAGTTGATGGAGGGGTCGCTCTCCTGGCGCGTGACACGCCCGCTGCGCGCGCTCAAGGCGGGCACTACCGCGGTGCGGGAATGGCAGGGCCGGCAATGGGGGCACTTCCGCCTCAAGTCCATCCTGGTCTATCACCGCATGAGCCTGCGGCACCCGGCGCTGGCCTATGGTATTCGCCGGATACTGCGGCCGGTGTTCCGCCTGATGAACGCGCTGTTGAAACAACCGCGAGTGCCGGCACCCGTCGGTGCAAACGGCCAGTTGCTGGCCCCCATGCGCTACCAGCAGACCGAAGCATCGCCGGATTATGCGCCGCTGATCAGCGTGATCGTACCCAACTACAACCACGCAAAATTCCTGCGCCTGAGGCTGGATTCCATCTTCTCCCAGACGTACCGCAATTTCGAAGTCATCCTGCTCGACGACGCTTCCTCCGACGACAGCGCGACCATCCTGCGCGAGTACCACCAGCGCTACCCGGACAACTCCACCCTGGTGATCAACGATGAGAACTCCGGCGGTGTATTCCACCAGTGGGAGCGCGGCCTGGACCTCGCCCGTGGAGACATCGTGTGGATTGCCGAGAGCGACGACTGGTGCACGGAGAATTTCCTCGAAACGCTGGTGCCGTTTTTCGAGAACGAGGCGGTGATGATCGCTTACGCGCGCACCGTATTCATGGACGGCGAGGGCGACGAGCAGATCTGGTCGATCAACGAGTACCTGCACGATATCGACCCGCACCGCTGGAACGAGACCATTCTGGAGCCGGCGCCGCGCATTGTGCGCGATGCGTTTGCCGTGAAAAATATCATCCCGAATGTCAGCTCGGCGCTGATGCGTACACCGCGCCAGCTGGAAATCCTGCGCGATCCCCAGTGGCGCCGCATGCGCACCTGTGGCGACTGGGTGCTGTACCTGCACCTGCTGCGCGGGGGCATGCTCGCCTACTCGCCAGAGGCCTGTAACTACTACCGGCTGCACGGCGCGAATACCTCGGTGGGTTCCTACTCGCAGGATGAGTTCTACCGCGAGCACGAGTATGTCGCCAGCACCTTGCTGCGCTATTACGACGTGCCAGAGCAGTCGCTGAAGCGTTTGCGCGACAACCTCGAGATCCACTGGCGGGAGACCCGCGGCGAGTACTCCGACGAAGCCCTGGAACGCTGCTTCAGCCTCCGGCGTATCGAGGCCGCAGCGGCGGATCGCGCGCCCAACCTGCTGATCGCTTCCTATGCGTTCTGTGCCGGCGGCGGGGAAACTTTCCCGGTGAGCCTCGCCAATATCATGAAATCCCACGGCTACAACGTGACCTACCTCGACTGCGCGCGCGAGCCCAGGCTGGAGGGCGTGCGCCGCAGGCTGCGGCCGGATATCCCGGTCGTCTCGGACTTCACCCAGCTCGAGCGTATCGTCGCGGACTTCGAGATCGACCTTGTGCACTCACACCATGCATGGGTGGACAGCACGATTCTGGAACTGCTGCCGCCGGATTCTGCGTGCAAAGTGGTGGTGACCTCACACGGCATGTACGAGACCATCAATGAATACGACCTGCGCCTGATCCTGCCGCGCCTGGTGGATCGCACCGAGGCGATCATCTACGTGGCGGACAAGAACCTGGAGGCAATCCGCAGTCATGGATTGCTGGAGCGCGCGCACCTGGCGCGAATCGACAATGCGCTGGAGGTGGCACCGTTTCCCGCGGTGGAGCGCGCCAGCCTGGGTATCGACGACGCAGCCTTTGTGCTGACACTGGTAAGCCGGGGCCTGGTGGACAAGGGCTGGCAGGAGGCCGTCGAGGCGGTCAGCCAGGCGCGCGCTGAATCCGGGCGGGACATCCACCTGGTGCTGGTCGGGGATGGCGACGAGTACGAGCGGCTGGGCAAAAAGCAGCTGCCGGGCTTTATTCACCTGGCGGGTTTCCAGGAAAATGTGCGCGGCTATTTCGCCATGGCGGATATGGGTTTCCTGCCGTCGAAATTCCGCGGCGAGAGCTTTCCGCTGGTCATTATCGAATGCCTGCAAAGCGGCACGCCCTTTCTTGCGAGCGACCTGGGCGAGATACGCCGCATGCTCGACAGCGAGGCGGGAATGGCCGGCGCGGTGGTAGCGCTCAACGGCAGCGAACTGGACGTGCCGGCACTGGCCGCGCAGATCGTCTCGGCCGCTACCGATCGGGAGCGCTTCGAGGCAATGGCGGGCGCGGTGGCAACCGCGGCACAGAAGTTTGATCCGGCGGTGTTGGCGCAGCGGCACGACGAGGTGTATCGCACGGCGCTGCAACAGGAATCCGGAGCGCGGTGGGACAGCTACTCCCGCGCGGCAAGTGAGGGATGATGAAGAAAAAGCTGTTTCTGCATATCGGTATGGGCAAAACCGGTACCACAGCATTACAGGACTTCTTCTGGGATAACCGGAAGTTGCTGGCCCAGCTCGGCGTCAGCTACCCGAAAACGGGCATGCAATCCAACGCGCACCACCTGCTGTCGCCGCATATTCCGCGTTTTCTCGAGGGGCAGTGGAACTTCCAGAAAGTCAGGGACTGGGCGCCGGAGCTGGCCAAGTGCAAGCAGGACCGTATCCTGCTGTCCTCCGAACTCATGGCATGGGCTGACGAGGCAGCCGCCCGCAAATACTGCGCGCAGGTCTCGGCGTGGTTCGACGTCTACGTGGTGATCTACCTGCGGCGGCAGGACAACATCATCATGGCCAGCTACAACCAGCAGATCAAGGCTGGCCCGCAGAAGCGCCGTATCGACATGACCTATCCCAAGCAGATCGAACGCTTCGACTACCAGAAAATTCTCGCCCCGTGGGTAGACTCGCTGGAGCGTGGCAGGATCATCGTCAGGCCCTACGAGCGCGGGCAGTTCCACGGCGGCGATATCCGGCGGGATTTCATGCACCATGTTTTCGGCATCGAGGTGGATGAGCGCTTCAAACTGCGCGAGGGCAACGCAAACCCACGCCTGTCGCTGGCGACCGGCGAATACAAGCGCATGCTCAACAACCTGGTCCAGGACGGGCAGAAGAACATGCGCTTCAACGAACTGCTGATGCGTTACGCCGCGGAGCAGGACCAGAATTCAACGAACTACTATTCCAGCCAGTCGCTGCTGTCGCCGGCGCAGCGGCTGGAGATTCTCGACGCCACGCGCAAGACCAGTACCGCCATCGCCCGGCAGTACCTGCACAAGCCCGACGGGCGCCTGTTCGAGGAGCCCGAGCCCGATGTCGGCGAGGAGTGGTCGGGCATCGACCTCTCGCGCGAGGATGCCGATGCCATCACGCGTTTCCTCAAGCAGCAGGACCCGGGCCTGATGCGCTGGCTCGAACAGCAGATCAAGGAGAAAAAGGACCACCTCGCCTACCAGGTCAAGCATTCCGCGCGCTTCCTCTCGCGCAGCGTCTGCTCTGCCAGGGAGGCGGTGCCAATCTACCGCGTCGCGAAGGAAGACGCGGCGCCGCTGGTCGTGGGCGGCCTGGGTGGCAGTGGCACGCGGCTGGTGGTTTCGCTGCTGCGCCGCATGGGTGTGGTCTTCGGCGGCGACCTCAACGAGTCGCTGGACAACCTGTGGTTCAGCCTGTTGTTCGTGCGACGCTCCATCCTGCTCAAATCCGATACGGAGATGGACCGGCTGACATGGTTGTTCGCCAATGCCATGCGCCACGGGGTGGAGATCTCGGGCGAACTGCGGCAGTTGCTCGACGAGGCGGTGGCCTGCGACCGCAGCCCCGTGCTCCCGCTGGAACTCCGGGAAC
The DNA here is from genome assembly GCA_033283385.1 of Halieaceae bacterium WMMBA7. Classification (GTDB taxonomy): domain Bacteria; phylum Pseudomonadota; class Gammaproteobacteria; order Pseudomonadales; family Halieaceae; genus Mangrovimicrobium. The sequence goes on from JAWMQQ010000002.1 coordinate 421,048, forward strand.
AGGCGGCGGCATCGCTGCTGGCGTCGCCCAGTGTCGACCGTCGCCACGAACACTGGGGGTGGAAGGAGCCCAACTCGCATATCCTGATGCCGGCACTGAACCGGTGCTTCCCGCAAATGAAATACGTGTACGTGGTGCGCAACGGCTTGGACATGGCGTTCAGCGAAAACCAGAACCAGTTGAAGTACCTGTGGGGCGACATCCTGCTGGAAGGCGACTGCAGCCCGACCCCCGCCAACGCCCTGCGTTACTGGGTCGCTGCCCACAAACGCATGCAGGGCTTCGCCAAGCGCATGGACGGCAGGCTGCATTTCCTGAATTTCGACCGTCTCTGTGCTGACCCGGAAGCCGAACTGGAGTCGCTGCGCGAGTTCGCGGCCATCCAGGTGAGCAAGTCGGACCTGGCACAAATCGCCAATACAGTCAGGGCCCCCGAGACCGCCGGGCGCTTCCGCAAGCAGGACCTCGGGCAGTTCAATCCCGCGGACATCGACTTCGTGCGCGAGATGGGATTCGAGGTTGATTGACGCGGGTATTCAGTTGGCTGCGACATCGTCACGGGAGGCTCGATGAGTGGACCCCGGATGAACTGGCGTACGGCGATATTCAACCGGCGCATGCTGATCTGCGTCTTTACCGGTTTCGCCTCCGGTCTTCCGCTCTATGTGCTGCTGCAACTGGTTCCCGCGTTTCTCGAAGACAATGGCGTCTCTCTCGCCGAGATCGGCCTGTTTGCCCTCGTCGGTATCCCCTACACCTGGAAGTTCGTGTGGGCGCCTTTCATGGACCGCTGGGTCCCGCCGCTCGGGCGGCGTCGCGGCTGGTTGTTGCCGCTGCAACTCGCCCTGCTGGTTTCCATCGGGCTGATCGGCGCGATCGCTCCGCAGGACAAGCTGCAGGCGATAGCCTGGCTGGCGTTTGCGATCGCCCTGTTCAGCGCGAGCCAGGATGTCGCCATAGATGCCTACCGGCGCGAAATACTTCCGGATCACGAGCTGGGACTGGGCAATTCGATTCATATCAACGCCTACCGCATCTCCGGGCTGGTGCCGGGGGCGCTGTCCCTGGTGCTGGCGGACCACCTGCCCTGGAGCAGCGTGTTCTGGATCACCGGCGCCTTCATGCTGCTGGGCATTGGCATGACGCTCGCGGTCAGCGAACCGGAGTCCAGTGTGCCGCGCGCCCACGGCGTGCGCGAAACCGTGGTGGCGCCGTTTCGGGAATACCTGGCACGCAAGGGCTGGCGCGGCCTGGTCCTGGTGTTGTGCTTCATGTTTCTCTACAAGCTGGGCGATAACATGGCTACCGCCCTGTCGACGCCGTTCTACCTGCAGACCGGCTTCAGCAAAAGCGAGATCGGCCTGGTGGCCAAGAACGCCGCGCTCTGGCCGATGATCGTCGGCGGCTTGCTCGGCGGGCTCTTGATGCTGCGGCTGGGTATCAATCGCGCGCTGTGGTTGTTCGGGGTGGTGCAGGTCGCCAGTATCTTCGGCTTCGCCTGGCTTGCCGCGAGCGGGCCGGTCCTGTGGATGCTGGCCCTGGTTATCGGTTTCGAGTACCTGGGCGTAGGACTGGGTACCGCTGCCTTTACCGCGTTTATCGCCCGCGAAACCAGCCGCGCCTACGCCGCGACGCAGTTTGCGCTGTTCACGGCGCTGGCCGCCGTGCCGCGCACCTTCGCCAATGCCGGCACCGGGTTCATCGTCGATGCCATCGGCTGGTTCAATTTCTTCATGCTCTGCGCCTTGCTGGCGATACCGGGTATGCTGCTGTTGCTGAAAGTCGCACCATGGAATGGCGACAGGGAACTTGTCGTGGAGGCGGCAGGCAACTGATGGGGCGCAAGCTCATCATCCACGCAGGGATGCACAAAACCGGTACGAGCGCCATCCAGGACTACCTGTTCCAGCAGCTCGATCACCCCGCTTTCACATACCTTCACGACGGCAGTGCAAACTCGTCGCTGCTGATGCTGCAGGCCTTCAAGCACGACCTGGAAAAAATGCCTGTGTTCTGCGAGGAGCCGATGGACAGTGCCCGGCGAGAGCAGGTCAGGGAACGCGCCATGGCTCGCCTGGAGGCCGTGCTGCGGCAAGACGGTGACCGGACCGCCATACTCTCCGCCGAATCGATCTGCACTTTCGATGCGACAGACACCGCTCTGCTGTACGAGACCGTTTCCCGGCATTTTGACGAAGTCCGTGTGGTGCTCTACGTTCGCCCCATCTACTCGCGGGTACAGAGCGCTTTCCAGGAGCGCTTGAAGACCCGCTTTACCCGCATGGACGATCAACTCATCGTGAACTTCACCCGCTTCTCGGGGATATTCGACGATGTCTTCGGTCGGGAGCATGTGGAGTACCGGCAGTACCTTCGGCAGAATTTTCCGCAGGGTTCGGTGGTAGCCGATTTCCTGCAGAGTATCGGAATCCCGCCTCCCCACCAGTCCGGCACCCCCGCCAACACCGCTCTGTCACTGCCCGCGGTGCAATTGCTCTACATCTATCGCGTGCATTTTCCGAAGCTCGCAGCCCACGACCAGCTGCTCATCGACAGGCTGGCAAGCCTGCGCGGTGAAGCATTCCGTATGCACTCGTCGGTCGTGGAAAGGGCGGTGGTCGAGAGAGAGGGCAGCGATCAGTGGTTGAAGGAGCGGGCGGGCTTTTCAATCTGGGAGGGAGCCGACCCCGGCGCCGAGGGTTTGCGCAGCGAGGCTCAACTGCTGGCACCGGTGCCGGAGGCCTTGCACTGGTTGTGCGCGCAGCTGCCACCGGCACAGCGGCGGGGTGTCAATCCGGCCGATTCCCTGCAACTGGCCCGGCTGCTGCGCGCGCTGGTAGTACCCGGTGAAGACTGGGACGAAATCCTCGCCACACCGCCGTCCCGCCGGGCGAGATTTGTGGATGGTTTCCGCCGGCTATTTCGGCGGTGAGTCGACCCGGTTGCGGAAGCGCCGCAGGTCGATACTCCCACCGGCCCGGAACACGACTCCCTCTGATTCGAGTCGCTCCCGCTGTCGCCGGTAGCTGGTCGAGCCCGGTGGCAGCGACAGTTTTCCGGATGCGTTGACCACCCGATGCCAGGGAATACCGGTCCCCGCCGGTAGCAGCCTTAGCGCGCGACCCACCCGCCGCGCCGCGCCCGGCAAGCCGGCCTGGGCCGCGACATCGCCGTAGGTCGACACCGATCCCGCGGGAATCAGTGCGACAACCTGCCAGATGCGCTCGTCGATTGTCCCTTCCAGTGCCGTTCTCCCCGGTGCCTTGCCAGTGCGATCACCCCGCGCGTCGCGAGGTCAGAGCATAGTCCCGCTTGTAAATGGCCTACAAGCCCCCATACTGTGTGACTCACGGAGACTCCTGATGCGATTGTTTTTCATGCTCCTGCCCTGGCTGGAGCTTTTCAGCCTGATTGAACTGGGCATACAAACCAGCGCGCTCACCGCGCTGCTCTACGTGTTCGCTACCTTCCTGCTGGGGCTGGCGATCCTGCGCCGGCAGGGTACCCAGATGCTGGAGCGGGTTCGGGACGTGCAGATGGGCCGCGCCAGCGGGCAGCAACTGCTGGTCGAGGACCTGTCCATGGGGCTCGCGGGGCTGCTTTTCATGATTCCCGGCCTGATCACCGATTTCGTCGCGGTAATCGTGCTGATCGGCCCGCTGCGCCGGCGGCTGGCCCGCCTGTTTGGCGAACCCCAGGTGGAAGTGCACCACAGCGCTTCGCAGCGGACCTCGGAGCAGGTCACCATCGAGGGCCAGTACTACCAGGTCGATGAGGAAGACCGTCGATAAGCTGTTGATTTATAATGAATATGTTCCAGGGGGCGTTGCTTTGCTGCCACGCCCTTCGCGCTTGACTCACCCGGATTCCCCACTAGAATTAGCACTCTCTTCAAAAGAGTGCTAACCGACCCTTGAAATGCCCTGCGATGCCCCCATCTAGCGAGCATCCCTTGTCGGGGTCACTCATAAAACTGTAACCAGGAGATCTGCACACATGAGTATCCGTCCGCTGTACGACCGCGTGGTCGTTCGTCGCAACGCTGAGGAAGAAACCACTGCCGGCGGCATCGTCCTGCCGGGTTCAGCCAAGGAAAAGCCCAACCAGGGCGAAGTGGTTGCCGTCGGTGAGGGCAAGGCCCTGGATAACGGCGAACTGCGCCCCATGGCCGTCAAGGTCGGCGACACCGTCGTATTCGGCCAGTACGCCGGCAGCAACACCATCGAGATCGACGGTGAAGAGCTGATCATCATGGGTGAAAGCGAAATCTTCGCGGTTGTCGAGTAAGACAGCCTGTCCACAAATTCAGAGATTGAGGAAAGCAGACAATGGCTTCTAAAGACGTATTTTTCGGTGACGACGCTCGTTCCCGCATGCTGGCCGGTGTAAACATCCTGGCCGACGCCGTAAAGGCAACCCTGGGCCCCAAGGGCCGCAACGTAATCCTGGACAAGTCCTTCGGTGCGCCCACCGTGACCAAGGACGGTGTTTCCGTGGCCAAGGAAATCGAACTGGCAGACAAGTTCGAGAACATGGGCGCGCAAATGGTCAAGGAAGTCGCTTCCCAGGCTTCTGACCAGGCCGGCGACGGCACCACCACCGCCACCGTACTGGCCCAGTCCATCCTGAACGAAGGCCTCAAATCAGTCGCCGCCGGCATGAACCCGATGGACCTCAAGCGCGGCATCGACAAGGCTGTGATCGCGGCGGTTGCCGAGATCGAGAAGATGTCCACTCCCTGTGAAGACAGCAAGGCCATCGCCCAGGTTGGCACCATCTCCGCCAACTCCGACGCTTCCGTCGGCGACATCATCGCCGAGGCCATGGAGAAAGTGGGCAAGGAAGGCGTCATCACCGTCGAGGAAGGCTCTGGCCTGGAGAACGAGCTGGACGTGGTTGAAGGCATGCAGTTCGATCGCGGCTACCTGTCTCCCTACTTCATCAACAACCAGGACAGCATGAGCGCCGAGCAGGAAGACCCCTACATCCTGCTGGTCGACAAGAAAATCTCCAACATCCGCGAACTGCTGCCCCTGCTGGAGCAGGTTGCCAAGGCTTCCAAGCCGCTGGTCATCATCGCAGAAGACGTCGAAGGCGAAGCGCTGGCTACCCTGGTAGTGAACAACATGCGCGGCATCGTGAAAGTATCCGCCTGTAAGGCGCCGGGCTTCGGCGACCGCCGCAAGGCCATGCTGCAGGACATCGCCATCCTCACCGGCGGTACCGTGATTTCCGAGGAAGTCGGCATGGACCTGGAAACCGCTACCCTGGAGCACTTGGGCTCCGCCAAGCGCGTGACCATGGACAAGGACAACTCCACCATCATCGACGGTGCTGGTGACGCTGAAGCCATCAAGGCACGCGTCAACGAGATTCGCGTACAGATCGAGAACACTTCTTCGGATTACGATCGCGAGAAGCTGCAGGAGCGCGTCGCCAAGCTTGCCGGCGGTGTTGCAGTGATCAAGGTTGGCGCCGCCACCGAGATCGAGATGAAAGAGAAGAAAGCCCGCGTCGAAGACGCCCTGCACGCTACCCGCGCTGCGGTTGAAGAGGGTGTAGTTGCCGGTGGCGGCGTTGCGCTGGTTCGCGCTGTTTCCATCATCAAGGACCTGAAAGGCGACAACGAAGACCAGAACCACGGTATCGCAGCTGCGCTGCGCGCCATGGAAGGTCCGCTGCGCCAGATCGTTTCCAACGCTGGCGACGAAGCTTCCGTGGTCCTCGACAAGGTACGCCAGGGCGAAGGCAACTTCGGCTACAACGCGGCGACCGGCGAGTACGGCGATATGCTGGACATGGGTATCCTCGATCCCGCCAAAGTGACCCGTACCGCGCTGCAGGCAGCGGGTTCCGTGGCCGGCCTGATGATCACCACCGAGGTGATGGTCGCCGACTCACCGGAAGACAAGCCCGCCGGCGGCGGCATGCCCGACATGGGCGGCATGGGTGGCATGGGCGGCATGATGTAAGCCCGGCTCCCAGCCACGAAAAAGCCCGGCCAAGTGCCGGGCTTTTTTTTGTAGGAGCCTGCTACGCAGGCGATTCCGATCTTGTAGGAGCCTGCTACGCAGGCGATCGCGCCTGTAGGAGCGCGCTATGCGCGCGATCGCCTGCGTAGCAGGCTCCTACAGGACCCCGGATCAGGCGAAATTCGCGTTGACGAATTCCCAGTTCACCAGCGACCAGAACGCCGCCAGGTAGTTCGGGCGGGAGTTGCGGTAGTCGATGTAGTAGGCGTGTTCCCACACGTCGACGGTCAGCAGCGGGGTCACGCTGTCGTCGGTCAGCGGGCAGCCGGCGTTGGAGGTGTTGGCGATGCCGACGCTGCCGTCAGCCTTTTTTACCAGCCAGGTCCAGCCGGAGCCGAAGTTGTTGGCGGCGTTGGTGTTGAACTCTTCCTTGAACGCATCAAAGGAGCCGAAAGCGGCGTCGATGGCCGCTGCGATAGCGCCGGTGGGTGCGCCGCCGCCGTTCGGGCTCAGGCAGTTCCAGTAGAAGGTGTGGTTCCAGATTTGCGCCGCGTTGTTGAACACGCCGCCCTCGGAGGATTTGATGATGTCCTCGAGAGACTTTGCTTCGAGATCGGTGCCGGCAGCCAGCCCGTTCAGCTTGTCGACGTAGGTTTTGTGGTGCTTGCCGTAGTGGTATTCCAGGGTTTCAGCGGAGATGTGGGGCTCCAGTGCATCCTGGGCGTAGGGAAGGGCGGGCAGTTCAAAAGCCATGACAGACTCCTTGTAGTCGAATTGACAGTGGTTGAATTGACGGTGGTGGACAGCGGCGCGTCGGGGGGACCGCGTCGAATGACACAGCGCATCGCGCCGCGGATTATCTCCAGTGTATAATAAGTGTGTGGTTGCAACAAAATAACAAGGGGAAACACCAATGCTACTACTCGAGTTCCTGTTCCGCTGGGCGCATGTCCTTTTCGGTATCACCTGGATCGGCATGCTCTACTACTTCAACTTTGTACAGACAGAGTACTTCAAGGAGGCGGAGCCCTCCGCCAAGGCAGACGCTGTCAAGAAACTCGCTCCGCGGGCGCTGTGGTGGTTCCGCTGGGGCGCGATGTTTACCTTCCTCACGGGCCTCTACCTGTTCCACGCTGTAGGTGCGGATGCCAACATGGCCGCCATGCCGGCAATTACCGTCGGCGCACTGGCCGGCATCCTGATGTTCCTCAATGTCTGGCTGATCATCTGGCCGAACCAGAAGATCGTGCTCGGTCTCAAGGAGGGCGATGCGGCTGCAGCCGGAGCCAAGGCCGGTCTCGCCTCACGTACCAATACGCTGTTTTCCGCGCCCATGCTGTTCGGCATGCTGGCTTCCAAGCACCTGCCGCTGTCGCCCTCGATGCTCGGATTCGGCCTTTGCATCGCGCTGATCCTGGTGCTCGAGGCCAATGCCGTGGTGGGTAAACCCGGCCCCATGGCGAGCGTCGTCGGTGTGATTCACTGCAGCCTCGCCCTCGCGGTCGTGGTCTGGGCCCTGCTCACTTTCCTGTAGGCGGGCAATCTACCGGCCGGGCACCGCCCGGCCGTGCATTAACGCAATTTCCCACTGTGGCCGGACCGCGATGTCCTGTAAGATAGCGCCCCAACGAGGTGAGGCTACCGGGTATGGTAAAGACGTCTGCGGACAAAAAATACAAGCGCATTCTGCTCAAGCTGAGCGGCGAGGCGCTGACCGGCACCGAGAACTACGGCATCGACCCCAAGGTGCTGGACCAGATGGCACTGGCAATCGGCCAGTTGGTAGGCATCGGCGTACAGGTGGGCCTGGTGGTCGGCGGCGGCAACCTGTTCCGCGGCGCCGCACTGCAGGCGGCGGGCCTGGACCGGGTCACCGGCGACCACATGGGCATGCTGGCCACGGTGATGAACGGGCTGGCCCTGCGCGATGCGTTGGAGCGCTCGAATATCGCCACCCAGGTCATGTCCTCCATTCCCATGAGCGGGGTGGTCGATCACTACGACCGGCGCAAGGCTATCCGTGCACTGAGTAACGGCGATGTGGTGATTTTTTGCGCCGGTACCGGCAACCCGTTTTTCACCACCGACTCCGCAGCCTGCCTGCGCGGCATCGAGATCGACGCCGAGCTGGTACTCAAGGCGACCAAGGTGGACGGGGTATACTCCGCCGACCCGATGAAGGTGCCCGATGCCGTGCGCTACGATCGCCTCAGCTACGACGAGGTGCTGGACAAGAAGCTGGAAGTGATGGACCTCACCGCCATCTGCCTGTGCCGGGATCACAACATGCCGGTGCGGGTCTTCGAAATGGAAAAACAGGGCGCGCTGCTCAACATCGTCCGCGGCGGCGATGTCGGCACACTGATCGAGTAAGGCGCAGGCCCCGGAGGAAGCAGTACAGTGATCAACGATATCAAGACCGAAGCCAGCGAGCGCATGGACAAGAGCCTCGAAGCGCTGGGCCACAACTTCAACAAGATTCGCACCGGGCGCGCCCACCCCAGCCTGCTGGACGGCCTGCGGGTGGACTATTACGGCTCCGATACCCCCATCAACCAGATGGCTAATATCAACGTGGAAGACGCGCGTACTCTGAGCGTCACAGCCTGGGACAAGTCCATGGTGCAGGCGATCGAAAAGGCCATCATGAAGTCGGATCTCGGCCTCAATCCCGCCACCGCCGGCGAGGTGATCCGCATCCCCATGCCGATGCTCACCGAGGAGACTCGCAAGGGGTACATCCGCCAGGCGCGGCAGGAAGCGGAATCCGCGCGGGTTTCCGTGCGCAACGCCCGCCGCGATGCGATGGCCATGCTCAAGGAGTTGCAAAAGGACAAGGAGATCAGCGAGGACGACGAGCGTCGCGGCCACGATGATATCCAGAAAATCACCGACGGCTTCATCGCCCGCATCGAGAAGATGCTGGAAGAGAAAGAAGCCGACCTGATGGAAATCTAGGGTCCCACCGACCCGCCCAGGACAATGCCCGGCAGCAAGAGCAGCAAAGGCGAGGCGGACGCCGGCCAGACGGTGGTGCCGCGCCATGTCGCCATCATCATGGACGGCAACAACCGCTGGGCGAAGCGCCACGGCCTGCCAGGGCCCGCCGGCCACCGCGCCGGTGTCGAGGCGGTGCGCAACGTGCTGCGCGCCTGCCGCAGCCACGGTGTCGAAGTGCTCACCCTGTTTGCCTTCAGCAGTGAAAACTGGGGGCGCCCACTGCCCGAAGTGCGCGCGCTGCTGGCCCTGCTTTCCCGCTACCTGCGCAGCGAAGTGCGCGAGTTGCACAAGGACGGTATCCGCCTGCGCTTCATCGGCCAGCGCGACCGCTTCAGCACCCGGCTGCAACGCCTGATGCAGCAGTCCGAGCACCTCACCGCCGACAATCGCGAGGCCACCGTGGTGATCGCAGTGGACTACGGCGGCCAGTGGGACATCGCCCAGGCGGCGCGCAAGCTGGCCGCGCAGGTGAAGGCCGGCGCGCTCGAGCCAGAGGCGATCGACGCCGAACTGATCGACCGCAACGTCTCCATCAGCGACCTGCCACGCCCCGACCTGTGCATCCGCACCGGCGGCGACGCCCGCATCAGCAATTTCATGCTCTGGCACTTCGCCTACAGTGAGCTGTATTTCACCAATACACTCTGGCCGGATTTTGGCGAACTGGAATTCGCCAGGGCATTGGCGGATTACAGCCGGCGCGAACGGCGCTTTGGCCTGCGGGACCCGGACGGTATCGCAGCGGGCGCCGAGTCCGATGCTTAAGCAGCGCATCATCACCGCGGTGATCATGGCCGGCCTGTTCCTGGCTGGCGTCTTCCTGTTGCCGCTGAACGCGCTGGCCGCTGTATTCGCCCTGCTGGTGCTGGCCGGCGGCTGGGAATGGTCGCACCTGGCCGGGTGGAAGACGCCCGTGGCCCGTGTCGGATTCACCCTGGTGCTGGCCGCTTGCCTGGTCGCGCTGTATATCCACTGCTCCCTGGGGGGCGAGCCCACACGGGAGAAAATCCAGCCGATTCTGGGACTGGCCTGCCTGTGGTGGTCGTTCTCGCTGCTCTGGGTGCGCGGTTACCCGGTGAGCGCGGCACTGTGGAGCAATCGCATCATGCGCAGCCTGATGGGGCTGATGATCCTGGCGCCGGCGTGGACGGCCGCGGTGTACCTGCTCAGCTATCCCCACGGCGGTCTGCTGCTGGTGATCCTCGTGCTGATCGTCGCGGTAGCGGATATCGGCGCGTATTTCACCGGCAAGACCATCGGCAAGCACAAACTGGCGCCGGCGGTCAGCCCGGCCAAGACCTGGGAGGGCTTCTGGGGTGGCGAGCTGAGCGTGGCGCTGACCGGTATCCTGATCTGGGCCCTGCTGCCGGCGCGCGGCGATCACATCTCCCTGCTCGCCGCCCTGACGGTCATCCTGGCCAGTTCGATGACGTCCGTGGTCGGCGACCTCTCCGTGAGCATGGTCAAGCGGGAAATCGGCTGCAAGGACAGCGGCAACCTGCTGCCCGGCCACGGCGGCCTGCTGGATCGCCTGGACAGCCTCTGCGGCGCCGCCCCGGTATTTGCCCTCGGCGTGCTGCTGGCGGGCTGGTGATATGAGCGCCCCGATGCGACAGGTCAGCGTACTCGGCTCCACCGGTTCCATCGGTGTCAGCACGCTGGATGTGATCGCGCGCCACCCGGAAGAATTCGCGGTCTATGCGCTGGCGGCAAACACCTCGGTGGATGCGCTCGCCGCGCAGTGCCTGGCCCACCGCCCGCGCTTCGCGGTGATGATGGACGCCGACGCCGCGCAGCGCCTGCGGGACGCGCTTGCGGGCAAGGTGGATACCCAGGTGTTGCAGGGCGAGGCCGGCCTGGAACAGGTCGTCGTCGCAGCCGAGGTGGACACCGTCATGGCCGCCATCGTCGGCGCAGCGGGCCTGCCCTCCACGCTGGCTGCGGCGGAGGCCGGGAAGACCATCCTGCTGGCGAACAAGGAGTCGCTGGTGATGGGTGGGCACCTGCTGATGGGCGCGGTGCGCCGCAGCGGCGCGCGGCTATTGCCGATCGATAGCGAGCACAACGCCATCTTCCAGTGCATGCCCGTGGATGGGGAGGGCCGTGCGCGGCTGGCCGGGGTCAGCAAGGTGCTGCTCACTGCCTCCGGTGGGCCGTTCCGCAACTGGAGCCTGGCGCAGATGCACGAGGCCACGCCCGACCAGGCCTGCGCCCACCCCAACTGGTCGATGGGGCGCAAGATCTCGGTGGATTCGGCATCGCTGATGAACAAGGGGCTCGAGTTTATCGAGGCCTGCTGGCTGTTCGACCTGTCGCCGGGCGAGGTAGACGTGGTGGTGCACCCACAGAGTATCATTCACTCCATGGTGCAGTACGTCGACGGCTCGGTGCTGGCGCAGTTGGGCAATCCCGATATGCGCACCCCAATCGCCTACGGCCTGGGCTGGCCCGACCGGCTGGCCTCGGGCGTGGCGCCGCTGGATATCATCGCCACGGCGCGACTGGACTTCGAGCCGCCGGACGAGGGGCGTTTCCCCTGCCTGCGCCTGGCCCGCGAGGCGGTAGCTGCCGGCGGAACCGCCATGGCGGTGTGCAACGCGGCCAACGAGGTGGCGGTGGCCGCCTTCCTGGCCGGAGAGCTCCGGTTTACCGGGATTCCCGAGGTGATCGAGGGTGTCCTGGGCCGGATCGGCATTGTTGAACCGGATACCCTGGCTGTGGTCGAATCCGCGGACAGGGAGGCGAGGGACCTGGCGGCACAACTGCTGGCCGGCCCGAGCCGACAGAAAGCGGATGTAACCAGGCTTTGATGGATATTCTCACTACCATTCTTATCACCCTCGGCACACTGGCAGTCCTGGTGGCCGTACACGAGTTCGGCCACTTCTGGGTGGCCCGCCAGTGCGGTGTGCGCGTCCTGCGCTTCTCCATAGGGTTCGGCAAGCCGCTGTACAGCTGGCGGGACAAGCTCGGCACCGAGTACAGCGTCGCCGCGATCCCGCTGGGCGGTTATGTGAAGATGCTCGACGAGCGCGAGGGCGAGGTCCCCGAGGAGGAGCTCGACAAGGCTTTCAACCGCAAGCCGGTACTGCAGCGCATCGCCGTGGTCGCCGCCGGCCCGCTGGCGAACCTGGCGCTGGCGATTGTTGCCTACTGGTTCCTGTTCATGGCCGGCGAAACCGGCTACGCCCCGGTAATCGGCAAGGTGGATCACGGCTCCATCGCCGAGGTCGCAGGCCTGGAGGCGGGGCAGGAGATCGTCGCCGTAGACGGCGAGAAGACACCGACCTGGCAGGCGCTCAGTTTCGCCCTGCTGGAGCGGATCGGCGACACCGGCAGCATCGAGTTTTCCACCAGGTACCCCGGCTCCGACCTGGTCTACGAATCCGAGGCGCATATCGAGCGCTGGCTCTCCAGTGAGGAGGAGCCCGACCTGTTCGGCGGCCTGGGCCTGACGCTGTACACGCCGGACGGCCTTATCGCCCGGGAGGTGGTGGCCGGCAGCGCCGCCGAGCGCGCCGGACTGGAGAACGGCGACCTCATCCTCGGTGCCGACGGCCAGCGCATGCACGGCTACGAGTGGGTGGATTACGTCCGCGAACGCCCGGGCCAGCTCATCGACCTGGAGGTCCAGCGCGACGGGCAGACCCTGCACCTGCCGCTGACGCCCGCCCGCGAGACCGACGAGGAGGGCAAGGTGATCGGCCGCGCCGGCGTCACCGTCGGCATGCCGCCGATGCCCCCCGAAATGGTCCGCAGCTTCGAGCGCGGTCCCATCCAGGCCATGGGCGCGGCGTTCTCCCGCACCGGCCAGCTGGTGTCGTTTACCGTCGAGTCGATCCAGAAGATGCTCACCGGGCTCATTTCACCGAAAAACTTGAGTGGCCCCATCACGATTGCTAAAGTGGCCAGCGCTTCGGCGAAGTCTGGCCTGGAATCCTACATCGGGTTCCTCGCCCTGCTCAGCGTCAGCCTCGGCGTACTGAACCTGCTGCCGATTCCCGTCCTCGATGGCGGGCACCTGCTGTTCTATACCATCGAGCTATTGGCGGGCAGGCCGGTACCTGAGAAAATACAGTCACTGGGCTATCAGGTAGGCCTTTTCCTGGTGCTGGGCATGATGATGCTCGCCCTGTATAACGACTTCATGCGCCTGTAACGACAGCGCCGAGCCGCACAAAAATACCCACGGGCCACCTGCAGATTGAGTGAACCTTGATTAGACGACTACCTAAATTCCTGGCGCTTGTGTTGTGCCTGTGGGCGCCCGTGGCCCTGGCGGACTCATTCATTATTTCGGATATCCGGGTCGAGGGCCTGCAGCGCATCTCGGCCGGGAGCGTGTTCGCGGCACTGCCAGTGGGGGTGGGCGACCTCATCGATGAATCCACCATCCGCGCCGCCGCCCGCAGTCTCTTTTCCACAGGCAATTTCGACGATATCCGCATCGGCCGCGACGGCAACGTGCTGGTGATCGTGGTGGCCGAGCGACCGAGTATCAGCGAGATCAATATCGAGGGTAACAAGGCCATCGAGACAGACGCGCTACTCGACGGCCTGAAGAGCGCCGGCCTCGCGGTAGGCCAGGTGTTCCAGCGCTCCACGCTGGAGGGCATGCAGATGGAACTGCAGCGCCAGTACGTCCAGCAGGGCCGCTACGACGCCAGCATCGACGCCGAGGTCGTGCCCGAGCCGCGCAACCGGGTGACCATCAAGATCGATATCGACGAGGGCACCGTCGCGGCGATCAAGCACATCAACGTGGTGGGCAATACCGTCTTCACCGACGACGAGCTCGAAAACGTATTCGAGCTGAAAACCACCGGCTGGCTGTCCTTCTTCACCAACGACGACAAGTACTCGAAAGAGAAGCTCAAGGGCGACCTCGAGAAGCTCACCTCCTATTACATGGACCGCGGTTACCTGCAGTTCCACATCGACTCCACCCAGGTGTCGGTATCGCCCGACAAGCGCGACGTGTTCATCACCGCCAACGTCACCGAGGGCCAGAAGTTCACCATCGGAGAGGTCGACCTCTCCGGCGACCTGGTGCTGCCGGAAGAGGACCTGCGCCGCTTCGTGCTGGTCTCCCCGGGCCAGACCTTCTCCCAGCAACTGGTCACCTCCACCGAGGAGTACATGACCCAGCGCCTCGGTAACGAGGGCTACAACTTCGCCAAGGTCACCGGCATTCCCGAGGTGGAAGAGGGCGGTAACGTGGTCGACATGAAGTTCTTCGTCGACCCGGGCAAGCGCACCTACGTGCGCCGCATCAGCTTCAAGGGCAACCAGAAGACCGCCGACTCGGTACTGCGCCGCGAGATGCGCCAGATGGAAAGCGCGCCCGCTTCCTCCGCAAGTATCGAGCAGTCGCGGGTGCGCCTCGAACGCCTCGGCTATTTCAGCAAGGCCAAGGTGGATACCCCGGCGGTACCCGGCGCCGACGACCTGATCGATCTCGAATATGACGTGGAGGAGCAGTCCTCCGGCAGTATCGGCGCCAGCTTCGGTTACGCCCAGGACGCGGGCCTGATCCTCGGGCTGAACCTGCAGCAGGACAACTTCCTCGGCACCGGCAAGCGTGTGGGGATCAACCTGAACTCCTCGAAGTACCAGGATTCCTACAACTTCAGCTACACCAACCCGTATTACACCGAGGACGGTGTCAGCCGCGGTTTCAACGTCTACTACCGCTCCACCGACCTCTCCGAGGTCAACGTGGCGAGCTACACGACCGATACCCTCGGCGCGGCGCTCAACTTCGGCTACCCGATCACCGAGACCCAGCGCCTGGGCTTCAGCTTCGGCGCGGCGGAAACCAAGATCACGGCGGGCCGCTACGCGGTGCAGGAGATCAAGGCCAGCCCGCGCATCACCAAGGGTATCAATTACTGGTTCGACAGTGAGTTGCAGGCGGACAATACCTACGCCGGGCCCGAGATGCTCCAGCCCATCGACTCCCTGCCGGATGGCTACCTGTTGCCCAAGGGCGCGCCTGGCTTCCTCGACCAGAATGGCGACAACTTCCTCAACTACACCATCACCTCGAGCTGGAGCCAGTCCACCCTGAACCGCGGCCGCCTGGCGACGCGCGGTGCATCCAACTCGGTGTCACTCGAGTTGTCGATGCCGTTCTCGGATCTCGAGTTCTGGAAGCTCAACTACCGCGGTGAAATCTATTTCCCGATCAAGGGGCCCTGGACCCTGCGCCTGCGCAGCGAGCTGGGCTATGGCGACGGCTACGGCGATACCACCCAGCTGCCGTTCTTCGAGCACTTCTTCGCCGGTGGCTTCGGCTCCGTGCGCGGCTTCAAGAGCAACACCCTCGGCCCGCGTTCTACCCCGGCTGACATCTACCAGACCGCCCGCGCGGCGATCGAGGTCGACGACAATGGCCAGGCGACACTGCTGTCCCGGCAGATCGCCTATGTCGGGGTGGACGGCAAGCTGGTACAGGGTATCAACAACGACAACCCCGACCCCTTCGGCGGCAACGTGCTGATCGAGGGTGGCGCGGAGCTGATCTTCCCGCTGCCCTTCGTCGAGGATCAGAGCCAGCTGCGCTCGGCCTTCTTCTTCGACGCCGGCAACGTGTTCGAAACCGGCTGCGGCAAGACCCAGATCAACTGCTACGACGTCGATCTCGGTGAACTGCGCTACTCGGTCGGTGTCGGAGTGACCTGGATTACCGGATTCGGCCCGATGACCTTCAGTCTCGCCAAGCCGATCAACGCAGAGGACGCGGACCGCGAAGAGGTATTCCAGTTCACCCTCGGCAGAGGCTTCTGATTAAAACGCACCAAACCCGGAGAATATTGTGTCAAAACTTCTAAAAATACTGGCTGCCAGCCTGATTTTCAGCCTGCCCGCTATGGCCATGGCGCAGGGCAAGATCGCCGTCGTCAACCTGCAGGAAGCGATCCTGCAAACTGACGCCGCGCAGAAGCGCCTGCAGGAAGTCTACAACCAGCCCGACTTCAAGGCCGACAAGGCCGAGTTCGACAAGCTGAAAAAGGAGCTCGACGACCTGGTCAAGAGCTACCAGAAAGACGCCGCGGTGATGAGCCAGGAACAGCAGTCCACCATGCGGCAGAAGCTGCAGAGCAAGCAGTCTGACCTCGAGCACGTCGCCGGCAAGCTGAAGCAGGCCGAGCAGACCGCCGGCCAGGCCCTGCTGCAGGAGATGTCGCCCAAGGTGCAGGAAGTCCTGCGCGACCTGATTTCCACCGAGGGTATCGGCCTGCTGGTACGCCAGGAAGCCGTTATCCACGCGGACGCCGGCTACAACATCACCGCCAAGGTGACCGACAAGCTGAACCAGCTGAGCGCCAAGTAAGGGAAACCCCCGGTGACAACCCTCGGGGATCTGGCACGGCGGTTCGACCTGGCGCTGTCAGGTGACCCGACTCGCCAGGTCCACGGCCTGGCCACCCTGGCCAGTGCCGGCCCCGGGGAGCTCACCTTCCTCTCCAATCGAAAATACCTCGCCGCCCTGGCCGAAACCCGGGCGGCGGCGGTCATTCTGCACCCAGAGTTTGTGTCCCGGTGCCCGGTGGACAGCCTGGCCACGGACGATCCCTACCTGGCATATGCCCGCATTTCCGCCGTTTTTGAACGCGCGCCGGCTGCCGCGCCAGGCGTGCATACGCGCGCCGTCGTCAGCGAGGCTGCCCGGGTTCACGCAAGCGCCAGTATCGGCGCCAACGCGGTGATCGAGGCGGGCGCCGTGATCGGTGAAGGGGCGATGATCGGTGCCAACGTCTACATCGGTGAGCACAGCCAGGTAGGCGCAGGCAGCTGCATCCACCCGGGCGCCGTGCTGTACCACGACGTGCATGTGGGCGCTGGCTGTACGATCCACAGCCAGGCGGTGATAGGCGCGGATGGCTTCGGCTTCTCCCCGGGTCCCGCGGGCTGGGAGAAAATACACCAGCTGGGCGGCGTGCGCATCGGCGACAGGGTGGAGATCGGCGCCGGCACCACCATCGATCGCGGCGCGCTGGAGCACACCGTGATCGAGGATGGCGTTATCATCGACAACCAGGTGATGATTGCGCACAACTGCCGGGTCGGAAAAAATACCGCGATAGCCGGTTGCGTCGGTTTGGCCGGAAGCACGATCATAGGTGAAAACTGCACTCTAGCCGGCGGTGTCGGTGTCGTGGGCCACGTGGAGATTTGCGACGGCGTGCACGTCACGGGAATGACCATGGTGACTCGCTCGATAACGCAGCCAGGCTCATACTCCTCGGGTACGCCGATGGAGCCGACATCCACATGGCGCAGGAACGCGGTGCGCTTCTCCCAGCTCGAACGCCTGAACCAGCGGTTCGCCGCGCTCGAGAAATACAGCCAGAACCAGCACAAGGAACCACGGCACTCATGATGAAAACCGATGAGATTCGCAAATACCTGCCCCACCGCTATCCGTTTCTCCTGGTGGACAGGGTGGTGGAACTTAACCTGGGCGAGTCCATCGTTGCGTACAAGAACCTGAGTATCAACGAGCCGTTTTTTGACGGCCACTTCCCCGACAAACCGGTGTTTCCCGGCGTGCTGCTGGTGGAAGCGATGGCGCAGGCCGCGGGCATCCTCGGCTTCAAGACCGTGGGCAAAACCCCGGCTGACGGCTCAATTTACTACTTCGTCGGCTGCGACAACCTGCGTTTCAAACGCCCCTGCATCCCCGGCGACCGGGTGATGCTGCGCGCCTCCATCGTCTCCGAGCGCCGCGGTATCTGGAAATTTGAAGTCAGCTCTGATGTCGACGGTGAACTGGCCGCTTCTGCGACGATACTCTGTGCTGATAGATGATCCACGCCTCGGCCATTGTCGATCCCGGTGCCCGGATAGCGCAGGACGCGAATATCGGGCCCTGGACGATCATTGGCCCGGATGTCGAGATCGGTTCCGGCACCGTCATTGAGCCACACGTGGTGGTGCGCGGCCCGACGATCATCGGCGCCAACAACCATATCTTCCAGTTTTCCAGCATCGGCGAAGCCACGCCGGACCTGAAGTACAAGGACGAACCCACCCGCCTGGTGATCGGCGACCACAACGTCATCCGCGAGGGCGTCACCATCCATCGCGGCACCGTGCAGGACCGCAGCGAAACCACCATTGGCAACCACAACCTGATCATGGCCTACGCGCATATCGGCCACGATTCCGTGATCTGCGACCACGCCATCCTGGTGAACAACGTGGCGCTGGCCGGGCATGTGTACGTGGGCGACTGGGCGATCCTCAGCGGCTATACGCTGGTGCACCAGTTCTGCAAGCTCGGCCCCCACAGTTTCAGCGGCATGGGTACCGCCATCGGCAAGGACGTGCCGGCCTTCGTCACGGTCAGCGGCGCGCCCGCCGAGGCCAAGACCATCAACTCCGAGGGCCTGCGCCGGCGCGGCTTTTCCCCGGAGACCATCAGCCAGCTGCGCCGGGCCTTCAAGATCGTCTACCGGCAGGGGCTCACGCTGGAGCTGGCGATGCAGCGACTGGAAGGCATGCTGCGCGAAACCCCCGAAGTACAGATGCTGATCGATTCCATCCGCAACTCGGAGCGGGGCATTGTCCGCTAGGGCCAACCCAGACAGCGTGAGCCGGCGCTAGTGCGTATCGGCGTGCTCGCGGGTGAAGCCTCCGGCGACATCCTCGGCGCCCGGCTGATCAGCGCGCTGCGTCCCATGGCCGGCGAGCTGCAGGTCGAGGGCATCGGCGGCCCGTTGATGCAGGCCCAGGGGCTTTCCACCATGTTCCCCATGGAGCGCCTCTCGGTGATGGGCTTCACCGAGCCGCTGGCGCGCCTGCCGGAATTGCTGCGCATTCGCGGCGCGGTGTTCCGCCACTTCCGCGACAACCCGCCGGACCTGTTCATCGGCATCGACTCGCCGGACTTCAACCTGCGCCTGGAGCGCAAGCTGCGCGATTGCGGGGTGAAGACCGTCCACCTGGTCAGCCCCTCGGTGTGGGCCTGGAGGCAGTGGCGGGTGCACGGCATCCGCCGCGCGGTGGACCTGATGCTCTGCCTGTTTCCCTTCGAGCTGGATATCTACCGTGAAAACCGCATTCCGGCGGTGTTCGTCGGCCACCCGCTGGCGGACGAACTGCCGCTGGAGACAGACCGTGGGGCGGCGCGCGCGGCGCTGGCGCTGCCCGCGGACGCCAGGCTGGTGGCGCTGCTGCCCGGCAGCCGCGGCGGCGAGGTCAGCCGGCTGGCGCCGCTGTTCCTGCAGGCAGCGGCGCTGCTGTACAGAAACGATCCCGGCCTGCGCTTCGCGCTGCCGGCGGCAAGCGCGGCCCGCGGTGAGCAATTGCGGACTGCACTGGAGCGGTATCCGCAATTGCCGGTACAGCTGTTCGACGGCCGTTCCCGCGAGGTGATGGCGGCGGCGGATGCGGTGCTGGTCGCCTCGGGCACGGCGACCCTGGAGGCGATGCTGCTGGGCCGTCCGATGGTGGTGGCATATCGCCTCGGCGGCCTGTCCTGGTGGTTGATGTCCCGGCTGGTGAAAACCGGGTTTGTGGCGCTGCCCAATGTGCTCGCCGGGCGTGAGCTGGTGCCTGAACTCCTGCAGGATGCGGCCACGCCGCAGGCGCTGGCGACGGCCCTGTCGCCGCTGCTGGAATCCGGAGATGCGCGCGATCGCCAGCTCGGCGCCTTCGCCGATATCCACCGCTCCCTGCGCTGCGATTTCGCCCGGAGCAGCGCGCAGGCGCTGATGCAACTGGCGGCCGGGGAGGGCGGTCATGGTTGACCTGTTCACCCCCGACTACGAGGGCAGCGATATCGCCGGCGTGGACGAGGTCGGTCGCGGGCCGCTGGCCGGCGACGTGGTGGCCGCCGCAGTAATCCTGGACCCGGCGCACCCGATCGAGGGCCTGCGCGATTCAAAGAAGCTCAGTGAGAAGCGGCGCGAGGCCCTGGCCGTGGAAATCCGCGCGCGCGCGGTCGCCTGGTCGGTGGCGCGCGCCAGTGTTGCCGAGATCGACGAGCTGAATATCCTGCAGGCATCGCTGCTGGCGATGCGGCGCGCGGTGGACGGCCTGGCCATGCGCCCGGGTTTCGTGCTGGTGGACGGCAACCGGCTGCCGCGCTGGGACTACCGCTCGGAGCCGGTGGTGAAGGGGGATGATCGCGTACCGGCGATCGCGGCGGCCTCCATCCTCGCCAAGGTGCAGCGCGACCGGGAACTGGTCGAGCTGGAAAGCCGGTTTCCGGGTTACGGATTCGCCCGCCACAAGGGCTATCCTACCGCCGACCACCTGGCGGCGCTGCGCCAGCTCGGGGTCACCCCGGTGCACCGGCGCAGCTTCGCACCGGTGCGCGCCCTACTGGAAACCTGAGTCGCTCCAGGGCGGGCGACTGCCGGGAGCCGGTCTCAGTCGATCAGCTCGAACAGCTTGACCACCTTCTGCACGCCGGATATGGAGGACGCCTGATCGACGATGCGCTGGACCTCGGCGCGAGTGGCCAGCCCCATCAGGTAGACCACGCCGTTCTCCGTGACCACCTTGACCCGGTAGGCCTGGATGTCGGGATTGCCGAGCAGGAACGACTTCACCTTGGCGGTGATCCAGGTATCCGAGGTGCGGGTCATGCCCGAGCTCGGCGCGGCGATTTCCAGTTCGTTGTAGATGCGGCGCACCCCGCGGATCTTGCGCACCACCTCGGTGGCCTGGTTTTTGAGCGCCTCGGTAGGCACCTGTCCGACCAGCAGCACGTAGCCGTTGTAGCTGACCACGTCGATGTGCGCGGTTTCGAAAGCGGTTGCTGCGGCGTTGATGTTCACCATCGCCTTGGTTTCGATGTTGTAGTCCTCTACCAGGTAGCCGAGGGTGCGCTCCCCGTTATCCTCCTCGATGGGGTCGGAATCCACGGCGGTAAGTACTGTGCCGCACCCGTGCAGGGTGAGCAGGGAGACGGTGAAGAGGGCGATCAGCGGTTTTTTCATGCGGGTTCAATCCTGGGTAAAGCTGCCAAAAAGGCCGAGTTCAATGAGTTGGCAAAGCGCGTGCAAAGTCATCACCTGCAGCTCGACGACGCGCGAGCGGCTGGTGCCTTCGACCGTGATAATCACGTCCCCTGAGCCCAGCATGTCGGGCAGCGAGGTGTCGGCGTCGTTGGACACGGCGACCACGCGCATGTTCCGGTCGTGGGCCGCTTCCACAGCCTGCGACAGGCTGGGATTGTTGCCGCCGCTGCTGATCAGTACCAGCACGTCGCCGGCGTGGCCCAGGGCGCGGATCTGCCGCGCGTAAGCCGCGCCGGGGCCGCTGTCGCTGGTGATGGCGACCAGCGTGGAGCCGTCCGCACTGAGGCAGAAAGCGGGCAGGGCGGGGCGCTCCTGGTCGATGCGCGAGAGCAGGCCGCCGACCAGCAGCTGGCTCAGCGCCGCGCCGGGGCCGGCGCCGCAGCACAGCAGCTTGCGGTCCTCGAGCAGCGCCCGGCAGGCGAGTTCGCCGCCCCGGGCCAGCGGCTCGGCGAGGCTGTCCACGGACATGGCGATGTGCTCGATTGCGCCCTGGAAGCGCTCGGCGATGATGTCGTAGTGGTCCAAGCAGGCCCCTTGTCTGCGAGCGGGTCGGTCAACTGGTGAAGGCGCTGCGTATCCACTGCGGCGGCGCATCCGGGACGGATTGTCGCGGCTCGAAGGCAATCACGTCAAATCGGCAGGGCAGGCGGGCGAGTTCCGGGTGGCGCTGCAGGAAGTACTGCGCGCTGCGCAGCAGCTTGCGCTGCTTGTCCCGGCCCACCGAGGCGGCGGCGGAAGCGAAGCGCGGGTTGCCGCGGGAGCGAACCTCGACGAACACCAGGTGCTCGCCGTGGCGGGCGACCAGGTCGATCTCGCCGCAGCGGCAGCGGAAGTTGCGCGCGAGGATGCGCATGCCCTGCGCCTGCAGCCAGGCCGCGGCGCGGGCTTCGAAGGGTTCTCCAAGCTGGTTCAAGACTGCTGCCTCCAGTGCCACCCGGAGGCAGTGTAACTAGCGCGGCCTGATCCGGCCTCCCTCAAATTCGGCCAGCGGCAGGTCGCGCTCGATCTGGGATTGCGCGTTGAGCTGCAGCAGGCCGGTGTTGCCGCGCAGGATCGCCGCCGAGCCGGCGTGCAGCTGGCCGAAGCGGGATTGCAGCAGGTAGGCGTCTGCGCCCAGCGCGTTGAGCCGCGGGTACTGGTCGTCCCTGGCGCTGGCGAGTTCGGCGCGCAGGTCGGGCGAGGCGCCCAGCAGCCAGGGAATCTCCACCAGGCGCACGCCGTTGAGGTCGCGGTCGCGCGGGTCGTCGACACCGCCGTACACACCGGAGGGGGCATAGGCCGGCAGGCCTCCGGCGTAGTGGAATGCCAGCAGCGGCTTGATGGCGCGCGCGCCTGCCGGGTCAGGGCTGAGCATGAACACCGCGTCGATGTCCTGGCGCCGGCGCGGTGTGAATTCCACGTTGGTCGCCAGCATGTCGCGGATGCGCCGCCGGCGCTCTTCGCTGGCGGCGATACCCAGCGCGGACTTGACCGCGTCCGAGTATTCATCGGAGCCGGTGTAGCTCACGTTGTCGGCGATGCTGCCCCCCAGCTCGCGCCAGCGATTCTCCAGCGTCGCCTCGAGCTTGTCGCCCCAGCTGCCCGCCGGGCGCAGCACCAGGATTCGCCGCGCGCCGTCGCCGAAGGCGCGTTCCGCCAGGCGCCGGACTTCGTCCTCCGGCGCCAGCGCGAGCTGCACCATGGGCGAGGCGCCGGCCTGCGGCAGGGAATCGATACGGTTCAGGGCGAGTACCGGCACGGGGCGATCCAGCAGGGCATCCAGTTCGGCCACCGCTTCCTTGCGCAGCGGACCCACCACCATGCGCGCGCCCTGCGCGACCGCCTGCCGGTAGGCTTCCGTGGCGCTGCCGAAGCGCATGCTGTCCAGCACCACCAGGTCGTCCGGCGCATCACCGCGCTGGCGCGCCGCGTAGTAACTGGCGAGGTAGCCCTCGCGCACCGCTTTGCCCGCCGGCGCCAGCCGGCCGCTCAGCGGCAGTATCAGCGCCACCTTTCCCGGCGCTGCGCTGCTTTGCTGCAGGGCTTCCAGGTCGCCGGGCAGGGGGTGGGCGGCGGGGTGCCCCGGGTGGCTGCGCTGCCAGTCGCGCAGGCGGTCCGCGAGATCGGCGCCCGGCTGGCGGGTGACCAGGGCCAGTTGCAGCCAGCCCTGCCACACCGGGTCGCTGGCGGTTTCCAGCGCGGCGGCCAGGGCGGCGCCATCGCTGCGTTGCAGCTCCAGCCAGATGTCCTGCTTGAGGGCCGCCTGCTCCTCGTCGGGCGCCAGCTGCATGGTGGGCACGCCCAGCTGTGCGCTTTCGATATCCCTGCCAGCCAGGGACAGGATCTGGCGGTGCAGTTCGTATACCCGCAGGGCGAGGCCGCCTGACATCTGGCTGCGCTCGAGTTCGGCCAGCTGGCGCAGCGCGGTGTCTTCCTGGCCGCGCACATGGGCGACCCGGGCGCGCAGGTAGCCCAGGCGCGCGCGGTCCTCGGCGGTCAGCGGTTCGCTGCCCAGCTGCGCCAGGGTGGTCTCCGCGTCCATCCAGTCGAAATGGTCGAGCGACTGGCTGGCGCTGGTGAAGGTGTTCTCGTAGTTGCTGACGGGTTCGCCGGTATCGACGGACCAGTTGCGCGACGTGGTCTCCGTGGAACCGGCGACGCCGGTGCTTTGCTCCGGCCCGCTGCCGGGCGTGGAGCAGGCGCCCAGCAATGCAACCGAGCAGGCCAGCGCGAGGCCGCTGGCAAGATGGGGGATGAGGCGTTGCGACATGCTATCCTGCGTGCGTTTTCAGTGGGTGGCCCGCGCACTCGCGGGTGCGGTGCTGGCCGCTGTTCGCATCCTAGTATAAGGGGAAACCGTGGATCCAGGCTTGTATATCGTCGCAACCCCCATCGGCAATCTCGGCGATTTGTCGCCGCGGGCGCTGGAAATCCTGCGCGGCGCCGACGTTATCGCCGCCGAGGACACGCGCCACAGCGGGCGCCTGCTGCAGCATTTCGGCATCGATACGCCGATGCTCGCCTACCACGAGCACAGCGACGAGCGCGCCCGCCGGCGCATCCTCGAGGTGCTCGAAGGCGGCGGCAGCGTGGCGCTGGTCTCCGATGCCGGCACGCCGCTGATCTCCGACCCGGGCTACCCGCTGATCCGCGCCGCCCAGGCGCAGGGAATTCCCGTGCGGCCGCTGCCCGGCCCCTGCGCGGCGATCGCGGCGCTGAGCGCCGGCGGCCTGCCCACCGACCGCTTCCTGTTCGAGGGATTCCTGCCGCCGAAAACCGGCGCCCGCCGCCAGCGGCTGGAGTCGCTCGCCGGGCAGACCGCGACGCTGGTGTTCTACGAGGCACCGCACCGCGTGCTGGACACCCTCGCGGATATGCAGGAGATCCTCGGCGCGGAGCGCGAGGCGGTACTGGCGCGGGAGATTTCCAAGGCATTCGAAACCGTGCGCCGGGCGCCGCTGGGTGAGCTGCACCAGTGGGTGGCGGGCGACCCCAACCAGCAGCGCGGGGAGATCGTGTTGCTGGTCGCGGGCTGTCCCGCCCGCGAGAGCGAAATCGACGAGGCCACCGCGGCGCTGCTGCGCCGGCTGGCGCAGGAGTTGCCGGCCAGGCGCGCGGCGGCGGTGGTGGCCGACTGCACCGGCCTGCGCAAGAAACAGCTGTACGAATTCCTGCTGGACGAAAAAGGGCGTTGAGTGCGCCGGGCGCTGCTGTTAGGCTTGCCGCCGAGCTGGTCAGGCGATCGCTTCCGCGCTTCTCACGAAGCCTCGCGGGGGAGGAAAGTCCGGGCTCCACAGGGCAGGGTGCCAGGTAACGCCTGGGGGGCGAAAGCCTACGGAAAGTGCAACAGAAAGTATACCGCCCGGTTCGCCGGGTAAGGGTGAAATGGTGCGGTAAGAGCGCACCGCGTCACTGGCAACAGTGGCGGCGATGGTAAACCCCACCTGGAGCAAGACCAAATAGGAATCCGTATGCCGTGGCCCGCGGTGGATTCGGGTAGGTCGCTACAGGCAACTGGTGACAGTTGTCGCAGATGAATGGTCGTCCACGACAGAACCCGGCTTATCGACCGGCTCACCTCTACCAAAGCCCCCCGGCGCACGCCGGGGGGCTTTTTCATTGTAGGAGCGCGCTCTGCGCGCGATCGCCTGCGTAGCAGGCTCCTACGTGCGGTGCCGTTATACCGATAGTGACTAACAGCCTGCGCGAGTATAAATAAAAATCCTCTAACTTAAAGTGAATCCTTAACACCCGAGGGTATGAGGCTGTTTTGGTGACTCTTTTTGTCTGGAATAGGCCTTGAAAAACCCGTTAAAATGGCGCGTAACGGCCTGAATTTACAGCGTTTTTTCGCTGGGCGGACGTTGACGGGAGCAGGGGGGAAGCCTATAGTGCAAAAAAGTGGTGATAAGTGGGTAATTCTGTCTTTTTGTGGTGCGGAAGGCAGAACCAGTGGGGAGATCGTACGTGTTTCGTGGGGTTCAGCAAGTCAACATGGACGCGAAGGGGCGACTGGCTATGCCAGCGCGCCAGCGCGGTTCATTGCTGAGCCAGTGTGACGGGCACATCGTCGTCACCATCGATACCCAGGCCAAGTGCCTCGTGGTCTATCCGCTGCCCGAGTGGGAGCGCATCGAGAAAGACATCCAGAACCTGCCCGCCCTGAATCCCGCGGTAAAGCGCTTCCAGCGCCTGGTGCTGGGCTACGCCACCGATATCGAACTCGACGGCAGCGGCCGCATGCTGCTGCCGCCGGCCCAGCGCGAGTACGCGCAGCTGGCCAAGAGCGTGATCCTGGTCGGCCAGGGCAACAAGCTGGAGATCTGGTCCGAGACGCTGTGGCAGGCTGAGCAGGAGCAGGCGCTGGCCGACTCCGGGCCGGAGGCCGTCCTGCCCGACGAACTCCTATCCCTGAAACTGTAGGTGAGCGACATGCACCAGACAGTCCTGTTACGAGAAGCGGTCGACGCCCTGGTAACGGCGCGGGGAGGCGTGTACGTCGACGGTACCTTTGGTCGCGGCGGCCACAGCCGCGGCATACTCGCCGCGCTGGACGCCGACGGTCGCCTGCTGGCCATCGACAAGGACCCGGTGGCGGCGGAGCACGCGCAGGCGCTGGCCGCCGAGGATTCCCGCTTCAGCTTCTTCCACGGCTCCTTCGCCGAACTGCCCCGGGCCCTGCGCGAGCACGGTATCGATGAGGTTGACGGCATCCTGCTTGACCTCGGCGTCTCCAGTCCGCAGCTGGACGAGGCCGATCGCGGCTTCAGCTTCCAGCACGACGGCCCGCTGGACATGCGCATGGACACCACCCGCGGCGAGACCGCGGCCCAGTGGCTGTCCGGCGCCCGCGCCGAGGACATCGCCGAGGTGCTGCGCGAATACGGCGAGGAGCGCTTCGCAAAACGCATCGCCGCGGCGATCGTCGATGCACGCAACGCCGGCCCCCTGGACACTACAGCGCAACTGGCAAAAGTCGTCAGCGAGGCCAACCCGCGCTGGGAGAAGCACAAGCACCCGGCCACCCGCACCTTCCAGGCCGTGCGCATCAAGGTGAACCGCGAACTCGAGGACCTGCAGGACCTGCTGGCCATCGCCCTCGACCTGCTGCGCGTCGGCGGCCGGCTGGTGGTGATCAGCTTCCACTCGCTGGAGGACCGCATGGTCAAGCGCTACATGCGCGACATGGCCCGCGGCGAGCAACTGCCGGCGGGGCTGCCGGTGCGCGACGAGGCGCTGAACCGCCGGATGAAGCTGGTGGGCAAGGCGGTGCGCGCGGACGACGAGGAAGTGCGCGGCAACGTGCGCGCGCGCAGCGCGATCATGCGCGTGGCGGAGAAGATACAGTGAGTACGCGGCTGGCGGGCAAGACCATGGTCATCGCGACCCCGGAGTCGCCGGCGCCCTCGCGCGCGCTGCTGTGGGCCAACCTGCTGGCGCTGTCCGCGGTGCTGGCCTCGTGCTTCGCTGTGATCCATTCCACCCACGCCTGCCGCGAGCTCTACGCCAGCCTGCAGGTGCTGGAGGCGCGGCAGTGGCACCTGCAGGAAGACCACGGCCGGCTGCTGCTGGAGGAGAGTACCTGGGCCTCGCCCTTCCGGGTGGAAAAGGTCGCCCGCGGCGAGCTCGGCATGGCCGAGCCCGATCTCACCCGCTATATCGTGGTGCGCCCGTGAAGCCGGCGGCTGCCAAAAACCGCCGATCAGGGCTGTCCATGTGGCGGCTCTACCTCGTCGCCGGGCTGCTGTTGTCGCTGCTCGCGCTGCTGGTCGGGCGCATCCTGTCGCTGCAGATCCTCGACACCGAGCGCGGCTACGCCTTCCTGCAGGACCAGGGCGAGGCGCGCGCCCTGCGCAGCGCGGAAATCCCCGCCTACCGCGGCGTGATTTCCGACCGTAACGGCGAGCCGCTGGCGGTGAGCACCCCGGTGATCTCCATCTGGGCCGACCCCAGCCTGCTGGCCGATTCCGGGCAGCTGCCGCAACTGGCCGATTCGCTGGACATGCCACTGGCGGATTTGCAGGGCAAGCTGGAACACTACGCCGGCAAGCGCTTCATGTACCTGGCCCGCCACCTGTCGCCGCCGACTGCGCGCGAGTTGCTGGAGAAGCGCATCCCCGGCGTCTACGGTGAGCGCGAATACCAGCGCTTCTATCCCGCGGGCGAGGTCGCCGCACAGCTTGTCGGGTTCACCAACCTCGACGGCAAGGGCATCGCCGGTATCGAGATGGAGTACGACGACTGGCTGCGCGGCAAGCCTGGCAAGAAGCGCTATATCAAGGATCTCAAGGGCAATATGGTGCGCGATATAGGCGTGGTCGAGCCGGCCCAGCCGGGTCACGACCTGCGCCTGTCCATCGACCTGCGCCTGCAGTACCTGCAGCACCGGGAGCTGCGCAAGGCGGTGATCTCCGCGGGCGCGGAATCCGGCAGCGCCGTCACCCTGGACGCGCACACCGGCGAGGTACTGGCCATCGCCAACTATCCCGCGGGCAACCCCAACAACCGCAGCGACATGCAACCGGCGGCCATGCGCAACCGCGCCATCACCGATACCTACGAGCCGGGCTCGACGATGAAGGCGCTGACCCTGGTCGCGGCGCTGGAGAGCGGCCACTACACGCCGCAGACCATCATCGACACCACGCCGGGCTATGTGCGCGTCGGCCCCAAGACCTACCACGACCCGCGCAACTACGGTCCCATCACCCTGTCCCGGGTGATCGAGAAATCCAGCCAGGTGGGCGTCACCAAGGTAGCCCAGGATCTCGGCCACGAGCCCATCCAGGAAGTCCTGCGGCGCTTCGGCATCGGCGAGCCGATGAACACCGGATTTCCCGGCGAGGCCAACGGCCTGCTGCCGGAGCACCAGCGCTGGTACGCCACGGACAAGGTCTCGCTGGCCTTCGGCTACGGTATCAATACAACACCCCTGCAGCTGGCACGCGCTTACACGGCGTTTGCCAGCGACGGCATCCTCCACCCGGTCTCGCTGCTGGCCATCAATGGCGCGCCACCGCCCGGGCGCCGTGTGATCAGCGCCAAGCTCGCCGGCGAAGTGCGCGGCGTGCTGGAGATGGTCACCGACGACGAGGGCACCGGCCACCGCGCCCGCGTACCGGGCTACCCGGTAGGCGGCAAGACCGGCACGGTGCACAAGATCGGCCCGCAGGGCTATATCAAGGACCAGTACGTCGCGCTGTTCGCCGGCGTGGCGCCCATCGACAAGCCGCGGGTGGTTACCGTGGTAGTGATCAACGGCCCGCAGGGCAAGGAGCACGGCGGCGGTTCCGCCGCGGCGCCGGTGTTCTCCGCGGTGACCCGCGGCGCGCTGCGCCTGCTCGACGTGGTGCCCAGCGAACTGCCTGAACCCCCCGAGTCCGTCGCCGCCCGCGAGCCGGGCCGCGGAGGTGCCGCGTGATGCCCGCCATGGCGCTGGAAGACCTGCTGGAAATGCCCGGCTGCAACGGGGCCGCCACTGCGGTGAGCGGGCTGCAGCTGGACAGCCGCAAGATCCGCGAGGGCGACCTGTTCCTGGCCTTCCCGGGCGACTCCCACGACGGCCGCCAGTTTATCGAGCAGGCGGTGGCCAACGGCGCCGCCGCGGTCGCCGCGGAACCGCCGGTGGCCGGCTTCGTCGACGCGCTGGCCGTGCCGCTGGTGGAAGTGCCGGACCTGCGCCTGGAGGCGGGCTACCTCGCCGCGCGCTTTTTCGGCACGCCCAGCCAGGCGCTGCACATGATCGGCGTGACCGGTACCAACGGGAAAACCACCACCAGCCGGCTGGTGGCGCAGCTGGTGCGCCTGGCCGGCCGCCACTGCGGGGTGATCGGCACGCTCGGCGCCACCCTGGACGACGAGGTCAGCCAGGGTGGCAACACCACGCCGGACGCCATCTCGCTGCAGGCGCAACTGGCCCGCTGGCGCGACGCGGGCGTGTTCGCGGTGTGCATGGAGGTCTCCTCCCACGCGCTGGTGCAGGGCCGGGTCAACGGCGTGGAGTACGAGACCGCGGTGTTCACCAACCTGTCCCGCGACCACCTCGACTACCACGGCGACATGGACGCCTACGGCCGCGCCAAGCTGGGGCTGTTCACCGGCGAGGGCCTGGCCCACGCGGTGCTCAACCTGGACGACGCGTTTACCGGCGAGATTCGCCGGGTGCTTGATCCCGCCGTAGCGGTCATCACCTATTCCGCCAGCAACCCGGCGGCGGATGTCTTCGTGGAAAAGGCGCATTTCAGTGCCGGCGGCGTGCAGGCCACGCTGCGCACACCCTGGGGCAGCGGCGAATTCGACAGCCACCTGCCCGGGGACTTCAACCTGCTCAACCTGGCCGCGGCGATAGCAGCCAGCGCGCTGGCCGGGCTGCCGCTGGACCAGCTGCTGGCGTCGGTGCCCGACCTGGTCCCCGCGCCGGGGCGCATGCAATCGCTGCCCAACGGGGCCGGCCTGCAGGTCATCGTCGACTACGCCCACACCCCTGACGCGCTGGAGCAGGTGCTCACCGCCCTGCGGCCCCAGGTCGAGGGCGCGCTGGTGGTGGTGTTCGGCTGCGGCGGCGACCGCGATCCCGGCAAGCGCCAGCTGATGGGCAGGGTGGCCTGCGCCTGCGCCGATCGCGTGCTGGTCACCAGCGACAATCCGCGCGGCGAGGACCCGCTGGCGATCCTCGCGGACATCGAGACCGGCTGCAGCGGCGAGTACCTGCTGGAAGTGGACCGCGCCGCCGCCATCGCCCGTGCGATCGACGGCGCGGCGCCCGGCGACTGTATCGTCATCGCAGGCAAGGGCCACGAGGACTACCAGATCGTCGCCGGCGAATACCTCTACTTCAGCGACGAGGAAACCGCGCTGGAAGCACTGGCCCGGAGGGCTGCATCGTGATGCGCGCGCTCAGCCTGTCAGAGCTGCAACAACCGCTGGGGGGCACGCTCCGCGGCGCCGACGCCAGCTTCGATGCCGTGTTCACCGACAGCCGCGCGCCGCGTGCCGGCGGGCTGTTCGTTGCCCTGTCCGGCGAAAACTTCGACGGCCACGACTACCTGCAGGCGGTGGCCGGCAGCGGTGCGGCCGCCGCGCTGGTGAGCCGCGCTGTGGACCTGGCGCTGCCGCAACTGGTGGTGGCCGACACCCAGGCGGGCCTGGGCCGGCTCGGAGCCTACAACCGCGCGCTTTACAGCCGGCCGCTGGTCGCCATCACTGGCAGCTCCGGCAAGACCACCGCCAAGAACCTGATCAGCGCCGTGCTGGCGCAGCGCGGCGCCACGCTCGCCACCGAGGGCAACCTGAACAACGAGATCGGCGTGCCGCTGACCCTGCTGCGCTTGGCGCCGGAGCACCAGTTCGCGGTGGTGGAGATGGGCGCGGCAAAACGCGGCGACATCGCCTGGCTGTGCGAACTGGGCCGGCCGACCATCTCGGTGCTGCTCAACGCCGGCTCCGCCCACCTGGAGGGCTTCGGCAGCCCCGAGGGTGTGGCGGCGACCAAGGGCGAGATTTTCGACGGGCTGGGCGCGGGCGACGTGGCGGTGATCAACGCCGACCAGCCCTGGGCGGCGCAGTGGCGCGAGCGCGCAGGCAAAGCCCGCATCATGGATTTTTCCCTCGAGGGGGATGCATCGGTTTGCGCCAGGGGCGTGAAAGCCGGAGGACTGGCGGGTTGCAGCTTCACCGTGGTTACCGGGGCAGGTGAGTTCCCGGTGCGGCTGCAACTCGCCGGCCGGCACAACGTGGCCAATGCACTCGCGGCGGTAGCCGTGGGCCTGGCCTGCGGCCTTACCCACGAAGAGATCAGCGCTGGTCTTGCCAGCGTCGCCCCGGCGCCGGGGCGGCTGTCCGCCAGCCGGGCGGCCAGCGGCGCCACGGTGGTGGACGACTGCTACAACGCCAACCCCGCCTCGGTGCACGCGGCCATCGACCTGCTGTCCGCCAGTGACGGACGACGCACCCTGGTGATGGGCGCCATGCGCGAACTGGGCCCGACCAGCGCCGAGCTGCACCGGGAACTGGGCGAGTATGCGCGCAGCGTTGGACTGGACCAGTTCTGGGGCGTCGGCGAGGAACTGCGCGAGGCTGTGGCGGCCTTCGGCGCGGGCGGGCAGTGGTTTGCCGGTTGCGACGAGGCGTCCGCCGCGGCGCTGCAAGAATTCGGAGAAGGAGATGTCGTGTTGATCAAGGGTTCGCGCGGAGCGCGTATGGAGCGCGTGCTGCACGCCCTGGTGCCACCGGCGGACGGAGGGGCCCACTGATGCTGCTGTTGCTGGCGGAGTACCTCAGCCGCTTCGAGAGCGTGTTCGGCGTGTTCCAGTACCTGACGCTGCGCGGCATCCTGGCCACCGGCACGGCGCTGGCCATCTCGCTGATGGTCGGCCCCTGGATGATCCGCCGCCTCAGCTTCCACCAGGTCGGCCAGGCGGTGCGCGACGACGGCCCGCAGAGTCACCTGAGCAAGGCCGGCACGCCCACCATGGGCGGCGCGCTGATTCTCGTCGCCATCGCCGTCACTACCCTGCTGTGGGCGGACCTGCGCAATGTCTACGTGTGGGTGGCGATACTGGTTACCGCGGTGTTCGGCGCGGTCGGCTGGGTGGACGACTATCGCAAGGTGGTGGAGAAGAACCCGCGCGGCCTGCCGGCGCGCTGGAAGTACTTCTGGCAGTCGATAGGCGGCCTGGCGGCGGCCTGCTTCCTGTATTTCTACTTCGATACACCGGTGACCACGCAGCTTTACGTGCCGTTCTTCAAGGACGTTTCCCTGAGCCTTGGCATCCTGTTCATCCCGCTGGCGTACTTCGTCATCGTCGGCTCCAGCAACGCGGTCAACCTCACCGACGGGCTGGACGGGCTGGCGATCCTGCCCACGGTGATGGTGGGTGGGGCGCTGGGCATCTTCGCCTACCTCACCGGTCACGTGGATTTCGCCCACTACCTGCACATTCCCTACGTGGCGGGCGCCGGGGAACTGGCGGTGTTCTGCTGTGCTATCGCCGGCGCCGGGCTGGGCTTCCTCTGGTTCAACACCTACCCGGCCCAGGTCTTCATGGGCGACGTGGGCGCGCTGGCGCTCGGTGCGGCGCTGGGCACGGTGGCGGTGATCATCCGCCACGAGATCGTACTGTTCATCATGGGTGGCATTTTCGTGCTGGAGACGGTGTCGGTGATCCTGCAGGTGGCGTCCTTCAAGCTCACCGGCAAGCGGATCTTCCGCATGGCGCCGATTCACCACCACTACGAACTGAAGGGTTGGCCGGAGCCGCGGGTGATCGTGCGCTTCTGGATTATCACCGTGATGCTGGTCCTGTTCGGGCTGGCCACATTGAAGTTGCGCTAGGAAGGGGAGGCGATGTCGGCGGTGGTACAGGGCGTGATAGCAAGCAGCGAAAACCGGGTCGTGTTCGGCCTGGGGGCTACCGGCCTGTCCTGCGCGCGCTACCTGTATGCCCGCGGCCTGCCTTTTGTGGTCGTCGACACCCGCGCCAACCCGCCGGAACTTCCGGTACTGGCCAGCGAGATGCCGGAGATCCAGGTGTACGCCGGGCAGTGGCCGGAGGAATTACTGGCCGGGGCGACCGAGCTGATCGTCAGCCCGGGCATCTCGCTGGAGCAGCCGGCGGTGGCCGCGGCGCGCGCCGCCGGTGTGCGAGTGGTGGGCGACATCGACCTGTTCGTGCGCGAGGCAGGTGCCCCCGTCGTCGGCATCACCGGCTCCAACGCCAAGTCCACGGTCACCGAACTGGTCGGCCGCATGGCGCTGCGGGCGGGGCTGGACACCGGCGTGGGCGGCAACCTCGGCACGCCGGCGCTGGACCTGCTCGATCCCGCGCGCGAACTCTACGTGCTGGAACTTTCCAGCTTCCAGCTGGAGCGGGCCGGCGAACTGGGGCTGGCGGTGGCGACGGTGCTCAACGTCAGCGCCGAC
Source organism: Halieaceae bacterium WMMBA7 (assembly GCA_033283385.1). Lineage (GTDB taxonomy): Bacteria > Pseudomonadota > Gammaproteobacteria > Pseudomonadales > Halieaceae > Mangrovimicrobium. The sequence goes on from JAWMQQ010000002.1 coordinate 454,455, forward strand.
CACCTGGACCGCCACGGCAGCATGCCGCTGTACCACCAGGCCAAGCACCGCATTTTCCGCGGCTGCGAGCGCGCGGTGGTGAACCGCGACGACCCGCTGACCATACCGCTGTTGGCCGATGACGTGAAAGTCATCAGCTGGCGGCTGGGGGAACCCGAGCTGGGCGGTTTCGGACTGCGCGAGATCGACGGCGTGGAGCACATCTGCAGGGGCTTCGAGGCACTGCTGCCCAGCGCCGAGATCGGCCTGGCCGGGCGCCACAACCTCGGCAACGCCCTGGCGGCCCTGGCCATCGGCTACGCCGCCGGGCTGCCGATGCAGCCGATGCTGCTCGCGCTGCGCGACTTCGGCGGACTGCCGCACCGCTGCCAGCGTGTGGCGGAGATCGCCAGCGTGCTGTACGTCGACGATTCAAAGGGCACCAACATCGGCGCCACCAGTGCGGCGCTGGCGGGGCTCGGCACCGCGGGCAACGTGGTACTGATCGCCGGCGGGCAGGGCAAGGGCGCGGATTTCCGCGAACTGCGCGAGCCGGTCGCCCGCAGCTGCCGCCACGTGGTGCTGATCGGCGAGGACGCGGGCCTGATCGAGCAGGCTCTGGAGGGGACGGTTCCCCTGGAGCGCGCAGCGGACATGCGCGCGGCCGTGGCGGCGGCCGCGGCCGCGGCGCAGCCGGGCGATACCGTGCTGCTCTCGCCGGCCTGCGCCAGCTTCGACATGTTCACCGGTTACGCCGCCCGCGGTGTGGCCTTCACCGCCGCCGTCCGGGCGCTGGGAGCGGGCGCATGAGCCGCACCGCGGAAGCCGCCCCGATGCCGGTCGTGCCGGATTTCGGCCTGCTGCTGCCTGCGATCGCGCTGGTGCTGATCGGGCTGATCGCGATCAGCTCGGCCTCCATCGAGTACGCCGAGGTGAACTACCACAACACCTGGTTCCACGCGGTGCGCCACCTGGTCTACATGGCGGCGGCGGCGATCGCGGCGGTCGCGGTGTACCGGGTGCCCAGCGAGTTCTGGGAGAAGTCGGGCTGGGCCTGGCTGTTCCTCGCGCTGGCGCTGCTGATCCTGGTGCTGATTCCCGGTGTCGGCAAGGAGGTCAACGGCAGCCAGCGCTGGCTGGCGCTGGGGCCGTTCACCCTGCAGCCCTCGGAGCTGGCCAAGCTGGCGATGATCGTCTATCTCGCCGGCTACATGGTGCGCCGCGAGCACGAGGTGCGCCACGAGTGGCAGGGCTTCCTCAAGCCGATGGCGGTGCTGTTCGCCGCCACCCTGCTGCTGATGGTGGAGCCGGACTTCGGCGCCACGGTGATCGTCGCCGGCAGTTCCTTCGGCATGCTGTTCCTGGCCGGCGTACGCCTGGGCCACTTCCTGCTGGTGCTGATGGGCGCCCTCGGCGCGTTGCTGGTGCTGGTGGTCAGCGAACCCTACCGGGTGGCGCGCCTGACGGCCTATACCGACCCCTGGGCGGACCCCTACAACACCGGCTTCCAGCTCACCCAGTCGCTGATCGCCTTCGGCCGCGGCGAGTGGCTGGGGCTGGGCCTGGGCAACAGCATCCAGAAACTGTTCTACCTGCCCGAGGCGCACACCGACTTCGTGTTCTCCATCTGGGCCGAGGAGACCGGCTTCGTCGGGGCCATGGCGCTGATCGCGCTGTACGTCGCGCTGATCGGCCGGGTGCTCTGGGTGGGCCGGGCCGCGCACCTGGCGGACTACCCCTTCGGCGCCTATGTCTGTTACGGCGTGGCGCTGGTGTTCTCCGGGCAGGCTTTCGTCAACATGGGTGTGAGCAGCGGCCTGCTGCCCACCAAGGGCCTGACCCTGCCCTTCGTCAGCTACGGCGGCACCAGCCTGATCATCTGCTGCTGCATGCTCGCCATGGTCATGCGCATCGACCGCGAAGTGCGGGCGATGGGGAGGCGCACATGAGCCGCGCCAAACGCATCCTGGTGATGGCCGGCGGCACCGGCGGCCACGTGTTCCCGGCGCTGGCGGTGGCCAGTGAACTGCGCGAGCGCGGCATGAAGGTCGAGTGGGTGGGCACCCGCCGCGGCCTGGAAGAGCGCGTGGTGCCGGCGGCCGGGTTCAAGCTGCATCACCTGGCCGTGCGCGGCGTGCGCGGCAAGGGCCTGGCGGATCGCGCGCTGGGCGCGCTGATGCTGCTGCTCGCCTCCCTGCAGGCGCTGGTGCTGGTACTGCGGCGCTGGCCGGCCTGCGTGGTCGGCATGGGCGGCTACGTGGCCGGTCCCGCCGGCGTGGCGGCCTGGCTGTGCCGGCGCCCGCTGCTGATACACGAACAGAACGCGGTGGCTGGCACCACCAACCGCATGCTGGCGCCGCTGGCGCGCATGATCGTCGCCGGCTTCCCGCGGGCCTTCCCCGGCGATCGCGAAGTGCGGGTGCTGGGCAACCCGGTGCGCGCGGAACTGCTGGCGGCCGCCGAAAACGCGCAATTCGGTTACGACGGATCGCGGCCCCTGCGCCTGCTGGTGCTGGGCGGCAGCCTCGGCGCGCAACCGATCAACGAGACACTGCCGCCGCTGCTGCGCCTGCTGCGGCCGGATCACGACATCGAGGTCTGGCACCAGACCGGTACGGCGCACGTCGAGGCGGTCACCGAAGCCTATGGCGAGCTGATCGGCGAATCGCTGCGGGTGGCGCCCTTTATCGAGGACATGGCCGCAGCCTACGCCTGGGCGGACATCGTGCTGTGCCGCGCCGGCGCGCTGACGGTGGCGGAACTGGCGATCATGGGCCGCCCCTCCATCCTGGTGCCGCTGCCCCACGCTATCGACGATCACCAGACCGCCAACGCCCACGCGCTCGCGGACTGCGGTGGCGCGCTGCTTCTGAAGCAGGCGGACATGAGCGTCGAGGTGCTGGCGAAGGCGCTGCACGGCTACCTGGAAAACCCGGAGCGGCTCGCGCGCATGGCGGCGGCCGCGCGCGCGGCGGCGCTGCCGCAGGCCACCTCGCAGGTGGCGGACGCCGTGGAGGGGCTGGCACGTGGTGCATGATCCCAACACATACGTCGTCCCGGAAATGCGCCGCGTCCGCCGCATCTACATGATCGGCATCGGCGGCTCCGGCATGAGCGGCATCGCCGAGGTGCTGGTCAACCTGGGCTACCAGGTGGCGGGCTCGGACCTGCGCGCGAGCGCGGTCACCCGGCGCCTGCAGGACAAGGGCGTGGAGATTCACATCGGCCACCGGGCGGAGAATGTCGGCGCGGCGGATGTGGTGGTGACCTCCAGCGCCGTCGGTGCGGACAACCCCGAAGTGAGCCACGCCCGCGAGGCGCGGATTCCCGTCGTGCGGCGCGCGGAGATGCTGGCGGAGCTGATGCGCTACCGCCACGGCATCGCGGTGGCCGGCACCCACGGCAAGACCACCACCACCAGCCTGATCGCCGGCGTGTTCGGCGAGGCGGGGCTGGACCCGACCTTCGTCATCGGCGGACTCGTCAACAGCACCGGCACCCATGCGCAGCTGGGCGCCAGCCGTTTCCTGATCGCCGAGGCGGACGAGAGCGACGCCTCCTTCCTGCACCTGCAGCCCATGGTCGCCGTGATCACCAATATCGAGGCTGACCACATGGACACCTACGGCGGCGACTTCTCCGTGCTGCGCCGCACCTACCTGGAGTTCCTGCACAACCTGCCGTTCTACGGCGTCGCCGTGTTGTGCATCGACGATCCCGTGGTGCGCGAATTGCAGCCCGAGGTGGGCCGCCAGGTCATCTCCTACGGTTTCGCCGAGGATGCCGACTACCGCATCACCGGCCTTGAGCGCCGCGGCCTGGCCACGCATTTCACCGTGCAGCGGCCCTCCGGTGTGCCGCTGGCAATCGAGTTGAACATGCCCGGCACCCACAACGTGCTCAACGCCACCGCCGCGGTGGCCGTGGCCTGCGACGAGGGCCTCCCGGACAGCGCCATCCGGCGCGGCCTCGCCGGCTTTGCCGGTGTCGGCCGCCGCTTCACCTACCTCGGGGAGATCGCGCTGCCGGAGGGCGGCAGCGCGCTGCTGGTGGACGACTACGGCCACCATCCCACCGAGGTGCGCGCGACGCTGGAATCGGCCCACCAGGCCTGGCCCGGGCGCCGCGTGGTGATGGTCTACCAGCCGCACCGCTTCAGCCGCACCCGCGATCTCTACGAGGACTTCGTGGCGGTGCTCTCGCGCTGCGACGTGCTGGTGCTGCTCGACGTCTACGCCGCCGGCGAGGAGCCGATTCCCGGCGCCGACAGCCGCAGCCTCAGCCGCAGCATCCGCCAGCGCGGCGAGCTGGAACCGATATTTGCCGAGCGCAGTGAGGATGTCGCCCGCATCCTGCGCTCGATCGTGGAACCGGGCGACGTGGTAATCACCCAGGGCGCCGGCAACATCACCAGCCTGGCGCGCGAGCTGGCGGCCTCGGGACTGGTACAGGAGGAGAACGCGTCGTGATCGAAGCATTGCGGGATAGCGTGATTGCAGTATTGCTGGGCGGGACCTCCGCCGAGCGCGAGGTCTCGCTCAACAGCGGCCGCACGGTATCCGACGCGCTGCAGGCGCAGGGCTTCCGGGTGCGCGACGTCGACCCCGCCGACCCGGACTGGATCGAGCAGTTGCGCGAGACCGACTGCGCCTTCATCGCCCTGCACGGCCCTGGCGGCGAGGACGGCAGCATGCAGGGCGCGCTGCAGATGCTGGGCATACCCTACACCGGCTCTGGCGTCCTCGGCTCCGCGCTGGCCATGGACAAGCGCCGCACCAAGCTGTTGTGGCAGGGCATGGGGCTCTCCACCGCCGGTTTCGTGATGCTCGAGGAGGACACCGACTGGCCGGGCGTCATCGACCGCTTCGGCAAGGTCTTCGTCAAGCCCGGTAGCGAAGGCTCCAGCATCGGCATGGCGCCGGCGGACGACGCGGCCTCGCTGGAAGCGGCCTGGCGCGCCGCCAAAGGCTACAGCGGCGGTGTACTGGCGGAGCAGTTCATAGACGGACCCGAGTATACCGTCGGCATCCTGGGCGACCGGGCGCTGCCCTCCATCCGCATGGAAACCGACCGCGCCTTCTACGACTACGAGGCCAAGTACATCTCGGACGACACTCGCTACCACTGCCCCAGCGGCCTGACCGAGGCCGAGGAGCGCGAGTTGGCGGAACTGTCACTGGCGGCGTTCAACTCGCTGGGCTGCGGCGTGTGGGGCAGGGTGGATGCGATGCGCGACAGCGACGGCCGCTTCTACCTGCTGGAAGTGAACACCATTCCCGGCATGACCTCCCACAGCCTGGTGCCGATGGCGGCGCGGGCGGTGGGCCTGGAGGTGCCGCAACTGGTCGAGCGCATTCTCGAGATCAGCCACGCGGGGTGGAAATAGGGTGGGCGTCGCGATCCGCATTCCGCTGCTGCGCCGGGAGAGCGCGCCGAAGAAGGCGCGCCGCACCCGGGGGCAGCCCGCGCGCGAGCAGCGCCGGGCACAGCCGGGGAATGCGGACCGCCGCGGCCGGCGCGACCAGGCGCAGGCAGGTGCTGCGCGCAAGGCCCAGGCTGGAGCCACACGGAAAGCGCAGCACGGTGCCACGCGCAAGGCGCCCGCGGTGGCGGAGAAACCCCAGCGCAGCTTCCGCTGGCTGGAGCGCATCATCATCCTGCTGGGCATCGGCGTGGTGCTGGCGGCGGGCTTGAAGGGCTGGATCGCCCTGCAGAGCCTGCCGGTGAAGCAGATCACCGTGACCGGCGAGCTGGAGCATGTGAGCACCGCGGCGATCCGCGAGATGGTGGAGCCGGAACTGGCCGGCGGGTTTATCGGCGCGGACCTCGGCGAGTTGAGCCACCGGCTGGAGGCGCTGCCCTGGGTGTACAAGGCCAGCGTGCGCCGGGTGTGGCCGAACTCGCTGGACATAAATATTGACGAGCAGCTGCCGATCGCGCGCTGGGGCGACGCCGGCTTCCTCAACCACCAGGGCGACATTTTCCGCCCCAGCCCGGAAAAAGGCTGGGAGACGTTGCCCCTGCTGCAGGGCCCGGACCGGGAGGCGCAGTCGATGATGCGCAACTACCAGCGCCTGGTGGAGATGCTTTCGCCGCTGGGACTGAGCGTCGCCCGCCTCGGCATGGACGATCGCGGCGAGATTTCCGCGGTATTGCGCGGCGGCCAGAAGCTGGTGATCGGCGGCACGGACTTTTTCGAGCGCATGCAGCGCTTCACCGCCGTGTACCGTGCGGACCTGGCGAAACAGATGGACCGTGTGGAGCGCATCGACCTGCGCTACGCCCACGGTGTGGCGGTGGCCTTCGCGCCGCCGTCGGAAGAAGACTCAAGCGCCCATCCGGGCGATAACGGCAAGGCTTAGGGAGACACTGCCATGGGCAGCGCGCAGGACAAACGCATGATCGTCGGCCTGGACATCGGCACCTCCAAGGTGGTGGCGATCGTGGGCGAGATCGGCCCGGAGGGCGATATCGAGGTGGTGGGCATCGGCTCGCATCCCTCGAAAGGCCTGAAAAAAGGCGTGGTGGTGAATATCGAATCCACCGTGCAGTCGATCCAGCGCGCCATTGAGGAGGCCGAGTTGATGGCCGGCTGCCAGATTCACTCGGTCTACGCCGGTATCGCCGGCAGCCACATCCGCAGCCTCAACTCCCACGGCATCGTCGCCATCAAGGACAAGGAGGTCTTTCCCCACGACCTGGAGCGGGTGATCGACGCCGCCCAGGCGGTGGCGATACCCGCGGACCAGAAGGTGCTGCACATCCTGCCGCAGGAGTACGTCATCGATAACCAGGAGGGCATCAAGGAGCCGCTGGGTATGTCCGGCGTGCGCCTGGAGGCGAAGGTGCACCTGGTTACCTGCGCGGTGAACGCGGCGCAGAACATCGAGAAATGCATCCGCCGCTGTGGGCTGGACGTCGAGGAGATCATCCTCGAGCAGCTGGCCTCCAGCTACTCGGTGCTCACCGAGGACGAGCGCGAGCTGGGTGTGTGCATGGTCGACATCGGCGGCGGCACCACCGACATCGCGATCTTCACCGAGGGCTCGATCCGCCACACGGGCGTGATCCCCATCGCCGGCGACCAGGTGACCAACGACATCGCCATGGCCCTGCGCACGCCCACCCAGCACGCCGAGGAAATCAAGATCAAGTACGCCTGCGCGCTCACGCAGCTCGCCGGCGCCGACGAGACCATCAAGGTGCCCAGTGTCGGCGACCGGCCGCCGCGGGACCTCTCGCGCCAGTCCCTGGCCGAGGTGGTGGAACCGCGCTACGACGAGCTGTTCACCCTGGTGCAGGCGGAACTGCGCCGGTCCGGCTTCGAGGACATGGTGCCTGCGGGCATCGTGCTCACCGGCGGCACCTCGAAGATGGAGGGGGTGGTGGAACTGGCGGAAGAAATTTTCCACATGCCGGTGCGGGTGGGTTACCCGCAGACCGTGCAGGGACTCAACGACATCGTGCGCAACCCGATCTACGCCACCAGCGTGGGCCTGTTGCTGTACGGCCAGGACCACAGCGAGCAGCAGTCCGGTGGCGGCGCGCCGCGCGCCGCGGTGCCGGGCGAGAACATGCTGGGCAGGCTGAAGGCCTGGCTGGCGAGTAATTTTTGACAACGCTAACGCATTACCAATCGCAAAACGCCGCGCTTGCGCGGTAACGCAAAAAGGGGAGTAAGACCATGTTTGAACTGATAGACAACGTACCTTCGAACGCAGTCATCAAAGTCATCGGTGTCGGTGGCGGCGGTGGCAACGCCGTCAAGCACATGATCGCAAACTCTGTGGAGGGAGTGGATTTCATCTGTGCCAATACCGACGCACAGGCGCTGTCGGATATCATCTCGAAGACAGTGCTGCAGTTGGGTTCTGACATCACCAAGGGCCTTGGCGCTGGCGCCAACCCGGAAATCGGCCGCGCCGCGGCGCTGGAAGACCGCGAGCGCATCGCCGACGCGCTGCGCGGGGCGGATATGGTATTCATCACCGCCGGCATGGGCGGCGGCACCGGCACCGGCGGCGCGCCAGTGGTCGCGGAAGTGGCGCGGGAACTGGGTATCCTCACCGTTGCGGTGGTCACCCGACCGTTCCCCTTCGAGGGCAAGAAGCGCCTGAAAATCGCCATGGAAGGTATCGGCGAACTGCAGCAGCACGTCGATTCGCTGATCACCATCCCCAACGAAAAACTGCTGGAGGTGCTGGGTAAAAATACCAGCCTGCTGGATGCCTTCAAGGAGGCAAATGATGTATTGTTGGGCGCAGTTCAGGGCATCGCCGACCTGATCATCCGTCCCGGCATGATCAACGTGGACTTCGCCGACGTGCGTACCGTGATGTCGGAGATGGGAATGGCGATGATGGGCACCGGCAGCGCGCGCGGCGAAAACCGCGCCCGCGAAGCCGCGGAAAAAGCTATCAACAGCCCGCTCCTGGACGATATCGATCTGCAGGGTGCACGCGGAATCCTGGTCAACATCACCGCGGGCCTCGACCTGTCGCTCGGCGAATTCGCCGAAGTGGGCGACACCATCGAGGAGTTTGCATCCGAGGAAGCGACAGTTGTGGTTGGTACGGTCATCGAACCCGAGATGACCGATGAGCTTAAGGTCACGGTAGTTGCTACCGGGCTGGGCGCACAGGCCGCACGTTCTACTTTGCAGGTGGTCGACACCGCGCCCAAGCAAGCCCCCGCTGCTACCTCCGACGAAGAGCCCAACTACGCCGAGCTCGATCGCCCGGCCGTGCAGCGCCGGCAGCGCGCGGCGGCGGGTCACGGCTCGGTGGCGGCGACGGACGAGGAGTATTTCGATATTCCCGCGTTCCTGCGCCGCCAGGCGGACTGACGGATTTCACGGGCGGGAGCAATCCCGCCGCCATCCGTAACCGCCACACAGGTTACGGTTGGAGTGAATATGATTCGACAGCGCACACTGGCAGACACGATCAGGGCCACGGGTGTCGGCCTGCACACGGGTGAGAAAGTGTATCTCACCCTGTCACCGGCACCGGTCGACACCGGTATCGTGTTCCGCCGTGTGGATCTGGATCCGGTGGTCGAGCTGCCGGCGCGGGCCGAACTCGTCGGCGACACCATGCTGTCCACCAGCCTTTGCGCCGGTGGCGAGCGGGTGTCGACGGTGGAGCACCTGATGTCGGCCTTCTCGGGCCTGGGCGTCGACAACGCGTATGTCGATGTCAGTGCCGCGGAAGTGCCAATCATGGACGGCAGCGCAGGGCCATTCGTCTACCTGATCCAGTCCGCCGGCGTCGTCGAACAGGGCGCGCCAAAGAAATTCATCCGTATCAAGCGCAAGGTCACAGTCGAGGACGGCGACTCGGTAGCCAGTTTCCTCCCCTACGACGGCTTCAAGGTCGCCTTTACCATCGACTTCGACCACCCTGTCTTCCGCGATCGCTCCGCCCACGCCGAGGTGGACTTCTCCAGCAGCAGCTTCGTCCACGAGGTCAGCCGCGCCCGCACCTTCGGTTTCATGCACGAGATCGAGTACCTGCGCTCGCGCGGCCTGGCCCGCGGCGGCAGCGTCGACAACGCCATCGTGGTCGACGAGTTCCGCATCCTCAACCAGGAGGGCCTGCGCTACGACGACGAGTTCGTGCGCCACAAGGTACTGGACGCCATCGGCGACCTCTACCTGCTGGGTTACAGCCTGATCGGCGAGTACCGGGCGTACAAATCCGGCCACGGCCTGAACAATGCCTCGGTGCGCACGCTGCTGGCCCAGCCGGACGCCTGGGAGATCGTCACCTTCGAGGACGATGCCCGGGCGCCGGTCAGCTTCGCGCTCAATCCCCAGTTCGCCGCGTAGGAGCCTGCTACGCAGGCGATCGCCTGCATAGCAGGCTCCTACAGGTGCGATCGCCCGTGTAGCAGGTTCGTACGGGGGCGATCGCCTGCATAGCAGGCTCCTACAGGTGCGATCGCCCGTGTAGCAGGTTCGTACGGGGGTGATCGCCTGCGTAGCAGGCTCCTACGGGGGCCGGGTTGTGCACCATGTCACAAACCGGGCCTGGCGGGCATGGCCTTTGCAAGGCGACTGTGGCATAGTGCAGTCCTGCTCAGCCTCTGTCCGCTTGCATGAAAGTCATTTTCACCACTCGCAAGCACGATGGCTCCCGCTCCATTGAATTGGGGCGCTGGTCGCGTGCACTGCTCTCCCTCTGTTGCCTGGGTTTACCCCTCGGCCTCGTCGGTGGTGGATTCCTGTTGGGCCAGGCCAGTGCCACGCAGAACATGCGCGGCGCCGCCCTCGACAACATGCAGGACGACCTGGACCAGCAGGCGGCCGAACTGGCCAGCCTGAAAACCCAGGCCGAGAGCCAGATGCAGGCCCTCACCGTCAACCTCGCGCAGCTGCAGGCCCGCCTCACCCGGCTGGACGCCCTCGGCGAGCACCTGACCACCATGGCGGGTCTGGAAGACGGCGAATTCGATTTCAGCCAGCCGCCGGCCGTCGGTGGCCCCCTCGGCGGCGATTTCAACGTGGAATACGGCACCAGCGACCTGCTCAGCGAGCTCGGCCTGTTCCAGAAGCGCCTCTCCGACCGCGAACAACAACTGGAAATCCTCGAATCCCTGCTCGCCAACCGCAAGCTCGACGAAGAGAGCTGGCTGTCCGGCCGCCCCGTCGAGAAGGGCTGGATTTCCTCTTACTACGGCAAGCGCGCCGACCCCTTCACCGGCAAACCTGCATTCCATCGTGGCATCGACTTCGCCGGCAAGGAGGGTTCCAATATCCTCGCGGTCGCCGCCGGTGTGGTGACCTGGACCGGCAAGCGCTCCGGTTACGGCAACATGGTGGAGATCTCCCACGAGGACGGCTTCACCACCCGCTACGCCCACAACCAGAAAATCCTGGTCAAACCCGGCGATGTGGTGCGCAAGGGGGAGGTCATCGCCAAGATGGGTTCCACCGGGCGATCCACCGGGGCCCACGTTCACTACGAAGTCTACAAACACGGCCGTTCGGTCGATCCTGCGAGTTACGTGCAGCGCACCCGTCGCTGAACGCCTCAAATCCCGCTATAGTCTGCTCCCGCCCGTCCATTGGTCCGGCGGGTTGTTTCGTATCTACGCACGCACACGACAAGCTGAAATCTGATGATTCAAAATAGCCTGAAAAAGATATTCGGTACCCGCAACGACCGGGAGCTGAAGCGCATCCGCAAGGTGGTAACCCAGATCAACGCCCTGGCCGACGACATGGCGGCCCTCACCGACGAGCAACTGGCCGCAAAGACCCCGGAGTTCCGCCAGCGCCTGGAGTCCGGCGAGACCCTGGACGGCCTGCTCCCCGAGGCCTTCGCCGTGGTGCGGGAGGCGGGCCAGCGGGTGCTGGGCATGCGCCACTTCGACGTACAGCTGATCGGCGGCATCGGCCTGCACGAGGGCAAGATCGCCGAGATGCGCACCGGTGAGGGCAAGACCCTGGTGGCGACCCTGCCGGCTTACCTCAACGCCCTGACCGGGCGCGGTGTTCACCTGGTGACGGTCAACGACTACCTGGCCAGCCGCGACGCGGCCTGGATGGGGCCGCTCTACGAGTTCCTCGGTGCGCGGGTCGGGGTGATCCGCTCCGGCCAGAGCCAGGAGCAGAAGCGGGAAGCCTACGCCGCGGACATCATCTACGGCACCAACAACGAGTTCGGCTTCGACTACCTGCGCGACAACATGGCCTTCAGCCTGGAGGACCGCTCCCAGGGCCTGCTGTCCTTCGCCATCGTCGACGAGGTGGACTCCATCCTGATCGACGAGGCGCGCACGCCGCTGATCATCTCCGGCGCTTCCGAGGACAGCTCCGAGCTGTACAAGCGCATCAATACCCTGATTCCCCTGCTGCGCAAGGACCCGGAGGAGGGCGAGGAGGGCGAGCCCGGCCACTACACCGTGGACGAGAAGCTGCGCCAGGTAGAGATGACCGAGCTGGGCCACGAGTTCGTCGAGGAACTGCTGATCCGCGAGGGCCTGTTGCAGGAGGGCGAGAGCCTCTACGCCGCCACCAACCTGGCGCTGCTGCACCACGTGCACTCCGGCCTGCGCGCCCACGTGCTGTTCCACCGTGACGTGGAGTACATCGTGCAGGACTCCCAGGTGGTGCTGATCGACGAGCATACCGGCCGCACCATGCCCGGCCGGCGCCTGTCCGAGGGCCTGCACCAGGCCATCGAGGCCAAGGAGGGCGTCTCCATCCAGAACGAGAGCCAGACCCTGGCCTCCACCACCTTCCAGAACTACTTCCGCCTCTACGACAAGCTCGCCGGCATGACCGGTACCGCGGACACCGAGGCCTTCGAATTCCGCCAGATCTACGGCCTGGAAGTGCTGGTGATCCCGACCAACAAGCCGGCACAGCGCAAGGACCTCAACGACCTGGTCTACCTCACCCGCGAGGAGAAGTTCGACGCCATCGTCGCCGACGTCAAGGACTGCATCGAGAACAAGGCGCCGGTGCTGGTGGGTACCGCCTCGGTGGAAACCTCCGAGGAACTCTCCGCCCGCTTCCGCAAGGCGAAGATCGAGCACAAGGTGCTCAACGCGAAGTACCACGAGCAGGAAGCCGAGATCATCGCCCAGGCCGGCCGCCCCGGCGTGGTCACCATCGCCACCAACATGGCCGGCCGCGGCACGGATATCGTGCTGGGCGGCAATATCGACGCGGAGCTCGCCGCCGCGGGCGAGATCAGCGAGGCGCGCCGCGCCGAACTGGTCGGCGCCTGGGAGCTGCGCCACCAGCAGGTGCTGGAATCCGGCGGCCTGCACATTCTCGGCACCGAGCGCCACGAGTCCCGTCGGATCGACAACCAGCTGCGCGGTCGCGCCGGCCGCCAGGGCGACCCCGGCGTCTCGCGTTTCTACCTCTCGCTGGAAGACAACCTGATGCGCATCTTCGCCTCGGACCGGGTGAAGAACTTCATGCAGGCCCTGGGCATGGAGAAGGGCGAGGCCATCGAGCACCGCATGGTCACCAATGCCATCGAGAAAGCCCAGCGCAAGGTCGAGGGCCGCAACTTCGATATCCGCAAGCAACTGCTGGAATACGACGACGTCGCCAACGACCAGCGCCAGGTCATCTACCAGCAGCGCAACGAACTGCTCACCGAGGGCGATATCTCCGAGACCATCACCGCGATCCGCGAGGACGTCCTCAACGAGGCGATCAACGGCTACATCCCGCCGCTGAGCGTGGAGGAGCAGTGGGACGTTCCGGGCCTGGAGAAAATGCTCGAGGCGGAGTTCGCGCTGTCCGTACCGGTGCGCCAGTGGCTGGATGAGGACAAGAACCTGCACGAGGAGTCCCTGCGCGGGCGCATCCTCGAGGCCTTGCAGGCCAGCTACGACGCCAAGTGCGAGCTGGTCGGCCCGGACATGCGCAAGATCGAGAAGCAGATCATGCTGCAGGTACTGGACACCCTGTGGAAGGAACACCTGGCGACCATGGACCACCTGCGCCAGGGTATCCACCTGCGCGCCTACGCGCAGAAGAACCCCAAGCAGGAGTACAAGCGCGAGTCCTTCGAGCTGTTCCAGGAACTGCTCACCAACCTCAAGACCGAGGTGATCCGCTTCCTCAGCCATGTACAGGTGGCGCGCCCGGACGAGGCCGAGCTGATGGAACAGCGCCGCCGCGAGGCGGCCGAGCGCGAGCGGCTGGCCTTCCAGCACGCCGAGGCAACCGGCCTGGCACCGGAGGCGGCGGAGCAGCCGCCGGAGCCGGCGCCGATGCCGGAGACCTTCGTGCGCGAGCAGCCCAAGGTCGGGCGCAACGATCCCTGCCCCTGCGGCAGCGGCAAGAAATACAAGCAGTGCCACGGCAAACTCTGAGGCGGAGCGGCTGACATGGCGGTAGGCGAGGACACACTGCCGGCACTGGCGCCGGTACCGGGGCTGCGGCTGGCGGTTGCCAGCGCGGGCATCAAGAAGCCGGGGCGCCGCGACATCGTGGTGATGGAACTGGCGCCGGGTGCGCGCTGCGCCGGCGTATTCACGCTGAACGCCTTCTGCGCCGCGCCGGTGACCATCGCGAAGACGCACCTGGCCGAGAGCGCCGGGCAGCCGCGCTACCTGCTGGTGAACACCGGCAACGCCAACGCCGGCACCGGCGAGCGCGGACTGGCGGACGCGAAGGCCTGCTGCGAGGCGCTGGCGCAGGCGACGGGCGTGGAAGCCAGTGCGGTGCTGCCGTTTTCCACCGGTGTCATCGGCGAGCCCCTGCCGGTGGCGAAGATTCTCGACGCGCTCCCCGCGGCGCTGGAAGCACTCACCCCGGACGGCTGGGCGGATGCCGCCAGCGGCATCATGACCACCGACACCCGGCCCAAGGGCCTGTCCGTGCAATTCAGCTGCGAGGGCCGCGACTACGTCGTCACCGGCATCGCCAAGGGCGCGGGCATGATCCGGCCGAACATGGCCACCATGCTCGGCTATGTGGCGACTGACATGGCGGTGGAAACCGCGACCCTGCAGAAGATCATCTCGCAGGCGGCGGACATGTCCTTCAACCGCGCCACGGTGGACGGCGATACCTCGACCAACGACGCCTGTGTGCTGGTGGCCACCGGCGCCGCGGGCAACGAGCCGCTTACCGATACTGGTTCAGCGCTGTTTGAGGCGCTGGCCGAGGCGGTGGAGACCGTGTGTGTCGGCCTGGCGCAGGCGCTGGTGCGCGACGGCGAGGGCGCCACCAAGTTCGTCACCGTGGCGGTCAATGGCGGGCGCACCGAGCGCGAGTGCCTGGACGTCGCATTCACCATCGCCCACTCACCGCTGGTAAAGACCGCGCTGTTCGCCTCCGACCCCAACTGGGGGCGCCTGCTGGCGGCCATCGGCCGGGCCGGGCTGGAAGACCTCGATGTCAGTCTCGTGGGCGTCTACCTCAACGACGTGCTGATCGCCGAGAACGGCTGCCGCGCCAGCGGCTACACCGAGGACCAGGGCGTGGCGGCGATGGCGCCGGAGGAGATCACCATCCGCATCGAACTGGGGCGCGGCGAGGCCGCGGCGCAGGTCTGGACCACGGATTTCTCCTACGACTACGTGAAGATCAACGCCGAGTACCGCACCTGAGATGCGCGTGGTGCACGTCGCGGTGGCGGTCATCCTCGACGCCGAACGCCAGGTCTTGATCACCCGCCGGGCGGACGATGCGCACCAGGGCGGGCTGTGGGAATTTCCCGGCGGCAAGCTGGAGCCGGGCGAGGCGCTGGAAGCGGCGCTGGGCCGGGAGTTGCACGAGGAACTCGGTATCCAGCCCGAGCGCAGCACGCCGCTACTGGAAGTGCACCACGATTACGGCGACAAGCGCGTGCTGCTGGATATACACGTGGTGTGGGAGTTCAGCGGCCAGCCGCAGGGGCTGGAGGGCCAGCCGATGGCCTGGGTGCCGGTGGGGCAGTTGCGCCAGTACGAATTTCCCGCCGCCAACCTCCCCATCATCGACGCGATCGAGTCGTTACCACTGTAGAAGCCCGCTACGCGGGCTCCTACAGGTGCGATTCGGCGCGGGCCAGGAATTCGCGGTGCAGTTCCTCGACGACTTCGTCGAGCTCATCCAGCGGCCGCGTATTGTCGACCACGATATCCGCCCCCGCCAGCCGCTGCTGGCGCGGCATCTGTGCCGCCATGATCCGGCGCACCTGGGCCTCGTCGTTGGCGTCCCTGGCCACGGTGCGCGCCAATTGCACTTCCTCCGGCACGTCTACCACCACTATCACGTCCGCCAGCTCCCGCTGGCTGGATTCCAGCAGCAGGGGCGAGACCAGGATACTGTAGGGCGAATCCGCCGCGGCCAGCTGGGCGCGGATCTCCGCGCCGATCAGGGGGTGGGTCAGGGCCTCCAGCCAGCGGCGCTCGGCAGGGTCGGCAAACACCAGTTTGCGCAGGGCGGCGCGATCCAGGCTGCCGTCCGCTTGCAGGATATCCTCGCCGAAGTGCCCGGCGATGGCAGCCAGTGCCGGACGGCCGGGTTCCACCACCACGCGGGAGGCGAGGTCCGCATCCACTACCGTAATGCCGCGGGCGGCGAAGCGTTCGGTCAGCGCCGACTTGCCGCTGCCGATACCGCCGGTGATGCCGACGACCAGGCTCATTGCCCGGCGAGGCCTGAGCCGCGCAGGTAGGCCTGGGTGATGTCGTTACCCCAGAGCAGGGCGAGCCAGCCCGCCGCCGCCAGGTAGGGACCGAAGGGCATGGGCACGTCCTTGCCGCGCCGCCTGGCGATCATCAGCACCACGCCGACCAGCGCGCCGACCACCGAGGAGAGCAGCACGATCACCGGCAGCGCCTGCCAGCCCAGCCAGGCGCCCAGCGCCGCGAGCAGCTTGAAATCGCCGTAGCCCATGCCCTCTTTGCCGGTGGCGAGCTTGAACGCCCAGTACACCAGCCACAGGCTGAGGTACCCCGCCATGGCGCCGATCACCGCGTCCTGCAGCGGCACATAGGTGCCGCCGAGATTGAAGGCCAGGCCCAGCCACAGCAGGGGCAGGGTGAGGTCGTCCGGCAGCAACTGGTGATCGAAGTCGATCATGGTCAGCGAGATCAGGGTCCAGGTGAGCAGCATGGCGCCCAGCAGGGCCGCGGACACCTCGAAGTGGAAGCCAAGGCAGAGGGTCATCAGCCCGGTGACCATCTCGATGATGGGATAGCGCGGCGAAATGGATACGCTGCAGTTGGCGCAGCGCCCGCGCAGCAGCAGGTAACTCACGACCGGGATGTTCTGCCATGCGCGGATCGGCGCGTGGCAGGCGGGGCAGTGCGAGTTGGGCGTCGCCAGGGTGAGCGACGGCTCCGCGCGCTCCGGGGTCAGCTCCAGCAGCTCGCAACAGTCGCGCCGCCACTGGCTCTCCATCATCACCGGCAGGCGGTAGATGACCACATTGAGGAAGCTGCCGACGATCAGGCCGAACATCAACAGGGAGAAACCCAGCAACCAGCTGTGCTGGGCCAGCGCGTCGATCACGGAAAGCGGGGACACTGTTTGCCGGCAGGCCCTAGATGACCGAACCCAGCATGAAGATCGGCAGGTACATGGCGATCATCAGGCCGCCCACCAGTACGCCGAGGATGGACATGATCATCGGCTCGATCAGCGTGCTGAGGTTGTCGACGGCGTCGTCCACCGCGGCTTCGTAGTGGTCGGCGACCTTGCTCAGCATGTCGTCGAGGGCACCGGATTCCTCACCGATGGAGACCATCTGCAACAGCATGTTCGGGAACAGGCCGGTGGTCTTGATGGAGTTGTACAGGGTGGTACCGGTGGTGACATCGTCGCGGATCTGCCGGATCGCCTTGGCATAGACCGAGTTGCCTGCGGCGCCTGCAGTGGAGTCCAGCGCGTCCACCAGTGGGACACCCGCAGCGAAGGTGGTGGAAAGCGTGCGCGAAAAGCGGGCGACGACGGCGTCGTGGACGATGCCGCCGACTACCGGTGCTTTCAGGGCCATCTGGTCAAGCCACTCGGAGAAGCGCACCGAGCGATGCTTTACTTCGCGGAAGGTAAATATGGCCGCCGCTATCCCCAATAGCCCTATCCACCAGTAATCCTGCACGAAATAGGAAATCTCCAGGACAAACTTGGTGAACGCCGGCAGGTCCGAACCGAAGTTCTGGAAAGTCTTGGCGAATACCGGGATTACCTTGATCAGCAGGATCAGCGTGACCACGACGGCGATGACGATTACCACGATAGGATAGGTCATAGCCTTGCGAATCTTGGCCTTCAGGGCCTCGGTCTTTTCCTTGTAGGTGGCCACGCGATCCAGCATGACCTCCAGGGTACCGGAATCTTCACCGGAGGCGATCAGTGAGCAGAACAGGTCGTCGAAGTGGCGCGGGTACTTTTGCAGCGAGGGCGCGAGGCCGGTGCCGGAGGCAACCTCGGTGCGGATGTCGGCGATCATCTCGCGCATGCGCGGTTTTTCGAGGCCGTCGATAACGATATCGAAACTCTGCACCAGCGGTACACCGGCTTTCATCATGGTGGCCAGTTGCCGGGTGAACAGGGCGATATCTGCGGGCTTGATCGGTTTGCCCTTGCCCCCGCCGAACAGCGGCTTGGCTTTTTTCTTTACGGTTTTGGGGACAATTCCCTGGCGGCGCAGCTGCGCCTTGGCCATGGCAGTGCTGCTGGCGGAAATTTCTCCCTTGGAGGTGCGGCCGTTTTTATCCGTGCCGCTCCAGGTGAATACGTCGTTCCCTGTTGCCGTTGCCATACTCTCCGATGCCCCTGTTTCTGTGCCCTGGCTTTATTTTTTAATCGACTGTTATACGGTTCGCTTCTTCCAGGGAAGTGACGCCTTGCGAAACCTTGAGCAGCGCCGACTGGCGCAGGGTCGCGAAACCCTCCGCTGTCGCCGCATCCTGAATTTGCAGCGAGTTGCCCTCTTCCATGATCAGCGTCGCCATCTTCGGCGTGATGCGCACGACTTCGTAAATACCTACCCGCCCCTTGTAACCGTCGATGCAGGCGTTGCAGCCCACCGGCTTGCGTATCGTCGCACCCTGCAGCAGTTCCTCGGTAAAACCCTCGTGTATCAGCACATCGTGGGGCAGGTCGGCCGGCTCCGCACACTCCTTGCACAGCCGGCGCGCCAGGCGCTGGGCGATGATCAGGTCCACCGAGGTCGCCACGTTGAACGCGGGCACGCCCATGTTCAGCAGGCGGGTAATGGTTTCAGCCGCGCTGTTGGTGTGCAGGGTGGACAGTACAAGGTGACCGGTTTGCGCCGCCTTGATGGCGATCTCGGCGGTTTCCAGGTCGCGAATCTCACCCACCATGATCACGTCCGGGTCCTGGCGCAGGAAGGAGCGCAGGGCCTCGGCGAAGTTCAGGCCGACCTTCGGGTTGACGTGGACCTGGTTGATGCCCGTGAGGTTGATTTCCACCGGGTCTTCCGCGGTGGAGATGTTGCGCTCCGGCGTGTTGAGGATGTTGAGGCCGGTGTACAGCGAAACCGTTTTACCGGAACCGGTGGGGCCGGTCACCAGGATCATGCCCTGGGGCTGGTTGAGCGCCTTCATGTACATCGCCTTCTGGCTTTCCTCGTAGCCCAGGGCGTCGATACCCATCTGCGCGCTGGTCGGGTCGAGAATACGCAGTACGATCTTCTCGCCGAACAGGGTCGGCAGGGTGTTCACACGAAAGTCGATGGCGCGGTTGCGCGAGAGCTTCATCTGTATGCGCCCGTCCTGCGGCACCCGGCGCTCGGAGATGTCCATCTGCGACATGACCTTGAGGCGCGCCGCCAACCGGCTGGACAGGTTGCGCGGCGGGCGTATCACCTCGCGCAGCACGCCGTCGGTGCGGAAGCGCACGCGGTAGTCGTGCTCGTAGGGCTCGAAGTGAATGTCCGAGGCGCCCTGGCGGATGGCGTCGATCAGCACCTTGTTGATGAAGCGCACGATGGGCGTTTCGTCCACCGCGTCGTTGCCGTCTTCGGATTCCGAAGCCTCGCCCGTCGAGATATCGAGGTTCTCGAGGTCCTCGGATTCCAGGTCGGCCAGGCCATCGCTGAGGGTATCCTGGGCATCGCTCCAGGACTGGATCAGCTTGGAAAGGGCGTTGTCCTCAACCAGCACCGCGTCTGTATTGATGCCGGTGTGAAACTTGATCTCGTCCAGCGCGGCCAGGTTGGTCGGGTCGGATACCGCGATAAACAGGCGGTTGCCGCGCTTGAACAGGGGAATCGCGTGGTGTTTCGCGACCAGTTCCGGCTTGACCAGCCCCGCGGGCATCACCGACAGGTCGAAGGCGCTGATATCAAATTGCGGCACGCCGAATTCCTGTGACGCCACCGATGCCAGGCGCGTGCTGTTCACGCCCTTCTTCTGCACCAGGTAAGTCACCAGCGGCATGCGCTCCATGGAGGCCTCACGCTGTGCCTCGACAGCGTCCTCCGCGGAGATCAATCCCTCTGCGACCAGGCGTCCCGCCAGCCCGCTGAGTTGTCCAATACCTTTGTCGTTCATCGGAATGTCAGACTCGTTTCAGGGGGAATAAAAGTGCGTTACGTAACTCCCTGATTCGCCTCAGTATAAACATTGGGGTACTCCGGGGCATAGGGTTTGCCCGGAAGAGAATGCGGAAATCTCGTGTTTTTGTGATGTTGCGCATGTGCCGGTACGGCTTCCTTAATACGCCCGCCTGTCTGTCTGCTACCCGGTCGCCGGCGGCGCGTGTGGATCGGGGTCGCGATGCCGGGCTCGGCCAGTGAGTGGAATGGCAGTGATTGACAATTTTTGTCAGTTTGTGCCGAAGCCCAGCCGGGTCGCCGATCCTGTCCTGGTAGAGCGCCGTTCCCGGGTGTTATCTTTAACTTGTTGAATATAAAGGAATAAGTGGAAATTTATCGATTTTTTTACAAAGTTGGCCCGCTCCCTGCACTACTCCTCGTGCAGACTGACGGAACCGGTTCGCTTCCGGGTGACGCGGTCCCACAAAACCAGAAGAGTGACATGGAGTAGGGAACATGAAAAAGCAACTGCAAAAGGGTTTCACCCTGATCGAACTGATGATCGTTATCGCGATCGTCGGCATCCTGGCCGCCATCGCGCTGCCGGCTTACCAGGACTACATCGTCCGTTCAAAGATGTCTGAGCCGCTGGCCGCACTGGCCGAAGCCAAGACTTCTATTGCGGAATTCTACGCAACCAACAACCACATGCCGAACAACTCAAGCCAGGCCGGTATCCTGACCAACCCGGACAAGGAGATCGTCGCTTCCATGGTGTACGATTCAACCATCACCGCTGGCCTGCCTTACGTCGTAGCCACGCTGCAGCCGAACATCATCCCCGGCGCGGCGCCTGCTAACCCCTACGGCTTCGGCCTGTCTGGCTTCACCGGCCAGGGCAGCACGCTGCAGTGGAAGTGTAAGTCTGAAGCTGGCGTCTACGGTACTGCCACGATCACCCTGATCCCGACCAAGTACCTGCCTTCAAACTGCCGTCCGTAAAACTTACGAAATGGCAAAAAGCCCGGCCTAGGCCGGGCTTTTTTTATGCTAGATTGTTCGCCAACTTCGAGTCAGGCGGATTGATGCCTCCTTCCTTGTCTAGAGCCCATGTCGTTTCGCTGTTGCTACTGCTCCTGCTGACGGGCATCCTCTACGCACCTGGACTCGGCGGGCCGTTTTTCTTCGACGACGGACCCGCACTCACCGCGAATCACTCCCTGCGCATCGACGGCAGCGAGGCCGACGACTGGCGCACCGCCAGTTTCAGTTCCAACTCCGGGCCGCTGCACCGCCCGCTGGCCATGCTCAGTTTTACCGCCAATGCGGTGATCTCCGGCAGCATCCGGGCCTTTCCCATCAAATCGGTGAACCTGCTCGTCCACCTCGCCTGTGGCGTGCTTGTGTTTGGCTTTGCGCGCGCCGTGCTGGCAAGGGCAGGCGGTCCTCTCGGCGGCAGCGCGCTCAACTGGACAGCCCTGCTGGCTGCCGCGCTGTGGCTGCTGGCACCGTTGCAGGTATCCACGGTTCTCTACGCCGTGCAGCGCATGACCGGACTGGCGGCGCTGTTCATGCTCGCCGGCCTGCTGCTGTTCATGCGGTACCGCGAGCTCTGGGCGCGACGCGGCGCCGGTGTCGGCGAGGTCGCCGGGGTTGTGCTGTGGCTGGCGCTGTTGACGCTGCTCGCCACGTTGTCCAAGGAAAACGGCGTCCTGCTGGTATGGCTGGTTCCCGTGCTGGAGGTCAGCCTGTTTCGCGGCCAGTGGGCCGGCCGGGAGATTCCCTGGTTGCGTCGCCTGGGCTGGGCGGCGCTGCTGGCGCCGCTGGTCCTGGTGGGGCTGGTGCTGTGGCTTTCGCCGGGCATCCTGCTCAGTTCCTATCCCGGCAGGGAGTTCACGCTGACGGAGCGCCTGCTCACGCAGTTGCGCCTGCTGTGGCAGTACATCGGCTGGATCGTTTACCCGGACATCAATTCGATGGGATTCCAGCACGACGATATCCCGCTATCCAAAGGCTGGTTGCATCCGGTGACGACGCTGCTTTCCGGTGTTGCGTGGGTTGCGGTGATCGCCGTGTCCCTGCTGTTGCGGCGCGCTCAGCCGCTGCTCCTGTTCGCCGTACTGTTCTACCTGGTCGGCCAGTCCATGGAATCCAGCATATGGCCACTGGAGATGGTGTACGAGCACCGCAATTACCTGCCCAGTGTCGGCCTGGTTATTCTCCTCGCCGCGATGGCCGCCGCGTTGTTTCCCGGGATTCGGGTGGTGCGGCCCGCGGTGCCGGTATTCGCGGTACTGGCCGTGTGCTGCACGCTGTTGTTCCTGCGCGTCTTCAGCTGGAGCGACCCCTTTCGCCTGAGCATCGTAAACGCGGAAAATCACCCGGATTCCGCCCGCTCGCAATTCTTCCTCGCCCACGAATACCTGCGCGAGCACAGCAGGGCCCTGCGCCGCGGGGAGAGCAATGAGGAACTGGGCAACTATCTCATCCAGGCGCGCCATCACTTCGAGTTGATGTACCAGAAAGACCCGCGCGATATGGCCGCCATCGTCATGCTGTACTACCTCGACCAGTACAATTTTCCCGACCTGCAGCAGTACAACGACTGGTTCGCCATCCTGCAGGCACTCGCAAAGGACCGTCGCCTGCAGGCGTCGGACATCTCGGCGCTGGATGCGCTGCTCGAATGCTTCGAGGCGCATGCCTGCAAGGCTTCCCGGCAGGAATTTCTCGGGCTCATGGATACTCTGCAGGGCCGCTATCCCCGCAGCATCTACCTGGCGATGTTGCGCTACCGCTACCTCAAGGCCAACGGCATGACGCCTGAACAGCGGCTCGCATTCCTGCAGGATGCCCATGAAAAATGGCCCAACGACAAGCAAGTCTATGAGCAACTGCTGGTGGAATACGCCAACCAGCGCGATGCAGCCGGGGTGTATCTCACCATCAAGCAGTGGCTGGGCGACGATTCGTCCAGGCAGCAACTGGGCGTAATGCGCCGCCTGTTTGTACTGCCCGAGGGCGGCAGCGCCGGCGCGCAGGTGACCGCAGGCAAAACCGGGGTTGCCCCGTGAACGGCCCGGCGTTGCTGTATCGGGTCGCGGTGTTCGCGCTGGGCGTCGCGATGCTGGCGGTGACGTACTGGTTGTACTCGCCCGGCGTGCGCGGCCCGGCGATGCTCGACGACTACAGCAGCCTGGAGCGGCTCGAATACCTCAAGCAGGCACCGGAGGAGGCCTGGGACTACGTGCTTGGCGACAGCTCGGGCCCGCTGGGGCGCAGCGTTTCCATAGCCAGTTTCGTCGGCGAGCAGTTGCTGGGCGCGGGCGGCGTCGCCTCGGCCAAGCGCGTGAATATCGTGATACACCTGCTTACCGGTACCTGCGTCGCGTGGTTCTTCTACCTGCTGCTGGCGGCACACGGCACGCCCCTGCGGGCGACGGCTGCGATCCTGTTTGCCGGCTTCTGGCTGCTGACACCGCTGCAGGTCAGCACCGTGCTCTACCTGGTGCAGCGCATGGCGCAACTGGCTGCGCTGTTCTGCCTGCTTGCGCTGATCAGCTACCTGTACTGGCGGCGCAGCCTCGCCGCGCGCACACCACGACACCGCTACCTGCTGCTGGCGATCCTCGCCTTCGCCGCGGGCCTGTTTTCCAAGGAAAACGCCCTGGTAACGCTGCCGCTGCTGCTGTTGCTGGAAGCCTGCTGGCTGCAGTTCAGGGATGACCAGGGCCGTACCATCCACTGGCTGCGCCGGTTCACCTGGATTGCCATTTGCGGCGGCGCACTCGCGGTGGGAGTACTGCTGCTGTTGTACTGGGGCAAGCTGACGACCATGTACACGAGCCGGGAATTCACCCTGGAACAGCGCCTGCTGACCGAGCCGCGAATTCTCTGGGACTACGTTGCGCAGTTCTACTGGCCCGATGTCGCGCGGATGAGCATCTTCCACGACGATTACACGGTGTCCACCTCCCTGCGGCACCCAGCGACGACCCTGCCGGCCCTGCTCGCCTGGTTTGCGCTACTCGCGTCGATCGCGCTGGCCTGGCGCTGGCCCTTCGCCCGGCGCCTCGCGCTCGGCCCGCTGTTCTTCCTTGCCGGACAGAGTCTCGAATCCAGCGTGTGGCCGCTGGAACTGTACTTCGAACACCGCAACTACCTGCCGGGCGTGGGCCTGGCGCTGCTGCCGATGGCCCTGTATGCCGGCCTCGCGGAGCGCTGGCGGGAAGTCGGCAAGCCCCTGCTGGCCTGGCTGGTTTTCGCCCTGGCCTGGGTGGCGAGCCTGACCAGTTCCCAGGTACAGGTCTGGTCCTCCGCGCCGCTGCTGGCGATGCAGCAGAGCAATGCCCATCCGGATTCGGCGCGGGCGAGTCGCGGCATGGCCACACAACTGGCGACGGTGGGAGCGGTTGACGCGGCGCTGGAGTATTCCGGCAGGGCCTACACCGCTGCGCTGGCCAATCCCGCGGCGGGCGACGAGCATCACGGCGATTACATCATGCGCAACATCGCGCTCGCCTGCATCGCCGGAAAGCCGCTCTCGTATTCACAATACAGCGAACTCGGTCGTGTCGAGCCCGGGCGCCCCCTGGGCGATGTGGCGACCATCAGCGTGGTGATCCAACTGCAGCAGGAGAACCGATGCCCTGACTTTGACTGGAACGGGTTCCTCGATCACCTGCATTCACTCTACCTGCAGCGCTTTGACACCAGCCTGGCCTCCGCGAATGTATTCACCGCGCTGGCAATGCTGTCGAACGCACAGCAGCGCTGGGAGGATGCCTATGCGTATACCGCGCGGTCGCTGGCGCTCCTGCCCGGCCGTCATCGCGAACTGCTGATGCAGTTGCACTTCGTCTCTGCACTCGGTCGTGAGGACGAACGCAAAAGCCTGATCGTGCAGTTGAAAGCACTGCGCGATGCAGGGAAACTGTCTCGCGGCGAGCGCGATACGCTCGCTCTGTACCCGGAGGGATAAGTTTGAATTTTTCCATCGTGATACCCGCAAAAGACGAAGAACAGGGGCTCGCCGTCACGCTGCCGACACTGCGCGAGCAGTATCCGGAGGCGGAGGTGATAGTGGTCAACGACGGCTCCGGCGACGGCACGGTGGCGGTCTGCGAGCGATTCGGGGTGAAAGTCGTGACGCACCCGTACAGCAAGGGCAACGGAGCGGCGATCAAGTCCGGCGCGCGCGCGGCCACTGGCGACTTTATCGTCTTCATGGATGGCGACGGCCAGCACAACCCCGCGGATATCGAGCGCCTGCTGGACAAGGTGGGGGAGGGCTACGACATGGTGGTCGGCGCCCGCAGCGGGCTGGAATCCCAGGCGAGTGTTGCGCGCTGGAGCGCCAACAGCCTGTACAACAAACTGGCGAGCTGGATGGTCAACCGGCGGATCGACGACCTCACCTCCGGCTTTCGCGTGGTGAACCGGCGCAAATTCCTGAGCTTCCTCTACCTGCTGCCGAACGGCTTCAGCTACCCCACCACCTCGACCATGGCGTTCTTCCGCGCCGGGTACTCGGTGGGTTTCGTGCCGATCCAGGTCGCCGATCGCCTGGGCAAGAGCCATATCAACCTGCTCCGCGACGGCGTGCGTTTTTTCCTGATCATTTTCAAGATCGGTACGCTGTACTCCCCGCTGAAGGTGTATTTTCCGGCGTCGGTGCTGGTCGGCATGCTGGGCGTGCTCAATTACATCATCGCCAACCTCACCTCCGGCAGCCTGCGTTTCACCAACATGAGCACGCTGTTGATCCTCAGCGGCATGATCATCTTCCTGATCGGCCTGCTCGCCGAGCAGTTGACCAACCTGCAGTACAAGGATTCCGACATCGACGGTTCGGTCGAGGACTAGTCGGCTCGCCGCCGGCTGTCTCCTCAGTTAACGCGCGGTAGCATCGGCCCGACCTGCGGCGCGAGGCTGCGGGCAAACCTGTCGGTGATGTGATGGGCGTCGCGGTAGACCACGCTGCCATCGGCGGATACCGCGCTGCAGACGCCGCCGGGGCAGATCATCCTGGTCAGGTCCAGCAGGCTGATACCGCCAACCCGCTGTGCAGCGGTGGCCAGGTAATCCCGTGTCTGCGTCGCTTCGGCAACGCCTTCCGTTGACGAGCACGCGCTGGCCAGGCGGAACAGCGGAAAGCCTTCCGGTTGGCGCCGCAGGCTTCTCAGCAGGCACGAGGGGCCGTTGAATTGCAGGTCCGGGCTGGCGGCGACGACGACCACGGCTTTCGCGGTCGCGGCGAGTTGCCGGAATATCCGCTCGCTGCCTTCGATCCACTGCGCCTTGCTGAAATTGGGGTAGACCGCACTGCCGGCGACGATGACATCGGGTTTTTCCGTGTCGAGGTACCTGAGGGCCCGCTCGCGCCACTGCGAGCAGACCAGGTATTCCCGGCGAATCTTCTCGTAGAAATAGTCTTCATCCACCATCGGGCAGGCGGACTTGGTCAGTACGATCATGCGCCATTCGGGCTGGGGGTAGAGTGCGGCGAACAGCGAATACCACTGCCCCAGCGCGCTGTCGCCTATCAGCGCGACAGTCTTCGTGTAGCCCGCTGCCTGGTACTCGCAGGGTTTCACTTCTGCGCTGGTGTACCAGCTGTCGCAGTTGTCGGCATAGATGCGCGGGGTGTCCCTGCTCGCCTGGAACAGCAGCTCCGATTGCTGGCTGCGGTCTTCAGTGCCAACCTTCGCCAGTACCACCATGCTGCCATTCGCCACGAGCGCCATGGCCACCAGTGAAGCGAAGATCACCCGGGAAGGCCTGAAGCGACTCAGGCGCCCGCGCCAGAACGGCAGCTCGATCAGCCGGTAGGAAATACTGGCGATAGCCAGCGACAGCAGCACCAGCGCGGCGGTGACGGGCAGGGTATCCGGAAGGTTCACATGCGCGGCCAGGACCAGCACCGGCCAGTGCCACAGGTACCAGGAGTAGGAGCGATCGCCCAGCCACACCATGGGCGTACTGGCCAGTAGTTTGCCGGCGCGGGCCGGGTTGACCGAATACAGGACCAGCGCCGCACCCGCGGACGGCAGCAGTGCCCAGAATCCGGGGTAGGCCTGGTCCCGGTGTATCAGCAGCGCCGCCGCGCCGATCATCGCCAGCCCGGCTGCGCGGGCGCCCCGGCGGGGAAGTTTCTGCGCGAGTGTGCCCGCGCCGCCGCTCGCGGCCAGCCACGTGCAGGCGCCGAGGGCGAACTGCCAGATGCGGGTCGGCATCTGGTAGTAAGCCGCCATGGGGTGGCTGTAAGTCAGCCAGAGTGCGGGCAGCCAGCTGGCCAGTCCCGCCAGCACCAGCAAGCCGAGCACGGCCAGCGGCTGGCGGTCCGGCCTGGCGAGGCGGCGGCCGATCGCGTAAAAACCCAGTAGTAGCAGCGGCCAGAATAGGTAGAACTGCTCTTCGACGCCCAGCGACCAGGTGTGCAGGAACAGGTCCTGGTTCTGCTGCTCGTCGAAGTAGTCGATCTGGCGAAAGGTGAAAAAGAGGTTGCTGGTCCAGGTCAGGGCGAAGAGCAGCGACCGGGTCAGCGCATAGGCTTCCTCGCCCGAAAGCAGGTACAGGGCCGCTGCGCCGCTGCCCACCAGCATGGCCAGCAGCGCGGGCAGCAGGCGCTTCAGGCGGCGGGCGTAAAAGCCTGCGAGGCCGATCCTGCCGCTGGAGACGAGCTCCGTGGTCAGCAGGCCGGTGATAAGGTAGCCGGAAAGTACGAAGAAGATATCGACGCCGACGAAGCCGCCCTGCAATCCCGGCACCCCGGCGTGCGCCAGCACCACCAGCGTGACCGCGACAGCGCGCAGTCCCTGGATATCCCGCAGGAAGGTCCTGTGTTCCCCCGCCCCTGTCACCGCTGCCCCTTGTTATGCGTGTATCGCCGTCCCGCGCTCCGGCCGGGTGAGCGACCGGAGCGTCGATTATCGGGGCATCATAGCCTGTATGGCGGCTCAGCTGTACTTTGCCTTGGCCTCACGGCGCCGCGCGTGCAGTACCGGCTCGGTGTAGCCGTTGGGCTGTTCGCCGCCGAGGAACACCAGGTCGCAGGCCGCCTGGAAGGCGACGCTGTCGTCGAAGCCCGGCGCCATGTTGCGGTAGGCCGGGTCGCCGGCGTTCTGCGCGTCGACGATACCCGCCATGTGTTCCAGGGTTTTCCTCACCTGCGCCTCGCTGCACACGCCGTGGCGCAGCCAGTTGGCCAGGTGCTGGCTGGAGATGCGCAGGGTGGCGCGGTCCTCCATCAGGCCGACGTTGTGGATATCGGGCACCTTGGAGCAGCCCACGCCCTGGTCGATCCAGCGCACCACGTAGCCGAGGATGCCCTGGGCGTTGTTGTCCAGCTCGCGCTGGATGTCCTCGGGGGAAAGCCCCTCGGCGCCCTTCAGCGGAATGCTGAGGATGTCGTCCAGTGAGGCGAACTCGCGCGTACGCAGTTCGTTTTGCCGCTCGGCGACATCGACCTGGTGGTAGTGGATGGCGTGCAGGGTGGCCGCGGTGGGCGAGGGCACCCAGGCGGTGCTGGCGCCCGCGAGCGGGTGACCGACCTTGTTCTCCAGCATCTGCGCCATCAGGTCGGGCATGGCCCACATGCCCTTGCCGATCTGCGCCTTGCCGGGCAGGCCGCAGGCGAGGCCGGTGTCGACGTTCCAGTCCTCATAGGCATTGATCCACGCCTCCTGTTTCATCGCACCCTTGGGCGTCATGGCGCCGGCTTCCATGCTGGTGTGGATCTCGTCGCCGGTGCGGTCGAGGAAGCCGGTGTTGATGAACACCAGGCGTTCGCGGGCCTCGCGGATGCAGGCCTTGAGGTTGACCGTGGTGCGCCGCTCCTCGTCCATGATGCCGACCTTCAGGGTGTGGCGCGCCAGGCCCAGCGCATCCTCGATGCGGTCGAACAGCTGGCAGGTAAAGGCGACTTCCTCGGGGCCGTGCATCTTCGGCTTCACGATGTACACGCTGCCGCAGCGCGAGTTGCGCGGCTGGTCGGCGCCCTTGTTCAGGTCGTGCAGGGCGATCAGCGCGGTGAACATGCCGTCCATGATGCCCTCGGGGATTTCCTTGCCGTCGCTGTCGAGGATCGCCTCGTTGGTCATCAGGTGGCCGACGTTGCGCACGAACATCAGGCTGCGGCCGGGCAGGACCAGGCGGCTGCCGTCGGCGGCGGTGTACTCGCGGTCCGCGGCCAGGGTGCGGGTGACGGTCTTGCCGCCCTTGTCGAAGCTGTCGGCGAGGTCGCCGCGCATCAGGCCCAGCCAGTTGCGGTAGACCAGCGCCTTGTCGTCCGCGTCCACCGCGGCGACGGAATCCTCGCAGTCCTGGATGGTGGTGAGCGCGGACTCCAGTACCAGGTCGGCGACACCGGCCGCGTCGGTGGAGCCCACCGGGTGATCGCGGTCGATGCGGATTTCCAGGTGCAGTCCGTGGTGGCGCAGCAGTACGGCCGCGGGAGCGGCGGGGTCGCCGGTGAAGCCTGCGAACTGCGCGGGCTGCGCCAGCGCGACTGTATCGCCGCTCGCCAGCGTGACTTCGAGCCTGCCGTCGCGAACCGCGTAGCCGGTGGCGTCGCGGTGACTGCCGCGCTCCAGCGCGCAGTGGCTGTCCAGCAGGGCACGGGCGTAGGCGATGACCTTCGCGCCGCGCGCCGGGTTGTAGGCGCCGGCGCGCCCGGCGCCGTCGCTTTCGGGGATCGCGTCGGTGCCGTACAACGCATCGTAGAGGCTGCCCCAGCGGGCGTTGGCGGCGTTCAGCGCGTAGCGCGCGTTCATCACCGGCACCACCAGCTGCGGGCCGGCCAGGGTGGCGACTTCCGGGTCGACGTTCTGCGTGGTGACACTGAAATCACCCGGTTCCGGCAGCAGGTAGCCGATCTCCTCGAGGAAGGCCTTGTAGGCCGCGTGGTCGTAGCCGGCGCCGGGGTGTTCCCTGTGCCAGCCGTCGATCTTCGCCTGCATGTCGTCGCGCACCGCCAGCAGCTCGCGGTTGCGCGGGCCGAAGTCCTCGACGATGGCCTCGAGCGCGGACCAGAAGGCGGCAGGCTGGACACCCGTACCGGGCGCGATCTCCTCTTCCAGAAGGCGATGAAGGACGGCGGCGACCTGCAGGCCACCCTCGGCGATTCGCTGGGTCATGCTGGTGTTCCTGTGTTGTGATGCGGTGTCCGGCCGGGCCGGAATGACGCCTGCATTTTAGGGAAGCGGAGCAAAATTTACCTAATTAATAGATATTATCGCGACCATTCCCGATATGAATCTGACTCTAAAGCGTCGGCTCCTGTCCGTCCAACTCCCGCGCGGTGTCGGTGATCAGCTTGCGTATCCAGCGATTCGCCGGGTTGTGCTGCA
Source organism: Halieaceae bacterium WMMBA7 (assembly GCA_033283385.1). Taxonomy (GTDB): domain Bacteria; phylum Pseudomonadota; class Gammaproteobacteria; order Pseudomonadales; family Halieaceae; genus Mangrovimicrobium. The sequence goes on from JAWMQQ010000002.1 coordinate 484,750, forward strand.
GCAGCGGGCTCCAGGCCATCTTCAGTTCCAGCGGCGGGATTTCCAGCGGCGGGTCGCGCAGCACCACCCGCGGGTTGTCGCGCTTGAGGCGGGCGGCGCGGGTGGGCAGGGTGACGATCAGGTCGTTGAGTTCGGCCAGGGTCATGGCCGCCTGGTAGTGGCGGGTGAAGACGCGGATCTGCCGCTTCTTGCCCAGCTTGTTCAGCGCCACGTCCACCCAGCCCAGGCGCTGGACGTCGTCCGGGTTCACGCCGACGCCGACGCCCATGCCGGTCTTGCTCACCCAGACGTGGTCCGCGGCGAGGTAATTTTCGAGGGTGAAGTCTTCGAGCATCGGGTGCTCGGCGTTGAGCACGCAGGAGAAACTGTCTTTCCACAGCAGAATCTGGTGGAATGATTGGGGCATGGAGTCGAAGCGGTTGATCACCATGTCTATCTTGCCCCGTTCCACGTCGAGGAAGCTCACATCCGACGGGGTCATGATGTCCAGCGTAATACCCGGGGCCACCGCCCGCAGCTTCGCCAGCACGGCGGGGAACAGCGTCGCCTCGGCATAGTCGCTGGCCATTACGCGGAACACCCGGCGCGCCTCCTCGGGCTCGAATTCCGAGCGCGGCTGCACCGCCCGCTCGATATTGGTGAGAACCTCGCGCACCACCGGCTCCAGTTCCAGGGCGCGCTCGGTGGGCGTCATGCCGTCGCTGGTGCGCACCAGCAGCGGATCGTCGAACAGCTCCCGCAGCCGGCGCAGGCCGTTGCTCATGGCGGGCTGGCTGAGGTTGAGCTGGTTCGCGGCCTGGGTGACGTTGCGCTCGCGCAGCAGCGCATCGAGGTAGACCAGCAGGTTGAGGTCGATACGGTTGAGGTTCATGGATTCCCTGTATTCACTAAGTGAATGTAAAAAATCTGGTTCATTGTTGACGAGAATTATACGCTGGCGGCCCGAATTGCCAATGGCGGGCTCCTGGCGGGGGGCGGTCCTGTTCTGGCGCAATAATCGCCTGCATAGCAGGCTCCTACGTAGGCCTGCTATGCAGGCGATCACCGCGCCAGGACGTAGGAGCCTGCTACGCAGGCGATCCCGCCCCTGAAATGTGCCCGCAAGCCAGAGGCAATTGAACAACTGTTAACGGAGGTACTATGAGCAACTACCGCGCACCCCTGGAGGACATGGGCTTCCTGATCGACGAGGTGTGCCGCGCCGGCGACGCCCTCGGCGAACTCCCCGGGTTCGACGAGCTCGGCGTCGGCCCGGAGCTCACCGCCGCGCTGCTCGACGAGGCGGGCAAGCTGGCGGGCGGCGTGCTGTCGCCGCTACGCCGCGAGGGCGACCTCAACCCCACTACCTGCAGCGATCGCCGCATCCATATCCCGGAAGGCTTTGCCGACGCCCTGCAACAAATGGGCGAGGGCGGCTGGATCGGCATCTCCTCCGACCCCGACTACGGCGGCCAGGGCCTGCCGGAGATCTACAGCACCGCCGGCCACGAGATGTGGAACAGCGCCAACATGTCCCTGGCGCTGGCACCCATGCTGAGCAGCGGCGCCGCGCTGGCGATACACGCCCACGGCACCGACGAGCAGAAGGCCACCTACCTGGAAAAAATGCACAGCGGCCAGTGGATGGGCACCATGAACCTGACCGAGTCCGGCGCCGGGTCCGACCTCGGCGTGATGAAGGCGCGGGCAGTGCCCGAGGGCGACCACTACCTGATTACCGGGCAGAAGATCTTCATCACCTGGGGCGACCACGAGGTCACCGAGAACATCATCCACCTGGTGCTGGCCAAGCTGCCGGACGCGCCGGAAGGCAGCCGCGGCATCTCGCTGTTCATCGTGCCCAAGTACCTGGTGAATGCCGACGGCAGCATCGGCGAGCGCAACGACGTCTACCCGGTCTCCACCGAACACAAGCTGGGCATCCACGCCAGCCCCACCTGCGTGATGGCATTCGGCGATGGCGGCGGCGCCGTCGGCTACCTGCTGGGCAAGGAGAACAACGGCCTGGCCGCCATGTTCACCATGATGAACGAGGCGCGCCTGAAGGTGGGCGTGCAGGGCCTGGGTATCGCCGAGGGCGCGCTGCAACAGGCCACCGCCTACGCCCGCGAGCGGGTGCAGGGCGGCGTGCCGATCATCCGCCACCCGGACGTGAAGCGCATGCTGCTGAACATGAAGGCCCTGACCGAGGCGATGCGCGCGCTGGCCTACGCCGAGGCGATCACCATGGACCTGGCTCACCGCGGCCCCGAGGAACTGCGCGCGCAGCGCCAGGCGCGCATCGACCTGATGATCCCGATCATCAAGGCCTGGTGTACTGAACTGGGCTGCGAGGTGGCCTCCCAGGGCGTGCAGGTGCACGGCGGCATGGGCTACGTGGAGGAGACCGGCGCGGCGCAGTTCCTGCGCGACGCGCGCATCGCGCCGATCTACGAGGGCACCAACGGCATCCAGGCAGCGGACCTCGTCGCGCGCAAGCTCGGCCGCGACGGCGGCGGTGCGATGGCGGCGGCGCTGGAGGATGTGAAGGCGACGGCGGAAAGCCTTGCCGCAGCCGGTGACGAAAGTCTCGCTGCTATCGGCGCGGCCCTGGAAGCCGCGCTCGCGGAACAGGAGGCGAGCACACAGTTCATGCTGGAATCCCTTGAAAACCAGCCCGAAACCGCGCTGGGCGGGTCCTTCGACTACCTCATGCAGTCCGGCTACCTGTTCGGCGGCTGGCAGCTGGCGCGCGGCGCGCTGGTGGCCCGGGAGCAGTTGCAGTCCGGCAGCGACAACCCGTTCTACAGCGCGAAGATCGCCACCGCATTGCACTACGCGCGGCAGATCCTGCCGCGCTGCGCCGGCCACGCCGGTTCCGCCCGTGCGGCCGGCGTGCTGCAGGGCTACCCGGAGGAGTGGATCTGATGGCGACCATCTCCACGCCGGACCTCACCGACGCCCACCCGCAGGCCCGTGCCATCGAGTTGCAGTTCCGCAGCTTCGGCGCGGTAAAGCAGTTCGGCGGCGCGGCGGTGACCATCAAGTGCCACGAGGACAACTCCCTGGTGAAAGCCTGCGTGGCCGAGCCGGGGGAGGGCCGGGTGATCGTCGTCGATGGCGGCGGCTCGCTGCGCCGGGCGCTGCTCGGCGACATGCTGGCCGAAGAGGCAGCGAAGAACGGCTGGGCGGGGTTGGTGATTAACGGCGCGGTGCGCGACGTGGACGAGATCGGTGCTACCGCGCTGGGGGTGATGGCGCTGGGCTGCACGCCGCTGAAGACGGAAAAACTCGGCATGGGCCAGCGCGACGTGCCGGTGTCCATGGGCGGGGTGACGATCCAGCCCGGGGAGTTCGTCTACGCGGACAACAACGGCGTCATCGTCAGCGCCGATTCGCTGTCGTAGGAGCCTGTTACACGGGCGATCGTCATTTGTAGGAGCCTGCTACGCAGGCGATCACGATCCTGTGGGAGCGCGCTCTGCGCGCGATCGCCTGCGTAGCAGGCTCCTACAAAAGCCGCATCGAGAGATCCAGCGCCTTGCAGTCCTTGGTCAGGGCGCCGATGGAGATGAAGTCCACCCCGGTCTCGGCGATCGGCCGCAGGGTTCTGTCGGTGACATTGCCGGAAGCCTCCAGCTCCGCCGCCCCTGCGTTGCGCGCCACCGCCGCGCGCATGTCCTCCAGCGAGAAGTTGTCCAGCATCACCCGGTCCGCGCCCGCGGCCAAGGCCTGCTCCAGTTCCGCCAGGTTTTCCACTTCCACTTCCACCGGCTTGCCGGGCGCAGTCGCGCGCGCGGTTTCCACCGCCGCCGCGATACCGCCGCAGGCGTTGATGTGGTTCTCCTTGATCAGGAAGGCGTCGTAGAGCCCCACGCGGTGGTTGTAGCAGCCGCCGCAGGCCACCGCGTATTTCTGCGCGATGCGCAGGCCGGGGATGGTCTTGCGCGTGTCCAGCAGGCGCACGCCGGTGCCTTCCACCATCTGCGCGTAGCGCTGGCAGGTGGTGGCGGTGCCGGAGAGCAGTTGCAGGAAGTTGAGCGCGGCGCGCTCGGCGGTGAGCAGGCTGCGCGCCGGCCCCTCGAAGCTGAACAGCACCTGGTCTGGCACCAGGCTGGCGCCGTCCTCGCATTGCCACTCGAGGCGGATGCTTTCGTCTACCTGCGCGAACACCTCGTCCACCCAGGCCCGGCCGCAGAGCACGCCCGCCTCGCGGGTGATCACGCGGCCGCGGGCCATCGCCTCGGCGGGGATCAGGGCGGCGGTGATGTCGCCGCTGCCCACGTCCTCGGCCAGCGCGGCGCTGACATTGGCGCGCACGATCTCCGCGGTGGGTTGTACTGCAGTGGTCATCGGGTCGAATCCGGCAAAAAAAGCGGAGCCGATTGTAGCAGGGCAGCCGGTGCCGGGCGACAGCCGCCGAGTTGAGCGCCGCGGCGCCGCGGCATATGATTCGGCGCAGGGGGAAGCAGATGCATCGATTCAGGGTCGACAAGGGCTGGGTAGAGGGCGCGCGCCGCGTGCCATCGGAAAACTACGACCTGCGGCCGGCCGGCCTGCAGCCGGACCTGCTGGTGATCCACAATATCTCCCTGCCGCCGGGCCAGTTCGGCGGCGACTGCATCGAGCGCCTCTTTACCAACTGCCTGGACTGGGACGCAGACCCCTTCTTTGGCGAGATTCGCGGGCTTCGCGTATCCTCCCACCTGCTGATCCGCCGCGACGGCGAGCTGCTGCAGTTCGTGGACCTCGGCGAGCGCGCCTGGCACGCCGGCGCCTCCAGCCACTGCGGCCGCGAGAACTGCAACGACTACAGCGTGGGCATTGAACTCGAGGGAACGGACGATACGCCCTACACTGAACAACAATATGACGTACTGGCGGCAGTGACCCTGGCGCTGCAACAGGCGTACCCGGGCATGAGCGGGGAGCGCATCGTCGGCCACAGCGACATCGCGCCCGGACGCAAGACCGATCCCGGCCCGGCCTTCGACTGGGCGCGGTTCCGGCGGGGGCTGGATGAACCAACAATAAAGGGCAGGGGGTTGGGAGCATGAATTTTCTCGCGATGATCATCGCGGTGGCGCTGGACCGCTACAGCGCCGCCGGTGTGCCAATCCGCGTGGACGACTGGTTCGTCCGCGTGCAGAACACCGTGCGCGGGTTTGGCCCGACCGGGCTCGCCGCCGCCATCATCGCAGTGCTGCTGCCGATGTTTGTCGTGCACGTGATGCTGGTGGCGCTGGTGCCGCTGCTGTTCGGGCTGGTGTGGATTGTCGCGGGCGTGTTCATCCTGCTCTACAGCCTCGGCCGCACCGACGTGGAGGACCTGCAGGCGCGCTACCGCGACCACTGCCGGCGCGACGACCTCGAAGGCGCCTGGCTGGAGGTGGCACCGGAGCTGGGCTGCCTGGAGCAGCCACCGGAGGAGGTGCAGAGCGCCGAGCAGGTGCACACGCGCCTGCAACAGGCCTTTCTCTACGAGAGCCTGAAGAGCTGGTTCGGCGTGCTGTTCTACTACCTGCTGCTGGGCCCCGCCGGCGCGCTGGGCTACCGCCTTTGCCACCTGCTGGGCAACATTGATGCGCGCGAGACCATCCTGTTCTATGTCGACTGGCTGCCGGTGCGCGGCATGGCGGCGACCTTTTCCCTGGTGGGTCACCTCACCGCCAGTGCCGACGAGTTCTGGGTGGGCTTTTCGACGCCCGATATGCCGGCGCAGGAAGTCCTCTACAGTGTGGCGATGGCGGCGACCGACGAGGACCAGCGCGTCGACGAGGAGTTTACCGGCGAACGCGCCGCGTCGCAGAACAGCGCACTGGATGCATTGCAGTGGCGTGCGGGGGTTTGCTGGATTGTGGTGATCTCGCTGTTGGTGATACTCGCCTGAGGGAAAACTCCGCCGCGAGCCGGTAAGCTCGAAACGGGAAAACATAAGGCCAGGGAAGAGCCGTGTCCGATTACGATCAAAGCGATAAAACGCTGCCCAGCCTTGGCGAACTGGCCGCCGGGCTGACCGCATATCCGCGCTACCAGTTGACACTTGTCTTTCACCCGCAAACCCGGCGCATCGGCGAGTGCGCGGACCTGTCTTTCGAGGGGCGGCGGCCGCTGAGTATCGGTCGCATAGCGCCGGCCTTTCGCACCTGCGATGGTGCAGAAGGAAGCCCTATCGATGACCCCTATGTCAGCCGGCTCGCGGTGGTTCTCGCCCGCGAACCCGGAGGCCTGCGGCTGGCCCGCCCCCTGGAGGCAAGCCGCTGTCGGGTGGCGGGCAGGGAGCTCACTGAAGAGCTGTTTTTCACCGATGCAGAACTGGATATCGGTGTGCCGCTGCTGCTCGCACACTCGGTAGTCGTTTTGTTGCGCCGCACCTCCCTGCCACGCGCCCGGGGCGGTGACGACTGCGGCATGATTGGTAGCGGCGAATCTGCGCAGGCGCTGCGGCAGCAGGTGTTGCGCGCCGCAGGCAGTGATTCCGACGTGTTGCTGCGCGGCGAAACCGGCACTGGCAAGGAGTTGGTCGCCCGGGCGATTCACCAACGCAGCGCCCGCGCCGCCGGGTTCCTGGTCAGCGTCAATATGGCGGCGGTTCCGCCTTCGCTGGCGGCGGCATCCCTGTTCGGCGCGGTGCGCGGCGCGTACACCGGCGCGTCGCGTTCGCTGCCGGGGTATTTCCGGCAGGCGCAGGGTGGCACGCTTTTTCTCGACGAGGTCGGCGATACGCCCGACGAAGTCCAACCGTTGCTGCTGCGCGCGTTGCAGGAGCGGGAAGTACAGGTGGTGGGCGGTGAGCTGGAACGCTTCGACGCCAGGGTGATCTCCGCGACCGATATCGCCATCGAAAGCGACGACACCAACTTCCGCGCCGCGCTGCTGCACCGGCTGGGCGCGATCGAGATCCAGCTACCACCGCTGCGCGAACGCAGGGAGGATATCGGCGAGCTGCTGTTGCACTTCCTGCGCGAGGCGGCGGAACAGGAATCCCGTGCGGACTGGTTGCCGGACGCCGACAGCGAGGCGCTGGTGATAGCCCGCTGGGCGGATATCTTCTATGCCTTTGTGCGTTACGCCTGGCCCGGCAATGTCCGGCAGCTGGCGAACCTCGCCCGGCAGGCTTTGCTCGGTCACACGCAGCACCCGGTAATCCCCGAAGCCCTGCGCGAGACAGTGCTCGGAGCAGCGCCGCAGTGTGTCGGCGAGTCCGCTGGCGAACCCGCATCGAGCCCGGCTTCTGCGCGGCGCCTGTCGGATATCAGCGAGGCGGAATTCCGCGAGGCGATGCAGCTGTGCCGCTACGAAATCACCGCCGTAGCCGACACCCTTGGCGTGAGCAGGCAATCGGTTTACCGGCGGGTGCAGACATCGGCGAAGTTTCGCCTGATCGGCGATGTGCCGGAGGAAGAACTGCGCGAGGTGCTCGCACAGTGCGAGGGCGACCTGCGCGAGACAGCGTCCACACTGCGGGTATCTGAAACCGCGCTGCGCGGGAGATTGCGCGCGACCGGGACGCCGCAATGAGCGAGACCCGCATCGGGCCCTACACCATCCTGCGCCTGGTCAAGCGCGGCGGCCAGGGCCGTGTCTACCTCGGCTACGACCGCCGCCTGCGCCGGCAGGTGGCAATCAAGATTCACGGCCTGCCTCGCGGCCGCGCCCAGCGCCGCCAGGCGCTGGCGGAAGCGCGTCGAGCCGCGGGTATGAACGATCCGCGAGTGGTACAGATATACGATTTGCTGGAGTCCCGCGGTCACCTGGCGATCGTGATGGAGTACGTCCCGGGTTGTGACCTGGAAGAGCTGCTGCAAAACACTCGCCTGAGCGTGCCGGCCGCCCTGCGCATCGGCGCCGATCTAGCCGCGGCACTGGCGGCGGCACGCCAGGAGAAAGTCGTGCACGGGGATATCAAGGCGGCGAATGTGCTGATCACACCCAGCGGTCGCGCAAAGCTCACGGACTTCGGTATCGCCCGGCAAGCCAGGGACGAGACGCAGGGCAGCACTGCATACGCAGGTTCCCCGACGTCGGTAGCGCCGGAGGTTTTACAGGGAGCCCTGCCGGACATGCGCAGCGACATGTTCGCACTGGGCTGCCTGCTGTACCGGATGCTGACCGGAGAGCACGCCTTCTGCCCGGGCGGCAGGCTGGATACCGAACTGCTGTTGCACGGGGAGCCGCCTCCGCTGGCCCCGGCCATGGTCGCGGCCGAAGAGCCTCCCGGGGACATGCTGGTGTTGCTTGGCGAGTTGCTGCAAAAATCCCCGGACAACCGCCCGCAGAACACACACCGCGTGCGCAGCCTGATGCGCACCGCGATGCGCGGTATTCCGCTGTCGCGCGTGGACAGCCTGGCGGCGGAGGCCAGGCCGTATTTCCGCCCGGAATCCAGTGACGACATTCCCCTGCGCATTCCATCTGACCTGCGCCACGGCGGCCGCTCGCGCCTGGTGCGGCGCGGGCTGGAGTTGTGGGTGCAGCGCTACCTGGCCCTGCGCCTGTCGACGCGGATGCTGATCGCAGTGTCCGTGCCACTGGTCCTGTTCGCCGCGGTGGATGTGCTGCGCCAGCAGACGCCGCTGCGGGTGCACTTCGATTCGCCGCGGCTCGACTACGCACAGGTGTCGAGCACACCGGACGAAGTAAACGGAAGCTGGCTGATGGAAGCAATCTACGACGCGGTGAGCGATCGCGTCGGCCCCATGCAGGTCAGCGGGGCGGTGCAGCCGCGCTCCTATTACTCTGAGCAGGCCAGGCTGCCGCCGCAGGAAACCATCGACACCAGCCTGCGCTGCAGCGAGATGTTGTGTGTATTGCTCGTGTCTCGCCGCGGGCCGGAGGGCTACCGATACCAGCAGGCGCTGTTCCCACCGCAGCTGCCGCTACAGGCCTGGCGAAAAACGGTGATCAAGAGTGTGGCGGCGCTGTATCCCTGAACCTTGCCTGTTCTGCAGCGCGCATTGCGGATATCCCGTTCGGCAGCTAGCGGAATAACTTCCGGTATAGCACTTCGTTCTTTGGCGCTTCCAGTTGCATGGCCGCAGCCACTCGCAGCAGGTGACCAGTGATGTAGTCGATTTCGGTGGGGCGCTCAGCAAGCACGTCCTGCAACATCGAAGAGCGATTGTCTGCGGTTTTCCCGATTACCCGGAAGGCTTCTCCGCGTAGGGTTTCGGCGGTTTTTGCAAACCCGGCCGCACGACTTACCCGTGCAATTTCCTCGCACAGGGCATCAACCATTTCGCGCAGTTCAGGCCGCGTGGCGAGCTCGCCATTAACACAGCGCTCTGTAGCGGTAAGCGGATTGATCGCGCAGTTGATCGCCAGTTTGTGCCAGAGAGCAGATTCGATATCGTCTTCCCACCGGCAATCCAGCGGCGCGGCCAGCCAGTCGTCCAGCCAATCCGGCGCGGGACCGCCACCCGGTTGGCCGATCAGGGTAACGCCACTACCCGCATGGCGAATATGCAGCGGTTCGATCCGGTAAGCGCCTTCGGTAGTGGTGCAGCAGTAGAGTTGCGCGGCTCCCGCCGCCTCGTGCGCAGCGTCGAGATAACCCATGCCGTTCGCGGCAATCACCACATGACTGTTCGCGTGCAGCCGGTGGGCCATGCTGGCTACGGCCTCCACTACCTGCGGCGCTTTGGTCGTCACAAGCAGGAAATCGACAGGGGAGGTCTCGCAGGTGTTTTCCAGGATTACGGGAACGCGGGTGGTACCATCGGCATCCTCCACCAGCACCACACCTTCGGAAGTGCCCGCCGCCTCCCGCAAAAGCAAGGTGATCGGGCATCCCGCCTCATGCAGCATCCGCGCAAACAGGCACCCCATCGCCCCCGCGCCCAGCACATGCCAGCGACGTTCGCTCAAACCTGCCTTCCCGGCATTGAAAAACCTGCGCGGCGGATTACCATTGTGCCCTCTTTAATGAATGCGCCAGCCCCCGGAGGGAGAGCACTATGCCATCATTCGACGTGGTATCGGAAGTGGACCTGCACCAGTTGACCAACGCGGTGGACCAGGCCGGCCGTATCGTCGCCAACCGCTTCGACTTCAAGGGGGTGGACGCCAGCTTCGAGCGCGAGGAGCGCAAGGTGGTGCTCACCGCCGAGGCGGACTTCCAGGTCACCCAGATGGAAGACATGCTGCGCACTGCGCTGATCAAGTGCGACATCGACCCCAAGGCCATGGACTGCGACGAGCCGGTCGCCTCCGGCAAGACGGTCAAGCAGACCATCACCCTCAAGCACGGGCTGGACAGCGCCCAGTGCAAGTCCATCGTCAAGAAGATCAAGGATGCGAAGATGAAGGTGCAGGCGCAGATCCAGGGGGACCAGGTGCGGGTGACGGGCAAGAAGCGCGACGATTTGCAGCAGGCGATTGCGTTGTTGCGCGAGGAGGATTTCGGCGCCCCCCTGCAGTTCACCAATTTCCGCGACTAGTAGGAGCGCGCTCTGCGCGCGATCGCCTCGGTCCGCGCTCGGGCGTAGCAGGTTCCTACGGTGGTGGGTGTCGGCTGTAGGAGCCCGTTACACGGGCGATCGCCTTTGTAGGAGCGCGCTCTGCGCGCGATCGCCTGCGTAGCAGGCTCCTACGGGAGTTCGGCTTCGAGTAGGGGCTGGTGCTTTTCGAGCACTGCTGGCAGGGTGTCGGCGCCGGCTTCCACCACGTACCACAGCATCTCGATACTCCGGCACAGTGCGCGCTGGCGTTGCATCTCGGCGCACTGGGCCGCGTCGGGCGCAGTGCCGAGGTAATGGGTGAGAAATTCGCCGTCCTCCCCCGGCGCCAGTCCCTGGCCGAGGGCCGCGCCGGCGATATCGAACCAGGGGTTGCCCATGGCGCTGTACTCCCAGTCCAGGGCGTAGAGCCGGCCGCCGCTTACCAGCAGGTTGGCTGGCAGCAGGTCGTTGTGGCACAGCAGGGTGGGCGCTTCCGCCGCGCCGCCGTCCAGCAGGTCACCCACCGCCCGGTCCAGCGCAGCGGGCAATTCATAGCCGTGCTCGCGCAGCGCCTGGCGCCGGTAGTGGTTGATGCGCTCGGCGAGGTTGAGCCGGTGGTGGCGCGCGGGCAGGGCGTGGATGCGCCGCAGCAGCCGCGCCAGTTGCGCCGGGTTCACCGACTGGTCCGCGTCCGGTTCCAGGTAGTCGCATACCAGTACGCCCAGCTCAGGGTTGAAGTAGCGCGGCGCGGGGGCGATGCCCGCTGCACAGGCGGTGATCAGCGTCTGCCACTCGGCGTGGCGGTTGAGCCCGTGGCGGGCCACCGGCACGCCGTCCACCCGCAGCACGAACCTGCGCCCGCCGCTTTCCACCAGGAACATGTGGTTGCTGAAGCCGCCGGGCAGGGCGGCCTCCAGCTGCGGCGCCCGTTGCAGCGCGGGTTCGCACTGCCACTGGCGCCACTGGTCCAGCGCCAGCTGCAGTTGCCCGTTGGCGGCGCGGGCGTCGAAGGCGCTCACTGGAGGATGTCGAGCTCGCCCGGGATAAACTTGCACACCAGCACCTGCTTGCCGAAGCGCTCGTGGCTGGCTTTCAGGGTCTGGCTGACGGCGGCGGTCACTGCGTCCCAGTCGCCGCACACCTGGGTGGCCATGGCGTTGGTGCGCACGGTCAGGCCGGAGTGCCCGTTGAGGGTCTCGATAAAGCCCTTGATGACTTCGATGTACGCCTGGTTGAGGGGATACAGGCTGAGTTCGGCGGTCAGTTTCACGGGTTTCCTCCTTGGGTTGTGGGCCCGTTCCAGGGCCGGTTGCGGGGTGTGCCATTGTTTGCATCGGAATTATAGGAAGCATAAACTCACCAGCCAACAACTGTCCGTGCTGAACTTTAGACAGCCGGCGCTTCCGTGAACAGTGGGGTTAGGGAATGGGTGATGACAACCGCCACAGCGGCTTGCGTCAGGAAGAGATTGAAGGAGCCCCACCCGTCGATAGCGGTGTCGAGTTCCAGCAGCGCCGCCTGACGGAAACCGTCAGCGTCAACCGCTACCTCTACCAGCAAACGCTACAGCTCGAGCACATGCTGCTCGCCCCCGACGAACTCATCGGCTTTCTCGACGTATTGCTGGTCAGCCTGCCCCGGCACTACGGCTTTCGCGCCGCGGAGCTCTGGCTGCACGACCCGGAGCGCGCGCTGGCCGGCCTGCTCGTCGGCGGCGAGCGCTATGGCCAGGCCCTGCAGTTGCACAGGGAAGTCTTCGGCATGCAGGAGCTCTATCCTGTGGAGCCCGACGTCCAGTGCATCGACGCCACCGACAGCCGCATGTTCGAGGTACTCAAGTCCGAGCGCGGCATCGACCAGGCCCTGCTGCTGCCGCTGATGGACGAGGGCCGGCTGGTCGGCTCCCTGCACATCGGCATGGAAGAGAACAGCATCCAGGCGGGCGCCGAGGAAGAGGCCCTGCTCTCGCACCTGGCCCTGATGATCTCCCGCGCGCTGGTCAAGGCGCTGAACTGCCAGCAGATGCAACAGCTGACCATGCTGGACCCGCTGACCCGCATCGGCAACCCGCGCGGTTTCCACCACGACATGCATCGCGAGGTGGCACGCGCGCGGCGCGAGGAGGCGCCGTTCAGCCTGCTGATGATGGAAGTCGACGAATACGCAGAGCTGGAGGACCATTACGGTGAGGTGCGGGGAAAGTTCGTACTGATGAAGGTCGCCGAGCGGGTTTCCTCCCGCCTGCGCGCCACCGATGCGCTGGCCCGGCTGGACCGCTCCCGCTTCGCGGTGCTGCTGCCCGGTAGCAACGAGTCGCTGGGTGAGGATATCGCCGAGCGCATGCGCGCTGATATCGAGGAATTCGCCATCGACGACGGCCACGGCGCGGTGCTGCAGGTCAGCCTCAGCGTCGGCGTCGCCACCTGGGAGCCCCAGCAGTTCCCCGCGGTGGACCTGGCCCAGCTCGCGCGCCAGCTCGAGGAAGTCAGCCAGCGGGCGCTGGCGGACGCACGGGCTCACGGCGGCAACTGTACGGCGGTTTCGCGCCTGGCAACGCTTCTGATTTAACTGGCTTGATGTAGAGGAGCTACCTTGGAAAAAGAACTGAACGGCCTGTTCGAGAACAACCGCGCCTGGGCCAACCGGGTCAGCACGGAAGACCCCGCATTTTTCGAGACGCTGGCGGCGCAGCAGAACCCCAATTACCTGTGGATCGGCTGCTCCGACAGCCGGGTTCCCGCCAACCAGATCATCGGCCTGATGCCGGGCGAGGTCTTCGTCCACCGCAATGTCGCCAATATCGTCGTGCACACCGACTTCAACTGCCTCACCGTGCTGCACTACGCGGTCGAGGTGCTCAAGGTGAAGCACGTATTCGTCGTCGGCCACTACGGCTGCGGTGGCGTGCAGGCCGCCTACGAAAATTTCGATACCGGCCTGGCGGACAACTGGCTGCGCAACATCAAGGACATCCAGCACCGCCACCACGAAGAGCTGGAAGCCATTCCCGACAAGCAGGACCGCCTGGCGCGCCTGTGCGAGCTGAACGTGATCTCCCAGGTCGCCAATGTCTGCCACACCACCATCGCCCAGAACGCCTGGGCCCGCGGCCAGCCGCTGACGGTTCACGGCTGGGTGTACAGCCTGCGCGACGGCCTGTTGCGCGACATGAACTGCTCCGTCTGGGGCCCGGACCAGATCCCCGACGCCTACCGCGTGCTCGCCTGAGCACGCCCCTGCCATGGCCAACCTGCTGCTGTTACTGGTGTTCATTTTCGGCGGGGTCGCCCTGCTGGCCTGGCTGCTGGAGCGTTTCGGCGGCCAGCCCGACCCGCAGCGGGTGCAGCGCCTGAGCCGCTGGATCTACCCCCTGGTGGGGCTCACCCTGGTGCTCTCCGCGGTCCAGTATTTCCTGCGCGGATGAGCCCTGAAGGGGGGCTTTTCGGGTCGCTCCGACCGCGGTTTTAACTTTCATCTTCCGCCCCTATAATCGGGGGCACTTGTATGTTCCGGCTTTTATTGCCGGTGCTGTGTTTCCCACGATAAAAGCGAGCGACCCTTGCCGGCCCAATGGCTCAGTAATTCCAGTGACATCAGTACACGCGCGAGCGCCTGGGCTGAATCCTGTGTGCACTACCTGTCGCAACCCGCGCGCCTGCGGCGACTGCGGCTGGCGGTGCTGGCGCTGCTGGGCCTGTGGCTGGTGCTGTCGCTGGCGCGCCTGTTCTGGGCACTGTTCCCGGTCGCCGAGCCGCAGCCGGGCGAGTCGGTCGCGGTGATCAACCCCGCCACCGCGTCCGCAGGGCCCACGGCCCGCGCCGAGGTGGATATCGACGCCCTGCGCGGCCGGCACCTGTTCGGCGATGCCAGCGCGGCCGAGATCGCCGAGGCGCTGCCGGAGCCCGAGGCCGCCAAGGCCAGCGAGCGCGAGGGCATCGAGAAGGGTGCCCGCGAGACCCGCCTGCAAGTCACCCTGCGCGGCGTGGTGTCCGCCAGCGAGGACGGGCTGGGACACGCCATCATCGAATACCGCAACCAGCAGGACGTCTACGCCGTGGACGACAAGCTGCCGGTTTCCGGCAACGTGGTGCTGGCCAAGGTCATGCCCCGGCAGGTGGTGCTGGACAACAACGGCACCTATGAGCTGCTCACCCTGTTCGAGCAGAGCGATCTCGATAAACAGGTCGAGGCGCCCGTCACCCGCGCGCCGCGGCCGGTGCGCGCGCCCGTCCAGGGCAGCGCCACCGTGGTGGACAAGCGCAACGACGTGGAGGCTACCGAACTTGCCCGCGACTACCGCGACCAGCTGTATACCAACCCGCAATCCCTCGCCGATGTGGTACAGGTGAGCGCGGTGCGCGAGGGCGACCAGCTGCTCGGCTATCGCATCACGCCGGGCAAGGACGCCCGCCAGTTCGCCCAGCTGGGCTTCAAGCCCGGCGACGTGGTGACCAGCGTCAACGGCATCACCCTGGATGACCCGTCCGGGGCGATGCGGCTCTACCAGACCATGCGCTCGGCCAGCGAGGCGGTTTTCGAACTGCAGCGCGGCGGGCAACTCGTATCCATCAGCGTCAGCCTGGGGCAGGGCGGCGGTTAAGCACTGGGCAGCGCCCACCAATGTCGAGAGGACGTGTTTAAGTGAAAACAATAAGGCGGCAATGTCGCATCGCAGTCACCGCGCTATTGCTGTGCCTGGCAGTGCCGGCGATGCCAGTGAGCGCGCAGGACTACACGGTCAACCTGAAGGACACGGATATCCAGGAGTTGATCAAGTTCGTCGCCGAAGTCACCGGCACCACCATCGTTGTCGACCCGGCGGTGAAGGGCAAGGTCAAGGTGATCTCCAGCAAGCCGGTCAGCAAGGACGAGCTGTACGAACTGTTTCTCTCCATCCTCGAGGTGCACGGCTATACCGCGGTGCGCTCCGGCGGCGTGGTGCGGGTGATCCAGAGCAAGGACGCGCGTTCCGCGCCGGTCTCGGTGGGTGATGGCGGCGGCCAGGCCAGCGACGAATACGTCACCCAGGTGATCCGCCTGGACAACATCTCCGCCGCCAAGCTGATTCCCGTGCTGCGGCCGCTGGTGCCGCAGCAGGCGCACATGGCCGCCTACGCGCCAAGCAACGCGATCATCATTTCCGATATCTCGGCGAACATCGAGCGCATCCGCGACATCATCCAGCGCATGGACAGCACCGCGGTACAGGACACCGACATCCTGCACCTGAAGTACGCGGTGGCCGAGGATGTCGTCGACATGCTGGAAAAACTCAACAAGTCCGAGGCGCAGCAGGGCGGCGGCGCGGAACACGAGGTACTGCTGGTACCGGACAAGCGCACCAACAGCATCCTGGTCACCGGCGACGAGATGCAGCGCGCGCGCATGCGCAGCCTGGTCACCCACCTGGACACCCCGCTGGAGCAGAGCGGCAACGTCAAGGTGGTCTACCTGGAATACGCCAAGGCCAAGGACATCGCCGACGTGCTCACGCGCGTCATGCAGAATATCAGCCGGCTCGATACCGCCGACAGCAAGACCCCGCGCCCCGCGGGCAAGGGCGCCACCATCGAGGCGGACGAGGGCACCAACGCGCTGATCATCACAGCGGCCACCGACGAGATGGCGTCCATCGAGGCGGTGATCCACCGGCTGGATATCCGCCGGGCGCAGGTGCTGGTGGAGGCGATCATCGTCGAGATGACCATCACCGACGCCCAGGACCTGGGCCTGCAATGGCTGTTCGCCGATACCGACAGCGGCGCGTACGGCAGCAATATCAACGACATCAACCAGGCCGCCAACCTGGCCGACGCCATCAACCCGGACAATATCAACAGCGGCGAAAACTTCGATCTGGGCACCCTGGCCGCAGCCCTGGCGGGCACGCCGGGCGCGACCCTGGGCTGGGGCCAGGTAAATGACAACCTGACCATGACCGTCATCCTGAACGCCCTGCGCAAGCAGCAGAATGCCAACATCCTGTCCACGCCCAGCCTGCTGACCCTGGATAACCAGGAGGCCTACATCACCGTCGGCCAGGAAGTGCCGTTCATCACCGGCTCCTACACCAGCACCGGTTCCAGCGACGGCGCCTCCAACCCCTTCCAGACCATCGAGCGGCAGAGCGTGGGTATCACCCTGACGGTGACCCCGCACATCAACGAGGGCGATTCGGTGGTGCTGGATATCCAGCAGGAAGTCTCCAACGTGCTCTCCGGCGGCCAGGCCGCGGTCAACGCGGCGGACCTGATAACCAGCGAGCGCAAGATCCAGACCAAAGTGCTGGCGGCGGACGGCAACGTGGTGGTGCTCGGCGGCCTGATCGAGAACAACGTGCAGGACGGCCAGCAGAAGGTGCCGCTGCTCGGCGACATCCCGCTGCTGGGCCGCCTGTTCCGCAGCGACAGCGTCAGCGTGTCCAAGACCAACCTGCTGATCTTCATCCGTCCCACGGTCATCCGCGACGACCAGGACCTGGCCGGCGCCACCGCCGAGAAATACCGCTACATCCGCGACCAGGAACTGGCGCGCAAGGAGCGCGGCCTGAAATTCCTAGACGACAGCAACCTGCCCATCCTGCCGGAGTGGAAGGACGACATCCGCGAGCTGGAGAAGATCAAGGCCGAGGAGGACGCCGCGGCGGCCGCCATGAAGGCCCCGGGCGACGCCGCCAGCGAGCCGGCGGCAGACGGGAAGTGAGCGTGGAAGAAGAGCTGGACATAGCGCCGGAACCGCTGCAAATACCGCAGGTCGCGGGGCGCCGCGGCCTGCCCTTCGCCTTTGCCCAGCAGCGCGGCGTGCTGCTGGTCGAGGGCGAGAGCGGCCCCGAGGTACTGCACTACAAGCTGCCGACCCTGGACGTGCTGGCGGAACTGCGGCGCTACCTCGGCGGGCCGTTCAAGCTGCAGTCGGTCAGCGAGCCCGAATTCAAGCGCCGCCTGAGCCTCGCCTACCAGCGCGACAACAACGAGGCGGTGCAGATGGCGGAGGACATCGGCGCCGATGTCGACCTCTCGCGCCTGGCCGACGAGATCCCCGAGATGGGCGACCTCATGGACGCCGAGGACGACGCGCCGATCATCCGCCTGATCAACGCGATTCTCTCCCAGGCAGTGCGCGAGCAGGCCTCGGATATCCACATCGAGACCTTCGAGGACCGGCTCAGCGTGCGCTACCGCGTCGACGGCGTACTCGCCGAGGTGCTCTCGCCCAAGCGCGCGCTGGCGCCGCTGCTGGTGTCGCGCCTGAAGGTCATGGCCAAGCTGGATATCGCGGAAAAGCGCGTACCCCAGGACGGTCGCATCTCGGTGAAGATCGCCGGCCACGCGGTGGATATCCGCATGTCGACGATCCCGTCCGCCCACGGCGAGCGCGTGGTACTGCGCCTGCTGGATACCGCGGCGGGCCAGCTGCAGCTATCCCAGCTGAACATGAACCAGCAGGTGGGCGAGGCCTTCCAGCGCCACCTGCACAGCCCCCACGGCATCATCCTGGTGACCGGCCCGACCGGCTCGGGCAAGACCACCACCCTGTATGCCGGGCTGACTTTCATCAACGAGAAATCGCGCAATATCCTCACCATCGAGGATCCGGTGGAGTACATGCTGCCGGGCATCGGCCAGACCCAGGTCAACACCAAGGTGGACATGACTTTCGCCCGCGGCCTGCGCGCCATCCTGCGCCAGGATCCGGACGTGGTGATGGTGGGCGAGATCCGCGACCTGGAAACCGCGGAGATCGCGGTGCAGGCCTCGCTCACCGGCCACCTGGTGCTCTCCACCCTGCACACCAATACCGCCATCGGTGCCATCACCCGCCTGAAGGACATGGGCATCGAGCCCTTCCTGATCTCCTCCAGCCTGCTGGCGGTGATGAGCCAGCGTCTGGTGCGGTTGCTGTGCAAGGATTGCCGCGAGGCCTCACCCGCCACCCAGGCCGAGCGCGACCTGCTCTACCCGCAGGGACTGGAAGGGCCGCTGGAGCTGTATCACCCGCGCGGCTGCGATCGCTGCCACTACAGCGGCTACCGCGGCCGTACCGGCATCTACGAACTGGTCGAGGTGGACGAGACCCTGCGCAACCTGATCTACGAGGGCGCCAGCGAGCAGGCGATGGTCGCCCACGCCCGCAAGCTCTATCCCTCCATCCAGGCCGATGGTCGCCGCCGCATTCTCGACGGGGAAACCAGCCTCGCCGAGGTGATGCGCGTAACCTCCATCGCCGGCTGACGGGTTTTACCGTGACCGCCTACCGCTATCGTGCGCTCAACGCCCAGGGCAAGCTGGTAAAGGGCTACCTGGAGGGCGACTCCGAGCGCCAGGTGCGCGGGCAGCTGCGCGCCCGCAGCCTGCGCCCGGTGGAAGTGGAGCAGGCCAACCGCTCCGCCAACGACAGCAGCGCCCCGACCCTGCAGGGCCTGTTCCGGCCGCGTATCTCCACGGGCGACCTCGCCATGGTCACCCGCCAGCTCTCAACCCTGGTGCAATCCAACCTGCCGCTGGACGAGGCGCTGCAGGCCGCCGCCCAGCAGAGCCGCTCCAGCCGGATCAAGGCGATTCTCCTGCAGGTGCGCTCGCGGGTGGCCGAGGGCTTTACCCTGGCCTACGCCATGGGCGAGTTCCCGCAGGTGTTCAACGAGATGTACCGGGCGATGGTCAACGCCGGCGAGCACGCCGGCTACCTCGGCCCGGTGCTGGAGCAGCTGGCGGACTACACCGAGCAGCGCCAGTACACCGGCCAGAAGCTGAAAATGGCGATGATCTACCCCTTCGTGCTGGTCGGCGTGGCCATCGCCGTGGTGGTGGCGCTGATGGTCTTCGTGGTGCCGCAGCTGATCGGCGTGTTCGCCTCCTCGCACAAGGAACTGCCGCTGCTGACCCGGGCGCTGATCGCCACCAGCGATTTCTTCCGCGACTACGGGGCCTGGCTGTTCGTCGGCCTGGTGCTGCTGGCGGTCGGCATCCGCCGCCTGTTGCGCAGCGAGAGCCGGCGCCGCGCCTGGCACCGCTTCCTGCTGCGCGTGCCGTTCATCTCGCGGCTGCTGATCGCACTGGACACCGCGCGTTTCGCATCTACCCTGAGTATCCTGATGGCCAGCGGCGTGCCGCTGCTGGATTCCCTGCGCATCGCGGGGCAGGTGTTGAGCAACCTCGTGCTGCGCGACGACAGCAAGGCGGTGGCGGAACTGGTCGCCGAGGGCAGCAGCCTCAACCGCGCCCTGCAGCAGAGTGGGCGCTTCCCGCCGATGATGGTGCACATGGTGGCCAGCGGCGAGGCCAGCGGCGAACTGGAAACCATGCTGGAGCGCTCCGCCACCAACCAGGAGCGCGAGCTGGAAATGACCCTCGGCACCATGATGGGCCTGTTCGAGCCGCTGATGGTGGTGGTGATGGGCGGCATGGTCATGCTGATCGTCCTGGCGATCATGCTGCCGATTTTCGATTTGAACACAATGGTGAAATAACACTATGAAACGACACGCAAACAGCGGTTTCTCCCTGGTGGAGATTCTCGTGGTACTGGTCATCATGGGCCTGCTGATCAGCATCGTGGCGCCCACCGTGCTCAACCGCGCGGACGAGGCGCGGGTGCAGAAGGTGCAGGCGGACTTCAAGGCGATCGAGACGGCGCTGAAAATCTACCGCCTGGATAACTACGTCTACCCCACTACCGAGCAGGGCCTGCAGGCGCTGGTCGAGCCCAGCACCCTGGACCCGGTGCCGCGCAACTTCAAGAAGGGCGGCTACCTGCCCGAGTTGCCGGTAGACCCCTGGGGTCGCCCCTACCTCTACCTCAACCCCGGCGAGCACGGCGAGGTGGACATCTACAGCCTGGGTGCGGACGGCCTGTCCGGCGGTGAGGACCAGAACGCCGACATCGGCAACTGGAAAGAAACGGACCAGTAAGCATGCGCCCGTTCCGGCAGCGGGGGTTCAGCCTGCTGGAAATGCTGGTGGCGCTGCTGATCATCGTGCTGGCGACCTCGCTGGTCACACTGAACATCAACACCGGCAACGAGGACAAGCGGTTGGACAGCGCGGTGCGCCAGCTCACCGAGACCGCCAACTACGCGCTGGACGAGGCGCAGTTCACCGGTATGGATTACGGCCTGCAATTCAGCGCGGTCAGCGAGCGCGGCATACCCCACTACCACTGGCGCTGGCGCGAGCGCGGCCCGGAGGGCTGGCGGGAGCCGGCCAGCGGCAAGGAGGTCTTCGCCGAGGGCGACCTGCCCGAGGGGGTGGAGCTGCAACTGACGATCGAGGACGTGATCCAGCCGCGCGACGTGCTGGATAACGGCAGCGACGCCACCGACCCGCAACTCATCCTGTATTCCAGCGGCGAAACGCCGCCGGGCTCGCTGGACGTGCGCGCGGGGGACAGGGCCGAGTTGCGCTGGCGCGTCGAGTGGAGCGCGCTGGGCGATTTCCGCGCCCTGCCGAAGGGCGTGGAACCGGCGCCGGAGGAGAGCCAGTGATCCGCCGCGCGGGCCGCCCCGGCGGTTTTACCCTGATCGAGGTGATGGTGGCGCTGGCGGTGGTGGCGCTGGCCCTGCCCGCACTGCTGTTCGCGCTGTCGCAGCAGGCCGACGCCACCGGCTACCTGCGCGACAAGTCCATGGCCCACGCGGTGGCGGCGAACAAGCTCGCCGAGTTGCGGCTGTTCAGCTACGCGCAGCGCAATGTCATGCAGGGGGACGACAGCGGTGTCACGCAGATGGCGCAGCGCGACTGGTACTGGTGGGTGAACAGCAAGCTCACCAACGTGCGGCTGTTCTACCGCGTGGAAATCAAGGTTGCCGACAGCGAGGACGGCAGGGACAGGCCGCTGTACACACTGGTCGGTTTCCTCCCCGCGGACCTGCAAGCGGATGATCCCAATGCGCCGTGACCCCGCTCCCGCGCACGATCCCGCTACTGCGCACGATCCCGCTACTGCGCACGATCCCGCTACTGCGCACGATCCCGCTACTGCGCACGATCCCGCTACTGTAGGAGCCTGCTACGCAGGCGATCCCGCGGTTCGCGATCGCCTGCGTAGCAGGCTCCTACGGAAGCACCGCGGCTTTACATTGATCGAGGTTCTTATCGCCATGGCCATCACCGCGCTGGTCGCGGCGATCGCCTACCGTATTTTCTCCACCGTGCTGATCGGCGCCGACAGCACCGAGCGGGCAGCCCAGCGCGTCTACCAGGTCAATCGCGCCTGGATGTTCATCTCCCGGGATTTCGAGCAGTTCTCCAACCGGCCGGTGCGCGACGAGTTCGGCGAGTCGGAGCCCGCGCTGCAGGGCGGCCCGGCGGCGCGCTTCCCCCTCAGCCTCACCCGTTCCGGCTGGTATGACCCGCTGGGCAACCCGCGGCCGGAACTGCAGCGGGTGAACTACCGGGTGGAGGACGGGGCGCTGTGGCGCGACAGCTACCCGGTGCTGGACCGCGCCGGCAACACCGAGCCCTTCGAGAGCAAACTGCTGGACGATGTCGACGACCTGCAGGTGCTGTTCCTGCCGGCGGTCTCCGCGGTGCGCAGCGTGGGCAACGGCACCGAACTCGACACGCGCCAGTGGCTGGACAGCTGGGTCATCGACAGCAGCCGGCCCGGGGAACTGCCGGCGCCGCCGCTGGCGGTGGAAGTGCGGCTGGTGCTGCGGGACTGGGGCGAGATGCGGAGGGTGTATGTACTGCCGCCGATCTAGCCCCGTGGGACGCCAGCGCGGTGCGGCGCTGGTACTGGCGCTGTTGATCTTCGCCATCAGCGCGGCGCTGATCGTCGCCATGCGCGGCGATTTCGAGCGCGTCTACCAGCGCGCCGGCGGCATCTTCTTCGCCGAACAGTCCGAGGCCTACCTGCGCGGCGCCGAGGGCCTGGCCAGTCTCGCCCTGCTGGTGGACTACGACCAGGACAAGCAGAAGGACACCCGGCAAGACACGCTGCAGGACATCTGGGCGCGCAAGGCCACGCCGTACCCGCTGGACGAGGGCGGCTGGCTGGCGGGCGACCTCGAAGACCTGCAGGGGCGGTTCAATCTCAACCTGCTCGCGGCCAGGCCGTCGCAGGAGGGGGAAAACCCGCCGCGATTCACCCCGGCCCAGGCCCAGTTCATCCGCCTGCTGATCGCGGTGGGGGAGCCCGAGGTCGACGAGATACAGGCGGTCGCCATTACCCAGGCGGTCGGCGACTGGGAGGATACGGACAGCGAACCGCGCCCGGACGGCGCCGAGGACGACTACTATGCCGGCCTCACCCCGGCTTACCGTGCCGCCAACCGGCCGATGGCCAGCGTCAGCGAATTGCGCGCCGTGCGCGGCGTAACCCCCGAGATCTACCAGCTGATTGCCCCCTGGGTGACGGTCTGGCCTCAGCAGGGTGGCACGCTTAACATCCACACCGCGCCGGTGGAAGTGCTGCGCTCCCTCGGCCCCAGCGATTCCCTGGTGCCGCTGAGTGAATCCGACGCGGTATCCCTGGTGGGTTACCGCTGCAGCAACCCCTATGGCAGCCTCGATGAATTCCTGCAACAACCGGCGTTTGCCGCCTTCTCCGACAGGATGGATCGCGGGCTGCTGGGCGAGACTTCGGAGTACTTCCTGCTGCGCGCCCAGGCGGATGTTGCCGGCAGGAGTACACGCTTGTACAGTGTGCTCCAGCGCGAAAACCGCCAGATCAGCGTGCTCAGCCGCACCACCGACGCGCGGGCATCCCCACAGGACTGGAAGAGAGACGACCCTTGCGAGAGCTAGCCATAATCCGCCTCATCGGCGATCGCCTGGCGTGGTATCCGCCGGGCGCGGCCGATGGCCCGCACTGGCTGGACAGCGACGCCGAGCGCGCGGCGCTGTCCGCGGCAATCGCCCAGCGCCGGCAGGCGGCGATATTCGCGGTGCCCGGCGAGGACCTGCGCCTGCTGCGCCTGGAGGTCAGCGCCGAGGAGCGCCGGCACATCGACAAGTCGCTGCCGTTCATGCTGGAAGAGGAGCTCGCCGAGGACGTCGCCGAGCTGCATTTCGCCCGCCTGCCCCTGGGCAAGCAGGATTACGCCGTCGCCGTGTGTTCGCGTAAGCACATGCAGGGCTACGCCGAACTGCTCGCGGACCTGCCCCCGGTAAACCAGTGGCTGCCGGAGCCGCTGCTGCTGCCCTGGCGCGAGGGGGAGTGGTGCGTCGTGCTGGAGGATGGGCACGCCATCGTGCGCCACGGCCGCTGCGAGGGTTTCAGCGCCGAGCGCGACCTGCTGCCGGTGATGCTGGCGGCGATGGAACAGTCCGCCGGCGCGCCATCGGCCATCGTGGTCTACGGCCAGCGGCAGGAGGAAGACCTGGCGCTGTTGCCGGAATCCCTGGCCCATCTCGCCCAGTGGCGGCGCGGCGGCTTCTACGAGGCGGGCCTGGTCGCAGAGAATCCCGAGCCCGCCCTGAACCTGCGCCAGGGGGAATTCGCCCAGCGCCTGCCGCTGGAGCGCTGGTGGCGCACCTGGCGGGTCGCCGCCATGCTGTTCGGCGTCGCCGTGCTGGTGCACCTGCTGGCGAGCTGGATGGACCTGCGCCAGCTCGAGGCGCGCAACCTGGAACTGCGCGGCGCGCTGGAACAGAGTTACCGGCGGGTGATCCCGCGCGGCATGGTGCCGCAACCGGAACAACAATTGCGCCGGCAACTGGCCGAACTCAGCGGCGGCGGACAGGGCAGTGATTTCGTCAGCCTGCTGGCGAGTGTCGGCGCCGTGATCGGCGACAACCCGGGCACCAGCCTGGTCAGCATCAACTACAACGACAGGGCCGCGGAGATGCGCCTGAACATACTGGCCAAGGATTACGAGGCGGTCGAACACATCCGCGCGGGTTTCTCCTCCGGCGGGCTGCAGGCCACGCTGGAGAACAGCAGCGCCCAGGGCGACCAGGTGCGCGCGCGCCTGAGGGTCGGGGGGCGCCAGTCATGAAGGCCTGGTTTGCCGGACTCACCCAGCGTGAACAGCTCAGCGTACTGGCGCTGGGTGCGGCGCTGGCGCTGTATATTCTGTTCCGCGCAGTGGTGGCGCCGCTGGACGACGCCCGCGACGCGGTGGCCATGCAGAACCGGGGCGTGGCGCAATCCCTGGAAAATGTGGACGTGATGGTGTCGCAGATCCTGCAGCTGCGGGATTCCGGCGCCAGCAGCAGCGAGCGCCGCAACCTCACCAGCGTGGTCAACAGCTCCACCGCCCAGTTCAAGCTGCAGGTCGCCCGCCTGCAGCCCAACAGCCGCGGCGAGATCCAGGTGCGCCTGGAAAACGCCCCCTTCGACGACCTCGTCGCCTGGCTCTACCAGATGGAACACCGCGAGGGGCTGGTGGTACAGGAAGCCTCGATCACCCAGGCCGGCGCCGCCGGCCGCGTCAACGTGTCTGTGCGACTGGGCCAGGCGAGCTGATGTTGCCGCGTTGGTTAATCGGCCTCGCGCTGGGCCTGGGGTTGCTGTTGGCGCTGGTGATCACCGCGCCGGCCCGCCTGCTGCCGTCATTTCTGCCCGGCGAGCAGGTAATCCTGCAGGGCCTGCAGGGTACGCTGTGGCACGGTAGCGCCAGCCGCGCCATGCTGGCGACCAGCGCCGGCTACCTGCAGCTCGGCCACGTGAACTGGCACCTGCACCCGCTCTCGCTGCTGGTGTTCTCACCCGTCATCACGCTGGAATCCAGCTGGGGCGCGCAGAAGGTCAACGCCGTGGTGCGCAGCTATCCCTCCGGCAATGTCGATATCGAAGATCTCGACGGGCGCTTCGATGCCGGCCTGCTCGAGCGCTTCGTCCCGGTGCGCCTGCTCGGCAGCGTCGAACTGCAACTGCAGCGGCTGGAGATTCGCGACCAGCTCCCGGTGGCAGCCGAGGGCCGCCTGGTCTGGCAGGGCGGCGCCTGGAACTCACCCCAGGGGCCGCGGCAGCTGGGCAGCTACGCCATGGATGTCCAGACCGCGCAGGACGGCACCCTCAACGGCGCCGTAATAACCCTCGCCGGTGAAGTCGAGGCCGAGGGCAGCGCGAGCTGGCTCGCCGGCGCATACAAGGTCGATATCACCCTGAGCGGTCCCGGCCTGCAGGACCCGCAGCTGACCCAGGCCCTGCAGTTGATGGCGGCGCCCGAGGGCGACCATTTCCGCATCCGGCTCAACGGCAAGCTCTAGCACCGCGGGCGCGGCGGCCGGAATTCCGGTAAAATACGGCCTTTGCCAGGTCCCCTGGCCGACCAACTTCTGGAAGGAACACCATGACTGACATCGCCGGGCGTCTCGCCGCCGTGCGCGCGCTGATGCATGAACGCGGCTACGACGCGCTGATCGTACCCCGCGCCGACGAATACCTGGGCGAATACCTGCCCGAGCACAACGAGCGCATGCACTGGATTTCCGCGTTTACCGGTTCCGCCGGCGCGGTGGTCGTGCTGCCGGATTCCGCCGCGATCTTCGTCGACGGGCGCTACACCGTGCAGGTGCGCAACGAGGTCTCGCCGGAGCTGTTCGAGTACCACCACCTGATCGAGGAGCCCCACGTGCAGTGGCTGTCCGGCAAGCTCCCCGCCGGCGCCCGGGTGGCCTGCGACCCGCGTATGCACACGCTGTCCTGGTACCGCGCCAGCGCCGCGACACTGGCGGCCGCCGGGCAGGAACTGGTGGCGGACGCGGACAACCTGGTCGACCGCTGCTGGACCGGACGCCCCGAGCCGCGGGTATTGCCGGCCCTGTTGCTGGAGCAGCGCTATACCGGTGTCTCCTCGCCGGACAAGCGCCGCAGCATCGCCGCCGCGATTACCGCGCAGGGCGCCGACGCCGCGCTGGTTTTCGCGCCGGATTCCGTGAGCTGGCTGCTCAACGTGCGCGGCACCGACATTCCCTGCATGCCCATCCTGCTGAGCTTCGCCGTGCTCGATGCCGATGCCAGCGTCACCGTATTCGCCGACCCGCGGCGCATCCCTCCGGGCTTCGACGCGCACGTGGGCGAAGGTGTGAGCGTACTTCCCGAGAGTGAGGCGGAAGGCTTCCTTTCCGGTTTTGCGGGTAAAACGGTACTGGCCGACCCGGACAGCGCCAATGCCTGGACCCAGCTCGCGCTGGAATCCGGCGGCGCGAAACTGCTGGCCCGTCCCGACCCGGTCCTGCTGCCCAAGGCCTGCAAGAACGACGCGGAGATCCAGGGCGCCCGCGACGCCCACCGCCGCGACGCGGTGGCGGAAATCCGCTTCCTCGCCTGGCTGGACGCCGAGGTGGCCGCGGGCCGGCTGCACGACGAGGCCACCCTGGCGGACAAGCTCAGCGAGATGCGCGAGGCCAACGAGCACTACCACGGCCCGTCCTTCGACACGATTTCCGCCGCCGGCGGCAACGCCGCCATGTGCCACTACAACCACCGCAACGTGCCCGCCCCCGGCAGCCTGAGCATGGACTCGGTCTACCTCGTGGACAGCGGCGGC
This sequence comes from Halieaceae bacterium WMMBA7, assembly GCA_033283385.1. Lineage (GTDB taxonomy): Bacteria > Pseudomonadota > Gammaproteobacteria > Pseudomonadales > Halieaceae > Mangrovimicrobium. The sequence continues at coordinate 511,603 of JAWMQQ010000002.1, forward strand.
CAGTACACCGACGGCACCACCGACATCACCCGCACCATCGCCATCGGCGATCCCGGAGCCGAGGTGCGCCGCCTCTACACGCTGGTGCTGAAGGGCCATATCGCGCTGGACCGCGCGCGCTTCCCCGCGGGCACCACCGGCACCCACCTGGACGCGCTGGCGCGGCAGCACCTGTGGCGCCACGGCTACGACTTCGATCACGGCACCGGCCACGGTGTCGGCGCCTTCCTCAGCGTGCACGAGGGTCCGCAGCGCATCGCCAAGGCCTTCGCGCCGGTGCCGCTGCGCCCGGGCATGATCGTCAGCAACGAGCCCGGCTACTACCGCGCCGACAGCTTCGGCATCCGCTGCGAAAACCTCGTGGTGGTGCGCGAGTGCGAGGCCGAGGGCGAGACGCCTGTCTACGGCTTCGAGGCGCTGACCCTGGTGCCCTTCGACCGGCGCATGCTGGACCTGGACCTGCTCGATGCCGACGAGCGCGCCTGGCTGGACGACTACCACGGCCGCGTCGCCGAGTCCGTCGGCCCGCTGCTGGCCGGCGCCGAGCGCGACTGGCTGGAACAGGCCACGGCGCCCCTGTAGACTGCCCCACTAACAAGTACAAGAAACAAGGGGAGATTGCGCATGGCGACAGCCGGCGGTGAACACTGGTCCTCGCGGTTCGCATTCATCATGGCCTCGGTCGGCTTCGCCGTCGGCCTGGGCAATATCTGGCGCTTCCCTTACGTCACCGGCGAGAACGGCGGCGCCGCCTTCGTCCTCGTCTACCTGGCCTGCGCCTTCGGCATCGGCCTGCCGGTACTGATCGCCGAGCTGATGATCGGCCGCCGCGGCAAGGGCAGCCCGCCCACCGCGGTCGCCAGGCTCGCCGCCGAGGCCGGCGCCGGCGGCCGCTGGAAAGTCATCGGCGCGATGGGCCTGCTGGCCGCCTACACCATCGAGATCGTCTACGCCGGCGTGGTCGGCTGGGTGCTGTGGTACCTGTTCAAGGCGATCACCACCGGCTTCGCCGGTATGGACGTGCACACGGCGGAGCTGACCTTCAGCGGCGTACTGCACGACAACCTCGGCATGCTGTTCTGGACGCTTGTGGGCCTGGCCATTACCGGACTGATCATCTACGCGGGGGTGAAGGACGGCATCGAGCGCGCGGTCAGCGTGATGATGCCGGTGATGTTCCTGCTGCTGGTGGGGCTCGCCATCTACAACTACTACGCCGGCGGTTTCGATCGCGCCGTGCAGTACCTGTTTACACCGGATTTCAGCAAGCTCGGCTGGGGCAGCGTGCTGGCCGCCATCGGCCAGGCGTTCTTCTCCATCAGCGTCGCCATGGGCGGCATGATGACCTACGGCTCCTACCTGCCGAAGGAAATATCCATCGCGCGCTCCGCGTTCATCGTGGTCTGCGCCGATACCCTGGTGGCATTGCTGGCGGGCCTGGTCATATTTCCCGCAGTGTTCAACTACGGCCTGAATCCCGCCGCCGGCGCCGGCCTGATCTTCCAGACCCTGCCGGTGGCGTTCGCGCAGATGCCGGGCGGTTACCTGTTCAGCGTGCTGTTCTTTATCATCCTGTCGGTGGCGGGCATTACCTCGATGGTGGGCCTGATCGAATCGGTCAACGCCTGGGCGGAGGAACGCTTCGGCATCGCGCGGCACAAGAGCGCCATGCTGGTGGTCGGCTCCATCGCCGCGCTCAGCATCATCAGCCTGATGTCCTACAACGTGATAGGCGGGGTCGCGGTGGCCGGTTTCAACTTCAACGACCTGATCGACTTCTTCTCCAACCAGATCCTGTTGCCGCTGGGCGGCCTGCTGATCGCGGTGTTCGCCGGCTGGGTCGTGATCCCCGCTGTCAGCCGCGAGGAGCTGAGCGGCGTCAGCGGCGCGGTGCACGGGCTGTGGTATACGCTGGTGCGCTACCTGGTGCCGCCGGCCCTGCTGCTGATCTTCGTGATGGGTATCTACAACCTGGCGCTACAGCACTGGGGCTAGCAGCCGCGCAGCGGCCATGCCGACGGTGAACCAGATCGAGCGCTGGTCGAAGTCCTCACGGCTCACCATGCGCGAGCGCGCGAAGTCCGATTCCAGCATGGTCTCCACCTGCCGCGCGAAAGCGGCATCCTCCACCAGCAGGGTGATCTCGAAATTCAGCCGGAAGGATCGGTTGTCGAAGTTGGCCGTGCCCACCCCCGCCAGCTTGTCGTCCATCAGCAGCACCTTCTGGTGCAGGAAGCCGTTGGGATAGCGGTAGACCTGCACGCCCGCGGAGATCAGCTCGCGGGTAAAGGACCAGTTGGCCAGGCCTACCAGCACCTTGTCCGGTTCGTCGGGAATCAGCACGCGCACGTCCACGCCGTTGAGCGCCGCCAGTTTCAGCGCGGCGGAGATGGCGGCATCGGGAACGAAGTAGGGGCTGGTAATCCAGATGCGGCGGCGCGCTGCGACGATGGTCTGCAGGAACATCAGCGCGGTCTCCTCGTACTCGCTCGCCGGGTCCGAGGGAAATACCAGCACGTCGCTGCTGCCGGGGGTTGTGCCGCTGAACTTCCAGTCGATGTCCAGGTGCTCGCGGGTCGCCCACAACCAGTCGGTGGCGAAGGCGAGTTCGGCGCCCAGTACCGCGGGTCCCTCGAGGCGGGCGTGGGTGTCGCGCCAGTGGCCGATGTGGGGATCGCGCCCCATGTACTCGTCACCCACGTTGTGCCCGCCTATCCAGGCTGCGTCGCCGTCGACGACCACGACCTTGCGGTGGTTGCGGAAATTCAGCTGGAAGCGGTTGCGCCGTCCCTGGGTGGTGTTGAACGGCGCGGCTCGCACCCCGCTCTGGCGCAGCTGGCGCAGCAGTCCCGAGCGCTGGAAGGGCCGGCTGCCGATCTCGTCGTAGAGCAGGTAGATCACCAGGCCATCGCGGGCCTTGTCCGCCAGCACCCGTCCCAGTTCGCGCCCCAGCGCGTCGTCGCGGATGATATAGAACTGGAACAGGATGTATTTCTTCGCCGCGCGCATGCCCTCGAGCATGCTGGCGAAGGTGGCCGGGCCGTCGACCAGCAGGTCCACGCGATTGCCGGCAGTGGCGGGCATGCGGGTGAGGGCAAACAGGCTGGTATAGAGCGGGGTGGTCTGGCCGGCGTCGACCATGTGCTCGCGAACGCTGCCGCTGGCGTGTTCCAGCAGGCGGTGGGCGCCAGCCTCGATCTGCTCGCGTTTTTCCAGGTAGCCGTCGAAACGGTTGCGGCCGAAGATCAGGTAGAGGGGCAGGGCGATAAATGGCAGGGAAGCCAGGGAGATGACCCAGGCGATGGCGCCCTGCGAGGTGCGCGCCTTGAGGATGGCCTCGACGATGCACATCGCCGCCGAGACATACAGCAGGAAAAAGAATATGGCGGCCAGTTGGGCGAGCAGTCTGCTGTCCAGTTCGGCCGCCACCGTGCTCAATCCAGGAGTTGCGCCCGCAGCCGGGCCTGCTTGTCAGCGCTCAGGCCGAGGCCGTCGCGCAGGTAGTTGTCGAAGCTGCCGTACTGCTCGTCGATGGCCTGGAATGAGGCGCGCAGCCAGCTCTCGCGCACGCCCAGCAGCACGCTGACCTTTTCCTCGGCCTCTTCGCCCTTGGTCAGCTTGAGCATCATCATGCTGGTCCTGCGGGCGCGCAACTCGCTGTCACCGGAGGCCATGTAGTCCCGGTAGATGACGTCCTCGGGCACGCCCAGCAGGCGCAGCAGGACGGCGGAGGCGAAGCCGGTGCGGTCCTTGCCGGCGGTGCAGTGCCAGACTACCGGGCGGCCGTCCGCGGTGACCAGTTCGTCGAAAAACGCCGCGTATTGCGGGGTGAAGGTCGTGGCGAAACTGCGGTAGGCCTGGGTCATTATCGCGTCGGGGTCGAGCGCCGAGTAATCGCCCGAGTCCATCGCCTGCTTGACCTGGTTGAACATGGCATTGTTGCCTGCGTCCAGCATCGGCAGGTTCATGACCTCGAACGAGTGACCCTCGGGCAACTGGTCCGGCGCGTCGTCGCGTTCCTGCTTGGAGCGGAAATCCACCAGTGCGAAGAGGTTGAGGCGCTGCAGGCCCTGCTGGTCGGCGCGACTGGCCTCGCCGAGGTTGCCGGCGCGGTAGAGTACGCCCCAGCGCACGTGCTTGCCGTCCGCCGCCGGGTAGCCGCCGAGGTCGCGAAAGTTGTTGATGCCCTCGAAGTTGAGCACACGGTGGTCAGCGCGCTCGGCGGCCGGAAGTTCGGCGGGAACCTGCAGCGGCGTGCCGGGGATAAACTGGATTACGCCGACGACGAGCGCCGCGACGGCCAACGCGGACCAGTAAAGTGGTTTCTTGTTCATACTGCCTGTAGATGCTTGCGGATAGTTTTTCGCGAGGATAGCACCGTCGCGCGACGAGCGCACCGCGGCCTGGCCGGCGCCCGGCTCGTGGCGGGCGGCTGGGGTCAGTATTGCGCAGCGGGCGAATCCCCTATAATTCGCTGCGTGAAAGCCCTCGACAAACACTTCAGCGAGATCGGCACCTGCCTGGTGGTGATCGATCGCGCGGACGGTATCGTGCTCGACTACTTCGGGCAGCTGCCGTTTCCCACAGCCGACGGCGTGCGCGGCCGCGACTGGCGCGATGCGCTCGGCATTCCCGCGGACAGCGGCGCGGTGATTGCCCAGGCGCTGGCGTCCGGTGTGGCGGCGGCGCTGCCGCCAACCATTGCCGGCAGCGACGCCGACCAGGACTTCGTCATGGGCGGCATGCTGGTGCCACAGCAGTGGCAGGGCGCCGAGGCGGTACTGCTGTTCCTGCGCGAACTGACCCTGCCCGCCGGCTCCAACCCGGATACCGAGATCCAGCCCCAGGACATCGTCGCCATTCTCGGCGTCGACCGGCTTGAGTTCAGCCCCTCCTGGGGAACCGCCGAGACCGAGCGCCTGATGATGGACCTGCGCAGCGGGCTGCAGCAGATACTGCGGGAGCAGGACTGGCTGGGCCTGCCCGAGGGCGCGACGATCACGGTCATCCTGCGAGACCTCGAACCCGAGGCGGCCCTGGATATCAGCCGCGCCCTGCTTTCCCACCTGCACCAGCGCCTGCGCGGCCGCGAGGTCGGCGCGCATTTCGCCCGCGCCTGTATCGGCCTCGCCCAGCGGCTGGACGGGCAGACCGCGCTGTCGGCGCTGGTGGCAGCCAACAGCGCCCTGCTGCAGGCGCAGGCCGGCGGCGAGGAACGCATCCGCTTTTCCAGCCCCTGGGATCCGCAGGGCATTGCCGCGCGCGCACTCAACGCCACCGGCGCATTTCGCGACAGCGCAACCGACCCCGGCGCGCGGGCCTACCTGCTGGCGCTGACCGCGCTGCCGGCGCGGCGCGCGCCGGAATTCGCCGAGCAGGCGCTGCAGCTGACGCTGGAACAGCCGGGATTGCAGGCCGGTGCGCTGTTGCGCTGGGCGGCGGATGGCGAGCCGGAGGCGGTGTGCGCGGCGACAGCGTCTGGCGGGGAGGTCAAGCTGCTGGCCGCAGGCAAGCTCTCCCGATCGCTGCAGCAGGCCCTGCGCCGCCTGCAGCGCGAATTCGTGGTGGCGCCGCAGCCGCTGGACGAGGCCGGCACCGCCCTGCTGGCTCTGCCGGGCGCCGCCCGCAACTGGGGTTACCTGCTGTTGCTGGACACGGCCCCGGAGCAGCGCGGCTTCCGCCCCGGCGCCGCGGCCCTGCAATACCTCGGCGCCAGCTGCAGCGAGTTGTTCGGCCGCGCACCCGGGGCAGGTGTGCCCGCCGCCACGGAAATGCCGGCGCGGGAAATGGAAAAAGGGATCGAGGGCTACGTACTGGACAACATGGAGGGCGCCATCGACCAGGCGGTGTTCCTCGCCAGGGTCGATATCCCGGTGGCGGTCATCGGCGAGCAGGGCACCGGCAAGCTGTACGTGGCGCAGGTGGTGCACAGCCAGTCCGGCGGCGCGGCCGGCGACCTGGTGCGCCTGGATTGCCGCAGCTTCCGCAACCGCGCCGAGGCCTGGGCGCGCATCAGCCGCGAACTGCACGAGGGCGAGGGACGCACCATCGTGTTCAAGTCGCCGCAGTTACTGCACTCGGACATCCAGGCGCGGCTGGCCCGCCAGCTCGCCACCCGCACCGCCAGCGACGAGCAGGGCGGCACCCACTACCTCGCCCACAACCGCTATATCGCGCTGTTTCCGGTGGACCCGGCCCGGCTGGTGGCCAGCGGCGAGCTGGACCCCCGCCTTGCCAGCGTGTTCGCCGGCTACCCCATCCTGGTGCCACCGCTGCGCGAGCGTCGCCGCGCGGTGCTGCGCTGGGCGCACAAGATTCTCGAGCAGGAGAGCGCCCGCAGCGACCGGCGCATGCTGGGTTTCACGCCGGACGCGGAGCAGGCCCTGCAGGAGCACAACTGGCCGGGCAATATCAGCGAGATGCGCGAGATCATCCGCAATGCCCTGACCCGCACCGACAAGGACTGGCTGACGCCGGTGGACCTCGGCCTCTACCTCGGTATCACGCCGGACGGCCGCGCCGCCCAGGCCCGGGAGCGTCCCTTCCTGGAGATGCTGCAGGAGCAGGCCGAGGACGAGCCGCGGTACGCGCCCTCTATCCAGGAGGAGCTGCGGCTGGCGCTGGGCCAGGCGCTGGCCGCCTCGCTGGAGACCGGCATGCTGCGGCCGCTGGGCGCCTGGCTGGACGACGAGATCATCGACGCCGCCTGCGAGCGCTTCGGCGAGGACGCCCGCGGCGCCGCGGAATTCCTGCAGACCCGCACCCGCAATATCGGCCGCTGGCTGCCCAGGGTGCGCGAGCGCCAGGCGGAGCGCGAGGGCAGCCTGCTGTGGCAGGAGTCGCGCCGGATAGCGCGGCAGTGGATACTGGAGACCGGCTCGCTGCCGCAGCCACCGCAGCAGATCGCCGAGGAGATGCTGCTGGCGCTGGTCCTGCAGGAGTGCGACGGGGTCAGCGTGGCGGACCGGGCGAAGATCATGGGCGTATCCACGCCCACCTACCAGAAGCGGCTCAAACAACTGCTACAGGACGCCTGACGAGGACGACATGGCCGAGACGACAAGCGGCGGTACACTGGATGACCACGCGGCGCAGTTCGCCAAAATGGCGGAGGAGGGGCCGCCCACCAGCCTGGGCTTCTCCGCCCGCCTGAACATGTTGTGGGACCTGGCCGGCGTGGCGCCCTCGCTGTTCGAGGGCCGGGTGCTGGGCATCATCGCCATCAACCCCCAGTGGCGCGAATCCGAGGTGCGCAAGTGGCTGCAGAAGGACCTGCTGCCGCCGCTTCAGGACCTGCGCAACATGGTGCGCTTCCTGGTCGCCCAGCTGGACCAGGCCCAGGACGCCAACCGCTGGGAGGCCTTCCTGATCTACGGCTCGCCGGTGGTGTCATCGCCGGTCAACCACGCCATGTACCGCGAGGACCAGGTGCGCCGTGAGATCGCCTCGCTGATCTTCGCCCAGGTTACCGACGAGTACAGCATCCCGCCGGCCGCCTACGACGCCGACCGGGCCTTCCAGCGCTGCCTCGCCCTGATGCACAAGTTCAACATCTACGAGCTGCAGGATTTCCAGCCCGGACACCTCGAGCCCTTCAAGAACTACATGTTCCCCAGCGAGTAGGCACTGCGCCTGCAGGCCGCGCCAGCCGCGGGCTATCCTCCGGACGAGGGTATATTGCAGGCGCGGCGGCGCAGACTGTGCTGCCGGTCACAAACTCGCGTCCTTTCTCCAGATTTCTCCAGTTTTTGGTTGCCGCTTCTCCCCCTGCTCGAAATACTGCCTCAGTACATCCCGAAATATCGACTCACGGCACCGAGAACAACTGAGGGCGACAATGAGCGACGAACAGCAAGAAATGGATATAAGCGGCGTCAAGATCGCCATTATTGACGACGCCAAGACCATCCGCATGATGATGTCCCACACCCTCCGGGGAATGGGCTGTGAAGTGGAGTGCGCCGAGGACGGCTACAAGGCCCTGGGCATGTTGCGCCGCTTCAAGCCGGACCTGATCTTCCTCGACATCACCATGCCGGAACTGGACGGCTACCAGACCTGCACCCTGATCCGCAACGCGGAGGACACCCGCAACACCCCGGTGGTGATGCTCTCGTCCTCCGACGGTATTTTCGACATCGCCAAGGGCCAGGCGCGCGGCGCCACCGCCCACGTGACCAAGATTCCGCCGGAGAGCGTGCTGCGCCAACTGATCCATACCCACACCAAGCAGCGCAAGGTCGCCTGAGGGGGCGAACGTGAATTCTCCCGCCCTGCAGGCCCTGGACGCACTGGAGAGGCGCTATGCGAGCGAAGCGGTCGCAGCCCCGGTGCAGAGCCACCAGCGCAACGACTGGGTAGGTACCAGCCTGGGCATCGCCGGAGTGCCGCTATTGGTCGGCGAGGGCCAGTTGCAGGAGATTATCGAGACGCCGCGCGTGATGGCGATCCCTGGCACCAAGCCCTGGGTCATGGGCGTGGGTTCTCACCAGGGCGGACTGATACCCATCCTGAGCGGTGACGTGTTCTTTCGCAAGCGCCCCTACAGCGGTCGTCCGCGCGAATTCTGCATGGTGCTGCGCCGCCCGGGATTCCACTTCGGGATCACCCTCAGCGCGCTGGAGCGGGACATGAAATTCCCCGTGGAACAACGGGACATGGAGCGGGCCGTCGATCCCGATTTCGCCGCCTACACGGTCGGCGGATTCGCCGACGGTGAGCGCTTCCTGGCAATACTGGACATCGACAGCCTGATCGCGGACAGCGATTTCGCCAATGCCGCCGCCAACGAGGCGGGCACAAACGAGGTGATGAAGGAATGACTGGGACAAAAAAGCCGGGCGCGGCCAAGATGCGCAATCTCCTCATGGGCCTCGGTGCGGTCGCCTGTCTGGCCGCACTGGGTTACAGCTTCTTCGTCATCGACAGGGAGGTCGGCGCTGAGGACCAGTACGCGCAGGTCTCCGACAAGCTCGCCAGCCTCGCGCGCGAGGTGGCGATCGCCGCTCGCGGCACCGCGAAGGGCGAACAGGCGGCTTTCGACACGCTGGGGGCGAAGACCCAGCAGTTCGAGCTGCAACTGGGCATGCTCGATTCGGGCGAGCTGAACCAGCAGCTGAGCATGATCGACCTCAACTGGCAGCCGGTGAAGCGCGCGGTGAAGACGCTGACCGACGCCGCCCCGCGCGCGGTATTCGTGGAGGACACCGCGGCGCAGCTGGATGAGAATGTGGGCACCATGCAGAAGGAGTTGACCGCGGTGGTCAGCCTGCTGCAGCGCAGCTCCGTTTCCGCGGATACCCTGGTGGCCGCGCAGAAAGCGCCCTGGTTGCTCGAGCGCATGGCCCGCAACCTGGACCGCATCCAGGCCGGTGACGCGGACAACCAGGTGGCCGCCGACGAGTTCCGCTCCGATTCCAGCGATTTCAACCGCATCGTCGAGGGCCTGACCCGCGGCGATGAGCTGACCGGCGTCCAGAAAGTGTCCAACGCGGCCGCCATCGAGTCGCTGAGCAAGGCCTACCGCCTGTTCTCGCCGCTGGCCAGTTCCGTGGATCGCATCGCCGGCGCCGCCACCGACCTGCGCCAGGCCGCCGCCGCGCGCGACGCCATCGACGAGAGCAGCATCGCCCTGAATACCGCCATCGCCGACCTGCAATCCGCGGTCAACAGCCTGGCCGTGGGCCGCCTGTACAGCAGCGGCAACCTGCTGGCGCTGTTCGTCGCCCCGGGCGTGCTGGCCATCGGCCTGCTGCTGGCAATGTTTATCGGCCAGCGCCGCCGCGACAGCGACACCAGCGCAGGCATCCAGGACATCAACACCGCGCTGGAGCGAATCGCCAGCGGCGACCTCACCGCCGCCGCGTCCGAGGACAATTCCGTGACCGGCGAGATCGCCCACGGCCTGAACGGCACCACCGCCCGCCAGTGCCAGCTGATCCGCGAGGTGCGCACGCCCTTCGAGGCCTCGGTCTCGGCGATCGACAGCATCCGCAACAGCGCCCGCGCCCAGGTACAGAAGGGCCGCGAGCTGACCCGCTCGGTCGTCGAGTCCACCACGACGGCCACCGAGATGGTGCGCACCAGCGAGGAGATCAAGACAGCCACCGCCCGCGCGGCCGAGACCTCGGACCGCAACTGCCGCAAGGTGGCCCAGGGTTACGAGCTGACCAAGGACATGTCCAAGGCCTCCGTCGACGTGCGCGAGTCCGTACAGGAAACCTCCAAGTCGGCCAAGCGCCAGAGCGAGCTGATCCAGTCGGTGACCGCGGCGGCCGAGTACATCCAGACCCTGAACACCAAGATCTCGGTGGTGGCGATCAACACCCGGATCGAGGCAGAGAAAGCCGGCGAATACGGCCGTCCCTTCCTCGGTATCGCCGAGTCCATCGCCGACCTGCTGCGCGAGGCAGAAGAAGAGGGCCGCAAGATCATTTCCGAGGTGCGCATGCTGCAGAACATGTCCGCGGACAACCTCGCCAGCATGGAGACAACCGTGGGCACGGTCGTGACCATCCTCGAGTACATCGAGCGCCTGGACAGCTCGCTGGAGGAGATCAACGCCGGTTCTACCGCGATCAGCGACATCATCTCCAACGTCGACGACGCCGCCGGCAAGTCCGCGGTCAGCGCGCTGCACATGAGCAGCTCCATGTCCGAGATCCGCGACCGCAATATCGAGATCAGCGAGCTCAATGAATTCGCGCAGAAAGGCGTGGCCGCGCTGCAGAACTCTATCCGCGATGCAGCCCGCAGCCTCGGCCAGTTCCGTATCGACGCCAACAGCGCCTATGACATCGCCCCGCCGAGCGGCGAGGTGGAAGACCTCGAGAGCTTCCGTGCGGCGACCCAGGTGTATGTCGAAGACGAAGTCAGCGCCCCGGAGGGCGCCGAGAAGAAACGCGCGATTTGATAATAAGACCGCGGCGGCATAACCCATGCACCGCCGTATGCAGCAGATGAAACCGGAGGTTTGGCTGTGGCGAGTAAAACTGACATCGTAGCCCTGAAATGGGTTGTCGGCCTGATGAACAAACAGGCCGAGAACGCGGAGGCGTCACTGGTTGAATTCAGCAACGACCCCTCGCAGAAGCGTCCGCTGCTGCAATGCATGTGGGCGGTGCACCAGATCACTTCCACCCTGCGCGCCCTCGGCATGCGCAAGGGCGAACTTCTCAGCCTGGAAATGGAGCGCAGCCTGAACTGCCTGTACAAGGACCAGGTTGCCGGCGAGCGCCGCAAACTCGCCATGGGCGGGCTGATGCAGGCGCTGAAAGTCCTGCCCGCCTACCTCGCCCACGCCCAGAACGCCCGGGCGGATACCGGCCAGGGCCTGGAGCAGCACGTCAACGACCTGCGCCGCTACGTGGGCGAGCGCCCGCGTCCGCGCGCGTTCTTCTTCCACATGGATATCCCCGAGGGCGCCGGCATCACCGCCGGTGGCCAGTGCGCTCCCGACGATGAAGTGCGCAGCCGGGCCAACGTCATGCTGGCCCTGTACCTCGAGATGGTGAAGATGGCGCTGCGCCGCAAGAATGTCGGCGAGAGCATGAAAACCGCGGCGCGGGTGGCCCGGCGCATGCAGAACCTTATGGCGGGCACGCTGCCCGAGCGCTACTGGATGACCCTGATCGGCATCTGCGAGGGTGTTGCCGGCGGGCTTATCGCGCCCGACGAGTGTATCGCGCAGATCTTCAAGTCCGGCGCATTCATGATCAAGCACGCCCGCGAGAAGGGCGCCCAGGTCGACCCGGCGGTCGACTACGATGCGCTGCAGCAGCAGATGCTGTTCTACATCGCCAGCTGCAAGGCGCGGCCGCTGCACATCGCGCGCATTCGCGACGTGTTCGGTATCGGCGACAACACCCTGGACGAGGCCAACCGCGGCCTGATCCACACCGACGCACTGGTCACCGCGCTGTCCGCCGCGCTGGAGCAGCTCAACGCCGTGGTGGAAACCCTCAATTCCCAGGACCTGGCGCAGATCGGCCGCACCGGGGGTGCGGAGGTCAACCGCAAGGCTGTGGACGGCATCGAGGCCGCCAAGTACCGCCTGGAGGCCGCCGGCCAGTTCGCCCATGCGGATTCCCTGAGCAATGTCCAGGGCCGACTGGAGCGGGTCTATACCGGCGGTTACAAGGAGGCGCCGGAGCAGCTCAACCAGGCGATCAACGACATTATCCGCGGCATCGTCGACGTCAAGCTGGATATCGAGCACAAGCTGGAGCACGGCCTGTCGAGTTCCTTCTCCAGCCGCGATTTCGAGTTGCGCGAGAGCGTGGTCAGCGCGACCTTCAATCACATGGGCCTGGTCGAGAACTACATGCACCAGATCCTGCGCCGCAAGTCGCTGGCCAGCGCACTGGCGCGCAAGCCCAACGACATGGAGTCCACCCTGCGACTGACGGTGGCGCTGAACCGCTACCTGAACAAGTCGGACCAGGGGCACGAGGCCCTGCGCAAGGCGGTAAGGGACGCCGACAACGGCGATCCGGACCTGGATCTGCTTTTCGACCTGGCCAAGGATTTCCTCAACGAGCAGGAGACCGTCGCCGACCGCAAGGCCATCGACCTGTCCCTCGGCCTGCTGTCGGAAATTGCCGGCGCGCTGGGCTTTGCCGGCATGGAGCGCGAGGCGAAGATCATCGACCGCTGCCACGCCTGGCTGGCCGCCGCCAGCAAGGCCGGCGAGGTGCGCGAGGACGATGCCTTCCGCTGTTTCGCCGAAGCCTTCGCCCAACTGGAACTGCACCTGCAGCGCTCCATCATCGACCCGCTGGACGACACCTCGCACATGCTGGCGATTGCCGAGCAGCGCGTCGGTGAACTGGAGGAGCTGGCCAAGGGCCTGTCCGCCGGTGCCGAGGTGGCACAGGGCAACTGGAGCGAAGAGCGCCACTACGTGGAAGACGGCGACGTACCGCCCGAATTCCGCGAGGTATTCTTCGAGGAGTCCGAGGAAATCGTCGCGGAAATCTTCCGCCTCACCCCCGAGTGGGCCGCCAACACTGAGGACAAGGAAACCCTGCGGGAAATCCGCCGGCACTACCACACCTTCAAGGGCAACGGCCGCGCGGTGGGCGCGAACATTCTCGGCGAACTGGGCTGGGCCGCGCAGGACATGCTCGACCGCGTCCTGGACGGCGACCTCGAGGTCACCGATTCCCTGGTGTCGCTGATGCAGGACGTGGTGCACGCGCTGCCCGAGCTTATCGCCTCCTACAAGGACGGCAGCAGCTTCAACGTACAGCGCGTGCGTGAGCTGACCGACCGCTGTTTCCGCCTGGCTGAGGGCGCGGGCGAGGATCTCACGCAGGGCATGCCGCAAATCGACGATACGGTGCGCAGCAACGCTGTCTCCGACGAACTGGGAAACTGAGCCTGCGGGCCAAACCCATGGGGTATATGGAGAGATAACGTGCAGACCAAGAACGATCAAGTTGCCGGGTCGCAGGGCGCCGAAACCGAAGCCGCGGACACTCTCGACAGTTCCAAGGAGGCCACGCTGGAGTGGCTGATGGAGCTGGACCGGGACGACCCGGAGGAAAACGTATTCGTCGTCGACCGTCGCGGTGGATTCGACTTCTCCCTGAGCGCGCAGGAGGCCGCCGTGGCGGCGCGCCCGATGATGCGCGGTCGCGCCGATGCGGACGACCTGAGCACCTATGTCGAGGAAGAGATCGTCATGGGCGAGCCGGGCGCGCTCGACACCAGCGGCAAGGCGGATGAGGTTGCTGCCGCGCAGGAGCAGGAGGCCTTCGACAGCCTGATGGCCGTGGATTTCTCCCGCCAGTCCTCCGAGGAGGAGGGGCTGCTGCAGAACGTCGAGGACGGCATCGATATCCTCGGCCTTGAAGAAGACGATGATATTGGCGACCAGTACCTGGTGGTCAAGCGCGTCAAGAAGCCGGTGGCGGAACCCGCGCAGCCGGTCTCCGCGGAGGCGGAGGCTCCCGGGCAGTTGCCGGTAGCGGAAACCGGGCAGGTAGAGCCCGAGCCCGAAGGCGACACACCGCTGGTGGCCGAGGCAGCAGCGGAAGTGGAAGACGAACTGGAGTTCGAGGCGCCGCCGATGGCGGCCGAACAGGAGCCGCTCGCGGCTGAAGCGGAGTCCATCGAACTGGAAGCAGTCGGGCCGGAAGCCGTTGCACCCGGGACGGTCGAGCTCGAACCGATCGAGTTCGAGTCTGTTGCGCCGGCTGCCGCCGAAGAGGAATCCATCGAGCTGACAGCTGTCGACTTCGAGGATATCGAGCTGGAGGCCGTGGAGCCCGAGCCGGTCGAGGCAGCGCAGGAGCATGAGTCGATCGAGCTGGAGGCCATCGAATTCGAATCGGTCGCGCCGCCCGCCGCCGAAACGGAAACCACCGAAGTCGCCGAAGCCACTGAAGCCGAGCCGGACTTCATGGAGCTGGCCGAGTCCGTGGACTCCGGTCCGCTGGAGCTGGCCGCCGCGCTGGGTGATGAGCTCGACGCCTCGCTGGAACCCCTGGAGGGAGAGGACGACTGGCTGGTGCCGGCTGCGCAGGACGGTGCTTTGGACGCTGCCGCGAATGCCGAAGAAGCCGACGACTTCGAATTCGGCGAACTGGACCTCACCGCGGACGCGACCGGCGCTCGCGATGTCGACGACCTGCCGGACTATCACGAGGACTTCGCCGAACTCACCCGCGAAGGCGACCTGCTCACCGAGATTACCCCGCGTATCGCCGCGCTGATGGAAGAACTGCACACGGCCCTGGCCGCTCGCCTCGACGCGCTGGGCTGGGAAGCGGGTGCGGTGGCGGCGGAAGTCTCCATCGCCCCGGACGCCGAATCTGCCAGGGAAGCCCGCGAGTCAGGCTACGAACTGGTCGGCGCCATCTGCAGCGAAACACCGGATTCCCTCGCCGGGCTGGAAGCCGGGCAAATGGACGCCATCTACCTGCGACTCTACCAGGCCGATAACGGTGAGAACCGCAACCGAATCTTCCACGAGGATCCGCCTGCCGCGGGCGAGGCCGCCAGCGATGCCAAAGCAGCGCAGACCGTCGCCACCGAGGCGCCCGCCACCGTTACCCGCAAGCTGCACCTGGTGGAAAGCCGCGTGTTCGACGAAGACCTGCTGGCGGAGGACATCGACGCCCCGCTGGAAGCCGCGGATTCCGAATGGACTCCCGAGAGCGAGGAAATCGAGGCGATGTTCAGCGACATCGACAGCGATCCCTTCGAGGTCGAGTTCGACGCGCCGCCGCTGGAGGAACCCGGCGAGGAGCCTGCAGGCGAGGCGGCAGCCGCCGCGCAAGCGGAAGTCAGTTACGATGAGCCCGAGCTGGCCGCCCCGGCCGCGGAAGCTGCGCTCGAAGAAGCTATGGCCGAGGAAGTCCTGGCCGAGGAAGCCCCGATCGACCAGGCCCCGGCAGAACCCGAGGGCAATGCCCTGGCTGCGGACCTGTCCTGGTGTATCCCCGAGGATATCGAGTTCAGCCGTTGCAGCCCCACCGGGGGTGAGATTTTCGCCGAGTTCCTGGACGCCTTTATCGAGGAGGGCTCCTCCGAGCTGGAAAAACTCGAGGACGCGATCCGTGCCTGGGAGGCGGACAGCGCCAACGCAGAGTGCCAGGCCGTGGTCGGCCGCGTGCTGCACACCATCAAGGGCATCGCCAAGGGTGTGGGACTGCACTACTACGGCACGCTGATCCACAATTTCGAGACCCTGCTGGAAAAAATGGACAGGCCCGCCGCCGGCGCCGACTCCAACTACTTCCGCGTGGTCAACGCCTGGCTGGATGCCGCGGTGCGCGGTGTCGAATTCGTACAGGCCGAACGCCAGGATATTCCCTGCGAACTTCCCTACCGCGACACGCCTGAAGCCGCAGCCCGGCAGGAAGTCGGCGAGGCCGGAGCAGCGGAGCAGCCCGAGGCGGCGGCGCCGGTTGCGCAGGCGACCGCCCCCGCGCCCGGCGATCCCGATGCGCCGGACGCGGCTTCCGACGAGGCACGCCGCAAGCAGGAAGACAAGAGACTCGCCGACGAGGGCGCTCGCGTACTCGCCGCGCAGCAATCCGTGCGGATCACCTCGGAGAAGCTGGACCTGTTGCTCAACCTGGCCAACCAGGCGCAGCAGCTCGGCGTGCGCACCACCCAGAGCGCCAACCGCACCAAGCGCGCCACCGCGGAATTGCAGGGCCGGCTGACTTCGATTCGCGCCCACCTGTCGGATATCGGTGGCGGACTGTTCAATGTGAGCGCGCGCGGCGGCAGTGCCGGCGGCGACCTGGACGCACTCGAGATGGACCGCTACTCGGAACTGCAGGAAGCGGCCAATATCCTGCGCGAGGGCATCGAGGATATCGCCGACCTGATCGACGTGGTGAGCCGCCACAACGGCCAGGCCGAGGCGCTGCTGAAGCAGCAGTCCACGGTCATCGGCTCCATCGGCTCCTCCATCCGCGCAGCGCGGGTGGTGCCGGTATCGCGCCTCACCCCGGGATTGCGCCGCCTGGTGCGTACGGTCAGCGCGGACCTCGGCAAGGAGGTCGCCTTCCGCGTCACCAACGAGGTGGGCACCCTGGACCGCGACGACTACGCGCGCTGCCAGACGATCCTGGAGCACATGGTGCGCAATGCGCTGGACCACGGCATCGAAAGTGCCGAAGACCGCAAGGCCGCCGGCAAGCCCAGCGTGGGCCAGATCACCCTGGACGTGCGCATGTCGGGCGCGGATTCGGTGATCGTGCTCTCCGACGACGGGCGCGGTATGGACCCGGCGAAGATTCGCCAGTCTGCGAAGGACAAGGGCATCGAGGCCGATATCGACGGCATGTCCGACGAAGAAGCGCTGAAACTCATTTTCCACAAGGGCTTCTCCACCGCCTCGCAGCTGAGCCAGATCTCCGGCCGCGGCGTGGGCATGGATATCGTCGCCAGCGAACTGCAGAAGATGGGCGGCGAAATCCGCATCGTTTCCGAAGTGGGCAAGGGCACGGCCTTCCACCTGCGCATCCCCAGCAACGTGGCGGTCAACGGCGCGCTGCTGGTCACTGCAGGCGAGAACTCCTACGCCATCCCGCTGGGTGGCCTGGTGGCCGTCGACGAATTGCCGGTGGATACCTTCTTCGGCGCGGTGGAGCGGCGCGAGAACCTGAACCTCGCCGGCCTGCAGTGCGAACCCGCCTACCTCGGCACCCTGTGCAAGAGCGGCAACCTGCCGGATCGCCAGACCTGGCGCAAGACCATCCCGGTGATCATCGCCGGCTCTGAATCCCGCTACATGGCCATCGCCGTGGACGACGTGGAGGAGGCGCTGGAACTGGTGGTGCGCTCCCTCGGTGCGCAGTTCGCCGCGGTGCCCGGTGTGGCCGGCGGTGCGACTACTGCCGACGGCGAAGCGGTAGTGGCGCTGGACCTGAACGTACTGGTGAACTGCTTCAGTGAGGAGCAGGGCATCGCCATCGAGCTGGTACAACCAGGCGAGGACAAACTGCTTGCCCTGGTGGTCGACGACTCGCGCACCCAGCGCATGGTCGCGACCAGCCAGCTGGAGTCCGTGGGGCTGGAAACCGCCACCGCGGAGAACGGGGCGGTGGCCATCGACTGGCTGAACACCACCGAGCGACTGCCGGATATCGTGCTGATGGACGTGGAAATGCCGGTGAAGGACGGCATCCAGGCCCTGCGCGAGATACGCAAATCGGCCCGTTTCAGCCACATCCCGGTGATCATGATCACCTCGCGCACCGGCGTGAAACACCGCTCACTGGCGGAGGAGGCCGGCTGCAACGGTTACATGGGCAAGCCGTTCAACTTCCGCATGCTGATGGGGCAGATCAACGAGCTGACCGGGCACCGGCTGGACCTGGAGCAACAGGGGTAGGAAATGTCTGACAAGGCACATCGCATGTGTGTATTCCTGCCCTGCCGGCAGGGTGAGGTCTGGGCCGTGCCGCAGAACAGCCTTGGCGAGATCGTCACGCTTGCGGCCCAGGGCGCTGCCGCCCCGGCGAGTATCGAGTGGCGCGGCCAGAGCGTGCCGGTAATCGATTTCGGTGGCGCGGATGGCGCCGCCTGGGTGGACGAAAAGAGCGCGACCGGGCTGGTCGCGGTTTTCCTCGGCATTCGCGGCCAGGCCTGCGATTACTGGGGACTGGCGCTGCGCGGTACCGGGCTCGGTGTGCGTCGCGTCGAGGACGAGGCCTGCGGCGACAGGCCGGACGCCCGCGGCGAACACGCGCTGGCGGCATTTGAATTCGAGGGGTGCATCTACCAGGTGCCCGACCTTCCAGCATTACAGGCCTTTGCCTGCCAGGAGGGGCGTGCGGCCACTGCGTAAAGCGGCTGGGCGTTACTCCGGGGAGATAGGAAATTGCAACTGGACATGATTGTACAACGTATCGAAGAAGCCTTCGGCGAAGCCGTACCCTTTACCTCCGAGCCGCTCGATGCCGGGGACCGCGACGTGCTGGCGCGCGTGTTTGGCGATGACGGCTATCACGAGTACCTGCAGGACCAGATCAACCGCCAGATCATTCGCGACTATCTCACCAACGCGGTGATGCTCGGCTTCATCGCCGAGAGCGATCTGGGTGAGCTCGGCGAGATCGCCCTCACGCCCGAGGGCCGGGCCTCGCTGTCCCTGCACATGCTGATGAGCTCCGTGGAACAGGCCAGGGAGCTGCTCGCATCCGGTATCCCCACCCGACTGACATTACTGGAAGTCGATCCCAGCGCACCGCCGCACATCCATTTAGTCCAGAATTAATTCTAAATTTTGGCAGTTACCCTTGGAATTGAGGGACCAATTCCTAAAAAACGGTAAAAAAATGGCCAATAAATACCAAATTTTAGAAATTGACCGAAATTTTGGCCTTGCAGGCATTGCCGCAGATATAAACTCCACTTATAACTAAGACCGTGCCATCTCGCGATGGCAGGGGGACGGATAGGGCGCAGTGGAATGAGATGCCCGATATCCGGCAGCTTGGGAACATACCAGTGAGGGGAGTCAGCCATGTTGACGATAAAACCAACGGCGGTTTTAGGGGAAAATCCTGGGGGCGATCTGGAAGTATTCGCGGTGATTGACGGCAAGAAAGTCTTTCTCCCGCCCGAGGCGAACTACGTGATGCAGGACCGTCGTGGCCTGTGGTACTACAGCACGCGCAAGCCGCGCCCGAAAGAAGGTGACTGGACGCCGAACAAGACCAGCATCTCGTGCAAGAGTGAAGGCGGTTTCGTGCGGGCTCTCAAGACCGACACCATCCTGCCCTGGCTCGATACCTGCCAGCGCACCGTGCGCATGATGTCAGGGGGCAATGCCGCCGAGCGCCGCCCGGCGGACTGATCCGGCTGGCTAGACGGCGACCGCGGGGTCGATTTCCGGCTCCGACGTCGCCAGCCAGTGATCCACTTCGGGTCGGCGTGCGACAAGAATATCCACCACGCGCGACTCCAGGTGACGATAGGCCTCCCGCCAGGAATCCACGTACATCAGCATGCTGCAGCGCTGCCTCAGGGGCATGCTGTCCGGCAGGTTCAACGGATCCATCGGCCGGTTGCGAAACCCGGCATTCAATACCGCGGCAACCACCTCGTTGTCGCGGCTGTCCCGGAGTTCACCTTCAAATCGCCGCAGCGGCATGATCAGCTCGTCGCGGCCGGGAAAGCCGGTGTCGGTGATCACATTGTGAATCCATATCGGTAGCTGGGCGGCGATACGCGCCCGCGCTTCGGATTCGGGCATCTCCCACAGTGCGGTCTCGTAGCTGGGCAGTACACGGCGCAGCGTCAATTCGCTCCGGCTGCGGAAGCCCAGCGCATTGAACGCGTCCATTCTCGCCCCGACAAGGGCGACATGCGTCATCTGGAACTCGGACATCCGGGTATGCACCTCAGTGTGATTTACCTTTAATGAAATTCAATCACAGGCGCGGATTTGCGCTCCAGCCCAAAGCATTGAAAAGTGCAGATTTGCGTGTCAGTTTTATGAGCTATGTCACATACTTAGGCTGGGGACAGCTTGGCGGGAACAGACCTGGGGCTAATTAGGTTATGACCATAGCGGGAAAACTCAATCTGCTGGTGGTATCACTATTGCTTGGAATGAGCCTGCTCCTGTGTGGCCTGTCGGGGATGCGCGATTACCGCCTTGCGCGGGACCAGCAGATTCACACGATTGTCGATG
Organism: Halieaceae bacterium WMMBA7; assembly: GCA_033283385.1. Taxonomy (GTDB): domain Bacteria; phylum Pseudomonadota; class Gammaproteobacteria; order Pseudomonadales; family Halieaceae; genus Mangrovimicrobium. The sequence goes on from JAWMQQ010000002.1 coordinate 531,764, forward strand.
AAGTAGAGCAGCGCAGCGAAATCCCCCTCTATCTCCACTACGGAGAAAAGCAGGCACTGGCCGCGGTGCTGGATGGCCTGCGCGCGGCCCCGCCGGTGCAGTACGTGGTCGCCTACGACAGCCAGGGCGCAAGGCAGCTGACCCGCCCGACCGGCCCGCCGGTGCACATACCCGACATGCAGTCGCTGCGACGGGAAGTCTCGGATGTCGACGTCTCCCTGAGCAGTGTCGATTCACACGGCCAGCCGGTGGGCAGCGGCCTGCTCAGCGCCCTGTTCGGCGCCGACCACAGTTTCCAGCTGGTAGTGCCGGTGACCGCGCCAGTGAACCCCCTGAAGGCCGACCTGCAGCGGGCTGACTTCTTTCCCCGGCAGGGCGCCGACGGCGCCGTAAGCAGTTTCGTCGTCGGCTACCTGCAGATCGGCATCAGCCAGCGCGGCCTGATGCAGCAGGTGCTGCCCGGCATGGGGGCCATGCTGGCCACCAGCATGGGGCTGATGCTGCTGGCGCTGGTGCTCAGCCTCTGGCTCAGCCGCCGCATCACCGTGCCGATATCGCGCCTGGCGCAGCTGGCGGACGGCATTGCCTCCGGCGGCCTGCACGAGCCGGTAAAGGTGAAGGGTAGCGGCGAGGTACAGGAGATCGCCAAGATCCTCAACGGCGTCATTACCGGCGTGACCGAATACAAGCAGCGCATGGACACCGACCACCACCTGCTGAGCATGAAGGTGGAGGAGCGCAACGATCAGCTCTCGCGGCGCAACGAGGAGCTCAACCGCGCAGTCAAGCAGGTGACCCGGGCCAAGAACCGCCTGCACCACCTGGCCTATTACGACGGCCTGACGGCGCTGCCCAACCGCCGGCTGTTTACCGAGCAGCTGGCGCTGTTGCTCAAACAGATGGAGCGCAATGACAGGATGCTCGCTGTCCTGTTCCTCGACCTCGACAACTTCAAGCGCATCAACGACTCGCTGGGGCACAACGCCGGTGACGTGCTGTTGCGCGAAGTGGGCGAGCGCGTGTCGCGCTGCATCCGCAGCAGCGACGTGGTCGCCAGTGGCGCGAATCCCGACCCGGGCGCGCGTATCGACGTCTCGCGCATCGGCGGCGACGAGTTCACCGTCGTGCTCAGCCAGCTCGAATCCCGCGAGGCGGCGGAGAAAGTCGCCGAACGCCTGCGCAACGAATTGATCCGGCCGATGCTGATCAACGGCCACGAACTTGTGGTGACCTCCAGTATCGGTGTCGCCCTTGCCCCGGATCACGCCGACAACGTGGAGGGCCTGCTGCGCTGCGCGGATACCGCGATGTACCGCGCCAAGACCAGCGGCAAGAACAACTTCATGTTTTACGATCCCGCCATGGACGACGCCAGCATCGAGCGCCTCACCCTGGAAAACGAGCTGCGCAAGACCCTGGAGCGCGGCGGGCTGGAGTTGCACTACCAGCCCCAGGTGGATACCCACAGCGGGTCCGTGGTCGGCGCGGAGGCGCTGGTGCGCTGGAACCACCCGGAGTATGGCTCGATCTCGCCGGTGCGCTTCATTCCCCTGGCCGAGGAGATGGGGCTTATCGGCGTGCTCGGCGAATGGGTGCTGCGCGAGGCCTGCCGGCAGGTGGCGGACTGGGCCTCGCGCGGCGTGAAGCTCGCCCGGGTCTCGGTCAATGTCTCGGCGCTGCAGTTCACGCCGAGCTTCAACGCGATGATCCGCGAAGTGCTGGAGGAGACCGGCATTCCCCCCGGCGTGTTGCAGCTGGAGGTGACCGAGGGCGTGTTGATGAGCGATATCAGCACCTCCGTCGCCGCGCTGGCCGAACTGCGCGAAATGGGCGTGGGGCTGGCGATCGACGACTTCGGTACCGGCTATTCCTCCCTGAATTACCTCAGCCGCTTCCCGCTGGACGAGTTGAAGATCGATCGCAATTTCGTCGTCGACGCGGTGGCCAGCGACCAGGGAGCGAGCCTGGTCAAGGGTATCATCGCCCTCACCCGCAGCCTGGGGCTGAAACCGGTGGCCGAAGGTGTCGAGACCCTGGAGCAGTTCCACTTCCTGACCCGCAACGGGGCCAACGTGATCCAGGGGTTCCTGTTCAGTCGCCCGGTGCCGGCGCAGGAGCTGGAGGAGTTGCTGACTCCCTGGCACTACGCGGAATTCCTGCAGCAGCTGGACGAACCGGCGGCGGAGAAGGCCGGCCTGGCAAACTGATCCCCGGCTTCCGGGGGCCTACTGGGATTCGGTCAGTACGACCTCGAAGCGCTTTTCCTGCTTGCCCCGGCGCGTGCGGATGGTGACGCGATCCCCTGGCTTGTGTTGCTCCAGCGCCGAGAGGTAGTCGTCGTTGTTGCGCACCCGCTGCTTGCCCACGTAGGTGATCACATCCCCCAGCTCTATCTGCATGGCGGAAACCTGCCGTGCGCCCTGCATGCCGGCCTTGGCCGCCGGCAGGCCGGGGTAGACCTGCACCACGGGCAGCCCGTCGATGCCGTTGCGGCGAATCCACTTGTCGCTGGCCAGCTCCACGCCGATGATCGGGTGCAGCACCTTGCCGTAGGCGATCAGTTGCGGCACCACGCTTTTTACCGTGTTCACCGGAATCGCGAAGCCGATGCCGGCGCTGGCGCCGGACGGGCTGTAGATGGCCGTGTTCACGCCTACCAGCTGGCCCAGCGAGTTGAGCAGGGGCCCGCCGGAATTGCCGGGGTTGATCGCCGCGTCGGTCTGGATCACGCCGCGGATCTTGCGCCCGGTGGGCGCCTGGATCTCGCGCCCCAGTGCGCTGACCACGCCGGTGGTGAGCGTGGTGTCCAGCCCGAACGGGTTGCCGATGGCGAGAACCTTGCGGCCGACGGAGAGTTCGGAGGAGTCGCCCAGGGGCAGGCTCTTCAGGTCCTTCGGCGGGTTCTTGATGCGCAGCACCGCCAGGTCCTTCTCGGGAGCCGCGCCGATGATGTCGGCGTCGTAGTCTTCGCGGTTGCCCAGGGTGACGATCAGTTTGTCGGCGCCGGCGATGACGTGGAAGTTGGTGACGATCAGTCCGCTGTCGTCCCAGACAAACCCGCTGCCGGCGCCGCGCGGGATCTCCTGCACGTTGAGCGTGAAGGGTACCCGGCGCAGGGCGGTATTGGTGACGTAGACGACGGAGGGGCTGGCGCGGCTGAAGATCTCGGTGGAGTTGGCCTCGTCCTCGGTGGCGAAGCTGAGGTAGTCGACTGCCGCCGCGGGCGCCGCGGCGCACAGTACCAGCAGCGCCGGAAGCAGTACCCGGCGGAACGCCTCAGGCATTCTTCAGTGCCCGGATGCGTTCCTCCAGCGGCGGGTGAGTGCGCAGCAGGGCGCTGACGTTCTGCTTGAGCTGCTCGCTGATGCCGAAGGCGGTCATCTCGCCGGGCAGGTCCTGGGGCAGGCCCTGCTCCGCGCGCAGCCGCTGCAGGGCGGCGACCATGTTGTCGCGCTGGGCCAGCCGCGCGCCGGCGGCGTCGGCGCGGAATTCGCGCCAGCGGGAGAACCAGAAAACGATCAGGCTGGCGAGGAAGCTCAGCACGATCTGCGCCAGCATGTACACCGCGAAGTAACCGAGGCCGAAGCCGCGGTCGTTCTTGAACACCACCCGGTCCACGGTGTGGCCGATGATGCGGGCGAAGAACAGCACGAAGGTGTTGAGCACGCCCTGCAACAGGGTCAGTGTCACCATGTCGCCGTTGGCCACGTGGCCGATCTCATGGGCCATTACCGCGCGCACTTCATTCGGCGGGAAGCGCTCCAGCAGGCCGGCGCTCACCGCGACCAGCGCATCGTCGCGGTTCCAGCCGGTGGCGAAGGCGTTGGAGGCCTGGGAGGGGAAAATTCCCACCTCGGGCATCTTGATACCCGCCTCTTTGGCGAGTTCGGCCACGGTGTCCACCAGCCACTGCTCCTGGCTGTTGCGCGGCTGCTCGATGACCACCGTGCCGGTGCCGCGCTTGGCCATCCACTTGGAGAGCAGCAGGGAGATGAAGGAACCGCCGAAACCGAACAGGGCGCAGAAGATAAGCAGGGAGGTGAGATTGAGGTCGACGCCGTTGGCGGCCATGACCCCCTGCAGGCCGAGCAGGTGGAAGACGATGCCGACAAGGACCATGACCGCAAAGTTGGTCGCCAGAAATAGCAGGATGCGCATGAGTTCAGGAAGCTCCCTCGGTGATTTTGTCGTCGGCTTCGACCGTCGCCGGGTCGGCCGGTTCCGTCTCCTCGTCGCCAAAGCCGGGCAGTGGCACCTGGCTGGCCTCGATCACGGGCTCGCCGCGTTCTGACAGGGCGACCGCAAGCACGCGGCCGCGCAGGTCGACGTCCTTGCTGGACAGTTCGAAAAGCGTGTTGACGGCCTCGTCCTCGTGGCGGGCGCGCATGACGGTCTTGGGCTCGTTGCCGCTGACCCAGGCCCTGGATTTGCCCCAGTAATGGCCGTGCTGGTTGCAGATAACAAATACTTCGTCTGCCATGGTGTGTGCAGTTCCTCCATCGGGTTTTGCCGGCAAGTTTAAGCAGATGCGGGCCGGCTGGCCAGCGCTGCGGCCGCCGGTCGCGGCCAGCAGTCCCGGCGAGTTCAGCCCAGCAGGAAATCCCGGGCCTGGTTGATCTTCGCCGCCAGGTAGTCGTTGCCGCCGCGGTCCGGGTGCAGCTTCTGCATCAGCTTGCGGTGGGCGGCGACGATGTCCTCGTCGCTGGCGTCCTCGGCGACGCCGAGAATCGCCAGCGCCTCCGCGCGGGTCATGCTGCCGGTGCGGCCGGGGTCGGCGCCGCCACCGCTGCCGCTGCCGCTGCCGCCGGCGCCAGTGCCGGGGAAGCGCTGTTCCAGGTAGCTGGCCAGCAGCTGCACGGAGTCGTTGTCCTCGCGCTGGCAGTAGGCCATCAGCTCGTCCAGCTGCGCGCGGTCCATGTCCGCCAGGCGCCAGTCCTTGTAGCGCCCCTGCAGTACCTCGCCGCTGAGCGCGCCGCTGTCGTGGTCCAGTTGCATCCTGAGAATGGCGGTGGTCACCGTCGAGGTCTGGCCGGGCGCGGGGCCGGCGTGGCCGAACTTCGCCGCCAGCATGGGGAACAGGCGCAGCAGCACCGGCCCGAGCTGGCGCAGCACCAGCAACAGGCCGGTGATGGCCACGCCGATCCAGTGCATCCTGCCGGTGATGGCGAGCAGGAAAACCACGGCCACCGCCACGCCGAGGGCGAGCTTCATGTACTCGCCGCGGCGCTTGTGGGGAGGCGCCGCCTGGGCACGTCGAAACAGGATGTAGAGGACGGCGGCGATGGCCGCCAGCAGGATCAGTCGTGGCACGGAACTCTCAGTGCTTCAGTTGCTCGAGCAGCAGTTTAGCACCCTCGCCGCCCTGGTTCTGCAGCGCCGCGAGGCCGCCTGCGGCATAGCTGGCCACCGCCCGCAGCAGGTCGGCCAGCGCGTTCGGGCTGGCCTGGTCGAAGCGGGCCCAGGCGCCGCCGCTGAGCTGCGCCATGCGGCGAAAGCAGCGCTCGGCGTCGCGCAGCGCGCCCTCCTGGAAGATGAACAACGGCAGTTTGAGCAGTCCGCACTGGCCGGCCAGCTGGCACAGTGTGTCGGCGTTTTCCTCGAGGGCATCGCCAATGAAGACCACCGCCTTGATCCGCGCGCGGCCGTGTTCGCGCAGGGCGTGGCGCAGCAGGCGTTCGATCTGGGTGTGGCCGCCCTCGCAGGACACCCGGCCCATGGCGGCGGCGAGCTTCTGCGAGTCGCTGGTGAAGGGGCTGGCGTGGAAGTCGCCAAAGCCGCGGTAGTAGCACAGCTGCACGCTGAGGCTGCTGTCGCGCTGTACGGCGAGGAACATCTCGCGCTGCAGGTGGCAGGCGCGGTCCCAGGTGGGCTGGCGGCTGGCGGTGGCGTCGAGGCAGAACAGCAGGCGGGGCTGGCGGTCGGTAAACTGCGTGATGTCCCTGCTGCGGCGCAGGAACTGGTCGATTTCGGTCGCGGACGAACGGCGCGCGGGGGGTCTTGCCATAGTCGGGGGCGCCGCGAGGGCGGTATCAGTGAGACTGTGCGCCCAGTTTACCGATTCGGGCGAGTTCCGCCAGATAGCAGCGGCGCGCCGCGAGTTCGTCGATTGCCTGCTGCAGTTCGCGCTCGGAGATGGCGCGCTTGTCTTCGCAGGATACCAGCTCCCACAGCTTGCGGCTGCACAGTTCGCTGGCGTCGAAATTGTTGTTGCGTAGTTCCATCGTGTTTCCTTTCTTGTAGCGGCTCCGGTTGCGGCGCCTGTGGGAATCAGCCTAGATCAGGACTGTGACACGCTTGTGACGCCCACTGGCGGCGCCTTTACGGCGTCCGACTTGAATCCACACCCGCTACGGGTGTCTACTTCCCCTGTGATCAATTCACCTCCACTGTATCCCACATTTCCGGGAATGCAATGGCCCGCGAGAATACAATCTGGAGAAATCAGCATGTCTCTGTTCGATATTCGCAAGAAACACAGCCTGCCCACGGCGGATACCGCGCTGCCGGGGCGGGACGAGGCGATGCCGGTGCCGCCGACGCATTTCGTCAACGGCAACCCCATGCGCGGGCCGTTTCCCGAGCAGATGGAGCTGGCGCTGTTCGGCATGGGCTGCTTCTGGGGCGTGGAGCGCAAGTTCTGGCAGCTGCCCGGGGTATATACCACGGCGGCGGGCTACGCGGCCGGCATCACGCCCAACCCCACCTACCGTGAGGTCTGCACCGGCATGACCGGTCACAACGAGGTGGTGCAGGTGGTCTTCGACCCCGCCGGAATCAGCTATACGGAGCTGCTGAAAGCCTTCTGGGAGGGCCACGACCCGACCCAGGGCATGCGCCAGGGGAATGACCTCGGCACCCAGTACCGCTCGGGCATCTACACCTTCGGCGAGGCCCAGCAGGCCGAGGCGCTGGCCTCCCGCGACGCCTTCCAGGTGGCCCTGGACGCGTCCGGTTACGGCGAGATCACCACGGAGATCCTCCCCGCGCCGCCGTTCTACTACGCCGAGGAATATCACCAGCAGTACCTCGCCAAGAACCCCGGCGGCTACTGCGGCCTCGGCGGCACCGGCGTAACCTGCCCCGCAGGAGTCCTGTAGGAGCCTGCTACGCAGGCGATGAATCGAGCCCTGAACCGATCGCGCGCACAGCGCGCTCCTACAGTTGCGTCCTGTAGGAGCCTGCTACGCAGGCGATGAATCGAGCGCTGAACCGATCGCGCGCACAGCGCGCTCCTACAGTTGCGTCCTGTAGGAGCCTGCTACGCAGGCGATGAATCGAGCGCTGAACCGATCGCGCGCACAGCGCGCCCCTACGGGGGCACCTAGAACAATCGCGCTAGCAGTGCGGTGACGGCGTTTTCCACCCGCAGGATGCGCGGGCCGAGGCTCACCGGCTCGCAGCCGGCCTCGTTCAGCTTTTCCACTTCGTAGGGAATGAACCCGCCCTCGGGGCCGATCGCCAGCAGCGTGGCGCCGCTGACCGCCCGCGGGCACTCGGGGTATTCACCCGGGTGGGCGAGCAGGCCGCGGCGACCGGCCAGCAGGCCGGGCAGGGTGTCCTCGACGAAGGGTTTGAAGCGGCGCTGCAGGTGGATTCGCGGCAGTACCGTGTCGCGCGATTGCTCCAGGCCCTGCAGGCAGTACTCGCGCAGGGTGGCCGGCTCCAGTACCGGGGTCTGCCAGTAGCTCTTTTCCACCCGCCAGGTGTTGAGCAGGTGCAGCTCGGGAACACCCAGTTCCGCCGCGCCGCGCACGATGCGGCGCAGCATCTTGGGTCGCGGCAGGGCGAGCACCAGTACCAGGGGCAGTTTCTGCGGCGGCGGGGTGTCGAGGACGACCTCCAGCAGGGCCTCGTCGTCACCCATGGCGATGATGCCGGCGGTGCCGGTCTCCCCGCCGATCTCGCCGACCCGCAGGGAATCGCCTTCGCCCTTGCCGTGAACGGCCTTCAAGTGCGCAAGTTGCCGGCCGCTGACCCGCACCCGGCCCTGCGCGTCGCGCGCGCCGGCCTCGAACAGCAGCAGGTTCACGGTGTGCTCAGCCCACCCAGAGATCGTACTCGTCGGCGCCAGTGACCTCGCCCTCGACGAAGTCCCCGGGCTGCAGGTCGGTGGCGCCGTCGAGGTAGACCTTGCCGTCGATCTCCGGCGCATCCGCCATGGAACGGCCGATGGCGCCCTCTTCATCCACCTCGTCCACCAGCACCTCGACGGTGCGGCCGATCTTTTCCCGCAGCTTTTCCGCGCTGATCGACTGCTGCAGCTCCATGAAGCGCTCCCAGCGCTCCTGCTTGACCTCCTCCGGCACGTGGTCGGGCAGGTCGTTGGCAGCCGCGCCCTTCACCGGCGAGTACTGGAAACAGCCGACCCGGTCCAGCCGAGCCTCGCGGATGAAGTCCAGCAGCATCTCGAACTCCGCCTCGGTCTCGCCGGGGAAGCCCACGATAAAGGTGCTGCGCAGGGTCAGGTCCGGGCAGATCCTGCGCCAGGCCTGGATGCGGTCCAGGGATTTTTCCGCCGCCGCCGGGCGCTTCATGCGCTTGAGCACGTCCGGGCTGCCGTGCTGGAAGGGGATGTCCAGGTAGGGCAGGATCCTGCCGTCTGCCATCAGCGGGATGATGTCGTCCACGTGGGGGTAGGGGTAGACGTAGTGCAGGCGCACCCAGATGCCGAACTCGCCCAGCGCCTCGCACAGCTCGTACATGCGGGTCTTGAGCGGGCGGCCCTGCCAGAAGCCGGTGCGGTACTTGAGGTCCACGCCGTAGGCGCTGGTGTCCTGGGAGATCACCAGCAACTCGCGCACGCCGGCCTTCACCAGGCGCTCGGCCTCGTCCATCACCTCGCCGATGGGGCGGCTCACCAGGTCGCCGCGCATGGCGGGGATGATGCAGAACTTGCAGCGGTGATTGCAGCCCTCGGAAATCTTCAGGTAGGCGTAGTGCCGCGGGGTGAGCTTGACGCCCTGGGGCGGCACCAGGTCGACAAAGGGGTCGTGGCTGGCGCTGGGGGGCACGTACTCGTGCACCGCGCCGACCACTTCCTCGTAGGCGGCCGGGCCGGTCACCGACAGCACCTTGGGGTGCAGGGCGCGAATCGATTCGGCGTCGTCGCCCTTGCCCATGCAGCCGGTGACGATCACCCGGCCGTTCTCGGCGATGGCCTCGCCGATGGCGTCCAGGGATTCCTGCTTGGCGCTGTCGATGAAGCCGCAGGTGTTCACCACGACGACGGCGGCGTCCTCGTAGCTGGGCACGATCTCGTAGCCGTCCATCTTGAGCTGGGTGAGGATGCGCTCGGAATCGACCAGCGCCTTGGGGCAGCCGAGGCTGACGAAGCCGACTTTCTGTTTCGGGGGGGTAGTCATGTGCGGGTCTGGGGCAAGGGGACAGCGCGCGATTATAGCGCAGGCGGGCCGGCTGGCGCCAAGCACGGCGCGGGTTTCGCAGCCGCCCGTCGCGGCTCAGAAAGGCTGCCGCGCCGCCTCGCTGTAGCTGTCCACCCGCAGTTCCCCGCGCAGCAGGGCGAGCAGGGCCAGGGCGTCGTCGCGATTGAGGAACTCGCCGATGCGCACGCTCTGGCTGCGATCGTGCAGCGCCAGTTCCGGGCCGTCCCAGGGATGTGACTCGGGCACGATGGTCAGCCCGGTGCGCTGGCGCGGGAACTGCCAGCTCTGGCGCGGGTAATAGTGGCCCTTGTCGATGCGCACGCTGTCGTCGCTGAAGGTGATGACCTGGCGGTACTGCAGCTTCCAGTGGCACCAGTAGAGGGCGGAGGTGAGGGCGAACATTTCCAGCCCGGCCAGCGGCAGGATCGGCCAGGCGCCGAGCATGAAAAAGGTGATTCCGGCGCCGAGGCAGGGCACTGCCAGGGCACAGAGTACGTAGACGCTGTTGCGCCAGCTCTGGGACTCGTTGGGACGGGCCACGATGGTCAAGGCGCCGCCTGATCGGGAACTGGTGACCACGGCAAATCCTCGTGCGGATGGACGAAGTCTAGTGAATTTCACCCGCCTCGACTACTATCCCGGCACGGGCCGCCCAGGAGGAAAAGCACATGCTGATCGAAGCCGCAGAACTGAAGGAAGCCGGGGATGTCGTCGTGGTCGACTGCCGCTTCAGCCTTGCGGATCCGCAGGCTGGACGCCGCGCTTACGCCGAGGGCCACATCCCGGGGGCCTGCTACCTGCACCTGAACGAAGACCTCTCCAGCCCGGTCGGCCGCCACGGCGGGCGCCACCCGCTGCCCGAGCCGCAGGCCCTGGCGGGGGCGCTGGCACGCTGCGGCATCACCCGCGATACCGCGGTGGTTGCCTACGATGATTCCCGTTTCGCCTATGCCGCCAGGCTCTGGTGGCTGATGCGCGAACTGGGCTACCGGCCGCCGCGCCTGCTCAACGGCGGCTACCAGGCCTGGCTGGCGGCCGGTGGCGAGGTTTCGACCGATCAGCCCGCCCGGGCTGAAGTCCCGGCGGATGCGCCCGGGATGTACACGCGCAAGTGCGATATCGACGGCCTGCGGGTGCTGCAATCGCAGGGCGCGGTACTGGTCGATTCCCGCGAGGCCCCGCGTTACCGCGGCGAGGTGGAGCCCCTGGACCCGGTCGCCGGTCACATCCCCGGCGCCCTCAATCGCCCCTGGGAGGGGGTCACCGACGACAGCGGGCACCTGCGGGATACGGCAGCCCTGCGCGCCCACTGGGGCGATACCCTCGAGGCGGAGCAACTGGTGGTCTACTGCGGCTCCGGGGTGACCGCCTGCGTCAATCTCTTCGCGCTGGCCGCGCTGGGTCGCGAGGATGCCGTGCTCTACGCCGGCAGCTGGAGCGACTGGTGCAGCTACCTCTGAACAGGTAAAATGCGCGCCCTTTGAATTAACGCAACGAACGAGCCGGACCATGTTGGAGATCAATCCCCTGTTACAGGCCCTGAAGGATATCGAGGCACGCACCGACGTGCTTAGGGGGTATCTTTGACTTCGCTGAACGCAAGGATCGCCTCGCCGAGGTAGAACTCGAGCTGGCCGAGCCCAGCGTCTGGGACGACCCCGAACGCGCCCAGGAACTGGGCCGCGAACGCGCCTCGCTGGAGCAGGTGGTGCATACCATCGAGCAGCTCGATGCCGGCGCCGCCGATGCCGCCGACCTGCTGGAGATGGCCGCTGCCGAGGACGACGAGGGCACCCTGCAGGACATCGTCGCGGATATCGAGGGGCTGGAAAAAAGCCTGGAACAGCTCGAATTCCGCCGCATGTTCAGCGGCGAGACCGACCCCAACAACGCCTTCCTCGACATCCAGGCCGGCTCCGGCGGCACCGAGGCCCAGGACTGGGCGGAGATGCTGTTGCGCATGTACCTGCGCTGGGGCGAGGCCCACGGCTTCAAGACCACCCTGGAGGAAGCCTCCGCCGGCGAAGTCGCGGGCATCAAGAGCGCGACGATCCACTTTGCCGGCGAGTACGCCTTCGGCTGGCTGCGCACGGAAACCGGCGTGCACCGCCTGGTGCGCAAGTCGCCCTTCGATTCGGGCAATCGCCGCCACACCTCCTTCAGCTCGGTCTTCGTCTCCCCGGAGATCGACGACAACATCGAGATCGAGGTGGACAAGTCACAGGTGCGCGAGGATACCTACCGCGCCTCCGGCGCCGGCGGCCAGCACGTCAACAAGACCGACTCCGCTGTGCGCCTGACCCACCTCGCCAGCGGCATCGTGGTGGCCTGCCAGAGCGAGCGCTCCCAGCACCAGAACCGCGACAAGGCCTGGAAGATGCTGCGCGCCAAGCTCTACGAACAGGCCATGCTGGAACGCAACGCGGCCAAGCAGGCGATGGAGGAGAGCAAGTCGGATATCGGCTGGGGCAGCCAGATCCGCTCCTACGTGCTCGACGACTCGCGCATCAAGGACCTGCGCACCGGCGTGCAGACCAGCAACTGCCAGGCCGTGCTGGACGGCGACCTGGACCAGTTTATCGAGGCCTCGCTGAAAAAGGGCCTGTAGGAGCCTGCCAGGGCGATGCCGGGTTTTGTAGGAGCCTGCTACGCAGGCGATCACGTCTGTAGGAGCGCACGGCGTACGCGATCGCCTGCGTAGCAGGCTCCTACGAATGCATCACCCGCACGGCGGGGACCGACGTGAAACAGTTTCATTCAGGAGACAGCATGAGCGAACACGAAGGGGCCGAGCCCCGGGACGAGAACAAGCTGATCGCGGAGCGCCGCGCCAAGCTGGCGGCCATCCGCGAGCAGCGCAACGCATTCCCCAACGACTTCCGCCGCAGCGCGGAAGCGGGCGACCTGCAGGCTGAATTCGGCGAGTGCTCGAAAGAGGAACTGGAGAGCGCCGACCGGCACTACGCCGTCGCCGGCCGCCTGGTGCGCAACCGCGGCGCCTTCCTGCTGATACAGGACGAGTCCGGGCAGATACAGCTCTACATCAATCGCAATACCCTGGGCGAAGACACCCTGGCCGAGATCAAGACCTGGGACCTGGGCGACATCGTCGCCGCCAGCGGCCCGCTGCACAAATCCGGCAAGGGCGACCTGTACATCAACATGAAAGAGGCGCGCCTGCTGACCAAGGCCCTGCGCCCGCTGCCCGACAAGTACCACGGCCTGTCCGACCAGGAGCTGCGCTACCGCCAGCGTTACGTGGACCTGATAGTCAACGAGCGCTCGCGCGAGGTGTTCCGCATGCGCTCGCGCATCATCGCCTTCATCCGCGACTACATGGCCGGCCGCGATTTCATGGAAGTGGAAACACCGATGATGCAGGTGATTCCCGGCGGCGCCACCGCGAAGCCCTTCGTCACTCACCACAACGCGCTGGACCAGGACATGTACCTGCGCATCGCGCCGGAGCTGTACCTGAAGCGCCTGACCGTCGGCGGCTTCGAGCGGGTGTTCGAGATCAACCGCAGCTTCCGCAACGAGGGGCTGTCGACGCGGCATAACCCCGAGTTCACCATGCTCGAGTACTACTGGGCCTACGCCGCCTTCGAGGACGCCATGGACCTCACCGAGGACCTGCTGCGCAAGCTGGCGCAGCACGTACTGGGCACGACCACGGTGGAATACCAGGGGGTAAGCTACGACTTCGCCAAGCCCTTCGCGCGGCTTTCAGTGTTCGATTCCGTGCTGCACTACAACCCGGATATCGATGCGGCGCGCCTTGCCGACGAGCAGGGCGCCCGGGAAATCGCCAGCGGGCTCGGCATCGAACTCAAGGATGGCTGGGGCCTGGGCAAGGTACAGATCGAGATCTTCGAGAAAACCGTCGAGCACCGGCTGCTGCAGCCGACGTTCATCACCCGCTACCCGACGGAGATCTCGCCGCTGGCCCGGCGCAACGACGCCGATCCCTTCGTCACCGACCGGTTCGAGTTCTTTATCGGCGGGCGCGAGCTGGCCAACGGCTTTTCCGAGCTCAACGACCCGGAGGACCAGGCCGAGCGCTTTCACGCGCAGGTGGCGGAGAAGGAAGCCGGCGACGACGAGGCCATGCACTTCGACGCCGACTATATCCGCGCGCTGGAATACGGCATGCCGCCGACGGTGGGCGAGGGTATCGGCATCGACCGCCTGGTGATGTTCCTGACCGACTCGCCTTCGATCCGCGACGTGCTGCTGTTCCCGCACATGCGTCCGGAGTAAATCCCGCCGGGGCGGAGCTTTGCCGGGCGCGCCGCCGCGGGATGCGCGCGGCGCTGACATTGCGCTAAACTCTGTGCTGTTCAACGAGCGAGGGACTGCGCTTGCACCCCAGGATAATTCTCTCAAGCCTGCTGGCGGCCGCGCTCGTGCTGCTGCAGGCCTGCGCGCAGACGCCGCCGCAGGAGGCGCCGGCGAAGGCCGAAAAGGCGCCGGAGATCAGCCTCAACCTGCCGACCGCGCCGCACTGCGATTGCAGCGCTTCGCCGACACACGATTACACTTTCCTCGACCGCGGTTTCGATTCGCTGGTCGCCGGAGATTACGACGAGGCCTTGCAGTACTTCGAGCGCTACCAGCGCCTGGAGGATTCACCGGAGTCACAGTGGGAGGCGGGTGTCAGCATCGCCTATATCAAGTCGTTGCGGGACGCAAAACTGTACGACCCCGGCGCATCCCGCAGCAGTTTCGACAGCCTGAACAGGCAGCCCTGGCAGTCGATGGACGTGCATCCGCGCGCCCTGCTGTTGCGCCAGTCCCTGCAGAACACGCTGGTATTGCAGCGCCGCGTCGACACGCTGGAAGTCGAGAACGGCAGCCTCAAGGAGGACCTCGCCAAGCGCGAGGAGACGATCAAGCGGCTGCGCGAGTTGACTCTGGGTCAGAAGGCAGGAGCACCGTAAAGGTCGCTCCCTTGCCGGGCGTGCTCTGTACCCGGATGCTGCCGCCCATCAGTTCACAGAAATCCCTGCATATCGCCAGGCCCAGGCCGGTGCCGCCGTAATTGGCGCTGGTCGAGGTATCCGCCTGCACGAAGGCGTCGAAGATGCGCGCCTGTTCCTCCCTGTCCATACCGATGCCGGTGTCGCGCACCGAGATTTCAACCCAGCCCGGCGACTCGTCGATGGCCTCGGCGGCAACGCTGATGGTGCCCTTCTCGGTGAACTTGCAGGCGTTGCTCAACAGGTTGGTGAAGATCTGGCGGAACTTGGCGGCGTCGTTGTAGAGCTCCGGGAGGGCGCTGAAATCCGCTGTCTCCAGCGTGTTGCCGCGCTCGCGCAACTGCGGCGTGATGGCGTCGCAGGCCTGCGCCAGCAGCTCGCCGGGGTGGAAGGTCTCGCAGTGCAGGGACATCTTGCCGGTCTCGATCTTGGAGAGGTCGAGGATATCGTTGATCAGCGCCAGCAACTGGCGGCCGGAGCGGATGATCTTGTCGAGGTCCAGCTGGAACTGGCCGCGGTCGATCTCGCCCTGGTCGGCGAGCTCGTCGTGCAGCATTTCCGAGTAGCCGATGATGGCGTTGAGCGGCGTGCGCAACTCGTGGGAGACGTTGGCCAGGAACATGCTCTTGGCGGCGTTGGCCTCGTCCGCGGAATCCCGCGCCTGGCTGACCTCGAACATCGCGTTGCGCAGTTTTTCCGACATGGCGTTGAAAGCCTTGGCGAGGTCGCCCAGTTCGCCGGCGTCGTCGATATTGTCGATGCGATAGCTCAGGTCGCCGCTGCCGATGCGCTCGGTACCGCGCTTGAGCCGCTTCAGCGAGCGGTTGGTGTAGCGCACGAGGATGAAGCCGAGGACGGCGGTGAGCACGATGGAGGCGATAAAGCCGATCACCGTGATGCGGTCGGTTAGGGCGATGGTGCGGTCGATGATATTGGCCCGCTGTACAGCGATGAACGCCTGGTGCTGCTCCAGCTCCTTCAGTCGCTGGCTGGTCTCCAGGTAGGGCATCGGGTCGTCGGCGTCGGCCTTGTAGTTCGGATTGTTGTAGTTGTCGTAGAACCTGCTCCATGCCTCCAGCAGCTTGTCGCTGCTCTCCAGCAGGCGCTCGTAGTGCAGCCGGGTGACGTCGCGGCTCAGCCGCCCGAGCTGGCGGATGCGGTTGCGGATGGCGCTGATCTGCTGCTTCGCCTGCTGGTATTCGCTGTCCTCGAGCTGGTCGCCGGTGTTTTCGCGGATGGTGGCGAGCACCAGGATCTGCTGGCGCTGGTCGTTGAGCAGCTGTTCCACCTCGGTGGACAGCTGCGCCGCGGTCACCGAGTTGCGGTAGGCTTCCATACTCTCGTTTCGCGCCACGCTGCCCCAGAAGTGCGTGCCGACGTTGATGGCGAACAGCACCAGGATGGTTACCAGCGAGAGTGTGAGTCGTCTGCGTAAGCTCATGGTGTGGCGGTGGCTGCGCGCAGCTCCTCAGGCATTGCCGCGCAGCCGCTCGATCTTGCTCAGCAGGTCGGGGAAGTCGATGGGCTTGGTGGCGTACTCGCAGCAGCCGGCATCCAGCGCCGCGCGCCGGTCGATCTCGGAGGCGTGGGCGGTGAGGGCGATGATCGGGATATGGTCGATGCTCGCGTCCTCGCGGGCGTGGCGGCAGGCGGTCCAGCCGTCCATCACCGGGAGGTTCATGTCCATCAGCACCAGCACAGGCTGCGATTCGCGCATCATGTCCAGCGCCTGCTGCCCGTCGCCGGCGGTGATGACCTCCAGTCCGGCGCGGGTGAGGCGGCGGATCAGCATGTCGCGGTTGAGCTCGTTGTCCTCCACCAGCAGGATGGCGCCGCTCATGACTCTTCTCCCAGCAGCCGGTGCACGCGCAGCAGCTCGTTGATGCCCTTGACCCGCAGCGGCTTGCCCGCCTCGGTGCGGTAATGTCCCTGCAATGCCTTCAGGGTACTGTCTGCGATGAGGATATCGCCGCCGGCGGTGGCGTCCTCGATGCGCGAAGTGACGTTCATCGGGTGGCCGACGAAGCCGTACTTGCTGCGCCGCTCGGAGCCGATATTGCCGGCGATCACGTCGCCGGTGTTGAGCGCGATACCGGTGTGGATCTCCGGCAGGCCATCGGCCTTGTTGAGGCGATTCACCTCTTCCATCGCGGCCTGCATCTGCAGGGCGCAGCGGGCGGCGCGGTCGGCGTCGTCGTCGCGGTGCTGCGGCGCGCCGAACACGGCGAGGATGGCGTCGCCGATGAACTCGTCGATGGTGCCCTGCTGCGCCATGATGATATCGGTCATGGCGGCGAGGTAGCGGTTGATCATGGTCACTACCTGGGCCGGCGCGAGGTTTTCGCTGATGGTGGTGAAGCCGCGGATGTCCGCCATCATGATGGTGACGCGGCGCAGGTCGCCGCCCAGTTCCAGGCCTTCGGGGCGCTCGAGGATGTCGGTGACGATTTCGTCCGAGAGATAGCGGCCGAAGGTGGCGCGGATGAATTTTTCGCTGCGCTCCAGCTGCTGCCGGTAGAGCTCCTCGCGGTCGTGCCAGCGCTTGCGCTCGATGCCGGCCTTGATGCGCGCCTGCAGCAGCACCGGGTTGAAGGGCTTGAACAGGTAGTCGTCGGCGCCGGCCTCGATGCACTCGATGATGCCGTCCATGTCCTGGCGGCCGGAGATCACGATCACCGGCGTGGCGCGCCACTCGGGATGCTCCTTGATGCGACGCAGCACCTCGCTGCCGTCCATGCCGGGCATCATCAGGTCCAGCAGGACCACGTCGACATCGGCCTGCTCCAGCGTGTGCAGCGCCTCCTCGCCGCTGGCGGCGGTGACCACCATGTGGCCGGAGCGCGACAGGTAACGCGCCACCAGCTCGCGGTTTTCCTTGAGGTCGTCGACGGCGAGGATAAAACCGGGTTCGCTGGCGATGACCCGCTGGAAGCCGCCGCTGGTGTCGCTGTCCTCGTCGTTGGCGGCGTCGGTCGCCTTGAGCAGGCGGGCGAGGGCGGCGTCGAGCTCCGGCTGGCTGGTGGCGAGGTCCTCGCGCAGCATTTCGCCGTAGCCGCGCACCGCGGAGAGGATGTTGCGCAGTTCGTGGCGATCGAGGGATTCATCGAGGAACAGGGCGTCGAGGCGGCGCGAGCTCTCGAACAGCTGGGTAAAGTCCTGCTGCGCCATGGGGTCGAGCTGGGCCTCGTGGCGCAGGTAGATCTCGCGCAGTTCCGCCATGCTGCGCAGCAGCAGGTCGCTCCATGGCGTGGCGGTCTGGGTGAGGCTGGAGGTCACTGTTCCGGCGGTCCTTGGTCATTGCTGCCTCGGGCGAGTATAGCGGGGACGGGAGCCCAGTGGTATGCACACACTGCCTGCGCCGCAAGCCGCGCGCTCGCTATTTTTGCCGAGTTGAGGTACGTTTCGCAGGGACTTTGGGTTACTATTGTCGCCATAGCTTCAGGGGTAAGGCCAGTAAAGGACAGGTGCGTTGATGTTGCAGCAAGTAGAACTCTTCCAGGGTCTCACGGCTGAGGAACTGGAAGCGCTGGCGACCAGCAGTACCAGTCGCTCGTTTCCCAAGAACACGGTAGTGATCCACGAGAACGATCCCGCCGATTCGCTCTTCATCATCGAAAACGGCAAGGTCAAGGTTTACTGCTCGGATAAAAACGGCAAGGAATTCATCATGAACACCCAGGGCGCCGGCGATTACTTCGGCGAGCTGGCGCTGCTCGATGACTCCACCCGTTCCGCTTCCGTGCGCACCGTGGAAAAGTCCACCTTCTGCATCATCTACAAGGAAGACTTCAACCGCGTCCTCGACGAACACCCCAATATCGCGCGGCAGCTGGTTAAAAACCTCGCCCAGCGGGTGCGCAAGCTGACCGCCGACGTCAAGAGCCTGGCGCTGCAGGATGTCTACGGCCGGGTGGCCAATGTGCTGATGGACCTTTCGGAGGAGCGCGGCGACGGCACCCTGTACATACCCGAGAAGCTCACCCAGCAGGATATCGCCGATCGTGTCGGCGCCTCCCGCGAAATGGTGGCGCGCATCCTCAAGGATCTCACCATCGGCGAGTACATTCGCTTCGAGGGCCGCCACATCATCATCAACACGCGGCTGCCGGCCAAATACTGATCACACCCCGCGCGTCATTCCCCGGCGCGCGAATCCTCCACCGTCACACGCAATCGCCCGCGCGCCAGTCGCGCCTCCAGGGTGTCCCCGCGCTTGACCGCGCCGGCGTCGCCAACTACCTGCCCGTGTTCGTCGGTGAGAATACTGTAACCCCGCGCCAGTACCGCCAGCGGGCTCAGCGATTCCAGCAGGTTGGCGTAATGGGCGAGTTGCTGGCCCGTGTTGCGCAGCCTGTCCTGCATCGCCGCATCCATGCGCTGGCGCGATGCCGCCAGGTCGCGGCGGGATTGCTGCAGGCGCGGCAGGGGCGAAGCGGCGAGCAGCCGGGATTCCAGCAGGCGCAGCTCTCCCTGCCGGCTTGCCAGCAGGTTGGCCTGGGCGCGCTGCAGGCGCTGCTCGAGGTCGTCGAGGCGCTGGGCCTGCTCGCGCAGCTGGGCGCCGGGGTGCTTGAGCCGCGCGCGCAGGTGTTCCAGCCGGGTGCGGGCGTCGGCGAGCTTGCGGCCCACCAGGCGCCGCAGGTCTGTCTCCAGTTTGGCCAGTATCGCCAGCTGCTCGCGCCGGTCGGGGCTGAGCAGTTCCGCCGCCGCCGAGGGGGTGGCGGCCCGCGCGTCGGCGACCATGTCGGCGATGGTGAAGTCCACCTCGTGGCCGACGGCGCTGACGACGGGCAGCTCGCTGGCGGCGATGGCCCGGGCGACGACTTCCTCGTTGAAGGCCCAGAGGTCCTCCAGCGAACCGCCGCCGCGGCCGACGATCAGCGCGTCCAGCGCGATCCTGCCCTCGCCCTGCCAGCGGTTGGCGCGCGCAATGGCCGCCGCGATCTGCGCCGCCGCGCCCTCGCCCTGCACCTGAACCGGCAGGATATATACCTCGATGGCCGGGCTGCGGCGTTGCAATACCGTGAGGATATCGTGGATCGCGGCGCCGGTGGGGGAGGTGACGACCCCAAGCCGCGAGACGCTGGCGGGCAGAGGACGCTTGCGGGCGGTGTCGAACAGGCCCTCCGCCAGCAGCTTCGCCTTGAGCGCCTCGAAGGCCGCCTGCAGGGCGCCGGCGCCCGCAGGTTCCATGAACTCGCCGATCAGCTGGAACTCGCCGCGCCCCTCGTAGAGGGACACCCGCGCCCGCAGGCGAATGTGATCGCCATTACCGGGGGTGAAGCGCAGCCGCTGGTTGCGGTTGCGGAACATCGCGCAGCGCACCTGGGCGTCACCGTCCTTGAGGGAGAAGTACCAGTGCCCGGAGGAGGGGGCAGCGAAGTTGCTGACCTCGCCCTCCACCCAGACGAAGTCGAAGTGGCTCTCCAGCAGCACCCGCGCCTGGCGGTTGAGCTCGCTGACAGTGAGGGTGACGGGGGGCGTGCTGTCTTGGAAGGGGTTGGACACCGGGAACTTTTGTTTACTGCGAATGGGCCAAGGAATTATAATTGCACGTTTAACTTCAACCCGCCAGCCGGGAGGCCCCAATGCTTCGTATCGCCCAGGAAGCCCTTACTTTTGACGACGTTCTGCTGCTGCCCGGGTACTCCGAGGTGGTGGCCACGGATGTGTCGCTCAAGACCCGGCTGACCCGCGGCATCGAGCTGAACATCCCCCTGGTGTCCGCCGCGATGGATACCGTCACCGAGGCCCGCCTGGCCATCGCCATGGCCCAGGAAGGGGGTATCGGCATCATCCACAAGAGCATGAGCATCGCCGAGCAGGCGGAGCAGGTGCGCAAGGTCAAGAAGTACGAGAGCGGCGTGGTGAAGAACCCGATCACCATCCAGCAGACCGCAACCATTGCCCAGCTGGTCGAGCTGACCGCCTCCCATGGCATTTCCGGTGTTCCGGTGCTCAACGGCAGTGACCTGGTCGGCATCGTGACCCGCCGCGACCTGCGTTTCGAAGCCGACCACAGCAAGCTGGTCTCCGACATCATGACCCCCCGGGAAAAACTGGTGACGGTGAAGGAGGGCGCGAGTTCCGAGGAGGTCCAGCGCCTGCTGCACCAGCACCGCATCGAGAAGATCCTGGTGGTCAACGACGCCTTCGACCTCAAGGGCATGATCACCGTCAAGGACTTCGACAAGGCCGAGAGCTTCCCCAACGCCTGCAAGGACTCCTCCGGCCAGCTGCGCGCCGGCGCTTCGGTGGGCACCAGCCCGGACACCGACGACCGCGTCGAGGCACTGGTGGGCGCAGGTGTGGACGTGCTGGTGGTGGACACCGCCCACGGCCACTCGCGCAACGTGATCGACCGGGTGCGCCGCATCAAGCAGGCCTTCCCGCAGGTGCAGGTGATCGGCGGCAATATCGCCACCGCGGATGCCGCCATCGCGCTGGCCGAGGCCGGCGCGGACGCGGTCAAGGTGGGTATCGGCCCCGGCTCGATCTGCACCACGCGTATCGTCACCGGTATCGGCGTGCCGCAGATCTCCGCGGTGGCCAATGTCGCCGAGGCCCTGGGCAGCCGCGACATCCCGCTGATCGCCGACGGCGGCATCCGCTTCTCCGGCGACATCGCCAAGGCCCTGGTGGCCGGCGCCCACGCGGTGATGATGGGCAGCATGTTCGCCGGCACCGAGGAGGCGCCGGGCGAGGTGGAGCTCTACCAGGGCCGTACCTACAAGGCCTACCGCGGCATGGGCAGTCTCGGCGCCATGTCCAAGAACCAGGGCTCCTCGGACCGCTACTTCCAGGACGCCAGCCGCGGCACCGAGAAACTGGTGCCCGAGGGCATCGAGGGCCGCGTGCCCTACAAGGGCCCGCTGTCGGCCATCGTCCACCAGCTGATGGGCGGCGTGCGCGCGGCCATGGGTTACACCGGCAGCCGCGATATCGAGACCATGCGCACCCGGCCCGAATTCGTGCGGGTCACCGCGGCGGGCATGTCCGAGAGCCACGTCCACGACGTCGCGATTACCAAGGAAGCGCCGAACTACCCGGTAAGCTGAAAAGATTGGGTCAGGTGCGATCTTTCAATCGAATCTGACCCGATTTTTTTTTTGCAGACAGGAATCCCCATGAGCGCTGATATCCACGCACAGAAAATCCTTATTCTCGATTTTGGCTCGCAGTACACGCAGCTGATCGCGCGCCGGGTGCGCGAGGTCGGGGTGTACAGCGAGATTCGCGCCTTCGACATGAGCGAGGCGGAGATCCGCGAGTTCGGCCCGAAGGGAGTGATCCTCTCCGGCGGGCCGGAGTCCGTCGCGGCGGAAAATTCACCGCGCGCGCCGCAGGTGGTGTTCGAGCTGGGCGTGCCGGTGCTGGGTATCTGCTACGGCATGCAGACCATGGCCGAGCAGTTCGGCGGCAAGGTCGCCTGCTCCAATATCAGCGAGTTCGGCTACGCGCAGATCCGCCAGGTGGGCAACCGCGGCCTGCTGCACGATATCCGCGACCACCTGGACAGCGACGGCACCGGCCTGCTGGACGTGTGGATGAGCCACGGCGACAAGGTCGTCGAGCTGCCCGACAGCTTCGAGCTGATCGCCGAGACCAGCAGCTGCCCCATCGCCGGCATGGCACACAAAGAGAAGCCCTTCTACGGCATCCAGTTCCACCCCGAGGTGACCCACACCCTGCAGGGCAAGCGCATCTTCGAGCACTTCGTGCTGGAACTGTGCGGCTGCCAGGTGCTGTGGACGCCGGCCAATATCGTCGAGGACGCCATCGCCCGGGTGCGCGAGACCGTCGGCGGCGACAAGGTGCTGCTGGGTCTGTCCGGCGGCGTCGACTCCTCGGTGGTCGCCGCCCTGCTGCACAAGGCCATCGGCGACCAGCTCACCTGCGTGTTCGTCGACAACGGCCTGCTGCGCCTCAACGAGGGCGACCAGGTGATGGACATGTTCGCCCGCAACATGGGCGTGAAGGTCATCCGCGCCGACGCCGAGGCGCTGTTCCTCGGCAAGCTGGCCGGGGAGAACGACCCGGAGGCCAAGCGCAAGATCATCGGCAACACCTTCATCGATGTGTTCGATGCCGAGGCCACCAAGCTCAGCGACGTGAAGTGGCTGGCCCAGGGCACCATCTACCCGGACGTGATCGAATCCGCCGGCGCCAAGACCGGCAAGGCCCACGTGATCAAGTCCCACCACAATGTCGGCGGCCTGCCCGATGACATGAGCTTCGAGCTGATCGAGCCCCTGCGCGAGTTGTTCAAGGATGAAGTGCGCCAGATCGGCCTGGAACTGGGCCTGCCCTGGGACATGGTCTACCGCCATCCATTCCCCGGCCCCGGCCTCGGCGTGCGCATCCTCGGCGAGGTGAAGAAGGAATACGCGGACCTGCTGCGCCTGGCCGACGATATCTTCATCGGCGAACTGCGCGCCGCCGGCTGGTACGAGAAAACCAGCCAGGCGTTTGCCGTATTCCTGCCGGTGAAATCAGTCGGCGTGGTCGGCGACGGCCGGCGCTACGAGTACGTCATCGCCCTGCGCGCGGTTGAGACCGTGGATTTCATGACGGCGCGCTGGGCGCACCTGCCCTATGAGTTGCTGGAGAAAGTCTCCAACCGCATCATCAACGAGATCTCGGGGGTGTCGCGGGTGACCTACGATGTGAGTTCCAAGCCGCCGGCGACGATCGAGTGGGAGTGATCCACGCCCCCTAGAGCAGCAGCCCCGTATACCCCTCGGGAAATTTCGACGGCGCGAAAAACCAGGTTTCAATGGCATGCCGTTGCGAGGTCATACCCTCGATCAGCCGGGTGCGGTGCAGGTTGGTGTGGTCGAAGATGACCGCGTCGCCGGCTGCGAACTCCGGGCTGGCGATGCCGCCGGCCCCCGCGACCTGCCGCGCCATCTCGTCGCCCACGCACCAGGGGAACATGGCGTCCCCGGTACCGCTCTCGACCATGCCGTCCAGCGGTTTGGCGACGATATCCAGGCCCGGCGCATGGGTCCCGCAGGGTGTCAGGGCAATCCACAGGTTCAGCGAGCGTACGTCGCCGAGGAAGGCGCCGTCCTGGTGCCAGGACGCCTGAGGCAGGAGCTTCATGCGGCGCAGCGTGCACTTTTCTATCGAGATCGCCGGGCGCTCGCCGAGGTATTGGGTAACCAGTTCGTCGATGCCCAGCTGCCGGAACGCGTCGATGAGGCGGGTCATCAGTCGCGGCGAATCGATGGCCAGTATGCCCCCGGTGCTGTGGATGAAGCCCCGGCCGCGGGGTTGTTCCGGGTCGTAGTCCGGCGCGTAGAAGGGGGTTTCGGCTTCCGCCGGGTTGCCCTTGCGCACCGCGGCGAGCTGGTCCAGCGCCTGGTCCAGCCCCTCGACGAAGCCCGTTGCAGTGGCCGTGTCCAGCAGTCCGCGGATGAGCAGCGAGCCGTGCTGGGCGAGCGCCGCCCTGACCAGCTCCGGCGAAAGCTCGCTGGCGCGTATGAACGGCAGGCCGCACTCGTCGATCGCGAAGGCGTGCTCCTGGGTCGCGCGATTCCAGTCCGGCGGCGTTCCGGGTTGCAGGCGGTCAAACGCCTCGCGCCGCAATGCGATGATTCTTTTTTCGAGGACGATATCCGGTTGCCGGGCGTTTTGCCCGGTCAGCAGCGCGATGGCCTCGTCCAGCTTGCCCGCCGCGCACAGCCGGTCCGCTCGCTCGACCGCGGCGCCGGAGCTATCGGCGGGCGCAGTGAATCCGGCCCGGTAGCGGCGTAAAAGCCCGTCGCGCAAGTTGCGCAGTGTTGCGGACACCACAGCTTGTCATCTCCCGGAAGGCTGTTATCTGCGTGTAGCATACCGGCCGGCCCGGTCCAGTCAAACCGGGACTGCGCGGCTACTGAACTTCCCTGGCCGGGATGCCAACGACCGTCGTGCGGGGCGGCACGTTTTCCAGCACCACGGCATTGGCGCCGATCTTGGCGCCCTCGCCGATGACGACGGGGCCGATCACCTTGGAGCCGGTGCCCACCTGTACGCCTTTCTCGATGGTCGGGCCCACCAGGTGGCCGCTGCGCAGGCCGACGGTAATCCACGGGAACAGCACCACGTTCGAGTCCACGCGGGTCAGGCCGTCGATCACCACCTGGCCGTGGGCGATATAGATACCGGGCTGGACAACCACCGGGTCGCCGATACAGATCTGGGCAAAGGACATTGCGAACCTGTGGGCGATATCCGGCAGTATGGGCACGCCCTTTTTCTGCAGGCTGGCTTTCAGCCGGTAGCACATGAGGCCGAAGAAGGCGTCGCTCTTCCAGGCCAGGCGGATGATCTGCTTGAGCTTGCGCCAGCGAGTGCTGGTGTCGCGCGGCTCGAAGCGGTACCAGAGGTAGGTCTTCAGGTCCGCGCTGACCGCCTCGCGAAATCCGGGGTGGAGCTTGCGCGCGCGGGCGATGGCCTCGAGCAATTCCTCGAGGTTTTCCGGGGGTGGCGTGGTCGGGTAATCAGGCATTCAGGGTAATCTCTGTTCGGGTCCGGCCGGGGCGGGTGTTGGCGGGTTCACGCCGGTGTTCTCGACGCGGTGAGTTCCAGCGCAAACTCGTACAATTCGACATCCAGCGCGTTTTCCTCGGCGATACGCTGGCGCAGCGCCGGGTCGACGGGCATGGACCCGGTCTGGTTCGCGCTGCGGCGGGGGCCGAGGTCCCAGCCGAATTCGCGTTCCAGGGCGGCGGCGAAATCGTCGTGGCGCTCCTGTACGCCCACCACGTCGATGCTCGCCAGACGCTGGCGGGCGAGTTCCAGGTGATCGCGGGTCATCTCGACATTGGCGAGGATGCCCTTGCTGCGCGTGGTCTCGGTGTCCAGCGCCAGCATCTTGGTCATGTGGTTGTGAATCAGCCCGATGTAGTGGATCGGGTCCTCGTAGAACTCGACGAGGTCGCTGTCTGGCTTTTTCGCGAGGCGGGCCTGCTGGCGCAGGAAGGACAGGGTCCGCTCGACCGGTTCGCGCAGCAGCGTGAAAGTGCGGTATTCCCCGGGCAGCAGGTCCAGTGTGGCCAGCGGGAAGTGACCGGTGATCACGCGGATCTCGTCCCCGCGGGCGGCGACGCGCTCCACCAGGTGCGCCGGCGTGAGAATGGCGCCGGGCAGCGGGCCGTCATCCGCGCAGGGATAGACGGCGCGGTCACCGAAGTGGTGCCGCAGCCGCATCTTAAGCGCGCTTCCCCCGGTCTTTTGCAGGTGGAGGAAGAAGTATCGGTCGCTCATCGGCATAAGTTCATGGGGGCCTGGAAAACGGGAGCCAAGATAATCCAATCCCGGCGCGACAGCCAGCCAAACATCCCGGGGATCAGCGCATTGCAGCGACCCGCAGCTTGCCGACCGCGAGCCGGTTCCTCAAGGCCGTCGTCGGCAGCTCGAAGTACTTGTACAGCAGGATCGAGCCCACGATGTTGAACAGCCAGTACAGCCCGAATTTGAACAGCGACAGCGAGTCTCCCTCCAGGCCGATCGGTACCAGTTGCAGGAACCGGGGTATGGCGATGTACTGCACCACCGCGAAGTGCAACAGGTACATGGAGTAGGAGACCAGGCTGAACAGCGTCAGGGTGCGGTACCAGAAGCCGCTGCCGTGCCGCAGCTGGCTGAGCACGGGCAGCAGCAGGAAAATACCGCAGGAGACCAGGGTGAACGAGAAAACGCACTCGTACATGCCGACCGGCCACTTTTTCATCAGCATCAGGGTGAAACCCGCCTTGTAGACCAGCAGCATCACAACCCCCAGTGCGAAGGCGTATTTACGCACCCGGTACCAGAAATCGGCGTGATAGTAGTACAGCCACGCCCCCAGCACGCCGAAGATCAGGCTGTCCAGGCGGGTGACGACCTGCCGCCTGAAGTGGGTATCCCACTGGATGAAGTTGACCGATTCCATGGACTGGTAGCGGCCGTAGCGCACGGCGAGGGAGGCGACGATCACTGCGACGATCACGCCCAGCACCGCATAGCGCGGCTTCACCCGGAGCGCGACGACAATAAACAGGACTGAAGGCACCAGCAGGTAGAACCATTCCTCGATCGCCAGGGTCCAGGCCTCGGGAAAGAAGCCGGGGTGCACCCAGGCGAAGTTCTGCAGGAACAGGAAGTACTTCCACACGCTGGCCAGCTTCATGTCGTCGAAGACCAGGTGGTAGGTGACCAGGAAGCTCAGCACCAGGTAGTAGTTGGGCAGGGTGCGGAACCAGCGCCGGGTCCAGAAGTTGAGCAGGGTGTCGCGGTTGGCAGGCTTGTTCTCCAGGGTCTTGATCAGGATTCCCCCGATCAGGAAGCCGCTGAGCACGAAGAACATCGTCACCGGGTCGATCACCGGCAGGTTCAGCACCCACAGCGGCGCCAGGCTTGCGATCATGTAGCTGCCGTGGGTGTAGACGATGAGGATGATCGAGAGGGCCCGCAGGATGTCGAGGCCGTAGACCCGGTCCGGATTGATATCGACTTTGAGCAACTGCATGGATGTTCTTATTCGGCCCTGTACCCCGCTGCTGGCGATACTAACACGGGATACCTGCGCAGGGTGCAACATCGCCCCGCGGGCCGGGCCGCGCCCGCCGGCTTCAGCTACACCCCGGCCTGAGGAGGCTGTATACTTTCCCCCGCCGCGCGTTACCGCTGATTTGAATAACCTGCAACGCTATTGAGAGAACGACTGAAACGATGACGGAGCAAGCCCAGGGCGTCGTTTATCCCGATGTTCTCCACCCGATGCTCGATTCCAGCGACCAGCTGGATAACCCCGCTGAGCTGCGCAGCCGGTTCGCCCGGGACGGCTACCTTTTGCTGCGCTCAGTGCTGCCGCCGGAAAAACTGCTCGCGCTCAGGGCGCGGATCACCGCCGTTCTCGCCGAGCTGAAGTGGATCGCCGGCGGCGCGGAGCAAAACCGCGCGCGGGTCACCGGCCTGGCCTGGCGCGAGGGTGAGGAGCGCTATTTCGAGGCCCTGGACCGGCTGGTCAAGCTGGAGGACCTCTACGCCCTGGCCCACGACGAGAACCTGGCCCGGCTGATGAAGGCCGTGCTCGGCGACACGGCGTTTCCCCACCCGCTGAGCATCACCCGGCTGGTGTTTCCGGGCCATCCGGAGATCACCACGCCGCCGCACCAGGACTACCGCAACAACCAGGGTACGCCGAACCTGACCGCGAGCTGGATTCCCCTGGGCGACTGCAGGCAGGAGGAGGGTGGCCTGGCCATCCTCGAGGGCTCGCACCGCCTGGGGCTGCTTCCCATCCAGTATCACCTCGGTCCCGGCAATCGCGGCGTGGTGCTGCCGCCCTGCCTGCCGCAGCTGCGCTGGGTCAGCACCGACTTCAGGCTGGGCGACGTGCTGCTGTTTCCCGCGCTGACCGTGCACTCGGCGCTGCACAACAACGACCCGGACCACATGCGGCTGTCAGTCGACTTCAGGCACCAGCTCGAGGGCGAGGGCATTACCCCGGTCTGCCTGGAACCGCACTTCGGGCGCTGCAGCTGGGAGGAGGTCTACGCCGACTGGAAGTCCGACCAGTACAAGTATTACTGGAAGTCCCGGCACTACCTGCCGGTGCAGTTCGACCCGAGCCTGCTGAAACTGGAAAACGACCCGATAAAACAGCTGTACCACGACGGCATGAAATTCCAGAAAGCCCGCAACGACCGGCTCAGGGACCGCCTGGGCTGAGGGTCGATCCATTTTTCAAGGAGCAAGACATGAACCAGAGTGACGAACAGCAGCGGGCTGTCGCAGGGCGGACCAGCCCCGGTTCCGGAATCGACTGGATAGATGACCTGACCATCCAGTGCGAGGGCGTAAAGCTGCAGCTGACGCCGGGACTGGCCCTGCAGAAGTCCAGCGCCGAGGTGGTCAGCCTGTTCAA
This sequence comes from Halieaceae bacterium WMMBA7, assembly GCA_033283385.1. Taxonomy (GTDB): domain Bacteria; phylum Pseudomonadota; class Gammaproteobacteria; order Pseudomonadales; family Halieaceae; genus Mangrovimicrobium. Next base: position 560,020 of record JAWMQQ010000002.1, read on the forward strand.
GGATCCCGTATTCGTGCGCGACTACGTGCAGTGCCTGGAGGGCGTGCAGAGCCGCAACGTCGTCGACGTCGGTATCAAGCACGGCGGTTCGGCGATCTTCTTCTGGAACCTGCTCGCGCCGGAGAAACTCTGCTGTATCGAACTGAACCGGGGCGCCCCGCACCTGACGGCGTACATCGAACGGCAGGGGCTGGCCGACCGGTTGCGCACTTGGTTCGACACCGACCAGGCGGACAAGCCGCGGCTGCGCAGTATCCTGGATGAAGATTTCGGCGATGCGGACCTCGATGTCGTGATCGACGATGCCTCGCACCTGTACACGCCGTCGCTGGCGACCTTCGAAGTGCTGTTCCCGCGGCTGCGGCCGGGCGGGCTGTACTTCCTGGAGGACTGGAAAGTCCATGCGAAACTGCCCCAGCACGGCCGCGAGCCCCACGGCGAGGAGCCGCCCCTGCACCGGATGGTGCACGAGTTGCTCAATGTCTCGCTGATACACCACGACATCATCGCGAAAGTGCGCTGCCACCATAACTTTGTCATTTTCGAACGCGGCCCGGCCAGCCTGGACGCCGGTGGCCTGGACATTCGTGCCCTCCTGGCCGCCGACAGCCAGGTGACGGAGTACTGACCGGGCAACCGCCCCCGGGGGCGCCGCGGCCAGGCCAGTAGAAGCGTTCCGGCTCCAAGGAGAGCAGTCTTGCAACAACCCACATCGCTCGGTCCACTGCGGGCAATCGTCTGCGGCTTCGAGAAGTCCGGCACCACGCTGATCAACGAGATCCTGCGCCGCCATCCGCAGCTGGATTCCGGACATGAAGTCGGCGCGCTGCTGGTGGACAGCCCCCGGCTTTTCCACCAGAAACAACCCTATTACTCGTTCTTCATGCAGACCTGGAAGGTCTCGGGGGAGCAGCTGCAGCAGATCTGCGACACGGACGACTGGGGCGAGTTTTACCGCAGGGCGCGGGACATTTCGCCGCTGATTACAGACAAGACGGTCTACCTGTTCGACAAGACGCCGATCTACATGCTGCACCTGTCCGAGGTGCTTGCCCGGGTTCCCGGGATTCCCTGCGTGGTGAACGTGCGCGACCCGCGGGCGCTGATGCTCTCCTGGGCCAACTGGTCCGGGCACCGGGACAACCCGGGCGAATGGATCGAGGAGAAGTTCGACTACTGCGAAAACCGCTTCCTGACCTACGCGCGCGGTTACCGCAACGCGCTCGCCGGGCACGGGGACCGGATTCTGCTGAACCGGTTTGAACTGCTGTGCCTGGATCCCGAGCTCTACCTCGGGAACATATTCCGCTTTTTCGGCTTCGAATTCAGCCGCGACTTCCTGACCTTTGAATCCGAGCACTTCGTGTACGGCAATACCGTCTCCCAGGATTACCTCTACCCGTACCGGCAAGCGCTCACGCCGGCATTGTGCGACAGGATTCTCGAGGCCACCGCAGAGTTTGAGGAGTGGCACTTCCAGGAGTAACTGCTGCAGCTTCTTTTCGCGCAATCTCCGCTACATAAGCGCGCTTGTTTACAGGCCGGGGTCGCCGCTTTTTTCCGGACATGGCCGGACTGTTTCGGCAGGATAGGGTACCCTAGGCGCTTTTCGCGGTATCTTTCGCGATTCGCAGCATCTGTGCCATTGCTGAAGCGCCCTGTGTGGTACTCGGCGTGCAGGGAGGTGGGATTAACATGGCGCCACTTATTCATATCGGATTCCCGAAATCCCTGTCTACCTGGCTCCAGCTCAACCTGTTCAACGGTGACTACGGCTTCCGGATGGCCTTGCATCCCGGCGAATGCGCTAACCTGATAACACTTCCCGGCGAGTTTTCCTATTCCGCATCGGCGGTGCAGGATTTCTATGCGGCGAAGCTCGAGGCGTTCTCGGGCCAGCAGGACAAGTTCGTTCCCGTGGTGACCCAGGAGAATCTCTGTGGCGGCCTCGCTGGGGGTGGATGCGACGGGGAGCGGCATCTCAACCGGCTGAAAGAAGCCTTCCCCGAAGGAAAAATCCTGCTGATCATCAGGGAGCAAAGAGCGTTCATCCGCTCGGCCTACTCCACCCTGGTAATGACCGGCTACCCCTTTTCCATTAGAAGGCTTGCCTTCCCGACGCGCGAACTGAAGCGGGAATTCACCAACCTGAAGAACTGGGGACATCCCGGGTTTGGCTACGACTTCCTGTGTTACGACAGGTTGGTCAGCAGCTACATGGACGCCTACGGGAGAGACAACGTCCTGGTGATGCCCTTCGAGAAGTTTGTCGAAGACCCGGCGGCCTTTACCCGGGAGATCTACGATTTCTCAGGCTATCCCGGCGATCCGGGGCAATTTATCGAGCGGCTGGATTTTGGCAGGAAGCTCAACGAGAGCGCGGGATACCTGAGCCTGGAATTGCACAGGAACATCACGAAATTCCTGTTTACCAACCTGTTTAACGCCGGCATGGTCAACGAGCCATTCCAGTACCATCGCAAACGGATAAAGTCGATTCGCTCGGTGGATTCCCTGTTGCCGAATTTCCTCAATCGATGGGCCGAGGCCAGGGTCGAGCGCTATATCGACCGGGTTACCAAGGGCGAGTTTCGGCAGAGCAACAGGAGACTCGCGCAATTGATTGGCCATGACCTGGGCCGGTATGGCTACGCCCAGGCGGCTGCGAAAAATCAGCAATAATTGCGCCGATGGATTTTTGACGCCTCTGTCGGCAGGTGCCCGAAGTAATGAAAGCCCGACCGCGTTTGCTCCAGTTCGTGACCGTGAATCTCGACATACTGGCGGCGATAGCTTGCCACTTCGGCGTCGCGATCCTCCGGCGATACGTTTGTGGTGGTACCGCCGTGAACCTGGTGAAACACGCCTTCCCCGACCAGTAGTACCAGGGTCGTGTCGTCGCGGCTGGCGGCGCGCTGGAATATGTCGATGTTCATGAAGCCGCCTCCCGGCAAATCGAAGCGCTCGTCGCAGCCGCCGATTTGGGCAAAGGTGTCCCTGCGCATGCACAGGCAATTGCTTTCGATCATCTTGTCGAACCAGCTGGACTTCGCCTGGCCGGGAAACCTGATGGGGGTGGAGATTTCGAACAGGCGGTATCCGTCGCCGGGCCAGCCTATCGAATCCAGCAGGCGGTCTTCCTCGGCCTGGTCGTAGCCCTCCGGGATGGTGTCGTTCTGCTCGCCGGGGCCGAGGAAAAAGTACCTGAGGGCGACCACGGCGTTGGAATAAGCCTTGTAGCAGCGGCTGATCTTTTCCAGGGCGCCGGGAGAGAGCAGCGTGGCGCCGTCTACCATCAGGCAGACGATGTCGCCCGTGGCGGCGCGCACGCCCTCATTCAAGGCGAAGGCGGGGGAGGGCGGCGGGTTCTCCAGCGCAATGGAACGGAACTGCGGCCCGTAGGATTCAATCGTGGCCGGGGGCAGGGGAGTGCCGGAGCCGTTGTCGACAACGATAACTTCATAGTCCAGGTCGTCGATGTCTCGCTGGTACTCCCTACCCAGGCTATAAAGTGTGCGCGGCAGTTCCCGCGTCATGTTGTAACTCACCACGATAACCGACAGCTTCATCTTCCTTCCTCAACCGTTTCTGTTCCGGCAACCCGTACCGCCAGGTTGTTCGTCGGCCTGGCGCCGCGAGTGGCCTGGCCGCGGGCAATATTTTTCGGCCAGGCAGGAACCGGTGGGTATAATAGCCGCTCAGGGGGCGGGAATAGCCCCGGCGGTCATAAAAAAATTCGGTGAAACCTGCGCAGGATGTCTGGCACACCTGCATCGGTGCTATCGAGATAGCGATTCCAGAGAACAAGCAAATCCATGAAAGTATTGATTTCCGGCCAGCCCAAGAGTGGCACGACCGCGCTTTTTCACTCTATCAAGAACGGGATGGGAGATGGCACCGTAACCTTCTTCGAAGGGGCATACTCTTACGAGAAGGCGGCTGCGGTGGAGTCCGGCAAGCTGTTGGCGAAGGTGCTTCTGAATATTCACGCGATCGACATCGCTGCGCGGGACGTGGGCCTGTTCGACAGGCACGTGCTCATCGTTCGCGACCCGCGGGACCAGATCATAAGCCGTTTTCTCTACCTCATGTACCACCTGTCTTTCGTGGATGACCTGGACAAGCGCGCTGTCTACCTGGATGCCGTACGGCAAAAGGAGCAAGACCCCGGGTCTGTCTCGCTGATGTCGCTGTATCGCCTGCAGCAGCAGCTCGAGGGCAAGGACCCGGACGAACTCAAGGGTTTCATGCAGCGCAGCTTTCAACGGGTGATCCTGCTGGCCGATACCTTTCCGGAATTTTTTGTCCTCAACTACGAGGACTTCGTGGATGCGAAACTGGATGCGCTCTCGGGCTTTCTCGGCTTTGGCGTGGAACCGGCGGAGGTCGCCGCGCAATACTCCCGCGTCGCCAGGACAAAATCCTACGGTGACTGGAAAAACTGGTTTACCGAGGAGGACAGGGAAGAGTTGCTGGACACCACCCAGCCGTTCATGGACCGGTTCGGCTACGCGGACTGGAGCCTGAACGAACCGCCCCGGATCGACCCCAGGACAGGGTCGGACTACATCCTGAAGCTTATCGACAGCCGCAAATCGTCCTGAGCGTACGCTGCGGGTACCCCGCGAGCGCGGCCAGGCATGGCTCCGGTGCGCCCGCTGCCCGCTATTCGGCGTCCGCTCCCCAGCTCACTTCCCACTCGAGCGCCCGGCAGTTCGGATTCGCCGGCAATCGCGCCGGGATGCAGGCGGCGTAGCCCGCAGTACCTCCGGCGATGTCGCCCGGGGCCGGCGTTTCATCGCCGCCGCAGTAGCGCAACTGGACGTGCGGGGTCCAGATGACACGCAGCCCCTTTTCGGTGGCACTGCGGCAGCACAGCCCCGCCGCCGCTTCGAGCCCGTCGCACTGCGCCGCCAGGTCCCCGAATTGCCTGACCAGGGACGTCTTCGCCATCAGCAGCGCCGGCGGCACCCAGGCCACCTGCTGCTCCAGGCAGAGGTTGGCGATGTAACCCTTGCTGCTCTCGCGTTCCAGCCAGTGCTGCGCCTCGTCCGTCCGATCTTCCGGTTCCCGATACTCCGGACCCCGCGCCAGCCGCCCGTCGCTGCCCAGCAGCTTTGCGGTAACTACCCCGGCCCCGGGCCGGCTCGCCAGGGCGGTGAGCCGCTGTAGCCAGTCCTCTTTTACAGGTCGCAGCCCGGCATCCATGATGCAGACCAGCTCGCTGGTGCACGCGGACAGCGCTGCGTCGATCCGGGCAAGCAGCTCGCGCCCGTCGCCGGTGGCCAGGACCGTGCGAATGGCGAAGGCGGGTGGGGCGCCGGTAGTGGCCAGCGAGGAAGCCGCCTCCTCGAGCGCGCGTTCGCTGTCCCCGTAGACCAGCAACTGCACGCTGGTCGCCGGCAGCGGCCACTCGATGCGGTTGTAGATGATGGCGTTGGCGCAGCCCTTGACCGCGGCATCGACGCCGGCGCGCTCGAAGTGGTGGGCGATCGCGAGGCGTGCGGCCTGTACCGCCCTGGCGAGGTTGGACCTGGCCACGGAATCCGGCACGTCGCGCCAGTGGTATAGCACTTCGGGAATATGCAGGATCCCGTCCTCGCCGATGATCTCGACGATGCGCAGGTAGAGGTCGTAATCCTGGCTGCCCTCGTAGCCCGGACGCCAGCCCTGGCACTGCGCCAGCAGGTCGCGCCTGATCACCGTCAGGTGGTTCAGGTAGTTCTGGCCCAGGAAGCGGCTGTAGTCCCAGCCGGGCTTGAAAAACGGGTTGCAGCGGCGGCCTTCGGCGTCGAGGTGATCGGAGTCGGTGTAGACAAAACTCGCCCGCGGGGAACGCGCCAGTTCGCGGGCGACGACATTCAGCGCCGCGGGGTGCAACACGTCGTCGTGGTCCATGAGCGCGACGAACCCGCCGTCGGCGAGTTCGGCCGCCCGGTTGCTGGCACCGGCGATGCCGGCGTTTTCCTCGAGACGGGTGACGGTGATGCGCGGGTCGAGGGCGGCAAACTGCTGCAGTACTGCGGCGACCCCGGGGTCGGTGGATGCGTCGTCGGCTATGCACAGCTGCCAGTTGCGGTACGTCTGCGCGCGCACCGACTCGATCGCCTCGGTGAGGAATTGCCGCGCGGTGTTGTATACCGGCATTACCACGGAGATTGTCGGTCCGCCGGTGATTGCGGGCTCGCGGGCCAGGTCCTCGTCCCTGCGGCGGGCCCAGCGCTCGTAACTGGCCTGGCTTACGCGCCAGGTGTCGGCGTACATGGGGTCCTCAACCCGTCAGCATCAGGTGTGCGGCGTGGCCGCTGGGCATGTGGCCGACGAACTGCTGGTCCTTCTTCGAGATCTTGAAGGGCTTGCCCCTGATCCGCTCGTACTGTTCCGTGTACACCGCCCACTGCGCCTGCTGTTGTTCCCGGGTGGAACTGGTGGAAATGCCGCCGTGCACCTGGTGGAAGCTGGCCTCCCCCAGCAATTGCACGATGCTCGCGTCGGGCATTTCGCACAGTTCCTTGTACAGGTCCGGCATCAGGCAGCCGCCGCCCGGGATATCAAAGCGCTCGTCGCAGCCGCCGATGGCGAGAAACGACGCCTTCCGGGTGAACAGGCAGTTGCTCTCGAACTGCCGCACGAACCAGAACAGCTTGGGCGGCCCGTTGGCGAAGTTGTAGCGGTAGGGCACGCTGATCTCGAACAGGCGGTAGCCCTCTTTCGGCCACTCGATGCTCTCGAGCAGGGCGTCCTCCTGCTGCTCGTCGTAGCCCTTGTGCACCGACTCCACCTGCGACTCGTGGCCGAGGAAGAAGCGCGGCGCGGTGACGATGGGGTTGGGTTCGTAGGCGAAGGGCACCAGCCCCCAGCGCAGCACGCCGGGGGTGACCATGTGCGCGCCGTCGATCATGATGGCGAGGATTTCGCCGCGGGCCTTCGATACCGCGTAATTGATGGCGTAGGCCGGCGAGGGCGGCGGGTCCTGCAGGTAGTGGTAGTGCACGTTGGGCGCCATGGCTTCGATGGCGGCGCCGTCCAGCGGCTCGGTGGAGCCGTTCTCCACCACGATCACTTCATAACTGTTGCTGTCGATGCCCGCCTGGTAGGGCGCCAGCAGCGAGCGGATGGAGCGCGGGGCGGCGCGGCGCATGTTGTAAACCACCAGCACCACCGAAAGCGCCAGCGGGTTTTCCCGCTCCCTGCCCCCCAGCCAGTTGCGGATCGCTTTCACTCGCCGCCGGCCTTATCCGCGGGCTTGACCTGCTTGCGGTGGATCTTGGAGGCCAGCGTCGGCATATGGCCGAAGAAATACAGCTCCTTGGATACGGCGGTCAATTCCGCGCCGCGGATCTCCCGGTACTGCTGCTTGTAGCCCTCGACGACACCTTTCTGTACGTCGGGCGCGATATTGGTAGTGGTACCGCCGTGAACCTGGTGGAAGCTGCCCTCGCCGATCAGCATTACCGGTGTCGCGTCGCCGAAGTCGCAGGCGCGTTTGAACAGGTCCATGTTGAGGAATCCGCCGCCGGGAATGTCGAATTTTTCATCCGCGCCGCCGATGTCCCGGTAGTGCTGCGCGCCCATGAACAGGCAGTTGCTCTCGAGGGGCTTGTAGAACCAGGTGACTACCGGGAAATCCCTGTACACCAGCGGGCTGCCCACTTCGAACAGGCGGTAGCCGTCGTTGGGCCAGTCGATCTGGCGCAGCAGTTCGTCCTCCACCTCCTGGTTGTAGCCCTGCAGGATCGTTTCGTTTTGTTGCCCGGGGCCCATGTAGAAGTAACGCAGGGTGACCACCGCGTTGGTCAGCGCCCTGCGCGCGCCCATGCCCTTGTGCAGGGCGCCCGGCGTGAGCAGGTGTGCCCCGTCGATCATGAAGCAGAGGGTATCGCCGAGTGCCTGTTGCGCCCCGTAGTTGAGCGCGTAGGCCGGGGAGGGGGGCGGATTTTCCAGGCGGTGGTACCTGAATTCCGGCCCCGCCGCGGTGATTACGCTTTCGTCCACCGGGTTCGGGGAGCCGTTGTCGATGACCAGCACCTCGTAGGACAGGTCCTCGCAATTCTCCTGGTAGCTACGCGACAGGCTCTGCAGCGTGCGGGGAATTTCCCGCGCCATATCGTAGGTGACGACAATGACTGATAAATCCATGTTCGCCGCTCAGTTCCCGCGCAGTTTGGCCAGTTCCTGCTCCAGCTCCTTGACCTGGTCCTGGCTCTCGGCCAGTTCCCGCTGCAGGCGCTGGATGATCATCGCGAGATTCATCCTCAGCTTCTCGGTGATGGTGATCAGCTTCTCGCCCTTGAGCATCTCGCGCAGCTTCTCCAGCTCCGCCGCCAGCGCCGGGTTCGCGCGGACACGCGACTTGCTGACGATGATGCCGAGCCCGAAGTACAGGGGCAGCTGCAGGAATTCGAGTTCGAGGTCCGACTCCCTGACGTAATCCTCCACCGCGGTGAGCACACCGTTGCGCTCGCCGCCTTCCACCAGTGCGTTCCACATGTCGGCGTTGAGCCCACCCTTGGGCACCAGCTCCTTCTTCGCCGGCCCCATGCCCTGCATCGCATACGGTTGCCGGAATTCTTCGGGAACGCTGGCGGGATCGTAGTAGAGGTCGCGACGGCCGTAGGGCCAGCCGGTATCGTGGACGAAGATCAGGGGCAGCCGGTCCGGATCGTGGTCGTAGCGCTCCTCGATCAGCCTCAGCTCGTTGTAGACGGTGTACCAGTTGTGGTCGCCGTCGACCAGGATCACGTCCACCTCGGGAATGACCGGGATGGCATTCAGGCTGGTGTCCTTGTAGAAGCTGACCAGGCCCTCGTGCTGGGCGACGAACTCGTCGACATCGAAGATCGGCACGGGATCGACGCAGTGCAGGTGGCCGCCCACCCGGCGGACAAAATTCACCAGCGCCTGGGTACTGAGGCCGAATTCCGCGCCGATTTCGAGTACCCGTTTGCCGCCGACGGAATCCACCAAAGGCAGGATCACCTGGCCCCAGAGTGCGATCATCTAGCTTTCCTCACTGCGTGCCGCGCGCCGGCGGCCATGAATCAATTCTTATGCGGTCCACGGGCCAGTGCCGGCCGGCTGGCGAGCCGGGAACAGTGTGCCGTGGTATGCGCCCCCCGGGGCATAGCGCGAGTCCCGGAACCCCGCTCGCGGTGCGTAATACGGGTCGGGAGCGCCGGCGAATTCTTGCATCCTGCGGGACGGGCGTCAAACGGCCCTGCCCCGCTGGCCGGGGCGCGGCGGCAACGCGGTCGGGAAGGCGTCGTCCCCGATTGGCTTGGCTGGCCTGTAGCGGTGATTTAGTGATCTAATAGCCACATTACATATGCGGCATTCCGAAACCGTTCGAGCTTGCCGCCAGGATTGTTGTTACAGGTAGGCTACCAAGAAAGCGGAATCTACCCATCGACTTCAACAGCACCAGCCCGACGTTGATGCAGGCAGTGATCAACGCCGTTCCCGCGCCGATCTTTTTCAAGGATCGCGAGGGCCGCTATCTCGGCTGTAATCACGCCTTCGAGGACTATGTCGGCATGACCCGCGAGCAGCTGGTCGGCCACACCGTATTCGAGTTGTTCGATCCCGAACTGGCCCTGACTGACACGGTCACCCAGGTCGACAGCCGGTTCTCCTTCACCCGCAGCGCGGAAGCCGCAATCGCTCTTGTAAACCGGACCGCGAGCCCGGTCAGCCTGCTGCTGCTGGACCTCGACAACTTCAAGGGCATCAACGACGCGCACGGCCACCTGACCGGCGACGCGATCCTGCTGGAAACGGCGCGTCGCCTGCGTTCCACCATTCGTAAAACGGATAAAGTGGGCAGGCTGGGCGGCGACGAATTCGCCATTTTGCTGCAGGATACCGCCGGTACCGAGCGCCTGGAGCAGATCGCCAACAAACTCATAGCGATCGCCTCGGAGCCGATTGTGACTCCCGACGCCGAAGTCTGCATCGGTGTCAGTATCGGTGTCGCCTCTGCCCCCGATCACGCGGACGACCTGACCGGCCTGATGCGTTGCGCGGACCGGGCGCTCTATCGCGCCAAGGCGGTGGGGAAGAGTTGCTTTCATATTTTCCGCGACGGCCAGTCGTGAGCTTTCAATAGGGTGTTTTCCCGGGGCCCGGCCCCGGAGTCCGGGGGGTAGCGATGCACAGGGAAGGTGGTGACTGGTATTCCCTGCCGCCGGAGCACGCGCTGGAGGTACTGGAAACTTCCGCCGCGGGCCTGGACCAGCAACAGGTCGAGGCGCGCCTTTCCCGCCATGGCGTCAATCGCCTGCAGGCCGCGGCCAGGCGCAGCCCCCTGGCGCGGTTTCTCCTGCAATTCCACAACGTACTCATCTATGTCCTGATCGGTTCGGCGGTGATTACCGCTGCGCTCGGGCACTGGTCGGATACGCTGGTGATCGCTGCGGTGGTGGTGGCCAACGCGGTTATCGGTTTTATCCAGGAGGGCAAGGCGGAACGGGCGATGGAGGCCATCCGCCAGATGCTTGCGCCCCGCGCCAGCGTGATTCGCGGCGGTGAGCGCGTCGGCATCGACGCTATTTTTCTCGTGCCCGGGGACATCGTGGTGCTGGCCGCGGGCGACAAGGTACCCGCCGACCTGCGCCTGCTGTCCGCCCACGGCATGTCGGTGCAGGAGGCGATCCTGACCGGGGAATCCGTGCCCGTGGAAAAGCAGGCCGACGCGGTGGCGGCGGGCACGGTGCTGGGTGAGCGCGCCTGTATGGCCTGGTCGGGCACGCTGGTGGTGTCGGGGCAGGGTATGGGCGTGGTCGTCGCCACCGGCGGTGACACCGAGATCGGGCGCATCAGTCACCTGCTCTCGGAAGTGCAAAGCCTCGCCACGCCGCTGGTCAGGCAGATGGATACCTTTGCACGCTGGCTGACCGTCGTCATTCTCGCCATCGCCGCACTCTTGTTGCTCCACGGTTATTTCGCCGGGCATCTCGCCTTCGCCGACATCTTCATGTCGGTGGTCGGCCTGTCAGTCGCGGCGATTCCCGAGGGCCTGCCGGCCGTACTCACCATTACCCTTGCGGTCGGCGTGCAGGCCATGGCGAGGCGCCACGCGATCATTCGCAGGCTGCCCGCCATCGAGACCCTGGGCTCGGTGTCGGTGATCTGCACCGACAAGACCGGCACGCTGACACGCAACGAAATGGCGGTCGCATCGGTGCTCACGCACCGGCAGCGGTTCACCCTCGAAGGTGACGGCTACTCCCCGGAGGGCGACCTGGCGCTTGCGGATGGCCCGCTTACCGACTCCGGCAACGCGGTCCTGGAGGCACTGGCGCGGGCAGCGGTACTGTGCAACGACGCGGTGCTGCGGCAGCAGGACGGAGTCTGGGTCGCCCATGGCAATCCGATGGAGGGCGCCCTGCTCTCCCTCGCCGGGAAAATAGGCGTCGAAGGGCGCGCCGAGCAGGCCGCGTGGACCCGCACGGACACCATTCCCTTCGACGCCCGCCACCGGTTCATGGCGACGCTGAATCACGACCACAATTATCACGCCGGCATTTTCGTCAAGGGTGCGCCGGAGCGCGTACTGGCCATGTGCCGCGACCAGCTGGGCGCGCAGGGCGAGCCGGAGCCGCTGCAGGCGGACTACTGGAACCGGGAAGCCGAGGCCATCGCCTCGCAGGGGCAGCGGGTTCTCGCCCTCGCATCGAAGGCCGTGGAGCCCGGGCATACGGTACTGGAACGCGGGGACGTGGAGGGTTCGCTGACCCTGCTGGGCCTGGTGGGGATGATCGACCCCCCGCGGCCGGAGGCGGTCGCAGCGGTGGCCGTGTGCCTCGGCGCGGGCATCCGGGTGAAGATGATTACCGGTGACCACGCGACGACCGCGCTGGCCATCGGCAGGCAGATAGGGCTGCAGAACCGGGAACACGTACTGACCGGTGCGGACATGGACCGCATGGACGAGGGCGAACTGGGCGACGCCGTTCTGGATTGCGACATCTTTGCCCGCACCAGCCCGGAACACAAACTGCGCCTGGTGACCGCCCTGCAGGCCCACGGCATGACGGTTGCGATGACCGGCGACGGCGTGAACGACGCGCCGGCACTGAAACGCGCGGACGCGGGTATCGCCATGGGGCAGAAGGGGTCCGAGGTGGCCAAGGAGGCGGCGGTACTGGTGCTCGCCGACGACAACTTCGCCTCGATTGTCGCAGCGGTGCGCGAGGGCCGCACCGTCTACGACAACTTGAAAAAAGTGATCAGCTGGACACTCCCCACCAGTACCGGCGAGGCCATGACCATCATCGTGGCCCTGCTGTTCGGTATGACCCTGCCGGTCACCCCGGTACAGATCCTGTGGATCAACCTGATTACCGCGGCGACGCTCGGCATGGCCCTGGCCTTCGAACCGACGGAGGAGAACACCATGAAGCGCCCGCCGCGCCTGCGGGACGAACCGCTGATTGACGGGCAACTGGTGTGGCATATCGTGTTTGTCTCGATACTCTTTTTGCTCGGCGTGTACGGCGTCTACTACCACGCGATGGCCAGTAATTACTCTCTCGAGCTGGCGCGCACCCTGGCGGTGAACACGCTGGTGGTCATGGAGATCTTCCACCTGTTCTTCATCCGCAATATCTACGGCACGTCGCTGACCTGGAAGGCGGTGCGAGGGACCCGTGCCGTCTGGCTGGTAGTCGCGATCGTCACCGTGGCCCAGTTCGCTATCACCTACCTGCCCTTGCCCCAGGCCATTCTGGCCACCGAGTCCGTGCCGCTGCGCGACGGCGCGCTGGTAGTGCTGATCGGTGTGGCGCTGTTCGTGATTCTAGAGGCGGAGAAGCAACTGCGGCTCGCCCTGCGCCGTTCCCGCGGAGGGGACCAGGCCAGTTGATCGTCCCGGTCGATGTTGGCGCCGGATTTGAACAGAGCCGCCCAATGACTGTCTGCAGATGGTCGATACTCAATCAAGAGCTGGAAAAATCAGGGAGGAAATATGTCCCGCAGCATCTCCGAAGCAATCCTGGAAGTCCTGGCAGAGGCGGGCGCCCGCGACATATTCGGCATGGTCGGGGACGTCATCAACCCCTTCGTGCACCAGGTCATCGAGGACCCCCGCTTCAACTGGATCACCGTCCGTCACGAAGAGCACGCCGCCTACGCCGCAGCGGCCCAGTCGGAACTCAACGGCGCAATAGGCGTGTGCGCCGGCACGGCGGGCCCCGGCGCGCTGCACCTGATCAACGGCCTCTACAACGCCCAGAAGGAAGGCGGTGCCGTGGTGGCGATCACCGGGCAGGTGCCCACTGCCCAGCGCGGCAGCGACTTCCACAAGGAAATGGACCTGACCAAGGTGTTCGACGATGTCTGCGCTTACCAGGCGATTATCGAATCCCCGGCCCAGGTCCCCCGCATGGTGGAGATAGCGGTGCAGAAAGCCCTCGCGGAGCGCTGTGTCGTGCGCATCGAAGTGGCGTTCGACATCTTTCCGCAGCAGATCGACGGCGAGCATTTCACCCACCCGCTGGTGCATCGCCTGCCCGCATTCGTGCCGCCTTTGAGCGAGCTCGGCAAGGCCGCCGAAATCCTCGGCAGCGGCAAGCGGGTAACCCTGTTTTGCGGTATCGGTTGCCGCGGTGCCAAACCCGACGTCCTGGCGCTGGCAAACAAGCTCGGTGCCCCCGTCGCGCATACCCTGCGCGCCAGGGATATTTTCGACGACGGCGACGGTCCGGTGGTCGGGCTCACCGGCAATATCGGCAGTCCCGCGGGCTATCATGCGGTCGAAGACTGTGACGTGCTGCTGATGCTGGGCACGGACTTTCCCTACTCGGAATTCCTGCCGGACGGGCGACCCATCATCCAGGTCGACAACCGGGTCGATCACATCGGACGCCGGGCCCCGGTCAGCCTCGGCCTGGTGGGCGATGTGGGGGAGACGGTCAGGGCCCTGTTGCCCATGGTTGCCGATTCGCAGAATTCCGCAGAGTTTCGCGATCACATCGTCGGCATGCGCGACAAGTGGCTGGACCACTGCGAGAAGCAGTCCAGCCTGTCGCGCGCGGACGAGCCGCTGCATCCGCAATTGATTGCCAGGGCGGTCAGCGATACCGCGGCCGAGGATGCGATCTTCGCGGTGGATGTCGGCGAGTGCACGGTCTGGGCGGCGCGGCACATGCGCATGGCCGGCGAGCGCCGCATGGTCGGCGGCTTCAACCACGGCTCCCTCGGCCCCGGCCTGCCCACCGCCCTGGGGGCGGCAGCGCTCGATCCCGCGCGCCAGGTGTGGGCGCTCTGCGGGGACGGCGGCTTCGGCATGTCGATGAACGATTTCGTCACCGCGGTGCGCTACAACTGGCCGATCAAGGTCGTAGTGTTCAACAACAGCGAACTGGGGTTTGTGGCGATGGAGATGCAGGTGGCCGGCATGGCGAAGAGCCCCAAAGCCACGTCGCTGACCAACCCGGATTTCGTCGCCTATGCGCGAGCCTGCGGCGGGGACGGCGCGCGCGTGGAGCACGCCGACGAGATCCTGCCCGCGATAAAACAGGCGATCGCCTCGGACAAGCCTTTCATCATCGACGCCATCGTCAGCCCGGGCGAGTTGGTCATGCCGCCCCATGTGAAAGTGGGCGAGGTGTGGGGATTCGGCATCTCGAAAGTGAAGGAGGGGATTCTCGGGGTTGAGGGCGACCACCGGGTGTGGAAGGAGTGGGCGGACGAGTTGAAGGGATTGCTTTCCTGAGGGCGCCAGCCGGGCTCGCGGCCCGGGCCAGGTCGAATAGTTAAAGGAGCTGTTTATGACGCGAATGCAGAAACTGTTCTGGTGTATTGCCATCATCGTGTTCCCCGCCACGCTTTACCTCTGGTACGTCTATTCGTGGGGCTGGGGTATGCTCGCCGCGCTGGTCGGCCTGTATGTGCTGGTGGGCTTGTACGATCTCTGGTTCAGCCCCCACACGCTGAACCGCCTCTACCCGGTGGCCGCCTACATGCGCTACGCACTGGAGTACATCCGGCCGGAGATTCACCAGTACTTCATCGCCGATGACACGGAGGAACTGCCCTTCAGCCGGGAGCAGCGCACACTGGTCTACCGGCGCGCCAAGGACCTGGACGATACCCAGCCCTTCGGCACCGAGCACGATATCTCCGAGATTGGCTGGCTGGGCGCCGCCCACTCCATGCTGCCCACGGTGGTGCGCGAGGAGACCCGCCGCGTCACTATCGGCAACGAGCAGTGCAAACAGCCCTACAGCGCGGCCCGCCTCAATTGTTCCGCCATGAGTTTCGGCGCGCTCAGCGCCAACGCCCTCATCGCCATCAACCGGGCCGCGAAGATCGGCAACTTCTACCACAACACGGGCGAGGGCGGGTTCAGTCCCTATCACCAGCAGGGCGGCGATGTGGTGTGGCAGATCGGGACGGGCTATTTCGGTTGCCGCACCCCGGAAGGGGATTTCCGGCCCGATGCCTTTGCCGATCTCGCCGCGAACCCGCAGGTGAAGATGATCGAGATAAAGATCTCCCAGGGCGCCAAGCCCTCACACGGGGGCGTGCTCCCTGCGGCGAAGGTAACGGAGGAGATTGCCCGAATCCGCCTGGTCGAGGTCGGCCGGGACGTCATATCGCCGCCCGCCCACCGCGCTTTCAGCACGCCGAAGGGCCTGCTGGCGTTCGTGACGCAGTTGCGGGAATTGAGCGGCGGCAAACCGGTGGGCTTCAAGCTCTGCATCGGGCGCAAGTACGAGTTCATGGCGATCTGCAAGGCCATGCTGGAGACGGGCATCTATCCCGATTTCATTACCGTGGACGGCGCCGAGGGAGGCACCGGCGCGGCGCCGGTGGAGTACAGCAACCACTTCGGGCTGACCTGCCTGGAAGGCGTGAGCTTCGTGCACAATTGCCTGAAGGGTGTCGGGCTGCGGGAGAAGGTGAAGGTCATCGGGTCGGGCAAGACGGCCTCCGGCTTCGATGTCGTCACCAAGCTCGCCGTGGGCGCCGACCTGGTCAACGCGGCGCGCACGATGATGCTGGCCCTCGGTTGCGTCCAGTCGCAGTCCTGCAATACCAACAAGTGTCCCACCGGTATCGCCACCCAGGATCCGGTGCGCGGCCGCGCGCTGGACGTGGAAAGCCGCCACAAGCGGGTGGCCAGTTTCCAGCGGCGCACCCTCGAGTCGGCCTTCGACCTGATCGGCGCGATGGGGCTGGATGACCCGGACGACCTGGTCCCGCACCTGATCTGGCGCAGGTCCGCGGACGAGACCATCCGGCACTTCGAGGAGCTGTATCCGGGTATCGAACGCGATTCCCTGCTGGGTGACAGCATTCCCGCCAGCTTCGAGCGGGACTGGGCGCTGGCTTCCGCGCAGACGTTCGCGCCGCAGGTATCCCTGCAGCGCTGAGCGTGCCGCCCCTCAGGAGAGGCGCGGCGCAGCTGTGCCCGCAGCGCACTTCATGCTGCTACTTCACGAAGTGCGCTGCGCTATTTCACTTAGCGCGTTGCGCCAGGCTTCAGGCAGCTTCACCGCGCTGCAGCTTGTGCACGTCCGCGGCCGCCAGGCGGTTGCCGCCGATAGCCCAGTCGCCACCTTCGAATTCCTGGATGCGAACCCAGGTGACCGGGCGCATGTTCTCGCCTTCCACGGCGACCATGGCCTCGGTGACTTTCTCGATCAGGGCTTCCTTCTGGTCGGGGGTGAATACGTTCTTGATGACATCGATAGTTACGAGAGGCATTGTCCTGCTCCTTTTCAACGTTGCTGTTCGGGTTTTCGTTCATGGCGTCCCCATGAACGCCGTGAGATGAATTCTTGCGCAAAGCCGTTTTTGGAACATGGAGAAGACGTGGAAATTTCGTGGATTTTTTGCAGGCGCTATCGCCGCTGCTGTTCTATCCTCGGCGCATGATTTACGCCTTCGAAGACTTTGAGCTGGACCTGCCCCGGGCCGAATTGCGGCAGGCGGGGCAGGTGTGCGCCATCGAACCCCAGGTGTTCGAGCTGATTGCCCTGCTGGTGGAACACCGCGACCGCCTGGTGTCCCGGGAAGAGATATTCGAGAAGGTCTGGGACGGCCGCATTGTCAGCGACTCGGCCCTGACCAGTCGCATCAAGTCGGCGCGCAAGGTACTGGGCGATGACGGCAAGACCCAGCGCTTTATCAAGACGGTACACGGCAAGGGCTTGCGCTTTGTCGGGGAGGCGGATGTGTTCAGCGAGCCGCAATCGCGGGCGGTCGCACGAACGCCAGAGGTAGCAGCGGCGAGCGCCGAACCCTTGTTGCAGGTCGCGGCGGATACCCGTCCCTCGATCGCCGTCCTGCCCCTGCGCACACTGGGCGATGCCGGGGAATGGCACACGGTTGCCGACGGCCTGCCGCATGAACTGATCGCCGAGCTGTCGCGCCTGCGCTGGCTGTTCGTGGTGGCCCGCGCCTCCTCCTTCCGGCTGCGGGGCGATCATGTCGATCCCTGCGAGGTGGGTCGCCTCCTCGGGGTGCGCTACTGCCTGTCCGGGGCGCTGGAGGTGAACCGGGGGCGGCTGACCGTAATGGTGGAACTGGCGGACACATCCGGCGGCGACGTGGTGTGGGCTGAGCGCTACACCGGCTCCGCGGAAGATGTGCACAGCATGCGCGAGCAGATCGTGGCCAGCGTACTCACCCACCTGGAAATTCGCATACCCCAGCACGAGGCTTCACTCGCGCGGCTCACGGTGCCAGAGAATATGGATGCGTGGTCGGCCTACCACGTGGGCCTGCAGCACATGTACCGCTTCAACGGCAGGGACAACGAGATCGCGGCGGACATGTTCCGGCGAGCCCTGCAGCGCGAACCCGGCTTCGCCCGCGCCCATGCCGGCCTGTCCTTCGTGCACTTCCAGACCGCCTTCCTGCGCCAGGCCGGCGACCACGATGCCGCGGTCAACCGCGCGCGGGAGTGCGCCCAGCGCGGCGTGGACCTGGACCCGCTGGACCCCTTCGTCAATTTCACCATGGGCCGCAGCTACTGGCTGGAGTCCGACCTCGACCGGGCCTACGGCTGGCTGGAGCGCGCCACCTCGCTGTGCCCCAACTACGCCCAGGGCGTCTACGCCCAGGCCTGGACAGAGTCCATGGCCGGCGCCGCCCTGGACGCCCGTGGCCACCTCGACCTGTCGATGCGCCTGAGCCCGCTGGACCCGCTCTACTACGCCATGCTGTCGGCCCGGGGCCTGACCCATATCACCCTCGGCGAGGACGCGGAAGCGGCCGACTGGGCCGATCGCGGCGCCCGCGCACCGGGCGCGCATGCCCTTATCTCCCTGATTGCGGCGGTGGCCTGCGAACTGGCGGGGCAGCACGAGCGCGCGCTCGCCTGGGTAGAGGACACCCGGCGCCGCCTGCCAGGGGTGACACGCACGGACTTCTTCCACGCCTTCCCCATCCGCGACCCGCTACAGCGCCAGCGCATGGCCCAGGCGCTGGCGGTGCTGGGATTCAAGGGCGCGGTGCCCTGAGTGGTCCTTACCCGGCGGGGGATAGCCGGCGGCGCGTACTGCGCCGCAACGCCTGCCAGGTCAGCACCACGCCGGAGATCGCGAACAGCGCGCCCAGGATCGCGGATACGAGCAGGAGCTTGTTGTTGAAGTCCTCCCCGCCGCGGTAGTCCATGATGTGCAGCCGCCACATGGCGTCGTACAGCACCCACAGGTCGTTGCGCACGGTGAGGTAGCGCCCGGTCGATCCGTCGAAATAGAGCCGTGTATTGAACGCGTCGTCGAAGTTGGCCTGCCATACACCGGTGCGGCCGTACATCTCGTCGACCAGCCCCAGTACCCGGTAGCGGGTGTCGTCCAGGTATTGCGTGGTGGTGTGGCGGCCCTTGCCGGTGTAGAGCGAGGCGGCGTATGCGCTGACCTGGTCGGCGGAGGGTCCTCCGGCCTCGAGGCCGTCCCCGGCGCTGAGCCACACGGTTTTCGCATCCCCCTCCACCGCCACGAGATCGCCCTGCGCACTGTGGCTGGCTTCCACCCGGTGCACCGGACCGGCTGCAGCGGCTGCGGGCTGCGCGAGCAGGTCGCGCCAGTTTCCCGGCAGCGCGGCCTTTGCCGGGGGCGCTACCAGCGCGCCCCCTTTTACCAGCGAATCGAAGGGCAGGGCGGCGAATACCAGGCCCCCCAGTATCCACAGCGAAACCTGGATAAACACGATGTAGGACAGCCACCGGTGCAGTTTACGGGCGATTTTCAGCATCTGGTCGGGGTCTCCGGGGGGCGTGATGACACGCTGGCGAACTGCCCGAAATCGGGTAAAATTCGCGCTTTTCAAATCGGCAATCGTTATGGGCAGAGCATATCAGAACCGCAAGGACTCCATGGCCAAGACCTCGGACCAGAAGGCCCGGGTCTACAGCAAGCACGCGCGGGTGATTTACGTAACCGCCAAACAGGGCGGCATCGACCCCGCCGGCAACCTGGCCCTGCGCAGCGCCATCGAGCGCGCCAAGAAGGACCAGGTGCCGGCCCACGTCATCGAGAAGGCCATCGACAAGGCCAGGGGCGGCGCGGGGGAGGACTTCGCGGCGGCGCGCTACGAGGGTTTCGGCCCCGGTGGTTGTATGGTGATCGTCGATTGCCTGACAGACAATCCCAACCGCACCATCGGCGATGTCCGCCAGTGCTTCACCAAGACCAAGTGCAAGCTGGGCACCCCCGGCAGCGTCAGCCACTCCTTCGATCACTGCGCCATTTTCGTGTTCGACGGCGATGATGAGGAAGCGGTGCTGGAAGCACTGCTGCTGGCAGATGCCGAGGTCGAGGATATCGAATGCGAGGACGGCAAGATCACCGTCTTTGCGCCGCCGACCGAGTTCGCCAGGGTGCGCACGGCCCTCAACGAGTCATTTGGCGATATCGACTTCGACGTGGAGGAAATCCAGTTCGTGCCGAAAGAGACCGCGCCGATGCCCGCAGACGACGAGGCCATGTTCGAGAAGTTCCTCGACATGCTCAACGACGTCGAGGATGTCCAGAAGATCTACCACAACGTTGGCGAGTAAGCGGAACGAACCGGAAACCGCCTGCCCCTGCCCCTGCGGCAGCGGCGAGGATTTCACCGACTGTTGCGGGCCCTGCCTGCGGGATGGGCGGCCGGCGGCCACTGCCGAGCGCCTGATGCGCTCGCGGTATACCGCCTTCGCCCGCGGTGACGCCAGCTATCTGCTGGCGACCTGGCACCCGCTGACGCGACCGTCGCGAGTGCAGATGGATCCGGCGCAGCACTGGATCGGCCTGAGGATCCTGCACACGGAAGCCGGCGCGCAGGACGACGATACCGGCACCGTCGAGTTTGTCGCCCGTTTCAAGCGCAACGGGCGCGCGACCCGGCTACAGGAGCTGAGCCGCTTCGAGAAGCTCGACGGTCGCTGGTATTACCTCGATGGTGACCACCGCTAGCTCCACACCGGCCTTGTCTACCAATCACCAGTTCCCCTGTGGGCTAGCCCACCGGCTGTACCCGGCGGCACTGTTGCTGCCCACGGAGCCGGGGAAGGTAATGGATGGTTCAAGCCCCGGTGATATTCTTAAAGCGATCTTGCGGGCGAGACACTCTGCGTAAACCAGGAATTGGAAACATGTCGCAATTGATAGCGCGGGGGGCGGTCTCCAGCCACGCAGCGAGTGGCGGGCCAGTCCCGTGGCACAGGTCCCGTCGCGGGGCGCGCAGGTGAGCCTGGTTCGCGGCAGCCAGTTCACCGCCCGGGTGCGCGACCTCGGCAGCAACGGTCACGCCGTGCTCGAGCACGACAGCGGGCGCGTCGTGTTCGTACTCGGCGCCTGGCCGGGAGAAACCGTCCGGGTGCGGGTCACCGAGGTAAAAAGCCGCTTCGCCCGCGGCGAATTGCTGGAAGTGATCGAAGCCTCCGGGCAGCGCCGCGAGCCGCCCTGCGGCTACCACGGATTCGGCGCGAAACAGTGCGGCGGATGCCCCTGGCAGTTCATCAGCTACCCGGCCCAGTGCGCCGCCAAGCAGCAGCGCGTGGCCGGCGAACTGGCGCGCCTGGGCATTGCGGACGGGCGGGTGCTGCCGATACTCGCCGCCCCGGGCGAATTCGGCTATCGCAATCGCGCCCACCTGCGCAGCGACGGGCGCCGCCTGGGTTTCCTCGCCGCTGGCGGCCGCGAGCTGGTGGATGTTGAGCGCTGCCCGGTGCTCAGTCCCGGCACCGGGGAACAGCTTGCGATTCTGAGGGCGCAGCTGCCTGTTGCCGGGTGGCGGCCGCCGCGCCGCGGCCAGTGGACGAGTATCGATATCGACGAGACCCTGGGCAGCAGCGTCGGCGGCGGCCTGCCGTTCCGCCAGGGCAACGACGCGCAGAACCTGCGCATGCGCGCCTGGTTGCGCGAGCGGCTCGCCCCGCTGGCCAGGGGCGGCAAGGTGCTGGAGCTGTTTGCCGGCTCCGGCAACTTCACCGGGGTGCTGGCCGAACTGGGATTCGCCGATATCGTGGCGGTGGAAGCGGTGGCGGGCGCAACCGAGGCGCTGGAGAAGCGCGGCCTGCCCGGCGTCACGGTGCTGACCCACGACCTCTATGCCCAGGGCGCCTATCCACGGCTGCTGCGCGCCCATGGCGACGCGCGCCTGTTGCTGCTGGACCCGCCGCGAGACGGTCTGCAGGCCGCGCAGGAGCTGTTCAACACCCGCAACCGGCTGGCCGACGTCATCTACATTTCCTGTGATCTGGCGACCTTCTGCCGCGACGCGCGAATCATCCTGGATGCGGGCTTCCAGGCGCTGACGGTACAGCCGCTGGACCTGTTCCCGCAGACTCCGCACGTCGAAGTGCTGGCGCACTTCCAGCGCAACCCCGGCGGCTGAGTCGCGGCACGGTCCGGCGTTGGGCGCGTTCCAGTCTGCTATTATTGCCGCTCCTGAAACCGCGCCCCCCGGAAGCCAGCATGCAAACCCTCGCCGAACACGAACAGTGGATGCGCCGCGCACTGGCGCTGGCCGATCGCGCGGAGCAGGAGGGCGAGGTGCCGGTTGGCGCGGTGGTGGTGCGCGACGGGCAGTTGCTGGGCGAGGGCTGGAACTCGGTGATTTCCAGCCAGGATCCCACGGCGCATGCGGAGATCGCCGCGCTGCGCGACGCGGCCCGGGTGGAGGGCAATTACCGCCTGCCGGGCTCGGTGCTCTACGTTACCCTGGAACCCTGCACCATGTGCGCCGGCGCGATGATCCACGCGCGCGTGGCGCAACTTGTATTCGCGGCGAAGGAGCCCAAGGCCGGCGTCGTCTGCAGCACCTGCGCCCTGTTGGACGAGCCGCGCTACAACCACAGCGTGAAGTGGCAGGGCGGGGTGCTCGCCGATGAGAGCGCGCGGCGCCTGCAGGCGTTCTTCCGCGCGCGGCGCTGAGCGGCGCGACTACAGCGCCCGCAGCTTCGCACCCTTGAGGAACGCCGGAAGGTAGTCGGCCACGTTGGCCGGCGGCGTGGGTTTGTTGCTGGTGATGTCCTCCCACTCCAGGATGCTGCGGTAGTGGCGGATGTTCTGCACGTAGGTCACCGCCTCCTGGCCGCGCGCGTAGCCGTGCTTGAGGTCGTTGTAGTACTTGCTGTTCTGCAGCAGGGGCAGGCGCGACATCACGTCGCTCCAGATATGCGGGTCGCCGCCCTGGCGCTCGGTGAGTACGCGGGCGTCCTCGAGGTGGGCGCGGCCGATGTTGTAGGCGGCCAGCGCCATGTAGGTGCGGTCCGGTTCGGCGATGTCCTGGGGCAGGCGGCGTATGATGTTCTTCAGGTAGCGGGTGCCACCGCGCAGGCTTTGCGCCGGGTCCAGCCGGTCGTCCACACCCATTTCCTCCGCGGTCGGTTCGGTCAGCATCATCATGCCGCGCACGCCGGTGGGGCTCTGGGCGGTGGGTTCCCAGTGGGATTCCTGGTAGGCCATGGCCGCCAGCAGGTGCCAGTCCATCTTGTACTCCGACGCCACCTGGCGGATCAGCTCGCGGTACTCGGGCAGTGTCTCGCGCATCTTGCGGGTAAAAGTGTGGGAGCCGATACGCGCCACGCGTTGCCCCAGGCTGAACTGCTGTTCGCGCAGGGCCGCCAGCCTGCCGTCCTGCTGCATGGCGGCGAGGAACCCGTTGACCCGCTCCAGCAACCGGGTGTTGTCGCCGTCGGGACGCAGGTACCAGACCAGGTCGCGCGGCGGGCCCAGGTCGAAGGCCTTCCTCAGCCGCGGGTACAGGCCCTTCTGCACCTCGAACTCGCTGGAACTGACAGTGGCGATATCCGCCTTGCCGGTATTGACCAGGTCCAGCAATTCCGTCGAGTCCGCGGCGT
The DNA here is from genome assembly GCA_033283385.1 of Halieaceae bacterium WMMBA7. Lineage (GTDB taxonomy): Bacteria > Pseudomonadota > Gammaproteobacteria > Pseudomonadales > Halieaceae > Mangrovimicrobium. Next base: position 583,319 of record JAWMQQ010000002.1, read on the forward strand.
CGATCTCGCGCCAGCTGAGTTTGTCCTCACCGGCGTCGTGCAACTTGTCCAGGTAGCGGCTGTGTACCGAGCCGGCCAGGGTCACCAGCTTCAGGCCCACCATGTCCGCCGGTTCGCGCGGCTTTCTGCTGCCGGAGCGATAGACGATTTCCGGCTGGTTGACGGCGTAGGCTTCGCTGCGCGGGAACTCCGCGTTGAGGTCATCCGACAGCAGGCCGGCGGCGGCGAGGTCGGCATCGTTACGGCGCAGGCGGACGAAGATATCCGGCAGGCTGTAGGCGGGCACCATCACCAGTTCGACGCCGAGTTCGTCGGCGAACATGCCCGCCAGGGTGTACTCGAACCCGGTCTGGCCGTTCTTGTCGTCGTACCAGGTGGTGGGGCTGTTGCGGCTGACCACGCGCAACTGGCCCTTTTCAAGAATGCGTTCGAGATTGTCGCGCTGGGCGCAGCCACCGAGAAGGGTGGCTGCGATGAGCAGGGCGATGGTGGGCAGGCGCGTCATTCGCTCATTCTATCTGCATAGCTTTGCTTCGCCCAAAGCGAAAAGCCGTAAATGACAAGCAGGTCCCAGACTGGTCAGCCCCGCGCCAGTGCCAGCCGCAGGGCGGTGGGATCGGCCAGCAGGGCGCGCTGTTCCTCAGCGGTGAGCCAGGCCTGCAGTTCCACCAGGCTGCCCGCGTGTTGCACCTTCCACTGTGCGGTGATGCGGGCGGGATTGAAATCACCGGGAAGCACTGCGGCATCGTGGGGCGTGAGCTGGGCCAGGTGCCAATCGCGCAGTGGCTGGTCCAGGGCCAGTTGCAGCAGCCCGTGCGAGCCCGCCGGTTGCGGGTCGGGCAGGAGTGCGAGCTCCGCCTGCAGTCTGGTCAGCACCACACAGCTCCTGCGCTCCTGCGGCGCCCGCAGCAGGCCGGGCACGTCCAGCACACGACCGCCGCGGGCGCCGCCGCTGATCCAGGACAGTGGCACGGACAGTACCAGGCCCGCGGTGATCGGCAGCAGCCAGAAAAACAGCTGCGGGCTGAGCAGCCAGGCGATGCCCGCCAGCACGCCGCCCACGACGGTGTGCGCCCAGTGCGCCCGCAATACCTCGCCCAGGCCGACCTTGCCGTCGTCCCTGCTCTGGGGGTGCCAGCCGGCGTCCTTGCCGCGCAGCACCTGCCATACCACATGGCTCTGGGAGAGCATCATGATCGGCGCGTAGAGCGCGGAAAGCACGATTTCCAGCAGCAGGCTCAGGGGCAGCAACAGCGGGCCGCCGAAACCCAGCAGGCGGCGCGGGTGCAGCAGCGCGAGCACGCCGCCGAACCACTTGGGCGCAAGCAGTACCGCCATGGAAAGGCCGAACAGCCAGCGCGCGCGCTCTGCGTCGAATACCGGCCAGGTGGGAAACAGCGCGGGCCTGGCGAAATACTCCGGGCGCACCAGGCTGGCCTGCAGGGCGATGGCCAGGCCCAGCAGTACCAGTGCCAGCCAGAACACCGCGCTGAGGTAGGACATGATGCCGGTCAGCAGGTGGATGCGTGTGGGCAGGGTAAGGCCGCGCGCCAGCAGGAAGCGCGCGTGCTGCAGGTTGCCCTGGCACCAGCGGCGGTCGCGCACCATCACGTTCACCAGCGAGGGCGGCGCCTCCTCGAAGGAGAAGCGGATGTCGCAGTCGAAGCGCACGCCCCAGCCCGCCCGCCGCAGCAGCGCCGCCTCGATAAAGTCATGGCTGAGCACATGGCCGCCCAACGGCGGGCGCCCGCGCAGCAGCGGCAGGCCGCAGGCCTCGGCGAAGGCGCGGGTGCGGATGATGGCGTTGTGGCCCCAGTAATTGGAGGACCAGCCGTGCCAGTAGGCGAGCCCCCGTGCGTAGACCGGCCCATAGCACTGGTTGGCGAACTGCTGCAGGCGGCCGTAGAGGCTGCGCGCGCGCACGATATCCGGCAGGGTCTGGATGAGGCCGAGCCCCGGGCAGGCTGCCAGCCGGCGCGCCAGGGTCACCATCGAGGCCGGTTCGATCACGCTGTCCGCGTCGAGGACCAGCATGGCCTCGTAGTCGCCGCCCCAGCGCTGCACCCAGTCGGCGATGTTGCCCGCCTTGCGCTCGGTGTTGGACTTGCGGTGGCGGTAGTACACCGGGCAATCGACGGGGGCTTCCTCTACCAGGCGGCGGTAAACCGATTCCTCGTCCAGCCAGGCCTGTGCGCGGTTGGTGTCGCTGAGGATGAAGATGGCGAACCTGCCGGGCTCCAGCTTCGCCAGCCCCTCGCCCATTACGCGCAGGGCGGCGGCGATGCGCTGCGGCTCCTCGTTGTAGGTCGGCAGCAGTACTGCGGTGCGAAAGGGCAGCTCCCCCTGTTGTTCCGGCGGGGCGACCAGCCGTGGCAGCAGCCCGCCGAGGAAACCCAGCGCCGCCTGCGCGAAGGCGAAGGAAATCCAGGTGAAGTTGATCGCGAACAGGACCAGGAACAGCCATTGCAGGGCGGTAATCGAGGTGGGCAGCAGCACCGAGTGCATCTCGCGGATGCCGTAGGCGGAAAGGGCGACAGTGACCAGCAGCACCCAGGTGCGAGCGAACCCGGTGCGCAGCAACATCCATGCCCCGGGGCGCCCGTGCAGGGCACGGCGCGACTCGTGGACCCGGCGGCGAGGCATCGGCAGCGGCGACTCTTCCGGCAGCGCCGGGGTCGCGTGGGCGACCAGCGGCTCCCGGCGCAGCTCGTGCAGGTTACTCATCGCGCAACCACCGGTACAGCCAGGTCTCTCCGGCGGGCTTGCCGTCGCGCAGCAGGACCACGCGCAACTCGGCGGCCTCCGCCTCGCCGGGGTCGAAGGCGACGAAGGCGCGGGCGCCATCGACAAACGGGTTGGCCTGCAGGGTGGTATCCAGTATGCGGCCCTGGTTGATGCTGGCCTGCAGGGTCAGGCCGTCGGCGGGGCCGGTACCGGACCAGTCGATCATCATCTCGCGGTGGTCGGAGAACAGTTTCTGCCCGCCGGCGCTGCGCACCACCCGGGCGAGGTGGTGCAGGCCCGGCGCGTCGTCCGGCCATGTGAGGCGGTAGCTGAAGTGAAAGGGCTGGCCCGCGGGTATGCCGTCTTTGGGTTGCCAGAAGGCGACGATGTTGTCGTTGGCCTCGGAATCCGAGGGAATCTCCACCAGTTGCACCTGGCCCTCACCCCAGTCGCCCAGGGGCTGCACCCAGGCGGAGGGGCGCCGGTCGTAGCGCGCTTCCAGGTCCTGGTAGTCCTCGAACCTGCGGGCGCGCTGGATCAGGCCGAAACCGCGCGGGTTCTCGTCCATGAAGCCGCTGGCCTGCAGGGTGGCGGGGTTGACCAGCGGACGCCACACGCGCTCGCCGTTGCCGCGCTCGATGGCGAGCCCGCCCGAGTCGTGCACCGCCGGGCGGTAGTCGTCGCCGTCGCCGGGGTCCGCGGGCCCGTGCATGAACATGGAAGTGAGCGGTCCCAGGCCGATATGGGGCAGGGCCTCGCGCGGGAACAGGGTGGCCTCGACGTCCAGCCGGGTCGGGTCGCCGGGGTAGATGCCGAAGCGATAGGCGCCGGTGACCCGCGGGCTGTCCAGCAGGGCGTGAACCACCATCGCATGCTGGGTTTTGGAGGGGCGCTCCACCCAGAAGCGGCGGAAGATCGGGTGCTCCTCGCCGGTGGGCTGGGCGACATCGATCGCGAGCCCGCGGGCTGACAGGCCGTAGTTCTGGCCGCGGGACACGCCGCGGAAAAAGCTGGCACCCTGGAACACCAGGAATTCGTCGGCGTAATCGTCGCGGTTGATCGGGTAGTGCAGCCGCATGCCGGCGTACTTGCCCACATCGGCCAGCAGCTTGCCGAGGTCCGGCTCCGGTACCCGGAAGGAATCCGCCGAGACGCGCAGCGGGCGCGAGCGACCGTTTTCAACCACGTCGATGTCCACCAGGTCGTGGTAGAGAAAGCCGGGGGCGAACAGCTGGATGGAGAACAGTGTCGGCGAATTGCCCCACACCGCGGCATCGGCCTGGTAGTTGATCTTGCGGTACTCGGAATAGTCGAGGTCGCGCAGCCGCTGCGGCGCCTGGGGCAGCGGCTGGAACGGCCGGCTGGCGAGGTCCCGGGCGATGTCGATCACGGTGTGGTGGGTGAACGGCTGGCCGGCTCCGGTGTCCGTAGCGGCGTTCGCCTGCAGCATCGCCAGCAATGCCGGTACTGCCAGCAGGCAGCGCAAGAGCGTGGATGGCGAGCGTGGAAATACCGCGAATCGTACCAAGGTGGCTCCCGTCGAAGTGTGTTGGGGTTATGTGTTGGCGCACCCGCACCGGCTGTATCGGTGCCGGCCGGGGTTGCCTGGCCCGCGATCTGCTGCGGGCGGCCCACCGCGCATGAGCGGGGTTCGACTTTCATTATCGGCAAAGATTCCCTGGCTTGTCAGGCGGTCTAATTGCCGCCCGCGGCGGTTAACCCCGCCGGATTCATGCAGTACAATGGCGCCTCCTTGAACTGCCCCCTCCGGAGCCCTCCACAGCATGCTGATCCTGCGTGGCACCGCGGCGTTGTCGTCATTCCGCCTGCGCAAGCTGGCGAACAGGCTGGCCGCCATTCACCCCGACATCCGCCCGCTGCGCACCCAGTTCGTGCACTTCGCCGACCTGGAGCGTCCGCTGGACGCCCAGGAAGAAGCGGTACTGCGGCAGTTGCTGACCTACGGGCCGAGCGCGGAGGACGAGCCGGAATCGACGGATGGCGCTGAACTGGCCCTGGTGGTGCCGCGGCCGGGCACCATCTCGCCCTGGTCCAGCAAGGCCACCGATATCGCCCGCAACTGCGGCCTGTCCGGCGTGCACCGGGTCGAGCGCGGAATCGCCTACGAGCTGGCCATGCCGGCGGACCTGGACGCTGCGCAGCGCCGCGAAGTGCTGGCGGCGCTGCACGATCGCATGACCGAGAGCGTGCTGCCCTCGCTGGAGGAGGCCTCGACGCTGTTCGTGGAAGCCGCGCCCGCACCGCTGGCCAGCGTCGACGTGCTGGCCGGCGGCCGCGCCGCGCTGGAGCAGGCCAACACGGGCCTGGGACTGGCGCTGGCGGACGACGAGATCGACTACCTGCTGCAGAGCTTCCTCGACCTGGGGCGCAACCCCCACGATGTCGAGCTGATGATGTTCGCCCAGGCCAACTCCGAGCACTGCCGCCACAAGATCTTCAACGCCAGCTGGACCATCGACGGGCAGCAGCGCGAGCACTCCCTGTTCGGCATGATCCGCAATACCTACAATCTCGGCGGCGAGAACGTTCTCTCCGCCTACTCCGACAATGCTGCGGTGGTCGCAGGGCACACCGCGGGGCGCTTCTACCCGGACCCGGCCAGCGGCGAGTACGGATTCTCGCAGGAGCCCATTCACCTGCTGATGAAGGTGGAAACCCACAACCACCCGACGGCGATCGCGCCCTTCCCCGGTGCCGGCACCGGCTCCGGCGGCGAAATCCGCGACGAGGGCGCGGTGGGCCGCGGCTCCAAGCCCAAGGTGGGCCTCACTGGCTTCTCCGTTTCCAATCTGCGCATCCCCGGCTACAGCCACGGCTGGGAGGTCGATTACGGCAAGCCCGGGCGCATCGTCGACGCCCTGGACATCATGATCGAGGGGCCGATCGGCGGCGCCGCCTTCAACAACGAATTCGGCCGGCCGAACCTGTGCGGCTATTTCCGCAGTTTCGAGATGCGCGCGCCGGGAGCGAACGGCGCGGAAGTACGCGGCTACCACAAGCCGATCATGATCGCCGGGGGCTACGGCAACATCCGCGCGGAGCATGTAGAGAAAGGCAGCTACAGCGCCGGCGCGAAGCTGATCGTGCTGGGCGGCCCCGGCATGCTGATCGGCCTCGGCGGCGGCGCGGCCTCCTCCATGGCCAGCGGCGAGAGCGCCGAGGACCTGGACTTCGCCTCGGTGCAGCGCCAGAACCCGGAGATCGAGCGCCGCTGCCAGGAGGTCATCGACCGCTGCTGGCAGCTGGGCGCGGCAAACCCCATCGCCTTCATCCACGACGTCGGCGCCGGCGGCCTGTCCAATGCGCTGCCGGAGCTGGTCAAGGACGGCGGCCGCGGCGGGCGCTTCGAGTTGCGCGACGTGCCCAACGCCGAGCCCGGCATGTCGCCGCTGGAGATCTGGTGCAACGAGTCCCAGGAGCGCTACGTGCTGGCGGTGGAGCCGGAAAACCTCGCAGCTTTCGAAGCGATTTGCGAACGCGAGCGCTGCCCCTACGCGGTGGTCGGCGAGGCCACCGAGGAGCTGCACCTGTCGCTCAACGACCGGGAGTTCGGCAACGCGCCGGTGGACCTGCCCATGTCCGTGCTGTTCGGCAAGCCGCCGCGCATGCACCGGGACGTGACGTTTGCTCCGGTCGCGCTGCAGGCGCTGTCGCTGGACCTGACACTCACCCAGGCGGCGGAGCAGGTGCTGCAGCTGCCTACCGTGGCCAGCAAGAATTTCCTGATTACCATCGGCGACCGCACGGTGACCGGTATGGTGGCGCGGGACCAGATGGTCGGCCCCTGGCAGGTGCCGGTGGCGGACTGCGCGGTGACCACCGTTTCCTACGACAGCTTCGCCGGCGAGGCGATGGCCATGGGCGAGCGCACGCCGCTGGCGCTGGTCAGCGCGCCGGCCTCCGGGCGCATGGCGGTGGCCGAGGCGATCACCAATATCGCCGCCGCCAGCATCGCCGATATCCGCGACATCAAGCTCTCTGCCAACTGGATGTGCGCCGCCGGTTACGGCAATGAGGACGCGGCGCTGTACGCCACTGTCCACGCGGTGGGCATGGAGTTCTGCCCGGCGCTGGGCCTCACCATCCCGGTGGGCAAGGACTCCATGTCCATGCGCACCAGCTGGCGCGAGGGTGGCGAGGACAAGGCGGTGACCGCGCCGGTCTCGCTGATTGTTTCCGCCTTCGCACCGGTGACCGACGCGCGGCTGTCGGTCACGCCGCAGCTCGATCCTCAGGCGGACGCGCGGCTGGTATTGCTCGACCTCGGCCGCGGCGCCAATCGCCTGGGCGGCTCGGCGCTGGCGCAGACCTGCGGCCAGCTGGGCGACAGCGTGCCCGACATCGAAAACCCTGCGGACCTGCTGGGCTTCTTCACGCTGGTGCAGGAGCTGCTGCGCGGGCAGAAATTGCTGGCCTACCACGACCGTTCCGACGGCGGCCTGTTCACGACACTCGTGGAGATGGCCTTCGCCGGGCACTGTGGGCTGGATATCGACGTGTCTGCGCTCGGCCCCGATGCACTGGCCGGCCTGTTCGCCGAGGAGATCGGCGCGGTGCTGCAGGTGGCATCAACAGACCTCGTGGACCTGCGCGAGCGCGCCGTTGCACTGGGCCTGGGGGGCTGCCTGCATGACATCGGCAGCGCCACGGCGGGCGATGCGATTATTATTCGCGGCGCAGAGGGAGAACTCCTCGGCGACAGCCGCGCCCGCCTGCAACAGCTCTGGGCGCGCACCAGTTACGAGATCCAGTCCCTGCGCGACAATCCCGAGTGCGCCGCGGAGGAGTTTGAGCGTATCCCGGCTGACGATCCCGGCCTGTCTGCCTCCCTGGCCTTCGACCCGGCCGAGGATATCAGCGCGCCCTTTATCAACACCGGCGCCCGCCCGCGCCTGGCGGTACTGCGCGAGCAGGGGGTGAACGGCCATGTGGAAATGGCCGCGGCCTTCCACCGCGCCGGCTTCAACCCGGTGGACGTGCACATGAGCGACCTGTTCGCCGGCCGCCACTCGCTGGCGGACTTCAAGGGGCTGGTGACCTGCGGCGGCTTCTCCTACGGCGACGTGCTCGGCGCCGGCGAGGGCTGGGCCAAGAGCGTGCGCTTCAGCCCCGCATTGCGCGAACAGTTCGAGGCGTTCTTTACGCGGCCGGACACCTTCACCCTGGGCGTCTGCAACGGCTGCCAGATGGTTTCCACCCTGCGCGACCTGATCCCCGGCGCCGGCCACTGGCCGCGCTTCGTGCGCAATCGGTCAGAGCAGTTCGAGGCGCGCCTGGCGCTGGTGCGGGTGGAGGAGAGCCCCTCCATCGTCCTCGCCGGCATGGCCGGATCGCACCTGCCCATCGCGGTCGCACACGGCGAGGGCCGGGCGGAGTTCCACGATAGCGCTGCGCAGCAAGCGTGCGAGGCGACCGGCACTGTCGCGATGCGCTTTATCGGCAACGACCTGTCCGTCGCGCAGCGCTACCCGGCAAACCCCAATGGTTCACCGGCGGGGATCACCGGACTGACCAGCCTCGACGGGCGCGCCACCATCATGATGCCCCACCCTGAACGTGTTTTCCGTACGGTGCAGTACTCCTGGGCGCCAGCGGACTGGCCGGAGGATGGCGGCTGGATGCGGCTGTTCCGCAACGCGCGCCGCTGGCTGGGCTGACCTCCCCGACGACCCCTTGAATTCCCGCGCCCGCGCCCCCATGGAGCCGGGAAACGGCCTTGTGGCGAGGGGTCGATTACTGAATAATGACGCCCTTTTGAGCCGGGCCCCCGGGCCCGCCCGCAGACCGTGAGCACAATACATGCTGAACAAGTATCCCTTGTGGAAATACCTGCTCGTCCTCTTTGTCCTGGCGATAGGCCTGGTCTACGCCGCACCCAACCTGTACGAACCCGATCCAGCGCTGCAGATCACCGGTGACAGCAGCGCCCAGCTTATCGATGACAAGATTCTCGACCGGGCGCGCAAGGCACTGGACGACGCCGGCATCGGCTACTTCGGCGAGACCATCAGCGAGAACGGCCGCACCGCGCTGATCCGCCTGCGCGAGTCCGACCAGCAGTTGTCGGCACAGGCCAAGGTTTCCCGGGCGCTCGGCGACGGCTTCATCGTGGCGCTGAACCTCGCGCCGACCACGCCCACCTGGCTGTCGGATCTCGGCGCCCAGCCCATGCGACTGGGCCTGGACCTGCGCGGTGGCGTACACTTCAAGCTGGAGGTGGATGTCAATTCCGCCATCGAGCGACGCATGGAGTTCTACGTCAACTCCAGCAAGAAGGACCTGCGTGAGGCGCGCATCCGCGGCTTCCTTACCCTGGACAAGCAGGGCAGGCTGGAGGGCCGCTTCCGCACCGAGCAATTGCGCGACGAGGCCCGCGACGTGATCGCCAAGGCCCACCCCGAACTGGTGCTGGACAAGGTCAGGGACGGCGACAGCTGGAACCTCTACGGCGTACTGTCCGAGGCCAAGCGCAAGGAGATCACCGAGTACGCGGTGAGCCAGAACCTCACCACCATCCGCAACCGGGTCAACGAACTGGGCGTGTCCGAGCCGCTGGTACAGCGCCAGGGCCAGAACCGCATCGTGGTCGAACTGGCCGGTATCCAGGACACCGCCGAGGCCAAGCGTATCCTCGGCAAGGTGGCGAACCTGGAGTTCCGCCTGGTCGCCAACCTGGACGCCCCGGCCTCCGACAAGCAGCGCTTCGAGTACCGCAGCCCCGACCGGGCCGGCGCCAGCGAGTGGCTGGAGCGCGACGTCATCATCACCGGCGAGCGGGTGGCCAACGCCCAGGCCAGCTTCGACCAGAACGGCCGGCCCAACGTGATGATCAGCCTGGACAGCGAGGGCGGCACCCTGATGTCGCGGGCCACCCGCAACAACATCAAGCGGCGCATGGGCGTGCTGTTCATCGAGCGCAAGTACCGCACCCGCTACGAGACCAAACCCGACGGCACGGAAGTCGCCGTGAAGGTGCCCTACGACGAGAAGAAGCTGCTCACCGCGCCGGTGATCCAGTCCGCGCTGGGCGCGCAGTTCCAGATCACCGGCCTGGACAGCCCGGTGGAAGCCTCCGAACTCGCGTTGATGCTGCGCGCGGGTGCGCTGGCGGCGCCGATCAGTTTCGTCGAGGAGCGCACGGTGGGTCCGTCGCTGGGTGCCGAGAACATCCGCCTGGGCGTCAAGTCTGTGCAGATCGGCCTGGCCCTGGTGGTGGTCTTCATGATCGCCTATTACCGCGTGTTCGGTATGGCGGCGGTGGCGGCGCTGGCAGCCAACCTGGTGCTGCTGGTGGCTGCGATGTCGGTGATCGGCGCGACCCTGACGCTACCCGGTATCGCCGGTATCGTGTTGACCGTGGGTATGGCGGTGGACGCCAACGTGCTCATCTTCTCGCGAATACGGGAGGAGTTGCGCAACGGCCTGTCGCCGCAAATGGCGATCCACGCCGGCTACGAGCGCGCCGTCGCGACGATTTTCGACGCGAACATCACTACCCTGATCGTCGCCGTCATCCTGTACGCCATCGGCACCGGCCCGGTGAAAGGCTTCGCGGTGACCCTGTCGCTGGGTATCGTGATTTCCATGTTCACCGCCATCATGGGTAGCCGGGCGATCATCAACCTCATCTACGGCGGACGCCGTGTCGAGAAGCTGTCCATCGGAGGGCGCCAGGGATGAAAATCATCAATTTCATGGGCCAGCGCTGGCTGGCCACGTTGTTCTCCGGTGCCCTGATACTCGCTTCGGTAATATCCCTGGGCGTGCAGCAGCTCAACTGGGGCCTGGATTTCACCGGCGGTACGCTGGTCGAGGTGCACTACGACGACACCGCGGACCTCAACGCGGTTCGCCATACGCTGGATGCCGAAGGCTTTGCCGGTGCGACGGTGGTGAGTTTCGGCACCGACAGGGACGTGCTGATCCGCCTGCCCCAGGGCTTTTCCGACAGGGACGGCGGCAAGCTGCTGAAAACCCTGCAGTCCGGCTACAAGGGGGTCGTCGAGTTGCGGCGTGTGGAGTTCGTGGGGCCGCAGGTGGGCGACGAGCTGCGCGAACAGGGTGGCCTGGCCATGCTGATCGCACTGGGCCTGGTGATGCTCTACATCGCCTTCCGCTTCCAGATCAAGTTCGCCCTCGGCGCGGTACTGGCCCTGGTGCACGACGTGATCATCACCCTGGGCTTTTTCTCCATCACCCGCATGGAGTTCGACCTCACGGTGCTGGCCGCCGTGCTGGCGGTTATCGGTTACTCCCTCAACGACACCATCGTGGTCGAGGACCGCATCCGCGAGAACTTCCGCAAGATCCGGCGCTCTGACCCGGTGGAGATCATCAACATCTCGCTCACCGAAACCCTGGACCGCACATTGATGACATCCGGCACTACCATGATGGTGCTCATCGCGCTGGCGTATTTCGGCGGCGAGATGATCCACGGCTTCTCCATCGCGTTGCTCGTCGGTATCGGCATCGGTACTTACTCGTCGATCTACGTGGCGGCGAACCTGCTGCTGATGATGAAGGTGAGCAAGGAAGACCTGATCATCCCGGTCAAGGAAGGCGCCGACCAGGAGAGCCTGACTCCCTGAACAGCCGGCTGGCCGCGTGCCAGCCTGCGCAAATCAAGGGCGGGCACCGCAGCCTGCCCGACCCCTTGCCGGGGCTTACTCCGGAGGTTGTATGGATATCGTCATCGTCGGTGGGGGTGCTGGCGGGCTGGAACTCGCCACCCGCCTGGGCCGCAAACTGGGACGCCGCAAGAAGGCCGTCATCACGCTGATCGACCGCAACGACACCCACCTCTGGAAGCCACTGCTGCACGAGGTCGCCAGCGGCAGCCTCGACGCCGGCGTCGACGCACTGAGCTACCGCGCCCACGCCTACAACCACCACTTCCGTTTCAAGGTCGGCTCGCTCAGCGCCATCGACCGCGATCGCAAGACCATCACCCTGGCGCCGCTGGTGGACGAGGAGGGGCGCGAGGTGCTGCCGGAGCGGGAGGTCAGCTACAACCTGCTGGTACTGGCCCTGGGCAGCGTCACCAACGATTTCGGTACTCCCGGTGTGCGCGAGCACGCGCGCTTCATCGATGCCCCGCAGCAGGCCGAGCGCCTGCACCGCAAGCTGCTCAACGACCTGCTGATGCTCAACCGGCGGGCAACCACCGATACCGCGGCGACCTACCGGGTGGCCATCGTCGGCGGCGGCGCCACCGGCGTGGAGCTGTCCGCGGAGCTGCACAATACGTTTACTACCATGAAAGCCTACGGGCTCAGCGCGCTGCAGCCGGGGCAGTTGCACGTCACCCTGATCGAGGCGGGCGAGCGCATCCTCGGCGCGCTGCCGCTGCGGATTTCAGCCTCCGCGACCAAGGAGCTGGAGTTGCTGGGGGTGAAGGTGCGCACTTCCACCCAGGTGGCCGAGTGCCGTGCCGAGGGCTTCGTCACCAGCGACGGCGAGGTCATCGAGGCGGACATGCTGATCTGGGCGGCGGGGGTGAAGGTGGCGGACCAGTTCCGCGGCATGGGCGCTCTGGAGAGCAGTCGCGGCAACCAGTGGCTGGTGCGCCCGACCCTGCAGACCACGCTGGACGATACCGTCTACGCCATCGGCGACTGCGCCGCCTGCCCGATGGGCGATGGCAGGATGGTGCCGCCGCGGGCGCAGTCGGCGCACCAGATGGCCACCCACGCTTATCGCAATATCCTCAGGCAGCTGGACGGCGACCACGAGCTGGCGGACTACGAGTACACGGATTACGGCTCGCTGGTGAACCTGTCACGCTATTCCACGGTGGGCAGCCTGATGGGCAGCCTCACCCGCGGCAGCATGAAGATCGAGGGGCATATCGCGCGCTTCATGTACGTGATGCTCTATCGCATGCACCAGCGCGCCTTGCACGGCTGGATCCGCACCGGCCTGTGCGTGCTCAGCGACAGCATCAACAAGGTGATCCGGCCGCGGCTCAAACTGCACTGAGCGCGGTGGTGGGGGTCGGCCGGGCGGGTGCCGGCCGTGCGCGGCTCATGCGAGCAGCGGCTTGACCACCTGCAGCACGGCCTTGAAGCACTTGGGGTTGCCGGCGACGATGTTGCCCGAGTCCAGGAAGTTCTCCGAGGTGTCGATGTCCGCGACCAGGCCGCCGGCCTCCCTGATCAGCAGCGCGCCCGCGGCCATGTCCCATGCGGACAGGCCGATCTCCCAGAATGCATCGAAGCGGCCCGCGGCCACGTAGGCGAGATCCAGCGAGGCGGCGCCGGCGCGGCGCACGCCCGCGCACTGCCCGGCAAGCAGTTCCAGCGATTTCGCGTAGCCTTCGAGCTTGTCGTCGCAGTGGTTCTTGAAGGGAATGCCGGTGCCGAGCAGGGCGCCCTCGAGGCCGGGGCGCTTGCTCACCCGGATGCGGCGGCCGTTGAGCTGGGCGCCGCGCCCGCGGGTGGCGGTGAATTCCTCGCGCCGCACCGGGTCGACGATGACCGCGTGCTCCAGCTTGCCCTTGTGCAGGCAGGCGATGGATACCGCGTAGTGCGGGATGCCGCGCAGGAAGTTGGTGGTGCCGTCCAGCGGGTCGATGAGCCAGCGGTACTCGGCGTCTTCGGTGCCGGTGAGACCGGTCTCCTCGCCGAGGATGGCGTGCTGCGGGTAGGCCTTCTGCAGGTGGTAGACGATCTCTTTCTCGGCGGCGATATCCACCTCGCTGACGAAGTCGTTGACCCCTTTGTTGAGGACATCAACCCGATCGAGATCGTCCGAGGCGCGCACGATATTCTCCCCGGCCTTGCGGGCGGCGCGCAGTGCGATGTTGATCATCGGTTCCATGTTGAAGTCCTTGCCGGGTTGACGGGCGCGCGATTATAGAGCAACTGCCGGTAAAAATCTGCTAGACTTCGCGGCCCTGAAAATCCGCGCGCCCGAATCCCCGAATAGCCCATGAACCTCGAGAATATCCGCATCGTGCTGGTCAACACCAGCCATCCCGGCAATATCGGCGGGGTCGCGCGGGCGATGAAAAACATGGGCCTGTCGCGCCTCTACCTGGTGGAGCCGCGGGAGTTTCCGCACGAGGAGGCGCAGTGGCGCGCCGCGTCGGCGGGGGATGTGCTGGAATCCGCCCTGGTCTGCCCCTCGGTGGAGGCGGCGATTGCAGACTGCCAGTTCGTGGTCGGCACCTCGGCGCGCGAGCGGCGCATTCCCTGGCCCATCCTCGACCCGCGCAACTGCGCGCAGCAGATCGGGCAGCGCGCCGACAGCGAGCAGGTGGCCATCCTGTTCGGCCGCGAGGACCGCGGCCTGACCAACGAGGAACTGCAGCTGTGCAACCTGCACCTCAACATTCCCACCTCCGCCGACTACAGCTCGCTCAACCTGGCGATGGCGGTGCAGGTGGTCTGCTACGAGCTGCGCATGCTGCTGGACGCGCCGTCGCTGTCCCCGGAGCAGGACGCGGCCTGGGATGCGCCCTTTGCCAGTGCGGAAAACATGGAGCGATTCTACGAGCACCTGGAGCGCACCCTGGTGGACATCGAATTCCTCGACCCGGCGGCGCCGCGGCAGCTCATTCCCCGCCTGCGCCGGCTCTACTCACGGGTGCGGCTGGACGAGATGGAGCTGAATATCCTGCGGGGTATCCTCACCGAGACCCAGAAGTGGGTGGAGCTGGCGAAAGCGGGGAGATCCGGGGGCGGTTCTGCCTGAAACCCGATAAAATTACTCGGTCTTATAGTTGACCAATTTAGTCGGTTATTGCATACTTCGGGTGTGAGAAAACAAGGGTCGGAACGATGCGACTGACAACCAAAGGGCGGTACGCGGTGACCGCAATGCTGGACCTGGCGCTGCACGGCAGCAACGGTCCGGTCAGCCTCGCGGACATTTCCGGGCGGCAGGATATCTCCCTGTCGTACCTGGAGCAACTCTTCGCGAAACTGCGCCGCAGCGAGCTGGTGACCAGCGTGCGCGGCCCGGGCGGCGGTTACTGCCTGAGTCGGGGGCTGGACGACATATTCGTCGCGCAGATCGTCGACGCGGTCAACGAGGCGGTGGACGCCACCGGTTGCGGCGGCACCAGCACCTGCCAGCAGGGCGAGGTCTGCCTGACCCATCACCTGTGGTGCGACCTGAGCGACCAGATACACAATTTCCTCAGCCAGATCAGCCTGGCGAACCTGGTGGAGCGCCGCGAAGTGCAGCGGGTTTCCGCCCGCCAGGACGCCCGCTCGGGCGAGACCAGTACGCTGGTGTTGAGCGAGGCCTGATCCGGCCAACGGAGCGAGTTAACGATGCAGAAACCGATTTACTTTGATTACCAGGCCACTACGCCCTGCGATCCGCGGGTCGTGGAGAAGATGGTCGAGTGCCTCACCATCGAGGGCAACTTCGGCAACCCGGCCTCGCGCTCCCACCTCTACGGCTGGAAGGCCGAGGAGGCGGTTGAGAACGCCCGTCGCCAGGTGGCCGACCTGATCGGCGCGGACCCGCGCGAGATCGTCTGGACCTCCGGCGCGACCGAGTCCGACAACCTGGCAATCAAGGGCGTGGCCCACTTCTACCAGAAGAAGGGCAAGCACATCATCACCTCGAAGATCGAGCACAAGGCGGTGCTGGATACCTGCCGCCACCTCGAGCGCGAAGGTTTTGAAGTCACCTACCTCGACCCGGACGAGCACGGCCTGACTACGCCGGAGGCGGTAAAGGCCGCGCTGCGCGATGACACCATCCTGGTCAGCATCATGCACGCCAACAACGAGATCGGCACGGTCAACGACATCGCCGGTATCGGTGCGGTCACCCGCGAAGCGCGAGTGCTGTTCCACACCGATGCGGCGCAGAGCGCCGGCAAGGTGCCGATCGACGTCGAGGCAATGAACGTCGACCTGATGTCGATGTCCGCGCACAAGATGTACGGCCCCAAGGGTATCGGCGCGCTTTACGTGCGGCGCAAGCCGCGGGTGCGTATCGAGGCGCAGATGCACGGCGGTGGCCACGAGCGCGGCATGCGCTCAGGCACCCTGGCGACCCACCAGATCGTCGGCATGGGCGCCGCGGCGCAGATTGCCCGCGAGGGCATGGCCGAGGAGGCCGCGCGCACCTCTGCGCTGCGCGAGCGTTTCCTGCAGGGCATCGAGGACATCGAGGAAGTGCATATCAACGGCGACCTGGAGCATCACCTGCCCGGCGCGGTCAACGTGAGCATCGCCTTCGTCGAGGGTGAATCGCTGATCATGTCGCTCAAGGACCTGGCGATTTCCAGCGGCTCCGCCTGTACCTCCGCCAGCCTGGAGCCGTCCTACGTGCTGCGCGCACTCGGGCTGGAGGATGAACTGGCACACAGCTCGCTGCGCTTCAGCTTCGGCCGCTTCACCACCGAACAGGATGTCGACACGGCCGTGGCGCAACTGCGCACCGCGGTAACCAAATTGAGGGAGTTGTCGCCGCTTTGGGACATGCACCAGGATGGTATTGACCTCAGTACTATCGAGTGGGCTGCCCACTAGCAGCGAAGGAGAGAGATCATGGCATACAGTGACAAGGTTCTGGACCACTACGAAAACCCGCGCAATGTCGGTAAGCTCGACGCCAGCGACGCGACGGTTGGCACCGGCATGGTCGGCGCGCCCGCCTGCGGCGACGTCATGCGCCTGCAGATCAAGGTGAATGCCGAGGGCATCATCGAGGACGCCAAGTTCAAGACCTACGGCTGCGGTTCCGCTATCGCCTCCAGCTCACTGCTCACCGAGTGGGTCAAGGGCAAGCGCCTGGACGAGGCCGAGCAGATCAAGAACACTGCGATCGCCGAGGAACTGGCACTGCCGCCGGTGAAGATCCACTGCAGCGTGCTGGCCGAGGACGCCATCAAGGCGGCCATCAAGGACCTGCGCGAGAAGCGGGGAGAGGCCTGATGGGCGTCAGCCTGACCGAAGCCGCCGCGCGCCACGTCGCCGGCCAGCTTGAAGGCCGGGGCAAGGGCCTGGGCATTCGCCTGGGCGTCACCACCTCGGGCTGCTCTGGCATGGCCTATGTGCTCGAATTCGTCGACGAGCCGGCGCCGGAGGATACGGTGTTCGAGGAGCACGGCGTGCGGGTCTTCATTGACCCCAAGAGCCTGGTCTACCTCGACGGCACCGAACTGGACTTCGTGCGCGAGGGTCTCAACGAGGGCCTGCAGTTCCGCAACCCCAACGTGACCGGCGAGTGCGGTTGCGGGGAGAGTTTCACCGTCTAGGCCCGCTGTCTATCGCCGGCCGGACCGCACCGGTATGCCGCTTCCCGACTTCACACAGAATTACTTCGAGCTGTTCGACCTGCCGCAGGCGTTCCAGCTGGATGCCAAACTGCTGGGCGAGCGCTACCGGCAACTGCAACGCGACCTGCACCCGGACCGTTTCGCCAGCGCGGCGGCCCACGAGCGGCGCATCGCGATACAGTATTCCGCCTATGTGAACGAGGCTTATGCCGCGCTGAAGGCGCCGCTGCCGCGGGCCGAGTACCTGCTGCAACTGGCGGGCATGAGCCGCGAGGAGATCAGCAAGCAGCCGGTGGACGGCGGCTTCCTGATGGAGCAGATGGAGCTGCGCGAAAAACTCGAGTCGCTGCCCGATATGGTCGACCCGGAGACGGCGCTGGATCACCTGGTGGTGGAGATCACCGGCGACCTCGCCGCGCACCGCGCGGAATTCGAGGCGGCCTTCGATGCTGGCGGCCTGAAGGCCGCCGCAAGCGCCTGCGTAAAGATGCAATACCTCGACAAGCTGTTGAGCGAAGCCGAACAGGCTGAATCGGATTTACTGGATAACTAGATGGCACTGTTGAAAATCGCCGAACCGGGCCAGTCGCCCATGCCGCACCAGACCCGTCGGGCGGTGGGCATCGACCTCGGCACCACCAATTCCCTGGTCGCCACCGTGAGCGGTGGCCGGCCCGATGTCCTGCCGGACATGGCGGGCGCCGTGATGCTGCCCTCCGTGGTGAGTTACGCCGGCGAGCGGGAACCCGTGGTGGGCGCGGCCGCCCGCGAACTCGCCAGCCAGCACCCCGCGGACACGCTGGTCTCGGTGAAGCGCTTCATGGGCCGCGGCCGCGATGACGCCGCCGCCGACGCGCTGCGCTCCCACTATCAACTTGCGGACAACACCGAGGGTATGGTGCGTTTCGTCACCAGCGCCGGCGAAATCAGCCCGGTGCAGGCCTCCGCGGAGATTCTCTCGGTGCTGGAAGCGCGGGCCCGCGAAACCCTGGGCGGCGATATCGAGGGCGCGGTGATTACCGTCCCGGCCTATTTCGACGAGGCCCAGCGCCAGGCCACCAAGGACGCCGCGACCCTGGCAGGGCTGCGCGTGCTGCGGCTGCTCAACGAGCCCACCGCCGCGGCGGTCGCCTACGGCCTGGACTCGCAGGAGGAGGGCGTGGTCGCCGTCTACGACCTCGGCGGAGGCACTTTCGATATCTCCATCCTGCGCCTGCACAAGGGCGTGTTCGAGGTATTGGCCACCGGCGGCGATACCGCGCTGGGCGGCGACGATTTTGACGCGGCCATCGCCGGGTGGGTGTGCGAGCAGGCCGGGCTGGAAAACCTGACGGGCGGCCAGCACCGCGCGCTGCTGGCGCTGGCGCGCAGCGTGAAAGAAGCGCTCTCCGCGCAAGACAGCGTCGAGATCGAACTGGACGCGATCGTACCCGGCGCGCCGGCGCTGACGCTGGCGCGCGAGGCCTTCGAGGAACTGATCAATGCACTGGTGCGCCGCACCCTGCGCGCCTGCCGTCGCTGCCTGCGGGATGCGGGTGTGGAGGCGGTAGACAACGTGGTGCTGGTGGGCGGATCCACCCGCGTACCGCTGGTGCGCGAGGCGGTGGAGGAGTGTTTCGGGCGCGAACCGCTGGCGGATATCGACCCGGATCGCGTGGTCGCCATCGGCGCCGCCATCCAGGCGGACATCCTGGTGGGCAACCGGCCGGAGGGCGATTTGCTGCTGCTGGACGTGATCCCGTTGTCCCTGGGCCTGGAAACCATGGGCGGCCTGGTGGAGAAAATCGTTCCGCGCAACACTACCATCCCGGTGACCCGCGCCCAGGAATTCACCACCTTCAAGGACGGCCAGACCGCCCTGGCGCTGCACATCGTGCAGGGCGAGCGCGAGCTGGTATCCGACGCCCGCTCGCTGGCGCGTTTCGAGCTGCACGGTATTCCGCCGATGGCGGCGGGCGCCGCGCGCATCCTGGTGACCTTCCAGGTGGATGCCGACGGCCTGCTGCAGGTGTCTGCCCGCGAGGAGACTACCGGCGTGGAGAGCAGCGTTACCGTCAAACCTTCCTTCGGCCTGAGCGAGGACCAGGTCGCGGAAATGCTGCAGGCCTCCTTCAGCCACGCCGCGCAGGACAAGTCCGCGCGGCAGCTGGCGGAGCAGAAGCTCGAGGCGCAACAACTGCTGCAGGGCCTGGATGCCGCGCTGGCCGCGGACGGCGCAGAGTTGCTCGACGAGAGCGAGTGCGGCGCGCTGCACGCCGGCATGCACCAGCTGCGCGAACTGCTCGAGGGCGAGGATATCGGCGCGATCCGCGAGGCGACCGCTACCCTGGGCCGCGCCAGCGAGACCTTCGCCGCGCGGCGCATGGATCGCAGCATCCGCAAGGCGCTGGCCGGCGTGAGCCTGGAGTCGCTGGACAACGAGGTGGGCGAATGACCCGCATCGTCGTACTGCCCAACGAAAACATCTGCCCGGAGGGTGCCGTGGTCGAGGCGGACCCCGGCGAGAGCATCTGCAAGGCGCTGTTGCGCAACGGTATCGAGATCGAGCACGCCTGCGAGATGTCCTGCGCCTGCACCACCTGCCACGTCGTCGTGCGCGAGGGCTTCGACTCCATGGAGCCGCCGGACGAACTGGAAGACGATTACCTGGACAAGGCCTGGGGCCTGGAGCCGGACTCGCGGCTCTCCTGCCAGGCGATTGTCGAGGACGAGGACCTGGTGGTGGAGATTCCGCGCTACACCATCAACATGGTATCCGAACGCCACTGAGAGGTTGCCGAGCATGCGCTGGACCGATATCAACGACATCGCCATCGAACTGGTCGACACCTACCCCGAGGTCGACCCGCTGACACTGAACTTTGTCGACCTGCGCGACAAGGTGCTGGCCCTGCCGGATTTCGACGACGATCCGAAGCACTGCGGCGAAAAGATCCTCGAGGCCATTCAGGCGGCCTGGATCGAAGAGGCCGACTGAGCCCGGCGGCGAGCTCCGCCGGTGGGTGCTGTCCGGGATAGTATTCCGGTCGCGGTATCCCCGATCATCGACTAGGCTGCACTGTCAGGTTCGTCGACGAACGGAGCGTAGCCATGAAAGGACGTCTCGGTACGCGTACGCTGTGCGCCTTGTTGCTGGCCAGTGGGCCATGTCTTGCCGCCTGGGACGGTGATGCCATCTCCGGTGCGGTAATCGAGCCAGGAGGGCAGCCAGGTGGCACCTACGACTGGCCATCCCCGGCGGCGGTAGTCGATTTCATCGCGCCGGAGTTCGTCAATCAACTCACCAACGTAACGATCAGCGCCGATTTCACGGCCGACACACTCACCCTCAGTTACCAGAACACCTCCCAGTTCGACAACGTCACCTTCCCCCCGCTGGAATTCTCCTTTACCGGCCTGGATGTGGGTGGCCAGGGTATCGTCGGCCTGGAGCAGGTCAGTTCCGGGTTCAGCAGCGCGATTACCCCCGGGTTTACCGCCAGCTCAATAACGCTGGCGCTCGGTTTGCAGAATACCAATCCAGGAGACGTTTTCAGTGCCACCTTCCATTTCTCCAACGGCACGCTGTATGAACCCGACCTGGTGGCCGTCACCGCGGACCCCGAGTACGCATTCGACTACTATTCGAGCCTGGGCGTAACCGGCGGCCCGGCGTTCACAATCGATAACCTCTACGAGACGCTGCTGGAGATCAAGTCTGCCTGGGAGCCGGATGTCGGTCTCCAGCCGGGCGAGCTGGCGCAACCGGGATTTGCGATCTACGACGGCACATTGCTGCTGGAAGCCGGCGCGCTGGACCCCGCTGGCGGGCGGGCGACGCTGGTCAACACCTACCGCATGAACGTCGACCCGCGCATGTTGCGCCGGGACTTCCTGCGCGCGCGCTACCTGCGCCAGGGCGTGTATGTCGACAGGGCGCGGGCACTGCGTGCCGCGCGGGCGGCACGCCTGTCCGATCTGCGCGTGATGCGTTATGTCGAGGATGAAGGGCGCTGGGTGCGCGCTGCCCGTGTCGCGGTGCGGGCCGATGGCCGCCGCGCGGAACGTCGCTTCCTGCCGCGGATGGCGCCGGACGGCGTGGTCGGGCACTACGGCACGTATGTGGACGGCGACAAGAGTATCGTCTGGGCCGTCGTGCCGCACAACAGCCGGTATGGCGTCGGTATCAACTCGGACGACGACAACGACGGGATTTTCAACGCGAACGACAACTGCCGCGGTGACGCCAACACCGACCAGCTGGATACCGACCTGGATGGCAAGGGCAATGTCTGCGACGGGGATGACGACGCCGATGGTGTGCCCGACGAGTCCGACAACTGTCCGTTGGATGCCAATGCCGGCCAGTCTGACCAGGACGGCGACGGCGCGGGTGATGCCTGCGACTCCGACGCAGATGGCGACGGGGTTTCCGGCGACATCGACCAATGTCCCGGGACCGCGGGCGGCGCCCCGGTCGATGCCCAGGGCTGCTCCATCGACGACAGCTGCCCCTGCGGAACCGCATGGAAGAATCACGGTGCCTTTGTACGCTGCGTGGCCCACCGCTCCGAGGAGTTCGTGGAGGCAGGCCTGATCAGCGAAACGGAAAAGGACCAGTTGCTGGAGGAGGCCGGCGGGTCCACTTGCGGCAAGCCGTGATTTCGCTTCCCGGCGCCGCGCGAGCCCTGCTACTGGGCGCGGCGCTGGCGCTGTGCGCCGGCCATGGCCGGGCCAACGAGACTGGCGATGTACTGCTGGCGGATACCGGCGGTGCAATCCATTCGGTGGTCATCGCCGTCAACAGCGCTCGCCGGGCCGCGTTGCGCAATACGCCGGCGGTGGAGCACATCGTCAACGCTTTGGCCGCCGACGTGGCCGTCGACATTCTCACCAACGACCGGGCCGCCTTCAGGGTGGTCAACAATCCCGCCCCGGGCCGCATCCGCTTTCTCGAGCTGCCCCCGGGCGCCGCAATCACCATCTGGCCACAGGACCCGTTCCTGGTGCTGCGGCCACCCGCTCCAGGGGCGCGTCCGGTGCTGCTCGCATCGCGCGACTTCGACCGCGCGGGAGATGCCGGTATCGCGCCGTTGCTGGCGGCCGAAAGGGGTTATGAACTGCGTCAGTCCAGCCTGTTTTTCGAGGGAGGCAACGTAGTTTCCGACGAGAGCAGGGTGCTGATCGGCGCCAACACGATCCGCTACAACGCGATCCATATGGGGGTCAGCGACAATGAAGCCGGGCTGGCTTTCCAGGGCGAGTTGGGGAAGCCGGTGCTGGTGGTGGGTCCTTATCCGCAACCGGTTGCGCACATCGACATGATGCTGACCCCCCTGGGTGACGGGCGCATTGCGGTGGCGGACGCCGCCGCGGGCATCGCCATCGCCGAGGCGGCGCTGGATAAGGACCCGGAGTCCGTCGCCGCGTTCGAGCGACACTGCAAGGAGCAGTTCTTCGGCCACCCGCAGATACACCAGGTGGCCGGCGCGGACGGCGAAGCGATTACGCCGCCGCCGCTGGAAGGGCGAACCCGTGAGTTGCTGGCGATCAACCGGCGCGTGGCGCCGTTGCTGGACGCCATCGCAGCGTCACTGGCCGATGCCGGTTATGAAGTCCTGCGCATCCCGTTTTACTTTGGTGGTCCGGAGGGGCGGCCCGGGCGATTTGCGGACGCGGGGGCTTCGGTGGCGGCATTTCCCATGCTGACCTATAACAACGCGCTGCTGGAAACCCGCGACGGCGTCCGGCGAGTCTACCTGCCCCGGTACGGGTGGCGCGCCATGGACGAGGCGGCGCAACAGGCCTGGAAATCAGCCGGGTTCGCAGTGACGCCGGTTGCCGGGCTGACCACCAGCGCCATGTATGGCGGGGCGCTGCGCTGCGCGGTCAAGGTGCTCGCGCGGGATTGAGCGACCGGGGTTTGGGCATCCGCGGCATCGAGGGGGCGGCGATGATATAACTTTCTGAATTTGCAGGGAAAAAATCTGACGTCCGGGGGGTGAATGGAGGTGAAAGCGGCGGCCGAAATCCGTATAATTGCGCGGTTTTGGATACCCCCGCACCCGACACCAGGCAGCCAGTGAGATTGCCGGCATGGGCGCGGGGCCGCAATTAGCCCATACGGAGAATCCCCATGGCAGTAGAACGCACCCTTTCCATCATCAAGCCCGACGCGGTCGGCAAGAACATCATCGGCAAGATTTACTCCCGTTTCGAGTCCAACGGGCTGACCATCGTCGCCGCGAAAATGCTGCGCCTGTCGGACGTGGTTGCCGGTGGTTTCTACGCCGAGCACCGCGAGCGCCCCTTCTACAAGGACCTGGTCGAGTTCATGACCTCGGGCCCCGTCGTAGTGCAGGTGCTGGAAGGTGAGGACGCCATCGCCAAAAACCGCGAGCTGATGGGTGCCACCAACCCGAAGGAAGCCGCCGAGGGCACCATCCGCCGCGACTTCGCCGAGAGCATCGACGCCAACGCCGTCCACGGCTCCGACTCCCCGGCTTCCGCCGCCCGCGAAATCGCCTACTTCTTCGCGGCCAGCGAGATCTGCGAGCGCTGATCCAGCCGTGACCGACCTCATCGCCACATCCGTCGAACCCCAACCCGGCAACAGCCGGGTCAACCTGCTGGGCATGCCCCTGGCAGCGCTGGAGCAGTTTTTCCTCGAACTCGGGGAGAAGAAGTTCCGCGCCCAGCAGGTGCTCAAGTGGATACACCACCACGGGGTCACCGACTTCGAGGCGATGAGCAACCTCGGCAAGGGCCTGCGCGACAAGCTCGCGGCGGTCGCCGAGGTGCGCCCCCCCGAGATTGTCAGCCAGCACGATTCCAGCGACGGCACGCGCAAGTGGGCGATCCGCGTCGAGGGCGGTGGCCTTGTCGAGTCGGTGCTGATCCCCGACGGCAAGCGCGCCACGCTGTGCGTGTCCTCGCAGGTCGGCTGCAGCCTGGACTGCAGTTTCTGCTCCACCGGCAAGCAGGGTTTCCAGCGCGACCTGAGCGCGGCGGAGATCATCGGCCAGGTGTGGCTGGCCATCAAGAGCTATGACGCCTTCCAGTCCGGCAAGGGCCGGGTGGTGACCAACGTCGTGATGATGGGCATGGGCGAACCGCTGATGAACTTCGACAACGTGGTCGCCGCGATGAACCTGATGATGGAGGACAACGCCTACGGTATCTCCAAGCGCCGGGTAACCCTGAGCACCTCCGGCGTGGTGCCGGCGCTGGACGAGCTGGCCAAGGTCAGCGAGGCGTCCCTGGCGGTATCACTGCACGCGCCGAATGACGAGTTGCGCAACCAGCTGGTGCCGATCAATCGCAAGTACCCGATCGCGCGACTGCTGGAGAGCTGCCGCAACTACATCGACGCCCAGCCCGACAGCAAGCGCGTGGTTACCGTGGAATACACCCTGATCGCCGGGGTCAATGACCAGCCCGCGCACGCCCGCGAACTGGCCCAGTTGCTGAAGGACTTTCCCTGCAAGATCAACCTGATCCCCTTCAACCCCTTCCCGCAGTCCGGCTATGAGCGCCCCAGTGGCAACGCGGTCTCGCGTTTCTGGCAAGTGCTGGTGGATGCGGGATATATTGTGACCGTGCGCACCACGCGCGGCGACGATATCGACGCCGCCTGCGGGCAACTGGTGGGGCAGGTAGTGGACCGGACCCGGCGCAGCGAGCGCTATCGCGAGGCAGCGCAGCGACAGGATAACGAGAACAGGGTGACGTAGCGGCTATGGCAAATGCGGCGAGAATTTTGAAACAGGGTATCCGCTGGTCGGCGGTGTTGCTGGTCAGCCTGGGTCTTGGCGCATGCGTCACCACCACCCAGAGCGTATTCACCGAGAAGGCGGATCCCAAGGAAGCGCTGGAATTGCGCGTGGAGCTTGCGCGCAAGTACATCGGCGAAGGCGACTGGGAAAACGCCAAGCGCAATCTCAAGACTGCCTACGACATGGACCCGGACAATCCCGAGGTACACGAGGCTTTCGCGCTGGTGTACCAGAGCACCGGCGAGACCGAGATGGCGGAGCAAAGCTACAAGACCGCCATCCGCCTGGACCGCAATTTCTCCCGCGCGCGCAATAATTACGCGGCTTTCCTCTATTCGCAACAGCGGTACAAGGAAGCGGAGGAGCAACTGGAGTACGTGGTGAAGGACACCCTCTATCAAGGCCGCCCGCAGGCGTTCGTAAACCTCGGCCTTTGTCGCGAACAACTCAAGGATTCACCGGGCGCTGAACAGGCATTCCAGCGCGCACTGACCATGGATCGCGCCAACAATATCGCGCTGCTGGAAATGGCCCAGTTGCGCTTTGATGGCGGCGACTACGACTCGGCAACAAGATACTACGGCACCTACCGGACGGTGGTGCGCCAGCAGTCTGCCAGGGGGTTGTGGCTGGGCATCCGCCTGGCGCGCTACAACCAGGACGCGGACGCCGAGGCCAGCTACGCGCTGGCGCTGGCAAACCTGTACCCGGATTCCGCGGAATACAAGGCCTACAAACAGGCACAGTGAAATGAAGACAGAGTCCCCGATCAAGCGTCGGATTTCACGCCAGATTCACGTTGGTAATGTCGCAGTGGGCGGCGATGCACCGATCAGTGTGCAGAGCATGACCAACACCGATACCTGCGATGTGGACGCCACGGTCGCCCAGGTCCGCGCGATCGCCGACGCGGGCGCGGATATCGTGCGGGTTTCCGTGCCCAGCATGGACGCCGCCGAGGCGTTCCGGAAAATTCGCGAGCAGGTCGAAGTGCCGCTGGTGGCCGATATCCACTTCGACCACCGCATTGCGCTGAAGGTCGCCGAGTACGGCGTCGATTGCCTGCGCATCAATCCCGGCAATATCGGCCGCGACGAGAAGGTGCGCGAGGTCATCAGCAGCGCGCGGGACCGCGGCATTCCGATCCGCATCGGCGTGAACGCCGGCTCGCTGGGCAAGGACCTGCAGCGCAAGTACGGCGAGCCCACGGCCGAGGCCCTGGTGGAGTCGGCCCTGCGCCATGTCGACATTCTCGACAAGCACGATTTCCCGGACTTCAAGGTCAGCGTCAAGGCGTCCGAGGTGTTCATGGCGGTGGAGGCCTACCGCCTCCTCGCCAAGCAGATCGAGCAGCCGCTGCACCTGGGTATCACCGAGGCCGGTGGCCTGCGCGGTGGTACCGTGAAATCCGCGGTGGGCCTGGGCATGCTGCTGATGGAGGGCATCGGCGACACCATCCGGATCTCCCTCGCCGCGGACCCGGTGGAGGAAGTAAAGGTGGGCTTCGAGATTCTCAAGAGTCTCAAGCTGCGCACCAACGGCATCAACTTCATCGCCTGCCCGAGTTGCTCGCGGCAGAACTTTGACGTCATCGCCACCATGAATACCCTGGAGCAGCGCCTCGAGGATATTCGCACGCCGATGGACGTAGCGGTCATCGGCTGTGTAGTCAACGGCCCGGGCGAGGCGCGCGAGGCCGATGTCGGCCTCACCGGCGCCACCCCCAACAACCTGATCTACGTGGATGGCAAGCCCGACCACAAGGTCGACAACCAGGCTTTTATCGATCACCTCGAGCAGGTGATTCGCGACAGGGCGGCAAAGCTGGAAGAGCAGCGCTCCAGGGAGAGCGAAAGCCTCATCCTGAAAACGTCCGCCTGATCCAGGAGCAGGAGTAATTGTGAGCGAGTTTCGAGCCATTCGCGGGATGAGTGACATCCTGCCGGATGAGACACCGGTTTGGCAGTATGTCGAGCGCACCGTGCAGGCCCTGCTGGCGAGCTACGGCTACGGCCAGATTCGCCTGCCTATCGTCGAGTACACCGAGCTGTTCAAGCGCTCTATCGGCGAAGTGACTGATATCGTGGAAAAGGAGATGTACACCTTCCGCGATCGCAATGACGAGAGCCTGACGCTGCGTCCCGAGGGCACAGCCGGCTGTGTGCGTGCAGCCATCCAGAACGGCATGCTCGCGACGCCCCAGCGGCTCTGGTACAACGGCCCCATGTTTCGCTACGAGCGCCCGCAGAAGGGTCGCCAGCGGCAATTCCACCAGATCGGTATCGAAGCCTTCGGTATAGCAAGTGCTGACATGGACGCTGAGGTGATCCTGCTGAGCGCACGCCTGTGGAAACTGCTCGGGGTGGCGGACAGTGTCACGCTAGAGCTCAATTCCATCGGCAGCCTGGAGTCGCGCAAGCGCTACCGGGAGGCCTTGGTCGCCTACCTGGAGCAGCACCGGGACGCGCTGGATGAAGACAGCCAGCGGCGCCTGGAGAGTAATCCCCTGCGCATTCTCGACAGCAAGGCGGCGCAGACCCAGGCCCTGCTGGATGGTGCTCCCAGTCTTGCGGAGTACCTCGACGAAGCGGCCGCGGCGCATTTTGCCCGGCTGCGGGAATTGCTGGACGTCGCCGGGGTCACATACCGCGTCAATCCGCGCCTGGTGCGCGGCCTGGATTATTACAACTACACCGTGTTCGAGTGGGTGACCGATTTGCTCGGCGCCCAGGGAACCGTTTGCGCTGGCGGTCGCTACGATACGCTGGTGGAACAGATGGGCGGCAAGCCGACACCCGGCGTGGGATTCGCCATGGGCGTGGAGCGCCTGGTGCTCCTGATCGAAGCGGCCGCGACCGTGCCGGAGCAGTCGTCTGAGGCAGATATCTACCTGGTGAGCTTTGGCGATGACGCCCAGCGCGAGGCGGTGGTTGCCGGAGAAAACTTGCGCGATGCTTTCCCGGGCCTCAGAATCGTGCAGCACAACGGCGGCGGCAGTTTCAAGAGCCAGATGAAAAAGGCCGACCGCAGCGGTGCGCGCATCGCGCTGATCTGGGGCGAAGACGAAATCGCCGCGGGCAGCGTGACCCTGAAAGCCTTGCGCGAGGCTGACAAGGACCGGCTGGGCCAGCAGAGCCTGCCGCGATCAGAACTCGAGCAGGCGCTGCGCGCGCTCCTGGCACAGTAGGATAATAGAGGAACAATGCGACGTGGAAACATACCGCAGCGAAGAAGAACAGATCGAGGCGCTGAAGCGCTGGTGGGACGAGAACGGACGCTCGACGATAGTCGCGGTGATAGTCGCGCTCGCACTGGGTTTCGGCTGGCAGGGGTGGCAGAAGTACCGCGATGACCAGGCGGTAGACGCGTCCAATCGCTACCAGTCCCTGCTCCAGAGCCTGTCAACGAGTGACGAGGCTGCCGCCGAAGATACCGCCAGCGGCCTCAAGCTGGATTACGCCGGCAGTATCTATGCACAGTTCGCTGCGCTGCATCTGGCGCGTATGCATGTTATCAAGGGGGAGTTACCCGCAGCCGAAACCGAGCTGCGCTGGGTTCTCGCCCACGCTGAGCCGGGTTCGGAAACTGCACAGATTGCCCAGCTCAGGCTGGCCAGGGTGCTGGCGGCCTCCGGTGATTTCAAGCAGGCGCTCGGTGTCCTCGATGCCGCGGACCCCGGCAGTTTCAGCGCGGCCTACCAGATGGCGCGGGGCGATATCCTGTTGATGCAGGAAGACCGCGAGGGCGCGAAGGAAGCTTACAGCACGGCCCTGATGGAAGCCTCCAGCAGCGGCGAGCAGGTCAACATCAGCCTGTTGCGTGAAAAACTCAAGTCTCTCAGCCCGCAGCCGCCGCGACCGGTGACTGCCGAAGCCGCGGCCGATGAGGCAGCCCAGGCGGCACCGGCTCCGGCAGTTCAAGCGGACGGGGAGGAATAAGCGATGAACCTGTTCCTGCGGCGCCTGTGCCTGCTGTCACTGCTGTTTTCCCTCGGCGCCTGTAGTACCGTCAGCGGCTGGTTCAGCTCTGACGACGACGATCCTACCGCGCCTGCCGAACTGGTCGATTTCGACCAGACCGTGCGTATTCACAAGCTGTGGTCCACCGGGATTGGCGACGGCCAGGGCGACGGGTTCTACAAGCTGCAGCCGGCAATCGGCGGCGATGTCATCTATGTCGCTTCCGCCGACGGTGAAGTGGATGCCATCCAGCGCGACAAGGGCAAGACGCTCTGGGACACCGACCTGGATCTCAACCTTTCCGGCGGTGTCGGCGTGTACGGTGACGCCCTGTTCGTGGGCAACCCCGATGGCCTGGTTTTGAAGCTGTCTGCGCAGGACGGCAGTGTTCTGTGGAAGACTTCGGTCCCCGGTGAGGTGCTCGCGGCGCCGCAGAGCAATGGCCGGGTTGTCGTGGTACAGACCTACGATGGCAAGGTGCTGGGGCTGGACTTCGACAGCGGCGAAAAACTCTGGACCTACGATAGCGACGTGCCCGTGCTGACGATCCGCGGCACCTGCACCCCCATCGTCAACGGGAATGCGGTGTACGTCGGGTTTGCCAACGGCCGTGTGATGGGTTTCAACATCGATACCGGCGGGATCAACTGGGAAGTTCGCGTGGCTATCGCCCAGGGACGGTCGGAAATCGATCGTATCGTAGACGTGGATGGCACCATGGAATTGGCCGGAGGCGAACTTTACGCCGCGAGCTACCACGGCAGGCTGGTCGCCATCGAGGCTTCCTCCGGCCGCAAACTCTGGCAGAAGGATGTGTCCTCCTACTCGGGTGTCTCCCAGGGCTTCAACAATGTCTATGTCGCCGACGAGGACGGAACGCTCAGCGCCTACTACCGCAACGGCCAGGGCCTGCGCTGGCAACAGCCTGCGCTGGCCTACCGCGGATTGTCCCGGCCCACACCCGTGAGCAGCTACGTCGCGGTGGTGGACTTCGACGGTTACCTGCATCTCGTCTCGCAGGTGGATGGCAGCTTTGTCGGCCGTGAACACATCGGCGGCGACGGTGCCCGCGCGGACATGCTGTCCGATGGCAACATTCTTTACGTCTATACAAACAGCGGCAAGCTGATTGCCTACGAGGTCGTGCAGCGCGACTGATGCTCCCGGTTATCGCCCTGGTAGGGCGTCCCAATGTCGGAAAATCGACACTCTTCAACCAGCTCACGCGCTCGCGCGACGCGCTGGTGGCCGACCTCCCGGGCCTGACCCGGGACCGCAAGTACGGTGAAGGCCGGATCGACAGCCGCAATTTCATCGTCATCGATACCGGCGGTATCAGTGGCGAGGAGGAGGGCATCGACTCCAGGATGGCCGGGCAGTCCCTGCTGGCGATAGAAGAGGCGGATGCCGTGCTCTTTCTTGTCGATGCACGGGAGGGTCTCAACGCGGCGGACGAAGCACTGGCGACTCACCTGCGCCAGCGCAATAAACGTTTTCACCTGGTCGTGAACAAGATCGACGGAATCGACGAAAACGTCGCCCTCGGTGATTTCTACAGCCTCGGCATAGATTCGATGTTCGCCATCGCGGCGAGCCATGGGCGCGGTGTGCGCAGCATGATCGAACAGGTGCTCGAGGATTTTCCGGAAGAAGACGCCGAACTGCCCGCTGATGAGCACAGTGGATCCATCCGGGTGGCAGTGGTGGGCAGGCCGAATGTCGGCAAGTCAACGCTGGTCAATCGCCTGCTGGGCGAGGACCGCGTCGTCGTCTACGACCAGCCCGGAACCACGCGTGACAGTATCTACATCAACTATCGTCGTGGCGATCGCGATTACACCTTGATCGATACGGCCGGGGTGCGCCGGCGCAAGAACGTGCGCGAGACGGTGGAAAAGTTTTCCATCGTGAAAACCCTGAAGGCCATCGACGACGCGCATGTCGTGATACTGGTAATGGACGCCCACGAGGGACTCGTCGACCAGGACATGCACCTCCTTGGTCACTGCGTCGATGCCGGCCGCGCCCTCGTGCTGGCCATCAACAAATGGGATGGCATTGAACCGCACCAGCGAGACTGGATTCGACAGGAACTGAGTCGCCGCCTGGTATTCGCGGACTACGCCGATACCCACTTTATCTCGGCCCTGCACGGCACCGGAGTCGGTCACCTGTATAAGTCGGTGGATGCGGCCTACAAGGCGGCGACACGCAAACTGGTAACCAATCAGTTGACCCGTATCCTGGAGGGCGCGGTGGCCGAACACGCACCTCCCATGGTCAATGGACGGCGCATCAAATTGCGCTACGCGCACGCCGGCGGGCAGAACCCTCCCCTGATCGTGATCCACGGCAACCAGACAGGCAAGGTACCAGCCAGTTACCAGCGTTATCTCGAAAAGCTGTTCCGCCGTGAACTGGACTTGCAGGGCACCCCGGTGCGAATCGAATTCCGGACCGCGGAAAACCCCTACGCCGACAAGAGAAACAAGCTCACTCAACGCCAGGTGCAGCGTAAGCGCCGGATGATGGCGCACGTCAAAAAGAACAAAAAGAAGAACAAGTAACACACCTCAGGTGTGATAACAGTCTGCGATAGATTCATAACTCATTGAATTATCGGGAGAATAAAATTTCTCTCAGGAGTACTTGTGTTCTATAAATCTAGTGTTATAGTTATGCATAACAGTAGAACAACGATCCAATGGATCAATGAGGTAGGGACAATGTACGTAAAATCGAGAAGGCAGGTCCTGGCCCACAGAAGCGACCGCGTGCTGGTACATGTGGGCCTGTTAATCGTCTGCGGTATGCTCAGCATACTCGGCCTCGGGTTCACGGCGCTGCTGTGCTTTCCGCCGGCTGCCGCTCTGGTCGAAGTTCTCTCGCTGGTATCGCCCACAGGCACCAGCCGGAGGATGTGACAGTGTTGCCCGGCATGAAAAGGACAATCATCGTCGTAGTGTGTAGCCTGTTCGCAGGCGCGGTTCAGGCCGCTCCCGGAATTGGCGATGCTGCATACCAGGTTCTGTCCCAGATGGGCCAGTGCCTCGAATTTGCCAGAGGTGAAGTTGCGGGAATGTCGCTGGAACTGCTGCCACCGGACAGTAGCCGGCTTTTCTCCCTGCACGAGTTGGTGGCAACCCTCGGTATCGGCGCGCTCACGGTCCTCTTTTTCGTGCCGGCAGCGCTGGTTGCAGAGTGGTTCATGCGCCGGGCCGAGCAGGACGGCGACAGCTGCCGGGAAATATAGGATGAAACAGGAATACCAGATGGCACGTTGGATTTTGGGCATCGCCCTGCTGCTGGGCAGTATCGGGCTGCACGCCGAGACGCGAAGGGTTACGGACCTCGACATCAGCGAAGTGAGGGTGTTTGGCAGCGTCGAGGTGGAGATCAGCCAGGGTGACACCCCTGAACTCCTGCTCCGTGGCAAGCAAAGCGATCTCGACAAGGAACCCTTTTACATCCGAGGGAATACCCTGTTCCTGGGTGATTCCCAGACGCATCCCCACAGCAGTTTTTCCGGTGTGAAGTACAAGCTAACCATATCGGATCTGCGAGAGCTTCGGCTTGCGGGTAGCGGTGATGTCTTCGTCCGCCCGATGCAGTTGCCCAAATTGGAGGTTTCCATAGAAGGCTCCGGCAACGTGAAGCTGTTTTCCCTCAAGGCGGGTGCTGTAGACCTGAGAATCTCTGGTTCCGGGGACATACAGCTCGCAGAAGTTGATACGCCTTCACTGGAAATGCTCATATCGGGCTCTGGTGATATAGCCGTGGGTAAAACCCTGGCGAAATCGGCTGAGGCTACCATTACCGGCTCTGGCGACATCAGCGTGGACCAGGGAGAAGCCCCGGCCATGTCGACCGAGATCCGTATTATCGGTGGGGGCACGGTAGACCTGTCTGGCCTGGATACACACACTGCCGAGGTCAGCATCATCGGTTCCGGCGATGCTACGGTGGGCACGGTCGACTCCTGGTTGAAGGTCCAGATTGTCGGTAGCGGTGACATCTACTACTCCGGCGACCCGAAGATCGACAGCACCATCCTGGGTGCTGGCGACCTGAACCGCCGTCGAAAGTAATCAGCGGGAGCGCGCCACGTGACCGTGGAATGGAACGATAAACAGCCGATTTACCGGCAGCTGCGCGACCTTGTGGCACAGCGCATCATGGATGGAACATTCCCCGAGGGCGAAGCTGTCCCCTCGGTGCGCCAGGTCGCAGCGGACTACCAGATAAATCACCTCACCGTCGGCAAGGCGTACCAGGAACTCGTAGACGAAGGTTTGCTGGAGAAACGTCGCGGACTGGGCATGTTCGTGCGTACCGGCGCCAGCGGCTCGCTGACCATTAACGAAAAGCAGCGATTTATTGAAGAGGAAATCCCGGCGTTCAGGGATCGGGCCAAAGTCCTCGGCATGAGCTTACGTGAGGTCGCCGATATGTTGCTCGACGACAGTGGAGAAAACCAATGAGTAATATCGTCGAGTCAAAGGGGTTGACCCGTCGTTTCGGTGACTTTGTTGCCGTGGATAACGTGGACCTGAGCATTCCGGCCGGTTCGGTGCTTGGCCTGATCGGTCCCAATGGCGCGGGCAAGACAACCATGTTGCGATCCCTGCTGGGGCTGGCCAGCTACGAAGGTGAACTGAACGTCCTCGGGTACGCGCCGCGCAGTGAGCGGGCCACGTTGATGGAAGAGGTCTGCTTTATCGCTGATACAGCCGTACTGCCGCGATGGATGCGGGTGGAACAACTGCTGGATTATGTGTCAGGTGTGCATCCGCGGTTCAGCCGGGAGCGGGCTGAAAACTTCCTGAACAGTACAGAAGTCGGCCCTCGCAAGCGTATTCGCGACCTGTCGAAGGGGATGATGGTCCAGCTTCACCTCGCCATCGTCATGGCGATCGACGCCCGTTTGCTGGTTCTGGATGAGCCCACGCTGGGCCTGGATTTGCTGTTCCGCAAGCGTTTTTATGAGCAGCTGATTTCGGATTACTACGATCAGGATCGCACCATAATTATCTCGACTCACCAGGTGGATGAAGTCCAGCACATCCTCACCGATGTGATGTTCCTGAGCCATGGGAAAATGGTCCTGTCGCGTTCGATGCAGGAGATCGAGGACAACTTCGTCCAGCTCAACGCGGTTGGGGAAGCCGCCGGTAAGGCGCTGGCAATCCCGCATGTGGGCTCCCACGGGATACTCGGTGGTCGGGCAGTCATTTACGAGGGTGTCAGCCGCGAGGCACTGGCGCCGCTTGGCCAGGTGCGGACACCCTCAGTGTCGGACCTGTTCGTGGCGATGATGGGAGGGGACAAGTAATGGCTTCTGCGCGTTCAGTGCGATTGTTCACGTTGCTCCAGCGCGAACTGCAGGAATACAAGCTCTCACTGGTGTGGACGCCCGTCATCATTGCCGGTGTTCTGGTCTTCCTTATGCTGCTGGGCCTGTTTGTCGGGGCCAGGTTCAATGCCCTTGGCGATGGCGTACTCAACATGGTGATCTCGCAGGAGATGGCGGTTCACCCTTCTGTTGTCATCAATATCGACGACGAAAAGCTGGCGCGTGTGACTCACTCGGACTCGGGAAGCGCCTCCGGCAATCTCTCCGAGCCGGGGTACAGTCCGCCCGATCCGCAGGCACAACCGCTGCCCGATGAAGCCTGGAATTTCTCACGCGAGTGGCGATTTGAACCCAGGACCAGGGAGAAACAGGGGTACGAGACAGAGGTGTCGGGAAGCCTGAACCCGATGGTGGCACTGCCGCATATGCTGCTGCTGGTAGTGCTGGTTATCGTGACGGTCAACTACCTCCTCGGCTCGCTCTACAATGATCGCAAAGACCGAAGCATTCTCTTCTGGAAGTCGATGCCTGTTTCCGAGTGGGAGGAAGTGCTTACCCGGTTCTGTGTCGGCCTGGTCGTGGCGCCGGCGATCTACATTGGAGTATCGCTGGTGCTGCAGGTCCTTCTCGTGGCACTTTCCATGTTGGTGGCGTGGCGCATGGGCGCCGACCCCTGGGAAGGCATCTGGAGCAATATCCAGTTGTTCAGCCTGTTCTCGCGGGAAGTCGGCGGGTGGATCATGACAGCGATCTGGATCGCACCTTGCTATGGCTGGTTGTTGCTGGCGTCGAGTTGGGCGAAACGCACCCCGTCATTCGCCGCCGTGGTGCCGATAGTCGTACTGGTGCTCGGAGAGATGATCCTGTTTGGATCCGGGCATATCGCGGCGGCCATCAAGCAGCACCTGCCGCACTTTATCGGTGGGGATGGGGAGACAGAGTTGTACTTCGTCACTGCCTATTGGTCGTCGGTGGACTGGGTAAGCCTGGTACTGGGATTGCTGTTTGCCGCTGCAACCCTGTTCGGTGCGGTGTACCTGCGGCGCTATCGCTTTGAAATCTGAGGGCACGGCGCCTGGAAAGCGGGGCCTGTTCGGCCCCGGTCTCCTGGTCGCTGCTGCCTTTATCGGGCCTGGCACGGTCACTACGGCAAGTGTTGCCGGTGCGACGTACGGCTACGGGTTGCTCTGGGCTCTGCTGTTCTCTGTGCTCGCCACCATCATCCTGCAGGAAATGACGGCGCGTCTCGGCCTGGTGACGGGGCGAGGCCTGTCCGAAGCCATGCGCCGCGAATTTTCCGGTCACTGGATGGCCAGTGGTGCAGCGCTGCTGGTAGTCGCCGCGGTGGGCTTCGGTAACGCCGCCTACCAGGCTGGAAACCTCACCGGGGCGGCCATGGGCTTGAGTGCGCTCGGCGGCCTCGATCGGCGCTGGTGGATTCTGGGGGTTGGATTGCTTGCCGCGGGCTTACTGGCAAGCGGGCGCTATCGGCTCATAGAGAGATCGCTCATCGTCCTCGTGCTGGCGATGAGCTCGGTTTTTGCGGCGACTTTCCTGATGCTCAAGCCCGCTCTCCCCGAATTGCTGGCGTCAGCTGTGCATCCCGCACTGCCGCCGGGCTCCGTGCTGACAGTACTGGCGTTGATCGGGACCACCGTCGTGCCCTATAACCTTTTCCTGCACGCCAGCGCTGTCTCTGAAAAATGGCGGGGAGCTGCTGACATGCAGGGAGCCCTCCGGTCGGCACGCACGGATACCGTACTGTCCATCGGTCTGGGCGGGCTGGTGACCCTGGCTATCCTGGGAACGGCAGCCGCGGCATTCTTCGGTTCCGGTGTCGCTGTATCAGCCGTAAACATGGCCCAGCAGTTGGAGCCCCTGCTCGGATCCGCTGCCCGGTATTTCTTCGCTTCGGGGTTGTTTGCCGCCGGGCTGAGCAGTGCTATCACGGCACCGCTAGCGGGTGCCTACGCGGTGTGTGGTGCTTTTGGTTGGCCCACTGCCATGGACGCGCCCCGGTTCCGGATGGTCTGGGCAGCGATACTCGCGATCGGTATGTGCTTCGCACTGGTGGGCAGCAGCCCTGTTGCGGCCATCCTCTTTGCACAGGCAGCCAACGGTCTGTTACTGCCGATCAGTGCCGTATTCCTGTTGTTCGTGATGAACCGTTCGGGCGAACTGGGGAGCTACCGCAACGGTATTTTCAGCAACCTGGCCGGAGGGCTGGTCGTCCTGGTAACCGTTGCCCTGGGCTTGTTGAAGCTGTCAGGCGTATTTGGCCTGGTTTGAATCAGAAGTGAAGTCCCTGCATCAGGGCAGCCAGTGCCGCCTGCTCGTTGGAAATGGACTCGCGCGCATCCGAAGGTTCTCCGCGAGCGGCGGCTGAGTCGCTGAACATGTGATAAATCGCTCCCATGACAATCTCCGAGAACCGGGGCGCGATCGCATTGCAGACTCGCT
This sequence comes from Halieaceae bacterium WMMBA7, assembly GCA_033283385.1. GTDB lineage: Bacteria > Pseudomonadota > Gammaproteobacteria > Pseudomonadales > Halieaceae > Mangrovimicrobium. The sequence goes on from JAWMQQ010000002.1 coordinate 619,835, forward strand.
GGGTGATTCCAAGCCGGGTGGCGATTCGCCTGGGTTTTTCGATTATCGCCTGCACGACAAGGTCTGCCGCCTGGTCCGGTGTCAGCACGGGCATGGAATCGTAGATACTGGTCGCCTCGATCATCGGTGTGCGAACCAGCGGCATGTGGATGGTCGTGAAACGGATATTCTGCTCGGAGAATTCAACCGAGGCGGCGTCCGTCCAGGCATCCAATGCTGATTTCGACGCAACGTAAGCGGAAAACCGCGGGCAGGGCCCCAGTGTGCCGATAGACGAAACGTTGATGACGTGGCCCTGCCTGCGCGCAGTCATCCTCGGCAACAGCCCCATGGTCAGACGTATCGCGCCGAAGTAGTTGACCTGCATCGTGCGCTGGAAATCGTGAAACCGGTCGTAACTCGCCGCAAGCGAGCGGCGTATCGAGCGCCCTGCGCAATTCACCAGGATGTCGATATGTCCGTGGTCTGCGAGTACGCGCTCCACCAGTTTGTCGCAATCCTCCATGATCGAAAGGTCCGCTGCGATGGCTTCTGCCTGACCACCACGCGCAGCGATGCTGGCCGCGGTAGCTTCCAGTTTGTCGGAACTGCGAGCTACCAGGATCAACTGTGCACCGGCATCTGCAAGCCGTAGAGCCACCTGGTGGCCGATGCCCGAAGAGGCCCCGGTGACCAGCACCAGCCTGTCCTTCACATTGCCTTCCAGTGAATGATCCACGAACAGGTCCGGGTCGAGGTGACGTTCCCAGTAGTCCCAGATGACGGCAGCGTATTCAGGGACCCGCGGGCAGCTTATTCCACTGCCCTGTAGTGCCCGTTCGGCATTCCGGTTGTCAAAGCGCGTGGGGTAGTTCACGAGTTGCCCGACGGATGTCGGGATTCCCGCATCGCTGAGCAGCTTGTCCATGACACGCTGGAATACGGGCAGGTTGCTGATCATCTCGCGGAGGAAGCGGGGTATGAAGGACAGCAGGCTCGAATCCAGGCGCACACCCAGCCGCGGTGTATGCCCTGCGTCGGCGAAGAGATTGACCAGACTGCCAAGGCTGTAATGTTCGGGGTCGGTGAGATGGAAGCACTCGCCGTTCCTGCCGTCGAGGTGGGCGATGTGGTCCATCGCATCGACGACGTAGTCCACCGGCACGACGTTCAGCTTGCCGCCCTCGATACCCACCAGCGGAAACCAGGGAGGCAGGATTTTGCGCAATTTCTGCAGCGCCTTGAATGCATAGTAAACGCCGTCGATCTTGTCGATTTCACCCGTGCGGGAGTGGCCGACGATCATCCCGGGCCGGTAAATCCTCCACGGGATGCGGCACTCCTCGCGCACCACTGCCTCCGCCTCGTGCTTGGTCCGGAAATAGGGGTGATCGAGATGTTCCGCCTGCTCGAACATGTCTTCACGGAATGTTCCCGCGTAGAGGCCTGCAGCAGCGATGGAGCTGGTATGCTGGAAACAGCGCGCTCCCAGCCTTTCGGCGAGCGCCACCGCGTTGCGGGTGCCTTCGATGTTGGTCAGCGCCTGTGTACCGGAGTCAGCCGCAAGATCGTAGATGGCGGCGAAATGGAAAAAGTGATCAATCTTGCCGTGCAGCTCCTGGATGGTCTTCTCGTCCAGTCCCAGCAGGGGTCGGTTGAGGTCTCCTTCCACGCATACCAGTCGCTGCGCGTCGCTACCGAAAGATTCGGCAAGCCTGTCGAACTTCGCGCGGGATGTCGCACGTGTCAGCACGTAAACCCTGCCGGTGCGTTTTTTCACCAGGCGCGCGATGAAAAAGCGCCCGAGGAAGCCTGTTCCGCCGGTGACAAAGTAAGCCATAGCTGCGCTCCCCAGCTGTATCAGTTCAGAATGCCGGCAGCCTGTTGCTCAGCCAGCTGGTCACGGGATAAACCTAGCAGATCGCAAAAAACACGCTCGTTGTGTTCGCCCAGTAAGGGGGCTCCGCGAGTCGGGTGAAAAGGATTGAAGCTCAGTCGCCAGGGCGCTGCGATTATCGGGCGCTCGCGCCCCAGCCCATCGGTTACCCGGGTGTAGGTGCCGCGCTCCCGGAGCCAGTCGTCGGCGACGAGGTCGCGGGTACTCAGGCTGCGCGCGGCTGCGACTCCCTGTGCGCGCAACGCCATCGCCAGTGTTTCTGCGTCGTGGGCCGGGGTGAGTGTCGCGATCTCCCGGTCGAGATCGGCGGATTGCGTGATGCGGGATGCCGTGGATGCAAAACGAGAATCAGTCGCGAGGTCGGGTGCGCCCAGGCAGTCGCAGAGATGTCTCCAGGCCTCGTCGCTGGATACGGCCAGCGAGAGCCATTGCCCGTCCCGGCAGGGGTAACAGCCGTGCGGGGCCATGTCGGGGTGGTGATTGCCCTGTGAGACGGCGAACTCCCCGAGGACTTCATAGGCGAGCAGGTTGTCGCCGATCATGCTGGACATGCACTCGACGGCGGAAACGTCGACGAACTGCCCCTCGCCGCCGCGTCGGGCGTGCGCCAGCGCAATCACCGCGCCGAAGGCGGCCCAGGCGCCAACCGTTGCGTCACCATAGCGCATGTTCATGCCTGTGGGCGGCTGGCCGGCGTATCCGACTTGCAGGGACAGCCCTCCCAGCGCGGCGAATGACGGGGCGAAGCCGGTCTGGAAGCCGAGCGGGCCGTCGGTGCCGAACATCTTGATGGAGACGGCGACGATTGCCGGGTTGATCCCGCGCAGTTCCCCGAATCCCAGCCCCATTTTTTCCATGACTCCGGGGCGCAGGTTGTCGATGACGATATCACTGTGGGCGACCAGGGACTTGAGGTGGTCCAGGCCAGCCGCGGTTTTCATGTCCAGCTGTATACTCTCCACCTCCGGGTTGAGACACAGGAAGTAGGGCGCGTTGTTGATGTCGGTGCCGCCGTAGGCGCGCATTTCATCCAGCTTGCTCTGGCTCTCCACCTTGATCACCTCGGCGCCGAGCAGGGCGAGCAATTTGCCCGCGTAGGGGCCGGCCCAGACCTTGGTAAGCTCGAGTACGCGGACGCCCTGTAGCGGCCCTCCGCGACCGCGCTGCGGCGCAGTCCCTCCAGCACCACCATCCCTGGCGGGTCCAGCAAGCCACTGGCGCGCCAGCGCGTCACCTGATCCCGGCGCCGGCGCGGGCCTTTCCAGCCAGGCAGGCGTGGCTCCCAGCTTGCAGGGAAACGTGGGGAAGCGCACGCAGCCTGCACCCAGCGCGGGATCGTCGAGTTGCTGGAAGTAGCCGCGATGGGCCAGCTGCGCGGAGTCGTAGACATCGGCGGCGTGGTAAAACGGCGCGAAGGGAATCCCGAGTTTCTGTCCCGCCTGGTAGGTTTCCTCCTTGCCCTTGTTCGCAATCCACTGGCCGAAGTGTTCGCGGAACCGGCCCACGCGCTCAGCTGTGATGCCGAACTCCAGCCAGTCCTCGGGGAATTCCTCCATCCACGCGGGGTGTCCCATCAGTTCCGACAGGGCCCGCCAGTGCAGGGCGGTGGTCATGAAGAGAAACAGGTAGCCGTCGCGACACCGGAACGACGCTGCCGGCCCGCCCATCTCGAAGGCGTCCCGCGCGTCCGAGGCCGGGACCTCCCCGGCGAGATTGCGCCCCAGTACGGTGTCGGCGCGCGAGACCATGACCGCGTATTCGGCGATGTCGATGAATTCACCCCGGCCGGATTCCAGCCCCGCGACGTACGCTGCAACCGTGCACAGCGCGGCATCCAGCGCCGCTTCGTATTCCGTGAGAAAGCGGCCGGCTGCCGGGAGCGGGGCCTGCTCCGGGGTCGCGTCGCCGGGTGTGTGGTAGCCCCAGCCACTGCGCTGGAACACGTTGAGACTCTCGGCGGGCAACCAGTCGGCCGGGCAGTCCAGGCCAAACGGCGTGATCGAGCAGGCCACCAGGGACGGGTAACGAGCCCCCAGCGAGGCGGCACTCAAACCCCGGGCTTCCAGCCAGTTCGCGTCGTGATCGTCGATGAGTATGTCTGCCTGGGCCAGCAGCGTGTGTAACTGCTGCTGGCCGGCCTCGCTGTCGAGGTCGAGCACTACCGAGTGTTTGTTGGTATTCAGGTAGGCAAACAGCACGCTCGCGCCCGAGTTGTATGGCCCCTGCGAGCGCGTCGGGCTGCCTCCGGGCCGCTCGATCTTCAGGACTTGTGCGCCGTAATCGGCGAGCAGTTTGCTGCAGTATTCGCCGGCTGGCCGTTCACCCAGCTCGATAACCTTTACGTTGCGAAGCGCGCTCATCTGACTGCAATACCTCCTGGCCGATTTTATGGTTTATGCCTGTGGGCCGGCTCAGGCCCATATCCTTTGCGCAGCGCAGGCAAAGGTCAAGCTCGGGCCTCCTGTGGTAGCCGGTCCCAGGGCTGTATTTATATCGAGAATATCAAAAATGCTTGCCATTTATTTCATTTATGCCTCTGGCGAGCCTATGATCCATCCCCACAGTGAAGCCGAGGCAGGTCCCGGCGCTGTTTACGAATCAACCGGAAACCTGGGAGTACGATCATGTCCCTCTACCAGAACGATATCGCCGAGATTGCCCGCCTGCGTGAACAGCACGGCAGCACCTGGGATGCCATCAACCCCGAATCGACTGCCCGCATGCGCGCGCAGAATCGTTTCCGCACCGGCCTCGATATCGCCCGCTACACCGCGGCGATCATGCGCCGGGACATGGCGGAGTACGATCGCGACCCCGCCCGGTACACCCAGTCCCTGGGTTGCTGGCACGGCTTCATCGGCCAGCAGAAGATGATTTCCATCAAGAAGCACTTCGGCACCACCGAGAAGAAGTACCTCTACCTCTCCGGCTGGATGATCGCCGCGCTGCGCTCTGAATTCGGTCCGTTGCCGGACCAGTCCATGCACGAGAAAACAGCAGTTCCCGGCTTGATCGAGGAACTCTACACCTTCCTGCGCCAGGCCGATGCCCGCGAACTGGGCGGCCTGTTCCGCGAACTGGACGCGGCTCGCGAAGCCGGCGACCAGGTCGCCGAGCGCGCGCTGCAGAACAGGATCGACAACTTCCAGACCCACGTGGTGCCGATCATTGCCGACATCGACGCAGGCTTCGGTAATGCCGAGGCTACCTACCTGCTGGCCAAGCGGATGATCGAGGCGGGTGCCTGCTGCATCCAGATCGAGAACCAGGTATCCGACGAGAAGCAGTGCGGCCACCAGGATGGCAAGGTCACCGTTCCGCACGAGGATTTCCTCGCCAAGATCCGGGCGGTTCGCTACGCATTCCTGGAACTGGGTGTTGACGACGGCGTTATCGTCGCGCGTACCGACTCCCTGGGTGCCGGCCTGACCAAGCAGATCGCCTATACCGTCAAGCCCGGCGACCTCGGCGACCAGTACAACAGCTTCCTGGATTGCGAGGAAGTCGATGTCGCGGACATGCGTAACGGCGACGTGGTCCTGAACCGCGACGGCAAGCTGCTGCGTCCCAAGCGCCTGCCCTCCAACCTGTTCCAGTTCCGCAAGGGCAGTGGCGAGGATCGCGTGGTCCTGGACTGCATTACCTCCCTGCAGAACGGCGCTGACCTGCTGTGGATCGAGACGGAAAAGCCCCACGTCGGCCAGATTGCCGCCATGGTCAACCGTATTCGCGAAGTGGTTCCGGACGCCAAGCTGGTCTACAACAACAGCCCGTCATTCAACTGGACTCTGAACTTCCGCCAGCAGGTATTCGACGCCTGGAGTGCCGAGGGCCGCGATGTTGCCGCCTACCAGCGCGACCAGCTGATGGACGCGAAGTACGACGAAACCGAGCTGGCAGCAGAAGCCGACCAGCGTATCCGCAGCTTCCAGTCTGACGCTGCGCGCGAGGCCGGTATCTTCCACCACCTGATCACGCTGCCGACCTACCACACCGCGGCACTGTCCACGGACAACCTGGCCAGGGAGTACTTCGGCGAGCAGGGCATGCTGGGCTACGTTGCCGGTGTACAGCGCAAGGAGATCCGCGAGGGTATCGCCTGCGTCAAGCACCAGAACATGGCCGGCTCCGACCTCGGTGACGACCACAAGGAATACTTCGCGGGCGAAGCCGCCCTGAAGGCCGGTGGCAAGGAAAACACCATGAATCAGTTTGGCTGAGCCAGCATTGGAAATTGAAAAAAGGCGGGAATTTCCCGCCTTTTTTTTTAATTGGCCGTGCTACTCCTTGCCATCGCCAAAACTCTGCAATAGGCTAGGCCCAGAATAAAATAGGGATGTGGGCGCGCATGGACAATCGCAGGAAGCAAATTGTCGTCAACCGTAAATTCCAGCACCAGTACGCGCTGGGGCTGGTCGCCCTGATCATCATCCTCGGCAACCTTCTCATCATCTGCAGCCTCCTGTTCCTGCGCACGGACACCCTCGAGTTGCAGGGCCTGAATTTCGTGCTTCTCGCGGCGGTCGAACTGGTCCTGATGGGGGCGGTCTGGTACGCAGGCATTCGCGCCAGCCACCGCATCGCCGGTCCCATGTACGTGATCACCCGTGAGCTCGACGCGGTCGGCAAGGGCGAATTGTTCGCCCGCGTTTACCTGCGGGACAAGGACATGTTTCGCGATGAGTCGCTGCAGATAAATTCCAGCCTCGACGCATTGTGTGAGCGCGTGCGGGCGGTGCAACTCGCCGCCGGGGAACTGCAGGCGGCGCGGGCCGCCGGGGTCGACACCGAAGCCCGGTTCGAGGAGCTACTGGAAAAACTGGGCGAACTGCGCACCCAGGGCGAGGGCTGAGGCATGAGAGCACAGCTGTCGCACAGACCCGCTTGCCTGCGCGCCAAACTGACTCGCGGTTTCACTGTGATCGAATTGATGGTAGTTGTCGCGGTGGTCAGCATCCTGATGGTCATAGCGCTGCCAACCTACTTCTCCTATGCAACCCGTTCCAAGGTGGCGGAAGCGATGGGCTTCATGGCCGAGGCGAAAACCTCGGTCAGCGAGTATTTCTACAGTAACCACAGTTATCCCGCGAATAATGCCGCAGCCGGATTGCAGGATCCCGACGACTACGACACCTACGACTTCATCGCGCGGCTCGAGGTGAGCAATACGCCCACGGCGGGAACGATCGCGGTGACGCTGGACATTCCCAACTCACCCGCCGATCGCAAGTTGCTGCTGCTCGTTCCGCGCACCAATACGTATGAAGAACTGATCTGGACTTGCATGCCCGCCCCGGCGCCCAATGGTGTCGGTAGCAGGTACCTGCCAGCGAACTGCCGCAACTGACCGGCCTTGCAACTCGCGGGGCATGCCGCGAAGATAGCCTGTTTTCGAAACTCCGGAGGCAGCGCTGATGGCCATCGCGTCCGCAATCCAGCGTACACTTGTTGTCCCGACCGTCCTGCTTGCACTGCTCGCTGGATGCAGCGCGGACGAGGAATCCTCACAGGCACAGGTTGAAAATCCGTCCACGAACGTGGAAGCCACGCAGGAAATAGCGTGGTTCAAGGGCTCGGTACCAGACGCCTTCTCCGAGGCCAGGGAGAGCGGAAAACCGGTATTCCTCTACTGGGGCGCGCAATGGTGTCCCCCCTGCCAGCAACTCAAGGCAACCATCTTCCACCGGGCTGAATTTGTCCAGCAGTCGCGCCTGTTCGTGCCTGTCTACCTGGACGGGGATACCGAGGAGGCGCAGAAATACGGCGAGAAATTCGGTGTGTACGGCTACCCCACGGTAATTATCTTCCGGCCCGACGGCACCGAGATCACCCGGATTCCCGGCGGCATGGACCTGCAGCGCTATGTCGGCGTGCTGGATGTCGCGCTGGACAGCCTGCGCCCGGTCGCGATGCTGATCGACTCGGTTGAGGCGGGGGACGAGCTGACCGCCGCCGATTGGCACCTGCTGGCCTACTACTCCTGGGGCCAGGACAAGGGGCATGCCCTGGGCGAGCGCGCTCTAGCGCAAGTGGCGCCCCTGCTCGCCTCCGCCTGCCCGGACAACCTCGCCGAGGAGAAAAGCCGCCTGGAGCTCCTCGCGCTGGATAGCTGGGTCGACGACGAGCAGCACGACGCATCGCTGGCGCCCGCCTACCGCACGCAGCTGGAACACATCCTCGCCACCCCGACCCTGGCGCGCGCCAACCTCGACCCGCTGATGTATCGCAGTGGGGACTATATCCAGGCCCTTTCGGAGGATAGGGACCGGCAGGCGCTGCTGGACCAGATGCTGGTACCCCTGCGTTCGGCCATCGACGACAAGAATGTGGACGTGCTGACCCGGCTCGATGCCATCTACGGCTGGGCGGATGCCCAGCTATCCGTGCTGGCCGAAGGCGAGGCATTGCCCGCGCAGCAGCGCGACTGGGTGGTGGGCCAGCTCGAGGCGGCGCGCAAGGACGTTGGCCACTACGAGCAACACGCGGCCATCAATACGATCTGGCAGCTCTACGAGAGGATCGGCATGGATGCCGAGGCGCGCGCGGCCCTGGATGAGGGCATCCGGGTTTCCGGCCAGCCCTACTACTTCATGGCCGATATGGGATCCCTGGAGCGCAAGGCGGGCAACAAGGAGGCGGCGCTGGACTGGTACAGGCGCGCCTGGGAGGCGGCGAAGGGGCCGGCGACACGAGTGCAGTGGGGCGGTATCTACCTGCGCGCCCTGCTGGCCCTCAGCCCCGACGACCTGGCCAGTATTCGCGACACCGGCCAGGCCATCTTCAGCGAGCTGGCCGGGCAAACCGACGGCCTGCACCAGCGCAGCGCCATGACTATCAAGCGGATCGGTACGGAGCTCGACGAGTGGTCCGCGCCGGCCGAGGGCGCGGCCACCACCGCCGCGCAGCGCGCCGAGGTGCTGGCTGCGTTCCGTTCCGGCCTCGAGGCGGTATGCGCACTGCAGTCCGGGCGGCCGGAGGTTTGCGACAGCTTCCTTGCCGCGGCGGGCTGAGCGCCGCGGCTACTTGCGCTGGGAAGCGCGGTAGCCGCGCGGTGAACTGCCGATGGTCTTGCGGAACAGGCGGGAAAAATACAGCGGGTCCTCATAGCCGAGCTGGCGGGCGATTTCACTCACGCCCAGTTCGCTGGCATCCAGCAGCTGGCAGGCCTGCTCCATTTTCATGTGCAGGAAGTGCTTGATCGGGGAGTAACCGGTGAGCTGGCGGTAGCGTGTCGAAAAGTGGTATTTGGACATGTTTGCCACGGCGGCCAGCTGGTCCAGCGTGACTGTCCTGTCGATGTTCTCCAGCATATAGGCCTGCACCGATTCCAGTTGTATCCCCCCTTGCATGCGTCCCTGCTGGGCGCTGATCTCCACCGAGACCTGTGTCAGCAGGTGGCGCAGCTGGTTGGCCGCATTGATGAAGGCGCGGCTGGAATAGCCGGTGCGGCGTACCTGCATCAGGCTGTTGAACATGCCGATCAGTAAGGGGGAGACACCCGCGGTCGCGATCGGGTTGCCATCGCGGTAGCCGAGGTACTGCAGGAACACCCGGGTACTGGCGCCCTGGAAGTGCACCCAGAAGATGCTCCAGGGGTCCGCGGGGTCGGCGGAATAGGAGTGGGCCAGTCCCTGGGGTAGCAGCGCTACCCGGCCCGCCGCAACATCGCCCTGCCAATCCCCGGCTGTGAGTCGTGCGCGCCCCGCGGTGCAGTAGATCAGCAGGTTGTCATCGTGTCGTTCGCGCAGCATCTGGTGGCCTTCCGCCTGCGGATAGAATCCCATTGCCGTCGGGTAGCAATCCTTGGTCAGGGGGTGGCGCGCCAGCTTCTCGATCATGAATGCCGGGGTCAGGAAGCGGATGCCAGCGGCCGGGAGAGGCCATGTGGATGGGGTGCTCATGATCGCAATATAGTCCATGAAATTCCCAATTTCGTCAATGATGCCACCCCCGGGGTGTGCTAGAATCCCCGCCCATCTCATCGAACCCCGAGAGGATAAAGACATGTCAGAAGAAATTAGCCCGCAGCAGGAAATCGCCCAGATGATGGCGCGCGCCCGCGCTGCACAGGAGCAGATCGCCAACTACACCCAGGAGCAGGTCGACGAACTGATCACTGCCATGGTGTATTCAGTGGCCCGCGAGGACCGCTCCGAGGAGATCGCCCGTTTCACCGTCGAGGAAACCCAGCTCGGCAACTACGACGGCAAATACCTCAAGATTCACCGCAAGACCCGCGCCACCCTGCTGGACATCATCAACGACAAGTCCGTCGGCGTGATCGAGGAACTGCCCGAGCGCAATATCGTCAAGATCGCCAAGCCGGTCGGCGTGATCGGCGCGCTGTCGCCCTCCACCAACCCGGAGGCGACCCCGGTCATCAAGGCCATCTCCGCGGTCAAGGGCCGCAACGCCATCATCATCGCGCCGCACCCGCGCGCGAAGCTGACCAACAAGAAAATCTGCGACTACATGCGCGACGCGCTGGAGCGCTGTGGCGCCCCCGCCGACCTGGTGCAGAGCATCGACGTGCCCTCGCTGGAGAAGACCAACGAACTGATGGCACAGTGCGACCGCGTACTGGCCACCGGCGGTGCCGCCATGGTCACCGCAGCCTACTCCTCAGGTACCCCTGCACTGGGCGTGGGTGTCGGCAACGCGGTCATCACCGTTGACGACACTGCGAACCTGGACGAAGCCGCCGAGAAAATCCGCATCTCCAAGACCCTGGACCTCGCGGCGTCCTGCTCCTCCGACAACTCGGTGCTGGTGTTCGAGTCCATCTACGACGAGTTCCTGGAAAAGCTGAAGGCCGAAGGCGGTTACGTCGTCGAGGGCGAGGACAAGGTCAAACTGCAGGGCGTGATCTGGGAGGACGACCACCTCAACGCCAAGATCGTTGCACAGCACGCCACCGCGATTGCCGGCCAGGCGGGCATCGACCTGCCCGAAGGCAAGACCTTCCTGATCGTGCCCGAAGTCGGCGCCGGCCCGGACTACCCGTTCTCCGGTGAGAAACTGACCGTGACCATGGCCCTGTACAAGGTCAAGGACATCGACGAGGCCATCGAGATGACCAACAAGATCCAGGCCTACCAGGGCCAGGGTCATAGCTGTGGCATCTACTCGTACAACGACGAGAACATCATGAAGCTGGCCGCCGCCACCCGCACTTCCCGCGTGATGGTCAACCAGCCGCAGTCCGCTTCCAACAGCGGCAACCTGTGGAACGGCATGCGCCAGACCTTCTCCCTGGGCTGTGGCTCCTGGGGCGGCAACTCGGTCAACCACAACATCACCTGGCGCGACCTGATCAACGAGACCTGGGTCTCCAAGCCGCTGGCGCAAACCAAGGTGATCCCCAGCGACGAAGAGCTGTTCGGCTCGGTGATGGCAAAGTTCGACTAGACACATGGACTTCTCCCTCAACGAAGACCAGCAGGCGTTCGTTGACAGTGCCCGCGCCTTCTCCCAGGGGGTGCTGGCACCCAATGCAGCCGAGTGGGACGCCACGTCCCACTTTCCAGTCGCCGAGCTGAAGCAGGCCGGCGAACTGGGCTTCATGGGCATGTACACGCCCGAAGCCGCCGGCGGCCTCGGCATGACCCGGCTGGACGCCAGCCTGATCGTCGAGGAACTGGCCAAGGGCTGCACGTCGACGACGGCATTTCTCACCATCCACAACATGGCCACCAGCATGGTGGGCAAGTACGGCTCCGAGGCGCTGATCGAGGAGTGGTGCTACGACCTGACCATGGGTGTGAAGCTGGCGTCCTACTGCCTGACCGAACCCGGCGCAGGTTCCGACGCCGGTTCGCTGCGCACTACGGCCACCCGCGACGGCGACGACTACATCGTCAACGGCTCCAAGGTATTCATCTCCGGTGCCGGTGAGACCGACGCGCTGGTGGTGATGCTGCGCACCGGCGCTGCCGGCCCCAAAGGTATCACCGCACTGCTTGTCCCCGCCGATGCCGAGGGCGTGTCCTACGGCAAGAACGAGGAAAAAATGGGCTGGAAGTGCCAGCCCACGCGCATGATCAGCTTCGACAACGTGCGCGTCCCGGTGGGTAACCGCCTGGGCGAGGAAGGGCAGGGCTTCGCGATCGCCATGGAAGGGCTGGACGGCGGCCGCATCAACATCGCCACCTGTTCCATCGGTACCGCCCAGCAGGCGCTGGAGGAAGCGGTGGCCTACGTGCAGGACCGCAAGCAGTTCGATACCGCCATCGCCGAGTTCCAGGCCACCCAGTTCCGCCTCGCCGACATGCTGACCGAGCTGGTCGCGGCGCGGCAGATGGTGCGCCTGGCGGCCTTCAAGCTGGATACCCGCGACAGCCAGGCGACGACCTACTGCGCCATGGCCAAGCGCTTCGCCACCGACGTTGGCTTCGACATCTGCAACGAGGCCCTGCAACTGTTCGGTGGCTACGGCTACATCAAGGAATACCCCATGGAGCGTCACGTGCGCGATACCCGCGTACACCAGATTCTCGAGGGGACCAACGAAATCATGAAAGTCATCGTCTCGCGCCGCATGCTGATGGAGGGCGCTCTGGAGGTCATCAAATGAGCCTGAGTATTTCCGACAAACTCAAGGTGGAAATAACCGGCCACGTCGCCAAGGTCACCATCGACAACCCCGCGGCCAACACCTGGGATGTCGAGAGCCTGCCGGCGCTGAAGGACCTGGTGGGCAAGCTCAATGCGGAAAAAACCGTCTTTGCCCTGGTGCTGACCGGCGCGGGCGAGAAGTTCTTTTCCGCGGGTGCGGACCTCAAGCTGTTTGCCGACGGCGACCCCGCCGGCGCGAAGAAAATGGCCGTGCTGTTCGGCGAAGCTTTCGAGGCGCTGGCGGATTTCCGCGGCGTGTCGATTGCCGCGATCAACGGCTTCGCCATGGGCGGTGGCCTCGAGGTGGCACTGGCCTGCGATATCCGCATCGTCGAGGAGCAGGCGCAGCTCGCACTGCCGGAAGCCAAGGTCGGCCTGCTGCCCTGCGCCGGCGGCACCCAGCGCCTGGCCTGGCTGGCCGGGGAGGGCTGGGCCAAGCGCATGATCCTCTGCGGTGAACGGGTCAAGGCGGCAAAGGCGCTGGAGATCGGCATCGTCGAGGAAGTGGTGCCCACCGGCACCGCGCTGGAAAAAGCCATGGCCCTGGCGGAACAGGTGGGCGATCAGAGCCCGCTGGCGGTGGCTGCCTGCAAGCGCCTGATCCACAGCAGCCGGGATATCGCACTGGGCCGCGGGCTGGAAGAGGAGCGCACTGAATTCGTCGAGCTGTTCTCCACAGAAGACCAGCGCGAGGGCGTCAACGCCTTCCTGGAAAAGCGCAAGCCCGAGTGGAAGAACGCCTGATGTCGGCACCGGTACTGTTCGAGGAACTGGCCGCTGCCGCGGGCAAGATCGGCCGGGTCACGCTCAACGTCGAGGCGACGCTCAACTCGCTCACGCTGGAGATGGTCGACCTGCTGCAGGCGCAACTCGACGCCTGGGCGCAGGATGAAGCAATCGCCGCGGTCTTCGTCGAAGGCGCCGGCGAGAAGGCCTTCTGTGCCGGTGGCGACGTGCAGGCCCTGCACCAGTCGGCCGTCGGCAATCCCGGCGGTCCCTGCGAGTACGCCGAGGCGTTCTTCGAGCGCGAATACCGCATGAATTACACCCTGCACACCTACGCAAAGCCGCTGGTGTGCTGGGGACACGGCATCGTGATGGGTGGCGGCCTGGGTGTCATGGCCGGCTGCTCCCACCGGGTGGTGACCGAGCGCACGCGCATAGCGATGCCGGAGGTGACCATCGCGTTGTTTCCGGATGTCGGCGGCAGCTGGTTCCTGAACCACGCCCCGGGCAAGACCGGCGAGTTCCTCGCCCTGACCGGCGCCTCGATCAACGCGGCGGATGCCATGTACATCGGCATCGCCGATCGCTTCATCCTCAGCGAGCACAAGGACGCGGTATTCGCCGGCCTCACCCGGCAGAGCTGGAGCACCGACCCGGCGAAGAACCACGCCCTGGTGCGGCATGTGCTGCGGCCGCTGGCCGAATCCAGCCTCGCCGCGTCGCCCGCCGGGCAGGTGGAGCCCCACGCGGCCACTATCGCGCAGCTGCTGGACGGCGACGACATCCACGCGGTGATCGACCAGATCACCTCCCAGGATACCGACGATCCCTGGCTGGCCAAGGCCCGGGACAGCCTCGCCCACGGCTCTAAACTGGCGGCCTTGTGGATCGACCGGCAACTGTGGGAGACGCGGCATTCAGGCCTGGCTGAAGTCTTCCGGGCGGAGCTGCAACTGGCCACCAATATCGTGCGCCACCCGGAATTCGCCGAGGGCGTGCGCGCGCTGCTGATCGACAAGGACCGCAACCCGGCCTGGCAGTTCGGCAGCTCGCGGGAAGTGCCGGCCGAAGTGCTGGACGCCTTCTTTGCCGCACCCTGGGACAAGAACCCGCTGGCCGACCTCGCCTAGCGAACCGGCCGGCCGGACACACTCCAGCGCTGCGCAGGAGCCCGCTCCGCGAGCGCTCAACACACTCGGGAACTCGCCCCGCGAGTCGACCAGAATAAAAGGAGCCTCACCATGGCAACAGTCGCATTCATCGGCCTCGGCAATATGGGTGGCCCCATGGCTACCAACCTGGTCAAGGCCGGCCACGACGTCACCGTCTTCGATCTCGTGCCCGCCGCCTGCGCGCAACTGCAGGAAGCCGGCGCCAGCGTCGCCGCCTCCGCGGCAGAAGCCGTCGTCGGCAAGGACTACGTGATCTCCATGCTGCCCGCGGGCAAGCACGTGGCGGCCACCTACCTCGGCGACGACGGCCTGCTGTCGAAACTGGACGGCAGCACCACAGTGCTGGACTGCAGCACCATCGACGCCGCCACCGCCCGCGAGGTCGGCGAGGCCGCAGCTGCGGCGGGCATCGGGTTCATGGATTCCCCGGTATCGGGCGGTATTGCAGCCGCGGCTGCGGGTACCCTGGCCTTCATGTGCGGCGGCAGCGCGGACACCTTCGAGAAGGCGAAAATCATCCTCGCCGATATGGGCAAGAACATCTTCCACGCCGGTCCCCTCGGGGCGGGCCAGGTGGCCAAGGGCTGCAACAACATGCTGCTGGCCATCCACATGATCGGGACCTGCGAGGCACTTGAAATGGGCGCGCGCAACGGCCTTGATCCCAAGGTGCTGTCCGACATCATGCTCGCCAGCTCCGGCCGCAACTGGTCGCTGGAAGTGTACAACCCGTATCCCGGGGTGATGGAGAATGCCCCTGCGAGCAAGGGCTACCAGCCCGGGTTCATGGTCGACCTGATGGCCAAGGATCTGGGCCTGGCCGGCGCCATCGCCGACAGCAGCGGCGTCGACAACGCCATGGGCAAACTGGCCCGGGCGATCTACGAGAAGCACCAGGGCGAGGGCAATGGCCAGCGCGACTTCTCCTCGGTGCTGGAGCAATACCAGGAGTAATTCGCTGCGCACTCCCGCGTAGCTGCCGGCCCTCCAGGGCCGGCTTTCCCTGCCTTTAGGCCACCCCGCGCGGCGTGCGTGCCCCCGCAGGCCACCCGCCCAAACGCCCTCGTGCACCGGCACCGGTTGCACCCCGTTACCCGGGTGCGTGCACCCGCAAAACCTACCTGTAGCCCATTCAGGCAGGTTTTTCGCACGGTCGAAATTAATGCGATTTCAGGCTTGCAATTCGGTTTTAAAGAACTGAGTATATATACAGTACTTTCAAACGACACCAGGGGATCTTCACATGGACGCAAACAAGCAAAAAGCACTGGAAGCCGCGCTCACACAGATCGAGCGCCAGTTCGGCAAGGGCACGGTGATGCGCATGGGCGACCAGGAGCCCGTTGCGATCCCCGCAATCTCCACCGGCTCCCTGGGCCTGGATATCGCCCTCGGTATCGGTGGCCTGCCCCGCGGCCGGATCTGCGAGATCTACGGTCCGGAATCTTCCGGCAAGACCACGCTGACCCTGCAGGTCATCGCCGAGGCACAGAAAGCCGGCGGCACCGCGGCCTTTATCGATGCGGAGCACGCGCTGGATCCCGGCTACGCGGAAAAACTGGGCGTTAAGATGGACGACCTCATCATGTCCCAGCCGGACACCGGCGAGCAGGCGCTGGAGGTGGCAGAGATGCTGGTGCGCTCCGGCGCCATCGACGTACTGGTTGTGGACTCCGTCGCGGCGCTCACGCCCAAGGCCGAAATCGAGGGCGAGATGGGCGATTCCCACGTCGGCCTGCAGGCCCGCCTGCTCAGCCAGGCCATGCGCAAGCTGACGGCGAGCATCAAGCAGACCAACTGCCTGGTCATTTTCATCAACCAGATTCGCATGAAGATTGGCGTCATGTTCGGCTCGCCGGAAACCACGACCGGCGGTAACGCGCTGAAGTTCTACTCCTCCGTGCGCCTGGATATCCGCCGCATCGGTGCGGTGAAGGATGGCGATGAAGTAGTGGGCAACGAGACCCGCGTGAAGGTGGTCAAGAACAAGGTTTCCCCACCCTTCAAGCAGGCCGAGTTCCAGATTATGTACGGTAAAGGTATCTACCACATGGGCGAGGTCATCGACTGGGGCGTCAAGCTCAACCTGGTCGACAAGTCCGGCGCATGGTACTCCTACAAGGGCGACAAGATCGGCCAGGGCAAGGCCAACGCGGCGAAGTTCCTGGAGGACAATCCCGCGGTATCCACCGAGATCGAGAGCGCCATCCGCGAGCAGATGCTGAACGTCATCGCACCTGCCAAAAAGCCGACCGTGGCTGCCGAGGAGGAGCCCACGGAGCAGGAATAATCCTGCTCTGTGAGCTTCCCATGTTTTTCACGAGGCGCCGGGGTCCCACTTATCCCACTCTCTGCCCCGGCGCCTCCTTTCTCCATGTCTGATACTTCCACCGAGGAATCCTCCCAGGCCCTGCACATGCGTGTAGCGGCGATGGATTACCTGGCCCGTCGTGAACACAGCCGGCGTGAACTGCGCGACAAACTGCTGCGCAGGTTCGACGCACCTGACGGGGTGGAGGAGGTGATCGAGACTCTCGCCCGGGAAAACCTGCAAAGTGATACCAGGTTCGCCGAGAGCTATCTCCGACAGCGTGCCGCTCGCGGTTACGGCCCGCTGCGCATACGTCAGGAACTGCGCCAGCGTGGTGTTGATGAGGTGGATGTGGAGCACGCATTTCGCAGTGAGCGACTCGACTGGGAGGAACTGGCCGGCATCGCCCTGCGACGCAAGTTCGGCTCCGGGCCGGCCGCCGACCTGCACGAAAAGTCCCGCCGCTCCCGGTTTCTGCAATATCGCGGTTTTGCCTATGAACACTTCTCTAATCAGCTAGACTGAAGCTTGCTCCGAATCGGGTATCCCGTTAATTTCACAGCCGGTCCGGAGACTGTCTGTCGTCAACGGGCGACCCCCAACGGAGAATAACAATGGCAAAACTGACGTTTCTCGGTGCGGCTCGCGAGGTCACCGGTTCATGTCACATGCTCGAATCACCCGCAGTGGGTCGAGTATTGCTCGACTGTGGCATGCACCAGGGTGGCGATGCGGTAAAACGGCTGCACGAAGAGGAGTTTGCATTCGATCCCGCCAACATCGATGCGGTCCTGCTCTCCCACGCGCACCTCGACCATTCCGGCATGCTGGCGCGCCTGTACCGGGAGGGGTTTCGCGGTCGCATCCTCTGTACCCGGGCCACGGCCGAACTGCTGAAAATCATGCTTCACGACGCCGTGGGGCTGTACCTTCGCGACCTGGAGCGGGACAACCTGCGCAACGCGCGGCGCGGCCACCCGCTGATAGATCCGGTGTACGACCAGAGCGATGTGGAGGCTGTATTGCAGCTTTGCGATGGGTCCCGCTACGGCGAACGGGTCGAGCTCGGCGAAGGCGCGGTTGTCGTTTTCCACGATGCCGGCCACATCCTGGGCTCCTCTATCATCGAAGTGCTGATCAACGAAGGAGACAAACAGAAGACGCTGGTGTTTTCCGGCGACCTCGGAAAACAGGACTCCGTGCTGATGAATCCGCCGAGCCTGCTGGAAAAGGCCGACGTGGTATTGATGGAAAGCACCTACGGCGACCGCGAGCACCGCTGCGAGGAGGATTCCCTGACCGAACTGCGCGATATCCTCCGCGAGACCTGGAGGGGCGGCGGCAGCGTCATGATTCCCGCGTTCGCCGTGGGCAGGACGCAGGACATCCTGTTCCAGCTCGGCTGCCTCAACCAGCAGGGCGACCTGGACCCCTGGCAGATATTCCTCGACAGCCCCATGGCCATCGCCGTTACCGGGGTGTACGACCGCTGGCTGAAACTGCTGGATCACGAGGAGGTGCGCAAGCTCAGCGAGTCACACCGCAAGTCCCTGGAAACCTTCCTGCCGACCCTGCAATTGTCCCGAGAGGTGGAAGACTCGATGGCCATCAATCGCGTGAAGGGCGGGGCCATCATCATCGCCGGCAGCGGCATGTGTACTGGTGGGCGCATCCGCCACCACCTCAAACAGCGTATCTGGGATGACCGTAATACCCTGATCTTTACCGGTTACCAGGCGCGCGGCACCCTCGGCCGGATCATTGTCGACGGTGCCCGCGAGATCAAGTTGTGGGGCGATGAGTACGCGGTCAAGGCACGGGTGGAAACACTGGGTGGTCTCTCGGCCCACGCCGGGCAGAGCGGCCTGCTCGACTGGATCGGCCATTTCCAGCCGCAACCGAGGGTGCAACTGGTGCACGGTGAACTCGAGGCGCAGGAGACGCTGGCCGCACGCCTGTGGCAGGAACAGCATCTCCACGTGGAGATTCCCCGCCAGGGCCAGAGCATCGAGTTCTGAGCTACACCTCGCCTGTTGATTCCGCCAGCGCCCGGTAGCGCCCCAAAGCCGGGGCCAGCCTGTCCAGCCCCTTGTAGTGCGCCAGGGCCGGCGGCATGTCGTCGATCGCCTGCAGCAGGGCTGGCAGCGCGCCGGCGTGCGCCTGCAACTCCTCCAGCGGATGGAGGTAGACGCGGATGGTGAAGGCGATAGCGTCGGTTTCTGGCAGGCGCTTCAGGGATTGCCGCTCGACCCGATAGTACAGGGGCGTGCCGGCAACGGCGATCTCGTCCTCCCCAGGGAATTGCGCCAGGCCATCGCCCGCCTGCAGCGACCAGTTGCAGCGTACAAACGGCGGTCCCGGCTGCAGCCGGGTAAAAAAGCGATCGATGCCCGGGGTCAATCGCTGGTGAAAGCCGGGTATCGGGTCGTGGATCTCGCGCAGCGGCCGGCGGAATTTCTCCGACAGGTGCCAGTGGCTGGGGCTGCACAGGCTGGCCGCGGTGAGCACGTACGCATCGCCTTGCGCCTGCATGATCACCACGTCGTCGGCGATCCACAGCGACGCCAGCCAGAGGGGCTCTTCCCCGCTCATCGGCGCGACGAAGCTCCCGGAATCGCAATGCAGCTGGCCGTCCTGTATTCGGTAGTGCTGCCGATGCTCCTGCAACAGGTGCTGCTCGAGCAGGCTGGCGAACTCGCGCTGGGCGGGCAGGGACTCCGGGGTGGCGCGGTACACGGCGTCGCCGCGGGATTTACGCTGCTGCAGCTTGTGCCGGTGATAGTCGCCGAGTTGCGCGTCGGTTTCTATCCACTCGCCCGGCGCCAGCCGGGAGAGCCCCATGCGCAGCACTTCGGCGCTGGGCTGGTGTGGCAGGTAGCGCAGGGGTATCGGGCGCGAGCCACTCATGGCCCGGAAACTTGTACCCGCGGTATCGCGAAATCAATGCTGGCATCGGCTGCGATAGCCTCGCTCACCCTGCGCCAGAGGGCATCGCGCGCCGCGAACCAGTCGACGGTATTCGCCCAGCAAAATCCCAGCATGGCGATTCTCTCCCCGTTGACCCCGGTGACGAAAAGGCTGGGCGCGGGATCGGCCAGCACTTTATCCGTACCGCCCATGATCTCCAGCAGCAGTTGCCTGGCATGCTCCAGGTCCGAGCCGGGGCGCAGCTCGACATCCAGCTGGATGCGGCGTCGCGGTTCGGCGGTGTAGTTGCGTATCGGCGAGGCCATTACCATCGGTGTGGGGATGAATACGGTCTGCCCATCGAAATTGCGCAATACCACCTGGTAGGCGGTCATGGCTTCCACGATGCCCATCTCGCCGCGCACTTCCACCATGTCGCCGGGCACGAAGGGCAGCCGGGGCAGGAAGGGGATCAGGAAGAACACGATGACGGCGATTACCACCACTGCCAGTATGGCCACGCTCGCCAGTCCCTCCACCGGCAGGCCGATGCGCTGTGCAGCCAGCAGTGCGGTGATCACGAGGATCAGCACGTAGATAGCGCCGAAGAAGACGGCGAGGAAGCGCGCGAGATTGCCCTTGGGTTTGATGGCGGCGTTCAGCAGCTTGTACAGCACGAATACCACAATCATGCCGCCGAACATGACACCGATGACGCTGGCGATCAGGCTGCCATACTGGCCCAATTGGCTGAGGATGGAAGCAATGGTCTCGCGCATGGGGCAGCCTCTGCGTAATGGTCGTGCAAAGCCTAGCACGAAAACACGAAAATTCGCCTTCGGGCTCCCCGCTGTGGTTAGCGACCTGAAAGCGGGGCATGGATAGCGTCAGGGCGCCTGGGCTGGTCATCCGGTTCGCAGTTGCAACTACCCGGTCCTGTACGCCAGCGCCTCCGCCAGCTGCGCAGCGCCGATCGCCTCGACGCCGGCCATATCGGCGATGGTACGCGCCACGCGGAGGCTGCGGTGAATGGCGCGTCCCGACAGATACAGCTTCGCCGACGCCTGCTCCAGTAACTGGCGCGACGCGCGATCGAGCCCGCTGAATTCCAGCAGCCGCTCCGGGTCCAGTCGCGCGTTGAGGCAGGATTGCCGCCGCAGCTGCCGTTCCCGGCAGCGAATCACCCGGACTCGTACGGTTTCCGACGGTTCGACTGAGGCGCGCTTATCCAGCAGCTGGCCGGGCGTGAGCCGCCCCACGCCCACATGCAGGTCGATACGATCCAGCAGCGGCCCGGAGATACGCGCGCGATAGCGCTGTACCTGCTCCGGCGTACAGCGGCAATGCCGCTCGGTATCGCCCAGGTAACCGCAGGCGCACGGGTTCATCGCGGCCACCAGCTGGAACCCCGCCGGGAACCGCAGCTTGTGCCGGGCGCGGGAAATCGTGACCTGGGCTGATTCCAGCGGTTCCCGCAGCGCTTCCAGGCAGCAGCGGCTGAATTCGGGCAGCTCGTCGAGAAACAGCACGCCGCCGTGGGCCAGCGAGACCTCGCCCGGGCGCGGGTGGCTGCCGCCGCCGATCAGGGCAGCTGTGCTGGCGCTGTGGTGCGGATCGCGAAACGGACGGCGCAGGGCGTCGTCGATGGATTCGGAATCGTCGAAGTCGCGCAGGGCGAGTGCGACCAGCGACTCCTCCCGGTCCGGGGCGGGAAGAATGCCGGGCAGCCGGCTGGCCAGCATGGTTTTACCGGTTCCGGGCGGGCCGACCAGCAACAGGTTGTGGCCGCCGCTCGCCGCTACTTCCAGCGCGCGGCGCGCCGCTTCCTGGCCGACCACATCGCACAGGTCCGGATAGCGGGGCGAGGGGGGATCGCTGGCGGGAGCCGCCGCCGGTATCGGCTGGGCACCATTGAGGTGTGCGCAGAGCGTCAGCAGGTCGGGGGCTGCGATCACTGTCGCCTCGGGGACCCGCGCGGCGCCCTCGACGCAGGCCGTCGGCACCACCAGGAAGCGCGAGCAACTGCCCGCCGCCAGCGCTGCGCACACGACTCCGGGAACCGGCCGCAGGCCGCCGTCCAGCGCCAGTTCGCCGAGAAACTCGTGCTCGTGAATGCGTGGGGATTCGAGCTGACCCGAGGCGAGCAGGATGCCCAGCGCAATCGGCAGGTCGAAGCGCCCACCCTCCTTGGGCAGGTCGGCGGGGGCCAGGTTGACGGTGATACGCCGGTCCGGAAACTCGAAATGAGAGTTGAGGATGGC
Source organism: Halieaceae bacterium WMMBA7 (assembly GCA_033283385.1). Classification (GTDB taxonomy): domain Bacteria; phylum Pseudomonadota; class Gammaproteobacteria; order Pseudomonadales; family Halieaceae; genus Mangrovimicrobium. Next base: position 641,702 of record JAWMQQ010000002.1, read on the forward strand.
ACTGCGTACCCGGTCCTTGCTCTCGCGCACCGCAGTGGCCGGCATGCCGACGATATTGAAGGCCGGCAGACCGTTGGAGAGGTGGGTTTCCACCCGCACAGGTGGGGCGCTGAGCCCGGTCAGGGCGCGGCTGTTAACGACGGAAAGTTCCATGGCTCGTCCTTGAGCGCTCTTTGTTACTGCGGGTTGTCGGCGGCGGTCAGTTCCCCTCGACCTCCCGGGTCAGGGCTTCCAGTTCCGCCTCCAGTTCGGCGACACGCGCCCGGGTGCGTTTGAGCACCTCGCTCTGCGCGTCGAACTCCTCACGGCTGACCACATCGAGGCGGGCGAGGGCGGACTGGGCAAAATTGCGCAGGCCCTTGTCCAGCTCTCCGCGCAACCCGGATTCGCCGACCATATCGCCTACCTGCTGCAGAAATTCCCAGGGGGGTGGAGGGGGTTTTATCGCCATGCTATCTACCTTTGCTGTTCCTTTGCTCTGCCGTTGCTCGGCCTGTTCTCGGCCTGTTCTCGACCTGTTCTCGACCTGTTTAGGTGCATTTTTGATTAAATTTTAAGCGAATTACACCCGCAAACACAGAGCAAAAGCGCCCATCACCCGGTACAGCCTGCAATTTCGCGGTTCGCTTAAGTTCCCGGGCTGACTTGCATCAATTTGGTGCACCAATTTGGTGAGGAATTCCATTGTAGTGCATGCGAGGTTTCCGATTGGTGCGCAGTGGTTCGCTAGTACCTGCTGTAAAAAATCGTAACACACTGAATTACAGAACAAAAACTACATCTGGCACATGCCCTGCAGACGAGGGGGTAGATTTGTATAGCGCGCATTCTGTGCCCGATTCACTACCAAGACGTCGCAATACACTTCTGACACCTAGAATCGCATCACGGAGATAAGGAACATGACTAAAAAAGCACTTCCCGCTGTGCTCGCCGCCACGCTGCTGGCCGGTGTAGCCGCTTCGGCCCAGGCCGTCGATATCAGCGGTAATGTCGCGCTGACCAGCGACTACCGTTTCCGCGGAATTTCACAGTCCGACGAATCGCCAGCCATCCAGGGCGGCTTCGACATCGGCTTCGAGAACGGCATCTACCTGGGTACCTGGGGCTCTTCTGTCGACTTCGACAGCAACGATGGCTTCGACGGCTCGCTGGAACTCGACTACTACGGCGGCTGGGCCGGCTCCATCACCGACAGCATCGGCATCGACGTCGGTTACATCTATTACGACTACCCCGGTGACGACGGCGCCGAGGGCGACTACCAGGAAGTTTACGGCAGCATCTCCCTGTGGGACCTGTCCCTGGGTGTTGCTTACTCGGACGACTACTACGGCGAGACCGGCGACTTCTTCTACTACCAGGCCGGTTACAGCCTGGGCCTGACCGATAACCTGTCTCTGGACCTGCACGTTGGCTACAACGACCTCGATGAAGAGGGCTTCCTGTCCGACGGCGCCACTTCCTACACCGACTACTCCATCGGCCTGACCGCCACCTGGCTGGCTGTAGACTGGTCGCTGGCGTGGGTTGGCACCGACCTCGACAAGAGCGAAGTGTTCGGCACCGACTGGGGTGACGACACCGCAGTATTCACGGTCTCCAAGAGCCTTTAAGCCAAGTTGATTTCCCGTAAAACGGACGCCGCCCGCGGCGTCCCGACGCTAAGTACCAGGAGAGCAAGATGAAACTAATCACGGCTATTGTGAAGCCTTTCAAGCTGGACGACGTGCGTGAAGCATTGTCCGAGATTGGCGTGCAGGGCATCACCGTGACAGAAGTAAAGGGTTTTGGTCGGCAGAAAGGTCACACCGAGCTGTACCGGGGTGCCGAGTACGTCGTCGACTTTCTGCCCAAGGTGAAAATCGAGGTCGCGGTTGCCGACGGTTCCGTCGACCAGACCATCGAAGCCATCACCAAAGCTGCCAACACCGGCAAGATCGGCGATGGCAAGGTGTTCGTCTCCCCGCTGGAGCAGGTTGTTCGCATCCGCACCGGGGAAACTGGCGAAGACGCGATTTAAACCCATTCTTACTGAGTAGAGAGTAATTCCCATGGAAAACAATATTTTCGAACTCCAGTACGCCATGGACACCTTCTATTTCCTGGTGACCGGTGCACTGGTGATGTGGATGGCCGCGGGCTTTGCCATGCTGGAGGCGGGCCTGGTCCGTGCCAAGAACACCACTGAAATCCTGCTGAAAAACATCGCGCTGTTTGCGGTGGCCTGTACCATGTACATGATCTGCGGTTACGAAATCATGTACGGCGGCGGCTGGTTCCTCTCCGCCACCGACAACGTTTCGTCCATGACCGACGAAGCCGTTGCCGGCGTGCTGCAGGCCCAGGCGGCCTTCCGCGGTGGCGCTGAAGACGCTTCCCTGCCTTACTCCGGTGCTTCGGACTTCTTCTTCCAGGTCGTGTTCGTCGCGACTGCGATGTCCATCGTGTCCGGTGCGGTTGCCGAGCGTATGAAGCTCTGGGCATTCCTGCTGTTCGCCGTCGTCATGACCGGCTTTATCTACCCGGTTGAAGGCAGCTGGACCTGGGGCGGCAACGACGTTCCGCTGATCGGCGCCCTGAACTACAGTGACTACGCCGGTTCCGGTATCGTTCACCTCGCAGGCGCCTCTGCTGCCCTGGCCGGTGTGCTGCTGCTGGGTGCTCGTAAAGGCAAATACGGTCCGGAAGGCCAGGTCAACGCCATCCCCGGCGCCAACCTGCCGCTGGCAACCCTCGGTACCTTCATCCTGTGGATGGGCTGGTTCGGCTTCAACGGCGGCTCCACCCTGCAGCTGTCCGGTATCGCCGTAGCCAACGAAGTGGCCAGCGTGTTCGTCAACACCAACGCCGCTGCGGCCGGTGGCCTGATCGCCGCGCTGATCGTCGCGCGCATCATGTTCGGCAAGGCCGACCTGACCATGGCCCTGAACGGCGCCCTGGCTGGCCTGGTTGCCATCACCGCCGAGCCGGCTGACCCGACTCCGCTGTTCGCCACCATCGTCGGCGCAATCGGCGGCGTGATCGTGGTCTTCTCCATCGTCGTGATCGACAAGCTGAAGATCGACGATCCGGTCGGTGCTATCTCCGTACACGGTGTCGTCGGTCTCTGGGGCATCATGGCTGTACCCCTGTCCGACTCCGAAACCAGCTTTGGCGGCCAGCTCGTCGGCGCCCTGGTGATCTTCGGTTGGGTATTCATCACCAGCTTCATCGTCTGGTTCGTGCTCAAGATGGTCATGGGCATCCGGGTCGGCGAAGAGGAAGAGTACGAAGGTGTCGACATGTCCGAGTGCGGCATGGAAGCCTACCCCGAGTTTGTGGGGCCCCGCGGCAGCGGCATCTGAACCATCTTGCGGGCGCATTGTTAAAATGCGTGTACTTGGGGGCCTTTTGGCCCCCCTTTTTTTTCTGCTTCAAGCCCCGTTTACACCCTCCATTTCAAGTCCGCCACCTTGGTAATTTGCACACCTGTCACCGGTAATATCACCGTGATCTGACGCCGCTGATTTCCCTAAACTAGCTTGCGCTGCACCGCCGACAAGAATAAGTGGGGTCATCGACAGATGGCTTACGGCAAGGAGTTCAGCCAAAAAACACTCAACCACGGAGATGTCAGAACATGTTGAAAAAAATGCTTCCCGCTGCTGTTGCAGCTTCGCTTCTCGCCGGCGTAGCCGCCTCAGCACAGGCCGTCGATATCAGCGGTAACGTCGCCCTGACCAGCGACTACCGTTTCCGCGGAATTTCACAGTCCGACGAATCGCCAGCCATCCAGGGCGGCTTCGACATCGGCTTCGAGAACGGCATCTACCTGGGTACCTGGGGCTCTTCTGTCGACTTCGACAGCAACGATGGCTTCGACGGCTCGCTGGAACTCGACTACTACGGCGGCTGGGCCGGCTCCATCACCGACAGCATCGGCATCGACGTCGGTTACATCTATTACGACTACCCCGGTGACGACGGCGCCGAGGGCGACTACCAGGAAGTTTACGGCAGCATCTCCCTGTGGGACCTGTCCCTGGGTGTTGCTTACTCGGACGACTACTACGGCGAGACCGGCGACTTCTTCTACTACCAGGCCGGTTACAGCCTGGGCCTGACCGATAACCTGTCTCTGGACCTGCACGTTGGCTACAACGACCTCGATGAAGAGGGCTTCCTGTCCGACGGCGCCACTTCCTACACCGACTACTCCATCGGCCTGACCGCCACCTGGCTGGCTGTAGACTGGTCGCTGGCGTGGGTTGGCACCGACCTCGACAAGAGCGAAGTGTTCGGCACCGACTGGGGTGACGACACCGCAGTATTCACGGTCTCCAAGAGCCTGTAAGGGAACCCCGGTTCCTCGGAAAGGGCGCCTGCGGGCGCCCTTTTTTGTGGGCGGCCGGTCGGCGAACTTTCGAGAGACTGGCGGCACGCGGCGAATTTACTCTCGGCGCAAATCCCCCTATGATGGCACGCACTCACGCAAGGAGACCGCGAGAATGAAACTGGTTACTGCCATCATCAAGCCATTCAAACTGGACGACGTGCGCTCAGCACTGTCCCAGATCGGTGTACAGGGGCTGTCTGTGACCGAGGTCAAGGGGTTTGGGCGGCAGAAGGGGCATACCGAGCTCTACCGCGGCGCCGAGTACGTCGTGGACTTCCTGCCCAAGATCAAACTGGAGATCGCGTTGGCCGACGAGGACGTCGACCGGGTGATCGAGGCCATTACCAGCACCGCCAACAGCGGCAAGATCGGTGACGGCAAGATCTTCGTCACGCCGCTGGAGCAGGTGATCCGTATCCGCACCGGTGAAACCGGCGAGAACGCGATCTAGCGCCGACCCCCGGGAGCCGCCCTCAGCGCGGTTCCGCATGCGCCGCGGCGATGCTGTCTATCGCCGCGGGAAGCTCCGCAAGCCGGCGAATATCGCGGTCCGCCCGCGCGCCACCTGGCCAGGTTTCCCCCTGTGTATTGATCCACACGGTATGCATGCCCATCTCACGGGCGCCGTGGATATCGTGCACCGGGTTATCGCCGACATGGATGATTCCGGGCGCATCGACACCGGATACCTGCATCGCAGCGCGGAACATGTCCGGCGCTGGTTTGCTGGCGCCGACCTCTTCTGCAAGGAACGCAAAGTCGAAGTATTCCCCCGCGTCGGTCTTGAAGATATCGGCGTTGCCGTTGGTCAGTGCGCCCAGCGTGTAGCTCTCGGCCAGCAACTGCAGTATTTCCAGCGCCTCTTCGTACAATTCCACCCTGTGGCGCTCTTCGAGGAACACGGAAAACGCCTGCTGCGCGCCATCGCGCGCCGCCGCTTCCTCATACCCGGCGGCCAGTTGCAGTTCCAGTAACATCTGTCGGCGCATGCTGCTGACGTCGTGCAGCAGCCCCGGGTGGCGGCGCCAGAGATCCTGCTTGAACTGCCAAAGGCGCTCGTGATCGTAGTCGTCGATAGCGCCGGGGCGGTGCTCCAGCAGCCAGCTGCGCTGGGCGGCTTCCGCCCGCAGCAGCGCGGGTTCGACATCCCACAGGGTATTGTCGAGATCGAAGGTGATGACCCTTATCGCCAAAACGCTCAGTCCTGCTTGCGTCGCTTCGCCCGCGGGTGGGCCGTGTCGTAGACCTTCGCCAGGTGCTGGAAGTCGAGGTGGGTGTAGATCTGCGTGGTGGAGATGTTGGCGTGCCCCAGCAGTTCCTGCACCGCGCGCAGGTCGCCCGAAGACTCGAGCATGTGGCTGGCGAAAGAGTGCCGCAGCATGTGCGGGTGAACATCCTGCAGCATGCCGGATTTGCGTCCCTGGCGGCGCAGGCGGTCCTGCACGTTGCGCCGGCTGATGCGCCTGCCGCGGTGGCTGAGGAACAGCGCCTGTCGCGCGTCGTCATCGCTCTCGTCCGGCGTGCGAACTTCCAGCCATTTTTGCAGTGCCTCCAGCGCCGGGCCGCCCACGGGCACGGTGCGGGTCTTGCGGCCCTTGCCGGTTACGGTGAGCAGCCGCGAGTGGCGGTCCAGGTCCGAGAGATTGGCCGCGGTGAGCTCCGCCAGGCGCAGGCCGGAGGAGTAGAAGAGTTCCGCCATGGCGCGGTCGCGGCGGGTGACCGGGTCGTCGCTGGCGAACTGCAGGTAGCGGTCGACCTGGTCCGCGTCCAGGGTCTTGGGTAACTTGCGCGGACGTCGCGGCGCCTGCACTGCGGCGGCGGGGTTGTGCTTTTGCGCCTGTGAACGACCCAGGTAGTTGAACAGGGAGCGCACGGCGGACAGGCTGCGCTGTATGCTGCTGCCGGCGAGCCCGCGGCGGTGCATCTGGCTGACCCAGTGGCGGATATCGGCTTCCAGCAGCCGCGACGGATCGTCCCGGCCCTGCGCGAGGCAGTGTGCGCACAGGGAATCCAGGTCGCGGCGGTAGTTGTCCAGGGTGTGGGGTGACAGCTGGCGCACGTCCCTCAGGTAGGTGAGGAAGTCCTCGCAGGCCTGCTCCAGGGCGGATTTCATTCAGGACCGGCGCGGCGGGAGCCGGCCTCAGGCTACCGCCGGTATCCGCGGCAGCAGGCGCACGATTACGTCGGCGAGATGGGCGAGGAACAGGGTGCCCGTGTTGCTGGCGTAGCGGCCGGTGTCGGAACTGCCCACGGCGATCAGGCCCAACTCCTCGCCGCCATCCACCAGCGGCATCAGCGCGGCGGAGCCGACGCTGTCCGCGCCGGGGAACAGGTAACCCAGTTCTTCCTTGCGCAGCACGCCGCACACCGGCTTGTGGGGCTTGATCAGCGCGCCGATTTCCAGCCGGGCAGTTTCCAGCGGTTCGATGCGGCAGTGGTCGGATTCGCGCGGGTCGCCGAACAGGATGAAGCTGGCGTGTTCGACCTTGAACTCGGATTTCATCGCCTGGATAAAGGCGTCGTGGAGTTCGTCCACGTTGCGCGCATCCAGCAGCGCCAGTACCAGCGCCCGGGTGAGCGTGTAGAGACGGTCGTTTTCCCGGGCGTTCGCGGTGAGGTTGTTGAGCCGGTGGCGCATGTCGATATTGCGCTCGCGCAATATGCTGACCTGCTTCTCCACAAGGGAGATGGCGCTGCCGGAGGCGTGGGAGAGTTGCAGGTGATCCAGCAGGTCCGGATAGCGCTGCAGGAAATCGCTGTTCTGCCTGAGGTACTCGTGTACCGTCTCGTCGTTCAGCTCCGCCGCCGGGTCAACGGCTTTTGCCGGCTCGTTTCCTGCTGCCATCGCTTCGCTCCGCTGGTCGCTAGTGTGAGGCGTGCCCCGATGCCGCCTCAGATTTTTATCGTGCCCTCGTAGACGAGGGCGGTGGGACCGGTCATTTTTACCGAGTGCCCTGGACCGTCCCAGGATATGGAAAGCTTACCCCCGGGAAGGTGCACTGTCACGGTATCCTGCAGCATACCGCGAGATAATCCGTAAACGACGGCGGCGCAGGCGCCGGTGCCACAGGCCAGGGTTTCGCCGACTCCGCGCTCGAAAACGCGCAGGCGAATCTCGTTGGGCGAGATCACCTGCATGAACCCCGCGTTGACCCGGCGGGGGAAGCGCGGGTGATTTTCGATCAGCGCGCCGATGCGGTTGACGTCCACGGCGTCCACATCGTCGACGATGTTCACCGCATGGGGGTTGCCCATGGATACGGCGCCGATCTCCAGCTTGCGGCCATCCACCTCCAGCTCGTAGCTGAGCGCCTGTTCCGGCGCCTGGAAGGGAATGCGCTGCGGCTCGAGGATGGGCGCGCCCATGTCCACCTCGACCTGGTGGTTGTCGCGCACCCGCAGTTCAATCACTCCGCTGTTGGTTTCCACCGAGATGACGCGCTTGCGCGTGAGCTTCTTGTCGCGCACGAAGCGGGCGAAACAGCGCGCGCCATTGCCGCACTGCTCCACTTCCTTGCCGTCGGCGTTGAAGATGCGATAGCGAAAATCCACGTCCGGGCTGCCGGGGGGTTCCACCAGCAGGACCTGGTCGCAGCCCACGCCAAAGTGCCGGTCCGCCAGCATGCGAATATCACGCGGGCGCAGCTTGCAGCGCTGGGTCACGAGGTCGACGACCACGAAATCGTTGCCCGTGCCGTGCATCTTGGTGAAGTTCAGTAGCATGGTTGTCGCAAGTTCAATCCGCGAGGCGGTGTTCTCCGCGCATGATATCAGCAATCGACTCGCGCTCGCGCGCCAGGTGCGTGCGCTCGCCGTCCACCAGCACCTCGGCGGCCCGCGGTCGGCTGTTGTAGTTGGAGCTCATGCTGAAGCCGTAGGCGCCTGCGCCGAACACCGCCAGCAGGTCGCCCTGTGTCAGGCTCAGTTCGCGGTCCTTGCCGAGAAAGTCGCCGGATTCGCAAACCGGTCCCACCACGTCCCAGCGCGCGCGCTCGCCGCCCGTGTTTTCGCTGGCGTTGCGAATGTCCATCCACACCTGGTAGAGGGAAGGGCGCAGCAGGTCGTTCATCGCCGCGTCGACCAGGGCGAAGTTGTGCTCCGGTGTTTGCTTGAGGTACTCCACCCGCGTCAGCAGGATGCCGGCGTTGGCCGCGATCGAGCGCCCCGGTTCGAACACCAGCTGCAGTGGGCGATCGCCGATCTCGGCGCGTACGGCTGCGATGTAATCCGCCACAGCCGGCGGCTGCTCGTCGCCGTAGCGCACGCCCAGGCCGCCGCCGAGGTCGAGGTGGCGCAGCGGTATACCGTCTGCCGCCAGTTCATCCACCAGTGCCAGCAGGCGTCGCAGCGCGTCGATGAAAGGGCTGATCTCCGTGAGCTGCGAGCCGATGTGGCAGTCGATGCCTACCACGTCGATCGAGTCGAGTTGCGCCGCGCGGTGATAGACGCGCAGCGCCTCTTCCACGGTGACACCGAACTTGTTTTGCTTGAGGCCGGTGGAAATATAGGGGTGCGTCTTCGCATCGACGTCCGGGTTGACCCGCACCGACACCGGCGCCACCTTCCCGAGCCCGGCCGCGACCTGCGCCAGTACCTCGAGTTCCGCCGCGGATTCCAGGTTGAAGCAGGCGATGCCCAGTTCCAGCGCGCGGGCCATCTCCGCGGGCTGCTTGCCAACGCCGGAAAACACCACTTTGGCCGGGTCGCCGCCGGCCGCGATCACGCGCTCGAGCTCGCCCAGCGAAACGATATCGAAGCCCGCGCCGCGACGCGCCAGGACATCCAGCACGGCGAGACTGGAGTTGGCCTTGACCGCGTAGCAGACGAGGTGGTCGCAGCCGTCCAGCGCTGCCAGGTACTGGTCCAGCGTCTGTTCCAGCGCGCTGCGGGAATACACGTAGCAGGGCGTGCCGAATTCCTCGGCGATACGGGCGGCCGGGACGGCCTCGGCGAACAGTTCGCCGCCGGCGTAGTGAAAGCTGGGCATGGGCGGTGCGAAATCCTAGTCGTTGGTGGCGTCGTCCGGGGAGCGGTCGGCGCCGGAATCCTGCGTTTGCGCCGGTTCGCCGGGCATGTACAGCGGCCCCATCTGGCCGCAGCCGCTGAGCAGGGCGATGAGTAGCAGGCAGGCGAAATAGCGCATGATTGTTACCGGAAAGTGAAAAGCGGCAAGTATACCCGCCGGTAGTCAACGGTGCGAGCAGCCCTTATTATGGCGGCACACCAATCACAGCAGCCACGGCCATGCCCGAGACAACGTACGACGAGCGGGTGGAGGAGACCTACGCCGCCATCGAGGAAGCCCTGGATTCGGTCGAGGACGACCTCGACTACGAGACCGGCGGCGGCGTGCTCACCGTCGAGTTCACCAATGGCACCAGCATGGTGTTCAGTCGCCAGCCCCCGGTGCAGCAGTTGTGGCTGGCCTGTCGCTCCGGCGGCTTCCACTTCGAGTACGACGCGGCGGCCGGCGACTGGGTCAACACTCGCGACGGCAGCCTGTTCCGGCCGTTCGTCGTGCAGCAGATGCGCGAGCAGGCGGGCGTCCGGTTCACATGGCAGTAGTCTCGGCGGGGGGGCTGGCGCGACTCGGGCTCGCCTGCTCGGCCGTCCTGGCCAGCGCCTCGCTGGCAGCCGGCGAACCCCTGTATATCAAGGACCTGGGCCCGCTGTCCGGCACCCTGGGCCTGCCGGCGCAGCGCGACGCCGTACTGGCGGCCCCGGGGCAATGGCAGTTCGCCCTGCACACTGCGCTGGCCAGCCACTATGTCTCCCAAGAGCGCGGCAATGAACTGCTCAACTTCGACGGGGAGACCTTCCGCGCGGCGATCGATATGCGTTACGGCTTCGCGCCCGACTGGGAAGTGCAGCTCGAGGTGCCCTGGTTGCGCCACAGCGGCGGGCACCTGGACGGCTTCCTCGACGACTGGCACGACCTGATCAATACCACCGACGGCGGCCGCTCGGAGGTGCCGAAAGACCTGCTGGTCTACGGCTACCGCGATGGCGACAGCTTCCTGTTGCGGGACGAGCGCAGCGGGTTTGGCGATCCTTCGCTGTCGGTGAGCTACCAGCTGCGACGCACGCCCGCTTACAGCGCCTCCCTCGCGCTGGGTTACAAACTCGGTAGCGGCGATGCAGACCAGTTCCTGGGCAGCGGCAGCGACGACGCCTGGGTCGGGCTGCGCGCCTCCTATGGTGACGACACGTCGCTGCGCTGGAGCGGCCAGTTCGGCTACCTGCGCGCCGGACGCAGCGACCTCGTGCCAACGATCGGCGAGCGCAATCTCTGGTTTGCCGGCCTGGGATTCGACTGGCAGGTATTCCAGCGCTGGTCGCTGCTGGCGCAGCTGGATGCGCACGCGGCACCGGCGAACAGCGCGATCAAGGGGCTGGGTGAGGATACGGTGATCGGCAGCGCCGGCCTGCGCTGGCAAGTGGCGCACGACTGGGCGCTGGAACTCGCGATCGCCGAAGACCTGAACCCCGAGACTGCGCCGGACGTGACCTTTTTCGCCAGCCTGCGCTATCGCGCTACACGGTAGGAGCCTGCTACGCAGGCGATCGCGCGCGGAGCGCGCTCCTACACAGGGGAGATCGCGCGCGGAGCGCGCTCCTACGGCTGGCTGCGCGCCTCCAGTTTCGCGCGCGCTCGCCCGGCGGCAGCCGCCACCTGCGCCGGCGCGGTGCCGCCCAGGTGATCGCGGGCGGCGATCGAGCCCTCCAGCGTCAGCACCTCGTAGACATCCTCGCCGATATCCGCGTGGAAGCCCTGCAGGGTCGCAAGATCCATCTCTGCCAGGTCCCTGCCGCTGGCGACACCTTCGGCTACCGCCTTGCCGACGACCTCGTGGGCATCGCGGAAGGGCAGCCCCTTGCGCACCAGGTAGTCCGCGAGGTCGGTGGCGGTGGAGAACCCGCGCCGCGCCGCCTCGCGCATGACCTCCTCGCGCGGGCGAATCGCCGGCACCATGTCGGCGAAGGCACGCAGGGAATCGAGCAGGGTATCGACCGTGTCGAACAGGGGCTCCTTGTCCTCCTGGTTGTCCTTGTTGTAGGCCAGCGGCTGGCTTTTCATCAGGGTCAGCAGGGAGACCAGGTGGCCGTTGACCCGGCCGACCTTGCCGCGCACCAGTTCGGGGACGTCCGGGTTTTTCTTCTGCGGCATGATCGACGAGCCGGTACAGAAGCGGTCCGGCAGCTCGATAAAGTTGAACTGCGCGGAGGTCCAGATCACCAGTTCCTCGGACATGCGCGACAGGTGGGTCATCAGCAGCGCGCCGAAGGCGCAGAATTCGATGGCGAAGTCGCGATCGGATACCGAGTCCAGGGAGTTTTCCGTGGGGGCATCGAAACCCAGTGCCGCGGCGGTGTGTTCGCGGTCGATGGGATAGGTGGTGCCGGCCAGCGCCGCGGCGCCCAGGGGTGAGCGGTTCATGCGTGCGCGGCAGTCCAGCAGCCGCCCGTAATCGCGCTCCAGCATCTCGTTCCAGGCCAGCAGGTGATGACCGAAGGCGACCGGCTGGGCGGTCTGCAGGTGCGTGAAGCCGGGCATGATTGTCGCCGTGTGCTGCGCCGCCAGGGATACGATGCCGGATTGCAGCCGGGTGAGTTCGCCGGCGATGGCATCGCAGGCGCCGCGCAGGTAGAGGCGGATATCGGTGGCGACCTGGTCGTTGCGGGAGCGCCCGGTGTGCAGCTTCTTGCCGGTGATGCCGATAAGCGCGGTCAGCCGCGACTCGATGTTCATATGCACGTCTTCCAGTTCCACCGACCAGGCGAACGTACCATCGCGAATCTCGCCTTCGACCTTAGCCAGCCCCTGCTCGATCTGGGCCAACTCGTCAGCGCTCAGGACGCCGACCTTGCACAGCATGCGCGCGTGGGCCAGCGAGCCGCGGATGTCCTCCATGGCCATGCGCTGGTCGAATTCCACCGACGCGGTAAAGCGCTGCACGAAGCTGTCGGTCGCCTCGGCGAAGCGGCCGCCCCAGAGCTTGCTGGTCTGTTCCTGGTTGCTCATGAAATTTCCTGTGCTCGAAGCCGGGCCCGCGGAGTGACTATTTCGGCTTGTCCGGGCCCGAAAGGGGTGCAAGTATACCAGCTATGTCGGCGCGGAAACGAATACATGGAGCCTGCGCGCAGTAAACAACAACAGGGGCGCCAGGCCCCGACCCGGGGCGAATATTTCATTCCCGAGCTTTGCGGACCGCGGCCCGTCCTGCTCATGATCCTGCTCACGGAACTGATGGTGCTGGTGTACACACTGGCCAGCAGTTCGCTGCCGGCGTTCGACTGGGACATGCTCGCCTTCGGCTCGCTGGTCTCCCAGTGGGTAGTGCTGGGTAGTGCGTTCTTCCTGTGCCTGTCGCGGGGCTGGCTGAACCGGCTGTCCCTGCCGATGGCCTCCGCTGCGTGCTTCGGGGTGGTCGCGGTGGTGACGTCCGTGACCAGTGTCGCGGCCATCCAGCTGCTGCCATGGCTGCTGGGTACCGTCGGCGACCACGCCTGGTGGCTGCTGCGCAACCTGCTGGTGGCCTGCGTCCTCACCGGTATCGTCCTGCGCTATTTCTTCCTGCAGCAGCAGTTGCGCCTGCGCGAACAGCTTGAATTGCAGGCGCGGCTGGACTCGCTGCGGGCGCGCATCCGCCCGCACTTCCTGTTCAACACCCTCAACAGCATCGCCAGCCTGATCGAGTCGCACCCCGGGGCGGCCGAGCAGGCGGTGGAAGACCTGGCGGAACTGTTCCGCGCCAGCCTGAAGGAAAGCCAGGACGATACCTGCGTGGCCGACGAATTGCGGCTGTGCGAGCTGTACCTCGGAATCGAGCAGCTGCGCCTCGGCGAGCGCCTGGGCGTCGAGTGGCAGGTTGAGCCCGCCGCGCGCGAGGCGCGCATGCCCAGCCTGGTGTTGCAGCCGCTGGTGGAGAACGCGGTCTACCACGGTATTGCGCAGCTGCCCGAGGGTGGCCGTATCCGCATAGAGGTCAGACGGCAGGGCGAGCGGATTCACGCGGTGGTGGAGAATCCCGTTCCGCAGCGCATCGCCGATTCCGGCGGTCACCAGATGGGTTTGAGCAACGTGGCGCAGCGGCTGCAGGCGATTTTTGGCGCCGACGCCAGGCTGGAAGTCTCACCGGGGGAGGGAATGTTTCGTATCGAACTGGGTTACGACCCGAGGCAATCGCCGTGAAAATCCTGGTTGTCGACGACGAGCCACTGGCGAGGGAGCGCCTGCTGCGCCTGCTGGCGCGCCTGCGTCCCGGGGATGAATGCCTGCAGGCGGCGGACGGCCGCGAGGCGCTGGAACTGGTGGAGCAGGCGAATCCGGACTTGCTGCTGCTGGATATCCGCATGCCCGGCGTGGACGGCATCGAAGTGGCGGCGCTCGCCGCCCGCCGCGATTCACCGCCGGCGGTGGTGTTCTGTACCGCCTACGATGAATACGCCCTGCAGGCCCTGCAACACCACGCGGTCGCCTACCTGCTCAAGCCGGTGCGCGAGACGGCGCTGGCGCAAGCCCTGGCCGGCGCTTCGCGGGTGAACCGTGTGCAGCTGGCCAGCCTGCGCCGGCAGGGGGCGTCTACCGCGCGCACCGCGGTGAGCTGCCATACCCACCGCGGCTACGAATCGCTGCCGGTGGAGCAGCTGCGCTGCTTTATCGCCGGGCAGAAATACGTCACCGCCGTCGCGCCTGATCGCGAACTGCTGCTGCCGGAGACGCTGAAGGAGCTCGAAGAGGAATTCGCAGACAGTTTCGTACGGGTGCACCGCAATGCCCTGGTATCCCTGCGGCACCTGTCTCGCCTGGAAAAACGCGGCGACGGCCAGTGGTACGCCGTCATCGACGATGTAGACGTCAGCCCGGCGGTGAGCCGCCGCCTGCTGCCCAACGTCAAGCAACGCCTGTCCGGGCATTGATGAGCGGACTCCTGCGGCCACTGCACGACTGGCACTGAAGGGGGCGGGCAGCGGTGGTATCATGGCGCCCGCTCCAGCCGAGAACCCCGAGGAAAGTTTGATGCCCCAGCGCCGACTCGTCATCGCCACCCGCGAAAGCCCGCTCGCGCTGTGGCAGGCCGAATATGTTCGCGACGCACTGCAGCGCGCGCACCCGGACCTGTCGGTGGAGTTGCTGGGGATGACCTCCCGTGGCGACCAGTTGCTGGATGTTCCGCTGGCCAAGGTCGGCGGCAAGGGCCTGTTCGTCAAGGAACTGGAAACCGCCCTGCTGGACGGCAGCGCGGATATCGCCGTGCACTCGATGAAAGACGTGCCGATGGAATTTCCCGGGGGCCTCGAGCTGGGGGTCATCTGTGAGCGGGAGGACCCCACCGACGCCTTCGTCAGTAATCGCTACGACGATGTCGACGCGCTGCCCGCGGGCGCCGTGGTCGGCACCTCCAGCCTGCGCCGCGAATGCCAGCTGCGCGAGCGCCGCCCGGACCTGCAGGTGAAATTCCTGCGCGGCAACGTCAACACGCGGTTGCGCAAACTCGACGAGGGCGAGTTCGACGCCATCATCCTCGCCAGCGCGGGGCTGATGCGGCTGAACATGCACGAGCGGATAGCGGCGCGCCTGCGCCCGGAGGATTCGCTGCCCGCCGGCGGCCAGGGCGCGGTAGGCATCGAGCTGCGCAGCGCGGATAGCGAAACACTGGCCCTGCTGGCTCCGCTGCACCACGAGGCCACCGCCATTCGGGTGCGGGCGGAGCGCGCCATGAACCGCCACCTGCAGGGCAGCTGTGAAGTGCCCATCGCCTGCTACGCCCAACTGCTGGGTGACGACGAACTGTACCTGCGCGGGCTGGTCGGCCGCGCGGATGGCAGCGAGATATTGCGCGCCGAGGCCCGCGCCACGCCTGCGCAGGCCGAGCAACTGGGGGTGACGGTGGCGAAGAGCCTGCTCGAACAGGGCGCCGCCGCCATACTCGCCGGAATCCGCGGTGGCTGACGACACGGTCCTCGTCACGCGTCCCGCGGGGCAGGCCGGCCCCCTGCTGCAATCGCTGCAGGAGGCGGGTTTCGAGGCGCTGCACCAGCCGTTACTGGAACTGCATCCGCTGGGAGAATTGCCTGCGGAGCTGAAGCGCCTGGTCATGGACCTGGATCTCTACCAGCACGTGATCTTCATCAGCGCCAACGCGGTGCAGATCGGCTTCGACTTCATCGACGATTACTGGCCTCAGCCGCCCGCGGGTTTGCACTGGTACGCCATAGGCGCTTCCACCGCACAGCTGCTGCGCGACCGTGGCCTCGATCCACTGGTCCCGGCAAGGCGCATGGACAGTGAGGGCCTGCTGGCGCTGGAGTCATTGCAGCAGGTTTCCGGGGAGCGCGTCCTGATCGTCAAGGGCGAAGGCGGGCGCGGCATGATCCGGCAGCAGCTCATTGAACGCGGCGCACAGGTGGACGAGTTCGCCTGCTATCGAAGGGGCTGCCCGTCACTGCCTGCGGGAGCGATGGAGGAGCTGCTGTATGGCCGCGGTGTCGCCGCCATCCTGGTCAGCAGCGGCGAGGGCCTGGAGAACCTCTTGAGATTGCTTAGCGCCGGAGAAACAACTAAGTTTAGGGATATTGCCCTTGTCGTACCCTCATCGCGGGTGGCGGAGCAGGCGCGGTCGGCGGGCTTCGGCCAGGTGGAAACTGCGGACAATGCTTCGGATACAGCGATGCTCGATGCATTGCAGCGGTGGGCGAGCCGGAGACAGATGAGTGAGTGAAAAAGACAATAACGAACCGCGGGACGCGGGTGACACAAGCGGGGACGCCACCAGTGCCGGGGAATCAGCGGTTCCAATTCCGGCGGTAGAAGCAACCCCTGCGGCGAAGGCGACCGCCAGGCCCTCCGGTGCCGGCGGCGCCGCCCCTGGCAATCCTCCCCCTGCGCGCTCCGGCAGCGCTTTTCCCGGCTGGTTGGCCCTGTTGCTGGTGCTGGCGCTTGCCGGCGGCCTGGTCTGGGTACTGCTGCAGGCGCAGCAGCGCGAGCACACCCTCCTGCAGCGCCTGGATGCGCTCGAGTCCCGTTCCGGCGGCGCGAGCGAGGCGATTTCAGCGAGCGAAACCCGCCTGCGTGACGACATGACGCGCGCGGCCAGTGCCAGCGCGGCGGAGCGCGAGGCGCAGTCTGCAAAAATTGAAGCCCTGTCGCGCAAGCTCGAGAGCCAGGCGCAAATGCTGGATCGTTTCAGCGCGACGGATGAGGACAGCTGGCTGCGCGCCGAGGCCCAGTACCTGCTGCGTCTGGCCAACCAGCGCGTGCTGATGGCGCGCGACCCCGGGTCCGCCCTCGCCCTGTTGCAGAGCGCGGACGGCATCCTGCATGACCTGGACGACCCGGCGCTGTACGACGCGCGCGCCGCCGTCGCCGCGGAAATCGCCGACCTGCGCGCGGTACCCGTGGTGGATGTCGAAGGTATCTACCTGCGGCTATCGGCGCTGATCGACCAGGCGGGAAAACTGAAAATCTTCCAGATGCCTGAGGCCCCCGTCCACGATACCGCGCCGGAAAATGCCGAAAGCTGGCAGGTTCGCCTGCGGCGCGGCTATGAGCAGGCATTGCAGAAACTCTCGGACTTTATCGTGATTCGCCGCCGCGACGTGCCGATGCAGGCGCTGATGGACCCGCAGTGGGAGGGGCTGGTGCGGCAAAACCTGCGCATGTTGCTGGAGCAGGCGCAGGTCGCGCTGCTCTCGGGCAACCAGACGCTCTACGGCGCCAGCCTGGAGCGCGCGCGGCACTGGGTTGCGCAGTTCGCTGAAACCGATACCGCCGCGGCCCGGGCCATGGACGAGGAACTGGTAGCGCTGCAGCAGCAGACCATCGAAGTGAACATGCCGGACCTGTCGCGCTCACTGCGTGCGCTGGACGCGGCCATTCGCCAGCCCCAGCCCAAACCCCGGCAGCCGGAGCCCCAGCCGCAGCTTCAGCCCGAGGGGGTGAACTAAGCCATGCGCAGGCTCTTCGTGCTGATCCTTGTCGCCCTGCTCCTGGGGGTGGGTATCGTCGCGGTCATCGAGACCGACCCCGGCTACGTGTTGATCGCTTATCGCAACTACACCCTGGAGACCAGCCTGTGGGTCGGCCTGCTGGTACTGGCGGTATTTACCTTCATCGTATACGCGGTGGTACGCCTGGTGCGCCGACTGGTCGGCGGCCAGAACTCCCTCGCCGGATGGATTGACAGCCGTCGCTCGCGGGCCTCCACGCGGCTGACTACCCGCGGCCTGATCAGCTACACCGAGGGCAACTGGGAGCGCGCGCGCAGCCAGTTGCTGCGCGGGGTCAAGGCCAGCGAAGCGCCGTTGCTCAACTACCTGGTCGCCGCCCGCGCCAGCTACCAGCTCGGCGACGCGGACAAGGTGCGCGAGTACCTCGGCGCGGCGCAGGAGACCGAATCAGAGGCGGGTATTGCAGTCGAGTTGACCCACGCCGAACTGCGCCTGCAGTCCGGTGAGTATGAGCAGGCCCTGGCGACGCTGGTACGGGCTCGCCGCAACGCGGCGCGTCACCCGCACGTGCTCGACCTGCTGCAGCAGGCCTATTACGGCCTGCAGGACTGGCCGGCGTTGGCCGACCTGCTGCCCGAACTGAAGAAACACAAGGTACTCGGCCCCGCGCAACTGGAAGCGCTGGAGCGGGAAATCTACAGCGGCCTGCTGCAGAGCAGTGCAGCGGCGGACAAGGAGCGCACCGGCGAACCGCTGCGCCAGGCCTGGGAGCGCGTGCCGGCGGCGCTCAAGCAGGATCCGGAAATGATCAACGACTACGTGGCCCTGCTGATTCGCGATGGCTACCACGCGGCGGCGGACAAGGTCGTGCGGCGCATGCTCAAGCACCACTGGGACCCGGCGCTGGTGCGCAAGTACAGCGAAGTGATCACGGAGGACGGATCGAAGCAGCTTACCCAGGCGGAAAAATGGCTCGCCACGCAGGGCGAGGATGCGCAGCTGCTGCTGTGCCTGGGCCGCCTTGCGGCGCGGGAGAAACTCTGGGGCAAGGCCCGTGATTACTTCGAGCGCTGCTACCAGCGCGAGCGCTCACCGGAGGTGTGCGCGGAGCTCGGTCGCCTGTTGCAGGCACTGGGCGAGCCGCGCGTGGCCAACGCCTATTATCGCGAGGGCCTGCAGTTGCAGGTCGGCGAACTTCCCGCGCTGCCGATGCCCGAGCAGTCCGCCCACTCCATCGCCAAGCGCCTGGCGTCCTCGTCGTAGGAGCGCGCTCTGCGCGCGATCCTACGGAAGGGGAATACCGAGTTCGTCCCAGATCGCGTCCACACGCTGTTTCACGGCCGCATCCATCTCGATGGGCCGGCCCCATTCGCGATCCGTCTCGCCCGGCCACTTGTGGGTCGCGTCGAAGCCCAGCTTGGAACCGAGGCCGGAAACCGGTGAAGCGAAATCCAGGTAGTCGATGGGTGTGTTGTCGATAAACACGCAGTCCCGGCGCGGGTCCATGCGCGTGGTGATCGCCCAGATCACGTCCTTCCAGTCCCGCGCGTTGACGTCCTCGTCGGTGACGATGACGAACTTGGTGTACATGAACTGGCGCAGGAAGGACCACACGCCGAGCATCACACGCTTGGCGTGGCCGGGATACTCCTTGCGCATGGTCACCACCGCGAGGCGGTAGGAGCAGCCTTCCGGCGGCAGGTAGAAGTCGACGATCTCCGGAAACTGCTTTTTCAGCAGCGGTACCACCACCTCGTTCAGCGCGACGCCGAGTACCGCGGGTTCGTCCGGAGGACGGCCGGTGTAGGTGCTGTGGTAGATCGGGTCCTCGCGGTGGGTGATCGCCTCCACGGTAAATACCGGGAACTGTTCGACCTCGTTGTAGTAGCCCGTGTGGTCGCCGAAGGGTCCCTCGTCTGCGACCTCACCGGGAGCGAGGTAGCCTTCCAGGATGAACTCCGCGCTGGCGGGCACCTGCAGGCCGTGCTCGCGGCAGCGCGCAGTGAAGCACTCCGCCACCTCGGTCTTGTCGCCGCGCAACAAACCGGCGAAGGCGTATTCCGAGAGCGTGTCCGGCACCGGAGTCACCGCGCCCAGCGTGGTCGCTGGATCGGCGCCCAGCGCCACGGCGACAGGGTAGGGTTCGCCCGGATGGCGCTGCTGCCAGTCGCGGTAGTCCAGCGCGCCGCCGCGGTGCGACAGCCAGCGCATGATCAGCTTGTTCCTGCCGATCAATTGCATGCGGTAAATGCCAAGGTTCTGCCGCTCCTTTTCGGGCCCGCGCGTGATGACCAGCGGCCAGGTTACCAGCGGTCCGGCGTCCCCCGGCCAGCAGGTCTGGATGGGCAGGCGGTACAGGTCGACTTCGTCCCCGGTCTTCGCGTGGTACTGGCAGGGCGGGTTGCGCACCAGCTTCGGCGACATGTGCAGCACCTGCTTCAGCACCGGCGCCTTGTCCACGAGATCGCGCATACCCTTCGGCGGGTCCGGCTGGCGCAGGTAGGCCAGCAGTTCACCGATCTCCCCCAGCGCCTCGACATTATCCGCACCCATACCCAGCGCAACCCGCTGCTCGGTACCGAACAGGTTCGCCAGCACCGGCACGTCGTGCCCCTTCGGGTTCTCGAACAACAGCGCGGGACCGCCGGCACGCAGCGTGCGATCGGCGATCTCGGTCATTTCCAGGTAGGGGTCGACTTCCGCCGCAATACGAACGAGTTCACCGCGCTGTTCCAGCGCGGCGATGAATTCCCTGAGGTCTTTGTACTTCACGCGTGAGTGTCCATTGGTTTTCGGGAAGACACTACAGCCGGTCGAAGCTGTGTGCAATGGAGTCGCGGGACTGGTTATGTCCGTGTCGGGGGCGTCCGAGCACATGGATGTGCGAGGTCGAGCGTGCCAGGGATGGCGCTTTTCGCGTCCCCCGACACGGACATAACCAGTCCCGTGACGGGGGAGAAGCACCCAATACTATTTGCGGCGCATGGACATGAAGAACTCGTCGTTGGTCTTCGTGTCCTTGAGCTTGTCGATCAGGAACTCGATCGCCGGCAGGTCTTCCATGCCGTGCAGCAGCTTGCGCAGGATCCACATCCGCTGCAGTTCCTCCTCGCCGGTGAGCAGTTCCTCGCGACGCGTGCCGGAAGAGCGGATGTTGATCGCCGGGTAGACGCGTTTCTCCGCCACCTTGCGATCCAGGTGCAGTTCCATGTTGCCGGTGCCCTTGAATTCCTCGTAGATCACCTCGTCCATCTTCGAACCGGTGTTGATCAGCGCGGTGGCGATGATGGACAGGCTGCCGCCTTCCTCGATGTTACGCGCGGCGCCGAAGAAGCGCTTGGGGCGCTCCAGGGCGTGGGCGTCAACACCACCGGTCAGTACCTTGCCGGAGGAGGGGATGACCGTGTTGTAGGCGCGGGCGAGGCGGGTGATGGAGTCCAGCAGGATCACCACGTCGCGCTTGTGCTCGACCAGGCGCTTGGCCTTCTCGATCACCATGTCTGCGACCTGCACGTGGCGCGAGGGCGGCTCATCAAACGTAGAGGCGACCACTTCGGCGCCGCGGATACCCACGGAGCGCTGCATCTCGGTCACTTCCTCCGGGCGCTCGTCGATCAGCAGGACGATAACGTAGCACTCGGGGTTGTTGGTGATAATCGCCTGGGCGATGTTCTGCATCATGATGGTCTTGCCCGCCTTGGGCGGTGCCACCAGCAGGCCGCGCTGGCCCTTGCCGATGGGCGCTACCAGGTCGATGATGCGGCCGGTCAGGTCCTCGGAACTGCCGTTGCCCTTTTCCAGGGTCAGGCGCTCGTTCGGGAACAGCGGCGTCAGGTTCTCGAAGAGTATCTTGCTCTTGGAGTTTTCCGGCTTGTTGAAGTTGACCTCGCCCACCTTGAGCAGGGCGAAGTAGCGCTCGCTGTCCTTGGGCGGGCGGATCTTGCCGGAAATGGTGTCGCCGGTGCGCAGGTTGAAGCGGCGAATCTGGCTGGGGGAGACATAGATGTCGTCCGGGCCCGCCAGGTAGGAACTGTCCGCGCTGCGCAGAAAGCCGAAACCATCCTGCAGGATTTCCAGTACGCCGTCGCCGTAGATGTCCTCACCGCCTTTTGCGTGGCGCTTGAGAATCGCGAAAATGATGTCCTGCTTGCGCGAGCGGGCCATGTTCTCGAGGCCCATCTCTTTGGCGATATCGATCAATTCCTGGGTGGATTTGGTTTTCAGGTCGGTAAGGTTCATAGATAGTAATAAACAGGTGTGAGTTAGTCTTGCGGGGATGGATTCAACGGGCACGGCACGCAAGCGCGGACCGGCTGGATGAAGCTGTGTAGTTGAAGATCAGAGTTATTATCGGTGCACAGGGGCGTGCATCTGACGGAAATTTAGCACGGCCCGTGGTGGTCGTCTACCGATAATTTGCTTTAAATGCGATCGCTGTAGGATCCCGCTACGCGGGCGATCGCGCGCGGAGCGCGCTCCTACAGGGAGGGATGATCGCAGGAGCCCGCTACGCCCGAGCACGGACCGGGGCGATTCCGATTTGGCGGTTCCGGTGATCGCGCGCAGAGCGCGCTCCTACGACGGGTGAGGGGTTAGACCATTTCCTTGATGAATTCGGAAAGCTGGGTCTTGGACAGTGCGCCGACCTTGGTGGCCTCGGCGCTGCCGCCCTTGAAGAGGATCAGGGTCGGGATGCCGCGAATGCCGAACTTCGGCGGAATTTCCGGGTTGGCGTCCACGTCCACTTTGACCACTTTCAGTTTGCCGTCGTACTCGTCGGCGATTTCATCCAGGACGGGCGCGATCATTTTGCAGGGGCCGCACCACTCCGCCCAGAAGTCCACCAGCACAGGCACGTCCGCGCTCAGCACCTCTGTGTCAAAGGTGGCGTCGCTGACGTGTACAATCTTGTCTGACATGTTGTTCTCCGTTCATGATTGCGGCGCGAATGCCGCAAGTTGTGAAGGAAGCAATGATACCACCGGCTTGAGTGCGTACAAGTTGCGCGCTAGAGTTTTTCGGCATAGCGCTATAACCGGAGGCAACAGATGGCGGCTCCCGCCTGGACGGTGTACATGCTGCAGTGCGCGGACGGGACGCTGTATACGGGGATAGCGAGAGACCTCGATCGCCGGCTGCGCCAGCACAACGGCGAACTGGCCGGCGGGCCACGTTACACGCGCGGGCGCCGCCCGGTCGCCGTGGTCTGGGCGGAGCCGGCGACGGATCGCGGGGCCGCGCTGCAGCGCGAGGCCGGTATCAAGCGGCTGGCGCGACCGGCGAAACTGGCGCTGTTCCTGGATTGATAGTGGGGAGACAGCTGCAAGCTTCTGTCTCCCGCCACTCACGCCGGATCGGCGGCCCGCAATCGTTCCCAGGCCTGTATCGCCTGCTTGCGCCCGGCTCCCCAGCGGTAGCCGCCGAGGGCGCCGCTCTCGCGAATGACGCGGTGACAGGGAATCAGGAACGCCACCGGGTTGGCGCCGATCGCGTTGCCGACAGCCCTGCCGGCGCCCGGGCGCCCCAGGCGTTTCGCCAGCTCGCCGTAAGTGGTGACCGCACCCTCGGGAATCTCCAGCAGCGCGCGCCACACCGCGACCTGGAAGTTGGTGCCCGTCACCAGCAGCGAAAGCGGCCTGTCCTCCCGTTCCTGGCGCCCGGTGAAGATCGAGTCCACCAGCGCCGAGGTGCGTGCCTGCGCCCGCTGGAGCCGTGCATGTGGCCAGCTGGCCTGCAATTCCTCCAGTTGGCTCTCCAGTGAATCGTAGTCGAGGAAAGCCGCCCGGCAGATGCCGCGCGGCGTCGCAGCCAGCAGCATCGAGCCGAAGGGGGTCTCGTGAACGCCGTACTCGATCAGCAGGCCGCGTCCGCCGCTGCCGTGCTGTCCCGGGGTGATGGCCTGCAGCTGCACGAAGTGATCGTGCAGCCGCGAGCTGCCGGACAGGCCGAGGGTGTATGCCGCCTCAAGCAGTGGCTGCGAATCCTCGAGCAGGCGCTTGCCGTGCTCCAGTGTCAGCACCTGTAAAAATCGCTTGGGTGTGGTGCCCGCCCAGCGGGAGAACATGCGCTGGAAATGGAAGGGGCTGAGGCTTACCTCGGCGGCCACCTCTTCCAGTGACGGTTGCCTCGCTGCGTTGGCGACGAGAAAGTGGATGGCCTTTTCCACCCGCTGGTAATCCTGCTCTGGCACGACGGCCTACTCCCTGTCTGACGATGGCTGCCAGTATCGGCTTCGCCCCTGTGCCAGCCAACCCGGATCTTGCGCTGCTTCGCTAGCCCTGGGCGGCCTGCAGTTCCTCCAGCTCGGCCTGTGACGCCAGCCAGCTGTCTTCCAGCGCTGCGAGCTCCTGTTTCAGCTCGCCCTCCCTGCGCAGGAGCTTTCCGAGTTCATCGCGGCGCGATTCCTCGTACAGGCCGGTGTCGGCGAGCTGCGCCTGCAGGCCGCCCAGGTCCTGCTCCAGCCGCGCCATGGATTGCTCCGCCGCGACAATGGCTTTCTGCAGGGGTCGGATGCGCTCGCGCTGCGCTGCGGCCTGCTGGCGTTTTTCGCGGCGGGAGCGGTCGCCGGCTTCAAGGCTGTTGCCGCTCGCCTGCGGCGTCGGGGCGTCACCGCGAAAGCTGCCGGAGACCCAGGTCTCGTAGGCCGCGAGATCCTGCTCGTAGCCGTCCACCCTGCCGTCGTGGACCAGCAGCAGCTCGTCGACGCAATTGCGCAGCAGGTGGCGGTCGTGGCTGACCAGCACCACTGCGCCGCTGTACTCCTGCAGGGCCATCTCCATCGCGTGGCGCATTTCCAGGTCGAGGTGGTTGGTCGGCTCGTCCAGCACCAGCAGGTTGGGGCGCTGCCAGACCACCATGGCAAGCGCCAGCCGGGCCTTCTCGCCGCCCGACAGCGGCGCTACCTTCGAGGTGGCCACGGTGCCGCGGAAGTCGAAGCCGCCGAGGAAGTCGAGGACTTCCTGGTCGCGCGCCGCCGGGCGCAGGCGCTGCAGGTGCAGGGCCGGGCTGGCGTCCATGTCCAGTGCCTCCAGCTGCTGCTGGTCGAAATAACCGATACGGCAGTGCTCGCCCGGGGTGAGGCTGCCGGCGAGCAGCGGCAGGTCGCCGACCAGCGACTTGAGCAGGGTGGACTTGCCGGCGCCGTTGCGACCCAGCAGGCCGCAGCGGCTGCCGGGGCGCAGCTGCAACTCCACGCCCGTCAGTATCGCCTTGCCGTCATAGCCCAGGCTGGCCCCGTCCATGCGCAGCAGCGGGTCGCTGGATTTTTCCGGCTCGGGAAATCTGAAGTCGAAGGGCGAGTCGAAGTGGGCGGGCGCCACCTCCTGCATGCGCTCCAGTTCCTTCAGCCGGCTCTGGGCCTGTTTCGCCTTGGTCGCCTTGTAGCGGAAGCGGCGCACGAAGCTGTCGATCTCCTGCATGCGTCGCTGCTGTTTCTCGAAGGCCGCCTGCTGGTTGGCCAGGCGCTCGGCGCGCTGGGCCTCGAACTGGCTGTAGTTGCCTTTATAGCTGACCAGCCGGCCCGCCTCGATGTGTACGATGCGCTCGCAGGTGGCGTCGATGAAATCGCGGTCGTGGGAGATCATCAGCAGGGTGCCGGCGTACTGCTGCAGCCACTGCTGCAGCCAGAGGGTGGCGTCGAGGTCGAGGTGGTTGGTGGGTTCGTCCAGCAACAGCAGGTCCGATGGCGCCATCAGCGCGCGTGCCAGGTTCAGGCGGATACGCCAGCCACCGGAGAACTCGCTCACCGCGCGCCCGCCCGCATCCGGGGCAAAACCCAGGCCCTGCAGCAGCCGCTCGGCACGCCGTGGCGCACTGTAGCCATCGATGGTTTCCAGCTGGCTGTGCAGGGGTGCAGACGCTTCGAAATCCTGCGCTGCTTCCAGCACCGCCAGCCTGTCCATCAGCGCGGCAAGTTCGGTGTCGCCGCGCCAGACATACTCCGCCGCGGGCAGCCCGGTGGCTTCCACCTCCTGCGCCATGTGCGCCAGGCGCAGCGAGTCCAGACCCTCGACCTCGCCCTTGTCGGCGGCCAGTTCACCCAGCAGCAGGGCCAGCAGGCTGGACTTGCCCGATCCGTTGGCGCCGATCAGGGCGATACTCTGGCCCGGCTGGA
The DNA here is from genome assembly GCA_033283385.1 of Halieaceae bacterium WMMBA7. GTDB lineage: Bacteria > Pseudomonadota > Gammaproteobacteria > Pseudomonadales > Halieaceae > Mangrovimicrobium. The sequence goes on from JAWMQQ010000002.1 coordinate 667,144, forward strand.
TGGTGAGCTCGGCATCGCACAGCAGTTGCTTGCTGCCGCGGCGCAATTCAATGTCGCGAAGAATAATCATAAGGCGGCGAATTTTACTCGTCGGCGATGGTCATAACCAGCGCCCGGTGCGCCGGGCCGGCCGCCCACCCCGCGGGGTGGTAACGGTATCAGGCCGGTAGTACACTGGGCAGCCACTGCGGGCACCGCCTTTCCCTCGCTGTTTTTCGCTGGCACACGCTCCTGCGGGAACGTCTGTGCAGACAGGTGGGAAACGCAGTGTGCGCTTATTTTCATGGCGCGTGTGCGCCTGTCATTTCACCAATAATGGAACCGCTATATGAAGAAGTTCGCATTGCCGCTCGCCCTTGTCGGGCTGGTCAGCCTGCAGGCTTGTAACCAGCAGGCTACGGATACGGGAGAGTCGAAGAAGGCCGCGGCCCCGGTTGCACTCGAGAGTTCAGAGCAACGCCTGAGCTACGGCATCGCCTATAACCTCGGCCAGCGCATGAGCCAGGACGGAATGAAAATCGACCTCGATGCATTCGTCGCCGGCTTCAGCGACGGTGTCGGCGGTGGCGAAGGCAAGATGACCTCCGACGAGATCAATGCCGAGATCAAGGCCTACCAGGAAAAAATGGTGGCCGAGCAGCAGGCGGAACACGACAAGCTGGCGCAGACCAATGAAGCCGCTTCGACCGCTTTCCTCGAGCAGAACAAGGCGCGCGAAGGCGTAGTGACCACCGACAGCGGGCTGCAGTACGAGATCATCACCGAGGGCACCGGTCCCAAGCCCGGCCCGGACGATACCGTCGAAGTGCACTACCGCGGCACGCTGGTCGACGGCACCGAGTTCGACTCCTCCTACAAGCGCGGCAAGACCGTGACCTTCGGCGTCGGCCAGGTGATCCCCGGCTGGACCGAAGCGCTGCAACTGATGCCGGTCGGCTCCAAGTGGAAGCTGTTTATTCCGCCGGAACTGGCATACGGCGCCGGTGGCGCAGGTCAGGTGATTGGCCCCAACGCCGCACTGATCTTCGAAGTGGAACTGGTCTCCATCCCCAGTCAGGAAAAGGGCGATGACGCCGCTGACGCCAAGGGCGATGCCGCTGCCAGCGACAAGAAGTAAGCAGTTCTCTTAAGCGATTGCCCCGGCGTCAGTTCAACTGGCGCCGGTGGCAGTAGTGCAGGCCGGCGATCAGCCGGTCTTCAAACGTGAACCTGGACTCCAGCATTTCTCCCAGGGCGGAGAGATCCCTCTCCAGGTTGACTGTATCCCGCGTGTCCGCGGTGTATTTCTCTTCGTAGGCGAGAATGAACTCGGTGGTATCGCCGATCGCGGGCATGATCTCGCGGGCCAGGTCGCCGCTGCCGTCGCCGAAGCTCTCGGCCTCTTCCAGCAATTCCAGGTAAACCTCGAAATGTCCCGCTGAGACGTAGTCGACCAGCGACTCGCACAACTCCCGCTGCAGGCCGTCCAGGCCCTGGCCGCGGTGGTTGCGGGCGGTAACAGCGATTTCGGTGTAGCGGGAGACCAGCGTGCGCCGGTCCCGCAACCATGTGGTGAGTATCTCCTCGACGACCTCGAACTGCTGGCGGGGCTCGCGTTTGCTGAACGGCATATCAGGCACTCCGGGGATAACTCCTCAGAGTCTGCCACAGGCTGAGCGACGCAGCCACGATAAACACCAGTAATGTCTGTTCGGGAATGCTGAGACCGGCAAAGGTCCAGGCCTTCTCGGCACAGTTGCCGTCGCCCATCAGGATCAGTTCCAGGGCCTGGCCGAAGGGCAGGGTTTCGAGAATGTATTCCAGGCTCGGGCCACAGGCGGGCACCTGGTCCGGGGGCAGGTGCTGGAGCCAGATATGCCGACCCGCGACCGCGCCGCCGAGCACCGCGCTGAGGGTGCACAGCGCGCCGTACACCCGGATGCCCACGCCGCCCGGGTTGTGCAGGAAGCCGATGAGGGCGAACACGCCACAGGCGACGATGAATACCCGCTGGCTCATGCACAGGGGGCAGGGGGCCAGTCCCAGGTATTGTTGCAGGAAGAAGTAGGCGAAGGCCATGGAGACCGCGCACAGCAGGGCGATGGCGGCGAAAACGACACGGGGTGAAAAGGTGTGCGTCATGAGTAATGGGTCCTTGTTATCCAGCGACATACGGTAGGTGCTTTTCAGGGGTGGTTCAAGACGATTCGGTAGAGTTCGAAGGCGCGTCGCCGGGATAGTTCAATCGCTGCCCGCAGCCCGCGCAAACGCCACCAGATCCGGGTAAAAATCGAGGAAAGCGGCTTCCAGCGGCTGCCGCTCCCGGGCCAGCAGCGCCCGGGTATCCCGCAGCGGGTTGCCGCGGCGCAGGCGCTCGCCGACCCGCGCGGCGCCGTCCGGCACGGTGTCCCAGCGGGCGTAGTGGGCCAGCAGGTCGACCTGCGCCATGCGCCGGGCCATGCGCTGCGCCGCCGGGCTCAGGTGGGCCTCGTATTCCTGCAGGCAGCGGTACACGCCCTGGCGGAACTCGGGTTCCGGCAGGCTGGAGAACTGCTGCCAGTGGCGGCTCAGGAAGTGGTCGAAGCTCAGGTCTATGAGAATGCCGGCGTAGCGCCGCATTTCCGTCGGAAAGCGGCGCCGCAGTTCCACGATGACCGGGTGGTTGTCGGTGTAGCCGTCGATGGCGCGATGCAGCCTGACGCCGGCCTCGATGCGGGCGGGCAGCTCGCCGCGCAGCAGCCCCTTGCGGTAATCGCCCTCGAGTGCGCCGGCGAGCAGTTGCGGGTCCGGCCAGGCCAGGTGGAAGTGCGCGAGATAATTCAAATGCCCGGCAGCGAATCGTACTGGCCGTAGAACTCCGCCAGGTACTGTTCAAAGCTGATGTCGTCGGCCGCTTCCACGGCTGCCTGGGCCTGCAGCGAGCGCTGGGCTTCCTGGGCGAACAGCGCGACCTTGTCCGCCGGCAGCGGGTTGTCCCTGAAGGTGCGTGCCCAGTGCTTGCTGTAGCGCAGCCCCAGGGCGAAGAACGGCTCTTCGCGTTCGCGCATCTCCTTCAACACGCGGGCGGAGGGTGTCAGGTCGGGATTCGCCACCCGGGCACGCTGTTGTTCCAGGCTCTCCCCATAGCGGGTCGAGGCGTGAGCCTGGTCCAGCGCTTCGGTCACTTCAGCGATACCGTCCAGGATCTCGTTGGCCCATTGGGTCATGGGCTGCATGCCGCTGGTCCGGGACAGTTCGATCCCGGGCTCGCGGCCGCGGTTGACCACCGCCAGCAGGTTGTTGGCAATGCAGTCCTGCTCGGACTCGTCGCAGGCCGGGCTGTCCTTGAGCAGGCAGTAGAGCAGGAAACTGTCCATGAAACGGATCTGCTCGGCGTGCAGCCCCAGCGGGTGGAAGGGGTTGACGTCGACGCAGCGCACTTCGATGTATTCGATGCCGCGCTCGGTGAGCGCGTGCAGGGGCGTCTCGCCGGAGCGCGCCACCCGCTTGGGCCGGATCGGGCTGTAGAATTCGTTTTCGATCTGCAACAGGCTGTCGTTCAGCTGCTGGTACTCGCCGTCGCCGCCGCAACTGAAGCTGGCGTAGTCCGGATAGGGCTGCTTGATTGCCTTGCGCAGGGTCTCGACGTAGTTGGGCAGCGAGTTGTAGCACACGCGGAGGTTTTTCTGGGCTTCACTGTTGTAACCGAGGTCGCCCATGCGCAGCGAGGTGGCGTAGGGCAGGTGCAGTGTGTCCGGGCGGCCCGCGAACGGCTCCAGGCCGTGGCCGTCGTGCCCGCGCAGGAAGCTGGCGCAGAGGGCGGGCGACGCGCCGAACAGGTAGACGAGCAGCCAAACATAGCGGCGGAAATTGCGGATCAGGCCCAGGTAGCGCTCGCTGATGTATTCGCGCAATTCGCCGGGCCGGCCCGCGCTCTCCCACGCCGCGTCCCAGAATGGCAGCGGCATGGAAAAGTTGTAGTGAATGCCGGAGATAGTCTGCATCACCCGGCCGTAACGATGTCCCAGGCCGTAGCGATAGATGGTTTTCATGCGCGCGACATTGGACGTGCCATAGCGCGCTACCGGCACTTCCGAGTCCTCGCCCATCACGCAGGGCATGGAGGCCGACCACAGCATTTCGTCTTTCAGCTGGCTGTAGACGTAGCGGTGAATATCGTCGAGTTGTTGCAGGCTGTCGTCGATCACGCTGCTGACCGGCGTGATGAATTCGAGCAGGGCTTCGGAAAAGTCCGTGGTGATCCACGCGTTCGTCAGCGCCGAACCCAGCCCTTCCGGGTGCGGGGTTTGCGCCAGTCGTCCCTGCGGTGTGACGCGCAGGCTTTCTTTCTCGATACCGCGGCTGATGCCGCGCAACAGGTATTGCTGTTCTGGCAGGGACAGAAGCGCTAGCTGCTGCTGCAATGCGGAAGCCAAGGGCTGCTCCTCAAATCAGTGGACCTGGCGGTGGCGCGGCGCTGTGGCCGGGGCTTCCGCTGGCAAAGGCGCACAAGTTTAGCCCTCATGCCGGGGAGAGTACAGACGCCACGTTTCAGCCCGCCGGTGCCTGTGCCACCACGACGGCGCGGCGCGGGGCGGGGTAGCCCTCGATGGTTTTTGCCGGGTCCGCGGGGTCGAGAAAGTTGGCCAGGGAGTGGAAGGTCATCCACGGCGTGGCGCGCTGTTCGTCAGTGCTGGTGACCTCCTCCGACACGACACGCGGTTCGCGAAATCCCAGCTTGCGCAGCCAGCCCAGCAGGGTCGGGCAACTCGGCAGGAACCACACGTTGCCCATTCGCGAATAGCGCCCCTCCGGCACCAGGGTGGCACCTTCGCCGCCCTCGATGACCAGGGTTTCCAGCACCAGTTCGCCGCCCGGGCGCAGGCACTCGCGCAGGGCCAGCAGGTGATCCAGCGGGGAGCGGCGGTGGTAGAGCACGCCCATCGAGAACACCGTGTCGAAGGCGTGCAGCTTGTCCGGTACGTGTTCGATGCCGACCGGTAGTTGCCAGGCTTCAGGCCGCTGTAGGTACTTCTGCAGTGCCCAGAACTGCACGCAGAACAGGGGCGTGGGGTCTATGCCGATAACCTCGGCCGCGCCCGCGCCGAGCATGCGCCAGCAGTGATAGCCGTTGCCGCAGCCGACATCCAGTACGCGCCTGCCCTGCAGGCTGGAAATGCCCTCGCGCAACCGCTCCCACTTCCAGTCGGAGCGCCACTCGGTGTCGATATGCAGGCCGAACAGTTCGAAGGGTCCCTTGCGCCAGGGGTGAAGGCCCATGAGGGTTTCGCGCAGCGCCGCCAGCGCAGTTTCATCCAGCGCCTGGGCGGTACTCGCGCCCACCCGGCCGCTGTCGAGTTGTACGGCGGTTACCGGGATATCCGGCAGCGCATCGAGGGCCGAGAGCCAGCGCGGCAGGTCGCCGTGGCGTTGCGCCGAAAGCCCGGCCTCGATTTGCTGTGGCAGGAGCTGTGCCCAGCGCGCCAGTTCGCCTTCGCCCCAGCGCTCGATCAGCGGCTGGTAGTCGATCATTTCAGTGCGATCAGCGATGCGAAATTAAAGCACTGGAACCAGACATCGCAGGCGCTGAAGCCCGCGTTGCGGATGCGTTCGCGATGGTGCGCGAGGCTCTCGGGTACCAGCACGTTCTCCAGCGCCGCCCGCTTCTGGGCGATTTCGAGGTCGCTGTAGCCGTTGGCGCGCTTGAATTCGTGGTGCAGGTCGATATTCAGCGCATCGAGGTGCGGGTCCTCGAAGATGACCTTTTCCGAAAGCACCATGATGCCGCCGGGGCGCAGGCCCTCGCAGATACGCCGGATCACCGCATCGCGCTGCGCCTGCGGCACGAACTGCAGGGTGAAATTGAGCACCACCACCGAGGCGTTCTCGATGGGGACATCGACGAGGTCGGCGCAAACCAGTTCCACCGGGGTCGAGCCGCCATCCGCGTCCACCAGTTGCTGGCAGCGCTCCAGCATCGCCTGCGAGTTGTCCACGCTGACGATGCGACAGCCGTCTGCGCTGAGGTTGTCGCGCATCGCGAGCGTGGATGCGCCGAGTGAACAGCCCAGGTCGTAGAGTGTGCTCCCGGGGGCGGCAAAACGTTGCGCCAGCAAACCGGTCATGGCGACGATGGTGGCGTAGCCGGGCACCGAGCGCTGGATCATGTCCGGGAAGACGTCGGCCACGCGGGCGTCGAAGGCGAACAGGCCTGTCGCTTGCACGGGGTCTGCGTAGATGGTGTCGCGCGAGTTGCTCATGGTCGTTTTACGGGCGCGAGAAATAAGGTGCCCGCGCCCGGAGGTGATTTCCGGGGAGGCGATTCTACCATGTTTGTCCGCGGCGCTCGCCCCGCGCGCGATCACCCGCGTAGCGGGCTCCTACAAATCCGGGCGAGATCCCCGCCGGGATCAGTTGGCGCTGCGGACCAGCAGCCGGTCTTCGCGGCTGCGCAGGCGCGCCGGGCGCACCTGCTGGTCGAAGGTGGCGAAGCGCTCCATCTCCGAGGTTTCCTCGGCCGCGTTGGCGCGGCGGGAAAACTTGATGCTGGAGAGGAACTCTACGAGGCTGACTTTGCCGTCATCCATGCGCTTCATAACAGACTCACTGCATAAAAGGTGTACCTGCCATGAGTGTAGAAGCTCACCGGGCTGAATGGGCGTAAAAAATACCCCGGATTTCTGTGAAAAATCACCCGCAGCGCTATAATGCAGGCCCCGCGAGACCGAGCCCCTGATGCTGTCATGAAACCCGAAAATTTCCCCACCGAACCGGAGCACCTCTGGGAGCATTTTTACCGCATTACCCAGATTCCGCGGCCCTCGAAGCGTGAGGCGCAGGTGCGGGACTACCTGGTCGGCCTCGCGGACCAGCGCGGCCTGCGCCACCGCATGGATGAGGCAGGCAACCTGGTCATCTATGTGCCGGCGTCAGCGGGGCGCGAGGACCGGCCCACGGTGGTCATCCAGAATCACCTGGACATGGTTACCGTAAAGACCGCGGAGAGCGGCCACGACTTCAACCGCGACCCCCTCGACCTGCGCGTGGCGGACGGCTGGGTCAGCGCCACCGACACCACCCTTGGCGCGGACAACGGCATCGGTTGCGCCGCCGCCACCGCCCTGATGACCGACGACGACGTCGCCCGCCCGCCGCTGGAACTACTGCTTACCGTGGACGAGGAGACTGGCCTGGGCGGCGCGCTCAACCTCGACGCCGGCATGCTCAGCGGCGCGCTGATGCTCAACCTCGATACCGAGGACTGGCAGGAGCTGTTCGTCGGCTGCGCAGGCGGCACTACGATCAATTTTTCCCGCAGTTTCGCCACCGAACCAGTGGAACCGGCATGTGACCACTTTGAGCTGGTGTTGCGCGGGTTATCCGGTGGCCACTCGGGCGTGCAGATCCACGAGCAACTGGGCAATGCCGTCAAACTGCTCGCCGAGGCGCTCGGCGGAATTGCCGGGCTGCGCATCGCGGCTTTCGACGCCGGGCTGGCACACAATGTCATCCCGCGCGAGGGCAGCGTGAAATTTGCCTGTGCAGCGGGGGAGGGGGAGCAATTGCGGGCGCGGCTGGAACAGCTGCGCGAGCGCTGGCTGGCCTACCTGCCGGCGGTGGACGCGGGACTCGCCCTGACACTCGAAGATGCGAGCTTGGACACCGCGCTGGATGAAATCGACAGCCGGCGCCTGCTCGACCTGATTGCGCTGCTGCCCCACGGCGCGCAGGCCTACAGCCTGGAACAGCCCGCCGACCTCGTCGATCTCAGCGTCAACCTGGCGAGGGTCGACCTGCGCGATGGCGAACTGTTCGTCGAGACCAGTTACCGCTATTTCGACGAGGGGCAATCACTCCCCCTCAGGCACACCCTGTTGGCGCTGGGCCGCGCCTTCGACCTGGAGGCTGAGGAAGACTCCGCCTATCCCGGCTGGAAGCCTGACTTCGACAGTGCCCTGCTGGAGCGGGCCAGCCAGCTGCACCAGCGCATGTTTGGCGAGCGCCCCGCGGTGAAGGCGATTCACGCGGGCCTGGAGTGCGGCATCCTCAAGGGGAAGAAACCCGACCTGGATATCCTCTCTTTCGGCCCGACCATCCGCGGCGCACACTCGCCGACGGAGCGCCTGCAAATCGACACGGTACCGCCGTTCTGGCGCTTCCTCACCACGCTGCTGGCGGAAATCTGAATACAAGGAAATCGTGATGTTCGAACGACTTGAAACCCTGCCCTCGGACCCGGTGCTCGGCCTTGCCGCCGAAGCGCGCGCGGACGGCAACCCGGAGAAAGTGGACCTGACCCTCGGCGTCTACATGGACGACAACGGCCTGTGCCCGGTATTCGAAGCAGTGCAGCGCGCACAGCGGGCGCTGGTCGAGGAGGAAACCACCAAGGTCTACATGCCGCCAGCGGGCGACGCCGCGTTCAACGAGGGCATGCGCAAGCTGGTGCTCGGCGAGGGTAACTCGCGCCTGGGCGACGGCCTGGTCAGCAGTGTGCAGACTCCAGGCGGCTGCGGTGCGCTGCGTATCGGCGCGGAAGTGCTGCGTGCCGCCTCGCCCTCGGCGCGGGTGTGGGTGAGCGACCCGACCTGGCCGGTACACATCCCGCTGCTGGGCAGCGTAGGCCTGGAGTTCGCCACCTACCGCTACTACGAACCGGCAAGCCACGGCGTGGATTTCGCCGGCATGGTGGAAGACCTCAAACACGCGCGTGCCGGTGATGCAGTGTTGCTGCACGGCTGCTGCCACAATCCCTGTGGCGCCGATCTCACCCTGGAGCAGTGGAGCGAGATTGCGCGCATGGCGCAAACGCAGGGTTTCACCCCGTTTGTCGATATCGCCTACCAGGGCCTGGGCGATGGCCTGGAGGAGGATGCGGCGGGCCTGCGCCTGCTGGTCGAGCGCCTGCCGGAGGTGATCGTCGCCGCGTCCTGTTCGAAGAACATGGGCCTGTACCGCGAGCGCACCGGGGCGGCCTTGTTCGTTTGCAAGGATGCCGCCCACGCTGCGACGACCACCGGTCACGCCCTCGCCGCCGCGCGCCGCTGCTACTCCATGCCGCCAGCCCATGGGGCGATTATCGCCGGGCGAATTCTCTCTGACGGCGCGTTGGGGGAGTTGTGGCGGCGCGAAGTGGTACAGATGTGCACGCGCATCAACGGCCTGCGCTCGCAACTGCGGCAGAAGCTGGAAGAAGCGACCGGAGCCGATTACGCCTTTATCGAAAGCGAGAAGGGCATGTTTTCCTTCCTCGGCCTGACGGCCGAGCAGGCGGTGAAGCTGCGCCGGGAGCACAGCGTGTACATGCTGGACTCTTCGCGGATCAATGTCGCGGGGGTGAATGCCGGCAATGTGGATTACCTGGCGCGGGCGGTAGCAGCGGTCCTCTAGCGGCTTCCGCCAGCTGCCCAGGCGCTTTCAGTCAGCTTGCGGAGGGTTTGCAGCCCGCGGCCGCGGCTTCCGAGCGGAGCTTGTCCGCCAGGGCCGCCTGCTCCCTGGAGGTCATCTCCTTGCCGTTTTCGTCGACGATGACGGTGATCGTCGGCCGGCCGTTGACCAGGTACACCTCGGTAAGGTCACTGATCTTTTTCGCGTACCAGGCGCATTTTTCCTGGTGCTGTTTTTCCTGCTCGGCGCGGGTTTGTTCCGCCTGCTGTTTCTCTTCCCGGCGTCGCTCGGCGTTGTAGTCGAGCTGCGCCGCCTGTTCGCGGCGCCGCGTTTCCACTTCTTCGTCGCTGAGAGTCTCCGGGCGATAGGCTTCGTTCACTTCCACGCTCTCGGCCTTGCTGGCCTGCGCGGGGTCTTTCGGCTTGTCGCCGAAGTGGACGTTGCCCTGCTCGTCTACCCATTTGTAGATTTCGGCGGCGTTCGCCAGGGTGGGCGCCAGCAGAAGAAAGGTGAGCGAGGCGATCAATCCTTTGAGTGGCTTGGGCATTGACTGCTCCTTGCAGGGGGCTCGAAGGATTCTAGCCCAATCGCCTCGTTATTCGAGCTCGGCCCAGCGTTCGAAGGCATGTTCCAGGGCTGCCTGGGTCTCCGCGAGTTCGTTTGTGACGCGCTCCACTTCGGTGTGGTCGCCCTGGTAAAAGTCGGGGCTGGCGATGAGCGCCTCCAGTTCTCCCTGCCGCTGCTCCAGTTCCTCGATGCGCGCCGGCAGCGCTTCGAGCTCGCGCTGGTCCTTGTAGGAGAGCTTCTTCGATTTCGAGGCAGGCCTGGGCTCAGCGGGAGTTTTGGACGGGGCCGGTTTTTCGGGGGCTTTTTCCTTCGCCGGCTGGATGGCCTCGCCGAGGCGGCCGCCGCGCGCTTCCCAGTCGCTGTAGCCGCCGGCCTGTTCATCGACGCTGCCGTCGCCGGGCAGTACCAGCAGGCTGGTGACGACGTTGTCCATGAACTCCCGGTCGTGGCTCACCAGGATTACCGTGCCGTCGAAGTTGAGCAGGATTTCCTCCAGCAACTCGAGCGTTTCGATATCGAGGTCGTTGGTCGGCTCGTCCAGCACCAGCAGGTTGGCCGGCCTGCTGAACAGCCGCGCCAGTACCGCGCGGTTCTGTTCGCCGCCGGAGAGCGCCTTCACTGGCGTGCGCGTACGCTCCGGGCCGAACAGGAAGTCGCCGAGGTAGCTGATGGCGTGGCGGCGCTTGCCGCCTGTCTCGATGAACTCCTGGCCGCCGCAGACGTTGTCGATCAGGTTTTTCTCCGGGTCCAGCGCGCCGCGCAGCTGGTCCGAGTAGGCGACTTCCAGTTTGGTGCCGAGTTTGACCTTGCCTTCGTCGGGGGTGATTTCTCCCAGCAGAATTTTCACCAGCGTGGATTTGCCCGCGCCGTTGGCGCCGACGATGCCGATGCGGTCGCCGCGCTGGATCACCGTGGAGAAGTCGCGCAGGATCACCTTGTCGCCGTAGCGCTGGCTGACGTGTTCGAGTTCCGCCACCACCTTGCCGGAGCGATCCGCGCTGTCCACGGCGAAGTCGGCGCGGCCGGTGCGCGCGCGGCGCTGGGAGCGCTCCTCGCGCATGGCCCTGAGCGCCCGCACCCGGCCCTCGTTGCGGGTGCGCCGGGCCTTGATGCCCTGGCGAATCCACACCTCCTCCTGGGCGAGTTTCTTGTCGAACAATTCGTTGGCGCGCTCCTCGGCCGCGAGTACCTCCTCGCGGTAGCGCAGGAAGCCGCGGTAGTCGCCGCGCCAGACGTCGAGGTGGCCGCGATCCAGCTCGGCGATCTCGTTGGCGACATTCTGCAGGAAGCGGCGGTCGTGGGTGATCAGCACCAGGCAGCCCTGGAAGCTGCGCAGTTGTTCCTCAAGCCAGGCGATCGCGGGAATGTCCAGGTGGTTGGTGGGCTCGTCCAGCAGCAGGATATCCGGCTCGACCACCAGCGCTCGGGCCAGCGCCACGCGCCGCCGCCAGCCGCCGGAGAGTTCCGACATGGGCGTATCCGCGGGCAGCTCCAGGCGGCTCAGCACCGTTTCCACCCGGGTTTGCAGGTTCCATCCGTCCACTGCCTCCAGCCGGTGCTGCACTTCGGCCAGGGCGTCCATGTCGCCCTCGTGCAGCAACTGGTGGTAGCGGGCGAGCAGGGCGCCGGCCTCCTCCAGGGCGCCGGCGACGACGTCGTATACCGATTGCGCCTGTGCCGCCGGCAGGTCCTGTTCGAGGCGGGCGATACGGGTGCCGGGCCGCAGCCAGCGCTCGCCGTCCTCGATGGCCTGCTCGCCGGACAGCACCCGCAGCAGGGTACTTTTGCCGGCGCCGTTGCGGCCCAGCAGGCCGAGGCGGTCGCCGCGGTCCAGCGTCAGGTCGACGCCGTCCAGCAGGATGTGGGTGCCGTAGTGAAGCGAGGCCTTGTCGAGTCGGAGCAGGGACATAAAGAAGCGTGTGAAGTAGCGCGGGAGGCGCAGTCTACGCGATGCCCGCCGGCCCCGCCAGCGCCCGTCGCGGCCCGCCTGCGGGCCTGAATTTGCGCCGCGCTTCTGGTAAAGTTGCCTGCCCCCCGATCCCCACCCCATGGCCGGTGCTGCCCGGGGCAGCCCAGATAGCGGAGATGTGCAATGAGTGAACGCGAAGTAGTAATCCTGAGTGGCGTGCGTACCGCCGTGGCCGACTTCGGCGGAGCCCTGAAGGACCTGCCGCCGACCGAACTGGCGGGTCGAGTGGTCGCCGAGGCGCTCAAGCGCTCTGGCCTGTCCGGGGGCGATATCGGCCACTGCGTGTTCGGCAACGTCCTGCACAGCGACCGCCGTGACATGTACATGGGCAGGGTGGCCGCGCTCAAGGGCGGACTGCCCATCGAGGTGCCGGCGATGACGGTCAACCGCCTGTGCGGTTCCGGCCTGCAGGCGGTTATTTCCGCCGCGCAGATGATCCTGCTGGGCGACTGCGAGGCAGCGGTTGCCGGCGGCGCCGAATCGATGAGCCGCGTACCCTACTGGCTGCCCAAGGCCCGCTTCGGCGCGCGCATGGGCGATGCCGTCATGGAAGACGCCCTGACCGGGGCGCTGACCTGCCCGTTCAACGATTACCACATGGGTGTCACCGCGGAGAATCTTTCCGAGCAGTACCAGATCAGCCGCGAGCAGCAGGACGAGCTGGCCGCCGAGAGCCACCGTCGCGCCCAGCGCGCCATCGAGGAGGGCCGCTTCGCCGGCCAGATCCTGCCGATCGAGGTGAAGACCCGCAAGGGTATGGTGGTCTACGAACAGGACGAGCACGTGCGCTTCGACGCGACCGCGGCTGACATGGCGGGCCTGCGTCCGGCCTTCAAGAAGGACGGCACGGTAACCCCGGCCAACGCCTCCGGTATCAACGATGCAGCGGCGGCGCTGGTGCTGATGGATCGGGCAGCTGCCGAGGCCCGCGGTCTCAAGCCGATGGCGCGGTTGCTGGGCTATTCGCTGGCGGGTGTCGATCCTTCCATCATGGGCATCGGCCCCGCCCCGGCGGTGCGCCAACTGATGGAGCGCACCGGTGTCGCCATCGAGGACGTGGATATCTGGGAGTGCAACGAGGCCTTCGCCGCGCAGGCTTTGTCGGTGGTCAAGGAGCTGGGCCTGGACCCGGAAAAGGTGAATCCCAACGGCTCGGGCATTTCCCTGGGCCACCCGGTGGGCGCAACCGGGGCGCTGATCAGCGTCAAGGCGATTTACGAGTTGCAGCGCACCGGCGGCCGCTACGCGGTGTCGACCATGTGCATCGGCGGCGGCCAGGGCATCGCCGCCCTGTACGAACGCTGCGACTGAAGCGGGGCGGTACACGCATGTCCCTGACCCGTACCCGCAATAACCACGATCGCCAGATCGCTGCCTGGCTGCTGCTGTGTGCGGCGGTGGTATTCGGCATGATCATCCTCGGCGGGGTGACGCGCCTGACTCATTCCGGATTGTCCATGGTCGAGTGGAAGCCGCTGATGGGGGCGATCCCGCCGCTGTCAGAGCAGGCGTGGCAGGAGACCTTCGACAAGTACAAGCAGTTTCCCGAGTACCAGAAGGTGAACCGGGGCATGGACCTGCACGGTTTCAAGTCCATCTTCATGTTCGAGTACCTGCACCGCCTGTTGGGCAGGTTGATCGGCGTGCTGTTTTTCGTGCCGATGGTGTTTTTCGCCTTCCGCGGCTGGGTGCCGCGGGGGGTGATGCCCAAGTTGTGGATGCTGTTTGCCCTGGGTGCGATGCAGGGGCTGCTCGGCTGGTACATGGTGAAGAGCGGCCTGGTCGATAACCCGCGGGTCAGCCAGTACCGGCTCACCGCGCACCTGGGCCTGGCGGTCGCTATTTACGCGTCGATGCTGTGGGTGGCCTTCGGCCTGTTATTCCCGGACAAGGGCACGCGCCATCCGATGGCGAGCGCAGGGCTGACGCTCGTCGGCCTGGTTTACCTGATGATTCTCAGCGGCGGGCTGGTAGCCGGTACCCGCGCCGGTTTTGCCTACAGCACCTGGCCGCTGATGGGCACGACGTTCATTCCGCCCGGATTGTATGCTGACACGCCGGCGTGGATGTCTGCCTTCGATGACATCACCACCATACAATTCAATCACCGCATCTTCGCTTACGCGATTTTCCTGCTGGTACATGTCTTCGCCTTCCTGAGCTGGCGGCGGGGATTGTCGGGGAGGGCGGGCCTGGCGGTGTCGCTGCTGCTGGCGGCAGTGTGGCTGCAGGTTTGCCTGGGAATCAGCACGCTGCTGTTGCACGTGCCGGTGCCGCTGGCTGCTGCGCACCAGGGCGGGGCGATACTGTTGCTGAGTGCGACGTTGTTTGCGGCCTGGTCGCTGCTACACGAAAAGCCGCTCTTCCATGAAAGGCGCAGCGAGGCGGTTACCGCCTGACACGCGGGCTACCAGAATACCGGGGTCTTGTCGTCGGCGCGGCGGCCCTGGTTCTGGCGGCGATCTTCCTTGCCCGGCTCGAAACGGACTTCTGTCCGCCGTTCGCTTACGACCCGGCGATTGGTGCGCCTGCGCTCCACACCCATGTACTTGGGTGCAGGCGCATCCGAAGCCCCATCGCGCTGTCCGAGTTCCCTGCTCTCGAAGAGTGCCTTGCTTCCCATAGTTCGCCCCACTCACCTGTGCCGGTGGATTTCATGATTTGCAGCAATTTTAGTGCGAATCGTGCCCCCTCATCGCAGAATTGGGCAGGACTGTGAACCGGGTCACAGTTTATCCTGTCGCTGCATTGTAGCTGGCGTGCGGAGGGGGCAACATTATCCGTCGGCCCGGATTATCGGGCCCATAGAAGCTGCCGTTCGATTACAGCCGACTACATATAACTGGCATTTTTTCCGGTCGGGCGTCAAAAATGTGAGTCAGACCTCACTGTGCGGTTCGTAAATCCCACGCAGCTGTCCTATTCTGGAACTCGCGAGAATCGAGTGGATTCAATGCGTTACAGAACCTCCCGACGAAGCCAAGAACCCTGACAAGACTGGAACCCGTGTGAACAGTGGAGTGAAAAGTACATCCCGCGCAGATGATCCGCTGCTGCAGTGCTTGCTGGCGCTGTGCCGTTATCACGGCAGCCCCTGCTCTGCGGAGGCTCTGGTCAGTGGCTTGCCTATCACCGAGGGGGCGCTTACGCCGACCCTGTTCGAACGCGCTGCATCGCGTATGGGACTGGCGAGCCGGGTGGTTTACCGCCCGCTTGAACAACTCGAAACTGCGCTGTTGCCTGCGGTGCTTATCCTTAACGGCGAGCGCGCCTGCCTGTTGATGGGCTGGGAAGCCGGCGGCGAGACCGCCAGGGTGGTCTACCCGGAACTCAACGAGGCGGTTGTGGAGGTCTCCCGCGAGCATCTCATCGACACCTACGCCGGTACCGCGATTGTCTGCCGGCCGCGCTTCCGCTTTGACCAGCGCGCGCCGCGCACTGGCACCAGCGACCGCGGTCACTGGTTCTGGGACGCCATGCGCGCCAACATGCCGATATACCGGGATGTGCTGCTCGCGGCGTTTTTTATAAACGTTTTCGCACTGGCACTGCCCCTGTTCACCATGAACGTGTACGACCGCGTGGTGCCCAACCACGCGGTGGAAACCCTGTGGATGCTGGCGGCCGGCGTGGTTATCGTGATGATCGCCGACATCTCGCTGCGCAGCATGCGCGGTTATTTTATCGACCTTGCCAGCCGGCGGGTGGATATCAAGCTCTCCGCCAAGATCATGGAGCGGGTACTGGGTATCCGCCTGGAACACCGGCCCGCGTCGGTGGGTTCCTACGCGGTGAACCTGCGCTCTTTCGAGACGGTGCGGGACTTCATCACCTCCGCGTCGATCACCACGATCATCGATATTCCCTTTGCCCTGATCTTCGTTGCTGTCATCGGCTGGATCGCGTTGCCGGTACTGATACCGTTGGTCCTGGGCCTGACACTGGTGATCGGTTTCGCGTTGTCCATACAGGGCAAACTGAAGGAACTCGCGGAGACCACCTATCGCGCAGGGGCGATGCGCAACGCCACGTTGATCGAGTCCCTGGTCGGGCTGGACACGATCAAGGCCATGGGCGCGGAATCGCGCATGCAGCGCCGCTGGGAGGAGACCACCGCATTTCTCGCCCGGGTCGGTATCCAGCTGCGCATGCTGTCGACCTCTACCATCAACGTGACCCAGACCTGTTCGCAGATGGTCACCGTGTTCGTGGTGATTACCGGCGTCTACCTGATCACTGCGGGAGAGCTGAGCATGGGCGGCCTGATCGCCTGCACCATGCTCTCCAGCCGCGTGATGGCGCCGTTTGGCCAGCTCGCCGGCCTGATCACGTCTTTCCACAACGCCGAGATCGCGCTGAAGACTTTGGACGACGTGATGTCCAAGCCGACAGAGCGGCCGGAGGGCGCCCAGTTCCTGTCGCGGGATTTGTTCCGCGGAGAGATCGAATTCAAGAATGTCTCGTTCGCCTATCCCGGGACCGACATCGATTCGCTGACCGATGTGTCGTTCAGGATTCGTCCCGGCGAGAAGGTGGCGATTCTCGGCCGGATCGGCTCCGGCAAGTCCACCCTGCTGAAGCTGGCGATGGGGCTTTACCTGCCTACCGAGGGTTCCATTCTCATCGACGGTATCGACCTGCGCCAGCTGGACCCCAGCGAGCTGCGCTCGCGCATGGGTTACGTACCGCAGGATGTCACCCTGTTTTACGGCAGCCTGCGCGAGAACCTCACGCTTGCAAACCCGCAGGTATCGGACGCGGCGCTGGTGCGCGCGGTGGAAATCGCCAACCTGTCGGAGTTCGTCAACCGGCACCCGCACGGTTTCGACATGATGATCGGCGAGCGCGGCGATTCCCTCTCAGGCGGCCAGCGCAAGTCCGTGGCGCTGGCGCGGGCGGTGATCAACGACCCGCCGATACTGCTGATGGACGAGCCCACCGGCTCCATGGATCACTCCTCGGAAGTCGCCGTGCGCAAACAGTTGGAAACTATCGTGCAGGGGCGCACCTGGCTGGCAGTCACCCACCGCAACGCACTGCTCGAGCTGGTCGACCGCATTCTCGTGGTGGATAACGGCAAGCTGGTGGCGGACGGCCCGCGCGACGCCGTGGTACAGGCGCTGCAACAGGGTCGCATCGGGAAGGCGCAATGAACGAACCGATACCCGAAGGCCTGCTCGAACAGGCGCCGCCGAAACGCCGCGCACCCGGCCGCCGCATGGTGGACTGGCTGTTCTCCCCGTGGATGAAGGAAGTGGACACCGCACCGCTGGACTGGCGGCAGGACGCCCATCGCGCCTTTGTCGAGCAGCAGCCGTTGCGCGCCAGGGCCATTCTGTACACCATCGTCGCTATCACCATCTGCCTGGTGATCTGGGCGGCGCTGTCGAAGATCGACGAGGTCACGCGGGGGCAGGGCAAGGTTATTCCCTCCCAGCAGGTGCAGGTAATCCAGTCCCAGGACGGCGGCGTGGTCACCCAGATCCTGGTGAAGGAAGGCGACATCGTTAAAAAGGGCCAGTTGCTGGTGAGCCTGGACCAGACCCGTTCACAATCTTCCCTGCGCGAGAATCTCGCGGAATACCGCGCGCTGGTGGTCAAGGCGCAGCGCCTGCGGGCGGTGGCGGACAAGACCCCGTTTACGCCGGACCCGGCGATGGAGGAATCGGTCCCCGGCATCATCGACCAGGAGATGGCGCTGTACAAATCCAGCCAGGAGCAGCTCTCGCTGGACAAGAAAATTGCCGAGGATCAACTCAACCAGCGCAAGGAGGAGCTCACCGAGGTCAAGGCCCGCGAAGCCCAGGCCGCGAGGTCGCTGTCGCTGGCCCAGCGCGAGATGGACCTGACCCGGCCGATGGTGTCCTCGGGCGCGGTTTCCGAGGTGGAGATCCTGCGCCTGGAGCGCGAGGTGAATAAACTCAGCGGCGAGCGCAAGCAGGCCGATGCACAGATCAGCCGCCTGCAGTCTGCGATCAAGGAGGCCGAGGGCAAGGTTTCCGAGGTGGAACTGGACTTCATCAACAAGGTGCGCGAGGAGCTGGCCGACACCATCTCCCGGCTGAACGCGCTGCGCGAGGCGGGTACCGGCCTGTCCGACCGGGTCAAGCAGACCGAGGTGCGCTCGCCGGTCAATGGCACCGTGAAACAGCTGTACTACCACACCATCGGCGGCGTGGTGCTGCCCGGCAAGGAAATCGTCGAGGTCGTGCCGGCGGACGATACCCTGTTGCTGGAGGTGCGTATCAAGCCCAAGGACATCGCTTTCCTGGTGCCCGGGCAAAAAGCACTGGTCAAGTTTACCGCCTACGACTTCGTGGTCTACGGCGGCCTGGAAGGTGAGGTCGAGCATATCGGTGCGGACACGGTGATGGACGACGAGGGCAATCCCTTCTACGAAGTCCTGGTGCGGACTTACAAGTCGGGCATCTCCGAAGACAAGCCGATCATTCCCGGCATGACCGTGGAAGTGGACATTCTCACCGGCAAGAAAACCATTCTGGCGTACCTGATGAAGCCCGTGTTGCGGGCCAAGCAGTACGCGATGACGGAGCGCTGATGGAACAGTTATTCGTAAGCGCCGTAGGCGGCATGCGCGAGCGCTGGCTACAGGCCTTTCCGGACGCCAAAGTGGCTGATTCGGTGGCGGCGATCGGCGTCGCGACTTCCTCCGCCCGCGGCATCGTCTGGCTCGACGTGGCCAACACCCCGCCGGAGCTGCGCGACCAGCGGGTGCGCGACGCGGTGGCCTTCGGCTGGCCGGTAGTGGTGATGGCCGCGACTCCGGGTGAGTCCGAAGCCTTTCGCCTGCTCAACCAGGGAGCGGTGGGCTACTGCCATATCGGCGCGGTTCCCGAGCAACTGCGCGAGATTGCGCTGGTAGTCATGCACGGCGGATTCTGGATGCCACCGGAGCTGATGCAACGCTTCCTGGCCCTGTCGCGGCGGGTGATCGCGCCGGTGTATTCCATGGAGCATGAGCTCAACGAGCTGACCTCGCGGGAGCTGATGGTTGCCGAACAGGTCGCCCACGGGGCCAGCAATCGCGAGATCGCGGCCGCCCTGAATATCACCGAGCGCACGGTAAAAGCCCACCTTTCAGCGATCTTCGAGAAGCTGGGCGTACGCGACCGGGTACAGCTTGCCCTGGCGATGAACAACATCCCCACCTACGCCACGGTGAACTGAAGTTCGCGCGAAACGCGAAAATGTGATCTGGATCACAGTTCCGCAAACCATCGTTTCACCCTGTCCAAAGGTACAATGTGCAGCCTTACCTGCAGCCGTACTATCGGGACTGGATAATTGGTCTATTTCTATCGCCGGGTAGCCGGTGACGCTGTAGGAGCGAAGGATATGGAAGGTTCAGCAATCGCCACGGTGGTGGCAATTACCGGCAAGGCCTATGCACGCAACGGTGACGGGGAGCTCAGGGAACTGAAGCCCGGCGACATCATCCTCGAGGGTGAAATCGTCGTCACACCGGATGGCGCGGTGGTCGAGCTGTCTATGAACGATGGCCACCCCATGGTCATCTCCGGCGTGCCGGAACTGTTGATGACCCCCGATGTGGTAGCCGACCACGCCCCCGGCGCCGATGAGAGCGCCGTCCAGGACGCCACCGTACAGCAGGTGCTGGCGGCCCTGGATAGCGGCGAGGACCTGGGCAACATCCTCGACGCCACCGCAGCGGGACCCAACGCGGGACCGACCTCCAACGACGGGCACAGCTTTATCCGCCTGAGCCGCGTCGTCGAGGGGACCGAGGAATTCCACGGTGTCATCCCCAACTTTTCCTATGAAACCGCTGCCGTCTTCGACAACAACTTACCGCCGGTCGACGCCATCGACGACTCCGCCGAAACCGAGGAAGGCACGCCGGTCACCATCGTTATCGAGGGCAACGACAAGTTCTCCGAGGGCGAGGACGTCATCTCCATCACCCAGCCGCAAAACGGCGTCGCTGTACTCAACGACGACGATACCGTGACCTACACGCCCAACCCGGGCTTCTTCGGCACGGATACCTTTACCTACACCGCCTATAATCCGGACGGCACCCAGAGCGATACCGCGGTGGTTACCGTGGTGGTCAATGGGGCACCTCCCGAGTTGCCGGTCATCACCATTGGCGACGACGTGGTTGTCGAGGGCAACACTGCCCACGTGACCATCAGCCTGGACAAGCCCTGGACTGAACCTGTCAGCGTGCACTTCGAGAGCGCGGACGGTACCGCCACGGTGGTCGGCGGCGACTACGACCCGGATTCGGGCACCATCACCTTCGCGCCCGGCTCCACCGAAATCGTGGTCACCTACGTCACCAACGAGGACAACATCCGCGAAGGCACGGAATTCTTCAACGTCAACCTGACCAACCCGGTCAATGCCACCATCGGCGATCCGCAGGGCGAGGTCCAGATCATCGACGGCTATGTAGAGCCGACCATCAGCATCAGCGATGACATCGTCTACGAGGGTGACACCGCCAGCGTGACGGTGAGCCTGTCCCGCGCGGTGGAAGAGCCGGTAACAGTGCAGTTCGCCAGCGCCGATGGCACCGCGACAGTGATCGGCGGCGACTACGATCCGGATTCGGGCACGATCACCTTCGCGCCCGGTACCACCGAAATCATCATCCAGTTCCAGACCCTCGACGACAATATTGTCGAGCCGACTGAAGAGTTCTACGTCAACCTGACCAACGCGACCAATGCGACGATCGCGGACCCGCAGGGCGTGGTGACGATCATCGACGACGATGTACCGCCGCCCCCGCCGCCCCCGCCGCCGCCCCCGCCGGAGCCGGGCATCATCTCGGTGCAGGGCAGCAGCTCCGAGGGCGATGAGCAGTTCCTGCCGACCGGGCGCTCAACGCTGCCGCCGGCAGACAAGGCCGACAACCTGAGCAAGGATGGCTCGTTTACCCTGGTGGCGCAGGACGGCCTGGATTTCATCACCATCCAGCCGGGCGCGATTATTGGCGGTTCCCTGGTTACCGGTGCCCCGGTCACTATCGTCGATAACGGCTTGCTCACCGGCAATGCGGTGGACATCGGCCCCATTCATATCGAATTCACCAGCATCTCCGGCCCGAACGGCAGCGGTGGCTACACCGTGAATTACACCGCCACCCTGACCGGCACGCTGGAAAACACCGTTACCACCAGCGGCGAGCCCGCCGATGTGGCCGGCCTCGATACCGTCGTGGTCGGCGTGCAGATCGTGGTCGGCGACATCCAGGGCGATACCGCCTCGGCTATCCATACCGTGTCGGTAGTCGATGACGTTCCCGATTCTCAACTCAGTGCACTTGGTGAAGCGATCTCCGGAGGCGGGGTCTTCGAGGGCAACTACCCGACCCTGATCGTCGATGAGACCGTCGGGCAGCAGCCCGACCCTGAAGACACCGTTGCGGACCGCCAGTCCAGCGCCGACTTCAGCGGCTTCTTCCTCAACGATACCAGCGGCAGCACCGGCACCACCGCCGACGACGTGATCTTTGGCGCGGACGGCCCCGGCAGTGTGGTATATGCACTGTCGCTGTCCACCGGCGGCGCGGACCTGCCCGATGACGGCAGCACCGGGGTAGTCTCCGGCCTGTACGCAGCCTCCGGCCCGGGCGCCGGCCAGCAGATCGAACTGTTCAACAACGGTGGCGTGATCGAGGGTCGCGCCGGTGGTGCGGTTTATTTCACCATCGAGCTCGATACCGGCACCGGTGTCGCCACGCTGACCCAGACCAACGCGGGCAGCATCGCCAACCCGGATACCACCAGCGTCGACGAGATCGTCTCGCTGACCGGTGAAGGTTATGGCGGCGACCAGCAGAGCATCTTCTACCAGATCAACCTGACGCAAACCGTCTACGATTCCGAGGGTGACAACGACAGCGAGACCGTCGATCTCACCGCAGGTCTCGACACCAGTGGCGAAGGCGATTTTGTCTATGCCTTCAACTTCTCCGACGACGGCCCCAGCGCATCCGACCTCGCGAGTTCGGACGTTGCCGAGGGTGCGACTGTCACCGGCATGCTGTCCTTCGACGGCGGTGCGGACGGTGCGAGCGTCACCCACATCAACGGGATTGCGCTGGTCTTCAACCCGGGTGACAGCGACTACAGCCAGGCCATCGACATCGGTGCCGGCTCGATCAAGGTCAAGGCGGACGGCTCCTATTCGTTCACCGCAGACAACCCGACGAACAACCCGGTACAGGTTGCCGCGACCTTCACGGTCACCGACGGTGACGGCGATCCGGTGACGGCGAACATCGCCTTCCAGGTGGTCGACGCGAACGTCCCGTCTGCCAACCCGACTTCAGCGACAGTAGACGACGATGGCCTGGCCGGCGGCAACCCGGCGAGCACCATCGGCGACATCAACGCCAACGTTGGCGATGCGCAGCTGACCCAGGTCGATGACGAGTCGGCTTTCGAAGGCACGCTGAACTACAGCGTTGGCGGTGATATCCCCGGCACCGTCGACTTCAGCGCCATGAACGGCACCAGCGGCTCGGTTGGTCTTGAGACCGTCAACTACAGCTATGCGGGCGGCGTTCTGACTGCGACCATCAGCGGCGGCGACCGCGATGGCACCGCGCTGTTCACGGTCACACTGAACGAGTCCACCGGCGCCTACAAGGTGCAACTGCTCGACAACGTCATGAACGCGGGCGGCCCGAACGACGAGGCCACCGACGCGGTGGTCGACCTCACCTACACGGTGACCGATTCGGATAACTCCACTGCCGACAGTTACCTGCGGGTGACCTTCAACGACGACGCCCCGACGGCGTCCGACCTCGCCAGCGCCAACGTGGACGAGGGCGCGACTGTAACCGGCACGCTGTCCTTCGCTGAAGGCGCGGACGGCGCGAGCGTCACCCACGTCAACGGCATTGCCCTGGTATTCAATCCGGGCGATAGCGACTACAGCCAGGCAATTGATATCGGCGGCGGTATGCTCAAGGTCAAGGCGGACGGTTCCTACTCATTCACCGCAGACGACCCCACCACCAGCCCGGTACCGGCGACCTCGGCAACCTTCATGGTCACCGATGGCGACGGCGATACCGCGACTGCGAATATCAACTTCCAGGTCGTAGACGCCAACACACCGTCAGCATTCGCTGTCTGGGCTCGTGTGGATGACGACGGCCTGGCCGGCGGCAACCCTGCGAGCACAGTGGGTGATATCAACGCCAACTTCACCGACCTGCAACTGACCCAGGTCAATGACGAGTCGGCCTTCGAGGGCAACCTGAACTTCAGCTTCGGCGGAGATGGCCCCGGCAAGGTGGACTTCAGCGCCATGAATGGCACCAGTGGCTCGGTTGGTCTGGAGACGGTCAACTACAGCTATGCGGGCGGTGTCCTGACCGCGACCATCAGCGGCGGCGACCGCGACGGTACCGCGCTGTTCACCGTGACACTGAACGAGGCTACCGGCGCCTACAAGGTCCAGCTGCTCGACAACGTGATGAACGCTGGCGGCCCGAACGACGAGGCCACCAACGCAACGATCAGCCTGACCTACACGGTAACAGACGCAGACAACTCGACCGCGAATTCGTCCCTGTGGGTCGTCTTCAACGACGACGCGCCGACCGCTACCGACCTCGCCAGCTCCAACGTGAACGAGGGTGCGACGGTAACCGGCACGCTGAGCTTCGCAGAAGGCGCGGACGGTGCGACGGTCACCCACATCAACGGTATTGCGCTGGTGTTCAACCCGGGCGATAGCGACTACAGCCAGGCCATCGATATCGGCGAAGGTTCGATCAAGGTCAAGGCGGACGGTTCCTACTCGTTCACCGCGGACAACCCGGCAGGCGCAGGCCCCACCATGGCGACCTTCACGGTCACCGACGGTGACGGCGATACCGCGACGGCCAACATCGCCTTCCAGGTGGTAGACGCCAACATCCCGACTGCCAGCCTCACAGCGGCGACCGTGGATGACGACGGCCTGGCCGGCGGCAACGCGGCGAGCACCATTGGCGACATCGATGCCAACATCGGCGACGCAGAAACCACCCAGGTCGACGACGAGTCGGCCTTCGAGGGTACGCTGAACTTCAGCTACGGCGGCGACGGCCCCGGCATGGTCGACTTCAGCGCCATGAACGGCACCAGCGGTACAGTCGGCCTGGAGCAGGTGAACTACAGCTACGCGGGCGGCGTCCTGACCGCGACCATC
The DNA here is from genome assembly GCA_033283385.1 of Halieaceae bacterium WMMBA7. Lineage (GTDB taxonomy): Bacteria > Pseudomonadota > Gammaproteobacteria > Pseudomonadales > Halieaceae > Mangrovimicrobium. The sequence goes on from JAWMQQ010000002.1 coordinate 691,226, forward strand.
AGCGGCGGCGACCGCGATGGCACCGCGCTGTTCACGGTCACACTGAACGAGTCCACCGGCGCCTACAAGGTGCAGCTGCTCGATAACGTGTTGAACGTGGGCGGCCCGAACGACGAGGGCACCAACGCGGTGGTCGACCTCACCTACACGGTGAGCGACTCCGACAACTCGACCGCCAACAGCATACTGCAGGTGACCTTCAACGACGACGCCCCGACGGCGTCCGACCTCGCCAGCTCGAACGTGGACGAGGGCGCGACTGTTACCGGCACGCTGTCCTTCGCTGAAGGCGCGGACGGCGCGAGCGTCACCCACATCAACGGCATTGAACTGGCATTCAACCCGGGCGACAGCGACTACAGCCAGGCGATCGATATCGGCGGCGGCCTGATCAAGGTCAAGGCGGACGGTTCCTACTCGTTCACCGCGGACGACCCGACCAACAGCCCGGTTCCGGCAACCTCGGCGACCTTTACGGTTACCGACGGTGACGGCGACACGGCTACTGCCAACATCAACTTCCAGGTGGTGGACGCCAACGTTCCCTCCGCGGACCCCGCGTATGCGACGGTGGACGACGATGGCCTGGCCGGCGGCAACGCGGCGAGCACCATTGGCGACATCGATGCCAACACCGGCGACCTGGAGCTGACCCAGGTCGACGACGAGTCGGCCTTCGAGGGCAACCTGAACTTCAGCGTCGGCGGCGATGTTCCCGGCACTGTCGACTTCAGTGCCATGAACGGCACCAGCGGCGCGGTCGGCCTGGAGCAGGTGAACTACGCCTACGCGGCCGGTGTGCTGACAGCGACCATCAGCGGCGGTGACCGCGACGGCACGGCGCTGTTTACCGTGACGCTGAACGAGGCCACCGGCGCCTACAAGGTGCAGCTGCTCGACAACGTGATGAACGCGGGCGGCCCGAACGACGAGGCCACCAATGCAGTGGTCGACCTCACCTACACGGTGACCGACTCGGACAACTCGACTGCCGACAGCTTCCTGCGCGTGACCTTCAACGACGACGCGCCGACAGCCGTCGACCAGAACTCCGGCAATATCGAGTCTGTCACCCCGGTTGCAATCGACATCCTGCCGAACATCGCGGCCGGCGCCGACGGGCTCGATCACATCGAACTCGTGGGCACGGATGGCGGTGCCAAGTACGGCACGGTGACGATCAACGAGTTCAACCAGCTGGTGTACACCTGGGATGGCGTGAATATCGGTAACGACGAGTCGATCACATATCGCGCCTTCGACGGCGACGGCGACTATGTCGACGCCACGGTTTCACTGACTGTCGACCCGAACTCCTACCCGACGGTCAGCGTCAGCGACAACCTGATGGTAGACGAGGACGACCTGCCTGCCGGTAACCACGACGTGGCGCCCGGCGACGACCTGGCCAACCCCTCACCGACCACGGTACAGGGCACCATCACGCTGAATACGGGCTTCGATGCGCTGGCAGCGGTCGCGCTGTATGTCGGCGATTTGGCGAGCACCCAGGCTGGCACTGCCGACACCGGGCTGACCAAGCTGGACGGCACCGCGATCCTGACCAAGTGGGACGGCACCACGCTGACCGGCTTCGCCGACGGCAACCAGGGCGATGTGGTCTTCACCATCGTACTGGGCGCCGTATCTGCGCCGGACCTTGCTGGCGACCAGACCGCCGACTACACGCTGACCTGGTACCAGCCGGTCAAGCATCCGGTCGGCGACAACCTGGCCACCACGGGCGTCAACGAGAGCACCGAGGACAATGTCAGCTTCAACGTCAACGTGCTGGTCACCGACTCCGAGGGCGATACCAACGAGGATATCGGCAGCCCCGTGGCCTTCTCGGTCAACATCGACGATGACATGCCGGTGGTGATCACGCCCGATTCCGCCGCCATGACCAATATCGCCGGTGCCAGCGACCTCAACATCGCGCTGGATATCGATGGCAACATCGACGACAACATCGGTGCGGACCAGCCTGGAACCATCGGCTTCAACACCCTCCAGGATGGTGTCGACAGCGGCAAGACCTCCTCCGGCCTGACCGTGTACACCTATGTTTCCGCCGACGGGCTGATTCTCTACGGTTCTACCACTGCTCCGGGCAGCTGGAACGTGAACAGCCCCGACGGACTGGTGTTTACAGCCACCCTGAAGCCGGACGGCGACGCCGGCCTCAGCAACGATGTCTATGACTTCCACCTGATCCAGGGCATCGACGGCGGCGCCGGCAGCTTTGACGTCAACGACGGAAACTACGACTTCCACGGCGGCAACCTGAACTACGTGTACTTCGATACATCGGCTGTCGGGTTGCCGGACCTGCTGATCACGCCCCTGCAAAACGGTGTGTCCGGCGGCAAGGTCAACACCAGCAACAACGACGCCGGTGTCTCCGATGGCAAGACGGTAGGGCCGGATGAAGCCATCCGCGTCGACTTCGTCAACGGCCTGTCCGGTACGCCCAGCCAGGTCGACTACGACACCGGGACGGTCGACCACACCTTCAGTGGCCACCAGAACGTGAACGGTGCATCGGGCTCGATCGCCATCTCCAACAACAGCCCGACTACCGTCAACGTCCGGGCCTACGACGACACCGACGGCGATAACACCGTTGGCGACGGCACGCTGGATGCCGAAGGCATCAACCGTGTGATCATCAACGGCATTGTCAATGTAACCTCAGCGATGGGCTCGGGAACCTACTCCGGTTTCGGCGTCACTTTCGAGGGTGACGGGACGGTGACGGTGTCCGGCATGGTGGACGGTGACTCGGTGCGCGTATTCACGCCTTCCGGCTATACCAGTGTGGAGTACCACTGGGCCGGAGGTCAGAATTTCGCCATCGGCGACTTCGGTGCAACGACTTTCGTGCCTGGCGTCGACACCGATCTCAACTTCGACCTGACGCTGACCGACGCGGATGGCGACTCGGTGAACATCGACAACGGTATCCACGTGGATCTCGCCGCGCAGGCGGTACCGCTGGCGCCCTCGAGCGCTTCCTCGCTGCTGTCGCACTTCGCGCAGTCCGATGCCAATACCTCCGGTGATCACCTGCTGGCCACCGATGGCGACGACGTGTTTGCCTTCTCGCTCAGCGAACCGGCTCCGTCGGAAGTCACCATCCAGGGCTTTGGCGAGTCGGGCAATGACAGCCTGGACCTGCGCGACCTGCTGGTCGGCGAGGAAGCGCAGGGTGCGGACCTCACCAGCTACCTGCATGTGACCTACGACGGTGCCAACACGGTGATCGAAGTCAGCTCCAGCGGCGCCTTCGACGGTACTGCGGCCGACGTCAACCACATCGACCAGACCATTACCCTTGAAGGTGTGAACCTGGTCGGCAGCGACGAGCTTTCCACGGTCATCCAGCACATGCTGGATCAGGGCCACCTGATTACCGACTGAGGCCGGCTCGGGTTATGATCTATCCCCGCCACCATCTGGTGGCGGGGATTTTTTTTGGAGGACAGGCATGCCGTTTGTAAAGCGAGACGGGCAGGGCCGGGTGGTGGGCGTCAGTGTGGAGCCCGCGCCAGGTTTTGAAGAAGAACCCGATGCAGACCTGGGGGAATTGCGCGAGGCGCTGGCACTGGAGCAGGGCGATTCTCTGGCCGGCACCGACCAGGATTTCATTCGTGTACTGGAGGACGTGGTCAACCTCCTGATCGACAAGGGGGTCTTCCTGTTTACCGACCTGCCCGCGTCGGCGCAGCAGAAAATCCTCGAGCGGCAGCGCCTGCGGCGTTTCGCCAGCGACCGCCTGCAACTGCTCGAAGACGACTGAAACTAGCCCGGCAGTTCCACTCCCGGCCCGGACACACCATCCGCCCCCAGTTCGCGCAGCGTGGCGCTCTCGGCTCGGGTGCGCACACCCTCGGCGTATACCTTGACGCCGATGGAGTGGCCGACGGTACACAGCGTCCGCAGCAGGGTCTGGTTGGCCACGTTATTGTCCACGTCGCGCACGAAGCTGGCGTCGATCTTAAGGTAATCCACGCCGATATCATGCAGCTTGCCGAGATCCGACAGCTGGTGACCCACGTGCTCGATGCCAACCCGCGCGCCCCGTGCCTTCACCGTTGAGCACAGCTGCTTGAAGCTGGCCAGGTGGCGGAAAGCCATGGCTTCCGGTACCTCCAGCCAGAGTTGGCCGGCGGCGGTATTTGCGGCCAGTTGGTCGTCGATCCAGGGCAGGAACTCCGGTTCGACGACCGCCGCGACGGAGAGGTTGGCGCAGACGGGCTGGCCGGTCGCGGCAATCGCCTCCAGCGCGAGTTCCACCACGGCCCGGTCCAGTTGCTTGGACACCTCCAGCCTGTTTACCCAGGGCAGGAACTGGCCGGCCGACAGGGTTTCGCCTTCCCACTGCAGGCGGGCCAGGCCCTCTTGGTGGATCAGCTCGTCCTCCCAGCCCAGCACCGGGAATAACTGTAGCGAGAAATAGCGCTCGCGGAAGGATTCCTCCAGCACCTTGCTCCAGTGCGCCATCTGCTCCTGCACCGGGCGGCTGGTCCGGTCACCAACGTGGGCGATGCCGATGGACGATTCGCTGTCGCGCTCGTTGGACTGCAGCACTGCGTCCAGCCGTGACATGATGCTGCCGATGGTGTCGCCGTGCTCGTAGATGGTGGTTGCCACCGGCAGCACGAGGCCCTCGTCCATGCCGTGGGTTTGCAGGGCTTCGCGGATGGCGTCGCGCGCCTGGCGTGCTGCATCCACAGGGTCTATCGCGCGCGGTGCAAGCAGAGCGAAGTCCGAGCCGTTCAGGCGCGAGGCCGCCCAGCGACTGTGCGTGGCGGTAATCGCGTTGAGTTGCTCGCCGATATCCTGCAGCACCTTGTCCATGCGGATGCGGCCGAACGTCTGGTTGAGCGACGACAGCCCGGGCAGGCGCACCAGGCTGAGGCTGCCGGTGGCGTTTACGTCGTCGCTTTCCAGCGCGGCGGAGAGGGCCATCATGAACGGCTCGCGGTTATTGAGGCCGGTCACCTTGTCCACGTGGGCCGCCCGCTGCCACTGCTGCAGGCGTTCGGCCTCCTGCGCCAGCACGTCGCGGATACGGCCGGAGAGTTCGTTCATGGCGCGCACTACCTGGCGGAATTCCAGGGTTTTCGGCTCCTTGTCGATGGTGACGAAGCGCCGCTCGCCGATGGCCTGTGCCTGCTTCACCACGTCGTCCAGCGGGCTCAGGATGCTCTTCAGGACCTGGCCGCCGATCAGGCCGGAGATGACCATCGCGGCGAGAAAAATCCCGGCGAGAATCTTCGCGCTTTCCCACAGGCGGCTGTAGGCGAACTTCGAGTGGCTGCGCAGGACCAGGGTGCCGACCTGTTGCCAGCCGGATTGTATGGTCGCCACGCCGTCCTCGACATTGATCGGGAACATAGAGATGAACCATGCCGGCGCGTCCTCGACGGGCTGGTCGTCGCGCTTGATGATTTTTACCTTGCCCTCGGGGTCCAGCAGTTCGATCAACTCGTAAAAGCCGGTATCGAATTGCGCGGAGATGGTGAGCTCCAGCAGCACGTCGTCCGCGTTCTGCTGGGTCAGCGAGAGTGCCAGCGCGGCGGCGTTGTCGGCGTTCTTGATCGAGATCTGCTGCTCCAGGTATGACTTTGCGGAGAGAGTCGATACCAGGAAACTGCCGGTGAATACCACCACCAGCAGTACGATGATCGCCAGCCAGAGTTTGCTCAGTAGTGACATGGTCAGGCTCCGTTTTCCATACTTTATCCCAGCCCCTCGGCGGCGGCACGCTGCAACAGGTCCCGCCAGCGCGACAGTTTGGCCCCTGGGTCGGTTGTCGCCGGGGCCGCCTGCCCGCCCACCCACAGGCCCTTGCTGTTGAAGCCGTAGACGGGGGTGAGGTCGGTGCGCTTTGTGGCCGGGAAAATATCGGTGATCAGGTTGTCGAGAATCAGTGGCACGGCACTGGGCGTGGGGTAGTAGGCCAGTACCATATGGGCGGCGTTCACCTTGCTGTTGGGGCCGCCGACCTGCGCCTTGACGTAGGTGATGCGCAGCTTGTTTACGTCGATCCCGGCGAGAATCAGCGTCGCGTACTTGGCGATGGCGAAATCCTCGCAGTCGCCCATGCGCTTGCCCATGGTCTCCAGCGGTGTCGCCCAGTAGTCCTGCTGGTGCCAGGCTTCAGGGTCCTGCACCCAGCGAATGCGCTGGTTGAAGAAATCGTTGGCGACTTTCAGGCGATCCTGCTCGGGTAGCGACTTCATCGCATTGATGGCTGCGTACCAGTCGTCCACCATCTGCGCCGTATCCGCACCATAGCGCTGCAATGCGAGGCTGCGCATGCGCTCGATATGGATTTGTCCCCAGACAAGGGAGGTGACGAGCAGCAGGATTATCCACACCGGCCGGAATCGATGCAGGATCAGGCTTCGCATTCGGGCGGTGGCTGGCAAGGGAATGCTGAGTCCGGTCGCGTAATCGTGGGTAATTATATTCGTGATCCCGCAGGATCATTCTTGCTGGACGATTTAGCATAATAGACTACTTTTCTCATTACATCGCCGGACGTTGCATAAAAGCAGCGCGGACGGGTAGTGGGAATTGTGACTTACTTCATAGTTTTTTTGGCCTTACTCGTGGGAAGGTGCTGTTTCGCCTATAGTTGTGTCTGTAGGGGTGCAGCGATTAGTCCGTCGGGTCGGGGCGTTTGTCACGACCCTTGTTGCATTGGCACGGCGAATACAACACCAATATCTGGGGTAACCGGGATACAACCATGAAAAAGAAAACATTCAGGCTGGCCACTCTGGCGCTGGCCGTTAGTGTAGCGAGCAGTTCTTTGATGGCGCAGGATGTAGCGCCCGCGGAAACAGGCACCGTTACCGACTTCAAAACCGCCGTCACGCAGGGCGTGCTCCTGAGCCCCAAGGTCAATGCTGACTGGTACAACTTCGAAGCGACGCGCGAGCGGGAAAAGGGCGCGCGGGGCGCGTACCTGCCGAGCGTCGACGTATACGCCGATGCAGGCCGGGAAGAGCGGGATACCCCGCTGGTCAACTTCGACGATTATTCGCGCGATGCCACGCGCTTCAGCATTACGCAGATGCTGTTCGACGGCTTCGCAACCCGTGACGAAGTGGCGCGGCAGGGCTACGCCAAACTGTCCCGCTACTACGACTTCAAGAAGTCCTCGGAGGACGCCGCACTGGAGGCAGTGGGCGCCTACCTCGACGTGGTGAAGTACCAGAACCTGGTCCAGTACGCCGAGGACAACTACAAGGTACACAAGGACGTCTACGACAAGATTGCCGAGCGTACCGGTGGCGGTGTCAGCCAGGGTGTCGACCTCGAGCAGGCCTCCGCGCGTATCGCACTGGCGGAATCCAACCTGGTGACGGAAGTCACCAACCTGCATGACGTCATCGCGAGATTCCACCGCGTGATTCACGCCCAGCCCGGCGAAAACCTGGCCATGCCCTCGGTGCCCTCCTCGGATATCCCGAACATGCAGGAGACTGCCCTCGAGATGGCCTACCAGCGCAGCCCGCTGATCAACTCCGCTATCGAGAACCTGCGCTCGGCCCAGGAAGCACTGAACGGCACCAACGCACCCTTCATGCCGCGCGTCGACCTGCGCTATCGCAACGAGGTCGAGCACGATACCGATGGCATCGACGGACGCTTCGATACCGAGGCACTGGAACTGGTGTTCTCCTATAACCTGTTCCGCGGCGGTGCCGACAGTGCACGCAAGCGCGAGTACTACAACCTGTACAACGCGGCCATCGAAGAGCGCAAGCAGGCCTGTATCAACGTTCGCCAGGAGGTCACCATCTCCTTCAACAACATCCAGGCCCTGCAGCAACAGGTTGAACTGACCGAGCGCAACCGCATTGCCCAGGACAAGACCCGCCGGGCCTACCGCGACCAGTTCGATATCGGCCAGCGCACCCTGCTCGACCTGCTGGATTCGCAAAACGAATACTTCGATACCCAGCGTGCGCACATCTCCGCGCAGACCGACCTCGCCAACGCACAGGCCAGGACCCTGTCTGAAATGGGCCTGCTGCTGGCAGCCCTGGACGTCGACGGCCTGAACGCAGACAAACTCGCCGAACTCAATCTCGACCTCGGTCGCGATGCTGACGACGAAAACGCCCAGGCGTTGTGCCCGGCCGGTATCCCGATGCCCGCCTCGGTCGACCGCGACGCCCTGTTCGCCCGCCTCAACGCCAAGGCAGATCCGGCCGCCGCAGCCGCGCTGGCAGGCCTGGCCGCCGGCAGCGACCGCTACCGCGAAACCGACGGCATGGTCTCCCTGGATATGGACGTGCAGTTCGCACTGAACTCCTCGGTCATTTCCTCCGCCTACGACGACGAGATCGCCAAGGCGGCGGCCGTACTGCGCGAGCACCCCGGCGTGCGCGCCACCGTTGAAGGCCACACCGACTCCACCGGTACTCCCGAGTACAACATGTGGCTGTCGGAGCGGCGCGCCAACGCGGTCCGCGACATGCTGATCAAGGATCAGGGCATCCCCGCCGACCAGTTGGTCGCCATCGGCCGAGGCCAGAACGCGCCGATCGCCAGCAACGACACCGTCGAGGGCCGCGCCAAGAACCGTCGCGTGGAACTGGTGATGGACGTCGCCCAGTAACACGGCTTTTCGCCACACCGAAAAGGGCGCCGCGAGGCGCCCTTTTTTGTGATCGTAGGAGCCTGCTACGCAGGCGATCGCGCGCGGAGCGCGCTCCTACAGAAACCCGGGTGGTTGGGTTATCGGCAGAACTCGTCGATCGCGATGGCGAAGTTCAGGCTCTGGCCGCTGCTGACGCTGAAGGTGGTGATGCCGACGAGGTTTCCGGCGTGGTCGAACAGGCCGCCGCCGGAGGAGCCCGGCGAGATGGCGGCGTCGGTCTGGATCAGCTGCAGGCCGTCGCGGGCGCGCTTCTGGGCGACGATACCGCGCGACAGGGAGGTTTCCAGCCCGCGGGGGTTGCCGATGGCGGCGACGTCCTCACCGACCTTCAGCGTGCTCTCGCTGCGCGCCATCTGCACCCACGCCGGCAGGTCGCGGTCCACAGCGAGTACACAGCGGTCGCCCCGGGTGTCTGCTGCCACGAGGGTGGCGGGCAGGCGCTGGCCGACGCGCAGCAGTGTGATGTTGCGCGGGTGTTCTATCAGGTGGCAGTTGGTGATCAGCGCGCGCCGGGACACCGCCACCGCGGAGCCCTGCGCCTCGGTGGCTCCGTTGCGGGAATCCAGGGTCCAGATGGCGCCCGAGTTGCGTTCGAACACGTCGCTCCAGGGCTGCGAATACCCCGTGCCGCGCAGGCTGCAAATACCGGCGTCGACACGGCGCCAGGCCGGCAGGCCGGTGCCGGCGGCGAGCAGGGCGGAGCTGGGTGCGGTGGGCGAGGGCGCTGCTGCCGCGGGGGCGGCCGGTGCATTGGCGGGCCGGCTGAAGCTGAGCGCGGCAACAAAACCCAGGCCGCGGCGCGGATCCGCCCGCGCCTCGTCGATCACCTGGCGCTGCGCGCTGCTCATCATGGCTATGCGCGAATCGACGAATTTCTTGCGCCGGGATTCGTAGGAATAGCGGTCCCCGTTGGTGAAGTTGTCCTGGGCGCAGGAGCCCCACCGGGGGCTGCGGGCGAGCTGCAGGCCGGACTGCCAGTAGTAGTAGCCCAGGTTCCAGTTCTCGTGGCGTTTACCTGCGCCGAAGTACAGCTGTGCCAGGCTCAGTTCGGTCTCGCAGCGGTCCTCCCTGCCCAGGTCGCTGCGCGCGTTTAGGGCGAGCAGGTAGCGCAGGGCGTCATCCTCCAGCCCGCGCTGCAGGAGCTGGCTGGCGTAGGGCAGTTCGAGTTCGCGGGCACCATTGTTTACCGCCACCCCGAGATAGTTGAACGCCCGGTCCGCATCCCGCTGCACGCCCTCGTTGCCGCTGGTGTAGGCGCGGTAGAGGTAGGTGCCCGCCTGGCTCATGGCCTCGCGGTCGCTGCCTTTTGCCACGTAAGTCTCGAGGGTTTTCACCAGCTCGGCCTTCCTGCCACTGGCCCTGTAGAAGCCGACCAGGGTACGCATTGCGCCGGTATCCCCGCGCGCGACGGCCGTGTTGCAGTTTGCCTGCTCCTGCTGGCGAAGCGCGGCGATTTCCGCGCTCGACAGCTTGCGCCCGTAGCGGAATTCGCCTTCGGCGTTGCGTCCGTCGAGCCCGACAATGGATACGGGGCAGGCGCCCTTTCGCAACTGCTGCAGGGCACTGCTGCCGGTCTGCTCGCCGGACGGGGTGGAACTGCAGGCCTGCAGGAGCGCCAGAAACAGCAGCAGGCCGGCTACGCGGGCGGGTGCCAGGGTCATGCGGGTCGTTCCTTGTTATTCCTGTTGCGCGATAGTCGCGATCGCCGCCGCGGATTCACCCCGCCAGGCGGTTGTTGTCGGCGAGCAGCGTGCGGATGCGCTGCGGCAGCGCTTCGGGCACCTGCTCCCAGCGGAATCGCCAGCGCCAGTTGCCCTCGACGGTGCCCGGCGTATTCATGCGGTGCTCGCCATCCAGTCCGAGGAAATCCTGCCACGGAATGATCGCCGTGTCAGCCGGCGATGCCATGGCAGCGGAGATCACGCCCCAGGGCATATCCTCAGGGCGGCACTGGAAGTAATCGCAGATATGCGCCTGCATGCCCGCGTCAAGGCTCTGGAACCAGCCCAGGGTGGTGTTGTTGTCGTGGGTGCCGGTGTAGACCACGTCATTGCGATGGTGGCGGTGCAGCAGGTAGGGATTCTCCGGGTTGCCGTCGAAGGCGAACTGCAGGATCAGCATGCCGGGCAGCAGGAAGTCCATGCGCAGCTGTTCCACGTCCTCACCGATGATGCCGAGGTTCTCGGCCACCAGGCTCAGGGCGGGGTAGTGCTCGCGCACCAGCGCCAGCAGTTCGCGCCCGGGGCTCTGCACCCAGCGCCCGCCGATGGCGGAGGTGGCGCCGGCGGGAATCTCCCAGTACGCCTGCAGCGCGCGGAAGTGGTCTATGCGCACCATGTCGTACATGCGCGCGGCGGTACCGAATCGCTGCAGCCACCAGTCGAAGCCGTGGTCGTGCATGTACTGCCAGGCGTATTGCGGGTTGCCCCAGAGCTGCCCGTCGGCGGAGAAATAGTCCGGGGGGACCCCGGTGATCGTGATCGGCCGGCCCTCGGGGTCGAGATCGAACTGCGCCTGGTTGGCCCACACGTCGGCGCTCTCCAGGTCGACGTAAATGGGCATGTCGCCGAACAGCGCGATGCCTCGGCTGTTGGCGTACTGCTTCAACGCCATCCACTGCTGGTGAAAGACGAACTGGCGGAAGCGCAGCCGCGTGATCTTCAGCGCCAGTTCGGTCGCGCGCCGGTCGCAGCTCGCGGGGTCGACGTGGCGCAGGCCGTCGGGCCAGCTGCTCCAGGGCTGGTATTGCTGCGCGTCGCGGAAGGCCTGGAAGCGCACGTAGGATTCCAGCCAGGGCGAGTTCTCGACGAAATCGCTGTAGGCCGCCACCAGCGGCGAGTTTGCGGCGCTGTAGACCTGGTCGAAGAAGCGGTCGGCGGCGATGTCCAGGGCGCGGCGCTTTTCGGTGCGGTCGCCGCGGCCGATGCCCGCCTGCGCGAGGTCCAGCAGGCCCTGTTCCACCAGCCAGTCGAGATCGATCAGGTCCGGGTTGCCGGCGTGCACCGAGGAGGACACATAGGGACAACCGTCCAGGTGAGTGGGGCCCAGCGGCAATACCTGCCAGATATGCAGCCCGGCATCGGCGATGGTATCCACGAAGCGCCGCGCCGCGGCGCCGAAATCACCGGTGTAGCCGGCTGAGGGCAGACTTGTGGGGTGGAGCAGTACGCCCGCGCGGCGCTTTCCCGAGGCGGGCATCAGTGGTGATGCTCGTCATGGTGGCGCATGACCCCGCCGCGGCTGGGCTTGCCGCCGCCGCGGGAGATGACATGGGAGAGCGTGGGCGGGGCCTCCACCTTCAGGCAGTGGTAGAGGTTGGCCAGCTGCACGCGGTACAGCTGGTCGAACAGGGCAACCGAGTCGGAGGGGTTGTAGTCGCCGAACCACCAGAACCAGTCTGAGCCTTCGCAGATCGCCAGCTGCTGCTGCGCCGCCTCCAGTTCGTCCTCGCTCAGGCAGCCCGCGGCCAGCTGCTGGTCGTAGCAGCGCTTGGCTTCCACCAGGAGGTCCCAGCCGTGGTTCTTGTCCGCCGAGCCGATCCAGGTGGAGAAACTGCCATAGACCCAGCTGCCCGCGGTGAGATGCGCTTCCTCCGCCGGTTCGGGTTCGCAGTCGGAGAGGAACTCGCTCATGGTGGTCAGCTGCAGCCGCGGGTGGCCGGCCAGCGCCTCGTACAGGTGGCCGAGGAAGTAGAAGCCGTTTTCCGGGTAGTACTCCCAGGCGTTCTCGCCGTCGAGGATCACGCTGATCAGGCAGTCCTTGTGGTCCTTGCACAGCTCGGCGATGTGCTCCATGTGGCCGACCAGGTTGGCCACCGCGTCCTCGCCGTGCCAGTCCGAGTAGTTGAAGCCGATCAGGTCGGACAGGCCGTCGTCGCGGAATACGCAGTCGATGGCGACACCGCCGAAGCGGTACAGCCGGTGGCGGCAGTGCTGGTCCTGCTGCTTTTGGCTGTGGTTGAGCACCGCCTCGCCGCTGGCGCACCACTGGAAGCCGGCCTCGACGAAGTATTCCAGCGCTGCCTGGCTGACGCCGCCCTCGGAGGGCCAAAGGCCGATCGGTTTGCGGCCGAAAAACTGCTCGAACACGTCCAGCCCCTGCTGCAGGTGCCAGCGTACGCGCTCCGGTCCGCCGGGGTATTCGGTGTGGATCGGCAGCGGCGCATCGGGCATCGCCTCGTGCGTGGATTCCATGTCCAGCAGTAGCGGCACGATGGGGTGGGCGTAGGGACTCATGATCAGCTCAACCTGGCCGGCGTCCGCCAGCGCCCGGTAGCGCGGCACGATGGATTCCATCAGCTCGAGTATCAGGTGCAGCAGCTCGCGGCGGTCGTGCACAGTGAAGTTGGCGGCCTTCTCTTCCAGGGCCTTGACCCGCGGGTCCGTGCGCCGCACGGACTCGCCGAGCCAGCTGAGGTTGTACCAGACCAGCAGGTCGGCGAGATACTGGCTGGAGGCGTAGATCAGGCCCTCGGGGTGTTCCACGTAGTGATCGGCGAGGTCCGCGAGCCGGTGGAAGGCCGGGAAGCGGTCGATCATGCGCTCGCGGTTGGCGCGCAAGCAGGCCTTCACCAGCTCCAGCTGGGCGGTCGGGTCGGTAGGCAGCACCGGTTCGCCCAGTGCTTCCAGCAGCGGGTCGCCCAGCGTGCCGCGCCCTTCGAAAAACGCGTGCAACTGGTCCACGTAGAACTGGATCTGCTCCAGCAGGATGGGCGCGAAGTTGACCACTGCCTTCGCCCCCGGCACCGCCTCGATATGCGCCGCCATGTCGATGTAGTCCTTGATGGCGTGCAGGTAGGTCCAGGGCAGGCTGATTTTGCCCGAGCGCAGGTTGCGGTATTCCGGCTGGTGCATGTGCCAGCAGAGCATGACGCGCATGGGCGCCGCGGTGGTGTCGGCGCTACTGCCGGCGGCGGGCGCCTGCTCAGAGGGCATAGTGCAACCTCTGTCCCAGCATCTCCGGGGTTACCAGCACCACGCCGTTTTCGGAGACGTGGAAGCGCCGCGAGTCCTCCTCCGGGTCGACGCCGATGCGCGTGTTGGGCGGAATGCGGCAGCCCTTGTCGATGACCGCCTTGTGGATGATGCAGTGCCGGCCGATATCCACCTCGGGGAAGATCACCGAATCGGTAATCTCTGTATAGGAGTGCACGTGCACGTTGGAGAACAGCAGCGAGTGCTTGACCACCGCGCCGGACACGATGCAACCGCCGGCCACCATGGAGTCCACGGCCGTGCCGCGGCGGCCCTCGTCGTCGAACACGAACTTGGCCGGCGGCACCTGCTCCTGGTAGGTCCAGATCGGCCAGTCCCGGTCGTAGAGGTTGAGCTCCGGGCTGATGCCGATCAGTTCCAGGTTGGCGGCCCAGAAGGCGTCCACGGTGCCGACGTCGCGCCAGAAGGCCGGGCCGTCCCCGGTGCCGGTGCGGAAGGGGAAGGCGGAGACCTGGCGGCGGCCGATATTGCCCGGGATGATGTCCTTGCCGAAATCGCGGTCGGAGCCCGGTGTGTTGGCATCGCGGATCAGCTCCTCGATCAGCACCGCCGTGTTGAATACGTAAATGCCCATGGAAGCCAGCGCCATGCCGGGCTGGTCGGCCATCGCCGGGGGATTCTCGGGTTTCTCCACGAAGTCCGTGATACGCTGGTTTTCGTCGACGGCCATGACGCCGAAGGCCGAGGCCTGTTCCAGCGGCACCTCGATACAGCCTACGGTAATCTCCGCGCTGTTCTCCACATGGGCCGCGAGCATGGTGCCGTAATCCATCTTGTAGATGTGGTCGCCGGCGAGGATCAGCACGTACTCCGGGTTGTGCATGCGGATAATGTCGATGTTCTGGTAGATGGCGTCCGCCGTTCCCTCGTACCATGAGGTTTCCAGGCGCTGTTGCGCCGGCAGCAGTTCCACGAACTCACCGAGTTCGCCGCGCATGAAACCCCAGCCGCGCTGCACGTGCTGGTTCAGGCTGTGGGACTTGTACTGGGTCAGGATGCCGACCCGGCGGATGCCGGAGTTCACGCAGTTGGACAGTGGGAAGTCGATGATCCGGAACTTGCCGCCGAAGGGGACCGCCGGCTTGGCCCGCCACATGGTCAGCTGCTTGAGCCGTGAGCCCCGTCCCCCGGCGAGCACGAGGGCGAGAGTGTCGCGCGTCATGCGACTGACGTAGCGGGGAGATTCAGTTTCAGTCATGCTGGGACGATCGCTCGGGCAATTGGCTGGCGCGGATTAATTTTTTACCATCAGCTTTCATTGTGGTCGATAACCGGATTTTTGTCCTCCCGCTCCGGTTGATTCGCCTCAACAAGAGACCGATTTATGGCAGCAAGTTCCAGGCCAGTCAGCGAGGCGGTGCAGCGAATCCTGGCCGGTCGCCACCACGACCCCTTCGACGTGCTCGGTTGTCACCGGCGCGGCCGCTACTGGCACGTCAAGGCGCTGGTCCCCGGTGCCGCTCAACTGCAGCTTTTGCTGGGTGAAACCGCGCTGCCGATGGAGCGCCTGCCCGGTACCGACCTCTTCAGTATTTCCCTCAGTTCCGAAAAGCCGCCCGAGTACCGCCTGCGTGGCAGCACCGGTGCGGGGCAGGATTTCGAGTTCGACGATCCCTACCGCTTCACTCCGGTGCTCGGCGACCTCGATTTGCACCTCTTTGGTGAGGGCAGGCACGAGCACCTCTACCGCGTGCTGGGCGCGCACTGCTGCGTGCACCAGGGGGTGGCAGGCGTGCGTTTCGCCACCTGGGCGCCAAACGCCCGGCGGGTCAGCGTGGTCGGCGACTTCAACGGCTGGCACGGCCTCGCCCACCCGATGCGGGTGCGCGGCGGCAGCGGCGTGTGGGAGATTTTCATTCCCGGAGTTTTAACACCCTGTCATTACAAGTTCGAGATAGTCGACTCTGCCGGCGGTCTGCACCTGAAGACCGACCCCTTCGGCAACCGCTTCGAGTTGCGGCCGGCCACCGCCGCCATAGTCGAGGCGCCCAGTGCGTACGCGTGGGCCGACGGCCAGTGGCTGGAGCAGCGCGCGCAATGGGACTGGCAGCACTCGCCACTGTCGGTTTACGAGCTCCACCTGGGATCATGGCAGCGCGGCGAGGAGGGCGGCCTGCTGAATTACCGCGAACTCGCACACCGGGTGGCAGAGTATGTCACGACACTGGGGTTCACCCATGTGGAGCTGCTGCCGGTTACCGAGTTTCCCTTCGAGGACTCCTGGGGATACCAGGCGACAGGGTACTTTGCGCCCACCTCCCGCTTCGGGACCCCGGACGACTTCCGCTATTTTGTCGATCACCTGCACCAGCGCGGCATCGGCGTGATCCTGGACTGGGTACCCGCGCACTTCCCGCGCGATGCCCACGGCCTGGCGCGCTTCGACGGCACCGCGCTGTACGAGGACGGCAACCCCCTGCGCGGCGAGCACCGCGACTGGGGCACGCTGATCTTCAACTACGGCCGGGCCGAGGTGCGCAACTTCCTGCTGGCCAGCGCCAATTTCTGGATGGAAGAGTTCCACATCGACGGCCTGCGGGTGGACGCGGTGGCCTCCATGCTCTACCTCGATTACTCGCGGGAGCCGGGGGAGTGGGAGCCCAACCAGTTCGGCGGCAACGAGAACCTCGAAGCGATCCAGTTCTTGCGCGAGCTCAACTCGCTGATCCTCGGCCGCCACCCGGGCGCGCTGACCATCGCCGAAGAATCCACCGCGTGGCCGCAGGTGACCCGGCCCACCTGGGTGGGCGGGCTGGGCTTCTGCATGAAGTGGAACATGGGCTGGATGCACGACACCCTCAACTACCTGGCGCTGGAGCCGATCTACCGGCACTACCACCACAACCAGCTCACCTTCGGCCTGATGTACGCCTTCAGCGAAAACTACGTGCTGCCGTTCTCCCACGACGAAGTCGTGCACGGCAAGCGCTCGCTGCTCGGGCGCATGCCCGGTGACGAGTGGCAGCGTTTTGCCAACCTGCGCCTGCTGTACACCTACATGTACACCTATCCCGGCACCAAGCTGCTGTTCATGGGCGCGGAACTGGCTGAACCGGGCGAGTGGCGCCACCTGGGACAGCTCAGCTGGGAGCTGCTGGAGCAGCCGGCCCACGCCGGCGTCCAGGCGCTGGTGGGCGACCTCAACCGGCTCTACCGCGATCTCCCGGCCCTTTACCGGGACAGCTTCAGTGCACCGGGTTTCGACTGGATCGATTGCAACGACGCCACCCAGTCGGTGCTGGCCTTCCTGCGCCGTGACGGCGAGGACTTCGTGCTGGTGGTGCTCAACTTCACCCCCGTGGTGCGGCGCGACTACCGGGTGGGCGTACCGCACCCCGGGCTGTACCGGGAGGTGCACAATTCCGATTCCCGCTTCTATGGCGGCAGCGATGTCGGTAATGGCGATGGCGTGCCCAGCGAAAACCGCAGCTGGATGGGTCGTCCGCACTCGCTGTCACTGACCCTGCCGCCGCTGGCCGGTATCGTGCTGCAACTGGAGCAAGCCGATGGCTGAACCGGTGCGCGTACTTTTCGCCGCCAGCGAGGCCTTCCCATTGATCAAGACCGGCGGCCTGGCTGACGTGGCCGGCAGCCTGCCGGCGGTGTTGCGGCAGCTGGGGGCGGATGTGCGCCTGCTGCTGCCGGGTTATGGCAGCGTGCTGGCGCAGCTCGGCCCGCTGCCTGAGGTGGCGCGCCTGGACCTGCCGGGCGGCGCGGTCGGGATTCTCGAAGCGAGCATGCCGGACTCCGGCGTCCCGATCTGGCTGCTGCACCACCCGTCTTTTTCCGAGCGGGACGGCAATCCCTACCACGACGCCCAGGGCCATCCCTGGGCGGACAACGCTCAGCGCTTTGCCCTGTTTTCCCGTCTCGCCGCCGCCATCGCCGCGGGGGACAGCCCGCTGACCTGGCGGGCCGACGTGTTGCACTGCCACGACTGGCATACCGGGCCCGCCATCGCCCTGGCGCGGCGCTACGCCCTGCGCCCGCGCACCGTGTTCACCATCCACAACCTCGCCCACCTTGGCATGTTCGACCGCGCCACTTTCGATCGCCTGCACCTGCCGCAGGAGCTGTGGAGCCTGGACGGAATGGAGTTCTACGGCAATGTCTGCTTCATGAAGGGCGGACTGGCCTACGCGGACTGGGTGACGACGGTGAGCCCCACCTATGCGCGGGAGATCTGCAGCGCACCCGGCGGCATGGGCCTGGAGGGGTTGCTGAGCCACCGAGCGGCACACCTGGTCGGCATCCTCAACGGTATCGACACGGACGTCTGGGATCCCGCCCGGGATTCGCACCTGGTGGCGGACTACGACGCCGACCGGCTGGCGCGCAAGGCGCTGAACAAGGCGGCCCTGCAGGAGGAGCTGGGCCTGCCGCAGCGCGACGATCTCCCGCTGTTCGGCATTGTCGGCCGGCTCACCAGCCAGAAGGGCATCGAGCTGTTGCTGCCGGTGCTGGAGCAATTGCTGGCAGCGCCGGCGCAACTGGTGGTGCTGGGCACCGGCGAGGCGCGCCTGGAGCTTGCGCTGGGCGAGTTCGTCGCCCGCCACCCGGAGGCGGCGGCCCTGCGGCTGGCCTACAACGAGCGCCTGGCCCACCGCATCGAGGCGGGCTCGGACATATTCCTGATGCCCTCGCTGTTCGAGCCCTGCGGATTGAACCAGATGTACAGCCTGCGTTACGGCACCCTGCCGCTGGTGCGCGCGGTGGGCGGGCTGGCGGATACGGTGACCGACGCCACGGCGGAGAATCTCGCGGCGAAGACCGCGACGGGTTTCGTGTTCAGCGAACCGGACAGTGGCGAACTGCTGGCGGCGGCGCAGCGCGCCCTGCAGCTGTGGCAGCATCCGCGCAAGTGGAGAGCCATGCAGCGCACGGCGATGGCGCAGGATTTCTCCTGGCAGGCCAGCGCGCAGCACTACCTGGATCTCTACCGCTCAGCGCCCCCGTAGGAGCGCGCTCCGCGCGCGATCGGCCTGGCACGATTCCTCCTGTAGGAGCGCGCTCTGCGCGCGATCGCCCGCGTGGCGGGCTCCTACGGCATCGCGATCGCCTGCGTGGCAGGCTCCTACAGCAGCATTTCGCGCAGGTGGGCCTCGGTGGAGCGGGCCAGCGCATCGAGGTGATATCCCCCCTCCAGCGAGGACAGCACGCGGCCGCCGGCGCTCGCCCGGGCCTGCTCGCAAACCCGCCGCGTCAGCCAGGCAAAATCCTCCTCCACCAGCTCGAACTCCGCCAGAGGGTCTGCCTGGTGGCCGTCGAACCCGGCGGAGACGATCAGCAGCTGCGGCGCGTGCTCGCGCAATCGCGGCAACCAGTGCCGCTCGACCTCCGCTCGCAATTGTGTTCCGTCACAGCCGGCCGCCAGCGGCAGGTTGATCACGTTGGCAGCATTGCAGTCGGCGCCGCTGTAGGGGTACCAGGGGTGCTGGAAACTGGAGCAGAACAGGATGCGCTCGTCGCCGGCGACGATGTCTTCCGTACCGTTGCCGTGGTGCACGTCGAAATCGACGATGGCGACGCGCTCCAGCCCGTGCACCTCGAGTGCGTACAGGGCGGCTATGGCGACATTGTTGAACAGGCAGAAGCCCATGGCCCGGTTGCGCTCGGCGTGGTGGCCGGGCGGGCGCACCGCGCAGAATACCCGGTCCAGTTCACCCCGCAGCAGCAGGTCCACGCCCTGAACCGCGGCGCCCGCAGCCAGGCGCGCCGCCTCCAGGCTGTGGGGGTTGAGGCGGGTATCGGCGTCCAGCGCGACTCTGCCGTCCGCGGGGGAGAGCCGCTGCAGGCTGGCGAGGTAATCCGCATCGTGGGCGGCCGCCAGCTGTGCGTCGGTCACCGGCAGTGCCCGGTAGTGCTGCAGGCGCTCTGCGAGGCCGCACTGGGCCAGGTGGGTGGCGAGGTGGCTGAGCCGCGCCGGCTGCTCGGGATGGCGCGAGCCCATGTCGTGCAGCAGGCAGTGGGGATGAGTGATGTAACCGAGTCGCATACTGGAAATTTCGCGTCGCGTTTGCCGCCCCGGGTTGGCCCGGCTGGCAATGGCCGGCGGCTTGCCCTCATAATGCAGCGATGAATCCCCCGCGTCCACCCGCCGACGACAGAACCGCCCTGGTGCTTACCGGCGGCGGCGCCCGGGCGGCCTACCAGGTGGGAGTGCTCAAGGCGGCGGCGGAAATACTGCCGAAGAACGCCCACAATCCGTTTTCCATCATCACCGGAACCTCCGCCGGCGCCATAAATGCGGTGGCGCTGGGCGCTTCGGCCAACAACTTCCGCCTGGCGGTGAAAAAGGTGGAGCGTATCTGGGGCAACCTGCGGGTGGACCAGGTGTACCGCGCCGGCTACCGCGACCTGTTCGGCAGCCTGTTCCGGCTGATCGGCTCCATGTTTCATCGCGGCACCGGCCTGGGCCAGCCGCTGGCGCTACTGGACACGGCACCGCTGGCGGAACTGCTGCGGCGCACCATCGATTTCGGCGACCTGCAGCGGCGGCTGGAGGGCGGCCTGCTGGACGCCATCGGCGTCACTGCGTCCAGCTACGATACCGGCGAGTCGATCACCTTTTACCAGAGTAACCTGAACGGTGAGGCAGCGCCGCCCTGGCAACGCTTCCGCCGCATGGGCGTGCCGGCCCAGTTGACGGTCGAACACCTGCTAGCTTCCTCGGCCATACCCACCATCCTGCCCGCGGCGAAAATCGGCGAGACCTGGTTTGGCGATGGTGCACTGCGCCAGGTGTCACCGATCAGCCCCGCAATCCACCTGGGCGCGGAACGCATGCTGGTGGTCGGCGTCAGCGGCAATATCACGCGCCCGCCGGTGGCGCGGCCTCCCACCAGTTCGCCTTCGCTGGCGCGCATGGTCGGCCACGTCTTCAACAGCGCGTTCATCGATGCGCTGGAGAACGACATGGAGCACCTCGAACGCATCAACGAACTGGTTGGCATGCTGCACAATGAGAATCCCCGCAGCCAGACCGCGGGGCTGCGCGCGATCGATTTCCTGTGCATCAACCCCAGTGTCGAAATCGACCAGATCGCCTCGGAACACCTGCGTAGCCTGCCGCGGGCGATGCGCACCCTGTTCAATATCATCGGCGCGACCAACCGCGGCGGCGGCACCAGCATGGCCAGCTACCTGCTGTTCGAGGGCGAATTCTGCCGCGAGCTGATCAATGCAGGCTACCGCGACGCGATGGAACAGCGGGACATGCTCGAGGCGTTTTTCTACCCGCCCGGGCCGCTCCGGGTTATCGGCTGATCGCAGCGGATAACATGCTAGAATAGCCCGCAAATAAACCCGGGGGCCTACTGTTGAAGCGTTTTTTCCTGATATTCAGCGCTGTTCTGATCGCGCTTTTCACCATCGAGATGCTGAACCCGGTGCAGGCGCACGTGGTGGTTCCGTTTACCTCCGTGCTGGCGAAGATCAGCGCCGCCCTGGTATCGCCCTTCGACCCCAATGTCATCGCCATGGGCAAGGTGTTGCAGTTCCGCGACACCGGCTTTGCCGTGTCCATCGAGTCCGGCTGCAACGGGGTGGAGGCGACCATCGTACTGATCGCCGCGGTGGTGGCTTTTCCCGCGGACTGGAAATCCCGGGCCATCGCTATCGGTGTGGGCTTTCTTGCAGTGCAGGCCCTGAATATCGTGCGCATCATCAGCCTGTTCTACCTCGGCGACTGGAACAAGGATGTATTTACCTGGGTACACCTGTACCTGTGGCCGGCGCTGATCATGCTGGACGTGCTGATCGTGTTCATCCTCTACCTGCGCCACCTGGCGCGGCGCGAAGAAGCGGCGGCGGCTCATGCAGCAGGATAATGCGCTGCGGCAGTTCCTGCTGTTCGCCTTCGTCCTGATTCCGCCGTGCTTCGCGCTGTGGACGCTGGCGGCGCAGATGCTGGCGCTGCCGGTGGTGGGACTGGCCGACCTGATTCTCAAAAACTGGTTTCCACAGATGGTGGATGGCCTGGTGTTCCACGGCAAGGGGGGCACGGTGCTGCTCACCCAGTTTGGCGAGCTGAACGGCGTGGCCGTGCCGCCCTCCCAGTCGGAGTACCAGCTGGCCTTTTCCATCAACCCCAACATCCTGTCCTACTCCTTCCCCTTTTACGCTGCGCTGCACTTCGCTACCCAGAAAAAGGAGTATCTCGGCGGGTTCCTTGTCGGTGTGCTGGTGCTGTACCCGCTGTTCCTGCTCGGGGTCGTCAGCATCTGCCTGAAGGAGCTGATGGTAAACCTCGGCCAGGTATTCATGCAGCAGAGCGACGTCTTCGTTCCCAACGGCACGTTCATCGCCTTGCTCTACCAGCTCAGTGTGCTGATCGTCCCGACCATCGCGCCGATTGCCCTGTGGCTGTGGCAGAACCGCCAGACCACGCTGCTGCGGGGGGTGTTTGGGTGGGTGGAGAATGTCGGAAAAGCCGCGGGTGCCGGGTCGGACTCTGCCTGAAGCCCGCCAGCTTGCTGAATACCAGGGCGCGGACTAGAGTCCATGCAGAATGCGAGGGCGATACTGTCGCCGGAGGGGATCATGCTCAGACACGGATTGGCGGCAGCACTGGCACTGGTGATATTCGCCGGGATGGCGCCCGGGGCGGAGGCCGAACCGGGCGATTACAGTCTGCTGCGGACCTACTACAACCTGCTGCATCCGGATCTCCCCGACGATCCTGTCAGCCTGGCTGAAGAATCAGGTCCCTATCCGCTGGGTCCGCCCGTTCCCGGTTTCCCCTACGGTTTCGTGCCAGACCTCTACGAAACCTGGCAGCAGGTCGACGTGCCACCGGAGACCGGAGCCAGCTGCGGCAACGGCACGCCCTACAAGTTTTTCGTCTACCGGGTTCCGGATACCAATAACACGCTGTTCTACTTCGAGGGCGGCGGCGCCTGCTGGGATTACCCCAGCTGCACGGGGCAGGAGGGCATCCGCGGCGCGCGCAATGTCGACGGTATCCCGGACGGCTATGTCACCAACCCCAGCCTGAGCGATTTCGACACCCTGTCTACCGGCGGCGTGTCGCCCCTGATCTATACCTTCCACCCCTACCAGCGCTTCAAGACCGGTGAGTGGAACATGGTCTACGTGCCCTATTGCACGGGCGATATTTATATCGGCGACAAGGTGGCTGTGTACCAGGACCCGTCCGGGATCGAGCCCGATGTGGTGTGGAACCACAACGGCCTGCGCAATGTGCAGTCGGTGGTCTCCTGGGTGAAGAACAACCTGAAGACACCGACGCAGCTGGCGGTGGCCGGCTGCAGTGCGGGCAGCGTCGGCGCGCTGCTCAACTACACCAAGCTGCGCGGGCATTTCGATTCGCCCTACGGCTACCTGGTCGACGATTCCGGGCCGATGTTCGACGCGCCGCTGGACAGCAACGACACACAGGCCTACCCATCGCTGCCCCTGCATCACCGGGTACTCGAATCCTGGACCACCTACGGCGACGGCGGCACGGACAACCCGGTCAGCGAAATGGCCGCGATCACACCCGGCTTCGACCCCAACCGGCTGGCAAGCATCTACCAGGGGCTGTCCAGCAAGTTCCCCGCAGATCGCATGGGCATGACCTATTTCCTCGCCGACGGCAATTTCAGCAGCTACTCCTACGAGCGCTTCTACCCGCTGATCCAGAACGCCTCGACCGATGAGCTCAAGCTGCGACGCCTGCGCAAGATGTGGCAGTACGACACCGCCAACAACCTGCTGCCGCTGCTGGACGCCACGCCCAACTGGAGTTACCACCTGCCCATGTACCGGGATTTCAACGAGAGCCATTGCACCACGATCCTGGATTTCGGCTTCACGGATATCGCGGAACTGGGCGGCGTCAACGTGGCCGACTTCCTGAACAACGTCATCAACTACCAGGGTGGGGCGCCGCTGCGCTCGGTGGAGACCGACGCCGTGTCGGACTTCATCTACAACCACAGCTGGTTCTACGACCTGATCGACCAGCTGCTAGGGAACTGAACTCCCGTCGCTGGCGGGCTGTCCGTAGGCGGCGATGCGCGCCTGCAGCAGCCTTTTTCGCAGGTAGGACTGGCGGGTTTCCCCTGGCGGGAATGACTGCATCGCGTTGACTTCGGCGACGATACGCTGCTCCGCTGCATGGTATTGCGCGTAGGCCGCCGTGCTGGTGGGATCGTGTGCGTGTGAATAGGCTTTGGCCTGTTGCCGGTAGGATGCTACCAGGGCCTCCGCCCGCGAATGGAACTCCGCCTCGTCCGCGCTGTTCAGGCGCAGCCATTCCAGCTTCATCGACAGCGCCTCCATGCTCACTACCCGTTGCTCCTGTTCCAGTTTGCCGATGAGCGCCCAGATCGCATCGGCGGAATCCTCTTGTGCCTGCGGATCGCTGAAGTACTCCTCGAGGCGCTGGCGCTCGGATTCGGTGGCGAGGTAGGCGCGTACCTGCGGCGCGTCGGGCGGTATGGTGGGTTGCACAGTGTGGGCGTCGATGGCAGCGGGCGGCGCCGGTGGTGTTGCAGGTCCGGGCGTGCTTGCGGTATCAGCCGGCATCGGCGCCGTTACTTCAGGGGGGCGCGCATGCCTGTGCATCAACACCGCGGTTGCAACGGTGCCGACCAGCAGGGCGGCGATGGCGAATTGTGCGCGCTTATGCCGGGGCATTGTCAGTAGCGGGCCATGCCCGGCTCGACGCGTTGCGCCCAGGCGTCGATGCCGCCTTCCAGCGAGACCACGCGGGAAAACCCGGCGGCACGGAGCAGGGCGCAGGCCTGTGCGCTGCGGCCGCCCCGGTGGCAGGTGACGACGCACTCGCGCTGCCGGTCCAGTTCCCCCAGCCGCTGTTCCAGCTCGCCCAGTGGAATCAGCAGGAAGCCGTCGATACTGGCGATGGCATGTTCGGGCGGCTCGCGCACGTCGAGCAGTTGTGCGTCGTGCCCGCTGTCCAGGCGCTGCGCCAGTTGTTCCGGCGTCATCGTCTGCACCGGTTCGCCGGCCCAGCTGCTGCAGAAAATCTCGTAATCCACCGGCGCGGTGATCGTCGGCCGTTCCCCGCAGGCAGGGCAGTCCGGGTCGCGGCTTACCGGCAGTTCGCGAAAGCTCATGCCCAGGCCATCGAACAGCAGCAAACGGCCGACCAGCGGATCGCCCTTGCCCAGCAGCAACTTGATGGTTTCCAGCGCCTGCAGGCTGCCGAGAATCCCGGGCAGCGCGCCCAGCACACCGCCCTCGGCGCAGGAGGGCACCAGTTCGGGCGGAGGAGGCTCGGGGAACAGGCAGCGGTAGCAGGGGCCGCGGCTGGCGTCGAAGACTGCCAGCTGCCCCTCGAAGCGGAAAACGCTGGCGTGCACGTCCGGCTTGCCGGCAAGCACACAGGCGTCGTTGACCAGGTAGCGGGTGGGGAAGTTGTCGCTGCCGTCGACGACGACATCGTACTGTGCCACGATTTCCATGGCGTTCTCCGCTTGCAGGCGCACCGGGTGCGGCACCACTTCGGTGCCCGGATTCAGTGCCGCGAGCCGCTCGGTGGCAGCTTCCAGCTTGGCCCGGCCGACATCCGCCGTGGCGTACAGTACCTGCCGCTGGATGTTGCTCAGGTCAACCACGTCCGCTTCGACGATACCCAGCGTGCCGACACCCGCCGCGGCCAGGTACAGGGCCGCCGGTGAGCCCAGGCCGCCGGCGCCGACGCACAGCACCCGGGATTCGCGCAGGCGACGCTGGCCCTCCACGCCGACTTCCGGCATTACCAGGTGCCGGCTGTAGCGCAGGGAATCTTCGATGCCGGGCTCGGCCATTGCATATGTCCCGTGAATTGAGCTGTGTTTCCAGGCGGACAAAAAACTGGCGGGGGTGCCTTTCGTGGCTAAGATTATAGTCGTCTCTGGCAATGGCTACCCGCGCTGCGGGTCGGGGAACTGGCATGGCAAGGATCAGGCTGTTGGTAGGCACCCGCAAGGGCGGGTTCATACTCACATCGCAAGGCGGTGGCAGCTGGCAGGTCGAGGGGCCGCATTTTGCCGGCTGGGAGATCTACCACATGGCCGCTTCCCCGGCGAACCCGGACCGGATCTACGCCTCGCAGGTGAGCGACTGGTTCGGCCAGGTGATGCAGCGCTCGGACGACGGCGGCAAGACCTGGGAGGCCGTCGGCAACGACTTCAGCTACGCCGGCGAGGTCGGCACACACCAGTGGTACGACGGCTCGCTGAAGCCCTGGCAATTCAAGCGCGTATGGCACCTGGAGCCGGACCCGGTGAACCCCGACAAGGTGTACGCGGGTATCGAGGACGCCGCGCTGTTCCTCTCGGAGGACGCAGGGCAGAGCTGGCGCGAGCTGGCCGGCCTGCGCGGCCACGGCACCGGCCCCGACTGGATGCCTGGTGCCGGCGGGATGTGCCTGCACACGATACTGCTGAACCCCTCCGTGCCCGGGCGCATCACCGTGGCGATTTCCGCCGCCGGCGCCTTCCGCAGCGATGATTCCGGCGAGACCTGGAAGCCGATCAACCGCGGCCTGCGCTCCGAGCATATCCCCGACCCGGACGCCCTGGTCGGCCACTGCGTGCATCGCATCGCCGCCCACCCCTCGCGGCCCGACGTACTGTTCATGCAGAAGCATTGGGATGTCCTGCGCAGCGACGACGCCGGCGACAACTGGCGCGAGGTCAGCGGCAACCTGCCCAGCGACTTCGGCTTTCCCATCGCCGTGCACGCGCACGAACCCGAGACGATCTACGTGATCCCGCTCACCAGTGACAGCGAACGCTACCCGCCGGAGGGCAAGCTGCGCGTCTACCGCAGCCGCGGCGGCGGTCAAGAGTGGGAGGCCCTGGGTAACGGACTGCCGCAGGAGAACTGCTACGTCAACATCCTGCGCGATGCCATGGCGGTGGATACCGCGGACCCCTGCGGTATTTACTTTGGCACCACCGGCGGGCAGGTCTACGCGTCCACCGACGACGGCGACAGCTGGCAAACCCTGGTGCGCGACCTGCCGGCCGTACTGTCAGTTGAGGCGCAGGTCCTGCCGTGATCGAGGTTGTATTGCCGGCGCCGCTCAACCGGCTGGCGAAGATCGACGGCCCGGTTCACCTGCAGGTGGATGCGCCGGTGACGCAGAACTCGGTACTGGATGCGCTGGAGGCGCGCTACCCCATGTTGCGCGGCACCCTGCGCGACCAGCATACGCGCCGTCGCCGGGCTTACGTTCGATTCTTCGCCTGTAACCGGGACCTGTCGGACGCGGCGCCGGACGAGCCGCTCCCGGATGCAGTGGTGGCGGGGGTGGAGCCCTATCTGGTGGTGGGGGCCTTGTCCGGTGGCTGAATGGGGTCTGCTATGCTGGCGGATATCACGGGTTGGAGCTGGATGATGCGTGCGCGATTGACTCTGGTGTCGCTGACACTGCTGGTGGCATGTACCACTACCGACGAGGTCATCATCGACCAGAAGGGCGTGGATATGAGCCGCTACCAGCAGGATCTCGCCGAATGCCGTGGCTATTCGGAGCAGGTCGCGACCGGCGAGAAGGTGGCCAAGGGCGCCGGTTCTGGCGCAGTGGTCGGGGGTGTGGTCGGCGCCATTGCCGGCGGCAGCCGTGAGGCTGCAGCGCGATCGGCGGGGGTCGGTGCTGTTACTGGCGGCGTCAGCGGCGCCGCCCGGGGTGAACGCGAGGAAGTGCAGGTGGTGAAGAACTGCCTGCGCGGCCGGGGCTACCGGGTGCTCAACTAGCCCAGCTTGCCCTCGACATACGGCACCTCGAAGCACTTTTCATGCATGATCGGGCCGTGGCCGAAGTAGCCGTTTTCGCCGAAGAGTTCGCCGTGGTCCGCGGTGACGATGAAGTAGGTGTTCTCCGGCGCCTTGTCCATGATCTTGCCGACGTAGCCATCGATGTATTCGACGCAGGTGATCTGCTGGTCGTGCAGCATCTTCATTTGCTTGGCATCGAAGAACGCGTCGGAACTCGCGGCGTTGCTGGACTCGTTGCCGCCCAGCGACTTGAACACGCCGTGGACGCCGGAGATGCGCGGCAGGTCATCGCCGTTGAGCATGTAGGGGTAGTGGGTCTCGCCCAGGTTGAGGAAGTAGTACCTGGGGGTATCGCCGCTGAGGTCGATCTCGTCCACCATGCCGGCGAAATTGTTGTGGTTGTCCATCAACTTGTAATCGTCGAAGTGCTGGTTGATCAGTGTGTACTGGTTGAGGACCGGCATGGAGACCCGGGCGATGGTCTCGTAGCCCAGTTTCGACAGTACCTTCGGCAGCGACAGTTCCGGGAGGAAGTCACGGAAGGCGAGTTCCTTGCTGCCGGTGCGATCCGTCCACAGGGCGAATTCCTCCTTGTAGACCTCGGAGGCGTAGACATGCGTGGGGCTGCTGTGGGGCAGCATGCCCATGGTGAACGCGTAGTGGGACGGTGCTGTCCAGGAGGCATAGGAGAAGCGCTTTTCCACCTTGCCGATCCGGTCGATATTGGGCGTGTTGGCATTGATAAAGGAATCGAGCCGACAGCTGTCCATTATGATGAAGACGATATGATTCAAGTCCACGTTAACCCCTGATGATGTTCGTTAGATTGATTGCCTGGACGAATAGACTGATGTCGGCCTGCGCTGAAACTGGACGGAGCGAGAGCTGGCTCTCCTCCGGAAAAAGTACAGCAAATCACGTGCCAACAAGGGCAGGCATGTAAGGAATGTTTTGACAACAACGCGAAGCATTACTGGCAGGAACCGGTTTCCACCCTGGGCACGGCATACACCGGCAGGTCCGTCGGTACCAGATAGTCAATGAACGGTGCGTACTCGCCCAGGTAGCCGTTCTGGTCGTTGTGCTCGTTCGTCATATACGGGACGATGTCGATCGAACACGTAAAGCCCGGGGACGGCAGGATATTGCGTATGGTAATCAGGCGCAGCGGTACCACGGGCAGGGAAAGCACGCTGTAGCCGAAGTATGTGGTGATGCGCGGCGGCAGCGGCGTGCCGAAGGTGATGATCAGGTTGACGTAGCCATCCGCGTCCGGGTTGACGTCGAGGTCCGAGATCGACGCAAACACATGCCGGTCCCCCTCGACGAAGGACAAGCCCCAGTAGCGCATGTCTTCCGCGCCGGTCAGTGCGCAGGACTTTCCATCGCAGGGCATCTGCGGCAGGCGGAAACGCACCCTCATGACCTTGCCGTCAAGGTTGAGCTGGTCGGGCGCGCCTTTCGATCCAACAGAAGTTGCGAGGTAACCGGTATCCGGGTTGTCCCCCAGGATATATTCCGGGCCGCCGTACCACGCAGCGCGGTTGTTGGGGTCGAGTCCGTAGGGCGTTAACGGCGGCTGGTCCTTTTCATGCTGGTCGTGCGCCGCCATCTGGGCGAAATTGATCGTGGAGTAGAAGTTCGCCCACTCGGTGCGGGGCAGCCTCTCGCTCGGGTCTGTCTGTGCCCGCCCCGCCAGCTTGAACATGTTCTCTGCACAGCCGGTGGTTGAGTCGCGAAGGTATACGAGTGGTGTGGTCAGGTCGAAGGACCCCTTGTTGCCATCGTTCTCGGCGAGGTAGGTCCGGATGATCACCCAGACACCCTTGTTGTCGATACTGTCGTCGTGGGTCACGTTGCTGCCGTCCGGCAACGTCGTCATGAATCCGCTCTGGTTGCTTGAATAGCGGGTGCCGGCGGTATGGCGGAAGCGGCCGTCCATGACATTGCTGGTGTCGTCCACACCGCTGAGCTGGCAGCCTGGCTGCGGCGTCTGTACCAGCTGATCGCCCAGTTGCACGCGGATGGCATAGAGCATGTCTTCGGTGTTGGCGGGGCCGCCCGGAGTGTACGGATTGACCTGGGTCGGCTTCAGCGGCGCAATCTGCGCATCGTACATGGTATCGATAATGGCGCCGTGGTCGTCGTAAACGGTAATGGCAAAGTACCGGGCCCGCGGGTATTCACCCAGGATCAGCAGTTCCCTGTTGGCATTGGTGGGCGCGTAAAACTGGTAGTAGCTGGCTGTCAGGTCGCCGCCGAAGCTTTCGCCGTCCATGGGATAGACCGGCAGGTAATAGGCCGGCTGCGACAGGTAGTTGGCGAAGAAGTCTGCGCCGCCGGTAGCGGTCGTGACCGCGGTAACGTTGGTGCTGCCACCGTTGGCGTCGAGCAGGTCGACGTAAGTCGTCGTTGCGGTCTTGCCCGCGCCCAGGTTCATGACGCCGTCATCGTTGGTGCCTGGCGAGGCGCTCAGCGCGGTCGGCAGCGTGGCGTAAAAGACGCCGGTATTGTTCCCGTACTCGGCCAGGTTCACTGCCTCGCTTTCACCGGTGGAACTGTTGACGACGGTAAGAACGACGTTTTGTGGGGTTGCGGGGTCGGTATTCAGGTCGGCGTCGGTCAGCTTGATGGTGATTGGGTTGCCGGGGGCCACGGTCGGCGTGACCAGCAGCTTGCCGGTGACACTGGCATTGGCGACGCCCGGCAGGCACAGGCTTGCGGACAGGAAAAGCAGCGGCAGGCATCCGCGCAGCGTAGCGGGAATGCTACTGACATGATTTGACCGGCCTGAACCATCCATAAACCACTACCCTCGATCCGGAGGTTGTTGGGGTAACTCCGAGTAATTTGGACTTCGCATACAAGAGGCGAACACACCCTAGCAGGATAGCAGGGAGATTTTGAAGCGTCAGGACTTTTTATGGCGGCAGGTTTGCCGTTGGGGCGAGGGCATGCAATGCCCTCGGTGCGCGCCGGGTGCAGTGCCTGCGCTGCGGACGGGGACGGTTATTCCTCGCCGTCGAAAGCCTCGCAGATCGTGCGCATGAACCTGTTGTGAAAACCTGTCGGGTTGCCGTGCTCGTGCTTCATGAAATCTCCCGCAGGGGTGAATCGCTTGCCGAGGCGGGTAACCACCAGCTGCATGGAGGGCACGATGGTTACGCGGGTATCCTCGGCACCCATGGCGATGACCACGTCCTCGGGGCAGTCGGGCAGGAGGCGGCGATTCGGGCCATTGAGCCAGAACAGCAAACCGAAATTCGGGTTGTGCGTCTGGCCCGGCTGGAGTGCCGCTTCGAAGAATTCCCGGCTGACCAGTTGTCGTCCCTGCCAATCGCCGTACTGCTGGACAAGCAGTCCGAACTGGGCCAGGTCCCTGGCGGAACTGACCATGTTCAGGTAGCTGGGAACATTGCTGAACTGCCGGGTGCGCCAGTGCGAGGAGGTCATACCCAGGGGGTCGAACAACCTGTCCCTGGTAAACGCATTGAGAGTCTGGCCGCTGGCTTCCTGAATGATCTGGAACAGGATGCGAAACGCGATGGTATTGTAGTCCCAGGTCGTCCCCGGTTCATGCTCCATGCGCAGGCTGGCGGCGAAGTCCCGTTCATTTTGCGAAAGCCCTGGCCGCATACGCCACAGGGGAGGTTTTTCCAGCCCGCTGGTCATGGCCAGCAGGTGACGGACGGTAATCTTGTCCTTGGGCTTGATCTTGAACTTGATGATGAAGTCCGACACCGGCTGGTCGAGGCTCTCGATCACGCCCTGCGTCAGGCAGATGCCGACCAGGACCGAGACGATGCTCTTGGTGGCTGAACTGATGACACTGCCCGTTTCTGCAGTCCAGTTATCCCAGTAGCGCTCCGTGACAATCTGGCCGCGGTGCATGATGACTACTCCCCGGGCATGGTACTCATCGGCAAGTGCCAGGGCAGGTTCAAGGGATTTTTGGGGCATTCAATACTTCGCCTGTACCACAATAGAAAACTGACAAGCCTGTTTTGTTCGTGGTTATGCCCTGTCGGTTCTCCGGCGGCGCTATCTCCGATGGAGCGCAGTGGATGGCCGTGGGTTTCATGCCGCAAATGCGGAGGCATGCACCGCAGGAAATGGCTTAATATTACCCGGGTGTGTGCCGTACAGCAGATTCCGAACTGTGGACCTGTAACTTTGTTGTAAACCTGCGGTCATTGTAAACGGCGAACTTTGTAGTTTAAAGCTGAAATATCGAGTTACTCGATTTCGCGGAGTCATTCTATTCGAGGGATAGCACCATGTTGGCCAAAGCGCGTAAGTACCTGGTAGCCATCTTCGCAGCCGGCGTTTTTTGCGTCGGCGTCAGCAATACGGCCAGTGCGGCATCCGGCGATATCGAAGTCGGCGATCGCGCTTCGAGTTGGGCTGAGCGGGGCTGTCTGCGGGACGGGTGGGAAAAACTCACCTTCGATGCGGCGGGGCACCGGCGCAGCCTGCTCTACAAGGGCCCGGGCGGTGCCTGGCGCAATGGCGTCATCATTGTCCTGCACGGGGGTGGCGGAGATGCTGCCAACTTTTGCCGGGGCAGGCGATTGGTCAGGCCGCAAATTCATTTTACCGAGATGGCACTCGCACGGGGCTTTGCCGTAATCGTGCTGGAGTCCACCGATGATATCGTCACCGATGCCCAGGGGCGTGTCTGTGGCAAGCGTTTCGATTTCTCCGTCCTGGATCGCCCGAACATAGACCTGCCTTATATCGGCAGGGTACTGGACGATGTCATTCCCTCGAAGCGGCCCGCTGGAAGCTCACAGTCGGTATTCATCACCGGCCTGTCGACGGGCGGCTATATGACCACCCGTGCCGCCACCTATTTTTCCAGCAAGATAACGGCCTTCGCGCCCGTATCTGCGGGTGACCCGTACGGTACGGACACGATCTGTGACACCTCACTTTCCAAGCGTAAGTCGGCAAAAGGTATCCTGGTGGATGCCGATACGAAAAAGGAAATTACTCAAAACGAGGCCTGCCAGACCTCCGATTTTTCGAAGGAGGCCAACTGGCCGAAGGCCGGTTCGTCGAAGATGCCCCCGTTCAAGCAGTTCCAGGACGCTTCAGACGGAATCGTTGACCTGTCCTGCATGAAGCGGGCGGAAAAAATGCTGGACAAGCAGGGATATCCCGACCGCGGCGCCTTCATTATTCCCTATGCCGGCAAGAAGGACGTCTTCAAGCACCTGTGGCAGGATGAATACAACGAACCCATCCTGGATTTCTTCGAGAGTGAGGTGAGCAAGGCGCAGTGAAGCCCGCGGCCGCCTTCTGTTGTCACAAGCCAGCGGCTTTGGGAACTCGCAGCAGGTATAGCGTGGACAGCATCGCGCAAACCGCACCATAGCCAAGGATGGTGGAGGCTACCGTGATGGACTCAGCGAGCGCACCCGCGAGCAGGTTGCCCAGTGGCGATGCGCCCACGAAAGCCATGGAAAACAGCGAGATCACCCGGCCCCTGAGGTTATCCGGCACGACCAGCTGGATCAGGGTATTGCTGGAGGCGACCAGTGTCGTCATGCAGAATCCGATCAGCGCCAGTATCGGTAACGCCAGCCAGAGGGCCTGGGTATTGGCAAACAGCATCAGGCCGACGCCCGCGAGAAGACCGGTGATGCCGATCACCGAGTCCAGGCCCTGGGTCGAGCTCCTGTGCGCCAGTACCAGCGCGCCCAGCAGGGAACCGGCCCCGGAAGCGCCGAGCAGCAAGCCGAGGGTCGGCGGCCCACCATGGAAGGACTTGTCCGCAATGACCGGCATGAGCACCGTATAGGGTGTCCCCACCAGGCCGGCCATGCCCACCATCAGCAGGGCCGCGCGGACGTGCGTGTTCTGCCAGGCATAAACAGCACCCTGCTTGATCCAGTCACTGACCGACCTGTCGCTCGACTCGTTGCTGGCCTTGCGCGGCGCGATTTTCCGCAGTACCAGCAGGAAGAACACATAGGTCAGTCCGTTGAGGATGAACACCACCCCCTCGTTGGCAGCGTAGACAACCCAGCCCGCCACGGCCGGACCGATAAAACGGGCTGCATTGAAGGCGGTGGAGTGCAGGGCGATCGCGTTGGTCAGGTCCTGCCTTGGCACAAGTTCCGAGATGAAGGCATGGCGGGCTGGCATCCCGACCGCTTGCGAGGTTCCCAGGATGGCCGCGAACAGGATGACGTGCCAGACCTCGACCAGGTTGAACAGGGTAAGCAGGCCCAGGGCGAAGGCCTGCAGCATGGCGACGCGATGGCTCATGACGGCAAGGCGATGCCGGGAGACCCTGTCGGCGAGGACGCCCCCGTAAAGCCCGCCCAGGAGGATGGGGAACAGCCCGGCGAACGATGTCAGCCCCAGCATCAGGCTCGACCCGGTGAGCCGGTAGACCAGCCAGGCCTGGCCGACGTTCTGCATCCAGGTGCCGATTACCGAGACCGCCTGGGCAGAGAAGTAGAGGCGAAACTCGTAGTGCTGCAGGGAGCGCAGTAACTGGTGCAGGGAGGTCGGGACGAGCTTCATGCCGCTGAACATCGAAACGAAATGAAATAATGCATCGGTGTGACAGCAGTCCGCCGGCCAGTGGGTGGGAGGGGCGCCTGGCCCGACCCGGACTCATCGTGAGCTGCCAGTGTAGAGCGAATTCTCTGGCGAATGGAAGCGGCTGCGTAGAGAAGTTGGCTGCCCGCCCTGCCAGCTCTCCAGCTTGTGCTAAGCTTGGTCGATAAGAAAAATATCAAAAGTTAAGGGCGCCGGCCGGGACTGGACGCTGCTGCCTGGATAGTGATTATGCTGCCCGACTATGTGATATAGAGTCGTGAAACACGGCGCTGATAGACAAGGAAGCTTTGTGAAATGTATCCGCTGATTATCCTCGCGCCACCGAGGTCGTTCTCCTCGGTAGCCTCTGCCATGCTGGGGCAACACCCACAGATGTACGGCCTTCCCGAGCTGAACCTTTTCGCGGGAGAGAACATTGACCAGCTCATCGAGTATTTCGAGTCCGAAGGCCACCGCACCGACCGCCGCTGGGACGGTTTGCTAAGGGTCATCGCGGAGCTGTTCATGGGCAAGCAGACCGAGGGCACTGTCAAGCTGGCGAGAAAGTGGGTCATGAATCACCGCGACGAGAGCACCGTGGGCGTGTTCGAGAAGATCATGAAACGCGCCGCGCCAAAAATCGTCGTGGAGAAAAGCATCACAACGGTATGGAACGACGAGATGCTCGGCCGCGCGCTGAATGCCTTCCCTGAAACCCGCTTTATACACTTGACCCGCCACCCGCGCAGTCACGGCCAGTCGATGATGGAGTTGACGAAAAAGCGCGGTTGGAAAATTGCCCGCGGTATATACGACCACTCGACCACGCCGCCCACACCCGACCCGCAACTGCTCTGGTATCGCACGCATCGCAGGATTATCGACGCACTGGCCATTATTCCGGACGAGCGGAAATTGCAGGTGCGCGGGGAGGACCTGCTGCAAAATCCCGAGCAGAAGATGGCCGAGATAGCGCAGTGGATGGGCCTGAGAACGGATACCGAAGCCATCGAGGAAATGAAGCACCCGGAGAGATCGCCCTTCGCGTCGATCGGGCCGGATAACGCCCCGATGGGCAGTGACCACAAGTTCCTAGAGGACCCGGCCCTCAAGCCCTACCGGGTGAAGGAGGTCAGCCTCGAGGGTAAGTTGGCCTGGCGGGACGACATCGACGGCTTCTTCCCGGAAACCGTCGATCTCGCTGTGCAGATGGGCTACGCCTGAGCTTCGAGCTTCTTGCCGAAGCGGTTCTTCTGTTTGGGCCCCTTGCGCAGCTTGCGCATGTGGCCCTTCTTGTCAGAGGAGCGGCGGATGACTTCCAGCCTCTCAAGGAACTGCTGCACGCCGGCGGCGGGGTCTTCGCCTGTTTTATCGAGGACTGACGCAATGTCCGGGTCGGCCTTGAGTATCGATTCGTCAAACTTGAGCGCTGAACGACATTCCTTGACCGCGAGGTCATAGCGACCGGCATTCGCGTGAATGGCAGCGAAACGCTGGTGTGCTGCATTCTTCCTGGGCGACTTTTCGACGATGCCGCGAAGCAGTTCCAGCGCTTCGGGTTCGCGCTCCTGTGCGATCAGGGTGTCGGCCAACCTGTATTCTGCGGCTTTGAGGTCGGGCTTGATACCTACCGCGGCGCGATAGGTTTTTTCCGCGCTCTCGAAGTCCTTGAGTTTGAAGTACAGGTTGCCGAGAACCATGTATCCGAGCACCTGGCCAGGCGCCAGCCGGATCACGGTTTCGAAGCAGTTCTTGGCTTCCTCGGTCCTTTCGGCTTTCGCATACAGCATGCCCAGCATCTTGTGCGCGATCATCAGGTTGGGGCGTTCGCTCACCAGTTGCTCCAGCTGTTCGATCGCCTTGTCGGACTCGTTACTCCGGGTAAGCAGTTCCACCGCCATCAGGCGCGCCGAAATCGAGTCGGGGTTCAGGCTAAGTGCTTTTTCCACTGTGCCGCGCGCTTCATCCAGGTGGTCCGCGCCAATCTGGGTGCGACCCATTTGCAGGTACACGTTAAGCTGGCTCGGGTCGAGCTGCAGGGCCTGGTCAAACTGGGCCAGTGCATTATCGGTGTCCTTCATGGCGCGGTAAGTCATGCCCATCATCAGCGGCGCCGGCGCAAGGTCGGGGCTGAGCTCCATGGATCTCTCATAGGCTTCAATCGCACCCATGTAGTTCTTGTTCTTGTAATGGATGTTGCCGAGCAGCATGTGCGCATACCCGACATCGGGATTGCCGCGCAGGATGTCGTTGAGCAGGCTTTCCGCTTTTTCGAGGTTGCCCTCGCGTATTTGCTTGGCTGCCTCTTTGAGGTTTTTTCCCTGGTTCGGAACGTGTCTGCGAAGTTTTGTTTCAAGGCTGGCCATTATGGATTCCGCCGGTTAAGTACTGGATATAAAGTGCAAAGTACGTCTTCGTCCGGGTGCACACCAGGGCGAAAACGCCTTGTGCGCCGCGTTACCTGGCCTGGTAGAAGCTGGATGATACACGTCCCTGTAATGTCCCGGTTCCGGGATTCGCAATCTGCAACTTAGCTTAGGTGCGCCTGTCGCCAGGTGTCAAGGAAGCGGCGTCGCGGCGGCGCTTTTGCTGCGAGGTGTCCCGGAACCCCGGGCCCGGGAAAGCTGACAGTGCTTACATTGCGGAAAATTTCTTCGGGCTCATGCTGGCCTGCAGCGGCATCGATCACATGCCTGTATCTTTTTTTTCGCACCATCATCGCGCCTTCCTGCACCAGCATCGAACAGATCGTGCCTGGCAGACCGGCGTTTTCGAGCCGGCGATGCCTGCAGAGAAATGCTGTGATGGTATACCACCTCGGGTTTCCATGCCGGTCCGTGGGGGTCCGGTTGGGTTCCGGCGAGACGTTTTGTCACCCGGATTGGCGCACATCCGTGCCTGTCTGTGAGCCGCCACAGGCGCCGTCGAAGGCGGCCCCGGAGGCTGGAGAATTCCGGGATGTCAAGAAATATGTGTATATTTATCAATAAGTAAGCTTCGGGGAAGACGCCGCCCAGGCCCGATTTTTCATGCCAATTGGCGGTCGGGTGGGGGCGAGGGCTGCCCGGAATTCGGGTCGCCACAGGAGTCGGTCATCGCGCGTTTTCTTATGTCAAAAAATTTTACAAATGCTCTGCTTTTGTTGCTTTTACCGCTTTGCCTTGACGCTTTTCTATCTCTGACCTATTCGTTTTAGCAAGGTGGCAAGAAGTTTGCTGTGACTGCAAGATATTTGCTTGAGCTTCCTTAATCACGTCTATACTCAAGTCAATCGCATCACGTCACAAGTACGTAATCAGACCCGTGCTATTACGTTGAGCATGCTAGTTGCTCGGTTTTAGTCCAGCAGGCCAGGAGGGGCAGGGGAGAAAATGGAGGCACGTAGTCGCTTTGGGTATTTGGGGGGATCAGGGGAATGAGCCGTATTCATTTCGAGTGCCTGTCGTTTAGTCCGGCCGGCCTGGGTCGGGCCGATATCGCCATTGCGAGCGCTCGCGCCGGCGCCACCGGACTGCTGGATATCGAGTACTGCCCGGATCTCGCCATCGCTGAAAGCGTGCTTGCCGACCTGCTCCGCGCGGTCAGGGGCGACCAGAAAATCGGCCTGCGTATGCGGGCGACGGCCCTGGCGGAAACCGGCGGGCTGCTGGACATGCTGGCGGATCGCGCCCACACGCTGTTGCTGGCTGCCGACGACAGGGCCTGCGTCGAGGCGGCGATGTCCGCGCTGCCCGAGAGCGGATCTCGGCGACTGCTGATCGAGGTCAACAGTGTCGAGCAGGCGAAGGATCTCGCTGGCATGGCTATCGACGGACTGGTAGCTCGGGGTCATGAAACCGCCGGCTGGAGTGGTGAAGATTCCAGTTTCATTCTGTCGCAAAAAATTACCGCACTGCAGACGCATCCCGTTTTTGTTCACGGCGGCGTAGGCGTACATACCGCCGCTGCTTGCATGGCTGCCGGCGCTGCCGGCGTGGTCCTGGACGACCAGCTGTTGTTGATGCCGGAATCACCGCTTCCCCCGGCATGGCGCCAGCACCTGGAAACGCTCACCGGCCAGGAAGCCATCGCGATCGGCGAGCAGCTGTCCAGTGTTTGCCGGGTGCTGTCCCGCCCCGGCTTCAAGGTAATCGATGAACTGCAAAAGCTCGCGAAAACCGCTGAAATCGAAGCGTGGCCGATAGCACAATGGCGAGAGTCCGCCAGCCGGCTTGTCGGCTGGGGAGAGCCCGGAGTGATGGCCTGGCCTGTTGGCCAGTCGGTCGGCCTGGCCGCAGGGCTGCGAGATCGCTACAAGACCACGGGTCGCCTGATCCATGCATTGCTGAAAAGCGCAGCCGCCAGCGTGGCCGAAGCGAAGACGCTCGGCCCCCTGGCGCCTGATTCGCCGCTGGCCGAGTCTCACGGTACCCGTTACCCCATCGTCCAGGGGCCGATGACCCGGGTGAGCGACAAGGCAGAGTTTGCCGACGCGGTCTCACGCGCGGGCGGCCTTCCCATGCTGGCACTGGCGCTGATGCGCGGTGAGCAGGTCGCGACACTCCTCAAGGAAACCCAGGCACTGTTGCAGGATCGCCCCTGGGGTGTGGGTTTGCTGGGATTCGTACCCGAGCAATTGCGCGAGGAACAGGTCGCCGCAATCAATGAAGCCAAACCCGATTTCGCACTGATCGCTGGCGGGCGCCCGGACCAGGCTGCCGCATTCGAGGAGCGCGGCATCGCCACCTACCTGCATGCACCTGCGCCCCAGCTGCTGAAAATGTTTATCGAGCAGGGCGCGCGTCGTTTCATCTTCGAGGGTCGCGAGTGTGGCGGCCACGTCGGCCCGCTCTCCAGTTTCGTGCTGTGGGAGCACATGATCGACGTACTGCTCGAACACGTGCCGGCCGGTGCGGAGAAGGATATGCACATCCTCTTCGCCGGCGGCATCCACGATGCGCGTTCCGCAGCGATGGTTGCCAGCATGGCTGCGCCCCTGGCCAGGCGCGGTATCCGGATCGGCGTCCTGATGGGCACTGCCTATCTCTTTACGGAGCAGATCGTCAGCACCGGAACGATCGTCAGCGGATTCCAGGAGCAGGCGCTGGGTTGCCAGCACACGATCAACCTGGAAACCGGCCCCGGCCACGCCAGCCGCTGCTCGGTGACGCCGTTCGCACACGAGTTCTTTGCCACCCGTCGGCGCATGCTGGCCGAGGGCGAGTCAGCGGAGGCGATCAAGAATACCCTGGAAGACCTGAACCTGGGCCGGCTGAGAATCGCCTCCAAGGGCATCGTTCGCGGCGACAAGGGTATCCAGGACGTCGACGCCGGAGAGCAGTTGCAGCAGGGCATGTATATGATCGGCCAGGTCGCGACCATGCGCGGCAGTGTTGTCGACATAGAGGAGCTGCACCGCGAGGTCTCGGTCGCCGGTACCGAATGGCTGGACCAGCTCGACGAAGACACGCAGGAAATCACCCGCCAGGAAAAGCCCTCGGATATCGCCATCATCGGTATCGGAACGCTGCTCCCGGGCGCCCAGCAGGGGCGGAAATACTGGGAAAACATACTCAACAAGATCAACGTCATCCGCGAAATACCTTCGCATCGCTGGGACTGGCGCCTCTATTTTGATGAGGACCGCAACGCCCGCGACAAAGTCTACGCCCGCTGGGGCGGTTTCCTCGACGAAGTGCCGTTCGATCCCCTGCGGTTCGGTATTCCGCCGAATTCCCTCAAGTCGATCGAGCCCATGCAATTGCTGGCGCTCGAAGTAGTGCGCCAGGCACTGGAAGACAGCGGCTATGCCAACGGCGACTTCGACCGTGAAAATACGTCGGTCATCCTCGGCGCGGGCGGCGGCCTGGGCGACCTGGGCCAGCAGTACGCGGTGCGGTCGGAGCTTCCGCACTTCGTGGAAAACACCTCCGACGAGGTCTGGGACAGGCTGCCGGAGTGGACCGAGGAGTCCTTCCCCGGCGCACTGCTGAACGTTGTCGCCGGACGCATCGCCAACCGCTTCAATTTCGGCGGTTCCAATTTCACCATCGATGCCGCCTGTGCCTCGTCCCTCGCCGCCATCAGTGTCGCGGTGGACAGCCTCGAGAGCGGTCGCAGCAATGTGGCGATTGCCGGCGGTGTCGACACCGTGCAGAACCCCTTCGGCTTCCTGTGCTTCAGCAAGACCAAGGCGCTGTCGCCCAAGGGCGTCGCCCGCACCTTCGACAAGAACGGCGACGGTATCGTCATCAGCGAGGGCCTTGCGGTTGTCGTAATGAAGCGGCTGGAGGATGCAGAGCGCGACGGCGACCGGATTTATTCCGTCATCAAGGCGGTATCGTCCTCCAGTGACGGCAAGGCGCTTGGCCTCACGGCGCCGCTGCCGGAAGGACAGATGCGCGCCCTGCGTCGGGCCTACAACAAGGCCGGCTTCCTGCCCAATACCCTGGGCCTGGTCGAGGCGCATGGCACCGGCACCGTAGTCGGCGACAAGGCCGAGATCCAGACTGTCACGCAGACCCTGCGCGAGCACAATACGCCGGCGAAATCCTGCGTGATCGGTTCGGTAAAAACCATGATCGGCCACACCAAGGCGACCGCCGGTGTCGCCGGCCTGATCAAGGTGGCGCTCTCGCTGCACCACAAGGTGCTGCCGCCCCACATGGGGGTAGATTCCCCTATCGACCCGGTTGCGGAAGACAGCAGCCCGGTATACCTGTTGAAAGAGCCGCGTGCCTGGTTGAGCCACCCCGATTACCCGCGCCGCGCGGGTGTCAGCGCGTTCGGTTTCGGCGGTACCAATTTCCACGCAGTGCTGGAGGAGTACACGGGCGAGTACCGCCAGTCCGCCGAGCAGTGTGGCGCGCAATCCTGGCCCTGCGAGTTGCTGCTGTTCCGGGCGGGCAACCGCGAGCAGTTGATGAGCCAGCTCCAGGCGCTGCGCAGCGCCCTGGAGGCGGGTGCCGAGCCGCGCATGCAGGACCTGGCGTGGAGCTACGCGCAAAAATTCGAATCGGCGCAGGGCGCCGGTGTTGCCGCAGCCATCGTGGCGGAGGACGTGGAGCGGCTGGCTGTCGCTCTCGACGCGCTGATCGAGCACTGCGAGGGTGACTCGCGGCGACCGCTGCCGCCGCACATTGTCTTCCAGGAAATCGATGCGGAAGCGGTGGGTAAGGTCGCATTCCTGTTCCCGGGGCAGGGCGCGCAGTATCCCGACATGGCGCGCGAGTCAGCCATGTACCTGCCGGAGATTCGCCGTGCAGTGGAAATGGCGGACCGCCAGTTGCGGGACAGCTACGCTCGCCGGCTCAGCGACGTCATTTATCCTCCCAGCGCGTACAGCGACGAGGAGAGCAGCCGGCAACTCAAGGAGCTGACGAACACGCATATTGCCCAGCCTTCGATCGGCGCGGTGTCGTCCGGCTTCCTCGATCTCGCGCGGCGCCTGGGAATCCATGCGGATATGACTGCCGGGCACAGCTACGGTGAGTACACGGCCTTGTATGCCGCCGGTGTGATTTCGCGCGAAGACTTCCTTATGTTGTCGGAAACGCGCGGCCGGGTGATGGCGCAGGCCCAGTCGGGCGACAGCGATGCCGGTACCATGGCTGCCATCCAGCTGACGCGCGACAAGGTCGAAGCCCGCCTGGCCAACTATAAGGGAGTGGTGATCGCCAACCACAACGCGCCCTACCAGACCGCAGTTTCCGGCGCAACGGAAGCGGTCAAGCGCATGGTCGAGGACTTCGAGCGCGAGGAGATTTCTGCACGGCTGTTGCCCGTAGGCGGTGCCTACCACTCGGAGTTGATGGCCTCGGCCCAGGTGCCCCTGGCCAGTGCCATTCGCAAGGTGAAGGCAGCTCGTCCCGGCGTACCTGTCTACGGCAACTCGACTGCCGCACCCTACGAAAACAAGGTTTCCTCGATTCGCGAGCAGTTGAGCAGCCACCTGCTGTCCTCAGTCGAGTTTGTGCGGCAGATCGAGGCGATGTATGACGACGGGGCCCGGACCTTCGTCGAGTTGGGCCCCAAGAGCATTCTTACCAATCTGGTGGGGCAAATTCTCGGGGAGCGCGAGCATACCGCCGTGGCGCTGGACGGCCAGGGCGGCGGCATGCGCGGCGTCCTGATCGCGCTCGGCCAGCTGGCAACCCGCGGCGTCGCCTTCGACCTCGCGGCGCTGTTTGCAAACAGGCAGGTGCAGAAGCTCAACTTGCAGCGCCTGGCCGAGACAACCCGCCCGGCGGAATTGTCTGCCACGACCTGGCTGGTGGACGGCGGTTGTGCACGCCGGCAGGATGGACCGAAGGGGCAGACAGGCAAATTGCCGTCGCTGAACCTCGAGAGTAGTGAAGCAGCTCGCCGCGCCTACCTCGAGAAACACGCGCCTGCACCGGTTGTGCAGGTGGCAGCGCCTGCCGCCCCGGCAGCCGCTGCGACCGCACCGGCTGCGCCGCCGGCTCCCCTCGCAGCTCCGCCGTCGCCTCCTGTGGCGCCGCCGGCCTACGCGTCGGGGCTCAATAATGAAGCAATAGCGGGATACCAGGAAACGATGCGCCAGTTCCTGCAACTGCAGGAGCAGGTCATCACGCAGTTCCTCGGTGGGGCGGGCAGCGCGACTGCCCCTGCGCAACAGCTGGCTGCACCGCAGCCCGCAGCGCAAATCCCCGCCGCTCCGGCCGCTGGTACTGGCGTGCCCGCCCAAGGTGCAGTTGCGCCTCAAGTGCCGGCCGCTGTTACCGCTCCCGCACCCGCACCGGTCCAGGCGCCGGTCGCGCAACCGGTAACGCCGCCTGTCGCGGCG
Organism: Halieaceae bacterium WMMBA7; assembly: GCA_033283385.1. Classification (GTDB taxonomy): domain Bacteria; phylum Pseudomonadota; class Gammaproteobacteria; order Pseudomonadales; family Halieaceae; genus Mangrovimicrobium. Next base: position 733,977 of record JAWMQQ010000002.1, read on the forward strand.
CCCGCCGCCGTTACTCCCGCCGCACCCGCGCAAGCTGCCGCTGGTATGGATCGCGCCGCCGTCACTGCCGCGCTGCTGGACATCGTCAGCGAGCGCACGGGCTACCCGGCGGACATGCTGGGCATGGACCAGGACCTGGAAGCGGAGCTCGGCATCGACTCCATCAAGCGGGTGGAGATCGTCGGCGCCCTGCAGAAGCAACTGCCGCCGGCACTGGCCGAGGGCATGCAGGCGAACATGGCCGAGCTGACCCGCGTTAAGTCGCTCAACGCGCTGCTCGACAAACTGGCGTTCAGCGACGTGCCGGCCGCCGCTGCTCCTGCACCTGCCGCCGCCCCTGCTCCCGCAGCAAGTGCACCGGCAGCGCCCGCCGCTGCGGCAGGCATGGACCGCGCAGCGGTTGCCAGCCAGCTGCTGGACATCGTCAGTGAGCGCACGGGCTACCCGGCGGACATGCTGGGCATGGACCAGGACCTCGAGGCGGAACTCGGTATCGACTCGATCAAGCGGGTAGAGATTGTCGGCGCCCTGCAGAAGCAATTGCCGCCGGCACTGGCCGAGGGCATGCAGGCGAACATGGCCGAGCTGACCCGCGTGAAGTCTCTGAACGCACTGCTCGACAAGCTGGCGATCAGCGATACGCCGGCAGCGGTCGCGCCTGCCGCCGCCCCTGCTCCCGCAGCGAGTGCGCCGGTAGCGCCGGCAGCGCCCGCCGCAGCGGCAGGCATGGACCGCGCAGCGGTTGCCAGCCAGTTGCTGGACATTGTCAGCGAACGCACCGGCTACCCGTCAGACATGCTGGGCATGGACCAGGACCTGGAAGCCGAACTCGGTATCGATTCCATCAAGCGGGTGGAGATTGTCGGCGCCCTGCAGAAGCAGCTGCCGCCGGCACTGGCCGAGGGCATGCAGGCGAACATGGCGGAACTGACCCGCGTGAAGTCGCTCAACGCGCTGCTCGACAAGCTGGCGATCAGTGATGTACCGGCGCCTGCAGCTCCCGCACCTGCAGCCGCTCCTGTTGCTGCAGCGAGCGCGCCTGAGACACCGGCAGCAAGCGCCCCGACTCCGGCTGCGGCCGGTATGGACCGCGCGGCGGTTGCCAGCATGCTGGTTGAGATTGTCAGCGAGCGCACGGGCTACCCGTCAGACATGCTGGGCATGGACCAGGACCTCGAGGCGGAACTCGGTATCGACTCGATCAAGCGGGTAGAGATTGTCGGCGCCCTGCAGAAGCAATTGCCGCCGGCACTGGCCGAGGGCATGCAGGCCAACATGGCGGAACTGACCCGGGTGAAGTCGCTGAATGCGCTACTCGATAAACTGGCCATCAGCGCAGCGCCCGCTCCTGTAGCCGCAGCTGCCGCACCCGTAGCAGCAATCGCAGACAGTGCGCCGGTGGCACCCGCCGCGGCAGGTATGGACCGCGCTGCAGTTGCCAGCATGCTGGTTGAGATTGTCAGCGAACGCACGGGCTACCCGTCAGACATGCTGGGCATGGACCAGGACCTGGAAGCGGAGCTCGGCATCGACTCCATCAAGCGGGTGGAGATCGTCGGCGCCCTGCAAAAGCAATTGCCGCCGGCACTGGCCGAGGCCATGCAGGCCAACATGGCGGAACTGACCCGGGTGAAGTCGCTCAACGCGCTGCTCGACAAACTGGAAACCAGCGGCGCTCCGGCGCCGTCCAGCGCACCGGTGGAACCTGCCGCCGCGGAAGAGTCTTCTGGCGATGTGCACCAGCAGGCGGATGTCGTGCCGCTGTTTGCAGTGCCCCGATTCGTGATGGAGGGGCGAGCAGAAGAGCTGCCGGCCTCGTCGGAGCCCGTGTCGGGACTCTACCTGATCACCGAGGACGGGCTCGGCACGGCTGCCCTCGTGGCGGAGAAGCTCGGTACCAGCGGTGTAACCGCCGTGGTCCTCGATTCCACTGTCCTGCGCGACCTCGAGGCGCTGGATGCGAACATCGCAGCGCTGCGCAACCAGCACGGCCCCGTTGCCGGCATCCTGCACCTTGCCGGGCTGGCCCATCACGAAATGCCGGGCGACCTCGCCGGATGGCGCGAATACAGCTACCTGCACACCAAGAGCCTGTTCCACCTGATGAAGTTGTGCGGGGATGACCTGCAACAGCTGACCAACAGCCGGGTACTGGTGGCCTCCCTGTTCGGCGGCCATTACGGTCGGGATGGCAAATGGGGCGGAGGCCTGGCGACGGCCGGCGGTGGTAACGGCCTGCTGAAAACCATGGTCCAGGAATGGGCTGGCGTGACCGGCAGGATGGTCGATTTCGACAGTGAAATGTCCGCCGCGCAGATCGCAGAGGTCCTCGTGGGCGAGTTGCAGGTCAAGGCCGACAAAGTAGAAGTTGGCTATCCGCAGGGCAAGCGCACCGTGTTCTACACCGTACAGGCGCCGCTGGATGAACAGGCCGAGCCGCAGCTCCAGCCGGCGGAAGACTGGGTCACGCTGGTCACCGCGGGCGCGCGCGGTATTACCGCCGAGATTGCCAGCGAGTTTGCCCGGCCGGGCATGAAATTCATCGTGCTCGGTCGCACGCCGGAGCCCGAGCCCGAGTCGGAGGACACGGCATCCATTACCGACGTGACGCAACTGCGCATGCACCTGCTGAACACTGCCCGCGCCAGCGGCGCAACGGCGACGCCGGTGATGATCGAGAAACAACTGGTCAAACTGCTGCGCGACCGCGAGATACGCGAAAACCTTGCGCATTTCGCCAAGGCAGGCGCCGAGGTTATCTACCGGGATGTGGACGTTCGCAGCGAGGAGAGCTTCGGCCAGCTGATCGAAGGCATCTACGATCAGTACGGTCGTCTCGATGCCGTCCTGCACGGCGCAGGCATCATCGAAGACAAGCTGATCGAGAGCAAGACCGAGGATTCCTTCAACCGGGTGTTCGATACCAAGGTAGACAGCTGCTACCTGCTGAGCCGCTACCTGCGCCCCGAGTCACTCAGGGTAGTGCTGCTGTTCACCTCGGTGGCGGGCCGCTACGGCAACCACGGGCAGAGCGACTACGCCGCAGCGAACGAAGTGGTGAACCGCCTCGCCTGGCAGATGGACCAGAAGTGGCCGAATACCCGCGTCATGGCGATCAACTGGGGGCCCTGGGACACCACCGGCATGGCCTCCGAAGGCGTCAAGCGCCAGTTCCGCGAGCGCGGCATCATCCCCATCCCGGTAGCGGCCGGTCGCCGCTTCTTCCTGGACGAGTTGAGCTGTGGCCGCAAGGGTGAGGTCGAACTGGTGGCCGGCGAAGGGCCCTGGCAGGAAGGTCACCTGCAGCCCTCGTCCGTGAGCTTCAAGGTTCCGCTGCCGCTGTTGCTGGCCAAGCCGACGATGGAGCCGAATGGCACCATCAGCATGGAGCATCGCTTTACCCTGGCGAACGACCCGTACCTGACCGACCATCGCCTGGATAACAAGCCGGTACTTCCTGTGGCAGCGGCCGCGGAGTGGATTGCGGAGTTCGTGCAGGCAGCCTGGTCGGACTGGGTAGTCTGCGAAGTGCGCGATCTCACCGTCTTGCGCGGGCTGAAATTCAACGCCGATGGCGTGCAGCGCGTGATGTTCGTCGCGCGTGCCTCCAGCCACGCGGATCCGAACTCCCTGCAGGTTTCCGCGGAAATCGTCGACGTCAATACGAAACTGCCCTACTACAAGGCCTCGGTCATCCTGCGTCCGGAACTGGAAGAAGCGCCCGACCTGCTGGTCGAGCCGCTGGCCGCCGGCAGCGAGATCAGCGTGGACCAGGCGTATCGCGAGTTCCTGTTCCACGGCCCGCATTTCCAGTTGATCGACTCCATCCCCAGCCTGCACGAGCAGGGGGTCGACGCCGTCATCCGGCCCAGCCATCCCGGCACCTGGCTCAAGGGTCGGGGGCAGACCGGCGGGATGTCCTGGCAGTTCGACCCCGGCCTGCTGGACACGCCGCCGCAGCTGGCGATCGTGTGGTCGCGTATAAACCGCGGGAGCACTGCCTTGCCCTCGCGCTTCGGCTCGGTCGTGCGCTACGGCAACACTCCCGTCGAGGGCCCGCTCAAGCTCCTGATGCGCATGCGGCCGACCGATAACGATGCTCTGTTGCACTACGATGCGATTTTCGTCGACGGCAACGGCAAGGTTCGGATTCACATGCAGGATATAGAAGGCGCCTGCAATGAGGCACTCAACCGATTGGCGGCAACGCAATGAGCCAGGCGATAACCAGCAACGATATCGCTATCGTCGGCATGTCCGCCATGTTCGCCAATGGCGCGGACCTGCGCAGCTATTGGCAGAGCATCATGGACAAGGTGGATGCCGTCAGGGAAGCGCCGGACTCCTGGGCCAAACCGTATTTCGACCAGGATTCGCCGGATAACGACCGGATCTATACCCGGATGGGCGGGTTTCTCGGCGACAGCGCGGAGTTCAATCCCAGCGAATTCGGCATCATGCCGAACGCGGTCGACGGTGGCGAACCCGACCAGTACCTCGCACTGAAAATGGCGACTGCCGCGCTGCGCGATGCCGGTTACATGGATCGCGAATTCGATCGCGAAAAGACCGGCATTATTCTCGGCCGCGGCACCTATGTGAACCGCGGTTATACCAACCTCATGCAGCACGGCATGATGGTCGACCAGACCATGGAGGTGGTGCGGCAGGTATGCCCGCAACTCGACGACAAGATGCTGTCCGAGTTGCGGGAAAGCCTGAAGGGCAGCCTGCCGCCGTTTACGCCGGAGATGTCTCCGGGCCTGGTGCCCAACGTGGTATCGGGGCGTATCGCCAACCGGCTGGACCTGCGCGGCCCGAATTTCATCATCGATGCCGCCTGCGCCTCGTCCCTGATCGCCATTGAACTGGCGATCAAGGAGTTGCTCAGCGGCCGCAGCGACATGGTGTTGGCGGGGGGTGTACACGCTTCGACACCGCCGCAGATCTACATGATTTTCTGCCAGATCTCCGCCATGTCGCACGGCAAGATCCGGCCCTTCGATTCCGCCGCCAGCGGTACGCTGCTGGGCGAGGGCCTGGGCATCCTGTGCCTCAAGCGCCTGGCCGACGCCGAGCGTGATGGCGACCGCATCTACGCGGTGATCAAGGGTGTGGGCGTCGCCAGCGATGGCAAGGCGCTCGGCCTGCTCGCACCCCGCCTCGAAGGTGAAGTACTGGCCCTGGAGCGCGCCTACCGCGCCAGTGGGGTGGATCCGGCGACGGTTGACCTGGTGGAAGCCCACGGCACCGGTATTCCGCTGGGTGACCAGACGGAGATCAGCGCCCTGTCCCAGGTATTCGGCCAGCGCGGCGAGCGTTTGCCCAACACGGCCCTGGGCTCGGTCAAGTCGATGATCAGCCACTGCATCCCGGCCGCCGGTGCAGCGGCAATCATCAAGACCGCACTGGCATTGCACCACAAGGTATTGCCGCCGACCCTCTGCGACGAGGTGAATCCGCAGCTCAATATCGAGTCGACGCCCTTCTATATCAACAATGAAGGCCGCCCGTGGATTCACGCCAGCAGGGAGCACCCGCGCCGCGCCGGGGTCAACGCGTTCGGTTTTGGTGGTATCAATTCACATGCGGTGCTGGAGGAGTACACCGGACCGGCGCCGCACAGCAACACCATGCTGCACGACCGCTGGCCGAGCGAAATGGTCGTGCTCGGCGCGGGCGACCAGGCCGGCCTCGTCGGCCAGTTGAATGCGGTCAAGCGCTTCATTGCAGCCAGGCCGGATACCTCGCTGGCCGATATCGCGTTCAGCCTGTCGCACACCGGGGCAGCGGCTCATCGCCTGGCGATCGTTGCCCGGGACCTCGCCGACCTCGACAAGAAGATCGACTTCGTGCTGGGCAAGCTGGCCAGCCCGGGCACGGAGAAATTGCAGACTCGTACCGGTATTTACTACCAGCAGGCGGGCAAGCCGGGCAAGGTTGCATTCCTGTTCCCGGGCGAAGGCGCGCAGTACCCGAATATGCTGGCGGACCTGTGCATACTGTTCCCGACGGTGCGCAAGTGGTTCGACCTGCTGGACCAGACCTATGCGGACAGGGTGAACCCGCCCAGCCGCATCGTGTTCTCGGCGCCCACCAGCCTGACCGAAGACGAACGGGCCCTGGTCGAGAAACAACTGTTCGACATGGACCTGGGGTCGGAAACCGTTTTCACCGCGAACATGGCGCTCAATGCGCTGCTGGAGGAATTCGGCATCCACCCCGACGCAATGCTCGGCCACAGCACCGGTGAGAACGCCGCCCTGCTGGCATCCGGGGTCGTTCGCAACGACACGGACGAGCAGATAAGCGAAAAAATGCGCCATCTCAACGCGATCTACGAAGAGCTGAAGAGCTCGGACAGCATACCGCGTGGCGTGTTGTTGACGGTGGGGGCAATAGCGCCGGATGAACTCGCCAACTACCTCGAGAATTGCGGCCTGGATATCGTGCTCGCCATCGACAACTGCCCCAACCAGGTGGTCTTGTTCGGCCAGGAAACGGAGATCGACAAGGCCGCCACCGAGCTTGGCAAGCTGGGCGGCCTGTGCGCGCGCCTGCCTTTCGATCGCGCCTACCACACGCCCCTGTTCGAAGTGGTCGGCAATGCATTCGGGTCGTTCTACGAATCTCTGGACGTCGGCCCGGGGCATACCCGGCTGTTCAGCTGCGCCACCTCCGCAGAATTCGGCGAGGAAGCCGGGGAAATCCGCGCTCTGGCGAACAGCCAGTGGTCGCGCTGCGTGCGCTTCCGCGAAACCATTACCCGTATGTACGACGAAGGTTTCCGCGTGTTTGTCGAGGCCGGTCCCGCGGGCAACCTGACATCCTTCGTGCAGGACACCCTGCGTGACAGCGACAGCCTGGTGCTTGCCAGCAACAGCCGCAGGCGGTCTGGCCTTGACCAGCTGCAGCACATGCTGGCCCGCCTGTATGTACAGGGTGTGGACTTGACCCTCGAGCCCATGTACGCGCGGCGGGCGTTGAAAGAGATTGATTTCAGCGCGCTCGAGGACAGCCAGAAGGCGAAGCCGAAGATTCCGCTTTCCCTGGAAATGCCGCGTCTCGCCGTGCGCGCCGAGGTTCTGGACTCCATACGCAAGGCGGTCCAGCCGAAGGTCGTGGTAGCGGAAAGCAAGGTGGTCCCCATCCGGCAGGACCGGCCCGTCGCGCCGGATCCGGCGCCCCGGCCTGTTCCCGCCGCCGCTCCCCCGCCTGCGCCCGCACCGGCGGACCCGCGCCTCGATGCCCTGCAGGGGCATTTCGCGGTAATGAACCAGTTCCTGCAGAGCCAGGCTCGCGTTATGGGCCTGGCGGGCGGAACTCCGCTTCCGGACGCCGGGATCGGCGCGGGCAAGACCCTGTGGCCCCTGCTGGGTGAAGTGCTGGAACACACCGAGGGCGAATTGCGCATGCAGCGTCGGGTCGACGTGCAGCGGGACCTTTTCCTCAAGGACCACACCCTCGGCAGTGCGCCCTCGGCTCGCGACACCAGCCTGCTGGCGCTGCCGGTCGTGCCGTTCACGTTCAGTATGGAAATCGTCGCAGAAGCCGCTGCCTACTTCGTGGGCCAGGGCCAGGTGGTGCGAGGCATGCAGAACCTTCGCGGCTACCGCTGGCTGACACTGGATCACGGCGAGATCACGCTGAATATCCATGCGAAGCGGCTGGAACCGGTTGCCGACGAGCAGCGTGTAGAGGTCAGGCTTTACCAGGTCACCGGGAACGGCCCGCCGAATGGCGTACTCGTATTCGAGGGCGTGGTCAGGTTGGCAGCGCAATTTGAGGCGTCTCCCGCCGCGCTCGATATCGACCTGGGTGAAACCTCGCCCTCTGCGCTAGCCGACGAGAACCTGTACCGCACCGGTATGTTCCATGGCCCGCTGCTGCAGGGGGTCAAGCACCTGCGGCGCTGGTCCAGCCGCGGTATCGAGGCGGATCTCGAAACGATCAGCCTGCAACAGTATTTTGCCGGGCATGGCCAACCCGTTTTCCAGACCGATGCCGGCTTGCTCGATGCTGCCGGCCAGTTGGTCGGCTTCTGGCTGACTGAACAATTCGGTTCCGACTTCAACTGCTTCCCCTTCCAGGTGGAGAGCTTCCAGCAGTTCGCTCCCATGCCGGCCGCAGGCGAGCGCACATTATGTCGCGCGGCCGTCGGCTTTACCGAAGAGAAGCACATTCGCGCGGACTTCGACCTGCTCAATGGCAGCGGACAGGTCATCGCCCGGCTGCAGGCCTGGCAGGACCGGCATTTCAGTATTCCGCATGCGTTTTACGAGTGTCGCCTGAATCCGCAGACCGCACAGCTGTCGTCGCCCTGGATGCAGAGCGAGATGGGCCTGGTGGCGCGTCGGGTAGAGGCATTCCCCGAGAATTTCCTCGAGGATGCCTGGGCTATCTGGAAGCGGGTTCTCGCCCACATCACGCTGAATGCGAGCGAGCGGGCCGTGTGGTACGCACTGCCGGAACAGGGTCCCAGGAGGACCGAATGGCTGCTGGGACGTATCGCGGCGAAGGATGCGGTACGCCAGTGGGCCCTGCAGCAGCATGGTATCCCGCTGGCGCCGGCCGATATCGAAGTCAGGAGCGATCAACTGGGCAGGCCGCTGGTCGACTGCCCGGCGCTTGCGGCATTCCCCATGCCGGAAGTCTCCATCACCCATCACAAGGGCGCTGCGGTTGCCGCGGTGAGTGAAGCGGGCAAGCAACTCGGTATCGACGTGGAGCGTTACGACCGTGTCAGGGGTTCCGACCTGCTGCAGGGTGCGTTTTCGAAATCCGAAATGGACTGTCTCAACCCGTTCCAGGGCAAGCAGCGCGAGCACCTGCTGGTCGGGTTGTGGTGTGCAAAGGAAGCTGCCGCCAAGGCTGCCACTACAGGTTTACAGGGCAAGCCCATGGCATGGCAGGTGAGTCGGCTATCGGCCGACGGCAGGGAGGTCGTGGTGCAATACGAAGGCAGGGCATTCCTGGTAGAGCTGTGGTTCACAGAGGAAGAAGCGGTAGCCGTGTGCCGCCACATCGCGGTCGTGCGTAGCAGTGAGACAGCGTAGTGGCGCGGGGGAAGCAGCTTTTTGTAACGGCGCAATGTATTGATGACCTATTCAGGAGTTTGTAATGACTAAGACGTTATTTATCGGTCTGGACGGAGCGACATTCACCGTTCTCGACGAGATGACCAGCGACCTGCCTGGTATCGGCGTGACCATGCCCTTTCTCAAGAAATTCATGGAAAAGGGCGCCCGGGCGAAGCTGCGCTCCACGCCCAATCCGCTGACACCGCCGGCCTGGGTGTCCATCATGACCGGGCGCTCTCCCGGCAACCACGGCATTTTCGACTTCATCCGCGCGGAGGAAAACCGGGGCAAGATTTACTTCACGCTCTACGATTCCCGCGACGTCAAGACCGAGACCATCTGGTCCATCGCGAGCCGCCAGGACCACAGCGTCGTCGCACTGAACTTCCCGATCACGGCACCGCCGCGCAACATCAACGGTTCGCTGGTGCCCGGTTTCGTTCCCTGGAAGCACCTGCGCCGCAACATGACGCCGCCCGAACTGTACGATCGGCTGCAGGCGCTGGACGATTTCAACCCCAAGGAACTTGCCTGGGACTTCGACCGCGAGAAGCAGGCGCTCGAAGACCTCGGCGAGGAAGGTACCGAATCCTGGGTGAGCTACCACCTGCCGCGCGAGGGCCAGTGGTACCGGATTGCCGAGTTCCTGCTGAAGGAAGACGCACCCGACCTGATGGCGGTGATGTTTGACGGCGTCGACAAGATCCAGCACCAGGCCTGGGCGTTCCTCGACCCGGCCTTGCTGAAAGAAGAGCCCTCGGCGTACGAGCAGCGCATGCGCGACCTCTGCCTGAAGTACTTCAATGAACTCGACAGTTATATCGAAGGGCTGGTGACGGCCGCCGGTCCGGACGTGCAGGTCTTCATGGCGTCAGACCACGGTTTCACCAGTACCACCGAGGTGTTGCGCATCAACACCTACCTGCACCAGAAGGGCTACCTGCACTGGAGCGAAACGGATGACAGCGAGTTCTCCAAGCGACGCGAGGACAGCAACTTCGCCAATGTCGACTGGGACAAGACGCTCGCCTACTGCCGCACCCCGTCGTCCAACGGCATCACCATTCGCGTCGCGGAAAACCCCGGCGACCCCGGTATTGCGCCGGAAGACTACGAGTCCTTCCGGGACAAGCTGATCGCGGACCTCGAAGCCCTGTGCGACGAGAAGACCGGCGAGCGCATCATTACCGACATCCTGAAGCGGGAGGAGTACTTCCCGGGCGAGTACATGGATCACGCTGCCGACCTGACGCTGGTGCTCCGCGATTTCGGATTTGTATCCATCCGCAACATCGAGCCGGTGGTGATGGCGCGCGACGTACCGGCCGGCACACACCACCCCGATGGCATTTTCCTCGCCGGCGGCAAAGGCATTGCCGAGGGCGTCGAGGTGGATCGGCTGGATATCGTCGACGTGGCCCCGACCCTGCTGTACAGCATGGGCCTGGCGGTGCCGGAAGATTTCGAAAGCACCGCCGCTGCGGATTTCTTTACGCCCGAGTATCTCAAGTTCAAACCGGTCAAGGTCGGCGAGAAGACGCTGTCGGTCAAGGACGGCGATGCCGAGATCGAAGAGATCAGCGAGGACGAGAAGGACAAGATCATGGAGCAACTGAAAATGCTGGGCTACATGGAGTAACTCCATCGTTGCGACAGGCACACATTCAATGACAGGAGCGAGAGCTGTGAAAACCTACAAGATTATCGATTGTGATGGACACGTGGCAGAACCTTACAGCCTGTACGAGGACTACTGTGACCCCGAATTCAAGGGGAGGGCACCCAAGCCCATAGTCAAGGATGACGGCACTCGCGCCGTGATCATCGACGGCACCGAGTACCCCGCTTTTATCAAGTTTGGTGGTCGTGCACTGGGCAAACTCGATAGTGACGATATCGTCCGCCCGGTGCAGAAGCCCCTGGTTTCCGAGGGCGGTGTCGACGGCAACGTGCGCTTGAAGGACATGGACATCGAGGGGATCGACGCCGCGATCATCTTCCCCAGTGGCGCCGCCAGCATGTGTGCCATCCAGGACCCGCAGCTCGAGAGCGCGATGTACCGCGCCTACAATCGCTGGCTTGCCGAGTACTGCTCGCCGGATACCGATCGCATCAAGGGCAACATCCTGATTTCCCTGCGTCATGTGGACCTGGCCATCGAGGAAATCCACCGGGTCGCAAACGAGGACTGGGTAGGCGGTATCGTGATTACGCCGCACATCGACAACTACAACCTCGACCACCCGCGCTTCCACCCGCTGTGGGCGGTTGCGCAGGACTACGACCTGCCCATCTGCATCCACGCGGGTTCCGGCCGCCCGCCCTACGGTATGGGCACGGACGAGGCGTTTGGCTGCCATATGCTGCGCCACCTCATGACCCACCCTTACGAGCAGCAGCGCGCCATGGCCACCATCATGGGCGGCGGCGTATTCGATTTCTTCCCGCAACTGCGGGTCGGGTTTATCGAGTCCGGCATCGGCTGGGTACCCTGGTGGCTGGACCGGATGGACCGCGAGATCGACCTGCTGAACGCGCACACCCCGTTCATGAAGCGGCATCCGCACCAGTACATGGAAGACGGCCAGTGCTTTGTCAGCTGCCTGCCGGAGGAAGCGTGCATCGAGGGGACCATCGAGCAGATCGGCGACGCCGGTATCGTCTTCGCCTCGGACTACCCCCACTGGGACTGCGGCTTCCCCGAGACGGTGGAGCGTATCGAGAAGCGCAACCTCAGCGAAACCGTCAAAAAGCACATTTTCGAAACCAATGCCCTGAAATTGCATACGCGGTTTTCGAGCATTGTTGAAAGCGCAAAGAAAGCATCCTAGGCATCCGTCATACAGGCATAACGAGGTTAGAAAATGGGAAACATGCAGCAAGCCGTCAATACCGATGAAATCGTGTCACGCGTATCCAGCGTCCTGGCCGATATGACGGGCGATTGGGATATCGATTACGAGGGCGAAATCAACAGGGAAACACGCCTGATTGGTGATCTGGCTTTCGAGTCTATCGATATTGTGCAGTTGGTCGTGGCTATCGAGGGCGAGTTCCAGAAGCGCGGGATTCCCTTCGAGAAACTGCTCATGATCGATGGTCGCTACGTCGATGACCTCACAGTGGGAGATATGGCCGATTTCCTGTCAGCGAACATGTAGTTGCTGCACGTCAGTGCACCAGCTTCGATGTTTGTGACCGGATAGGCGTGGTCTGATATGCCGCATCTAATCGCCAACGGCGCCAAGATCTTTTACCAGCAGGTGGGCGAAGGCCCCGACGTGGTATTGGTCCATGGCCTTGCCACCAACCGGGCATTCTGGTTTCCGCATGCCCTGCAGGCGTTGAAGGATGATTGCCGCGTGACGATGTTCGACCTGCGCGGCCATGGCTACAGTTCCATGCCCGTGAACGGTTACACATCGGCGGATATGGCTGATGACCTGGCCGTGCTGATGGATCACCTGGGCATTGAAGATGCCTACCTGGTCGGTCACAGCTTCGGCGGCGTGGTTGCGCTGCAATACGCTACCCGCCACCCGGAGCGCGTGAAAGGCCTGGTGATTGCGGACAGCAGGGTGCACTCGGTGCAGCCGTCCCAGCGTATCGCCGACCAGCCGGAGTTGCATGGGCTGGAAAAGGAGCTGGTGAAGGACTCCGCGGAGGATTTGCGGGAAGAGCCCCACATCGGCATGCGACTGCTGGAGGAACTCGCACGGCAAAAGGTGAGAAACGGTGGCGCCAGCGCTCACGAGGGGTTCAATCCCTTCGGCGGTATGGGCAAGGGTGAACGCTCTGCCAAGCTGTGGTTGAAACTGCTGGATACCACTTCCGCACGCGGTGACATACGTGACTCCGCCGGCCTTACGGTCGAAAGGATCGATGCCTTCCAGAAGCCCATGCTCCTGATCTATGGGGAGCGGTCGCGGTGCATCGAGACTTGCAGGCAGTTGCAGCAGCGGCTGCCCAACACCGATACGATCATCGTGCCCGGTGTCGGGCATTTTCACCCGATCACCCGGCCGCGTTACTTCACCAATGCCGTGCTCGATTTCATCGGTATTGCGAAACTTGGGGAAGAAGCGCGTGGCAGCGATGCGCCGTTTGGTCCCGGCTTCGCAAGACGGCAGGGCCGGCAGCAGGCGGGGTGGGTGGAATGAGAGCCATACCGTTACTGATGCACGTCCGGTGCGCGGTCGCCGGGAAAGTATTGATACATGGGAATTCCGAATCAGCCTCGCATTCTTGCGAAAAAATTGAAGAGATGTAGCCATGACAAACAACATCGAAGAAAACTTTGTGCAGGATGAACTGCAGCCCGTAGACTTGCGCGAGCTGGAGGACCTGCTCGTGGATGACGAGAATATCGATACATCCTACGAACCGTTTTCGCGTGAGCCCCAGTACATCAACGCCAACCGCGACCTGATACAGACGCTTCCCATCGACAAGACCACGCGGATCGTTGACCTGGCCTGCGGCACCAGCACGATGACCGGCCTGATGCTGGAGAAGATCTACGGCGATGGCAATTACAAGTCGGGCTCCGAGGATGCAGCCAACCCGCAGCGGATCATCGGTATGGACCTGTCCCGCGAATCCCTGCTGCACGGGCAGCAGTTTCTCGCCGGCAAGGGCTACCTCGTGGCGTCCGATCCCCAGAGAGTACCGATGGCGGAGCCGCATATGCACACGGTCGACCTGCTGGAAGGCAGCGCCGATTGCCTGCCCCTGGTCGACGACTGCGCGGACTTCTCCATCATGGGCAACGCCATCCAGTTGATCGACAACCTGGACGGCATGTTTTCCGAACTCAACCGGATCCTCGTTCCCGGCGGGCGCTTCGCCTTTAACACCTCTTTCTATGCGGGCACCTATACCCCGGGTACGGAGCACATCTACGTCAACTGGATGCAGGAGGCGCTGGCTTATATCAAGGGCCGTGACGAGATCCTGAAGGCGGCCGGCCACCCCGGGGTCAAGCGCCAGCGCGGCAATGCGGCAAGGGCTTTCTCGAAGCCGTGGATGTCCCCCGATGACTACGCCGCCAAGCTCGAGCAGCACGGCTTCACTATCGAAGTCAGCTACGAGCGGACCGTCATGCTCGACCAGCGCTGTTTCGAGACCATCGGCGCCTATGCCGGTCTCGCCAAGGTGCTGCTCAGCGGATACCCGGTCAAACTCGCCTGTGAAGCACTGGAAAGGGCCGCGGCACCGACCCTGGAAAAAGCGAACATGCCGCAGGTGCCGCGCTACTGGCTGGAGGTCGTTGCCCGCAAGGGATGATTAGCGGGCAGCAGTACAGACATGACAACAGACAGACGCATATTGCAGGGGCAGGTGGCAATCATCACCGGGGGCAGTGTCGGCATCGGCCGCGCCGCGGCGCTTTGCCTGGTGCAACACGGCGCCGCCGTCGTGCTGGTGAGCCGCAATCCCCAGCGGATAGAGGACGCCTGCGCCTGGCTGTTGCAGCAGGCACCGGCTGCCGATGTGCTCGGGCTCGCACTGGACGTCAGCAACGAGGCGGACATGCAGGAAATGGTTGACAGGACACTGGAGCGCTTCGGTCGCGTCGATGTGTTGATCGCCTCCGCCGGGATATTGCGCGCGGGTGACGGGCAACTGCGCACAGTCGCACAAATGAGTAGTGAAGAGTGGGACCAGGTTCTGGACATCAACCTCAAGGGAACCTACCTCAGCAACCGGGCCGTACTGCCGGCCATGATGAAGCAGGGCTCGGGCCAGATCATCAACGTCTCGTCGACATCCGGCCGCAAGGGCTACGCCTATGATTCTGCCTACTGCGCGTCGAAGTTTGCCGTGATCGGGTTGTCCGAATCGCTGGCGGAAGAGGTGAGGCCCCACGGAATACGTGTACAGATGCTGCTGCCGGGGGTGATCGATACGCCTATCTGGGGTCAGAACGGACCGATACCCAAGCCGGTCGATGTATTGCCGGTAGAGCGCGTTGCCGAATTGCTCAGCTTCATGGTGCGCATACCCTCGGATGCCGTCTGCCTGGAAACCGTGGTCGAACCGCATCGCGTGCGCGAGAAGCCGGCCTGGCTGGGGCGTTCCCATGCGGCGGTTGAACTATAAATGTGTGGATGGAGTAAGGCATGAGTGATCAAAGCAGTCAATTCCCGGCGCCGCTGGCGGGCAAGGTCGCCGTCGTAACCGGGGGTGCCGGGGGTATCGGTGCTGCGACCTGCCGGAGTCTCGCGGGGGGAGGAGCCAGCGTGGTAATTGCCGACCGCAGCCAATCGGCGGTGGACGCATTGCAGCAGGAGCTGGCGGTCGACTTCCCCGAGCAGAAGTTCGCCGGCCTCGCGCTGGATGTCACCAGCGAGGCCGACATGGAGGAAATGGCTCGCCTGACCCAGGAACAGTTCGGCTCGATCGACTTCCTCGTAACCTGTGCGGGCATCCTGCGCGCGCCGGGAACCCTGCCCAAGCCGATGTTGCAGGTGGAGAGCGAGGAATGGGATATCGTCATCAACGTCAATCTCAAGGGTGTGTTCCTGAGCAACAAGGCGGTGCTGCCCGCGATGATGGCACAGCGTGAAGGTTGCATCATCAACGTGGCATCGACGTCCGGACGCCAGGGCAAGGCGCACGACTCGACCTATTGCGCTTCCAAGTTCGGTGTCATGGGCCTTTCCGAGTCGCTGGCAGAGGAGGTTCGGCCCTACGGTATCAAGGTACAGACCGTGCTGCCCGATGCCGTCGATACACCGCTGTGGGAACAGAACGGCCCGATCAAGCCGGAGCATGCGCTGGCCGCGGAACGGGTCGGCGAACTGATCCTGACCATGGCAATGCTGCCGGCCGATACCATTCTGGTCGCACCGGTGATCGCGCCCTTCAGGACCCGTCGCCGCAAGAAGAAAACGGCGTCCCCGGACGAGTCCCAGGCATCGATCGCTTCCAAAACAACTGCGTGATGTGGTGATATGAGTAAAGAAGAAAACAAGCAGGCCGCGCTCTCACACATTCGTGTCCTGGACCTGAGCCAGGGTGTGTGCGGGCCCTATTGTTCAAAACTGCTTGCCGGTTTCGGCGCGGAAGTGGTGAAAATCGAACCGCCGGAAGGCGACTACATGCGCTATCGCGGGCCCTTTGCGAACAAGCAGCCCGGTATCGAGCGCAGCCTGACCTTTGCCTGGCTGAATACCGGCAAGAAAAGCCTGGTGCTGGACCTGCACAACAACCCGGACGATGTCAGCGAGTTCAAGCGCATGGTCGCGCAGGCCGACGTGGTCATCGAAGATCTCGGCTCGGTTGCGTTGGCAAAAATGGGCCTGGATTACATGGCGCTCAGCCAGATCAACCCCCGCCTGGTGATGACGTCGATCTCCAATTTCGGGCAGTTGGGGCCGTACAAGGACTTCGTCGCGGAAGAGATTACGCTTTACGCGATGAGCGCGCTGATGAATTCCACTGGAGATAACGCGCGCGAACCGCTGAGTTGCGGCCCTGCTATCAGCCAGCAGAGCGCCGGCATGAAAGCGTATATCGCCACGCTGATGGCTGTGTACCGGACCCGCAAGAGCGGAGTGGGCGACTGGGTCGACCTCTCGATACAGGAAGCGGCGCTCGATAATTTCGAGATCGGCATGGGCGAGTTCCTGCAGACCGGCAAGGTCGGCAAGCGCGGCAACGACGAGCACCCGCTTGTGCCGTGGCGGATTTTCCCTTGCAAGGACGGTTATGCGGCGATCATGGGCGGTCCCATCCGCAACTGGCTGAATGCTGCGAAAGTCTTCGAAGAGCCCAGGCTGCTCGAGGAAAAATACGCCCACATGGAAGGGCGGATCAAATACCGCAACGATATTCGCGCCTATATGCAGCCCTGGCTGCTGAAGAACGAGAAAAAGGAAATTTTCCATACAGGCCAGAAACTGGGCATGGCCTGGGGTTACCTGGCCACCCTGCAGGACGTAATGGAATCCCCTCAGAATGCGGCCCGCGGCTTTTTCGTCGAGGTCGATCACCCGGAGATTGGCAAGTACCCCATGGTGGGTGCGCCGTTCCTGCCCTCAAAGACACCGTGGCAGCAGGGTCGCGCCCCCCTGCTCGGCGAGCACAGCGAAGAAGTGCTGTCCGCCTGGCAGGCGACTGCAGCCAACGACGCGGCGGCAGCCCCGGCCGTATCCGGTGGGGAGGTTTCTTCGCAACCGCTGGCCGGCTTGCGCATCGTCGACCTGACCCATGACTGGGCCGGGCCCCATGCGGCGCGCATCATGGCGGATTACGGGGCCGAGGTTATCAAGATCGAATACCACACCCGGCTCGACGGAATGCGCGGTGCCTACCTCGATCGCATCAACGACCATGCGCGCTGGTGGCAGATAAACCGGAACAAGGGCTCGATTTCCCTGGACCTGCACGATCCGCGACAGCAGGAAGCGCTGAAAAAACTGGTCGCCGAATCAGACATTCTCATCGAGAACTCACGGCCCGGCGTGCTCGAGCGCTGGGGTCTCGGATACGACGTGTTGAAAGCGATCAAGCCGGATCTCATCGTGGTTTGCATGTCGGCCTATGGCGGCACCGGGCCGGAATCCCCCTATGCGGGGTACGGCGGTGCCATCGAGGCGCTCAGTGGCGTGCAGTCGCTGACCGCCTACGACCGGGATGGCGACCCCATGCGCGTACGCGAACTGGACGTGACCAACGGCATCATGGGCGCCTGCGCCCTGATGACAGCGATCATGTACCACCAGCAAACCGGTGAAGGCCAGTTTGTGGACGTGTCCGAGCGGGAATCATCCACCTGGATGATTGGCGAACACCTGCTCGAGCATGTGATCAACCATGAGCAGACCCTGCCCCTGGGCAACCGCAGCGCGGAATTTGCACCCCAGGGTTGCTATCCCTGCGATGGCGAGGATCGCTGGATGGTGTTGACGATTCGCAGCGACGACGAGTGGCAGACGCTGTGCGACACCTGCGGCTTTACCGAGGCGAAGGCTGACAGCCGGTTCGCCACCCTCGAGGGTCGTCGTGAACACCACGATGAGATCGACCGGCTGATCGAAAGCTGGACGATCAAGCAGCAGAAACATGCGGCGATGAAGCGGTTGCAGGCGGCTGGGCTGGCCGCGGGTATCGTCGCCGACGCCCGCGATATCTCTGCGGACGAACACCTCCTGGCACGTGAATGGTTCCAGTTTGACTACGCCAACGAAGGCAAACGATATCCCGGTTTTCCATTCCGGTTCGCACGCGGCGGCGGCGAGTTTGTCAAACGCGGACCGGACCTGGATGTGGACAACGAGGCGGTGCTGTGCGGATTACTCGATCTGCCACGCGACCTCCTTACGGTTATCGAGAACGATGCGCTGGGAACGGCCTTTGATCTCGAATAGACAAATGGATGGCTGGAGGAAAATGGCCACACCATGTCCCTTCCGTGAAAGGGTACTGGTGAACATGGACAAGCACACGAAGAACTATTCTTCGGATAAATAGGTATGGCAATCATGAAGGCACATAAAACAGAGATTAAACACGCGCGCAAACATGGAGGGGCACTGTCGGTTACTTCGGCACTGCTCCTCGCGATGGCAGTTTCGCAAACCGCAACTGCCTCGGAGACGGTTTTCGGCCCCAGCATGTACACCGTCGAGAGCGCGGGCCCCTGGAACGTGGCGGTTGCCGATTTCGCCCGCGATGGTTTCCCGGATGTCGCGTTCGTGAATTTCCTCGATAACAGCGTGTCAATCGCCCTGGGCTTCGGCAACGGGCAGTTCTCGGATGTGGGCAAGGTCGGCGTGGGCGGCAATCCCACGGCGATCGTCGCCGGTGACTGGAACCTGGACGGGCGCCCGGACCTCGCCGTGGCCAACTTCAGCCAGGACTCCCTGTCCATCCTGATCGGCGGTGAGCAGGCGACCTTCACCAAGATGCCCCGTGTGCCCACCGGCTATGGGCCGACCTCGATCGTCACCGGCGACTGGAACGCCGACGGCAAGCCCGACCTTGCGGTGTCCAACCGCAACGGCGACTCCGTGTCGATCATGCTCGGCGATGGCACTGGCGCCTTTACCCCTTCCAGTACCACCGCGATCGGTTCGTTCCCGGCCGGTATCGTCAAGGGAGACTGGAACCGGGATGGAATCTCCGACCTGGCGATCGTCAACCACTTCGACGACAACGTGTCGATCCTGATCGGTTCTGCCGACGGTACCTTTGTGCTGGACCACAATACCCCGGTGGGCCACTTCCCGGGTGCAATCGTCACTGGTGACTGGAACAGGGACGGTATCGCCGATCTCGCGGTTGCCAACGGCAGGGACGATGACCTGTCTATCCTGCAGGGCGCCGGCGATGGCACCTTTACCGAACTCGAGCGCATGCCGGCCGGCAATGCGCCGGCGGAACTGACGACCAACGACCTGAACAATGACGGCATCGCCGATCTGGTCGTGACCAACCGCGACGACAACAATATCTCTGTCTACACCGGCAATGGCGACGGCACCTTCACCGAGGACAAGTTCATCCCCGTCGGCCTGTCACCCAACGGCATCGCCTCGGGCGACTGGGACAAGGATGGCCGCGACGACCTGCTCGTCGCCAATTTCCTCGGCAAGGGCTTTACCACCTTCCTCAACAAGACGCCCTATGTGACGACGCCGACCAGCACCTTCCTGGTGGAAGCGGGTGGCCTCACCGGCCGGCTTCCGCTCAATATCTCGACCGGGGACTTCAACCGCAACGGCACCAGCGATGTGATGCTCAGCAGCCGCCGGGATAGCGACGTCTCGACGTTCGACAGCAATGGCACCAACGTATTTGCGATGACCGGTACCACCACGGGTAACAAGCCGAGCGCCAGCTGCACGGCGGACTGGAACCGGGACGGCATACTCGACCAGGCCTATGCCAACCTGAACGACAATGCGGTCACCATTGCAGACGGTGTGGGCGACGGGACTTTCGTGCCGAGTGCAACACTGGCTGTAGGTACCGCCCCGGTAGCGATGCTTTGCGAAGATGTCAACGCAGACGGAAGCGTTGACCTGATCGTGGCGAACCGGGGTTCCGATACCGTGTCCATCGGCCAGCGCCAGACTGACGGCAGTTTCCTCGAGACCAACGTCATACCGACCGGCAGCAAGCCGTATGCACTGCTTTCCGCCGACCTGAATCGCGACGGCAAGCCCGACCTGTTGGTGGCCAACCGCGACAGCAACAATGTCTCGGTTTTCCACGGGGCGGGCGATGGCACCTTCACCAAGATAACCGACCTGAGTAACGGCCTGGCGCCGGTGGCGATTGCCTCGGGTGATTTCAACCGGAATGGCCTGACGGACATTGCCATCGCCTATCGCGACAGCAACAAGATATCCATCATGGGCGGCACCAAGGCGGGCTCCTTCACGCCCCTGATCAATATCCCGGTCGGGCAACAGCCCATGAGCGTGATCGCGTCCGACTTCAACAACGACGGTATCGATGACCTGGCAGTTGCCAACCTGGCGGATGACAACGTGCAGATTCTGCAAGGCGTGGGCAACGGCAACTTTACCAACGGCGCGGTGCTGGCTGCGGGCGACGGCCCTGCGGCACTCGCCAGCATCGATATCAACCGCGACGGACGCAAGGACGTCGTCTCCGTGAACAGCAATGACAGTGGCTTCTCGCTGATCATGAACACCAGCTCGATCGTGCTGGCGGACACCGATGGCGACGGGACGCCTGACATCGCGGACAACTGCTCGACGATCCCGAACGCCGACCAGCGGGATACCAACTTCGACGGATACGGCAATATCTGCGATCCCGATCTGACCGGCGACGGTGTGATCAATGGCGACGACTACAACGCGATGTTGCTCGGAAAATTGACGAACGACCCGAATGCGGACCTGAATGGCGACTCGCTGATAGACAGTACCGATTTGTATATCCTGGTCAGTTTCGCATACCAGTTGCTTCCCCCCGGCCCCAGCGGCCTGGCGCCCTAGTACCCGGATTTCAGTGGAGAGATCGAATGGACAAGAGATTACTTGAAACGCTGGCTTGCCCGGCTTGCAAGGGCCCGCTGGAATACCACCAGCAGGAACAGGAACTCGTTTGCCAGCATGACCAGTTGGCGTATCAAATCGTGGACGATATACCCATCATGATCGCTTCCGAGGCACGCCAGTTATCTTCAGCACAACCGGCTTGAGAAATACAGGCCGGTTCTGCCCGGCAACTGTCCGCTGTCAGTTCACAGTGACTGGCAGGGAATGGGAAGGGCAGGGTGTCGATCACATTGGGGTGAAAAAATGGCGCAACCGTACAAGTTAATTTACAAAAAGAAGGCAGAACTGACCACGCGCAAGGGTGAGATCACCTTTCTTACCAGCGTGCGTGATGCCTCCCGCTATTCACTGACTTCGGACCAGTACGCACTTGCCAGGCTGTTCGATGGCAACCGTACCAAGGAAGAAGTACTCGCCTTGTACCGCAGTGAATACGGCATTGAGCTGTCGGAGGAAAATCTCGAGGAGTTCATCGAAAACCTGGAAGAGGCCGGGCTGCTGGAGTCCGGGGTTTCGATACTTCCCGGTACAGACAGCGTCGTGGACTTGCCGACCTGGGCTCGCGGGGCCAGGGGCAGGGGCGGCCAGCAAGGCGAGGCAGGCGACCTCGAAGAGGAAAGCAGCCCGGAAGACACCATGGAGGCCTTCCCGGCGGAAACGGAAGATGAATTGCTGATGCGCCAGGGCCGCAGGCGCAACCGTGTGTCGGCGGCTCCCAACCGGGTAACGAAAGCAGGTGCGGCCGGTACGCATACCAAGGGCGTCAACCTGCTGGTACGCATTCCCGTCGGCTGGCTGATGCCGATCGCCAACTTCATGGCGTTGCCGGTACGCAGCCGATCTATCCTCGTGTTCTTCGTGCTGGCTGCAGCGTTTGGTGCATACGGACTCTATTACGACTACAGCGATGCCCGCCGCGACGTGAGCTTGTTGCTCGAGCCCCTGACCATGTTCCAGACGCTGCTGATCAGTATGTTCAGCGTCAACCTGTTGGGGCAGCTGGCGCGTGCCGGTGCCACCTACTTCTACTCGAAGAAGGTCCCGGCCTTTGGCATCGCCTTGATGTTCAATGTGCTGCCGCGCTTCTACACCAGCCTGTCCGAGCACGGGGGGCTACTCGGCCTGGAGCAACGCCGCGGGATCATCATGAGCGGGCTGTATTCCAACGTGATCCTGTTTGCGTTGACGTCCTTCATGTGGTTCGTTACCAGGAACGACGGCACCCTGCTGTCGCTGCTGATGATAGGCATCGCAACGCTGAGTGTGATCCGCTTCGTGCTGGCGATGAACCCGCTGGCCAAGCGCGCGGGTTACTACCTGCTGTCGGGCTGGCTCGGCGTCCCCCTGCTGCGGGAGCGTGCGCTGTTCGCGCTCATGGGCAAGACGCTGGCGACCAAACCCGGCGAGAAGACCATTTCACCCTGGGCCCTGCGTTTTTATGGCCTGCTGGTAGTCGGCTGGCTGGTGGCCTTTACGGTACTGATCACGTACGTGCTCGGCGGCTGGCTGGAGGCCAACTGGGGCGGACTCGGCGTGCTTGTCTTCATCGGCCTGGCCACGGCGGTGCTGTACACGCCGCTGCACCAAGCGCGGCACGCCAGTCGCAAGGTGGGCAAACTGAAGCAGGGCGCCGACGCCTCCGGCAAACAGCAAAAGCCTGCCTCGGTCGGCAAGATGATGTTCCGCATTGGCCTGCTGGTCGCCATCGTCATCGTCGGCATGCTGCCGTATACCTACGAGCCCGGCGGTGAACTGAAGCTGCTGCCGCTGGCGCAGAGTCGCGTGGATGTCCGCGCGCAGATCGAGGCGCCGATCAAGGAGATCCTGGTCAGTGAAGGCCAGGCGGTCAAGAAAGGCCAGTTGCTGGCGCGCCTGTCCGACGACGAAGAGCGGCGCAATATCGCCACCGCCGAGGCGGCGATCAAGAAACTCCAGGCCGAACTCGCCAAGGCTGAGGACGGGCCGACCAAGGAGGAGATCGCCTCGGCCAGGCAGCGGGTGGATACCGCGAAGGTCAGCTACGATTACAACAAGGCCCAGGCGGAGCGGTACTCCATACTGGCGGAAAAGGGCACGGTTTCCCGTGAGGATTACGAGAGCCGCCAGGCAAAAGCTGACAGTGCCAGCGCACAGGTGGACCAGGCGAACAAGGATCTCCAGTTGCTGCTCGCCGGAACGCGCTCCGAGGATATCGAGGCTATCAAGGCCAGTATTGCCCAGGAAGAGGCACAGCTGCAGTACTACCAGCAGCGCCTGCAATACAGTGAACTGCGCGCACCCATCGACGGTGTCATCGCCTCGGGTAGCCTGCTGACCGCAGCGGGAAATTACCTGGAGCGCGGTGACCTGTTTGCGATAGTCGCGGACAACAAGGACCTGCTGGCGGAAATCAAGGTTCCCCAGGCCGATATCGGTGATGTTCGTGTTGGTGCTCCCGTGCGCATCAAGCTGTGGAGCTATCCCAACCAGGAATTCACCGGTGAGGTTCAGAGCATTGCCCCGACAGCCGACGAAAGCCAGTACGGCCATGTCGTGCGTGTCATGACGGAAGTGAAAAACCCCAACGGCCTGTTGAAGCCCAATCTCACCGGCCAGGCCAAGATTATGGGCGACGAGAGCACGGTGGCTCTCGTCTTCGGCCGCAAGTTTTTACGCTTCTTCGAGATCGAACTGTGGTCCTGGCTGCCGTAATCGGGCAGGGGCATTTTGGCAAGGGATTTGAATGACAAGGACTGGCGTATCATCTCCTGGTTGCACGGGTTTTTCCGCTACTGACCCTGACATAAACGTGGAAGCCGACAATTTGGGTATCGATAAAACGCTGGTAACGCCGCGCATTCCCCGGCCGATGGACCGCGACGATTTCAGGTGTATCTCTAAAGAGGGCTTCGGCGACGGCTGGAACCACTACGCGCATTGCATGGCCTGGTTTGAAGATCATCTGTATGTGGGAACCAGTCGCGCCATACTCGCGATGATCAAGGTTAACGACCCGCCACCGGCGCTGAACCACTGGCCGATCAATTCGCCCGAAGACGTCTATGATATCGACAGGCGCGCCCACATCTGGCGATACAACCCCAGGGACGAATCCTGGCTGCGGGTATTCGTTTCGCCGATGGTGGAGGGCCGCACCGGGCAAATCGTGGCTCGCGATATTGGCTACCGGGGCGTCGCCGTCTACCAGGGCCCCCAGGACACCAAGCCCTGCCTGTATGTCTGCACCTGGTCATCGTCGAAAGGTCAGCCACCCACTGTGATGCGCAGTGAAGATGGCCTGACCTTCGAGAGCCTGCCCCGGCCGTCATGGGGTGAATTCGTCAACACTTTCCGCACCCTCGTTCCCTTCAAGGGCTGGCTGTTCACCACGCCCACCGGTTCGACCGCCGGTTACGGCAAGGCCCAGGAATGTGTGGGAAGCGCGCCGACTATTTACGTGTGCAAGGACCCGATGAGCGGGGATTGGCACGAGGCGAGCGAACTCGGGTTTGGCGACCCGCACAACCTGACGACGTTCGAGATGCATGTCTACAACGGCTACCTGTACGCCGGCACGATCAATGCCGAGGACGGGTACCAGATATGGAAAACCGACGCGAGCGGCGATCCCCCCTACACCTGGACGAAGGTGGTCACGCACGGCGCTTACAGGGGCAAACTCAACGAGATCGCGGTGAGCATGTGCGAGCTCAACGGACTCCTCTATGTCGGCAGCGGGATCGTCAACGGCGGTTACCACAGGCTGGCGAAGGTCGGTCCCGCCGCAGGTGAGATTATCCGCATCTATCCGGATGACAGCTGGGACCTGGTAATCGGCAACCCTCGCCTGACGCCGGATGGCCTCAAGTTTCCGATTGGCCACATGGGGCCCGGTTTCGACAACTTTTTCAATGGTTACATCTGGCGTATGTTCGTCCACGAGGGAACGATGTACGTCGGCACATTCAAGTGGACCGTGCTGATGCCGTTTATCCCGCTGGAGAAATGGCCGGATTCGGCGCAGATGCTGGTAGAGATCCGTGGCGTCGACGAACTCGTCAGCCAGAACGCCGGCTTCGACCTGTGGAGTACGATAGACGGTATCGACTGGAAGCCGGTCACCCTCACGGGATTTGAAAACCAGTACAACTGGGGGGTGCGCACCATGGCGTCCACGCCCTACGGCCTGTTTATCGGCACAGCCAATCCCTTCGGCCCGGAGGTGGCGGAAAAAACCGATGCAGGCTGGGAATACCAGCACAACCCCAGGGGCGGGACCGAAGTGTGGCTCGGCAATCCGAGAGAAACATGAATCGCCCCACTCACTCCATGGTTATCCGACCCGAAACCATACTGAATTGCATTGATAAGGATTGCTCATGTCTGACCCCTTGATTCTGTTGGGACCGCCTCGCTCTTTCACCTCCGTGATCAGCGCCATGCTGGGGCAGCATCCGCAAATGTACGGCCTGCCCGAGGTGCACCTGTTCGTGGCCGATACGGTTGGCGAACTGTTTTTCTTCTACAAGATTACCGGGCCGCGTCGTACCCACGGCTTGCTGCGTACGATTTCCGAGGTCTACATGAAGACCCAGAACAAGAAAACCATCGACCTGGCGAAAGCCTGGCTGATCAAGAACAAGGACACCTCGACTGCCGAGGTCTTCCAGAAAATCGTCAGCAAGGTCGACCCGAAAATCGTCGTCGAGAAAAGTGTCACCACCGTGTGGAAGCCGGCAAACCTGCAGCGCGTCAACAGGATCTTCCCGAATGCGCGCTACATTCACCTGACGCGGCATCCGCGCGGGCAGTGTGAATCCATGATCGAGGCGCTGAAAACCGAAACCGGGCTGACCCGCGAGATGCTGGATCACAGTACCAATCCACCGACCACGGACCCGCAAATCCTCTGGTACAACATTCACTCGAATATCGTCAACTTCCTGGAGAACGTTCCCCAGGAGCGCTATATGCGAGTCAAGGGCGAGGACGTAATCCAGGATCCCGACACCTACCTGCGTGAAATGTCCGGGTGGATGGGGTTGCGTACGGATGACGAGGCCATCGAGGAAATGAAGCACCCGGAACGTTCCCCGTATTCCAAGCTCGGCCCGCCCAACGCGCCCTTCGGCAACGACCCCAAGTTCATCAAGGAACCTGCGCTGCGGCCCGCCCGCGCCAAGGTGTTGAGCCTCGAGGGCCCGCTCAGCTGGCGTGACGATATTCCCGGTTTTACCGACGAAGTAAAAGAGATGGCCAGGTTGTTTGGCTATGAATAATCAGCCCATCCGGCGAAGTATAAGATAGGTCACAGGGACAGCAGCGGGGCAGGTGTCAGGTGGTTGTTTTGGTCAATAACATTAGCATGGTGAACGCAGCATAACCGACCGGATCCCGCACTGGTGATCCTCGTTCACAGGGAGTTATGTGGGGTGAATTATGCGACACATTAGCAATAGCATCAGATTGACACTCTGCTGTTTTCTTTTCTCATTTGCCGGAAGTGCAGGTGCCGTCGAGAACCAGGTTGTTTTCGACTACAATCCCGGCAGTCAGTGGGATGTCATCTTTCCCAACGACCTGTTCACCGTGTCGCAGACCGGCATGCAAACCATGCGACGGGTAAACCTGCCACTGCCTGCGGACCCGAACCAAATCTCGGCAAGCAGGGATGCACAGATCGCGAACACCCTGGATGGATTCTCTATCTTCCCGCGAATCACCGTTCCGCTGGTCGGCGCCGTCCCGGATGCAGACTCCTTTACCAGCAGCAGTGTTTTCCTGGTGGCGCTGTCACCCGCGCAGGATCGCGGACGGGTGATACCGATAGACCAGCGGATCATCGACAACAGCATCGCGGATGCGCCGCGCCTCATTTTTGCGCCGGACGAGTACCTGAGGGAAAAAAGCACCTACGCCATCGTGGTAACCAATGGCCTGACCGGTGGCGGTGTACCCTTTGGACCGAGCGCGGCGTTCCTGAAGTTCCTGTACCGCTACCAGGTGCATATCAAGGCTTTGGGTTTCTACGACGGCTTGCTCTACAACGCAATGGACGTGGTGACTGGAAACCTGGGTATGGATGCAGCCGATATCATCGGACTGTCGGTATTCACTACCAGGACAGTGTCGGACGTGCCAGTGAAGTTGCTGCAGCGCCTGGATAACGGTTCTTTCCCAATCTCGCCCCCCAATTTCGACGTGGATGGCGAACCAGGGAACGAAGTTTTTCCGTTGAACCAGATTTTTGTCATCAACAGCATGGTCCACCGCCTCAGCACGATATCCGACGGGTCTAACGTGGTCAGCTTTCCGCCGAATACCCTTCGCGTGCAGACCAGCGAACTGCAGGTGGGCGTCGATACTGACAACCTGGTCTTCGTGCAAAACATCAGTACCGATGTGCGCACGGCAGTTCCACTGGAAAACATCGACGTGGCCACAGGGGCGATCGTCGACCTCGATATCTCCTCACTGGAGCCACAGCCAGGCGACGAACTTGCAGTGCTGGTTCGCCTGCGGCGCAGCTTCCCGGGCTACCGGCCGTTTCAGTGGAAGGAGATCGGTTCAATCGCGTTTGGCAGCGTCGACGTTCCCATCTATACCGGTGCTGACGGGTTGATTGCCCCGATTCCCTCCGATCCGGAGTTCATACCGCCGCAGACCGCCACGCAAAAGGTCATATTCGCCCTGTTCCTGCCGCCTGATCCGAACAGCACCCCGTCGGATCCGAACGCGCCGCTGGATCCGAATATGCCGCTGGATCCGAATATGCCGCTGGATCCGAATATGCCGCTGGATCCGAATACGCCGCCCGATCCGAACACTGTCACACCGCACGCGCCGTGGCCTGTCGTGCACATGCTGCACGGCGGGGTGGAAACCTCGAGCAGCATGATGAGTTCCAACGTGCTGACCGTCGCACCGATTTTCGCCAAGCGCGGCATGGCGACAGTCGCATTCTCCGCGGCGGAATTCGAGGGTGGGCCACGCTCCTACCTCGAAGTCGCGACACCCGACAAAACCGTGATAATTCGCGGCACCGGCCGCGGTATCGATATCGACAACGACGGCATCTACCAGGCGACGGAGCAGTACATCTACCCGCAGCGTATCTCCGATCTCTCTGTCGTGATGCGCTCGCTGCAAATGGGTGTCGACCTGAATAATGACGGTGTCAGCGATATTGCCACTACCCCGGAACAGACATACGTGGCAGGTGTTTCCTTCGGCGGGGCGACGACTTTCATCTCGTCCGCGATTGAACAACACGCGAGTATTTTTGTCGCCAATGTTCCCTCCAGCGAAGGCAGTCGCGCACGCGCCGCCGGCTTCACCCCGCTGGTTTCCCCGCGGGCCCGGTCGTTTACCGAGGTGCAGTTGGCGAAGCGGCATCCGTCGCTGATCAACGGCCCCTCGCCCGAGTGGGGTGGTACGTTCAACGAGGACATACCGCTGAAACGCCGCGACGTGCAGATAGGGCTCGCTCCGGGTGCCGAGGAGATCCAGCAGGCCTTTGATTTCAATATGTGGCGGGATCTGGAGAGCATGCCGCTGGCCTACGCCAAGCATGTCGCGGCGGGCGACTTGCGCGGCGGTATCCCGGCCAACCTGTTGATCCAGCTGTCCCGGGGCGACGGCGCCGCCATCAACCCGGTACAGGCCATGATGGTCCGTTCCGGCGGGCTCGAGAGCAAGACAGCGTTGATGGACGCGGACAACGAGCCCCTGTTCGACGCGCAGTGGGGCCAGTTCCTGCCGCCGTCGCTGGCACGCCATATCTGCCTGACACTGCCTTACCGCGCGCTGGCTCCCACCCTCGAGGTTGGCGGGCGCATCTGCCACCTGAGCCGTATCCAGGTAGCGGATTACTTCGTATCAGACGGTACGGAAGTGGTGGACCTCGACGGGCCGGACGGGCGGTTTGCGGGAGATATCTCCCAGTTCCCGATTGACGATGCGATGTTGGAAGCGATGATTGCCGACCCGGACCTGCCGCCGGATCCGCAGGAGATCATTGATCCCAATGATCCGAACGCTCCCGTCGATCCCAACGCACCGTGAGTCGAGGCATCGCCCCCGCGGGGGCGATGCCCTTACGGCTGGGCAGACTTTTCTTCCGGCTGCGCGGCGGTTTCGGGCATCGGGTGCTTGCTGAAGAAGTCCCACATCATCTCACTGGCGGAGATGTCGTGGTTGACCGGCCCCAGCTTGCCCTCCCAGACTCCTTCACCGCCCGGCCACTGGTGGCCGCCGCCGCCTATTTTGCAGAGCGTGACCTCGCCGTTTGCGTCACACCCGCTGTGAGTTTCGCAGCTGACAGTGCCTTTCTGGAAAGTGTTCCTGACCTCGCCGCTGCAGTGGTAGCGGGTGGTGAGCTTGTTGATGGTCACGGGAATCGAGTCCCGGACGCCCTTGCTGGGGTCCTTGTCGCCGAGGCCGCCCTGCCACAGTGAGCGCGGGTCGTCCGTGCCGTGGAATTCCATCACTGACATGGGGCGTTCGGGTTTGCAGTCTTTTACCATGATTACCCCCGAAACGGGTGCAATTGCGGCGATCTTGTCGGACAGGTCGCAGGCCAGTCGTTGCGACAACATGGCGCCCGCGGAGAACCCGGTGGCGTAAATACGCCGGTCATCCACGCAGTAGTCACGCTCCAGTTTGTCGATGATGTTGCTGACAAATCCGACGTCGTCGATATTTTCGCGCATCGGCTTTTCGCAGCAACCGCCGGCATTCCAGGCACGGAACTTTCCATCGGGAAAGACTCCAATGAAACCATGTTGGTCGGAAACCGGAGTCATCTTCGACTGCTTCTGGATATATTTCCCGGTACCCCAACCCCCGTGAAACACCATCACGACGGGTGTCGGTTTGTCGGGGGAATAGCCGGGGGGAATATGCACGCGGTAGCTGCGCTTGTAGCCGCCGGATTGAATGTCGAATTCGTAGTCGCCGGTGTTGACCGCCGGTTTGCCGCTGCACATGGCTGCACCAGAGTCCGCCAGTGTCGGATTGGACAGCAGGAACAGGGGCAGGACCAAATGCGCAATGGCGAGGGGACTTACACTGCAGGTGAGAGCTTTGATAGTCATGCTGAGGACGCCGGAAATGTCGGGGAGAAATTAACGACTCTCACTCGCATGCTATAGTTCCGTGGAGCAGAGCACGATTGCCGAGGCATCCAGAATACGGTCAAGGTCGGGCCGTTGCAACACGACTTCGGTTTCCAGGCTTTTCATCGAGCGCTTCGCCACGCGCGTTGCCAAACAGATGCAAACAGATATGCAAACAGTCCAGGGAGGTGTCCGCGTGACGCACTCAAGGTTAAAGCTCGCCGGGGTACTCCTGGCGATCTCGATAATTACATCCGCATGCGGCGGCGGTGGAGGCGGTGGCGGAGGCAATAGCGTCTCCGGCGGCGGTGGCGATGGCAATACCGGCTCCGGTGACCAGGTCTGCGATCCCGCCAGCACCGGGCTGGTCAAGCCGCTGCCGGCGTGTACAGCGACAACGCCATGCACCCGTGTAGCCTCTGAGCTGTCCCAGTCGCGCATTACAGATCCCTCGCCCGATCCGGTGTGCGACAGCAGCGTCTGGACCGAGAAACTCACACAAAACGTGAGCGGATTTACCCGGCATTCCTGTGTCTACCGTCCTCCCGGTGTGTCCGCTAGCTCAACGCGCCCCCTGGTGTTGTGGTTCCACCCCGGTGGAGACGGTACCGCCGATACACTTTCAGAGCAGACCCACCTGTTGCAGAAAGCTGAGCAGTTCAATCTCAGCGGCGACCCGGCGCGCCCGGGCTTTGTGCTTGTGGCGATCCAGGGGCGCAATCTGCGCTTTCCCACGCTTGCGGCACGCGACGGGCATCACCACGATTTTTATTTCCGCGACCTCGCCTCCCCTTCGACCAATCCGGACATTGCGAACGCGGATAGCGTCATCGATACGCTGGTATCCGATGGCATCGTGGACACTAACAGGATTTATGTCATGGGCTGGTCGAATGGCGCTTTCTTCGCCCAGATGTACGCCATCGCCCGGCACGAGACGCGAACCCCCGGCGGCAACGAGGTTGCTGCGGCCTCGGTGTTCGGCGCCGGCGATCCGTTCAATTCCATCCGCTGGGATCCGTTCAATGAAAGAGGCTACAGTGGCAATCCGTCCTGCCAGCTGACCTCATACCCGGTGTCGTCGGTGCCGATGGATCTCGTCTACCGCAGCTGCGATGCCGCTGTCGGCTGCGATGCGCAACAACAGTCGTGTTTTGACAATGAGCCCGGTTACGCCACGCAGCCCTGGCTGAATGACAGCAACGCGCTGGGGCTCTCCGTGATGGGAAACCGCATTGGCGGCCTGGAAGCGGGCGCGGAACTGGATCAGCCCGCCGCGGCCTGCACCTCGACAGGTACCAGTTGCGCTCCGGTTCAGTGTTCGGTGTCCAACCCGAGCGAGGAGTGCCTGTGCCTGGTGAACCACCTGCGCTGGCCGGATGCCTCCTACGATTCCGATCCGACGACCTCGTCGCACGACCTCGAGGTCGACATGCTCGACTTCCTGCGCGCAAACCCGTTGTAAGCACCCCGGTTGTCCACGGAAGGGGCCCGTCTCGGGCTCCTTCCCGATCCCTCCAGATGACTGATCCGAAAATTGCCGGCCAGGGACCGCCCTGTAAGGTGATTTGTCGCCTGTTTTTGCTCTAACGAATGTGCCGGAACACGGATGATATAACCATCCAGAATGTCTAGATATTCAATAATGGAATACCATACTTATTTTAACATTCCAATATTGAATATCTTGCATCCTGCAGATACATTGGCCCCAGATACGCCACATCCAGCGGATACCCAGCCGCTGAGCGAGGACAGGGGGCATGAAACACCAGGTGAGAAACTTGTTGAAGTGGGGGGCGGGCGGCAATCGTTCGCTTAAACAGGTACGGGGATCGCTGCGCATTATACTGGCTGCACTGCTGTTGGCGACATGTAATATCGCCACGGCGGGTATCGTCTCCCCGGCTCCCGGCAGTACCTTGCCCGGATCGAGTGTGGTGTTCAGCTGGGACCCGATTTCCAAGGCCACGCAGTACTACCTGGCGCTGGGCACATCGCCGGATGTGCTTACCCGCTCGCCCTGGTCCGACCTCGGCTTCAAAGTGGTCTCCAGCGGCACCTCGGTAAACTTCCTGGACCTGCCGCAGGACGGCAAGCCGGTCTACGGCCGACTCTGGTATGTGAAGTCGACAGGGGGCCTGGGCTACCAGGATTACTCCTGGTCCACTGATGCCGGCGGCCAGCCCGACGCCCCGGCCACACTGCTTTCGCCCCTGCCGCCCCAGACGCTTGCCAACGACACCATCCTCAGCTGGGACCCGGGCCACGGGGCAAACAAGTACATGCTGATGATTGCCAGTAACGCCAAGACGCTTGCCTCGGCGCCGTGGGCTGACCTGTTCTCCTGGAGCGGTACCGAAACCAGCGTCCAGCTCAATGGCCTGCTGCCGACCGACGGCTCGACTGTCTATGTGCGGCTCTGGTCGCAAATCCTGGGCACCTGGCGCTACGTGGATTACACCTTCCAGACAGAGGCCCTGCAGGCAGCAACCCTCAGCCTGCCGCAGGCCGGCACTACCATCGGCAACAGCAGTATCGACTTCCAGTGGGGCGAGGTGCCCGGCGCGTCTGAGTACATCGTCGGCGTGGGTAGCAGCCAGGCTGCACTGGAGGTGGACTGGGGCGATATCTTCGTGGGCAGCAGCACCCAGAACAGCCTGACGGCCTACAATATCCCGCTGAACGGGCGCGATATCTACGTGCGGCTGTGGACCAGTCTCAAGGGCTCCTGGATCTACAACGACTACCGCTTTTCCACCCAGCAGGTAGTGCCGGCGGCACTACTGTTGCCCGCTACCGACCAGGTGCTGGACAAGCACGCCCAGCGGTTCGCCTGGACCAAGGGCACCGACGCGACGGAGTACCTGTTCGCGGTGGCCTCCAGTCCCGAACTGCTCTCGGGCGAGCCCTACGGCGACATCTTCACCACATCCACGACGGATAACGATATCGTTGCCACGGGGCTTCCGCTGGACGGCAAGCCTGTCTATGTGCGGCTCTGGTCGCTGATCAACGACGAGTGGTTCCACCGGGACTCCGTCTTCCAGAGCGTGGTCGATACCAGCCCGCCAGACCCGCTGCAGGAATGCAACGAGCGCGGCTGGCAACGGGTGGCGGCAAGCATCGGCGGAAACCAGCGCCAGCTGCTGGTCAAGGCCAACGCCGGTGCCTGGACCAAGGGCGTGATACTCCTGATGCACGGCGGTGGTGGCTCCTACACCAACTGGTGTAACTCCAGCTTCAGCTATCCGCAGTGGCAATTCGCCAATGACGCTGTGAAGCAGGGCTATGCCGTTCTCGCCCTGGATTCCACCGATCACGTGGTACAGGATGATGTGGGCCAGGACTGCGGCAAGCGCTTCGATGCGGTCAGGCAAGCGAAGGACAATGTCGACCTGCCGTTCCTGTCCTGGGTCCTGGATGGCCTGGTTCCCGCGTTGCGACCTGCGGGCAGTAACCAGAATGTGTTTGTTGCCGGTATCTCCAACGGTGGCTACATGGCCACCCGTGCCGCGACCCGCTTTGGTGACCGCATCACGGCCTTTGCGCCGGTTGCTGCGGGCGACCCCTACGGAACAGAGTTCTACTGTGACAAGAACATAGGCACGCGGCCTGAAGCGCCGGGTACCTACCTCGACAGGGAGACGGGACTCAGTATCGCCAACAAGTACGCCTGCCTCTCGTCCTCATACGTGAACGAGATGCCCTGGGACAGCGCTTCCGGCAATGCGAACAGGCCGCCCTTCATGCTCGCGTACCATATGGACGACGGGATCGTGGACAGCAGTTGCAAGGATAAACTGAACGACCAGTTGATCGACCACGGCTACCCCGACCACTCGCCGGTTATCCTCACCGGCGGCGGACTGGACCCCGAGGCGGCGCACTACTGGCTGCCCGAGTACAACCAGCCGATCCTGGACTTCTTCAACGGCTTCTGATCAGGGTGAGGGGACACAGGGCGCGGCAGGTATGCCGCGCCCTTTCATTTTATGGCGGGATCAATCCGTCTTGTTCTGGTAGGCGAAGTGTTGCATCAGGGCCGACAGGTCTGCCTTCAGGTCGACGGGTTGTGCCGGCATCAGCGCGGAGAGTTTCGTCTGGGGAGATACAGTCAGGCTGCCCAGGGGCATGTGCTGGTCGACGAACATGAACTCGAGCTCCGGTATCAGTTCCTTGGCGATCATCGCCACATCCAGCACCGAAAAATTCTCGTCCACCAGGTTGTAGACGCCCGTGGGCGCCGTGGCGTCCAGCAGGCATGCCAGCCCCTGCACGGCACGGTCCACGTTGACGAAGGCGCGGGCCTGGCGGCCGCTGCTGTAGATGTTGACGCGGTTGAAGAAGTTGGCCTCGAACATGAGGCGATTGATTACCGAGTCGAAGCGCATCGACGGGCTGTAGCCGTACACGTGGGCGCAGCGCACGGTGTAAGTGGTCATGTGTTCACCCAGCCGGGCGACCTGCTTCTCGCCGCGAAGCTTCGCGATACCGTAGTGGGTGGTGGGGCTGCAGCGGGTTTCCTCCGTGGCGGGCGCGTCGGTGTGGCCGTAGACCGCGGTACTGCTGGTGAAGATCAGCCGGCTCACACCGCTGGCTTCCACAGCCGTCGCAAGCTCGGCGCAACCCCAGTGATTGACCTGTTCGAAGGAGTGGGGGTCTTCCGGCTCGTACGGCGTATAGACCTTGGCTGCCAGGTGGTAAACGATATCGATGCCGGCGAGTTCCGCCTTGAGGCGGCGAAGGTCGAGTATATCGGCGTGCACAAAGCGCACCTTGCCGGTGGGCAGGGGGCGGCCGATGAACAGGCTGTGGTTGCCGCGGCTCAGGTTGTCGTAGACGATTACCTGCTCGACATCCGGCCTGTTGGCAAGCGCGTATACCAGTTCGCTGCCGAGGTACCCGGCCCCTCCAGTGATCAGGATTCTCATTGCTTTTTATCAACCAGGTCTGTGTGCAGCCCGCACTCCGTTTTCTGCATACCGAACCATCGCGCAAGCCGCGGGTCTGCCGCGACGAGGTCGAGGTCTATCCGGCGGGTACAGGGCTCGCAACCCACGCTCAGGTATCCCTCGCTCTCAAGGGGATGCCGCGGCAGCCGGTATTCGCTGATGTAGGACTCGATCGCCCGATCCGTCCAGCCCAGCATGGGGTGGAAGCGGACCGCCCGCCCGGGTGTCGGTTGTTCCACCGCAAGCGTTTTCCGGTTGTCGTTCTGGTCTGCGCGCACGCCGGTTATCCACACGTCGTATTTCTCGAGCATGGCCTCCATCGGCTGTGTCTTGTTGAGATAGCAGCAGAAATCGGGATCCGACGCGTACAGCGAGCGTCCCGTTCCATCGCGCTGCTGGGTCTTGGGAACCGCCGGGTGCAAGTCGTGCACCTGCAGGCCGAATTCGTCCGCGACGCGGTCGCGAAAAGCCAGGGTCTCAGGGAAGTGATACCCGGTATTCAGGAAGAACACAGGTACGTCGGCAGCCACGCGGCTGATGATATGCAGCATGACCAGGCTGTGAGTCTGGAAGGAGGAAGTGACGAACATCAGGCGGCCCGCATCGCGGTAGCCGGCGAGGTGCCGGCCTATCGTCTCGGCTGTCATGAGTTCAGGTGCCCGGTCGCTCATTGCTCTCCTCGCCCGGCACCCGTATCTGCCCCTGTGGAAATTCGCAGTTTACCCCTGAATGTAGCCATGCTCCCCCTTTGCCATGGTCCGCCTGGTTCAGCTCACGACGCGCTTGCGATATTCGTACAGGGAAAAATCCGTCGGTATGGTACCGACCCGCTCTCCGCGCACGTAATTCGAGACATTGCCCGTCCTGTAGAACTCCTCGACACACTCGAAGCCGAGCTTTTCGAAAAACCGCGCCGCCCGGGTCGGGGCCGAGTCGTTTTGCTGGACCTCGACCTGCACGGCCTCGCCGGGCTGTAGCCGGCGGATCAGTTCGTTCGCTATTCGCAAGCCGAGCCCCTGGCCCCGGGATTCAGTCTCGATAACGATGATCATCCGGGGCTTCGGGTAATTGTCCGGGTCCCGGATAAGTGCCCCTATTCCCAGTAACGGCTCTTCCACCGAGGCAAGCATCATGTGCGCGGAGACGAATTCCGCCTTGCCGTTCTGGGTCAGCTCGGTCAGTTGTGCCGCGGATAACGGCGTACTCCACGGCACCTCGCCGATACCGGTCCTGGGCATCTGGGTGTCGGCAAATTCCGCGAGCTGGCGCGCGTCCAGGGGGGAATGGGACAGGCTGACGTCACAATCGAAATACTCGGTTACCTGGATTTCTAAACTCTGGGTCATGGTTGAATCTCCTGCGCGCACTGCTGCCCGGAAACAGGGAATGGCGCGGCCTGGTGCTTTTGCGGCCTGCAGCAAGTGCCGGAAATTGTCTCCCCGTGCGCCATGCATGCAGATTTTCTTATGTAGATGCCCACTGTCTGGCCAATCTTCATCCTTTGAAATCAGTACAGGCTTCCCGCCCTCGACGTCCGGGGACGTGGATTGCTGTGGGAGACCCTTGGGGGCAGGGGGTTCCGAATGTTTCTGCCCAATACTTGCAGTATAGGTGGAATTGGGAGAGTCACCAGCGGGAATGTGGGTATTCAGGGCGGCGGGAAATCGGGTGCATTTGAAGGCACTCGCCCCGTTGCCAGGGTGGAAGCTGTAAAGCGGGATGCGTGTGTGCGGTATGCACCGGAAGAAGGTGGTAGCTACGGGTGGACTTGAACCACCGACCCCAGCATTATGAATGCTGTGCTCTAACCAGCTGAGCTACGTAGCCACAAAAACCGTGGGACCGGGGGTCCCGAAGAGGCGCGCATTTTCCGGAATTTGCCCTGGCAAGTCAAGACCCGGGGCCGGGATGATCGATCGCTTGATCCAGGTCAATCCATAGGTACCGCGCGACGTTGGTCAGCCACCCGCAACTGTCCAGCCACTCCAAACGGGACTAAACTTTCCAGTGGATTACTACTATAAATATAACACTGCCTTCGGCGGGTCAGTTCAATGCAGAGACTGCGCGGAAGTGACGCTTTCACGGTCTATAGCGAGACCAGCAAATCTCCTTTCGTCACTGTAAAGGTGGCCATTTACAGCCCGACCCCGGGCAACAGCCTGCCGCCCGAGGGCGATTTGCTGTCGCTTGTCGAACAGGCAGTCGCAAAACTCGGCGCGACGCGCGCGGGGCTGCGCATCGTGCGGGTGCCGCTGAACCTGCACCATCCCGTCTGGGTCAATGCACCTGGATTCGCCCTGAAAAATCACATCCACGAAACCCGCTTGCCGTCCCCGGGCACTAAAGAGCAATTGTGTGATTTCATCTCGGAACTGATGGGCAAGCCGCTGGACTCCCGGCTTCCGCTGTGGGAGATCTGGATCGTACGCGGCCTCGAGCGCGAGCGCCTGGCGATGGTGTTCAAGGTTCACCACGCCTTCGCCGATGGCAGGACCATGGCCAGGCTGATCGAGCTGGCGCACACTACCAGGCGCTCGCTGCAACCGCCGGAGGATCCCGGGCTGGCCGAAGAGCCTTTCCCGGGCAAGCTGCGGCTGGTTGGCGATGCGCTGGTCGACCTGATGAAGAGTTTCACCGTCGAGTTGCCCCAGCTCTACCGCCATGTGAAGCGGTTCCGCGCACAGGCCCCCGTATCCGCGAGCCACGAGAAGAGTCCGGTCGCGCCTTTCCAGGCGCCCTATACCCGGCTCGACGCAGCCGCCGAGGGCCGCGAGCGTATCTACCGCTATGAGACGTTCTCGCTGGCGACCTTGAAGTCGCTGTCGCACACCCTCGACAGCACGCTCAATAGCCTGATCCTGGCAATCTGCTCCGAGGCGCTGAGACGCTATTTGCAGGATTTGGACAGCGTCCCGGCGGAATCGCTGATGACCGCCATCGCCATCGGGCAGAGCACGGATGAGGAGCCGGTACTGCACCCGCCCAACGAGATTCACAACAACCGGCTGGCGGTGGCCTACGTGCCCCTGTTCCAGAACATCGTGGATTTCGAAGAGCGCCTGGCCGCTATCAAGGAGGCGGCGAAAGTGGTGATCGAGCACGCCCGCACGGGCCCCGGCCAGTTCTTCGACAGTTACCTCGATTTCACTCCGGCACCGGTGGTGCAGATGATGATGGGCCTGCTGGCGCGCCGCCAGAAAAAGCACCAGCGGCCCTGCGCCAATGTGGTGATATCCAACGTACCGGGCCCCCGGGAAAAGTTATTTGCACTGGATGGTCGCCTGGAGATGCAGGAGCTGCTGTCTGTCGGCAACCTGACCGATGTGGCGAACCTG
This sequence comes from Halieaceae bacterium WMMBA7, assembly GCA_033283385.1. Taxonomy (GTDB): domain Bacteria; phylum Pseudomonadota; class Gammaproteobacteria; order Pseudomonadales; family Halieaceae; genus Mangrovimicrobium. The sequence goes on from JAWMQQ010000002.1 coordinate 772,486, forward strand.
AATATCACTGTGTGGAGTTACGCGGACAACCTCACCTTCTCGTTCTTTTTCCGCAAGGGGGCGCTGCCACGGCCCGAGAGCCTGGTGGGCCATATATGCGACGTGGTGGCGGAACTGCTGGAACGCTACGCGGTGAGCCCGCCCGGGCAGGCCGCACTCAAAAACGGATGTCCCCCGCCTGAATCCCCGCAAAAATCTGTGGGTCAAGTTTGACGAAGGCGCCCGCGGCCTCGTCCCGGTAGAGGTACTGGTCGTTGCTGCGGGAGGGGTCGTAGCCCTGGGCCTGCAATTCGACCTTGCGCAACTTGAAGGTGCCGGTGAGTTCCGCCGCGCCCTGGATACGCAGGAAGACGGGGCGGGCATAGGCGGGTAGTGCCTCGCAGAGCTGGCGGTAGAGTGCCCGGCCATCGAGGCTGGCGCCGGGTTCCAGCACCAGGGCCGCCATACCGGCGCGCCCCTCGGCCCCCGGGACCTCGACGCCGTAGACGGCGCACAGGGCGATGCCGGGACAGGCCATTACGCTGCCGGCCACTTCCTGTGTGGAGACGTTCTCGCCCTTCCAGCGGAACGTATCGCCGACCCGATCCACGAAATAGTAGAAGCCGTCGCTGTCGCGGCGCAGGAGATCGTCGGTGCGGAACCATGCGTCACCGGTCCGGAACACGTTCCTGGCGATTTTCTTTTCGGTCGCCTCCTGCGAGGTATAGCCTTCGAAACGCCCGGCGGAGGACTTGCCCTCGTCGACACGCACCAGCAACTCGCCCGCTTCGTCCGTCGCGCATTGCTGGCAGAAGCCGTCGCTGCCGCGGAGGATTTCCCCGGCGTCGGGGTCGTAGCGCACCAGCGCGAGCTTCTCGCCAGGGAAGGGGCGGCCCACGGCGCCGACGCGGTTTTCCAGGTTGAGCATTGCCGCGTTGGACTCCGTGGCACCGTAAAACTCGACCATACGCGGCACGCCGAAACGCTGCTGGAACGCCTTCCAGACATCGGGCTGCAGGCCGTTACCCAGGGCGAAGCGCAGCCCGTGGGAGCGCTCCAGTGGATGCTTCGGCTGGTTTACCAGGTAGCGGCACAACTCGCCAATATACTGGAACGCGGTTGCGCGGTGACGGGCGATGTCGTCCCAGAAGCGACTGGCGCTGAACTGGCGAGCCAACGCCAGGGTGGCGCCCTTGCGCATCACCGCATTGACGCACATGACGCCGCCAGAGGTGTGGTACAGGGGCAGCGGGCAGTAGATCACCTCGTCGTCCCGCATGCCCGCCAGCGTGGCGTAGATGCCGCCGCCCATAAAGCGAAAATGACTCAGCCTGGCCGCCTTCGGCAGGCCGGTAGTGCCCGACGTGTAAATGTAAAAAAGGGGATCGGCGCCGCTCAGGTGGCCGCGTATCCCGGAGGGCGGGTTGTCGGCGCCGGCCTCGCTGATTTCCGCGTCCAGTGAGCGGATATCGGGCGGCAGGGTCGCGCCCTGCTGCAGCGCCGGGTCGCGCATTACTACCGGTTCGATCCCGGCAGCCTCGTCGCCCAGCGAATTCCACGCCGGCATACACTCCTCGCCCAGCACCAGCATTTTGCAGTCCGCGGCGCGCAGGGAGTGCGCCAGCGCGCTGCTGCGCAGGTGGGTGTTGAGCAGTGCGGTCACTGCGCCGGTCTTGGCCAGGCCGAGCCATACTGCCAGGTACTGGGGCCGGTTTTCCATCAGCAGGCCCACCACGGTGCCGCGGCCGACTCCCTGCCCCGTCGCCCAGTGCGCGACCTGGTTGGCAAGCGCATTGACCTGGGCATAGGTCCATTCCTCGTCTTCGAATCGCACGAAGGTGGACTGGCCGTGGTCGCGTGCACGTTTTTCCATCAGGTCGACCACGGTGTAGTGCCCGGAGGGCCTGGCGCGGTAGATGCTGGGCAGCAGGCGCAGGAAGCGTCCGAGAACCCCGGGGCTGGATAGGGCGGTTTTGGGCATGGATTCCCGCCTCGTCTTATAAGAAAAAGTGTATAGGGAACCGCCTGAATATACCCCTGCGTTCCCGCCGCGGGAACGCCGCTGTCATCATACCTGCGCTCCCGGGAAACAGGTATACTCGCATAAAAAGTACGGGCAATTGATGCCGGTCAATGGGTGAGTCGATAAGCTGATATAAAAATACTTGCCAGAGTATCGGATTGAAGGAGTGTTATCTGCTCCGTCGAAGAAGCCTCGAGAGGCCAGCCAATGAAAAGAATAAAAGGCATGGATGCGCTGATGTACTACAGCGAAAACGAACACGCCTCGCAGCAGGTGCTGGGCCTGATGGTTCTCGATCCCGCCACCTGCCCGGGTGGAAGATTCGACCGGGAAGCCTTCGAGGCGCTGCTACTGTCGCGTTTCGAGCACGTGGATATGTTCCGCAAGAAGTTCGTCAAGGCGCCGATGGATATGGCTTTTCCGGCGATGGTCGACGACCCCAGTTTCAGGTTGCAGAACCACATCCGGCATATCGCCCTGCCCAGGCCGGGGAGTCATCAGCAATTGGCCGATATCCTCAGCAGCATCGCCAGTGTCCCGCTGAATATGAAGCGCCCGCTGTGGGAAATGACGCTGATCGACGGATACGACAACGGCAGGTATTCCGTGATCGTGACGAAGACCCACCACTGCATGATGGACGCTGCTGGTGGCGCGCAAATGATGACACGGCTCCTGAGCGAGAAGCCGGATCCTCCTCCCGATTTGAGTGACGTGCACAGTACCTGGGAGCCGGATTCACCATCGCTGCTGGGAAAGTGGTGGAGCGATCTCCAGGACGCTCGCAGTACTTATTCTGGTGTGGTAAAGACGCTGGGAGCGGTGGGCGTGACCCTGGCTGGCAAGACGGTCTACAGCGTAGGCAGCCAACTGGGTGTACTGCCGAAACCGGAGGCCGGCAAGCGGCGTCCGGCAAAGGTTTCCGTACTGCAACGCGAAATGCCGGATCCCGTTCCGCGGCTTTACTTCAATCGCGCCGTGACTTCCCCGCGCTGCGTCGCGTTCGGTGAATTTCCCGAGGCCGGTGTCGACGAGATACGCAGGATACTGGGCCTGACCTTCAATGACGTGGTGCTCGGCATCTGCACGCTGGCCCTGCGTCGATTCCTGCTGGAGCACGACGCATTGCCCCACAGCAACATCGTGGTGTCGATGCCCATATCCACGCGCGGGGAACTCAATTCCGAGGGGCTCAACCAGTTGCGGATAGTGTCGACGCCGCTGCCGATCAGGATTGCGGATCCGGTTGCCGCACTGAAGCGCACCGGCGCTATCATGAATGAGATCAAGGCCCGGTATGCAGGCCTCGACACCGGCGGGATCAAGTTCACCCGGCTGGTCACACCGCAGCTCGGAGCGATGCTCGGCCGGCTGTACAACGTCGAGGGGCTGGCAGATTACGTGCGGATTCTGAAATCGAACGCTGCGATCTCGACCATGGCGGGGCCCCCCTCGCAACTGTATTTCGGCGCCGCGAAGGTGGTGTCGATTTCTCCGGTGGGTCCGCTGGCGGATGGGGTAGGCCTGACGATCTGTGCGCTCACTTATCAGGGGGTGGTCAACTTTACCGTCAACGGCTGCCCGGATTTCCTGCCGGATGTGCAATCCGTGGGGGAGCAGATTCGCCAGGGGTATGACGACGCGCTCGCCGCGGCGCGAAAGCTGGCCCGGGGCAGGCCCGCCCCGAAATCCGGGAGATCACGCGGGAAATCGGCAGCAACAAAAACGACAAAAAATTCCGCAAAAACGACCCGAAAAATTTCCGGCGGGCGCCGCAGGCAGGGAGTATGAAAGCACAGTGTATTGACGGGAAATAGGTGGATTATTCTATTTTTTACGGAATGTCGGCATTAAATGTTTTTTGGGTTTTTTGAACGAAAGAATATAAAAAATGCCTATATAAACGTGCCCATTTTATTATATGAAGCTTGGGCGAGAAGCTTGATTGAAGCGGTATGAACGCATAGGGCGTAATGTAAGTGGGCCGGACTGTTGCAACCTGCAGGGTTGCCGGTTAGCGCTCCGAAGTGGAGAAGTGTGTGGAATTAATACCTATCGTCAAACACCTGGGCGCGTCACCAGTCGCGCAGGCATGTGGCAAGATCGTCTTGCCGGAAGGGGCATATATCGACCTGCCGGATCACGGTCGGATGTTTTACCGCCAATGCCTCAATCCCGGAAAGCCGACCATCGTATTGCTGCACGGCCTGGCGCAGCCTTCCAGCTTCGCCTGGTGCCACTCCTTCCAGGGCCTGGAAGCTCACTACAACGTGATCGCCCCGGACCTTCCCGGTCACGGGCGAAGCGATGCGCCGCGCAGCGCATTCAGGCTGCTTGACGCGACAGATGCGGTGGCGCAGTTGATCGAGGAACTCGGCCTGGGCAGTGTCATCGTGGCCGGCTATTCGCTGGGAGGCGTTATCGCCCAGTATCTCGGCGCACTCCACCCGGATAAGGTCGCAGGGCTGGTGCTTTCCGGAACCGGTTACGGCGGTCGCACCAACGGCATGTGGAGGTTGGCTCGACCATTGATCAACCTGGCGGTCGGCGCCGTAGGCTCGGGCTATGCGGTCCACAAACTGGTCAAGGGACCGTCGCGGGAACTGCCTGAGGATCTGGAGCACAATATCTTCGAGTCGGTGGAGAACTGGATGCGCAGCGAAATCGCCGGCCACAACTACAAGGCCATTGCCGAAGCATCGAGAGAACTGCTGGTGTACGACACCCGGGAGCACCTGCCCTATGTCGAGGCGCCGACCTCGGTATTGATTACAACTACGGATGAAGCGTTTTCGCGTGTGGTGCAGGAGGAGATGGCAGCCCTGATTCCCCGGTCCTCGACATCGTATTACCAGGGCGGCCACTTGTCCTGCCTGACCGGGCACTTCCACCAGGAATTTGTGGAGATCTGCGCACAAATGCATCCGCACGCCGTATAGCCTGGGAATATACAGGGACGTAGATGATGAACTCTCCCCGCACACGCCGCATTCTCATCACCGGTGCCACCAGTGGCATCGGCTTGCATACCGCACTGCAGCTCGCCGCCCAGGGCGAGCATATCATTCTCGCGGCACGCAACCCCCAACGGGGTGAGGAGACATTGCAGCGCATTGTCGAAAGTGGCGGCAAAGCCGAGTTTCGCAGGCTCGATCTCGCCGACCAAGCGATGATCCGCCAGTTTGCCGAGGCAGAGCTCTCGCTGGGCAAGCCCCTGGATGTGCTGATCAACAATGCCGGAACGCTGCCGCCCAAGGACCGAACCCTGACCAGGGACGGTTTCGAACTCGATTTCGGCGTGGGATATTTTGGCCATTTCGCCCTGACCGGGCTGCTGCTGCCGGCCCTGGAGCGCAGCCCGGCTCCGCGAGTTATCAGCGTTTCCAGCGTCTCGCACCAGTTCGGCCACATCAACCTGCAGGACCTGAACCACGAACACCACTACGCCTCATCCCTTGCCTATAATCGCACCAAACTGGCCTGCCTGATGTTCGCGATGGAGTTGCACCGTCGCGCCACGTCTGCCCGCAGCCATTTGCTCAGCGTCGCGGCGCACCCGGGGATTTCCAAAACGCCCATCGCCAGTGGCTGGGAGCATGAAGGGCGGAAGACGCTGTGGGATCGCCTTGAACTGTTTGGCTACCGCTGGATACTGGGGCACCTGGGGCAGACGGCAGAAGAGGGCGCCCGGCCCCTGGTATACGCCGCCAACGACGCCTCGGTAGTGGGTGGGGCCTATTACGGCTGTACCGGTTTTCAGCAGTACGGGGGACCGCCGGGCCGGGTCGAGCCGAGTCGCAAGGCGCTGGACGAGAAGACCGCTGCCGCGCTGTGGGAAGCTGGCGAGGAATTGACCGGTGTCCGCTACAGGTTTTCGCCCGCCGCGTGCACAGGCGTATAGGGGCGCGGTGATATGTCTACTGCGATGTTCCTGCTTGTCCCCGTCATTGCCCTGGTCCTGGCATTCGCCGTTTTCACTATCAGGGAGCTGGTCAAGGCGCGCTCGGAGAACCCGGAGGTCTGGGAAAGTGATATCCGGGCGTTTGAAAAAGCAGCGCGCAAACACCCCCCGCCGCCGCAGGCCGTTCTGTTCGTGGGGAGTTCGAGTATTCGCTTCTGGCGCAGCCTGAAGGGCGACATGCAGCCCCTGCCAGTGATTCAGAGGGGATTTGGCGGATCGAAGCTGGCAGCACTGGATCACTACGCCGAGCGGTTGGTAGATGTAAACCGTCCCAGGGTGATCGTGGTCTACTCGGGTTCCAACGACATTACGCCGAAACACGCGAAGGACCCGCAGCAATTGCTGGAGAGCTTTCAATCCTTCGCCGGCAAGGCCATGACGGGCTTGCCTGACGTGCACATCTACTACATTGCGATCACGCCGTCCCCTGCGCGCTGGCAAGCCTGGCCGCTAGTCCGACAAACCAACAGATTGATTCAGAACTATTGTGAATCGCAGGCCAACCTGCACTATATTGACACCACCGATCTCTGGTTGGGGCCGGATGGGTTGCCCGAACGGGCCAACTATCTATGGATCGATCGGCTGCATCCCAGTAAGCGGGGCTATGCCAACTGGACTAGAGTTTTGCGTCCCATTCTTCTCAAGCACTACCCGGAACTCGCAGAGCAGGCTGAGGTAGTTTGACCGGACCAGGGAGTCCCTAGCGGCCCGATGTTCGCGCGCTATTCACATTCGCGCCTCCTGTGCAGTCTGTTACTGTTGCTGGTGGCCGGGCCGGGTTCGGCCCAGGAACTCACGCCGCGAGCCTACTGGCCAGCGCCCGAAGGTACCGAGATCCTCACGCTGGGCGCCACCTACACACGCGGCGATACGGTGCCCGACCCTTCGCTGCCCATCACGGGTATCGATTCCAGGATTTCCACCTTCGTCGTCGGCTACCTGCGCACCTTCAGCCTGTGGGGCCGCACTGCCTCCTTCGTCGTCCAGCAGCCCTATTCCGACGGCAGGACGGTCGGCGAGAGTGACGAATTGGGCAACCTCAGGCGCGACTACCAGGGGGTGGGGGATTTTTCCGGGACCCTGTCGGTTAACCTGCTCGGCGCGCCGACCATGGACCGCGAGGGTTTCGCGGAGCTGCGGCGCAATCCAAGGCCGATTCTCGGCGCCAGCCTGAAAGTGGTTGCACCTACCGGCCACTACAATTCGGACCGCCTGATCAACGTGGGAGCCAACCGCTGGGCGGCGAAGGCGGAGCTGGGGTATATGACGGTCCTGCATCCCCAGTGGCTGCTGGAGTTCGAGGCGGGTGCCTGGTTCTTTGGGGACAACGACAACTTCGTTGGTTACAAGCGCGAGCAGGATCCCATTTACGCATTGCAGACGCATCTGGTCAGGCGGTTTTCCCCGGGGTTCTGGGGGTCGGTTGACGTGAATTTCTACCGCGGCGGGCGCAGTACCGTTGGCGGCCAGAAACTGGATGACGTGCAGCGCGATTCCCGGGTGGGCGCCAATCTCGTTTTCCCGTTTGCGCACAAGCACGCGATCAAGGTCAGTTACGTCCGGGGTTCGCTCAACGACTCGGACGAGACATTCGACATCTACCAGCTGGCTTACCAGCGGCTGTTGTAGGAGCGCGCTGTGCGCGCGATCACCGATCGCCCGGTTTGCGGGCAGGACGGTATTATCGCCTGCGTAGCAGGCTCCTACAGTGTAGTGCGATCGCCTGCGTAGCGGGCGGCAGCGATCAGACGTTGAAGCGGAAGTGGATGACGTCGCCGTCCTGTACCACGTAGTCCTTGCCTTCCAGCCGCCAGCGGCCGGCGTCCTTGGCGCCCTGCTCGCCCTTGTACTGGATGAAGTCCTCGTAGGAGACGACCTCCGCGCGGATAAAGCCTTTCTGGAAATCGGTGTGGATGACGCCCGCCGCTTCCGGCGCGGTAGCGCCGACCTTCACCGTCCATGCGCGTACTTCCTTCACGCCTGCCGTGAAATAGGTCTGCAGGTTGAGCAGTTCGTAACCGGCGCGGATAACGCGGTTGAGGCCGGGCTCTTCCATGCCCAGGTCGGCGAGGAACTCGTCGCGTTCGTCATCCTCCAACTCGATGATTTCCGATTCCAGCTTGTTGCAGATGGGCACCACCACGGCATTTTCCGCGGCGGCGATCTCGCGCACCTTGTCCAGGTAGGGGTTGTCCTCGAAGCCTTCCTCGCTGACGTTGGCGATGTACATGGTCGGCTTCACGGTGAGCAGGAACAGCTGCCTGACCAGCGCCTTCTCGTTGGCGTCCAGCTCCAGTGCGCGCACCGGTTTCGCCTCGTTGAGCTGCGGCAGCAGCTTGTTTTCCAGCAGGGCTTTCATGGCCACCGCTTCCTTGTCGCCGCTCTTGGCGGTGCGCGTCACCTTCTGCAACTGCTTCTCGCAGCTCTCGAGGTCCGCCAGCGCCAGTTCGGTGTTGATCACCTCGATGTCCGAGGCCGGGTCCACCTTGTTGGCCACGTGGATGACGTTCTCGTCCTCGAAGCAGCGCACCACATGGGCGATGGCGTCGGTCTCGCGGATATTGGCCAGGAACTGGTTGCCCAGGCCTTCACCCTTGGACGCGCCCGCCACCAGCCCGGCGATATCGACGAATTCCATGGTGGTGGCGATTTCCCGCTGCGGTTTGACGATTTCGGCGATCAGCGACTGGCGCGGGTCCGGTACCGGCACGATGCCCGCATTGGGCTCGATGGTGCAGAAGGGGAAGTTCTCGGCGTCGATGCCCGCCTTGGTCAGGGCGTTGAACAGGGTCGATTTGCCCACGTTGGGCAGGCCGACGATACCGCATTTGATTCCCATGTCTGTGTCCTTGGCTGTGCGGCGCTCAGGGCGCGCTGAAACTGTGTAGGCGGGTCATGGCCTTGGTGCCGTCGCCGTCAAGCAGCAGGGGCAGGGCGGCGATGGCCTCAGTGATACTGGCGTCGATACGCTGGCGGTCGGCGACGGAGGGTTGACCCAGCACGTGGCCGGTCACCCGCGAGGCGTGCCCCGGGTGGCCGATACCGATCCGCAAACGGTAGAAATCGCCGTTATTGCCCAGCGCGGGCACGATGTCGCGCAGCCCGTTGTGGCCGCCGTGCCCGCCGCCGCGCTTGAAGCGCGCAGTGCCGGCCGGGATGTCCAGTTCGTCGTGGGCGACGAGGATTTCTTCCGGTGCAATTTTATAAAACCCCGCCAGCGCGGCGACAGCCTTGCCGGAGCGGTTCATGAAAGTCGTGGGTATGAGCAGGCGAAGGTCGTGCCCGGCGAAGCGGATACGCCCGGTGAAGCCGAAAAACTTCGATTCTTCCTGCAGGGTGCAGCCGCAACTGGCGGCCAGGGCTTCCACGAAATCAGCCCCCGCGTTGTGACGGGTACCCCGGTATTCACTACCGGGGTTGCCCAGTCCTGCGATCAGTTTGATTGCCGGCAACGCGGGGGCCCGTGGGGAGAGGATCAGTCCTCGCTGTCGCTTTCTTCGCCGGCTTCGCCAGCGTCTGCGTCAGCTTCGTCGTCGGCAGCGCTGCCGCCCTTGGGTGCGATGACGGAGGAGATCGCCAGGTCGTGGTCTTCACCCAGTGCCAGGGCGACGGAAGTCACGCCAGCGGGCAGGGTAATGTCGGACAGGTGAACGATCTGCCCGGTTTCGACCTTGGCCATATCCACTTCGATGTACTCGGGGATATCGCCAGGCAGGCAGGAAACTTCGATATCGGTTTCCAGGTGCTGGATGATACCGCCCTGCATCTTGACGCCGTGGCAGCTCTCTTCGTTGAGGAAGTGAATCGGCACGTGCACCTTGAGCGCGACCTTGTCGGATACGCGCAGGAAGTCGGCGTGCATGACGCTGTTCTTCGCCGGGTGACGCTGCAGGTCCTTGAGAATGGCTTTCTGCACGTCGCCGCCGATGTTGACGGTCAGGACGTGGCTGTAGAAGGCCTCGTTTTCCAGCGATTTTTCCAGGTCCTTGCGGATCAGGGTCAGGGGCTGGGGCTCTTTGTCGCCACCGTAGATGATGGCCGGGACTTTATCGGCGTGACGACGCAGGCGGCGGCTCGCACCTTTCCCCATGTCCTCGCGCAGTTCCGCTTGTACTTCAAATTGGTCTGACATGGTCAAACTCCTTTGATCGACACCGCAGCGCTTGCGACCGGCGCGGCGGTGGGCTCTTGTTTACGCCGCCCCTACTGGAACAGCGCGCTGATGGATTCCTCGTTGGCGACGCGGCGCATGGACTCGGCCAGCAGGTCCGCCGATGTCAGCTGGCGGATCTTGTCGAGTTGCTTCGCCTCCTCCGTCAGAGGAATCGTATCGGTGACCACCAACTCGTCGAGCTGGGAGTTCCGAAGATTGTCCAGGGCCTTGCCCGACAGTACCGCGTGGGTACAGTAGGCCACGACCCGCATGGCGCCGCGCTCCTTGAGCGCGTTGGCGGCCTGGCACAGGGTGCCGGCGGTGTCGACCAGGTCGTCCACCAGCAGGCAGGTGCGGCCGCTCACGTCGCCGATCACGTTCATCACCTGCGCCTCGTTGGCGCGCGGGCGACGCTTGTCGATGATCGCCAGCTCAGCTTCGTTCAGCTGTTTGGCGATGGCGCGGGCGCGCACCACGCCGCCGATATCCGGCGACACCACCATCTGGTTCTCGTACTGCTGGGTGACGATGTCGTCGTTCAGGATCGGCGATCCGTAGACGTTGTCCACCGGGCAGGAGAAGAAGCCCTGAATCTGTTCTGCGTGCAGGTCCATGGTCAACAACCGGTCGACCCCGACCGCCGCCAGCATGTCCGCCACCACCCGCGCGGTGATCGGCACCCGTGCGGACCGCACCCGGCGATCCTGGCGCGCGTAGCCGAAGTAGGGCACCACCGCGGTGATGCGATCGGCCGAGGCGCGGCGCAGCGCGTCGATCATCACCAGCAACTCCATCAGGTTGTCGTTGGTGGGTGCGCAGGTGGACTGCACCACGAAGACGTCCTTGCCGCGGACGTTCTCGTTCAATTCCACGGATACTTCGCCGTCGCTGAAGCGGCCGACATCGGCCTTGCCCAGGGTGAGGTACAGCCTTGCGGCGACTTTCTGGGCGAGCTCCGGGTTGGCGTTACCCGAGAAAACCATCATTTTCGAGGACACGACGCGCTACCCCTTCACTGTGGTACGTGTGTAATTACCGCGCATAAAAACAATGCCATACACCACAGGATGCATGGCATCACGGAAAATGGCTGGGGTGGTAGGATTCGAACCTACGAATGCCGGGATCAAAACCCGGTGCCTTGCCACTTGGCGACACCCCATTCAATTTTTGTGTGAGGCCAGTAACTGGATTACCGGCGACACGTTCAGGCCCCGCGCGACAAAGCCGTGGAGATCGGTCGGTAGCTGGTGCAGGGCCGACCTGGCCTCCTGTTCGCCGGGGAACTCGCAGAACACGCAGGCGCCGGTGCCGGTCAGCCTTGCTTGCCCGAATTTTTCCAGCCAATTCAGAGCGTTATCAACCTCCGGATGGAGGCTTCTGACCAGCTCCTGGCAATCGTTCCGGGTGTGCCCCTCGAAAAAGGCCGCCATTTTGATTGCAGATGTGGTGCGTGTCAATTCCCGGTGGGAAAAAATTTGCCCGGTGGAGACATGGCAGTCCGGCGTGATCACCAGGTACCAGCTTTCCGGCAGTTCGACGGGGGTGAGGCGCTCGCCGATGCCCTCGGCCCAGGCGGTGTGGCCGGCGACGAATACCGGCACATCGGCGCCGAGGCCGGCGCCCAGCGCCTGCAGTTGCGCGTTGCTCATTCCCAGGCGCCACAGGTGATTCAGCGCCAGCAGGGTGGTCGCGGCGTCCGAGCTGCCGCCGCCGAGACCACCGCCGGCGGGTATGCGTTTCTCCAGGCGAATGTCCGCGCCGAGGTCGCCGCGCTGCAACAGGCGCGCGGCGCGCACGATGAGGTTGTCTTCGTCGGGAATGTCGGCGGGTGAGCCGGCCAGGCGGATATCACCGCTGCGATTGGCACAGAAGTGCAACAGGTCGCCGTAATCCAGCATCCGGAACAGGGTCTGCAACTCGTGGTAGCCATCGGGCCGCCTGCCGGTGATGTGCAGGAACAGGTTGAGCTTGGCCGGAGCCGGCAGGCTGAGCGTGGCGGTCATGGCGTGCTGCTCACGGAGTGCCGGAAGGCTGCCAGTCGCGCAGCAGGATGCGGGCGCGGGTCGAATCGCGCTCCACCTGCAGGCGGGTCGGCAGCTGGTAGGGGCCGAATTGCGCAAAGGCCTGGTATTCCACGGTCCATCCCTGTTGTTGCAGCTTTTGCGGCAATTGCGTCGCCGGGTCGAGCGCGAGGTCCTGCACCGGTGCGCCCGGCGCCGGGATGCCCTTGAGCCAGTAATGCAGCGATGCCAGCGGCAGGTCCCAGTGGTTGGCCTCGCCGAGTTCAGGGTCGGACAGGGACCAGCGCTGGTATTCCTCGCCGCGGCGAATGGCGAGGTACTCGCCATTGCTGTCCACGGTGGTTGCCGCCACGCCCAGCGGACCGCTCAGTTCGAGGTGTGTGTCCGCGCCGGATTGCTGCCAGCGCAGGCTGGCTGACTCCGCCTCCTGTGCGGTGCGCAGGGCGATCTTGCCGCTGGCGGTCCAGTGGGTGAGGGCGCCCAGCAGGGCTTGCCGCTGCGCCCATTCCTGGGCATTCGCGGGTAGTGGCGGTCTGCCCATGCCGGCGCAGCCGGCGAGCAGGAGTATGCAGGCGATACCCCAGGCGCGAGCCAGTCCGGTCATTGCCCGGGCTTGGCTGGCGGCGGCGGGGTGGGAGTCAGCTCGCGCGGGTCGATGCCAAAGCGCCGCAATGTGGCCTGCAGGACGGGGTGGTCGGGGTTGCCGAGCAGGCCGCCGGTCCACACCTGTTTGGCCTTGTCGTGCTCGCCCTTGACCCACAGCACCTCGCCCAGGTGCGCAGCCACCTCCGGGTCGGGGAACTCCGTGTAGGCGCGGACCAGGTATTCCTGCGCCTTGTCGAGATCGCCGCGGCGGTAATACACCCAGCCCATGCTGTCGAGAATCGCCGGCTCGCCGGGGCTCAGCTCGAGTGCGCGGGAGACCAGCTGGAAGGCTTCGTCCAGGCGGTCGGTCTGGTCCGCGAGGGTGTATCCCAGCGCGTTGAGCGCGGTGGCGTTGTCCGGGTCGCGGGCGAGAATGGCCTTCAGGTCCTCCTCCATGCGCGGGATGTCCGACTGCTGCTGGCTGATCAGCGAGCGCGCGTAACGCAGCGAGTTGGAATCCGGGAAGGCGGCTATGCCCTCGGCCAGTACTTTTTCGGCGAGGGTGATATCGCCCGCGCTGCGCAGGACTTCGGCTTCCACGCCGTACAGTTGTTCCGCCCGCTGCGGCACGGCGGCGCGCTGCTGCCGGTACCAGTCCCGGGCGTCCTCGCGCGCGCCCTGCGCCAGCAGCAACTCGCCGATGCGCTGGCTGGCGGCGAGGTACTGGCGACTGTCGCCGACCTGCTTGTACTCGTCGATGGCGGCGCCGCTGTCGCCGGAGTCCTCGGCGATGTTGCCGAGGTAGTAATGCGCCTCGTCCAGCCGGTCGCCGGTTTCCAGCACCCGCTCCAGGTAACCGCGGGCGATCGCGTTATCTCCCGCCTCCCGGGTGATCAGCGCCAGCGACAGCAGCAGGTGCGCGTCGTTGGGGGACTGGGAGGAGAGTACTTCAAACTGCTTGCGCGCGGCGTCGAGGTCGGTGTTGGTCAGCAGCCGTGCGTATTCCAGGCGCAGGTCGGTGTTGTCCGGGTGTTCGTCCAGCAGCTTCTCGATATGCGCGAAGGGGTTTTCGGTCTGCTGCTGCAGGTTGATCCGCGCCTCCAGCACCAGGGCCTGCTGCTGTTCGGGTTCGACCCGGAACAGCGACTGCAGGGTGTCCAGCGCCTTGGGGTAGTCGCCGCTGTCGGCGCTGACCAGGGCGTAGGTCAGCAGCAGGCCGGGGTCGTCGGGAAACTCGCCGGTGAGTTTGTCCAGTTGCCGGCCGAGCTCCGCCTGCTGCTCCGCGGGCAACTGGTTGTAGCCCTGCAGCAGGGTCGGGAAGTTCGCCTGGTGGCCGGCGCGCGCGATGACCACCATGTGCGGCAGGGCCTCCAGCGGCCTGCCCATACCCGACAGCAGGTTGGCCGCGGTGCTGTTCGCCTCGAGGTTGTCGGGTTCGGATTTCAGCCACAGCTGTACCGCCTCGAGGGCGTCGCTGTCCTCGTCGAGGAACTGGGCGAGGTGCGTGGTGTGGCGGGCGACACCGGCGTCGTCCAGCTTGCGCGCCTCCACCATGTAATTGAGCAGGGCGGTGTCGTAGGCGCCGCGGCGCAGGGCGAATTCGGCCACCAGCAGCGGGTAGATCGCGTCGTCGGGAAAGGGGCGCTCGACCGGCTCCGGCTCGGGCGCGGGCGCCTGCGGGATTTCGGCGGTCTTGGCTTCGGGTGGTGCCTCGGGCGCACTCGCGCAGGCGGCCAGCAGGGCGATGCCCAAAAACAGGGGGAACAGGCGCGACATTGACAAAAATCAGGGCCGATAAAAATAGAGTGGGTAATCATGACACAACCACCGGGTGAAACCCACTGCGCTCCCCCGGGCTGCGGGATAACCCCGCAGGGGAGGCCAGGCCTGCCGGGGCGGGCTATTTTTCCGCTAACTTGTTAAAATTCCGGCTGATTTTCCGATTTTGTGGTAAGGTGCGCCGGTTTTTTCCGGCTCCGGCCCCTATTGAAACCGTTGCATGTGCACGACCGGGAGGCACACCCTCGAATGAACCTGATCGCCCTGGGCATCAACCACAACTCCGCCGCCGTCGAGGTGCGCGAGAAGGTTGCGTTCGCCCCGGAACAGGTCGCCGAGGCGATGAGCGACTGCTGTGGCGCTGCCGGCGTCGACGAAGTGGTGGTGCTCTCCACCTGCAACCGCACGGAGATCTACGCGCTGGCGCCGAACGACGCCGGCCTCGCCGACAAGGCGGTGCAATTGATCGAGTGGATGGCGGCCTACCACCACGTGGCCGCGGATGAGCTGCGCCGCTGCGCCTACCACTACGAGGGCGAGCAGGCGCTGCACCACATCGTGAAGGTCGCCGCTGGTCTCGATTCCATGGTACTGGGCGAGCCGCAGATCTTCGGACAGCTCAAGTCCGCCTTCGCCGTGGCTTCCGAGGCGGGCGCGGTGGGCAGCGAACTGGGCCGCTTGTTCCAGCGCGTTTTCAGCATCGCCAAGAAAGTGCGCACAGATACCGCCATTGGCGAAAACCCGGTCTCCGTGGCCTACGCCGCGGTGGACCTCGCCGGCCACATTTTCTCCGACCTCTCCCAGTGCCGCGCCCTGCTGGTGGGCGCCGGGGAAACCATCGAACTGGTCGCGCGCCACCTGATCGACGCCGGGGTGTCGCGCATCGTCATCGCCAATCGCACCCTGGGTCGCGCCCGCGACCTCGCCGAGCGCTTCGGCGCCGAGGCGGTGCTGCTGGCGGAGATTCCCGAGCAACTGCCCGCGGCGGACATCGTCATCACTTCCACCGCCAGCCAGCTGCCCATTCTCGGCAAGGGCGCGGTGGAACAGGCCATCCGCGCGCGCAAACACCGGCCCATGCTGATGGTGGACATCGCGGTGCCACGGGACATCGAGCCGCAGGTAAACGAACTGCGCGACGTCTATCTCTACAGCGTCGACGACCTGCGCGAGATCGTCGACCAGAACATGCGCAATCGCCAGGACGAGGCGCGCAAGGCGGACCAGATCATCAGCGAGGGCATACAGGCCTTCATGCAGGACAAGCGCCGGCTCGGCGCGGTGGACGCGGTCAAGGAATACCGCCGCATGGCCGAGCAGATGCGCGAGCAGGAACTGGAAAAGGCCCTGCGCAACCTGTCCCGCGGGCAATCCGCCGAGCAGGTCATCACCCAGCTCTCCCGGGCCCTGACCAACAAGCTGATCCATGCGCCCACCGCCGGGCTCAAGGAAGCCTGCGCCGACGGCCAGGCCGAACTGCTGCACCACGCCCGGCGCCTGCTGGGCATCTCGGTGGTGGAGCAGGCTGAAAGCAGTGAGCAGGACGCAGCCAACAACATCGACCTCGCCGGGGACGACACCGACCACTCGAGACACACACTGCAATGAAAGCCTCGCTGTTGACCAAGCTGGAAACCCTGACTGACCGGCACGAGGAGGTGTCGGCGCTGCTCGGGGACAGCGAGACCATCGCCGACCAGGACCGCTTCCGCGAGCTCTCCCGCGAGTACGCGGAGCTCGAGTCGGTGGTGAAGTGCTACTCGCAGTACAGCAAGGTGCAGGGCGACCTGGAGGAAGCGCGCGCCATGCTGGGCGACGCCGACCCCGACCTGCGCGAGATGGCGCAGGAGGAGATCGACGCCGGCGGCGAGCGCCTGGCGGAACTGGAAATCGAGCTGCAGACCCTGCTGCTCCCGCGCGATCCCAACGATTCGCACAACGTATTCCTGGAAATCCGCGCCGGCACCGGCGGCGACGAGGCGGCGATCTTCGCCGGCGACCTGTTCCGCATGTACTCGCGCTACGCCGAGCAGATGGGTTGGAAGATCGAGGTGCTTTCGGAGCGCCAGGGCGAACACGGCGGCTACAAGGAAATCATTACCCTGGTCGAGGGGCGCGACGTCTACGCCCACCTCAAGTTCGAGTCCGGCGCCCACCGCGTGCAGCGCGTGCCGGAGACGGAATCCCAGGGCCGCATCCACACCTCCGCCTGCACCGTGGCGATCCTGCCCGAGGCCGAGGAGGTGGACGCGGTGGAAATCAACAAGGCGGACCTGCGCATCGACACTTACCGCGCCTCCGGCGCCGGCGGCCAGCACGTCAACAAGACCGACTCGGCGGTGCGCATCACCCACATTCCCTCGGGTATCGTGGTGGAGTGCCAGGACGAGCGCTCCCAGCACAAGAACCGCGCCCGCGCGATGTCGCTGCTGCAATCGAAACTTTTGTCCAGCGCCCAGGACAAGGCCGCCGCCGAACAGGCCTCGCTGCGCCGCGACCTGGTCGGCACCGGCGACCGCTCGGACCGCATCCGCACCTACAACTTCCCCCAGGGGCGGCTCACCGACCACCGCATCAACCTCACCCTGTACAAGCTGGCCGAAGTCATGGAGGGCGACCTCGGCGCCGTCGTCGGCCCGCTGCGGCAGGAGTACCAGGCCGACCAGCTCGCCGCGCTGTCGGAAGGTGCGGGCGGGCACTGAGCATGGCCACCGTCGGCGAGCTGTTGCGCGACGCGATGAGCCTGCCCGGCGAAAGTCCGCGCCGGGATGCGGAAGTCCTGCTGGGCCACTGCCTGGGCAAGTCGCGCAGCTGGCTCTACACCTGGCCTGAATCCAGCGTCGACGAAACTGCACTGGCCCGGTTCAACGCGCTGTTGCAGCGCCGCGCGCGCGGCGAGCCGGTGGCGCACCTCACCGGGCTGCGCGATTTCTGGTCGCTTGAACTGGAAGTGGACGCCAGCACCCTGATTCCCCGCCCCGACACCGAGACACTGGTGGCCTGTGCACTGGAACTCCAGCTACCACCGCGGGCCGCCGCGCTGGACCTCGGTACCGGCACCGGGGCCATCGCCCTGGCGCTGGCAAGCGAGCGCCCCGGCTGGCGGGTCACCGCCGTCGACGCCAACCCGGAGGCGGTGGCGCTGGCGCAGCGCAACGCGCAGCGCAATCGCTGCGAGCAGGTGCGCATACTGCACTCGGACTGGTTCGAGGCGCTGGGCGAAGAGCGCTTCGACCTGGTTGTCGCCAACCCGCCCTATATCGCCGATGACGACCCGCACCTGGCGCAGGGCGACCTGCGCTTCGAGCCGGCGTCGGCGCTGGTTTCCGCCGAATCGGGCCTGGCCGACCTGCGGCATATCGTCGACGCTGCGCCCGCGCACCTGGAAGCCGGCGGCTGGCTGTTGCTGGAACACGGCTTCGAACAGGGCGCGGCCGTACGCGAGCTGCTGGCGGCGCGGGGTTTTTCCACCATCGAGACCCGCCGCGACCTCGGTGGCCAGGAGCGTATCAGCGGGGGGCGCTGGCGTGCTGAGTGACGAGGAACTGCTGCGCTACAACCGGCAAATCCTCATGCCGGAGTTCGATGTCGCCGGACAGGAAGCGCTGCAGGCGGCGCGGGTGCTGGTCGTCGGGCTGGGCGGCCTGGGCTGTCCCGCGGCGCTATACCTCGCAGCGGCCGGGGTGGGCCGACTGCTGCTGGCAGATGGCGACCTGGTGGAGCTTTCCAACCTGCAGCGGCAGATCGCCCACGGCGATACGGATATCGGTTGCAACAAGGCGGTATCTGCCGCCCGGGCGATCGCCGCGATCAACCCCGGGGTCGCGGTGGAATGTATCGAGCAGCGCCTGGACGAGCCGGCGATGGGCGAACTCGTCGCCCGCGTGGACCTGGTGCTGGACGCCACCGACAACTACCCGGCCAGGTTCGCCCTCAACCGCGCCTGTATCGCGGCGGGTGTCCCGATGGTATCGGCGGCGGCGGTGCGCGCCGAGGGGCAGATCGCAGTCTACGACCCCCGCCGCGGCGGCCCCTGCTACCGCTGCGTCTATCCCGAGGAGGGCGATACCACCGCGCTGAGCTGCAGCGAGAGCGGCGTGCTGGCGCCGGTGGTCGGCGTGCTGGGAACGCTGCAGGCGATGGAGGCTATAAAATTGCTGAGCGGGTACGGCGACACCCTGCGCGGCAGCCTGCTGGTGGTCGACCTGCGCGGCCAGCACTGGCAGAAACTGGCGGTCAGGCCGCGTCCGGGCTGCCCGGACTGTGCATCCCTTCAAGCGTAGGCAGCGGCTTGCGCAGCGTGTTGCGCACCCGCCACAACACCAGCACCGTGGCGACGAATATTCCCGCGATCAGCCCCGTCCAGATCGAAACTGCCCCGGTGGCCGGGTCCGTCGTGCGCGCAGGCCCCAGCAACCAGCCCAGCGGCAGGGCGAAGCACCAGTAGGACACGCAGGTCACCAGGAAGGGGAAGCGGGTGTCGCGAAACGCGCGCAGGCTGAAGGCGCCGCCGATCTGCAGGCAGTCGATGACGATGAACATAGCGGCCATGCCGATCAGGCGTTCCGCGATACCGAAAATTCCCGGCGCATCCGTATAAAGCCGGACCAGTGGCCCCGGGATGCTCAGCAACACCACCATGATGGTGATTCCCATCAGTACGATCACGCCCATCCCGGTGCGCATGGCGACCTGCACCGCGCTGGGCTGGCCGCTGCCGATGGCGTGCCCCATGCGCGTGGCCATCGCCGAGCCGACGGCCGCCAGGGGCATGTAGCAGAGGTCCCACAGGTTGATGGCGATCTGGTGCGCGCCCATGGCGAGGTTGCCGTAGCGGGCGATCATCAGGCCGATGACCGACAGCACGCCCATCTCGAGGAAAAAAGTCAGGCCAATGGGCAGGCCGAGGCGGAAGATCGCGGTGATCTGTGGCCAGTGCGGGCGCACCACCCGCGGCTCCGGCAGGTACTCGCGGATCGCCGGTACCATGACGCTGTAAGCGAGGATCAGCACCAGGCCCAGCCACATGCAGACGGCGGTAGCCAGTCCGCAGCCGGCCGCGCCGAGTTCCGGCGCGCCCCAGTTGCCGTACATGAACATGTAGTTCAGCGGGATATTGGCGAGAAAACCGATGATGCTCGCGACGGCGTAGGGCTTCATCAGCCCCAGTCCCTGGTTGTGGCAGCGCAGGCACTGGAACAGCGCCGACGCGGGCAGGCCCCAGGCGACCGCCTGCAGGTAGGCAAGGCTTTTCGCCCGGGTGTCGCTTTGGAGGTTGAGCAGGTCGAGCAGGGGCGCGGTATTGAGGCAGATCGGTACCATCGCCAGCCCCATCAGCAGCGCCAGCCAGAGCGATTGGGGCAGCGCGGCCCGGATCACCTCTTTCTGGCCCGCCCCGAAAGCCTGCGCCACGTTCACCGAGGTGGCGATCATCATCCCGAGGCCGAACAGGAACAGCGGCAGCCAGATGTTATAGCCGATGGCGACGGCGGCGAGATCCTCCGCGCTGTAGCGGCCGGCCATGATCGTGTCGACCACGCCGGTACCGATCTGCGCCACCTGCGCCAGCGCCGTCGGCCAGGCGATGGCGAAGAGCGACCGGGCCTCGGCCCGGTAGGGTTGCCAGCGCATCAGCGGTACGCACGCAGGGATAACGGGGCCGAAGCCGGATTGGGCTTGCCCGGGGGAAACCTTTTGAGAGACTCTACTGTCACAGAGTGGACTTGCCTTAAGGAAAGCGACTGATGGACTTCATCGCGCGTTGGTATTACACCATACACAACGGGATTTTTCCCCGCCTTCAACACTTCGATGGTCTCGCCCCACTGGCCATTCGTCTCTATCTGGTCCCGGTTTTCTGGATGGCGGGTACCCAGAAGATCGCCAATATGGACAGCACGGTCGAGTGGTTTGGCAACCCGGACTGGGGCCTGGGGTTACCGGCCCCGGAACTGCTGGCCCACCTTGCCGCCTACTCGGAGGCGATCGGCGCGCTGCTGCTGGTACTGGGGCTGGCCACACGCTGGATTTCGATTCCGTTGATCGTCACCATGCTGGTGGCGATTTTTGCGGTCCACTGGGACAACGGCTGGGCGGCGATTGCCGATTCCGGCTCGCGGGAGGTAGCGGTTCGCCTGGGGGCGGCCAAGGAAATCCTGCGCGAGCACGGGAATTACAGCTGGCTGACGGAAAAAGGCAATTTCGTCATCCTCAATAACGGCATCGAATTCGCGGTGACCTACCTGATCATGCTGGTGACGCTGTTCTTTACCGGCGGCGGGCGCTACGTCAGCGTGGACTACTACCTCTCCCGCCTGTTCCCCGACCGGGCACTGTAGGAGCGCGCTCCGCGCGCGAATCGCACTCCCTAGGAGCCTGCTACGCAGGTGATCGCCTGCGTAGCAGGCTCCTGCAAGGCGGCGACGGAAACGCCCATTCGGCGCCCAGAAATGCTAGACTAGCGCGTTTTTCATACAGCTACAGGATGATCCCTTGATCAAGAGCCTCGTCGGGCGCCTCGCCGGCAAGCCGGGAGCGGCTGCGGGCAGCACTGCCCAGCCCCAGGAACAGCCGCGGTCGCCGCGGATAGAAAAGGACAGCGCACCGCGCGAACACGCGGAGAAACAGCAGTCTGACCAGCCCAAAAAGTCCCGCGGCTCGGGCCGCAAACGCCAGCGCCAGGACCGCTCCGCGGCAAACAGCCAGCCCTGGAGCGTGGAGCAGTTCGCGGTGGAGCCGGCGGAAGGCAAGACCCGCTTCCACGACCTGGGCCTGGATGACCGCATCATGCACGGTATCGCCGACCTCGGCTTCGAGTACTGCTCGCCAATCCAGGCCTCGGTGCTGCCGCACACCCTGCAGGGCTGCGACGCCATCGGCAAGGCGCAGACCGGTACCGGCAAGACCGCCGCCTTCCTCATTACCATCTTCAACGACCTGCTGAACAACCCGCCCGAGGGCGAGCGCTTCATCGGCGAGCCGCGGGCGCTGGTGATCGCGCCGACGCGGGAACTGGTGATGCAGATCGCCGCGGACGCCGACGACCTGGGCAAGCACACCGGGCTCAAGGTGGTCACGCTGATCGGCGGCATGGATTACCAGAAGCAGCTCAACCGGCTGCAGCGCGACGTGGTCGACCTGGTTGTAGCCACCCCGGGCCGCCTGCTGGACTTCATGGGCCGTCGCGACCTGTTCATGGACCACGTCGAAGTGCTGGTGCTGGACGAAGCGGACCGCATGCTGGACATGGGCTTCATCCCCCAGGTCAAGCGCATCGTGCGCGCCGTCCCGCGCAAGGAGAACCGCCAGACGCTGCTGTTTTCCGCCACCTTCACCCAGGACATCATCAACCTGTCGGCCCAGTGGACCTTCGAGCCGGTGACGGTGGAGATCGAGCCGGAGCACGTCGCCACCGACACGGTCGACCAGAAGGTCTACATGGTCAGCTCGCGGGAGCGCTTCCGCGTGCTCACCAACCTGTTGCGGCGCGACGAGGCGACCAGCGTGATCGTCTTCGCCAACCGCCGCGACCAGGTGCGTCGGCTGCACGAGAAGCTGCGCAAGGCCGGGGTAGCCTGCGGCATCCTTTCCGGGGAGATTCCCCAGGCCAAGCGCACCAAGACCCTGGACCAGTTCAAGAAGGGCGAGATCAAGGTACTGGTGGCGACCGACGTCGCCGGCCGCGGGATTCACGTCGACGGCGTCAGCCACGTGGTGAACTACAACCTGCCGGAGGACCCCGAGGATTACGTGCACCGCATCGGCCGCACCGGGCGGGCCGGCGCCTCGGGCACCTCGATCAGCTTTGCCAGCGAGGACGATGCCTTCCTGCTACCCGACCTGGAGGCCCTGCTGGGCTCACCGCTGGAGTGTACCCACCCGCCGGAAGACCTGCTGGCCTGACGCGCCGCCTATAGCGGCCGGCCGCGGGCGGGGTCCAGCTCGCGGCACCACAGCAGCGTGGCGCCTACCACCGCCGCCGGCACCACGAAGAAATTGACCACGGGAATCCCCGTGCAAATCGCTACCGCGCCGCCGAAGCCCATGCTGGACAGGCGGCGGCTGCGCACGGCGTCCTTTACTTCGGCGAAGGCCAGCTGGTGGTTGTCCATGGGAAAGTCGACAAACTGGATGGACATCATCCAGGCGCCGAGCAGGAACCAGAGGAAGGGCGCCACCGCGTTGAGCACCGGGATAAAGCTGACCAGCAGCACGAAGGCCGCCATCGGCACGTAGTACATCAGCTTGAACAGCTCCCGCAGGACGCTGCGCGGCAGCATCATCAGCGCCGCGCCAAAACCTTCCAGCGCCGCTACTTCACGACCAGTGACCAGTTCCTCGGCCTTTTCGGCCAGCAGCCCGTTGAAGGGCGAGGCGATCAGCAGCGCCACCGCGGTGAACAGGTAGCCGGTGGCCAGGCTCAGGGTGATCCCGATCAGCGGCCACAGGATCCACTTCACGAAATCCAGCCAGGTGGGGATGGCGGCCAGCCAGCGGTCCATCAGGTCGCCGATATAGCTGAGGGTGAAACCCAGCATCGAGGCGAAGATGATGATATTGACCAGCAGGGGGATGACGACGAAGACGCGCAGCCGCGGGTGGGTAAGCAGTTTGGCACCATCTACCAGGTAACCGATACCGCCGACGAAATTACCTTTCATTCAATGCCTTTCATTCATGCGTTTTCAGTTACAGCCCTTCGGTGACGCCGGCGCAATCCGGGCAGATGCAGCGCTGCATGCGCTCATTCTCCGGCAGCGCCGCCAGCGCGGACGGCTTTACCCTGCTGCTGTGGCACCAGCAGCTCTCGGGGGCGGCACCCATTGCGACCGCGCAACGGTTGTCCGCGGCGCACAGCGGGCAACGATTGATCTCGGGCGGGTGGTTTTCTTGTCGCTCAATCATAACAAGGCTTTATAATAGCCCAGGCTGGAGGAGTTGTACCCGTGAACGACGACGAAGAGAGTTTGTTCCTCGACGAGATGTCGGACGTGGTTCCGCTGAAACGGGAGGCGCGGGTGCGCATCGGTGCGCGCAAGCCCGGCAGTGATTCCAGCGCACAGCAGCGTCGCGCCGCGGCGGTCGCCAACACCGGCCGCGACGGCAACCCCCTGGCCGACGACGACCAGCGAGTGGAACCCCTCGACCCTTGGTACGTGCTCGATTTCAAGCGGCCCGGCGTGCAGAACGGCGTCTACCGCAAACTCCGCCTGGGCCGCTACCCCGCCGACGCCCGCCTGGACCTGCACCGCATGACGGTCGCGATCGCCCGCCGCGAGCTCTACGACTTTATCCGCGAATGCCACGAGTTCGGGCTGCGCTCGGTCATGGTCATCCACGGCAAGGGCGAGAGCCGCGCCCAGCGCGAGCGCAGTTCCATCCTCAAGGCCTGGGTCAACCGCTGGCTGCGCGAACTCGACGTCGTGCAGGCCTTTCACTCGGCGCAGCCGCACCACGGCGGGACCGGCGCCGTCTACATCCTCCTGCGCAAAAGCGAGGCGCAGAAGCAGGCCACGCGGGAGCGCTTCTCCAAGGGGCGCGTCCCCTACGACCCTTCGTAGGAGCGCGCTCTGCGCGCGATCATCCTCTACCTGCGTCCCCGCCAGCGCAGTGGGCCGCCGCCGAGCGTTAGCGCACTGCAACCGGCGCGGAGCCGCCATTGCCCCCCTGCCGGGACCGCCCGGGAGCCGGCTGCTCACCGCCAAGCCAAAGAGCCTGGCTTAAGGCGAGTAGTGCAATCGGAGCACGAAGGTATGCGCGAGGAGCCGCCGACGGTGGAGATCGCCTGCGTAGCAGGCTCCTACGCTTTGTGGGTTTTCTTGGGGTGCTTGCGCCCGGGGTAGCAGGTGCGGCAGATCTCGCAGACGCGGCCGTCGCAGCCGCGCGCGGAGCAGAACTCGCGGCCGTAGTAGATGATCTGCAGGTGCAGCCGGTTCCAGCCGTCGCGCGGGAACAGGCGCTTGAGGTCGCGCTCGGTCTGCACCACGCTCTTGCCCGAAGTGAGCCCCCAGCGCTGGGCCAGCCGGTGGATGTGAGTGTCGACCGGGAAGGCCGGCTCGCCGAAGGCCTGGGACATGACCACGCTGGCGGTCTTGTGGCCGACGCCGGGGAGTTTCTCCAGCGCTTCCATATCCGCCGGCACCTCGCCGTCGTATTCGTCTACCAGGATTTCCGACAGGCGCCGGATCGCCTTGGCCTTTTGCGGGGAGAGCCCGCAGGGGCGGATGATCTCCTGGATCGCCGATACGTCTACCTTAGCCATGTCCCGGGCGTTGTCCGCCAGGGCGAACAGCGCCGGGGTGACCTGGTTGACGCGCTCGTCGGTGCACTGGGCGCTGAGCAGTACCGCCACCAGCAGGGTGTAGGGATCGGTGTGGTCCAGCGGGATGGGAGTCTCCGGGTAGAGCTCCTGCAGCCGCTGCAGGATGTAGTCGACGCGCTCGGCCTTGAGCATGTTCAGCCCCGGATATTGTCGATGCAGCGCACCATGCGCCGGGCGGCCTCGACGCACTGGGCGATGTCCGCCACCAGCGCCATGCGCACACGGTCGTCGCCGGGGTTGCCCTGCGGGGTTTCCCGGCCGAGGTAGCTGCCGGGCAGCACCGTGATGTGCTCCTCGGCGAACAGGCGGCGGGCGAACTCGGTGGCGGGGATGGGCGTTTTCGGCCACAGGTAAAAGCCGGCGTCGGGCATGCCGACCTCGAGGCTGTCCTGCAGGATGGCCAGCACCGCGTCGAATTTTTCGCGGTAGCGCAGGCGGTTCTGCACCACGTGGGCCTCGTCCTGCCAGGCGGCGATGCTGGCGACCTGGTGGTGCGGCGGCATGGCGCAGCCGTGGTAGGTGCGGTAGAGACCGAAGCGCTCGAGGATATCCGCGTCGCCGGCGACAAACCCGGAGCGCAGGCCGGGCAGGTTGGAACGCTTGGACAGGCTGTGGAAGACCACGCAATTGCGGAAATCCTGCTCGCCCATCGCGGCGCAGGCCTGCAGCAGCCCGGGCGGCGGGTTGTCCTCGTCGAAGTAGATCTCCGAGTAGCACTCGTCGGAGGCGATGACGAAATCGTGTTCCCGCGCCAGGCGGATCAGCCGCTGCAGGGTTTCCATGGGCAGCACTGCGCCCGTGGGGTTGCCGGGGCTGCAGATGTAGAGCAACTGGCAGCGCTGCCATTGCTCGTCGCTGATGCTGTCGAAGTCCGGCTGGAAATTGGTTTCCGCCGTGCAATTGACCAGCGCCAGATGCGCGCCGGCCAGCAGGGCGGCGCCCTCGTAGATCTGGTAGAACGGGTTGGGCGAGATCACCAGCGCGTCCGGGCCGCGCTCGACCACCGCCTGGGCGAAGGCGAACAGCGCCTCGCGGGTGCCGTTGACCGGCAGTACCTGCCGCTCCGGGTCCACGCCGGGCAGGTCGAAGCGGAACTCCAGCCAGTGGGCGATGGCGCGGCGCAGTTTCAGCGTGCCCTTGCTCAGCGGGTAGCTGGAGAGTTTGTCCAGGTTCTGTGACAGCGCCTCCAGCACGAAGCGCGGCGCCGGGTGCTTGGGTTCGCCGATGGACAGGGCGATGGCGCTTTTATCCGCCGGCGCTTCCAGGTCGGCGAACAGGTGGCGCAATTTTTCGAAGGGGTAGGGCTGGAGTTTCTCCAGGTCGGGGTTCATTTGTGTGCTTTTCCTCAGGCCGCGGCCTGTTCATCGAGTTCGTTGCGGATGGCCTGCTGCAGGGCGGCGCAAATTTCCGGGTCGGTGATTGGCTGCTCGTCGGCGTCGGTGATAAAGAACACGTCCTCGACCCGTTCGCCCAGCGTCTGGATCTTCGCCGCCTGTAGCTCGATGCCGAAATCGACGAAGATGCGCGCGATGCGCGCCAGCAGTCCCGGGCGGTCCGGCGACATCACCTCCAGTACCGAGTAGTGCTTGATGGCGTCCACGGACATGTTGGTCTCGGTGGGTATGGAGAACGAGCGCTTGCGGCGGGTGAGGTGTCGCTGCACAGTTTCTCCCGAGGTTTCGCGCTCCAGCAGGTCGCCGGTGAGGTGATCCTTTATCTGCTGCAATCGCGCAGCGTCGCCGGCGATGGAGCGGCCGTCGGAGCCGAGCACGAAAAACGTATCCAGGGTCATGCCGTCGCTGGCGTTGTAGATGCGCGCGTCGTAAATCGACAGGTCGAGTATTTCCAGCTGCGCGCACAGGCGCGAGAACAACTGCGCGCTGGAACGCGCGTGAATGAAAATCTGCGTGGTGTTGGCGACGCTGGAGTCGATGCTGGAGCGCACCAGAACCAGTGGTTTGCTCTTGTCAAAGTGCCCGGCGATCGCCTCGGTGTGCCAGGCGATGTCCTCCGGCTTCTCGCGCAGGAAGTAATCCTCGCCGCGCTCCAGCCAGATCTCCTCGATTTCCTCCGGTGTGAAGCCGCGGTACTCGAGCAGGTCCATCGCCGCCTCGCGGGCTTCGTCTATCCACACCTGCTTGTCCACCGGGTTCTCCAGCCCGCGGCGCAGGGCGCGCTTGGTCTCGGTGAAGAGCTGGCGCAACAGGCTGCCACGCCAGGCGTTCCACAGGGTCGGGTTGGTGCCGTTGATGTCGGCGACGGTCAGCGCCAGCAGGTAGTCCAGGCGCACCTGGTCGCCGACATGCTGGGCGAATTGCAGGATCACGTCCGGGTCGGAAATGTCGCGCCGCTGGGAGACCGCCGACATGGTCAGGTGGTTCTGCACCAGCCAGACCACCAGGTTGGTGTCGCGCTGGGACAGGCGGTGGCGCTTGCAGAAGGCCTCGGCGTCCACCGCGCCCAGTTCCGAGTGATCGCCGCCGCGGCCCTTGCCGATATCGTGGAACATGCCCGCGAGATACAGCAGCTCGATTTTCGGCAGTCGCGCGACAACGCGGCTGGTGACCGGGAAGCGCTCGGTAAATTCCGGTATCTGGAAGCGGCGCATGTTCTCGATCACTTCCAGGGTGTGCGCATCCACGGTGTAGGCGTGGAACAGGTCGTGCTGCATCTGGCCGATGATACGGCCGAACTCCGGAATGTAGCGCCCCAGCACCCCGTAGCGGGTCATGCGCTTGAGCAGGCGGGTAAGCCGGTAGGGCGAGCGCAGGAAATCCAGGAACAGGTCCTGGCAGGTTTCCGAGGCGCGGAACTCGTCGTCGATCAGGTGCAGGTTCTGCCGCAGCAGGCGCACGGTGGGGGCGGCGATCGCCGTGGCGGTCTCCTCCCGCGCGCACAGCAGGAAGACCTCCAGGATGGCGGGCGGGTACTCGTGGAACACCCGGTCGTGACGCGCCGCGACATAGCTGTTGCGCAGTTCGAAGCGCTCGTTCAGCACCCGGGTGTCGGTGGCGCCGTCGCCGGTGAGGATGGCCTGCTCGAAGTTCTGGATAAGCACCTCGTTGAGCATGCCCAGCGCCTGTGCCCAGCGGTAGTAGACCTGCATGAACTGCTCGACGGCGAGCTTGTCGCCATCGACGAAGCCCCACATGTCGGCGAGCTGGCGCTGGTAGTCGAACAGCAGGCGGTCTTCCTCGCGGTCGGTGATCATGTGCAGGGCGTAGCGTACCCGCCACATGAACTCGCGGCCGTCCTCGAGGATTTTCATGTCCTCCGGCGGCAGGAATTCCGCCGCGCTGAGCGTTTCCAGCGAAGCCACGCCGAAGTGGCGCTCCGCAATCCAGCCAATGGCCTGCAGGTCGCGCAGGCCGCCGGGCGAGCCCTTCACATTGGGTTCGAGGTTGTACTCGGTGTCGGCGAACTTGTGGTGGCGGTTGCGCTGCTCCTCCATCTTGGCGCGGAAGAACACATCGCTGGGCCACATGAATTCGGTGCCGGTGAGGCGGGTGACCTCCTGCATCAGCTCGGCGCGGCCGCGCAGCACCCGCGATTCCATCAGGTTGGTGAGGATGGTCAGGTCGTCGCGCGCCGCCTTCACGCACTCCTTGACGGTGCGCACGCTGTGGCCGATGTGCAGGCCAATGTCCCAGAGCAGGGTGAGGAAGCCGGACAGCTGCGCCTCGGCCTCGCCGCCGCTATCGCCCACCAGCACGAGGATGTCGATGTCGGAATGGGGGTGCAACTCGCCCCGGCCGTAGCCGCCGACGGCGACCAGGGCCATGTCATCCGACTGGAAGGCCTGATGGTCCCAGAGTATGCCCAGCAGCCTGTCGATAAAAGCCGCGCGCTGGCGGATCAGCGGGCCGGTATCCGCGCCCTCCATGAAGCTGCGGTGCTGCGCGGCGGTGGCGTCGCTGATCGCCTGTTTGCAGCAGGCAATGACTTTATTGCCGGGGGTGGCCAGTGCGGTGGCAAAGGCCTCGGCGTCAAAGATGGTGTCGGGTGACTCGGCGAGAGTTGAATCCACTATGTGCCCTGGAAAGTGTCGTCGGAACGGCGGGTAAAGACCTCGCAACCGTCGGCGGTCACGCCCATGGTGTGTTCCCACTGGGCGGAGAGGCGGCCATCGCGAGTGGTGACAGTCCAGCCGTCCTTGTGGTTGAGGCGGGTGTGCCGGCGGCCGGCGTTGATCATGGGCTCGATGGTGAAGGTCATGCCCTCCTCGAGGCGCAGGCCGCTGCCGGCCTTGCCATAATGCAGTACCTGCGGGTCCTCGTGGAAGATGCGGCCGATGCCGTGGCCGCAGTATTCGCGCACTACCGAGTAGTAATTCTGTTCCGCGTGCTGCTGGATCACCGCGCCGATATCGCCCAGCGTGGTGCCGGGGCGGACGATGTCGATGGCGCGGTACAGGCATTCCTGGGTGACGCGGACCAGGCGCTGGGCGTGCGGGGCCACATCGCCCACCTCGACCATGATGCTGCTGTCGCCGTGGTACTCGTCGACGATCACGGTGACGTCGATATTGACGATATCACCGCTCTTGAGCTTTTTGCTGTCCGAGGGAATGCCGTGGCAGACCACATCGTTGACCGAGGTGCAGATGGAGCGCGGGAAGCCGTTGTAGTTGAGGGGGGCGGGAATAGCCCCCTTGGCCATGATGTAGTCGTGGCACAGGCGGTCGAGCTCCCCGGTGGTCACGCCGACATCGACGTGCGGCTTGATCATTTCCAGCACTTCGGCCGCGAGTGCGCCGGCAACGCGCATCTTGCCGAATTCGTCCGCTGTCTTGATTGTTACAGGCATTCACAACTCATTGAAAATATTGAAATATTAGGCGGCCAACGCCAATGTGTGCGGCGCGGGCAAGCGCCCATTCTAACCCAAGCGTCGCCAGCATAGGTAACACCTACATAAAGAGAGGGAATTTATGGCTTTATCCACATGGGCGCCTGTGGTATAAAGCGCCGCTCATTTTCCGGGGATTGGTGAAAAGCCGGCTCCGGGGGTGAATAAACCAACGACACACACATATCGCAACCCGCTCCAGGGTGCCATCGAGCCGATACGGCCCGGCGGTTTGGACACGGGGATATGTGGAGGATTAACCCGCTTAAAAGGTACAGACATATGTCGCAAGTAAGCATGCGCGACCTGCTGCAGGCAGGCGCCCACTTCGGTCACCAGACCCGCTACTGGAACCCCAAGATGGACCAGTACATCTTCGGTGCCCGCAACAAGATCCACATCATCAACCTCGAGCACACCGTTCCCGCCTTCAACGAAGCGCTGGACATGGTGAAGCGCCTGGCCAGCAACAAGAACAAGATCCTGTTCGTCGGCACCAAGCGCGCCGCTGGCAAGATCATCAAGGAGCAGGCAGAGCGCGCCGGCATGCCCTACGTCAGCCACCGCTGGCTGGGCGGCATGCTCACCAACTACAAGACCATTCGCGCCTCCATCAAGCGCCTGCGCGACCTGGAAGCCCAGCAGGCCGACGGCACCTTCGCCCGCCTGACCAAGAAAGAAGCCCTGATGCGCAGCCGCGACATGGAGAAGCTCGAGCGCTCCATCGGCGGTATCAAGGACATGGGCGGCCTGCCTGACGCGCTGTTCGTGATCGACGTCGACCACGAGCGCATCGCCATCACCGAAGCCAACAAGCTGGGTATCCCGGTTATCGGCATCGTCGACACCAACTCCGATCCGGACGGCGTCGACTACGTCATCCCAGGCAACGACGACGCCATCCGCGCGGTCAAGCTGTACGTCTCAGCGGTTGCCGACGCCTGCCTGGCCGGCCGCACCGAAGGCGGCGAAGTCGTCAACACCCCCTCCGACGAGTTCGTCGAGGAACCTGCCGAATCCACCGAGGAGCCGGCGGCTGAGTAAATAAAGCGCCCGGCGTGCAGTAACTGTAACGCCGGGCCACCAGACTAAGCCCCGGCACCCGTGTAGCCGGGTTTTTTATTTCCAGATCCGAGAATCCGGGATTGCAGAGGAGGACGATCAATGTCAGCAAAACTGGTAAAAGAATTACGCGAGCGCACCGGCCTGGGCCTGCTTGAGTGCAAAAAGGCCCTGGCGGCAGCAGATGGCGACATCGACGCCGCGATCGAGGAGCTGCGCAAGTCCAGCGGCATGAAAGCCGCCAAGAAAGCCGGCCGCACCGCGGCTGACGGCGTCGTCGCAGCGCGCATATCCGAAGACGGCAGCTACGGCGTTATCGTCGAAGTGAACTCCGAGACCGACTTCGTCGCACGCGACGACAACTTCCTCGGCTTCGTCGAGAAAGTACTGGATGCCGCCTTCAACGGCAGGCAGGAAGACGTGGAAGCCCTGATGGCTGGCGAACTGGAAGAAGCGCGCCAGGCGCTGGTCCAGAAGATCGGCGAGAACATCAGCGTGCGTCGCTCGCAGGTCGTCACCGCCGACGCCGGTGTTGTAGGCGCCTACGTGCACGGCAACAAGCGCATCGCGGTACTGGTCGAGCTCAAAGGCGGCGACCAGGACCTGGCCAAGGACGTCGCCATGCACGTCGCGGCGGTCAACCCGGCAGTGGTTTCCCCGGCCGACATGCCCGAGGACCTGCTGGCGAAGGAGAAGGAAATCTACACCGCACAGGCGCAGGAATCCGACAAGCCGGCAGAGATCGTCGAGAAGATGATCGAAGGCCGCATGCGCAAGTTCCTGGCCGAGAACTCCCTGGTCGAGCAACCCTTCGTCAAGGACCCCGACGTCAAGGTAGGCAAGCTGGTCTCCGCCGCCGGCGCCGAAGTGGCCTCATTCGCGCGCTTTGAAGTGGGCGAAGGCATCGAAGTCGAGAAAGTCGATTTCGCCGACGAGGTAGCTGCCCAGCTGAACGGCTGATCCGGCGCCAGGCGCCAGATGACAAACGGGGCTGCGGCCCCGTTTTGTTTATCTGCGCTTTCTACAGGAATTCCTTGGGCCCCCCCCTGTCCCATGTATAATGCCCCACAAACAGATAACCCCTTGTTTTACAATGCCTAGAGACGATATCGACCACATTCCCTCCATCGTGCCCTCGCGCGACCTGGACGAACCCGTAACTCGCAAGGGCGCCCGCGGCGGCGCCTCAGCGCGCGGCGCCGCCCGCCCGCCGGCCCGGCCGGAGCGCAGCGGTGGCGGCCTGCTGGGCAGGCTGGTCCTGACTGTCGCGCTGGTCACCGCCGCCGTGGCCTGCGCCTGGGCCTTCCAGTTGCAGAAGGAATTGCGCGTGGCGCAGGACTCCATCGAGGACTACGCCAACCGCATCTCCGACCTGGAGGCGCGGCTCTCGGATACCGACGAGGGGATGAACCAGAACGCCGCGGTACAGGCCGCCAAGATCCGCGAACTGGATTCGGAAGTGCGCAAGCTCTGGGACAACGTCTGGAAGGAATCCAAGCAGCGCCTGTCCGCACTGGAGACCGCCAGCAAGGGCCAGGCGGGCCGGGTGGCCGCCAACGAGAGCGCGCTGAAGTCGCTGCAGGGCAAGGCGTCCTCGGCCGAGGCGGACCTGCAGAAGTTGAAGACGGTTTCCGGCGACCTCTCGCGGCTTGCCAGCAGCGCCAAGACCAACCAGGCGGAACTGGAACGGATTGCCGATGCGTTGAACCGGGCCGAGCTGGACCTCGCCAAGTTGAATCGGCAGGTGTCCAATAACACCGAGGGGATCAAGGCGACCGACGCCTTCCGCCGGCAGGTGAATAGCAGCATCAACAGTATCGAAGCCTCCATCCGCGCGCTGCAGGCGACTCCCTCCCTGTAGGAGCCGGCTATGCAGGCGATCACCTGTCGTAGGAGCGCGCTCTGCGCGCGATCGCCGGCGTAGCAGGCTCCTACAGGAACGGCAATCGCCTGCATAGCAGGCTCCTACAGCGGCGATATCGGATCTCCCGTACGGGGCTTTCCCCCACGTTTCGTCGGTGTACAATACGGCCCGTTTGTGACCCACGCCGTAAGGACCTACCCGCCATGACCGTGATCCGCCAGGACGATTTCATCGACAGCGTCGCCGATGCGCTGCAGTTCATTTCCTACTACCACCCGAAGGATTTCATCGACGCGGTGCACGAGGCGTGGCAGAAGGAACTGAACCCCGCGGCCAAGGACGCCATGGCGCAGATCCTGATCAACTCGCGCATGTGCGCGGAAGGGCACCGGCCGATCTGCCAGGATACGGGCATCGTGACCGTGTTCCTGAAGATCGGCATGAACGTGCAGTGGGACGCCACCATGAGCGTGGCGGACATGGTCAACGAGGGCGTGCGTCGCGCCTACCTGAACCCGGATAACGTGCTGCGCGCCTCCATCCTCGACGATCCCGCCGGTGCGCGGAAGAACACGAAAGACAACACCCCGGCGGTGATTCACATGGAGGTCGTCGAGGGCGACACCGTGGACGTGCAGGTGGCGGCCAAGGGTGGTGGTTCCGAGAACAAGTCGAAGATGGCCATGCTCAACCCCTCCGACAGCATCGTCGACTGGGTGCTGAAGACGGTGCCGACCATGGGCGCCGGCTGGTGCCCGCCGGGCATGCTGGGTATCGGCATCGGCGGCACCGCTGAAAAGGCGGCGGTGATGGCCAAGGAAGCGCTGATGGACCCCATCGACATCCACGAGCTGCGCGAGCGCGGCCCATCCAACCGCGCCGAGGAACTGCGGCTGGAGCTGATGGAGAAGGTCAACAAGCTGGGCATCGGCGCCCAGGGCCTGGGCGGCCTGACCACGGTGCTGGACGTGAAAATCATGGATTACCCGACCCACGCGGCCTCGCTGCCGGTGGCGATGATTCCCAACTGCGCGGCCACCCGCCACGCGCACTTCGTGCTGGATGGTTCCGGCCCGGCGCTGCAGACCCCGCCCAGCCTGGACGACTGGCCGAACATCACCTGGGAAGTGGGCGAGGGCACCCGCCGCGTCAACCTCGATACGGTGACCCCGGAAGAAGCCGCCCAGTGGCAACCGGGTGACACGCTGCTGCTGTCCGGCAAGATGCTCACCGGCCGCGACGCGGCGCACAAGAAGATGAAGGAGCTGATCGACTCCGGCGAGGGCCTGCCCGAGGGCGTGGACCTCAAGGGTCGCTTCATCTACTACGTCGGCCCGGTCGACCCGGTGCGCGACGAGGTGGTCGGCCCCGCCGGCCCGACGACGTCCACCCGCATGGACAAGTTCACCGACTTCATCCTCGAGCACACCGGCCTGCTGGGCATGATCGGCAAGGCCGAGCGCGGGCCCGCCGGCGTGGAGGCGATCAAGAAGCACAAGGCGGTCTACCTGATGGCCGTGGGCGGCGCCGCCTACCTGGTGTCCAAGGCGATCACCGCCGCACGTGTCGTCGCCTTCCCGGAGCTGGGCATGGAGGCGATCTACGAGTTCGAGGTGAAGGACATGCCGGTCAGCGTGGCCGTCGACGTCAACGGCACCTCGGTGCACGAGGTCGGCCCGAAGATCTGGCAGGCGAAGATCGAGGAGCAGGCACTCGAGGTCATCTAGGGCCGTGTCGGTACCGACGTTCTACTGGCACGACTACGAGACCTTCGGCGCCGATCCGTCCCGCGACCGCCCGGTGCAGTTCGCCGGGCTGCGCACCGATTTCGACCTGAACCCCATCGGCGAGCCGCTGGTGATCTACGCCCGCCCGGCCAACGATTACCTGCCGCAGCCGATGGCCTGCCTCATCACTGGTATCACGCCGCAGGAGGCGCTGGAAAAAGGCGTCCCCGAGCGCGAGTTCATCCGCGCCATTCACGCGGAACTGGCGCAGCCCGGCACCTGCGGCGTCGGCTACAACTCGCTGCGCTTCGACGACGAAGTCACCCGCTACACCCTCTACCGCAACTTCTACGATCCCTACGCCCGCGAGTGGCGCGACGGCAATTCCCGCTGGGACATCATCGACATGCTGCGCGCCTGCCACGCCCTGCGCCCGGAGGGCATCGAGTGGCCGCTGCGCGAGGACGGCCTGCCCAGCTTCCGCCTGGAGGAACTCACCCGCGCCAACAGTATCGCCCACGAGGGCGCCCACGACGCGCTCTCGGACGTCTACGCGACCATCGCCGTGGCGCGTCTGGTAAGGGAAAAGCAGCCGAAGCTGTTCGACTACGTGCTGCGCTCGCGCGACAAGAACGCGGCGGCCGCCATGCTGGACATCGCATCGATGAAGCCGGTGCTGCACGTCTCCGGTATGTTCGGCGCGGCGCGCGACCACACCGCGCTGATCGCACCGCTGGCCGCCCATCCCGCGAACCGCAATGAGGTGCTGTGCGTCGACCTCATGGCCGACCCCGCGCTGCTGATCGAGGGTACGCCCGACGAGATCCGCGAGCGGCTGTTCGCCCCTTCGGACTCACTGGCCGACGGCCAGGAGCGCCCCGGCCTGAAGACCGTGCGCCTGAACAAATGCCCGGTGCTGGTCACCGCAAAGATGGCGGATGCCGAAACCGCAGCGCGCCTCGGGCTGTCCGGCGACCAGTGCCGCGCCAACCTCGCCGCCCTGCGGGCCTGTCGCGATCGCGACCCGAAAGCGTTTACCGCGAAAATACAGGCGGTGTATGCGGGCCGCGAGTTCCCGCCGGAAACCGACCCCGACCGCATGCTCTACAGCGGCGGTTTCTTTCCGGACAGCGACCGCAAGCTGATGCAGTCGGTGGTCGACAGCAGCCCGCAGCAACTGGCGGAGCGCAGTTTTCCCTTCGAGGATCCACGCCTGCCGGAGATGCTGTTCCGCTACCGCGCGCGCAATTTCCCCGAGACGCTGGATGCCGATGAAATGGCGCAGTGGGAGGAGTTCCGTTTCGCCCGCCTGACTGATCCTGAGGCCGGCGCGGGATTGTGCATGGAACAGTTCCAGGAGCAGATCGAGCAACTGCTGGAATCGGGCGAACTACCCGAGGCGAAGCAGCAGGTGCTGTACCAACTGCTCAACTACGGGGACATGTTGCTGGCCTGAGGTGTCGCCGCGGGTGGCGAACGCATCTTGCGCCCCGCCTCCAGGGCCGGGGGAGATGGCCGCCGGGGTGTCAGATCGGCGGTGAGGGCCCCACGGTGACTGTCACGGTGGCGATAGAGCTGCCCGCGCCGTTGCTGATCAGGTAGTCGAAGGTGAAAATCCCTTGCAGAGGACTGTCGACCACCACCGAGCCATCGGCGTTGACCGTCAGGCTGCCGCCCTGGACCGGGATGGCCACCGTGCTTCCAGCGGGGTTGCTCGCCGCTGTTCCGCCGAAACTGCCTCCACCGAAACTCACAATGGTCGCTGCCGGAGTGCCCAGGTAATCCGCGCCGGCGCCGTTGTCGGCGAGCAGCCCGGGCGCCGAGTAGTTGTTGGTCTGGCTCCCCGACGCGAAGAGTGCATCGTCCTGCGCGATGGGAGGGTCTAGCACGTAAATCTCGACCGTCGCCTGGGAAGTCCCGATGTCGTTTTGCAGAATGTAATCAAAGCTGAAGGTCCCGGGGGTCGTCGGGTTGACCAGGTCGAAGGAACCGTCGGCGTAGACCGTCAGCGTGCCGCCGGCGAAGGGCCGCGAGCTGCCCGGGCCGCGATCGACCGCCATCGAGGCATTGCCAGCCCCCCAGAGGGCCAGCGCTGCGCTGGGACTGCCCAGCGTGTCGTTATTCAGCAGGCCGGTGCCGGCCCCCACGTTGAGGGTGACGCCGACGTCGGTGGTGAATTCATTGCCCGAGCCCAGCGTCGCCAGCGTGTCATCCACTGCTGTGGGGAAGTCGCCGAAGCTCATCGTGACTGCGCCGGGATCTCTCGAGCCGTCGCCGGCCTGCAGCATGTAGTAAATCGTTACGCTGCCCGACCCTGTCGTGCCGTTGGCGGTCACCGACAGGCCACCCGCGTCGGCCAGTGTCACGTCCAGCGTTCCGCCGCCGGGGGCGGGAAAGCTGCCCACGGTGGCGCCGTCCGCCGGATAATTGTAGATAATCGGAATGATCTCGCCAAAGCCGACCGCATTCAGGGGCGGTGCGCCGAGGTCGTTGTCGAGAACGTTGGTCGCAGCGGAACTTCCGTTGGCTACAGCAATCGCGTCGTCGACCGCCTGTATCACTACAGGTGGCGTGCAGGTGAAGCTGGTGGCGCAGATGGCGTCGGTGTCGAGCAGAAGGCCGCTCTGGCACTCACTGGCGGGCTTGTCGGAGACACAATAGGTTTCCGGCGGCGTGACCGACAGGATATTCAGGGCGACGCCGCTCTTGTTGATGTATTCCTGGTAGCCCACAGGCACCGCCACGTTGCCACCGCTCCGGCTGGTCAGTTCCACTTGTGTGGTCAGTGCGATCACGCCATTGGTGAGCACGGCCAGCAGTCCGCCCGTCAGCAGCAGGCAACCCAGCGTGTGCTGCGCGCCATGCTTGCGCAGAAAGTGGACGCCCAGCAATCCCATCGCGATCCCCAGGGGGATGAGCATTAGCGTCGGCAGCGGCACCGCCTGGGCGAAGGCGGGCCCGTAGGCCAGTGTGCCGGTGGATTGCGCCAATGCCGGACCGGCCAGCGTAACCAGCGCGACCGTACAGAGATTGCGTATAAGCGTTTGCATGGATATCCCCGACAACTGACACATCTTTTTTTCAGTCGGCGAGCTTAACATCCCTGTGCGAGCGGAGCGGGATATACATGCGGAATTGATTCCTCGATGCGGGGTAGTGTGACCCCGGTCGCAGTTGGTCGCCGCTTTCAGCTGTCCGGCTTGCGCGCAATAATGGTCTTCACCACGTCGAGG
This sequence comes from Halieaceae bacterium WMMBA7, assembly GCA_033283385.1. Lineage (GTDB taxonomy): Bacteria > Pseudomonadota > Gammaproteobacteria > Pseudomonadales > Halieaceae > Mangrovimicrobium. Next base: position 810,048 of record JAWMQQ010000002.1, read on the forward strand.
TAGATGTTGTTGACCTCCAGCACCTGGAATCCCGCCGCTTTCACGTTATTGACTGTCGGCCGGTTCATCGCCGGCCCCAGTTTTTCGGTCAGCTTCGACATCAGGTTCATCATCGTCTTGAACGGGTAGAACTGGCTGCCGGTGTGCTCGAACATGCACAGCTCGCCGCCGGGTTTCAGCACCCGGTACAGTTGCTTCAGCCCGTCCACCGGGTTGGGGACGGAGCAGAACGTGCAGGCGGTGAAGACCTGGTCGAAGCTCTCGTCGGGGAAGTCCATCTCGTGCACGTCCATCAGCTTCGCCTGGATGTCCCCGTCGTAGCCGGCGACCCGCTGTGCGGCGTGCTCCAGCATCTTCGGGCTGATATCGATGGCGGTGATGTGCTTGCCCGGCGGGAAGGTGGCGATGTCCAGCCCGGTGCCCAGCGCGGCAAACAGGATCTGGCCGTCGCCCATGCGCGAGAACAGGGCCTCCTTGTCCGGCCGCCAGCGCACCTCGGCGCCGCGGCTGGCCATCAGGTCGAAGGTCGGTGCCGCCTTGTCCCACTTGCTCTGTGTAACTGTATCCACCATGTCAGGCACCTCCCACGTTTTGCGGCCCGCGCAGGCTGTTGTTGAATATCCAGGTGGCGACCAGGCAGGCGAGGCCGCAGAAGGCGCCGGCAAACAGGGCATTGGGCGCGTCGATGTGGTCCGCGGCGGCGCGCATGCCCACTACCATGCCGGCGACCATGCCGGTCAGCATCAGCGGCACCATCACCTCCATGGCGCCGAGCAGCACGCTGGCGGGGATGAACAGCAAGGTGGCGAGGAACATGCCCAGCAGCATGGCGATGAACATGGCCACCCACATGTTCCAGCCGACCGGTATCAGCAGGTAGACCAGCAGGCCGATGAGGGCGCCACCTGCCAGGTTGGCGCAGATGTCGCCGAGGACGAAGTACAACCGGTTATCCATGGGTTCACTCTCTCCTGCTGCGGGCGGCGCCCGCAAAGTTTGTGTGATCATGCCACATCATAGGCTACGCCATGGGCAGCGGCCCCTTCCAGCCCCTATAATGCCCCCACCGCCAAGCCATGGAGCCAATGCGTGCAGTTCGCCGGCAGCCACATCCTGTCCATCACCCAGTTCGAGCGCCCGGACGTGGAGCGCATTTTCGACGTCGCCGACCGCATGCAACCCTACGCCCACCGCAAGCGGGTGACCAAGGTGCTGGACGGCGCCATCCTCGGCAACATGTTCTTCGAGCCCAGCACCCGCACCCGGGTGAGCTTCGGCAGCGCCTTCAACCTGCTCGGCGGCGAGGTGCGCGAGACCACCGGCTTCGAGACTTCGGCCATCTCCAAGGGCGAATCCCTGTACGACACCGCGCGGGTGCTCAGCGGTTACTCCGATGTCATCGTCATGCGCCACCCGGCCGAGGGCTCGGTGGCCGAGTTCGCCGCCGCCAGCCGGGTGCCGGTGCTCAACGGCGGCGACGGCAGCAACGAGCACCCCAGCCAGGCGCTGCTGGACCTGTACACCATCCGCAAGGAACTCGCGGGTCACGGACGCACCCTGGAGCACCTGCGTATCGCCATGGTCGGCGATCTGCGCTACGGCCGCACCGTGCACTCCCTGTGCAAGCTGCTGGGTTTGTTCAAGGGGGTGCAGGTGGTGCTGGTCTCGCCGGAAGAACTGCGCATGCCCGCAGACATCGTCGACGAGATGCGATCCGCCGGCCTCGACGTACTGGAATCGGACAAGCTGGAGGCGAGCATCGCCCATGTGGATATCGTCTACTCCACCCGCATCCAGGAGGAGCGCTTCCAGTCCCAGGCCGAGGCCGACCTCTACCGCGGCCGCTTCCGCCTCAACCAGAGCGTGTACACCGCCAACTGCGAACCGAACACGGTGATCATGCACCCGCTGCCGCGGGACTCCCGCGACAACGCCCGGGAACTGGACGACGACCTCAACGACAATCCCAACCTCGCCATCTTCCGCCAGACCGACAACGGCGTGCTGGTGCGCATGGCGCTGTTCGCCCTGGTACTGGACGTGGCCGACCAGGTCGACAGCCACGCCCGCGACGTCAACTGGTACACGGCGGGGCGCTTCTGATGCCGCCGGAGCTGACCTTCGGCGCCGGCGACGTGCGCATCCTGGCCGACGAGACTGCCTACCAGGGCTACTTCCGCATCCGCCGCGTCACCCTGCAGTACCGGGCATTCGACGGCGGCTGGGTGGAGCCCCAGGTGCGCGAGATCTTCGAGCGCGGCGACGCCGTCGGCGTGCTGCCCTACCACCCGGAGTCGGACAGCCTGGTGATGATCGAGCAGTTCCGCCCCGGCGCCATGCGCGGCGACGACAGCCCGTGGATGCTGGAGCTGATCGCCGGTATCGTCGAGCCCGGCGAGAGCGACCACGAGGTGGTGCACCGGGAGGCGATGGAAGAGGCCGGCTGCAAACTGCTGGACGTGGAACCCATCGCCACCGTGATACCCAGCGCCGGCGCCTGCAGCGAGCAGGTGCGCCTGTTCTGCGGCCGCGTCTCCAGGGCGGCGGTGGGTGGCGTGCACGGGGTGCCGGAGGAGGGCGAGAACATCCTCGTCCACTCGGTGCCGGTGGAGGACGCCTTCCAGTTGCTGGACCAGAACCGCATTCCCAACGGCCACACGCTGATCTCCCTGCTGTGGCTGCGCAACCACATCCACAGCCTGCGCGAGCGCTGGGGCTGACGCCCGCGCCCATTCCCGTGCCGGAAACCCAGGAACCGCCGAAGCCCGGACTGCTGCGCTCCAGCGCGCTGGTCGGCGCCATGACCATGGTGTCGCGGGTGCTGGGCCTGGTCCGCGACATGGTCATCGCCGCGTTCATCGGCGCCGGCCCCCACGCCGACGCGTTCTTCATCGCCTTCAAGATTCCCAATTTCCTGCGCCGGCTGTTTGCCGAGGGCGCCTTCGCCCAGGCCTTCGTGCCGGTGCTGGCGGACTACAAGGAGCAAGGCGCGCTGCCGGCGGTGCAGGCCCTGGTCAACCGGGTCGCCGGCGTGCTCGGCGGCACCCTGTTGCTGCTCACCGGCGTTGCCATCGCCGCCGCGCCGCTGGTGGCGGCCCTGTTCGCGCCCGGATTTATCGGCCACCCGGAAAAGTTCGAGCTCACCTCGGGATTGATTCGCATCACCTTCCCCTACCTGCTGCTGATCTCGATGACCGGCTTTTGCGGGGCGATCCTCAACAGTTACGGCCGCTTCGCCGTGCCGGCCTTCACCCCGGTATTCCTCAACCTGTGCCTGATCTTCGCCGCCGTGGTGGCCGCGCCGTGGTTCGAGCAACCGGTGTTCGCCCTGGCCTGGGGCGTGTTTTTCGCGGGGGTGATCCAGCTATTGTTCCAGCTGCCCTTCCTCTACCGCCTGGAACTGGTGCCGCGGCCGGTAGTCGACGTAAAGCACGAGGGGGTGCGGCGGATTCTCAAACTGATGCTGCCGGCCCTGTTCGGCGTGTCGGTGAGCCAGATCAACCTGCTGCTTGACACCGTGCTGGCCTCCTTCCTGCCCAGCGGCAGCGTCTCCTGGCTGTATTACTCGGACCGGCTCTCGGAGCTGCCGCTGGGCGTGTTCGGCGTGGCCATCGCCACGGTGATCCTGCCCAATCTCTCGGCCCACCGCGCCGCGGCCCGGGAGGACCAGTTCACCTTCACCCTGGACTGGGCGATGCGCCTGGTGCTGCTGATCGGCATTCCCGCGGCGGTGGCCCTGGTGCTGCTGGCGGTGCCGATCCTGGCGACCCTGTTCCAGAACGGCGACTTCAACGCCGTCGACGTGTCGATGTCGGCGCTGAGCCTGCGCGCCTACAGCCTGGGCCTGGTGGCCTTCATGCTGGTCAAGGTGCTCGCGCCCGGGTACTACGCGCGCAAGGACACCAGGACGCCGGTAAAGATCGGCGTGGTCGCCATGCTGGCGAACATGGTGATGAACGTGGCCTTCGTGCTGCCGCTGCTGTGGTATTTCAACGTCGGCCATGTCGGCCTGGCGCTGGCCACCTCGCTGGCCGCCTGGCTCAACGCCGGGCTGTTGCTGCGCGGGCTGCTGCGGCGCGGGGTCTTCCACTGGCAGCCCGGCTGGGGCAAATATGGCCTGCGCATGCTGGCCGCCACTGGCGCGATGGCGGCCACGGTGCTGGTGCTGACCCCGGACCCGGCCCACTGGCTGGAGTGGGAATGGCACCGCCGCGCACTGCGGCTGGCGCTGGTGTGCAGCGGCGGTGCCGGGGTCTACCTGGTCACCCACCTGCTGGCCGGCACCCGGCTGCGCCACCTGCGGGCGCCCTCGGGGGTGTAATTGCCGGAATACCGGCTTCTGCGTTTTCGCTGCGCCCCCGGTTTCGCTATAATTGCGCGTTTATTTTTGACCGGGCACCCCTGTTTCAATGGAGTTGATACGCGGCCTGCACAATTTGCGGCCCAGACACCGCGGTTGTGTGGCCACCATCGGGGCCTTCGACGGCGTGCATCTGGGCCACCAGGCCGTGCTGTCGCACCTCAAGGCCAAGGCCGCGGAGCTGGCCCTGCCCTCGGTGGTCATCGTGTTCGAGCCGTTGCCGCGTGAGTACCTGGCGCCCATCGAGGCCCCGGCGCGCATCATGAGCTTCCGCGAGAAGTTCATCGCGCTGGAGGAACTGGGTATCGACAGGCTGCTGCGCATCCGCTTCAACGAGCAGCTTCGCGGCATGCCGGCGAAGGAGTTCCTGCGCAAGGTGTTCGTCGAGGGTCTCGGCGTACGCTACGTGGTGCTGGGCGACGATTTTCGCTTCGGCCGCGCGCGCCAGGGCAACCTCGCGCTGGTGCAGGAGGAGGGGGAGCGCTACGGCTACGAGGCGCAGCCCACCCCGACCTGCGAGATCCAGGGCGAGCGGGTCAGCAGCACGCGCATCCGCGAGGCCCTGGAGGCGGCGGATTTCGACCTCGCCGAGCGCCTGCTGGGACGTCCCTACAGTATCGCCGGCAAGGTGGTCTACGGCCGGCAGCTGGGCGGAAAGCTCGGTACGCCCACGGCGAACCTGCAGCTGTTCCGCCTGCGCGCACCGCTGTCCGGTGTTTACGTGGTGGAAGTCAGCGGCGCCGGGCTGCAGGGCGCGCGGGGCGTGGCCAATGTCGGCGTGCGCCCGACGGTGGACAACAGCATCACCGCCAACCTCGAGGTGCACCTGCTGGACCGCGAGATCGGCCTGTACGGCCAGCACATCTCGGTGTGCTTCCGCCACAAGCTGCGCGAGGAAAAAAAGTTCGACTCGGTCGGGGCGCTGCGCTCGGCCATCGAGCAGGATATCGACGATACACGCGCCTGGTTCGCACAGCACCGGGCATGAACTGGTACCACGAGAACTGGCACAAAGAGCCTTATGAGTGATTACAAAGAGACACTGAACCTGCCGCAAACGGCCTTCCCGATGAAGGCCAGCCTGGCGCAGCGCGAGCCGCAGCGCCTGGCCCAGTGGAAGGCAATGGACCTGTACGGGAAAATCCGTGCGGCCAGCGCCGGGCGGCCGAAATTCATTCTCCACGACGGCCCGCCCTACGCCAACGGCGACCTGCACGTCGGGCACGCGCTCAACAAGATTCTCAAGGACATCATCATCAAGTCGCGCAGCCTGGACGGCTTCGACGCGCCCTACGTGCCGGGCTGGGACTGCCACGGCCTGCCCATCGAACTGAACGTCGAGAAGAAGTTCGGCAAGCCGGGCGTCAAGCTCAGCCCCGCCGAGTTCCGCCAGAAGTGCCGCGAGTTCGCCGCGGGCCAGGTGGACAAGCAGCGCGCGGACTTCGTGCGCATGGGCGTGTTCGGCGACTGGGACAACCCCTACCTGACCATGAATTTCCGCTTCGAGGCGGATATCGTGCGCACCCTCGGGCGCATCATCGACAACGGCTACCTGCACAAGGGCTTCAAGCCCGTGCACTGGTGCATGGACTGCGGCTCCGCGCTGGCCGAGGCCGAGGTGGAATACGCGGACAAGACTTCCCCGGCCATCGACGTGGCTTACCGCGCGCTGGACCCGGCCGCCGTCAACGCAGCCTTCGGCAGCGACTACGCCGGCGAGATCGCCATCCCGATCTGGACCACCACGCCCTGGACGCTGCCGGCGAGCATGGCGGTGAGCCTCAACCCCGAGCTGGAATACGTGCTGGTGGCAGGCGAGGGCCGTGCGCTGGTGCTGGCCGCCGACCTCGCCGAGGCCTGCTGCAAGCGCTTCGGCCTGGGCGAACCCGACATCCTCGGTCGCTGCCCCGGCGCCGCGCTGGAAGGCCAGTTGCTGCAACACCCGTTCCTGGCGCGCCAGGTGCCGGTGCTGCTGGGCGACCACGTCACCACCGAGGCCGGCACCGGCGCCGTGCACACCGCCCCCGCCCACGGCCAGGAGGACTTTGCCGTCGGCAGCAAGTACGGCATCGAGGTGTACAACCCGGTGGGCGGCAACGGCGTGTTCCTGCCGGAGACCGAGTTCTTCGCCGGCCAGCACGTGATGAAGGCCAACCCCGAGATCGTCGCATTGCTGCGCGAGCGCGGCGTGCTGCTGCACGAGGAGGCCTACCAGCACTCCTACCCGCACTGCTGGCGGCACAAGACGCCGATCATCTTCCGCGCCACGCCACAGTGGTTCATCAGCATGCAGCAGAGCGGCCTGCTGGACGCCGCCAAGGCCGCGGTGGAGGAGGTCAACTGGGTGCCGGACTGGGGCCGGGCACGCATCGACGCCATGCTGGAGAACCGGCCGGACTGGTGTATTTCGCGCCAGCGCACCTGGGGCACGCCGATCACCCTGTTCGTTGACCGGCAGAGCGGCGAACTGCACCCGCGCACGCCGGAACTGGTCGAGCAGGTCGCGAAGCTGATTGAAATGAGCGGCATCGACGCCTGGTTCGATCTCGACCCGGCCCAGTTGCTGGGCGATGAGGCCGCGCAGTACGAAAAAGTCACCGATACCCTGGACGTCTGGTTCGACTCCGGCGTCACCCACGCCTGCGTGCTGCGCCAGCGGCCCGAACTGCAGTCCCCGGCGGATTTTTACCTGGAGGGCTCTGACCAGCACCGCGGCTGGTTCCAGTCCTCCCTGCTGACCGGCATCGGCGCCTACGGCGAGGCCCCCTTCCGCAACGTGCTCACCCACGGCTTCACCGTCGATGGCGAGGGCCGCAAGATGTCCAAGTCCATAGGCAATATCATCCCGGCGGCCAAGGCGATGAACGACCTCGGCGCGGACATCCTGCGCCTGTGGGTGGCGGCCTCGGACTACCGCGGCGAGGTGGCGGTCTCCGACGAAATCTTCAAGCGCGTGTCCGACAGCTATCGCCGGGTGCGTAACACCGTGCGCTTCCTGCTCTCCAACCTCAACGGCTTCGATCCCGCGAGCGACGCCCTGGCCTGGCAGGACATGCTCTCCCTGGACCGCTGGGTGGTCGACCGCGCCGCGGCCCTGCAGGAGGAACTGAAGCAGGACTACACCAGCTGCCAGTTCCACCTGATCTACCAGAAGCTGCACAACTTCTGCGCCGGCGACCTCGGCGGCTTCTACCTCGACGTGATCAAGGACCGCCAGTACACCACCCGCGCGGACTCCGTCGCCCGCCGCTCGGCCCAGACCGCCATGTACCACGTGGCCGAGGCTATGGTGCGCTGGATCGCCCCTATCCTCAGCTTCACCGCCGAGGAGATCTGGGAGAACCTGCCCGGCGAGCGCGGCGAATCCGTGTTCCTGGAGCTCTGGTACGACAGGCTGCAGACCCTGTCCGGCGACGAGGTGATGGGGCGCGACTACTGGCGCCAGCTGGTGGCCGTGCGCACCGCGGTCAACAAGGCCATGGAAGAGCGCCGCGCCGCCGGCGAGCTGCGCGGCTCCCTGGATGCCAACGTGGCGCTGTACGCGGCACCTGAGCTGTTTGCAAAGCTCGAGGCCCTGGGCGAGGAACTGCGCTTCGTGCTGATCACCTCGGGTGCGAGCCTGTACCCGCTGGACCAGGCGCCCGAGGGTGCCGCCGCGACGGAACTGGCGGGCCTGCGCCTGCAAGTCGAAGCCTCGGAAGCGCCCAAGTGCGAGCGCTGCTGGCACCGCCGCGAGGACGTGGGCAGTTTCGAAGCCCACCCGACGCTGTGCGGCCGCTGTGTGGAGAACGTGGATGGCGACGGCGAGCCGCGCAGCTTTGCCTGACCGGGTGCGTGTCCTGCCGTGGTACGCGCTGGCAGTGGTGGTGGTGGCGCTGGACCAGTTCAGCAAGTCGCTGGCGACCGAGCACCTGCTCTACGCCCGGCCGGTGGAAGTCTTTGCCTGGTTCGACCTGACCCTGCACCACAACCCGGGCGCGGCCTTCAGTTTCCTCAGCGATGCCGGTGGCTGGCAGCGCTGGTTCTTCACCGCGATCGCCGTGGGCATGAGCCTGGCGATCGCTGTCTGGATGTACGTCGCCCAGCGCGGCCACTGGCTGTTGTGCCTGGGCCTGGGCTTGATTCTCGGCGGCGCCATCGGCAACCTGTGGGACAGGCTGGCGCTGGGCTATGTGGTGGATTTCATTTCCGTTCACTGGCGCGGCTGGTATTTCCCGGCCTTCAACCTGGCCGACTCGGCGATCACCTGCGGCGCCGCCTGCCTGCTACTCGACAGCGTCCTCCAGCGGGGACGGGAGAAGTCATGACCGATTGCGTACCAGTATCCGAGGGCACCCGGGTATTCCTCAATTTTTCCGTCAGCCTGGAGGACGGCTCCGAGGTCGACTCCAACTTCGGCGGCGAGGCGGTGGATTTCGCCGTGGGCGACGGTTCCCTGCTGCCGGGCTTCGAGCGCCGCCTGTTCGGCATGACAGCCGGCCAGCGGCAGATGTTCAAGGTGCCGCCGGAGGACGCCTTCGGCCAGCCCAACGAGAACAACGTGCAGCGCATCGCCCGCGAGCACTTCGACCCGGAGGCGGAGCTTGAGGTGGGGCTGGTGTTCTCCTTCGCCGACGCCAGCGGCGGCGAACTGCCGGGCATGGTCGTCGCCTTCGACGACAAGGAGGTCACGGTGGACTTCAATCACCCGCTGGCCGGGCGTACCATCGTATTCGACGTACTCGTACACCGGGTGGAACCCCTGGAACTGCACTGATGAAGATCCAGCTCGCCAATCCCCGCGGCTTCTGCGCCGGCGTCGATCGGGCGATCGACATCGTCAACCGCGCGCTGGAGGTGTTCGGCGCGCCGATCTACGTGCGCCACGAGGTCGTGCACAACAAGTTCGTGGTCGACGACCTGCGCTCCCGGGGCGCGATCTTCGTCGATGAGCTGGAGGAGATTCCCGACGACAGCATCGTCATCTTCAGCGCCCACGGCGTCTCCCAGGCGGTGCAGGACGAGGCCCAGCGGCGCCAGCTGCGGGTGTTCGACGCCACCTGCCCGCTGGTGACCAAGGTGCACATCGAGGTGGCGAAATTCAGTGCCGAGGGCCGCGAGTGCGTGCTCATCGGCCACGCCGGCCACCCGGAGGTGGAGGGCACCATGGGCCAGTACGACCACAGCGCCGGCGGCGAGATCTACCTCGTCGAGGACGACGCCCAGGCCGAACAGCTGGTGGTGCACGACCCCGCGCGGCTGTCCTACGTGACCCAGACGACGCTGTCCATGGACGACACCGCCCGGGTCATCGACATCCTGCGCCGCCGCTTCCCGCAGATCGAGGGGCCGCGCAAGGACGACATCTGCTACGCCACCCAGAACCGCCAGGATGCGGTCAAGCAACTGGCCGCCGGCTGCGACCTGGTGCTGGTGGTGGGCTCGCCCAATTCCTCCAACTCCAACCGCCTGCGCGAGCTGGCCGAGCGCATGGGCGCCGAGGCCCACCTGCTGGACCGCGCCGACGACATCGACCCGGGCTGGCTCAACGGCAAGCGCAATATCGGTATCACCGCGGGTGCCTCGGCGCCGGAAGTGCTGGTGCGCGAGGTGGTGGAGGGCCTGCGCCTGCTGGGCGCCGAGGCGCCGGAAGAGCTCGCCGGCCGCCCGGAAAACGTCACTTTCTCCCTGCCGCGGGAGCTGCGTATCCCGGTCCGGGAAGTCTGATCCGCCCGCCCCGGGCATCACCTGAGTCCAGTTTCAGCCTGATTCGCCCTTGCGCTGGCGCGCGCTGCCGGTGCGCCGCTAAGCTCGATCCACTGTCACCCAACAAGCTGCCCGGGAGCTTTCCATGGACGGAAACTGCGGCGGCCGGGGCGGCTTCACCCTGGTGGAACTGCTGGTGGTGTTGTCGATTCTCGGCCTGTTTTTCCTGGTCGCGCTGCCCGGCTTCGAGGCCCTGCAGGCGTCCACACGTATGCATATCGCTGTGCAGCGCCTGCTGGTCGACATCCTGCTCACCCGCAGCGAGGCGATCAAGCGCGACGCCGAGGTGATCATGTGCCCGTCCGGTTTTGCCAACGGCGGTGCGCGCAGCTGCGAGGGCGTGTATCGCACGGGCTGGCTGGTTTACGAGGACCGCAACCGGGACAGGACACTGGACGCCGACGAACCCGTGCTCAGCCAGGCGCAGGGTTTCGGCCCGGAACTGGCGGTGACCAACCGGGCCGCGACCCGCGACGCCGGGGAGCGCATCCTGTACTACCCGGACGGCACCTCGCGGCGCAATCGCACGCTGATGGTGTGCTCCACGCGGCGCCCGGAGCTGGTGTCGCGCAGCGTGATCATCAACAGGGTCGGGCGACCGCGGGTGGAGCGGGGTTGGGGCGAGTGCCCGCGGGGTACGTAGGAGCGCGCTCTGCGCGCGATCGCCCCTGTAGGAGCCTGCTACGCAGGCGATCGCGCGCACAGCGCGCTCCTGCAAACGCGATCGCCTGCGTAGCAGGCTCCTACAGGAGGGGGTCAGTCGTCGAGGCCGAGCTTCTTCAGGCGGTAGCGCAGGCTGCGGAAACTGATGCCGAGCAGTTTGGCGGTGGCGGTCTTGTTCCAGCGGGATTCCTCCAGCGCCTTGCTGAGGATCTCCTTCTCGATATCCTCCAGGTAGCCCTCGAGGTTGCCGTAGGCCTCGCTGGCGGACCAGGTGTGGCTGCCCTCCCGGTCGCTCTTGCGGGTGCGCGCCTCGGGGCTGCGCACCGGAGTCGTGGTGAGCTGCAGGTTGTCCGCGGTGATGGTGTCGCCCTCGGCCAGCGCCATGGAGCGCTCGAGGATGTTCTCCAGTTCGCGTACGTTGCCGGGGAAGCCGTAGGCGGAGAGCGCCTGCAGGGCGGAAGCGTCCAGGTGCATCGCGTCGACGCCCTGCTCGTCGGCGATACGCTGCAGCAGCACCGGTGCGAGCAGCGGCAGGTCGTCCATGCGCTCGCGCAGGCTGGGTACCTGGATGTCGATGACGTTGATGCGGTAGAAGAGGTCGTTGCGGAAGCGGCCCGCCTCGACCTCCGCCGCCAGGTCCTTGTGGGTGGCGCTGAGGATGCGCACGTCGATCGGCTGCTCCTCGCTGGCGCCGACCGGGCGCACGGCTTTTTCCTGGATGGCGCGCAGCAGCTTGACCTGCATCGCCAGCGGCAGGTCGGCGACTTCATCGAGGAACAGCGTGCCGCCGGCGGCAGCCTGGAACAGCCCGGGCTTGTCGCCGGTGGCGCCGGTGAAGCTGCCCTTGATGTGGCCGAACAGTTCGCTCTCCATCAACTCCTGCGGAATCGCGCCGCAGTTCACCGCGATGAAGCTGCCCGCGCTGCGCGGCCCGTTCTTGTGGATCAACCGCGCCACCACTTCCTTGCCACTGCCGGATTCGCCGCGGATATGCACCGGCGCCTGGCTGCGCGCCAGCTTGGTGATCTGCTTGCGCAGGCCGAGGATTGCCGGTGTTTCGCCGATCAGTTCGTGCTCGACATTGCTGTCCTCGCCGCGCGGCGCGGGCTGCGCCAGTTGCAGGGCGTTGCCGACCAGGCGGCGCAGGGTCTCCAGTTCTATGGGCTTGCTGATGAAGTCGAAGGCCCCGGCCTTGAGGGCGGAAATCGCGGTCTCCACACTGCCGTGGGCGGTGATCATGGCCACCGGGATATGCGCGTGTTCGCGCTGGATGTGCTCCACCAGGTGGATGCCGTTGCCGTCGGGCAGCTTCATGTCGGTCAGGCACAGGTCAGGCGAAACCCCCGCGAGCATTTCGCGGGCCTCGCCCAGGGTCGCTGCGCTGAAGGTTTCCAGGCCCATGCGCGAGAGCGTGATATCCAACAGTTCGCGGATATCCGGCTCGTCGTCGACTATCAGTACGCGCTGTGCTGGCATCTAGTTTCTCTGGCTCAGTGAGATTCGGAAGCAGCTCTCGCCTTTGTCCGTCGGGCGGTAGCTCAGGTTTGCATTGTTGATTTCACATAATTCTTTGCACAGGAACAAGCCCAGGCCGCTGCCTTCGTCCACTGTGGTGAAGAAGGGTTCGAACAGCTTGGACTGGTCCGCCCGCGGCACCCCGGCGCCCGCGTCGATGACGTTGATGATGCAGTTGCTGCCGATAAAATCGAGCTCGACGGTCAGCCGCGCGCTCTGCTTGCCGGTGGCCATGCCGCTGTGGCGCAGGGCGTTGTCCAGCAGGTTGGTCATCACCCGGCGCAGGTTTTCCGGGTCGAATTCGACGATCAGCTCCTTGTACTGGCAATCGACGGTGATATCGGCCTTCTGCTGCAGTCCCTGCAGGTATTCCTGCACGAAGTCGGTCAGCCACTCGTCCAGCACCAGGTATTCCGGCCGCGGCGGTTCGCGCCGGGATATCTGCATCACGCTCTCGACGATCTGGTTCACCCGCTCGCTGTGGTTCTGGATGATCTGCGCCATGCGCTTGTCGCCGTCGTTGAGGTTCTCCGACTCCAGCAACAGCTGCGCCGCGTGGCTGATGGCGCCCAGCGGGTTGCGAATCTCGTGGGCAATACTGGCGGTGAGCCGGCCCAGGGATGTCAGTTTCAGGGATTGGGCGTACTGCGTGACCGGCGTGTAGTCCTCGATGAAAATCATCGAATCGCGACTGCTGCTGGGTTGCAGTTCGCGAAAGTGCGCGATGATGCGCGGGGCGTCTTCCTGCACGGTGAACGGGCGCGCGCGGTGGTTGCCGGTGTCCTTCCACTGCTCGAACTGGTAGGCGAGTTCGGAGGAGTAATCGGCGAGCTGGCGACCCTGGTCCATGAAGACCGGGCGGTCCGGCACCAGCAGGCGGGAGGCGGCGCGGTTCATCACGCGCACCACGCCCTCGGTGTTCACCAGCAGGATACCGGTGTCCATGTGCTGCACAATTTGCTCGTTGAGCCGCTGCAGGTCGTAGAGGTCGCTGCCGCGGCTGCGCGCGAGTTCCTCGGCGCGGCTCAGCCGCTGCACCACCACCTGCACCATGACCGAGACCAGGAACACCAGCGCGCCGAGCAACCCCGCCGGGAACAGCGAGCGTACGTCGCGGATGCCGCTGGCGATAAACCACAGGGTATCGCCCAGCAGGGCCAGCGAGCACAGCGCAGCGGTGAGGGTTGCCAGTGTGCGGTTGACCAGCAACACGCTGCTGGCGGCGACAGTCACTACCAGCAGTACCGGCAGGCCGCTGATCACGCCGCCGCTGGCGTGGGACATCAGCGTGATGCTGATGATGTCGCAGGCGAACACGGCCAGCAGCAGCCGCGGACCCACGCGGCGACCGAGAAACGCCACCAGCGGGATGTTGCTGGCGAGATATACCAGCGCCACCCAGAGGTACAGCTCGGGGTAGAGAATACCCACCATCTGCCGGGTATTCGGGCTGACCAGCATGATCAGCAGCACCAGCGAGATCAGTGCGCGATAGGCGACGTAGATACGAAAGGGCGCCGTATTGCCCGCAGGGGTGGTCGTGATTGGTCGGGTCAGTATGGCCGGGCGGTTCACTGTGGCTGGCAGCCTGTTATTTTCGGTCGGGTTGCAAGTGAAGCCCTAGTGTATCAGGGGAGCGGGGAAATCGGGCTGGCTAAGCTGCGAAGATTTGCGGAAAATAGCGCTCCCCATCGTTAAGGCCGAACAGTGACATGGCAAGCCTGGACATCCTCGTCGCCCAGATGAACACCCTGGTCGGTGATTTCGACGGCAACACCGAACAGGTAATCGATATCGCCCGGCGCGCGCAGCAGGCGCAGCCGGGTGCCGTCGTGGTATTCCCCGAGCTCACGCTGTGCGGCTACCCGCCAGAGGATTTGCTGCTGCGGCCCAGCGTGGAACTGCGCGTCAACCGCGCACTCGCGCGACTGCGCATGGAACTGCCCGCGGACGCCTGGGTGGTGATCGGCTACCCGCGCCGCGAGGGCAAGGTCCTGTACAACGTCGCCGGCGTGTTGCACGGCGGCGAGATCGTCGCCGAATACCGCAAGCAGCGCCTGCCCAACTACGAGGTGTTCGACGAAAAGCGCTACTTCACACCGGGCTCCGGTCCCTGCGTGGTCGACATTCGCGGCGTACCGGTTGGCATCACCATCTGCGAGGACATCTGGGAACCCGAGCCCGCGGCGCAGGCCTCCGAGGCCGGTGCGCAGCTGTTGCTCAACCTGAATTCCTCGCCGTATCACCGCGGCAAGCGCGGTGAGCGCTGGGCGCTGGTGGGCGAGCGCGCGCGGCAGGGCGATTTCCCCATCGTCTACGTCAACCAGGTCGGCGGCCAGGACGAACTGGTGTTCGACGGCGGCTCCTTCGCCGTCAACGCCGACGGCGAGATCGCCGCCGCCGCGCCGAATTTCGAGGCGGGCGAATACTGGCTGCACTTCGACGCCGACGACCGCCGCACGCCTTTCTCCGGCCTGGATATCGCCGAACCCCTGGCGGAAATCGATGCGGTGTGGCGCGCGCTGGTACTGGGCGTGCGCGATTACGTGAACAAGAACGGCTTCCCCGGCGTGGTGCTGGGCCTGTCCGGCGGTGTCGACTCGGCGCTGACCCTGGCGGTGGCGGTGGAGGCACTGGGCGCGGAGCGTGTCGAGGCGATCATGATGCCCTTCCGCTACACCGCCCAGATGAGCGTCGAGGACGCGGCCGAGCAGTCGCGCCTGCTCGACGTGCGCCACAAGGTCATCTCCATCGAGCCGCTCTACGAGGCTTTCATTGCCAGCCTCGCCGGCGAGTTCGAGGGCCTGGAACCGGACACCACCGAGGAAAACCTGCAGGCCCGCTGCCGCGGCGTGCTGCTGATGTCCATCTCCAACAAGAAGCGCTTGCTGGTGCTGACCACTGGCAACAAGAGCGAGATGGCGGTGGGCTACTCCACGCTCTACGGGGACATGGCCGGCGGTTTCGATGTGCTCAAGGACGTGCCCAAGACGCTGGTCTACGAGCTCTGCCGCTACCGCAACAGCCTCGGGCCCTGCATCCCGCCGCGGGTGATCGACCGGCCGCCGTCCGCCGAGTTGCGGCCGGACCAGCAGGACCAGGACAGTTTGCCGCCCTACGATGTGCTCGACGCCATCCTCGAGATGTATGTCGAGAAGGACATGAGCGCCGAGGCGATCATCGGTGCCGGCATGCAGCGCGAGGACGTGATGCGCGTGGTCCGGCTGGTCGACATCAACGAGTACAAGCGCCGGCAGGCTCCGGTGGGCGTTCGCATCACCCGGCGCGGGTTCGGGCGGGATCGGCGGTATCCCATCACTTCCGGGTGGCGGATCGGCGAGTAACCCGGTTCGCGCTTCGGCTTCCTGCCTTCTGAGCACTGTTCAGCGTCGTTTTCGTTCGGTAGGTGCATTCCGGTCCTGGCGGCGCGCAGGCCCCGGCGAAACGGCCACACGCTCCGCCGTGTTTGCGGGCCGCTGCGCAACTCGACAATTTTTCGCTGCGCGAAAAATGATTCGATCGCCCTCAGGGGCGCTCTCACCCCTACGGGGCGACCTTCGGTCGTCAAAATTGCTGGCGCAATTTTTCTGGACTCGAACAGTGCTCGCGGAAAGCCCCCGCAAACACGGCTGCGCTAAAAGCGTGGCCTGATTGTTTCGCCGGGGCCTGCGCGCCGCCAGAACCTACCATCCAGCTAAAGAACGCAAATCGAACTGAGCACCGCACTCGCGAAATGCCAGCCGGGAGACCGGCTGGCGGGGCGCTCGCAAAACGCGCGCCGAGGGAGCGGAGGGAGACGGGCTTTTTCGGCTCCCGACCGACTGAGGGCACCCCGGAGGGGCGCAGCGTTCAGAGCGTCCCGCCAGGCAGTCTCCCGGCGGATTCAGCACGCCAGGAGCTTCGCGCCGGTGATGTAACGGCGGTGCTCAGGAGGAGGGCGGAGCGGAAGCCATAGGCCCCCAGCGTGAGTGGGGTTCCGAGCGCAGGGGGCCTATGGCTTCCGCTTCGACCGGGTACCAGCGCTCCGAAACTGAACTGGGGACGAAGCGGAACGCCGACCGAGCCGGTGATTATTCGGCGTACAACCGGCGGGTATCGAACTGCGGCGGTTCGGGCGGGAAGAACAGCCCGAAGGTGAGCTTGTTGATCCAGTTGCGCTGCAGCCCGCCGTCCAGCGTGTAGACGCTGTCGAAGTTGCCGTTCTTGTCGAGGTTGGGGTAGTTCGGGTAGTTCTGCTTGAGGACGTCGATCGAGTCCTGTGCCAGCTGGTTCATGCCCAGCAGGATATAGCCCTGGGCCATCACCGCGAGGCCGTCGGGAACCGCCGGGGTCTGCTGGAAGTGCTCGACCACGTAGCGGCCGCGGTTGACGGCGGCCATGTAGGCGCCGCGGCGGAAGTAGTAGTTGGCGACGATGATCTCGTGGCGGGCCAGCACGTTGCGCAGGTAGACCATGCGGGCCCGGGCATCCGGGGCGTAGGGGCTGTCCGGGAAGCGGGTGACCAGTTGGTTGAACTGGGCGAAGGATTCCTTGGCCGGGTTGATGTCGCGCTCGGCGGCGTCGGTGGGCAGGAAGCGGTCGAAGAAGTCGGTGTTGACGTTGTACGACGCCAGGCCCTTCATGTAGAAGGCGTAGTCGACGTTGGGGTGGCCCGGGTGCAGGCGGATGAAGCGGTCCGCGTCCTCGACGGCGGCCTCGTGCTCATAGCCCTGGTAGTGGGCGTAGATCAGTTCCAGCTGGGCCTGCTCGGCGTACTTGCCGAAGGGGTAGCGGGACTCCAGCGCCTGCAGGCTCCGCACCGCCGAGTCGTAGTTGCTGGATTTCAGCTGGCGCTGGGCCTGCTCGTAGATTTCCTGCTCGCCGGTATCGGCGGCAATGCCGTCTTTTTCGTCGTTGCTCGCGCATCCGAACAGTGTCAGGCCGAGCAGTAGAAGCAGAGCGTATCTCAATGATCTCACCAGTGTGCGGTTCCGGAGTGCTAACATGCACCCCTGCGTTCAGGCGGGTATTTAACCACAGGCCCGCGGGCGCTTAAACAGGGAATACCATGACCGACAGGATCGAACACAGCGCCGTGGTTCCCGCCGAACTGGCGGGGGAGCGGCTGGACCAGGTGGCCGCGCGCCTGTTCCCGGATTACTCGCGCTCGCGGCTGCAGGGCTGGATCCGCGAGGGAGGCCTGCGGGTGGACGGCGAACAGCTGCGGCCCCGGGACAAGGTGGGGGAGGGCGCGGTGCTGTCCATCGACACCGTGGCCGAGGCGGCCGTGGGCTGGGCGCCGCAGGCCATCGAGCTGGATATCCTCTACGAGGACGAAGACCTCCTCATATTGAACAAACCCGCGGGCCTGGTGGTGCACCCGGCCGCGGGCCACGCCGACGGCACCCTGGTCAACGCCCTGCTGGCCCATGCCCCGCAAATGGACAAGCTGCCGCGCGGCGGCATCGTGCACCGGCTGGACATGGAGACCTCCGGTGTCATGGTCGCCGCCAAGACCCTCGCCGCGCACAACAACCTGGTGGCGCAGCTGCAGGCGCGCACGGTCAGGCGCGAGTACGTCGCGGTCTGCGTCGGCGCCATGACCGGCGGTGGCACCATCGACGCGCCCATCGGCCGCCACCCGAAGCAGCGCAAGAAGATGGCGGTGGTGCACGGCGGCAAGCCGGCCATCACCCACTACCGGGTGGAGCAGCGCTTCGGCCACCACACCTGCATCGCGGTGAATCTCGAGACCGGCCGCACTCACCAGATACGCGTGCACATGGCCTATCGCCACTATCCACTGATCGGGGATCCTGTCTACGGCGGCCGGCCGCGGATTCCGCCGGGCGCCTCGGAGGAACTGATCGAGGCGCTGCGCGGGTTTCCCCGGCAGGCCCTGCACGCCCGCGCCCTGGGGCTGGTTCATCCGCGCAGCGAGGAAGAGTTGCGCGTCGAGTGCCCGCTGCCAGCGGACATGCAGGGTCTGCTGGAAGTACTGGCGCGGGAAGATCCGCCTGGCGGTTTCGATGAGCGCGGCTGAACCCGGCTGGCTGGCGCCGGGCTGGAACGTGCCCGGCGTCACCGCGCTGTCGACCACCCGGCGCGGCGGCAACAGCGCGGCGCCCTGGGACAGTTTCAACCTGGGCGACCACGTCGGCGACGACCCGGCTGCGGTGGCCGCCAACCGCGAACTGCTCGCCGGCCTGTTGCCGGCGAATACGTCCATCCAGTGGTTGCGGCAGGTGCACGGCAAGACCGTGGTGCGGGCCACGGGCAAAGGCGTCCCGCATGCCGATGCCAGCTGGACGGATACCCCGGGCATCGCCTGCGCGGTGATGACCGCGGACTGCCTGCCGGTGCTGTTCAGCACCCGCGACGGTTCGGTGGTCGCCGCGGCCCACGCCGGCTGGCGCGGCCTGCTGGCGGGGGTGCTGGAAGCCACCGTCGAGGCCATGGGGTCGCCGGACGACCTGCTGGCGTGGATGGGGCCGGCCATCGGCCCGAAAGCCTTCGAGGTCGGCCCCGAGGTGCGCGAGGCCTTCCTGCGGGCCGGCGACAGCCCGCGGGCCTTTGCCACCAGCGGCAATGTCGGCCGCTACCTGGCGGACATCTACGGCCTTGCCCGGCAGCGCCTTAGTGCCGCCGGCGTCGCCTGGGTGCACGGCGGCGACACCTGTACCTTCCGCGACCCGCGGCGCTTTTTCTCCTATCGCCGCGAGGGGAAAACCGGGCGCATGGCGGCCGTGATCTGTATCAATCCTTCCTGAAACCCCACTTGAAACAGGGACTTTCGACCGCATATCCCTCCGCATACTGAATTCCCGAGCCCGCGCCGCAGCGGGCAAGACGAGGACGCAAGATGCGAATGGACAAACTGACCAACCAGCTGCAGCAGGCTCTGGCGGACGCCCAGTCCGCCGCGCTGGGCAAGGACCACAACTTCATCGAGCCCGTACACCTGCTGGGCGCGCTGCTGGAGCAATCCGGCGGTTCGGCGCGCCCGTTGCTGCAGAAGGCCGGCGCGGACGTCAACCGGCTGCGCGGCGAGGTGGCCTCGGCCATCGATTCCCTGCCGACGGTGAGTGGCACCGGCGGCGACGTGCATATCTCCCAGGACCTGATGCGCGTGCTGAACCTGGCCGACAAACTGGCGCAGCAGGGCGGCGACGCCTATATCTCCAGTGAACTGGTGCTGCTGGCCATGCTCGGCAGCAAGGGGCGCACCGCCGAGTTGCTGACCGGCTGCGGCGCCTCCGAGGCATCCCTTAAAACCGCTATCGAACAAGTGCGTGGAGGCGAGAAAGTGACAAACCCCGAAGCGGAGGAATCCCGCCAGGCGCTGGATAAATACACCATCGATCTCACCGAGCGTGCCGAAGACGGCAAGCTGGACCCGGTGATCGGCCGCGACGACGAGATCCGCCGCACCATCCAGGTACTGCAGCGGCGCACCAAGAACAACCCGGTGCTGATCGGCGAACCCGGCGTGGGCAAGACCGCCATCGTCGAGGGCCTGGCCCAGCGCATCGTCAACGGCGAGGTGCCCGAGAGCCTGAAGGACAAGCGCGTCCTCAGCCTGGACATGGGCTCGCTGCTGGCCGGCGCCAAGTTCCGCGGCGACTTCGAGGAGCGCCTGAAGGCGGTACTCAACGAGCTCTCCAAGCAGGAGGGCCGGGTGATCCTGTTCATCGACGAACTGCACACCATGGTCGGCGCCGGCAAGGCCGAGGGTTCCATGGACGCGGGCAACATGTTGAAGCCCGCCCTGGCCCGCGGCGAACTGCACTGCGTCGGCGCTACAACGCTGGACGAATACCGCCAGTACATCGAGAAGGACGCCGCGCTGGAGCGCCGCTTCCAGAAGGTCCTTGTCGACGAACCGAATGAAGAGGACACCATCGCCATCCTGCGCGGCCTGAAGGAGCGCTACGAGGTGCACCACGGCGTGGACATCACCGACAGCGCGATCATCGCCGCGGCCAAGCTGTCGCAGCGCTACATCACCGACCGCCAGCTGCCGGACAAGGCCATCGACCTGGTCGACGAGGCCGCCAGCCGCATCCGCATGGAGATCGACTCCAAGCCGGAATCCATGGACAAACTGGAGCGCCGCCTGATCCAGCTGAAGATCGAGCGCGAGGCGGTGAAGAAGGACAAGGACCCGGCAGCGAAGAAGCAGCTCGATCACCTCAGCGAGGAGATCGACCGGGTGGAGCGCGAGTACGCCGACCTGGAGGAAGTCTGGAAGGCGGAAAAGGCGAGCCTGCAGGGCGCCGCCGAGATCAAGAGCGAACTGGAGCAGGTCAAGCTGGAACTGGAAGCCGCGCGCCGCGCCGGCGACCTGACCAGGATGTCCGAGCTGCAGTACGGCCGCATTCCGGAACTGGAGAAGCGACTCCTCCAGGCCCAGGAAGCTGAGGCCGATACCACGGGGCACACACTCCTGCGCAACAAGGTCACCGACGAAGAGGTGGCCGAGGTGGTCTCGCGCTGGACCGGTATCCCGGTTTCCAAGATGCTCGAGGGCGACCGCGAAAAACTGCTGCGCATGGAAGACTCGCTGCATTCGCGCGTGGTCGGCCAGGACGAGGCGGTGGTGGCGGTTTCCAACGCCGTGCGCCGCTCCCGCGCCGGTCTTTCGGATCCCAACCGCCCCAACGGCTCCTTCCTGTTCCTCGGCCCCACCGGCGTGGGCAAGACCGAACTTTGCAAGGCGCTGGCGGAGTTCCTGTACGACTCCGAGCAGGCCATGGTGCGGGTGGACATGTCCGAGTTCATGGAGAAGCACTCCGTGGCGCGCCTGATCGGCGCGCCCCCCGGCTATGTCGGCTACGAGGAGGGCGGCTACCTGACCGAGGCGGTGCGCCGCCGGCCCTATTCGCTGCTGTTGCTGGACGAGGTGGAAAAGGCCCACCCGGACGTGTTCAACATCCTGCTGCAGGTGCTGGAGGACGGTCGCCTGACCGACGGCCAGGGCCGCACCGTGGACTTCCGCAACACGGTGGTGGTGATGACCTCCAACCTGGGCTCGGACATCATCCAGGAGATGGCGGGCGAGGAAAACTACGAACGCATGAAGGCCGCCGTGATGAACGTCGTCGGCACGCACTTCCGCCCGGAGTTCATCAACCGCATCGACGAGACGGTGGTATTCCACCCGTTGCAACAGGACCAGATCCGCGGTATCGCGGAGATCCAGCTGCGCGGCCTGCGCAAGCGCCTCGCCGAGCGCGAGCTGCAGCTGGAGATCTCCGACGCCTTCATGGACCACCTGGTGGAAGCGGGCTTCGACCCGGTCTATGGCGCCCGGCCGCTCAAGCGTGCCATCCAGCAGGAGCTGGAGAACCCGCTGGCCCAGCGTATCCTCTCCGGCGAGTTCGGGCCGGGGCAGACCATCGTGGTCGACCAGCAGGGCGAGAACACGGTCATTTCCGGGCGATGAGCCCGGGAATGACCGCTTATCTGGAGAAAACTGCCATTTATCAGTGATGTATGGCCCATTTTCGGCATACTGCTAGCCTGTAATTCGAATAATCAGGGGGCAGCTGGCCATGGAAACAGGGTCTGCTTCGCAGCGGGGACAGCGGGGCTTTACGTTAATCGAGTTGATGGTGGTGGTGTCTATCGTGGCGA
Organism: Halieaceae bacterium WMMBA7; assembly: GCA_033283385.1. Taxonomy (GTDB): domain Bacteria; phylum Pseudomonadota; class Gammaproteobacteria; order Pseudomonadales; family Halieaceae; genus Mangrovimicrobium. The sequence continues at coordinate 831,946 of JAWMQQ010000002.1, forward strand.
TACTGCTCGCGGTAGCCTTGCCAGCCTACCAGGACCAGGTCAAGCGCGGGCACCGCTCTGCCGCCAAGTCCGCGTTGCTGGAAGTCGCCAACCGGCAGAGCCAGTTCCTGCTCTCGAACCGCACTTACACCAATGATCCCAACGACCTCGGCTACGCCCTGCCGAGCGACGTTTCCGCCTTCTACAACCTGTCCCTGAGCACGGTAAGCGGCTCCGGCGTGCCCCAGTTCCAGATTACCCTCACCCCCTTCGGCCCCCAGGCTGACGACGGCTGGATCTCGGTGAACAGCGAGGGTGAAACCAGTTCGCAGTTCGCCGACAAGTGGGAGCGCTGATGCGTATGCGGGGGCCAACACGACAGGGCGGGGCACTGATGATCGAGGTGCTGGTCACCATCGTCATCCTGGTGATCGGCCTGCTCGGCCTGATGCAGCTGCAGAGCAAGCTGCAGAAATCCGAAGTGGAGTCCTACCAGCGTACCCAGGCATTGATGCTGGCCAAGGACATGGCCGAGCGCATCGCCACCAATCGCGCGAATGCCGCCAGTTACCAGATAGGCGACCCGGCTGACGAGACCTCCATTGGCGGGGCAGCCTGCCCCACCGCCGTGGCGACACTGGGCGAGCGCGACCTCAAGGAGTGGTGCGAGGGGATCAAGGGTGCCGCTGAATTGCAGGGTGCGCAGAACGTGGGCGCCATGATCAACGGCCGCGGCTGCGTCTACTCGCTGGACGGCGGGCGCGAATACCAGGTGACGGTCGTCTGGCAGGGTCTTACCCCGCTCACCTCGCCGGATGTCATCTGCGGCAAGGAATCACCCAACCCCTACGACAACGGCGCCGACTGCGTGGACGACAAGTGCCGCCGGGCGGTCTCAACCATCGTGCGCATGGGAACGCTGCCGCCATGATGCAATCGCGAAATCACGCCGGCCGCGGCGTCATCTCCCGCCAGGCGGGCCTCAGCCTCGTCGAGCTCATGATCGCCTCGGCGATCGGCCTCGTGGTGGTGATGGCCCTTTCCCAGTTGTTTGTCGATGTCTCGCGCTCCAATAACGAGATGGCCAAGACCAACAGCCAGATCGAGAACGCGCGCTTCAGCCTGCAGATCGTCGAGCAGGACCTCGAGCACGCCGGGTTCTGGGGGCTGTACGTGCCGGAGTTCGACGATCTCAGCTTTGCGGATACCCCGACGGACCTCCCCGCTGCGATTCCCGATCCCTGCCTGGCTTACAGCACCGCCAACTGGACTACGGCGTTCAAGCAGCAACTGATCGGCGTCCCGGTGGAAGTCACCAGCGGCGCGCCGGGCACCTGTGCCGGACTTATCGCCGACCAGGTGGCGGGAACCGACGTGCTGGTCGTGCGCCACGCCTACACCTGCGAGCCCGGCACCGCCGGGTGCGAGGACGACGGCGCCGCGGGCCGGCTGTATTTCCAGCCTTCGGTGTGCATCGACGATACCGACCCCTACCTGCTGGACCCCAACGCGATACTGGAGGACAAGGACTGCACGCCCGGCAGCTTTGCGCCCAAACGCAAGTTCGTGCAGTCCATTTATTACGTCCGCTCCTGGTTCAGCAATACGCCTTCGAAGGATGGAATTCCCACCCTGGTGCGTTCCGACTTCGACCTGAGCGGAGGCGCCCTGGCGCAGCAGCCCGCGCAGGCGCTGGTCGAGGGCATCGAGGGGTTCCGCGTGGAACTGGGCGTCGACGACGTCAGTGAGCCCTATACCGGCTTTCCCAACGGGAGCGCGGCGGACCCCAACGACGCGGTCGCCTGGCTGGACCCGGACAACTGGGACGTGGCGACCAACCGCGGCGACGGCTCGCCGGACGGTGCCTTCGTGCACTGCCCCGACGCCGGCGGCTGTACCGTGGCCCAGCTGATCAACACGGTGGCCGCCAAGGTCTACGTGCTGGCGAGAACCAACCAGCCCACCAACGGTTACACGGACACCAAGACCTACCAGCTTGGTAACGGCGCGGCCCTGGGGCCCTACAACGACGGGTACAAGCGGCACGTGTTCAGTTCGACGGTGCGCCTTGTGAATATTTCCAGCCGGAGGGAGACGCCGTGAGCAAATCTTTCCACCAGCGCCGCAAGCAGCGCGGCGTGGCGACCATCGTCATGGCCATGATCATGCTGCTGCTGATCACCCTGCTGGTGCTGTCGGCCTTCTCGATGAGCACGCTCAACCTCAAGGCGGTGGGCAATATGCAGACGCGTGCGGAGGCGACATCCGCGGCGGAAAAACTGATCGAAAAGACCATCGACGGCACCTTCTGGAACCCCGCGCTTGCGCAGAACGCGACCTATGACATGGGCGGCGTCAACTACAACGTCGACCTGGTTGCGCCGGTCTGCATGCGCGCGTCCAAGGCCAACCTGAAAACGGCCAGCACCGTAAAGCTGACCGGCTTCTCGGCATCCTCGGCCTGGAACACCATCTGGCTGCTGGACGCCACGGCGACCAGCACGGTGACGGGCGCGAGAATACGGGTGCGCCAGGGTGTCCGGGTGTTGATGTCCGAGGCGGACAAGATCGCCTATTGCGGTGCTTGACGCGAATTTGGCTGGCCGCGGTCCGGCCAGGGAGTCTGTGATGAAATTGAAAATATTCGCATTCAGTTTGTTCGTGGCGGTGCTGGCGCAGTCGGCACCGGTATCGGCTGAAGACATCGACCTGTTCGTCGGGCGCAGCACGGATACAACCGAGGCGCCGAACGTGTTGCTGGTGCTGGACAACACCGGTAACTGGGGCCCCGTTTCCAAGTTCGACGCGCAGCGCGCCGCCCTGGTCAAGGTGCTGAAATCCGTCGATGCCGACAACCTGGCCGTCAACGTGGGCCTGATGATGTACACCGAGACCAGCAGCGACGACACCGGCCCCGATGGCGGTTACGTGCGCGCCGCCATCCGGCCGCTGGGTTCCACGCTGGACGAGTTGATCCAGCTGATCGGCGATCCGAACAATCCCGATCCCACCCTGCGCAACGGCCTGGATGTCACCGTCGACCGTTCGAACAGCGGCAAGTCCGGCAAGACCATGGCCGAGGCCTATCTCTATTTCTCCGGCGGGCAGCCCTACTCGGGCAACAAGAAGGCGAAGACCGACTTCGAGCACAATGCCTACGTCAATTCGAATAGCACCTGCTGCAGCGATTCCTATCCCATCTGGGATTTGCCGGACAACGCGCTGCTGGGCGCCGATGCGGTGGCTGCGAAGATGTCCAACGTCTACAACGGGCCCTACGACCCCAACACCTGTGCGGAGAACTTCATTATCTTCATCGGCAACGGGCCGGCGCAGGATTCCTCGGCGGACAATACCGAGGCGCGCAACCTGCTCCTTGCCCAGCCGAACGTGGGGTCCTACGCGTCCAGTGGCGGACCCACATTTGAATTGAACCCCTCCGGCTCCGAGGACAACCTCGCGGACGAGTGGGCCTACTATATGAACAAGGACGCGCCGGTGAAGGTGTCGACCTATGCGATTGACGTGAACATCGTCAACAATGCGAGCCAGTGCGGCAATAACGCCAACGGCGGTTGGAGCGAGCTGATGAAGAGCATGTCGGCGACGCATGGCGGTGGCAACTACTACAACCTCTGCTCCACCGCTTTCGATCCCAACAGTTTTGCGCTGAGCCTCGAGGACGCGTTCCGTGGCATCCTGTCGCGCAACTCGGTGTTCGCCTCGGTGGCACTGCCCGCCGCCGCGAACCAGCAGAGTACCTTCCTCAACCAGGTGTTCGTGGGTATGTTCCGCCCCGACGCCAAGGGTCTGCCGCGCTGGGCGGGCAACCTCAAGCAGTACAAGATCGGCCTGCTCGGCGGCTCCGACCTGCAGACCGTCGACGCCGATGGCGTACCACTCATCGATACCACCAACACCGAGAATGGCGGCTTCGTACAGGGTTGTGCCCGCAGTTTCTGGACGCCGACGGTAGCGGATACCTATTGGTCCTACCTGCTCAGCGACGGGGATGCGGACAACGATCCGGTGCAGAACTGCGTGAGCGCGGCCGCGGTGTCCAACACCCCGGATGGCAACATCGTGGAAAAGGGTGCGCAGGCCTACGTGCTGCGTAGCACCGGCCCCGGAAGCCGTAACGTACTGACCTGCGACAAGGACCTTGCCACCTGCAACAGCACCGGTGCAGGGACGGGATTGATCGACTTTGCCACCACCAACACCGATATCGACATGGCGACGCTCGATGCCAATGACGCCACCGACCGTGATGAAATGATCTCGTGGGCCATCGGTTACGACGTCGACGACGAGGATGCCGACGGCACCACCAACGAGATGCGTCCTTCGGTGCACGCGGACGTGGTGCACTCACAGCCCGTGGCCATGGACTACGCCGGCGATCCCAACAATCCGCAGGTCGTCGTATTCTACGGCGCCAACGACGGCATGTTGCGGGCGATCAACGGTAACCAGAGCGGCACACAGGGATCCACGATTGCCGGCAACGAATTCTGGGCCTTCATGCCGCCGGAGTTCTTCAGCAAGATCAGGCGCCAGCGGGTCAATACCGAGTACATCAAGTTCCCGGCCTCCGGACCGACCGAGGGTATGGGCAGTCCCGGCACCGAGAAGGATTACGGCATGGACGGCCCGCTCTCGGCCTACGAGCTCGACACGAACGGCGACGCTGTGGTCGACAAGCGCCTGCTGTTTGCCGGCATGCGCCGTGGCGGCAGGATGCTCTACTCTTTCGATATCACCACCAAGGACGCGCCGGCGCTCAACTGGAAAATCGGCTGCCCGAACGCAACAGGCGGCACCGGTTGTACCTTTGACGACTCGGACACCGACACCGTCAGTGACTGGGCGGTACTGGGTGAATCCTGGTCGAAAATGAACCTGACTTACGCTGCCGGGTACGACCCCGACAGCGACAGCATCCTGGACCCGATCATCATCATGGGTGGCGGATACGATCCCTGCGAGGACGACGATAACGGTACGACTGCCGACAACTCCTGCGCCAGCCCGCACGTCAAGATCGGCAATCGCATCTACGTGATCGACGCGGTCAGCGGCGATATTCTCAAGTACTTCGACACCGACCGCAGTGTTCCCGGCGACGTGACCCTGGTGCCTGTCTCCGACAACAACCCGAATCTCCGCTTTGCCTACGCGGCGGACACCGGCGGCAATATCTACCGGATTTCCGGTGGTGTGAGCAACGATCCCAACGACATCGTACCCATTGGCACCAATGCGCCGGATACCTGGGTGATGACCAAGATCGCCTCGCTCGGTTGCAACACGGTTGCCAGCTGCACGAACAATCGCAAGTTCCTGTTCGGCCCGGACGTGATCCGCATTCCCGATACGACCGACGTCTTCGGTGTGCTGCTCGGCTCCGGTGACCGCGAGAAGCCGCTGACGGATTACAGCGCCACTACCGCGGTGCAGAACTACTTCTACTTCCTGGTGGATTCTCCCCTGCAACCCGCATGGCTGGACGATTCCGCCAACTCGGAATACTCCTGCAGCAACACTGACCTGGTGTGCATGGATACATTGACCACGGTCGCAACCGGCGCTGCCTACGATCCCACCACGGTGATCGACCAGTGGGGCTGGAAGCTGCCGATGCGCAGCCAGGAACAGGTGGTGACCGGCGCCATCACGCTGGATAACATCGTGAATTTCAGCACCCATATCCCGGCACAGGCGGGCGCCTGCGCGGCGCAATACGGTACCGCAACCGCCTACCAGGTGAACTACGCCAACGCCAACGGCGACACCATCGAGTACCTCGGCGGCGGCCTGGTGCCGACGCCTGTGGCCGGTAAAGTGCTTATCGACGGCGAGCCCTACAAGTTCTGTATGGGTTGCGGCGACGAGGGCTCTCCCATCGGCACCGGCAAGGTCGGTGGCGGTATCACCTGGACCCAGCCGCGCAGCCGCGTATTCTGGAATATCGATAAGGTCCCGGACTAGCCATGCTCAGGATGATACGAATGACAGGACGGCAGCCGCGGCCACGCGGCCGGATGCGGGGTTTCACGCTCACCGAGTTGATGATCGTGCTGATGATCATCGCCATCATCGCGGCCATCGCGGTACCGGGTTTCTCGACGCTGATGCAGCGGACGCGGCTTAAAACCTACGCCAACGAACTGGTGAGCAGTGTCTACCTCGCGCGCAGCGAGGCGATCAAGCGCGATGCCACCGTGCGCCTGTGCGCGAGCAGCAATGGCAGCAGTTGCAACGGCGCGGGCAGTTGGCAGCAGGGCTGGATCGTGATCGACCCCAACGATACGGTGATCCGTCACCAGGACTCGATGCAGCCGGGATTCGTGATGTTCGAGCTGTCCAGCGCGGGATTCGAGACGATGGAATTCAATCCCTCGGGCATCGCCAGCGCGGTGGCGAATTTCAAGATCTGCCAACAGTCGCCGACCGAGGGTATCGAGGAAAAGCGGGTTGCTATCTCGTTGTCCGGGCGTCCCCGGGTGGATACGCTAACGACGGGTTGCCCCTGATCGCTCCCTGGCTCAGGGGCAGTAGACCTTGACCTGCGCCTCGGTCTTGGCGCGCTCTACCAGGATTTCCTCGTCGCTGAGGAAGCGCAATTCTCCCTGCTTGTCGCGCACCTGCACCTTCTGGTCGCCGCTGAGAGTCTCGAGGTCCGTCTTCGCGCGCTCGCACAATTCGGGGTTTTTCTTGCTGCGCTTGGCCTCGCCGTCATCGACCTGGGTGAATTCGTTACCCACGGAGGGCTCCACCGTCGCGGGCACCGCGCCTTCGCTGCCGGGTACGACCCGTTTCAACCCGGTACCGGATTTGACTACCTCGTAGTCGGTGCCGGCGGGCGGCGGTCGGTCGCTGTACACTTCAGAGCCCCGTTCGTTGGTCCAGCGGTACTGGGCTTCACCGGCGATTGCCGTACCCGGCACACAGGTCGCCAGGCAAAAACCGCCGGCAGCGAACAGGACCTGCCATTTTCGAGCTGCCATAACTATTCCTCCGCGCACACTCAATCGCAGTGCGCCTTGATCACGTCCAGGTTCTGCTGTCGTTGCTGCTCGCGCTCCTCGTCGGTGAGGTAGTGCAATTCACCGTCCTTGCCGGGCATGCGGATGCGTGGGGCGCTTTCGATAACCTTGAGATTTTCACGGGCAGCCTTGCAGTAGTCCGGGTTTTTCTCGTACACCGTGCTCTTGGATGCGGGTTCGGGCTCTTCGGCTTTCGTGTTGCTCGCGGCCGCGGGCCTGGACTGCGCCGCCGGCGCCGGGGCAGTTTCCTCGTCCACGTTGTGAACCAGGCTGGAACTGGTGGAGATCGTCTCGTACTGGATGCCGGTTTCCGGCGGACGGTCGGAGACCACCATATGCCCGTCGGCGTCCTTCCAGCGGTACAGGTTGCCGGCCTGGACTGCCTGGATTCCCACAAGACACAGGGCGGCGAGTGCCGCGGCCCTGGCAAAACCTGTTTTCACGCTATAAGCCCCTAATTTTTATGGGAATCCCGAGTATAAGACGATTGCAATAGTGCGCAAACCAGAAGCTCGGGAAAAGTGCCGATTACTCACGTATCGGTGCTGCACCCGGTTGACATTGCGCCGCCCCGGGCATAGATTGCCCGGGTCTTGCAAGTGGCAACGGCTAACGTCGAGTACCCTCGGCCTCTGGCCCACTGTGCTGATCCGATTATTCAGTACAGCTGCCTGCGAGTCCCGTAGTCGTCCGGCACCGCATGGGTCCGGTCGATGGCCAGACACTGCGCTACCCCGCAGGGCGACCGATACACGGGTTCGTGATCGATATTCCCTGAGGAGCCTCTCTCCCGGGGGCAGGTCGCGAAGTGTATCCAGGTCGACAAGGGGGTGGCGTGGCCAGCCGGGTGCCGGTTCCAGGTATCCGTTCTCGCTTCGTCCACACAATGACTGGAATGTGCCGGTGAGGGTTACGCATCGGGCACTTTCGAAGGAGTATTGCTGTGGATCTTTTATCCGGCGGTGAAATGATTGCGCGCGCGCTCGAGGACGAGGGCGTTGAATATATTTTCGGCTATCCCGGCGGCGCCGTGCTGCACATCTACGACGCCCTGTTCAAGGAAGAGTGCAAGGTGCCGCACATCCTGGTGCGCCACGAGCAGGCGGCCACCCACGCGGCGGACGCCTATTCCCGCGCCACCGGCAAGACCGGCGTGGTGCTGGTGACTTCCGGCCCCGGCGCTACCAACGCCATTACCGGCATCGCCACCGCCTACATGGATTCCATTCCCATGGTCGTGCTCTCCGGCCAGGTGATGTCCCACCTGATCGGCCAGGACGCCTTCCAGGAGACCGACATGCTCGGCATCTCCCGGCCAGTGGTAAAGCACAGCTTCATGGTGAAGAAGGCCGAGGACATCCCGGTCATGATCAAGAAGGCGTTCCACATCGCCTCCACCGGGCGCCCCGGTCCCGTGGTCATCGACATTCCCAAGGACTGCACGCGGCCCGACGAGAAGTTCGAGTACCACTACCCGGAGTCGATCAAGCTGCGCTCCTATGCCCCGGCACAGCGCGGTCACACCGGCCAGATCAAGAAAGCGGCGCGCATGCTGCTGGGTGCCAAGCGCCCGGTGATCTACGCCGGCGGCGGCGTGGTGCAGGGGGAGGGCAGCGAACTGCTGACACACCTCGCACGCAGCCTGAACTACCCGGTAACCAACACGCTGATGGGCCTGGGCGCCTATCCCGGCACCGATCGCCAGTTCCTCGGCATGCTGGGCATGCACGGCTTCTACGAAGCCAACATGGCCATGCACCACTCCGATGTGATCCTGGCGGTGGGCGCGCGCTTCGACGACCGCGTCACCAACACCGTGGCCAAGTTCTGCCCCGGCGCCAAGATCATCCACATCGACGTGGACCCGGCCTCCATCTCCAAGACGGTGGCGGCGGATATCCCCATCGTAGGGCCGGTGCAATCGGTACTCGCGGAGCTGCAGGCGCAGGTCGACGAGCTGCGCGAGAAAGACCCGGAGCAGCCGGACAGCGGCGCCCTGGCACGCTGGTGGAAGCAGATCGACGAGTGGCGCGACGCCCACGGCCTGCTCACCGGCCGGCGCTACGGCCAGAGCGAGCAGATCATGCCGCAGCAGGTGATCGAAAGCCTGTACCGCGCCACCGGCGGCAACGCCTACGTCACCTCCGACGTGGGCCAGCACCAGATGTTCGCCGCCCAGTACTACCGCTTCGACCAGCCGCGCCGCTGGATCAACTCCGGCGGCCTCGGCACCATGGGCTTCGGCCTGCCGGCGGCGATGGGCGTGAAGCTGGCGTTTCCCGACATCGATGTGGCCTGTGTCACCGGCGAGGGCAGCATCCAGATGAACATCCAGGAGCTCTCCACCTGCAAGCAGTACAACACGCCGGTGAAGATCATCAACCTGCGCAACAACTACCTGGGCATGGTCAAGCAGTGGCAGGACATGCAGTACGAGGGCCGCTACTCGGGCAGCACCTACGAGGATTCCCTGCCGGACTTCGTCAAGCTCGCCGAGGCCTACGGCCACGTCGGCATGCAGGTGACGAAACTGGAGGACCTGGACGCGGCGATGGACGAAGCTTTCGCCCTGAAGGACCACACCGTATTCCTCGATGTCTTCGTCGATCGCATGGAACACGTCTACCCCATGCACGTGGCGCCCAACGGCTCCATGAAAGACATGTGGCTCAGCAAGAACGAGAGGACCTGAACATGCGCCGGATCATTTCTATCCTGATGGAAAACGAGCCGGGCGCACTGTCCCGGGTGGTCGGGCTGTTCTCCCAGCGCGGCTACAACATCGAGACACTGAACGTGGCGCCGACCAACGACCCGACCCTGTCGCGGCTGACTCTGACCACCATCGGCGACGACCTGCACATCGAGCAGATCACCAAGCAGCTGAACAAGCTGGTGGACGTGGTCAAGCTGGTGGACCTGTCCGACGGCGCCCACGTCGAGCGCGACCTGATGCTGATCAAGGTGCGCGCCCAGGGCATGGCGCGGGACGAGGTCAAGCGCACCACGGATATCTTCCGCGGGCAGATCGTCGATGTGGGGCCCAACGTGTTCACCATCCAGCTGGTGGGCACCTCGGACAAGCTCGACGCCTTCGTCGCGGCGATGGCCGAGGTGGATATCCTTGAAGTGGTGCGCTCGGGCGTGGCGGGAATCTCCCGCGGGGAGAAAGTGCTCAGCCTGTAAAATGCCGGGCATTGCCGCGATGCGCCTGTAGGAGCGCGCCCTGCGCGCGATCGCCTGCATTGTAGGAGCCTGCTATGCAGGCGATCGCCCGCGTAGCGGGCTCCTACAGGGGCGATCGCGCGCAGAGCGCGCTCCTACAGGGGCGGCCGGGTGCTGTGTGGCCGGTACCACAGGAGCCGGACGCTGGCCGGCCCCGCGGGGTCGATCCAGTTCACCGCCAGGCTGTAACCGGGCAGGGGCGCGAGCAGGCGATAGTGGGATTGGTCGCCGCTGGCGGCTATCCGCCGGATGAGCGCTGTACCCAGTGCCGTGTTTTCCACTGTGAACCCCACCTCTTGCAGCAGCGGCGGCAGCGCCAGGCCGCGGCATTTCACATGGGCTTCCTTGAGCGTCCACAGCTGGTAGAAGAGCGCTTCACGCTCGTCCCTGGCGGCCGCCTCCAGCGCGGCAATCTCCTCCGGGTGGAAGAAGCGCCGCGCCAGCCGCATCACGTCCCGGCGCGCCTTGCGCTGTTCCAGGTCCACGCCGATGGGCGCTCCCGCGGAGATACCGAAGGCCAGCCATTCGCCGCTGTCGCTGAGGTTGAAATCCAGCGGGCGCGGCGGGTCGACGAGGGCCGGCCGGCCCCACTCGCCGCGCTCGAAGCGCCAGTCGCCGGGCGCGGTACCGGTGTAGCGCGACAGCAACTCCCGCCGCAGCGCGTCGGAACTCCCGACCCGGGTGTGGTGGCACAGCCAGAGGTGGATGTCGCCCGCGGCCAGGGCCGGCGTTTCAGCCCCGGGCGGTGCGCTTGCAGCGGGTTCTGGCATGGGATGGGAGCGGGTAGTGGTAATCGTTCCGGAAACTAGGGCAAGCTCGGACAAAAGGCAATGTTCTGTGCTATTTTGTCGCACTGATTTACCGCAAGTGATTGAAATTTATGGGATTGGCCCATTTATTCGACGGTCTGGCACAGCGCGCGGCAATGCTGCTCGCCGGCGCCCTGCTGGCGGCGGCCTGCGGGGCCGCAGAGCTGCCCTCCTGGCAGGCGCTGGAATTCGAGCAGAGCGGTTACGGGCTCACCGCACGCTCGCAACTGCGACTGGACACGGCCCCGCAACCGGCGGGCGCCTGGCTGTTGCACGTGGAGAGTTCGGTGGCCAGCAATGCCGAGCGGGTGGACCTCACCCTGCGGGCCGATAGCGGCGCCCTGGTCGAGCGCTGGCGGGTCAGCAGCGGCCGCGACCAGCGCGCCAAGTCCTACCAGTACCTGCCGGGGCACATCCTGCGCCTGCGCCGTGAGCCGGGTGAGGATGCCGCAGCCGCGCCGGCACAATGGACCGTGAGCAGCCGCCGCGAGATTCCCTATCCGTCGGCGCTCGGGAAACTGCCGCTGACCGACAGCTATGCCCTGTTATTGCTCGCCGGCCGCCTTGCCTGCGGCGATTCCGCGGCAGTGGCAGTGCAGACGGATTTCAATTTCTACCGGGTGCATATGAGCGCCGCCCGTGGCCCGGCGATCGCTGTGGACTACACCGAAACCGGCGGCGCGGGGCATGTCACGGGCGAGCGCGAAACCCGGCAGGTGACACTCGGGGTGAGCCCGCTCGGCACGCCGGAGGACGACCCCGACTTCAGCCTGTTCGGCCTGCTCGGCGAGATCACCATCCTGTTCGACGCGGACTCCGGCCTGCCGCTGGAGATGCGCGGCGCCGCGCCGCGGATCGGCAAGGCCAGTATCGATTTGCGCAGTGTCCAGCTGCGCAGCTCCGTCGATGAGTGATGCGCGCCCGGCGGTGGGTGTGATCAGCAACCCCCGCAGCGGCCACAATCGCGACCACTTCGAGGGCATCCGGCAGCGCATCGAACGCACCCCTGGCGTCCATCACATCGTCACCGAGTCCGCCGCCCAGATTCCCGCCGCCCTGGCGGAAATGGCCGCCCGCGACGTCGGCGTGCTGGCCATCAATGGCGGCGACGGCACCTGCTCCGCGGTGCTCGGGGAGATGCTCGAGAACCCGCCCTTCGAACGGGCGCCGGTCATCGTCCTGCTGCCGGCGGGCACCGCCAACATGAACGCGGGCGATGTCGGTGTGCGCGGTTCCCTGAAAAAGGCAGTGGACCGGTTCTGCAACTGGTGCGAAGGATCGCGCGAGGCGGGCAGCTACCAGCGCCGCAGCCTGATCCGCGTGGACGCCGGTCCCGGCGAGCCGCCGCGCTACGGCATGTTCCTCGGCGCCGGGGCGATTATCCAGGGTACGGACTACGCCCACCAGCAACTGCATTCGCGCGGCCTGCGCGACGATTTCAGCCTTGCGCTGGGCACCGCGCGCACCGCCTGGGGCGTGCTGCGCAACGACCCCCGGTTCCGCCAGCCGGTGGCGGTGGAGATCAGCCTGGGCGGTGAGCCGCGCCGCTTCGACATGCTGATTCTCGCCATCAGCAGCCTGCAGCGCCTGGCCTTCGGCATGCGCCCGTTCTGGGGCGAGGGCGCCGCGGCGCTGGGCGTGACCCTGATCGAAAGCCGCTGCAGCCGGTTCGCCACGACCTTCGTCTCCATCCTGCGCGGCCGCGCCAACCGCAACGCCACACCGGCGGCCGGCTACCACAGCTGGCGCGTGGAGCGCCTGCGCATGGACGTCGCCGGCAAGCTCAACCTGGACGGCGAGATTCTCGCGCCGACCGGGCCCGTCGAGGTCAGCGCCAGCCCTGCGCTGGAGTTCCTGCGGCTGTGAGCGTCTATCCCGAAGTACACGGTCCCGATCCCGCGGCGGACCCGCTGTTCGCGGCGCTGCTGGACTCGCTGCGCCAGCGCCACCGGGACGCCATAGGCAGCATCCTGCTTTACGGTTCCTGCCTGCGCTCCGGCGATCTTTACGATGGCCTGCTGGATCTTTACCTGGTCTGTGACAGTTACCGCGCCGCCTACGGCACGGGGCTGCTGGCGGCGGCCAACTGGGTGCTTCCGCCAAACGTGTTCTACGCGGAACAGCGCGGCGAGGGCAAGGTGCTGCGCAGCAAGGTCACGGTGATCTCGCTGCGCGACTTCCGTCGCGGCTGCTCGCCGGCCTGGTTCGAGTCCTATATCTGGGGCCGCTTCGCCCAGCCCACCCGGGTGGTCTACAGTCGCGACACGGGCACGCGGGTCGCGGTGGAAGCCTGCCTGTTGCACGCTTCGCGCACCCTGCTGCGCAATGCCTTGCCCGCCCTGCCGCCGGAGGGGGCAGTGGATTCGATGTGGGAAAATGCGCTGGCGCTGAGCTATTCCACAGAGCTGCGCACCGAGCGCAAGGGCCGGGCCAACGAGCTGGCGCAGACCTCCCGTGAATTTTTTGCCGGGCTCAGCCGTCAACATGCCGATTCGCTTGGTTTTCCGTTTGTGGTGTATGATTTGCACGGGCAGTTGCACTACCGGTGTGAAGCCACCGGCAGCCGGCGCCGGCTTTGCCGCGGCGCATGGATGGTGCGCAGGGTGCAGGGAAAATTGTTCTCTGTCCTGCGCCTGCTGAAGGCACTGTTCACGTTTGAAGGAGGGTTGGACTATATCGCGTGGAAACTGGAGCGGCACTCCGGTGAGGAGATTGTCATCCCGGACCGGGTGAGGCGGGCGCCGTTGATTTTCCTGTGGGGGTTCTTCTGGGATCTCTACCGCCGCGGTATTTTTCGATAAGGTCAAAAAGTAGATTAAGAGAGCCCGATGACCGCAGCCTCCGCCATCAAGCCGTCCCGAATCGCGATCTGCGTCTGCACCCACGATCGCGCCGACGCGCTGTCCACCCTGCTCGACTCGCTGCGCGACATCGAACTCGCCGGCATCGACCCGCGGCAGGTGGAACTGGTCATCATCGACAACCGCCCCAATCCCCGGACCCGCGAAGTCTGCGAACGCGCCGCCGCCGAGCTTCCCGTCGGCCTGTTTTACGCCGAGGAGCCGCAACCCGGTCTCACCTATGCGCGCAACCGCGCGGTTACCGTGGCGCTGGAACGCGGTGCGGATTTCCTCGCGTTTATCGACGACGACGACCTGCCGCGTCCCGACTGGCTGCTGCGCCTGCTGGAGCAGCAATCCGCCACCGGCGCCGATCTCGTCTTCGGCAGTTGGGTACTGGACGAACAGATGCCCGAGTGGGCGCGGGAGTCGGGTATTTTTCGCTCCCCCGGCAAGCACAAGAGCGAGACCAAGAAGCACCGCCGCTACGGCCTGCCCGACTTCGCCTCCGGTTGCAACATGCTGGCGACGCGCTCCATCCTGGAGCGGGTGGGCGCCTCCGGTCCGATCTTCGACCATGCCTTCTGCTTTATCGGCGGCGAGGACAAGGACTTCTTCATCCGCGCCCAGGAGCAGGGCGCGACCCTGGCCTGCGCCGATCACTCGGTGATCCGCAGAAATCACGAAGCGGAGCGCTACACCATGCGTGGCCTGTTCCGCCGGGGTTTCAAGAACGGCTGCTCCCGGGTCAACATGGCGGGCTCCCACGGCGACCGCCGCCGGCGCCTGAAGCTGGTGGCCACCGCCCTGGGTAAGCTATCCATCTCATTGATTATGCTGCCTTTTTCCATCTTCTCCCGGGGTGCGTTCATGCACCACCTGTACCGCCTGGCCAAATCCAGCGGGGTGGTTTACAGCAGTATCACCGGCCGCGGCATCAACTATTACAGCGGCTGAAAGCTTGTCCTGCATCAAGCGCCGGACTCCTCGGCAAATGGCAAAGGCAGGGCGATTCCTTTATAGTTGCAGCCTCGTTTCCAGCACTGCAGCGAAGCCATGAAAGCCTGCGTCTACATCCAGACAAACCACAAGCAAATCACCGGCGCGGTCGTCGCGCGCTACGCCCTGCGCCGCTATTCCAGCAACAACGACAAGTTCGACGTCCAGCTTCTGGACACCCGCGATTTCCCGTTTTTCGCCGCCCACGAGGGCCAGGAATACCTGCGCGACGGGGTCAAGCGCGTATGGCTCAACGACGACCTGCAATCCTTCACCCCGACCCGTTTCATGCCGCCGAAGCTGATGGGTTTCGAAGGCCGCGCCGTGGTCATAGACCCGGACATCTTCGCCACCACCGACATCTGGGAACTGCTCAGCCGCGACATGGGCGGCAAGGCCATCATGTGCCGCATGCGCTCCGGCCCCAAGGGCCTGGTCGACAAGTGCATGGCCAGCTCGGTGATGCTGCTGGACTGCGCGCAACTCACCCACTGGGACGCGGAAAAGAAATTCGAGGCGATGTTCGACTTCACCCAGGACTACCAGCCGTGGGTCTGCCTGAAGGAAGAGGATCGCGACAGCATCGGGTTCTTCGAGCCGGAGTGGAACGACTTCGACAAGTTCACCCGCGAGACCAAGATGCTGCACACCACGCGCCGCCGCACTCAGCCGTGGAAGACCGGCCTGCCGACGGACTGGCGTCCCTCCGAGCGCTTCCGCCTGTTTCCGCCGGCGGCATGGGTGTTGCGCGCCCGCCGCAAGCTGTTCGGCGAGTACGCCTTCCTCGGCAATTACAAGCCGCATCCGGACAAGAACCAGGAGCGTTTCTTCTTCGGCCTGCTGAAGGAGTGCCTGGAAAAGGGCGAGCTGACCGAGGATTTCCTGCGCGCGGAAATGGCGCAGAACCATGTGCGTCACGACGCCTTCGAAGTGCTGGCGAAAACCCCGGACCTGCCTCCGGCGCCGCTGCATCCGCTCAGCGACCTGGAAAAAGCCGCCTGACAACCTCCCCGCGCGCGATCATGCCCCGTAGGAGCCTGCTACGCAGGCGATCGCGCGCGGAGCGCGCTCCTGCAGCCTCGATCGCCCCTGTAGGAGCCCGTTCCACGGGCCATAGCGAATCTCTGTGATCGCCTGCGTAGCAGGCTCCTACGGGGCGGGTTTGCCGCGGGCGAACTGGCGGGGATACTGGCGGTATTTGCCCCAGCTGGCCATGACCAGCGCCACCGGCAGCCAGAAGAACAGCCAGAGCTCCTTCGGTTGCACCAGCAGGCGGTCGAAGTCCATGCTGATGCAGGTCGCCGCGTAGACGAGCAGGGTGAAGTAGATCCGTTCGCCGAAGCGAGAGCGCAACTGCCAGGCCCACCAGGCCGCCAGCCCCAGCACGCCCAGCAACAGGGCCAGCCCTACCAGCCCCCCATCGCGCAGCGAGGCGAGATAGCTGTCGTGGGCGTGGCTGAACACCTTGTTGTAGGCGTGCACCGCAGTCTCCACCAGGTAGCCCTGGCCGAACCACAGGTGCGCCCTGGCGGTCT
This sequence comes from Halieaceae bacterium WMMBA7, assembly GCA_033283385.1. GTDB lineage: Bacteria > Pseudomonadota > Gammaproteobacteria > Pseudomonadales > Halieaceae > Mangrovimicrobium. The sequence continues at coordinate 848,382 of JAWMQQ010000002.1, forward strand.
CCAGCACCTGCTCCCAGATTCCCGGCCGGTAGGAGAGCGTGAGTACCCGCGCGCTCCACAGCGCCTCGTTGGAGGCCAGCAGGGCCCAGCTGGCGGCGCCGGCGACGATGATCAGGCCCAGCGCCCGGTAACCCATCAGCACCAGCAGCGAGGCGCACACCGCCGCCAGCGCGGTGCGCGACTGCGTGAACAGCACCAGCGCCAGCAGGATTATGGCCGCCGCGGCGCAGATCAGGCGCTCGCGGCGCTGCTGGGCCGCCACCAGCCGGAACAGTGCGCCGACCAGGAACATGCCGTAGACGGCGCCACTCTCGTTGGGGTCGTGCATGACGCCCAGCGGCAGCAGGCGCGCCTGGGGAAAGGGGTGGTGCCAGTAGAAGACGACGATGGAGAGTATGGCGGCGCCTGCCGCCAGCCACAGGGCGTAGCGTTGCAATACGTCGAAGCGCACTGGATAGCGCACCCAAACGTATCCGCTGAGGAAGACGAAGCCGAGCACGCACAGGCTGTACCAGAGCGCACTAATGGCGCCTGTTGCGCTGAAGTTTTCAGTCCACGCCAGGCTGCTCATCATGTAGCCGGTGTAGGCGACGACCAGCCAGGCCAGGGCATTGCGGCGGTAGAAGGCGTACAGTTCCCGCCACAACAGGGCGATGGCCGGCATCAGCAGCAGGTAGAACAGCCGCCGGTGCCCGGCCGCCATGGGCAACACGAAGTAGCCGGCGACGAACAGCGCGTACAGATAGAGGATTCCGCCGTCGAGCAGGAACTTGCGTGATTTGCTTATTATTGTCATGGGCCCCGAATGACAGCGAACGTTGGCAGGCGGGAAAATACCATACTATTGGCGTTTTGGCTGCGCCATCAGTTGTATGACGCAGTCCGCCGCGCGCTGCAGTTCCCGTCCGGCCAGGTCGTCCGTCGGCGCCGGGTTTTCGCGGTTTGTCGCAAGGCTCGTGGCGGCCAGGTCGATGGACTCCTCCGTCAGCCAGCGGGCGTTCCCGCCCTCCACCAGGCGCGTCTGGATGTTGCCCACATCCCGCCGCATGCGCTCGGGTCCCAGGCGCATGGCGAGGCGGTGGCTGAGCGGTTTGTAGCGGTAGTTGTGCGCCAGACGCCACCAGGGCGTGTCGCCGTCGCCGGTGTCGAAAATAAACAGCGGTTTGCCCATGGCCGCCGCCTCGCCGAGCATGGACATGGACTCGCCTGTCACGATGAAGGCGTCCGCCAGGGCCAGCATGCCGCGATAGGGGTTTTCGCCGGCATCTCCCCAGTGGTAGCTGAAGTGCGGCACGGTAAGTTCCCGTTGCAGGGCCTGGCTCGCCGCCGCCGGCGTGCGCGGGCTGTCGCTGACCAGCAGTGAACCGCCAGCCGCCTGGGCCAGGGCATTCGCCAGGCGGCCCAGGCGCGCGCCCTTGTCCGCGGTGAACACGAAGCGGCCGCTGTCGCCGCCCACCAGTACCGCCAGCCAGGGATGCTGCAACCGCTCCAGCCGCAGCAGCAGGCGCTCGCCGTCCTGGTGCAACTGTTCGTGCGCAAGCGCGTGCAACGGCAGCTGGTTGTGCAGGATGTTGTCGCGCCGGGGCAGGAAATACTGCGGCGTGGTGACGATCAGGTCCCAGCTTTCCAGCGGCGCCCAGGGGCGGCCGATATGCACCAGCTTGCAGCGGCCGCCAGAGCGTTCCCGGATCCAGTGCGCGACGGGCTCGTTGCGCCGTCCCGCGGTGATGACGAGGTCCGGCCAGGGCGGCACCAGCGCGTCCGAGCTGCCGGGGTCGATACCGGCGAGGGTCGCCGGGGGCCCCAGGTGCACCAGCAGTTCCCAGGGCCGGGCCTGGATGGATTTTTCCTCGAAGGGCCAGCCCAGCGCGCCGGCCAGGGCGCGGACCTGGGTGTTGTCCCCGGCCTTGCGGCCCAGCAGGCACCAGACGGTGGGCGAGTTTTGCTGCACGATTTCCCCTTTTCCTGCCGCGCCGTACGATTTATCGGCGGTGGCTGCTGCGCTACACTACCGCACAACTGGCTTGCGGGAAAACGCTTTGAAACCCACGGTTTTTATTCATACCAACCAGAAGCAGAAACTCGGCGCGATCGTCAGCCGCTACTCCCTGCGCAGGAACTCGGCCCACGCCGATGCATTCGACGTGCGCTTCATCGAGGTGGAGGATTTCCCCTGCATGCTCGAGCGCGAGGGGCAGCGCTACCTGCGCGACGGGGAGATGCGACCCTGGGTCAACAGCGACCTGCAATCCTTCACGCCGCTGCGCTTTGCTCCCCCGGAGCTGATGGGCTACCAGGGCAGGGCGGTGGTCACCGACCCGGACGTGTTCGCCCAGGGCGACATCTGGGAACTGCTGTCCCGCGATATGGGCGGCGCCGCCATCGCCTGCCGGCCCAAGTCCGGACGCAAGGGGCGCAAGGGAGCCTGGGCGAGCAGCGTCATGCTGCTGGATTGCGCGAAGCTGCAGCACTGGCGCTTCGAGGAGAATTTCTCGGCGATGTTCGAGCCTCCCGGTGGCGGCAGGCCGTCGCGCGACTACATGGACTGGGTCTCGCTGAAGCTCGAGGATCCCGCCACGATCAGCGTGATCGAGAACGAGTGGAACGACTTCGACCACCTCACGCCCGAGACCAAGCTGCTGCACAATACCAAGCGCTATACCCAGCCCTGGAAGACCGGCCTGAAGATCGACTTCCGCCCGGCGGACACTTTCCAGCTGTTCCCGCCGCGCCACTGGCTGCGCCGCGCGCGGCGCGCGCTGTTCGGCGATTACAAGTTCGCGGGTACCTATTCGGCCCACCCGGACCCCAACCAGGAGAAGTTCTTCTTCGGCCTGGTGCGCGAGTGCCTGGAGGCGGGGGATCTTACCGAAGCGCAGCTTCAGGACGAGATCCAGCGCGGGCACCTGCGCCCGGACGCGCTGAAGCTGGTCGCCTGATTAGCGCCAGGTCGGTGGGTGTGGGGAAGCGGGCGCGCCGGGGACGGCGCGACCCGGGATCAACGGTAGTTAACGGTAGCTGTAGAGCGGGTCCAGGGTCGCGGCGAGCTGCGCGTCGATGCGCTCCACTTCCTCGTCGGTGAAGTAGTCGCGGTAACCGCCGACTTTCGCGCGGCGCACCTTGTAGCTGTCCGGGTTGTCCTTGTCGCGGGGCATCATGCGGCCGCCGGCGAGCCTGAAGGTGGACTGGCTTTCCATTTTCTTCATGTTCTCGTACGACGAGTACTCGACCGCGGCGTCGATGTTCGCCTCGCTCGCATCGACCTGCATGAATTCCAGCAACTCGGTGAGTTTTTCCTTCGGCGTCGCGCGCAGGTCCTCATAGCGCAGCAGGAAGAAATCCTTCACCTTGCCCGACTCGCTCGCCCACAGGTTGAGGTAATCCGCTACCGCCTGCATGCTGCCGCCGTTGTCGCCGGTGACGAAATCGAACAGGCTGATGTCGCTGCCGCGGGGCGGGTAGTTGTTGATCGCCACCTTGGAGGGCTTGATGCGGAACTTCCACTGGAAGAACTGCGAGACGGCCACGTCGCGCGGGTCCCGCGCCATCAGTACCACGCGCTTGTCGTAGAAGGGTTCCTTGGACTCGAAGTCGCCGGTGAAGTCCTTGATGTAATTGTCGTGGGTGAAGAAGATCTTCGGCACGCCCGGCGCCAGGTTGTGGAAGTTGTCGAAGCTGAGGATGGCGTTGTCCGGCAGGCCGTGCTTCACCCGGAACAGGTGCGAGAGCATCACCCGCAGCCAGGTGCGGCCGCTCTTGCCGAAGGAGACCACGACCACGTCCGCCCGGCGCAGCTTGTCGAACTGCTCGACGCCGCGCAGCTTGCGCTCCTCGGCGAGAATCTCCGACTCGGGCCGGCCGCGCATCCTGAAATGCAGCCACCTGCGCGAGAGCTTCTTGCGCAGGGTCTGCAGGCCCTGGCGCAGGGTCTGGAAGGTCATCTTCACGATTGCGCTCCGCCGTAGCCGAACATCGGGTCGAGTTCCGCGACGAGCGTATCCAGCTGTGCGCACTGCTCGTCGGTGAAGTAGTCGCGGTAGCCGCCGACCTTGGCCTTGCGTACCTTGAAGGACTGCGGGTTGTCCTTGTCGCCGGGCTTGACCCGCGCGCCGCTGCCCTTGAAGAACTTTTCCTGTTCCATTTTCTTCATGTTGTCATAGGCGGCGAACTCCACCGCCTCGCGCACCTGCTCATCGCTGGCGGGGGTGCCGGTGAACTCGAGAATCTTTGCCAGCACCTCGCCCGGATCGGCGCGCATGTCTTCGTAGCGCACTACCAGCACGTCCTTCAGTTCCGGAATCGCGCGCGCCCAGCCGTTGAAGTAATCGACGATGCGCGGCACGCCGGCGTCCCTGTCCAGGACGAAGTCGTACACGCCGATATCGGAACCGTGGGGCGGGTAGTCATTGATAAACTTCTTGTTCGGCCGCATGCGGAACTGCCACTGGAAGAACTGCGACACCGCCACGTCGCGCGGGTCGCGCACCAGCAGCACGATGCGCTTGCCCTGGAAGTGCTCCATGGTCTCCCAGTTGCCGGTGTAGTTGCGCAGGTAGTTGTTGTGGGTGAAGAACACCGCGGGCAGCTTCGGGTCGCGCCGCTTGAGGTTGTCGAAGTCCAGCAGCTCGCGCTCGTCGAGTCCGCCCATCAGCTGGTAGGCCCGCGACAGCATCACCCGCAGCCAGGTGCGGCCGGACTTGCCCCAGCTCATCAGCACCCAGTCGGCGCGCTCGAGCTTCTTGTACTCCTCGCGACCGCGCAACCAGCGCTCCAGCCGCTTGCGGCTCTCGGCCGGCAGCCAGAAACAGAGCGCCATGATCAGGATGCGCATTGCGGCCCGTGCCGTGTCGGCCATGTGCGGGGAATTCCTCGAAGGGTGTCTTGAAAGGGCGCGAATAATACCGTAATTGACACCAAGTCGCATCCCGCCGGGCAGGCGAAAAAATGCACTATTTACATCCTGCAGGGTCAAGAGTGCGCTTGCCCGGCCAGTGGCCCGGTCCTAAAATGCGCGCATGTCGATGATCAACCTCAGCGCACTCCACGAAGCCCCCCTGCAGACCGACCCGTTCGACTTCCTGGTCGTACCCGGATTCATCGGTCCCGAGGCGCTCGCGCGCATCAACGTTGACTACCCGGCCATCGACACCGCCGCCAACCACGTGCTCGAAAACCTCAACTACGGCCCGGCCTTCGAGGCCCTCATGGCCGAACTCGCCGAGGGTGAGTTCCTCGCCGAATTGAGCGGCAAGTTCGACATGGACCTCACGGAAATGCCCACCACGATCACGGTGCGCAAGTTCTGCGAGCGCACCGACGGCAACATCCACACGGATCACAAGAGCAAGGTGATCACTGTCCTCATCTACTTCAACGAGGAGTGGAACCACGAGGATGGCCAGCTGCGCATGCTGCGCTCGCCCTCTGACATCGAGGACTACGCCGCGCAGGTGCCGCCGCTGGGCGGGACGCTGCTCGCGTTCCGCCGCACTGACCACTCGTGGCATGGGCATACGCGTTTTGTCGGCGAGCGGCGGATGGTGCAGATCAACTATCTCGACCAGAGTCCGCTGGCGGTGGCTGCACAGCGTATCAGCCGGTTCGGCACCCACTTCATGAAGAACGTCCTGGGGATGCGCTGAGCCGCTTCCCGGCTAGCCTCTTCACTCCGCACTCCGAACTCCGAACTCCGAACTCCGAACTCCGAATCTTGCGGCTTCGTAGAGCCGGGCTTCGCCGCACGACTCCCCTGCGAACGGGCGCTCGATTTCCCCTGCTTCCGGGCTGCTGCGCAACTCGACCATTTTTCGCTGCGCGAAAAATTGGGACTCGGACAGTGCTCGCAGAAAGCCCCCGGAAGCAGGGGAAATCGAAAGCGGCGCCCTGATTGTTCGCAGGGGTGTTGTGCAGCGAAGCCCTGGATCGAGCGGGATTGTGGGTTCGGGTGTCCGGTCTCGTCGAACCAGGCGCCGTCGCAGAGCGATTTAAGTGCGCCGACAGGAGGGCGCAGGCAGTGCAGGCCCCTTCGAAACAATCAGGCCGCGCTTTGCGGAGCTGTCGGACGTGGGGCTTTCCGCGAGCACTGTTCGAGTCCCGATTTTTCGCGCAGCGAAAAATGGTCGAGTTGCGCAGCGGCCACGTCCGACAGCGGAGCAGCGGCCGTTTCGAAGGGGCCTGCACTGCCTGCGACCGGGGCTTCGGAGCGCCATAACGCAAGAGTTCGACAGCGTGCCTGCTTTAGAAAAGCGGTACGTGCGAGGGCCCCAAAGCAGCGCTCAGAAAAGGCCTTCGATGCGCCGGACGACGGTGCCGACATCATCGGGCAGCGCGCCCGAGGGTTCGCGGAAGGGCTGCCCGGCCCAGACCGCGAGCCCGCGATCCACGAGCATGCGGTGGAAGGCGCGGAAGTCGCGGGTGGCCGAGAGGATCTTGAAGTAGTCGAGGTGGTGGACGACACGTGCGAGGCCAAGGCGCAGGCGGTCGAGAACCGACTCGCGCCGCGGGTTGAACAGCCAGTGCGCCAGCGAGCGCCGCCCCTGGTCGAGGGTGCCCAGCCAGCCGCCCGGGAGAGGGAAGATGGCCAGCGGTTTGCCGAGGTAGATGACCTCGACCATCATCGAGATGCTGTCGGCGGTGACGATAAAGCCGTCGGCGCTGCCGAGCAGGGCGCGGTAGGGGTTGTCCGGGGCGTCGGGCGACCACTCGAAGTAGACCGCTTCCGGCGGCAGTTCCCGGCGCAGCACCTCCAGTACCTCCGGCGTGGTGCGCCGGCTGGTGGTGAGGTAGGGGGTGCCGCCGAGTTCCTCGACCACCCAGCGCGCCTTGGCGACGAGGTCTTTGGCCACCGCGCGGTTCATGATAAAGGGGTTGGTCTCGCCGCCGACCAGGATGGCGATCAGCGGCTTCGGCAGTTCGGCGAAACGCGCCTGCCAGTCCTCGGCCTCGGCGGCGACATCCTCCGGCTTGATGCGCATCAGCGGCAGCGTGGTGGGGATGAAGCTGGGCAGCGGCGGCATCTGGTTTTCGGCGCTGGCGATGATCAGGTCGAAGTCGCTCATGTGGCCGGAGGGCTTGCCGACCAGGGCGATCTTCGTGCGGTTGCCGGACTGCTGGCGCACCCACAGGGCGGCCATGGAGGGGCGCCGTCCGACGGTGAGGATGAGGTCGGGCCAGGGGGCTTCCAGGGGATCGGAGCGGGTCAGGTCGATGTGGTCCAGGGATGGTCGGTAGCGCGGCTTGCCGAGCACCCATTGCGGCTTCATCTGCAGGAATTTGTGCTCCACCGGCCAGTCCAGGGCCTCGACGATGGTCTCGACCTGGCCGTTGTCGCCCCGCTTGTCGCTGAGCAGGACCCAGGTGCGCGGCGGCATCTCAGGCCTCCGCGTCGCCCTGGCAGTAGCCGAGCTCCGGCAGGATGTTGTCCCGTACCAGGGCTTCCAGTTCGGCGACCTGTGCGGGCTCGAAGTCCTCCCGGTAGCCGCCGACCTTGCCGCGGCGCACCTTGTAGGTGGAGGGGTCGCTGGCGTTGACCAGCTTCATGCCGCCCTGGGAGAAGGTGCCGCTGGTCTCGAGTTTCTGCAGGTTCTCGAAGGAACCCCACTCGACCGCGGCGCGTACTTCCTCCTCGGTAAACCGCTCGCCCATCAGGCGGGTGATGCGCAGCAGGGTGGGCACCGGCTCCGAGCGCAACTCCTCGTACTTCACCAGCAGGCCGTTCTCCAGCTCGCCGACGGCGCGGGCCCAGTGGTTCTCGTAGTCGATCAGGCAGGGCAGGCCGATGTCCGAGTAGCGGACGAAGTCCCACATGCCGACGGTGTGGCGGTCGATGGGGTGGTCGATGAAGTGGTTGATCAGTTCCTGCTTGGCCCGCGACTGGCGCTTGGTGAACTGGTGGTACCAGGACACTGCGATGTCGATGGGGTTGCGGGCGAGAAACAGTACCGGCTTGTGGCGCAGCGGGTTGTCCGGCGCGCCCGGGGAGAGCAGCTTGCCCACCTCGCCCTCGTAGCTGTAGTAGCCGTTGGTGGCGGCCAGGCGCGGGATCTCGGGGTACTTGCGCGAGAATTCGTCGGTGTTGATCAGCTTCGATTCGGGCAGGTCGTAGCGCAGCTGGTAGAGGCGCGAGATCATCGCCTTGAGCCAGGTGTTGCCGCTCTTGGGGTGACCGATGATGATCAGGCCGGCCTTGTGTGCCTTGGCCAGTTCCAGCTGTGCGAGGTAGCGACGCCGCAACGACACCCGCGCCTTCGCCGGCAGCGGCTGCGTGGGTGCCAGAATGAGCGCCTTCTTGACGCCGTCGCTCAGGTTGAACATGAAACCTCGCTCCTGGGGTGGGGGCCCCACGAAAAGCGGGCAATTATGGGACAAAGCGGCCTAAATAACCAGACGGCCCGACCTTGGGTTACAATGCCCCCCGCATGCCCCAGGAAGCCCGCAACCCTTGATCATCGATCGTTACGTCAGCCAGGAAATCAGCCGGCCGCTGCTGGCCGGTGTGGCGCTTCTCATCCTCATTTTCGTGGCCTGGTCCGCGGCGCGCTACCTGAGCCTTGCCGCCGACGGCCACCTCACCATGGTGAGCGCGTTCAAGCTGGTCGGCCTCAATACGCTGGTGGCGCTGGAGGTGTTGCTGCCCTCGGCGCTGTTCTTTTCCGTGCTGTCGGCGATAGGCCGCCTGTACAAGGAAGCGGAGATGTACGCCCTGCACGCGGCGGGGGTCAGCCGGCTGCGCATCCTCGAGTCGGTGCTCAAGTACGCGGTGGTGGTGGCGGTGATCACCGGCTTCATATCCATCATCGGCCGGCCCTGGGCCTACCGCGAAAGCTACGCGATAGAAGCCCGCGCGGCGGCGCACTACGACCTGAAGAAAATGGCCGCCGGCGAGTTCGTGGCGCTGGCAGGGAGCGACTATGTCTTCTACGCCGGTGACGTGGACGTGGAGCACGGCCTGCACAAGAACGTCTTCCTGTTCAAGCGCCACCCGAAGAACCGGCGGACAGAACTGCTGGTGGCGAAGTCCGCGAAGCTGCCGGAGCTGAATCCCGGCCAGCCGATGCAGGCGAATTTCCATGAGGGCTACAACTACCTGATGGACGACGCCGGTACCCGCGACCTCATCACCCGTTTCGGCGACCTGGAAGTGCGCCTGAAGAACAAGAAGGAACAGGAAAAATACCGGCGCAAGGCGGAGACCACCCTGTCCCTGGCGGACTCGGACAGCCCCAAGGATATCGCCGAGTTCCAGTGGCGTATCAGCACCCCGCTGGCGACCCTGTTGATGGGCCTGATGGCGGTGCCGCTGGCGCATACCGCCCCGCGGCAGTCGCGCTTTCGCAACGTGGGCTACGCGCTGCTGGTCTATGTCGCCCTGTTCAGCCTGACCAGCGTGCTGCGCACCTGGATCGAGCAGGGCAAGCTGCCGCCCATGCCCGGCCTGTGGCTGGGCTATGCCCTGGAGGCGATACTGCTGGTCGCCCTGATGCGCCTGCCGAGGTTGCTGAAACGATGATCCTGCAACGCTACATCGCGACCCGACTGGTGATCGGCTGGCTGCTGGCGCTGGCGGTGCTGGGGCCGATGTTCGGCATCATCGGCTTTATCCAGGAGCTGGATCGCACCCAGCTGGGCTACGACGCACTCGCGGTCGGCCGCTATACCCTCATGACCCTGCCGCAGCAGATATTGATGCTGGCCCCGGTGATCGCCCTGCTGGGCAGCATGGCGGCGCTGTCCGGCCTGTACAGGACCAATGAGCTGACCATCATCAGCTGCACGGGATTTTCCCGCGGCCTGCTGATCGAGGCCATCGTGCGGCCCACCATCGTGCTCATGCTGCTGCTGTGGCTGAGCATGGAATTCATCGTGCCGCGCCTGCAACTGGCGGCCGAGGACCAGCGCCACAGCCTGCGTTACGGCAACCAGGTGAAAATCCCCGACGGCGGCATCTGGTCCGTGGACGGCAATCGCTATACCCGCCTGGGCCGTATCACCAAGGGCGGCGAGCCCGGCAATATCGACGTGTTCCAGTTCGACGACGACGGGCAGTTGCTCAGCGCGATCCACGGCAACACTGCCAGCGTACTCCCCGGCCGGCGCTGGCTGTTGCGCGGGGTGCGTGAAAAACGCCTGGTGGACGGCGAGCTGGTGAGCAGCCGGCGCAAGCAGGAGGAAGTCGACAACCTCTGGGCGCAGGGGGAGCTGCCGACGCTGTCGCTGTCCAGCGACACCATGGCCCTGTCGATTCTCTACGGCTACGGCGAGTTCCTGGAGCAGAACGGCCGGCCGGCGGACAAGTTCTTCTCGCTGTTCTGGCAGAAGCTGCTGATGCCCTTTACCGTGGGGGCCATGGTGCTGCTGGCGACGCCGCTCTCCGCCAGTTCCGGCGCCGGGCGCGACCGCAGCATGGGGGTGAAGATGGGCATCGGCGCGCTGGTGGGCATCCTGTTCTTCCTGGCGGCGCAGATCATCCTCGCGCTCGGGCAACTGCTGGGGCTTTCCCCGGCACTGACCGCGCTGCTACCCTCGATACTCGTGTTCGCCTGCGCGCTGGTGCTGCTGCGCCGCCTGCGCTGGTGATGCACGTGCGCCCGAACCGTCTACCACTGCCGCCGCACCCGGCGGCCCCTGCCTGCGGAGTTGTTTACCCTTGCGCCTGATGCTCGACTTTTTCCGCGCCTACCCCTGGCATACCGCGCTGATGCTGGTGGCGCTGCTGCTGTCCGGTGTGGCCGAAGGTGTCGGCCTGTCCACGCTGCTGCCACTGATCAACGTGGCGCTGGGGCAGGATGTGTCCGCCGCGGTCACGGGGGTGGAGACCTCCGGTGCCCAGCGCGATTTCGAGCAGAAGGTCCTGGAGGTGCTCGCCGCCCTGCACATCGCGCCCACCCTGGGCAATATGCTGTCCATCCTGGTGGTCGGCGTGCTGATCAAGAGCATCTTCCTGCTGATGGCGCAGCGCCAGGTGGGCTATACCGCCGCGCAGGTGGTCACCGACATGCGCCTGGCGATGCTGCGCGCGGTGCTGCGCAGCCGCTGGGAGTACTTCCTGCACCAGCCCATCGGCAAGCTGACCAATGCGCTGGCGACCGAGGCGCAGCGCTCCTCGACGGCTTTCGTCAACGGCGCCACCGCCATCACCTTCTTTATCCAGGCGCTGGTCTACGGCGCGGTGGCTTTCGCGCTGTCCTGGCGCGCCTCGCTGGTGGCGATCGGCGCGGGCGCCCTGGTGATCGGGCTGTCGCATTTCCTGGTGGTGGTGACGCGCCGCGCCGGGGCGAAACAGACCAGCCTGCTGACCACCCTGATGGCCAACCTCACCGACACGCTGCAGTCGGTGAAGCCGCTCAAGGCGATGGCCCGCGACCACCTCGCCGACCAGGCGCTTTCCGGCGATACCCGGCGCCTGAATAAGGCGCTGCGCAAGCAGGTGCTCAGCGGGGCGGTGCTGGATTCGGCCCACGAGTTGATGTTCACCCTGTTCATCTGCCTGGGGATCTGGGTAGCGCTGGAGAAGTTCTCCATGGCGCTGCCCACCGTGATGGTGCTGGTGGTCGCGCTGGGCCGCGCGTTCTCGTTCTTCGGCAAGGTGCAGAAGCAGTACCAGAAGCTGGCCCAGGGCGAGAGCGCCTACTGGTCCATGAAGGGGGCCATCGAGGAGGCTACCCGCAACGAGGAGACGCTGCCGGAGGGCGTCCAGCCGAAGCTGGAGCAGGGCATTCGCTTCGAGGCGGTGTGCTTTGCCTACGACGGCCACCGGGTATTCGAGGACCTCAGCCTGGAGATGGAAGCGGGCAAGCTGACCACCCTGGTCGGTCCCTCCGGCGCCGGCAAGACCACCATCATCGACCTGGTGATCGGGCTGCTGCGCCCCGACGCAGGCAGCATCACCCTGGACGGCGTGCCGATGTCCGGCATCGACCTGCGCGCCTGGCGCGGCATGATCGGCTACGTGCCGCAGGAGACCATCCTGTTGCACGACAGCATCCTGCACAACATCACCCTGGGCGACCCGCAGCTCACCCTGGAAGACGCCGAGGCCGCCCTGCGCGCCGCCGGCGCCTGGGAGTTCGTCACCCGGCTGGCACAGGGCGTGGATACGGTGGTGGGGGAGCGCGGCGGCAAGCTCTCCGGCGGCCAGCGCCAGCGCATCGTCATCGCCCGCGCGCTGGTCAATCGCCCGCGCTTGCTGATCCTCGACGAGGCCACCAGCGCCCTGGATACCGACAGCGAGGAGGCGGTGCGCGTCACCATGGAATCGCTCAAGGGCCAACTCACCATCCTCGCCATCTCCCACAACCGCGCCATGGTGCAGGCGGCGGACCGCGTCTACCAGATGGCCCAGGGCGGGGCGATCAGCCTGGTCGAGGACGGCGGCTCAGGTATCGCCAAGTAGCGCCCGGACCGCGGCGACCGAGCGTTCCAGTTCGCCGCCGCCCACTGCCCCGGCGGCCACTTCCGGCGCCGGCTCGTCCAGCCAGCTGGTGCGGCCCGCGTCGCGCAGCTGACGGTGAACCTCGGTAATGTCGCGGCTCAGCGGCGCCCATCCCCAGCGCAACAACCCGGCGTAGAGCATTCCGCCGAGGCGAAAGTCGCACATGGCGGGATGATCCGGGCGCATGCCGCCGAGATCGAACATCTGCACCGGTTTACCGGTGGCGCAGGCCTCCGAGAGCATGGCGATGCTGTCGCCGGTGACCACCAGCCGGTCCGCCCAGGCCAGCATGCCCAGGTAGGGATTGGCGCTGTCCTGCGACCGCCAGCGGTGCAGGTGGAAGTTGCCGCGCAGCGCCGCCTGCAGGGCGTCCACCGCCGAGGCGCGGGTGCGCGAACTGGTGGTGACCAGCAGCGATCCACCCAGCCCGCCGGCCAGTGAAGACAGTTCCCGGCCGAGCCGCGCGGCGGCATTCGGGCCCAGGGTAAAGGGGCCGCTGTCGCCGCCGACCAGCACGCCGATGCGCGGGGCGGGCATCGCGGCGAACACCGGCTCCCACTCGGCGCGCGCCAGCTGCAGTTTCTGCGCTGTCAGGCTGTGCAGGGTGAGCGGGTTGCGCAGTACATTGGCGGCTTCGGGCACACGGTACTGCGGCGTGGTGACGACCAGGTCGAACTGGTCCAGCGGGCCCCAGGGCCGCCCCACGTGGACGTAGCGGGTGCGCCCGCCCGACTGCTCGCGAATCCAGCGGCACACCGGCTCGTTGCGCACGCCGCTGCTGACCACCAGGTCGGGCCAGGGCGGTCGCAGGCAGGCCCGCGATTCCGCTGTGATACCGGCCAGCGAGGCCCGCCCCAGCAGGTGGGGCAGGAACACCGGCTGGCGGTACTCCAGGGACTTTACTTCGAAGGGATATCCGAGCGCCTCGACCAGCGCTTTCACCTGTCCGCGCTCCCCCGCGCGGTAGGCGTCGATCAGCCAAACCACTGGCATTGCATGTGTTCCATCGGTATAGTTCCAGCGTCCCGAATCCGCACCGGCAGCCTCCGTAAAGGAAAACCACCGCATGACCCAATACAAGGAATATCTTGGTTTTATCTGTCAGGTGCTGGAATCATACAACAAGAAGCAGGTCACACTGGCCGAAGATACCGATCTCGTCGCGGATATCGGGCTCACATCACTTGAGGTGATGGAGTCCATCGAGCGGATCGAGGACCACTTCGACATCTCCATTCCGCTGAACATCCTGCCCGACGTCAACACCGTTGGCGAGCTGGCGAGAAAAGTGCACGAACTGACCCAGTGACCTGATCCCGGCACGCGGCAACGCAACCAGGTTATATGCTATTCGATAAATTCCAGTCCATGGTGGACTTTCGCGCCGAGCTCGCGCAGCGCGGCGTAAAGCCCTTCGGTGCCGTCACCGAGGCAATCCATTCCGCAACCACGGGTATCGTTGAAGGGCGCGAGGTCATCCTCGCCGGCACCAACAACTACCTCGGCCTGTCCTACGACCCGCGCTGCATCGCCGCTTCGCAGGCGGCGGCGCAGCGCTGGGGCACCGGCACCACCGGCTCGCGGGTCGCCAACGGCTCGTTTGCCGAGCACCAGGGCCTGGAGGCCGATATCGCGGATTTCTACGGTGTGCCACACGCCATCGTGTTCTCCACCGGCTACGCGGCGACCATGGGCATGTGTTCCACCCTGGCCGGCCCCGGCGACGTCATCCTGCTGGACGGCGACAGCCACGCCAGCATCTACGCCGGGGTGCGCCTGTCCGGCGCGGAGATCATCCGCTTCAAGCACAACGATCCCGACGACCTGGCCAAGCGCCTGCGCCGCCTGGGTGACCGCGCCGCCGATGCGCTGATCATCGTCGAGGGTATCTACTCCATGCTGGGCGACGTGGCGCCGATGCAGGAGATCGCCGCCGCCAAGCGCGAATACGGCGGCTACCTGTTCATCGACGAGGCCCACTCCATGGGCGTGCTTGGCGAGAGTGGTCGAGGCGCGGCGCAGGCCGCCGGCATCGAGGCCGATGTCGACTTCATCGCCGGCACCTTCAGCAAGAGCCTGGGCAGCGTCGGCGGCTTCTGCATCAGCCCCCACGCCGAGCTGGAGGCCATCCGCTTCTGCATCAGCGCCTATATCTTCACCGCGTCTTCCGCTCCCTCGGTGATCGCCTCCACCCGCGAGGCCCTGCGTATCATCCGTGCCGAGCCGCAGCTGCGCGAGCGGCTGTGGGACAACTCCAACCGCCTGTACGACGGCCTGAAGGGCCTGGGGCTGCGCGTGGGCCCGTCCGCGAGCCCGGTCGTGGCGGTGGTGCTGGAGGACCGCGAGCGCACCCTGGCCTGCTGGCAGGCGCTGCTGGAGGCGGGGGTGTATGTGAACATGGTGGTGCCGCCGGCATCGCCCTCTACCTACTGCCTGCTGCGCAACAGCGTCAGCGCCGCCCACACCCCCGAGCAGATCGACACCATGATCGCCGCCTACGCCGCGCTGCAGCAATCCGGCCTGCTGCCGGCGGGCGATGCGGCCTGACGCAAGCATCATGTCGCAGCGATTTGCGCAGATTTCCGACCCGCACCTGAGTTCGCTGGCCGACGTCGACTGGCGCTCCCTGCTCAACAAGCGGGTCCTGGGCTACATCTCCTGGCGCAGCAAGCGTCGCCACGAGCACCGCGGCGAGGTGCTGGAGGCACTGCAGCGCGACCTGGCGACCCAGCACCTGGACCAGGTACTGGTGACCGGCGATCTCACCCATATCGGCCTGCCCCGGGAGTTCACCGAGGCGCGCGGCTGGCTGGAGCGCATGGGCGGCCCCCGGGAAGTGGCCGTAGTGCCCGGCAACCACGATGCCTATGTCGCCACGGACTGGAACCAGACCTTTGCCCAGTGGCGCGAGTACATGCAATCGGATGAGTCTGCGGCGGGCGACGCGCTGTTTCCCAGCCTGCGGGTGCGCGGCGGCCTCGCGTTTATCGGCCTGTCCTCGGCGGTGCCCAAGCCGCCGCTGCTGGCCACCGGCACCCTGGGCCCGCAGCAGCTGGCGCGGCTCTCGACGCTGCTCAACGAGACCGGCTCAAGGGGCCTGTTCCGGGTGGTCTACCTGCACCACCCGGTGCTGGCAGGTTCTGAGAAATGGCGCAAGCGGCTGACCGACGCTGCGAGCCTGCGCGCGGTGCTCGCCGAGTCCGGCGCTGAACTGGTACTGCACGGGCACGGTCACCGGGTCATGGCGGGCGAGCTGCCCACCCGGCACGGCCCGGCGCCGGTGATTGCGGTGCCCTCGGCCTCGGCCATGGGCCTGCACGGCCACGACTACGCCCGCTACAACTGCTATTCGGTCAGCCGCGACGGCGGCAACTGGAACCTCGAGGTGGAATCCCACGCCTTCGACGCCGAACGCGGCGAGTTCCGGCCGGAGCGCAGCCGCTCCTTTACGCTCTCCCGCTAGCTCCAGCTCGCCCGTTCGCGCTTTTCGCTCGATCGCTCCGTTCGCGGGGGCGGCCTGTGGGGAGGTGAGGCCGGGCCGGTCAGGCGTCGCGGTCGACGGCGCTGGCCAGCGAACCCTTCACCAGCATCAGGTCGGCGATGGAGTCCACGTCGATGGCGGCGTTGGCGTAGGGCAGGATGACCGCGCGAATGCGCAGGCCGAGGCGCTTGCCCAGCTTGGCCAGGGCCTCTTCCAGTGAAAGCAGGCCGAGCCGGTAGCGGATCACCGCCCACCAGCCGAGCAGGCCGATCAGCACCATGGGTTTCTTGCGCTGCTGCTCGATCTTGCGCCAGAAGCGCGCGGCGCGGCGGCCTTCGGGGGTGACGAAGGCGAACAGGTTGCAGCCGCAGAAGTCCCCGTCCGCGAAGTGCATGACCGTCTTGTGGATGCCGGGGTAGGCCTCGGTGACCAGCGCGTGGGGGGCCAGGCCGACGGTCAGGTCCACCGGGTCCGCCAGGCTCTGGCGGGCGAAGGCGTCGACGATCTCGGCGGTCAGCAGCGGGTGGTCGGCGGTGGTGAGCAGGACCGGGGAGTCCACGTCCAGCCCCTGCATGGTCTGGTAGGCGCTGGTGCTGGGGCTGGGGCCGGGTTCGCCCCAGTTGATCTCGCCGTTGTCGATCCAGCTCTGCAGTTGTGCGTCGCGGGCGACTTCGCTGGCCTCGGGGCCGGAGAGGGTGATCTCGTGGACGGTCTTGGCCGCGCGCAGCGCGTTGAGCACCCGGCGCACCATTGGCGAACCGTCGATGTCGATCATCGCCTTGCTGCCGGCATCCGAGGAGCGGATCAGTGCGTCGGCCTTGGTGCGGTCGCCGGCCAGCACGATGGCGGACATCGTCTCGTGTACAAACGTCATGGGATTATTGTTCCTGGAGCAGTGATTTTTCGTAGACGCGGTAGCGTTTGTACGCCTCGCCGCCGATGGTTTCAATGATATTGCACATGCCGTCGTTGTCTTCGAGGATCCATCCCATCTCGACATCCTGCACGCCGCGGGCAACCAGTTGCTTGCGCACGCCGTCGATGACCATGAAGGCCAGCGTCGGCCCCAGCCGCAGGTGGTGGAAACGGCGGCGCACGCCCATCAGCGGTACCCGGGCGGTGCGCGGGTGGCGCACTTTCAGGCGCCACAGCAGTTTGGCCCAGCCGAAGGGCAGCAGGCGGCCACCTAGGTCGCGGGCGGCCTCGTTGATATTGGGCAGGGCGACGATGAAGGCGACCGGCTCGCCGTCCAGCTCGGCGATCTGGATGTAGTCGTCGGGCATCAGGTGGATGAGGGTCTTGACCGTCTCTTCCCAGTCCGACGGGGCCAGCGGGACGAAGCCCCAGTTGTCGTGCCAGGCATCGTTGAAGATATCCAGCATCACCGCTGCCTCGCGCTCGAGGTCCTTGCGGTTGGCCTTGCGCACCCGGGCGCGGCCGGCGACTTTCTCGACCAGCTTGGCCATCACCGGCGGGGTCTCGAAATCAGGGTTGATGTGGTAGGCGAGCAGGTCCTTGGCCTTGCGGTAGCCCTGCCCCGCGATGGCCTCGTCGTACCAGCGCTGGCCGTGACCCATGAGCACGAAGGGCGGGGTGTCGAAGCCCTCGACCAGCTGGCCCAGCTCCTCATTGATGTGCAGGTTGAAGGGGCCGCGTATGCACTGCATGCCCTCGCTGCGCAGCCAGTCCTCGGCGGCGCCGAACAGCGCTGCGACGACCTCCGGGTCGCGCTCCGCCTCGAACATGCCGAAGTAGCCGGCGCCGTCCTTGTGCTGGGCCAGGTGCAACTCGTCGATCTGCGCGGTGATGCGCCCCACGGTGCGCCCGTCGCGCCGGGCGATCCAGCCGCGGAAGCGGGCGTGTTCGAAGAAGTGGTT
This sequence comes from Halieaceae bacterium WMMBA7, assembly GCA_033283385.1. Classification (GTDB taxonomy): domain Bacteria; phylum Pseudomonadota; class Gammaproteobacteria; order Pseudomonadales; family Halieaceae; genus Mangrovimicrobium. The sequence continues at coordinate 866,170 of JAWMQQ010000002.1, forward strand.
CTTGTCGGAGAAGCGCTGGCGCTGCTCGAAATCCAGCGGCGCAATCCAGTTTGGGTCGTCGGCGTAGAGCCGGTGCGGCAGCTGCAGGAACTCCCGCAGGCACTTGGGGTCCGAGATGGCTTCGAGGGAAATACCGGTTGTATCGGACTGCTTCATGCCCCTCCCGTCGGCGGGTTCTGGCCGCGCAAAAGGGCGCAGTATAACGCTGATAAGCCCGCCAGTTCATCTGTGGCAAACCGTGATTTTGCCGCCCCCGGGAGGCGGCCTGGAATGGGGAAAATTCCCCTTCCGCGGGGCCCCGATTGGTACTTTTCCCTATCTTTTTCAAGGCTTTAAGTGCTAGTATTTTCTCAAATATCAGAGGCCCTGAAAGGGCCCGACGACACAAAATTTTTTCAAACAACGGCCCTTGCGTGAGTGCAGTTCCACGTGACCAGTTGATAGCCCGCACGGTGAGTTAACCCGTGATGAGCGGGCGGTACAGCTGGTGATTCCGCGTTAACAAAGGGATCGAGCCGTCGTTGCTTCAGGAGGATTAATCCTTGTCAACGCGTCAAGTTGAAGCTACACCTACCCGCAATTCGCTACCGTTCCGCCCCGGCGATTTCAGCACACTTACCGAGGCGCTGGATTACGCAGCCCACGGTGAAACCGGATTCAATTTCTACACCGGCCGCGGTGCCATTTACGCTGGCCTGAGCTATACGCAACTGCGCGCTGAAGCGCTGGAACTCGCCGACAAACTGCTGGGCCTGGGCCTTGCGAAGGGCGACCGTGTGGCGCTTATCGCGGAAACCGATCCCGAATTCATTCGCTTCTTCTGCGCCTGCCAGTACGCCGGCCTGATTCCCGTTGCCCTGCCCGCATCGGTAAAGCTGGGTGCGCACGCCATTTATGTAGCGCAGCTGCGCTCGCTGCTTGAAGCCAGCGACGCCGCTGTAGGCGTGGCCTCTGAAGGCTACCTCCCGTTCCTGCAGGAGGCGGGTGAGCCGCTGTCCCTGCGCATGGTCGGCGAACCCGCCGACTTCCACGCGCTGCCGGCGCGCGGCATGACCCTGCCCGAGGTGAGCGCGGACGATATCGCGTATATCCAGTACACCTCCGGCAGCACCCGTTTCCCGCGCGGCGTTGTGGTTCGCCACCACACCGCCATGGCGAATATCCAGGGCATCTCCGGCGACGGCCTGAAGATCGGCCCGACCGACCGCCTGATGTCCTGGCTGCCCTTCTACCACGACATGGGCCTGGTGGGCTTCGTGCTGGTGCCGCTGGCCACCCAGATATCCGTCGATTACCTCGATACCCGCGAGTTCGCGGTGCGCCCGCGCCAGTGGCTGACCCTGATGACCAAGACGAAGGCCACCATCTCCTTCGCCCCGAGCTTCGGCTACGACCTGTGCGCCCGCCGCGTACGCCCCAGCAACCTGGAGGAGTACGACCTGAGCAACTGGCGCGTGGCCGGTATCGGCGCGGAGATGATCCGCCCCCAGACCCTGGAGCTGTTCGCCGAGATACTGGAGCCCTGCGGCTTCGACCGCCGCGCCTTCACCGCCTGCTACGGCATGGCCGAGTGCACCCTGGGCGTGAGCTTCTCGCCGCTGGGCCGCGGTTTCACCACCCATTACATCGATGCAGACCACCTGTCCGAGCACCACGAAGCCGTGCTGCTGGCGGCCAACGAAGGTCGCGGCCGCGGCCGTCACTTCGTCAACTGCGGCAAGCCACTGCCCAGCTTCGAGGTGGAAATCCGCGACAACGGCAAGGTACTGGAAGACTGGAAGAGCGGTGTTATCTACCTGCGCGGCCCCAGCGTCATGGAAGGCTACTTCAACATGCCCGCCGAGACCCGCGACGTGCTCGACGAGAACGGCTGGCTGAACACCGGTGACATCGGTTACCTCGCCGACGGCGTGCTGACCATTACCGGCCGCAAGAAAGACATCATCATCATCCACGGCCGCAACATCTGGCCGCAGGACCTCGAGCACATTGCCGAGGCCCAGCCGGAGTTCCGTCCCGGCGACGCGGTGGCGTTCTCCGCCCCCGACGACGAGGGCGAGGAGCACTGTGTCATGCTGGTCCAGTGCCGCGAGACCGACCCGGCCATCCGCAACACCCTGGTACGTCGCCTGACTGCGCTGCTGCGCATGGAGATGAGCCTGGACTGCTACGTGGAGCTGGTGCCCATCCACTCCCTGCCGCGCACCTCCTCCGGCAAGCTCTCCCGGGCCAAGGCGCGCCTGGACTTCATCGCCGCACAGGCCGCTGAACGCGACGACAGCTTCGCCGCCGAACTGCGGCGCAGGGCGGCCACAGCCTGATCTCCCGCGATACCCCGGTCGCACTGACCGGCGCCACCGGCTTTATCGGTACCTGGTTGTGCCGTGAGTTGCTGGCGCGCGGCTGCCGTGTGCGCGCGCTGGCCCGGGATACCGCCCGGGCCGCCCGCGTGCTGGGCGGGCAGGTCGAGCTGGTGGCCGGCGACCTCGCCGATACCGCCGCCCTAGAGCAGCTGGTCAGCGACAGTACTGCCGTCATCCACGCGGCGGGCGCGGTGCGCGGCGCCAGCGCGGCGGATTTCGACCGGGTCAACGTGGATGGCACAGCCGCTATCCTTGATGCCATGACAAACATTTCTGCAACGCCCACCCTGGTACTGGTTTCCTCCCTTGCGGCGCGCGAGCCGCAGCTGTCCTGGTACGCCCACAGCAAGCGGGCGGCAGAGGAACTGGTGCAGGCGCGTGCCGGCGCCGACTGGCTGATCGTGCGCCCGCCGGCGGTCTACGGCCCCGGCGACCGCGAGATGCTGCCGCTGTTTCGCGCCATGCAGCGCGGCTGGGTGCCGGTGCCGGGCGATCCGAAGTCGCGGTTTTCCCTGGTACATGTGAGCGACCTGGTGCGGGCGATCGCCGATTGCCTGGAGGCGCCGTCAGCGCGCCGCGCCACCTTCACGCCCTGCGATGGCCGCCCCCGCGGCTACGACTGGGCGGAGGTCGCCGGTATCGCCGGTGAGGTCTGTGGCCGCCGTGTCCGTGTGACTCGCGTGCCCGCTCCGCTGCTGGATGCCGTCGCGGCCTCCAACCTCGCTCTGTCGCGGGCGCTGGGCCGCCAGCCCATGCTGACCCCGCCCAAGCTGCGCGAGCTGCGCCACCCGGACTGGGTGGTGGACAACAGCGAAATCACGCGTGCCTGCGGCTGGCAGCCGGCCATCGGCCTGCGCGAGGGCCTGGCGGACCTGCTGGGGGTGCCCCTTGGCTGAATTCATTCTCGGCAACTCCCTGCGCAAGCTGGCCCGCGCCAACAAGCCGCTCCAGAACGCGCTGTGGCGCCTTGATTACGCCCTGGTCTGGGTGCTGGTGAAATTATTTGCAGCCCTGCCGGTGGACGCTGCCTCGCGCTTAGGCGACCGGGTGGGCCGCTGGATCGGCCCGCGACTGTCGCGCAAGCACGCGATCTTCAAGGCCAACTTCGCCGTGGTGTTCCCGGAGCTGGATGACGCGGGCCTGGATGCCCTGGCGCGGGACGCCTGGGGCCAGGCGGGCCGGGTGCTGGCGGAATATCCCCACCTTGAGGCGCTCTACCACGACCCGCAGCGCCTGCAGGTCGAGGTGATGGAGGAGATCGAGACCTTCCGCGACCCCTCCCGCCCGGCGGTGTTCGTCGGCGCCCACCTGAGCAACTGGGAAATCATGGCCTCGGCGGTGGCGCTCAAGGGCGTGCCGGTGGCCAGCCTCTATTCGCCGCCGACCAACCCCCTGCTGGACCGCATGCTGCGCGACTCCCGCGCCGCGCTCAACTGCGAGCTGCTGCCGCGGGACAACAGCGCCCGCCTGATGATGCGCTGCCTCAAGCACGGTCGCTCGGTGGGCATGGTGATGGACCGCCGGGTGGACGACGGAAGCCCGGTACCGTTTTTTGGCCGCGACAAGCTGAGCACGCTGGTGCCGGCGCGCCTGGCGCTGAAACACCACTGCGATATGGTCCCCATCCGGGTCGAGCGCCTGCAGGATGCGCGCTATCGCATCACCTTCTATCCCCCGGTGCGCCCGCGCTGCGAAGACGCCGGGCAGGCGGAGCAGGCGGAGGACATGATTGCGCAGGTACACGAGCTGTTCGAGGGCTGGATTAGGGAAAATCCCCGTGATTGGTTGTGCTCGAAACGTTTGTGGCCAAAAGGTAAAATAGACCCCTCGGTGCAAGCCGCCGACGCCGACGAAGCGAAATCCCGAAACGATGATGACTGACCGCAAGCCCCACGAATCCATTCGCCTGTTCGAGAACGACACCCTCGAGCGCCTGTCCCACGTGCACCCCATCACCCCGCTGGTGGTATGGGCGCCGGTGGTGGCCTGGCTGTTCTGGCGTTCAGCGCAGCTGCACGAACTGCCGGCGTTGCCGCTGCTGGCCATGGTCCTGCTGGGCCTCTTCATCTGGACGCTGGTGGAGTACGTCCTTCACCGCTTCCTGTTCCACTACCCGGCGCGCTCAAAGGCGGGCAAGTGGCTGGTATTCCTGTTTCACGGCAACCACCACCAGGACCCCATGGACAAGACCCGGCTGGTGTTCCCGCCGGCGGGGGCGATCCCCATCATGGCGCTGCTCTACCTGCTGTTTTCGGCGGTGGTCCCGGCTCCCTGGATCGAGCCCTACATGGCCGGCTTTATCATCGGTTACCTGATATACGACTACATCCACTACGCCACCCATCACTTCCACATGCGCAACCCGGTGGCGAAGTACATCAAGCACTACCACCTGCGCCACCACTTCTCCGGCAAGACCGGGCGCTACGGCGTGAGTTCGCCGCTGTGGGACCTGGTATTCGGCACCTATCCGCGTCGCTGAGCCGTCGCCTCGATGGCTGAGTACTACCTCGTTCCCAAGCGCCTGGCGCGCCGCGTACCGGCGCTGGGCAGGGCCGCACAGTACCTCGAGAGCGCGCTGTTTCGCGCGGTGTTCTGGGTGATGCGGCACATTCCCCTGAGCGCCGCCTACCGCCTGTCCGGCGGCCTGTTTTCGCTGGTCGGGCCGCACACGGGGAAGGCGAAAAAGGCGCAGGAAAACCTCGCCGTGGCCTTTCCCGAATCCGGCGAGCGCTGGCGCACCGAGACCACCCGCGGGATCTTCCGCAGCCTCGGCTACGCCGCGGTGGAACTGGTGCGCATGGACAAGGTGTGGGAGCGGCGCGATGAACTGCTGGAGTTCGTCATCGAGCCCGGGGCGCAGGCCTGGCTGGACTCGGGGCGGGCGGCGGTCATGGTCACCGCCCATGTCGGGCCCTGGCAGGCGGTCAACCTGATCGCGCGCCAGTACGGACTCAAGGTCAGCACCATCTACGCGCCGGAGTCGAACCTGGCCATGACCGGACTGATGAACGAGATGCGCGCCTCCTTCGGCGTCGGCTGGATTTCCTCAGAGGAGGGCGTGCGCCCGCTGCTGCGGGAGCTGCAGGACGGCAACGTCGTCGGCATGGCGATGGATACCCGGCTGGACAGCGGCAAGCTGATTCCCTTCTTCGGTCGCGAGGCGCTGACCAATACCAGCGCGGCGGGGCTGGCCCTGCGTACCGGCGCGGCGCTGATCCCGGTGCGCGCCCAGCGGCTGCCGGGCGGCCGCTTCCGCATCTTCACCTACGACCCGCTGGTACCCGCCGATCCCGATGCGGACCCCCGCGAGCAGGCGGTGGAACTCACCGCCCAGGTCAACCGCGCTTTCGAGAGCTGGATCCGCGAGACGCCGTCCCAGTGGATCTGCCTCAAGCGCCGCTGGCCCAAGGGCCACAAGCTGTAGGAGCCTGCTACGCCCGAACGCGGACCGAGGCGATCGCGGTGTTCGCCCACCCGCGGGGCCATCGCCCGCGTAGCGGGCTCCCACAGAACCTGATCGCGCACATAGCGCGCTCCTGCGAAAAGCGGATCGTGATCGTCGGGCGCGGAGCGCTGTCAGAACTGCTCGCGCACCCGGAACAGCAGTTGCACACTGTCCACGTCGTCGCCGCTGGCCAGCGGGAAAGCGAGATCCACGTGCACCACCCGGTTCTTGTTGGCGCGGCTGGAGTTGAGCCGTAGCCCGATACCCACGTCAACCAGGGTGCCCCCGTTGGCGCCGTTGTCCCGGTCGTCGTACCAGGCCCTGCCGACATCCAGGAAGGCCGCCGCGCCCACCCGGAAAAGGCGGAAGATATGCAGGTCGGAGTAGTAGCGCTCCTCGATGTTGAGGACGTAACTGCGGTCGCCGACCTGGTAGTTGCGCTCGTAGCCGCGCATGCCGTTCTCGCCCCCCAGCACCACCTGCCTGTCGCTGGTCAGCCCCTTGGTGTAATCCATGCGGGCACTGCTGTAGAAGGTCCACTGGTTGTGCTGGCGGTAGTAGTAGGAGGTGGTGAGCGCGGTCCAGAGGTTCTCGTATTCCCAGTCGTCGGGCGACACATAGCCGTTGGCGTCTACCTGCACCCGCCACATGCCGTGCTTGCTGATCCACAGGGTGTTGCGGTAGTACGCGTCGAACGCCAGCAGGTCGCGGCTTGCGCCGAAGGCTTCCGCCGACCAACCGAGGGTCCAGTGGTAGCTCTCCCCGGTGTAGAAATCCTCGGTGCGGCCGATGTAGTTCATGTTGCGCACCTTCAGGTACTGGTCCTCGATGGACTGGTAACCGATGAAGGGATAGGCGTAATTGCGGGATTCGGGCAGCTGCGCCGGCGGGATTTTCGAGTCGCTGTACTCGAAGTCGTTGGTCTCGTAGTGCACGCCCGCCTGCCAGCGCCCGACCCTGTGCCCCTCCTCGGGGTTGTCGGCGAGCGCGCCGAAGACGTGGAACCTGTCGTATTCGTGATTGAACTCGGTGACCTCGTCGCCGCGATACCAGGTGGTCTCCTCCAGCTTGCCCTGGGTGATATTGCCGCCCGCCGACCAGGCCTCGTAGACGGAGAAGAACGGCCGCTCTATGCCCAGGTTGCGGTAGTAGCCGTCGCTGTTGTCGCCGTAGGTCAGGGCCAGGTGCCAGCGCGAATTCAGCACCGCGGGGTCGCGGTAGTTGAGGCTGGCGCCGCTGCGGTCGGGGTCGTTCTCGTAGATCAGGCCCAGTTCCTTGCCGCTGCCGAGGACGTTGGAATCGGTGATGCCGAAGGCCGAGCTGTTGTCCCCGCCGCTGCGCGAGAGGCTGAGGGTGGGGTTGAGGGTCCAGATATCCCGGGTGAACACCTCGACCTCGACGCGGTTCCCGCAGACCCTGCGCGGGATCACGCGCGCGTCGTAGAGGAAGGGCAACTCGCGCAGCAGGCGCTCGGATTCGGCCATCAGGGCGGGGTTGTACGGATCGCCCTCGGCGACCAGCATTTGGCTGTGGACCACGGACTCCCAGGTCACCACATTGAAGCGGTTTGCCAGGTTGTAAAGCCAGTTGTTCTCCCGCGGGTCCTCGCTGTTGAAGACGTTGTAGCGGGTGTAGGAGATGGAACCGACCACCAGGTCGCCCTGCAAGGATTTGGCGAAGGCGAGCTGCGCCTTGTTGCGGAGGAAGTTGAACGTCTGCATGCGGGAGAGTTCCGGGCCGTCGCGGCAGGCCTCACCCGTGGCCGGCTCCGGGTCGGCCGCCCGCACCAGCGCGCCGCAAAGCATAAGCAGGAGCGCCAGCGCGAGCCTCCATGGTTCCGGGGATTTTGGATACCAGAGTGTGCGGAACTGCAATCGCGTGCTCCCTGTATACTCGGGGTTTCATTCTCGGCCAGGGGCTCGAAGCCCGGCAAGGAAATAATGCCGAATGCCCCATATTCCATTATATTGCAGGCAGCAAAGGCAAAGGGTTTCGGGATGAGTGCGGTGCAGTACCTGAATCAACAGTTGATGGATTCGATCCAGACCGCGGAATTCCGTGGAACCCGGCCGTTTCCGTGGCTGAACCCACAGAATTTTTTCAACCCGGAGCACTACGGTGAACTGCTCGATACACTGCCGGACATCTCGCAGTTTCGCGGCTCGTTCTACGGCACCCGCAAGCACGGGCAGAAGGGGCACGACCGCTATGTGCTGGACTACGAGGACGGTATGTCGCTGGCGGCGCCCTGGCAGGCGGTGATCGACGAGATGCGCGGCGACAGCTACCGGCGCTTCGTCTGCCGGCTGCTGGATGTCCGCGATATCCGCTTCCGCTTCCACTGGCACTACACGCCCGCCGGCTGCGAGGTGTCACCGCACTGCGATTCCCGCGGCAAGCTGGGCTCCCAGATCTTCTACCTCAATTCGGCCCGGGACTGGGACCCCGCCTGGGGTGGGGAAACCGTGGTCCTCGACGACGAGGGGCGGTTTCCCGCCGCCAGCGCGCCGGCCTTCGAGGACTTCACTCGCGAATACGCGGCCCAGACCGCGGATAACCGCAGCCTGCTGTTCGCCCGCCGCGGCAATTCCTGGCACGGCGTACACGCGGTGACTTGCCCGGAGGGCTACTACCGCAAGGTGTTCATCGTGGTATTCGAGGCACACCGGCCGCTGCGGCTGGCCGCCAAGAAGTTGAAGCGCGCGCTGCGCGGCAAGCCGCTGGTTACCGACAAAGAACGGATGATGTACTAACGCTGTGAGACGTGAAGGATAATCACCGACCACCACTGTTGATCCTGGGCGCCCCGCCACGCGGCGGCAACCACCTGCTGCGGGGACTGCTCGACGGTCACCCGGAGCTGATGTTGCCTCCCGATGAGGACTACGCGGTGCGCCATCTCGCCCGCAGCCTCTACCTGCGCCTGCGTGGCGCACTCACCTCACCGGCGGGCGCGCCCGCGTTCTACCGGCACCTGCAGAAGAGCGGCCACCTGGAACGGGTCAATACCGGGCAGGCGGCGGAGACCGTGGGCACCGCCGGCTCCCTGGACCTCGACCGCTACTATGCCTATATACGCGAGCACCACCAGCGCGGCAGCAGTGCCGATGCGCTGGTGATGAACCACCTCGAGGGACTGTCCCGGGCGCTGGGGTACGATGGCGACAGCGAGCGGATGCGGGTGTATTTCTGCGCGCTGCAGCCCAGCAACCGCGACCTGATCCGGGTCGGCCGGCTGCTGGCGCGCAGTTACTCGGTGCGCGGCGTGTTCGTGGTGCGCGATCCGCGCGCCCACCTCAGCTCAAAGCTGGTGCGCAACCCGGGTCTCGCCCTGGGGCGGTACTGCCGGCGCCAGAATCGCTATGTGGAGGAGATCGACACCTTCCGCCGCGAGTGCGGCCCGGCCATTTCCGTGCGCTTCGAGGAACTGGTACTGGATACCGAAAGCGCGATCCGCCGGGTCTGCGATCTTGCCGGCATCGAATTCAATGCCCAGCTGCTGGACTACACCCAGGGCGGCAAGCCCAGCCGCAGCAACTCGTCCTTCTCCCGCGCAGCGGGTATCGACAGCGAGGCGGTGACCCGCTACCGCGAGATGCTGCCCCGCGACGTGTCGGATTACGTCGAGCAGCACTGCCGCGTGGAACTGCTCTGGCGCGGCAAACTGGAGAACGCCAGCCAGGCGGGTTAGTGCCCGCGGCGCGCCTCCATGCGGCGCAGCAGTGTCCGCATCACCTGCCGGTAGAGTTCCATGCCCAGGTACTTGTCCTCGACGCCGCTGTCGATGCTGGGGTTGTCATTCACCTCGATGACGTAGCCCTGGCCTTCCTTCTCCTTGACGTCCACCCCGTAGAAGCCATCGCCGATCGGCCGGGTGGCGGCCAGCGCCGCCGCGAGCACCGCCGGCGGCACTTCGTTCAGGGGCAGGGTGTCGAAGCCGCCGGAGTCCGTGCGCTGGCCGTGGCGGTAGATCTGCCAGTGGCGCTTGACCATGTAGTAGCGGCAGGCGTAGAGCGGTTGTCGGTCCAGCACGCCGATGCGCCAGTCGAAATCGGTGTACAGGAACTCCTGGGCCAGCAGCAGGGTGGATTCGCGAAACAGCTTGCGGCAGATAGCGGCCAGTTCTTCCGGGTTGTTGGCTTTTTCCACCCCACGGGAGAAAGAGCCGTCCGGGATCTTCACCACCAGCGGGAAACCGAATTGCTGCTCCAGTTGTTCCAGCTGGTCCTTGCGCCCGCGGTGCAGCACCTGCGTGCGCGGCGCCGGCACCTTGTGGATGCGGAACAGGTCGGCGAGGTAGACCTTGTTGGTACAGCGCAGGATGGACTTGCTGTCGTCGATGACCACCAGGCCCTCGTTCTCCGCCTTGCGCGCGAAGCGGAAGGTGTAGTGGTCGATGTTGGTGGTGGTGCGGATGAACAGGCCGTCGAATTCCGGCAGCCGCAGGTAGTCGCGCTGGGTGATGATCTGGCAGCGGATACCGAGTTCGCGGCCCGCGCGCATGAAGCGCTTGAGCGCGCTGGAATCGGACGGCGGCAGCTTCTCGCCTGGATCGCAGAGGATCGCGAGGTCGTAGCGGGCGTGGGTCTTCTCGCGCTTGCGTCGCCACTGCTTGCGGGTGAAGTCCTCCAGCGTCCAGCTGAACAGCTCGCTCTCTTCCTCGCTGAGTACCCGGGGCGAGATCGCCCGCAGTGCGGTAATCTCCCACTGGCGTTTGCGCCTGAGGGTGAGCTCCAGCAGCGGGCAGGGGAAGGTTTCAAACAGCCGCCGCGCCAGCGCGTCGTGGGCCGGGTCCAGCGAGCGGCCGAAGAAGAAACGCAGGCGCACTGTGTCGCCGGTCTCCGCCTGTTCCGGCAGGCTGCCGAGGGCGGCATCGAGGTCGCCGACGTGGATGCGGTAGAGGGCGCGGCGGCTGAGGTCGCTCAGGGACTGCAGCGAAGGCGTGACCCGGTGGCCGCGGGCCTCCGCCAGCAGCGAGCAGTAGTAGCCCTCGGACAGGTAGCCGAACTTGCGACACAGGTTGATGATGCGCGGCCGGGTGGTGTCCTGCGGGTAATTGCCGGTCACGTAGTCGGAGAAAGTGATCACCTGCCCCGCGGTATGGCTGTGGGGCCAGTCCTTGCGATTGTGTACGACGATCAGTGTTTTTGACACGCCCGGAGCTCCCGCGCAGCGGTGGCGTAATTAAGGTGTGGCAAGTATTTGATAGCCGGGGCTGGCAGTCAATTCTGCGCGGGGCTATATTCTGCGATCTATTCCGGGATTGCCACCGGGAGCCGCGTTCCGGAGGCAGCGCTGCATTGCCAATGACCGACACGATCCGCCCAGCGGAAGACCGCGATCTCGAGTCGCTGTTGCGCCTGGAGGAAGCCTGCTTCTCCACCGACCGCCTGAGCCGGCGCAGCTTCCGCCGCTGGCTGCGCCAGGACCGCTGCGTGTTCCTGGTAGCCGGGGATGGCGAGGGCGACGTCGGCTCCGCAATCCGCGGCTATGTTCTGGTGATCCTGCGCCGGGGCACCCGCCTGGCGCGCCTGTATTCCGTGGCGATCGACCCCGACTGCCGCGGCCGCGGTCTTGCCCGCGGCCTGATCGCCGCCGCCGAGCGCGCGGCGCGTGAGGCCGGCGCCCTGTACATGCGGCTGGAAGTGGCGACGGGCAATGAATCCGCGATCGCACTCTACCGTCGCATGGGCTACCGCCGCTTCGGCCTTTACCGCGATTACTACGACGACCACGGCGATGCCCTGCGCATGGAAAAAACCATCCATGCTTTCGAGCTGGGTGAGAGCCGGGTCATTCCCTGGTTTGCGCAGAGCACCGCCTTCACCTGCGGGCCCGCGTCCCTGATGATGGCGATGGCCGCGCTGGACAGCGCCTACCGGCCCGATCACGCCGAAGAAATCCGCATCTGGCGCGAGGCGACGACGATCTTCATGACCTCCGGTCATGGCGGCTGCCATCCGGTCGGCCTGGCGCTGGCCGCAGCACACCGGGGTTTCGACGCCACGGTCTGGGTCAACCAGCGCGGCCCGCTGTTCCTCGAGGGCGTGCGCGATACCAACAAGAAGCGCGTGATGGGGCTTGTCCACGACGATTTTATCGCCGAGGCGAAGGCGTTGGGACTGCCGGTCGAGTACGGCGGAATCGAGCAGCAGGCACTGATCGACGCTTTCAATGCCGGCGCGAGCATCCTGGTGCTGATTTCGACCTACCGCTTCGACAAGAAAAAGGCGCCGCACTGGGTTGTGCTCAGCGGCAGCGACGAGCGTTGCCTGTTCGTGCAGGATCCCGGTTTTGAAATCGACGCGGCCGAGGAACCTGCGGTGGCCGCCCTGCACGCCATGGACTACCAGCACATACCCATCGCCCGCGAGGACTTCGCCGCCATGAGCCGCTTCGGCGGCAGCCGCCTGCAGTCGGCGGTGATCCTGCGCGGCAGCTACCAGCCGGAGGTCGTCCGGTGAGCGGTCCTTCGCCACAATACCTCGCCGCGGTGCGGGAGCTGTCCGATCGCGTGGTGGAGGCCCAGCGGCCGATCCGCATACTCGATTCGATCAAGTGGCACCGGGAGTTGCGCGAGGCGTTTTTCCAGTCCGGTTGCACGCAGTTGCCGCGCGTGGACCCGGAGTATTACAGCAACCGCAACCCGCTGGACTTCACGCCCTCCGACAAGCGCGACGAGTTTCGCGAGATCGAGCGCGACATAGCCCGGCAACTGGGCCAGCTCAATCCCGTGTCGGTCCTGATGCGGCGAATCTGCCGGGAATACCGCACCGTGGTCGATCTGCTGGAAGCGCGGGGCACACCGGAATTCGGCCTGATCTCCCGCGACCTTTACGGTTCTGCCTCGGACGTCTTCCATGCGGGGGATCCCACGCTGGCCGACCTCGGTACGGCGATGGAGGACACGCTGGTCAACCTGTTGCGCCACGCCTCCATGGCGGAGGAGGACAAGACCATCACCGCGGAGCAGGCGGTGGAAATGCTCAACGCGCGGCTGCACGCGGTGTTTCCCGACGCCGGCATCCGCGTGTTGCTCAACGACCAGATGACGGCCGACGCCGCCGCCGGTTCCGACTACCTGAAGATTCGCAGCGACGCGCGCTTCAATCACCTCGATATCGACGTGCTGGAAGTACACGAGGGTTGGGTGCACCTCGGCACCACCCTGAACGGCATGGCGCAGCCCTACTGCACCTTCCTCGGCAAGGGCCCGCCGTCCTCCACCACGACCCAGGAGGGCCTTGCTGTGCTGACGGAGATTCTGACCCTGCGCTCCAGTCCCGCGCGGCTGTACAAGCTGGTGAACCGGGTGCGCGCGGTGACGCTGGCGGAAGAGGGCGCCGATTTCGTCCAGGTATTCGATTACCTGTGCGTCAACGGCCTGTCGCAGGCGGAGAGCTATTCGATCACTTCGCGGGTGTTCCGCGGCAGTACGGCGGATGGTCGTCCGTTCACCAAGGACCTCGCCTATATGCGCGGCTTCGTGCAGACCTTCAATTTCCTGCGCCTGGCGATGAGTGAGGGTAAACTGGACAGCCTGCCCCTGCTGTTCCTGGGCAAGGTGACGCTGGAGGACCTGAAGCACTACCGGTTGCTGCTGGACGAGGGCGTCCTGGTGCCGCCGCGCTTCCTGCCGCCGCACTTTGCCGAAATGAAAGGCCTGGCCAGCTGGATGAGTTTCTCGCGGTTTATCGACTCGCTGAACTTCGACCAGCTGCAGGCGGACTACAGCGGCCTGTTGTAAGGGCTGCCCTGGATACAAAAAAGAGAGGTTGCTTATGTTGGTTGCCGCAAACCGGAATATTCTTTCGAAGCTGGTCCTCGCCCTGTTGCTGGGGCTGCTCGCCGTCTCAGCGAGCGCGAAGAAACCCGATCTCCCCGACGTGGACGCCTTCGGCCTGGAAAGGGTGAAGGGCGCAAAGGTACAGGCGCTGTACATCGACCCCGAGGCGGACTTCTCCCACTTCAAGCGGGTCGCCATCGTCGAGCCTGAAGTGGCGTTTCGCAAGAACTGGCTGCGCGATACCAACCAGTACCGCAAATCGCCCGGCTCGCGCGTCACCGAGGAGGACGCGAAGAATATCAAGAGCGCGGTAGCCAGCCTGTTCGAGGAAGTGTTCAAGAAGGAACTGCAGGATGCGGGTTACGTGGTGGTGGAGGGACAGATATCGGGCGCCGACCTCGACGACCTGCTGATACTGCGCCCGGCAATACTCAACCTGGATGTCAACGCGCCGGATAAATTCTCCGCCGGGCGTTCGCGCACTTTCACCACCTCTGCGGGGTCCATGACGCTTTACCTGGAGTTCCACGAGGCGGTCAGCGGCGCGCTCATCGGTCGTGCGCTGGACTCGAAGTCGGCGCCGGACAACAGTTTCATGACCGTCACCAACTCAGTCACCAACCGGGCGGATGCGACCCGCTTGCTGCGGCGCTGGGCGGACATGCTGGTCCAGGCGCTGGGTAAAGCCAGGGCCGAAGGCAAGCCCCCTAGCTGAAAGGAGCCGCAACGCCTTGCCGGTAAGGACTGAGAAGCGGAGGTATCGATGATGAGATTCGCACTGTTCATCCTGGCCATGGCGCTGGCGCTGCCCGGCATGGCCCAGAACAGCTGTTTCACCAATGCGGACGGCACGACGCTGTGCAGTACCTCCGAGGGTGTGATTACCGGCAATACCAACGCTGCGGGCGCGAGCGTGTATCGCGACGGGCTCGGCAGGCAACTGGACTTTTCAACCGACGCGGCTGGCAATGCTCAAGTGATAACACCGTCCGGCAAGGTGATACGCTGGCAGCAGCCGGGGCTCGGGAAGATGCAGTACGGGCAGCCGCCCGGCCGCATGGCCGCCCCACCGCCAGTGAAGTTCCAGCCGATACAGCCGCCGCCCGCGCAACCCTGGATGCCCGGGCAGTAGGCGCAACCCGCTAACCGCTAGCGGGGCTGCACCGCCAGGGGATTGCCATCCAGCGCTGCGGAAATATCAGCGATCGCCTTTTGCGCCCGTACGCTGTTGCCCGCCGCATCCAGCGGCGGAGACACCACGGCGATGCCGAACTTGCCGGGTGAAACCGCGATGATTCCGCCGCCCACGCCGCTCTTGCCGGGCAGCCCGGTGCGGAAGTACCACTTGCCGGAATCGTCATACAGCCCCGCAGTCGCCATGACCGCCAGTACCTTGGGCACGTTCCCGACTTTCATCACCTGCTTGCCGGTGATCGGGTTTTTACCGCCGTTGGCCAGGGTGCCGGCCATGAGCGCGAGGTCCTTTGCGTTGACGCTGACCGAGCACTGCTCCGTGTAGATATCCGTCGCCTGCAGCGGCTTGTCCTTGATGTAACCGTAGGCGTACATAAGGTAGGCGATGGCCTGGTTGCGCTGGTTGGTGTCCGACTCGGATTTGAACACTTCCTGGTTGACCGAGAGCGGGCGGCCGGCGAAATCGGAGTAGTAGTCGAGGATGTTCTTCCAGATGTCGTCGCGGCTGTCGCCCGACACCATGCTGGTGGTGGCGATGGCGCCGGGGTTGACCAGCGAGTTCATCTCCGGGCCGCCGAATTGCTGCTTGGAGATCTCGATGGAAATGATCGAGTTGAAGCGCAGGCCGGTGGCGTCGACCCCGATGGTATTGGCCACTGCATCCGGCCCTTTCTCGTCGAAGACTTTCGCCATGGTGAAAACCTTGGAGATCGACTGGATCGAGACCTCGGACTTGATATCGCCCGCGGTATAGATTTTGCCATCGGCGGTGACCAGTGCGATGCCGTAAATACCCGGGTCGACCCTGGCGAGCGCCGGGATGTAGTCCGCAACCGCGCCTTCCTGCAGGTCCTGGTATTTGGCGTAGGCCGCGTCCAGTGCGGATTGAATTTCCGATTTCTGTAGTGCAGCCGCGGTCTGGGCCGCGAGAAATTGCACCACGCAGAAAACGGTGAGCAAAAAAACGTGGTGATTGCGCCTGAGGACTTTCATGCCGGACTCCTTGATCGCTTGCGACTGCTACTCATATAGCCGAGGGGCGCCGGCTTGTAAAACTACCGGGTCTCAGTAGTTGAGGAAGTAGCCCTGGATTTTCTCCGGATCCGAGGTCTTCAGCAGTGCCAGCTTGAGCAGCACCCTGGCGCGCGCCGGGTTCAACTCGCCGGATGCGACCGTGCCGATGGCGTCGTCATCGATCTCGACGTCCCGGCCCACCGCGCCGCTGCCGACCCGGGTCGAGCGCACTACCACGACGCCTTTGGCGGTGGCGGCTTTTACCGCTTCAAGCGCGGCGCCGGTCATGTTGCCGTTGCCGACACCGGCGGTCACTATGCCCCTGGCGCCGCGCTCGACGGCGCAGGAGATCAGGTCCGGAGATACGCCGGCGGTGACGTAGATGACGTCGACACGAGGCAGCGCTTTCACGCCGTCCACGGAGAACTCACTCCCGCTGGTGTGCAGGCGGAACGGCTTGCGAAACCAGCGGATATCGCCGTACAGGATCGCACCGACCAGGCCGTACTCGACGGACTTGAATGTCTGCACGTCCGTAGTATTGGTCTTGGTGAATGAGCGCGCGCCGTGGATGTCGTCGTTGGCAACTACCAGCACGCCGCGCCCCGCGGCATCCCTGTCTGCGGCAACGGCCACGGCGTTATAGATATTCAGCGGACCGTCCGCGGACAGCGCGGTGGCCGGCCGCATGGCCGCGGTCATTACCACGGGCTTGTCGCTGTGCACGACCAGGTTCAGGAAATAGGCTGTTTCTTCCAGCGTGTCCGTGCCGTGGGTGATCACGATGCCGTCCACCCCGGGTTCGGCCAGCAGCGCGTTGACCCGCTGCGCCAGCTTCAGCCAGACGTCGTCCGACATGTCCTGGCTGCCGATATTGGAAACCTGTTCGCCGCTGATATCGGCGAGGTCTTTCAACTGGGGAACAGCGCCGATCAGGGTATCCACACCGAGTTGCCCGGAGTTGTAGCCGGCCTGGGTCTGGCTCTGGGCGGACCCCGCGATGGTGCCCCCCGTTGCGAGGATGACGACGTGTGGCTTGCCTGCCGCCGCCAGCGCGAACTGTGGCCAGCTCAAGACGGCCAGCAGGCATAGGCACAGTTGGTATTGCGCGCGGGTTTTCATGGGGCTTCCTTGACTGTCCTGCCTGGTTTCACTCCCATTCTGCCCGGCGATTGCCGCGGGGTCGAGCGCAGGCGGGTTTAGCCACCATCCCGACGCCTGACACCATCCGCATAGACCAATTCACTGACTGTCGAAATTGAAGCTGATCCGGCTCATCATGTCGTTCTGGCCACGGGGTACGCCGTCCTCGACCGGCACCTTGTATTTCCACTTGCGCAGCGCCGCGATGGCGGCTTTTTCAAACACGCCGTCGGGTTCGGCTTCGATAACCCGGATGTTTGTGGTATTCCCGGCCGCCGTGATATCGAATGCCAGGTCCACATAGCCCTCGATGCCCCGACTGAGTGCGCGTGAGGGATAGATCGGCTGGACCTTCAGGTAGGCGACGATGACACTTCCGGTTTCGTTGGGGTTGATATCGACCGGATCCAGGGTGAGACCTCCAGTCGGATTGGCGTAACTCAAGCCCGACTCCATGTCCACGCTTTCAAGCGGAAGCTGGGTTGTCGGCGCGTCAACCGGGTCTAGCGGTCGCTCGGGCTGCGCCGGCGGCTCGACTGCCGGCGGTGCGGGCTGGACCATGATTACGTCGGGCAGGATATGTCCCGACTCTACCAGTTCCACGGCGTCCTCCCGGATCAGCGTCAGCATGACCAGGAACAGCGCCGTGGTGATGGCTGCGGCGGGGAATGCGGCCCCGGCAAGGCGGCCCAGTTCGAAACGCTGCGGTATTGCGAGAGTAAGTGTCTGCATGATCGTGTCCTTACGTTGCTGGGGGAGAGGCTCAGGGGGTGGCTTCAGGCGGCGACAAGTCCGGCGGCCGCGCAACTTCTGCGGGCGGCTCCGGCCGTGTGATCTGTTGCGTCACCTGCGTTGCGGCTACCCCGGCTTGCAGCGGGTCTGCCGCTACCGGCCGGGTGAGGGGTACTGTGCGATACACTGCGGGCACCTCCGAGAGCGACACCATCGCAAGCGGAATCGCCAGCAGCGCGCACAGCGGGTAGACCCAGCGGCGACTGGCATCCAGTGCACTGCGATCGACGATCTCCCCCACCAGGTAGCGCACGCGCACCGCGAGGTCCGAGGGGTCGGCCAGTGCCACGCTCGCGGGAATGCTCGCGCGCCGGGACTGCTGTACCAGTAGCTCCGCGTAGTCATCGGTCGACACGCCCGCCGCGATGACGGCGTCGTCACAGGCCTGCTCGGCGCTCAACTGCAGGCAGCGAAACAGGGTGCGCAGGCCCGGTACCGGCCAGTACAGTACCAGTACCCAACGTGCGAGCAGGGTGATCAGCCAGTCGCCGCGGCGCACATGCGCGCACTCGTGGCGGTAGATCATTTCGCGCTGCGTGCTGGTATAACCGGGGAGTCCTTCGGGTAATAACAATGTCGGCCGGATTGCTCCCCATGTGACAGGCGCACTGACCTGTGCGCTGCTCTTCACTCGCAGGCGCGGTGTTTCGGCGATGGCGGGCGATTGCAGCAGTGCTGACGTGCGTTCCACCGGGGTCGCCCGGATGGTGCGGACCCCGGTGAGGATAAGCTGGTAAACCAGCCTCGCCGACAGGGCCAGTGCGACCAGGCCGTAGATCCAGGCCGCGACAAGTTCGAGCTTGCCCGCGTGGCTGGTTTCCGGGTCAGGCGATCTCGGCAGGATGGCCAGGTCCCAGGCGGGCGCAGCGATCGCCAGTAGCGGCAATAGCGCCAGTGTGAGCAGGCCGCCTGCGACGATCCGGTGCCGCACCGCGGCGGGGCTGGCGGCGTGGCCGTAGTAAATGAACAGCGACACCGCCGTGATCAGAGCACCTTTCACCAACAGGCTCAGCAGACCGTAGCGGCTGAACAGTTCGGCGATGGGTAATTGGTCCATGCGCTTACCGGGGCTTGCGCCTGGCGCGATCGATGAGCTTCGACAGGGAGTCGAGTTCCTCTTCGCTGAGGTTGGCGCCGTCCGGCCCGATCAGCGAGTTCACCGCATCGTGGGCCGAGCCGCGGAAGAAGGTCTTGAGCAGGCGCTGCACGGCGCCGCGCTGTGCTTCCTCGATCGGCCGGGTGGCCGAGTAGACGTACCGGCTGCCCTGCGCCTCGTGCTGGAGGTGGCCTTTCTCCACGAGAATGCCGAGCAGCGTGCGTACGCTGGAGTAGCTGGGTGCATCGGGTAATCCGGCCTGCACCTCGCGCGCGCTGCATTGCCCGGCTTCGTACACCAGGTCCATGATCTGGCGCTCGCGGCGGCTGAGGCTGGCGGGTTTGTTCTTGCTCATGGCGACACTGTTAAAAATTTAACATGGTGTTAATAAATTAGCACCTGATATGGCGATGTCAATAGCCAGCGGCGCAGGCCCCGGGATTTGTCTTGCCTGTCGATTGAATTCGCGGGAGGCGTGGCGCGGCAGACAAAGTGTGAGCTACTGCACACTCGTGGCCGGAATGGCGCAATAAATTTCAAAACTGGATATATTACCGCTGCGAATCTGGCAATCGCTGCGCCCACTGGCGTCGCAGGCATTCGCACAAACCAGACTACAAGGGTGAGGGGAACAGTAGATGCGCAGCAACACGGGGATAACGGTTCTTAAAACACTGGTGGCGGCTTGCCTTGCCCTGCCGTCGCTGGCGATGGCCGGGGGTGCCACGGTTGTCGTCAATCTTTCCGCGGTGACCCCGCCGGGAGCTCCGCCACCGCCCGCACCCGAGGCTGTGCCATTCATGGGCCAGGGCATGGTCTTCGCCCTTGGCGCGCTGCTGGCGGTTGTCGCTTTCCGGTTCCTGCGTCACCGCAAGGCGTACCAGAAGGTACTGTCCATCGCGCTGCTGGGAGCGGGCGTACTCACTGCCGGCCTCGGGGCGGATCGGGTGAGTGCGCTGCTTTCGGTGTATGCGGTACCCTCGGACAGTCCGGCCTGCAGCGCCGGCGGGAGTGTCGCGCTGAATACCGAAGAAAGTGGCTGGTACAGCTTCGAGATCGAAAACCAGTGCGCGACGACCACGCTGGTGATCGACAGCTATCTGAACCTGCCCTGTGGGCCTGAGGCGAGCTATTACGAGGTTGCAGATGGCGATGTCGGCGACACCATTGCGCCCGGGGCCACGGTGACTGCGAATTTCTGCAACGACTAGCCGCGATGAAATTCCCGGTTGTTCGCCTCACTCGAAATTCGAAGCTGGTGCGAACAAACGAAGGGGGAGCCGCAAGCTCCCCCTTTTTATTTGGTGCCCGTGAGCGGGCTTTGTGCAGTGACCCACGGGGGGGGGTTAGATGCCTCCCGCCCCGGAAAATTGGCGGATGTAACATGCTGTAATTGCCATTATAGTGCGTAGGGAAATTCAATGGCTGTATGGGGTAGGGAGGTGAATTGCTTCACCACAAATAAACGATAATACGGTGGGAAATACTATGCGTACTCAGGGAAAATGGCTGTTAGGGGTTTTTGCTGCAAGCTGTCTCGGTCTGCCTTCTGTGGCGATGGCTGGAGCGGCAGGTGTCATCCTCACTCTTTCACCGGTCCGTGTACCGGCCTCGACGTCGGTACCCGAGACAGTGCCGTTCATGAGCCCTGGGCTGGTGGTTGCGCTCGGGGTTTTGCTGGCGGTGATCGCCTTCCGGTTTTTACGCCATCGCAAGACTTACCAGAAAGTGCTGGCCATCGCCGTGCTGGGGGGTGGGGTAATGGCCGGAAGCTGGGGTGTGAATCGTGTGGAAGCGCTGATCATATCCGTTGCCGTGCCGCCCGAGAATCCGGTCTGCGGGGGAACCAGTGGCGCCTTCTTCGCCACCGGGATGACAGGCACCTCCCCGTACCTGATCGAAAACCAGTGCAAGACGTACGCGATCAAGATAGACGACTATGGCAACATGCCTTGCGCGCCGGCATCGCAAGTCAAGGCCGATGCCGACGTCGGTGACACGATCGCTCCGGGAGCTTCGGCAACGGCAAACTATTGTCCCTGATGACCCGGGAGGCCTGGGCTTGATTTGGGGATCCACAGCATCGTGAATTAAAAAAAAGGGGAGCCAGTGGCTCCCCTTTTTGTCGGTGGGCGCAGGCTGCTGATTACACGATGCGCTTCATCGCCGTCATGTAACCGCGCAGCTCTTCGCCGATGATCTCAACCGGGTGGTTGCGGATCGCCCGGTTCACCGCGATCAACTCCTGGTTGTCCACGCCGTTGTCACCGGCGATGCCCTTGCCGATGATGTCGGTGTCGACTTTGCTCATGAAGTCCGCCAGCAGCGGGCGGCAGGCGTGGTCGAACAGGTAGCAGCCGTACTCCGCGGTATCGGAGATCACCACGTTCATCTCGTACAGCTTCTTGCGCGCGATGGTGTTGGCGATCAGCGGTGTCTCGTGCAGCGACTCGTAGTACGCGGACTCGGCCTTGATGCCCGCCTGCACCATGACCTCGTAGGCCAGTTCGACACCGGCCTTGCACATGGCGATCAGCAGGATGCCGTGGTCGTAGTACTCCTGCTCGGAGATTTCCTGGTCGGTGTTCGCCGTGTTCTCGAAGGCGGTCTCCTGGGTGGCGGCGCGCCATTTGAGCAGGTTGGCGTCGTCGTTGGCCCAGTCTTCCATCATGGTTTTGGAGAAGAAGCCGGACATGATGTCGTCCTGGTGCTTCTCGTACAGCGGACGCATGATGTCCTTCAATTCTTCCGCAAGGTGGAAGGCGCGGATCTTCGCCGGGTTGGACAGGCGGTCCATCATGTTGGTGATGCCGCCGTGCTTCAGGCCCTCGGTGACGGTCTCCCAGCCGTACTGGATCAGCTTGGAGGCGTAGCCCGGATCGATGCCTTTCTCCACCATCTTGTCGAAGCACAGGATGGCGCCGGTCTGCAGCATGCCGCAGAGGATGGTCTGCTCGCCCATCAGGTCGGACTTCACTTCGGCGATGGGGGAGGATTCCAGTACGCCCGCACGGTCCGCGCCGGTGCCGGCGGCCAGCGCCTTGGCGATTTCCAGGCCTTCGCCTTTCGGGTCGTTCTCGCGGTGTACGGCGATCAGGGTCGGTACGCCGAATCCGCGCTTGTACTCTTCACGCACTTCGGTGCCGGGGCACTTGGGGCACATCATGACGACGGTCAGGTCCTTGCGGATCTGCATGCCTTCTTCCACCAGGTTGAAGCCGTGGGCGTAGTCCAGGCAGGCGCCTTCCTTCATCAGCGGCATGACAGCGCTGACCACGCTCGTGTGCTGCTTGTCCGGGGTCAGGTTCATGACCACGTCGGCCTGCGGAATCAGCTCCTCGTAGGTGCCGACGGTGAAGCCGTTCTCGGTGGCGTTCTTCCAGGACTGGCGCTGCTGCTCGATGGCCTCGGCGCGCAGGGCGTAGGAGACGTCCAGGCCGGAGTCGCGCAGGCACAGGCCCTGGTTCAGGCCCTGGGCGCCGCAGCCGACGATGACGATCTTCTTGCCCTTCAGGTAGCTGCAGCCGTCGGTGAATTCGCTGGCCTGCATGAAGCGGCACTTGCCCAGCTCTTCGAGCTGCAGGCGCAGGGGCAGGGTGTTGAAGTAGTTCTGGCCCATGGGGTTGCTCCTTTTTGCGGTAATGGATGCGGTATCGATCGAAGGGCGCACCATACGGGAAATGTTGTCTTGCGTAAAACGCTAAATCAGGGATACTGAGTTGCATTAATTGCAACAGAGGCCGGGCCGATGGATACCCGTGCACTGGTGGTTTTTCTCTCGGTGGCCGAGACGCTGAATTTTAGTCGCAGCGGCGAGAGCCTGCATATGAGCGTCTCGGCGGTCAGCCGCACCGTGGCGCGCCTGGAGGAGGACCTGGGGCAGGCGCTGTTCGAGCGCGACCGGCGCAGCGTGGTACTCACCCGGGCGGGCCGGGATTTTCGCGAGTTCGCCCGCCGCACGCTGGCCGAATGGCAGCAGCTGCGCCGGCAGCTGGACAGCGAAGGCGAACTGGCGGGCGAGGTCAGCCTGTACTGTTCGGTAACGGCGACGCGCACCCTGCTGGCACCTATCCTCGCGCAGTTCCGCAGCGCCTACCCGGCGGTGGAGATCATGATGCACACCGGCGACCAGGCCGACGGCATCAGCCGGGTCACCGCGGGACATGACGATGTCGCCGTCAGCATCCGCCCGCCGCAGATACCCCGGCGTATGGACTTCCTGCCGCTGGTGCAGTCGCCGCTGCAGTTCTGCATGCCGGCGGCACCCTGCCAGGTGCGTGAACGGGTGCTGGAAGACCTGGCCCGCGGGCGCCTGCAGTGGGAATCGCTGCCGTTGATCGTGCCGGAGCGCGGTATCACCCATGACCTGTTCGAGGACTGGTCCCGGCGGCGCGGCCTGCGCCCGCGCATCTACGCCCAGGTGGCGGGGCACGAGGCCATCGTCGCCATGGTCAGCCTGGGCCTGGGAGTGGGCATCGCACCGCAGCTGGTGATCGACAGCAGCGGCATGGGGGAGGGTGTGGAGTCCATTGCCATCGACGACGGCCTGCCCCTGTTGTCGGTCGGCCTGGCGGCGCTGCGCCAACGCCTGGACAGCCCGCAGCTGCGCGCGTTCTGGGAAGTGGCCGGGCATACCTATCCCGCCTCCCTTTGATACAATGCTGCACCAGAACCCGGCCGGAAAGGCGATATGACTTCAGCAAAAAAACCGGAATCCAGCGAGCAGGGCGCAGGCCCCGTGGAAACCGAGACTCCCTCCGGGGTTTCTGCGCCCCTGGACCTGCTGGTCGATGAGCACGAGGAGGAGGTTTCCGAAAACGGCCGCCCGGTGCGCCGCCAGGGCATCTACCTGCTACCCAACCTGTTTACCACCGGCGCCCTGTTCGCCGGCTTTTACGCTGTCATCGCCGCCATGCGCGACGATTTCGCCAGCGCCCCCATCGCGATCCTGGCGGCCCTGGTACTCGACGGGCTGGACGGCCGTATCGCCCGGCTAACCAATACCCAGAGCAAGTTCGGCGCCGAGTACGACAGCCTCGCGGACATGGTGTCCTTCGGCGTTGCCCCCGCGCTGGTGATGTTCAGCTTCGCCCTCGGCGACCTCGGCAAGTTCGGCTGGAGTGCGGCGTTCATCTACTGCGCCTGTGCGGCGTTGCGACTGGCGCGTTTCAATACGCAGATCGGCAAGGCCGACAAGAGTTACTTCACTGGACTGGCCAGCCCGTCCGCGGCCACCATCGTGGTCAGCGCGGTCTGGGTTTGCAGCGACCTCGGCTGGATGGGTGACGACCTGCCCGGCGAGGTGGGCTTCCTGCTGGCGCTGCTGACCGCCGTGATGGGTTTCCTGATGATCGCCAATTTTCCGTATTACAGCTTCAAGTCCATCGACTTCCACGGCCGCGTGCCTTTTGTCGCGATGATCCTGGTGGTGCTGGGCTTCGGCCTGGTCACGCTGGACCCGCCGCTGATCCTGCTGATGTCCTTCCTCGGCTATGCCGCCTCGGGCCCACTGGTGTTGCTCTGGAAGCGCTATCGCCAGTCGCGCGCCTGACTCTGGCGCGAGCTCCGGGGAACAATGTCCACTCGCGTCTACTCTGAAGACTGTATTCATTCGCAGGGAGTAGACCAGATGGCCGGAAAATTCCGCGTCCCAACCATTCCATCCTCGGAGATAACCCCGGAATCCGTGTACCTCCGGCGCAGGCAGTTCATGCAGGCGGCGGGTGTGATAGCCGCGCCCGCGCTGCTCGGATTTTCAGGTTCCGCAGCCGCCGGTTTCGACACCGGCGGGGCGCCGTTGACCTTCAGCCCGGCGGTGGATGGCACGTCCGGATTTCGCACCGACGAGAGCGTGACGCCGCGTGAGGATGCCGGGACCTACAACAACTTTTACGAGTTTGGTACCGGCAAAAGCGACCCCGCCGAGTACGCCGATCAGATGAAGGTGGACCCCTGGTCCATCGAGGTGGACGGCGAGGTCGCCAAACCCGGAAAACTCTCCATGGAAGATGTAATGGCGCGCTTCCCGCTGGAGGAGCGCATTTATCGGCTGCGCTGCGTCGAGGCCTGGTCGATGGTCATCCCCTGGGTGGGTTTCCCGCTCGCGGACTTGCTCAAGCAGTTCGAACCCACCAGCGACGCCCGCTACGTGGCTTTCCAGACCCTGTATCGCAAGAGTGAGATGCCCGGTACGCGCTCCTTCACCAGCACCCTGGAGTGGCCCTATCGGGAGGGCCTGCGGCTGGATGAGGCCATGCATCCGCTGACACTCCTGGCGGTGGGCAACTACGGCAAGACACTGCCCAACCAGCACGGCGCCCCGATCCGGCTGGTGGTGCCCTGGAAGTACGGCTACAAGAGCATCAAGTCGATCGTACGGATCCGCCTGACCCGCAAGCAGCCGGACACCTCCTGGAACATGTCGCAGCCGCGCGAGTACGGCTTTTACTCCAACGTGAATCCCAATGTGGATCACCCGCGCTGGAGCCAGAAGTACGAGCGCCGCCTGCCGAATTCGCTGTTCAATCCGAACCGCATTCCCACTCGCATGTTCAATGGCTACGAGGAACAGGTGGCCAGCCTCTACGCGGGGATGGACCTGAGAAAGTTCTACTGACTGTGCGATTACTCAAGACTGCGGTGTTTGTCGCCGCGCTGCTGCCCTTTGCCTGGCTCGCCTACGGAGCCTTTGCCGGCGGCCTCGGCCCGGATCCCGCCAAGACGATCATGCTGACTACCGGGGCGTGGGCGTTGCGTTTTCTCCTGCTGACGCTCACCGTCACGCCGCTGCGCCGCATCAGCCGCTGGCAGTGGCCGATGCGCCTGCGCCGCATGCTGGGCCTGTATGCGTTTTTCTACGCCTGCGTGCATCTGGCCACTTTCTGCCAGTTCTACACCGGCTGGCACTGGGACAGGCTGCTCGAGGAGCTCGGCAAGCGGCCCTATATCACAGTGGGCGCACTGGCGTGGTTGATGTTGCTGCCGCTCGCACTGACCTCGACGCGCGCGATGCAACGACGCCTGGGGCGGAACTGGCGCCGCCTGCACCAGCTGGTCTACCCGGCCCTGGTGCTGGCCTGCGTTCACCTGGCCTGGCAGGTCCGCTCCGACTACGGCGAGGCATTGCTTTACTCGCTGCTTGCCGCCACCCTGCTCGGGTATCGCTGGTGGCCCCGGCGCAGGTCCCCGGCGCGCGCCGGTTGAATGCTGGCTGGGCGGCGTGACCCGGACGAAAAATCGCCGCTTTTCCACCCCTCGAAATAATCTCTAAAAATATTTTTAAAAGCCCTTGCAGGGGCCTCTTCGATGCGTATAATGCGCATCCTCGGTTGGGGGCATCCCCCACCGCAAAACCCCAAACCACCGCGTTTCGGGTGCTAATTAACAATCAGACGAAGACAGATGTGTGGGCACTTGTTGGGATAGTTGACACGACTATTCAGACACAACAAGTGACTCATTGATTCTTTGAACTTTGATTTCGAATTGTGTCTGAGCCGAGATTTGGTTGTTGAAGCGGGGTTACCGCGTAAACAACCCCTCTTGTCCCTGGGGCAGAGGTAAAAGATTAAACTGAAGAGTTTGATCATGGCTCAGATTGAACGCTGGCGGCAGGCCTAACACATGCAAGTCGAGCGAGAAAGGCCTTCGGGCTGAGTACAGCGGCGGACGGGTGA
>JAWMQQ010000003.1:0-799685 GCA_033283385.1 Halieaceae bacterium WMMBA7
CGGCTCAGACACAATTCGAAATCAAAGTTCAAAGAATCAATGAGTCACTTGTTGTGTCTGAATAGTCGTGTCAACTATCCCAACAAGTGCCCACACATCTGTCTTCGTCTGATTGTTAATTAGCACCTGCAACGCTGAGGTTTCAGGTTTGCTGCCCAGGGTGACCCCGAACAAGGAGGCGTATTATACAGCCGGGCCTCCGCTTGGCAACAAGATTTTTAAAAAATTTTGCGCCAATCTCACTTCACCGGGTTTTTGCTTGATGCACCTAAGCTTTTGAAAGCTTTTGGTATTTACCCTGCCTGGCAACCATCTCGATGGCGCCGCACCCGGCCAAGGGACGCGAACTATACGCAGCCACCTGAGGCCGCGCAAGACCTTTCTCAAAAATATTTTCACAAGGCGAAAAATTGCCCGAAAACCGGTCAGGCGAGCTCGAAAAGGTGGTACTTCTTCTTGCCCAGCTTGACCAGGAAATAGCGTCCGAACAGCGCGTGCTCGGCACCGAAACACGCCGCGACATCGCCATTGGCCTCCCAGCCCACCGGCCGGTTATTCACCAGCACCGCGTTTCGACCCAGCGCGTCCTTCACCTGCTTTCCGGAGGCGGCCAGGCCCGCCTCACTGAACATCTGGGTCAGGGTTTCCGGCAGCGCGTCGCGGGACAGGCTGCTCGAGGGCAGGCCATCGAGGCGCAGCTGGCCGAAGTCGTCTTGCGACAGGCCCTCCAGCGAGTCGTTGAACAGCGCCTCGGTAATCCGCCGGGCTGCCTGCAGGCCAGCCGCGCCGTGCACCAGTTGCGTGACCTCCCGGGCCAGCACGGACTGCGCCTCGGGCCTGCCGGCGCGCTCGGCGTCGGCGCGCTCAAGGGCGTCGATCTCGGCCACATCCAGGAAGGTGAAGTACTTCAGGAAACGGTAGGCGTCGTCGTCGGCGCAATTCAGCCAGAATTGGTAGAAGGCGTAGGGGGAGGTACGCGCCGGATCCAGCCACACGGTACCTGACTCGGTCTTGCCGAACTTGGTGCCATCGGATTTGGTAATCAGCGGCATGGTGAGGCCGAAGACATGTTGTCCATGCAGGCGCCGGGTCAAGTCGATACCGCCAGTGATATTGCCCCACTGGTCGGAGCCACCAAGCTGCAGCGTACAGCCGTATCGCCGGTTCAGCTCGGCGAAATCGAAGGACTGCAGGATCATGTAGGTAAACTCGGTGTAGCTGATACCACTACCCTCGCGCTCGATGCGCTGCTTCACCGACTCCTTCTGGATCATGGCGTTGACGGAGAAGTGCTTGCCGATATCGCGCAGGAAGGTGAGCACATCCATATTGGCGGTCCAGTCGAGATTGTTGACCACCTCGGCGGAGTTCTCCCCGGCATCAAAATCGACGAACTGGCTGACCTGCTGCTTTATCTTGTCTACCCAGCCCGCCACCACGTCGGGCGTATTAAGCTGGCGTTCAGCCGCCTTGAAGCTGGGGTCGCCGATCAGCCCGGTGGCGCCGCCCACCAGGGCCAGCGGTCGGTGTCCGGCCAGTTGGAAACGGCGCAGCATCAGCAGCGGGACCAGGGAACCAATATGCAGGCTGTCGGCAGTGGGATCGAAGCCACAATAGAGAGTGCGCATTCCACCATCCAGCCAGGCGGGCAATTCCGCCTCGCCGGCCACCTGGAATATCAGTCCGCGGGCGCGGAGGTCCTGGAGTAAAGCGCTGCTCATGGGTCAATCTCACGGTATATAAGGGTTTCGCCCCCCGCCAGGGGGGCGCCAACCATACAATACCGCCCCTCAAATGCAAGCTTTCGCCAATCTCCGCTAGGTATGGGCTTGTTTGTTGAATATACTATCTGTGGAAAATAACCGGAATTTATCCACGGGACATGTCGACAGCGAAATCACCGCGGGGGGCCACCGCGCTTCGCCCAGCCCAGTCACGCGCAATTGCGCTACCCCAACTCAGCCTGGTGCGAGGCCACCTGGTGGCAGGTGGGCTGCTGCTCGTGGGCCTGGCGCTCGCCCTCAACATGCAGTCCGGCAAGTCCACAGCCACTGGCAGCCAGGCGGATGTCAGCGACCTGCTCAACAACGACCTGCTCAACCCGGTTGCCCAGGCCACCGCGCACCCGGAAGCACACCCGCCCGTGCGGCTGGCCCAGCACACCCCGGCAGCGCCGGCAGAGCCGAAGTGGGTCGAGCAAACCGTCCAGCCCGGTGACAACCTCTCGCTGATCTTCCAGCGCGCCGGTTACAGCATGAAGGACGTTTACGAGGTTACCCATGCGCCGAACGGCAAGGAACTCGCGCGTATCTACCCCGGCCAGATCATCGAATTCCGCGGTGAAGATGACGGCACGCTGCTGGCCGTGCGCCATGTTCGCGACGCCCTGGAATCTATCGAATACCAGCGCGCGGACGACGGATTCACCAGCAAGATCACCAAGCGAACACCGGAAGTCCGCCAGACCACAGCCAGCGGAGTGATTACTTCCTCACTCTACATGGCAGGTAAAGAGGCGGGCCTGTCCACCACCACGATCATGGACATGGCCAATATCTTCGGCGGCGTCATCGACTTCGTCGGCGACCCGCGCAAGGGCGACACCATGGACCTGGTGTTCCAGCAGGAGTTTATCGACGGCAAGAAATACGCCGATGGCGCGATTCTCGCCGCCTCCTACACCAACCAGGGCAAGGTCTTCACCGCCTACCGCTACGTCGACAAGAACGGCGATGTCGGTTACTACAGCGAGGACGGCGTGAGCCTGCGACGAGCGTTCCTGCTCGCACCCGTCGATTTCACCCGTATCAGCTCCAACTTCAACCCCAAGCGCCTGCACCCCGTCCTCGGCACCCTTCGCCCCCATCGCGGCACTGATTACGCCGCCCCCACCGGCACTCCGGTCTATGCAGCGGGCGACGGCAAGGTCATCAAATCCGCCTACTCGCGGGCCAATGGCAACTACGTATTCATCCAGCACGGCAACCAGTTCGAGACCAAGTACCTGCACCTGAACAAGCGCAAGGTCGCCGTGGGCCAGAAAGTCACCCAGGGCCAGGTCATCGGCACCGTGGGCTCAACCGGGCTGGCCACCGGCCCGCACCTGCACTATGAATTCCTGATGAACGGCGTGCACAAGAACCCGCGCACCGTGCACAAGTACCTGCCCAAGGCGAAGTCCCTCACCAAGGACGAGATGCCGGCCTTCCTCGCCAGCATCGCCGAGGCCTCGCACCAGCTGGCACAACTGCACAAGCAGGAAGAGTCCAACACCCGGATGGCAATGGCGGACCGCCCCGACGGCCACGGATGACACCCCCGTCGGGCCTGTACATCGGCCTGATGTCCGGCACCAGCGTCGACGGTATCGACTGCGCGCTGGTTGAGATCGGCACCACCACCCGACTGTTGCACTGTCGTGAGCACCCCCTCCCGGCGCCCCTGCGCGCTGACATCGCCGCGCTGAGCCACCCCGGGGACAACGAGATCGAGCGGATGGGCACGCTGGACCGGCGCCTCGGCAGAAGCTTCGCCGAGGCCGCGCTGGCCCTGCTCGCGGACGCCGGAATTCAGCCTGGCTCAATCACTGCCATCGGCAGCCACGGCCAGACGGTGCGCCACCGCCCGCCCTCTGGCGGCCATGACAGCAGCGAGAGTTTCACACTGCAACTGGCGGACCCGAACACCATCGCCGAGCTGACCGACATTACCACCGTCGCCGATTTCCGCCGCCGCGACATGGCGGCCGGCGGCGAGGGCGCACCGCTGGCGCCGGCCTTTCACGCCACCGCATTCGCGGCGCCGGGACGGCAGCGCGCCATCGTCAACATCGGCGGCATCGCCAACATCAGCCTGTTGCGCGGCGAGGAACTGGCGGAGGGATTCGACTGCGGCCCGGGCAACACCCTGATGGACCACTGGATCGCCCAGCATCGCGGGGAGGCCTTCGATCGCGATGGCGCCTGGGCAGCGGGCGGCACCGTTGACATACCACTGCTCGACGGCCTGCTGGCCCACCCCTACCTTTCTCGGCAGGGACCGCGCAGCACCGGGAAGGAAGCCTTCAACCTCGCCTGGCTGGACACGGTTCTGGAACAGCACCCAGCACTTGCGCCCCAGGACGTTCAGGCCACCCTGGCACGCTTTACCGCGCAGGCCATCGCCACGCCTGTCCTGCGCTGCTCACCATCTATCGACGAGGTCTTCATCTGCGGCGGCGGTGCGCACAACAAAGAGCTGCTGCGGGTACTCGCAGGGATTCTCGCTCCGATTCCCGTCGCCGACACCAGCGCGCTGGGCATCCACCCCGACTGGGTCGAGGCCGCTACCTTCGCCTGGCTGGCAAGCCGCACGCTCGCGGGGCTGCACGGCAATGCCCCGGCGGTCACCGGAGCGGCGGGGGACAGGATTCTTGGGGCTATCTACCCCGGCTAGCACCGTAGGAGCCTGCTGCGCACGCGATTTGGTGCCGGAGCAAAGCTTGATCGCGCCCAGAGTGCGCGCCTACAGGGCCGGGGAGAGTTTCAGATCGAGAAGGAGGCACCGCAACCGCAGGTTGTGGAGGCGTTGGGGTTGTTGACCACGAAGCGGGAGCCTTCCAGCCCCTCGGTATAATCCACCTCGGAACCGACCAGGTACTGCCAGCTCATCGGATCCACCAGCAGGGTGACGCCGTTCTCCTCGATGCGGGTGTCATCCTCGGCCGCCTCTTCCTCGAAGCTGAAGCCGTACTGGAAGCCGGAGCAGCCGCCACCGGTGATATAC
The DNA here is from genome assembly GCA_033283385.1 of Halieaceae bacterium WMMBA7. GTDB lineage: Bacteria > Pseudomonadota > Gammaproteobacteria > Pseudomonadales > Halieaceae > Mangrovimicrobium. The sequence continues at coordinate 4,765 of JAWMQQ010000003.1, forward strand.
ACCCGCAGCTTGAGATCCTGGCTCTCCTCTTCGAGCAACTGGCGCACCTTCCGCACGGCGTTGGCGGAGAGGTTGATGCTGGAGGGATTGAAGGATTCAGCGACAGACATTACTCGTACTCATGGCCGCCTGGGCGGTCCGGAAATGGTCAATTGACACTCTATTATCGTAAACCTGACTAAAACAGTCAATTATTTCCCCATCTCTGTCATCGCCCTAGGTGCCGACGTTGCTGAAGCGCTCCCTGACCCGCCAGGGGAAGTGCTCCGCGGTCTCCGCCTTGTGCGGGGACCTGGCGGTGGCAGTCACATCCACCCACCTGGGCTCGAAACCCTCCGGCAACACCAGCGTGCCTTCGATGGACTGGAAATACCGGAACTTGAGGGCGATGGGATTCTTTTCAACGTCGTCGCTCAGGTCGGACAACTGAAAACTGACTTCCTCGCCATTCTTCGTACCCAATACCACGGCTGTCAGCTCTCCGGTCAGCAGGTCGTGCTTGCGGGCTTCCTGCTGGGCCACGATGCGAAAGGCAAAATGGCCCGGCTCGTCCGTCTCCACCAGTTCCAGAGGCCGCAGGCTCAGGCCCTGGGCGATCTCCCCGGGCGCCATCAGGCTGCGGTAGAAGCGCAGGCCCTCCTCCAGGGAGGCGATCTGCTCTTCCTGTGCCGCCATGTCCTTGCGCACCATTTCCAGCGCGTTCTGGTCAACGGAGGCACGCGTGCGCTGCACCTCGGCATCGGCCTGCAGGCTCTGGATTTGCGCCTTCAGCTGGGGAATCTCCTTCTGCATCGAGTAATACAGCTCAGGATCCAGGCGCAAGCCACTGTAGGCCGCCCGCTCGCCGAGGTAGAACGCGCCGGCGAGCATCAGCAGCGCGACCAGCCCGGATACCAGCAGCGCCATGCGCAGGCTGCGCTGCGGCATGTAGTCGAGGATCAGCTCCAGGATTTGCCGGAACATGGCGACGCGCCCCTCAGGGCAGCAATCCCACCTGCTGCAAACCCATCGTCTCAGGCAGGCCGAGCATGATGTTCATGTTCTGTATCGCCTGCCCGGAGGCGCCCTTGACCAGGTTGTCGATGGTCGACATCACCACCACGGTATCCCGGCCCTGGGGCACCTGCAGCGAGAGCTGGCAGCGGTTGGCACCGCGCACCGTCCGGGTTTGCGGGAAAACGCCGGCCGGGAGCACGTCGACAAAGGGCTCGTCGGCATACCATTCCTCGTACAGCTCCTGGAGGTCCTCACGGGCGTCGGTCAGGGTGGCGAACAGGGTGGCGTGGATGCCGCGGGTCATCGGCAACAGGTGCGGCACGAAGGTCAGCTGCACCGGGTGCCCCGCCATCACCGCCAGCTCCTGTTCGATCTCCGGCAGGTGACGGTGGCCACCGACACCGTAGGCCTTGAAGCTGCCATAAGTTTCGCTGAGCAGGTTGTCGATCTTGGCCTGCCGCCCGGCGCCGCTGGCGCCGGATGCTGCGCTGGCGATCAGGTGCTGGGAATCCACCAGCTCGCGCGAGAGCAGCGGCATAAGCCCGAGCAGGATCGAGGTCGGATAGCAACCCGGGCAGGCGACCAGCTGCGCTTTCGCGATGCGCTCGCGGTTGAGTTCCGGCAGGCCGTAGACCGCATCCGCCAGCAACCCGGGGCTCGTATGGGTCTCGCCGTACCAGCGCGACCACAGTTCGGCGTCGCGCACGCGAAAGTCCGCGGACAGGTCTATGACCCGCGCGCCAGCGGCGATGAGGCCCGGCACGCTCTGCATGGCGACATTGTGCGGGGTGGCGAAAAACACCACGTCGCACTGGGCCAGCACGGCGTCGTCGGGCTCCGAAAACGCCAGGTCGTAATAGCCGCGCAGGTTGGGGTAGAGATCATCGACACGGCGGCCGGCCTCGGCGCGCGAGGTAATCGCGACGACCTCCGCCTGCTCGTGAGTGGCGAGCAGCCTCAACAGCTCCACACCCGTGTACCCGGTTCCTCCGACAATTGCGACTTTGGCCATCTGTTTACCCTCTTCTTTCTCTTGCGCCGCTCCGAGGTTCAAAGGGGCGGCAGCCGCGTAGTATAAAGACAATCCCCGGGCAATTAACTGTTAATATTGGCCCATTCCGAAGGCCGCGGACGCCCGTGCAGACACTGATCAGCAAATACCGTCGCTATATCACCTACCACGATTCGGTGCTCGCCTACTCCATCCTGGGCGTGATCGGCGGGCTGGCGTCCGGGCTGGTAATCCTCGGTTTCGAGGAAAGCATCGTGCACCTGGCCGCCCTGTTCGGAGTCGGCAGCCACGGCGACGACTTCGAGGCACTGCCGAGGCACTGGCTGTTTTTGCTGCCGGCGGTGGGCGGTCTCGTGCTGGGGCTGGTATTCCAGATACTCACGCCCGCCGACCGCGAGACGGGGATCGTACACGTCATCAGCCGCATGCACTCCCACTACGGCGCGCTGCCGGGGCGCAACGCATTGCTGCAGTTCGTCGCTGGCGCGTTCGCCCTGGCCACAGGCCAGTCCGGCGGGCGCGAAGGCCCCGGGGTGCACCTCGGCAGCGCCGTCAACAGCCTGCTTGGCCAGCGACTGGGACTGCCGAATCACAGCCTGCGCATGCTGATCGCCTGCGGCACCGCCGGCGGCATCGCCGCGGCTTTCAATACGCCGCTGGCCGGCGTGATCTTCGCGATGGAGGTAATCGTCGCGGAGTATACGGTCGCCGGCTTCATCCCGGTAATGCTCGCAGCCGTGGCCGCCTCTGCCGTGGACCACACCATCGACCCTGGCGGCGCCGCGTTCAACATCCCGCCGCTGGAGCTGACATCGCTGTGGGAACTGCCCTTTGTCTTCGCTCTGGGCATCGCCTGCGGGCTGGTGGTCGTGGCGTTTATCGGCATCAGCCGGCAGACCGCCCGGACCTCGGGATACAACGTGATCCTGCGCTTCACAGCGGCCGGCTGCTGCACCGGCCTGCTGGGGCTGCTGGTCCCGGAGGTGCTGGGTATAGGCTACGACTCGCTCAACCTGGCCCTGCACGGCGAGCTGGCACTGTGGCTGCTGCTGGCGATCGCCGCCGCCAAGGTGCTGGCCACGGCGGTCACGGCCGGTGTCGGCATCCCCGTCGGGATCATCGGCCCCAACCTGCTGATCGGCGGCTGCCTGGGCGGGGCGATAGGCATCATCGGCCACCAGCTCATGCCGGACCTCGCCTCCGGGCCGACGCTCTACGTGGTGCTGGGCATGGGCGCCTGCATGGCGGCGGTGCTCAACGCGCCGCTGGCCGCGCTGCTGGCGGTGATCGAGCTGACCCACAATATCGGCATCGGCATGCCGGCCATGCTCGCCATCGTCGCGGCCAACCTCACCTGTACCGGTGTGTTCCGGCAGCGCTCGCTACACCAGACCATCCTGCGCCAGCTGCGCCGGCTGGTGCCCGACGACCCGCTGAACCAGTTGTTGCACCGCACCCACGTGGTCTCCATCATGGACAGCCGGGTGGTGCGGGTACCGACGGTGCTGAGCGCGGAGGACCGGGTCACGCTGCTGGAATCGACGCCGACCTGGTGCCTGGTCAACCGCGAGGGAGAAGACCTTTATCTCGTGCTCGGCGACGAACTCCTGCAGTGGATGTCGCAGTCACCGGACAGCGAGAACTACGACGTCACCGACGCCGATATCCGCCGCTGGACCTTCACCAACGTGCCGGTACAGGCCAGCCTGCGCCGGGCGATGGACGCCATCGCGCGGGAGACCGTAGAAGCCGCGTGCATCTACGAACGCAGCCAACGGTCGGCGATGCCGGTGCTGCACGGCGTGGTGACCCGGGAGAACATCGAGAAATTCACACTGGGCCGCCTGCAGGTAGGGGAATGACACCATGCTGGTCATGAAGGCATTGCACATCATCTTCGTTGTCTGCTGGTTCGCGGGGCTGTTCTACCTGCCACGTATCCTGGTGAACTACGCCCAGAGCGAGCACCCCGAAACCCGTCAGCTGCTGGCCCAGATGGCGCGGCGCCTGTACCGCTTCGTGACGCCATTCCTGTACCTGGTCGTTGCGCTCGGTATCGGCCTGGTCGCCACCAACGCCGGCTACTACCTGCACGCCGGCTGGTTCTGGACCAAGATGGCCTGCATGGCCGCGCTCATCGCCTATCACATCCAGTGCGGGCGCTATGTCAGGGCGGTCAATGAAAATCGCGACAACCACAGCCCGCGTTTTTACCGCTTTTTCAACGAAGTCCCGGTGCTGTTCCTGTTCGCCATGGTTTTGCTCGCCGTGCTCAAACCCTTCTGACGCTGGATATTGCCGCCCCCAGCCCGGATAATCGGCTACCCCGATACACAGCAAGCCCAACAGCCGGAGTTACCCAAGCATGAGCACCTCAGCACAACTGTTCGAGCGAGCCCGCCAGCACATCCCGGGCGGCGTGAACTCACCGGTGCGCGCATTCAAGGCTGTCGGCGGGACCCCTGTGTTTATCGAGCGCAGCGACGGCGCCTGCATCTACGACTGCGAGGGCAGGCGGTACATCGACTACGTGCTCTCCTGGGGCCCCATGCTGATGGGCCACAACCACCCCGCGGTGCGCGAGGCGGTGATCCGCCAGTGCGAGAAGGGCCTGAGCTTCGGCACGCCGACGGAACTGGAAATCGAGATGGCCGACCGCATCTGCGAACTGATGCCGAACATGGACCTGGTGCGCATGGTGAACTCCGGCACCGAGGCCACCATGAGCGCCATCCGCCTGGCGCGCGGCTACACCGGGCGCGATACCATCGTGAAGTTCGAGGGCTGTTACCACGGCCACTCGGATTCGCTGCTGGTGAAAGCCGGCTCCGGCGCGCTGACCCTGGGAGTGCCCAGCTCCCCCGGCGTGCCGGCGGCGCTGGCCGACCACACCATGACCCTCACCTACAACGACACCGCCGGGGTGCGCGAGGCCTTCGCGCAGTACGGTAAGCAGATCGCCTGTGTCATCGTCGAGCCGGTGGCGGGCAACATGAACTGCATCCCGCCGCTGCCGGGCTTCCTGGAAACCCTGCGAGAAGTCTGTACCGCCAGCGGCGCGGTACTGATCCTCGATGAGGTGATGACCGGCTTCCGCTTCGGCCTGCAGGGCGCACAGGGCTTCTACGGCATCGAGGCCGACCTCACCACCCTCGGCAAGGTGATCGGCGGCGGCATGCCGGTGGGCGCCTTCGGCGGCAAGCGCGAAATCATGGAGAAGATCGCGCCGCTGGGGCCGGTCTACCAGGCGGGCACGCTGTCCGGCAACCCGGTGGCCATGGCCGCGGGGCTGGCCACGCTGGAAATCATCTCCCGGCCCGGTTTTTACGACCCGCTGTTCGCGCGCACCGAGGCACTGTGCGCCGGCCTGCGCGGCGCCGCGGCGGAATCCGGCGTGCCGTTCACCACCAATTGCGCGGGCACCATGTTCGGCGGGTTCTTTACCGCGGAATCCAGCATCGAAAACTACGCGCAGGTGATGGCCTGCGATACGGAGCGCTTCAACCGCTGGTTCCACCACATGCTGGACGCGGGAGTCTACCTGGCGCCGGCCTCCTACGAGGCGGGCTTCCTGTCCAGCGCGCATACGGACGCCGACATCGACGCCACGGTCGAAGCGGCCCGCGGCGCGTTCGCCAAACTGTAAGGGAGTGCAAGGCATGAGTTTCTCCACCGCGCGAGGCCCCTTCCCCACCACCCGTATGCGCCGGCTGCGGGCCAGCGAGTTCGCCCGCCGCCTGGTGCGCGAAAACCAGCTGAGCCCGGCGGACTTCATCTACCCGGTGTTCGTGCTGGAGGGATACGGGGTGCGCGAGGCGGTGCCCTCCATGCCCGGGGTCGAGCGCCAGAGCATCGACCTGCTGGTGGAAACCGCGCGCGAGGCATACGCACTGGGCATACCGGCCATCGCCCTGTTCCCGGTGGTGGGAGCCGAAAGAAAATCGCTGCAGGCCGAGGAAGCCTGGAACCCCGATGGCCTGGCACAGCGTGCGGTGCGGGCGCTGAAGGAAGAACTGCCTGAGCTGGGCGTGATGACCGATGTCGCGCTGGACCCGTTCACCACCCACGGCCAGGACGGCATCATCGACGAGAGCGGGTATGTCCTGAACGACGTCACCACCGAAGCGCTGGTGAAGCAGGCGCTTTCGCATGCCGCCGCCGGCGCCGACGTGGTCGCACCCTCGGACATGATGGACGGGCGCATCGGCGCCATTCGCGCCGCACTGGAAGCGCAGTCCCATCCCAACACCCTGATCATGGCCTATGCGGCCAAGTACGCCTCCAGCTACTACGGCCCCTTCCGCGACGCGGTGGGTAGCGCGGGCAACCTCGCCGGCGGCAACAAGTACAGCTACCAGATGGACCCGGCCAACAGCGACGAGGCACTGCACGAGTGCGCGCTGGACCTCGCCGAGGGCGCCGACATGATCATGGTCAAGCCCGGCATGCCCTACCTCGACGTGGTGCACCGGGTGAAGCATGAACTGAAAGCGCCGGTCTTCGCCTACCAGGTGAGCGGCGAGTACGCCATGCACCAGGCCGCCTTCGAGCGCGGCTGGCTGGATCGCGATGCCGTCACGCTTGAATCACTGCTGGCGTTCAAGCGCGCGGGCTGCGACGGTATCCTCACCTACTTCGCCATCGAAGCCGCCAGACTGCTGCAGTAATCCCATGCTCCGCCAGCTGCCAGCCCTGCTCGCCCTGCTGATCCTGTCACCCGCGCCTGTGCAGGCGCAGGAGGCTTGCAGCTGCCTGTGGCAGGGTTCCTTCGCGGATGTGGAGGGCAAGGCGGATCTGGTGGTCAGCGGCGTGGTCAGCGCCAGCAAGGGCAATTCCATCGACCTGGAACTAATCGAGACCCTGCGCGGGGAATCCACGCTGCCGGAGGTGAGGGTGTGGATGCAGGCGCGGGACTACTGCCGCCCGCCGGTGGAGGACTTCCCCGTGGGTTCCAGCTGGGTAATGGCGCTGATCCGGATCGACAGGGACGTGCCGGGCGGCTTCGACCCGGCCACTCCCAACATCAGCTACGGCCGGATCGGCGACTACTACCTCTCCGCCTGCGGCGGTTACTGGCTCAGCCTGAAGGGCGGGCATGTCACCGGTGCGCTGGTGGACAGCCCGCGCTGGGTGCGCGAGCCGAAAATGACGCCGGTACTGATGGACGTCGTCGCCGCGTATGTCCACGGCGACATCGATGCGCAGGCGCTGAAGAAAGCCAGCAAGGAAGACCCGGCGTTGCGCGAGCTCATGCTGGATACCCGCGCCTTCCTGCGCGGGGACGACCCCAACACCCCCCCGTAGGAGCCTGCTACGCAGGCGATAGATTCCGCGCTGAACCGATCGCGCCCGTAGGAGCCTGCTACGCAGGCGATAGATTCCGCGCTGGACCGATCGCGTGCGGAGCGCGCTCCTACGGCGACGGCAAGCCCAGCAACTCGTCCAGCATTCGCAGCGACAGGCCCCAGATACACCGCCCATCATAGTTGTAACAGGGCAGCCGGAACCGCAGTATGCGCCGCTGCCAGATCATCTGCTCGCGGTTGCCGGCGTCGGCGAGAAACGCCAGCGGCACCCACACCACCTCATCCACCTCGTAATTGGGCGCGAAGTCCACCTCGCGCTCCAGCAGGAAGACAAAGGGGCTGACCGCCATGCCCAGCCCGCGCCGCGGTCGCGCGCGCAGGTCCGAGAGGCGCCCCATGTAGCGGTCGTCCGGCGTCAGCGACAGCCCGATCTCTTCCTCGGTCTCGCGCAGGGCGGTGGCGAAGCCGTGGGCGTCGTCGGTTTCCATGCGCCCGCCGGGAAAGGCCATGTGGCCGGACCAGCGGTCGCCCTCCCGCTCGGCGCGCTTAATCATTAGAATGTGCAGCTCGCTGTCGCGCTGCTGCAGGATCATCGCCACCGCGGAGCGGCGCATCCACGCTCGCAGCAGGGGCTTTTTCGGTTTCAGGGTGGCCAGTCGGGCCTCGATGGTCTGTAGCAGTGCCTGGGACAACAGTCGAATTTCCGGATCAGGAGTATCAATGTCCGCCAATGTTAACAGGTCGCGCGATCGGCGCGGCGCAGCTTCAACTCGCATGGCGGCATGGGTATGAGCGAACAGGCGCTGCTCACCCTGGACCGCGTCAGCCTCGTCTACCGCGCCCTGCCGGCGCTGGAGCAGCTCAGCTGGGCTCCGCAGGCGGGCCAGCAGTGGGCCTGCCTCGGCCCCAACGGCAGCGGCAAGACCAGCCTGGCGCGGGTACTCAGCGGGCAGGCCGCGCATTTTTCCGGCGATTACACGCGCTCGGGGGAGCTGGACCGCCAGGGTGTCGCCTACGTCTGCTTCGAGCAGGCGAAGACCCTGTGCGACCGCGACCGCAAGCTGGACGATTCCGAGACCCGCGCCGACGCCAGCGACCCCGGCACCACGGTGGCCAGCGCGATCCTGCGGGGCCGCGCGCCGACTGATGCCTTCGAGCACTGGGTCGACCGCCTGCGCATCCGCCACATCCTCGGGCGCGGGCTGCGCTATATCTCCACCGGCGAGATGCGCAAGACGCTGCTGATCCGCGCAATCCTCAGCGAGCCAGCGCTACTCATCCTCGACAGCCCCCTGGACGGCCTGGACCGGGCGACCCGGGAGGAGCTCTCACGGGTCATCGACGAACTGCTGCACAGCGAACTCAGCCTGTTACTGCTGTGCCGCGACCTGGACGACCTGCCGATGGGCGTCAGCCACCTGCTGGTGCTGGACGGCGGTCGCGCCGTGAAGCAGGGAGAGCGCCGCGAGGTACTCGGCGACCTGCGCGTCAGCGCGCTGATGCAGCCGCCATTGCCGCGCCTGGAATCGCTGCCCGCGCCGATGGAGCGCCCCTACACCCTGCCCGCCGGGGGCCCGCTGCTGGAACTGCGCGGGGTTAACGTCAGCTACGGCGATACCCGGGTGCTGCGCGACGTGTACTGGCGCTTCGACCGCGGCCAGCACTGCGCCGTCGCCGGGCCCAACGGTTGCGGCAAGAGTACCCTGCTGTCACTGGTCACCGGCGACAACCACAAGGCCTACGGCCAGGACATCACCCTGTTCGGCCGCCGCCGCGGCTCCGGCGAGAGCGTGTGGGAAATCAAGCAGAAGTACGGCCAGGTGGATACCCAGTTGCACCTGAACTTCGCCCGCGGCATGCGTGTGCTGGAGGTGGTGGTCTCGGGCTTCTTCGACACCATCGGCCTGTACGACGACTGGGGCGACCGCCAGCGCGACCGCGCCCTGCAGTGGCTGGACGCGCTGGGCATGGGCGAGTACGCAAAGGAGAGCTTCGACGCGCTGTCCTTCGGCCTGCAGCGCATGGCGCTGCTGGCACGGGCGATGGTCAAGTCACCCGCGATCCTGCTGCTGGACGAGCCCACGCTGGGACTGGACGGCTTTCACCGGCGGCTGTTCCTGCGCGCGGTGGACCACGTCGCGGCACAGTCCGACACGCAAATCATCTTCGTCAGCCACTCCGAGGGCGACCTGCCCGCCTGCATCAACCAGCGGCTGCTGTTCGAGCCGCGCGAAGACGGTTTCGACCTGGTCGAGTCCCCGTAGGAGCCTGCTATGCAGGCGATCCGTTCACGCGCGATCGCCTGCATAGCAGGCTCCTACAGAGTCACTCAGTTGAGAAATGCCCGCAGGGCGTTGCACTGCGCCGCGCCGCCGCAGTAGAGCAGGCCCCGCTCGGCCACGGTGCGGGCCTTGTCCGCATGACCCGCAGCAGCCTGGGTGCGCGCCATCGCCAGGTAAACCTCCGCGTTGTCCGGATCGATGCGCTGGGCGCGCTCGAGGATCGCCAGTGCCTGGTCGTAATCACCCCTGGCCCGGGCGCTGTCGGCCTTGGCCAGCAGGCTGGTTTGCGCCTGGGGCACCGGCTCGGGCGTCGCCGGCTCGCGGACGGCGGGGGGCGGTGCGGGCACGGGGGTACTCGTCCCGGGCTGCGTCGGAGCGGAGGACGGCTCCCCGGTAGTGACCGGCGGCAGCTTGTGCGGCGTGCCGCTACATGCCGCCAGCAATGCGAGGGAGGATAAAAGCAGGGTAGCGAGCAGGGATCGCAGCGGGCTCACGGGACGCTCCGGATTTGAAGGGAGGGGCAGTGTACCGCAATCCGCCGGCAAGGCGGAGTCCGCCCCGGCGATACAACCTGGGTCAGGTTTCGGCCGATTTTTCCAGCCGCGCAAGCCCGATGGTGGCAAAATGTCCCGATACTAGGCTCAGGGAGGGAACTCCTGGTGTCCCCACGCTGGCTGTTGCTGATGACCTTAGCGCTGTGCGCCGCCTGCACCCAGGTGGAAACCCGCCCGCCGCTGGGCGAGGAGGTACCTGACGACCCGGTCCTCGAGGCGGAGGAAGCCTGGTACAGCGCCGACAGTTACTACCTGAAGTACCGCCGCGGGGACGAAGTATTCTACACCGCGGGCAGCCTGCTCACCGGTCGCCACCTGAAACCGGCGGAGAGCCACTCCGGCTACGGGCCTGCCCGGGTGGAGCCGCTGCTGCCGCAACCGCCGCTGGATTGGCCAGAGTTGCGCGAATCGATGACGCCCATACCGATTCTCGGGATCGATGCCTGGACACGCTTTCGCGACAGGATCTTCGCCGACATCGTGCCGCACCGGCGGAACACCGGGGTCATCGTCAGCCTCGAACGCGGTGACTATTTCTTCTTTTATGACTCGCAGGGCAGGTTCCGGGCACGCCGGCTGATCGACAAACCGCCCTGGTACCGCGTCTCGGGACGCGTCGATCTCGTCGAGTACTACGACAGCTGGGCGCCCGAACTGCAGAACCTGCTGCGCGAGGAAGGCATCGACTCGGATGAGGTCCTGTTCAACACCGGCGATCTCGAGGCCGGTGCCATCCCCTTCATCTACATCAACACCCGCGAGCAGCTGGTCGTCCTGATGCTTTACGAGGAGGTCCCGGCCGAGCTCACGGCAGAGCTACCCACCTCCCACTGGCTGCAGGCGCTGTGGCATTTCGTCGGCAGCCACACCTACTCCATTCCCCTGCGCCCGTTCAGCTCCGTGCAAAGCCTGCTGGCGCTGCTGGCCGACACTGTCGTGCAATCCGGTTCTGCATTGATCAGTACGCAGCCACCGGCGGAGCCGCCCCCACCGCTGGGCGATGCGGCCCCGATGGACCTGGCGGCCTGGGAGGAGGAACTGGACCGCCGCCTGCAGCGCCCGGCGAGCCGCGGCAAGCTGGACTTTCTGGTCGACGGCGAGAGCTTCTTCCCGCGGTTCATCGACGCTGTCACCTCGGCACAGTCAACGGTGGATATCCGGGCCTATATCTTCGACAACGACGATATCGCACTGCGCGTCGCCGAGCTGCTGAAGCGGCGCTCGCTGGAAGGTATCGACACCCGGGTGCTGTTCGACGGTCTGGGCACCATCACCGCCGGCGCAGAACATTCCGCCAGCCTGCCACCCGGGCACCGCGCCCCCCTTTCCATGCACGGTTACCTGGAGGAGGGCTCCCGGGTAGATGTGCGCAGCCTGAAGAACACCTGGCTGACCGGCGACCATGTAAAGACCATGGTCATCGACCGGCGGCTGGCGTTCCTCGGCGGCATGAACATCGGTCGCGAATACCGCTACGACTGGCATGACCTCATGGTCCAGGTGACCGGCCCGGTGGTCGATGAGATCAACCGGGATTTCGATGCCGCGTGGACCGATGCGGGCTGGCTGGGCGATTTCGGCCTGCTGGTGCGCAGCCCGTCAAAACCCGTCAATGCAGGCGGGGAGGGCTACCCCCTGAGACTGGTCTACACCCGGCCCGGCCAGCAGGAGATATTTACCCTGCAACGCGAGGCCATACGCCGCGCGCGCAGCTACATCTATATCGAGAACGCCTACTTCACCGACGACGAACTGCTGCGCGAACTGATCGACGCCCGCCGGCGCGGGGTCGACGTGCGGGTGATCATCCCGCTGGAAACCGACCGCGGCCTGATCACCCGCAATATCGCCCTGGCCGCCAACCAGATGCTGGCCCACGGCATCCGCGTGCACATCTACCCCGGATTCACCCACGCCAAGGCGGCGATATTCGACGGCTGGGCCTGCCTGGGGAGCGCGAACCTGGACCGCCTGAGCCTGAAGATAAACCGCGAGACCAATATCGCCACGTCACACCCGGAGGCGGTGCGTGAACTGCTCGATGAGTTGTTCCTGCCGGACTTTGCCGTCGCACCGCGGCTCGAGAAGCCCCTGCCGGAAAAGTGGACCGACGGACTGGTCGAGCTGCTCGGCGACTACATCTTCTGACTAGTTGCCGAACAGCTTCTGGAACCAGTCACTCAGCGGGTTCGGGCGATCCGAACAGTTGCTGCGCTGCTTCGGCTCGGAGCCGGTGATAAACGGCATCAGCCTGGCATTGGGGCAGCCCTCGCCGGTGAGGTAGCCGGTCTGGCTGTCGATCCAGTGGGTCTCCATGCCATCCGGCATGCGGTAGGCCAGCGGCCGGTGGCTGGCGCGGGCCATGAAGTGCGCCCACACTTTCAGCGCCCCGCTACTGCCGGTAAGCCCGGTGCCGCCGTTGTCGTCGCGGCCGATCCAGCTGACGGTCAGCAGGTCGCCGGAGAATCCCGCGAACCATGAATCGCGGCCATCGTTGGTGGTGCCGGTCTTGCCCGCCACGTCGAAATCCTGCGGCAGGTAGCGGTAGACGCCGCGCCCGGTGCCCTCGCGCACTACCGAGCGCAGGGCGTAGTGCAGCAGGTTCACTGCCTGCAGGCTCACGGTGCGGTCGTACTCCAGCGGGTAGCGGTGCAGCGGCTCGCCGCGGGCGTCGACGATATCGCGGATGCTGCGCAGCGGGGTGCGGAAGCCGCCGGCGGCGATGGTCTGGTACATCCCGGCCAGGTCGATGGGGGCGTAGCCGCCCACGCCCAGGGTGACCGCGGGTACCGGCGGGATATAACCCTCGATGCCGAGGCGGTGCAGCATATCCACCACGGAATCGATACCCAGCTCTATACCCAGGTGCGCTGTCGCCAGGTTGTAGGAATTGGCCAGCCCCTGGTAGAGCAGGATGTTGCCGTGTGCCATGCGGTCGAAATTGCGCGGCTCCCAGGTCTCGCCGCCCGAGAGCGGCACGGAGAAGGGCTCGTCGGGGATGATCGTCGCCAGCGAATAGTGGGTGGGGCGCTCCAGCGCCGTCAGGTAGACCGCGGGCTTGAGCAGCGAACCGGCGGGACGACGGGTATCGAGGGCGCGATTGAAGCCGGCGAACTTCGCCTGCCGGCCGCCGACCAGCGCCACCACCTCGCCGCTGTCCACGCGGGTAACCACAGAGGCGCTCTCCAGCCCGCCTTTCTTATCCAGCTGGTTCAGCACGTCGGTGGTGCTGCGCTCCAGCTGGCGCTGCAGGATCGGGTCGAAAGCGGTGAAGATGGACAGGCCGAGGGTCGCCAGGTCCTCCTCCCGGTACTCCAGCCGCAGCTGCCGGCGCACCAGGTCGAGGTAGGCGGGGAAGCTGTCGCGCACGCGGTGGGTGCGGTTCAGGTCCAGCGGTTTCGCCTTGGCGGCATCGGCCTGCTGCCGGGTGATTACGCCCTGCTCGGCCATCGCATCCAGCACCACGTTGCGGCGCTCGCGGGCGCGCTCGGGATTGCGCCGGGGGTTGTACAGCGAGGGCCCCTTGATCATGCCGATCAGCAGCGCCTGCTGGTGCAGCGCGAGGTGTTGCAGCGGCGTATCGAAATAGTGGCGCGAGGCCAGGGCGAAGCCGTGAATGGCCCGCGGCCCCTCCTGGCCGAGGTAGACCTCGTTGACATAGCTCTCGAGAATCTGGTCCTTGCTGTAATGCAACTCCAGCAGCACCGCCATCAGCAGCTCGTTGACCTTGCGCAGCAAGGTGCGCTCAGGGGAGAGGTAGTAGTTCTTCACCAGCTGCTGGGTGATGGTACTGCCGCCGGCCACCACGCGACCGGAGCGCATGTTGCTGAAGGCGGCGCGGGCGATGCCGGTGATGGAAAACCCCCAGTGCTGGTAAAAATGCTGGTCCTCGACCGCCAGCAGCCCCTTGCGCAGGGTGTCGGGCACCTCTTTCAGGCGCACCAGCATGCGGTCTTCGCCGTGCTTGGGGTAGATGCCGCCGATCTGCACCGGGTCCAGCCGCATCAGGTCGACGTTGCGGCCGGCTTCGGTGATCGACTGCACGCGGTCGTTCTGGATATCCAGCCGCACCTGCCGCGCCGGCTCGCGCTCGCCGGGAAAGTCGAAACCGCGGGTGTAGATCTCGAAGCGGCCGCGGTTGCGCGCCACCTGTCCCGGGCCGCGGGCGTAGCCGACCTTGCGGTAACCGAGGATGTCCAGTTCGTAGGCCAGGTCGTCCGGGTCCAGGGACGCCCCCTCGAACAGCTCCAGCGGCCGGGCGTACACCTTGGCCGGCAGCGCCCACATCTTGTCGGTAAAGGTGGCGGTGATACGGGCGTCCAGGAAAACCAGGTATCCGGCTCCCAGCACCAGGCACACGAGGAAAAGCTTGAGGAGTGTATGGCGGGTTTTCAGCATGGTCAGCGAGTGTACACCAGTGCCGCTTCTAATCGCGCGGTGAATCCGGATAATACCCAGCTCAGACAGAGGACGTTAGCGTATGCAAAAGAAATACATCGCCTACGGCATCGGCGCCGCCCTGGTGGACACCGAGGTCAAGGTCAAGGACAACGAACTGGTGAAGATGGGCGTCGAGAAGGGCCTGATGACGCTGGTGGATGCCGAGCGGCAGGCCGAACTGCTGGGCCACCTCGAAGGGCACCTGGTCACCGCCAGCCACGCCAGCGGCGGAAGTGCGGGCAACTCGATGATCGCCACCGCACTGTTTGGCGGACGGACCTTCATGTCCTGCAAGGTCGCCGCCGACAGCGACGGCGATATCTACCTCGCGGACCTGGAGTCCGCCGGCGTCGATCACTGCATGAACGGCCAGCGCGGGGCGGGCATGACCGGCAAGTGCCTGGTGCTCATCTCCCCCGACGCCGAGCGCAGCATGAACACCCACCTCGCCATCAGCGAGACGCTGTCGGTGGAGCAGGTGGTGCCCGAGGCCATCGCCGACTCCGAGTACCTGTACCTCGAGGGCTACCTGGTCACCTCCCCCACCGGCCGCGCCGCCGCCATCGCCGCGCGCGAGGCCGCCGAAGCCGCGGGAGTGAAAACCAGCATCAGCTTTTCCGACCCGGGCATGGTGCAATTCTTTCGCGACGGCCTGCAGGAGATGATGGGCGAGCGCGTCAACCTCGTGTTCTGTAACGAGGCCGAGGCACTCGGCTGGGGCCAGACCGACGAGCTCGCGGTCGCGGTCGAAAGGCTCAAGCTGGTAACCGACAGCTTCGTCATCACTCGCGGAGGCGAGGGAGCCATCACTTTCGACGGCGCGGAGCTGGCGGAGATTCCGCCGCACAAGGTCGAGGCGGTCAACACAAACGGTGCGGGCGACATGTTCGCCGGTGCCTTCCTCTACGCGCTATCGCGCGGCGAAGGCTTCACCACCGCCGGGCGCTTTGCCAGCCTCGCCGCCGGCACGGTGGTCACCCGCTACGGGCCGCGCCTGCCGGCGGCTGAATACTCCGCCCTGCGCCGTGAGTTTTTCGGCAACTGACCGCGATCGGCATTTCTGTAGGAGCCTGCTACGCCCGAGCGCGGACCGAGGCGATCGCGATTTTTGTAGGAGCGCGCTCTGCGCGCGATCGCCTGCGTAGCAGGCTCCTACGACGGGCCTCAGAACAGGCCGATTTGCGTGTCGACCAACTCGTGGAACGAGGTACCCAAAAAGCCGAGGATGCCGTCGGCCACCGGCTGCAGCTGGCGTTCGATGTAGTGCTCGTAGTCCAGCGGCGCCAGCGGCTTTGCCGCGGGCTCGGCGCCGGCGGTGGTGATCACGTACTCGACCCACTCTCCGCGCGCCGGTGACGGCAGGCCGCGCCCCGGGTACAGCCGCGCCGCCTGCACGTGCGGCGGCACGTTGCGCTCGTACTCCTCGAGCCGGCGGCGCAGGCGCTTGCGGTAGGTGAGCCTGCCGTCGGCCTCACCGGCCCGCACCTGGGCCGCGGTCTCACGCACGTAGTCCTCGTAGGGTTCCCCGAAAAACACCCGGCGGTAGAGCTCCTCCTGGAAGCCCCGGGCCAGGCGTGTCCAGTCCGTGCGCACGTTTTCCAGGCCCTTGAAGACCAGCCGCTCGCCGGCCCTGGAAGTCACCACCCCGGCGTAGCGCTTCTTGCTGCCCTTGTCCGAGCCGCGCACGGTGGGCATCAGGAAGCGCCGGTAGTGGGTCTCGAACTCCAGTTCCAGGGCGCAGTCCAGGGAGAATTCCGCGGCGATGGTCTCGCGCCACCACAGGTTCAACTCCGCCTGCAGGGCGCGGCCGGTGGCCTGGGCGCTCTCGTTGTCGCTCGCCTCCGGGAGCCAGACGAACACCGAATCGGTATCCCCGTAGATCACCCGGTGGCCGGACTGCTCGATGCGCTCGCGGGTGCGCTGCAGTATCTCGTGGCCGCGACGGGTGATGGAGCTGGCCAGGCGGGCGTCGAAGAAGCGGCAGCCGGGGGTGCCCAGCACGCCGTAGAAACTGTTCATGATGATCTTGATCGCCTGCGACAGCGGCCCGTCGCCCGCCGCCTTGGCGGCGTCGCGTTGCGACCAGAGCTGCTCGATCAGCTGCGGCAGGATGTGCCCTTCGCGGGCGAAGTGCGCGCCGATAAACCCGGGCACGGTGTCCGCCTCGTCCAGCTCGCCGGACACCCCCAGCGCCAAACCCAGCGGGTCGATGCGGAAGGTGCGGATAATGCTCGGGTACAGGCTCTTGAAGTCCAGCACCAGCACGTGGTCGTAGATGCCGGGAATCGAGTCCAGTACATAACCGCCGGGGCTGGCGATCAACTCGCTGCTGGCGTTCGGGGCGACGTAACCCGCGCGATGCAGGCGCGGCAGGTAGAGGTTGTCGAAGGAGGCCACCGAGCCGCCCATGCGATCCATGTTCAGGCCGGTCATGGCGGCGCGGGCGACGGCGAAATCCAGCAGCGCGGTGTGCTGGAAGATGGCGGTGACCAGTTCGCAGTCCTTCAGGTTGTAGGCCGCCAGCGCCGTCTTGTCCTCGGCGAACAGCCGGCCGATCTCGGCGCCGCGGTCACCGCCCTCGATCAATTTGGCCTCGCCCAGCAACGCCCCCGCCACGTTGTTCAGCGAGAAACTCTCGAAGTTGTAGAAAGCCGCGCGCAGCATGTCGATGCCGTCGATCACCACGCGGCCGGGGCACTGCAGGGTACGGCGCTCGCCGCCGTCCGCGGGCTCGCGCCAGTGCACCGGCCGGCGATCGCGGCCCAGCAGCAGGCGCTTGCCGTGCTGCTCCGCCACCCGCTGCAGGTACCAGCAATCGAAGTTGATGACGTTCCAGCCGATCAGCACATCCGGGTCGTAGTCGGCCAGCCAGTCGAGGAAGGCCTCCAGCACCTGCTCCTGGGAACTGCAGGTTTGCACGTAGTCCTGCTGCGCCCCCTCGCCCAGCATGAACACCCGGCGCACCTCGCCCTGGGGGCCCACGCCGTGCACCGCGATGGAAAAGAGCTGCACCCCCTCCATCGCGGTCTCGATATCGAAGGACGCCAGCTTCAGCGCGGGACGAAAGGGTGCGCCGCGCATCTGCGGCCGCTGCATGCGCAGGCAGCCTCCGCGCCCGGTAATCTCGCCGCGCAGTTCGGCGCCGCCGGCGACGAAGCGCTCCATGAGGTAGCGCTCGGCGGGATTGATATCCGCTTCCAGCGGGTCCAGCCCGGCATCGCGCAGCCGGTCGGCGAGTCCGCGGGCACGGCGGTAGCTCGGGTGGTACAACCCGACCACGTCGCGCAGGTGAAAATCGCGCAGCTGCAACTCGCGCACCTCGAGCCCCGGCTCGCTCGCGATCAGGCCCTGCGCCCGCGGCAGCTCGGAACTGGCGAGAAAGAACACCGCGCGCTCGCCCTCGACCACCGCGCAAAGCGGGCCGCGCTCGGTGGCGAACCAGAACTCCAGTTCCACCCCCGCAGGGCCGTCGCGCCAGTGGCGGCTGAGCAGGAAGCCGGAGATGCGCTCCATGTTCACTGTCGTTCCCTTGTCACAGCCGCGCGGCAGCGCGTAAGCTATGCCGCGCCAACGCGGACATCATCCAGAAGGTACTCCCATGAACAAGCCGGTCATCAAGCCCGATCCTCTCTACCAGTTATTGCGCAACGAGGATATCAAGGGTTTCAACGAGATGCGGGACAAACTGGATACCAGCGAGCTGAAAAGCGGCGATTATCGCGGCCGCGACCTGCGCAACATGAATGCCGACGGGCTGGATTTCAGCAACTCCTACTTCCGCAACGCCGACCTGTCGGGCATCGACTTCCGCAATACCAACCTCGAGGGCGCCAGCCTGCTGGACGCCAAGCTCTCGGGCACCTACTTCCCCCGGGAGCTCTCCGCTGCGGAGATCCGGCTGTCGCTGGATACCGGCACGCGGCTGCGTTATTCCGACAAGGATTGACCCCGCAGGAGCGCGATCAGCCGTTGCCTACGAAGGGCGAATCGCCTGCGTAGCAGGCTCCTACGGCACGAGCCTGTAGGAGCGTACGCACGCGATGAAGTCCCCGCCAAACCTCGATCGCCCGCGTAGCGGGCTCCTACAGTGAAAGTCAGCCCTGGAGGAGCAGGTCGCGCAGGTCGATGATCGCGGCGTTGGCGCGGCTGATATAGGAAGCCATCACCAGCGAGTGATTCGCCAGCAGTCCGAAGCCGGTGCCGTTGAGAATCATCGGGCTCCAGATCGGCTCCTGGGTCCCCTCCAGCTCGCGGATGATCTGCTGCAGGCTGACCAGCGCATTCTTCTGCTTGAGCACGTCGCCGAAGTCCACCTCCACCGCCTTGAGGAAATGGATCAGCGCCCAGGTGGTGCCGCGCGCCTCGTAGAAAGTGTCGTCGATCTGCAGCCAGGGCGTCTTCACGACCATCTCGCCCGGCGCGGGCGTGGACTGGCTGGCCCCGGCCTCACCGGCCAGGTCCGTATTCACCCGGCGCTGGCCGACACTGGCGGTCAGCCGCTGGGATAGCGAGCCCAGCCGGGTATTCACGGTGGACAGCCAGGTGCGCAGGTTGTCGGCGCGGGCGTAGAACTGCGCATCCGGGCTCTGCTTGTCCGAGAGCCGGCGGAAATAGCGGTCGGTGTAGTCCAGCGCCTTGCCGAATTCGGATTCGGAAGACGGCAGGATCCAGCTGTTGGAGTCGAAGTGGTAGCGCGGCTCCGCTTCCGCGAGGTCCTTGTCCTCGGTGGACTGTGACTGCGACCGGCTGAAGGATTCGCGCATGGCGCGGGACAGGTCGCGCACCTGCACCAGCGCGCCGAATTCCCAGCTCGGCATGTTGTCCAGCCAGAGCCCGGGCGGGAAGCGGTCGTTGTGCAGGTAGCCGCCGGGTTTGTGCAGCAGCGTATCCATCACCCCCATCAACGCAGCGGTGGTGACCGAGCCGGTGACCACCTCGCTGCCGTCCCGGGCGGCGTACCCGGCGGCTTTCTGGCGCACGTCGAACTGGGCCGGCTCGCGGCTCCAGTACATACCGAGCACGATCGCGACCAGCAGGTAGACCAGCACGAGGATCAGCACCCAGCGGGTGAGCCGGCCGTTCGGGGACATCTCGATCAGCGTGTCCCGCCAATCTGCCAGGGTCTGGGTTACTGCATTCATTCGCCTGTTACCTTCTGTTGAATTCGCGCCGTCACTGATGTGCGCTGTGGTCTTCGTGCCGGTTTTCGCCCGGATCGTCGCGAGGGTCGTCGCGGCTCACCAGCGCCTCGGTGCACAGCTGCCCCTGCGGGGCCAGGGTTACGCAAAGCTGCCGGGTCTCGCCGGGGCTGGGCATACGCTCCAGGCCGAAGAGCATCAGGTGCTTCCCACCCGGTGCCAGCGACTCCGTCTGCCCGGGCGCCACTGTCAGTGTAGTCAATCGCTCCATGCGCGTGCGGCCGTCCTCCTCGCGGGTGACGTGAATTTCAGCGCTGCTCGCCCCGGCAACCGTCGCGCCGGTAATCGTCAGCGGGGTGTCGCCGCTGTTGCGGATATCGAAGTACGCCGCGGTCATCGACTGCGTCGGCGGCAGCGCGCGAATCCACGCCCCCGACAGGCTGCCGGCCGGCGCTGCCTGTGCGAGGGGCGGCAGGGTCAGGGCAAACAGCAGCGGAACACAACGGCGATGACGCACGGGGGGCTCTCCGGGGAAAACTATTGTTATGGCGGGCTGTCGCAGACTATACCATTTGCGGACTACGCGGCGCAGTTCGTTGCATTGGGGTATGGCGCAAGCGCTGCTAGAATGCCTCGCACAACGGCCACGCGCCCCATCACCAAGGATTCCCATGCGCGCCCTGCTCGCCACCCTCCTGCTGCTTCTGTGTATACCCGCCTTTGCGGACCCGCTCACCGGCGGACCTTCGTCATCCCTCGGCCAGGGTGGCAGCGGCGATTTCCTGCCGGTCGACGAAGCCTACAAACTCGAAGCCGAAGTTCCCGATGCCACCCATGTACGCCTGTACTGGGAGATCGCCGAGGGCTACTACCTCTACCAGCACAGCTTCAAGTTCGCCCTGCAGGAAGACGGCAAGCCCATCGCTACCGAGCCGGCCTTCCCCGAGTCCCTGCAGCGCACCGATGAGTTTTTCGGCGAGGTGCATGTCTTCTACGACGAAGCCGACATCACGCTGACCGCGGCCCACCCGTTCAAACCCGGCGCGCAAATCACCGTCACCTACCAGGGCTGCGCCGACGCCGGGCTGTGCTACCCGCCGCAGAAGAAGTACTTCACGCTGGACCCGGCCTCGGGCGCGGCAACGCCCGCGGCGCCCCCGTCCAGGGCGGCGCAAACCGTGCAGGCACCGCGGGCCGCGGAGCTGTCGGCCCTGCCCTATATGCTGCTGCTGGCCTTCATAGGCGGCGCCATCCTCAACCTGATGCCCTGCGTTTTCCCCATCCTGTCGCTCAAGGTGCTGAGCTTTGCCCGCGCCACCGATCACAACCGGCACCTGCACAGCTGGCTGTACACGGCCGGCGTGGTGGCCAGCTTCGTCGGCATCGCGGCGGTACTGATCGGCCTGCAGCAGGCCGGGCGCGCGGTGGGCTGGGGTTTCCAGCTGCAGTCGCCGGGCTTCGTCATCGCCCTGGCCTACCTGTTCCTGGTCATGGGCCTGTCGCTGTCCGGCCTCATCCAGCTGGGCGGCAGCCTGATGAACGCCGGCAGTTCACTGGCGGCCAGGGGTGGCCTGGCGGGCAGTTTCTTTACCGGCGTGCTGGCAGTCGTGGTGGCCAGCCCCTGTACCGCTCCCTTCATGGGCACTGCGCTGGGCTTTGCCATTACCCAGCCGCCGGTGATCGGGCTGAGTGTCTTCGCCGCGCTGGGCCTGGGTATGGCGGCGCCGCTGATCCTGTTCGGCTACAGCCGCGCGGCGCGCTCGATCATGCCCACCCCCGGCCCCTGGATGGAGACGCTGAAGCAGTTCCTGGCCTTCCCCCTCTACGCCGCCGCCGTGTGGCTGCTGTGGGTGGCCGGCAGGCAGACCGGCGTCAACACCATGGCCGCCGCGCTGGCTGGCGCGCTGGCGCTGAGCCTGGCCCTGTGGCTGTGGAGCCTGGGCGGCTGGCGGCGCGCGCTCGCCCTGGCCTGCGCCGCGCTGGCGATCGGCCTCGGCAGCATGCACGAACTGGACAGGAAGCTGGACGGAGCCCTCACCGCCGGCGGCAAACTGGCCTGGTCGGAGGCGAAGGTAGCAGAACTGCGCAGCGAGGGCCGTCCGGTCTTCGTCGACGTCACCGCCGACTGGTGCATCACCTGCATGGCCAACGAGCACGGCGTACTGCTCAGCGATGCGGTTTCCGCGGCCTTTGCCCGCCACGACGTCGCCTACCTGGTAGCGGACTGGACCAATTACGATCCGGAAATCGCCCGCTTCATCGAGGGTTTCGGCCGCACCGGCATCCCGCTCTACCTGCTCTACCCCGCCGACCCGGCCCAGGCCCCGCAAATCCTGCCGCAAATCCTCACCCGCGACGGGGTAATCGCCGCCCTGGCGGCCGTTTCTGGCGAAAAGCCGAAGGTTGCCGACAACTTGCCGTAAATTCGCACCCTGATTGGCGATTTTAGACCATCTTCGCGGATCAACCATAAAGCTGCCGCGAAGATGCCGGAAATTGCATAAAACTATCAAACTTCCGCAATTCGGTCGCTAAATGCCGGCAAAATCTAAAAAACCCGCCGGAAGCATGGACAGCCAGCGAAACATACGCCACACTGGTACCCACGCGTATCGCCCTCCGGAGCCCCAATATGGCGACTATCCTCGTTCTCCACGGCCCCAACCTGAACCTGTTGGGAGAACGGGAACCGGATGTCTACGGCCACACAACCCTGGCCGAGATCAACCAGCGACTGGAGCAACAGGCCCGCGATGGCGGCCACCACCTGCTCTATGTCCAGAGCAATGCGGAATACGAGCTGGTTGAGCGGGTGCAGGACGCCCGCCACGAGGGCGTCAATTTCATCCTCATCAACCCGGCGGCATTCACCCACACCAGCATCGCCCTGCGCGACGCCCTGGCCGCGGTGCAGATCCCGTTCATCGAGGTCCACCTGTCCAACGTGCACGCCCGGGAGAGCTTCCGCCACCATTCCTATTTTTCCGACCTCGCGCTTGGCGTTATCTGCGGGTTGGGGCCCCAGGGCTACGAGCTCGGGCTGCAGGCAGCCCTGAATTACCTCGAACACTCCTGAACATCTGACGAAGAGCAACCCGTATGGATATTCGCAAGGTCAAGAAGCTGATTGAACTCCTCGAAGAGTCGAACATCGACGAAATTGAAATCAAGGAAGGCGAGGAGTCCGTGCGCATCAGCCGCAACGCCGCCCGCGGCATGGTTCCCGCCGCCCACGCGCCGATGTACGCCGCGCCGCCGCCCCATATGCCCCCGCCGGCTGCACCTGCGGTCGCCGCCGAGGCCCCTGCCGCGCCGGAATCGAGTGCCGGTGCCATCAGCGGTCACGTGGTGAAATCGCCGATGGTCGGCACCTTCTACCGGGCGCCCTCGCCCACCTCGGAATCCTTCGCCGAGGAGGGGCAGCAGGTCAAGGTGGGCGACGTCATCTGCATCGTCGAGGCGATGAAGATGATGAACCAGATCGAGGCGGACAAGGCCGGCACCCTGCAGGCCTTCCATGTGGAGAACGGCGAACCCGTCGAATTCGACCAACCCCTGTTCTCCATTGTCTAGGGCGGCTCGCCCCCCCGAGGATCACCAAATGCCCATTCTGGACAAGGTACTCATTGCCAACCGCGGCGAGATCGCCCTGCGCATCCTGCGAGCCTGCAAGGAGCTGGGCATCGGGACCGTGGCGGTGCACTCCACAGCCGACGCGGACCTGATGCATGTGCGACTGGCGGACGAATCCGTCTGCATCGGCCCGCCCGCGTCCACCCAGAGTTATCTCAACGTACCGGCCATCATCAGCGCGGCGGAGGTCACCGACTCCAGCGCCATCCACCCGGGTTACGGTTTTCTCGCCGAGAACGCCAACTTCGCCGAGCAGGTGGAGAAAAGCGGGTTCATCTTCATCGGCCCTAAGTCGGAAACCATTCGCCTGATGGGCGACAAGGTATCCGCCAAGGACGCGATGAAAAAGGCCGGCGTGCCGACGGTGCCCGGATCGGAGGGCGCACTGCCCGACGACCCGCAGGAGATCCTGGCGATGGCGCGGGAGATCGGCTATCCGGTCATCATCAAGGCCGCCGCCGGCGGCGGTGGCCGCGGCATGCGGGTGGTGCACACCGAGGCAGCCCTGCTGCCCTCGGTGTCGGTAACCCAGTCCGAGGCCGCGGCGGCCTTCGGCTCGGACGTGGTGTACATGGAGAAATTCCTGCAGAAGCCGCGCCACGTGGAGATCCAGGTGATCGCCGACGGCCAGGGCCACGCCATCCACCTGGGCGATCGCGACTGCTCGCTGCAGCGTCGCCACCAGAAAGTCCTCGAGGAAGCCCCGGCTCCAGGCATCCCGGAGGACCTGCGCCAGCAGGTTGCCGAGGCCTGCGTCGCCGCCTGTATCGAGATCGGATACCGCGGTGCGGGCACCTTCGAATTTCTTTACGAGGACGGCGGCTTCTACTTCATCGAGATGAATACCCGGGTCCAGGTGGAACACCCGGTCACCGAGATGATCACCAGCTTCGATATCGTCAAGGAGCAGCTGCGCATCGCCTCCGGCCTTCCGCTGTCCGTGAAGCAGGAAGACATCGAGTTCCGCGGCCACGCCTTCGAGTGCCGCATCAACGCCGAGGACCCGCGCACCTTCCTGCCCTCTCCGGGCAAGGTAACGACCTTCCACGCCCCCGGCGGGCTGGGCGTGCGCGTGGACTCCCACCTCTACGAGGGCTACTCCGTACCGCCCTATTACGACTCGCTGATCGCCAAGGTCATCAGCTTCGGCGAGAGCCGCGAGTGCGCCCTGGCGCGCATGCGGCAGGCGCTGGACGAGCTGGTGGTCGAGGGCATCCGCACCAACACTCCGCTGCACCGCGAGCTGACCCGCGACGCCGCATTCCAGGCGGGCGGGGTGAGCATTCACTACCTCGAGCGCAAGCTGGCGGAATAGGTGGGCTGGCTGCAACTGCGCCTGGACGCCTCCCCTGCGGACGTCGAGGCGCTGGAGGACCTGCTGCTCTCCAGCGGCTCGGTGGCGGTCACCCTGGAGGACAACGCCGACCAGCCGGTACTGGAACCGGCGGTGGGCGAGACGCCGCTCTGGGGCCAGACTCGCATCACCGGGCTCTACCCGGCCGACGCCGACATGGATGCCGTACTCGCCGCTTTCCCGTCCGAATTGCTGGCGCGTTTTCACCACCGCGTGGAAATCCTGGAAGACCGCGACTGGGAGCGGGAGTGGATGCAGCACTACCAGCCCATGCAGTTCGGCAGGCGGCTGTGGGTCTGCCCGAGCTGGCTGGCGCCGCCGGACCCGGCGGCGGTCAACCTGCTGCTCGACCCGGGCCTGGCCTTCGGCACCGGCACCCACCCGACCACCGCCCTGTGCCTGGCGGAACTGGACACCCTGGACCTGGGCGGGCAAACCGTCGTCGACTACGGCTGCGGTTCGGGTATCCTCGCCGTTGCCGCGCTGCTGCTGGGCGCCGAACGCGGGCTCGGTGTGGACAACGATCCGCAGGCACTGCTGGCCAGCCGCGACAACGCGCAGCGCAATGGCATCGCCGATCATCGCTTCCAGCTGGCGCTGCCGGGGCAGTTCGACGTGGACAACTGGCGCGGCGAGGCGCAGGTGGTCATTGCCAACATCCTTGCCGGGCCGCTGATGGCGCTGTCCGATACGCTGCTGGAGTTGCTGGCGCCAGGTGGCACGCTGCTGCTGTCGGGGCTGTTGCAGACCCAGGCGGACGAGATGATTGCGCATTATGCGCCGCGGATTGCGCTGCATGTTGCCAGTGAACACGAAGGCTGGGTTTGTTTGCGCGGGCAATTCCCCGGCTGATTGCCAACCTCTCGCCAGCAAAACACTGGCGTACTTAACCCGGCCCGAGACTGGCAGAGCCCTTTGCCGGGACCGCCAAAAAGCGCACATCCCTGTGCAGGCTCGAGCGCGGCCGTCCTGGCCGCGCACGCCCCGGCAAAGGGCTCTGCCAGCCTCGGTCCTGACATGGGAGCCATACCTGGCTCCGCAGGCCTCGGCCAAGACCCAACCACCCTGGAACTTCCCTACGGAGTGGCTGCGTACTTAACAGGAAAAAGCCCCAACGCCTGAATTCGCCCGAACGCAAGGCTCATTTAATAACTGACGCCGCAACTGCGAGGTACCGCGCAGAGACAGCAAAAGTTGGATGCTTTTTGTCCAGCGCCCTTCCCCGTGTCGGATGAGGGGAGTATCATACCGCCTCTTTTTCGCACCCATTCCGACCCGGTTCACCCATGCCGCAAATAGGCCCATACAAGTTGCGCAATCCGGTGGCTCTGGCACCGATGGCGGGGGTGACGGACCTGCCGTTTCGCCGTCTTTGCGCCGAGTTGGGCGCGGGGCTGGTGGTATCGGAAATGATTACCGCCGACCCTTCGCTGCGCGATTCCCGCAAGAGCCAGTGGCGCAGCCGCCACGACGACGAGGTGGAGCCGCGCTCCATCCAGATCGCCGGCAGCGACCCCGCACAACTGGCCGCGGCCGCCCGCTACAACGTCGGGCAGGGCGCGCAGATCATCGACATCAACATGGGCTGCCCGGCCAAGAAGGTCTGTCGCAAGGCGGCCGGTTCCGCGCTGCTCGCCGATCCCGCGCTGGTGCGCGATATCCTCGGCGCCGTGGTCGATGCGGTGGATGTGCCGGTGACACTGAAGATCCGCACCGGCAGCGCGCCGGATGCGCGCAACGGCGTCGACATCGCGCGCATCGCCGAGGATGCCGGCATCGCGGCGCTGGCAGTGCACGGCCGCACCCGCGCCTGCAAGTTCGAGGGCACGGCGGAGTACGACACCATCGCGGCCATTGTCGCGGCTATCGATATCCCGGTGTTCGCCAACGGCGACATCGACACGCCGGCCAAGGCGGCCGACGTGCTCACCCACACCGGCGCAGCCGGTGTCATGGTCGGGCGCGCCGCCCAGGGCCGACCCTGGCTGTGCGGCCAGATCGCAGACTACCTCGCCGGCCGCGAGGTGGTCGAACCGGCAGCAGCGCAGCAGCACAGCATCCTGCGCCGCCACCTGCTCGAACTTTACGATTTTTACGGCCCGTTCATGGGCCCGCGCATCGCCCGCAAGCATGTCGGCTGGTACCTGCAGGACCGACCCGGCTACCGCGACCTGCGCTCGGCCTTCAACGGCCTCGACACTCCGGCACAACAACTGACAATGATCGACCGGACATTCCATACTGAACAAATGAAGGAGCTCGCAGCATGACAAGGGCTGAACCACTACAGCCAGTACAACCAACCGCCGCCAACGACGAGGCCGTCGCCGACCGCGAAGCCGCGAGCCTGCGCGACTCGGTCAAGGCCTGCGTGCGCAAATACCTCGACGATCTCGACGGGCAGCTGTCCACCGACGTCTACCAGATGGTGCTGGCGCAGATCGAGGCGCCGCTGCTGGAAGAGATCATGGCCTACACCCGCAACAACCAGACCAAGGCATCCATCATGCTCGGCCTGAACCGCGGCACCCTGCGCAAGAAACTCAAACAATACCGGCTGATCGGCAAGAAGGACTAAAAAATGGCGGAGTTGGTCAAGATCCGGCGCGCCCTGGTCAGCGTGTCGGACAAGTCGGGTATCGTCGAATTCGCCGGCGCCCTGCGCGAGATGGGCGTGGAACTACTCTCCACCGGCGGCACCTACCGCCTGCTCAGCGAGAGCGGCATCGATGTCACCGAGGTTTCTGAATACACCGGCTTCCCGGAGATGATGGACGGCCGGGTGAAGACCCTGCACCCGAAGGTGCACGGCGGCATCCTCGGCCGGCGCGGCCAGGACGACGCGATTGCCAGCGAGCACGGCATCGACTACATCGACATGGTGGTGGTGAACCTCTACCCCTTCGAGGCCACCGTCGCAAAGCCTGACTGCACGCTGGAAGACGCCGTCGAGAACATCGACATCGGCGGCCCGACCATGGTGCGCGCCGCGGCCAAGAACCACCGCTTCGTCAATATCGTGGTGAATGCCTCCGACTACAGCGCCATCCTCGACGAGATGCGCGCCAACGGCGGCGCGACCAGCCTCGCGACCCGCTTCGACCTCGCCATCAAGGCGTATGAGCACACCGCCGCCTACGACGGCGCCATCGCCAACTACTTCGGCCGCCAGGTACCCGGCGGCAGCGCCGACTTCCCGCGCACCTTCAACACCCAGTTCCACAAGGTGCAGGAGATGCGCTACGGCGAGAACCCGCACCAGAAGGCGGCTTTCTATATAGAGCCGAATCCGGCCGAAGCCGGTATCGCCACTGCCCGCCA
Source organism: Halieaceae bacterium WMMBA7 (assembly GCA_033283385.1). GTDB lineage: Bacteria > Pseudomonadota > Gammaproteobacteria > Pseudomonadales > Halieaceae > Mangrovimicrobium. The sequence goes on from JAWMQQ010000003.1 coordinate 32,801, forward strand.
GCTGCAGGGCAAGGAACTGTCCTACAACAACGTGGCCGACACCGACGCGGCGCTGGAGTGCGTGAAGAACTTCGACGCGCCGGCCTGTGTCATCGTCAAGCATGCCAACCCCTGTGGCGTTGCCGTAGCCGCGACCATCGGCGAGGCCTACGACCTGGCCTTTGCCACCGACACCGAATCCGCCTTCGGCGGCATCATCGCCTTCAACCGCGAACTGGACGGTGCCACCGCCGCGGCGATTTGCGAGCGCCAGTTCGTCGAGGTGATCATCGCGCCCAAGGTGTCCGCTGAAGCAGTCGAGGCGGTCGCCGCCAAGAAGAACGTGCGCCTGCTGGAGTGCGGCGAGTGGGGCGCGCCCCTGCCCGCGCTGGACTACAAGCGCGTCAACGGTGGCCTGCTGGTGCAGGATCGCGACCTCGGCATGGTCAGCGCCGCCGATCTCAAGGTGGTAACCAAAGCCCAGCCCACCGGGCAACAGATGCAGGACCTGCTGTTCGCCTGGAAAGTCGCCAAGTTCGTCAAATCGAACGCCATCATCTACGCCCGCAACGGCCAGACCGTCGGCGTCGGCGCCGGCCAGATGAGCCGGGTCAACTCCGCGCGCATCGCCGCCATCAAAGCCGAGCACGCCGGGCTGGAAGTGCGCGGCTCGGTGATGGCCTCGGACGCTTTCTTCCCCTTCCGCGACGGCATCGACAGCGCCGGCGAGCGCGGCATTGCCGCCGTGATCCAGCCGGGCGGCTCGATCCGCGACGAGGAAGTCATCGCCGCCGCCGACGAACACGGCATGGCGATGGTATTTACGGGCATGCGGCACTTCAGGCACTGATATGAATGTACTGGTGATCGGCAGCGGCGGCCGCGAGCACGCCCTTGCCTGGAAGGCGGCCCAGTCGGGCCTGGTGGAAACTGTCTTCGTCGCGCCGGGCAACGCCGGCACCTCGCGCGAGGCGGGGCTGGAAAACGTCGCCATCGACGTGATGGACTTCGCCGCGCTGGCGGACTTCGCGGCACAGAACAATGTCGGGCTGACCATCGTCGGTCCCGAGGCGCCGCTGGTCGAGGGCGTGGTCGACTACTTTGGCGAGCGCGGCCTGAAGTGCTTCGGCCCGAGCAGGGGCGCGGCCCAGCTGGAGGGCTCCAAGGCCTTCACCAAGGACTTCCTCGCCCGCCACGATATCCCCACCGCCGCCTACGCCAACTTCACCGAACTGGAACCGGCGCTGGCCTACCTTCGCGAGCAGGGCGCGCCGATCGTGGTCAAGGCCGACGGCCTCGCCGCCGGCAAGGGCGTGATCGTCGCCGAGACCCTGGCGCAGGCTGAAGAGGCGGTCACCGACATGCTTTCCGGCAACGCCTTCGGCGACGCCGGCTGCCGCGTGGTCATCGAGGAATTCCTCGAGGGCGAGGAGGCCAGCTTTATCGTCATGGTCGACGGCAAGAACGTCCTGCCCATGGCCACCAGCCAGGACCACAAGCGCATCGGCGAGGGCGACACCGGCCCCAACACCGGCGGCATGGGCGCCTACTCCCCCGCCCCCGTGGTGGACGCGGCGGTCTACCAGCGGGTGATGGAACAGGTGATCATGCCGACGGTGCGCGGCATGGCCGCCGAGGGCAACGCCTACACCGGCTTTCTCTATGCCGGCCTGATGATCTCCCCGGCAGGCGAGCCGAAAGTCATCGAGTACAACTGCCGCTTCGGCGACCCGGAAACCCAGCCGATCATGATGCGCCTGCAGTCCGACCTGGTGACCCTGTGCGAGACTGCCCTCAACGGCCGCCTCGACACCGCCGTCGCCCTGTGGGACGAGCGCTGCGCTATCGGCGTGGTACTGGCCGCCGGCGGCTACCCCGGGAGCTACGGCAAGGGCGCCGTCATCTCCGGCCTCGATGGCGCGGACAGCGAGGACGTAAAAGTCTTCCACGCCGGCACCGCCGAGCGCGACGGCAATGTCGTCACCAGCGGCGGCAGGGTGCTCTGCGTCACCGCGCTGGGCGCCGATATCGCCAGTGCGCGCGAAGCCTGTTACGCCGCCGCCGACACCATCGAATGGGAGGGCGTTACCCTGCGCCGCGACATTGGCTGGCGCGCGATGGCGCGCTATAGTCAGGCCTGACCCAACACCCGGTAGCTATCCCATGCAGCCGCGCCGGCTCTCACTGCTGGACCGCCTCATCTGCGAGGCCGACACCCTGATGCGCACGGTCACCAGCCGCGGGCACAGCGCCGCACGCCAGTCCCCCGCCGAGGGCCACAGCGAGGCCGAACTCACCGAGGCGGAAAAGCGCCACGCCGCCGGGCTTATGCGCGTCAACCACACCGGCGAGGTTTGCGCACAAGCGCTGTACCAGGGCCAGGCCCTGACCGCGCGACTGCCAACCGTGCGCGGCGAGATGCAGCAGGCCGCCGCCGAGGAAGTGGATCACCTGGTCTGGTGTGAGGAGCGCCTGCGCGAACTGGACAGCCACACCAGCGTACTCAATCCCGCCTGGTATGGACTGTCATTCGCCCTCGGCGCCGTGGCCGGCGCCATAGGCGACGACGTCAGCCTGGGCTTTGTCGCAGCGACGGAAGAGCGCGTCTGCAAGCACCTGCGGGATCACCTGGCGCGCCTGCCGGATGATGACCGCAAGTCGCACTTGATCCTGCAGCAGATGCTGGAAGATGAAGAGCGCCACGGCCGCAAGGCGCTGGAGGCCGGCGGGCGCGATTTCCCGCGCGGTGTAAAAGATGCCATGACGGCAATCTCGACGGTGATGACCGGCAGCAGCTACCGCCTGTAGGAGCCTGCTACGCCGGCGATCCGATCTGTAGGAGCCCGCTACGCCGGCGATCCGATCTGTAGGAGCCCGCTCTGCGGGCGATCGCCTGCGTAGCAGGCTCCTACAACGCGGCGCCGAACTCCACGATTTCGTAACTGTGGCTCATCGCCACACCGGCGGCGCCCAGCATGATGGAGGCGCTGCAGTATTTCTCCGCGGACAATTCCACCGCGCGCTTGACGTGGTTTTCCTTCAGCCCGACACCAGTCACGATGAAATGCAGGTGGATTGCGGTAAACACCGCGGGCACCGCATCGGCGCGCTGCGCTTCGATTTCGACGCGGCAGTCGACCACCTGCTGCCGGGACTTTTTCAGCATCGACAGTACGTCGTAAGTGGAGCAACCGCCGGTGCCGATCAGCAACATTTCCATCGGCCGCGGGCCGAGGTTGCGTCCGCCGAGGTCCGCGGCGCCGTCCATCACCACCGCGTGGCCGCTGCCGGACTCGCCGACGAAAAGGGCGCCGTCGCTCCACTTCACCGTTGCTTTCATTGCGTCTGCCACTTGCCGCACTCCTGCTGCCGATAAAACCGGGCGCGCAGCTTAGCACAACAAGTACCGTTTTACTTGAAGGTAGAGTGGGCTAGAATTGGCGCAAAACTATTACACTGTGTAGGGGAATTTTCGTGCTAAAACCGCAGATCGTGAAGGCTATTCCTACGATTGACAGTTTCCTCCAGCACTGCCAGCGCAAGCAATACAAGGCAAAGGCAACAGTGATGAAACAGGGCGAAGCCGGGGATACGCTGTACGTGATTCTCGACGGTTCGGTTTCAGTCATGGTTGAAGACCCCGACGACCCCGGCCACATGATGGTGGTGAGCTACCTCAACCCCGGCGATTTCGTCGGCGAGATGGGCCTGTTCGAGGACGAGATCCAGCCGCGCAGCGCGATGGTCGTCGCCAAGACCGCCTGCGAAGTGGCCGAGATCACCTACGAGAAATTCCACCAGGTCCGCGCGCAATACCCCGAAGTGCTCTACGCGGTTTCCCGGCAGATCTGCAAGCGCCTGCGCCTCACCACGCGCAAGCTGTCCGACCTCGCCTTTGTCGACGTCACCGGCCGCATCGCCCACACCCTGCTGGACCTGTGCAAGGAACCGGACGCGATGACCCACCCCGAGGGCATGCAGATCAAGGTCACCCGGCAGGAACTCGGCAAGATCGTCGGCTGCTCGCGCGAGATGGCTGGTCGGGTGCTGAAGAACCTCGAGGAGGACGGACTGGTGTCGGTTGCCGGCAAGACCATGGTGGTTTTCGGCACCCGCTAACCCGTAGGAGCCTGCTACGCAGGCGATTTCCCCAGCCCCCAGACACCGCTATCGCGATCGATCGCGCATCGTAGGAGCCTGCTACGCAGGCGATCGGACTCCTGCTGCGCGCGATCGCCTGCGTAGCAGGCTCCTACGGGGCGATCGCATCGCCCGCCCAGCGAGTTCCGGCAAGTCAGAAAAAGAGCTCGCGCAACCTGTCGCCCGGTTCATCGGCGCGCATGAACGCCTCACCGACCAGGAATGCATACACACCGTGCTCGCGCATCAAGGCGACGTCGTCCGGTGTGTGGATACCACTCTCGGTTATCACCGTGCGATCGTCCGGAATCGCGGCCAGCAAATCGATTGTCGTCTGCAGGCTGGTCTCGAAACTGTGCAGGTCGCGGTTGTTGATACCGACCAGCGGCGTGGGCAGGGCCAGCGCGCGCTGCAGTTCGTCGGCGTCGTGCACTTCCACCAGCACGTCCAGCCCCGCGGCTGTCGCCGCGTCGGACAGCTCCGACATCTGCACATCCGACAACGCCGCAACGATGAGCAGGATTGCATCGGCGCCGATGCAGCGCGCCTCGAACACCTGGTAGGGATCGACGGTGAAATCCTTGCGCAGCACCGGCAGTTCGCAGGCCGCGCGCGCCTGCTGCAGGTACTCGTCCGCGCCCTGGAAAAAGTCCACGTCGGTCAGCACGGACAGGCAGGTCGCACCGCCGGCCTGGTAACTCGCCGCGATCTGCGCGGGGTGGAAATCGGCGCGGATCACCCCCTTGCTGGGCGATGCCTTTTTCACCTCGGCGATAACGGCGGGCTGTTTGCGACCGGCCTGCGCGCACAGGGCACTGGCAAACCCGCGTGTCGCCGGCAGCTCGGCGATGGCGGCCTGCAGTTCCGCGAGCGGGCGGCGGGCGCGGCGCTCGGCGACCTCCTCGGCCTTGCGCGCCAGGATACGGCGCAGGATGGTGGGGGCTGCTGTGTTCATCGTGTCATTTCCCGTCGCCGCGCATCACCTGGGTGAAGTCGACGAACTCCTGCAGCTTCTGCGCCGCCTGCCCGGTGGCGAGCAGGTCTTCCGCCATGGCCACGCCGTCGGCGATGGTGGCGGTGATGCCGGCCACGTAGATCGTCGCGCCGGCATTCAGGGCGATCATCGCCGCCGCCTTGCGCGCGGCCGCGTCCGTATCGCCGGCCAGCGCCGCGCGAATCAGCTTCGCCGAAGCCTTGGCGTCGGCCACGGACAGCCCCTCGAGATCCTGGTGCTGCAGGCCGAAATCCTCGGGCTTGATGTGGTAGCTCTCGAGGTTGCCGTCACACCACTCGGCCACCTGGGTGCCGGCGGCGATGGAAATCTCGTCCAGGCCATCGTCGGCGTGTACCACCATCGCGTGCTCCGCGCCGAGCAGGCCCAGCACCCGGGCCAGCGGCTCGCAGAGCGCGGCGGAGAATACGCCGACCACCTGGCGTTTCACGCCGGCCGGGTTGGTCAGCGGGCCCAGCACATTGAATATGGTGCGCATGCCCAGCTCCCGGCGCGGTCCCACCGCGTAGCGCATGGCGCTGTGGTGCAGCGGCGCGAACATGAAGCCCACGCCAACCTCCTCGATGGCGCGAGCCACCTGGCCGGGATCGAGATCCAGCGGCATGCCCAGGGTTTCCAGCACATCGGAGCTGCCGCTGGAACTGGAGACGCCGCGGTTGCCGTGCTTGGCGACATGCGCGCCGGCGGCGGCGACCACGAAGGACGATGCCGTTGAGACGTTGAACAGGTTCGCCCCGTCGCCGCCGGTGCCGACGAGGTCGACCAGGTGCGGACAGTCCACCACCACCGGTGTCGCCAGCTCGCGCATCACCTGCGCCGCGCCGGCTATCTCGTCGATGGTCTCGCCCTTCATGCGCAGCGCCACCAGCAGGGCGCCGATCTGCGCGTCGGTGGCATCGCCGGACATCACCTGGCGCATGACCGCCGCCATCTCCTCGCGGCTCAAATCCCGCGACTCCACCAGAGCCGCCAGTGCCTGTTTGATTTCCATGCTATTGCTCCAGGAAGTTGCGCAGCAGGTCGTGGCCGTGGGCTGTCAGGATCGACTCGGGGTGGAACTGCACACCCTCCACCGCCAGCTCACGGTGCCGCAGGCCCATGATTTCGTCCATCTCGCCGGATTCGGTCTCTGTCCAGGCGGTGATTTCCAGGCAATCCGGCAGGCTGGCGCGCTGCACCACCAGGCTGTGGTAGCGGGTGGCCTCGAAAGGCTCGGACAGGCCGCGGAAGACACCCTTGCCGGAGTGGTGCACCGGCGAGGTCTTGCCGTGCATCACCTGCCGGGCGCGCACCACCTTGCCGCCGAACACCTGGCCGATGCTCTGGTGGCCGAGGCAGATGCCGAGAATCGGCAGCTTGCCGGCGTACTCGCGGATCACCTCCATCGAGATCCCCGCCTCGTTGGGCGTACAGGGGCCCGGGGAAATCACGATTTTTTCCGGGGCCAGCGCGGCGATGTCCGCCACGGCGATCTCGTCGTTGCGCACCACGTGCACGTCCGCGCCCAGTTCACCGAGGTATTGCACCACGTTGTAGGTAAAGGAGTCGTAGTTGTCGATCATCAGCAACATGGTTCAGCCCTCCTCGCCCAGCGCCATGGAGGCCGCGCGAAACATCGCCCGGGCCTTGTTGTGGGTTTCCTTCCACTCCAGCCGCGGCACCGAGTCCGCCACCACGCCGCCGCCGGCCTGCACGTAGAGCTGGCCGTTCTTGACCACCGCCGTGCGGATGGCGATGGCGGTATCCATGTCGCCTGCCCAGGAGAGGTAGCCCACCGCGCCGCCGTAGACGCCGCGTTTCACGGGCTCCAGTTCGTCGATGATTTCCATAGCGCGAATCTTCGGCGCGCCGCTCAGGGTGCCCGCGGGCAGGGTCGCGCGCAGCACGTCGATGGCGGACTTGCCGGATTTCAGTTTTCCGTGCACGTTGGAAACGATGTGCATCACGTGGGAGTAGCGCTCCACCACCATCTTGTCGGTGAGCTCCACCGAGCCGGTCTCGGCAATGCGGCCGACGTCGTTGCGGCCGAGGTCGATCAGCATCAGGTGCTCGGCGATCTCCTTGGGGTCCGCCAGCAGCTCGGCTTCGAGCGCCTCATCTTCCTCTTCGGTGTAACCGCGGCGGCGGGTGCCGGCAATCGGCCGCACCGTGACCACGCCCTTCTCCAGCCGGGCGAGAATCTCCGGCGAGGAGCCGACGATATGGAAATCCTCCAGATCGAGGTAGTACATGTACGGCGAGGGATTCAGGTTGCGCAGGGCGCGATAGAGATTCAGCGGCGGAGCGGAGAACGGCACGTTGAGGCGCTGGGAGGGCACCACCTGCATGACGTCGCCCGCCAGCACGTACTCCTTCACCTTTTCCACCGCCTCGTAATAGGCGGTCTCGGTGAAGTGCGAGCTGGCCTTTTCTTCCAGCGCCGCACTGCCGGCGGCGTGCAGGGCCACGTCCGGCAGCGGGGGCATCGGCTCGCGCAGCTTGTCCGCCAGCGCCCGCAGCCTCTGCTGCGCTTTTTCCAGCGCGTCGTCCAGGGCGGGGTCGGCGTTCACGACCAGGCGGATGGTGCCGGCGAGATTGTCGAAGACCAGCACTTCCTCGGAGACCATCAGCAGGATGTCGGGGTTGCCCAGTTCGTCCGGCGGTGTGCCCGCGGCCAGGCGCGGCTCGACGTAACGCACGGTGTCGTAACCGAAGTAGCCGACCAGCCCGCCGTGAAACACCGGCAAGTCCTCCCGCGGCGCGGTGCGATACCGCTGCTGGTAATCCTCGATATAGGCCAGCGGGTCGGCGACCTCTTCGCTGTCGCTCAACTCGCCGTCGACGAAGGTGTTGACCCGGTTGCCGAACACCTTGAGCACGGTGCGGCTGGGCAGGCCGATGATCGAGTAGCGGCCCCACTTCTCGCCGCCCTGCACGGATTCAAACAGATAGGAATACGGGCCCTCGGCGAGCTTGCGGTAGGCGCTGATCGGAGTCTCGAGATCGGCCAGCACTTCCAGGCTGACGGGGATACGGTTGTACTCTTGTGCCGCCAGGGCGACAAAGTCCTGCGGATTCATGGGATTTCCTCGGAGAAATTGTTTGCGTAATCAGGTCGTGACGAGGCCCTGGCTACCATCGCCAGCAGGTCACTTCTCGCATCGACAGGAGGTCGAGTCTCTTACGCATGGCTGTTTGCACAGCGGTCTCCGATTTCGGGGTCCGGCTATTGTACATGCCGGCTTCCGGATGGCAAACGGCGCGGAGCGACGCTTTGCCGGCTCGTCTGGCCTGGAGCCGCTTCCGCTGCTCCCCTGGTTCTGCTCGCGTTGCCTCGGTGCATTCTGGTCGGCCCGAATCGGAGTGGATTCGGCTGCCGTGCCATTCTGCGGAAGGACATCCGGCTCCGGAAAGGCGCTCGACTACCGCCCGGTTCTGCGGCGACACAGAGCCACTGGCGGGCCAGACAGGTGCCGCGAAGCTGCAACCCCGCCAACCGCCCGGCTCGTGCCCGTCGGAAGACAATCCCACCACAGCGAGACCGGCGGCAATGTCCAGCCAGCGTACGGAGAGAGGGCAGAGGGACGGACAGCGCCTTTCCGGGGCGTTAGCGGCCAGGATGGCCGCGCTCGAGCCTGCACATGGATGTGCGCTTTTTGGCGGTCCCGGAAAGGCGCTGTCCGGCCCTCGGCCCGGCGCCGCACTCCGAGGCCAAAGCCCCGAACAGAGCAAACCGGGGTGATCGCACGCAGAGCGCGCTCCTACGGGACGGAAGCGAGCTCCGACCGCATGTCGGCGATGACGGCGGCGTAGTCGGGCTGGTTGAAGATCGCGGAGCCGGCGACGAAGGTATCGGCGCCGGCAGCAGCGATCTCGGCGATGTTCTTCGCCGAGACCCCGCCGTCGATCTCGAGGCGGATATCGAAGCCCGAAGCATCGATCAGGGCCCGCGCCTCGCGCAGCTTGTCCAGGGTGGCCGGGATGAAGGACTGGCCGCCGAAGCCCGGGTTGACCGACATCAGGAGGATCATATCGACCTTGTCCATCACGTAGCGCAGCGCATCCAGCCCCGCCGCCGGGTTGAAGACCAGGCCCGACTTGCAGCCCGCGTCGCGGATCATCTGCAGGGAGCGGTCGACGTGGGTGGAGGCGTCCGGGTGGAAAGTGATGTAAGTGGCGCCGGCCTCGGCGAAATCGCCGATCAGGCGGTCCACGGGGGTGACCATCAGGTGCACGTCGATGGGGGCGGTGACACCGTGCTTGCGCAGCGCCTTGCAGACCATGGGGCCAATGGTGAGGTTGGGGACGTAGTGGTTGTCCATCACGTCGAAGTGCACGACGTCCGCGCCCGCGGCCAGCACGTTGTCCACTTCCTCACCCAGGCGGGCGAAGTCGGCGGAGAGGATTGAGGGGGCGATGAAATAGTCGGCCATGACGGCGCTCCGGTAACAGTGCAGGGCGTATTCTACCCGAGGGCTTCCCGGGGGACGAGGTCAGGGAGCCGCGCGCAGGCGGGTGTCCAGCGCGGCCAGGCGCTCCGGCGTACCGACATCCTCCCAGCGGCCGGGGTAGTGCTCACCGCCCAGCGTACCGGCGGCGATACTCGCATCCAGCAGCGGCCGCAGCGCCAGCCTGCCCGGTGGCACGCCGGCGAAAAACGCCGGGGAGAACAGGCCGATACCGGCGTAGGTATAACCGGTCTCGTCCTCCGCGCGCACCTGCAGGCGGCCCGCGTCGTCAAGCTGGAAATCCCCCCGCGGGTGCTGTGGGGGGTTGCCCACCATGACAAGCCGGGCGCGCTCCCAGGCATGCAGGGTTTCCCCGCGCAAGCGGGCGAAGGGATAGTCGCACCAGACATCGCCGTTCACCACCAGGAAGGGTGCGTCGCCGAGCAGGGGCAGGGCCTGTACGATACCGCCGGCGGTTTCCAGCGGCGCCTCCTCACGGGAGTAGGCGATGCGCAGGCCCCAGCGGGCACCTTCGCCGCAGAAGGCTTCGATCTGCTCGCCGAGGTGTGACACGTTGATCACCAGCTCGGCAAAGCCCGCGGCGGCCAGCGCGCGCAGGTGGTACTCGATCAGCGGCATGCCGCCCGCCGCCAGCAGCGGCTTGGGCGTGTGGTCGGTGAGCGGGCGCATGCGCTCGCCGTAGCCCGCCGCGAGAATCATGGCCTTCACGCGCGACGGCTCCAGGGCTGCGCATCGACCAGCGGGCGCAGCTCGTCGCGGAACCAGTCGGCGAAGGCCGCGGCCGCAGGTATTTCACCCCGGTAGGAGGCGAGCGCCTCCTCCACGTAGGCGATCACCAGCGGCAGGTCGGCGAGGTAGCCGGGCTTGCCGTCGCGCAGGTAGAGCCGGGCGAAGGTCCCGAGCACCTTGAGATGCCGCTGCAGGCCCATCAGGTCGAACCAGCGCAGGAACTGCGCCTCGCCGACGCCGTCGAGCTGCCCTGCGGCCTGCGCGAGTCCCAGGTAGTCCAGCGCCCAGGACCGAACCTGTGCCGGCGGCCACTGGATGTAGCAATCGCGCAACAGGGAGACGAGGTCGTAGGTCGCGGGGCCGATGACCGCGTCCTGGAAGTCGATGACGCCGAGTGCGCCATCGGCCTGCGGCATCAGGTTGCGGCTGTGGAAATCCCGGTGCACCAGCACCTGCGGCTGGGCCAGCGCGCTGGCGACCAGCTCGTCGCACAGCGCAGCCCACAGCTGCAGCTCCGCCGCGGATAGCGGGCGCTGCAGCAGGCGGCCGGCGAACCACTCGGGGAAGCGGCCCAGCTCCTCGCGCAGGAGGGCGTCGTCGTAGCGTGGCCAGCCCGGGTCGTCAGGGGCCAGCACCGCCAGCCGCTGCAGGATGGCGAACGCCTGCCGGTAGCTGCCGTCGACGCTGTCCGCGTCCAGTTCGCCCAGCAGCAGGCGGTCGCCGAGGTCGCCCAGCAGCAGGAAGCCCCGCTCCAGGTCCGCGGCGACCAGCGCGGGAACGCGGACGCCGCCGCGCTCCAGGGTTTCGCGCACGGCGAGGAAGGCGGCGTTCTTCTCGGTCGCCGGCGGCGCATCCACTGCGATATAGCTCTGCCGGCCCAGGCGCAGGCGGAAATAGCGCCGGGCACTGGCGTCGCCTGCCACCGCCCTGAGCTCCCCGCCGCTGGCGCCCAGGCAGGCGCAAGCCCAGTGCAGCAGTGCTTGCGGATGCGGATTCGGGGGCAAGGGAGTCTCCTCTTTCACTCGCGGCCTCGGCGGCCAAATTTTCCGGACAAGGGGCAGGGGATGCTTTAGAATCCGCCATTTATTTGTGAATAATACCCGACTGAGAATGACCCGCAGTACCGTGCCCATCGCCGCGCGCAGCAAAATACGGCCTGTTTGCCTGGCTGTCGCACTGGCGCTGCAATCCCTTCCGGCGCCGGCACAGGATAGCAGCGGCGGCGAAGAGCCACACCCCCTCGACTGGGTAAACATGGACGAAGTCCCGCCGGCGCTGGTGACCCCGCGCTGCATCCACTGCGACGGCCGCTATATCGACCCGCTGGACGGCGCGGACCGCACGGTCTCCCCCGACGAGTCCGACATCGACGCCCGCTCGACCAGCTCCGAACTGCGCGAAAACACCGTCGACTTCAGCGGCGGCGTCGAGGTCACCCAGGGTTATCGCCGGTTGCGCGCCGACACCGCAAAGCTCAACCGCGAGGAGCACTCGGCCGACCTGGAAGGCAATATCATGCTGCGCGAGCCGGGCCTGCTGCTGCTCGGTGACAAGGCGCACATCCAGTCCCAGTCCGGCGAGGCGGACATCACCAATGCCGAATACGTCCTGCACCGGGAGCACATGCACGGCAACGCCGACCTGCTGCAGCGCGACAGCGAAGGGCTGCTGCACATCCACGACGGCCGCATCACCTACTGCGCACCCGGCAACAACGACTGGTTCCTGCACGCAAAGGATATCAAGCTGGATATAGAGGAAGGTCTGGGCACGGCCCGCGACGCGCGCATCGAAGTGCGCGGCGTACCCGTGTTCTACTCGCCTTGGATGCAGTTCCCGCTGGACAACCGCCGCCGCACCGGATTCCTGTGGCCCGAATTCGGTTCCGATACCAAGGGTGGCGTCGACATCTCGGTGCCGTTCTATTTCAACCTGGCCCCCAATTACGACCTGCTTTACGCCCCGCGCTACATCGAACAGCGCGGGCTGAGCCACGAGGCCACCGCGCGCTACCTCAACCCGCTGGTGGGCGCCTGGCAGGTGGGTGGCGCCTGGATGTCCGACGACTCCCAGTACGCCAGCGATTACCCCAGCGCGGACAGCCACGACCGCTGGCTGGGGATCGTGCGGCAGAACGGCCTGTTCAACCAGCGCTGGCGCTCGCGTATCGATTACAGCAAGGCCAGCGACGTCAACTACATGAAGGACCTGGACAACTCCAGCCTGGATTCGCGGCGCCGCACCGCCCTGCTGCAACTGGGCAGCCTGGACTACCTGGGCGACAAGTGGCTGGTGGCCATGGACGTGCAGCAGTTCCAGAGCCTGGCGGACGACATCAGCAACGACTACAAGAAGCTGCCCCAGATCACCGCCAACTACCGGCCGGACGGCACGCCCTTCGAGATCTCGCCGATCCTGCTGACCCAGTACTCGATCTTCGAGAGCGACGACAACCGGGTGACCGGCTCGCGTATCTACTCCGAGGCCGGCGCCGGCTTTCCCATGCAGTGGTCCTATGGCTTCCTCACGCCCACGGTCAAGTACCGCTACCTGACCTACGACCTCAACGACCACCCGCGCTTTCCGGACAACAACCCGGAAACCGGCGCGGCGATGGCCAAGATCGACAGCGGACTGTATTTCGACCGGCACACCAGTTTTGGCGACAAGGCCATGCTGCAGACACTGGAACCGCGGCTGTTCTACCTGTATAGCCAGTACAAGGACCAGACCGACCAGCCCGACTTCGACAGCGCCGAGCTGACCTTCACCTACAACCAGCTGTTCCGGGAAACCCGCTTCTCCGGCCGCGACCGTATCGACGACGCCAACCAGGTGTCCATGGGCCTCACCACCCGCCTGATCGACGAGGAGGACGGCCGCGAGAAGTTCAACGCCAGCATCGGCCAGATCTTCTACCTGCGCGACCGCAAGGTGCGGTTGGCGCCGACCGCCGAGCCGCTGGACGAGAGCGGCTCGGAAATCGCCGGCGAACTGGGGTTTTTCCCCGCGCAGAGCTTCAGCCTTCGCACCTCGCTGGTGTGGGACCCTTACGAAGACCGCATGAACTCGGGCAACTTCATCGCCAGCTACCTGCCGGGAGACGGCCGCATCTTCAATGTCGGCTACTCCTACCGCCGGCCGCTATCGACGCTCAACCCGGACCAGCCCGAGACCTCGCAGGCGAACCTGTCGACTTATCTGCCGCTGGACCGGAACTGGCGGCTGTTCGGTGCACTCAACTACTCGCTGGAGGCCAATACCAGCGTGGAAGATATGTTCGGGGTGGAATATGATAGCTGCTGCTGGAAAGTTCGCTTGCTGTACCTGCGCTACTACGATACCAAAAACAAGCCCGGTCTGATTCCGGATTTCAACGACCCCAATCTCCAGCGGGAAAAATCATTCCAGGTCCAGATCGTGCTGAAGGGCATGGGCGGTTTCGGCAACCGTGCCAGCGGCATCATGAGAGATATGATTCGAGGTTTCACTGACAGTGACTATTAAGCAAATCCTGTACTGCGCCTGCCTTGCCAGCCTGCTGCTGGCCGGCCTGCCGGCGCGGGCAGAGACCCAGATGCTCGACCAGGTCGTGGCGATCGTCGAGGACGACGTGATCATGGCCAGCGAGCTGAAAGAGCGGGTCGCCATGGTCAAGGGCAACCTGCAGGCCGCCGGCATGGAAATGCCGCCGGACGACCAGATCATCCGCGAGACCCTGGACCGACTGATCCTCGAGAGCATCGAGCTGCAGATGGGCCAGCGCGTCGGCGTGCGCATCACCGACGCCCAGCTCAACCAGGCGATGGAGGGCATCGCCGCCCAGAACAACCTCACACTCGACCAGTTCCGCGCCGAGCTGGAGAAGCAGGGCCGCTCCTACCGGGAAGCGCGGGAGGACATACGCCGGGAGATGATCATCCAGCGCGTCCAGCAGGGCAACGTCAACCAGCGCATCCAGATTACCGAGCAGGAAGTGGACAACTTCCTCGCCACCGAGGACGGCCAGAAGCTGGTACAGCCCGAGTACAACATTCTCCACGCCCTGCTGCCGGTCTCGCCGGACGCGCCGAAGGAAGAGGTGGAGAAAAGGCGCGCCTACGCCGAGCAGGTGCTGGCTGAAATCCGCGCCGGTACGCCCTTCGAGCAGGCCGTCGCCGCGCCCGGCCCCTACACCTTCTCCGGCGGCAGCCTGGGCTGGCGCAAGCTGGACGACCTGCCTTCGCTGTTCGCCGACATCGCTCCCAAGCTGGCCGTGGGCGAGACCTCCGACGTAGTGGAATCGGACAGCGGCTTCCACCTGATCAACCTCGCCGACAAGCGCGGCGGCGGCAACATGATGGTGGACCAGACCCGGGTGCGGCACATCCTGATCAAGCCCTCGGAGATCCTCACCGACGCCCAGGCGCGGGAAAAGGTCGTCCAGTTGCGCGACCGCGTGGAACAGGGCGAGGACTTCGGCGCGCTGGCGCGCCAGTACTCCGAGGATATCGGCTCCGCCCAGGAAGGCGGCGACCTCGGCTGGGTGATGCCTGGCCAGATGGTGCCGGAATTCGAGAAGGCCATGAACGACACTCCCGTGGGCCAGGTCTCCGAACCCGTGCACACCCAGTTCGGCTGGCACATCCTGCAGGTGGAGGACCGCCGCAAGGAAGACATGAGCAAGCAGGCCCAGCGCAACATGGCGATGAACTACCTGCACAAGCGCAAGTACCAGGAAGAACTCGACGCCTGGCTGCGCCAGATCCGCGACGAAGCCTTCGTGGACATCAAGTAGGAGCGCACTCTGTGCGCGATACGGCGCTTGCGCCAGCATTTTTCGGGATCGCCCGGTACGCCGGCCCGTGCGTAGCAGGCTCCTACGGGGGTGGCTGAGATGAGCATTCAGCGCATCGCCATCACCCCCGGCGAGCCCGCCGGCATCGGCCCGGACCTCGTCGTCACCCTCGCCCAGCGCGACCGGGACGCGGAACTGGTCGCCATCGGCGACCCGCAACTGCTGCTCGATCGCGCCGCCGGGCTCGGCCTGCCCCTGGCAGTGCGCGAATTCGACCCGACCCTGCCACCGCAACCGCACCGGGCGGGCCAGCTCGCGGTCGCAAGCGTACCGCTGGCGGCGCCCTGCCTGCCGGGCAGCCTCAACCCCGACAACGCGCGCTACGTGGTGGAAACCCTGCACCGCGCGGTGGACGGCTGCATGTCCGGCGAATTCGCCGCCCTGGTCACCGCTCCCGTGCAGAAATCGGTGATCAACGATGCCGGCATCCCCTTCTCCGGCCACACCGAACTGCTGGCCGAGCGCACCGGCACGCCGCAGGTGGTGATGATGCTGGTCGCCGACAACCTGCGGGTCGCCCTGGCGACCACCCACCTGCCACTGCGGGCCGTGGCGGATGCCATTACCCCGGGCTTGCTGGAGCAGACCCTGGGCATCCTGAACCGCGACCTGCAGCAGCGCTTCGGCCTCGCCAGGCCGCGCATCGCGGTGCTGGGCCTGAATCCCCACGCCGGCGAGGGTGGACACCTCGGGCGGGAGGAGATCGAAACCATAACGCCCAC
The DNA here is from genome assembly GCA_033283385.1 of Halieaceae bacterium WMMBA7. Classification (GTDB taxonomy): domain Bacteria; phylum Pseudomonadota; class Gammaproteobacteria; order Pseudomonadales; family Halieaceae; genus Mangrovimicrobium. The sequence continues at coordinate 48,668 of JAWMQQ010000003.1, forward strand.
CCTGCGGCGACTGGCGTCTGGCGGCATGCAAGTGCAGGGCCCGCTGCCCGCGGATACCGCCTTCAACCCCAAGGTACTGGACCACTGCGACGCGGTCTTCGCCATGTACCACGACCAGGGCCTGCCGGTATTGAAGTACGCAGGATTCGGCCACGCGGTAAACGTCACCCTGGGCTTGCCCATGGTGCGCACCTCGGTGGACCACGGCACGGCACTGGACCTCGCCGGCACCGGGAAAGCCGAGTCCGGCAGCCTGGAGGCGGCGCTGGCCCTCGCCATCCGCATGTCGTCGCCGTAGGAGCCTGCTACGCAGGCGATCCCCGAACCCGTACGCAGGAGCCTGCTATGCCCGAACGCGGACCGAGGCGATCGCCTGCGTAGCAGGCTCCTACACCACGCGCCGCGGTTTACACTGCCTGCGGCCATCCCTAAAATTAGCGGCTCATTTTTCGACCCAAAGCCCCTCATGACCGACAACCCGACACAGCCGTCCGGCAGCTCAGGCGAGCCGACTTCCGGGCTCTATGCCTTCGCCGAATGCGAGATGGTACCGCTGCCCAACGGCGCAGTACTGCTGATGGATCGCTTCGGGGACGGCCAGCTCATGGTGGCTCCACCGGTGGCACAGAGCATGCCGATGTGCAAAAGCTTCCGCACGCTGGAACAACACACCGACCTGCTCACCTCCACCATTCCCGAACTCAACGGGCAGCACGCCGACGTGATGGGTGTACTGGGCATGCTGCGCGATGCCGGACTGATGATCAGCGCGGAGGCTGCCTGCGAACGGCTCAATGCCCCGGTGGAAGCCGCGCTGGACCTGCCAGCCACGCGCGGGTTCATCATCACCTGCGACCGCCCCGCCGCCGTGGAGCGACTGCTGGAATCCGTGCTGCGCAGCGGCAAGCTGAGCCGGCACGAGGCGCTGTTCCTGGTCGACGACTCCCGCGACCCGGAAAACACAGCGCGCAACCGGCGGGCGGTCGAGCAGTTCAATCTCACCTCTGCGCGCAACATCACCTACTTTGGCGCCGATGAGACCCGGGCATTCATGCAATCGCTCATCGACCTGCTTCCCGGCGAGGAAGCGGCCATCCGCTTCCTTATCGACCGCGAACGCTGGGCCGGGGACAAGACCTTCGGCCTTGCGCGCAACCTCTGCCTGCTGCTTTCGGTGGGCCGCCGCGCCATCATCATGGATGACGACGTCATCTGCATCGCCGCACAATCGCCGCAGCAAAAGCCGGGCCTGGCCTTCGGCACCGCGGAGCGCGAGGTCGAGTTCTATGCCGGCCCCCGGGAAGCCATGGAGCACAACCCCCCGCTGGAGTTCGACCCGCTTGCAGGCCACGCCGAGTGCCTGGGGCTGAGCCTTGGCCAGGCCGTCGCCAGGCTCGGGGCTGGCCCGGTGACGCCGGCGCAACTGGCGGGCAGCAAGTCCGCCTACCTGCAACTGTGGCATGCGAACTCGCGACTGCTGATTACCCAGAATGGCACGCTTGGCGATCCGGGTACCTCGAGCACAGAGTGGCTGTACGAACTCGAGGGTGCCTCCGCCCGGCGCTTGCTGGACTTCCCCGGCGGCGTACAGGGCGCGCTGACCTCACGCAGCTACTGGCTGGGCTACGCGCAACCGTGCTTCACCAAGATGGCGGTGATGTCCCAGGTCACCGGACTGGACAACTCGCAATTGCTGCCGCCCTATTTCCCGGCGTATCGCGGTGAAGACTACCTGTTCGGCGCCATGACCGAGTACCTGCACCCGGATTCGGCCGTCCTCAATTACCCCTGGTGTGTGCCGCACCTGCCGCTGGAGCAGCGCGGCGCCGACGCCGAGCCGCAGCCGCGCGACGGCCGCGGCCTGCTCAACCTCGGGAAATTCATCACCGACCACACCGTCTACCGCAGGGGTATTGCGCCGCAAACCCGGCTGCAAAGCCTGGCCGCCATGGTTGCCGAACTCTCGCAAACCGACGATCATGGGCTGGCACTTCTGTATCGCAAGGAGCTCGCGGAATTGCAGGGACTCGCACTGGAACAACTGCACAGCCTGTTACAGGACGGCATCATGCGCCCGCCGCAGTGGAAGGAATGGCTGGAGGCCAGCGCGCAACAGGTGCAGCAGGCCTCGGAAGCGCCCGCAGCGCTGGGCGAAATCCGCAACGTCGACAAATCCCTGGACGAGCATGAAATCGCCACCCGGTTCCGCGAGCTGGCTGCCGGCTTCTCCGCGTCGCTCGCCAGCTGGGTCGCCATTCGCGAAGCAGCCCGATCCCTGGCCATCCAGACGGCACTGCCCCAGGCCTCTGTAGGCTAATGCCCGGTGAGTTCGCCACATGAGCTCGCAGGCCATGCCAGTGGCGCAGTCGCCAGGCTTCCCGGCATTCGCACGTTCGGCGGTCCAGGCCGCAGCCTGCCTGCTGCTCAGCGCAATCGTACTGGTACTGCTCTACCTGCTGTTCGCGCCGGAAATCCTGCAACAGCAGGAGTCCACCGCAGGCAGGGAAATTCGCCCCTGGACCTTTGACGGCGCGGACCTGATCCCCCGGCGCGGCGAGGGGCAGAAGACCCGCGATGACGGGCTGCGCATCACGCAGATGGAAGTGGACGAAGACTCGCGCGCCATCTTCACGCGGCCGGCCGGGTTCAAGGCCGAGCAGTTTCCCTACATCGAGTACACCATCCGCAACCGCAACCCGGCCAGCTTTTACTACTTTATCTGGCGCACCGCCGAGAACCCCGACACGGTCTACCACGTGGACCTGCCTTACACGGGAGACCGGCCCACCGTCCGCCTGCTCGACGCCAAGGACTCCTGGAGCGGGTCGATCACCGAGATCGGCCTGGATGTCTACGGCGAGCTGCGCGAACCCAGGCCGGTCGTCGAGCAACTCACCCTGCTGCCAACATCGCGAATCAACCTGCTGCGCGCCATCTGGACCGAGTGGGCGGGACAGCGCAGCTGGAACCAGCGCTCCGCGCACCACCTGATCGGCGGCCCCTACAACCCGATCCTGCCGCGACCGCTGGCCATGGCCGCCTGGGCAGGGCTGGCAGTACTCCTGGTGCTGGCCAGCGCGCGACTGGCGCACGGCGACAGGCGCATCGCCATTCTGCTTTGCTGCCTGGTTCCCTGGCTGTTCGTGGACATGCTGTGGCAGCTCAACCTCTCCGAGCAACTGGACGAGACCCGTACGCTGTTTGCCGGCAAGACACCGCATGAGAAGCACATGGCGGAAGAGGACTCGGAGTTCTACGAATATGCCCAGCACCTCAAGGAGGACGTGCTGCCGGCGCCGGGTGCGCGGATCTTCCTGCTGAACAGCGCACCGCTGCGCAGTTATCGCCGGCTTAAGGCGCAGTACTACCTGCTGCCCCACAACGTCTATAACTTCGGCAAGTATCCGCTGCCCGACAGCCTGAAGAAGGGCGACTACCTGCTGGTGCTGGACCGCGTCCCCGGCCTGGATTACGAGCCCGCCACGGGCACCCTGCAATGGCAGAATCACAGCCTGCCGGTAATTCTCCTGGACCAGGAGGAGATGGGCTCGATGTTCCTGTACGAGGTCAACCGGTGAGCGAGACGATCTCCATCCCCGGTGCCGTCATCGCGATCCTGCTGCCATGGATCATGGGCAGCGCCTGGATCTACTGGCTGCTCGGCAGGACCAGTCGCTGGAACCTCTGGCTGGTGATCGGGCACGGCTACCTGTTCGGCCTGTTCGTCACTACCGGGGTGATACGCGCATGGTCGCTGACAGGCCTTCCCCTCAGCTTCGCCGGTATCGCGTCCTGCCTGTCAGCGATCGCGCTTGCCGGCGCAGTCCTGGCGTGGCGGCAGCCGGCGCAATCCAACCGCGGTATGTCCCGCGCCTCGCTGCCACTGTGGGAAGTACTGTTCTGCGCGGTGATTCTGGCGCTGTTGCTGTGGCGCTACTCCACCATGTTGCAGGAAGTCGTGCTGCGCCCGCTGTTCCCCTGGGACGCCTGGATGAACTGGGCACCCAAGGCGATCGTCTGGTTCCACTACAAGGAGCTGGTGCCCTACGTCAGCCCCGAAACCTGGCTGAATGCGCCGGCTGATGCGCTGAACTATACGCTGGGTGCCTACAAGGCCTGGAAATACCCGGACGGTGTTCCCCTGGTCATGCTCTGGGGCATGCTGGCGGTGGGAAGTTCGGATTCCACCCTGCCGAACCTGCCCTGGATTTTTATCAGTATCTCCCTCGGGCTCACCCTCTACGGCCACCTCCGGCTGTCGGCCATTCCGGCTTACCTGGCGCTCAGCGCTGTTTATTTACTGCTGAGCATGCCGTTTCTCAACGTTCACTCGGCGCTGGCGGGTTACGCCGACCTCTGGGTGGCAGCGACCTTCGGGTGTGCTGTTTTTGCCGTCGCGGAATGGGATAACTCTCGTCGCTGGCCCTACGCGGTGCTGGCCATCTACTGCGCCCTGTTCTGCGCCGAACTCAAGATACCCGGCCTGGTGATGGCCATGATCGCCATGGGCTTCCTGCTGCTCTCGCTGCCCAATATCCGCAAGCAGTACCTGATTGCGCTGGCCTGCCTTGGCGGCCTGGCCGTCATCGCCGTGTTCCTGGTGGGCCTGGACGTTACCATCCCGGGCCTTGGCCGTATCGCCCTGGGCACCAGCCAGATCGCTGTGCCGTACATCGGCGAATTCCAGATCGCCTGGCACTCGATCACCCCGGCGATGCTCAATACGTTTTTCCTGATGATCAACTGGAACATACTCTGGTACCTGGTCGCGGTTCTGTTCGTTTTCGTCATTGTCAAACCCCGCTTGCTGGTCGAGAACTTCGTTATTTTCGGCGCCCTGGCCTGCACCCTGATATTCCTTCTGTTCGTCTACTACTTCACCGGACGCTACAAATTCGCCCTGGACTACACCCAGGTGAACAGGGCAATGATTTACCTTACTCCGATCTGTGCCTACGCCCTGGCGGTCACCGTTGCCACGCGGTGGCGCTCCTCCCGATAATGCGCTCACTGATTTTTCACATCGGATGTCACAAGACTGGCTCCAGCTCCATACAGTCGACATTGCTGGCGGAAAGAGCATCCCTGCAGTCCCAGGGCTACACCCTTTTTTACGCCAACACTGATGGCTCGCCCCGTGTGAACGGCAATGCCCTGCCCTGGGTCAGGTACCGGCCCAGCGCAAGCTCCCGGATCCAGGGAATGGCAAGGCGCGGCTTTGCAGACGCCCTGGCGGATTCAGGTGAAAATGTGATCGTCTCTGCCGAGAGTTTCTCGTGGCTCTTCTCGCGACGGCAGATCGACACGCTGGCAGCTCGGCTGCATCGCTATTTTGACGATATCCGGATCGTGACCTACGTTCGCCGGCAGGATCAGCAGGCGGTATCCCACTACCAGCAGGCCAGCCACCGGGACGCTATCGTCTCCACTATCTTCTACCAGGGTAACTTTCGTGCACTGCCCCCCTACGGGGACCACTTGCGGTTCTACCTGGACTACAATGGGCGCCTGTCCCTGTGGGGCGACGCATTCGGCGACGAGAACCTCTTGATAGGCATTTTTGAACCGGACCAATTGCACTGCGCCAACGTGGTCCTGGATTTCTTCAACCGGGTCGGTCTGAACCAGCCCCGGAAAGCCGCGAGGATGAATACCTCCAACGGTGCGGAGAGGACCAAACTCGGCCACCACGTCAGTGCCAGGGAGTTTTCGCCGGCCGTCTGGAATGCACTCCTCAAACACACGGACAATTCAGGAAAACTCCTGCCATCGAGGGCTGAGGCAACGGCCTTCTATGAGAAATTCATCGACTCCAACCGGCAGCTGAACCGGAGATTCTCTCTCTCGGACAGGGATGCGGTTTTCGGTAACGATTTCGACTACTACCCGCAAGAAGCGAATGATCTCTGGGATGAAGACAGTGCGAACAATGCAGTACGGCACTTGCTCTCAGGAATCTCCGAACTCGGCAAACTCCAGCAGGCAGACCTGGATATCATCCGACAGGCCGCGGATGCGCTGAGGGACTCCTCACCCGATTTGTCAGCCAAACTCGGGGAAATTGTCGATCACCAGAATTCCGGCCACGGCATCTATGGCGCATTCGCCTGGAACTGGAGGTCCAGAATACGCTCGCTGGCACGCAGGCTCGGCACTACAGGTTTAAGAAAATTGCGATGAAAACCGTATACCTGCACGTCGGGAACTTCAAAACCGGCACTTCCGCCATACAGCAGTTTTGCAGCTCACACTCCGACCAGCTCCTGGAGCAGGGCCTGTTGTATCCCCAGAGCGGACGTGCCGCCGCCGATATGACCAACCACAGCGACCTGTCACTCACACTGCTGAGGGAGAATGGGCTGCAGGTTCCGCCATGGTATAAGCGCGAAGCCAGCTTCGACCAACTCCTCTCGGAGCTGGGGCCTGAGCTGGCAGACTCTCCGGCACAGAATATCCTGATATCTTCCGAGGAATTCACAAGGTTCGCAGCAGTCCCCGAAGCCTCGGGAGTCATTTTGCAGGACACCCTGAGAAAGGCCTTCGAACCCTACAGGGTCAAGGTCATCATGTGTGTGAGGGAACCCCTGGCTTTCAGCAAGTCCTGGTACAACCAGGTAAACAAGGGATTCCGGCCCGTCGCCAGATTTTGCGATTTCTTCAATCACCTCAACGAAGCGTATATCGCCCCTGGCGTAGGAGCAAAATTCTGGCGCGCCACGTTCGGCGACTCCTGCCTCGTCCCGCTGCTGTATGAGGAAAATTCGCAGAATCACATCGCAAGCTTTCTCGCCGCCACCGGTATCGTGAGCTTGCCGGGGGTCTCATTCGAAACCGCCGCCCGGATAAATCCCAAGCGGGATGAAAGCACATTGGAACGGGACCGCCTTGCCAAGATTCACACCCTGAAAGCCATCGGCAGGAGAAAATTCTTCCTGAACAGCGCAGTCCTTTCCTCCAGCGAAAAATTCCAGGAATTCGAGGACAAGGTTCACAGCGTTTCAGAAAACTTCGATCGGTTTTGTCGAATCGAAGGACTCGACGGAGGCCATTCCAGGCTGAGCACCATCTCCCTTTTGCAACATGAACTAAAGATAAATACAGCGCCCATGCCAGCCACCACGCGATTCAGGAGTTGGTATTTCGCGTTGATGGATAACGACCTGTTCATCCGAACCAAAAGATATATCAAGCGCAATCTGGCGCGGTATTCCAGGAGACCAAGCCATTGAGTAGCCGAGAATCAGCTCACGATTTATCCGTGGCTGTCATAACACGCACGAAAAACCGCACCCTGTTGCTGCGAAGGGCCATAGAGAGTGTCCTGGGGCAATCCCACGCCGACTGGCAGCACGTCATTGTCAATGACGGTGGTGATGCGCTGGATGTGGACAAGCTGGTATCGGAATATAGCGAGCGATACAAAGGCCGCCTGAAAGTTGTGCACAACAGCGAGTCGGTGGGGATGGAGGCCGCATCCAATATCGGCATAACCGCATCCTCCAGTGAATATGTTGTAATCCACGACGACGATGACTCCTGGAACCCGGCGTTTTTGCAGGAGACCCTGGCCACGCTCGAAGCGTGCCCTATCCCCTCGGTGCGGGGCGTTGTTACCCATATCAACCAGGTCTTTGAAAAGATTGATGGCGACAAGGTCATCCATGAAAGGGAGCAGATTTTCGACCCCGACCTTTCGGCCATCACATTACCGTTTATCAGTGAGGTAAACCGGTTTCTTCCGATCGCCTTTATTTTCAAACGCAACGTGTTCGACGAAATCGGGTTGTACGACGAGTCGTTGCCAGTGATCGGCGACTGGGAGTTCAACATCAGGTACTTTTCAAAGTTCGATGTACTGGTGCTCCGCAAGCCCCTGGCGAACTATCATGTGCGCACACAGGCGATGTCCGCTTATGAGAATACTGTCACTGCCGGACAGGACCAGCATCAGTTCTATCGATCGCTGATCATCAACAAACATATCCGCAACGACCTCGAGTCCGGCGCGAGCTCGCTCGGGCATTTACTCATGTATGGAGACTATTTCTTTCGCACCAGCGGTGGCGTCTGGCGTATCAATAACCTGCTGGACCGACTGAAAAATCTCGCGCTCGTCAGGTGGTGCAGGAACGTGTTGAAGAAATGAACATCTCCGCTGTTGTCGTCACATTCAATCGCAAGGCCATGCTCCTGCAGACCCTGGAGGGAATCAAAGCCCAGACCCTGCCCCCGGACAGGATTTTCCTGATAGACAACGCTTCCAGTGACGGTACGCAGGATGCCCTGCGCGAAGCCGGATTCCTCGACTGGCCCGCGCTGGAGTATGTTCGACTGGAACAGAACACCGGAGGGGCGGGTGGCGTCGCCGAGGGCATGCGGCGCGCGCTCGATGCGGGTTCGGACTGGGTGTGGACCATGGACGATGACGTGGTCCCCGACCGGGAGGCACTCGAACGCCTCACCAGCTATCAAAACATCTCGGAGTGTATCAATTCCCGCAAGGTATTCGCCGAAACCGGCGAAACCCAGGACTGGGAGCAATTTTTCGACTTTGCCACCGGAAGGCTCGTCGATCTTCGCAACGTGTCCTTTGCGAACGGCAAATCCTGGTGTCCGGTGAACGTGGCTTGCTTCGAGGGCATGCTCGTCAGCAGGAATGTTATCGAAAAAATATCGCCGCCGGACCCCGGCTATTTCATCTATCACGATGACACCCTTTTCGGCATCCTCGCCTCATTCCATACGAATGTGATTTACGTACAGGATGCATTCTTTACCAAGCTGATCCACGGCTACGGCGCCACCACGCCCATGCGCTGCTACTACAAGATCCGAAATACGATTAAAATGCGCCGGGACGTCTACGCCACCGGGATGGTTGGGAAGACCAGCCTACCGCAGGATTTCCTGTTTTTCGTGAACCTGGCCAGGGAGACGCTAAAGGCGCTAATCGAGGAGCCGCGACCAGGCATCGCCAAATCGCTCCTGAAGGGCTGGATCGACGGAATCCGCAACGTCTGACACATAACTCGCCCGTGAATAACCGGTTTCAATTGTAAAATGTTTTTTCTGGTCAGTAGCCGCTACAAATTCCTGATGGGCTGGTCCGCCAAGTGCGGCTGCTCGAGCGTCAAGAAGTGGTATCTCGATATACACGACATTCGCCCGCACCACCTGGGGATGGAAATCTACAAGGCTATCGGCTACGGCAATACCAAATACACGAAAGTCGCCTGGAAACGTACCAGGCTGTACCAGGACTATGCCAAGTATGCGGTAGTTCGAAACCCCTATAGCCGCGTGGTAAGCGGCTTTCTCAACAAGTATGTCGTGCACAGGGAAATCCCCAACAAGGGTTGGAGTACGTTTCAGGAGTTTCTGGAGACGCTGCGCCTGGACACCAATTTTAAACTGGTCGACAAGCACCACTTCACGCCCCAGTTCTCGGAGGATTACCGCTACTTTGCCAAGTCCGGAATGCAATTCGACAGGGTGATCCCACTGGAGCATCTACAGGCAGCGCTGGACGAAATTTCAGCCGAGCTGGGCGCCGCTACTCACCAGGCACCTCGAGCCAACGCCACCGAGTATGCGAATCCGGAAGATGTCGGGCGGGACTGGGCCAATGTGCCCATTGCCGATTTCAAGCCGGAAATAATTCCGTCATTCGAGTACTTCTACAATAGTACGACCAGGCAACTGGTCGACGAGATCTACCGCCAGGATTTCGAAATACTGCGCACCTTCGGACTGGACTACCAGTCGGGAGATGGCAGCGAATCGGGGCTGGAGCAATGATGCAGGCGAGACCAGGCAGGCGGAATAGCCTAAAATCACTCCTGGCACACGGAAGTTGGCCTGCAATCCACATTTACCACCCGACGGGAAGCTACAGTGACAGATAATCCGGCACTCACAAATTATGATCCGCAATTTTATGCAGAGCAGGCGGATGGCTCCCTGCGGTCTTCACAGGTTGTGGTCCCCCGGCTGCTGGAGATGTTCCCGCAGGTCAAGTCCGTCGTGGACGTGGGCTGTGGTGTCGGCACCTGGCTGGCAACCTTCAAACGCTGCGGTGTAGAGCAGGTTAGGGGCATCGATGGCGGCAGCCCCGAAAGCGAAGCGCTGGCCATAGCAGAGGCCGAATATATAAAAGCTGATTTCACTCAGGATTTCGCCGAGGGAATTTCCGCGGACCTGGCCCTGACACTCGAAGTCGCGGAACACTTCGATCGGGAATATGCAGAACACTTCGTCAAATCCCTGTGCGCTATCAGCGACCTCGTCGTGTTCGGTGCCGCAATACCCGGCCAGGGTGGCACACATCACGTGAACGAGCGCTGGCCGTCCTACTGGGAAGACATTTTCAACAGCCTTGGCTACAGCTTCTACGACGTGCTCAGGCAACAGCACTGGCATGACCAGCGCATTGAATGGTGGTATCGACAGAACACCTTTGTGGTCATCAAGGACAGTCGGCGGGACCTGGTCGACCAGCTCACCGCGTACCAGCAACAGCTGCCACAATCCCCGCCCCGTGATTGCGTTCACCCGCAGATGTACCTGATTGCGAAGCAACACGCAATCAACGTGGAAAAGCAGAACCGGGAATTGCGCGAAACACTCGACCAGATGCTCAACAGCAATATCTGGCGACTGTTGCGCGGGCCCCGCGCCACCTACAGGCTACTCAAGAAATTGATCAAGGGATGAACAACTTGCGCCGAAAGGACATCGCGTGAACGATTTAGCACCCGGGGACGTGACTGTAGCGGTATGTACCTACAACAGGGCAGAACTGTTACCGAATCTCTCCACTTACCTCCTGGATATCCAGTCATCGGGAGCAAGAGTTCTGCTCGTCGATAATAGCAGCGACGAGAGCGCCCTGATCCAGAACAAGTCGCTCGCCGCAAAATGCGGCTTTGACTATCACTATTCCACACCGCCGGGACTATCCCGCGCGAGGAATGCGGCAATCGAAATGTGCGAGACAGAGATTCTCGCATTCCTCGACGATGACGCAATTCCCGGCCAGCACTGGCTGGAAGGTCTCCTGGACGCTTTCGAATCTGAATCAGTGGGATTTGTCGCCGGCCGTATCCTGCCGGGGTGGCCGGGCGACGCCGGGCCTCCCGAGTGGCTACCTCAGCGCCTGATAGGTTGCCTGAGTGTCCTGGACCTGGGTGACCAGGACCGGCAACTGGAAGACTTTGAGAGTGCCTACGGGGCCAATATGGCTTTTCGAAAAGCCGCGCTCAGCGGCAGCGGCGGCTTTTCTGTTGCGCTCGGGCGCACGGGAAACGCATCGCTCCTGAGTAACGAGGAACTGGAAACGCAGGAAAAAATCAGGGCGCTTGGTTACACGGGCCGCTATTCCGCCAAAGGTGTCGTTACTCACCTGATCGAGCAAAGTCGCCTGAGCCGTCACTGGTTCATCGCGAGAATGGCCTGGCAGGGCGCATCCGACTCCCTGATGGTTTCCAGCCCGGACCAGGCGGCCCTGCTCGACAATTTGAGAGTCAGCGCCAGGAAAGTGAAGGCGGGGGCACTGGTTGACCGGATTGTAAATCCTCGATCTGCAAAAGAGTTCGACGCATCCCTGCAGTTCGTCCGGGACCTCTGTACATACACACTCTCCGCCACTGGCATGCCGGATGACTTGCCGGCCAACGACGATAAATCCGGCTTCGTGGAGAACCTGCGGGAAACAGCGCTTTCATCACCGTGCCCCACAGGCACGGAGGTCGCATTTTTCGACGGCTTGCCCGGGCATCACTTCCTCTACGAACAATATGCCGATATCGCCCGCACGAGTTTTGCCATCTCGGATGGATGGGCCTGGAGCGACACGCAAAGAAGCGATCTCGAATATTTTGAACTGTCGCTCATCCCGTCAGTGAAAACGGTAGTGTTCCTGACCCTGGACCAACTGGCCTATGGCCCCGGATTCGATCGCACGCTCGGGTTCATGCAGGAACAATCCGGAAAGCGCAATTTGTTCGGGTTTGTCCACCGGCTACCAGGAGATCATAAGCTGGCTGAGCGACTGACAATGCTCGCCGAGCATATGCAGTTCATCGTGTTCGAAGAGGGGATGGCTGGCACGTTGAATGAAATCACCCGCAAGAAGGCTTCCCATTACCTGCCGCTGCACCCGGTATTTTCCAATCTCGTCAGCCCTCGCGTGACTGCCAAGAAAAAGCTCGGCATCGACGACGACAAGATCGTCATATCCATGCTCGGCGAACTCAGGCGCGGAAAAGGCGTAGAGCGCCTGCTGCGCGCGCTGCCCAGGATCAGGGACAAACTGGACCGTCCCTGCCTGTTCCTGATCGCCGGCAAGGCGACAGACGTCACTCCCGAGACCCTGCAAAAGCAATTCAGGGAATCGGGGCTGGACCTCAGCCTGTACTCCGGCGTGTCCGGCAGCGGATATAAATTCGTGTCTGACCAGGCGATGGCCGATTGCATTTCCGCATCGGACATTGGCCTTCTATTGTACGAGGAAGAGCAAACGACATGCATGAGCGGGGTGCTGCCCAATTACGTGATGGGTGGCTGCCAGCTGGTGTGTTCAGAAGCAAGTATCGTCGGCAACCTGTCGCGGCGATACGACCTCGGCATACAGGTGGATGTATCCAACCCCGAAGCCATCGCCGACGCCATCGCAGGGGCCGTCGCATCGCTGGACTCGCGCCCTGCCAGCGCCGCGCGTGACCGCTATATTGAATCGATCAGTGCCGGGGCGGTTACCGGATCGTTCCGGAAAATTCTCGGACTCGAGTGATTGCCCTTGCGGACCCAGCCGCACCCCGGACTCAGTTCGATTGGCGCGGCTTCACCGCCTCCCATTCGACATCGCCCCCGTGCAGGGTCCTGAAGTTCTCGATTTCTTCCGAGATCGCATGTTCAGCCGGGTAAAGCCAGGGGGCGCCTTCGTTTATGAAGCCCGATCGCAGGAATTGTGACCTGATCTCATCGTAGTCCAGCAGCGCCGCCGCACGCGCACCCGGAACAGGGTTCCTGACCGGCAGGTAGTAACCCTTGATGGCATTGAATCGGACCGGTGCTTTGCCGCGAAAGCTTTCAACATGGCGTACAAAGAGCCCCGGCCATCCCCGCCTGCACAGAATGCCCATTTTCTGGCTTTTGTGACCGACCAGCGCATAGCCGTGAATCGCGGAACCTTCGGAAAAGATCAGCGTATCCGCAAGGCTGTAGAGCTCAAGCTGCTGTACCAGGGACAGCGTTTCCGGGTAGACGATGTGATACCCCTGCGCGGCCAGGTTCACCTCTATAACAGACTCTCCCAGTATTCCACCGCTGCCAATGGAAAACCTTGTACGGGAGACGTAGATTTTCCTCCTGCTCGTTTTGCTGCCAGAGAACTCCCGGCGAATTCGGTGAACGAACCTGATAAAACGCCTGTCCGCAGTTATCAGGCTGCCCAGTCCAAATTTCTGCTCCGGAATAACCAGCCTGTTCACTTTCGCCACGGAGGTATGGAGCATTACCAGCTCATTTTCGATTCCGAGCAACTTCAGAAGTTGCCTGAAAAACTCCGGTACTTCAGTGCTGTTCCACTCACCAGGCAGGAAAAGAATGGGAAGATCCCGCCCTATCTGTGCTGCAGCCCACAGCCTGCCGAGACCTTCGACTATGCAGTGACCAAAATGCGGGGCAAAGAGATGGCCGCCAAATATCGCCTGCTCGTACACAACTGCAGGTGATTCCGACGCAGGCTCCGGCGTGTTGAACGCCACATTTGCATCCCGCCTGTGAATGGCTGCCTCGACTGCCCGGCCACGCGCGTCGAGCACACCTGACATCGCCCTGTTGCCGTTCAGGCCGGGATTGACAGTGACTTCCCGGACAACGTTTATGCCGGGCTGGAGAGAGAGGGGAAGAAGGTCCGCAAGGGCGAAGGTCAATTAAAACACCATGCGCAAAGGAGTGAAAAGCCGATCCGGATTATTCATTACAAGGCGCCCGGTTGTAAATGCCGGGCCCCGCGTCACCAGTAACGAAAAGCCCTCCCATATGTTGTAGTCGAGCCTGTATGCGCATATCGTTGACCGACTTTTAATGGTGGAAAAATAGCGATGCGAAGACGGTCCCTCGAAAGCCTGGGCGTAAAGTTCGGCACGGACAAAAGCAGCCTGTTGCATGGTTACCTGGATTTTTACGAGCAGTTCTTCCTGCCCTGGCGGCGCGAAAAAATCTGCCTGATGGAATTCGGCATTTCCAAGGGCGCCAGCCTGGCGACCTGGGAGGCCTGGTTCACCAGGGCTGAAATCATCGGCGTGGATATTCAACAGCGCTTTGTCAGCCAGAAATTCCGGCGCGCAAAGACCGTCAGGGGAGATTGCAGCAACCGGGACTTTTTGCGCGATATTACACGGAAATTCCAGCCGACCATCATCATCGACGACGCCAGCCATCGCTGGTCACACCAGGTCGCCAGCTTCGAGGCGTGCTTCCCCGAAATGAAAGCCGGCGGGTATTTTGTAGTCGAGGACCTGGAGACATCCTTCGGAGAACTGCGAGACTGCCCACTCGGTTACGATGACCAGGGCGCTGACGCCTTCCAGTACTTCTCGCAATTGAACAATATGCTCGTCGGCAACCGGGAAGACCATCCGGACCTGAAACTCCCCGAATACCGCGAGACCCAAGCCAGGCTGGTCGAACAAATCGAGTTTATGGTTTTCCACAAGGGTACGCTTTTAATCAGGAAATTGTCCTGAAGAGGCAGCAATCGAGCCTGCACTGGGTAACCGATCGCCAGACGCGGCGGCTGCGTAGCTGCAGTCAGTTCTTTCCGACTGTTTCGCCCAGCAGGTCCACCCAGTTGCGCTTTCTCTCCAGGTATTCCCGCGTCTCGGCGAGAAGCCCCAGGGACCTCGCCTCCGAGGCATACGCGCCGGCAAGATGGCGCCAGTAGGTGGCTTCACTGGTATTGCGGGTCAGCTCTGCCAGCATGTCGGATCGTTGCCCTGCGGAAAGCCCGGATGCGGCACTGAAATTCATCGAAGCGTTGCGCGAGCTTTTCAGGATTGCCTTTATCTCCCTGTACAGTTCCAGGTCGTCCTTGAAGTTCTCGCGACAGTGCTGCTCGATTTTTTTCACCTCAGCGGAGAGGAACGCATCTTTCTTTTCCTGGGTTGAGGTCTTGTTCCACCGTTGTGTGCCGATGGGCGGCAACCCCATTTCATCGACGAGGGCACCGACATGGTCATTGTAATTTTCCATGTCGATAACACAGTCGAAACAGCGGAAGAGTTCACTGGCGGTAAATCCACATTTCCCGCTCTCGTCACCGAAAAACCTGCTCACCCAGTGGGCGAGTATCGGCTGTAGCGATGCGATGTATTCTTCCGCGCCTATCAACGGAATGCCATTATTTTTCCGGACCCGGTTGTTCTGGAAAAAAGCGCTGCACTGTGCGTCGAGCGGATCCCTGACAAACGTAAACAGGTAGGGTTTGCGCAAATCCAGGATTTTCACCAGGGCAATGTGCGTGTGATGGCCAAAGGCAATTCTCAGGTTCTCGACCGAACCCCACTCCGGAAAATCCAGCTCTCCAAGAAGCTTTCGGTTGTTCAGGAAAGACGAACAAAGATAGGCCTGACCGTTCCTGCTATGACCCTTGATATGTCCGGAAAGCGTTGTTCCGGCGGTCTTGGGAATGTGTAATCCGAGAAAAAACCTGTCACCACTATCGTTCATTTTGCTACTTTCTTGTACAAGTCCTGACCCACGATAGCAGCCGCCTGAAGGGCCCGCGAACCTCGGGCAACAAGCCCTGGCCTGGTCGCCAGTTTTCACCCGAAGCGAGGAAACTCCGGATTGCTGAGCGGCAACAATCCCCGATCTTGCGAAGATTGGCCTCTTCAGGAACCAGCAGGATATTCCAGTCTTCCGGTGCGGGAAACGCCTTCTCCTCGCCGAAGAAGTCGACGAGGCGGAAGCTGTTCGCCGTCAACTTCTCCAAAACCGCCCTGCCTTCCGCAGTGACCTTCGTCGCATCGAACTCCATGATTACAAGTGGGCGATCTCGCAAGATCGTCGCCAGGCCACCCTCCAGCACCTCGAGTTCCTTGCCTTCGACATCAATCTTCACTACCGCGATTCGATCGCCCTCCGGCAGGTCGATGACATCGTCCAGCCTGTCTACCTGGACCGTAATTTCCTGCGAGACGTGTATGCCATTCTTGATGACGTCCCCTTCCGGTAAATGCAGTGTGCTGTACCCCGAATCCTCACCAATGAAGAACCTGGCGCTTCCCTGCAGGTTTGACAGTGCTACTTCGTGGACTGCCAGGTTCTCGAGGTTCAGGTCACGCAGCCGCTTTGCCAGCTCGGGAATCGGCTCGAAGGCGATGACCTGCCCGGATTTACCCACCGCGCGCAGGAAATTCGTGGTGTGCACACCGTAGTTTGCGCCGACATCCAGTGCGGTCTTACCCTCAAACCCACCGCGGGCGATCAGCGCGGTTATGACGTACTCAAAAAATATCCCCTTGGCGCCGGCGTCCAGGGAGTCATATTTGAGTTTCAGGTCGCTCATGTAGTGTACACTGTGGGTCGGGCTCGGAAGGGCACAGTATAGCGGAAGCAAATAGTATTTCAGCGATAATTTCCGCTTCCCGGATGCCACCAAATCCCTGCCCCGATTCTCGCTCCGGCATGTATCAAAGGCACGACATTCATGTCCCCAAACGGCTATCTCCGCGACCATTCCGGCCTGCTCCTGTGGCTAATGCGGCTCACGGATGTAGCGATGTCGCTAGTCGTATGCCTCGCCGGTTACGCAAGCGTATTCGCCGGGGAACGCGGGCCGCCCAGCGTGCTGCTGTACCAGATAGCCGTGATGTTTTCCGTGCCCCTGCAGATCCTGCTGTTCCAGTCGTTCAACGTCTACCGCCCCTGGCGCGGGGAAGGCTACCTCCAGGAATTTGTCGCCGTACTCGCTTCCTGGACGATTCTCTTTGCCTCTTTGGCAACCCTCGCAGTGATCACCAAGACCGCAGAGAGCTATTCCCGCGCGTGGCTGGTGATCTGGTATGCGGGCGGCGGCATCGCCATCGTCACCAGCCGCTTCTTCCTGCGCAACCTGCTGAAGCGCGCCCGCGCCCGCGGCTTCAATCTCCGACATATCATCCTGTTCGCGGAGGGCAATACCGGGCAGCGCGTGTACAAGACGCTTACCGATTCGCCGGAAACCGGCCTCAACGTCATCGGTTATTTTTCATCCAGCCCGCACGACGGCCTGCCTGCGCATATCCAGCAGGGCACGATCCAGGAGGGACTGGATCACGTGAAGGGTTGCAACGCAGACCAGATCTGGATCGCCATGCCGCTCAAGCACGAAGAGGAAATCGAGCACATCATGCGCAATTTGCGCGATACCACGGCGGACATCCGGCTGGTGCCCGACCTGTTCGGCTATCGGCTGATCAACCATTCCATCAGCAGCATAGCCAACATGTCGGTGATCAATATCTCCATTACGCCGATGGATGGTCTCAACAGGTGGGTAAAAGCCGCCGAGGACAAGGTGATTTCCGCCCTGACGCTGCTGTTGATCAGCCCATTGCTCGGCGCGATAGCCCTGGCTGTAAAGTTGAGCAGCCCCGGCCCCGTTTTTTACCGGCAGGAACGGTTGAGCTGGAACGGACGCAAGTTCCAGATGCTCAAGTTTCGCAGCATGCCGGTCGACGCAGAGGCCGAGACCGGTCCGAAATGGGCCACCAGCGGGGAGAATCGGGCGACCCGGGTCGGCGCCTTCCTGCGCAGGACCTCACTGGACGAACTGCCGCAGTTCTGGAATGTACTTCGCGGCGATATGTCAATCGTCGGCCCGCGGCCGGAGCGGCCGGTCTTCGTCCAGCAGTTCAAGGACGAGATTCCCAGCTACATGCAAAAACACATGGTCAAGGCGGGAATCACCGGCTGGGCGCAGGTGAATGGCTGGCGCGGCGATACGGATTTGCGCCAGCGCATTGAACATGACCTCTATTACATTGAGAATTGGTCCCTGTGGCTGGACCTCAAGATTATCGTAATGACCCTGTTCAAGGGCTTCATCGACAAAAACGCATACTGAAAGAATTCCGATAGGCCGCTCGATGGGCGAATTTTGTACAGTTGGCGCCGGCTTCTCCGGCGCAGTGATCGCACGTGAGTTGGCCGATGCGGGTTACGCGGTGGATGTCATCGACGCCCGCAGCCACGTTGCCGGCAACTGCCATACCGAGCGGGACCTGGAATCCGGGGTGCTGGTACACCGCTACGGCCCGCACATTTTCCACACGGACAACCAGCGGGTGTGGGACTACCTCAACCGCCACACGCAGTTCATGCCCTACACCAACCGGGTGAAGACCACCAGCGGCGGTCGCGTGTACTCCCTGCCGATCAACCTGCTCACGATCAACCAGTTCTTCGGCAAGGCGTTTTCCCCGGCCGAGGCGCGGGCTTTCATCGAGTCCCAGGCGGATCTCAGCATCGAGGACCCCCAGACCTTCGAGGAGCAGGCGCTGCGCTTCGTCGGCCCCGATCTCTACCAGGCTTTCTTCAAAGGCTATACCGAAAAACAGTGGGGTTGCTCACCTACGCAGCTGCCGGCCAGCATCCTCAAGCGGCTGCCACTGCGGTTCAACTACGACGACAACTACTTCTTCCACAAATACCAGGGCATGCCGAGAGACGGCTATACCGCGATTGTCGAGCAGATCCTCGATCACCCGAAGATTTCCGTGCGCCTGGAAACCAGCTTCCAGCGGGCAGAAGCGGGCAACTATTCGCATGTCTTCTACAGCGGCCCGATCGACGGCTATTTCGATTACGCACTGGGCCGCCTGGGTTATCGCACGCTGGATTTCAGGGAGATTCGCGCCGAGGGCGATTTCCAGGGCTGCGCGGTGATGAACTACGCCGATGAATCCATCCCCTATACCCGCATCGCCGAGCACAAGCACTTTTCTCCCTGGGAGGAACACGACAAGACCATCTGCTTTGCCGAGTACAGCCGCGCCTGCGAACAGGACGATATTCCGTACTACCCCATCCGCCTGACGGACGAGCAGGCGATGCTGCGGGACTACATCGCGCTGGCTGAACAGGAACAGGGCGTTTCCTTTGTCGGCCGCCTGGGCACCTATCGCTACCTGGACATGGATGTCACCATTGCCGAAGCGCTGGCCGCCGCGGAAAGCTTTCTTGACCTGCGGCGCAGAAAGGCTCAAATTCCCGCCTTCTTCGTATCGCCCGTTTAAAGCGCATGCCAGCAGAACTCGTCGCCGTCATTGTCACCTTCAACCGCCTCGACAAGTTGAAGGAAACCGTCCGCAACAGCCTGGACAAGGGTTTCTACCGGGTGGTGGTAGTGAACAACTGCTCGACGGACGGCACCGCCGGCTGGCTGGCGGAGCTGGACGATCCCACCCTGGTGACCTTGCACAACGCAGAAAACCTCGGTGGCGCAGGCGGCTTCCAGCGGGGTTTCCAGTACGTCGCCGAACATCTCCCGCAGGCCCAATGGCTGGTCTGCTACGACGACGACGCCTTTCCGGCCAGCGACGTGGTGACGCAGTTCGCCGCCCTCGACATTCCCGACGACGTGGGCAGCCTCGCGGCCGCAGTTTACCTGCCGGACGGCGGGATCAGCGAAATGAACCGGCCAAGCCGCAATCCCTTCTGGCACGCCAGGGAATTCTTCGGCGCTGCGAGCCGGGGGCGCCACGGTTTTCATATCGGCAACCCGGACTACCAGGCCGAACGTCCAGTGGAGGCAGATGCGTCTTCGTTCGTGGGATGCTTCGTGCGCGTATCACTGATTCGGGCCGGCAAGATCGGGCTGCCGCGCCGCGAGCTGTTCATCTACGCCGACGACATCATCTACCTGCTGGAATTGCGCCGCGCCGGGTATCGGCACTGGTTCGTGCCCGGCATCAGCTTCGTGCACGATTGCCAGACCCTGGTAGACCAGCGCGACGTGTATCGACCGCTGTGGAAGGTGTACTACACGTTTCGCAACCGGCTGGAGGTGTATCGCATCGCTTCCGGCTGGCTGTACCCGCTGATCCTGCTTATCAAGATACCCGGATTTTTCCTGACGGCCCGGTATTACGAGAAGCACGAGAGAAAGAGTTTTCTCCGGGTGACCGCCCGGGCAGTCTGGGACGGCGTGCGCCGGGATTACCGCAAGAGCCACCAACAGGTACTGGCGCTCACCGAAGCCTGAGCCGGCGCCTCAGGCCTTTTTTTTGCGTTTCGCAGCGCGGATACTCTCCTGGTATTTTTCCAGCACCTCGTCCGGGTCTCCCGCGGCGGCGATCCTGCCCTTGTCGATCCAGATCACGCGGCTGCACAGTTCGCTCACCTGTTTGTCGGAGTGAGAGACGAACACCACCGTCTGCTCGCCGCTCAGGCGCTGTTTCATGGCCTGCTCCGCTTTTACACGGAACTCCGCGTCGCCGACACTCAGGATTTCATCCACCAACAGGACGTCCACATGGGTCAGCAGGGCCGTGGTGAACCCCAGCCTTGATTTCATCCCGGAGGAATAGGTTTTTACGGGCTCCTCGAACGAGTCACCCAACTCGGAAAATGCCTTGATGTCTTCCAGGTAGCCTAGCGCTTCCTTCTTGCTGGCCCCCTGCAGCATGGCGGAAAGCAGGGCGTTGTCCCTGCCGCTGAGATCGCCCTTGTGGCCCAGGCCGATGGTCAGCAGTGAAGCCGCCTTGCCCGGATGCTTTATGACTCGCCCGCTGGAGGGAGCGAGGATCCCCGCCATGATTCGCAGCATGGTGGTTTTACCCACGCCATTGCGACCGATAATACCCAGCGTTTCGTTCTCGTACAGTTTGAACGACACCGAGCGCAGCACCTGGTGCAGCCCCCGGTCGAAGGTGCCCTTGCTGGTATGGAAGCTGATGGACACGTCATCCAGTTCCAGCATGACCTTGCGATCAGTATCTGCCATCAGGTCAGCACCCGCAGCGCCAGGTACTGGCTATAACGCCGCATGTACAGCAGCGCCAGGCAGACCAGCACGACCGAACCCAGGCCGATCGTCACAAGGTGGAACAGGTCCGGGGCAGTGTTGTAGAGCAGCACCTGGCGATGGGCATCCAGGATGAAGGCCAGCGGGTTCACCGTGAACAACAGCTCCGTCTTGGCGGGGCTGGCGATCTGGTGGGGATCCCAGAAAAGCCCCGAAGTGAACATCAGGAATGTCATGAACAGCGGGATGATCTTCTGGAAATCCCGCAGGATGCAGACCAGGCAGGCGCCGATCAATCCGCAGGCCACGATCATCAGGTAGAAGACGACCAGTACCGGCACCATCCAGACCCAGGCCTTATCCGGCATGATCCCGCCCAGCATCAGGAAGAACACCAGCACGATGTAGACCGTGGATTGCCGGTACAGGCTTTGCTGTATCGCGGACATGGGGAACAGGGACTTCGGCGTGTCGATTTTTCCTATCAATCCCTCGCTGGAGACGATACTGCCGGAGGCCTGTATCACGGTCTTGGAAAACCAGATGAAGGCAAACTTCCCGGTTGCGAGGAACACGATGAAGTCCCCCGAGCGCCGCCCGGAATCCAGTATCATGTTGAAAACTATATAAAAGACCGTCACCCAGAGCAGCGGCTCGAGGAACCACCAGAGGATGCCTAGCTTGTACTTGGCGGAGTCCGCCTTGAGCAGCATGCGCGCCTGCACATCCACCAAGCCAAAATATTTGGAGAGTGTCATCTGGAAATCTGGAATCCTGAACTCTTATCGTCGCCTGCCGATGGCGGGCGGAGGCAAGTGTACCAGAATCAACCCCCGCTGCCGCAACAGGCCCGAGATTCCCGGGCCCTTGCCCTGTGCCATGCCAGGCGGGCGAAAAGTCCCCGAAATGCGATCAACCCGCCGCGTTCAGCATCCAGTCCAGCGTGTCACGCAGGTCGAAGCGTCGGTACTGCCCGATGTGGCGTTCCAGTTTCTCGGGGGACCCGTAGAGCACGTGAATTTCGTCGGCGCGGACGAAGGCGGGATTGGTGGTCACTTCGAGAGTGTGGCCACTCAGCTCCCCCAGAGTCCCGACTATTTCCCGCAGCGCGACAGGCGTGCCACTGCAGACATTGAATGTCTCGCCCACGATGCGGCCATCCAGCAGGCGCAGGTAGGCTGCCACCACGTCGCGCACATCGGAAAAATCCCGCGATACATCGAGGTTGCCCAACTCCAGCGCCGGCTGGCGCTCGCGAAATGCCGCCACGATTTTCGGCACCAGGAAATTGGGATGCTGTCCCAGGCCGGTGTAGTTGAAGGGACGCACTATTGATACAGGCAGGTCGACAAACAGCCTCGCCGCCTGCTCCATCGCGTACTTCGAGACGCCGTAATGATTTGCCGGCCGGGGTTGTGCGGACTCGAGGATCGGTAGCTCGGTGGTGTTGCCGTAAATATTCGCGCTGCTGGCGAGAACGATGCACTCGGGTTTCTCCGCGCTGTCCTGAAACGCCTGCAACAGGTTCACGGTGCCCAGCAAATTGGCCTGGTAGATTTCTGCGGGCGAACCATGCGCCACAAACGAAACCGCCGCCAGGTGCAGCACGTGGCTGGGGCGCACGTCGCTGGCCAGGGAAGCCAGGTCCTCCGCCCTGCGCAGATCAGCCTTGATGCAGGAATCCGCCTCGCCGAGGTAGTCGTCATCGTGGTGGCACAGCGCCACGCACTCATACCCCCGGGCTTTCGCCGCGGCGACAAAGTGTCTTCCGGTGAACCCCGACGCCCCGGTGACGAGGACCCTTTTTCCCGGCATCAGAATGAGAAACCGCGCTGCTGGCGCTCGATGTCCACGCGGACCATCATGTCACAGAGTTCTTCCAGCGATGTCTTCGGCTCCCAGCCCAGCTCTTCGCGGGCCTTGGTGGCTTCGCCAATCAGCAGGTCCACTTCCGCCGGGCGGTAGAACCTGGGATTGACGCACACCACTTCCCGCCCGGTCTCGATGTCCATCGCGGACTCCTGTTCGGCCTCGCCGCGCCATTCCAGCTCGATGCCCGCGGACTTGAACGCCATGGTCACAAAATTCCGGACGGTCTCGGTTCGATTGGTGGCAAGCACGTAGGTGTCGGGGGAGTCGGTCTGCAGCATGCGCCACATCCCCTCGACATACTCCTTCGCATACCCCCAGTCGCGCTTGGCGTCCATATTGCCCAGCTCCAGTTTGTCGAGGGTGCCCATCCTGATGCGGGCCACTGCATCGGTAATCTTTCGCGTGACGAATTCCTTACCACGCAAAGGTGATTCGTGGTTGAAGAGAATGCCGCTGGTGCCGAAGATGCCATAGGACTCGCGATAGTTGATCGTCATCCAGTGCGCGAAGAGCTTTGCCACGCCGTAAGGGCTGCGCGGGTAGAACGGGGTTTCCTCGTTCTGGGGAACGGACTGCACCTTGCCGAACATTTCGGAGGTGGAAGCCTGGTAGAACCGGATCGTCGGGTCCAGGATGCGTATGGCCTCCAGCAGGTGGACCGCCCCCCTGCCGGTGATTTCCGAGGTGGTCAGGGGCTGCTCGAAGGACACCCCCACGAAACTCTGCGCGGCCAGGTTGTAAACCTCGCGCGCGCCACTGTTCTCCAGCAAACGGATACAGGTAGAGAGGTCCGTGAGGTCGAATTCGACCAGGTGGAGATTGGGATGCTCCGCCAGGCCCAGCTCGGCCAGCCGCCAGAAATTGACGGAGCTGGTGCGACGATAGGTGCCGTAGACGGTATACCCTTTTTCCAGCAGGCACTGGGCGAGATAGGCTCCGTCCTGTCCCGTAACGCCGGTGATAACCGCGCATTTGTCCATTGTCGTCATCGCTCCTGGAACCTGGCTTGCAAAGCGGTGGAGTCTACCATGATCACTATCCGGCTGTGGTGGGGGAGCGGCCATCGACCAGCCCCGGGCAGATCCGGCAGCGACCCACGCTGCGCGGCGAGCAAGTAGCGCGAATTCATGTCCGCACTTGTGTTAACGTGACGCCCACGGTTTTGTGTTTATATTGATAAGACCCTATGCCCTCGCCTTCCCTGAGCCGGCCGCGCAAGCGCTTCGGCCAGAACTTCCTCACCGACCACGGCGTGATCGAGCGCATCGCTGCGGCAATCCACGCGCGCCCGACCGATCACCTGGTGGAGATCGGCCCCGGCCGCGGCGCGCTGACGGAAGTGCTGGCGCCGGTGGGCTGCCCGCTGGATGTGATCGAACTGGACCGCGACCTGGTGCCCGGCCTGCTCGCCGCCTTCAGCATCTACCCCGGCTTCCACCTGCACAGCGCCGATGCCCTGAAGGTGGATTACGCCACGCTGGTCTCCGGCGGCGAGAAACTGCGGGTGGTCGGCAACCTGCCGTACAACATCTCCACACCCCTGATCTTCCACCTGCTGGGCCAGCGCGAGCACATCGCGGACATGCACTTCATGCTGCAGCTGGAGGTGGTGGAGCGCCTGGCCGCCACACCGGGCAACAAGGACTGGGGCCGGCTGGGCATCATGGCCCAGTACCTGTGCCGGGTGGAGCACCTGTTCGACGTGCCGCCGGAATCCTTCGACCCCCCACCGAAGGTGCAGTCCGCCATCGTGCGCCTGACCCCCTGGGAGAACTCGCCCTGGCCCGCCTGCGATGCCGGAAAGCTGCGCAAGGTGGTGCAGGCCGCCTTCGCCCAGCGGCGTAAAACCTTGCGCAACAACCTGAAAGGCCTTATAGATATGAACGCCCTGGAGGCGATGGGCATAGACCCCTCCGCCCGGGCGGAAACGCTGGAACTGGCGCAATTCATCGATATAACCAATGCGATCCATGCCTGACATCGAGTTCAATCCCGCCCTGGTCAGCGTCCACGTCGCCACGGCGTACCTGCCCGGCCACTCCAGCCCGGACGAGGAGCAGTACACCTTCGCCTACACCATCACCATCAGCAACGCCGGCGACCGCCCGGTGCAGCTGCTGTCGCGCCACTGGGTGATCACCGACGCCGACAACAGCGTGCAGGAAGTGCGCGGCGAGGGCGTGGTGGGCGAGCAGCCGGTGATCGCCCCCGGCGATTCCTTCCGCTATACCAGCGGCACCACGCTGAACACGCCTGTGGGTTTTATGGAGGGCTCCTATTTAATGGTCGTGCGGGACGACGATGCCGCGCCGGATACCCTCAACCGGTTCCAGGTGCCGATCCCGCCGTTTACCCTGCACACCCCCACGGCGCTCAATTGATCCCATGGCCACCTATGCCGTCGGCGACATCCAGGGTTGCCTGCAGCCCCTGAAGACCCTTTTGCGGGCGGTGGACTTCAACCGCTCCCGCGACACCCTGTGGTCGGTGGGCGATGTGGTCAACCGCGGGCCGCGCTGCCTCAAGACCCTGCGCTTTCTCTACGACATGCGCGACTCGCTGGTGCTGGTGCTGGGCAACCACGACCTGCACCTGCTGGCGGTGGCCGCCGGCGTGCGTCCCCCGTCCAAGAGCGACACCCTGGCCAAGATTCTCTCGGCGCCGGACCGCGAGCAACTGCTCAACTGGCTGCTGCACCGGCCGCTGATCCACCGCGAGCACGGCTTTACCCTGGTGCACGCGGGAATCCCGCCGCAGTGGAGCATCCCCTTTGCCATCGGCCGCGCGCGGGAGGTGGAACTGGTGCTGCAGAGCCCCGATTGCACCAACTTCCTGAAGACCATGTACGGCAACGAGCCCAACACCTGGTCCTGTGCCCTGACCGGCATGGACCGCCTGCGCCTGATCACCAACTACCTCACCCGCATGCGCTACTGCACCGCCGATGGCCGGCTGGACCTGAAGAGCAAGGGCCCCAAACCCGACCCGGACGTGACCGATGTCGCCCCCTGGTTCAGCCACCCGAACCGCGCTGCCGCCGAGGAAAACATCCTCTTCGGCCACTGGGCGTCGCTGGAGGGGTCCACGGATACTCCCAACATCATCGGCCTCGATTCCGGCTGCGTGTGGGGCGGGGCGATGTCCCTGTACTGCCTGGACACCGGCGAGATGCTGCGCTGCCGCTGCCGCGGCGGCAAATGCCGCGACGCCGCCGGCGTGGTGGAGCGCTACATGCCCTCGCTGCCGGAAGTCCGGGCCTGAGCGTGGAGACCTACCTGGTCGGCGGCGCCGTGCGCGACGCGCTGCTCGGCTACGCCCCACTGGAACCCCACGAGCAGGACTGGGTGGTGGTCGGCGCCAGCCCGCAGGAAATGCTCGACGCCGGCTACCGCCAGGTGGGCCGCGACTTCCCGGTGTTCCTGCACCCCGAAACCGGCGACGAGTACGCCCTGGCCCGCACCGAGCGCAAGCGCGGCCACGGCCACACCGGCTTCGTCGTGCACTGCGACCGCGACGTCACCCTCGAAGCGGACCTGCGCCGGCGCGACCTCACCGTCAATGCCATGGCCCGCGCGCCCGACGGCACGATTATCGATCCCTACGGCGGGCAGCGGGACTTGCAGGCGCGCCTGCTGCGCCACGTCTCCGAAGCCTTCACCGAGGACCCGCTGCGGGTGCTGCGCACCGCGCGCTTCGCCGCCCGCTTCTCCCACCTGGGCTTTACCGTCGCCGCCGAGACCATGGCCCTGATGGCCGGGATCGTCGCCGCGGGCGAGTTGGAACACCTCAGTGCCGAACGGGTCTGGCGCGAGCTGGAACGGGCACTGGGGGAGCGCAACCCGGAGGTGTTCGTCGAAGTACTGCGCGAGTGCGGCGCGCTCGCGGCGCTGCTGCCGGAAGTGGACGCCCTGTTCGGCGTGCCGCAAACCCCGGAGTACCACCCGGAGATCGACACCGGCGTGCACACCCTGATGTGCCTGCAGCAGGCGGTGCGGCTGGACGCCGATTCACCGGTGCGATTCGCCGTGCTGCTGCACGACCTGGGCAAGGGCACCACCCCGCAGGCCGAGTGGCCCCGGCATATCGCCCACGAGCAGCGCGGCACCAGGCTGGTACGGGCGGTCTGCGAACGGCTCAAGGCGCCCAATCACTACCGCGAGCTGGCGCTGGCGGTCTGCGAATACCACCTGCACTGCCACCGGGCCACGGAGCTGCGCGGCAAGACCGTGCTCAAGCTGTTGAATGCCACCGGGGCGCTGCGCCAGCCGGAGCGCTTCGAAGCCTTTTTGCTGGCCTGCGAGGCGGATGCCCGGGGCCGCACCGGGCTGGAGGATCGTGAGTATCCGCAGCGGGACTACCTGCGCGAGGCACTGGCACTGGCTTCCGGGGTGACGGCGCAGCCCTTCGCCGAGGCCGGGTTGCAGGGGAAGGCGATCGGCAATGCCATCGCCGCGGAGCGCGAGCGCCTGCTGGAATCCCTGCGGCAGGATTACTCCGCCCGGGAGACCTCCCGCCCGCGCCAGTAGAAACTCACCCGGCGGGGGTCGCGCGGGCCGCTGTAATCGCGCCACAGCTCGGCGTAGCTGCGCGCCGCCACCGGGTGGCGCTCGTCGGGTACCAGTTCCGCCATCGGCCGCAGCACGAAGGCGTTCTCCAGCAGCTCCGACCGGGGCAGTTCGACGCCCTCGACGGTGCCGGTCAATGCATCGTAAGTGAGGATATCGATATCCAGCTGGCGGGGAGAGAATCGCGGGGCGTCGGGAGC
This sequence comes from Halieaceae bacterium WMMBA7, assembly GCA_033283385.1. Classification (GTDB taxonomy): domain Bacteria; phylum Pseudomonadota; class Gammaproteobacteria; order Pseudomonadales; family Halieaceae; genus Mangrovimicrobium. The sequence continues at coordinate 76,318 of JAWMQQ010000003.1, forward strand.
ACGGCCGTGCTCCACCTCGATGTGGCGCAATTCGCGGGCCAGTTCGCCCACGGCCAACTCCGTGTCCAGCCCCACCGCGAGATTGAGAAACGGCTGTCCGTCGAATCCCACCGGCGGGCAGTCGAAGACAGGCGAAATCGCCAGCTCGCCGAAGCGCACCTGCAGCGCGTCCAGCCCCGCCGTGATGTAGCGCTCGCGCTCGATATTGCTCCCCAGCCCCAGGTAGACCCGCGCCATCAGGCTTGCCGGCCCCGCTCGATGATCACGCCGACGTCATCGGCCATGGCCACCGCCCCGGGCTTGGACACCCGCAGGCGCAGCCATGGGATACCGAACTCTTCCAGCACCAGCGCAGCCACCCGCTCCGCGAGGGTCTCGATCAGCTGGAACTGGCTATCGCGGACGTAGGCCAGCACCCGCTGCGAGATGGCGTCGTAGTCCACCGCCTCGGCGATGCCGTCGGTGGCCGCCGCGGCTCGGTTGTCGCTGGCGAGATCCAGGTCCAGCACCAGGGCCTGGCGGATGTCGCGCTCCCAGTCGTAGACGCCGATCACCGCCTCGGTGCGCAGCCCTCTTATATAGACGGTGTCCATCAGGCGGCCCCTTCCAGCGGCGGCAGCTCTTCCATGGGCCAGCGCGGGCGCACCGGCGTGGTGTCGTCGTCGCACTGGCCAGCGAGCAGGCGCTGGGCGCCGGCGAAGGCGATCATCGCGCCGTTGTCGGTGCAAAAGCGCGGCGCCGGGTAGAAGACTCTGGCGCGTTCCTTCTGCAGAGCCTGCGTCAGGGAAGCCCTGAGGTTTAAGTTAGCGCTTACTCCGCCCGCGATCACCAGGGTTTTGAGCCCCTCCTGCTTCAGCGCCCGGCGGCACTTGATGACCAGGGTGGCGACCACCGCATCCTCGAAGGCGCGGGCGATATCGCAGCGATCCTGCTCGTTCAGGCCGGTCTCGGCGCGGCAGGCCTCGACGGTGTTGAGCGCATAGGTCTTGAGCCCGCTGAAGCTGAAATCCAGCCCCGGCCGGTTGACCATGGGCCGCGGGAAGTCGAACCGGTCCGGGTTGCCCTGCGCTGCCAAGCGGGCGATATGCGGCCCGCCGGGGTACGGCAGGTCGAGCAGCTTGGCGGTCTTGTCGAAGGCCTCGCCGGCGGCGTCGTCCAGGGACTCGCCCAGCAGGCGGTAACGGCCGATGCCGTCGACCCGCACCAGCTGGGTGTGGCCGCCGGAGACCAGCAGGGCGACGAAGGGGAAATCCGGGCGCTCCTCCTCCAGCATGGGGGCCAGCAGGTGACCCTCCATATGGTGCACACCCAGCGCCGGCACCCCCCAGCCCAGGGCCAGGGCCCGCGCCAGGGTGGCGCCGACCATCAACGCGCCGACCAGGCCGGGGCCCGCGGTATAGGCCACGCCGTCCAGGTCCGCGCCGCTGACGCCCGCGCGGTGCATGACCTCCTCGACCATCGGCAGGGTCTTGCGCACGTGGTCGCGGGAGGCCAGTTCCGGCACCACTCCGCCGTATTCCACATGGATATCGATCTGGCTGTAGAGGGCGTCCGCGAGCAGGCCCCGGTCGGTGTCGAACAGCGCCACCCCGGTCTCGTCGCAGGAGGTTTCCAGGCCCAGTACCAGCATTATTACAATCCAGTTTCAGTGTCCGGCGCATGATACTGGCTGCCCCGGGGGCAAACCAGCGGGTTTGGCCATTTTTCACCCAATGTGGCCGGTAAAACCCCTTTGCAAAGGGGGGCTCTTGAGTATAGAATGCGCGCCCTTTCAGGTGATTGTCGGCCCGGTGAGCCGCTGGTCACACAGACAAAACGAGACAGGTAGAGACTGAATGCCCCACATCAAGGTTAAGGAAAACGAGCCTTTCGACGTCGCCCTGCGCCGCTTCAAGCGCTCCTGCGAGAAAGCCGGCGTCCTGGCTGAGGTGCGCAAGCGCGAGCACTACGAGAAGCCCACCACCGTGCGCAAGCGCGCTGCCGCTGCAGCCGTCAAGCGTCACGCCAAGAAGCTGGCCCGGGAAAATCGCAAGCGCGCGCGTCTGTACTGAGACCGCGCTGCATACCCATGTCTGACCAGCCCCTCCTGGATCGCATCAAGGCCGAGCAAAAATCGGCCATGAAGGCCAGGGACAAGGAGCGGCTGGGCACCATCCGGCTGATCCAGGCCGAGTTCAAGCGTATCGAAGTCGACGAGCGGATCGAGCTGGACGACGCGCGCGCGCTCGCGGTGCTCGACAAGATGCTCAAGCAACGCCGCGATTCCGCACAGCAGTACCTCGACGCCGGCCGCCAGGAGCTGGCGGACAAAGAGAACGCCGAAATCTCCGTGCTGCAGGAATTCCTCCCGGCACAGCTCAGCGAAGACGAAATCAATACCCTGATCGACGAGGCCATCGCCGCCTCCGGCGCCAGCGGCATGCAGGCCATGGGCGCCGTGATGGGCCAGCTCAAGCCCAAACTGCAGGGCCGCGCCGACATGGGCGCCGTCAGCGGCCTGGTCAAGGCCCGCCTGGCCGCCGCTTCCTGATTCCGCCCTGCCGTCGTAGGAGCCTGCTACGCAGGCGATCGCGCGCAGAGCGCGCTCCTACAAAAAATGGTTCAATAACCCATGGCTGGACGCATCCCACAAGCATTCCTCGATGAACTGCTGGATCGCCTCGACATCGTCGAGGTGGTGGACCGCCGCGTCAAACTGAAGAAGTCGGGCAAGAACTACATGGCCCGCTGCCCCTTCCACGAGGAAAAATCGCCCTCCTTTTCCGTGAACCCCGAGAAGCAGTTCTACTACTGCTTCGGCTGCGGCGCCGGCGGCAACGCGCTGGGTTTCGTCATGGATTACGAGAACCTGGAGTTCCCCGCGGCGGTGGAATCGCTGGCCTCCAGCGTCGGGCTGACGGTACCGCGCGAAGCCGGGCCCGGCGGCGGGCAGGCGCAGCGTGAGGACTCCCACCGGCCGCTGTACAGGATGCTCGAACAGGCCGCCAACTGGTACAAGCTGCAGTTGCGCCAGCACCCGGAGAAGGAGCGCGCCGTCAGCTACCTCAAGGGCCGCGGCCTCAGCGGCGAGATCGCCCGCCAGTTCGACCTCGGCTTTGCCCCGCCCGGCTGGGACAACCTGATGAAGGCGCTGGGCGAGACCGACGACAGCCGCAAGCTGCTGTCGCGCACCGGCATGCTGGTGGAGAACGAGCAGGGCCGGGTTTACGACCGCTTCCGCGACCGCATCGTCTTCCCCATCCGCGACCAGCGCGGGCGTGTCATCGCCTTCGGCGGCCGGGTGCTGGGCGACGACAAGCCCAAGTACCTGAACTCGCCGGAAACCGACGTTTTCCACAAGGGCCGCGAACTCTATGGCTTCTACCAGGCCCTGCAGGCCAACCGCCAGTTGCAGCGGGTGCTGGTGGTCGAGGGCTACATGGATGTCATCGCCCTGTTCCAGCACGGCATCACCTACGCCACGGCGACGCTGGGCACCGCAACCAGCACCGCGCACCTGGAGCGGATATTCCGCCGCTGCCCGGAGGTGATCTTCTGCTTCGACGGCGACGAGGCCGGCCGCAAGGCCGCCTTCCGCGCCATGGAATCGGCGCTGCCGGTGATGCAGGACGGGCGCCAGGCGCGCTTCCTGTTCCTGCCCGAGGGCGAGGACCCGGACAGCGTGGTCCGCGCCGGCGGCGCCGAAAGTTTCGAGCAATTGATGAACGAACAGGCGCTGCCGCTGGAGGAGTTCCTGTTCGAGGCGGTGGCGCAGGGCGTGGATACCCGCAGCCTGGACGGGCGCGCGCGCATGGCGCGGCTGGCGTTGCCACATATCCGCCAGCTGCCCGACGGCGTGTTCCGCGAGCTGATGATGCAGGAACTGGCGCGGCGCACAGGGCTGGAACTGGACAGCCTGATGCGGCTTGAGGCGGCGGACGAGAACCGCGCGGCAGCAGCGCGCGCTGCGCGCTCCGGCGATCCGGGGGACCGGACGCCGGGCGCAGCCCCGGGGGAACAGGCCGCACACAGCGATCATGCGCAGGGCGCACGCCCGCAGGACGATGCGGCAGGCGCCGGCGCCGATCATGCTTATGGCGCACCCGAACAGGCAGGAGCCCGCTCCGCGGGCGATCGCGCGCAGAGCACAGCCGAACAGGACGAATCCATCGCGGTACCGCCCGGCTATGCCAACCTCGCCCAGAGCGCGATCGCCCTGATCCTGCATCGCCCGCAGATCGCGCGGGATGTCGACACGCAGTCGCTGGACGACTCCCCCGGTGCGGACGCCCGCCTGCTGTGCGAGCTGATCGAACTCGTGCGCCGGCGGCCGGAATCCAATACCGGCATGCTGCTGGGTCACTGGTACGGACGGCCGGAGGGCGACCTGCTGGCGCGACTTGCGGGGCAGGAGCGGCTCATTCCCACCGAGGGGATCGAGCTGCAGTTCCGCGATACCCTGGACGCCCTGTGTCGGCGATTACCGCACCAGACCCGCCTGGCCGCGCAGGTCGACAAACTCAAACGCACCAACTACGCTGAGATTACCGAGCTGGAGAAGCAGCGCCTGCGCGAGATGTTGCAGGAGAAACGACAACGAGACGCCGAGCGAAATCGGCGCGAATTTTGAAAGACGCAGCATGCAACAGACACTGCGAGCAGCGGTCTAAAACGCGCTGCGGAGACACCAGGTCCGTGCCGCGCCTGGCTATGTGACCAGACGTACACTTTCAGCAGACGAAACCCAGCGTTCCGGTATGAATGCGTTGTAGCCGTGTGAAAGCTGCCACAGCGATCGCCCTTGAAAAACGCGGCAGCGCCCCCATCAACGGGCATCCCCGGCAAATAGCGGGGTGATTGCCCCGACCGGGGGCGGCACTGGCGGACACTGGCGGACACTGGGTGCTGCTGACAGCCACTGACAGGCAGGGATAGCCAGACACAGAGAAAAAAACCTGAAGGGAGCGCAGGAAGCACTACCCTGACGGGATGGGAAACCGGTGTGGAATCGCCGGTAATTGCGAGTTATCGCTAGTTAAGCCTTTGATTTTCAGCTATAATTATCGGCTGACTTTTTTTTGCACATTTTGAAGGTACCAACTTCATGTCCGACGTTGTACAACAACAGTCCCGGCTCAAGGCCCTGATAGCCAAGGGTAAGGAACAGGGCTACCTGACCTACGCAGAGGTGAACGATCACCTCCCCGAAGACATCTCGGATCCGGACCAGGTCGAAGACATCATCCAGATGATCAACGACATGGGCATCCAGGTCTTCGAGAGCGCCCCCGACGCCGACGAACTGCTGATGTCCGAGGGTGATTCCTCCGCCGATGACATCGCCGCCGCCGAAGCCGCCGCCGCCCTCGCCGCCGTGGAAACCGAAGCCGGCCGCACCACCGACCCGGTGCGCATGTACATGCGCGAGATGGGTACGGTGGAACTGCTCACCCGCGAGGGTGAGATCGTCATCGCCAAACGTATCGAGGAAGGCATCCGCGAACTGATGGCCGCACTGGCCATGTACCCGGGCGCCGTCAAACACGTACTGGATGAATACGACCTGGTGGCCAAGGAAGAACGCCGCCTGGGCGATATCATCGTCGGCTATCTCGACCCTACCGACGACGTTCCCTCCGCCGCGGAAATCGCCATGGCGGACAACAGCAACGACGACGAGGAGTCCGAATCCGGACCGGATCCGGTGGAAGCAAAGAAGCGCTTCACGGCCCTGAAACGCCAGTTCAACAAGACCGAAAAGGAAATCGCCGCCAAGGGCCGCGGCCACGCCAGTGCCATCAAGGAAATGGAAAAGCTGGGAGAGCTGTTCAAGTTCCTCAAGCTGACGCCGCGTGTTTTCGACCCGATCTCCGAAGAGCCCCGCGTCCTGCTGGCGGCCGTACGCAACCAGGAGCGTGAAATCATGCGGGTTGCCGTGCGCCAGTGCAGCATGCCGCGCAAGGACTTCATCACCTCCTTCCAGGGGGCCGAATCCGACCTGAAGTGGGTGTCACGGCACATTCGCAAAAAGGACTACGGCAACAAGCTGGCCGCGGAGAAAGACAACATCCAGCGCCTGCAGCGCCGCATCCAGCAGGTCGAGGAGCAGTCCGGCCTGTCGGTCAGCGAGATCAAGGAAATCAATCGCCGCATGTCCATGGGCGAGGCGCGCGCACGCCGCGCCAAGAAGGAGATGGTCGAGGCCAACCTGCGCCTGGTGATCTCCATCGCCAAGAAGTACACCAACCGCGGCCTGCAGTTCCTGGACCTCATCCAGGAGGGCAACATCGGCCTGATGAAGGCGGTGGACAAGTTCGAATACCGCCGCGGTTACAAGTTCTCGACCTACGCCACCTGGTGGATTCGCCAGGCGATCACCCGCTCGATCGCCGACCAGGCGCGCACCATCCGTATCCCGGTGCACATGATCGAGACGATCAACAAGCTCAACCGTATCTCCCGCCAGATGCTGCAGGAGATGGGCCGCGAGCCCACCCCCGAGGAACTGGGCGAGCGCATGGACATGTCCGAGGACAAGGTGCGCAAGGTGCTGAAGATCGCCAAGGAGCCGATCTCCATGGAGACGCCGATCGGCGACGACGAGGATTCGCACCTGGGCGACTTCATCGAGGACAACACCATCTCGTCCCCGGTAGACGCCGCCACCGGCCAGGGCCTGCAGGAAGCCACCAAGGAAGTGCTCGCCGGTCTCACCGCGCGGGAAGCCAAGGTGCTGCGCATGCGCTTCGGTATCGACATGAACACGGACCACACGCTGGAGGAAGTCGGCAAGCAGTTCGACGTCACCCGCGAACGTATCCGCCAGATCGAGGCCAAGGCACTGCGCAAGCTGCGTCACCCAAGCCGCTCCGACTACCTGCGCAGCTTCCTCGACGAGTAATCGTCGCGCCTGCACAGCAGCAGTAAAAGCCACCTACGGGTGGCTTTTACTTTTGTGCGGCGGGCAGAATACCCGGGCGAAAAACGATAACAGCGGAGAAACAGGAAATGAACGACAACAGCCGCCTGCGCATCGTGCAATGGGCCACCGGGGATATCGGCAAGCGCGCCATGCGCGAGGTCATACGCCACCCCGGCATGGAACTGGTCGGCGCCCTCGCCTACAACCCCGACAAGGCCGGCAGGGACGCGGGCGAACTCTGCGGCGAAGCGGCGGTGGGCGTGGCAGTGACCAACGACCGTGAAGCCATGCACGCGCTGGGCGCCGACTGCGTGCTGTACATGCCGCAAATCGTGGACATCGAGGACCTCGTGCGCTTCGCCGAGGCGGGCACGAATATCGTCTCCGTCTGCATGGAGCTGTACGACGGCGGCCGCGGGCTCAACGACGGGGACCGCGCGCGCCTGGAGGCGGCCTGCCAGCGCGGCGGCGCCTCGGTGTACGGCACCGGCAGCAGCCCGGGGTTCATCACCGACATCTTCCCCTACGCCCTGCTCTCGCTGCAGCGCCGGGTGGACCACTACCAGATCGAGGAGTTCGGCAATATGTCGCGGCGCGATTCGCCGCTGATGCTGTTCGACCAGATCGGCTTCGGCAAGCCCATGGACCCGGATGCCTTCCCCACCCCGCGCCTGACCAGCGCGCCCACCGCCTTCGACCCCATCGCCCGCGCCTCGGGCTGGACGATCGACGAGTGGAAGACCGTCACCGAATTTGCCGCGGCCCGCGAGGATGCGTGGACCATCTGCGGCGATGTGAAAGCCGGGACCGTGGGCGCGCGGCGGCTGGTGCGCACTGGCTACGAGAACGGCGTGGAGCGGATCCGCTTCGCCCAGGTGATGTATATCACCACCGGGCTGGACCCGGACTGGGACGTCGGCGAGACCGGCTGGCGGGTAAAACTGCGCGGCGACGCCTCGCTGGATATCGACCTCAAGTTCCCGGTGAGCCTGGATGAACTCGGCGGCTACACGCCGGCGCTGACGGCGAACCCGCCGGTAAATGCGCTGCCCTTCGTGTGCGCAGCGAGACCGGGATTGCTGAAGACTGCGGACCTGCCACCGCTGGCCCCCGCCGGCCCATCGGCATTGTAGGAGCCTGCTACGCAGGCGATCATCGCGCGCAGAGCGCGCTCCTACAGGGCGACGATCATACGCAGACGCGCTCCTACAGGATCGCGATCGCCTGCGTAGCAGGCTCCTACGGCGGGACAGGTAATACCAGGTCGCCAGGGGCGAGGCCTGAGGTGACCTCCACCATCCCGTCGGCGTTGGTATCACCCAGGCGCACGAACCGCCGGACCACCTTGTCGGTCCCGGCCACCCAGACCACGTTCAACTCGCCTACCTGAGCCACCCGGTCCGCTGGGATCAGCAGACGGGCGCGATCGCCCGCCGGCACCTGCAGGCGCGCGTACATGCCCGGCAGCAGGCTTTTCTCCGTCGGCAGGATCGCCTTGACCAGGAAGCTGCGCGAGCCGGGATCGGCGGCGGGCACGATCTCCTCTATTTTCGCGCTGTAACTCTGGTGCAGCGACGGCACCTCAACCACCAGCGATTGCCCCACGGTCAGCGCCAGTGCGAGTTCCTCCCGCACCCGCGCCTCCACGCGCAGCAGCAACGGGTTGTACAGGGACAGCAGCTTCTGTCCCGGCGAGGCGGTATCGCCGGGCTCGGCGAATCGATCCACGACGCGCCCGTCGATGGGCGAGCGAATCTCGGTGAACGCCACCGCGGTCTCCGCCTCCGCCAGCGCCTGGTTGGCCGAAGCCAGGTCCGCCTCCAGCGAGGCGGCATCCGCCCGCGCGGCGTCGCGGGCCGCCACTGCGATCAAGCCGCGCTTGTGCAGCTCCTCCGCCCGCTCCAGGTTCTGCCGCGCCTCGGTGAGTCGGGCCTGCACCGCGCGAATGCGGTCGCGAGCCTGCTGGGCGCGCGCCATCAGGTCCTTCTTCTCCAGCGTCAGCAGCAACTGGCCGGCGTCGACGTAGTCACCGGCGCGCACCTCTATCGCGGTGATCCGCGCCAGCAGGCGCGAGGACACTATAGTAGTTTCCTTCGCCTCCACCGACGCGGGCACCGATTCGGAGTAGGGCGAGTTCTGCTCCACCGCCGCCACCGCGGCGCTGCTGTCCACCTTCGGCGCTGCGGCGAGGCCGGGCTCGATCTTGTCGCGGAAGGCGCCGGCCATCCAGGCCACCATCAGCAGCAGTACTACGATCGCCAGCAGTGGCATCAGCAATTTCTTCATGTCTGCACGTCCTCCACCGGGGCGCCGCGCGCCGCCGGATCATCGTCCTCCTTGCCGAACACCAGCAGGTAGACCACCGGCACCACCACCAGCGTGAACGCGGTGGAGGCGACGATGCCGAAAATAATCGCCAGCGCCAGGCCGGAGAACACCGGGTCCAGGGTAATGACGAGGTTGCCCAGCATGGTGGTGCCCGCCGTCAGCAGCACCGGGCGCATGCGCACCGAGCCCGCCTGCAGCAGGGCGTCGCGGATGCTCGCGCCGCGCTCCCTGGCCTGGGTTACAAATTCGACCAGAATCAGCGAGTTGCGCACCACGATGCCGGCCAGGGCGATCATCCCGATCATCGCCGTGGCGGTGAACAGCACCGGGTCCGGCGCGCCGGCCACCAGCCGCACCCCGAACTGGTTCATCAGCCAGAAGCCCGGCATGATGCCGATCACCGTCAGCGGGATGGCCAGCATGATGATCAGCGAGAGTGTCGAGGAACCGGTCTGCACCCGCAGCACGAAGAAGATCGCCGCCAGCGCGAAGGCGTAGCCCAGGCCCATGTCGCGGAACACGTCCTTGGTGATGCGCCACTCGCCCTCCCCGGTCCACTTGAGGTCGGTGCCCGGGGGCATGTGCCAGCCGTCGCCGGCGCCGCTGGTGAGGAAGGTGCGGTGGAGCCAGTTGTCGGCCTCGCCCTTCGGTTCGCCCATGTCCGCGTGCACGTCGGCGATGATCTCCGCCGGGGTGCGGCCGTTGAGTTCCGCCATCACGTAGACCACCGGGCGCAGGTCCTTGTGGTGGATGGCCTGGTCCGCCACGCCGGTCTCGAAGGCGCCCAGTTCGCCGATGGCGGCCAGCGGCTGCGGGGCGATTTCCAGGCCCTCGGCGGTGCTCGACTTCGCCACGCCCTGGCGGCCGCGCACCAGCAGCCGCTCGAAATCGTTCTTCACGATGCGCTGCTCCGGCGCCAGTCGCAACTCCACCGGCAGTGGCCGCGATTCGCGCTCCACCTGCACGTAGCCGGCGGTGTAGCCGTCGTTGGCCATGGCCAGGGTCTGGGCGATATCGTCGGTGGAGATACCAGAGAGGGCGGCCTTCTGTTTATCCGCGACGAAGCGCAGGCGGGGCTTGTCCGCCTCGATGGTCGAGTCGATCTCCACCACGTGGGGTTCGCGCGCCAGCCTCGCCATCAGCACCCGCGCCGCCTCTTTTTGCGTGGCGTACGGTGTCAGGGTATCGCCGTAGACTTCGGCGACCAGGGTGGCGAGTACCGGCGGCCCCGGCGGCACTTCCACCACCTTGATGCTGATGCCGTCGCGGCTGTAGGGGGCGAGCAGTTCGCGCATGCGCAACACCAGCGCATGGGATTGCTGGGCGCGGTCTGCCTTGTCCGCCAGCGTGACCCGCAGCTCGCCCATGTTGGGGCCGGTGCGCTGGTAGTAGCGCCGCACCAGGCCGTTGAAATCGATGGGCGAGGGCACGCCGACAAAGGCGGCCGTGGCGCGCACTTCCGGCATGCGCCGGACATCCGCGGCAATGTCGTGGGCCAGGGCGGCGGTTTCCTCGAGGCTGGCGCTCTCGGGCATGTCGATCAGCACCTGCACTTCGTTCTTGTTGTCGAAGGGCAGCAGCTTCAGCGGCACCAGGCGCAGCACCGGCAGCATGGCGGTGGCGACGAACAGGATGCCCACCAGCCAGAGAATCCACTTGCCATGCCCTTTGCTGTCCAGCACCGGCGCCATGAACTTCGAGTACAGGCCGCCGTCCGTCGGCCCCTCGTGCTCCGGGCCGCCCTCGGGGAGCATCTTGCTCGCCAGCCATGGGGTGACGAGAAACGCCACGAAGGTGCTGGCGATCACGCTGGCGGGCACGTTGAAGGCCATCGGCGCCATGTAGGGCCCCATCATGCCGGTGATCGCGGCCAGCGGCAGGAAGGCCAGCACGATGGTCAGGGTGGACATGATCAGCGGGATGCGGATCTCCGAGATCGCCGTGACCACCCGCTCGGTGCGCGACAGGTCCCGGCGCCCCATGAAGCGGCTGATGTTGTCGACGCCGGTGATCGGGTCGTCCACCAGCAGGCCCAGGGCGAGGATCAGCGCGAACAGGGTGACGCGATTGATGGTGTAGCCCAGCGACATGTCCAGCGCCAGGGTGATGCCGTAGCAGATCGGCACCGCCAGCCCGACCACCACCGCCTGCCGCCAGCCGAGGAACACACCGATAAAGATCACCACCGTGACGATGGCGAAACCCAGGCTGCTGGTGAGGTCGTTGACCTTCTCGTTGGCGGTCTGGCCGTAATCGCGCAGCACCTCGACGTGCACCTCGGGGGGCAGCAGCTTCTGCTCCATCTTACCCATCGCCTCGTGGATATCGCGCGCCACCGACACCGCATTGGAACCGCGCTGCTTGGCGACGGAAATCGCGACCATGGGCCGGTCGGCTATCTCGCCGCCGGGATGCCCCGGCGCGAAGCCGATCCAGGTGTAGTTGCTGGCCTCCTCCGGCCCGTCGACGATGCGCGCCACGTCGTGCAGGTATACCGGCACGCCGTCGACGACGTTCACCACCAGGTCGCGCAATTCGTCGACACGGCGCAGCACGTCGCCGCCCTCCAGGGCGATGGACTGGTTGTCCAGGGTCCAGTTGCCGGCGCTGCGCAGCACGTTGGAGACTGACAGTGCAGAGACAATGTCCTGGGCGGTGGTGCGCCGGGCGCCCATGCTCTCCGGGTCGAGCAGGATGCGCACGGTGCGCGGCCGGCCGCCGACCACGTTGACCTCGCTGGTGCTGGGAATGCCCTGCAGTACAGTGGAGATCTCGTCCGCCATGCGACGCAGCTCGTAGTCGTCGTAGCGGTCCGGGTCGTCGCTCCACAGGCCGAGCATGACGATGGGCACGTCGTCCACCTCCACCGGGCGGACCATCCAGCTGCTCACCACCGGCGGCAGGCGGTCGACGTTGGAATAGAGCTTGTTGTAGGTGTTGAGGATGGAATCCTCGCGGTCCTGGCCGACGTAGAAGCGCAGGGTGGCCGAGGCGCGCCCGGTGGCCGATGTGGAATAGACGTGCTCCACCCCGGGGATCTGGGCGAGCAGTTTTTCCATCGGAATGGTGACCTGCCGCTCCACCTGCCGCGCGCTGAGGCCGGGGGCCTCCACCAGCACGTCGACCATGGGCACGACGATCTGTGGCTCTTCCTCGCGCGGGGTGAAATACAGCGCCAGCGCGCCGGCCAGCACGCCGACCACGAAGATCAGCTTCGGCAGGCCGCCACCCAGGGTGTAGCGAATCAGGCGGTCAATTGGGTGCGACATGCCGCTGTCTTTGGAGTCCTTACGGGTTTTCTGGAATTACTGGAAGGCGCATCCGGGCTCGCGGCCCAGCTTGCGCAGGATCATCGCCAGCGGGCAGAAGCCGGTGAACGACGCCTGCAGCATGTTAGCGCCGACGAAGGCCGTGAACCACAGCCAGTAGATGGAATGGAGCTGGCTCAGGGCCAGGCTCACCAGGATGAAGGTACCCGCGAATGCAAAAACCAGCCTGTCGACGTTCATGTGCGTCACCTCGTAGCGATGCGGCCATATATTAGCCAACGCTACATTATCTGGCGAGCCCGGCCATGACGCGAATCAAGCAATTGCCCCTGTAGGAGCCTGCTATGCCCGAACGCGGACCGAGGCGATCGCGCGTATAACGCGCTCCTACAGGGCAGGATCGGTAGGAGCCTGCTACGCCCGAACGCGGACCGAGGCGATCGCGCGCAGAGCGCGCTCCTACAACAGGCTCAGTAGAGTTTGAGCTGCAACTTCGCCGAGCCGCAGTGCGGAACCTGCACCGAGTAGTGATAGATGCCCTTGGGCGTGTCCTTCTCCTTCACCCGGCAGCGCAGCTTGCCCTTTTTGTTGCTGGCGAATTTGCAATCGTTGTCGCCCTTCTCGACAAAGGGGTTGGGGTCACCCTGGTCGAACACCACGCTGAAGTCCTCGTCGCCGTCCATCTGCCAGGTGACGTGCTTGGCCTGGCGGGTACAGATGCAGCCGGAGTCCTTGCTGCAGTCGCCGCGGCCGTGGGCATCGTGGTTGCTGCAATTGTCGTGGTCGCCCTTGAAGTACGCGGTTACCGCGCAGCTGCCGCCGGTTTCGACGGCCTTGATCCACACCTTCTGCTCCACCGTCTCCGCGACGGCAGAGGCGCTGGCGAAACAGGCGAAGGAAAGGACGACGGCGCTGAACAGGCCGGCCATTCGCTGCAGGTATGTCATGGGGAGACCTCTGGAATCAGTTATAACTTATGGGAATGATTCGGCGCCGCCGAAGCGGCGACTACTTAACGCACGCGGTGGCGGCTGCCCACCGTCACCATGCCGGCGGACAGCAGCTCGGCGGGGGAAGACGCCATCACCGCCCGGTTGCGACCGGAGTTCTTGGCGACATACAGGGCCTCGTCCGCGCGATTCACCAGGGTTTGGAAATCCACCTCGCCGTCCAGGGTCGCGATGCCCAGGCTGGCTGTGAGGTTCACCGGGTGCTTGTCGGCGTGCAGGAAGCCGGCCCTGGCGATGGCGATGCGCAGGGATTCCGCGCGGGCGCGGGCCTGCTTGCGATCGCTGCCCGGCAGGATGGCAATAAACTCCTCGCCGCCGAGGCGGCCCAGGAACTCGCGCGGCCCCAGCACCTTGCGGGTCGCCCCGACGATGACGCGCAGGGCGCGGTCGCCGGCGCCGTGGCCCAGGGTGTCGTTGACCTTCTTGAAATGGTCGACATCGAACAGCACGATGGAGAAAGGCTGCTGCTCGCTGGCGGCCTCCTCGACCAGCTTGAAGCCCTGCTCGAAGACACTGCCCCGGTTGGCAATTCCGGTCAGGTAATCGGTATGCGCCAGTTTGCGCTGCTGTACCAGGGCATAAGACAGCCACCCCGCGGTCCCGCCAAGCAGCAGGAATGCGACGCCGACCAGCATCAGAATCTCGATACTCACTTCCATGTCACCAGCCTTTCGCCTGGAGGGGGCTATTGATATTAGACGGAGAGTGTCAAGGGCGCCAACGCGAATATCTGATCCTTGCCAACCCGGTCACGCCGCTCTGGCGCCCCCCCTGGCAAAATCGTATGCTTGTTATAACTATTTTTTATTTCCTGTGGGGACGCCGTGAAATTCCTGACTCGCTTTTACCTGCCAATTCTCTGCGGGCTCTACCTCTGCAGCCCGGCAAATGCCCAGAACCTCATCGCCAACGGCGATTTCGAGGCCGGCCTGACCGGCTGGACCCAGTGGAATGCACCGCCCACCACGTTCTGGAACGGCACCTGGCAGCACAGCAACGACTGCGATATCTGGGTGCCCACCAACGGCTGCCCGTTCGCCGGCAGCACCTCGCACGCGCAGAAAAAGGGCAGCACCGCCAACAACAATGCCCACGGCGGCCTGCTGCAGACCATCAGCGTCGTCGCGGGCGAGACCTATACGGTTTCCGGGCAATGGAGCGGCGGCGTCACCGGCAACCTGGACAGTAACAACGGCAGTTGGTGGCGCGTGGAAGTCTACGACGGCGTGCCGACCGAGGCCCAGATCGACGCCGGCCCGGGCGCCCAGGACACGCTGATCGCGCTGCACGAGGCGAACAACCTGGCCTTCCGGGGCGTTTACCAGTTCCAGTGGGAGTCCTTTTCCGGGCAATTCACGGCCGTGTCCAATACCGCCACCCTGGTGCTGAAGACCGGCAGTTACTACACGCTCGAGGCGGCCGCCTACCACGACGATATCAGCGTCACCCGGGACATCCCGGTACCGCCTGAAGTGGTGCCCACGCTCCCGACCGCGCTGCTGGCCGCGCTCGCGGCGATGCTGGCGCTGGTTGCCGGGGCGGTGTACACACGCAGGCAGCGCGCCTAGCCCGGGACAGCTGACCAGCCAGGGCCGATCCCCGCCGGGGGCCGGTGCCTGGCCCCCCACTGCTCCCGTCCCTTTCGCCACGCGGCGAACCACCCCGCCCCCTGCCAGAATTTTTCCGTCCGTCTGTCGGATTCTTCACCGATTCCTCGCTTTAAAAGGCAGGTAACCCCGCCGCCCATCCAGTCAGTCCGCCAACGGCCTGCCCTGAAACCGGGAGTGGCCGGGCCGCACAATACTGGGAGGGAACAGGGCCTTGAACACACAGAACCGCCTGCGCCGAAGCGTCCGGCTAGCCAACCAACTCCTGTCCCGGCGTGCCGCGCCGGCGGGCCGAAACCGGGAACGCGGCCCACTCGGGGGCATACTGCTCCTGCTGCCGGCCTCCCTCTTCTCCACCGCGCTGCTCGCCGCCCCCCAGGGCGGTGAGGTCACCGCGGGCAGCGGCGCCATCAGCCAGTCCGGCGCCACCACCACCATCGAGCAAGCCAGCCAGAACCTGTCGCTGAGCTGGCAGAGCTTTAACGTGGCGCCCACGGAGACGGTGAACTTCAAACAGCCCAACAGCTCGGCGCTGGCGGTGAACCGCATCGCGGATACCAGCGGCAGCCGGATTCTCGGCCAGCTCAACGCCAACGGGCAGGTCTACCTGATCAACCCCAACGGTGTGCTGTTCGGGGCCGGTGCGCAGGTAAACGTGGGCGGGATCGTCGCCTCCACGCTGGATACCGCCGACAACTCGACCTTCGCTGGCGAGAGCGCGGCAAGCGTGGTCAACAACGGCACGATCAATGCGGAACACTATGTGGCCCTGCTGGGCAACTCCGTCGCCAACACCGGCATCATCACCGCGCAGCTGGGCACCGTGGCGATGGGCGCAGGCAGCGAGGTCACCCTGAGTTTCAGCGGCAACGAGCTGGTGCAGCTGCGGGTGGACGAGAGCGTGATCGAGACCCTGGTGGCCAACCACGGCCTGGTGAAGGCCGACGGCGGCCGGGTGTTCATGACCGCCGGCGCGCGCGATGCGCTGCGGGCCAGCGTGGTGAACCACGACGGTATCGCCGAGGCGCAGACGGTGGAGAACCGCAACGGCACAATCGTGTTGCTGGGCGGTATGGCGGCCGGAACAGTCAATGTCGCCGGCACGCTGGACGCCTCCGCCCCGGAGGGCGGCGACGGCGGCTTCGTGGAGACCAGCGCGGCGCATGTCGACATCGGCCCCGATGCCTTAGTCACCACCCTGGCGCCGGGCGGCGAGGTCGGGGAATGGCTGATCGACCCGCAGGATTACACGGTGGCCGCCAGCGGCGGCGACATGACCGGCGCGGCGCTGACGTCCAGCCTGGGCAGCACCAGCGTCACATTGATGAGCAGCGCGGGCAGCGGTGCGGGCGGTGGCGATATCAATATCAACGATGCCGTGTCCTGGAGCGCCAATACGCTGACGCTGACCGCCGCCCGGGACGTGAACATCAACGCGGTGATGACGGCCACGGGCTCTGCGTCGCTGGCGATGAACCCCGCCACCGGCAATGGCGGCGATGCGGCGGTTGCCGGCGGCACGGTCAATGTCGGCATGGACGGGAGTACCTTCACCGGCAGGGTGGACTTCAACAGCAGCGGCACGCTCACCATCGGCGGTACGCCGTACACCGTCATCCACGACGTCGGTGTCTTCCAGGATACCGCCAACAATACCCTGCAGGGCATGAACAACGACCTGGCGGGGCACTACGTGCTGGGCAGCGATATCGATGCGAGCATTACCAGCACATGGAATGGCGGCAAGGGCTTTACCCCCATCGCCACGGAAGAATTTCCAGGCGGGGGAAGTAATCTCTATGAGTTCACCGGGATATTCGATGGCCTGGGACACTCCATCTCCGGTCTTACGAACAAGTCGAACTCGGGTTACCAGGGGGTGTTCTCCTACACACTTGGCGCGGAGATTCGAAACGTAGGATTGACGAACGTCGATATCAGCGGCGCTAACCAGTTTGTCGGCGGATTGGTGGGCTGGCTCGAATCAAGCCGCCTGAGTAACAGTTTTGTCACCGGTACCGTTTCCAACCCGGGCTCCTACACAGGCGGGGTACTCGGGTACAACAAACAAAGCACCGTCAGCAATATCTACAGCGCAGCCACTCTCAACGGCTACTTCCAGGTCGGCGGACTGGTCGGGTTCAACGAAGGCCTGATTACCGATTCCAGTGCCAGCGGCGATATCAATGGCAACACCTATGTCGGGGGCCTGACCGGCATCAATAACGGCGGCACCTTTACCGACAGCTTTTTCTCTTCGGGCAGCGTCGATGGTGTGGTCAATGTCGGCGGACTGATCGGGTGGGACATTTCAGTCGTCAACAATTCGTTCTACGACATCGACACAACCCTGGTGAACGGCGCCCACGAGCCAACCCTCTGGGGCATCTACGGAACCCAGTTCGCCGATTGGCAAAGCAACAACCTGAGCCTCGATATCGCCGATTACGCAGGCACGCTGGCACCCGGCAGCGGCGGCTACTACGAAATCGGCAGCGTCCAGGGGCTCAAGGACATGCTCGGGTTCCTCGGCGATCCCGCCACCAACTATCGACTGACCAGCGATATCGACCTGGGCACAAGCCCGGGATTCCTCATCCCGCTGATGAGAGGACATTTCGACGGGGCGAATCACACCCTGTCCAACCTGTTGCTCACGGCCTCCGCCAACGAGATCGGCATGTTTGGAATCATCGGCGCCAGCGGTACCGTCTCCAACCTGGGCGTAATCAATGTCGATGCCAGGGGCAACGGGGCTTTTACCAACCCCTACAACAGTTCCGGTGGCATCGCGGGATACAGCAAAGGTGTCATCGAGAACAGTTATGCGACAGGTGCCGTGCTCGGGGTTTCCGCGGGCGGACTCGTGGGGAGGACCGGAACAGGCAGTCGCATCCTGGATAGCTACTCGGACGTCGTAGTCAGCAACAAGGGTATGGCGGCCAAAATTGGCGGTCTCGTCGCCCAGAGTGGCGGGGTGATCGAGAACAGCCACGCCCTGGGAAGTGTCACCCTGACCCTGCAAACCGGCGGGGAGGTCACCGCAGCCGGAGGTCTCGTAGGCATACAGTCCGGCGGTGCTATCAGCAATAGCTACGCCGCCGGCGACGTCACCGGCGGCAGGGACGCAGGAGGACTGGTCGGCCTGGGCAAAAACAATACGCAGATCAGCGACAGCTACGCGACCGGCAGCGTCTCGCAGGGCGGGACTTCCGGCGGGCTGGTCGGGACCCTGGATACCGGCACCATTAGCGGCAGCCACGCCACGGGTAACGTGACCAGTGGCAACGGACCTGGCCCCGGCTGGGGTCTCGGCAGTATCTATGCCGGCGGCCTGGTTGGCGGCAACTGGGGTGGCGACATCAGCGACAGCTACGCCACGGGCGACGTATCTTCGACAACCGATAACACCCGCGCCGGCGGGCTCGTCGCCTACAACATCCCGGCAAACACGGATTTCATCGAAAGCGGCGGCTCTATCAGCAGCAGCTACGCCACCGGCAACGTGTCGGCGTTCGGCGACGGGTCAATGGCGGGTGGCCTGGTGGGAGACCACGGCCTCAGTCCGGCGCTCCGCGACGCATTCGGGTCAATTGGCGGCGCCCCCCTGGTGTCGTACGCCACCATCAGCAACAGTTACGCGACCGGCAATGTTTCCGCCAGCGGTATCGACACGCTGGCAGGCGGCCTCGTGGGCGACAGCGGGGGATTGATCCTCAACAGCTACTCCGCGGGCGCGGTCACCGGCGCGACAACCCTTGGCGGATTCGCGGCCAGTACCACCAACCCCTCAGGCGGCATAAGCAACAGCTTCTTCGATTCCAGCGTAAACGCCGGGATGCCCGGCATCGCCGTTGGCATCGATTCCGGCGCGACCGGCATGTCGTCGCTGCAGATGCAGCAACAGGCGAACTTCACCTCGGCGACGGCGGAGAACGGTAACGTGGACCCGGCCTGGGACTTCTCCGGCACCTGGTTCATGTACGAGGGCAAGACCACCCCGCTGCTGCGCACCTTCATGACACCGTTGACCGTCACCGCGGATGCCGCGACCGGGACCTACAGCGGTACGGCGTATTCCGGCGGCCTGGCCAACGCCGTGTACTCGGTCGCCGGGGCGGACACCAGCGGTCACATCCTCAACCTCGCCACCGCCTACGGCAATGCGATCCTGCCCGGCACCTACTCCGTCGACCTCTGGTCCGACCAGCAGGGCTACATCCTCGACCTGGCAATCGGCGACCTGACCATCGGCAAGGCGCCGCTGACCGTCACCGCGAACAATGCCGGCAAGACCTACGACGGCCTGGCCTATAGCGGCAACAACGGGGTGAACTTCCAGGGCTTCGTCAACGGCGAAACCGCGGCGGTACTCGGCGGCAGCCCGGTATACGGCGGCAATTCCCAGGGCGCCATCAACGCGGGCAACTATGCCATAACGGCCAGCGGTTACAGCAGCGCCAACTATACGATCACCTATGCCGACGGACAGTTGACAATCAACCCCGCGACACTGACCTACACCGCCAACCCCGCATTCATGACCTACGGCGGTGCCGTGCCATCCCTGAGCGGCAGCGTCACCGGCTTTGTCGCGGGCGAGACGCTGGCCTCGGCCACCACGGGAACGGCAAGCTTCACTACCGCGGCCACCGGCAGCAGCAACGTGGGCAGCTACGCCATCGACGGCGCCGGCCTGACGGCTAACGGCGGCAACTATGTGTTCGCCCAGGCCGCCGCCAACGCCACGGCGCTCACGATCAATCCGGCGCCGCTGGTGGTCAGCGCAAACCCGGACGGCAAGGTCTACGACGGGCTGGCCTACAGCGGCGGTAACGGCGTGGTCTACAGCGGCTTCGTCAACGGCGAAACGACAGCAGTACTCGGCGGCAGCCTGAGTTATGGCGGCTCCTCCCAGGGTGCGATCAACGCCGGCAACTACGTCATCGCCCCTGGCGGGCTGACGGCGACCAACTACGCGATCAGTTACACCAATGCGGTACTCGGTATTACTACGGCGCCGCTGAGCGTCAGCGCGAACAACGACGGCAAGACCTACGACGGCCTGGCCTACAACGGAGGCAACGGCGTGGTCTACAACGGCTTCGTCAACGGCGAGACGTCAGCGGTACTGGGTGGCGCGGTCACCTACGGCGGCAATTCCCAGGGCGCCGTCGATGCCGGCAACTACGCGATCACCCCCGGCGGCCTCAGCAGTAACAACTACAACATCAGCTACCTCGATGGCCAACTCTCCGTGGCCCCGGCACCGCTGATGGTCACTGCGAACGACGCCGGCAAGACCTATGACGGACTGGCCTACAGCGGCGGCAACGGCGTGAGTTACAGCGGGCTGGTCAATGGCGAGACCGAAGCAGTGCTGGGTGGCGCGCTCACCTACTCCGGCTCATCCCAGGGCGCCATCGACGTGGGCGACTACGTGATCACCCCCGGCGGCCTGAGCAGCGGCAACTACCTCATCGACTACAGCGACGGCATGCTGACGGTAAACCCCGCCGCGCTGACCGTCACCGCCAACGATGCCGGCAAGATCTACGACGGCGCCGCCTGGAGCGGCGGCAACGGCGTGACCTACAGCGGGCTGGTCAATGGCGAGACCGAAGCAGTGCTGGGTGGTGCACTCACTTACTCAGGCTCGTCCCAGGGCGCCATCGACGTCGGCGACTACGTGATCACCCCCGGCGGCCTGACCAGCGGCAACTACACCATCGCCTACGCCGACGGCCTGCTGGCGATCGACAAGGCGTTGCTCACCATCACGGCAAACAACTCCAGCAAGACCTACGACGGCAAGGCCTACAGGGGCGGCAACGGCGTACGCTACTCCGGTTTTGCCGAGGGCGACGGCGTCTCCTCCCTGGATGGCTCGCTGATCTACCTGGGCAGCTCGCAGGGGGCGGTGGATGCCGGCACTTATGCGATATCTCCCGGCGGCATGACCGGCAAGAACTACACCATCATCTACGTCGACGGCGAGCTGGCCATCGGCGCGGCGCAACTGGCCATCACCGCCATCGACGCCAGCAAGACCTACGACGGCCTGGCCTGGAGCGGCGGCAACGGCGTCAGCTACAGCGGTTTTATCGGCGATGACACCGAGGCCGTGCTGGACGGCGCGCTGACCTGGTCCGGCGATGCGCAGGGCGCGGTGAATGCGGGCAGCTACGCCATCACACCCGGCGGCCTGGACAGCGACAACTACAGCATCAGTTTCATCGACGGCCAGTTGACGGTGGACCCGGCAGCGCTGTCCGTCATCGCGAAGAACGCCAGCAAGACCTACGACGGCCTCGCCTGGAGCGGCGGCAACGGCGTGACCTACAGCGGCTTCGTCAACGGCGAGAACGAGGACGTGCTGGGCGGCGCCCTCGGCTATTTCGGCAACTCACAGGGCGCGGTGGATGTGGGCACCTACGTGCTGACGCCGGGCGGCCTCGCGAGCGACAACTACGTGATCGCGTATACGGACGGCAGCCTGACGGTGGATCCAGCCAGGCTCACGATCACCGCCAACGATATCGAGAAGTTCTTCAACGGCCTGGCCCACACCGGCGCCAGCCCCGTGTCCTACAGCGGGTTCGTCGACGGTGAAAGCCCGGCGGTGCTGCAGGGCACACTCAGCTTCGCCGGTACTTCACAGGGCGCGACGGGGATCGGCGACTACACCATCACGCCCGGAGGCCTGGGCGGCAAGAACTACCTCGTCGACTACGTGGACGGCACGCTGAAAATCCGCGCGTTCTCGGCCGCCGGCCTGATCGCCGCGCGCAACAGCGTGCAGTCCCTGCTGTACGAGGAGAGCCCCGGCACATCAGATACTGCCGCATTGTGGGGCCGCACGGACCAGCGCGCCCGCAGCAACACGGTGCTGATCGGCGACAGGGTACCCATGCAGATTGTCGACGGCGGTGTCGCACTGCCCACTGGCGAAGGTGAATAAGCACATGCAATCGAAGAAGATACCTGCCGCTATTACTGTGGCGCTGCGCCTGGCCAGGCCATCGCTAGTCGCCTGCCTGTGCGCCTGCGGTACCGCCGCGATGGCGCAACCCGCGCGGCCACTGCCCGATGCAGGCAGCATCCTGAGGGAGGCGCAACCGGCGAAACCGGCCGCGCCGTCCACCACCGATACCGGCCTGCAACCGATCGAGCCCGGCCCTGTCACCGGGACCAGCGGGCCGGAACAGAGCTTTGAAGTGAGCCGTATCGCGATCCGGGGCAACACCCTGTTCGATACGCAGATACTGCACGAGCTGGTCGCCGGCATGGAGGGCAGCACCGTTACCCTGCCCGAACTGCACGCGCAGATCGGCGCCATCAGCGACTACTACCACGCCCACGGCTACGTGCTGGCTCACGCCTACCTGCCGGCCCAGTCCATCACGGATGGGGTGGTGCGGGTGGAGGTACTGGAGGCCCGCTACGACAAGGTCGGCGCCACCAACAGCAGCCGCGTACCCGACAGACTGCTGCAGTCCACCCTCGCGCCCCTGACCAGCGGCAACGAAGTCTACAAACCCGACCTGGATCGCGCGCTGCTGCTGTTTTCCGACATCCCCGGCGTGGTACCCAGCGCGACCTTCAGGCCGGGCAGCGCGGCGGGCACCTCTGACCTCGACGTGAGCGCCGGCGCCACGCGCCGGCTGTGGGGCCATGTCGCCGCCGACAATTACGGCGACGATTACTCCGGCGAGGCCCGCGTCAGCGCCGGCCTTCAGGTGGCAAACCCCTTCGGCATCGGCGACCTGTTCAGCCTGAACCTGCTCACCAGCGGGGAGGACCTGCTACTGGGCCGCGCGGACTACGAGGTGGTGGTCAACGGCTACGGCACCCGGCTGGGCGCCGCCTACTCCCAGCTCGACTACTCGCTGGGCGGCTCACTCAAGGAGCTGGACGGCAACGGCACCGCCAGGGTCGCCAGCGCCCGGCTGCGACAGCCGCTGCTGCGCTGGCAGACCAGCAACCTTTACATGACCGTACAGGTGGAAAACAGCCAGCTGCGGGACAACCTCGATGCCCCCGGGCTGCGCAACCGGCGCAGCCTGGACGATGTTGTCGCAACGCTGAGCGGGGATCACCGCGACAACCTGTTCGACGCCGGCGGCGTGACCAGCGCCAGCCTGTCGTGGACCTACGGCGACCTCAGCTTCGATGACGGGATCGCCGAGGCGGCGGACGGCGCGACGGCGCAGACTGCCGGCGGTTTCTCCAAATGGAGCGCCAGCATTGCGCGCCTGCAGGGGCTGAACGCGGCGAACACCCTGTACCTCGAGGCGTCCGGCCAGTGGAGCAGCGACAACCTGGACAGTTCGCAGAAGCTCTCCGTTGGCGGCCCCTACGGCGTGCGCGCTTACGAGACCGGGGCACTCAGTGCGGACAACGGCTACCAGCTGACCGCCGAGTTACGGCACCAGTTTGCCGCCTTCCAGGACTGGGAGGGCACGCTGTTCATGGACTACGCACGGGTGAAGGTGAATGCCTCGCCCTGGCGTGACGGCGAGAACCGGGCCGACCTGACGGGTACCGGGGTGGGGCTGAACTGGTATGGCCCCTCGGGCTGGGTGGCCAGGGGGAGTTTGGCCTGGCGGCTGGGATCGGAGCCCGACTTGCTGGCGGATTCGGGTAGTTCGGATATGCAGGGGTGGATCCAGGTTCAGAAGCAGTTCTAGCCGCGGGCCGGAGGCCAGTCCTTGCTCCCGGCCCGTGTTGTGGCTTTCAATAGCAGCTTCCTGAACGCCACGCTCTATACGATATGGACCCCATCACCCAGGGCGCCGTCGGCGCAGCAGTCGCACAGCTCGGCGCAGACCGCTCCAATTACGCAAAAGCAGCGCTGGCCGGCGCCCTCGGCGGCATGGCGCCCGACCTGGACGTGCTGATCCGGTCCAGCAGCGACCCCCTGCTGGCGCTGGAATTCCACCGCCAGTTCACCCACTCCCTGCTGTTCATCCCCCTGCTCGGCGGCCTCTGCGGGCTGGTTTTCTATTGGGTCTTCGGCAGGCGCTGGCAGCTGAGCCTGCCACGGGTCATGCTCTGGAGTATTCTCGGCTACGCCACCCACGGCCTGCTGGACGGCTGCACCTCCTACGGCACCCAGCTGCTGTGGCCGTTGAGCGAAAAGCGCTTTGCCTGGGATATTGTGTCCGTCATCGACCCGCTGTTTACCGTCCCACTGATAATCGCGCTGGTTCTGGCGATCCGCCGTAACTCCCGGGGCGCGCTGCTGGCCGGGGTGAGCTGGGCCGCGCTCTATCTCGGGGCGGGCTACCTGCAGCACGACCGGGCCGTGGCGCTGGGCGAGCAGATTGCCGCGGACAGGGGCCACCGGCCCTTGCGGCTGGAGGCCAAGCCCAGCTTCGGCAATATCATCGTCTGGAAGGTGGTGTACGAAACCCCGGACCGGTTTTACGTCGACGCGGTCAAGCCGGGGCTGTTTCGCTCTGTCGAATGGCAGGGGGGCTCGATTGCCAGGCTGGATACCGCGAGCGACTTCGTCTGGCTGGGGGCGGATGCGCAGCAGCGGCAGGACATCCTGCGCTTCGATCATTTCTCCGATGGCTACCTGGCCATCGATCACCAGCACCCGCTGCGGGTGGTGGATATCCGCTACTCCATGCTGCCCCACGAGATCGAGCCGTTGTGGGGGATCGAGTTGTCGCGGGACAAGGCGGTGCACGAGCATGTGCGGTTTTATACGCAGCGCAATGGTGGTGCGGCGGCGCTGGGGGAGTTGCTGGGAATGATCCTGCAGTAGGTCGGCTGGTGCGACGGGGGGATTAGTCCGATATAATCCGCGGCTGCCGCGTTCGCGGTGTTGGGGGCCCATAGCTCAGTTGGTTAGAGCATCCGACTCATAATCGGCAGGTCGAAGGTTCAAGTCCTTCTGGGCCCACCAAACTTCTTGATTTTATTCGGGTTTTTCTATGTGACACCTGCCGACTATTCCGCGAGGATGGGTGACACTTGGGTCGGAATCGGGAAGTGTGGCTGCTGGGCGTGGCCGAGGTGACCGAGATTTTCCGTAAGTCCTATCTCAGAAACTAAACTGTCTCTCCAAGTAGTCGATGTTTCATGCTCTTGCCCCGCCTCTCCACGAACAATAAACTACCCACTGGTTTTATCACAGGTGCAATGTCTGACAAGTAGCTTAGTGCCCAAGGGCTGGTAACAGCTTTAGGCAGGACAAGGCGGTCCATGCTACTCGATACAAGCTCGAAGCTTGTGTAGTGATATTTGAATTGGGGGATGACCGTAAGGTTGGCCCTGGCACGAGGAGGATAGCCCTTGCCCTTCGTGACACCAATTTTACGGTTATCGCTATGCCGGTTAAAAGCTCACCCACAAAATCAACCACTGCCCTTCACTACAAAAGCATCTCCTACGAAACACTAGTTGCCAGTTGGCTACTCAACGATGGCTGGGAAACCTACCTACCACTTGTTGATCACGGCATGAAAACTGATGTGGTCATTGCCGATGGTAAGAATTTCTACCGCATACAGGTCAAATCCGTAGACACTAATGATGAATGCACGCTGGTCGAAAATAAGTGGAATGATGCAGCTATCGATTATGTTGTGTATTTCTCCAGGCAAGGTGACTGGGGGTATATCACACCTCCGTTTTCTGAGGACGTCCGGGAGTTAAACGCCCCTGGCCATATCAGATTCCATCAGCACCCAAAGAACTTTGCTAAGGCCTTCAAACGAGCTTGAGATCGCGACCGTGGAGCTAAAATTGCGTGTAATCTGGCGGAGTGGGGCTCCTAAGTTTGAGCCTTCACCTTCTTCCTGCTCTTCGAAAAGGCTTTCTTCACTTTTCCAACAATATCTGGGTCCTTTCGAATTTCAGCCCTGATGAGATCGATTGTTGCTTTAGAATACTTATTGATTGAAGACTTCCTACCCGTTACTACCTCGGTGTGATATTTGATATTCCCCTTTATCTTGTATTTCCAATCAAAGGCCTGCAATTCATAGTTATTGATCCCGCACTCTGCCTCCACATGCCGAGCAGTGTAGGGATAAGCGCTTTCAGCATAAATAACTTTGTCTACATCGAGCACTCCAGACACATCACCAATTAGCTTCAATGCTGGGGCGCCTTCCTTTTCTACAAAATGTCCTTCTCGAACAAACTTCAACTGGTCAACAACCGAGCTATCAACAAGTACTGTGCTTGAACCTACGCCGATTTCGCCACTGATCGTATCCAGAATATGGACATGTGCCGGTCCGACATCGCTAATCTTTTGAATATGCTCCATCCAGAGTCGCTTCTCTTTTTCACGCTCCAAGTCTAATATTGCGGCTAGCTCAGCGTACTTAACCTCTTTGGTTTCACCACGGTACCGATAATAAATTGCGCCTTCTCGAAAGACTTTCTTGGAGGTTTTTCGGCACAGGACAGGTTTTATTCTGGATTCAGCCACCGACAACTCACCGAAAGTTTTTCCCTTCCACTCGAAACTGTTTATCGTATAGCTGATATCAGCTGAAAAATATTCCAGTATCACGGCATTTAGCTTGGTTGGATCAAGCCGGTCAAACTTATCATTATCCAGACCAATGGGAATGCGTGGTGCGTCTTGGATTCCAAAAATGATTCGACCTCCTCGATTATTGGCCATGCCAACGAGCGTACGCACGTAAGAAAACAGCGAGTCCCCATAGTTGAACGCCTGTTTGAACTCTAAATCGAAAGATTCTCGCTTTGTGAGGTGACCTTTGGAATTTACTGCTATTTGAAAACCTTCCATGATTCTTCAATTTCCATGAATACGAAACTTGAACATCCGAATTCTTACAGCTTGGATTGAATACGATTAAGCTGTATTTCTGCAGGTTGATTGTCAACGTATTGGCGCACTAATTCGCCTCGAAAAGCTTTTGCGAGAATGGCTTGGGAGATGTTAGTGATGCGACTCTGACCTGCACTCACTGCCTGCTCTAGTTGATCCGCGAGTAAAAATAACCCCTTCACTTTTCGAACTATCTCTAGCTGCTCCTCCAGCGGAGGGACTGGTGTAACAAATCGCCTAACGTCGGCAAGGTTAATACCCTTCTGAGCAACGCCCCTCACTTTTTGTGCCAGACGGCGAAAACCGATCGGACTTTGCAGTAAAATTGCTACAAAATTCGAGTCCATTTGTTTACCGACAGGTATCAATGCAACCTCTCTGCTTATATTGCAGCCAGCAAGTTCTGACTGCACGACAGCTGCATTCCCAACGGTACCGCGAATTGCTAGCAAAACCTCGCCCCCTTGCAACAGGGTGCGCTTATAGTTTTCTGATATCTTCGGATCGACTAATTTGAGCTGCGAGTCATCTAAAACAAGAGGCTTCACATCGCCACACCGAATTGCTGGTACCCCACCATCAAAATATTCGCCAGTCTGTACAATTCCATAGGGAATACCCCTGTCGACATCCACCAGCTGCTCTAATGGGAAGTGCTTCCAAAACCCAGGGAGCTGACCATCAGCAGAAAGTATAGAAGCCGCTTCCAACTCCTCTGCAGATAACTCTTCACACTTTCGATTATTGTTCGCCTCAAACAACTCAGAATAGTGGCACCAACTGTTTGGATTTCTCTGACGCCAATCCTCCGTCAACTTCCCACTCACCGCAGCAGCCAGCACAGACTGCCGGAAGCGCTTGAGAATTCCCGGGATAGCATCCACGCGAGCCTTGATCGTATCGACCTGGGCGAGAAGTTCATCGAGCTTGTTGGCGATACGGATTTGTTCTTCGAGGGGGGGAGTTGGGATCGTCAAATCCTTTAGGAAGCTTCCACTAACTGCTTTGAAAGTCGTGCCTGTGCCCTGCTGGCTCAGCCACGGCTCAATGTACTTGAAGTAATACAGTAGGAAAGGTTGAGACTCAGGATTATTGCTCCGTATTCCTGCTAAACCTCGTCCAATGCAGCTTGTCTCTTGACATACATTAGTAGGTCCTACTGGGGCCCTAACTGAGAGCAAAATATCACCCTCTTCAACTATCTTTGTCGGTTTGGTGCACGCTTTTTTAGGTGTCGGATGACTTTTCCCGAATTCAGCCTTACCTTGGTAGAACGGGACACCATCACCAATTTCGTTTACGTAGACACCTTTTGGTGATTGGCCCATATTCACAAGCGCAAAGTCGGCCAGTGTGGACTCAGTCCAGCCCTGTGGAATTGGTATATCCATAACCTATTCTTGCTCCACTAATCCAAGCGCTTCCGAAAGCATCATCTTCTGCGCCTGCGCCTCATCCTCCGCCCCCAGTGCAACCATCAGTTCAGATAGCTCCCGCAGAGCTTCAGTCAATTCGGACATCGCCTCCCCCGCCAACACCTCCGGCTCCGGCAGGTCTGCCGCATCGACAATATCCTCATCCTTGATCCAGCTAATATCCAGGCTGTCTCCACGCTCGGCTATTGCCTCCCTGCTAAACGCCCGCCAGCGGCTCTGCTTGTCGACCTCGTCTTCCAGTTCCTCCCGCTTAGCATTGCCATCCTTGTCATTCCCAAAGCACTGAATGAAGTCTTGGAAGTAATCCCGGGTAAATGCAGTCCGCTTGCCGAAACTCGGCATATTGGTCCGCATGTCGTATATCCAGGTCTGCTTCGTATTGCCCGTGTCCTGTTTGATGTCCTTCGGCTTACTGAAAAACAATACATTGGTCTTCACACCCTGTGCGTAGAAGATACCGGTAGGCAACCGCAGTATTGTATGCAGGTCGCACTTGTCCATCAGATCCCGGCGTATCTGGGCGCCAGTATTGGCCTCAAACAACACGTTATCTGGAAGCACTACAGCCGCCCTACCACCAGGCTTCAAGGCACGATAGATATGCTGCAGGAAACAGAGCTGCTTGTTTGAAGTCGGGAAAGTGAAGTCATCCCTAGCAGGGAGCCCTCCCCCTTTCTTGGTACCAAACGGCGGGTTGGACAAGATCAAGTCTGCTTTCGGCAGCTTCTCCGCATCGGGAGACATGGTATCCCCGTAAATGATGCCGTAGCTGTGACCATCGGATTCGATGTCATGCAGCGCAAGATTCATCAAGGCCAGCTTGTGGGTGTCCTGGACGAACTCCATCCCGTAGAAGGTGTGATGCTGGTATTGCTCCCACTGCTTCTCGTCCAGTTTGTTCAGGTCGTTGTGTTCTTCCAGGTAGTGGTTGGCGGCAATCAAAAAACCACCCGTACCTGCTGCTGGGTCCTGGATCACCTCCCCCAACTTGGGCTGCATCAGTTGAACCATCACATCAATGAGCACCCGCGGTGTGAAATACTGCCCTGCACCAGATTTCTTCTCGTTGGCGTTTTTCTCGAGCAGGCCCTCATAGAGGTCACCCAGACCTTCTTGCTTGGCGCTGTACCAATCCAGCTTGTCGATCTCGGTGATCAACGTCGTCAGCGTGGCCGGCTTCTTGATGATGGTATTGGCGTTGACGTAGATCGAACGGGTCAGGATCGAATCCGTGATCTCGGGATCACCCAGGTCTAGCAGCAGCTTGCGGTAGAATGTGAGCCGCTCGGGGGCTGCTTTCTCTTCCAGGGCCCCCCAGCGGTACTGCTCGGGAATTCTCTCTTCTGTGCCTGTCTCCTCCGACATCTTGAGGAACAGCAGGTAGGTCAGCTCTTTCACATAGTCTGTGTAGGTCACCCCGTCGTCCTTCAGGACATTACACAAGTTCCAGAGCTTGGCGACGATATCGGTAGTCGTAGACATGGTACTTCTCGTTGATAATTTATAGGCCTGAGGTGGCGATTATTCAGCCAGTTTGATCCCAGACAGCCTCATTGATGGCTTCCAGCAGGTCGGGCAGTTCCCCGTCGAACATCTTATTGATGCGCTCGTAGTGCCCATACTTCCGGCTGAGTGCGCTGTCGTTGATGGATTGCTCATCCAGAGCCAGCCGGGTCTTCAGCAAATCACCGATGGCGGTCAGCAAGTTCTTCTGGGCTGGCTTCCATGTCTGCTGGGTCAGGATCACACCGATGGCATTGTCCACCCGCTGCTCCCATGGGACCAAGGCATCTCCAACCGCCGCCTTCCTGACGTACCCGACGATCCTGGCGGCGATATCCTGCTTGCTGGCCAGCTTCCAAGCGTGGCGTAGATTCTTCTCGGTAAACTGGGCCTTGTCCAGTTCCAGCAACAATTCCTTCACCTGTTGGCGGGTGATCTTGCCCGGTTGGTGGATGATGGTCCGCAGGGCGATCATGTCGTTCTCGTGGGACTTGATGAAGTCCTCGAACTCGCTGAGATAGTCCTCCGGGCTCACTGCCTTGCCATATTGCTCCGTCACCTCGACAAGTTCGTCGGGTTTGTCGCTGATAAAGATTACGGGGGCTGACGACTGAGCCCTGCTATCCAGCAGTTCACCCAGGCCAGGGTTGTTGATGAACCAGTCGGCCACCTGCGCCAGTGGCAAGTCTTTGAGTTCGTTGATGAAATCTTCCGGGGATTGCCCCACTTTTGCCTCAAAGGCATCCCGATCATCG
The DNA here is from genome assembly GCA_033283385.1 of Halieaceae bacterium WMMBA7. Classification (GTDB taxonomy): domain Bacteria; phylum Pseudomonadota; class Gammaproteobacteria; order Pseudomonadales; family Halieaceae; genus Mangrovimicrobium. The sequence continues at coordinate 106,948 of JAWMQQ010000003.1, forward strand.
GCTTCCATCCGGCGCCGCTTGCGCTGCAACTTGGCGATAAATTGATCAACTGCAACGGTTCGCTGCTCTTCGGTCTCAGTCTGCCTGCCGATGATCTCCTGCTCCAGTTGCTGAAAGCTGATCCCCGGGTTCACCACCACCGGCTTCATATTGGTCATCGGCTCGAGGTGATCGTAGAGATTCACCGCATCGAAGATACGGAAGACTTCCTTGCCGATATCGGGGCACTGGCGGGTGGCCCTCCCCTTCATCTGCTCGTAGAGAATTCTGCTTTTGACAGGTCGAAGGAAGACCAGGTTACAGATCTCTGGCACATCGACCCCAGTGGTCAATAAATCGACCGTTACTGCAATATTGGGCTTGCGCTCGTTCTTGTAGAAGCGGATCTGGTCCAGGGGCTTGTCCGATTTGCCGGTGATCTTCTTCACCAGATCGTCCTCGCACTCCCCATAGGCGGTTTTTATTGCCTCCTTCATCAGGCGCACCACCATATCCGCATGGCGGTCGGTCACACAGAAGATCAGGGTCTTCTCGGCGGAGAAAGGATCGATATTCTCCACCAGGCACTCGCAGACCACGGCATTGAAGGCCTCATCCTCGATAAGCTTGTTGATCTTGGTGATATCGAAGTCGAGTTCATCCTCCAGGTGGGCAAAGTCGATGGCCTGCTGGTTGGCATCGTAGTAGGCGATCTTGTCACCCACAGCGTAATGAATGCCGTCCTGGTTGTGCTTCGTCTTGATGTGGATGGGGGGATCATGATCGATCAAATAACCATCAATCACGGCCTCCCGGTAGGTGTAGATATATACCGGCTCGCCAAAAATCTGGGTGGTGTGCAGCGCCGGGGTTGCCGTCAGGCCGATCTTGACCGCATCAAAGTAATCCACGACGCGGCGGTATTTCGAGATGTAGTCGCTTTGGGAGCGGAACGTGTACTCGACTTCATCCAGTTCCCTATCCAGCAGGTAGCCGCGGTGACACTCATCTACCACGATACAGTCGTACTGGTCGACCGTGGGGCAGTCATCTGTTGCATAGAGAGTGCGCTTTACCATCCCCTGCACCGTGGCCACGTGGACCTGGGTACCCGTCTCGGGTGAGGTGTGGTTCAAATCCAGGATATTGAAGATGTCGGAGAAGGCTTGCTGGTTCAGTATCTTGGTGGTTTCGAAGGCTTCTGCCGCCTGCTCCCCCAGGGCGCTACGGTCAACGAGAAACAGGATGCGACGGAAGCGCTGGGCCTGAAGCAGTCGGTAGATCAGGGCGATGGCCGTCTTGGTCTTCCCCGTCCCCGTAGCCATCGCCAGTAGAATGTCGTTCTGGCCAGCGACAATAGCGCCCTCAATCGCCCGGATAGCGTCAATCTGATAGGGCCGTAAGTGGAAATCGAAGTTGAAGTGCTGCTGCTCCAGCTTTTCCTCGGCGGCGTCCAGGTCCTGCTTGAGGAGCTCCTGCAGACCCTCCGGACTGTACCAGCCATCATTGGCCCGCCGGTTATTCTGGGGGCGACGAAGGTCCCTGAACCAGATGCCCGACAAATCCTTGTGCTGATCCAGGTACCCGCGCCCATTGGTGGCGAAGGCGAAGGGAATGCGATAACAACCCGTTTCAGAATTCAGGGGATCAATAGACCAACCCGGGCCATGTAACTCGACGTGCTCGGTATCCTGGATATCGCGGCTGTAACGCTCCGCCTGATCGATATCGCCCGCGACGCTCTTGGAGGCTTTCTTCGCCTCGACAGTGGCGATCGGGACAAGCCCATTGAACAAAATATAATCAGCTGGGCCAGAAGCCGTCGGCCATTCGGCAATTGCCATGACCCGACCAGGCTCCGGGCGAATACCTTTGGCATAGCGCAGGTTTTCAGTATCAGCTTCCCATCCAGCATCCCGCAACTGTTGATCGATGCGCAGGCGGGTTTCGGCCTCCGTCTCAAACCAGGTGGTCTGCTTGATAGCCTCCTTGACCTCGGCAACCTGCTGCTGTGCTTCCGGGGTGGCCTCTGCGGCGTGGCTTTGCAATTGCTGCTGATGCTGCTCGAAGGCAGCCTTAGCGGCGAGGTAAGCTGTCTCTTGCTCCTGAGCTACCGACTGCCAGACCTCTACGTCATCCTCTATAGACTTGACGTACTCGACCAACTCGTCGGCTTTCTGCTTCTCCACTTCGGCCAACTGCTGGGCGACGTTCAGTTCTCGCTGGGAAGCTTGCTGTGTCCGCTCCAGGGTGGCAATACGCTCTTCCAAGGCCCGCACATGTTCCGAGGGGTCCTCGGGTTTGACGAACGCCCCGGGCTTCCAGCCCTTTGACGGCTTGCCGAAGGTACGGTGGTACCAGACGCACAATGTCCAGGCCAGCTTGAGCCCCTGGAGAGCCTCCCGGTGTGATGAGACAAATTCGTGATTGGCTGAATTGCCGATCTTGCGGATATCGTGGAAGGTATCGGTGACCTCCCGGCCAACATCTACTTCTGATTGAATTTTGCGTAGCAGGTCGAGCTGGGTATCTCGTTCCTCGAAGCCGATGCCGAGTCGACTGGCGATATCTTGAGCAAGGGCCTCGCCGAGTTGGCGGAGTTTGATGAGGGTTGTGTTTGGGTCGGGCACGAAGGCCTGCTCTGCGGTGCTGGCCAATTGCAGTAGCAGAGGGTCGTGGCTCTTCAGAAACTCGAAGTTAGTGCTTTGCGTCACTGGGTAGTTGCCAGAGCGTTCCATCGCCAAGTAATGCTACATTATTCTATAGCAATCATAGAGTTATCAAACCCAATTTCATTATCTGGGTCGGCATGAGGTAGTCTACGCTTAGGATCAAACTTTAACGCTCAGCCCTGCTAGCTTGGCTCCAACTCGAGATATGCCTTTTCAGGAAAAGTCAGCATTTCGCTGGAATCCCGCTAAACAATTAAAGCCGCGCTCAACCGACATCATGGAACATAGAAATGTACAAAATTGATGCCCAAAGCAACAAGATACTCAAACTAAAGCAGAAATCGTTCGGGGAGCTAGGGTTTAAAGAAAGGGAGCATCTACAAGAGTGGATTGCGAAGGAACCCTCAGCACTGGGAGAGGAACTGCTAATAATTCAAAAGGAATTCTCTGGATTTTCAGACACCCAGGAAAGGCTAGACCTGCTGGCTCTTGATAAGCAGGGATCACTTGTAATTATCGAGAACAAACTGGATGACTCCGGAAGAGACGTTACCTGGCAAGCTCAGAAGTATGCTTCCTATTGCTCCAATTTATCTAAGGACAATATTAAAAACATATTCCAGGACTACCTGAACAAGACTCAGTCTGAATTGAAAGCGGAAGATGCTCTTTCAGAGTTTTTCGACGATGCTGACTATGAAGATATTGACCTGAACAAAGGTGTCACCCAGAGAATTATGCTGATAGCAGCACGTTTCAGGAAGGAAGTTACATCGACTGTGATGTGGCTACTGAATTTCAAACTTAGGATTCAGTGTTTCCGAGCCACACCCTACTCCATGGGTGATGAACTATTTTTGAACATCGAGCAAATTATCCCGACGCAGGACGCTGAAGAATACATGATTGGAATGGCTGAAAAGGCGCGTGATGACATTGACAGTCAAACCGAATTGAAACATCGACATGTAGTTAGAAAGGAATTTTGGACAAAGCTACTTCAGGAAATGAACAGTAAATCCAATTTGTTCCAGAACATCAGCCCTAGCAAATACCACTGGATTGGTGCTGGCTCCGGCATTCGTGGCGCTGGGCTAAATTTTGTAATTACCAAGAGCTACTGCAGTGCGGAGCTCTACATCGATAGAGGCGATCAAAAAGAAAATAAGTATATGTATGACGAGTTATATTCTATGAAAAGCCAAATCGAGGCTGATTTTGGAGGCAGCTTGCTTTGGCAGAGGCTGGATGAAAAGCGGGGCAGCCGAATAAAATCAGAAATGCCAGGTAATGTTTTTGAGAAGGACCAATGGCCAGAAATGATCGACAGTATGGTTGACAGCATGATTCGATTAGAAAAAGCCCTTCGTGAGCCATTGAAAATAGTTGGCCCGAAAGTAAAAGTATATAGCCCGGAGCTTGTACAACAGCTGTCTGAGTAAGGAGGAAATCAGTGGTCAACAGAGCGGCGGAATCAGGCCGCAGCTTTCAATACCCAACTGGAATCAGAAGCTTTCTTTACGCAAGTCCTGGCTGGCTCACAAAGAGAGGCGCGTTCCTTCTTAAATTTTCTTCTCCTCTGGAATAATCGCTCTACCTTTCGTTGTTGAAGGAACCCCAACTTGAATTCATCGACAGTTCGCCGAAGTACCCGGCTTCTCAATGCGGTACTCCAACTCCATAAAGGCGGGTATCAAAATTTAGCTATCTATCCGGGCTTATCTCCCAATGGACTACATTGGCGTTGTGCGCTCATTCCCTTCCAGGAGTTAGTCATTGATGGAGGAAAAATCAAATTACTCGAATCTGAGTCGCTGGAGGCAGCAAGCCACTCGAGTGGCGAGGCCGGAAATCAATACTTCGGCTGGGATGACTGTCAAAGCGACAACGCCAGAGAACTTGCAAAGAAGATATTGAGCAGGTTTCCGAGATTATTATCCGCCTGTCGAGGCATCAATAATGAATATTCAGGCTGGCTGGTTTCATCCGTCGGCCACGCAGAGGCAGGCCATCTACCTATTCATTTTTCAGACCATGGTGCAGAAAGCAATCGTGACTTGATTGGATCAATGTCGAACAATCCGCCTCCCCTGCAATCCTTATGTCGCATTGGGGGAAAGCAATGTCTGTTTAGTAGAGCGCGTCACCTGAAGGCAGATGATGACTGGCATACTGCCTACATTCGACTCATTGATAGCTGGCGATCAGCTTCAATAAGGCGCCTACCAGCGTATCCAATAGAGTCAGGTGACGTATTCGAAATTGGCGCTTATTGGGAGGGCGCTATTTGGTACATCCAGGAAATTCTCGGCATTTGTAATATCCCGGATTTTCTCAACGAACTTAAAGCCACTTCTTCCTCGTCGGAACGCTGGGCAACGTTCTTTGCCGTTTGGGACAGTGAAGGCCAACTCGTATACCTGGTAGCTTTCTTGATTCGCCACCTACTCAACACCGCAGATAAACAAAGCTTGGATCGTACTCAAAGATGCTCTTATGAAGAGCATCTCCAAATATTCGAATCAAGGTACAAAGAAACTGGTATGACGTTTCCCAATCCATATTTTGGGGGTAGCAATCCTCTTCATTTGGGAATAGTACTATCTGAGTCAGTGTCCGCGTCGCGTTTGCTTAGTTAAACTGCTTTCAGGCTTGGCTCCAATATAATATTTCTGATTAGCCATCCATTGCCTTTCGTTCCTGATACGCTCAAAGCTTTCATTCTAACGGTAGCCGAGTCTGGGAATTCTCCCGCTGCCAGCTTACGGATGAATTCAGACTGCTCTACACCTTTATAGTCATTACTGCGCCCACTAAGAGAAACGTCAAACTTCTTAAACGATTCTCCGCGCTTCCTTATCAGGTAAGGGAAAATTTTTACTGGTGGCATGGAATTGTCGTATTGCCATGCACCCATCAATATTCCTTGTTCATTCACCATAACCTTCTCTCCACAAATTCCTAAATGTTGCATCACTAGTCTCTCCTAGCCGCCACACCACTCTCCCAGGTGTCGGAACGGTCTTTCCCGTCGTCCACTGCTCACCAGATACAAGATGCTTTCCCCGCCGAAGCCCCAATTCGCTTAGGCAAGTACCAACAATTCTTGCTGGAATCCCCGGACCTGCCACTACACAGGCGAGAGAGGGACCCTGGCACAGTTGCGGGTGTTATTTGCGCCACCGCCCGCTGGGCTATCCTGGCTTTAGTCCAAACCCAATTCTTTTCGAGATTTGCTCTCCCACCGCACTCCTCGGACGATCCCAGGAACTCCGGTCGTTTGGCTGGGGCGCCTCCAATACGGACTCGGCATCTTCTCGAGAGCGGATAGGGCTTCAGTGAAAGAGTCGTAGTACCTCTCCTCACCCTTCTTCCCGATGGCAAATCCCTTTTTGCGTTTCAAGCCGGGACTAAAAAAGCTGCCGTCTTTCGCCACTGGAACGGATACATGGGCCTTGTTCCTCGGAGGCTGATACTCCATAAAGCGACCTTTCCCACGCATCCACCTCAACGCATCGGTGACTGGAACTTCGAGCATTTTTGAATGTTCACCAATGCCGCGCTTTATCGACTTATCTTGGTTTAGCGAGTTCCGAACACTCTGCTCCTCCAATCCAGTCAGCAGTGAAAGTTCATGTATCGTGAGCCCTTCAGCCACCCCATCGGGAAAGTCGTCCCAGTACTCGACTGGATGACCTGGGCCATGGATTACCAGCTCTCGTGTGTTATCGCTTTCGTAGATTTTGTCGCGCGCATAGGCTGTTTGCAGTGAGGCCACGCACCCCAAGGGCATTGTGCAGCCGAAGAAGTCCGTGAGTGGCAGCGCCGCATATACAAACGCAAATGCGTGGTAGATATCTTCTGTGGCGACACAACATGGACGATCCTCATACCCGTAGGCTCTCAACTTGTCGAATACCTGAAACATCTTGTTTGTTACGGGATCCATGTACTTCTGAGCGAGTTCCTCGATACCAGTAAGCAGGGGCTCCCCGGTCTTGAAGATATTGGCGGACAATTCCAAGACTGCGATCCCTTCCGCAGCTTCTACAAGCAGCTCATCCGAGGTATATAGCTCTGGTTTGGCAGGGGATAGCATACGAGCTTCCATATCTGTTTAGTTACCATGAACATAATATATAGCCTGATAAAAAGCCGTGTAAACAGGCTATTTATTATATTAATGTATACTTTTTTACCTGTGGCCAAACGGGGACTACGAGGATGCGACTGAGTAGGCACACTGCAATAACGATAATGATCGCTTTCGCATCTGTCCGTGCTAGCGTCCATACCCCCATCCCCCGCTCCGGCAACGACTGCCCCCGAGGCTACTACCAGGCCGGCGACTACTGCCAACCGATCAATCCAACCGACAACACCCAGGTCATCACCAAGCAAGGCAAAAACTTCCCTCGAGGCTTCTACTCAGCGGGAGACTACTGCAGGCGGGTTAGTGGCTCGGATCGGGAGGCTGTGCCTAGGGAAGAAGGCAGGAACTGTCCGGGGGGATGGCATCGGACTGGGGATCATTATGTGGAGAGCTGAGATAACCCGGCAGTTCGAAATAACGCACAGATTTAGGCTGCTTTCACGCAATGGTGGACTCTATTTAGACGCTCAAGATCACCCACGTTAGATTCGGCGTCCTTTGTTTAGGCTTGCCAGCCTAGCTTGTTGATTTCTCTCCTCCTGCTTAACCAAGCCCTCTAACCGCTCGTTATCTAGCCTACCATCCGGCTTTCGGCTTATATTTCTTATATGGTCTGCAAGTGAGGCTTCACCATCCAAGTATTTGCTGAGCGGATATACGGGAACTTCTCTATCAAACTCCAGCAGCATCATTTGGTGCATCGAGGACCACATAGTCTTTATACATCTACGCGCCCAATACCGGTCGTCTTCGGTATGCTCAGTAGAAAATTTCAGCCAAGATATCGTTTTCAATATGTCTTTTATGTTTTCATATGGGTACAACCCAACTTCACCACTCGATCCGAAATTCCTAAATACACCTCTCAATGAATCGATCACAATCGAGAGATCTTTTTGAGTCTTAGCAAAATCTTCCTCTGTAGGATCTTCCAAATATGTGTATTGAATTGCCTGTTGACAAGCTGGAATCAATATACTCCATAATGTTCTCAGAGCCGAAAGATAACTTACTCGCCGCTGGAAGCAAAAGCCCAGCCAAGCCGCAGGTATTGCGATAAAAAATGGAACCAAATCTTTAAAAGTTTGGTACGCGACACTAGCTGTACCGTTTTCATCTGGAAAAAATATACGTAACAATATGCCAATCGCTATTATGAACGCATACACCAGCAAGACTATGACCGTCCATAGATAAAGGCTCTTTCTAGTCATCCTTTCATATCCTGATACTGCTTACTTCGTAGTGATAATTACACGTCCGTCCGAATTTTCGTATCGCGTAATTCTTTAACTTTAGGGTCAATATGTAGAACTGATTTCTTGCGAACTGAAACTCTAGACCATCCATCGTATGAATAATTTGCGTTAAACGCATGAACAGTTTGGTCGAGTAGTTCAACTATATTTAGCGCTATTTCTCGACATTCAGACAGCTTATACACCTGGCCACCATGAACAAGACTATTACGCATCCCAACTGCTTTTTTTACATGTTGCCAATGCCTATTACCGATAACTTCCGGTAAGCGTCTATTTTTCGGGTCAAAACAAGGCCATACGTCGGCTTGTGCTTTAAAACCTTGAATTCTACCCAGAATTAGCTTCGTATCTTTGGTCCTGAAGCCGGCAGAAACTATGAGCTGCTTTAACGTACGATGTATGATCTTCTCAAATGTGAAAATGGACGTAAGGAGTGCTTCAGTATCGTGCCCGTTATTTATCAAGCAATTAATACGGGCTTTCGCCTCTCCATATCCTAGTTTTACAGGATACATAAACTCTCCATGAAGTAGCTGGGTACTTGAACAATTCTATGTGAAATACCAGCAGTTATCGATTTTTGCGAACTTGTAGAACCCATATCGCAACCAAATATTTGCAGTTCTTGTAGCGAACTCAAAGAGAAGTAAGATACACACCGCTCTGAAATCTACATTTCAAAAGGTTGGTACCTTATCGGGCACCGACATTCAAAAGACACACCCAAGAAGCCCCTCCGCGCTTCCTAAGAGCACCAGCCTGCAGCGGTCAACTAATCCCTGACACCCGCATACGGCCCTTTATATACCCTGTACCCAGCTTGATTTGCGCCGCCCATAGTGGATCCCCATATCGCGTGTCTCGGACTGCTGCGTCATGACACGTGTATTCGGGAATTTCCGATTGAAAGTATTTCCTGGCCGAGGATATATCCAGTTTGGCAGTACGCGGAGAGAACTTCAGCCGAGTCTCGATATCGCGAATTTACTTTCCCGTCCAATGTCCATGCCTGTTGTGCCTATAATCACCCCTGCGCGGGAATTCGCTTTCCCATTAAATGGATCGCCACAAACTCCAATTCAATTCCACAAAAAAACCAATAACACCAGGAAACATGATATGGCACTACTTTCCGATAAAGTCGTCATCGTCACCGGCGCAGGCAGAGGGATCGGCAGGGCTGTCGCTCTGGCTGCCGCCGCAGCAGGTGCCCGGGTCGTGGTCGCCGACACCGGTGTCGACATGCAAGGTGGCGACGCAGAGTCCGGAATCGCCGATCGTGTAGTCTCCGAAATCGTGGCTGCCGGTCACCAGGCCGTTGCCGCCACCGATTCGGTTACACACGGTGAAGGTGCGCAGCGGATCGTCGATACTGCGCTATCCACCTGGGGACGCGTGGACGGGCTGGTTTGCTGCGCCGCTATCGTACGCCACAAGCCGTTCCTCGAGGTGACCGAAGACGATTTCTCAGCCACTCTCGACGTTCACCTGAAGGGACATTTCCTGATGTACCAGGCGACCCTGCGGGAGATGATCGAGCGCAAGATCAAGGGCTCACTGATCGGTGTAAGCTCCGGCTACGTGCTGGGTGATCCGAACCGCGCGGCCTACCGTTCTGCCAAGGCGGGAATTGTCGCGTTGACGAAAAGTGTCGCCCATGTGGCAGCGGAGCACGGTGTGCGTGCCAACCTGATAGCCCCGATCGCCAACACGCGACTGACCGAAGCAGCCAACCTCCGCTTCGACTCCGAACCTGGCGATATCGGTCCAATGGCCGTTTACCTCCTGTCCGACCGTAGCGAGGGTATCAATGGCGAGATTTTCAGCGTAAGCGGTAATACCCTGAGCACCTGGGAAGATCCCTTCGAGCGTCGCACTGCCCGCCATCATCAGCGCTGGCAACAGGAGGATATCGATGAAGTGATGCCGTGGTTGCGTAGCGGCACCAGGCCTCTGCCGCCAGTGCCGCCCTTACCCGACAAAAAATAGAAAAGCGACATGGAAGGAAGGAAGAAATTTGATGCAAGCAGCGAATTCAGAAGATGACAGGGTCCGGATTGAACGGATCATTCATACCATTCACGCTACGGAGAATATCCAGGACTGTCGCCGGAAGTACCTCGATATCCTCGGCGGATTGCTTTTCGCAGAGAGCTATTTCGCAGCAGAAGATCGTGATATGGCGCTGCTCTACGCCGCGAACCACATGATCGAGCCCATGGCCCCCAGGGATCCGTCACGAAACGACGTGCCCTTTGCCCGCTACCTGAAAAACTACGGGCAGGGTTTTCACTCATTCGAGTTGAAGGTTGCCAATGGGCCCGAGGCAGCAGCTCACTTCAAGGAGGCGGGTTGCAAGCTGGCTTCCGAATATGGGCAGTTCTTTTTTGTACGCGAACAGTCCACCGGCGGCGTGCTGCTGGAGGTATGCGAACTCCCCATGCCCAACGACCCCTATGAGCGCAAGGGCTGGAATACGGACTGGTCGGCAGGACACCCCAGCGGATTGGCCAGGCTGGATCATATCGCCTGTGTCGTGGCGGACCTGCAGCCCGTACTGCATTTTTTTACCGAACTGTGCAACGGCGAGGTTCTCCACGATGAACAGGTAGAGTTGCCGCAACCCGCCCGGCGGATACTACTGCAACTGGGAGATACCCGGGTCGCCTTCTCACAACCCGACGGCCCCGGGGTACTCAACGATTTCCTGGCTCCGCCCACATCGGGCATCTACGCACTGGTGTGGCAGGTGGTGGATGAACAAAAGGCAGAGACGTTTTTTCACGACAGGAAGCTGCTCACTACTCGAGAAGACTGCATTTCCTCGGGCTTTGCCATCGAGCCAGAACATTTTCTCGGGGCACGGCACGAATTTATTGCCCTTCGATGAGCGTCTACCTCAGCCTCTTTGCGGGTGCATTCCTGGCGGCCACCCTTGTGCCGGCCTACTCCGAACTCCTGTTTGCGGCTCTGCTGCAGCAGGGTTACGACCCGCTTGCGCTGTGGTGCTGGGCGACCGCCGGGAATACCCTGGGTTCCGCCGTAAACTGGGCCCTGGGGCGCTACCTGCTGCACTTCCAGCATCGCCGCTGGTTCCCCTTCCGGCAGGATCGCCTCGGTGTGGCACAGCGCTGGTTCCAGCGCTACGGTGTGTGGTCGCTGCTGCTGGCGTGGTTGCCGGTAGGCGGCGATGCGCTGACGTTTATCGCGGGCATGATGCGGGTCCGCTTCTCCCTGTTCCTGCTGCTCACAGCCATCGGGAAAGGCACCCGCTACGCAATGTTGCTGGGATTACTGGCACTGTTCTGACCCACTGCCAAACCCGGAAAGCTTCGTGCCGGGGGTGCAGTCCTTGCGCGGCCTCTTTGCCGCTACAATGGGCGGACCAAAAACTACCGGTCCGGGGACGTTGGCGACTTGGAAAACGAATTCACTATAGGCGTTGTCGACTGGACCCAGGTGATCTACCTGGTCACCTTTGTCTCTCTCGCTTCATTCATGCTGCTGGAAGCGCTGTTGCCCAGGCGGAAACTGCAGGGCTCGCTGCTGTGGCGCTGGGGCAACAACTTTTCGCTCGCCCTCCTGACCTGGTTCCTGAGCGCCACCGCCAGCGCGCTGATCACGGCCGGGATTGCGCAATTGTCCGCGGCGGCTGATTTCGGCGTGCTACGCGCGTTGGGTGCGGGTCCGGTGGCGGCGTTTGCTGTCCTGCTGTTTGCCGTGCAGTTCCTCAACTATGGCGTCCACATCGCCTTCCACAAGATTCCGTTCCTGTGGCCATTACACGCGGTTCACCACACGGATATCGATGTGGACGTGTCTACAAGCTATCGCCATCACCCCCTGGAACCGCTGGTCAGCCTGCCGCTGTTCGTGCCATTGGTGCTGGTACTCGGTCCACCGGTCGGGGTGGCCGTGGCGTACAAGCTGTTCGAGATTGCCATGACGGTGTTCACGCACAGCAACGTGCGCTTGCCGGCAGCGCTGGACCGGGTGCTGCGCCTGGTGCTGGTGACGCCCGATTTTCACCGCTTGCACCACTGTTCCGAGCGGAAATTTACCGACAGCAATTACGGTGGGGTACTGACCTGCTTCGACTACGTTTTCCGCACCGCGTCGGACCGGCCGGCGGCACAGCAGGAGAGTATGGAGCTTGGCCTGGAGTACCGGCGCGAAGCGGTGGATGCCCGGCTGGACCGGATGCTGGTCGCGCCGTTCACTCGCGCCCGGCGCGGGCCGGTGCGGGAGTGATTACACAGTTGTTACCCGGTGATCAGGGCGGCGGGCACTTCAGGTCCGGCAGGGTGCAGGTGGCGCCGGGCGAGAGCACATCGCAGGTACCGTCGCCAAGGTAGCAGCCCAGGGGTTCGTACTGCAGTGCCGTCGTGATCTGGCCCGAAACCGTGCAGTTGTTCGTCACGGTCTGGCCGATATCGTACGGGTTGAAATACTGGTCGGTCACACCGGCGCAGTCCAGGTTGCCGGCTTCCGTGCCGAAGATGAATGAAAGGACCCCCGCCGTGGCGCGCCCCGTGCCGATCACACTCACCGTGACGCCGGTGGCGAGGAGGGCGATGCCGAGCAGTTTGTGCACACTGGCTTTTTTCGCCTGCAGCGTGCGCACCGCGGCAACGGCCAGCAGCAGTCCCAGGCCAAGTAGGGCGAAGTCGCCCAGCATGGGGACGGCTGCGGCTGCGGCGGCCGGCGGCGTGCCGGGCACTCCGGCCACCGGGGTGAAGCTGAAGGTGGCGGACGTGGTCGCGTGCGCGAAGGATGGCGCGAGTGCCGCGGCGGGCAGGAGTAGGCGGAGCAGAGTACGGTAGTTGATCAGCATGGAATTCCGTCCTGGGCCGGGAGCAGTGTGATTGGATGCACCAACTATAGCGCAGGCCCGGTCACCAGTACAAAAAGATGCTCCTTTCCTGTCAGTCGCGGGCCGCTACCGGCGCTTGAATAACAGCACGTCCGCGGTGCCACGATTGGACAGGAAGCTATCGACCTCTCCATCGCCGTTGAAGTCGGCGAACTCGATATCGAAGCCGCGGCCGCGCGCCGAGGCGGGCAGGACCTCTTTTGTTCCGTCGGTGAAACGGCCCTCCCCATCGTTCCGGTAGACGCGGAAGGGCGTCTCGCCATCAAGGCGCGGGCCGTTCGCGTTGCCGGTGATGATATCCAGGTCGCCGTCGCCGTCGATATCGAAGAAAACACCGGTAAATGAGCGGTCATCGTCCCGCGGCAGCCTGGCCGTCACGTCGCTGAAGGTGGCGTCGCCCGCGTTGAGCAACAGCCGGTTCTGGCGCAGCGCACCGGGCACGAACGCCTGGACGTTGGCAAAGAACAGGTCGAGGTCGCCATCGCCGTCGATGTCGCCCAGTGCGACCTCGCGGGATTCCTCCGGCGCGTCGCGCAGGGGCAGGCTTCCCGGCACCGCGTCGGTGAACACTCCGCTGCCGTCGTTCAGCAGAATCCTGTTTGCATCCTCGTTGGCGACTACGAGGTCGAGGTCGCCGTCTCCGTCGAGGTCGCCCGCCGCCACATCCTGCGTCACGTCTTCCCTGGCAGGCAGTCGCGCAGCGGTGGCATCGACAAATACCGCCTTGCCGTCGTTGAGCAGCAGTGCGTTCTGCCCGTTGTTGCCGATGAGGATATCCATGTCGCCATCGCTGTCCGCGTCGATGACCAGCACCGCGTTCGATGTGCCCGTGACGGGGATCCGGGCGCCGGCGTCGCTGAACTCCCCCTCGCCGTCGTTGAGGTAGAACTCGTTGGTCTTGTCGTCCTCGGAGACCACGATCACGTCGAGGTCGCCGTCCCCATCGAAGTCGGCAATGCCGATGTCCTCGCTGTCGTGGGAAACCTGCGGAATGCGCTGGCTCTGGTTGCTGAACCGGCCCGCACCGTCGTTGATGAGCAGGATGTTGGGCCGATGTTCATTGGCGACCAGCAGGTCGAGATCGCCATCGCCGTCGAGGTCGGCGGGGGCGGCGTCCATGCTGAGTGCCTGCAGGTCGCGCCAGGGCAGGTGAGATTGCGAAACGTCCTCGAACAGGGCATCGCCGGCGAAGAGTGCCAGCCAGAAACTAGCGGTCAGGAAATCCATCGGTAGCCGATACTGCCCCCCGTTGCGCGATTCCGCCTGTGTGGCGGAGCGATGGCGGCAGTATATAGCAGGCCTGGTTTGGGCGGCAGCGGGAAAACCCGGTAAACGCCGCAGTAGCGCGAGATCTCAAGCCGATTCCTGCGTATCAGTTGCGCTCCCGGCGCTGCACCCTGCCGGGGCGAGGCACTACCAGGTGACACTTTGGTCCGGGGAAAAGGTGCCCTGAAATTACGTGTGAAACCGAAAAACACCCCTATCGATCACTGATTGAATCAGCCGGCACCCGACTCCCTGACCTTATCCTCAGCTCTGGGTACTGCACCAACAAACACCTGCCCACCGCCCGCCGGCGCATCGATCAACGGCCCCAGCACCGGCAGCAACGCACCGAGCAACCTCACCGGCAAGCCACTGGTAAACCGGTACTTGGCCGCCTCTTGCCCCGGCACAAACGCCGTTATCGTCCCGAAGAACCGGTCATCGATCTGGAATACAAAGGTCGCCACACGGTTGACCACCCGCGATTCGATCAACTGCCCGCGCCCTGCATATACCTCAAACCGGTGATCGCCCGTCCCCGTCTTGCCACCGATTATCCGGCGCGTCCCATCCGGCCGTGCAAGCTGGCCGACCAGCGAGCGCCCCGTCCCGTTTTCGACCACGTCGATCAGCGCCGCCCGAACCGTGCGCGCCACCTCCGGCCGCATGACCGGCAGCGGCGTATCCGCGGGCAGGTCGTAGGTGGTCTCGTATGGCGTACCCTCGGCGAACTTCAGGTCGTCGATCAAGCGCAACCGATGCTGCGTCCCACCCGCGATAATAATCCCCATGAGTTGCGCCAGCGCCGCCGGCCGGTCACCGGAACTGCCGATCGAGCTGGCGAGCGACGGTGTCAATGACGCGAAGGGATAGCCCAAGCGCGCCCAGGCCTGCTGGATTTGCTGGAACGCCTCTATTTCCAGCAGGTCGAGTATCCGGCGGTCCTGCGCCCGGCGCCGCTTCGACTTCAGCAGCCAGTTGTAGACTTCCTGGCGTACATCCGCGGCCGCATCCAGCACCTCGCCCAGGCTGGCGTCGGGATGTGCGCCCAGATAGCTTATCAGCCACAGCTCCAGCGGGTGGGTGCGGGCCAGGTAGCCGCGGTCGTTGAGGTTGAAGTCCTCAGGGCCGTAGCGCTCGTACAGGCTCTCGGTTTCCGCGCTGGTCAGGGCCGGTTCGGGCGCGTACGCTGCGAGCCACTGCGCCAGTTGCTCCGGGGAATCGATCGCGCCCGTCGAACGCAGGATCACCGTCAGCGCCCGCGGTGAAACCCGCATACCTTCGAGCTTGAGCCGCACCGCGTCTTCGGCGGTCTTTCCTTTATAGCGGGAGTAGAAGCGCGAGAGAAACACCCTGCCCTCCTTCTCCGCAAACCGGCGCAGGTAATCCGCGCGTTGCGGGTTATCGGCCTCCTCGAGCAGCCGCGCCTTGGTATCCGGCGCCCGATACAGCAAGTGGTCGACGATTTCCCGCATCATGCGGATAAACACCAGGTTGACGGACCGCCGCAGGGCCTCCTCGACGCTCAACACTTTGGTGTTGTCAGTCGCCTCGAAATTGGCGAACCGGTGCAGCCCACCCCCTGTGTAGAAAGACGTCGCCGGGCTGGCGGAGTATCGCCGTTGCATGGCCGCGGCCAGGGTGGTGTCCAGGTCGGCGGACGGGTTCGCCCGCAGGTAGTCGGCAACCCATTGCGACAGCCTGTCCTTGGGATGAATCGCGGCGTCGCCGTCGGGGGTTCCCCGCGCGGCAATCGCCTTGTCGCGTGCGTCGGCGATAAGTTCCAGCCAGGTGATCAGCGTGCGCAGTTTCGCAGTCGAGCCCAGGTCGAGCCTGGCGCCCGCATTGATATCGAGCGGTTCGTTGAGATTGTCGGCATTCACCCGCAGGAACTGGCCGGCCGGGGTCTGCTCGTAAAGTACCATGCTATAGATAACCCGCGAGGGGTCGGCGCCACTCAGCAAGCGCTCACCGGTGAGCCCGAGTTCCGCGACCCGCTCGCGCGAACCCAGTTCGCCGAGAAAGCGCGTGACCCCCTCCTGCACCTGGGCGTGCAGCGAGGTATGTGCGGAAAGATCGATGCGATCGAGTTCGTACAGGCTGTTGAGTCCCAGCATCGAGCGCAACCGGTTGCGGCTCAGGTTGACGCCCTTGCGGTTCACGTAATTTTGCGGGGCCGATGGCGCTGCCCGCATGCTCCTGCTCAATGGCGCGGCAATAGCCGCATCGCGCAAGGCTGCCGGGATCACCCCTTCCGCAGCCATGCGCCGCAGGTAACTGTTGCTGAAGTCCTGTAGCGCGGCCTGGTTCGAGCCGAGATAGTACGATGGCCGGCGCGCCGAGAGAATCAGGCTCAGGGCCTGCTTGAAGTAGACTCCGCGCGTCTCCATCGGCGCGGAGGGATCGCTCAATACGCGGTTGACCTCGGCAAAATCGCTGCCGTACCAGGCCGCCAATCCGTCGCCGAGACCGGTGACCTCGCCGTAACCGGCCTGGGCGGACAGAGGCAGCGCGTTCAGGTAATCGACTGCCAGGCGTTCGCGCGCCCCGGTGGTATCGGCGCCCTGCGAGTACACCCGCAATGTCGCCGAGAGCATCTGGCGCAGTTTTTCAGCGCTGTCCGAGGTCATGCCGTCCGGCGAGTGGCGGATCTTTTCGAGCTGGGTCGCCACGGTGCTGGCGCCGATCGAGCGCCGGTCGTCCTGCTTCGCTTTCTTCAGCACCTGCACGCCCACGGCCTTGAACAGGCGGTCCCAGTCCACCACCGGATTCTGGAAGGGCTGGTCCGGCTGCAGCAGCTGGCGATCCTCCACGTACTGCAACGCCGTCAGCACCAGCGCCGGCACCTGGGCGAAGTCCGTGTAGACACGGGCCGGATAGCGTTTTTCGTAGATGACGGCGTCCTGCATATCGCGCAATTGCAGCCCGGCCTGGCTCTTCTCGTCGTAGATGGTGTACAGGCCCTCTTCCTTCAGGGCCTTCATGCGCGGCGAGTTTCGCGCCTGGCTCGACACTTCGTAGCCCGCCTGCTCCAGCCTCTCGCGGAAGGCCGGCAGCGCGGTATACCCAAGACGCTGGTCGTAGGGGCCCTGGTCCGCCACCAGGGGTTCCTGCGCAGGACCCTCCCTGACCTTGAACTCGATGCTCCGGGAAAACTCGGCCAGCCAGTGGGCGATTCCGCGGTTGGAAGACAGCTCGTCGACGATAAAAGCGGCGAATGCAAGCAGGCACAGGCCCAACACTGTGGAGACAATGCGCAGCAGGCTGATCCGTCGGCGCGGCTGCCGGGGAGCGCTCCCTGGAGGGGTCTCTACCGCGCGGGGAGCCCTGAGCGGCTCGAGCGCGGGGAATTCACCGATTTCTATCACCTCGCGGCGGTGGCGTGGGGCGGGCTTGGCTTTCGAGAAGAGGCCCATGCAGGGTCGGCACCGTGAGAACGGGATGATGCCAACCATTCTAGACCGGCAGGTACCGGGTTCGTAAACACGACATTTTGCGCATATCCCGCCGACCACCCCGGGCGCATGGGTTACGCTCGTTACCCCAGGCTCGAGCTATCAACTCCAGCGAAAAACACCCCTATCCAGCACCACCCGCTCCCCATTCGCCACCATCTGGAACACCGCCCCATCGTCAGTGCGCCAGATAAAGGTATCGAGCCTGTCACCGGGATAGACCGGCCTGGAAAAGCGGCCTTCCATATGACCGAACCGGGAGACATCTCCCTCACACAGCCCCCGCAGCAGCGCCCGGCAGGCAAAGCCGTAAGTACCCAGACCATAGAGAATGGGGTTTTCAAACCCATCGGCACGGGCCCGGGTTGGTTCGGTGCCATGGGGGTGACGATCGCCGGAGAGCCGGTAGATCAGTGATTGGTTCAGCCCAACGGGCAGGGAAATTTTTACATGCGGCTCGCGATCCGGTTTGCACCAGGGCGTCGCCCCCGACGGCCCCCGGGGGCCACCGAAATTACCCTTGCCCTGGGCAAAGATTCCCGAACAGGTTGAGCCCAGGTACTCGTTGGTGTCCGCCAGGGTGATACGGGTCTCCTGGACCACCAGGGCGCCGGAACCCTTGTCGTATACCTGGCGCAGTATGGTGGAGAGATGCGCCCTGCCGCTCACCGGAAGTGGCCGGGCGAGAGTGACGCTCTGTTCGCCGTGCACCATGCCGACGGGGCTGAGCCCGACTTTTTGCCAGCCCAATAATTCCATCCAGTTGCTCTGCAGGCCCATGATGGTGGCAAAAGAGGGAATCACCTGTTGCGGCAGTCCCGGCGTGTTCTCGGTGGTAAATTGCAGTTCCTTGAGAGGGTCATCGAGACCGGCGCCAACACCCACGGCATAGAGTAGTGCGCGGTCAGAGTCCCAGTTCCAGTAGCCATTGACCATCTCCTGGTCAATGAGGTGGTCGTATTTGCTCATTTCGTTTTTCTTGGTAATTGCAGGCAAGGTAACCCGTATTATAAACAGCTGCGTAACCCGCCAGGAATCGGGTTGCTACTATGCCGCGGCAACGGCGCCGAATTTTTCCGAGGGATGTCCCGGCACCCGAAGCAGCGAAATGGCGAATGTCAGCAGCGTGAGCGACGTCAGCAGGGCGAGAAACAGCAGCCGGTAACTGCCGGTCGTATCGTACACCCAGCCTGCGAACAGCGGTGCGAAGGCAGAAAGCACGGAGATCAACAGGGTCGACGCCCCCAGCACCTGGCCATAGACGCGAGTGGCGTAGAGATGGCCCACGAGGGAGGCATAGATAGGGAAGACGCCACCGCCTCCGATACCCATGAACACCGCAGCCAGCAACAGCATCTCGTAACTCTGCGCGAACTTGAACAGCGTACAGGCCACAGCCAGAGAGAGGGTCATGATGGCGACCACCAGCTTGATATTGACCGTATCGCTGAGCCAGCCGAGAAACGGGCTGGCGAACACCCCGATCAGGGCCACCAGTGATACCAGGAAGGCGCCGCGCACCACGGGCTCGCCCATGTCCACGGCGAACAGGGACAGATTAGAAAGTAATGTGGCATTGGTAGCCATACCGGCGCCGGCGATCAATACGATCAGCCAGAAATTACGCTGGCGGAATAACTGCATGAAGCCGACATCTCCGTGCACGGGGGCGGCGTCCTGGGTGGCCGGCGGCTCAGAGGGCTCCGCGCCCAGGGCGCGCAGGCGCTTCAGTTCGGGCCGGTCCACGACAAACAGCCAGCTCAGCAAGGGACCGGCGATCATGATCAGCACCCCCATCGCGCCAATGGCGATTCGCCAGTCGTGGGCTTCCATGGTGGCGGCAAACAGCGGCGGATAGAAGAAGCCGCCGAACTGCGTCCCCAATGCCGCAATGCCGATTGCCAGCCCGCGGTACTGCACGAACCAGCGGGACAGTATCGTCGCCGTGGCCAGCAGGCTGAGCGTAGCGGCGCCGATACTGATAAAGAGTATGTAACTGGCGACTACCATCCAGACATGTGTGCTTATCGCGACCCAGAGAAATCCACCCCCCATCACGATGGAGCCCGGCACCAGTATCCGCTGGCTCGGGTAGCGGTCCAGCATGCGGCCGATAGTCGGTGAGCACAGGCCGATCACCAGGAACATGCCGGTGGACCCCGCCATGATCGCCAGCCGCCCGGCGGAGAACTCTTCGGATACCGCGCCCGCCACGAGGCTGTAGAGATACACGGTGGTACCCATCCCGATGCTGACCAGCAGCAGGAGGACCACGACCAGTATCCAGCCGTAAAAGATCCGCGGGGAAGCAATCGTGTCGTTCGTCGGATTCGTAGCCATAAGCATCCACTGGTTTATTCTTATTGCCGGGCTCGAAGGGCCAAACCCGTATCGCGTCGCAGTAAGATAACATCACCCGGAAGTGCCTTCACCCGGTATCGCGTGGGGATATTCAGGGTGGTGCACGGGTCACCGGGTAGCCGGATAACGCTTCTGCCATACTATGGCTTTCCGAGCTTTCAAACGCGGCGCAGCGAGGCTGGATAAGGCGACCCTGAATGCCAAGAACCCTCCTCATCTTTCTCTGCATCACCCTGGCGCTGGCAGCGACGGCGTTGGTGGTGGTATCAACACTGCGCATACCTATAGAGCTCTCGTCCTACAAGCCACTGATCGAGTCCAGCGCCAGCAAGGCGCTGGGGCGCAGAGTCAAACTGGACGGCGACATTACGGTAACCACTTCGCTGTGGCCCTATTTCGAGATTCGGAGCCTGCGTATCAGCAACCCACCCGGCTTTGCCGAGGATGGAGCAGCCGTGGCAGATATGGCCAGCATGGATGTCGCGCGGGTGACCGTGGGATTGCTGCCACTACTAAAGAGAAGGATCGATATCCGCGAGTTCCGCGCTACCGGAGTCCGCCTCGACCTGGCCAGGAATGCAGAAGGCGAGACAAACTGGTTGCTGCTGGAGCGCGAATCCAGGGCCGAGCCGGCGCCGGCGACAGACACTCCCGGGAAGGAACCCGGGACCGCGAGCCCCGATAGCCTGTCCGTGGGAAAACTGCTGCTGGAGGATATTCGCGTGCGCTTCCTGGACGCCGGCGCAGAGCCATTGGAGTTCCACCTGGACACGGCCAAAGGCAAGGCACCGCTCGGCGAGCCCATGAAGCTCGACATGCAAGGTGGCATCTTGCATGAGCCCTTCAAGCTGCACATCCGGGCCAGTTCGCTGGCCGGTTTCCTGGCCATGGCCCGAGCCGAACTGGGAATTGATCTGGAAATTGCAGGAACACAGCTGTTTTTCAAGGGCCGCAGCGAGGCACTGCGCGGCAACCGCAGTACCCGCTTGAAGCTGGTGGCGAAGGGGAAGGATCTCAGCAGCCTCGATGACCTGTTGCGCCTGGATTTGCCGCCAATCAAGGACTATCGAATTGCTGCCGATTTACACTTAACGCCCGAAAGGATCGAGCTATCCGCACTGCAGGCTACCGTAAAGGACAGCATACTGGTCGGCAACCTGGTGGTGGACCGCAGCAGCGCCCACCCCGCGGCGCGGGCCAATCTTACAGCACGCCACATCCAGTTGGCGGATTTCGATACCGGCGACTGGACGGCCGCCGCCGCACCCGCGGAACCGGTGGCGAACGAGGCCTCCACCGAGGCCAGCGACAGCGCCCCGCCGGAGGATGAAACGACCACGCACAACAAGCTGTTGAGTTCCGAGGCGCTGCGGCGTGCCGATATCGAACTCTCGGTCGACGTCGACGCGGTCCTGTCGGGAAAGGACCACCTTGGCAGCGGCCACCTGGTCGCCACCCTGAAAGACGGCCGCATAGAGGTGGCCCCGCTGCACCTGCGGTTACCCAACGCCGCCCTGCTGGTAGAAGCCTCGCTCAAACCCGGCGAGTTGGCTTCGGAGGCCTCCCTGCGTGTGAAGATCGAAAACTTCGATTTCGGCGTACTAACACGATTATCAGATCCCGAAAGCGAGGTGGGCGGCACCCTCAATGTGGATCTCGACGTACGTTCGTCTGCCCGCAACGCCAATATCCTGGGCGGCGCCAATGGCTACTTCGATATCTCCACACAACCAACCAACCTGCAATCCGGAATGGTCGACCTGTGGGCCGTCAACCTGCTGTCATCAGTAGTCACCTCGGCCAGCAAGGACAAGAAAGCCTCGGAAGTGAACTGCTTCGTCGGACGCTTCGGCCTGGAAAACGGAGTCATGACCGCAGAACAGCTCGCTGCGGATACTTCCAAAATCCGCATCTGCGGCGAGGGGAAGGTCAGCTTCGCCGATAACGACTTCGAACTGTTGGCAGTACCGAGAGCGAAGAGAGCCGAATTCTTTGGCCTGGGGACACCCCTGAAAGTAAAAGGTAACTTCGAGGACTTCCGCATCGGCATGAAAGGCGGCGTTCTTACACTGGCAACCACAGCAGTGAACTTTGTCATCAGTCCTGTCACCACCCCCATCAAACGCCTGTTCCAGAGAGACCTGCCTGAGGATGGTGGAGATATCTGCTCACTGCCCATCGGGCCGAGAACCCAGCCGTTGCGACCGCTGCCGGGTTGTTGAAAAGATCCGGCGGGCACGCTGGACGCGCCTGGCCAGACTGCGCTACACACCCCCGTCCGCCCGACTTGTCAGCACCCCTACTTTCCCCGAAACTGCAGCAATAACCAGTCCCAACGGATTGACCCCGGAGAGCACCAGCCTTGCCCGACAGCGACTACGTCAAGTGCAGCGACATCATGCACAGCCCGCCGATCTACCTCTACCTGGACAGCACCGTGCAGGAAACGATCGAAGTGCTGATAGAACACCACATGCAGGACGTGCCCGTGGTGGACCACAACAAAGTCTACGTCGGCGAAATCAGCATCCGGCGCCTGGCCGGACTCCTGCTACCGACCAGCCTCAGCATGGAGCAGGGGCTGAAAAACACCAGCTTCATGCGCGAGACCCTGGAGGATCTCCGGCAGCGGCTGTATAACGCCAGCGGCGGTCCCATCGAACCCTACGTGACAAAGGACACCGTGGTGGTCTACCCCGACTCTCCCCTTATCGATGCGCTGATGCTCCTCTACCATAGATTCATCCGCATTCCCGTCGTCAGTCGCGAAAACGGCCACCTGGTCGGCGCAATTTCCCTGATCACCCTGCTGCGAACGCTGGAAGAGGCCGATTGATGATCAACCCGGAGCCGGCCTCTGTCTTCATGGGGCTCGACCCGGTATGGCTGTCGTCCGCTATATTTCTCGCGACCTATATCCTGCTGGTCTCCGAACGCGTGCACCGTACCGTTGCCGCGATGTTCGGCGCCGGGCTGATGATCCTCAGCGGCATCATCACCCAGGACGACGCTTTCGACGGCGTGGACTTCAACACCATTTCACTGCTGGCGGGAATGATGATCCTTGTAGGCATCACCCAGCGCACCGGTGTTTTCCAGTACGTAGCTGTGTGGGTGGTAAAAAAAGCGAGGGCCAGCCCCCAGGGCATATTGCTGGCCCTGGCGACGGTGACGGCCGTATTCTCCGCATTTTTCGACAACGTGACGACGGTGCTGCTGATCGTCCCCGTTACGCTGCTGATCGTCGAGAAACTGGAGCTGTCGCCCTACCCATTCCTGATAGCCCAGATCTTCGCCTCCAACATCGGCGGCACCGCGACCCTTATCGGGGACCCCCCGAATATCATGATCGGCTCCGCGGTGGGACTCACCTTCGCGGACTTCATCACCGAACTGGGGCCCGCGGTCCTGGTGATACACGGTACGGTACTGGCGCTGCTGTACCTGCTCTGGCGCAAACAGCTGCACAGCACCGCCGAGGCGCGTGCGCGGATCATGGCCTTCGACGAGCGGAGTTCCATAACCGACCTGAAGCTGTTGCGCCAGTCGCTGTCGGTGATGGCCCTGGTCATCGCGGGTTTCATTTTTGGCGAACACTTCGGGCTGAAGTCGGGCAGCGTGGCGCTCGGCGGTGCCGCGCTGCTGATGCTGCTCTACACCGCCGGCAGGGACGGCAAGGTGCAGTCCCGCCGGCTGGACGGCATTCTGTCGGAACTGGAATGGAGCACCATCGTGTTCTTCATGTGCCTCTTCATGATGGTGCACGGCCTGCGCGCCAGCGGCGTACTCGACCTGCTGGGTCAACACATGGTCGCACTGACCGGCAACAGCCTGGAGGCCACCACGTTTGCCACTCTCTGGCTTGCGGCGTTCGCCTCCTCGGTCGTCGACAACGTGCCGTTTGTCGCCACCATGATCCCGGTACTGGAGAGCACGTCGTCCTATCTTGGGGGCGAGGAACAGATGAGGCCGGTCTGGTGGGCACTGTCCCTGGGCGCGTGCCTCGGCGGTAACGGCACGCTCGTTGGCGCAACCGCCAACATCATCGTGGCCGGCTTCGCCGAACGCGCCGGCTACCGGATCAGCTTCTTACGCTTTCTGCTGCTGGGGATACCGGTGCTGTGCCTGTCTGTTGCGATAGCCTGCGTTTACCTCTATCTGCGCCATTTCGCCTGATATACTACCTGCCCGAAAATTTACACATCGGTGATTCCAGGCCCGCAAGCGGGTAAGCAGGGCAATCTCCGTGGAGGTATCAATGGTATCGATGAACGTCCGGCCGCTGCGGGAAGACCTTCCCTACGGCATCAGAATCAGCGGAGTAACCCTCGAGCTTCTTGAAGACCCGGCGGTTCGCAAGGAGATCGACGATCTTTTCATCCGGCACGGGATGATCGTCTTCGAGGGCGTGGAGCAATCGGATGAGATGCAACTCGCCATCAGCAACTGCTTCGGCCCATTGAAGGAACACCCGGTCGCCGCAGTCAAAAGGGTCGACAAGAGCCGTCTGCCCGGCGTGGTGGAAATTGCGTCGGCCCCGGGCAGCGGCGGCGTCGTCGAAATCGACGGTAAACAGGTATCGCACTGGCTGCCCTGGCATTTCGACCATTGCTATAACGACGAGTTGAACCGCGCCGGTGTCCTGCGCTCGCTGAAGCGCGTCGAAGAAGGTGGCATTACCGGATTCCTGGACGGCGTGGCGCTGTACCGGGCATTCCCCGGGGAATTGCTGGAGAAGATCGAAGGTCGGGATGTGCTCTACCGGCTGGAAACCCAGTACGACCAGTTGAAGTTCGGCCTTCCGCGGCAGTACCGGATGGTCCGTCCAAAACCGAGCAGCCCCGAATTCCTCAAACAGGCCAACTCGATGCCCCGCGCCATCCATCCCGCAGTGTGGACGCGCCCGACAGGGGAGAAGGTACTACACGTTTCGATTTACATGGCCCAGGGCATCCTGGGCGCGGAGAACACCGAGGGCGACGCGCTGCTCGAGGAAGTCTGCCAAACCATCAACCAGCTCTCCGGGGAATTGAGCTATCACCACAAGTGGCGCCCGGATGACATGCTGATCTGGGACAACCTGCGCATGTTGCACAGTGTTTCCGGCAATCGCCCAGAGGACGAACGAGTCATGTTCCGCACCACGATAAAGGGCGACTATGAGCTCGGGCGCTGGGAAGACGCGCCTGCGGGGGATGCAGTAGCTCGCACACAAATGTAGCCGGATTTTACTATGTGACGCCTGCCGAAATTGCATAGTTCGTGGAGGGTTTTGGTTGCGAATTCGGGGGGCTGTGGGCGTCGCTGATGGAGAACTCCTCGATCCGGGATACAAAAGGATGGTCGAGTCTTGCCCGCCCGGGCCATGGCTTGACTATCCCTGGCTCCCCACAGGGAGGACGTGGACGGGAGATGATACCCGGGATTGCCGACTCGAGCGGAACGGCGCCTGTCCGGCCGTGGATGGCGGGACAGGATCACTAACGTCAACGGTGTTCGACTTTTCTTTAAGCCCTTGTTAATAAAGGACTTAATGCCAGAAAAGGAGGGGTAAATGGTCGGTGTGAGAGGATTTGAACCTCCGACCCCTTCCTCCCGAAGGAAGTGCGCTACCAGGCTGCGCTACACACCGAGGTTTTGAGGCGCGCAACTATACCAAAAGGCCCCAAAGAGGCCAAGGGGTTCATCTTATTGTTTATTCTCCATTCCCAGGGAGGTCTCACTCCCCGGGCTGCGATGCCGCCGAACTCCACGCCCCTCCTTGACCGGGGTCAAATATCCGCAACACACCCGCCCCTATAATCACCAAACCTGGTCTACGCACGGTGGCAGTCATGAGACGCTGGCTCTATGTAGTATTCGCCTGCCTGCTTATCGCCTGCGGCGGGGGCGGCGGATCCACGACCCCCTCCTCTGGCACCGTCTCCGACAACACAGACACCACGACCACCCCCGACCCCAACACCGTCGACACCGGTGGAAGCACCGGGACTGACACCGGCAGCGTCGACCCGGACTTCACGCTGCTCGCCTGGAACGACCTCGGCATGCATTGCATGGACTCGGACTACTCGGTGTTCTCCATACTGCCACCCTACAACGTGCTGCACGCGCAACTGGTCAGCAAAACTACCGGCATCGTCACCTCGAATATCACCCTCACCTACGAGTCCTACCGCGACCCGCAGGGATCGATCAATACGACATCCGAGGGAAAGACCAATTTCTGGAACTACGTGGAGCCGCTTTATGGCGCGACGCCTGCTGTCGACACCGGCCTCACAGGCAATACCACACCCCGGCTGGGCCCCGCCCCACTGGATATCTCCGCGGCAAACCAGGAGTTCGTCGCTGATGGCATACCCATCACGCCCTACGACGACAACCTGGACAAGAATTTCTACCCGATGGTGACTGTCGCAGCCAGGAACAGCGCGGGCGATCTGCTGGCCACCGCCCGGGTGGTCCTGCCGGTATCCGACGAGATGAGCTGCCACTCCTGTCACGCATCCCGACAGAGCGGAAGCAGCGCGCAACTGGCCGCGATGCCGACAGCCGGCTGGGTTTTTGACGCGGACCCCGAGCGGGATTACCGCCTGAATATCCTGCAAATCCACGACGAGAAGCAGGCCGGCGATTCCCGTTTTGCCAGTGCACTGGGGACGCTCGGCTACAGCGGCACGGGGCTGTTCGACACGGCGGCGTCGGGAACTCCCGTCCTGTGCGCAGCCTGCCACGCCACCAATGCACTGCCCGGAACGGGAATCGACGGGATATCATCGCTGACGAGTGCCATGCATGCCATGCACGCCAATGTCATCGACCCCTCGAATGCGCTATCGATGGACGACAGCGACAACCGCAGCGCCTGCTATCAATGCCACCCCGGCTCCGAAACCAAGTGCCTGAGGGGAGCCATGGGCGCGGCGGTAGACGGCAACGGCAACTTCACCATGCAGTGCCAGAGCTGCCACGGCGCCATGAGCATCGTCGGCGACCCGGGCCGCAAAGGCTGGCTGGACGAGCCCAACTGCCAGTCCTGTCACCACGACGGCCTGCGCGCATTGAGTACACTCAACGCACAGGGCCGGCCGAAAACCTGGGGCGAGGTGGCCGACAAGCGCTTCGCCACCAACCCCGACACACCGGTGGCCGGCACCTCCCTGTACCGCATGAGCAAGGGGCACGGGGACCTGCAGTGCGAAGCCTGCCACGGCGCAACCCACGCGATCTACCCGAGTTCACACGACAACGACAACCTGCTGGCACTGGATATCCAGGGCCACACGGGCACCATCGCGCAATGCTCGGCGTGCCATAACGACGTACCCTGGACGAAGACCGGCGGCCCCCACGGCATGCACACGACGGGTCTCAGGTGGGCCAACGATCACTCGGAGACTTTCGACAATCCGGCTGAATGCCAGGCCTGCCACGGCGCGGACTACCGCGGGACGCCCCTATCGGCGCTCAAGACGGACGTGAGTTGGAGTGTCCACGAATTCGGCACCAAAAACTTTGCCGCGGGCCACCAGATATCCTGTTACGACTGCCACAACGGGCCGGATTACGACGACTGAAATGCCTTCGAATGGCCCGAATAGAAGACGGCGCCATCGAGGTGCCGTCATGAGCGCATGAGAGCCACGCGCTTCCCTACCAGCAAGCCGCCCACCCGAGGCCTCCGGGCATTTCGCCATCGCATAGGGTATTCTTGACTTCCGGGAATTGACCCGTTCGTATCGGACTGGCGCCATAGCCCGCGCTTCACTTGATGGGACAGTGCATGGCCTCGTTTTTCACCGAACTCAAGCGCCGCCACGTATTCAAGGTTGCTGCCGCGTATGCGGTGACGGCATGGCTCGTGGCCCAGGCAGCGGAGTTCCTGCTCGAGAGCTTTGCGGCGCCGGCCTGGGTTGTGCAGGTACTGATCATCGTCCTCGCACTTGGCTTCCCCATCGCTATCGTGCTCGCCTGGGCATTCGAACTGACGCCAGACGGCATCCAGCGCGATAGCGCCTCCGCTGACGCACCGTTGACCGATGCCACAGCCCGCACCGCAGACCTGCCCAGGCAATTCCCCGACCAGTCCATCGCAGTACTGCCCTTTACCGATATGTCCGCCGATCGAGACCAGGAATATTTTTCCGATGGCCTGGCCGAGGAAATGCTCAACCTGCTGGCCAAAGTGCCTGGCCTGCAAGTGGCCTCGCGTACCTCGGCGTTCTCCTTCAAGGGCAAGCAGGAGGATATCCGCGAGATTGCGGAGAAGTTGTGTGTGAAACATGTCCTCGAGGGCAGCGTGCGCAAGGCGGGCGACCAACTGCGTATCACGGCGCAGCTGATCAAGGCGCAGGACGGTTACCATCTCTGGTCGGAAACCTACGATCGCCCCATGGCAAATGTGTTTGCCATCCAGGATGAGATCGCAAGGGCTGTGGTGGAATCGCTGCGGCCGCAACTGCTCGGCGAAACCCCGGTGGTTCAGGAGACCAGTTCGGACGCCTACAACCTCTACCTGCAAGCGCTGCATCTCAGGCGGCAGCGAACGCCCGATTCGCTCGACAAGGCCGTGGAATACCTGGAACGTGCAGTGGATATCGACCCGGAATATGCGCCGGCATGGTCATTGTTATCGGCAATCTATGCCATGCGCGGCGGGTCCTCCCAGGCGGGGTGGGAGGAAGGTGTCGCAGCATCCCGCAAGGCTCTCAAGCGCGCTCTGGAACTGGACACCGAGGACGCCGGCGCCTGGATTAGCCAAAGCCAGCTTAAAAGTTATTACGAGTGGGACTGGGAGGGAGCTCGTAGCGACCTTGAACGCGCCAGGGCTCTGGCTCCTGGAAACGGCGATGTCTACGTCGCGCAGGCACGCCTGGCGCGCAGTGAAGGCCGACTCGAGGAGTCGGTAGCGCTCTGCGATCAGGCCATTGCGCTGGACCCGCTCGACCAGGATGCGCGCAGCGACCGGGCCCGGGCGCTGTATTACCTGGGGCGTCTCGATGAGTCGGAAGCCGCATTTCGCAACCTGATGGCATTGAATCCCAATCACCACAATGCCGCTGGCTTCCTGGACCGGATCGAGGCCGTCCGCGGCAACGTGGACCGGGCCCTGAGTCAGCTGAGCGGAAGCTATGCCCCCTTCTGGTCCGAATTCAATTGGCTGTTGGTTGCCTACCGCTACCGCCGCACAGCAGAGTGCGAAGAGAGGCTGGCCGCGTTCAAAGCGGAGAATGCCCGGGAGGGGGCTTTCCAGATTGCCGAGTTGTTCGCCTATGCCGACGAAGTGGATGAGGCCTTCAAGTGGCTGGAGGTTGCGGTTCAGACAAGGGATCCGGGACTCACCGACGAATTGCTGTCAACCGAAACAATGCTCGGCTTGCACAGCGACGCACGCTGGGAAGCGCTGGTGGACAAACTGGGCCTGCTCGAGGCCTACCGCCGCATGCCCCGGCGGGATTCCTGGCCCACTACCTGCTGAATTAGTCCAAACAGCCGATGACACCCCACCACGCGCTGCGCAGCATGGAGTCCATAATAAGGAAAGGAATTCCACGTGACCCATCGTTGCGTACTGGCCCTCTGTCTGCTGCCGCTGATATGCCTCCCCGGCTGCGGTGGGGATAACAACTCCCGCACAGACGAACCCGCACAACCCCCACCAATCTCCGCGACCGAGGCCTACTGCGGCAGCGACTACCTGGAAATCGAGGAACGTATCGACACCCTGCTCGGCGAGTTGAGCCTGGAAGAGGAAGTCTCGCTGATGCACGGTGCGGGCTTCGTCCCCACCGAATCCGGGCACCTGGCGAGCGCCCTCCCCGAGCGCGGTATCCCCGGATTCCTCATGGTGGATGGGCCGCGTGGCCTGGACAACCAGACCGGGCTGCCAGCGACAGCCTTTCCGGTGGGCATGGCCAGGGCAGCGACCTGGGATCCCGAACTCGAGCATCGCGTCGGACAGGTGATGGGCGCAGAGGTCCGGGCCGCCGGGGCCAGCGTCCTCCTCGCTCCCACCATGAATATCCTCTATCACCCGCGCTGGGGTCGGGCGCAGGAAACCTACGGCGAGGACCCCTACCTGATGGGTGCGATGGCCGTTGCTTTCGTCCAGGGCGTACAACAGGAGAACGTGCTGGCCAGCGCGAAGCACTTCGTCGCCAACAGCATCGAGGACACGCGCTTTACCGTCGACGTGCAGATGGACGAACGCACCCTGCGCGAGATCTACCTCCCCGCCTTCCGCCGCGTCGTGCAGGAAGGCCAGGTGGCCTCGGTCATGACCGCCTACAACTCGGTGAACGGCGCCTTCAGCAGCGAGAACGAACACCTGCTGCGCGACATTCTCAAGGGGGAGTGGGAATTCCAGGGTTTTGTCGAGTCTGACTGGGTCTTCGGCACCCACGACACCGTGGCCGCGGCGAGTGCCGGGCTGGATATCGAGATGCCGGCGCCCAAGGTATACGGCCCGCCGCTGGTGGAGGCCGTGCAATCGGGCGAAGTCTCACGCGATATGGTGGACCTCGGGGCGCGGCGTATCCTGCGGGCGCAGTTCTGCTTCGGCCTCGACACGGACCCGCCGGTGCGCGACCCGTCGAAAGTCGCTACGGCCGGGCACACCCGCGTCGCCCGGGAGGTCGCCCAGCGCGCTATCGTGCTGTTGAAGAACACGGGAACCCTGCCGATCGACAGGAGCACGACGATGAAGATCGCCGTCCTCGGTGATCTCGCCGATGCCGAAAATCTCGGCGACACCGGCAGCAGCCGGGTACTTCCCGTCTATGTAGTGACCGCACTGCAGGGCATCACGGCGGCTGCGGATGGGCTGGTGACCGTCACCCACATTGCCTCCACCAATCTCTCCCAGGAGGACAGGGCGAGTGTCGCCGACGCAGACGTCGCCATCGTCGTCACCGGGCTCACCTCCGAGGACGAGGGCGAGGGCCTGATCTCCGCCGGCGACCGCAAGGGCCTCGGCCTCAGGCCGGAGCAGGATGCGCTGATCGAAGCAGTCGCCGCGACGGGCACGCCGACCATCGTCGTCCTGGAGGGCGGCTCTGCCATCACCATGAACCCCTGGCTGGATTCGGTCGATGCCGTCCTCATGGCCTGGTACCCGGGCATCGAGGGCGGCAATGCCATCGCCGATATTCTTTTCGGCGAGGTGGCCCCCAGCGGCAGGCTGCCCATCTCCTTCCCCCGCGCGGAAGCGGATTTGCAGCCCTTCGACAATGTCTCTGACACCGTCGCCTACGGCTACTTCCATGGCTACCGTCACCTGCAACACGAGGGCACCGCCCCCCTCTTTCCCTTCGGCTTCGGTCTCACGTACACCAGCTTTGCCTACTCGGACCTGGTGCTCTCATCCACCAGGGTCGCTGCCGGCGACACGATTACGGTACAGCTCGATGTCGAGAATACCGGCGCCACAGATGCCATCGAGACGGTACAGCTTTACACGGGCGCGGTTTCGTCCCCGGTAATACGGGCGCCGCGGGAATTGAAGGCTTTCACGCAGGTCGCGCTTTCCGCGGGTGTCAAAAAGACAGTCTCTTTCGATTTCCCGATCGCCGATCTCGCCTACTACGATGTCGAATCCGGCGGCTGGGTCGTCGAACCAACCGACTACCGACTGGAGGTCGGCTCCTCGTCCGGGGACCTTCCACTGTCTGCCGTGGTTACGGTCGACGGGCCGTAGACGCGCCTCACAAAAGCAGCGCCTTTCGAGACTGGCTTCGCTTCGACGCCTCTCCCGGCCGGCGGATTTATCCTATACTCGGCGCATCCAGCGATAGTCTCTAGAGGATGCAGCATTGCCAACTTCCAGAATTGCCCAGGCCCTGGGCCTGGCCTCACTGCTTTTTTCCCTGCCGGCGTCCGCCACCGAACAGGAGATTCGCGATGATATTGCCCTGGGCTCACAGGTCTTCGCGGATGTCTGTGCCAGGTGTCACCAGGAAAATGGCGAGGGTGAGGGGGGGCTCTATCCTTCGCTGCACAATCCCGCCCTGCTGCAGGACAAATCGCTGCTGATCCAGACCATCCTGAGCGGGCGCAGCGCCCATCGCGAGGGGGCTGGAGACAAGGATCAAACGCTCATGCCTTCGCTCGATTTCCTGACCGACAGGGAAATCGTGGCCATCATCGCGTACATCACCAACAGTTGGGGCGGTGAGGTGTTGGTGGTAACTGAGGAAGAGGTCCAGGCGGCAAGAGCCGCGATGCAGTGACTTTTCCTCTGGCATCCATCCAGGGGCAATACCATCGAGCCGTTCTATACTGATCGGGGCGTACATTTGCGTGCCATCCCGGGATAACCAGATGACCCTCACACTTTTCCGCAATGCCACGCTGTTTGATGGCTCGTCAGCAGAACCCACAGAGAATGCCTGCGTACTCGTCGAAGGCAATACCATAAAGGAAGTCAGCGATAGTTCACTGACAGCCCCGGATGCGCAGGTGATAGATTGCGCCGGCAAAACCCTGATGCCCGGCCTGATCGACGCCCACATCCACGTCTACATCCCGTCCCCCGCACTCACCTTGCCGCCGCCCCCGATGAGCTACGTAGCGCACTACGGTGCGCGCTTCATGCAGCACGCCCTGTCCTGCGGTTTCACCACGCTCAGGGACGTTGCGGGAGGCGACCACGGGCTCGCCATGGCCCTGAGGGACGGCTTCCTGTCCGGACCCCGCTTTTTTTACGGTGGGCTGGCGCTGTCACAGACCGGCGGGCACGGGGATTTCCGCTCGCCCGACACGCCCACGGACCTCTGCGCCTGCGGCGCCGAGCAGCAGGGCCTGTCTATCCTCGCGGATGGCGTCGATGCCTGCCGCAAGGCCGTGCGGGAGGAACTGCGCAAGGGCGCCCACCACATCAAGATCATGGGGTCCGGCGGCGTGCTCTCGCCCTCCGACCCGCTGGAATACGCGCAGTATTCAGAGGAAGAGATTCGCGCCATCGTGGAAGAGTGCGAGCGCCAGGGCAAGTACGCCGCCGCGCACTGCCACCCGGATGTCGCGATCAGGCGCTGCCTCGAGTACGGCGTGCGCTCGATCGAACACGGCACACTCATCACCGAGGCGACAGCGAAGCTGGCCGCGGAGAAAAGCGCCTTTGTCGTACCGACAATGGCCACGATATTCGCATTGAAGGACCTCGGTCCCGCTCACGGTGTCTCTGAAGTCGGCATGCGAAAGCTGCACCAGGTCATCGACGACGCCTTGACCGGGCTTGAGGTCATGAAAAAGGCCGGCGTGCAGATGGGGTTCGGCACCGACCTGCTGGGCGAGATGCACACCCGCCAGTGCACCGAGTTCACGATCCGCAGCGAGGTGCTGGAGCCCATCGACATCCTGCGCTCGGCAACCTCCGTAAACGCGAAACTGCTGGGCCAGGAAGGCAGGCTGGGCTGTATCAGGCCGGGGGCCTTTGCCGACATCCTGGTCGTCGATGGCAACCCGCTGGAGGATATCGACCTCCTGGCCCGGAACGGGGAGAAGCTCTCGGTGATCATGGCGGATGGCAAGCTGGTCAAGCACTGACCCGCGCATTATTGACGAAGATCATTTCGCACAGGACATATCGGGGCGAAAGTAAGCCTTGTTTTGAGGAGCCAGGCCATGCTCGTGAACAGTAGTCCCCGGAACATAACCGCTACACAGGCCCTGCTTGCGGTAGTCGCCTGCCTGCAGTTGTGCGCCTGCGCTCCCGCCACCTACCGGACCACTACGGCACCGGCACCTGTACCGGTCACCACCCAGCTGGAAGCCACCAGGATCTACTTCTACCCGACCCGGGGCCAGAGCGCGGAACAGCAGGACAAGGACCGCTACGAGTGCTACCTGTGGGCGGTAAGACAGTCCGGCTTCGACCCCTCGGTTGCCCAGTTGGCCCCCCACCAGCGGGTCGAGGTGGTAGCGGAGCCGCCGCCCGGGACCGGCACCGCCGCGGGCGCGGTCACCGGTGCGGTAGCCGGCTCCATTCTCGCCGGCCACGGCAGCCGTGAAGAAGGCGCTGTGTTTGGCGCCATCACCGGCGCCATTATCGGAACCGCCGTGGACGCGAACAGGCAGGCACAGGCGCAAAAAATGACCGAGCAGGCGAACG
Source organism: Halieaceae bacterium WMMBA7 (assembly GCA_033283385.1). Taxonomy (GTDB): domain Bacteria; phylum Pseudomonadota; class Gammaproteobacteria; order Pseudomonadales; family Halieaceae; genus Mangrovimicrobium. The sequence goes on from JAWMQQ010000003.1 coordinate 141,079, forward strand.
CAGAGGAGTACGCGCGTGTCGATATGCTGGCGCGGGATTACCGCAGGGCCATGACCGCCTGTCTCGAAGGCAGGGGCTACGTCGTCCGTTGATCAACGGGGAATGGGTTGGGAATATCGGATATCTGCCATGAAACAGTTATTGAGCTCAGGCAAGACCGCGGTAGCAGCGCTGGCTGCCGCAATAATCCTCTACGCCCCGTACGGCATGGCGCAACCCGGCGGCGGCCACCCGGGGAAAAACGACGGCAGGCCGGCCGCGGACCACGCCAGGCCCGCGCCGGTCCAGTCCCGCCCGAAGCCGCCCGGCGACTTCTACCGCTACGACGACCGCTACCACCACGACCGCTACTATCCGCGGCCCGGGTACATCGCGCCGCACATTCCCTCTCACTACGTGCGTATCGTCTACCACAATGTGCCGTATTTTTATTACAGTGGAATCTGGTACCGCTCCGCCGGTGCCCAGTTCCAGGTGATCGCGCCGCCCATCGGCATCTTCGTACCGATCCTGCCGCCCTACTACACGACGATCTGGCTGGCTGGCGTTCCCTACTATTACGCCAACGATGTCTACTACGCGTGGCGCCCCCAGAGTAACGGTTACGAGGTCGTGCAGCCGCCCGCCGGCGCCGATACCCAGCAGCTGCCGCTGGTGGGCGATGAGCTGTTCGTTTACCCGAAAAAGGGCCAGACCGACGCTCAGGTCGCCGAGGACCGCTACCAGTGCCACGTCTGGAGCCGCAACCAGACCCAGTACGATCCCACGCAGCCGCCCACCAACCTCGGCGCCGCCGAGGCCAGCCGGAAGCGCGAGGACTACCAGCGCGCCATGCGTGCCTGCCTCGAGGGCAGGGACTACAGCGTGCGCTGACAGGAACCGCTGCGGGTAGCGGGCTCGCAACGCCTCCTGACCACCGGCGGCTCCCGGTTACGCTGTGGGTGTTGTGAATGGACGACCCGCAGCCGCCCGCGGCGGAGTTCAGTCGTCAGACCCTACGGCTTTCCTGGTAGCGTCCCAGGCCTTTTCACTGCCCTCTTTGGTCGCATCCCAGGCTTTCTCGCTGCCTTCCCTGGTGGCATCCCACGCCTTGCCGGAGGTTTCCTTCGTCGCGTCCCAGGCTTTTTCACTGCCGTCTTTGGTGGCTTCCCAGGCCTTGCCGGAGGTTTCCCTGGTCGCCTCCCAGGCGTGGCCGGAGGCCTCTTTGGTCTTGTCCCAGACTTCGCCGCTGGACTCCTTCGCCTTGTCCCAGTTGCTGCCTTCTGCGGCGAGTGCGGCCGCGGGCAAGCCCAGCACCAGCATCACCATCGCGATTGATCTCATAACACTTTCCTCGGTTTGCCGTCACCGGCGGCGGTATTCCCCCGGATAAACACACTGTCGCCCTGGATGGCGCGTCCCGTATTCTGCCAGAGTTACCCGCAGCGTTCCTCGTCACGGCAAAGCATGTTAAAATACGAAACGTTGTTTTATTAATAAACGCCCTGCCCAGGCAGGGGGAATTACGGGAGCGCCCCCATGTTCTTGCGCGGACACATGCAGAATGCCTATGTCACCCACAACCTCGACAAGGCCATGGAGCTGGTGTCGGACCGGTTCGGTATCGAGAAGTTCGACCGCTTCGACCCGGACATGACCGTGAACACCCCCGGCGGCGAGCAGCCGCTGGTGACCCGGGTCGCATCGTTCTGGGCGGGCGGCCTGAACATCGAGATCATCGAACCCGTCTCCGGCTACATCGAGCCCTATCTCAACATGCTGCCCGCGGACCCCGGCGACGCGGTGCCGCGCTTCCACCATATCTCCCTGCGCCGGGACGACGAGCCGGCCATGCGGGAGGAAATCGCGAAGCTCGGACTGCCACTGGCCTTCGAGGGCCCGCTCAGCATCAAGGGCGAGATCCCCAGCCTGGTGTTCGTGTACCTCGACGGCAGGCAGGTGCTGGGCCACTACGTCGAATTCACCTGGAAGAGCCCGGAGGCCTGGCAGTACGTGGGCTGGCCGGAAGGCCGGCCCGTCTGGTGAGGGGCTGTTCAGCGGCAGAAGATTCGCCCGGGTAGCGGGCGACTCCTGTGACCCCGCTACGCTAGCGGCTGCCGCGATCCTGGATAAAATTGCCCTATTGAATGGCAACGGGCCCGCAGCATGCCTTATAATCGCGAAACGATAAAAATCCTTATCCTGCTGTTTTAAAAGGAATTTTTCACTTGGTCAATTTCGCGTCAACGATAGCGGCAGGCGGCGTCACGCCCCGGCACACAGGGCGGGCGGAACAAAGGGCATTCACCTTGCGGTCGTACCGGGTCGGGCAGTAGAGCGTGTCCGGGATGCGCTTCGAGGCCAGAAGCTTCGTAGAGTTGCTTGCCGTGAAGGTTCGCATGAACCTCAAGGCAGAGGCCTCGAGAACTTACCTGAGTTTCCTCTGGTGGCTGCTGGAGCCCGCGCTGCTGGTGATCGTCCTGTACGTGGTATTCAGCGTATTCCTGAACCGCGGCACGGAACATTTCGTGGTGTTCCTGCTGTGCGGCCTGATTCCCTTCCAGTGGTTTTCCAAGTCGGTGTCCAACTGCTCCATGTGCATCAGGAGCGGCGCCGGCCTGATCAACCAGATTTACATCCCGAAGGTCTTCTTTCCCCTGGTGGTTATCTTCCAGGACCTGTTCAAGGCGCTGATCACCATTGCCCTGTTCCTGGTGTTCGTCATTCTCTACGGCATGCCGCTGCATCTCACCTGGCTGGCGATCCCGGCCCTCGTGCTGGTGCAGTTGCTGGTGAATGCAACGGTCGCGATTTTCGTCGCCATGGTCGTTCCCTTCATACCCGACCTGCGCTTCCTGGTGTCCACCGCGCTGCTGTTGATGATGTACGGCAGCGGCATCTTCTACAGCTACAAGGATGTCCTGCTGGAGGAGCACCAGGCCATCTTCCTGATGAACCCGATAGCAAACATCATCCGCCTGTACCGGGAGGTGATCATCGACAACGCCTGGCCGGACTGGACGGCCCTGCTGCTGATATCGCTGGTCTCGGTGTGCTTTCTCTGCCTGTTTTCGTGGATATTGCACCGCAACGACTCCCGCTACGCCCGGCTGGTACTGGAATGAGCGACGGCTATCGCGATGATCGTTGAGAATGTAGGTGTCCGCTATCGCGTCAGGAACAGGCTGTTCTCCCACTCCTATTTCGACGCCCTCTCCGGCGTCAGCTTCGAGGTCAACGAAGGCGAGACGCTCGGCGTGATTGGCCGCAACGGCTGCGGGAAATCCACGCTGCTGAAGGTGCTGGCCGGTATCTACGCGCCGGATTCCGGCCGGGTAATACGCGACGGGAAGAAAGTCTCGCTGCTGGCCCTGGGGGTGGGCTTCGACCTCGACCTGAGCGGCGAGGACAACGCCCTGCTTTCAGCGATGTTCCTCGGCTTCAGCTACAGCGAGGCCAAATCCCGCATCGGCGCCATCCGGGAGTTCTCCGAGCTGGGCAGCTTCTTCGACGAGCCGATGAAAACCTACAGCACCGGCATGCGCTCGCGGCTGGGCTTTGCGGTGGCGATCACCATGCACTCGGACGTGCTGCTGATAGACGAGGTACTTTCCGTCGGCGACGCGCAGTTCCGGGTGAAGGCCGAGACCGCCATCTCGGACCGGGTCAGCTCCAGGCAAACCGTGGTACTGGTGTCCCACTCGGGGGTCCAGGTCGAAAAGATGTGCCAGCGGGTGATCTGGCTGGAGGGTGGCAGGATACTCAAGGAAGGTGATCCGAAGGTGATTGTCCCCGAGTACGAAAAATTCATTCAAACCGGAAAGGTGGCCTGAGCGGAGCTCATCAGTCTATGTGCGGTATAGCGGGAATATTCAGGACAGCCGGCGTTTGGGCGCCGGACCGGGAGCTGGTCGAGGCGATGAACCGGCACCAGGCGGACCGCGGCCCGGACTCCGCCGGTGTCTGGATGGACGATCACCTGGTGCTCGGCCATACGCGGCTGGCCATCATGGACCCCCTGAACGCTGCGGCGAGCCAGCCCTACGTGACAGAGAACTGGGTCATCTCCTTCAACGGTGAAATCTACAATTTCCGGGCTTTGCGGGAGACGCTGCGCGCGAGGCACATCCCGCTGGAAACCGATAGCGATACGGAAGTACTGGCCAAATCCATCGAGCTGTTCGGCCTGGATGCCGCCCTGGAAAAGCTCAACGGCATGTTCGCCATCGCCGCCTACGAAAAGCGCGCGCGCCGACTGCACCTGGTCAGGGATCGCCTCGGCATCAAGCCGCTCTACTTTTTTTACGACCCCGCAGAGGGTGTGCTGGTGTTTGCATCGACACCCGCGGCGATTGCGCGCACTTTCAGGAAGCGCTGGGACCTCGATGTCAGGGGCCTGTATTCCTTCTTCTCCCTGGGAGCGCCTGCGGGCACCCACACCTTGTTCGAGGGGATCACCCGGGTCCTGCCCGCACAGAAGCTGACCATCGAACCGGACCGCGGGCTCGAAGGGGAAACCTACTGGCGGCCCCGCTTTACCGGGAGCGATATCGCGGAACAGATCGTCAGCAGCATCGCGCTGCAAAAGGAAAGTCACGTACCATCGGCGGTGTTTCTCAGCGGTGGGGTCGACTCCTCGCTGATGGCGTCGGTGCTCTCGGACGTGACCTGTTTTCACCTCGACAGCGAGGAACGCGAGTACGCGGAGTACGTGGCGAACTTCCTGGGAGTCGAACTCAAGGTCGGGCGCGCGGATGCTGCCGACGATTTCCAGAGCCAGCTGCGCCTGTACAGCCGGTCCAGCGGCGAGGTCTCCGCGAGCAGCCCGATTCCGTCGGTCGTCTCCGGGCTGATTGCCCAATCCGGGTTCAAGGTGGCCTTCAGCGCCAACGGGGCGGACGAGCTGTTCCACGGTTACTGGCGAACGCCGACACCGGAACTCCGGCCGGACTGCATTCCCGCGGTGTTCTACGAAAAGTATGTCGAAGACGCGGCGGCGCACCACACCAACCATATATTCCGCAACCCGGCGGCGTTCAAAACCCTCTACAGCCCCGGCGAGGACTACTCGGTCCAGGAAGAGTACGGCATTACCGGGCTGGACGCCGAGTTTCCCGAGTCGGCCCGCTACAGGTGGCTCGAACTGATGAGCTACGTGGCCTTCGACCTGAACCCGACGCTGGATTTTTCCAGCATGGCCAGCTCGATCGAGGTCAGGGTGCCATTCCTGGACCACGAGCTTGTCGAGTGCGCCCTGAGCATGGATGCAAACCAGCTGGTTGCCGCGGACTTCGGTCGCAAGGTACCGCTGAAGAAACTCCTGCGAAAATACGGCTTCAGCCCGATGCTGTGGAACCGGCCCAAAGCCGGCTTCAGCCTTCCTCCCGAGGTGGCGTTCGACAGGCGCCGGTCCGCGATCCAGGCCGTCGACAGGCTGCGGGAGATGGGCATGCTCTCCACGGAAAAACTCGAAAAGAACCCCGGCAGGGACGTGCAATACCTCCACTGGGCAGCCGGCGCCCTCGCCGTCTGGTGTGACGAATGGGTCGACTCGGGCCGGGTGCAACTGCCGTGAAACAGCCAAAATTCAGGGGTATCGTCGCCGGCGGGCTCTCCGGTTCCGGATCGACGATCCTGCGCTTGATGCTCAATTCCCACCCGGCGATCACCTGCGGTCCCGAGCTGTCCTTTTTCTCCCATCGCGGCCTGCTCGAGCCTGGCGGCCTGACTACCGAACGGCTCAACCAGGCGCTGTTCAGCAACGCTGAAATCGACTGGGGCCTGCCCTGGTCCAGTTGCCCGTCGTGGAACCTGGAGTATTACGGCAGCGACAGGGCCAAGCTCCAAACCCTGGCAGGCAGTGCCGGGAACCTGCCAGCGCTGTTCGAAAAACTCGCCGAACGCCGGTTAAGGCCCAGTGGCAACCAGTTCTGGGTGGAGAACTCGCCGACAAACATTTACGGCTACAGCGCCGCCCTCGGAAACTTCACCGGCCACGGCGGCATGTTGCTCGTGCGCCATCCGCTGGCGGTCGTGGACTCTCTGGTCAGGCGCGGCGTGAGCGAGCAGACCGCCATCAAGAAGACCGTTTTCGAGCTTGCGCTGGTGCACTTCCTGCTCAGGGACACAAAAATTGCCGCCAAAACCTGCCTGATCAGGTTCGAGCGACTGCTGCGCAATACCGAGCAGCAACTCACGAGTATCTGCACCTTCCTCGGAGTCGAAAACGATATCGCCGCCATGCGCCAGTGGGAGCGCGATCGCGGTGGCGATGCGCAACGACACCTCCCGGGGCCGGGTAGTGCCGCGGCATCGCACTGGCAACGCACCCCGCTGGACAGCCTCGACGCGGCCGTCTGCGACAACTGGAAGGACCGGCTCAGCGAGCAGCGACTGGAACTGTTGCGCGCGACCACTGCCGCCGGAAGCGAGTTGCGCAAATACGTGGATGAGGCTCACTCCATCGATGGCAGTGAACTGTGCGAGGCATTCGGCTACGAACAGAAGATCTCCATCGACGACCACTCGCCGGAGATTCAGCTGAACGACTTCTATCGCAACAAATCCACGTTCAGCTCTCTCCTCGGTACAGTGGACCAGCCCGGCTACATCGCCCCCGCCGAAACATCGGCGGGGAATGCTGCCGGTTTCAGCCCCAGGCGCCTGTTGGGCAAGGCTTTCTGGTCTACCGTCGAATTTGTGGAGCGGATGGCCACCAAACACCCCTTCCTGCGCAAGCTACGCGACGTGCTGGCAGGCATGGTGCTGTTTCTGTTTCGAATCCTGGGCATCGAGGGCTACGGCCCCCCTCCCGACGCCCCCCGGGAGGCCGAGGTTGCAGACGAAGCCGACCAGGCGGTGCACTGGCATCCACCGCCGGGATTCACCGGGGAATACGACGTGCTGGTGATCATCGCCTTCCTCGGCAGGCACGACGTTTTGCGCTTCATCGTCTCCGACATGTGCGAGAAAACCACGCTCAGGCTGGGTGTCGTGCTGGCCTGTTCCACCCCCGAGGACGAGCAGTTTGCCAGCGAGATGCAGGCGGCATACCCGCAGGTGGGTTATGTGCGCTGCGCGAACAAGCCCCTGGGGCGCAAGTGGCAGCACGCGGTCGAGCACGCGAGGCTGCTGAACCCGGCCGCCCTGATGATCGTCGGCTCCGACGATTACGTGACCCCGGGGTTTATCGAAAACAATTTCAGGATCCTGGCCGACCAGAGCTTCCTCAGGCCTGCCCTGGCCGGCCCGAGGACATGGTACATGGTCTCGGTCGAGAAGAAGGTCGAGCCTGAGCACTGGAAAGTCTGGCGCGTGTCGTACAAGAACGCCGCGCACCACATCCTGCTGGGGGCCGGACGGATGTACTCCCGGGAAATTCTCGACAGGATCGACTGGAAGCTCTTCGATATCGAGCGCAATGCCCTGCTGGACAGCCAGGGGTACAACAAGGTCGTCAGCGCCAGCGGGCGGGTGTACAACACCCTGCTCGAGGACGGTTCCATCGTCAGCATCAAGGGGCAGTGGGGCGCGCTCAACAGCGTGCAGAAGATTCTCGACGCCAAAACGATTATCTGCACGGAACAACACGGGCAGGAAAAAACCGAAATCATCCGGCACGTCCGGTCGCTCAGCCTGTAGGTTGCCGGCTGCCGGCGACGCCGCTCAGTCTTCCAGCATCCCGAACTCACGCGACATGGCCTGTTCCAGAATCCGGGTCTGGTTCTGCCGCGTGTACTGCGCGATGAACGCCTCGTCCGGCTCGATACCTGCCAGTGATTTGTCGCGGCGATAGCGGCGAAAGAACTCCACTATTGCCCCTGCGTCGTTGGGCACAAAAATCGCGGTCCCACATTGCTCCATGAAACGGGCGGCGCTGGATTTTCCGCTGTCGTGCAGGAACAGCACTGGCAGGGCACCGCCGGCATACTCGAACAGCTTGGTGGGAATGACCCCGTCGTAGTCGAGGCCGGAAAAATCGATGTACAACAGGAAGTCCGCGCATTGTTGCAGGGCGATGGCGTCCGCGTAATCGAGGTTCCCGCTGTATGCCACCTGGTCGGTGGCGCCCTGTTGGGCTGCGATGTCGACGATTTTGTCGCCGCCTCCGCCGGCCAGCACCAGGCTGACCGGCCTCGCCCCCTCATCACAATCCCGCTCGAGCTGGCTGAGCGCATTCAGCAGCGGGTGGATGTCCTGGAATTCGGGATACACGGTTCCGGTATACACGAGGCGGATCACGCTGCCGTCCCCATCGCCGGCTACACCGCCGCCAGCGGCGGGTTCGAAACCGTTGCTGATGACCAGCACATTTGCATCGCCGGCGAGTTTTTCGATTTCCTGCCGAAGCTCCTCGGACACGGTGGTGACCAGGTCGGAGGCGGCCAGGACTTTACGTTCCAACCGCCGCTCGATCACGGTGAACGGGAACAGCCCCCTGAACAGGTGGTGCCGCGACCACAGGTCACGGAAATCCGTTACCAGCATACGACAATGGCCGTGTTGCCTGGCGTACATACCGAGCAACACCGACGAGTAGGGTGCATAGCTGCAGATCACACAGTCCCACACCTTGCCACTTTGCTTCAGCCAGCTTTTCGCCGAGAGATACCACAGGTCGGTCAGGTCCGGCATGCGGCCGAGATAACCCAGTCCGCGCCTGATGCGGAAGCGGTTCAGCCGTTCCAGCATTCCCGGCTTTTTTTGCGGCGCCCGCGCCCTCGCGGCGGCGAGGTTTTCACTTCTGAGGAAGGCGAGTTTCGACTCGAGAAAATCCAGCGATCCGGGCTGCACCCGGTGCACAGCGATCCCGTCGACCGGCGGCTCACACGAGGGGGCGCCGGCCGTCAGCACTTCGACCTCGTGGCCCAATTCCTGGAGGTGTACGGCAAAGCCCCTGATTCTTGCGGATGCGACCGACTTCACCGGGGGAAAATAGTACGAAATTATAAGAATACGCATCCTGGCGCGACTGTGTACACGGCGACTGGCACCGATTTTCCCACGTTGATTCGGACCGGAATTGCAGCATCTACGGGGGGCTATGTCAAAGCCGGTAGAGCCCGGGCCTACTTTCCCAGCGTGAGGTAGATATCGAGACCGATAGCGCGACCGAAGATTTTCATCGTCGCGTTGCGCCCGAGGCGGCGCAGTGGGCCCTGGAAGTCGACGTTGCGCCTGCGGTAATGAAAGCCCGCCCACTCCCTGGTCATTCGACGCAACTGGGAGGCCGAAAAGAAATCCGTGTGCGGGGCCGCCCTGCCACTGGTGTCGGTATCGTATTGGCTGCGCTCACTCTCCGCGCCGCTGTACAGGCCGGACCGGAGCACCTTGTCCGCCCACCAGCGCCGGCAGGTCGCAGCCGGGTCCTGGCTCCAGCGCCGATGGCTGTAGGCGTTGTAGACCATCACGTGCGCTGTCCCGCCCGGGCGAAGCAGGCGGAATGTTTCGGCCAGCGCCCGCGAGGTATCGCCGGTATGGTGGTAGGCGCCGATCGCCACGATGCGATCAAAGGACTGCCCGGCCAGCGGCGCGTCGAGGATGCTCGCCTGCAGGGGCAGGCAGTTTACCCCGAGAAGTCGCGCGCGGTGCGCAACCATGGACACCGGGCCGCTCGCGATGTCGAGTACGGTGAGTTGCGCACCGGCGCGCAGCAATCGACCCGCCACGCTGCCGTAGCCCGGGCCTACTTCCAGGATGCGCTCACCGGCGACCTGGCCGAAGGGAATCTCATCCACCAGGTAGGGGTAGTAATCGAAGTACCAGCGATCGAAGCGATCCAGCGACTCGGCCCGGTCGTCTGTTATCCCCAGTGCGCGCGCCAGCGAGGTGCCGCACAATTCGTTCCAGAAGATCGAATTTGCGCTGTCGATATCCCGGCCTGTAGCGGCGCCTTCCTGCATGGCTGCTACGCCTCGCGCTGCGCGGGCACGGGTTTGAGGTGGCTGTAGATGGCCTCTACACCGTGCGCGTCGTACCACGCCAGTTGTTTGCGAATGGTCTCGGCGAAGGATACCCGCGCCTTCCAGCCCAGGCGCGCCTCGGTCTGCGAGGGATCGAGTACGACAACGGGCACATCGTCTTCACCCGGGTCGACCTCATCCACCGCCACTTCGGGCGTACCCAGGTAGGTCGCCACTTCGCGGAACACCTCGGCAATGGAATGCCCCTCGCCGCTGGAGACGTTGAAACAACCGGTGTGGGCCTGCTCAAGTTGCAACACGGTTGCGAGCAGGTCGAGGAAATCCTGCATGTCCAGGAAGTCGCGAACCGACCTCGTGCAGAAGCAGGGCAGGCCGGATTTCAGGCGCTTGTAGAAAGTGGGAATGGGCCCTATCGACAACCTGGGCCCGCACACATTGGCGATGCGCAGCGAAACTACCGGCACCTCCGACTGCAGCAGGTAGCTTTCGCCGGCGGTCTTCGAAATGCCGTAACTGCCCACCGGGTCCAGCGGATGGTCGACGGGAATCGGCACGCTGCGCGGTCGGCCATAACACAGCGTGGTCTGGAAGTTGATGACCTGCCTGACGCCCACGGCAGCGGATGCGTCCGCCACATTGATGCTGCCGAGGACGTTGGTCTGCGCATCCCCGGTCCAGTCCATGGGATCCTTGTAGGACGCGGCGCTATGGATGACGTGTGAAGGCCGGAAATCCGCGAATGTTTTCGCCACCAGGGCCGCGTCGGCAACCGAGCCCTCCACCACCAGCACCCCGGGAACCTGCTCCACCAGCTGCCGCCTGCTGGTGGCGAAGTTATCGATGACACACAGCTCGACCCCTTGCCGGCACAGGGCCTCGGCGATATTGGATCCCAGGCAGCCCGCGCCGCCGGTAATGAGCACCCTCACCTGGCGGCTCCCACTCCCTCGACCTTCAGGTGTGTGTATTCGCCGAGGGTGCCGTGCTGCTGGTAGTACTCGATGGCGCTCCTGACGGTCTGCTCGATGGGAGTGAATTCGACGGGGCCGAAATCCTCGAATGTGTGGCTGGGATCCAGCAGGATCGAAGCGACGTCGTCCGGGCCGATATCGCGGATGTCCGGCGCCGGTATCGGGTCGAGCCCCATGGCGGCGGCCACATGGTCGTAGAGTTCGATGATCGCCACGTCCGACCCGGACGAAAAATGGTAGAAGCCCCTGCCGGTACCGTCGCAGGCCTTCAGCACAACCCTCGCGAGGTCTTTTACAAAAACGAAATCCCGCCGCGACCGGGTGACGAAGCAGGTCTGGCCGTTTTTCAGTCGCTGGAAAAAGATCGGGAGCGGCCCCGCCACGTTTCTCGGGCCGATGACATTGGCCAGCCGAAAACTGACGAAGTCCATGCCGGAGAGCTCGAGGTACATTTCGTTGGTGGTTTTGGATATGGCGTAGCTGCTGCCCGATGGCACCCGCGGGTGGTTGAGCGTAATCGGCTGCTCCAGCGGTTTCTGCCCGTAGCAGAGGGCTGTCTGGAAGTAGATGAACCTGCCGGTGCCAAACCGCCTGGCGGCGTCGATCACGTTGGCCCCGCCCACGCAGTTGGTCAGGGTGTCGTTGTACCAGTCCGCCGGGTCCTTGTAGGAAGCGGCGGCGTGCACCACGACATCGGGACTGAAGCGCTCCATCAGCTCGTTCACCAGCTCGCGATCGGCAATGGTGCCGATCACCACCTCCAGCTTGTCGTGCTGCGCCAGGTGTTCACGCCTGCCGGTAGCGAGGTTGTCTATGGTCAGCACCTGGTCGCCCCTGCTTAGCAGTTCCTCGATGACGTGCGAGCCAATCTGGCCGAGACCCCCGGTTACAAAGATTTTCACTGCCTGCTCCTCAATTGCATGATTCTGTCATTGGCCGGCCTTCAGCATCTGCCGGTAGTGCGCGCCCCGGTCGTGAAACCTCTGGTGCCAGAGTTCCAGGCTCAACAACCCCCAGGTCTTCCTGGAGAACGCGGCCTCCCCGTCGAGGTTCTTGCGAATGGCATCGGCATTGAAATACGGCCGGTGTTTTCCCGCCATGTCACTGAAGACATCCATGACGTAGTCCCTGAGTTCCCCCCTGAACCAGTCCACCAGGGGCACGGGGAAGCCCATCTTGTCCCGCCGCTCCAGCACGCTGCCGGGAAGCATATCCGCAAACGCGTGCTTGAGCATGTGCTTCATCGTGCCGTCGCGAAACTTCACGTCAGCCGGGACGGTGGCCGCGAATTCCACCAGCGGGTGGTCGAGCAGCGGCACGCGGCTCTCGATGCCGTGGGCCATGCTCATCCTGTCCTCGACCTGCAGCAGGGCTGGCAACAGGCACTTGAAATCGAAATGTGTCATGCGGTCGAAATACGCCTCTTTCTGCACATTTCGCGAGTTGTTGAAGACCTGGCAGAAATCCGCGTACACCCGCTCGCGCTGCAGGACATCCCGGTCGACCTCGTTGGTCAGGTCCGTGGAGCGGTCGATCAGGCGGAAGTAGCGGCTGTCCATCGGGTCGAACAGGCCCTCGCTCCAGAACTGCTTCATCAGCGGCTTGTATTCGCGCAACAGGCCGAGGTTGGGCACGATGGACTCGATGGTGACGACGTAGCTGCCGTTGCGATAGGTGCCGTCGATGGCGGCGCGCAGGCACTGCTCCAGGTAGGCCACCAGGTAGCGGGCGTAGCCGCCGAACATCTCGTCCCCGCCCTGGCCTCCCAGCACGACCTTGAGCTGGCTCGACGCCAGCCTGGATGTCATGAACTGCGGGAACGAACCGGGCCCGGCAACGGGGAAGTCCAGGTGATAGACGATGTCTTCGATATTCTGCCGGAAGTCATCCGCGGTGATATCCAGGCAGTGCAGTTCGCCCCCCGCGGCGGCTGTCACGCTGTGGGCATGGCGACTTTCATCGAACCCTTCGAGGCCCCTGAACCGGCCGTGAAACCCCTTGCGCACCTCGCCCGAGCCGGCGGCCATGGCATACACCAGGCTGGAGTCTATGCCGCCGGACAGGTAGCAGCCGACCTCGACATCGCTGCGCAGGTTCAGCGCCACCGCCTCGGACAGCCGCTCCTGCAACTGGCCGTAGAAGTAGGCCGGACTGTGGTCGAAGTCGATCTCGTAGTGAACGTCCCAGTATCGCCACACGGTGACCTCGCCATTCCTGACCAGCAGCGCATGCCCGGGCAACAGTTGCCGGATGCCGGAAAACAGCGTCTTTTCCCCGATGGTGTACTGGAAGGTGAGGTATTCCGCCAGGGCGGATTCGTCTGTCTTCACCTCGGGCAGCAGGGGCACCAGCGCCTTCGCCTCAGAGGCGAAATAAAACACGCCGTCGACAACACAGTAGTAAAAGGGCTTGATGCCGAAGCGGTCCCGCGCGCAGAACAACTGCCGCCTGTTCGCATCCCAGATTGCGAAGGCAAACATTCCCCGCAGGGAATCCAGGCAATCCGTGCCGCGCTCCCCGTAAGCGGCGAGAATACGCTCGGTGTCGGATGCGCTCCTGAACTGCCAGCGGTGCTTCAGCTCACTGGTGAGTTCCCGGTAGTTGTAGATTTCCCCATTGAAGGTGATGACAGTGCCGCCCGCCCCGTGCATGGGCTGGTGGCCCGCCGCGCCCGTATCGATGACGGCGAGCCGGCGGTGCATCAGGCCGACATGGCCTTCCCCGGACATCCACTGCCCGGACCCATCCGGCCCGCGATGGCGCTGCAACTCGTCCATGACATCGAGTACGCGCCCGAGCCCGGCAACCGCCGCGCCCCGCAGGCTGACCGCACCCCCTATTCCACACATACCGTCGCTTCCAGCATAAACTGATTGCCCGGCTCGTCCGGGTAATCATCCCCCGCCCTGATCCACGTAGTGATGTTCTGCCCCCTGGAGGGTGAGTTTCTCAGCCACCGCTTTAGCAGTTATCATGCGATGGCCTGGTACAAGCACATTTCGGAGTTATCCATGTCGGCCACCTCTTCCGGTGACCTGCTTCGCGCAGCACAGTGTAACGCAAATCGGAACTGCGGCCGGTAGCATGTCTTGCGATATCCCCGGTTCGTTCGTGGAATCGCGGCGATGACTACCGATAGCAACACTTACCAGTCACTGTTACAGGAATACAGCCTGCCCGCGGGCCACGACGGCGTGGTGCTGCTCGGCAATCCGGAGTCTGCCGGTGCCTGTAGTGAAGCCCTGCCTGCCTGGATCGCCTCCCTGGGCCAGGGCCTTCCGGTTCTGCTGGCGCAGCCCGAAACACCGGCGTCGTGCGTCGGGAAGCACTGTCCCGCGCTAGCGGATGCAGTCGTCTCGCTTTGCACCGAACCGGGGCCGGCGCAGGGTCACGCGTTGATGCAGGCCCTGCACGGCTTGAACATACGTGCCCCGGTACTGCTGCTTACCAATCCGGATTACATCCCGCTGGCCCGGCGCATGTTCGCCACGGCGCGGGTGTTTGCCGTTACGCCGCAGTTTCGTGAATCCCCGCCATCTTTTGCCAGGCCGGAGCGGCCCTTCTTTGATGCAGACCCGCTGATGCTGGAGCGCAGCCTGTTCTTCGATCGTTGCATGGACCTGCTGCTGTATGAGGCCGGTGAAGACCTGGAGTGGATGGAGGCGACCTACGCCTTTTTTGGCCAGAGCCTGCAGCTCCCGGCGAGCCGCCAGCAGTGCGAGGAGGCCTTCGCCGCCTGCACCGCCAGGCCGCGCACAAAGTCCATGCTCTTCCCGCATCGACTGGAGGTTCTCGTGCTACGGCACGATGGCGGCGGCAGCGAGGCGGCACAGGCGCCGGGCGGTCGGGCGCTGGAATATTTCTGCCGGCATTCACGGCACCGCGTGCAACGGGCGCGGCTCACCGGCGCCCCGGAAGAACCCGGCGCGAGCGAGGACGGCGTCGACCTGTCGGCGTTCGACGCCGTCATTCTCGATGGGCAGGCCACAACCCTGGACCCCGATGCATTCCCCGCCCGATACCGGGCCGCCATCGCGGCATTCACCGGCCTGAAAGCCTGCCTGGCCGACGAACCCGCGGATATCGCCAGCGCTCCATTGCTTGCGCCAGGCCGGGTGCTGCGGCTCGATGCCCGGCTGATGGAGCGCCGCATGGACAACCGGCAACTGTTGCTCGACGCCCTACTCAACGAACTCATGCCGGGCGTTCCCAACTGGCAGGTCCAGCGCGACCGCCGTTTTATCGCCAATCACGCCTGGAGCGACAGGTCGCTTGCGGCGATGCCGTCACCGGCTCTCCCCCGACACGCCAGGCTGGATGACATGATCGCGGGGCTGCTTGAAACCGAAGCGGACATGGCGGCAGGGCTGGAGGCCATGCGCAAGGAAATCGCCGCCCTGGAAAAGGCCATCGCGGCGCGGGCCAAAGCCCCGACGCAGCAGCCTGCGCAGGGCCTGGCCGCGCTGAAGCAGGCGTTGCGGGCAAGGGCCGGACGGCTCTCGCGCCTTTGGCACGCGGGCAAGGCGGACTGACATGTACCAGCGCGACACCCCCGGGACCAGCGGGCAGCTTCCCCCGACCGAGGCCGGCCGGCCACTCAACGTCCTGATGCTGCTGGATGCGAGATATCTTTACGTCAACACGATCCTCGATTACTGCGAATCGTTCGACCTGTATTCCCGCCACCGGATTACCTATGCGTCCAGCGCCGCGGCGACGCCGGGACTGCACACCCGCCTGGCGGCCTGTCCGCGGGACTTTTCCTCTTTTGACGTGCTGTGCATCAACTACAGCGCGCGCGTCGCCTTCGGCGAGCTGACGGTATCCGCAGAGACTTACGAAAATATTCGCCGGTTTCGCGGTTACAAGATCCTGTTCATCCAGGATGAGTACGACCACACCGGGACAGTCCGGGAGCGGATTCGCTCGCTGGGTATCGACCGCGTATTTACCTGTGTGCCCCCGCAATACATCGACCGGGTCTACCCGCCCGGGGATTGCCCGGGGTGCGAGTTCACCCCGGTGCTGACCGGCTATGTTCCGCCCGCGCTGGAACAACTGAGCCGGACGCGCCCGCTTGCGCAACGCCCCCGCCACGTCATCTACCGCGGCAACCAGCTTCCCTTCTACTACGGCGAACTGGGGCGCGAGAAGTGCTACATCGGCATGATGGTCAAGGCCGCCTGCATGCGCCGCCACCTGCCCGAGGACATCGAGTGGTCGACCACGCAGCGGCTCTACGGCCACGAGTGGGTGCGCTTTCTCCAGTCGGGCAGGGCGACCCTGGGGACGGAGAGCGGCGCAAACGTGTTCGATATCGACGGCAGTATTCGCCGGAACGTCGAGGCCCTGATGCGGGAAAACCCGCGGCTCACGTATGTCGAAGCGCGGGAGGCTTGCTTCGAGGAGGAGAATATCGGTGTTCGCATGAACCAGATCTCTCCCAAGCTGTTCGAGTTCATCGCCGCCAGGACGGCGCTGATTCTCTTCGAGGGCAATTACAGCGGCGTACTCGAACCGCACCGGCACTACATCCCGCTGAAGAAGGACGGCAGCAACCTGGATGAAGTTCTCGACCTGCTCGAGGATATCGAATACCTGGCGGAGCTTACCGGGCGCACCTATGCAGACATCGTGGCCAGCCGCGAATACAGCTTCGAGTCCTTCGTCCGGCGATTCGACGACATTCTCGACACCTTGCCCGCGCCTGCCGCCACCGCAAGCGTGGCCACCGAACGCGACCACAGTACCCCGGTTACTGCGGAACACGCTTACCGCAACGCGCTCTACCAGCTCTATCTGCAACACCACCACCAGCCGCAACTGGCGCGCGACGGCGCAGAGCGTGAGCGCCTGCTCGCCCGGGTGGAACAACTCAGGAACAAGCGACCATGATCCTCACCTTTGACGACGTCATCACGGAAGCAGAGCACCAGGCGATCCTGGCCCATATTGCCAGCGCCGAATTCGTCGATGGCAAGCAAACGGCCGGTGCCGCGGCACAGTCCGTCAAACGCAACGAGCAGGTACAGTTCGGCAGCGAGACGATCCCCGCCATTACGCAGGTCGTGCTGGAGGCGCTGCGGCGCCACGAGCCCTTTCGCGCGGCGGTACAGCCCAAGCAGCTGCATTCGCTGATGACCAGCCGCTACAAACCCGGCATGGAGTACGGCCTCCACGTCGACGACCCGCTGATGGGCGGCGACGTGCTCTGGCGCACGGACGTCTCGATGACCCTGTTCCTCAGCGCCCCGGACGAGTACGACGGCGGCGAGCTGGCCTTCGAATCCGGCAGCGGCGAGTTGCGCTTCAAGCTCAAGCCGCGCTCCATCATCTGCTACCCCTCCACTTCCCTGCACCGGGTGATGCCGGTCACCAGCGGCGAGCGGCTGGCGGTCGTCGCCTGGATTCACAGCCGGGTGCGTGAAGCCGCCGCCCGGGAAATCCTCTACGACCTCAGCGTGGCGCGTGAAGGGGTGTTCCAGAAGCAGGGCAAATGCCGGGAATTCGACCTGCTCGCGAAGACCTATAACAACCTGGTGCGGCGCTGGGCGGAACCCTGAACAGCAGGGTTAATCAGCAAGAAATACAATCCTTTGCTTTGCGATTTAAGAAGGCTGAGTTAAATTTAGCGCGGACTAACATTTCAACTCAGGGGAAGAGTCATGCGTTCTCGCCAGGGACCCGCCAGACGCCAGCCCATCGCGCTGATCAGCGCCGGCCTGCTGGCCGCCGGCCAGTCGGCCCACGCGGTAATCGACGTGTCCGATGCCACGCAGCTTCGCGACGCCATCATTTCAGCCAATAGCGCGCCGGATACCATCAACATCACGGCCGACATTACGCTGACCAGCGCCCTGCCGCCAATTTCCAACAGCTACACCATCGAAGGCAACGGCCACACGGTTTCCGGTGGCGGCGTCGTGCGGGTATTCGTGCTGCGCAGCGGCGACATCGTATTGAACAACATGGTCATCGCAAACGGCTATGCCACAGGTGGGGCTGGCGGAAACATTCGCGGCGGCGGCGGGGGCGCCGGCCTCGGCGGGGGACTGCTGGTGATGGACGGCAGCGCCAGCCTGACCGATGTCTCCTTCCAGGGTAACTCGGCGCAGGCCGGACTCGGTGCCGATTTCACCGCGGCTACCAATATTGGCGGCGGCGGGGGCGGCGGCATCGACAGCGCAGGCGGCTCCTCGGCCACAGCAGCGTTCCTGGACGGGGGCGGCGGCGGGGGCGGCGGCGGGCTTGATTCCCCGGGAGCCCAGAATACGAACCAGTTCGGCGGAAGCGGGGGCGACCCCAACCCGGGTACCGCTGGCGCGGGTTATAGCCAGCCCGGTGGAAGTGGCGGCTTTGGCGGCGGCGGGGGCGGTGGTTCCGGCAGCAGCGAGCCGGGTGGCGGCGGCAGCGGTGGCAACGGCGGTGATTTCGCCGGCGGCGGGGGCGGCGGCTCGGGTTATGGCTACAGCACGGCGACATCACCTTATCCCGGTTACCCCGGTGGTAACGGCGGCGACGGCGGCTTCGGCGGGGGCGGCGGCGCTGGCGGTGCCGGCTACGAAAACTACTCCGGCAGTGGCGGCAATGGCGGCAATGGCGGCGACGGCGGCTTCGGCGGTGGCGGCGGCGCTGGCGGCCCCGGCGGAGTAGGTGAAACGGCGAACGGCAATTCCGGCACTGGCGGAAGTGGCGGACTGTATGGCCAGGACGCAATTGCCGGCAGCGGCGGCGACGGCGCGGCCCTCGGCGGCGCGCTGTTCGTGCGCAACGGTACTGTCACCCTTCGCGATGTCAGCTTTAGCGGAAACCTCGCGGACAACGACTCGGGCGGCGGCCAGGCCTACGGCGCTGCCATCGCGACCTGCGAGGAAGACGCCAGCTGCTCGCCGGTTGTCTCGGGTTGCGGCCTGAGTTTCAGCGGCAACACCGCCTCGAGCGGGAGCGGCACCATCACCGCCGACCCGGTCAACAATGTCACGGGGGCACACAACAACGACCTGCTGGGCACCATTACCCCCATCGGTAGCGGCACCGTGCTGGATGCATGCCCGCTTCCGTCGCCCCCTGCGCCTCCGGTGGCAGCTCCCACGGGATCGGCAACCGACCCGAGCGCGATTCCCACGTTGGGCGGCGGCATGCTGGCGCTGCTCGCCGCAACCCTGTCAGCGCTGGGTATCGGCGGACTTCGGCGAAAACGCCGGATGCATTAGCCGGACGCTGCGCCACAGCTTCACGAAGCCCGCCACAAGCGCGGGCTTTTTTTGTGGCTGCCAGGACGCCGGCAAACCGCCGGAGTATTCCCGCCTTCCTCCGACCATGTCGGTTTCCCCGCCATTGTGTCGCTGTTGAAGAAGAGGGCGCTATCGCTCGGATTCAACACCATCAAGCGTGGCAGCTGTCGCCACGGGGGAACCACCAATACAGGGAAGCCACCATGAAAGCCAATTCCTTCCACAGTCTGGGTCCAGCGGGTATTTTTCTCGGCCTGGTGTCGCTGCCAGCGCTGGCACAATCGCCCAACGGCGTGATTGTCGGGCCCGTCCCCGCCAGCCCCGTCCCGGCCGATGTCGCCGCGGTCCCGCTAATGCACCCCATCGCCCTGGCCGTACTCGGACTGCTCATGGCGGTGCTGGCAGCCCGGTGGCTGTACGCCAGCAAGCGGGCGAGAAACCTGTGCGGCCTGGTGGTACTGGGTGCGGGCGTGGCGATCAGCGCCACCGGTGTTGATCGCGCACTCGCCATCGTCGTCAACGACCCCATCCCGATCGAGGGCGACGGCTGTAACCAGGACACGGAATACTTCTACGACGCCATCGGCAACGGCGGCTTCCTGGGCTTGCAGAACAACTGCCCGAACCCGGTAATCATCAAGAGTTTCGTCAACCGGCAGTGCCCCGAAAACGCGCCATTGCAGGCCGACGCCGAGTACGTGGACTGCAGGGCGGGTATGCAGCTCGGGGCGTCTGGAGCGGAAGACAGCAGCTGCATGGCGCTGCCCTACTGCCTGGAGTAGGCCGCGCCCGGGCGGTGGCTAAAACTGCTTGAACTCTGCACACTACCGCCCATGCGCAGCACCCCACTGGACAGATTCGCCCGGAACCTCGGCCCGGGCACCCTCACCTGGATCGGCCTGCGCAAGCAGCGACGCGGCGCGGTCACTTCCGTCGACCAGGTGCGGGCGATCGCCACCCTCGGCCTGGAGGGTGATCACAGGGCCAGTAAAACGCCCGGCTCCGCGCGCCAGGTCACGCTGATCTCCGAGGAATTCATCCAGCAGATCGCCCACTTCACCGGCCGCGACAGCATCGACCCGGCCCTGCTGCGCCGCAACCTGGTGGTGCGCGGTATCAACCTGCACGCACTGCGCTACCAG
The DNA here is from genome assembly GCA_033283385.1 of Halieaceae bacterium WMMBA7. Classification (GTDB taxonomy): domain Bacteria; phylum Pseudomonadota; class Gammaproteobacteria; order Pseudomonadales; family Halieaceae; genus Mangrovimicrobium. The sequence continues at coordinate 161,328 of JAWMQQ010000003.1, forward strand.
CGCTTTCGCATCGGCGAGGCCGAGTTCGAGGCCACCGCGCTGTGTCATCCCTGCTCGCGCATGGAGACGGCCCTGGGCAAGGGGGGCGTGGCGGCGATGCTCGGCCACGGCGGCCTCTGCGCGCATATCCTGCGCAGCGGCGTTATCCGGGTGGGGGATGCTGTCGAGGTCTGCCCGCGGGAGGTACAAGCGGGACGCTAGCGGGCCTGCGCGGCGGCGCACAATCCGGTACTCTCTGGGCTCGGTGCGCCGACGGGCGCAAACTTTCCCCCGGGACGACACAACCCATGACAAGCAGCGGCAAACCCAGGCGACTGTCCTCCCTGAGGAAACTGGTCCCGTTCATCGGGCCCTACAAAACGCAGGCGCTTGGCGCCGGCATCGCGCTGGTGTTTACCGCCCTGATCACACTCACCCTGGGCCAGGGCGTGAAGCAGCTTATCGACCAGGGTTTCGTGGCTGGCTCCACGGGCAACCTCAACCGCATCACCCTGGTGATGATCGGCCTGATCGTGCTGATGTCCGTCGGCACCTTCGTGCGCTTCTACCTGGTCTCCTGGATCGGCGAGCGGGTCACCGCCGACATCCGCAAGGCAGTGTTCGATCACATCGTCGCGCTGCACCCGGACTACTTCGAGACCAATCGCAGTGGCGAGATCATGTCGCGCCTCACCACCGACACCACGCTGCTGCAGAACATCATCGGCTCCACCGCCTCCATGGCACTGCGCAGCACGCTGACCACCATCGGCGGGATGGTAATGCTGGTGATCACCAACCTGAAGCTCAGCCTGTTCGTGATAGGCGGGGTACCGGTGGTCGTCCTGCCCATCATCCTGTTCGGCCGCCGGGTGCGCAAACTCTCGCGGCAGAGCCAGGATTCAGTCGCGGATGTCGGCAGCCACGCCGGGGAGACCATCCAGCACATCAAGACGGTGCAGAGCTATACCCGCGAGGACACCGAGCGGGAAGCATTCGGCGCCGACGTGGAGCGGGCGTTCACCATTGCCCGGCGTCGCATCCGCCAGCGCGCCTTCCTGATGCTGACAGCCATACTGCTGGCCTACGCTTCCATCGCCGGCATGTTGTGGGTGGGCGGCAGCGACGTGCTGCACGGCAGCATGACGGCGGGCGACCTCGGCGCCTTCGTGTTCTACGCCATCATCGTCGCCGCCGGTGTGGGCACCCTCTCCGAGGTATTCGGCGAACTGCAACGCGCGGGCGGCGCCACCGAGCGCCTGATGGAGTTGCTGGCGGTGCAATCCCACATCCCGGAGCCGGAGCGTTCCGTCGCGGATATTCACCGCCTGCCCGCAACCATGGCCCTGCACGAGCTCACCTTCCACTACCCCTCGCGCCCGGATACGGCGGCGCTGCGCGACATCGAACTGCACATCGAAGAGGGCAGGAGTCTCGCGCTGGTCGGCCCGTCCGGCGCGGGCAAATCGACGGTGTTCGAACTGCTGCTGCGCTTCTACGATCCGCAGCAGGGTGTGGTGCTGTTCGGCGGGCACGACATCCGCGAGTTCCGCCTGCAGGACCTGCGCTCGGAAATCGCCCTGGTGCCACAGCAACCCGCCCTGTTCACCGGCGACGTGGCCTACAACATCCGCTACGGCCGTATCGACGCCACCGACGACGAGGTGATCGCCGCGGCAAAAGCCGCTTACGCCCACGAGTTCATCGACCGCCTGCCGCAAAAATACGACAGCCACCTCGGCGAGAAGGGCGTGCGCCTGTCCGGCGGCCAGCGCCAGCGCATCGCGATAGCCCGGGCAATCCTCAACAATCCCCGCTTGCTGCTGTTGGACGAGGCCACCAGCGCCCTGGATTCGGAGAGCGAACAGAAAGTCCAGCTGGCGCTGGAGGAGTTGATGCACAACCGCACCACGGTGATCATCGCGCACCGGCTGTCCACGGTGCAGCATGCGGACCGTATCGCGGTGATGGATCACGGCGAGATCGTCGCGACCGGGACGCACGAGGAGTTGCTGCGCAATTCAGCGCTGTACCAGCGGCTCTACCAGCTGCAGTTCAGGGAGCCAGCGGGAAACCCGGGCGAAACCCCGGATGCCCGGTAAACCTGCCGTGTCAGGCCGTCTTCAGGAACCTGCCGGCTCCCCGAGGATGGCGTACTGGAAACAGGCGCCGCGATTTACCAGTCGACGCCGGGGAGCCTAGCTTAGCACCTGTATCGCCCGACAACCCGCAAAGCAATTTTCTTGCAGGCCGCCCGGCTTCAACCATCCTCTTTTGATTGTCCGTTATGAGCAGCCTGGCATTTCGGCCCCGTTTTCGGACGTTGAGCAGCACGGTCGCCGGAGTGGTCCACAGGCAGGTGACCGGGGCCAGCGGCGCTGCTATTTCTTCGCGGTAAACCTCGGTTGGCCGCTGACACCGGATGCGATGGACTCAATCTTGTTGCCCGACTGAAGGAAGCGCCGGGTCTGTTCGGCGATGGACTCCGAGGTTTCGCTCGCGGCAGCGGATTTCTTCTGGGAGGGTTTGCGCATAGGTTTTTCGGCCATCGGAGTTTCTCCAGTCTGGTTATGGGTGAACGCGCCAATACAACGAATCGCCGGTGTATGGCGCCCGAGAGACAACTTCCGGACCTGATACCTGCTCGAAAAACCGCGGCCGGCATCGATGGGGAATCATGCAGTGGTCACTGAACAGATACATGCACTCGAAGCGTATTCTACCATGTTAGCGGTGCATATTCGATCCGGCTGGCCGCACGGGTGGCCCACGACTGGTACTTTGCCAGGCGACAATGCGATCCATCCGGGTTAAGGTCACCGGGAACCCTCCACCCCACCGAGTTCCCATCGACACACGTTACGGCGGCCCCACTGCCCCACTGCGCCTGCAGTACAACACCTACGAGTTCGGCGACGAAGACATCCATATCCGCTCCCTGCGGGATACCCAACAGTACCGCGACCCCGATGGCGTTGCGCATGCACTGGGTATCTCCGCGGCAAACTGGGCGCTGTTCGGTATCGTCTGGGATTCCAGCCAGATCCTCGCGAGGCTGATGCTGGACTTCGAGATCACCGGCAAGCGCATCCTCGAACTGGGCTGCGGCATGGCGTTGTCCAGCCACCTGCTCAACCGCCGCGGCGGCGACATCACGGCGACCGACTACCACCCGGAGGTCGAGGCGTTCCTGCGGGCCAATGTCCTGCTCAACGAGGACAATCGCATTCCATATTTCCGGGCCGACTGGCAGGGGGATGAATCCGGTCACGGCCGCTTCAACCTGATTATCGGCAGCGACGTACTCTACGAGCAGGAGCGCCTGTCGCCACTGGCGCGATTTATCGAGAACCACGCCAGCGTGAAGTGCGAGGTCGTGGTTGTCGATCCGGGACGCAAACAGCAGGGCCGGTTCACCCGCTGCATGGCGGAGTACGGGTTCGATTGCACGCAGGAAAAGCCTGTCGATGGCGCCGGGCTGGCGGCGCCTTTCACCGGGACGATCCTGCGCTATCGCCGGGGCTGATTCCCGGCGCCCTGCTTCATGTGCCGGCGCAGGAAGTCCGATATCGCGTCATACCAGGCGACGATATTGGGCGGCCGCTGGATCCAGTGGCACTCGTCGGGAAACAGCAGCAGCTCCGACTCCACGCCGTGGTACTGCAGGCCCTCGAACAGTTGCAGCGCCTCCCCCACCGGGCAGCGGTAGTCCTTTTCCCCGTGGATGATCAGCGTCGGCGTCTTCCAGTTGGGCAGGTATCTCCACGGCGCGTAGCGATCGAAAGTTTCCTGGTTCTCGTAGGGGTTTTCACCGCCCATCTCCAGGTACCAGAAAGCCGGGTGGTCGGTGACACCGGTGAAGGTGGCCATATTCAGGATACTGGCATGGGTGATGATGCAGCGGAAACGATCGGTCTGGGTGCCGATCCAGTTGCTCATGTAACCGCCGAAGGAGCCGCCCATGGCCATCATGCGCTTGCCGTCGATGTCGTCCCTCTCTTCCAGCGCGTCGGCCACCGCCATCAGGTCCTCGTAGCACTGCCCGCCCCAGGTGTTGCCCCAGATACCCTGGATGAACTCCTGGCCGAAGCCGGTTGAGCCCCGCGGGTTGGGCTGGACGATGGCGTAGCCCTGGGCGAGGAAGGGCAGCGGGTTCCAGCGCCAGTGCCAGTTGTCGCCGCTCATGCCCATGGGGCCGCCGTGAATCCACATCAGTGTGGGCAGCGGGCCCTTTGCGCCGCGCGGCTTCATCAGCCAGCTCTGCACGAACTTGCCGTCGGTGGTGCGGGTTTTAATGCTTTGGGTTTCGATCCAGTCCGCGCCATCGAAGCCCGAGAGGCTGGCCAGGCGGCGCGGCGCCTTGCGCCCGCCGGGAGCGAGACGGAAAGGCTCAGGCGGCTGGGACAGGGTTGAGCGAATGCCCGCCACACCGCCGTCGGGCAGCGCCTGCAGGCCGGAGTGGCCGCCGCCTTTGCCGCTGAGGCGCTCCACATTACCGCTGGCGACATCCACCCGGAACACCGGGGTGACGCCGCCATCGTCCGCGGTGACCAGCAGGCCCTTGCCGTCGGCACACCACTGCGCCGGCTGCGGCCAGTGATCCCAGTCCGCCGCCAGCGTGCGGCCCTTGCCGGACTTCACGTTGAACAGCACGATTGTCGGGTTCGGTGCGAATTCGGGTGAGCGCTGGTCCTGGACCGCCGCCAGTGTCTTGCCGTTGGGGGAAAACATCGGGGAGCCGACATTGCCGCAAGCGCGCTGGCCGAACATGCGGTGCTTGCCCGTCTCGATGTCGATCACCCGCAGGGCGCTGTCCTCCTCCCGGTCCTTGCCCGGCGTGGACCAGGTGATTGCGGCCAGGGCGCCGTCCGCGGACAGGTCGAACTCGGGTTCTATCGCGAGCTCCGCGCGCGCCTTCGGGGTCAGGTCCTTGCGCTTGCTGCCATCGGCGCGGCAGGCGATGAGGTGGGTATTGGCCATGTCCTCGTTCTGGTGCAGCCAGTGATCCCAGTGGCGCACCGGCTGGCGGGTGAAGTGCCGCGCGTTGGGGCCCCTCTTCGCACGCTCCGCCGCCGTCTCCCGCTGTTTGTCGTGGTCGACCCCGGGCAGTACCGATGCGGTGTAGAGCAGGCGGTCGCCGCGGCGGGCGAACTGGAAGCCCGACACACCCAGCGGCTCGTCGGTGAGCTGGCGCGGCTCGCCGCCCTCCGGCGGCAGAATCCAGACCTGGCTGCGCTTTTCCGCGCCCTCGTCCGCCTTGATCTCTGCGGGTTTGCGGTTGGACAAAAACCCGAGGGCGCCATCGCGGCGGAAACAGGGCGACCCGTCGCGGCTGTCGCCGCGGGTCAATTGCACCGGGTCGCCGCCGTCCAGTGGGACTTTCCACAGGTCGCCTACGTAATCAGCGCCTTCCTGGTCCAGACGCTGTACCTGCACCGCCATCCACGATCCGTCCGGCGATAGTGCCGTGGCGCTTACACGACCCAGGCCGATGTGTTGCTTGCTGGTGTATTCGGGTTTCTTGCTCATTGCGGCGATCTCCTTTGCCCAAGTGTCGGATATTCGCACGCGAGCTCACACCCGGCCAGCCTTGCTCCGCAACAGGACCGGGGCAAGCGGCGCTATCAGCCCGCGTGTCACATCGGGGCCGGGCCCCACGGAAGGAAGCCTCCTTATCGGCGGGCACTGAGCGACGGGTATGGCGCGAGGCCATCGTGAGCCGGTGGCGCCACGCCCGTACGAAGCGGATTTTCCAGCCAGAGCACACCCTCACCGGCGGTGAAGTCGCCCTCCCCCTCCTCCGTCGTCAGGATATCCAGGTCGCCGTCGGCGTCCATATCGACGAGCCTCAGGTTGTCGTACTTCATGTAGTTTGCGTAGGGCGTCAGGTTGACCAGGTCCCAGGTCACACCGCTGGGAATGTCGCTGCGCGGGGTCATCATGAAGACGCCGTGACCGTGGCCGCTGCCGGTAAATACGACATCGATAAGGTCATCGCCGTCGACATAGCCGCAGGCAACGCCCTTGATCGCGAATTTGAGGCCCCGGCTGTGGTCGGTGCGCAGGCTGTCCGATGTGATGGGATACTCGGCCCAGTGACGCCCGCTGGCATCGAGCCGCTTGAGCCACTTTGCCACCATGCCGGACTCGCGTCCTGTCGCCACGATCATGTCCTCCCTGCCGTCGAGGATCTTGTCGCAGAAGGTGAACTCGCTGCCCCGGGCCGTGATGACGATGCGCTCCCAGACCGCGCTTGCCGGCGCCCGCCCCAGCGCCGCATAACCCGGATTGCGGAACCAGCCCACGCCGTGCCGGCCGGCATACACGATGTCAGTCAGCCCGTCCGCATCCATGTCCTTGAGCACCAGGGTGACGGTCTTGAAATCGACGGCGCCGACGTAAAATCGCCGCCAGCGGGCCGCGGCGCCCGGCGCTGCGCCCGGCGGCGCCTTGAACCAGTAAATGCCGGCCTGGTTGCCATCCAGCGTCTTGGTGCCCGCGACGATATCCGCGCCGTCGACGCCGTCGATCTGGGCGGCCCGGGCTTTCATGTAGCCGGCGTGCCGGCCGGGCGCCAGGTTGAAGGCGCGCCAGTCGGTCGGGTCGCGCAGGTTGTTCCCGGCGAGCCAGTGGATGCCGAGCGTCTGGGTATCGTCCTCTATGCTGGAGATGACCGCGTCGTCGAACCCGTCGAGGTCCAGGTCCGCAAAGGCCGCGTCCTCGATGCCCTCGATCACCGCCCCTGCGCCGATGTCGACACGCCCCCAGGCCGCGGTTTGCCGGACGCCGGCCGGGCCCGGGTTCAGGTACAGCACCAGATCGCCGGACTGCTCCCAGCCGGAAACCACGTCGACCAGCCCATCGCGGTTGATATCGCCGGTGAATACGCCATCGGCACCATTGCCGCTGCCGTCGATCACCCACATCTGCCAGTAATCGTTGGGCGCATAGCCAGCCCTGGCACCACACAGGTATAAAACTGCGGCAAGAACGATCTTGTAGCGCTGGAAATACTTCAGGCTGATCCTGTTGGAACTGGGCTGGGGAGCCTCGACGGGCGAAAGGAATCGGGTGTGAACCGGGGCGAAGGCAGCGGGGCCGCTGATTGCCAACGGCCCGCGCGTGGCAGTGTACTACGCTGCGCGTGGCGTGTATGTAGCTGGAACGGGCGCCGCCTCCGCCGGGCTCGCCCCTATTCCCGCGGATGATCCAGCAGCCAGTCCACCTGCGAGTCGATGGCGGCGGGCACCCAGGGGAAGGGGATGTGCGGTCCGCCGACTATCGTCCACAACTCGACCTCTGCTCCCGGGTCGCAATCGGGATAAGTCACTACGGTGGTTTCGGCACCTTCGAGGCTGGCCACGGCATCGACGTTGGGCAGCGGTACGGGGTCGTCCCCGGCACAACCCGCCAGGTTGGCGAAGCGCTTTGCGGTCTCCGGCGCTGCAGGGTACACCGCACCGAGGATATCCCCGCCCTGGTAGAAAATCGTCTCGTCGGCGTCGCCGTGCAGGAAGCGGATACTGACAGGGTTGGTCGCAGGTGCGCAGCTGGATGCGTCCTCGAAGGTCGAGCCCGCCAGGCTGACGACGGCGGTCACGAAGTCAGAGGCCTCGCAGGCCAGGCGCAGGGCGAGGAAGGCGCCATTGGAGTGACCGAACAGGGTGATGCGGCTGGTATCGATACTGTAGGTGGCCGCTGCCTCCTCGATGAGCCGGCGAATATAGCCGACATCGTCGATCTGCGTGTAGTCCTCGCCCGAGTTGTCTTCCTCGGCGGCAACCGCCGCGCAACAGGCCGGGGTGGCGTTCCAGAACCGGTCCCCGTTCAGGTTCTCGGTGCCGTCGGGCGTCACCAGCACGTACTGGCCGGTATCCACGCGCGTGTCCAGCCCCAGGTAGATGGTTTCCAAAGCGCCGGTAGCGCGGTAGCCGTGCAGCACGATCATCAGCGGGTAGCGCCTGGTCACGTCGTAATCCGAGGGGATCATGACCGCCGCGGGGCGCTCGCTGTCGATCTCCAGCGGGGGATTGGAGGCGCAACTGCCGTCATCCGCGCAGCCGGGAAGCCCGGGTTCCGGCGCTACGGTGATGTGATCGCCATTGCCGCCCCCACAGGCCGCCAGGGCCAGGAGTCCGGCTGCTGCCGCCAGCCGCAGGCCAGCCCTGGTAAATCTCTTGTGTAACGTCACCGGTTGCTCTCCGTCAGCGCTCGACCCCGGGGTGCGGGCAACCAAGCCATGCCAATGTATTGATCCCCCTGGCGCTTCAGGCCCGGAGACTGTGTTCCGGTTCCGGCAATTGCCGGATACGCGGTAGTGACCAGCTGCGGATAATAGCCCAGCACCGGGTGGTTCCGCGAACAAGCCAGCCACAGGCAGCGCTGGACTCGCCACGGGCCTGGCCCGATACTCACCGGCACGAGCAACTATCCGAAAGCAAGCATCCGCAAGCAACAATGAAAACGCCCAAACGCCTGCAGCCACTCGTTGACGACGGTCTTGTCGACGAGGTCATCAGCCCGCTCATGAGCGGCAAGGAAGCCGATGTGTTTATCGTCCGCTGCGGACGGGAGATGCGCTGTGCCAAGGTTTACAAAGACGCCATGAAACGCAGCTTCAAAAAGGCTGCGCAGTACACCGAGGGCCGCAAGGTGCGCAACAGCCGCCGCGCCAGGGCGATGGAAAAAGGCTCGAAGTTCGGACGCCGGCAGCAGGAGGAAACCTGGCAGAACGCCGAGGTCGACGCGCTCTACCAGCTGGCGCGCGCCGGCGTGCGCGTGCCACAGCCCTACGGCTGCTTCGACGGCGTGCTGCTGATGGAGCTGATCACCGACGAGGACGGCAATGTCGCGCCGCGACTCAACGACGTCTCCATGTCGGCGGAGCAGGCCAGGGAGGATCACGCCCTGGTCATGCAGTACATCATGCGCATGCTTTGCGCCGGGCTGATCCACGGCGATCTCTCCGAGTTCAACGTGCTGGTAAACGAGGAAGGCCCGGTGATCATCGACCTGCCGCAGGCGGTGAATGCGGCAACCAACAACAATGCGCGGGAGATGCTGCAGCGCGACGTCGACAACATGACTCACTACTACGGGATGTTCGCCCCGGATCTACTCGCCAGCCACTACGCCCACGAAATGTGGGCCCTGTACGAAGAAGGCGAACTCCACCCCGATTACTCGCTGACCGGCGAGTTCGAGATGGACGAGCACGAGGCGGATGTCGACTCGGTGCTGCTGGAGATCAAGGCGGCACTGGCGGAAGAGGAAGCACGCCAGCAGCGTATGCGCGAGGACGATGAAGCCGCGGACGTGTAAGCGGGCCGACAGGCCCGATGCCCTCCTCAGCTCAGCGCAAGGCCTGCGTCCTGTTGCGCGGCCTGCTCTTCCCACCACCCGTGGCAGAGCGGCCCCTTGATCGTAGTGCGGTGAATCTCCCGCTCCTCATCGGGGTTGCTGCCGGTCGCCTCGTGCAGGACGCGAGTGTTGTCCCAGACGACCATGTCGCCCTGCTCCCACTCGTGGTAATAGACTTTCATCACCCGCTCGGCTTCATTCCAGATTTCCTCGAGTAAGGCGAAAGCCTCGTCGCTGCGATCGCCTTCGATGCCGCGGCAGCCGTAGGGACACATGTGGAAGACCTTCTCGCCCGTCGGGCGAGTCCACACCGCCCGGTGCACGGCGCAGCGTGCGTTCTCGTTTTCCTGGCTCAGCGGATTGTCATGCTCTTTCACCACCCTGAAATTTTGCGGCAGGCCGAAGCGCTGCCTGCCGTAGCGCAGGTCCAGGTTATAGATGACGTTCAACTTCTCAGCCTTGGCCCGGATCGCCGGATCCATATCGTTGTAAATCTGGATGCCATCGGCGAAGGCGGTGCGACCACCGTCCTTTGCGATCTTGATCGAACGCAGTACGGCGGCGTACATCATCTCGTCGTTGTAGGCGTGATCGAAATGCCAGGGCTGCCATGTAACCAGCGGCTTGCCGTCGATCTCGACGATACAGGACGTGGGCCCCGCGGTGATGACGATGACGCCGGGAAGGCTGTCGCGATCCGCGCGGCTCACCGAGTAGACAGGGTGTTCCTTGAGCGGGCCGAAGACGTTACTGAGCTTCACCTGCATCTGGCTGGTCTGCTCGACATCCTTGCAGACCAGCACTCCGCGCTCGTCCAGCAGGCTCTTCAAGCGGTTGCGCACCGACTCGTCATCCAGCGCGTCGCCGGTAACACCGGCGACCCGGGCGCCGAACGCGAGTTCCTCGGACAGTGGTTGCACTTCGATGGACGACATGGCTTCACCTCCAGGGGGAAAGGCCCTTGATTGTATGCGCCCGTGCTGTGCAAAACTTTGTTTCAGATCAATCGAAGCGTCGACAGGCCGGGAACCGGACCGATGAACAGATTCCCCGTATCGGCCCCTGGGTCGGCGTGACCGCGCGCGCCGCTACTTCTGCAGCACACTCATCTGCCAGAGATCCTTGCGCTCCATCAACAGGAACGGCCGCATCACCAGCAGGCCGGTGGGCCCGATGCTCTCCTCGAGGTAACGCAGTTCCTGCATCTTGTCACGCGTCTCGTCGTCCAGCGGAATGTCCAGCCCCGCCTCGCGCGCCATCAATACACCCTTGGCGCGGATCGCGAGCTCCGTGTAGACCCGCAGGTAGCAGAGCATATCGACCACCGCCAGTCCGTCGAACTTGTCGCGCAACTCGTGCAGGAAGCGCCCTATCGGCGTATCGGAAAACTCCGCGGAATCGATTTGCGCGATCAGCTCGGCGTCGGCGTCGAAGTCCTTGCGCAGCCAGTTGCTCATGGAAGCCTCGCCCTGGCGGAAGGCGATCAGCAGGGCCAGGGGCAACAGTACCAGCGTGCCCAGGGTCGCGAGGATGGGCGTGCCGGGAAAGTGGTTGAACAGCGAGTGAAAGCTGATGGCAAGAATGAACCCGGGCACGAACAGCAGCGGGTTGATCTTCATCCTGCGCTCGGTGATCACCTGGCCGAGCAGGCCGAACAGGGCCGTGGTGCCACCGTGCATCACCGCCGTGCCGAAACCGCGGATCACCCAAACCGCCAGGCTGGGCCCGGTACCGCGCTGCAGGTAGTAGAGGTTTTCCACCAGGGCGAAGCCGGTGCCGACTGCAAAGCCCAGTATCGCCGAGTCCACCAGGAAGCCGATGCGGTGGCTGCGGAACAGGTAGATGACGATAAGCGCCTTGAGCGCTTCCTCGGTGATTGGCGCCACGTAGCGCGCGTAGGCCATGAATTCCAGGCCCAGCGCGGGCTGCAGGGCGCCGTTGACGAAGTAGCCGGCGATGGCCGCGAACGCGCCAGCCGCGATCACCCATACGACGACGCGCAGCCGTATCAGCTTGTAGCTGTCCATGTAGACGAGGACCAGGAGGAACAGCAATACCGGCAGCAGCCCTATCCCGGCCCGGTAGATGAGATCGAACTCGATCAAAGGCGCCTCCGCCACCGTACCCGGCGAAGCGCCATCATGCCCGAGTTATCCGCCGCGACTCAAGCCATGGACCGCAGGAGCCTGCCACGCAGGCGATCCCAATTGCAGGAGCCTGCTATGCAGGCGATCGCCTGCGTAGCAGGCTCCTACAGGATCTTGAGGGATACCAGCCATTCGTCGCTGGCCTTGTCCGAATCGACGAAGCCCTGGCCCCAGCCGAAGGACAGCACCAGCGGCAGGCGGTGGGCGAAGGTGAAGCCGAAATCGAGCTGGAAACCCACGGTGCTGTAGGTCTGCTCGTAGCGGTCGTTGCCGACATCGGTCACCAGGCTACCGGCAAAGACCGCGGGCCGCATCCAGGACAGGTAGAAGCTCGGCTGGCCGACCTCCTCGAAGTACATCGGCGTGATATTCCACTCGACAATGCTCTTGGCGAAGGTCTGCCCGGCGATCTCGTCGATCTCGAAACCCGGCATGCGTTCGAACTCGCGGTAGCGCTTCACCTCGCCGTCGTCCACATAGTTGTTGCCGTAGGCGCCGAAGTACCAGTTGGCCAGGGTGTTGTCGCGGTCGCCGTCGATGGCGCCGGCGGAGTTGTAGAACCACACCGAGGAGTTGCGGATCGGCAGGGCAAAGCCGAAGTCGAAGCCCGCGTTGATTTTCCATGCGCCGCCGATCGAGGCGTCGTCGCGGCTCAGGCCCAGGTTCCAGCCGAAGCCCTTTTCATAGTCCACCGCGCCCAGGGACTTGGAGGTGTGCAGGGAGCTCAGGTCGATATTCGCCGAGAACAGCTTCTTGAAGTCCGCGTCGACATTCTGGTTGCCGGGCACCGTGTCCAGCCCGTTGTACCACTCCACCGTGGCATCCAGGTCGATCTTGCCGGGGAAGCGCCTGGCGTAGCCGAGGATGTAACCGTCGCCCTTCAGGCTGCGCTCGGTCGGGCCGAACAGGTCGTAGAAGTCCGCGTAGTTGTGCCAGTACTGCACGCGCCAGTCGAGCATGCGGTACTCGAGGTTGGCGTGGAACCACTCGTTGCCGTCGTCCTCGCCGTCCAGCCCGGCGCCGATATTCACGGACAGGGTGTTGAACAGGATCGGGTCCGCCAGTTCCCAGTCCCAGCCCAGCACCGTGCCGCCGCGGTAGCCCTGCACGATGGGGTAACTGGCCAGGTTCATTTCCTTGCGCGGGTTGTAGGTGCCCTCGTGGGTGACCAGGCTGTCCAGCGGGATTTTCGCCGGCGAGCCCACCGCCCACTGCTTCACCTCCGGGTGCTTCTCCACGACCTCGTTGCCGAGGAAGGTAATGGCGCTGACATCCTGCAGCGGCTTCGGGTCGATGATCGATGGCACGAAACCGGTGCCCGTGAACTCGTAAACTATCAGTTTGCCGTCCGCCAGCGGTATCGGCCGGAAGAAGCCGGTCTCCGCGTTGCTGACGGCCTCGAGGTCGCCGGTCGCGATTTCGTAGCGGAAGATGTTGGAGATGCCGGTGTAGTAGGAACTGCCGTACAGGTAGCGGCCGTCCGGGGTGAACACGAAGCCCTCGGGGATCGCCGTGCCGAAGCTCACGCTGGCCGTCGGCTCCGCCTTGCCCGCCAGCAGGGCTGCTGTTGAATACACCTGCAGGCGCTGGCTGCCGTCCAGCTTCTCCATGGACATCGACACCATGCTGCCATCGGCGGACACATCCAGTTCGAAGGGCACCTCGCCGTAGGGCCAGGTGTGCACCTGCCGCCACTCGGTGTAGGGCGCTTCCAGGCGCACCAGTGTGACGTAGCCGTTGAGGTGGCGCAGGCCCCAGAGCGAGTTGTCGCTGCGGTTGAAGGCGAGGTCGCCGATGCGCGCGTCCTTGATCAGCATGCGCGCCCCGCCGGTCTCGAGGTCCAGCTGCATCAGGTCGCGGATCTTGGTGTTGTCGCCGGTGTAAAAAAACTGCCGGCCGACCGGGTCGAAGGCCGCCGAGGTCACCTGGTAGAGCATGGGACCGCTGATGTCGACCAGTCGCTCGAGGCTGCCGCCGTCCAGCGAGACCTCGCCCACGTGCGCGACCACGCCGGGGTAGCGGAAGCCGCCGATCATCGCATTGGTCTGCGGGTCGACAAAGGAGCGCGAGATGGAACCCAGGGTCTGCGTCGTAATGGGCTCGGCCTGGGTCAGCGGGTAGGCGCGTACCTTTTCCAGGTTGGCGCGCTGGAACTCGTGCTCCCAGGCGATCCACTCGTCCCAGGCGGTTTCCATGTCCTTGCCGAACACGCGCTTGAACTGGGTGGCGTAGTAGCGGTCGCTGTCCTCGCCGCGCTTGATCCAGTCGATCACGTGCTGCGGGCTGTAGGTGAGGGCCAGGTAGCTGATGAAACGGGTGCCGTACAGATAGGCGTTGGCGCCAACCTGGAAGTCCACGTGCGTGCCCTCGGCCACCAGGCCGAGGTTGCTGTAGAAGTGGGCGTCGTCGCGCACCATGGCGCGAAACACCATCTCGTCGTAGGCGCCCTGGGCGCGGCCGATGCCGCCGGACATCCAGGTTTCCTGGAACACCGCCACTCCCTCGGACAGCCAGCGCGGCGACACCGCCCGCGGCGTGGTGAGGTAGTGATAGATGATCGACTCCGGGTGCGCGCTGTTGACCGCCACCTTGCCGCGGAAGAAGCGCCGCCAGAACGCATCGGTGGAGTTCCAGGCATCGCCCTGCACCACGTGCACCAGTTCGTGGTTCATGGCCGAATAGAAACGGTCGCTGCCGGGCAGTGTCTCGAAGGTGTGGCTGGGCGGGGCGACATCGAGCAGTACGATATTCACCGGTGACGCGGTGGCCGCCGCATTGCCGTAGTCGGCGAAGTCTTTCAGCAGGATGAAGGTCTGTGGGTTCCACGGGGTCCAGTCGAAGATCTTTTCCTGGAACTGCAGGGAATTCTGGAAGCTGCGGGCGACGTGCGGGACGAGGTAGGTCTGCTGTGGGGCGAAGTACAGCAGTTGCAGGTCTTCGGTTTCCAGCGTGCTGAGTTCGAGGTCGTCGGCCATCGCGGCACGGGCGGCCAGCGCCAGTAGAATCCCCGCCGCGCGACACGCCCGGCGACACCGGTTGTCACCCCCCTGAAACCCCCTGCACACACTGGCTTTGGGCATCGCTACTTCCGTGTTCCCCGGACACGGTCGGCGTCGCGGCGGATGCGCGCTCCCCCGCGCACACCCGCCAATCCTACACAAAAAAAGCCGCCTGCATAGTGCAGGCGGCCCAGCTTCCAGCTATGGACGGGAATTAACGGATGAGGCGGTCGTCGGCAGTCAGTGCGCGGAAGCGCTCGTCAGCGCCGAGCTTGCGGAACCGCTCGTCACTTGCCAACTTCGCAAAGCGTTCGTCGCCTACCAGCTTGGCGAAGCGCTCGTCGGCGATCAGCTTGCGAAAGCGCTCATCGGCGGCCAGCTTGCGGAAGCGCTCGTCGGACGCCAGCTGGCGGAACCGCTCATCGCTGGCGAGCTTGCGCATGGTGCGATCATCCGCGGCCAGCTTGCGGAAGCGTTCATCGGCGATCAGGTTGCGGAAGCGCTCGTCGGCCATCAGGGCGCGGAAACGCTCGTCATCGGCCAGCTTGCGGAAGCGTTCGTCACTGACAAGCTTGGCGAAGCGCTCGTCGGAGACCAGCTTCCTCACCCGTTCGTCGGCCATCAGTTTGCGGAAGCGTTCGTCAGCGGCCAGCGCCTTGAAGCGTTCGTCGCTGGAAAGCTTCGCCAGGCGCTCGTCTGCGGAAAGCTTTGCCAGGCGTTCATCCGCAGCCAGCTGGCGCAGCCGTTCGTCGGCCATCAGTTTGCGGAAACGCTCGTCTGCGGCCAGCGCCTTGAAACGCTCATCGCTGGCCATTTGGGCAAAGCGCTCGTCGGACATCAGCTGACGGAAGCGCTCATCGGTGGACAGCTTGCGGAAGCGCTCGTCAGTGCTCAGCTTGTTGAAGCGATCATCGGCGGCCAGTGCAAGCGCGAGGCGATCATCGGCCATCAGTTTGCGGAAGCGCTCATCGGAGGCCAGCTTGAGGAAGCGCTCGTCGGCGATGAGTTTCGCCACTTCCGGGTTCTCGACCACCAGCTGGAAGGCATCGGTCTGCATGAACTGGGCGAGGGTTTCGTCGCCCAGCACCACGTCGTCTGCCTTGAGCTGGTTGTCCTGGTAGCGCTGCGCAGGAGCGATAGTCCCGGCGATATCATCGCCGCTGCCAATAGAAGACTTGTTGCCGATGTAGAGGCCGGCACCCGCTACAACCACGAGGCCTGCAGCCAGCACCCACCGTTTCTTGTTACCTGTTTCGATCGCCATGTGACGTACCCTCCGATGGCATTGCTTTCCGGCCTCGATTTCCCAAACGACAATTCAACCGGTCATGCTAGGTATTACGCCCGCGCCAGGGAAAAGTTGGCGGGGCGATGAAAAAAATTTTACGGCGCTTCGATGGCGCCCTGGAACAGCCTTTCCTCGCCCGCCGAGATACTCACCCCGATGGGCGAAGCCGTACTCCCCTCACCTTCGTCGGCGGCCCTCAGGAACACCGTGAACTGATGCTCGCCCTGGCTGCGCAGGCTTACCCGCCCGGCACTGGTAGAGAGCAGGTCGACCCCGGCCTCGCGCTGGGCAAAGCCCTCGAAGTCCAGGCCGCTGGCCGCCAGGTCGATGGAGATATCCACCGGGGTGCTGGAGTTTAGTTCAAACTCCAGGAAGCGGCGGCCGCCGGAGGGCGGGGTTACCATGGTGACCTCACCGTCGATCCTGGGGGCGACCCGCCGCAGCTGGTCCTGCAACTGCAGTTGTACCCGGGTCGGCTCGCGCAGGATGCTGCCGACCAGTTCGCCGTTGTCGCCGGGCAGCGGCTCGAACTGCAGTATCCAGAACGCGCCCGCGGCCACGGCGATCCCCGCGGCAAAAGTCGCAAACGGCAGCGCGTTGCGCGGCTGGAACCAGTCGAAGAATGTGCGGCGGGGGCGCTGCGGGGGCGGCAGGCTGACCTGGCTGGCAATGCGCGCGGCCAGTCCGGGGGGCGGGTCCAGCTCCGGCACCCGGGCAATGACCTGCGCAAGGCGGGCCAATTCCAGGCGCTCCTGATGCAGCTCCGGCTGCGACTCGAGCAGCGACTCCAGCTCCGCGCGGTCGGCCGGCCCAAGCTCACCGTCGAGTTCCGCGTGCAACAGCCAGGTGGCGCGATCGACACTCATTCCCAGAGTACCCCGTTGGCCACCAGCAGCTTCTTCAGCTGCTGGCGCGCTATATATATCCTCGATTTAACTGTCTTTTCCGGCAACTCAAGAATCTCGCCAATCTGTTCGTAACTGCACTCGGAGAAGTGCCGCAACGCCAGCACCACCCGGTACTCCTCCGGCAGGGCCATCAAGCCGGCCTGCATGCGCCGGCACAGGACCGCATGGCCTGCCGCCCGCTCCGGATCGTCGTCGCTCGCCGAGGACTCCTCCTCGAGCACATGGGTCGAGCCGTTGCGCTGCAACTGGCTGATCGACTCGTTGACGGCGATGCGGTAAATCCAGCTGAAGAGCTTGTACTGTGCATCGTAGCCCTGCAGGTTCTCGAACACCTTCATGAAGGTGACCTGGGTCGCGTCCGCCGCGTCCTCGCGGTTGCCGAGTATGCGATAGGCGGCGTTGAAGACGGGGCGTTGATACCGATCAACCAGCGCCTGCACCGCATGCCTGTCGCCATTGCGGCAGCGCTCGATCAGCGCGGCATCTTCGCGACTCATTACCCAATACCGCCGGCGTCGCCAAAAGTTGGTGCCTGTGGAAAATATTTCTTCACGGGACCCATTTGGCAGCGAGTCAGCCTGGAGTGGGTTCGATGCTGAACAGCCGGTCGAAGCCGGAGTAGCGGAAGATATCGTTGATGTGGGGGCTGACATTGACGAGGCGGATACCGCTGCCCTGCGCCATCAGCCGTTTGTGGGTCTTGAGCAGGACGCCGAGGCCGGCGCTGGAAATATATTCCAGCGCTTTCATGTCGATCACGCACTCGCCGCTAACCCCGTCGAGGAAAGCCTGCGCCCGCTCCGCCTGGGCCGCGTCGAGGCGCCCGCTGACGGCCACGCGACCCTGTTGGTTGGTTTCAATATCAAACATCGGCGGGGCTCACTGTCTTGGTGATGGTCACCTTGCTCTGGCGGTCGCGGTACTCGTACTTGATGGAATCGACCATCTTGTGGATCAGGTACAGGCCCAGCCCCCCGGCGTCGCGCTCCGCCAGCGGCGCGTCGATGTCGACTTCCACGGGCCGCGAGGGATCGAAGCGCTCGACGTCGAAGTCCGTGAGGCTGACCTCGACACCACCGTCGATGCGGGAGATGTCCAGGGCGATCTCCCTGTCGGTGCCGCGGTTGTACTTCACCATATTGACGAACAGCTCTTCGATGACGAGGTCCACGGTGTGCAGCAGCGAGGCGTCGATGCCGTGCTGTGTAAAACTGCGGGCGGTGTCCGCCACAATCGCTTCCAGCGAGTCCAGGCTTCGCGGGTAGGTCGTCGTCATCGGGTACTGCTCCACACAGGTAACTACTGCGCCAGCCGTTTCAGCAGCACCAGGGTGATGTCGTCCTCCTGGGCCACTCCGTCGCCGAACTGTTGTGCTTCTTCCAGCAGTACCGCGCACAGGTCGGACATCGGCAGATTCTGACACCGCGCCAGAATGGCGGCAACACGCGCCTCGCCGAAAAGCTCGCCGTCGGGATTGGCGTACTCGTACAGCCCATCGGAGATCAGCGCGACGATGTCTCCCGGCGCCAGCGCGAGACTGTCGCTGTCCCCCACTTCGTCTATGTCGAGGATACCGACCGGGAATGTCGTCGGCTGGTGCCACTGCGCCTGGCCGTCCTCCGCGCGGAAGTGCAGGATCGGCCCCTGGCCTGCGGAGAGATAGTTCAACACGTGCGTGTGCGGGTCGAGGAAGCCCATGAACGCGGTGATAAAGCGGTCCGGCGGCAGGTCCTCCGCAAGCTGGTTGTTGACGTGCCGGTAGGCCTGGCCGAGGTCTGCGCCGCAGCGAAACGCCACGCGCAGCATCGCCTGCATCTGCGTGGCCGACAGCGCCGGGCCGAAACCGTGGCCGGTGGCGTCCCCCAGCAGCACGAACATCTTGCCGTCCAGCACGATGAGGTCGAACAGGTCGCCGCCGGCATAGGTCGCCGGCAGGAAATGGCCGTGGGCCTCGTAGCCGGCAAGCTCGGGCATTTCTGTCGGCAGAGTGCTGCGCTGGATTTCCCGGGCGAGTTCAACCTCCTGCTCCAGCCGCTCGCTGCGCTCCACCCTGTCGCTCAGCTGCACGTGCTGCAGCGCCAGGGCGCACTGGGCGGCGAGGATGGTGGCCAGGGTCTCGGACTTGTCGTCGTAGCCGGCGAGTTGCTCGTCGAGGAACTGCAGTACCCCGATCAACTCGCCGTCGCGGGCGAACAGCGGCACGTTGAGCATGGAACGGGTGGTGAAGCCCACCGCGTTATCGATGGAACCGCGAAAGCGCGGGTCTACCGCGGCATCCAGCACATTGATGATGCGGCGTTCGGCGGCGCACAGGCCGCAAAGCCCCTGGCCTTCCGCCACCCGCAGGGGTGCATCCAGCGGCGGCAGCACACTGACCAGCTCGCGGGTCTCCCGCTCGTACAGCCACAGCGCGCCCATCTCCGCGTCGAGCAAGTGCATGCCGGTTTGCAGCACCTGGGCGAGCAGGCTGTCGAGATCGAAATTCGCCGCGAGCATGCGGGTCATGTCCAGCACGCGCAGGACATCCTCCATGCGCAGTTCCGCGGTCTCTTCCCCTGTACTCATCTGCGATCATCCCCGGTCCGTCTACCGGCTTTTTATCGATTCCCGGCGGATAAATTCCACGCCCGGACCCACGCAATTACCACGATGGCTACAACGCCGGCGCGCCAGACTCGGCGCTCCACTGTCATAAATACCGACTGCGAGGTTCGACAATGTTACATCCGCACGGCCCACTGGCCCCACTGTTTTTCTTCCTGCTGCTGGCACTGGCGGCGACCACTGTCCACGCCCAGCCGGCGGATATCGACCGGCAGCCCGCAGTCGTGCTGGCCGCACTGGATGATGCCGCGCGCGGCCAGGGCGCCACCAGTACAGGGGAGGCCGCCGATTACGGCCTGGCCTGCCGCGCCTGGCTGGACCTCGGCAAACCGGAGCGCGCCAGGAGCAACTGCCTCAGCGCCATCGACGCAAACCCGACACGCAGCCGCTGGCGCGACTACAACAATCTCGGCGTGGCTGAATTCCGCCTCGGCGACCTGCCGGCGGCGCGCAATGCGTTCGAGCAGGCGGCGCTCCTGGCGGGCATGGTTTACACCCCGCGCAAGAACCTCGAGCTGGTGGAGGACTTCGCGCAGGCAAGGGAAGTCATGAACGCCAGCAGCGAAGCACTGGTCGTTCGCTAGCGCACGGCTCAGGCGAGCTTGATACGCTGGTAGCTCTCGTCGTCGGGGAAGCGCCCGCCGGGCTGGATGTTGAAGCCCAGCATGCCGTGGGTCCAGTCCGCGGAGTCCTCGAACTGGCGGAACCAGTCGGTGACCACCAGCCTTTCGATGATGCGCCACTCGTCGTCGCGCTTCTCGAAGCGGTCCACGTAGCGGCCGCCGGCGATGAGGTCGAATTTGCCGTCGGGCCCGTTGATCCGGTGGAAGCCGAAAAAGTAGGACTCCACGTCGGCCTCGTCGCCGCGCAGGTTGATCAGCGTGTTGCACATGAAGTGCTGGGTCTGGTCCATCGAGCCCATGGCCGCGAAGGACCACTCGATGAACTCCTCGGCGTTGCCCTTGAACTCCAGGTGGGTGTCGACGACATCGGGCCAGTAGGCGCTGCGCACCATCGCCTCGTCGAGCCTGTCCACGCCGCGGCAGTAGCGGTTGAGGCATTCCTGAATCGCGGCGCGATCCGCCAGTTCGGAGAGTATCTGCTTGGTAGGGGTTGTCATGCCTGCGTCCTGTTATCGATGTGTTATCGGAACCACGTTGCCACCGGGGCGATCGCGGCATTATGAAATCATACTTCTTATATTGACAGCGAGCACGGCTAAATTTCCACGCAAATTTCCACGCTGTTACCACGCTGCATGCCACGCCAGGGCCGGAGAATGCGCCCCGTCTCGAGGACAGGCCCCCGCCGGTCCCGTCAACCCAACCCTACACATGGAGGTACACAATGAAACTGAACATCGCCAGACTCGGCCTCAGCGGCATCGGCGCCGCACTCACCCTCACCGCACTGTCCGCCGCCGCCTGGGAAGCCAGGGCCGCGGATGCGCACAGCGGTGCTTTTGCCGCCAGCCTGGAGGCAGCACAGGCCTGCAAGCGCGAATTCCGCAATGAAGTCCTGCGCAGCCGCGGCATGGGCTACCGTGCCGGCAACTGCGATGCACGGGCCGAAGCCGGCAGCCCGGTATACCAGCTGGCGTCCTTTGCCGGCGCCGAGTCCGACTCCGGCACCGTTGCGCCCGCCAGCTGCTCACGCAGCTTCCGCAACAGCGTCCTGCGCGCCCGCGGCATCGGCCAGTGGGAGTGCGGCGAGTAATCGCAGCCCCCCAGACCTTTACACGCCCGGCTCCCCCCCACTCTCCGTGAGGCCGGGCGTTTTTTCCCTCCCTCGGGTATGGTTACATCTTGCGTCCCAGCGCCTGTATAACCCTTGCAACCGACACCCCGGGGCCGTAACCCATGACACCAGCTGTCACGCCTGCCAGAGTCCTGCTGATCCTCGCCCTGGTAGCCCTGCCGCTGCTCGCCCTCAGCGGCGGCATCGACGGGCTTGCCGAAAACAACCTCGACGGCGCGATGGGCACCACCGGCGCCATCTACGCCACGGCCAGGGGCATCAATGCCGTGGTCTCCCTGCTGCAGGGCACGGAACTCGACCTGCCCTTCGTCACACTCTCCGTCGGCGAGGTGCTGGACCCGGTCAACGACCTGATCGAGCGCTTCGCCACCCTGGTACTGTTCGCCCTCGGGGCGATCGCCGCCCAGAAGGTCCTGCTGCTGGTCGTGGCCAGTCACGGCTTCAACTACCTGCTGGCGGGCATCGCCGCCCTCACCATTGCCGCCATGCTGGCCCGCCGCAACGCCGCGTTCGGGCCCCTGCTGAAGCTGTTCGTTATCGCAGTCTTCGTGCGCTTTGCGCTCGGGATCGTGGTCATCGCCAACCACTGGGTGGACGCGGCATTCCTGCAGGAGCCGGACGCGCAGCGCCAGCAGGCCATGCAGCAGTTCGAGACCGAGCTGAAGGAGGTCCGCAATCTCGCCACCCGCGACCCGACCCGGGCATACACGGACAGCAGGGCGCGAGTCGATGAAATCGAATCCACCCTGCGCGCCGGCCAGCGGGAACTGCAGGCGAAGACCCGCGAGATCGAGGCGCTGGAAGCGCGGATAAACAAGGAACTGGCGGACGAGGACAGCCTGTGCAAACTCTCGATCCGCACGCGGATGGTATCGCCCACCTGCCCCGACAGCATCGTGCCCGAGGTCGACGCGCTGAAGGCGAAGGAGCGGGAGCAGGCGAACATCGAGGACAGGCTCACGGTGCTGCAACAGCGCCTCGAGGATGCACAGGCCGAGCTCGAATGCCTGAGGCTGCGCGCCCAGGGCAAGGCGTGCACCCTGTGGGACCATATCCCCGAGGCGCCGGATATCGCCGCCCTGCGCGGCAAGATAGACGGCCTCGAGGCCCAGTTGACCGCCTTCACCCAGAACGCCTGGCTGCTGGTGGCCTCCCTGCTGCTGAAGTCCATCCTGATCCCGCTGCTCTTCCTCTACGGCCTGGTGAAACTGACCGGCGCGATCTGGAGATCGGACATCGGCAGGCTCGGCATCGACTGACCGGGGCATTCCCGCGACGGCTCCGCCACGGAACAGATATTGCATTCATCCAGTGCACACCGTAGCGCTACGGAGCAGCCCATGCCCGAAATCACCCTCGGCGCAGTGACAGTGCCGACCTGGACCCTGCTGGTCGCCGGCGCGATTGCATCAGTTTGCATCATGCTGCTGCTCAAGCGCTTCATCCTGGTGCGCCTGCGCCGGGTCACCGACCACAGCGCGTTCCGCCATGACTCGCTGCTGCTGGGCGCGGCCAACCTACCCCTGACCATCGCCATCGTGGTGCTCAACCTGTGGCTGCTGGATTACGCCCTGCGCCAGTTCGGCATCCGCGAAAGCGCGCTCAACGGCAATTCCGCGCTGGTCGCGCAGCTCCTGCTGATCGTCGCCATCCTGCTGTTCGCCGACCGCTTCTGTGTCGGCCTGTTGCAGCTGCACGCCGAGCGCTCCGACAGCCTGCGCAGCAGCCGCGGCATCCTGGTGGGTATCGCCCGCGGGCTGGTGCTGGGCATCGGCCTGTTGATGATCCTCGGCACGCTGGGGATATCCATCACCCCCATCGTCGCCTCCCTGGGCATCAGCTCGCTGGCGGTCGCCCTCGCCCTGCAGCCGACCCTGGGCAATTTTTTCTCCGGGGTTCAACTGGTGATCGACAAGCCCGTACGGGTGGGCGACTTCATCGAGCTGGAATCCGGCGAGCAGGGTTTCGTCGAGCGCATCGGCTGGCGCTCCACCTGGATTCGCATGTTGCCCAACAACACCATCATCATGCCCAACAGCGTGCTCTCGGAGTCCAGGATCATCAACTACTTCTACCCGGCGCCGGAGCTGTCCGTGCCGGTGGACGTGGGCGTGCATTACAGCTCGGACCTGGAACACGTCGAGCGGGTGACCCTGGAGGTGGCTCGGCAAGTACTGCAGGAGCACGAGTGGGGCGTGGGTGACTACGATACCTTCGTGGTCTTCCACACCTTCGACAGCTCCAGCATCAACTTCACCGTGATGCTGCGCGCGCAGGAGTACTACAAGCGCTTCTGGGTGAAGTCCGCCTTCATCAAGGCCCTGCACCGGCGCTACGCCGAGGAGGGCATTGTGATACCGTTCCCCATCCGCGCGCTGAACACCAGCCAGGAAGGCGCGCAACTCGCGGTTGCCAGCCCCGCAGCTGGCGAGCCCTGACAGGGGAGACACCATGCGCAAACTCGTCATCCTGATTACCGGCTGTTCCAGCGGTATCGGCGCCGCCATGGCGCGATCTTTCCACGCCCGCGGGCACCGCGTGTTCGCCAGCGCCCGCCGCCCGGACAGCCTAGCGGGGCTCGCCGATTCCGGCATCGAGACCCTCGCGCTGGATGTCAACGACGAGGAGTCCGTGCGGCAGGCCATCGCGCAGCTGGCGGAGCGTGCCGGGCGTATCGACATGCTGGTGAACAACGCCGGCCTGTCCCGGGTCGGTGCTGCGATCGACCTGCGCCGGGAAGACCTGCGCCAGCAGTTCGAGACCAACGTCATCGCGCCGGTGGCGCTGACCCGGGCGGCAATGCCGCTGCTGCGCAATGCCGTGGCGGAAGGCGGCGAGGCACGCGTGGTCAACATCGGCAGTATCGTCGGCCTGTTCACCACGCCGTTTGCCGGCGCCTACTGCGCCAGCAAGGCGGCGCTGCACGCGCTGTCGGACGCCATGCGCATGGAACTGGCGCCGTTCGGCATCCGGGTAATCACGGTGCAGCCCGGCGGCGTGCTCTCTTCTTTCGGCGACAATGCCGAGGCGGGCATACGATTGCCTCAGGATTCGCTGTTCCAGCCGGTATCAGCCAGCATCCACGCACGCGCCCAGGCCGGCCAGCAAAACGCCACACCGGTGGCAGCGTTCGTGGAACCCGTTGTGGGGAGATTGTTGAGCGCCGCGCCGCCGGCGGTAATGCGCGGCGGGCGCGGCAGTTTCAGCCTTGTCTGGTTGCGGCGGCTGCTACCGACCAGGCTGTTCGATGCGGTGATGTCGCGGAAATTCGGGCTGGCGGATTTCAGGCCCTAGTCGGCGCGCGCCTGTTGCTGCCCTACGCCCCTGCCGGCGGTGAACGGCGCGACAAGCATGTGATCGAGCCGCGAGTCGACCGGCTCGCGCTGGTATTCCAGGCCCAGTTCCATGCTCTCCTGCTCGTCATAGGGCCGCCTGCTCGCCGTGCCGAACAGGTAGTCGAACCAGGGCAGGACGCCACCGTAGTTGCTGTCGGTGAACTCGCGCTGCGAGCAGTGGTGCAGGCGGTGGAAGTCCGGCGTCACCAGCACCGGGCGCAGGGCCTGGTCCAGCCAGCCGGGCAGGCGGATGTTGCTATGGGTGAATACCGCCATGCCAATCTCACAGACCTTGTAGGCCATCACCGCTTCTACCGGCGCGCCCAGCAGCAATACCAGCGGGGTCATCACAGGCAGTGTGATGAACGGTTCCAGCGGGTGGTGGCGGTAACTGGTGGAAACGTCGACATCGACGTCGGTGTGGTGGATTGCGTGGATCGGCCAGAGCAGGGGGATACTGTGATAGGCGCGGTGTATGCCGTAGTTGGCCAACTCCGCGACCAGCAGGAGCACAATGAAAGACACCACTGGCCCGGCGCCCACAGCCGGCAGCAGGCCGATGCCGCGCGCGACGCCCAACTGCGCGATGTACACCACCAGCAGCGCGCTGATGACGGTCATCAGGTACCAGGTGAGCAGCGCCAGCGAGAAGTTGTTGGTCCAGCGCCACAGCAGCGAGCGCTGCATCTCGCGCCGCGGGAAGAAGGATTCCAGCGCCATGCAGACGGCCATGGCGCCGAAGGTGAAAACGTAGAGAATCTGCGTCCAGTCCACCCGGCCGATGACGATGTCGTTCTCCAATGATCCCCAGCCTCCAGGCTCGCCTTGCGTTGTTGGGCCATTGTAGCTGTTATATAGTGGCCGACATAGACAACAACACAGGGGCGGGGCAATCCATGGGGTACGGACGCATATTTAGGGCTTCGCTGCTCACGCCACTCCTGGCACTGGGTAGCTCCCTCGCCCAGGCCTCCGCGGCGGGTATTGGTACTTTCAGCTTTACGCCCATCCTGCCGCCATCCAGCCCGGTCACAGAGGCGATTCCCACGCTGGGCGACGCGGCACTGATCGCACTGGGGCTGCTGCTGATCGTTATCGCGGTGCGTATGCTGCGCACCAGGGAAGGCCAGCAGCGGATGCTGTGTATCGCCGTCCTCGGTGGCGGCATTACCCTTGGCCTGGTCGGCGCCGGCCGGGCCTCCGCGCTTGTCCTGACGAGTTTTGTCTTCGGTGCAGACCCCGGCAACTACGATTGCGCGGGCATCACGGACCAGCCGTTCTCGATTATCAGCGTCACCCAGACAGTCACCAACAATTGCACGGTTTCCGGCAAGATCACCACGAGTTATGTCGGTCCGCCCGGATGCTCACTGACCGGAAGCGACTGCGATGTGCTCGCCCCCGGGGCCAGCTGCACACTGCCCCAGGAATCCTGCGTACCGCCGTAGCGGTGCGGCATTCGCCTGCTCCGGGCGCTGTACTACAGGTTCAGTGGCCGCTCAGCTTTGTTCGTGGAGCTTCTGCACCGCTTCCAGCGATTGCTTTACGTTTTCCGCCGGTGAGACATCGCCGATGGTCTGCGCCACCTTGCCGTCCGGCGTCACGATAAAGGTCACACGCTCGGCAAAACCGTGGTCGATCTTCACCCCGCGGGTGTCCTTGATGCTGACGGGGAGATTGCGCACGCTGAGATCGTAGGATTTGGTGATGGCGCCCTCCGGGTCGGAGGCGACGGCCAGTTTGCCGGCGCAGTAGTCAGGATCCGCGGAAAAGTCGTTGAGGCGCTCGATACTGTCCAGCGAAACCCCGACCACGCTGGCGCCGGCCGCCTTGAAGGCGTCCATGTTCTGGGAGAACTCGTGCGCCTGGATATTGCAGCCGCCGGTGTAGGCGGAAGGATAAAAATAGACGACCACAGGCCCGTTCTTCAGCGCGTCCGCCAGCGAGAAATCGAACGCCTTGCCGTCCAGCGAGGCGGGCGCCTTGAACAGGGGCGCACTGTCGCCGGCCTTCAGGGCTGCCTGTGCGGTAATCGACCAGGCGAACAGGGCAAGCAGACAAAGGGAGAGACGTTTCATGATGGACCATCCTGCTGTGGGTATGGGCGGGTGAGCCAGTGTGAACGCTATTTGCGAGGGGTTCAACAGCATGACTTCATGGCTACGAGCAGACGGCCTGGCCTGGCGCCTCCTGCAGCCCTTCGGGGTGGAACTGGATGCCGACCTGTGCGCACCCTTGTCCCCCGCGGCCGGCCGGCGCCTGGTCAGCCTGTTGCGGGACCACGCCCTGCTGGTAGCCCGCGGCCAGCAATTGTCCATGCAGCGCCAGCGGGAATTGCTGGGGCTGTTCGGCCCGATCCTCATCCGCGAGGGAGAGAGCGGCTATCTCTCCAATGAAGGCGAACACGCGGCGGTCAAAAGCGGGCTGTCCTTCCACGCCGATGCCGCCTACACCCCGAACCCGCTGGACGTGATCTCGCTGCACGCCGTCGATGTCGTCGACGGGGCCTCGTCCACGCGGTTCGCCGGGGCCGAGCGCGCCTGCGGCCAGCTCCCCGGGCATTTGCGTGGGGCCCTGGCCGGCCGGGAGGCCGAGATGATCTCGCCCGGCTTCGGCATCCTGGCCGCGAGGGTCTGCGACGAGCCCGAGCCGGACGCCATGCTGCGCAACGCGCGGCCGGCAATCCTCGCCAACCCGAACACCGGCAGGCCCTACCTGAATGTCAGCGAAATGCACACCACCCGCCTGCTCGACATGCCGCAGGCGCAAAGCCGTGAACTGCTGCACGCGGTATTCGATATGCTCTACGCCGACGACAACCGTTACGAACACAGCTGGAACCGGGGCGACCTGGTGATCTGGGACAACCAGGCACTGCAACACGCCCGCGGCTCCCTCGAGTCCGTGGGCAGGCGCATCCTGCAGCGCGTGATCGTCTGCGAGGAGGGCGTGGCCCCGCACGCCGCCGGCCAGCGCACTCCCGGCATGTGAGTATCGGTACGGTATACTCGGGCCACCTTCCCACGAGTGACAGCCAATGCCCCTGCGATACCTCCGCGCCGCCAGCCTGGCCCTGCCCTGCCTGCTGGCCCTGCCCGGCTGCAGCAACCAGCCCTCCTACGTGATCGACCACGACGAGTACACGGATTTTTCCCGCTACAAGACCTACAGCTGGTACGACGACACCCACGATTCGAAACTCGCCGATTACCGGCAGTACAACGCCTCGGACAAGCGTGTGCGCGCCTATGTCGACCGCGAGCTCAAGCTCAAGGGCTTTACCGAGAGCGCCGGAGGAGACGCCGACTTCTGGGTGAACTACAACATCGCCAAAGAAGACCACATGAAGATCGACAGCTTCAGCAACTATCCCTCCGCCGGCATGCACGGCGCCGCCAGTGTCGGCACCTATGGCTCTGGGGTCAGCATCGGTTACAGCAGCGGTCCCAGCGTAAAACAGTACAGCGAAGGTACGGTGGTGCTGGATGTCATCGACAGCCACACCGACAAGATCGTCTGGCGCGGCATCGCCGAGGGCCGGCTGAAAAGCTCGCTGACGCAGAAGGACAAAAACCGTATCGCATCGCAGGTGTCCCGCGAACTGCTGGCCGATTTCCCGCCGGGCCCGTCCCCGACCCCGTAGGAGCCTGTTACACAGGCGATGCGATGCCGGAAATCGCGATCGCGCGCAGAGCGCGCTCCTACCCCGACCGTAGGAGCCTGTTACACAGGCGATACGATGCCGGAAATCGCGATCGCGCGCAGAGCGCGCTCCTACACCGAACGTAGGAGCCTGTTACACAGGCGATACGATGCCGGAAATCGCGATCGCCTGTGTAACAGGCTCCTACGGGGTGGAGGGGACGCGGGTGTGGAAGTGGAAGTTCTCCAGCTGCACGTCGTCCAGCCCGACCTGGTCGAAGGGGTTTTCCATGGCGTCCTGCACGTTGTAGAGCGAAATCAGGATAAAACCGTGGATCAGGCCGAGCAGGTAGACAACCCAGGCCTCGCCCTCGCGCATGTGGAAAACCAGCGTGGGGATGAACACGAAGGGAAACACGTAGATAAACACCAGGCAGTAGGCTTTCAGGCTGACCGGTGAACCGTGGGTCTTGATACCGATGGTGTTCTCGACGCTCTCCTCGACGTCCTTGAGGAAGCGCACGATCTTCAGCGCCACCGAACTGGAGATCGAGTCGCGATGGGCCTGCACGATATCGAACAGCTCGGACAGCCGCGTGCGCACCGCGTCCGCTTCGTAGCGCTGCCCCTGCAGCGCGTCCAGGAACAGGCGCGAGACTTCCTGCAGGCGGGCCGCGACCTGCTGCTTCTGCGCATCATCCAGTTGCTTGAGGCTGGCAAAGCAGAGGTAGACCGCGTTCAGCGAGGACTTGAACACGCTGAGCAGCTTGATCACTTCGTCGCGCCGGCGGTAGGACTGGCGGATGGTAAACACCAGCGGGAAGATCACCGCGATGCTGAACAGCGTGACGTTGAGGTCAAAGTCGAACTGGAAGCGGATACAGGCCCAGGTGATGGCGAGGCAGACCAGCATTACCGTGGCGGTCTTGTCGTTGATGATGGCAAGGTACTTCTGCATCGTGCGGTCGCGCGTCCTGCACAGCGGCCGGTTGTAGGCCTGTTTTCCACAGGATACACTCGAATAAGCCGTTGATAAATAAGTGAGAACCATGGGTCGACTACGCCTGCTGGGCCTGCTGTCCATCGGCTGGCTGTTCGCCGCATCGCCGGCCAGCGCCGGCGACTCGCTGCCCCTGTTCCAGTCGGCTCGAGCCCTGGATATCACGCTGGATGGCCCCTTCCGCCAGATCGACCGCGAGCGCGACCGCGACAAAAAGTACGACGGCAGCCTCAGCTACACCGACCCCTCGGGAAAACTGGTCACCCTGGGCGCGCGCTTCAAGGTGCGCGGCAACTACCGCCTGCGCAAGGACGTCTGCTCGTATTCCCAGCTGTGGGTAAACCTCAGGCGCAGCGAACTCGACGGAACGCTGTTCGAGGGCCAGAACAAACTGAAGCTGGTGGTGCAGTGCAAGTCGGCTGACAGCTACGGCGACCTCGTCGTCAGGGAGTACCTCGCCTACCAGTTATTCAACCGCCTCGCAGAGCCCGGTTTTGACGCGCGCCTGCTCAACGTTACATATCGGGATTCGGCGAACCCGGGCTCCAGCCGCACGCAGCTGGGTATATTCCTGGAAAACCGCAAGACGCTGGCGAAGCGCTACGGCCTCAAGGAGGTGGACGAAACCCGGGTGCCGCTGAGCACGCTGGACCCGCGCCAGTCCACCGTGGTCGCGCTGTTCATGTACATGATCGGCAATACCGACTACTCCGTGGCACAGGGCAGGAAGGGCGAGGAGTGCTGCCACAACGCGCGGTTGCTGGACGACGGCAGCCACTACCTGCCGGTGCCCTACGACTTCGACGGCTCCGGCTTCGTCGACGCGCCCTACGCCGCGGCGCCGGCGCCTTCGCTGGGTATTCGCAGCAACCGGCAGCGCCTGTTTCGCGGCTACTGTCGCCACAACGACCAGGTGAACCAGGTGCTGCCGGAGTTCCGCGCGGCCCGCGCAGACCTGCTGGCCACCATCTCCGGGGCACCGTTTTCCTCGGCCCGCTCTGCAGGATCGGCCCGGGACTACGTCGAGGACTTCTACAGCATCATCGACGATCCCGGCGACCTCAAGGACGATATTCTCGATGCCTGCAGGGACTGATTCATGAGTTGCCATCAACGCGCCATTGCCCTGGCTGCCCGCGGCGCGAGGGCGGCCTGCGCCGCGCTGCTGCTCGGCCTGTGCGTCGCCAGCCATGCCTGGGCGGTGGATAGCTGGCAGGGAGTGGAAAAAGTCGTCGCCATCGGCGACCTGCACGGCGACTACGACAACTTCCTCAAAGTGCTCAAGCAGGCGGGCGTGGTCAGCCGCTGGGGCAACTGGCAGGCGGGCAAGACCCACCTCGTGCAACTGGGGGATGTGCCGGACCGCGGCCCGGATACCGGCAAGATCATCGCCCTGCTGCAGAAACTGCAGAAGCAGGCAGAAAAGGACGGCGGCGCGGTGCACGCGCTGATCGGCAACCACGAGGCGATGAACATGCAGGGCGACCTGCGCTATGTCGACCCGGGCGAGTACAAGGCCTTCGTCACCGCCAACTCCCCGCGCCTGCGCGACCGCTACTACCAGCTGGTGATCGAGCACCGCAAGCAGGCGGACCCGGAATTCGAGCCGGACGCGGATTTCAGGGCGCAGTGGGAACAGCAGATTCCCCTGGGTTACGTCGAGCACCGCCTGGCCTGGGCGCCGGGCGGCGAGTACGGCAGCTGGGTGCTGCAGCACAACGCGATCATCCGCATCGACCGCACGCTGTTCCTGCACGGCGGCCTCAGCCCCGCCGTGGCCGGCATGCCGCTGGAGCAGATCAATCGCGAGGTCCACGCTGAACTCGCCAAGGGCGAGACCGGCCGTGCCGACCCGCCGGGCATGGCCAGCGACCCGAACGGGCCGCTGTGGTACCGCGGCCTGGCGGACCACGACGAGGCCACCGAGCAGGCCAACGTGGACGCCATCCTCGCCTGGTACGACGTCGACCGCATCGTCGTCGGCCACACCCCCGGGTTCGGCACCATCGTGCCGCGCTTCGGCGGCAAGGTGCTGGTGGCCGACAGCGGCATCTCCCACCACTACGGCGGCCACCTCGCCAGCCTGACCATCGAGGGCGGCCGGCTGGTCAACACCCAGGAGGGACAGCCGCTGGTCATCCCGGTGGGCGACGCGGACCCCTTGCCCTACTTCAGGGCGGTGGAGCAGCTCGAACCCGGCGTGGGCGCGCTGGAGCGACTGATCGACAGCCTGCAGCACCCCGCGCCGGCAGCGACCGGTCCGCCCCCTGCCGAGGCGCAACCCCGCGCAGCACCCTGATCCGGCACGCTTTTGGCGCCGGTTTCGGTTGAAAAAATCGGTCAGAATTCATACACTTGCCGCCGCCCGTTTCCGCGCCTGCGCACAGCGCGCCGGACATTGCGGCCCCTCGCCCCCACTTTCCAACAAACTTTTTGTTTATCAAGAGGTTGCGAGACCTGCTCCGCCTCCCCCATTGGAATTTTTGTTATCGATACAGGACAGACTGAATGCTGACAGCGAACAAACTGGAAAAAATCATCGAACTCGAAGACAACCTCCGCGCCGAGTACAAGGGCCAGCTGGAGGAGAAGACCGCAAAGATCGACGAGCTCCTCGCCAAGCAGGCCGAGCTGCAGGCCACCATCGCGCAGCAGCTGGAAACCATTACCGAGCTCTCCGCCAAGGCTACCGAGAACCAGCGCACCGAACAGCTCAACCGCGAGCTGACCAACCGTTCCGACAAGCTGCAGGAAGAGGTCACCGAGCTGAAGAAGCGCACCAAAATCCTGCAGAAAGACCTCGCGGAAGTGCGCGATGAAAACAAGACGCTGAAGCAATTCGACCCGGCGCGCATGAAAAAGAACCTCGACGCCAACAAGAAGAAGCTGGCGGAGAAGACCCGCGCCAACGATGCGCTGCAAAAATCCCTTGCCCAGGTTCGCGGCGAGAACGCCGAGCTGCAGCGCAAGCTGAACGAGCTGGAAGCCAAGCAGGAGCAGTCCGAAGCCGAAACCGGCTCACAGGAAGAAGCCGCGTAGTAGCTCGCTACGCGGGCGACCCCAACCCCCGCAGGAGCCCGCTATGCGGGCGATCCCAGCCCCCGCAGCAGCCCGCTACGCGGGCGATCGCGCGGACAGCGCGCTCCTGCAATCTATTTTCCAGAACTGGGAACCAGTTCTCACCCCACCCGAAAAATCTGGAGAAATCCATCATTAGCAATGGATGACTCCCGCTGCCTGACCTTCAATAGCGATTCACACGACTACGGCCCGCTGCCGGTTTTCTCGCGTGGACGATTAAATAATGCGACCAGACAGCACGAAACAGTTTCTCAAGTACGCCCTCGCAGCCGGTTCATTCGTACTGCTGGCCAGCTGCAGGCTGGTAATCACCACCGACGACACCGGGCACATCATCTCCGAATCCGGGCAGTTCGACTGCGCCCAGGCCAGCTGCGCCTTCGACATCGACGGGCCGGTCATCGATGACTTCACCGCGGTTCCCGCCGAGGGCTACCGCTTCGTGCGCTGGAAGAAGCTCTGCGGCGTCGTCCACTCCGCGACCTGCACCGTGGCGCTCGCCCCGCTACCTGACAAACTCCGGCAGAACGACGGCGACATCACGCTCACCGCCGAGTTCGAGCCGCTCACCAGCCGCCGGGCCTGGTACAGGGACGCCGACGGCGACGGCTATGGCACCAGCGGTCAAAGCCTCTTCTCGGCGGCGCAGCCGAAAGGGTTCGTCATGTGGGACGGCGACTGCGACGACAGCAGGGATTCCACCCATCCGCGGGCGAAGGAAAAAGACGACGGTCGCGACAACAACTGCGACGGCGTGACCGACGAGGGCTATATCGACAATACCTTCTACCGGGACAGCGACCGCGACGGCTTCGGCGACCCGCATACCAGCAGGGTTTCGCTGCGCAAGCCCCACGGCTATGTCCCCAACGCCCTGGACTGCAACGACGCCGACGCCGCTGACAACCCGGACGCCGATGAAGTCCGGGACCTGCGCGACAACGATTGCGACGGGCTCGTCGACGAATCAGATACCCTCTTCTATCCCGATGTCGACGGCGATGGCTTCGGCAACGGCAACTCCCCGCTCAAGGCGGTGCAGGCGCCGGACGGGTACGTGGCGCAGGACGGCGACTGCGACGACTACAACAGCGACATCAACCCGCAGGCCGCGGAGCAGTTCGACGGCGTGGACAACAATTGCGACGGCGACATCGACGAGGGACTCGCGGTACAGACCTGGTACGGCGATGCCGACGGCGACGGCTACGGCAATGCCGCCGACAGCATCAGCGCCGAGAGCGCACCGGCGGGCTACGTCGCCAACAGCAGCGACAATTGCCCCGGCGTCTACAACCCCAGCCAGGCGGATGTGGATGGCGACGGCCTGGGCGACGCCTGCGACAGCTACAACAGCCTGGACCCCGACGGCGACGGCGTGTACACCGGCAGCGACAACTGCCCGACGGTCTACAACCCCAGCCAGTCGGACAGCGACAACGACGGCCTGGGCAACGCCTGCGATTCAGTGGACAACAGCGGTACCGGCGGTGGCAGTACCGGCGGTGGCAGCACCGGCGGCTGCTCGCCCTCCGCACAGGGCCAGGAGATGCTGAACGCGGTGAACAGCTTCCGCTCGCAGACCCGGACCTGTGGCAGCAGCAACTACCCGCCCGCGCCCGCCCTCACCTGGGACTGCCGGCTGGCGAGCGCCGCGGCCGGGCACTCGCAGGACATGGCGATCAACAACTACTTCGACCACACCGGCCTGGACGGCTCGAACCCGGGCACGCGCGCAACCGCCGCAGGTTACAGCTGGTCGGCGGTAGGCGAGAACATCGCGGCCGGCACCAGCACGACGACCGTGAGCGCCGCCATGTCCCAGTGGATAGGCAGCGCCGGGCACTGCGCCAACATGATGAACCCGGTGTACCAGAACATGGGCTCGGGCAGCTACAGCGGCGCCGGCACCTACAACAATTACTGGACCCAGGTGTTCGGCAAGCCCTGGTAGCACGCCCCGATCCCGTAGGAGCCTGCTAAGCAGGCGATCGCCTGCGTAGCAGGCTCCTACCTGGATGATTTGGGCCCTGCAAGAAACCAGATAACCAGGCCCAGCACCGGCAGCAGGACCACAAGCAGAATCCACACCAGCTTTTTGACGTTGTCCTCGCGCGAGCCGAGGATGTTGATGATCGCCCAGATATCCCCCACGAGGATGAGGAAACCGAGGATCCCGCTGTATTGCATGTTCATGGTCGCTCCAGGAGTGATTGCGCCTGTCCAGAGTGTAGACAAGCATCGCCGTGCGACAAAGCTGCGGCGCAGCTGGCGCTGCAATGATCCGCGGCGAAACATCGTGCTAGACTGCGCCCCACAACCAGCAACCGAATAAGAAAATGCGCTTCGCCCGTCTCCTCCTGCCGCTGCTGTTGACGCTCCTGCTCGGCGCCTGCGACAACAACCACAACTCCAACAAACCCCGGCAGCCCGAGCCCCCCACGCTGGATTTCACCACCAGCGACGCGCCCATCGACCTGCCGAATATTACCGCCAGCTACGCCGCCGACATCCAGTACGGCGAGGATGACATCGACCGCTTCGATATCTACATGCCCGACTGCGACGGGCCCACGCCGCTGGTGATCTACATCCACGGCGGCGGCTTCACCGGCGGCGACAAGGCTGACGCGAACACCTACAACGCCGGCGATATCCGCGAGTTCCTCGCCAGCTGCGTGGCCTACGCGAGCATCAACTACACCCTGCTGACGGTACCCGATACCGGCGGCGACCTGGAGATCGTGGCCGCCCAGGGCGGTGTGCTCACCCCGCTGACGGATATCGCCCACGCCCTGCAGTTCATCCGCTACTACCACGACTCGCTGAACATCGACCCGCAGCATGTCGCGCTCTACGGTCACTCCGCCGGCGCCGGCGCAAGCCTCTGGCTGGGCACCCACGACGACATGGCCGACCCCGAGAGCGACGACCCGGTGCTGCGCGAATCCACCCGGGTCAGCGCGGTGGGCGCGCTGGCCACCCAGTCGACCTACGACGTGCTCGACTGGGAGACGGTGCTCGCGCCGCTCATCGCGCCCTTTGCCGACCTTCTCGGCGGTACCGACGTGCCGACCATCGCCGGGCATATCGGCGCGGGCAACTACCTGCTGACCTTCCTCGGCATCAGCAGCCTGGACCAGATAGACACCCAGGTGGTCACCGATTACCGCGCCAACATCGACATGCTTGAGATGATGGATTCCGGCGACGCGCCGATTTTCGTCGAGAACTACACCACCAGCGTGAAGGACCTGCTCAACCTGCTGCTGCACCACGCGCTGCACGCCATCGCCGTGAAGGAGCGCGCCGACGAGGTCGGCCTGGAGAGCGTGGGCTACTCGCTGGATCCGGCCTTCCCGCTGGAAGACCCCTCCGGCGAGGGCCTGGTGTCCTTCCTGACACGGCATATCCGCTGACATGGACCAGCCCCTGCGCGGAAAAGTCGCCGTGGTTACCGGCGCCGGCCGCAACATGGGGCGCGAGGAGGCGCTGGCGCTGGCCCGCGCGGGCGCGAAGCTGGTGGTCAACAGCCGGCACAGCGCCGACGAGACCGTCGCCCTCATTCGCGAGCTCGGCGGCGAGGCGGTACCCATGGTCGCCAACGCCAATTCCTGGCAGGCCGGCGAGGCCATCGTGGCGAAGGCCATCGAAGCCTTCGGGCGCATCGACATCCTGGTCAACAACGCCGGCATTCACCGCCCGCACTCCATCGAGACGATGACCGAGGAAGACTGGGACGCGGTGGTCGACGTCAACCTCAAGTGCTATGCCGCCACCATTCGCTTCGCGGCGCCGCACTTCATCGCCCAGGGCGGCGGCGTCATCGTCAACACGGGCTCAACCTCGGGGCTGGGGCACATGACAGTGGCCAACTACTCGGCGGCCAAGGAGGGCGTGGCCGGCCTCACCCGCACCGTCGCCCGCGACCTCGGCCGCCACGGCGTGCGCTGCAACATGATCCGCCCGGTGAGCCTGGTCAGCGACCTGCTGCTGCCGGAGCTGGTCGAGGCGTCGAGGGAATCGAAACGGCTGGGCTTTCCCTCAAACGGCGTGCGCGATTTCAACTTCCCCGGCAGCTTCACCCCCGACGGCCGCCAGGTCGCGGCGCTGGTGCTGTTGCTGTGCCTGCCGCAAACCGCGCACGTCAGCGGGCAGGACTTCTTCATCATGGGCGAGGAGGTCGGCCGCTATCCCGAGCCGGAGATGGACCGCTGCCTGGTGCAGCCCGGCGGCTGGACCACCGAGGCCCTGCTGCAGCCGGAGAACCTGGCCGCACTGGTCGGTGACATCCGCAACCGCTATCTCACGCAAGGAAGCAGGTAGGAGCCTGCTACGCAGGCGATTCCGATATCCGACCCTGCCTCGATCGCGCGCAGAGCGCGCTCCCAAGTCCTGAACCCGACCCGCGACGAAGCTACCCCGGCAGGCCGGCAAGAATCTCGAGGGTGTGGTTGTCCAGCATCGCGGCACTGAAGCGCGCGGTGTACGCGGTGTTGACTGCCTCGGTCTGGAACTCGGTGTCGTTGACCAGGAAGATGCAGTAGCCCAGCGCCAGGTAGGCGGCGTACTGGTGCATGGCATCGTCGAAGTCCGGCGCCTGCACGCCGTTCGCGGCGAGCTCGTCCAGGTAGTGCTGCACCAGCGGCCGCTCCCAGCGGCGGCGATCCGCGGTGTCCAGGGCGCCGGCCAGGTGGTAGCTCACCTCGTACATCGCCGGGCTCTGGTGGGTCTGCGGGTCGAAGAACCCCGGGGTGCCGTCGGGGTCGACGTAGAGATTCCCCAGGTGGGTGTCGCCGTGGATCAGGCACTTGGGGTAGCGGCGGGAGAATACCACCAGCTTGTCCAGCGTCTGTTGCATCCAGCCCATGTCGTGGAACTGCACTGAGGCCGCGGCGCCGCGCGGCGACTCGACCCAGGCGCGCCACACTTCCTCGCGAAAAAACTGGCTCATGTAGGGCGCGAAGCTGGCGATGACGTCGTGGGTGTCGCCCCAGCGGCCGCCCGGCAGCAATTCGGGGCTGTCCCAGCTGCGGGCGTGGAAGGCGGCCAGCGCCGACAGCCGGCGCGCGACCTCGTCGAAGCTCTGCGGCACCTGCGGGTGGCAGAAGCGCACACCCCGGGCGACCAGGTCCTCGATGATCACGATGCCCTGCCGCAAGTCGGCATCGAAGGCGGCGAAGTGGCACACCGGGCTGTGCAGCGGTATCTCGGCAAACACCTCGCCGTAGGCCAATGCCTCCACCGCGTGCATGTGGCACATGTCGCGGCTGTGGGGCTCGAAACCGCCCTTGAGGATCACCGACGGAGGGATGCCTGCGCGCCGGCCGGCCTCGTCCAGCGCCAGGCGCAGGCGGATCTTGGTGCAGGTGCCGCGGATCAGGTCGGCGACCTCCACTCCCTCAACGGTAATCCCGGGGTACTTCAGCCGCAGCGCGCGGGTCAGCCACGGCGCGGTGATGTCCTCGATAGCCAGTGGCAGCGGGCCTGCGTTCCGCGCGTTATCGGTGATGCTCATCGCCAGGGCCGGCCGGGGCGCTAGCAGTAGAACTGCATCTGGGCCGCGTCGGCGAGAATGGCGATGACGTGGGCGCCCACCGCCTTGTGGGCGGGGTGGTCGCTGTACACCAGGTAGTCCGCCTCCGAGGCGAAGTCGGCGACGATGGCGTAGTCGTAGGCGCTCTCGGAGATCGCCGCGTCGACGCCGTGGGTGTAGGAGAGTATCTCCGGAATCTGCGCGGCGAGGCCGTTCATGCCGTCGGTTATGGCCTGGACCTGCTCGGCGGTGTGACCTTCCCTGAACTTCAACAGTACGATGTGTCGCAGCATTTGCTTGGCTCCCGTGCGTTTATTGTGATTTTCCGGAGGCCGCAGTCTGCCACACTTTTGCCGCGCCGGGCGAGTCGGCGCCGGTTTTCGCCAATCAACCGTCCAGCGGCAGCAACAGGCGGTTGATCGCCGCCACCAGTTCCAGCGGGTGGTCGATCATCAGGTGGTGGTGGGCTCCGGGGACGATAATCGCCTCACCGGGGTTGCCGAAGTATTCGAGCAGGCGCGCGGGCTCGTCGTTCTGGTTGAACAGGCTCAGCTCGCCGTAAATGCAATCGACGCGCAGCGAAATCCCGCGCAGCGCCTCGAAATCCTTCATCTCGCCGAAGTTGGCGACCTTCGGATCGAACTTCCAGTGCCAGCCGCGCTCGCTGAGGCGGCAGGAGTGGTAGGCGATGAAGTCGATGATTTCCAGGTTGGTCCGCGGCTGGTCGGGGACCAGGCGGAAGCGCGCCATGCACTCGTCGAGGCTGCCGTAGTGCCGGTGGGAACCGCGCGGCTCGAACACCGGCGGCGGCTCCGCGGGCGGCAGGCAGACCAGCGAATCGACCACGATGGCCTGGCGGAACAACTGCTGCGCCTGCACCAGCGCGCGCATGGTCTGCAGGCCGCCGAAGCTGTGGCCGACGATGGTCACATCCCGCAGGCCCTCGCCGCGCACCAGCTCCAGGATACCGTTGGCGTAGCAGCCGTCGTCGTAGCGCGGCGGCGGGCTGCTGTCGCCCATGCCGGGCAGGTCCATGGCGGCCACCCGGTAGCGGTCGGTGAAAAATGGCGCCAGGTAACTCCACCAGCGGGTGTGGCCGCCGAAGCCGTGCACCAGGAGCAGCGCCGGCAGGGACTCGTCGTCCCAGTTCCAGCCGAGGAAATGCACGCGCGACTCGCCGTAGCGAACATAATGGGACGTGCCCGGCTGCTGCAGGTTCTCCAGGAACCACGCGGGGGCGGTGGCGGCGGGGGTGAAGGCCGGCATGGGGTCAGTGCCGGGTGATCTTGTCCAGGACGCCCATGGCGAAGGCCGATACCACGAAAGTCAGGTGCAGCAGGACGTACCAGAGGATCTTGTCGTTCTGGATGTTCTCGGCGTCCATGAACACCTTGAGCAGGTGGATCGAGGAAATCGCGACGATGGAGGCGGCCACCTTGTTCTTCAGCGAGGTGGAGTCCATCTTGCCGAGCCAGCCGAGCTTCTCCGCGCCCTCGTCGATATCCAGACGGGAGACGAAGTTCTCGTAGCCGGAGATCATCACCATCACGATCAGGCCGCCCACCAGCGCCAGGTCGACCAGGCTGAGGATGACCAGTACGAGGTCAGCCTCGGACATCGAGATGATGGTCGGGAGCACGTGATAGAGATGCTCGAAAAACTTGATGCCCAGCAGCAACAGCGCGCCGCTCAGTCCCAGGTAGACTGGCGCCAGCAGCCAGCGAGCGGCATACATGGTGCGCTCGATCAGCGATTCCATGGAAGATCCTCAGGTGTGTGTCTGAAACGGAGGGCCGGCGGAACCGCCTGCCCAGGGCCATTCTAGCACGGCTGATAGCAAAATCGCCGGGGTTCGCGCGCCCGATATAACCAACTGCTTGTTTGTGTTTCCGCGGGGGCTGGGCTAAGCTTCCCACTCAAACTAACCATCTGGTTAGTTTCAGTGAACACGCCCCGGGAAGCCTGTATCCCCGCCGCCACAGACAGATAACCAAGAGGCAGCAAAACCATGTCCAGCAACGCATCAGCGAGCACCACCCCCGCCATCAGCGCTGACCTCGAGCGCGAGGCCCTGGCCTGGATGAACGATCCCTTCGGCCACTTTGGCTACTCCAACACCCGCATCCACTCGGTGCCGCGGGAGCAGCAGGAGGCGGTGCAACTGGCCGCCCTCAACCTGCGCCTGGCCCAGCGCCGCGAGCAGATCCCGGTGCTGGCCAAGCTGGCGGATACACAGGGCATCGACAGCATCGCCACGCTCAACGACGCGGCGCCGCTGTTGTTCGAGCACACCGTGTACAAGTCCTACCCGATCTCCCTGCTGGCGAAGCAGCGCTTCGACCAGCTCAGCAAGTGGCTGGACAAGCTCACCCCCTACGACATCACCGGCGTCGATGTCTCCGGCTGCGAGTCCATCGACGAGTGGCTGGGCAAGCTGCGCGCCGAGACCCCGCTGGACCCGGCCAACTCCTCCGGCACCAGCGGCACCATGTCGTTCTTCCCCAAGAGCAAGGACGACTACCGCATCTCCGCCAAGTGCTTCCGCGTGCAGTTACCGCAGCCCTTCGGCGAGATGCCCACCGAGAGCGACCTCAATGACAAGATGCACGTGATGACGCCGCTGTACCGCGACGGCCATATGTCCACCGGCGCCTTCGCCAAGTACCTGTGCGAAATCTTCGCCTTCGGCGACGAGAGCTACCTGCACACCGCCTTCCAGACCACCATCAGCAGCGACCTGATGTGGCTGGCCGGGCGCCTGCGCGCGGCGCAGGCCAAGGGCGACGTGTCCAAGGTGGACGTGCCCGCCACCCTGCTGGCGCGCAAGGGCGAGCTGGAGGCGATGCAGCGGGAGATGCCCATCCAGCAGCAGGCCTTCGTCAAGTCGATGGTGGAAGAGCTGCGCGGCCAGCGGGTATTCGCCATGGGCACCACGCCGATGTTCTACGAGGTGGCCAAAAGCGGCCTGGCCGAGGGCATCAAGGATGTCTTCACCAAGGACTCCGTGGTGATGGGCGGCGGCGGCGCCAAGGGCCTGGTACTGCCGGACAACGTCGACGAGATCATCCAGGAATTCTTCGGCGTGCCCCAGCTGCGCTCCAGCTACGGCATGACCGAGCAGAACTCCTTCAGCGTCACCTGCGAGCACGGCCACTACCACTTCCTGCCCTGGGTAACGGTGTTCCTGCTCGACCGCGACACCGGCGCGGCGCTGCCGCGCAGCGGCGTGCAGACCGGCCGGGCCTCGTTCTTCGACATGACCCACGACGGCACCTGGGGCGGCATCGTCACCGGCGACCGCATCACCATCGACTGGGACACCCCCTGCCCCTGCGGCCGCACCACCCCGGCGGTGCAGGGCAAGGTGCAGCGCTTTTCCGAGATCGAGGGCGGCGACGACAAGATCACCTGCGCGGCGACACCGGAAGCACAGGCAGACGCGCTGGATTTCCTCAATTCAATGGAAATCTGAGCGGGCGACGGCCCCGGCTACCGCCGGGATCGCCTGCGTAGCAGGCTCCTACAGGGCGCACTGCTGTAGGAGCCTGCTATGCAGGCGATCGCGCGCCGAGCGCGCCGCGACGAAATAACAGCGAAACACGAAGGTAACGAACATGACTGACAGCCTGAAACCCATTTCCTACGCCATCATCCGCGGCAAGGTCTACGATAACGACCTGGTCAGCTTCGGCGGCCGCGGCGGCGACCTCGAGTTCTACGCCCCCGACCCGCAGACCATCATCGGCGAGCTGCCGATCAGCAGCCCCAGCGCCATGGCGGACATGTACGAACTGTCACTGGATGAGGTGATCGACTACCTCGAGGAACTCGGTGCACACCTGGACTTCCGCAAGAACGACTACCTGCGCGAGGCCGCCGAGTACAGCTATCGCACCGCCCCCACCACGCCGCCCATCATCGACGGCTTTTACGCCACCCTGCCGCTGATGTTCAACCGCGAGCGCATCCTGCAGTGGGTGGACAACAGCGTCGGCCGCGAGTACCTCGAGGGCTGGGTGGAAAAGCGCATCAACGGTTCGGACTTCAACGTGCGCGCCTACGGCTCGCGGGCGCTGCACATCGTCGCCGGCAACGGCCCCACACTCGGCGCGCTTACCGTGCTGCGCGGCGCGGTGACCCGCAGCGACACCATCATCAAGGTGCCCTCCAACGACCCTTTCACCACCGGCGCCATCGTGCGCACCATGGTCGACGTGGCGCCGGATCACCCGATCACCAAACACGTCAGCGTCGCCTACTGGCGCGGCGGCGATGAAGCGTTCGAGAAAAAACTCTACCAGCCGCACAACCTGGAGAAGATCGTCGCCTGGGGCGGCTTCAGCTCGGTCAAGCACGTGACCAAATACATCCAGCCGGGCCTTGAGCTGATCTCGCTGGACC
This sequence comes from Halieaceae bacterium WMMBA7, assembly GCA_033283385.1. GTDB lineage: Bacteria > Pseudomonadota > Gammaproteobacteria > Pseudomonadales > Halieaceae > Mangrovimicrobium. The sequence continues at coordinate 203,366 of JAWMQQ010000003.1, forward strand.
CGAAACACAGCGCCAGCTTCGTCGGCGACGGCGGCCTGGAAACCGGGGAACAGATCGTGGAAGTCGGCAAGCGCATCGCCTGCGATGTCGGTGCCGGCAACCAGGTGGGTTGCGCCAACTGCCGCACCGTCTACGTGATGGGCGGCACCGAGGATGCGGCCCTCGAGCGCCTGGTCCAGCTCGGGCACGCGGTTTACGACGGCCTCATGGGACTGCCGGAAGACCTCAGCACCAAGCCCAAGCGCTACGACCCGGAGCTGAAATCCCACGTCGACGCCTGCCGGCTCTCCGATGACTTCTACGAGGTGATCGGCGGCGAACAGGGCGAGGGCGCGGTCATCGTCTCGAAGACCTCGGACCCGGTGGACTTCTCCGCCTACCTGGCGGACCGCACCGTGAACCTGGTGCCCATCGATACCCTGGAGGACTTTCTCAATGCGGTGGACTGCTCCACCCAGACCATCGGCGTCTACCCGCCGCAGTGGGTGGACGAGGTACGCCACAAGGGCGCCCTGCACGGCGGCCAGCGTTTCGTCGAGCTGGGCTACAACCTGAACGGGCCGGGTTTGATCGGCCCGCAGGACGGTATCGAACCGGTGCGGCGCATGGTGAAGTGGATCATCAACGAGAAGCCCACGGCGGCGATGACGCCGATGTGGGAATTCAAGCCCGGCGAGACGCACCTGGTGGCGTAAAACACCTGGCCTGCAGGAGCCTGCCACGCAGGCGATCGCCCATCGCACCCGACCTGTAGGAGCCTGCTACGCAGGCGATCGCCCATCGCACCTGACCTGTAGGAGCCTGCTACGCAGGCGATCGCCTGCGTAGCAGGCTCCTACGAAACCTCAGTTGTGCAGCTTGAGGTCGTCGTCGCCGCGGTCCGGCGCTTCCTCGCGCCAGCGCACCGAGCCCGAGGGCCGGTCCAGCCAGCGCATCAGCCGCACCGGCTCGATCCCCACATGCATTTCCCGGGCGCGCATCAGCAGCGCCATGTCTTCGACCGTGCGCCGGTTGCGATGACGCAGGTAGTCGTTCCAGGTCGGCAGGCGGAAAGTCTCGGACCACAGCTCAGGATCGGCGAGATTGCGCGACAGTGACCAGTCGTAGGCGCCGGTGCGCGAGCGCACATGCTGCATCTCGCGCATGATGTTGTAGAAGTCCCGCGCCTTGTCTACCGGGATGCGGTACTGCAGCTCGATGCTGATCGGCCCGCTGCGGCCGCTGATGCCGAGCTTCACCTCCGGGTCGTCCAGCGCCCGCTCATCCGACTCCATGGAGGAATAGCGGTCGTCGACCCGCAGCACCCGGGTCAGCGCCAGCGACAGCAGCAACGTGACCGCCGATATCTGGAACGTGAGCGTGAGGCCGTGCAGCTCGGCGATATGGCCCCAGAGCAGCGCGCCGAGGGAAATGCCCAGTGTCGTGGCGGCGCTGCAGGTCGCGATCGCCCGGCCCATCACCCAGCGCGGCACGAACAGCTGCACGGTAATGCTGATCGTAGTCACCAGCACCATCCACATCATGCCGGCGACCATCAGCACGAACAGGTCCAGCACGAGGTTGGTGCTCTCCGCCAGAATGGCCAGCGATGCCGCGGCCAGCACACAGGACATGCGCACGATGTTCTCGTTGCCGATGGTGGTGCGCAGCCGCTGCAGCACGAATATCCCCGACACTGCGCCCACACCGTAGGCGCCCAGCATCAGGCCGTAGACGCTGGCGTCGCCGCCCACCATGTCCCTGGCCACCAGCGGCAGCAGCGCCTGCAATGCGGCGCCGAGGAAACTGACGACGAACACCCGGGCGATCGCGCGGCGCACCGGGCGCATGTTGGCGACAAAGCGCACGCCGGCATTGATGGAGCGGAACAGGCCCTCCGGCGGCAGGCGCGACACCTCGGCCACGCGCTGCCAGCGGTAGAGGGAAAACAGCATGGGCAGGTAGCTGACGGCATTGATGAAGAACGCGACGGTGGCGCCCAGTGCCGCGACGATGACCCCGCCCAGCGCAGGCCCGACGCTGCGCGCCAGGTTGTAGCTGATGTTGTTCAGCGCGACTGCGGGCGGCAGCAGTTCCTTCGGCACCTGCTCCCCCACCGAGGCGCCGCGCGCCGGTGCGGACAGCGCGTTGCCGGAGCCGACCATGAAGCAGAAGCCCAGCAGTACCCACGGTGTCAGCAGGTCGGCAATCGAGGCGAGCGTCATCAGCGCGGCGGAGACCAGCGCCAGTGAAAAAAAGACGATCTGGACCTTGCGCCTGTCGTAGATGTCCGCCAGCGCGCCGGCCGGCAGAGCGAACAGCGCCATGGGCAGGAAGGTAGCCGTCTGCACCATCGCCACGAAGTCCGCGGTGGCGATGCTGGCCATCACCCATGCCGCCGCTACCGACTGGATCAGCCCGCCGGCATTGGAGATGGTGTTGCTGATCCACATGTTGCGGAACGTGGCCTCGCCCAGCGGGGCAAAGGTGCCGGGGCTGCGGATTTCGGCTTCTGGTGAAGGGCTGGCCATGGTTTCTCCGGGTTAAATGCAGGCTTCGATCCGGGGCGGGAAGCTATAGTGTCACAGCGTGACACTTGCGGCCACTTGGTACGGACAAATGCCGAAATAAAACGCTAGCATGCTATTGTTTTCAGCCCCGCATTTCGGCATGCTTTAGTCGGCATTCCCAAAACTCTAAATCTAAAAACGCCCGGGAGTCACACTATGCACAAGAATCGCCTTCATTCAGGGTTGGCCGCAGCACTGGCCGTTTCCACCATTTACACACCTAACGCTTTCGCACAACTCGAGGAAGTCATCGTCACGGCCGAGCGCCGCGAAGAATCTCTGCAGGATACCGATATCTCGATGTCGGTGTTCTCCTCGAAGAACATCCAGGAACAGGGGATACAGACCTATCTCGACCTCTCCGCCATGGCGCCCAACGTCATGATGCACGAGATGCCGGGCAAGGCCGGTGGCGCCATCTCCATCCGCGGTTTCAAGAACGCCGAGACCATTTCCAGCTTCGAGCCCAAGGTCGCCCTCTACCTCGACGGCGTACTGCTCGCCAAGGGCGCGGGTTCAGTGTTCGACATTCTCGACCTGGAGCGCGTGGAAATCCTGCGCGGCCCGCAGGGTACGCTCTACGGGCGCAACACCGTGGGCGGCGCGGTCAACTTCATCACCAAGAAGCCGAGTACCGAAGAGGTCGCGGGCAAGCTGTCGGTTACCCTCGGCGATTACGACCAGATGGACTTGAAAGGCACGCTGAACGTACCCCTGGGCGATACCCTGGCCGCCAAGGCGACCATCGCTCACCTGGAGCGGGATGGCTTCTGGGAGAACCGCCTCGACAACAACAAGACACTCGGGGACAAGGACCGCGACGTCGGGCATTTCCAGTTGATGTGGGAGCCCACGGACAGCCTTAACTTCCTCTACTCCTACGACAAGACCGACATCGACGAGGGCATGTACCCGCTGCAGCTGGTGGCCTATGGCCCGGCACAGCCACAGCTGGCGCCATACGTGGACGACGGCAAGGAAGACTACCGCTACTTCGATGCGCTGGGCACCTTCATGAAGGCGGATATTTCCGGCCACAGCGTGACCGTCAACTGGGAACTCAACGACAACATGAACCTGGTCTCGATTACCGGCCTGCGCAAGTTCGATGTCAGCAACTTCTCGGATTCAGACACCTCGCCCTTCTACATCCTGCACAACTCCTCCGGGGACAAGGCCGAAACCCTGACCCAGGAATTGCGCCTGGTGGGCGACGCCTTCAACTCCAAGCTGGAGTATGTCGGAGGCATCTTCTACATGGATGAGGACATCAAGAAGATCTACGGTTACAACGGGCTGGGTATCTTCGGCATCAGCTCCAACCTGGATTCCACCGCGAAAAACGAAGTGTGGGCGGTCTTCGGTGAAGGCACCTACAGCCTGACCGACAAGCTGGACCTCACACTCGGCCTGCGCTACACCGCCGAGGACAAGGAGCAGACCCGCACCGACACCACCGTCCTGCTGAGCAGCGGCACGGCCCTTCCCCCGACCGTACTCCCCGATGCGCAGAAAGACTTCGACGATGTCTCGGGCACCGCCGGGATCACCTACAACTGGACCCACGACCTGATGACCTACTTCAAGGTCTCCAAGGGCTACGTGAGCGGCGGCTTCAATCCGCGCGCGCCCAACACGCGCCCGGATCTCTGGCTGGAGGGTTACGACGAGGAGACCGTGTACACCTACGAGCTGGGCTGGAAAACCACCTGGCTGGACAGCCGGCTGATCGTCAACGGCGCCATCTTCTACAACGACTACAGCGACCTGCAGGTCAACCAGCTGACCGCAACCGGCGACAACAACATCGACAACGCCGGCGACGCGACCATCGGCGGCCTGGAGCTGGAGGTTACCGCCCTGGTGACGGACAACTTCGAGGTCGGCGGCGGCTATGGCTACCTGGATCCTGAGTACAAGACCTACATCAACAGGGGTATCCCGGAAGATCCCAGCGACGACGTGGACCTGAGCAACAACCACTGGGCCCACGCACCGGAAAACACCTTCAATGCCTACGGCCGCTACGTGGTACCGGACGTGCTGGGCGGCAACCTGGTGTTCCGCGTCGACTATTCCTGGGTGGACGACTACTTCCTGCTCACCGCCAATGGTCCGGGCCTGGTCGACGGCAACACCGCGCCGAGCTACGACCTCTGGAACGCTCGCATCGCGCTGGAAGAGATGCGCGCACCCTGGGACACCAGCCTGACCATTGGCCTGTGGGGTCGCAATCTCGGCGACGAACTCTACTACACCAGCGGTTACGACCTCACCGACGGCTCCCTCGGCTTCGCCGCCAAGGCGCCCGGAGCGCCGCGCACCTACGGTGTGGACCTGATCTGGGAGTTCTGACCAACCCGCTCGCGGCGCCGACGGGAGCAACCGTCGCGCCGCGGGCAGCATCCCCTACCTCACCGCAGCACTGGCCCCGGGAAATCAGCCGGGCAGGTCACACATCCCGTCACCGGTATCGCGCACATAGTACTCAGTCGACTGGCTCGCGTCGGCCACCGAGATCACGTTGCGCCCCGCAACCAGGAAAACCACCGTATGCGGCCGGGTCGGGCCGAGCTGGGTCAGCGCCTCGCCGTTGATTGATACGTTCAGCAGGTAATCCCCGCCGTCGAAAAGATTGAGATAGGGCTGCGCGACACCGGTCAGGGGATTCACCGCGCAGCCCGGCAGGACCGTCGCGTAGGACTTCACCGCGGCGCCGTATTCAAGCGTGCCATCGGCAGAGTAGGTGTTGCCCTGGCTCTCGTCCATGGCGCAGGCGATTGCCGGCACCTCGAATGCATAGCGGTCGATGACCCGCCTGCTGAAAGCGACCGCGGCGCTATTGCTGCCATAGGCCAGCGGCAGCCTCGCCAGCGGCCGGACGTAGGACAGCCGGGCGACCGGGTTGCGATTCAGCCAGGCCAGGGCGCGGTCAGAGGCGGCGGGACTGAACAGTCCAACCCAGGCGACGGGAACCAGCGCGGTGCCGTCGGGTGCCGCTGCGCAGCTGATCCTGCTGGAAGCGTAGCTGCGCCCGCTGTCACCCACGGATAACGAGCTAACCGGGGCGGCATGGGCGACACCGCTGGCGACTACCGCCAGCAGCAGGGCACTGCCAAAAGTCCTGCGTATCATGGTCTACTCCCGTAAAAGTGAGGCCCATGTATAGCAGATATCGATGAACGCTTTTTGATCTGACGCAATTGCTGCAAAGATCGGCCCCGGTAGTTACATCACGTCCAGCGCCACCTCGCCTTTCGGCGCGTTCTCGAAGTAACCGAGGCCGTAATCGCCCTTGATGGTGGTGCGGTGCATCACGCGCTCGTATTTCGGGTCGCAGCCGCAGCCCTTGTGCAGCATGCGCCAGTTGTCCCAGACCACCATCTGCCGGGTGGTCCACTGGTGGTAATAGGGCTGCATCTTGTCGACGATTTCCGCGCACAGGGCGTGCAGCAGTTCATCGCCCGCCGGGTCTTCGGCATGTTCCAGGCCCACGGCCATCCACGGCGAGACGTGCAGCACTTTCTCGCCGCTTTCGCGCTGCCACACCGCCGGGTGCATGGCGCGCGGCATGGTTTTCGCTATTTCCAGAATGTTGGTCTGCGGCGGGCGCAGCTCGCGGAACTTGGCCGGCACCCCGAAGCGCATGTGGGCGTAGAGCAGGTCGAGGGTGTAGATCACGTGGCGCTTCTCGAACTGCTCGCGCAATTCCGGGGAGATGGCATTGTAGATCTGCACACCGTCGGCGAAGCCGGTCAACCCGCCCTCGGGCGCCACCGTGATCGCGCGCAGCACGCCGGCGCGGTTGAGTTCGTCGTTGTAGCAGTGATCGAAGTGCCAGGGCTGCCAGGTGATCAGCGGTTCACCATCGATCTCGACGATGGCGTTGGTCGGCGCGGCGCTGATGACGATGACACCGGGCATGGTATCCGCATCGACGCGGGAGACGATCTTGACCGGGTGTTCCTTCAGTGGGCCGAACACATTGCTCAGCATGACCTGCAGCTCGCTGTCGGGATCGTCCAGCTCGTCGAACACGATGACACCGCGATCCTCGAACACGGCGTTGATTTCCTCGCGCACCGCCTCGTCCTGCAGCGCAGCTTTCGTTACGCCCAGGATACGCGCCCCGAAGGGCAGGTCCGCCTCGAGCGGCCTAACTTCGATACCAGCCATTTCACGACTCCTCGTAACACGACGCTTCGCAACGGCTGATAATGATACCAGAGCATCCTTTTCCCGTCTGCCGGCCGCAACGACGCCAAAGGCAACGGGAATTGACCGGGACAGTGATCGCGCGGGCCGCGCCGACAGCTCGCGCGGCTCACTCACCCGGCTCAGTCTGCCGAGTCAGCCTCCCGGACAAACTGCAGGGGCAGGATGGGTACGCCGACCTGCAGGGCCATCTCCCGCAGCAGGACATCGACGTAGCCCTCTACCGCGGAGGTGTTGATAATCCGCCCGGTGGGGTCCAGGACGCCGACATCCCTGACCCGGATTTCATAGCCGTAGTCCTCGCCCTCGGTCAGGTCGCCGGTAAAGCTCAGGTGAACCCGCTTGTCGGTGAGATTGTATTTCCCCCGGATTGCCCAGCCGCCACCCGGCTCCTTCTCGTACACCAGAATATCGTTGGGATCGTCGAGCACGAGGTCGTTGTTGCCGGTGAGCTTGACCGGAAACGACACATCCGTGTTCGCAGGCACACACCAGGGCTTGGTCGGCTGAAACTGCATCGTCATCTTCCCCAGGCGCAGGGTCGGGGCCAGGGGAGCGTTGGGGACATCGTTGGGATCGTTCAGGCAGCGCACCTTGTCGGCAGCCGACACTGTAAAGGCAGGACACAATACCGCGGCCAGAACGAAAACTACTGAAATATCAGGTCTTCTATTCACAGACACCTCCTTCCATGAGTACGTCTATAGCCGGATTGGCTACATGGGAGGGTAGTTCAATCGCCGGATTTGTCACTGCCGCGCGCCAGCAGGGGGTCCAGCAGGCCGCGCTGGCGCAAGGCGGCGAGATAGGGCTCCACGCGCAGCAGGGCCACAGGGTAGCCGTGGGATACCGCCTTGCGTATCGCGGCCAGCGCGGTTTCGTCGTCCCCGGCACGGGTAGCGATGAGGGCGCGATAGTACTGTACATAGGCGTCCTCCGGCGCCAGCGTCATTGCCCGCTGCATCGCCTGGGCACCACTGCCCGCCTCGCCGGACATCGTGGCACCCCACGCCAGCAGGTAGAGCGCCTGGACGTCGACCGGGTTGACCGAGAGCGAGTCGTTCGCCAGCGACACCACCTTGCGAAACGCATCGCGCGCCTCGCTCCTGTTGCCGGCAAAGTACAGCGCGTCCGCGAGATTGCCCCAGGTAACTTCCGAATTGGGCGCCTGCGCGATGGCGCGGCGCTGTGTGCTGGCCGAGTGGTCGTAGTCGCCGAGGTAGTACTCCACCATGCCGAGGTTGGAGAGAAACACCGGGTTGTCCTCGATGGCCAGGGACTTTTCCGTCGCGGCTTTCGCGGCCGCCAGCTCCCCCGACATCAACAGCGCGATACCCATATTGCCCAGCGCAACCCAGTCCCCGGGGTCGAGAAATACAACCTTGCGGTACTCGACGATCGCCTCCGGATACCTGCCGACCGCAAACATCAGGTTACCCATTTGCTTGATCAACCCTGGATTGCCCGGTTGCAATGCGGCGGCGGAGCTCAGCAGCTTCTCCGCCGCATCGGGCCGACGCTGCGCCACCTGCACCCGCGCCAGCCCCTGCAGCGCCTGAACGCTCTTCGGGTTGATCCTCAATGCTTCGCGGAACGCCTGCTCGGCCTCGGCGTAGCGACCGGTGACTTCCCGCAAACGCCCGAGTGCTGTCTGCACCACATCGATACGCCCGCCGCTGGCCAGCGCCCGGCTGCAGGCCTGCTCCGCGCGGCTCACCTCTTCGGCCTTGCCGTCGGCCTCGTAGAGTACGACATACGCATGGCACAGTCCGGCCTGGGCGGCCGGGTAATCCGGGTCTACCTCTAATGCGCGCTGGAACCAGGAGATGGCCTCGTTCCTGTTCTGCTTCGTCGGATCACGCTGCAGGGCGATACGCCCGCGGCTGAACAGCAGGTAGGCACTTGGACTGGCATCGTCGTCGCCCACCGCCAGCAAGCGGGAGTTATCCTCCACTTCCGGAATTGCCACGCGCAGGTTGGAGACGACCAGCTGCGTAATCTCCCGCTGCAGCCCCATGAAATTGTCGAGGTTGCGATCGAAGCTGCGCGAGAGGACGTGAAAGCCCGTGGCAGAGTCGACCAGCTGCACCACGATGCGCAGCTGGTTCTGCGCGCGGCGGACGCTGCCCTCGATGTAGTAGGCGACGCGCAGGCGGTGGCGAACAGTGGCCGAGGGCGAGTTGGGCGACAGCGACCAGGAGTCACCGCGCGAGGCGACCAGCAGGCCGGGCACTGCGGCGAGGCGGTCCAGCAGATCCTCGCTCAGGCCCTCGCTGAACACCTGGGTATCCTCGCTGCCGTCGATATTGGCCAGCGGCAGCACACCGACGGAATTGGGCAGCACGGGGATCAGGCTGGCGGCCTCCACCTCGGTATCCAGGGCGAATTGCGTGCCACCCGTGTGGAAGCCGACTGCCGCCTGGTAAACCGCGGCGCAGCCCGTCGCTATGAGGTAGGCCAGGACCACGGCGATATAGTTGCGCTCCAGGCCCTGCAGCATGCCGCCGGATTGCTGCCCCCGGTCCAGGGTAATTTGGCCGCGGGAGAATTCGAACAGCCAGGCCAGCACGAACACCAGTGGCAGCCCGCCGACGACGACGAAGGTGACGAAGGGGTTGCTCCAGTCCGGCAGACCGAGGTTGCCGAAGGTCACGTCCGCCACCTGCATCAGCAACCAGCCGACCACGAGGTAGGCGGCGAGCGCCTGCACCACCCCGTGACGCATCAGTGCCTGCCAGAACGAGCCCTCCGACTCCGCCTCGCCACCAGCGGGCGGCTCAGCCGGCCGATCGGCGTGCCTGCGCTCCTCGTCCAGGCGCGGCATCGCCACCAGCCGGTAGCCGCGCCGCGGCATTGTCTGTATGAACCGGGGGTTGGCGGAGTCGTCGTCCAGCGCGCGGCGAATATCGGCAATGGTGTGGGTCAGGGCTTCCGTGCTGCCGGCGTGATCGCCCCAGGCATCCTCCAGCAGTTGTTCGCGGGTCACCAGCTCGCCGGCGCCCTCGACCAGGACCAGCAGCACTTCCATCGCGCGGGGGGACAGGTGGCTGGTCTTTCCGCCGGGCGAGAGCACGGTGCCGCCCACCGGATCGATGTGCAGCTCGCGCAGGAAAAAGCCGTTGATCCAGGTCTGGTGCATGCCAGCCGACCGGGGCGGAAGATTCTCACAGCATAGCACCGCGGCAGGGGCATCGCGGGGCCCGCCCGGCACCGCCTGGCCGCAGGTTCAGGCCGCCCGCGGTGGCGGCGCGCGCAGGATTGCCCGGGCTACCAGCAGCTGCGCAACGCCGGCCAGGGCAAAGCCCGGCAGGAATGCGGTGAGCGCAATGCGCAGCGAACTGCCGGGGTGTTCGACGGCGGCGAGGTCGCTCACCCAGCCGATAAAGAACGGCCCGCCGCTGTTGCCGACGATGGCCGTCACCGAGACGAAGATCGCCGAGGTCACCGCGCGCGCGGGCGCCGGGCAGGCGTCCTGCAGGGTTGCCAGTGACGGCGGCAGCCACATCACCATCAGCGCGAAGGGCAGCACGGCGCACAGCAGGGAGATGCGCCAGGAGTCGGTCCAGACCGCCGCCAGCAACAGCGGCACGCAGGCCAGGTAGGCGATTCCGGGTACCAGCGCCGGCGCCGCCCGGGTGACCGACGCCAGGCGATCCGTCAGGTAGCCACCGGCCAGCATGCCCAGCATCATCGCCACCCCGGTGGCGAGGCTGTAGGCACCGGCCAGCTCCAGCATGGTCATGCCCTTGTCGCGAATCAGGAAGGCCGGCATCCACACCATCAGGCCGTAGGTCGAGAAGGACGCGAAACAGCCGGCGATGGTGGTGGTACGCAGCACCGGCCGGCGAAAAAAATCCCGGCACACCACCAGCAGCGGCGGAGTCGGGGACTCTCCTGCCTGGCCCTGCGATGGCGCCGGGTCCAGTCGGCCGCGCTGAGGGTGCCGCACCACCAGCAACAACAGCAGGCCCAGCGCGACACCGGGCAGGGTCATGGCGAGAAACGCGCTGCGCCAGCCGTAGTGGGCGGTAATCCAGCCGCAGGCCGCGGTGCCCAGCGCGATGCCCAGCGGAAATCCCAGCGAGAAAATGCCCAGCGCGGTGGCGCGCCTGCCGGGGGGAAAGTAATCGGAAAGCAGCGAGTAGGACGGCGGCGCGCAACCCGCCTCCCCCACTGCGACGCCAATGCGCGAAAGGGCCAGCTGTGCGAAGTTCATCGCCATACCGCTGAGGGCGGTGCAGGCGCTCCAGAACAGGCAGGCGGCGACCACCACCCGCACCCGGTTGACGCGATCCGCCAGCCAGGCGATGGGCAGGCCGACGGCGGTGTAGAACACCGCGAAGATGGCGCCGGAGAGCAGGCCGAGCTGTTTGTCGGTCAGGCCCAGGTCCTGCCGCACCGGCTCGGCCAGTACCGAGAGTATCTGCCGGTCGGCGCCGTTCAGCGCGTAGACGAGGACCAGCAGGGCCAGCACCAACCAGCGGTTGGTGAGGCCCTGTTCGCGGGCCAAGGGCTGGCTCAGAACCGGTAGACCATCTCCACGCCGTAGCGGCGCGGCAGCGCCTGGTACAGGTTGGTCCACAGCGTATGCACGTAGGTGCCGGATTCCGCGTAGACCTCGTTGGTCAGGTTCTTGCCCCAGACGGAGACCTCCAGGCCCAGGTCATCCGCAGCGTGCCAGGTGATGCTGGCATCCCACAACTCCCACTCGTCGATGAACAGCGTGTTCTGGTCGTTGATCGGCGTCTCGTCGTTGTAGGTGTAGGAGACCCGGGTGGAGAAGTCCCCCGCGGCACCCATCTGCAGGTCGTAAACTGCGGAGAGGTTATAGGACCATTTGGGCGCCTTCACCAGCTGCAATCCCTTTGCCTTCTGCGGGTCGGGGATACCGTCGAAGTCCACGTCGAGCACGGGGTAGTCGTCGTACTCCGCGTCGAGGTAGCCCACTGTTGCAGTCAGCGCGAGGCTGTCGATTGGCAGGATGTTGATTTCCAGCTCGGCGCCCTGGGTGGTGGCGGCGGCCACGTTGTCGATGAAGTTGGTGATGCCGACGCTGCGGGTGCGCTGCAGGTCGGTGTACTCGTTGTAGAACACCGCGGCGTTGACCCGCGCGCGGCCATCCATCCAGGTCGACTTGAAGCCGGTCTCGTAGGCCTTCACCTTTTCCTCGTCGTAGGGCCCGGGCGATTCGTTGTCGTCGGTGGTGCGGATGTTGTAACCGCCGCTGCGGAAGCCCTCGGTGTAACTGGCGTAGAGCAATGCGTCTTCCGCTACCTGCCAGCTCAGGCCGATCTTGGGACTGAGGTCGTCCCAGTCGTCGTTGCCGGAGTCGGTGAGGTTGCAGGTCAGCGAGGTGCCGACCGGCGTGCAGTCGGAGAAGCTGGCGTTCTCGGCCGATTTCTTCTCCCAGGTGTAGCGGGCGCCCAGGGTCAGGGTCCAGTCCGGGACGAACTCGTAGTCGGCGTGAATGAAGGCCGAAGCGGACTCGTGGTCCATCTTGCCGCCCGATAGCAGGGCCGGCCCGCCGAAGAAGAAGACGTCGTAGTACTGCTCCATGCTCTGCTGGAAGTAGTACAGGCCCACGGTGTAGTCGAGCTTGTCGTCGAAGGCCTTGTCGGCGAAGCGCAGTTCCTGGCTGAACTGGTCCTGCTCGAGGCTCAGCCAGGCGTCCGTTACAACATCGAACTGGGTAGAGTCGGTATCGCCGCGCGAAAAGTAGTCCACGTCGCGATAGCCGGTGATCGAGGTGAGAACACCGCCGCCGAGCTGCCAGTTCACCTCCAGCACGGCCTGCTTGGTCTCGATATCCGTCTCGCCGGGGTAGGAAAGCGCGATCTCGTCGGCTTTTCCCGGCTCCCTGGCGCCGTAGGTATCGTAGAGCAACTGGCCGGGGTACTCGATGTAGCGCGCGGCGGTGCCGTCACCGTCGTGCTTGCTGTACTCGCCGATCAGGGTGATGTCCAGGTCCTCGCTGGGCTCCCAGCGCAGGATCGGGCGCACGAACTTGATCTCGTGGGCGCCGAAATCGTCGCCGTTGGCGAGGTTCTTGAAGTCGCCGTTCATGTCGTTGTACTGGGCGTAGATCTTGCCGGACAGGGAATCTGTCAGCGGGCCCTCTATCCCTGCGCCCGCCAGCACCCGGTCCCCGCTGCCGACACCGGCGCGCAGGGTTCCGCCGAATTCGCCGGTCGGCCGGCGCGAACGCATGATCACCGCGCCCGCCGTCACGTTGCGGCCGAACAGGGTTCCCTGGGGACCGCGCAGGACTTCCACCGACTCCAGGTCGAAGGTATCCGGCGAACCGCCGAGGTTGACGCCAATGTACTGGCCGTCGACGAACAGGCCCACGGTCGGGTCGTTGGAGGCGATGGTGCTGATAAAGCCCATACCGCGGATCGAGAAGTTGGACGTTCCGGGAAACGCCCCATCGGAGTCGAGGCGGACGTTGGGCAGCACCATGCTCACGTCGGCGAGATTCTGGGCGAACATGGCGTCCAGCTGGTCGCCATTGAGCGCGGTCAGCGTAACGGGGACGGTCTGTGCGGCTTCGGCGGCGCCGCGCTTGCGTGCGGTCACCATGACTTCTTCCAGCAGGCTTCCGGCCGCCGTGGCCCGTCGCGGCTTGGCGGATTCCTCCTGGGCGAATGCCGGGGCGGCGATGGCGGCAATGATGGAAAGACAAAGAATGGAACGAACTGGTTTTGTGCTCAGCATGACTTTCGACCCTCTTTATTATGATTAGCGGTGACACTGCGTCGCGGGTGATACGCCTTGGTATTATAAGAAAAGGTTTCAGAAAATTTAAGACGCCACCGTGGAATTACCGCGCCAGTCAAGTCCCGCTGCAGCCCAAATCAGCACCGCCCCGCAGCCAGGGCAGGGGTACGAATATTGCAGCAATTCCCGTCGCCGGCACACAACCCGACACAGGAGGCGCATATCCTCACTCTTATCCAACCCGTCCGGGCCGTCCTCTCCAGCGTTGCCCTGCTGCAGCTGGGCAACGGCCTGCTGAACACCCTGCTATCCCTCAGCGCCAACGACCTCGGCTACTCCACCACCGTGATCGGCCTGATCATGTCCTCCTACTTCGCCGGCTTCACCTGCGGCACCTTTGTCAGCGGGCGGCTGATCAGGCGCATGGGGCATATCCGCACCTTCGCCTTCTGCGCCGCGGTCTGCGCCTCGATGGCGCAATTGCACCTGCTGTGGGTCAGCGCGCCGGGCTGGATGCTGCTGCGCTTCATCTACGGGCTGGCCCTGGTCACGCTGATGACGGTGATCGAAAGCTGGCTCAATGCGCGCGCCGCCCGCGAGGACCGCGGCAAGGTGTTCGCGGCCTACATGGTGGTCAATCTCGGTGCAATCGCCCTCGCGCAGCAGTTGCTGCGTATCGACCTGCGGGAGCATTTCCTGCTGTTCGCCATCTCCTCGATCCTGCTGAGCTGGGCGCTGCTACCCATTACCATCACCCGCAAGCCGCAACCGCATGTGCCGGAGCGGGCCTCCAGCAGCCTGCGCGCCCTGCTCCGCTTCGCCCCGGTGCCGGTGGCCGCCGGCGCGCTGTCGGGGCTGGCCATGGGCGCTTTCTGGGGCATGGTGCCGCTGTACGCCAGCCGGCTGGGGTTCGCCACCGCGCAGGTGGGCGTGCTGATGAGCCTGACCATCCTCGGCGGGGCACTGCTGCAGGTGCCCATCGGGCGCTTTTCCGACCGGCACGACCGGCGCAAGGTGCTGGTGGCGGTTGCCTTCGCCGCCGCCCTGCTCGCTGTCTGCATGCCGCTGGCGCCGGGCCAGGGCTGGCTGACCGGCCTGTTCTTCCTCTGGGGCGGCATGGCCTTCTCCCTGTACCCGCTGGCGGTCGCGCAGCTGCTGGACCAACTCCACCCGGACGAGGTGATCTCCGGCACGACCACCATGCTGGTGCTGCACGGGGCCGGCGCGGCGTTCGCCCCGATGCTGGCGGGCGCGGCAATGAGCCTCATCGGCGTCAACGGCCTGCCTTTCTACGCGGCGCTGGTGCTCACCTGCCTGGGCGGCTTCGCGCTGTACCAGGTTCGCCGGGTATCCACCCTGACCGCCGGCAAGGGCGCGCACTTCGAGCCGATGATGGCGACCTCCCACGAGGTACTGGAGCTGATCGACGAGTCCGCGGGGCGCGATACCACCGGCAACCCGCCGCGGGCGTAGTTCTGAAATTTCGATAGAAGTTATTAATTTTAAACGATTTAATTAATCAGTCTGCGGCGGCATCATGATCCTGAACCCGCAACAACAGGAGGATCTGGACCATGAACAGCGTCGCCATCGACATCGGGATCAGGACCAGCGACAGGGAAGCGGTAGCCGAAGGGCTGTGCCGCCTGCTGGCGGACTCCTACACGCTGTACCTGCAGACCCACAACTTCCACTGGAACGTCACCGGCCCCATGTTCCGCGAACTGCACCTGATGTTCGAGGAGCACTACACCGAACTGGCGCAGGCGGTGGACGACATCGCCGAACGTGTGCGCACCCTGGGCGTGGCAGCGCCCGGCACCTACAAGGCGTTCGCCGGGTTGAGCAAGGTCAGCGAGGTGGACGGGGTGCCCGCGGCCACGGAAATGGTCGACCTGCTGACCCGGGGCCACGAACAGGTGGTGAAAACCTGTCGCGAGGTCCTGCACCAGGCACAGCAGGCGGACGACGAGTCCACCGCGTCACTGGTCGGCGACCGCATGCGCGTGCACGAAAAAACCGCGTGGATGCTGCGCGCCCTCAACCAGTAAGCGAGCGGCTAAGCGGTATCGCGCTCGCGCCAGAGCCGGGCGAGCGCGATCATCATTTCGGAGTACTGCAGGTGCCCGCCGGGGAAGATCACGTTGAGTTTCAACGGGTCGCCCGGGTCGGTTATCCCCGCCAGCGCACTCAGGGGCACGCGGTCCGCGCCCGGCGCGGGCGGCGGATTCACGCCCGGGCGGTCCAGTTCACCGCCGCTGCTGTCGACGAACAACACGGCGTTGTCGCTGGCGGAGAAATCGCCCAGTTCCTGCACCAGTGTCAGGAAGCCGCGGTCGCTGCCCCCGCGCGACCACGCCGCGCCGCTCTCGACGGGCGGCGAGGACGTCACCGTATCGCCGACACCGACAATACCCGGCATGAGGGCGGGATCGAAGTGGCGCTGCGCCAGCGCCAGCAGCTCCGGTCGCGCCTGCGGCGCGCTGCGTGCGTTGAATTCCGCCCCCAGCGGATACTCGCCGGTCTCGACAAAAAAGTACTGGTTCAGCAGCACCAGCACACCGACCTCCTTGATCGCGCCGCGCAGCATGAACTGGAAGTCCGTGGTGCCCATGTCCGTGTCGGTCGCCGGCTTGAGTTGTTCCCGCCCGTCGCGGCTGCCGAGATTCGGGGCCAGGTGAACGAAGAACGACTCGCCCAGCCCGGCATCGCGGGCCCGGGCCAGTAGCTGCTGCATCAGCTGCTGCGCCATGGCCTGTGCGTCCCGGAACCGCTGCGGGGAATCGGCGAAGCGCTCGCGCAATGCGCCGATATTCAGGGTCGGCGAAACGGCGTTGTCGAGTACGATGACCTCCAGCAGGCCTTCCACCTGCTCTGGCGCCAGCCCGAAGGGCGGGCCCATGAGGGCCGTTCGCAGCGTCTCCACCATCAGCCCGGGAACACTGTCGAGAAACGCCAGCTCGCGCCCCGACACCCCGGGATGAGAGACCCGGCCGAACCGGTCCTGTAACTGCACGCCCCCCGCTGCCAGGCCAGGCAGGTATACCCCTTCGTTCGCCGCCCAGCCCTCGGGCTCTTCGCCAAAGGCGTCGTCGACAATCGCGTTCACGCCGCGGCTGCCGATGTGTTCGCCGTTGGTGAGCACGAAAAAGCGCCCCTCCAGCTGCCGGCAGGCGCGGATGTACTCGGGATCCATGCTGCGCCGGCGCGGGTCGCGCACCAGCCCCATGCAGACGCCGTCGAGGTCCTGGATGATCAGCAGGCGATCCATGGTGGCGAGCGATCGCAATAGCTCGCCGTGCTCCAGGGAGTAGTGGAACTGGTTCAGCGGTCTCGGCATCGCACCAGTGTACCGGGGCTGGTACGGCCTGTCCCGGCCGTGGCGGGCGCCCGCGTCAGTCCAGGCCCAGCACCTGCCGGTAACCGCTGCGGTAATCGGGATACCGCAGCTGGTAGCCACTGGCGTGCAGCAACTGGTTGCGGCAGCGCTTGTGGCCACTGGCAACGTCCCGGTAATCGCGCCAGGGAGGAGCCACGCCCAGGGTCCGCGCCAGCCAGGACTCGACCTCGTGCGCCGGCGCGGGCGCGTCGTCGACGCCGTTGTAGACTGGCGCCAGCCGGGCGCCGCGGCTCGCCTCCTGCAGCAGGTGGGCGAGAAAGCCCGCCGCGTCGTCGCGGTGGATGCGGTTGGTGTAGCGCACGGGCGCCTCGGGGGAGATTTCACCGCGGGCGACGCGCGCGACCAGGCGGCCGCCCGGGGCGCCGTAGATGCCGCCGAAACGGACCGCCGTCGCCGGCAGTTTCGCATCCAGCAGCTTGCGCTCGGCGGCGGCGATCGCCAGGGCCCGCGCGTCGCCCGCGGACAGGGCCGAGGACTCGTCGACCCAGCCGCCCTCCGTCTCCGCGTACACACGGGTGCTGGACACCATGATCACGCAGCGGGGGCGGTGGCCGTCGAGGCCTCGCAGCAGGTTGTCGGCGGCCGCAGCGAAGCCGCGGCGGTAGCCCTCCACACCCCGGCCAGCCGGGGTGAAGGTTGCCAGCACGCAATCCGGGCGCAGGGATCCGGCGAAATCCAGGCTGCCGGGGCAAGTGTAATCCGCGGGGTGGGGATGAAATTCCGGCGGCAGCCGGGAGGTGTCGCGGCGCACGGCGTCGACGCGCCAGCCGGCGGCGTGCAGCGCCAGCCCGGCGCGCTCCCCGAGATCGCCACAGCCGACGATCAGCAGCGAGGGTTCACGCGCTGGCATCGACCGCACCCCGGCGCTTGCGGCGGCGCCGCGACCCGCAGACAAAAACGCCGGCAAAAGCCGGCGTTTTCTTCGTGGCGAGTGCCGGCATCAATCGCCGAACTCGCGCACCAGCCCGGCGATGGACTCCTTGGCGTCACCGAACAGCATCCGCGTATTGTCCTTGTAGAACAGCGGGTTCTCGATGCCGGCGAAGCCGGAAGCCATGGAGCGCTTGAGCACGAACACCGTGCGCGCCTTGTCCACGTTGATCACCGGCATGCCGTAGATCGGCGAGGTCTCGACCTCGCGCGCCGCCGGGTTGACCACGTCGTTGGCGCCGATGACGATGGCCACGTCGACCATCTCCATGCGCGGGTTGATGTCGTCCATCTCCAGCAGCTGGTCGTAGGGCACGTCGGCCTCCGCCAGCAGCACGTTCATGTGCCCGGGCATGCGGCCGGCCACCGGGTGGATACCGAAGTTCACTTCCGCGCCGTTTTTCTCCAGCAGTTCGGAGAGTTCCTTCACCACGTGCTGGGCCTGGGCCACCGCCATGCCGTAGCCGGGGATGATCGCCACGTTGCTGGCGGCTTCCAGCACGTAGTAGGCATCCTCGACACTGATCGGCTTGATCTCGCCCTCGACCGCCGCGGTTTCCACCTTGCCGCTGCCGAAACCGGAGAACAGCACGTTGGAGAGCGAGCGGTTCATCGCCTTGCACATGATCTGCGTGAGGATGATGCCCGAGGCGCCCACCAGCGAACCGGCGACGATCAGGATGTTGTTGTTCACCGCGAAACCCGCGGCACAGGCCGCCAGGCCCGAGTAGGAGTTCAGCAGCGAGATCACCACCGGCATGTCCGCGCCGCCGATGGGGATGACCGCCATCACGCCGAACAGCAGGGACAGGCCCACCACCAGCCACAGCCAGGTGTGGTTGGTCGGCTCCAGGCAGAACATCACGGCGCCGCCGAGAATGCCCAGCACGATCAGGCTGTTCACCACCTGCTGGCCGACGAACTGCACTGCGCCGCTGCCGATGGTCTCGGACAGCTTGCCCCAGGCGATCAGCGAGCCGGTGAAGGTCACGCCGCCGATCAGGATCGACAGGATGATGGTCACCAGGGTGAAGGTGTGCGCACCCGGCTCCAGCGCCGCCCAGCCCACCAGCAGGGAGGCGAGACCGCCGAAACCGTTGAACAGGGCGACCATCTCGGGCATGGCGGTCATCTGCACCATGCGCGCCGCCGCGGCGCCGACCACCGCACCGGCGAGGATGCCGATGGCGATCCACTGGTAATCGACGATGCCCTGGTCGAGCAGGGCCGCGATCACCGCCAGCAGCATGCCGACGGCGGAGATCATGTTGCCCCGGCGCGCGGTGTCCGGGGAACCCAGCTTCTTGAGGCCGAAGATGAACAGCGCCGCCGAAACGACGTAGGTGAATTGAATCAGGGAGTCCATGGTCTATCAGCCTCCCTTCTTCTTGAACATGGCAAGCATGCGGTCGGTGACCAGGTAGCCGCCCACCACGTTGATGGTTGCCAGCGCCACAGCGGCTGCGCCCAGCCACTGCGCGAGTTCGTGGTGCGCTTCGCCACCGGCAAGGCTCACTGCGCCCACCAGGGTGATACCGGAAATCGCGTTGGCGCCGGACATCAGCGGCGTGTGCAGCGTCGACGGCACCTTGTTGATCAGCTCGAAGCCCAGGAATATGGAGAGCATGAGGATGAATGTCAGGAATACATAGATCACGGTTATGCCCCCCCTTCCAGGATGTTCTTTATGGTGTCGTTGGTGATGGCACCATCGTGCGTAATGATGCAGCCCGGCAGGATGTCGTGCTCGAAGCTGATCACGAACTCGTTCTTTTCCTGGTCCCAGCAGTCTTCCACCAGGTTGAACAGGTTGGACGAGTACATCTGGCTGGCATCGCGCGCCACTTCGCCGGCGAGGTTGCCCTTGCCGATCACGGTCACGCCGCCGATGTCCACGGTTTCGTTCGGCACCGAGCCCTCGACGTTGCCGCCGGTCTCCGCCGCCATGTCGACGATCACCGAACCCGGTGCCATGCCCTCGATCATGTCGCGGGTCACCAGCACCGGCGGCTTGCGGCCGAACACCTGGGCGGTGGTGATCACCACGTCGGACTTGGCGATCAGCTCCTTTTGCGCCTGGCGCTGCTTCTCGACCTGCTCGGGGGTCAATTCCTTCGCGTAGCCGCCGGCGGTTTCGCCGGTCTCGCCGAGGTCGATCTCCAGGAACTTGGCGCCCAGCGAACGCACCTGCTCGGCGGTGACCGGACGGGTGTCGAATGCGGTGACTTTCGCGCCCAGGCGCTTGGCGGTGGCGATGGCCTGCAGGCCGGCGACACCGGCGCCGATGACGAACACGTTGGCGGGCTTCAGGGTGCCTGCCGGGGTCATCATCATCGGGAAGATGCGCGGCAGGGCCACGGCGGCCTCGATCACGGCCACGTAGCCGGCGAGGTTGGCCTGGGAGCTCAGGGCATCCATCTTCTGGCTGCGGGTGGTGCGCGGAATCATCTCCATGCTGATGGAAGTGATGCCGGCATCCTTGAAGGCGTTGACCAGGCCGTGTTCGTTGAAGGGGTCGAGGTAGCTGACGTGGATGCAGCCGCGCTTCATCTGCGCGATCTCCTCGACAGCGGGCTTGCGCAGGCGCAGCAGCATGTCGGCGCCGCCGATCAGCGCGTTGCGGTCGCTGCTGATGGTGGCGCCGGCCTCGGTGTACTCGGCGTCGGCATAACCGGCGCCGGTGCCCATGCCGGCTTCAACCACCAGCTCGGCACCCATGCGCACCAGTTTCTTGGCGACCTCGGGCGTAATAGGCACCCGGTTCTCGCCCGGATGGATTTCCCTGGGTATTGCGATACGCATTGCGCTTGTCTCCCCCGTACTAATTTAGCGTGTCAGAGTTGCCCGGGCTGGCCCGGGCGTCACAGCGGCCTCTGTGGGCAACTGGCTGTTTTTTGTACTGCTCTCGCGGAGCGCCGGGTACTCTAGCACAGCCGGGATACTGCAGGAATGATGCCCGCGATTCATCGTTTGAATGGCCTATGTGCACCGAGAGGGTGCAGACTCTACCCCAGGCGGGGGGTAGAAATCAATAAAAACAATTAGGTCGGTTTGTTATGATTGTCCGCCTGGCGATAACACCACCAGGGCGGGAGGAGTGCGCGGTACTCCGCGCTGGCGTAGCGCGGGTCGATCAGCAGGGCATGGCCGCGGTCGCAGGCATCGCGCACCACCCTGCCCAGGGCCTGCGCCACCCGCTGCATGCCGGGGTAGCGGTAGGCGTAATCGAAGCCATTCTCGCCATGCCGCTGGTACCACTCGCGCAGCTGCTCGCGCTCGCGGCCGAACTGCGGCAGGCCCACGCCGACGATGACCACGCTGCTGAGCAGGTCCCCCGGCAGGTCAATGCCCTCGCCGAACACGCCGCCGAGGATGCAGCAGGCCGCCGCGTCGGTGCGCCCCGCCAGCAACCGGAACAACTCCTCGCGCCCTTCGGCCGACTGCCCGGGCTGCTGCAACCACAGCTCGCGACCGGCCAGCGCGGGGTCCTGTGCGCGCATGGCTTCCAGGCACTCGCGCAGGTACTGGTAGGCGGGAAAGAAGACGATGCAGTTGCCGGGAACGTCGCGCCACCAGCGCAGCACCCGCGCCGCCAGCGCGGGCAGGCTGGCCTGGCGCTGCCGGTAGCGGGTGTCGATACCGGGTTCCAGTTCTACCTGCAGCTGCTGCGCATCGAAGGGCGAGGCCAGGGCGCGCGACACCGCCGCATCGCGCAGGCCCAGCGAGCGGCGCATCCAGTGTTCCGGCGTCAGGGTGGCGGAAAACGCCACCAGGGCGTGGCCGCGCTCGTGCGCACCGGCCAGCAGGCGCGCGGCGCTCAGGCAGTTGAGGGTGAGCACGAGGTCGTGCCGGCCGGCGCCGCGGGCCAGCTCGCAGCGGTACTCCTCCCCCCACTCCTCCGCCACCCGCAGCCACTGCAACACGTCGAAAAAGAACTGCATGGGCTCGGGGTTCTTCGGCGCGAAACGCGGATCCGCGGCCAGCGCCGCGCCCACCGCGGCGACGAAATCCGCCAGCGAGTTGACCAGCTTTGCCGGCAGTTCCGCGCGGCTGTCCCAGTCCGGCTCGGCCCACTCTTCCTTTAATAGCGCGAGCATGGCGCGGTTGACCGCCTCCAGCGGGCGCTTCAGCGGCGCGGGCGCCTCGCGCTTCGCTCGCATCAGCGACGCCTTTTCCAGCCTTGCGCTGTACAGGTCGCGGGCGCGCTCGGGCAGGTTGTGCGCCTCGTCCACCAGCACGCTCCAGCGCCGGCCGTCCCCCGCCAGCCGCCGGCCGACACCGGCGTTCAGGCTGTACACGTAGTGTGCGTCTGCGACGACGATATCCATCCAGGGCAGCAGGTCCTCGGCCAGCTGGTAAGGGCAGACCTGGTGGCGCCTGCCGATGTCCTGCATCTGGTCGCTGCGCAGCACGCCGCCGTGGATGGCCTCGTCCAGCGCCGCGGGCAGGCGGTCGTAATAGCCGCGGGCGTAGGGGCAGTCGTCGCCGTGGCAGGCGCTGCCGGGGGAGAGGCAGATTTTCTCCTTTGCCGTGAGGCTGAGGCTGCCGGCGGACAGGCCGCTGTCACGCATGTGCTGCAGGCAGTCTTCCGCCGCCCGCCGGCCCACCGTGCGGAAGGTGACGAACACCAGCGCGTCGTGCTTGTCCCGTTCCAGCGCCTTCAGCGCCGGGAACAGCACCGCGGCGGTCTTGCCGATGCCGGTGGGCGCCTCCACCAGCAACTGCCCGCCGCGGTCGATGCAGCGGTAGCTGAGCTCGGCGATATCGCGCTGGCCCGGGCGGAACTCGCCGTGGGGGAAGGCGAGCGCCTCGATGCTGCTGTCGCGGGACGCGCGCAGTTGCTCGAGCGTGTGCAGCCAGCCGGAAAAGCGCTGCAGGGTCTGCTGCAGGAATTCCGCCAGCACCTGCGCGCTGAGGTGCTCCTCCCGGTGCGATTCCTCGCCGCTGTCGATATTGAACCAGGTCAGCCGCACGTCGACGGCGGGCAGGTTTTCGGCGGCGGCGATCAGCGCGGCATAAAGTCGCGCCTGCGCCATGTGCAGTGTGTTGATGTGTTCGGGAATATCCGCCGGGTCCACCCGGCAGGTTTTTATCTCCTCCACCAGCGGCTGCTCCGGGTCGTAACCATCGGCTCGCCCGTGCAACTCGAGGTTCACGCCCTCGAAACCGTGGCGCAGCTTCACCGCGTACTCGCGACGGTAGCTCGCCGGCCGCCGCCGGTACACCCGCTGGTGTCCCTCCATGCCCTGCTCGCCCGTGGGTGAGGGAGTGAAACGATGGTCGATATCTCCGCTGCGGTGGCAGAAGGCCGCGAGGTCGCGCACGCCGATGCGAAAATCAGCCATCGGTCCAGCTCACATGGGCCACGGCGGCGGGGATGCCCTGTTCGCCGAAGAAGCGCAGCCAGCGCTTTTGCGACTCCTGCAGCGTATCGCCCGGGCCCTTCACCTCGATCATGCAGTACTCGCCGGCGCCCTCGCCCAGCGCCAGCAGGTCGGGAAAGCCGCGGCGGTTCTCGCGCGGGTCGAACAGCATGCGCCGCCAGATCGCCAGCAGGTGGGGGGCTGGAATAGTAGCCGCCGCGGTTTCCACCAGGCCGGGATGGATAGCGCGCCAGTTGATCCAGCGGCACTGGTAGTCGCTGTATCGGCGGTGCGCCGCCGCCAGTTCCGCGGCGAGGTTCACCTGCGCCAGCTGCTCGAAACGCGCCTCCAGTTGGGCTTTGCGCGCGTGGCGGAACGAGGCCTCGTACATGTCCGCCGGGGCGGCCTGGAAGGGATTGTTGAAGGCGCCCGGCAGCGGGGCGAAGATCTGCTCCCAGAAGGCCAGCCCGAACAGCGCGCACATCAGCTGGTTCTCGACGTAGTGCACCTCACGCCACTGCCCCGCCAGCTGTTCCGCCGCTGCCTGTTCCACCCGTAGCTCCGGGCGCGGGAAGGCCAGTTCCAGCGTTGTAAACCTGTCGCGTTTGCGCGGCTTGCGGGCTTCTCCCAGTCGACGCGCCAGGCGCGTGGCGATGCGCCCCATTGCATCGCGCTCCTCCTCGCACCAGGGATCATCCAGTGCAGCTTCAGCCGCCTGCAACGCCGCGCGCTCCTCGCCCAGGCGTTCCAGCACGCGGGCGGCGCGTTCGCGGGCGGGGTGGGTTTCACTCTCGCGGTAGAGCCGCAGGGCGAGTTCCAACTCGCCGTCGCGTTCGAGTTGGCGGGCCATGGTGTTGGCGAGGCGGTCGCGGCGCGGGCGACTCGTCGGGAATTTCGCGGGTGTGTCCGCGAGCATACGGGCAAGCATTTCCGGCGTTGGCAACAGTTTCCGAGTTGCTGGGGAGAGCGGCTCCGAATCACGGTCCGGCTCGGCATTTCCCCTGTGCCGGGACCGCCAAAAAGCGCCATCCATGGCAGGCTCGACCTCCCGGGACGCCGGCCGGGGCATCCCTGCCCTCGGACGCCCCGGCACAGGGGAAATGCCGAGCCGGACCTCTATCGGAGCAGATTCTGGCTGCGCAGCCTCTGCCCTCGCCAGGTGCCACGCGTCGGACAATGCTGCGAAAGCCATGTATTCCTCGACTGCCGCGCGGTTGGGGAAGAGGCGCCGCGAACGATCCAGCTCGTATGGGTAGTAACGCGCCACGCCGAGGTCGCTGAGGACGAAGTCGGTGAGGCCCTGCCTGCGGTTGCCGAAGAAAAGGAGTTGCAGCAGCGCGACGGTATCGGTGTGGGCCGGCGCGACGATGCGTGCCCGGTCGAATCGGGTGAGTGCGTCGCACAGGCTCTCCGGGTCGATCTCGCTGGCGGCAAGCTCCGCGAGTTGCTCCGTCTTGCGCGGGCTGCGCAGGCCGAAAGCGCGGGCGAGTTCGGGGCGTGGATAGAGCTTGTCGATTTCCTCCAGTGCCAGCTCCTGCGCTTCCAGGGCGAGGCCTGCTGCGAGCAGTTGCTCGAGGGCGGCGCCGCAGTCGCCGATCTCGGGGTAGTCGAGGCGGGCCTCGCGGAACCAGGGGCCGGTGCGGGACACCAGGCGCACGTAGAGGCACTGGGCGTCGAAGTGAGCATTGCGCAGGCGCGCGATGAAATCCAGTTCGGCTTCGGCGAGCAGGTCAGCGTACTGGGCCTCCACCGTGTCCAGCAGGCGGAAGAAGTTGTCCCGGTAGTAATGCGGGGAGAGTTCGGGGGGCGCGGCCATCAGAGCTGCATTATACGTAGGAGCCTGTTACACAGGCGATACGAAATCGGAAAGATCGCGATCCGTAGGAGCCCGCTGTGCGGGCGATCGCCCGGAGCGCCGGACCGTGCGTAGCAGGCTCCTACTGTACGGGTGCGGGAAATTCGGGCATGCTTTTGGTTGATACCCTGGAACCGGCGTCCGCCGGCGAATCGATGTTGTGACCTCCCACCCTCCGGAAACCACCACACTCTCACCCCTGCTGGCGCTCACGCCGATCATTTTCCTGATTGTTGCGCTGGCCACATCGGTTTACCTGTTCGGCTCGGACTCCTCCTACGGCGCCAACCAGATCGCCCTGGTGCTGGCGACCTGTGTCGCCGCCCTGGTGGCGCGGCTCGAGGGCATGGGCTGGCACGAGGCGCAGGAGGGCATCATCCACGGCATCGGCGTGGGCCTGGGACCGACGCTGATCCTGCTGGCGGTGGGCATGCTGATCGGCACCTGGATTCTGTGCGGCACGGTGCCGGCGATGATCTACTACGGCGTGGAGATCCTCAACCCGCGCTTCTTCTACGCCGCCAGCGCGCTGATCTGCGCCATCGTCTCGATCAGTATCGGCAGCTCCTGGACGGTCGCCGGCACCCTGGGCATCGGCCTGATGGGGATCGCCGGCAGCTTCGATCTCTCACCGGAGATCACCGCCGGCGCCATCGTCTCCGGCGCCTACTTCGGCGACAAGCTCTCGCCGATGTCCGACACCACCAACCTCGCCTCGGCGGTCACCGGCGTCGACCTGTTCGACCACATCCGCCACATGTTGTGGACCACCATCCCCAGCTTCGTCATCGCCCTGGTCATCTTTGCCGCCATCGGCAGTTCCGCCGGCGCCACGCCGGAGGAGATCGCCGAGCTGCAGCAGGCCATCGCCGGGCAGTTCCACATCGGCCTCTACCTGCTGCTGCCGCTGGTGCTGATGCTCTACCTGGTGTTCCGGCGCTACCCGGCCTACCCGGCGATCATCATCAGCTCGCTGGTGGGCGCCCTGTTCGCCATCATCTTCCAGCCTGCGCAGGTAATCGCACTGGCCGGCGGCACCGAGGACCTGGGCAGTTTCTTCGCCCTGGTCAAGGGCACCTGGCTGGCGCTGTCCAGCGGCTATGTCTCCAGCAGCGGCAACGAATTCCTCGACGAGCTGCTGAGCAAGGGGGGCATGGCCAGCATGCTCAACACGGTGTGGCTGATCGTCTGCGCGCTGGGTTTCGGCGGCGTGCTGGAGCGCACCGGCATCCTCGGCTACCTGCTGGAACTGGCGCTGCGCCGGGTGAAGAGCACCGGGTCGCTGATCGTCACCACCGTATGCACCTGCATCGGCACCAACGTGCTCGCAGCGGACCAGTACATCGCCGTGGCCCTGCCCGGCCGCATGTACCGCGACGCCTACGGCGCCCGCGACCTGTCGCGGCTCAACCTCTCGCGCACGCTGGAGGATTCCGCCACCCTGAGTTCGGCGCTGATCCCGTGGAATACCTGCGGCGCCTACATGTCCGCCACCCTGGGCGTGGCGACTTTCAGCTACGCGCCCTACGCCTTCCTCAACCTGCTGTGCCCGATCATCGCGATCATCTACGGCTTCACGCACTTCGCGCTGAAGCCGGCGAGTTACGATGCGAAGGGTGATATCCACCCGGTGGAGGGCACCGAGGGCGCCGGCGTTCGGGGATACTGACCCCCCCGTAGGAGCCTGTTACACAGGCGATAATTCCGCCAGATCGTGATCGCATCGCCTGCGTAGCAGGCTCCTACGGGGCGATGCGATGCCGGAAAGATCGCAATCGCGCGCAAAGCGCGCTCCTACACCACCCGTAGGAGCCTGTTACACAGGCGATAATTCCGCCAGATCGTGATCGCAATCGCGCGCAGAGCGCGCTCCTACGAGCGGGACCAGTCGAAGGCGAGGACTTCGCGGATATCGCGGCGGCCGCTGGCCAGCATCAGCAGCCGGTCGAAGCCCATTGCCACACCGCTGCAGGCGGGCATCCCCGCCTCCATCGCCGCCAGCAGGAAGTCGTCCAGTGGCCGCTCCGGCTGCCCGCGCTCGCGGCGCTTGCGATTGTCTGCGGTAAAACGCTGTTGCTGGGCCCCGGCATCCAGCAGTTCGAGGTAGCCGTTGGCCAGCTCCATGCCGTCCACGTACAGCTCGAAACGCCGCGCGATCTCGACATCCCCCGCAGGCACGACCTGCGCCAGCGCCGCCTGGGAGGCGGGGTAGTCAAAGACGAAGCACAGCCCGCGCCCGGCCAGCCGCGGCTCCACCAGGTGGCTCATCAGCAGGTCCAGCCAGAGGTCGCGGTCGCCGTCGATATTGCCGGTGTCGATCTCCCGCCGCGCGCGCTCGCGCAGTTCGGCGAGGTCCGCCAGCATCGGGTCCAGCCCGAGCTCGCGCCGGAACAGCTCACGGTAGCTGGTGTACTCGACGGGGCGTTCGCCCAGGCATTCCAGCACCAGGGCGGCCACCTCGGCCATCAGCTGTTCCAGGTCGAAGCCGGGCCGGTACCACTCAAGCAGCGAGAACTCGGGGTTGTGGCGCCCGCCCGCCTCGCCGTCCCGAAACGCCTTCGCCAGCTGCCAGATCGGGCCGCTGCCCGCCGCCAGCAGGCGCTTCATGGCGTACTCGGGGGAGCTTTGCAGGTAGCGCGGCCGGCGCAGCGAGGCGCCGCGCTCGACCGACAGGTTTTCGATGGCGGGGTCGGTGACCCCCGCGCTGCACAGCAGCGGGGTGTCCACTTCCAGTACGCCGCGACGGGCGAAAAAATCGCGCGTGCGCTGCATCAGCGCCGCGCGCTCGCGCAGGGCGTCCAGCCCGGCGGAAGGTTGCCAGTCCACCGGGGGCGATCAGCCCTTGCTGGCGCGACCCTGGTATTCGCCGGAGCGGGTGTCCACGCGGATCACCTCGCCGTTGCTGAGGAACAGCGGCACCTTGACCACGGCGCCGGTGCTCAGCTTGGCGGGCTTGTTGCCGCCCTGGGCGGTGTCGCCCTTGAGGCCGGGGTCGGTCTCGACGATTTCCAGCTCGACGAAGTTGGGCGGCGTAACCGACAGGGGGGCGCCGTTGTAGAGGGTGACGATGCACTCGTCCTGTTCCTTCAGCCACAGGTGGGCATCGCCCACGGCCTTGGCGTCCGCCTGGAACTGCTCGAAGGTGTCCGGCTCCATGAAGTGCCAGAACTCGCCGTCGGTGTAGAGGTACTGCATGTCGCGGTCCATCACGTCCGCGCCCTCCAGCGACTCGCCGGAGCGGAAGGTGCGCTCCCAGACCCGGCCGCTGTTCAGGTTGCGCAGCTTCACGCGGTTGAAGGCCTGGCCCTTGCCGGGCTTCACGAATTCGTTTTCCAGGATGCTGCAGGGCTCGCCATCCAGCAGGACCTTCAGGCCCGGGCGGAAATCGTTGGTTGAATAGTTCGCCATTGGTCGACTCAATCCAGTGTAAAAAGGGCGCACATGATACCCCAGAGCAGGGGCCAAGTGGAGGGAGTCCGCGCGGGTGGCAGGCGGGGTTCTGGACTATGCTTTGTTGACCCGATCTCCCCCGCAGAGGCCCCGGAGCGATGAGTAGGGAAGCTCTGTTCAGTGTGCCCTTGCCGGCGCAGGACGCCCAGGAATTCACGCTTTTCGCGCCGCGCGAGGACGCCGCGCGCGCCTGGGCCGCGCAACTGCCCATCACCAACATCCGCGAGGCCTCCCGCCTGCTGCTGGAGGCGGTGACCGCGCTCAACCACTTTCCCCTGCATGCGGAAAAGCGCTTCCAGGTGCTGGACACCCTCTCGGATTACCTGCGGGTGACCCTGGCCAACCTCAACCGGCGCTTTCTCAACCAGCCGCTGGTCATGCCCGATGCGCCGCAACAGCTGGCCGACCGCTGCGACGCATTACTCGCCCAGTTGCAGGCGGGCTATGCGCTGGTCGCGGCGCAGATGGTCGAAGACCCCGACTCCGGCCGCGAGATGAACCCGGCGCGGCTGGTCTGCGAGTCGCTGTACCGGGCGATTCATTTCGCCGGGCGGCGCGTTCTTCTTGCTTTCCAGCTGCACCGGCCGGTGCCGCCGCAGTGCTGGCTGGCGCTGCACGAGTTCTATGCGCTGGCCGAGTACCAGGGGCTGCTCGCCCTGCCGGTCTCGCGCAGCGAGAACAATGCGCCCACTGTCGCGACTGCCTATCTGCAGGCCCTGATGCTGGGCTGCTGCAAACCCAACCAGTTGCGCCAGTCCGACCTGTCGGCCGCCTACCAGGCGCTGGGGTCGTGGGGCGACCTGCTGCAGATCGGCCTGCCGGAGGCCCTGCCCGGGAACTTCGTGGTCGACCTCGAACTCGACCGGCCGGCGGTCTATCGCAGCCTGCACGACGACAACGGGTCCGGCGAACTGCGCTCGATTGAGACCGGGGCCCTGCTGCAACGGCTGGTCGAGTTGCGCGAGGAGGATGCGGGAAACGGCCGCCGCGGACTGCGCCTGGACAGCGGCGACACGCTCAGCTTCAACATGCTGGGACACCTGGCCGACGCACTGGGCAGCGCCAGCCAGCGCAGTTTCCACCGGGTGGTTTCCAACGGGCCGGTACTGGTGGCGCTGGGGCTGATCGGCGCTCACTACCACGCCGCCGGCGAGCGCAGCTACAGCCGGCTGGTCTACGGCGGCGACCCGCGCTCGGCGTTACCGGCGAACCGTCCCGGCTTCCCGGAGCGCCCACATCGCGACGACCTGTGGAGCTCGGCCAACCCGGACCGGGATTTCATTCGCGAACCCGGCCCGCGCAATGGCCGGGCCGGCCCCAACTACCACATCGAGCTGGACAGCTATACCCGCAACGCCATCGACGCCGTGGAGCAGATCGAGGCTGAACGCCCGGTGCCGGTGTACCGCGCCCTGCAGGTCAACTCCAGCCCCGGCGGCTACTGCCTGGCCTGGGACGAGAAACTGCCCGAGGAAGTGCGCACCGGCGATATCGTCTGCATCCAGGAGAATCCCGGCAGCCCCTGGTACATCGGCGTGCTGCGCTGGGCGAGCCGCGTGCACCCGACCCACACCCTGACCGGCGTGGAACTGCTGAGCCCCGAGGCGACCGCCTGCGGCGCGCAGGTCCGCCAGAAGCTGGGGGAGCTGCGCAGCCCGCAGCGGGCGCTATTGTTGCCGGAGATCAAGCTGGTGGGGCAGCCGGCCACGCTGGTCACGCCGCGCACCGGCTTCAGCGAGGGCCTGAAAGTCACCCTGCTGCGCCACGGCAGGAGCCGCCACGTCCGGCTGCTGCGGCAGGTGTCCGCCACCGCCAGCTACGCCCGCTTCGAGTTCAGCGACGTGCGGGAGCTGGGCCAGGTGGTCGCCGAGGATCGCGGGGGGCCGCGGGATTTCACCTTCGATTCGGTGTGGAGCAATATCTGAACGCCGACGTGTGAGCGCCGGCACCTGATCGCAGGTTCAGGCGCGCTCAGGCGCCGTTCTGGTAGCGGTCGCTGAAACCCAGCAAGTAGAGGATGGCGTCCAGCCCGAGGGTGGAAATGGACTGCTCGGCGGACTGCTTCACCAGCGGCTTGGCGCGAAACGCCACCCCGAGGCCGGCGATGCTGAGCATCGGCAGGTCGTTGGCGCCGTCGCCCACGGCGATCACCTGCTGCAGGTCGATACCCTCCGCCTCGGCGAGCTGGCGCAGCAACTGCGCCTTGCGCTGGCCGTCGACGATATCGCCGGTGACGCGACCGGTGACCTTGCCGTGCTCGATTTCGAGTTCGTTGGCGAATACGTAGTCGATGCCCAGCCGGTGTTGCAGGAAGCGGGCGAAATAGGTGAAGCCGCCGGAGAGAATCGCCGTCCGGTAGCCCAGCGCATGCAGGGTGGTGAGCAGGTGCTCGGCGCCCTCGGTGATCTTGAGCTCCGCCGCCACGGTTTCCAGGGCGGACTCGTCCAGCCCCTCCAGCAATGCCACCCGGGCGCGGAAGCTCTCGCTGAAATCCAGCTCGCCGCGCATGGCGCGCTCGGTGATGGCGCTGACCTGCTCGCCCACGCCGGCGCGCTTGGCCAGCTCGTCGATCACCTCCGCCTCGATCAGCGTGGAGTCCATGTCGAAGGCCACCAGGCGGCGGTTGCGGCGGTACATGTTGTCCTGCTGGAAGGCGAGGTCGACATCCAGCGCCGAGGCGACCTCCAGCAGCTCGCGGCGGAAGGCGCCGGCATCCGGCAGTGGACCGCGCACGGAGAACTCGACGCAGGCCTTGGACAGCGCCGGCAGCTCGCCCAGCGGGATGCGCCCGGACAGGCGGGTTATGGCGTCGATATTGAGCTGGTGGGCGGAGATCACCCGGGTGACCTTGGCGATCTGGTCGGCGCTGAGCTTGCGCGCCAGCAGGGTGATGATGTAGCGCGGCCGGCCCTGGGCATTGACCCAGTCTGCGTAGCTGTCGGCGCTCACCGGGGAGATGCGCGCGCGCATGCCGAGGCGGGTGGCGCATAGCTCGACCTCGGTGCAGACCCGCTCGCCGTCGACGTGCGGGGGAACCTCCACCAGCATGCCCATGGACAGCGCGTCGTGGATGACCGCCTGGCCGATGTCCAGCACGTTGACCCCGTGGTCGGCGAGGATCGCGGCGACACTGGCGGTGACGCCGGGGTGGTCCTCACCGGTCAGGGATATCAGCAGAATGTCGCTCAAGGGAGTTCCGCGTCGGATTCAAAGGGGCGCTATTCTAACCGCTGCCCGCGCCGCGTTCCATGCGCGCATCGCCGCCGACAAAGCCCCACCGGGCGCCGCGTCTGGTTTATACTGGCGCGCAAATCCCGGGGACGGATCCACGTGTTTAACCGATTGAAGAGCGCTCCGCTCAGCCAACAGATCGCCACGGCTGCGGCCGCCCTCTGCCTGCTGGTCAGCCTGGCGCTGGTCGCCCTGGGTGCGATTTCCAGCCGGCACATGCAGCACCAGCAACAGGCCGGCTTCGGCGAGGCGCTGGCGCGGCAGGTGGCGGCCCAGGTCAGCCTCGCGCTGGAATCCGGCGACCTGCTCAGCGTGCGCGCGACCCTGCAGCGCTTCGTCGACACCACCGCGGCCGAGCAGGTGGCCGTGGTCGACGTGGAGGGCAAGCCCCTGGGCGAGGCCGGCAGCGCCAGCGGCCAGTACCTCAGCCAGTACACCGCGCCGGTCACCGTGGAATCGAATATCGCCGGCGAGGCGCGGGTAACCATCAACACCGACGCCGCCAGTTCCGCCCAGCGCCGCTTCGTGCTCAGCCTACTGGGACTTTCGGTGATCCTCAGCCTCGCGGTCTATGGCGCCGGACTGCAGCTGGGCCGGCTGCTGGGCAACCGCATCGCCCGGCTCTCGCGCAAGCTGGCACTGGAGGACGCCGCGCCGGGGCAGCTTCCGGCCAATGAACTGGCCGCGCTGGAATCCCGGGTGGGCGCCCTGCCCATGGACCTGCTGCGCACCCGCGACCAGGGCGCCGCGGGCGAGGAGCACTACCGCCACACCGCGGTGCTCTACCTGCAACTGGACAGCCTCTCGGATTACGTCGACACCCTGGACGAGCAATCCCTGCAGCGCTACATCGAGCGCCTGCAGCGGCTGGTGCACACGGCGGCGGGTTTCTACGGCGGTGAACTGCAGGTGGCGCGGCAATTCGCGCTGGCGGTGTACTTCACCGGCGACGGCAAGGGCGGCAGCGCAGCGTTCCGCGCGGCCTCCTGCGCCTGGCTGGTAAACGCCGCGGCGCGGGAGATGGAGCGCAAGCGTTCGCTGTCGATGCGCTTTTTCATGGCGGTGGGGCTGAGCGAACTGGGCGCCGGCGATGCGGCGGACATCTACCCGGGGCTGTACATGCAATCCACCCTGGACGAGCTGCAGCAGGTCTGTGCCAGCCGGCCGCCGAAGATACTGCTCTCACCCGCCACCTGCGAGGACACTGACGTCGACGGCAGGCTGCAGCACCAGGTCACCGACGTGCTGGACTACGCCATGCTGGAGAGCATGGCCGGCAGTTACGCCGACCTGCTGGAGCGGCAGTTGCAGCTGATCCTCAAGCGGCTTTCCGAACCACTTGCCTCAGCGTAACGTAGAATTCAGCGTCCACAGCCCCACTAGGCGCTCGGGAAAAAGTTTGCTCTGTAGCTAGAGTGAATAGCCAATCCCGAAAATAGCCTGACTCAAAATCAGACCTAGGGCACCAATAGTGACAAGAATTATACGAACTAATGGTAGCTCGTTGATCGGCATGAATGCGCCTTCGTGTTCGTTAGAAATAATTTCAATCGCACTGTCGAAACTGCGAATGTACAACAGAGACTCTGGCGAGCCGGTCGCAATCGACTCTACTTCAGCAATGCTCTTCCTACGTTGAAGGTTGGAAATGAGGAAGCTTTTGACTCTGTGAGCTGTGACGTTAACTCGCCATGCCTGATGCACTGAAAGTATTGTCACTGCCGCTGCAAAAAAGAGAATTGGCGGCTCCACGGGCCACCCGTCAAAGAATGGCAATGCGGCCACTACAAATAGCACGAGAATAACAACCGGAAAATAAAAGAGCTTCTGAACGTTTCCGGTGACACTTTCAATAATCTGTATGTCCGTAATCGCATTTTTGATTGCGGGTCTGAACTGGTAGACCCTGTGCCGGTTGTCTTCACGATCCCAATAATTCTTGCACTGCTCTGTCAGCGAAGGTGCACGGCTCTGAAGCGACGAATCCAGCTCGCTGGAATTAATGTGTATTGTCGAATATTCGTCTTGATCTGCAATCCCCTCCAGCATTAACCGGACATTGCGACCCAACTCGTACAAAGTTATGCAGCACCAGCCAAAAGCAATCACTACCAAAAACTGCACTATATCGAACTGTTCAGATCCCCCTCGCAGTGCTAGAGCCACATTCAAGTGACCGCTATGGTCTAGTACCTGAAATAGCAAGAACACCCCGGCGATCAGGATAAGATAATTTATTCGCCTGTGCCCCCGGGGCTTTTTCAAATCCTTATCCCAGAGCTTCGTGAGCTCTATCTCATCCGTGCTTTTTGGATTCAATTTAGAAAAGAACTTTTCGTGCAATTCAGCCTTCAATATAGAAACTTGATGACGCGATACGATAATTGCTGCTACGGATAAGAAGACACATAAGAGGGATATAGAGAAAGAAGGCCAACCGCTCACTCCGCTGCCCATTGACCAAATGTCATCCACGCTAAAGTACAACGGTAACCACCAGTTGGTCACATAAAGCAGTGCTATCGAGCTGATTAACAAAATGCTTAACCAACTTCTTGTTGATTCACTAGCCACTGTCTGAGTGGCCCGGCTATCTTTCTTTCTCAGAGAAAAGAGCTCGCCAATATGGGATGAGTTTAATAGCAATATGGCTATTCCCAAGAAAAAAAGACAGATAATCGCGGCGGCCTGGTCATTCCTGCTTGGCGTTACATCAACGATATAATGGCTATCTCCATAAGCAGGCTGATCCACAAATGAAAGCCAGTAGAAAGCTACTGAAACCAGTATTCCACCTAAAATCGAGATCTGAGTTCTTCTAGCCCCAGTTATTTTTCCAACAATCGTTTCAAATCCATACGCCTTTTTCGCGAAACTCAACAATAGGAAAATAGCGCAAACGGCGACAATGAAATGGACTGCAAAAAATTCAAATTTTCCAATCTGGTTATACCCATAAATATCTTGATAGGGAATGTGGGAATTTAGTTCGAAAATTCTTCCCCGCCCCACTTCAAAGATTTTCGGTTGCGCTTGTGGCTTTGACTGCGAGCCTGATATTGCATAATCAGCTGCTACGAATAACGAGACCTGATATGAATCTCTAAACGGCGGCCAATTTCGTTGTTCTCGCATACGATGCTTGTTCGAATATGCCGACGGAAAATCCAGCGAGTGTGAAGCTGCAACTAGTAAATTACGATTCACCGAGTACGTGTTGGATTTTATGTATAGGGCGTACAGATCGGAAGTAAAGTATATTGCTTTTGGATACGTTGAGCGCAGTGCCTGCAATACAAGAAGCTTGTCGTATACATCGCTGCCTAAAACGCCTACAGCACGAACATTAACACCGCGATCCACCAGGCTTTGAGCCATTCGCCGCAAATAATCGAATTGCGCTGTACCGGACGAAGGTTCCAGATAGCCCGATCTGAGTAATCGCTGGGACAATGAGGTATTGCTCACGCCATTTTGTGCTGGTTTCTGGGCATTTTCGCTATCTTCTCGACCCGGATATTGTCCGTCGATACCTCGAATGTATGTCTGGCTAATTACTTCAAACCCGGCTGATTCAAATTCATTCTTGGCAAGAATATTCAGCGAGGTTGAGTAAATCGTATCGCTTTCTGAGATAAGTAAAACTACATCCCCCGTTCGCGCCTCAGCAGCCGTTTCTTTACTTTTCCTCCTACCGTCACTTTCGTTCAGTTCGCCGAACGGGCTTTGCTTTGCACCCAGTCGGTGCAATACCTCCTCCGCCAACTTGGAAATCATTTCGCTATCTGAACTTATCGTAGAGCTGATAAAACGCTCTGGTGGTTGCAGAACTAAACTCCCACTGGAGGAATCAGTTGTACACTCCAATTTTCTCCGGCTAGTTGCAGACCAGTTTATGATCTCCAGTCTGTGGGAGACATCTTCCCAGCTATGTGGGTCAATTTTTTCGTAGTATTGTTTTACTGAGAGCGCTTCCGAATCTCCACTATTTTTGGCTTTCATTTTTGTGCAAAACAGATTACGAAATGTACTTGATGCGTAGGGCCCCAAGATTCGATAGTCGATCAGTTCATCGATGTTCTTCAAATCGGAGTTATTTTCTTTGGCGATCTTCACAGAATACTGCTCGAGCAAACTGAACATCTTCACAACTCTGGGCAGAGCCGTGGACGAAATCCTATCTTCATTGACCCAGAAAATCAGGACTTTCTTATATCGATTCGCACTCGGTGCGATATTGTCGATTTCTAGACTCTGCTCATCCTCAAAAAATTCGTAGGGAACACTGCTTATTGCGCAAATCGACGGGAACAGACACCTCAGGTTTGGGCTATTCCATACTCGAATATGGGTACCATCCTGAGGCAAGTACCCTCGGCTGGCCAAGGCAGCGATGACCGCGTACCGACTTCTCCGTCGACGCTCTACTAGATCTGCGTAATCACCTCCTGGCAACAGGACCGGCATAACCAGTACTTTCTCTCCTTTCTCCAGGTTTGCAGCTATGTCTTCTGCAATTTTTAGATCAACGTCGCGATTCCTCAGCGTTAATAGCGCCTGCGCAATTTCCTGGTGGAGCGAATAATTCTGCCAGTCATCGGGCACCAGGGAGTTGCGTACTTTACACATCAAATACTTAACGTTTCCCTTTTCTTTACTGCAATCGGCCATCGAAACATCGCTATATTCTCCAGGTTGGTAGAAATTCTTATCCTCCTTTTTTTTGATTTCTGGAGTAACGCCGAGTGCTTGATTCAAGAGCCTCTCACCGTATCGATTACGCATATAGTTCCGAAAGACGGTCAGGCTGTCCGCGAGGGCTTCACATGTCATCTCAGCATTGAAACTCGCGCTGGACTGGTTCCACTTGCTCGGATCAGATACGCAGTCCAGGAAAAGCTGTGTTTGGTCTGATTGGGTGCATTTGTCCGCCCCTTGCGGGCAACTAGGGAAGTTCGCCAAAAACGAAGCGAACTCTTCACCGATGAGTTGGAGCTGCGGTGATAACTGCGCGGCTTGGGATTTTCCGCTGAACGACTCAAACCTCTGAACAGCACTGAATGGGTCTTGCCACAAACGCGCTTCGACACGGTTTCTGTTCGAATCGCTATACTCGACCTTGCTTTTGGCGGGAGGGCGCATCGGCTCAAATGCCAATTGGCCAATTGCCATAATTCCAACGACTACGAGTAGCGCTACCAGCCCCGGGAGCGCGTATTTGGAATCTGAGGAACTAGACACCTTAGCGTGTCACAGTGGAACGGTAGGTGCAGCCCAGCTGCGTGGACAGTACTTCCTTGAATTCGCGGATTTCCGCATGGCTCGCCCTCCTTGATTGAGCACCTCTCAAATATAGGCGAAAAGCTCCAATTAATGCAATTGGCGAACCTGCATCCTTTACAAAGGTGCAGGTCATGCCAATTTGGGTTCAGAGGTCCGCGACTCCGGCCAGCAAGCTATTGTTGACTATGGAACTCACCGACAATGTATGTCTATTAATCCGAAAATAAGGTCAGGTTTCGACGCTGATGGCATCCACCTTCTGGAACCCCCGCGGCAGCTTGTTGCCGCGCCGGCCGCGCTCGCCGCGGTAGTGCTCGAGGTCGCCGAACTTCAGCTTGTGGTGGCGCTTGCCGGCGTAGACCACCAGCGTGCTGGCCTCGGTCAGCACCTGCACCGCCACCACGAACTCCTCGCGCGACTGCACCCGCGCCGAGGGGATGCCGATGATCTTGTTGCCCTTGCCGCGGGCCATCTGCGGCAGGTCCGCCAGCGGGAAAATCAGCAGCCGGCCCTCGTTGCTCACCGCCGCCACCCAGGCGCCCTCGGTGGACGCGGGCACCGGCGCCGGTTGCAGCACGCGCCCGCCCTTGGGCAGGTTGAGCACCGACTTGCCCGCCTTGTTTTTCGCCTGCAGGTCGCCGAGTTTGGCGACGAAGCCGTAACCGGCGTCCGAGGCCAGCAGGATCAGCTGTTCATCGGCGCCCAGCAACAATCCCTCGAAGGTGGCGCCGGAGGGCGGGTTGATCCGGCCCGTCAGCGGCTCGCCCTGGCCGCGGGCCGAGGGCAGGTTGTGCGAGGCCAGCGTGTAGGCGCGGCCGGTGGAGTCCAGTACCACGGTGGGCTGGTTGCTCTTGCCGCGGGCGGCCAGCTTGAAGCCGTCGCCGGACTTGTAGCTCAGCGTGGTCGGGTCGATATCGTGGCCCTTGGCGGCGCGGATCCAGCCCTTGTCCGAGATCACCACGGTGATCGGGTCGGCGGTGGTCAGCTCCAGTTCGCTGAAGGCGCGGGCCTCCTCGCGCTCGGCCAGCGGCGAGCGGCGCTCGTCGCCGTACTCCTCCGCGGCGGCCGTCAGCTCCTTTTTCATCAGGGTCTTCAGCCGCGCCTCGGAGCCGAGGATCTGCTGCAGGTTGTCGCGCTCCGCGCTGAGCTCGTCCTGCTCGCCGCGGATCTTCATCTCCTCCAGCTTGGCCAGGTTGCGCAGTTTCAGTTCCAGGATCGCCTCGGCCTGGTCGTCCGAGATGCCGAAGCGCTGCATCAACGCGGGCTTGGGTTTGTCCTCGGTGCGGATGATGTGGATCACCTCGTCGATATTGAGGTAGGCGATCAGATAACCTTCGAGGATGTGCAGGCGGCGCTCCACCCGCTCCAGCCGGTACTCGAGGCGGCGTCGGGTGGTCTCCTTGCGGAACTTCAGCCATTCGGAAAGGATGCGATCCAGGCCTTTCACGCCCGGGCGGCCGTCGATGCCGATCATGTTCAGGTTGACCCGGTAGCTCTTCTCCAGGTCGGTGGTGGCGAACAGGTGGCTCATCATCGCCTCCACATCCACCCGGTTGGAGCGCGGCACGATCACCAGCCGCGTGGGGTTCTCGTGGTCTGACTCGTCGCGCAGGTCGGCCACCATGGGCAGCTTCTTCGCCTGCATCTGCTGGGCGATCTGCTCCAGCACGCGGGAACCGGACACCTGGTAGGGCAGCGCGCGCACGATGACGTCACCGCCCTCCATCCCGTACACCGCGCGCATCTTCAGGCCGCCGCGGCCGCTCTCGTACATGGCGATGATTTCATCCCGCGGCGTGATGATCTCCGCCTCGGTGGGGAAGTCCGGCGCCTGCACGTGCTCGCACAGCTCGGCCACCGTGGTTTTCGGCGCGTCCAGCATGCGGATGGCGGCGGTGACGACCTCGCGCAGGTTGTGCGGCGGGATGTCCGTGGCCATGCCCACGGCGATACCGGTGGTGCCGTTGAGCAGCACATTGGGCACCCGCGCCGGCAGTACCGAGGGTTCGTCCAGGGTACCGTCGAAGTTGGCGGTCCAGTCCACCGTGCCCTGGCCCAGCTCCGACAGCAGCACCTCGGCGTAGGCGGCCAGGCGCGACTCGGTGTAGCGCATGGCGGCGAAGGACTTGGGATCGTCCGGCGAGCCCCAGTTGCCCTGCCCGTCCACCAGCGGGTAGCGGTAGCTGAAGTCCTGGGCCATCAGCACCATGGCCTCGTAGGCCGCGCTGTCGCCGTGGGGGTGGAACTTGCCGATCACGTCGCCCACGGTGCGCGCGGACTTCTTGAACTTGGCGGTGGACTTCAGGCCCAGCTCGCTCATGGCGTAGACGATGCGCCGCTGCACCGGCTTCAGGCCGTCGCCGATATGCGGCAGGGCGCGATCGAGGATCACGTACATGGAGTAGTCCAGGTAGGCTTTCTCCGTGTACGCCCTGAGGGAGACCTGTTCGATCCCGTCGTCGTCGATTTGTACGATGTCTGTCATTTATTTCCCGTGTTTCAACGCTGCATGCTCACCAGCTGCTGGTTCATGTTGACGATGGTATTGGCCATATCCACCAGCAGGCTGTGGATTGTCGAGGGATTGCGCTTGATCAGCTCGGTGAACTGCTCCCGTGGCACCTTGACCACGGAGCAGGCGGTCTTGGCCCGCACCGTGGCGCTGCGGTCCGCGTCGGTCAGCGCCGCCATGGCGCCGAAGATCTCGCCCTTGCCGATGCGCCCCACCACCACTTCATCCACCAGCGCCTCGGCCACGCCGGAGGACATGTGGTAGACGAAGTCCCCGTGCTCGCCCTGGCGAATGATGATATCGCCCGGCTCGTAGACTTCGAAGCCCGGCGCGGTGCCGGTGTCCTCCGGCACGAAGGCCGCGGCGACACGCAGCATCAGGCCGGCGTAGGTGACCAGCAGGCGGGTCCACTGGCGGGTGGCGGATGGATCGTCAAACACCCGGCGCATGAACTCCAGCGCCGGGTAGGCCGATAGCGTCGCGCCGTGATCACTGCCGTAATAAACCGCGGCCTCGGCATCTCTCTCGCCGGCGATATCCGGCAGCAGCAGGTCGCCCTCGTCCAGCCGGTACAGCGAGCGCTGCTGGTAGCGCACCACCAGGCTGCCCTGCTCGACCAGGTAGAACTGCTTGCCGTCGTAGCCGCGAAAGTTGCCGCCGTCCGTCGGCCCCACCTCGATGGACACGCCGGGCATGCCCACCGCATCCAGAAGCGCCCTGATCTGCTTTTTATACTGCTGGCCAAGGACCGCGAAGTCCTCTGCGAGCTCGGCCATTGCCAGCATGCCATTCTCCCTCGGCGGCGGCCGTTACCCGCCGTCAAAAACTTGCCCGCTGCGCTTGGGCGCCCGCGGGATGGCGCCTATAGTAGCAACTTCTCCCGACCGGGAGAACGCAACACCTCGGCAATACAGGGAACACGGGACATGGGCCTGCGATGGCAGACAGCGAGCTTCGATGAACTGGACAACCACGCTTTATACGCGGCCCTGCGCCTGCGCCAGGAAGTGTTCGCCGTCGAGCAGGCGAGCATCTATGTAGACCCGGACAACCTCGACCAGCAGGCCGTCCACATGCTGGCCTGGGACGGCGACCAGCTGGTCGGCTACCAGCGCTTCCTGCCGCCGGGACTGCAGGAGGTGGAGAGCACCATCGGCCGTGTCATCGTCGCAGAATCGGCGCGCGGCACCGGGCTGGGCAAGGAACTGGTGCGCCGGGGTATCGAGCACAACATCGCCGCCTGGCCGGACGCGGACATCCGCATTCACGCGCAGGCACACCTGGACGGCTTTTACGGGGCGTTCGGGTTTGTCGCGCAGGGTGAAGTGTACGACCTGGACGGGATTCCGCACGTCGAGATGGTTTACCCCAGGCCGTCGTAGGAGCCTGCTACGCAGGCGATTGCCGTTCTGCCTTCCGCCGTCGCGATCGCCTGCATAGCAGGCTCCTACAGGGTCGCTATCGCCTGCATAGCAGGCTCCTACGACAGTTCCAGCAGGAAGGTGACGGGGCCGTCGTTGGTGAGGTTGACCTGCATGTCGGCGCCAAAGCGCCCGAACGCCACGTCCGCATGCCGCTCTTGCAGCGCGGTGCATATCCGGTCGTAAAGCGCCCCGGCCTCCGCCGGCGGCAGCGCCGAGGAAAAGCTCGGCCGCAAACCTTTCGCGGTATCGGCGGAGAGGGTGAACTGGGAGACCAGCAAAACACCGCCGCCGGTGTCGGCAACCGAACGGTTCATGCGGCCCTGGTCGTCCGGGAAGACGCGGTAGGCCAGCAGCTTGTCCAGCATGCGGGCGGCGCGGGTCTCGTCGTCGCCCTTGTCCAGCCCCAGCAGCACCAGCAGGCCCGGGCCGATCTCGCCGACGGTTTCGCCGGCGACCTCGACCCTGGCGTGGCTGACCCGCTGCAGCAGTGCCTTCACGCGATACCCGGGCGCTTACCGGTCAGGAACGGCTGGCGCGCTTGCGCTCGTGTTCCAGCAGCAACTTCTTGCGCAGGCGAATGCTCTCCGGAGTGACCTCGACCAGCTCGTCGTCCTCGATGAACTCCAGCGCCTGCTCCAGGGTGTGGCGCACGGGCGGGGTCAGGGTCAGCGCCTCGTCGGTGCCGGCGGCGCGGATGTTGGTGAGCTGCTTGGCCTTGGTGGGGTTGACCACCAGGTCGTTGGCGCGCGAGTGCAGGCCGACGATCTGGCCTTCGTACACGTCTTCACCGTGGCCCAGGAACAGGCGGCCGCGGTCCTGCAGGGTGAACAGCGCGTAGGCCAGGGTCTTGCCCTTGACCATGGAGACCAGCACGCCGTTGGTGCGCTTGCCCACGTCGCCCATTTTTACCGGGCCGTAGTGGTCGAAGATGCTGGTCATGATGCCGGAGCCGCTGGTCAGGGTCAGGAAGTGGGAGCGGAAGCCGATCATGCCGCGCGAGGGCACAACGAAGGTCAGGCGCACGCGGCCCTTGCCGTCCGGCTCCATGTTGGTGAGGTCGGCCTTGCGCAGGCCGAGTTCTTCCATGATCGGGCCCTGGTGCTGGTCTTCCACGTCGATCACCACCTGCTCGTAGGGCTCGTGGATCTCGCCGTCGACTTCCTTCTGCACCACTTCCGGGCGGGACACGCCGAGCTCGAAGCCCTCCCGGCGCATGTTCTCGATCAGCACCGACAGGTGCAGCTCGCCGCGGCCGGAGACCTTGAACTTGTCCGGGGTGTCACCCTGCTCGACGCGCAGGGCCACGTTGTGGATCAGCTCCTGGTCCAGGCGCTCCTTGATGTTGCGGCTGGTGACGAACTTGCCTTCCTTGCCGGCGAAGGGCGAGTCGTTGACCTGGAAGGTCATGCTCACGGTGGGCTCGTCCACGGTCAGCGCGGGCAGGGCCTCGGGGTGTTCCGGGTTGCACAGGGTGTCGGAGATGTTGAGCTCGCCCACACCGGTGATGCAGACGATATCGCCGGCGCTGGCTTCTGCAACCTCGGTACGCTCCAGGCCCAGGTAGCCCATAACCTGCAGCACCTTGGCCTTGCGCGACTTGCCCTCGCGGTCCAGTACCACCAACTGCTGGTTGGGCTTGAGGGTGCCGCGGGTGATGCGGCCGACGCCGATGACACCGACGTAGCTGGAGTAGTCCAGCGCGGAAATCTGCATCTGGAAGGGACCTTCGGGATCCACTTCCGGCGGCTTGACCTTGTCCACCACCATCTGGAACAGCGGGGTCATGTCATCGGCCAGGTTCTCGTCGTCCTCGCCGGCGATGCCGTTGAGGGCGGAGGCGTAGATCACCGGGAAGTCCAGCTGCTCCTCGGTGGCGCCGAGGCTGTCGAACAGGTCGAAGACCTGGTCCATCACCCAGTGCGGACGGGCGCCGGGGCGGTCGATCTTGTTGATCACCACGATCGGGTTGAGGCCCTGCTCGAAGGCCTTCTGGGTGACGAAGCGGGTCTGCGGCATGGGGCCGTCCACCGCGTCCACCAGCAGCAGCACGGAGTCGACCATCGACAGCACCCGCTCCACCTCGCCGCCGAAGTCGGCGTGTCCGGGGGTGTCGACGATGTTGATGCGGTAGTCGCCCCACTTGATCGCCGTATTCTTGGCCAGGATGGTAATCCCGCGCTCTTTCTCCTGGTCGTTGGAGTCCATGACACGCTCGGCGCCCTCGGAGCGACGGTCCAGGGTTCCGGACTGCTGCAGCAGGCAATCGACGAGGGTGGTTTTGCCATGGTCGACGTGCGCGATGATGGCGATATTGCGGAGGTTAGAAATCAAGGGAAATCCGTGGCCCGTCAGGGGCGAGAGCTCAAAATGGCCGCGGATTATACTCCAGTGGAGTGGTGTTGGCAGCGTGAATATGCCCGCGTCCGCTTCCCCCGCTACGCGGCCGATCGCGCGCAGGGCGCGCTCCTGCGACGGCGGCGATCCCCTGTAGGAGCCTGCTACGCAGGCGATAGCGCGCATGGCGCGCACCTACGATGGCGGCGATCCCCTGTAGGAGCCTGCTACGCAGGCGATAGCGCGCATGGCGCGCTCCTCACCCGCGCGATCGCCTGCGTAGCAGGCTCCTACAGGTGCAAATCAGGCACCGGGAGCGTGCAGCTCCCTGCCCAGCCAGGCCCGGGCGAAGCGGACGTCCCGCTCCACGGTGCGGCTGGAGAGTCCATAGACATCGGCGATCTCCTGCGCGGTGAGGCCGGCGAAGTACTGCAATTCGAGAATCTCCGCCTTGCGGGCGTCGTGCGCGGACAGGCGGTTGAGCGCGTCGTCCAGTTCCAGCAGCCGGGAGTCGTCCAGTACGCCGTCCAGCAATCCTTCATGCAGGGTGACGTGGACCGCGCCGCCGCCGCGCTTTTCACGCCGCGCGCTGCGGGCGTGGTCCACCAGCACGCGGCGCATCATGCGGCTGGCCAGGGCATAGAAATGGCGGCGGTCGGTGAACTCCAGTTCGGCGACATGCAGTCGCAGGAAGGCCTCGTTGACCAGTGCCGTGGGCTGCAGGGTATGGCCGGGACGCTCCGCGCGCAGGGAGATTGCAGCGAGCCGGCGAAGCTCCGCGTAAACCAGCTCGCCGAGCTGGTCCATGCCTGCCGCGTCCCCGTTTTTCCAGTCCTTCAGCAAGCGAGTGAACTGCTCACTCATCGCCTGTATCGCCCCTGCACACACGCTTAACCACTTATGGGGAGAAGTTATAACACACTGTTATCATATCTCCGATCAACTACCTACTCGCGCAAGGAGCTTCAGCCCATCGGCGGACAAACGACCAACTGGGAGAGGGTCGAGGACCTGTTCAACCGGGCCCTCGAGTTACCCACCGGGCAGCGCCCGGGCTTTCTCGAACAGGCCTGCGCGGGCGATCCCGGCCTGCGCAAGGCGGTCGACTCCCTGCTGGCGCACGATGTATCCGGCGATGTCGGCGCCGATATCGTCGGCGACGCGGCCAGGCGCTTCGTGGCATCCCCCGAACTGGCCGAGGGCACCCTGGTCGGCGCATACCGCGTCATCGGCGCGCTGGGCCAGGGCGGC
Organism: Halieaceae bacterium WMMBA7; assembly: GCA_033283385.1. GTDB lineage: Bacteria > Pseudomonadota > Gammaproteobacteria > Pseudomonadales > Halieaceae > Mangrovimicrobium. Next base: position 247,880 of record JAWMQQ010000003.1, read on the forward strand.
ATGGGAGATGTCTACCTGGCGGAGCGTTCCGACGAGGCGTTCAGCAAACAGGTCGCGATCAAGCTGATCCGCACCCGGTTGCACAGCGGCGTCGCCGCCGAAGCCCGCTTTCGCGCCGAGCGGCAGATTCTCGCCACCCTGGAACACCCCAACATCGCCCGGTTGCTGGACGGCGGCAGTACCGACGACGGCACGCCCTACCTGGTCATGGAATATGTAGAAGGCGAACCGATCGACGCGTATTGCAGGCAGCACTCGCTCGGGTTGCGCCAGCGACTGAAGCTGTTCCGCAGGGTCTGCGAGGCGGTGGATTACGCGCACCAGCACCTGATCGTTCACCGGGACATCAAGCCCTCGAACATTCTCGTCAACACCAACGGCGAACCGAGGCTGCTCGATTTCGGGATTGCCAAGATACTCGACCAGTCCCGGGTGGAGGCTGCGCAGCCGCAGACCGAGGTTGCCGACCGCCTGCTCACGCCCCACTACTCCAGCCCCGAGCAATTGCGCGGCGAGCCGGTGAGCACCGCCAGCGACGTCTACGCGCTGGGCGTGGTGCTCTACGAGCTGCTCACCGGACACCGGCCGTTCGAACGGGCCGACATTCCCGACCATGCCGTGATTTCGGCGATCCTGGAACAGAGCCCGACGGCACCCAGCCTGTCGCTTACCCGCGGTCAGGGTGCCGGCCCGGCGACAGGCCGGCCGGACCCTGCGCTCTCCCTCGGCCAGGCCTCGCGGCGGCTGCGGGGCGATCTCGACAATATCTGCCTGATGGCCCTGCGCCGGGAGCCGGAGCGGCGCTACCACAGCGCGGCCCAGCTCGGCCAGGACATCGACAACTTCCTGGCCCGGCGCCCGGTGCGAGCGAGGCCCGCCTCGTTTGGCTACGTGGCCACCCGTTTTATCGCCCGCAACCGGATGGCCAGCGCCGCCATGGCCCTGCTGGCGGTGTCGATTGCGGGGTCAGGGGCCGTACTGGTCAACCAGGCGGACAGCCTGCGCGAGCAGCGCGACTTCGCGCGCCAGCAGCTGGCAAGGGCCAGCGCCATCTCCGGTTTTCTCGAGGGCATGTTCAAGGGCGTCAGGCCGGACATGGCGCAGGGGCGGGAAGTCACCGTGCGGGAGATGCTCGAGAGCGCCTCCAACCAGCTCGATACCCCCGCTGCGGACGCGGAAGCGACGCCTGAGGTCACTGCCGCGCTGCAGCGCGTGATCGGCGCGTCCTATACCTCGCTGGGTGAAATCCCGCAGGCCGAGCAGCACCTGGACGCCGCCATGCTGCTGCACCGGGAAGGCGAAGTGAATGACCCGCGGGAACGGATCCTGGCCATGGTCGCCATGGCGGAGCTCTACAGCATGCAGTTCAGGGATGCGGAGCGACTGGCCCTGTCCCGCCGGGCGCTGGCGCTGGTCGGGGAGCTCGATCCGCCGGACCCGGCGCTTACACTGGACGTGCGCAAGGTCTATACCAGCGCCCTGCACATGACGGGCCACCTGGAGGAGGCGCTGGAGCAGGCTACCGAGCTGCATCGCCAGACCCTGGCGCTATACGGCCCCCGGAGCAGCAAGACCCTGGGAGCGCTGCTCACCGTTGGCATCATCAACCACTGGCTGGAGCGCTATGACGTGGCGGACCAGTACTACCGGGAGTGCTATGACAAGGCGCTCGACGCGCTCGGCCCCCGCCACACGATCACCCTGAAATGCCTGGCCGACATCGGCTCGCTGCTGGAGACCCGGGGCCGGTACGCCGAGGCCGAGCCACTGGTGCGCCGCCACCTCGCGCTCGCCGTCCAGGTCTACGGCCCGGAACACCCGGACACCCTGCGGGCGGAGCACGACCTGGCGGATACGCTGCGCGGCCTCGACCGCTTCGACGAGGCGGAAACCCTGTTCCTCGAAGTGCTGGCCAAACGCCGCGAGCTGCTCGGCCGCACCCATATCGAAACCCTGCAGACCCAGGCCAAGCTGGCGCGGCTCTACCGGCAACAGGGGCGATTCACCGAGGCCCTGGCGCTGCTGGAGGACAGCTACCGGCTGCAGTCGGCGCAACTGGGGGCGCAGCACCCGACCGTGCTGATCACCAAGAAAATCCTCGACGAGACACGCCGCGAGATGGCGCAGGCGATCGCGCCGTAGGAGCCTGCTATGCAGGCGATCGCGCGCAGAGCGCGCTCCTACGGGGAATCGGTCGGGGGCTGCGCGCCGGGCGCGTACACCTTTACCTGCAGGCGCCCCTGCGCGAGCAGGTGGCTGGCGTGCAGGCGACTCATTACGCCCTTGCCGCAATAGAGCATGTAGGTCTTGTTGTCGGGAAGCTCGGCCGCCGCGCTGTGGAGTTTATAGAAGGGAATCCTGAGCACTTCGCCGTGAACCTGCAGCGGCGCCTGCTCCTCTTCATCCGGGTGGCGGATATCGATGATGACGCTTTCGGCCAGGGGCACGGAGAGCACTTCGACGTCGTCGCGCTCCAGGTCCTGCTCCGCCAGCCGGTCGATGCGGATCTTGCGGGTATTGGCCAGCGCCCGGTCCAGCACCGCCATGTCGAAGCGCTCCTCTTCGGCGCGCACCCGCGGCAGCTTGGCCCGGGTGGTGGGGTTGACCGAGATCACGCCACAATACTCGGGCATGGCGGCGGCGAATTCGCCGGTGCCGATCTGCCGGGCCAGGTCGACGATGTCCTCCTTGTCCGTGGCGATCAGCGGCCGCAGCACCAGCCGCTCGGAGACCTCGTCGATCACCGAAAGGTTGCGCAGGGTCTGGCTGCTGACCTGCGCCACCACCTCGCCGGTAACCAGGGCATCGATCTCCAGTTCTTCGGCTATGCGGTTGGCGGCGCGCAGCATCATGCGCTTGAGGATCACCCCCATCTGGCTGTCCTCGACGCGGGTGAGCAGTTCGGCCACCACTTCCTCGAAGGGGACGCTTATAAATAGTACCCGCTGGCGGCAGCCGTACTTCTGCCACAGGTAGAGGGAGACTTCCTTCACCCCCAGCTCGTGGTCGCGACCGCCGAGGTTGAAGAACAGGAAATGGGTGCGCATGCCGCGGCGCATGGTCAGGTAGCTGGCCACCGGCGAGTCGAAGCCGCCGGAGATCAGCGACAGTACCGGGTCGACGCTGCCCACCGGGTAGCCGCCCAGGCCCTTGTGCCGCTCGCCGATGACGAACAGGGTCTTCTTGCTGATTTCCAGCTCCACCTGCACGTCCGGGTTCTTCAGGCGTACGCCGGCGGCGTCGGTGCGCTCCAGCAGGGCGCCGCCGACTTCGCGCTCCACATCGATGGAGGTGAATTCGTGGTTGCCGTGGCGTTTGCAGCGCACCGCGAAGGTCTTGCCGCGCAGCCGCTCGGCGTACACCGGCAGCACCGCCTCGACGATCTCGTCCAGTGTGGGCAGCGGGTGGTCGACAACCTCGAGAACGTAACTGATGCCGGAGACGCGGCGCATGGCTTCAACCATCCGCGCCGGATCGGCCTCGCTGAGCACCTCCAGCTTGTCCCAACCGCGGCGAACTTCCACCCGGGGGTCGATGTCGCGCAGCACCGCTTTCAGGTTCTCGTGCAGGTGCGCCACAAACTTACGCCGCACTGGCTTGCTCTTGATGGTGATCTCCGGGAAGAGCTTGACGACAAATTTCATTGCGAACCTGATGCGCGGGGCTGTGGGGCTGCGTATTATACGGAACTCGCCGGCGTATTCACGCCGCGCAGAGACCGGTACAGACACCGCGGTATTCATGCGCCATAATGAACCGATATCGCACTATTATTGTGCCAAAACCAGATCACGATGCCCGCTATCCATGGAAATTCCATGTATTTCATGTAGTTAGTGGACGCACTATTTTGGCACAACTCTTGCTATTGTTGAGACTGCCTATAAATTCGGGGCGGACGGAAAAAGGCCAGCCCCGATAACTTGCACGCAGGCCGGCCCGCTGGCCAGATAACAATCCCATGGAGGAACCACGATGTCAGAGAACACTCTGAACCTGATCAAAGAAACCGAAGCTCGCTGGGTCGACCTTCGTTTCACCGACACCCGCGGCAAAGAGCAGCACGTCACCATCCCCTCGAAGGAAGTGACCGAGTCTTTCTTCGAGAACGGCAAGATGTTCGACGGCTCCTCCATCGCCGGCTGGAAAGGCATCAACGAATCCGACATGATCCTGATGCCCGACGACTCGACCGCCATCGCCGACCCCTTCACCGACGACTCCACCGTCAACCTGCGCTGCTCCGTGGTCGAGCCCATGACCATGCAGGGCTACGACCGCGACCCGCGCTCCGTCGCACTGCGCGCCGAGGAATACCTCAAGTCCACCGGCATCGGCGACACCGCCTACTTCGGCCCCGAGCCCGAGTTCTTCGTGTTCGACGACATCAAGTGGAAGGTCGAGATGTCCGGCGCCAGCTACCAGATCCACTCCGAGGAAGCGGCCTGGGTCTCCAACCACCAGTTCGAGGAAGGCAACATCGGTCACCGCCCGGGCGTCAAGGGCGGCTACTTCCCGGTGCCGCCGGTCGACTCCCTGCACGACATCCGCGCCGCCATGTGCACCGCCATGGAGCAGATGGGCCTGGACGTGGAAGTGCACCACCACGAGGTGGGCACCGCCGGCCAGTGTGAGATCGGCGTGCGCTTCAACACCCTGGTGAAGAAGGGCGACGACGTCCAGATCACCAAGTACTGCGTGCACAATGTCGCCCACGCCTACGGCAAGACCGCGACCTTCATGCCCAAGCCGATCGTCGGCGACAACGGCTCCGGCATGCACGTACACCAGTCCATCTCCAAGGGCGGCAACAACGTCTTCGCCGGCGACGGCTACGCGGGCCTGTCCGATGAAGCGCTGTACTACATCGGCGGCATCATCAAGCACGCCCGCGCGCTGAACGCCTTCACCAACGGCGGCACCAACTCCTACAAGCGCCTGGTTCCGGGCTTCGAAGCGCCGGTCATGCTGGCCTACTCCGCCCGCAACCGCTCCGCCTCCATCCGCATTCCCTACGAGCCGAGCCCGAAAGGCAAGCGCATCGAGGTCCGCTTCCCGGATCCGTCCGCCAACCCCTACCTGGCCTTCGCGGCCATGCTGATGGCGGGCCTCGACGGCATCCAGAACAAGATCCACCCCGGCGATCCCGCCGACAAGGACCTGTACGACCTGCCCCCGGAAGAGGGCAAGCTGATCCCGACTGTCGCCTCCAGCCTGGAAATGGCCCTGGAAGCGCTGGACAAGGACCGCGCGTTCCTCACCGCCGGCGGCGTATTCTCCGACGACATGATCGATGCCTACATCGACCTGAAGAAGGGCGAGATCGAGCGCCTGAACATGACCACACACCCGGTCGAGTTCGATATGTACTACTCCTGCTAGGCAGCTCTTTCCCGGCGCAAGCCGCTTCAGCAAAGCCCGCCACCCGGCGGGCTTTTTTATGCCAATACGGAGCAAAAAAAATCGGGGACTGGTCCAAACTCCGAAAAGTCGGACCTGGGCCCGCTTTTTTGCAGTATGCTTTCGTCACTGGGTAACGAGTATCCCGAGGAGCCAAATCCATGCGCACGACTCAACTGGCCTGCCTGCTCGCCTTGTTGCTGACAGGCGTCGCCGCGCAGGCACAGATCTACAAGTCCGTCGACGAGCAGGGCAACGTGACCTACTCGGACACCCCGCCCGAGGGCCAGTCCAGCGAGGAGGTCGAGCTGAACCAGACCAATACCACCCCGCCGACCGTCGTGACCCGCCCCGCCCCGGTGGCCAACAAGACCAACAAGCCCGCCGCAGCGGAAACCCCCAGTGTCACCATCAATTCCCCCGCCAACGAGACCACCATCCCCATGGGCGGCGGCATCTTCGATGTCAGCGCCTCGGCCAGCCCGGCGCTGAAGTCAGGCCAGGCGCTGCAGCTGCAAATCGACGGCGCTCCCTGGGGCGACCCGCAACCCTCCGGCAACTGGCACCTGGAGAACGTGTTCCGCGGCCAGCACGACCTCACGGTGCAATTGCTGGACAGCGACGGCAACGTGCTCGGCACCTCCGACCCGGTGCGGGTATACGTGATGCGCCCCTCGCTGAAGAACTGATCCGCCCAAAGCTGGACACACCCCACCCACTTGTGCACCATTACTGTGCATGCGCGTGTTGACACTGCTCGCTGCACCGCCCCCGAAGGGCATCAGGACCTTTAATCTCACTGAAAGCTAAAAGGTAGTGAGCGCATACATACCTGTAGCGCACCAGTTTTAAGCATATTTCGCATTTTCTACGAAACTGCCTCTTTTTGGCTCCATTTTTGCTTTCCCGAACACGAATGAGCGCCGTGAACCGTCACATTTCCGAAGCCACCAGCGACATGCAGATCACCCGGGATATTCTGGACAATATCAGCACGGCTATCGTCGCCCTCGATAGCCAGATGCAGGTGTTGTCCGTCAACAATTCCGGTGAGGTGCTGTTGGAGACTTCCGAGGCCCGCTGCCTCGGCCACGGCGCCGACAAACTGGTGCTGCACCCGGAGGCGCTGATAGAAGTGCTGGAACAGGTGCGCGCCAGCAACAGCCCGCTGGCGCGCCGCAGCATGCCGCTGTTCCTGCACACCGGCCGCGAGATCTGCGCGGACCTGCTGCTGACCCCGGTCAACAGCGACGAGACCCACATCGGCCTGCTGATGGAAATCCTGCCGGTGGACCGGCTGCTCAAGATCAGCCGCGAGGAAAACATCTACAACGCCCAGGAGACCACCCGGGAAATGCTGCGCGGCCTCGCCCACGAGATCAAGAACCCGTTGGGCGGCGTGCGCGGCGCCGCGCAACTGCTGGCGCGCGAGCTGCCCAACGAGGAGCTCGCCGAGTACACCAATATCATCATCCGCGAGGCCGACCGCCTGCGCGACCTGGTCGACCGCCTGCTCGGCCCCAACCAGCAGCTGGATCGCCGCGAGCTCAATATCCACGAAGTGCTGGAGCACGTGCGCAACCTGATCACCGCGGAGACCGACAACCGCGTCACCCTGCTGCGCGATTACGACCCCAGCCTGCCGGACCTCAGCGGCGACCGCAGCCAGCTGATCCAGGCCATCCTGAATATCGTGCGCAACGCCCTGCAGGCCGCGCCGGATGTGGACAACTGCCAGATCACCCTGCGCAGCCGGCCACAGCGCCAGTTCACCATCGGCGCGGTGCGCCACCGGCTGGTCTGCCGCCTGGATATCGAGGACAACGGCCCCGGCATTCCCGAGGACATGCTGCCGACCATATTCCTGCCGATGGTCACCGGCCGTGCCGACGGCACCGGGCTGGGCCTGACCATCGCCCAGTCAATCATCACCCGCCACGGCGGTACGCTTGGATGCACCAGCGAGCCCGGGCGAACCTGTTTCACCATTTACCTGCCAATGGAAGTACATCATGCATAGACATGCAAAAGTCTGGATCGTGGACGACGACAGTTCGATCCGCTGGGTGCTGGAGCGCGCCCTGAACCAGGCTGGCATCGACAACGAAAGTTTTTCCGATGCGGACCAGCTGCTGCAGCGGCTGGCCGGCGAGCGGCCGGACGTGATCATCAGCGACATCCGCATGCCCGGTACCGACGGCCTGGCGCTGCTCTCGCACATCAGCGAGTTCCACCCGAACCTGCCGGTGATCATCACCACCGCCCACTCCGACCTTGACAGCGCGGTAGCCTCCTACCAGCGCGGTGCTTTCGAATACCTGCCCAAGCCCTTCGACCTCGACGAGGTCGTCGCCATCACCGAGCGCGCGCTGGCGCAGGCGCGCGAGCGCAACAGCGAACCGCGCCAGCTGGAAGAGCTGCCGCAGACGGAGATCATCGGCGAGGCGCCGGCGATGCAGGAGGTGTTCCGCGCCATCGGCCGGCTCTCCCACAGCAATATCACGGTGCTGATCAACGGCGAATCCGGCACCGGCAAGGAACTGGTCGCCCACGCCCTGCACCGCCACAGTCCGCGGGCGGCGAGCCCTTTCATCGCCCTCAACATGGCCGCCATTCCCCGCGACCTGATGGAATCCGAGCTGTTCGGCCACGAGAAGGGCGCGTTTACCGGCGCCAACGCCAAGCGCGAGGGCCGCTTCGAGCAGGCCGACGGCGGCACCCTGTTCCTCGACGAGATCGGCGACATGCCGCCGGAGACCCAGACCCGCCTGCTGCGGGTGCTGGCGGACGGCGAATTCTATCGCGTGGGCGGCCACACCCCGCTGAAGGTAGACGTGCGCATCATCGCCGCCACCCACCAGGACCTCGAGGAGCTGGTGCGCCGCGGCGACTTCCGCGAAGACCTGTTCCACCGCCTCAACGTCATCCGCATCCACATTCCCAAGCTGGCCGAGCGCCGCGAGGACATTCCGCGCCTGATGCAGCACTTCTTCAAGCGCGCGGCGGAGGAACTGGGGGGCGAGACCAAGATACTGCTGCCGGAGACCGAGGAATTCCTCGCCAGCCTGGACTGGCCCGGCAACGTGCGCCAGCTGGAGAACACCTGCCGCTGGATCACGGTAATGGCCTCGGGCCGCGACGTGCACATCTCCGACCTGCCGCCGGAGCTCTCCCGCGGCGTGGTGGAACAGCCGGAGCGCGGCGAGGCCGACTGGCGCGAGCTGCTGCAGCGCTGGGCGCGCAACGAGCTGGTACAGGGCAAGCACCACATACTGCAGCAGGCCACGCCGGACTTCGAGCGGGTGATGATCGAGGTCGCCCTGCAGCACTCCCACGGCCGCAAGCGCGACGCCGCGGAGCTGCTGGGCTGGGGCCGCAACACCCTGACGCGGAAGATGAAAGACCTGGAGATGTAGCCTGCGGGCGCGGGCATCGCTAACATGCGGCGATGCTGCATATCGTCCTCTACCAACCGGAAATCCCGCCCAATACGGGCAACATCATGCGCCTGTGCGCGAACACGGGCTGCGCGCTGCATTTGATCGAACCGCTGGGTTTCGACCTGGAGGAGAAAAAGCTGCGCCGCGCGGGGCTCGATTACCGGGATTTCGCCGAGGTGCAGCGGCACCCGGACCTCGATGCGTACATCGTCGCGCACCCGCGACGGCGCCTGCTGGGGCTGACCACCAAGGCGACGCGCCACTACCACGAGATTGAATACGGCGAGGAAGACGCGCTGCTGTTCGGGCCTGAAACCCGCGGCTTGCCGGCGGAGATTCGCGCATCACTGGGGGCGGAGCACTGCATGCGCATCCCCATGCGGGCGGACAGCCGCAGCCTGAACCTGAGCAACGCGGTGGCGCTGGTCACCTACGAGGCGCTGCGCCAGCTGGGATTTCAAGGGTTGGTGTAGGAGCCTGCTACGCAGGAGATTCGGTGAAGCGCGATCCCGTAGGAGCCTGCTACGCAGGCGATGCGCTGGGGCACGATCCCGTAGGAGCCTGCTACGCAGGCGATCGACCTGACGCGATCGCCTGCGTAGCAGGCTCCTACAGGTCGGGGCGGTCAGTTGACCGCAGCTTCGCCTTCGCCGGCCTGCTGGCGTGCAGCCGCTTCCTGCAGGGCGCGCATGTACAGCGCGTCGAAGTTGACCGGGGCCAGCATCATGGGAGGGAAGCCGCCCTTCACGCACAGGCTGTCGATGGTTTCACGGGCGTAGGGGAACAGGACGTTGGGCGCGGCGGTGCCGAGCACACGGCGCAGGTTCTCGCCCTCGAAGCCGGTGATCGTGAAAATACCGGCCTGCTGTACTTCCACCAGGAATGCGGTCTCTTCTTCCACCTTGGCGGTGATGGTCAGGGTCAGCACAACCTCGTAGCTGCCCTCTTCATCGATGCGATCGCTCTGGGTGTTGAGGTCCAGGTTGACCTTGGGCTGCCACTGCTTGCGGAAAATGCCCGGCGCGCTGGGGGACTCGAAGGAGATGTCCTTGGTGTAGATGCGCTGCATCGCAAACTGTTGCTGTACTTGTTCGTCGGCCATTGTGCCGTCCTCCGTTTATCTGGCCTCAGCTGCTCGCCGAGGCCTGTTTAAGTAATTCGTCCAACCGGCCGGCGCGTTCCAGCCGCGCCAGGTCGTCGTAACCGCCGACGTGATGCTCGCCGACCCAAATCTGCGGCACCGTGTGGCGACCGCTCTTCTGCATCATTTCCCGGCGCAGCTCCGGCCGCGCGTCCACCCTGATATCCGTGTACTCGACGTTCTTGCTCTCCAGCAGGAAGCGCGCCCTGACGCAGTAGGGGCAGAAACGCGTCGAGTACATCGTGACAGCGCTCAAGGTGATCAGCCCTTGCCCACCACCGGCAATTGCAGGTTGTGCCACTCGGTCATGCCGCCGGCCATCTTGTAGACCTTGTCGTAGCCGTCGGTGCGGAGTTTCTTGCTCACGGTACCGGCGTTCTGGCCGAGCTTGCAGACCAGTACGACAGGGCGGTCGCGGTATTTCTCCAGCAGGCTGGTGTCGCCCAGCAGCTTGCTGGCCGGGATGTGCATGGCGTCCACGATATGGCCCGAGCGGTAGTCGGCGCTGTCGCGCAGGTCCACGAACACGCCCTCCTGGCCGTTGACCAGGTTGATCGCCTGCTGCGGGCTCAGGGCCGGGCCGGATTTGCGCGACTCGTTGAAGAAAAACAGCGCGACGACCACCAGCAGGGCTGTGGCCAAAAGCCACTCCTGCGCCAGGAACTCGAAGAATAAAGCCATGCCGGGGTTCAACCTCAGGGCGGCCACAGCCGCCGGGAATTCGTACCGAGCGCCACCGCCGGCTACAGCCGGGAGGCGGGCTCACAAAAGGCGCAGAGTATACAGGCTAAGCCCCCTGCCAACCACCCCCGCAGGCCGCGCCACGACTGGGTCCGGGCGGCATCCGCGGAAGCTCGGGGCGGGCCCGGGCGGGCCCGGTGCAAGGCCGCGGGCGACAGGGTAGAATGGCACATCCCGTTGATCGACTACCCGGACTGGAAGACTCATGACCGAGAGCCAGAAGCGACCCACCGTGCTGATTGTCCTGGACGGCTGGGGCTATCGAGAAGAGACCCAGGACAACGCCATCGCCAATGCCGACACCCCGGTATGGGACCGCCTGTGGCGGGACTCCCCGCACACCCTGGTGTCCGGCTCCGGCCTCGATGTCGGCCTGCCCGCCGGGCAGATGGGCAACTCCGAGGTCGGCCACATGAGCCTGGGCTCCGGCCGCGTCATCTACCAGAACATCACGCGCATCGACAAGGCGATCGAGGACGGCAGCTTCTACGAGAACCCGGCCTACTGCGAGGCGGTGGACAAGGCCGTGGCCGGCGGCGGCGCCGTGCATGTCATGGGCCTGCTTTCGACCGGCGGCGTGCACAGCCACGAGGACCAGGTACTCGCCGGCGTGCGGCTGGCGGCGAAGCGCGGCGCGAAGGCCGTCTACCTGCACGCCTTCCTCGACGGCCGCGACACCCCCCCGCGCAGTGCAGCCCCCTCGCTGGAAAAGGCCGATGCGCTGTTCGCCGAACTCGGCTGCGGCCGGGTCGCCAGCATCTGCGGCCGCTACTACGCCATGGACCGCGACAACCGCTGGGAACGGGTCGAGCCCGCCTACCGCCTGCTCACCGAGGCCGAGGCCGAATTCACCGCGGCCGACGCCGCCAGCGCACTCCGGGCGGCCTACGACCGCGACGAGAGCGACGAATTCGTCAAGCCGACGGTCATCTGCCCCGAGGGCGCGCAGTCCGGGGCGATCCGCGACGGTGACACGATCCTGTTCATGAATTTCCGCGCCGACCGCGCGCGCGAGCTGAGCACCGCCTTCGTCGACGACGCATTCGACGGCTTCGAGCGCCGGGTTCGCCCGCAACTGGCCGGCTTCGTCACCACCACCGAATACTCGACCAGCCTGCACACACCGGTGGCCTTCCCGCCGGAGAGCCTGGCCAACGTGCTCGGCGACTACCTCGCCCAGAAAGGCAAGACCCAGCTGCGCATCGCCGAGACCGAGAAGTACGCACACGTCACCTTCTTCTTCAGCGGTGGCCGCGAGGAGCTGTTCCCCGGTGAGGATCGCGTGCTGGTGCCTTCGCCGGACGTCGCCACCTACGACCTGAAGCCCGAGATGAGCGCCCCCGAGGTGACCGACAAGCTGGTGGAGGCAATCCGCTCCGGCAAGTACGACTTTATCGTCTGCAACTACGCCAACGGCGACATGGTCGGCCACACCGGCATCTACGCCGCGGCGGTCAAGGCAGTGGAAGCGCTGGACACCTGCCTGGGCCGGGTCGAGGAAGCGCTGCTGGAGGTCGGCGGCCAGGCGCTGGTCACCGCCGACCACGGCAACTGCGAGCAGATGCAGGACTACACCTCCGGGCAGCACCACACCCAGCACACCACCGAACTGGTACCGCTGGTTTACATCGGCGCCGGCACGGTGAGCCTGGACCCGCGCGGCGGCGTGCTCGCCGACATCGCCCCCACCGTGCTGTCGCTGATGCACCTGCCCCAGCCGAAAGAAATGACCGGTCACGACCTCAGCGCCCCGGCACCGTTGGCAGAGACCGCCTCCTGAGAGCACGACTTTTCCAGCTGTTCGCCGGGCCCTGCCTGCTGGGCCTGGTCCTTTGCTCCACCGCACTGCACGCCGCCACCGACGAGGAAAAGGCGCGCGCGCAAATGCGCGAGCTGCAGGAGCAGATCAACCGTGTCAGCGCGGAGATCTCCAGCGCCGGCAAGCAGCGCGACGCCCTGCAGGACGAGCTGAAAAAAACCGAACTGGAACAGGCCCGCCTGGACAAGTCCATCGCCGGGAACCGCGAGGCCATGGCGCAGCAACAGCGCGAGCTGGAAAAACTGCAGGCCGAACAGGAGCGCCTGCAGGCCGCCGCCAAGGCGCAACAGGCGCACATCGCCAAGGAAATGCAAACCGCCTGGAAGATGGGCCGCCAGGCGCAGATCAAGGTGCTGCTGAACCAGGAAAACCCCGACACCGTCGCCCGCTCGCTGGCGTACTACCGCTATTTTTTCCGGGCCCGCAACGCGCGCCTGGAAGAGTTTCGCACGACCCTCTCCGCGCTGGCGGAAACCGGGCAGCGCATCAACGATACCCTCGCCTCGCTGGAGGAGCACCGCCAGACCCTGGAGCAGCAGCAGACCGAGCTGGCCGCGGCGCAGGAGGCGCGGGCCGCGGCGCTCGCCGAGGTCAACGCCAGCCTCGCCGACAAGGGCGCCGCCCTGAAGAAAATGCAGGCGGACCGCAAGGAACTGCAGGACCTGCTGGACGCCATCCGCGATGCCATCGTCGACCTGAAGATCCCCGAAGACTACAAATCCTTCAAGGCGGCGAAGGGCCAGATGCCCTGGCCGGTCCCTGGCCGCGCCAGCGCCCGCTTCGGCAACTCGCGCAACGAGGGCCGCATGCGCTGGCAGGGTGTGTTGATCCCGGCGAAGGCCGGCACCCTGGTCAAACCCATCCACAACGGCCGCGTGGTTTACGCCGACTGGCTGCGGGGCATGGGCCTGCTGATGATCATCGACCACGGCGACGGCTACATCAGCCTGTACGCCCACAACCAGACCTTGCTCAAGGACGTCGGTGAATGGGTTGGGCCGAACACGCCCATCGCCACCGTCGGCAGCAGCGGCGGACTCAGCGCGCCGGCGCTCTATTTCGAAGTTCGCGAAAAAGGCAAACCGGTGAACCCGGCACTCTGGTGCCGGCGCTAACCCCCCGCTACGCGGACCATTCCCCCGTAGGAGCCTGCTACGCAGGCGATCGCATCCCGTAGGAGCCCGCTATGCGGGCAATCGCGTGCGTAGCACGCTCCTACAGGGGCGATCGCGCGCAGAGCGCGCTCCTACATCCTGTCCAGCATCCTCAGCAATAGGGTAAACTGGCCGCTTCAGTTCGCAGTCGTGGCGCCGCGCCACCGGATGGTCTTCATGCTCAGTTCGATCCTGCACCGCCGGCTGCTGGCGTTCGCCGCCAGCGCCTGTCTCTCCCTGCCCGCAATGGGCGCGGTGGAGGAAGGCAAGCTGCCGCTGGACGAGCTGCGCACCTTCGCCGACGTGTTCAACCAGATTCGCCAGGGTTATGTCGAGGAGATCGACGACAGCAAGCTGCTGGAGTACGCAATCCAGGGCATGCTCTCCGGCCTGGACCCGCACTCGGTGTACCTCACCGACGAGGACTTCGAGGGACTGCAGGAATCCACCACCGGCGAGTTCAACGGCCTGGGCCTGGAAGTGGGCATGCAGGACGGCTACGTCACCGTGATCTCCCCCATCGACGGCTCTCCCGCCGCCAAGGCCGGGCTGCGCAGCGGCGACGTGATCCTCAAGCTGGGCAGCACGCCGGTCAAGGGCATGAGCCTGGGCGAGGCCATCCAGAAAATGCGCGGACCCGTGGGCAGCGAAATCCAGCTGACCATCGGCCGGCCGGGAACCAGCCAGCCCTTCGACCTCACCCTCAAGCGCGACGTGATCAAGGTCGCCAGCGTGCGCCAGCGCTGGCTGGAGCCGGGCTTCGGTTATATCCGCATCGCCCAGTTCCAGAGCGATACCGGCAAGGACGTCGCCGCGGCGCTGCAGAAGCTTGCCGCCAAGCAGGAGATCAAGGGCCTGGTGCTGGACCTGCGCAACAACCCCGGCGGTGTGCTGCGCGCCAGCGTCGACGTCGCCGGCCTGTTCATGGACGGCGGCCTGGTGGTCTACACCGAGGGCCGCCTGCCCAACTCCCATGTCAGCTTCGAGGCGGAGCCGGCGGACTCACTGCACGGCAAGCCGCTGGTGGTACTGATCAACTCCGGCTCGGCCAGCGCCTCGGAGATCGTCGCCGGCGCCCTGCAGGACCATCACCGCGCCATCCTCATGGGCACCCGCAGCTTCGGCAAGGGTTCGGTACAGACGGTGTTGCCGATCTCCGAAACCCGCGCGGTCAAGCTCACCACCGCGCTGTACTTCACCCCCAACGGCCGCTCCATCCAGGCCGAGGGTATCGAACCGGACATCGAGGTGCAGCGCGCCAAGGTCACCGCCCTCGACGACCCGCGCGGCGTCACCGAAGCGGACCTCTCGCGCCACCTGGACAACGTCAACGGCGAGAGCGGCAACAAATCCGGTGGCAAGGCCACCCGCAAACTGCAGAGCGACGACAACCAGCTGTACGAAGCGCTGTCGCTGCTCAAGGGCCTCAACGTAGTGGGAATGCGTGACAAGAGCTCGACCTCGCAAACGGCGGCAAAAACGGGCACCTGAGGCCCTCGCCGCCCTCCTCGCCTGCTGGCTTTGCGGCCAGGGCCTGCCCGCCGCCGCAAATGAATCACCCGCCTGCCCGGCCCCCCGGCGGGCCTGGCCGCCACCGCGCCGCGCGGTACCGCGGTGCTCATCATCGACGATATCGGCAACAGCCTGAAGGAAGGCATGGCGGTGGCGCGCCTGCCCGGCAAGGTCAATCTCTCGGTGCTGCCGCATACCGCCCACGCCAGGGAACTGGCGCAGGCAGGCTTCGCCGCGGGCAAGGAGATCATGCTGCACGCGCCGATGAGCAACGAGGAACACAAGGCGCCGGGGCGCGGCGCGCTGCTGCCGCAGCAGCCCCGCGAGGTATTCGACCGAACCCTGCTGGACGACCTCGCCGCGGTACCCCACGTGCGCGGCGTCAACAACCACATGGGCAGCGAACTGACTACCATGCCGCTGCAGATGGGCTGGGTAATGCAGGCGCTGCTGCGCCGCGAGCTGTACTTCGTGGATTCGCGCACCAGCAGGGAAACCGTGGCGGCGAAGACCGCCAGCGCCTACGGTGTGCCCAACCTCTCGCGCTCGGTGTTCCTGGACAACACCGCAGAACCCGTCGCCATCCGCCGGCAGCTGGAAACCCTGCTGCGCTACGCCGAACGCGACCGTGTCGCCGTGGGAATCGGCCATCCCTACCCGGCCACCGTGGCAGTACTGCAACAGGAAATCCCGCGGCTGGCCTGCCGCGGCTTTGAACTCATGCTGGTTTCGGAAGCCATCGCCCGCTGGGGCACGGTCCCCCACGGGGCTATCGCCAAAAGCCCCGCGCAAAACATGGGGTCAGGTGAGACTTTATCGGATGTGCGGTCAGATCCGCATCTCGATGCCGCGGGCGGCCATGTAGGCCTTGGCCTCGGGGACGGTGTACTCGCCGAAGTGGAAGATGGAGGCGGCGAGCACGGCATCGGCTCCCCCCTCGAGAACGCCCTCGACCAGATGATCCAGGTTGCCCACGCCCCCTGAGGCGATTACCGGGATTTCCACCGCGTCGCTGATGGCGCGGGTCACGCCGAGGTCGAAGCCGTTTTTCGTGCCGTCGCGGTCCATGCTGGTGAGCAGGATTTCCCCCGCGCCCAGTTCCGCCATTTTCACTGCCCACTCCACCGCGTCGATGCCGGTGGGCTTGCGCCCGCCGTGGGTGAATATCTCCCAGCGCGGCCTGCCGTCGACATCGTCCACCCGCTTGGCGTCGATGGCGACGACGATGCACTGTGAACCGAAACGCTGGGCCGATTCGCGCACCAGCTCCGGGTTGTGGATGGCGGCGGTATTGATGCTGACCTTGTCCGCGCCGGCGTTGAGCATGGTGCGGATGTCCTGCACGCTGCGGATGCCGCCGCCCACGGTGAGGGGGATGAACACGTTCTCGGCGATCTGCTCGACCGTGTGCACGGTGGTGTCGCGACCCTCGTGGCTGGCGGTGATGTCGAGGAAGGTGATCTCGTCCGCACCCTGCTCGTTGTAGCGGGCGGCGATCTCCACCGGGTCGCCGGCATCGCGGATATCCACGAAGTTCACGCCCTTCACCACGCGGCCATTGTCCACGTCCAGGCAGGGGATGATGCGTTTCGCCAGTCCCATCGCGATTTACCTACGCGGCCTCGTCGCAGAGCTTCTGCGCCTGGGCCACGTCCAGGGTGCCCTCGTAGATGGCGCGGCCGGTGATGGCGCCGCAGATGCCCTCGTGGGCGACGGCGCTCAGCGCGCGGATATCGTCGAGGTTGGTGATGCCGCCGGAGGCGATAACGGGAATGCTGGAAGCGCGGGCCATGGCCAGGGTGGCCTCGACGTTGACGCCCTGCATCATGCCGTCGCGGGCGATGTCGGTGTAGACGATGGCGGAAACGCCGTCGCTCTCGAAGCGCTTCGCCAGATCGGTGGCCTTCACTTCGGAGACTTCCGCCCAGCCGTCGGTGGCGACCAGGCCATCCTTCGCGTCGAGGCCGACGATGACCTTGCCGGGGAATGCGGCGCAGGCCTCGGCCACGAACTCGGGCTCTTTTACCGCCTTGGTACCGATGATCACGTAGCTGACACCGGCTTTTACATAGTGCTCGATGGTCTCCAGGGAGCGGATACCGCCGCCAATCTGGATCGGCAGGCCGGGGTAGGCGGCGGCGATGGCGGTGACCACCTCGCCGTTGACCGGGGTGCCGGCGAAGGCGCCGTTGAGGTCCACCAGGTGCAGTCGGCGGCAGCCGGCGTCCACCCAGCGCCTGGCGGTGGAGACCGGGTCGTCGGAGAAGACGGTGCTGTCCTCCATCAGGCCCTGGCGCAGGCGCACGCACTGGCCGTCCTTGAGGTCGATTGCGGGGATGATCAGCATTGGCCGTTCCACTCGATAAAGTTTTTCAGTAATTGCAGGCCCGCCGTGTGGCTCTTTTCCGGGTGGAATTGCACGGCGAACAGGTTGTCGCGGGCCAGCGCCGCGTCGGCGGTGACGCCGTAGTGCAGGCGCCCGGCGACCTGCGAGCGATCCTCGGCGTGCACGTAGTAGCTGTGCACGAAGTAGAAGCGGGTCTGGTCCGGGATGCCGGACCACAGCGGGTGTTCGCCCACCTGCTCCACGGCGTTCCAGCCCATGTGGGGCACCTTGAGGCGGGTGCCGTCCTCGTCGGTGAGGTGCTGGCCGAAGTGGCGCACCGTGCCCGGGATCAGGCCCAGGCAGTCGACCCCGCCGTTTTCCTCGGAGGAGTCCAGCAGCGCCTGCATGCCGATGCAGATCGCCAGCACCGGCTTGTGCTGTTTCAGCAGCGCCTCGGCGAGAATCTCGTCACACTTCAGCCGGCGGATTTCCGCCATGCAGTCGCGCATGGCGCCGACACCGGGAAACACCACGCGGTCCGCCGCGCGGATGGCCGCGGGATCGCAGGTGACCAGCACCTCGCCCGCACCCACGTGACGCAGCGCGCTGGCCACGGAGTGGAGATTGCCCATGCCGTAATCGATGACGGCGACCGTACCGCTCATGCCGGAAACCTAGAGCACGCCCTTGGTGGACGGCGTCACGCCGGCCATGCGCGGGTCTTCCGCCAGCGCCATGCGCATGGCGCGGCCGAAGGCCTTGAAGATGGTCTCCGCCTGGTGGTGCGTGTTGTCGCCGCGCAGGTTGTCGATGTGCAGGGTGACGCGGGCGTGGTTGACGAAGCCCTGGAAAAACTCCATGAACAGGTCCACGTCGAAGCCGCCCACCGCGGCGCGGGTGAAATCGACGCCGTAGGTTAGGCCTGGGCGGCCGGAGAAATCGATCACCACCCGCGACAGCGCCTCGTCCAGCGGGCAGTAGGCGTGGCCGTAGCGCATGATGCCGCGCTTGTCGCCCACCGCTTCTGCGAACGCCATGCCCAGGGTGATGCCGATATCTTCCACCGTGTGGTGGTCGTCGATGTGCAGGTCGCCCTTGGCATTGATGCTGATATCGAACAGCCCGTGGCGCGCCACCTGGTCGAGCATGTGCTCGAGAAAGGGAATACCCGTCTCCAGCGCCGCCTTGCCGGTGCCGTCGAGGTTCACGCTGACCGAGATCTGCGTCTCCAGCGTGTTGCGTTCCACTGTGGCCTTGCGTTCAGCCATGTTGCTCTCCAGGTGCAGGTTCGCGGGATGGACCCGCAGGGGCGGACTGCAGGCCGCCCCGAAAAAGGCCCGCCATTATAGTGGAATGCCGCCGGCAATACACCGCACCGTAGGAGCCTGCTATGCAGGCGATCTCCCGACCCCGCGCGGCCCTCATAACCTGCGCGCTCCCCGTGCCTCCGCAAACTTCCGAACCATCGCGACCTACTGAACCATCGCGATCTACCGAACCGTAGGAGCGCGCTACGCGCGCGATCGCCTGCGTAGCAGGCTCCTACAGGGGTAGCCACCTGCCGCGCGGCGAATTACCCTGTTACCCCCGCAAACACGCCAACCCACAATGCCCCGGACTCCGCCCCCCTTTCACCACCGCGTCCTCGACTGGTACGACCAGTACGGCCGCCACGACCTGCCCTGGCAGCAAAGCCGCGACCCCTACCGGGTGTGGGTGTCGGAAATCATGCTGCAGCAGACCCAGGTGAAGACGGTGATCCCCTACTACGAGCGCTTCCTGCATCGCTTCCCCGATGTGCGCAGCCTCGCGGAGGCCTCACAGGACGAGGTCCTGCACCACTGGACCGGCCTCGGCTATTACGCCCGCGCCCGCAACCTGCAGAAGGCCGCGCAGGTGGTCTGCGCGGAGCACGGCGGCGAGTTCCCCGACACGCTGGAACAGCTGATGGCTCTGCCAGGCGTCGGCCGCTCCACCGCAGGCTCCATCCGCGCCGCGGCCTTCGGCCAGCGCGGCATCATCCTGGACGGCAACGTCAAGCGGGTGCTGGCCCGCCACCGCGCCGTCGAGGGCTGGCCCGGCAAAAGCGCGGTGCACGATACCCTGTGGGAGATAGCCGAGGAACTCACCCCCGGCGAGCGCCACGCCGACTACAACCAGGCCATGATGGACATGGGCGCCACCGTCTGCACGCGCTCCTTCCCGGGCTGCGACACCTGCCCGGTGGCCGCCGACTGCGCCGCCCGCCTCGCCGGCAACCCCGGCGACTACCCGGGAAAGAAGCCGCGCAAGACGATGCCAGTAAAATCCACCCGCTTCCTGATGGTGCAGGCACCACAAGGGCACCTGTGGCTGGAGAAGCGCCCCGCCCAGGGAATCTGGGGCGGCCTGTGGTGCTTTCCAGAGGATGCGGGCAGCGAACCGGAGAGCTGGTGCCAGGACAGGCTGGGCACTGCCCCGGCCTCGATCGAGGCATGGCCGCCCTTCCGCCACACCTTCAGCCACTACCACCTGGATATCGAGCCGCTGCTGCTGCGACTGGGACAGGAACCGGGCAGCGTCATGGATGCGGACAGGCAGCTCTGGTATAACGTGCGCGAAAACCCGCAGGTGGGACTGGCCGCCCCCGTCGTGCAACTGTTGCGAAAACTGGCCGCCGCCATCCCTGCAACCGAGAAGGCACAGGAGTAAGCCATGCCCCGCACCGTATTCTGCAAGAAGTACCAGGAAGAACTGGAAGGCCTGGACGCGCCGCCCTACCCCGGCCCCAAGGGCCAGGACATCTTCGAGAACGTATCGAAGAAGGCCTGGCAGGACTGGCAGGCCCACCAGACCATGCTGATCAACGAGAAACACCTGTCGCTGGTGGACCCGGATGCGCGCAAGTACCTGCAGGCGGAGATGGAGAAGTTTCTCGCCGGTGAGGATTTCGACCAGGCCGAGGGTTATGTCCCGCCGTCGGATGGAACGTAGGAGCCTGCTATGCAGGCGATCGCCCGCGCAAAGGGGCTCCTACGGGGTTGGGGATCGCCTGCGTAGCAGGCTCGTACTGGATCGGGGATCGCCTGTGTAACAGGCTCCTACGGGGGCCTTGACTCGCCGCCTGCTGGCGGGTTTAATACGCGCCTCTCGCGATCCGCGACCTTGCCCAGATAGCTCAGTTGGTAGAGCAGGGGATTGAAAATCCCCGTGTCGGCAGTTCGATTCTGTCTCTGGGCACCATATCCCCACCTCCGTTAGTCCACAAATTTCTGAAAAACTTCTTCAAAACAGCAGGTTAGGCTGTAACATAGTGCCTGTTGGTCCACATATTTTTCTATGCAGGCCAACCACCGCCGGGGCACAACCGGGGGCATAGGCCAAAAATGAGGCCCGTTATGCCCCCACCAGGAGGCAGATATGGCTTTCACTGCGACGACGGCAAAAAACGCCAAACCAAGGGAAAAGATCTACCGCCTCGCGGTCGAGAACGGCCTCTATCTAGAGGTTCACCCCAGCGGATCCAAATACTGGCGCCACAAGTACAGGTTCGCGGGAAAGGAGAAACGACTCTCCCACGGCGTCTACCCCGAGGTCACCCTGGCGGAGGCCAGGGCTGCGCGAGACGACGCCAGGCGGCTCTTACGGCAAGGGGTAGATCCCGGCAGGGTAAGGCGCTCACGGAAGGCGAAGGAGGAGTGGGAGGCTGACAACACCTTCAAATCGGTAGCCGAGGAGTGGTTCAAGAAGCAGCGGCCCGCGTGGGCCGAGTCCACAGCTAAAAAGCGCGAGGCTTTACTCAAGAAAGACATCTACCCCTGGCTGGGATCCACACCGGTTAATCACGTGGAAACTTCTCACCTCATATCCCTTCTGCAACGAGTCGAGGACCGTGGCGCCATAGAGACCGCCCACAACGCCCGGCAAGTCCTCAACCAGATTTTTCGCTACGCCAAACAAACCCGGCGGGTGGACACAAATCCCGCGAGCGACCTCCAGGGCGTTCTCCGCCCCAAAGGTACCCAGCACCGACCTGCGATCGTAGACCCTGGAGAGTTCGGAAAACTGCTCCTCGCGATAGAAGGCTACCAGGGGTCGCATGTTGTCCGAAGCCTACTCCAACTCTGTCCACTGCTCTTTCAGCGCCCTGGGGAATTGATCTCGATGCAGTGGGAAGAAATCGACTGGAAGGCAAGCACCTGGCATCTTCCTGCGTCCAAAATGAAGATGGGGCAGGATCACATAGTCCCGCTGAGCCTACAGGCCGTAGCTGTCCTGCGGGACCTGGAGCCCCTCACGGGCCGCCTTCCCTATGTATTTCCCAACGCGAGGCGGCGGCGAGAACATGTCAGCCCCGCGACCATCAACAGCGCCCTGCAGAAGCTAGGCTACGACACCAAATCACAACACTGTGCCCACGGCTTTCGCGCTTCAGCGCGGACCATGATGGACGAGCAGCTCGAATTTCGTCTGGAGTGGATCGAGCACCAGCTTGCGCACCAGGTCAGGGATTCTCTTGGACGCGCCTACAACAGGACCAAACACCTTCCCCAGCGTTCGGAGATGATGCAGAAGTGGGCCGATTATCTTGACGCCTTACGTGAACAAGCTCGAGGGGGCAATGTTGTACTTGGGGATTTTCACCAAGCCTCAGGCCAATAACTCGCGGAACACTCGGAGAACGGCTTCCTGGAAGCCAAAATACATAGCATCAGAAGACCTCAAGAAAAGACAAGGGAAGATATGAGTGAGAGTTTCGACTGGGTGGACTTCTTCACGCGTGAAGACAATCACAGACGTAAAGTTCGAGAATGGGAAACCAGGAGCACACCCACTGCATTAGACCTGGAGGCCAAGGAACGGAATTTGAGGCGACTAGAAGCCGAATTCAAGTCGCTACAACATGAGTACTCTCAAGCTATTAAAAGAGAGATGGCCAAACTCGGGGCTGGCGATGCCGATGAGACGAGAGTTGAAGTACCTGCCGGCCGCGCCCAGACTCAAGATCGACTGGTAATTCAAACGATAATTGAACTCGGTTACCACCCAACCGCACTTCCTCCATTTGTATCTGGAAAAAAATGGGTGAAATCCGAGGTGTGGTCGAAACTTAGGCCCTGCACAGGGCTGTTTAGCCGCAACAGCTTTGAAAGAGCATGGCAGAGACTTCGCGATAACCAGGAGATTCAGGAGGCCCCGAAGAAGAAATAGGAAGTGTCCTCACCCCTAACCATCTACAAAAAGTACAGGGCGGACACTTGAAGGGTAGGACACCTCTAGTGTGACGCTTCTGTTTGTGCATGAACAGACACGAATAGGAGCCAACATGCCCAATCAGACCAACTGCGCTCAAACTGAGCGATCCAGCACGATAGTCACCTTCGACGACTTGCCGAAAACCGGTCTTCTCCGCGACAAGCAAATCTACCCCTTCTTCGGCATCGGACGGTCCACCTGGTGGAAATGGGTAAAGGAGGGGAAAGCGCCCCCGGGACTCAAACTCGGCACCAGAACCACGGTGTGGCGCGCTGAGGATATCCGAGAGCTGCTTGACGACCTGGCATCCAACCTTGCTCGTGGTAGCGAGGGATGAAGTGGTTCAGATTTACTGCAAAATGGACTACTACAAGATCCATTGAGGTTCAGGCGGAGACGGAAGATGAGGCCCGCGAGAAGCTACTGAACCAGGATCAGGACTCCATCTACTTGGACCCAGTGGTCAGCGATGTCGAGCTTGAACTTGCCAACAAGCGCGATGAGTAGGGCCGACAAACCCCGGAGAAACCTCCTCGAAAGGCTACTTAATCAGGGGCACAGAATATCAATCCAGGAAGGGCGTATTCATATTGAACCCGCGAACGGCCAGCCCGTTCCTGCTGCGTGGGCGCGTGATCACCAAGAAGAGCTGATATCCCAAATCCTGGAGCGATGTTCTATCCCTGCCTACCAATACCAGACCTATAGTGCCGGGAAATATCAGGGAGGCCGATACCCGGGCATACATTTGAGTTTCAGGGAGATATCTAGTGGTGCGGACGCATACACGATCTTTAACGCACAGGTCACGCGAGCTCGAACCACCAGACATGGCACTGCAGGTTCACTCCTGCCACCAGGCCATTTTCGGGTCCAGAAGGGTTCAAAATTCCTCCAGTTCTGGCGGCGGACAGGACTTCCACGCCCCAGGAGACTTTCCTCATTCCATGACTACATGACAAAGCTGGAGAACATCGCCTTTACCGGCTCGCTGTCAGAGGGGAATCGCCTGGACAAGGACAGCCTCATTCCAGTCTCGATCCCCTATGAACAAGTCAGACACCCACAACAGCACCCCGATCAACCGGACAATGCCCGGACAATCTTCGGACATCCGCCGGACAATCTCCGGCCAAAACCTTCGGACAAGGATTTCCGGAATCCCGATAACAAACAAGGGGTTACGGGATTTTCAGGCACGGGCAGAATCTGCTGCGGAACAAAGGTAAAAGGAGTCACGGGATCGAGGGAGTCTTCCTTGAGCGGTTACACTAGCTCCACTGACCTCCGGGCTGGCGGCCCCGAGAGTCAAACTGTAGAAGAGTGGCTCGCTGCTTACGATGGCAAAACGACTTAAAAAGCAGGTCACGGACTCAAGCCGGACCGCGGCACAAAAGTTGGGTCGGATCGTCGCGCTCGAGATCTCGATGGACAGCAAACACCTGGCGGTGTGTGGCCACATACTTGCCGGTAAAGATCAGGGCGATGCCTGGATGGCGGTATACCCCAGAGTCCGGCGGAAAGAGTCGGCGAAGTCAAATTGCAGCCGGATGCTGACTGATGCTTACTCAGGCGCCCGCGAATATATCGGCCTGAAACGGTGGGAGGCCACGGCCGGCGCGGCCGAGCGGCTTGGGATCGACAAGGAGCGCGTACTGGCCAGCTTACTCGAGATCTCCGAGCGTTGTATGCAGATTCGCCCCGTCATGGATCGGAAGGGTGAGCAGGCGCGTGTGGAGGATCGTAATGGCGGTCCGGCCCTCGCCTTCACTTTCGACGCCAGAGGTGCCCTGAGGGCCTATGAGTTGATGGGCAAAGAGCTCGGCATGTTCAAACAGAAGGACGAGCCACCTGGTTCGGACCCATTGAAAGACATACTTGACCGGATCGCGGCTAGTCGGGAAGGCACGAGCCCGTTGCCGAGTGGTGAGTAGCCCAATACCAACCCCCACATTTGTTAACCGCGTTTTATACGGCACCCCCTGACGGTACAAGTCATAGTCAGCGCGCCATGGCTATATTTTGATCAGCCATATTGGTTTTGTGGGCTCAGCCAGAGTAATCTTCGCGCAAAGGAATATCGGACGAATATTCGAGCGACACCGCAAGGAGGCGGCATCCATGACCAAGCTGGAACGAGAAATCCTGGGCCCAACGATCAAAGCCCTGGTTGCACATGACCCCCTTCTTTGGTGGGAATTAAAGCGAGAAATATACGGCTGGGGCTGGCAGGCCCATTACCCCCGAGAGTACGAGTACACGCGACCCGCGGAACGAGCCATTCTGCGCCTGCAAGAGCATGAAAAAGCCCGGCTTCATCAGCAGTGGCCCATTTGGAACAAGCGGCATACTGAACGCACCGACGAAACCCTTGTTGAGATCTACACACCCGTGGTCGTCGAGGAAATAGTCCGTCGCGCCGAAGTGGCTTCTCGTAGAACCGAAAACTGGTAACCCTGAAGAATTCGGACGGCCGTCAGGCCAAATATGGGGATGGCGTTGGCTCTCCAACCAGATATCCGGCCCCATCTTCCAGGTGAATTTGCTGCGCGATGCAACTCCCAAGCCTCGCGTGGTTGGAGAATTCTTCCTCGGTTTCCACCAGGTGGACGGCCCGATTACATTCTGAACAATGGCGAATCTTGGGATCAGCGGTGGTGGTGAGATTCGACCAGTCAAGCGGGCACCTGAATTTGAAGGTGCAGTTTCGAATAACTTCCATGTGGGCGTCCCGAAGTCCAGTGCTCGTTTTATGAGTCAGCCAAGATATAAACCTTGCCTTTGTTATTCCAAGATACTATACATATCTACGCCATACGAATCCAAATGTTAAGGACTAAACATGATCAGGACCATTACATGGACGTTACTGTTACTGGGCCTATGCTCCAGCGCACATGCTGCTCTGGTCACTTATAGTTTCAGTGGTGCGGGCAGTTCGATGTTCGAACACGATGGCGCCTCCGGCATCAATACTACCGTCAGCAATAGCTCGATGTTTGGATTTCAACTGAATGACGACGATTCATTCTTTGGATCTTTCACCTACGACACCAGCGCCATCGAATCCGGCTACAGAGACACAAACCCTGACGACCATGCGGCAGTCTTCTTGTCTGGTTTGGTTGAATTCGAAGTATCTCTTGCTGGGTATACTTATTCCTCGGCCTCACCCGGTTCTCTGGTAGTCTGGGACAACCATGGGGGCACCGATGCGTTCAGTGCGCTCAGTGACGAATTTGTGACACCTAACACATTTGTGTCTTCTGGCTTTTACTTGTTTGACTATACAAATCAGAGCCAAGATGGATTTTCCCCGCCCTCTAATTTAGCGACGTTCAATTCATTTGCAACTAAGTACTTCACGATCGCCTTCCTAGATACCGACACGGGGAACCAGTTGCACTTCGATGGGTATGCGACAAGTTTGTCTCCTGTACCTCTTCCCGCTTCTATCTGGCTTTTCGGCTCAGCTTGTCTCGGATTATTTCTTAAAGAGGGCCGCGCGCCGTACAGGCGGATATTTGGCAATTTGGGTAAGGCCACCAGATAGTTTTGCACAACACACTAAATCGAAACGATATGGCCGGAATCCTTGTGGGGGTAAAAAACTCATCCGAGACGAAGCTCCTGTAAAGCGAGCACCACTCCAAGGTCAGCCCGGGGCGGGGAAAATATAGCCTCCTCTAGGAGTAGGCTGACCGAGTCTCGGAAAATCTTTAATCTATTGGCTTCGCCCAAGAACAATTAAGGACCTCTCATGGCGAGGAAACCCAAGGCCGAGAAAGCTGTCGAGCCGCTGGAAAAGACACTCTGGAAAAGCGCCGACAAGCTGCGCAAGAACATGGACGCCGCCGAGTACAAGCACATCGTGCTCGGCCTGATCTTTCTCAAGTACATCTCCGACGCCTTTGAGGAGCTGTACGCCAGGCTAGCTGCCGGTGAGGGCGAGTACGAGGGGGCCGACCCCGAGGACCCTGACGAGTACCGCGCTGAGCGGGTGTTCTTCGTGCCCGCCAACGCCCGCTGGAGCCACCTGCAGGCCCGCGCCAAGCTGCCCGAGATTGGCAAGGACGTGGACGAAGCCATGGAGGCCATCGAGAAGGAGAATCCCACCCTCAAGGGGGTGCTGCCCAAGCAGTACGCCCGCCAGAACCTCGACAAGGCCAGCTTGGGCGCCCTGATCGACCTGATCGCCACCATCGCCTTGGGCGACGCCAAGGCCAGGAGCCAGGACCTGCTGGGGCGCGTGTACGAGTACTTCCTGGGCGAATTCGCTGCCGCCGAGGGCAAGAAGGGCGGCCAGTTCTACACCCCCGTCAGCATCGTCAAGCTGCTGGTGAACATGCTGGAGCCCTACAAGGGGCGCGTTTATGACCCCTGCTGTGGTTCCGGCGGCATGTTCGTGCAGGCCGAAAAGCTGGTGGAGGCCCACCAGGGTCGCATTGACGACATCTCCATTTACGGGCAGGAGTCCAACCAGACCACCTACCGCCTGTGCCGCATGAACCTGGCCATCCGCGGCATCGACGGCTCCAACGTGCGCTGGAACGGCGAGGGCAGCTTCCTCAACGACGCCCACAGGGACATGAAGGCCGAGTTCATCATCGCCAACCCGCCCTTCAACGATTCCGACTGGTCGGGCGAGCTGCTCCGCGACGACCCCCGCTGGCAGTACGGCGTGCCCCCCGCCGGCAATGCCAACTTCGCCTGGATGCAGCACATGATCTACCACCTCTCCCCCACCGGGACGCTGGGGCTGGTGTTGGCCAACGGTTCACTGTCCTCCAACTCAAGCGGCGAGGGGGACATCCGCAAGGCCATCGTCGAGGCCAAGCTGGTGGACTGCATCGTGGCCTTACCGGACAAGTTGTTTTACAACACCGGAATACCAGCCTGCTTGTGGTTCATCTCCCGGGACCGCAAGAACCACAACTTTCGGAATCGGGAGGACGAGGTGCTGTTCATCGACGCCCGCAACTTGGGTGAGATGATCACCCGACGAAACCGAGACTTTTCTGACGAGGACATCGCCCGAATCGCGGATACTTACCACGCCTGGCGCAGAAAGGATGGCGAATACAAGGACGAAAAGGGTTTTTGCAAGGCTGCGTCACTGGAGGAGGTACAGAAGCATAACCAGATTCTGACGCCAGGGCGGTACGTGGGTATTCCTGATGAGGAGGACGATGGTGTACCGTTCGAGGATAAAATGGCCAAGCTCACACATGATTTGACAGCGCAGATGGAGCGAGGTCGAGTGTTGGATTCGCAGATTAGTGCGCATTTGGCTGAATTGGGACTCACGCAGTGAAAACGGAAAGCCTCGAGTCCCTCTGCGAACTGGTCGTCGACTGCCCTCATTCAACGCCAAAATGGACTGATGAAGGTCTGATTGTACTTCGGAACCAGAATATTCGAGGCGGCCGTCTTGACCTTTCTAACCCTAGTTTCACAGATCAAAAGCACTTTCAGGAACGCATTCGACGAGCGAAGCCCAAAAGTGGGGACATCGTGATTACCCGTGAGGCACCCATGGGTGAGGTATGCATGATTCCTGAGGGACTCGAATGCTGCCTCGGCCAACGACAAGTGCTTCTGCGCCCTCGAACTGGTGTGGATGGGAGATACCTGTTTTATGCGCTTCAGTCTCGGTTCGTCAAAGAGCAGATAGCTTGGAGCGACGGGACAGGCTCCACGGTGAGCAATATTCGCATTCCAGTATTGAAGGCCTTCGAGATTCCTCGTCAAGAATACGAAACTCAGATTGCCGATAACCTCGCAAGTATTGACGAAAAAATCGAACTCAACCGCAGACAGAACCGCACCCTGGAGGCCATCGCCCAGACGCTGTTCAAGCACTGGTTCGTGGACTTCGAGTTCCCTGACGAAAATGGCAATCCCTACAAGTCGAGTGGCGGAGCTATGCAGCCCTCTGAGCTGGGGGAAATTCCGGCGGGGTGGAAAATCGGCTGTATCGGTTATTTTGTCGAGCACAAGAAGAGAAGCGTAAATCCTGCCTCTACACCCGACACTTCATTTCATCACTTCAGCATCCCAAACTTCGATGCAGACAGTGATCCAAAAGTTGAGTTGGGGAGCACAATTCAGAGCAACAAGTACATAGTTGAAGAAAACTCGATTCTGGTTTCCAAGCTCAACCCTCGGTTCCCTCGAATATGGGCTGTACTGGAACTGCCCGGCCCGGGCCCCATTTGCTCAACTGAGTTTCAGGTTCTCGTTCCCCAAAAATGCACTTACGCCTTCGTGTTCTGCCTCCTCAAGTCGGCTTATGTTAAGTCGGAAATGATCAATCGAGTTTCTGGTACGAGTGGCAGCCATCAGCGCATTAACCCGGATGACTTGCTGAGTATCGAAGCTCCAATTCCGCAAATAAAAGTAGTTGAGAAGTTTGATGAAGCCGTGATCTCGCTGATTAAGAAGCAAGAGGTAAATCTCGCGGAGAACAAAACTCTGGCAAACCTTCGCGACACCCTCTTCCCCAAACTCATGTCCGGTGAAATCCGAGTAGCCTAGGAGACTGCTTCATGACGAATGAAACATTGGGGCGACTAGAGAAGGTAGAACTGCGAGACTTTTGGTTGTCTGAGGCGGGAGACTTCACTCCCTGGCTGGCAGAAGAAAACAACATATCACTCCTCGCTGAGTCGATTGGTTTGGAACTTGAGGTGGAAGCTCAAGAGAAGAATGTCGGACCTTTCAGGGCAGATATTCTTTGTAAGGACGTATCAACCGACGAATGGGTTCTAATCGAAAATCAGTTGGAGCGTACTGATCACATCCACCTCGGGCAATTGATGACCTATGCGGCAGGTCTTAACGCGGTCACCATCGTCTGGATTGCAGCCAAATTTACAGAGGAGCATAGGGCCGCGCTTGACTGGCTCAATGATATAACTGACGAAAGGTTTAAGTTTTTTGGTTTGGAAGTTGAACTTTGGCGCATCGGGGATTCACTGGCGGCACCGAAGTTCAACATTGTTTCTACCCCGAATGAGTGGAGCCGGAGTATAAGCAACGCCGCAAAAACCGCGCAACAGTCTGAGTTGAGCGAGGGCAAGAAAACGCAGCTCGAGTTTTGGACAGGTTTCAGGGATTACCTGGCCACAAAACAAACTCCACTTACCGCAACAAAGCCCCTACCCCAGCATTGGATGAACCTGCAGCTAGGCCGCTCTGGGACCAAAATGACGGCTATTGCATCGTTCTATAATAACGAAAAGCAAACTTTTGATATCGGTGAGATCCGTGCGCAGGTTGATCTGGTTGGAAAAGATGCTAAGGCATTTTACTCCCTGTTAGAACAACAGAAGGAATCGATCGAGGCTGAATTAGGCCGCCCACTGAACTGGCACAATCCAGAGGATAAGCAATCAAGCCGTATATTCCTGAGCACGGCAGCAGACCTGAACGATCGCACTAAGTGGCCCGAATATTTCCATCGTCTCCAGGTAGATCTGGAAAGCCTAAGAGCCGTATTTCGCGGCCGCGTTCAAAAACTTGATGTCTCTGATATTCCGCCCGAATCAGAGGATGTCTAATTGGGCGAGCACTTGAACGAAGACGCGATTGAGCAACTTGCTATCGAGCGTCTCGTCGAACTGGGCTTCAGCTACAGCCACGGACCCAGCATCGCCCATGATGGCGAGGACCCGGAGCGATCCTCCTACGCTGATGTTGTGTTAGCCGGGCGCTTGCGCGCGGCGGTGGCTCGCATCAACCCCGATATACCCGTTGAGGCCCGCGAGCAGGCCGTCAGGTCGGTGCTGAGTACATACACTCCTGAGCTGCTGGCTGCTAATGAAGCCTTCCATAAGGTCCTCACCGACGGCGTGGATGTGGAGTTCCAGCAGGACGGTGAGATCCGCGGCGAGAAGGTCTGGCTAGTGGACTTCGACAACCCCGAAGCCAACGACTTCCTGGCGGTCAACCAATTCACCATCGTTGAGAACAACACCAACAAGCGCCCGGACCTTATCCTGTTCATCAATGGCCTGCCACTGGTCGTGCTGGAGCTGAAGAACGCCGTCAGCGAGAACGCCACCCTCCGCTCCGCCTTTGAGCAACTCCAGACCTACAAGAGCGCCATCCCGAGCCTTTTCACCTACAACGGCCTACTGGTTGTCTCGGATGGCCTGGAGGCCCGCATGGGTTCCCTGAGTGCCGGTTTCAGTCGCTTCATGGCCTGGAAGACCCCCGAGGGGGAGGCAGAGGGTGCCAAGCACGTCAGCCAGTTGGAGACGCTCGTCAGCGCGGCGTTGGCCCCGGCCACCTTGTTGGAGCTTATCCGTCACTTCATCGTGTTCGCCCGCTCCAGCAAGGAAGACCCGGAGACCGGCCTGACCACGGTGGTGACGGTGAAGATGCTCGCCGCCTACCACCAGTTCTACGCCGTGCGCAAAGCCGTCACCTCCACCCTGCATGCGGCAGACACCGAGGGCAGCCGCAAGGCGGGGGTGGTCTGGCATACCCAGGGCAGCGGCAAGTCCCTGTCCATGGTGTTCTACGCCGGCCGGCTGGTGCTGGAACTGGATAACCCCACCATCGTGGTCCTCACCGACCGCAATGACCTCGACGACCAGCTATTCGACACATTCGCCGCCAGCCGCCAACTCCTGCGCCAGGAACCGATGCAGGCCGAGGGGCGGGAGGACTTGCGCGATAAGCTGCGAGTGGCCTCGGGCGGCATCATCTTCACCACCCTTCAGAAGTTTGGCCCCCGGGAGGGCGAGGCCCTGTTCCCGCTGCTTTCCGACCGGCGCAACATCGTGGTCATCGCCGACGAAGCCCATCGTAGCCAGTACGGGTTCTCGGCCCGGGAAGTTGACATCCGCGACGAGAACGGCAATGTCATCGGCAAGAAGACCGCCTACGGCTTTGCCAAGTACATCCGCGACGCCCTGCCCAACGCCACCTTCATCGGCTTTACCGGCACACCGGTAGAGCTGGACGACAAGAACACCCCCGCCGTGTTCGGGGACTACATCGACGTCTACGACATCTCCCAGGCCGTGGAGGACGGCGCTACCGTCAAAATCTTCTATGAGAGCCGCCTTGCCAAGGTGCAGATCCGCGAGGAGCAGCGCGCGCACCTGGATGAGGAGTTCGACCAGATCATGGAGGACGCTGCAGGCTACGGCGGTGGCGAGGAAGACCTTGAACAACTGGGCACCAAGGCCAAGGCCAAGTGGACCCGGCTGGAGGCTATCGTCGGCCAGCAGGGACGCATCGACAATGTGGCGCGGGACCTGGTGGCCCACTTCGAGGGGCGGCAGGAAATCTTCGACGGCAAGGCGCTGATAGTCGCCATGAGCCGCCGTATCTGCGTGGCGTTGTACGATGCCATAGTGGCCTTGCGGCCGGACTGGCATGACGAGGACGACACCAAAGGCGCCATCAAGGTCATCATGACCGGCTCCAGCTCGGACCCCCAGGCCATGCAGCGCCATATCCACAACAAGTCAGTCCGCAAGGCCATCGGAGAGCGCCTCAAGGACCCGGCCGACCCGCTCAAGCTGGTGATCGTGCGGGATATGTGGCTCACCGGCTTCGACGCCCCCTGCCTGCACACCCTCTACGTGGACAAGCCCATGCAGGGCCACAACCTCATGCAGGCCATCGCCCGCGTAAACCGAGTGTACAAGGACAAGCCCGGCGGCCTGGTGGTGGACTACATCGGCATTGCCTCAGACCTCAAGCGGGCCCTGGCTACCTACACTGAGGGTGGCGGAAAGGGTAAACCCACCCTGGACATCGGCGAGGCCATCGCGGCCATGCAGGAGAAGTTCGAGGTGGTCGACCAGATGCTGTCCGGTTTCGACTATCGCCGCTACTTCACCGCCGATACCTCGACCAAGCTGAGCCTGATTCTGGAGGCCGAAGAGTACGTGCTGGGGCTCGAGGACGGCAAGAACCGCTATACCCGGGAGGTCACCCTGCTCTCCAAGGCTTTCGCCCTGGTTGCCCCTGACGAGCACGCTATGGCCATCAAGGACGAGCTGGCCTTCTTCCAAGCGGTGAAGGCCCGGCTGGCCAAGTTCGAGCCCGGGAACAGCAAGAGCAAGGAGGATATCGACACCGCCATCAGGCAGCTGGTGGACCAGGCGGTGGTTTCCGACCAGGTGGTGGACATCTTCGATGCAGCCGGTATCAAGAAGCCCGACATCTCAATCCTCTCCGACGAGTTCATGGCCGAGATTCAGGGTATGCAACACAGGAACCTCGCCCTGGAGCTGCTGAAGAAGATTCTGGGCGATGAAATTCGCACCCGCTCGACCCGCAACATGGTTCAAAGCCGCAAGCTCTCAGAGATGCTGGAGGGAGCTATAAACCGCTACCAGAACAATCTGCTAACCTCTGCCGAAGTACTTGATGAACTCATAAAAATGGCCAAGGAAATCAAGGCGGCGGATCGGCGAGGGGAGGAACTGGGACTAACCGACGACGAGTTGGCTTTTTACGACGCTCTAGAGGTTAATGATAGTGCCGTTAAGATCCTTGGCGACGAGGTACTGCGGCAGATTGCCCATGAGCTAGTTGTGCAGGTACGCAAGAACGCAACAATCGACTGGACAGTGAAAGAGACGGTGAGGTCAAAAATGAGGGTGATGGTCAAACGCATCTTAAGAAAGTATGGGTATCCTCCCGACAAGCAAGTGACTGCAACTGAGATAATATTGCAGCAAGCTGAACTCTTAACCGGACGTTGGGCGGTATAAATGTTGGTGCGGTTCAAGCCGATTGTTTCAGTTTGCGTCAGTAGGTAGTATTTTCGACTTACATAAAAAATTATTCGGAGAACAAGGAAGTTGTCATCATCCTCTGGAACAGCAAACCCTAGAAGGCACGTGGAAATCCTTGAGAGGTATTTCCATGGCGCGTACATGCTATACATCTTGGTTACCTTGGGAACATGGTGGAAAGTACCGTACTCTGCCAAGGGCATAGTTCTGTCCATAGCTATCAGCGTACTGCTAGTCCTGCTTTTCGCATATCAGCTATTTGTCACCTTCAAGTTTGGCGCCAAGTCTAGGTATGCGGAGGCTCAACCAACATTACACGCGTGCCAGCACGAACTTCGCGACTTATATCGGTACCTGTCACGCTGCTTGTCTGAGGAACATCCGCACCAGAATATTCAGTTCGAGGACAGGGAACTCGTGGAGAGGCTGGTTACCGCAATGACCGCCTTGAATACCGCATTCTGCATCACCACGGCGTGCAACTGCCGAGTATCCATCAAATTACTTGGGGCAGAGGAAGGCAGAGACCCACAAAATACTGACAATTTATATTTGAGAACGGTTGCCAGAGACGAGACCTCGCGAAAGAAGAAGGAGCACGACGATAGGGGCGAAGGAACTAAGCACAAACTGAATGCCAATAGCGACTTCCAAGGACTTTATCAGGAAATCGGCAATTACTTCTTTAACGGCTCTCTATGGAAGGATACTTCCTATCGCAATAGTAACGACGGCCATGCCCAGCCAGGCAATACAAAACGGAAGGACTACAATTCGACCATCGTTTGGCCGATCAGGTATAAATTGCAGCCGGACGAACCCCCAGAACCGGACAACCCCGACCTCAAACAAATCTTGCTAGGGTTCTTGACGGTGGATTCCTTGACGGAGAACGCATTTCAAGAAAGATATGACGTCGATATGGGCGCGCAGGTTGCCGATACACTATATGTTGTGTTAGAAAGGTATCGAGAAATCAAAAACAAGGGGCAGGCGGCGCATGATAATTCATGAAAATTATAAAGATAGCCCCAATACCTCACCTTATGCCTGACATTCGCCTTAGTGGGTGCTTTGCCCCGCAAGAAGTGCTTGAAGTACTTGTAGAATGACGTCGGGGTCGTATAATTGGCGCCCCCGTTATCCTTCTAACACGGTCTATACTCACGTGGGTCAGGCTGACTGAAGCGTAATGCAAGGATGTGACTAAGTGAAATCTCCTCAAAAAGCCAAAGACGAGACCACCCAGGGCGCAAAGCAGCGCGGGGCGGGTGATCCAAAGAAACGCGATTACGTCGATGTGGACTCTTCCGATCGAGGCAAGGGCAAGTCAGGGCTGATCACACGCCTGGTGCTGTTGGCGTAAAATCTTCTGGTGGGCAAACCGCCCCGAGTATACATGCCTCCTAAATTCTAAGCTCCAGGGGGCATATATCGGGGCATATTAATTTAGCTCAGAGTAAAAAATATTGTGCAATCAATAAGCTGGGCGGCTTATTGCATTATGTCTCTGGGCACCACCTTTCCCCCCTCCCGCAAGTGAGGCGCCACCCGGCCCCACTGCCCCCCCGGATTACAAACAGCTACACCGCCCGCGCAGCTTCCCCCGTTTGGGCTACGCTTGTTCATTCGAAGATGCGATGCGGACCGTGCACTGCATCCGCCTCGCAAGTCTACATTTACAACCGTGTGCCCGCCGGGCGTTGCCTGCCTGCCGGCCACGGACGTCTGTACCATGGAGAGGATCAGATGTGGACTACCTGCCGCCGATTGCTGGCCGCGTGGGCGATAATAATCAGCTCACCGGCGCTTTCTGCCCCGACTGAACGGGTCATCACCGCGGAGGAGCTCAGGCAGTTCAATCCGCAGTCGATTGAACGCATCCAGCCGCAGGTTTCCACGGCGCAGCCCGCCGCCAGCAGTACAATTCGGAACCTGGCACTGCCGGGTTCCAGCGTGACCGGCAGCGCCGTCAGCCGTGTGCCGCTGCCGGATATCCGTATCAAGCCGACCCAGTACCTGGCGCTGAAGAGCACTGACCCGGCCCGGGCGGTAGAGTGCGCCGGCACAGGCTCGGGGAAATGCACCGAGACACCGGTTCGCTTCCTGGCCATGACCTCGCAGGGGTCGCCCCTCAACCTGTCTCTGGTACTGGCCTCCAGCGGGACGCTGCGCTTCGATAGCGACAGCCAGCGCTTCATCGGCAATGTGTTCGTCCAGCTCCGGGACCTGGACGCGCCCGGGCAGGTTAAGAAGATCGGCACCTCGATCCGGGTCGCGGTCAACGCCGACGTCGATGACATCAAGCCCACCGCGATGGTGGCGATCGACCGGACCAACAGCTTCAGCGATGTCACGCTCGAGGCCTCCGCCCCGCGTGACCCCACCGTGGTCGTGCTGACTCCCGAAAGACTCGCCGAGCCCCAGAAGATTCGCTTCGGCGTCACGCGGCCCACGCTGCGAGTGGAGGTCGGGCAGGACAGTATTCTCGGCTACGGACTGGAAACCGCGCCCGTCATCATTCACGCAGAGGGTGACGCTCCCGTCGGCGCGGTCACCGTCACCTCCCGCACCGGGCGGATCGGCCAGAGCAGCATCAGTTTCGATCCCTCCACCGGAATCGCCACCACCTTCATCCGCTCCCGCGGCACCGGCCGCGACACGGTAAGCGCGTCGCTGGGCCCGTTCGCCCCGGCGACCGACAGCATCGAGTACGTACAGCCCTGGTCCTGGCTTGTTGCCGTGCTGCTCGGGGTAGGCGTCGGCGTTGGTATCCGCCTGGCCATGCGCGCGAAGCAGCATCCTCCCAGGACCGGCATCGGCTTCAACATCGCCATAGGGTGCATCGGCGGCGTGATCACCGCCGCACTCTACGCGCTGGGTGTGAACATCCTGCCCCTGCCCCTGCCGGGCGGGTTCAGCGAAGTACTGGCCTTTGTGGTGAGCGCGCTGGGTGGATGGGTATTCCCGCGCTGGCTGGAAGCACTGGGGCCGAAGCGAACAGCGGAGGGCGGCTGAGCGAGCGCGCCACAATCGCAGTCATGTTTCGCACAGGGAGAGGAGAGCATCGATGGCAAAGGTAAACCTGACCAAATCGCTGGCGAACGAGTATCGGGAGCTGTTCCAGACGCTGGAGATCAGCCCGAATCGCTTCGCCGATGTCGACAGGATCATCGACCGCATCCTGCCGCAGCGCCAGCGCTACCAGAGCGTCGCCGGCAGCCTGGGCACTCCCTGGTTCTTTGTCAGCGCCATCCACAACATGGAGTCCAGCCTCAACTTCAAGGCGCACCTGCACAACGGTGACTCGCTGAAAGCCCGCACCCACCACGTCCCGGCGGGCCGGCCGCCCGGCGGCATCCCGCCCTTCACCTGGGAAGAGAGTGCCGGGGACGCACTGCAAATGCGCGGCATCGACCGCATCGGCGAATGGAGCCTGGAGCGCATCCTCTACGAACTGGAAGGGTACAACGGCTGGGGCTACCGGCTGCATCACCAGCACGTGAAAAGCCCATACCTGTGGTCCTTCTCCAATCACTACAGCAAGGGCAAGTACATAAGCGACGGCACCTGGTCGGACACGGCGGTCTCCAGGCAGTGCGGCGCGGCGGTGGTGGTAAAACGGCTGGAGCAGCGCGGCGAAATCCCGCTGCTATCGGAACAGGTCACCCGGCGGGCCACGCCGCTGCGTTTTTCCAGTCGCGAAATTGCCCGGGCGGACGACCTGCAGCGTTTTCTCAACACCTTCCCCGGTGTCTCCCTGCGGGTGGACAGCAAGCCCGGGGAAAAAACCTCGGATGCAGTGGAGCGGATCCTGGGATTTCGCCTGGAGGGAGATCCGAGAAAAGAAGAGGCCTGAGCGATCAAGCCGGCACTGTGGCCGCGCCAGGAGTTCAAAGGCGTCACCGATAACAAGGAGAGCACATGAAAAGACCCTTTTACCCGATCATCTACATACGCGGCTACGCCATGACCGAGTCCGCAGTCGAGGACACCGTGGCGGACCCCTACATGGGCTTCAACCTTGGCTCCACCAAACTGAGGCAGCTGGTCACCCGGGAAACCGTTCGCCACATATTCGAATCACCGCTCGTGCGCCTGATGAAGGACGAGCAGTACTCGGACATCTACGAGCACGGATCGGAAATTCCCTCGGGCAAGCGCCCGCAGGACAAGGCGGTCTGGATATACCGCTACTACGAGCCGGTGTCGAAAAGCCTCGGCAGCGGCGAGCGGCCGGAAATCGAGGACTATGCCAAGGGGCTGAAGGCGCTCATCGACGATCTCGAGGTTCGCTACTGCACCCGCAAGGGGGCTGTCGACCCGGCATTACAGAAGGATTTTCGCGTCTATCTCGTGGCGCACTCCATGGGCGGCCTGATCTGCCGCTGCCTGCTGCAGAATATCTCGCCGGGTGATGCGCGGGTAGACAAGGTCTTCACCTACGCCACGCCCCACGGGGGAATCGACCTGCGCGTGCTGGGCAATGTCCCCGATTTTCTCCAGCTGAATAACAGCGAGAACTTCAACGAGAAGCGCATGCGCCAGTACCTGAAGATTTCCAACACAAAGGTGCCGGTGAACAGCCTGGACAACAAGTTTCCCGCCGACCGGTTCTTTTCCCTGGTGGGCACGAACCATCGCGATTACAACCTCGCCAAGTGGGCGATTGGCCCGATGAGCGATGGCCTGGTGCAGATAAAGAACGCCTACGCCGCGGGATCACCCCGCGCCTTCGTGCACCGTTCGCACTCCGGCCATTACGGCATCGTCAATTCGGAGGAGGGCTACCAGAACCTGCGCAGGTTCTTCTTCGGCAACGTGCGCATCGACGTGTACCTGGACATTGCGGAAATCATGCTGCCCGAGAAGGTGCAAAAGAAAAAAGACAAGGGAAAACAAGTCAAAGCCCCGTATCACGTCGAGGTGATAGGAAGGGTACGCGGCGCCCGTTGGGACCTCCATCGCCGCACGATGAGCGAGGAGTCCGCAATTTTCGTGGACTACGATGAAAAGGTGCGCGGCGGGAAGGCGGTCCAGCTGGCCAGCGTATTCCTGACCAACGAGGCGAAGGTTACTCCCCAGCGTGCGACGCTGGGATTTGGTATCGACCTCGGCATTCTCGTTCCCGAGTACGAAGTCGAAGGCGGCTGGTTCAACTCCGATCACTACGACGGTGGCTACCTGTTCCGGGACAAGGTCAACCTGGAAGCCGGCAGGGACGGCAATGGCGCCTGGAAGCTGAAATACGGTTTCGATTCCCGTACACCCAACCTGACCTCCGAGGAGGCAGACGCCACCGAGCTGGCGGGGCACGTCTACAGCTTCACCATACCGATCAAGCAGGATTCCAGGCCGGGCATCGACGCGACGCTGCGAATCGTGAGCAGCCCCTGGAACCAGAAGTAAGCGAGGCGACTCCGCCCGGCTCTTCCTCCTGTGCGAGTCCCCGGCATTTCAATATGACCGGGGGCCACCATCCCTCGCCGCCGGCTCGCGGCACGCCAGGCTCACGCCCGCGCCCGATTACCTGCATTACATATAAGGCATTCAGTATACTAACCTCCTGAGTTCCCGCCCCACGGCGCAGGGGTGCATCAACGGAGTAAACCATGCCCGAATTCCAGCAGCGAAAAGAGGCCGACATACCTCTCTACGCCGAAGATACCGACGCGCCACTGCCGGAGAAGCTCAACCCCAACACCCGCTACGCCTACTTCTCCGAGATTGCCAAGGGCGGCAAGTCGCTGATCAAGTCCTGCCGCGACCTGCACCTGCGCCGCACGATCTGCTACAAGACCTTGCGCCCCGAATTCGTCAACGACCCGATCGAGAACCGGCGCCTGCTGCGCGAGGCGCGTATATCCGCCGCCCTGCAACACCCCAACACCGTGCCGACCTACGAGCTGGGCCGCGACAACAAGGGCAACTACTACTTCACCATGAAGCTGGTGCACGGCTACACCCTGCGCGAGGTGCTCAATTACCGGGAGCGCTATGACCTGACCCAGCTCATGGAAGTGATCGAAGAAGTGGGGCAGGCTCTGGGCTATGCGCACTCGAAGCGGGTTCTGCACCGCGACATCAAACCGGAGAACATACTTATCGGCCCCTATGGCGAGGTGCTGTTGCTCGACTGGGGGCTGGCCAAGGTCTGGCACAAGGCAGACGAGCAGGCGGACGACGAGGATAACGAGGAAGCCGAGGGCGATCCGGGCATGACGGGCGAGGCAAAGCTGCAGGGCACGGTGATGTACATGTCACCGGAGCAGGTGGATCGGGACCCGAATATCTCGTTCCAGTCAGACCTCTACAGTATGGGGGCGCTGCTCTATGAAACGCTGACGGGTACCACCCCGTTCCAGGGCGATGTCGTTCACTCCCTGCTGGACCAGATTCGTACGGAAATGCCACCGGATCCACGCTCGGTCACCAGGCAGCACGTGCCGGAGGTCCTGGCGGAGCTCACCATGAGCTGCCTGCAGAAAGACCCGGCCAAACGGCCGGGGTCAGCCGAGGAAGTCGTGCGCATCCTCAGGGAAAACTGGCTCCAGGACTGAAATCAGGCGGAACTGTGAATGTCGGAACTTTCCCTGCAAGAAATCGCTGAGATCGCGGACAGCTTCGAGGCAAACGCGCACACCGCCGAGGGTGCGGCGAGCGCGATCACATGGCACAGCGCGAGCAAAACAGACGTGGGGCGCGTACGGCCCATCAACGAGGACGCCTTCCTGGATTCGCAGGAACAACGGCTGTGGGTGGTGGCCGATGGAATGGGCGGGCACAGCAGGGGAGATTTCGCCAGCAGCGCCGTGGTCAAGCAGCTGCGGACATTCCTGCCACAGGGCTTGCTGCTCGCCAGCCTGCAGGACCTGGAAACCCGCTTGCAGGCGGCCAACGAGCAGTGCCGCACGGCTTTCCGCAAGCACCGGCCCGGCACAACCGTCGTGGCGATGCTCGCCCATGGCGGTTACTGCTTCTTCCTTTGGGCGGGAGACAGCCGAGCGTACAGGCTGCGCGACGGCGAGCTTGTCCAACTGACGGAGGACCACAAACCGGCGCACCAGACGCACGCACTCACCCGCGCCGTGGGGATTCGCGAGAAGCTCCAGCTGGACCTGCGCCATACGCCCGTCCAGCACGGCGACCGCTTCCTGCTCTGTAGCGACGGCCTCTACAACCCCGTCGAGCCCGCCGATCTCCGCTCGCTGCTTGCGCAGGGCACGCCGGAGGAGGCCTGCGCAGCCCTGCTGACCAGCGCCCTCGCGGGCGGCGGCCGCGACAATATCACCATTATTGTCGTCGATGCAGGCGCTCCCGCCTGACACCCCCGGCATACCTGAACAGCTCTCCGGGGAGCCCATTCAGCATCGTACACCCCCCCGTTCCGGGTCTTCCCAACCGAACAGGCTCGCACTCAAAAGGTGCCAATAAATCGCCTTTCGCACCTTTTTGGTGCTTATAGGGCAGCAAAATTGCACCATTAGCAGCTCGATTTGGCGGAAATCCGGCAATTTCGATGTAAGGCGCTCATTTCTGGATAATTTTCCTCCATTTGGTGCAGGCATCCGGGATTGGAATGGATTTTGCTTTTATAGCGTCTGCTAGAGGTATGCCGCCAGTCACTGGGCTCCTCCCAAATCCGCCATCAAAAGAGATACGCAAGATGAAAAGTAAGTTGGAATACATCTGGCTCGACGGTTACCACCCGACCCAAAGCCTCCGCAGCAAGACCATGGTTCGCAAAGATTTCGGCGGCACCCTGGAAGAATGCCCCATGTGGTCCTTTGACGGCAGCTCCACCGAGCAGGCCGAGGGCAACGCTTCCGACTGCCTGCTGAAGCCGGTCATGGTCATTCCCGACCCGGATCGCATGAACTCCTACCTGGTCATGACCGAGGTACTGAACGCCGACGGCACCCCGCACGTCTCCAACGGCCGCGCCACCATCATGGAAGGCGAGGACGACGAGGATTACTGGTTCGGCTTCGAGCAGGAATACTTCCTGTGGGATTCCGAGACCGACCGTCCGCCGGGCTTCCCCGCCGGTGGCTTCCCCGACCCGCAGGGTCCCTACTACTGCTCTGTTGGCGCCAAGAACGCTTTCCGCCGCGACATCATCGAAGAGCACCTGGACCTGTGCCTGGAAGCCGGCCTGAACGTCGAAGGCATCAACGCCGAAGTGGCCGCAGGCCAGTGGGAATTCCAGATTTTCGCCAAGGGCGCCAAGCGCGCCGGCGACGAGATCTGGCTGGGCCGCTACCTGCTCGAGCGCACCGCAGAGAAATACGGCCTGTGGATCGAGTGGCATCCCAAGCCCCTGGGCGACACCGACTGGAACGGTTCCGGCATGCACGCCAACTTCTCCAACGGCGCAATGCGCGACCTGGGCGACGAAACGGTCTTCACCAGGATCTGTGATGAGTTCGCCAAGAACATCGAGCGCCACATCAGCGTCTACGGTGCGGACAACCACCAGCGCCTGACCGGCCGCCACGAAACCCAGGCGATCGACGAGTTCAGCTACGGCGTTTCCGACCGCGGCGCGTCGATCCGTATCCCCATCGGCACGGTTGAAGACGGCTGGAAAGGCCGCCTGGAAGACCGCCGTCCCGCTTCCAACGCAGATCCCTACAAGGTAGCCGCGGCTATCATCAAGACCTGCAAGGAAGCCGGCTTCTAAGCATACCGGTACCGCCATCCCGGTAGCTGCAACTGCTGCCGGGATGGCTGCTTTCCCACTCGTTGCAACACTAGAAATACCGCTTGGTCAGCCCGCGCACCCGCACTGGTCCGGCCACCGTCTCCCCGCTGCGCATCTCCACCACCCACATATCCATGTAGTCGTTCGCCTTGCTTATCTTGCTGTATATCCCGTAGTAGTGCCCCGCCAGCGCAGTTATCTCCAAATAGGCCTTGCCGCAATTGACCGCCCAGCCCGACTCGCAGGCCTGCGCCGCGATCCTGTGTTTGCCCGGGGATAACTTCAGCGCGACGATGT
Organism: Halieaceae bacterium WMMBA7; assembly: GCA_033283385.1. Taxonomy (GTDB): domain Bacteria; phylum Pseudomonadota; class Gammaproteobacteria; order Pseudomonadales; family Halieaceae; genus Mangrovimicrobium. The sequence goes on from JAWMQQ010000003.1 coordinate 290,412, forward strand.
CCCTGCCGGTACCCAGCGGGTTGGGGATTCGCACCCTGTCGCGGTTGGATATATCCACATGGTCCACACTCAGGGCGAAAGCGCCGCTGGCATCGGATTTCTCCCGCGGGTTCTGCACATCCGTTCGCTCGACCAGGAAGGCGTCTTCCGGCGCTGGCTGGTAGGGCGGAAACGAGACGCAGGCGGACAGCAGCAACAGCGCGGGCAGCCAGAGAGTCGACCTGGTAAAGCGCGTTGTGCAGGTACTCCTCACGGCTGCTCCACCCCGGTAGCAACATGCTCTTCCAGGTAGCTCGCCATCCCGGCGGTCATCCCGGCCAGCGCAAAGGTGAGGAATTCGTCGAATTTGCGTGCGTCGTCCGCGACCCAGTCATCGATAGGCGCGGAGGGCGACTTCACCTTGAATTCCTCCCTGCCCAGGTGAGACATGCCGCTGCTGTCCGACCAGGAGAACAACAGCATGCCATCCAGGTGGATGTGGATGCTTGTCTCGCTGTCCTCGTCGATATTGATCGCCGTAATAACGGGAGATACAAAGATCTTCGCTTGCGCCGGATCAGCCTGGTACTGCGCGGGCACCTCGCTGCTCAGGCTTTCCCAGAACTCCTCCTGGAGTTGCCTGCGTCCCAGCACCCGCGAGAAACTCTCGCCGACCCGCTGCGTATCCGCCTTTGAAACCGAAACATCTACAGCGCCATGGACCATGCCGGTGAGCCCGCCAATCGTGCCGCCCGCGACTGCAAACATCGGGGAGCACAACCAGGCAAAGGGGCCGCAGGCCAGGCCCACCGCCGCGCCCCCGGCCATCCCCGCGGTGCCGCCGGCACCGCCGCTCTCCATGACTTTTTCACTGGCGCCCTTGAGTTGCTCCAGGGCGGGGATGTCAGCGGCCTGGACGATGGCAACCCGCCTGTAAGTGGCTACTTTTTCGTACTTTTTCTCCGGGGAGGAAGAACACCCGGCAAGGCAGAGCGATACCAGCGCAGCGACGAGAAAGTGCGGGGATTTGCTTTTATAGTTATGCATACTGTTACCCTCGGCAGGTACCGCCAGGTAACCGGCGGCCCACCAGCGGTGCGGGGCCTTGATACCTGGTGCCACTCTAGTCGAAGCGCGCTTTAGCGGACATTGACTGGAATCAAGAGTATGGCCGAGCCTGCATCCGCAGCAGGCGCCCTGCCCGTCCCCCGGTATCGCAAAACCGGCAAGTGGAGAACGACAACAACGTGGCCAGAGCAGACACCAGCCTCGTGTCCATCCAGCGTGGCGGACTCCACCTGTGGGTCTGCCGGCCGGACCCGATCATCGACCCCGAACTGCTGGCCGCCTACTCGAGGCTGCTGACAGCGGACGAGGCGGCGAAACAACAGCGCCTGCGTTTCAAGCGCGATCGCCACGCGGCCCTGGTCACTCGCGCTTTCCTGCGCACGACGCTCTCCGCCTACGCCGCGGTCGCGCCGCAGGACTGGCGTTTCGATATAGGCGCCCGGGGCAAACCCGAGATCGCCGACCCGCCCCTGCCGCTGCGCTTCAACCTCAGCCACACCACCGGCATGATCATCTGCGCGCTCACCCTGGTGGACGACATCGGCTGCGACGTGGAATTCACCGGGCGGCGCAGCGATACCGCAGCGGTTGCGGCGCAGCATTTTGCGGGCAGCGAGTTGCAGGAGTTGAACAGCTACGCTGCGGATAGCCAGCGCAGCCGGTTCTTCGACTACTGGACGTTGAAGGAGTCGTATATCAAGGCCTGCGGCCAGGGTATCTACGGTGTTCCGCTGAAGGATTTCAGCTTTGCCATCGGCCCGCCGGAGCGGCCGGATATCAACGGCAATATCCGGCTGGAGTTCGCCGCGGGTGTCGACGACGACCCGCAGGCCTGGCGCAGCTGGCTGTTTTACCGCTTCGCCGCACATCGCATGGCGCTGTCTGTGCGCGCTCTCGCCGATGCACCAGCGGATTACCGGCTGCAGTTTTTCGAAAGTGTGCCGCTGTGTGGCAGGACTCAGCTGCCAGGCCAGGCCAGGCCGAACCAGCGACGGCAGTGATCCATCGGCCATACGCATCGCCGGAGTTTGGCGGCCGTCTGCGGGTCAGCGGTCGGTAAGCCCTCCCACACCCGGCATCAGCCGGAAGCGCCAGGAATTCTGCAGGTAGGCGGTACCCTGGTAGGCGCCCACGGTAAACGGGATCTCCACCAGCTGCTCCATGCTGTAGTGCTTCTCCAGCGTCTCGAAAGTCGCATCCGAGATCATCGAGTCGGCGAACATCTCCTCCACCGCCGCGAGTATCGCCCGGTCCGCCTCATCCCACTCCGGATCCTTTGAACCGCGGGTGACGCGGTCGATCTCCTCGCTGGTCAGTCCGGCGCGCTTGCCCGCCTTCACGTGCTGGGCCCACTCGAAGGGCGCCTGGCACAGCCAGCCGACGCTCAGGATGATCAGCTCGCGGGCGCGGAAGGGCAGCTTGCCCTTGTTCAGGGTGGTGGACAGCTCCGCCTGCCGCTGGGTCAGTTCCGGGTAGCGCAGCATGGTGCGGAAATACTCGGGCAGCTCCGGCAGCGGGTCTATGCCCATGGCCTGCCACAGGTCGCGCACGAATTGCAGCTGCTCATCGGTGAACTGGGACTCGTCCAGCGGCTCCAGCCGCGGCGGCCGGCCAAGTATTTGCGCTTCTCGGGCCTCGATATCGGCCATGGTTTTCTCCTCCTGGGGCAATGCGGGCGGGGATGCCGCGCTGATGGCGAGCGCGCCGAGACAAACCAGTGGGCCGCGCCAGCCGCTCGCGCGGCGAAATAATACGCGGTGGTTCCGTCTGGTCGGTAAAGCGCTTATTATGAACATGACTGTTCATAATAATACACGCGATGCCATTCCTGAAACCGGAATGACGCGCCGCTTTACCGCGAGGATTCCAATGCAAGTCCAGCCCGCCGCCTTCCTGCGCACCACACTCCCCCTCGGCATGGATGCCCTGGACGATTACGACAGCGGACGCTACCACTCCATCTGGCTGCCGGACCATATGGTCAGCTTCTGGCCGGACTCGATCTGGACACCCGAGTTTACCGACCTCGCTACCGTCTCGCCCTCGCCCCACCGCCACCTCGACGCCATGGCGGTGGCCGCCGCGGCGGCGGTAAAGACCAAAAACGCCCAGCTCGCCACCTGTGTGGTCGACACCGTGCGCCGCCACCCCTCGCTGCTGGCGCAGTCGGCCCTGACCATCTCCCATCTTTCCGGAGGCCGCTTCATCCTCGGCCTCGGCAGCGGCGAGACCGAGAACACCGTGCCCTACGGCTTCGACTTCAGCAAACCGGTCGGCCGCTTCGAGGAATCGCTGCAGGTCATCAAGCTGTTGTGGGAGAGCGAAGGACCGGTGAATTTCGAGGGCAAGTTCTACAAGCTGCACCACGCGAGGCTGGATACCGAGCTCTACGAGGGCAAGGCGCCGCCGATCTGGATCGGCGCCGCGGGGCCGCGCATGCTGGATATCACCGGCCGCTTCGCCGATGGCTGGTGGCCGGCGGGCGCGTGGACGCCCGAGGAATACGCCGCCAAGCTGGGGGTGATTCGCGAATCCGCCGAGCGCGCCGGGCGCGACCCGGACGCCATCGTCCCCGCCTTCGTCACCACCTGTTTGCTGGGCGATGACGACGAACTCGCGGAGATTCTCCAGGCGCCGCTGATCAAGGCCTGGATCCTGCAGATATCCGCCGCCTCACTGAAGGAGTTCGGCTTCGACCACCCGATGGGCGAGAACTGGCGCGGCTACCAGGATATCGACCCCGCCATCCTCACCCGCGAGCGCATCCTGGAGATGCTGGACAAGGTGGAGCCGGAGGCGATCCTCGCGGTCATCCCCAACGGCAGCCCACAGAAGGTGGCGAAGCGGCTCAAGGCCTATGTGGACGCCGGCCTGCGCGTGCCCAAGCTGCTCGACTACGGCAGCATGGCCGGGCTCAAGTTCGGCGCCATCTCCGCGGCCAAGGTGCGCGAGACCGAGGACGAACTGCTCAAACTCTGCGGGCAATAATCCACCTGTAGGAGCCTGCTACGCAGGCGATGATCCAGTTGTAGGAGCCTGCTACGCAGGCGATCGTCCAGTTGTAGGAGCCTGCTACGCAGGCGATCGCGCGCAGAGCGTGCTCCTACAGGGGCTGATCGCCTGCGTAGCAGGCTCCTACGAAAACACGGCGCGGGTCCCGAAAAAAGGATATGACATGGCTGCAACACCGTTAGATACCGCATCCCTGCTGCGCGCAGCGCAGCAGGAAACCGGCCTCTCCGACTGGGGCGACCCGAGCTTCGAGGATCGCTTCGGTCTCGCCGTCGAGGCCCTGCAGAAAGTGGGCATGGACGCCGACGGCCAGCAGAAGGCGGCGGAGGTCTGCCACTGGTTGCTCACCGACCGGCTGCGCTTCTTCGACGACCACAAGCGCTACCCCGGCCTCGCGGATGAAGTGATCGAGCGGCCACTGTTCGCCACCGGCGAGCCGCGTTCCGGCACCACCCTGCTGCACGCCCTCCTCTCCCTGGACCCGGATTCGCGCTCGCTGCGCTTCTGGGAGGTGATGCGCCCCTCGCCGCCGCCCGGCCTCGCCGCGCAAGACGACCCGCGCCGCGCGCTCGCCGACGAAGACTGGCGCGAGATCAACGCCATGGCCCCCGAGTGGCTGAAGATCCACCCCTACAACGACATGCTCGGCGACGGCCTGCCGGAGTGCGAGCGCAGCTGGGCCTTCGACTTCCGCATCATGACGCCCACTGCCTGGTGGCGCGCGCCCATCGGCATGGCCATCGCCGGCTTCCCCACGGACCCGCCCGCCCAGTACCGCATCCACAAGATGATGCTGCAGCACTGCCAGCACGGCCGGCCGAAGAAGCGCTGGGCGCTGAAGGGCTTCCACGGACCGCGCCTGGCCGCGTTCTTCGACGCCTACCCGGACGCGCGGCTGATCTGGACCCATCGCGACCCGGTGCAGGTCACCGCCTCGCGCATCGGCATGGCGCTCGCGCTCACCCGGGCCTTCGGCCGCGGCAAACCCTTCGACGAAAAGGCCATGGCCGCAGCGCACCTGGGCGCTACCCGCGCCGGGATCGCCGACACCCTGTCCAACCCGCTGGTGGACGACCCGCGCATCTATCACGTTCGCTACCGGGATTTCGTGGCGGACCCGGTGGGTACCATCGGCGGTTTCTACGACTACTGCGGGCTGGAGTTTACCGACGCCGCGCAAGCCGCGATGCGCGACTACCTGGCCAGCAACCGCGGCGACCGCTACGGCAAGTTCGTCTACTCCGCCAGCGATATCGGCGTCGACCTCGACGCGCTCAACGAAGAATTTGCACCCTACCGCGCCCGCTTCGGCCTCGAGGTCGAAAAACGCGGCTAGACTCTCTCAACCATGCAGTAACGGTCACGAACCATGCACGAACGTATTTCCATCGACAGCATCGCCTTCATGCGCGACTCCCTGGAACAGCAGGCCGACTACTGGCGGCAACTGGGCGCTGGCCGGCTGACCCTGCTCGGCGCGCATATCGGCGCCTTTGGCGTGGACAAGGTCGGCGAGGTGCTGCGCGAGGGCGGCTATCGCCTCGAGAGCGTGGTGCACCCCTTCCTGCCGCAGATGGACCTGGACCCGGACGAATCCACCTGGGCGGCGCCGCGCGCCAGCCTGGATGCGGAGATCGAAGCCACCGCAAAGCTCGGCGGCAAGTCCATCTACATGGTCACGGGAGGCCACGGCGGCATGACCTGGGAGCAGGCGGCGGAGGTGTTCACGCGGATGGTCACACCCTGCGTGGAAAAGGCGCGGGACGCCGGCGTGGAACTGCTGATCGAGAATGCTCCGCCCGGCTACGCCGACATCCATATTGCACACACCCTGCGCGATACGGTGCACCTGGCCGAGATCGCGGACATCGGTGTATGCATCGACCTGCCGGGATGCTGGACCGAATCCGACCTGCAGCAGACCTTCGCGCGCGCCATGCCGCGCTGCCACCTGGTGCAGCTGAGCGACTACGTGATCGGCGATCGCTGCGTACCGGCCCGCGCCGTGCCCGGCGATGGCGGCATGCCGCTGCGGCGCCTGGTCCAGTGGTTGCTGGAGGCGGGCTACGAGGGCGCCTTCGACATGGAGCTGATCGGCCCGCGCATCGACGAGGAAGGCGGCTTCGCGGCGACGCAGCGTTCCGCGCAATACATGGATAAGTTGCTGCGCGAACTGGGCGCCTGACCCGGTAACTGCGAGCACAAAGGGAGACAGCGACATGGCATTCGGCGACGACCCCAACGACCCCTCCCTGCGCGACGCCTGGCGGCAGTTTTGCCGCCAGCTCGAGGCCGCCGGCGACAGGGTGTTCAAGGACTACAACCCGGCCACCGCCGATCACCGGGTCGACGGCTTCCGCTTCCTCACCCAGAACCTCGGCCAGGCCTTCGACTTTGCGCTGGAGACCCGCGACACCCGCTACCCGGCCATCCACCGCTTCTGCACGCCCTACTGCAAGCTCGGCGGCGACGCGGCGGACTTCACCTACCAGCAGGCCTGGATCGACGGGGAGTCGGTGTATCGCATCACCGGTAACCGCGGCACCGCGCGCTTTTTCAATATCACCGTGCAGGGCGAACGCCCCGAGTGCCAGCCGGGGACGGACATCCCCAGCCTGCACGACCCTTTCGGCGATATCCCCGAGGCGAATATCTTCGGCCACCAGATTGAAACCGCCTGGGACGGCAGCTTCGAACTCTATATCGGCGGACCGCAGCGCGAGGGCAACTGGCTGCCGACCACGCCAAAGTCGCGCAAGCTGTTCATCCGCAACGGCTTCGACCGCTGGGACGAACTGCCGGCGACAATCAGCATCGAGCGCGTGGGCATGGACTCACCGCGGCCGCTGCCGAGCCCGCAGGACATGACCGGCGCGATGGACTGGGCGGGCCACTTCCTCGAGTCCATGATGGACGACTGGCCGGACCACTCCTACCGCTACAGTCCCGCAGTCGACCCGGACAACGTGAACAGCTTCCCCGGCCAGGCCGCCAACGACGACAGCGACAAAAAGCGCGGCCGGCTGGCGGCGAGCATGTGCTGGGAGCTGGCGGCGGACGAGGCGCTGGTCGTCGAGTTCGACCGGCACAGCGGCTTCTGGATGATGGCCAACATGGGCGCCTTCTTTACCAGCATGGACTACCTCTACCGCCCGGTGAGCTACACCCCCGCGCGCACCGCGGTGGGCGCGGACGGCGTGGTGCGGCTGATCCTCTGCGCGCAGGACCCGGGCTACCACAACTGGATGGACACGCAGGGCTTCGCGCGCGGCAACCTGATCTACCGCAACCTGCTGTCCACAGAGAATGCCGAATTCCGCACGCGCCTGGTGAAGAGCGCCGAACTGGAAAAGGTGCTGCCGGCGGACACCGCACGGGTCACCCCCGAAGAGCGGCAGCAGCAATTGTGGACGCGCTTCAACGCGATTCGCCGGCGCTATGCCATCTGACCGGATTCGCCACGGACTGTCGCGCTCCGGCATAATAGACACCGCCCTGGCGCCCGCCAGACTACAGGAAACGGAGAGCACCCATGGCAGCACCGGATTCGTCAGCCTCGCATGAAAAAACCAGGCAGGTTGTGGACACTACCATTCGCCTCGGGCTCGTCGCCCTGCTCGCCTGGCTTGCCGTACACATCTTCGCTCCCTTCCTCGCCCTGATGATCTGGGCGGTGGTGCTCGCCATCGCGCTTTACCCGCTGAACCAGAAACTCGCCGCGCCGCTGGGCGGCAGCAACGGCCGCGCCGCCACGGTGATGGTACTGGTGATGGTCCTGGTGCTCGGCGTACCGACGGTACTGCTCGCCGTGTCCCTGGTGGAACACGCCATGAGCCTCTACCAGGGCATGGCCGCCGGCACCCTGAAAGTGCCCTCGCCCAAACCCGGCGTGGCCGACTGGCCACTGGTGGGGCCCCAACTCTACGAGAGCTGGCAGGAAGCCGCGGACAACATCAAGAGCTTCGCCGGCGCCCACGAGGAACAGCTGCGGGAACTGTCGCGCAGGGCCGCCTCGACCATGGCCGGCGGGCTGCTGACCATCCTCGCGTTTGTCGGCGCGTTCATCATCGCGGGAATCATGATGGCCTACGCCAGGCCCGGCGCGGAATCCACCCAGCGAATTTTCAACCGCATCTGCGGCCCCAAGATTGGCCCGGAACTGCATCAGCTCACCGTGGCCACCGTGCGCTCGGTGGCGGTCGGCGTCATCGGCGTGGCCTTCATCCAGGCAGTGCTGCTGGGTATCGGCTTCCTGCTCGGCGACCTGCCCGCACCCGGCCTGCTCGCGCTGATCGCGCTGGTGCTCGGGGTCGTCCAGGTTCCGGCTGCACTGGTCGTGATTCCCGCCATCGCCTGGCTTTGGCTCAAGGGTGATGCATCCACCGCAATCAATGTCGCCATCACCATCTACCTGCTGCTCGCCGGCCTGGCGGACAACGTACTCAAGCCCATGCTGCTGGGCCGGGGGCTCGCTGTGCCCATGCCGGTGGTGCTGCTCGGCGCGCTGGGCGGCATGCTCACCAGCGGCCTGATCGGGCTGTTTGTCGGCGCGGTCATCCTGTCAGTGGCCTACCAGATCTTCATGGCCTGGGTAAACGAGGGACAGCCCGAGGACGACACAGACTCCGGGACCGCGGATTCGCAGACGCAGTGAGCCGGCGGGTGCGACGATTGCGCTTGCAGCGCCTGTCGGTCGCATTGCTGGCCGTGACGGTGGCCGCCTGCGCGCCGCTGGGTCCGGACTATCGCGAACCGGACGTGCAGTGGCTGGAGCAGTGGCAGCCCGATTTGTACGGCGGTATCGAACAGGATACGCAAGCCACTGCGCTCGACCAGTGGTGGCAGCGCTTCCACGACCCGGTACTGGATGAACTGGTCAGCACCGCTCGGCAGCAGAACCCGGGGCTGCGCGTTGCCGGCCTGCGCATCCTGGAAAGCCGCGCCCTGCAGGGTATAGCCACCGGCGCCCGGTACCCCCAGCTGCAACAGATCAACGCCTCCGGCGCCTTCGTCGAGCAACACACCGACGGCGGCCTTAACGATGGCGACTCGGATTTCCGCACCGGCGACGCGGCCTTCAATATCGGCTGGGAGCTGGATTTCTGGGGCCGCTTTCGCCGCGGTATCGAATCCGCCGACGCCGCCTACTTCGCCTCCGTGGCCAACCAGCGCGACGCGCAGGTGTTGCTGGCGGCACAGGTAGCCTCGCTGTATTACGGCTACAAGACCACCCTGCAGCGTATCGAGATCGCCCAGCAGAACGTCGCGCTGCAGCAGCGCAGCCTGGAGATCACCCGCAAGCTGTTTGAAGAGGGGCAGGATTCGGAGCTCGACGTGCAGCAGGCACGCGCGCAATACCTCGGCACGCTCGCCACGATTCCCGGCCTCAAGCTGGGTTTGACCCAGCAGCGCAACGCACTGTCGGCGCTGCTCGGGCGCGCGCCGGGGGACCTGCCGGAACTGGCAGGCGTGGACTCGACGCTGCCGGAGCTGGAACCCGCCAGCCTGGAAGCGATGCCCGCCAACCTGCTGCTGCGCCGCCCGGACGTGCGCGCCGCGGCCTGGCAGGCGGCGGCGCAATCGGCCCAGGTGGGGCTGGCCGAAGCCGACCTCTACCCGGCGATCAGCCTCGGCGGCACCATCGGCTGGTCGGGCAACAGCCTGCACGCCGTGGGCGATGTCACCACCATCGCCGGCGGACCGGGCCTGACCTGGAACATCTTCAATTACGGCCGCATCGAGAACAACGTGCGGGTGCAGGACGCGCGGCTGCAACAGACCCTGGAAAACTTCCAGGCCACCGTGCTCGGGGCGGCGCGGGAGATCGACGACGCGGCGGCGGCCATCGCCCAGACCGGCGCCAGCCAGGAAATCCTCGATGCATCCGTGGCGGCGGCACAGCGCTCGCTGACCATCGCCACCCGGCGCTACCGCGAGGGTTACTCCGACTTCCAGCGCGTGCTGGACGCCCAGGCCGCGAGCTTCGCGCGGGCCGACAGCGCCGTGGTAAACCGCGGCAACCACATCGACGCAATCGTCAGCCTGTACAAGGCACTGGGCGGCGGCTGGCAGGCCGCCACCATCGACACCGTGATCCCCACCGAAATGCGCGACACCATGCGCGAGCGCACCGACTGGGGCGACCTGCTGGATGCACCGCTGGCCGCACCGCCCGAACAAGGAAGCACGCCATGACCGAGGCCAACGACAACACCGCAGCCAACGACGCCCCCGAGCCGGCGCCGCCACCCGCGCCCCCGGCCGAGCGGTCGGTGCAGCGCGGCGTAAAGGCCCTGGTCATACTGCTGCTGGTATCCCTGGCCTGGTACCTGCTGGCCGACCGCTTCACCCCGTCGACCTCCCAGGCGCGGGTGCAGGGCTACGTGGTCGGGGTGGCGCCCAAGGTGGCGGGCGTTATCACCGCGGTCCGGGTGCAGAACAACCAGCAGGTAAAAGCCGGGGAAGAACTGTTCTCCATCGACCGCTCGCAATACGACATCGCGCTGCAGCAGGCCCGCTCCAACCTCGACAACACCCGCCAGCAGGTCGCCGCCGGCGACGCGGCGGTGGAGCAGGCGCGCGCCAACCTGCGCGCGGCGAGAGCCGGCGAGCTCAAGTCGGAACAGGACTACACGCGCCTGAAAAAACTGCGCGAGGACGACCCGGGGACGATCTCCGAGCGGCGCCTGGAGATTTCCTCCGCCTCGCTGGAGCAGTCGCGCGCCCAGGTGGCGGCCGCACTGGCGGGCATACAGCAGGCGATCGAGGCCAAGGGCGGTGAGTCCGAGGACGACAACACCCTGCTGCAGGCGGCGCAGGCCGGCGTGGACAAGGCGCAACTGGACCTGGATAACACCACGGTAGTGGCGCAGTCGGACGGCATCATCACCGACCTGCGCGCCGAGGTCGGCCAGTTCGCCGGCACCGGCAGCCCGGTGCTGACGCTGGTCGCGGTGCAGGACATGTGGATCAGCGCCGACTTCACCGAGAACAACCTCGGCCACCTCGAGCGCGGCACGCCGGTTGAAATCCTGCTGGATTCAATGCCCGGCGAAGTGCTCAAGGGACACATCCGCGATATCGGCGTCGGTGTCAGCGGCGGTTCCGCGCCGCCCCCCGGCACCCTGCCCAGCGTGCAGAACAATCGCGACTGGCTGCGCCAGGCCCAGCGCTTTCCGGTGCAGGTGAGCTTCGAACGGCCGCTGCCGCCGGATGTATTGCGCAACCTGCGGGTCGGCGGACAGGCCACGGTGATTGCCTACAGCGAGGGGCACGGCGTGCTGGGGCTGCTGGGCCGGCTGTACATCCGCCTGCTGAGCTATCTCTCCTATGCCTACTGACCGCAGGAGCGCGTTACACGCGCGATGGCCCTGTAGGAGCCTGCTACGCAGGCGATCGCCCGCAGAGCGGGCTCCGACAGTGCACGATCGTGTTGTAGGAGCCTGCTACGCAGGCGATCGCGCGCAGAGCGCGCTCCTGCAGGGTGATCGCCCGCGTAGCGGGCTCCTACGGGAGGGATGCCAGTGCTGACCGGCATGCCCCTCGCCGCGCGCCGCAGCTATCGCCTGGCGCTGACCGTCGGGCTGGCGCTGGCGATGGGCTATGGACTGGGCCTGACCATCCCGTACCTGCCGCCATTGCTGGCGGTGCTGCTAGGCGCCAAGCCCGCCCCGCCCCCGGGGCCCAAACAGGCAGTGGCGCTGGCCTTGTTCCTCGCCCTCGCCCTGGGTATCGGCGTCCTCATAGGCCCGCTGTTGCAGGGAGCGCCGGTTTCCGCACTGGCACTGGTCACGCTCGGCGTGTTCTTCACCAGCCGCATGGCCATCGTCGACGGCAAGGAGGCGCCGTCCACCCTGCTCGCCTTCGGTGTTACCGTGATTCCCGCCGCCAGCAGCATCAGCCAGGCGCTGGCCGCGGCCATCATCGCGGCAATGATTGTCGGCGTGGGCATAAGCGTCCTCTGCCAGTGGCTGCTCTATCCGCTGTTTCCCGAGGACCCCGGCCCGCCACCGGAACCTCCGCCGCGGCCGACCCCGGAGCACGGCGACTGGCTGTCGCTGCGCGCGACGCTGGTGGTAATGCCCGCCTTTGTGCTGACCCTGGCCAACCCCGCCCAGTACCTTCCCTTCCTGGTGAAGAGTATCCTGCTGGGACGCGAGACCACGCAGGTCAGCCTGCGCGGCGCGACCCGCGAACTGGTCGGCAGCACCGCGCTGGGCGGCGCCTGCGCCATCGGGGTCTGGCTCTGCCTCGGGCTCGCCGTGAACCTTTGGTTTTTTGCCGGCTGGATAGTACTCGCCAGCCTGCTGCTGGCCGGGCGCGCCTTCGGTGCGCTGCGCACATCGCTGGCGCCGACCTTCTGGATCAATACACTGACAACCATGTTGATCCTGCTCGGCGCGGCGGTGCAGGACAGCGCCAACGGCCGCGACGTCTACCAGGCCTTCGTGGTGCGCATGGCGCTGTTCCTCGCGGTCACGATTTACGCACTGCTGGCGATGGCGGTGCTGGAGTGGTGGCGCGGCGCGCCGCTACGGGGAGAAGCGACTCGATGCTGACGAATCTGTTGATAGGACTGACCACCATGGTCGCCTGCCTGATCGTGCAGGGAATACTGGTGGTGGCGGCCCTGCGCTACTTCGCCACCCACTACAACGCGGTGAACGCGACGATCTGGGGGGCCATGCGCGTCACCACCGGCCTTATGCTGCTGCTGATCGTTGGCAACCTCGCGCAGGTGGCCGTCTGGGGGCTGGTGTTTTACCTGCTGGGCGAGTTCGAGGATTTCGCCACGGCGTTCTACCACTCGGGAGTGAACTTCGCCACGCTGGGCTATGGCGACATGGTCATGTCCGAACGCCACCGCCTGCTGGGCCCGCTGGAGTCCATCAACGGCGTGCTGATGATCGGTATTTCCACGGCCGCGCTTTCCCGTGCTTTCGCCGAGGCCGTCAAGGTGCGCACCCGCCGCGCCGTCAGCCCCTCTCGCGAGGGAGGTCGCGCTGATTGATTCTCGAGAGCGAACTGAAATTTGCACTGGATGAATCCGCCGCCCGCAAGCTGCTGAAGTCGAAGCGACTGCGCCGCGCCGCCCGCGGGCGGGCGCGCAAGCGCCGCCTGGTCAGCACCTACTACGACACCCCCCGGCACAGCCTGCGCAAGGCCGGCGGCGCGCTGCGCGTGCGCCAGTGCGGCGACAGGTTCGAGCAGACCATCAAGCTGCCGGCGCCGGGCCCGGTGGGCATGCAGAATTACGAGGAGTGGAATGTCCCCGTGGCGGGTCCGGAGCCGGAACTGCAGCGCTTCGACCAGTCCCTGCTACGACGCCTGGGCCGCCACGGCCGGCCGCCGGAGCTGTCGAAGGTGTTTACCACCGACGTCGAGCGCACCACACTGGTTCTCACCCGCGGCAGGGCCCGCTTCGAGCTCGCCCTCGATATCGGCAAGCTGACCGGGCACGGCACCACCGCGCGCGAGGAAGCGGTGCGCGAGGCCGAGTTCGAGATGTTGCAGGGCAGCCCTTTGCAGCTGCTGGATTTCCTGGTCGAACTCGGCGAGGAAATCGAGCTGCACCCCCTCTACCAGACCAAGGCACAGCGCGGTTATGCGCTGGCGCGCCCCGCGTTGCGCACCCATGCAGCCAAGTCACAGGGCGTGGTGCTGGCGCGGGAGATGAGCGTGGGCACAGCCTTCCGGCATATTCTCGGCGAGGCGCTGGCCCAGTTGCAGAACAACCAGCAGCCCACCCTGGAAGGCAGGCCCGGCGGCGTGCACCAGGCGCGCGTGGCCATTCGCCGCATCCGCGCCGCGCTGCGCGCCTTCAAGTCCGAATTGCCTTACGACAAGCGCAAGGCATTCAACGGCGAGTTGCGCTGGTTCCAGCTGCGGCTGGCGCCGGCGCGCGACTGGCATGTATTCCTCAGTGAAACCCTGCCGCTGGTAGCCGCCGCCAACCCGCGCGCCCGGGCGGACCTGTCCCGCCTGCGCAGGCTGGCCCTGCGCGAGCGGCGCCGCGCCACCGCTGAGGCGCAGACCCTGTTCGACAGCGCGCGCTACACCCGGCTGATGTTGCAGTTCCAGCGCTGGCTGCTGGCGCTGGAGAAGGAGAACCCGGAGATGTTCGACATGCCGCTGGCGGGCTTCGCCGCGCAGGCGCTGGACCGCGCCCACCGCGACCTGCTGGCCGACGCGCGCCCGCTGTCGCGCATGTCCGAGGAGGAGCGCCACACCCTGCGCAAGCGCGGCAAGAAAACCCGCTACGCCATGGAGTTCTTCGCCGGCCTGTGGGAGGGGCCGCGGGTGGAGCGCTACCTCGCGGTGATCGGGACGCTGCAGGACCGGCTGGGCGAGGCCAACGACGCGGTAGTGGCGCGCATGCTCATGGCCAGCCTGCGGCCGCGCACCCTGGCCAGCGAATCCCTGCTGCTGGTGCAGGACTGGTCGCAGGCGCGCGAGGTACAGTGCAACCGCGCCGGGCAGCCGGTGTGGCGGGCGATGCAGCGGGCGGGGCCGTTCTGGCGCGGCGACTGAGCCGGCGCGCTACATTTTTTGCGATTGCGCCTGGCGTCCCCGCTCGTGGATGACCACGGTACCGGCGAGTTTGTCGTGAAAGCCCTGCTTCCTGCTGTCGAAAGCCACCCAGATGAAGCCAAGCCCGAGGGCCAGTAGCGAGACGTAGTAGCCGAGGTAGCGACCGATGGCCTGCGGCGTGCGCAGGGGTGCGCCAGTCTCCGCATCCACCACGTGCAGGCCCAGCAGCAGCTTGCCCGGCGTGCCGAGGTAGCGCACCCAGAAGAAGACGGTAAGCGCAATCGGCAGCACCCAGTTCAGGAGGGAAACCCAGGGGTTCTGTTGTGCCAGCAGCTGGTCGATGGTCCGCATGCCGTAGAACAGGCCCAGGCAGACGCTGGACAGTACCAGCAGGATCACCGTGTCGATCAGCGAGGCGAGCACGCGAATCCAGAATCCCGCGTAGTGCTGTTCCCGCATCCTGTTTACCTCGTGTCTCGCCGCCGCCGGCTGCCGCTGCAAGCCTATCACAGGCGCCCGGCCTCACCCGAAAATCCATCATATCCCGGACAGGCATCACCTCTGTGCAGCCGCTTCGCGTAGTCTGGAATCGCACGGCAATACCATCATACGGACTCAGCAAGAACAGGGAGATGTTCAATGAATAAACTCAGCACACTCGCAGTGGCGGCACTCGTATTCGCCAGCGCGGGCTCACAGGCGGCCACTATCGCGGCGTGGACCATGGCCGGCCAGCCGGGGGACCAGCTGGCGATGGCGGGCGCCACCGCCACCGGCGTCAGTTCGGCGGTGCTCAGCCGCGGCGGCGGGCTCGGTGCCACCTCGGGCGGCGACTCCTTCAGCAGCAACGGCTGGGGCGGTGCGGACACGGGCGATTACCTCAGCTTCACCCTGGAGATAGACCCGGACTACCTGGCAAGCCTGGACGGGCTGGAGCTCACCACCCGGGCATCCAACACGGGGCCGGGCACACTGGGGCTGTACACCAGCCTCGACGGGTTCCTGGCCCCCCTGGCCACGCTGGTACAGCCGGGGAGCACCGCACTGGACAGCTTTGTCGACCTCAGCGGCCTGGGGCCGGTCAGCGGCAGTATCGAGTTCCGGCTGCTGGAGATCGGCGATACACAGGCGGACGGTGTGGGCGCCACCTCGAATTCGGGCACGCTGCGCCTGCTGGATGGCAGCGGCGGGCCAGTGCAGTTTTCCGGTGACCTGTCACTGCAGGCGGTGCCCCTGCCGGCCTCCCTGTGGCTGTTCAGCTCCGCGCTGGCGGCGCTGGGGTGCCGCGGCCGTAGAGGCCTCACGACAACGTCGTAGCACTGCGGAAACGGTGGGCGGCCGCCTTCCGGTTCCGGGTGCTCCGGTTTGTGGATCCACCGGGGTGCGGACCCGACACGCCGCCGTGTCCCGACGGGAGTAACCGCAGCCTGGCGCTTTTTCCAGGATGCTAATTGAATTAACATTCGATTATCATCCTGGAACACAGTTGCCCCGCCCGTGGAAAGCAAGACCGCCCGTTTCACCGTACTGATGGATCCGCGCAAAAAGAAGGCCCTGGAGGAGCTTTGTGCGGCCCAGGACCTGACACCCTCGCAGGTAGTGCGGCAGCTGATACGGGAATACCTGGAGAAACACGGTGTCAGTTACGGCGACGAACCGCCGGGCCACAATCCCAAGATCAGGCGCTAAGCAGCTATTCCCCCTTGCTGCGCTGCTGCGTGGAGCGCTGCAGGTACTCGCGGCTGGTTTCCAGCATCGCGCTGGTCGATTCCTCGATGGTCATGGCCGGACCGCCGTCGCCACCGGGTGACTGGTCCGCCCATTGCTGGACCGCCTCCAGCGCCTGATCGAAATCACTGAAGTTATTTTGCTCGCCAACCAGGTCCAGCAGGCCCGCCCGGCGAAGCTTGCCGCAGACCCGCTCATTGGCGCCGGATAACATCACTCGCACCCCGCGTTTTTGCAGGTCGCGGATTACTTCTTCCAGTGTCTGCAGGCCGGTGATGTCGATAAACGGCACCCAGCGCAGGCGGATGACGAGGATGCGCGGGTCGCTATGGGTTCCCGCCAGCGCGCGTTCGAAATTTTCCACCGCGCCGAAGAAAAACGGGCCCTCCACCGCAAACACGAGGACCCCGGGCGGCAGGCGCAGCACGCCGCGGTGGGCAAATTCCCGCGACAGCTCCTGCTCCGTCGCCAGGCGCACTTCCACGCTGGTCGCCATGCGGCGCAGGAAATGCAGGGTCGCGAGTATCACCCCGATATTGACCGCCACCACGAGGTCGGCGAACACGGTCAGCGAGAACGTGATGAGCAGGATGGCCACATCGGCCCGCGGCGCGCGGCGCGCCATCTTCACGAAGTGCCTGGCCTCGCTCATGTTCCAGGCGACCACGAACAGGATCGCCGCCAGCGCACACAGCGGGATGTTCACCGCCAGCGGCGCCAGCACCAGCAGGATCAGGATGAGGGTGAGCGAGTGCACCACGCCGGCCAGCGGGCTGCTGCCGCCGTTGCGGATATTGGTCGCCGTGCGCGCGATGGCGCCGGTAGCGGCGAACCCGCCGAACAGCGGGGCGAGGATATTCGCAAGCCCCTGGCCGACCAGTTCCTGGTTGGAGTCGTGGCGGGTGCCGGCCATGCCATCGGCCACCACCGCGGACAGCAGCGACTCTATCGCCCCCAGCATCGCGATGGTGAAGGCCGGCCCGATCAGTTCGATGATCCGGCTGCCACTGATTTCCGGTACCGAGAAATCCGGCAAGCCCGCCGGGATTCCGCCGAAGGCGCTGCCGATGGTCGCCACACCGGGAAACCCGAAGATCATCTGCAGGCCGGTGGCGAGCACCAGCGCAGTCAGCGGCCCGGGGACGCGCCCGAACCCGGGCAGCCGCGGACTGTACAGCACGACCAGCAGCGAGACGACTGCGAGGGCGGTGGTAGTCGGGTCCAGCTCGGGCAGCGCCTGCAGCAGGTGCCACAGCTTGATATGGAAGTGATCCCCGCTGACCGCGGGCAGGCCGAAGAAATAGGGCCACTGCCCGACGAAGATGATGACCCCGATCCCGGCGGTAAAGCCGACGATCACCGGGTCTGGAATGAACTTGATGATCGCGCCCATCCGCGACAGGCCGAGCAGCATCAGCATGGCGCCGGCCATCATGGTGGCCAGTTGCAGGCCCTCGATGCCGTAGCGGGCGGTAATTCCCGAGAGCACGACGATAAATGCGCCGGTGGGGCCGGCGATTTGCAGCCTGCACCCGCCGAACAGGGAGACCACGACGCCGGCGACGATCGCCGTGTACAGGCCCTGCTCGGGCTTGGCACCGGAGGCGATGGCAAAGGCCATCGCCAGCGGCAGTGCGACCACGCCGACAATGACACCTGCTACCAGGTTGTTGAGCCAGTGAGCGCGGCCGAACAGGCCCGCTTTCCCGGCCTCGAGAATCGCCAGCATGACAGTCGCCGGAAGATGGATGAATTATAATTACATTATCATGTTATTATCATGTTCAACAAGCGCCACCACACCTCCCCTGGACCCCCGGGCGCTGCCCGGGCGGGCGAATCCCGCCGTGCGCGCAATACCGGTATGGATTCTGCTAGGCTAGTTGCATCTCCCCCCGGCGACGGGAAACCCCGCTCGACCCGTTATCGGTCCTAAATCAACTCTCGTTCAAACAAGGAGTCCACCCATGGCCAGGCTCTCCCCAGCCGTGATGCTGCTGTCGATACTGATTTCCTGCGGCGCGGGCGCCGCGACCACGGCGCTGACCACGCCGCAGCTGATGGAGCACTACCGCTTCCTGCACCAGCACCCCGAGCTGTCGCGGCAGGAGGTGAACACCTCCGCCTACCTGGCGCGCGAGCTGGAGGCCATGGGTTACGAGGTTGCCCGCGAGGTGGGCGGCCACGGTGTGGTGGCGCTGTTGCGCAACGGCAAGGGGCCAATGGTGATGTACCGCGCCGACATGGACGCGCTACCCGTCAGGGAAAACACCGGCCTGCCCTTCGCCAGCACCGTCACCGCGACAGACCCGGCCGGCGAGCCGGTGCCGGTCATGCACGCCTGCGGCCACGACGTGCACATGACCATGCTGCTGGGTGTCGCCAGCCGGATGGCGGCACAGCGGGACGACTGGCGGGGCACGCTGATGCTGATCGGCCAGCCTGCCGAGGAGGTCGGCGGCGGCGCGAAGGCGATGCTCGCTGACGGCCTGTACCAGCGTTTCGGCGTGCCGGACTACAACCTGGCGATGCACGTCAACGCCAGCCTGCCTGCCGGTATCTTCGGTTATGTCTCCGGCTACGCCATGGCCAATGTCGACTCCGTGGACATCACCGTGTATGGCAGGGGCGGGCACGGCGCCTATCCCCACTCGACCGTGGACCCCGTCGTCATCGCGGCGCGCATCGTCACCACCCTGCAGACCATCGTCAGCCGCGAGCTGCCGCCGCAGGAACCGGCAGTGGTCACCGTCGGGTCGATCCACGGCGGCACCAAGCACAACATCATTCCCGACGAGGTAAAGCTGCAACTGACCGTGCGCAGCTACGGTGACGCCACCCGCGAATTCCTGCTGCGGCGCATCCGCGAGATCAGCCAGGGCGAGGCGCGAGTCGCCGGCATGCCGGAAAATCGCCTGCCCGACGTGTCGGTGAAGGACGAGTTCACCCCCGCGGTGTACAACACGCCGGCGCTGGTCGAGAGGGTGATTCCCGTGCTTCGGCAGGAGTTCGGCGAGAACTCGGTGCTGGACGCCACCCCCTCGATGGGCGGTGAGGATTTCGGCCGCTATGGCCGCACGGCAGAGAAGGTGCCGACGCTGTTGCTGTGGCTGGGCGCGGTGGACCCGGCACGGGTGAAGGCTGCGCAAGCCGGCGAGGTCGCCCTGCCCAGCCTGCACTCGGCCGGGTTCGCGCCCGACGCACAGCCGACCATCGCTGCCGGCGTCGAGGGGATGACCGCGGTGCTGCACAAGCTGATGCCCGGCGCAGCGGACTGAGTTCGGGGAATTGAACGAAATGCGGGGCCTTTGAGGCCCCGCGGGTAGGGATGCGTTAGCGCAACCCTTACTGCATGGCGTCTTCGGCTTTCTGCTTGGCCTCTTCGGCGGCATCCTTCGCGTCGTCTGCCGCGTCATCCATGGCATCGCCGGCGTCATCCATCATTTCATCGGCCTGGTCAGCGGCGTCGTCCATCGCGTCGCCTGCAGAATCGGCGGCGTCGTCCATGGCATCGCCCGCGTCGTCGGCCATATCGCTGGCGGCGTCCTTGGTGTCCTCCCAGGCGTCGCTGGCGGCATCGCTGGCGTCGGACATGGTTTCCTTGGTGGCGTCCATTGCATCCGTGGTCGTTTCCTTGACGGTATCCGCGGCCTCGGAGACGGACGATTTCGCGGAGTCCATATCCTCTTTGCTGCAACCAGCGAGTGAGAGTGCAAGTACAGCTGCGCTGGCGGTCAGAATCAGTGGTTTGATTTTCATGTTTTAATTTACCCCGTGCATAGGTTCCGGAACTGCCGTTGAAGGTTAGTCCTTACTTGCAAGGATCGCCAGTTCCCGCAGTCGGAGGCGGCAGTACTTACCGGCAGTAAATCCTATAGAATGCCGGCAATACCCGTGGGGAAGTCGATATGCTGCTGATAGTCACAGTGAACCTGCTGGTGATTGCGATGGCCGTAGTGATCCACTACGAATTTCTCTACCAGTTCACCGTACTGCTGCCGCGACTCAAGCTGCGCCACCGCCTGCGCATCGTGCTGGGCGTATTCGCGGCGCTCACGGCGCATACCGTGGAGGTGTGGATTTTCGCGCTGGCCTACTACTTCATGGACAACGCCGAGGGCTGGGGAGACCTGGCGGGCAGGATGCAGGGCGGCTTTCTCGACTACGTGTACTTTTCCTTTACCATGTACACCACGCTGGGCGTGGGCGACATCCACCCGGTCGGCAACCTGCGCTACCTCACGGGTCTGGAATCGCTGACCGGGCTGGTGCTGATCACCTGGAGCGCCTCCTTCCTCTACCTCGAAATGACACGTTACTGGGACCGCGACTGAGCATGACCGATATCCACATCCGCCCGGCCACCGCCGATGACTCGGCGCTGATTTTCCACTTCGTGCGCGAACTCGCCAGCTATGAGCGCGCCCTGCACGAGGTGAAAACCGACGAGGCGCAGTTGCGCGAATCCCTGTTCGGCGAGGGCGCACGCGGGGCGGCCGCGGTGATCTGCGAGCTGAAGGGCGAACCGGTCGGTTTCGCCCTGTATTTCTACAACTTCTCTACCTGGGAGGGTAAATACGGCCTGTTTCTGGAGGACTTGTACGTCTCGCCGGAACATCGCGGCTGCGGCGCCGGCAAGGCGCTGCTGCAGTACCTCGCGCGCAAGGCCGTGGCCGAGGGCTGCGCCCGCTACGAGTGGAACGTGCTGGACTGGAACGAGCCCTCGATCAGGTTCTACGAGGCCTGCGGCGCGGTGGCCATGGACGAGTGGACCGGATATCGCCTTACCGGGGATGCCCTACTGCGCTTCGCGAGGTAGGAGCCTGCTACGCAGGCGATCGCGCGCAGAGCGCGCTCCTACAGGACGCGATCGCCTCGGTCCGGGCTCGGGCGTAGCAGGCTCCTACCCCGCCTCCACCTCGCCGCCGAACAGCGCCAGCACCCGCTCCTGCAGCGTGGTGATCGCGTCCGACATCAGCGCGAAGTCCGCGTCCATGCGCGCGGCCATCTCCGACTCGGGGATGTCCTCGTTTTCCTTGACCAGTTCGTCGGAAAATTTCAGCCGGCGCAGGCACAGGTCCTCCGCCATCAGCAGTGAGACCCGTTCCTCCCAGTCCAGCGCCAGCTTGACCACCTGGCGGCCGGCATTGAGGTGCATCTCCACTTCCTCGCTGAGCAGGTCGACACCGCGACAGCGCACCACGCCACCCTCCTCGCCGGGCTCGCGCAGCTCGCACTCCTCGCCCAGGGCGAAATCGTCGGGCAGGCTCTGGTGGGCCAGCCAGCCCGTCATGCAGGCGGCGGGCGACTGGTTGACCTGGGGCAGCACCACCGGGAAATTGCCCACGCACTCGCGCAGCAGGTTGAGCAGCTCCTCGGCGCGCGCCGCACTGCTGGCGTCGACAAAGACCCAGTTGGCGCGGGTATCGATGTAGGCAAAGACTGCGCCGGAACGGGTGAAGGCCCGCGGCAGGCAGTCCTGGATGATCTCGTCCTTGAGGGTCAGGCGCTCCTTGCGGTACACCTTGCGGGCCTGCTCCTCCTCGATGACGGCGATTTTCTGTTCGAGTTGCTCACGCACCACCGTGGAGGGCAGCAGCTTTTCCTCGCGCTTGAGCTTGAGCAGGATGCGCCCGCCGGCAGCGTGTACCAGCGCCTCGGTCTCGCCGCCCAGCGGGGGTACCCAGCCCAGCGACAGCGCCTGCGACTTCGCGCAGGGCTGGAAGCCCCGGGTCGCCAGCAATTCGCCGAGCTGCTCCGGGCTGAGATCGAAGGGAGAGGTGAGGCGATAGGCCCTGACGTTCTTGAACCACATGGATAGACTGACTCCGGCAAAAGGCCGGCATTGTAACCCGGCAGGGGGGTGGCAGCGGAAGAGCCGGACTTGTCGGATGCCCGGCGCACTTCTACCATGACGACTTTCATGGCCACTCGCACGACCGTGTTCATGACCGCTCTCATGAAAACACGCATGACAACCTTTATGACAAGCCCGCGGACACCAACGCCCATACTTTACGCCCGCCCGGAGATTGAATGATGAACTACCTGCACACCATGGTGCGCGCACGCGACCTCGACGAAACCCTGGACTTCTACTGCAACAAACTGGGCCTGGTGGAGGTAAAGCGCCACGACAGCGAGGGCGGACGCTTCACCCTGGTGTTTCTCGCGGCCCCCGGCGATGTGGACAAGGCAAAGGAAAACTCCGCCCCGCTGGTGGAAATCACCTGGAACTGGGACCCGGAGGAGTACACCGGAGGCCGCAACTTCGGCCACCTCGCCTACCGGGTGGAGGATATCTACGCCGCCTGCCAGCGCCTGATGGACAAGGGCGTCACCATCAACCGGCCGCCGCGCGACGGTTACATGGCCTTCATCCGCTCGCCCGACGGCATCTCCATCGAGCTGCTGCAGGCCGGCGACTCACTGCCGCCGCAGGAACCCTGGGCCTCGATGCCCAATACCGGCACCTGGTAACACTGGCGGACGGGCCGGATGAACAGCTTCGGCACCCGGCTCATTGTCAGCCTCACCGCCTGCGCCGCGCTGATCGTTGGCGCGGGCATGCTGCTGGACTACCAGCTCTCCCGCCAGGAAATCCTGCAGCGCGTGGTCAAGGAATCCGCCGACGAGTCCCGCGCGGTGATCGACGACCTCGAGAACTGGCTCTCGGGCATCGAGGGGGCGACCCGTTTCCTCGGGGAGATTCTCAAGCGGCAGGACTACAGCCGCGACGACCTGCGCGACATGTTGCACGACGTGGTGGCCAACAACCACGAGATCTTCGGCGCCGCCATCGCCCTGAGCCCGGACCCCGAGCAGGGCCGTCCGGCCTTCGCCCCTTACTATTATCGCAACAACGGCGCCATCAGCTACGCCGACCTCAGCAGCAGCGAGGCGGATTACCTGCAACAGCCCTGGTACCGGGAGCCGGCGACCACCGGCGAGGCGGGCTGGTCCGAGCCCTACTACGACCGCGGCGGCGGCGAGACCGACATGACCACATTCTCGGTGCCGGTCTTCCGGCCCGAGCCGGGCGGTGGTCGCTCGCTTTACGCCGTGGTCACCGCCGACGTGCGGTTGACCGACTTGCAGCACGTGCTGGCCCAGCTGCACGCGGGCGATAACAGCTACAGCCTGCTGTTCAGTCGCGCCGGCGTGCTGATGAG
Source organism: Halieaceae bacterium WMMBA7 (assembly GCA_033283385.1). Classification (GTDB taxonomy): domain Bacteria; phylum Pseudomonadota; class Gammaproteobacteria; order Pseudomonadales; family Halieaceae; genus Mangrovimicrobium. Next base: position 313,901 of record JAWMQQ010000003.1, read on the forward strand.
CTCGCGCAGCCAGCGCAACGTCATGCAGCACTACTCCGAGGTCCGGGGCAAGGGTATGGACAATCCCTCCTGGCCGGGCCTGTTCCAGCGCGCGCTCGACGGCGAATCCGCCAGTGCGAACATCCCCTGCCCCGAGGGCGACGGCATCTGCACCCTGCGCATGGGACGCTTGCAGGCCACCGGCTGGCCCATCGCGCTGGTGTACGACCAGGGCGAGGTGCTGGCCCCGCTGCACGCCTACGAGGTGAAAACCGCGCTGATCAGCGGCATTACGCTGTTGCTGATGGCGCTGGCCGTCTACCTGATCACCTCGCGCCAGACCCGTCCACTGCGCGAACTCACCCGGGCCGCCGAGCACATCGGCCGCGGGGAGATGGACTACCCCTTGCCGCGGGCCCGCGGCAACGACGAGATCGCCCGGCTGCTCAACGCCTTCACCGGCATGAACCGCGACCTGAAGTCCTATATCCGCGACCTCGCCAACGCCACCGCCAGCCGCAGCCGGCTGGAGGGCGAACTCGCCGTGGCCCGGGAAATACAGATGTCCATGCTGCCCGGCGGCGGCGAGGCGCGCCTCGACGAGGGCTGCGCCAGCCTGTGGGCGCAGGTGATACCGGCGCGCACCGTCGGCGGCGACCTCTACACCTGGCAGCGCAGCGACGACAAGCTGTGGTTCGGCATTGGCGACGTCTCCGACAAGGGGGTGCCCGCCGCACTGTTCATGGCCCGCGCCAGCGCCCTGCTGCAGCAGCTGATCGGCGCGCTGCACGAACCCGAACAGGTGCTCGCCGAACTCAACCGGCTGCTCGCCCGCGACAACCCGAGTTGCATGTTCCTCACCCTGTTCCTCGGCGTTATCGATATTCGCAGCGGGCAGCTGCGTTTTGCCAGCGCCGGACACCCGGCTCCCAGCCTGCTGCGCGGCGAAGCTGTAAGGGAACTGGAGCAGGCCAGCGGGCCGGCCCTGGGGCTCGCCGAAGACCTGGAGTTCAGCGCCAACGCGCTGCAGCTCGCGGCCGGCGACTGCCTCGCGCTGTATACCGACGGGGTCGAGGAAGCCTTCGACGCCGACGGCAACATGTTCGGCGTGGAGCGCCTGAATGCCCTGCTGCGCGGCGGCGGCGACAGTGTGGGCACCACCGGCGCCCGCATCCTGCAGGCGCTGGACGAGCACGCAGGGCAGACGCCGCAACACGACGACATCACGCTGATGCTGCTGCGATTCTGGCCCGATGCGAGCGACAGCTTCGCGCCCGGCCCAGGTATAACCAGCCGCGTGCTGGCCTGGATAGACCGGGCCTGCGAATGCTGGGCAATCCACCCGGAGACCGCGGCTGACCTCAAGCTGGTGGCCGAGGAGATGGTCACCAATATCGACAAGTACGCCGGCCTGCCCGCCGGCGAGCAGATCGGCCTGCAACTGGTGTGCGCCGGCGACAGGATCAGCTTCGAGGCGCGCGATCGCGGCCGCCCGTTCAACCCGCTGCTGGATGCGGTACGCGCACCGCTCAACGCCCCCATCGGCGATGCTGCCATCGGCGGGCTTGGTGTACACTTGATCGCCAGCCTCAGCCAGCGACAGCAGTACCGCCGCGAGCACGGCCAGAACATCCTGCGGGTCGAGCTGCAGCTAGCCGCAGCCGGTTGCACGGCGCCTGCCGGGGCAGATAACACTGAATTTACCGGGGCAAACAGGAAAATCGCGATGTCATTGACCACCACGGTCCAGCTGGACAAGGAAAACTCCGTCGCCAGGGTTCTCCTCGACGGCGCACTGAACACCGACACGGCGCCGGATTTCGAGAAGCGACTGCAGGCGGTAGTCGACGAGGGCCACCAGCTCACGGTGCTCGACATGCGCGATCTCGACTACATCAGCTCGGCGGGACTGCGGGTCATCTTCAAGGCGGCCAAGCAGGTGCACAGCGGCGGTCGCACCCTCGCCGCAGCCAACCGCAAGCCGCACATCGAAAAGGTATTTGAAATCCTCAAGGCGCTGCCGGACATGACGGTGTTCGCCAACGAGGAGGAACTGGACGACTACCTGGCCCACATGCAGGCAAAGATCCGGGACCAGTAAGCAGGCGGATGGAAGACACACCGGACAGCCCGCAACAGACTCCGCCCGGCGTTGGCCCGGGACTCGAGCGCACCTTCGTCAGGCTCGCCCTGTGGCAGAACGTGCTCGCCGTCATCGGCATCCTGGTCGGCGCCATCGCACTGTACGCCGCCATCACGGAGTCGGCGGCGGTTCGGCAGCAGACCGCGGCTTCGGTCTGGCCTTTCCTGCAACTCACCATCGATGACCACGTATCCGCGGAGGACGCGAACTTCTCGATCCGTTTTACCAATGTCGGCGTAGGGCCGGCCCGTGTGGGCCAGCTGCGCCTGGTCATTGCGGGCCAGCCGGTGCGCAATCTGGCGGAACTGGCTGGCGAGGCCGGCGCCCTCGAGGATATATCGCGCAACTTCATCAGCAACCGGGTCGTCAGCCCCGGCGAGAGCATCACCATGCTCAGCACCAGGAACCCGGAGCGGGTGCGCTATTTTCAACGCGTGGTTGCCGATGCAGAAAGCTCGCTCAGCTACTGCTACTGCTCGATTTTCGATGAGTGCTGGCTGGTCGAAAGCCGGCGCAACCCGCACCAGCCCGAACCGGTGGAACACTGCCCCGAATACGGAGAATCGTCCTACAACCAGGAGGTATGAACCATGCCACGGACTTCGGCACTGTTACTGTCACTGCTGCTCGGCAGCCTCGGCTCCGCGGCCCACGCCGACAAGAACTACATGCTGGACGAACCACCGTTTCCGTCTACCAGACCCCCGACGAGAGGATGACGAAGGTGATCGAGGCGATCCTGTTCAATACCGCCTTCAAGCCGCCGCGCTGTTCCGGCAAACCCTGCCAGATGGAATTCCTGGTGCAGACCAGGTTCGCTGTCGAGGACTGACGCCTAGGCCGTCACCATGCCTCCGCCCGTGCCGGCGTCCGGCGCGGTGCCTATCCGGTTCCAGACTTTTTCGTGGAAATAGAAGACCACGGTATTGCAGGCGGGTTCAACCAGGGCCAGCGCGCCACCGACCAGCGCATCGCCGGTCATGGCGTAACCCACGCTGAAGGCGACACCCATGTGGATGGTGGCAAAGCTCATGGTTTTTTTCACGTCGTCAACTCCCTCGGTTTCTGGCAGTCTGCACATAGCGGACTATTATGCATATCGTCGCAAAACCACCCGCCCGGCCAAAGTGAATAGACTGGATGGCCACGGTCGGAAAAACAGAATAACGTCAACGGAGGACACCCGCCGATGCAGCGCACTTTACTGCTCGCCCTGGTGCTGGCCTGCGCCAGCCCCGCCATCAACGCCGCCATCGCAGTCGATACCGCGCTGCCCTCGCTGACCATCCAGAAGGATGGCGAGTGCGTGCTGGAGGGCGACGAGACCGCCTTCGTACCCTGGAGTACGGAAAAGTTGGCCGGCAAGGTGCAGGTCATCGAATACCTCGCGGCGCGCGCCGGCATCGACCAGTATCACGCTGACTTTTTCAAGGCCCTGAAGGCCGCGGGCCTGTCCGAGGACGTGGTGCCAGTCACCACCATCGTCAACGCCGACGACGCCCTGTGGGGCACCTCCGGGCTGGTGGTCGGCGAGATCGAGAAGAACAAGCGGCAGAACCCCAAGGCCATACTGGTGGTGGACGCCGAGGGCCTGGGCCAGCAGAAGTGGGACCTGCAGAAGAAGACTGCCGCGCTGGTCGTCGTCGACGCCAGCGGCAAGGTATTGTATTTCGACGAGGGGGAAATGCCCGCGGAGGAAGTCTCCCGCGCTGTCGATCTGATCAGCGCCCAGCTCTAGCCGCGACGGCGCGTGGCGGCACTGCCGCCGACACCTCAGGAGCGCAGGAAGTTCAGTATCCAGCGGCCCACGCGCTCACCTTCGGGCTTGCGCGCCAGCGACGCCATGCCCGCCTGGTAGACCGGCTCGCCGATCATCTCGCGGCGGTATTCCATGATTTCCCGCGAATAGCCGGGCACGAACTCCGGGTGGCCCTGGAAGGTGAGGATGTGATCGCCCACCTGCACCACCGCGTTTTCGCAAAACTCCGAACCGGCCAGCACCTCGGCGCCGACTGCGTTTTTCACCACCTGGTCCTGGTGGCTGACGAGGATATCGAGTTCGGCGTCCTCGTCGTCCTGCCACGCGGGCCGGCGCGAAAAGGTGTGCGTGTGCAGGCCCTGTCCCCAGCCCTTGGGTGATTTCTCGGTGCGCCCGCCCAGCGCGTGGGCGACCAGCTGGTGGCCGAAACAGATGCCGACGATTTTCTTCTTGCGCGCGTCCAGTTCGCGCACGAATTCCATCAGCTTCTTGATCCAGGGCTTGTCCTCGTACACCGAGGACTTGCTGCCGGTAATCAGGTAGGCGTCCACCTCGTCGATATCCGCCGGGTACTCGCCGTCCTCCACGTCGTAGACGGCGAACTCCAGCGTCGGGTCCAGGCGGCCCAGCAGCGCGACGAACATGTCCGGGTATTCGCCGTACACGGCGGCCCAGTCCGGCTTCACCGCGTCGGTCTTGAGGATTCCTAGTTTCATGGCAATTCCGGCTGTTGGGCCCTGCGGCCCGGTGTGCGACTGATCATGGAAAAACGCATCTTAGACAAGGCGCTTTCCGGCTGTCCATACCACCAAAAGGCAGGGCCCGCTGTCACGAAAAATACACCGCGCTGTAACCGCGTTGCCATCCCCCGAGCCCATTGTTGACGCTATGGAGATATTGGGATCACTGCAGAAGTTCGAAGTGCGCCTGTTCGCCACCTTGTTCCGGCAGACAGAGCGTCGCGCGGTGATTCCACTGGCGCGCGCGGTGTCGCGCTCCGGCGACGGCTACCTGCACGTGCTGGTGCCGGTGCTGGTGATGAGCCTGGACCCGGAGAGCGGCGAGTTGTTGCTGCCATTGCTGGTCTGCGCTCTCGCCGTCGAGCGCAGCCTCTACTGGCTGGTGAAGAACTCCCTGCGCCGCCCGCGGCCCCAGGAGGCCGTTCCCGGCTTTCGCAGCCTGATCACCGCCAGCGACCAGTTCAGTTTTCCCTCGGGGCACAGTTCCGGTGCCTTCCTGCTGGCCTGCATCCTGCTGCTGGTTTACGGCGCAGCTGCCGCGCCCATGCTGCTGTGGGCTGCAGCCGTCGCACTTTCCCGAATTCTGCTGGGCGTACATTTCCCCGGCGACACACTGGCCGGTGCCCTGATGGGCAGCGGCATCGCACTTGCCACCGCCGCGCAACTGGGACTCTGGTAACTTGAAAATACTTTACGCTGTACAGGGCACGGGCCAGGGTCACATCAGCCGCGCCCGCGCCATGGCCACCGCACTGCGCGACCACGCGGTCGACGTCGACTGGCTGTTCACCGGGCGCCCGCGCGAGGGCCTGTTCGACATGCAATTGTTCGGTGACTTCCAGCACCGCCACGGGCTGTCCTTCACCACCCGCGCCGGCAAGCTCAAGTACGGCGCCACGATGCGCAACAACAACCTGCCGCGGTTCATGCGCGAGATTCGCGAACTGGACCTCGACCCCTACGAACTGATCGTCTGCGACTACGAGCCGGTGCTCGCCCACGCCGCCCGCCGGCAGGGCCGCAGGGTCATCGGCATTGGCCACCAGTACGCCTTTGGCGAGCAGACGCCGCGCTCCGGTGGCAGCTGGTTGCAGGAGCAGATCCTGCAGCGCTTCGCGCCGGTGGACCTCCCCATCGGCCTGCACTGGCACCCCTATTCAGACAACATCTTGCCGCCCATCCTGGACCTGCCCGACCTGCCGGTCAGCCGCGGCGAGTACCTGCTGGTGTACCTGCCCTTCGAGGACCAGGACGCGGTAACCGCGATCCTGCAGCAGTTTCCCCAACGCCGCTTCGTGCAGTATTCACCTGTACTCGTCGATGAAGAGCGCGGCAATGTCAGCCGGCGCAAGGCGGACGTGCTGGGCTTCAAACTCTGCCTCGCGGGCAGCGGCGGCGTGATCTGCAACAGCGGCTTCGAGCTGATCAGCGAGTGCCTGCAGTGGCGCAAGCCGGTGCTGACCAAACCGCTGGCGGGGCAGATTGAGCAGCACTCGAACGCACTGGCACTGGAACAGCTGGGCTACGCCAGCACCACGCCGGTATTCGACGCCAGCGCACTTTCGCAGTGGCTGGCCAGCCGCCACCTCACCGCGGAGATTCACTTCCCTGACGTGGCGGCGACTCTCGCGCGCTGGCTGGCGGGCGGTTGCCGGGAAACGCCCGCGACCCTGGCCCGCGAGTTGTGGCAGTGCCCGCTGCCGCAGAAAATCCCCGCGCCCAGGCCCAGTGGCCGCCGGCGGGCAGCGCTGCCCGCCTGACGGCTGCGCGCCGGCGGTTGGGGCCGGCACCGATCTGGGTTAATGTGTGCCCAGACTTCCGGGGAGCCTTTAACTTGTCCATTCGATCACTGCTGCTGGGCCTGCTGCTCGCCGCCTGCGGGGCCGGCGCCGCCGGTGAGGAGAAGTTCGCCGGTTCCGACAGCTGCCGCCAGTGCCACGCCGAAGAATTCCAGTTATGGCAGGGCTCCGACCACGACCTCGCCATGCAGGAACCCGGCGAGAAAACCGTACTGGGCGACTTCAGCGGCACGACATTTGAATACAACGGCGTCACCACTCGCTTCTACCGCGACGGCGAAAAGTTCATGGTGCGCACGGACGGCGAGGATGGCAAACCGGCGGACTTCGAAGTCGCCTTCGTCTTCGGCCACTACCCGCTGCAGCAATACCTGCTGCCACTGTCCCGCGGCCGCCTGCAGGCGCTGTCCATCGCCTGGGACTCGCGCCCGGCGGACCAGGGCGGCCAGCACTGGTACCACCTCTACCCGGACGAGAAGATCGACTACCGCGACCCGCTGCACTGGACCGGGCCCTACCAGAACTGGAACACCCGCTGCGCCGAGTGCCACAGCACCGACCTGCACAAGAACTACAATGCGGCCACCCACAGCTTCGATACCCGCTACGAGGAGCTGAACGTGAGCTGCGAGGCCTGCCACGGCCCTGGCCAGAAGCACGTCGACCTGGCGAAAGCCGGGAAACTGGAGGGTCACCCCTGGGGCGCCCAGCCGGTGCACCTCGCCCAGCGCGGCCTGTGGCAATTCGCCGGGGACCAGCCGATCGCCCACCGCGTGGAACCGCTGGAATCGAACTCGCAAATCGACGCCTGCGGACGCTGCCACAGCCGCCGCGGCACCCTGGGCGACTACCACTACGGCGCCGACCTGCTCGACACCCACCGCCTGGCGCTACCGGAACCGCCGCTGTACTACATCGACGGGCAGATTCGCGACGAGGACTACGTCTACGGCTCTTTCGTGCAGAGCAAGATGCACATGGCCGGCGTGGTCTGCAGCAACTGTCACGAGCCCCACAGCGGCAAGCTGCGCGCGCCGGGTAACGCGGTCTGCGCCCAGTGCCACCGGCCGCAGACTTTCGATACGCCCGCCCACCATTTCCACGAGGCCGGCAGCCCGGGCGCGCAGTGCGCCAACTGCCACATGCCCGAGACCACCTACATGGGCGTGGACGCGCGCCGCGACCACAGCATGCGCATCCCGCGGCCGGACCTCTCGCTGGTGCTGGGCGTGCCCAACGCCTGCAACCAGTGCCACACGGACAAGGGCCCGGACTGGGCGCTGGCCGCCCTGCGCAAGCACGGCGTGAACTTCCGCGACACCGCCACCCACCCGGCGCGGGCGCTGGCGCAGTTGGCGGCGGGCGACAACCGCGGCGTTCCGCTAATCGCGCAACTGGCCGCAGACACCACCGCCCCGCCGATCTGGCGGGCCACCGCGATGGAGGCGCTGGGCAGCGCCGGCGGCCGCGACGCACTGCAGACCGCCACCCAGCTGGTCTACGACGACGACAGCCTGATCCGCGCCAGCACCGTGCGCGCCATGGATTTCATCCCGCTGCAGCAGCGCTTCCCGATCCTGATGCCGCTGGTCGACGACCCGGTGCGCACCGTGCGCATGGATGTCGCCGCCAGCCTCGCCGGGGTGCCGCTGGACCAGGTCGCCCCCGAGCAGGCCGGCAAGCTCGCCGCGCTGTTCAACGAATACGTCTCGGTGCTGGGCAAGGATGCGGACATGCCCGGCGTGCAGATGCAACTGGGCCTGTTCTACGCCAACCGCGGCGATGCCGACGCCGCCGAAACCGCCTACCGCGAGGCCCTGCGCATCAACCCGCAGATGGTCGGCGCCTACCTGAACCTGGCGGACCTGATGCGGGCCGGCGGCAAGGACGATGAAGCGCGCGAGCTGTTGCTCAAGGCGCTGGCGATCGCGCCGGACAACGGCAGCGTGCTGCACTCGCTGGGCCTGCTGGAGACACGAGCGGGCAACAAGGACAAGGCGCTGGACTACCTGGGCCGCGCCGCGAAGCTGGAAACCACGGGCATCCGCCACCGCTTCGTCTACGCCATCGCCCTGCACGACCTGGGCAAGCCGCAGGAGGCGATCAGCGAGCTGGAGCAACTGCTGCGGCAATCGCCGAATGAGCGGCAGGTGGTACAGGCACTCGCGCAGTACAGCGCGGAGATAGGCGATAACCAGCGGGCGCAGAAATACCAGCAGATGCTGCAGCGCTGACGTAGGAGCCTGCTACGCAGGCGATCGTGCGCAGAGCGCGCTCCTACAGGCGCGAACCCGGTAGGAGCCCGCTACGCCCGAACGCGGACCGGGGCGATCGCGCGCAGAGCGCGCTCCTACAGGCGCAACCCCCGAACCGTAGGAGCCTGCTACGCAGGCGATCGCCCGCGTAGCGGGCTCCTACAGTATTCCGCGCAGATTACGCGTGGCGGTGACTGAAATAGTGATCCAGCGCCGCGTAATACACCTCGCGGATCTCCGCACTCTCGTTGGCCAACTGGTGTCCCGCCGTCGGCAGGTAGCAGACCTCGCTGCCAGCGAACAGCTCCAGCACCCGCGGCACGTTGTAGCGCCAGTCCACCGTGCCGTCCCTTTGCCCCTGCACCACCAGCACCGGACCGACCCCGAGATCAACGGCGGGCAACCCAGCAAGCCATTTTTTCAGCGCGCCAATCCAGCGCAGCGATATGCGGTGGCACTGCAGCGGGTCGCGGCGCACGAAGGCGAGGAAATCCTCGTCCGAGGTATTGCGGTTGAACTTGCGCTCGATGCCGTCGCTGAAGCGGTGCAGGAGGGTATAGCCGAACTTCACGAAACCCCATTGCGCGGGGCGCACCAGCGGCGCGAGGAAAGCCACCGAGGCGAAGGGCCAGGGCTCGCGCCGGGCGAATTCCATCAGGGCGGAGCAGCCGGTGCTCTGGCCGATGGCGTACAGCGGGCGGTCGGCGGGCAGGTTGGCGGCGTCCAGCACATCCGCCAGCGCCTGGGCGTACTCGGCAAAATCCCCGATGGCTGCGGGTTCGCCGCTGGACAGGCCGTGGCCCGGCAGGTCGAAGATCAGCACGTTGTACTTGCGCGACAGGCCGTAGGCGACGAGCTTGTCGAACAGCCCGGAGTGATCGAAGTAGCCGTGCACCAGCAGCAGGCTGCCGCGTGCGGCCGGCTGCAGCCAGCGGTGCAGCATGAGCTGGTATGCGCCGGAATCGACCAGGCCACCGCGGTAGGAAGCTTCGGGGTAGTGGCCGCTGAAATCCAGCTGGTAGTCGCGCAGGAAGTCGCGCAGTTCGGGTGAGGGTTGCGCGCTCTCGCTGAAGGCGGGAAGCGAGGCGCGCAGCCGTGCCAGCTCGGAGCTGCTCACTACTGTAGGAGCCTGCTACGCAGGCGATCGCGCGCAGAGCGCGCTCCTACAGAAACCTGATCGCCGGCGTAGCAGGCTCCTACAGCAGGCAGATCGTGGGTAGCGCGTGTTCCCGCGAAAAGCAGATCGTGCGTAGAGCGGGTTCCCACGAAAGGCAGGTCGCGCGCGGAGCACGCCGGGCACACTCAGTTGACCTTGGCTTTGAGTTCCCCGGCGTCGTAACGCTGCTGCATTTTCTCCAGCGAGACGACCTTGATCTTGTCGGCGTTGCCGGCGGTGCCGAAGGCCTCGTAGCGGGCGATACAGATATCCCGCATGGCCTCGATGGTCTTGGCCAGGTACTTGCGCGGGTCGAACTCGGCGGGGTTTTCCGCCAGGAAGCGGCGGATGGCACCGGTGGACGCCAGGCGCAGGTCGGTGTCGATGTTCACCTTGCGCACACCGTGGCGGATGCCCTCCTGGATCTGCTCCACGGGCACCCCGTAGGTCTCGGGTATCTTGCCGCCGTACTGGTTGATGATCTCCAGCCACTCCTGCGGCACCGAGGAGGAGCCGTGCATCACCAGGTGGGTGTTGGGGATGCGCTCGTTGATCTCGCGGATGCGGTCGATGGCGAGGATGTCGCCGGTGGGCGGCCGGGTGAACTTGTAGGCGCCGTGGCTGGTGCCGCAGGCGATCGCCAGTGCGTCCACGCCGGTGGCGGCGACGAACTGCGCGGCCTCTTCCGGGTCGGTGAGCAGCTGGTCGTGGCACAGCTTGCCCTCGGCACCGTGGCCGTCCTCCTCGCCCGCCATGCCGGACTCCAGCGAACCCAGGCAGCCGAGTTCACCCTCGACGGACACGCCGCAGGCGTGCGCCATCTCCACCGCGAGCTTGGTCACCCCGGCGTTGTAGTCGTAGTCCATCGGCGTCTTGCCGTCCTCGCCCAGCGAGCCGTCCATCATTACCGAGGAAAAGCCCAGCTGGATGGAGCGCTGGCACACCGCCGGCGAGGTGCCGTGGTCCTGGTGCACCACCACCGGGATGTGCGGGAATTCCTTCATCGCCGCTTCCATCATCGCGTGCAGGAACGGCGCGCCCGCATATTTGCGCGCGCCCGCACTGGCCTGCATGATCACCGGCGAATTGGTCTTGTCCGCCGCTTCCATGATGGCGCGGGTCTGTTCCAGGTTGTTGACGTTGAAGGCCGGCACGCCGTAGCCGTGCTCTGCGGCATGGTCCAGCAACTGGCGCAAGCTGATGAGTGACATGGTAATTCTCCGGGTAAGCTGGGATCAGTCGGCGGCGCGTGCTTCGAGCATCGCTACGGCGGGCAGGGTCTTGCCCTCCACGTACTCGAGGAATGCGCCGCCGCCGGTCGAAATATAGGAAACCTTATCGGCAATGCCGTATTTGTCAATTGCCGCCAGGGTGTCGCCGCCGCCAGCCAGCGAGAAGGCGGGGGACGCGGCAATCGCCATGGACAGCGCCTGCGTGCCACCGCCGAACTGGTCGAACTCGAACACGCCGACCGGGCCGTTCCACAGGATGGTGCCGGCGTTTTTCAGGATCTCGCCGATCTGCGCCTGGGCCTGGGGGCCGATATCGAAAATCATGTCGTCCTCGGCCACCGCGTCGGCGGACTTGGTCTGCGCGACTGCGGATTCTGAGAATTCCTTACCCGTCACCACGTCCGGCGGCAAGGGGATGCTGGTCTTTTCCATCAGCGCCTGTGCCGCGGGTACCAGGTCGTGCTCGCACAGGGATTTGCCCACCGGCTTGCCCGCCGCGGCGAGGAAGGTGTTGGCGATACCGCCGCCGACGATCAGCTGGTCCACCTTTTCGGAGAGCGTCTCCAGCACGGTGAGCTTGGTGGATACCTTGGAACCGCCGACGATAGCGACCATCGGCCGGGCGGGATTCGACAGCGCTTTTTCCAGGGCTTCCAGCTCGCCCGCCAGCAGCGGACCGGCACAGGCCACGGGGGCGAACTTCGCCACGCCGTGGGTGGAGGCCTGGGCGCGGTGGGCGGTGCCAAAGGCATCCATCACGAAGATCTCACACAGGCCAGCATAGGCCCTTGCCAGCGTCTCGTCGTCCTTTTTCTCGCCGGGGTTGAAGCGCACGTTCTCCAGCAGGGCGACCTCGCCGTCTTCCAGCTCCACCCCCTGGCGCCAGTCCTCGACCAGCGCGACCTGCTGGCCGAGCAGGCCGGACAGGTGCTTCGCCACCGGCGCCATGGAGAACTCGGCGGCGAACTCGCCCTCGGTGGGGCGGCCCAGGTGGGACATCAGGATGACCTTGGCACCGGCGTCGCGGGCGGCCTCGATGGTCGGCAGGGCGGCGCGGATGCGCGCGTCGGAACTCACGGCGCCGTCCTTGATGGGCACGTTGAGGTCCTCGCGGATCAGCACCCGCTTGCCGGCGAGGTCCAGGTCGCGCATCAGTTTGACGTTGAGGGACATCGCTTACTTCTCCTTGAGTCGCGTCCAGTGGTCGGCCACGTCCAGCATCCGGTTGGCGTAGGCCCACTCATTATCGAACCAGGTCAGGACTTTCACCAGCCGCGTGCCGCTGACGCGGGTCTGGCTGGCGTCCACGATACTGGATCGGGCGTCGTGATTGAAATCGCAGGAGGCCAGCGGCTCGCGGGTGTAACCCAGCACGCCGCTGAAACGCGTTTGCGCGGCCGCCTCCAGCGCGGCGTTCACCGCCGCCACATCGGTGTCGCGCCCGGCCTGCACGGTGAGGTCCATGGCCGAGACATTCAGCGTGGGCACCCGCAAGGCCTGCGCGCTGAAGCGCCCGGCCATCTCCGGCAGCACCCGCTCCACGCCGCGGGCCAGGCCAGTATCGATGGGAATGATCGAGCCGAAGGCGGCGCGGGTCTTGCGCAGGTCGGTGTGGTGATAGGCGTCCAGCACCGGCTGGTCGTTCATCGCCGAGTGGATGGTGGTGATCGTGCCGCTCTCGATGCCGATGGTATCGGCGAGCGCGCGGATCACCGGCACGATGCCGTTGGTGGTGCAGGAGGCGGCGGAGGCGATGGTGTGCTCCGGGCGCAGCTCGTCCTGGTTGACGCCAAAGACGATGGTGGCGTCCACGTCCGCCTGTGCAGGCTGGGAAAACAGCACGCGTTGCGCCCCCTGCCGGATGTGGCGCTCCGCGGTGGCGCGGTCGGTGAAGGCGCCGGTGCACTCCAGCACCATGTCGACACCGAGGTCCGCCCAGGGCAGTTCGTCGATGTTTTCGTGGCGCAGCAGAACGATGGGTTGCCCGTCGACCACGAGTTGTCGCTCATCACCCGCCAACTCTCCGGGAAAGCGGCCGTGGGTGGAATCGTAGCGGGTCAGGTGGGCGACGGTGCGGGCGTCGGCCAGCTCGTTGATGGCCACCACCTGCAGGCGCTCGCGCAGCGGGCTCTCCTGCAGGGCGCGCAATACGCAGCGGCCGATCCTGCCGTAGCCGTTGATCGCCAGCCGTATCACCTGCTTCCCCCCGGTCGCGTCGATATCAGTCGAACAACACGTCTTCTACGGCCGCGACCACGTTTTCGACGGTGAAACCGAATTCCTCGAACAGCGCGCCGCCCGGGGCGGATTCGCCGAAGCTGGTCATGCCGATGACGCGGCCGTCGAGGCCGACGTACTTGTACCAGCAATCCGCGGCCAGCGCTTCCACGGCAACCCGCGCGAGTACGTCCGAGGGCAGTACGGATTCGCGGTAGGCGGCGTCCTGGGCGTCGAACACGTCGGTGCTGGGCATGGAGACGACGCGCACCTTGCGGCCGGCTTCAGTCAGTTTGTCCGCGGCGGCCATGGCCAGGCCGACCTCGGAACCGGTGGCGATGAGAATGGCCTCCGGCGCGCCCTGGCTGTCGCGCAGCACGTAGCCGCCGCGGGCGATATTCGCCACCTGGGCGGCGTCGCGCTGCTGGTGCGGCAGGTTCTGGCGCGAGAACACCAGCGCGGTGGGGCCGTCGCGGCGCTCGATGGCGGCCTTCCAGGCCACGGCGGATTCCACCGTGTCACAGGGGCGCCAGTTGTTCAGGTTCGGCGTGGTGCGCATGTTGGCCAGCTGCTCCACCGGCTGGTGGGTGGGGCCGTCCTCGCCCAGGCCGATGGAGTCGTGGGTGTAGACCCAGATCGACTGCTGCTTCATCAGCGCGGACATGCGCACCGCGTTGCGCATGTATTCCATGAAGATCAGGAAGGTGGCGCCGTAGTTGATGAAGCCGCCGTGCAGGGCGATACCGTTGGCGATGGCGCCCATGCCGAACTCGCGCACGCCGTAGAACAGGTAGTTGCCGCTGGCGTCGTCATGGGTGAGGCCTTTGGAGCCCTTCCACAGGGTCAGGTTGGAGCCGGCGAGGTCGGCGGAGCCGCCCAGCAGTTCCGGCAACAGCGGGCCGTAGGCGTCCAGGCAGTTCTGCGAGGCCTTGCGCGAGGCGATGGTCGCGCCCTCGGCCTGGCACTGCTCCACGTAGGCCTGGGCCTGCTCGCTGAAGCCCTCCGGCAGTTCGCCGGCGAGGCGGCGGGACAGCTCGGCGGCCAGTTCCGGGTGGGCGGCGGCGTAGGCGTCCATGGCGGCCTGCCACTTCTGCTCGGCTTGCGCGCCCGCTTCGCGGGCATTCCAGCCGGCGTAGATCTCCTGCGGCACCACGAAGGGCTCGTAGGGCCAGTCGATGGCGACGCGGGTGGCGGCCACCTCGTCGGCGCCCAGCGCCGCGCCGTGGCAGGACTCGGAGCCCTCCTTGTTGGGCGCGCCCTTGCCGATGATGGTCTTGCAGCAGATCAAGGTGGGCTTGCCGGTCTCCTGCCGCGCCGCCTCGATGGCCGCTTTCACTTCGGAGGAGCTGTGGCCGTTGACGTCGTTGATCACGTGCCAGCCGTAGGCGCGGAAGCGCGCCGGGGTGTCGTCGGTAAACCAGCCCTCGACTTCGCCGTCGATGGAGATGCCGTTGTCGTCGTAGAACGCGACCAGCTTGCCCAGGCCAAGGGTGCCCGCCAGGGAGCACACCTCGTGGGAGATGCCCTCCATCAGGCAGCCGTCGCCGAGGAACACGTAGGTGTAGTGGTCGATGACCGCGTGGCCGTCGCGGTTGTAGCGGTCCGCCAGCGCTTTCTCGGCGATCGCCATGCCCACCGCGTTGCCCAGGCCCTGGCCCAGCGGGCCGGTGGTGGTCTCGACGCCGGGGGTGTAGCCGTATTCCGGGTGACCCGGGGTCTTGCTGTGCAGCTGGCGGAAGTTCTTGATGTCGTCGATGGTCAGCTCGTAGCCGGATAGGTGCAGCAGGGAGTACAGCAGCATGGAGCCGTGGCCGTTGGAGAGCACGAAGCGGTCGCGGTTGGGCCAGTGCGGGTTTGCAGGGTTGTGGCTCAGGTAGTCGTTCCAGAGTACTTCGGCGATGTCCGCCATGCCCATGGGCGCGCCGGGGTGGCCACTGTTGGCCTTCTGGACCGCGTCCATGGACAGGGCGCGGATGGCGTTGGCGAGTTGGATTCGGGTAGCGGGCATGGGGTCTCCGGGCGCTTGCGGGCGTCTGGTCAAAAAAAGGCCGCTATTTTCGTATAACGGGGTGCCCGGGGCAAACCCCGCGGGCGTGAATTGTTGGGCACTGTCGCGGCTGGGCGCCAATCGTGTAGGAGCCTGCTACGCAGGCGATCCGGCCCCGGCACAATCGCACGGACATCGCCGCACCTGTAGGAGCGCGCTCTGCGCACGATCACCCCGGTCCGCGCTCGGGCATAGCGGGTTCCTACAAACGGGATCGCCTGCGTAGCAGGCTCCTACAAACAATATCAATATTTTTTGATATAGATCGGATTGCCTGCTAGACTCCTTCGCCATGCAATCAGCCCAACCCCTCATGGATGCCACACCTGAACTGGCCGCGGCAGCGGACACCAGCGCGCTCGCCGGCCTGCTCAAGGCCGCCGGCGACCCGTTCCGGCTGCAGGTGTTGCGGGTGCTGCGGGAGGATTCCTTCGGCGTCTCCGAGCTGTGCGCGATCTTCGACATCCGCCAACCGGCGCTCAGCCACCACCTCAAGGTGCTCGCCGGCGCCGGCCTGGTGGCGACGCGGCGCGAGGGCAACTCCATTTTTTACCGCCGTGCCCTGCCCGGCCACACGACTGAGCTGGAAGAGCTGCGCACCGCCCTGTTCGAGGCGGTGGACCGCATCGAACTGCCCGCGGAAGTCGACAGCGCACTCGATGCCCTGTATCGCCAGCGGGAGGAAAACTCCCGCGATTTCTTCCGCCTCAACGCCCACAAGTTCCGCGAGCAGCAGGACCTGATCGCCAGCTACGACCAGTACGCCGGCACCGTGGCCGAGGTGCTGCGGGACGCGCCGCTGCCCTCGCGGGCGCTGGCGCTGGAGGTGGGCCCCGGCGACGGGCGCTTCCTGCTGGAGCTGGCGCCGCGCTTCGAGCGGGTGATCGCCCTCGACATCGAGGCGGCGATGCTGGAGCAGGCCCGCGAGCGCGCGGGCAAGGCCGGCGTCGACAACATCGAATTCCTGCACGGCGATACCGGCAACCCGGCCCTGCCGCGGGCCGCCGCCGACTGCGTCGTCATCAACATGGTGCTGCACCACACGCCGGACCCCGGCCAGGTGCTCGCCGACGTCGCCAGCTGCCTCGCACCGGGCGCGGTGGTACTGGTCACCGACCTGTGCAGCCACGACCAGGGCTGGGCGCGGGAAAACTGCGGCGACCTCTGGCTGGGTTTCGACCCGGCGCGACTCACCCGGTGGGCGGCGGATGCCGGTCTCGACGATATCGCGGGCGTCTACCTCGCCCAGCGCAATGGTTTCCAGGTTCAGGTGCGGCTGTTTGGCCGCCACATCACGAAGGACTGATTTATGAGCGAATATGCAATCTTCACCTCGGAGTCGGTATCCGAAGGCCACCCCGACAAAATGGCCGACCAGATTTCCGACGCCATCCTCGACGCCATGCTCAAGGACGACCCCAACTCGCGCGTGGCCGTGGAGACCCTGGTCAAGACCGGCATGGCTGTGATCGCCGGCGAGGTGACTACCAACACCTACGTCGACCTGGAGCACATCGTCCGCGAGGTGATCCTCGACATCGGCTACGACAGCTCCGAGGTCGGCTTCGACGGCGCCTCCTGCGCGGTGCTGAACGCCATCGGCAAGCAGTCCCGCGACATCGCCATGGGCGTGGACGAGGGCGAGAACAAGGAACAGGGCGCCGGCGACCAGGGCCTGATGTTCGGCTACGCCACCAACGAGACCGACGTGCTGATGCCCGCGCCGATCTACTACTCCCACCGCCTGGTGGAAAAGCAGGCGGAGCTGCGCAAGCACAAGGTGTTGCCCTGGCTGCGCCCGGACGCCAAGAGCCAGGTCACCCTGCGCTACGCCGACGGCAAGCCGGTGGCCATCGACGCGGTGGTGCTCTCCACCCAGCACTCCGACGATGTCTCGCAGCAGGACATCCACGAAGCGATCATGGACCTGGTGATCAAGGAAGTCCTGCCCGCCGAGTGGCTGCACGCGGACACCCGCTACCACATCAATCCCACCGGCCAGTTCATCATCGGCGGCCCGGTGGGCGACTGCGGCCTGACCGGGCGCAAGATCATCGTCGACACCTACGGCGGCATGGCCCGCCACGGCGGCGGCGCCTTCTCCGGCAAGGACCCGTCGAAAGTCGACCGCTCCGCGGCCTATGCCGGCCGCTACGTGGCCAAGAACATCGTCGCCGCCGGCCTCGCCGACCGCTGCGAGATCCAGGTCTCCTACGCCATCGGTGTGGCGGAGCCGACTTCGATCTCCATCAACACTTTCGGTACTGGCAAGCTCAGCGACGAGCACATCGCCAGGCTGGTGGGCGAGCACTTCGACCTGCGGCCCAAGGGGCTCATCGAGATGCTCGACCTGAAGCGGCCGATCTACCGCGCTACTGCGGCCTATGGCCACTTCGGCAGGGAGCTGCCGGACTTTACCTGGGAGAAGACGGACAAGGCGGAGGCACTGCGCGCGGCCCTCTGAGCGCACTCGGTGCCTGGGTCGGCGGCTTTTCCGGATCGGACTCCGCCAGCCGGCCCCGCGCACCTGCTTCCCCCTCTGCGGACACGCAAAAGCGCCATCCATGGCAGCTCGAGCTCCCGGAGCGCCGGCCGGGCCATCCATGGCCTCCCACGGTCCGCAGAGGGGGAAGCAGGTGCACGTGTCCTCGCATCGAGGGCGACCGAACCTGATGGCGCGCCGCACTTTTGGAACAGCGCGCTGAGGACCGGGTGGCGCATATGCCGTGCCGGGACCGTCGGCGGCCAGGGACGGCCGCCGCCGAGCTGCCATGGATGGCGCTTTTGCGTGTCCCGGCACGGCATATGCGTCGCACGGGCCGGTGCCGGAATGCACCACCAAACGGAGGCCGCCCAAGCTGGAACGCGGCCCTGAATAAAACGAACACGGATCGCCGGGCAGGCCCCAGGCGATGAACTGAGATCCAAATGGCACGGCGAAACCGCCGACAAGAGGAAGCAACGATGAGCACAGCAGAACAACTGGACAGCAAGCAGGACTACAAGGTAGCGGACATCGGCCTGGCCCAGTGGGGCCGGCGCGAGCTGGATATCGCCGAGGGCGAGATGCCGGCGCTGATGGCGCTGCGCGAGCGCTACAGCGAGAGCAAGCCGCTGGCCGGGGCGAAGATTCTCGGCTGCATCCACATGACCATCCAGACCGGCGTGCTGATCGAGACCCTGGTCGCGCTGGGCGCCGAGGTGCGCTGGTCGTCGTGCAACATCTTCTCGACCCAGGACCACGCCGCCGCGGCCATCGCCGCCGCCGGGGTTCCCGTCTACGCCTGGAAGGGCGAGACCGAGGAGGAGTACGACTGGTGTATCGAGCAGACCATCCTCAAGGACGGCCAGCCCTGGGACGCCAACATGGTGCTGGACGACGGCGGCGACCTCACCGCCATGCTGCACGACAAGTACCCGGCGATGCTGGACAAGATCCACGGTATCACCGAGGAGACCACCACCGGCGTACACCGCCTGCAGGAAATGCTGGCGGACGGCTCGCTGAAAGTGCCGGCGGTCAACGTCAACGACTCGGTGACCAAGTCCAAGAACGACAACAAGTACGGCTGCCGCCACAGCCTGAACGACGCGATCAAGCGCGGCACCGACCACCTGCTGGCCGGCAAGAAGGCGCTGGTGATCGGCTACGGCGACGTGGGCAAGGGCTCAGCCCAGTCCCTGCGCCAGGAAGGCATGATCGTGAAGATCTCCGAGATCGACCCGATCTGCGCGATGCAGGCCTGCATGGACGGCTTCGAGGTGGTATCGCCGTACATCGACGGGGTGAACCTCGGTAATGACGAGTGCATCAACCGCCTGCTGCTGCAGAACACCGACCTGGTGGTCACCACCACCGGCAACTACAACGTCTGCGACGAGTACATGCTGCGCGCGCTGAAGTGCGGCGCCGTGGTGTGCAACATCGGCCACTTCGACAACGAGATCGACACCGCCTTCATGCGCCGCAACTGGGAGTGGGAGGAGGTCAAGCCGCAGGTGCACAAGGTGTACCGCGACCAGGCCGCCAACGACCACCTGATCCTGCTCTCCGAGGGCCGCCTGGTGAACCTGGGCAACGCCACCGGCCATCCCTCGCGCATCATGGACGGCTCCTTCTCCAACCAGGTGCTGGCGCAGATCTACCTGTACGAGCGCAAGTTCGCCGACCTCGAGGACGAAATGAAGCCCGGCGCACTGAAAGTCGAAGTCCTGCCGAAGAAGCTGGACGAGGAAGTGGCCGCGTCCATGATCGGCGGTTTCGGCGCGGTGCTGACCAGGCTCACCGCGGACCAGGCGAAGTACATCAACGTCAAGGTGGACGGGCCGTTCAAGCCCGAAAGCTACAAGTACTGACACGGGCGATTTGATGGCAAAGCAACAACCGAGGATCAGCTTCGAGTTCTTCCCGCCGAAAACTCCGGAGGGAAAACGCAAGCTGCTGGAAGAGACGGTGCCGGCGCTCAACGCGCTGGACCCGGCCTTCTTTTCCGTGACCTACGGCGCCGGCGGCACCACCCGGGATTCCACCCTGGGCGTGGTCTCCAGCATCCGCGAGGCGGGCATCGACGTCGCGCCGCACCTGTCCTTTGGCGGTGACGACGAGAACGCCGTCGGCGACCTGCTGGACACCTACCGCGAGCGCGGCGTGCGCCGGCTGGTGGCCCTGCGCGGCGACATGCCCTCGGGCATGGGCGCCAGCACCCAGCTGGTCTACGCCAATGAGCTGGTGGAGTTCGCCCGGGCGCGCTGCGGCGACCACTTCGAGATCGAGGTGGCCGCCTACCCGGAGATACACCCGGAATCGAAGAGCTACGACAGCGATATCCGCTACCTGAAGCAGAAGCTGGACGCCGGCGCCAACAGCGCCATCACCCAGTACTTCTACAACGTGGAAGCCTACTTCTACTACCTGGACAAGTGCGCGGAAGCGGGGATCGACAAGCCGATCTACGCCGGGGTGATGCCGATCACCAACTTCCAGAACCTGGCGCGCTTCTCGCGCAACTGCGGCGCCGAGATCCCGCGCTGGATCTGCAAGCGCATGGAGAGCTACGGCGACGACGAGGAGAGCGTGCGCAAGTTCGGCCTCGAGGTCGTCACCCAGCTGTGCCAGACGCTGATCGACTCCGGCGCGCCGGGCATCCACTTCTACACCATGAACCAGGTGGAACCCACCCGCACCATCTACAAGGCACTCGGGCTGTAGTAGCATCCCCAGCATGCGCATCCCCCGTATCCACACGGGGCAACCGCTGCAGGCCGGCGCCAGCTTCGACCTGGAGCCGGGCCCCAGCCAGCACATTGCCCGTGTCCTGCGTATGCGCGCGGGCGATGCGCTTATCCTCTTCGACGGCCTCGGCGGCGAGTTTCCCGCGATAATCAGTGTTGCCGACAAAAAAACCGT
Organism: Halieaceae bacterium WMMBA7; assembly: GCA_033283385.1. Lineage (GTDB taxonomy): Bacteria > Pseudomonadota > Gammaproteobacteria > Pseudomonadales > Halieaceae > Mangrovimicrobium. Next base: position 334,635 of record JAWMQQ010000003.1, read on the forward strand.
CACCGTCACCACCGGGCAGGGCCTTGAACGCGAGGCGGAGTCGCCGCTGGCGATTCACCTGGGTATCGCTGTCTCGCGCGGCGAGCGCATGGATTTCGTCGTGCAGAAGGCGACGGAGCTCGGCGCGACGGAAATCACGCCGCTGTTCACCCAGCGCACGGAAGTCCGCCTGAAAGGCGAACGCGAGGAGAAAAAGCTCGCCCACTGGCGACAGGTGGCGATCAGTGCCTGCGAGCAGTGCGGGCGCAACCGGCTGCCGCAGGTTCATCCGCTGGTGCCGCTGGAATCATGGCTGGCGAAGGTCGAGTCGGGCCTGAAACTGGTACTGCATCACCGCGCGGACGAAATGCCGGTGGGCGATCAGCCCCCCGCCGGTATCGCCCTGCTGGTCGGCCCCGAAGGGGGCCTGGCCGACACTGAAATCGCCGCCGCCGAGGCCGCCGGATTCCTGTCCCTGGCGCTGGGCCCGCGGGTGCTGCGCACCGAAACCGCGCCGCTGGCGGCGCTCGCCGTGCTGCAGGCCCGCTGGGGCGATATGCGCCTGTAGGTTGCTGCATAGCAAGAGAGCCAAGCGCTATTTACCGCTGCGACCGCAAAGCGAAAGGATATCCATATTTCACACTCTCTTTAGCGAGTAGAAATAGTCATTGGAGCACCCTGGCAATAGAGTTCCGGTGAGCCGGAATCATAGATTTCGGCGGAATAGACCAGAAGGCGCCACCTGATATCCACGGGATAGGTCAAACCCGTCCATCGATGCGATTCGTACACGGAAATTCCCAAATCATCCGGCGAGAAATCCTCAAAGCTGTACACCCACGTGGTTCCGTTAGCATTGTCATCGGTGTCGCTGCCGCCGGTACGACTGACCGTGTCGACATTGAATTTCAATCGCTCTACGTTACCGCCCGTCAGACGCGCATAATGGATCACACGGTCCTTCGTTTTATTTGATACATCTTCAAACCTCTCATAATCCAGAGTGTTGTCCTCCGGGCCAAGGATAGTCAGATCCATGTCGGCCCAGCCGTTTCCTGATACATCCTGTATCCAGAATTTTACGCAAATGTCCTTTGGCTGCGTGGGAACCAGGCCCATTAGCAATTCAAATGAATCCGTAAAACCAAAGTCGTCATCGTCGGTGTTGGCTTTCAACGGATCAGTTGGCGGTATCGAATCTCTCTCCTGTTTGTCACTCAAATTGTCGCGGTCGTGGTCAGCCTCCCCCGGCACCGGCCAGACGTCATAGGGGACGCCAAAATCCCCGGGGGGCACAGTCACGGTCCATTTTGAATACTCATCCCCATCCCCGATACCGTCGTGGTCCGAATCGGTGTTGAGCGGGTTCGAGCGCGTGTCGATGACCTGGCCCAGCTCGTCCGTCTTCCCGAACAGGGGATGACTCTCGCCGGACAATTCCTTGCCGTCCTTGATGGTATCGCCGTCAGTGTCGCCCAGCCGTGGATGCGTGCCGGCCTCACGCTCCTGGAAATCATCCAGGCCATCGTCGTCGGAATTGGGGTTATAGGGGTCCGAGGTCGAGCGGGGCGTACCCGGCGGGCAGCCAGACGAGGCAGGCTTGTCCGGGAAGATATGGCATATAGTCCAACCGTCTTCATAGGTGACGTTCCAGCCCCGATTCTCCTCGAACCCAAGCAACCCATCGGCATCCGCATCGCCGAGGGTATCGACGTCACCGACCGCTGGATTGGTAAAGAAGCGAAGCTCATCGCCATCGCCCAGATGATCTCCATCCGAATCATCATCCAGCGGGTCGGTGGTACAGGTTACGGCGGTGTAACCGGTGTAACGCGGGTCGAGGTCGGCCGGATCACCCGCGAACGGTTCACAGTCACCCCCGACTTCCTGGCCGGCCAGCGTGCTGTCGTCGTAAAGGTAGGCCGTGTACCCCCGAATCTCGTCGAAGTCAGAGATGCCATCGTCGTCGGTATCGCGCTTCTTGGCGTCGGTGGAATTGATCCCGCCGTTGTATTCCTCTACATCCGACAGACCATCACCGTCGGTATCCAGCGACCAGCAACTGGAGTAGCCCGTATAGGGTGTCCTGTCCACCACCCTGATGATCCAGGCCGCCGGCTCCCCGGCCTGCCTGTTGCCGTCGGCGTCGGTCCTGGGGCCGAACTCCTCGAAAAAGTCATCCAGCACCCCGTCGCCGTCGGTATCGGTTGGGTCATCGACCTTGCCTGCCACCGCGGCGTCGGCACATCCCCTGGCATTCTCCAGCCGCAGGGGGATATTGTCGTCGTCCTCATCCACCCCGTAGGCGAGGACATAACCCTCGCCGGGCTTGATTACCGCCGGCAGGTCCGCCTGCAGCGAGACGCCCTGCGGCCCCGCCAGGAACCAGCCGGCGAATTTCGCCGGGTCGTTCTCCACGTCGCCGATGCGCGTCAGCACTTCGGAGCCGCCGGCCAGCACCTGTGTGGCATAGCTGTTGAAGCGCGCCTCTCCCTGCGGGTTTTCCGCATAGTCCATGTGCTGCAGGCCGAGGACCTGTTCCATGGCATCGCGAAGACTGACCCCGAGGGCGGCGCCCTGCAAATCGAACATCACCAGGGCGTCGTCGTCCGCGGCGCCGAGGCCGTAGGCCGCGCGCACAGCGTCGGTGGTCGGATAAATTGTGCTCAGCATGTCATTTTCGACCGCTACGATCGGTCGGCCGAAAGTACTGCTCACGCGCAGGTATTCGGTTGCCGGATAGCCGCCGTAATCGATGGCGATCCCGGTGGTGCGATCATTGACCTGCTGTGAGCTGAAGGCGAAGTTCCTGCCGCTCTCGTCAGTGATGTCATAATTGGAAATCTTGAAAATCAGGCCCGTGGGGTCTTCCATGAGGCGCTCGACCTGGCCTGGATAGGCGCCGCTGTCACCGCTGGTAAATATGAGCGGCCCGATCTTGTCGACCAGAGGCCCCAGGTTGAAACTGCTCGACAGGCTGCCCTCGGGATCCTGGGCAACAAGGGTGGCCACCGGCACGTACTCTCCCGGCCGGCGTATATCGGGCGCCAACGCCGTCAGGGTCAGGTTGCTGACAGTGAACGCAACATCGCTGTCGGCGAAGAGTGAGACCAGCGTGTCTATCTTGGCCCGCTCGACCGAGCGGGAAACGCTGGTATTCTCGCTGAACTGGCGCCCGCTCTCCAGGCTTTTGCCGTATTCCTGCTGCGTGGCCTTTACCGATTCCTCGGACCAGGACGACTGGTAGCTGTTCTCCCAGGAGTGGGTAAAGCTGACAGTGCTTGTGAGCGTGGTATCCCCCAAATGCACGGGTTTGATTTCGAATCCGGCTTGAACACTCAATTCGTTGGCGATCCTGGATGCCGTCTCCGAGCCGCGCGACCTGGTTTTCGAACTGTTCTGCGTCAGGCTACTGCTGACGTTTTCGGATGTACTGTTGACCAGTTCGGAGCCGCTGTACTCGTCAAATCTTACGTCCAGCTCCAGCGACAGGCCCTGGACCTCGAATGCCGGCTTCGGCAAATCCGCCAGGCGGGGGTTGCGGTTCGCCAGCACCACCTCTTCATCGTCGCCGATCTGGTCGCCATCGGTATCGTCGAGCAGGGGCGAGCTCCGGTAGAAGTTCACCTCCTCACCATCGGACAAGCCGTCGTCATCGGAATCCTGGTCCGTCGGGCTGCTGAATATGCCGTTGTACTCGTGGGCGTCCGCCAGTTCGTCGCTGTCGGTGTCGCGGTTGCGCGGGTCTGTGTTCAGGTTGCGTTCTGCGTTGTCGGACAGGCCGTCGCCGTCGGTGTCGGGTGAGTACGGGTCGCTGGTCACTTCCCGCTGCGACTGGCTGCCGTTTCGATCGGTAACCGTCACCAGCCAGCCGCGCTGTTCCTCGTTGTCCGCCAGCCCGTCGCCGTCGCTATCGATGACCGAACCCCCGCCCGGGGGGGTGCCGGCGAACTCGGCGACATTGGCGCTGGAGAAGCCGAAGTTGCCGCCGATGGAGGCGAAAGCCTGCCCGAATTCATCGGTCACCCCGACAGCGGAAATCCGGTAGGTGACGTCATTCTGGGACAGGGTGGTCAGCTCCACGGAGGTGTGGCTGTCGCTGGCGAAGGCCGCACCGGTCACAGCCAGCGCGCCCGCCTCGCCGTTGACGTTGACCTGGACGATCGAGTAGTTGGTGTGGTCGATGGCGCTGTCGCCCATCACGTTGCTGAAGGCGATCTTGACCGTGGTGTTGCTGGTGGAGATCGCGCCAACCACCCGCGGCTCATCCGGCAGCACCACGGGGGGCGTGTAGTCTGCGGCGTCCACCCGGGAACTGTTGGGCAATACGGTGTTGCCGGCGGTATCGGTAACGTCACTGACCACCAGTGTCAGCACCGCGTTGTCCGGTGATTCGGCCGTCGTCAGCCGCACCCGGGTGCAGTACTCGTTGAGTTCCGCCTCGCGCACCGCGAGATCCACGATATCGGCGCCCGGGGCACAGCTGGTCTCGCCCGCTTCAGCCAGGCAGTAACTCAGCTGGTAGTGGCGGGCATCGTCGCCGGAGCCGCACACCGGCTCCGAGAAGTCCACGTAGAATTCCGACTGCGATGCCTTGCTCACCCCGGTCACGCCGGGCGGAGTGGTGTCCACCGCACTGATGCCAAAGAAAATAGCGGAATTGAACAGCGGGTCAATATAGGTATCTCCCGGCTTGTTAGTGAGGTTGCTGGCCTTGACGTAGTACTCCTCCGCGTTCTGGACGTCGGTCGTCAGCAACACCGAGAGTTCATCCGGTTGCAGCCCGGCCGCGGTGACTTCCAGTTCGCCAAGGGCGATGTCCGGGCGTCCATCCCGGGAGGCGATCACCCGGTAGAAGTCCGGGCGGTTGGCCGTGGCCGCCGCCATCGGGCTGTCGAAGCGCAACAACACCGTGTGGTTGTCGAGGGCGGTGGCAGTGGCGAGCTTCGGCGCGTCGTCCTGTGCCTGGTCGGAGGATTCCGCCGGCACGTCCACCGCGCCCGTGAAGATATTGCCCGCATTGTCGATGACGTTGTTCACCGTCACCTGAACGTTTGCCTGCTCCGGTACCTGGCTGGTGCTCAGGATGGCCTGGGTACAGTACTGGTTGAGTTCCACCCCGTTGACGAATACGTCGTAATACACGGGGTCCGCGCCGCAGTTGGCTGCACCGGCGGCGGGCAGGCAGTAGGTGACCGTGTACTGCGCCGGGTTGCCCCCGGTGCGGCAGACCGGCTCGGAGAAGTTCACCTCGATGAGCGTGGGCCCGGGCCGCGCCGCGGTGACAATGCTCGGCGCCCCGGTATCCACCACGCCCATTCCGGTGATAGTGCTAGCGTCGTACTCCGGGTTGATATAGATATCGCGGTCGTCCGTTACCGGGCCCACGATGACGATGTACTGGATATTCTGCTGGGTCTGCGTATCCAGCAGCACCGACGACCCATCCTCCAGCAGGACGGCCCCGGTGACATCGAGGGGCTCCGCACCAGGGACGGGAGCGCCGTCTTCGGCGGGGTAAACATAGTAGTTGGTGATCTCGGTGGCAGATTCCACCGATAGCGCCGCGCTGAAAGACAGCAGCAGTTGTGTCGGGCTCAGGGTCACCACGGAGTCCAGCCGCGGTTCCTCTATCGGGTTGCCCGCATAGGAGAAGCTCTCCCCGGGCAGGTCGGCGTAAGTTACCGTGTAATTGCTGCCGGGCTTCGATCCCGGGGAGACCACCAGCCGCGCCTCGGTCGAGTCCTCCGACAGCATGACGTCGACGACATTGACCGGGCTGCCCTCCTCATCGCTAATAGCGAAGTCCCCCGGGCTGGGCGGGGCACTCATCGGCGAGACAGAACGCACCAACACATAGTGCTCGCTCTCGTTTTCCACCGATGCGATGCCGGCATCCGCCAGGCTGGCCGCCTGGGGCTCGACACCCGACTTGTCGAGGGCAGCAGCCCCATCACCGCCACCGCCACCACAGGCGTTCAGGATCAGGGTCAAGACAATAACTGCGGTGTGGTGGATCACCGGGGTGTGTCGAATTGTGGATAGCATGGGTGGTTTCCGGGTGCGCCAGAGGTTTATTTATCCCCCACTTCTGTCGAGCGGCTTTATGGGAGTCTCTCTGCCTTATACCGGGCAAACCTTGCGAAATTATTTGGTTTTTCGGGGTATGTGCTATTAGTCGCTAGTCATTGCCCTATAATATGAGCGTTATGCCAATAAGTTATAATCGACTAGGACGTCGTCTCTTTTATTTGGTGGGGGTAGCTTTTCCGGGACTGCCGGCGCTCGCGCTGGCGGCGCCGCTGGAAGAGGTGTTCGTCAGTGCACAGCGACAGAAGCAGAATCTGCAACAGGTTCCACTGGCGGTGTCTGCCATCTCCGGCGCCCAGCTGCAGCGCGCGGGAGTGCACGACCTCAACCAGCTGCAGGCCCTGGCCCCCGCCCTTACTCTGGTGCAGGGGTCCAGCGCCGACAGCGTGGCTTTCGGCATCAGGGGCGTGGCAAACAGCCAGGACAACTCCGGGCTGGAGTCGTCCGTGGGCCTCTACGTCGACGGGGTATACCGGGCCTACCAGGGCGCGATGACCAACAACCTGCTGGATGTGCAGCGTATCGAGGTGTTGCGCGGCCCCCAGGGCACGCTGTCCGGGCGCAATACCGTGGCCGGGGCCGTGTCGATTTCCACGGTACGACCGGATCATGCCGGGTCGGGGTATCTGGAAGCCACTAGCGGCAGCGACCATCTGAAGAGCGTGAACGGGGCAGTGTCCGTCTCGCTGCTCGACCAGGTTCTGGCAGTCCGGCTCTCCGGCCTCGGTATGCGACGCGACGGCACGGTAGACGATCTGGTGCTGGGGGACAACGCCCTCAACGACCGCGACCGCTGGGCGGGCAGGCTGCAGGCCCTGTATACGCCTTCGGACAAGCTCGGCGTGCGGGTCATCGCCGACGCATCGGCGCTGGACGAAAATTGCTGCGCGATCGGTTCCTGGAAGAACAACCTGGTGGCGGGAGACCTGCCCCCCGGGTCGCCGCCCCGGCAGGGCACCGATGCTACAGTGCTGGCACTGGGGGGAACGGTAATCCCCGCTGGCGACTTCTACGACTACCGCACCGCGCTCGATGTGATGTCGGTCTCCGACAACGAAGACCGCGGCCTTTCAGTGCAGGTCGAGTGGCAACTGGGCGAGGACCTGCTCACCAGCATCAGCACCTACCGGAGCTACCAGTTCAACGATGGCGGCGATGGCGATTTCACCGACATCGACGCGTTCAGCGCGAGTTACGCGCTGGACCAGCACCAGTATTCCCAGGAATTGCGGCTCAGTGGCGAGCGCGAAGGTTTCACTTATGTCACCGGCCTTTACTGGTTCGACAACGCGCTGGATACGCGGGCGACTATCCTCGTGGGCGATGACCTCTCCCCCCTATTGGGCGTGCCCGGCAGCGCTTTTCCCGGCGGCAGCCGCGCAGTCAACGATGCCGCCCAGGACAACAACAGCTACGCGCTGTTCGGGCAGGTCGAATTCAGGCTGGTGGACTCCCTGTTACTGACCACGGGGTTGCGCTGGACCCGGGAGGATAAAAAACTGCGCAATGCCTTTTCCCAGGATGCGTCGGAGCAACCCGATTACATATCCCCAGGCTGGGGCTTCTGGCTGCTGCCATCCCTGGCACCGCGCCCCGACGTACGCGAAGCGCTCGACGACGACCGGTGGACGGGTTCGGTAAAGCTCAGCTGGTTCGCGACCGACAACGCGTTCGCTTACCTGTCGTATGCCACCGGTTACAAGGCCGGGGGCATTAATACCAGCAGGGTGCCGGCAGAGCTCGATCTCGTGTTTGGCGCCGAGACCGCCGAGTCCTGGGAAATCGGCCTCAAGACAGAGTTTCCACAACTGGGCCTGCGCGCGAATATCGCGCTCTTCACCACCACTACCGACGACCTCCAGGTCTCGTCATTCCAGGGCACCGGGTTCGCGCTGCAAAACGCCGGCAGCGCCGAGACCTACGGCGGTGAGATGGACCTGCAGTGGCATCCCCTACAATCGCTGCAGCTGGCCTTGTCCTACGCCTACAACCACGGCCGCCTGAAGGACTTCGGGAACGGCCCCTGCTGGATAGGCACGCCCTGGCAGACCGGTCGACCGGACCCCGGAGACAACGGCGACGGTTCCTGCGACCGCAGCGGTGGCCTGCTGCCGGGTAATCCGGAACACCGGGGCGTGCTCAGTGGTACCTGGCTATTCAATCTGGGTGAGAACATTGCCGCTTCTCTGTACGGCGAATACGCCTATACCGGCGCGCGCATGACCGAGTTGGCCAACGATCCGGAAATGCGCGACGGCGCCTATGCGCTGATCAGCCTGCGCGCCGGCCTGAGCTACCTGCCGTGGCAGGCGTCGGTGACCGCCTGGGGAAGGAACATTACCGACGCCCACTACACCCAGCGGATATCGGATGCGGCGGCCCAGCCCGGCCGGTTCATTGCCGCTTACACCCAGCCGCGAAGCTGGGGCCTGACGCTGCGCAAGGAATTCTAGGTTCTGGCTCTGGACCCGAATGGCGTGCTTGCGGAAGACGCAGCCTGTCGTCATCCGGAAGTCAGCTGAGCGTCCTTCAGCAGTTGGCAGGACGGGATACTCTCCCGAATCTCATCGGGAATCACATCGGGTCCGTGCACATTCACAAAAAACTCGATACTGCCCGCGAGGATATTTTCCCTGTGGTGCGCATCCCAGAACGGCTTCGCTGCGACGACGTAAAGCAACGACAATATGTACCGGGCCCTGTCGAGAGGGAGTTTGGCCAGCGCCGCGGCAACGCCGGGATCAAGCGAGTCCGCGTCCCGGGCGTAAAAGAAAAGATGTAACCCGGCCCGTTTCAACTCGTCCGTCTCCATCTCCAGAACATACGGCGCAACCTCCCGCAACGTCTCCTGGTCGCCCAATGCCAGGTAGGCGATACCGCGCATGGTCTGCAGCATGACGTAAAAGACACTGTCCGTTTCGCACATTTCCAGGCTGTGCTCGTAATAGGATATGCCCTCTCGCAGGTAACCCTGATGGGCCTTGATCCGGCCGATGACCATATAGCAGGCAGCGAAGCTGGGGCCGAGGTCAAGCGCACGCTCGGCCATGGATTCAGCAAGTGCACAGTGCCCGAGATCGTGCAATCGTTCCGCCGCCGCGGCGAGATACAGGGCGTCATCCTGTATACCGGAGAGGTGATTCAGTATCAGGAGGCCCATTTCCTTCTCGTTCTGGGTCGCGCACTCGATGGCGGCCTTGTCGTAAAAATGACTGGTCAGGCGCTGCACGTGCAGATTGGTGGCCAGGAGAATCGCAGCACGGTGATTGTCCGGGTCCTCCTGCAATGCGAGGCGCAATTCCCGCTCTGTATCCTTTGCATCCCCCGGTTCGGGAGTGAACAGGTTCGTCGCCTTGTACAGGCCGACCGTCAGCGGGTCCGAGCCCACCAGCCGTTGTTCGTTGGCGCGAAACACCTGGGTGTTCCAGATCGAGTTCCTGATAGCATTGGCCAGTCCCGCAACTTGCTGGTGCGAATAGCATTTTTTCCCGCTCTCTCCCAGCGCCTGTCGAAACGAGCCAAACAACTGCCCCGTCTTGCGGTTCGAGACCACCATTGAGCAAACCAACTCGTTGGCCAGCGCTATAAAACTCAGTTCAAGGCTGTACTCCGCCTTCGCATGGCGCTGCAGGTCTGTGGGCTCGTCTGTCGAAGCCGGCAATACTTCGATAGTCCGGTCCGATCCAAAACTCTCTCCGAGGACACCATGTAGCTCACCCAGGAAACCGCGGGCCAGTTCGTCCACCTCTGCTGACACCTCCAGCCCGTAGAGCGGGCCTATGGAGAGATAGATCGCCCTGCCTGCCTCGAGGGGTTGCCGGCGTTTTTTCGCGATCCAGATGTACCCCTCGCCGTATTGGGTGGCGATGTACTCGGGAGCCCTGGCAGAGTCTCCCAGTTTTCGCCGCAATCGGCTTAACAGGTAGTCGATATTGCGATCGAGTACGTCGTCGCCAGCAAGTTGCAGGCAGTCGAGCAACTGGTTTCGGGAAAGCAGGACGTTCGGGTGGGCAATAAAATGACTGAGGAGCCGGCGCTCCTGTTTACTGAACCTGATTTTTTCCCTGGCTCGGGTTGTGGCGAAAACGAAATCGGCCTCGAATTCGAGATCGCCTATGTACTGTCGAGACATCCGTTTCCCATTTTTTTATGTGCTGACGCCAACAGGCATTTTTGCCCCCACTGAAGGTTAGTTACACAGAGAAAACGGGGATAGTCAACCAGGGCTCCCGGCCCTGTCGCAGGCTCCGAATCGCATAAGCCCTTCCTGCTGTTATTGCAGTGCAATATATGCCCGAATGCGCTGGCTACATCCGTGCCCACAAGTCATCGGCGAAAATCAGATTCGCCGCGGCTATCTGCTCCAAGTCGCAGTCTTTTCTTGCGCCGCCCCGGCCCATTGCGTAATTTACGGAGCCATAAGCACCCCCGGGCACACACCGCATGACGATCAAACTGGGCGTGGTGATGGACCCCATCGCCGACATCACCTACAAGAAGGACACCTCCCTCGCAATGCTCTGGGCCGCACAGGACCGGGGCTGGGAGCTGCATTACATGGAGCAGCACGACCTCTACCTGCGCGACGGGGTGGCGCGGGCGGCGGCGGCGCCGCTGCAGGCCTTCCGCGACCCGCAGCACTGGTACGAGAAGGGTGAAAAGGCGGATATCGCGCTGGCGGACCTCGACGTGATCCTGATGCGCAAGGACCCGCCCTTCGACAACGAATTCATCTACACCACCTACCTGCTGGAGTTCGCCGAGCGCCAGGGCACGCTGGTGGTCAACCGCTGCCAGGGCCTGCGCGACAGCAACGAGAAGGTCTTCGCCACCGAGTTCCCCCAGTGCTGCCCGCCGGTGCTGGTAAGCCGGGACATGCCGCGCCTGAAGGCCTTCCACGCCGAGCACGGCGACGTGATCTTCAAGCCGCTGGACGGCATGGGCGGCAGCAATATCTTCCGGGTGAAGCCCGACGACCCCAACCTGAGCGTGATCCTGGAAGCCCTCACCGGGCACGGCGAACGCACGGTGATGGGGCAGAAGTTCATCCCCGAGATCACCGACGGCGACAAGCGCATCCTGGTGGTCGGCGGTGAGGTGGTGCCCTACTGCCTGGCGCGCATCCCCCTGGTGGGCGAAACCCGCGGCAACCTGGCCGCCGGCGGCAGCGGCCGCCCGCAACCCCTGACCGAGCGCGACCGCTGGATCGCCGCGCAGGTCGCGCCTGCCCTGAAAGAGCGCGGCATCCTGTTCGCCGGGCTGGACGTCATCGGCGACTACCTCACCGAGGTCAATGTCACCAGCCCCACCTGTGTGCGCGAGATCGACGCCGGCTACGGCACGGATATCGCCGGTGACCTGATGGACTGCATCCTCAGGGAACTCGAGGCGCGGTAATGTACTACCTGCACGACATGGAGCTGGAGCGCCGCCGCATGCGCAATGCGGTCGCCATCGCGCTGGGGCTGCACCTGTTGATCGTTTCTGTGGTGTCCTTCAAAACCATGGGCGCAAACGCGCAAAGCCGGCAGATCGAGGTCACCCTGACCACCAGCCGTGCGGACCGCGCCCCGGACGATGCGCGGCATATCGCGCAGCAGAACCAGCTGGGCAGTGGCGACCAGGCCCCGCGGGAGGCCATGACCGCCCCGGACACCACCACGCCGGCCAGCGCCGCGGCGGCCCAACAGGCGCCGCCGCCGGCGGACACGGTGCAGAACGCCAGCGGCGAACTGCTCTCCACCGTGGCGGCCGCGGACCAGGCGGTGACTCCGCGCGAGCAGCGTGAACAGAAGAACACCACCCCCGGTATAACCCCCGAGGCGCAGCGCCTGGAGCAGGCGCTGGCCGCCCTGCAGGCGCGGCCGGACCCCGAAATGCGCGAGCAATCGCGCGACCCCCGGGTGCGGCGGCTCACCAGCGTCTCGGCCAGGCAGGCCGCGGACGCCGCCTACCTGCTGGACTGGCGCCAGCGGCTGGAGGCGGTGGGCAACAAGTACTACCCCGAGGCGTCGATTCGCTACGGCATGTACGGCGACCTGCGCCTGCTGGTGGCAATCCGCAGCGACGGCAGCCTGCAGACCGTCAAGGTGCTGCAGTCCTCCGGCTATGCGGTGCTGGACGAGGCGGCCATCAAGATCGTGCGCATGGCCGCGCCCTACTCCCCCTTCCCTCCCGAGCTGGCCGCCACCACGGATACACTGGAGATCGTGCGCACCTGGCAGTTCCGCGACCACACCGGGGCAGGTTAAATCAATGCCGGCCACTCCCCGGCCCGCGCGTGGCATTTCCCCGAGAATGAACTAGGCTGAAAACAAGGCGGGCTGCAGTACAGCAGCCGAACGACAGCGATTCCGGCAACGAGTTTTCCTGGTAGAACGCATTCCCGGCAATGGGCCTTCCCGGTGAGAAGTACGGCAAATGGCGCAACGATTACATGCAACCACTTCGCGAAGCAGCGACTGCCTGCGGGACCATTTCCTGCTGTCCATGCCGTCGCTGACCGAAGGCATCTTCTGCCATAGCATCACCTACATCTGCGAACACGGCGAAAGCGGCGCCATGGGTATCGTCATCAACCAGCCCCTGGAGCTCTCCGTCGAGGAGATCTTCGACCACCTGAACATCGACAGCCTGCGGGATTTCTCCGACCAGCCTGTCATGGCCGGCGGGCCGGTGCAGATCGACCACGGCTTCGTGCTGCACCGCGGCAGTGACACCCGCTGGGAGGCCAGCCTGCGGGTGACGGACGAGATCACCCTGACCACCTCCCGCGATATCCTGCGCGCCATCGCCCACGGCTCCGGCCCGGCGGAACACCTCATCGCCCTGGGCTATGCCGGCTGGTCGGCGGGCCAGTTGGAGCAGGAACTGGCGGCGAACGCCTGGCTCACCCTCCCCGCGGACAGCGACATCATCTTCAACACGCCGGTGGAAAACCGCCTGTCCACCGCCGCCGCGCAACTGGGCGTGGACCTCAACCTGATCTCCGTCGAAGCGGGGCACGCCTGAACGCACCCCCGCGCAGCATCCTCGCGTTTGACTACGGCCTGCGCCAGATAGGCGTGGCGGTGGGCAATACCGCAACCGGCACGACCACCGCCCTGCCCATACTGCGCGCCCGGGACGGCGTGCCGGACTGGAACGCGGTGGCCGCCCTCGTCGCCGAGTGGCAACCCGGCCTGCTGGTGGTGGGAGAACCCCTGAACATGGACGGCTCGGCGAGCGAGCTCTCTGGGCGGGCGAACCGCTTCGCCCGGCGCCTGCACGGGCGGCTGGGTTTACCGGTAGATATGGTGGATGAGCGCCTCAGCAGTAACGAGGCCAAGCAGCAGGCCCGGGAGCAGGGTCATCGCGGCGATTACCATCGCGAGCCGATAGACAGCCTGGCGGCGGAGCTGATCCTGCGCACCTGGCTGTCAGAACACACCGGCTGAGCCAGAAAAAAGGGGCCGGATTCGGCCTTGAATCGAATCTGGCCCCGATTTCTACGATGCGGAAAACTTCAGCTAACGGCCCATGAAGCGGCCGCGGTCTTCCTCCTGGTCCACGGAGAGCGAGAATTCGCCGCTGCTGCCGGTCTGGGTGCGGTCGGCCATCTTGATCGCCAGGCGCACGTCGTTGGCGGAGTCCGCGTGGCGCACCGCCTCCTCGGCGGTGATCAGGTCTTCCTTGTAGGCCTTGATCAGCGACTGGTCCAGGGTCTGCATGCCCAGCTCGGTGGACTTGGCCATCAGGTCCTTGATCAGGTGCACCTCGCCCTTGCGGATGTAGTCCGCCACCAGCGGGGTGTTCAGCAGGATCTCCACCACCGGGGTGCGGCCCTTGCCGTCCTTACGCGGCAACAGCTGCTGCGCGATCATCGACTTCAGGTTGAGCGAGAGGTCCATCCACACCTGGCTGTGCTGCTCGGCCGGGAAGAAACTCTGGATGCGGTCCAGCGCCTGGTTGGCGTTGTTGGCGTGCAGGGTGCACAGGCACAGGTGGCCGGTTTCGGCGAAGGTCAGCGCCTGCATCATGGTTTCCGCGGTACGCACCTCACCGATGAGGATGACGTCCGGCGCCTGGCGCAGGGTGTTCTTCAGGGCGATATCGAATGACTCCGTATCCACCCCGACCTCGCGCTGGGTCATGATGCACTGCGCGTGCTCGTGCATGTATTCGATCGGATCTTCGATGGTGATGATATGGCCGCGGCTGTTGCGGTTGCGGTGGCCGACCATCGCCGCCAGCGAGGTCGACTTACCGGTGCCGGTCGCGCCGACGAAAATGACCAGGCCGCGCTTGGTCATCGCCAGGTCCTTGATGATCGGCGGCAGGCCCAGTTCGTCCACCGTCGGGATCTGCGTAACGATGCGGCGCAACACCAGGCCGAAGGTGCCCTTCTGCACGAAGCAGCTGACGCGGAAGCGCCCCAGGCCTTCGCGGCCGATGGCGAAGTTCAGCTCGTGCTTTTGGAGAAACTCGGCCTGCTGCTTCTCGTCCATGGTCTGCAGGACCAGGTCGCGGGCCTCGTCTTCGGTCAGCGGCGTTTCGCGAATCGGGTGGATGGTACCGTCCACCTTGATACTGGGCGGGGCGCCGGCGGAGACGAATCCGTCCGAGGCACCGTGATCGACGACGCGTTTCAGCAGATCTTCAATTTTCATGGTTTCATCTCCCCGGTGGCGTCATGCGCCAGCTCAGAAGTTCTCCGGCATGCGGGCTTTTTCGCGCGCGACCTCGCGCAGCACGATGCGTTTTTCCACGAGATCGTGGAGGCACTGGTCGAGCGTCTGCATGCCGATAGCCTGGCCGGTCTGGATGGCCGAGTACATCTGCGCCACCTTGTCCTCGCGGATCAGGTTGCGGATCGCGGGGGTGCCGCGCATGATTTCGTGGGCGGCCACCCGGCCGCCGGTGGCGCGCTTCATCAGTGTCTGGGAAATTACCGCCTGCAGCGATTCCGAGAGCATGGAACGCACCATGTCCTTTTCCGCCGCGGGGAACACGTCGATCACGCGGTCGATGGTCTTGGCCGCGGAGGTGGTGTGCAGGGTGCCGAATACCAGGTGGCCGGTTTCCGCGGCGGTCAGCGCCAGGCGGATGGTCTCCAGGTCGCGCATCTCGCCCACCAGGATAATGTCCGGGTCCTCGCGCAGCGCGCTGCGCAGCGCCTCGGCGAAACCGTGGGTATCCTTGTGCACCTCACGCTGGTTGACCAGGCACTTCTTCGATTCGTGCACGAATTCGATCGGGTCCTCGATAGTGAGGATGTGCTCGTACTTGTTGTCGTTGATGAAGTCGACCATCGCCGCCAGCGTGGTGGACTTGCCCGAACCGGTGGGCCCCGTCACCAGCACCAGGCCGCGCGGCATCATGCTGATATCGCGGAAGACCTGGCCCATGCTGA
The DNA here is from genome assembly GCA_033283385.1 of Halieaceae bacterium WMMBA7. Classification (GTDB taxonomy): domain Bacteria; phylum Pseudomonadota; class Gammaproteobacteria; order Pseudomonadales; family Halieaceae; genus Mangrovimicrobium. The sequence continues at coordinate 350,095 of JAWMQQ010000003.1, forward strand.
GGTCCTCCATGGTCAGCACCTTGGAGGGAATGGTCCGGAACACCGCGCCTGAGCCGCGGTTCTGGTTGAAGGCGTTGACGCGGAAACGCGCCACCCCGGGTACCTCGAAAGAGAAGTCGGTCTCGAGGAATTCCTCGTAATCCTTGCGCTGCTTGTCGTTCATGATGTCGTAGATCAACTCATGAACCTGCTTGTGTTCCATCGGCGGGAGGTTGATGCGGCGGATATCGCCGTCGACGCGAATCATCGGCGGCAGCCCCGCCGAGAGGTGTAGGTCAGATGCTCCCTGCTTGGCACTGAATGCCAGCAGCTCGGTGATATCCATATAGCTCCCCTTTGGCCTGGCACCCGCCCCTCAGGGCGCCCCGAAGCGGTGCCATACCGGCGACCCGTGCCGCCGTGTTTCTTTTGAATTCTGGCGCGCCCGGCGGTGGCCGCGACGGCGGCGAATCGGCTACCATCGCGCCATGGACAGGCACTCGCTCAAAGACAATATAACAAAGCTACGCGAGAACCTACGGATAACTGTAGAAAAGTGCGATCCCCCGCACAGCCCGGTAACACTGGTCGCGGTGAGCAAAACCCGCCCCGCCGGGGAGCTGCGCGAGGCCTTCGAAGCGGGGGTTTCCGAGTTCGGCGAAAGCTACCTGAACGAGGCGCTGGAGAAGGTCGAGGCGCTCGCGGATTTGCCCATTACCTGGCATTTCATCGGCCCCATCCAGTCCAACAAGACCCGCCCGATCGCCGCCCATTTCGACTGGGTGCACAGCGTCGACCGGGAAAAAATCGCCCGCCGCCTCGACGAGCAGCGCCCCGAGGAGCTGCCCCCGCTGAATATTTGCCTGCAGGTGAACATCTCCGGCGAGGAGAGCAAGTCCGGCGTCACTCCCGGGCAGCTGCCGGCACTGGCCGCCGCCGTTGCGCAATTGCCCCGCCTGCGCCTGCGCGGGCTGATGGCGATCCCCGCCCGCAGCCCGGACCCGGCGGTCCAGCGCCGCGCGTTTGCCCGGCTGCGAGAACTGTACGAGGCGCTTCGCCAGCAGTACCCGCAGCTCGATACACTCTCCATGGGCATGTCCGGCGACTACGAGTCGGCGATACTGGAGGGCTCCACCCTGGTCCGTGTCGGCACCGCCATCTTCGGCCGGCGCGACGGGTGATATTGGCCCTGCCCAGCAGGTATACTGCACGACTGCATTTTCGCACCACCTGAATTCCGATCACGAGGACAGCTTGGACACACCTGAGATCGCCTTCGTCGGCGCGGGCAACATGGCCGGCAGCATCATCGGCGGCCTGCTGGAGAGCGGCTATCCCGCCTCGCACATCCGCGCCGCCGACCCCTTTCCCCAGGGCCTGGAACGCCTGCGCGCCAGGGCGCCCATCCGTACCACCGGCGACAACGCCGAGGCCGTGCGCGGCGCCGACGTGGTCATCCTGGCGGTCAAGCCGCAGGTCATGGCACAGGTGTGTACCGACCTCGCGCCGGTCCTGTCGGGCAGCGGCGCGCTGGTGATCTCCATTGCCGCCGGCATCAGCATCGACAGCCTGCTGGGCTGGCTGGGGAGAGAAACCCCGATCGTGCGCTGCATGCCCAATACCCCCGCGCTGCTCGGCTGCGGCGCCACCGGCCTGTACGCCACCGAATCCGTGAGCGCGGAGCAACGCGCCCACGCCGCGCGTATTCTCGAAGCGGTGGGTATCGTCGAGTGGGTCCCCGCCGAGGCCGACCTCGACGCGGTGATCGCGGTCTCCGGCAGCGGCCCGGCCTACTTCTTCCTGTTCATGGAGGCCATGATCGACGAGGGCACGCGCATGGGGCTGGATCGCGAAACCGCTACCCGGCTGGCCCAGCAGACCGCGCTGGGCGCCGCTCGCATGGCGCTGGAAGACGAAGCCGACCTGGTGGAACTGCGCCGGAGGGTCACCAGCCCGGGCGGCACCACCCAGGCGGCAATTGCAAGTTTCGAGGCCGCGGGGCTGCGGCAGACCGTAGAGAACGCCATGCAGGCCGCGGTGGACCGCGCCGTCGAGATGGCCAGGGAGTTGGGATAGGCACATGGGAGCAGCAAGCGAAGTTTTCATCTACCTGGTGCGCACGGCGCTCGGCGTCTACATCGGCGCCATGCTGCTGCGCTTCCTGCTGCAGCTGGTCCGGGCGGACTTCTACAACCCGATCTCCCAGTTCCTGGTGAAGATCACTAACCCGCTGGTGCTGCCCCTGCGCCGCATCCTGCCCGGTTTCGGCGGTATCGACCTGTCCTCGCTGCTGCTCTGCATACTGTTGGAGATGCTGGCCATCGCCATCCTGCTGGGCCTGTACGGGGCGGGCTATCCGAACCCCGTGGTGCTGCTGGTGTGGGGCGCGGTCGGCCTGCTCGGCCTGCTGGTCAACATCTACTTCATCGGCATCCTGGCGATGATCATCCTCAGCTGGATCATGCCCGGCGGCAGCCACCCGGCCGTGATGCTGCTGTACCAGCTGACCGACCCGGTGATGGCGCCCTTCCGCAAGCTGCTGCCGCCCATGGGCGGGATGGATTTCTCGCCCATCCTGGTGTTTATCGTGCTCAACGTGGTGAAGATCATCGTGGGTCACCTGGCGGCAGGCGTCGGCCTGCACCCGGCCCTGGTCATCGGCTTCTGATTCAGCCTGCATGAGCGCCTCGCCCGACAGCCGATCGGTCGGCCTGGTCGAACCGCAGGTGGCGCGCTTCGACGCGCCGCTGCAACTCGCCTGCGGCCGCGAGCTGGCAGCCTACGAGCTGGTCTACGAAACCTATGGCGAGCTCAACTCGGCAAAAAGCAACGCGGTACTGATCTGCCACGCCCTGTCCGGCCACCACCACGCCGCCGGCTACCACAGCGATGAGGATCGCAAGCCCGGCTGGTGGGACGAGTGCATCGGCCCCGGCAAACCCATCGACACCAGCCGGTTCTTCGTCGTCTGCCTGAACAACCTCGGCGGCTGCCACGGCTCCACCGGCCCGGCCTCGATCAATCCCGCCACCGGCGAGCCGTGGGGCCCCGATTTCCCGTCCCTGCGGGTGCGCGACTGGGTGCAGAGCCAGGCGCGGCTGGCGGACTATCTCGGTATCGACTGCTGGGCGGCGGTGATCGGCGGCAGCCTGGGCGGCATGCAGGCCATGCGCTGGGCGCTGGAATACCCGGAACGCCTGCGCCACTGCGTGGTGATCGCCGCGGCGCTGAAACTCAGCGCGCAGAACCTGGCCTTCAACGAAGTCGCCCGCCAGGCGATTCTCTCCGACCCGGAATTCGCCGGCGGACGCTACCTGAACAACGGCGCCGTACCCGCCCAGGGGCTGGCGCTGGCGCGTATGGTGGGGCACATCACCTACCTCTCGGATAACGCCATGGCCAACAAATTCGGCCGCGACCTGCGCTCCGGCAGTTTCAACCTGGGCAGCGACGAGAGTGTGGAATTCCAGGTGCAGAGCTACCTGCGCTACCAGGGCAGCCGCTTTTCCGAGAGCTTCGACGCCAACACCTACATCCTGATGACCCGCGCCCTGGACTACTTCGACCTGGCGCGGGAGTACGACAACGACCCGGTGCAGGCCTTCGCGCGGGCGCAGTGCAGCTTCCTGGTGGTGTCCTTCACCACCGACTGGCGCTTCTCGCCGGAGCGTTCGCGGGAGATCGTCGATGCGCTGATCGCGGCGGACAAGCCGGTCAGCTACGTCAATATCGAGGCGGACGAGGGCCACGACGCCTTCCTGATGCCCATCCCGCGCTACTTCGCCGCATTCAGCGCCTACATGCAGCGGGTCGGGGGTGACGACTGATGCGCCAGGACCTCACCCACATCCTGCGCTGGATCGCCCCGGACTCGCGCGTGCTGGACCTCGGCTGCGGCGACGGCCAGTTCCTGCAGCTGCTGCGCGACACGCAGCAGGTGCGCGGCACCGGCATCGAGATCGAGGACGAGCGCATCACCGCGGCCATCGCCCGCGGCCTGAACATCGTCGAGCAGAACATCGACGAGGGCCTGGGCAACTTCCCGGACCAGAGTTACGACACGGTGGTACTTGCCCACGCCCTGCAGGCGGTGCACCACCCGGACCTGGTGCTGGACGAGATGCTGCGCGTGGGCCGCGAGGGCATCGTCACTTTCCCCAACTTCGGCCAGTGGCGCTGCCGCCTCTACCTCGGCCTGCGCGGGCGCATGCCGGTGTCCAAGTTCATGCCCTACTCCTGGTACGACACGCCGAACATCCACTTCTGTACGGTGGCGGACTTCGAGGCGCTGTGCAGCGCGAAAAGCATCCGCATCCTGGCCCGCGACGTGGTCGGCAGCCGCCCTGGCGACTCGCCCTTCCTGGCGCGCCGGTGGCCCAACCTGTTCGCCACCACGGCGATCTACCGCATCACCCGCTGAGTCCGCCATGCACGCACTTCGCCTGATTGTCGCCGCCCTGGGCTTGCTGCTGGCGACATCCGCCCCGGCGCAACAGTCGCAGGCTTTCGGGCCCTACGAACTGCACTACGCCGTGACCAATACCACCATCATCGACCCGAAGGTCGCGGCCGCCTACGGCCTCACCCGCGGCAGGCAGCGCGCGATACTCACCCTCGCCCTGCGCGAGCACCTGCCCGACGGCAGCGACGTGGCCCGCCCGATGCAGCTGAAAGGCAGGACATGGGACCTGCTGCAGAAGACCACGGATCTGGAGTTCCAGGAGGTGCGGGAAAACCCTGCGGTGTATTACATCGCCGAGTTCAAGTACCTGAACGAGGAGTGGCGCCACTTCGAGGTGTATTTCCGCCCCGAGGGGGTCGACGAGACCTACACGCTCAAGCTGAAGCAGCAGGTTTTCGAGGAGCTGGAATGAGCACCCGGAACCAGACCGTGGTGCTGGCCAGCGGCAATCGCGGCAAGCTGCGGGAGCTGGACCGCATCCTCGCGCCGCTGGGCATGTCGCTGAAGGCGCAGTCCGAATTCGATGTGCCCGAGGTGCCCGAGGACGGCCTGAGCTTTGTCGAGAACGCGATCATCAAGGCCCGCGCCGCCTGTGCCCACACCGGCCTGCCGGCCATCGCCGACGACTCCGGGCTGGAGGTGGATTACCTCGACGGCGAACCGGGCATACACTCCGCGCGCTACTCCGGGGAGGGCGATGCCGGCAACAATGCCAAGCTGCTCAGGGCCCTCGAAGGCGTACCCGAGGAACAGCGCACCGCGCGCTTCCAGTGCGTGCTGGTGTACATGCGCCACGCTGCGGACCCCACGCCGCTGGTCTGCCAGGGCAGCTGGGAGGGGCTCATCCTGTTCGCGCCACAGGGCGAGCAGGGCTTCGGCTACGACCCCTTGTTCCTGGTGCCGGAGCAGGGCTGCAGCTCCGCCGAGTTGGCACCGGAACTGAAAAACCGCATCAGCCACCGGGCGCGCGCCAGCGCCGCGCTGCTGGAGGCGCTGGCCCGGCGCCGCTGAGGTGGAACTGCCCCCGCTCAGTCTCTACGTGCACCTGCCCTGGTGCGAGCGCAAATGCCCCTACTGCGACTTCAACTCCCACGAGGCCGCGCAGATACCGGAGCGCGAGTATGTCGCCGCCCTGCTGCGCGACCTCGACCGCGACGCCGCATTGGCTGACGGCCGCAGCGTACACACCCTGTTCATCGGCGGCGGCACGCCCAGCCTGTTCAGCGTCGAGGCCATCGCCGCGCTGCTGGAAGGCCTGCAGCGGCGGCTGGACTTCGTCCCCGGCTTCGAGGCGACACTGGAGGCCAACCCGGGCAGCGCGGAGGCGGCCAAATTCCGCGGTTTCCGCGCGGCGGGCATCAACCGGCTGTCGCTGGGCATACAGAGCTTCCACGACCCGAGCCTGCGCGCCCTGGGCAGGGTGCACGACCGGGCGCAGGCGCTGGCCGCCATCGACTACGCCCGCGATGCCGGCTTCGACAGTTTCAACCTGGACCTGATGCACGGCCTGCCGGAGCAGGATACCGACAGCGCCCTGCGTGACCTGCGCACCGCTATCGAGCAGTCCCCCGCGCATCTCTCCTGGTACCAGTTGACCATCGAGCCGAATACGGTCTTCTACAAGCGCCCGCCCACACTGCCCGTGGAGGACACGCTGGGGGACATCCAGGCCGGCGGTGAGTCGCTGCTAGCCGAAAACGGCTACGCGCAGTACGAAGTCTCCGCCTACAGCCGGCCCGGCAGGCAGTGCCGGCACAATCTCAACTACTGGCAGTTCGGCGATTACCTGGCGCTGGGCGCCGGCGCGCACGGCAAGCTGACCACGCCTGAGGGCGGCATCGTTCGCTACTCGAAAACGCGCAAACCCGCGGACTACCTCGCCGCCGCCGACCCCACCGCCGAGCGCCGGGAAATCCCCCGCGGGGACATCCCCGGTGAATTCGCCCTCAACGCCCTGCGCCTGAACGCGGGTTTTTCGCTGGCGGATTTCGAGCAGCGCACCGGGCTTTCCGGCGGCATGATCCTGTCCGTGGTGCGTAAACTCGCAGACCGCGAACTGCTCGAATTCGATGGCGAGCGCGTTTATGCTACGCCACTCGGCCGCCGCTTCCTGGATTCCGTGGTCGCCGAATTCTTTCCCGATTGAGGACGCCCGCATGAACAAACTGCTACTGAGCGCGGCCATCGCGCTGGCACTGCCCGCCCTGCCAGCAGTGGCGGACCCGCCGGGGGGATTGCCCCCGGGCCTTGAGAAAAAGGTCGAGCGCGGCGGCGAACTGCCGCCCGGCTGGGACAAGAAACTGCGTGTAGGCGACTATCTCGACCGCGACATCTACGCCCACGGTCGCATCGTCATTCCTGTGGACGACGATGGCCTGGTCACGGTGGAGATCGGCACCCGTGTACTGCGCCTGATGCAGGACTCCCTGCGGGTCGACGCGATCATCCGCTGAGCCTGGAGATGGAAACGCTCCGGGAGTACCTGCTCGTCGAACCTTGGCTGCACACCGCCGGCCAGCCCGACGCCGCGCAACTGGCGGAGCTCGGCGGCCAGGGCATCCGCCACGTCATCAACCTCGCCCTGCCGGGCTCGGACAACGCGGTTGCCGAAGAGGCGGCCATCGTCGCCGCTCAGGGCATCAACTACTTCAACCTTCCCATCGATTTCGAAGCGCCGCGGGCGGACCAGTTCGATCTGTTTTGCAGCATCCTCGATCGCGTGCGCGGCGAGCCCACCCTGGTGCACTGCGCCTACAACATGCGCGTTTCGGCTTTCGTCTATCTCTACCGTGTACTGCGGCTGGGCGTGGACAGCTCCCGGGCCGGGCAGGCGCTGCACCGGCTGTGGGAGCCTTATGGAGTCTGGAAGACGTTCGTTGACGGGCAGCTGGCGCGCGCAGGCTCAACGCCCGGATAAACGGCTGGCCGCGGGCGCGTGAAACCGGCCTTTCCCCGGCTGGATCGCCGGGTCGTCCAGCGTCAGTCCGCGGGCTTTTTCAGGAACAGCAGGTCCCACACACCGTGGCCGAGGCGCTCGCCGCGCAGCTCGAACTTGGTCAGCGGCCGGTGTTCCGGGCGCGGCGCAAACTCGCCCGCGGGGCAGGTGTTGACGAGGTCCGGCGACGCGCTGAGCACCTCCATCATCTGCTGGGCGTAGTTTTCCCAGTCCGTGGCCAGGTGTAACAGGCCGCCGGGCCTGAGCTTGCGCACGAGCAGCGCGACCAGCGGTGGCTGGATCAAGCGGCGCTTGTGGTGGCGCTTCTTGTGCCAGGGGTCGGGAAAATAGATTTGCACGGCGTCGAGGGAGTCGTCGGCAATGCAGTCGCGCAGGATTTCAACGGCGTCGTGGCAGTAGACGCGGATATTGTCGACGCCGGTATCCACCATGCTGTGCAGCAGGCGACCCACGCCGGGGCGGTGCACCTCGATACCGATGAAGTTCTTCTCCGGTGCGGCCGCCGCCATCTCGACCAGCGACTGGCCCATGCCAAACCCGATTTCCAGCACCCGCGGCCCGGGCCGGCCGAACACCGCGTCGAAATCGAGGGGACCATCACCGTGCTCCAGGCCCCAGCGCGCCCAGTTCTCATCGAAGGCGCGCTGCTGCCCCGGCGTCATGCGCCCGGTGCGCAGGACGAAGCTGCGGATCGGGCGTCGCCCGGAGGTATCGTTCATTTCAGGCAAGCAGTTTCCAGCCGGCCGCCGCGAGACAGGCCCAACCGGCAATGAACGCCAGGCCACCCAGCGGGGTGATGGCGCCCAGCCATTTCACGCCGCTGATCGCCAGCAGGTAGAGACTGCCGGAGAAAATCACCGTGCCGATCAGGAACAGCCAGCCGGCACTTTTCAGCAGGGCTGTCTGCGGTTGCTGCAGCGCGATGATGCCCACCGCCAGCAAGGCCAGGGCATGGTAGAAGTGATACTGCACGCCGGTCTGGTAGATGCCCATGAGATGGGGATCCAGCCGGTCGCGCAGCCCGTGGGCGCCGAATGCGCCGAGAATGACCGCCAGCATGCCGCTGAGGGAAGCCAGGGTTATAAAGAGTTTTGCCATGCCGGGGATTATAACCGCTATCTGCCCGTAGGAGCGCGCTCCGCGCGCGATAGTCGCCCGCAGAGCGGGCTCCTGCGGTTCGGGATCGCGCCGCAGGGCGGGAGGGGGTCGTGCGGTGGGATAGCGCCCGCAGCGCGGGCGCCCGAACGGATCAGGCCGCGATGGCGGCCCGGAGTTTTTTCATGGCGTTGGCTTCGAGCTGGCGGATGCGCTCGGCGGAGACGCCGTACTGGTCCGCCAGTTCGTGCAGGGTCGCCTTCTCTTCCGCCAGCCAGCGCTGGGCGAGGATATCGCGGCTGCGTTCGTCGAGACCGGCCAGCGCGCTGTGCAGCTGGGCCTCGGTGTTCGCCTGCCACTCGCCTTCTTCTACATCCCGCGCCGGGTCGGCGCTGTTGTCTTCCAGGTAGTACTGGGGCGACTGCCAGGCATCCTCGTCGTCGCTGTCGGAGGGCAGGTCGAACGCGACATCGCGGCTGGCCAGGCGGCCCTCCATGCGATGCACTTCCTTGACGTCGACACCGAGGTCCTCGGCAACGGCCTGGGCTTCTGCCGGGGTCAGCCAGCCCAGGGTTTTCTTCTGGCTGCGCAGGTTGAAGAACAGCTTGCGCTGCGCCTTGGTGGTGGCGACCTTGACGATGCGCCAGTTGCGCAGGATGTACTCGTGAATCTCGGCCTTGATCCAGTGCACCGCAAAGGAGACCAGGCGCACGCCCCGCTCGGGGTCGAAGCGCTTGACCGCCTTCATCAGGCCGACGTTGCCCTCCTGGATCAGGTCCGCCTCGGCCAGGCCGTAGCCGGAGTAGCTGCGGGCGATGTGCACGACAAAACGCAGGTGGGACATGACCAGCTCCCGCGCGGCGTCGAGGTTGTCGTTGTAGTACAGGTCCTCGGCCAGCTCCTTCTCACGCTCGGGGCTGAGAATGGGGATGCTGCCCACTGCCTGTACATACGCAGCCAGGTTGGCACCCGGTACCATCTGGTCGACCGGTCGCAGACTCACATTCATGAGGACACTCTCCATGATTGGGGGGGTAATATTAGCACTCAATCGATTAGAGTGCTAATCGGGCAAAAGTTCAAATAAAGGCTGTGGAAAACTCGAATATTTTGTTGAATATCAACAGGATATCGGGTCCTCGTAGGAGCCTGCTACGCAGGCGATCGCCTGCGTAGCAGGCTCCTACCGGGGCTCGATCGCGGACAGGTGCCGGCTGACGGCCAGCCAGGCGCCTGCCAGGCCCAGCATGCCCCCCAGGATCACCAGGTTGAGCACGCCCATCACCCCCGGCCCGCGCAGGGTGAAGCTGCTCTGGTACAGACGCGCCAGCTCTCCCACCGGGCCCTGCAGGTACCACAGGGCGGCGCTGACCACGAGGCCGGCGACCAGCCCGCCGCCGACGCCATACCACAGCCCGGTGTAGAGGAAGGGCCGGCGCACGAAGGCATTGCTGCCGCCGACCAGTTTGACGATGACGATCTCGTCCCGCCGGTTCTCGATCGCCAGCCGGATGGTGTTGCCGAGAATCAGCACCACGCCCATCAACAGCAGGGCGCCCACCGCCAGCACCAGGTGGCGGCCCAGTTCCATCAGGCTGTTCAGCCGCTGCAACCACTGCATGTCGAGCACCGCCTCGGCCACCGGCTTCTCGTCGCCGAGGGCCTTGCGCAGGGCCTGCACGCCGGCGGGATCGAGGGTGGCCAGCGGCGTGACCAGCAGCAGGTTGGGCAGCGGGTTCTCCTCCAGGTCGTCGAGCACGTCGGCAAAGCCCGAGAGCTCGCCGAACTCCGCCAGTGCCTGTTCGCGGCTGACCAGGCTCACGTTCGCCACGTCGCCGCGCTCGCCAATTGCCTTCGCCAGCGATTTGGCCGCCTTTTCGTCGACATCGTCGCGCAGGAATACCGAGATCTGGGTCGGGCTCTCCCAGCTGGCGCTGACATCCGCTGCGTTATCCAGGGCGACGTTCAGGCCGACCGGCAGCGCCAGGGCGATGCCGATCACCAGAAAGGTCATCAGGCTGGAAAACGGCCGGTCCAGCACCCGCTGCAGGCTGTCCGCCGCCGATATCCGGTGGTGGCGCAGCCAGGCGTGGTACTGGTCAGAGAACCGCGTGCGGCTGAGGCTGGCGCCCTCGCTGCGGACCCGGCTCACAGCACGCCCCCGGTCACCAGGCGGCCCTCGCGCAGGGTGAGAATGCGGTGGCGCAGTCGCGAGATCAGTGCCAGGTCGTGGCTGGCGATGAGCACCGTCACGCCAACCTGGCTGAAGGATTCGAACAGCTGCATGATCTCCGCCGACAGCTCCGGGTCCAGGTTCCCGGTGGGCTCGTCGGCGAGCAGTATCTTCGGCCGGCCCACGACCGCGCGAGCGATACCCACCCGCTGCTGCTCTCCCCCGGACAGGGTCAGCGGCATGGCGCGCTCGCGGTTGAGCAGGCCGACCTTGTCCAGCGCTGCGCGCACCCGTTTGCCCACCTCGCGGTGCTCGAAGCCACTGATGATCAGCGGCAGGGCGACATTGTCGAAAACCGTGCGATCGAACAGCAACTGGTGATTCTGGAAGACCACGCCGATCTCGCGACGGTGGGCGGGAATGCGCCGGCCGGGGACACTGCCCAGGTCGCGCCCGTTGACCACGACCTTGCCTCGGGTGGGACGGTCCATGAGCATGATCAGGCGCATCAGCGTGCTCTTGCCCGCGCCGGAGTGGCCGGTCAGGAACACCAGGTCGTCGCGGGCGATCTCGAAGCTGACTTCGCGAAGGGCATCGTGCCCCTCGGGATAGCGTTTACTGACCCGCTCGAAGCTGATCATGCAGGGCGGTCATCCCCGGCGAACAAGGCCTCGATAAACGGCTGCGCCTCGAAGGGACGCAGGTCCTCGGCGCTCTCGCCGATGCCGATGAAGCGGATCGGCAGGCCGAGCTTCTTGGCGATGGCGAAGATGACACCGCCCTTGGCGGTGCCGTCCAGCTTGGTCAGGGTCACGCCGGTCACCCCCACCCACTGGCGGAAGTGGTCGGCCTGGGCCAGCGCGTTCTGGCCGGTGCCGGCATCCAGCACCAGCATCACCTCGTGGGGAGCGGACGGGTCGATCTTGCCGATGACCCGGACGACCTTTTTCAGCTCCTCCATGAGGTTGTCCTTGTTGTGCAGGCGGCCGGCGGTGTCGGCGATCAGGACGTCGACACCGCGCGCCTTCGCGGCCTGCAGGGCGTCGAAGACCACCGAGGCGCTATCCGCCCCGGTGTGCTGGGCGATCACCGGCACGTTGTGGCGCTCGCCCCAGGCCTGCAGCTGCTCCACCGCGGCGGCGCGGAAGGTGTCGCCCGCGGCCAGCATCACCGACTTGCCCTCGGCCTGCAGCCGGCTTGCCAGCTTGCCGATGGTCGTGGTTTTACCGACGCCATTTACCCCCACCATCAGGAGCACGTAGGGTTTGTGAGCGCTCACATCTAGATTCAGTTCGCAGGGCTTCAGGAGGCCGAGCAACTCCTCCTGCAGGGCGTTCTGCAGGGCCTCGGGGTTGGTCAGTTCCTTGCGCGACACCCGCTGGGTGAGGCGGTCGATGATCTCCATGGTGGCGTCGACACCCACATCCGCCAACAGCAGCCGCGACTCGAGCTCTTCCAGCAGGTCGGCATCGATCTCCTTGCGGCCCAGGAACAGGTTGCCCAGGCCCTGTACGAGGTTGTCGCTGGTGCGGCCCAGTCCACGGCGCAGGCGGGCGAAAAGGCCCGGCTTCTCGCGACCGCCGTCTGCGGCGGGCCTGGCTGCCGCCGGTTCGGCTGCCGGAGCTGCGACGTCGGGTGCGGGAGCTGACGGTTCAGGTTCGGGGGCTGACGGCTCCGGTTCAGGGGCTGACGGCTCCGGTTCGGGAGCTGACGGTTCGGGTTCAGCAGACCGGGCCTGCGGTTCGGCGAGGGAGTTCGCGGTTTCCTCGCCTGCGTCGCCCACATCGGCAACCAGGGGGTCCGGAGCCGGCTCGGCCGCTGGTGCTTCGGCTGGCGCAGCGCCCTCCACGGATGTGGATACGGCGGTGTCCTCCACCGGCGGCGCCGCCTCCGGCGATTTCTTGCGTTTGAAAAATTTCATATCGGTCGTGCTAGAGTGCCAGGCGAACGCCTGCGAAAGCGGTATCCTACCATTCCTGAGCAGAGTGAAGAAATGTCGAGCAGGGGACAGGCACAAAGCCAGCTGCGAATCATCGGCGGGCAGTGGCGCGGGCGCAAGCTCAGCTTCCGCCCGGAACAGGGCCTGCGCCCGACCACCGACAGGGTGCGCGAGACCCTGTTCAACTGGCTGGCGCCGGACATCCACGGCGCGCGCTGCCTGGACCTCTTCGCGGGGAGCGGTGCGCTGGGGCTGGAGGCGCTCTCCCGCGGCGCGGCCCGCTGCGACTTCGTCGATTCCTCCGCGCAGGTGATACGCCAGTTGCAACAGCACCTCGCGACCCTCGGCGCCGGCGACCGCGGCAGCTGCCACCGGCGCCCCGCGCTGGAATTCCTGCAAAGCAAACCCGCGGCGCCGTGGGACGTGGTATTTGTGGACCCGCCCTTCGGCCTCGGCCTCATCGAACCCAGCCTCGCCGCCCTGCAGTCCCCGGGAGTGCTTGCGACATACGCGCTGGTCTACCTGGAGTGCGCCGCTGGCGAGGATGCGCCGGCGCTGCCCGCCAACTGGGAGTGCCACCGGGACAAGCGCGCCGGTGGCGTGGCCTACCGGCTGTTCGTTGTGACACCCGGGTAAACGTTATACCATCCGCTGCTCTTGACCGAGCCAGGATTCCCGCATCATGCGCACCGAAACCGTCATCTACCCGGGCACTTTCGACCCGCTCACCAACGGCCATGTGGACCTGGCCGAGCGGGCCTCGCGACTGTTCGACCGCGTGGTGCTGGGCATCGCCTACAGCGAGAAGAAGACCCCGCTGTTCAGCCTGGAGCAGCGCGTGGAGATGTGCCAGTCCTGCCTGTCCCACCTCGATAACGTGGAAGTAGTGGGTTTCAGCAACCTGCTGATCGACTTCGCCCGCAGCCAGGGCGCGCGCTGCGTGTTGCGCGGCCTGCGCGCTGTCGCGGACTTCGAGTACGAATTCCAGCTGGCGAACATGAACCGCGCGATGTACCCGGAGTTCGAGAGCATCTTCCTCACGCCCTCCGAGCACCTTTCCTTTATATCGTCATCGCTGGTCAGGGAGATCGCCAGCCTGGATGGCGAAATCACATCCTTCGTGCCGGGGCCTGTGGCCGCGGCACTGCAGGAGCGATTTGCGAAGTGAATGGCCGGCGCTGACTGAGCCGGCCGGACGGGGTTACTCGGACGCGGCCGCTTCGTCTTCCGCGGCGGCCTTGTCCTGGGCCTCGTGGTAGGCGTCGATATCCTTGTAGGTGTAGCCGGTGTTGCGGCAGCCGAGGCAGCGCGCGAAGGTCGCAGCGCCCGGGCCGATGATCAGCTTGTCCGCGGCTTCCCCGGCGTGGCCGGCCAGCAGCGTGAACGGCAGGCTCACCAGCCAGACCGCTGCGCCGCCCACGGTAATCACCGCGCCCAGCGGCCTGGCGACTACGAGATCGCCCGCCATGGCCCAGGGATCAGGGCTCTCGTCGACGGCTGACTCGGCCCACAGGACCTGGGGTGCCAACAGGGTGGCGATCAAAAAGGCTATGCCGGCGCGGCGTGCGCCCAGATGTTTTTTCATTCTTGTACTCCCCGGGAATTTCACCCAGTCCCCTATTTCCGACCAAGTTTAGCCTGTTCAGCGCTGGCAGGTCACGCAATAGACCGTGCTGCGCTGGCCTAATCTGGAGATTTTCAACATTTCTCCGCAGCGCTTGCAGGCCTGCCCGTCGCGGCCGTACACCGCCAGCTCCTGGGCGAAGTAACCCGGCTTGCCGTCGCTGCCCACGAAATCCCGCAAAGTGGTGCCTCCGCGCCCTATTGCGTAAGTGAGCACTTGCTTGATTTCTTCGGCCAGGCGCTGGTAGCGGGCGGCGGAGATGCGCCCGGCGGGGCGGTGGGGATGGATGCCGGCGGCGAACAGGGCCTCCGCGGCGTAAATATTACCCACGCCGACGACCACCTTCTGGTCCATGACGAAGGGTTTTACCGGGCCCTTGCGGCCGCGGGAAAGCCGGTAGAGGTAGTCGCCGTCGAAGGCGTCAGAGAGCGGCTCCGGCCCGAGGTGGGCGAGTAGCGGATGCGTCTGCCCGGCATCCAGCCACAGGCAGCAGCCGAAGCGGCGCGGATCGTTGTAGCGCAGGACCACGTCGCCGTCGAACTCGATGTCGAGGTGGTCGTGCTTGCCCGGCGGTTTTCCCGGCGCCACCACCCGCAGCGAACCGGACATGCCCAGGTGCAGCAGCAGGCTGCCTTCATCGGTGTGCAGCAACAGGTACTTGGCGCGCCGCTCCACCGCCCCGATGCGCTGCCCCGCCAGTCGCCCGGGCAGGTCCGCGGGCACCGGCCAGCGCAGGCGCGGCTCGCGCACCACCACACCCCTGACCTTGCGGCCCGTGATATGCGGTTCCACGCCGCGGCGCGTGGTTTCGACTTCAGGCAATTCCGGCATAGTTGGGAGCGACAGTTCACATGGGTTGCGGGCGAGCGCCAAGCATAACCCGCCGGGCACAAAAAACCCCGGGCGCGCCGGGGTTTCATGGGAGTACGGTCGGGCAGGACTTACTTGATCTTGCCTTCTTTATATACCACGTGCTTGCGGGCGACGGGATCGTACTTCTTGATTTCCATCTTGTCAGGCATGGTCCGCTTGTTCTTGTCGGTGGTGTAGAAGTGACCGGTACCAGCGGTGGAATTGAGGCGAATCTTGTCTCTCATCGTAATTCTCCGGGCTTAAACCTTTTCACCGCGGGCGCGGATGTCTGCGAGGACAGTCTCGATACCCTTCTTGTCGATGATACGCATGCCCTTGGAGGACACACGCAGGCTGACGAAACGTTTTTCGGACTCCACCCAGAAGCGGTGCTGGTGGAGGTTCGGCAAAAACCGACGACGGGTGCGGTTCTTCGCGTGCGATACATTGTTACCGGTTACCGGGCGCTTGCCGGTGACCTGACATACTCTGGCCATGATCCTGACTCTCCCAAATCTCGGGATTTGCTAAAAATTTGTGGCAGCGGAGGGCTCCGGAAAAGGGACCCGGCCGCGCGGAGCGCGACTTTATACCAGAAGGCCATGGGCAATACAAGCGCCCGGTAATTCTATCTTTGTGGCGGAACTGCCGTAGGAGCCCGCTGTGCGGGCGATGCGATACGCATCGGCGCTCCGGACGATCGCGCGCAGAGCGCGCCCCGCGGGAACCGGCCCTGTAGGAGCTCGTTTTCCGGGCGATGCGATACGCATCAGCGCAGCGGGCGATCGCGCAGTGGGCGATCGCGCGTATAACGCGCTCCTACAACAGTCCCTGCTCGGCGAAGGAGTACTCGCGGCCGCGGCCGATGATGATGTGGTCGAGCACGCGGATATCCAGCAGGCCCAGCGCCGAGCACAGGCGCTCGGTGATACGCCGGTCCGCGCTGCTGGGCTCTGCCACCCCCGAGGGGTGGTTGTGGGCGAAGATCACCGCCGCCGCGCTGTACTGCAGTGCGCGCACCGCCACCTCTCGCGGGTACACCGCGGCGCCGTCCAGGGTGCCCAGGAACAGGTCCTCGCAGCGGATCACCCGGTGCTGGTTGTCGAGGAAAATCACGCTGAAGACCTCGCGGTCCAGCCCGCCCAGGTGGTGCTGCAGGAAGCGCCGCGTCTGCGCCGGACTGGAGAGCACATCCGCCACCTGCAGCTCCTGCAGGGCGCGGCGGCGCGCCAGCTCCATGGCGGCCTTGAGTATGGCGAGCTTGGCCTGCCCCACGCCCTGGCAGCCGAGCAGCGCGTCGGCGCCCGCCCGGGTCAGTCCGGCGAGGCCGCCGAAGCGCTCCAGCAGTTCCCGCGCCAGGCTCACCGCGTCGCAATGCCGGTAGCCGGTCTGCAGCAGCACGGCGAGCAACTCCGCGTCCGAAAGCACTGCGGCGCCGTGCTGCAGCAGGCGGTCGCGCGGCCCCTCGCCTGATTGCCAGGCCGATCTCGTCATGGCGCTCCTCCCTGAGCGGCCGCCCCCAGTGTGTCAAAACTGCGGGGCTGGTGGTATCGTTCCTCCCCTTCTACGGGCTATTGTGGCAATTCGGGCGCAGCGATGGGACATCTTTTCAATCGCAATGTACTGCTGGGCGTGAGCGGCGGCATCGCCGCCTATAAATCGGCGGAGCTGGTGCGCCAGCTGCGCACCCTCGGCGCCAGCGTGCGGGTGGTAATGACCCGCGGCGCGCGCGAGTTCATCACCCCCCTGACCCTGCAGGCGCTCTCCGGCAACCCCGTGCACACCGAACTGCTGGACGAGGAAGCCGAACAGGGGATGGGCCATATCGAACTGGCGCGCTGGGCGGACCTGCTGGTGCTGGCCCCCGCCACCGCCGACCTGCTCGCCCGCCTCGCCGCGGGCCGGGCCGATGACCTGCTGACCACCGTCGCACTCGCCACCGCAGCCCCGGTCCTGGTAGCCCCGGCGATGAACCAGCAGATGTGGCGCGACCCGGCGACCGCCGCCAATATCGCCACACTGGAGGCGCGCGGCATGCACCGCATCGGCCCGGACCAGGGTGAGCAGGCCTGCGGCGATGTCGGCCCGGGCCGCATGAGCGAACCGCCGGCCATCGCGGCAGCCGCCGCGGCCCTGTTCGAGACCGGCGCGCTGGCCGGGCGTCGCGTCGTGATTACCGCCGGGCCCACCCGCGAGGCGCTGGACCCCGTGCGCTACCTGAGCAACCACAGCTCCGGCAAGATGGGCTACGCGCTGGCCGAGGCCGCCGTCGCCGCAGGCGCGCAGACCACGCTGGTGAGCGGCCCGGTCAATCTCTCGGTACCGGAGCACGTCCAGTGCCACCCGGTACAGAGCGCGCAGCAGATGCTCGACAAATGCCTGGAACTGCTGCCGGAATGCGACATCTTCATCGCCTGCGCGGCAGTGGCCGACTACCGGCCGGCCGAGGTGGCGCAGCAGAAAATAAAGAAGGGGGCGGGGGAAGTCACCCTGCAGCTGGTCAAGAACCCGGACATCGTCAGCGCCGTCGCCGCGCACGAACCGGCGCCATTCACCGTGGGCTTTGCCGCCGAAACCCGCGATGTCCTGGAATATGCCCGCGCCAAGCGCGAGGCCAAGGGCCTGCAGATGATCGTTGCAAACGACGTGTCAGACAGTGGAATCGGCTTCAACAGCAGCCAGAACGAGGTCACCGTCATCTGGGAAGGCGGCGAGCGCGCCCTGCAGCGAGCGAGCAAAGCCACCATCGCCCGCCAGATCATCGAGCTCATCGCCAGCGCCGGGGGATAGCTTTACGATTCGTCCGGATTGCAGGTACACCGCGGGCTCCGGGCGTAATATCATGCTGACCAACAGGGGGGTGGCCGGGAAAGATGCTGGGAAAACTGAAGAAGAAAGCGCCGCGGGATAACACGGCCAGTCCCGGGCGGGGTATCGTCGCAGGCAGTAACGCCATCCACAAGGTCGCCACCGCCGGACTGGGGCTGGCACTGCTGGTACTGGTCGCCAGTTTCGCCTTCCTCCTGCTGGTGCGGGAACCCTCGGTGCGCGCTGCGCAGACCCAGGTGCTCGCCGCCGGTTACGCCGAGCAACAGGCCACCAATATAGGTGCCTATATAAGCCGCCTGCGCCAGCGGCTGCAGAGCACGGCGCACGCCCCCGCCGCCCTCGCCGTCATCGACGGTTCCGCCGCGGACGACAACGCCGTCGAGGCCGAACTCAAGGCCTACTTCCCCGACCTGGCCAGCCTGCACATAGTGCCGCTGGGCGACATGGGCACCGCCGAGTTCGGCCCCGGCACCCACGGCCTGCGCAACAATATCGAGCTGGACCTGGTCCGTCGCGCCTCCGAGGGAGAGACAACCCTCCCCGAGTCCTTCCGCTTCGAGGATCGCTGGATGACCAGCGTCGCCGAACTGGTGAAGGGCGCCGGCGAGCAACACAAGGGCGCCGTGCTGGTCGCCACGGTGGACAACGCCGCACTGGCCTCGCTGCTGCAGGCGCTCAAGCCCGGCACCGGCAGCTACGCGCTCGAGCAGCTGTACACCAACCGTGACGGCAGCACGCACACCACGGAGATCGCCAGGACCGGCAGCGGCAACGCCAGCGACCTGCAGAGTTATGCCGTGATTCCAGATACCAACTGGCGCATCGCGTTTACGCCCTCCGCCAGCCTGGTCGATTCACTGCACGTGTCCAGCCGGCCGCTGTGGGTGGTGTTCGCTATGTGCCTGGTCGCCCTGCTGGGCGGCTTTGCCATCGTCATGGTGCGCATCCCGAAGATCATCGAGGAGGACAGCTTCCGCATCCTCGCTGCCGCGGATCGCAAGTCCGACCTCACCCTGGCGATTCCGCAGCTGGTCGACCTCGCCCGGCAATTGCGCCGCGCCACCCTGCGGGCGCTGCGCCAGGCCGCCGAGGACAGCGCGCCGCCCCCGAAGATGGAAGTCGACACCCTGGACCTGATGGACGACGAACCCATCGGCGATCTCGAGGAAGTACTCGAGCTGGATACCGAATTCGAGGAGGAGGCGCTCCAGGAAGTGGATGTCCCCAGCGGATTCCCGGCGCACATCTTCCGCGCCTACGACATCCGCGGCAACGCCACCAGCGAGCTCACACCGGAACTCATGGGGCGCATCGGCCAGGCGGTGGGCAGCATCGCCGGGGAGCGGGGCCAGCAGATCATGCTGGTGGCCTGCGACGGCCGCAACTCCAGCCCGGCGCTGAAATCCGCGCTCATCCGTTCCCTGATGGACACCGGGCGCGACATCATCGATATCGGCCTGGTGCCCACACCGGTGATGTACTTCGCGACCCGCCACCTAAAGGCGCGTTCCGGCCTGATGATCACCGGCAGCCACAACCCGAAGACCGACAACGGCCTGAAGATCGTGCTCGACCAGCAGACCATCCACGCCGGCGGTATCGAGGGGATTCGCAACCGCGTGCTGAGCGGGGACTTCAGCCAGGGCAAGGGCCGCCTCATCACCGAGGACGTGGCCCAGTCCTACATCGACCACATCCAGCAGGATATCGCCATCGCGGTGCCGCTGAAGATCGTCATCGACGCCGGCAACGGCGCCACCGGCACCATTGCCCCTGTGCTGTTCGAGGAGCTGGGCTGCGAGGTGGTGCCGATGTTCTGCAACATCGACGGCAATTTCCCCAACCACGCGCCGGACACCTCCGAGGAGACCAGCCTTGCAGCACTGGTCGAACGGGTGAAGGAAGAGGAAGCGGACTTCGGCGTGGCCTTCGACGGCGACGGCGACCGGCTCGCGGTGGTCACCCCCAGCGGCCGCATCGTGCGCTCGGACGTGCTGTTGATGATCTTTGCCCAGGACGTGGTCTCGCGTAATCCCGGCGCCGACGTGGTCTTCGACGTCAAGTGCAGCCGCAACCTCACCGAGCTGATCACCCACTGCGGCGGCCGGCCGGTGCTGTCCAGGACCGGCCACGCCTTCATGAAGCAGAAGATGGCGGAGACCGGCGCCCTGCTCGGCGGCGAATTCTCCGGCCACATGTTCTTCGGCGAGCGCTGGTACGGCTTCGACGACGGCATGTACGCCGCGGCGCGGCTGGCAGAGATCCTCAGCACCCAGGGCGACAGCCTGGACGCCATCATCGACAGCTTCCCCACCAGCGTGAACACGCCGGAGATCAAGATCCCGGTACCGGAGGCGAGCAAGCTCCAGCTGATGGAGCGCATCGTGCGCAGCGCGGATTTCGCCAACGGCAAGGTGAATACGCTGGACGGTATCCGCGTCGATTTCGCCGAGGGCTGGGGCCTGCTGCGGGCCTCCAATACCAACCCCATGCTGACCGCGCGCTTCGAGGCGGAATCGGAACAGGCACTGGAAACCATCAAGAACGAATTCCGCCAGCAGATCGCGCTCGTCGATCCCTCGCTCGACGTGAATTTCTAGCCGAACACAGGACTCAGCACGCCCATGTCACTCAATCGCGACGCCGCTCTCAACATCGCCCAGGTCCTCACCGAGGCGCTCCCCTACATCCAGCGCTTCACCGGCAAGACAGTGGTGGTGAAGTTTGGCGGCAACGCCATGGTCGACCCCGAACTGCACGAGAGCTTCGCCCGCGACGTGGTGCTGATGAAACTGGTGGGCATGAACCCCGTGGTCGTCCACGGCGGCGGCCCGCAGATCGGCTCGCTGCTGGAAAAGCTCGGTATCAAGAGTGAATTCGTCAGCGGCATGCGGGTCACCGACGAGCAGACCATGGACGTGGTCGAGATGGTGCTGGGCGGCAGCGTCAACAAGGACATCGTCTCCTCCATCAACCGCAACGGCGGCAAGGCCATCGGCGTCACCGGCAAGGACGGGCAGCTGATCCGCGCGCGCAAGCTGAAGGTCACCCGCAACGAGCCGGGCATGAACGCCACCGAGATCATCGACATCGGCCACGTGGGCGAGGTCGACCAGATCGATACCGAGGTGCTCAACGTCATCCTGCGCAGCAACTTCATCCCGGTGATCGCACCCATCGGCGTCGACCGCGAGGGCCGCAGCTACAACATCAACGCCGACCTCGTCGCCGGCAAACTTGCCGAGGTGATGCAGGCGGAAAAACTCATGCTGCTCACCAATGTCGCCGGCCTGCTGGACAAGGAGGGCAAGGTGCTCACCGGCCTGTCCACCACCCGCGTCGACGAGCTGATCGCCGACGGCACCATCCACGGCGGCATGCTGCCCAAGATCAGCTGTGCACTCGACGCGGTGAAATGCGGCGTCGCCAGCGCGCACATCATCGACGGTCGCGTACCCCATGCGGTGCTGCTGGAGATCTTTACCAACGAGGGCATCGGCACCCTGATCACCAACCGGCACGACTGAAATTGCGGTGAAATACGCCACACTTCTTGCAGCACTGACGGGTAATCGCTAGCATGAGTGTCGGTCAGCTGCCACGTACCTCCCTACATGCCTCCTAGAAGATCACAACGGCGTCAGCAAATTCTGGAAGCGCTAGCCCAGATGCTTGAGGCCAACCCGGGCAGCCGCATCACCACCGCGGGCCTGGCTAAACAGGTAGGGGTATCCGAGGCGGCGCTGTACCGCCACTTCCCAAGCAAGTCAAAAATGTTCGAGGGCCTGATCGAGTTTATCGAGGAGACCCTGTTCAGCCGCGTCAAGCTCATCCTCAACGAGGAGCCCACCGCCGCCGGCCGCTGTGAAAAAATGCTCACGCTGCTGCTGGCCTTCACCGAGCGCAACCCCGGCATCACCCGCATCCTCACCGGCGACGCGCTGGCCGGGGAGACCGAGCGCCTGCACACGCGCGTCGAGCAGCTTTTCGACCGCTTCGAGACCCAGCTTCGGCAGGTGATACGCGAAGCCGAACTGCGCGAGGGATTGCGCCCGGCCATCCCCCTGCCCGCCGCGGCCAACCTGCTGATGGCAGCCGCCGAGGGGCGTATTTCGCAGTATGTGCGTTCGGGTTTCCGGCGCTCGCCCACCGAGGACTGGAAGCCCCAGTGGGAGCTGTTGATCGCGGGGTTCTTCAAGGAGGCGGTGAGCCAGCCGCTGCCCGGCCAGGGCGGATTCGCGAGACCGGCCAGCCAGGCCTGAGTTAGCCGCCCCGGCAGGGGAGCTTACTTAGCCGATCCAGCTTCCGCAGCCTTGCGGCGAAATTCCACCTTGTCCTGGATTTGCTCGAAGCGCTCGATATCCGCAGCGTAATCCGCAGTCACGCCGGCGATCTCCTGCTCGCGATCGGCAATCGCCTTCTCGGTGTTGGCGATTTCCGTCTGCAGGCTGCTGATCGCATCCAGGCGCTCCTTGTCGACCTTCTGCCCCCGGCGCTCCAGTTCCGCTGCCTGCGACTGGTAGTTCTCGACCTGGTGCTTCAGCGAGCGGCGGTTGCTCTTGAGGATGCTGACGCGGATATTCAGGTCGTTGAGGGTGCGGTCGCGTGCGGCCTCGATGTCCTCCACCGAGCTGTAGCGGCGCAACAGGGTTGTATCCCACTCGCGCAGGCGCTTTTCTTCGGCCGCCGCGGCGTCGGCGCTTTTCTGCTCTTCCGCCGTGAGCTGGCGCGGCACCACCTCGATCACCACGCCATCGGGATTGACCACTTCGTAGCCGTCCTTGACGTACTCGGGCGGCACATGGTCGTCCATCACCAGGTTGCCCTGGTCGTTCGTGTAGCGGTACATGTTGCCGGCAGCCAGGCAGGCGCCCGCGCCAGCCAGCAGCAGCGCGGCAATGCAGGCCCTGGCAGTGTTGTGGTTGAGAATCATGGGCTCAATATATGTTTTGCCACGGTGCGCGGCAAGTCACAGTCCGTGCGGCAGGTCACACTCCGTAACGCTCGCGGTAGGCCTTCATTGCCTCCACCGTCGCCGCCGGGGCGGCCCCGGACTGCTCCAGGTAGTCGATGATGTGATGCATCTGGATGATGCTGAGCACCGCGATGCCGTGGTTCTGTTCCAGCTCCTGTATCGCCGAGAGTTCGCCGGCACCGCGCTCCTGCCTGTCCAGGCCGATCACCACGCCGGCGGGCTCGGCGCCGGCGGACTCGATCATCGCCATCACCTCGCGCACCGCGGTTCCCGCTGTTATAACGTCGTCGATGACCAGCACACGGCCCTTCAGGGGTGCGCCGACCAGTACGCCGCCCTCGCCGTGGTCCTTGGCTTCCTTGCGGTTGTAGGCAAACGGAACATCCAGGCCGTGGTGGTCGGCCAGCGCGACCGCCGTGGTGGCGGCCAGCGGAATCCCCTTGTAGGCGGGGCCAAACAATACATCGAACTCGATGCCCGAGGCGACGATGCGCTCCGCGTAGCAGCGCCCCAGCGCCGCCAGGGCACGGCCGCTGTCGAAAGCGCCCGCGTTGAAGAAGTAGGGACTCAAGCGGCCGGATTTGAGGGTGAACTCGCCGAAGCGCAGCACCTCGTATTCGCGAGCCAGGTCGATAAACTGTGTCTGGTAGTCCTGCATGCGTCCCCTGAGCCTTGCGCCCCGCACCGGATATGACCCGGGGCTTTGTATTCCCCCCCATCCCCCATTAAAATAGAGGGTCACCCGCACTGCGCCGCCTTCTGGAAATCTGTAACCTGCTAGGGCTTGTGTATCAGCCTCGAGTCCGGCCGTCGGTGTGTTTGTCGCCCCCGCGGGCCAGCTTTTCTGTGCTGCGCGCAAGGGCTCGGGTATGATACACGCTCTCGTAACAAGGGACTATGCATGAGGATCATCAGCTTCAGCGCCGACGGTATCAAAAACGCCGCTGACAAGGGTTTTTACGACTGGCTCGAGGAACAGGACGCCGACTTTGTCTGCATCCAGGACCTGCGCTGCTCGGAGTACGACCTGCAGGACAACGTGTATTTTCCCGCGGACTACAACCCCTACTTCCTCGACAACATCGACGGCAAGACCAACGGTGTCGCCATCTATTGTCGCAAACTCCCCAAGGCCATCATGTCCGGCCTGGGGTTCACCGATTTCGACATGGAAGGGCGCTACATCCAGGCGGACTACGACAATATCAGCGTCGGCTGCCTGCTAGCACCCTATGCGGCGCCGGGCGACGCCGAGCAACTGGCGCGCAAGCAGGAGTTCTACCAGCTGCTGGGCAACCACCTGCAGAAAGTGCGCAACAAGCGCCGCGAGTTCATCATCTGCGGCAACTGGCAGATCGCCCACACCCCCGACGATGTCGAGGACACCGAGGCCAACAGCACCCTGCCGGGCTTCCTCGCCGAGGAGCGCCAGTGGATGAACGAGCTGTACGAGAACGGCTATGTCGACGCGTTCCGCGAGATCAATACGGACCGCGACGAGTTCAGCTGGTGGCCCGACGGCGGCCGCGAGGGCAACGGCTGGCGCAGCGACTTCCACGTCGTGTCCAAGGGCCTGCAGTACTCGGTGGATTACGGCGCGATCTACAAGGTGAAGGAGTTCTCCACCCACGCGCCGGTCATCATGGATTACGACATCGAGCTCTAGGCCGCTCAGCCCTCGGCCAGCGCGGCCTTCTGCTTCGCGATCAACTGGCCTATCCCCGCCGCCGCGAGATCCAGCATGGTATTGAGCTCCTCGCGGGCAAAGGGCGCTCCCTCCGCAGTGCCCTGCACCTCGATGAAACCGCCGGACTCGCCCATGATCACGTTCATGTCGGTGTCCGCTGCAGAGTCCTCGGGGTAATCGAGGTCCAGCACAGGCTCGCCCTTGTAGACACCCACGGACACCGAGGCCACCATCTGCAGCAGCGGGTCGGTGGTGAGCTTCTTGCTCCGCTGCAGGTAGTTGATGGCGTCGACCAGGGCCACACAGGCGCCGGTGATCGACGCGGTGCGCGTGCCGCCGTCCGCCTGGATCACGTCGCAGTCGATGGTAATGGTGAATTCACCCAGTTTTTTCAGGTCCACCGCGGCGCGCAGGGAGCGGCCGATCAGCCGCTGGATCTCTACCGTGCGCCCCCCCTGCTTGCCGCGGGCCGCCTCGCGATCCATGCGCGAGCCGGTGGAACGGGGCAGCATGCCGTATTCCGCGGTCACCCAGCCGCTGCCGCTACCGCGCAGGAAACGCGGCACACCCTCCTCCACCGAGGCGGTGCAGATCACCCGGGTCTCGCCAAAGGAGACCAGCACAGAACCCTCCGCGTGGCGGGTAAAGTGGCGTGTGATGGTGATATCCCGCAGTTGGTCCGGCGCGCGGCCGCTGGGTCTGGACATGAAACTTCTCCTGATGTGATGCAGGCGCCAGTATACGCGACCGGCCACCCCCGCGTACCGGCGCGCACGCGAACCCCCGCGTATGCGAACCCCCGCGTATGCGAACCCCCGCGTATGCGAACCAGAGCCGCGTACTGTGAGCAAACCCGGCAAGCTGATAAACTCAGCAGCCACGCCGATAGGGGAATCTGGTGGCCAGAATCTGCAGCATGACAGCCTTCGCGCGCGAGAGCGCGACTACCGGGCAGGGTTTGCTCGCGGTGGAGTTGCGCACCGTCAACCACCGCTACCTCGACTGCAGCTTCAAGCTGCCCGAGGAGTTGCGCGCGCTGGAGCCCCAGTTGCGCGAACAGCTGGGCGGCGCACTGGCCCGCGGCAAGGTCGACTGCATGATGCGCTTCCAGCCGCTGGCGCGCGCCGGCGGCAGCCTCAACATCGATCGCGATCACCTGCGCGCGGTAGTCGCCGCGGCGGACGAAGTCGCGGCGATCTTCCCCACCGACAAACCCACCGCGCTGGAGGTCCTGCAATTCCCCGGCGTGTGTGGTACTGCCGAACAATCAGAGGAAACCCTGCACAGCGCCGCGGGCGAGCTGTTCGGCAAGGCGCTGCGGTCGCTGGTCGACAACCGCCGGCGCGAGGGCGAGAAGCTTGCCGGCATGGTGCTGGAGCGCCTGGGGCAACTGGAGACCGAGGTCGCCGCCACCCGCGGGGACATTCCCGCGCTGCGCCAGCACCAGCGCGAGCGGATTCTCGCGCGCATCGAGGAGCTCGGGGTCGAGGTCGACCAGGGCCGGCTGGAACAGGAGCTGGTCTACCTCGCCCAGAAGGCCGATGTAGAGGAAGAGCTGGATCGCCTCGACGCCCATGTCGGGGAGGTGCGGCGAGCGCTGGAGAAGGGCGGCCCCTGCGGCCGGCGCCTGGACTTCCTGATGCAGGAGCTCAACCGGGAGGCCAATACCCTGTCCTCCAAATCGACCTCGAGCGGCACCACCCAGAGCGCGGTGGAGCTGAAGGTGCTCATCGAGCAGATGCGCGAGCAGATCCAGAACATCGAATAGGGACGACATTGCAACCATGAGCCTCACCGGAACCCTCTACACAGTGTCCGCGCCCTCGGGCGCCGGCAAGACCAGCCTGGTCAACGCGCTGGTCGAGAGCACCGATAACCTGCGCGTGTCCGTCTCCCACACCACCCGGAGCAAGCGCCCGGGCGAGACCGACGGGGTGGACTACCACTTCATCAGCGAGGAGCAGTTCACCGGGATGCTGGAGCATGCGGACTTCCTCGAGCACGCCCAGGTCTTCGGCAACCTCTACGGCACCTCCCAGCGCTGGGTGCAGGAGCAGCTGGCCGCCGGCACCGACGTCATCCTGGAAATCGACTGGCAGGGCGCCCAGCAGGTCCGCCACCTGCGGCCCGACACCCGCGCCATCTTCATCCTGCCCCCCTCGCGCCTGACCCTGCTGCAGCGCCTGACCGCCCGCGGCCAGGACGACCCGGCCATCATCAACGACCGCATGGCCAAGGCGGTGGAGGAGATGTCCCACTACGTGGAGAGCGATTTCCTGGTGGTCAACAAGGACTTCGACCAGGCCCTGGCCGAATTGCGGGCAATCATCACCTGCCACCGGCTGGGCACCGACAAGCAGCGCGAGGCCCTCTCCCCGCTACTGCACAACCTGTTCGACTGAGCGGTCACTGACCGCCGAAGCTATATTTTTCACGCTGGAGCGCGGGCGGCCAGCCGGGTATAATTTCCTGTTCTGTTTCAATGCCCATTACAGGAAGGTTCACTGATGGCTCGCGTTACCGTAGAAGATTGCCTGGAAAACGTCGCAAACCGTTTCGAGCTGGTCATGGTTGCCAGCAAGCGCGCGCGGCAAATGGCCACCGGCGGCAAGGACCCGATGGTCGAGGAAGAGTCCGACAAGCCCACCGTTATCGCCCTGCGCGAGATCGCCGAAGGCTTCGTCACCCCTGAAATCCTCACCCGCGAGGAAGAGATGGACGCCGAGGACGAACTGGCCGAGGTCATGATGGAGGTCGACAACGACGCTCTGTAACCCTCCGGGGCATCGCCGCATCCGGCAGGAGCACATCCTATGACTGCCATGCAAAGCCTTGATGCCTTTTCCCGCCAACTCCGGGGTTACCTGACCCCGGAGCAGAGCAACCACGTCATCCGGGCCTACTACTTCGCCGAGCAGGCTCATTTCGGGCAGCTGCGGCGCAGCGGCGAGCCCTATGTTTCCCATCCGCTGGCGGTAGCCAGCATCCTCGCCGACATGCACATGGACCACCAGAGCCTGATGGCCGCCATGCTGCACGACGTGATCGAGGACACCGGCATTCCCAAGGCCGCCATCAGCGATCAGTTCGGTACCGCCGTAGCCGACCTCGTCGACGGGGTGAGCAAGCTTACCCAGATGGAGTTCGAGTCGCTGGAGGAAAAGCAGGCGGAGAACTTCCAGAAGATGGCCATGGCCATGGCCCGCGACATCCGCGTGATCCTGGTCAAGCTGGCCGACCGCCTGCACAACATGCGCACCCTCGGTGTACTGCAGACCTCCAAGGCGCGGCGTATCGCCCGCGAGACCCTGGACATCTACGCGCCCATCGCCATGCGCCTGGGCATGAACAGCGTGCGCATGGAGTTCGAGGACCTCGGCTTCACCGCCCTGCACCCGATGCGCGCCAACCGCATCGAGGCGGCGCGCAAGAACGCCCGCGGCCGGCGCAAGGAGCTGGTCGACAAGATCCGCCAGCAGATCGAGGCCACCCTGGAGCGCGAGGGCCACGAGGCCGAGGTGATCGGCCGCGAGAAGCACCTGTACAGCATCTACAAGAAGATGAAGTCCAAGCGGAAGTCCTTTTCCGAGATCATGGACATCTACGCCTTCCGCATCATCGTCGACTCGGTGGACACCTGCTACCGGGTCCTCGGCTGCGTCCACTCCCTGTACAAGCCGGTGCCCGGCGAGTTCAAGGATTACATCGCCATCCCCAAGGCCAACGGCTACCAGTCGCTGCACACGGTGCTGATGGGCATGCACGGCGTGCCCATCGAGATCCAGATCCGCACCCGCGAGATGGAGGACATGGCCAACAACGGCATCGCCGCACACTGGCTGTACAAGAGCGAGTCCCAGTCGGCCAACGGCAGCCACCAGCGCGCCCGCGAGTGGGTGGCCGGGCTGCTGGAGATGCAGCAGCGTGCGGGCAACTCGCTGGAATTCATCGAGAGCGTGAAGATCGACCTGTTCCCGGACGAGATCTACGTGTTCACCCCCAAGGGCCGCATCTTCGAGCTGCCGCGCGGCGCCACCCCGGTGGATTTCGCCTACGCGGTACACACGGATGTCGGCAACAGCTGCGTGGCCTGCCGCATCAACCGCCGGCTGGCGCCGCTGTCCGAGCCGCTGCAGAGTGGCCAGACGGTAGAGATCCTCACCGCGCCCGGCGCCAGCCCCAACCCGTCCTGGTTCAACTACGCGGTGACTGCGAAGGCGCGAACCAATATCCGCCACTTCCTCAAGAACCAGACCCGGGACGACTCGGTGGCCCTGGGCCGGCGCCTGCTGGACCGCTCGCTGGCCTCCCTGGACAGCAGCCTGGACAGCATCCCGGCAGACGAGATCCAGGACTACATCAACGAACACGAGTACCCCAGCCTCGAGGACATGCTCGAGGACATCGCCCGCGGCAACCTGCTGCCGGCGATCACCGCCCAGCAGATCCTCGGCCGGCCGGAGCACGTCGACCCGGAGCAGGCGCAGCCGGTGGCGATCCGCGGCACCGAGGGCTTCATGCTGACCTACGCCCGCTGCTGCCACCCCATCCCCGGCGACCCCATCGAGGGCTACCTCAGCTCGGAGAAGGGCGTGGTGGTGCACCGCGAGCGCTGCCGCAACCTGGGCGAGATGCGCGAGAACAGCGACCGCCTGGTGGCGCTGCGCTGGGACGACCGGGTCGAGGGCGACTACGCCGTGGAGCTGCGCATCGAAGTGGAGAACCGGCGCGGCATGATCGCGGTGATCGCCACCCGCATCAACGGCATGGGCGTGAACATCGAGAAGATCTCCACCGAGGACAAGGACTACCAGTTCACCTTTGTCGATCTGGAAATCCTGGTGCACAATCGCGTGCACCTCGCCCGCATCATGAAACGCCTGCGTGGCATCAACCACGTGCGCAGGGTAACGCGTTTCAAATCCGGCTGATCCGCCAGCCACCGACACCAGGACACAACAAGGAGTGCCGACGTGAGCAACCGTGCCATTATTTCCACCCCCGACGCCCCCGAGGCCATCGGGCCCTATTCCCAGGCCGTTAAAGTGGGCAATACCGTGTGGATTTCCGGGCAGATCCCGCTGCTACCGGAGAGCATGGAGCTGGTCGATGGCGACATCTCCGCCCAGGCAGAACAGGTATTCAGCAACCTCGCCGCCATCGCCGCGGCCGCCGGCGGCACCCTCAATAACGCCGTAAAGATCAACATCTCCCTGACCGACATGGGCGATTTCGCCGCGGTAAACGCGGTGATGGCCCAGTTTTTCGCCGAGCCCTACCCGGCCCGCGCCTGCGTGCAGGTGGCTGCGCTGCCGAAGAACGTCGATATCGAGGTGGAGGCCATTCTCGCGGTCTGATCGCTCCCGGCCTGAACCTTCCCGGACTGAACCATGACGGGCATTGCCGGCGATCCTGTCACCCAGCTGCGCGGGGTCGGCCCCAGCCTGGCCGCCAAGCTGGCCGACGCCGGCATCTTCCGCGTCGAGGACCT
Source organism: Halieaceae bacterium WMMBA7 (assembly GCA_033283385.1). GTDB lineage: Bacteria > Pseudomonadota > Gammaproteobacteria > Pseudomonadales > Halieaceae > Mangrovimicrobium. Next base: position 380,157 of record JAWMQQ010000003.1, read on the forward strand.
GCTGTTCCACCTGCCCCTGCGCTACCAGGACCGCACCCGGGTCACGCCGATCGCCGCCGCCCGCGAGGGTGACGACATCGTGGTGGAGGGCGAGGTGCGCGTGGCCGACATCGCCTTCGGCCGGCGGCGCAGCCTGGTGGTGCGCCTGCAGGACGGCAGCGGCCTGCTCAGCCTGCGTTTCTTCCATTTTTCCGCCGCGCAGAAAAACGCGCTGCAGCCGGGCGTGCGCCTGCGCTGCTTCGGCCAGGTGCGCCGCGGCGCCAGCGGCTTCGAGATGTACCACCCGGAGTATCGCCAGGTCGAGGCCGGGGAAGCCGCGGTGGAAGAGGCGCTGACACCGGTCTACCCGACCATCGCCGGCATCGGCCAGCAGCAGTGGCGCAAGCTCTGCGCCCAGGCGGTGGCGCGCTTGCGCCGGGCCGCCCCCGCCGAGCTGCTGCCGCAGGCCGCGGGCCTGCCCTTCGGCCTCGCCCAGGCGCTGGACTACCTGCACGCGCCCCCGCCGGACGCTCCCCAGGCCCGGCTGCGCGACGGCGAACACCCCGCCCAGTTGCGCCTGGCGCTGGAGGAACTGGTCGCCCACCAGCTGTCGTTGCAGGAGTTGCGCAGCCTGCAGCAGGCGGACGGCGGGCCGGACATGCCCGGCGGGGGCGACCTGCTGTCGCAGTTTCTCGGCGGATTGCCGTTCAAACCAACCAGTGCCCAGACCCGAGTGATCGGGGAAATCCGCACCGACCTCGCCCAGCCGCGCCCCATGCTGCGCCTGGTGCAGGGCGACGTCGGCTCGGGCAAGACCCTGGTCGCGGCGGCCGCGGCGCTGCAGGCCATCGCCTGTGGCTACCAGGTGGCGGTCATGGCGCCCACGGAAATCCTCGCGGAACAGCACCGGCTCAATTTCAGCGCCTGGTTCGAGCCGCTGGGAATCGGCATCGCCTGGCTCAGCGGGCGCAGCAAGGGCAAGGCGCGCGCGCAGTCGCTGGAGGCTATCGCCAGCGGGCAGGCGAGCCTCGTCGTCGGCACCCACGCCCTGTTCCAGGAGGACGTGCGCTTCCACCGGCTGGGCCTGGTAGTGGTGGACGAACAGCACCGCTTCGGCGTGCACCAGCGCCTGTCGCTGACGGAGAAAACCGCCCCCGGGCAGGGCCGGCCGCACCAGCTGGTGATGACCGCGACGCCCATCCCGCGCACCCTGGCCATGGTCGCCTACGCCGACCTGGACTGCTCGGTGATCGACGAGCTGCCCCCCGGCCGCAAGCCGGTGGAAACCGTGCTGATCGACAACCAGCGCCGCCAGCAGGTTGTCGCCCGGGTCGCCGCCGCCTGCGCCAGCGGCCGCCAGGCCTACTGGGTGTGCACCCTGGTGGAGGAGAGCGATGTGCTGCAGGCGCAGGCCGCCGAGGCCACCGCCCAGGAACTCGCGGAAGCGCTGCCGGAACTGCGCGTCGGCCTGGTTCACGGGCGACTGAAGGGCGCAGAGAAGGATGCCGTGATGGCGGCCTTCAAGGCCGGCGAGCTGGACCTGCTGGTGGCGACAACGGTCATCGAGGTCGGGGTGGACGTGCCCAACGCCAGCCTGATGATCATCGAGAACCCCGAGCGCCTCGGGCTCGCGCAGCTGCACCAGCTGCGCGGCCGGGTCGGCCGTGGGGAGGCCGCCAGCCACTGCGTGCTGTTGTACCAGAGCCCGCTGTCCGCCAACGGCAAGCAGCGGCTGCTGGCCATGCGCGAGAGCAACGACGGCTTTTTTATCGCGGAAAAGGACCTGGAGCTCCGCGGCCCCGGCGAGGTGCTGGGCACCCGGCAGACCGGCCTGATGGAGTTTCGCGTCGCCCGGCTGCCGGAACACGAGCACCTGCTGCCGCAGGTTCAGGGCCTCGTCGCGCTGATCCAGCAGCGCCACCCGCAGCTGGCGGAACCGCTGATCCAGCGCTGGACCGGCAGTGCCCGGCAGTATGCGAAAGTCTGACCCGGGTTATTGCGCCGCTCCGGCCGATGCCGCATCCTGCGCTGCCATGACCGCACAGCCCACCCGGCCCGACAACCTCAACCGGCGCATTCGCCGCGAACCCAACTGGCGCCCGGCGCAGCAATTCACCAGCGGCGATCTCGCCAGCGCCTGCCGCGCCTGGCTGCTGGACGATGGCTCCCTGACCGGCCGGCTGATCGACCTGCGGCTGGGCAAGTTCAGCGTGCAGCGCCGGTTCCAGGGCTGGCAGGTGCCTCTGCTGTCGGAACAGCGCCTGCTCAGGTTGCCGCAGCGCGAGGTCGCCATCGTGCGCGAGGTGGAATTGCGCCTGGACAACCAGCCGGTGGTGTTCGCGCGCAGCGTATTGCCCGTCTCCAGCCTCACCGGCGGGCTCGCTCACCTGCGCCGGCTGCGCAACAAGCCGCTGGGCGCCATCCTGTTCCGCGACCCGGGCATGCGCCGCAGCCCATTCGAGCTCTCGCTGCTGCCGGGAAACAGCGATTACCTGCCGCGGGACCTGCACCAGGCCACACCCGCCTGGGCGCGGCGCTCGCGCTTCGCGCTGCAGGGCCACAGCCTGTTGGTCTCCGAGGTGTTCCTGCAGCGATTCACCCCCTGGGACGCCGTTTTGCCGGTGCACCGCACCCAGCGCGGCAAGGTCAGCGCTGCAATTCTGCACGCAACGCAGTAAGCTTGGGGCCTGCTTCCGCGATCGACACCATGCCCGGCGATTCCAAATTACAGGCGCTGTTGCAGCTCATGCGCTTCAACAGACCCATCGGTACCCTGCTGCTCCTGTGGCCCACCCTGTGGGCCCTGTGGATCGCCGCCGGCGGCATGCCCGAGCTTAAACTGCTGGTGATCTTCGTGCTCGGCACTTTCCTGATGCGTTCCGCCGGCTGCGTGATCAACGACCTCGCCGACCGCCACTGGGACGGCGGTGTGGCGCGCACCCGCGGCCGGCCGCTGGTCACCGGGACCGTGAGCGTCAAGGAGGCGCGTATCCTGTTCGTCGCACTGATGGCGGTGTCCTTCGCGCTGGTGCTGCTGACCAACCGGCTGACGGTGCTGCTGTCTTTTGCAGGCGCCGCGCTCGCGGCGATCTACCCCTTCACCAAGCGCGTTACCCATTTCCCGCAACTGGTGCTGGGCGCTGCGTTCTCCTTCGGCATCCCGATGGCCTTCGCCGCGCAGACCAACGCGCTGCCTGCGGGCCTCTGGCTGCTCTACCTGGGTAACCTGCTGTGGACCATGGCCTACGACACCAAGTACGCCATGGTCGACCGCGACGACGACCTGGTGGTCGGGATCAAATCCACCGCGGTGTTCTTCGGCCGGCGCGACCGCCTGGCGGTGGGCCTGTTCCAGGCGGGATTTTTGCTCACCATGCTCGCCGCGGGCCGCGTCTTCGCGCTCGGGCTGCCCTACTACCTCGGCCTGGGCGTGGCCGCCGCACTGTGTGTTTACCACCAGTACCTGATCTGCTCGCGCGATCCCGCGGCCTGCTTCCGCGCCTTCCTGCACAACAACTGGGTGGGCGCGGCGATTTTTGCCGGGATTTTCGCGCACTACGCACTGCAGGCCTGAAGCCTATGGGGTTGGAGGCGCAGTTCCTGACCAGCCTGGACGAGGTGGACGCAGCGCAGTGGGAGGCGCTGTGCGGCACCGACTACCCGTTCCTGCGCCACCGCTTCCTGCTGGGGCTGGAGGAAACCGGCTGCACCACCGCCGAGGCCGGCTGGCAGCCCTGCCACCTGTTGCTGCGCGACGATGACCGGGCCGTCGCCGCACTGCCCATGTACCTGAAATCCCATTCCTACGGCGAGTACGTGTTCGACTGGTCATGGGCCGACGCCTGGCGGCAGAGCGGGCTGGAGTACTACCCCAAGCTGGTCAGCGCGATTCCCTTCACGCCGGCTACCGGTCCGCGCCTGTGTGCGCTGCCGGAGCTGGACCGCGCCGAGGCCTGGCGCATGGCGCTTGCGGCGATCGAGCAATTCGCCACGCGACAGGAGCTGTCCAGCTGGCACCTGCTGTTTCCCGAGGAGGCCGAATCTGCGCTGCTGCTGGAGCAGGGCCTGCCCCAGCGCCGCGCCGTGCAGTTCCACTGGTTCAACAACGGCTACGGCGATTTCGAGGATTTCCTCGCCGAGTTCGCCAGCCGCAAGCGCAAGAACCTGCGCCGCGAGCGGCGGCGGGTTGAGGAACAGGGCCTGGAGTTGAGCACGCTCGCCGGCGACGCGATCAGCGACGCGGACTGGTCCACCTTCTACCGCTTCTACCAGATGACCTACGCCAAGCGCAGTGGCCACGGCGGCTACCTGACACGCGAATTCTTTACCCGCGTCGCGGCGGGCATGGGTTCGCAGGTGATCATGGTGATGGCGCGCCACGCCGGCGAGCCGGTGGCGGCGGCACTGTATTTCCGCTCGTCCGACACCCTGTTCGGGCGCTACTGGGGCTGCGTGCAGGAGTTCGACTGCCTGCATTTCGAGGCCTGTTACTACCGCGGTATCGAGTACTGCATCGAGCAGGGTATCGCGCGCTTCGATCCGGGGGCGCAGGGGGAGCACAAGATCCAGCGGGGATTCCGGCCGGTGGAGACTTTCTCCAACCACTGGATCGCCGATCCGCGGCTGCGGGCGGCGGTGGCGGATTTCACCCGCCGGGAGCGGCCGCATATCGAGGCCTACCGGCGCGAGGCGGCAACCCTGCTGCCCTTCAAGGAACCGTAGGAGCCTGCTGCGCCCGAACGCGGATCGAGGCGATCGCGCGCGCAGCGCGCTCCTACAGGGTTTTATGCCAGAGCAGGAGCCGGTTATTGGCGGGCATGGCGTTGTCTTCCAGCAGCTCGAACCCCGCCAGCCGGGCCAGCGCATCCACCTTCTCGAAATCGCGAATCGCGCTGTACGGCGACTGCGCCGCCAGCCACTGGTCGAAGCGCGCGTTGCTGTCCGAGGTGTACTTCCCGCCGTAATTGAAGGGCCCGTAGATCGCCAGCAGGGTGTCAGCCTCGGCGCGTTCACCGAGCTCGGCGAAGAAATCCTCCACCGACTCCCAGGGCATGATGTGCAGGCTGTTGGCGCTGAACAGCGCGTGGGGAACACTGCAGGACCAGGGCCGCGCGCTGACATCCAGCGTGGTGGGCGGCGCGAGGTTGTCGCCCGCGTAGTGCTCGCAGCGCGGCAGCAGTACCGGGAGATTGACCGGCAACTCGGTGGGGCGCCAGCGCAGCTGCGGCATATGCTGCGCGAACCAGGTGGCGTGCTGGCCGGTGCCGGAGGCGATTTCCAGCACCTCGCTGCGATCGGCGAACACGCGACCGAGGATATCCAGTATCGGTTGCCTGTTGTTCTCGCAGGCCTGCGAAAACGGCAGCGCGTCCACGCTCAGCCCTTCGCCGCCGGCGGGACGTCGCGGGTAAACACCCACTCGCGGGCGCTGGACTGCTCGCGGTTGTAGCGGTAGCCGTCGACGCGGAATTTCTTCATGCCCTCGGGCTCGTTGAGCTCCTTCTCGATGATATAGCGCGCCATCTGCCCGCGGGCCTTCTTGGCGAAGAAGCTGATCACCTTGTACTTGCCGCCCTTGAGGTCCTTGAACACCGGGGTGATCAGCTCGGCGGAGAGTTCGCGCGGCTTCACCGCGCGGAAGTACTCGTTGGATGCAAGGTTGACCAGCACCGGCGAACCGGATTTTTCCAGCTGTTTTTCCAGCGCTCCGGTAATCTCGCCACCCCAGAATTCGTAGAGGTTCTTGCCGCCGCGATTGGCGAACTTGAGCCCCATCTCCAGGCGGTAGGGCTGCATCAGGTCCAGTGGGCGCAGCAGTCCATACAGGCCCGAGAGAATGCACAGGTGTTTCTGTGCGAAGCGCAGCTGGTCGGCGGAGAGCGTGTCGGCGTCGAGGCCGGTGTAGACGTCGCCCCTGAAGGCGAGCAGCGCCTGCTTGGCGTTGTCAAGGCTGAAGGGCGCGTGCCAGTTCATGAAGCGCCGGTGATTCAGCTCGGCGATGTTCTCGCTCACTCCCATCAGTGCGCGAATGTCGGCGGGAGACATTTCCCGCGCGTCCTCGACCAGCTGGGTGGCGCGCTCGAGAAACTGCGGCTGCGTGGTCCTGCGGGTGGTCGGGGGTGTGTCGAAGTCCAGCGTTTTGGCCGGCGAAATAACTGTCAGCATGAATTCTTGCCCGGGTGAGAATGGCGCGCCGGGGTGTCCCCATCGGCGAGGGGCCTATGATACTCTGCACCCCAATCAATAAAAAAGTTTTCCGCGCCATGGGTTTCGCCGACCGGCTGATACAGACCATCGACAGCTTCACCGATGTCACCGGCAAGGCGCTGGCGTGGCTGGCGCTGGCGATGGCGCTGCTCACCACGGTCATCGTCGTCCTGCGCTACGGCTTCAATATCGGTTCGATCGCCGCGCAGGACAGCGTGAGCTACATGCACGCCTGCCTGTTCATGCTGGGCGCCGCCTATGCGCTGAAAGCCGGCGCCCACGTGCGCGTGGATATTTTCTACCGGGAATTTTCCGACCGCGCCCGCGCCTGGGTCAACGCGCTGGGCGGCGTGGTGTTCCTGATTCCGCTGTGCCTGTTCATCATTGGCGCCAGCTGGCACTTCGTTACCGAGTCCTGGAACATGCGCGAGGTCTCCACCGAGGCCGAGGGCCTGCCCTACGTCTACCTGCTCAAATCGCTGATCCCGCTGATGGCCGCCAACCTGCTGCTGCAGGGCATCGCCGAAACCCTGCGCGCGGTACAGGTGCTGCGCCACCACGGGGACTGAGCATGGACTACACCTCGCTCTACCTGTTCGCCGCGGTCTGCCTGTTGCTGATGCTGGGCTTCCCGGTGGCCTTCACCCTGGCCGGCACGGCGCTGGGATTCGCCGCCGTGGGCCTGCTGCTGGGCACCTTCGACGCCGGTTTCCTCTCCGCCCTGCCGGGCCGCGTGTTCGGCACCATGAACAACACCACCCTGATCGCGGTGCCACTGTTCATCCTGATGGGCACCATCCTGGAAAAATCGCGCATCGCCGAGGACCTGCTCGGCTCCATGGCGCGGGTGTTCGGCGAACTCAAGGGCGGGCTGGGTATCTCCGTCGTGGTGGTCGGCATGTTCCTCGCCGCCAGCACCGGCATCGTCGGCGCCACGGTGGTGACCATGGGCCTGCTCTCCCTTCCCAGCATGCTGCGCTCGGGTTACAGCCCCTCGCTGGCCACCGGCACCATCTGCGCCACCGGTACGCTGGGCCAGATCATTCCGCCCTCCATCGCGCTGGTGCTACTGGGGGACATCCTCGCCAATGCCTACCAGCAGGCGCAGCTGAAGATGCACGTGTTCGTGCCGAAGACGGTGTCCGTGGGGGACCTGTTCATCGGCGCCCTGATTCCCGGGCTGGTGCTGGTGGCGATGTACATCACCTACCTGTGGCTGGTCGCCCACTTCAGGCCGGAGGCGGCGCCGCCGGCGGAGGAAGAAGACATCTCCACTGGCGAGGTGCTGCGCGGACTGCTGCCGCCGCTGGTACTCATCGTGCTGGTGCTGGGTTCCATCCTGCTCGGCGCCGCCACCCCCACCGAGGCGGCGGGCTTTGGTGCGGTGGGCGCGCTGCTGCTGGCATTCATGCGCCGGCAGATGGATTTGCGCCGGCTGCACGAGGCCCTGGTCAGCACCCTGGAAGTGACCTGCATGGTGTTCATGATCCTCGTGGGCGCGGCGGTGTTCTCGCTGGTATTCCGCGGCTTCGGCGGCGACGAGCTGATCAACCACCTGTTCGAGCACCTGCCGGGCGGCGTCACCGGGGCGACCCTGGTGGTCATGCTGGTAATCTTCCTGCTCGGCTTCATTCTCGACTTCATCGAGATCACCTTCGTGGTGGTGCCCATCGTCGGCCCCATCCTGCTGGCCATGGGGCTGGACCCGGTGTGGCTGGGCATCATGATTGCCGTCAATCTGCAGACCTCGTTCCTCACGCCACCTTTCGGTTTTGCGCTGTTTTACCTGCGCGGCGTCGCCCCCGATAGCGTACCCACCGGGGCTATCTACCGCGGGGTCCTCCCCTATATAATCATTCAGCTACTGCTGCTCGTGGCCCTGTGGTGCTGGCCCTCGATGGCAACATGGCTTCCCGCTTTGCTCAAGCAGTAAGTGATCCCACAACCCGGTATTCCAGGCATTCCGTATGAATGACATCGACGACAATCCCGTCCCACAGGGCGACCTGGCACTGCAGACCGTGGCCATGCCCCGCGACACCAACCCCAGCGGCGACATCTTCGGCGGCTGGCTGGTATCGCAGATGGACCTCGCCGCGATGATCACCGCCAGCGATGTCGCCGGCGGCCGGGTGGCCACAGTCGCTATCGACGGGATGGCTTTCCTGACTCCTGTGCACGTGGGTGCGGTGGTGTCCTGCTATTGCGACGTGCTTGAGATAGGCCGCAGTTCCATCCGCATCGTTGTCGAGGTATGGATCAACTCCAAGCACGACGGCGATCCGATCAAGGTGACCGAGGGTGACTTCGTGTTCGTCGCCATCGACGAGAACGGGCGTACACGCGCGATCAAGCGCTGAGCCCCGCCGGGGGAATTTCCCCGAGCGACGATCAGGCTGTAAAAAAAGGCGCTGCCGGGTGGCAGCGCCTTTTTCGTTGGCCGGGCGCGGCGAACTGGTGCTCGCCGGCCCGCAGGTTTTTACACGTCGAAGCGATCCGCGGTCATGACCTTGGTCCAGGCCTTGACGAAATCGTCGACAAACTTCTGCCCGGCGGCGTCCTCGGCGTAGAACTCGGCGACTGCGCGCAGTTCCGAATTGCTGCCGAAGATCAGGTCCACCGGCGTGGCGGTCCACTTCAGCTTGCCGCTGTCGCGGTCGCTACCTTCGAAAATCCCCGGCTTTGAGGACTTCTTCCAGACGGTGTCCATATCCACCAGGTTGGTGAAAAAGTCGTTGCTCAGGGTTCCAGGCTTGTCGGTAAAGACGCCGTTGCTGCTGCCGTCGGCGTTCGCACCGAGGACGCGCAGGCCACCGACCAGCGCGGTCATCTCCGGTACCGTCAGGTCCAGCAGCGCGGCCTTCTCAACCAGCGCCTCCGCAGGGGGAACCGGGTAGCCCTCGGCGACGTAATTGCGGAAGCCGTCGGCTTTCGGCTCGAGTACCGCGAAGGAAGTGGTGTCGGTCATCTCCTGCGAGGCGTCGGTGCGGCCGGGTACAAACGGCACGGTGACCTTGTAACCGCCGTCGGCCGCGGCCTTCTCGATGGCCGCCGCGCCGCCGAGGACGATGACGTCAGCCAGCGAGACCTGGGTCTTGCCCGACTTGCGGTTGAAGTCTTTCTGCACCTTCTCCAGTTTGGCCAGCGACTTCGCCAGCGACTTCGGCTGGTTCACCGCCCAGTCCTTCTGCGGCGCCAGGCGAATGCGCGCGCCGTTGGCGCCGCCGCGCATGTCGGTGCCGCGGTAGGTGGAGGCGGAAGCCCAGGCGGTGCGCACCAGGTCGGCAGTGCTGAGGCCGGAATCCAGGATGGCGGATTTCAGCTTGGCGACGTCGGCGTCACTGATCTGCTGGTAGTCGGCCCTGGGCACCGGGTCCTGCCAGATGTAGGTCTGCTTGGGCGCCCAGGGGCCGAGGTAGCGGGAGGTCGGGCCCATGTCGCGGTGGATCAGCTTGAACCAGGCGCGGGCGTAGGCGTCCTCGAACTCCTCCGGGTGGTCCAGCCAGCGCTTGGTGATCTTGTGGTAGGCGGGATCTTCCTTCAGCGCGAGGTCGGTGGTGAACATCATCGGTGCGTGGCGCTTGCTGGCATCGTGGGCGTCGGGGATCATGCCCTCGCCTTTTCCGTCCTTCGGCTTCCACTGCTGGGCGCCGCCGGGACTCTTCGTCAGCTCCCAGTCGAAGGCGTAGAGGTTCTGCAGGTAGTTGTGTGTCCACTTGGCCGGGTCTATCGTCCAGGCGCCCTCCAGGCCGCTGGTGACGGTGTCCGCGCCCTTGCCGGTACCGCATTTGTTCTGCCAGCCCAGGCCCTGCTCTTCCAGCGGCGCTGCCTCGGGCTCCGGTCCGACGCAGTCGGAGGCCTTGTGCGCGCCGTGGGCCTTGCCGAAGGTGTGGCCGCCGGCGATCAGCGCAGCGGTTTCCTCGTCGTTCATCGCCATGCGGCCGAAGGCATCGCGGATCGCCTGCGCGGCCGCCAGCGGGTCGGGGTTCTTGTGCGGGCCTTCCGGGTTGACGTAGATCAGGCCCATTTCAGTCGCGCCGAAGGGGCCTTCGATGCGGCCTTCCTTGTTGCGGCGCTGGTCGGTCAGCCAGTGGCCCTCCGGCCCCCAGTTCACGTCCTCCGGCTCCCACGCATCGGCGCGGCCGAAGGCGAAGCCGGCGGTCTTGAAGCCCATGTCTTCCATCGCCAGGTTGCCGGCCAGTACGATCAGGTCGGACCAGGAAACCGCATTGCCGTACTTCATCTTGATCGGCAGCAGCAGGCGACGGGCCTTGTCCAGGCTGGCGTTGTCCGGCCAGCTGTTCAGGGGTGCGAAGCGCTGCATGCCGCCGTCCGCGCCGCCGCGACCGTCGACCGTGCGGTACGTACCCGCGGCGTGCCATGACAGGCGGATGAAGAACGGGCCGTAGTGGCCGAAGTCCGCCGGCCACCAGTCCTGGGAGGTGGTCATCAGTTTGCGCATGTCGGCTTCGAGGGCTTCGACGTCCAGCCCCTTGAAGGCTTCGGCGTAATCGAAACCGGGGCCCATGGGGTCGGCTGAGGCTGCGGAGCTGCGCAGTGGCTCCAGGCTGAGGCGGTTTGGCCACCAGTAATCGTTGTCTGGCATACCGGCGGTATTGGCGACAGCGGAGGCCGATCCGATGGCACACAGGGTGGCCACGGAAATCGCTTTCCTGAGGGTTTTGAGTTGGCTCATGGTTATGTCTCGCTTCCTGGTAGTTAGTACGGCGGATGCGCTTGCGGGCGCAGGTAACAGGTAGCGGGAGACAGGCCGGTATCGCTATGTGGAGGGCCGGCTCCCGTCACACAGGACTAGCATAGACCCACTTTTGACATTCAGTAGAGCTGGAAATACCGAAGTCTTTGTTCAGTTTTTTAGATTGGCACCAGATGCGAATCGCGTCTAGATCAGAAGTCCTCGTCGCCCATGATGTCGTCGCGCATGTTGATGTACGCCTGCTCCGAGATGTGGTGGTACTCGCGCACATTGCGGTAGAAGGCGCTGTAGGAGGCGTACACTTTCGCAGCCATCGGGTCGCGGGCGATCAAATCCTTCATCGTGGATTTCGTTGCCTCCCAGAAGGCCCGCAGCACGTCGTCGGGGAAGCGGCGCAACTGCACGCCATCGTGGTCGATCAACTCCCGCAGCGCCTCGTTATTGCGCGCGGTGTACTCCGCCAGCATGTCCTCGCTGGCCGCCTTGGCGGCGTCGCGCACGATGGCCTGCAGGTCCGGCGGCAGCCTGGCCATGGAGTCCTTGTTGACGATGAACTCGAGGATGGAACCCGGCTCGTGCCAGCCCGGGTAGTAGTAGTACTTCGCCACATCCTGGAAGCCCATGATGCGGTCGTTGTAGGGCCCGACCCACTCCAGCGCGTCGATCACGCCGGTCTGCAGCGAGGTGTACAGCTCGCTGCCGGGCAGGGTCACCGCGGTGCCGCCGGCGGCGGTGAATACCTCGCCGGCCAGGCCCGGAATGCGCATCTTCAGGCCCTTGAGGTCATCGACCGTCTTGATTTCCTTGTTGAACCAGCCGCCCATCTGCACGCCGGTGCTGCCGCCCGGCAGCGGGAGCAGGTTGAACGGCGCGTAGGCCTGCTCCCACAATTCGAGGCCACCGCCGTAGTAGAGCCAGCCGTACATCTCCTGCGCGTTGAGGCCGAAGGGCACGGCGGTAAAGAAGACCGCCGAAGGCACCTTGCCCTTCCAGTAGTAGGCGGCCCCGTGGCCCATGTCCGCCACGCCCTGGGACACCGCGTCGAACACGCCCAGCGCGGGCACGATCTCGCCGGCGCCATAGACATGAACGGTGAGGCGGCCGTTGCTCATCGCGTTGACCCGCTTGGCGAACAGCTCCGGCGCGCTGCCGAGGCCGGGGAAGTTCTTCGGCCAGGTGGTGATCAGCTTCCAGTGGAATTGCCCGGTTTGGGCCGCAGCCCCTGCGGTCGCCTGGGGATTGTCGCTGCCGGACTTCTCCACCGCCCACAGGCCGACCACCGCTACCAGCGCCGCGACAAGGGCGAGGATGATCAGGGGGGAGATGCGCTGTTCCAGCGTGCCGTTGGCCATGATTCCGCCTTTTTTATGCGTGTTATATCAGCTGAAGGTTGGCGTATTGCAGCACCAGCCACTTGCTGCCCTCGGTGTCGAAGTTGACCTCCACCCGGGCGCTGCCGCCGCGACCCTCGAAGTTTAGCACGGTGCCCTCGCCGAAGATCTGGTGGAAGACCCGCTGGCCCAGTCCGAGGTCGGTATCCGGCACCGCCGCACTGGCGAGGCCGCTGACCGGGCGCGAGATGGTGTTGTTCAGGCGCACTTCCTGAAGCAGTTCCACGGGAATCTCGCGAATGAACCGCGAGGGCGTATTGAAGTTTTCGCTGCCGTGCAGCCGGCGCGATTCGGCGTAGGTGATGAACAGCTTCTGCATGGCGCGGGTGATGCCCACATAGCAGAGCCGGCGCTCCTCCTCCAGCCGCCCGGGCTCCTCCACCGACATGCGGTGGGGGAACAGGTTCTCCTCCATGCCGGCCAGGAACACCAGCGGGAATTCCAGGCCCTTGGCCGAGTGCAGGGTCATCAGCTGTACGCTGTCCTCGTGGGCGTCGGCCTGGGCGTCGCCGGCATCCAGCGCCGCGTTGTCCAGGAACTGCTGCAGCGGCGGGGCGTCGTCGGCGATATCGATGTCGAACTGGCGCGCGGCGCTGACCAGTTCTTCCAGGTTCTCCACCCGCGCCTGGCCCTTTTCGCCTTTTTCCAGGCGGTGGTATTCCAGCAGGCCGGAGCCGTCGATCACGTGCTCCACCAGTTCTTCCAGCGGCAGCTCGTCGGTGCCGCTGTCGAGCTCGTTGATGAGCACGGTAAAGCCCTCCAGCGCGGAGAGCGCGCGGGCGGGCAGCAGTTTTTCCTCCAGCACCGCGTGTACCGCCTGCCACAGGGGAATCTCGCGCTCGCGCGCGGTGTCGCGGACCTTGTCCATGGTCTTGCCGCCGATGCCGCGCGGCGGAGTGTTGATCACCCGCTCCACCGCGGCGTCATCGCCGCGGCTCTGCAACAGGCGCAGGTACGCCAGCGCGTTGCGGATTTCCAGCCGCTCGTAGAAGCGCTGCCCGCCGTAGATGCGATAGGGCAGGCCGGCGCGTATCAGCGCCTCTTCCAGAACCCGCGACTGGGCGTTGGAGCGGTAGAGGATGGCCGCGTCGGCCAGCGGCTCGCCGCTCTCGCTCCAGCGCTCGATCTGTTCGACGATAAAGCGCGCCTCGTCCTGTTCGTTGAAGCCGGCGTAGAGGGTGATCGGCTCGCCCTGCTCGCCGGCGGTCCACAGCTCCTTGCCGAGGCGGCCGAAGTTGTGGGCGATCACGCCGTTGGCGGCCTGCAGGATGGTCTGGGTGGAGCGGTAGTTCTGCTCGAGCCGCACGGTGTGCACATTGGCGAAATCGTCGGAAAAGCGCTGGATGTTCTCGATCTTCGCGCCGCGCCAGCCGTAGATGGACTGGTCGTCGTCGCCCACCGCGACCACCGGGATGTGCTTGCCGGCCAGCACCCGCAGCCAGGCGTACTGGATGGTGTTGGTATCCTGGAACTCGTCGACGAGAATCTGGCGGAAACGCCCCTGGTAGTGGACGAGTGTCTCCGGGCTCTTCAGCCACAGCTCGTGGGCGCGCAGCAGCAGCTCGGCGAAGTCCACCAGCCCGGCGCGCTCACAGGCGGCCTCGTAGGCGAAGTAGACCTGCAACATGGTGCGGGCGAAGAAATCACCCGGCGGCGCCTCGATATGCCGTGCGCGCAGCCCCTCGTCCTTTTGCGCGTTGATGTACCACATGGCCTGTTTGGGTGGCCAGCGGCCCTCGTCCAGCTCCAGTTCGCGGCACACCCGCTTGACCAGGCGCAGCTGGTCGTCTGCGTCGAGGATCTGGAAGTCCTGCGGCAGCCCCGCCTCGCGCCAGTGCGCCTTGAGCAGGCGGTGGGCGAGGCCGTGGAAGGTGCCCATCCACATGCCGTGGCCGCGGATCTGCAGCATCTCCTCGATACGCGAGCGCATCTCCCGCGCCGCCTTGTTGGTAAAGGTGACGGAGAGTATCGAGCCGGGAGAAAAGCCCTCCGCGCGAATCAGCCAGGCGATGCGATGCACCAGCACGCGGGTCTTGCCGCTGCCGGCGCCCGCGAGCACGAGCATGTTCTGGTTGGGTGCGGCGACGGCGTCGCGCTGGGCCGCGTTGAGGCCCGAGAGAATATCGGAAACATCCATCGGCGCATTCTACCCGAGGGACCCGGAATTCGGGGTGATTTTTTCCCTCGCCAGTAGCCAACCTGCTACTATCGCAGCACCGGGACAGGACAGGCCGCACGCAGCCATGAACGATAACGACAGGCGATACGGGGAGACCAGCGAGGGGCGCGACGACGTCTTCGACGACGACGCCTTCGATGACGAAAGCTTCGAGGAATCCGATCGCGATAGCGACTTCGCCGCCATTTACACCGAGGTCGAGGAGGAGCTCGATGTCGGCGAGCTGTCCGGGTTCGAATTGCCGCGGGAGGAGGAATCCCCCGACGCGGATGCAGGCACCGCGGCAGCCGCGGATGAATCCCGCTGGGAGTATTTCGAGGAGGAGCAGGCCGGCGACGACGAATTCGAGGATGAATTCGACGACGACCTGGAACTGCCGCCCGAGGATGACCTCTTCCCTGCAGCGGCCGATGCCGACACTCCCGCCAGCCTGGCGCTGGACGACGACGAGGACGAGGACGAGGACTGGGAGGACTCCGACGACGAAGACGATCGCTTCGCGGAAGAACCCCGGGAATACCGCGAAATCTCCATTCCCTTCGGGATGATCGCTGTCGCCGTGGTGGCCCTGCTGCTACTGGGCATCGGCGGTTACGGGGTAATCAAGCAGCGCGCCGAGAACCGCGAGGAGATCCGCCAGCTGCAGGCCAGGCTGGCAACCGCGGCCGCACCGGCCGAAGTCACCGCCAGCCGCGACGCGGCGCGCGCCGCGCAGGAGAAAAATCGCGACCTGGAGGCACAGGTCGAGCGGCTCACCCACGAGAACGAAAACCTGCAGGCCATCGTCAACGGGCTGGAGACCCAGCTCGCCGCCCAACAGGAGGCACTGCAGAAAAACCCGCCGCCCGCCCCCACGAAAACGGTCGTGAGCAAACCCGCGGCCAGCAAGCCGCAGGCGGCAGCACCGGCCACCGCCGGGGATATCAGCGCCACCGGCTGGTTCGTCAATTTCAGTTCCTACACCCGCCGCGACAGCGCCGAGGCCTGGGTGAGCAAGCTCCACCCGGAAAAGGGCCGGGTTATCGTCGCCACTGGCGAGAGCGGCGGCAAATCCGTGTACCGCGTGCGCGTGGTGGACCTGCCGGACAAGGCCACCGCGGAGGCAGTGGCGCGGCAGCTGGAACAGCAGTACCAGCTGTCCCGGCTCTGGGTGGGCAAGTTGCCCTGAGCGCGCCTGGACGACTTGGCAGCGCCCTCGCAGCCTGATACTGTTTTTGCCCCTGAATAACTACAGCCGAGACAGCTACCATGAAGATCGTCAAGTATTCCGCCCTCGCCCTGCTGATTGGCAGCGGCTACAGTTTCGCCGACGACTGCACCGCTCCCGCGTTGCCTGAACTTCCGGACGGGGCCACTGCCACCATGGAGCAGATGCTCGCCGGCCAGAAGTCGGTCAAGGCATTCCAGGCCGCCAACCTCGAGTACATGAAGTGCCTCGAGCCCGGCATCGAGACCGCGCGCGCCGCTGCCGCCGAAGCGGTCGAGAAGAAAGAGGGAGTGGACGAGGCGAAGGCAGCCTTCACCTCCGCCCAGGATTCCTACAACGCCGCCGTATCCGCCGAGGAAGATCTCGCCGGCCGCTTCAACAACGAGGTTCGCGCGTTCAAGTCGGCACACCCCAACTGAGCCGGATTCATCCCGCCAGCAGTGCCAGCGGCCCCAGCGGTGAGTGTGTCACCGCGACGCAGATGATGTACGCGGCGCAACCCAGCGCCGCTGTATAACTTGCCCGCTGCCACCGCGGCGTTCGCGCGAAGCGCAGGGTGGCCATTCCCAGGCCGATGTACAGCAGCAACGCCACCAGCTTGGCAACCAGCCAGCTGGTGGAAAACGGCGACACACCCCACAGCACCAGCATACCCACCGCCGAGCCGAGCAGCAGGGTGTCCACCACATGCGGGCCTACCCGGGCCAGTCGTGAGCGGCGCCGCGGATTATCTACCAGTGCCCAGTATCCGCGCAGCGCAAACCCGCCGACCGAGAGCAGCGCACAGCCTACGTGTACCAGTTTGAGCAGGGAGAACAGGGACATTGGCGAAGTGTACCAGCCCCGCGGTAACGATACCGGCGACTTCCCATTTTTGAACGCCGCGGTGGAGCGCTGCCGGTCGGCATGCTAATTTTGTCTGTCCGGCCCAGACAGAGGTATCGAGCAATGCAACTGTTGCGCGCACTGATCACAATTGCATTGGCCTGCGCGCTGGGTGCCTGCAGGATCGTGGTGGATGCACAGGGCCAGGGCCTGGCCTACGGCCAACTCTCCAGATCCGTCTACACGGATGGCTACCTGTTCAACATCAACCGGGACTTCCACGAGATCTTCTGGCCCCTGCCGGCGCCGGGAAACTCCTTCGAGAAGTGGACCCAGCTCTGTAACGGCCAGTACAAGGCATGCGACCTGAACCTCAACGAGGACCTGTGGGGCCAGGACGAGCAGCTGCCCCTGGGCATGGTGTTCAAGCCCGGTTACCAGGGCCCGCTGCAATTGCGCGATTTCGACCTGTACTGGAACAGCTTTTCACGCACCCTCAAGATCCCGGCCAGCAGCCTGGACGTCACCGGGAAGTCACCCGGCGCCACGGTGCGGGTGTTCATGGCGACCCTGGACATGCAGTCCGTGATCCCCGCCAACCTGGTTATCGACAGCTACCAGGCCCAGCTGCCGCAGGGCGCGGACCCCAACGACTACTGGCCGTTTATCTCGAGCATCGACAGCAACGGCATCATCGCCTCCGCATCACTGCAGTTCGACCTCGCCGACATCGCGGCCAACGAGGAGCTGCGCCCGCACAACGCGAGCTCGCCCTATGCCGACGTGCTGGTCGGCTGTGTGCAGGCGAATGATCCCTTCCACGTATGCACCATGTCCGCCCTGCCCTACCTGGGCATGGCCAGCAGCCAGCCCTCGGTCAACCAGATCATGCTGCGCACGGTCGTCTCCCGGCCCTGGATGGGCCAGCGTTTCGCCCAGATGCTGCAGCAACTGCCCGCAGACATGCGCAAGCTGTTTCGCGGGGTTACTGCGGTGGTAATCGCCTCGGACATCCGGCCCTCGTTCTACTCCCCGGCGACCGGTGCCATCTACCTCGACCCGCAGGACCTGTGGCTGACTCCCAGCGAACGCAACAGCATCAACTGGGATCCCGACTACCGCTCCGATTACGGCTCCGCGTTCCGCTTCGCGCCCTACTGGGTCTACGTCAAGGGCAACGAGGAAGCCTGGCGGTCCAGCTACTCCTGGCCGGAGGGCAGCACGCGCAGCATCCAGGACATCGTGGCCCCCATGGGCAACCTGCTGGCCCACGAACTGGCGCACGCCAACGACGCCATGCCGCCGGCGGACCTGCCCCTGGTGCAGCCAGACCAGAGGCCGCTGGACGCCACCTGGCTGTATTACGACGACTCCGCCAGCGAGATCCTCTACCAGAGCCAGCCGCTGTACTCGAGCACGCTGTTCGACCTGGCCGACGTGCTCTACTCGGGCGCACCGGTGACCAGCTACCTCCTGTCACTGACGGCGCCGGAAGTAGGCACCCTGTTCGCCGGCGACACGGCCAACGCGCTATACAGCTACACCTCGCAGTACGAGGATGTCGCCATGCTGGTGGAGGAGGTGCTCACCCACTACTACTTCGGCGCCGACCGCGTGGTCGCCTTCCTCGACGACCCGGGCACACCCTCGCCGGGTTGCAACGAATTCATCCTGCGCTGGGGCGAGCGCAACCGGGTGTCGCTGGCGGCGGTCAGGAGCCGTGCTGCGCAGGTGCTCGCGGATATTCTCGGCGTCAGCAACGCGCAGTCCTACTTTGTCGGCCTGCCGTCGATGAGCATGCTGTCCCCGGGCAAGGGCCTGTGCCAGTACTACGACCTGCCCAGCGAACACTCCGACACCCAGGGCCAGTTCATCAGCGTCCGCGACATCACCGCGCGCCAGATCGACCGGGTGCTGCACCACGAATTACTGCATGACGGGCGCGGGTCGCGATTCCACCGGGAATAAACTGCTGAGGGCCACCGCGCGGGCCCTCACCAGAGGAACATGCTCGACGCCTTGCCGAGTATGCTGAGTGGGTAGCGCCGGCGAGCGGCGCCACCCGCCACACCGTAGCAGACATGCAGCGGCAACAGGTGCTCTTCCCGCGGATGGCAGTAGCGGGCCCCCTCGGCGCTGCTCCACTGTTCCAGCAGCTCTGCGCGCTGCTGCTCCGGGATATCCCCTGCGGTGCAGGTGTTCTCCAGCCACGCCTCGAAGGCGAGGTTGAGCCGGCGCGACTCCCCGGTTTCAGGCGCGAAAAACCCCCGCATGTTGTGGTAGGAAAAACCCGAGCCCAGCACCAGCACATTGCCCTGGTCCAGGCCCTGCAGCGCCCGGCCCATGGCGATGTGCGCCGCGGGGTCGAGGCTGTTGACCAGTGAGAGCTGGACGCAGGGGATATCGGCCCCGGGGTACATGATCTTCAGCGGCACGAACAGGCCGTGGTCGAAGCCCCGGTTCGGGTCGAGGCGCGCAGCAATACCCGACCCGGTCAACCGGCTATGCAACTGCGCTGCAAGCTCCGGGCTGCCGGCACAGGGATACTGGATGCTGTAGGACTCCTCGGGAAAGCCGTAATAATCGTAGATCAGCGATGGGTTTGCCGCGGCGGTAATCGTCGGCCGGGACGCTTCCCAGTGCGCGCTGACCACCACCAGCGCATCCGGCTTCTCGATCTCCGATGCGATGGTTTGCAGGGTCGCGACCATTTCCGCGTGGCCGGGGTCTCCCAGCAGCGGCATGGGGCCGCCGCCGTGGGAGATAAACAGTGCTTTTGCAGACAGTCTCATCGATGCTGGCCTCTCTGTCACCGGGGTGTGCATGCGCGCCTGCGCCAGCCCTCCCCGGGACGGTGTCCCCTACTTGCCACTATAGACCGGAAACACGCTGGCCTCGCCGTAGTCCTGGATGGTCTCCATGTGCTTGAGGGATTCCACGTCTGCAGCGGAGATCTCAAAGTCCAGGTCCGCGTTGTTCTTCATGTGCGCGGGGTTGGCGGTTTTCGGCAACGGCAGCAGGCCCAGCTGCAGGGTGTAGCGGATACACAGCTGCGGTACGGACACTCCGTACTTTCCAGCCAGCCCGAGCAGCGCGTCGTTCTTCAGCAGCTCGCCGTGGCCAATCGGCGAATAGGCCTCGACCAGGATATCCCGCGCCTTGTTGTGCGCGATCAGGTCAAAGGGCGTATTGCTCACGTGCGCCAGCACCTGGTTGACCATCGGCTTGACGGAACAGTTGTCCAGGATGTTGTCGACGTCCCCGATGCGGAAATTCGACAGGCCGATGGAGCGCAACTTGCCAGCGCCATAGGCCTCCTCGAGCGCGCGCCAGGCCTCGAGGTTTCCCTCGGCATAGCGGTCGGCCTGCCCATATTCCGTCCAGGGCTGCGGGCTGTGGATGATCATCAGGTCAATGTGGTCCAGGCCCAGGGTGGCGAGCGACTGGTCGATCGAGGTAACGGCCTCCCGGTAGGACTTGATGCCCGCGTCAAGCTTGGTGGTGACGAACAACTCGTCACGACCGATGCCGCAACCGCTGACACCCTGGCCGACACCCGCCTCGTTGCCGTAAGCCTGGGCGGTGTCGATATGCCGGTAACCGAGCCCGACGGCGTCCTTCACCGCCTGGGCGGCGTGTTCGTCGGCGATGAACCAGGTGCCCAGGCCGAGCTTCGGTATCGCGACTCCATTTGCGAGCGTGTAGGTTTCTTCAAGTATCATTTCTGTCTCCTGTTCGTTTCAACTGCGCGCTTGCTGCAGTCTGCGTTCATTGGCCGAGATACTGCGCATCGGTGACCGGTTCCAGCCAAACAACGTTTTTCCCGTCTTTCATTTCCTGCACCGCGATGTGACTCATCGCGGTATTGTCCGTGGCGCCGTGCCAGTGCTTGTGTCCCGGCGGACACCAGATGGTATCGCCGGCATTGATCTCCACGCGTTCCTCGCCCTCGCACTGGGTCCAACCGCGGCCGGAGGTGACGATGATCAGCTGCCCCAGCGGGTGAGTGTGCCAGTTGGTGCGCGCGCCGGGCTCGAAGGTGACCAGCGCCGAGGTAATCTTCGAGGGCTCCCGGGGTTGCAGCTGGATGGGGTCGATTCGCGCGCTGCCGGTGAACCACTCGGCCGGGCCCTGTACGGATTGTTGTGAACCATTTCGTGTGAGAATCATGGTTGCCTCCTGTTTGAGTACGTTTTCTCTCGTCGCAGCCAGCGGCTCCTGCGTGGACAACATCGCGACGAAAATGCTCGCCACCATCGCGGGGAGCAGCCCACTTTCGGATTTCACTCGCATCGCCAACTCTCCCGTGAGCCACTGTGTGCCGTTTATCCCGAATACCGCTGCTATTCTTGTTCGGTCGTTCTATCAATCGATATAGCAATTAGCTGGAAAACTTGCCTGATCCTATTGAATGGCGCTGTTTTGGTGGCAACGGGGGTGGTTCCGTAATACAGTCCGCGGAACCGATATGTACAGCGAGCCCCATGGAGCGGCACTGCCGATGGCCTCAAGCAAACACAATCCAGCGGACGATGCCCGGCAAGACATGCTGCGGCATGGCATGGCCCAGATCATTTCCAGCCGCGTCAGCGAGACGGCGGACTGGGCTACCCCGATTGCCGGCCTGCACTTTTTCCGTCGCGACCAGCCCAGCGAGCCGTGCACCTGCCTGCTCGAGCCGAGCGTGGTGGTGGTCGTCCAGGGCGCCAAGGAGATGGTCATCGGCGGCAAGAGTTACCGCTATGACGCCTCCCGATTCCTGATCACCTCGCTGGATTTACCGGCCAATTCCGGTGTGCTCACTGCGAGCCGGGAAGCTCCCTGCCTGGGGTTCTGGATGAAACTCGACCTGCGCCTGCTGGCGGAGTTGATCGCCCAGGGCTACCTGCAACCCGCTCGTGAGCGAGGCGGCGCATGCAGCGTTGGGCTGGGGTGTATAACCGATAACCTGCTGGATCCCTTCGCGCGCCTGCTGGGATTACTGGACGAAGCGGAAGCCGCCGAAGTGCTGGCGCCGCTGATACGCCGGGAAATTCACTACCGGCTCCTGATGGGTGACCAGGCGCCGCTGTTGAGGCAGATCGCATCGGTGGACAGCCATGGGCACCGGATCGCCAGGGCTATCGACTGGCTCAAACTCAACTACGCCTCGCAGTTGCGCGTCGAGGAACTGGCGGCGCGGGTGCAGATGAGTACGCCGACCTTCCACCACCACTTCCGCCAGCTGACCACCATGAGTCCGCTGCAATACCAGAAATGGCTGCGGCTGAACGAGGCCAAGCGGCTGATGCTGAACGAATACCAGGACGCCGCCAGCGCCGCCTACAAGGTGGGTTACGAGAGCCCGTCGCAGTTCAGCCGCGAGTACAGCCGGCTGTTCGGCGCGCCGCCCAAGCGGGATATCGACAGCCTGCGCCGGCAGGCCGCCACTGCCTGAGTGGCGCCGGTAGCTGCCGCGCAAGCTCCGGCCGCCGCGACCGCCGCCTATTCCACCGTGACCGACTTGGCCAGGTTGCGCGGTTTGTCGACATCCGTGCCCTTCTGGACGGCGACATGGTAGGACAGCAGCTGTAAGGCCACCGTGTAGACGATGGGCTTCACCGCCTCAGGGCAGTGCGGCATGTTCAACACACGGACACGCGGCTCGCTGCGCATGCCCGCCTTGCGGTCGGCAAATACGAACAGCTCGCCCCCGCGCGAACGCACTTCCTCGAGGTTGGATTTCAGTTTTTCCAGCAACTCGTCGCCCGGCGCCACTGCCACCACCGGCATGTCGTCGTCCACCAGCGCCAGCGGGCCGTGTTTCAGTTCGCCGGCCGGATAGGCCTCGGCGTGGATGTAGGAGATTTCCTTGAGCTTCAGCGCCCCCTCCATCGCGATGGGGTACTGGATGCCGCGGCCGAGAAACAGGGCGTGGTGCCGCGGGATGAAGGCCTCCGCGAATTTTTCGATATTCGCATCCAGCTCCAGCACCTGTTGCACATAGTCCGGCAGCTGGTGCAGGGCGGTGACCAGCCCGGTGGTTTTCTCCGGGGTGAGCGCCCTGCGGCGGCCCAGGGCGATGGTCAGCATCAACAGGGCGACCAGCTGGGTGGTAAAGGCCTTGGTCGATGCCACGCCGATTTCCGGGCCGGCCCGGGTGAGGAACACCAGGTCCGCCTCGCGCACCAGCGAGCTGTTGTCGACATTGGCAATCGCCAGGCTGGCGATGAACTCGCCTGCGGCGGCGTTGCGCATCGCCGCCAGGGTGTCTGCGGTTTCGCCGGACTGGGAGATGGTGACCAGCAGCGTACCGGGGCGCTGCACCCGGTGGCGGTAGCGGAACTCCGAGGCGACTTCGACCTGGCAGCTGACGCCAGCGAGTTCCTCCAGCCAGTAGCGCGCGACCACACCGGCGTGGAAGCTGGTGCCGCAGGCGACGATCTGCACCTGCTGGACCTGGTCGAACACCGCGGCGGCCTCCGCGCCGAACAACTCATCCTCCACCGCGTGGCTGTCGCCCAGGTTGAAGGTGGCGGCCAGGGCGCGCGGCTGCTCGTAGATCTCCTTCAGCATGTAGTGGTCGAAATCGCCGCGGTCGGTGCTCTCCAGCGCTCCGTCGATGCGGGTTTTGGCGCGCTCGACCGGTGCGCCTGAGGCATCGCGAATACTCACGCTGGAAGGCGTTATCACCGCGAGGTCGCCTTCCTCGAGATAGATAAAGCGGTCGGTGACCTGCCGCAGCGCCATCTGGTCCGAGGCGAGGAAGTTCTCGCCGATGCCAACGCCGATCACCAGCGGGCTGCCTTCGCGCGCCGCCACCACGGTATCCGGGTGCCGCGTATCGATCGCCGCCAATGCGTAGGCGCCCTCCAGCCGGGCCACGGTCGCGGCCATCGCGTCGGCGAGACCGGCTCCCCGGTCCAGGTGCAGGCTCAGCAGGTGGGCGATCACCTCGCTGTCGGTGGCGGAAAGAAACTCGTAGCCGGACTCGGACAGCTCGCGGCGCAGGCGCTCGTGATTCTCGATAATCCCGTTGTGCACAAGGGCCACATGCTCCCCCGAGATATGCGGGTGGGCGTTCACCGAGGACGGCTCGCCGTGGGTGGCCCAACGGGTGTGGGCGATGCCTGTACAGCCGTAGTGGGGCTGCATGGCCTGCGCAGCTTCCAGCTCCGCCACCTTGCCCAGCCGCTTGTGCAGCAGCAGGTTGTGCTCGTTGTCGAGCAGCGCCATGCCCGCCGAATCGTAGCCGCGGTACTCCAGTCGGCGCAGGCCCTCGATCAGGATTTCGGAAACTTCACGCCGCGCCGCGGCAGCCACGATCCCGCACATGCTCAGGCCTCCCCGTCGCGTTTGCCCGGGCGCCGCCAGCCCTGGATGTTGCGCTGGCGCCCGCGGCCGACCGCCAGTTCGTCCTCGGCCACCGCCTGGGTGACGGTCGAACCCGCGGCGACGAAGCCGCCGCGGGCGACCTCCAGCGGGGCCACCAGCGTACTGTTGGAACCGACGAAAACGCCGTCGCCGATACTGGTGCGGTGCTTGTTGACGCCGTCATAGTTGCAGGTGATCGTGCCGGCGCCGATATTGGCAGCCTCGCCGATTTCGCAGTCGCCGATATAGCTCAGGTGATTGACCTTGCTTCCGCTCCCGACTGTCGCGTTCTTGGTCTCGACAAAGTTGCCGATGCGGCTGCCCCCGGCCAGGCGCGTGCCAGGGCGCAGGCGCGCGAAAGGCCCCACGCTGGCGCCCTCGCCGACCTCGGCGCCTTCCAGCAGGCTCATGGCGTGCACCTGCGCGCCGGCGGCGACCCGGGTGTTTTTCAACACGCAGTTGGGGCCGATGGCGACGCCATCGCCAAGCTCCACCTCGCCCTCGAAAAGCGTATTTATATCGATGCTCACGCCGGCGCCACAGCGCAGGCTGCCGCGTATGTCCACGCGCGCCGGGTCGGAAATTGCCACACCGTCACGCAACAAAGCGTGGGCCTGGCGCAACTGGAACTCGCGCTCCACCCGCGACAGTTGCAGGCGGTCGTTGACGCCGAGAATCTCGATCTCCGACGGGGCCGGCTGCGCCGTGACGCCAACGCCTTGCGCCACCGCCATGGCGAGGATGTCCGGCAGGTAGTACTCGCCCTGGCTGTTGCCGTTGCCGACCTCGGGCAGGTAGCGACGCAGCAGGCTTACCGGGGCGGCAATCACGCCGGTATTGATCTCGTCGATGGCCAGTTGCGCCGGCGTGGCG
Source organism: Halieaceae bacterium WMMBA7 (assembly GCA_033283385.1). GTDB lineage: Bacteria > Pseudomonadota > Gammaproteobacteria > Pseudomonadales > Halieaceae > Mangrovimicrobium. Next base: position 404,888 of record JAWMQQ010000003.1, read on the forward strand.
TCGCGGTGCTCGACCACCGACTGCACCTCGCCAGCCGCGTCGCGCAGTACGCGACCATAGCCCGCCGGGTCCGCGACTCTCGCTGTCAGCAGGGCCGGGCGCGCCTGCGCCGCCTCTGCCAGCGGGCGCAGGGTCTGGTCGGTAATCAGCGGGACGTCGCCGTAAAGCACCAGCGCGATGCTGTCGTCAGCGAGACCGGGCAGCGCCTGCAGGACCGCGTGGCCGGTACCCAGCTGCTGCGCCTGCTCTACCCAGTGCAGGTCCGCTTCAGGCAGCGCCGCCTTTACCTCGCCGGCGCCGTGGCCGACCACCACGTGAATGGCTTCCGGCTCCAGCCGGCGCGCCGTCGCGATCACATGCGCCAGCATGGGCTGGCCCGCCACCGGGTGTAGCACCTTGGGCAGGGGCGATTTCATACGGGTGCCCTGACCCGCGGCGAGGATGATGACTTCCAGCTTCATAGACCCGGTCCCAGCGCCGCGATACGCACCGCTGTCAGCATTTTATTGACATGAATTTTAATGTAAGCGCATAGTAAAAATCGTAATTTGGTAATACAACGCCTTTTGTCACAAATTAAATGACAACAAGTGAAACTGGATAGCCTGTACCAGCTGGGACTGGACGACCGCGATATCGCCATCTACCGGGCGCTGCTCAAGCTCGGCCCGGCCTCCATCCGCGATGTCGCCGCCGAGGCGGGGATCAACCGCGGCAGCACCTACGAGACCCTCAAGGCCCTGGCCAGTCGCGGGGTGGTCAATTACTTCCCGCGCGGGCGCCGCCGGGTGTTCCAGGCCGAGGACCCGGAGCGCCTGCTGCAGCTCGCCGAGCGCAAGCAGCAGGCCCTCAGCCTGGCGGTTGAGCAACTGCGCGGCGAGGTGATTCCCGCGCTGAAGCAATCCCAGGCCAAGTTCAGCCCCGGCAACGTGCGCTTCTACGAGGGTGACGACGGCGTCGAACTCGTCCTGCGCGATATCCTGGACAGCGCCGGCAGCGATCCCCAGCGCGGCTACTCGGTGATCTCCACCAAGACCCTGCGCCGGCACCTGTACCGCCCCTTTCCCAATTTCACCAAACTGCGCGAGAGCCGCGGCATTCGTGTGCGGGTGATCGCCGTCGGCGAGGGCGGCGACGAGGCCGAATATGCCGAGCGCAAGTGGCTGCCCAGCGCGTCCGACTCCGACGCCTCCTACATCGCCATCTACCCGCCGAAAGTCGCCATGATCACGCTGGCGGACAAGGATTACCCGGTGGTGGTCATCATCGATTCGCCGGCGATTGCCTCGACCCAGCAGATCCTCTTCGACACGCTCTGGCAGCTGCTGTAATACCCCTTTGGCGCAGTGGTGGGCCCGCCGGGACAGGGCTATCCTATGCGCATTGCCAGGGTGCCCGGACGGCGGGCGCCCACATCGAAACCGAGACCTATGAGCCGAATCATTACTTTCGCCGCCACCCAGCTCGCCATGAGCTGGGATGTCGAAGCCAACCTGGACAAGGCAGAGAACGCCGTGCGCGAGGCCCACGCCGCCGGCGCGCAGGTGATCCTGCTGCAGGAGCTGTTCGCCACCCCGTATTTCTGCAAGACCCAGCAATACCGTTACCTGGACCTCGCCCAGCCGCTGGTGGACAACCCGGTGATACAGCGCTTCTCGCGCCTGGCCGCCGAACTGGAGGTGGTATTGCCCATCAGCTACTACGAGCTGGACACCAACACCCACTTCAACTCCCTGGTGATGGTGGACGCCGACGGCACGGTGATGGAGAACTATCGCAAGAGCCACATCCCCGACGGGCCCGGCTACAGCGAGAAATTCTACTTCACTCCGGGGGATACCGGTTTCCGCGTTTGGAAGACCCGCTACGGCGTTTTCGGCGCCGGTATCTGCTGGGACCAGTGGTTCCCCGAGACGGCGCGCTGCTGCGCCCTGCTCGGCGCCGAGGTCATGTTCTACCCCACCGCCATCGGCTCCGAACCCCAGGACGCGGCGCTGGACTCCCGCGACCATTGGCAGCGGGTGATGCAGGGCCACGCCGCGGCGAACCTGCTGCCGGTGATCGCCTCCAACCGCACCGGGGTCGAGGTCGACGATGGCATCAGCACCACGTTCTACGGCTCATCGTTCATCACCGACCACACCGGCGAGAAACTCGCCGAGGCGGGCCGCGACGAGGAGACCGTGCTGCTGGCCAGCATCGACCTGGATGCCTGCGCCACCTACCGCCGCTCCTGGGGCCTGTTCCGCGATCGCCGGCCGGAGCTGTACGAGCCCATCGGCCACAACGCCTGCGGTGATAACCGCAAGTGAGCCCCAACCCTACCCCGAGAGCCGACGGCTTCCACATGCCCGGCGAACACGCGCCGCAGGATGCGGTGCTGATGGCCTGGCCGGAACGGCCGGATAACTGGCGGGACAACGCCGGCCCGGCCCGCGAGGCCTTCGCCGCAGTGGCGCGCGCCATTGCGCCGGTCACGCCGGTGATCGTGTGCGCCGCCGAAGCACAGCTCGAAACCGCCCGCGACATGTTGCCGGCCGAGGTCGAGTTGCTGGCAATACCCGGCAACGACAGCTGGATGCGCGACATCGGGCCGACCTATGTCATCGACGGCCGCGGCCAGCGCCGCGGCGTGGACTGGCAGTTCAACGCCTGGGGTGGCGAGGTCGACGGGCTCTACGACGACTGGTCACTGGACGACGCCCTTGCAGGAAAGCTCCTCGAGCACCGGGGAGAAGCGCGCTACCGGGCACCCCTGATACTGGAGGGCGGCGCTATTCACGTGGATGGCGAAGGTACCTGCTACACCACGGCGGAGTGCCTGCTGCACCCGTCGCGAAACCCGCACCTGGGCCAGGCGGAGATCGAGGGTTATCTCTCGGAGTACCTCGGTGTCGATAGCGTCATCTGGCTGCCCCGCGGCCTGTACAACGATGAGACCAACGGCCATGTGGACAACATCCTGCACGTGGTTTGCCCCGGCGAAGTGGTGCTGACCTGGTGCGACGATGAAGCGGACCCGATGTATGCGATTTGCCGCGAGGCGGAGGCCGCGTTGCTAAGTGCGCGGGATGCGCGAGGTCGCACGCCTGTTGTTCACCGGCTGCCGCTGCCGGGGCCGCTGTACATCTCCGGGGCGGAAGCCGCCGGCGTCGTCCACAGCGAAGGCATGGCGCGAGCTGCGGGAGAACGGCTGGCCGCATCCTACGCGAACTTCCTGATCACCAACTCCAGGGTGGTGGCCCCCCTGCTCGATCCCGCGCACGACGCCGAGGCGATGGAAATCCTCGCGGGGCTGTTCCCCGGCCGGGAAGTGGTTGGCGTACCGGCCCGGGAAATCCTGCTGGGCGGCGGCAACATCCACTGCATAACGCAGCAAATTCCCTCCGCCTGAAAACGACATCGCCCGCGCAGCGGGCTCCTACAGGGCTGCGTAGGAGCCCGCTGCGCGGGCGATATCAGGGGCCGATCAACCTCGGCCGGCGCGGTTCTTCATCTTGCGCAGGGTAGCCAGCTGGGCGGCGGCTTCGGCCAGCTGCGCCGAGGCGCGGCCGTAGTCGAACTCGCCGGACTGGTTGGCCAGGGCGTGCTCCGCCTCGCGGCGGGCTTCTTCCGCGGCGGCCTCGTCGACGTCGTCCGCGCGCAGGGCGGTATCGGCGAGGATGGTGATAACCCCGGGCTGAACCTCGAGGAATCCGCCGGAGACGTAGTAAATCTCCTCTTCGCCGTGCTGGGTGATGATGCGCACCGGGCCAGGCTTGAGGGAGGTGAGCAGCGGGGCGTGACCGTAGTTAACGCCCAGTTCGCCCTCGCAGCCGGTGGCGATCAGCATCTCCACCAGCCCCGAGTAGATCTCTTCCTCGGCGCTGACAATGTCGCAGTGTATGGTCATAGCCATATTCTAGTGGCCTCTCCCTTTTTCGTCAGGCTCAGAGGTGCTTCGCCTTCTCGACAGCTTCTTCGATGCTGCCGACCATGTAGAAAGCCTGCTCCGGCAGTTCGTCGTACTCGCCGGCAAGGATGCCCTTGAAGCCCGCAATCGTGTCCTGCAGGGACACATATTTGCCCGGTGAACCGGTGAACACTTCCGCCACGTGGAAGGGCTGGGACAGGAAGCGCTCGATCTTACGGGCGCGGTCAACTGTCTGCTTGTCTTCCTCGGACAGTTCGTCCATACCGAGAATCGCGATGATGTCCTTCAGTTCCTTGTAGCGCTGCAGTACGGACTGCACGCCGCGAGCGGTTTCGTAATGCTCGTTGCCGATCAGCAGCGGGTCCAGCTGGCGCGAGGTGGAGTCCAGCGGGTCTACCGCGGGGTAGATACCCTTGGCGGCGATGTCGCGGGAGAGTACCACGGTGGCGTCAAGGTGTGCGAAGGTGGTTGCCGGGGACGGGTCGGTCAGGTCGTCCGCCGGTACGTATACCGCCTGGATGGAGGTGATCGAGCCCACCTTGGTGGAGGTGATGCGCTCCTGCAGTACACCCATCTCTTCCGCCAGGGTCGGCTGGTAGCCCACCGCGGAAGGCATACGGCCCAGCAGTGCGGATACTTCCGTTCCCGCCAGGGTGTAGCGGTAGATGTTGTCGATGAACAGCAGTACGTCGCGGCCCTCGTCGCGGAATTTCTCCGCCATGGTCAGGCCGGTCAGGGCCACGCGCAGGCGGTTGCCCGGCGGCTCGTTCATCTGGCCGTAAACCATCGCAACCTTGGAGTTGCTGAAGTTCTCGACGTCGACGACCTTGGATTCCTGCATCTCGTAGTAGAAGTCGTTACCTTCACGAGTACGCTCACCCACACCGGCAAATACGGACAGGCCGGAGTGCTCGGTCGCGATGTTGTTGATCAGCTCCATCATGTTCACGGTCTTGCCCACGCCGGCGCCGCCGAACAGGCCGATCTTGCCGCCCTTGGCGAACGGGCAGACCAGGTCGATCACCTTGATGCCGGTTTCCAGCAGCTCTTCCGCTGCCGCCAGCTCTTCATAGGTGGGCGCTGCGCGGTGGATGGAGGCGCGCTCCTTCTCACCGATAGGGCCGCACTCGTCGATCGGGTTGCCGAGCACGTCCATGATCCGGCCCAGGGTCTCGAGACCCACGGGTACCGCAATCGGCGCACCGGTGTTTTCCACACCCAGGCCGCGGGACAGGCCTTCGGAGGAACCCAGCGCGATGGAACGGACGACGCCGTCGCCCAGCTGCTGCTGCACTTCCAGGGTCAGTCCTTTCTCGCTCACCAACAGGGCGTCGTAGACCTGGGGCACAGATTCGCGCGGGAACTCCACGTCGATTACCGCGCCGATGATTTGTACGATACGTCCGCTACTCATTGTCCGGATCCTCTAATCAAACTATCAATTCTTTGGGTTTAGCTGATCGCCGCGGCGCCGCTGACGATTTCCGACAGCTCCTGGGTGATCGCCGCCTGGCGCGCCTTGTTGTATACCAGCTGCAGGTCCTCGATCAGCTCGCCTGCGTTATCCGTGGCGTTCTTCATCGCCATCATCCGCGCGGCCTGTTCGCATGCGCCATTTTCTACCACCGCCTGGTATACCTGCGACTCGATGTAACGCTGCAGCAGGCCTTCGAGCAGCTCTTTCGCATCGGGTTCGTAGATGTAGTCCCAGTGGTGCTTCATATCTTTCGACTCGTCCGGCTCCAGCGGCAGCATCTGCTCGATGACCGGCGTCTGGGTCATCGTGTTGATGAACTCGTTGCCGACCAGGAAAAGGCGGTCGATCCGGCCATCCTCGTAAGTGTCGAGCATCGCCTTCACGCTGCCGATGAGGTCGGCGATCGCAGGTTCCTCGCCGATATCACGCACCGATGCAATGACGTTGCCTCCGTAGCTGCGGAAGAACGCGGTGGCCTTGGCGCCGATCAGGCTCAGGTCGATTTCCACACCCTGGTCGTGCCAGGCTTTCATCGACTTCACGGTGGCCTTGAACAGGTTGATGTTCAGGCCGCCGCACAGGCCGCGGTCGGTGGAAACGACCACATAACCCACGCGCTTTACCTCGCGCTGCTCCATATACATATGCCGGTATTCCGGAGCGGCGTTTGCCAGGTGGCCGACCACGGCGCGCATACGCCGGGCGTAGGGCTTGCCGAGTTGCATGCGCTCCTGTGCGCGGCGCATCTTGCTCGCCGCCACCATCTCCATCGCACTGGTAATCTTCTGCGTGCTCTGGATGCTGGAGATTTTGGTGCGGATTTCTTTTCCGACTGCCATCTGCAGGTCCTCGGGTTTACCAGGTTTGGGTGGCTTTGAACTTCTCGACCGCCGCCTTGAAGGTAGCCTCGATCTCGCCGTCGTAATCGCCGGTCTGCACGATGCGGTCCATCAGGTCGCCGTGCTCGGTGCGCATGTAGGACAGCAGGGCCTTCTCGAAATCGCCGACCTTGTTGACGTCGACATCCTTCAGGTAGCCTTCGTTGGCCACGTACAGCATTACACCCATGTCCGCGATGCTCTGCGGAGAGTACTGCTTCTGCTTCATCAGTTCGGTTACGCGCTCACCGTGATCCAGCTGGGCACGGGTGGCGTCGTCGAGGTCCGAAGCAAACTGGGAGAACGCCGCCAGTTCACGATACTGCGCCAGCGCGGTACGGATACCGCCAGACAGTTTCTTCATGATCTTGGTCTGGGCGGCACCGCCCACACGCGATACCGAGATACCGGCGTTCATCGCCGGGCGGATGCCCGCGTTGAACATGTCGGCCTCGAGGAAGATCTGGCCGTCGGTGATGGAGATCACGTTGGTCGGTACGAATGCGGATACGTCCCCGGCCTGGGTCTCGATCACGGGCAGCGCGGTCAGGGAACCGGTCTTGCCCTTGACGGCGCCGTCGGTGAACTTCTCGACGTAGTCGGCGTTGACTCGCGCCGCGCGCTCCAGCAGGCGGGAGTGCAGGTAGAAAACGTCGCCGGGGTAGGCTTCGCGGCCCGGCGGGCGGCGCAGCAGCAGGGAGATCTGGCGGTATGCCCAGGCCTGCTTGGTCAGGTCATCGTAAATGATCAGCGCGTCTTCGCCGCGGTCGCGGTAGTACTCGCCCATGGTGCAGCCGGCAAACGGCGCCAGGTACTGCATGGCAGCCGGGTCGGAGGCGGTAGCCGCTACGACGATGGTGTGCTCCATGGCGCCGTGCTCTTCCAGCTTGCGCACGACGGCGGCAACGGAGGAGGCCTTCTGGCCGACGGCAACGTAGATACACTTAATGCCGCTGCCTTTCTGGTTGATGATGGCGTCCACGGCAATAGCGGTTTTACCGATCTGGCGGTCACCGATGATCAGTTCCCGCTGGCCGCGGCCGATCGGCACCATGGCGTCGATCGCTTTCAGGCCGATCTGCACGGGCTGGTCAACGGACTTACGCGCGATAACACCCGGAGCAACTTTCTCCAGGGCATCGGTCAGGCCGGAGTTGATCGGGCCCTTGCCATCGATGGGGTTGCCCAGTGCATCGACTACGCGACCCTGCAGCTCCGGACCGACCGGAACTTCCAGGATGCGGCCGGTGCAACGGCATGACTGGCCTTCGGCCAGGCCCTTGTAGTCACCCAGGATTACCGCGCCGACAGAATCGCGCTCGAGGTTCAGCGCCATACCGTAAACGCCGCCATCGAATTCGATCATCTCGCCGTACATGACGTCAGCAAGGCCATGGATACGGATGATGCCGTCGGTCACCGATACGATGGTGCCTACATTGCGCGCCTCGGAGCTGACATCCAGCTGGTCGATGCGGCGCTTGATAATTTCGCTGATCTCTGATGGATTCAGTTGCTGCATGCTCTGTTCCTCAATCCTGCTTTAATTCCGTGAGTTCAATGTCGCGGCCAGCTTGTCCAGCCTGCCGCGCACGGAGCCATCGATCACCAGATCACCGGCCCTGATCAATACACCGCCCAGCAAATCACTGTCGGTGGAAGTGCAAACGTTCACCTGGCGCTGGAGCTTCCTGCCCAGTGCCGCGGCCAGGCTGTCACGGGTGGCATCCGGCATGTCGAAGGCGGAAACGACTTCCACTTCCACCGTCTGCTCCAGGTTCGCCTTGTGCTCCGTGAACAGCAGATACACTTCCGGCAACAATGCGAGGCGCTTGTTGGAAGCGAGAACCGCTATGAAATTGCGCACCGGATCGCCCAGTGCATCACCGCATACGTCGCACAGCGTCTTCGCCTGCTGCTCGTAGGTCAACGATGGGTCGTTGAACACGGCCACCAGGGTGCTGTCGGCAGCTACCGCGGAGACTACCTCCAGCTGCTCGGCCCACTGTGCAATCTGGTCGTTGTCGCGCGCGTACTCAAACGCCGCCCTCGCGTAGGGCCGCGCCAATGTGCTTAATTCAGCCATAGCTTCCTCGTGTCAGAGCCCTGATGCCTGCTGGCCAATCGGTACCAACAAGGCTCGATCACCCTTAAAGTTCAGCGACAAGCTTTTCAACTATGTCACTTTGCGCCGCAGCATCGATTTCACGACCGAGGATTTTCTCAGCGCCGGCAACTGCAAGGACAGAGACCTGCTTGCGCAGTTCTTCTTTTGCCCGATTGCGTTCCGCTTCGATTTCGGCATGGCCCTGCGCAATGATTTTCTCGCGCTCGGATTGCCCGCGTTGTTTTTCTTCGTCGACAACCTGGGATCCGCGTTTCTTGGCCTGCTCAACTATCTCTGCCGCCTGTGCCTTGGCTTCCCTGAGCTGCTCAGCCGCTCTGTGCTGGGCAAGCTCGAGGTCCTTGGCAGCGCGATCAGAGGCCGCAAGCCCGTCCGCAATGCTTTTCTGTCTTTCTTCCATCGCATGAATGATGGGCGGCCAAACGTAGCGCATCGTCAGATAGATAAAGACGGCAAACGCGATCATTTGGCCGATAAAGGTTAGGTTGAAATTCACACTCTCTCTCCACAGATTGATTTGAGTGTTTTGCGTCTCTTGGTGTTACGCCGCCAGTACGAACATGACATACATGCCGAGGCCGACACCAATCATCGGAACCGCGTCCACCAGACCCATTACGATGAAGAACTGGGTACGCAGCATGGGGATCAGTTCCGGCTGGCGGGCGCCGCCTTCCAGGAATTTGGAACCGAGGATACCTACACCAATCGCAGCACCTACGGCACCGAGACCCATGAGGATACAGCTGCCGATAATCATCAAGGATTGAACTTCAGTCACAGAGATAGCTCCTAAGTTTTAAAGTTAATGGTTACTCGAATTGCTAGTGTTGTTCACCGGTTTCGTAAGCCATGCTCAGGTATACGATGGTTAAAACCATGAAGATGAACGCCTGTAGCGAAATAATCAGGATGTGGAAAAGCCCCCAGATAATCTGCAGGGCGCCACCCAGGGCTCCCATCGCCAGACTGCTTCCGTACATGATGGCAATCAGGATAAAAATCATCTCGCCGGCGTACATGTTTCCGAAGAGTCGCAAACCGAGCGAAATGGGCTTCGCGATCAGGTTGACGAATTCCAGGACAAAGTTGACGGGCATGAAACAGATCTGCAGCACCATGTTGTTGCTGGAGAAGGGGTGCATGGTGAGCTCCTTGAAGAATCCCACCGGGCCTTTCTCCCGGAAGCTGTAGAACAGGATCATCAGGAACACCACGGCCGCCATGGCCAGGGTGATGTTCGGGTCGGTCGACGGTACGACGCGGAAGAACACGGCGTGTGGATCCATACCGAATACATGCTCTCCGACCAACTGGGCGGTCACCGGCAGTAAATCGATGACGATCAGGTCCATGAAGTTCATCAGGAACACCCAGACAAGAATGGTCAGCGCCAGCGGGGCCACCATGGCGTTCTTGTAGGGGAACATGCTCTTGACGTTGTCGTTCACGAAGCTGACAACCGTCTCCGCAAAATTCAGCACGCCGGTGGGAACTCCGGAGTGCGCTTTCTTCGCGACGCTGCGGAAAAGTCCGAAGAAGATCAGGCCGAGTACGATTGACCAGCCCAGCGTATCCACATGCACGGCCATGAAACCCATGTCCGTGGCTTCCTGGCCGGAGGTAGCCAGAGTCCAGGTGTCGTGCTCGAGGGTGTGGGTGCCGTGCTCAGTCTCCCTGACGTACCCGGCCGGCAACTTGCCATAGGTCAGGTTGGTAAGGTGGTGCTGGATATAAGATGAAGTGGTGAGATTGTCGCCAGCCATTACTACGCTCTCTTAATTCGATAAGCAGTAGCAACTGAAATCACTACCGCGATCCATCCCAGGCCCTGCAGCGGATTCAATGCCAAACCAGGTACAGAAAATTTTTCCTGTCCAGCATTGAACTTATTGCTCGGTCTTGCCATCTATAAAAAAAATCCGTGCCTAGTTTTCTTGCCGGCGATGCGCCACCAACAACCAACTTCCTGTAATGTGCGCCGCCAGCATGGCGAGGTACCCGGCGAATACGGCCACGCCCTCTATCGGTCGCACCAGCGCAAACAGCAAGGCAAACCCGATGGCATTCAAAACAAACTTGAATGCGGCTGCCGTGTAGCTGGCCCGGCCCATCCCGCTCGCCGAACGCGCTCCGCGCCAGCTGAAAGCGACTGCAGCGTAACCGGCCTGTGGCACGATGGCTATCAAACCGCCGCCTAACACCGAGTAAGCCCAGACTCTGTCCACGGCCGCCAGCACTGCTGCGATCGAGACCAGCAAAACCAGCTGGGCCAGGGATATCCGGTACACCGGGGGCGGTGCAATTCCGGCACCTCGCATCAGTGTCTCGCTACGCTCCCCACACCATTTCCTGCACGGGATAAATCCTCTTACAGGGCGGCGCGCATTATAGGTTGATTACCCGGGGGGTTCAACACAACCCGATTAGACCAAGGTATTAAATTTCCTCAAGTTTCTGGCAGCGGAGGCGGCCTGTGATCGGCAGGTTGAACGGTCTCGCGGCCAGTTTGGTCTATCTTGTGTTTGATCAGAAATTGAGCACTAGATGGTGTGTTTCGAGCGGAGCAGCGGCTCGGGAATGGTCCTGCGCAGAACGCGCTGCCAAGGCAACGATTTATTGCCGCGGCGTGCCGGGTGCACTAATGGAACCGTGTCACGGAAGCCGGGGAGGATTTCAACCCGGTTGGAGCCCTGCCGGAGCTCTCTGCATGCCCGATTGGCGCGGTAGATTTACCCGGTCGGGCACTTGCGGGTGGCGTTATTTGATATGGCCCAGGATGCCGTCGAGCTCGTCCAGGGAGTTGTAGCTCAGAATCAGCTTCCCCTTGCCCTTGGCGCTGTGCTGGATCAGCACTTTTGCCCCCAGCCGCTGTGACAGGTCGTCCTGGAGGTGGCGGATATTGGGGTCGATGTCCCGCGACTGTTCCGGCTTTTCACGCGAGCTCTGGATGTGGCGTACCAGTGCCTCTGCCTGGCGTACGGACAAACCCTTCGCAACCACCTGGCTCGCCGCATGCGATTGCTCGCCGCCCTCCAGCGCCAGTAAAGCCCGGGCATGACCCATCTCCAGGTCACCGTGTTCCAGCATGCGGCGCACATCTTCCTGCAAGCTGAGCAGGCGCAGCAGGTTCGCTACCGTCGAGCGGGATTTCCCCACCGCCTGGGCGACTTCCTGCTGGGTCAGTTCGAACTCGCTCTGCAGTCGCTGCAAGGCCAGCGCTTCCTCTACCGGATTGAGGTCTTCGCGCTGGATGTTCTCGATCAGGGCCATGGCGATGGCGGCTTCGTCCGGCACATCGCGCACCACCGCCGGAATCGAATCAAGGCCGGCCAGCTGGGTGGCACGCCAGCGACGCTCGCCGGCAATGATCTCGTATTTTTCCGGGGAAATCGGCCGCACCACGATGGGCTGCATGACGCCCTGGGCCTTGATGCTGTCTGCCAGTTCCTGCAGCGAACCGGGCTCCATATCGCGGCGTGGCTGGTACTTGCCGCGCTGGATCAGGTCCACCGGCAACTCCCGCAACTGCTGGTCCACCGGCTCTGCGGCAGCGGGGTTTTGCGGGTCGGCTGCGGCTGCCGGGTTAGCCGCCGCGCTGGCGCCCAACAGCGCATCGAGCCCACGGCCCAGGCGTTTTTTTGCCGCCATCGTCAATCTCCGTTCAATCTGTGGTCGGCGCGAAAGCGGGCGCCGTTTCTGTCTGCCCGGTCTTCTCTTCGCGGCGGATGATCTCGCCCGCCAGCGCCATGTACGCTTTCGCCCCGCGAGAGTAGCGGTCGTGGAACATGACCGGCACGCCGTAGCTGGGCGCCTCCGCCAGGCGGATATTACGCGGCACCACTGTGCGGTAGACCTTGTCGCCAAAGTGCGAATGCAACTGGTTGGAGACTTCGTTGGTCAGCGAGTTACGCGGGTCGTACATGGTGCGCAGGATACCTTCGACCGCGAGCTCCGGATTGACCGACTGCGCGATGCGGCCAATGGTGCCGAGCAGGTCCGACATTCCTTCCAGCGCAAAATACTCACATTGCATGGTGATGATCACACCGTTTGCGGCAACCAGGGCGTTCAGGGTCAGCATGTTCAGCGACGGCGGGCAGTCGATCAGCACGTAATCGTAGCTGGCGCAGCCCACGGAGAGCGCGGCGCGCAGGCGGCGCTCCTTGTGTTCGACATTGAGCAGTTCCACTTCCGCCGCCGTTAGGTCGCTGTTCGCGGGCACTACGTCGAAACCGCCCTCTTCCGGTGTCTGCACGACGTCTGCAATGGTCGCCATGTGCACCAGGACGTCATAAATGGAGTTTTCGACCGCGTACTTGTCGATGCCGCTGCCCATGGTAGCGTTGCCCTGGGGATCGAGGTCCACCAGCAGCACCCGCTTTCTCATGGCGGCCAGGGACGCGGCGAGGTTGACGCAGGTGGTGGTCTTGCCCACCCCGCCCTTCTGGTTTGCGATTGCGATTATTCTTGCCACGTTCCCCGGTCCCGTCAGTTGCCGCCTGGCTGGCGCAGTGTCATTTCCACCAGGTGCCGCCGGGCGTCGAGGCCGGGAACCGTCAGCGGGTGCACCGCGAGTATGTCACACAGGTCCCTCACGGCATCGAGCTCCGCTTCGGGGTATGCGCCTTTCATGGCGAGAAATACGCCGTCCGGCCCAGGCAGATGCCGGCAGCCTTTCACCATGTCTTCAAGTGAGGCGAAAGCCCGGGATAATACCGCGTCGAATTGGCCGCCGTCGCGGAAGCGTTCCACGCGCGCCTGGTGAATGGCCATATTATCCAAGCCCAGGGCAGTTTTCACCTGGAACAGGAAGCGTGTCTTCTTGCCGTTGCTGTCCAGCAGGTGGATTTCCTTCTCCGGGAACAGAATCGCCAGCGGCACACCGGGCAGGCCGGCGCCGGTGCCGACATCGATCAGGCGCTCGCCCCTCACGTGGGGAACGATAGCCAGGCTGTCCAGCAGGTGGAGCTCTACCATCTCCGCGGGATCGCGCACCGCGGTGAGGTTGAAGGCGTTGTTCCACTTGGCCAGCAGCTCAACGTAAGTAAGTAGTTGCTCCTGCTGCTGGGCCCCCGTGGCAACACCAAGGTTCTCGCACCCCTGCGCGAGAAGCGTCGAAAGCTGGGGCACAGGGTCAGGCCAGCTTGCGCGGATCAGCCTCGTCCCGCGCTTGCAGCGCGCCGCGCTTTTTCAGGTAGATGAGCAGCAGCGAGACCGCCGCCGGGGTGATGCCGGGGATACGCCCGGCACGCGCCAGGGTATCCGGTCGCGCCTCGGACAACTTCTGTTTGACCTCGTTGGACAGGCCGTCGACGCGGGTGTAATCCATATCCGCGGGCAGGCGGGTATTCTCGTGCCGGCGCAGCCGATCGATTTCTTCCTGCTGCCGATCGATGTAACCGGCGTACTTGGCCTGGATAGCGACCTGCTCTGCCGCCTGCGCATCCGTGGCGGGCTCGCCTTTCAGGGAGGCGATATCCGCGTATTCGAGCTCCGGGCGGCGCAACAGGTCCATCAGCGAGTACTCGCGGGTCAGCGGAGAGATGAGTTTTTCCGCCAGTCCCTCGGCTTCGGGGCTGCGCGGCTGGATCCAGGTGGAGGACAGGCGCTCGTTCTCGCGAACAATGGCCTCGCGCTTTTCCTCGAATCGGCGCCAGCGGGCATCGTCGACCAGGCCGAGCTCGCGGCCCTTTTCGGTGAGGCGCAGGTCGGCGTTGTCCTCTCGCAGCAAAAGGCGATGCTCCGCCCGCGAGGTAAACATGCGATAGGGCTCCAGGGTACCCATGGTGATCAGGTCGTCGACCAGCACGCCGATGTAAGCCTCGTCGCGACGCGGGCACCAGGGGTCGTCCCCGCGCACGGCCAGTGCGGCATTCAGGCCGGCCAGCAGGCCCTGGGCCGCCGCTTCTTCATAGCCGGTGGTACCGTTGATCTGCCCGGCGAGGTACAGGCCCGGCAGGGCTTTGGTCTCCAGCGAATACTGCAGGTCGCGCGGATCGAAATAATCATATTCGATCGCGTAGCCTGGCCGCGTAATGTGGGCGTTCTCGAAACCCTTGATCGAGTGCACCAGGTCCACCTGCACATCGAAAGGCAGGCTGGTGGAAATGCCGTTGGGGTAGAGCTCCGGCGTGGTCAGGCCCTCGGGCTCGATGAACACCTGGTGGGAGTGCTTGTCGGCAAATCGATGGATCTTGTCCTCGATGCTCGGGCAGTAGCGCGGGCCGATTCCCTCGATGACACCGGAAAACAGGGGTGAACGGTCCAGACCGGCACGAATGATGTCGTGGGTGCGCTCGTTGGTGTGGGTGATCCAGCAGCAGCGCTGCTCGGGGTGCTCGTCCGCGCTGCCCATGAAGGACATCACCGGAATGGGCTCGTCGCCCCACTGTTCTTCCAGCCCGGTGAAGTCCACGCTGCGCGCGTCTATGCGCGGCGGCGTGCCGGTCTTCAGCCGGTCGATACGGAAGGGCATTTCTCGCAGGCGCCGGGCCAGCGCGATGGACGGTGGGTCGCCAGCGCGTCCGCCGGAGCTGTTTTCCAGGCCGATGTGCAACTTGCCGCCGAGGAAGGTCCCCGTGGTCAGTACCACCCGGGGCGCGCGGAAAGTCACACCCATCTGGGTTACCACGCCGGCGACAGCGCCCTGCTCCACCAGCAGGTCGTCCACTGCCTGCTGGAAAATCCACAGGTTCTCCTGGCCCTCAAGTATCTGCCTGATGGCGTTGCGGTAGAGCACGCGGTCGGCCTGCGCGCGGGTGGCGCGCACCGCTGGGCCCTTGCGCGAGTTCAGGGTGCGGAACTGGATACCGGCGCGATCCGTGGCCCGGGCCATCGCGCCGCCCAGTGCGTCGACTTCCTTGACCAGATGGCTCTTGCCGATACCGCCAATCGCCGGGTTGCAGGACATCTGTCCCAGCGTATCCACACTGTGGCTGAGCAACAGCGTGCGGCAGCCCATACGCGCGGACGCGAGGCTGGCCTCGGTGCCGGCATGGCCGCCGCCGACGACGATGACATCGAACTGTTGCTTGAAATCCACTTTGGCGCCCTCGACTGTAGGCGAAACCGGGGGCGCGATTATACGCGCGCGGCATCCGGTGTACAAAAAATGTTCGCCGTTTTCTCCCGTTTGGACAAGGGCTCCGGCTGTTGTGTAAAGTGAGTGGCTACAACGGCCGCACGCCCCGTGCAGCCCGCCTCACAGGATGACGCGAGATGGATTGGTTGCTGGCACTCATGGCTATCCTCAACCTGGTCGTGATGTACCGGGTGTTCGAGCCGCGCACCGCCAAACGCGTCAACATTCCCTGGGCGACATTCGCCGTTTCCCTGTTTGCCACCGAACTCGCCTGGCTCTGGCTTCCCGTCGAACTGGTGCTGGCCGTGCTCTTCTGCATGGGCGGCGCCCTCTCCACCGCTCTGGGCGAACTCGCCGCGGTAGTGCTGGTGGTCAGCTGGGTTGGTTTCGGCTGGCAGGTGTGGCAGGCCACCCGTTCCGACGACGTGCTTGAACTGGCGCTACAGGCGGGCCTGGGCCAGGATTACCGCGAGCAGATTCCCGCCAGCCGGGCTGCGCAGCTGCGCAGCGACGTGATTTTCGACGACTGGAAGAACCCCTTCCGCATGAAGCGCCCCGGCGTCGAAGTCATCCGCGATGTTCCCTACGGTCCCGGCGGTATGCGCCAGCAGTTGGATATCTACCGACCTGAACTGGTCCCGGAAGGCGGGTGCCCGGTGCTGCTGCAAATTCACGGCGGCGCATGGACAATGAGCCGCAAGGAAGACCAGGCTCTGCCGCTGATGTATCACCTGGCCGCCCGCGGCTGGATCTGTGTCGCGGTCAACTATCGTCTCAGCCCCAGCGTGGGCTTTCCCACCCATCTCGAGGACTGTAAGCGAGCGTTGTGCTGGATTCGCGAAAACGGCGCCGCCTACGGCATGGATACCGGGTTTGTCGCGGTTACCGGCGGTTCCGCCGGCGGCCATCTCGCCGCCCTGATGGCGCTTACCGCGAACAATCCGGAGTTGCAGCGCAACAACCCGGACACCGATACCAGCCTGCAGGCGGCCGTGCCGATGTACGGCCTGTACGACTTCATGGGACGCCACGGGCAGCACCACAGCCTGGACGTCCTGCACAAGTTCCTGCACAGCAGGGTGATGTACGAGTCCGACACGGAAAACCCCGAGCTGTGGGACCTCGCCTCGCCAATCACGCAGTTGCGTGAGGACGCGCCGCCGTTTTTCCTCATGCACGGGGTGCAGGACAGCCTGATTCCCGTGAGCGATGCGCAGGAATTCGCGCGCCGGCTGGGCTCGACATCCAAATCACCGGTGGTTTACGCGGAGATGCCCTGGGCCGAGCACGGATTTGACCTGCTGCACAGTATCCGCGCCGAACACACGATCAACGCGATTCACCGCTTCCTGGAGTGGTCGCTGGCGGAACACCGCCGCGGGGCGGCGACGAGCACCTAGCTCAACCGGGCTTCGCACCACTCGAGCAGGTCGTTCAGCACCTGCTCCCGCTCCGGTTCGTTGAATATCTCGTGGTAGAGACCCGGGTAGAGCTTCAGGGTCTTGTCACTTGATCCGGCGTGTTCAACCAGGAATTTTGCGCCGGCCGGCGCGGTCATCGCATCCGCCTCACCGTGCATTACCAGCAAGGGCAGCGTAATCCCCGCTACTTCAGCCTGGACTGCCTGCATCGTCGCGAACAGCTCGCTGACAAAGCGCGCCGACAGTTTGCCGTGGTGTACCAGCGGGTCTTCCATGTAATCCTTGACGACGGCGGGGTCGCGACTGACCCCCGCCGCATCCAGCTGCATGACCCCGGCCTTCGGCAGTAATTTAGCCATCAGGCGGATAATCATCACCTGTATCGGCGACGGTGTGAGCTCGGTCATGATGGCTGGTCCGGACAGCGCACAGGCAGTGATGCCCCGCTGGTGCTCCAGAAGGTAGGCCGCGCTGATCAAGCCACCCATGCTGTGGCCGAGCAGGATCAGCGGCAGGCCGGGAGCATCCGCTTCCACCTGTTGGCGGAACTGGTCCAGTGTCTGCAGGTAATCACTGAAACGCCCGATGTAACCCGGTATGCCGTCCGAGCGGCCGTGGCCGATATGGTCCAGCGCCGCCACCATGAATCCGTGGGCACAGAAATACTCCGCCAGAGCCCTGTAGCGCGCGGAATGCTCTCCCGCTCCGTGCACGACCAGCAGGACCGCGCGTGGCGCCTGCTCCGGCTGCCAGTACTGGTAGTAGATGGAAAGCCCCGCGGGGCCATTGAAGTGGCCTTCCCTGTGCTGCATCTGAATCCCCCCACCGGGTTCTATCCCGGGAATTCCGGCCTGCCCCATCCGCGCGACCGGGCTCTTGTACCGTTCGCGGGAATTTGGTTAGCTTGAAAGCGCAAGATCAATAATAACACCATGGAGTCAGCGTATGCCTGAGTTTCACGTGGTACCCCCGTTACTTGGTCTGGCCGGTCTGGCAGTTGCATTCATCATCTATCACATCATGGTTCGCCATAATCACGGCGACGGTGCGGTCAAGCACATTGGCGACCAGATACATCTCGGCGCCATGGTTTTCATGCGGCGCGAATACAAGATGCTCGGCATTTTTGCCGTCGTCCTGCTCGCCTGCCTGTACGTTTCACCACTGGGCGCCAACACGGCGATCGCTTTCCTGATCGGCGCGCTGTCCTCGGCCACCGCCGGTTTCCTCGGCATGTTTGCGGCCACCAAGGCAAATGTGCGCACCGCGGTGGCAGCGCACCACCACGGCCAGGACGCCGCGCTGGCAATTTCCTTCTACGGCGGATCCATCATGGGCCTGTGCGTGGCATCGCTGGGCCTGGTCGGGCTGGGAAGCCTGTACTGGATGTTCGGTGGCGACCCGGAAACCGCGCACGCCATTCACGGCTTCGGCATGGGCGCGTCCACGGTGGCGCTCTTTTCCCGCGTCGGCGGCGGCATTTTCACCAAGAGCGCCGATGTCGGCGCGGACCTGGTGGGCAAGGTCGAGGCAGGGATTCCCGAGGACGACCCGCGCAACCCGGGGGTCATCGCGGATAATGTCGGCGATAACGTCGGCGACATCGCCGGCATGGGTTCGGACATTTTCGAGTCTTATTGCGGCGCGATGATCGCCTGTATCGCCATCGCCTCGACCATGACCATCGATCACCAGGCCGAGATGATGTTCCTGCCCCTGAGCCTGGCCAGTATCGGGCTGCTCGCCTCACTGTGCGGCATCGTCATCGTGCGGATGCGCAGCAACGCGGCCCCGGAGGTCGCCCTTCGCAGCGGTACGCTGGCGGCGCCGGTTATTTTCGCTGCTGTCGCCTGGTTCCTGGTCGCCGGGATGGGCCTGGACCAACGCATCTGGTGGTCAGTGGTGTGTGGCGCCATCGGCGGAATCTGCATCGGCTTGATCACCGAGTATTACACTGGCGGCTCTCCTGTGCGGCGCATTGCCAAATCCGGCGAAACCGGGCCCGCCACGGTAATGATCACCGGCCTCGCGGTCGGCATGCAGTCGGTAGTGCTGCCTATCCTGGTGCTGGCAGCCATTATCTGGGTTTCCACCTGGCTGGCGGGACTCTACGGCGTCGGTATCGCTGCGGTCGGGATGCTGTCCACCGTGGGCATAACCATGGCGATCGATGCCTATGGCCCGGTGGCAGACAATGCCGGTGGCATCGCTGAAATGGCCGGTATGGGTGCGGACACCCGCAAGATTACCGATGGCCTGGACGAAGTCGGCAATACCACGGCTGCCATTGGCAAAGGCTTTGCGATCGGGGCCGCAGCGCTGGCCGCCCTGGCGATCATCGCCGCGTTCGTGCAAACGGTGGAAGTCCACAATCCCGGGTTCAGCCTGGAGTTGTCCAACCCCACGGTGCTGGTCGGCATGTTCATCGGCGGCACCATCCCGTTCCTGATTTCCTCCATCACCATGACCGCGGTGGGCGAGGCGGCTTTCGACATGATCACGGAGATCCGCAGGCAGTTCCGCGAGATACCCGGACTGCTGGAGGGAACCGCCGAGCCCGATACGGCGCGCTGTGTCGATATCGCCACCACCGCGGCATTACGGCGCATGTTGTTGCCCGGTGCTATCGCGGTGGCCTCCCCGGTCCTGGTGGGTTTCGGACTCGGTGCAGCGGCACTGGGTGGCATGCTCGGCGGCGGATTGCTGGCCTGTGTGCTGATGGCGCTGATGATGGCCAACGCCGGCGGCGCCTGGGACAACGCCAAGAAGTACGTCGAGAAAGGTAACCTGGGTGGGAAGGGTTCACCGACTCATTCGGCGACAGTCGTGGGGGATACCGTGGGCGATCCGTTCAAGGATACTTCCGGGCCCTCGATGAACATCCTGATCAATGTCATGGCGATTGTCAGCCTGGTCATCGCACCCTTGCTTTAGCGAGGGTGCGCTTTAACGCAAGAGTGCGAACGTCCCTGTTCGCCAAGCGCTACCCTGCCATTCGAGAGTAACTCCGGCCGCCCCCCGTCTCAATTACAGCCAGTTACGGGAGGCGGCAACCTGCCGAACCGTTGTGTAAATTTTCCGGACACGGACTATGCTGGAATAGCCCCACGCCCACCTCGACTGGCGAGGAGACCCGGGCTGCGAAGCGACATATCCAAGGACTGGTACCGATGAAATACCTGGCATTACCCCTACTGTTTTTTTCACTCTCGCTGGCTGCCCAGGAAACGGCGCCAAAGCCGGAGCACAGCTACTGGTCAGTCACATCCATCGAAACAAGCCCGGGTGAAATGCTGGGCTTCCTCCGGGAGTTACAGGTGGACTGGAGGCGCGCTCTGGAAATGCAGAAAAAAAAGGGCAAGGTACTCAGTTACCGTATCGTCAATAATTTCGATGGCCGCGATGGTGAGCCATCGATGTGGCTGTTCGTGGAACATCGCTCGGCGGGAGACAAATATGACCTGCCGAGCGATTACTGGCAAAAACACGCCGAGGCATTGTGGGGATCGCTGGAAACCGGTGAGAGCAGTTCAGGCAAGCTCCACGAATTCCGCAGCGAGGTTCTCGATGCGCCAGTGAGTTTCAATTAAGACCGTCGATCTCTTATCTGTATAGAAATACTTATATATAAGTATGTATAGATAATAGGATTATTGTTGTTATATATAGGCAGCCTCCAGCCTGTGTAAAACCCGATTTCCTCCTTTTAAATCAAATACCTGGCGCAAGTATAACCAGGCGCAAAAACACTTGGCCTGAGCTGGGTTACCGGTTAGCGCAACGGGGACAACTCAGGCCGTTTCCCGGGGCGACTACCGGACACCCTGTTTATCCAGAAACGATTCACAACCCGGTACCCGCGTTCATGCAGGGTTTTTCCCCATTTTTCCGCGGACCTGTGAGCAGGCTGGATCTACGCTGGATTATTACGGGGAGTAGCTGTGGGTAAGCTCCGCACAGCTTCAAAGCCTGTGGATAGCCGCTGGACGATCTGTGCAGTAGCCGGGGATCAACTGGAGATAACGTCATTTGCCGATGCAGAAACTGGAGAAGATTTCGCCGAGCAACTGGTCAGAGCTGACGGCACCGGTGATCTCCCCGAGGGACTGCTGGCAGGCGCGCAGGTCCTCAGCCAGCAGTTCGCCTGCGCCGGCGGACTCGAGCTGGTTCCAGCCCTGCCGCAGGGCATTGCCCGCGTCCTGTAGTGATTGCAGGTGGCGACGGCGCGCGCTGAAGCTACCCTCGCCGGCATAACCCATGCTTTGCTTCAAGTGGGTTTTCAGCAAGTCGATGCCCGCACCGGTTTTAGCGGACAGCGATATTACCGTGTAGTGTTCTTCCGCGTGCCTGGCAGGGACATTGCCCGTTATATCGCATTTGTTCAGGATGACGCTGACCGGGATGTCGCGGGATACCCGTTGCGCAAACTCCGGCCAGATCACCGCGGGATCATTGCTGCCGTGGTCACTGCTGCCGTCGACGACCAGCAGGACATGGTCGGCGGATTCGATTTCCTGCCAGGCCCTGCGGATACCCTCGCGCTCCACTTCATCGGGACTTTCGCGCAGCCCCGCGGTATCGACGATGTGCAGGGGCAACCCGTCGATCTGGATATGCTCGCGCAGTACATCGCGGGTGGTGCCGGCTATCGGCGTTACGATGGCGCGATCTTCACCGGACAGTGCATTGAGCAGGCTGGACTTGCCGGCGTTGGGCTGCCCGGCAATCACCAGCTTCATGCCTTCCTGCAACAGCGCCCCCTGGCGGGCTTCGCCGAGAACAGCATCGAGCTGTTGCATGATCGCCGACAATTGTTCACGAACCTGTCCGTCGCCGATGAAGTCAATCTCCTCTTCGGGGAAATCGATTGCTGCTTCGACATAAACCCGCAGTCGCGTGACTCGTTCCACCAGCGCATCGATGCGTCGCGAGAACTCGCCCTGCAGCGAGCGATTGGCGTTGCGCGCGGCAAGTTCCGTGGTGCTGTTGATGAGGTCCGCGACGGCCTCGGCCTGTGCCAGGTCGAGTTTGTCATTCAGGAAGGCGCGTTCGGAAAATTCACCGGGACGCGCCGCGCGGGCGCCGAGGGCGATGCAGGCCTTGACCAGCAGGTCCAGAACCACCGGTCCGCCGTGGCCCTGCAGTTCGACGACATCTTCGCCGGTGAAGGAGTTGGGTGACACAAAGGAGAGCGCGATGCCGGAGTCCAGCGGCTCTCCGGCGGCATCGGCGAAGTGGCACAAGTGTGCCTGTCTGGGTTGGAGCGTGCGGCCGGTGATTGCACTGGCGATGCGCTGGGCCTCGCCGCCGGATATGCGAACGATGCCGACACCGCCGCGGCCGGGCGCCGTGGCCACCGCGACAATGGTGTCTGCATCGAGCAACAGGCTGTTCATCGGCTCCGCTTATCCGGCCACGGGTGGGGCCCGGTCAGTCAGGCCGTATCCGCCCTGTCGATCTGCCGCGTGATCACGTACTGCTGGGCGATCGACAGCATCTGGTTTACCACCCAGTAGAGCACAAGCCCGGCGGGGAACCAGAGGAAGAAGAAAGTGAAAATGACCGGCAACCACTGCATGATCTTCGCCTGCGTCGGATCCGGCGGCGGCGGGTTGAGCTTCTGGGCGAAGAACATACAGGCGCCCATGATGATCGGCAGGACGAAGTAGGGGTCCATCACCGAGAGGTCCTTGATCCACAGGATAAACGGCGCCTGGCGCAGTTCGACGCTCTCCATCAGTACCCAGTAGAGCGAGATGAATACCGGCATCTGCACCAGTACCGGCAGGCAACCACCCATCGGGTTGACCTTCTCCTTGCGGTACAGCTCCATCATGGCCTGGGATTGCTTTTGCTTGTCGTCCGAGTAGCGCTCGCGGATTTCCACCATTTTCGGCTGGACCTTGCGCATCTTCGCCATCGAACGGTAGCTGGTGGCGGAGAGCTTGAAGAACACGCCCTTGACCAACACCGTCAGCAGGATGATCGCGACACCCCAGTTGCCGACGAAACCGTGGATCTTGATCAGCAGCCAGAACAGCGGCTGGGCAATCCACCACAGCCAGCCGTAGTCGACCACCAGGTCCAGGTAGGGCGAGATTTCCTTCAGGCGGTACTGGTCCTTCGGGCCCGCGTAGAAGGAAGCTCCGATAGTCGAGGTCTTGCCGGGATCGACTACTACCGCCGGGCTGGTGAAGCCGACGATATTGTAGCCGGAGCGCGTGGTGCGCATGCTGTAGGTGTGTGACTGGTCGGGGTTGGGGATCCAGGCGCTGACGAAATAGTGCTGGATCACCGCGATCCACCCGCCGGGCAGGGTTGCCTTGTAGGGGCTCTCGGCGATCTTGTCGAACTTGTATTTGACGAAGTGGTCGTCGGGCTGGGTCATCGCCGCGCCCAGGAAGGGATGCAGGCCCATGCCGGCGGAACTGGCCGAAGGCGCGGGGCTGCTGTCGCGTTTGATCTGCCCGAACAGGTTGCCCTGCCAGCGCTTGTCGCTGTGGTTCGCGACCACGTAATCGATTTTCACCAGGTAGTCGCCGCGGGTGAAGGTGTAGCGCTTGGTGATGTCGACGCTGTTGTCGCCGGTCCAGTGCAGGTCGACAACGAGTTTGTCCTGCCCGGGCTTAAGTTCGTAGGAACTGGCGCCGGCGGTGTAGCGGGCGCGGCCCTTGCTGTCGATGCCATCGGTGCCGATCAGGCCGCTCTGGGCGATGTAAACCCGCTGCCCATCGTCCTCCATCAGGACGAAGGGCTGGTCCGGGGTGTCGATCTTCGCCGGTTGCTCCGGCAGCGCGAGATTGACGATGTCACCGCCGTCAAGGTTGATACGCACACGCAGGGTGTCGGTGAGTACCTCCACGCTGGTCCGGGCATTGGCGGCAGCCTTCGGCGCTGCAGGAGTCTCACCCTCTGCCACCGGGGCTGCGGGAATGTCCTCATGCGTTGCGGCGGAAGTCTCACCCAGAGCCGGAAGCTCTTCGCTGACGTCGAGGTCCGGGGCGGGCTGCATCTGGGCGGCGACTGCGCGCTGATCTTCGGTACGGGCTTCCTTGAATTCCACCCACTTGGTCAGCAGCATGAAAGAGAGAACAGCGATCGCGCCGATGAGCAAAGAGCGTTGCAAATCCATAGTGTTGTTCGCGGCTTAGTGAGTGTGTTGGCAGGGCGGAACCGGGTCCACGCCTCCCTCGTGCCAGGGGTGGCATTTTCCCAGGCGTCGCAGTGCCAGCCAGCTTCCCCTGATGACCCCGTGTTGCAGGATGGCTTCCTGCGCGTAGCTGGAGCAGGTCGGGTAGAAACGGCAGTTATGGCCGAGGAACGGGCTCAGCAGTACCTTGTAGCAGGAAATGAGAAAGCTGAAGAAGCTGCGCATCAGGGCTGTTTGCCTTCGTCGGTCCGGGACGAGTGGCCCAGTAGTTTCTGCCACTGCTGCCGCAATATAGAGGATAGCTGGGCATTATCCAACTTATCCATCCCCGGCCTCGCCAGCAGGATGACGTCCAGTGCCGGTTGGCTTGGGGGCAGGTGACGGAAAACCTCGCGGGCTATCCGTTTGATCCGGTTGCGTTGTACCGCGAGCCGAACGTGTTTCTTGGCGATGACCAGACCCAGTCGGTGACCGGGTCTGTCATTCGGTGTTGCCAGTAGCAGCAGGTGCCGATGGCCCGCCTTGCACTTTACGTCGTCGAAAACCCGCCGGTAGTCCCCGGCGTTGAGTAGACGACTGTCTTTGCAGAAGCGATGCCCGGCATCCACTTACGAACGTCGCCCTTAGGCGGACAGAACCTTGCGGCCACGGGCGCGGCGACGGCTAAGGACCTGGCGGCCGTTCTTGGTTGCCATACGGGAGCGGAAGCCGTGGGTGCGCTTGCGCTTGATAACGCTGGGTTGGAATGTTCTCTTCATGGTTGTATGCCACCTGATGTATATAAATGTATGTCGTGCCACGGGAAGGCCCGGGGCGGGAAAAAAAGGCTGGCTATTCTAGGTTAAGCCCGGCGCGAATTCAATTGCGGTTCCGGAGTAAATTTGACCGCTTTGGCGGTGACCAGGCGCCGCTTTACTGGCCGCCGGCGAGCGCCCTTCGCCTATACCCGCGAAGCCTTGCCGGGCGTGCGGTACAGCGATTGCCCCACAAATTCCTAAGGTTTTGTGAACATGTTATCCACAGGTAAGGCCGTAGAAAATATTTTTCCTGAAGATGTTCAAAAAGTGTCCATAAAATTGATAACTATCTGAAAAATAAGTGAAATTATTTTTTCTGCCCACAGAAAATTTTTGTGGATAACTAGCAGGGGCAGCGTTATCATCACTCCTCCGGTCGCCTCGATCTGATCGGAAATAACAAACGCAACACACTTAAAAAATGGAGAAGGCGGGATGATTTATTTCGCCTTAAGGGGTAGGTTTTGCCTGGCGTAGTATGGCAGCAATGCATGGACCGGTTGCAGGATGAGCTGCCTTCGCAACAGTTCAACACCTGGATAAGGCCACTCAGGGCGAGTCAGGACAGCCATTCACTGCGGCTGTTCGCACCCAATCGGTTTATCAAGGATTTCGTCTCCGACAAGTTTGCCGACAGGATCTGCGAGCTGGTGGCCGAAATGGCCGCCAGCGCACCACTGCAGGTGATCCTGGAAATTGGCGGACAATCGGTCGAGGCCGCACAGGCCACGGCGGAGATTCCCTCGCGCAATGCCGAGCTCGGTTCTTCCCAGGGAATGTCGCCAGCCGTGTCGGGAGCCGCTGTCGCCAGCGGTAACGCGCGCCCTGTCAACGGCAACCGCCACCTGCCGCTGGATACCGCGCGACAGGCAGAAATCGAAGGCTCCCTGCAGCACCAGCACAATCTTGTTGAAACCTATACCTTCGATAATTTTGTAGAAGGCAAGTCGAACCAGCTCGCCCTGGCTGCGGCTCGCCAGGTCGCTGAAAATCCCGGCGACTCCTACAACCCCCTGTTTCTCTACGGCGGTGTGGGCCTGGGCAAGACGCACCTGATGCATGCGGTGGGCAACGCGCTCAAGCGCCGCAAGCCGGACGCCAAGATTGTCTACCTGCACTCGGAGCGGTTTGTCGCCGATATGGTAAAAGCCCTGCAGCTGAATGCGATCAGCGATTTCAAGCGCTACTACCGCTCCGTTGACGCGCTGCTCATCGACGACATCCAGTTTTTTGCCAAGAAGGATCGCTCGCAGGAAGAATTTTTCCACACGTTCAATGCTCTGCTGGAAGGCGGGCAACAGATGATCCTCACCTGCGACCGCTACCCGAAGGAGATCGACGGCCTCGAGGAGCGGCTGAAATCCCGCTTCGGCTGGGGACTGACCGTGGCTGTCGAACCGCCGGAACTGGAAACCCGGGTGGCGATCCTGATGAAAAAGGCGACCCAGGCGCGTATCAACTTGCCACCGGACGCGGCGTTCTTTATCGCACAGCGAATCCGCTCCAACGTGCGTGAGTTAGAGGGCGCGCTGAAGAGAGTGATAGCGAGTGCACACTTCATAGGCCGAGATATCGATATTGACCTGATCAAGGACAGCCTCAAGGACCTGCTCGCACTGCAGGACAAGCAGGTCAGCCTGGATAACATCCAGCGCACGGTAGCCGAGTATTACAAGATCAAGGTGGCGGACCTGATGTCGCGCCGCCGCAGTCGTTCCGTCGCCCGGCCACGCCAGGTGGCGATGGCGCTGTCCAAGGAGCTGACGAATCACAGCCTGCCGGAGATCGGCGACAGCTTTGGCGGCAGAGATCACACGACAGTTCTTCACGCATGCCGTAAAATAAAGGAACTTCGTGAAACCAACTCGGATATTCGCGAAGATTACAAGAATCTGCTGCGGTCATTGACGACCTGAGATCAGCAGTACTGATTGGCGCGAGGTGGCGCCGCTTCGTCAAGGAACTACTCACTCTATGAAGTTCACTGTTTCGCGGGATGCTTTGCTGAAGCCCCTGAACCTGGTTGCCGGCGTGGTCGAGCGTCGGCAAACCCTGCCGATTCTGTCCAACATACTCATGGTACTCGATGGCGACCGGCTCTCCCTGACTGGTACCGACCTCGAGGTCGAACTTATCGGTCGCGTTGCACTGGACGGTGCCGCGGCGCTGGAGAGCGGCGAAGTCACCGTGCCGGGCCGCAAACTCGTCGATATCTGCAAGTCGCTGCCCGACGGCAGTGATATCCAGTTTTCTGCCGAAGATGGCAAAGTCAGTGTGCGTTCCGGGCGCAGCCGATTCACCCTGTCTACCCTTCCCGCCCGGGAATTCCCCAGCCTGGAAGACAGCATCGGGACGCACCAGCTGCACCTGAAGCAGGGGCAGCTCAAGCGCCTGATAGACCGCACCGCCTTCGCGATGGCACAGCAGGATGTGCGCTACTACCTCAACGGTATGCTGTGGGAGCTGAAGGACCAGAAACTGACGGTGGTCGCCACTGACGGGCATCGCCTGGCTCTTTGCGCGTTGCAGGAAAAGGTGGATGTCGAAGGGGATACCCAGGTCATCCTGCCCCGCAAAGGCGTGCTGGAACTGGCTCGACTGCTGCTGGAAGACGAGGCGAACATCAGCATCGTGATCGGCAGTAATCATATCCGTGCTACCACGGACGACTTCACCTTCACCTCAAAGCTGGTCGACGGCAAATTCCCCGACTACCAGCGGGTACTGCCGCGCGGCGCGGACAAGACCGTGCTGGGCTCCCGCCTGGAATTGCGCCAGGCTTTTGCGCGCACCGCTATCCTGTCCAACGAAAAGTATCGCGGTGTTCGCCTCAAGCTGAGCGATAACAACCTCGATATTCTTGCCAATAACCCCGAACAGGAAGAGGCTGAAGAGACGGTGCCCGTGGAATACAGCGGTGCCGGGCTGGAGATCGGTTTCAATGTGAGCTACCTGCTGGACGTGCTGTCAGTGCTGTCCGGCGACAAGGTCAAGCTCTCATTGTCAGACCCCAACAGCAGCGCGCTGCTGGAAGAGTCTGAGGACGATGGCGATTCCCAGTACGTGGTGATGCCCATGCGCCTCTGAGGAGGCGCACCCCACCCTCCCTCTCCCCTCCCCTCTACAGCTGATGTCCGCCAACTACCTGCGACGGCTACAGATCAGCCAGGTACGAAACCTCCGCAAAGTACGACTCGACGAACTCGATCGGGTCAATGTCTTTTTTGGCGCTAATGGCAGCGGAAAGACCAGTGTGCTCGAAGCGGTTCACCTGCTCGGCATGGCCCGCTCTTTCCGGGGCAGCGTCAAATCCCTGATCACCCACGGCGAACAGACCTGTACGGTGTTCGGTGCCATGAATCCCGGAAACCTATCCCTCGGGGTGCAGCGCAGCCTGGCTGGCGAGGTGCAGATCAAGATCGGCGGCAATGCCGTGCGTACAGTGGCTGAACTGGTGTCCTGCCTGCCTCTGCAGGTGATCACGGCAGACAGCTTTGACTTACTGACGGGGAGCCCCGGCGCGCGGCGACGGTTCCTGGACTGGGGAGTGTTCCACGTGGAACAAGGGTTCTTCGGCCAGTGGCAGCGCTACCAGCGCGGTATTAAACAGCGCAATATGCTTCTCCGTCGTGGTAAAATAGCAACGCAGGAACTGCCTGTGTGGACCCGTGAGATAGCCCTTTCAGGCGAAGCCCTGAGCCACTATCGAGAAAGCTATTTTCAGCTACTGGCCCCCAGATTTGCCGCGATTATGCAGCGCCTTGCACCGTCGCTCGACGGTTTGGCCCTGCGATACCGGCGTGGTTGGGACCAGCAGGTGAGTCTCCTCGAAGCGCTGGAAAACAGCATGGCGGCAGACCTTGAGCAGGGATACACCCATGTTGGCCCCCAGAGGGCGGATGTGCGAGTCCTGATAGACGGCAGACTGGCGGCTGATGTCCTTTCACGGGGCCAGCAAAAGTTGGTTGTATGCGGACTGAAGCTGGCCCAGGGGCAGGTGATGGCAGAGGCAGAGTGCGGCCACTGTGCGTACCTGGTTGACGACCTGCCGGCCGAACTCGACCAGGAGCACGCGCGGCTGGTGTGCGAAATGCTGGCCTCCATGCCCGCCCAGGTCTTCGCGACCTGTGTGAGGCAAGAAGATATTGGGGACGTATGGCCCGAGAGCCATGCCGCAGAGATGCTGATGTTCCACGTGGAACACGGCACTGTGGCGCCGGTGTAAGGCCAGTCTAACTATACCTTGAACATGCAATGAGAAACCTATGAGCGAGCAGGGACACAACTACGATTCCTCCAGTATCAAGGTCCTGAAAGGGCTGGATGCGGTACGCAAGCGCCCTGGTATGTACATCGGGGACACGGATGACGGCACAGGCTTGCACCACATGGTGTTTGAGTTGGTGGACAATTCCATCGACGAGGCCCTTGCGGGTCACTGCTCCCGCATCGATGTGGTGATTCACCCCGACGAATCAGTCACTGTTAGCGACGATGGTCGTGGTATCCCGACCGAAATGCACGAAGAAGGCGTCTCTGCCGCCGAAGTCATCATGACCGTCCTTCACGCTGGCGGTAAATTCGACGACAACACCTACAAGGTGTCTGGCGGTCTGCACGGTGTGGGCGTTTCTGTGGTCAACGCGCTTTCCGAGGAGCTTACCCTGACCATCCGTCGCGAAGGTGAGATGTACGAGCAGGTGTACCGCCACGGCGTACCCGATGCTCCGTTGGCGGTGATAGGTGAAACAGCCTCGACCGGCACCGCGGTTACATTTCGGCCGTCGCGCGAGACGTTCACGAATATCGAGTTCCACTTCGACCTGTTGGCCAAGCGCCTGCGCGAACTGGCATTCCTGAATTCCGGCGTGTGCATTGTGCTGAAAGACGAGCGCAGCGGAAAAGAGGAAACCTACTCCTACGATGGCGGCCTGATGGCGTTCGTGGACTTTCTCAACCAGAACAAGACCACAATCAACAAGCCCTTTTACTTCCAGCTGGACACTGAAGAAAGTATCGGCGTCGAAGTGGCCCTGCAGTGGAACGATTCTTTCCAGGAAAACATTCTCTGCTACACCAACAACATTCCCCAGCGTGACGGCGGTACCCACCTGGCAGGGTTCCGGGCTGCGCTGACCCGTAACCTCAATATTTATATCGAAAAAGAAGGCCTGACCAAGAAGGCAGCCGTCGCCACTACTGGCGATGACGCACGGGAAGGTCTTACCGCCATCATTTCGGTCAAGGTTCCCGACCCCAAGTTTTCTTCCCAGACCAAGGACAAGCTGGTCTCCTCCGAGGTGAAGACGGCTGTAGAACAGGCAATGAACGCCCGTTTCAGTGAATACTTGCTGGAGAATCCCACCGAGGCCAAGGCCGTGGTCGGCAAGATGCTGGACGCGGCGCGCGCTCGCGAGGCAGCACGCAAGGCGCGGGAGATGACCCGTCGCAAGGGTGCGCTGGACATTGCCGGCCTCCCCGGCAAACTGGCCGACTGCCAGGAAAAGGATCCAGCACTCTCCGAACTGTTCCTGGTGGAGGGCGACTCCGCTGGTGGCTCGGCCAAACAGGGCCGTAACCGTCGCTTCCAGGCCATCCTGCCCTTGAAGGGAAAAATTCTCAACGTCGAAAAAGCGCGCTTTGACAAGATGCTGGGTTCAGCGGAGGTCGGCACCATAGTGACCGCGCTGGGTTGCGGTATCGGCAAGGAGGAGTTCGACGCGGACAAGCTGCGCTACCACAGCATCATCATCATGACTGACGCGGATGTGGACGGCTCGCACATCCGCACCCTGCTGCTGACATTTTTCTTCCGCCAGATGCGCGAATTGATCGAGCGCGGCCATGTGTACATAGCACAGCCCCCGCTGTACAAGATCGCCCGCGGCAAACAGCACCAATACCTCAAGGATGACGAAGCACTCAGTCAGTATCTGACGCAATCAGCCCTGG
Organism: Halieaceae bacterium WMMBA7; assembly: GCA_033283385.1. Classification (GTDB taxonomy): domain Bacteria; phylum Pseudomonadota; class Gammaproteobacteria; order Pseudomonadales; family Halieaceae; genus Mangrovimicrobium. Next base: position 435,685 of record JAWMQQ010000003.1, read on the forward strand.
AAAACGCGGCTATCTACGTCAATCCGGATGCCCCGGCCATCTCTGGAGAAGGCCTGCAGACACTGGTGGATGAATACCGCGCTGTCGCGGCTACAGTGGAGCGCCTTTCGCGCCTGTACGCACCGGACGTGCTCTGGCAGATGGTTTACAGCGAGGCCCTGGATGTGAACAGCATGCAGGATGAGGCTGTAGTGAGTGCGTACACCTCCGCACTTAGTGAGCGCTTACAAACCTTAAAGACCAATACTACGGCCTACTCAGCCGTTGTTCGGAAAAACCTGGAGCGGAATATCTACTACCCGGTGATCAAGCGCACCGCACATGGGGTGGACGACGAGACTGAATACGGCCGCGAGTTCTTCGCCTCCGCGGAATATCGCGGCATGGTCAAGCTGGGTGCCACGCTCAACAACCTGATTGATGAGGAAGGCTACTTCCAGCGCGGAGAAAAAATCCTCGCGACCCGGGATTTCGTCGAAGGCCTGAACTGGCTGATGGCCGAGGCGCGCAAGGGATATTCCATCCAGCGCTACAAGGGTCTCGGCGAGATGAACCCCGACCAGCTGTGGGAAACCACAATGGACCCTGAAGCCCGCCGCCTGTTGCAGGTGACGGTGGAGGACGCCATCGCAGCCGACCAGATCTTCACCACCTTGATGGGCGACCAGGTGGAGCCCCGACGGGACTTCATCGAGGAAAATGCGCTCTACGTGGCGAACCTGGACGTCTGACCGTCGAATCGCCCCGTTTTCAATCCTGCGGATCGAAAGCGCGGGCACCCGGCCCGCGCGTCGCGGCGCGATCATCGGGATTGCGCAGGGGGCACTCTTTTACCGAGAGGCAGCCGCACCCGATACAGCCGGTCAGCTTGTCGCGCAGCGCCGTCATTTTCAGGATGCGTTCTTCGAGGTCTTCCCTCCAGTGCGAAGACAGGCGTTTCCAGTCGGCGGCGCTGGGTGAGCCGTCGTGCGGCAAGGTCTGCAGGTGGTCGCCTATTTCCCCCAGCGAAATCCCCAGGCTCTGGGCAACACGAATGACCGCGAGCCGGCGCAATACGTGTCTCGGGTAGCGCCGCTGGTTGCCCGCGTTGCGCTCGCTTTCGATCAGGCCCTTGCTCTCATGGAAATGCAGCGTCGAAACAGGTATGCCGCTGCGAGCCGCGATCTGCCCGACGCTGAGTCTTTCCATCGCACGTGATTTCTTGCCAGCCATCGTGAAAGCCTCCAGCCATTTCGCCAAGCTTCGGGGAAATCCCTTGACCTCAATTAAGCTTGAGGTATTAGCATGCCAGTCTACTGGCTAATGAGAGATTCCGGTATGACTGAAACACTGGCAAATGGTCCGGTATGCGGCAGAGAATGCGCAGGGCGCTTGTGCGATACCCTCGCCAACCGGGTGCGGGGCACCGTGTTCGCACGGTTGTGCTGGTGGGCCAGCGCCAGCAGGCAGGCTCGGGAAACAAGGGCATCTGGTGGGGTGACAGCCTGATGGAAAATGTGGTGCAGTTAGATCTGGAGCGGTATTTCCGGCGCATTGGTTATACCCGGACGGCGCAGGCAGACCTGGAGACGTTGTGCGAACTCCATGCGCGGCATGTCGACGCGATTCCCTTCGAGGCGCTGGACGTGCTTACTGGTACGCCTGTAAACCTGGCGATCAATGCGATCGAGGACAAACTCGTCAACCGGCACCGCGGCGGTTACTGCCTGGAGCAAAACCTGCTCCTGATGCAGGTACTGCGACAACTCGGCTTCGAGGTGGAAGGACTGTCCGCCCGGGTTCGCTGGATGTTGCCAGCGGAGGCCTCACCGACACCGCGGACCCACGTCGCCCTGAAGGTCCGCCTCGACGGCCAGTCCTGGCTGGTCGACGTCGGTTTCGGGGGCGCTGCCCTGCCCCGCCCCCTGCAGCTGGAGTCCACCGAGCCTCAGCCCAGCTGCCATGAAGACTACCGCCTGACCCCCATCGCGGACACCTACCGGCTTGAGCTGAGGCGGGACGATCGTTGGCTGACGCTCTACGACGTACACGACGATCCACAAAGCGTGGCGGACTACGAGATGATGAACTGGTACACCAGCCAGCATCCGGCTTCGCTGTTCCGCAAGGAATTGCGCGTGGCCCGCACCTCTCCCGAGCGCCGCTACACGCTGCGCGATGCGCGCTATACGGTGAGCGCCGGCGATGCCGTACTCGAACAGCGCGACCTCGATACCGCTGGCATCGAAGCGGTTCTTGCCGATGTGTTCGGGCTGACCCCCCGCTCGGAATGGCGGCCGATCCTGGCCCGCGTAACCGCCACAGGCCACGCAAACACCAGCTCGTAACGCTCACCGGCACACTGTCGCGAGGCCGGCCGGGCGAAAATCAGCTGCAAAAAGCCGCGGATGTTCCCGCGGCTTATCGCAGATCAGCTGCAGTTCGTCGCCGCCCCCCCGCAACTGGGCGAATGACGGTTTCGCCGCGGGGCGCCTTCCTCTACTTTTTCCCACAACACCGGCGCGGAATCCTTCCCGGACCGGAACAACAAGGGCCAGTGCCCGCAAGGAAATGTAGGGAGAGTCGATATGAACAAGTACGTTACCAAGAGCACGCTGACAGCCGCAATTTTTGGCCTGGCCGGGGCATTCGCCCTTAACGCTTCCGCCGAAACCATGGGCGAAACCACGGTTCGCGCACATGCGCCCAGCAAGGCCGTCAGCTACACGCGTTCAGAACTGGCGACCGCCGATGGCCGCGCCGCGGTCGAAGACCGGATTCGCCAGGCAGCAGAGCAGATTTGCGGAAGCACCAGCCTGCACGAAGCTGGCAGCATTGCGATCGTCAGCCAGCGCAAGGCCTGTCGCAGCGATGCCGTGGACCGCGCCATGAGCAGCATCGGTGCTGACCAGGTAGCAGCCGCCAACTGATAGAGAGCTCCCGGTCCCTGCAACCCCTGGTGGGGACTGCCCAGGGGCGCTGCTTGCGGAGGCAGTGCCCCTTCACTTTTTCCGCTCCGGCGTTTTAATCGTCGCCAATCTCTTCCGATTCACCGCCCGCTTCCGCGGGTCCGGATTCCGGCATCTCGATCGCCTGCAGCCGTTCCAGTTCGATATCGGCGTGCATGGGCTCCAGCTCGACCATCTGTTTGCTCGCCTTGCTGGACAGTTGCCGGAAGCGCTCCACCTTGCCGACAAGCCCCTGCTGTCCCGCCAGGCCCGTGACCGAGTGATTGTAATGGTTGATCGCCGCTTGCAGGGTGCCCCCTAGCTTTTGCAACCGCTCCGCGACCGTGCACACCTGGTTGTAGATATCCCCGGCGCGGGCGCTGATCTCCCGCGCCTCGCGGTTGCTCTGCTCGATGCGCCAGAGGTTGGCGACGGTGCGCAGGATCGGCATCAGCGTGGTGTGGGATACCATGACCACGCCGCGCTGGTAGCCGTAATTGAACAGATCCCGGTTGAGCTTCAGCGCCTCGATATACGCCGGCTCGATGGGCATGAACATCAGCACGAAGTCCGGGCTGTCCAGGCCGGGCAGGTTGGAATAATCCTTGGAAGCGAGGTCGTCGATATGCCGGCGCACCGCGGCGGCGTGCGAGCCCAGCGCCTCCAGGCGTTCTTCCTCGGTATCGGCACTGATGGCCCGGTCGTAATCGATCAGTGACACCTTGCTGTCAATGACCAGGCACTTGTTGTCAGGGAGGCGGATAACAAAATCCGGCATGCGGCGCTTGCCGGATTCGTCGCTGAAACTCTCCTGGCTGCTGTAGTGGTCGTCCTTTATCAGGCCCGCCAGCTCCAGGGTGCGCTCCAGCTGGGCCTCGCCCCAGTTGCCGGTGGTTTTCTTGTCGCCCTTGAGTGCAGAAGTCAGGTTGGCCGCCTGGGTGTTCATGGCGAGGCCGACTTCCAGCACCTTGCGAATCTCCGATTCCAGGTTGGTCTGGCCCTTGACGGATTCGGTGTGTACCTCGTTGATCCGGCTCTGGAAGCCGGTGATCTGTTCGCGGAAGGGTTTCAGCAGGGACTCCAGCGACTCACGGCTGGTCGCGGTGAAGTGCTTACCCTTGTCCTCGAAGATGCGGTTGGCCAGCACCTCGAACTCCTGCTTGAGGTTGTCGCGCGCCTCCTTCAACAGCGCGACCTCCCGGCTGTGCTGGTCCTGCCGCTCGGCCAGTCTTGTTTCCAGTTGGGCGTACTGCGAGCTCAGGCTCTGGTACTGCTGGCGCTGTTGCCGCAACTCGTCGGCGTCGCGAGAAATTTCCCGGGATTTTTCGTCCAGCCGTGCGACCAGCTGGTCGCGTTCGGCGCGCAGGGAACTGATGTCCCGCTGGTAGTTGGTGAGTTCGGCATGCACCTGTCGCCGTTCGTTATCGAAGGACTCGCGCATCCGGCGCTGGGAGCGTTGCGCGAACAGCAGGCTGACCAGCCAGCCCAGCAGCAGACCGCCAATTGCGGCACTGCCGGGGATGACCAGTTCCTGCCATGCGATGTCGATCACGCGCTTTCCCTTGCCGGGGCGCCCGTGGGCGCCGGTTTACTTGCTTACCGCCAGTAGTGAGATATCCGCCACATCCAGGAACTGGTCACGCAGCTGTTTCAGCAGGCCGAGGCGGTTCAGGCGCAAGTCAGTCTCCTCGACGTTGACCATGACATCGTCGAAGAACCGGTCGACGGGCTCGCGCAGGGCCGCGAGGCTGGCCAGCGCCTGCCGGTACTCACCTCTCTCCAGGTGCGAGCCGGCCAGCCCGGACAGCCGGGTAAGACTCTCGTACAGCGACTGCTCGGCGGGCTCGCGCAGCAGGTCCTTGCGGACCTCATCGGGCACCTGCTCGCCGCTATCCACCTTGTCGAGGATATTCGAGACACGCTTGTTGGCTGCCGCCAGTGCCTGTGCTTCGGGAAGCTGGCTGAATGCGTGCACCGCGTACACCCGCTGCTGGATATCCAGCGGGCGGCTGGGGCCGCGAGCCGCGACTGCCTTGAACACTTCCACCGGAATGTTCTCTTCTTCATACCAGGCGCGGAAGCGCTCGATCATGTATTCGAGCACCTGCTCCGCCGTACCCTGCGCAATTACGCCGCTGGGGAACTGGCTGGCGGTGAGATCGAGGCAGGCCCGCAAATCGAGGTCCAGCTCTTTCTCGACTATGATGCGCAGCACTGCGAGGGAGGCCCGGCGCAGGGCAAAGGGATCCTTGGAGCCGGTCGGCGGCTGGCCGATACCAAAGATTCCGACCAGCGTGTCGAGCCGGTCGGCCAGGCCCAGCGCGCAGGCGACGGCTGTTTCCGGCAAGCGGTCGCCGGCGAAGCGCGGCCAGTACTGCTGGGCCAGCGCGGAGGCGACATCGGCCGGTTCACCGTCGTGCTCTGCGTAATAGGAGCCTGCGATTCCCTGCATATCCGGGAATTCCAGCACCATCTCGGTGACCAGGTCGGTCTTCGCCAGCAGCGCCGCGCGTTGCGCCTGCTCCGCCGATGCGCCGATGGAGTCGGCGAGCGCGCCGGCGAGGCCGGCCACGCGGCGGGTCTTGTCCCCCAGCGTGCCGAGCTGTTGCTGGAACACGATGGATTCCAGTTTTTCCACGCGGTCGGCCAGTGGAGTCTTGCGGTCGGTCTGGTAGAAGAACGCCGCATCCGACAGGCGCGGGCGAATCACGCGCTCGTTGCCGGCGATCACCTGTATCGGGTCCGTGCTCTCGATGTTGGAAACGGTGATGAAGTTCGGCAGCAGGTTGCCGTCCCCGTCGACGACGTGGAAATACTTCTGGTGCTCCTTCATCGAGGACACCAGCGCTTCCTGCGGCACTTCCAGGAAGCGCTGCTCGAAAGAGCCGGTGAGCGCGACCGGCCATTCCACCAGCCCGGTGACTTCATCCAGCAGGCCCGCGTCGATTACCGCGGTCGCTTTCAGGCCGCTGGCTTCGACTTCCACCTGTTCGCGGATGGAGCGCTGGCGCTCCTCGAAGCTTGCAATTACCTTCGCCTCGGCGAGGGCGCTTTCGTAGTCTTCCGGGCGGGCGAGCTCGATGTCGTGCGGCCAGTGGAAGCGATGTCCGCGGCTGGTGTTGCCGGTGGGCAGGCCGAGCACGTTACCGTGCTCGCATTGCTCACCCAGCATCGCCACCACCCAGTGCGCCGGGCGCACGAACTCCACACGACTCGCTCCCCAGCGCATGCGTTTGGGAATCGGCAGCGCGGCGATCGCCTCGTGGATGATCTCGTTCAGGCACTCGCCGGTCGCGAGTCCGGGTTCGAGCTTGTTCAGCCCGACCCGCGGCCCTTTGGGGGTGTCGATGACCTGCAGGGCCTCGGGTTCTACTCCCTGCTTCTTGGCGAAACCGGCGGCGGCGGCACTCCAGTTGCCGTTCTCGTCGCGGGCGCGGTCAGCCGGCGGGCCGAGCAATTCGACGTGCTTGTCCTCGCCCTTCAACTGCACTTCGAAAATCTGCACCGCGAGCCTGCGCGGGGTCGCGTACCACTTTACCTCGCCGTGGCCCAGTTCCCGCTGCGCGAGACCGGCGACCACGCCGTCGCGAAACGCCAGGCCAAGGGATTTGAGTGCCTTGGGCGGCAGCTCCTCGGTGCCCAGCTCGATCAGTAAAGTCTCGGTGCTCATGCCGGCACCTCCTGTCCGAGGCGTTCGAGCACTTCGTTGCGTACCCGCTCCTCAGCGAGCGGGAAGCCCAGCGCCGCGCGCGCGTCGAAGTACGCCTGGGCGACAGCGCGCGCCAGCGTGCGAACGCGCAGGATGAAACGCTGCCGCTCGGTGACCGAGATGGCGTGGCGCGCATCCAGCAGGTTGAAGGTGTGAGATGCTTTCATCACCATTTCGTAAGCGGGCAGCGGCAGGCCGGCTTCGACCAGTCGCAGCGCTTCCTTTTCACACTGGTCGAAGTAGCCGAACAGGTAGCTGACGTCGGCCTCCTCGAAGTTGTAGCGGGACATTTCCACCTCGTTCTGGTGGAACACGTCACCGTAAGTCACCTTTCCGGCAGGGCCCTCGGCCCAGACCAGGTCGTAGATGCTGTCCACGCCCTGCAGGTACATGGCGATGCGCTCGATACCGTAGGTGATCTCGCCGGTCACCGGGTAGCACTCCAGGCCGCCGGCCTGCTGGAAGTAGGTGAACTGCGTCACTTCCATTCCGTTGAGCCAGACCTCCCAGCCGAGACCCCAGGCGCCGAGGGTCGGCGACTCCCAGTTGTCTTCCACGAAGCGCACATCGTGCACGGCGGTGTCGACCCCCAGCGCTGCCAGCGAGTCGAGATACAGCTGCTGGAATTCCAGCGGCGACGGCTTCATCACCACCTGGAACTGGTAGTAGTGCTGCAGGCGGTTGGGGTTCTCGCCGTAGCGGCCGTCGGTGGGGCGGCGGCTGGGCTGCACATAGGCGGCGTTCCAGCTCTCCGGCCCGACGGCGCGCAGGAAAGTGGCCGGGTGGAAGGTACCCGCGCCCACTTCCATGTCCAGGGGCTGCAATACCACGCAGCCGCGGTCCGCCCAGAATTGCTGCAACCTGAGTATCAGCTCCTGGAATGTCCGGGGTTTGGTCTGGATGTCTGTCAAGGGTCTGCCCCTGCGGTCGGTGCAAAAAGCCGGGTATTATACAGCCTCTTTTGCCGGCATAATACGCGCTTTGCCCGAAACTGACATGCACCCATGAATGGTTTCAAGGCGGCGCTCGCCGGGCTCCTGCTGCGACTTTGCGCGCTGCTTCCGCTGTCCCGGGCTCGCGCCCTCGGGCGCAATCTCGCCCGCCTCTACTGGCTCCTCGGCGGCAGCAGCCGCAGGGTTACCGAGCGCAATATCGAACTCGCATTTCCCGCGCTGGCCGCCGATGAGCGCCGCGAACTGGCTCGCCGCAGCCTACTGGCCACGGGAGAGCTGGCCACGGAAACCGGCCACGCCTGGTTGCGGCCCTGGAGTGAGCTGCAGCAGCGGATCGAATCGGTGGAAGGCGCGAGCCTGGTTACCGATGCGCTCGGCGCGGGCCGCGGGGTCATCCTGCTGGCCCCGCATATTGGCAACTGGGAAGTCCTCGGCCTGCATCTGGCGACGCTGGGCCCGACCGTCTCGCTGTTCGAGCCGCCGCAGCTGGCTTCCCTGGGTCCGTTGATCCGGCGGGCGCGTGAACGCAGCGGCGCGTCGCTGGTGCCGACGGACAACCGCGGGCTGGCGACCCTGTTGCGCAGCGTCAGGCACGGCGGGATCGCCGGTATCTTGCCCGACCAGGTGCCGCGCAGCCCCAGTGCCGGCAAAAACGTAAGGTTCATGGGGGTGCGCTGTTTTACCCCCACCCTCGCCTGCCAGATGATACGGCGCAGCGGAGCGGTGGCGATATTCGGCATGGCCCTGCGTACGCCCGGCGGTTTCAGGATCTGCTATTTCCCCGCCGGGAAGGACATTAATTCCAGCGACGATATGGAGTCGCTGGCGGCCATGAACCGCGGTGTCGAGACCTGCGTGCGCGCGGCTCCCGAGCAGTACCAGTGGGAATACAAGCGCTTCAGGGTGAGGCCGAAAGACGGGCCGGACGTGTACAACGATTTGTAGAAGGAAAGCGAACAGATGATGTTTTACGGCAAGTTGATCGGCGGCCTGCTCGGCCTGTTGACCCTCGGGCCCATCGGGTTGCTGGCGGGCGTCTTTGCCGGGCACATGTTCGACCGCGGCCTTTCGGGTACTTTCGGTATGGCCTCGCCGGAGAACATCGCGCGCATCCAGCGCAGTTTTTTCGAGACCACCTTCCTGCTTTCCGGCTACCTGGCGAAGTCTGACGGGCATATATCGCAGCAGGAAATCGACCACACCGAAGCGGTGATCGCCAACCTGCGCCTGGACAGCGCGCAGCGCCGCGAGGCCATCGAACTGTTCCGGCGCGGCGCCGACCCGGAATTCCGGCCGGAAGCGACGATTTCCGCCTTTATCGAAACCTGTGGCGGCCAGCGGCAACTACGGCAGGCGCTGCTGTTTTTCCTGGTCTCCCTGGTGCTGGCAGACCAGCAGCTGGAAACCGCCGAGCAGGATGCGCTGTACCGCATCGGCGAGTTGCTGGGCGTGGGGAGGGCGCAAATCGAACAGCTGCTGCGCATGGCGACGGCCCAGAGCCAGTTTCATGCGGGGGCAGGTAACGGCGCCGGCGCACAGGGCGCGCCGAACCGGCTCGCCGATGCCTATGCTGCGCTGGGCGTCGAGTCTTCGGTGGACGACAAGCAACTGAAGCGGGCCTACCGCCAGCGCATGAGCGAAAACCACCCGGACAAGTTGATCGCCAAGGGCGTGCCCGAGCACATGATCAAGCTGGCTACCGAGCGCTCACAGGAAATCCAGGCTGCCTACGAGACGATAAAAAAATCCCGCGGGATTGGTTGAACGACCCGGTCAGGTGCGCCAGAACGCCGGCGTAAACAGCACCAGCAGGGTGAAGATCTCGAGGCGACCCAGCAGCATGGCAAAACACATGATCGCCTTCGCCGTTTCGCTGAGACCGCCGAACCCGCCGGCGACACCGGCGATGCCCATGCCGAGGTTGTTCAGCGCGGCGGCGACCGCGGAGAATGCCGTCAGGAAATCCAGGCCGCAGGCCATCAGGGCCATCAGCAGCAGGATGTACGCCGAGGTATAAACCGCGAAGAAGCTCCACACCGCGCTGACCACGGTCGCCTCTACCCGGCGCCGGCCGACTTTCAGCGGAATGACCGCTTGCGGATGCACCAGCTGCTTCAGCTCCCGCACGCCCTGCTTGTAGATCAGCATCAGGCGCATGGCCTTGATGCCGCCCGCGGTCGAGCCCACGCAACCGCCCATGCAGGAGAAGAAAATGGCCAGTATCGGCAGGGTCGGCGGCCACACCGATACGTTTTCGGTGGAATATCCGGTCGTCGTGATGATCGAAATCACCTGGAAAATACCGTGGATAACGCTTTCGTGGTGGCTGTGCGTGTTGGTGTAAATAAGGATGATGATGGTTGCGCTTATGCAGATGGAAACCGACCAGAGATAGAAGCGGGTCTCCGAATCCTTGCGGTAGACACTGAAATCGCCGCGGCGGATGACGAGAAAGTGCAATCCGAAATTCATCCCGGAAATCAGCATGAAAAAGCTCGATGCGAGCAGGATGGCGTTGCTGTCGAAATAACCCAGGCTGGCGTCGTGGGTGGAAAAACCGCCCAGCGCGACAGTGGAAAATGAATGGCCGATGGCGTCGAAGGCGGACATCCCGAGCAGGTAATAGGTAAGCGCGCAAGCCATGGTGACGATCAGGTAGGCGAAGAACAGCGCCTTGGCCGTGCCGGCGATACGCGGCGTCAGCTTGTTGTCTTTCGATGGCCCGGGTGTTTCCGCCTTGTACAACTGCATGCCGCCAATGCCGAGCATCGGCAGTACCGCGACCGCGACCACGATAATGCCGATGCCCCCCATCCACTGCAGCAATTGCCGGTAAAACAGGATGGATGCGGGCAGGTTGTCGAGGCCGACGATGACGGTACCACCGCTGGAGGTGAGCCCGGATATCGACTCGAAAATCGCCTCTATCGGCGTCAGTTGCAGCTCGTCCGCGAGCGCCAGCGGCAGTGCGCCGAACACGCCCAGCACGGTCCAGAACAACGAGGTGATGAGGAAGCCGTCGCGAATGCGCAGTTCTTCCTTCACGTTGCGCAGCGGCATCCACATCAGCAAGCCGGAAAAAAACGTGATGCCGAACGCCGACAGGAAACCGACCGCCGAGTGGTCCTCCGCCAGCAGCGCGATGACCAGCGGCGGCACCATGGTGGCCGAGAACAGCATCAGCAGTATGCCGAGGACGCGCAGTGTGACGGCGAAGTGCATTGGCTAGAAGAACCCGAAGCCCACGGCGAACAGTTTTTCTACCGCGCTGATCTTGCTCTTGTCCACCAGGAAGATGATCACGTGGTCGTCCGTTTCAACCACCACGTCTCCGTGTGCGATGAGCACCTCGTCCTTGCGCACCACGGCGCCGATGGTCACGCCCTCCGGCAGGTTGATCTCGTCCAGCCGACGCCCGATCACGCGCGAGGAGTAGGGGTCGCCGTGGGCGGTGACCTCGATCGCCTCGGCCGCGCCGCGGCGCAGTGAGTGCACATTGCCCACATCGCCGCGGCGCACGTGGGTGAGCAGGCTGCCGATGGTGATCTGTTGCGGCGAGATGGCGATGTCGATCTCGTCGCCGACCAGCTCCGCGTAAGCGGGGTTGGCGATCAGCGTGATTACCTTTTTCGCCCCCATGCGCTTGGCCAGCATGGAGATCATGATGTTGGATTCATCGTTGTTGGTGAGCGCGCAGAACACGTCGCAGGCTTCGATGTTTTCCTGTGCCAGCAGTTGCGGTTCGGAGGCGCTGCCGTTGAGCACGATCGTATGGCGCAGCCGCTCGGAGAGTACTTTGCAGCGGTCGTAGGAGCGTTCGATCACCTTCACCCGGTACTTGTTCTCGATGCTCTGGGCGAGGGTTGCGCCGATGTTGCCGCCGCCGGCGATCATCACCCGCTTGTAGGGCTTGTCCACCTTGCGCAGCTCCGACATCACCGCGCGGATGTGCTCGCGCGCGGCGAGGAAGAACACCTCGTCGCCCGCTTCCACTACCGTGTCGCCCTCGGGAATGATTGGCCGGTTGCGACGGAAAATCGCTGCGACCCGCGTGTCCATGCGCTTGGGCATGTGATTGCGGATCTCGCGCAGTTCCTGGCCGACGATCGGCCCGTCGTGGTAGGCGCGCACCGCCACCAGCTGCACCCGCCCCCCGGCGAAATCCAGCACCTGCAGGGCGCCGGGGTTCTCGATCAGCTGCTCGATGCTGCGGGTGACCAGTTGTTCGGGGCCGATGATCACGTCCACCGGAATGTGTTCACGGGTGAACAGCTGTTCCTGGTAGGCGAGGTAGTTGGGGGAGCGGACGCGGGAAATCTTGGTGGGCGTATTGAACAGGGTCTGCGCGACCTGGCAGGCCATCATGTTGATCTCGTCGGAGTTGGTGACGGCGATCAGCATGTCGGCGTCCTCCGCACCGGCTTTATACAGGGTGCTCGGGTGGGAGGCGCCGCCCAGCACCACCCCGATATCCAGCCGGTCCTGCAGGGCGCGCAGTTTGCCACTGTTGGTATCCACCACGGTGATGTCGTTCTGCTCGTTGGCGAGGTGCTCGGCGAGGGTGCCGCCCACCTGTCCCGCGCCGAGAATGATGATCTTCATGGTCTGCTGGCCCAGCTAAGGTTCGGGAACGATAAAGAAAAGCCCCTTACATTGTAAGTGCTGCCTGGGGGAATTGTGCACAAGCCAGTTCACACTTTCTCTACCCGCGGCGCAGTTTCCTGATCAGGGCTGCGCCTTCCCATCCGGGGCTACGCTTTCTCGATCAGCGCATAGTACAGCCCGTCGGGACCATCGCGCCGGGGCAGCAACTGGCGGCCGCATTCCGTCAACTCGCCCCAGTCCGCCTGCGGTCGCAACAGCTCCGCATCCGTCCGCTCGCCGAGAAATTGCGCAACTACCGCGTCGTTTTCCTCGCGCAGGATGGAGCAGGTGGCGTAGAGCAATTTACCGCCCGGCTTCAGCAGTGGCCAGAGGCCGGCGAGGATCGCCAGTTGCTGTTGCGCGAGGGACGCGATGTCGTCGGGGCGGCGCAGCAGCTTGATATCCGGGTGCCGCCTTATCACGCCGCTGGCGCTACAGGGCGCGTCGACCAGTATCCGGTCGAAGGGCGCTGCGGACTTCAGGTCCTCCGACGGGTTGGCGCCGTCCCCGGCCAGGCAGCGAGCGGACAGGCCCAGGCGAGCGAGGTTTTCCTCCACCCGGGCGAGGCGTGTCGCATCCACATCCAGGGCAACCAGTTCGCCCAGGGCGGGATCCAGTTCGAGAATGTGGCAGGCTTTTCCGCCGGGCGCGGCGCAGGCATCGAGTACTTTCTCGCCGGGGCCGGCCTGCAGCAGTTGCGCGGCGAGCTGCGCGGCCTCGTCCTGCACGCTGATCTCGCCTGCGGCGAAACCGGGCAGTTCCGCAACGTCAGCCGGCGTGGCCAGGTAAATGGCCTGGGGCGAGCAGTCGCCTGCCCGGGCATCGATGCCGGCCGCTGCGAGTTTTTCCAGGCTGGCTTCGCGGCTGGAGCGTGCCGCGTTCACCCGCAAGGTCATCGGTGGGTGGCTGTTGCCCGCCTCGATGATCGAGTCCAGTTGGTCGGGCCACTGTTTTTTCAGCTTGCCATACAGCCAGTCCGGGTGCGCGGCCCGTTGCGCCGGGGAGAGTTGGGCAGCCAGCGACTCCCGCTCGCGCAGGAAGCGACGCAGGATCGCGTTGCAAAGGCCGCGGGACCAGGGCTTTTGCAGGGCCTTCGTGGCGGCGACGGTCTCCGCCACAGCCGCATGGTCGGGAATCCGGGTCGCCTCCAGCTGGTAGAGGCCGCACAGTATCAGGGCCTGGACATCGCGATCCTTATCGCGCAGCGGCTTTTCCAGCAGCTGGTCCAGGTAGCCCTGCAGCCGCGGCGCCTCGCGCAGGCAGCCGTAGCACAGCTGCTGCAGCAGGGCGCGGTCGGTGGGCGCGACCCGCTCCAGCGCCGGCGGCAGGGCCTGGTTGAGAGAGCGGCCCTCCAACACCTGCGCGAGGACGCGGGCGGCCTGGCTGCGCGGGTCTGCGGCCATCAGTGTTCCACGGCCGGCAGCTCGAAGTGCCTACCTGCGACGAACAGGTCCCCGCTGCCGTTGAGAATCTCGGCTGCCCCCAACGGCTTGCCGCCGGGAAGTTGCAGGCGGGTCAGGAGTAGCTGCCCCTGGCCGGTGTTCACCAGGATGCCCTCGCGGGAAGCCTGCAGGATGGTCCCGGGCGCCTCCGGCAGCGGAGCGGTGCCGGCTGGTCGGGCCTCCCAGATGCGGATGCGCTGGTCGCCTATCTGGCTGAAACACACAGGCACGGGGTTGAACGCCCGCACCCGCCGTTCCAGGGCAACCGCCGGCAATGCCCAGTCCAGCTCGGCCTCGGCTTTGCTGATCTTGGCCGCGTAGCAGCTCTTGCTGTCGTCCTGGGCGATGGCGCGGGACTGGTGCCCTGGCAGGTCCGCCAGCACGTCCAGGAGCAGCCGGGGACCGATTTCCGCCAGCGACGCCTCGAGGTCGGCCGCGGTAGTCCCGGGACCGATCGGGCAGCTCGCGGCGGCCAGCATGGCGCCGGTATCCAGCCCTGCGTCCATCTGCATGATGGTGATGCCGCTTTCCGGGTCGCCCGCTTCGACGGCGCGCTGGATAGGTGCCGCGCCGCGCCAGCGCGGCAGCAGCGAGCCGTGGACATTGATGCAGCCCAGCCGCGGAATTTCCAGCACCGGCTGGGGCAGTATCAGCCCGTAGGCGACGACGATCAGCGCATCCGCGCCCAGCGCCGCGAGTTCAGCCTGTGCCTCGGGGTCGCGCAGGCTGCGCGGTTGCAGCACCGGCAGGCCGGCGTCCAGGGCCATCTGCTTGACCGGGCTGGCCTGCAGTTTCTTGCCCCGCCCTGCGGGCCGGTCGGGCTGGGTGTAGACGTGCGTGAGTTGGTGTTCACTATCAATGATCGCTTTGAGGTGAACGGCAGCAAATGCCGGAGTGCCGGCAAATATGAGTTTGAGCGGGGACACGGGCTCAGGCGCGCTGGCGCTGGGTTTTTTCCAGCTTCTTGCGAATGCGCGAGCGTTTCAGCGGCGAGAGGTAGTCGACGAACAGCTTGCCATCGAGGTGGTCGATTTCGTGCTGCAGGCAGATGGCGGCCAGGCCTTCAAGCTCCTCGGTAAATGCCTCGCCGTCCCGGTCCAGTGCCTGGACACGTACCCGCCGCGGCCGGTTGACGGTCTCGTAGAACCCCGGTACCGAGAGGCAGCCCTCGTCGTACTCGCCCAGTTCGGGGTCGAGAACCTCCACCTGCGGGTTTATGTAGACCCTGGGGGACTGCTGGTCTTCGGACAGGTCGATGACCAGCAGGCGCTGGTGAACGTCCACCTGCGTCGCGGCCAGGCCGATACCCGGCGCGTCGTACATGGTCTCGAGCATATTGTCGATCAGCGTGCGGGTGGCATCGGTCACGGACTCCACGGGCTTTGCCACCGTGCGGAGCCGGGGATCGGGGAATTCCAGTATTTCGAGTATTGCCATGCCGATTGCACTTCGCTTCACGCCTGAACAGGCTTTAGAAATAATGACTTTAGGCTTGCCAGCGGCACAACGCGGCAGCACACTTGCTACTATTATACTGTCCGGGAATAAGGGGTGCCCAGTGGCGGACTACCGTCCGGGCGGGTTTCATGGACAGCCGCTGCAACGCCTTTCGATGGCAGCCGTTTGTGGCGCGGCTGCCGGAACCACAGTATTGGGCAGAGCATAACAAGGCCACGCGGGGACGAAAACAATGAAAGCAAGGTCATTCTCGTTCGGTTTGCTGCTGGTGTCGCTGCTTTTCAGCGCCTGCCTGCAGGCGGCCGTGGAGCTGAACGACAACGTGCCAGAGACTTATACCGTCAAGAAAGGCGATACCCTCTGGGGCATTTCCGGCATGTATCTCAAGAAGCCCTGGCTGTGGCCGGAGCTGTGGGACGTCAACCCGCAGATCGACAACCCGCACCTGATTTACCCCGGCGATACGCTGAACCTGGTGTGGGTCGACGGCGAACCCCGCCTGCGCCTGCAGCGCGGCCGCGACGTCAAGCTGGAACCGACCATGCGCGTCAGCCAGCTGGACCTTGCGATTCCCGTGATTCCGCTGGACCAGATCGAGGCCTTCCTGCTGCACCACCGCATTGTCGGCGCCGACGACCTGAACGACTCCGCCTATGTGGTCGCCGGCGACCAGGGCCACCTGATCAGCGCCCCGGGCGACCATATCTACGGCCGCGGAACCTTCCCGGATGGCGAGCGCGCCTACGGCATCTACCGCGCCGGCGATGTCTATCGCGACCCGGTCACCGATGAACTGCTCGGCTACCAGGCCAAGGACATCGGCAACGCCAAACTGCTGTCGTCCAGCGACGAAGAGGTGAAGGAGCTCGAAATCAACCGCATCAGCGAGGAAGTCCGCATCGCGGATCGCCTGCTGCCGATGCCTGAGCGCGTAATTGATTCCACGTTCTACCCCCGTGCACCGAAGACAGACATCGAGGGCGGCTTTATGATAGCCGTGGACGGCGGTGTGACCCAGATTGGCGCCAGCAATATCGTGGTGCTGAACAAGGGCGCGCGCGATGGACTGGAGGTTGGCAACGTGCTGGCAATCTACCAGGCCGGTGAGTTGGTATTCGACAAGGTGGCCGAGCAAAATGTGCGCCTGCCCGATGTCCGCGCCGGACTGGCGATGGTGTTCGAGGTTTACGACAAGGCCAGTTATGCGCTGGTCCTGAAGTCCAACCGCCCGTTGAAAGTACTGGACAAGGTGAAGAACCCCTAGGGAGCCTGTCCCCGGGCGCCGCTGGAAGCGGCGCCCTTCCAACCCGGCTGACATGACATCAGGGACGATGTATGGAAGTTGCAGACGACGCACAGCGCGCAGCGTTGGCGGCGGCAGGCGCGCAGGTGCTGACCAGCGCAGACTCCCGCTATCCGGCCCTGTTGCGCACGATTCCCGACCCTCCATCCACGCTTTACCTGCGCGGTGACCCCAGCCTGTTACAGCGACCGCAGCTGGCGATCGTCGGCGCGCGCCGCGCCTCCGCGGCGGGCCTGCAGGCGGCGGCAGAGCTGGCCAGTGCCGCCTCGGCCGCCGGCCTCGCCATCTGCAGCGGGCTTGCGCAGGGCATAGATGAAGCCGCCCACCGCGCCGCGCTGCGTGCCGGCGGCAAAACGATTGCGGTGATGGGTACCGGTATCGACATCCTGTACCCGACGCGCAACCGCTCCCTCGGCGAGGAAATCGCGCAGCGCGGGTGCCTGGTCACGGAATACCCGCCGGGGGCGCCGCCGCTCCCCGGGCATTTCCCCAGGCGCAACCGCATTATCAGCGGACTTTCCCTGGGCGTCGTGGTGGTGGAAGCCGCCGAGCGCAGCGGCTCCCTGATTACCGCCCGCATGGCCACGGAACAGGGCCGGGAGGTGTTTGCCCTGCCCTGGTCGAACGCGCACAAAGGCGGTGCCGGCGGCCTTCGGCTGCTGCGCGATGGGGCCAAACTGGTGCTGGGCATCGACGACGTGCTGGAAGAGCTGGAGAGCCTGTTCCGCGCGCAGTCCGAGCTGGCTCCCGCGGTACCGGAAGCCACACCGCAACCCACTCCGCAACCCCGGCGGGAACCGGACAGCGGCCTGAGCAAGGAGCAGGAATACCTGCTTACCCTCATCGGCGGCGAGGAGGTGGCCGTGGATGAGCTGGCGCGGCTGAGCGGCCAGTCCAGCGCACAGGTGATGGCGCAGCTGGGTGCGCTGGAGCTGGCGGGCCGGGTGAGCCGCGGCGCGGGAGGTTACCAGCGGGTTCCCGAGGGGCGGATAACCTTGCCAAGCGGGCGGTGCTCTGGTTAAATTTCGCGCCTTTTCGGGGGGGAGCCCTCCCGCCCGACCCAGAGGAGCAATGCAATGAGCAAACCTTTCGTCGCGATTGTCATGGGGTCTGATTCCGACCTGCCCGTCATGGAAGCCTGCTTCGGCGTGCTGCGCAGCTTCGATATCCCCTTCGAGGCACGGATCACCTCCGCGCACCGCACCCCGAAAGTCACCAAGGAGTTCATCGAAGACGCCGAAAGCCGTGGCTGTGCGGTGTTTATCGCAGCAGCCGGCATGGCAGCCCACCTCGCGGGCGCAGTCTCTGCCACCACGGTTCGCCCGGTGATCGGCGTACCCATGAACTCGTCCCTGGACGGCCTGGACGCCCTGCTTTCTACCGTACAGATGCCCGCGGGCATCCCGGTCGCCAGCGTCGCAATCGGCAAGGCCGGCGCCAAGAACGCCGCCTACCTCGCGGCCCAGATCCTGGCCACCTCCGATGATGCCCTGGCCCAGCGCCTGCGCGACGAACGCGCCGCCAATGCAGCGGCCATCGCCGAGAAAGACGCTGCCCTGCAGGAGTCGCTGAAGGCCTGATGCCGGGCGCAACAGTCCCTGCCCTGCGCCTGTCCGCGGCGGTCGATGCGATCGCCGCGGGTGGTGTAGTCGCCTGCCCGACCGAGGCGGTATGGGGGCTTTCCTGCGACCCAGACAGCTGGCCGGCGGTGCAGCGGCTGCTGCAACTCAAGCGCCGTCCGGTGGAAAAGGGCCTGATTCTCGTCGCCGCCAGCGAAAGCCAGCTCGATTTCCTGCTGGCGGGCCTGGATGCGGAACAGCTCGATACCCTGCGGGCGACCTGGCCCGGGCCCAACACATGGCTGGTGCCCCACCACGGCCGCGTCCAACCCTGGATTCACGGCGATTTCGATACCGTTGCGGTGAGGGTGAGCGCTCACCCGGTGGTGAGGGCGCTGTGCGAAGCGTGGGGCGGCCCGCTGGTATCCACCTCCGCCAACCCCGCCGGGGCGCAGCCGCCGCGGCAGGCATTCCAGGTCAGGCGCTACTTTGGCGACCAGCTGGACGCCCTGCTCCCCGGTGCGGTGGGCGGCGCTGATCGCCCCAGCCAGATCCGTCGCCTGGACAGCGGCGAACTGGTTCGCGCCTGATTGCCACGCCCGCCTGTTGATCCGCTGCGCGGCTGCGTATAATGCTCGCGCCGCTGCGAAAGGAAGTATTGCATGCAGATCGATCAGGTTAAGTCCTACCTGCTTTCCCTACAGGACCGTATCTGTCAGGCGCTGGCCGATGAAGACGGTAGTGCCCGGTTTATTACCGATGAATGGCAGCGTGCGGAGGGCGGCGGCGGCCGCAGCCGCGTGCTCGCCGAGGGTGCCGTGTTCGAGAAGGCCGGCGTCAATTTCTCCCATGTGATGGGCGCAAGCCTGCCCGCCTCCGCCAGCGCATCGCGCCCTGAGATGGCTGGGCGCAGCTACCAGGCGATGGGGGTATCCCTGGTGATCCACCCGCGCAACCCCTATGTGCCCACCTCACACGCCAACGTGCGCATGTTCGTCGCGGAAAAGAACGGCGCGGAGCCGATCTGGTGGTTCGGCGGCGGTTACGACCTCACCCCGTACTACGGCAACCGCGAGGACTGCGTCCACTGGCACCGGGTGGCGGCGCAGGCCTGCGAACCCTTCGGTGCGGATGTCTACCCGCGCTTCAAGGCCTGGTGCGACGACTACTTCTACCTGAAGCACCGCCGCGAGGCGCGCGGTGTCGGCGGGCTGTTTTTCGACGATCTCAACGAGTGGGACTTCGATACCTGCTTCGCCTTCTTGCAGGCGATCGGCGATTCCTACATTCCCGCCTACCGGCCCATAGTCCAGCGTCGCAAGGAGATGCCCTGGGGTGAGCGCGAGCGCCAGTTCCAGCTCTACCGCCGCGGCCGCTACGTGGAATTCAACCTGGTATACGACCGTGGTACGCTCTTCGGCCTGCAGTCCGATGGCCGTACCGAGGCGATACTCATGTCCCTGCCGCCGCTGGTGCGCTGGGAATACGACTACCGGCCGGAGCCTGGCAGCGCCGAGGCCGAATTGACGGACTACTACCTGCAGCATCGGGACTGGCTGGCGGAGGACGCCCCATGAGCGAGCGCGACAAGTACGCGGTTTTCGGCAACCCCATCAAGCACAGCAAGTCCCCGGCGATCCACGCCGCCTTTGCCGCCCAGTGCGGCCAGGCCATGGAGTACCGGGCGGTGCGGGTCGACGAAGGCGATTTCAGCCGCGCCGCGCGGCAGTTCTTCGAGCGCGGCGGCGCCGGGCTCAACGTCACCCTGCCATTCAAGGAGGAGGCCTTCCGCTTTGCCGACCGCCTCAGCCTGCGCGCGCAACGCGCAGGTGCGGTGAACACACTGACGCGCGCCGCGGACGGGCAGATCGAGGGCGACAATACGGATGGCATCGGCCTGGTGCGCGACATGGTGGCCAACCTCGGCTGGGTGATCCAGGGCCAGCGGGTGCTGATCATCGGCGCCGGCGGCGCCGTGCGCGGCGTGCTCGAGCCGCTTCTGAAAGAGCAGCCCCGGCAGGTGCTGATCCTCAACCGCACCGCTGCCAGGGCGCAGCAACTGGCTGCGGAATTCGCCGACCTCGGGCCGGTGGAGGGCGGCGGCTACGAATTGGCGGCGAACAACCAGGCGGACCTCGTGATCAACGCCAGCAGTGCCGGCCTGTCAGGGGAAATGCCGCCCCTGCCGAGCGAACTGCTGACCGAGCGCAGCTGCTGCTACGACATGATTTACGGGTCGGAGCCGACCCCCTTCATGCGCTGGGCCGCGCACCATGCCGCCTGGGCGGTGGCCGACGGCCTCGGCATGCTGGTGGAACAGGCCGCGCAGGCATTCTACCTGTGGCGCGGCATGCGCCCGGAAACCCGGTCGGTGATCAACCACATCCGCGAGGCAATGGAAGCCGCCTGAGCTCACTCCATCTCCGCGATGTGCTGGTCTTTAAGTTTCACGTAGTTGGCCGCGCTGTATCGGAAGTAATCCATCTCCGCATCGCTCAGTGCGCGCATCTCCCGCGCAGGGCTGCCGGCGTAGAGCTTGCCGCTGGCCAGGACCTTGCCCGGTGTGACCAGCGCGCCGGCCGCGATCACCACGTCGCTCTGCACCACCGCGCCATCCATGATGATAGCGCCCATGCCCACCAGCACCCGGTCGCCCACCGTGCAGCCGTGCAGAACCGCCGCGTGGCCGATGGTCACGTCGGCGCCGATGTGCAGTGGATAGCCGTCGGGATTGTAGGGGCCGGCGTGGGTGATGTGCAGCACGCAGCCGTCCTGGACACTGGTGCGATCACCCACGCGGATGCGGTGCATGTCTCCGCGGATGGAGACCTGGGGCCAGACGGAGACGTCATCCCCCAGAACCACGTCGCCCAGCACCACGGCGGTGGGGTCGATGAAAACCCGCTCGCCCAGTTGCGGCGTGATGCCCTGGAAACTGCGCAGGCTGCTGGCGGTGTAGTGCTTCATGAACTGGCTCATCGGGGGCTGGAGAAGGCTGATACAATACCATCGTGAATGCCACTGACCATCCCGGAGGTCCCATGTCTGTACCATCCCAGCGCCGCCGCTTTATTGCCGGCGCGGTGTGCCCGCGCTGCGGGGCGATGGATCGCATCGTGGTGGACCTGGATACCGACCAGCGCGAGTGCGTAGCCTGCGACTTCCGCGAGGCGCGTCCCCAGGATGGCCCGGAGCGGGAATTGCCCACCCGGGTTACCCGCGCCGCGGCCCGGCGCGTGGATACACCCGCGGAGGCGGTAACCCTGGTCGACCCTACCAGCCCGGCAAAACAGCCGGACTGACCCCTCCCCCGCGGCTCCGGGCCGCGCTAGCGGCCGTCGAGCCGCAGCCGTACCCGGCGCGGCCCCGTGGTGAAAGTATCGCTGGAAATTCGCGCCACCGCCGCGTGCTCGATACCCGGCAGGGCCCTGACCCGGTCCCAGACATGCTCCCGGGCCAGTAACTGCGAGGCGGTGAGTTGCACGAGCTGCTCCAGCCGCGAGGCGAAAACATCCCCCAGCAGGTAGTGGACGATCAGGTTCGCCTCGGTCATGTCGACGGGCAGCAGCGGTCGCTGCAGGTGACGGATGTGGTGGTCGTTGACCTCCTCCAGCAGGCGGTGGGCGAGAAACGCCTCGTCCAGCAGGGCCTCCAGCCCGCCGTGGGGCAGCACCTCCGGCGGGTGCAGGAAGTAGTCTTCAGCCAGCTCGAGGAAAGGCGCCGCGTAGTCGTGAAAGCCGAAGCGCTTGCTGACGGCGGTGACCAGGCTGATGCTGCCGGGCACGCTGCCGGCGTAATCCCTGACGAAGTCGATCAGGGCCTCCACCGGAGCATCCTGCGGCAAAACCAGCTTGCGCTGGAGCTCGGGCAGTTCGCCTGCCAGTTTTTGCCTAAAAAGTCCCCCCTGCTCCTCGTGCTCGAGAGCAGCCCGAATCAGTTCCCGGATAGCGGTAGGGGGCATGGGGCCTTCCCGCAGGCTGGCGGAAATAGAATCATGCTAGTACAAAACCCGCCAGTTACTAGGCGCTTTTAAGACCCTGCCAGGCGTTTTTGTGACTGAGGCCCCGGTAGCAGATGTATAAGGTAATGCCGCGCGCCAGGTTGAACGCGGTGAAGGCCAGCCACAGGCCGTGGTTGCCCCAGGAGAGTGTGGCGTACCAGAGCGGCAGGTAGACGCCAATCAGGCTGACCAGCATGGTCAGCATCATCAGGCGGGTTTCGCTGGCGCCGATGAATATGCCGTCCAGCAGGTAGGCCGGGGCTGCCACCAGTGGGAGGATCACCAGCCAGGGAAAGTAGCGGGCCAGCAGCCCGCGGATGCTGTCCAGGTCCGTCAGCACCGCTATCAATGCGTGTTCCCCGGCCAGCAGGGCCAGGCTGACCGCGATCACCGACACTGCGGCCCACAGGCTGCAGCGGCGTACCGCCCGGAAGAAAGTCTCGCCGTCTCCCGCCCCCAGGTAGTGGCCGGACAGGGCCTCCGCGGCAAATGCGAAGCCGTCCATGCCGTAGGCGGCCAGCATCAACAGGTGCAGGAGCAGGGTGTTTGCAGCGACCACTTCGCTGCCCAGGTTCTCGCCCTGGGCGGTAAAAAACGCAAAGCCGAACAGCAGGCACACGGTGCGCACGAACAGGTGGCGATTGCTGCGCAACAGCTCCGTGTAGCCGACCAGCACCAGCAGCTGGCGGCGGGCGGCTGCCAGCTCGGCGCGGGGCAACTGGCGCGCGGCGCAGGCGATCGCGATAACCAGGCCGAGGTACTCGGCGATGACCGTCGCCAGCGCGGCGCCATCGCTGCGCATGTCCAGCCCTATCACCAGCAGGAAATCCAGGCCGATATTGGCGAGGTTGGTGACTAGAACGACCAGCATCGGCCAGCGCGTGTTCTGGCGGCCGATAAACCAGCCGATGATGGTGTAGGTGGCGAGCACCGCCGGCGCGCTGTAAATCCGGATCCTGGCGTAGGAAGCCGCCAGTGGCTGCAGGTCCGCGGCGGGGGACATCAGCAGCAGGCCGAGGTCGATCAGCGGCCTGCTTAATAGTAAGACCATTGCTGCGATGGCCAGGGCGAGCACGCCCGATCGCAACAGGACCAGGGTCGCCGCGGCGCGGTTTCCCGCCCCTTCGGCCCGGGCCACCAGCCCGGTGGTGCCCATGCGCAGGAAGCTGAACCCCCAGTAGAGGAAGGCCATCAGTGCGGAGCCCACAGCCACGGCGGCCAGGTAGCGGCTGCTGCCCAGGTGCCCAAGCACCGCCGAGTCCACCAGTCCCAGCAGCGGCACCGAGATATTCGACAGGATAGCCGGCCAGGCGATACCCCAGATCTTGCGATCCAGCATGGCGGACTGCGCTTCAGACATCGTCGCTCTTCCTGGCTCCCGGGCAACCGCACCACATTGGTGCGAACAGTTCAATCCGCCCCAGCAAATATTTGGGAAATAGAGGTTGGTATGGTTATACTTTCAATAATTTACCGCTGCGGCGAATTGTCGCACTTCCGGTAAAGCTAAGTCAGCTGGTAATCCATACCCTGTCTTTAAAACTGGCCATCCCGGGGGAATGGGAGGCTCGAATGCTGTACAGGGCACGCGCACTATAAAAATCACGGGGCGCGCGTGAAACCGGACTGGGGTATGCGTGGACCGACAAAGGCCCGCATTGTCCGGGGGCCTGGCTGGGAAAATAAAAAATACATACATTCGACAAATGGAGAACACGGGAAATGCGTTTTGAAGCGAAGCGACTCGTAAGTCTCGCGCTCGGTCCTGTGCTGATGCTGTGGGGTGCCGCTGCCCTGGGGTATGGCAGCGAGGCGAACCAGGTGAATATGGCACCTGGTGTCACCGAGGTGGGTAAGGAGGTCTACGACCTCCACATGATCATCCTGGGTATTTGCACCGTGATCGGCGTTGGTGTGTTCGGGGTGATGTTCTACTCCATTTTCAAACACCGTAAATCGAAAGGTGCGGTCGCCGCCCATTTCCACGAAAACACCAAAGTGGAAATCATCTGGACCGTCATCCCGTTCATTATCCTCGTGATCATGGCGTACCCGGCCACGGTCACGCTGCTGCAGATCTACGACAACGACGATGCGGACCTCAACGTGCTCGTCACTGGCTACCAGTGGAAGTGGAAGTACGAGTACATGACGGAACAGGGTGAGCACGTCACTTTCTTCAGCAACCTGCGCACGCCGCAGAGCGAGATATACAACAGCGAGGCGAAAGGCGAGAACTACCTGCTGGACGTCGACGAGCCGCTGGTACTGCCCGCCAATAAAAAGGTGCGCTTCCTGATTACCGCCAACGACGTGATCCACTCATGGTGGGTGCCGGAACTCGCGGTCAAGCGCGACGCCATTCCCGGCTTCGTCAACGAGGCCTGGTCCCGCACCACGCAGGAAGGCGTCTACCGCGGCCAGTGCGCGGAGCTGTGCGGCAAGGGCCACGGCTTCATGCCCATCGTGGTCGACGTCGTGAGCCAGGACAAGTTCGACGACTGGATGGCCGGCAAGCAGTCCGAGGCCGCCGAGATCAAGAAGCTGATGGCGCAGACCTTCACCATGGACGAGCTGATGCAGCGCGGCAAGGACGTCTACGACCGCAACTGCCTGGCCTGTCACGGCGACAAGGGCCAGGGCGGCGTTGGCAAGGCCATCGCCGGCAGTCCGGTGGCCACCGGCGAGCTGTCACATCACTTGGACGTCGTGACCCACGGCGTACCCGGCACGGCGATGCAGGCGTTTGGCAGCCAGCTCAACGATGTCGACCTCGGCGCCGTCATCACCTACCAGCGCAACGCGTTCGGTAACAATATGGGCGACATGGTACAGCCCATCGACGTCTACAACTTCAAGAAAGGCTGACCGGAGGAGATCAAGATGGGAGAACATCATCACGGCCCTGCGAAGGGTATCACCCGGTGGCTCTTTACCACCAACCACAAAGATATCGGGACCATGTACCTGTGGTTCTCGTTCGCCATGTTCATCCTTGGCGGATCGTTCGCCATGATCATCCGCGCCGAGCTGTTCCAGCCCGGCCTGCAATTGGTGGAGCCCGAGTTCTTCAACCAGATGACCACCCTGCACGGTCTGATCATGGTGTTCGGCGCAATCATGCCGTCCTTCGTCGGCCTGGCCAACTGGATGATCCCGATGATGATCGGGGCGCCGGACATGGCCCTGCCACGCATGAACAACTGGAGCTTCTGGATCCTGCCACCGGCGTTCCTGCTGCTCGCCTCCACCCTGTTCATGGAAGGCGGCGCACCACAGGCCGGCTGGACGTTCTACGCGCCCCTGTCGACCACCTACGCGGCGCCCTCGGTCACCTTCTTTGTCTTCTGTATCCACATCCTCGGCCTGTCCTCCATCATGGGCTCCATCAACATCATCGCCACGGTGATGAACATGCGCGCGCCGGGCATGACCTACATGAAGATGCCGCTGTTCGTGTGGACCTGGCTGATCACCGCATTCCTGCTGGTGGCCGTCATGCCGGTACTGGCCGGTGCGGTGACCATGATGCTGATGGACGTGCACTTCGGCACCAGTTTCTTCTCCGCCGCCGGCGGCGGCGACCCGGTGCTGTTCCAGCACGTGTTCTGGTTCTTCGGACACCCCGAGGTGTACATCATCATCCTGCCGGCCTTCGGCGTGGTATCGCAGGTCATTCCGGCGTTCTCGCGCAAGCCGCTGTTCGGCTACGACTCCATGGTCTACGCCACCGCGTCCATCGCGATCCTGTCCTTCGTCGTGTGGGCGCACCACATGTACACGGTGGGCATGCCGGTCGCGGGTGAGCTGTTCTTCATGTACGCCACCATGCTGATCGCGGTGCCAACCGGGGTGAAGGTGTTCAACTGGATCTCCACCATGTGGCGCGGCTCGCTGACCTTCGAGACCCCGATGCTGTTCGCCCTGGGCTTCCTGGTGCTGTTCACCATCGGCGGTTTCACCGGCCTGATGCTGGCCATCGCGCCGGCGGACTTCCAGTACCACGACACCTATTTCGTGGTTGCCCACTTCCACTATGTGATGGTGGCGGGCGCGGTGTTCTCCATGACCGCCGGCGTGTACTTCTGGCTGCCCAAGTGGTGCGGCCGGATGTACAACGAGACCATGGGCAAGACCCATTTCTGGATCTCCTTCGTCGGCTTCAACCTGACCTTCTTCCCGCAGCACTTCGTCGGGCTGGCCGGCATGCCGCGCCGCATCCCCGATTACGCGCTGCAATTCGCGGACTTCAACATGATGTCCAGCATCGGTGCCTTCATTTACGGTTCCTCGCAGATCCTGTTCCTCTACAACGTGATCGCGACCATCGTGGCCGGCAAGCCGATTTCGGATGAGAAGGTCTGGGAAGGTGCAGAGGGCCTGGAGTGGACACTGCCCACTCCGCCGCCCTACCACACCTTCGAGACACCGCCGAAGATCGATCCGGAACACGCGCACTCGTAGCCCTGGAGCCGGCGCATGTTCCGTATCAGCAAAAACCCGACCGTCGACACCGTGGTCAAGCTGGTCACGGTGGCGGTGGCCATGTTCGCCTTCGTGTTCGTGGTGCTGGTGCCGCTGTACAACGTGCTGTGCACGGCGCTGGGGATCAACGGGCGCGGTGCTGGCGAGGCCTACACCTCGGTGCAGGCAAGGGTGGATACCGACCGGACGGTTACCGTGCAGTTTATCGCCACCAACAACGATGGCATGCCCTGGGAGTTCAACGCCTCGCAGACGGCGGTCAAGGTGCACCCCGGTGCGACCAACAACACCGTCTTCTTCGCGCGCAACCCGACGCACAAGGCCATGGTCGCCCAGGCCATCCCGAGCTTTTCACCGCCGCGGGCGGCGGAATATTTTCACAAGACAGAGTGCTTCTGCTTCCACCAGCAACCGCTGGACGGGGACACGTCCGCCGAACTGCCGCTGCAGTTCATAGTCGACCTGGACCTGCCGGATGACATTCGCACGATCACCTTGTCGTATACCTTGTTTGATGTAACAGACATGGCGAAGGGGTCAGTCGCCAACCGCTGACAGGCAGGTAGGGGATCCTGCCTTTCATTAATGGAGATAAGAAAATGACAAGCCCGACTTCCACAGAGTACGAAAAGTATCACGTACCGGAAAACAGCAAGATGGCCGCGTTGGCGACCACCGGGCTGATTCTCAGCATATACGGCGCCGCCAACGTGATGAACGACCACACCTTTGGCGACGGCGTGACGCACCACTCCTGGGGAATACTGCTGTTCGGCCTGTTCTTCTTCCTGGCCACCCTGTTCAACTGGTTCCGCACCACGATCAAGGAAAACATCGCCGGGATGAACAGCGCCCAGCTGAAGAAATCCTACGTGCTGGGCATGTTCTGGTTCATCTTCTCGGAAGTGATGTTCTTCTTCGCGTTTTTCGGCGCGTTGTTCTATGTGCGCAACCTGGTCGGCCCGTGGCTGGCCGGCGAGGGTGAAGGCGGCCGTATGAACGGGCTGTTGTGGCCCGGCTTCAGCTACGACTGGCCGATGATGCAGACCCCGCAGGAAGCGGTTGGCGGCGCAACATCACAGTTGATCGCCAACAACGGCACCTTCGTTTCCCCGGGCATCAACATGTCCTTCGCCGACGCCCACGCCTGGTACAAGTGGCTGCCGATGTGGAACACCATCATCCTGTTGTCCTCCAGCTTCACCGTGCACATGGCGCACATGGGCATCCTCGACGGCAACAAGAAGCGCTTCAACGGCTGGCTGGCGCTGACCGTGGCGCTGGGCATCATCTTCCTGTGCGTCCAGTTCTACGAGTACCACGAGGCTTACGAGGTCTTCGGCCTGACGCTTAACTCCGGGATCTACGGCTCCACGTTCTTCATGCTCACCGGCTTCCACGGTTTCCACGTGTTCATGGGGATGACGATGCTGTTGATCCAGCTGCTGCGCAGCCTCAAGGGGCACTTTACCGCGGACGATCACTTCGGTTTCGAGGCATCCAGCTGGTACTGGCACTTCGTGGACGTGGTCTGGGTATTCCTGTTCCTGTTCGTCTACATCCTTTAATCCTGCCGGGCCTGGCCCGCGTCGGAGGCTTTGCGCTCCGCTGCGGGTTTGGGTCCGCCGTCCCACGGGTTGCGGTGGCCCAGCTGGCCCGTGGCCACACCGTAAATCACCAGGGCGAGCAAAGTGATAGCCAGCGTCAGCCGGACGCCCAGGGAATGAAACGTACGCCGCTTGGTCTTGTCCCCCTGGTCGGTCATCAGGTAGTAGAAACCACTTCCCAGGCTGGCGACCAACGCCACCATCAGTATGACGATCAGTATTTTCATTGCAGAGGTTACCTTCGAGTGAGTGCGCAGTATAAACCAGCGCCACTCGCGCTGTCGGGGGGCGGGCGCGCAGCGTGAGGGCCCGCCTGCAATTCGATTTCGAGTGGCGCATCACCCTGTTGACGTTGCTGCTCTTTCCCCTGCTGGTTTCGCTGGGCGCCTGGCAATTGCAGCGCGCGGCGGAAAAGACCGCCCTGGCCGCGGCCTTCGAGCGCAAGCAACAGCAGCCCCCGGCGGATCTCGGGTCTGTGCAGGGACTCGCTCCCGCGGAGCTCGCGTACCTGCCGGTGCGGCTGCGCGGCCATTTCCGGCCGCAGCAGACCTTTCTGCTGGATAACCGGTCCCGGGGCGGACAGTACGGCAATGAAGTGCTGACGGTTTTCGAGACAGACAGCGGCCTGCTGGCGCTGGTCAACCGCGGCTGGGTACCCGCCGACCCGGCGCGCCTGCAGCCGACCCAGGTGCCGCCGCTGCCGCCCGCGCCCGGCGGGCTTTCGATTACCGGACAGGTCTACGTGGCGCCGGGGAAACCCTTCCTGCTGGCGGACGAGCCGCTGGAGGCGGGCTGGCCGAAGCGAATACAGGCGGTGGAGATGGCCAAACTGGCTGCGGGTATAAGCGAAAAGCTCTTCCCCTACCCCATACATATCCGGGCCGGCCAGCCGGGCGCGTTGCAGGCAGACTGGCAGGTGATTAATATCACCCCCGCCCGGCACCGCGCCTACGCGGTACAGTGGTTCAGCATGGCCGCCGTACTGCTACTGCTTTTCCTGCTGCGCAGCACCAATCTCTGGGAGTGCATCAGGGGCAGCCGCGAGCCGGCGCCCCGCGACGAGTAATATATGACTGACGAAAATACCAGCCGCACCACTAGCCGCACTTCTGGCCGCAACAACAGCGGCCGACTCATCCTGCTGACCATTGTGGGCCTGCCCGTGACCATGGTGCTGACCGCCACCTGGCTCTGGTACTACGTGGTCAACGGCAAACTGGATATCGTCGGCGCCCTGGGTACCGCCAACCGCGGCCACCTGGTGCAGCCGCCGCGCAAGCTGGACTCCGCCGTGCTGCACGAGAAGGGCGCCGTGGTGCGTTACGCCGACATGCCCCCCAAATGGACACTGTTGGTGGCGAACACGGGCGACAGCTGCGCCGATTCCTGCGAGCAGCTGCTGTACCTGACCCGCCAGATCCACCGCGCGATGGGCAAGTACTTCGACCGCATCGACCGCTTCTACATAGGAGATACCCCGCCCGGCCAGACCGCGCTGGCGGTGACTGCGCTCAGCGACGGGGCGCCGCTGCCTGCGAGCTTTCCCGCCTACCTGCAGGGACAACACCAGGACCTGCAGGCGCTGACGGTAGGACCCGTCGATTTCCAGGGGTTGTTCCCGGAGTTGGCGGCAGATGATTCGACATGGTACGTGGTCGATCCTGCGGGCTGGGTGATGATGTCCTACAATAGCGCCATCAGCTACAAGGACGTGATAGCCGATCTCAAATTCCTCCTGAAAAACTCCAGCGAATAGGCAGCGCAATGGCACAAGTACAAAGCCCGGCAGCGGCCACCTGGCGTGATTACAAGGAACTTACCAAGCCCAACGTCGTCCTGCTGATGATCCTCACCTCGGCGATCGGCATGTTCATGGCGGTGCCGGGTATGGTGCCGTTGCACGTGCTGATCCTCGGCAACCTCGGCATCGCCCTGTGCGCCGGGGCGGCTGCGACGGTCAACCACCTCGTGGACCAGCGTGTCGACAGGCAGATGTCGAGAACCCGCAACCGGCCGGTGGCGACCGGGCGCGTGGACAACCTGCACGCCTCCATATTCGCCGCGGTGCTGGGCGGCATCGGCATGGCGATTCTGCTCATCTATATCAACGCGCTGACAGCCTGGCTGACCCTCGCCTCGCTGATCGGCTACGCTTTCATCTACACCCTGTTCCTCAAGCGCGCCACGCCCCAGAACATCGTCATCGGGGGCCTTGCGGGCGCCGCCCCGCCCCTGCTCGGCTGGACCGCCGTTACCGGCCATATCCACGGCCACGCCCTGTTGCTGGTGCTGATCATCTTCGCCTGGACGCCGCCGCACTTCTGGGCGCTGGCCATCCACCGGCGCGAAGAGTACGCCACCGTCGGCATTCCCATGTTGCCGGTGACCCACGGAGTGGCGTTCACCAAGCTGCACATCATGCTGTACACCATCCTGATGTTCCTGATCACGCTGCTGCCCTTCGCCACCCGCATGAGCGGGCCGCTCTACCTGTTGGGCGCCGTTGTACTGGGCGGGGGCTTTCTCTACTGGGCGATCGAACTGCTTCGGGGCAAGAACCCGAATGCGCCCATGGAAACTTTCAAATACTCGATTATCTACCTGATGGCCCTGTTTATTATCATGCTTGTCGACCACTACCTGTTCCCGGTGCACACCCTGTGAGCACCGAACGCGAAGCCATCCAGAGGCGAAATATCCGCATCACCGTTGCGGCTGTGCTGGTGTTCATTGTTGTAGTGCTGGCCAGCTTCATTCACCGGGTGCAGCAGCCGCGCATCATGTCCGCTGCGGACATGAAGCTCAACGGCTACTACCAGCTCAAGACGCCGCGCAATTTCGGCGAGATCAAGCTGGTGGACCACCTCGGCAAGCCCTTTACCCGGGCCCGCTTCGAGGGCCACTGGACCCTGGTCTTTTTCGGCTTCACCTACTGCCCGGACGTCTGCCCGACGACCATGGCCTTCCTCAACCAGTTCATCAAGGGGCTCAACGGCACCGAGGCCGAGGACACCCAGGTCGTGATGGTGACGGTGGACCCGGCGCGGGACACGCCGCAACAACTCGCCAGCTACGTGCCCTACTTCAACCCGGACTTCATCGGTGTCACCGGCGACTTCCTCGATATTCACCGCTTCGCCACGGCCCTGAATTCCCCTTTTCGCAAGGTGCCGGGCCAGGGTGACGCCTATCAGGTCGAGCATAGTTCCAATGTGGTATTGATAAATCCCAAAGGGGACTATCACGGCTTCTTCAAGGCGCCACTGGACCTGGCGAAGATGAAACTGACCTACCGCTCAGCCCGCGCGCTGTGGGATTACCAGCACTAGGTGCGCAGGTTCCTGCCGGGAGGCCATAATGAGTTCTAAAATGGATCTAAATAACCCGCTGGTGCTGGTGGACGGCTCTTCCTACCTCTACCGCGCTTTCCATGCCCTGCCCATGCTGACCACGTCCGGCGGCCAGCACACCGGTGCCGTGCGCGGCGTGATCAGCATGCTGCGACGGCTGGTGCAGGACTACCCGGAATCACCGGTGGTGGTGGTATTCGACGCCAGCGGCAAGACCTTCCGCGACGAAATCTTCGAGCAGTACAAGGCCCACCGGCCGCCCATGCCTTCCGAGCTGCGCGAGCAGATCGAGCCCATCCACAGCATCGTCCGGGCGATGGGACTGCCCCTGCTGTGCGTACCGGGGGTGGAGGCGGACGACGTCATCGGTACGCTCGCGCGCCAGGCCAGCGAGCAGGGGCGCAAGGTGATCATCTCCACCGGCGACAAGGACATGGCGCAGCTGGTGGACGACCACACGACCCTGGTCAACACCATGACTGACACGGTGATGGACCGCGCCGGTGTGGAGGAAAAATACGGCATACCACCCGAGCGGATGATCGACCTGCTGGCGCTGATGGGCGACAAGGTGGACAACATTCCCGGCGTCCCCGGCGTTGGCGAGAAAACCGCGCTGGCCCTGTTGCAGGGTATCGGCGGGCTGGATGCGATCTACGCCGATCTCGACAAGGTGGCCGGGCTCTCCTTCCGCGGCGCGAAATCCATGGGGGCAAAGCTGGAGGCGGAAAAGGACAACGCCTACCTGTCCCACCAGCTGGCGGTCATCAAGACCGATGTCGATCTGGAGGAAACCCCGGAGTCCCTGGCCAACGCCGCTCCGGACACCGAGGCGCTGATCGAGTGGTACCGGCAGCTGGAGTTTCGCGGCTGGTTGGAGGAATTGCTGGGCCAGGGCGGCGAGCAGGCGAGCGTCGCGGCGGCCGATGCCGATTACGATATCGTCACCACCCAGGCTGCGCTGGATACCTGGCTGGAGGCGCTGCGCTGCGCGGACCTGTTCGCCTTCGACACCGAGACCACCAGCCTGAACTACATGCAGGCGCGCATCGTCGGTGTGTCCTTCGCGGTGGAGCCCGGAAAAGCCGCCTATGTCCCGCTGGCCCACGATTACCTCGGCGCGCCGGAACAGCTCGACCGGGAGGCGGTGCTGGAGCAGCTGAAGCCGCTGTTGGAAAGCGAGGACCATCGCAAGGTGGGCCAGAACCTGAAGTACGACATGAGCGTGCTCGCCAACCATGGCATCACCCTGCGCGGCATCGCCTTCGACACCATGCTGGAATCCTATGTGCTGGATTCCACCGCCACCCGCCACGACATGGACAGCCTGGCGCTGAAGTACCTCGGCCGCAGCACCATCCACTTCGAGGACATCGCCGGCAAGGGCGCCAAGCAGCTCACTTTCGACCAGATCAAGGTCGAGGAGGCCGGTCCCTACGCGGCCGAGGACGCGGACATCACGTTGAGCCTGCACCGCGAACTGTGGCCCAGGCTGGAGGGCGAGGGCCGGCTGGCCGAGGTCTTCCGCGAGATCGAGCTGCCGCTGGTGCCGCTGCTCTCCCGCATCGAGCGGCGCGGAGTGCTGCTGGATACCGACATGCTGCGGCGCCAGAGCGTGGAGCTGGGCAAGCGCCTGCAGGAGCTGGAGGGCGAAGCCCACGAGAGTGCGGGCCAGCCGTTCAACCTGGGCTCGCCGAAGCAACTGGGCGAGATCCTGTTCGACAAGCTCGAGTTGCCGGTTATCAAGAAGACGCCCAAGGGCGCACCCAGCACCGCCGAGGAGGTGCTGGCGGAGCTGGCGCTGGACTACGACCTGCCGCGGCTGGTGCTGGAGCACCGCGGCCTGTCCAAGCTGAAGTCCACTTACACCGACAAGCTGCCGGAGATGGCAGACCCGGCCACCGGCCGCGTGCACACGTCCTACCACCAGGCGGTGGCCGCCACCGGCCGGCTGTCCTCATCGGACCCCAACCTGCAGAACATCCCGGTGCGCACCGAGGAAGGCCGGCGGATTCGCCAGGCGTTCATCGCGCCGCCC
This sequence comes from Halieaceae bacterium WMMBA7, assembly GCA_033283385.1. Taxonomy (GTDB): domain Bacteria; phylum Pseudomonadota; class Gammaproteobacteria; order Pseudomonadales; family Halieaceae; genus Mangrovimicrobium. Next base: position 469,160 of record JAWMQQ010000003.1, read on the forward strand.
GGCTATCGCCTGGTCGCCGCCGACTATTCGCAGATCGAGCTGCGGATCATGGCGCACCTGTCGGGGGACGAGGGCCTGCAAAAGGCCTTCCGGGAGGGGCAGGACGTGCACCGGGCCACCGCGTCGGAAGTGTTCGAGGTGGGGCTGGATGCCGTCTCCGCGGAGCAGCGGCGCAAGGCGAAGGCGATCAACTTCGGCCTGATCTACGGCATGTCCGCTTTTGGCCTCGCCAAGCAGCTGCACCTGGGCCGCAACGAGGCGCAGGAGTATATCGACCGCTATTTCGATCGCTATCCCGGGGTGGCGGACTACATGGAACGCACCCGGGCCGTGGCGCGGGAGCAGGGCTACGTGGAAACCCTGTTCGGCCGCCGGCTCTACCTGCCGGACATCAACGCCAGCAACAAGATGCGCGCCCAGGCCGCCGAGCGCACCGCGATCAACGCCCCCATGCAGGGCAGTGCCGCGGATATCATCAAGCGGGCGATGCTGGCGGTGGACGACTGGCTGGTGCGGGGCGAGGTGGATGCCTGGATCGTCATGCAGGTACACGACGAACTGGTACTGGAGGTGGCCGAGGATGCCCTGGAGGAAGTCCGCGAGGAGCTCTGCCGGCGCATGGCGGGGGCTGCCGAACTGTCCGTACCCCTGCTGGTCGAAGCGGGGGTTGGCGCCAACTGGGACGAGGCCCACTGAGGCGCTTCCCAGCAGAAATATTTTCCAGGGTGAGTGAACTTTCGCCAAACCGGCCAGTCTGAAGTTTTGCAGCATCCGCTGCACCCCTGTTGAAGACTTCTCTCCATGAGTCTTCGCAAAGCAAGTCTCTTTTCCCCAGAGACCCTAGGTGTCCCGGTTGCCTTCCCCCCTAGAGGCAACCGGGTTTTTTTTGCCCCGATTATTCGCCTTCCGGCCCGGTTTCCCCATCCTCGTCGTACACGCTGGCGTCAGTGAGCCAGGCGTCCAGGGTTTTCACCAGCTCCTCGTGGCCGCTGTGCTTGAGCGCGGAAAACAGCTGCACGGTAACCAGGTCCGAGTGCGCTGCAACCGCCTTGCGCACGCTGTGCAGGGCGGCGCTGGCGGGGCCGCGCTTGAGCTTGTCCGCCTTGGTGAGCAGGATATGTACGGGCATCGAGGCCGCAATTGCCCAGTCCAGCATCTGCTGGTCGAAGGGTTGCAGCGGGTGGCGTACATCCATCAGCAGGATCAGCCCGCGCAGGCTCTGGCGCTCGGACAGGTAGCGCTCCAGCTGCTTGGTCCAGGCGTTCTTGACCGCCAGCGGCACTTTGGCGAAGCCGTAACCCGGCAGGTCGACCAGGCGCTGTGTCGGCGACAGTTCGAAGAAGTTGATCAGCTGCGTCCGCCCGGGGGTGCGCGAGGTCTTGGCAAGCTTGGACCTGCCGGTCAAACTGTTGATAGCGCTGGATTTTCCGGCGTTGGAGCGGCCGGCGAAGGCGACTTCCCAGCCGCTGTCCTCCGGGCATTGCTCGAATCGTTGGGCGCTGGTCAGGAACTGGGCGCCGCGGTAATCCGGGGCTTTGGGCGCATCCGGGAGGGCCTGGTCTGGCATTGTGCGGTATTGCCTTTTTAGGTGTGGGTATTCCGTATATAATGCCACAGCTTTTTCGACTGCTATCAATTGCTTGCGTGGCCGACTGGCTATGGGAACAGAGAGATACTCATGAAAAGACTCGTCGCTGCCGGCCTGGTGCTCCTTGCCACCAGTGCCTACGCCCAGCCCGACATGGACAAGTACAACAAGAGCTGCTCGGTATGCCACGCGACTGGCGCTGCCAATGCACCCAAGGTCCACGATGTTGAAGCCTGGAAGCCGCGCCTCGCCAAGGGGATGGACGCACTGGTGCAATCGGTGACCAACGGGCTCAACGCAATGCCGCCGCGCGGCATGTGCTTCGACTGCACACCCGAGGACTACAAGGCACTGATCGAGTTCATGTCATCGCCGGCCAAGTAAGGCCACTCAGTCAAAACCAAAATCTGGAATGACGATGAAAATAAAGCTGATCCTGGCAGCCCTTGTACTGGGCTGTGCACAAATCACCGCAGTACAGGCCGGCGACGCAGCGGCAGGCAAGGCGCTGACCACCGCGTGTGCGGCCTGTCACGGCGCAGACGGCAACAGCGTCTCCCCCACGTTCCCGAAGCTCGCCGGGCTGGGTGACAAGTACCTGCTGAAGCAGTTGAAAGATATCCGCGACGGGGCGCGCTCCGTGCCGGTCATGGCCGGCCAGCTGGATGGCAAGACCGACCAGCAGCTGGAGGACATCGCGGCATATTTTGACAGCCAGTCCCGTACCGGCGGCCAGGCGGATCCCGACCTGGTACCCCTGGGCGAGAAAATTTTCCGCGCCGGCGTCGCCGAGCGCAATGTTCCCGCCTGCATGGCCTGCCATTCGCCCAACGGCAAGGGCAATGCGCCGGCCGGGTTCCCGGCACTCGCCGGCCAGCAAGCGGAATACATCGCAACCTCGCTCAAGGCCTATCGCACCGGCTATGAGGACGCCTCCGGCCGCACCAACGATGGCGACGCGAAAATCATGCGCACCGTGGCTTTCGGTCTTTCCGACAAGGAAATCGAAGCGGTCGCCAGTTATGCATCTGGCCTGAAATAGCCCGATTTGTGGTAAAAAGGTGGCTATCTGCCACCTTTTTTTATGAACGTAAGAACGCGATTGTTCCGCTGTGGTCACAGCTCGGGTCAATCGTAAAAGGAGAGTTTCCGATGTTTAAAAGTGTCTTGTGGGTCCTGACGCTGAGCCTGCTGCCCGCCCTGGCCTGGGCGGACGAAGAAAACTGGGAGGCGGGCAAGGACTACGACATCATCGCCCCGGCAGAGCGGACGGCCGATCCGTCTCGCATCGAGGTGGCGGAATTTTTCTGGTACGGCTGCCACCACTGCTTCAATTTCGAGCCGGAGCTGGAAGCCTGGACAAAGACGCTGCCCGAGGACGCCTATTTCCGCGGCATCCCCGCCATGTGGGGTTCGCCGATGGACCTGCACGCCAAGGCGTTCTATACCGCCGAGGTGCTGAAGGTACTGGACAAGGTCAGCCCCGCGATGTTCACCGCCCTCAATGTGGATCGCAAGCGGCTGAACACGGAAGACGCTATCGCTGAGGTCTTCGTCCAGGCCGGCGTCTCCAGGGAAGACTTCGATCGCGTGTTCAACTCGTTCGGCGTGGACAGCCAGGTACGCCAGGCCGACTCACTGGCGCGCAGCGCCAAGATCACCGGCACCCCCAGCATGATGGTCGACGGCAAGTACCTGATCTCCCCGCGCAAGGCCGGCAGCTACCCGAACATGCTGAAAATCGCCGACTTCCTCATCGCCAAGGAGCGCAAGGCGCGCGCTGCAGCAGCAGCCCCCGCCGCTCCTGCCAGCTAAGCAGCACCTCGGGAACGGGGGAGTTATGTTTTAACCAGGCATGCCTGGTTAAAACATAACTCCCCCGTCCTTTTTTTGTTCAGACGCTCAACCAGTCGGGAACGGGCAGCCCCTTGTTCTCGAGAAATACCTGGTTGAAGAGCTTGCTCTGGTAGCGATTGCCGTAGTCGCACAGGATGGTGACGATGGTGTGCCCCGGGCCCAGTTGCCGGGCCAGGCGTACCGCACCGGCAATGTTCACGCCGGAGGATCCACCCAGGCACAGGCCCTCGTGACGCAGCATGTCGTAGATATACGGCAGGGCTTCACGGTCGTCGATCTGGAATGCGGCATCTACTTTTGCCAGGGCCACGTTGCCCGTGACGTGGTTGATGCCGATACCCTCGACGATGGAAGAGCCCTCGCTGGGCTTGAGTTCGCCGCTGGAAAAGTAGTTGTACAGCGAGGCTCCGCCGGGGTCGGCGATGCCGATGGTCACACCCGGTTTGCGCTGCTTGAGCGCCATCGATACCCCGGCCAGGGTTCCGCCAGTGCCGACGCTGCAGATGAATCCGTCCACATTGCCGCCGGTCTGCTCCCAGATTTCCGCGCCAGTGGTGCGCTCGTGGATCTCCGCGTTGGCGGGGTTGTCGAACTGCCCCGCCCAGACCGCGCCGCGCTCCTCCTTGTGGGCGTATTCCTCCGCCAGGCGTCGCGCGCTGTGGATGTAGTGGTTCGGGTCCGAGTAGGAGGTCGCCCCGACCAGGTGCAGGTCGGCGCCGAGCAGTTCCAGCGCCTCGATTTTCTCCTTGCTCTGGGTGATCGGCATGACCACGGTGCTGGTGTAACCGAGGGCATTGGCCAGCAGGGTGAGGCCGATGCCGGTATTGCCCGCGGTACCCTCGACGATTCGTCCGCCCGGCAGGAGCTTTCCCGTCGCTTCCGCATCCCGGATGATGCCGAGCGCCGTACGGTCCTTCACCGAGCCGCCGGGGTTGAGGAATTCCGCCTTGCCCAGGATGGTACAGCCGGTCAGTTCCGAGACCTGCCGCAGGTGAAGCAGGGGGGTGTTGCCAATCAGATGCGTGACGTCGGCGGCGCTGTGCACGGTGCGGTACTCCGGAAAAATGCCCGCAGAGTATGCCACAGCCGCCAGTGCAGGGTCAGTCCTTGAGCTCCGTGCGGTCGTCGATGTGGTCCAGCGGCAACTCGGTGCGCTGCACCACCCGGCGCAGCTCGAAGCTCGAATGCACGCCCGCCACCCCGGGGATGCGCGTGAGCTTCCCCAGCAGGAAGCGCTCGTAGTACTCCATGTCCGCGACCACCGCCTTCAGCAGGTAGTCCGCCGCCTGGCCAGTGACAACCGAGCACTCCATCACTTCGGGAAAGCTCATGACCTGCTCTTCGAAGGCGTCGAAGCGATCCGGCGTATGGCGATCCATGCTGATGCCGATATACGCGGTGAGCTTCAGCCCGAGCCTGGACTGGTCCAGCAGGGTGACATGACCCCGGATAAGCCCGGACTCCTCCAGCCGCTTGACCCGGCGGGAGCAGGGCGTGGGCGAGAGCCCCACCAGTTCGGCCAGCTCCAGGTTGGAGATGCGCGCATTGCGCTGCATGGCGGTGAGAATCCGGCGGTCAGTGCGATCGAGTTTCATCGGCGATTCCCGTATGGAGCGATTGAATGGGTATGAAATTCATCGCAATGTCATAAATGACTACTAAAGATGGGATTATGAGAGATTTATTGCAGATAATCACGCTAATCACGCCATATTTGCAATAATAAACCAGCCCCTCGCCATTATAATATCTCCAGGCTGAATCAATGCCGCCGCCCCACGCCGACCGGGCTTACCGGCCCGCAGGCGACCAATCCGCCCCACAAGGGCGGCGGGGCGGAGGCCAGCCACCACGATCGATACAAACGGAATCCCGGCCATGAGCAAGTTCGACCACAGCAAATACAAGCCCTTCCCGCCGATCGGCAAGCGCGACCGGCGCTGGCCCGACCAGGTCATCGACAAGGCGCCGCGCTGGTGCAGCGTGGACCTGCGCGACGGCAACCAGGCGCTGATCGAGCCGATGACGGCGCGGCAGAAGTCGCGGCTGTGGGACCTGCTGGTCAAGGTGGGATTCAAGGAGATCGAGGTGGGCTTTCCCTCGGCCTCCAGCCACGATTACGATTTCGTGCGCGAGTTGATCGACAACAAGCGCATCCCCGACGACGTCACCGTGCAGGTGCTGGTGCAGGCCCGCCCGGAGCTGATCGCGAAGACCTTTGAGGCTCTCAAGGGCGTGCGCCGCGCGGTGGTGCACGTCTACAACTCCACCTCGACCGTGCAGCGCGAGCAGGTGTTTGGCCTGGATCGCCAGGGCATCGTCGATATCGCCGTAAAGGGCGCAAAGCTGGTGCAGGAACAGGCGGCAAAATACCCCGAAACCGAATGGGTCTTCGAGTATTCCCCCGAGAGCTTTACCGGTACCGAACTCGATTTCGCGGTGGAAGTCTGCGACGCGGTCACCGCCGTGTGGCAGCCGACCCCGGACCGGCCGGTCATCATCAACCTGCCCGCCACCGTCGAGATGAGCACGCCAAACGTGTACGCCGACCAGATCGAGTGGTTCTGCGACCATGTCGCCCGGCGCGACAGCCTGTTGATCTCGCTGCACACCCACAACGACCGCGGCTGTGCCGTCGCCGCCGCCGAGCTGGGCGTGATGGCCGGCGCCGATCGCGTGGAAGGCACCCTGCTCGGCAACGGCGAACGCACCGGCAACATGGACATCGTGACCATGGCCATGAACCTCTACAGCCAGGGTGTGGACCCGCAGCTGGACCTCGCCAACATGGACGAGATCATCCAGACCTGCAAGGAGTGCACCCAGCTGCCGGTGCACCCGCGCCATCCCTGGGCTGGCGAGCTGGTGTTCACCGCGTTCTCCGGCAGCCACCAGGACGCGATCAAGAAGTGCCTTTCGCAGCAGGAGCAGCGCGAGCACTGGGAGGTCGCCTACCTGCCCATCGACCCGGCGGACATCGGCCGCAGCTACCAGGAGGTGATCCGCATCAACAGCCAGTCCGGCAAGGGCGGCATCGCCTACGTGCTGGAGCGCGATTACGGCATTTCCCTGCCCCGTTGGCTGCAGATCGATTTCAGCCCGGTGGTGCAGGCGTATGCCGAGCAGCAGGAGACCGAAGTCGGCTCCGAGGAAATCCACGAGCTGTTCCGCAAGACCTACCTCAACGGCGAGGGCCGCTGGGATCTCGGCAACTACCAGGTCAACCGCGAGGACGGCGTCGACCGCCTGCAGGCAGAACTGGTGCGCGGCGGGACACACGAGCAGATCGCCGGCAGCGGCAACGGCGTGGTCGCGTCCTTCGTCAACGCCATGGAGAAATTCACCGGCAAGCAGATCGTACTGGTGGAATACAGCGAGCACGCGCTGAGCCAGAGTGCCGACGCCGAGGCCATGTGCTACATCCAGCTCAACATCGCCGGCGAACGCTACTGCGGCTGCGGCCTCAGCAATGACATCGTGCAGGCCTCCCTCGACGGCATCCTGCGCGCCATCAACAAGGCTGCCGAGCGCGACGCCGAAGCCGCCGCCTGATTTTCAGATAATGGGGTCAGGCAGGATTATCCGGAATCGTGCCTGACCCCATTTTTTATGCTTTTCAGTAAGGGTGCCGCTGGAAGTAATCCCGCGCGGCCTCGCGTACCCGGGGCGCCAGCAACAGGCTCGAAAGCATGGTGGGGATGGCCATCAACCCGTAGCTGCCGGAGACCAGGTTCCAGACCACATTGAGGCTGACCGTGGCGCCGAACACGACCATCGCGATAAAAAACCAGCGGTAGTGATGCTGGTGCTGCGCACCGAACAGGAAGCCGAAACACTTGGCGCCGTAGTACCACATGGTGAACATCGTGGTCATGCTGAGGATCAGTGCGACCAGCGACAGCAGTATTCCCCCGACCGCTCCCAGCGCCTGCTCGAATGCGGCGAGTGTGAGGGTAATCCCGCTGATCCCGTCAGTGTCGCGCCAGTCTCCCGCGAGCAGCAGCACCAGCGCGGTGCAGGTGCAGACCACCAGCGTGTCGATGATCGGCCCGAGCATGGCGACAAGCCCTTCGCGCACCGGCTCGGGCGTGCGCGCGGCGCCGTGTGCCATGACCTCCGTGCCGACACCGGCTTCGTTGGAAAACACCGCGCGGCTTACGCCGATGAGTGCGACCCCGAGAATACCGCCGCCCACAGCCTGCGGATTGAATGCGTGGGTCACGATACTGCCCAGCAGCGCGGGCAACTTACCGGCGTGTTCGACCAGCACGAACGCCGTCATCCCGAGGTAGGTGATCACCATCAGCGGCACCAGCGACACCGCTACATGCGCCACCCGGCGCAGGCCGCCGAAGACCACGCCCGCGACGACCGCGGCCATGGCCAGCCCGATACCGGTATTGATGAGCAGCCCGCCGCGCCCGTCGAGCAGGTTCTCGCGCACCACCACCGCCAGCTGGTTGGCCTGGTAAATCGGCAGGGTCCCGACCAGCCCGGCCACTGCAAACATGATGGCGAGGGGGTAGAACACCCGCGGCAGGCCCTCGCGAATGACGTACATGGGCCCGCCCTGCAGCCGGCCGAGGCTGTCGTTGCCGCGGTACATGACACCCAGGGTGCAGGTGAAAAACTTGGTGGCGATGCCGACCAGCGCCGACAACCACATCCAGAACACCGCGCCCGGCCCGCCAGCCGACACCGCCAGCGCCACCCCGGATATGTTGCCCAGCCCCAGTGTGCCGGACAGCGCCGCCGCCAGCGCCTGGGCGTGGCTCAGCTCGCCGGGGGCGGAACGGGTGGCGTGGCGACCCAGCACCAGCCCGATGGCGTGACCCAGGTGCCGGTACGGCAGCAGCCGCGAGTAGATGGCGAAGAAGAGGCCCCCGCCGAGCAGGAAGATGACCAGGGGGGTGCTCCACACGGCCTGTACGAAGATTGCGGAGAGGTGCTCGAGGAAAGACATTGTGCTCCATGCGCCTGAGTTCGGCCCCACCATAGCAAGCGTGGGCGCGCCCCGATACACTAGCGGCATTTCCCGTTTCCTGATCCCGAAGAGGCCATGGCGAGTGAGCGAGCTTGAGCGACCGACGTTTGCGGATGTGCAACAGGCGCGGGAGCGCATCGCCGGGCACGTGCACACCACGCCGGTAATGACCAGCCGCCTGCTCGATGAGATCAGTGGCGGATCCCTGCATTTCAAGTGCGAGCACCTGCAGCGCAGCGGCGCCTTCAAGGCTCGAGGGGCTTTCAATGCGGTGCTGTCGCTGCCGGATGCGGACGCCGGGCGCGGTGTCGCCACGCACTCGTCCGGCAATCACGGCGCCGCGCTGGCGATGGCCGCCGCTGCCCGGGGCGTGCCCGCGCATATCGTCATGCCCTCCAATTCCTCGCAGGCAAAGTTCGATGCGGTTGCCGCCTACGGTGGCCACATTATCGAGTGCGAACCGACGCTGGCCGCGCGCGAAGCCACGCTGGAAAACGTGCTCGCGCAGACCGGCGCCACACCCGTACATCCCTACAACGACCCGCGGGTCATCGCCGGCCAGGGCACTGCAGTGCTGGAATTGCTCGAGCAGGTGCCCGACCTGGACGTGGTCGCCGTGCCTGTGGGCGGCGGCGGCCTGCTGGCCGGCACGGCGCTGGCGGCGAAGGGCATCAACCGGCGCATCGAGGTGATCGGCGTAGAACCGGCCGGCGCCGACGACGCGTTCCGCTCCTTCGGCCTGGGCGAGCTGCAGGAGCAGAACCACCCGAATACCATTGCCGACGGCTTGCGCGCGCGCCTCGGCGAACTCAATTTCCGTGTGATCCTCGACAACGTCGACACCATCGTCACGGTGCCGGACGAGGATATCCTCGCCGCGATGCGCCTGCTGTGGACCCGCCTGAAGCAGGTGGTGGAGCCCTCGGGCGCGGTGAGCTTTGCCGGCGCGCTGGTGCACCCGGAGCGCTTTTCCGGGCGGCGGGCCGGACTGGTGATCAGCGGCGGCAACCTGGACCTCGACAACCTGCCCTGGTAGCGACATCGCCCGGGCCCGGAGGCGCCGATGCGAACTGCGGTAAAACTCGGCCTGGTAACACTTCTCGCGCTGGTGCTGTCCGCCTGCAGCAGCACCACGTTCTTTTACAATCGCCTCGATTTCCTCATCCCCTGGTATGTGGGCAAGTACGTCCACCTGCAACACGACCAGAAAAAGCTGCTGCGCCGCTCGGTGGACGACTTCCTGGAATGGCACAGGCGCGAGGAGCTGCCCGCCTACAAAGCCTGGGTGGCGAAGGCCCAGGCCGATCTCGATGGCGAGCTCAGCCCCGCGCAGTTGCAGCAAATGGGCGACGAATTCGACGCCGCCTGGTCGCGCATCGAACAACACAGCCTGGAGTGGATGATCGCGCTCGGTGAAACGCTTTCGGATGAACAGATGGCGGAGTTCCTGGGCAACCTGCGCGAGGAGCAGGCGGAGATGGTGGAGGACGACCTGGAGCGTGACGACGCGCAGTACCGCCACGACCTGCGCGATCGCATCGAGGACCGGCTGGGCGACTACCTGGGCCGTCTCGACAAAAACCAGAAGCAGATATTGCAGGACGCGGTGCGCGAATTGCAGCGTGCCGACGGTGTCTGGCTATCGGAACGCCAGCGCTGGCTGGAAAGGCTGGCGGTGTTGCTGCAGCGGGAGCCGGGCTGGCAGGATGCGCTGCGCTCTGCCGTGGCCAACCAGGAGGCCTTCAATTCGCCGGAGTACCACGCGGTATTCGATCACAATGCGCAGGTCATCTACGCGGCGCTGGCCGATGTGCTCAACGCCCGCGGCGAGCGGCAGGACAAGCGCCTTCGCGGCAAGCTGGAAGACCTGGGCGAGGACCTGGAGACGCTGATCGCGCAGGGCCTGCCCGCCGGCAGTCCGTAGGAGCGCGCTCCGGGCGCGATGGTCCGTAGCGGGCGCCTGCGGGACGAAGCGGGCCATCGCCTGCGTAGCAGGCTCCTACAGCTGGGAGAGGTCGCGCACCGCGCCCTTGTCGGCGCTGGTGGCCATTTTCGCGTAGACCTTGAGGGCCGCGCTCACCTTGCGCGGTCGGGGCGCGGCGGGCTGCCAGGCCTGCTCGCCCTTCGCTTCCATCGCGGCGCGCCGCGCGGCGAGCTCCTCATCGGAAAGGCGCACGTTGATGCCGCGAGCGGGGATGTCGATCTCGATGATGTCACCCGGCTCCACCAGACCGATCGCCCCGCCGGCCGCAGCTTCGGGGGAAACATGGCCGATGGACAGCCCCGAGGTGCCGCCGGAGAAACGCCCGTCGGTGAGCAGCGCGCAGGCCTTGCCCAGCCCCCTGGATTTCAGGTAACTGGTGGGGTACAGCATCTCCTGCATGCCCGGGCCGCCGCGCGGGCCTTCGTAGCGAATCACCACCACGTCGCCCTCCTTCACCTTGCCGGCGAGGATATCTTCCACCGCCGCCTCCTGGCTTTCGCAGATATAGGCGGGGCCGGAAAATTTCAGGATGGACTCGTCGACACCGGAGGTCTTCACCACGCAGCCGTCCTCGGCGATGTTGCCGAACAGCACGGCCAGGCCGCCCTCGCGGGAATAGGCGTGCTCCAGCGAGCGGATACAGCCGCTCGCACGGTCGTCGTCCAGCGAGGGCCAGCGGGTGGACTGGGAAAACGCGGTCTGGGTGGGAATGCCCGCCGGACCGGCGCTGTAGAACTCGCGCACACCGGCATCCTCGGTGAGGGTGATGTCCCACTGTGCCAGTGCGTCAGCCATGCTCGGGCTGTGTACCGTGGGACAGTCGCTGTGCAACAGGCCGGCGCGATCCAGTTCGCCGAGGATCCCCATGATCCCGCCGGCGCGGTGCACGTCTTCCATGTGGTATTTAGGGGTGTTCGGCGCCACCTTGCACAGCTGCGGCACTTTTCGTGAGAGCCGGTCGATATCCGCCAGGGTGAAGTCCAGCTCCGCCTCCTGCGCCGCGGCCAGCAGGTGCAGGATGGTGTTGGTGGAGCCGCCCATGGCGATATCGAGACTCATGGCGTTCTCGAAGGCCTTGAAGTTGCCGACGTTGCGCGGCAGCACGGACTCGTCGCCCTCGCCGTAGTAGCGCTGGCAGAGTTCCACTACCAGCTGGCCGGCGCGGTGGAACAGCTTTTCACGGTCCGCGTGGGTGGCCAGCGTCGAGCCGTTGCCGGGCAGCGAGAGTCCCAGTGCCTCGGTCAGGCAGTTCATCGAGTTGGCGGTGAACATGCCGGAGCAGGAGCCGCAGGTGGGGCAGGCGGAGCGCTCGTACTCCTCCACCTTCTCGTCCGAGGCGTCGCTGTCCGCGGCGATGACCATGGCGTCGACCAGGTCGAGCTTGTGCGCGGACAGCTTCGTCTTGCCCGCTTCCATCGGCCCGCCGGAGACGAACACCGCGGGGATGTTGAGTCGCATGGCGGCATTCAGCATACCGGGGGTGATCTTGTCGCAGTTGGAGATGCACACCATGGCGTCGGCGCAGTGGGCGTTGACCATGTACTCCACCGAGTCGGCGATCAGGTCGCGCGAGGGCAGGCTGTAGAGCATGCCGTCGTGGCCCATGGCAATGCCGTCGTCCACCGCGATAGTGTTGAATTCCTTGGCCACGCCGCCGGCGGCTTCAATTTCCCGCGCCACCAGCTGGCCCAGGTCCTTCAGGTGTACATGCCCGGGTACGAACTGGGTGAAGGAGTTGACGACGGCGATGATGGGCTTCTTGAAATCCTCATCTTTCATACCGGTGGCGCGCCACAGCGCGCGGGCCCCGGCCATGTTGCGACCGGCGGTGGAAGTCTTCGAGCGGTAGTCGGGCATCTTGCTGTTTCGCGGCGGCTGGCCGCGCCTGCAGGGGTTGGAAATCGGGCTGCGCAGGATAGCAAATTAAGGTCGGCTTGTATTCGCCGGAAAAAGGAGCGCCCACCCGCTGTACCAGCCGGGTGGGCGCAAAAACTGCAGCTTCAGGTGTCGCGGTGCGCTTAGCGCTTGGCGACAGCTTCCTGGTGTGCGCGGTACTCGGTCAGGGAGGAGTTGTAGCTCTCGGCCGCTTCGGTGACCGTGAACACCAGGCTGTTGTGTTCCAGTGAGCTCAGGTCTGAGCGGCACTCGAGGAACTTCTCGATGTTGGCAATGTAAGCCTGCACCTCTACCTGGGCATTCAGCATGGATTCCTCGGTTGCGACTGCGCCATCGGGAATGGCGGGCATGGTGGTATCCGGACGTTGCATGTAGCAGGCGGCGTTGGCTTGCAGGGCGAACAACAGGGCGGGGATCGGTAACAGCGCTTTCATGATAGTAACTCCCAAGTCTATAAGTCGGCAGGTATATAAGTCGGTGGTGGTAACCTCTGCATGTGTTACCACGTTGTTACCTATGTTCCCATAATTCTCAGCTTATGCAATAGGTGTTTTGTGAATTTTTGAAGATAAGCTATTGATATAAATATAAAACATGAAGGTTATGCGCGCGCTGCTGGTGCATTGCACCAAATAGGTAACACAAATTGCACCAGAAGGTAACGGGGCGATGGGAAATGCGGCGGGCACACCGCTTCGGGGCGCGTTGCACTGCAACTGTCACCCCATTGGTGCGCGCGGCGGAGGGATCAGAGGGTCTTGAAAAAGACCTTGGAATTGCGCTGCAGGTTGTACAGCGCCTGTTTGCGCCCGGGCAGGGCCTCGCGCGGCGATTCTGCGAAGCCCTGCTCGAGGAACCAGTGGGCGGTTTGCGTGGTGAGCACGAAGACACTCTCCAGGCCGGTGGCCCGCGCCTCGCGCTCCAGTGCGCGCAACAGCCGCTGGGCGCGCTGTCCGCCGCGGTAATCGGGGTGGGTAACAATGCAGGCGAGTTCGCCGCAGCCCTCCTCCGGGAAGGGGTAAAGTGCAGCGCAGGCGATGATGCGCCCGTCCCGCTCGAGCAGCCGGAAACGATCGATCTCGCGCTCCAGCAGCTCGCGCGAGCGTTTGACCAGCACGCCCTGCTGCTCGAGGGGCTGGATCAACTCCAGGATACCGCCGACGTCGTCGATCTGCGCGCGACGGCAGGTCTCGTAATCCACCGCGCCGACCAGGGTGCCGCAGCCGTCGTGGGTAAACATTTCCTGCAGCAGGGCGCAGTCGTCGCGATAGCTGATGATGTGCGCGCGCTGCACGCCGAGTTCGCAGGCGCGCCTGGCGGTATTGAGCAGCGTGGCCTGCTCCGCGTCCGGTGGCGAGAGTGCGTCGACGTCGCCGACGGCGACTTCCCGTACCAGTTCGCCGGTGGCGCCGGCGACACCGGCCTCGGTGCCGAACAGGATGAGCTTGTCTGCCTTGATCGCCGCCGCGCAGTTCACCGCGACGTCCTCCAGCGCGAGATTGAAGATCTCGCCTGTGGGCGAGTACCCCAGTGGCGAGACCAGCACGATGGTCTCGTGCTCCAGCTGGAACCTGATACCCTCCGCATCCACCCGCCGCACCCGGCCGGTGTGCTGGAAGTCGACCCCGTCGACCACGCCCAGGGGCATGGCGGTAACAAAATTGCCGCTGCACACCCGCATCTTCGCGCCCTGCATCGGCGAGTTGGGCAGGCCCATCGACAGGATCGCCTCGATCTGCGCGCGCAGGGAACCCGCCGCGTCCTTCACATGCTCCAGCGCGACGGTATCGGTTACTCGCAGCTCGTTATGCACCGAGCTGTCCAGCCCCGCCGCCGCCAGCCGCGCGGCAATCTGCGGCCGCGCGCCATGCACCAGCACCAGGCGTACGCCCAGGCTCTCCAGCAGGGCGATGTCGTGGATGATGTTCGGGAAGTTTTCGTGCTGCGCAACTTCGCCCCCCAGCATCAGCACGAAGGTCTTGCCCCGGTGCAGGTTGATGTAGGGTGCGGTATTCCTGAACCAGCGTATCTGATCCCGGCTCTGGCTGCTCACGTCCTGTCGCCTGTCGGTGTTTTTCTGGACCGGCAAGAGTACCAAACTGCGCGCCGATTACCCCAGTGGCAATTTTGCACAAGCTTCAACGCCCCGACGCCCGGCGCAGCCCGCTTCAGTTCCCGGCATCATGCGGTTCTGGCTGTGGCATCGCTCGATTCCGGGTTTGGCAGCGCACCGTTCTGGATCGGAGCGCCGGTGGAGCCGTAGGACCGGTTCCGGGACCGCCAAAAAGCGCACATCCATGTGCAGGCTCGGGCGCGGCCGTCCTGGCCGCGCACGTCCCGGAACCGGTCCTACGGCTCCACCGGCTTCGACCCGGGCCGATGCGCATCAAACGGCATCGGCGATACAGCTGCACGTCCGCCACCGGTGCTGCCTACACAGAAACGCGCTCCTGGATAAAGCAGAATGCACGGCGCTCAGGGCTTGCGCACACAGCGAGGGTCGGGAGTAGAGGTCCCCGTCCTGAAAACGTGCGAGGCCAGGGATGGCCGAGCCCGAGCTGCCATGGATGGCGCTTTTGCGTTTTTCAGGACGGGGGCCTCTGCTCCCGGGCCGGATAGGATGCACCCTATCGAGCCGGAGAAGTGTGCGATTCAGTCAGGGCCGTGGATCAGAGGCAGTAGTGCGCGATGAAGCGCTCGAGCAGGTCGATGCAGGGGTGGATCTGGTCGAGGGGCAGGTACTCGTCGGGCTGGTGGGCGCGGTCGATGGAGCCCGGCCCCATGACGATGGTTTCCATGCCCAGCTGCTGCAGGAAGGAAGCCTCGGTAGCGAAGGCGACCGCGCGCGCATCGTGCCCGGTGAGGGACTCCGCCAGGCGCACCAGTTCCGAGTCGGCGGTTTGCTCGAAAGGCTCGACGTCCTCGATGAGCTGGCGCACATCGATCTGCAGTGCGCGCTCTTCGGCAACGCGCGCGGCGCGCCGCTGGATTTCCGCGAGCACTTCGGCGTTGTTTCCCGCCGGTGTCATGCGCAGGTCGAAGTGCAGCTCGCTGTGGCCGCAGATGCGGTTGGGGCTGTCGCCGCCGTGGACGCGGCCGAAGTTGAGCGTGGGGGTGGGCACCTCGAACAGCGGGTTGGCATAGTGCTGGCCGAGCTCGTCGCGATAGCGCAGCAGCTCGCCCATCACCGCGTGCAGGCCCTCCAGCGCGCTGTTGCCCAGGGCCGGGTTGGATGAGTGGCCCGCCTGGCCGGTGATGCGCGCGCCCAGCATCATGATGCCCTTGTGCATGCGCACCGGCACCAGCGAGGTCGGTTCGCCAATGATGGCGGCGCGGGCCTTCGGGTAACCGGCGGCGGCCAGGGCGCGGGCGCCGCACATGGTGCTCTCCTCGTCGGCGGTACCGAGGATGATCAGCGGTTGCTTCAGCGGCACGTCGGCAAAGCGGGCGGCGGCGGCCAGCGCCAGCGGGAAGAAGCCCTTCATGTCGGTGCTGCCGAGGCCGTAGAGGCGGTTGTCGCGCTCGGCCAGGGCCAGCGGGTCGCTGTGCCAGCGGCCCTCGTCGAAGGGTACGGTGTCAGTGTGTCCTGCCAGTACGAGGCCGCCGGGGCCGGAGCCGCGGGTCGCTAGCAGGTTGGCCTTTTCGCCGCCGGGGGTGAGCGGTTGCACTTCGGTCTCGAATCCCATGTCCGAGAGCCAGTTGGCGAGCAGGTCGACCACGGCCCGGTTGCCCTGGTCCCAGCCGTGGTCGGTGGAGCTGACCGAGGGGGTACCCACCAGTTGCCGGAGGCGGTCGAGAATGAGGCGATCGGTGTTGGGCATGGGATCCTGGGGAGTGCCGCTGTGCAGCGGCGCCAGAGCGCGCGTCGGCGATACAGCGGCCAGTCTAGACAAGACTCAGCCGGCAGGGAAGCCCCGCCGCGCTGTGCTAGCATAGAGGCCCGTCTCCGGGTTCCGGAACGGCACAGGGGCCCGGAAGGATTCAGCGTTTATGGCGACAGAACAGGGTGTGCAGCCCGGTGAGCATCGGCTCGAGCTGGTGGGTGTGGGCCGGCAGTTGCACGCCGATGGCAGGATAAGCGACGCCGATCTCAAGCAGCTTGCGAAGAAGTCACTGGTGGCGGTGCATCCGCTGATCGTGATCGCCGAGCAGAAACTGCAGGATCTCGCCCGGCCGGGGCAGCCGCTGGGCATGGACGAGTTACTGGCGTGGCTGGGCGAGCGCAGCGGCCAGCCGGTGTATACCATCGACCCGCTGAAGATCGACGTCGCCGCCGTCGCCGACGTCATGTCCCAGGCGTTCGCCGAACGCCATCGCATCCTCGCGGTGGAGGTACATGACAACGAAGTACTGATCGCCACCGCGGAGCCGTGGATTCGCGCCTGGGAGAAAAACCTGGAGCACGTGCTGCGCAAGCGCATCCGCCGGGTACTGGCGGACCCGCGGGACATCTCCCGGCATACCGCCGAGTTCTACACGATGGCGCGCTCGGTGCACCGCGCCAAGGGTTCATCCCAGCTGGAGCGCGGGCCGGCCACGGGCAACCTGGAACAGATGCTGGAACTGGGCTCCATGCGCGAGCTCGACGCCAACGACCAGCACGTCGTCAATATCGTCGACTGGCTGCTGCAGTACGCCTTCGAGCAGCGCGCCAGCGACATCCACATCGAACCGCGCCGCGACGTCGGCCATGTGCGTTTCCGCATCGACGGTGTGCTGCACAAGGTCTACGACCTGCCGGGCAAGGTGTGCGCGGCGGTCACCAGCCGGGTGAAGATCCTCGGCCGCATGGACGTCGCGGAAAAGCGCCGCCCCCAGGACGGCCGGCTGAAGACGCGCACGCCGGAGGGCAACGAGGTGGAGCTGCGCCTGGCAACCCTGCCCACCGCCTTTGGCGAAAAACTGGTGATGCGCATCTTCGACCCGGAGATGCTCAACAAGACCTTCGAGCAGCTCGGCCTGGCGGCGGACGACCTCGAGCGCTGGCATCACATGACAGGCATGGGCAATGGCATCGCGCTGGTCACCGGTCCCACCGGATCGGGCAAGACGACCACGCTGTACTCGACCTTGCGCCAGCTGGCGAAGCCGGAGGTGAACGTCTGCACCATCGAGGACCCCATCGAGATGATGGAGCCCGCCTTCAACCAGATGCAGGTGAACCACGGTATCAACCTGGACTTCGCCTCCGGCGTGCGCGCGCTGATGCGCCAGGACCCGGACATCATCATGATCGGCGAGATTCGCGACCTGGAGACCGCCAACATGGCGGTGCAGGCGGCGCTCACCGGCCACCTGGTGCTGTCGACACTGCACACCAACGACTCGCCCAGTTCGCTGTCGCGCCTGCTGGAGCTGGGCGTGCCGCCCTACCTGATCAAGGCCACCGTGCGCGGCGTGATGTCGCAGCGCCTGGTGCGCATTCTCTGCCCCCACTGCAAGACCCTCGAGCCGCTGGACCCGGACGCCTGGCAGCAGCTGACCGCGCCGTGGAAAGTGAAACCGCCGGAAAAGGTGGCCCGCCCGGTGGGCTGCAAGGTGTGCCGCAACACGGGCTATATCGGTCGCCAGGGTATCTACGAAGTGCTGGTCAGCTCGCCGGCGGTACAGGATGAAATACACTCCCACCTGGAGAGCGCGAAGATCCGCGCGGTGGCGATGCGCGAGGGGATGAAAACCCTGCGCCTGTCCGGCGCAGCGCGGGTGGCACGCGGGCAGACCACCATCGAGGAAGTCCTGCGGGTGGCGCCGGCCCTGGAATCCTGAGTACCGCGGCATGGACCTGAGCACAGATTCCCTGCCCGAGTTGCTGGCCGAGCAGGCCCGCGAGGCATGGCAGCGCATCCTCGAGCGCGCGGACGACGAGCGCAGTATGCCCGCAGGCGATGCCGATCCCGCAGGAACCGGCCCTGCGGACGACGATCGCCCGCTGAGCGCGCTCCTGCAGGAGGCCGCTGCTGCCCAGCCGGTGGCCGGGCAGCTCGCCCGCGTACTCGCCTGCAGCCCGTTCATCGCCGATTTCGGCCGCGCCCGCCCGGCGGAATTCCTCGCACTGATCCGCGACCCGGGATTGCAGCAGGCGGAGTCGGCGCAAGGCCTGCGCGACCGCCTGGCAGTCGCGCTATCCGCGGAGGGAGCGGAGCTGGGCCCGACCCTGCGGCGCTTCCGCCAGCGGCGGATGGCGCGCATCATCTGGCGCGACTTCTGCCGCCTCGCGGATACCCTGGAGACTGTCGCCGAAACTTCCGCCCTCGCCGACGCCTGCATCCGCGAGGCACTGCCGCGGATACAGGCCGGCCTGGAAGAGCGCTTCGGCGTACCCACCGGCAGGCGCAGTGGCCAGCGGCAGGAACTCATCGTCATCGCCATGGGCAAGCTGGGTGCGGGGGAGCTGAACGTCTCCTCGGATATCGACCTGGTGTTCGCCTACCCCGAGGCGGGGCAGACCGAGGCCGGCCCCAGCCAGCTCAGTAACGAGGAGTTCTTCACCCGGGTGGGCCAGGGGCTGATCAACGCGCTGGACCAGAAAACCGCCGACGGTTTCGTCTTTCGCGTCGACATGCGCCTGCGACCCTATGGCGAGAGCGGCGCGCTGGTGCACAGCTTTTCAGCGCTGGAGGAGTACTACCAGGACCAGGGCCGCGACTGGGAGCGCTATGCGCTGATCAAGGCCCGCGCGGTCAGCGGCGACCCGCAGAGCGCCGCCGAATTGATGGGCGCGCTGCGGCCATTCGTGTTCCGGCGTTACGTGGATTTCAGCGTGATCGAGAGCCTGCGCGGAATGAAGCACATGATCACCGCCCAGGTGCGCCGCCGCGGTCTGCAGGACAACGTCAAGCTGGGCCATGGCGGCATACGCGAAGTGGAATTCATCGCCCAGTGCTTCCAGCTGATCCGCGGCGGCCGCGACCTCGGCCTGCAGCAGCGGGAACTGCTGGCCGTGCTGGAGGAATGCGTGGCGCTCAATTGCCTTCCGCGCGGTGCGGTCGACGAGCTGCGTGCAGCCTACCTGTTCCTGCGCGACAGCGAGCACGGCATCCAGGGCTACCAGGACAGGCAGACCCAGGAACTGCCGGTGGACGATCTGCCGCGGCTCGCACTCGCCACCGTGATGGGCTTTGCCGACTGGCCCGCTTATCGCACTGCGCTGGAGCGACACCAGGATACCGTGGCCGGGCATTTCGCCGGGTTGATCGCACCTCCGGAAGAAGAGGACGAAGAGACCGCCGGGAATCTCGCGCACCTCTGGAGCGACGAACTGGAAGCCGGGTCGCTGGCGGAGCTCGGCTACCGCGAGCCCGAGGCTTCGCGCGATGCGCTGGTCGAATTGCACAGCAGCCAACGCGTCGTCGCGCTGCAGGCGGAGGGGCGCGACCGGCTGGACCAGTTCATGCCGCAGCTGATCCAGGCCTGCTCTGAGGCGGCCGACCCCGACCTCGCCCTCGGGCGGCTGCTGCCGCTGGTGGTGTCGGTTGCCCGGCGCAGCGCCTACCTGGTGCTGCTGCTGGAAAACCCGCCGGCGCTGGATGAACTGGTCAAGCTGTGCGGCTCCAGCCCGTGGATCGCGGAGCAGATGATCCGCCACCCGGCGTTGCTGGACGAATTGCTGGATCGCGGCAGCCTCTACCAGCCCCCCGGCAAGGACGAGTTGCGCAGCCTGCTCACCCAGGAGGTGGCGCGGCTGGCCACCGACGACCTGGAGGCGCAGATGGACGCCCTGCGCTACTTCAAGGCGGCGCAGGTGCTGCGCGTTGCGGCCAGCGAACTGGCCGGCCGCCTGCCGGTGATGAAGGTCAGCGACAACCTCACCTGGATCGCCGAAGTCGTACTGGAACATGTACTCGCGGTGGCCTGGGCGGACCTCACACGCAAATATGGCGAGCCGGCCCGCGAGGGTGGGGGTTACGGCATGGCGGTGTTCGGCTACGGCAAGCTCGGCGGTATCGAGCTGGGCTATGGCTCCGACCTCGATCTGGTGTTCGTCAACGACGCCCGGCGCCAGGGGGTGACCGACGGCGAGCGCAGCATAGACAACGCGGTGTTTTACACGCGCCTGGCCCAGCGGGTCATCCACATCTGCGAGGCGCGCATGGCCCTGGGGCAACTCTACGAGATCGACATGCGGCTGCGCCCGGACGGCGATTCCGGGGTACTGGTGCCCAGTGTCGAGGGCTTTGGCAACTACCAGCGCAGCGGCGCCTGGACCTGGGAGCACCAGGCCCTGGTACGCGCGCGCTTTGTCGCGGGCGATGCGACGGTGGCGGCGAAGGTGGAGGCGATCCGCCGCGAAATCCTCTGCCAGCCGCGCGACCCGAAGGGGCTGGCGGACGAGGTGGTGGCGATGCGCCGCCGCATGCGCCAGCACCTGCTGCCGAAGGAAGACCCGGAGCGCTTCAACCTCAAGCAGGGCACGGGTGGCATCGTCGATATCGAGTTCATGGTGCAGTACGCGGTGCTGGTCTTCTCCCACGAGCACCCGGAGCTGGCGCGCTGGCCGGACAATGTGCGCATCCTCGAGTCGCTGGGCGAACAGGGCCTGTACGATGCGCGGCGTGCGCAGGCGCTCACCGACGCCTACCTCGCCTATCGCGGGGCGGCGCACGAGCTGGCGCTGCAGCAGCAGCCGGGCGAGGTCGCTGCAGATCGCTTCGCCGACGGGCGGCAGCAGGTGCTCGCGGCCTGGTCGGACCTGTTCGGGGACGCCTGATCATGCGCCTGGCCTTCGTGTGCTTCGAGTCTTCGCCCGGTGGCACTGCAGCCGACCTGCGCCGCTGGCTGGAGGCGGCCGCGCAGTCCGGCCACCAGTGTCGCCTCTACTGCAGCAACTGGGCGGGTCCCGCACCCGCCGGCACGGAACTGTGCACGGTAAAGCCGCGCGGCAGGGCCAGGCACAAACGGCACGCGTCTTTCATCGAGCAGGTCGGCCAGGCGCTACAGGGCGAACCGGCTGACCGGGTGGTCGGCCTGGAACCGATGCCCGGGTTGGACCTGCACGTTGTGACCGCCGGCAGTGTCGCGCGGCAGATGCAGCATAAATCCGGGTGGTCCGCACGGCGCGGCGGTGCTTACCGCCACTTCCTCGCCTGCGAGCAGGCGGTATTCGCGCCCGGGGCAGGCACCGCAATCCTTTACCTTACGCCGCTGCAACAGCAGGAATTCGGCGCGCTGTATGGCGCGGCAGGAACCCTGCTGCCGCCGGGGGTCGCCGCTGACCGCCGCGCCGGTGCGGATGCCGTCTCCCGGCGTCGCGCCCTGCGCGCCGCGCTGGACCTCGCCGAGGGCGAGCTGCTGCTGTTGTACGCCGCAACCGATTTCGAGCGGCAGGGACTGGAGCGCGCCATCCGCGCGCTGGCCCATGCCCGCGAAGTACAGCCGCACCAGCCCATGCGCCTGCTGGTGGCCGGCGGCGACCGCTACCGCCGCCACTGGCACCTGGCGCGCAAGCTGGGCGTTCGCGAACACCTGCAGTTTCTCGGTTGGCGCGACGACCTGCCGGACCTGCTGCTGGCGGCGGACCTGCTGGTGCACCCCGCGCTGTACGCACCGGTAGGACGCATTCTGCTGGAGGCGCTGGTGGCGCAGCTTCCGGTGGTCGCCACGTCCAGCTGCGGTTATGCGCAACACATAATCGAAGGCCGCGCCGGCCTGGTGCTGCGCGAGCCGTACAGCCAGGAGGATCTCGAGCACGCGGTGCTGCGCATGATCGACGGCGTGTTCCGCTCCCAGTGCCGGGAGAGCGGGCAAGCCTACGTGCAGCGCACGCAACTGGACGGCCAGGTGGCCGCGATTATTGCGCAGGTCGAGGGCACGGGCGGGTAGGTCGCGGCCCGCGCAGATAGTAAGATGTCGCTCCCGTGGAAATGAGTCGTCTCTCAGCGGAAGAGGAAAGCAGTTTGTCAGTGAAAATTCTGGTCACCGGCGCCGGCGGCCAACTGGGGAGGGAATTGCAGCGCAGTGTGCCCGCCGCGCTGCACTGCGTTGCGCTGTCGCGCGCCGAACTGGATATCGGCGACCCGCGGCAGGTCGACAAAGCCTTTGCCGA
Organism: Halieaceae bacterium WMMBA7; assembly: GCA_033283385.1. Taxonomy (GTDB): domain Bacteria; phylum Pseudomonadota; class Gammaproteobacteria; order Pseudomonadales; family Halieaceae; genus Mangrovimicrobium. Next base: position 491,511 of record JAWMQQ010000003.1, read on the forward strand.
ACACGAACCGGCCGCGGTAATCAATGCCGCCGCCTACACCGCAGTGGACCGCGCCGAGAGCGAACTGGCCGAGGCCATGCGCATCAACGCCGAGGGCCCGGGCAACCTGGCGCGGGCCTGCGCCGCCAGCGGCGCCCGGCTGGTGCATGTCTCCACCGATTTCGTTTTCGACGGCAGTGCCTCCAGGCCCTACGCGCCCGATGCCGAGCCCGCACCGTTGGGCGCCTACGGCCGCAGCAAGCTGGAGGGCGAGTTGCGTGTGCGCGCGGCGCAGCCGCAGGCGCTGATTTTGCGAACGGCCTGGGTGTACTCCTCGCTGGGCGCCAATTTTGTTCGCACCATGCTGCGCCTGATGGGCGAGCGCGACGAACTCAGCGTGGTCGCCGACCAGGTCGGTACGCCCACCTGGGCGGCGGGCCTGGCGCAGGCGATCTGGGCGGCGCTGGCGCGGCCGCAGCTCGCCGGCACCTATCACTGGACCGACGCTGGGGTCTGCAGCTGGTACGACTTCGCCGTGGCCATTGCCGAGGAGGCGCTGGAGCTGGGCCTGCTGCCGCGCGCGCCGCTGGTTCGGCCCATCCCCACCGAAGCCTACCCGACGCCGGCGCAGCGCCCGGCCTACAGCGTGCTGGATAAAAGCGACAGCTGGCGCGAGCTGGAACTCGCGCCGGTGCACTGGCGGGTGCAACTGCGCAGCATGCTGCAAGAATTGAAGGAGTCCTGAATGCGATCCCTACTGGTGACCGGCGCCGCCGGTTTTATCGGCGCCAACTTCGTCCACTACTGGCGCGCGCAGTACCCGCAGGACCGGCTGGTCGCCTACGATGCGCTGACCTATGCCGGCAACCGGGCGAGCCTCGCCGCGCTGGAAGGAAGCGAAGGCTTCCACTTCGTGCAGGCGGATATCTGCGATTACGACACAGTGCTGGCGACCCTGCGCGAGTTCGATATCGACACGCTGGTGCACTTCGCCGCTGAAAGCCACGTCGACCGCTCCATTACCGGCCCGGACGCCTTCATCGAGACCAACGTGGTCGGCACCCACAGCCTGCTCAAGGCGGCGCGCCAGTACTGGCTGGGTGGTGACGTCGCGCGCCCGCACCGGTTCCACCACGTCTCCACCGACGAGGTGTATGGCTCCCTGTCGCCGGAGGCGCCGGCCTTCCACGAACAACAGAAATACGAGCCGAACTCGCCCTACTCCGCTTCCAAGGCCGCGTCCGATCACCTGGTGCGGGCCTACCACCACACCTATGGCCTGCAGGTCACCACCAGCAACTGCTCGAACAACTACGGCCCGTACCACTTCCCCGAAAAACTCATTCCGCTGTGCCTCACCAATATCCTGCGCGGACTGCCGCTGCCGGTATACGGCGACGGCAGCAACATCCGCGACTGGCTCTACGTCGAGGACCACTGCCGCGGCATTGAGAAAGTGATCGTCTCCGGAACGGTGGGGGAAACCTACAACATCGGCGGCAACAACGAGTGGAACAACCTGTCCATCGTCGAGTTGCTCTGCGCACAGGTCGATGCGCGCTTCGCCGCCGACGCGAGCCTGGCGCAGCGGTTCCCGCAGGCACCGGCGGCGCGCGGGCTGGCCTCGCGCACATTGGTCGAGTTCGTCGAGGACCGCGCGGGCCACGACTGGCGCTACGCCATCGACGCCGCGAAGATCAGCGGCGAGCTGGGCTACATACCGGTGGAGAGCTTCGAGACCGGACTGGCGAAGACCATCGACTGGTACCTCGCCAACGAGGACTGGTGGCGGCCGCTGCTGACCAGGTAGGAGCGCGCTCTGCGCGCGATCAGCACCGGACGCGCCGGCCCCCCTGTAGGAGCGCGCTCTGCGCGCGATCGCCCGCGTAGCGGGCTCCTACAGCAGCGGGGCGTCTGCCAGTGCGAGGCCTGCGCCGTCCTTGGCCGAGAGCTGCGGCGTTTCACCCGGGGGTATCGGCCAGTCGATGCCGACGGTCGGGTCGTCCCAGGCCAGCGAGACCTCGCTGGCCGGGTGGTACTGCCCCGTGCATTTATACAGGAAGTCCGCGTAGTCGCTGGTCACGTAGAACCCGTGCGCGAAACCCGGCGGGACCCATAGCATGCGGTGGTTTTCGGCGCTCAGGGTGGTGCCGTACCACTGGCCCCGGGTCGGGGAATCCCTGCGCATGTCCACCACTGCGTCGAACACGCTGCCCGAAGCCACCCTCACCAGCTTGCCCTGGGTGTGTTCGGTCTGGTAGTGCATGCCGCGCAGGATGCCGCGGGCCGAGCGGCTGTGGTTGTCCTGCACGAAGTCGAGGTTGAAACCGGCATCGCGGAAAGTGCTGGCGTTCCAGCTCTCCATGAAAAACCCGCGCTCGTCGCCGAAGACCTTCGGTGTGACCAGGTAGACCCCCGACAGTGGTGTGGGCTCAAACGTCATCGAAAACCATGCCTCCCTCGCCCAGCAGTCCCTTCAGGTAAATGCCGTAGCCGCTCTTTTCCAGCGGGGTTGCCAGCGCCAGCAATTCGTCGGCGGTGATGTAGCGCATGCGGTAGGCCACTTCCTCGGGACAGGCGATCTTCAGGCCCTGGCGCTCCTCCACCACGCGGATGAAATTGGCCGCGTCCAGCAGCGAGTTGTGGGTGCCGGTATCCAGCCAGGCGGTGCCGCGGCTCATGACCTCCACGCTGAGGTCGCCGCGGTGCATGTAGTGGCGATTGACGTCGGTGATCTCGAGTTCGCCGCGCGCCGAGGGTTTCACGGACTTCGCGATATCCACCACGTCGTTATCGTAGAAATACAGTCCGGTGACTGCGTAGTGCGATTTGGGCTTCGCCGGCTTTTCCTCGATATCCCGGGCAATACCCTCGGCATCGAAGGACACCACGCCATAGCGCTCCGGGTCCTGCACGTAATAGGCGAACACCGAGGCGCCGCTTTCGCGCCGGGCCGCGCTGCGCAGCTTGGCGGTAAAGCCGCCGCCGTAAAAGATGTTGTCCCCCAGCACCAGCGCGACCGGCGAATCGCCGATGAACTGCTCGCCGAGTATGAATGCCTGCGCCAGTCCGTCGGGGCTCGGCTGTACTGTGTAGCCGAGGTTGATACCCCACTGGCTGCCGTCGCCCAGCAGGTCGGTGAACGCCTCCTGGTCCCGCGGAGTGGTGATGACGAGAATGTCCCGGATGCCGGCCAGCATCAGAGTGGCCAGCGGGTAGTAGATCATCGGCTTGTCGTAGACCGGCATCAGCTGTTTCGAGACGGTGCTGGTCAGCGGGTGCAGGCGCGTGCCGGTGCCACCGGCGAGGATAATGCCCTTATAGGCGGGTGCAGGCATGCGTTATTCTCATCTTCCGTGAGTGATCAGGGCGCCCAGTATAACCAAAACGCAAGGCGCTTGCGGGCCGGCCCTGGCCGGCCCTGCGGGGTGGATTTTTGCCACCCTCCCACTTAGAATCGACTGCTTGCTTTGCGGAACTGTTTGCCGCATTTTTGTCCCCCGCCCCCTGCTAATAACGATGTGAGGAAGCTGATATCAGGCAGCCAGAGACAGTCCACGCCGAGGCTTTGCCCCGGGTCGCCGGTAGCCCCGCGACCGCGCTGGCGCCGGCAAAACCCCTGCGTATAGCACTGCTAGGATATCGAAGCCACCCGTTCGGCGGCGGCCAGGGGGTCTACCTGCATTACCTGAGCAAGGCGCTGGCCGATGCCGGGCACCGGGTGGACGTGATCTCCGGCCCGCCCTATCCACAATTGGACCCGCGCGTACGATTTATCCCGCTGCCCAGCCTGGACCTCTACCGCAATGGGCTGGGCTCGCTCAGGTTTCGTCACCTGAGTTCGCTCAGCAATATCATCGAGTGGAGCAGCAAGCTGACCGGTGGTTTCGCAGAGCCCTATACCTTCGGCCGCCGCGTAGTGAAGTACCTGCGCCGACACGGCCATCGCTACGACATCATCCACGACAACCAGAGCCTCAGCTACGGCATGCTGGAGCTGCAGCGCATGGGGCTGCCGCTGGTGACCACCGTACACCACCCGATCACCAGCGACCTGCGTATCGCGCTTGCGGCGGCGAAAAACCTGCGCGAGCGGCTGTTGGTCAGGCGCTGGCACTCCTTTATTGGCATGCAGGTAAAAGTGGTGGGCAAGTTGCACCACGTCGTCACCGTATCCGAGGCATCCAGGCAGGATATCGCCCGCGATTTCGGCTTGCAGCCCGCCGGGATCAGCATGGTGTACAACGGTGTGGACACCGAGCTGTTTCGCCCGGTGCCGGGGATCGAGCGCCGTACGCAACGGCTGATGGCGACCTGCTCCGCGGATGCGCCGCTCAAGGGAATCCGCTATCTCATCGATGCCTATGCGCAGCTGCTGAAAACCTGGCCCGACCTCGAACTGCTGGTGGTGAGCAAGCCCAAACCCGGCGGCGAGACTGAGCGACAGATCGAGCGCCTTGGCCTGACCCGCCGCATCCGCTTCGTGCACGGCATCTCTACCGAGCGCATGGTGAAGTACTACGGCGAGGCGACCATTGCGGTCGTTCCCTCCGTCTACGAAGGTTTCGGCCTGCCGGCGGGCGAGGCCATGGCGTGCGGCGTGCCGGTGGTGGCTACCGATGGCGGCGCGCTGCCCGAGGTGGTCGGCGATGCCGGCGTCACCGTGCCGGCCAGGGATGCCGGCGCCCTCGCCGATGCAATTGACGCGCTGCTGCGCGATCCCGAGGGTCGCGCCCGGCTCGGCGCCGCCGGTCGCGAGCGCATCCTGCAGCAGTTCAGCTGGCAGCGCTGTGCGCAGCAGATGAGCGAGTATTACCGGTCGGTCGTACAACGTGCAGACGGTTGATTTCACCCACTTTCCGCTCGCCGCCGGCGATGTCGTACTGGACCTCGGCTGCGGCGAGGGCCGGCATGTCATCTCCGCCTACCTCGAGGCGCAGGTGCATTCCATTGGCGTCGACCTGTCGCTGGCGGACCTGGTCACCACGCGCGAGAAAATGCGCGAGTTCGACCAGCCCGGCGACGGCGCCCGCAGTTTCGGCCTGTCCTCCGCCAGCGCGCTGGCCCTGCCCTTCGCCGATGACACCTTCGACAAGATCATCTGCAGCGAAGTACTGGAGCACATCCCCGACTATCGGGCCGCGCTGCGCGAGATCGAGCGCGTGCTCAAGCCCGGGGGCCTGTTCTGCGCGAGTGTGCCGCGGCGCTGGCCGGAAAAACTCTGCTGGATGCTCAGCGAGGGCTACTACAACACGCCGGGTGGGCACATTCGCATATTCCGCGCGGCGGCGTTGCGCGAGGATATCGAAAAACTCGGGTTTTCCCGTTATCACCGCCACTGGGCACACGCCCTGCACGCGCCGTTCTGGTGGCTCAAGTGCCTGTTCTGGCAACGCCGGGACGAGCACTGGCTGGTGCGGCAATACCACCGCCTGCTGGTCTGGGACATCATGCAGAAACCGCGCTTGACGCGGCAGGCGGAGAAGCTGCTCAACCCGGTCATGGGCAAGAGCGTGGTGATGTATTTTCGCAAGGAGGCGGCCCTGTGAGCGGTTTGTACCTTAGCCCCGGGCTGTTCCCGGAAGAATTCCTGCGGCCGACGGTCGCGTTCATCCTCGCGCACCAGCGCCCCAGCGGCGAAATCCCCTGGTTCGAGGGCGGCCACGCCGATCCCTGGGACCACGTGGAGTCCGCGATGGGACTGGCCATCGGCGGCGAGATCGAAGCCGCCGCAAAGGCCTACGGCTGGCTGCGCGATACCCAACTGGAGGATGGCAGCTGGTGGGTATCCTATCGCGAGGGCGTGGAGGACAAGCGCGAGCGCCGCGAGAGCAATTTCGTCGCCTACGTGGCCACCGGTGTCTGGCACCAGTACCTGATCACTGAAGACCGCGAATTCCTGCGCGAAATGTGGCTGACCGTGGACCGGGCGATTGGCTTCGTGCTCTCTTTGCAGACCGAGCACGGCGATATTCACTGGGCGGTGGACACCGCCGGGCAGGCAAAGCGGGACGCCCTGGTGACCGGCTGCTCCTCGATCCACAAGAGCCTCGAGTGCGCCCACAATATCGCCATTACCCTGGGCGAAGCGCGGCCCCAGTGGCTGGCGGCGCGTGAAAAGCTGGGCCACGCCCTGCGGGTGCGCCCGGAGCGATTCGACCGCACCTGGGAGAGCAAGGCGCGCTTCTCGATGGACTGGTTCTACCCGGTACTGGCCGGTGTGCTGGGTCGCGATGAAGCCCGCGCGCGGCTGCGGCACCGCTGGGACGAATTTGTCGAGCACGGGCTGGGCTGTCGCTGCGTATCAGACGAACCCTGGGTGACCGTGGCGGAAACCTGTGAGCTGGTAATGGCACTGCTGGCGGCGGGCGACCACGCCCGCGCGGTCGAAGTCTACAGCTGGCTGCAGCAGTGGCGCCTGCCGGACGGCGCCTACTGGACCGGCTACCAGATGGTGGAAGACCTGTTCTGGCCGGACGAGAAGCCCACCTGGACCGCCGCAGCCATCCTGCTGGCGGCGGATGCCCTGACCCTGCACACCCCGGCGGCGGAACTCTTCTGCAGCGTCAACCTGCTCGGCGAGGACGCGCGGCGCATCAGCTCCCGCCCCCTCCCGTAGGAGCCTGCTACGCAGGCGATCAGTCGCACGCGCGAATCGCGCGCACAGCGCGCTCCTACAGGCGCCGCAACACCCCAAGGCTGTCGACGCGCTCGACCTTTTCATAGAGACCTGAATCCAGTGCCATCCGGTAGATGGCCAGCGGCGCCTGCCCGCCAGTACTGGCGTCGTCGTAGAGGTCGTGAATGGCCAGAATTCCGCCCCGCATCAGCTGCGAACTCCAGCAGCGGTAGTCTTCCAGCGCCGCGTCCAGGCTGTGTCCACCGTCGATGAACAGCATGGACAGCGGCGTCTGCCAGTGCCGGGCTGCGGCAGCCGAGCCCGCCACTACCGGAACCACAGTATCCTCCAGCCCGGCCCTGCGGATGTTGCGGCGAAACTCGCGAAAGCTGTCGAACAGCGCCTCCCCGGCGTCGAACAGTTCCGGGTCGTGAAAGAACTCGCCGGGCTGGTGCTCCTCGGAGCCGCGGTGATGGTCCAGCGCGAACAGCGTGGAGCCCCGGGCGCGACAGGCCAGGCCAAGGTAGATAGTCGATTTGCCGCAATAGCTGCCGATTTCCAGCACGGCGCCGCCCTCGCTCGCCTGCAGGGCGTGGCGGTACAGCGCGTCGCCCTCGCCGGGAGAGAGAAAACCCTTCACCTGTTCGATGTCTGCGGGTAGGTCGGGAATCATGCTGGGGCCTGCGCTTGCGACGGCAGGGCAAGTTAGCGGGTTTGCCGGACAGAGGCAAGCGACCTGCGCTTGCGCTATCCTGCGCACTGGTATCGAGGCCGGGAGCCGTCCCAACATGCGCCATGTGTACAGCGCGCTGCTGTATCTGCTCATGCCGGCAATCCTGCTGCGCATGCTCTGGCGCTCCCGCCGCGCTCCCGCCTACCGCCGGCGCCTCGCCGAACGCTTCGGGTGTTTCCCGGCGCCGCCGCTGGCACAACCGGTGCTCTGGATTCACGCAGTGTCGGTTGGCGAAACCCTGGCGGCCGCGCCGCTGGTGGAGGAGTTGCTGGCGCGCTACCCCGGCAGCGCGCTGGTCTTCACCACCACCACGCCGACCGGCTCGGAGCGGGTGCGCGCCCTGTTCGGCGACCGGGTATTCCACGTCTACTGCCCCTGGGACCTGCCCGGCGCCGTCCGCCGTTTTCTCGACCGCGTAGAGCCGCAGTTGCTGGTGCTGCTGGAGACCGAGTTGTGGCCCAACCTGCTCCATCACAGCCGCCGGCGGGGCTGCCGCATCCTGTTGGCCAACGCCCGCCTGTCTGCCCGTTCGGCGCGCCGCTATGGTCGCCTGCCGCGCTTTACCCGGGCGGTGTTCAGCGCGCTGGATTCGGTGGCCTGCCAGGCTCCCGACGACGCCGATCGTTTCATTGCTCTCGGCCAGCCGCCGCAGCGGGTTGAGGTGACCGGCAGCCTCAAGTTCGATTTCGACATCGATCCCGCCCTGCGCGAGCAGGCCCGGGAACTGCGCCAGGTGCTGGGGCGCCCGGTATTACTGGGTGCGAGTACCCACAGTGGTGAAGAGGCGCTGATACTGCAGGCTTTTGCCGCCGCACGGGAGCTCGAGCCGGAACTGCTGTGCCTGCTGGTGCCGCGGCACCCGGAGCGCTTCGACGAGGTTCACCGACTCTGCAGCAGCGCCGGTTTCACCGTGGCCAGGCGCTCCAGCGGTGAGACCGTCGGTGCAGATCACGCGGTGCTGCTGGGCGATACCATGGGCGAGCTTCGCCTGTTCTGCGGCGTCGCCAGCCTGTGCGTGGTGGGCGGCAGCTTCATACCCCACGGCGGGCAGAATCCGCTGGAGGCCGCCGCCTGGGGTGTGCCGCTGGTCTGCGGGCCGCAGATGTTCAATTTCACCGAGGTTTCCCGCTTGCTCACCGGGGCCGGTGCCATGCGCCAGTTGATGGACGGCTCGCAACTGGAAGACTGTGTGTGCGCCCTGCTGGAAAACCCCGGTGAGCGGGCAGCCATGGGCAGTGCGGGAGAAGCGGTAGTCGCGCGCAACCGGGGTGCGCGCGACAGGCTGCTGGAGATGATCGCCGGGCTGTTGCCCGGCGTGTAAGCGTGCCTGCCGAGGCTACTTGGTAGTAGTGGTGCTCGCGGTGGGAGGCGGCGGCTCCTCGAGGTAGGAGTCCAGGTTGACCACGTCCTGCGGGCTCAGCAGGCCCGCCTGCTCCTTCAGCTGCAGCAGGTCGACGATGTAGTCGTAGCGGCTGTTGGCGTAATCGCGCTCGGCGGCAAACAGTGTCTGCTGCGCATTCAGCACGTCGACCACGTTGCGGGTGCCCACCTCGTAGCCGGCCTGGGTGGCGTCCAGCGCGCTCTTGGTGGAGACGATGCTCTGCTTGCGCGCGGACACCCGGCTGACGTCGCTGACCACGGTCATGTGCAGGCTGCGGGTATTGGTCACGGTGTTGCGCATCAGGTTGATGCGGTTCTCTTCCGCGGCGATGTACTCCTGCGCGGAGCGGCGGCGCTGCGCGCTGATGCCGCCGCCGGCGAACAGTGGCAACTCCACCCGGATTTCCCAGCGATTGCCGTCGGTCTGCGCGTAGGGCGAGGTGGTGAAATCCGTCGGCGGCTTGATGGTTCGGTCACCGTCGGTCTCGGTGTCGAGGTAGGTGAAGTTGCCGCTCACGGTGGGCGCATGCTGCGAGGTGCTGGCGTGCGACGCCTGGCGCGCTGCCTCCTCGTTGAAGCGCGCCGCTTTCAGCGCGTAGTTGTTCTGCATCGCGAAGTCCACCCAGGCGGCGCGGTCCATCGGTTCCGGCGGCTTGATGTCGAGGTTGTCGGCGAGCACGTTCAGGCTGTCGTGCTCCTTGCCGGTGAGCACGGACAACTGTTCCTTCGCCACCGCGACGCTGTTCTCGTCGACGATGCGGTTGACGCGGGACAGGTCGTAGGCGGCCTGCGCCTCGTAGACATCGGTGATGGCGATCAGGCCCACGTCAAAGCGCTGCTGGGTCTGCTCCAGCTGGCGCTCGAAGGCGCGTTCCGCGGCCTGGGAGGCCGCCAGGTTGTCCTGCGCCCGCAGTACCGCCAGGTAGGCCTGCACCACGCGTACGATGAGGTTCTGCTGGTTGCCGGCAAAGGTCGCTTCCGCGGCCTTGGTGAGCTCCTTGCCCTGCTGGAAGGTGAACCACTTCGGCAGGTCGAACAGCGCCTGGTCGAAAGAGATCTGGTAGCCCTTGGTCGTGGTGTCCAGGTCGGTCTTGGTGTCGACGGTGACGATACCGTCCTGCCCGAGTTCCAGGCTCTCGCCCTGGGTCGTCGTGTCGTTCTCCTGGTGCGAGTACTGCGCGCCTACCTGCGGCAGCAGCGCTGCCAGGCCCAGGTTCCTGGCTTCGGCATTGGCGTGGAACTGAGCTTCCTCCGCCTTGAGCTGTGCGTCGTTTTCGAGCGCCTGCTCGTAGATGTCCATCAGGGACTCAGCGGCCTGGGCTGGCAGCACCGACAGCGATACGCTCAGTGCCAGGAGTGCAACTCCGGTACGTTTCATGCTTTTTCCTCTTGATCGCGCGCGTGGCGGCGTACGCTGCGCCGCAAGTTTAGCAGCCCTGTCGCGGTCTTGCATTGTGTGATATGCCGCGCAAAATTGGCCATAGCGGTGGTTATCATAAGTGTTACACTCAAGTTGTGTCCACGTCACAGACCGCGTCGAGAAGGGCATTCAACGCAGTCGTGACCCTCAGGGGGAAGCGGGGTTTGCCGTTCACCAAGCATAGACAGAGCAAATTGAACCTGGCGGCGCTGCACGCGGTCTGCGAGGCCAATTACGCGCGTTTCATGAGCCTGTTCCCGGACTACGAAGCATCCAACAAGCGCGAATTCTCGGTCGGTACTGCCCATGTCAGCCTGGAAGTGACCGGCCGCTCCCGCTATACGACCATGTTCTGCCTGCACCAGCGCCATGCCGGCGATCGCTGGTTGGGCAGCCTGCGCATCGAACTGCGCGCCTACCACGATGCCGGCATGCTCGAGGTGGGCAGTTTCCAGTCGCACCGGCGAATCCAGCCGCGCTACGCCTACCCCAATCCACACATGTTCCAGCAGGACGAAAAAGTGCAGCAGAATCGCTTCCTCGCCGACTGGCTGGAATACTGCCTGGCCAATGGCCGCAGTTCGGGCAATCCCTGCACACGGGCGTGAGCCCGCCGACCACCCGTCAGCATGACTGAAACCGCAAACGACCAGCGAAGTTGTAGCATCACGCCTGCAGGCGCCAGCGTAAAGCTGGTGCAGCTGACGGACACCCATTTGTGCCGCGAATCCGGCGGGACCCTGCTGGGTATGGATACCGACCGCTCGCTGCGCCTGGTGATCGAGCGCGTGCTTCGCGAGCGCGCGGCCATCGACCTGGTGCTGGCGACGGGCGATCTCTCGGATCGCGGTTCGCAGTCCGCCTATCGGCGGCTGGTCAACTATCTCGGGCAAATCCCCGCGCCCAGCGTGTGGCTGCCCGGCAATCACGACAACCGCGAGGAGATGGCGGCGGTGGTCGGGCCGACAGGCGAGCTCTGCGGCGAAGTGCTGGCCGGCAGCTGGCAGATCCTGATGCTGGATTCCCAGATTCCCGGCGAGGTCGGCGGCGAACTGGGCGCGGCGGAACTGGACCGGCTGCGGGCTGCGCTGGAAAGCGCGCAACAGCGCGGCCTCTTTAGCCTGGTCTGCCTGCACCACCAGCCGGTGGCCGTGGGCAGCGAGTGGATCGACCAGCAGATGGTGGCCGACGCCGCTGCGTTCTGGGAAGTGCTGGAAGCCTTCGAGGGCGTGCGCGGTGTGCTCTGGGGCCATGTGCACCAGCAGATCGATCGCAGCCGCGGCGGCATTTCACTGATGGCCTCGCCCTCGACCTGCGTGCAGTTCGCCCCGGGAAGCACCGACTTCAAGGCTGACGACCTGCCGCCGGGTTATCGCTGGCTGGAGCTGTGTGCCGACGGCACCATCGAGAGCGGCGTATCCAGGGTGACCGACGCGCAGTTCCACGTCGAACTGGATTCCGGCGGCTACCTGTAGGAGCGCGCCGCGCGCGATTCCTCACCGTTATCGCCTGCGTAGCGGGCTCCTACGATGTACAATGGGGCGAGATTTATCCACCCTGATCCAGAGCCTGCATGAGCCAGTACACCGCCGAAGATATCGAGGTCCTCACCGGCCTCGAGCCCGTGCGCAAACGCCCGGGCATGTACACCGACACGACCCGCCCCAACCACCTCGCCCAGGAGGTCATCGATAACAGCGTCGACGAGGCGCTGGCGGGGCACGCGGACCTCATCGAGGTCGTGCTCTACCGCGACGGCTCGCTCTCGGTGGCCGATAACGGCCGCGGCATGCCGGTGGATATCCACCCGGAGCAGGGCAAGCCGGGGGTGGAGGTCATCCTCAGCACCCTGCACGCCGGCGGCAAGTTCTCCAACAAGAACTACCAGTTCAGCGGCGGCCTGCACGGCGTGGGCGTGTCGGTGGTCAACGCCCTGTCGCAATCGTTGATCGTCGATATCCGCCGCGACGGCAGCGTGCACCGAATCAAGTTCGCCGGTGGTGAGAAGGTCGCCGACCTCGAGGTGATCGACAGCTGCGGCAAGCGCAACACCGGCACCAGGGTGACCTTCACACCGGACCCGAAGTACTTCGATTCAGCCAATTTCTCGGTATCCCGCCTGACCCACCTGCTGCGTGCCAAGGCGGTGCTCTGCCCCGGTTTACGGGTCAAGTTCACCGACGAGAAAAAGGGCGAAACGCAGGAGTGGTACTACGAGGACGGCCTCAGCGACTACCTGGCCGATGCCACCATCGATTTTCCGGTAGTGCCCGAGCCGCCCTTCACCGGCAGCTTCAGCGGCTCTTCCGAGGCGGTGGACTGGGCGGTGCAGTGGCTGCCCGAGGGCGGCGAGGTCATCGCCGAATCCTACGTCAACCTGATTCCCACCGCCCAGGGCGGCACCCACGTCAACGGCCTGCGCACCGGCCTGCTGGACGCCATGCGCGAGTTCTGTGAATTGCGCAGCCTGCTGCCGCGGGGCGTGAAACTGGCGCCGGACGACATCTGGGACCGCTGCGCCTATGTGCTGTCCTCCAAGCTGGCGGACCCGCAGTTCTCGGGCCAGACCAAGGAGCGCCTGTCCTCGCGGGAGGCGGCGGCATTCGTCTCCGGCGTGGCCAAGGACGCTTTCAGCCTGTGGCTGAACCAGCACACCGTGGAAGCGGAGAAACTGGCCGAGCTGTGCATCAGCTCCGCCCAGAGCCGCCTGCGCAGCGCGAAGAAAGTCGTGCGCAAGAAAGTCTCGGCGGGGCCCGCCCTGCCGGGCAAGCTGGCGGATTGCTCGGGAGAAGATCCCAGCCGCGGCGAGCTGTTCCTGGTGGAGGGCGACTCCGCCGGCGGCAGCGCCAAGCAGGCGCGCGACCGCGAATTCCAGGCCATCCTGCCGCTGCGCGGCAAGATCCTCAACACCTGGGAAGTGGACTCGCAGGAGATTCTCGCCTCCCAGGAGGTGCACAACATCTCGATAGCGCTGGGTATCGACCCCGGCAGCGAAGATCTCTCCGAGCTGCGCTACCACAAGGTGTGCATCCTCGCCGACGCTGACTCCGACGGCCTGCACATCGCCACGCTGATCTGCGCACTGTTCGTGCGCCACTTCCCCGCGCTGGTCTCCGCCGGTCACGTGCATGTCGCCATGCCGCCGCTGTACCGCATCGATATCGGCAAGGAGGTCTTCTACGCGCTGGACGAGGCGGAAAAACAGGGCATTCTCGACCGCATCCAGGCGGAAAAGAAGAAAGGCAAGGTGAATGTCCAGCGTTTCAAGGGCCTGGGCGAGATGAACCCCCTGCAACTGCGCGAAACCACCATGGACCCCGACACGCGGCGCCTGGTGCGACTGGTGCTCGATCCGGGCGATGGCACGCACGGGATGCTGGACATGCTGCTGGCAAAAAAACGCGCCGCGGATCGCAAAACCTGGCTGGAGCAAAAGGGCGATCTGGCCGAGGTAGTCTGAGCTTTACCCCAAATCTGTGCCACGTATCACTTTTTCGGGATTTTTTGCTGGATAGAGCGGGTAATCGACGCGCTATACTGACCCAAATAGTGCGGGGTGTTGCTATGGACACCGCATCCCGTAAAAAAAAGTGAAAGGGCTGTACGGACCGGGGGGGTCTACACGATGTTAAGCCGCCTTCCTCAATCGACCGGTTGAGGGTGGACTCATGTCCAGATTTGTCAGAACCCATGTCGACGACCTGCAATTGGGTATGTATGTAGCGGACCTCGATCGACCATGGATCGAGACGCCGTTCCTTATGCAGGGATTCACCATCAAGACCGTCGAAGAACTGGCGGCGCTGCGCCAGTTGTGCACCACGGTGGACGTGGACATAGGCCGCACGCGCCCGGCGGGGGAGTACGCCCCGCACCTGCCCAACGGCGGCGCCCGACGCTCCCGCGTCGTCACGCGTACCTTCAACGGCAAGGCCCTGGTGACCTACGAGGATACCTTCACTTTCGAGCAGGAGATGCAAACTGCCGAGAAGGTCTTCAACGATTATGAAGTGCTGGTCGGCCAGCTGTATCGCGGCATCGAGAAAAACGGCCGCGTCGACATGGCGTCGGTCAAGAAGACCGTGGACCAGGTGGTCGACAGTATCATGCGCAACGCCGACGCCTGCATGCTGCTCTCGGCGATTCGCAACAAGGACAGCTACAGCTACTCCCACGCCATGGCCAGTTCTATCCTGGCCGCGGCGGTAGGCCGCCAGATCGGCCTGCCAATCCCGGACATTAAAACCCTGGCACAGGGCTCGCTGCTGTGCGATGTGGGCAAACTGAATATTTCCTCGCGCATTCTCAACAAGAACACACCGCTCTCGCCGGAAGAAATCGACATCGTTCGCAGCCATGTGGAGCAGGGCCTGGAATTGCTGGAAAAATCTCCCGGAGTTTCCCCCGAGGTGATCTCCATCGTTTCCCATCACCATGAGAGACACAATGGCACCGGCTACCCGCAGGGGCTCGCCGGTGGCGAAATCCCGCCGCTGGCGCGCATCGCGGGCATTGTCGACTGCTACGACGCGATGGTCAGCGACCGCGCCTACGCGCGCGGAGTCTCGCCCGCGGATGCCATTTCCAAGCTCTATACCATGCGTGACGTCGACTTCCAGTCCGAACTGGTAGAAGAGTTCATTCAGGCGGTGGGCATTTACCCGGTCGGCTCCTTCGTGGCGCTGACCGACGGCAGGGTCGGCATCGTGGTGACCGAACACCGCCGCCGGCGCCTGCGTCCGCGTATCATGGTGTTGCTGGGCGCCGACGGCAAACTCGCCAAGCCGGGCAGCTACGTGAACCTGCTGGAAGAGACCGCGGACGGCATGGGGCGGCCGCTCGAAGTACTCAAGGGTATCGAGCCCCTGGATTACGGCATCAATCCCGCCGAGCTGGTATTTTGAGCGGCCACTTGTTGTTCCGGGGGCGACGTCGATGGCGCTGACGCTGCAGCGGGAGGAATTCCGGCTGGCGATTTCACAGGCCCTGGGCGAGCGCCCTGGCGACGGTGGAATGGCGGTAGTACTGGTCAAGCTGCGCGCCTTCCACGCGATCAACACACGCTTTGGCTACGACGCCGGGGACGCCACGCTGGGCGGCGTCTTTGACGCCCTGGCCGAACTGCTGCGCGAGCCGATCAGGCCCTACCGCGTCGCGGGCACCTGTTTTGGATTCATCGTACCCACCGTGAAGTACCCCGCGCTGCTGCGCATCGGTATCGAGCGCGCGCTGGAGGCGGTGCGCGAGCCGCGGACGATCGCCGACGATTGCATCTCCCTGGAAGCCATCGCCGGCGCGGCGCTCTATCCCGACGATGGCGATAGCCCGGACGAGCTCTGGCTGGCGGCGGAGTCCGCCCTGCAGGCCGCGGCCGGGGACGAAACCGGCATCGTCCTGCACGCCGCCAGCGATCACCACCGGCGGCACGAGCGCTGGCAGCTGGTTTCCCAGCTCAAGCGCGCCCGGGAGGAGGACCAGTTTCGCCTGCACTACCAGCCGCAGATCAACCTGCAGGACTTCGCCACCAGTGGTTTCGAGGCGCTGTTGCGCTGGCAGCACCCGCAGCAGGGGTTTGTGCCTCCCGACGTGTTTATCCCGCTGGCGGAGAGCAGCGGGTTGATCAACGAAATAACCGACTGGGTGGTGCACACCGCGTTGCGCCAGACTTCCGGGCTCTCACTGATGGGCGGCCGCGCGCGGGTATCCATCAATGTCTCGCCGATCACGCTGTTCGATCCCGGCTTTCCCTATGCCATCGAATCCGCGGTTTCACTTTGGGGCGGCTCCCACAGCCAACTCGCACTGGAAGTCACCGAGGGCACGCTGGTGGAGGATATCGCGGTCAGCAAGCGCGTACTGGGCGCACTGCGCGACAAGGGTGTGCGCGTGGCAATCGACGACTTCGGCACGGGCTATTCCTCGCTGGCTTATTTCCGGCAACTGCCGGTGGACGAGCTCAAGATCGACAAATCCTTCATCACCAACCTGGCCGACAGCGAGGTGGACCGCAAGCTCGTGGAAACCATCGTCGAGATGGGCCACAAGCTGGGCATGCAGATTGTCGCCGAGGGAGTGGAGGACGAGCGCTCGCTCAATGTCCTGCGCGATATCGGTTGCGACGTCGCCCAAGGCTTCCTGATTTCCCCGGCCCTCCCCTCGGAGGACCTCACCGCCTGGTTCGGCGAGACCGCCTCGCGCAAGATCCACTGACGCGCGGGGCTTGGCTGCGGCCGGGCAGATGTGTCATCGTGTGCCCTCCTTTTCAACCCCGTCCATGGGACAGGAGGCGAGTCATGTTCAGGCGAATCGTGTTCAGGAAAGTCGGCCTGGGAGCAATGCTGCTGGCATTTGCGCTCCCCGCCATGGCCCAGTGGGAGCTGGACAGCGCCCATTCCGGTCTCTACTTCATCTCGGATAAAAACGCTTCGGTCGCCGAGACGCACCACTTCAACAGCCTGGTCGGCTACATCGGCAAGGACGGCGATATCCAGCTGAGCATCGACCTGAACAGCGTGGACACCATGATCCCGATTCGCAACGATCGCTTGAAGGAAATGCTGTTCGAGACCGCCAGATTCCCCACCGCCAAGGTCAGCACCAAGGTTGATCCGGCCATCCTCGACGAGGTTGCCAAGGGCGCCACCGTCAACACGGAAGTCCCGGTTTCGCTGGAGCTGCACGGGATGGAGAAAAGCCTGACCGTACCGGTGACGGTGTTCAGCGACGGCGGCAGCATGCGGGTGATGACGCCGCATCCGGTAGTGATCCGCGCCGAGGACTTCGGCCTGGCCGGCGGTGTCGAGGCATTGCGCGCAGTGGCCAGCCTGAAGAGCATCAGCACCGCGGTGCCGGTGAGCTTCAGCCTGTTGTTCAAGCAGGCGGAGTGAGGTCTTCAGCCTCCGGGGGTGCCGAGGAAATGCTGCACCCCCTGCAGGAACATCTGCACCGAGATCATCACCAGGATCATCCCCATCAGGCGCTCTACAGCCGTGAGGCCGCGGGCGCCCAGTGCGCGCAGCAGTAGCGGCGAGAACATCAGCGTAATGGCGGTGGCCGCCCAGGCGCCGACCAGGGCCAGCGTCCACTCCAGCATCCGCCCCGGGTTGGACGTGACCAGCAACATCGAGATGGCCAGCGCCGAGGGTCCCGCGACCATGGGGATCGCCAGCGGCACGATGAAGGGTTCGCCATCGGGCTGGGGGCCCATGATGCCGTGCGGCGAGGGGAAGATCATGCGCAGCGCGATCAGGAACAGCACGATGGCGCCGGCCACGCTGATCGATTCCTGGCGCAGGCCGAGCAGGTCGAGCAGCGCGCCGCCTGCCCAGAGGAAGATCAGCAGTACCACCAGCGCAATGCACAATTCCCGCACCAGCACCCGCTGGCGTCGCGCCGGGTCCACATCCTTGAGCACCGCGAGAAACACCGGGATATTGCCCAGCGGATCCATGACGAACAGCAGGGTGACGAAGGCAGAGAGTATGTCCATCTTTGCTTGCTATCGCTTTGTCGCGGGCATTGCTCTATCCTCTCAAAATTCCGCCGTGGCGGGAAATCCATAATTTTCAGCAGATCCGCATGACTATCCCTATCGAGAATCTCACCCAGGCGGCGCGGGCCGCCATTGCCAGGGGCGACTGGTCCACCGTCGAGCAGGCCGCCGTGGCCCTGCTGCAGAATGCGCCGCAACACCCGGAGGGGCATTTCCTCTACGGCAAGGTCTACAAGGCCGCGCAGCGCCCCAACAAGGCCGTCGAGGCCCTGCAGGCGGCGCTGGAGCTGGACCCGGCCCGCTACGACGCCGCGATCGAACTGGCCGACTGCTACACGGTGACCAAGGAAAACGGTAAGTGCCGAGAGCTGCTGGACCGCTACCGGGAGCAGTTGGGCAACAGCCCGCGCTACCTCGACATGGCCGGTACCTGCTACGTGAATATCGGCATGCCCGAACAGGCGCAGGACCTGTACGAGCAGGCGGTGCGCCTGCAGCCGGAGATCGACCTGTTCCGGGCCAACCTGGCGGCCTGCTCGGTGTTTACTGGCAGTATCGACCGGGCGGCGCAGCTCTACACCGGGCTGCTGGAGGCAAACCCCCACCACCAGCGCAACCACTACCAGCTGTCGCGGATGCGCACCGCGGTGGACACCTCCCATATCGACGCGATGCTCGACTCCCTCGCGGCCAACCCCAGGCCCGACGAGCAGAACATCTTCATGTATTACGCGCTGGGCAAGGAGTATGAGGATCTCGGCGAGTGGGAGCGCGCCTTCCACTATTACAAACTCGGAGGCGATGCAGCGACCCGCGCGTCGGACTACAAACTGGACGAGGATCTCGGCCTGATCGACGCGGGTATCAACAGCTGCGATGCCCAGTGGTTCCGCGACAAGCCCGCGGCGACGGTCGCGGCCGGCCCGAGGCCGGTATTCATCCTGGGCCTGCCGCGCACCGGCAGCACCCTGACCGAGCGCATGCTGGGCGCCCATTCGCAGGTGCAGAGTGTCGGCGAGACGCAGTTCCTGCCGATCACCGTGCGCATGAAGAGCGGCGTCGCCGATCACCGCCAGCTGACCGCGGCGATGATCGAGGGTGCCGCCCGGGCGGACAGCCAGGAGATCGCGGACTTTTACCTGCAGCGCCTGGCCTACCGGCTGGATGACACGCGCTACTTCATCGAGAAGCTGCCCTACAATTCGCTGTTTCTCGGCCTGATCGTCAAGGCGTTCCCGGACGCGAAGATCATCGTCGTGGACCGCAACCCCATGGATGCCTGCTTCGCCATGTACAAGCAGGTGTTCACCTGGGCCTACAAGTACTCCTACGATCTCGAAAACCTCGGCAACTACTACGTTCACTACGAGGAGATGCTCGCCCACTGGGGCACCCACATCGGCCCCGACCAGCTCCATCGCATGAGCTACGAGGCGTTGGTGGCAAATCCGGAAGCACAACTGCGCGCCGCGCTGGACTTCCTCGACCTGCCCTTCGAGCCCGCCTGCCTCGATTTCCACCGGGTGGAATCGGCCACTACGACCGCCAGCTCGGTGCAGGTCCGCGAGAAAATCCACGACAAGAGCGTGGGCCGCTGGCGCCATTTCAGCGAGCAGCTCGAACCCCTGCGGCGTATATTCGAAGCCAACAGCATCGGGTTCGAGTGAACATGCGCTACAGCAGCGGCGACTATCACAAGCGCGCCCTGAAGCTGATTCGCAACCAGCAGTCGAAAAAGGCGCTGAAACTCTGCGCCGACTGGGCAGCGGAGTATCCCGACGAGGGCATGGCCTGGCTGATGCAGGGCTCGCTGTTGAGCCAGCGCGAGCCGGCCAGGGCGCTGCCCGCGCTCAAGCGCGCCATGGCGCTGCAGCCGGACAACCCCGAGGCGCGGCTGTTGCTGGTGGAGTGTGCGCTGGCCGCGCGGGAGTACAGTCTCGCGGCAGCGAACATCGACGCGGTGGGCGGCCAGCTCTCGGTGGAACAGATCGAGCGCGTATCGGGTTGCTGCCAGCGCCTGGCGCGCATCGAACAGCAGCGCCAGTGGCTGGTGCTCCTGTTGCGCAACAACAAGCTGAAACCCGCGCTCTGGTACAACCTGGCGGAAGCGGAGATTGCCCTGGGCAATGTCGACGCGGCGCTGGCGCTGTATCGCAAGATGATCGAGATCAGCCCGGGTGCGCAGCAGGCGCACTTCGAGCTGGCGCGGCTGGAATCCGCACCGGACACGCCGCACCTGGCGCAGATGGAGTCCGCCCTTGCCTCAGTTCCTCCCGGGCAGGACGCGGTGCTGCTGCACTACGCCATCGGCAAGACCTGCGAAGATCGCGGCGAATACGTGCGCGCTTTCGAGCACTTCCTGGAGGGAGGCCGGCAGGCCCGCGCCAACGGCAGTTACGAAGTCGCATCGGACCTGCGCCAGATCGAAACCACCATCGCGCATTTTTCCGCGCAAGCACCGGTTTCCCCGGACGCGGGACCCGAAGGGCCCGCACCGATCTTCGTCACCGGCCTGCCGCGTTCGGGCACCACGCTGATCGAGCGCCTGCTCTCGAACCACCCGCAGGTGGATACCGTCAACGAGACGTTTTTTTTCCAGGTCGCCATGCAGGAGTGTGCCGGCCTGGCGCCACTGGCCATACCGTCGATCGATACCCTCCCCCGCGCACTGGGCGCGCCGCCCGGGAAGGTCGGTGCGCGCTACCTGGAACTGGTGGCGCACCTGCTCGGCGGACGGGACTATTTTGTCGAGAAGCTGCCGGAAAACTACCTGTACATGGAGTTGATTGCGCGCAGCCTGCCGCGCGCGAAATTGCTGCATGTCACCCGCCATCCCCTGGATGTCTGCCTGGCGCTGTTCAAGCAGCCGTTTTTCCGCTTTGCCTACACCCTGCAGGATCTCGCAGCCTATTACCTGGCCTATCGCCGGCTGATGGACTTCTGGCGCGAGCGCCTGGGTGAGAGGCTGGTCGAGGTGAGCTACGAGGACTTTGTCGCCGACAGCAGCGCCCAGGCCAGGATTCTGTTCGCGCGCCTCGGCCTGCCCTTCGACGAACGCCTGCTCGACCTCCAGGCCAACCGCAAGCAGACCAACAGCGCCAGCGCGGTGCAGGTCAGGCAGCCTGTGCACAATCGCTCGGTCGGGTTGTGGAGAGCTTACGGCGAGCAATTGCAGCCGCTGCTGGGCGCACTGGTTGACGCCGGCATCCTCGACTCCAACGGAAACGCCCTGTAGGAGCGCGCTGTGCGCGCGATCGAACACCGCGCGGGATCTGATCGCGCGCACAGAGCGCTCCTACAAAAAAAAAAGCCCGGCTCTTTCGAGCCGGGCTTTTTTGTGGGTTGCCGTGAACCGGACTTAGAAAGTCTGGGTCAGGCGTACGTAGTAACCGCGGCCGAACATCCGGTAGGTGGACGGGTCGGTGGTCGCGTTGAAGCCGATCTCGATGTACGGAGGCTCTTCGTCGGTGATGTTGGTGATACCGGCGGTGATCGCGGTATTGCCAGCACTCCAGTCGAAGCTGTAGTTCACGACCAGGTCGTGGTACAGGACATCGTCGATCTTCTGGATGTAGGAGCCGTCTGCAGTGTTGTTGGACGGGTTGCCGTCGCTGTCACAGTTACAGAAGGTATCCGCGTCCAGTTCGCTGATGTACTCGCCCAGGTAGGAGACGGTCAGGTTGTTCCAGTACCAGCTGATGGTGTAGTTGAGCTTGTCCTCAGCGTAGGCACCACCGTCCTGAGCGGTCGGGTCGGTGTAGCGGCCGGACAGGTCTTCTTCCGGAGCACCCGGGTAGGCCTTCTTGGTACGCTCGTTCAGGTGTGACCACAGCAGCGTGCCGCGGAACTGGCCCAGGCCGGTGTCGATGGTGTAGCGCGCTTCGGTGTCAACACCGTTGGCGCCCTGCTCCGCGACGTTCAGCTGGGTGTCGATGATCTGGCCGACAGAGTAGTCCGCGCGGCGGGTGATCAGGTCACATGCTGACTGGTTCTGGTTCACGTAGCAGTCATCCAGGATGAACTGTACGCCCAGCGAGCTGATGCCGTCCTTGATCTGGGTTTCCCAGTAGTCAACGGTCAGCGAGAAGTCGCCGCCGAAGAGTTCCGGGGTCCAGACCGCACCGAAGGTCATGGTGTCACCGGTTTCAGGACTCAGGTCCGGGTTGCCGCCAGACTTGGCCGGTACCTGGGTATCCGTCTGGATGCCCGGCCTTGCACAGCCAGCCGGCAGGGCGCCGGTGGTCACACAGGGGTCGACGTAAGTCGGGAAGTCGTCAACCAGGCCGCCGTACAGGTCGCTCAGGGTCGGCGCGCGGAACACGGTGCCGGTGCTGAAGCGCAGCTTGAAGGACTCGACGAGGCTGCCCTCGACGCCCAGCTGCCAGGTGGTTTCCGGATCGAACGCGTCGTAATCGTCGTAGCGAATACCGGCGGTCATGCTCAGGGACTGCGAGCCGTTGTCCAGCAGCGGCGCGTAGACCTCACCGTAGAAGTTGGTGTTGTACAGTGAACCGGAGGTGCCTGCACCCTTGTTACCGGTTACCGCGCCGGTCTGCTTGCCGGAGTCCGGAGAGTACTTGTACTTCTGGCCGATGTAGCCGACACCTGCCGCCCAGCCCAGGTCACCGCCCGGCAGTGCGAACGCGGAGCCGGAGAGGTTGAAGTCGAGGGTTTCGAGGTCGGTGGTGTAGTGGTCGGTCAGGTCGGCGCTGACGTAGTCGATCATGTCCTGGGTAACGCTGTAGGCGCCGCCGAACATGTTGAACGGTACACAGCCCTGGATCAGGGTGCCGGGGTCGTTGATGTCGGAGTAACACTCGGGGACACCGTCGCCGTTCAGGTCGGCTGATGGGCCGAGGGCATTGCCGAGCTCGTTACCGGCGAACTGGCCGAAGTCCTGGTCGGTGCGCGAGCGGCGGCCGCGGTTGTAAACCAGTTCCCAGTTGACATCGTGGAACTCGCCCTTGAAGCCCATGATGGCTTCAACCTGGGTGATGTCCTGTTCGAAGCGGCGGTTGGTCTCAACCATACGGCGGCGGGCGTCGATGACCGGCTCCGGCGCCAGGCCGGCAGCCTGGGCGGCTTTCACCAGGTAGTAGTTGTCCTGGGAGATACCGCTGTAGGACTGGGTCACGCCGTCGGCGTCAACATAGAAGCCGTTGTAGCCCGGATCCAGGCCAGGACGTGAGTCGTAGGGCAGCGGGGCCAGTTCCTGTGCGGATTTACGCAGGTTGGCGCGAATCTCGGTGAACGCGGTGACCTTGTCGTTGATCGCGAACTCGCCGTCCATGAAGAAGTTGGTACGGTCGTACGGGGTCTGGATGTAGTTGACCGGCGCGTAGTTGTAGGTGCGTCCGTCATACGGTACCAGGCCGGCGCCTTCGTTCATGAAGGTGCCCTGGGTGGTGAAGGCCAGGCGTGATTCCGGAATCCGCGAGGAGCCCAGCGGATAGCAGCCGCCGCTCGGGGTGCCGTCATAGGGCTTGGCTACCTGGTTTTCACAACCTTCCGGATAGATGTAGTAGGAGTTCTGGAAGAAGTCCCACGGCGCGTCGGACTGGAAGGCCTCTTGCTGGGTGACGAATTCACCGCCGAAGATGATGTGGCCGCCGTCGAAGGTCTTGCCAGCTACCAGGCTGATGGTGTCCTGGCGACCGGAGTCCATGTCGAAGAAGTCGGCGGTTTGCGCCTCGATCTCGACACCGTCGAAGTTCTTGCGGGTGATGATGTTCACAACACCGGCTACTGCGTCAGCACCGTAAACAGCTGATGCACCGTTCTTCAGGATGTCGACACGCTCGATCATCGCCGAGGGGATGGTCTGGTAGTCGCCGCCGTCAACAGTCCGCATGCCGTTGACCAGGGTCAGGGTGCGGTCGACGCCCATGCCGCGCAGGTCGATCTGTACGCTACCGTTACCGCCGTTGTTGGTGGTGGTGCCGATCGGAGAACCGGACATGGAAGGCATGCTCTGGATCAGGTCACCGACGTCCGTCAGGCCGGTTACCTTGATTTCGTCGCGGTTGATTACGCTGACCGGGCTGGCGCTGTCCAGGTCCGGGCGGGCGATGCGGGAACCGGTAACGATAACTTCTTCTACCTGTTCCTTTTGATCTTGTGCGTGGGCGAAGTTTGGCGCCAGTACCGCCGCGCTCAGCCCCATAGCGGTAGATACCGCCAGAGTGAGACGATTTTTTCTCAACATAGGATTACCCCTGTTTCATGTTTAAGCATGCTTTGATGTGAGGTGGCCGCGGATAGCCACTGTACACTCACTTTAAACGAATATTTCGGGGCGTTCCTCAAGCCCCCTGTCACATTTGTGAAATATTCACAAAATGATCCGGGAACTTGTCAAAGTACCGAAATCAGGAGCAAGGAACTTGCGCTAAGTCCCTGAAATAAAGGGATTAGTCGATGCGTTTGACGCCAACCGTACGGCCGGATGCGACGTGCTCGAGGATGTAATAACCGAGGAAATTCTTGCTGATGCTCACCTGTTTGTCGCTGCCGTTGTAAACGAAGCGACCACCGATGCGCTGCTCCCAGACCTGCCCGTTATCGAGCACGAAACGGGTCTTGCCGCTCCAGCCGGAGAAGGCCCCCTGCACGTTGGCGACGATATCCTCCTTGAGTTCTTCTTTCACTTCCACCGACTGCCTGCGCTGGGCCGGGGCCTCCCAGGCGGTGTAGCGGATCAGCCAGGCGTTGAGCGCCTTGCGCTGCTCCTCGCTGAGGGTGTCCATGCCCGCGGCCTGGTATTCCTCGGGAGTCATGAGGCCCTCGACGCCGGGGAAATTGCTGTCGTCGGCATGTGACGCCAGCGGGCAGAGAAAGAGCAGGGTCAGGCAGAGCTTGCGCATGTGATGGGCCTTTTATTCAGAAGCGCTGGCTGAGGCGGGTGTACCAGTAGCGCCCCTTGAGTTCGTGGGTACGGCCGTCGATGTTATCGTTAAAGGCCGATGTGGCCAACGGCGCGTCCTCGTCGAACAGGTTGTCGACACCCAGCGACAGGCGCAGCCCGTCGAGTACGTTGAAGGTGTAGTTCATCTGCACGTCGTGGACCATCCAGGACTGGATGTGGCGGGTGCGGGTGCTGTCCGGCACCTGTTCCAGCATGCTGTCCACGTAGTGAATCTGGTAACTGCCGCGCCAGCGGTCCCGGGTCCAGCGCAGCCCGAGCTGGGCCTTCCACTCGGGTATGCCGCCCAGGCCCTCGGATGCCTCGTCGCGGAAGGTACCCGAGAGGTCGATCTGCGGGGCGTCGGCGTCGAGGCGGGCGAGGTATTCCGCGATCCAGCTGGTACTGCCGTTGACACTGAACTGGCCCCAGCGGCCGGCGGGCAGGCGCCAGTCCAGGCCGAAGTCCGCACCGCTCACCTTGCGACTGCCGATATTCAGGTTGCTGGCTTTCACCAGGGTCAGGTTGCCCATCGCGTCGCGCTGCACGCGATTGGCGAAACTGCCGTTGCGCGCGTTCTGGTCGACGATGAACTGGGCGCTGGAGGAAACCACGTCCTCCTGCTCGATACGGAACAGGTCGGCGGTCAGCGCCAGTCCCTGCAATTGCGCCGGCGTAAACACCAGCCCCAGGCTGTAGCTGTTGGAGGATTCCGGTTGCAGGTCCGGGTTGCCCCCCTGCAGGGTGAGGAACTGGTTGCGGCTGGGGTCCGCCTGCTGCGTACAGCCGGGAAGGACGCCCACATTGGCCGCCAGCGTACAGGGGTCGTCGATGAACGACTGGTTTTCGGTGACGCCCTCGTACAATTCGTTCAGGCTGGGTGCGCGGAAGCCGCCAGCGTAGTTGGCCCTTAGCAGCAGGGCCGGGCCCGGCCGGTAGCGCAGGGCGATCTTGGGGTTGGTGGTGGCGCCGAAGTCGCTGTATTCGGAGTAGCGCACAGCGGCTTCGAGGTCGAAGTTGGCAAGTCCGTCCGCGCTTTTCCACACCGGTACGATGCTCTCCAGGTAGAACTCGGAAACCGTGCGGCTGCCCTCGGTAGGCTGGAAGTTGGTCGAGCCGATGGTACCCGTACTGGCCAGCAGCGGGCCCGGGCGCTTGCGGGTGCTCTCGTTGCGGTACTCGTAGCCGATGGCCAGGTCGGTGCGCCCTGCGGGCAGGCCGGGAAAGGCGCGGGACAGGTTGAAGCCCAGGCCGTAGAGTTCGGAGTAGCCGCTGATCTGCCCAGTCGCCATGATGTACCCGACCTGGTCGGGGGTCATGCTGCCGGCGGGCCCGACGAGGTCGATGGGTACGCAGTTGTCGGCGGGCGGGCCCTGGCAGTCGGCGGCCGGGCCTATGCCCCGGCGCAGGTGGTCGGCATTGACGATGCCGCTGTCGGTTTCCGTGGCTTCGCTGCGGCTCCAGTTGCTGTTGAAATCCCAACTCCAGTCCGACCAGAGCCCCTCGACGTTGGCGCCGACGCGAAATACCTGGGATTCATTGCGCTGGCGCCGGTCTGGAAACTCGACCAGGCGCTTGCGCACATCGGTGAGGTCGACGCCGAAGCTGTTGTAGGGGTTGTCGGCGGCGACCACCAGAGGTTCCTGCTCGAAACCGGTGAACACCGGGGCGGGTGCGAGCGTCGCCTCGGCGTCGGTATCGATATAGGTAAAGTCCAGGCTGCCCGTCAGCCAGTCGGCGAAGTCGTAACTGGCGTTCGAGTAGATGCTGTAGCGCTCGAAAGGCACCACCGCAGTGGTGTAGGCCTGGTAGTTGAACAGGTCTTCCAGGGTCGCCGGGCGGTAGCCGCCGGGGGTGGCGATCACGGTCTGGCCGTCGGGCAGGGTGATGCGGGCGTCCGGCGTCGCGCTGGAGCGCTGGTCGGTGCCGCCCAGCGAGCGGGTGTCGGCGCTTTGCGATATGCGGCGGTCGCGGCTGTAGATCGGGTCCTGCTGGTAGCGCGAGGCGCTGATGAAGAATGAACCCTCCGGCAGGCCGGTGCCGTACTGCAGGGTCTCGGTGGTGGTCTGCAGGTCGCCGCGCTCGGTCTCGCCGTAGAACCCCTCGGCGAGAAAGCCGTGGAAGTCCCGTTTCATAATGACATTGACGACGCCGGCGATGGCGTCCGAGCCGTAAATCGCCGACGCGCTGTCCTTGAGGATCTCGATGCGTTCCACCGCCGCCGGCGGGATGCTGTTGAGGTCCACGGAGTCCCCGGCGAGCCCGTCATTGGCCACCCGCTTGCCGTTGATCAGCACCAGGGTGTTGTTGGCCGGCAAGCCGCGCAGTGTGACCGTCGCGGTGCCGTCACCGCCGTTGGAAATGGCGGTACTGGTGGCGTTGCCGGAGACCGCCGGGACGAACTTGAGCAGCTCGCCCAGGCTCTGGGCGCCGCTCAGCTCGATCTCGGGGCCGGCGAGGATATCCACCGGCGCGCCGCCGGTATAACTGGCGCGGCGGATGCGCGAGCCGGTGACCCGTGTCCCGTAGACGTAGGTCTCTTCCAGTCCGGGCACGTACACCGGGTAGCGGTCGAGCATCTCCTGCGGCGTGGGGCAGGTCCCGCCCGGGCCCTCGCAGCCGTGCGGGTAAACCGCGATCACCGCATTGTCGACCAGCTGCCAGGCCAGCCCGGACTTGCTCAGCAACCGGTCCAGCGCATCGGCGACGCTGTAGTTACCCACCAGTTCCTGCGCGGGCAGGTTCCTGGTGGCCTGGTCGGAAAATACGATGGATAGTCCGCTCTGCTTGCTCAGCTGGATCAGGGCGCTGGAGAGCTGCGGGGCGTTCACCAGGAAGTGCACCGGCTCCTGGGAGTCGGCCCGGGCGGGCTGACCCACGCCGAGGGCGAGGCAGGCTGCAAACAGTGCCGATCGCGCAACAGCTAGGGTGCCCGGAGAACTGACCGGTACTGGCGCGGACACGGTAAGCATAGACAGTCCGGGTGCGGCGGTCCGCGACCCATAAATCCTGGTAAGGTTTCAGGCCCGCCGCTTCCCTGGGATCAGTGGGCCCTCGCATGGCAGGCCCGGGCCGCTAGTGCGGCCGGGGACAACCCGATGGCCCGTTATAGCCTACCGGTCTTTTTTGAGCAACTGTACGGTGTGCCCATCCAGGGGCCTGGCCTCGATATTGAGGCTCAGTTCCAGGGCGCGCACGATGGTGGCGGGTTGGTCGAGGTCGAAGACGCCGGAAACGGTGAGTGCGGACAGCTCCGGGTCTGCCAGCAGGTAGGATGTGTCCTGGTAGCGCTGGAGCTCGGCGATCAGCTGCGGCAGGGGCATGGACCTGGCCACCAGCCGGCCCTCGCGCCAGGCCAGCTTGCGCTCCACGTCATCGGTGACACCTACATTCCAGCCTTCCGGGCTGGCGCGCAAATGCTGGTCCTTGCGCAGCACCTCGCTGCTGGGGATGCGGATACCGCTGGTGTTCAGTTCGGTGACACGGACAACGCCCTCGGTGACGGTCACTTCGGTGGCCTTGCCTTTACGGTATACGTCAAATGCCGTGCCCAGGGCGGTCACGCGCGCGCCGCCGGCATCGACATTGAAGGGCCGGGCGGTGTCCTTGTGGACCTGGAACCAGGCCTCGCCGCGCTTCAGCTCGATATGCCGTTCATCGTCGCTGTAGCTGACGCGAATGGCGGAATTGGTATTGAGCAGGGCTTTCGAGCCGTCGGGCAGCTCGACGCTGCGACGCTCACCCATGGCGCTCTGGAATTGTGCGGGCTCTACCTGGCGGTCGAACTGCGGGGCCAGCAACAGCGCGGCTACCACGCTGGCGGCCGCTGCACCGGCGGCGAGCAGCCAGCGGCGGGTGCGGCGGGTCGGCTCGATGGCGTCGTTGGCCGCCTCGACCGCGACCATGTCGCCCAGTTCCTCCCACAGCTCGAGCGCTTCGTCCATGGCGCGGACATGCGCGTCGTCCTCGGCCAGCCACAGGGCAAAAGCCTGCCTGTCCGCCGCGGAAACGGTATCTGCGCGCAGGCGGGCAATCCATGCCAGTGCCTGGTCGGGCGCGTGACCTTTGTCCTTACCAGTGGTGTCCAAACTGCTCTTCCCTACAGTTGTCCGGGGGGTCGCCTTGCGGAGCGTTGTAATCCGGATTCTTTGTTTGTACCGATATAACGGTTGAGGCCGGCTTTTCCTCAATCGGGAAAGTGTGAAAAATGGGGATCGGGTCCCGGTTTTTCAACGCGATTCCCCCGTTGCCTCCAGGACCTCCAGCGCTTCTCGACAGCGGCGCAGGGCCTGCAGGATGTACTTCTCCACGCTGGAGACCGAGACCTCCAGCTGTTCAGCGATCACGCTGTACGGCAGGCCGCTGCGCCGGTGCAGCAGGAAGGCCTGCTTGGCCTTGAACGGCAGCTCGTCGATGGCCGCGTTGACCGCCTGCAACCGCTGGGTCGCCACCAGCAGCTGCTCCGGGGACGCCTCGGAAGCCGTGCTCTCCGGCCCGTCGGCTTCTCCCTGTTCCAGCACCTCTCCGGAGAGGAACCGGTAGTACAGCTTGCGCCTGCGCAACTGGTCGATGGCCAGGTTGCCGGCCACCTGGTAGAGGTAGGCGCGGGCGTTGTCCAGTTGCTCCGGATTGTCGAGCCGGTGCAGGCGCAGGAAGGCCTCCTGCGCTATCTCGGCTGCGTCCTCGCGGCTGTCCAGGCGCTGCGCCAGGAATTTCTCCAGCGCCGTCTGGTTCTGCGCCACGAGTTCGGCGATGAACTGGTTCTTGTCGTTAGCCACGGTCCGATCATGCCACCTGGACGTGTACTGCCGCTACCCCGTCAGCGTCGCCTCAGAACAGCACCCGAGTGCGGATCGTGCCCTCGACCGCTGCCAGTTTTTCCAGCGCTTTGTCGCTGTATTCGGCGTCGACGTCGATGACCACGTAGCCGATGGCCTCGTTGGTCTGCAGGAACTGCGCGGAGACGTTGACGCCGGTCTCGGAGAACACGCTGTTGATGGCGCTCATCACGCCCGGCACGTTGTGGTGCAGGTGCAGCAGGCGGTGGCAGCCGGCATGCTCGGGCAGCGCGACCTCGGGAAAGTTCACCGAGGAGGTGGTGGTGCCGTTGTCGGAGTAGCGGGCGAGCTTTTCCGCCACTTCCATGCCGATGTTTTCCTGGGCTTCCACCGTGCTGCCACCGATGTGGGGCGTCAGGAAGGTGTTGTCGAAGCGGCGCAGGGGCGAGACGAACTCGTCGTCGTTGGAGCGCGGCTCCACCGGGAACACGTCGATGGCGGCACCGGCCAGCTTGCCGGACTCCAGGCGGTCCGCCAGCGCGTCGATATCCACCACGGTGCCGCGGGAGGCGTTGATCAGGATCGAGCCCTCGCGCATCTGGTCCAGCTGCTCCGCGCCGATCATGTCCCTGGTCGCAGCGGTTTCCGGCACGTGCAGGGTGACCACGTCAGAGGAGGCCAGCAGCTGGTTCAGGCTGGGCACCTGGCGTGCATTGCCCAGCGGCAGCTTGTTGACCACGTCGAAGAACTGCACCTGCATGCCCAGGCTCTCGGCGATCACGCCCAGTTGCATGCCGATATTGCCGTAGCCGATGATGCCCAGCTTCTTGCCGCGGATCTCGTAGGAACCCGTGGCGGACTTCAGCCACACGCCGCGGTGGGCGGCGGCGTTTTTCTCCGCGATGCCGCGCAACAGCAGGATCGCCTCGGCGATTACCAGTTCCGCCACGCTGCGGGTGTTGGAAAACGGCGCGTTGAACACCGCGATGCCGCGTTTGGTGGCGGCCTTCAGGTCCACCTGGTTGGTGCCGATGCAGAAGCAGCCCACGGCGACCAGTTTCTTTGCCGCCTCGAAGACCTCCTCGGTCAGCTGGGTGCGCGAGCGCAGGCCGACGAAATGGGCATTGGCGATGGCCGCCTTCAATTCCTCGGTCGGCAGGGCCTTGGCGTGCGCCTCGATGTTGGTGTAGCCGGCCCGTTGCAGGGTCTCGACGGCGGAGGGGTGGATGCCCTCCAGCAGCAGGAACCTGATCTTTTCCTTGGGCAGTGACTGTCTGGCCATGAGTCGTCAATCCTGTGAAATATTCGTCCCCGGGGGGGATCGGGGGCAGGGAAAAAAGGCGCGTATGTTACCATACGCGGCCGCTGATTCAGCGGCGCGTGAAAAATACCGGAGGACCCCCTTCTTGGCCGAAATCGACCCCGCCCTGCGCGCTGAGCTGGAGGGCATCGTCGGCGCCGAGCGCGTGCTCACCGACGCCGATTCCCTGCAGCACTACGGTCGCGACTGGACCCGCTTCTACCCGCCTGCGCCCTGCGCCGTGGTCCTGCCCGGCAGCATCGCCGAGGTGCAGGAAGTGGTGCGCCTGGCCGCCCGCGAGAGCCTCACCATCGTGCCCTCCGGCGGCCGCACCGGCCTCTCCGCCGGCGGTGTTGCGATGCGCGGCGAACTGGTAGTGGCGCTGGACCGGCTCAGCTGGATCGAGGATTTCAACCCGGTGGACCGCACCGTGCGCTGCGGCGCCGGCGTGGTGACCGAGCAGCTCCAGCACTACGCGCAGGAGCAGGGCCTGTTCTACCCGGTCGATTTCGCCTCGTCCGGCTCCAGCCAGATCGGCGGCAACATCTCCACCAACGCCGGCGGCATCAAGGTGATCCGCCACGGCATGACCCGCGACTGGGTGGCGGGCCTGAAGCTGGTCACCGGCACCGGCGAGCTGCTGGAACTCAACCGCGGCCTGGTCAAGAACAACACCGGCTACGACCTGCGCCACCTGGTCATCGGCGCCGAGGGCACTCTCGGCATCGTGGTGGAAGCCACCATGGCCCTGGACCAGCCTCCCGGCGACCTTGCGGTGATGGTGCTGGGCGTGCCCGACATGCCGTCCATCATGCGGGTGCTGGCTACCTTCCGCGCACAGGTCTCCCTCACTGCCTTCGAGTTCTTCTCCGAGCCCGCCCTGGCCAAGGTGGTCGCCCACCAGAACCTGCCGCGCCCCTTCGAGACCGAGTGCGCCTACTACGCCCTGCTGGAATTCGAGCAGTCAGGCGAGGCGGGCATGGACGCCGCAATGGCCGCCTTCGAGGACTGCGTCGGCGAGGGCTGGGTGCTCGATGGCACGGTCAGCCAGAGTCTCTCCCAGGCGCAGAACCTGTGGCGCCTGCGCGAGGACATCTCCGAGACCATCACGCCCTGGACGCCCTACAAGAACGACATCTCGACAGTCATCTCCAAAGTGCCGGACTTCCTCGACGAGGTCGAAGCTGTGGTCAACGGGGCCTACCCGGACTTCGAGATCATCTGGTTCGGGCATATCGGGGACGGTAACGTGCACCTGAACATCCTCAAGCCCGAGGCGCTCGACATCGACCAGTTCCGCGAGCAGTGCGGCGAGGTCTCGAAGCTGGTCTTCGACATCGTGCAGCGTTATGGCGGCTCGGTTTCGGCCGAGCACGGCGTGGGGCTGCTCAAGAAGGACTACCTCCAGTACTCCCGCTCGCCGGCCGAGATCGCGATCATGCGGCAGATCAAGTTGGCGTTTGATCCGCAGGGGATCATGAACCCCGGCAAGATATTCGACCTCTAGCTGGCCGGCCTCGTGGTTCGCCCCGGGCTGGTTGGAGCTCGGTAAGGCGCCCCGGTCCTGCGGCGGTGCCTGCAAAACGGCCGCACGCTCCGCCGGGTTTGCGGGCCGCTGCGCAACTCGACAATTTTTCGCTGCGCGAAAAATATGGACTCAGACAGTGCTCGCGGAAAGCCCCCGCAAACCCGGCTGCGCTAAAAGCGGCGGCCTGATTGTTTTGCAGGCACCGCCGCAGGACCGGGGCTGGGTTAGGGGAGCTGCAGGCCTGGGAGCTCTTATCTGAGGTTGGGCAGCCAGTCTCGGTGCGTCTGGAATGCTTGCCAACCGCGTGAGTCCGCTGCCCTCGATGCGCACGCCACGATTGCCAGTCCACGGAGCGTTCTGCAGCTACGCCGAGTGTCGCGGAGCCAGCTCGCTCCCTCCGAAACAGCCCTGCCTGTCAGCACCTGCCTTCGAAACAATCAGGCCACGCTTTGCGCAGCTGCGTTTGCAGGGGCTTTCTGCGAGCACTGTCCGAGTCCCGAAAAATCGCGTAGCGATTTTTGGTCGAGTTGCGCAGCAGCCTGCAAACGCAGCGGAGCAGTGGCCGTTTCGAAGGCAGGTGCTGACAGGCAGGGCGGGACCGAAGGCACCCGAACCACCGGGCTTCCCGCAACTCGAAAGGCCAAGATGCGAGCCGGAACAGCGAGGCTCGCCACGAAGGAACAGCCCTCACAAAAGCCGCAACGGCTCCTCCTGCAACGCCGCCAGCTGCTCCCGCAACTCCAGGATGTGCTCCGCCCAGTAGCGCTCGGTATTGAACCAGGTAAAGGTGCGCGGAAAGGCCGGGTCGTCCCACCGCCGCGCCAGCCAGGCCGCGTAATTGACGAGGCGCAGCGTGCGCAAAGGCTCGATCCACCGCAGCTGCCGCGGGTCGAAGTCTGCGAACTCGTTGTAGCCCTCGATCAGCTCCGAGAGCTGCAACTCGCGCTCGTGGTTGGGCCCGGAGAGGAACATCCACAGGTCCTGGATGGCCGGCGCCGAGACACAGTCGTCGAGGTCGACGAAGTGGGCGACATCGTCGCGCCAGAGGATGTTGCCCACGTGGCAATCGCCGTGGACGCGGATCTCCTCCTCCGGCTCGGGTTTGTAATTGGCCGACACCACCGCCAGCAGGTCCGCGGTCAGCGACTCGTAGGCCGGGCGCAGCTCGCCCGGGATGAAGTTCTCCAGCAGGAACTCGCGGTTGTCCGCCAGCATGCGCTGCACGCAGATGCGCGGCCGGTGCTGGAAGCGGCCGGCCCGGCCCACCGTATGGATGCGGCCCAGGGTGCGGCCGAGCACGAGTTGGGCGTCGGGGTTGTCGAGTTCCGGGGGGTAGCCGCCGCGGCGCGGAAACAGGGCGAAGAGAAAGCCGCCGTACTCGTGCAGGGTGGAGCCGTCTTCGCCGGCCAGCGGCGCGACCACGGAAATCTCGGCCTCGGCCAGTTCGAGGGTGAAGGCGTGCTCCTCCTCGACTTGCTCGCGGCGCCAGCGGCCGGGGCGGTAGAACTTGGCGACCAGCGGCTGGGCGTCTTCTATCCCGACCTGGTAGACGCGGTTTTCGTAGCTGTTGAGGGCCAGCAGGCGGGCATCGCAGAGGCGGCCAGTGGATTCGACCGCCTCCATGACCAGTTCTGGTGTGAGGGCGTCGTAGGGGTGTCCGCTCATGCCACTCACTCCGGGGGTTGCGGGATTTCAGTCTCCCGGCGCCGGCGTTCGCGCCAGGCACCAGATCTCCACCTGCCTGGCGCCCGCCGCGCGCAGGGCCCTGGCGGCTTCACTGGCGGTCGCGCCGGTGGTGAGTACGTCGTCCACCACGGCAATGCGGAGGTTGTCACAGGGCTCGCGCACAGTAAAGGCGCCGCGCAGGTTGTGTGAGCGCTGGCGGGCATCCATGCCGGATTGGGCGGCAGTAGCGCGCTGGCGGCGCAGCAGCCGCGGGCGCATGCGGGTGCCGGGGAGCTGCCCGGCCAGCCTTGCCGCGAGCAGCTCCGCCTGGTTGTAGCCGCGCCGCAACAGGCGCCGCCAGTGCATGGGCACCGGCACCAGCAGGTCGACGCCATCCGGTGGGGCTGTGCTGGTGAGCCAGAGGTCGGCGAGCAGGGCGGTCAACTCGGTCTCGCCGTCGTACTTCCAGCGCTGGATCAGGAATGCCAGGTACTCGCCGTACAGCCAGGGGGCGACAACGCGGTCGAAGGGCGGGGGTTTGCCCTGGCAGCTGGGGCACAGGCCCGGTGACGCGAGGGGCAGTGCACAGCCCGGGCAGGCGCAGCGGTTGGCGGGGAGTTCGGCGCGGCAGGGCGGGCACAGGGGCAGCGGCCCGCGAGCGGCAAAACCACAGAGCCGGCACTGGCAGGGCAGCAGGCCGTCGAGCAGGCACCGCAGGATGCTGTTAACCATATGGCCGGCCTTTGGTTGACAGCTTTCGGGCCGCCGGTATCATTGGCGTTTTCCTCCGCTGATCAGCCGCAGGCCCGTTATGCCCGACACCACAGCCAGCCCGCTGCGCCCCGCGCAAAGCGCAGCGCAGACCGCCCCTGCCATCCGCCACGACTGGTCGCGGGAGGAAGTCGAAGCGCTGTTCGCGCTGCCGTTCAACGATTTGCTGTTTGCGGCGCAGACGGTTCATCGCCAGTATTTTGACCCGAACGAGGTGCAGGTCAGCACACTGCTTTCCATCAAAACCGGCGCCTGTCCCGAGGACTGCGCCTACTGCCCGCAGAGCGCCCGCTACGACACCGGGCTGGAAGCGGAAAAACTGATGCAGGTGCAGGAAGTGCTGGAACAGGCCCGCGCCGCGAAGGCTGCAGGTGCCACCCGCTTCTGCATGGGCGCCGCCTGGCGCAGCCCCAGGCCGCGGGAGATGCCGCATGTGGTGGCGATGGTGAAGGAAGTCCGCTCACTGGGCATGGAAACCTGCATGACGCTGGGCATGCTCACCCCGGAGCAGGCGCGGGAGCTGGCCGATGCCGGCCTGGACTACTACAACCACAACCTCGACACCTCGCCGGAGTTCTACGGCGACATCATCACCACCCGCACCTACCAGGACCGCCTGGACACCCTGGCCAATGTGCGCGAGGCGGGCATGAAGGTCTGCTGCGGCGGTATCGTCGGCATGGGCGAATCCGCCAGCGATCGCGCCGGGCTGCTGCAGCAGCTGGCCAACCTGCCGGACCACCCGGAGAGCGTGCCGATCAACATGCTGGTGCGCGTGCCGGGCACACCGCTGGAGGGCGAGGCCGACCTCGATCCCTTCGAGTTCATCCGCACCATCGCCGTGGCCCGCATCCTCATGCCCGCGTCGCACGTGCGGCTGTCCGCCGGGCGCGAGGAAATGAACGAGCAGATGCACGCGCTGGCCTACTTCGCCGGCGCCAACTCGATCTTCTACGGCGAAAAGCTGCTGACTACCGCGAACCCGGAGGCGAACCGCGACATGGCGCTGTTCGCGCGGCTGGGTATCCGTCCGGAGGCGCGCGAACTGGAAGCGGCGCCGCAGGATCCCAACCCGCGGTTCTACGACGCATCAAAGCAGCCGACCTCTGTCGCCCGCGCCTGAACCGGCGCGACGGGCAGACTCCATGGCGGGCTTTCCGGCGCGGATTCGCGCCTCACTGGAGCAGCGGCGCGAGGCGCGGCTGTTGCGCGGCCGGCTGACGCTGGATTCCGCACAGGGCCCGCTGGTCCGGCTGGGCGGGCGCGAATACCTCAACTTCTGCAGCAACGACTACCTCGGCCACGCCGCGCATCCAGCGGTGGTGCGGGCATTTTGCGACGCGGCGGCGGAGTACGGTGTCGGCAGCGGCGCCTCGCACCTGGTGTGCGGCCACAGCCGGCCGCACCACGAGCTGGAGGACGCCCTCGCCGAGCTCACCGGCCGCTCGCGGGCCCTGCTGTTTTCCTCCGGCTACGCCGCCAACTGTGGCGCGCTCACCGCGCTGTTGGGGCGCGGCGACACGGTCTTCGAGGACCGCCTCAACCACGCCTCGCTGCTCGACGGCGGGCTGTTCAGCGGCGCCCGCTTTACCCGCTTCGGCCACAACGATGTGGCTGATCTCGAGCGACGCATGCAGGGCATCGAGGGCGAGAAGCTGGTCGTGGTCGACGGCGTCTTCAGCATGGACGGCGACAGCGCCCCGCTGGCGGACCTCGCCACAGTCTGCCGCGAACAATCCGCCTGGATGATGGTGGACGACGCCCACGGCATCGGCGTGCTGGGGGAGGGCGGTGCCGGCAGTGTGGCCGCCGCCGGTTTGTCCGCTGATGATGTCCCGGTTCTCATGGCGACCCTCGGCAAGGCGCTGGGTTGCGCCGGGGCGTTTGTGGCCGGCGATGCCGACCTCATCGACTTCCTGGTACAGGAGGCGCGCCAGTACATCTATACCACCGCCCTGCCGCCGGCGGTCGCTGCCGCGGCCCTGGCCTCCGTGCGCCTGCTGGGCGAGGAGAGCTGGCGCCGGGAGCACCTGCGCGCATTGATTGCCCGGTTTCGCGCCGGGGCAGGGCAGTTGGGCCTGCCGCTGATGGACTCTGCCAGCGCCATCCAGCCACTGCTGGTGGGCGAGGCGGCGGATGCCCTGCGGCTCAGTGAGTCCCTGCGCGAGCGCGGCCTGTTGATCGGCGCTATCCGCCCGCCGACGGTGCCGCGAGGCACCTCGCGCCTGCGCATCACCCTGAGCGCGGCGCACAGCGAGCAGCAGGTCGACCGGCTGCTGGATGCGCTGTCTGAAACGGGCGTGGCGGTTCCATGAATGCCGAATACCTGCCCGCTACTCGCGGCGCGACCCTGGAGCTGGTGCTGCTGCACGGCTGGGGCTGCAACCGCGAGATCTGGCGTCCGCTGCTGAGCCAGTTGCGTCCCTGGGCGAACGTGACCCTGCTCGACGTGCCGGGTGTGGCACCGGGCGTCCCGCTGCCCTGTGGCGAGGTCGGCGCGGCGCTGGACGAACTGCTCGCGCAATGTCCGCCCAGGGCGGTTTTCGCAGGCTGGTCACTGGGCGGGCAGCTGGCTATCGAGATAGCCAGCCGTCACCCGGAGCGGGCGCTCGCGGTAGTCACCCTGGCGAGCAATCCGCACTTCACGGCCGCGGGGGCCTGGCCGGGCATGGACCCGCAGACACTGGCAGCCTTCACCGCTGCCGCACAGGCCGAGCCTGCGGCAACCGCCCGGCGCTTCGACTCGCTGCAGTCCTCGGGAGCCGCGGCGCCGCGCGCGCTGCTGCGGCGGCTTCAGGCGCTGCGCAGCACAGCGCCGCCGGATGTGCCCGCCGCGGGCCTGCACTGGCTGGCTGCGCTGGACCAGCGCGAGCAACTGGCCGGGCTGCCGCAGCCGCAATTACACCTGCTGGCGGCAGAAGACGCGCTGGTACCCGCCGCCCTCGCCCCCTCCCTGCGAAGCCTGCTGCGGGAGCACACCCATACCGAGGTGGACGTGTTCCCGGGGGCCTGCCACCTGCTGCCGCTGGAGCGTCCCGCGGAAATCGCCGCGCGCCTGCACAGCGCGCTCTCCAGCTGGGGCCTGCTGGACGAGCTGCCGGCCCTGCCGCCGCCGCTGGACAAGCGCGATGTCGCGATCTCCTTCAGCCGCGCCGCCGCCAGCTACGATTCCGTGGCGCGCCTGCAGCGCGATGTCGGAATCGAGCTGTTGCGGCGCGCAGCGCTTCCGACATTTGACGTTCGCGACCTGCTGGACCTGGGCAGTGGCACGGGATTCTTTTGCGAGGCCCTGGGCGAACTGCACCCGGCGGCCGAGTACCTCGGCCTCGACCTCGCCGAGGGCATGGTGCGCTACGCCCGCGACCACCACAGCGCGGCGGCGCGCTGGGTGGTGGCGGACGCCGAATCCCTGCCGCTGGCGGCAGCCAGCCAGGACCTGGTGTTCAGCAGCCTGGCCATCCAGTGGTGCCCGCGTCCGGCGCTGCTGTTCGCGGAGCTGGCCCGTGTGCTGCGGCCCGCTGGGCGCTGCGTGTTTTCGACCCTTGGCCCCGGCACGCTGGGCGAACTGCGCCAGGCCTGGGCCGAAGTCGACGGCCACCAGCACGTCAACGATTTTGTCCCGGTCGAGGTCCTGCAGCGGGCCGCCGCGGCGATCCCCGGTGTACGGCTGCAACTGGAAGTCCACACGGTCAGGCTGATGTACGACGAGGTGCGCGACCTGTTGCTGGAGCTGAAAACCCTGGGCGCCCACAACGTCAACAGGCAGCGCCCCGCGGGATTGACCGGTCCCGGCGCGCTGCGCCGGATGATGGCGGCCTACGAGGGCCGCCGCGAGGATGGCGTCCTCCCGGCGAGCTACGAAATCATCTACGGCGTGCTGGAGCGGGCGTGAACAGGACCTTTTTCGTCACGGGCACCGATACCGAGGTCGGCAAGACCGCGGTGAGTTGCGCCCTGCTGGAAGCCGCCGCCGCCCGCGGCCTGCAAACCGCGGCGGTGAAGCCCGTGGCGGCCGGTTGCGACGGGCACGGGCACAACGAGGACGCCCTGGCCCTGCAGGCGGCCATGACCCTCGAACTGGACTACGCCCAGGTCAACCCGGTGGCGCTGCAGCCGCCGATTGCCCCGCACATCGCCGCCGCCCGCGCCGGCCGGAATATCCAGGCCTCGCGGCTGGCGGGCATGTGCCGCGGCGTGATGAGCGCCGGCGCGGACCTCGTACTGATCGAGGGTGCCGGTGGCTGGCGCGTGCCGATCTCGCCGCGGGAAACACTTGCCGATCTCGCAACAGAACTGCGGGTGGGGGTGATCCTGGTGGTGGGCATGCGCCTGGGCTGCATCAACCACGCGCTGCTCACCGCGGAGGCGATCCGCCGGGACGGCCTGCCGCTGGCGGGCTGGGTCGCCAACCAGTGCGGCCAGCGTATGCAGTGCCACGAAGAGAACGTGGAGACCCTGCAGCGAATGCTGCCCGCCCCCTGTCTTGGCGAAATTCCCCACATCCGGCCCTGGTCAGCCCGCGAAGGCGCCGAGTACCTGGATATATCGCATCTCCTGTAGGAGCCCGCTACGCGGGCGATCGCGGTCTATGCCGGACGTCGCGGGCTATCGCGCGCAGAGCGCGCTCCTACAGTGGCGATCGCGGCCTGTTCCGGGGGTCGCGGCCAGCGCACCCCTACAATCTATGATTGACATCCGGCGTAATTTGGCGAGAATGTGAGCACTGAACACATCGCCCGCCGTGGCCCACTCCCCCATTTCCTGGCGGGAGCCGAATTTTCAAGAGGTAAGCACCATGCCCCAGTACAATGCGCCGCTGCGCGATATGCGCTTCGTCATGCATGAACTGCTTGAAGCCGAGCAGCAGTTCCAGACCCTGCCCGGATACGAGGAAGCCACGGCGGACCTGATGGACGCCATCCTGGAGGAGGGCGCCAAATTCTGTGAAGAGGTCCTTTCTCCCCTGAACCGCGTCGGCGACGAAGAGGGCTGCACCTGGAGCGAGGCTGGCGTCAAGACACCCGCCGGGTTCAAGGAAGCCTACCGGCAGTTCGTCGACAACGGGTGGCCGGCGCTGGCGGCTGCCACCGAGGCTGGCGGCCAGGGCATGCCTCACATGCTGGGCACGGTGATCAACGAGATGGCCGGCGCCGCCAACTGGTCCTGGACCATGTATCCCGGCCTGTCCCACGGCGCGGTGAAGACCATCGAGGCCCACGGCACTCCGGAGCAGAAGGAAAAGTACCTCACCCAGCTGGTCTCCGGCGAATGGACCGGCACGATGTGCCTGACCGAATCCCACTGCGGTTCGGACCTCGGCCTGCTGCGCACCAAGGCCGAACCCAACGCCGACGGCAGCTACGCGATCAGCGGCCAGAAGATTTTCATCAGCGCCGGCGAGCACGACATGACCGACAACATCGTGCATATCGTGCTGGCACGCCTGCCGGATGCACCGGCGGGCACCAAGGGCATCTCCCTGTTCATCGTGCCCAAGGTGCTGGTGAATGAGGACGGCTCCCTTGGCGAACGCAACGCGGTGACCTGTGCCTCCATCGAGCACAAGATGGGCATCCACGGTAACGCCACCTGCGTGCTCAACTTCGACGGCGCCACCGGCTACCTGATCGGCCCGGAAAACCGCGGCCTGAACTGCATGTTCACCTTCATGAACACCGCCCGTATCGGCACCGCCGTGCAGGGTCTTGCGCACACCGAACTGTCGTTCCAGGGCGCGTTGGGGTACGCCAAAGAGCGCCTGGCCATGCGCAGCCTGACCGGCCCGAAAAACGCCGACGGCCCGGCGGACCCGATTATCGTGCACCCGGACGTGCGCCGCATGTTGCTCACCCAGAAGGCCATCGCCGAGGGCGGCC
Organism: Halieaceae bacterium WMMBA7; assembly: GCA_033283385.1. Taxonomy (GTDB): domain Bacteria; phylum Pseudomonadota; class Gammaproteobacteria; order Pseudomonadales; family Halieaceae; genus Mangrovimicrobium. The sequence goes on from JAWMQQ010000003.1 coordinate 531,953, forward strand.
GCGCGCTGCTGTATTTCCTCTCCCTGCAGGGCGACATCGTCGAGAAGGGCACCGAGGAGGAAGCGAAGACCGCAGACGACCTGATGTCCCTGCTCACCCCCATCGGCAAGGCCTTCATGACCGAGCTCGGTTTCGAGTGCGCCAACCACGGCGTGCAGGTCTACGGCGGCCACGGCTTCATCAGCGAGTGGGGCATGGAGCAGATCGTGCGCGACGCGCGTATTTCCATGCTCTATGAAGGCACCACCGGCATCCAGGCGCTGGACCTGATCGGCCGCAAGGTGCTCGGCTCCGGCGGCAAGATGCTGATGCAGTTCACCGCCATGATCGAGGAGTTCTGCAAGGAAAATACCGACGAGGCCGACAAGCCCTTCATCGACACCCTGTCCGCCGCCAAGGACGAGTGGCTGGAAATCTCGATGAAGATCGGCGAAGCCGCGATGGGCAATGCCGACGAGGCCGGCGCCGCGTCAGTGGACTACCTGATGTACTCCGGTTACGTCACGCTGGCCTACTTCTGGGCGCGCATGGCGGTAATCGCGCGCAGGAAGGTCGATGGCGAGGAGGGTGATTTCTACCGGGCCAAGCTGATGACCGCGGAGTTCTACTTCAAGCGCCTGCTGCCGCGCACCGAGAGCCTGAAGAAGACCATGTTGTCGGGCGCGGACAACCTGATGCAGATGCCCGAGGACCTGTTCGTTCTGTAATCCGGCCCCTGGCCGTGGTTGCGGGAAATGCACCCCTCCCCCCCCCGGGTGACATTTCCCTTCCTGAGGAGGAGAATACGAAAGTGTTCTCCTCTTTTTTTTACTGCTGAATCACAGAATAACGCCATGACCGAATCGACCGACGCCAAGCTGGACAAGAGCCATGAGAACCGGCTTTACCCCGAGGACCAGGCGCGTGTAGACGCCTTCCTGGAGCGCGGAGTCAACTCCGTGGAGCGCAAGCCATTCCGGCCATTTCGCCTGATGGTGATCCTGATTGCCCTGGTGATGGGCCTGTCGTTCCTGAGCCAGGGGCTGGCTCACTGGGCGGGCATCTACTGAACGGCATTCGCCGCCCGCAGTGAAAGATGGCCGCAGGCTGTTGTCCTGCGGCCGCAGTTCGGTCAGAAGTTGAAGCCGACACCCAGAACGTAGGCCCAGGCGCCGTCGTCAAAGGCGTCATCCGCATTGTTGCTGTCCTGGAAGAAGAACTGGTATTCGGCGCGACCCAGGATATAGGTCTTGTCGAGTACGTAGTACTTCATGCCCAGTTCCAGCCCGGCAAACGTGCTTTCGTTCACGCCATCGCCGTAAACCCCGCCGAGGCTGGCGCCGACAAAGGGACGCGCATTGCCGTCGAGGAAGTTGTAGTCGGCGTAGCCGCGGGTGCTGCCGGTCCACACGTCGTTGCTGTTATCACCGCCCGCGTAGGACACGCTCTGGCGGATACCCAGGCTCAGCTTGTCGGAGGTGTACCAGCCAAGGTCGCCCGAGACGCCTGCCGAGTTGTTGTCGAATTTCTTGTCGCTGGTGCCAGTGCCCGAAATGGAGAATTCGCGATCCCCGGCAACGGGCCCCGCGTGCAGCGCCATCGGTACGAAAGCGGCGCAGACGCCAAGGGCAGTAGCTCGTATCAGTTTTTTCATTGTGTACTCCTTGCGGTGGTTGAAAAGCAGAATCACCCCGCGGGAAAGCCGCCGGGCGGTTCCAGTGGCGTTCGGAGGTACAGAAGTTATGCGTTATGGGCCGAACGAATCAGCGAAGTGCCGGGCATCCATGAACCGGCTGCTCGCCCGTTTGCAGCGGCGAAAGTTGCGAAGCGCAGCCGTTGCCCGGGCGAGCGGAAATGTGGGAAGGCTAGTTCAAGGGCGGGTTTTTGCTCGGCCTGAAGCTGCAAACGGTGAATTTTTCACGCAATCAAAAGCGTTTTTCGCGGCTGGCAGGTGGGCGCAGGCACCGGCGAAAATAGTTGCGCGCTAGCCTGCAAAGCCTTTGTCGAACGCGGCATTCACTTCCTTGAGTAATGGCTTCGAGAGCGTGATTTCCACAGCCCGCAGGTTTTCGCCCAGTTGCGCCGCGCTGCTCGCCGCCATCAGCACCGAAGCGACGAACGGTTGCTCCCGCACAAAGGCGAGCGCGAGCTGCGTCGGCTCGAGGCCGTGGCGCCGCGCGATCTCGGCGTAAGCTGCCGCTGCCCGCAGGACCGATGGTGCGAGGCGCCGCTCGAACCCGGCAAACAGGCTGGAGCGGCTGCCCTGCAGCGGCATCCCGCCCGCGTATTTTCCCGTCAGCAAACCACTGGCCAGCGGCGAGTAGGCGATCAGTCCCAGTTGCTCGCGCATGGCGATTTCCGCGAGCCCGTTTTCGAACAGGCGGTCCATCAGGCTGTAACTGTTCTGGATACTCTGTATTCGCGGCAGGCCCGCCTCCGACGACAGCGCGAGGTAGCGCATCACGCCCCAGGGGGATTCGTTGCAAACACCGATGTGGCGGATTTTTCCGGCTTTGACCTGGGTTGCCAGCGCCGCCAGCGTCTCCTCTATCGGGACCAGCGCCGGCGTGTCCGGAATGTGGCTGAAGCGCGCGCGACGCAAAGTGGTGATGGGACGCTCCGGCCAGTGCACCTGGTACAGGTCTATATGATCCGTACCCAGACGGCGCAGGCTGTCGTCCACCGCGGCGGCGATATTGGCCGCATCCAGGCAGCGGCCGGCGCCGCGGATGTGGCGCATGTCGCCGGGCCCGTCTCCTGGTCCGGCCACCTTGGTGGCGACGACAACCTGCCCGCGTACACCGCGCTCGCGAATCCACTTGCCGAGAATCTGTTCGGAGCGCCCCTGCGTGGCGGCATCCACTGGCGCGGGGTAGTTCTCGGCGGTGTCGAACAGGGTGATACCCGCGTCCAGCGCCATGTCCAGCTGCCTGAATGCGTCGTCCTCGCCGGTTTGCGCGCCGAAGGTCATCACACCCAGCCCGAAGGCGCTGACGCGGATGCCGGATGTGCCCAGAAGCCTGTATTCCATGTGTTTCCCTGTATCCCGACTGGCTGTGCGCAGCATAACAGGCTGGCGGCGCCAGCAGCTTAACCAGGCCCGGGATTCAATGTATTGAGATTAATTCTCATCTATATTAAGTTGCTCCACCAAACCCACTGAGGACTGATCGTGAAAAAACTCCTGCTTGCCCTGCCACTGTGTCTGCCCGTCGCCGCTGTCGCCAGCGCGGACTGCCCCAAATACCCGAAAAGCGAATGGATGAGCGTATTCGAGCTGCAGAAGAAAATCGTCAACGAGTACGGCTTCGCCATCAAGAAGTTCAAGGTCGATGACGAGTGCTATGAAATCTATGGCTGGGCAGTGAACGAGGGCGGCAAGAAGGTCAAGGTGGAGGTGTACTTCGACACCAAAACCGGCGCAATCGTAAAACAGCACCGGGACTGACCCGTGCTGTGGGACCTGTTCACCAGGGTCTTCCACTGGAGCCTCGCCCTCGGCATTGCCCTGAACTACTGGTTGCTGGAAGCTGGCGACCCGCCGCATGAATGGCTGGGCTACGCCCTCGCAGCCCTGGTGCTTGCGCGCGTGGGCTGGGGTTTCGCCGGGCCTGAAAACGCGCGGTTTTCCAGCTTCGTAGTCGGTCCGCGTCGCATCCTGCGCAGCCTGCGGCACTTTGCCGATGACTACCGCGAGCATATCGGCCACAGCCCGCTGGCGGGCTGGATGATCCTGTTCCTGCTGGCGCTGGTGCTCGCGCTTGGGATCACTGGCTGGATGCAGGACCTGGATGCGTTCTGGGGTGAGGACTGGCTGGAGGAGCTGCACGAGTATCTCGCCCACCTGCTCATCGCGGCGGCGGCGGTGCATGTGGTCGCTGTGCTGTGGATTCAGCGGCGTTTCGGGCTGCCGCTGGTGCGCAGCATGTGGCGGGGGTCCTGATCGCGGCGTGGCCTCGACCAGGATTGTTCCAGCAGCGGCCTACTTGCGCAGGCGGCGGAAGCCGAACAGGCCGAGCAAGCCCACGAGCCCGGCGAGCGCACCCAGGGGTAGCGCGGGGACTGGCGTGGCCACGGTAGTGCCGGAAGTAATGGCAAGCTCGGCTCTGCCCGAACCGGTGCTTAACGCGAAGGCGAACGGATCGACCCCGTCACCGCCGGATCCGCTCATTGTGAAGCTGTGCTTCTGGATGGCAGCAAAACCTGTATTTGCGGCCAGTAGCGCCGCGGCGAGCAGGATTTTCTGAACGTTGCGCATGTTTCATCCCCTGTAAATTGTGCGCTTGCAGCCCTGAGCTGTGTACGCCGTCTCGTGTTTTCCCGCCCAACCGTATCGGACAAGCTAGCGCAAGTCACGCCAATCGGCGGCAGAAGGGTAGAGGAGGTCCGTGCGAATGATGTACTTCGTGCCGCTCACTATTGGCTCCGAGCTGTGCAGGCAGTGCAGCGGGTGCATTCCGTGGGGAAAGCACAATACGCCGCCCGCGGGTGTGCGCACGTCGACGATTTTTACCCTGTCACCGCGCCGCGCGGGGCTACGTGGGTCGTCCGCATTGACCAGGAAGCGGGTGGCGCCGCCCTCGAAATTGTCGTTGAGGAAAATCAGGAACGTCATCTGGCTGTAGCGGTCGTCGAAGGCGTTGGTAACCAGTGCGCAGTCGATCACCCGACTGCCCGGCCAGGCGCCGTCTGTGTGCGGCTGGAAGAAATCGCCCTCGCCGTAGCGGTAGAAGCGAAAGCGCTGGTTCAGGCCGAGTCCCGCACAGCCTGAGAAAATGCCGTCATCGTCCGTGCAGAACGGCGCGACCCGCTGCCAGAGCAGTTCGTGGGTAGTGTCATCGACGATCCAGACCACGTTGTCGTTGTGGCGAATCGAGCGCGGCAGGGAGACCGCGGCATCGGGCAGGTAACCCAGGGATTCGCTGAGGTCGATGATGCTGCTGCACTCCACCGCGCTGAGTACGCCGCTGAGCTGGTATGCGCCCGGTACCTCTGGCACGGGGATTCGCTTCACTTCAGAGGGGGCGGTCTGAGCCAGCCGGGCGGGATTGGCGTCGCGGTTCGCCCAGCTCGGCAATGCAGGGTGCTCGGCGCCCGGTTCGCGGGCGACGACGTAGAACTGTTCGGTGTGCGGGGCTTCCAACATGCGGTCTTTTCTGCGTGAATAGTGGTTTCTGCGTGAGTGGCGATATCCGTGGATACCCATCGTGGTGCACGGGTTGCCGGACATCGGGTTGTCACATCCCGGGCTCATCATGGCCCCGGCTCCGCAGGTCACACCGCTATATCCAACACTCCAGTACCGTGCCAATGATGAACAGACGACTCCTGATCCGCAACGCCATGCTGGCGCTGGCTGCTTCCCCCCTGGCGCTGCGGCTGCCACCGGCACGCGCCGCCGCGCCGGGAAGCCTCGCCGCCATGCTGGCGGACACGGTACGCGACGAGGAACACCAGGCGATCCTGCCGCGCGGCGCCAGCCTGCGCATCGTTGCCCGCTCCGGACATCCCGCAGCGGCGGGTGCCGCCTACGCCTGGCACGGCGCACCCGACGGTGGTGCCTGTTTTGCCGCGCCCGATGGCGGCTGGGTGTATGTCTCCAACAGCGAGTTGCCGGACAACGAGATCAACCCGTCCGCCAGCGGCGGCGCCGGCGCGCTGCGTTTCGACGTCCGGGGCAAGGTAGTGGACAGCTACCCGATCCTGCAGAACACGCGCAAGAACTGCGCCGGCGGGCGCAGCCTCTGGGGCACCTGGCTGTCCTGCGAGGAAGACCACGAGAACGGGCGGGTATTCGAGTGCGATCCTTTCGGCAAGCGCGCTGCGGAGGCCCGCCCGGCGATGGGTTTCTTCCGCCACGAGGCGGTGGCGATGGACCCGGCCACCGGCATGGCGTATCTCACCGAGGACAGGCCGGACGGCTGCCTCTACCGTTTTACGCCGAAACGCCCGGGCGACCTCTCCGCGGGGGTGCTGGAAGTGGCCACGATCGACGGGGTGCGTGTCGGCTGGAGCGCCGTGCCGGATGTCAGCGGGCAGAGCCGGCCCCTGCGTCACCAGGTGCCTGAAGCCGCGCACTTCGCCGGTGGCGAGGGTATCGCCTGGCATGCGGGCAAGGTTTTCTTTACCACCAAGTACGACAACCGCGTGTGGGCCCTGGATCTGGCCAGCCGTCGCCTCTCCGTCGCCTACGACGCCGCGCTGTATGCCGAGCCGGTGCTGAGCGGGGTGGATAATGTCGAGATCAGCCCCAGCGGGGAGGTACTGATCGCCGAGGACGGCGGCGACATGCAGATCGTCGCGCTCACCGAAGACTACGCGCCGGTGCCGGTGCTGACGCTACAGGGCCAGGACGACTCGGAGATCACCGGCCCCGCCTTCAGCCCCGATGGCCGGCGCCTGTATTTCAGCTCCCAGCGCGGTTTCAGCGGCAATTCCGCCGACGGCCTGACCTACGAACTGACCCTGCCCCGGGCGGTAACCGCCGCCTGAGCTCTTGTCCTTCAGCTAGCCGGCGATGGGTGTCTTGCCCGGCTGGCCCGCTTCCTCGCGCACCAGTTTTGGCACCAGGTAGCCCGGCAGGCGTGCATGGATAGCCCGGTGCAGTTCCCGGGCGCGGCATTCTGCAACGTCGAAGTGCGCGGCGCCGCGAACCTTGTCCAGCAGGTGCAGGTAGTAGGGCAGTACTCCGGCGGAGAGCAAGGCCTCTGAGAGATCGACCAGGGCCTCTTCCGAATCGTTGACCCCGGCCAGCAGCACCGACTGGTTGAGTACGGTGATGCCGGCCTGGCGCAGGCGCTGGGCTGCGGCCGCGACGCCGGCGTCGATCTCGTTACCGTGGTTGGCGTGAATGACCATCACCGTATCGAGTCGCGGCCGGGTGATGGCGGCGACCAGGGCATCCGTCACCCGCGCGGGGATCACCACCGGCAGGCGGCTGTGCACCCGCAGGCGGGTGACATGTGGAATTGCTGCGATCGCATCGACCAGCGCGGACAGTTGCGCGTCTCCGGGCATCAGCGGGTCGCCGCCGCTGAGTATCACCTCATTGACGCTGTCATCTGCGGCGATTGCTGCAAGCGCATTGCGCCAGTCGCTGCTGGCGACCCGGTTGTCGGCGTAGGGAAAGTGGCGGCGGAAACAGTAGCGGCAGTTGATCGCGCAACCGCCGCTGACGATCAGCAGTGCGCGGCCGCGGTATTTGCGGATCACCCCGGGGCTGGCGTTGGCTGCGCCGGTCTCGCCCACCGGGTCCGCGTCAAAGCCCGGCACCTCCAGCAACTCGCTGCGCGAGGCCAGGACCTGCAGCAACAGCGGGTCGCGGGGATCACCGCGGCGCATGCGACGCACGAAGTCCCGCGGCACCTTGAGCGCGAAGTCCGCCGCCGCATCGACGCTCATGCCCACTGCTGCCGCGTCGAGCTCCAGCAGGCGCAGCAACTCCCCGCCGCTGCTGACGACATCGCGCAACTGGCTCTGCCAGGTGTCGGGGCCGGCGATGGTCTGGGGTTCTGGGTTCATTCGGATTCGGTGGCCGGAATGTTCCGGCGTGTGGTCGCGGCTGCAGGGTCACTCGCGCCCGTCGCTTCCGCGTGGCGGTGGCGAAGGCGGCGCGATTCTAGCAGAAGTCGTTGTTGTATGCAGAAGTCGATGTTGCATGCAGAAGCCGGTGTTGCGTGCAGAAGCCTGCGCCACATGTGGGTGATCGGCCTCCGGGTCAGACGCGCAGGATGCGCCGCAGCAGTCCGTCTTCCTGCTGCAGGGCTACCCGAGCGACCAGCAGCTCGGCGATCTGTTTCTCCAGCTCGCTCGCGAGCTGGTCCCGCAGTTTCACCAGTTGCGCCTTCGCCGGCTGCCGCTTGCCGGCGTAGCGCGACAGGTCCATCGGCTTGCCGAAGCCCACCAGGCAGCGCTGGAGCTTGGGGAACAGCGAGTGCAGCATGCCCATCGGCAGCGGCACCAGCAGGTCGCGGCGCGTGTTCTCGTTGAGGATGCCCAGGCGGCGCAACACATGGCCCAGCACGGTGTCGGGCAGTTCCTCGCCGTCGAACAGGTAATCGTAGAACTCGTCGGGCCCGACCGTCGCCACCGGTACGATGGTGTAGCCGTGTCTTGCCGCCAGCCTGAGGAAACCGTAGCGCTCCTTCCACTGCAGCCGGTAGCGCTCGCGCTGGGGTTTGACCGATTCGTGGGCGCCGCCCGGGTAGAGCAGGATATCCTGGCGGGCTTCCATCAGCGCCTCGCACACGGCCGGGTGGCCCATCACCAGCCCGCGCGACAGCAGCTGGTCGCCGATCACGTCGGAGCTGAAAAATATCTTGTCCGCCATGGGCCGCGCGAAAATGCCCAGCTCGGCGAGCATCACCGGCCACAGCACAAAGGTGTCCAGGGCGAGAAAGGAGTGGTTGCCGATGAACAGCCGCGGGCCTGCGGGGATATTTTCCTCGCCGTAGACCACCGGCCGGAACAGCGCCTTCACCAGGCGGTATGTGAGGTCGGGTGAGGGGGCGTCGCCTGCCTTTACCGACAGCGCCATCTCGATATGCCGCGCCAGCCGTTTGCCGACCAGCGGTTGGTTGTCCCGATCGAGGAATCCCGCCACTCCCCGTTCTCCTTTCTATCAGCCGAGCTTGTCCCGCAGGCTGAAGAATAGCATGCCGGCCACCAGGCCAGGCCAACGCAGCAGGGTGCCGCCGGGAAAGCGGGGGGTGGGCACGCTGGCCATCACGTCGAAGCGTTCGGCGCTGCCGGAGATGGCCTCCGCGAGCAGCTTGCCGGCGAGGGTGGCGGTGGGCACGCCGTGGCCGGAGAAGCCCTGCGCGCAGAACACCTGGGAGGACAGCCGCGCGAAGTCCGGCATGCGGTTCATGGTGATCGCCAGGGTGCCGCCCCAGCCGTAGTCGATGCGCGTGCCGGCGAGTTCCGGGTAGATGCGCAGCATGCGCTTGCGCACGAAGCTGCCGATGTCGGCGGGGAACTTGCGCGTGTAGGATTCGCCGCCGCCGAACAGCAGGCGGTTGTCCGCGGAGAGCTTCCAGTAGTTGATCACGAACAGGGTGTCGGACATCGATACGTCGTCGCGGATCAGGCGACGCGCGAGGTCTTCCGGCAGCGGCTCCGTGGCCAGCATGAAATTGTTGATCGGCATGATGCGCCCCGCGGCGCGCGGTTCGAGATTCTCCAGGTAGCCGTTGCAGGCCAGTACCAGGTAGTCTGCCTGCACTTCGCCGTGGTCGGTCTTCACCCGCACGACGCCGCCCTCGTTGTAGCCCAGCACTCGGCTTTCCTCGAACAGCTGCACGCCGGCATCCGACGCCGCCTGCGCCAGCCCCAGGGCAAAATTCAGCGGGTGCAGGTGGCGCGCCCCCATGTCCAGCAGGCCGCCGTGGAAGCCCACGCCGGAGGTCATCTGCGCCAGTTCGGCGGGGGCGATGTAGCGCGCCAGCTCGTAGCCGTAGACCTTCTGCAGGTGTTCCGCTTCTGCTTCCAGCTCAGCCTGTTCGCGGGCCTTGGCGGCCACGTGCAGGTTGCCGCTCTTCAGTTCGCAGTCGATGGCGTGTTTGTCGACCAGCCCGCAGACGGTGTCCACCGCCTCCAGGCCCAGCGCCCACAGCGCCTTTGCATGCTCCAGCCCGACCATTGCCTCCAGGCTGCCCTGGTCGACCCGCTGCCCGGTGGCGACATGGCCGCCGTTGCGCCCGGAGGCGCCCCAGCCGATACGGTTGGCCTCCAGCAGGGCGACGCTGTAGCCGCGTTCGCGCAGGTGGAGCGCGGTGGACAGGCCGGTGTAGCCGCCGCCGACGATGCACACATCCGCGCGCAACTCGCCCTGCAGGCGGGGGAATGACAGCTGCTGGTTGGCCGAAGCCGCGTACCAGGAATCGGGGTGGGAGCTCTCTTGCATAGGCGGATAATAGCGTTTCGGCTGGCCCGCTGGTCATAACACCTTCGGGTTAAGGTTCCGGCAAAGCCCTTGATGCGCCCCGGTTTCGCCGCGATACTGAATCATCGCAGCAACGTGAATCCTTTATGAGTACCAATTTACAAGTCATCCAGGACTGGCTCAAGAAGCACCAGATCTCCGAAGTGGAGGTGTTGGTGCCGGACATGACCGGCAACGCCCGCGGCAAGTTCGTTCCCGCCCACCAGTTCCTGAGCATGGGTGAACCCAAACTCCCCGAGAGTATCCTGGTGCAGAGTGTCACCGGCGAATACTGCGACGAGCACTGGGAGCTGGTTGAGCCCACTGACGCCGACATGGTGCTCCACCCCGACATCAGCGCGATGCGCCTGGTGCCCTGGGCCCGCGAACCCACCGCCCAGATCATTCACGACCCCTACAACATGCGCGGCGAGCCGCACCCGCTGTCCACCCGCAACGTGTTGCGCAAGGTGCTGGACCTGTACGCTGCAGAGGGCCTGGTGCCGGTAGTGGCGCCGGAGGTGGAGTTCTACCTCGTTGCCCGCAACCTCGACCCGGACTACGTGCTGGAGCCACCCAGCGGCCGCTCCGGCCGCCGCGAGACCTCGCGCCTGTCCTACAGCATCGACGCCGTCGCCGAATTCGAGGACTTCGTCGAGGACATGTACGACTACGCCGAGATGCAGGAACTGGCGGTGGACACGCTGATCCACGAGAACGGCGCCGCGCAGATGGAGATCAACTTCCTGCATGGCGACGCGCTGTCGCTGGCCGACCAGGTGTTTACCTTCAAGCGCACCGTGCGCGAGACCGCCCACAAGCACGGCGTCTACGCCACGTTCATGGCAAAGCCGATGCAAAACGACGCCGGTTCTGCCCTGCACATACACCAGAGCATCGTCCGCGCCGATAATGGCGAGAACATCTTCGCCGACGCCAAGGGCAACCACACGCCGGAGTTTCTCTCCTACATCGCGGGCCTGCAGCACTACACGCCGGAGCTGATCGCTTTCTACGCGCCCAACGTGAATTCCTACCGGCGCCTGGCCCCCGACATCGCGGCGCCAATCAACGTCAACTGGGGGGTGGGCAATCGCACCACCGCGTTCCGCGTGCCGGAATCCGGCCCCGCGGCGACCCGGGTGGAAAACCGTTTCCCCGGCGCCGACGCCAACCCCTACCTGGCCTTCGCCGCCACCCTGGCCTCCGGCTACCTCGGCATGCGCCGCGGCCTGCAGCCCTCCGCGCCCCACCAGGGCACCGCCAACGAGGACGAAGTGGAGGTGGCGCGCACACTGGAGGAGGGCCTGCGCACGCTGGGCAGTTCGCCCGAAGTGCGCGAAGTGTTCGGCAGCCTGTTCCTCAAGGCATTCGCCGCGGTCAAGCGCGACGAGTTCGAGGAGTTCAACCGGGTCATCTCGTCGTGGGAGCGCGAACACCTGCTGCTGCAGGTCTGAGCGATAACGCGGCGAAAACGGCATGGGAGAGCGCGGCACGATCTTTGGCAGTAGCACACGCTACAAACTGTTCACCGCGCTCAAGTACCTGGTCTACCTCCTGCTGGCGTTCAACTGCTGGCTGTTCCTGCAGGAGGAGCTGACCGCCCTCGACTACACCTTCGTCGACGGCTTCGACTGGTCGCAGGTGATCCAGGTGTTCTCCGCCACCATCGACACCGCCGCCTGGCTGCTCCTGTTGATCCTGTTCGAGCTGGAAACCTCGGTGCTGGACGACAGCCGCATTCACGGCGCGGTGAAGTGGCTGCTGCACGGGGTGCGCCTGGTCTGCTACGTCGCCGTCTTTTACGCCTTCACCGGCTATTACTCGGAGCTGGACGCGCTCTACCAGGTGACCCCTCTCGCGGACTTTAGCGCCTGCCAGCACCTCGGCGAGCAGCTCTCGGTGCTGGTGGACCTCGACGAGTACGCACCCCTGGGCGCCACCAACTGCGCCGCCCTCGGCAGCGAACTCTTCCGCCTCAACGGTTTTTCCATCATCGCCGATGCCGACACCCTGCACAGCGCGCGCCTGCTGGCCTGGACCGACGTATTCAACGCGGCGGCCTGGCTGCTGGTGGTGATCGTACTGGAGGTGGAGGTGCGCCTGCAGCTGCGCGGCGAATTGTCCGTCGGCACGCTGCATGTGATGCGCGTGCTCAAGTTCATCATCTACGGCACACTGTTTGTCGCCGCCGCCTACTGGGGCTACGCGGGAGACTTCCTCGACTTCTGGGATGCCTTCCTCTGGCTGTTCGCCTTCATCTTCATCGAGATGAATGTGTTTGAATGGCAGTATGAAACCACGCACCCCGAGCCCGGGCAGGACCCCGGCCAACTGCACACAGGCACCGCCTGAACCTGGAGCACGCACGCCATGGCCGATGACGAGGCCCTCGCCAGCCTGCGGCTGGACTCGCAAGGCGCGGTAGAGATCATCGACCAGACCCTGCTACCCCACGCGCTGCACCGGGTGCAGCTCGAATCACTGGAAGACTACTGTCACGCCATCCGCTGGATGCAGGTGCGCGGCGCGCCGTTGATCGGCATTACCGCTGCCTTCGGCCTGGCCCACGCCCTCGCGGACGACCCCTCCGACGCCTCGCTTGCAGCTGCGGGCGCGGCCCTGCTCGCCACCAGGCCGACAGCGGTCAACCTGCGCTGGGCACTGGAACAGGTGGAGTCGGCTGTTGAGCCGCTGCCACTGGAGCAGCGCGCGGCGGCTGCGCGCCGCCGCGCCATCGACCTGCGCAGCGCCGAGATCGCCAGCTGCGATGCCATCGGCGAGTACGGGCTGGAACTGCTGCGCGAGATCGCCGCGCAAAGTGGCACTTCCGCGGAGCGGCCCCTGCAGGTAATGACGCACTGCAACGCTGGCCGCCTCGCCACAATCCACTGGGGAACGGCGCTGGCGCCGGTCTACAAGGCCCACGCCGCCGGCCTGCCGCTGCACGTCTGGGTGTCCGAGACACGCCCGCGCAACCAGGGCACCCACCTTACCGCCTGGGAACTGCAACAGGCGGGCGTGCCCTGCACCGTGGTGGCGGACAACAGCTGCGGGCAATTGATGCGCGAGGGCCGGGTCGACTGCGTGATCGTCGGCTCCGACCGCACTGCCGCCAACGGCGATGTCTGCAACAAGGTGGGCACCTACCTCAAAGCACTGGCCGCCGCTGACAACGGGGTGCCTTTCTATGTCGCCCTGCCTGCCTCGACACTGGACTGGCGCTGCGCTACCGGCGAGGAAATCCCCATCGAGGAGCGCGACGCGGACGAAGTGCTGTCCGTGGCGGGCCTGGATGCGGACGGCGAGGGCCGATTGGTGCGACTGGCGGCGGCGGACACCCGCGCGGCCAACCCGGCCTTCGACGTGACGCCGGCGCGGCTGGTCCGGGCGCTGGTTACCGAGTACGGCGTATTCGAGCCCAGCCTCGCCGGACTGGCGCCGCTACGGCAAATGGTGCTTGGCTAGGATTCGGGGAAAAATACAGGGGTGTGCGAAATGATGGCCGCCGGTGTTGCCGGCGGCGGGATGACCGGGTGGAAACCCGGCCGGACGGGGAACTAGAAGTCGTCCAGTTCCAGGTCGTAGTAGCCCAGCTCTTCCCGCAGGCGCTTTTCTTCCAGGCGCTGCTCCGCGCGGCGGCGTTTTTCCGCCAGGCGCTGCTTGTCGGTCGTGGTGGGCGAGATTTCATCGATATCGTCTTCGGACATATCGCTGAAAATCGGTTCGAAAATATCGTCGAGGGAGTCCGAGGATTCCTGGCTGCGCTCTCCCATAAATCACCTCCCGATGATTTACATCCAACAAGATTACACACGGCAGAAAGTAAGCCTGCCTTAGCGCGGAGTAAATCAAAAAAGCTGTTTTTTGGCGAATACTTTTTGGAGGTGAAAAGTGCACAGATTTAGCGGTTAAAAGTGCACATAAAGCGGGCGGCCCGCCGCCTTCCATGGCGATCCCTGACCTGCCTGCAACGTCCCTGTCGCACCCATCCTGGAGGTCCTTCCGGGCGGGCCGCCCGCAAAGTAGTAATAGCAATCGGCGTGCCAGCCTGAAACCGGCGCCCAGACGGCAAAATCGACGCTTTTCGGTGTTTTTGGGCGCTTTACAGCGCGTCCGGACGCGTCCAGCCCGCGGCTGCGAGCTTTGCGACGATCTCTGCCGCCACCGCTTCCGGCCCGGCCGCGTCCGCATCCACGGTGAGGTCTGCGTAGCGCTCATACAGGGGCGTGCGCTCTGCGAACACCTCGGCGTAACCCATCGCGGTATCCGAGGCGATGCCCCGCGGCGGCGCGGCCGCCACCCGCTCGACCAGCGCCGGCAACCCGGCGCGCAGGTAGACCACCGGCCCCAGCGACTTCAGCCGCGCCATCGCCGCCGGGCTGTAAACCACACTGCCGCCGGTGGCGACGACTGCGCGATCCAGTGGCAGCGTCAGCAGCACCTCCTCCTCCGCCTGCCGCAGGTAGCGATAGCCCCGGGCCTGCAGGATCTCCTCCAGGGTCGCGCCCTCGCGCACCTGGATATCGAGGTCGGTATCGGCGAACCGGAGCCCGGTGAGCTTGGCCAGCAGTACGCCGACGCTGCTCTTGCCGGCGCCGGGCATGCCGATCAGGCTGATACAACTGTTCTGGTTCATGGAATCCCGGGGGCGTGCGCAACAGGGGTGATCCCGGGCATTATCCGGCAAGCGATCCCGGCCCGCCAGCGCGCGGGTTGCGACAGCGACGGGCTGTGGTTAGAGTGGCGCATCCCCACCAGCCGAGCGATCCCCATGGAACTGCTGACCACCTCATTGCACAGCCTGCACCTCGAACTGGGCGCGAAAATGGTCCCCTTCGCCGGCTACGATATGCCGGTGCAATACCCGGGCGGCATTATCCGCGAGCACCAGCACACCCGCGAACAGGCAGGCCTGTTCGACGTCTCCCATATGGGCCAGGTCATCGTCGAAGGCCCGGGTGCGGCCGCCGCGCTGGAATCCCTGGTCCCGGCGGACCTCGAGGGCCTGGGCGAGCATCGCCAGACTTATACCCTGCTCACCAACGACAGCGGTGGCGTGCTCGACGACCTCATCATCACCCGCTGGGGCCCGGAGCGCTTCTTTCTTGTGGTCAACGCCGCCTGCAAAACCCAGGACATCGCCCACCTGCGCCGGCACCTGCCCGGAATGCAGATCACTGTCCTCGAGGACCGCGCCCTGCTCGCCCTGCAGGGTCCGAAAGCCCGCGAAGTGATGGCCGAACTCTGCCCGGCGGCGGCGCAACTGGTTTTCCTGCAGGGCTGCGAGGCCAGCATCGACGGCGTCGATGCCTATATCACCTGCTCCGGCTACACCGGCGAAGACGGCTTCGAACTCTCCCTGCCCAACGCCGCCGCCGAGGCCATCGCCCGCAAGCTGCTCGCCTTCGAGCAGGTGGAAGCCATCGGCCTCGGCGCCCGCGACTCCCTGCGCCTGGAAGCGGGCCTGTGCCTCTACGGCCACGAACTCGGCACCGACATCACTCCGGTACAGGCCGGCCTCACCTGGGCCATCGCCAAATGTCGCCGCCCCGGCGGCGAGCGCGCCGGTGGCTTCCCCGGCGCCGACGCGGTCTTCCGTGACCTGGAAACTCCGCCGGCGCAGCGCCGTGTTGGCCTCGCGGTGGATGGCAAGCGCCCGGTACGCGACGGCCAGTCTGTGCTGGATGCCGACGGCAATACCGTGGGCGAAGTCTGCTCCGCCGCCTTCGGCGCCAGTTACGGCGGCCCCATCGCCATGGCGTACATCGAGCGCAGCCTCGGCGAACCGGGTACGGCGCTGGCCGTGGATGTGCGCGGCAAGCAGGTGCCTGTCACCGTGACCAAAATGCCGTTCGTACCGCAGCGCTATTTCCGCGGTTAGCCGCGTCGGGATTCCGATCGGGCCAATTCACACTTCGCCAGTCCGCAAGCTGCTTGGCACTGATTGCCGGCCTGCCCGGTGGCGGTGAACCCCCGGTGAAACGGCCGCAAGCTCCGCCGGGTTTGCGGGCCGCTGCGCAACTCGACCAAAAATCGCTGCGCGATTTTATGATTCGATCGCCCTTAGGGGCGCTCTCACCCCTTCGGGGCGACCTTCGGTCGTCAAAATTGCTGGCGCAATTTTTCGGGACTCGGACAGTGCTCGCGGAAAGCCCCCGCAAACCCGGCTGCGCAAAAAGCGGCGGCCTGATTGTTTCACCACCACCGGGCAGGCCTGTATCGAGCGTGAATCGGGTTTGGGAAAAGACACGAGTTCGGCAGCCGGCGCGAAAAATTTCGGCTTGGGCTGTGCCTGGAAAGTTATCTGCGATTTTATGCAGAACGCGAGGTCGACTTGCGCAATGGGAACACTACGCAAGCGCGCTTCAGTGCGCCCAGTCCCGCTTCGCCTTGAACTGCCGCGACAAATACTCCATCTGGTCCGCCAGGATCCGCTCCTTGGCCAGGAAGTGCCACTCGTAGGGATTCGGCCGGAACGGCACCGCCAGCAGCGGCATGTGCGCCTCTTCCGGCGTGCGGTTGTCCTTCGCCCAGTTACAGCGGCGGCAGGCGGCGACCACGTTCTCCCACTTGTCCGTGCCCCCGCGGGACGACGGAATCACATGGTCGCGCGTCAACTCGCTGCGCGTGTATTGCAGCCCGCAGTAAAGGCAGCGATTGTCGTCGCGGCGAAACAGCGTGCGATTGCACAGCGGAGGCGTAAAACTGGAGACGATGCGGCCGGCAGTGGCGATGATGGGCTGCAGGTCGATGCGGGAGCGGACACCGGTGAGACGCTGGATGCCGCCAAAAACAGGGGGCAGCGTATCCCCGATGCCGTAAACGACATCGCCCCGGGCGTAGGCAGATACTGCCTCCTGTATGGTGATCCAGCCGCGTGGCTGGCCCGCCATATCCAATCGGAGGATCAAGGCAAAGGGCTCCACTTGCAGGTTCCGCAGATACGCTACTGCAATTCTGTGGCGATCACAATCGCGATTTCATTGCAGTTTTCGGCGCACTGGCGGACTCTGGCGGGGAGACGCTGCGTCCAGGCTTCAGTGCGTGGAGCCGGCATCAGCGTGTGTGGCGCCCTCGCTTGCTCAAAAGACTTATATTCGCCGCGAGGGCGCCACACACGCTGATGCCTCGCACCCGGCACTTGCCGGGCACCGCGCGATGCCAGGCTTCCGCAGAATCCGCGGGAAACTGCCGGGAATGCAAGTGATCCTGGCGATTCCGAAATTACGCTCCGAAACAGGCGGCCGCAGTGCTTTGCGCCTCGCGGCGAATATCAGTCTTTTGAGCAAGAGAGGCGCAAAGCACTGCGGCCGCCGGCATTCATGCGTCAAACCTGGATGGACCTCGATCAAGGAGGCATGATCCGGGAGTTAGGACGAGTGTGCGACCCAGCTAGCCTCGGAGATGACGGTGCCGGCATGCAGCACCCGCCCGGTGAACGTCTCGCCGGCAAGCACCGGCCCGACGCCGGCGGGAGTGCCCGTCATGATGATGTCGCCGTCCTCCAGCGTCAGGAAGCTGGACAGCTCGGCGAGGATTGCCGCCGGCGGGTACATCATCAGCGAGACATCGCCGCGCTGGCGCGGCTCGCCGTCGACGTCCAGTTCCACCGCGAGTTGTGCGGCATCGCCATCGAAGCGCGCGAAGGGGCCGAACAGCGCGGCGCCGTCGAAAGCCTTGGCGCGCTCCCAGGGCAGGCCCTTTTCCTTGAGCTTCGACTGCAGGCCGCGCTTGGTCAGGTCCAGGCCGAAGCCGGCGGCGACCGCCTTGCCACCTTCTACCAGCAGCGCGATTTCACCCTCGAAATGCAGTTCCTCGCCGCCGAGGCTGGCGTGCAGGGTGTCGCCGATGGCCGAGTTGGGCTTGGCGAACACCACCATGGCGTCGGGCACTTCATTACCGAGTTCCTCGATATGCGCCACGTAGTTGCGGCCGACGCAGACAATCTTGGACGGCGTGATCGCGCGGCCGTCCAGCATCACGCTGTGCATGAATACTTCCTCTGGTTGTAGCTTTGCCGCTATTCCTGCATGCCGTGGTAGAGCAGGCGCACCATCAGGCGCGCGCCGTCGTTGTCCTTGAGCTCGGCGTAGCGCGGGCCATCGCGCTTGCCGATGTCGCGGATATCGGCCATCAGTTCCGGGTGGAACTGGCAGGTGAATGAGCGGCGAATGGTGTGGGTTTCCCAGTCCTTGTAGTAGATGCAGGTGGTGCCGACTTCCGTCCAGTCATCGCCGCCGACACAGGTCTGGGAAAGAATCTCGATGGCGTAGGGCAGGCTCAGCAGCCAGGCCAGCGGCGTTACGGCAACCTGGTAGCGTACCGGCACGATGGTATCGTGCAGCAGCTTGTAGGCCCAGCTGGCGAACAGGGCAGCCTCTTCGTTGACCTCGTCGCCGTGGAACATGGAAATCTTCAGCACGCGCTCGCTGCGCATCAGGGTGTCGATCACGCCCTCGAGGTCGTCGGCCACCAGCGCGTGGGAGTCGTAGAGTTCCGCGGGGATGTGCGGCTTGGTGCCCTGGGAGCCGTAGGGAAGCAGCTGTCGCTCGCCGACTTCCACCTGTTCGTTGGGCGCCACGGCGAAGCGGCGGTCGGTCCAGCCGCGGGCGATGAGTTCGCCGTTTTTCACCACGGCGAGGTTCTCGCCCATGTTGCCGATCAAGCCGGCGACGCGCTTGAGGTTGGCCAGTATGCGGCCGTTGTCGTCCAGCGGCAGGCTGTCCAGCGCCATGATCTGGCCCACCGCGCGGCGCAACAGCCGCACGTGGCTGGTGGCGGCGAGCTGGTGGCCGAGGCAGATGAATATACTCGGGCCGCTGTCGGTGGAGCGGCGCAGCAGCAGTTCGTCCACCAGGCTGAGGATGTCATCCAGCCCGGCTTGTGAGCCGGCGAAACTGTCCGGGTCGTAGGCGGAAGGATTGCCGCCCTGTACCACCGTGGCGATGCCGGCGCTCATGGTATGGGCCAGCCGGCGCGCGTTGAACACGCCGCTCTGCCACAGGGGGTAGAGGATGGTATCGGCGTCGGCGACCTGTTGCAGGATGTAGGCGATGTTCTTGGAGGCGCGCACCGCCTCCCCCTGCAGGTTGATGCCGACGTTCTGCCAGGGTTCCACCACGTGCACGCTCTGGCGATACACCTCGGGCAGGCCCAGCAGCAGCTCCAGCTCGTCGGGGCCGTGAATCACCTTTTCCAGCGGCGGCGCCACGCCCCAGTCGAAGAGGCTGCCGTCCAGCAGCATGTCGCGGCCCGGGTAGGGCGAGGGCGAAGTGCGGTCGTTGAGGTAGTAGCCAAGCAGCGCGTGTATGGTTTCCGGCGTGGCGGGGTGGTGGCCCAGGATGCCAGGCGAAGTGCGCCAGGCGAGGGATTCAAGCGTCGGCTTGCGCTGCTGGTAGGAGGCGGTCATGGGTGAATGCTGGCTACTCTGTAAAGTTGGTTACGTCGACCGCTTCGCCAGGCTGCTTTGGTTATCGGGTGTTTGCCGTGAAAAGCGTTCAGTGCAGCCTTTTAGTATCGGGTGAAATAGCCCCACGGTCCAGCGGGTCAATCACGTCGAGGACAGGCCGCTCTCCTGCTGCGCGAGGCGCTTCGCGCGCAGCATCCGGTACAGGGTAAGCCCGATGCTCGCGCCGAATACCATGCTGATACCCAGCAGCTTGCGCCCGGTGATCGGCTCCTGCAGGAACACCGCGCTACCGATCAGCGCGCCCGGCAGGTACAGGTAGTAGATCATGCTGGAGTACAGCGCCGGTAGTTCTGTGGTGGTCTTTACCCACAACCCGTGCGCGAACAGCGTGCACACGACGCCCAGGGCGATCAGCTTGTAATAGTCCGGCGCGACCAGCCCGGACCAGTTCGCCTCGCCCAGCAGCGGCAGGAAGATGATCAGCGCGAAGAAGAACTGCCCCCAGGTGCGCTCCAGGGTGCCGATACCGTGGGCGCGCTGGTGCAACAGCGGCAGCGACGCGTAGCACAGCGCGCTCAGCAGCCCGATGCCAATCCCCAGCGACACGGTGTTTTCCAGGCTGAAGCCGGGCGAGACCACCAGCGCGCCGGCGAAGCACACCGCGATGGCCAGCCACTCGAAGGGAGCCACCCGCTCGCCGTTGAAGATCCACGCGAGTATCAGGTACTGCACGCTGTAGGTGGTGATGGTCAGCGCCGCGATAGCGGCCGTGGCGAGCTTGATGCTGAAGAAATACAGCAACCAGTGGGCGCCGAAGGTGGTGCCGATCAGCACCAGTTGCAGCCACTGCCGCCGGTTGAGGGCGAACAGGTGACCGCGCATCAGCACCAGCGGCGTGATACCGGCGATGGCGATCGCCAGTCGGAAACTGCCGATGGCGTACTCGTTGGCCTCGGTGGACTTTACCAGCACCGGCACCGCCGATTGCATCAGCACCGAGACGATGGCGACCAGGAACAGTTGCTGCCGCTGCACGGGATCAGTCCTGTGTCGTGGCGGCGAGGGCGGCGCGGATGCCGTCGGCGGCCTGCGCCACCGACTTGCGCAGGGCGGCCTCGTCGATGGTCCGCACCTGGCGGTCTTCCATCAGCACCCTGCCGGCCACCATGGTGGTCTGCACGTCGGTGGAATCGAGCACGTAGACCAGGTGGGAGACGATGTCGTAGCGCGGCTGGTGGCGCAGCTTGCCGATGTCCACCTGGATCAGGTCCGCCTGCATGCCGGGCTTGAGTTGGCCGATGCTGTCCCCCAGGCCGATCGCCTGCGCGCCGGTGCGGGTGGCCATGGCCAGCGCGGTGGGTGCGGGCAGGGCGGTCGGGTCGCCGCTGGCCAGCTTGTGCAGCAGGGCGGCGAGGCGGATCTCCTCCCACAGGTCCAGGTCGTTGTTGGAGGCGGCGCCATCGGTGCCCAGGCCCACCGGGATGCCCGCCGCCAGCATCGCCGGTACCGGCGAGATGCCGGCACCCAGTTTCATGTTGGAGGTGGGGTTGTGGATTGCCCCCACGGGCGCCGGCCCGGCGGCCACCAGGCGGATGTCGTTGGGGTCCAGCTGGATCATGTGCGCCGCGATCAGCGGCGTATTGAACATACCGAGACCCTGTACGTGCCTGATCGGCGTGGTGTGGAAGTGTTCACTTACATATTCGCTTTCCGCCGGCGCCTCGGCCAGGTGCATGGTGATCGGCGCGTGCATTTGTTGCGCTGCCGCGACAGTGGCCTGCAGGTGCTCCGGCGAAACGGTATAGGGGGCATGGGGCGCGAAGGCGGGGGTGATGCGAGGGTCCTTGCCCTGCCAGCTGGCGACGAAATCCCTGGCCGCGGCGAAGGAGTCGTCCCAGCCCTTGAAGCCTGGGCTGGGATAGTCGATGTGCGGCGCGCCGATCACCGCGCGCAGGCCGCAGTGCTGTACCACTTTGGCGATCTCGTCCGGATAGAAGTACATGTCCACGAAGGTTGTGGTGCCGCCGCGGATCATCTCCCAGCAGGCCAGTTCGGAGCCGGTGCGGATGAATGCCGGGGTGACGAAGCGTCCCTCCATGGGGAAGACGTAGTCCTGCAGCCAGGTCATCAGGTCGAGGTCATCGACCATGCCGCGGAACAGGGTCATCGCGGTGTGGGTATGGCCGTTGACCAGGCCCGGCATGATCACCCGCTGCCGCCCGGCAAGGGTGCGCGCGGCGCGGTACTCGCTGTCGATTATTGCGCGCGGCCCTACCGCCACGATCCGGTCGCCGCGGATGGCCACGGCGGCGTCTTCCAGCACCGGCTCGCCGGGGACCATGCTCAGCAGGTAGTCACCGTAGACGATGACATCCACTTCGGCGGCGCGCAGTGGCGCACCAAAAAGGAGCACGGCGATCAGCGCTGAGGCTCTAAAGAGGGATGCTGGGAATGGCAACTGGGTAACTCCGGGGCAGGTAAGTCCGGCACAAGCTTAGCACTGGCCGTCGCCGGGGATAAATTCCGGTAATATTTTTGGCTGGGCTGCCCGGCCCGACTCCTTGGCATGGGCTGTGCGTTAAAATTGTGTTCGTTGCACACACACCACACCTCACCTTCAAAAATTGCGGCACAGCAGGGAGACTCCATGCAGCCTCGTATCATTACTCCACGTCTCATTTCCACCGCGGTCCTCGGCGCCCTGCTCGGCAGCGCACTGCCAGCCCAGGCGCAGCTCGAAGAAGTCATCGTCACCGCGCAAAAGCGCGAGCAGGGCCTGCTTGACGTGCCAATTTCAGTGGCCACGATGTCCGGTGAGAACCTGACCTCGCTGTTCCAGGGCGGCGCCGACGTGCGCGGCCTCTCCGCGCGGGTCCCCGGCCTGTATGTCGAGTCCTCCAACGGCCGCGTCGCGCCACGTTTCTACATCCGCGGCCTGGGTAACATCGACTTCGACCTCGCGGCCTCGCAGCCGGTATCGGTGGTCATGGACGAAGTGGTCGAGGAAAACGTGGTGCTGAAGAGCTTCCCGATCTTCGACATCAAGCAGGTGGAAGTCCTGCGCGGCCCGCAGGGTTCCCTGTTCGGGCGCAACACCACGGCGGGTATCGTCAAGTTCGATTCCAACCTGCCCACCCAGGAATTCAACGGCTACGCCCGCACCGATGTCGGCACCCTCGGCACCCTGAATTTTGAAGGCGCCATGGGCGGCGGGATCACCGACACCATCGCCGCGCGCATCGCGGTGCTCTCGCAAAACCGCGAGGACTGGATCGACAACGGCTTCACCGGCGAGAAGGACGCCCTCGGCGGCTTCAACGAAAACGCGGTGAAGGGCTGGTTGCTGTTCACCCCGACCGATCGCCTGTCCATCCTGGCCGGCGCCCACTACCGCGACCTCGACGGCACCGCGGCCGTGTTCCGCGCCAACATCTTCAACCCGGGCAGCAACAGCCTGAACCAGAACTACGACCGCGACACGGTGTACTTCGACGAGGGCGACAACAACCCGCAGGCCTACAACAACGACGGCTACAACCTGAAGCTCGATTACGCCTGGGACGCGGTGACGCTCACCTCGATTACCGCCTGGGAAGAGGCCGACGGCTCCAGCCGCGGCGACATCGACGGCGGCTACGGCGCGGTCTTCCTGCCCTACATGGGTCCGGGCTTCATCCCGTTCCCCTCGGATACCAAGGATTCCGCCGATGTGGAACAGTTCACCCAGGAACTGCGCCTGGCCAACAACGGCGGCGAGAAGTTCAACTGGCAAGTGGGTGCGTTCTACTTCGACTCCACGCTGGATGTCGAGACCAACCCGTACTTTGTCCCGCCCACCACCGTGCATCACGAGAACACCAGCTGGGCGGTTTTCGGCCAGGGTGACTACGCCCTGACCGACGCCATGACCGTCACCGCCGGCGTGCGCTATACCGACGACGACAAGGACTTCACCGCGCCGGGCTACAAGGAGCAGGCCGACGACCAGAAAGTGAGCGGCGACCTCGCCCTGTCCTACGCCTTCGGCGACAACTCCCTGGGCTGGGTCAAGGTCGGCACCGGCTTCCGCGCCCCGACCATCCAGGGCCGCGACGTCGCCTTCGGCAGCCCGCCCTCCATCGCCGACTCGGAAACCAGCACCTCCTACGAGATCGGCTACAAGTCGGAGATCGCCACCAGCCTGCGTTTCAACGCCGCGCTGTTCTACTACGAAGTGCAGGACATGCAGTTCACCGCCGTGGGCGGTGCCAGCAACTCCATCCAGCTGATCAACGCCGACCAGGGCACCGGCATGGGCGGCGAGCTCGACGTCGAATGGGCGCCGCTGGAAAACCTGGTGCTGACCTTCGGCGCGGCCTACGCCGACACCGAGATCGAGGACGACCAGCTGCGCGTCGGCGCCTGCGCCGCGTGCACCATCACCAACCCGGTGGATGCCAACGGATTCGTGCTGATCGACGGCAACGCCTTCCCCAACGCGCCGAAGACGACCTTCAACTTCACCCTGAGCTACACCTACCCGATCAACGCAGCGAACGAAGTGTTCGTCTACACCGACTGGGCCTACCAGGGCGAAACCCAGATCTTCCTCTACAAGTCCAAGGAGTTCATGACCGACGACCAGTACGAGGGTGGCCTGCGCATGGGCTGGCGCCAGCGTGACCTGGGGCTTGAAGTGGCGCTGTTCGGGCGTAACATCACCGACGAAGAGAACGTGCAGGGCGCCATCGACTTCAACAACCTGACCGGCTTCACCAACGAGCCGCGGGTTTACGGCATGTCGATCGGCGTCGAGTTCTGAGGAAAGAGACTCGTCGATGAAGAGAAAGACCCCGGGCGCCCTGTTCGCCCTGTGTACAGTCCTGCTCGGCGCCTGCGCCGGGCAGCCGAAACCCGAGCCATACACCGGCGAGGGGCCGATGCCGGTGAAGATGGTGATCGTCACCATGTTCGAGACCGGCGAGGACACGGGCGACAAGGCCGGGGAATTCCAGCGCTGGAAGGAACGCCAGCACCTGGATACCGTGTTTGCGGCGCCGCACATGCCACACGACATCCTCGCTAACACCGACACCGGTGTTATCGGCATCGTCACCGGCATGGGCACCGCAAATTCCGCCGCCAGCATCATGGCGCTGGGCATGGACCCACGCTTCGACCTCACCCACGCCTACTGGCTGGTGGCCGGCATTTCCGGCTTCGACCCGGCGGACGCCTCGCTGGGCTCGGTGGCCTGGGCCCACTACCTGGTGGACGGCGACCTCGCCCACGAGATCGACGCCCGGGAAATCCCGGCGGACTGGGACAACGGTTACTTCCCGCTGTTCAGCCAGGGCCCCGACGACCCGGCGCGCCTGTCCTACAGCCTGGGCGAAGTGTTCGAGCTCAACCCGCAACTGGTTAACTGGGCCTTCACCCTCACCTCCGATATCAACCTGCCGGACAGCGCTTCGCTGGAAGCCACGCGCCGGCTGTACACCAATTACCCGGTGGCCCAGAAAGCGCCCTTCGTGCTGATCGGCGACCAGCTCGCCGCCATGACCTTCTGGCACGGCACGCTGCTCAACGACTGGGCCAACGAGTGGGTGGACTACTGGACCGAAGGCAAGGGCGAGTTCGTCAGCTCGGCCATGGAAGACACCGGCACCTACCAGTCGCTGACCTACCTGGACAACGCCGGCAAGGTGGACAAGGACCGCGTGCTGGTATTGCGCACTGCCTCCAACTTTACGTTGCCGCCGCCGGGTGTTTCCGCGGCCGATAACCTGCTGCAGGAGCAGCACGATAGTTACGCGGGGCTGGATGCGGCGCTGGAGAATGCCTATCGGGTGGGCAGTGTCGTGGTGCAGGAGATTCTCGACAACTGGGACGAGTATCGCGATTCGACACCGCGGTAGGTTCCGGCTTTCTGTGTCGGGTGGTTTACGCTGCAAATTCGCCTGAATCCGGCGATTGCGCGTGTGGGTCCCCCGCTTGCTCAAAAGACTTATATTCGCCGCGGGGGACCCACACGCGCAATCGCCTCGCATCGTGCGGAGCCTGGCTGGCGCGAATACTTGGCACTGAGCGGCGTGCCGCGGCGACCGCAGTTGGTGACAGCTCCAGGCGATACCCGAATGACGCACTGACAGAGGCGGCCGCAGTGGCATGTGCCTCGCGGCGAATATAAGTCTTTTGAGCAAGCGAGGCACATGCCACTGCGGCCGCCGGCTTTCGTGCGCCGAAGCAAGGCGTCGCACAACAGGTGCCCGCAATCAGGCGGCGCAGTCGGCCTTGGGCTCCGCCAACATCTGCCGCAGCTCCGGCACGCATGAGCCGCACTGCGTACCGCAGCGCAGCGCAACGCCCAGTGCTTCCACCGAGTCGGCGCCACCGGCTATGGCGCCGCGAATCTGCGTCTCGCCCACTTCCCAGCAACTGCACACCAGCCGCCCCGCATCCTCGCTATCCGGGCTGAAGCCGGCCAGCAAATGGTGAAGGTCTTCGGCTGCAGGTTGCTCGCCGCCGAGTGAAGACATCCAGCCGCGCTCCGGCAGCGCCCCCCTTTTGCGGTTGAGGAACAGCGCGTATTCGAGTCTGCCGTCGATGAGTTGCGCTGCACGGTAGTCGCCGCTGCACGCATCCTCGTAGCTCGCGAGTTCACCGTTCGCGTCCGGCGCTGCTGGCAGTGTGGCAGAGAGTGTCGCGTGCACCGCCGCCGGTTCGGCTGCATCGGCCAGCAGCGTGAGGTAGCCCCCTGCCACGGCGATACGCGACCAGTAGGCCAGCGTGTCGCAGTTGACCGGCTGGCGGCTGAACAGCAATCCCCAGCAGGCCATCGCCGGCGCGGTGAGCGTGGCGCGGGCGAACTTGGATTGGGGCTGGCCCGAGTGCGGGTCGGTGATTGCGGGGATCAGGTTGCTGGCGCCGCCGGCGGCGGTGAACTGGCCGCTCCAGTGGATGGGCACGAAGCTCTGGCCCGGGGCGATGCCCGCATCCAGGCTGGCGAGGCCGCGTACCCGGCCCAGCGGATTGCCGACTTCCACCATGTCGCCCTCGGCGAGGCCGGCGCGGGCGGCGTCCTCCGGGTTGAGGGAGATGCTGAAGAAATCCCGGTGCTGCGAGAGGCGCGGCACGCGGCCGGTGCGGGTCATGGTGTGCCACTGGTCGCGGAAGCGGCCGGTGTTGACCATCAGTTCGCCGTGCTCGCTGGCGGGCAGTTCCGGTCGCAGGGCGATGAACCGGGCGCGGCCGCTGGCGGTGAAGAAGCGGCCGTCGGAGAAGGGCTCGACGGCATCGCCACCGGCCGGCGCGGGCCAGCGCAGCGGCGTCATGTCGGCGTAGTCGCCATCGGTGATATCGGCCAGCGCGCCGATATCGAACGCGCGGCTGCCGTCATTCTCGAAGGCCGAGAGCGCGGCGTGCTCGCGGAATACCGCCGCGGGGCTGTCGTAGTCGAAGTGCTCGCCAAAACCCAGCGCCCGCGCCAGTTCGGTGACGATCCACCAGTCCGGGCGCGATTCCCCCGCGGCGGGCACCAGCTGGCGCTGGCGCGAGATCACCCGCTCGGAGTTGGTCACGGTGCCCTCCTTCTCGCCCCAGGGCGCGGCGGGCAGCAGCAGGTCGGCGTAGGCGGCGGTGTCGGTCTGCGCGGTGCAGTCGGAGACCACGACGAAGTCGCAGCGCTCCAGCGCGCGCCGCACCAGCGCGGAATCCGGCAGGCTCACCGCCGGGTTGGTGGCCATGATCCAGAGGAATTTCACCTTGCCATCGGCGGCGGCCTGAAACAGGTCCACGGCCTTGAGGCCCGGCCCCGGTGTCATGTCGGTGGCGCCCCAGAAGCGGCGCACGCGGTCCAAGTCCTGTGGCGCAAAGTCCATGTGCGCAGCGAGCTGGTTGGCCAGGCCACCCACCTCGCGCCCGCCCATGGCGTTGGGCTGGCCGGTGATGGAGAAGGGCCCCATCGCCGTTTTGCCGATGCGCCCGGTGGCGAGGTGGCAGTTGATGATGGCGTTGCACTTGTCGGTGCCGGTGGCGGATTGCTTCACGCCCTGGGAGAACATGGTCACCGTGCGCGGCGTCTGCGCAAACCACTCGTAAAACTGTTCGATGTCAGCAGCCGGCAGGCCGGTGGCCGCCGCTACCGCGGGAATGTCGATGCCGGCGCCGGCCTGCAGGGTCTCGCCGAGGCCGTCGGTGTGGGCGTCGATAAAGTCGCGGTCCAGGCAGTCCACGGTCACCAGGTAGTTGAGCAGGCCGCTGAACAGGTAGGCGTCCGAGCCCGGCAGGATCTGCAGGTGCAGGTCGGCGGCATCGCAGCTGGCGGTGCGCCGCGGGTCGATGACGACGATGCGTTTTTGCGGGTTGGCGCGCCTGGCCGCCTCGATGCGCTGGTAGACCACCGGGTGGGTCCAGGCGGCGTTGGAGCCGACCATCACCAGCAGGTCGCAGGCTTCCACATCCTCGTAGCTGCAGGGGACGATATCCTCGCCAAATGCGCGCTTGTGTGCGGCCACCGCGGAGGACATGCAAAGTCGCGAGTTGGTATCCACGTTGCCGCTGCCGAGAAAACCCTTCATCAGCTTGTTGGCGACGTAGTAATCCTCGGTGAGCAACTGCCCTGAGAGATAGAACGCGACGCTGTCGGGGCCGTAATTCTCGCGGGTTTCCTGCAGCTTCAGCGCAAGGCTTGTAATGGCATCGTCCCAGGAGATGCGCTTTCCCCACAGCGCGGGGTGGAGGAGCCGGCCCTCGTCGCCGAGTGTTTCAGCCAGTGCTGTCCCCTTCACGCACAGGCGGCCGGCGTTCGCCGGGTGGTCCCCGTCCCCCATGACACGGATGACCTGCTCGTCCCTGACCTCGGCACTGACGCCGCAGCCGACACCGCAGTACGGACAGGTGGTATTACAGTTCTGCATGCTCACGCCTTCGGGCTCAGGCCGCCGCCGCGAGGGCTTCGCCGACTTCGCGGCCGAACAGCAGGCCGGGGCGCAGGGCGTCGATGGCGCGGCCCTGCGCGATCAGCTCGCTGTACCAGGTGCCGCCGCGCTTGTCGCCGACCAGCACGGCGCCGACCAGGCGGTTGTCGCGCACCACCAGCCGGCGGTAGACGTCGCGGCCGCGCAACACCAGTTGCTCGGCGCTGTCGTCCAGCTCGCCGGCGCGGTAGATCTCCACGCCGGAGATTTTCAGCTGGGTCGGGTAATCCGCCACGCGGAAGGGCTCGTGCTGCGCGCCCGCAAGCTCGGCCGCGAGCACGGCTGCCTGCTCGCGGATGGGCGCGACCAGGCCGAAGCAGGTGTCGCCGAACTGGGAGCACTCGCCCAGCGCATAGACGTCGTTAGCGGAGGTGCGCAGGCGCCCATCGACCAGGATACCGCGGGCGGTTTCGATACCGGCGTCGCGGGCCAGCGCCGTGCCGGGCACGATACCCGTGGCGAACAGCAGCAGGTCGCAGGGCAGGCACTGGCCGTCGGCCAGCCGCAGGCCGCGGATGTGGTTGCCCGGGCCGGTCTCCAGGCCCGCCAGTTGTGCGCCGAGGGAAAACGCGATGCCGCGCCGTTCCAGGTCGCGCTGCAGTTGCAGGCCGCCTTCGGCATCCAGCTGCCGGTTCATGATGACCGGGTTGCGGTGCACCACGCAGGTGGCGAAGCCCAGCTCGTTGAGGCCGTGGGCCGCCTCCAGGCCGAGCAGGCCGCCCCCAACCACGACGGCCCTGCGGCCCTTGCTGGGCAGCGCGCGCAATTCGCGGGCGTCGCGCAGGGTGCGGAAAACACGCACGCCGGCGACGCCGTCGCAATCCACATCCGGGCGCGGTACGCCGGCGCCGGTGGCGAGCACCAGCGCGTCGTAGAAGTAGTCGTCGCCCGCGTCGTCGCGCGCGATTCCCGCGGCGGTATCAATGCTGGCGATACGCCTGCCGGTGACGATGTGCGGCGCGTTCTCGCCCGCCTCGCCGAGCATGCCGAGGTCGGACTCGCTGTTCTCGCCGGCCAGCACATTGGAGAGCAGGACGCGGTTGTAGCAGGCCTCGGCCTCGTCGCCGACAACGGTGATATCCAGTGCGTGCCGGTACCGCTGCAGTTCCTGCAGCAGGTAGGCGGTGGCCATGCCGGCGCCGACGATCAGTAGTTTGCGGGTCATTGTCCTGGGTCCGGGTACCGGTTCTTCGTCAGGCCGCTTCGGTATCCGCGCCACCGGACGGGCGGTCACCGCCGGAGGGCCGGCCGCCTTCCGCCGCTTCGGCGGCCCCGTGCAGGGGCAGCGGCTCCCTCGACTTGCTGTCCGGGTTGACGTGCTTGGCGTAGAGGAATTCCAGTACCTGCTGGCGCAGGTGCACGAAGTCCGGGTCCTCGGCCAGCGCGAGGCGGTCGCGCGGGCGCGGCAGGGTGACTTCGAGGATCTCGCCGATGGTGGCGGCGGGACCGTTGGTCATCATCACGATGCGGTCGGACAGCAGCACCGCCTCGTCGACATCGTGGGTGATCATGATCACGGTATTGCCCAGTTCCGCCTGGATGCGCATCAGCGAATCCTGCAACTGCGCGCGGGTCAGCGCATCCAGCGCGCCGAAGGGCTCGTCCATCAGCAGCACCTTGGGCTGCATGGCCAGGCAGCGGGCGATGCCCACGCGCTGCTTCATGCCGCCGGAGATCTCGCCGGGTAGCTTGTTCAGCGCGTGGTCCATGTTCACCAGCGCGAGGTTGTGCTCGATCCACTCGCGGCGCTCGGCGCGGGACTTGGTCTTGCGGAACACCTGGTTTACCGCCAGCTCGACGTTCTCGTAGACCGTGAGCCAGGGCATCAGCGAGTGGTTCTGGAACACCACCGCGCGGTCCGGGCCGGGGTCGGTGACCTCCCTGCCCTCCAGTGCGACACCGCCCTCGGTGGCCTGCAGCAGGCCGGCGACGATATTGAGCACCGTCGACTTGCCGCAGCCGGAGTGGCCGATCAGCGAGACGAACTCGCCCTTTTCCATCTTCAGGTTGACGTTCTGCAGCGCCCGGAACTTCGTCCCGTTCGTATTGAATTCGATGCCGACCCCGGTGATGTCGAGATACCTACCCAGCATTGTCTCTTCCTCCCTCGTGGTGTGCGTGCGTTAGCGCAGTACAGCGCTCTTGTCCCAGCTCACGTGCTTTTGCAGGGTGAGCATGAGCTTGTCCAGTGCGAAACCGATCAGGCCGATCACCAGCACCGCAACCATGATGCGGCCCAGCGAATCGGAGCTGCCGTTCTGGAATTCGTCCCAGACGAATTTGCCCAGGCCGGGGTTCTGCGCCAGCATTTCGGCGGCGATCAGCACCATCCAGCCGGTGGCCAGCGACAGGCGCAGGCCGGTGAAGATCATCGGGATCGCCGCGGGAATCACGATCTTGCGGATGTGCGTGCCCCAGGGCAGCGCCATCACCCGGCTGACGTTGACCAGGTCGCGGTCGATGCCGGCCACGCCCACGGTGGTGTTGATCAGGGTCGGCCACAGGCAGCACAGGGAAACGGTGATCGCCGAATTGAGGAACGACTTGTCGAACATCGGGCTGTCCGAGGTGTAGGAGGCGCTCACCACCATGGTCACCAGCGGCAGCCAGGCCAGCGGCGACACCGGCTTGAACACCTGGATGATCGGGTTCATCGCCTTGTACATGCCGGCGGACAGCCCGCAGACGATGCCCAGCGGAATGGCGATCATGTTGGCGATGATGAAGCCGGTGGCGACGGTCAGCAGGCTGGTGCGGATCTGGTCGACGAAGGTCGGCTTGCCGGTGTAGTCGCGCCACTTGATTACCGCGTCCGGGTTTTTCGCCAGTTTTTTCGCGTTGCGCTCTTCCTGGCGCTGGTTGAACTCCGTTTCCTTCTCCCGTTCGCGCTGGTGTTCGACCGCCAGGTTCTGCACCTGCTGCCAGACCTGCACCGGGCCGGGGAACTGGCCCAGCGAGGTGTCGATACGGTTGGCGGCGAACTGCCACACCAGCAGGAATACGAGGATTCCGATGGCGGGCAGGACCAGCCCTTCCAGGAAGGATTTCGAGCTGATGCCGGTGACCATCTTGCCGAAGCGATCGTCGGGCCGGAGTGCTACTACTGCGTCTGACATGGCGAACATCCTGCGCTGTCTTCAGTGCGCCGCCCACAGGGGGCGGCGCGGTGGTCGGGTCAAATGGTGTCGTCGCCCTTCAGGCCTATCGGGAACTGCTCCAGGTAGGCGTTGGGCTTGTGGCCGTCGTAGACCTTGCCGTCGATGAACTCGGTCTGCGGCTCGCGGTAGCCAGTCTCGGTGGCGAAGTCGGGGAAGTCCGACGCGTCCATCTCGCCTTCCTCGATGAGCGCCTTCGCGGCGGCCTCGTAGAGATCCGGGCGGTAAACGCTCTTCGCCACTTCGTCGTACCAGCTGTCGGGCTTGGCCTCGGCGATCTGGCCCCAGCGGCGCATCTGGGTCAGGTACCAGACAGCGTCCGAGTAGTAGGGGAAGGTGGCGTTGTAACGGAAGAAGACGTTGAAGTCCGGTACCGAGCGCTTGTCGCCCTTCTCGTACTCGAAGGTGCCGGTCATGGAGTTGGCGATCACGTCGTAGTCCGCGCCAACGTACTCCGGCCGCGACAGGATTTTCACCGCGGCGGGACGGTTGGCGTTGTCGTTCTCGTCCAGCCATTTCGCTGCACGTAAAAGCGCCTTGACCACGTGGATGGTGGTGTTCGGGTACTTGTCGGTGAATTCCTTGGTCATGCCGAAGACTTTTTCCGGGTTGTTCTTCCAGATCTCGTAGTCGGTGATGACCGGTACGCCGATGCCCTTGAACACCGCCTGCTGGTTCCAGGGCTCGCCCACGCAGTAGCCGTAGATGGTGCCGGCCTCCAGGGTGGCGGGCATCTGCGGCGGCGGGGTCACGGAGAGCAGCGCATCGGCGTTGACCTGGCCGGAGATATCGCCCTTGGCCGGCGCGTAGTAGCCGGGGTTGATGCCGCCGGCCGCCAGCCAGTAGCGCAGCTCGTAGTTGTGGGTGGACACCGGGAACACCATGCCCATGTTGAAGGGCTTGCCCTCGGCCTTGTACTTGTCGACCACCGGCTTCAGGTAGTCGGCCTTGATCGGGTGCACCGGCTTGCCATCCTTCATCGGGATGTTTTTCTTCATCTCTTCCCAGACGGCGTTGGAGACGGTGATGCCGTTGCCGTTCAGGTCCATGGAGAAGGGGGTGACGATGTGCGCCTTGGTGCCGAAACCGATGGTCGCCGCCAGCGGCTGGCCGGCGAGCATGTGGGCGCCGTCGAGCTGGCCGTCGATGACGCCGTCCAGCAGGACTTTCCAGTTGGCCTGGGCCTCGAGGGTGACGTACAGGCCCTCGTCCTCGAAGTAATGGTTTTCGTAGGCGACGGCCAGCGGGGCCATGTCGGTGAGCTTGATAAAGCCGAACTTCAGCTCGTCCTTTTCCGGCTCGCCCACTTCGGCGCTGGCGGACAGCGGCAACGAGGCGGCGAACAGGGAACCCAGTGCCAGGACGCCGAGGCGGCGGCGGGTGATCGAGAGAGAGAGTTTGCGAAACATCTGTTACCCCTTGTATCTGAGTGGCTGAATCAACGCGCGCTCCCCTCATTGGTATCGAGGGAGAGCGACGGTGCTCAGAGGGGAGGTTCGCGATGTAGTTTTTGCTGCAGTTACCCAAGTTGCTTTCAAAAGCCGGGCCAGCTTTAGATAACTCCTTGAAAATCAGCCGGATAGGTCGCCAACCTATTCGTGTGCTGGTGCGCTGGGTTTGCTGCTGCCGGAAAAATGCACCACGACGGGCCGCGGGGGGCACGGTTCTGGTTCAATTTGGCGTGGCGGTGGACCGGAGTTCGGTGCGTTGTAGCCCGGCATTCGCGCGGGCGACACCCCCGCTTGCTCAAAAGACTTATATTCGCCGCGGGGGTGTCGCCCACGCGAACGCCTCGCACCGCGGAGGAACGTGCCGTCGCCACCACCGCAGTGCTGCGCCCGCCGGTTGCCGGAGCGCGGTGCCAGCAGGTCGCCAGAGTGCAGTGTCAGCAGGTCGCCAGAGCGCGGTGTCACCCGGGTGTCAGAGTGCGGTGCCGGCCGGGTGCCGGAGTGCGATGTCGGCCGGTCGCCCGAGCCGCGGTGCGAGCCGGCGCTCAGTGCGGCTCGAGCATGAGGTCGGGCCCGAGCTCGATACCCGGCTCGATCTCCCACTTTTCGGCGTGCCGGTTCAGCGGCTTGTAATCCTGGCTGGGGCAGGGAATGCCCAGCTGCCGGGCCGCCTCGCGGTAGAGGTCGGTGCGCATGGTGCGCTGCACCAGCGTCTTGGTGTCGTCCTCGGAGAACGTCTTGCCCATCACGTCGCCGATATGCTGCAGCATCAACTTGCCGTCCGAACGCCAGGGGAAGCCCGCCTGGAAGCGGCCGAAGACATGGAAGTGCGGCAGGTCCAGCACCGGGCCGCCCTTGCTGAGCTGGAACCGCCCGGTGATAGAGGGCCGCAGCACCTCCTCCGGCAGGTCCAGGTAACCCGGTTCGGCCAGCACCGAGACGGTCTGCTCGCGGTTCACCGGGTCAGAGAGCCAGGTGCAGGCCTCCATCAGCGCCAGCCGCAGCCGCAGGTGAGTGCCGGGGTGGACCTGGTGCCAGCTCTCGGTGACACCGAGTACTTTCTCGACGCCGTTGTTCCAGATCTGGTAGCCGGTGGCCTGTACCGCGCCGATGCCGTATTGCACCGCCATGCTGTTCCAGGGCTCGCCGACGCAAAAGCCGTCGATGATGCCGCGGGCCAGGCTGTCGACCATCTGCTCCGGCGGCAGCACGATGATGTGCACGTCGCGGTCCGGGTCGATGCCGCCGCTTTGCAGCCAGCTGCGCAGCAGCAGGGTATGGCAGGAGAAAGTGTGGGCGGTGGCCAGGGTGAACCGACCCTGGCCGTCGCGCAGGTGCGTGGCGAAGGCTTTCGCCGTGCTCTGCGCGCCCTGCAGCGGGTCGCCACCGGCGGTGGCGATGTCGGCGGCGAGGCCCTGCCCCACGGTGATAGCGTTGCCGTTGAGCGACAGCGCCAGGCCGGTGATCACCTCGGCGCGCATGCCGCCCACGCCCAGTGAGGTGGCCAGCGGCAGCGGCGCCAGCATCTGCGCCGCGTCGAGCACTCCGGCGACCAGCTTGTCGCGCAGGTTGGCCCAGGACACCTCGCGGTGGAGGTCGATTTCGAGGCCGTACTTGCTGTAGCAGCCCAGCTCCTGCGCCATGATCAGCGGCGCGCTGTCGGTGAGCCGGATGAACCCCAGGTTGAGCTGCCGCTTTTCCGCCGGTGGCAGACGCTGTACGTCGCTCATCGTTGCCTTCCTTTCGGTTTGGTGCGCTCCAGGATCGAGATCACCTCGCGGGCGGTCTCTCCCAGGGTGCGGTTCTTGTCCATCGCCAGCTTGCGCAGCGTGGCGAAGGCCTCCTCCTCATCCACCTTGTGCAGCGACATCAACAGCCCCTTGGCCCGCTCCACCAGCTTGCGTTCTTCCAGCTGGCGGCGGGTTTCGTCCAGTTGCTCGCGCAGCTGGTTGAAGGCGGAGAACTGCGCAACGGCGATGTCGATGGCGGCGCGCACCCGGGTCGGGCTGATGTCCTCCGCCTGGTAGGCGGTGACACCGGCGCGGATGGCGTCGCTGATAAAGCTCTGGTCGCCGGCCTCGGAGAACATCACCACCGGCCGCGGGTTGTGGGCCGAGGCGATGGTCAGGCTCTCCAGCACGTCGCGGTCCGGCGAGTCCAGTGCGATGATCACCACGTCCGGCTCCTGCTGCGCCATCTGGTAGAGCAGGCCCGAAGCGGTGGGGATCACCGAGAGCACCTCGAAACCTACCTCGCGCAGGCGCGCCTCCACGGTGGTGGCGCGGGACAGGTCGTCATCGACAAGGATGACGCGCAGCACTTTGCTGGAAGCGGGATTCGTCGGCACAGCTTTTACCGCCGGCGGGTGGCAACACCGCGCCGGCCAGGTGGGTTACGGGATCAGATCTTGAATTGTACCGTCATCCACGCCTTGTCGACATCCGAATAGGCGTCGCTGTCGCTGGAAAAGCCCGCGTATTTCAGCTGGAAGCTGAGGTTGCTGTTGTACGCCCAGGTGGCCACCAGGTCGAGTTCCGTGCCGTAGTCGTCGCTGGAGTCTTCGGCCTGGAAGTCGTGATAGAAACCCGCCAGCTTGACCGGACCCAGTGCGCCGGCCAGGCCGACATAGGCGTCCTCGACGCCGTCACCCGGGGTGGCCAGAAACTGGTCGGCCCAGCCCTGGAATGCGTGCAGGGTGGCGTAGGGTGTCTTGAAGCCGACGCCGTCACCCGCGCCCAGCACCTCGTAACCGAGGGTGGCGGACAGGCCGGCGAACTTCAGCTTGCCTTCCAGCAGGTAGTAGTCGGCGTCGTAGTCCACCGGCGCATCGCCAGCCTCGCTCTGGGTGGCGTAGGCCGCCTTCAGGCTGACCGGGCCGATTGCGCCCTCGTACTGCAGGCCGTAGGTGTCGGAGGAGTTGCCGACGGAGCGGCCCGCCGGGTAGGCCGGGTCGAAGTCCACGTCGATCAGGTACGCATACGCGGAGATGGTCTGGTTTTCCATCATCGTCCAGTCGGCGCGCAGGAAGTGGTTGTCGCCTTCCAGTTCCGCCGGCTGTACCGGTCCGTTGTCGGGGCCGAAGATGCGGTTGACGTTGTAGACGTAGGCGTAGTCCAGGGTGATGCCACCGCCGCTGTACATGGCGCGGAAGCCGTCGTAGGTCTGCTCGTTCTGGCGCCAGCCGACACCGCCGACGAAGCGCTGGTCGCCGTGCAGGATGCGCTGGCGGCCATAGGTACCGGAGGCGCCGCTGGCGGCGTACTTCACCCAGGCCTGGTTGAGGTCGGTGCCGGTGGGGTCGGCTACCACCGGGTACTCGGTCTTGCCGTTGCTGGTGGAGTTGTAGTCGCTGCTGCCGATGGTGCTCACGTTGTCGAACTCGATCAGGCCGGACAGGCCCTTCCAGGTTGCGGTGCCGTAGGTCAGGCGGCTGCGCAGGGTCGAGGCTTCGGCTTCCTTGTCGATGTTTTCCTGGTCCACGTATTCGAAGCGATAGCGGAAATCGAGCGACGCCTTGCCCATGGTGAACATCTCGGTAAAGCTCGCCGGCGCTGCGGGTGCCGGCTCTTCGGCAAATGCAGGTGCGGCAATTGCGCCGAGGATAGCGGAAGCCAGGATTGCGCGACGTGGGTTTGAAACTGCCATGTTTTAGCTCCTTTAAAAACGCAAAAAGCCCGCTCGCGTGACCCTGGTGAAAGGGCGTGCGAACAGGCTTCTTTGCCGTAAGACTGAATTGTGGGGACTGCTTGCGAACTAGCAATTAGCGGGCCATAAATCCACAAGTGTCTGTTATGAAAGGAAAAGTAATTACGGCGACTGCTTTCATAACCTGCCGGAACCCCAGTCTACGCACCCAAATGGGGATGCACCTGCACCCTGAGCGGTCAATTGACGCGGAAATGGAGCACTTTCGTTCGCCGTCTTCGCGCCGTGCCGGCAGGGGGTAATAAATGTATACCTGAGGCCCCTTTTGCGGGGGCTGTGAAACAGGCACGGCTCTTGCTACGTAATCTCTAACAGCGTGGTTTTGACCCGGATTTGCCCCGCCAAGGTGCATTTCCAGGGCCCTTACCCAACTCCACGCACCAATTTCAGGAATTAACTCCAATGGTGGATGCGCAGCTTCGATGCGTCACCATTGGAGCAAGCGCGTTTCTTGCGCCCTCCCGCATCCCCCTCTTGAAGTTTCGCCGCCTCGGCATTCCTGACGATTTGATGTTTCAGGAGAAGCGTTATGAGCAATCGCGAAATTGTAGTAGTCGGCAACGGCATGGTGGGTCACCACTTCGTCAACACCCTGGTAGAGGCGAACAGTGGCGACAGGATTACTGTCATCGGTGGCGAACCGCGCCCCGCCTACGACCGCGTCCACCTGTCGGACGTCTTCGCCGGTCGTTCTCCCGAGGACCTGGCCCTCACCACCCGCGAAACCTACCGCGAGTGGGGTGTGGAAGCCGTGTTCGGCGATCCGGTGGAATCCATCGACCGCGAGGGCAAGGCCGTGGTCACCGCCGGCGGCCGCCGCATCGCCTACGACAAGCTGGTGCTGGCCACCGGCTCCTACCCCTTCGTGCCGCCGGTGCCGGGACACGAGCACAAGCGCTGCCTCACCTACCGCACCATCGACGACCTCGGCCAGATCCGCGCGACGGCGAAGGACAGCAAGATCGGGGTCGTGGTCGGCGGCGGCCTGCTCGGCCTGGAGTGCGCCAACGCGCTGAAAAACCTCGGCCTGCAGACCCACGTGGTCGAGTTCGCTCCGGGCCTGATGGGCGTGCAGCTCGACGACGGCGGCTCCGCCATGCTGCGCCGCAAGATCGAGGAGCTGGACGTCACCGTGCACACCGGCAAGAACACCCAGCGCATCGTCGCCGGCGATGAGTGCGCGCTGCGCATGGAGTTCGCCGACGAGTCCGCGCTGGAAACCGACATGATCGTGTTCTCCGCCGGCATCCGCCCCTGGGACCAGCTGGGCCGCGACTGCGGCCTGGAAATCGGCGAGCGCGGCGGCATCGTGGTCGACGTGAAGTGCCGCACCTCGGACAGCGACATCTACGCCATCGGCGAGTGCGCCCTGTTCGGCGGCCGCATCTTCGGCCTGGTCGCCCCGGGCTACCGCATGGCGGAGACCGCCGCGGGCAGCCTGATGAGCGTCGAGGGCGCGCTGTTCCAGGGCGCGGACATGAGCACCAAGCTGAAACTGCTGGGCGTTGACGTCGGCTCCATCGGCGACGCCCACGGCCGCACCCCGGGGTCCATGTCCTTCGTCTTCAGCGACCAGCGCGAGAACGTCTACAAGCGCCTGGTCACCAGCGGCGACGGCAAGCTGCTGCTGGGCGCGGTGCTGGTCGGTGACTGCAATGAGTACGACACCCTGCTGCAGTACCACCTGAACGACATCGAGCTGCCGGCTGACCCGCAGGGGCTGATCCTGCCGCACACCGATGGTGCGCCGGTCGGCCTGGGCGTCTCTGCGCTGCCGATGACCGCCAGCATCTGCTCCTGCCACAACGTCTCCAAGGGCGATATCGTCGCCGCCATCGACGCGGGCTGCTGCAGTCTCGGCGAGGTGAAAGGCGAGACCAAGGCCAGCACCGGCTGCGGCGGCTGCGCCGCCATGCTCAAGAGCCTGGTCGACGACGAGATGGCTTCGCGCGGCATGGAAGTCGATACCAGTATCTGCGAGCACTTCCCCTTCACCCGGCAGGACATCTACAACATCGTGCGCGTCGAGAACATCCGCAGCTTCGACGAGTTGCTGGACAAGCACGGCAAGGGCCAGGGCTGCGACATCTGCAAGCCGGCGGTGGCCTCCGTCCTCGCCTCCTGCTGGAACGACTACGTGCTGGAGGAGGCCCACCAGGGCCTGCAGGACACCAACGACCGCTTTCTCGCCAACCTGCAGAAGGACGGCACCTACTCGGTGGTGCCGCGGGTGCCGGGCGGGGAGATTACCCCGGACAAGCTGATCGCGCTGGGCTACGTGGCCAAGAAATACGACCTCTACACCAAGATCACCGGCGGGCAGCGGGTCGACCTGTTCGGCGCGCGCATGGAGCAGCTGCCGGATATCTGGGGCGAATTGATCGATGCCGGCTTCGAGACCGGCCACGCCTACGGCAAGGCCCTGCGCACGGTGAAGTCCTGCGTCGGTTCCACCTGGTGCCGCTATGGCGTGCAGGACTCCGTGGGCATGGCCATCCTGCTGGAGGACCGCTACAAGGGCCTGCGCTCGCCGCACAAGCTGAAGATGGCGGTCTCCGGCTGCACCCGCGAGTGCGCCGAGGCCCAGGGCAAGGATGTCGGCGTCATCGCCACCGAGAACGGCTGGAACCTCTACGTCTGCGGCAACGGCGGCATGAAGCCGCGCCACGCGGACCTGTTCGCCACCGACCTCGACGACGAGACCCTGATCCGCTACATCGACCGCTTCTTCATGTTCTACTGCCGCACCGCCGACCGCCTGCAGCGCACCTCCGTATGGATGGAAAACATGGAGGGCGGCCTGGACTACCTGAAGCAGGTGATCATCGAGGACAGCCTGGGCATCGGCGCGGAACTGGAAGCGCAGATGGCGGCGGTCATCGGCACCTACCAGTGCGAGTGGAAGACCACCATCGAGGACCCGGAGAAGGTCAAGCGCTTCAAGTTCTTCGTCAACTCCGACGCCACCGACGATAACGTCGTGTTCGTGCGCGAGCGCCGGCAGGTTCGCCCCGCCACCGACGAGGAGAAAAAGGCGATGCAGGCCGACATCCTGGCCACCGCCTCCTGAGGGCGGCCGGGGTTTGAATACCTTTTGAGCAACTGCTGAATATTTTTTGAGCGAGAACTGACATGAGCCATTGGAACGATATCTGCGGCGTCGACGACATCCTGCCAAACAGCGGGCGCTGCGCCCTGGTGGGGGGCGAGCAGGTCGCCATCTTCCGCGTGCGCCGCAGCGGCAGCGAATCCTTTTACGCGCTGGACAACCACGACCCCTGCAGCGGCGCCAACGTGATCAGCCGCGGCATCGTCGGCAGCCTGGGCGAGCGCCTGGTAGTGGCCTCGCCGGTGTACAAGCAGCATTTTTGCCTGGACAGCGGGGAGTGCCTCGAAGAGGAGGAAGTGAGCCTGAAAACCTGGCAGGTGCGGGTCGAGGGCGACCGGGTGTTACTGGCGGTTTGAACGCCCGGTCGGCGTACCGGCAAAGGCCTGGCCGCCGGCGCCCTGCGCCGCGGCCTCCTGGCGGTCTGCCTGGCGGGAGTGACCCGGCTGCAGCAATACCTGGGGCTGCAGCGGCGCAATCTCCGCTTCGCCGGCGGCGGCCTGTTCCATGACCGCAGACAGGGTTTCGAACGCCCTGGTCCAGGCGGCGCGCTCGGCGGCGCCGAAACGCTGGCCCAGGGCCTCCTCCAGGGTGGCCAGCAAAGCATCCTCGGCGAGGCTGTAATCGCGGTGGCTGACGCCGAGCTCCGCATAGCGGCGGCCCATCGCCTGCAGCGCGGGGAGCAGGTTATCCATCAGGTTGAGCGTGGCGATCATGGTGTCGAGCAGCGACGCCAGGCGCTTGCTCTGCTGGGCATCGTCCGGGAACAGGCGGCGTAGCTCGGGATTCAGCCGCTCGAGGCGGCGATAAAACAAGGTGGTGAACTCATCGGCGGACGGGGCGAGCAGCGCCCACGAATCTGCGACGAGTGCAATTTGCTGCGGGGTCATGCGAATCCTCTTGCTCTGGAATTGCGCCGTCGGGAAAAAATACGCCCCGTGCCGGCATCGCTCGAAACCGGGACGGGGCGCCATTGCCCTGGATGGTGTCAATTCCAGATCCTCAAAAGCCGGACCGTTGCCACAAGTGTGGTGACAGACAGAGCAAAGCAGGAACTGTGCCACATCTGTAAGTCATTGAAATTGCGTCAGATGCCGGGCCTTTCGACGCGTATTTCCCGGGATTCAGGGCCTGCGGCAGCGCGTGTGCACCAAAATGGCACTCACCCCCGGCCTACTGCGCGCAGCCGGCGAGGGCCAGTCGCGGATTGCGCACCTGCAGGGTGCCGTCGGCCTGGTGCAGGATCCCCGGGCTCAACCGGGTAACGCCCGCCGGCAGGGTGAACCGGACGGATACTGCCTGCCAGTCGCTGCTGCCCATGTGCGGTTCGTGTTCCAGGACCGAGTTCAGTACCACCCGGTTGCCGGCCTGGGCGGTCAGCACCAGCCCACCACCCACCTTGAAACCGTGCGCCACAGCGGGCTGGCGCATGTCGAGGCGCAAATCGGCGCTGTAGACAATGTCCTTGCCGGCGAGCGACGGGTCATTGATGAGTTGCTTGAGCAGGAACCAGGGCTCGTCGCCGGTCTTGCGCACAGTGAGCACGCCCTCGCTGGCGCCGTATTCGAATGAGCGCCCGGCCGCGTGTTCGGAGGCGAACCAGCGGCGCTGGGAGCGCGGCCCGCCAATCGTGCTGAACTCCGGGTCCTGCAGCAGGTTCTCCCCCGCCGGCTCGCGGCAGGCCTGGGTGTCCGCTTCCCCGCCGCAGGCGGCGAGCAGCAGGAACAGGGTGGCATGGCCGGTCCAGCGGCCGAGGGTGGCGATGGTGCGCACGTGCGGGTGGTCTCCAGCGATCGGGAACTGCAGGCAAGATACCCGATGCGAGTTCGCGGCGCTAACGATTGCTGTTGCCAGCCAAAATAAATCACTTGATTTAAATAATGGCGCGGAGATAGGATGCGTCGTGGTCCCGTGCCGGCAGGGCCGCGACGAATGGGCAAGCCGGCGACGGCGTAACAATAAATGAGCGCAATACAGAAGCGGCAGGATGCCCGCAGCGAAGCGACACGACAGGCGATCATCGAGGCCGCCGAGGACCTGTTTGCCCGGCAGGGCATCGACGCCGTGTCACTGCGCCGCATCGGTGCCGCGGCCGGCGCGGCCAATACCGCGGCGGTCGCCTACCACTTTGGCGACAAGGCCGCCCTGGTCAGCGCCATCCTGCACGCCCGCCTGCCGGAATTCGACCGGCGCCGCGCCGAACTGCTCGCCGGGCTCCCGCAGGGGAACCCCGACGCCCTGGCTATCCTGCGAGCGCTCTGGCTGCCGCTGTACGAGCAGCGCAACGCCCGGGGCAGGCGCAGTTACGCGGCGTTCCTGGCGAGCCTGGGCCGCTCCGGCTGGGGCTGGGTCTGGGCGGGCGCCGAGCCCATCGTGCCGGTGACGCTGCAGCTGGGCCGCATGCTCGAAGCCTGTATGCCCGCCACGGCACGCGGCCTGTTCGCGGAGCGCACCATGGGGCTGACCGCCCTGGTGACTACCGCCATCGACAGCCTGGACAGGCTGGAGCAGGCCTCGCCGCAAAAGGAGCTGGCCCTGTTCGAGGATGCGCTGCGTA
Source organism: Halieaceae bacterium WMMBA7 (assembly GCA_033283385.1). Lineage (GTDB taxonomy): Bacteria > Pseudomonadota > Gammaproteobacteria > Pseudomonadales > Halieaceae > Mangrovimicrobium. The sequence continues at coordinate 574,194 of JAWMQQ010000003.1, forward strand.
TGGCTGCCGCCGCGCTCACCGCCCCCGGCCCGGAAACGAATTCATGAAACAGGAGATTCACTGATGGTTGATGCAATCGAGGCGCGCGAAGTGCCGTTTGCCCGGGACGGCGGCGATCTGGAGGTAGTCAGGGTCGCCGGCAGTATCGGCGCGGAAATCCGTGGCGTGCAGCTTGGCGGCGATCTGGACGAGCAGACCGTCGCGCAGATCCGTGCGGTGCTGCTCGAGCACAAAGTGATTTTCTTCCGTGGCCAGCACGATCTGGATGACGCGGCCCAGGAAGCCTTTGCGGCGCGTTTCGGCGAGCTGCAGAAGCACCCGATGGTGGCGGCGACCGGCAGCTCCGCCGCGTTGATGGAGCTGACCGAAGGCTACTCGGCCTCGGTGTGGCATACCGACCTGACCTTCGTCACCGAACCCTCGGCGTTTTCCATCCTGCGCCCGGTGGAGCTGCCGCCCATCGGTGGCGATACCCTCTGGGCCAACGCGGCCAGCGCCTACCGCCGCCTGCCGGAACCGTTGCGGGTGCTGGCGGACAACCTGTGGGCGATCCACGCCACCAATTTCGATTTCGACGGCAACTTCAACGACGACTACAAGGCGCGGATGAAGGACTACGGCAGTAACACCGCGAAGCACGTCAACCAGGTGGAGCACCCGGTGGTGCACGTACACCCGGAAACCGGTGAGCGCTCGCTCATCCTCGGCTCCTGGGTGAAGCGTTTCGTCGGGCTGAACAACGCCGACTCGGCGAAAATCTTCGAGATTCTCCAGTCCTACATCTCGATGCCGGAAAACACCGTGCGCTGGCACTGGCAGCTGGGCGATGTCGCCATGTGGGACAACCGCGCCACCCAGCACCGGGCGGTGCCGGACTACGGCGACGGCCCGCGGGTGCTGCGCCGGGCGACGGTGCTGGGCAGTGTGCCCACGGCGATCGACGGCCGCAAAAGCCACCGGCGCGAAGCCTGAGTGGGGACGATCGGGACCGCCGCCCCGGGACGGCCGGCACGATGAGTTCGGGCTTCTTCGAAGAGTTTCGCCGCAACTGGCGCGCGCTGGTCGCCACCTCCCTGGGGCTGGCCTCGGGCATGGCGCTGCACCCTTTCGTGCTCAACATCCTCGCCCCGCACATGGTGCAGGCCCTGGGCTGGTCGAAGTCGGAATTCGCGATGGCCGGCGCCGCCGCGGCGCTGGCGATCATTTCCTACCCGCTGGTGGGCCGTCTGGCAGACCGCTTTGGCGTGCGCCGCATCGGGGCGATCGGGCTGGCCGCTACGGTACTGAGTTTCGTCGGAATCGCCTCGCTGCAGGGTCCGATGCGCTGGTATATCGCCATCCTGATCCTGCAGCTGACGCTGGGCGCCATGACCACGGGCCCGGTGTACCTGCGGCTGGTGGTGCGGTCCTTTGACAGCGGCCGGGGCCTGGCGCTGGCAATTGCCGTGTCCACGCCGGCAGTGATCGCCGCCTTCGCCAGTCCGTTGCTCTCGCTTTTCATCGACGCGGCGGGCTGGCGCGCCGGCAGCCTCGCGGTCGCCGCCTACTGCCTGTGCGTGGGCAGCCTGGCGCTGCTGCTGATCCCGCGCGGGGAGACCGCCGCCTCCGGCGAACCCGGGGCGGTGGGTGGCGTTGGTATTCGCGAACTCTTTGCGATCCCGGCGTACCGCGTCCTGCTTGCCACGACCGCGCTGATCAGCGTGCCGTTGGTGCTGACCAGTACCCAGCTGGCGCTGGTGCTGGTCGACAACGGCATGACCATGGCGGTGGCGGGCAGTGTCGCCGGGCTGTTTCCCGCTGGCACCATCGCCGGCCGGATGCTCGCCGGACTCGCGCTGGACAGGTTCCCCGCGGAGTTTGTCGGCGTCGTGGCTTTCGGCCTTCCCGCCCTCGGCATGCTGTTACTGGCTTCGCCGCTGGACCAGGCGGCGGTGCTGGCGCTTGCCGTGCTGCTGATGGGGCTCGCCTTCGGCGCGGAGGGGGACATCCTGGCTTACATCGTGTCGCGCTATTTCGACCTGCACAGTTACGGCACCGCGCTGGGCACGCTATTCGGCGCGGTAGCGGCTTCCGCCCTGGTCGCCTCGCCGGTGCTCAGCCTGAGCCTGCACTTCGGCGGCGGCTACACGGCTTTTCTGCTGCTTGCCTCTGTCAGCGTCGCGCTGGGCAGCGGCCTGCTGTTGCGCATGCGCCAGTTTCCGGCTGCGGCGTAATCAGCCGCCGATAGCCTCGGGCGTATCCATGCCCAGGCCCGACAGCGACTGCCACAGTGCATCCGGGATCTCGCAGCGCAATCCCTCGATATTGCGCTGCAGGCTGGCCGGTGTGCCCACCCCAAGCAATACCGAGGCCACCGCGGGGTGCGAGAGCGGGAACTGCAGCGCCGCGGCGGCCAGTTCCACCCCGTGTTCGCGACACAGCGCCTGCATCTGCCCCACCACCTCCAGCACCTCGCCACTGGCTTCGCCGTAGTTGTAGTGCGCGCCGGGTACCGGCCCGGTGGCCAGGATACCGGAATTGAACACGCCGCCGGCGACGATGCTCACCTTGCGATCCAGGCAGGCGTCCAGCAGCGGCAGCGACGCGTGCTGCTCCAGCAGGGTGTAGCGCCCGGCCAGCAGGAAGGCGTCCGGGTCGGCGTAGTCCAGGCAGGCCATGCAGGTCTCTACCTGGTTGACGCCGAGGCCGTAGGCGGCGATGGCGCCCGAGCTGCGCAACTCCTCCAGCGCGCGGACGCCGCTGTCCTGCAGCGTGCGCAGGCGGGCGGCGTGGTCCTCGCCGTGGATCATGGCATCGATGTCGTGCACGTAGAGGATGTCGACCCGGTCCAGCCCCAGCCGCTGCAGGCTGTCCTCGTGGGAGCGCATCACGCCGTCGTAGCTGTAGTCGTAGCGCGGGTTGAAGGGCGCCGGGTCGAGGAAGATGCCGTCCTCCTGGGCGCCACCGCGCGCCGGGTCCAGCAGCCTGCCCACCTTGGTGGAGACCACGAACTCGTCCCGCGGCAGGGACTCGAGGAAAGCGCCCAGGCGGCGCTCGCTGCGGCCGCGGCCGTAGAAGGGCGCGGTATCGAAGTAGCGGATGCCGGATGCCCACACGGCTTCCAGCAGTGCCGTCGCCTCGCTGTTGTCGAGGCGGCGGTAGAAATTGCCGAGGCTGCCGCCGCCGTAGCTGGCGACGGTCACCTCGAGGCCGCTGGCGCCCAGTGGACGCCGGGCGGAGACTTCCACGATCAGTACCCCCTCAGAAGTTGTACTGCACGGTAGCGCCGTAAGTGCGCGGCGGTGCCGGTGTCATATACACCCCGGTGTTGCCGGTGGAGACCAACTGGATGTATTCCTCGTCGCTGGCGTTGTCCACGAACAGTCCCAGTTCCCAGGCGCCGGAGGGTGTGGTCAGGTTGGCGGTCAGGTTGACCAGGGTGAGGTCGTCCTGCGCGCTGGCGCGCAACTGGCCGCCGGCACCCGCGGTGAAGTCGTAGGAGGAGGAGTAGCGCATGGCCGCCGTCGCGTTGCCGGACCAGCCGCCGAAGCCGAACAGCCAGGTGGCGCTGGCGGTGAGGGTGTCGTCGGGCGCGAAGGGCACCTGCCGGTCTTCCAGGTCCTCGGCGGTGGCGGTCAGCGCGCCGCCGATGATGTTGTACACCGCCGCCTGCGGGAAGTCGGTAAAGCGGGCGTGGGAGTATGCATAGCCTGCACGCAGTACCAGTGCGTCCATGGGCGACCAGTCGACATTGATCTCGGCGCCGTAGTTTTCCGCCCCCGCGGCGTTCTGCTGCATGATGCCGGAGCCGCCGCCGGTGATGAAGGCCACCTGCATGTCCTTCCAGTCGTAGTAGTAGGCCGCGCCGGAGAGGCTCAGGCTGCCGTCCCCGGAGCGGTACTTGGCGCCGATTTCATAGGCGTCGATCTCCTCCGGGTCCAGCACCGGGTCGACGGTGAAGGAGGGGCTGTTGAAGCCACCGGACTTGAAGCCCTGGGAGAAGCTGGCGTAGTAGTTGGTCTGCCCCGGGCTCCAGGACAGGACGATACGCGGGGACACGTTGTCGAAATCGGCCTGGCCCTTGTCGGACTGGGGCACGGTATAGCCGTACAGGGCCAGCGCGTCCTCGTCCAGTTTCACCGAATGTTCCTTGTCCTCGTAGGTGTAGCGCAGGCCGCCGGACAGCTTGAGGTTGTCGGTGATCTGCCAGGAGGCGTCGAAGTAGGCCGAGTAGGCGGACAGGTCGTCGCGGTTGTCGAAGGTCGGGGTGCCGGTGAACCAGTCGCCGCCGATGCGGCCGACGAAGCGCGCCTCGTTGTCCTCGTAGAACAGGCCGCCCACGATGTTGAACGGTCCGTCGAAGTTGGAGGTCAGGCGCAGTTCGTTGGTGAGGGTGTTGTCCTCCTTGCCGTCGGCGCCCATCGGGTTGGGGCTCTTGCCGGAGACGGTGCAGAAGTACAGCAGTTCCTCCACCACGCCGTCATTGTCCGTGCAGCCGTAGGCCCGCGTTTCGCGGTAGGCCAGGGTGTTGGTCAGTGTCCAGTCGCCGAAGGTGTAGTCCAGGCGCAGCGAGGTCATGTTGGACTTGGTGTCGTCGCCACCGCCGCCCTCGCGGTTGGGCGACTGCATGGTCTTGTAGAAGCCCTGGCCGGTGGGGGTGCCGTCGCCGTAGTAGCGCAGGCTGTGGATGGCGCCGTTGCCGTTGCGGCGGTCCTGCGAGTACTTGGCGATGGCGCGGAAATCCTCGTTCGGCTGCCACAGGCCCTTGAGGCGCCAGGCGTAGGTGTCGCCGGCGCCGACGCCGCTGTCCTTGAAGCCGGGCACTGCGGTGTTCTCGACGTAGCCGTCGCGCTGCTCGTAGAAGCCGGCGAAGCGCAGGGCGAAGGTGTCGCCCAGCGGCAGGTTCAGCACGCCCTCGCCGCGGGTCCAGTCGAGGTCGCCGTAACCCGCTTTTACGTAGCCCTCGGTTTCCTCGAGGCTCGGGTCGCGGGTCTCGATGACGATGGCGCCGCCGGTGGCGTTACGGCCGTACAGTGTGCCCTGCGGGCCCTTCAGCACCTGCACCTGGGCGACGTCGACGGTCGCCTGGTAGGATGAGGTCTGGGTCTGCAGGTACACGTCGTCGAGGTAGACCGCGACGCTGCCCTCCAGGCCGGGTCCTGAGTAGCCGGTGCCGACGCCGCGGATGTAGATGGCGGAGATACCGTCGCCGGCGGTGGAGGTGTTCACGATACCCGGCGTACCCATCTGCAGCTGGTCGGTGGACTCGATCCGCAGGTTGTCCAGGGATGACTGGTCGAAGGCGGAAAGCGAAATCGGCACGTCCTCGATGCGCTCCGAGCGGCGCTGGGCGGTAACCAGTACTTCCTCCAGGGCCGGGCCCTGCGTGGTGCTCTGGGCCTGTACCGGCAGGCTGCAGGCCAGCGCACCGAGCACGGCGACGTGCACCGCGCGCGCAAGCGAGCGCTGCAGTGTGCGGGCCGGGTTGATCTTGTTCGGGGTGTCTTGCGGGACGGTGTTACGGGTAAACAGGTGTGACTGCGCGCTACGCATCTTGTTATCTCCTCGTCGTTTTTTCTTATATCCGCGCCAGCTTGCGGCGCTGGCGCGGGAATTCTGGCACCGGGAGGTGTGAAGCAAAGTTTACTATTCCCCCCGGAGCAGCGGAAGTTGTCCGGACACATCGATAGCGGTGATAGTTGGCTAAATTGGCCGGCGCCGGGTGCCAGCGCGAATGTGGGGGGGGTCGGGTGGGCGCCGGGGCGCCGCGGGTCAGTCGCCCGCGGCCTTCAGCGCGGAGGCGTAGGGATCGGTACCGGCGGTATCCTCGCCCTCGCCGGACGGGGAGCGGTCGAGATTGCCGACATCCAGGACCGGGGAGGCGTCGATGTGCTGCGCATCCATCATGTGGGCCACGCGCTGCAGCGCGGCGATGATCATGGTCTGTTCCCACTCGTGCAGGTCGGAGAACTGCCGCGCAAACTGGTCCTGCAGCGGAATAGGCGCGTCCTGCAGCACCCGCTCACCCTGCTCGGTCAGGCAGGCGTGCACCTTGCGCCGGTCGCTCTGCGAGCGCTCGCGGTACACATAGCCGCGCCGCTCCAGCCGGTCGAGGATGTTGGTCACGGTGGCCTGGCTGAGGCTGACCTCCCCGGCGAGGTCGCCGATGGTGGTGCCGCCCTCACCGTTGCGGATGGCCTGCAACAGGAGAATCTGCGGTGCGGTCAGGCCGGTGGTCTTCGCCAAGTGCTTCGAGTGCAGGTCGGTGGCGCGAATCACGCGCCGCAGCGCGATCAGCACTTCCTCAATTCGATCCAACTCAGTCTGCTCCTCTGCACAGTGGCTGCCCATTATACGCAGGGCGGCCGCGGGATGCGCGGAGCGCTGGCGGGGACGCGGCGCCGGGGTGTCTGCCCGGCCTTCAATGCTTTGATGGCTGATAATTACCTCCTCAAATATTGCAATAAAGTGTAACTAATGTTTTGTCATAAAACTATTATTTTCGTGAATAGTGTAGATAATCGGCTGTTTTATTGAGAAAAAAACCCAGATTCTGTATAGTTCGCGTTCATTTTGTTTCGAGGTCTAAATATTAGACATGGATATTAAAGCAGCGGAGAGTGAGTTGATTCTCCGCCAGCCGCAACCGGCCGATGGGCCTGCGTTGCACGAATTGATTGCCGCCTGCCCCCCGCTGGACGAGAACTCCGTCTACTGCAACCTGCTCCAGTGTTCCCACTTCGCCGCCACCTCGGTGGTTGCGGAGCGCGACGGCGCACTGGTGGGTTCCATCAGCGGCTACCTGGTCCCGGGGAGGGAGAACACCCTCTTTATATGGCAGGTCGCCGTCGGCGCAGTCGCCCGCGGCGAGGGCCTGGCCCGGCGCATGCTGAACCATATCGTCGAGCGCGAGCACTGCGCCGGCGTGGAGTTCATGGAAACCACGGTTACCGAAGACAACGCTGCGAGCTGGGGCCTGTTCGAGAGTTTTGCCCGGCACTGGGGTGCCGGCCTCGAACGCAGCGTGATGTTTGACCGGGCGACGCATTTTGGCGGCGCCCACGACAGCGAGATTCTGGCGCGCATAGGGCCGCTCCAGAGACCGGATTCAGGCCGGTCCGACTCTGCCCGAACCGATGCGAAGGAGAAGATGACAGCATGAAAATTTTTGACGAGATCGAATCCGAAGTGCAGAGCTATGCACGCTCATTCCCGCGTGTATTCCATCGGGCCCAGGGTGAATTCCTCTACGACGAGGAAGGCAACGAATACCTCGACTTCCTCGCCGGCGCCGGCACGCTGAACTACGGGCACAACAACCCGCTGTTCAAGCTCAAGCTGATGGACTACATCGAGAGCGACGGCATCTGCCACGGCCTGGACCTGCACACCCGCGCCAAGGGCGAGTTCCTCGAGGCCTTCAACGAGAAGATCCTCAAGCCGCGCAACATGAACTACATGGTGCAGTTCACCGGCCCCACCGGCACCAACTCGGTCGAGGCCGCGCTGAAACTGGCGCGCAACATCACCGGGCGACACAACGTGATCGCCTTCACCAACGGCTTCCACGGTGTCAGCCTGGGTGCGCTCTCGGCTACTGGTAACTCCCACCACCGCGGCGCCGCGGGCATCCCGCTGGGTGGTACTTCCCGCGTGCCCTTCGACGGCTACCTCGGGGACGACTTCGACACTACCGGCTATCTCGACAAGGTACTGTCGGACTCCAGCAGCGGCGTGGACAAGCCCGCGGCGGTGATCGTCGAGACCGTACAGGGCGAGGGCGGCATCAACGCCGCGTCCATGGAGTGGATGCAGAACCTGGACAAGGTCTGCAAGAAGCACGACGTGCTGCTCATCGTCGACGACATCCAGGCCGGCTGCGGCCGTACCGGTACTTTCTTCAGCTTCGAGGACGCCGGGATCAAGCCGGATATCATCACCCTGTCCAAGTCGCTCAGTGGTTACGGCCTGCCGTTTGCGGTGGTGCTGATACGCCCGGAGCTGGACCACTGGAAGCCCGGCGAACACAACGGCACCTTCCGTGGCAACAACCTGGCCTTCGTCACCGCCAAGGCGGCGATCGACCACTACTGGTCCAACGACCATTTCGCGACCGACGTACGTCGCAAGGGCGCCTACATCTCGCGCCGCCTGCAGGAAATCGTCGACCAATACGGCAACGGCAATTTCACCTGCCGCGGCCGCGGTATGTTCCAGGGCATCAACTGCATCAGCGGTGAACTGGCTGGCGCCATTACGCAGCGCGCCTTCAAGAAAGGCCTGATCATCGAGACCAGCGGCGCCGACGACCAGGTGGTGAAGCTGCTGTGCCCGCTGGTCATCAGCGACGACAACCTGAAGAAGGGCATCGACATCCTGGAAGAGGCGATTCGGGAAACCTGCGCGGACAACGCCAGCATCCCGGAAGAGGTCGATTACTTCGACGACGAGCGGCTGATCGCCTGAACACCAGATTTATTGATTGAGGTAGAAAAGTAATGATTGTTCGAAACCTGTCCGACGCCGAGAAAACCGAGCGGCGCATCGTCAGCCCCGACGGCAACTGGGAGAGTACCCGGATGCTGCTGAAGGGCGACAACATGGGCTTTTCCTTTCACATCACCACCATCTACAAGGGTGCGGACTTCCGCATGCACTACCAGAATCACCTGGAGTCGGTGTACTGCGTGTCCGGCCGCGGCGAGGTGGAAACCCTGGCGGACGGCAAAAAATACCCGATCGAGCCGGGCACCCTGTACATCCTCGACAAGCACGACGAGCACATGCTGCGCGCCTTCGAGGAAATGAAGATGGCCTGCGTGTTCAACCCGCCGTTGAGCGGCAAGGAAGTGCACAACGCCGAGGGTGCCTACGAGCTGGAGGCCGAGGCGGTCGACGCATGAGCCAGTTCGAGCACACGGTGGAGAAGATCGGTGGCACCAGCATGCTGGACTACACCGCCGTTCGCGACAATATCATCCGCCACGCCTCGCGCGGCGACGACCTGTACCAGCGGATTTTCGTGGTGTCTGCCTACGGCGGCATTACCAACCGCCTGCTGGAGCACAAGAAATCCGGGCGCCCCGGTGTCTACGCCCTGTTCGCCTCCAGCGAGTCGGAGCGCACCTGGCGCGAGGAGCTCGGCGTGCTGCGCCAGGAAATGCACGCGCTGAACCAGCAGTTTTTCGTCGATGACATGCGTGTCGAGCGCGCCAACCGCTTTATCGATGAGCGCATCGAATCTGCACACGCCTGCCTGCGCAATCTCGAGCACCTGTGCCGTCACGGGCATTTCTCGCTGGAAGCCCACCTGGCCACCGTGCGCGAAATGCTCGCCAGCCTGGGTGAGGCCCAGAGCGCCTGGAATATGGTGCAGCTGCTCAAGCGCGACGGTATCAACGCGCGATTCATTGACCTCACAGGCTGGCAGGACGAGGAACACCTCGACCTGGACACGCGCATCCAGCGCGCGCTCGCAGGGGTCGACCTCGCGACCGAGCTGCCGGTGGTAACCGGCTACGCCCACACCCGGGACGGCCTGATGGCCAGCTTCGATCGCGGCTATAGCGAGATGACCTTCAGCCGCATCGCGGTTTTGAGCGGAGCGCGCGAGGCGGTTATCCACAAGGAGTTCCACCTGTCCAGCGCGGACCCGCGCATTGTCGGCGAGGAGCACGCGGTGCCCATCGGCCGCACCAACTACGACGTGGCCGACCAGCTGGCGAACCTCGGGATGGAGGCGATCCACCCCAAGGCAGCCAAGGGCCTGCGCCAGAACAACATCCCGCTGCGGGTGAAGAACACCTTCGAGCCGGAGCACGCGGGTACGCTGATCACGCCTGACTATGTCAGCGAAACACCGCGGGCGGAAATCATCGCCGGCAGCCGGGGCGTCTACGCGCTGGAGCTGTTCGACCAGGACATGGCCGGGCAGATCGACGTGTACGACCGGGAAATTCTCGGTGTCATCCGGCGTTTCAAGGGCCAGATCATCGCCAAGGACATCAACGCCAACACCATCACCCACTACCTCGGCGGGAACCTGAAGACCATCAAGCGCATCCGCGCGGCGCTGGAGAAGATTTTCCCCGATGCGGAGATCGACCAGAGCAAGGTGTCCATCGTGTCGGCCATTGGCAGCGACCTTCAGGTGACCGGTATTCTTGCCAAGGCGGTGGCCGGCCTGGCCGAGCACAATATCGGCGTGCAGGCCATGCACCAGTCGATGCGGCAGGTGGACATGCAGTTCATTATCAGGGATGGTGACTTCGAGGCGGCAGTCAAGGCGCTTCACGCATGCCTGGTAGAAGTACACGAGCACGGCACTGCAATCTGCCTGGCCCAGGCCTGATCGGTGGCCGCCAGCCAGTCGAATTGAAAAAGGGATAGCCCTGCGGTGATTTTTTCGTTTCTCGTGTTCCTGGCCGCATTTACGGTCATTGGCCTGGCCTCTTCGTTATTCAGCCGGGGCACGCGCCACGATTACTACCTGGCCGACGGCACGGTGAAACCCTGGCTGGTCGGCCTCTCCGCCGTCGCCACCAATAACAGCGGCTACATGTTCATCGGTGTCATCGGCTACACCTATGCCACCGGCCTGCCCGCCATCTGGCTGATGATCGGCTGGATCGCCGGCGACTTCCTCGGTTCCACGTTCGTGCACGCACGGCTGCGCGCAGCGACGGCCGGCTCGGACGAGGTCAGCTACGCCGGCGTGCTCAGCACCTGGTATGGCCGTGGCCAGCCCACCCTGCAGCGGGTGATTGGCGGTATCTCGCTGGCCTTCCTGCTCTGCTACGCCTCGGCCCAGCTGGTCGCCGGCTCCAAGGCACTGCATGTGCTGTTCGGCTGGCCGCTGTGGGCCGGCTCGGTGATCGGCGCTGTGATGGTGGCGCTGTACTGCTTCGCCGGCGGCATCCGCGCCTCCATCTGGACCGATGCGGCCCAGTCGGTGGTGATGATCGTATCCATGAGCGTGTTGCTCGGCGTGGCCATCGCGGCCCTGGGCGGCCCGGCAGCGAGCTGGGACCGGCTCAGCGCCATTCCCGATTACATGGACTGGTTCCCCAGGGACCTGCCGGTACCCGGTATTGCCGGCCCGTTGCTGTTTGCGGCGGGCTGGATGGTGGCGGGCCTGTCGGTGATCGGCCAGCCGCATATCATGGTCCGCTTCATGACCCTGGCTGACGGCTCCAGCATGCGCACGGCGCGCGCCTGGTACTACCTGTGGTTTTCCGCCTTTTACGCCATGGCCACGGCGGTGGGCCTGCTCTCGCGCATCTACCTGCCCGGCGGCGATGGCTTCGACGCGGAGCTGGCCCTGCCGACGATGGCGCAGCACCTGCTCAGCCCCTGGCTGGTGGGCCTGATTCTCGCCGGCATCTTCGCCGCGACCATGTCGACCGCGGATTCGCTGATCCTCAGTTGTTCCGCCTCGATCACCCACGATCTGCTGCCACACCGCATCGAGCACGGCCTGCTGATCAAGCTGACCACGATACTGACGACCGGAGTCGCGCTGGCGTTTGCGCTCGCCAACGTGGAGAGCGTGTTCAACATGGTGATACTCGCCTGGTCCGGGCTGGGAAGCGCCTTCGCGCCGCTGCTGGTGATGCTGTGCCTCGGCCGCAACCCCTCCCAGCGCCTGGCGGTGATCGCGGTGATCGCCGGCTTCCTCAGCGCTCTCCTGTGGCGTTACTTCGGCCTCCACGCCTACATATTCGAGGGCCTGCCAGGGGTTGCTGTGGGGCTGCTGGTTCTCTCCGCCGCCCCCAAAACGCCGCAATATTTCGCAGAGTCGGTAAAAGCGACCGCGTAGGCCTGGCTCGCGGGAACAAACCCGCGGGCAGCCGGTCTATCCCGTAACTTCCGCTTCCGGAAGTTGTGTAACCCACCCAGAGGTACGGCATGTCGCCCGACGGCCCGGCAAAAGTCAAACGCAACCGCTTCGCGCTCTGTGCGCCGCTGTTGTGCTTTGCGATTTGCCTGGGCGCTTTCGCTACTCCCGCCGCAACGGACACCGGACTGGCTTACAAAAAGGCCGATGCCGCGCCGCTGAGCCTGATGGGCAGCGACGCCGGTCCCGACGATAGCGGTAACCTCTTCCTTACTGTCTCCGGATGGGAGTCGCCCTCCCTCACCTGTTCTCCCCTACCCTGTGTCCGTGAGCAGGTAGTTCCGCGTCCGGAGATGGCCTATCCACAATGCGCTCGTGGCCCACCATCTGTTACCAGTGATATTTCCTCCTTCCCCATCTATACATGAATATTGCATGCCCTCCGTCCTGTCCACTCCGGACCTGGTAGGGCAGGGAGTGTTTGAAATTGAACAGGTACAAATCCCTTCCGACAATGGAATTGGCCGATATCGGCCGGATAGCGCGCCCGGTGAGCAGCCGCCCGCTGGACACCGACAGTCCCGCGCTGGAAGTCCTCACGGATTTCAATGAACAGGCACCAATGATGCTCGAGCAGTCCACCCCGCTGGACCGGGCCATCGACCTAATGAAGCGTACCCACGTGAAGCTCAAACTGGTTATCGACAGCGACGAGGCCTTCCGCGGCGTGATTTCCCTCGCCGACCTGTTGTCGGTGAAGGTGTTGCGGGCTAGCCAGGCCACTGGCCTGGGCCGTCATGAACTTACTGTGGCCAACGTGATGATTCCCCGCTCGGCGTTACACGCGGTGGACTACCGGGAACTGGAAGGCGCGCGTATCGGCGACCTGCTCTCCACCATGAAAAACTTCGGGGAGCGCTACGTCCTCGTCGTGGACAGTGAAGACCGCAGTATTCGCGGTATGGTTGCCGCCAGCGATATCGCGCGAGGATTGCACATGCCCATCCAGATCGGTGAGAGAGCCAATACCTTTTCCGACATCTATGCAGCAGTGAGGGCCTGAGGCGGCGACAGGCGGGGAGATTGGCCGCGAGCAGCAACACTCGCGACCAGTATCCCGCGCCGTTCAGGTATTAGCCGTCGGAGTCGTCAGAGTCATCCGAATCGTCGGAATCATCAGAGTCGTCCGAATCATCGGAGTCATCAGAGTCATCAGAGTCATCGGAGTCATCAGAGTCATCGGAGTCATCGGAGTCATCAGAGTCATCGGAGTCATCAGAGTCATCGGAATCGTCCGAGTCATCTGAATCGTCCGAGTCGTCGGAATCGTCATTGCCGTTATAGCCATCCAGCTTGCCGGTCGCATCCATCACGGCCACCTTGTCTCCGGCCAGGAGTGTGACGCCGAGGATGTCATTGAGCAGGGTTGCGCCCTCTTCGGAAAGCAACAGCCAAAGTTTCCGCAGTACCAGCTTGGCGTTATTGTCGACCGAGATCTCCGATGCATCCAGCGCTACTTCAAACATCTGTACCCGGGTAGTGATGTCGCCGTCGACTTCCAGGACTGCGCTCACTACATTCTGCTCGCCAAGCGCTTCGATGGTCAGGTTGTGCAGTACAAGCGTGTGGCCGTTCGGACTCTCCAGGCGCAAGCCTCCCGACAGGTCGACTTCGCCGACAGTGCCATCGAGGTCGATGACGCCGCCAGTTACCGGTACGCGCAGCCAGTCCTTGTGAGGTACGAGTTTGCCGGGATCCAGGGCGGATTTTTCCACACCGGCGGCGTCGAGGGCGTCGAGCGCGAGGTTGCTGAGATAGACAGTACTGCCACCTGCCTGGTATTTGATCTGGTAGGTTGGCGCAGCGCCGACCTGGCTGGTGGCGAGGTTGAACGCCACCAGTGTGCCGGCAACGATCGCTCGCATTGGGGTGTCTTTTTTCATGCTGGTCTCCTGGAATTGGTCAAAACACCTATATGGCGCCCCGGCACATGGAGACCGATGCGGTCAGAAACGCATCGATTTACAGGGGTTACCGCCGTCATAATTTTGTTATGTTTCGATGCATGATAGTACATTGCCATCTCCCAGGCATCGACGGCAGCTTCGAAAACCCATGATTTCCAGAGCACCCGTCGCAATCAGCTACAGGCCAAAGGAACAGGATTACCTGCCTGTGGTCGTCGCTGCCATTCGCCGCCACCTCGGTGACTGGCCGGTTGTCCTGCTTACGGAAAAAGTGTCCTTGCCACCTGATAAATGGTTAAAAAACAATAAGATAGAGACAATCACAGACTGGCGGCACAGCGACGGCGCCAACAAGATACTGCGCCTCTGGGAGCACCAGGAGGTCTTTGCGCGGCACCTGGAGCGGTGGATCTGGTGGCACGATGACATGCTGCTGCTGCGCCCCCTGGCGGACCCCGAGGCGGAGTTCAGCCGCCCGCTGGTGCGGCACCGCCAGCGCAAACGGCCCAACAAGGAACTCAACAACTGGCACACCTGGCTGTGGGACACGCTGGGTTTTTTCCGCTGCCTCTCGGTCTCTGCCCCCAATCCGGTGCTGCACATTCCGCGCCTGATCGACCGGGTTGCGCTTGCCTCGATTCCTGCTCAGTGGAACCGCAGCCGCCTGCTGTTCGAGCCGACCTACCTGTTATGGCACTGGCACTGCCAGCAGGTGAAGCCCGACGTCGCCGAGAACTACAGGGAGTGTATTTTTGAAGGCGAGATGCCACCGCTGGCCGATCTCGAGGCATCCGGTCAGACCATTCTCAATTGGGGGCGCCACATCGATCACGATTCCGCAGCGCGCGAATTCGGCAGGCAGTACCCGCTGGGCTTTGAGTGAGACGGGGCGTGTTCCAGCCCATGCCCATCCAGGCCGGAAAGCGGGCAAAAGCTTTCCCGGGCATCCAGGCTGCTGTCAGGGCGTGGGCCGGGGCTAGGCGGTAACATCAGTCGCGGCTGGGCGCCGCGGCCAATGCCCGCCTGCACTCAGGTATTAAACGCCAGTATCGGCCGGGCTGTTCGGGTCGGCCGGGCTGTTCGGGTCGTCAGGGATGCCAGAATCGTCCAAGCCATCCGCATCGTCTGATTCATCCGGGTCGTCGGCATCGTCGTCACCGGATTTCTTGGACGCCTTGTCGGACTTCTTCGAGGAATTGTCTGATTTCTTCGAGGCATTGTCAGACTTTTTCGAGGAATTGCCGGATTGCTTCGAGGAATTGCCGGATTGCTCTGAATCGCCGCCGGCGTAGTCATCGAGCTTGCCGGTCGCGTCCATGACGGCAACCTTGTCTCCGGGCAATAAGCTTACGCCGAGGAGTTCCCCCAGCATTGCCGCGCTGTCCTCATTTACCAGCAGCATGAGTTTGCGGGCGACCAGCTTGCCGTTGCTTTCCACCGAGACATCCGAACCCTCGTTGTCGACGTCGAACAGCACCAGGCGCTCGGTGACTACGCCGTCCACCTCGAGCACGGCGCTGACCACGTTAGTGTCGCCGGTCGAGTCCAGGGTGAGGTTGTGCATGACCACGATGGTGCCGTCGAGGCCTTCCAGGCGCAGGCCGCCCGCGAGGTCGATTTCTCCCCGGGTGCCGTCCAGGTCGACGACCCCACCGGTCACAGGGATCCGCAGCCAGTCGTGGTGGGGAACCATCTTGCCCGGGTCCATCGCCGAGGCTTCCACTCCGGCGGTGTCCAGCGCGTCCATAAACAATTCCGAGAAATAGAGGGTGCTGCCGCCTGCCTGGTATTTCACCTGGTAGGTCGGGGCCGCGTCCACGTTGCTTGCGGCCAGGTTCAGCGCGACCAGCGTTCCGGCGACGAGCGCTTTTACTGGGATAAATTTCTTCATGAAAACTCCTGCAAATTTAGTAAGTTATGGCAGCTGCCAAAGTGTGATCCCGGTGCAGGCGGTCCCTGGTGGACGGCAGGGCGCTTGCCGCAGGTCTTTGTTTTTGTGTAGTGAATTTAGCCGCGGTCCGGCGCCAGGCGTTAACCTGTTTTGCCGGAATATCATGGTATTCCCGCTGGTTGTTGGCTCGGCCAGGTCTACCGGGAGCCGAGTGGGGCCCAGGCCTGGGCCCCGGAAGTGGCGCGGTGGCGCCAGCTCAGTTGAGGCTTTCCACCGCCTGGTTTACCGCCTGCTTCAACACGTGTTCCTCCTCCGCGCTGCGCACGGCTTTTTCCACTGCCTCCTCGACATAAACCTCCTGGGAGAATCCCACCCACTGGGCGTATACCCCGATCAGAAGGACGAAGGCGAAGGGCAGGCCGGTAGTGACCGCCGCCGTCTGCAGCGTTGTGAGTCCTCCGCCCACCAGCAGCACCGCGGCGATCGCGCCCTCCATCAGGGCCCAGAACACGCGCTGGCCGGTGGGCGAATCGAGCTTGCCGCCGGAGGTGAGGTGGTCGACCACCAGGGAGCCCGAGTCCGAGGAAGTGATGAAAAACACCGCCACCAGGATCACTGCCACCGTGCATAACACGCCCGCCAGCGGCAGGGCGTCGAGCATGACGAACATGGCGGTGGCGACGTCCTCGTTTACCGCGGACAGGATATCCGCGCCCCCGGTTCCCTGCAGGTAGAGCGCGGAACCGCCGAATACCGACATCCACAGGAAGGACAGCAGTGTGGGGATCAGGATCACGCCGGCGATGAACTCGCGCACGGTGCGCCCCTTGGAAATACGCGCGATGAACATGCCGACGAAGGGCGACCAGGAGATCCACCACGCCCAGTAGAACACGGTCCAGGAGCCCTGCCAGTTGGAGCCGCGGAAGGTCTCCGTCCACATGCTCAATTCAGGGAAGATGGTGAGGTAGTAGCCCAGGTTCTGGGTGAATCCGCTCAACAGGAAGACTGTAGGCCCGGCTATCAGCAGGAACAGCAGGAACACGCCGGCGAGGATCATGTTGGCCTGGCTCAGGCGCTTGACCCCGCTGTCCAGCCCAGCCATCACCGACAGGGTGGCGACCCCGGTAATCGCCGCGATCAGTGTGACCTGTGTGGTCACGCTCACGTCGATTCCGAGCAGGTAATGCAGGCCCGCGTTGATCTGCTTGACGCCGAGGCCCAGCGAGGTGGCCAGGCCGACCAGCGTCGCCAGTACCGAGAGTATGTCGATGAGGTTGCCCCAGAAACCGTAGATGCGCTCGCCAAGCAAGGGGTAAAAAATCGAGCGTATGGTCAGGGGCAGGCCGCGGTTGTAGGCGAAGTAGGCCAGCCCGAGGCCGACGATGGCATAGATCGCCCAGGGGTGCACGCCCCAGTGGAAATAGGTCACGCCCATGGCCGCCTGTGCCGCCTCCGGCGTGCCCGGCTCGATATTGCCGAACATCGGGGAGGGATGGCCGAAGTGGGTGATCGGTTCGCCGACACTCCAGAACATCAACCCGATCCCCATGCCCGCGCTCAGCAGCATCGCATACCAGGCCGAGGTGCTGAATTCCGGTTTGGCGTCCGCGCCGCCGATGCGAATGTGCCCGAACTTGCCCAGGGCGAAGTATCCGGCGGCGATGATGAAGAGGTTGGTGACCAGGATCAGGAACCAGCCGCTGGTGGTGGTGATGAAGCTGAGCGCGCTGGCGAAGACCTGGCTGGCGGTGTCCTTGAACATCACGGTCAGCACGATAAACACCAGCAGGATGGCGGCCGATAAGACGGTCACCTGGGGGTGGATGTCGAAGCCGTAGCCGGTCCAGTTCCTGTCGCCGGGTTCGCGTCCGGGTGCGTCGTCCTCGTAGCTGGCGGTCGGGTGGATTTGCAGGCCGAAGAACTTGGCGCGTTCGCGCACGGCCCGCTCCCTTGCCCGCTCCTCCACTCGCTTGAGTTTTTCAGCGAGCGCCTTGTGCATACGGGCTTCTTTCGGGTCGGTCAAATGGTCCATGGTAGCTCCTGCCTGCCAGCCAGCCTGCCGGTTTCGGGTGTCAGTAGTAGTAGCCAAAATTGATATTGAAGCGGTCATTCCAGCGGTCGTTACCATCGATGCCGAAGTCGCCGACACCGCGGTAGATGTTGGAGTAGTCGTCGCCCCGGTTGCCGATAAACAGGTTGCCGGTGGCGCGTACGTAGTCTGCGTAGATGTACCAGCCGCCACTGGCGAACGCGGAGCCCAGGGTGAGCATCTGGCTGTCGTTGGCGGCGTCGATGTCGTACTCGTAGCGCGTCAGCTGGGTGGCGAGGGTGAGGTTGCCGACCCGGTTGGTCATGTGGACCGATGCGGCCCAGTGGTCGGCATCGTCGGCGCGCTTGCCGTCCAGTTGCCCGGCCTGCAGCGAAACACCCGCCGCGGTCGGGATTGCCGCGTCGTCGAGGTGGTAGATTGCCCGCAGGTTGAACTGGTTGCGCTCGCTGTAACCGTTCACCGGCGCCGCCACGACATCGCCATCGGGTTCGATGGCCGAGCGCCACTTTACGGCGTCGTAGCTGTAGCGGGCGCTGTCGGCGGAATTGCCGTTCCAGTTGCCCTCGCTGCGCGGGAACCAGGCGAGTGCCAGGTCCCAGTTGCCGCGCCGGGTGAGGTACTTGATCCCGAGGTCCATGTCGTCGGCGAGCCCGAGATAGTAGTGCTGGTCGAAAAACCAGCTCTGGGAAATTCCGTACGGGCCTGGTCCGAATGGCACCCGGATGACCCCGGCCTGCACCTGCCCGGCCTCGCCGAAGTCGTAGCCCAGCCACAGTGTGTGGAGAAAGTTGTAGCCGTTGTACCAGCGGTACTCGAACTTGCCGGTGATGTCGCCGTAGTCGAGGCTGGCGTTGATGCGCCAGGTGTCGAGTTCGAAATTCCCGCCATTGCCGCCGCGCCGGGGACCATCGCCGCTGCCGCTGTAGTCGCCGTTCACGTAGTTGACGCGCACGGCGCCGCCGATGGTGACGGGGCCCAGCCGGATTTTCCCGTCGTCCGGGCCCCGGGCCGGTTCGGGTTCGGCCTGCTCTGCGGCTGCCTGTGCTTCGGCCAGCCGGGCCTGGGCTTCGGCCAGTTGCTGTTGCAGGCTGGAAACGCGCGATTGCAGTGCCTCAATGTCGGCGCTCTGCGGGCCCGCCGATGCGGGCGCGACGGTCAGGCACAGGATGATGTACAGCAGTTGGTGGCGCTGTCGGCTGTTACCGGATTTCAGGGTCCTCGGCAAAAATTGCATTGGACCTGTTCTCCTTTTGTCGTGCCTTGCCGCTGGCAGCGCGGGTCAGGAGTCTCCTCGTTCGCGATTGATGTGCTTTTCGACAAGGGCGAGGAAGCGCGGCGTATAGCCGGCGTCCTCGTAAATGGGATCGCCTTCTTCATCGTGGGCGATGATGCGCTCCCCCTGGACGTAGGGGAATGCCGCGATCATTTCATCGAGAGCGCAGGTGAGTAAGTCGGCGATCAACTGCTCCCGGGTGCGGCCTGGAAAGAGTTCGGACAGGGCTTCGACTTTGGCGGCGCTCTCCACAGTGAGATCGACACGGTACTTCTCATGCGCAATCTCACCAGACGCCTGTTGGTCCCAGATACTGATCAGATCGACAAAACTCATCTGCGTTTTCCGTTGAACGGAACCACCTGCTCGTTACGGGGCACAATCCTAGCCTAGCGTATATCAGCAGGAGTGGCGAGCACGCCCCCGCCGCTTCCCTGCCGCGGGGAATGGGCGTAGTCTGGTACAGGCAGTTTGCCGCCAGAGGTGCAGTATGCAGGGCTATAGCACATTGCTGGACGAAGATTTCCCCGCTCGTATAGAGGCACTGTTCGGCGACCGGGCTGCCGCCGCAGCCGCTGCGTCCGCCCTGTGCCAGCGCTTCGGCCTGGACGCCTCGCAACTCAGCATCATTTCCCCCGACGCCAGTGGCAACGCGGCACACAGGAATCGCTTTGCCTTCAGGGCGAGTGGGCGCAGGCTGCAGCGGCGCCAGTTGGGCGTCACGCTCGCCGCCTTTACGCTGATGCTCGCGGGCTTCGGCGCGCTGGAAATGGCGAGCAATACCGGCCTGCTCCCCGGGACGGCGGTGGCGGTTGTGCTCGGCTTGATGGTGATCGGTGCAGTGCTGCTGATGGCGGTAGGCCTGCTCTCATGGCGTCCGGCGCGGCAGACCACACGCATTCACCGCCATGACCGTCAGGCGGTGTTGCTGGTCCAGGTACACGATGTCAGCGAGCAATACGCCTTGCGACGCGCCCTGCTCGAACTGGGGGCCAGGGATGAAGTCATGGAATCCGCAGGTGTCAGCTAGCTTTCTTTCGAATTAATCGAACTGAAACTCCGTTATTATCTGTTTTTAATCCCAATAAATCGAACTTATGCTGTCTTCAACCTACCGACGACAGCCAAGCAGGCTGTCCGGGATCAACCAGACGGAGACTGCAATCATGACGAGTTCAACAGCAACAGCGAATCACCCCCAACAAACCGTAATTCCCGCGCCCGCCGCCGCCCTGGTCGATTTCGCCGGCCGCGGCATGCTGGCGGCGATTTTCATTCTCGCCGGCTACGGGAAGATCACCGGTTACGAGGGCAACCTGGCGTACATGGCCAGCGTCGGCGTTCCCGGCTTCCTGCTGCCCGCTGCCATCGCGCTGGAACTGCTGGGCGGCATCGCCCTCGTCGCCGGCGTGCTGACCCGCCCGGTGGCCCTTGCCCTGGCCGTGTTCAGCGTCGTCACCGCGGCGCTCTTCCACGGTCAGCTGGGTGACCAGATCCAGTTCATCATGTTCTTCAAGAACATCGCCATGGCTGGCGGCCTGCTGCTGCTGACCGTCCACCCGCTGGGCGAGTGGACGCTTGATCACAAACTTTTCGGCCGGCGTTGAGCCCGGCCATTTCACCCCATCAATGCCTATGTCCCGGAGGATGACATGCTGAACAAACCCGCACAGACAGACCACCCGATCAACGCGCTGCTCTCGCAGCGCTTCAGCCCCTACGCCTTCGACCCGCAGCGCGAGGTTGCCGACGAGGATCTCGCCGCGCTGTTCGAAGCCGTGCGCTGGACCATGTCGTCCTACAACGCCCAGCCCTGGCGCTATATCGTCGGTGTAAAAGGCCGGGACGATAAATGGGAGAAGATCCACGCCTGCCTGGTCGAGGGCAACCAGCCCTGGACTGCGAACGCGCCGGTGCTGGTACTGGGTCTGTACAAGACGCACTTTGACCACAATGGCACACTGAACAAATCCGCCGAGCACGACCTCGGCGCGGCATCTGCCATGCTCACGGTCGAGGCCACCGCCCGCGGGCTCGCCGTCCACCAGATGATCGGCATAGAACCCGACAAGGTGATCGAAACCTTCGCCCCCGGCGAGGGCATCGTGCCCCTCACCGGCCTGGCCATCGGCTATGTCGGCACGCCCGAGGTCATTCCCGCCACGTACGCGGAGCGCGACGCGAACCCGCGCAGCCGCCTGAAGCAGGACGAGTTCCTGCTCTGAACCCCCCGCCGTGCCCGCTTGAGAGACTGCAACACAGCGTGTAATGTGTGCGGCCGGAGCGGGCGCTGATGTTCGCTCGCAGGACGGGAAACAGGCGATGGCGGCGCAGTCCCTGCAGGGATTCGACACGATTATCATAGGCGCGGGCAGCGCCGGTTGCGTGCTCGCCAACCGCCTGTCCGCCGACCCGTCGCGGCGGGTGCTGCTGCTGGAGGCCGGCGGCGACGACCGCTGGCACTGGTTCCACATCCCGGTCGGCTACCTGTTCGCCATGGGCAATCCGCGCGCCGACTGGTGCTACCAACTCGAACCGCAGGCCGGCCTCAACGGCCGCGTCCTGCCCTACCCCCGCGGCAAGGTGCTCGGTGGCTGCAGTGCCATCAACGGCATGATCTACATGCGCGGCCAGCGCGGCGACTACGATGGCTGGGACCTGCCCGGCTGGTCCTGGGACGAGGTGTTGCCGCGTTTCATCCGCTCGGAGAGCTATTTCGGCGGCGCCTCGGAGTTCCACGGTGATGCGGGCGAGCTCCGTGTGGAGCGGCAGCGCCTGAGCTGGCCGATCCTCGACGCCTGGAAGGCGGCCTGCAACGAGTACGGTATCGCCGCCACCGACGATTTCAACACAGGCGACAACAGCGGCGTGGGCCTGTTCCACGTCAACCAGGCCGGCGGCGTGCGCTGCTCCGCAAAGCGCGCCTTCCTCAAGCCGGTCATGCGACGCCCCAACCTTGAGGTCGTCACCGGCGTGCTGGTGGACAAGCTGGTCTGGGACGGCAACCGGGTGAGCGGAGTCGAGGTGCTCGTGGATGGCAAGCCGCAGCGAATCACCACCCCGGGCCAGGTGATCCTATCCGCCGGCGCGGTGTCCACGCCCTGCATCCTGCAGCGCAGCGGTATCGGCGGGGAAGCGCCGCTGGCCGAGGCCGGCGTCCCCCTGCGGCTGCGCCTGGAGGGTGTCGGCGGCAACCTGCAGGATCACCTGCAGATACGCGTGCAGTTCCGGGTACAGGGCGCGACCACGCTGAATTGCCTGAACGGCAGCTGGCCCGGCCGCGCGCGCATGGGCATGGAATACCTGCTGCACCGCTCCGGGCCCATGTCCATGGCGCCGAGCCAGCTCGGCGCGTTTTTCAAATCCGACCCCGGCCTCGAGCGGCCGGACCTGGAGTATCACGTGCAGCCCATGAGCGCGGAAAAGCTCGGCCTGGACCTGCACCCCTTCCCCGGCATTACCGCCAGTGTCTGCAACCTGCGGCCGACCAGCCGCGGTCGCGTTGATATCCGCAGCGCCGACCCGAGCCAGGCGCCGCGCATCGATCCGCGCTACCTCGAGACCGAGGACGACCGGCGTATCGCCGCCCGCTCCATCGAGATCACCCGCGAGATCGCCGGCCAGCCCGCTGCAGCCCGTTTCGCGCCGGTGGAAATCAAGCCCGGCCCGCAACTCACCTCGCCTGGGGAGCTCGCGCGGGCCGCCGGTGATATCGCCACCACGATCTTCCACCCGACCTGTACCTGCAAGATGGGCACCGATACCGACGAGCTCGCGGTCACCGATGCGCGGCTGAAAGTGCGCGGTCTGGACAATCTCTACATCGCCGACGCCTCGGTCATGCCCGAGATCACCAGCGGCAACACCCATGCGCCGGTGGTGATGATCGCCGAAACCCTCAGCGACTACCTTCTACAGCAGTAGGAGCCGCGCTTCGCGGGCGATTGCGCGCGCAGCGCGCTCCTACAGGCGCGATCGCCCGCGAAGCGGGCTCCTACACAGGGCGGCTGGCGAGCCAACTGATGCTGGGTCATACTTGGCGGCGTTTCACACGCCCGGCGCGAGCCGCGCTCCCACTCGAGCAGAATCAACAGGAAGGGTCATTCACTGAGCGGAAATAATCCTGCAAGCCGGCAGCGGATCGAATCCGCGGCCGAGTCCATTACCCTCGGCATCGTCGGCGACCTGCACACCCACTGGGATGACGTGGATCTCTGGCAGTTTGCCGAGCGACCCTACGACCTGCTGTTCTTTGCCGGCGACCTCGGCGGCGGCCTGGGCGACAGCACCCTGCGCGTCGCCCGCTCCATTGCGCGCCTGCGCCAGCCGACGCTGGTCATGCCGGGCAATAACGATACGGTGGATACCGAGGAGCTCGCCGCCGAACTCGCGCTGCAGGGGGGCGTCGGCCGCATCCTCGCCATCACCAGCGACAATGCCGACGCCGCCGGCGACGTGCGCCTGTGCGGCTACAGCCTGCACGAGCTGCGCGCGCCGGGTATCAGTGTCGACCTCATCGCCGGGCGCCCCCACAGCATGGGGGGCGCGAGCCTGTCGTTTCCCGAGTACATGGCGGACAACTACGGCATCGGCGACCTGGAGGATTCCGCCGGGCGCCTGTGCGAGCTGGTGGAGAGCGCCGAAGCGGACGCGTTGATTTTCCTCGCCCACAACGGGCCGACGGGCCTTGGCGATGAGCCCGGCGATATCTGGGGCTGCGACTTCAAGCCCGGCGGCGGCGACTGGGGCGACCCGGACCTGCAGCGGGCGATCGACCATGCGCGCAGCCTGGGCAAGCAGGTGCTGGCAGTGGTCGCAGGTCACATGCACCTGCGCACCAAGCACGGGGTGGAACGGCCCTGGCGCCTGGAGCGCGATGGCACGCTGTACGTGAATTCGGCGCGCGTGCCGCGCATTTTCTCGGGTGAAGACGATGTCTACCGGCATCACCTGGCGATGACCATCAGTGCCGACGGGGTGTCGGTGGAGGAGTTGCTGGTACCGGAATCCGGGGAGTCCTAGCCGCCCCGGCTGTGTACTTCAACCGGCGGCGGTCGGTTCGTCCGGCGCCGCGAGAATCGCCTCTACCCGCTGTCGCGACAACTCGCGCGCGCGGTGCGACCACACCGAGCACACAGTGCGCAGCAGCAGCGCGATATCCCCCCCCAGGCTCCTGGTCCCGATATATTCGAGCTCGACCCGCGCCTTGGCCGGCAGCAGCCTGGCCAGGTACAGGGCCTCAGGCTGCGGCTTCCCGGCCAGCACCGCGTCTTCGGCGAGAAACGCCAGCGCGCCGGCGCCGGTGAGTCCCGGGCGCACGCCCAGGAGCAGCGCCCGCGCTTCCCCGGGCAGGGCAGACGCATGCGCTGCAGGCATCGGCCGCGGGCCGACGAGGCTCATCCTGCCGCTGAGTACCAGCAATAGTTGCGGCAGCTCGTCCAGGCGCCAGCGGCGCAGGAAGCGCCCGATCCCGGTGAGTCGCGGGTCGTCCTCGGGGGCAATGCTGCCCGCCCCCGCGGGATCCCCGCGCAGGCAGCGAAACTTGATGAGCTGGAATGGCTTACCGCCCAGCCCCAGTCGCGGCTCGCGGTGCAGCAGCGGGAGCCCCGAACCCAGGGCCACCACAGCGGCCACCACCGCCATCAGCGGCAGCCCGGGTACCAGCAGGACCAGTGCCCCGGCCACGTCCATCGCGCGCTTGGCTGTAGCTGCGGCGCTGCGGTCGCCGGCGCTCACGGGCTCGCAGGCGGACCGAGGAGAATGCCAGCGGTGGTCCCCGCAGAGAGCAGGACGAAGGCGAGCAGTGCCAGCGGCTGTACCGGGCGCTGGCGGTGGAATGTGTCGGGCTCACGCCAGCACCAGTAGACGGCGCCTGCGGCCGGTGCCAGTGCGACAAACCCGAGCGCGGCGGCAGGCGGCAGTAAACCTTGCCGGATCTGCAGTCCCAGCACGGCGAATGCTAGCAGGTAGATCAGCGGCAATACGCGGCTGGCCCGCCGCTTGCCCAGCCGGGCGACGAGGTGGAGCTTGCCGGCGCCGAGGTCTGCGTAGTAATCGGGAAACTCGTTTACCCAGAGGAAGGCGGCGATCAGCAGTCCCAGCGGCAGGCCTGCAAATACGACGTCGGCGCTGTAGTGGCCGATCATCATCACGTAGGTGCATAGGGCGATGCCGGGTCCGTAAATCGCAAGCACATCGAGTTCGCCCAGCCCGCGATAGGCCAGCTTGAGCGGCGGCCCGTGGTAGGACCAGCCCAGCAGCAGCGCGGCTGTCCCCAGCCAGAACACCCCGGGCTCCCGGAGGAATACGATCAGCGCGCCCAGCGCAAGGCCGGCGAGGCCGAAGACCGCGGCGACTCCCCAGGTCTGGCCGCGGCTGAGCAGCTCGTCGACCATCACCCGTTTACCGCCGGAGAAATTGGTGCGGTCCTCGGGGGCTACTGCGAGATCGGTACCGGAGTCGTAGTCAATGACGTCGCCCCAGGCGTTCTTGGCCACTTCCATGCAGAACATTGCCACGCCCAGCACCAGCAGCCAGGCGAGGGAGAAGCTGCCGTCGCGGGCGGCCATCGCCGCGCCGATCGCCATGGAGGCCGCGGAGGTGATGCTGATCTTGGGGTCGGCGAGGCGCCACAATCCCCGGCGGAACGAATCGTTCATGACGGCGGCGGGCTCAGGCCGCCGGCTTGCGGATATTGCCCAGTAGTTCGCCCGCACGCCGCGAGGAGACGCCGAACCACTCGGCCACGTTGTCGATCATCTCGCTCTCTTCGGCCGCGATGTCGTTGTCCGCCAGCGCCACCGCCGCGGCCAGGGTAAACGCGGTTTCGCGGTCGCTGCGATTGGCGCACAGGCGCCCGCCGAGGACCTGCAACAGGGCGGCTGCGCCGCGTTCGCTGACCGCGGCGTCGCAGCGCTGCAGTAGCGCGTCGAGGTCGCCGTCGTTCAGCAGCCCCTGGGTCAGGATGCGGATGGCGCCGCGCACGGACGTGAGTTCCTCGTCCGAGCTGTGCCCGTCCGCGATCATCACCAGGTACATGGTTTCCGCGAAGGGCGCCACGCGGGCCAGCGCGGCGTCGCGGCGAGAGAGAATGGCATCCGCGCCCTGCCCGGCGTCGGCAAGGCCCTCCGCCAGCAGCGCATCGCGCAGGCGGCGAATCACATCGGTATCGATTTGATGGCTCAACGGCTTTCCCCAACGAACAAGTCGCAGCAATGATAGGCGCGCTGGCAAAGTCCGTCCACGGCCGCGCGGCCCGGTTCGGGGAGTGAGGGGCCGGCTAGAGCACCAGCCAGGCCAGCGCGAGTGAGGCCAGTACCAGCATAGTGGCCAGGCCTATGACCACTGGTCCGGCGCTGTAGGGCTCGTCGGTCTCGCCCTCGATCATCTTCTGGTGACGCCGGAAACGCAGCGTGGAAAATACCAGGACAACGATGCCGACCAACACCAGCAGCACCGCCAGTGGGTTGATGCCCTGTGTCAGTGTCTCGTCGCCAGCTTTTCCCAGGGACACGCTGATATAGCGGGAAAACAGCTCGAAGCGCTCGATGATGAAGCCGAAAGCGATAATCGCGATGGCAGTGCGAATCCACGCCAGCCAGGTGCGTTCGTTGGCGGCGTGGTCCGTGTAATTCTTCACTCCCCGTCCTCCGCGTCCGCCTTGCGCTTTTGCACCACGCGGCCAAAGAACACGCCGATCTCGAACAGGCACCACATGGGCACCGCGAGCAGGGTCTGGGAGATGACATCGGGCGGCGTCAGCACCATGCCGATGATGAAGCAGCCGACGATGATATAGGGTCGCTTGCGCCCCAGCTCCTCGGCGGTAGTGATGCCCGCCCAGATCAGCAGGACGGCGACGATGGGGATCTCGAAGGCCACCCCGAAGGCGAAGAACAGCTTGAGCACGAAGCTCAGGTAGCTGTTGATGTCGGTCATCATGGTGATGCCTTCCGGGCCGACACTGGTAAAAAATGCGAATACCAGCGGGAACACCACGAAGTAGGCGAAAGCCGCCCCGGCATAGAACAGCGCGATACTGGAGGCCAGCAGCGGCACGGCGAAGCGCTTCTCGTGCTTGTACATACCCGGGGCGACGAACGCCCAGGCCTGGTAGAGGATGTAGGGTATGGCGATGAAGATCGCTGTCACCAGGGTCAGCTTGAAGGGCGTGAGGAACGGCGAGGCGACATCGGTGGCGATCATCGTGGCCCCGGGCGGCAGCAGCTTGCGCAGCGGCTCGGAGACAAAGGCATAGATGTCATTGGCGAAGGGGAACAGGCCGATGAACACGACCAGCACCGACAGCAGCGCGCGCAGCAGGCGGTCGCGCAGTTCGGTGAGATGGGCGACCAGCGGCAGTGGCGGGTCCTCGCGCTCGGTCGGGTTGTCGCTGTCGCTCATTGGGGCTTGCTGTCGGATGTCTCGTCGCGGACCGGGTCCGCCCTTGTTTTTGAATCTGCTTCTGTGTCTGCTTCTGCGGCGATGCTGCCGATCTGGTTTTCCACCTCACGCGCTTCGGCCGTGATCTGCTGCCGGGTTTTTTCCAGCTCGCGCATGACGGCGTCGTTGTGCAACTCCTGCTGCACTTCCTGCTTGAGGTCGTTGTAGCCGCGCTTGATCCTCGACAGCCAGGCGCTGCCGGTGCGGATGGCCCCGGGCAGGCGCTCGGGGCCTATCACCAGCAGACCGACGATGGCGACGATGATCAGCTCGGAAAAGCCGATATCGAACATGGGGCGCTACGCCTTGTTGTCGTCCTGCTTGTCGGCTGGTTCGGACTCGACGCTCTTCTGCGGCTCGGGTTTGTCCGCAGCTTCGTCGTCGGACATGCTCTTGCGGAAGCCCTTGACCGCGCTACCGAGGTCGGAACCGAGGCTGCGCAGGCGCTTGGTGCCGAACAGCATGACCACGATGGCAAGTATGATCAGCAGCTGCCATACGCTGATTCCACCCAATCCCATAACTTTCTCCGTTAACTGATAAGTACTGTTACTACGACTGCCCGCGGGCAGCTTTTTCGTCGAGGCCCGAGACGCCGAAGCGCCGGGCCAGGCATTCGGTGACCTCGGCCGGTTCGAGACCGAGGTGCGAGAGCATGACCATGCAGTGGAACCACAGGTCCGCCACCTCGCCCACCAGCGCATCGCGGCTGCCGCCGGCATCGAAGTCGCGGGCGGCGAGAATGGTCTCGATGGATTCTTCGCCGACCTTCTCGAGGATCTTGTTCAGCCCCTTGTGGTGCAGGCTGGCGACGTAGGAACTCTCCGGGTCGGCCTGCCGGCGCTCGGCGAGCGTGGCGGCCAATTGCTGCAGGATGTCGTTCATGGCGTTTGCGTCCCGTACATGTCGCTGGGGTCGCGCAGTACTTCCTCTACCGTCTCGAGTTCGCCGGCGCTGCCGGCCACCCGGTAAAAACAGCTGCGCCGGCCGGTGTGGCAGGCGATCCCGCCGATCTGCTCGACCTTCATCAGCACGGTGTCGCCGTCGCAGTCCACGCGCAACTCCTTCAGCTGCTGCACGTTACCGGAGGTTTCGCCCTTGCGCCACAGGGCCTTGCGCGAGCGCGACCAGTAAATGGCGCGGGCTTCGCGCAGGGTGAGCTCGAGCGCCTCGGCGTTCATCCAGGCCAGCATCAGTACCTCGCCTGTCTGCCAGTCCTGGGCGATGGCCGCCACCAGCCCCTGCTCGTTCCACTTGATCTGTTCGGTCAGGCTCATGGCTACTCCCGGGCAAGGGCGACATTATGGCACAGGGGCGGTTTTGTCACGACTTCCGCGGCCACAACAGGAAGGCGCCCGCGCCGGCCAGCAGCCAGCTCGCCAGGGGAATATCCGCGAGCGCCACGCCCGCGGCGGGCAGGGCGAGCACGGCCGCCAGCACCAGCAGACCGGCGGCGGCCAGTCCGCGTCGCCTGTCCGGGCGCTTCTCCCGGGGGCGTTCGCGCTCGCGCTGCAATTGTTGCTCTATCTCCCGGGTCCGCGCGAGGTTGTCGAGCATCAGGTCCGGCAGCTGCGGCAACTGTTCCAGCCAGGAGGGCGCCTGGCGCTGCATGCGCTTGAGCATGGACTGGGGCGAGTAGCGCTCGGCCACCCAGTTTTCCAGGAAGGGCTGCGCCGTTTCCCACAGGTTGAGCTCCGGGTAGAGCTGGCGGCCCAGTCCCTCGATATTGAGCAGGGTCTTCTGCAGCAGCACCAGCGAGGGCTGCACTTCCATGTCGAAACGCCCCGCGGTACGGAACAGGTAGACCAGCAGCTGGCCGAAGGAGATTTCCGAGATCGGCCGCTCGAACACCGGCTCGCAGACCGCCCGCATCGCCGCCTCGAAATCCTGCACCCGGGTCGCCGGCGGCACCCAGCCGCACTCCACGTGCAGCTGCGCCACCTCGCGGTAGTCCCGGTGGAAGATCGCCAGCAGGTTGCGGGCCAGGTAGTACTGGTCGGACTCGGACAGCGAACCGATGATGGCGCAGTCCACGGCGATATAGCTGGGGTCCGCCGGATCGCTGGCGTCGACGAAGATATTGCCCGGGTGCATGTCGGCGTGGAAGAAGCTGTCGCGCAGCACCTGGGTGAAGAATATTTCCACGCCGCGCTCGGCCAGCAGCTTGAGGTCCACGCCTTTCTCGCGCAGGGTGGCGACGTCGGTCACCGGTATGCCGCTGATACGCTCCATGGTGAAGACGTTGCGGGCGCTGTAATCCCAGTACACCCGCGGCACATAGACCAGGTTGCTGCCCTCGAAATTGCGCCGCAGCTGCGAGGCGTTGGCGGCCTCGCGGCCGAGGTCAAGTTCGTCCAGCACCACCAGTTGGTAATCCGAAACGACCTCCACCGGCCGCAGGCGGCGACCGACCGCTCCCATGCGTTCGACCAGCCGCGCCAGCGTGAACATCAGGGCGAGGTCCTGGCGGATCACCGGCTCGATGTCCGGGCGCAGTACTTTCACCACGACCTTTTCACCGCCGGCCAGGGTGGCCGCGTGCACCTGGGCGACGGAGGCCGAGGCCAGCGGCTCGGATTCGAAGCTCGCGTAGAGTTCGCCCACGGGCCTGCCCAGGGCCTTTTCGATAATCGCCTCGGCCTGAGCGCCGGGAAACGGCGGCACGGCGTCCTGCAGGCGCGCCAGCTCGTCGGCGATATCCGGCGGCAGCAGGTCGCGGCGGGTGGAGAGCATCTGGCCGAACTTGATGAATACCGGGCCCAGTTCTTCCAGGGCCTTGCGCAGGCGCACGCCGCGGGGCAGGTCGGGCGCCGGTTTCAGGCGCCAGGGCGAGAGGCGCAGGGCGTAGCGCGGCAGGGCGGGCAGCTTGTCGGTATCCACCAGCAGGTCCAGCCGGTAGCGTCCCAGTACCCTGAGGATTTTCGCGAGGCGCAGCGGGCGGGACATCTCAGGCCTGTTCCCCGCGTTCGCGCAGCTTGCGGCGCAGGCGCGCGAT
This sequence comes from Halieaceae bacterium WMMBA7, assembly GCA_033283385.1. Taxonomy (GTDB): domain Bacteria; phylum Pseudomonadota; class Gammaproteobacteria; order Pseudomonadales; family Halieaceae; genus Mangrovimicrobium. The sequence goes on from JAWMQQ010000003.1 coordinate 604,630, forward strand.
GCGCGACTCCAGCCTTTCCACCCGCAGGCCCAGTTCCTGCACGTCCCGGTAGAAATCCTCCAGCTCGAGCCGCGGCGGCGACAGGCGCGCCTCCTCGTGGATAAATTCCTCCAGCTGGCGCAGCAGGCCGCTGCCGGCCTGCCGGCCCCAGCGGAAGCCGCCGCGCAGCATCTCGGCGAGCTGGTGCCCGGCGACATCGCCCAGGGTATCCACCAGCGGCGCTTCCCAGTCGACATCGAGGCCCGCGACCAGGCGCTGCAGTTCCAGCAGCGGGGCGCTGTCGCCGTGCAGTTCCAGTTTGCCGTTGATCAGCGCGGCGGCGGGGTCCTCAGCGGATGCCAGCGCGGCGAAATCCGAGGCCTCGCCACGCAGGCTGGTGGTGACCGGGCCGTCGTACAGCCCCATCAGCCGTACGCCCTGGTCTGTGGGCTGCAGGAAGACGTCGACCTGCGGGGCGGTGCAGTGCAGGGCGAAGGCCCTGTCGCGCAGCGGCGCCAGGGTTGCGGCGCCGCCGGGGGAGAGCTGCAGGGCGCGGTTGAGCGCAGCCTCCAGCCCCGCCAGGGCGGCCGTGTGCATGGTGGGGTTGATACCCGCGGGCATGCTCAGGCCTTGACGCCGCGATGTACCGCCACGATGCCGCCGGTCATGTTGTGGTACTCGACCCGGGCGAAGCCGGCGTCCTCCATCATGTCCTTGAGGGTTTCCTGGTCCGGGTGCATGCGGATGGATTCCGCGAGGTACTGGTAGCTGTCGGCGTCGCCGGCCACCAGCCGGCCCATCATCGGCAGCACCTTGAAGGAGTAGGCGTCGTAGGCGCGGCCCAGCAGTTCGTTTTTCGGCTTGGAAAACTCCAGCACCAGCAGGCGCCCGCCGGGCTTGAGCACGCGCAGCATGGAGCGCAGGGCGAGGTCCTTGTCGGTGACGTTGCGCAGGCCGAAGGCGATGGTGATGCAGTCGAAGCTCTCGTCCGGGAAGGGCAGGTACTGGGCGTCCGCCTGCACGAACTCGATATTGCCCAGGCGGCCGGTGTCCAGCAGCTTGTCGCGCCCCACCTGCAGCATGGATTCGTTGATGTCCGCCAGTACCACGCGGCCGTCGGCACCCACGATATCGGCGAACTTCGCCGCCAGGTCGCCGGTGCCGCCGGCGATATCCAGCACCGCGTTGCCGCGGCGCACGCCGGAGAGCTCGATGGTGAAACGCTTCCAGATGCGGTGAATGCCGCCTGACATCAGGTCGTTCATCAGGTCGTAGCGGGCCGCCACAGAGTGGAACACGTCAGCGACCAGGCCGGCCTTGGCGTCCGTGTCGACCTCTTTGTAGCCGAAGTGGGTTTTGTCTTTTGCGCTCATGGCACCTCCCGGGAAGCGGGCAATTGTAACCCGATGCGGGGCGCCGGGTCAGCGCGGTTTCAGGGCTGGAAGTTGATGACCTGCACGTCCGGGTCGCGGCTGAGTCCGGCCTTTTCGAGGCGCTTCAGGTAGTCGCGCCAGCGCGCTTCTTTTTCAGTGCACAGCTGGTAGAGATAGGTCCAGGAGTACAGGCCGGTATCGTGACCGTCGTCGAAAACCAGTTGCAGGGCGTAGTGGCCCACCGGCTTGATGCCGGTGATGCCGACCTTGAGCTTGCCGCTCTGCAGCACCTCCTGCCCGGGCCCGTGGCCCTGCACTTCCGCCGAGGGGGAGTACACACGCAGGTATTCGCAGGGCAGGCGGTAGCTTTCGCCGCCGGCGTAGCGCAGCTCCAGCTCCCGCGAGCGGGTGTGCAACTGGATGCCTTCGGGGCGCTTTTCCTCGGCCATGACGTAGTTCCTGGAGAGAGCGGCGATCTCTAGAGAATGAAGCGGGACAAATCCTCGTCGGCGGAGAGCGCCCCGAGCTTGTCGTCCACGTAGGCGGCGTCCACGGTCAGCACCTGGTGGGACAGGCCCGAGTCCGCCGCCTCGAAGGAGGCGTCCTCGAGCAGCCGTTCCATCACCGTGTGCAGGCGACGGGCGCCGATGTTCTCGGTCTGTTCGTTGACCTGCCAGGCGGTCTCCGCGATGCGGCGGATACCGTCGGCGCTGAATTCGACCTTCAGGCCCTCGGTGTCCAGCAGTGCCTGGTACTGCTCGGTGAGCGAGGCGTTGGGCTCGGTGAGGATGCGCTCGAAGTCCTCCGGCGAGAGGGCGTTCAGCTCGACGCGGATCGGCAGGCGCCCCTGTAATTCGGGAATCAGGTCCGAGGGCTTGGACAGGTGGAATGCGCCGGAGGCGATGAACAGGATGTGGTCGGTCTTGATCATGCCGTGTTTGGTGGTGACCGTGGAGCCCTCGATCAGCGGCAGCAGGTCGCGCTGCACGCCCTCGCGGGAAACGTCCGCGCCGGCGGTCTCGCCGCGCTTGGCCACCTTGTCCAGCTCGTCGATGAACACGATGCCGTTCTGCTCCGCCGCTTCCACGGCCTTCTGCTTGAGGTCGTCCTCGTTCACCATGTTCGCGGCTTCTTCCTCGCACAGGGCGGCGAAGGCGGCTTTCACGGTCATCTTCTGGGTCTTCTTCTGGCCGCGGGACATGTTGGAGAACATGCTCTGCAGCTGGCTGGTCATCTCTTCCATCCCCGGCGGCGCCATGATTTCCATGCCGATGTTGGGGGCGCGCAGTTCGACCTCGATTTCCTTCTCGTCCAGTTCGCCCTCGCGCAGCTTCTTGCGCAGCAGCTGGCGGGTGCTCTGCCCGGAGGTCGAGTCAGCCTCGCCGCGGGCCGGCGGCAGCAGGATGTCCAGCAGGCGCTCCTCGGCGGCCTCCTCGGCGCGGTAGCGCACCCGGGTCATCTCCTGCTCGCGGTAGAGCTTGATCGACACGTCGACGAGGTCGCGCACGATGGATTCCACGTCGCGACCCACGTAGCCCACCTCGGTGAACTTGGTGGCCTCGACCTTGACGAAGGGCGCCCCGGCCAGCTTCGCCAGGCGGCGGGCGATCTCGGTCTTGCCCACGCCGGTGGGCCCGATCATCAGGATGTTCTTGGGGGTGATCTCGGCGCGCAGCGCCTCGGGCAGCTGCATGCGGCGCCAGCGGTTGCGCAGGGCGATGGCCACGGCGCGCTTGGCGTCGTCCTGGCCGACGATGTGCTTGTCGAGTTCCGAGACGATTTCCCGGGGGGTCATGTTGGACATGGTCAGATCTTGAGTTCTTCGATGGTGCGGTTGTGGTTGGTGTAGATACAGATATCCGCCGCGATGGACAGGCCCTGTTCGACGATGGTGCGGGCATCCAGTTCCGTATTGTCGAGCAGCGCGCGGGCCGCGGACTGGGCGAACGGGCCGCCGGAGCCGATGGCGATGAGGTGGTCCTCCGGCTCGATCACGTCGCCGTTGCCGGTGATGATCAGCGAGGTGGACTTGTCGGCCACTGCGAGCAGGGCTTCCAGCCGGCGCAGGGCGCGCTCGGTGCGCCAGGCCTTGGCCAGTTCGACGGCTGCGCGCACCAGGTGGCCCTGGTGCTTGTCGAGCTGCGCCTCGAACAGCTCGAACAGGGTGAAGGCATCCGCGGTACCGCCGGCGAAACCCGCCAGCACCTGGTCCTTGTACAGGCGGCGCACCTTGCGCGCATTGCCCTTCATCACGGTGTTGCCCATCGAAACCTGGCCGTCGCCGCCGATGACCACGCTATCCCCACGGCGCACCGAGAGGATGGTCGTGCCTCTGTACTGTTCCACGCTGGATCTCCTTCGTCAGAAGTCCGGATATGGGGACGAATTTGCCGGTTAAAAGGGCTGGGTACCGGATTCGGGTACCTCGATTCCGGCGGGCGCGGCGTAGGGCGCTATCCGTGCAGGCGCCGGATTCAGAAGCTCGATGCCCGGCCTAAGTCGGGATCGCAGGTCGTTACGGAGTGGGGCGCTTCAGGAGCAGCGTATCGATGCCCTGCGCCGCGGTGAGGCTGCGTGCGCGGGTCATCTTGCCGTGGCTGTCGAAGGGACCGAGGTAGACGCGGAACCAATGGCCGTTGTCGCTATCGCTTTCCTGGACGCTCGGATCCAGGCCCAGCAGGAGCAGCTCGGCGCGGCGCCGGTCGGCGTCCTCGCGGTGGCGGAAGGAGCCCGCCTGCAACAGGTAGTAGACGCCGGATTGCGCGGCGGACTGGGCCTGTACCGGCTCTTTGGCGGTGTGCTCCTCGTCGTCCAGGGACTGCTCGGGGAGCATGGTGTAGAAGTCGAAGCGCGGCTGGGGCGCGGCGTCGGCCTGCGGTTTGGCCGTCGCTTGCTCGGCGGGGCCGGTGTCGCGAGGCAGCATGCCGAGATAGACCAGGAAGCTGAGGAATACGCCGGTGATGACGCCGGTGCTGAACCAGCGCCAGTTGCCCGAGCCCGATGATTTGCCCGCAGGCTTCTTGCGCGCGGCCGGTGGCGCCCGGCGGCCGGCCTGGGGGCCGCGCCGCGGCGCATTGCGCTGCTTGGCGTAATCCCTGGCCACCGGTTACATGGCCTCCGGCGCGGAGACGCCGAGCAGGTCCAGGCCGTTGCGGATTACCTGGCGCACGGCCAGGGAAAGCGCCAGCCGCGCATCGCGCAGGGCTTTTTCTTCCACCAGGGTGCGGTGGGCGTTGTACCAGGGGTGGAACTCCCCGGCCAGCTCGCGCAGGTAGTTGGCGATCACGTGCGGCTCGCTGTTGACCGCCGCGTTCTCGACGACTTCCGGGTAGCGGTCGAGCTGGCGCAGCACGGCTTTCTCGTGCTCTTCCTGCAGCAGGCCGAGCTGTTGCAGGCCGTGGTCCCGGTCCCAGCTCTCGCCCATCTCCTCCAGCTTGCGCAGGATGGAGCAGACCCGGGCGTGGGCGTACTGGATGTAGTACACCGGGTTGTCGTTGCTCTGGGACAGCGCCAGGTCGATATCGAAGGTCAGCTGCGAGCTGGGGCTGCGCGCCACCAGGAAGAAACGGGTGGCGTCGCGGCCGGCCTGTTCGATCAGGTCGCGCATGGTGACGTAGCTGCCCGCGCGCTTGGAGATTTTTACCTCCTCGCCACCGCGCATCACGGTGACCATCTGGTGCAGCACGTAGTCGGGCCAGCCCTCGGGGATGTCCTGCCCCAGCGCCTGCAGCCCGGCGCGCACCCGGGTGACGGTGCTGTGGTGGTCCGAGCCCTGCTCGTCGATCACCCGCTCGAAGCCGCGCTGCCACTTGTTCAGGTGGTAGGCGACGTCGGGTACGAAGTAGGTATAGGCGCCGTCGGACTTGCGCATCACGCGGTCCTTGTCGTCGCCGAAGTCGGTGGTGCGCAGCCACAGCGCGCCGCCTTCTTCATAAGTGTGGCCGTTCTCGATGAGCTGCTGGACGGTCTCCTCCACCTTGCCCTCGGCATACAGCGAGGATTCCAGGAAGTAGCAGTCGAAGTGCACGTCGAAGGCCTTCAGGTCCAGGTCCTGCTCGCGGCGCAGGTAGGCCACGGCGAAGTCGCGAATCGCCGCGATATCGTCGGCATCGCCGGCGCCGCTGACGTGGCGGTCCTCGGCGTCGATGGTCTCGCCGGCGAGGTAGGCCCTGGCCACGTCGGTGATGTAGTCGCCGCGGTAGCCGTCGGCGGGCCAGTCCGGGCTGTCCGGTTCGATACCCTTGCAGCGCGCCTGTACCGAGCGCGCCAGGTTGTCGATCTGCGCGCCGGCGTCGTTGTAGTAGAACTCGGAGGCGACGTCCCAGCCGGTGGCCGCCAGTAGCCGGCACAAGCTGTCGCCGACCGCGGCGCCGCGGCCGTGGCCCACATGCAGCGGGCCGGTGGGGTTGGCGGAGACGAACTCCACCTGTACCTTGCGCCCGGCGCCGGTATCACTGCGGCCGAAGGCATCGCCCTGCTCGAGGATGCGCGCGACCACGGCCTGGCCGCTGTCGCTGGTGAGGAAGAAGTTGATGAAGCCGGGGCCGGCGATTTCAGTGCGCTCGACAAACTCGTTGGCCGGCAGCGAGGCGCAGATCAGCTCCGCCAGCTTGCGCGGCGGCATGCCGGCGGGTTTGGCCAGGGCGAGGGCGACGTTGCTGGCGAGGTCGCCGTGGCTCGGGTCGCGGGTGCGATCCACCTGCACATTGGGCGCGAGGCCCCGGGGCAGTTGCCCGCCAGCTTCCAGTGCGGCCAGCGTCTGCTCCAGTAGCCGGGTAATTGCTTCCTTCATTTCGGGGGTTGGTACCTGAACATTCTGTCGATTGCCCGGGCGGGCCGGGGCGGCGAAGGCGGTATTATCCTCACATCCACCGGCAATGGCCAGTTCGCGGGCCGGGGTGTGAATATGCCCTAGTAAAGGTCCTGCGGGTCCACGTCCAGCGACCATTTCAGCCCGCGCCGGGCCGGCAAGCCCCGGGCGATCCCGGCCAGCTCCCGCGCCAGCTGCCGCGCCTCGGCGCGGGTGGCGCAGTGGGCCAGCAGGTGGCTGCGGAAGCGCCCCGCCCGGCGTTGCATGGGGGCCGGCAACGGGCCGATCAGCCGGGGCGGCGCCGACTTGCCCTGCTCCGCCCTCGCCCGCAACTCCCGCAGGAATTCCTCGCCGGTATCGGCATCGGCGCAGTCGGTGCGCAGCAGCAGCAGGTAGCCGAAGGGCGGCAGGCCGGTGGCCCGGCGGCGCGCCAGCAGGTCCCGGGCGTGCTCATGGTAGTTGCGCGCGAGCATCGCCCGCAGCTCCGGGTGCTCCGGCTGGTGGGTCTGCAGCAGCACCCGCCCGGCGGCGTCGGCCCGCCCGGCCCGCCCCGCCACCTGGCTGAGCAGCTGGGCGGCGTGCTCTTCGCCGCGAAAGTCGGTGCTGAACAGCATCGCGTCCATGTCCACGATTCCCACCAGCGCCAGGCCCGGGAAGTGGTGCCCCTTGGTCAGCATCTGGGTGCCCAGCAGGATGCAGGGTTCGCCGCGGTTGACCTCGTCGACCAGGGCGCGCATGGACTCGCGCCCGGTCATGGAGTCGCTGTCCACCCGGTACACCGGCCAGTCGGGGAAGCGCCGGCGCAGCAGGTCCTCGGCCTGCTCGGTGCCGAGGCCTTTGGTCAGCAGCTGGTCGCTGCGGCATTCCGGGCAGGCGCGCGGCAGGCCGACCGCGGCGCCGCAGTGGTGGCAGCGCAGGCGGCGGGCGCGCCGGTGCAGGGTGAGGCGGGCGTCGCAGGCGCTGCAGGCGGCGGTCCAGCCGCAGTCGTGGCACTGCAGGGTGTGGGCGTAGCCGCGGCGATTGAGGAACAGCAGCGCCTGCCGCCCCTGCTGCAGGGTGGCGGTCACAGCATCCAGCAGCGTGGGCGAGAATCCGGCCTCCAGCCGCGCGTGGCGGATGTCGATCATCTCGATGCCCGGCAGTTTTCCGGCGCCGGCGCGCCGGGTCAGGCGGTGGTGGCGGTAGCGGCCGGCCAGCGCGTTGTGCAGGCTCTCCAGCGAGGGGGTGGCGCTGCCCAGCAGCACCGGGCAGTTCTCCAACTGGGCGCGCTTCACCGCCACGTCGCGGGCGTGGTAGCGGAAACCATCCTGCTGTTTATAGGAGGCGTCGTGCTCCTCGTCGACCACGATCAGGCCCGGTTCCGCCAGCGGGGTGAACACCGCCGAGCGGGTGCCGATGACCACGCGGGCCAGGCCGCTGCGCGCCGCCTCCCAGGCGCGGTAGCGTTCCGCCTCGCCCAGTCCCGAGTGCAATACAGCGATGTCGGTGTCGAAGCGGGCCTCGAAGCGGGCCACGGTCTGCGGGGTCAGCCCGATTTCCGGGATCAGCACCAGCGCCTGCCGCCCGGCGGCGAGGCAGTCCTCGATCAGGCGCAGGTAGACCTCCGTCTTGCCGCTGCCGGTGATGCCCTCCAGCAGGTGGCAGCTGAAGCCCGCGCCCGCCTCGCGCAGGCCGGCCACCACCGCCGCCTGCTCGTCGTTCAGGTCGGGCTGGGCGCCAATGCTCACCGGCCGACCCTCGAGGGGGATATCGCAGGCCTCGGCCAGCTGTTTCTTTTCCAGCGCGGTGAGAATCGCCCGGCTGATGCCCTCCTGGGCAAACCGGGCGAGCGGCACTGCGGGGTGCGCCTGCAGCAGCTCCAAAGCCCGGGCCTGCTTCGGTGAGCGACCCAGGGCGCCGTGGGGCAGGCCCTTGCCGCGGGTGGAGAGCCGCCAGCCCCGCTCCGCCAGGGGACGGTGTTCCTTCCCGCGGCGCAACAACACCGGGAAGGCGGCCTGGTAGACCTCCCCCGGGGGGTGCTGGTAGTAGTCCGCCGCCCAGGCACACAGGGCCATGGTCGAGGCCGGCAGCAGCGATACCGGGTCGATGATCTCGCCGGCGCGTTTCAGGTTGTCCGGCGCCAGTTCACTGTCCGCGCAGGTCTCGAGCAGGCAGCCGGTGACCTCGCGGGCGCCGAAGGGCACGCGCAGTCGGCAGCCCGGCGCGAGGCTGGCGCAGTCCGCCCCCTCCGGGGGCAGGTAGTCGAACAGGCTGTGCAGCGGCGTGGGAACGGCCACACGCAATACGGGCATCGGGATTCCCAGGCGGCGACGATTTGGCAGGGGCGCAGTGTAGCAACCAATGCCGGCGGCGGGCCATGCCGCCCCTCGGCCGGGTAAGCGCGCCGGGTGAAAATGCCCGTTTTCGGGGCCTTGCCAATCCCGCTGTGTCTGTTAAGATGCGCGCCTATTTTTCTCCGGACCCAGGCTGGCGCCATGCGCTGGGTACGGCAACCGGATGCGGTGCCCGGCAAACGATCGGGTGGCGGCATCGAAGCCCCAGGAGCTTTAAACCATGAAAGCAGAGATTCATCCCAAGTACGAGGCGGTAACCGCAAACTGCAGCTGCGGCAATACCATCCAGACCCGCTCAACCCTGTGCGAAGACTTCCATGTCGACGTCTGCTCGAACTGCCACCCGTTCTTCACTGGCAAGCAGAAGATCGTCGATACCGGCGGCCGCGTCGACCGCTTCAACAAGCGCTTCGGCACCCGCGGCACCAAGCGCTAAGGTTGCCGCTTGCTGCCTCGCGCAGCAAAAAAGCGCCAGATACCGAGGGTACTGGCGCTTTTTTTATGCCTTCTCGCCGGCGCCTGCTCGCGGGGCGAGCAGGCTGCGTCCCCGGCCGGTGACGGCGATCTCGCCTGTACCGCCGACCCCGCTTCCCTGCGCTCCGCACATATCGCCTCGGTCATCGACGGCGACACGCTGCGCCTGGACGATGGCCGGCGCGTCCGGCTGATCGGCATCAACACCCCCGAACTCGGCCACGGCAGGCGCCCGGACGAGCCGCTGGGGCAGCAGGCGCGCACCGCGCTCGCGCAGCTGCTCGCGGGTGATACCGCCTGGCTCGCCGACGGTGTCGACGACCGCGATCCCCACGGGCGCCTGCTGGCCTGGGTTTTCGATGCCAGCGGGCACAGTGTCTCGGCCCAGCTGCTGGAGCGCGGCCTGGGATTCCACGTGGCGATTGCACCCAATGGCGGCCGCGCCGATTGCCTGCGCGCCGCCGAGAATGTCGCCCGCAGGGATCGCCGCGGCGTCTGGAGCGATCCCGCCTATGCTGTGCGCAGCGCGGCGCAACTGGCGCCGGGGTTCCGCGGCTTCGCCCTCGTCCGAGACCGTGTCACCCATGTGAGCTTCAAGGACAACGGCTGGTGGATACAGCTGGGTGGCAAGATCGGCGTCCATATAAAGCCGGAAGACACCGGGCTCTATTCTCGCAATGCAGTTACCGGCCTGGACGGCCATACTGTACAGGTGCGCGGCTGGCTGGTGCCGATGAACGGCGGCTGGTGGGTGCTTACACTGGGCCACCCGGCCATGCTGGAGGCGCCGCCCGACACACGCCTGTGGTGATAAATCGACTTGTGGGGCAAGGGGCTTTTCTTTATCCTCTTGTACCTTTTTTGTTCTGTGGTGTTTTCCGATGTCTGAAGACCTGAGGCGAGCCGCCCTCACCTATCACGCCGAACCAATCCCGGGCAAGATCAGCATCGAGCTGACCAAGCCGGCGCAGACCCAGCTGGATCTGTCGCTGGCCTACAGCCCCGGTGTGGCGGAGCCGTGCCGGGAGATCGCGGCGGACCCGGATAACGCCTACCTCTATACCGGCAAGGGTAACCTCGTCGCGGTCATCAGCAACGGCACCGCGGTGCTCGGCCTGGGCAACCTCGGCGCCGCGGCCTGCAAGCCGGTGATGGAGGGCAAGTCCCTGCTGTTCAAGCGCTTCGCCGGCATCAATTCCGTCGATATCGAGGTGGATACCGAGGACGCGGGCGAGTTTATCGACACGGTCGCCCGCATTGCCGATACCTTCGGCGGCATCAACCTGGAAGATATCCGCGCTCCGGAGTGCTTTGAAATCGAGCGCCAGCTGGTCGAGCGCTGCAATATCCCGGTATTCCACGACGACCAGCACGGCACCGCCATCGTCACCGCCGCCGGCCTGGTCAACGCGCTGGAAATCCAGGGCAAGGACCTGCAGGACGTCATCATCACCTGCCTGGGCGCCGGCGCCGCGGCCATCGCCTGCATGCGCCTGCTGGTCAGCCTGGGTGCGAAAACCGAAAACATCTTCATGCTCGACCGCCTGGGCGTGATCTACGACGGCCGCGAAGGGGTGAACGCCTACAAGCAGGAATTCGTCAACCACACGGACAAGCGGACCCTCGCGGACGCGGTGGCCGGTGCCGACGTTTTCATCGGCCTGTCCGGCGCCGATCTCCTGACGCCGGAGATGCTGCTCTCCATGGCCGATCGCCCGGTGGTCTTCGCCTGCTCCAACCCTGACCCGGAGATCCGCCCGGAACTGGCGCTGCAGACCCGCAGCGACCTGATCATCGCCACCGGCCGCTCGGATTACCCGAACCAGGTCAACAATGTGCTGGGCTTCCCGTTCATCTTCCGCGGCGCGCTGGACGTGCGCGCTTCCTGCATCAACGAGGAAATGAAGATCGCAGCGGTGCACGCCCTGTGCGAACTGGCCAGACAGCCGGTACCGGAAGAGGTGCTGCTGGCCTGCGGTGTGCAGGAACTGTCCTTCGGCCCCGAGTACATCATCCCCAAGCCGGTGGATAGCCGCCTGTTGGACAGCCTGTCGCCGGCCGTGGCTCGCGCCGCGGTCGAAAGTGGCGTGGCCCGCCTGCCGCTGCCGCTGAAGTACGCCGAAGTCGCCTGACAACAAGCGATCAAAAAAGGCGGCCAGAGTCGACTCTGGCCGCCTTTTTCATTGGAGCCTGGCCGCTGGCTTCAGAAGATGTCCCGCACCAGGTCGTCGTTGCGCTTGCCCTGTTCGCCGGGCTCGCCGCCGGCGGTTTTGCCGGGCACGTTCTCTTCCCTGAAGTACTCGAAGATCGCGTCTTTCTGCCCCGGCGCCGCCAGCAGGCCGGTGGCCGGGTCGATGCGTACGGTAACCACGCCGGGCGGGATCGGGCGCTGCACGTCCGGGCTGTTCCTGAGCGCCTCGCGCATGTACTCGATCCAGATCGGCAGGGCCGCGGTGCCGCCGAACTCACGGCGCCCTAGCGGCGTGTAGTTGTCGAAACCCACCCAAGCGGTGGTGACCACGTCGCGGTTGAAGCCTGAGAACCAGGCGTCCATCGGGCCGTTGGTGGTACCCGTCTTGCCGGCAATGTCATTGCGCTTGAGCACCAGCGCGCGGGTGCCGGTGCCCTTCTTGATCACGTCCTGCAGGATGCTGTTCATGATGAACGCGACCCGCTCATCCATGACCCGCGGTGCCGGCGGCGGACGCTGCTTCGCGCTCTCATCCTGGGCGAGGATCTGTTCCATGCTCATCTCGCTTTGCCGCTTTTCCTCCGCGTGTTCGTCGCAATCCCGGCAGACCGTGGGGGGCCGCGCCTGGTAGATGACCTTGCCCTCGATATCCTCGACCCGGTCGATCAGGTAGGGGCTGACGTGGTATCCGCCGTTGGCCAGCATCGCGTAGCCGGTGACTACTTCCAGAGGCGTCATCGCGTGGGTGCCCAGCGCGAGTGAGAGATCAGCCTGGATATTCGACGTGTTGATAAAGCCGAATTTGTCCAGTTCCGCGATCAGCTTGGGAATGCCCAGCTGCTGCAGCAGGCGGATGGACACCAGGTTGCGCGACTTGGTGAGCGCCCAGCGCAGCCGGGTGGGGCCGTAAAACTCGCCGCTGTCGTTTTCCGGGCGCCAGATATCCTCCAGCGTGCTGTCCTCCATCACGATGGGCGCATCGTTGATGATGCTGGCGGCGGTGAAGCCGTTCTCCAGCGCGGCACTATATAAGAAGGGCTTGAAGTTCGAGCCCGGCTGGCGCTCGGCCTGGGTGGCGCGGTTGAACTTGCTCAGCTCGAAGCCCATGCCGCCTACCACGGAGCGAATTGCGCCGTCGTCCGGGTTGAGCGAGATGAGCGCGCCCTGCACCGCCGGTACCTGGGTCAGATGCCACTTGAGTTCCGCGGGTTGCCCGTCTTCCGCCTTGGTCTCACGCTGCACCACGCGGATCAGGTCGCCCGGGCGGAACAGGTCCGAGGGCGCCTTGGGCGCGCTGCCCATGTAGTTCTCGCTGCGATAGGGGCGCGCGGTGGACATACCGTCTTCCCAGTCCAGTTCGCCGGTCTCGTCGTGTTTGAACAGCAGCCTGACGCGATCGTCCAGCACCTCGGTCACGACCGCCGGCGCTTCGCCGATGATGTCGGGCACGTCGGCCAGGCGACCGCCCCAGTATTCCTCGGCGCTGCCCTCGAGATTCTCCGGCAGCGGCCAGCGCTGCTCGGGGCCGCGGTAGCCGTGCCGTTTGTCGTAGGTGCGCAGTCCGTCCACCACCGCGTGGCGGGCCACTTTCTGCAGGTCCGAGCTGATAGTGGTGTAGACGCTAAAGCCGTCGTTGTAGGCGGCGAGACCGTAGCGGTCCAGCATGCGCTGGCGCGCCATTTCCGCGGCGTAGTGGGCATCGAAACTGATCTGCGCGCCGTGCAGTTCGGCGGTGACTGGCGCGGCGGCGGCTTCAGCGTACTGCTGCTGGTTGATGTAACCCAGTTCGCGCATGCGCCCGAGAATCCAGTTGCGTCGCTCCTTGCCGGCCTTGGGGCCGCTGACCGGGTTGTTGCGCGAGGGCGCCTTGGGAATGCCGGCGAGCATCGCGTCCTGGGCGAGAGTGAGTTCGCCGATGGGCTTGCCGTAATAGACTTCCGACGCCGCCTCGAAACCGTAGGCGCGGTGTCCGAGGAATACCCGGTTGAAATAAAGTTCGAAGATTTCCTGCTTGGAAAGACGCCGTTCGATTTCTATCGCCAGCAGGATCTCGTTGAACTTGCGCATGAAAGTTCTTTCGAGCGAAAGGAAGTAATTGCGCGCCACCTGCATGGTCAGCGTACTGCCGCCGGAGCCTTTTTCCCCGGTTAAAACAAGCTCCGTGACGGCGCGGCCCAGGCCCATCATGTCGATGCCGCCGTGGTGGAAAAAGTTGTCATCCTCCGCTGCCAGCAGTGCGTGGACGAAGCGCGGCGGGATCTGGTCGTAGGTCAGCGGGTTGCGTTTTTGCTCGCCGAACTGGCCGATAAGGTCACCCTCGCGGGTGTACACGCGCATCGGAGTTTGCAGTCTTACATCGCGCAAAGTTTCCACGTCGGGCAGGTTCGGCGCGAGGTATAGATAGACTCCGGCAAGCAGCCAGAGCCCGCCAAATAAGCCTAAAACTACGATACGTATGAGAAAGTGGAGAATACTCATGAATTATCTTTACAAAAAAGTGGCCTGAGGTAGTGTTATAAGCGGGGGCGGGCATGTGGTTGGTAATTATATGCCTTTTTTGGTTTTGGATATATTTACCACTGTGTTATAAGTTCTTATTAATGTATCGGTGCATAAAAATATCCTAAGTCAGTGATACACATAGGGAAAAGAGTTGCTTGGTCTAATAGGAAAAAGAAAAGCGACACCGGTTCTGGGGCTCGACATTAGTTCAACGACAGTCAAGTTGCTGGAGTTGAGCTACTCAGGGGGGCGCTACCGTGTGGAGAGCTATGCAGTCAGCTCTCTCCCACAGGACGCGGTGATCGAAAAAAACATCAACGATGTGGAAGGCGTTGCCAATGCCATCCGCAGCGTCGTTGCTCAATCCAGGACCAAACTGAAGACTGTCGCGGCTGCGGTTGCCGGCTCTTCGGTGATCACCAAGGTGATCGACATGCCGTCCGGGTTGAACGAGGACGACATGGAGACGCAACTTACCCTCGAGGCGGATCAGTACATTCCCTATCCGCTAGATGAAGTCGCCATCGACTTCGAGGTGCAGGGCAAGTCGCCGACCAACGCCAACCAGGTCTCGGTGCTGCTCGCCGCCTGCCGGCGGGAGACCATCGACTACCGGGTGGACGCCATCGAGGCGGCCGACCTGAACCCGCGGGTCATGGACGTGGAAGCCTACGCCATGGAGCGCGCGTTCTCGCTGCTGCGCAACCAGCTGGACCTCGAGGAGGACAGCACGGCGGCGGTGGTCGATATCGGCGCGACCATGACCACGCTCAGCGTCATCAGCAACGGACAGACTATCTATACCCGCGAGCAGCTGTTCGGCGGCAAGCAACTCACCGACGAGATCATGCGCCGCTACGGCCTGCCGCTTGAAGAAGCCGGCCTCGCCAAGAAGCAGGGCGGCCTGCCGGACGACTACGAGCCCGAAGTGCTGGAGCCGTTCAAGGATGCGGTGGTACAGCAGGTGGCGCGCTCGCTGCAGTTCTTCTTCTCCTCCAGCCAGTACAATGATGTCGATTGCATCATCCTCGCCGGTGGCGTCGCTTCAATGGAAGGCCTGCCGGAGCTGGTTCAGGAAAAACTGGGCACGCCCACGACTATCGCCAACCCCTTCGCGGACATGTCCATCTCATCCCGGGTAAACGCTGTGGCGCTGTCCAGCGACGCACCCGCGATGATGATTGCCTGCGGTCTTGCCCTACGGAGTTTTGACTGATGGCCCAGATTAACCTACTGCCGTGGAGAGAGGAGCGGCGCCAGGAGCTGAAGCGCCAGTTCCTGATCATTCTGGCGCTGGTGGCTCTGCTGGGTGGCGGTCTCGTGCTTGTTGCCGATCGCGTGGTCAACAGCCAGATCGAGTACCAGAATGCGCGCAACGCATACCTCACCCAAAACATCCGAGAGCTGGACAAGCAGGTCAAGGAAATTGAATCCCTGAAAAAGCGTCGCCAGCAGCTGATCGAGCGCATGCGGGTGATCCAGGAGTTGCAGGGTAACCGGCCGATCATCGTCCGCATCATGGACCAGATCGTGCGCACGGTGCCCGACGGCGTCTTCTATACCAAGCTGACGCTGCAGGGCATGAAAATTACCATCAACGGCGTGGCGGAATCCAATAACCGGGTCTCCAGCCTGATGCGCCGGCTCGATGCCTCCGACTGGTTAAAAGCACCCAACCTCGACAAGGTCAAGGCAGCGCCGCAGTACGGCGACCAGGCCACGACCTTCAACCTCACGGTGCAGGTGGAATTACCCAAATCGGACAAAGAGCAGGAGGATCAGTGAGCCATGGCTTTTGAAGATACACTGCGCTCCCTGCGCGAGTTCGACATCAACGACCTGGACTTCGATAACATCGGGTCCTGGCCGACACCGATCAAGGTCATTATCTGGGCGCTGGTCCTGATTGCAGTGGTGGCTTTCGGCTACTACTACCACATCCAGGATTTGCAGGACCAGCTGGCCGGCGTGCAGAGAACCGAGGAGCAGCTGAAGAAGGACTTCGAGAAGAAAGCCTTCCAGGCCGCCAACCTCGATGCCTACCGCCAGCAGATGAAGGAAATGGAAGAGTCCTTTGGTGCCCTGGTCAGCCAGCTTCCCAGCGATACCGAAGTACCCGGGTTGCTGGAAGACATCACCAACAAGGGCCTGCTGAACGGGCTCAAGATCGCTTCTATCGACCTGCAGGCGGAGCGGCGTAAGGAGTTCTACGTCGAGCTGCCGATTTCCATCAACGCTTCCGGTTCGTATCACGACCTGGGCGCCTTCGTCAGCAGCATGGCTGCGCTGCCGCGCATCGTCACCCTGCACGACTTCGAGATTACCGCGCCCAAGGGCAATGCCAACGCCTTGCAGATGCACATCATTGCCAAGACTTACCGTTACCGGGATGACGAGGTCTGATCATGAAGCATCTGATAAGTAAAATGATCATTCTCTCGCTTCCGCTGGCGCTGGCAGGCTGCGGTAGTCGCAACTTCGATGACCTGGACCAGTTCATGGCTGAAAAGCGCAGCCGTCCAGGCGGCATCATTGCACCAATCCCGACTTTCAAGGCCTATGAGGCCTTCGCTTACAGCGCGACTACCCTGCGCAGCCCGTTCGAGCGGCCCATCGAGGTACGCGAGATCGCGCAGTTGCAGGCGGTCAGCGCCATCAAGCCCGATCCCAACCGGCCCAAGGAATTCCTGGAGCAGTTCACCCTGGATTCCCTGCGCATGGTGGGAACGCTGGAGCGCAACGGAACCATGTGGACGCTGATCCGCGATCCGGAGGGCGGAGTACACCGCGTGACACTGGGCAATTATCTCGGCAGGCACAACGGCAAGATCGTGGAGACCGGGGAAACATATGTCGCTGTAGTCGAGATCGTCAGCGATGGCAGCAAGGACGGCTGGGTTGAGCGTCCGCGCACCATAAAGTTATCCGGCTTGTAAGCCGAGGCCATGGGTGAAAGCCATGTCAATTAGAAAACAACGTTTGGGGACGAAGGCCGTGGGGAAACGAACAGTACATGTGCGGAAGTGGGTACGGCTGGCCGCCGGATTCTTGCTGAGTGTGGGGGCACTCGCGGTCCAGGCATCACCGACCATCACCGATATCGAGTTCAGCTCACGCCCTGGAAGCAAGTTCGAGGTGCGACTGGATTTCAACGAAACTCCCCCCAAGATGGAGGCCTACACCATCGAGAAGCCCGCCCGTATCGCGGTGGACTTCCCGGATACCACCAGCGGCCTGGACCAGAAGCGCTACTCCCTGCCCTATGGCAACGCCACTGGCGTGGTGGTGCTGGAGTCGGGTGATCGCACCCGCCTGGTGATCAACCTGGTGAAGCTGGTCCCGTATGAATCCCGTGTCGAGGGCAACAGCCTGTTCCTCACAGTCGGCCAGGACTCCGGCGATTACGTGAAGCAGACTACCGATCCCAACCGCCTGCCCACCAAGGTGGACCAGGTTGCGACGGTCAAGTCCGAGATCCAGGACCTGCAGTTCCAGCGCAGCCCCGACGGCGAGGGCCGCCTGACGCTGCAGCTGAGCGATCCCTCCGTGGACGTCAACGTGTTCAGCGAGGGCGGCGATATCAAGGTGCAGTTCCTCGATACCAGCGTGCCCGAGCGCCTGATGCGCCGCTATGACGTGACCGATTTCGCCACCCCGGTGAACAGCGTCGACGTCAATACCACCGAGCGTGGCGCGACGCTGACCCTGAAAACCAAGGGTGAATTCGACTACCTGGCGTACCAGACCGACAACAAGTACGTGCTCAGCGTGAAACCACTGAGCCCGCGCGAAGTCGAGCAACGGCGCAAGGAGTTCGCCTACACGGGTGACCGCATCTCCCTGAACTTCCAGGACATCGAGGTGCGCGCCGTGCTGCAGCTGATCGCGGACTTCACCGAACTCAACCTGGTAGCCAGCGACACCGTGACCGGCCGCATCACCCTGCGCCTGCAGAACGTGCCCTGGGACCAGGCGCTGGAGCTGGTGCTGAAAACCAAGGGCCTGGACAAGCGCCAGGTGGGCAACGTGCTGATGGTGGCCCCGGCCGCCGAGATTGCCGAGCGCGAGCGCCAGGAAATCGAGGCCAGCAAGCAGATCGCCGAACTGGCGCCCCTGCAGTCCGAGTTCGTGCGCATCCGCTACGCCAGCGCCGCGGAGGTCGTGAAACTGTTCAAGGCCGGCTCCGAAGAGGGCGGCAAACTGATCTCCGACCGCGGTTCCGTGGTGGTCGATCCGCGCACCAACTCGCTGATCATCACCGACACTGCGGCCAAGCTGGCGGACATCCGCGAACTGATCGAGCGCGTCGACATCCCGGTACGCCAGGTGATGATCGAGTCGCGCATCGTGATCGCGAACTCCGACCTGACCCACAACCTCGGTATCGAGTGGGGCGGCGGCTATCTCGACGTCAACAAAAATAATGTGCTGTCCGTATCGGGCGATGGCACCAACGTGCAGAACCTGAACAGCCAGGTCATCAACGGCCAGCAGCCGACGGTCAGCTTCCCGGGCGCCCTGCTGGTCGACCTCGGCGTGGCGAGCACCAGTGGTTTCGCCGTGGGCTTCACCAACAACGACCTGTTCCTCAGCGCGGAGCTGTCCGCCCTGGAGGCAGCCGGCCAGGGTGAAGTAGTGTCGCAGCCGAAGGTGATCACCGGCGACAAGCACAAGGCCAACATCAAGTCCGGTACCGAGATTCCGTACCAGGAGGCCTCCGCTTCCGGCGCGACCTCCACCTCGTTCAAGGAAGCGGTGCTGGAACTGGACGTGACGCCCAACATCACCCCGGATGACCGCATCATGCTGGACCTGGTAGTCAAGCAGGACTCTGTCGGCGACCTCGTCTCCAGCGGTACGGGCGGCTTCATTCCCTCCATCGACACCACCCAGCTGGAAACCCAGGTGCTGGTCGGCAATGGCGAGACCGTGGTGCTGGGCGGCGTGTTCAAGACCGAGGATATCGAGACCATCAACAAGGTACCGTTCTTCGGCGACATTCCCTACGTGGGCGCCTTCTTCCGCAGCGAGACCCGCTCCAAGACCAAGGCCGAGACCCTGATCTTCATCACCCCGCGGATCCTCGCGGACACCCTGCTTGACTGATGCCGGCGCTGCAACGCGTCTTTCTTGTCGGCCCCATGGGGGCCGGCAAGAGTACCATCGGCAAGTACCTCGCTGACCATCTCAAGCTCCGCTTCGTCGACACCGATACCGAGATAGAGGCGCGCACCGGCGCCGATATCCCCTGGATTTTCGATGTCGAGGGCGAGGCGGGCTTTCGCGAGCGCGAGACCCAGGTCGTGGAGGAGCTGACTACCTGGGACAACATCGTGCTCGCCACCGGCGGCGGAGTGGTGCTGGCGCCCCAGAACCGCCGCGCCCTGTCCAGCCGCGGTTTCGTCGTCTACCTCTACGCCAGCGTCGAGGAGCAGGTGCGCCGCACCCGGCGCGACCGCAAGCGCCCGCTGCTGCGCGGTGTGGACCCGGAGAAGACGCTGCGGCAGCTGATGGAGATTCGCGACCCGCTCTACCGCGAGATCGCCGACCACGTCATCGACACCGACGGCCACAGCCCGCGGGCCGTCGCCCAGCGCCTGATGGACGAGATTCCCGCATAAAGACAGCTCCCGCGCCAATCAGTATGATAGGCGCCCGTCGAAATACTCGAGGACAACCCGTGCCCCTGTTAATGCACACCCTGCATGTCGAGCTGGGTGAACGCAGCTACCCGATCTACATCGGTCGCGACCTGTTGCGCGACCCGGAACTGCTCGCCGCGCATATCCCGGGCTCGCAGGTGGTCGTGGTCAGCAACGAGACCGTCGCCCCGATCTACCTGGACCGCCTGCGGGCGGCCCTGGGCGAGCGCGCGCTGGTGACTGAGATCATCCTGCCGGATGGCGAGCGCTACAAGTCACTGCAGAGTCTGGAGCAGATTCTCGACCGCGTGCTGGGCGACCGGCACAGCCGCAGTACCACCATGGTCGCCCTGGGCGGCGGCGTGGTGGGCGATATCACCGGCTTCGCCGCTGCCTGCTACCAGCGCGGCGTGGCCTTCATCCAGGTGCCGACCACCCTGCTGGCGCAGGTGGATTCTTCCGTGGGCGGCAAGACCGCGGTGAATCACCCGCTGGGCAAGAACATGATCGGCGCCTTCTACCAGCCCCGCGCGGTGCTCATCGATATCGCCACCCTTTATAGCCTGCCGCCCCGGGAGTTCGCCGCCGGACTGGCGGAGGTGATCAAGTACGGGCTGATCTGCGACGAGCCGTTCTACCGGTGGTTGCAGGGCAACATGCCGCGCCTGCTGGCGCGCGAGGAGCCCGCCCTGGCGGAAGCCATCGAGCGCAGCTGCGCCAACAAGGCCGCCGTGGTGGCCGACGACGAGCGCGAATCCGGGCGCCGTGCCATACTCAACCTGGGGCATACCTTCGGACACGCAATCGAGACGGCACAGGGCTACGGCGACTGGCAGCACGGCGAAGCGGTGGCCGTTGGCATGCTGCTTGCTGCGGAACTGTCTGCGAGCCGCGGATGGCTGGAGGCGGGTGAAGTCGACGCCCTGCGCACGCTATTGCGCAGCGCGGGTCTTCCCGATACACCGCCGCGGGGGATTTCGGTGGTTCAATTCCTCGACCTCATGGGTCGTGACAAGAAGGTTGTCGACGGGCGACTGCGCCTCGTGCTGCTGCGCGAAGTGGGCCAGGCCTGTATCGTCGACGATGCCTCGGAGGCGGAATTGAGAGCGCTTCTGCAGGGGGCCCTGGCCGATTAGGGCAGGCGCCAGCCGGTTTGTCGGAATCTGGCCGACTGTGTAAAATGGCCTCCCCCTTTTGCAGCCCCAGGCCCGGTTAGCAGCGTTGGGGCCTCAGCTAACTTGTTGTTTTCACTTACTATTTTGGACTGATTATGAGCGCAGGCCTGTATAGACCTGAAGACTTCCGCGACAACTGCGGTTTCGGATTGATAGCCCATACCTCGGGCGATGCCAGCCATCGCCTGCTGCAGACGGCTATCGAGTCCCTGACCTGCATGACCCACCGCGGCGGCATCGCGGCAGACGGCCGTACCGGGGACGGTTGCGGCCTGCTGATGCAGATGCCGGAACAGTTCATGCGCACGCTGGCGCGCGAGTGTTTCGACGCGGAACTGTCGGAGAGCTTCGCCGTGGGCCAGGTCTTCCTCAGCCACGACGACGACACGGCAGCCGCCGCGCGCGGCGCCACCGAGCAGGTGCTGCGCGACCAGGGCTTCACCGTCCTCGGCTGGCGCGTGGTGCCCACCGACGATTCGGTGTGCGGCCCGATCGCGCTGGAAACCCTGCCGCGCATCGAGCAGGTCTTCGTCGACGGACCGGGCTTCTCCGACGTCGACCTGGCAACCCGCCTATTCGTCGCCCGCCGCAAGGCGGAGATCGCCTGCGAGGGCGACAAGGATTTCTATATCTGCAGCCTGTCCGGCCGCGTCATCTCCTATAAAGGCCTGGTGATGCCGGTGGACCTGCCGAGGTTCTATGCGGACCTCGCCGACGAGCGCCTGGAAACCGCCATCTGCGTTTTCCACCAGCGCTTTTCGACCAACACCAGCCCGCGCTGGCCGCTGGCGCAGCCGTTCCGCCTGCTGGCGCACAACGGCGAGATCAACACCATCGAGGGCAACCGCAACTGGGCCGAGGCGCGCACCGCCCGCTTCGAGACCGAGCGCCTGCCCGATATCCGCGACATCGCGCCGCTGGTGAACCGCACTGGCTCCGACTCCTCCAGCCTGGACAACATGCTCGAACTGCTGCTGACCGGCGGTGTCGACATGGCGCGCGCACTGCGCATGCTGATTCCGCCGGCCTGGCAGAACATGGAGCTGATGGACCCGGACCTGAAGGCCTTCTACGAATACCACTCCATGCACATGGAGCCCTGGGACGGCCCCGCCGGCATCGTACTCACCGACGGCCGTTACGCGGTCTGCCTGCTGGACCGCAACGGCCTGCGCCCGGCGCGCTGGGTGCGCACCAAGGACGGCTTCATCACGCTGGCCTCGGAAGTCGGCACCTACGGCTACAAGACCGAGGACGTGGTCGCCAAGGGCCGCGTCGGCCCCGGCCAGATCCTCATGGTGGATACCCACACCGGCGAACTGCTGCAGACCGAGGAGATCGAGAATCGCCTGAAGTCCCGCCAGCCCTACAAGCGCTGGCTGCAGGACAAGGCACAGCGCATCGAGGGCACGCTGACCAGCGAGGCGCTGGCCGGTATCGACCGCGAGCAGATCAGTGCCTATATGAAGATGTTCCAGGTCACCTTCGAGGAACAGGACCAGGTGCTGCGCCCGCTGGCTGAATCCGGTAACGAGGCGGTGGGCTCGATGGGCGACGACACGCCGATGGCGGTACTCTCGCGCAAGGAGCGACCGCTTTACGATTACTTCCGACAGAAGTTCGCCCAGGTCACCAACCCGCCGATCGACCCGCTGCGTGAAACCATCGTCATGTCGCTGGAGACCGATCTCGGCGGCGAGAAAAACGTCTTCCACGAGGGGCCGGAGCACGCCGACCGCGTGATCCTCACCTCGCCGGTGCTGTCCCAGGGCAAGTTCAACACCCTGATGAACCTGCAGCGCCCCGGCTTTACCGTGGCCCGGGTGGATTGCAGCTACGACGCAGAGACCGTGGGCCTGCAGCAGGGCATCGCCGAGGTCACCGCCGCGGCGGAGAAGGCGGTGCACGAAGGCGCCACCATCCTGGTGCTGTCGGACCGCGGTATCGCCCGCGGCCGGTTGCCCGTGCACAGCCTGCTGGCCACCGGCGCGGTGCACCACCACCTGATCAAGCGCGGCCTGCGCGCGGACGCCAACATCCTGGTCGAGACCGCCAGCGCGCGAGACTCGCACCAGATCGCCTGCCTGCTGGGCTTCGGCGCCACGGCGGTCTACCCCTACCTCGCCTACAGTGTGCTGGAAGAACTCATCCGCAGCGGCGAACTGCTGGGCGAACCCAGCGTCTGCTACAAGAACTACCGCAAGGGCATCAACAAGGGCCTGCTGAAGATCATGTCCAAGATGGGCATCTCGGCGGTCTCCTCCTACCGCGGCGCGCAGCTGTTCGAAGCGGTCGGCCTGGCGAAAGAAGTCGTGGATACCGCGTTCTGCGGCGTGGCCTCACGCATCCAGGGCGCCGGCTTTGTCGAGCTGGAGCAGGACCAGAAAGCGCTGGCCCTGCGCGCATGGTCGCCGCGCAAGTCCCTCGAGCAGGGCGGCCTGCTCAAGTACGTGCACGGCCAGGAATACCACGCCTTCAACCCGGACGTGGTAATGAGCCTGCAGCAGGCGGTCGCCAGCGGCGACTACGCCGATTACCAGCGCTACGCCGCACTGGTGAACGAGCGCCCGGTAGCCACCCTGCGCGACCTGATGCGCCCGGTGATCAAGGGCGAGGGCATTCCGCTTGAGCAGGTGGAGCCGGTCGAAAGCATCCTGCCGCGTTTCGACTCCGCCGGCATGTCGCTGGGCGCCCTGAGCCCCGAGGCGCACGAGGCACTGGCGGCGGCGATGAACCGCATGGGCGCGCGCTCCAACTCCGGCGAGGGCGGTGAAGACCCGGCCCGGTACGGCACCGAGCGCAGCTCCAAGATCAAGCAGATCGCCTCGGGCCGCTTCGGCGTTACCCCGCACTACCTGGTCAACGCCGAGGTGCTGCAGATCAAGATCGCCCAGGGCGCCAAGCCCGGCGAGGGCGGCCAGCTGCCCGGCGGCAAGGTCAACGAGCTGATCGCGCGGCTGCGTTACTCGGTGCCCGGCGTGACCCTGATTTCGCCGCCGCCGCACCACGATATCTATTCCATCGAGGACCTGGCGCAGCTGATCTTCGACCTCAAGCAGGTCAACCCGGATGCGCTGGTCTCGGTGAAGCTGGTGTCCGAACCCGGCGTCGGCACCATCGCCGCAGGCGTGGCCAAGGCCTACGCGGACCTGATCACCATCTCCGGCTACGACGGCGGCACCGCAGCCAGCCCGCTGACCTCCATCCGCTACGCCGGCTCGCCCTTCGAGCTGGGCCTGGCGGAGGTGCAGCAGACCCTGCGCGGCAACAAGCTGCGCGGCAACATCCGCCTGCAGGCGGACGGCGGCATGAAAACCGGCCTGGACGTGATCAAGGCGGCCATCCTCGGCGCCGAGAGCTTCGGTTTCGGCACCGCGCCGATGGTCGCGCTGGGCTGCAAGTACCTGCGCATCTGCCACCTGAACAACTGCGCCACCGGTGTCGCCACCCAGCACGAGAAGCTGCGTGAAGATCACTTCAAGGGCACCGTGGATATGGTGGTGAACTTCTTCACCTTCATCGCCACCGAGGTGCGCGAGTGGCTGGCGAAGCTGGGCGTTGCCTCCCTGGAAGAGCTGATCGGCCGCACCGACCTGCTGGAACTGCTGCCGGGCGAGACCGAAAAACAGGCGCGCCTGGACCTGGCGCCCATCCTGCACAAGGATGGTGCCGCCAACGGCGAGCCGGAGTTCTGCCAGGTCAGCCGCAATGCGCCCTTCGACAAGGGCGAGAAAGCCGAGCAGATGGTCGCCGCCACCCTGGCCACCATCGAGGCCGGCTCCGGCGGCGAGTTCGAGTTCGAGGTGTGCAACTGCGACCGCTCCATCGGCGCGCGCATGTCCGGCGAGATCGCCAAGCGCTGGGGCAACACCGGCATGGAGAACAACCCGCTGGTACTGCGCCTGAAGGGCACCGCGGGCCAGAGCTTCGGCGTGTGGAACGCCGGCGGCCTGCACATGTACCTGGAAGGGGACTCCAACGACTACGTCGGCAAGGGCATGGCCGGCGGCAAGCTGGTGGTGTACCCGCCCGCCGCCGCGACGTTCAAGTCCCAGGAAGCCTCGATCATCGGCAACACCTGCCTGTACGGCGCCACCGGCGGCAGGCTGTTCGCCGCCGGTATCGCCGGCGAGCGCTTCGCGGTGCGCAACTCCGGCGCCCACGCGGTGGTCGAGGGCACCGGCGATCACTGCTGCGAGTACATGACCGGCGGCAACGTCACCGTGCTCGGCCCCACCGGCGTCAACTTCGGCGCCGGCATGACCGGCGGTTTCGCCTACGTGCTGGACGCGGACCGCACCTTCATCGACAAGTACAACAGTGAGCTGGTGGATATCCACCGGGTGAGTTCCGAGTACATGGAGGCCTACCGCAACCACCTGCGCGGTAATATCCGCGAGTTCGTCGAGGAGACCGGTTCCGAGTGGGGCTCGCACCTGCTGGAAAACTTCGAGGATTACGTCGGCAAGTTCTGGCTGGTCAAACCCAAGGCCGCGGAATTCGACCGCCTGCTGTCTCGCCTGCGCAACACGGATTGATCGGGCGACTGGAGAAGAGTTTTTATGAGTAACCGTCTGGCGAACAACTTCCAGTTCATCGATGTCGGCCGCAACGACCCCGACAAGCGCGCGCTGGAGTCACGTAAAAAGGAATACGCGGAGATCTACGACCCCTTCACCCGGGAGCAGGTCGCCGAGCAGTCGCACCGCTGCCTGGAGTGCGGTAACCCGTATTGCGAGTGGAAGTGCCCGGTGCACAACTTCATTCCCAACTGGCTGAAGCTGGTCGCCGAGGGCAACCTGTTCGAGGCGGCGGAGCTGAGCCACCAGACCAACACCCTGCCGGAAGTCTGCGGCCGCGTGTGCCCGCAGGACCGCCTGTGCGAGGGCGCCTGCACCCTGAACGACGGATTCGGCGCAGTGACCATCGGCGCCTCCGAGAAGTACATCACCGACACCGCCCTGGCCATGGGCTGGCGGCCGGACATGTCGGGCGTTGTTCAAACCGGCAGGAAAGTCGCCATCATCGGCGCCGGCCCCGCGGGCCTCGGCTGTGCCGACGTGCTGGCGCGCAATGGCGTCAAGCCCGTGGTGTTCGACCGCTACCCGGAGATCGGCGGCCTGCTGACCTTCGGCATTCCCGAATTCAAGCTGGAAAAACAGGTGATGGTGCGCCGCCGCGAGGTGTTCGAGGGCATGGGCATCGAGTTCCGCCTGAACACCGAGATCGGCACCGATGTCAGCATCGACGAACTGCTCTCCGAATACGACGCGGTATTCATGGGCATGGGCACCTACACCTACATGAAGGGCGGTTTCCCCGGCGAAAACCTGCCCGGTGTCTACGAGGCGCTGCCCTACCTGATCGGCAACGTGAACCACAACCTGGGTTACAAGCAGGACCCGGAAGCCTATGTGAACCTCAAGGGCAAGCGGGTCATCGTGCTCGGCGGCGGCGATACCGCCATGGACTGCGTGCGCACCGCAGTGCGGCAGCAGGCGGAAAAAGTCATCTGCGCCTACCGCCGCGACGAGAGCAACATGCCCGGATCGCGCCGCGAGGTGCAGAACGCTCGCGAGGAAGGCGTGGAATTCCTGTTCAACCGCCAGCCGATCGAGGTGGTGGAGTACTTCGGCCAGGCCTGCGGCGTGAAAGTCGTCGAGACCGAACTGGGCGAACCGGACGCCGGCGGCCGCCGCCGCCCGCAGCCCATTCCCGGCAGCGAGCAGGTGATGGAGGCGGACGCGGTCATCATCGCCTTCGGTTTCCAGCCCAGCCCCGCTGACTGGTTCGCCGATGCGAAGGTGGAAATCAACGACTGGAAAGGCGTTGTCGCGGAGGAGCACCAGACCTACAAGTTCCAGACCAGCAACCCGAAGATATTTGCGGGCGGCGACATGGTGCGCGGTTCCGACCTGGTCGTGACCGCGATCTGGGAAGGGCGCCAGGCAGCGGAGGGTATTCTTGACTACCTTGGCGTCTAAGGCAGCCCCGCTGGCCGAGCTGAAGAACGACCGCTTCCTGCGCGCGCTGCGCCGGGAGCCGGTGGATCGCACCCCGGTCTGGATGATGCGCCAGGCGGGTCGCTACCTGCCCGAGTATCGCGCAACCCGCGAACAGGCGGGTTCGTTCCTGGACCTGTGCAAGAACGCGGAGCTGGCCTGCGAGGTCACCATGCAGCCCCTGCGCCGCTACCCCATGGACGCGGCGATCCTGTTTTCGGATATCCTCACCGTGCCCGACGCCCTCGGCCTGGGCCTCTACTTCGAGACCGGCGAGGGCCCGAAATTTCGCAAGACCGTGCGCAGCGAGGCAGACCTCGCCGGGCTGAACTCCATCAAGGCGGAGGACGACCTCGCCTACGTGATGAACGCCGTGCGCACCATCCGCGCCGAGCTCAATGGCATGGTGCCGCTGATCGGTTTCTCCGGCAGCCCCTGGACCCTGGCTACCTACATGGTCGAGGGCGGCTCCTCCAAGGACTTCGCCCAGGTCAAGGGCATGGCCTACGACAAGCCCGAGCTGATGCACGCCCTGCTCTCCCTGCTGGCCGACGCGGTCGCCGACTACCTCGGCGCCCAGGTGCGCGCCGGCGCACAGGCCCTGCAGATCTTCGATACCTGGGGCGGCAGCCTGTCCGCGGCGGCCTACAAGGAGTACTCGCTGAAGTACATGCAGCGGGTTATCGCCCGCCTGCACGCCCAGCCGGAAACCCGCGACGTCCCCACCATCGTCTTCACCAAGGGCGGCGGCCAGTGGCTGGGCGCTATCGCCGACTGCGGCGCCCAGGCCGTCGGCATCGACTGGACCACCGACATCGGCCTGGCCCGCGAGCAGGTGGGCGACCGCGTGGCCCTGCAGGGCAACATGGACCCGGCCATGCTGTTCGCCTCCCCGGCGCGCATCCGCGAGGAGGTTGCCACTATCCTCGCCGCCTACGGTCACGGCAGCGGCCACGTCTTCAACCTCGGCCACGGCATCACGCCGGGCGTCAATCCCGACCACGTCACGGCCTTCGTCGACGCGGTGCAGGAGCTCTCTCCTCAGTATCACCACGACGCCTGATCGGCTTCTGGTACCCCGTAGCCGGCGCTCGCGCGCACTACCCCCCGGGCTGCTCCAAAGCGTTTATAGTCGCCGCCCGGGGGGTAGTGCACGCGAGCGCCTCGCACCGCGGTGCGCACTTCCTGCAAGCAGTCATTCCCGGGATCGATGCATCCGGCGCTGGACGCGGCGTCCGCGCGCACAGCCCCCGGTCTGCTCCAAAGCGTTTATAGTCGCCGCCCGGGGGCTGTGCGCGCGAACGCCTCGCACCGCGGTACATCGCAGACGCGACGGCGTGCGGCTGAACGCCTACCGCCGCGGTTCATCGGGCAAGCGAGTGCTTTCGGGAGCAGTGCGCGCTGCGGCTTCGCGCGGGGAGGTGCCTCAACGAATCGGGTCACACCACCGCAGCAAGGCGAGCGGGGTTCATGCGGTCCCGCTGCGACTATAAACGCTTTGGAGCCAGCGGGGCCGCATGAACCCCGCTCGCCGGGCTACGGAGTAACAGCCCGCGTCAGTTCTGCCCCTCGACCCGCCGTGCCTCCTGCTCGCCGGAATCGCAGCAGAAGTCGTGCTCCATATCCAGCGCCGGCGACTGCGACGCCGGGCGGCCGACGATCTTGGCGGGAACGCCGGCGACCGTGGTGTGCGGCGGCACCTCCTCGAGCACGACACTGCCGGCCCCGACCTTGGCGCCCTCGCCCACCCGGATGTTGCCGAGAATCTTGGCCCCGGCGCTGATCAGCACGCCGTCGCCGATCTTCGGGTGGCGGTCGCCGTCCTCCTTGCCGGTGCCGCCAAGGGTCACCGATTGCAGGATGGAGACATTGTTGCCGACTACCGCGGTCTCGCCGATGACCAGGCCGGTGGCGTGGTCCAGCATGATGCCGCGGCCCATGCGGGCGGCGGGGTGGATGTCCACGCCGAACTGCACCGAGACGCGGTTCTGGAAGAACAGGCCCATGGACTGGCGGCCGTGGGTCCACAGCCAGTGGGCGATGCGGTGGCTCTGCAGGGCGTGGAAGCCCTTGAAGTAGAGGAACGGGATGTACAGCTCGTGGGAGGCGGAATCGCGATCCACTACCGCCAGCAGGTCGGCGCGCACCGCCTCGCGGATATTGTTGTCGTCCTCCAGCGCCTGCAGCATGACCTCGCGCAGCAGCAGCGAGGTGACCGTCGGGCTGTCCAGCTGGCTGGCGAGGTGGAAGCTGAGCGCGCACTCGAGGGTCTTGTGGTTGAGAATGGTCGAGTGCAGGAAGCTGGCCAGGATCGGCTCTTCCTGTGCGTGCTTCTCGGTCTCGGCGCGAATGCGATCCCAGACCGGGTCGGGATGCTTGGGTGTCATTTCGATTCCTCGCGTTGGACGGTGGACTGTAGCTTATCTGCCCGCGTTCGTCACGGCGGCGCTACTGCGGTAGGACCACAGCGCGTGCCCGCTGTCGCGATATTTCTGCTCGAAAAGCGTCAGCGGCGGGCGGCCCTGGACCTGTGCGACCGCACCGCAGCGGCCCGCGAGGTGCATCGCCAGGCCGAATTCCTCGACATAGGTCTGCCAGTTCGAGCGCAGTTCGATACTACCCCCTAGTTGCAACAGTCGCGTGAACGCCGGATGACCGTGTACCCGGCGCTGCAGGTGTTTGCCCTTGGGCCAGGGGTTGGGGTAGAGCAGGTAGTGGTATTCCAGCCCGAGGCCCTCGCGCAGCAGGATGGCCCAGATGTCCTCGACGTCGGCGCGCAGCATCAGGTAGTTGTCGTGCTCCCCGGCAATGTGACGCTCCAGCCGGTGGGCGGATCGGTCTACGCCGACGACCAGGTGCCCCGGGTGCCGCGCGGCCAGCAGCGCGGTGCTCTGCCCCGTGCCGCAGAAGGAATCCATCACCAGTGGCCGGCGCCGCTCTGCCAGCGCCGCCAGCAATCGGGCGGCGGCCTCTTCGGCGTGGGGCGCAGGCGGGCGGCGGTACTCGCAGGCCAGGTGTTTGGCCACGGTCTGCGCCAGCCGCGGGTGCAGGCCGGGCTGGTTGCTGCTGACCTCGCGCGATCGATTCTCCATGCTCAGGCGCTCGCCGCGCCGGCGGCGTTGCCGCGACCCGCTGGCGTTGTCATCATAGCCCCTCTTTTAATGGTGGGCGGAACACGATGCGCAAAGACCTCAGGCCCTGGTGGTTGAAGAAGCTGTACCTGGGCTTTCGCCACTGGTACACCGAGTATTTCCTGCGGCCACAGTGCGCCTCGCTGGGCCCGTACCACACGGTGATGAAACCCTGGTACGTCAAAATCTCCGGCGAGAATATCCATATCGGCCGCAGTTTTACCGCCATCGCCGAGCCCTACAGCCGCGTGGAGATCGGCGTGTGGGGCCGCGAGCACGGCGGCGGCCGCATCGAGATCGGCGACTGCGTGTTGATGAGCCCCGGCTCCCGGGTCAGCGCCTCGGACGAAGTCGTCATCGGCGATGGCACCATGTTCGCCAACGGCGCCTATGTCACCGACTGCGACTGGCACTCCCTCTACGACCGCACCTGCCGCGACGAGCGCGTCGCGCCGGTGCGCATCGGCCGCAACGTCTGGCTGGGCGATCACGCCACGGTGCTGAAGGGTGTGACCATTGGCGAGAACTCCGTGGTCGCCGCCCGTGCCGTGGTCACCCGCGACGTGCCCGCCAACACGGTGGTGGCGGGAAACCCGGCGAAGGTGGTCAAGACGCTCGACCCGGAGCACGGCTTCACCACCCGCATGGATTACTTTGCCGACCCCGAGGGGCTGGAGCGCTTCTTCGAGCAGGTGGACCGCGACGTGCTGGCGGGCAACAGCCTCTGGCGCTGGCTGTGGTCTGTCGTCTATCCCGCCTCGCGCCGGCACGGCGACGATCAGTCGGCGTAGAGCGTCTCGACGCCGCTGGCCGTTCCCAGCAGCAGCACGTCCGCGGGGCGCAGGGCGAACAAACCGTTGGTCACCACGCCGGTGATGCCGTTGATCCTGTCCTCGGTGGCCAGCGGCTGCGGGATGGGGAAGTTGTACACGTCGAGAATCACGTTGCCGTTGTCGGTCACCACGCCCTCGCGGTAGACCGGCTCGCCGCCCAGCCTGACCAGCTCCCGCGCCACATAGCTGCGCGCCATGGGAATGACTTCCACCGGCAGCGGGAAGCCGCCCAGGGTGTGGACCAGCTTGGATTCGTCCGCGATGCAGATGAATTTCTTCGCCACCGCGGCGACGATTTTCTCCCGCGTCAGCGCGGCGCCGCCGCCCTTGATCAACTGCAGGGCGCGGTTGCTCTCGTCGGCGCCGTCGATATAGAACTCGATCTCGTCGACCGAGTTGAGGTCTTCAACCAGGATGCCGTGGCTGCGCAGGCGCTCTGCGGACGCCTCCGAGCTGGCGACGGTGGCGCCGATCAACCCTTTTACGCTGGCCAGGCAGTCGATGAAGCGGTTCGCGGTCGAGCCGGTACCGATGCCCAGCACGGTGTCGCCGTCGAGGTGCGGGCGGATATACTCCAGTGCCGCCTCGGCCACTGCCTGTTTCAGTTCGTCCTGGGTCATCGTCGGCTCCCGCCCGTGTGCTGGACCGGCATTATAGGCCAGCCGGCTCGCCGGTTGCAGGCATGATCGCTCTCGACCTTCGCTTCGTGGCGCACTTCGCCTGCCTTCTCATTATCCGGCTTGCTGCGCTCGGTGGATGCGAGAGCATCGAGCCCTGAAATCCGGCGCCTGGGTAGAATGCGCCCTCGCTTGCTCCAAAGCGTTTATAGTCGCCGCGAGGGCGCATTCTACCCAGGCGCCTCGCATCGCTCGCGCATGCGTGAATCGGAGCGACGCGGCGCAAACTGCGGAGCCAGGTGCGGGCGACGCAGGCGCATCGCCCTCGCCGGTGTGGATCGGGGTGGTGCGGGCATACCGCGGAACGAGCAGGCAGACGCTGCATCCGCTTCGCACTCTTCGGCGCGGATCGGAGCGACCCAGGTCATACCGCGGTACAAGGTGGCCGGCGGTGCAGGCGGTCCCGCGGCGACTATAAACGCTTTGGAGCCAGCGGGGCTGCCTGCACCGCCGGCCACCGAACTACAGCGCTCCACCCCGGCGTCACTCCGATCCCGCGCACCGGCAAGGGCCGAAAGAGCGAGAGGGCTGGTAATCTGCCGCCGCTTCATTAACATGGCCGCTTCGATAAGAACCGGTGAGCGACCATGCCCCACACCTATATCAAGCGCATCCTCGACGCCCGCGTCTACGACGTGGCGCGCGAGACGCCCGTGGATTACGCGGAGCTGATGTCGCGGCGCCTGGACAACAAGGTGTGGCTCAAGCGCGAGGACCTGCAGCCGGTGTTCTCCTTCAAGCTGCGCGGCGCCTACAACAAGATGCACCGGCTCAGCGAGGAGCAGCGGGCGCGCGGAGTGGTGGCGGCTTCGGCGGGCAACCACGCCCAGGGCCTGGCGATGGCGGCGCAGAAGATGCATGTGAAGGCGACCATCGTGATGCCGCGCACCACCCCGGCGATCAAGGTCGATGCCGTGCGCAACCGCGGCGCGCGGGTGGTGCTGCAGGGCGACACCTTCGACGAGGCGGCGGCCTACGCGACGAAACTGGTGGAAGAAAAGGGCATGACCTATGTGCATCCCTTCGACGATCCGGACGTGATCGCCGGCCAGGGTACGGTGGGCATGGAGATCGTGCGCCAGCACCAGGAGCCGCTGGACGCCCTTTTCGTACCGGTGGGCGGTGGCGGGCTGTTGGCCGGTGTCGCCGCGTATGTGAAATACGTGTGGCCCGAAACCCGGATCATCGGTGTTGAGCCCGACGACGCGGCCTGCCTGAAAATCGCGATGGAGAAGGGCCGGCGGGCGCGCCTGCCCGAGGTGGGCCTGTTCGCCGATGGCTGCGCGGTGGCGCAGATCGGCAAGGAGACCTTCCGCGTCATCCGCAAGCTGGTGGACGAGGTCATCACCGTCAGCAGCGACGAGATGTGCGCCGCGATCAAGGATATCTTCGAGGATACCCGCAGCATTGCGGAACCGGCGGGCGCGCTGGCGCTGGCCGGCATGAAGAGCTACGTGGAGCGCACCGGCGTGCAGGGGCAGAACCTGCTGGCGATCGTCAGCGGCGCCAATACCAACTTCGACCGCCTGCGCTATATCTCCGAGCGCACGGAGATCGGCGAGCGGCGCGAGGCCGTCCTGTCCGTCACCATTCCGGAGCGCCCGGGCAGCTTCCGCGCCTTCTGCCATGCGCTGGGCAAGCGCAATATCACCGAGTTCAACTACCGCTACGCGGACCCGGGCTCCGCACAGGTATTTGTCGGGTTGTCGGTGCTTCCCGGCGGCAACGACCTCGCCGAGCTGCTGCAGGCACTGGAAGAGCAGGGTTACCGCCCGGAGGACCTCACCGACAACGAGGTCGCCAAGCTGCATGTGCGCTACATGGTCGGGGGCCATGCGCCGGCGGATCTCGCCAATGAGCGGGTCTACCGGGTGGAGTTTCCCGAGCGCCCCGGCACCCTGGCGAAGTTCCTCTCCGGCCTCGGCCAGCGCTGGAACATCTCCATGTTCCACTACCGCAACCACGGCGCCGCCTACGGTCGCATCCTGGTCGGCGTGCAGGTCGAAAAAGGGGAGCGGCGCGAATTCGAGAAGGTGCTGGACGGTATCGGCTACCCCTACTCGGACGAAAGCGGCAACCTCGCGTACCGGCTTTACCTGGGGCAACGCGACCAATGAACGGCTAGCGGCAAAAAAAATTCCAGAAAACGTGCGATTTTTTGGTGCACGCTATAGACATTGAAAAGCTTTGTGAAATAATCACAAAAGTTAGTGGTTGAGATAGTGGCTCAACCGCGGCGGTACAGGCCCCTTCAGAAGGGCCAGACCTTGGACGTGAAGAGAGTGAACCAGCGTGGATAAGAAGCCGGACCTGATGATAATCCTGATGGCGGTCTTTGGTTTGGGGCTAGTCATAACATTGATGCTGCCGATGGCTGCCAATGACACCGTGGCCGCCCCGGCCTCGGAACTGCAAGCAGGCGTTATCGTCGACAACTGAGCGCAGGCGCAGATTCAGGCCCTGCAATCGACCAGGGCCTGCTCCGTCGCGACAAAATCCAGATCGATATCCCAGGGCTCGGCCGGAAGGCCCGCCAGTTCCTGCGCCGCGAAGGCCAGGCCCACTTTCAGCACACCCGACACTCCCGCGAGACTGCGATCATAGAAGCCGCCGCCCATGCCCAGGCGCTGCCCGCGGCGAGTCCAGCCCACCAGCGGTAACAGCACTGCATCCAGTTCCCCTGCTTCACATAGACCGGTCGCTGCGGTCGGCTCCCCGATACCGTAGCGGTTGTTCACCAGCTCGTCGCCGGGTGCCCACGGCGCGAAGTGCAGCGAATTGTCCTCGCGGATGACCGGCAGGTAGAGCGCCTTGCCTGCGGCATGCAGCTGCGCCAGCAGCGGCGCCGGGTCGATTTCCGCATTGGCAGCGAGATAGCCGGCGACCCGCCGGATGCCCGGCCAGTCGGGAATGGCGCAGATGTGCCCGTGCAGGGCATCGGCCGCAAGCGTTCTGTGATGAAGGGGGATTTGCTGGCGCACTGCGCGCAGGTCCTGGCGCAGTTGCTGTTTGCTGGGTCCTGTCTGTGGCATGTGGTGACTGTTGACCCTGAAAGATTCCCGGCGTACCGCTGACAGCGCTGCCCTTGAACCCGATGGTTCAAGGAGGGGGCCTCCGCACTGTTTCAGGCTTTCCGGTCAGTCGCCGGACCTGCACACCAACAGCAACGGGATGCCCCCGGGTTAAAAATATCGGCTCGAGGACTGTCTGCCTGGCGCATACGCCAGGGATCTTCGCGCATTATAGCGTAGGCCTGCGGGCGAGTTCGCCCTTGATTTTTCGGGAAAGGCCGCGACAGCTTCGGGAAAGGCGGCAGGGTCAGCCGATTTCGAGCTGGCGCAGGTGGTACAGCGCATCGTCGAGCTTGCGGTGCAGGCGATCCACGCCAGCGTTGTCCACATCCGGGGCGGACTGCTCACCGCCGGATTGCTCCGAGGCCTGCAGCAGTTCGTAGCTGATGTTGAGCGCGGCCATCACCGCGATGCGCTCCAGGCCGATGACCTTGCCCGAGTCGCGGATGCTGCGCATCTGCTTGTCGAGGTACTTGGCGGAGACAACCAGTTCCGCCTCCTGCTCTTCCGGGCAGGCGACCTGGTATTCCTTGTCGAGAATCTTGACCGTGACTGTGTTGGGTGGGCTCACGGGATTACTCCATGGTGCGCAAGCGGGTGATCATGGCCTCGACTTTGGAGCGGGCCATTTCGTTTTTGTCGATGAGGTCCTGTCGCTCCCGCTGCCAACCGGCACTCTGGGTTTTCAGCTGCTGGTTCTCACGGTTCAGTTGCTGGCACAGATTGATCAGCTCGTCGATTTTCTGTTCCAGGGCTTTCAGTTGCTTGTCTGCCATGTAGATGTACTGGTGTTAGCCTGACAGGAGTTTTACTATAAGGGCGCCGCAGGTTGAGGTCAACGAAACAAAATCAATGAAAATCAAAAGCCTGCCGAGCATATTTCGATTCTTGTCACAACTGCCATCGGGGGCGGCAACAGGGGCCCCGGGAGCGCGGAATGTCCGACTTTTTTGATCAGCAAATTGCGGTTTTCGATTTCGACGAAGTGGCCGGCCACCTTCTGGAGCAGGGCCTGGATGTCAGCCCCTCCGGCCTGCACGGCTGCCTCTGCGGCCTGCTTGCCGCAGGCGCCCCCGGAGAGCCGGAGGCGGGCCTCGCGTTGCTGAACCAGGCCATGGATATCGACCTGCACGGCGAACTGGCGGGCCTGGCCATCCAGCTTTACGAGGTCTCGGCGGCGGCGATGGAGGACGAGGAGTTCGACTTTCACCCGCTGCTGCCCGACGACGACACCGAGATCGAGGTGCGCACCCAGGCGCTGGCGGACTGGACGCGGGCGTTCATCAGCGGCTACACCCAGGTGAGCCGCACCAGCGTGCAGCAGGACAGCGGCGAGATCCTGCGCGATTTCGCCGTCATCGCCCAGGCCGGTATCGACGAGGACGCCAGCGAAGACGAGTCCGAGGAAAGCTACCTCGAACTGGTCGAGTACCTGCGCTTCGCCGCCCTCAATGTGTTCATGGACAGCCGCGCCGGGCACGAGGGGCAGGACAAGCCCGCGCTGCATTGAGGACCCGCCATGCTGCAGTTTGAAGCTACCGCCACCGAGAAACCTCGCCCGCGCATCGGCAACGGCGAGTACGCCCGCCGGCGCCGCCGCCTGGTGGACATGATGGAGCCCAACAGCATCGCCATCATTCCCTCGGCGCGGGAGGTCACGCGCTCGCGCGATACCGAATACCCCTTTCGCCAGGACAGTGACTTCAACTACCTCAGCGGCTTTCGCGAGCCGGACGCGGTGCTGGTGCTGATTCCCGGTCGCGCCCACGGCGAATTCGTCATGTTCTGCCGCGAGCGCGATCCCGCGCTGGAGCTATGGCACGGCTACCGCGCCGGGCCGGAGGGTGTCTGCGCGGATTTCGGCGCGGACGACGCCTTTCCCATCGGCGACATCGACGAGATCCTGCCCGGCCTGATCGAGGGCCGCGAGCGGGTGTACTACTCCATGGGCCGCAGCGCGGGCTTCGACCGCCGCATCATGGGCTGGGTGAACACCATTCGCAGCAAGGAAGCCAGCGGTGCCGTACCCCCCGGCGAATTTACCGACCTGGACCACATGCTGCACGACCTGCGCCTGATCAAGAGCGCCGCGGAGCAACGCCTGATGCGCCGCGCCGGTCAGATCAGCGCCGCGGCGCACCGCCACCTGATGCAGTTCTGCCGGCCGGGCATGTACGAATACGAGCTGGAGGGCGAGCTGCACCATCGCTTCGTGCGCGGCGGCGCGCGCTTCCCGGCCTACCCGTCCATTGTCGGCGGCGGCCGCAATGCCTGCATCCTGCACTACGTCGAGAACGCTGCGCGCCTGCGCGACGGCGACCTGGTGCTGGTGGATGCCGGCTGCGAGTACGACTACTACGCCTCGGATGTCACCCGCACCTTCCCGGTGGGGGGTAAGTTCAGTCCCGAACAGCGGCAAGTCTACGACCTGGTGCTCGCTGCCCACGAGGCGGCGCTGGCGCAGGTCCGCGCCGGCAACCACTGGAACCAGCCCCACGACGCCAGCGTGGAAGTGATCACCCGCGGCCTGGTGGAACTCGGGCTGTTGGAGGGCGAGCCGGAAGAGCTGGTCGCCGCCGGCGCCTACCGCGAGTACTACATGCACAAGGTCGGGCACTGGCTGGGCCTGGATGTCCACGATGTCGGCGATTACCGGGTGGGCGAGGAGTGGCGCGTGCTGGAGCCGGGCATGGTGA
The DNA here is from genome assembly GCA_033283385.1 of Halieaceae bacterium WMMBA7. Taxonomy (GTDB): domain Bacteria; phylum Pseudomonadota; class Gammaproteobacteria; order Pseudomonadales; family Halieaceae; genus Mangrovimicrobium. The sequence continues at coordinate 641,519 of JAWMQQ010000003.1, forward strand.
TGACGGTCGAGCCCGGTATTTATATCTCGCCGGACAACACCAGCGTGGCGCGCAAGTGGCGCGGCATCGGTGTGCGTATCGAGGACGACGTGCTGGTGACCCGTGAGGGTTGCGAGCTGCTCACCGCGGGTGCACCGCGGCACGCCGACGAGATCGAGGCGCTGATGGCTGCCGCGCGATGAGCGATCAGCGCGACATCGTCATCGCCGGCGGCGGCATGGCCGGTATCAGTCTCGCCCTGCAGCTGGCGCATTCGCTGCCCTCTTCCGTCCGTATCGCGCTGGTCGAAAATTTCCCGCTGCCAGCGGCGCAATCCGCCGGCCAGTATCACCCCTCTTTCGATGCGCGCTCGACCGCGCTGAGCTATTCCAGCCAGCTGATCTACCAGCGCCTGGGTCTGTGGCCGGCACTGGAACAGCACGCCTGCCCGATCGAGACCATCCACGTGTCCAACCGCGGCCGCTTCGGCAGCACCCTGATGCGCGCGCAGGACTACGGCTGGCCGGCGCTTGGCCATGTGGTGGAGAACGCCTGGCTGGGGCGCTGTCTCGCCGGCGCCCTGCACGAGCAAGCCGGGCAGGACGCCGCCGCGATCGAGGTGATCAGTCCCGCCCGGGTCGACAGCGCCCGCGCAGCGGATGGGCGACTGGAGCTTTCCATCGCAGGTGAGCGGGCGCAGGTACTGCGCGCCGACCTGTTGGTAGTGGCCGATGGCGCGAACTCCGGCCTGCGCGAGAGCCTGGGTATGGCGGCCAGCGAAAAGTCCTACGGCCAGCACGCCCTGATCGCGAATATCGCCAGTGCCCGGCCCCACAACGGCTGTGCCTTCGAGCGCTTTACCCGCGACGGGCCACTGGCCCTGCTGCCGCTGCCGGGAGTGAGCGGCGCGCCGCGGCGCAGCGCGCTGGTGTGGACACTGGACCCGGCGCAATGCGCGCATTACCGGGACTGCCCCGAGAATGAATTCCTGGATGCCCTGCAGCAGCGCTTCGGCTACCGCCTGGGCCGCCTGCAGCAGGTGGGCGAGCGCCACAGTTACCCCCTGTCACTGGTCCGGGCATCCGAGCAGGTGCGCCAGTCGGTGGTGGTGATGGGCAACGCGGCGCACGCGCTGCACCCGGTTGCCGGGCAGGGCTTCAACCTGGCGCTGCGCGATGTGGCGGTGCTGGCGGACACGCTGGCCGCAGCGATGGCCGCCGGCGAAGGCGTTGGCGACCTCGCGGTGCTGCAGCGCTACGAGCAGGCCCAGCGCGAGGACCAGCAGCGCACCATCAGCTTCAGCGATTACCTGCCCGCCGTGTTTTCGCGCACGGACCCCCTGCTTGGCCTGGTGCGTGATCTCGCGCTATCCGGCCTGGACGTGTTGCCCGCCCTCAAGCAGCGTTTTGTGCGCCGCGCCGCGGGCGTAGCCGGGATGCAGGACTGATATGGCGGGCGTAGAACGGCATGACGTGATCATCGTCGGCGCCGGCATCGCCGGTTCGGCGCTGGCGCTCGCCCTGGCGGACTGCGGACTGGATGTCGCGCTGGTCGAGGCGCGGCCCCTGCAGCGCGTAACCCTGCCCGAAGAACGCGACCCCCGCAGTTTTGACCAGCGGGTCAGCGCGTTGACCCCGGCCTCGGTCGCCTTTCTCGAAAACCTGGGAGCCTGGGCAGCGATCAATGCCTACCGGCACTGCCCGTACACCCATATGACGGTCTGGGACGCCGAGGGCACCGGCGCGATCGAGTTCGACCGGACGGAGATGCAGGTGCCGGCGCTGGGCCATATCGTGGAGAACCGGGCCATCATCGACGCCCTGCTGGCGCGGCTGGAACAGAAACCGGCGATACACCGGGTCAGCCCTGCCAGTGTGGAGGCAATCACCCGCGAAGACGGAGGCGACATGCGCCTGGCGCTGGCGAACGGCGGTGCGCTGCAGGCCGCGCTGGTGGTCGGTGCGGACGGCGCCGTGTCCCGGGTGCGCAGCATGCTCGGCTTCGAGTCGCGCGAGTGGGACTACGGCCATCGCGCCATCGTCGCCACGATTCGCACGGAGCGCTCCCACTGCGATACCGCGTGGCAGCGCTTCCTGCCCAGTGGCCCGCTGGCGCTGCTGCCGCTGCCGGGTTCGGACGACGAACATTTTTGCTCGATCGTCTGGTCCATCCAGGATGATCTGGCGGAACCCCTGTTGGCCATGGGCGACGACGAGTTCTGCGCCGCGCTGGGCGATGCCAGCGAACACTGCCTGGGCGAGATCCTGGCGGTTGGCGCGCGCGGCGCGTTTCCGCTGCGCCAGCGACACGCGCTGGACTACGTACAGCCCGGTGCGGCCCTGGTGGGCGACGCCGCCCACACCATCCACCCGCTGGCCGGGCAGGGTATCAACCTGGGGCTGTCGGACGTGGCGGTGCTCGGCCGCGAGCTGGCGCGGGCGCGGGAGCTTGGAATTCCCCCGGGTAGCCTGCAGGTCCTGCGTCGCTACCAGCGCCAGCGCAAGGGCGAGAACCTGCTGATGATGGCCGCCATGGAGGGCTTCAAGCACCTTTTCGAGCAACCCTCCCTGCCCCTGCGCTGGCTGCGCAATGCCGGCATGCGCGGTGTGGGCGGTATTCCCCCGCTGAAGCAGCGTTTGATGCGCCACGCCATGGGCATCTCCTGACGCTGCTGTATTGTTTTTCACAAGTTGGCAGTTAGAATGAGCCGGTCACCAGCCCACAGTCGCCATCCAGAGGACGCCCCCCAATGAGCCAGACGCCCAGCGAATTGAGATATGCCAAGAGCCACGAGTGGGCCCGTCTCGAAGAGGACGGCACGGTCACGGTGGGCATTACCGATCACGCGCAGCACGCCCTGGGTGACGTGGTGTTCGTCGAGCTTCCCGAGATGGGCAGCACGCTCTCCGCCGGCGACGAGGCCGGTGTGGTGGAGTCGGTGAAGGCGGCCTCGGATATTTACGCGCCAGTGAGCGGCGAGGTCATCGCCATCAACGAACAGCTGGAGGACGAGCCTGAAACCGTCAACAGCGACCCCTACAACGACGGCTGGTTCTTCAAGCTGGCGCCCTCGGACACCACCGAACTGGAAGACCTGCTCTCCGCCGACGATTACAAAGAGGCCTGCGAAGAGGACGACTGATCCTCCCGCGGCGGCCACTGGCCGTACTCCCGTGACTCTCCCATCTGACCTCTACCTGCGCCAGGGCGCCGAGCGCCGCCTGCGCGGCGGCCACCTGTGGGTCTACTCCAACGAGGTGGATACCGGGCGTACGCCGCTGGGCAGCTTCGCCGCGGGCGACCTCGTGCACGTGCACAGCGCGCGCGGCGACCTGCTCGGCAGCGCCTATATGGACCCGCACTCGCTGATCTGCGCCCGCCTCTACGCGCCGGGAGAGTCCCGCTTGTTCGACGAGGCACTGTGCACCCAGCGCCTGCAATCCGCACTGGCGGGTCGCGCGGCTGCTTTCGATGCCCCCTTCTACCGCCTGGCCTACGGCGATAGCGACGGCCTGCCGGGTGTGGTCGTGGACCGCTTCGGCGACTATTGCGTGGTGCAGCTGAACAACGCGGGCGCCGAATGTCACGGCGCGCCACTGCTCTCGGCCCTCGAGGAACTGCTGCAGCCCGCGGGCATCCTGCTGCGCGGGGATAGCCGCGAGCGCCGCGAGGGCGGCCTCGCCCACGCCGCTGAAGTCGTCTCAGGCGAGGTGCCGGAACAGGTGCAGTTGGAAGAGAATGGCGTGCGCTTCCTGGCCCCGGTGCACAGCGGCCAGAAAACCGGCTGGTTTTACGACCACCGCATGGGCCGTGCAAAGCTCGCCCGCCGGGTGGCTGGCAAGACGGTGCTCGACGTCTATTCCTACATCGGCGGCTGGGGCGTGCAGGCCGGAGTGTTCGGCGCTGCCGCCGTCACCTGTGTGGACAGTTCCGCCACGGCGCTGGAGGGTGTGCTCGCCAATGCCCGGCTCAACGGCATCGAGGACAGGGTGTCGGTTCAGCGCGGCTCGGCGCCGGAGGTCATGCAGGGCATGATCGAGGCCGGGAGGCAGTTCGACGTGGCGATTCTCGACCCGCCGGCCTTTATCCAGCGGCGCAAGGACATCAAGAAGGGGCTGACAGCCTACCGCCGCATCTACGAGCTGGGCCTGCGCCTGTTGCCCCCGGGCGGCCTGCTGGTGGCGGGTTCCTGCTCCATGCACCTCACCCGCCCCGACATGCTGGCCACCATCGCCCAGGCTGCGGTCCGCGCCGGCTGCCGTGTCCAGGTGGTCGAGCAGAGCGCCCAGGGCGCCGATCACCCCATCCACCCGGCGATTCCCGAGACCGAATACCTGAAAGGCATGTTCGTACGCCGCCTGTAGGCGCTATTGTGAAAAATTGCCTGTTTTTTAACCAGCAGCCCGCCGTGGCTGTACCATACTTAATGCTCGGCCCTATAAAAAGGCGCGCCACCAGTTGTTCCGCAAGCGAGTGCGCCAGAGGTAACGAGCAGCATGAGAAGCAGTACAGCCAAGGGTTCGCGGGGAGCCAGCCCCTGCAGCCCAAACAGTGAAATGCTGGTAGTGGACACCTTTACCAAGCTGATCTTCGAGCTGGATTCGGATTTTACTCCGGTGGAGTTATCGGTGATCCAGGCGTTTCGCCTGGTCGACGAGAACGTGGTGATGGACTCCCACAGCGATATGGGCGCCTACCTGAGGGCACTGGGCGTTGAAGAGATGGTTGGCCTGGTCGACCAGGTCTGCCGCAAGCTGGCCAGCGAAGGCGCCGTCAACCCTTGCGACAAGTCGGCCAGCGGAACTGGCGGCAGGTCGCGCCAGGCGCCGCGGCGACCGCAGCTGCACTGACGCTTACACCATCGACCATCAGCCCGGCGAGGCCTGCTGCTCCGCCTGCTCCGGCTTTTCCCGCGCAGCCCTGGGCGGCTTCAGCCCGCAACCCTCGACCAGCCTGAAGCTGGCCTGGTACTGGCTTTCCCGGTCCAGGCCCTCGAAGGTCAATTCCACTTCCTGATCCAGCTGGAAGCGCCGCGTGGTGCTGGTGAGGCTGGCGGTCCACTTGTCGTAGCTGAACTTTTCCGGGTCCTTGCGCAGGTCCACGAAGCCCTCCAGCCCGTTGGCGTCCAGGCGGACATTGAAGCCGCTGCTGGTGACATGGGTGACCTGGGCCTTGAAGCTGGTCCCCGGCTCGGCGGTGAGCCGGTCGAGATAGCGCCCCGCCAGCCAGCGCTCGGCCTCCTGGGTGGCGGCGCGCACATTGGCCAGGCGGCTGTTCAGCGTCTCGAGCAGCCCGGCTTCCACACCGGCCGCACTCTGGCCGTGGAGCAGCGCCTTGATCTGCAGGTGCACGAGAAAATCCAGGTACTTGCGCAACGGCGACGTGCAGTTGGTGTAGCAGGCCAGCGCCATGCCCATGTGGGGGCCGGCTTCGGCCGAGAGCTCCGCCCGGGTCAGCAGGCGATTGACCATGCCGCGCAGCGGCAGCTCGTGCTCCGGGGCCGCGAGCTTGCGCATGATGGTGTAATACCCGTCGACGCTGGCCGGGTCCGCCTCGCTGACCTCCGGAGCGTGCATCTGCAGGAAGCGCTGCAGTTCCTCGACGCGGTCGCTGCGGAAACCGGGGTGGACCACGAAGGGGCCGTTGGCGCCGCCCGCCCGGAGGAACAGCGCGGCGCAGCGGTTGGCGGCGATCATGCACTCCTCGACCAGGCGCTGGGACTGCAGTTTTTCCGTCGGTTCGATAGCCTCGATGCGCTTGTTGTCGTCGAGAATCCAGCGGTACTCGCGGCGGTCCTCCATGACCAGGTGTTTTTCCTCGCGGTTGCCGCGCAGGGCGCGGTACACCTGGTAAAGCGCTTCCAGCGGCGACGCGTGCACCATCAGGCCATCGTCCTGGCCGCTGATGTAGCGGTCTACCGCGTAATAGGAAAGCTTGGCGCGGGAGCGGATGGTGGCCTCGATGAACTCGAAATCGCCCAGCTCGCCACTGTCCTTTACCGAGATCTTGCACACCAGCGCCGGCCGGTCCACGCCCTCGGCGAGCGCGCAGGTTTCCTGGGACAGCTCCTCGGGCAGCATGGGCACGATATCGCCGTGGAAGTATACCGTTGTGCCACGGTTCATGACGTCCCGGTGCAGGTCCGAGCCGGGGGTGATGTAGGCGGTCGGGTCGGCGATGGCGACGAACAGGGTCCAGCCGTCCTCGGCGGTCTGCGCGTACAGCGCGTCGTCGATGTCCAGGGTCTTGGCGGCGTCGATGGAGATGAACTCGAGGTCCGTCAGGTCGCGCCGGTGCTCGTCCTGCAGCGGCTGGCACTGGGCGAGCTGTTGCTCCAGCTCGCGCCGGCTGGTGCCGTTCCACTCGCTGGCGAGGTGGTATTTGGCCATACAGTAGGCGTTCTCGATGCCCGGCGTATCGTCGTTGCCGAGCACGGCCAGCACCTTGGCCTGCGGCTTGCCGTCGCGGATCGGGTGGCGCAGGATCGCGGCGCGCACGTAGTCGCCCTCCTGTACGCCGTTGCGCGCGTGGGGCGGAATGAACAGCCAGCGCCGCAGCTGCGGCAGGTCCGGCTCGACGAATACCGCCTTGCCCTTGCGCACGCAGCGCCCGGTGAAATCGCCCAGCGGGCTGTCCACCAGGGTCTCGATGTCGGCGATGACGCGGTTGTCCTTGGCCGGACGGATGCAGACCCTGACCCGGTCGTCGGGGAAGGCCTTGAGCATTTCGTCCGGGGGTATGAATACCTCGCGGCCGTCGTCCAGAACGGCGAAACCATAGCGAGCCTGGGTGCCCTTGATGACGGCCTCGGCGCGCTCTTTTTCCGCCTCCATCTGCGATTTGAGGCCCTTGAGCTGGGCGAGGGAGTCCTGATTCAGCATGGAGGAGTGTTTTGATACTGTCTAAAATTCAAGCCCTCTATCCTAGCCTATCCGCTGCCCGATGTCAGTGAGCTGGAGCGGATCGCGGAAAAGCTGCGGCGGATTCGGCGCGCGGCATTGACACTGCGCGCGGGGCCCTTTAATAATGTTTTCAAAGCTGGTGTGATCAGGTAGCCAATTTGAAACAACCGCAGACGCGGAACCGCCTGTGACCAGCGGGCCGGGAGCGTCATTCATCAAGCGCCTTTGCGCTGCCATCGAGCCTCCAGCGCTCCGGCCTCCTGCACCGTCAGTTCCAGAATCACCTGTTCCCGGCCCGTCCGGCCCGGGATACCCGATCCAGATACCCTTTTCCGTAACCCCAGGCCGAACCCCGAAGTCGGCCCCAACCCAGGAGCCCCCCCCGCGCCATGCCACCGGGAGCGTCGCCGGCGCCGATTTGCGCCGGGTCACTCACCGAACATCTCTGAGACCAAAAGTGAAATATCTGTGAGGAATACTCTATGGATTCAGGCCCCGCCCTGCGCGTAGAAAAGTCAGCCACCCTGAAACCTCTTGCACGGAAAACCTACGTACTGGACACCAACGTCCTGCTCCACGACCCGACAGCGGTCACCGCTTTCAAGCAGCACCACGTGGTCATCCCGATGACCGTTCTCGAAGAACTCGACCATATCAAGGACCGCCGCGACAAGACCGTCAGCCGCGAGGCGCGGATCGCCATCCAGATGATCGACAAGGTGGTCGACCTGGCCACGCCCCAGGAGATCCAGGAGGGTGTGGAGATTCCCGGTTCGGAAATGGACGGCCTGGGCCCGGGGACCCTCGCCATATTTCCGGACCAGTTGCTGGGGGACAATACCGAGGTACCCTACCTGGACGGCACCCACGACCAGGCCAACGACAATCGCATCATCAACGTGGCCCTGCGCCTGCAGGCAGAGGGCCCCCACGACTTCGTCTGCCTGGTGACGAAGGACATCAACATGCGTATCAAGGCCAAGGGTTCCGGCCTGGTGCACGTGGAGGACTACCGCCGGGACCGGGTGCTGGACGATATCGACCTGCTTGCCCGGGGCTACGAGCACATCGAGGGGGATTTCTGGTCCGGCATCACCGAGGTGGACACCCTGCGCGAGGCGGACTGTACCCTGCACCGGGTGCCGCGCCAGTCGCTGCCGGGCGCCTACCCCAACCAGTTCCTCTACGACGACCAGGAGTTCATGGCCTTCGTCAAGCGCGTGGACGACGAGCACGTCTACCTGCGCTGCGACAGCCGCGACAACCTGATGCACAAGCGCTTCTGGGGGCTGGCGCCGCGCAACCTCGAGCAGGCCATGGCGATGGCGCTGCTGGATGACGAGGACGTCGACATGACCGTGCTCACCGGTCCCGCGGGTTCCGGCAAGACCCTGCTGGCGCTTGCCTACGGCCTGCACGCCATCCTGGAACAGAAGAAGTACTCCAAGCTGATCGTCGCCCGCTCCACGCCGCCGATCGCCGAGGATATCGGCTTCCTGCCCGGCACCGAGGAGGAGAAGATGGCGCCCTGGCTGGCGGCCTTCGACGACAACCTGGAGATCCTGCACGGCTCGGACGAGTCCTGCCACGGCAGTATCGAGTACGTGAAGGAGCGCGCCAACATCCAGTTCAAGTCGCTGAACTTCATGCGCGGGCGCTCTTTCAACAACGCCTACATCATCATCGACGAGAGCCAGGGCCTGACCCAGTTCCAGCTGAAGTCGGTGATCTCGCGGGTGGGAGCGGACTCCAAGATCGTGGTGCTGGGCAACCTCGCCCAGATCGACAACAAGTACATCAGCCCGCTCACCTCGGGGCTGACCTACCTGGTCGAGAAGGGCAAGACCTACCCCCACGCCGGGATCATGCACGTCAACGGTATCGTGCGCTCCAGGCTGGCGGCCTTCGCCGAGGAGAACCTGTAGCTCTCAGTCCCGGTGCTTCGCCTTGCGCAGATCCTTGTGCAGGGCGATTTCCAGGCGCAGCGTAACGCTCCAGGCGGTGTGACGCTCCTCGTCCTCGAGGCGGCGCCGGTAGTTCCAGGCGGGTTCTACTGAGAAAAACAGGAAGTCGCGATAGATCTGCCGGCGCCAGATGGTGCCGAGGCGATAATTTTTCACCAGGTTTTCGGGGCTGGTGATGCCATTGACCAGGCCGTAGTAACTCAGCGCGATGGGCCGTTTCGAGGTGGGGTCCCATATCCGCCGCAGCGACAGGCGGGTGCGCCATTCCGCACCATCTGTCTCCTCACCCCAGACCACGCGGTTGCTCCAGCGCAGGACCCTATCGTCGTCCAGCAGGTAGTTGAAGTCCAGCCGGCTGGTGGTGAAAAAGCCCTCGTCGTTCTCGTATTCGAGTTGCTCGATGAGACGGTAGGTCAGGCTGTCGCTGATAGGCGAGCCGTAGCGGAAGCGTACACCGGGCCGCAGGTTGCCCCCGGCCCAGGCCAAGGTGGCGTCGAAGCGCGAGCGCGCGGACCGGGAGATACGGTACTGCAGGCCGAAGTCGTCGGTCTCGTCGAGCTCGTCCGAGGTCAGCTCGCCGCCGTCGTCGCCGGCGAACACCAGTTCCAGCCGCCGCGAGATCTTCGGCAGCTGCAGCTTGCCGCGGATGCGCGCCTTGGACTCCCAGCCGTCATCCTCGTCCCAGTCCTCGCTCAGGTCCAGGCGCAGGAAGGATTCCGCCTTCTCCCGGTCATAGTCCGGGTCGCCGAAGAAGTTGTCCAGCCACTCGGTGAGCGCCTCGGTGCGGTTGGCCAGCGCCTCCTGCCCGGTATCCACCCAGGTATCGGCCGGCGCATTGGGGTCGACCGCGTCCTCAGCGACCGCCAGCGGCGCTATGGGAGCCCCCCACACCAGCAGGCACAGGATCACCGCTGGTCGTGTGCGCAAATTCACGGTCATGTCCTTGTTATCCCTGCCGCCTTAGGCATTACACTAGCGCCCATGGAAAAGCTTTTCATCTTTATGCAGTACATCGTCCCACAGCACTTGCTCTCCCGCTGCTGTGGCTGGCTGGCAAACCTGGAGCACCCGGTCTGGCTCAAGGACTGGATAATCGGCCTGTTCGTGCGCCATTTCGGGGTCGATATGGGCGAGGCCGCCGAGCCCGACTACCGTCGCTACCCGAACTTCAATGCGTTCTTCACCCGGGAGTTGTGCGCCGGCGCACGGCCGCAGGCCCAGGCCGCGGTGGTCAGCCCGGCCGATGGCGCGGTCAGCCAGGCGGGCGAGATTGCCGACGGCCGCCTGTTCCAGGCCAAGGGCCGCAACTTCAGCGCCATCGAGTTGCTGGGCGGCGACCCGGAACTGGCCGCGCGCTTCGCCGGCGGCAGTTTCGCCACCATCTACCTGTCACCCCGGGATTACCACCGGGTGCACATGCCGGTGGACGGCAAGCTGATCTCCACCACCTACATCCCGGGCGACCTGTTCTCGGTCAACGGCACCACCGCGGCCAATGTCGATCGCCTGTTCGCCCGCAACGAGCGCCTGGTCTGTATCTTCGAGACGCCGCTGGGGCCGATGGCCATGGTGCTGGTCGGCGCTATGATCGTCGCCGGTATCGAAACGGTCTGGGCGGGCCAGGTCGCGCCGCCCGCGGGCAAGCCCTCGGTGCTGAACTACCAGCAGCCGCCGGCGCCGGTCAGCCTGCGCCAGGGCGAGGAGATGGGCCGCTTCAAGCTCGGCTCCACGGTAATCCTGCTGTTCGGCCACGGCGCAATCTCCTGGGACCGGGAGTGCATGGCTGGCGCCGCCCTGCGCATGGGGCAGTCGCTCGCCAGTTCCTGTGAGTAGCGGCGTTGAGGCCGGTGGGCTGTTGCTGGGCTGGAGCACTTGCGCCGGCGGGCGGGGCTGATGCGGCCTCGCTGGCTCCAAAGCGTTTATAGTCGCCGCGAGACCGCATCAACCCCGCCCGCCTTGCCTCGGTGCCAATCCCAGCATCGCCGGCCCCAAAGGGTTCAAGGTCGCCGCGAGACCGCATCAGCCCCGCCCGCCCCGCTTCGGTGCCAAATCCACCCTCGTGGACGCAGCACAGTGCCAGGTCTTGGCGTGTACCGCCGCCGGGCAGCGACTATAAACGCTTTGGAGCAGCCCGGGGGCGGTACACGCCAGGACCGGATTCGGAAGCTCCGCCAGTGGAAACTCGCTCCCCGGGCGAGCCGCCCAAGGGTTAATCGGCGTCGAGGCTCGCGACCATGTGCCGATAGCTGGCCAGCCGCCCGGCGCTGATCTCGCCGGCGTCGACCGCGGCGAGGATGGCGCATCCCGGCTCGTTCTCGTGGTGGCAGTCGCGGAACTTGCAGCTGCCGAGGAGCGGCCGAAACTCGCGGAAGCCGTATTCGATGTCCTCGCGGCGCATGTGCCAGAGGCCGAACTCGCGGATGCCGGGGGAATCGATCAGCTGGCCGCCGCAGTCCAGGTGGAACAGCCGGGCCGTGGTGGTGGTGTGGGTGCCCTTGCGGGTGAGTTCTGAGAGTTCGCCCACCCGGGTATCCACGTCCGGCAGCAACTCGTTGACCAGCGAGGACTTGCCCACGCCGGACTGGCCGACGAATACGCTGGTGCGCCCGTGCAGGGTAGTCTTCAGTTCCGCCAGCCCGCCCTCCCGGCAGGAGGTATGCAACACGCGGTAGCCGAGGCGGGGGTAAATGGCGACGAGTTCATTTAACTGCGCGGCCAGCGCCTCGTCCTGTTGCAGCAGGTCGGCCTTGTTCACTACCAGCACCGGCTCGATGTCCACGACCTCCGCGGCCACCAGGTAGCGGTCGATGAGGTTGGCGTGGGGCTCGGGGTAGGGGGCGATCACCAGCAGAATCTGGTCGATGTTGGCGGCCACCGCCTTGAGCTTGCCCGCCGGGTCCGGGCGCGACAGTACGCTGTGCCGTTCCAGTTGCGCCACCACCACACCGGTGGGGTCGCAGTCGCGCCAGACGACGCGGTCGCCGGTGACCAGCCCGTCGATGTTGGCGCGCAGGTGACAGCGTCGGCTCTGCCCGGGTTCTGCCTCGACCTCGACCTGGGTGCCGAAGTGGGCGATGACCAGCCCTTCCTGCTCTGCGCCGAGTTCTCCCGCGCCCAGTGCATCCTCGGCCACGGCGTCGCGGCGCGCGGCGCGCTTGGCCCGCTCCTCCTGGATCTTCTCGACCCGCCAGGCCTGCTGCCGGCTGAGTTTGCGCTTGGACATGCCGGTCATTATTGGGGCCCGGCCTAGGCGTGTCGAGGCAATTTGTTACACTGCGCAGCGAACGACAAAACAAGGCGACGCAGCATGCCCGATGCCTCCAATCTGATCTGGGTCGACATGGAAATGACCGGGCTGGACCCGGACCGCGATGTGGTGATCGAAATCGCCACCATCGTCACCGACAGCAATCTCACCACCCTCGCCGAAGGCCCTGTGATCGCCATCCACCAGAGCGAGGCCCGCCTGAATGCAATGGACGAGTGGAATACCACCCACCACACTGCCTCCGGCCTTGTCGCCCGGGTGCGCGCCAGCGAACACGACGAGCGGCGCGCGGCGGCGGAAACCCTGGCATTCCTGGAAAAATGGGTGCCCCGCGGCGCCTCACCCATGTGCGGCAACACCATCTGCCAGGACCGGCGCTTCATGATCCGCCACCTGCCCGAACTGGAAGCCTGGTTCCACTACCGCAACCTGGACGTCAGCACGCTGAAGATCCTGGTGCAGCGCTGGCGCCCGGAGCTCGCGGGCGGACTGGCGAAGACCGGATCACACCTCGCCCTGGAAGACATCCGCGAGTCCATCGAGGAGCTGCGCTACTACCGCGAGCACTTCCTGCGGGTACCCGGCGCCGACGATTGACCCTGTCGGCCCGCGCTGTCGCGCTTGCCCTGGCTGATGCAGCGCCGCGTCCACGCGCGGGGTGCCAGGCCAGGGCCTCAACTCCGAACACCGGCGGGCGGGGCTGATACAGCCTCGCTTGCTCCAAAGCGTTTATAGTCGCCGCGAGGCTGTATCAGCCCCGCCCGCCTCGCTTCTGTGCCGGTTCTTTGATCGCGGAATATGCGCACGGTGCAAGGCACCGGTGTGTAAGGCCCCCGGGCGGCGACTATAAACGCTTTGGAGCAGCCCGGGGGCCTTACACGCCGGCGCCGGGTTCGGGCGCCGCAATGCAGGAATGTGGCGGGATCGCGCGCGGAGCGCGCTCCTACAGGAGCTGTTGCAGGGCCCAGTGGACGTGTTCCCGGACCAGTTCGGAGGGGTGGTCCTGCCGGCTGCGCAGCGCGCTGATCGCGGCGTCGGTGGACGGGCCGTTGCCGAGGCCGACTGCCAGGTTGCGCAGCCAGCACTCGTAGCCGATGCGGCGGATCGCCGAGCCCTCGGTGTTGTTGAGGAAGGTACTCTCGTCCCAGAGGAAGAGGTCGACCAGCGCGGCGTCCTCCAGCCCGTGGCGCGGCCGGAAGTCATCCTCCGCGCTGTGGCGGGCGAACTTGTTCCAGGGGCAGACCAGCTGGCAGTCGTCGCAGCCGAACACACGGTTGCCCATCAGCGGGCGCAGCGCCGGGTCGATGCTGCCGCGGTTCTCTATGGTGAGATAGGAGATACAGCGCCGCGCGTCGAGCTGGAAAGGGCCGACGAAGGCCTGGGTCGGGCAGATCTCCAGGCAGCGGGTGCAGCTGCCGCAGTGCTTCTGCTGTTGCGGTGCCGTGGGTGGTAGCGGCAGGTCGGTGTAGATCTCGCCGAGGAAGAACCAGGAGCCGGCGTCCGGGTTGATCAGCATGGTGTTCTTGGCGATCCAGCCCAGTCCCGCGCGTTCGGCGACCGCCCGCTCCAGCACCGGCGCGCTGTCGACGAAGGCGCGGTATTGCCCGCCGCCGGCGTGTTCGGCGATGCGCTTCGCCAGGTGCGCCAGCCGCCGGCGCAGCAGCTTGTGGTAGTCGCGGCCCAGGGCGTAGCGCGAGATGTAGGCGCGCTCGGAGCTGGCCAGTACCTCGTCCGCGCGGTCGTCGCGCAGGTAATCCATGCGCACGGAAATCACCCGGCAGGTGCCGGGCACCAGCTCGTCGGGGCGGGCGCGCTTGCCTGCGTGGCGCGCCATGTATTCCATTTCGCCGTGGTAGCCTGCGTCCAGCCACTTCTGCAGGTAGTCCGGGTGTTCGCCGAGTTCGATGTCGGTGACGCCCAACTGCTGGAAACCCAGTTCCCCCGCCCAGTCGCGGATGGTGTCGAGGTCGGTATTGGCCTGGTGTATGGTCATGGGGCTGCGGGAGGCTGGCTTCAGCGTATAATTTTGCCAGAACTTGCACCCGGACACAGGCCAGGATCAATACCGCCGATGGATATCACCCGCTTTGCGCCCCTTTATACCGCGCAACAGACCCGCGAGCTGGATCGCTGCGCCATCCAGGACCACGGGATTCCCGGAATCACGCTGATGTCCCGCGCGGCTGCGGCGGCCTACGACTACCTGCTGGAGTGCTGGCCGGAGGTCGAGCGGGTGCAGGTGCTCGCCGGCACTGGCAACAACGGCGGCGACGGCTACCTGCTCGCCGACCTCGCTCACAAGCGCGGGCTGCCGGCGAGCGTGCTGCAGGTGGGTGACGCGCGCAAGATCTCGGGCGATGCGCTGCAGGCACTGCAACAGGCGCAGGCCAATGGTGTCGAGGTGCGGCCCTTCGCAGAGGAGGAATTGCTGCCCTGCGGTGTGATCGTCGACGCCCTGCTGGGCACCGGACTCGGCGGCGATGTGCGCGGCGAGTACCGCGAGGCGATCGAGGCGATCAACGCCGCCGGGGTACCCGTACTGGCCGTGGATATTCCCTCGGGGATCTGCGCCGACACGGGCAGGGTGCTGGGCTGCGCGGTGCGCGCCGACGCCACCGCGACCTTCATCGGCCGCAAGCGCGGCCTTTACACGCTCGACGCCATGGACCACACCGGGCCGGTTCGCTATTGCAGCCTGGGGGTGCCGGCGGAAGTCTTCCGCCGCATCGACGCGGATGCCGGCCTGCTCGACCTCGATTTGCTACTGGCTGCACTCGCGCCGCGCCCGGCAACGGCGCACAAGGGAAAGTACGGCACCGTGCTGGTGATCGGCGGGGACCACGGCATGGCCGGTGCCGCCGCGCTCGCCGGTGAGGCCGCGCTGCGCTGTGGCGCGGGGCTGGTCCGGGTCGCCACGCGGCCGGAACATGTTGCGCCGCTGGTCGCGCGCACGCCGGAGCTGATGCCGCTGGGAGTGGAGTCGGGGGCGGACCTGCAACCGCTGGTGGAGAGTGCGGACGTGCTGGTCGCGGGGCCCGGCCTGGGACAGTCCTCGTGGTCCGAATACCTCCTGCGTGTCGCCGTCAACAGCGGCAAACCCCTGGTGCTGGACGCGGACGGCCTCAACCAGCTGGCGGCGGGCAGGGTCAAACCGCGTCCCGGCATCGTATACACCCCCCATCCCGGGGAGGCGGGCCGCTTGCTCCGCAGCAGTACCGCCGAGGTACAGGCGGACCGTTTCGCGGCGGCGCGCGAACTGCAGCGACAACTGGGCGGCGTGGTCGTGCTCAAGGGCAATGGCAGTCTGGTCGCGGGTAGCGGCGAGCTGTGGCTGAGTCCCTATGGCAACCCGGGCATGGCCAGCGGCGGCATGGGCGACGTGCTCAGCGGGGTGATCGGCGCGCTGCTGGCACAGGGCCTGGCGGCGCCCACCGCCACGGCGCTCGGTGTCTGCCTGCACGGCGCCGCCGGCGATCTCGCCGCCATCGAGGGGCAGCGCGGGCTGATCGCCTCGGACCTGATGCCCCACCTGCGGGAGCTGCTGGGTTGAGTCAGGGGGTGTCGGTACTGGCCGCGGACGAGGCTGAGATGGTCGCCTGTGGCGCGCGTATCGCCGCGGCCGCCGAACCGGGCCTGGTGATCTACCTCGAAGGGGACCTGGGCATGGGCAAGACCACGCTCAGCCGCGGCATCGTCCAGGGCTTCGGCCACACCGGCGCGGTGAAGAGTCCGACCTACACCCTGGTGGAGCCCTACGAGCTGCCGGCGCAAACCCTTTACCATTTCGACCTGTACCGCCTGGGCGACCCGGAAGAGCTTGAATTCATGGGAATTCGGGATTATTTCACAGATGCCGCGATATGCCTGGTGGAGTGGCCACAAAGGGGCGAGGGCGTTTTGCCCCCGGCAGATTTAGTGATTAACATAGAGAGATACGACCCGGGCCGCCGACTGAGCCTGGGCAGCCGTAGCCCAAAAGGCGAAGCGGTTCTGAGCCGGTTGCAACCGGCCTGACGGCAGAACAAAAAAAGGCACGACGTGCGGGAGTAACATGGGCAGGGCGTGGATCGGGGCGATCCTGGGTATGCTGGTGGCCGCTGCTGCACAGGCAGTGGAGGTGCATGACGTGCGCCTGTGGCGCGCGCCGGACCATACTCGTATCGTGTTTGACCTCACAGGGCCCGCCGAACACCGGTTGTTCGTGCTGGAAAATCCCACCCGCATCGTCCTCGATGTCGACAACACGAAGCTCACCTCCGACTTCCCCGAGCTGAAACTGGATAACACGCCGATCCAGCGCATCCGCTCGGCAGAGCGCGACGGCAGCGACCTGCGCGTGGTCTTCGACATGGGCGACTCCGTCGACCCGCGCAGTTTTTCGCTGCAGGCCAACGAGCGCGCCGGCGACCGCCTGGTGGTCGATCTCTACGACAAGGAAGTGGCCGGGCGCGAACCTGCGGTGAAAAAGACCGCCGATGCCGGTGGCAAGCGCAACATCATTATCGCTATCGACGCCGGCCACGGCGGTGAGGACCCGGGCGCGATGGGCCCCGGGCGGCGCCGCGAAAAAGACGTGGTACTGGCCATCGCGAAAAAGGTGAACGAACTGTTCGCCGCCGATCCCGGCTTCTCGCCGACCATGATCCGTTCCGGCGATTACTACGTCAGCCTCGCCGGTCGCCGCGACCTGGCGCGCAAGCGCAATGCGGACCTGTTCGTGTCCATCCACGCCGACGCCTTCACCAGTCCGCAGGCCCACGGCGCCTCGGTCTACGCGCTCTCCACCCGCGGGGCGACGAGTACCACCGCCCGCTACCTGGCCCAGCGCGAGAACTCCGCCGACCTTGTGGGCGGGGTCAATCTCTCCGAGCACGACGATATCCTTGCCGGTGTGCTGGCGGACCTGTCCATGACCTCGACCCTGGATTCGAGCCTGCAGGTGGGCAGCTACGTGCTGCGCAATGTCGATGACGTGACCCGCCTGCACAAGCGCAATGTCGAGCAGGCGGGCTTTGCGGTGCTCAAGTCGCCGGACATACCCTCCATCCTGGTGGAGACGGGGTTCATCTCCAACCCGACCGAATCGAAAAAGCTGTCCACGGCCAGTTACCAGATGCAGATGGCGCGCGCCATTCACTCGGGCATTCGCAGCTGGTTCATGGCACACCCGCCCTCGGGTACGCTGGTGGCGTGGAACAAGGCGCAGGGCGGCACCGAGTACGTGATTGCCCGCGGTGATACACTGTCCGGTATCGCCCAGCGTTTCAACGTCCCGGTGTCCACGATCAAGACCGCCAACGGCATCGACGGCTCCAGGATCATGGTGGGACAGAAGCTGACCATCCCGGCAAGCTGACAGAACACAGGTTCACAATGCCTTCTATACACCGCCTGTCACCCAGGCTGGCCAACCAGATCGCCGCCGGCGAAGTGGTGGAGCGCCCCGCCTCCGTGGTCAAGGAAGTGCTGGAGAACAGCCTTGACGCCGGCGCCACGCGCATCGATATCGAGGTCGAGGGCGGCGGCGCCAAGCTGATCCGGGTGCGCGACAACGGCGCAGGCATGCTGCCGGACGACCTTCCCCTGGCGCTCGCCCGCCACGCCACCAGCAAGATCGCCTCGCTGGAGGACCTCGAGGCAGTGGGCAGCCTGGGGTTTCGCGGCGAGGCGCTGGCCAGTATCGGCTCGGTATCGCGCCTGACCCTCACCAGCAATGGCTCGGAAACCGGCAGCGAGGGCAGCAGCGCCGCCTGCGAAGGCCGCGACATGGAGGTGGTTGTGCAGCCGGCGCCCCACCCGCGCGGCACTACCGTCGAGGTGCGCGACCTGTTTTTCAACACTCCCGCCAGGCGCAAGTTCCTGCGCACCGAGAAAACCGAGTTCAATCACCTGGAGGAAGTGGTCAAGCGCCTCGCCCTGTCGCGCTTCGACGTCTCCTTCAGCCTGCGCCACAACGGGCGCGGCATCCACAACCTCAACGGCGGGCTGAGCGAGGCGGAGCAGCGGCGGCGGGTGGCGGCGGTCTGCGGGCCGGCGTTCATGGAGCAGGCCATCTACGTCGAGAACGCCGCCAGCGGCCTGAAACTGCGCGGCTGGGTCGGGCTGCCAACGTTTTCGCGCAGCCAGGCTGACCTGCAGTATTTTTACGTCAACGGCCGCATCATTCGCGACCGGCTGATCGCCCACGCCGTCAAGCAGGCTTACCGCGACGTGCTGTACCACGGTCGGCACCCGGCATTCGTGCTGTTCCTGGAGCTGGACCCTGCACTGGTCGACGTCAATGTGCACCCGACCAAGCACGAGGTACGTTTCCGGGACGGGCGCGGCGTGCACAATTTCATCTTTTCCAGCCTGCATCGCTCGCTGGCGGAAGTGCGCCCGGCGGACAGCCTGGCGGTCGCCGACAGCGCGCGGGAGCTGGTGGATACCAGCACCGGGGAGATTCGCAGCCAGGGCAGCCTGTCCCTGCCGGCCGCTACCGCCTCCGCCGAGCGCATGGGCTGGCAGGCCCCGCCGGGCGGGGGATTCGCCGGGGCCGGCGGCCGCCCGGTGCAGCCGGCGCCGACCGGTGACTGGCGGGCGCTGGCCGGTGGTCGCGCAAACGGGTTGGCGCAGCAGTCGCCCGAAGGCGCGGCGGAAGCGGAAATTCCGCCGCTGGGATACGCCCTGGCCCAGCTCAAGGGCATCTATATTCTCGCTGAAAACGCGGCCGGCCTGGTGCTGGTCGATATGCACGCGGCCCACGAGCGCATCACCTATGAACGCCTCAAGCAGGCCCGGGGTAGCGAGGGCATTCGCAGCCAGCCGCTGCTGGTGCCGCGGCCGCTGGCGGTCAGCCAGCGGGAGGCGCAGGTGGCGGCGGAGCACCGCGAGCTGTTCCTCGGCCTCGGCCTCGCTGTCGATGTCGCCGGCGAGGAGTCGCTGCTGATCCGCGAGGTGCCGGTGACCCTGCGCGACGCCGATGTCGAGCAGTTGCTGCGCGACGTGCTGGCGGACCTGATCGAGTACGGCAGCTCCGGGCGTATCGAGGCGCATATGGACGAACTGCTCTCCACCATGGCCTGCCACGGCTCGGTGCGCGCCGGTAGAAGGCTGACTATCCCGGAGATGAACGCCCTGCTGCGGGACATGGAGGAAACCGAGCGCGCCGGCCAGTGCAACCACGGTCGCCCGACCTGGACACAGCTGGCGCTGGGCGAGCTGGACAAACTCTTCCTGCGCGGGCGCTGAGGAGCGTGGACGGCCAGCCCCGACCGCCCCTGCTCTGCCTGCTGGGCCCCACCGCCTCGGGAAAGACGGACCTGGCCATCGAGCTATGCGAGGCAATGGATTGCGAGTTAGTAAGCGTTGACTCCGCGCTCGTGTACCGCGGCCTGGACATCGGCAGCGCCAAGCCCGACTACCCGCACCACCTGATCGATATTTGCGACCCCGCAGACAGCTACTCCGCCGCGCGATTTGCCGCCGACGCGTCCCGGGTGTGCGCGGAGATCGTCGCCCGGGGCCGCACGCCGCTGCTGGTGGGGGGCACCATGCTCTATTTTCGCGCCTTCCTGGAGGGCCTGGCGCCGATGCCGGCCGCAGAGCCGCAGATTCGCAGCCAGATCGAGGCCACTGCGCGAGAACACGGATGGCCCCATGTGCACCGGGAGCTGGCCGCCGTCGACCCCGAGGCAGCCGCGCGTATCCATCCCAACCACTCGCAGCGCCTGGCGCGCGCCCTGGAGGTCTACCGCGCCAGCGGCCGGCCGCTTTCCGCCTGGCAGGCCGAGGGCGAGGGAGCGCCCGCCGACGCCTACGAAGTCCGCCAGTTCGCGCTCTGCCCCGCCGACCGGGCGGTACTGCACGAGCGGATCGCGCGGCGCTTCGGGCAGATGATGGAGGCCGGCTTCCAGGACGAGGTTCGGGCCCTGCACGGGCGCGGCGACCTGCACCCCGGGCTGCCTGCCGTGCGTGCGGTCGGCTACCGGCAGCTCTGGCACTACCTGGACGGGGATTGCGCGCTGGATGAGGCGGTGGAACGCGGCATCGCCGCCACTCGCCAGCTGGCCAAGCGCCAGCTGACGTGGCTGCGCAAATGGCCCGGGCTGCAGTGGGTGCTCACTAACGAGGTGGGGAACGTTGTGGAGGGCGGGTTGTCAGACCGGTTCCCCGCAGCGGTTGGTGGTCGTCCCGTTGATCTGGTGTTGAATTTTTTGCGTATTGACCCGATATACGCTGGTGCGAATGCACTATAATGTGAGCAGTAGTCACAAGGGGCCGCCGCACGTCTCGAGAGCACCCAGAAGGGCGCCGCCGGGCGACGCGAGTGGAGACTCACTTTCAATTTTTTTCGGCTCGAGTTGAGCCTGTCAGGAGAAAGCTCTATGTCAAAAGGGCATACCTTACAAGACCCTTACCTGAACATTCTGCGTAAGGAACGCGTACCGGTTTCCATTTACCTGGTTAACGGTATCAAGTTGCAGGGTCAGATCGAATCTTTCGATCAGTTCGTCGTGTTGCTGAAGAACACCGTCAGCCAGATGGTGTACAAGCACGCCATTTCAACCGTGGTACCCAGCCGCGTGGTGCGCCTGCCCATGCAGCATCCCCCGGAAGAGGATGGTGGCAGCTAGATCCGCGGCCCGCGGTGGCCTGGGCCGCCGCACCACACCCCACCGAGGTAATCTTGTTCTTTGACCGTCCCGAGTCCGGGGAACGGGCGGTGCTCGTGCACCTGAACCTGGACAGCGAAGTGGAGCGGGAGGACCCCCGCGAATTCGAGGAACTCGTGCTTTCAGCAGGAGGGGACCCGGCCGCCTTCGTGATGGGCTCGCGCAGCGCGCCCGACCCGCGCACCTTTGCCGGCAGCGGCAAACTGCAGGAGATTCTCGACGAGGTCCACCTGCACGAGGCCGAAGTGGTGATCTTCAATCACCAGCTCTCGCCCAGCCAGGAGCGCAACCTCGAACGCGAGCTGAAGTGCCGGGTGCTGGACCGCACCGGGCTGATCCTCGACATCTTCGCCCAGCGCGCCCGTACCCACGAGGGCAAGCTGCAGGTGGAGCTCGCCCAGTTGCAGCACATGAGTACCCGCCTGGTGCGGGGCTGGACTCACCTCGAACGACAGAAAGGCGGTATCGGCCTGCGCGGCCCGGGTGAGACCCAGCTGGAGACCGACCGCCGGCTGCTGCGCCAGCGCATCAAGTCGATCACCGCGCGGCTGGAGAAGGTGCGCCGCCAGCGCGACCAGGGCCGGCGGGCGCGGCAGCGCCAGGACATCCCCACGGTCTCGCTGGTGGGCTATACCAACGCCGGCAAGTCGACCCTGTTCAATTACCTCACGGCTGCCGAGGTCTATGCCGCGGACCAGCTGTTCGCCACCCTGGACCCGACCCTGCGCCGCATCGAGCTGGACAATGTCGGCCCGGTGATCCTCGCCGACACGGTGGGCTTTATCGCCCACCTGCCGCACAAGCTGGTGGAGGCATTCAAGGCCACCCTGGAGGAGACCCTCAACGCGGACCTGCTGCTGCACGTCATCGACGCCGCCAGCGCCGAGCGCGAGGACAACATCTACCAGGTGCGCGAGGTGCTGGAGGAGATCGGCGCCGAGACCATCCCCCGGCTCGAGGTATACAACAAGCTCGACCTGCTCGAGCAGGCGCCGCGCATCGATCGCGATGCCAGCGGCCGGCCCGAGCGGGTCTGGCTGAGCGCCGCCACCGGTGAAGGCAGCGACCTGCTGCTGCAGGCGGTGGCCGAGCTGGTGGGCGAGGACATGGTCGACGAGGCGCTGGACCTCACGCCGGAACAGGGCGGGTTGCGCGCGGCGCTATACCGGCTGGGCGCCGTCGAGTCCGAAGACTACGGCGACGACGGCACTGCCCACCTGCGGGTCCGCCTGCCGCGGGCCGACTGGAACCGGCTGATGAAAAAGGGGCCGGAGCCCCTCTTTTGAGCCTGTAGGAGCGCGCTCCGCGCACGATCCAGCTGTCGTAGGAGCCCGCTATGCGGGCGATCGCGCGCAGAGCGCGCTCCTGCAAAGACGCGATCGCCTGAATAGCAGGCTCCTACGGGACGGTAAATTTGTTAGACTTCCCCCAATTTTTGAATGGGAGCTTGATATGGCCTGGAATGAACCGGGTGGCGGCGACAACAAGGGGCCGCGCGACCCCTGGGGCGGTGGAGACCAGGGTCCGCCCGATCTCGATGAGGCCCTGAAAAAGCTGCAGGAAAAACTCGGCGGAATATTCGGCGGCGGCTCCAAATCCGGTGGCGGCAGCGGCGGCGGTTTTTCCGGCCGCATGCTCGGCTTCATCGCGCTGCTGGTGGTGGTGATCTGGGCCGTCATGGGCTTTTACCAGCTCGACCAGCAGGAGCGCGCCGTGGTGCTGCGCTTCGGTAAGCACCTGGATACCGTGGGGCCCGGCCTGCACTGGAACCCGCCGCTGGTGGATGAAGTGATCAAGCTGAACACCACCAAGGTACGCGCCGCGACCCTCGAGGAGACCATGCTCACCCAGGACGAGAATATCGTCGAGGTGAAGATGTCCCTGCAGTACGTGGTAGACGACCCGGCCAAGTTCGTGCTCAAGGTGCGCGACCCCGAGGTCTCCCTGCAGCACGCCGCGCAGAGTGCGCTGCGCCATGTGGTTGGCGGTACCAATATGGACATGGTCCTCACCGAGGGTCGCGCGCAGATCGCTGTCGATGTGCGCACCCGCCTGCAGGAGTACCTCGACCTCTACGACACCGGTATCCACGTCAACAAGGTCACCGTCGACGAATCCAAGCCGCCGCGCCAGGTGCAGGCGGCGTACGATGACGTCAACAAGGCCCGCGAGGACGAGGAGCGGGTGAAGAACGAGGCCCAGGCCTACGCCAACGCGGTCATCCCCGAGGCCCGCGGTGCGGCGCAGCGGCAGATCGAGGAGGCCAGCGCCTACAAGGACCGCGTGATCGCCAACGCCCAGGGTGAGGCGGATCGCTTCAGCAAGCTGCTGGCCGAGTACGACAAGGCGCCGGTGGTGACCCGCGAGCGCCTCTACCTCGACGCGGTGCAGGCGGTGTACAGCAAGAACCGCAAGGTGCTGATCGACGTGGATAGCGGCAACAACATGATCTACCTGCCGCTGGATAAACTCGGCACCCCGGACACGGGCGATACCACGCGGCGGCTGACACTGGATAGCGCCACGCTGCGGCAGATCACCGACGCCGTGACCAACCAGCTGCGGCGCGATGCCGCCTCGTCCAGTTCATCCGGCCGGGGAGGGCGTTGAGCATGTCCAGTCGTAACCTGTTAGTCATCCTTCTGGCCGCGGTCATCGTGCTGCTGGCCAGCAACACGCTCTACGTCATGCGCGAAACCGAGCGCGGCGTGCTGCTCAAGTTCGGTAAGGTGGTCGAGCCCGACATCAAGCCGGGCCTGCACGTGAAGTGGCCGATGATCGAGGTAGTGAAGAAATTCGACGGCCGCATCCTCACCGTGGATTCGCAGCCGGAGCGCTTCTTCACCCAGGAGAAAAAGGCGCTGATCGTGGATTCCTACGCCAAGTTCCGAGTCTCCGACACCGCCAAGTTCTACACCGCCACCAACGGTGAGGTGGTGCGGGCGATGCAGCTGTTGTCGCAGCGCATCAACGACGGCCTGCGCAACCAGGTGGCCAGCCGCACCATCCAGGAGGTGGTGTCCGGTGAGCGCGACGAACTGATGGTCGACCTCAAGGACTCGCTGGTCGACGTGGCGCGCAAGGAACTGGGCATCCAGCTGGTGGACGTGCGGGTCAAGCGCATCGACCTGCCCTCGGATGTATCCGAGTCCGTGTACCAGCGGATGAACGCCGAGCGTGAGAAAGAGGCGCGCGAGCACCGCTCCCAGGGCCAGGAGCTGGCCGAGGGTATCCGCGCTGCCGCGGATCGCGAGGTGACAGTCATCAAGGCAAACGCCTACCGCGATGCCGAACGCATCCGCGGTGAGGGCGACGCCCAGGCGACCGGCATCTACGCCAACGCGTTCAACAGGAACCCCGAGTTCTACGCCTTCACCCGCAGCCTCAAGGCCTACCAGGAGTCCTTCAAGGGCGACGGCAACATGCTGCTGGTGCAACCGGATAGCGAGTTCTTCCGTTACCTGAAAAACTCCGAGGGCAAGTAGGAGCCGGTTACACGGGCGATTCGCCTTTCGTAGGAGCCTGCTACGCAGGCGATGCGATCCGGCCCGGGTCTCGATCGCCTGCGTAGCAGGCTCCTACAAACCGGTAAAAAACACAGGTGCTACACAGTCCGTTTGTGATAGCATTCCGCAACCGTGGGATTCGTCGTTTGCAGTGCAGGCGATGCACCCGCGGTTTTTTGTGTCCGGCCGATTGGCGGGGGGGATCCATGGAATTCTGGCAGGTACTCCCGGTGGCCCTGGCACTGGTTTTGATTATCGAGGGCGCGATGCCGTTTGCCAGCCCGAGGCGCTGGCGCGAGGTCGTGGTCACCGTGGCGGGCCTGGAAGACAGGGTCATCCGCAACATCGGCCTGGGCAGCATGCTGTGCGGGCTCGCACTACTTTACTGGGTACACTGAAGGTGACAGATGACATCGGTTGATCGCTGGCAGCTGCCGGACGGGGTCGAGGAAGTACTCCCGGACCAGGCGGCGCTCGTCGAGCAGCTGCGGCGTCGCCTGCTCGACCTGTTTCGCGCCTGGGGCTACGAGCTGGTAATCCCGCCGCTGGTGGAGTTCACCGACTCGCTGCTGATCGGGCTGGGCCAGGACCTCGACCTGCTGACCTTCCGGCTCACCGACCAGCTATCCGGCCGCAGCATGGGCGTGCGCGCCGATATCACGCCGCAGGTCGCCCGCATCGACGCCCACAGCCTCGACCGCGCGGGTGTCTGCCGCCTCTGTTATGCCGGTTCGATCCTGCACACCCGGCCCAAGTCCCTGATGGCCTCGCGCTCGCCCATACAGCTCGGTGCCGAACTCTACGGCGACGACAGCCTCGCCGCCGATGTCGAAGTGATCCGCCTGATGCTCGCCACACTGGACGCGGCGCAGATCGACTGCGCCTATACCCTGGATCTCGGTCACGTGGGCGTCTACCGGGCGGTGCTGGCCGCCGCCGAACTCGACGCCGAGCGCGAGGCACAGGTCTTCGACTGCCTGCAGCGCAAGTCCCTGCCGGACCTGCGCCAGGCGCTGGAATCCGTGCCGGAGGCCAGCGCCGAACTGATTCTCTCGCTGGTCGACCTGCACGGCGACGACAGCGTACTCGCCCGCGCGCGGGAGCTCTTTGCTGCGCGCGCGCCGGCGGCACTGGCTGCCATCGACGCGGTACAGGAAGTCGCCGAGGACGTGCGGCGCCAGCGTCCGGACCTGTCGATCTACTTCGATCTCGCCGAGTTGCGCGGCTACCACTACCACACGGGTATGGTGTTCGCCGCCTATGTGCGCGGCCACGGCCAGGCGCTGGCCAACGGCGGGCGCTACAACGGCGTCGGCGAAGTATTTGGCCGCGCAAGGCCGGCGACCGGTTTCGCCACCGATCTCAAGGCGCTGATGGACCTGCTGCCGGCGGGCGAGGCGGCCGTGGGCGCCATCAGCATGCCCGACAGCGACGACCCTGCCCTGGCAAGCGTTGTCGAGTCGCTGCGCGCGAGCGGGGAAATCGTTATCAACTGCCTGTCCTCCGACCGCGACCCGCGCTGTGACCGCGAACTGGTCGAGGAGGAAGGCCAATGGACAGTACAGCAATTGTGACCCGGTAGGAGCCTGCTACGCAGGCGATCCGCGCAGAGCGCGCATCTACGAGCGATCGCCTGCGTAGCAGGCTCCTACAGGGGCGAACCAAACCACGCAGCACGAGCAACGCAGATGAGCAAAAACGTAGTGGTCCTCGGCACCCAGTGGGGTGATGAAGGCAAGGGCAAGATCGTCGATCTCCTGACCGACCAGGCCAGCGCGGTGGTGCGCTTCCAGGGCGGCCACAATGCCGGCCACACACTGGTGATCGACGGTGAAAAAACCGTCCTGCACCTGATACCCTCCGGCATCCTGCGCGCCCATGTGCAGTGCCTGATCGGCAACGGCGTGGTACTTGCGCCGGATGCCCTGCTGAAGGAAGTCGGGGAACTCGAGGAAAAGGGCGTCCCGGTGCGCGAGCGCCTGAAGATTTCAGCCGCCTGCCCGCTGATCCTGCCCTACCACGTCGCCCTGGACCAGGCGCGCGAGGCTCGCGCCGGCAACCAGAAAATCGGCACCACCGGCCGCGGCATCGGCCCTGCCTACGAGGACAAGGTGGCGCGCCGTGGCCTGCGCCTGGGCGACCTGCGCGACGAGCGGCGCTTTTCGCGCAAACTGAAGGAGGTGATGGAATACCATAACTTCAGCCTGGAGAAGTACTACCGCGTAGAGCCGCTGGATTACCAGCGCGTGCTCGACGAGACGATGGAGATGTCGACCCAGCTGCTGCCGATGATGGCGGACGTCACCGCCATCCTGCACGAGTACCGCAAGACCAACGCCAAGATCATGTTCGAGGGCGCCCAGGGTTCGCTGCTGGACATCGACCACGGCACCTACCCCTTCGTCACCAGCTCCAACACCACCGCCGGCGGCACCGCGACCGGTTCGGGTTTCGGCCCGCTGTACCTCGACTACGTGCTGGGTATCACCAAGGCCTACACCACCCGCGTCGGCTCCGGCCCCTTCCCCACCGAGCTGTTCGACGATACCGGCAAACACCTCGCTTCACGCGGCCACGAATTCGGCGCCACCACCGGGCGGCCGCGCCGCTGCGGCTGGTTCGATGCGGTGGCCCTGCGCAACGCGGTGAACATCAACTCGGTAAGCGGCCTGTGCCTGACCAAGCTGGATGTGCTGGACGGCCTGGAATCCATCCAGATCTGTGTCGGTTACGCGGACGAGAGCGGTGAGCCGGTACCCAACCCCGTGGATTCCGACGATTACGAGGGCCTGGTGCCGGTATACGAAGTCGTAAAGGGCTGGAGCGAGTCGACCCTCGGCGCCAGGAAGCTGGAAGACCTGCCGGAGGCTGCGCAGGAGTACATCGCCAAGATCGAGGAAGTGGTCGGCGCGCCTATCGACATCATCTCTACCGGTCCGGACCGGGAGGAGACGATCGTGCTGCGGCACCCCTTCGGGGCCTAGGCTCCCGCAGCCTCCTCACAACCGGCCGCGGGGTCTCCTGTGGCCACCCATTCAGGAATCGCTGTACTTGCTGGCGAGATAGCCGGCGCGGGCGAGCGCTTTCTGGAATGTGGGGAATTGGCCCGGGAAGGCGTCTGCCGCCTGGCGGGCGACAGCTTCCAGCGACTGTGTGCCGTCCATGGCGGCGAGCAGGAACTGGTCCGAACGGGCCCGTTCGTCGAGGCGAGGCACATAGCTCGCCTCGCGCTTGCGCAGAATCTCGGGGTCCAGTGGCACAGCTCTGAAGCTTGTTTGTCGAAAGGCTGCGCGTGGGCTGGAGGGATTCGCCGCCGGATAAATCTCCGTATCCCACTGCCAGAGGTAATCGCCGCCGGTGAGATGCGCGCGGAGGTCGAGCTGGATCGTGTCCCCCCTGCGCAGTGCCACCGGCGCCTCCCAGGGAAAGAAGGCCTGGCCATAGATCAGCTGTGGCTCCCCAGGCGCGTTGGAAAAGCCGATTCCCGCAGCGAGTTCCGTATCGAACCAGAGCGCTACGCCATGGGCCTCCCTGTCGCCGTCAGCGGTCCAGGCCAGTTGCCCGCTGAACGAGCTTGCGGTGACCTGCGCGTAGTCCAGGCTGAGCCAGCGGATGGGTTCCGCCACCAGGTCCTGCGGTTTGAAGTACTGCTTGCTCCAGCGGTTGGCGGCATAGCTCGCGCCAGCCCGCATATCCAGTGAGTAGGCATTGTCGAGCCAGGGTGCCGCAACCCGGCGGAAAGCCTCGCTCGAACACACCGGTGCCGCCCAGAGGTGGTCGCGGCTGGGAATCAGCTGGCCGCCCGAGGCGAGCAGCCTCTGCCTGGCATCGATAATGGTGGGCAGGTGGCGCTCCAGCAGGGGCAGGACACCGTGGAGGTCGGAGACCACCACATCGGCCCGCGGATTGAGTGAGAGTGCCGACGAAATGTCGCGGTGGAACTGGATCCGGTCTTCCAGGCCGTTGGCCACGGCTATTTGCCTGGCCACGTCGATAGCGATATCGGGTTCGACCGCGTAAACCAGGCCCGCGCCAAGCCGGCAGGCGAGGAGTGAGAAGATTCCGGTGCCGGCGCCGATATCGAGCACCGTGCACCCGGGCTTCACTGTGGCCTCCAGGGCAGCGAGATAGGCCGACATGCGCGACTCGTCTGTGATCATGTCGCCGTAGGCGCTGATCGAATACGCTTTGGGTGTATCACCCATCAGTTGGCCGCCACCGGCTCGGCGCCTGTGGCGCGGGTGCCCTGCGCGAGCGCGAGGCAGTTGAGGATGGTGTCGCGCACACGGTCTATCTGGCCGAATTCACGCGGGTAGCTCAGCCGGTACACGGGACTTGATTCGCAGGCGCGCGCTGCCTGCGCGATGCGACCCGCGGCGCGCAGTGGGGCGGTCGCGTCTAGCTGGAAGGCATTGGATATCAGCGCCATGCACGCTTCCTGAGGGCGGAGAAGCTCGACGCGAGGAGTGCCGGTGTTGCGCCGATCGAGCAGGAAATACCCGGCGACAGGAATCGCGGGAGACATTGCTTGCCCGGTTGGCCAGTGCCCGGGTGTTGCCTTTGTATCGAGGGGTATGGACGCCTCGTCCCCGGGGAACAACGCGGCGAGGCTTTTTCCCCAGAGGCGCAGGCTGCGGTAGGTCGGCATGACTGTAGGAGGACCTTCGTCCTGCTGGATGACCAGCCCGTCGTCACCCAGCAACTGCATGCCGCGCAGGTGCAAACCGGCGCCCAGCGTGGATTTTCCACTGCCGGATGCACCCAGCAGGATGATCGCCGCGCCATCGCAGTCCACGCCCGCACCGTGCAGCACCAGGTGACCGCGGCCGTCCAGCAGTCGCGGCAGCAGGTGGTCCAGCAGTTCGCGGCGCAGGAAGCTGTCCGCACTGTATGCGCGGCGAACCAGTTGCACCTGGTCGCAGCGTGGGCCTACCCAGGCCTCGTCACCGTTCTCCAGTTCCATGCGGCAATGGCTTGCCCCGGCCTGCGGCGACGGGCCGAGGGAAATCGAGATCGGCTGTTTGCCGGTGGAGTGCCCGTCCTGCTCTGGCAGTGGCGCGAGGTCTAGCGTGCTGAGCAGAACTTCGGGGCCGAACAGGTAGCGCATTGGCGGGCGGGAGTTGGGTGGGGGATCAGAGTCGTACTTTGGAGGGCTGGAAGTCGTTGCCCTTGTTTTCGGTACTTCCCCTGCTGCCGCTGGCGGTATTGGCCTGGACTGATCCGAATTTTTTCAGCTGTGGAGTGGTGTAGCGTGTGCGGGGTGCTACCGGCCCGGATTGCTTGTCGCCTGCCTGCGCCATCGCGAAAATTCCTGGTTCATGCTGATCTTGGCTGTGTTGGCGAGATTAGCACAGAAGCCATGGCCGCAGTACCGCCGGCTAGCCTTCGAAACGCCGTTGGGCGAGCCATAGAGCGAGACAGGTGAGGTCTGGCGAAAGCCCACCCCGGTCGGCGCCGGGTACTGCCTGCTGCGCTTGCAGGTCGACATACCGGTCCAGCCGTTCCAATACCGCAGGGGTGAGTGCCCGCTGCAGTTCGGGGCCTGCCGCCTGCAGCAGTGCCGCGCTGAACCGCGCGCCCAGGTGTTCCTTGCCCCGCCGGTAACGCAACTCCCCGGGAAGGTGCCCCGCCATCGCCCTGCGCAGAATCGCTTTCGGCCAGCCTCCGGCGAGCAACTGTTCGCCCGGCAGCCTGAGGCAGAATTCAACCAGCCGGCGATCCAGCCAGGGATGGCGGGGTTCCAATCCCAGTGCTGCGGCGACGCGGCCGTAGCGCTCGATACCGGTTACCAGCCACGGGTGGCCGAGGGACGCCGCCGTCATCTCCCCGAGCGGTCGGTACACCGGCACCCGAGGGCCGCCGGCCAGTCGGGACAGGCGTGCGGGCAGGTCGATTCGCGCTGCGAAGTCAGCGCGGATCGACTGTCTGGATACGGCGCGCCGGGCCAGCCGGCGAGCGCGCGACCCCTCGAGCAGCCGCAGGCCGCCGCGCTTGGCGATCTCGGGGGTGAAAGCGCTGCGCGCAGCCCGCAGCAACTCCGGCCAGTGCGGGTAGGCGCCCCGCCAGAATTCGTTCTGCAATCGGGCCTCGCGGTAAGCCAGCCGCCAGTGGCCGGCTCGCAACTGCCGCGCCAGGAAGCCACCTTCGGACAATACGTTATCGCCGGGAACGCCATCGAGGACAGCGCGAACCCCCTGCTCCCGGGCCAGCCGGTAACAGGCATGAACCAGCGTCATGTGTCCGTCGAAGGGCTCACCCGCCTGCGCAAGGGCATCGACCATTCCGGGTGCGAGACGCTGCAGCTCACGCTCATCCAGCGTGTGGGCTTGCAGCCCGGGCATGGTCTGCGCCAGGCGGATTGCGAGACTCTCTACACAGGCCTGCCCGTTGGCGGCCACGGCAGAGAACGTGGCGAGCGGGCCGCAGCCTTGGCGCGACAGCTCGCGTGCCGCGACGCTGGCCACGGCGGTCGAGTCGATGCCGCCGCTCATCAATACTCCTACACCGCGGTGGCCGCGCAAGCGGCAGCTGACGGCCTGCGCGAAGACTTCCAGAAAGGCCCCGGCGTAGTCGTCGTCCGAAGCCAGGTGCAATTCGGGGCCGGCCGCGGGTTCCCAATAGCGTTGCAGGACACTGCCGGCAGCATCGACACGCAGGCAGTGGGCTGGGGGAAGCCGGAAGATGTCCCTGTAAAAGGTGCTGGAGAGGTCCAACCCTTCGAGCGGCTCGACAAGGAAATCGCCGATGCGGGCCTCGTTCAGCCGTGCCGGTACCGGCTCCAGCGCCGCCAGTGCATCCGCCTCCGAGGCAAACGCGAACAGGTCACCGGCGGTGTGGTAGTAGAACGGGCGGACCCCGAAGGGGTCGCGGGCACAAAACAACCGGCGCCGCCGGCTGTCATGGATGGCGAAGGCAAAATCGCCCAACAATCGTGTCGCGCAGGCGTCTCCCCAGGCCAGGTAGGCGCGCAGTATCAGCTCGGCGTCCCCCGGCGTTCGCCCCGCTTCCCGCGGCATCAGCAAGCGCAGCAACTCCTCGCGGTTATCCAGCCGCGCATCGGCGGTGATGGCGCAGCCGGATGCCGCGTCGACCAGTGGCAGGTTTTCGGCGGCGGCCTCGGCTGTGGTTGCCAGCAGCGTATGGCCGAGGGCGCAGTCCTGTATATCCCGGCTGTTGCTGCGGTCCGGGCCGCGGCGCTGCAACGCTGCCATCGCCGGCGCCAGTTGCTCGCTCGATATCGCTCCGCTGGATGACCACAGGCCGCAGATACCGCTCATGCGGGGCGCTTCCGGTGGCGGGGTAGTCCGCGATTGCTGGCGTTCACAGGCGCGCTTCAGCCAAGCTCGATCACCCGGTCCGCCAGCGCCAGGCTGGCCGGGCGATGGGTAATCAGGATGACGGTCCTGGCCTGCAGGAGTTCGTGGCATTCAGCGATAAAGGCTTGCTCGCCGGCGGGGTCGAACATGGAGGTTGCCTCGTCGAGAATCAGTATCGGGGGGTTTTTCAGCAGTGTTCGCGCCAGGGACAGGCGCTGGCGCTGGCCCCCGGACAAGCGGATGCCCTGGTCGCCGATCAGCGTATCGTAGCCGTCGGGCAGGGCGGTAATGAACGCGTGCGCATGTGCGGCGCGGGCCGCTGCGACGATTTCCTCCCGCTCCACCCCGGGACGTCCATAGGCAATGTTTGCCGCCACCGTGTCGTTGAGCAGCAACACACTCTGTGCGACCAGGCCGATTTGCGCGCGCAGGCTGGCAATGGTGACGTCGCGCAGGTCGATACCGTCGATCGTTATCCGGCCACTGTCGGGGTCGGCATAGCGCAGCAGGAGGTGGGCGAGCGTGGACTTCCCGCTACCGTTTGCCCCGGTGATCGCAAGGGTTTCCCCGGGAGAGATGTCCAGGTTGTATGCCGTCAGGACCGGAGGTCTTCCAGGGTAGCTGAAACCGACCTCCTCGAAACGGATGTGCCCCCGGGTCACCGGCAGTTCGTCCCTGCCCCGGTCGTCGGGTTCGGGCTGTTCCGCGAGGAAGGTGACAATGCGTTGTGCGCTGCCGCGCACCAGCTGCGCGCGCCCGTAAACATTGGCGAGGCTGCGCAGGGGACTGATCATCAACATGGCGTAGAGGAGAAGGCTTACCAGCTGCGAGGCCTCCAGGCTCCCCGCCTCGACATGCGATGTGCCCAGCCACAGCAGCCCGACGAGGCCGAAGCCGCCGAGCAGGCCGATCGCCGGGCCGATGGCAGAGCCGAGCTTGAGCTGGCGCCGGCTGATGCCGAGCAACGCGCTGTTGACGGCGTCGAATCGTCCCTGCTCGTGGGACTCGCGGGTAAATGCCTTGATCGCCGGCAGCAGGCCGAGATTTTCCTCCACCACCGAGATCATCTCGCTGTTTGCCTGGACCCAGGCGGCGGAGACCGGGCGCAGCCGGCGTCCGAGCAGCTTCATCGCCAGCACGTAGACCGGCAGCAACAGCAGTGCGAAAAGCGCGATTCCCGCGTCCTGCAGCAGCATCAGCCCGAATGCGCCGCCAAACGTGGCGAGAGCGGGGAGCAGCTGGACCAGGGTGTCCGTCACGAAGCTGGCGATGATGGCGGCATCGGTGCCCAGCAGGCTCAGGGTCTCCCCGGACCTGCGCTGTTGATGGTAGTGCAGGGGCAGCGCCTGCAGGTGCTGGTACAGCCGGGAGCGCAAGCGCGCCGTGATGTCCTCGCCGGCTCCGCCGATCTGGTAGCTGGTGCTGAAACTGACCACGCTGGCCAGTGCCATGAGCAGCAACCAGAAAGCGAGCAGCGCCTGCGGCGAGAACCGGCTGCCCTCCTCGCCCAGTACGCTGGCGGTCAGCAATCCGGCGATCCACGGATTGGCCAGGGACAGCAGGCTGCCGCACAGCAACAGGGCGGTCATCAGCAGCAGGGCGCGCCGGTGGGGCGCCAGGTAGGGGAGCAATTGGCGGAATTGCATGGATCGTCCTGTTCCGCTGTGTCTCGGGAATTTGTTAGAGTGCCAGCGTATCCAGTTGGACGGTGGCGGGCCAGCCTTGGCTTCACGGTACGTAAAATTTCTCGCGCTGGACTGGCGCAGCAAACTGATGCTGGGCCGGGCCTGGATCCTGCTCGGCTGTTACTTCCTTGCGCTCTGGTTGCGGGGATTCCGGCGCCTGTCATCGGGCCTGCGACTCCATCGCGGGGAAGCGCCGCCGCAGCCCTGTTCCCCGTCTGCGCTGGTGCGTGCAACCCGGCTCGGGTACCTGGTCGCGGTCGCGGCGCGATATACCCCCTGGCCCAGCAGCTGCATGGTGCAGGTGCTGGCACTGCAGTCGATGTTGGCGCGCGAGCGGATTGACGGACGCATCTGCCTCGGTGTCCGGCGTGAGCTTGCAGGCGAGCCGCTGGCTCATGCCTGGCTGTGCTGTGGCGACACCATCGTCATCGGAGCCGGCGCACAGCCGCGTTACAAGGTACTGGCCACCTATTGTTGGGGCGCAGCGCAAGCCCCGTCGCCAGCGGACCCGGTCCCCGGTGACGTGGCGCCGAATGCCGAACAGGCAGGCGCCCAATGCACGGGTAATTAGGGTTTTAACCGCTTGAGTTGCTAGAATTGCAGGAAACCGCACCCGTCCAGAGGTGATCCATGCGCAAGTCCCTCCTTTTACTGACCGTTGGCCTGTCTGTGGCAGTCGCCGGGCCGGCGATGGCACGTATGAGTGACGAGGCGGCGCGCAGTGCCACCGTGGCTGCAGTGGGCAACACCTCTGCGGACGGCATCATCAAGATGCTGGTGGAGGATGGGCGCAGCCTAGGCGATGCGACCGCCCTGGCGGTTTCCGCGGTCGACGATGCCGATGCCCGGGTAAAGCTGGCGCACGCGGGAATCTGCGCGGCGCGGGATACCGCCCAGGCCGAGGGGGTCGGCAGCGCCGCGTTGGCGGTGGCTGCGGGCGATGACCTGCTCACCAGGCAGGTGCACATGCTGGTGCAGACCTACGCAAGCACCGCCTGTGGCCAACCCGGCGATCGCGACTGGTCCGCCCCGCCGCCCATGTACATCACCTCCGACAGCGGCGCCTCCGCCGGTACCGTTCTCGGCGTCGAAAGGGGCGGTACTTCCTTCCCCGGCCTGCCGACCCGCCCGACCCTCCCCGTCAGCCCGTCCAACTGAGCACACTGCGACGCGATTCGCGATTGACTTCGATCCGCATGGGTGGCCGCCGGCTGGATGCGGCCGTTTTTGCCATTTATCTCGCCCTGCTGGTCTGGGCTCCCCTGCCATTTGCCTCGAATCGCGAGTGGGCCGGATCGCTGTTGTGCCTGCTGCTGGCCGTTCCCGCGGCGGCCTGGTGCCTGCTGGCCGCGGCCGGCCAGGCAGCGATCGGGCGGGGGGTGTGGCGTGTCGCCTGGCCGGTACTGCTCCTGCTGGTGCTGGTGCAGGCCTGGGTTTTCCTGCAGATGGTGCCGCTGCCGCCGGCATGGCTCGAGGCGCTGTCCCCGCAAGCCTCCGCCTGGCAAGCCATTGCGGGGCCCATGTCCCTCTCGCTGGATCCCGCCGCGACGCGCTATTTTCTGCTCCGCGGGTGCGCCGCCACGCTCGGTTTTTTCCTGGCGATAGCCACCGTGAATTCCCCCAGCCGCATGCGCCTGTTCCTGCAGGTGCTGGTCTTCAGCGGAACGCTGCAGGCGGTTTACGGGGCGATGATGGTATTGACCGGCCTGGAGTTCGGGTTTTTTGTCGAGAAATACAGCGGTCTCGGCTCGGCCACGGGCACTTTCGTCAATCGCAACCACCTGGCCGGGTACCTCGTAATGTGCCTTGCGGCGGGCACAGGCCTGCTGCTCTCGCAGCTGGATCGCCACCACCCGGGCGACTGGCGCGAGCGCCTGGAGCGCTGGTTGCGCCTGTTGCTGAGCCCCAAGATTCGCCTGCGAGTCTACCTCGCGGTGATGGTGGTCGCGCTGGTGCTCACCCGTTCGCGCCTGGGCAACCTCGCCTTCTTCACCGCACTCGGGGTCGCCGGCGTGGTCGCGGTACTCACCGGGCGCCGTTTTTCCTGGCGCGTGGTGGTATTCCTCGGCAGCCTGCTGCTGGTGGATGTGCTCATCCTCGGTCGCTGGTTTGGCCTGGACCGGCTGGTAGACCGGCTCGAGCAGCTGGAAGGCCAGCCGGTGGAGGCCGTCTCGCGCTACTGGGCGGACCGGTACGGCCTGGATTACCTGGCCGACTTCCCGCTCACCGGCAGCGGCGGTGGTTCCTTCTACGGGATATTCCCGAATTACCAGGGGCCCATGCTCGGTGGCTATTACGATCACGCCCACAACGATTACCTGGAACTCGCCGCGGAGCTCGGTTTGCCCGCGGTCGCGCTGCTGGGCGCAGCCGTGCTGTTCAGCCTGTGGTCCGCGGTCGGCGCACAGCGTCGGGGTACGGCGCTCTACAGGGGGGCAGGGTTCGCCGCAACCATGACAGTGGTCTGGGCACTGCTGCATTCGCTGGGGGATTTCAACCTGCAGGTGCCCGCCAACGCGGTGACATTTTGCGCCCTGCTCGGGCTGGCCGCGGCTGCCAGGGGCTTGTCGCCGCCGGGCGGGGAAGGCGGTGACGGGAACCAGGGGCTGGCGCGGCATCGGAAAACTGTGGTGCCCGCGCGTTGAGCTGATATGCTGGTTGGATATAATGCCTGCAAACGGCCGCTTCCCTGCAAAACAAGGCCGCAGGTTCTGACACTGGATGACAAGAAGCACCCTTATGCACGACATCAGGAAGTTGCCGTTGCTGGCTTGTGCCTGGGCGTCAACGGCAATCGCTGTAGAGCCGGCGCCCATGCGGGCAGGGCCCGTTTTCATTACTCCAACCCTCAACGTCGAATCCTACTACACGGACAACCTGTTTCGCACCGAAACCGACCAGCTCTCCTCCTGGGTGCTGGAGACCAGGCCCGAGGTGCAGGCCTGGGTACAGAACGGCCTGAATACCTATTCGCTGACTTACAAGCTCGAAGATTACCGCTACAGCAAGAGCGGCGATGACGACTTCACCGACCACAACCTGCAACTGGACCTGCACCAGGAGTTCACCGCCCGCAATTCCCTCAACCTGAGGGGGGAATATTTCAACGGGCACGAGGAGCGCGGCTCCGGCCTGATCGAAGGCGAACTGTCGGGCCTGACCGACAATCCGGTGGAAGTGGACTGGATGCGATACGGCGGCGACTACACTTACGGCACACGCGGTTCCGGGGGGCGCCTGAATCTGGCCTACGACTACTACGACCGCGAGTACCAAAATTACCGGACGTTTACGCGGTTCCGCGACTACGAGCAGAATGCCGCGAAGGGCACTTTCTTCTGGGCGCTGGCGCCGCGCACCGACCTGCTGGCGGAAGTGCGGTACGCCGACACTGCCTACGACAAGCGGGACCCCCTGAACCCCAGCGGCAGCTACGACAGCGAAGAGTTCAACTATTTCCTCGGCGCACAGTGGGAAGCCAGCGCCAGGACAACCGGCAGCGTGCGGCTCGGCTGGTATGACCGAAGCTACGATTCCAGCGGACGCGACAACGACCAGGGCTTCTCCTGGGAGGTGGACATGGAATACCTGCCGCGTTCCTACTCGGTGCTCAGCCTGGCCACGCGACGTTTTACCCGGGAGACCAATGCCAGGGGTGACGCCATCGACTCGAAGGAATACACCGCATCCTGGAATCACCAGTGGAGTGGTCGCTCCACTACCAACCTGAAACTACTGTTCGCCGAGGATGACTTCGCCGGCTCCGATCGCGACGATGACCGCTGGTGGCTTGAGGCCAGTTATTCGCGCTCATTCGCCCGCTGGTTCGACCTCGGTGGCGGCTACCGGTACGAACAGCGCGATTCGACCGTCTCCGAGCTGGACTACGACCGGAATGTCTACTTCGTCGAAGCGGTCTTCAGTCTCTGAAGCCGGGCGGCCCGGGTTTGCTGCGAGAGTGACCGCCGCAGCGGCCGCGCTGTTGCTCGTTTACCTTGCGGTGGTGGCGGCCAGGGGCCTGTGGGCCAACCTGGCGTTTACCCCGTTGGAGACAGAAGTCAGCTTCTGGGGGCGCGCGGGTTACATGCCAGGCGCCGCCACCCGGTCCCGGGTGGACCGGGGCATTGCTCAGCTGCTGTCGGAAGCGCCTGAAAATCCGTATTACCATGCGCTGCGCGCTGCCCAGCTGGCCTGGGAAGGCTATTGGTCCGGGGCGCCGGAAGAGCGCGAAGCCCTTGCAGGGCGGATGCTGGAGGCACAGTATCGTGCTCTCGAGCTGCGGCCGGCAGACCGCGCAGGATGGGTCAAACTGGTAGAATACGCCAGCATGGCCGGGGCGGGCGCGGACCTGCAGGCGCAAGCGGGGCGGCAGCTGGCCGCCCTGGATCGCGTACGTGAACATGCGAGCGGGGGCGGCGACGCGCGTCTGGACCCGGACTCGGGACAATAAACAAATGATTCGATACTTCCTGCTATTGCTGGCCGTGATGTTCATGCCGGGCGTCCACGCCCAGGACTCGACCTACACGCTCAACGCCGGCGACAGCATCCGCATCTACGTGTACGGTGAGCCGGACCTGACGTTCGAAAACCTGCTGGTCGGCCAGAACGGTCGCATCGCCTATCCCTTCCTGGGTGAGCTGCGGGTAGCAGGACGCACGGTGGCCGAGGTGCAGCAGAGGCTGATCGACGGCCTCAAGCCCGATTATCTGGTGGACCCCCGGGTTTCCGTCAGCATCCAGCGCTACCGGCCCTTTTTCGTCAACGGGGAAGTCAGGAATCCCGGCGCGGTGGATTTCCAGCCCGGGCTGACGCTGCGCAAGGCCATCGCGCTGGTCGGCGGCTTTACCGAGCGGGCCAACCGCAAGACACTGCAGGTGATTCCCGATGACGACCCGGACCGCAAGGAGCGCGAGGTCGGGCTCGATTACGAAGTTCGGCCGGGAGACATAATCACCGTGGAAGACACCTTTTTCTGATGAATCGCGCAGGCCCATTGCTCACACCGTTGCCCCAGGCCGAACCGGGCAGCGACTTCATTGACATCGACCGGCTGCTGCACGCGGTACTGCGCTACAAGTGGGGCATCCTCGGCCTGGTGTTCGTGGTCACTCTCGCCACCGCGCTTTACGTCTCTTCCCTGCAGCCTGTGTACCGGGCCAGCGCCTCGGTCGAGCTGAAAACCCAGGACGGCAATGCCATGCGCATGGAGGATGCCCGCTGGAACTACCGAGACTACGATTACTACCAGACGCAGTTTGAGATCATGAAGAGTCGCAGCATCGCCGAGCGCGTGGTGCGGCGCCTGGATTTGCAGGACAACCCCTACTTCGCCGGTCCCGCAGAGAAAGCCGGGAGCGATGACGACGGCGTACTCAAGCGCTTTTTCGGCGACTTCAGCCTGCGCACGTTGCTGCCCGCCCGCGAGCAGGAACCGCCGGAGCAGCTGAGCCCGGAGCAGGAGAAAGCCAGGGCGATTGCCGCCACGACCGCCGCGGTGGCCGGCGGTGTGCAGGTCGAGCCGGTCGAGTACAGCTACCTCGCGCATCTCAGTTTCGAGGCGACGGACCCGAAACTGGCAGCGCGGATCGTGAACACGGTGGCCGAGGAATTTATCGCCGCCGACCTGGAGGAGCGCACCGCCGGCACTGTGCAGTCGACCGAGTGGCTCGACGAGCGACTTTCCTACCTGCGCGACCAGCTGCGCAGCTCCGAAGAGGCCCTGCAGGACTTCCGCGAGCGGGAGGGACTGGTCAGCATCGAGGGCGAAACCAGCCCGGGCAGCAACGAGTTGTCCATGCTGTCGCAGCGCCTGGAGGATGCCCGGCGGGCGCGCATCGAAGCCCAGAACATCAAGGAGGACGTGCAGAACATGCACGACCCCAGCACCGAAGAATTGATGACGGTGCCCGCGGTGCTGCAGCACGAACTCATTCGCGACCTCAAGCGCAACCAGTCGGAGGCCGAGCGCCGGGTCGCCGAACTCGCCAAGCGCTACGGGCCGAAGCATCCCAGGATGATCGCCGCCCAATCCGACCTGGAATCCGCCAACAACGACCTCGAGCGGGAAGTGCGCAAGGTGGTGAAGGGCATCAATCGCGAATACGAGGTCGCCCTGCGTACCGAGCGCGAGTTGCAGGCCACCTGGGAGTCGAGCAAGAGTGAACTGCAACGCTTCAACCGGATCGAGTTCCGCCTGCAGGAACTACAGCGGGATGTCGATACCAACCGGCAGCTGTACGATGTTTTTCTGACGCGGATCAAAAGCATCAGCGAGACCGGCAATTTCGAAAAGCCCCACGCCCGGATCGTCGACAGCGCAACGGTACCGACCCGCGCGGAAAGGCCCAAAAAACGCCGCATCCTGCTGGTCACATTCCTCCTCGCGCTGGTCGCCGGCTGCGTCATCGCCATTCTCCTGGATATCCTCGACAACGCGATCAAGCGCCAGGAGGACGTGCAGGAGAAGCTCGGCGCCGTGCTGCTCGGCGTCGTCCCGCGGGTCAAGACCGACGCACAGGGCCGCTTCCCGCAGTTCTGGCAGGAGCCCGCGGGCAATTTTGCCGAATCCATCCGCACGGTGCGCACCGGCTTGCTGCTCAGCGACCTGGATGCCCCGCCGAAAGTGGTGCTGGTCACCTCGACCGTTCCGGCGGAGGGCAAGTCCGTATTCTCGCTGAACCTGGCGGCCGCCCTCGGGCAGATGGAGCGCACCCTTGTGATAGGCGCCGACCTGCGGCGCCCGAGCCTGGCGGCGGAATGCGGGCTGGCGGCGGGCCACAAGGGGTTGTCACATTTCGTCTCCGGCAGTGCCGAGCTGGAGGACTGTATCGAGTATCTCGACGAGTTGAAGGTGCACGTCATGCCCGCCGGCCTGATCCCGCCCAACCCGCTGGAGATGATCAGTTCGCAGAAATTCGTCGCCGCGCTGCGGCAACTGCGCGAGAGTTTCGACCGCATCGTGATCGATTCGGCGCCGGTGCAGGCGGTGAGCGACGCCAAGGTGCTCGCCTCCTACGCCGACTACGTCATCTACATGGTCAAGGCCGATTCCACGTCGGCGACCCAGGCGCGCAAGGGTATGGCTGACCTGCGCGCCGCGACCGACGTGCATGTCGCGGTGGTGCTGAACCAGTTGCGCAAGAGCAGCGCGGATCGGTACTCCTACTATCATGGCGACGCCTATTACGGCGAGAACACCGGCAGTTGAATCCCTCCCGGCGATGAGGGCGAACGGATCACTTATGCTCCAGCTGGTGCAGCGGGCAGTACCTGACGCCGGGGAGCGTGTGGCCCTGCGTTCGGTGGTGGCCAGTTTCAGCCTGCGCATCGCCAACCTCTCCCTGCGCTTCCTGATCGCGGTACTCCTCGCGCGCCTGCTGGGGCCCGCAGGCTACGGCGCGTATTCGTTTGCGCTGTCCATCGTCATGGTGATGGCCATTCCCGTCCAGTTGGGGCTGCCCGTGCTGGTAGAGCGCGAGACCGCGCGCGCCCACGCTGTCGCCGACTGGCCGCTGATCAATACGCTCTGGCGCTGGTCGATGCGCCTGGCGTTCGGCCTCTCCCTGGCGCTGGCGCTACTCGCGCTGTTGTCGCTTGAGGCGCTGCCGGGGTTGTTCCCCGGCGGTGTCCGGCCGGTGATACTCTGGGGTCTCGCGCTGCTGCCCCTTTTTGCGCTCAGCGCGCTGCGCGGCGCTGCGCTGCGCGGCCTGCGCCGGGTAGCCATCGGGCAGCTTCCGGAGACCCTGGTGCAGCCACTGTCCTTCCTGCTGCTGCTCGGCCTGCTCGCCTGGCTGTGGCAACTGCAGCCGTTTGCGGCGATGGCGGCGCATGTCGTTGCCGCCGCGCTCACCTTCGCCGTCGGCGCCGCCCTGCTGCACAGGTTTCGCCCGGCTGCCTTGTCGGGTGCGGGCCTGCGCGCGGGCTGCAGCCGCGCCTGGCTTGGCTCCGCGGCAACCCTGGCGCTGGTGGCGGGCCTGCAGTTGATCAACAGCGAGATCAATGTATTGATGCTGGGCTTCGTGCGCGGCCCGCAGGAGGTCGGTATCTACAGGGTGGCGGCCTCCGCCGTGGTGCTGGTGCCGCTGGTGCTGCAGGTGGTGTCGTCGGTCGCCAGCCCCTATTTTGCCCGGTATTTTATCCAGGGCCGCTCGCGGGAATTGCGTGCGCTGGCGACACGCACGTCCCGGGCGATTGCCGTATTCTCGGTGCCGCTGGCCGCGTTGTACCTGGTCTGGGCGGAACCCCTGTTGCGGGTCTGTTTCGGCGAGTCCTACCTCGCGTCCGGGCAGCCCCTGCGCTACCTCGTCCTCGGCCAGGCGGTCAACTTCCTCACCGGCAGTGTCGCCGCGCTGCTGGTGATGACCGGCCACGAGCGCGTCACGTTGAGGGGCCTGTTCGTCGCGACATTGCTGAATGTGCTGCTCTGCACCCTGTGGGTACCGCAGCACGGGGTGCCGGGCGCCGCAGCGGCCCTGGGTATCTCGATGGCCTGCTGGAACCTGGTGCTGTGGTGGGCCGCCCGCAAAACGCTGGGTATCGACAGCTCCCCCCTGGGATGGCACCGCGATGCGCCGCTGCCTGCCGCGGGGGATTGAACGTGCCCACGACGCCGCAGCGCCGCGCATCATGAATACGCCGTCCACAAAGGCCGCTGCCGATATCGCGATACTGCTCCCCGACCTGCGCGGCGGCGGCGCCGAACAGGTGGCCGTGCGCCTCGCGCGGGAGTGGGTCCGGGAGGGCTACCGCGTGGTGTTCGTGCTGCTGAGGGCGCGGGGCGAACTGCTGCACGCACTGGGCGAAGGGGTCGAGGTCGTCGAGTTGGGGGTGGATCGCCTGCGCGGCGCGCTGTTGCCGCTGGCCGCCTGGTTGCGCGAGGCCGCGCCTGCGGTGCTGCTGGCCAGCATGTGGCCGCTGACCAGTATCGCCGTGCTGTCCGCGCGCCTTGCCGGCGGGCCGAGCCGCGTACTGGTCAGCGACCACACGTGCTACTCTCTGGCTTATAAAAACAGGGGTGTTATGCACCGCTGCTTGTTGCGCACCAGCATACACCTCACCTATCCGCGCGCCGCGGACCGTATCGCCGTCTCGGCGGATGTGGCGAGAGACGTCGCGGCACTGGGCGCAATCCGGGGGAATTCGTTCACGGTGATCGGCAACCCGGTCGCGCCGGCGAGCCCGCCGGCCGAGGCGCGCTCGCCAGCCGGGCGCGGGGCGACAACGCCGCCGACGATACTCAGCGTGGGCAACCTGAAGCCGGTCAAGAACCAGGCGCAACTGCTCGAGGCCTTCGCCGCGGTGCGCGCGCAGCGTGTCGCGCGGCTGGTCATTCTCGGCGAGGGCGGCCTGCGCCCGCGACTGGAGGCGCTGGTGGCGGCGTTGAACCTGCAGGACGACGTGGAACTGCCCGGCTATGCAGACGACCCCTATCCCTGGTATGCCGCAGCCGACCTGTTCGTGCTGAACTCGTCCTGGGAGGGGTTTGGCAACGTCATCGTCGAGGCGCTGGCCCACGGCCTGCCGGTCGTCGCCACGGACTGTCCCGGCGGCCCGCGAGAGATACTGGAGGATGGAAAATACGGCGCGCTGGTGCCCGTGGGCGATACCGGCGCGCTGTCCCGCGCGATCCTCGAGGGATTGGCCCGGCCCGTCGATACCCGTCACCAGCAACGCCGGGCGCTCGATTTCACCGCCGACCGGATTGCCCGTCAGTACCTCGCCCTGATCTTCCCGCAAGAGGCATCGGAATGAGCGCGGCGATCATTTATTGCAGCTATACCGGCATGCTGGAACCGCTCGGGCAGTCGCAGGTGCTCGCCTACATGGAGCGGCTTTGCCCGGAGCGCGAGGTGCACCTGATCTCCTTCGAAAAGCCGGCGCTGATGGGCGACGAGGCGCTCTGCAATGCCATGGCGGCGCGGATTCGCAACGCAGGTATTCATTGGTATCCGCTGAAATACCACAAGAAATTTTCGCTGTTGGCGACGGCCTGGGACGTATTCGCCGGGCTGCGCACCGCCGCGTCGATCGCCGACCGCCGCCGGGTGAGCGCGTTTCACGCCCGCAGTTACGTACCCGCGGTGATCGGCAGTTTGCTGCGACGCTGGCGCGGGGTCCCCCTGCTGTTCGACACCCGCGGCTTCTGGGTCGACGAGCGCGCGGATGCCGGTCTCTGGCGGCCCGGCGGATGGCTGTACCGCTCGATGAAGCGCCTCGAACTGGGCCTGTTGCGCAGTTCGGATCATATTGTCGTG
Organism: Halieaceae bacterium WMMBA7; assembly: GCA_033283385.1. Classification (GTDB taxonomy): domain Bacteria; phylum Pseudomonadota; class Gammaproteobacteria; order Pseudomonadales; family Halieaceae; genus Mangrovimicrobium. Next base: position 685,049 of record JAWMQQ010000003.1, read on the forward strand.
CTCACGCGGCGGGCGAGGGACGTCCTGCTCGGCATGGAGGCCCTGCAGGATAGCCCACCGCCGGTGACGGTCATCCCCACCTGTGTGGACCTTGAACGCTTCCGCCTGCCGCCAACCGCGCCCCCAGCCAGCCCCCTGACCATCGGTTACCTGGGCTCGGTGGGCACCTGGTACCGGTTCGACGAAGTCGCCAGGGCGTTCGCGCAGCTGAAGCGGCAGCGCGGGGACGCGCGCTTCCTGGTGATCAACCGCGGCCAGCACCCGCTGATACAGTGCAGCCTGCAGGGCGCCGGCGTGCCCGAGGATTGCGTGGAGCTGCTCGGCGTACCCTGGGCGGAGGTGCCGGCTTACCTGCACAGGATGCACGCGGCGGTGTTCTTTGTCGCGCCAGCGTTTTCCAAGCAGGCGTCGGCCCCCACGCGGCTGGCGGAACTCCTCGCCTCGGGTGTGCCCTGCCTGTCCAATCACGGTGTGGGTGACATGGGCGAGCTACTCGAGTCCGAATCCGTCGGCGTCGCCGTGTCGGGATTCTCGCCGACGGAGCTGGACAGCGGGACCCGCGAGTTGCTCCGACTGGTCGGGGATGCCGCCGTGGCACGGCGCTGTCGCGCGGCGGCCGAGCGACATTTCTCGCTGCAGGACGGCGTCGACAGTTACCGCGCCATCTACGCCAGCCTGGAGGCGCGGGCATGACGCGCGTATTGCTGCTGTGCCGCTATGCGCGCAACGGCGCGAGCAGCCGCCTGCGCACGCTGCAATTCCTGCCGCCGCTCGAACGGCGCGGCTTCCAGGTGGACGTCTGCCCGTTCTTCGACGAGCGCTACCTGGAGGCCCTGTATGCGGGCCGCGGGCGCAGGGAACAGCTGCGCCTGCAACCCTACCTGCGGCGCCTGCGGGTGCTGTTCGGCGCCGCCCGCTACGACGTCGTCTGGATCGAAAAGGAAATCTTCCCCTACCTGCCGGCTCTGGCCGAGCACCTGCTCGCACGGCGCGGAATACCCCTTGTCGTCGACTACGACGACGCGGTGTTCCACCGCTACCAGCAGGGCAATCGGCTGGTCCGGCAGCTGCTGGGCGACAAGTTAGCGAGCGTCATGCGCAGCGCGGCCACGGTGGTCTGCGGCAACGCCTATATCGCCGGTTACGCCCGCGCGCAGGGCGCGCGCGCCGTGGTGGAAATTCCCACCGTGGTGGACCTGGACCGCTATCGCCCGGTCTCCCCCGGATTGCGCTCCCCGCCGGTGATCGGCTGGATAGGATCGCCGAGCACCGAACAGTACCTGCTGCCGCTGCGCGCCATCCTGCTGGAGCTGTGTCGCCAGGGGGTTGCGGAACTGCTGCTGGTCGGCGTCTCCGAACAGTTGGCGAACGAGTTCCGCCACCCGGGCGTAAGCACGTTGCCGTGGAGCGAACAGAGCGAGGCAGACAGCCTGGCGCGCATGGACATCGGCATCATGCCGCTGCGCGACGCCCCGTTCGAACGCGGCAAGTGCGGCTACAAACTGATCCAGTACATGGCATGCGGACTGCCGGTCGTCGCTTCGCCGGTCGGGGTCAATGTACAGATCGTCGGCGAAAACGACTGCGGCATACTCGCCGCAACCGCCGACGACTGGCGCGCCGCGCTGGATGAACTGGTGCGCTCGCCGGACAGGAGGATCGCGCTGGGCCGGGCGGGGCGGTGCGCGGTGGAGCGGCAATACAACGTCGCCGTGCAACTTGATCGCATTGCCCGGGTACTGGCCGACCCGGTGCAAGCGCAGGCCGCAGCGGGATAGGCGCCGTGTGGGTCTATTTCTGCCTGTTCCTCGTACCCGCGTTGCTGGCGGTGGAATTCCGCTACCAGCGATCCCGCCAGGGGCGCTACCTGTGGCTGGCGACGCTGGCGATCCTGGTCGTCGCGATCGGCTTCCGCCACGAGGTCGGCGGGGACTGGTACAACTACCTGGATCACTTCCGGGCCATGCGCTATTTCCGCCTGCGCGAAGTGCTGGAACTGGGCGATCCCGCATACTACGTCCTGAACTGGCTGGTCTACCAGAGCGGGTTGTCGGTTCACTGGGTGAACCTGGCCTGCGCCCTGATCGTGGTGGCGGGTGTGGGGATTTTCTCCGCGGCGCAGCCACTGCCCTGGTTGTCGCTGGCGGTCTCCGTTCCCTACCTGCTGGTGGTGGTCGCCATGGGCTACACGCGGCAAAGCGTTGCCCTCGGCCTGGTCCTGGTGGCGCTCGCCGCGTTGGGCCAGGGGCGCACCCGGCTGTTCTTCGGCATGGTGCTGGGCGCGGCGCTGTTTCACAAATCCGCGCTGTTGATGATGCCGATTGCGGCGCTGTCGGTGTCGCGCAATCGCTGGTGGACGGCGATCTGGGTCGGCGTGCTCGGACTGCTGGGCTTCTATCTGCTGCTGCTCGACTCCGCTCCCGAACTCTGGGATGCCTATGTGGAGCGCGGCAAATACAGCTCGGAAGGGGGGGTGATCCGCGTGGCGATGAATGCGGTGCCGGCGGTGCTGCTGCTGGTCTATCGAAAATCCATTTTCTCATCGGTCGAGGAGCGCAACCTGTGGCTGTGGATGGCGCTGCTGTCGCTGCTCACGGTGCCGCTGGTGTACGCCTCCTCCACCGCAGTTGATCGCGTCGCCCTGTACTTCATTCCGCTGCAGATGTTCCTGTTTGCACGGCTGCCGCTGCTCGGTCGCGACGCGCGCAACTTCAACCTTCTCTATCTCGGCACCCTGTTCTACTATGGCGCGGTAATGTGCGTCTGGCTGTCGTTTGCCCACCACGCGGAACACTGGTTGCCGTACAGAAATTACCTGTTCTATTGAAAACCGTCACCCTCTCCGCCAACACCTCCTGGTACCTGCTCAACTTCCGCGCCGCCACCCTGCGCGCGCTGCGCGAGCGCGGCGACCGGGTGGTCTGCCTGTCTCCGGAAGACGACTACTCGCAGCGTCTGGCCCGGGAAATGGACTGCGAGTGGAGGGGGCTGCAGATGGACAACCAGGGCAGCAACCCGCTGAGCGATCTCGCCGTGTTGCGGCAGTTCTACCGCTGCTACCGCGAACTGCGCCCGGACGCCGCCCTGCATTTCACCATCAAGAACAACGTCTACGGCACCTGGGCCGCCCGCGCGCTGGGCGTGCCGGCGATCAACAACGTCTCCGGGCTGGGTACGGCGTTTATCCGCAGCGGACCGCTGGGCGCGGTGGTACGCCAGCTGTATCGCTCCAGCCAGCCCTTTGCGTATCGCGTGTTCTGCCAGAACGAGGAGGACTTTCGCCTGCTGCTCGACAAGCGCCTGGTGAGACCGGACAAGTTGTGCCAGCTGCCGGGCTCGGGTGTAGACCTGCGGCGCTTCGCGCCGCGCCCGCGCAGCGTGCAGGGCGCGCCTTTCACGTTTCTCTACGCCGGGCGCATGCTGGCGGACAAGGGCCTGTACGAACTGGTGGCGGCGGGCGAACAACTGCGCGAGCGCGGCCTGGACTTCCGCCTGCAGCTGCGCGGCTTCGCCGGCGTAGAAAACGTATCCGCCATCGACGATGCGCAACTGCGGGCCTGGGCGCAGCGTCCCTGGGTGGAATGGCTGGGGCCGTCTGATGCGATGGAGCAGGCCTACGCCGAGGCGGACTGCGTGGTGCTGCCGTCCTATCGCGAGGGCATGCCGCGCAGCCTGCTCGAGGCCGGCGCCATGGGCTTGCCGGTCATCGCCGCGGACGTTCCCGGCTGCCGGCAAATCGTCAGCGACGGCTTCAACGGCATGCTGTGCGAACCCCGCAGCGCCGACTCGCTGGCGCAGGCGATGGCGAGGATGCTCGCCACGAGCGATGGCGAACGGCGCGCGCTGGGCGAGAACGGGCGCGAGCGCGTCGCGGCCGCCTACGACGAGCGCCTGGTCGTCGACGCCACGCTGGCGGTGATCGACGCGGCAGTCGAGCAGCGCGCCTCAGGGCTGCGGCAGTAGGGTCGCGGCGCGCCGCTGCAGGTAGCCAGGCAGTTTCGCGCTGTTGTACCACAGCGCAACGCCCAGGTGGCGCGCCCGCGCCTGCAGGTCGAGCGTGCTCGCCACGCTGGGAGATTGCAGGCGCCAGCGCAATAGCTGCAGGCGGGCGCCGACATCACAGGGCGCGCAGCGGCGCTGCCCGTCCTCCAGCCCCATCAGTTCCGCGACCAGTTGCTCGAACACCTGCTGCTCACGCGCGGCGGGTTCGCGCGCCACCGCGCCGAAGGCCGCCTCCTGTTGCAGCAGGGCCAGGTAATCGAGCCCGGCCCGAACCGGGAAGTCGCAGCGCGCGGCATAGCCGTCGTGGACGAAGGCGCCGCAGGCCAGCGCGAGCCGCTGCAGCGCGGGATGCGGCAGGTGGAAGACGGCGTCGTGGCGCTGCTCTCGACGGCTGCCGGCGAGAAAGGCCTGCAGCGGCAGGCGGGACTGGAAGCGCCGCGGCAGTGGGTGCCGGTGCAGTTCCAGTGTGGCGCCCTGCCCGGGTTTGAGCATCGGCGGCAGGTGGTGGTGATGCGCCGCCAGCCGCGCGGCGCGCTGCGGGTCGTCGAACAGCTCCGGCTGCGGCCGGGCGTAGTCGCAGAAAAGGTAACCGTCGGCGAGCAGCGCGCGCGCCGCCGGCGCCAGTTGTTCCGGCGGCATCAGCAGGTCGATGTCCAGTTGCCTGCGAAACCCCGCGTGCGGCGCCGGCTCGGCCCACATCAGCGCCGTGCCCTTCAGGAACACCGGTTCCAGCCCCGCGGCATTGAGCGCGCGCGCGAGCTTTACCGCCTGCGCCCGCAACTGCATCTGGCGGCGGGTGTTGTCCTCCAGCGCCGCCCGCAGCGGCGCGAGGGCCGCTGCGGACCACCGCTCGCCGGGTGCCGGGTGTTCCGTTACGCGTACGCCGAGGGTGTGCAGCAGGTCGCGCTGCGCTGCCTGTGACAACACCTGGTGAACGTTGTCCGCAGCGAGCGCACACGCCAGTGCCGACGCATCGCCGGCCAGGCTGCGGCAGAGTAGGCGGAATGCATCCCAGTTGGTCATCGGCGGCAATATAGCACGCTGTCGCCGGCGCGTACCGGCGGTTATAGTGGGCGCCGGTAAGGAGAATCCCACACTTGATCGACCTGCACTGCCACCTGTTGCCCGGCATAGACGATGGCGCGCCAGACCTCGATACGGCGCTGGCCATGGCGCGCATGGCCAGCGCCGACGGCATCACCACCTGCGCCTGCACGCCGCACATCCACCCGGGGCGCTACGACAACGAGGCGGTGGGTATAGCCCGCGCCCGCGATGAATTCGCCGGGGCGCTGGCGGATGCGGGTGTCGAACTTGAACTGACTTTGGGTGCCGACGCGCGCATCACACCGGAAATGCTGCCCGACCTGCGCAGCGGGCGGATCCCGACGCTGCATGGCAGCCGCTACTTTCTCTGCGAGCCTTCACACCATGTGCCGCTCCCGGGCCTGCCTGCGCTGGTGCAGCGCTTGCTCGCGGCGGGCTACGTACCGGTGATCACTCACCCGGAACGACTGCGCTACATCGACACCCACTACCAGCAGTTTCTCGACGCTGCCCGCATGGGCGCCTGGGTCCAGCTCACCGCCGGCGCGCTCACCGGCCGCTTCGGCAGCCGGCCGCAGGCCGCCGCGCAGCGCCTGCTGCAGGACGGCGTGGTGCACCTGCTGGCCACCGATGCCCACAACACCGGCAACCGCGCGCCGCTGCTGGCCGAGGGCCGCGAGGCGGCGGCGCAACTGGTGGGAGAGGAGGAGTCGTGGCGGCTGGTGCGCGAGCGCCCGCAGGCGGTGCTGGACAACCTGCCGCCGGGACAGGTACCGGCACCCGGCAGTCGGGGCTAGGGGGCAGGCCTGGAATCAGTGCCCGGAGCAGCTATAAGCGGCTAGACCCGGTAGTAATCCCGATACCATTCGACAAACTTCGCCACCCCCGCATCCACCGGCGTGGCCGGCCGGTAGCCCACCGCGGCCTCCAGCGCGTCGATATCCGCGTAGGTGGCGGGGACGTCACCGGGCTGCATCGGCAGCAGCTCTTTCTCCGCCTGCATTCCCAGCGCCTTCTCGATCGCCGCGATGTAGTCCAGCAGCAAGACCGGCTGGTTGTTGCCGATGTTGTAGATGCGGTAGGGCGCGCTGCTGCTGCCGGGGTCCGGCGCCGCGCTGTCGAAGTCCGGGTTTGCCTGCGCGGGCTTGTCCAGCACCCGCACGACTCCCTCGACGATATCGTCGATGAAGGTGAAGTCCCGCTGCATCCGGCCGTGGTTGAATACCTTGATCGGCTCGCCGGCGATGATCGCCCGGGTAAACAGGAACAGCGCCATGTCCGGCCGGCCCCAGGGGCCGTAGACGGTGAAAAAGCGCAGCCCGGTGGTCGGCAGGCCGTAGAGATGCGAATAGGTGTGGGCCATCAGCTCGTTGGCCTTCTTGCTGGCGGCGTACAGCGAGACCGGGTGGTCGACGTTGTCATGTACGGAAAACGGCATGCTGGTGTTCATGCCGTACACCGAGCTGCTGCTGGCGTAAACCAGGTGGCCGGTGCCGTGGTGGCGGCAGCACTCCAGGATATTGATGAAGCCGACGATGTTGGAATCGATGTAGGCCCGCGGGTTTTCGATGGAATAGCGCACGCCGGCCTGGGCGGCGAGGTTGATCACGCCGTCGAAGTGCTGCTCCTGGAACAGCCTCTCCAGTGCGGCGCGGTCCTCGAGGTCGGCGCGCAGGAAGCTGAAGTTGTCGTGACCCTGCAGCCGCGCCAGCCGCGCCTCTTTCAGGCTGACCTCGTAGTAGTCGTTGATATTGTCCAGGCCGACCACACTGTCGCCGCGCGCCAGCAGGTATTCGCTGACGTGGTAGCCGATGAAGCCGGCGGCGCCGGTGACGAGAATGTTCATGGCAGGGTTTGTATCGCTCCTTGATTACAATCTGATGTCGCTGGCCTCGACCGGGAAGACCTGCTTCAGGTCATAGAGCACGTGGTTGCCGCTGCCCAGCCGGTGCACCGCCGCGGCGCCCATGCCGGTGAACTGGCTGTGGGCGACGGCGAGGATGATGCCATCGTAGACGCCCTCCGGGGGGGATTCCAGCAGCTCCACGCCGTAGAACGCGCGTGCCTCCGCCGGGTCCACCCAGGGGTCGGTGACGTCGAGTTCCACGCCGTACTCGCGCAGCTCGCGCAGGATGTCCGTGACCCGGGTGTTGCGCAGGTCCGGGCAGTTCTCCTTGAAGGTGAGGCCCATCACCAGCACCCGCGCGCCCTTCACCTGTATCTGTCGCTTGAGCAGCGCCTTGATGAATTGCGCGGCGACGTAACTGCCCATCTGGTCGTTGATGCGCCGGCCCGCCAGCACCATCTCCGGGTGGTAGCCGGCGGCCTGGGCGCGGTGGGTGAGGTAGTACGGGTCCACGCCGATGCAGTGGCCGCCGACCAGCCCCGGCCGGAAGGGCAGGAAATTCCACTTGGTGCCGGCGGCTTCCAGCACGTGGGAGGTCTCGATGCCCAGCCGGTTGAAGATCATCGCCAGCTCGTTCATCAGCGCGATGTTGACGTCGCGCTGGGTGTTCTCGATCACCTTGGCAGCCTCCGCCACGCGGATGCTCTGGGCGCGGTAGGTGCCGGCCTGGACGATGGAGGCGTAGAGCTCGTCGACGAACTCCGCGGTCGCTTCATCCGAGCCGGAGGTGACCTTGGTGATGTTGCACAGCCGGTGCGCCTTGTCGCCGGGATTGATCCGCTCCGGGCTGTAGCCGACGAAAAAATCGCGGTTGAATTGCAGCCCGGACTCGCGCTCGAGAATGGGCACGCAGAACTCCTCGGTGGCGCCCGGGTAGACGGTGGATTCGAACACCACCACGTCGCCGGGCGAGAGCAACCCGCCCACGCTGGTGCTGGCGGCGGCCAGCGGCGACAGGTCCGGCTGGTTGTGGGCGTCGATGGGGGTGGGCACAGTGACGATATACACGTTGGCGCCGGCGATGTCGGCGATGCTGGCGGTAAAGCCCAGCTGCGTCGCGGCGGCCAGCGCTTCGGCTTCGACCTCCAGCGTGCGGTCGTGGCCGGCGCGCAGTTCGTCCACGCGGCTCGCGTCCACGTCGAACCCCGTGGTCGGGTAGCGCCCGCCGAATTCCACTGCCAACGGCAGGCCGACGTAGCCCAGGCCGATCACGGCGATCACGGGTTCTCGTTTCACTGTTTGCGTCCCTTCAGGTCGAGAGGTGGGGCTCTACTGTGAGTTTGTCGATTTTTATCACGAACACACAGTGCCCGAAAAACAGCAGGAAATACAAGGCCATACTGTAGTATTCGGGAATTCGCTCCAGTGCCAGCCCGGCGCAGGCGACCAGTGTTGCGTACAGCACGATCAGCGCCAGCGCCCGCCGCGGCGACAGGCCGCGATTCATCAGCGCGTGGTGCAGGTGGCTGCGGTCGGCCGCCATCAGCGGCCGGCCCAGGCGCAGGCGCCGGCCCATGGTGGCGAGCATGTCCATCAGCGGCACGCTCACCAGCCACAGCGCGGTGACAGGCCGGATCAGCGCGTTGTCGCCCTGGGAGAAGTACACCAGCGCAGCGGTGACCAGCAGGCCGAGGGTGATGCTGCCGGCATCCCCCAGGAACATCTTCGGCAGCCAGCGGTTGTCGGGGCCGAGGTTGAACAGCGCGAACACCGCCAGCGGTACCAGCACCAGCAGCAGCGCGGGGGCCATCGGGTGGCCCGCGCGCAGCGCCAGCGCATACAGCACCAGCAGGGGCAGGGCGATCAGCGAGGCCGCCAGGCCGTCGATGCCGTCGATCATGTTGTAGGCGTTGGAGAGCCCCGCCACCGAGAGCGCGGTGAGCGGCACCGCCAGCAGCAACAGCGGTATGTCGCCCAGTGCCAGCAGGTCGCCGACCTCGTCGATGACGATTCCGCCCCAGGTCGCCATCACGACGCCCGCCACGTAGCCGATGCCGAGCCGCAGCCAGGGGTTGATATGGCGGATGTCATCGAACACGCCGACCAGGAAGATGGCACTGGCGATCACCAGGCTCTGCGGGGTCAGCGGTGCAACCCCGAGCACCAGCGTGCCGAACAGGATGGTCAGGAAGATACTCGCGCCGCCGGTCAGCGGCACCCGGCCCTGGTGCTGCTTGCGCGCATCCGGGTGATCGACCAGCCCCAGGCGCGCACCGCAGCGCACACAGGCCTGTGCAATCGCCAGGGAACTTACCGTGATAGCAAGCGCAAACATGGTGAAACCGGCTGGTACATTCCCCGCGGGGCCTTCTGTCTGGGTCAGTCACACTGCCGTGCGCCCTGCGCGGGAAAGCCGGCAATTTATTGGAACGGGCAGTGTAACCCGATATCCCCCGACCGGGGAGGGGCGCACGTCCGGCGGGATTGGGCGGGCAGGCTGCGGCAGGGTACAATCCGTCGCTCATTGCATGCCTGGAAGGACCCATGTCGCAACAAGTTCTCGTTACCGGTGGCGCCGGATACATCGGCAGCCACGCCTGCCTCGCCCTGCTGGATGCGGGTTTCGACGTGGTGGTGCTGGATAATCTTTGCAACAGCAGTGCCGAGGCCCTGCGGCGCGTGCAGGATATTGCCGGCCGCGAGCTGGCGCTGGTCGAGGGCGATATCCGCGATGCCCACTGCCTGGATGAACTGCTCGCGCGTTACCCGGTGGCGGCTGTCATGCACTTCGCCGGCCTCAAGGCGGTCGGCGAATCGGTGGAGAAGCCGCTGGCCTACTACGACAACAACGTCCACGGCTCGCTGGTGCTGCTCGAGGCGATGCAGCGCGCCGGCGTGACGCGGCTGATTTTCTCCTCTTCCGCCACGGTCTACGGCGACCCGGCCTCGGTACCCATCCGCGAGGATTTTCCCACCGGGGCGACCAATCCCTACGGCCGCTCCAAGCTGATGGTGGAACAGGTCCTCGCCGACTGGCAGTACGCCAACCCCGGCTGGAGCGTGGGCCGGCTGCGCTATTTCAACCCGGTGGGCGCGCATCCCAGCGGCCGCATCGGCGAGGACCCCAAGGGCTGGCCCAACAACCTGATGCCCTTTATCGCCCAGGTGGCCGTGGGCCGCCGGGAGAAACTCTCGGTGTTCGGCGGCGACTACCCCACCCCCGACGGCACCGGCGTGCGCGACTACATCCATGTGATGGACCTGGCCGAGGGCCATGTCGCCGCCCTGGACTACCTGCTGGAGAACACCGGGCTGCTCACCGTCAACCTCGGCACCGGCAAGGGTGCCTCGGTGCTGGACCTGGTGCGCGCCTTCGAGCGCGCCAGCGGCCGGCAGGTCCCCTACGAGGTCGTCGGCCGCCGCGCCGGCGACATCGCCGAGTGCTGGGCGGACCCGGCCCTGGCGGAGCAACTGCTGGGCTGGCGGGCGAGCCGCACGCTGGAGGCGATGTGCGCCGACAGCTGGCGCTGGCAGGAAGCCAATCCCCAGGGCTACCCCTAGCCGCCGGCCACCGCAATTTCCTTCGAACTCACCAAGCTGCTCTCGCTGCTGGCCTACCCGCTGAGCCAGTCGCTGCTGCTTTTGTGCCTGTGCCTGCTGCTCTGGCGGCACCGCCGCCTCGCGCAGTCGCTCTGCCTGCTGGCGGTGGCCTGGCTCTACCTGTGCAGCACCGCCTGGTTCGCCGACCTGCTGCTGGGCCCGCTGGAGGATGAGTATCCTCCGCGGGCCCTGTCGGTGATGCCCGCGGCGGATGCCATCGTCGTACTCGGCGGGGCGACCCGCGGCGATGGCCACATGGGGAGCGTGGCGGACCTGAACGGGCGCGCCGACCGGCTGGCCTGGGCCGCGGCCCTGTACCGGGCACACAAGGCGCCGCTGGTGCTGCTCTCGGGCGGGTCCGCGACCGGCGGGCGCCCGGAGGCGGAGCAGATGGCCTGGTACCTGGAGCTGATGGGGGTGCCGCGCCAGTCGCTCCTGCTGGAGCGGGCCAGCCGCGATACCCACGACAATGCGGTCGACTCCGCGGTCATCCTCAAGGGCAGGCAATTGCACTCCATCCTGCTGGTGACCTCGGCGTTCCACATGCCGCGGGCGCTGCCGCTGTTCCAGCGTGAGGGCTTCGAGGTCACACCGGCCCCCACGGACTTCCAGCGCCTGGTCGACCCGCCGGCGGTGCCGCGTTTCCTGCCCACGGTGGAGGACCTGCAGCGCTCCACACTGGCCCTGCGCGAGTATGCGGGCCACCTCTACTACCGTTTGCGGGGGTGGTTCTAGTTTTTGGTCTTTTTAGTGTGACTTGATTCAATTTTTGGACTTACGCCCGGCGGCCGGATGCCGCCCCCCTTCTATAATCAGAAGCTCACAGGGGACAAGTGAAACCGATGTCAGGCTCTTCCACAGCGAGATGGTTGATCTGGCCAGTGCTGCTGATACTGGTCAACCTCGGGCTATTGCTGGCCGGTACCGAGGGACAGGCGGGCCGCGCCATGAGCGCGCAGCCCCACGTGGGCGTGGCGGACCTGCAGCGGGGCCTCGACCTCGACGGCGACTGGCGGTTCAGGCCGGGCGACGACATGGCCTGGGCTGCGCCAGACTACGACGACAGCCGCTGGCAGCTGAAGATGGTGCCGGAACGATGGCCGCGCGGCGGCTATCCCGGCACCGGCCAGATGGCCTGGTACCGGCTCACCCTGCAGGTTGCGCCCGAGTTACTGGCGGACGGCTCCCAGTCGCAGCTGGCCATTTCAATCGGCATGGTGCACAGCGCCTACGAACTCTATGCCGGGGGACGCCTGCTGGGCGGTATCGGCAGCCTGCCCCCGCAGGGGGCTCCGGAGTACGATCGCGCCAACCTCTACCTGCTGCCGCGCTCCGCCGTGGACCCTCAGGGCCGCCTGGTCGTCGCCATGCGTGTCTGGGGCGGTGAACCGGCCAGTGTGAATGCCTGGGGCGGCGGACCCACTTCGGGAACATACCTGTTCGGCGATTACAGCAGGATGGTGGCGCGGGGCATCCTCGGCCAGATTCCCAGCCTGATGTTTGTCGCCCTCACCATCGCCTTCGGTGCGCACCACCTGCTGCTCTTCTCCCGCAACCGCGCCCTGGTCGGCTACCTTTGGTTCGGCCTGCTGGCCCTGGATATCTCGCTCTACGGCCTGATGCTGACCCAGTGGAAGTACCTGGTGGACCTGCCCTTCGTGACACTCAAGAAAATCGAATTCGGCTCGATATTCGTCTTTCCCGCACTGGCCATACAAATGGTCTGGACGTTGATCGACCGGCCCATCAAGCGGCAACTGCGCGTCTACCAGTGGACCTTCGTTGTTCTGGCCGCCGCGGTGCTGCTGACCCCGGGGCAGACGGTGCACTACTACACGCTGCGCCCCTGGCAGTTCTGGACGCTGCCGATTTTTGTCTTCGTCCCCTGGGTACTGGCGATGGAGGCGCGCCGGGGTAACCGCGAGGCGCGCACCCTGCTGCCCGCGGTCGCGCTGTTCCTGGTCACCTGCGCCAACGACCTGCTCATCGACCTTGCGAACCTGCAGACGATCCGGCTGATGCCGCTGGGCTTTATCGCCATACTCGTCGGCATGTCGATGTCCCTGGTCAACCGCTTCTCCGCCATGTACAACAAGCTCGAGGCGGAGGTCGAACAGCGCACGGCCGAGCTGTCGCGGCTCAACAGCCAGTTGCAGGAGGCGGCGCGGGTGGATCACCTCACCGGGGTGCTCAACCGCCGCGGATTCACCGAGGAGGCCGAGGCCGAGATCGCGCGCATGGCGCGCAGCGGGACCGGCTTCTCCATCGTGCTGGCGGATGTCGATTACTTCAAACGCTTCAACGACCAGCACGGCCATCTCTGCGGCGACCACGTGCTGCGCCGGGTCGCGGACATCCTCGGCACGCGCACCCGCGATATCGACCAGATCGGCCGCTGGGGCGGCGAGGAGTTCATCCTGCTGCTGCCCGAGACCGACACGGAGGGCGCCGCGGTGCTGGCGGAAAAGCTGCGCCAGTCAGTCTGCGACAACGTCTTCGAGTTCCAGGGTGAGCGCATGAGCATCACCATGACTTTCGGCGTGGCGGCATTCCGCGCCGGCGATACCCTGGACGCCTGCGTCACCCGCGCCGACACGGCGCTCTACCACGGCAAGAAAGACGGCCGCAACCGGGTCATGATCGGCAAGTACAAGGGCCTGAGCCTGGTCAACTGATAGCCCCGCGGGCGGCGTTCAGGGCGGCGTCAGCAGGTAGCGCTCCTTGTACTCGGTGTAGCTGATGCCGGTCCAGCGCCGGAAGGCGCGGTAGAAACTGTTCACTTCCAGGTAGCCGAGCTGGTCAGCCAGGCATTTGCCCGGCAGCCACTGGGCGCGCAGCTGCTGCTCGCAGCGATACTGCCGGGCGCGGTCCAGCAGGAACTGGTAGCTGGTGTGGTCCGCGCGCAGGCGCCGGCGCAGGGTGGTGGCGCTGATGCCCAGGGACTCTGCGACACCGTCGGCGCGCAGGCGCGAGAGGTCGCCGCTGAGCAGAATCTGCAGAACCTGGTCGGTGGTGCGGTAGCGGGGGCTGGAAGCCGGGCGCGGCACCTGGCTGCGCACACGGGCTTCTCCCGGATCGAGGAGTAAAACGTTTTCCATGGCCATAACATCCTTGTCGTGGTGCTGAGAAACGGTATGTGCCCGCCGCTGGACGGCGGGAGTACAAGCATAGCAGAGGGGTGGGGCCGGGACAGCGCCCGCGGGGCGCCTGCCTGTATTTGGCCGAAGGTGGCGCAACGCGCCGGATCAGAGCAGCTCCGGCGCCGGGCAGTCCATGACGGCCGCCATCGCCGCGATGATTTCCTTTTCCTTGTAGTTGAACTCGCCGTCGGCCCCGGCGGCCAGGCTCATGGCCTTCAGCAGCCGCGGCTTGAGCAGCGGGTACAGGTCGGCGAGGGTCATCACCGCGCGACTGAAGGCAGCCACGCCGCACTCCTCGCTGGGCAGCAGCTCCAGCGTGCCCATGTCCAGGGAGTCCCGCCCGGCGGTGAAGGCGATTTCGGTATCGCTGTCGCTGGCGTGGGCCAGCACCGAAAGCACGACCTGCAGCTGCTTGCGCACCGGCGCCAGGCGCCGGTAGCGCGGGCGCGAACGCTGCACCTGCACGAACTCCGCGTCCAGGTAATGCCGCACCAGCTGGTACAGGCACCACTCGTGCAGCTCGGTGCGCGCGTCCGCCTGTATCAGCCGCAGCAGGGTGCGCTTGAGTGCGCGGTACTGGCGTTCTGAGATGGCCTTGAGGGTGGGCAGGCAGAGCTCGACCAGCGGCAGGCGTCGCGGCGCGCCCAGCGCGGCGACGGCGGGGAACACCGTGTGGGTGAGCTCGGCCAGGCCGCGGGTCTCGCCTTCTTCCAGCACCGCCATCTGGCGCTGGTACACCTGGGGGTCGGGCTGCATCAGCAGCGCGCAGAGGATGGCGTGGGCGCCCAGCGGTTCGTGGCTGTGTCGCACCAGGGCGACGGGCAGTTCCTCCCGGGCCGCGGTTTGCGCGTCGTAGTCCGGGGCTTCCTCGGCAAAATCCGCGTCTGTTGTTTCGGCGCCTGCGGGCGCCGCGCCCGCCTCCGGGGTCCCCGCTTCGGTCGAGGCCGCGGCCGCCGATGCCGCCGCCGCAGCGGCGACCATCGCGGCGCGATCCAGCCCGGCCTCCGCGGCGTCGCGGGAGTCGGGGTTGGGGTAATGCACCGGCTTGCGGCTGATGAACTCGCCGTCCCAGGCCGGTTCCAGCCGGCGAATCCGGTCCGCCAGCGGGGGGTGGGTGGCGAAGGTCTGCCACAGGGAGTGGATAACCTGGCCGAAAAATATGTGTGACATTTCCGTCGCCCGCGCCGCGTGCACCAGCGTGCCGGGCACGTACCCGCCGATCACCTTGAGCGCGTCGGCGATGCCGCCGACGTCCCGGGTGAACTGCACGGCGCTGGCGTCGGCGAGGAACTCGCGCTGGCGGCTGATGGCGGCGCGGATATAGCTGGCCGTGAGGCCGCCCATCCAGCCCACGGCGCACAGGCCGACGCCGAGCACCGGCAGCGCGGCCCCGCCGTCGCGACGGCTGCCGCCGGAGCGCCCGTAGGCCTGGCTGCGCAGCAGGAAGTAACCGACGTCGCCGACGAAGGTGATGCCCTTGAGCAGCGCCGCCAGGCGGATATTCAGGCGCATGTCGCCGTTGAGGATGTGGCTGAACTCGTGGCCGATCACCCCCTGCAGTTCGTGGCGCTTGAGGTGATCGATGGCGCCGCGGGTCACCGCGACCACTGCATCCGAGGGCAGGATGCCGGCGGCGAAGGCGTTGATGCCGCGCTCGTCCTCCAGCACGTAGACGGCGGGCACCGGCATGTTGGCTGCCAGCGCCATTTCCTGCACGACGTTGAGGCAGCGGCGCTCTGCCGGGTCGGCGGTCTGGCCCAGTATCGGCTTGCCGCCCATGCCCTCGGCCACCACCTTGCCGCCGGTGGACAGCTGCAACCAGCGGAACAGCACCACCAGGCCGACGGTGGCGGTGATAAACACGCCGATCAGGCCGAAACGCTCCCAGCTGAAGTAGGCGAGCAGGCCGGAGAGGTCGCGCTGGCCGCCGCTATACAGGTTGTAGCTTTCGCCGAAGTACAGGAAGGCGGCCACCAGCAGGTTGGTGATGATCACCAGTGCGAATACCGCAAGGGAGAACAGCACCACCAGTAGCCTGGTGTTGCGGCGGGCGTTGTCCTGGTGCTGGAAAAAATCCATGCAGCTTGCTCTGGCGCTCCGTGTAGGGGCCTGCTACGCAGGCGATCTGTTCATGGCGGAACCCCGGTTTGCGCGTGATCCGTTTCTCTGCAGGAGCCTGCTACGCCCGAACGCGGACCGAGGCGATCGCGCGCAGAGCGCGCTCCTACGGTCCGGGTGCGGTAATGAATCGCGCGCAGGGCGCGCTCCTACGAGAAGTCGACTTTCGGCGCCGCCTGGATCTGCACGGAATCCTCGAACTCCAGCAGCTGGGCATCCTCAGGGTGACCGAACTTCGCCGCGAAGAACACCGGTGGGAAGCTCTGGCGGAACGTGTTGTAGGCCATCACCGCGTCGTTGTAGCCCTGGCGGGCGAAGGCCACGCGGTTCTCCGTGGTGGTCAGCTCTTCCGAGAGCTGCTGCATGTTCTGGCTGGCCTTGAGGTCCGGGTAGGCTTCCACGGTGACGTTGAATTTGCCCAGCGCACCGCGCAGCGCGGTCTCCGCGCCACCCAGCTTGCTGATATCGGCGGGGGACAGGTCGCTGCCGGAGAGGGCGTTCAGCGCGGCGCTGGCCTCGTTGCGCGCGGCGACAACCGCTTCCAGCGTCTCGCGCTCGTGCTTCAGGTAGCCCTTGGCCGTCTCCACCAGGTTGGGGATCAGGTCGTAGCGGCGCTTGAGCTGCACCTCGATCTGCGCAAACGCGTTCTTGTAGCGGTTTTTCAGGGTGACCAGCTTGTTGTAGATGCTGATGACATAGATCACCAGCGCCAGTACTACCAGCCAGAAAATCGTACCTGCCATGTGCGCTCCCCCGGGGTGCTTGTCGACTGTTATCTTCCCGATACTAACATGCCGCGCTCAGTCGCGGGATACGAGCAGGCCCGCTTCGAGCAGTTCGCCCAGCAGTCGCTGCAGGTCCGCCCGCAGGCGCGATTCGGTGACCTCGTACTCGGCCATCAGCGTCGCCAGAACCTGTTCGGTATCGCCGTGTTCGCCGAGCAATTCCCAGATGCGCCTGCCCACGGCATCGAGGCCGAAGTACTGCTCGGTGTCGAGGTGCATCAGCACCATCTCGCCGGAGACTTCCTGGAAGATCACCTCGGGGGAGTGGGCGAGGTGTGCGGGGAGTGGCTGCATGGACGGGTTCCCGTTGGTGTGTGGCGCCGCGGACGGCTGCTGCGATTATTGCCAAGCCGGCTGCCGCCGGCAAGCTCGGCCGGCGTGTGCAAACCGGGCTCGCGCCACCTGCTGCCGGTGGCCCGCAACGTGCTACCCTTCGTGCCGTGGCTGCGACCCCAGCGCGGCCCCGCCTGTTTGCATCTCCATCGAGGTATCCCCGCTTGTCACAGGAGCAACAACTGCACTTCGGTATCGCGCTGCTGCTGGCCATGACCATGGCGCTGGGCCCGCTGGCGCTGGATACCTACCTGCCCGCCTTCCCGGCGATGGCACAGAGCCTGGACAGCAGTGTCCACGCGATCTCCATGAGTATCTCGGTCTACGTGTTCGCGCTGGCCTTCGGCCAGCTGGTGGCGGGCCCGCTCTCCGACCGGGTCGGCCGGCGCCTGGTGATGCTCTGCGGCCTCGCCATCTTCGCCCTGGCCAGTGCCCTGATCTGGCACGTGCAACAGGTGGATCACCTGCTGGCACTGCGCGCGCTGCAGGCCTTCGGCGGCGGCTGGGCGACGGTCTGTGTGCCGGCGATGGTGCGCGACCGGCTCTCGGGCCGGGAGGCGGCGCGCTTTTTCAGCCTGATCGGCCTGATCATGATCCTGGCGCCGGCGGTTGCGCCCAGCCTCGGCAGCCTGATACTCGCGGGTTTTGGCTGGCGCGCGATTTTCGTGTTCCTGTTCATCTACGCGGCGTTGCTGGTGGTGCTGCTGCAGCTGGTGATTTTCCGCGGCGACCCGGCCATGCCCCGGCAGGCCGTGCAGGCCAGTGTCTGGCAGCGTTACCGCGCGGTTTTCGCGACGCGTCCGGCACTGCGTTTCATGTTCCTGCAGACCCTGTCGTTCTCGGTGATGCTGCTGTTCATCACCCACGCCTCGTTCATCTACCAGAGCCACTTCGGCGCTGGCCCGGGCCTGTTCGCGGTGCTGTTCGGCGCCAACATCGTGTTGATGATGCTGGCCAATATTTCCAACCGCGCGCTGCTCCGGCGCTACCCGCCGGAGCGCATCCTGCGCTGGAGCCTGAGTGTGCAGGCCGGCGGCATCGTGCTGCTGGTGCTGGTGATGACCCTGGCGCCGAAGCTGTGGCTGTTCCTGCCCGCGATGATGATCACCGTGGGCGCGATGGGCGCCATCACGCCCAACACCCAGGCCTGCTTCATGGAGTTCTTCGCCGCCCACGGCGGCACGGCGGCGGCGCTGCTGGGCGCCACCCAGTTCTCGCTGGCGGGGCTGATCTCCGCCGCCTCGGCCCTGCTGCCGGAGTCGGTGCTGGCGATCGTGCTGGCGCAGGCGGCGTGTTCGGCGCTCTGCCTGTTACTGGTCATGGCGCCCGGCGCGAGCGGGCCGCCCCGCGCCGCCTAGCGCCGGCGCAACGCCCGCCCGGCGACAAGCAGCAGCGCCAGCACGCACAGCGCCAGCGCGGCGCCACCCCACACCGGTACCCCGCCCGGTAGTGGTATCACCCATACCTGCGCCTGCGCCTGCGCGGTGACCTGGCGGCCATCGTCGTCGGTGCCACGGGCCTCCACCGCGTCCAGGTGGACGCTCAACGGCTCGCCCGACACGGAGCCCGTGAAGCTGCAGGTGTAGACGCCGCCGGGCGGCAGGGTCTGCGGCAGAGCGCAGTCGCCCTGGCCATCCAGGTTGCCGTATACCGAATCCTCCAGGCTGCCCAGTTCAATGCTGTCAGAGGCCGAGTCATTGCGCAGGCGCAGCGTGAAGCTCACCTCGCCGCCGGGGGCGACCACGACCGGTGGCCAGGCTCGCTTGCTCAGGCTGAGCCCCGGCGCCAGGTCGAGGACACTGACCCGGGCAAGGTCGGCGTCGAACACGTTCCGGCCTGATTCGTCCTGGCCGGTGGCGGCGATGATATCGATCTCCTGCTGGCCCGCCTGCCCGGCGACATAGGCGGTGAACTCGCATTGGTACGGCGCGCCGCCACCGGGGATGACGATGGGCAGTGCGCAGGAACCCTGGCCGTCCAGCGGGCCGTGTACCGAGTCGACCAGTGACGTAATGCTCACCTGGCTGACCGGCGACGTGTTGAAGATCGAGAGCGAGAAGGTCACGTCGCCGCCGGGCTCGGTAACCGAGGTCGGGTCCGCCAGCTTCTGTACCACGATGGCACCTTCGGCGAATCCGCCAGCCTGGAACGATACTGTCGCCGCGCCGATGGCGGACACGGGGCTGCCGTCGTCGTCCGTGCCGAAGGCGGTTACCACGTCGGTCTCGAAGTCGCCTGCGGCGCCGGCGAGGACGGCGGTAAACGCACACTTGTAGAGGCCGCCATTCGCATCCAGCGTCTGCGGCAGCGAGCAGTTGCCCTGGCCGTCGAGGTCGCCGTGCACGCTGTCGAACAGGCTGGTGAGGTTGACCTTGTCGATCGCAGAGTTGTTCTGCACCGCCACCGAGAACACGACAGTGCCGCCTGGCGCATCCAGCACCGCGGGGTTGGGCACCTTCCTGACCGAGATATCGGCGCTGACATCAACGATTCTCACGCTGGCCTGTGCCTGTGCCTGCACCGGGAAGCTGTTGTCGTCGCGGCCGCTGACCACGACGGTATCGGTGATCACCTGGCCCGGTGTGCCGCTGACCAGGCCGGGGAACTGGCAGTAATAGGACGGGCTGGCGGGGGTAAGTGTCAGCGGGAGCTTGCATGAGCCCTGGCCGTCGAGGTCGCCGTAGAGGTCGTCTACCAGGGAATCCAGCAGGATCGTCACCGGCGAGGGGTTGACGATGAGGATGCCGTAGCGGGCGTTGCCTCCGGGTTCGCGCAGCGAGCGCGGCAACGCGACCTTGGAGATTTCCACCGCGCCGATTGCCGGCACGTTGCCGCCGATTATCGTCACCGTCGCCGAGTCGCTGGCGCTGACCGGCTGGTTCTCGTCGTCCGCGCCGCTGGCAGTGACCGTATCGCCGATCACGTCGCCCCCGGCGCCGGAGACATCGGCGATGAACTTGCACTGCCGGCTCTCCCCCGGTGCGAGGCCGAATGGCACTGCGCAGTTGCCCCTGCCGTCGAGGTTGCCGAGTGGGACGTCCAGCAGCGAATCGATGACGACCGGGTCGGTGGAGTCGGAAGTGTTGTACACCGTCACGTAGTAGGTCACCTGCCCGCCGGGGGCGGCGAGCTTGTCCGGCACCGCGACCTTGGTCACCGCGATCGACGGCGGCAGTTCGACGGTGATCGGCAGGTCGTAGTCGAGGTCCGCCAGGCATTTGGGCGGATTGGGGTAAAACTGGGTCGGGTCGGCGGGGTCGCTGCAGTTGGCGCTGTTGCCGTTGTTGTCCCAGGTCAGCACATAACTCACATCCAGCAGGCCGTTGCCGTCGCGGTCCTCGCACAGCAGGTTGCTGATGCTGATGTCGCGGTAGGTCACTGCGGACGTATCGAGGTCGCCGCAGCTGTCGCCGTCGAGGTTCTCGAAGGGGCCGGTGCCGGTGGTCAGTCCCAGCGGCGGGCCCAGTGGATCCAGCGAGGTGAAGGCGCAGCTGCTGCCGCCGATCGGCGACTCCCCGTTTTCACCGACGAAGAAGCCGATATCGTAGCGCTGCTGTGCGCCGCCACCGTTGCCGAAGGCGACGCGAACCGTGGCTGAGATGGTCTGCCCCTCGGTACAGGCTGCGGGGCCGCTGACCACCTCGGCGCCTGTCGGCTGGAGGTCGTTGGCGGTGCACCGGTCGGCATTGATGTTGGTCGGGCAGGCGGCGGCGCTGGCCGTATTGCTATTGCTGGCGAGGATGCCGGAGATCATGAACAGGGCGAGCATGGCCGGCACTGGCCATCGGCGGCCGGGCGCTGTGACGCCAGTTGGCGTGCCGTGGTGGCAAGCCGCCAGTGTGATTGGTTTGTCCGCTGCCCGCATGGCGCCTCTGGTTTTTTATGTCATGCAACGACTGAACCTGGCGCGCAGCGCGCGCTGCAAGTGAGCGTTGGAGTAGCTTTAATAAGCATAGCTTAGGTGTGGGTATTTAAGCATCCTGCAGTGCGGCTGTCCCGCGAGATGGTAAACTCTCCCACCGATCCGATACGACTGTTAAACCAATGCCCGAACACATCAAACTCACCGAATTCAGCCACGGCGCCGGCTGCGGCTGCAAGATCGCGCCCGCGGTGCTGGACAGCATTCTCTCGGGCCAGCTCGCGGGCATCGACGACCCGGCCCTGCTGGTGGGCAACAGCACCCGCGACGACGCCGCCGCCTACGATCTCGGCAATGGCGAGGTGATCCTCAGCACCACCGATTTCTTCATGCCCATCGCCGACGACGCCTACGATTTCGGCCGCATCGCCGCGGCCAACGCGATCAGTGATATCTACGCCATGGGCGGCACGCCGATGATGGCCATCGCCATCCTCGGCTGGCCGGTGGGCAAGCTGCCGCCGGAGCTGGCGGGGCAGGTGGTGGCGGGCGGCCGCGCGGTCTGCAGCGAGGCCGGCATCGCCCTGGCCGGCGGCCACAGCATCGATTCGCCGGAGCCGATCTTCGGCCTCGCCGTCACCGGGCGGGTGCGCCGCGAGCACCTGCGCCGCAACGCTTCGGCCAATGCCGGCGACCAGCTCTACCTGACCAAGCCGCTGGGCATCGGCATCCTCACCACCGCGCAAAAGCAGAAGTTGCTGCGCCCGGAGCACAGTTCCCTCGCGCTCGACTGGATGTGCCGGTTGAATGCCATCGGCGCGCCGCTGGCGCAGCTGGAGGCGGTCAGCGCCATTACCGACGTCACCGGCTTCGGCCTGCTCGGCCACCTGCTGGAGATCTGCGAGGGCTCCGGGCTGGGCGCGCAGGTCGACTACGCCGCGGTGCCGGTGCTCGAGGCGGTGCGCGACTACCTCGCCCGGGGCGCGGTGCCCGGCGGCACCGGGCGCAACTTCGCCAGCTACGGCCACAAGGTCGGCGCCCTCGCGCCGGAGCAGCAACAGTTGCTGTGCGACCCGCAGACCAGCGGCGGCCTGCTGGTGGCGGTGCGGCCCGAGGCCTGCGCGCAGGTGGAAGCCCTGCTGGCGGACGCCGGCTGGCCGGTCGCCCGCATCGGCGAGGTGGTCGAGTGGTCCTCGGGGCCGCGGGTGGAGGTGCGCGGGTGAGCCGACCCGATGCCGACACCGCCGACTACGCCGCGCTGTTCCTCGCCGACACGCCGATGATGGATACCCGCGCGCCGGTGGAATTCGCGCGCGGCAGCTTCCCCAACACCGTCAACCTGCCGCTGATGACCGACGACGAGCGCGCGCAGGTGGGCACGCGCTACAAGGAGGCGGGACAGGACGCGGCCATCGAGCTGGGCCACCAGCTGGTGCACGGCGATATCAAGGAGCAGCGCGTCGCCGGCTGGCTGGACTTCACCCGGCGCAACCCCGCAGGCTACCTGTTCTGTTTTCGCGGCGGCCTGCGCTCGCAGATCTGCCAGCAGTGGTTGCAGGAGGCGGGCTGCGATTACCCGCGCATCCACGGCGGCTACAAGGGCATGCGGCGCTTCCTCATCGACACGCTGGAGGCCGAGAGCGGCCGGCGCCGCTTCCTGCTGCTGGCGGGCCATACCGGTTCCGCCAAGACCGCGTTGCTCAACCGCCTGCCGGCCAGCCTGGACCTCGAAGGCATGGCGCACCACCGGGGCAGCGCCTTCGGCAAGCGTCCGGGCGGCCAGCCCTCGCAGGTAGCGTTCGAGAACACGCTGGCCGTGGGGCTGCTGAAACAGTCCGCGCACTACCCGGACGCCGTCACCCTGCTGGAAGACGAGAGCCACCTGATCGGCCAGATCTACATTCCCCCGCTGCTGCGCGAGGCCATGCAGCAGGCGCCGCTGGTGGTACTGCAGAGTTCGCTGCAGGAGCGGGTGCAGCACACGTACGAGAACTACATCCTCGCCGCCCTCGACGAGCACCGCGCCTTCTATGGCGAGCAGGCCGGCTTCGAGCGCTTCGCCGAATACCTGCGGCAGTCGCTGTACAATATCCGCCGCCGGCTGGGCGGGGTGCGCCACGCCGAGCTGGAAATCGTGCTGGACACTGCGCTGGAACGGCACGCGCGCGGCGATGCCGAGGCGCACCTGGGCTGGATCGAGACCCTGTTGCTGCATTATTACGACCCGATGTACGAGTACCAGCTCGGCAAGAAGCGCGACAAGGTGGTGTTCACCGGCGACGCCGCCGCCGTCATGGATTACCTGTCACAGGAGACCTCACTTGAAAAAATGGCTTAGCATCGCGTTGCTCTGGCTGGTGGCCAGCCCCTGCTTCGCAGCCACGTTTACCTTTACCGCCATTCCCGACGAGGACGAGACCCGCCTGGTCGAGCGCTTCGGCAAGGTCGCCCGGTACCTGCAGGAGCGCCTGGGCGTGGAGGTCAACTACATCCCGGTGAAATCCTACCCGGCGGCGATCACCGCCTTCCGCCTCGGCCAGGTACAGCTGGCCTGGTTCGGCGGCCTCTCCGGGGTGCAGGCGCGGCAGCTGGTGCCCGGCGCGCAGGCCATCGCCCAGGGCTACGAGGACCAGTTCTTCAAGAGCTACTTCATCGCCAACAGCAGTACCGGCCTGTCGCACATGGACCAGCTGGACGACAGCATCGCCGGCAAGACTTTCACCTTCGGTGCAAAGGGCTCGACATCGGGCCGCCTGATGCCCGAGTACTACCTGCGCCAGCGCTTCCACGAGGCGCCGGAGAAGCTGTTCTCCCGGGTCGGCTTTTCCGGCGACCACAGCATGACCATCGCCCAGGTACAGGCCGGCGTGTACCAGCTGGGCGTGGTCAACTACCTCGTCTGGGACAGCGAGCTGGCCGCGGGCAAGGTCGACCCGGAGAAGGTTAAGGTGATCTGGGAGACACCGGATTACCCCGACTACCAGTGGACGGTGCGCGGCGATGTCGATGCCACCTTCGGCGCCGGCTTTACCGACAAGCTGCGCGCCGCGCTGCTGGAGATGCAAGACCCGGCACTGCTCGAGGCCTTCCCGCGCAAGTCCTTCGTGCCGGCCACCAACGACGACTACCAGCCGATCGAGGACGTCGGCAGGGAACTCGACCTGCTGCAATGAACCCCTTGCTCGCGCTGCAGGATTTCGCGCTGGAGCGCGGCGGGCAGTACATCCTGCGCGACATCACACTGAGTATCCGGCCGGGCGACAGGATCGCCCTGGTCGGGCCCAGCGGCGCCGGCAAGTCCTCCCTGCTCGGTGAAATCCACCGGCGCCTCGGCGACTCTGCGGCACTGTGCCCGCAGCAGCTGGGCCTGGTGGACGCGCTCTCCGCCTACCACAACATCTACATGGCGCAACTGGAGCAGCACAACTTTGCGCTCAACCTGTGGAACCTGTTTTTCCCGCTGCGCGGACCGCTGGCGCAGGTGCGCGAACTGGCGGCGCCGCTGGGGCTGGAGCCGCTGCTGCGCCGGCCGGTCGCGGAACTCTCCGGCGGCGAGCGCCAGCGGGTGGCGCTGGCGCGGGCCTGCTACCGCGGGCGCAGTATCTTCCTCGGCGACGAACCGGTCTCCAGCCTGGACCCGGAGCAGGGCGGCCGGCTGCTGGCCCGGGTCTGCGCAGCCCACGAAACCGCCGTGGTCGCGCTGCACAATCCCGAGCTGGCGCTGGGCAATTTCCAGCGCGTGATCGGCTTGCGCGGCGGGCGGGTGGCGTTCGATACCGCCGCCGCCCAACTGTCGACCGGGCAACTCGCGGACTTCTACCGTGACGCCGGCGAGGTCTAGGCCAACCGGCGCCTCCTGGTGGCAGCGGCGGCCGAACCTTTCGCGCAGCCTGTTGTTCGTCGCCCTGGCGGCAGTGTCGCTGCCGTTTCTCGACCTCGACCTGCAGCGCGCCGATCCCTGGCAGGAACTCGGCCGCATCGGCGCCGGACTGTTGCACCCGCAGTGGGACAACTGGGCCAGCCTGCGCGATGCGCTGCTCTACACGCTGGCATTCGCGTTTTGCTCGGTCGCCATCGCGGTCGCCGCCGGGGGCTGCCTGGCCCTGATTTACCACTGGCGGCCGGTGCGCGTGCTGTGCGCGACGACGCGCGCGGTGCACGAAATCTTCTGGGGGCTTATTTTCATGCAGTTCCTGGGGCTTTCGGCGATCACCGGCGTGCTCGCCATCGCCGTGCCCTTCAGCGGCATCTTCGCCCGGGTGTTTTCCGATATCTTCGCCGAACAGTCCGCGCTGCCGCGGCGCACGCTGGGACGGCAGCACCGGTCACTGAGCGCCTGGTGTTACACCACGCTGGCCCAGTCCTGGCCGCAGCTGTGCCACTACGTGCGCTACCGCTTCGAATGCGCGCTGCGCTCCAGCACCATCCTGGGATTCATCGGCCTGCCCACCCTGGGCTTTCATCTCGACTCCACTTTCCGCCAGGGCGAGTACGCCGAGGCCGCCTGCATCCTCTGGGTGTTCTACCTGCTGATCGCCAGCCTGCGCTGGTGGCTCAACTGGCGGCTGCTGCCGCTGTACCTGTTGGCTTCGCTGCTGTTGCTGCCGGAGTCGCCGCCGGTAACCGCGTCGCTGGCCTGGGAGTTTTTCAGCCGGGATATCTGGCCGGCGGCACTGCGTTCCGGCGACTTCGCCGGCGCGCTGGCCTGGTACGGCCGCGAGCTCGGCGCGGTCGCGCTGCCGGCCGCCGGTTACACGGTGATGCTCTCGCTGGTGGCGGTGGTTGTCGCGGGCGCACTGGCGCTGCTGCTGTTCCCGCTGGCGAGCAGGATCTGTGTCGGCCGCCTGGCGGTGGCCGGCCACGGCGTTCTGGTATTCGTGCGGTCGACACCGGAGCTGCTGCTGGCGTTTGTCCTGCTCCTGCTGGTGGGGCCCTCGGCGCTGCCGGCGATCCTCGCCCTGGCGGTCCACAATGGCGGCCTCGTCGCCTACCTCACCGCGCGCGAGGCGGACCTGCTGCCACTGCGGCAGGACCGGCCACGCGGCCCGAATCTCTGGGCCTACGAGCTGGTGCCGCGCCTGTACCCGCGCATCGCCGCGCTGCTGCTGTACCGCTGGGAGGTGATCATGCGCGAGAGCGCCATCCTCGGCATTCTCGGTGTGACCACGCTGGGCTTCTACGTCGACTCCGCCTTTGCCGAATTTCGCATGGACCGCGCGCTGCTGCTGGTGGCGGTAACCGCCGCGCTGAATATTGCAACGGACGCTATCAGCCTGCGCCTGAATCGCGGCATGCGCTTCGAGGCCGACGCCCTGGCGCGCGATTGACCTGTTCAAGCCCCCCGCCCCGTAGGAGCCTGCTACGCAGGCGATCCCGCTGTAGGAGCCTGCTATGCAGGCGATCGCCTGCGTAGCAGGCTCCTACGGGGCGATCGCGTCCTGGAGGCGCGCGATCGCCTCGGCCCGCGTTCGGGCATAGCAGGCTCCTACAAAATGCATTTGCGCCGCATCCTTCCTTGACAGCGATGCACCGCGCATCGGACCCTAACGCGCGAAAAAAGAGGTACCCGGGTCCACGATGTCGCAGCGCATGATTTACCAGACCGAAGAAACCCGCAGCCAGATCCTGACTGTGGCGGAGCAGCTGTTTCTCGAACGGGGCTTCTTCGATACCCAGATGAAGGACGTCGCCGAGGCGGTGGGCATGAGCCGCAATACGCTCTACCGCTACTACCGCGACAAGACCGATCTCGGCCTGGCGATCCTGGACGCGGTGCTCAAGCACCTGCTCGACGATTTCAGGGCGGCGCTGGCCGGCGCCGCGGGCCGCCCCTTTGCCGATTGCCGCGAGCAGCTCACCTGGGTGCTGGAGGAGGTGGTGCTGCGCCAGGACCACGATACCGCCCTGCGCTACATCGTCGAGTTCGATATCTACCACTCGGGCAACCGCGTGCCGGTGGATTTCGTCGCCCCCCGCAACCAGTCGCCATGGGCGCCCATCGGCGCGGAGTTCGCCGCCATCATCCGCGCCGGTATCCGCGAGGGCTCGATCCGCGACGACTTCACGCCCGAGCGGCTGATCGAGGTGATCTTCATCGCCACCAAGGTCATGCAGCAGGAACTGCTGATGCGCCAGGCCAGCCTGCGCGGCAGCGCGGAGCAGATGGTCCAGACCCTGCTTATCCTGCTGACCGACGGCCTCAAGCCGCAAACCCCCTGATTTCCCGGACAAGCCCGGCTTGAGGCCGGCCTGCGCCGGTGTGCTTGCAAAATAGTACACGTGTAACATAACATACGTACCAGCCAGCTCGCGGCGCCCCCCGCCAAGCATTGCACACACCCGGGGCCGGCAGCCGAACTGCGCGATAACCATAAGATCGCAGGAGAAGCACACTCATGCCCGCACACGCAAACCGGGCCGGCCGCGCCATGCTGCCGGGCCTCAAGCCATTGGCCGTCGGCATCGCCGTGGCCAGCCAGTTCCCCCTTTACGCCCTCGGCGCCCCGGCGCTGGAGGAAGTCCTCGTCACCGCGCAAAAGCGCGAGCAGAACCTGCAGGATATCCCGGTGTCGGTCACCGCGATCGACGCGAGCCTGCTGGAGCGCGCGGCGATCAGCAACACCGAGGACATGGTCAAGGTCGCGCCCTCGCTGACCTTTACCGGCAATGTCGACAAGCAGGGGCAGTCCTTCAGCCTGCGCGGTATCGGCACCAATACCTTCGGAATCAACATCGAGCAGAGTGTCGCCTTTATCGTCGATGACGTCGCCGCGGTGCAGCAGGGCGAGTCCATCGCCAACCTCTCGGACATCGAGCGCATCGAGATCCTGCGCGGCCCGCAGAGCACCCTGTTCGGCAAGAGCGCCTCTGCGGGGGCCATCGTGGTCACCACCAGGAATCCCGCGGAGGAATTCGAGGGCGAGGTGGCCGGCACGCTCACCGACGATGACGAATACCGACTGCACGCGTCGCTCTCCGGCCCGGTATCCGACACGCTGGGCTACCGCGTGAACGCCTACTACAACGACTACGACGGCAACGTCGACAACCTGGCGACCGGCGACAAGCTCAACGGCAGCGAGAATTACGGGGTGCGCGGCAAGCTGCGCTGGCTGGCGACGGACAGCGTCGAGTTCATGCTCACCGCCTACCACAACAAGGACGACAGCACCTGCTGCGCCATGCCGCCGCGCGAATTCGATCCAGACGCGCGCCTGTTCGGCGCGATTCCCGACTACCCGTTCACCGGCATGAGCCCCGGCGATGACGCCCACAAGGTGCGCTATGACCTGCCGCTGGAGCAGCACACCGAGTCCAGCGGCGGCAACCTGCGCGCCAGCTTCGAACTGGGCGAGTTCTCGCTGCTGTCCATCACCGCCTACAACGACTGGCAGTACAGCCGTGTTACCGACGTGGACGGTACCGACATCGATGTCGCCGGTCTGTTCACCGGCGGCGCGGTACACGGCGGCATGTACGAGAGCCCCGAGGTGGACAGCGAATTCTTCTCCCAGGAACTGCGCCTGCTCTCGCCAACCCGCGAGCGCTACGACTACCTGCTGGGCCTGTACTACGCCGACGCCACCACCCAGCGGGACGGCGATCGCAATATCGACCCGGCGCTGCCGATCATCCAGGAGGACTCCCACGCCGAGGCCGGCACCGAGACCGCAGCGGTGTTCGGCCAGCTCACCTGGCGCTTCACCGACCAGACCAGCGCGACCGCCGGGCTGCGCTACAACTACGAAAAAATCAGCGCGGACTATGTCGACCACCTGGCCGGCGACGCGCGCATCAAGGCCGATGACGACGACAGCGAGGTAGTGGGCAAGCTCGCCCTGCAGCACTACCTTGGCGACGCCACCATGCTGTTCGCCAGCTTCGCCACCGGTTACAAGGGCCAGGCCTACGACCTGTCGAGCTTCAACACCTACAAGGCGGAGCACCCGGTGCAGCCGGAGACCTCGGAAGCCTGGGAACTGGGTATAAAGAGCGAATTCTGGAACCGCCGCCTGCTGGTCAACGCCACCGCGTTCTACAGCGACTACGACGACTTCCAGGCCCAGTCGACCACCTTCGACGCCAGCGGCCTGCTGACCGTCAACGTGGTCAACGTCGGTCGCCTGCAGACCTCCGGGGTGGAACTGGAAACCACCGCGCTGCTCACCGAGGAGCTGACCCTGGGCTTCAACGCCGCCTACATGGACGCCGAGGTCAACGATTACACCGGCGCCAGTTGCTGGCCCGGGCAGACCGAGGCCGAGGGCTGTATCGGCGGGGATTTCCAGAACGTGGACGGCGGCGAGCTGCCCTCGGCGCCGCAGTGGAAGTACAACCTGATGCTGGACTACCGGCTGCCGCTGGCGTCGCTGCCGTTCGACGGATTCGCGGGGGTGAACTACCGTTGGCAGGACGATGTGATCTTCGACATCAACCAGGACCCGAACATGAGCCAGGAGGCCTACGGTATCGCCGACCTGCGCCTGGGCATCGAGGACAAGGCGGGGCACTACCAGTTGACCCTGTTCGCCCGCAACTTCCTCGACGAGCACTACACCTCCGGCATGCGCAACCCCTCGCCGCTGTACGGTGGCAAGGACGTGTTCTCGCAGACCGTGCCGCGCGACGTCTCGCGCTACTACGGCATCACCGCACGATATCGCTTCTAAGACGCTCGCAAGCGCAGGAGACCGGCCATGACCCGACTGCATTTCCTCCCACGACGCCTGCGCAGCCTGGCTGCCGGGCTGTGCCTCGTGCCCGGCCTCCTGGCGCCGGCAGCCCATGCAGCCGACGCTGCCGGGATACACTTCGATAGCGCCGACCCCATGTTCAGCCAGCCCTACATCGACACCGACGAGTGGCGCGACACCCCGGTGCGCCACCGCTACGTGCACGGCGGCTTCACCGGCACCGACACCCGCTTCTCGTTCTACCTGCCGCCGAAGGAGCAATACGCAGGACGCTTCTTCCAGTACATCACGCCGGTGCCGGACAGCGAGAACCTGTCCCAGGGCAGGACCGGCGAGGAAGACAAGATCGGCTTCTCCATCGACAGCGGCGCGTACTTCATCGAGACCAACGGCGGCGGCAAGTTCGGCGCGGCGACCCCCGGCGCGCAGATCG
Source organism: Halieaceae bacterium WMMBA7 (assembly GCA_033283385.1). Taxonomy (GTDB): domain Bacteria; phylum Pseudomonadota; class Gammaproteobacteria; order Pseudomonadales; family Halieaceae; genus Mangrovimicrobium. Next base: position 714,908 of record JAWMQQ010000003.1, read on the forward strand.
ACCCGACCATCGGCGCCTACCGCGCCAACGCGGCGGCCGCGCAGTATTCGCGCGCGGTGGCCCAGGCCATGTACGGCGGCAAGCGCCCCTACGGCTACGCCTTCGGCGGTAGCGGCGGCGCCTTCCGCACCATCGGCGGGGTGGAAAACACCGAGGGCGTCTGGGATGGCGCCGTGCCCTTCGTGGCCGGTTCGCCGATGGCCATTCCCAATGTCTTTACCATCCGCACCTACGCCATGCGCGTGCTGGGCGACAAGCTGGCGGACGTGGCCGACGCCGTGGACGCCGGCAGCAACCTGGACCCCTTTACCGACATCGGCCTGGACGAGGAGCAGCGCGCGGCGCTGCTGGAAGCCACCCGCATGGGCTTCCCGCTGAAGGGCTGGCACGCCTGGGATCACCTCGGCCTGCACGCCTTCGCCCTGCTGTTCCCGGCGGTGGTCGCAATGGACCCGTCTTACTTCATCCAGTTCTGGTCCGAGCCGGGTTACGAGGGCACCGACCCCGGCGCCTCGCTGGCGCGGGCGACGATCGATTTCACCACCAGCATCGAGAAGCTGGTCGACGTCGACGATGCGCAGGCCATGGGCCTGGAGATCGGCCACCAGGCCGGGCGCGGGCACGGCCTGGCGGACGACGCCTGGAAGGCGATGCGCGCCAAGGCAGGCGGCAAGCTGCCCGTCGCCATCAAGCTGGCCGGGGTGCCGAAGCAGAGCACACTCGGTGCCGACCTGTCCGTGGCTTCCGGCGACGCCGCCGGCAGCCCGCTGCCCATGGTGCGCGTGCAGGACGACATGGTCCTGCTGCTGCCGGGCAACGACGAGGTGCTGGCGAAGCTGAAGGTCGGCGACAAGGTGCATTTCGACAACCGCAATTTCCTCGCGGTGCAGACCTACCACCGCCACCAGGTGCCCGGCCCCGAGTACAGCGTCTGGGACCAGTTCCGCGACGCCGACGGCAAGCCGATCTACCCGCAGCGGCCGATGATCCTCGGGCCGATCTTCGCAAAGGGCGCATCCGGTACCATCCAGTCCGGCGACTTCAAGGGCAAGATGATCCTGCTCGAGAACCTCTACGACACCGAGGCCTTTCCCTGGCAGGCTGACTGGTACCGCGACCGCGTGAAGGAGCACCTGGGCGACACCATGGACGACAACTTCCGCCTGTGGTTCACCGACCACGCCAACCACGGGGATTACACGCAGCAGAGAGACCCGCTGCACACCATCAGCTACCTGGGCGTGCTGCAACAGGCGCTGCGCGATGTCAGCGCCTGGGTGGAGAAGGGCGTGGTGCCGCCCGCGAACACCGACTACAAGGTCGTCGACGGCCAGGTAGTAGTGCCGGAACACGCGGCACGCCGCCACGGCATCCAGCCGGTGGTGCATCTCACCGCCAACGGCGCCGCGCGCGCGGAAGTGAAGCCCGGCGAGTCGGTGCAACTGGAAGCCGTGATCGAACTGCCGGCAGGCACCGGCAAGGTGGTCAGCGCAGCCTGGGACCTCGACGGCAAGGGCGAATTCCCGCTGCCGGGCGAGCTGACCTACAGCGAGGACGGCAACGCGCATGTCATGCTGGAGCACGCCTATAACGGCGCGGGCACCTGGTTTCCCACGCTGCGGGTAGCATCCCAGCGCGAAGGCGACGCGAAGACGCCTTTCGCCCGCATCCAGAACCTGGGTCGCGTGCGTGTGGTAGTACACTGAGCCGCCAGCCGACCCTGGCAGCGACAGCATGACAAGGAGAATGCCGATGGGGTGGTTCCGCAAGCAGCGCAGCGCAGGGACCGTCCTGCGCTGGGGCAGGGTACTCGCCTGCCTGTGCCTGCTGGGGATTGTCGCCGGCTATGCCTACGACAGTTTCCGGGATGCGCGGGGGCGGGACTTGCGCCCCGGGCGCGCGGAACAGTATCTCGAGAGCGTTCGCGCGCAGGGCGCCGGCCACACCCTGCCGAACATCGTGCTGGTGGTGGCCGACGACCTCGGCTATGGCGATCTCTCGGTGCAGGGTGCGACCAGCATCAAAACCCCCAATATCGACCAGCTGGCGCAGCAGGGGGTGTTGTTCGACAACTACTACTCGCCTTCGCCGATCTGCTCGCCTTCGCGGGCCGGCATGCTCAGCGGCCGCTACCCGGTGCGCGCCCACGTGCCGACCGTGTTCCTGCGCACCGAGAAGCTCTCCAACCGCTTCGTCAACCAGGTGATGCGCGCGATGAATACCTACTCCTACGACATGGAGTCGATCGCCCACGACGAAGTCCTGCTGCCGGAAGTGCTCAAGGCCGCCGGTTACACCACCGCGCTGCTGGGCAAGTGGCACCTGGGCGAGCGCGAGGGCGACAGGCCGAACGACTTCGGTTTCGATTACTTCTTCGGCGCGCTCTACAGCAACGACATGCAGCCCTACGCGATCTACCGCAACCGCGAGATAGCGATCCAGGCGCCCGCCGACCAGAGCACACTGACGGGGGAGCTCACTCGCGAGGCGCTGGCGTTTATCGACAGGAATGCCGCGCAGCCCTTCTTCCTGTACTACGCCTCGCCGTTCCCGCACCACCCCGCCAACGCCAGCGAACGATTCCGCGGCAGCTCCAACGCCGGCATCTACGGCGACGCGGTACAGGAACTGGACTGGAGCGTGGGCCGGATCGTCGCGGACCTGCAAGCGCGGGGCCTGGATAAAAACACCCTGGTGCTGTTCACCAGCGACAACGGGCCCTGGTTCCAGGGCAGCACCGGCGGCCTGCGCGGGCGCAAGGGCAATAACCTCTCGGGCGGCCAGCGCGTGCCGTTCATCGCCTGGATGCCGGAGCGCCTGCGCGGCGGCCGGACGCTGGACGAACTCGCCAGCGGGCTGGATATCTTCCCGACCGTGCTCGAGCTGGCGGGTATCGCCCCGCCGACGGACCGGGTGATCGACGGGCGCTCCCTGCTGCCCGCGCTGGAAGGCTCCAGGGATACCAGCGTCGACGCCGAATTTGTCCTGCTCGCCAGCAAGAAGCCGGTGGGACTGGTCACCGCGGACTACGCTTACCTGCGGGCCACCCGCTCGGAGAACTCGACCTACGTGATGCTCTCGCAGGGGCCGTTCCTGTTCGATGCGCGCACGGACCCGGCGCAGTCCTACGATGTGACGCCGCTGCATCCGCAGGCGGCCGCCGCGCTGGCGAAGCGCCTCGATGCCTGGGAGGCTGCGCTGCGGTCCAACCTGCGCGGGTGGATCGACTAGATAATAACAATGCGGGAAACCTCGCCATGGCACGCAACAGCAGCGAAAACCTGGGGCTGATCACCGCGATCAGCATCGTCGCCACCCTGGGCGGCTTCCTGTTCGGGTTCGATAGCGGAGTCATCAATGGCACCGTGGACGGCCTGCGCACGACGTTCCACTCGGACAGCGTTGGCACGGGCTTCAACGTCGCCTCGATGCTGCTCGGCTGCGCCGCCGGCGCGTTCTTCGCCGCGCGCCTGGCCGACCGCTTCGGGCGGCGCACGCTGCTGCTGGTCAGCGCCGTGTTTTTCCTGGTCAGTGCCTGGGGTTCCGGCGCGGCCGACGGCTCCGGCGCCTTCGTCGCCTTTCGCATCATCGGCGGCCTTGCGGTCGGTGCTGCCAGCGTGCTCGCGCCGGCCTATATCAGCGAGATCGCGCCCGCCCGGCTGCGCGGCACGCTGGCCACGGTGCAACAGATCGCGATCATCTTCGGCCTGTTCTCGGCCTTCGTCAGCAATTACATGATCGCCTACTACGCCGGCTCCTCGCTGGAACCGCTGTGGTGGGGCCAGGCGGCCTGGCGCTGGATGTTCTGGATGGAAATCGTGCCCGCCGCGCTGTTCTTCCTCGGCCTGCTGTTCATCCCCGAGAGCCCGCGCTACCTCGTACTCGCCGGCTACAGCGTGCGCAGCCTGCAGGTACTGACGCGACTGCAGGGGGCGGAGTTCGCCGCGGTGAAAGTCACCGAGATCGAGGTGTCGCTGGATGCCGAGCAGCACCGCCCGCGCCTGGCCGACCTGCTGGTGCCCGGCACCCGGCGCCTGCGGACCCTGGCCTGGGTGGGCCTGGGGCTGGCGGTCTTCCAGCAGCTGGTGGGTATCAACGTGGTGTTCTACTACGGCGCCGTGCTGTGGCAGGCGGTGGGATTTTCCGAGGGCGATGCGCTGCTGATCAACGTGCTCACAGGCGCGCTGAGCATCATCGCCTGCCTGATCACCCTGGTGTTGATCGATCGTCTCGGCCGTCGCATCTTCCTGCTGGTCGGGTCGGTAGGCATGACGCTGGCGCTGGCAATCATGGCCTATGCCTTCTCCACCGCCAGCGTGACCCCCGCCGGCACCTTGCACATGGGCGAGGCCGCCGGCCCCATCGCGCTGCTGGCGGCGCTGGGCTACTCGTTCGCGTTCAACATGTCCTGGGGCCCGGTGATGTGGGTGATGCTGGGCGAGATGTTCCCCAACCGGCTGCGCGGGCCGGGGCTGGCGGTGAGCGGCCTCGCCCAGTGGCTGGCCAACTTCGCCATTACCATGACCTTTCCCGTGCTGCTGGCCGGTATCGGGCTGGCGGGCGCGTACACCATCTACGCGGTGTTCGCGCTGCTATCGTTGGTGTTCGTGCTGACCCTGGTGCACGAGACCCGCGGGCTCGAGCTGGAGGAAATGCCCGGCTAGGACGCCGGGCAGGCCCGCGGGCGCCTCACCCCAGCTCGGAGGTGCAATTGGGGCAGCGGGTGGCCTTGATCGGAATCTCCGTGAAGCAGTGGCCGCACTCCTTGGTGGTGGGCTCCGCCGGCGGCGCTTCCTCCTCGGCCTTGAGACGGTTGATCGCGCGAATCAGCAGGAACACGGCAAAGGCCACGATGATGAAGCTGATCACGGCGTTGATGAACAGGCCGTAGCTGATGGTGACCGCCCCCGCTTCCTGGGCCGCGGCGAGCGTTGCGTAGGGGCCGGCGGTGCCGCCGTCCTTCAGGGTGATGAACAGGTCGCTGAAATCGACGCCACCCAGCAGCAGCCCGATGGGCGGCATGATCACGTCGGCCACCAGGCTCTTGACGATGGTGCCGAATGCCCCGCCGATGATGATCCCCACAGCCATGTCCACCACATTGCCACGCATGGCAAACGCCTTGAATTCCTTCAACATAGGTTCGACCCCTGTAGTGACTGCCGCCCGCTCAGCGCGCGCCGCTGGTAGAAACTATAGCGCGGTTTCCGGTGCTTGGCGTGCATCGGCGGCGTGCTGGACCAGGGGGAGGGGCGTGGCGATACACGCCGGCCCAGGGTGATTTTGGGTGGGCCGCCCGCGCTGCGACTGGATGGGCAGACCGGCCGTGATACCATGCCCTGAAATCCAGAATCCTGCCGGAGCCGGCAATGCTTTCCGAGCACTCCAACCACCCCTTCGACCAGGCCATCCGGCTGGCCCCGGGCGAGCCGGGTAGCTTCGCCGGCGAGACCTCGCCCGCCTACGCGAATTTCGTCGGACCCTTTGGCGGCGTGACCGCAGCCACACTATTGCAGGCTGCCCTCGTATCGCCGGAGCGCCGGGGCGAACCGGTATCCTTCACCGTGAATTTTGCCGCGCCAATTGCAGATGGCGGATTCACGATCACCGCCCGCGCGGCCCGCACCAACCGTTCGACGCAACACTGGGTGCTGGAAATGCGGCAGGGCGATGCGGTAGTCGCGACCGCTACCGCGGTGTTCGCGCTGCGCCGCGAGACCTGGCAGGCGCTGGATGTGAGCCCGCCGGAGGCGCCGCCGGCGCAGTCGCTGCCCGCTCTGGCCTGGTTCGAAGCGCTGCCGGTGTGGATCCGCAACTACCGGATGCACATGGCCCGCGGCGAGATCACCCTGCAGGACCAGGATGCGGCCGGCGACTCGGTGAGCACGCTCTGGCTGCGCGACGACCCGCCGCGGCCGCTGGACTTCCCCGCGATTACCGCGCTCTCCGATGCCTTTTTCCCGCGGATTTTCGTGCGCCGGCAGCGCTTCGCGCCGATCGGCACGGTGACCATGACGGTCTACTTCCACGCCGACCAGGCGATGCTCGACCACCAGGGCACCGAGCCCCTGCTCGCCACGGCCAGGGCCTCGCGTTTCCGCGACGGTTACTTCGACCAGGTGGCGGAGCTGTGGGGGAAGGACGACGAACTGCTGGCGACGACGCACCAGTTGGTCTACTACCGCGAGTAGGTAAGCCGGGAACAGCGGCCGCTTTGGACTGCGGCCCGCAGCCGCTGCCAATCACTGCTTCGGCTGCGGCGTCTTCTCCAGCTTCGAAATATCGATGTCCTGCGCCCGCAGCATGGAGAGGATGTTCTGGTATAGCGCCGGGCGCATCTGCGGCGTCCGGCTGAGTACGAACAGCGTGCTCTGCAGCGGGTCGGTGACCACCGCGTACTGGTATTGCGCGTCATCCAGCACCACGATGAGGTAGTTGGGGAAGGGCAGGTCGGGCACCCCGGGGAAGCTGACCTTGAGGCTGGCGTTGGTCCAGCGGTTGTAGACGCTCGCCACGCCCTCGATCGTGTCCTGCTCGCCGTCCAGGCTGCCCCTGTAGCCGGTGTTGACCACCCTGACGGTGCCGTCGTCGTTGAGGCTGTACTGCGCGGTAACGCCCACCAGGTCCTCATTGAAGAACACCGGGTTGGCGGCGACCTGGTACCACAGGCCCATGTAGCTGGGGATGTCGACGTAGGGGACGGTCTGTACCTTGCAGCCGCCCAGCAGCAGCATCCCGGTGCCCAGCACCAGGGTTTTCAGTGCGAAAAACAGCTTTTGCATGACGGGCCCCCGCGGTGCAGTCCTTTGTGGAGACTACGCCGCGCGGGCCCGGGTGGATCACCCGCCGCGGACCGGCCGGCCGGTTTTCTTCGCCCAGTCGGCGATCAGGCCGTCGAACAGGGCCTGCTCGATCAGGTCGCCCTTTTCCGGGAAGGCCGGATCGAAGGAGACCTTGCCGGTTTCCATCAATTCGCGCGCGTACTGCAGGTGCAGCTTGGCGGCGCCCATCCAGCCCCAGCCGGTGTGCAGGGTGCAGGTGGCGGTGGGTACGGGCGGGCCGAGTATCACCAGGGGCGCGTCGATGTGTTCCTGGATCTTCTGGGCCACCTCGTCCGGTACCAGCGGGAAGCACAGTGCGTCCGCACCCGCTTCGACATAGGCCTTGCCGCGCTCGATGGCCAGCTCGACCGAGCCGGAACCGCCGCCGCCATAGGCGCTGGGATAGAGCTCGTCGCAGCGCGCGATGATCACGAAGGCGGAGTCGCCGCGCGCCTGCACGCAGGCCTCGATGCGCGCCTGCATGTCCGCAATGGAAATCAGGCCGTTGTCGAAGGTGGAGTGCTTGGGGTTGATCTCGTCCTCGATATGAAAGCCGGCGATCCCGGCCTGGATGTAGCGCCGGGTGATGTAGTAGGCGTCCGCCACGGTCTCGCCCAGGGTGTCCGCATCGGCGATCAGCGGGATGTCGATGGCGTTGGCGATGCGCGCCGCCTGCTCCAGTTGCTCCACCTGGGAGAAGATGCCGTTGTCGGGAATGCCGTAGTGGAAGGCACTGCAGGCGTGCCCGCCGAGGTAGGCCGCCTTGAAGCCGACCTGCTCGACGATGCGGGCGGTCATGACGCTGTAGGCATCCGCGGCGATAAACGGCTCGCGGGCTTCGAACAGGGCGCGCAGTGCTGCTGCTTTGTCGGTCACGTGGGTGCTCCTTTTTTATAGGGATGGGAATCCACAGGGGGTGAATATTTTCGACCCGGAACTCTACCACGATGCAGCCGGGCCACCTAACCGGCCCGGCTGCTGTGGCGCCGCTGCCCGCGGCTTGTTAAATTCACGCAGGTTTCAGGTTTCGGAAGGCCCATGCCCAGCAGCAACAAGACCCCAGCAGGCCAGCGCCGGTCGCGCGGCCGCCCCCGTCTCGAGGACGTCCAGGAAATCGACCAGCGGCTGTTGGAACTCGCCCTGCAGGAGTTCATGCGCAACGGTTACGGCGGCGCCTCCATCTCCCGCATGGCGAGAGAGGCGGGCATTTCCAAGAACACCGTCTACTCCCGCTACGCCTCCAAGCAGGCCCTGTTCCACGCCATCATGCAGCAGCAGATCGAGCGCCTGGCGCCGGCCAGCCTGCTGGTCCACAAGGGGGGAAAGCCCGATATAGAGGCCGGCCTCAAGGCCTTCGCCAACCGCATGCTGGAGCAGAGCCTGCGCGAGGAGTTCATCGGTGTGAACCGCCTGATGTACAGCGAGTCGCAGCGCTTTCCCGAGCTGGGCCTGGAGGCGGCGCGGCGCACCCGCCTCGGCGTGAAGCGGATCTCGCGCTTCATCCGCGACTGCGCCGAGGCCGACGGGCTGCCCTGCGAGAACCCCGATGTCGCCGCGGAGATCTTCATCCTGCTGATCCGCGGCTGGTACCTGGACATCCTGCTCACCAACAGCAAGGTGTCGGCGAAAAAGCGCTCCCAGTGGGTGGATGCCGCTGTGCACACCCTGCTCTCCTCGCGGGAGAGCTGGTAGCGCAGGTCACTTCGGGTGGCGAATCCCGGTCTTGACGAATAAAAGAACCTGGCGGTAGCATTAGCGCCCCTGGACAATAACAACGCCGCCCGCAGGAGTCCGCTCGCGATGACGTACACGGCCACCCCCCTGAAAGAACTCATCGGCTCGGAAGTTCACGCCGATATCGAAAACCTGCTGCAGCCCGATACGGCGCGGCAGCTGCGCGCCCTGCTGCAGGAGCGCGGCGTGCTGGTGTTCCCCCGGCTCAACGCCAGCGACGAGCAGCAGGTGGCGCTGGCGGGCATGATGGGCACGGTGCGCGAGGAGGGCGAGAAAGGGATCTTCAAGGTCACGCTGGACAAGAAGGCCAACGACCGCGCCGATTACCTGAAGGGTTCGTTCCTCTGGCACATGGACGGCACCCACGACCAGGTGCCCGTGTTCGCTTCGCTGCTCACGGGGAGGGTGCTGTCGAAAACCGGCGGGCAGACCGAATTCGCCAACTCCTACGCCGCCTACGAGAATCTGCCGGACGCGATGAAGGCGCGAATCTCCGAACTCAAGGTGGTGCACAGCTTCACCACATCCATGTTGCGGGCCGGCGTGGAGAGCACGCCGGAAACCATCGATTACTGGAAAAGCATCCCGGACCGGACCCACAACCTGGTCTGGACCCATGAAACCGGCCGCAAGTCGCTGGTCATCGGCTGCCACGCCTCGCATGTCGTGGGCATGGACCCGGAAGAGAGCGAGGCGCTGCTGCAGGAGCTGCTGGAGTGGACGACACAGCCGCGCTTCGTCTACCGGCACGAGTGGAGCGTTGGCGATCTCGTCATCTGGGACAATACCGGTGTGCTGCACCACGCGGTTCCCTACCCCGCGGACTGCGGTCGCAGCATGCACCGCACCACATTGATGGGTGAGGAAGCCTTCTCCTGAACGTCGGGCCAGACACCGCAAGGGCAGCAGGGTGCGAGCCCGGGGATAAACCATGATTGAAGCAGAGCACTCCCTCGCCATCGACGCGGGTATAGAGGAGGTCTGGGACTATGTCCGGGACATCACCCGCTGGGCGAACCTGTTCCCTGGTTGTCGCGACTGCGAGGTCATCGACGAGCATCACTCCAGGTGGGTGATCAAGGTCGGCGCGGGCGGCCTGGTAAAAACCGTCAACGTGCTGGTGCACATCGACCAGTGGGACGGCCCGGGCCGGGTGGACTTCAGTTTCAAGCTGGAGGCGGAGCCGGTGATTGGCGGGGGCTCCTATACGGCCTCCGCGACGGGCGAGGGGGAAACCCGGGTCGGCCTGCAGGTGAGCGTGGAGGGCAGCGGCCAGATGGCGGCGATGTGGGAGGCCATGTGCAAGCCGCTGCTGCCGCAGATGGCGAAAACCTTCTCCAATCGGCTCAAGGCGGAAATCGAGTCGGTTGCACCCGCCGCGCCCGGCGCGGTGGTGGCAAAACCGTCTGGCATGGCGGCGTTTTGGGGCTGGTTGCGCCGCCTGTGGTCCGCGCTGTTCGGTGCTCCGGCGGGAAAATAGCCCCGCCCTCAGAACCACTCGTCTTGCATCTCCAGGGTCGCGTCGTTGAGGCTGGCCAGCAGCGCCAGCTGCGGCTCGATGCGCGGCAGCTCCCACTCGAAGAAATAGCGGAACGCCTGCAGTTTGCCGCGGTAGAACGCGGCGGATTCCGCGTCCGCCGCCGGCAGCGCCCGCTGGGCCGCCAGCGCCTGCTCAAGCCAGATCCACGCCAGCACCAGGTGGCCGAAGGCCTCGAGGTAGACGCTGGCATTGGCCAGGGTGCGCTGCGGGTCGCCGGCGGACCACAGGGTCTCGGTGGTGTCCTGCACCGCCTGCAGGGCCGCCAGTAACTCGCCGGCCTTGCCCGCCAGCGCCGGTTCGCTCGCCGCATTGTCCGCCGTCGCCCGCATACAGTCCTGCAACAGCTTGAACGCCGCCCCGCCCTGCATCACCACCTTGCGGCCCAGCAGGTCCTGGGCCTGGATGCCGTGGGTGCCCTCGTGGATCGGGTTCAGGCGGTTGTCGCGGTAGAACTGCTCCACGTTGTAATCCCTGGTGTAGCCGTAGCCGCCGTGCACCTGGATGGCGAGGTTGTTGGCCTCCAGGCACCACTGTGAAGGCCAGCTCTTGGCGATGGGGGTGAGGATCTCCAGCAGCAGTGTGGCGCGTTCGCGCTGTGACTCGTCCGCCGCATTGCGCTCCTCGTCCACCAGTTTCGCGCAGTACAGGGTGAGCCCCAGCGCTCCCTCGACGTAGGCCTTCTGGGCGAGCAGCATGCGCCGCACGTCCGCGTGTTCCAGGATCTTCACCTGCGGCGCGTCCGCCGCCTTGCCCTGTGCGGTGACCGGCCGGCCCTGCGGCCGGTTGCGCGCGTAGTCCAGGGCGTGCAGGTAGCCGGTGTAGCCGAGCATCACCGCCCCCAGGCCGACGCCGATGCGCGCCTCGTTCATCATGTGGAACATGCAGGCCAGCCCGCGGTGCAGTTCGCCCACCCGGTAGCCGATGGCGCCCGCTTTACCGCCGGGGGTGAAGCGGGTGCCCTCGCCGAAATTCAGCAGGCAGTTGGTGGTGCCGCGATACCCCATCTTGTGGTTCAGGCCGGCCAGGGTGACATCGTTGTGCTCGCCGGGGGCCCCGTCGCTGTCGACAAGGTACTTGGGCACGACGAACAGGGAGATGCCCTTCACCCCCGGGATCAGCTGGCCGCTCTCGTCCGGCACCTTGGCCAGCACCAGGTGGACGATGTTCTCCGTGAGGGAATGTTCGCCGCCGGAGATCCACATCTTGTTGCCGGTGAGCCGGTACTGCGGGCCGAACTCCGACTCGCCCTCGTACTCCGCGCGGGTGGCGATGTCCGACAGCGACGAACCCGCCTGCGGTTCGGACAGGCACATGGTGCCGTACCAGCGGCCTTCCAGCTGCGGTTGGGCGAAGGCCTCTACCTGCCGTGGGCTGCCGTGGACCAGCAGCGTATTGGCGTTGCCCACCGTGAGCATGGGGTAGGCGCTGGTGCTGCAGTTGGCGCCGAGGAACCAGGCGAAAGAGGCCTTTTCCACCACCAGCGGCAGCTGCATGCCGCCCAGTTCGTAGTCCTGGGCGCCGGCGAACAGGCCCGCGTCGCGGTAGGCTTCCAGCGCGGCGCCGACCTCGGGAATGATGCTCACATTTTCGCCGTCGAACTGCGGCTCCTGCAGGTCGGACTTGCGGTTGTGGGTGGCGAACAGGTCGGTGGCCATGCGCTCGCTGATGTCCAGCACCGCGTCGAAGGTCTCGCGGGAGTGCTCGGCGAAGCGCGGCAATTGCGCCAGCGCCTCCGCGTCCAGCCACTCGTAGAGCAGGAATTCGAGGTCGCGGCGGGAGAGTATCAGGGAGGACATAGTGAGAGGCTCCTGTGTAGTTATCGCTTTGCCGACGCAGGGTATTGTACCGGTCAGGGCCGTCGTGGCATTGACGGAAACAGCCAGAATCGCAACGCATGGCCCATCGTGGGCCTGTTTTGGTCACCCCGTGGCAGGGCGGTGCGGCGCAAGGCAGCGCAAGAATCGGGTCGAAAGGGGTTGCCGGCTTGGTCTAGAGTTCGGGACGACATGGCTGGAGCACCCCGGAGGAACACTCTTGAGCTTAGAAGACAACGCACTGGCCAGGATGGAACCGGAGGAAGGGTCGCACGTCAGGGACGAAATACAGCGGCGGATAGCGGAAACGGACTGGGATGCCGTCGCGGACTCCATGCACACGAAAGGTTATGCGCTACTCCCCCGGTTTTTGCGTGCAGGGCAGTGCGACGCCCTGGCGTCGGCTTTCGACAGACTGGAAGGGTTCCGCAAGGAAGTGGTAATGGAGCGCTATCGCTTTGGCCTGGGCCTGTACAAGTACTGGGATTACCCATTGCCGCCGCAGGTGCATGCCCTGCGCGAAAACCTGTACCCGAAGCTGGTTCCTATCGCCAACCGCTGGATGGAAGTCCTGCGCATGGATCGTCGCTTCCCCGCCTGTCACCGCGCCCTGCAGGCGGCGTGCCGCGACGCAGGGCAGCGCAAACCTACTCCGCTCATCCTTCGCTACGGCGAGGGCGGTTACAATACGCTGCACCAGGACCTGTACGGCGAGGTGTGGTTCCCGATCCAGGCAGCCTGTTTCCTGAGCGAACCGGGAGTGGACTACACGGGCGGGGAATTCGTGCTTACCGAGCAGGTGCCGCGGGCGCAATCGCGGGCGAGGGTGCTGCAGCCGAAGCGTGGGGACATGCTGCTATTTACCACCAACTTCCGGCCTGCGAGAGGCACGCGCGGCTACTACCGCGCGACCATGCGGCACGGGGTCAGCGAAGTCCACAGTGGCCAGCGGTACACTTTGGGCGTTATTTTCCACGATGCGACCAGCTAGGTGGCAGGGGAGGCAGAAGCAATCCAGAATGGCTTCAGGCCCTGCGGGCATTGCATGAAACAAGCGTACAAAGCATGGATCTCTTCGAACAGCTAGACAACGAACCGCGCAACCTGCTGTCGCACGGCGGCACGGTTCTTTACTACGGCAAGGTCATGCCGGGTGCAGAGGCGGATGATTACTACCATGCCCTGATGCACGGGATTGCCTGGCAGCAAGACGAGGCGGTCATCTTCGGCAAACGCATCGTGACCCGGCGCAAGGTCGCCTGGTACGCGGACCGGCCGTTTTCCTATACCTACTCCAACAGCACCAAGACTGCCCTGCCGTGGTTGCCCGTGCTGCGGGAATTGAAACACCTGGTGGAAACCGAAAGCGGGGAGACCTACAACTCCTGCCTGCTCAATCTCTACCACGACGGCAGCGAGGGAATGGCCTGGCACAGCGACGGCGAAAAGGACCTGAAGACCGACGGCGCGATCGGCTCGCTGAGTTTTGGCGCGCAGCGCAAGTTCTCGTTCAAGCACAAGGCGACCAAAGAAACGGTGTCACAGGCGCTGGAACACGGCAGCCTGCTGGTGATGAAGGGCACAACGCAAACCCATTGGCTGCATCGCCTGCCGCCCACGAAGGCTGTCCACGGTCCGCGCGTCAATCTCACCTTCAGGACCATAGAGACCGGCTCCGCGATTGGCTGAGGGAAAAAGCGGGCTGCTTGCCCGCTCTCCGGTCGATGCTATGCTGCATGGCTCAAATAAAAAGCTCTGGTAAATAGCCCGGATAATAAGGAGAAAAACGTGGAAAAACTGCGCGTCATCCAATGGACCACCGGCAAAGTGGGCAGGCTGGCCCTGCGCGGGATTCTCGACGATCCCCGGCTGGAACTCGCCGGCGTCTACGCGTACTCCGACGACAAGGCGGGCGTCGATGCCGGCGAGTTGTGCGGCCGTCCCGCCTGCGGCATCAGCGCGACCAACGACATCGATGCGCTGCTCGCACTGGGCGCGGATGCGGTGGTGTACACGCCCTTCATGGTGGACCTCGAGCACGTCGTCCGCCTGCTCGAAAGCGGCTGCGACGTCATCAGTACCAACCTGTTCCTGAATGTCGGCGGCATACAGGGCGAGGTGGAGGCGCGGCTGCAGGCCGCCTGCGCCAGGGGCGACAGCTCCCTGTTGATCTCCGGCATCAACCCCGGATGGGTGAACGCCGTCGCGGCGAGCCTGACGGCGGTGTGCCGCGATGTGCGTTGCGTGACCATCTCGGAGACTGCGAACTGCGCCGTCTACGAATCCGCCGAGACCTGGCAGGCGATGGGCATGGGCGTGCCCGAGGCATCCCCGGAGGTGCTGGCGACTGTAAAAGCCTGGCTGATGTCGTTCTACGACTCCACCCAGCGGCTCGCCGCGGCGCTGGATTACACCCTGGACGACATGGAGTTCTTCGCCGAATTCGCCACTGCCTCTGAGACCGTGGACCTCGGCTGGTTCTGCATGGAGCAGGGCACCAACGCGGCCATCCGCGCGGGCTGGAAGGGGAAGGTCGAAGGGCGCACGGTGGTGCGCAACAACGTCACCTGGTACCTCACCGACAAGCTGAACCAGGACTGGAAGTTCTGCGACGATCACTATGAACTGCTGGTGGAGGGGGAGCCCACGGTGGATACCCGTGTGCGCTTCGTCCCGCCGGATCACTGGGGCAACAATGACTGGGACACGATGACGGCGATGCCGGCGGTGAATGCGCTGCTGGATGTAAGGGCGGCGCCGGCGGGGATTCTTACGCTGAAGGATGTGGGGCTGGTGAGTGCGCCGGCGGGGATCTGGGGGAGGGGCTGAGTCCTCGTCCAGGGTTGCCGGTCCGATCCACTTTCGGGGGCGCCAGAAAAGCAAAAGGCCAGTCGAGAGACTGGCCTTTTCAATATGGTGCCCAGGAGAGGACTTGAACCTCCACGCCCTTTCGAGCACTAGCACCTGAAGCTAGCGTGTCTACCAATTTCACCACCTGGGCAGGGGGCTACGTCGCTGTCGCAACGGTAGAGGGCGCGCACTTTACTTTCACCGCGCGGCTTTGTCAATCCTCGCGTATAATCAATCTTTCTATTCGACAAGCCCGCACCCAACCCCCTGGAATCACAGAGAATTTATGTCCAAAAAAGGCAAGATTGCCGATCCACACGCCGAGCGCGAAGCCGCCAAGTACGACAACCCCATTGCCAGCCGCGAGGTCATCCTGCAGGTGTTGAAGAAGGCCGGCCGGCCGCTCACCCGCACAGACCTGTTCCACAAGCTCGCCCTCGACGGCGAGGAGGCCGAAGAGGCCCTGCGTCGCCGCCTGCGCGCCATGGAGCGAGACGGCCAGCTGATGTACGACCGCAAGGGCGCCTATGTGCTGGTGGACAAGATCAACCTGATGCACTGCAAGGTGCAGGGCCACCGCGACGGCTACGGCTTCGCCATGCCGATAAAGGGTGGCGACGACGTCTACCTCGACGCCCGCCAGATGCACTTCGTGTTCGACGGCGACGAGGTGCTGGTGCAGGTCACCGGCGAGGACCGCCGCGGCCGCATGGAGGGCAAGGTGGTGGAAGTGCTGGCGCGCGGCGTGTCCCGCGTGGTCGGCCGCTACGAGGAGGAGAGCGGCATCGGCTGCGTGATCCCGGACAGCGGCCGCCTCACCCAGCACCTGCTGATCCCGCCCGCCGACAAGGGCGGGGCGAAGAACGGCCAGATCGTCACCGCCGAGATCATCCACTACCCCACCCGCACCCTGGGCGCGAAGGCGCGCATCGTCGAGGTGCTGGGCGACCACATGGACCCGGGGCTGGAGATCGACGTCGCCATCCGCTCCCACGGCATCCCCTACGAGTGGCCCGCCGAAGTGCAGGCGGAGGCGGGAGCGCTGGAGAGCGAGCCGCTGGAGGAAGACAAGGCCAACCGCGTCGACCTGCGCAAGCTGCCCTTCGTCACCATCGACGGTGAGGACGCCCGCGACTTCGACGACGCGGTCTACTGTGAAAAACGCCTGGGCGGCTGGCGCCTGTTCGTGGCCATCGCCGACGTCTCCCACTACGTGCGCCCGGGCATGGCCCTGGACGAGGAGGCCGCCAACCGCGGCACCTCGGTGTACTTCCCGGAGCGGGTGGTGCCGATGTTGCCGGAGGCGCTGTCCAACGGCTTGTGTTCGCTCAAGCCCAAGGTGGATCGCCTGGCCATGGTCTGCGAGATGAAGATCAGCCGCGCGGGCAAGCTCACCGACTACAAGTTCTATGAGAGCGTGATCCACTCCGCGGGCCGGCTCACCTACACCCAGGTGGGCGCGGTGCTGGAGAAGGGCCAGGACCCCGGCGTGCGCAAGTTCCTGGTGCCGCACCTGGAGCGCCTGCACGCGCTGTACAAGGTATTGCGGGCGGCCCGCGATGTGCGCGGTGCCATCGATTTCGACACGGTCGAGACGCGCATCATCTTCGACGAGAACCGCAAGATCGAATCCATCGTGCCGGTGGTGCGCAACGACGCCCACAAGCTGATCGAGGAGGCCATGCTGGCGGCCAACGTGGCGGCGGCGCGCTTCTTCGAGGCCAACAAGCTGCCCATGCTCTACCGCGTGCACGAAGGTCCGTCGGAGGCGAAACTCGAAGGCCTGCGCAAGTTCCTCGGCGAGCTGGGCCTGGACCTGCGCGGCGGCCTCAAGCCGACGCCGCTGGACTACCAGCGCCTGCTGGCCGAGGTGGCTACCCGCGACGACGCCCACATCATCCAGACCATGTTGCTGCGCTCGCTCAGCCAGGCTGTCTACCAGCCGGAGAACAAGGGCCATTTCGGCCTGCACTACGAGGCCTACGCCCACTTCACCTCGCCGATCCGCCGCTACCCGGACCTGCTGGTGCACCGCGGTATCCGCCACCTGCTGCGCTCCCGGCGCAAGGTGGAGGGCGTGCAGCGGGTGCGCGGCGCCAAGCCGATTCCCGGGGAGAAGATCTTCCCCTACGACGAGGGCTCCATGGTCGGCTTCGGCGAGCACTGCTCCCTCACCGAGCGCCGCGCCGACGAGGCCACCCGCGAGGTGGATGCCTGGCTCAAGTGCGAGTACCTGCAGGACCACGTCGGCGACAAGTTCGAGGGCGTGATCAGTGCGGTGACCAACTTCGGGCTGTTCGTCGAGCTCAAGGACCTGTTCATAGAAGGCCTGGTGCACATCAGCGGCCTGCCCGGTGACTACTACCAGTACGACCAGGCCAAGCAGCGGCTCACCGGCGAACGCACCGGGCGCAGCTTCCAGCTTGGCGGCACGGTGCAGGTACAGGTGGCCAGGGTCGACCTGGACGACCGCAAGATCGACCTGGAACTGCTGGAGTCGAAGGCGCCGCAGAAGGGCAAGGCCGGCAAGGGCGGCTCCAGGAAGGCGGGGCAGGGCGCGGGCAGGAAATCCGGCAAGAACGCCGGCAAGAACGCCGGCAAGACCGGCCCCAGGGACACCGCGAAGAAAAGCCCGCGCAGGCGCCGCTGACCCCGTAGGAGCCTGCTACGCAGGCGATCACCGAGGCCGGTGCGTGCGCGATCGCCCGCGTAGCGGGCTCCTACAGGGAACCACATGGCAAAAAACGAGTACATCTACGGCATCCACGCGGTCGACAGCCTGCTGCGGCACAATCCCCGCGGCATCGACCGTCTCTGGGTGCAGCAGGGCCGGGAGGACAAGCGCATTTCCGCCCTGCTGGAACTGGCCCGCTCCCAGGGCGTGGCGGTCGAGCGCGCCCCGCGCAAGCAACTGGACGAGATGGCCGACGGCCGCCACCAGGGGGTGGTCGCGGCGGCCCCGGCGGTCGGTGGCGACACGGGTGAGGGCAAGCTCTGGGACGAGGCCACCCTGCTGCGGCATGTCGACGGGGCGGAGCGCCCGGTACTGCTGCTGGTGCTGGACGGCGTCACCGATCCCCACAACCTGGGCGCCTGCCTGCGCAGCGCCGATGCCGCGGGCGTGGATGCGGTCATCGTGCCCCGGGACAAGTCCGCGGACCTGGGCCCCACCGTGCGCAAGGTCGCCTGCGGCGCCGCCGAGGTGGTGCCCTTCGTGCGGGTGACCAACCTCGCGCGCACCCTGGAGGCGCTGAAAGAGCGCGGCGTATGGCTCTTCGGCACCGCAGGCGAAGCAGAAAACACGATATACAACAATGACTTGCGCGGCCCGATGGCGCTGCTGATGGGCGCCGAGGGCAAGGGCCTGCGGCGGCTCACCCGCGAGGCCTGCGATTATCTGGTCAAACTGCCCATGGCGGGGGAGGTCAGCAGCCTCAACGTCTCCGTCGCCACCGGTATCTGCCTGTTCGAGGCCGTTCGCCAGCGCACCGCCCCGTAGGAGCCTGCTACGCAGGCGATGCCTTTCGTAGGAGCCTGCTACGCAGGCGATACCTTTCGTAGGAGCCTGCTACGCAGGCGATACCTTTCGTAGGAGCCTGCTACGCAGGCGATACCTTTCGTAGGAGCCTGCTACGCAGGCGATCGCCTGCGTAGCAGGCTCCTACGGCGGGTTTCTATCGCGCGCAGATCGCGCTCCTGCCCCTCTTGCAGCGGTTGGTTAAACTACGTACAATCCGCGCCTCAAAATTTGCCCGGCGACGCGAGTTGCCGATTCTCCTTGCCACACCGCCCCGCGAGGGTGACGGGTGGCATTAACCCGTAAGGAGCTACTGATGCGACATTACGAAATCGTGTTCCTGGTCCATCCCGACCAGTCCGAACAAGTGCCCGGCATGATCGAGCGCTACACCACCACCATCACCAAGGATGGTGGCCAGGTTCACCGCCTGGAAGACTGGGGCCGCCGCCAGCTGGCCTACCCCATCAACAAGATTCACAAGGCACACTACGTGCTGATGAACGTGGAAGCCTCCAACGACGCCATGGAAGAGCTGACCACCACTTTCCGTTTCAACGACGCCGTGATCCGCAACCTGGTCATCCGTCGCGACGAAGCCGTGAGCGATGAGTCCTTCATCATGAAAAGTGAGAAGGAATCCCGCGAGCGCAAGAGCCGCAACGACGAGCGCCGCGCAGCGGAAAGCTCTTCCAATGACAACGCTTCCGACGACCGCTCCGACGAGAACGGCGACGAGGAAGGCGAAGAGTAACCAGGAGGATATCAGTCATGGCCCGTTTTTTCCGTCGTCGCAAGTTCTGCCGTTTCACCGCTGAAGGCGTCAAGGAGATCGATTACAAGGATCTCGAGACCCTGAAGGCCTACGTTTCAGAAACCGGCAAGATCGTACCCAGCCGCATCACCGGCACCAAGGCGAAGTACCAGCGCCAACTGGCGACTGCCGTGAAGCGCGCGCGCTTCCTGGCCCTGCTGCCGTACTCGGATTCGCATCGATAAGTTATCGGTAACCCGTTCATTGCTTGCCGGCGAGGCCTGAATTGAAGGCGATAGCTGCGTTTGCCATGCGCGGTCGCTTCCACGCCCTGGCCCTTACCGTGGCCGGGTCGGGAAGTATCCTGTTTTGCTGGATCAGTGCCGCCATCCTGGCACTGGTCACCCTGCGCAAGGGCGTGGGGAGTGGGGCCCAGTTGCTGTTGTGGGCCCTGCTGCCGTCCGGCGTATTGTTGTACGTGGTCGGCGACAGTGGCCCGATATCGCTGCTGCTCGGCACTTACCTGCTGGCGGCGGTGTTGCGGACCACGGTGAGCCTGCCGCTGGCCGTGCTTTCGAGCGTGGCGGTAGGCGCGCTGAGCGGGCTGGCACTGCTGCTGTTCGCCAGCGGCTACCTGGAGCAGATGCTCACGGTGTTCGGGAATTTCCTCGGCTCACTGGAGCAGGAGCTGTCGAAGGACGCGCAGACGGCCGTGGAGTTCGCCCGGCCCACTGCGTCGCAGGTGGCCGGCCTGATGGGCGCGGGTTCCAGCATGATGGCGATCATCTGCCTGATGCTGGGCCGCTACTGGCAGGCGGCGCTGTACAACCCGGGTGGCTTCGGCAGCGAGTTTCGCGCGCTGCGCTACCCGCCGATGCCGGCGCTGGCCCTGGTGGTCATCGCACTGGCACTGGCCAGCCTGGGGGTGGAGTACCGCACCTGGGCGGTGATCGCGCTGATGCCGCTGAACTTTGCCGGCCTGGCGCTGGTACACGCGCGGGCGAAGCAGCGCGGAAGCGGGCAGCTCTGGATGACGGTGTTCTACCTCGCCTGGCTGCTGCTGGACCCGATGAAGCTGCTGGTCGTGCTGATTGCCGTCGCCGACAGCCTGCTGGATTTTCGCCGTCGCTGGAAATGGGGCGGCGGCAACTAAACAGAATTCGATTGAGAGGGAGTGCGCTCCCCGCAAAGAGGAAAGAGAGATGGAAGTCATTCTGCTGGAGAACATCGGCAACCTGGGTGCGCTGGGCGACAAGGTTGAAGTGAAGGCCGGTTTCGGCCGCAATTTCCTGATTCCCCAGGGCAAGGCCGTTCCCGCTACCGAAGCGGCAATCGCCGAGTTCGAAGCCCGTCGCGCCGAGCTGGAAGCCGCCGCTGCCGAAGCACTGGCCGCCGCTGAAACCCGCGCTGCCGCGATCAACGAGCTGGGCCTGATCAGCATCGCCGCCAACGCTGGCGACGAAGGCAAGCTGTTCGGCTCCGTCGGCACCCGCGACATCGCCGAGGCGGTCACCGCCGCCGGCTGTGAAGTGGACAAGTCCGAAGTTCGCCTGCCCGAAGGCGCCCTGCGCGAGACCGGCGAGTACGAGATCGCGATCCAGGTGCACGGCGACGTCACCGCGATGATCGCGCTGGCCGTTATCCCGGAATAAGCCCCGCGCCGGCTCCACGCCGGCGTCCGGAATCCTGAGAATGCACCGGTCACTGGTTGGCCGGTGCATTTTTGTTTGCCCGTTTGCCGCACACCGCCCGCAGGAGCCTGCTGTGCAGGCGATCCCCCGCTCTGTAGGAGCCTGCTACGCAGGCGATCCCCCGCTCTGTAGGAGCCTGCTACGCAGGCGATCGCCTGCGTAGCAGGCTCCTACAGTCACGGTTTCGTGTGCGGAGCTGTTCGTGGTCCGCGAATTTGGTTAACCTGTGCGGCCTGATAAGAATTCCTGCCGATGGCCGAACCCGACTACAACGAACCCCTTCCCGAGCCGCCCTGGTCCCCCGATGGCGACATCGCGCGGATCAAGATGCAGCCGCATTCCGTGGAGGCGGAGCAGTCCGTTCTCGGCGGCCTGCTGCTCTCCTCGGATGCCTGGGATTCGGTGGCCGAGGAGGTCGCCCACGGCGATTTCTACCGCCCCAGCCATCGCCTGATCTTTCGCGAAATCGCCCAGCTGGCCAACGACGCCGAGCCGGTGGACGTGATCACCGTGGCCGACCGGCTGGAGGCGCGCGGCGACCTGGAGGCCGCGGGCGGCCTGCCCTATCTCGCCGAGCTGGCCCAGAACACCCCCAGCGCCTCGAACATCCGCGCCTACGCGCAGGTGGTGCGCGAGCGCGCCACCCTGCGCAAGCTGATCGCCGCGGCGCAGGACATCGCCGAATCCGGCTTCAGCCCCGAGGGGCGCAAGTCCGACGAGTTGATCGACGAGGCAGAGCGGGCGATCATGCAGATCTCCGAACAGGGCCGCAAGTCGGGCGGGCCGCAGGCGGTCAACGGCCTGCTCAGCAAGGCGCTGGAGCGTATCGAGGAGCTGTTCAACACCGGCGGCGACGTCACCGGCCTCACCACCGGCTTTGCCGACCTCGACAACATGACCTCCGGCCTGCAGCCGGCGGACCTGGTGATCGTCGCCGGGCGCCCCTCCATGGGCAAGACCAGCTTCGCCATGAACCTGGTGGAGAACGCGGCGCTGGCCCAGGACAAGCCCATCCTCGTGTTCTCCATGGAAATGCCCGCGGAGCACCTGGTGATGCGCATGCTCTCCTCGCTGGGCCGCATCAACCAGAAGCGGGTGCGCACCGGTCGCCTGGAGCAGGAGGACTGGCCCAAGCTCAGCGCGGCGGTGCAGAAGCTCAAGGACGTCTCCCTGCACATCGACGACACACCGGCGCTGACGCCGACGGAACTGCGCAGCCGCGTACGCAAGGTCGTTCGAGAGAACAAAGGCGAGCTGGGCATGGTGATGATCGACTACCTGCAGCTGATGCAGGTGGCGGGCTCATCCGAGGGCCGCACCGCGGAGATCTCGGAGATCTCGCGCAGCCTCAAGGCCATCGCCAAGGAGTTCAACGTGCCGGTGGTGGCCCTGTCGCAGCTCAACCGCTCCCTGGAACAGCGCCCCAACAAGCGCCCGGTGAACTCCGACCTGCGCGAATCCGGCGCCATCGAGCAGGATGCGGACATCATCATGTTTATCTACCGCGACGAGGTGTACCACGAGGACACCCCGGACAAGGGCGTGGCGGAGATCATCATCGGCAAGCAGCGGAACGGCCCCATCGGCACCTGCCGGCTGGCCTTCATCGGCGAGTTCACGCGCTTCGAGAACCTGGCCCGCGGCGGGCAGGGAGACTGGTAGGCGTAGGAGCCTGCTACGCAGGCGATCGCGAAACCGGATCGCCATGTAGGAGCCTGTAGGAGCCTGCTACGCAGGCGATCGCGAAACCGGATCGCCATGTAGGAGCCTGCTACGCAGGCGATCGCGAAACCGGATCGCCATCTTGGAGCCTGCTACGCAGGCGGCTGAGACGCCGCATCGCGCGCAGAGCGCACTCCTACGGCAGAACTCCTGGAATCAGCGGTCGGGCAGAAGGGCCCGTCACTGGACAAGCCCTGTCACGCTGGGTGCTAGGCGGCGGTGCGCTCGGATTTTCCCGCGCCGGAGCCGGCTTTCCTGCCGATAGCTTCGCCCCGGCGGACCACAACCGGCAGCAGGCCTTCTTCCAGGTTGAACTCGTCTTCCTCGGCCAGCAGGGTGGCCCTGGCAGCGAGGCTGAGCAGGTCGCGGGCGTGGACATCGCCGGACTCGTCAGCTTCGGTGTAGAGCATGCTGCAGTTGGTTGCCAGGCACAGGAAGGCGTTTTCGCTCTGGCCGCTCGACAGGCGCTCGACGCTGTCGGCGACCTGGGCCTGGTTGGCCAGTTTCAGGCGCAGAATGCTCGCCCGCTCGGCACAGATCACCTGCTCTTTCAGCAGGCTGTCGATGCTTTCTACCACGGCGTTGGAATATTCCAGATGGCTTTGAAGGTGTCCCAGCATAGTGGCTCGTCCCCTTTCATTGTCGTGTTGGTTTGTCCGGCTACCTCGCGTGCTGCTCTCCCACGGGCGGGGCAAGAGTCATAACGCAGTCGAACTTTACTACAGGGTAATCATAACACGGGGATATGCCACTCTTTTACACTGCGGGAGTGAGGAACTGTGAATTGAGTCACATCGGGGGGGGCAATATGGGGGCTAAAGTCCGGTTTTTTCGCGCAGTTCGCGCATTGCTGCCAGGCGTTCTTCCTGGCTCATGGGGGTTCCCGGCCTGCTTTCGAGGGCGGCGGGTGCCGGGATTTCCAGCTGCTCCCCGCGCAATACCTCGCGGCACCAGCGCTGGTAGTGCTCGCGAAACACCGGCCAGGTGCGCTGCTCAGGCTCGCTGGAGAGGAAGAACCAGTCGCTGTCGCGGCCGGCGAGATACACTGCGGGATGGCTCCAGGGCTGTGCCGACTTGGGCGAGCCCGCGTTGCAGGCCTCCAGGTAGGCGTCGCGCGGCGCCGGCAGGCCCAGGCTCTCCAGGCTGGCGGAGCAGCTCTCCAGCATGCGGTTTAGGGTTGGCAAGTACTCACTATTCTCGATGGCGTACTTGGCGCCGCGCAGGATCTGCTCCACGGGGAAGTCCGCCAGCGCATCCAGCCACAGCTTCTTGATCTGGTTGATCTGCGCCTGGTCCGGATAGGCCGCGTAGTACTGGTTGTGGTAGTTCAGCCGGAACAGGGCGAAGACCTGGTTGATGGCCTCGACGTGGTCCGCGTCGGCGCCGCGCGCCTCAGTTTGCCCAGCTGGTGTCGCGGAGGTCGTCTTCGAGGCTGCGATCCCTTGTCCTACCCGTTCGATGAGATCCTTGCTGTTCGCCATGTCGGTCGTCCGTCGGTTGCAACTGGTGCTGCTTGGCCCAGTGGTATTTTACATGTTGCAGGAACTTGCTGTTCCAGGAAGTGTGCGCCTGCCCGCTGTCCTTCCAGTAGACGATGAACTCCGGCAGCAGTGCGCTGGCGAAGTCCAGGTCGATGTGCGACATGCGCAGGATGTCGTAGACATCGGTGCTGGGCTGCCAGTGGTCGGTGATGGGGCGCGGCTCGCTGCCGTGCTCGACGCTGGCGGTGAATCGCGCCCACTGGATGCGGATGTGCTGGATGAACTTGGAGTTGAGTTCCTTCGGCGGCGCGCCGCGCTCGCGCCAGTAGAGGATGAATTCGGGAATCGCATCCTCGATGAAATCGCGCTCGATGCCGGCGCGCAGCATGATCTCCATGGCGTCTGCGCTGGGCTGCCAGTGGCGGTCCAGCGGCGCGGTCTCCGGCACTTCGAAGCCGGGGGCCTGGCCCTGGTGGCGGTGCCAGGCCTTGAGCACCGCCTGGCGGAACTTGTTCTCCCAGGCGTGGTGCGTCTCGCCGCGCTCGCGCCAGTAAAAGATGAAATCTTCCAGTTGGTCCAGCGCAAACTGCCGCGGTATGTTGTGGTTCAGGGCCAGCAGTTGCAGCAGGTCCTCGCTGGGCGCCCAGTGGGCGGCCAGCGGGGCGGCGCTGCGCCGGCGCGGTGGCTCGGGGGTGGCCTCGGCGCGAGGCGCGGGTTGCGCGGCGGCGCGCACCGGCTGGTTGAGGGCGAACAGCAGCCGGTCTGCAGAGTGCAGCGGCGGCGACTCCACCAGTATCACGCCCTTGTCCACCAGCGATCGGCTGATGCGGTGCAAGTCCACCGCGTTCCAGAATGGCAGGCTGGTAAGCAGGTACTCCCGCGGCACGCTGAGCCACGCGTGGTTGTGGCGAATCTGCGCCGTGTGGTGTTCGAACAGCGCGTGCAGGTGCTGCAGCAGGATGGCCTCTTCCAGCCCGATGGTCGCCGCCAGGCCGGGTGAAAATACCAGCTGTCGTTCGGGAACCAGGGAGGAATCGCTCATGGGTTTATCGGTTTCGGTCGCGGGTCTGCTAGGATACCGGCCTTGTGCCGCAAGCGATAGCGCGAGCTGAAAAACCGCCCCCGTAGGAGCCTGCTATGCAGGCGATTCGTACGTGGACGGTGCCACAGAAATCGCGCGCAGAGCGAGCTCCTACCGGCAACTGCAGGAACCCCATGGCCAAACAGAAAACCGCCTACGTCTGCACCGACTGCGGCTCCGACTACGCCAAGTGGCAGGGCCAGTGCGCGGATTGCGGCGCCTGGAACACCATCAGCGAAGTCCGGCTGGGGCCGGTGCGTGCGCCCTCCGCGGCGGGAGGCGCCGGCAGCCGCGCTGGTTTCGCCGGGGCGCTCTCCGGCGCGAAGGTACTGGCGGAGATCGACCTCGAAGACCTGCCGCGCTTTTCCTCGGGCACCGGCGAGTTCGACCGGGTGCTCGGCGGTGGCCTGGTGCCCGGTTCCGCCGTGCTGGTGGGTGGCCACCCCGGCGCCGGCAAGAGCACGCTGCTGTTGCAGACCATGTGCCACCTCGCCGGCAGGATGGAAGCGTTGTACGTCACCGGGGAGGAATCCCTGCAGCAGGTCGCCATGCGCGCGCGTCGGCTGGGCCTGCCCCAGGATCGGCTGCGGCTGATGGCCGAGACCAACGTGGAGACCATCGCCGCCGCCGCCCAGGAATTCAGGCCGCGGGTGCTGGTGGTGGACTCCATCCAGGTGGTGCATTCCGATGACATCGCCTCGGCGCCCGGCAGCGTTTCCCAGGTGCGGGAGTGCGCCGCCTACCTCACCCGCTTCGCCAAGCAATCCGGTACGGTGCTGTTCCTGGTCGGGCACGTCACCAAGGACGGCTCCCTCGCCGGCCCCAAGGTGCTGGAGCACATGATCGACTGCTCCATCCTGCTGGAGGGTTCGCACGACTCGCGCTTCCGCACCCTGCGCGGGCAGAAGAACCGCTTCGGCGCGGTCAACGAGCTCGGCGTGTTCGCCATGACCGAGCAGGGCATGCGCGAGGTGAAAAACCCCTCGGCGATCTTCCTCGACCGCAGCCACGGGCCCGCCCCGGGCAGCGCGGTGATGGTGGTCTGGGAGGGTACGCGCCCGCTGCTGGTGGAAATCCAGGCGCTGGTGGACGACAGCCAGCTGGGCAATCCCCGGCGGGTGGCCGTGGGCCTGGAGCAGAACCGCCTGGCCATGCTGCTGGCGGTGCTGCACCGGCATGGCGGCCTGCAGGTCGGCGACCAGGATGTATTCGCCAACGTGGTCGGTGGGGTGAAGGTGCTGGAGACCAGTGCCGACCTCGCCCTGTTGCTGGCCATCGTCTCCAGCTACCGCGACCGGTTGCTGCCGCGGGACATGGTGGTGTTCGGCGAGGTCGGGCTGTCCGGGGAGATCCGGCCGGTGCCCTCGGGCCAGGAGCGGCTCTCCGAGGCGGCCAAGCACGGATTTCGCCGCGCTATCGTGCCGAAGGCGAATGCGCCGAGGTCGGCGATTCCGGGGATGGAAGTACAGGCGGTCACTAGCTTGCAGGAGGCGCTCGCCGCCCTGGAATAACCGCCACAGCGAGCTGTAGGAGCCTGCTACGCAGGCGATCAACTCGCGCAGGAGCCTGCGACCCGAAAAGACGGGCCCGCAATACGCAGGCGATTGATCTGGGGTCGCCCGGCCGCGGGCAAGGCGATCGCGCGCAGAGCGCGCTCCTACAACTGCGAGAGTTCCGCTTCCAGCGTGGCGATATCCATATGCGCCTCCAGCAGGCTGCGCAGCGGCGCGATGTTTTCCTGGTCCACGTGCTGCACGGTGAATCCCAGGCGCCCGGCCTCCACGTGCTGCAGGTAGGCGTGCAACTCCAGTTCAGACCCGCCCTCGAGCTGCACGACCAGCGTGAAAGGTTCATTGTACTGCGCGTCCCAGACATCCGGTTGGTCGGTGCCGACGCCGTTCAGCGAGATGTCGATCAGCCGCTGTTGCCAGACACTGCCACCCTGGTGAACCGCCACCGGCAGGTCCAGGTAGACCCGGGTGAACTGCCGCCGCTCATTGCGAGATTCGCTCATGCTGACCTTTCCGCACTGTTGATGCAGCAACTATAGCGCCCGGGTTGGCCGACGCAAGCCTTGCAACCGACCGGCCGCGGGGGTAGGCCCATTTGCCAGCCGTGGGCCGCGTGGCTACTTTGAGTAATGCCCCACGGGCCGCTTGCACGGGCTGCGGGCGCTCCCCCACAGGTTACAGGAAACCCTGCCATGAACAGACTTCTGCCACGCAAGATACTGCAATCCGCTTTCGCCCTGGTGCTGCTGTGCGCTGCCAGCACAGGCCTGGCCGCCGAGCCCGCGCATCCATCCGGCGAGCGCCACGTCACTATCGAGGTGAAGGCCGCGATCACCATGATCGACCCGGCGACCCGCCAGGTGAGCCTGCAGAGCAGCGACGGTGACACCGTCACTGTGGTGGTGCCCGAGAGCGCGGCAGACCTCAGCAAGCTGCACGTTGGCGATGTGCTGCGGGCCGTCTACATCGCGGCGGTCGCCGGCGAGGTGCGTGAGCCCACCGAGGAAGAGCTGGCGAATCCCTGGGTTGTGCAGACCAGGGCCGGCGCCGGCGCGATCGACAATACCACCTCCGCCGTGGGCGGCGCCCGGGCGATCCGCGCGGTGTGCACCATCGAGGGCATGAACCGCCTGCTGGGGACGGTCACGGTGATGGATTCCAACGGCCTGGTTCACGTCATCGGCGACGTGTCGCCGGAGAAAATGGCCGGGGTGACACTGGGCCAGACCATCGTCATCGACTACGACGAGGCGCTGGCCATTTCCCTGGAGAAAGTCGGCTCCGAGTAGGAGCCTGCGACCCGAAAAGAGGGGCCCGCTGTACGCAGGCGATTGAGCTAGTCGATCGCGCGCAGAGCGCGCTCCTACAGGCCCGGCGCTGTAGGAGCCTGCTACGCCCGAGCGCGGACCGAGGCGATCGCGCGCAGAGCGGGCTCCTGCAGGTTATTTCAGCTTGCGGTACTTGACCCGGTGCGGCTGCTCCGCCGCCGCGCCGAGGCGCTTCTTCCGGTCTTCCTCGTACTCCTGGAAGTTCCCCTCGTGGAACACCACGCTGCCGTCGTCCTCGTAGGCGAGGATGTGGGTGGCGATGCGGTCCAGGAACCAGCGGTCGTGGGAGATCACCAGCGCCGCGCCGGGGAAGGCCAGTAGCGCCTCTTCCAGCGCGCGCAGGGTTTCCACATCGAGGTCGTTGGTCGGTTCGTCCAGTAGCAGCACGTTGGCGCCCTGCTTGAGCAGCTTGGCCAGGTGCAGGCGGTTGCGCTCACCGCCGGAGAGGTCCTTGACGTGCTTCTGCTGGTCCGAGCCCTTGAAGTTGAAGCGGCCGCAGTAGGAGCGCGAGGGCACCTCGTAGTTGCCGATGCGCATGATGTCGTGGCCGTCGGAAATCTCCTCCCACACGGTCTTGCTGCCGTCCAGTGAATCGCGGGACTGGTCGACGTAGCCCAGCTGCACGGTCTCGCCCACCTTTACCTCGCCTCCGTCGGGCTGCTCGATGCCCATCAGGATCTTGAACAGGGTGGATTTACCCATGCCGTTGGCGCCGATGATGCCGACGATGCTGCCCTTGGGCACGGTGAAGCTGACGTTGTCGAACAGCAGGCGGTCGCCGAAGGTCTTCTTGAGGTCTTTCACCTCGATCACGTTGTCGCCCAGGCGCGGCCCCGGCGGGATGTAGATCTCGTTGGTCTCGTTGCGCGACTGGAATTCCTGCGACTGCAGTTCCTCGAAGCGCTGCAGGCGGGCCTTGCTCTTGGCCTGGCGGCCCTTGGGGTTGCTGCGCACCCAGTCCAGCTCGGCCTTGATCGCCTTCTGGTGCGAGGCCTCCTGGCGCTTCTCCTGCTCCAGGCGCTTCTCCTTGGCCTCCAGCCAGTCGGAGTAGTTGCCCTCGTAGGGAATACCTCGGCCGCGATCCAGTTCCAGGATCCAGCCGGCGGCGTTGTCGAGGAAGTAGCGGTCGTGGGTGATCGCCACCACGGTGCCGGGGTAGTCGTGCAGGAAGCGCTCCAGCCAGGCCACGCTTTCCGCGTCGAGGTGGTTGGTGGGCTCGTCCAGCAGCAGCATGTCGGGGGCCGAAAGCAGCATGCGGCACAGGGCCACGCGGCGGCGCTCACCGCCGGAGAGTTTGGTTACGTCGGCGTCCCAGGGCGGCAGGCGCAGGGCGTCGGCGGCGACTTCCAGCTTGGTCTCGATATTGTGGGCGTCGGTGGCCTGGATGATGTCCTCCAGCCGCGCCTGCTCTTTCGCCAGCGCATCGAAGTCCGCGTCGGGTTCGGCATAGGCGGCGTAGACTTTCTCCAGGTCGGCCATGGCGCTGATGGCGTCGCCGAGGCCTTCCTCGACGTTGCCGCGCACGTCCTTGTCCGGGTTGAGCTGCGGTTCCTGCGGCAGGTAGCCGATCTTGATGCCCGGCTGCGGGCGCGCCTCGCCGAGGATGTCGGTATCGATGCCCGCCATGATGCGCAGCAGGGTCGACTTGCCGGCGCCGTTCAGGCCCAGCACGCCGATCTTGGCGCCGGGGAAGAAGGACAGCGAGATGTCCTCCAGGATTTTCTTCTTGGGTGGCACGACCTTGCCGACCCGGTTCATGGTGTAGACGTATTGAGCCATGGGATTTCCGCGGTGGAATTACAACGCGCGGAGTTTACCAGAGGGCACGCCTTTGTAGGAGCGCGCTCCGCGCGCGATAGGGATTTGTAGGAGCGCGCTCCGCGCGCGATGGGGGTTCGTAGGAGCGCGCTGCGCGCGCGATCGCCTGCGTAGCAGGCTCCTGCCGGACCGCGATCGCACGGGCGGCGGGCTCCTGCAGCGGGTGTGCGGGGTATCTCACACTCGTCACAAAGCCCTTTGGGGGGTAGTAGTATTTCTGTAAAAAGCCAATTATGCTGTCGGTCCGCTCAATTCGGGCGGTGTACAAGAAATAGCCAACCCGACCCTATGACCTACTGTATTGGAATCAGGCTGAAAGAAGGCCTGGTGTTCTGTTCTGACTCCCGCACCAACGCGGGACCGGATCGCGTCAGCACTTACGGCAAGCTGCACCGCTTCTCCTTCCGGGGTGAGCGCCAGCTGGTGCTGATGACCGCCGGCAACCTGGCCACCAGCCAGGCGGTGGTGGCACAGATCGAGCGCGACCTGCGCGAGGATGCCGATTTTAACGTGGCCAAGGCGCAGTACGTCTCGGACATCGCCGATTACGTCGGCAAGCTGGGCCTGCACGAGCAGAACAAGTACGCCAACGGCGGGCCGGGCGCCGGCTTCAACGCCGAGGCTACCTTTATCCTGGGCGGCCAGATCAAGGGCCAGCCAACGGAGATGTACATGGTCTACCCCGAGGGTAACCACATCACCGTCTCCGAGCAGTACCCCTTCCTGCAGATCGGCGAGACCAAGTACGGCAAGCCGATCCTCGACCGTATCATCCGCCCGGACACCGACCACGAGACCGCCATGCGCTGCGCGCTGGTGTCGATGGACTCGACCATGCGCAGTAACGCCACGGTGGGTCCGCCCATCGAGTTGCTCTACTACGCCGCGGACTCGCTCTCCGAGCACGCCGAGTACTGCAAGTTCGAGGAGAACGACGAGTACCTCGTCAGCCTGCGCCGCTCCTGGGACGACAACATTCGCAAGGCCTTCAACGACCTGCCTTCGCTGCAGTCGGTTTTCGACCGCGAAGACGCCTGACGCCGGCCCTCAGCCGGTTTCCACCAGTCTGACCGTCATCCCCTCGCAACCGGCGTCCAGCCGTACCTGGCAGGACAGCCGCGAGTCGGGCCCGCGGTTGTCCAGTCCGTCCAGCAGGGCGTCCTCGTCGTCCGACATCGGCGGCAGCCGGTCGGCGAAGGCCGGGTCGACGTACACGTGGCAGGTGGCGCAGCTCAGGCAGCCGCCGCACAGGGCGAGCAGCTCCTCGCAGCCCGCGTCGCGGATGGCCTCCATCAGGGTGCCGTCCGGGTCGACTTCCAGTGGCTGGGTGCTGCCGTCCAGGCGTTCGATAGTAATCAGTGGCACGTGGGCTTCCTCTTCGCGGGGGCGGTGTCAGGCGGTCAGCTTCAGGTGCAGCTCGGACAGCCCGCGGATGATGAAGCTGGCCTCGTAGTCCAGTTCCCGGTTGCCCTCCGGGCCGTGTTTTTCCTCGTCCAGTTCGATGGAGGAGGTATTGGCCAGCAGGTGCTCGAGGATGATGCGCACCTCGACGCGGGCCAGCGGCGCGCCGGCGCAGGTGTGGGCGCCGCGGCTGAAGGCCAGGTGCTCGCGCAGCCGGGGCCGGTCGATATCGAACTCGGCCGGGGACTCCCAGCGCTGCGGGTCGCGGTTGGCCGCCGCGATGGCGATCATCACCCGGGTGCCCACCGGCACCGGCATGCCGCCGATGGTGGTGTCGCGTATGGCGAGGCGGGCGGTCATCTTGGTGGAGCCCTCGATGCGCAGCACTTCCTCGATAAAGGCCGGGATGAGTTTCGGGTCGGCGCGCAGCCGGCCCTGCAGTTCCGCGTCCTCGGCGATGCGCCGCAGGGCGTTGCCCAGCAGCTTGGCGCTGGTGTCCTGGCCGGCGCCGAACAGGAAGGTGGCGAGGCGCACGATCTCCAGCGGATCCGGCGTCGAGCCGTCCGGGTAGGTGGCGTTGGCCAACTCCGAGAGGATGTCCTCGCGCGGGTTCTCGCGGCGGTCCATCACGTACTGGTAGAAATAGGTGCCCATGATCACCAGCGGGCTGTTCTCGTCGAAGCCGCCGTCGCCCTCGGTCTCCATGTTGCCGGGCGGGGGCGCGTTGTCGATCACCTCGCGGAAGTGGTCGCGGTCCTCGTCGGGCACGCCCAGCAGGTCGGCGATGACCAGGGTGACGAAAGGCGTCGCCACCTCGTTGATCAGCTCGCAGCCGCCCTTGGCCACCATCTCCTTCACGATCTGCTCGGAGTAGGCCTCGATGAATTCCTCGTTGGCCTTCAGGCGCGAGGGGGTGAACAGGCGGTTGAGGATGGAGCGCGAGTACTTGTGCTGCTGCCCGTCGTAGGCGACCAGCATGTCGCCGCCGAGGAACTCGGTGCGGTGCGCCTCCACCTGTGCGGTGATGTCCTTGCCCTCGGGTTCGAAGGGCAGCGGCAGGGCCGGCCCCTGCGGCGCGATCACCGAGGAGAAGTCCTCGGTATTGCGGAACACCTCGACGGCCTCTTCGAAGCCGGTGACCATGATCAGGTCGCGCACGGTGGAGCGGTAGACCCCGCCGCGGTCGCGCATGCTCTCGAAGTACTCGTAGGGGTCCTTGAGCACCGAGTAGTCGGTGAAATAGTCGCGCTCTTCGCTGTGCTGCATTGGGTATCTCCTCCCGCGTCTCGCTGGGTTTTATTTGTGGAACCAATGGTTCCATAGTTGAGAGACTGGAAAGGGTGCCAGTACACTGACACCAAGTCAACGACGGCGCATGATTCCTGTTTAGTGATGAGAATATGCAGGCGACCTCGACCCAGCGATCCATGCGTGTGGGCGTACGCGTCGCTCCATTGCGCATAAACGGAACTACCAGTTCCATATGATTGGCGCTTGTGAGTGACTGCATGCCCTCCGGGCTGTAGACTGGCGCCTCCGGGAAACACAGGTGGGCAATGGCAGGTAATCGGGATCCGAGGGTCATACGCACGCGCGATGCACTGCGCGGGGCCATGCTCACCCTGCTCGAACAACAGCCGCTGGCGCAGGTGACGATCGGCGATATCACCGCTGCGGCCGGCGTCGGCAAGACCACCTTCTTCCGCCACTTCGCCTCCAAGGAGGCACTGCTGGATGACATCGCCGCGGAGCAGATCAGCCGCCTGACCGGACTCACCCTGCCGATTTCCGAAGCCCACGACATGCACGCCGCGGCGCAGGCACTGTTCAGCTACGTGGATGCCCACCGCCCACTGTGGAGCGCACTGCTCAACGGCGGTGCCGCGGGAATGATCGGCGACGCCTACCTGCGGAACGCGCGGGCGGTCGCCGCCGCCAAGGGCGCGACGGACGGCTGGTTGCCGGCGGACTGCGGTGTGGTGCTGGTGGTCAGCGGGACCATCGGGCTGCTGTCCTGGTGGCTGGAACAGGACAAGCCCATGCCGGTAAAAAAAGTGGCGGAGATCTACGAGCGGCTGGTGGTCGCGCCGGCGCTGGCGGCCACCAGCTCACCGCGCGCCCCTTCCTGAGCGTCGGACCCGGCAACAGGCGCATGGGGGATACGGCCCGGATTCAGGCCTCGATGCGCTCCACGTCCACCGCCACGTCCAGTTCGTGGCCGGCGCCGCCGCCCAGCACCGAGCCCTTCAGCGGCGTGACATCCGAGTAATCCCTGCCCCAGGCGGTGGTGATGTGCTGCTCCAGCGCCATCAGGTTGTTGGTGGGGTCGAAGTCCGCCCAGCCCTCGGTGGGCGAATAGGCCGAGAACCAGGCGTGGCTGGCGTCGGCGCCCTCGAGCTTCTTTTGCCCCGGCGGCGGCACGGTCTCCAGGTAGCCGCTGACGTAGCGGGCGGGATAGCCCAGCGAGCGCAGGCAGCCGATGGCGAGGTGGGCGAAATCCTGGCAGACGCCGGCGCGCAGTTTCAGCACCTCTTCCAGCGGCGTGCTGACCTCGGTGGAGCGCGGGTCGAAGCTGAACTCGCTGTAGATCCGGGCGGTGAGCTCGCTCACGCAGGAGAAGAACGGGCGGTCGTCTGCAAAGCTGTCGCGGGCGTAGTCGGCCAGGGCGTCGCTGCGGCTGATCTTGGGCGAATCCAGCAGGAATTCGCGGGCGCGCAGGTTCTCCTCCGGCTCCAGCCGGTAGAGCAGGGTGCGCACCTCCGCGCAGGTAGCGCCGAAATCCAGCGCCAGGCTCTGCCGCTGGGCGAGAATCTCTACCTCGCTCTCGGCGACCACCTCCAGCATGCGATGCGGGTACTGCACGGCGAAGTGATAGGTGTGGTTGCCGAAGTAGTCGGTGCGGTCGTTGCCCGTCGCCGGCAGCGGGTTGATCGAGATGCTGGCGCGGTTACAGCGCTGGTAGAAGGTGTTGCGCGGCAACAGGTGCGTCATGCTGTAGCACTGGCTGACCACGTCCTGGTATTCGTAGCGGGTGCGGTGGCGGATGCGGTACTTCATTGCGATTCCTCCCGGCGCCCGGAAAGGCCCAGCGGCTGGTGGCCGCCGGTGTGTTCGAAGTACTTGTCGGTGAGCGCGCCGGCGATCTCGGTGACCAGCCGCTGGATGCGGGCCAGCAACTGGTCCAGCTTGCCGCGCAGGTATTCTCCCTCGCCGGTGCGCGCCAGTTCGGCGAGATCGGCCAGGGCCAGCTGCGAGGCCGCCTCCAGCCGCAGGCGCTGTTCGCGCGGCAGGCGCGGGCCGTCCGGCGAATCCGGCAGGCTGCGCAGGTGCTCGTCCAGCCGCTCCAGCTGGAACATCAGCGAGCGCGGGTTGGCGGGTTCCAGCAGCAGCAGGTCCAGGGCGTCGTCGATATTGACGTTGCGCTGGTAGCGTCGTCGGTAGGTCATCAGCGCCTCGGCGCTGATCAGTACCGTCTCCAGCAGCAGCGACTCGGCCTCGCCCTGGACCCGCGGCACCAGCAGCGAGCGCAGCAGGGAGATGGTCAGCACGCTGCGCTCGATGCGCCGGCCCATGTCGAGGAAGTGCCAGCCCTGCCCGCGCACCATGGACTCCTGGGACAGGCCAGCCAGCGCCAGCAGGATGGAGACCAGCCGGTCCAGCGCCTCCTCCGGCGCCGAGCTGTAGTCACGCCGCAGCAGGTCCGGCAGGAGGGCCATCTCGTCGCGCAGGTCGTTGAGGATGCGCTGGGTGTCCGCCGACATGAAATCCTTCACCTGGTCCACCGCCCGCAGCAGCGCGTGCAGCGACCAGGTAATGCTGCCGACACGCTTGGCGTCCAGCACCACCGAGTGCAGCTCGGGCATGGGCGCGGAGGGGTCGGCGTTCTTGCCGAGGAAGCCGGGATAGGTGCCGGTGAGGTGGGTGACGGCGCGCAGCAGCAGCGGCCGGCTGGCCGGGTCGATGGAGTGCTCGCCCTTGAGGCAGCTGAGCACGGTGCGCAGCAGGCGCAGGGAAGCCTCGCTGCGCTCGGTGTAGCGGCCCACCCAGAACAGGTTGTCGACGACGCGACTGGGCAGTTGCATGCCCGCCCAGCCGGTGCCGGGAGCGACGGTATCCTCGGCGGGCTGCACCTCGGTGCGTTTTTCCGGTTCCGAGGCGAGAATCCAGGTGTCCTTGCTCAGTGAGCCCAGGCGGTTGGATATCTCGAAAGCGCCTGGTTTCGTGCCCACGCGGGTCAGGCCGCCGGGCATCACCACGTAGGACGACTCCCCGGCTACCGCGAAGCTGCGCAACACCAGCGGCAGGTCGGGGCCGGCGCCGCTGTCCCACACCGGGGAGAGCGACGGCGTGAGCCGTTCCTGGGCGATGTAGCGCAGCGGGTTGCGGCGAATCTTTTCGGCCAGCGCTTCGCGCCCGGCGGCGTCCAGGGCGGCGCCGTCGACGATCTGCGAATCCGGGCCGCGGGAGGTGGTCTTGACGATCAGCGTATCCAGGTTGCGCAGGGTGTAATCCAGGTCCGCATCGTCGCCGCACCACCATGTCTGCGCGGACTTCAGCCGCAGTTCGCGGCCGAGGAAATACTGCGCAGCGGCGGGCAGGTAGCGCGCCAGGCCGCGATTCTCCAGCACCCCGGAGCCCAGCGGGTTGACCACCGCCACATTGCCCGAGCGCACCGTTTCCAGCAGCCCCGGCACACCCAGCTGCGATTGGGCGTACAGTTCCACCGGGTCGCAGTAGCTGTCGTCCACCCGGCGCAGGATGACGTCGATGCGCGACAGCCCGTCCAGGGTCTTGAGCCATACGTAGCCGTCGCGCACGGTGAGGTCGCGGCCCTGCACCAGCGGGTAGCCGAGGTAGTTGGCGAGGAAAACGTGCTCGAAGTAGGTCTCGTTGTAGGCGCCGGGGGTGAGTACCGCCACCCGCGCCACGTCGCCGTTGGGGTTGAGCTCGTTGAGCTTGAGCCGCAGGTTGTTGAAGTACAGCGACAGCCGGTGCACGTGGCTGTCGCGGAACAGGCTGGGGAACACCCGGCTCATGGCCATGCGGTTCTCCAGCGCGTAGCCGGTGCCGCTGGGGGTCTGTGCTCGGTCGGACATCACCCGCAGTTCGCCCCGGGGGGTGCGCACGATGTCTGTGGCGTACTGGATCAGCTGCTGCTCGCCGGGCAGTGCCAGTCCCTGGCACTCGCGCAGGAAGGCGTCGTTGCTGAGCACCAGTTCGGGCGGGATGATGCCGTGCTTGAGCAGGTTGCGCGGGCCGTACAGGTCGCGCAGCAACATGTCCATCAGCTCGGCGCGCTCGCGCACGCCGGATTCGACCACGCTCCACTCGTCGCTGGGCAGCAGGAAGGGGATGGGGTCCAGGCCCCAGGCCCGTGCCGTCAGGCCGGCGCTGTAATCGTTGTAGGTGGCGCCGTCGTCGCGCAGGATGCGCTCCAGGGCGTGGCGGCGCAGGCTGAGCTCGTCCGGCCCGAGCTCCTTCAGGCTGTCCAGCAGGTATTGCCAGTGCTCGCGCACGCCGCCGCCGGCCTCGTAGGCCTCGTGGAAAGCGGCGGGCGCAGCTTTGCCCGGCGCAGGCACGGCTTCAGGATCCTGGGCGCCCATGGTCTCGGTTCGTTCGGGGTGAGTTGCGCATTATCGAACAAAACCCCCGCTCAGGCCATCGGCCGGCGCAGGTCCAGGGTATGCGGGTACTCACCTTCAGGCTCTTCCGGCGGCGGCGCCATCGGCCGCGGCGGCTGCTGGTTGGGGAAGAACTCGCGGATGCTGTCGAAATCCCCCAGCGGCGAGATGACATTGGGCGTGTGGCCGAAGTCCCAGAACCGATTGACCCGCCGCGCCTCCGCCTCGAAGGCGTTGACCGGCAGGGTCTCGTAGCTGCGCCCGCCCGGGTGGGTGACGTGGTAGGTGCAGCCGCCCACCGAGCGCCCGTTCCACACGTCGATCAGGTCGAACACCAGCGGCGCGTGGATGCCGATCAGCGGGTGCAGGGCCGAGGCCGGCTGCCAGGCCCGGTAGCGTACCGCCGCCACGTACTCGCCGTGGGTGCCGGTGTTGCGCAGGGGCACGCGGCGGCCGTTGCAGGCCAGCACGTAACGCTCCGGGGTCAGCCCCGTCAGCTTCACCTGCAGGCGCTCCACCGAGGAGTCGACGTAGCGCGAGGTGCCGAAGCTGCTCACTTCCTCCCCCAGCACGTGCCAGGGCTCGATCGCCCAGCGCAGCTCCAGGTTGATGTCGCCGATGTTCATGTTGCCGTAGTGGGGAAAGCGGAATTCCTCGAAGGCCGCCAGCCACTGCTGCTGGAAGGGGTAGCCGTGCTCGTTGAGGTCCTCGATGACGTCCTTCACATCGGCCCAGACATAGTGCGGCATCATGAACTGGTCGTGCAGGGACGTGCCCCAGCGCACCAGCTTCTGCCGGTAGGGCTTCTTCCAGAAGCGCGCCACCAGGGCGCGCAGCAGCAGCACCTGTACCAGCGCCATATGCGCGTGGGGCGGCATCTCGAAGCCGCGGAATTCCAGCAGGCCGAGGCGGCCGGTGGCGCTGCCCGGCGCGTAGAGCTTGTCGATACAGAACTCGGAGCGGTGGGTGTTGCCGGTGATGTCGATCAGCAGGTTGCGCATCAGCCGGTCCACCAGCCAGGGCTGCATGACCTCACCCGGGGGCATCTGGCTGAAGGCGATCTCCAGCTCGTAGAGCATCTCCGCGCGGCCCTCGTCCACCCGCGGCGCCTGGCTGGTGGGGCCGAGGAACAGGCCGGAGAACAGGTAGGAGAGGCCCGGGTGGTGCTGCCAGTAGGTGACCAGGCTGCGCAGCAGGTCGGGTCGTCGCAGCAGCGGGGAATCCGCCGGGGTGGCGCCGCCCAGGGTCACGTGGTTGCCGCCGCCGGTGCCGGAATGGCGGCCGTCGAGCATGAATTTCTCGGTGCCCAGGCGCGACTGGCGGGCCTCCTCGTAGAGGGTGGTGGTGTTGTCCACCAGTTCCTTCCAGCTCTTCGCCGGGTGGATGTTCACCTCGATCACGCCCGGGTCCGGGGTGACCAGCAGGCGCTGCAGGCGCGGGTCCCGCGGCGGCTCGTAGCCCTCTATCACCAGCGGCAGCTTGAGGTCGCGGGCGGTGTTCTCCATCGCCTGGATCAGGTCGACGTAGTGCTCCAGGTAGTCCAGCGGCGGCAGGAAGACGTGCAGCTTGCCGTCGCGCGGTTCCACGCACAGCACCGTGCGCACCACCTGGGATGCGTGCTGGGGCGTGTCGTCCTCGGGCGGCGGTTGCAGGCTGATCCGCTGTTCCTG
The DNA here is from genome assembly GCA_033283385.1 of Halieaceae bacterium WMMBA7. Classification (GTDB taxonomy): domain Bacteria; phylum Pseudomonadota; class Gammaproteobacteria; order Pseudomonadales; family Halieaceae; genus Mangrovimicrobium. The sequence goes on from JAWMQQ010000003.1 coordinate 753,262, forward strand.
CACCGGTTGCGGCGGCGGCAACGGCGAGGGCTCCGCCAGCGGCGCGCGCGGCGCGAAGGGGTCGCGCTGGGGTTTGAGCAGGTCTTCCGGGCTCTCGGGGTGCAGCAGCGCGTCCAGCGGCAGGCGCAGGCCCATGGGGGAGTCGCCCGGGACCAGGTTGACCCGCTCGGCGCGCATCTTCCAGCGGCCGCTGCGCCATCTCCCGCCCGGGTCGCGCTCCAGCGGCAGCAGGTAGCCGGTGGGCGTGTTGAGGCCGCGGCTCAGCAGTTTGGCGAGGCGCCGGCGCTCCACGTCGTCCTTCAGGTCGGCTTTTTTCGGGTCGAGGTTGTCCGGCAGGTTCTGCTCCTTCCACATGTAGTAGAGGGCGTCCTCGTAGGCCGGCAGGATGTAATTGGTGTCGATGCCCAGCGCCTCGGTCAGCCAGTAGGTGAAGCTGCCGGCATCGGACAGGCCGTGGCCGTAGTCGCGGTCGACCCGCGCCAGCAGCGCCGGGTCGCGCCACAGGGTCTCGCCATCGACCCGCCAGAAGCAGCCCAGCGCCCAGCGCGGCGTGGGTTCGCCCGGGTACCACTTGCCCTGGCCGTAGTGCAGCAGCCCGCCGGGGGCGAAGCGGTCGCGCAGGCGGATCAGCAGGTCCTTGGCCAGCTTCAGCTTGTGCTCGCCGAGGGCGGCGATGTTCCACTGGGCGGAGTCCATGTCGTCGATGGAGACGAAGGTGGGTTCGCCGCCCATGGTCAGGCGCACGTCGCCTTCGGTGAGTTCCACGTCGATAGCCTCGCCCAGGGCCTGGATGGCGATCCACTCGTCCTCGCTGTAGGGCTTGGTGACCCGCGGGTCCTCGTGAATGCGCTCGACCTCGTTGAGGTAGCTGAACTCGACCTCGCACTTGTCCGTGGCACCGGTGATCGGCGCCGCGGAAATCGGGCTGGGGGTGCAGGCCAGCGGGATGTGGCTCTCCCCGGCGAACAGGCCGGAGGTGGGGTCCAGGCCGACCCAGCCGGCGCCGGGCAGGAACACCTCGGTCCAGGCGTGCAGGTCGGTGAAGTCCGCCTCGGGTCCCGAGGGTCCTTCCAGCGATTTCTGGTCAGGGGCCAGTTGCACCAGGTAGCCGGAGCAGAAGCGCGCGGCCAGGCCCAGGTGGCGCAGGATCTGCACCAGCAGCCAGCCGGTGTCGCGGCAGGAGCCGCGCTTGATCTCCAGGGTCTCCTCGCAGCTCTGGACGCCGGGCTCCATGCGCACGTTGTAGTCGATGTCGCGCTCCAGGCGCTGGTTGACCATCACCAGGAAGTCGATGATCGTCTGCTTGTCCCGCGGTACGCTGGCCAGCCACTGGTTCAGCAGCGGCCCGTCCTCGGTCAGCTCGAGGTAGGGCCCCAGTTCCTTGAGCAGGTGCGCGTCGTACTTGAACGGGTAGTGCTCGGCGTACTCCTCGACGAAGAAGTCGAAGGGGTTGACCACCGTCATGTCGGTGATCAGTTCCACTTCCACCGACAAATGGTCTTCCTTTTCCGGGAATACCAGCCGCGCGAGGAAGTTGCCGAAGGGGTCCTGCTGCCAGTTGATGAAGTGGTTTTCCGGCTTCACCTTCAGCGAGTAGCTGTAGATGCGGTTGCGGCAGTGGGGCGCGGGGCGCAGGCGCAGCACGTGCGGGGCGATCGTCACGTGACGATCGAACTTGTAGTAGGTGTTGTGCCGAACGGCGACACGGATACTCATGGCGGTCTACTCCTGGCCCACGGCTACTCCTGGCGGGGAGGGAACCAGGTGTCAGTAATTACGGCGGAAAGTGCATTGAAATCCAGCTGCACTCTATCGATAAAGCGGTGCAGGTCGTCCCAGGTGGCGCTCTCGACATCGAAGCGGGACAGGCGCCGGCGGGCGCGCTCCAGTTCCTTGAGCGCCGGCTTGTGGTTGCTCAGCTGGGAGAGCTCGGCACGCAGGCTGTTCAGGCAGAAGCTCAGGGAGCGCGGCAGTTTCGGCTCCTTGAACAGGAATTCCACCACCGGCGAGGCCTCCGGGATCGGCCCGACGCGACGGCGGTAGGTGCTCATCGCCGAGACGCTCTGCAGCAGGCTGCCCCAGACCAGCGGGTCCACGGTCGGGTTGTGGCGCGCCTCGTGCATCAGCGCACCGGCGCCGACGTCGATGATGCGCGTAGTCATGTCCGCGCGCTCGACCATGTGGCCCAGCGCCATGAAACGATAGGTGTCGTCGCGAACCATGGTGGTGATGACCAGTCCGCTGATCACCTGGCAGCGGCTGATCACCTGGTCCAGGAAGTGGTGGCGGTTGCGCCGGCCGACGGATTTCTCGGCGGTTTCCTGGGCGAACAGGTACAGCTCGTTGACGTGCTCCCAGACCTCGGCGGGCAGCACGTCGCGGGTGGTGCGCACGTTCTCCCGGGCCGACTTGATCGACTGGCGGATGCTGCCGAGGTTGTCCTCGTCGGTGATCAGGAAGCTGAGCACGTTCTGCTCGTTGTAGGCGCGGTAGCGCTTCTCGAAGGCCGGCTGGCCGTCGAGGATGCCTACCAGCACGTCCCAGCCGAGCTCGCTGCCGGTGGGGATATCCAGCACGAGGTGGGTGTAGGCCTGGGTGACGCGGGCGGTGTCCTCGGCCCGTTCCAGGTAGCGTGCCATCCAGTACAGGCGCTCGGCGACGCGGGAGAGGAGTCTCATTGGCTGCCCTCCACGATCCAGGTGTCCTTGCTGCCGCCGCCCTGGGAGGAGTTCACCACCAGCGAGCCCTTGACCAGCGCAACCCGGGTGAGGCCGCCGGGGGTGACCCAGACGTTCTTGCCGCTGAGGATGAAGGGGCGCAGGTCGAGGTGGCGCGGTTCGACGGTGTCGTCGAGGTAGGTGGGCGCGGTGGACAGGGCCAGGGTGGGCTGGGCGATGTAGTTGCGCGGGTTCTCCTCGATCAGTTTGGCGAACCTGGCGCGGGTGGCCTTGGTCGCCCGCGGGCCGACCATCAGGCCGTAGCCGCCGGACTCGTTGGCCGGCTTCACCACCAGCTTGTCGAGGTTGGCCAGCACGTAATCGCGCTCCTTTTCCTTCATGCACAGGTAAGTCTTGACCGAGGCCAGCTTGGGTTCTTCCTTCAGGTAGTAGCGGATCATGTCGGGCACGAAGGCGTAGACGACCTTGTCGTCCGCGACGCCCGATCCCGGGGCGTTGGCGATGGCGACGTTGCCCTTTTTCCATGCGCGCATGATGCCGGGCACGCCGAGGATGGACTCGGGACGGAAGGCCTCCGGGTCGAGGAACTCGTCGTCGATGCGCCGGTAGACCACGTCGACCCGCTCGGGGCCGTCGACGGTGCGCATGTAGACGCAGTCGTCATCGTCGACGAACAGGTCCGAACCTTCCACCAGCTCCGCGCCCATGCCCTGGGCGAGGAAGGCGTGCTCGAAGTAGGCAGAGTTGTAGATGCCGGGCGTTAGCACCACGATGCAGGGCCGCTTGCCCTCCCGCGGGGACAGCGAGGCGAGGGTGGCGTACAGCTGCGCCGGGTAGTCGTCGACCGGGCGGATGCTGTAGTTCTCGAACAGCTCCGGCAGCACGCGCTTGGTGATCTCGCGGTTCTCCACCATGTAGGAGACGCCCGAGGGCACGCGCAGGTTGTCCTCCAGCACGTAGAACTTGCCGTCCTTGTCGCGCACCAGGTCGGTGCCGCAGATGTGGGCCCATGCACCATATCTGGGCGATATCCCGGCGCACTGGGGTTTGTAGTTGTCGGATTCCAGCACGATATCCGCCGGGACGACCTTGTCCTTGAGGATTCGCTGCTTGTTGTAAATGTCGTTGATGAAGGCGTTCAGCGCTTTCGTACGCTGTGCCAGGCCCTCGCTGACCTGGTCCCACTCCTTGCCGTTGATCACCCGGGGAATGATGTCGAAGGGCCAGGCCCGGTCGATATTCTTGCCTTCGGAGTAGATGGTGAACGATATACCCATCTCGCGAATGGCCAGCTCCGCCGCGGCCCGGCGCGCTGCCATCTCTTCACCGGTCAGGCTCTGCAGCAGGTTCACCGCGCGCCGCGCCGCCACCCGGGGCCGGCCCGCCGGGGTGATCAGCTCATCGTAGAAGGGGCCGCTGTCATAGGATTTCCAGCTTTTTTCCATGGGGGTCCTGTTGTTGTCGATGTGCCTCGCACATCACGCCGCAGCATATGCAAACAGCGCGCCACTGACCACGGTATAGCTGATCGGCCAGTCCCTTGCAACGCTGTCCCGCGAAACTGGGCGGGAAGTGGGCCCGGGCCCGTCGTCGCGCAAAGCCCTGCCTGCCCCCTCATTCTAGCTGCACAAAAAGCGGGCGGTAGCGACTTCTGTGCACCTGCCTTTTTCTGTAAAATGCGCCGCTTTCCAGACCGGGCGCCACGCCCAATCCAGCCGGGAGCACAGCATGTTCGACAAAAGCATGACCATCGAGGGGTTTGACGATGAGATCTTCGCCGCCATCGGCGAAGAGGAGCGGCGCCAGGAGGAGCACATCGAGCTGATCGCCTCCGAGAACTACGCCAGCCCCCGCGTCATGCAGGCCCAGGGTACCGCGCTGACCAACAAGTACGCCGAGGGCTACCCGGGCAAGCGCTACTACGGCGGCTGCGAGTACGTCGACAAGGCGGAAGAGCTGGCTATCGCCCGCGCCAAGGCCCTGTTCGGCGCCGATTACGCCAACGTGCAGCCGCACTCCGGCTCCCAGGCCAACAGCGCGGTCTACCTCGCCCTGCTGCAGCCCGGCGACACCGTGCTGGGCATGAGCCTCGACGCCGGCGGCCACCTGACCCACGGCGCCAAGCCGAACTTCTCCGGCAAGATATACCACTCCGTGCAGTACGGCCTGAACCTCGAGACCGGCGAGATCGACTACGAGCAGGTGGAGTCGCTGGCGCTGGAGCACAAGCCGAAGATGATCGTCGCCGGCTTCTCCGCCTATTCCGGTATCGTCGACTGGGCGCGCTTTCGCGAGATCGCCGACAAGGTCGGCGCCTGGTTGATGGTCGACATGGCCCACGTCGCCGGCCTCGTCGCCGCCGGCGTCTACCCCAACCCGGTACCCTTCGCGGACGTGGTCACCTCGACCACCCACAAGACCCTGCGCGGCCCCCGCGGCGGCATCATCCTGGCCCGCGCCAATGAAGAGCTGGAGAAGAAGTTCAACTCCGCGGTCTTCCCCGGCGGCCAGGGCGGCCCGCTGATGCACGTCATCGCGGCCAAGGCGGTGTCCTTCAAGGAGGCCCAGGCCCCCGAGTTCGTGGAATACCAGAAGCAGGTGGTCAAGAACGCCAAGGTGATGGCCGCCACCTTTATCGAGCGCGGCATCAAGATCGTTTCCGGCGGCACCGAGAACCACCTGATGCTGGTGGACCTGATCGGCAAGCCCTACACCGGCAAGGACGCGGACGCGGCCCTCGGCGACGCCAACATCACGGTGAACAAGAACGCGGTGCCCAACGACCCGCGCTCGCCGTTCATCACCTCCGGCCTGCGCGTCGGCACCCCGGCCATCACCACCCGCGGCTTCGGCGAGGCCGAGACCGTCGAACTCACCCACTGGATGTGCGACGTCCTGGAATCGCTGGAAAACGGCACTTCCGGGCAGGTCATCGCCGAGGTGAAGGCCAAAGTCCTCGACATCTGCAAGCGCTTCCCCGTCTACGGCTGAGCTTCCTGGAAAAGGGGGCGGAGGGATTGTCGTTAATCCCTCTGTCCCCTTTTTTGGTGGCGGGCGAAAGCGCGCCCGGGTGGCTGGAAATGTGTTAGAGTTCAGCGACTTAAAACGAGAGGTAAGTCCATGCACTGCCCGTTTTGTGCCGCGGAAGACACCAAGGTCATCGACTCGCGGCTGGTGGCGGAAGGCGACCAGGTGCGGCGCCGCCGCGAATGCCTGAGTTGCGCCGAGCGCTTCACCACCTACGAGGTCGCGGAACTGGTCATGCCGCGCATCATCAAGCAGAACGGCGATCGCGAGCCCTTCAACGAGGAGAAGCTGCGCGCCGGCTTCCATCGCGCCCTGGAAAAGCGGCCCGTCTCGGTGGAGGACATCGAGGCGGTGATCAACCAGATCAAGCACGACCTGCGCGCCATGGGCGAGCGCGAAGTGCGCTCCCGGGTGCTGGGCGAACTGGTCATGGAAAACCTGAAAAAGCTGGACAAGGTTGCCTACGTGCGCTTCGCCTCGGTGTACAAGAGCTTCGAGGACGTCGAGGAATTCCGCCTGGCCATCGAGTCGCTGGAAGCGGAACCCCGGGGCGACTGAGCCCGCCCGCGGTTGATTCATGATCGATCCCCTCGATACCCGGATGATGGCCCGCGCCCTGCACCTCGCCAGGCGCGGTCGCTACCGGGCGGCGCCCAACCCCCATGTCGGCTGTGTGCTGGTGCGCGACGCGGCGGTGATCGGCGAGGGCTTCACCCAGCCCGCCGGCAGCGACCACGCCGAGATCCAGGCGCTGAAGGCCGCCGGTGACGCGCGCGGCGCCACCGCCTACGTCACCCTCGAACCCTGTTCCCACCACGGCAAGACCGGGCCCTGCGCCGATGCCCTGGTCGCCGCCGGTGTCGGCCGGGTGGTGGCGGCGATGCGCGACCCCAATCCGCAGGTGGCGGGCGAGGGCCTGCGCCGGCTGCAGGATGCGGGCATCGCGGTGGATTGCGGCCTGCTGGAGAGCGAGGCGCGCCGGGAGATCGCCGGTTTCGTCCTGCGCATGGAGCGCGGCCGCGGCCGGGTGCGGGCCAAACTCGCGATGTCGCTGGACGGGCGCACCGCCATGGCCTCCGGCGAGAGCCAGTGGATTACCGGGCCCGCGGCCCGCGCCGACGTGCAGCGGTTGCGCGCGGCCAGCGGCGCGGTGGTCACCGGTGTGGGCACGGTGCTGGCGGACGATTGCTCCCTGACGGTGCGTCCCGCGCAAGCGGGACTGGCGCCCGAGGAGATGATCGCGGGCGAACCGCGCCAGCCCCTGCGCGTGGTGCTCGATTCCGCGCTGCGCAGTCCCGCCGGGGCGAAGGTGCTGGACGGTTCGGCGCCGACACTGATCTGCCATGCGCAGGGGCTGTCGGTTCCTGCGGCGCTCGCAGCCCCCGGCGTGGATTTTCTCGCCCTGCCGAGCGCCGCCGGCGGCCTGGACCTCGCCGCCCTGATGCCGGAGCTCGCGGTGCGGCAAATCAATGAAATTCTGGTAGAATGCGGCCCCCGTTTGGCCGGGTCACTGCTGCGAGCGGGCCTGCTGGACGAGTTGGTCATATACACCGCGCCGGTGCTGCTGGGCAGTTCGGCGCGCCCCCTGCTGGACCTGCCGCTGGCAACCATGGCGGAAAAGGTCAGCCTGCACATCGAGGATATGCGCAGGGTGGGGCAGGACTGGCGCATCACCGCCATTCCGCAATACACACCGTCGTAGGAGCCTGCTACGCAGGCGATCGTACGGAAATCACAACAGTCGTAGGAGCCCGTTACACGGGCGATCGCGCGCAGAGCGCGCTCCTACAGGGATCGTATCGACATGTTCACAGGTATCGTCCAGTCCGTCGGCGAAATCGCCGCATTGCAACCCGCCGGGGGGGACCTGCGCCTGCGCATCCGCACCGGCAAGCTGGATCTCGGCGATGTCGCACTGGGCGACAGCATCTGCACCAATGGCGTGTGCCTGACGGTGACCGAGCTGCCGGGCGACGGCTACTGGGCCGATGTCTCGGTGGAGACGCTGGACCACACCACCCTCGGCGGCCTGCAGGTGGGCGACCCGGTCAACCTGGAGAAGTCCCTGACGCCCTCCAGCCGGCTCGGCGGGCACATCGTCTCCGGTCACGTCGACGGCGTGGGCGAGGTGGTCAGCCTGCACCAGGACGCGCGCTCCATCCGCTTCGTGCTGCGCGCGCCGGACGCGCTGGCGCGTTACATCGCGCACAAGGGCAGTATCACCGTCGACGGCACCAGCCTGACGGTGAACGCGGTGGACGGCGCGCAGTTCGACCTGAACATCATTCCGCAGACCATGGCTGAGACCGTGTTCAGCGAGTACCGTCCCGGTACCCGGGTCAACCTGGAGGTGGACCTGATCGCGCGCTACCTGGAGCGACTGGTGCTCGGGGACGCCGCGGCGCAACCGGGCAGCGGGGGCCTGACACTGGACACCCTGAGGGAAAACGGCTTTCTGTAGGAGCCTGCTACGCAGGCGATGAATGCGCCGACGAAACAAAACCGAGTGAATATGCAAGTCAACACAGTCGATGAACTGATCTCCGAGCTGCGCCAGGGCCGCATGGTCGTGCTGCTGGACGACCACACCGAGGACCTCAACCAGGGGGTGGTGATGGTCGCCGCCGAGCACTGCGACGCCGGGCACGTCAATTTCATGGCGCGCAAGGCCCGCGGCCTGGTCTGCCTGACGCTGACCGAGGAGCGCTGCCGCCAGCTCGACCTGCCGCCCATGGTCGACGACGCGCTGGGCGAGAAGTCCAACTTCACCCTGTCCATCGAGGCCGCGGAGGGCATCGACACCGGCATCTCCGCCGCGGACCGGGCGCGCACCATCCAGGTGGCGGTGGCGCCGCACGCGCTGCCGACGGACATCGTCCAGCCCGGCCACATTTTCCCGCTGGCCGCGGTGCCCGGCGGCGTACTCATGCGCGCCGGCCACACCGAGGCGGCCACGGATTACGCGCGCCTGGCCGGCCTGCTGCCCTCGGCGGTGATCGCCGATATCCTGACCCCGGAGGGCACCCTGGCCGAGGGCCAGGCGCTGGCGGATTTCGCCATCGAGCACGGCCTCAAGATCGGCACCATTGCCGACCTGATCCACTTCCGCATGGTCAACGAGCGCACCATCGAGCGGGTGCGGGAAGGCAGTATCCAGACCGAATTCGGCGAATTCCGGCTCACCGCCTACCGCGATGCCAATGCCGGGCAGGTTCACCTCGCGCTGTCGCGCGGTGAGATCAACCCGGAGCAGCCGACGCTGGTGCGGGTGCACGTGCAGTCCGCGCTGCGCGACCTGTGCCAGAGCAAAGTCGAGGAGCGCCCCAGCTGGAGTATGGCCAGGTGCCTGCAGGCGATAGCCGCGGCGGATCGCGGGGTGATCGTCCTGCTGGCGCGGGACGAGGGGCCCGAGCGCCTGCTGGCCAGCATCGACATGGCACTGGGCGGCGGGGCGGCCGCGGTGCAGAACCTGCCGGACATCTATACCTCGGTGGGCCTTGGGTCGCAGATCCTGCGCGACCTGGGGGTGGGAAAAATCCATCTGATGGGTGCGCCTATCAAGTACAATGCCATCTCCGGGTTCGACCTGGAGGTGCTGGATTTCGTCGATCCGTAGTTAAAAGGAACGAGCAATGAGTGACATCAAAACCATCGAAGGCGACTTCACCGGCGCCAAGGGCCAGTACGCCATCGTCGTCGGCCGCTGGAACAGCTTCGTCGTCGAGCACCTGCTGGAAGGCGCCATCGACTGCCTGCGCCGCCACGGCGTGAGCAAGGGCCAGATCACCATCGTGCGCGCCCCCGGCGCCTTCGAGATTCCGCTGGTGTGCAAGAAGGTCGCCGCAAAGGGTGAGGCAGACGCCATCATCGCCCTCGGCGCGGTGATCCGCGGCGGCACGCCCCACTTCGAATACGTGGCGGGCGAGTGCACCAAGGGCCTGTCTTCCGTCAGCATGGAGTACGGCATCCCGGTCGCCTTCGGCGTGCTCACCGTCGACACCATCGAGCAGGCGGTGGAGCGCTCCGGCACCAAGGCGGGCAACAAGGGCGAGGAAGCGGCCATGTCCGCGCTGGAAATGGTCAGCCTGCTGGGCAAGCTGGACTGAATGAGCAAGACCGCCCACAACACGCTGGCCGCCGAGCGGCGCAAGGCGCGCCACTACGGCATGCAGGCGCTGTACCAGTGGTACATGGCCAGCGCGCCGCTGAATGTCATCGAGGCCGAGTTCCGTGCCGATTACGACTTCAGCCACGTCGACCTCGAGTACTTCCAGGCCCTGCTGCACGGGGTGCCCGCGCAGGTAGACGAACTGGAAGCCATCTTCGAGCCCCTGCTGGACCGCAAGATCGGCGAACTCGACCCCATCGAGCGCACCCTGCTGCGCATGGGCACCTTCGAGCTGAAAGAGCGCATCGACGTTCCCTACAAGGTGGTCATCAACGAGGCGGTGTCTCTGGCCAAGAAGTTCGGCGCCACCGACGGCCACAAATACATCAATGGCGTCCTCGACAAAGCGGCTGCGCAACTGCGCCCCCTCGAAAAAGAGGCTCAATAACAGGGGAGCGGGTTCGCTTTTCCAATTCGGACCTGACCCCACTCCTCGCGCTATGGCCATCGGCGAATTCGACCTGATCTACCGCTACTTCTCCGCGCTGGGCGCTGGTCCCGGCGTGGACCTGTCGGTGGGCGACGATTGCGCCATCCTGCGGCTGGAACCCGGCGAGCGTCTCGCCACCTCGGTCGATACCTGCGTCGAGGGAGTGCACTTCCCCGAGGACATGTTCCCGGAGGATCTCGGCTTTCGCGCGGTCTCCGTTGCCGCCTCCGACCTCGCCGCCATGGGCGCCCGGCCGCTGGGGATGACCATCGCGCTCACCCTGCCCGAAGCCGAGGAGCTCTGGTTGCACGCGTTCAGCCAGGGCGTGGGTCATGCGGTGAGCGAATACCAACTTCCGTTGGTGGGCGGCGACACCACCCGCGGGCCGCTGGCCATCTGCGTGCAGGTACTGGGCGCGCTCCCCCCGGAGGCTGCCCTGCTGCGCAGCGGCGCCCGGGTCGGCGACCTTTTGTGCGTGTCCGGCAATGTCGGCGACGCCGCCGCCGGCCTGGCCCTGCTGCAGGGACGCTGGCCTGGCGAGCTCGAGCCGGAGGTGGAAGAGTACCTGCTGGAGCGCTACCAGCGCCCGCGGGCGCGGCTCGACCTGGGTCGCAGCCTGCTCGGGCGCGCGACGGCCTGCATCGATATTTCCGACGGGCTGCTGGCCGATGCCGGGCACATCGCCGCTGGCAGCGGGGTCGGCCTGCGCATCGACCCGGCGGCGGTGCCGATGTCCGCCGCGCTCGCCAGCCACGCCGACCGTGAAACCGCCCTGCGCTGGGCGCTGGCGGGGGGCGACGACTACGAGCTGTGCTTTACCCTGCCGCCGGGGGAGCCGCTGCCGCCGGGGTGCAGCCGGATCGGCGAAGTGATTGAGGGAAGCGGCGTCGATGCCGGGCTGCCGGAAGATTTCATCACCGGCTTCCAGCATTTCCCCCCGGAACCGTAGGAGCCTGCTACGCAGGCGATCGCGCGCAGAGCGGGCTGCTACGGGAGCTGTAGGAGCCCGCTGCCCGGGGAATCGCTAGTCGAACCGGCAGCGCCTGCAATCGCGCGCATAGCGCGCCCCTGCAGGGGCCCAGCCTCGCCAAGGGCCGCCCGATCGGTTAATTTTACCGGTAAGACAGGGAGGCCGATGCAACCATGACCAACTACCTGGCAGCCGGCACGCTGGCGCTGCTCCTTGCCGCTGGCGCGGCCGCCGCGGCCCCCCGTATCGAAGTGCAGGGCCTGATGCCAAACGCGGCCATCGTCACCGTCGACGGCGAGCGCAAGCTGATGCGCAAGGGCGACGAGTTCCGCGGTGTGACCCTGGTTTCCGCGAACGGCAAGTCCGCCAGCTTCGAGGTGGACGGCAAGCAGGTGACCCTGGGGCTCACCCACCACGTGGGTACCAGCTACGAGGCGCCGGCGCTGCTCTCGGTGGATATCCCCCGCGACGAGCGCTTGCAGTACCAGACCACCGCGCGGATCAACGGCGTCAGTGTGCCGGTGCTGGTGGATACGGGCGCCAACATGGTGGCGATGAACCGGCGGGAAGCCAGGCGCCTGGGGCTGGACCTCGACAAGGCGATGGAGACCCGCATGGAGACCGCGTCCGGCCTGGTGCGGGCCTGGCGGGTTCGCCTGAACTCCGTGGATGTGGGTGGCATCGTGGTCAACAATGTCGACGCGGGAGTGGTCGACAGCGAGTATCCCTCGACGGTCCTGCTCGGCATGTCCTACCTGAGGCATGTCAAATTCGAGGAAAAACAAGGGATTATGACAATCTCCCGGCACCAGTAGGCGCGCTCGCCCCGCGCCGCACAAAACTGGTAGAATACGCGCCCCCGATACGGATGAACCCCCTTTGACTGTACGTTACGTTGAATCCTCCCACCTGCCCACTGCCTGGGGGGAGTTCGAAATGCACGGCTTCGAGGACCCGGAAACCAACAAGGAACACGTGGTGCTTACCCTCGGCGACGTCGGCGACGGCGAGCCGGTGCTGGCGCGCGTGCACTCCGAGTGCCTGACCGGCGACGCGTTGTTCAGCATGCGCTGTGACTGCGGCAACCAGCTGCAGGCCGCGCTGGAGGCGATTGCCGCCGAGGGGCGCGGCGCGCTGTTCTACCTGCGGCAGGAGGGGCGCGGGATCGGCCTGCTCAACAAGATTCGCGCCTACAAGTTGCAGGACGAGGGCGCGGATACCGTCGAGGCCAACGAGCAACTGGGCTTCGGCGCGGACATGCGCGACTACAGTATTCTGCGGCCGATGTTCCAGCACCTGAATATCCACGCGGTGCGGCTCATGACCAACAATCCCCGCAAGGTGCAGGCGCTGGAAGAACTGGGCGTGGACGTGGTGGAGCGGATTCCGCTGCATACCCACAGCAACCCGCACAATGAAAAGTACCTGCAGACCAAGGGCGCCAAGCTGGGCCACCTGTTCGGCTGAGTGCCCTGTAGGAGCCTGCTACGCAGGCGATCGCGCGCAAAGCGCGCTCCTACAATAGCGATCGCGCGCAGGGCGCGCTCCTACCGGTCCCTTTCCACGATATAGCGCGCCAGTTCGCGCAGGCGTTCCGCGGATTCGCCGAAAATCTCCAGCGCATCCAGCCCCGCCTGTAATAGCCGCTGGGCCTCGGCTTTCGCCCCGTCCAGCCCCAGCAGTTTCACATAGGTAGGCTTGTTCGCCTCGGCGTCCTTGCCGCTGGTCTTGCCCAGCGTGGCGGAATCGCCCTCCACATCGAGAATGTCGTCCACGACCTGGAAGGCCAGGCCGATGTGCCGGCCGTAGCTGTCCAGCGCGGCGAGCTGCTCCTCCGCGGCGTCGGCGGCGATGCCGCCCAGCGCGAGGGAGGCGCGAATCAGGGCGCCGGTCTTCATCTCGTGCATGGCCCGCAGCTCGTCCAGTGTCATGTCCGAGTCGGTGGCCTGGATGTCCACGTACTGGCCGCCGACCATGCCCGCAAACCCCGATGCGGCTGCCAGCACCTTGGTCATGCGGACTTTCTGCTCCGCGCCCAGCCCCGGTGCGTCGGCGATGAGCTCGAAGGCGCGGGCCTGCAGCCCGTCGCCGACCAGGATGGCGGTGGCTTCGTCGAAGGCCTTGTGCAGGGAGGGGCGGCCGCGACGCAGGTCGTCGTCGTCCATGGCGGGGAGATCGTCGTGGATCAGCGAGTAGGTGTGGATGAGCTCCAGGGCGCATGCGGCGTTGTCGATGCCCTGTTCGCTGCCACCACCGCAGGCGTCATGCGCCGCGAAGGCCAGTACCGGCCGGATACACTTGCCGACTTCCCCGAGCGTGTAATCCGTTGCGCTGGAAATCTGCCCGAGGTTCTTTGCCCGCAGCGGGTAGGGGGCGGGCCTTACCGCCTCGCTGACCAGCTTCCGGGCCCTGGTTTCCCAGCGGCTGGTGGCGCTGTCGGTCAAGGCGTTTCTTCCTGCCTCGATGATTCAGCGGTGTCGGCCTGTGCGTCGTCCTGCAGTGTGACAATACGCTGCTCTGCGGCACTGAGCAGCGCGTGCGCGCGTCGGATCAGCAGCACGCCCTGTTCGTAGGCGGCGAGGGAAGTAGCGAGGTCAGTGTCCTTGGTTTCGATCTTTTCGAGGATTTCGCTTATTTCGGCCACAATTTCTTCGAAATTAGAAGATTCCTCATTTTCCACTGATTGCTTTCTCCCAAAGCTGATTGCACAATTCCAAGAAGGGGTGCCAATTTTAGCACCGAGTCAGGTGCGTGTAGAGCATAATGATGCAGCGTAACCGATTCGGCTGCGGCCGATGCTGTACTACCAGAATCATAATTGCCGGGGACGGACTTGAAAAATTTTGCCATCATCGGGGCGGCGGGCTACATAGCCCCGCGGCATATGAAAGCTATCAAGGAAACCGGCAACAAGCTCGTGGCAGCGCTGGATCCCTCCGACTCGGTAGGCGTGATGGACAGCTATTTTCCACAGGCGGATTTTTTTACCGAGTTTGAGCGCTTCGATCGCTATATCGACAAGCTGCGCCGCGCGAACAGTCCCGACCAGCTCGACTACGTTTCCATATGCTCGCCCAATTACCTGCACGACGCCCATGTCCGCTTCGCGATACGCTCGGGGGCGCAGGCCATTTGCGAGAAACCCGTGGTCCTCAATCCGTGGAATATCGACGGTTTGCTGGCACTCGAGAAAGACACCGGGCGTCGCATCAACACCATCCTCCAGCTGCGGCTGCACCCGGCGATCATCAAGTTGCGCAACGAGGTGAACCAGCGCAGCGACGGTCACAAGTACGAGGTCGACCTCACCTACATCACTTCCCGCGGTCGCTGGTACCTGCGCTCGTGGAAGGGCGACGAGAAAAAGTCCGGTGGTATCGCCACCAATATCGGCGTGCACTTCTACGACATGCTGCACTTCCTGTTCGGCGACCTCTGCGAAAACCGGGTGCATTTCCGCAACGACAAGAAGGCAGCCGGCTACCTGGAATACCGCCACGCGCGCGTGCGCTGGTTTCTCTCGATCGACGCCGGGGATTTGCCCCCGGCGGCGAAGGAAAACGGCCAGACCACCTACCGTTCCATCACCTGTGACGGAGATGAAATCGAGTTTTCCGGCGGTTTTACCGACCTGCACACCGAGAGCTACAAGGAAATTCTCGCCGGCAACGGGTTCGGGCTCGAAGCCAATCGCGTGGCGATCGAGACGGTCGCCAGTATCCGTACACAGGATGTGCAGGCTGGCGGCGCCGATGCCCACCCCTTCCTATCGGCTGTCGGGTGATGGCCGCGTTCGTCCACGAGAGTGCGTACGTCGATGAAGGAGCCGAAATAGGCAGTGGCAGCAAGGTCTGGCACTTCTGCCACGTCAGCGCCGGGGCCAGCGTCGGCCGGGATGTCAGCATTGGCCAGAACGTCTACGTGGGCGGCAGGGCGGTCATCGGTGACGGCTGCAAGATCCAGAACAACGTTTCCGTCTACGACGACGTAGTACTCGAAGAGGACGTTTTTTGCGGCCCCAGCGCCGTCTTCACCAACGTCTACAATCCGCGCTCCGCGGTCAATCGCAAGGCTGAATATCGCACGACGCGAGTGCGCAGGGGCGCAACCCTGGGCGCCAACTGCACCATCGTGTGCGGTGTCACCATCGGCGAATACGCCTTTGTCGGGGCCGGTGCGGTGGTCAACCTGGATGTAGTCCCGTTTGCCCTGGTGGTCGGTGTGCCTGCCCGGCAGGTGGGCTGGATGAGCCGCTTCGGCGAGCGGCTGGAGCTGCCGCTCACCGGGTCCGGCGAAGCCGAATGCCCGCACACCGGCGACCGCTACCGACTGGACGGTGAGTCACTGCAACTGGTGTCACCCGGGTGAGCATCGAGTTCATCGACCTCAAGAGCCAGTACCGCTCGCTCAAGCCGCGCATCCAGAGCCGTATGGACGCCGTGCTCGAACACGGCCAGTACATCATGGGCCCGGAAGTCGCGGAGCTCGAAGCGCAGCTGCAGTCCTTTACCGGCGCTCCCCACTGCATCACCGTGGCGAGCGGCACCGAGGCACTGCTGATCAGCCTGATGGCCCTGGGTGTCGGGCGCGGGGACGAGGTAATCACCACGCCGTTTACCTTTGTGGCTACCGCCGAGGTGGTGGCGTTGCTGGGTGCCACACCGGTATTCGTCGATATCGATCCGCGCACCTGCAACATCGACCCGGCCGGTATACGCGAACGCATAACCCCGCGGACCAGGGCGATCATGCCCGTGAGCCTGTACGGGCAGCCCGCCGAGATGGAAGCGATCAACGCCATTGCGCGGGAGGCGGGCAATATTCCCGTGATCGAGGATGCCGCCCAGAGCTTCGGCGCCATGTACCGGGGTAATCGCAGCTGCAACCTCAGTAGCATCGCCTGCACCAGTTTTTTCCCGAGCAAGCCCCTGGGCTGCTACGGCGACGGCGGCGCCATATTTACCAGCGACAGTGAAATCGCCGCGAAATGCCGCGAGCTTCGGGTGCACGGCCAGCGCGAGCGCTACCGTCATCACTCCGTCGGTGTGGGCGGGCGCATGGATACGCTGCAGTGCGCCATCGTGCTGGCCAAGCTGGAAGTTTTCGAGGAGGAGATTGCGCTGCGCGAACGCGTGGCGAAAAACTACCACGCCCTGATCGGCGACTCGCTTCCGGGCGTGCGGCTGCTGCCCTGGCCCGAGGCTGACCGCAGCAGCGTGTTCGCGCAGTTCACCCTGCTGGTGGAGGACCGCGAACAGCTGCGCCAGCGCCTGGGCGAGGCGGGGGTCCCAACCGCAGTGCATTATCCCGCGCCGATTTACGACCAGCCGGCCTACGAGTCCTATGGGCAGTCGAGCCAGTATCCGCACGCCAATCGTGCATCGCGGGAAGTGTTGAGCCTGCCGATGCATCCTCACCTGCAGCCGGCGGAGCAGGAATTCATCGTCGGGCAGTTGCAACAAGCCTGCGTCCAGGGAGTTACAGCAGACAATGAGCAAGATAACGGGTAAGCGCATCTTCATAACCGGCGGTGCCGGGTTTATCGGGTCGACGCTTACCGGCCAGTTGATCGAGGACAACGAGATCACGGTCTTCGACAACCTCGACAGGAACACCCTCGCAACCCGGGAGTTTTCCACGCACCACAATCTCAGGCTCATCGAGGGCGACGTGCTCGACCGCGATTCGGTGGTCGCCGCTGCGCGCGATGCACAGCTTTTCATCCACGCGGCGGCGATTGCCGGTATCAACAATACCGTCACCAATCCCGTGCGCACCATGCGAGTGAATATCGAGGGTACGTCCAACGCGCTTTACGCGGCGCAGCAGGCAGGTACCGT
Organism: Halieaceae bacterium WMMBA7; assembly: GCA_033283385.1. Lineage (GTDB taxonomy): Bacteria > Pseudomonadota > Gammaproteobacteria > Pseudomonadales > Halieaceae > Mangrovimicrobium. The sequence goes on from JAWMQQ010000003.1 coordinate 770,375, forward strand.
AGAGCGTTTCCTCGAGTTCTCCACATCGGAGGTTTTCGGCAGCCGCGCGTACCGCGTGGAAGAAGCGGACTCGACCACCACCGGGGCGGTCGGCGAGGCGCGCTGGACTTACGCGGTCAGCAAGCTGGCGGGTGAGCATCTCACCCATGCCTACCACCGGGAGTTCGGCCTGCCGACCGTCACCGTAAGGCCCTTTAATGTCTACGGGCCGGGCCAGTTGGGCGAGGGCGCGATATCCATCATGATCCGCAAGGCCCTGAACGACGAAGATATCTATATCTTCGGGGACGGTTCGCAAATCCGGGCCTGGTGCTATGTCGACGACATGGTGGAAGCGCTGATTCGCGCGCTCTACATGCCCGCGGCTGTGGGCGAGTCCTTCAATATCGGCAATGCGCGCGCAGTCACCACCATATACGGGCTCGCGGAAACCATCTGCCGGGTCCTGAACTCCAGGTCGAAAATCGTCTTCAGGGACGCCCTGTCCGCCGACATCGAGCTGCGCATTCCCAAGACCGACAAGGCGAAGGAACTGATCGAGTTCGAGGCCCGGGTCGACCTCGAAGAGGGTTTGGCCAGGACGGCCCGCTGGATCGAGGCCAACAGCGACAAATTTGCGCCCATGCCGGTGATGTTCCGCTCCGGTGGCTGAGTTGATCCGCCTCTCCTGCCCGGTCTTGCCCGAGGCGGCCATCAGCCGGGTGAGCGAGGTATTGCGCAGCGGGCAACTCGTGCACTCTGCGCAGTGCAATGACTTCGAGGCTGAGCTGGCGGCGTTCCTGGGTGTTTCATCGGTGCTGGTGGTTTCCAGCGGAACGGCGGCGCTGCACCTGTCGCTGCTGGCGCTGGGTATCGGTCCCGGCGATGCGGTCATCGTCCCGGACTTCAGCTTCGTGGCAACCGCCAACGCGGTAGAGGTGACGGGCGCCCGGGCCGTTGTGGTCGACGTGGAACCGGAATCCTACAACCTGGACCCGGCGGCGCTGGAGCGCTGCATCCGCGACTGGGATTACCCGGAAAAACTGCGCGCGATCATTCCCGTGTTCGAGTTTGGCAATGCGGCAAACGCCCGGCGCTACCGGGAAATCGCCGACAGCTTCGGCCTCGCCGTGGTAGAGGACGCCGCCTGTGCATTCGGTGCAAGCGATGACGATGACAGGGCCGGCAGCCTGGGCGACCTGTCGTGTTTTTCATTCCATCCCCGCAAGACCCTGACCACCGGTGAGGGCGGGGCGGTGGCTACCGACGATGCGGAACTGGCGCGCAAGGTTCGCCTGTTGCGCAGCCACGGGATGACGCCATCGCCGCAGGGCGTGCGCTTCGAGTGTGTCGGCCTGAACTACCGCCTGACCGAGTTCCAGGCGGTCATCGGGCGCTCCCTGCTGGAACACGTGCCCGCGTGGATAGAGCGCCGGCGCGAGCTCGCCGGGCAATACGCCGGCAGGCTGGCTGCGCTGCAACAGCGCGGCTGCTTACGCTTGCCCGTGATCGGGCCCGGACACGCCTGCCAGAGTTACATGGTCACGCTGGGGCGGCAGTTCGGGCAACGGGAAGTCATCGACCGGATGCGCGGGGAAGGCGTGGAGACCAATGTCGGCGCGCAGAGCATGACATCGCTGGGGCTGTACCCGCACCCGGCGAATCGCGCCGCGCCGGTGGGGGCCGAGCTCGCGTCGCAGGGCCTGGTGTTGCCGCTGCACGAGCACCTGACGGATGAAGACCTGGATCGGGTCGTGGTTGTGCTCGAGCGCTGCCTCGCCTGAACTCGTCGTCCCCGGCGTGGCTTACAGCGACTGGTAGAGCTCCATGATCTGCTGGTTGATCCGCTCCCGGTCGATGCGGGATTTCACGAACGCTATGCCCTTGCGGCCCAGTTCCAGGCGCAGCTCCGGCTGTTCGACCAGTTCCTGCAGCCGGTCGGTGAGAGTGTCCAGGGTGGCGTTGTACACCGGGCAATCAGGGCAGAATTCGGCAATCACCTCGGGCATCACGTAGCTTACCACCGGCTTGCCAAGCCCCATGCCCTCGAACGCGAGCGTACCCATGCCGCCGATCAGGAACTGGTCTACGATAATGTCCGCCTGCTGGTAAATCTTCTGCGCCTCGGTATTCGGCATTCCGGAGACTTCGCGGTACTCGAAGTCCGCTCCCCGCGCTTTGAGGTCCGCGATTGCCCGCTCGACGTAGATGGTGCCCTTGATATTGCGCTCGGAAGGGGCGTGCACGATCAGCGGCCGTGCGCCGGTCTGCAGGCTCGCCGGGTCCGGGCAGATCGACGTGTCGAAGCCGATATTGTGCACCCAGCAGTGGGTGACCAGTTTTTCCCGCGGGATCAACCGCTCCGTGAACGCCACGAGATTGCGCACGGCAATGATCCTGTGGCACCAGATGCCCTGCCAGCGCATCCTGCAGCGCTTGGTCCAGTCCAGCCCCGGGCGGTTGAGCCCCAGGTTGAGCAGGTGTGCATACGGGTTGCGTGTGCGCTCCACGCTGACCAGCCGGATGTCGGAGCCGCAGTAGGTCATCACGATCTTTTTCCGGCACAGCCGGAGCAGGGGCAGGTCCAGGCCGAACGGCAGCAGGGTCTTGCCGAAATAGAAATTGAAATGCGTATAGTGGATAAGGCAGATCGGGAACCAGAGCAGCTGGGTGAGCAGCTTTTTCAGTCCCTTGAGCGGGCCGTCGAACTGGAAATTGAGATCGTGGTTGCGAAATGGCCCGGCGTCGGAGAGCGTGATGAAGTCCGACTTGTACCCCAGCGATTTCTGGTACGCCGCGAGAAAGCCGCCTATCCCGACGATGTTGACCGGGCCATGGTAGATCGACATTTTCCGCGGATTCACTCGAGTCACCCCGGACGCAACTCGGAAAACGGGACGACGTAGAAGTAGTCGTAGTGCTGTTGGAAAAACGCCGGCTCGTGATGCAGCATCGCCTCGTGTTTGACGAAGATGTGGTATTGGTAGGGCAGCTCCGCAGTACCCCACTTCTTCTTGAACTTGTACACGCCCTGCTGGCTCGGCTGGGTGCCTCCCCAGTTCCAGTGGCGGCAGCCCCTGCCGACTGCATCGCACATCGCCTGGAATATCAGCAGGGACGGTGCTTCGAGATTGCGGTGGGCTTTCAGGGTCGCGGGCGTGTAGTACTCGATGGTGTCGTTGAAATAGAAGACCAGCAGGGCGGCGACCAACTCGTCGCCGAGCCGGGCCGTGTAGACCTGGTAACTCTCTCCCGCCCGGAAAAATTCCGGCAGCAGGGAAAAGAACTCGTCCGGTTTGGGTTTGACGCCGATGTCACGCATGTTTTGCTGGTGCAGCCGGCAGAGTTCCCCCAGCGCATCGTTTTCCACCGCAACCGACAGCCCGGCGCGTTGGGCCTTGCGTACGTCCCTGCGCGCCTGGGAGCTGAACTTTTCCATCAGGCTCTCCCCCGCGTCCGGCCCGTCAGCCGGCAGGTGGGTGACCATGCCGATGCGCTGGTCCTCGAATCGCAGGCCGGGCAGTTCCGGCAGGTCACCGGCCGGGTGCCCCCAGAGGCTGTGGATGACGGTCAGGCTGGCAACGGACGGCTCCTCGTACTGCGTGCGGAGGAGGGCATTCAACAAGGCGGTCGCATCGGGGTCGCTGCTGAGTATCCCGCCGTGGCTGCCAAAAAAAGGCGAGGAGTTTATCACCGTTCCAGCGGGACCTTCCCTGAATGAAAGCGGTACTGCGGCGAGGATGCGCTCGCCGTCCCTCACCGCGAATACTCGCGTGGAGAATCCGCCCAGTCTGGCGGCAAACCGCAGGTAATGCGGGTCGTGGTAGAGCATGGCGTGCGCGCTTTCGAGCAGGAAACGCTGGTATGCGGCGCAGTCTGCTTCCTGCGCGAGGTCGAGTTCGCAAACAGCGCTCATGTCGGCCCGCGGGGTAGCGGAGGTATGGCGGTTTCGGAATGCTCAGTGAATACGCGATCAAGGGCGTTTCGCAGCTGTGCCCAATCGCTGTCGTCCACGCGCTGGGAGTCCCTCGAGTCGAGGTTTTCGGGAAGTCTCCCGGTGTCGGCCTGCCGCAGCCCCGCATACCCGCGCAGGCGCGCCTGTATGTCCTCGACCAGGCCTGCGGGGTGCGCGCACACGGCGGAAAGCTTCGCCACCACGACACTGTCGGCGGGAATCGAGCGGATTCCACTGGCGATTTCCTGCTCCGAGTAATAGATCTGCCCGGCAATCTGCTCCGCCCAGGGCAGGTCCTTCAGCCCGGCGTAATTGGGCGGCCGGATAGACCACCAGCTGTTCCTGTCGTTGTAACGCCGGATTCTGCTCGTCAGCAGCGACTGGGCACAGAACTCGTACTCGCGCTGGCAGTAGACGAATATCGAATCCGGAAACAGCGAATGCAGCAGTGGAATGTGGAAGTTGCACCAGGTGTTGTTCTTGAACACCAGCGGCGACCGCGTGAAACAGGCCAGTTCGTTGACGGAGCTTTGCAGGCTGGTCCCGTCGAACTGCCGCAACTGGTCAGGCGAGAGTTTGTGAGTGTCCTGCCCGAGTTCGAACCAGCGGTTCCAGAAATAACCGAACTCGTGCGGCTCAGCCAGCCCTTCGGTTGCGCCGTGGGTCGAGTTGAAGGATGAAACGAAATTTTCCTGGGAAAAACCCAGCACTTTTTCCACCATGGCGCCGAGGACCGGCGCCATCCAGAAATTCGCCATGATGTTGCTTATGTAGGAATAGGCGCCGACGGAAGCGAGCAGCTGCCCCGCCAGGGTCGTGCCACAGTGCGGCAGGCCTACGATGAAAATCTTTGGAGGGACGGGCGCATCCGGCGGCGCCGGGAATGCCTGGTGTTCCAGCGAGGCGATGCATGCATTCAGCTGCGCCTTCAGTGCTTCCATTCCCGGTTGCTTGGCGAAATCGGGCGTTCTTTCAGGTTCGAGAATCGGCATCTGATTTCAGGCAGCGGGCCCTTTGATTATGTCGGTTGCAGGCAATTTCACTACCCATTGACGCGCCTCTATTATAGCCTTGCCCCTATGCGTCGGCCAGAGCCACACCGTTGACGCCCACGGTTTTAGCGACTTTTTCAGGTTTAGCGGGCGCAAACTGCGCGATCACCGAATGCTGGTTGGCTAATGGCAAGTATCTACAACACCCTCTTGCGAACAAGCGTGGTGTACACATTGAGCGGGGTGCTGACCAGCGGCCTCTCGCTCCTGCTCCTGCCGCTTTACACACGTTACCTTTCCCAGGGTGATTACGGTTCGCTGGACCTGATGATCGTCTTCGCGAACCTCGCCAACCTGGTTGTCTCCCTGGAGATCTACCAGGGGTTGGGCAGGCTTTACTCGCAGGAAAAGAGCCCTTGCCGCAAACGCGTATACGCCGGCAGCGCTGTCTGCTTTACCGCGATCTGCCACGCGATTTTCCTCCTGTTGATGCTGGTTTTTGCGTCGTCGCTTGCGCCGCTGGTGATGGGACGGGACGGCCTGCAGCCGGAGTTCCGCATTGGCGCCTTGTATATCGGCCTGAATGCGCTCTATCTCGTGGTGCAGTCCGTGCTGCGGTGGCAGTTCAGCTCGGGCCGTTACGCGCTCGTGTCGCTTACCTATGCGGGTGTCACCGTCCTCGCCTCGGTAGTGCTGGTAATCGCCTGCGGACTGGGGCTGGCCGGTTTCCTGTGGGGGATGATCGCCGGCGCGGCGGCGGCCCTCGCCCTGGCGATGTGGTTGTTGCGCGCGGATATTGCCTATCGGCTGGATGTGCCGAGTCTTCGCGAGATGCTGCATTTTTCCATTCTGCTTGTGCCCTCCAGTCTCGCGGTATTTTTCGGCGCCTACATCGACCGCCTGATGATCAATTACTTTCTCGGCACGGAGCAGGTGGGCCTGTTCGCTGTCGGCTACCGGGTGGCCAGCCTGTTGATGTTCGCCGTAATCGGCATACGCGGCTCGCTCACGCCGCTGGTGTACGCGCACAGTGACGAGGCCGAGACGCCGGCGCGACTCGCCACGATTTTCCGGGTCTTTGTCGCCGCGTCGATCATCCTGTATTCCGCGCTGGGATTATTCGCGGTGGACATCGTCGGGATACTGGCCACGCAGGAGTACCTCGGCGCGGCGCGTGTTGTCGTGCTGCTGGCGCCGGCGCTGCTGCTGTCGCAGATGTATATCTTTGCCCCCGGCATGGGCATCAGCAAGAAGACCGGGGTGATCGCCAGCCTGAACATTCTCGGTATGCTGCTCAATGCCGGCCTGAACTATCTCCTGATTCCGCAATTTGGCGTCGCCGGCGCCGCAGCTGCGACACTGCTTGGCTACGCCCTGACGTTCACCATTTTCATGTCCTGCAGCCAGCGCCTGTATCCGGTTCCCCACCAGTGGATGCCGGTCGTTTCGGTGGCGTTGCTGGCAATGGCGGTGGTCATATTCTCCAGCGGCCTTCACATGCACCTCTGGCTGCGGCTGCCGCTCAATGTGTTATTGCTGGCTGCATTGTGCCTGGCGTGCGTAAAGGCGCGGCTGGTCAATCCCGCGGAGCTGGGCTTCGTGCTGGGCAAGGTGAAACCTGAGTCCCGCAAATCCGCCTGAGCACTCGCCGGACAGTTGCTGGCAGGCCGCCAGCTAGGACAGGTAGTCCCGGATGGCCTGCGCGATCAGCGTGGCCGCGTCGCCGTGGCCGTAGGGGAACTGCCCGAATTGCGGCCGGGATTCGATTTTCTGGCGTATGGCATCGAGCAGGCGGCCCTCTCCCGGGTTGAAAAGCGTGTTGACTCCCGCCTCTACTGTCTCCACCCATTCGGTCTCGCCGCGCAGGGTGATACACGGTGTCTGCAGGAACATCGCCTCTTTCTGCATGCCGCCCGAGTCCGTCACCAGGACCTGTGCAGACTCCAGCAGCCGCAGGGTGTCGAGGTAGCCCTGTGGCTGCAGCACGCGCAGGCGAGATGCCACTTCCTCCAGCCGCCCGATCGCCTCGAGCGCGATTCGTGTGCGCGGGTGCATGGGGAAGACGACCTGGCCGTGTGTGGCGGCGTGCAGGATTTCGTCGGTCAGCGCGTTCAGGCGCTCGCGGTCGTCGGTGTTCTCGGCGCGGTGCAGGGTCAGCAGCGAGTAGCCGCCGGGCTCCAGCGCGAGCTCTTCCAGCACGCTGCTCTCCTCCCTGGCCCGTTCGACATTGGCCAGCACGGCGTCGAACATGACATCGCCGACATTGTGGATGGTGGCTGGGTCGGCGCCTTCATGGCGCAATTGTTCCGAGGCGATCCCGGAAGGCGTAAACAGCAGGCTGCTGACGTGGTCGGTCAGTATCCGGTTGATCTCTTCCGGCATGCGGCGGTTGAAGGAGCGCAGGCCCGCCTCGACGTGGGCGATGGGAAAGTTCAGTTTCGCGGCGACCAGCGCGCCGGCGAGGGTCGAGTTGGTATCGCCGTAAACCAGTACCAGCTCGGGCGCGCGCTCCAGCATGACGGGTTCCAGCGCCTGCATCATCTGCGCGGTCTGCACCGCCTGGCTGCCGCCGCTGATGTTGAGGTTCACGCTGGGCGGCGCCAGGCCCAACTGGTCGAAAAACACCTGCGACATGTTGTCGTCGAAGTGCTGCCCCGTGTGAATGACGACTTCCTGTATCCCCGGGATGCCGGAAAGGGCCCTGGTAACGGGACCGGTCTTGATGAACTGCGGGCGCGCGCCGACGACGGTAAGGACGGTTTTCACGACAGCCCCAAGCGATTGTGGCCGAGCGTCTCGGCGGCGGTGCGGGCCCTGCTCTCCCAGGTGCAGTGCTCGCGGTATTCCAGCAGCCGGGAATGCCGCTGCGCGAGCAATTCCCTGCTGCCTGATATTTCGTCGAGCAGGGGAGAGAGCTCCGCAATCGTGTCGATCACCCAGCCTATCTCCTGTTCCCGGATGATCCTTGCGACCTGGCTCTGGTTCATGGACACCATCGGCAGTGCCCTGCCTATGGTTTCGAAAAATTTCACGGGGACGGAAAAATCCATGTAATCGGTGGGCGGCATTATCATCAGGAACAGGTGGGCGTTGCGGTAGTGGGGCGCGAGTCCCTCTCCGCTGGCGTGCACGATACTCACGCTGTCCGCCATGTGCTGCGCATAGTAGGCCGAGTGCTTCTGCCACTCGGCCTCCCTGCAGCAGAGGGTCAGCTGCAGGTCCTCGCGCTCTCGCACCAATTGTAACAGCGAAGACAGGTCGTACACGGAGGGTTCGATCCCGCCGACATACAGCAGCTTCAGCGACTTCCCCGTCCAGCGCGAGAGCTCCTTGCGCGGTTCGCTGGCGATGCTGCAGCCGGGCGGCAGGGGCTTGAATGCCCCCGGCTCGCGGGGTGTGGGCAGGTGCTGGTTCATCGCCTCGGAAGGCAGGAACAGCATCTCCCAGTAGCGGTTGTAGACCAGCCAGTCCAGGTAGTAGAGCGGCTTCAGCAGCATGCCAAGCGGCCGCGGCAGCAGGTTCCCGAATAATTCGAAGCGCCAGTAGATATCGCGATAGAAGACACCGCGGGGTATGCCCGCAGATTTCAGCCAGGCAAAGAACCGGTAGTCCGCGAGGCAGTTGGCGGGGATGGGCGAACGCTCGGCCAGGGCGATTGGCGCATTCGAGTTTTCCGCGTAGACGAAGTCCACGGTCATCCCGTTCTGGACGTCGCGCCTGAACTGCCGGAGTTTGCGGTGCCTGTCGCGCGGCTTGCCGGCCAGCACCACGACGTCGAAGCCGATGCCCTGGAACGCCTCGAGCATTTTCGCCACCCGCACGTCACTGCCGCGATTCGAGCCGGGCGTGATTTCCCTGGGGTGATAGTAGGCGATGGTGGCCATGCGTCTCGTTCGCGTCCGTTCGCAGGTTTGCCCTCAACCGGCAGCCTGACCCGATGGGGCGCCCGGCCGGGCGAACAGGTTGTTCCGGCTCTGCAGCAGGGCCGGCTCGGAGCTGCAGGCGCCGTTGTCGCCCAGGGCGAACACTTCCCAGCCCAGCCCGTGGAAAAACTCCAGGTATTCGTCGAGGCTGGTGCTGGGCCAGCGCTCGAAAAACACGAGTTTAACCGAGCCGCCGGTCAGCAGTGCGGTGCTGCCCTTCAGCGCGTCGAGGTCGTAGCCTTCGAGGTCCGTCTTCAGGAATGTGACCGGCGGAATTTGCATGTTGCCTACCAGGTCGTCGAGCCTGGCCATCGGCACGGTAATCGTATTTTCGCCGGCCGACTGGTCGACGATGGCGTTCTGGGTCGACGTCCCGACATCCGCCGGGAATTCGACTGTGCCGTTGTGCGCGCCGAGCGCGGTGTGCGTGAGGTGAAACTCGGAAAGCGGCAACTGGTTGAGCCGCAGGTTCTCCTCCACCCGCGCCAGGCAGTTGGGGTTGGCGTCGATCAGGACCGCGCCGCCGATCACATCCGCCAGGGCCAGCGTGCGGTTGCCGACATTGCAGCCCGCGTCGATGATGAAATCTCCCCTGGACAGCACGCTGCGGATGAACACGGTTTCGTCGCGGTCCACGTCGGCGTCAAACAGGTAGGAAACACCGGAGTCCGAATCCGGGTACACCGTGGAGTGCAGGCCGTTGGGCAGGGTCGCGAGGGCCGTCTCTCCCCGCGGTTTCCTGAACAGGAACCAGTCGATGTAATTTCGCGCGCTCTGCAGGCGGTTGCCCGCATTGGCCGGATTGAGCAGCGCGCGAAAAAAGAACTGGTAAACGTGAAAGACGAACCGGTTTTTGCCCAGTCGGCGCTTGATGGCTCGCAGTCGGCTGATCCTGTCAGTGGACATGGTGGTCTTCGTGACGAATTATTCGGCAAGTACTCTAACACGCGCGAACACGTTAACCTGCAATGTATCGGCACTATTTGCCATTTTGTGAAAGTGCCGGCGCCGACAAGCCAGTACTATTGCGATCAGGCTTTTCCGGTTGCGTTGGCCGCCGTGCCCGGCACCGGAATTCCGCATACCGACCCACGAGCGCTTGAGGGCACTGTTTCGTGAAACCCGCAGTCCTGGTTCTTGCATCCACCTATCCGCGCTGGCGGGACGATGTCGAGCCCGGCTTCGTGCATGAACTGTCCCGCAGGCTGCTCGACCAGTACGAAGTCCACGTCCTCGCGCCGCATTTCGAAGGCGCCAGCCCGGAGGAGGAAATGGACGGCGTGCACGTACACCGCTTCCGCTACTACTACCCGGGCAGCAAGGCGCTGGTGTACGAAGGCGGGATGCTGACCAATGTTCGGCGGCATCCCGTGCTGCTGCTTTCCCTTCCCTTCTTCGGGCTGGCCCTGCTGCGTGCCGCCGTGAAGCTCGCCCGCCAGCACCGCGTTGCTCTCGTGCATGCGCACTGGGTGATCCCACAGGGCGTCGCGGCCTGGATCATGCGGGTGTTCTGCCCGGGCGTCCCGCTGCTGGTCACCTCCCACGGCGCGGATGTCTACGGACTCAGGGGGCGGCTGGCCTGGTGGTTGAAGCGCCGGGTCTACGGCGCCTGTGCCGCGGTGACTGTGGTGAGCAACGCCATGGCGGATGAACTGCGCCGGCATGTGCCGGGTATCGATGTTCGCGTGGCTCCCATGGGTGTCGATCTGCGCGAGTTGTTCGTGCCGCGCACGGCGCTGGCAGGGCGCAGGGGCCTGGTGTTCGTCGGCAGGCTGGTGGAAAAAAAGGGCGTGGACGTGCTGCTGGAGGCCTTCGCGCAGGCCCGCCAGTCAGATCCGTCTTTGCAGTTGCGGATCGTGGGCCAGGGCCCCTACCTGCAGGCGCTGCAGCAACTGGCCACCTCGCTGGGGATAGGCGCGGATGTCGAGTTTGTCGGCGCGGTGCCCAATGCGCAGGTCCCCGAACTGCTCAGCCGGCATGCTATCGCCGTGGTGCCCTCCGTGGTCGCTGAAGGTGGTGACCAGGAGGGCCTCGGCCTGGTGGCGGTGGAGGCCATGGGCTGCGGTTGCGCGGTACTGGCCTCGGACCTGCCCGCACTGCGCGACGTGGTCCAGCAGGGTCAAAACGGGCTGCTCTTTCCACCGGGCGACAGCGCCGCGCTGGCGGTGCTGATTGGCCGGCTGGCCTCGAACGAAGAGGAGCGCTGCGAACTGGCGCAGCGGGGTCGTGAAAGCGCGCTGCAGCGCTTTGACTGGGCTATCGCAGCGGAACGCTACCGGACGCTGTATGCGGAGCTGCTGTCTCCGGAGCCGCCGAACCGGACTGGCTGATCGATTGCAGCCGGGCTGAAACAGCACCCACTATGCCGTCCGTGTCGAGGCCTGCCGCCGCGAGCAACCCACCGTGCGCGCCGTGTTCGATGAAGGCGTCGGGGATGCCGAGGTTGAGGATCGCGGGTTTGGCGGCCGGGTGATCGCCCGGAGCGCCGGACCGTGCGTAGCAGGCTCCTACAGGGGCGCGGTTCAATAGCTCGTTGACTGCGGAGCCGGCGCCGCCGGCGATGACGTTTTCTTCCAGCGTCACCAGCAACTCGTGGGTGCGCGCAGCTTCCAGCACAGCTGCCTCGTCCAGCGGCTTGACCCAGCGCATGTCCAGCAGGGTCGCCCCCAACTGCTCCGCGGCTTCGCGCGCCGACGGCAGCAGCGCGCCGAAGTTGAGAATGGCCACCCTCGCGCCCTCGCGCAGGGTCACCGCGCGACCGATCTCCAGCGCCGCCATCGCCTCGCTGATGCGGGCTCCCGGCCCCTTGCCGCGAGGGTAGCGCACCGCCGCCGGGCCGGGGTGCTGGAATGCGGTGTACAGCAGCTGCCGGCACTCGTTCTCGTCCGAGGGCGCGGCGATCACCATGTTGGGTATGCAGCGCAGGTAACTCAGGTCGAAGGCGCCGTGGTGGGTGGGTCCGTCCTCGCCCACCAGTCCGGCGCGGTCGATGCCGAAAGTGACGTCGAGGTTCTGCAGGGCCACGTCGTGGATCAGCTGGTCGTAGCCGCGCTGCAGGAAGGTGGAGTAGATCGCCACCACCGGCTTGAGCCCGTCGCAGGCCATGCCCGCCGCCAGCGTCACCGCGTGCTGCTCGGCGATGGCGACATCGTAGTAGCGGTCCGGGTACTGCTGTGCGAACCCGACCATGCCCGAGCCCTCGCACATGGCCGGTGTGATGCCGACCAGCCGCTCGTCCGCGGCGGCCATGTCGCACAGCCACTGGCCGAAGACGTCCTGGTACTTGGGGCCGGCGGGCCGGGCCGGGACGGCCGGCTGCGGCCGGTTGGGCTTGGCTTCCATCTTGTTGATGGCGTGGTAACCCACCGGGTCTTCCTCGGCGGGGCCGTAACCCTTGCCCTTGACCGTGCGGATGTGCAGGAACTGGGGTCCTTCCAGGTCCTTCATGTTGTTCAGGGTGCGCACCAGCTGCGGCAGGTCGTGGCCGTCCAGCGGGCCGATGTAGTGGAAGCCCAGCTCCTCGAACAGGGTGCCCGGGGCCACCATGCCCTTCATGTGCTCCTCGGTGCGCTTGGCCCACTCCCAGAGGAAGCTGAAGTGCTCGAGAAAGCGCTTGGAGCGCTCGCGCATGCCCAGGTAGGTTTTGGTGGCCCAGATCTTGGCGAAGTAGGTGGCGAGCCCGCCAGTGTTGTGGCCGATGGACATCTGGTTGTCGTTGAGGATTACCAGCATGTTGGGGCGCTCGTGACCGGCGTGGGCCAGCGCCTCGAAGGCCATGCCGCCGGTGATGGCGCCGTCGCCGATCACCGCCACCACCTTGCGCTCGACGCCCTGCTGGCGGGCGGCCAGGGCCATGCCCATGGCGGCGGAGATACTGGTGGATGAGTGGCCGACGCCGAAGGTGTCGTACTCGCTCTCGCTGCGCTTGGGAAAGCCGGCCAGCCCGCCGGCGCGGCGGATGCTCTGCATCTGCTGCATGCGGCCGGTGAGGATCTTGTGCGGATAGGTCTGGTGGCCCACGTCCCAGACCAGGCGGTCCTCCGGGGTGTTGAACACGTGGTGCAGTGCCACGGTCAGCTCGACCACGCCGAGACCCGCGCCGAAATGCCCGCCGGACTGGCCGACGCTGTACAGCAGGAAGGCGCGCAGCTCGTCGGCGAGGCGCTCCAGCTCGTGGGTATCGAGGTCGGCGATGGCAGCGCCTGCATCGATGGCGCTCAACAGCGGTGTCTGTGGCGGCGCGACTGGCATTTCGGAAATCATGGCCGCAATTCTAACCCATAAACGGACGATTGGTGCTCAGCTTTCGGCGAGGGCCCTGCCGGTTTCCTGCTTCTCCAGGGCCGACTTGAGCAGCAGGGACAGGCGCAGGTAACCGTGTTCATTGAGATTGACGCCATCAAAGCGGAAGTAGGCTGGGTCGGGCTTGCCCCCGGGGCCGCGCAACAGCGCGTTGGCGTCGAGGATGGCGACCCGGGGCTCGCCGCTGGCCCAGGACTCCAGCAGGCGGGTGGACTCGTCGATGAGCTGCGAATCCTCCGGGTACAGCGGGGTCTTCAGCGGGGTAAAGATGACGATATGGCGGGTCGCCCGCTGTTTCGCGTCCAGCGCGACCAGCGCGCCGATTCCCTGTACCAGTTCCCCGGCGTCCTTGTGGTCGCGGATATGGAACTCGCTGTTGCCGGGCAGGAATACCAGCGTCCCCGGCTTGTAGTAGCCGATCAGCCGGTCATAGTAGTGGGTGATGTCCTCCACGGTGGCATCGCCCAGCGCGCGCATCAGCACCGGCCGCGGGGCCAGCAGCGCCTCCAGGCCGTGCCACAGTTGTACCCGTTCACCGCCGACCACCTCCACCGGGCGCTCCGGCAGTACCCGGGACTTGTCCGCGCGCACATAGGCCGCCATCTCCGGGGCCCAGGCCTCGGGGGAGGCGTCCAGCGTGGCGAGGGTGTCCCGCGACACCAGCCAGGCGAGGTGGACGACGGGTATCAGCAGCAATAGCAGACACGCCGCGCGTAGCAGCTTCCAGTCAATCATTCATGATTCCCCTGTGGCACCCAGTTTGGCCCCATACAGGCCGTGCAGCAATTGGATACGCCCCGCGGGTGTGATGCAGGTCGCAGCTTTACCGCCCCGGGCGGCGGATTCAGCCCTTCCGGGTGTACGATTTACCCATGATCTACCAGCGCTACATACCGGAGGAGGAGCTATTTTCGGCCCAGCTCGAGCTGCTGATGCAGAACGGGCAGCTGCCGACGGTGGCCGCGCACCTGATTGGCGTCGGGGCGACCATGGCGATGTTCTGGCCCTTCCTGGATATCACCGCCATCCTGTTGTGGGGCAGCGGTTTCCTGGTGCTGTTGTTACTGCGCTCCCTGCACATGAGCCGCTCCCTGGCCAGCCACGCCTACCGCTACCAGCCGCGCTGGGTCTATGCCTGGCTGATGCTGGGCGCGGCGGCTACCGGCTGCATCTGGTCCTCGGTGTATATCTTCGCGGCGCACTACGTGCCCATCACCCTGCAGTACACCTTCCTGCTGCTGATCCTGATGATCACCGCCATCTCGGTGGGGTTTTCGGTGATCCTGCGCGAGTATTTCCTGGTCTACCTGTTCACCGCCCTCTGGCCGATCGCCTGGTGGAGCCTGGTCGATTACCAGGCGCAGCCCTACAACCTGGTCATCGGCCTGGCCCTGCTGGCCTTCTGCGGGGTGCTGGTGGTGATCTGCGACCGCATGCACCGCTCATTCCGCAACATGATCGCGCTGAACTGGGAGCGGGAGAACATGTCCCGCGAACTGGGCGAGCTCACCCATTCCCTGCGCGACCGCAACCGCCAGCTGCGCGAGGCGCGGCAACAGCTGACCAGCCTGGCCAATGTCGACGAGCTGACCGGTCTCGGCAACCGGCGCATGGCCAACCAGTCGCTGAAGGAGGAGATGAACCGGGCACGGCGCGTCCAGGGCGTGCTGTCGCTGATCATGCTGGATGTGGACCACTTCAAGAAATACAACGACGCCTACGGCCACCCCGCCGGAGACGCCGTGCTCAAGCGCCTCGCGGACCTGATGAACCGCGCGGCGACCCGCGCCGGTGAACTGGTCGCCCGTTACGGTGGCGAGGAATTCGTGCTGGTGCTGCCCGGCGCCACGGCGGAATCCGCCCTGCGCACCGCGGAGCGCGTGCGCCAGCTGATCGAGACCGAGGCGATAGAGCACCCCAGCGCCGAACCCTTCGGTGTGATCACGGTCAGCCAGGGCGTGCTGACGGTGGGGGCGGACGGCATGACGCATGCCGATGAACTGATCTCGCGCGCCGACAAGGCGCTGTACGCGGCCAAGGCGCAGGGGCGCAACCGGGTGGTCGTGGCGCCCTGAAGGTGTTCAGTCGCCGGGCTCGTGTTCCCCGGTCTTGAAGCGGTGGATCTGCCGGCGCTGCTTCTTGGTCGGCCGGTGGGCGGGGCGGTCTATCATGCCGCCAGCGGCCTTGCGCGCCGCCGCGGCGGATTCCCGGCGCTCCATGCTGTCGGCGGTTTCCTCGTATAGCAGCTGCGCCTCGGGGGCGCCGCGGCGCTGGTCCGAGAGCGCCTTCACCACCACGGTTTTCTCGTCCCAGCCCTGGCGCAGCTGCAGGGTGTCGCCCACGCTGATTTCGCGGGAGACCTTCACCCGCTGTCCCTCGAGATGCACCTTGCCGCCCTCGATAGCTGCTTTGGCCAGGCTGCGGGTCTTGTAGAAGCGCGCGGCCCACAGCCACTTGTCGATGCGCAGCCTGTCGCCCTGGAACTCGCTCACGGCTGCGGCGCTCCCGGCATGATCTCGTCGAAGTGGTGAATGCCCGGGAAGCGCGTGTCGACGCGCTTCTGGTGCCGGCTGTCCGGTTGCAGCAGGGTGAGCAGGTGGGCGATGCCGTAGGTCCTGGCCGAGTCGAGCACCCGCTCGGTGTCGTCGATGAGCAGGGTGCGCCGGGGGTCGAAGGGGTGCAGGGCCTGCAGGCGGTGCCAGAAATGCTGCTGCTCCTTGGGCGCGTCGAGTTCGTGGGAGACCACCACCCGGTCGAACCAGCCGGTGATGTCGATGTGCGCCATCTTGATATCCAGCGTCTTGCGGTGGGCGTTGGTGACCATCACCACGTCGCGCCGCGAGTCGCGCAGCCGCTCGAGGAACTCCAGCGCATAGGGGCGCATGCGCACCATGTGGCGCATCTCGTGGTGCAGGGCGGGAATATCCAGCTGCAGGCGCTCGGACCAGTAGTCCAGCGAGTACCAGTCGAGCGTGCCCTGCTCGATGCTGAAGGCCTCCTGCAGGCGAGCGGCGCTCTCCGCCTCGCTCAGGCCGTGGGTCTGTGCATAGACCCGCGGGATGTGGTCGACCCAGAAATAATTGTCGAAGTGCAGGTCCAGCAGGGTGCCGTCCATGTCGAGCAGAACCGTGTCTATACTTTGCCAGTCGATCATTTACCTTACCGGGTGCCGGGCGCGCCGATTATACCCGAGCCCGCCGTCGCTCGCCCGCCGCCTGCATTCGGATAGCCGTTACTTATATAATGCAGCGAAGTTATGTCACACGCTTCTAACTCACTTGTCGCCCTGGTCGAACCGCTGCTCGACGTCTGCCGCGAGGCCGCCGAGGCGATCGTCGGCTACTACGAGGCGCCGGACGCGCACAAATTCCGCGCCAAGGCGGACGATTCGCCGCTGACCCACGCCGACCTCGCTTCCCACGCCATTTTGATGCGCGGGCTGGAGGCACTCACCCCCGGCCTGCCGGTGCTCTCCGAGGAATCCCACAGCGCGGATGTCGCCGGCCGGCGCGAGTGGCGGCGCTTCTGGATGGTGGACCCGCTGGACGGCACCAAGGAGTTCCTCGCCCGCACCGGGGAGTTCACCATCAACGTCGCCCTGATCGAGAATCACCGGCCGGTGCTGGGGGCGCTCTACCTGCCGCTCAAGCACTGCGCCTACGTCGGCATTCCCGGCCGCTTCGCGCGGCGCTACACGGCGCCGGACTGGCGCGCCAAAAGCCTGCGCACGCGCCCGCTGCAGGCGGACCGGCCCCTGCTGGTGCTGGCCAGCCGGCGCCACCGCGGGGCGCGGCTGGCGGCCTGCCTGGGTTACCTCGAGGACGCCGGTTGGGAGCTGGAGCGCAGCGATAGCGGCAGCGCCCTCAAGTTCTGCCAGCTGGCCGCCGGCGAGGGGGATTTCTACCCGCGCTACGCCCCCTGCTGCGAGTGGGACACCGCCGCCGGGCAGGCGCTGCTGGAAGCCGCGGGCGGCGCGCTGCTCGGCCTCGACGGCCGGCCGCTTCGCTACAATTGCCGGCAGAGCCTGCTCAGCCCGGCCTTCCTGGCGCTGGGCGACCCGGCCCACCCGCTGTGGGGCGAGTTGCTGGCCAACGGCGGAGTGGCGGCAGGCTAGCGAATACCGGCAGCGCTTGTGCGGGTAATCGAAACAGGTATAGAGTTGCACTCTTATCTAACGCTGCCGCGGATAACTTGTAGCGAACATGACTGATATGAAAGAGCCTGGCCTGGGTACGGACGCCTCGCGGGAAGCCGCGAACGAGGTGATGACACCCGCCATGCGGCTCCTGGAACTGCAGGGCAAGCACCGCGCGCTGGACGCCCGCATCCATGAGATGTACGAGTATCCCTACCAGAACCAGATCCTGCTGCAGCGCCTGAAAAAGGAAAAGCTGCGCCTGAAGGACGCCATCGAACGGCTCAAGGACGAGATGATCCCCGACCTGAACGCCTGACCGGCCGACCGCAAGGAGATTCCGATGCAAAAGATTTCGCTCGCGCTCTGTTATATCGCCCTGGTGCTGCTGGCGCCGCTGGCCACCGCCCAGGATGAGAGCGAACGCCGTGTGGATATCGTCCCGATCAAGGGGCCGTTGTACGAACTGCAGGGCAAGGGCGGCAACGTCGTCGCTTCCATCGGCGACGACGGCATCCTGCTGATCGACTCCGATTACAAGGAATACGCCCCGGCCTACGAGGCCGCGCTGGCGGCCCTGCGCACCCGGCCCGGCGCGCCGCGCTTCCTGCTCAACACCCACTGGCACTTCGACCATGTCGGCGGCAACGCCTACTGGGGCAAGCAGGGCACGCTGATCGTGGCGCAGGAAAACGTCTACAAGCGCATGAGTACACGCCAGGAAATGAAAGCCTTCGACCGGGTGGTCGAGCCCAGCCCGCCGGAAGCGCTGCCGGTGATCACCTACGAGGACGAGATCGCGGTGCATTTCAACGGCGACCTGGTCCGCGCCAGGCACTATCCCCACGGCCACACCGACGGCGACAGCATCATGTTCTTCACCGGGCAGAACGTGGTGCACATGGGCGACCACGTGTTCAAGGATGCCTTTCCCTTCGTCGACCTGGGCTCGGGCGGCAACGCTTTCAGCCTGATCGCCAACCTGCGGGCGGTCTACGAGCGTATCAACGACGACACCGTCCTGGTGCCGGGACACGGCGACGGCTTCCTCGACAAGGCGGCGCTGGCGACCTATATCGACGCGCTTTCCAGCAGCGCCGAAGCCGTCAAGCAGCAGCTGGCGGCGGGCAGGAGCGTGGACGAGATCGCCGCCCAGGGCCTGGGCGAGAAATACGCGTCCTACGGCCAGGGCTTCATCAGCGAGAAGGCCTGGATCTCCGAGATCGCGGGCAGCCTCTAGCGCGAAGCCACCGGGCGCGGCCGTGAACCTCATCCAGTACGCCATCCCGTTTTTCATCCTCGCCATGGTCGCGGAGCTCGCCTGGGGCGTGTCCCGCGGCCGCAACACCTACCGTATCAACGACACCGTGGGCAGCCTCTCCCTCGGCGTGCTCAGCCAGGCGCGGCGCTTCGTCACACTGGGATTCGGTGGTTACATCTACCACCTGGTAACGGAGTATTTCTCGCTGCCGCTGATGGATGCCGGCCACTGGTGGACCTGGCTGCTGGCGCTGGTGGTCTACGACCTGTGCTACTACTGGTCCCACCGCCTCGGCCACGAGCGCACCATCTTCTGGGCCGCCCATGTCGCCCACCACCAGAGCGAGGAGTACAACCTCAGCACGGCGCTGCGCCAGACCAGCACCGGCTTCCTGCTCGGCTGGATGTTCTACATCCCCATGTTCATGCTGGGCGTCCCGGCGGAGGTGGTGGTGACAGTGGGCGCGATCAACCTGATCTACCAGTTCTGGGTGCACACCGAGCACATTCCCAAGCTGGGCTGGTACGAGTGGATTTTCGTCACGCCGTCCAACCACCGCGTGCACCACGCGCAGAACGATATCTACATGGATCGCAACTACGGCGGCATGTTCATCCTCTGGGACCGCCTGTTCGGCAGCTTCCAGGAGGAGCTGGACGAGGAGCCGCCGATCTACGGCATCCGCGGGCCGCTGCGCAGCTTCAGCCCGCTGCGGGCGCTGACCCATATCTACCTGGACATGGCCCGGGACAGCTGGCGCGCGCACGACTGGCGCGACAAGCTGCGGGTCTGGGTGGCGCGCACCGGCTGGCGCCCGGCGGACGTGGCCGAAGCCTTCCCGCGCACCAAGCCCGATCTCGCCGGGTTCCGCAAGTATGACCCGGCGACCGCGCCGGCGGTGGGCGCCTACGCGCTGGCCCAGCTGGTGGCCGTGATCGCCCTACTGGTGTGGATGCAGGCCGCGGACCTGGGGTACTGGGCGGGCGCATCGGGCTGGGCGGCGCTGCTGCTCACCACCACCGCCACCGCTGCCTGGCTGGACGGGGTCGCTGCGCAGCGCCTGGTGAAGTGGGAATGGTTGCGGCTGGCGGCCCTGGCGGGTGGTTTGGGGATCGCGGCCCTGAACGGGGCATCATTCGCCCCGCTGCTGGCGGGCGCCGCCTACCTGCTGCTGAACGCGGCCGCCCTGGTTCAGCTGGCGCGCTGCAGCGCCACCGGTTCCAGGCTGACGGAATCCGTGCCGTTGTCGACGTAGATCACGCCCCCCGTCACCGAGACACTCAACTGCGAGGTGCGGCCGAACAGCCTGGCCAGCGCCTCTACCTCCGGCCATTCCAGTTGCCAGACTTCGAGCTTCGGCAGGGCGGCGAGCTCCTCGCCGTTCTGCTTCCACCAGGTGCCCGCGCTGCGGCCGAAGGCGTAGACCACCACCGCGCCGGCGCGCCCGCAGGCCTTGCGCAGGCGCCCGGCCTCCGGCTGGCCGACATCGATCCACAGGGCCACCTCGCCGTTGTCCTCGACCCGCGACAGCGCCGGCTCCTCGGTGCTCGACAGGCCGCGGCCGAAATCCAGCCCGGGGGCGGCGTGCAGGCAGTAGGCCAGCAGCCGCACCGCCATGCGCTCCAGGGTTTCCGAGGGGTGGCAGGCGAGGGTGAGGGCGAGGTCCTCGTAGTGCTGGCGGTCCATGTCCGCCAGCGCCACCTGTGCCTTGTAGATGGTGGGTTTGAGCGCCATCAGTCTTCCTTCCCGAGATTGCGCCGGCGCCACAGTACGGCAGTGCACAGCGAGGCCAGCACGGTGTCCGCCAGCAGCGCCGCGAAGGCCGCTGCCGCCAGGTCTTCGGTAGCGTAGTGCAGGCGCAGTGCCGCCGCGGACAGCGGCAGCACGATGCCCAGGTACAGGCTGAGCCGCGAGCGCCCGCCCAGGCCGAGGGCGACGAACAGGTACACGGTGCCCTGCAGCAGCGAGGCGAGCGCGCCCGTGTCCAGCTCGCGAAACCACAGCGATGCGATATGCGCGGCGCCGGTCGCCACGGCGACGACGGTTGCCAGCGAGCGCAGGCCGGGGTGCTGGATCAGCGGCATGTTGTGCGGGGCGTCCTGCGGGTTGTGCCGTTCAGAGGCGGATGGCCCGGGCGACGCGCGACACGCTGGGCCTGCCCAGCACCGCGGAGATGTTGCGTCCCGCTGCCACGAGTTTGCCCAGGTCCACGCCGGTGTCGATACCGAGGCCGTTGAGCATGTAGACGACGTCCTCGGTCGCGACGTTGCCGGTCGCCCCTTCCGCATAGGGGCAGCCGCCGAGTCCCGCCACCGAGGCGTCGACAGTGGCGATGCCGTGCTGCAGCGCGACGAGGATATTGGCCAGCGCCTGTCCGTAGGTGTCGTGGCAGTGCACCGCGAGTTTTTCCGCCGGGAACTCCGCCAGCAGCACTTCCAGCAGGCGCGCCATGCTGCCCGCGGTGCCGGTGCCGATGGTGTCGCCCAGGGAGACCTCGTAACAGCCCATACCGAACAGCGCGCGGGTCACTTCCAGCACCGCCTGCGGGGCGATCTCGCCCTCGTAGGGGCAGCCCAGCACGCAGGAGATGTAGCCGCGCACAGGAATGCCGTGCTCGCGCGCGCCCTCGATCACCGGCTCGAAGCGCGCCAGGCTCTCGGCGATGCTGCAGTTGATGTTCTTCTGCGAGAAGGATTCCGAGGCGGCGGCGAAGATCGCCACCTCGTCCGCCTTCGCCTCCAGCGCGCGCTCGAAGCCCTTGAGGTTGGGGGTCAGGGCGGTGTAGCGCACGCCGGGGGCGCGCTTGAGTTGGGCGAACACGGCTTCGCTGTCCGCCATCTGCGGCACCCACTTCGGGTTGACGAAGCTGCCGGCCTCCAGCACGCGCAGGCCGGCCCCGGCGAGTTCGTCCAGCAGGCGCAGTTTTGCGTCCAGCGGGATGACGCCGGGCTCGTTTTGCAGGCCGTCGCGGGGGCCGACTTCCACCAGGGTGACGCGAGAGGGCAGGGTCATTTGGGTACTCCAGTCAAATACATCGTAAATAGCGGTTAAAACTCAGCGGCTGGCGTTGAACAGCTCGCGGCCGATCAGCATGCGGCGGATCTCGGAGGTGCCGGCGCCGATCTCGTAGAGCTTGGCGTCGCGCAGCAGGCGCCCGCAGTTGGACTCGTTGGTGTAGCCGAAGCCGCCCATCGCCTGGATCGCCTGCAGCGCGCACTGGGTCGCTTTTTCCGCGGTGTAGAGAATCACGGCGGCGCAGTCCTGCCGGGTTTCCTCGCCGCGATCGCAGGCGGCGGCCACGGCGTAGAGGTAGGCGCGGCAGGCGTTGAGGTCGGCGTACATGTCCGCCAGTTTGCCCTGCATCAGCTGGAACTCGCCGATGGCCTTGCCGAACTGCTTGCGGTCGTGCAGGTAGGGCAGGACCTCGTCGATACAGGCCTGCATGATGCCCACGGGGCCGGCGGACAGCACCGTGCGCTCGTAGTCCAGGCCGGACATCAGGATGCCGACGCCGTCGCCCTCGCTCTTCAGGATGTTGGCGGCGGGCACCGGGCAGTCCTCGAATACCAGCTCGCAGGTGTTGGAGCCGCGCATGCCCAGCTTGTCCAGCTTGGGCGAGCGCGAGAAACCGGGCAGGTCGCGCTCGACGATAAACGCGGAGATGCCCCTGGAGCCCGCGGCCCCGTCGGTCTTGGCGTAGACGATGTAGACGTCGGCGTCGGGGCCGTTGGTGATCCACATCTTGGTGCCGTTGAACACGTACACGTCGCCCTCGCGGCGCGCCTGCAACTGCATGCCCACCACGTCCGAGCCGGCGCCGGCCTCGCTCATGGCCAGCGCGCCGACGTGCTCGCCGCTGCACAGTTTCGGCAGGTACTTTTCCTTCTGCGCCTGCGTGCCGTGTTTGCGCAGCTGGTTGAGGCAGAGGTTGGACATGGCGCCGTAGGACAGGCCCACCGAGCCCGAGGTCCGGCTGATCTCCTCCATCACCACCGCGTGGGCGAGGTAGCCCATGCCGGAGCCGCCGTAGGCCTCTTCCACGGTGATGCCGAGCAGGCCCATGTCGCCGAAGGTGCGCCACAGGTCCGCCGGGAACTGGTTGTCGCGGTCGATCTGTGCCGCGCGCGGGGCGATTTCCTTCGCGCACATCTGCCGCACCGCATCGCGCAGCATGTCGATGTCTTCGCCGAGGCCGAAATTCAGTGTGGGGTAGAGGCTGCTCATGGTGGTGTCCTGTGTCTCGCGACGCGGGCGCAGAGTATACCGCGTAGGAGCCTGCTACGCAGGCGATCGGGCAATCTCCCGATCCGGCAATCGCGCGCACAGCGCGCTCCTACGATATGATTCGGTGGTCACATGCAATCGAACACTGCTTTCATGTCCACCAGTTCTCTCCTGTCCCAGCTCGCCGGCGGTGAATTCGTCTCCGGCCAGGCCCTCGCCGACGCCCTGGGCGTGAGCCGCACCGCCGTCTGGAAGCAGCTCAACAAGCTGGGCGAACTCGGCCTCGAGATCGAGTCGGTGAAGGGGCTCGGCTACCGCATTCCCGGCGGTATCGAACTGCTGGACGCGGACGCGGTGCGCGAGAGCCTGTCCGCTCCCGCGGCGACCCTGTTGCGCGAGCTGGATATTCGCGAGGACATCCCCTCTACCAGCGCGGAAGCCATGGCCCGCATCGCCGCCGGCTGCGACTCCGGTTACGTCTGCACCGCCGAGCGCCAGAGCGCCGGGCGCGGCCGCCGCGGACGGCCCTGGGTCAGCCCGTTCGCGCGCAACCTGTACCTCTCCGTGGTCTGGGAATACGCCCAGGGCGCAGCCGCCCTGGAGGGGCTCAGCCTGGCGGTGGGGGTGGCGCTTGCCCGCGCGCTGCAGCGTTGCGGTGTGGAGGCGGTAAAGCTCAAGTGGCCCAACGACCTGTTGCACAATGGCGCAAAGCTCGGCGGCGTACTGCTGGAGATGAGCGGCGATGCGGCCGGACCCTGCCAGGTGGTGGTGGGCATAGGCCTGAATGTGGCCATGCCGGATACCGCGGGCGCCGGTATCGACCAGGCCTGGACCGACGTGGCCCGCGCCAGCGGGGGCGCCAATATCAGCCGCAACCGGCTGCTGGGACTGGTGCTCGACGAATTGCTGCCGGCGCTGGCTGCCTTCGAGCGCGACGGCTTCTCCGCCTGGCGCGATGCCTGGCAGGGGCTGGATGCCTTTGCCGGCCAGCAGGTCATCCTGCACAGCGGGGAGCGGCGGGTTGCAGGTATCGCCCGCGGCGTGGACGAGCGCGGGGCGCTGCTGCTGGAAACCGCCACCGGTATCCAGCCCGTATTCGGTGGCGAGATTTCCCTGAGGCCCGCAGCGTGAGCGCCTGCCTGCAGGTGGACTTGGGCAACAGCGGCGCAAAGTGGCGGCTGGTTCGCGATGGCGCCGTGCTCCAGCGCGGCCGCTACCAGCCGTCGCTGGACGCATCGCGAGAAGAACTGCTGGCACTGCAGAGCGCACCGGAGCGCATCTGGGTGAGTAGCGTCGGCGGCGCAGCCATCGAGAGCGGGCTGGCCGGGATGTTGCAGGAACGCTGGGGGGTCGAGCCCTGGCTGCCGCAAACGCCGGCCGAGTGCGCCGGGCTGCGCAACAGCTACGCGGAGCCGGCGCGCATGGGTATCGACCGTTGGCTGGCCATGCTCGGCGCGCGAGCGCGGCATGCCGGCAGGGTCTGTGTCGTGGATGCCGGCTCCGCGCTGACCATCGACCTGGTCGACGCCAGCGGGCGTCACGAGGGCGGCTATATCATCCCCGGCACCCGCCTGATGGAGCGCGCGCTGTTGCTGGATACCGGAAAAGTACGCTTCGACGAGAGCGCGGGGTTTCGCCTGCAACCCGGCACCTCCACCGCCGAGGCGGTGCGCCACGGAATCGCCCTGGCCCAGGCCGGGGCGGTGCGGCTGGCCCTGTCCAGGGCGGGCGATCCCGCTCCCGCACTGCTGGTCTGCGGCGGCGACGGGGAACTGCTCTGCGAATTGCTGGGGCGCGACGCGCAGCATGCACCGGACCTGGTATTCGAGGGGCTGGAGGTGATGGCGGCCGCGCAGTGTCGCTAGTCAGCCGGCAGGTCCGGGCCGGCTGAGCGTAAGGTGCTCGCCGAGCAGGTATGAGCCCTCCAGCGACAGGTGGCCGGGGTCCCTGTAGAGCAGGGTATCGCCGCGCATGCCGTGGCAGTACTCCCGGTCGCAGAACACCGGCGTCGTGTCCCACAGCCGGACTTCCGGGTACTGTTGCGCGATGTCCCCCAGGATGGTCTCGTACTCCATCGCGCGCCGCTTGTGGTGGGCGCGCGGCAGCCGGCAGTCGGCCGGGGTGAAGTGAGTCAGTCGCAGCGGCCGGATGTCGACACAACGCGCCGGGTCCATGCCCAGGCCGGGCCAGTCCACCACCAGCACCACCTGTTTGCCGGCTTTCAGCAGGCGCCCTACGGTATCGGCCAGCGCCAGCCTGAAAATCTCCGCGTTGTCGGTGATCGCCGGGTCGAGGTGGTAGCGCATCTGGAAGCGGCCCCGGGGCCAGACGAGGTACATGGGTCCCATGGAGGAGAGGAACACGGTCTCGATATCCGGGTTTGCCAGCACCCAGTCGAGATTGCCCGCGATGGTATCCAGGCAGATGTCGGGGGCGCCGTGGTCGCTCACGGCTACGCCTGCCAGCGGTGGGCAGCCGCCGCGCCCAAGGCGCACGATTCCCGTGTCGGGGAAGCGGTGGACGAGGGCGTAGAACACATTGGTGGAGTGACTGTCGCCGAGTACGGCGATGCGCGGGGGCTTGCGGTTGTCGAGGCAGCGACCCGGCACCGCGTAGGCCTCGGTGCATTCCTCCCAGTTGCTCGTCCGGGCTTCCGGCCGCCGCAGCATTTCGGCCTGCGCGTTTTGCTCGGTCGTCCGCGAGGCGACGCCCCCGGTTTCCCTGATGGCAAGTCCCGCGATTGCGCAGGCGAGCATCCCTACCACCAGCGCGGCGGGGACCACAGGCGAGGGATGATAGCGCAGTGGTCGCTCGACCAGGCGCCAGGTGAGCCAGGCGAGGAGTACCGCCAGCGCGATCGCACATGCGCGAATCCACGCCTCTGGCGCCCCGGATTCCATGACCCGCGCGAAGGTGAGCAGTGGCCAGTGCCACAGGTAGAGCGGGAAGCTGATCCTGCCGATGAACACCAGCGGCTGCAGTGCGAGCACCCGGTTGGCGAAGCCGCCCGGGCCGGCCCACACCATCGCGGCCGCGCCCGTCACGGGCAGCAGCGCCCACCAGCGCGGGAAGCTCGCATCGTGGTTGATGACCAGCGTTGCGGCGATCATCAGCGCAATGCCGGTGATCGACAGGAGTTGCGCTGCGCGCCCTCGCACAGCGAGCCCCGCCGGCAGCGCCGCCAGCACGCCCCCCGCCAGCAATTCCCAGATGCGGTTCCAGGGCAGGAAGAACGCCGACGCCTGGTCGGCGCTGGTCACGCCGGCGATGAAGGAGGCCAGCAATACCGCAGTGGTCACAGCCAGTGCGTGGCGTCCCCGTGCGGCGAATAGCGCGAGGGCCGGCCAGAACAGGTAGAACTGCTCTTCCACACCCAGCGACCACAGGTGCAGCAGAGGCTTCAGCTTGCTGTTGGTGTCGAAGTAGCCCGCTTCCATCCAGTAGCCGATGTTCGGCACGAAGCCGGCGCCAGCCGCCACGTGCTTGCCCAGTCTGGCGTATTCCAGCGGCAGCAGTATCCACCAGCCGGCCGCGAGGCTTGCGGCCAGCACCAGCAAGGTCGCAGGAAAGATGCGCTGGATACGGCGGCGATAGAAATGCGCGAAGCTGAAGCCTCCCGCGCGTTGCTCACGCAGGATGATGCCGGTGATCAGGTAGCCGGAGATGACGAAGAAAATGTCGACGCCGACAAATCCACCCGGCAGCAGTGAAGGAAACCCGTGGTAAACCACGACCGCAATGATGGAGAAGGCGCGCAGGCCATCGATGTCTGGCCGGTACTGCCGGTCTTGGGTCATGGATTCTGGCCGCGAGCGAGAAAAAAGCGAGAGAATAGCGGTCGGGTACAGGCCGCGTCCAGTGCACGGGGCTGCCCCGGCATTGGCGGGCGGCCGCCGGAAAAATGGACTTTTCCCAGATGAGAAATTGACATGACCGCTTGCGAAATTACCCTATCGTCCCACGGAAGTCATTGGATGGCTCGCAACGACATGGGCCTGTCCGCAATTACAAGGTAAATGGATTTGCTGATTCGCCCCGGTCACGTATTTGTTCTGATTCCCTTCATCCTGTTTTGCGCCCCCAGTTTCGCGGGGAGCGCCGAGGTGCGCGAGGCCGTCGGGGCGACCTGGTTTTACGGCCTGGACCTCATCGGTACGGCGGCATTCGGCGCCGCAGGCTTTATCCGCGCGGTAGAAGAAGACTACGACCTCGGCGGCATGGCGCTGCTGACAGCGCTGCCGGCGGTCGGCGGGGGCACGCTGCGCGACCTGCTGGTAGGCGGCGAGCGAACGCCGCCCTTCATTTTTGTCGACCCGGTCTACCTGTATATCGTTTTTGCCATCGTGATCATCGGCGCGCCCATCGCGCGACGCTGGCCGGAGGTAGGCCGAACCAATTCCGTTTTCTCGGAGCTGATGTTTTTCTGCGACACCATCGGCCTTGCCGCATTCACGGTGATCGGGGCGACCGTGGCGATCGTCACCGGGCAACACTGGTTCTGGGTGCCGATCTGTGCGGCGATGACCTGTGCAGGCGGTGGAATCCTGCTGGATATCTGTACCGGCCGGCCGCCGCGGGTCTTGCGCGAGGACAACTACGAGGAAATCGCCGCGGCCGGCGGGCTGCTGTTCCTCGGCCTGCTGCATCTCTCCTCGTGGGCGGCTGGCCACTTCGAGGCACTGCAACTCTCGCAGCTGACGGTGGCCAGCGTGGTGGTCTGCCTGGTCACCGTGTTCGCCATGCGCGTGGGCATGACCCGGCTGGGTTGGGCCCAGCCATTCAAGCCCGCGACGAAAGTGACGGCCTGAGCCCCTGGCGGTTCGGTAAAAAATTAAAAGGCGGGGGGAACTGCCGTGAGAGATTTCGATAACATTCACATGCTGGAATTCCAGCAGCCGCTCAACTGCTGCAACGTCACCGCGCTGGCGTACGCGCTGTCCGCGCTGGGAATCCCGACGTCAGTCGAGGATATTTTCTACGAGGCGAGACTGCCGATTCACTGGGTCGTGGATGCGGGCATGACGCTGCAGGCAACCGCGGACGCGGGCCGCAAGTTTGTGGAGAAAATCCGCATGCCCGTCGAGGTCGAGGCGTTCCACATGGATGCCGGGCGAATCTCGCTGGAGGAGTTTCGCTCCTTGTTGCGGGAGTCGGTCGCCAACACGGATGACATCCACATCCTGAATTTCCGGGTTTCCGTGGCACACGGCATACCCTCGCTGCAGGGCGGGCATTTCTCGCTGCTTGCGGATTACGACGAGGACAGCGACAAGGTCGTCATCGCCGATACCCACCCGAAGAAATACGGCAAGATGTGGTCCACCACCAGCGAGGCGATGTACCTGGCCTGCTCTGACGTGGACGCCAGCGTGGGCCGGGCGCGCGGGTATATCACGGTGCGGCGCACGGGTGCCGCCAACAGCTGAATGCAACGGCGTGTCCCGGTTCTTGCCTCCCTAGAGGGCTTCGCATAGAATTGCCCGCCTTCAGGAGAGCCGACCCGGACAGCAGGCGTGCATAGCTGCCTGGGTGTCTCCTTGCAGGACTGGATCTGGCTGGCGTAGCTCAGCAGGTAGAGCAGCTGATTTGTAATCAGCCGGTCGGGGGTTCGATTCCTCTCGCCAGCTCCAATTCCAGCCCGCGCGCCGGGCCTTCCGGCGGTGGTTTTCGCGGGCTTTGCAGTGCCCTGGCCAGGTTCCTGCGAACGTGTTTTTCCAATCGATTCGCCCTGTGCGTAAGTCGATAATTTTCTTGGAAAGAATCGGTTGACAACCGGGAATCGCATCCGGACAATATGCCGCCTTTCGGAGGGGTTCCCGAGTGGCCAAAGGGATCAGACTGTAAATCTGACGCGAGAGCTTCGGTGGTTCGAATCCACCCCCCTCCACCATGTTTACAGGCGATACCGGGCCAGTTTCGGTTAGCCAAGTGGCTGAATAGCCACAGAATATTTAGCAGGTGCCACTTCGGAATGGTGGCCGGCGAAGGAAGTGCAGGATTCGGAATCTCCCGCGGGGAGTGCCGGGTCCGGGGGATGGTTGGACTATCCCGGGTTTTCGGGGCCCATGCCTGTCGGGAGCCCAGGGCAGCCTCGGGCGATCCGGAGGTCGCTCGTGATGCGAGCCTCGGCTGGCAATCTGGTTTTTACGGGTCGCGGGTATAGTTCAATGGTAGAACCTCAGCCTTCCAAGCTGATGATGCGGGTTCGATTCCCGCTACCCGCTCCAGAATTGGAAGGAACAAAGCTCATATAGCTCAGTCGGTAGAGCACTTCCTTGGTAAGGAAGAGGTCACCGGTTCAAATCCGGTTATGAGCTCCATCCAAAACGTGTTGTACAGGGTTTGTTACTCAGGCGGTACAAGTCAAGTCTGACGCCAGTGTTAAGGAGACTGTCGTAATGGGAAAGGCAACTTTTGAACGCACCAAGCCCCACGTCAACGTGGGCACCATCGGTCACGTCGACCACGGCAAAACCACGCTGACGGCGGCCCTGACCCGCGTTTGCGCGGAGACCTGGGGCGGCGCCGCGGTGGCGTTTG
>JAWMQQ010000004.1:0-365845 GCA_033283385.1 Halieaceae bacterium WMMBA7
GGGCGACAACGTGCAGATGGTTGCCACGCTGATCGCGCCGATTGCGATGGAAGAAGGCCTGCGTTTCGCGATCCGCGAAGGCGGCCGTACCGTTGGTGCTGGCGTCGTCGCCAAGATCATCGAGTAAAAGGCTCTTGTAGGAGCCCGCCCTGCGGGCAAATCGCCCGCGTAGCGGGCTCCTACAACAAACAAAAAACCCGGCTATTGGCCGGGTTTTTTTATGCCTGAATTTCAGGCAAGGAGCTGTTGCAGGTCCCGCTCGATCTTCTCCGGGGTGTCCTTGGGCGCATAGCGCCTGATGACCTTACCATCCCGGTTCACCAGGAATTTGGTGAAGTTCCACTTGATGGCCTTTGTGCCCAGGGCGCCCGGAGCCGCCTCCTTGAGAAACTGGTAGAGCGGCGCGGTTTCCGGCCCGTTGACTTCGATCTTGCTGAACATGGGGAAACTCACACCGTAATTCAGCTGGCAAAATTCCTGGATCTCTTCGTTGGAGCCGGGGTCCTGCCGGCCGAACTGGTTGCAGGGGAACCCGAGGATAGCCAGTCCCTGGTCCGCATATTTCTCGTGCAGGGCCTCCAACCCGGCGAATTGCGGTGTGAAGCCGCACTTGGAGGCAGTGTTGACGATGAGTAGTACCTTTCCCTGGAACTCGGACAGTGGCTTGTCCTCGCCGGACATGGTGCGGCAGGTGAACTCGTAAATATTCTCTGGCATCGGTGCTACCCCCCTGGTGATGATGCAACGTGATCGCTATTCAGTAGAGCTATTCAGGATAGCCCTTCACGATAGCCTTTCACGATAGCCAAGCGCGACAACAAGGCCATACGCACCCGGGCACCGCGCAGATCACACCGCGGGGATCAGGCGGGTTGTGAGTGCAGGCGTACTTGCTCCATCAGCAATTCCAGGCGCTTGCGCTGCATGCGCATGGAGTATTCGACTTCCTTGAGCTTGGTGCGCAGGGCGGCCTTCTCCCACTTGTCGGCGAGCATCAGCTTTTTCTCGCCGAGCACGTCGCCCAGTGCGGATTTCTTGCGTTCGTACCACTCCGCCTGCAGGCTGGCCCAGGCGTTCACGGAGTCGGTGAACAGCTGGTATTCGCGCTCGAGCACGGAAACCAGGGATTCAGCTCCGCGCGAGGTGGCCAGTTCGGTGCGGGCGCGGTTGAACTGGGTATCGAGGATGGCGCGCTGGATGCGGAAATTGGGCACACGCTGCAGGTCGCTGGCCAGGCCGAGGCGCGAGCACAGGTTGATCATCCACTTGGTCGGGTCCCAGTGCCACCAGCGGATGCCATTGCGATAGTCGCGGCTGAACAGGTGGTGGAAGTTGTGGTAGCCCTCGCCGTAGGTGAGAAACGCCAGCAGGTCGTTGTCGCGCGCGCTGTTGCCCTCGGTGTACGGCCGGCGGCCCCAGAAATGGGCCAGGGAGTTGATAAAGAAGGTAAAGTGATGGTTTACCACCAGTCGCAGCAGTCCCACCAGCAGCAGGGTACCGATCACATCGCCGAGTGCCAGGCCCAGCAGCAGCGGCAGGCCGACGTTCATCAGCACGGTCAGGGCGACATAGTGACGGTGCTGGAACGCGACCACGGGGTCCTGCTCGAGATCGCGGGCATTGCGGAAATCCGGTTCGTTGCTGCGGTACTGGCGCAGCATCCAGCCCATGTGGCTGAACCAGAGGCCGCGGCTGGCGGAATAGGGGTCTTTCTCGTGGTCATCCACGTGGCGGTGGTGGCGGCGGTGGTCCGAGGACCAGATCAGGATGCTGTTTTGCAGCGCGCCGGCGCCCCATAGGGCATAAAACCACTTGAGTGCAGGGTGAGCCTCGTAGGCCTTGTGTGACCACAGGCGGTGGTAACCACCGGTGATCGACATGCCGTTCAGGTAGAGGAAGGCCAGGGCCCACAACCACTGCACACCGCTGTAGCCGTGGTAGATGCCCCAGGCCGGAACCAGGACCAGGGCGGCCAGCGGTAATCCCACGAAGATGGTGACATTGATGGGATTCAGTGGTGGTAAGCGCTTGCTCATGGGCAGGGCCGTACTCCTCGCAGGTAAAGGGGTGTCATGGTAGCGGTTTCGCTGCGGCTTGTCGCCTTTGCAGGCTCCCCCCTGGTGGCACCCCTTTCAGGTGTTATATATGGCGCCGCCGCCGCAATTTCAACCGCCGCGCAAGCCGGCCGCACCGTGGAACACAAAACTAAAGTATCATGCCCCGCCGTTGAGGGAAGATGAAATGTGCGCAAATGACTAATCAGGCGGTATTCACCCGCGGTTCGACCATGCGCCACGTGCTGTCGATGACTGCGGCCAGCGCCACGGGCCTGCTCACCATGTTCGGTGTGGACATGGTGGACATGTATTTCCTCTCCATGCTCGGCCACCAGGAACTGGCGGCCGCGGTGGGCTTTGCCGGGACCATCATTTTCTTCCTGGTGTCGGTAAGTATCGGCCTGCAGATCGCCCTGGGCGCGCTGGTGGCGCGCTCCGAGGGCGCCCAGCGGCGCGACCTCGCCCGGCGCTACTGCAGCAGTGCGCTGTTGTTCAGCTTTCTCACCTCGGTGCTGATCAGCGCCATCGGCTGGCTGCATCTCGAGGACCTGCTGCGCCTTCTCGGCGCCCGCGGAGTCACCCTGGGCTATGCGCTGGACTACGCCAACATCCTGTTGCCCAACATGCCGATTCTGGTGCTCGGCATGAGCGCCGCCGCCGGGGTGCGCGCGGTGGGCGATGCGCGCCGTTCGATGTGGGCCACGGTGATCGGCTCGCTGGTCAACGCGGTGCTGGACCCGTTGTTCATCTTCGGTTTCGAATGGGGGCTGGAGGGGGCCGCCTGGGCGTCGGCGGTCTCGCGCATGGTGGTGCTCGCGGTGGCCTGGCACGCGCTGCAGCGGGTCCACGGCCTGCCGCGGGCGATCTCCCGGGCGGAATTCATCGCCGACCTGCGCCCGATCATGGCCATCGCCACCCCGGCCATCCTCACCAACCTCGCGACGCCGATCGGCGGCAGCTTCGTGCTGCGCATGATGTCCCAGTTTGGCGACAGCGCGGTGGCCGGCGCCGCCATCATGGGGCGTATCACGCCGGTCGCCTATTGCGCCATATTTGCCCTGTCCAGCGCCGTCGGGCCGATCATTGGCCAGAACGCCGGCGCGGGGCTGTACGATCGGGTGCGCGCCACCTTGCGCGATGCGGTGAAGTTCAACCTCGTGTATACCGTTTGCGTCTGGCTGCTGCTCTGGCTGGCCTCGGACTTCATCGTCTCGGCCTTCTCCGCCACCGGCACCGGTGCCGACCTGATCCGCTTCTACTGCCATGCGCTGGCCGGCGCCTTTGCCTTCAACGGTGTGCTGTTCGTCGCCAATGCGAGCTTCAACAACCTCCATCATCCGCACTGGGCGACCGCCTTCAACTTCGGCCGCGCCCTGTTGGGGACGGTTCCGGCGGTGTATTTCGGCGCACAATGGTTCGGCGCCAGGGGCGTAATGGCCGGGGAGGCACTGGGCGCCCTGTTGTTCGGTACCGTCGCCATCGCGGCGGCTTTCGGTTTGGTCTCCAGGCTGGAACGTGAACATGTGCCGCTCGCAG
Organism: Halieaceae bacterium WMMBA7; assembly: GCA_033283385.1. GTDB lineage: Bacteria > Pseudomonadota > Gammaproteobacteria > Pseudomonadales > Halieaceae > Mangrovimicrobium. Next base: position 3,594 of record JAWMQQ010000004.1, read on the forward strand.
TTACCGGGCGCGCCGAGGCATCCCAGGTCGAGCGCACGCCACCGCTGTAGACGGGAGTTTCAGGAGCCGGCCAGCGCGTCGCGATGCCGGTCCAGCTCGCGGTGTAGCCACGTGCCGGACGGTTCGGTATGGCCGGCGCAGGTGACGCTGTAGGCCTTGCCCGTCCAGGAGCTTGCACTGGCCAGCCTGTCGATGAACTGCCCGGTATTGTGCACGTACTTGGCGCCATTGCGGTATTTCAGGGCGAGGTGCTCGGCGGCCTTCCCCGCGTCGTAGTCGGAGCCGTTGCGATGGAAGGTGCAGCCGCTGGCCGCGACAAAATCAATGAGGTAGTGGACTTCGGCGTCGGTGCTCTCGGCGGAAGCGGAGGCCGGTCCAGCGGTCAGGGCAAACAGGGCCAGCGCCAGGCAGGGCAGGGTTTTCTTCATGCGATAGTCCTCATTCGGCAAGCCTGAGCCACGCCAGCAGCGGGTTGTGGTCGGAGCTGGTGACGGGTACCACCTCGGTGGTATCGGCGACCAGGCCGCGCACGTAGATATGGTCCAGCGGCCGGCCGAAAAAGCGCGAGCGCAGGTCCGGCTGGAACGCCAGCTGGCTCAGGCCTTGCTGCCGCAGGGTCCGGTCTACCAGCTCGGTTCGCTGGCCACTCCAGGTATTGAAGTCCCCGGCCAGGATTACCGGGCCCTGGTGATGCGCGAGCAGCTCGACCAGCGGCGCCAGCTGGTGCTGCAGGTCCTCCAGCCCCAGGGTGAAGTTGACGGCGTGGATATTCACAGCCAGCAGCCGCTGCGCGCTGCCGTTGATCGCATACTCCGTTACCGCCGCGGCCTTGGGCGTGCCCAGCCAGGGCTCCATGCGGGTGAAATTGCACTGCAGGGTCGGCGCCTGGAGGCTCAGCGTCATCACGCCGGTTTCGCGTTGCGGCGTCGCGTAACCCTCGGCGAAGGCCTGGTACACAGGGCCATCCGGCCACAGTTCGCCCAGTTTTGCCTGCAGCGAGGCCTCCTGGATGAAATTGAGATCGGAGTCCGCGCCCAGGCGCAGCAGGTCCTGCGCCCAGCCGGCGTCCTCTGTTTTGTGGATGTTCCAGCTCATCACCCGGAAGCGTTCCGGCAGTACCTGGCCTGCGGCGACAGGCAGTTTGCCCAGCGCGCTGGCGCACGATCCGCCCGCCGGTTGGTCTGCCGTGGCACCCAGCGCATCACTGCGGGATGCGCCCAGGCCCAGCGACAGAATCACCAGCAGTGCGGCCTGCGTGAGTACGGGTGAGATCGGGCGGTATTTCATGGCACGGGATTGTGTCACCACTGCTGCGCCACGTACATGACAGATGCCGCCACAAAACCCGCAAATTGGCGCCGCCGGCGACTTTACAGGCGTTCCAGGAAGGACTGGTACTCGAGTTCGGAAATGCGGCGGCGGAACTCGGCGATCTCCTGTTCCTTGCTGTGGGTGAAGATCCGCTGGAACTCCTCGCCCAGCGAGTTGCGGATGAAATCCGATTCGCGGAACAGGCGCAGTGCCTCGGGGAGGTAGAGGGGGAGGGGCGCCTCCGGCTCGCTCGTGGCGCGGTTGTCTGCGGAATCGCTGGCGTAGCCGTCGCCCTCGACGGGTTCGCCGGGAGAGAGGTTCTCGTCAATGCCCTCGAGCACACCGGCGAGGATGACCGCGAACAGCAGGTAGGGGTTGGCGTCGGCCCCTGCCAGGCGGTGCTCCAGCCGCCGCGCCCGGGGTGCGCTGTCGGGAACCCGCACCGCGACCGTGCGGTTTTCGTAGCCCCAGCACGGTGAGGTTGGCGCGAGGGAGCCCGACTGGAAGCGGCGATAGGAGTTGTGGTTGGGCGCGAAAACGGCGACCGAGTCCGCCATGTAGGTCAGGCAGCCGCCGATCGCCTGCTGCAGCGCGGGCGTGCCTTTCTCGGTGCCGTCATCGAAGATATTCAGCCCCTGTTCGTCGATCACGCTGCAGTGCACGTGCATGCCGTTGCCGGATTCCTCCATGAACGGCTTGGCCATGAAGCTGGCGACCAGCCCGTGTTTGCGGGCGATCCCCTTGATCAGGCGCTTCATCATCAGCACCTGCCGCGCTGCCAGCAGCGGATCGTCGCAGTGCTGCATGTTGATCTCGTACTGCGAGGGTGCCGACTCTTTCACCAGTCCGTCGAAGGGCAGCTGTTGCAGCTCGCAGGCGACGCGGATTTCCTCGAGCATTTCCCGGTGGCGGTACAGCACCGTGGTGTCGTAGGCGTTGCCACCCAGCGGTTCGCTGCCGTCGGGCGAGGGGCAGGTGTGCGCCGGGCGGTTGTTGTCCCAGGTCACCAGGCTGAACTCCAGTTCCGCGGCGACGACGGGGCGCCAGCCCCGATCGGCAAATCGCTGTACTACCTCGGCCAGCACATGCGCGGGGTCGCCCGCATAGGGCAGGCCGTCAGGCGTAAACATGGAAAGCAGCACCTGGCCGTGTTCGCCGCCGGGCGACCACGGCGTCGGCTGCAACGAGCCTTCGATGGGCAGGCAGATGCCGTCGGCATCGCCGGTGGCGAAGACCAGGGACTGGACGTCCCGGCCCCAGATGTCGAGGCTCAGTGTGCCGCGGGGGAGCTTGAACTCGCCGTCATAGACTTTTTGCAGCTTCTGGCTGGGAATCCACTTGCCGCGCATCACGCCATTGCAGTCCGGCAGCAGGGCCTCCACGGTAGTGATTTCCGGGTGAGCGCGAAGGAACCAGTCGGCTTCCAGGGACACGTCGCGAAATTTTCCAGGTGAGAGTCTGCGGCCACTATTGGGCGTCTACAGGGTGCGCCGCAATGCCCCCTATGGGGCAAGCGGCGGGGCCGGGGTTTCAGCGCGGGGCCATGTAGACCGCGAGCGGGTCCTTGCCGGCCGCTTCGCCGAGGCAGGACATGGCGTTGATGAACAGGGAAAACAGGTCGGTCTGCGAGCTGACATCGAGCTTGCGGTAGATGTTCTTGCGATGCCGCCGCACTGTTTCCACCGCGATTGCCAGCTTGCCGGCGGACGAGTCCGTACTGTAGCCGCGCAGCATCAGCTCCAGTACGTCTTTCTCCCTCGGCGAGAGCATGGAGGCGCCGAAAGTGCGAAAGGCGAGGTCGATCTGGTGGTTGATGCCCGGCTGGATCAGATTCTTGATGGCAAACTCGTTGTGCTGGCTCTGGGTTTTCAGCAACTCCGCAACGGGGTCGGCCAGCAGGTAGAGTGTCGCGTACTCTTCCTCGGTGAAGGGTCCGTGTTCCGGCAGGCGCATCATGCTGAGGTTGATTACGCTGCCGCTGTTCAGCCGGGAGACAAATACCGCCTCGTCCACCGTGCCCGTGTGCGCGTAGTAGTCCTTGTAGTAGTCAGTCTGCTCCAGCTTGCCCAGCGTTACACGCGAGAGCCGGTATACCCGCGACTTCGGCGAACGTATGGATGTCTGGTAGAAGGGATCCTCGCGATAGGGCCCTTCGAGGTACCTGTCGATCTGCGAGGCGACGGCAGGGCCGGGAACCCGGTGGTAGAGCAGCTGCGGTGGCAGCTCGCGGTGGTATAGCCAGAACTGCGGATAGTCGATGCGCACCTGGGCGTTGACGGCGTCGATCAGCGCAGGAAAGAACTCCGGCGTGCCGAGCCCCGCTATCGCATGGGAGATATCCCGATTCCACCTGCTGAGTTGCTTCGTCCCGTCCATTCGCACTTTTTGTGAGATGAGTGCTACCCCGTATGGGGCATATTGGGCACGAGGCGAGAGCTTGTCAAACAGGGGCTGGAGATTTCGCCGGTTTCAGTGCGTCCAGTTCAGCGGATCGGTGCGCCAGTGGTCCCGCCAGGCCCGGTAGACGAGGTTGGGGTAGGTGGGACTGCCCAGGGAGCCGTTGTAGCGGCCCAGCGCCCGGCGCAGGTTGCCGTCCTCCTTTTGCAGGTAAAACTGCAGGATGCGGCAGCCGTAGGCGAAGTTGGTCTGGTTCATGGTGAGGTTGTCGTCCGGCCGGCCGATCTCGTCCTTCCAGAAGGGCATGACCTGCATCATGCCCTGCGCCCCTACCCGGGAGACGGCGAAGCGATCGAAGCGGCTCTCGACCTCGATCACCGCCAGCACCAGTTCCGGGGGAAGCTGCGCCCGCGCCGAAGCGGAGTGAATCTGCTTGAGCAGTTCCAGCCGGCGCTTCGGGTCGGTGACGTATCGCGACAGCCGCCCGGACATGTCGACCAACCAGACCTCGGCGTCGTAGCGATCGACAAAGCTGTCGGCGCCGTTGATGGTCTTGTCGAGGAACTCGCGCAGCTGTTCGCGCTCTTTCTCGTCGGCCGGCTGCGCCTGCACGGCCACCGGCAGCAGCAGGCAGGCCAGCAACAGGACGCGGCGCAGCACGGCGTTCAGCCCAGGCGCTCCAGCACGAACTGCATCCAGTCTTCGCGGGAAATCAGCTGCGACTCCTCATCCCGGCGACCCTTGTATTCGAGCTGTCCTTCGCCGAGGGCGCGATCCCCGATTACCAGCCGGTGGGGAATGCCGATGAGCTCCATGTCGGCGAACTTCACGCCGGGGCGTTCGTTGCGGTCGTCCAGCAGCACGTCGATGCCGGCTTCGCGCAGCTTCAGGTAGATCTCCTCGGCGCACTCCGCCACGGCTGCAGACTTTTGCATATTGAGCGGCACGATCGCGATCTGGAAGGGCGCCATGGCCTGCGGCCAGATGATCCCGCTGTCGTCATGGTTCTGTTCTATGGCAGCTGCTACCACCCGGCTCACGCCGATGCCGTAGCAACCCATGGTCATGGTGACGTTCTTGCCGTTTTCGTCCAGCACCTGCGCCTGCATGGCTGCGCTGTACTTGGTGCCGAGCTGGAAGATGTGGCCCACTTCAATGCCGCGCCGGATCAGCAAGCTACCCTTGCCATCGGGGCTGGGATCGCCCTCGACCACATCGCGCAGGTCTTCCACGCGCTGCAGCGGGCAGTCGCGTTCCCAGTTCACGCCGACCAGGTGCACATCGTCCTTGTTGGCGCCACAGCAGAAATCGGCTAGCGCGGCGGCGCTGCGATCGACAATTACCGGTATGGCCAGGCCGACAGGCCCCAGCGAACCGAAGCCGGCGCCGCACAGCTCGCGCACGCGGGATTCCTCCGCCATGACCAGCGGAGAGGCAATACCCGGCAGTTTTTCCGCCTTGATGGCATTCAGCTGGTGATCGCCGCGCAGCACCAGCGCGACCAGGCTGCCTTCCTCTTCGCCCTGGACTACAAGTGTTTTTACTGTCGCCGTGGTGTCCAGCTTGAGGAACCGGGCAACCTCGTCGATGCTGCGCACTCCCGGGGTCGCCACTTCGCTCATCGACTGCGAACCGCTGGCGCGAGGCGGCGCGATAGCCTCTGCCATTTCCACGTTGGCCGCGTAATCGCTGCTGTCCGAGAAGGCGATGTCGTCCTCGCCGGAGCCGGCGAGCACGTGGAACTCGTGGGAAGCGCTGCCGCCGATGCTGCCGGTGTCGGCGATTACCGGACGGAAATCGAGGCCCAGCCGGGTAAAGATATTGGTATAGGCGCGGTGCATCACCTGGTAGGTTTCCTCGAGGGAAGCCTGGTCTGCGTGGAAGGAGTAGGCATCCTTCATCAGGAATTCGCGCGAACGCATGATGCCGAAGCGCGGGCGGATTTCGTCGCGCACCTTGGTCTGGATCTGGTACAGGTTCAGCGGCAGCTGCTTATAGCTTTTCACTTCGTTGCGCACCAGGTCGGTAACGACTTCCTCGTGGGTCGGGCCGAGGCAGAAGTCGCGTTCGTGGCGATCCTTTATACGCAGCAGTTCCGGGCCATACTGCACCCAGCGCCCCGATTCCTCCCACAACTCCGCGGGCTGGATTACCGGCATGCTGACTTCCTGCGCGCCGGCTGCGTCCATCTCCTCGCGCACCACGTTTTCAACCTTGCGCAATACGCGCAGGCCGAGCGGAAGCCAGGTATAAAGACCCGAGGCGAGCTTGCGGATAAGTCCCGCCCGCAACATTAACTGGTGGCTGATGACCTCTGCGTCAGAGGGTGTTTCTTTTAGCGTGGCGATTAGGAAATTGCTGGTGCGCATGGCGTTGATACGCTCTGGATAGAGAAATAGGGCGCCCATTTTAGTGGCGATACCTGCGGCGGTAAATGCCGGCGACCTGCGCTGTTTTGGTGCCCGTTGCTGGTTGTGGTCGCGAGGGTACTGAAAAAACAGGGTATTTTTATCTGCGAGCTCCAAAAACGCTTGTATTGCAGCGTTTCATGCTTTATATGTTTGTCGTGGCTTGTTGTGCCGCCCGTGATGTAGGGGTAGCGGACCGTCGAGGCACACACTTGATCCAACATCACTATTAGGGAAGGTCGAAATACAATGGCGACTAAGAAAGCAGCAGCGAAGAAGGCTCCAGCCAAAAAGAAGGCCGCAGTAGCCAAGAAAGCTCCGGCCAAGAAAGCGGCAGCCAAAAAAGCACCGGCTAAGAAGGCTCCCGCCAAGAAGGTAGCAGCGAAGAAAGCACCGGCCAAGAAAGCGGCGTCTGCAATCTCGGAGAAGATGACCAAGAGCCAGATCGTTGCCACTCTTGCCGAGAGCACCGAGCTGAGCAAGAAGCAGGTCAACGATGTTCTCGACGGCCTCAACGATCTGATCGAGCGCAGCATCAAGAAGCGTGCGGTTGGTGAGTTCACCATTCCGGGCGTCATGAAGATCACCACCGTCAAGAAGCCCGCTCGCAAGGCGCGCAAGGGCATCAACCCCTTCACCGGGGAAGCGACGGTGTTCAAGGCGAAGCCTGCCAGCATTGCTGTCAAGATTCGCCCGCTGAAGAAACTGAAGGAATACGCCGCCTCCTGAGGGCGTAATCAGCACCGCCGGCCGCTTTCGCTGACGGAAGCGGCCGGTAAAGCACCTCGGCTGCACAGCCGGGTGGGGGTTCGTCGCCCCTGCCGTCCCGCCTCCCCGAGCTTGGACTCTCCTTATCGCTTGGGTTAAAATCCGCGCCTCAATTTTTCTCCAACCTGTTGATATTTGGTGCCTTAGGACCATGCCTATCTACGAGTACCAGTGCCAGAAGTGCGGGCACGAGTTGGAAGTCATCCAGAAGCTCAGCGACGCTGCGCTCACCGATTGCCCCGAATGCGGGGCGCCGGCGCTGAAAAAGAAAATCTCCGCAGCAGCTTTCCGGCTGAAAGGCGGCGGCTGGTATGAGACCGATTTCAAGTCCGGCGACAAGAAAAAGAACCTGCACGGCGACGCCGCGAAAGGCGGCGACCAGGCAAAAGCCGCCAGCGAAGCAGGCAAGGGCGGCGACAAGAAGGCCGATAGCGCGAAGAGCGCAGGCAGCACGGGCGGCGACACCGCCTGACCACGGCCCCCAGGGGCTGTTCAATCACACGGAATCCGAGTTATGCGCAGTCATTATTGTGGCGATTTGTCCACAGCCAACATCGAAGAGACGGTAACCATCTGTGGATGGGTCGACCGCCGCCGCGACCATGGCGGAGTCATCTTCCTCGACATGCGCGACCGCAACGGAATCGTCCAGGTGGTCTTCGACCCGGATACCGGCGAGCATTTCGAGCGCGCCGACCGGGTGCGCAGCGAATATGTGCTGAAAATTACCGGCCGGGTGCGCGCCCGAGGCGAGGGCACGGTCAATCCGAACATGGCGACCGGCGAGATCGAGGTGCTGGGCAAGGAACTCGAGATTCTCAACACCGCTGCCACCCCGCCGTTCCAGCTCGACGAGCACACTTCCGTCGGTGAGGAAGTGCGCCTGCGCTACCGCTACATGGACTTGCGTCGCAACGAGATGCAGGAGCGACTGGCGCTGCGTTCGCGTATTACTACCGCCGTGCGCAACTTCCTCGACAGCGAGGGCTTTCTCGATATCGAGACGCCGATCCTCACCCGCGCTACACCGGAAGGTGCACGCGATTACCTGGTGCCCAGCCGCACCCACCCGGGACAGTTTTTTGCCCTGCCGCAGTCGCCGCAGCTGTTCAAGCAACTGCTGATGGTGGCGGGCTTCGACCGTTACTACCAGGTGGCCAAGTGTTTCCGCGACGAGGACCTGCGCGCCGACCGGCAGCCGGAGTTCACCCAGATCGATATCGAGACCTCCTTCATGGACGAGTCGGAGATCATGGAAGTCACCGAGCGCATGGTGCGCGACCTGTTCAAGTCCACCCTCGGTGTCGAGCTGCCGGAATTTCCGACCATGCCGTATTCCGAGGCGATGGAGCGTTACGGTTCGGACAAGCCGGACTTGCGTATCGATATGGAACTGGTGAGTGTCGACGACCTCATGCAGCAGGTGGACTTCAAGGTCTTCCGCGGCCCCGCGGACGACCCCGCCGGCCGGGTGGCTGCGCTCAAGGTACCCGGCGGCGCCAGCATCAGCCGCAAGGAAATCGACGACTACACCAAATACGTGTCGGTCTTCGGCGCCCGCGGCCTGGCCTGGGTCAAGGTCAACGACCTCGCGGCCGGCGTGGAAGGCCTGCAGTCGCCGATCCTCAAGTTCATGCCCGACGAAGTCGTGCTGCAGATGATGCAGCGGCTGGAAGCGGCCGATGGCGACATTATTTTCTTCGGTGCGGACAAGGCGCGCGTCGTAAACGAATCCCTGGGCGCCCTGCGCCTGAAGGTTGCCGAAGACCTCGGCTGTGTCCGCGAGGGCTGGGCACCGCTGTGGGTAGTGGACTTCCCGATGTTCGAGGACGACGGCAGCGGCGCGTGGACGCCCCTGCACCACCCGTTCACCGCCCCCGCCTGCAGTGTCGAAGAACTGGTAGCCAACCCCGGTACAGCGCTGTCGCGCGCCTACGACATGGTGCTCAACGGCACCGAACTGGGCGGTGGCAGTGTGCGTATCCACCAGCGCGACATGCAGGAGGCGGTGTTCCGCATCCTCGAGATCAGCGACGAGGAGGCCAACGAGAAATTCGGCTTCCTGCTGCAGGCGCTGCAGCACGGCGCGCCGCCCCACGGCGGCCTGGCCTTCGGCCTGGACCGGTTGGTCATGCTGATGACCGGCTCCGCGTCCATCCGTGACGTGATCGCCTTCCCGAAAACCCAGACCGCCGCCTGCCTGCTGACCGACGCCCCCGGCACTGTCAGCGCGCAACAGCTGCGCGAGCTGAATATTCGCCTGCGCCAGAACCCGGCGGAGGGCGCCGAGGGCCAGGGCTGAACGGGCACCCGCGCTCACAGGTATATAAGAAGCAAGAGGGAGACATGGCCGGACACAGTAAATGGGCCAACATCAAGCACCGCAAGGCGGCCCAGGACGCCAAGCGGGGCAAGATCTTCACCAAGCTGATCCGGGAGCTGGTCATCGCCGCCAAACAGGGCGGCCCGGCACCCGAGGACAACCCCCGCCTGCGCGCCGCCGTGGACAAGGCGCTGGGCGCCAACATGACCCGCGACACTATCGACCGCGCCATCGCCCGCGGGGCGGGCAATAACGATGCCGACAACATGGAGGAGTTGACCTACGAAGGTTACGCCGCCGGCGGCATCGCAGTCCTCATCGAAGCCATGACCGACAACCGCAACCGCACCGTCGCCGAGGTGCGCCACGCGTTCAGCAAGCGCGGCGGCAACCTGGGGACAGACGGCTCGGTGGCCTACCTGTTCAATCGGGTCGGCCAGATCAGCTTCGCCCCGGGCGCGGACGAAGAACAGGTGATGGAAATCGCGCTGGAGGCCGGCGCGGAGGATATCGAAGCCTACGACGACGGTTCCATCGACGTGACCACCGCCTGGGAGGACTTTTCATCGGTGAAGGATGCGCTGGAAAGCGCGGGCCTCGAGCCGGACGGCGGTGAGGTCACCATGGTGGCCTCTACCACCGTGCCGGTGGATCTCGAGGGCGCGCAGAAGCTCATGGCGCTGGTCGAGATGCTGGAAGACCTGGACGATGTCCAGAACGTCTACACCAATGTCGACATCCCGGACGAAGTTTACGCCGAACTCTGAGCTTTCCCCGCCGTGACAGGCTGACCCGGACTGTAAATTTGTACATAATGAGGTAACGGGGCACAGGGCACGGAATCTTCCATGTCACTCATTCTGGGAATCGATCCGGGTTCCCGCAAAACCGGCTTCGGCATCATCGAATTTGAGGCCGGCCGCAGCAAATACGTCACCAGCGGTGTCATTCGCCTGCCGGAGGGAGAGCTGGCGCCGCGCCTGCGTATTATCTACGACAGCGTGGCCGAACTGGTGGAGACCCACTGCCCGCAAGTCCTCGCGATCGAGCAGGTGTTCATGGCGCGCAGCGCCGGTTCCGCATTGAAACTGGGGCAGGCGCGCGGCGCCGCCATCGTCGCCTGTGCCACCCGCGGGATGGAGGTGTCCGAGTACTCCGCGCGGCAGATCAAGCAGTCGGTGGTCGGCACCGGCGCGGCGGACAAGGTGCAGGTGCAGCACATGGTCAAGGTGCTGCTGAAATTGCCGGCGGAGCCCCAGGAAGACGCGGCGGATGCACTGGCGGCGGCGCTGTGCCACGCGCACACCCGGCAGAGTATGATACACATGGCGGGCGCACGCTCGGTGCGCCGGCGGCGAGTGCGGTAGGCGGAAGTCATGATAGGCAGAATAAGAGGCAACCTGGTCTACAAGCGACCACCGGAGATCCTGGTGGACGTGGGAGGCGTGGGGTACGAATTACTGGTGCCGATGAGCACCCTGTTCCAGCTGCCGCAGGCCGGCGCCGAGGTCAATCTCGTCACCCACCTGGTGGTGCGCGAGGACGCCCAGATTCTCTACGGCTTCTTCGAGGAACGCGACCGCGAACTGTTCCGCCTGCTGATCCGCGTCAGTAATGTCGGCCCCAAACTGGCGCTGGCGATACTCTCCGGCATGGACGCGCCGACCTTCGTGCGCTGTGTCCAGCGCGACGATATCTCCTCGCTGGTGGCACTGCCCGGGGTGGGGCGCAAGACCGCCGAGCGGCTGGTCATCGAGATGCGCGACAAGCTGGATAACTGGCTGCAACCGGATGCCGGCGGCGTCGCTCCGGTGACCGGCGCCATGCCCTCCATGAGTTCCAAAGTGGCCGATGCGGAGAGCGCCCTGATCGCCCTGGGCTACAAGCCGGCGGAAGCGGCGAAAGTCGTTGCGGCGGTCAATGACGACAGTGTGGCCGACAGCGAAGAGCTGATCCGCCGCGCCCTCAAGTCCATGGTAAGCGCCTGATGATCGAGACCGATCGCCTGATCGCGCCGCAGGCCTCCGGGACCGAGGAGGCCATGGACCGGGCCATCCGGCCGAAAACCCTCGAGGAATATGTCGGCCAGCCGGTGGTACGTGAGCAGATGGGAATATTCCTGGAAGCCGCCAAGGGCCGCAAGGAGCCGCTGGACCACACCCTGATTTTCGGCCCCCCCGGCCTCGGCAAGACCACGCTGGCCAGCATCATTGCCAACGAGATGGGGGTGTCCCTGAAGACCACCTCCGGCCCGGTGCTGGAGAAGGCCGGCGATATCGCCGCGCTGATGACCAACCTCGAGCCCGGCGACGTACTGTTCATAGATGAAATCCACCGCCTCAGCCCCTTCGTGGAAGAGGTGCTGTACCCGGCAATGGAGGATTACCAGCTCGATATCATGATCGGCGAGGGCCCGGCGGCGCGCTCGATCAAGCTGGACCTGCCGCCGTTTACCCTGGTCGGCGCCACCACCCGCGCCGGCCTGCTGACCTCGCCCCTGCGCGATCGCTTCGGCATCGTGCAGCGGCTGGAATTCTACGAGGTCGCCGACCTCGCCCATATCGTCGAGCGCTCCGCGCGCATCCTCGGTATCGGTATCGACAGCCCCGGCGCCCGCGAGATCGCGCGGCGTTCCCGCGGTACGCCGCGTATCGCCAACCGCCTGCTGCGCCGGGTGCGCGATTACGCGGAGGTAAAGGCGGACGGGCATATCAGCGATGAGGTCGCCGACCGCGCGCTGGACATGCTCAGCGTGGACCAGTGCGGCTTCGATCACCAGGACCGGCGTTTGCTGCTGGCAATGATCGAGAAATTCGATGGCGGGCCAGTCGGTGTCGACTCCCTGGCGGCGGCAATCTCCGAGGAGCGCGGCACCATCGAGGACGTGCTGGAACCCTACCTGATCCAGCAGGGCTATGTAATTCGCACGCCCCGGGGTCGCATGGTGACACGCAGTGCCTACCAGCACTTCGGCCTCAAGCCGGCCACCGGCCGCGAGCCCAACCTGGACCTCGACCTGGATGGCGGAGCTGAATGATGGCGGCGGAATTTTCACTGCCCATGCGCGTCTACATCGAGGACACTGACGCCGGCGGTATCGTCTACTACGTCAACTACCTCAAGTTCATGGAACGCGCGCGCACGGAATTCCTGCGTTCGCTGGGTTTTGGCAAGGACTTCATATTCAACCGCGATCTCATGTTTGTCGTGCGCGACGTGGCAATGACCTACCTGCGCCCGGCGCTGCTGGACGACGAGATCGAGGCCACCGTGCAGCTGGACCAGTTGCGCGGCGCTTCCATGTCCCTGCGCCAGACCGTGCGCCGGGGCGGGGAGACATTGGTGCAGGGGGCGGTGACCGTCGCCTGCGTCGACAGAAGTGGCGTGCGCCCGCGGCGCATCCCGAAGGAAATCAGCGGCCGCCTGCGCGGTCCGGACAAGCATGAAAGCGAAGGGAGCTGAGCTTTGGACGAACAGTTAAGCCTGATAGACCTGGTATGGGGCGCCAGTTTTACCGTACAGCTGGTAATGGCCATCCTGCTCGCCGCGTCGATGATGTCCTGGTACATGATCGTGCAGCGCTTCCTCTATATCCGCAATTCCAAGGAGGAGGCCTACGAGTTCGAGGAGCGGTTCTGGTCCGGCATCGACCTGTCGCAACTGTACCGCGAGGGCAGTGAGAAGGCCGCCGACGGACACGCGATTCTCGGCATGGAGAGCATCTTCCGCGCCGGCTTCAAGGAGTTCTCGCGCCTGGCCCAGCAGTCGGAGATGGATTCCGACGCCATCGTCGAGGGCGCGCGCCGCGCAATGCGCGTGGCCATGCTGCGCGAGGAAGAGCGCCTGGAGCGCCACCTCGCCTTCCTCGCCTCGGTGGGCTCGACCAGCCCATACATCGGCCTGTTCGGCACTGTCTGGGGCATCATGCACTCCTTTCGCGGCCTGGCGAATGCGACCCAGGCGACCCTGGCGACGGTAGCGCCGGGTATTTCCGAGGCGCTGGTGGCCACGGCCATGGGCCTGTTCGCCGCGATTCCGGCGGTGCTGGCCTACAACCGCTTTGCCGCCAAGGTGGAGGTGTTCAGCAACCGCTACGACACCTTCGCCGACGAATTCTCCAGCATTCTCTACCGCCAGGCTTACTCCCTGCGCGCCAGGGACCGCAAAGCGGGGTAAACAGACGTGCTACGTACCCGCAACAAACGCAAGCCCATGTCGGCGATCAACGTCGTCCCCTACATCGACGTGATGCTGGTGCTGCTGATCATCTTCATGGTGACCGCGCCCATGCTGATGCAGGGGGTCAAGGTCGACCTGCCCGAGGCCACCGCCAACCCGGTGGAAAAGCAGGACAGCGAGCCGCTGATCGTCTCGGTGGACGCCAAGGGCCAGCTCTACCTCAATCTCGGCGACGAAAAGCAGGTGCTGTCGCTGGCTACCATTCGCGAACGGGTCGGCGTGGTGATGAAGCGCAGTCCCGACAAGCCGGTGCTGATCTGGGGCGACCAGGCGGTGCCCTACGGCGACGTGGTGACCGTGATGGTCGCACTGCAACAGGCGGGCGCGCCCAGCGTCGGCCTGGTGACCGAGGACCCGCATTGAGCGTCGAGTCCCTCTATGGCCGGCCGGTGGCGCCACGCATTATCCTGCGCCCGGCGCTGGCAACCCTCGCCCTGCACGCGCTGCTGCTGGCGGCGCTGACGATGAACTGGACGAGTTCGGAGCCGAAGGTGATCAAGGCGCGAGTGGTGCCGAAGACCATCAACGCCCGGCTGGTCTCCGCCAGCGAATTGCAGCCCAAGCCCAAACCGAAGCCCAAGGCGGCACCCAAGCCGGCGCCGCAGAAAAAACAGGTTGTGGCCAAGCCCAAGCCGACGCCCAAGCCAACGCCGAAACCCGCGCCCAAGGTGGCCAAGCCGGAGCCCAAGGTCGAACCCAAACCCAAGCCGGAGCCGAAGATCAGCAACGAGGAGCTCTCGGCCATCGCCCGGCAGGACCTGGCGCGCGCCATTTCCAAGGAGGACGATGCGCTGGAGGCGACCGCTACCGCGGAGGAAATGGCGACAAGCTACGCGGCGCTGATCCAGCAGACGGTAATCGGTTACTGGAGCCGGCCGCCCAGCGCGCGCAACGGCATGGAGGCGGAATTGCGCCTGCAACTGGTGCCCACAGGTGAGATTGTCAGCGTGACCGTGATACGCTCCAGCGGCAACGCCGCTTTCGACGCCTCGGCGGTCAACGCGGTGAAAAAGGCCGGCAGCTTTCCCGAACTGAAAAACCTGCCGTCCGATATATTCGAAAGCACTTTCAGGCGTTTTCGCCTGATATTCCGACCGGAGGATTTACGTTACTGATGAAACGGCTGATATTGGCCTGCGCGCCCCTGCTTTTACTGGTGCTGGCGCAGTGTGCGCGAGCGGAACTGGCTATCGAGATCACCTCGGGCTCGGACAACCCCACGCCCATCGCCGTCGTGCCGTTCGCCTGGCAGGGGCAGGGGGCCGCTTCGCCCGAGGACATCGCCGCCATCGTCGACTCGGACCTGACCCGCAGCGGCCTGTTCGCGCCGGTGGACCGCAACGACATGCTCGGTCGCCCCAGCCGCGAGCAGGACATCTACTACCGCGACTGGCGCGCCATCAGCGCCGACTACCTGCTGATCGGCCGGGTTTCGAGCACGGCTGGGCAGATGCGCATAGAGTACGAATTGTACGACGTGGTGCGCCAGGCCCGCGTGGAAGGCGGCACCGTCACCGGGCCCGAGAGCGAGGCGCGCATGCTGGCCCACCGGGTGTCCGACGCGGTGTACAAGAAAGTCACCGGCATTCCCGGCGCCTTCGCCACGCGGCTGTTGTACGTGGCCGTCACCCATGTGCCCGGCGCCAAGGACTATTTCCGCCTGACGCTGTCGGATTCCGACGGCGCGCGCCCCATCGTACTGCTGGAATCCCGCGAGCCCATCCTCGCGCCGGGCTGGTCGCCGGACGGCAGCCAGATCGTCTACGTGTCTTTCGAGACCGGGCGCCCGGCGATCTACCGACAGAACCTCTCCACCGGCGCGCGCGAGCAGCTGACCAACTTCAAGGGCCTGAACGGCGCGCCGGCCTGGTCGCCGGATGGCCGCACGCTGGCGATGGTGCTGTCCAAGGACGGCAGTCCGGACATCTACCTGATGGACCTGTCGACCAAGCAGCTGACCCGGATCACCCGTCACTACGCCATCGACACCGAGCCGACCTGGATGCCCGACGGCCGCTCCCTGCTGTTCACTTCCGACCGCGGCGGGCGCCCGCAAATCTACCGTTACGACCTGCGTACCGGCACTGTCGAGCGGGTGACCTACGAGGGTGTTTACAACGCCCGCGCGCGGGTGGCGCAGGACGGTCGCAATGTGGTTCTGGTGCACCAGGAAAACGGCCAGTTCCACATCGCGGTGCTGGATCTTGTGACAAATAGACTAGTAATTCTCACATCGACGGCGCTTGATGAAAGTCCCAGTATCGCGCCTAATGGCTCTATGGTATTGTACGCAACGAAATACCAGGGCCGCGGAATTCTGGCCGCGGTATCGGTCGATGGCGGCGTGAAATTCCGGCTGCCGGCACGGGAAGGTGACGTGCGCGAGCCGGCATGGTCGCCGTATATGAGCCAATGACCGATCATAAATTATTGTTGCATCCACCACTGAAACATCTGTAAGGAAAGGAACCATGAAATATCTTTCTGTTGCTGGTAAGGCCGTGATCGTGCTGTTCACGGCAGCGCTCCTGGCCGCGTGTTCCAGCAGCGCGAAAAAAGACGACGCCGACGCCGCGGCAGCAGCTGCCGCAGCGAAAGCTGAACAGGAGCGTGCGGCCGCAGCGGCAGCAGCCCAGACGGAACTGCGCCGTAAAATGGACGCAGCCGCCGCCTACGGCAACGTCTTCTACTTCGACTTCGACAGCTACAACCTGAAGCCGGAGGCGATCGAGTCACTGAACGCACACATCGCCTACCTGAAGGACACCGACGAACCCATCCGCCTGGAAGGCCACACTGACGAGCGGGGCACCCGCGAGTACAACATGGCCCTGGGCGAGCGCCGCGCAAATGCAGTGCGCGACTACATGGTACTGAACGGCATCCCCAGCTACCGCATCGAAACCGTGAGCTACGGCGAAGAACGCCCGATCGCCACGGGCAGCGGTGAGGCCAACTGGTCTCAGAACCGGCGCGTAGAGCTGAAGTAATACGCCTATGGCGAAGTACATAAGCAAATGGCTTGTGGCAAGCGGGCTGGTCCTGGTGACCAGCCCGTTCTGTTTTATGGCAAGCGCACAGGATTATGTGGACGTCGAGGCGGAGCGTGGCAAGACCACCCCCGCAACACCGGAGTCGTCTACCCCGGAGCAGGCGCCTGCCAGGCAGGACAGCAGCGACTACTCCTACCCCACGGAGATTGCGCCCTCGAGCATGCCGGATGAATCCTCACCGGCGACCAGTTACAGCATGGGCGGCGCTCCCGCGGGTCCCGCAGTAACTGCGGCGCCCCCGCCCAGCAGCGCGCCCATCGGTGGCGATGCGGGCAACAACGTGAGTTCGCTGTTCCTGCAGGTGCAGCAATTGCGCCAGGACGTTATGCGCCTGAACGGCATCGTCGAGGAACAGGCCAACGAAATCCGCCAGCTCAAGTCCCAGAGCCTGGAGCGCTATGTCGATCTCGACAAGCGCGTCAGCGCCCTCGGCGGCGGCGCTTCCTCGGTTAGCGCCGGCGGCAACAGCGGAATCAGCAATACCGGCGGCAGCGCCGCGATGGGCAAGGCGGCCGAGCTGCCCGGTGAGGCTGATGCCTACCGCTCCGCCTACGCGCTGGTGCGCAGCCAGTCATTCGACCAGGCGGTGACCGCGTTCAACCAGTTCCTGAAGGATTACCCGGACGGCAAGTACGCGCCCAACGCGCACTACTGGCTGGGTGAGCTTTACCTCGTAGTCCAGCCGCCCGATCCGGAAGCCTCGCGCCAGGCGTTTACCCTGCTGCTGAGTGAGTACCCGGATAACCCCAAGGCCCCGGATGCGATGTTCAAGCTGGGCAAGGTGTATTTCCTCAAGGGCAACCGGGCCAAGTCCCGCGAGTACCTTGACCGCGTGATCCGCGAGTACGGCAATACCAACAACTCCGCCGTGCAGATGGCACGGGACTTCATCGCCCAGAACTTCTAGGCCTCCGGGCCGGCGAGCGAGCATGTCTGACACCCTGGTGCACGGCACCGATACCCTGCGTATCACCGAGATTTTCTATTCCCTGCAGGGCGAGGCGCGCACCGTCGGCCTGCCGACGGTGTTCGTGCGCCTGACCGGCTGCCCCCTGCGCTGCGTGTACTGCGACACCGCCTACGCCTTCAGTGGCGGCGAACTGCGCAGCCTGGACGACATCCTGGAGACTGTGGCCGGCTACAGGCCGCGCTATGTCACAGTGACCGGTGGCGAACCCCTGGCGCAACCCAACTGCCTGCCGCTGCTGCAGCGCCTTTGCGACGCCGGTTACGAGGTCTCCCTGGAAACCAGCGGCGCGATGGACGTCGCCGGTGTCGATCCGCGGGTGGTCAAGGTGCTGGACCTGAAGACCCCTGCTTCCGGCGAGATGGGCCGCAATGTGTACGCGAATATCCCCCTGCTTACGCCTATCGACCAGGTAAAGTTCGTGATCTGCAGCCGGGAGGACTACGAGTGGGCGCGCTTTGCCGTCGACCAGCACGCGCTGGCGGACCGCGTGTCCGATGTCCTGTTCTCCCCCAGCCACGGCGAACTGGCGGGGCGCGAACTCGCCGAGTGGATTATCGCGGACAACCTGCCGGTACGCATGCAGCTGCAGCTGCATAAAATCCTCTGGAACGATGCACCGGGGCACTGAATGAGCACGCAGCCACGCGCCGTCATACTGGTCTCAGGCGGACTGGATTCCACCACCGTACTGGCCATGGCCCGGGCGCAGGGCTACGCCTGCTATACCCTGAGCTTTGACTACGGCCAGCGCAGCCGCGCCGAACTCGATGCCGCGGAGCGGGTCTCCGTGGCGCTGGGGGATGTCGAGCACAAGGTGGTGAAACTGAACCTCGACAGCATCGGTGGCTCCGCGTTGACCGATACCGCCATCGATGTCCCCGAAACCGAAACCCAGGGTATCCCGGTCACCTACGTGCCGGCGCGCAACACGGTATTCCTGTCCATCGCCCTGGGCTGGGCCGAGGTGCTGGGTTCCAGCGATATCTTCATCGGCGTCAACGCGGTGGACTACTCCGGCTATCCGGACTGCCGGCCGGAGTACATCGCCGCCTACGAGGCCATGGCCAACCTGGCAACCCGCGCCGGCGTGGAGGGAGAGAAGCTCGCCATCCACACCCCGCTGATGAACATGAGCAAGGGGGATATCATCCGCGCCGGGCACGAACTGGGGGTGGATTACTCGCTGACCGTGTCCTGCTACCAGGCGACGGAAGAAGGCCTGGCCTGCGGCCGTTGCGACAGTTGCCGGCTGCGCAAGCAGGGCTTTATCGACGCCGGGGTGGCGGATTCCACGCGTTACGCACCGGGCGCCTGAGGCCCGGCTGCAGGGGGTAAAAAAGCCCTCCGCGGGACTTGAGTTTTCGATTCAAATCCGTAAGATACGCTCCTCCTTTGGGGCCGTTAGCTCAGTGGTAGAGCAGTTGGCTTTTAACCAATTGGTCGATGGTTCGAATCCATCACGGCCCACCATATATCGTTGAGGAATCAGCGACTTGAAAGCCTCCCTCGCGGAGGCTTTTTTGTATCTCCTGTCGCCTAGGGCGTATACCAGATAGGGCTGGACCAGGCCCGCTCCTGGATAGATGTCGGCAAATCCGCCGGCGGTTTCACACCCAGCCTGGCGCTGTCATAGGTCGACCAGCGCGGGGTCGGAATCTGCAATACCCGCACGTAGTAGACAGCGTACTGTTTCGGGTCGAACTCCGGGTCAGTCCAGGAGGTGCGCAACTCCGCGGCGCCGATGCTGTTGGCGTAGGTCGCGGTTTTCACATCGACGGTGTTGCCGACAGCGGGAGCCTTGCCATTCGCATCGACCTTGCGGCCGTCGGACAGTGCCACGTTGTAGATGGCTTCGTGTGTTTGCCCCTGAGCATCCACCCAGCCCTTGATGACTTGCACCCGGTCGAGGTTGGCGCCGTTTGCCTCCTTCATCGCGTCAATCAGGAAAGTGGGTTCCTTGCCCCCGCTGGCTTTCGGCAAGTCGCCACCCATGGGTACGCCGTTGGCGTAGGCCGCTTCCAGCCAATCCGACCCGGACATCGTATCCGGCCCGAATCCGTAACCGCCGAAAAAGCGCACTTTCATCCGCGGGCCAGAGGTGGCGTAGGTTTCCTTGCGATTGATCGCGGCGAAAATCTCTTCGCGGGTGTTTGCCTTGGCCCAGACTGCGGCGACACCGCCGCTGCTGAATTGCCTGACTTGCTTCGCCGCGGCCTTGCTCACGCCAGGAGGGCCGTACAGTCGGTGTTTGGGGTCGTTCTCGAACCCGAACTTGCCGGTATAGTTGTCCTCCTCGATGGCGGAGGCGGAATTGTGGGTGTCGGAATCGCCGATGAAGCCGTACTTGAAGGGGTTGCCGTTGCCGTACTGTTGCAATTGCAGGCCGCGTATCAGGGCTTCGCGCATATAACCCCCGCGCTTGTGCTCGGGCGGCGTCGCGGTGGAGGCCAGCGTGTAGTCCCAGATCTCGAAGCCGGCGAATTCGTCATTCGGTGACAGTGCGGGGTAAACCTCAGACGTACCCTTGATCTGCGTGATCTCATAGAGCTTTTCATTGCGCATGCGCGCATCGGCATAAGCGGCGTTGAGGCTGCTGCCACCGTAGGATTTGTCGACGGGGAACATCAGGCCGTCGCTGGCGTTGCCGTTATGGGGGATGGCGAGCAGTGTCGCCCCGTCGGCGCGCTCCTTGTCCATCCACTTCCACAGGTCTTCCGGCACGTCAGAATCGATGGCGGAAAATGGCTGGGCGGGCAGGTTTGCCGTGTCTTCAAAGAAAACCACCCGGTGCAGGTTGCGCCAGCTCGGATTCGAGGTCCACTCGAATCCGGCAAACGTGGTGAATTTACCCGGTTCGTAGTACTTGTCCGCGATATCCGCAACCTGCTTCCAGACTGACTTGGCGAGCGCCGGGTCACCGAGAATCTTGTCCTTGCGGCGGTTTGAAATGCCGTCGAGGATTTCGGTGTAGGCGTCGAAGGAAGCCTTGGGATCGTCGCCCGATATCGCCGCCGCCAGGGGGTGCTTGCTCACCGGGCTGTTGGGGTCGCCCATCAGTGGCAGCGCGCCCAGGTACTCCGCATGGTCCGACACGATGTACCAGTCCAGGGGTACCTTGATCTTCAGCGGTGTTCCGTCGCCTCCCCCGGGAATTGCCGCGCCCTTGGCCCAGCGGTACGCATCCTCGGGCCCGGAAATGGCGCCGTTGATATAGGCGTCGAAGGACCAGGCGGTGTGCACGTGGAAGTTGCCGAAGTACACCTCACGGGTTTGGGTGAGGGGAATCTGCGTGTCGGCACCGGTGGAAGGCAGGGCAAGTGGCGCGAGCACAGAGGCCGTGAACAGTGCTTTCACCAGGGGATTATTCATGGCTGGACCTCGAGAAAAGCCTGGCTGGCAGGAGAGTGTTACCCGAAGCGCTGCCACGGGTTTCAAGCCAGTATAGTCAAAGTGAGGGAGGCTGATTGCGTGATCGATACCGGGCCGGGCCAGTCGGGAGGTTCCGGGGTCAGCCGCTCAGCGGCCCGCGCAACCAGTGCTTGTAGCGTGTCTCGTCAAAGATATTCCAGTCCTGCGCAGCGTAGTCGTCGTCGCTGGTGGATAACAGCAACCAGACGGGAACTGGGCAACCTTCTCAGGCTGAATCAGCAAACCCCGCTCCTTGTACCCCACGAACATGGCGGTTCTCGGGTTATCGCCGCCCCCGCGCCCGCTCCTGCGCTTCCGGGAAAAAATGCCCGAACAGCAGATTGTAGAACTCGTACTGCTCTTCCAGGCTGAGCTTCTGTTCCTGGCGCAAGCGCTGGGAGATGATCGCCACCAGCACCTTCAGACCGGCACAGGGCGAAGAGGCGAACAGGGGAAAACTGCGTTGCAGGGGGAGCCGCTTCAACCGTTCCAGCAGTTGCGGGTCGACCTCCTCCTCGATGCTGTTGTCGACCAGGTTCTGCAGGAAATAGGCGCAAAACCGGGCGCGCCATTCGGCGTCGAACCAGGACTGTTGTTCGAGCAGTGGGTAGAGGTTTTTGGCCAGGATGCTTGAACAGGCGTGGGGATGACGCGCCGCAATTTCCAGGCTCTTGTCGACTGAGAGACTTCTGGTCATCGGTAACTCCCTGTATATCGTTAGAAGATATGGAGTTGTTCGGACAGCTCGATCGGGTGAGATTGTGCCTACGCTCTCATCAGACTAGACCGTGTTGCGAGATTTGCGCAGCTATTTTGCAGATCAGGTGTCCACGGCCGTGGCAGAGAGCATGGGTTCAGCCAGGCAACCGCCCATGCAACCAGTGCTTGTGGTGTGTCTCGTCGAAGATATTCCAGTCCTGCGCGGCGTAGTCCTCGTCGCTGGTTGAAAACAGCAACCACGCCAGGAACTGGGCGACCCGCGAAGGTTGAATCAGCAGACCCTGTTCCTTGTACCCCACGAACATGGCGGTACTCGGGTTATCGCCGCTGCGGGCCGCGTCCTGCATCGGGCCTTCCACCACGCCGGGCATCGCACTGCCGAAGACAAATTCCCCGTCGGGAAAGTCGGCATTCCAGGATTGGTAGCACATCAGCAGCGCCGCCTTGGAGATGCTGTACAGCCCGTTGCAGATTGCGGCCCGGTGGGCGGAGCCGGAGGACAGGTGCAGTACCCGGGCACCGGGGCACATGCTCGGCAGCAGCGCGCTGGTGAGGAACAGCGGCGCCTCGAGATTGATCGCCATCAACTCGCGATACGTGGTGTAGTCCAGGTCCTTGAGGTAGCCTTGCGTCGCGATGGCGGCGCTGTGGACCAGCGACCGAACCTGGAATTTGCCTTCTATGGCCTCGCAAACCCGTTGGCGACCCTGCTGGCTGCCGAGGTCGGCGGCCAGGATGTGAATGCGTTCGGGGCAGGCGGCGCGCATCGCTTCCAGCTCCGGCTTGCGCCGCGCGATGCCGAGCACCGTATAATCCTGTCGCGCCAGGTGCTGGCAGAGCGCGAGGCCCACCCCGCTGCTGGCACCGGTAACGATATGCACTTCCTGCATGGCCCTGTCCTGTTATTCGAGGCGAATTGCCGGCGGTGGCAGCAGTAGATTCATCGCAACGCGGCCAGACCACCCAGAGGAGACCAGTATGCTGCAATTGCTTTACGAGGGACACTTCGCCCTGTTCCTGCTGATCGTGATTGCCCTGGTGCTCTCGCTGAGCTTCCACGAATTCGGCCATGCCGCCACCGCAAAAATATTCGGCGACGATACCGCCCAGCGACAGGGCCGCCTGACGCTGAACCCGGTCGCGCATATCGATCCGGTGGGCCTGCTGATGGTGGTGTTGATCGGCTTCGGCTACGCCAAACCGGTACCGACGGACCCGCGCAATTTCACCTCGCGCTGGGCCAGCCCGCTGGTCGCCGCAGCGGGGCCGGCGATGAACCTGCTGCTGGCCTGTATCTCGATCAACCTGTACGTGATCGGCGTGCAGTCCGGCTGGCCGTTGTTCGCCGGCGACGGGCCGCGGTTTTTCTTCACCTTCCTGGCGCTGATCAACCTGCTGTTGATGGTCTTCAACTTGTTTCCGCTGGGCCCGTTGGATGGCCACTACATCATGCCCCACCTGCTGCCCGCGGGGATGGCGCGGCGCTATGAGTACCTCAATGCCCGCTACGGTAGCCAGGCGTTCCTGGTGTTGATCGTGCTCAGCCTGTTGGGGGTGCCGATTTTCCGCTATGTGCAGCGGATCGGGGAGGCGATTCTGCCGCTGATTGTATTCGCCAATCACTGAACGGAGTGGTGACGACCCCGTATCGCGCTTTCGATGGGCGGGGAGCTACGAGGTAGGGCGGGCTCTGCGCGGCGCCACCACAATCCCGCTTGTTTCGTCAGGATCTTTTACAGATCAGGCTGTTTCCGCGGCTCGTTCGAGCCTAAGTAATTGAATTTATTAGTGTGGCACGTTAGTTGCTTTCTCCAGGATTGCTAACAGGGAAATTAGTGGCTCCCGCGTGTCCCCGCATACGCTGAAACGGGAAGGCGGGCCAATAAAAGAATGGGTAAGGGAGATAACCATAATGAATATTTTGAAGTACCTGGCCGCGCCCGCGGTCGCGCTGCTGATGGCACAGGGTGCCAGCGCGGCTACCTTCGATTTTCTCGGCGCACCCGGTGCGGTGAATGATGGCCCGGTGGGTGTGGATGGCTGGAAGATCCAGGGAAATTCCTATTCCATGACTGACGGCGGTGTGACGGTGACAGTCAGCGCGGTCAACAACCAGCTCGCCTACTATACAATCGATGGCGGCAAGGGCCTGGGCAATAGCGGTTGCTATGCTCTAATCTGCTCCGCCGGCATCCAAAAGAACGAAACCCTGCAGGTGAGCTTCTCGCAGGCTGTCACGGTGACCGGGTTATCTCTCGGCGCGTGGGATGGCCCGGATACCGCGGCACTTGTCGCTACGCCCGGCGGCAGCATGACGATCGACACCGACCCGACCGCGAGCCAGGTAGACACCTTCGACCTGAGCTCCCTGGGTGAAATTACCAGTTTCACCATTACCGACACCAAGTTCGGCGGCATCTTTACCCTGCGGGGACTGGAGGTGCAGGTAACGCCGGTGCCGCTGCCCGCAGCTGCCTGGTTGTTCATGAGCGCCCTGGGTGGCCTGGTCGGTGCCCGGCGGATGCGCCGCAAGGCCTGATCCGCAACCGCATGCACGAAAGCCCGCCGCGAGCGGGCTTTTTTGTGCCCGCAATTCGACAGGCCGGACAGCGTGCCAGGTTGGGGAGGGCGGCGAGTGTAAAGTTTCGTGACAGGCTATGACATCAATAGGGTGGGCTAACAGCCGCGAGCGCCCTGACTTGACGGAATACCTTTTAGAGGGTGTCATGTTGCGCTTCCGCGCCGCAGCCGTTCGCGCGCGCATCAAGTCACAAAAGGTGCCCCTTCCATGATCAGAAAAGCCCTGGCCGCCGGAGCCTCCGCCCTGGCCATAAGCCTTGCTGCCCCCCTCCAGTTGCATGCCGAAGCCGCCGCCAATAGCGGTGACCCGGCCCCGATGACCTGGCCGAAAATGGGTTTTGATCCCGCAGACCTCGACCCGTCGATAAACCCCGGCAACGACTTCTGGGCCTATGTGAATGGCAAATGGAGCGCGGCGAACCCGATTCCGCCGCAGTACGCGACCTATGGCGTGTCGCGCGACCTCTCGCTCAAGGCGGAGCGCCAGGTGGCCGAGATCGTACATGCGATGGCCGCAGCAGAGGCGCCCGAGGGGTCGATCGAGCAGCGCGTCGGCGATTCCTACAAGGCATTCGTCGATACCGATGCGATCAACGCCAACGGATTGAAACCGTTGCAGCCGTACCTGGACCAGATCGCCGCCATCGCTTCCGAGACGGACCTGGCGGAGTTCTTCGCCGCGCCGGGCATGCCCGATCCTTTTGCCATCGCCGTCCAGCCCGGCATGGATACCCCGGACACCAACATTCTCAATATCTGGATTGGCGGGTACTCGCTGCCCGATCGCGACAACTACCTCGTCGACAACGAGAAGAACCGGGAGATGCAGGCGAAGTACAAGGAGTACCTCACCTTCCTGCTGGGCAAGGCGGGCTATGCCGAGCCGGAAGCGGCCGCGGGGAAAGTGTTCGACCTGGAGCACCAGATCGCGGCGCTGGCATTTGACCGCACGCTGTCACGCGATCCCGAATTGCTCAACAACACGGTGGGACGCAAGGACCTGATCGCCATGGCCGGCAGCAAGTTCCCGCTGCAAACCTACCTGGACGGGCTCACCGTCGGCGGTACGGAAACACTGGTGGTCGACGAAATGCCGCCGGGCAAGGCAAAAATCGAAAAGCTCGGTTTGACGGATGAGGATCTCGGCAAGCTCGGCGCAGGCTTTCCCGCCATGCTCAAGCTGGTCGGCGACGTGCCGCTGGACACCTGGAAGGCGTGGTCGACCGCGCAGCTGCTGCAGAGCTATGCGCCCGACCTGCCGAGCGACATCGACAAGCGCAATTTCGATTTCTGGGGCACCTACATCGCCGGCGTGAAAGAACAGCGCACAAGGGAGAAGCGCGCGCTGAGTTCGGTCCAGAGCCAGATGGGTGAAGCGGTCGGCAAGCTGTACGTCGAACGCAATTTCCCGCCGGAGTCGAAGCTGGCCATGCAGCAACTGGTCGCCAACCTGCTGTCGACCATGGACGGGCGGATCAGCGGGCTGGCCTGGATGTCGGACGAAACCAAGGCGGCGGCGCACAAGAAGCTGGCCGCCGTCCGCGTCAAGATCGGCTATCCCGACAAGTTCAAGACCTATGACGGCATGGTGATGTCGCCCGATGCGCCGATAGCCAACGCGATCTCGGCCTCCGCCTGGGAGTGGAAGGATTCTGCGGGCAAACTGGGCAAACCTGTGGACAAGTCCGAGTGGTACATGACACCGCAGACGGTGAACGCCTACTACTCCCCCTCCGGGAACGAGATAGTTTTTCCGGCCGCCTACCTGCAGCCGCCGAACTTCGCCCTGCACGCGGACCCGGCCGTGAATTACGGTGCCATCGGCATGACCATCGGCCATGAAATCAGCCATGGCTTCGATAACCGGGGCTCGAAGTTTGACGGGTCCGGCGCGCTGCGGAATTGGTGGACAGCAGATGACAAGGCAAAATTCGACGCCAAAACCGCGGAACTGGTTGAGCAGTTCGACGCGTTCTGCCCGCTCGATGACGGCAAGCTCTGTGTCAACGGTGAGCTGACCCTCGGCGAGAACATCGCCGACCTCGCCGGATTGACCATTGCCTACTACGCCTACCAGGCGTCACTGGGCGGAAAGGAGGCACCTGTAATCGACGGCCTGACCGGCGACCAGCGCTTCTTCATCGCCTTCGCCATAGCCAACCGCGGCAAGTGGACAGAGGAACTGACGCGGTACATCCTGCAGACCGACCCGCACTCGCCGGATGTCGCGCGCACCAATGTCATCCTGAGTAACTTCGATCCCTGGTATGCGGCATTCGATGTGAAGCCGGGCGATGAACTGTACCGTGCACCGGACCAGCGCGTGCGCATCTGGTAGCGGCCGGATCAGTCGGGCCCGATGAATTCGAACCGGGCCCGCTTCCGCCCCTCGTGCACGACGGTTTCCTCGAACATCGCCAGGGGCCGGACCCACAGGCCGCCCTCGCCGTACAGGGGCGAGTAGACGACGAGTTTCTCATCCGTTTCCGAATGCCGGGCGACACCGATCACCCGGTACTCGCCGCCCTTGAAATGCCGATATTTGCCAGGTTGCATGCCCGGTTCCCGAATCCTGTATTGAATCCCGCCAGTGTATCAAGTGGCAGCCGCCGCTGCCGCCCGATCGCCGGCCGGAGTAGGCCATTTTCTGCGTCGGTCTGCCGCCGAACTTTTCTTTACTGCGATACATGTTAGGCTCCTCGAATACGGTTCGAAGGTGTCAGCGCCGGTCTCAGCTTGAGACACAGCGACAAAGGCGGGCGCGTTCTGCTGCCGTATCGTGGAAGCCAGCGTGGCCCTATCGTGTTAAGGCCCGTGGTATTTGTGGATGTACGGCCGGGTGGCGCGCAGGGTATGGCAGGGATAGCAATACGAATTCTGGGCGAGTTCGCCGTGATTCGTGACGGGCAGGAGATCAAACTCCCCGCATCGCGACGCACACGGGCGTTGCTGGCCTACCTCGCGCTGACCGACAGGCCGCACCGGCGCGACCGGTTGTGCGAACTTTTCTGGGAGATTCCCGACGATCCGCGCGGCTCGCTGCGCTGGTCCCTCAGCAAACTCCGGCCTATCGTCAACGATTCTGATGAAGAGCGGCTGGTCGCCGACCGTGAACGCGTGGCGTTTCGCGGCGCCGATGTGGCGGTGGACCTGCGCGGTTTCGCCGCGGAACTCGAGGCCGCCGATACCTCCCTGGAACGCCTGGATACACTTGCGGCGGCGTTGGCCGAGCCGCTGCTCGACGGCGCCGACCTGCCGGACCAGCCCCTGTTCCAGGAGTGGCTGACCGCGGAGCGCGAAGATGCGCGACGCTTGCGTGCCCGGGCCCTGAGCCAACTCGCGATACATCCCGGGCTGCCGCCGGATCGCGCCCTGCCCGTGGTGCGGGCCTGGAGTGAGATCGAGCCGTTCAGCCCCGCCGCGGCCGAATTACTGCTGCAGCGCCTCGACCAGTTCGGCCACACCGATGAGCTCTTCAGTACGCGCGCGAATCTGCAGCAGCGCTTCCGCAACGCGGGGATCGACTGGTCCCCCCGGCCGGTGCCGGAACCGTTCGCCGGCGCGACGCCGTCGCACTCGCCCTCTGACGCTTCCACCGCCCGCCAGTACCTGCTGCGGCAGAAAATCCAGTTCTGCAAAGCTTCTGACGAGGTGAATATCGCCTATGCCAGCGTCGGCTCGGGGCCGCCGCTGGTAAAAGCGGCCAACTGGCTGAGCCACCTGGAGATGGACTGGGACGCGCCGATCTGGAGCCCGCTGTTTCGCGAGCTGGCGCATGACCACCGCTTCATCCGCTACGACGAGCGCGGCAACGGGCTCTCGGACTGGGACGTGGATGACCTCAGCTTCGACGCCTTCGTGACCGACCTCGAGACGGTGGTCGACACCCTCGGCCTCGAGAGCTTCGCGCTGCTGGGCATCTCCCAGGGCGCCGCGGTGTCGATCGAATACGCGGTGCGCCACCCGGAGCGGGTATCGCGGCTGGTGCTGTTCGGCGGCTATGCCGCCGGCTGGCGGATCGGGGCCAGCGAGGCCGATATCCGCGAGCGCGAGGCGGTCATGACCCTGACCGCGACCGGTTGGGGGCGGGACAATCCCGCGTACCGGCAGATTTTTTCCTCCACTTTCATGCCCAACGCGACCGCGGAGGAGCTGGCCTGGTTCAACGAGTTCCAGCGTTGCACCACCTCCCCGGAAAACGCGGTGCGTTTCCTCTCCGCCTTCGGCGATATCGACGTGCGCGGGCAGCTGGCCCGGGTCGAGGTGCCGACGCTGGTACTGCATTCCAAGGGCGACAGGCGCATCCCCGCTGCGGTCGGGCGCGATCTCGCCACCGATATCCCCGGGGCGGAATTCCTCGGGCTGGAGAGCGACAGCCACCTCCTGCTCGGCCGCGAGCCAGCCTCCGGTGATTTTGTCGAAGCGGTGCGGGAGTTCCTCTCCAGGCCCTGAATTCCACCGCGGGCCATTCCCCCGCCTGCCGTATGCTTGTACCGCCCTACCGCGAAAGTTCCCCGTTTGCAGCGTAAATACTGGCTCCTGACAAAATTCGCGCTTTTCGATACTCTGGCCGCTGCAAATCCATCGTCGTTACAGGGAGCACCACAACAATGAATATCCGCAAACCAGCAAAGTCCTTTGTCGTTTCACTGTTGATCGTGGCGTTTTCCTCCACCTGCCTGCAGGCGCCGGCCTACGCGGCCATGCTCAGCACCCAGCAACTGGCCGCCCAGCAAACCCTGCAGGCCGACCGCGACCAACTGCGCCAGCGCCTGATGCGCGCCGACGTCGCCGCCCAGTTACAGAGCATGGGTGTCAGCCCGGATGTGGTGAACGAGCGTATCAACAACCTCACCGCCGCCGAGGTCGCGCAGATCAACGGCAAACTCGACACCCTCCCCGCCGGTAGCGGTGTTCTGGGCACCATCGTCCTGGTGCTGCTTATCCTCATCCTGCTGGAAGTGGCCGGCGTCATCGATATTTTCCCGAAAATCTAGGTTGCCCGAATGCGCGCGGTACGGTTGACCGGCCGCGCCGCGCTGGTTTTCGCCCTCTGCCTGCTCTGCGGTTGCGTATTGCCGCCGCAGACCCGGGAACTCACCCGCGAGCCCCCGCCGGGGCTGGCGCCCAGCGCGGCGCTGGAAGACACACCCTTCTTCGCCCAGGACGCCTACCAGTGCGGCCCTGCGGCGCTGGCCATGGTGCTGGCGCGAACCGGGGTGGCGGTGACGCCGGAGGACCTGGTTCCCGAGGTCTACGTGCCGGCCCGCAAGGGCTCCTTCCAGGTAGAGATGCTCGCCGCCGCACGGCGCAACGGCCGGCTGGCCCTGCAGGTGCAGCCGGGCATGGACAGCCTTCTGCACTGGGTGGACAGCGGTGAGCCGGTGCTGGTGCTGCAGAACCTGGGCCTGGAGTGGTACCCGATGTGGCACTACTCGGTGGTGATCGGCTATGACCTCGATGCCCGGGAGATGCTGTTGCACTCCGGGGAGATCGCCAACTACCGCGTGGCCATGGGCACTTTCGAGCGCACCTGGGCGCGCTCCGGCTACTGGGGGATGGTGACGCTGGCGCCGGGCGAGTTGCCCTACGCCGAGGATGAGGGTACTTACTTCCGCGCCGCCGCGGCGCTGGAGGAGACCGCTCCGGGTGTCGACACTGCGCCGGCCTGGGCGGCTGGCGAACAGGCCTGGCCGCGCAGTCCGGACATGGCCATGGGTATGGCCAACCTGCTCTACGCCCGCGGGGAGTACGAAGCTGCCATGCAGGCGTATGCGGCGCTGGTGGCGGACTTTCCCGGTTACCTGGCGGGTTACAACAATCTCGCCAGCCTGCAGACCGAACTGGGCCGGCCCGCAGCTGCGATCGCCACCGCTACCGCGGGGCTGGAACAAGCCGGCGGCAGCAACCCCATGCTGGAGGCGACGCTGGCAGAGGCCCGGGCGAAGCTCGCCGCTACAGACTCAGCAGCGAGCAAATCAGTCGCCCCGGAATAATCCCTTAACGGAGCGGCCCCTCAGGCATCCGGCCCGCTGATTGCCTTCAGCAGCACATACCAGTGGGTCAGTTCCCTGTCGAAGGCTTGCACCGGGATGCGCTCGTTGAGCCCGTGGGAGAAGTCGTCGCTGCTCTTCATGTACAGTCCGTCGACGCCGTAGCTGGGGATGCCCGCGGCGCGAAAATGCATGCCATCGGTGCCGTAGGGCGACATGTAGGGCACGATCTCCAGCCCCGGGTAGTTCGCGTCCACCGCCTTGCGCAGGGCGGCCAGCAGATCCTCGCGCAGCGGCGAGGCGTCGCTCTCGGTGGCGTCATCCCGCTGGACCACGGCGACTTCCGGGTCGGCTATCACTTTTTCCAGGGTCGCCTTCGTGGCGGCAACCCCTTCGCCGGGAAACACGCGGCAGTTCACCACCGCCACCGCCGATTGCGGCAGCGCGTTCTCCGCGTGGCCCGCCTCCAGCATGGTCGGCACGCAGGTGGTGCTCACCGTGCCGGTATAGGCCGGTTCCGCGCGCAGCCGGGCCACCGCCCAGGCGTCGTTGGGGTCCGCCGCAAAACGGGCCATCGCCGCGCCCAGGTCGCCGGGGGTGCGGGTGGCGGTGGACTTGAAGAACTGCCGGGTCAGGTCGTTCTGGCGCACCGGGAACTGGTAGGCGTGCAGCTTTTGAAGGGCGGCCGCCAGGTCGTAGATGGCGTTCCTTGCCGTCGGCCGCGAGCTGTGGCCGCCGGGATTGGTTACCCGCAGTTCATAGGTCACGTAGGTTTTTTCCGCCGCCTGGAATTCGAAGCTCGCCGGTGCGCCGCCCGCTTGCGGGATGATGCCGCCGCCGGCGTCGGCGTTCAGCACGTATTCGCTGTCGGTCAGTTCGCGGTACTGGTTGACCAGTGCCCTGGTGCTCACCATGTCCGTCTCCTCGTCGCCGCTGAAGGCCAGGATCAGGTCGCGGGAGGGGACGTAGCCCTCCGCCTTCAGGCGCAGGAAGGCCTCGCTGGTGGCAACCAGGCCCAGCTTGTCATCGCGGGTGCCGCGGCCGTAGTAGTAGCCGTTATCCTCGACCAGGGTAAAGGGGTCGCGCTCCCAGTCCTCGCGCAGTGCTTCCACCACGTCCATGTGGGCGCTGATGCTGACCGGTTTTTTTCCAGAGCTGCCGTCGCCGCGGTAGCGCACCACCAGCGCGGCGGTGTCGCCCATGGGCAGGACGTGAATATCTTCCGCCGGGAAGCCGCCGTCGCGGAACTGCTGCGCGAGGTATTCGGCCAGCACCGGCACCTGGCCGTGGCCGGCGGAGGTGCGCAGGGAAATCGCGTGGCGGTACATTTCCAGCGCCTGGGCGCGAAAGTGGTTGTCGGGGCTGGGGCTGCCTGTGTCAGCACCGCGGGCACCGGCGCAGGCCAGCAACAGGGCGAGGGCCGGGAGCAGGGATCGTTTCATGGTGGTTCCGTTGTCGTGGGTGACGCCGTCGCGCGGCGCGATTGCGCAACATAGCCCGTCGACTGTGCGCAGACAAGCGCTGCCGTCGTGGAAACGCCATCAAAACACAACATGCGCTTAACCGTTCCTTCATGCTGCCGGACTAGTGTTTTGGGCACCCATTTACGGAGTGTATGCCCATGCCATCCCGCCCACGCCACCTGCCTCTCGCCCTGTTCCTGTTGCCCTGTCTTCCCGCTGTCGCCGCTGAATCACCCATCGCCTGGGACATGCTGGACAGCACCAGCCACAGGCTGACAGTCCATGACAATGCCTTTGACGGGGCGTTTGGCAGCGCGGGGGACGGGTCGCAGAAATACCGGCGCAACGTGTCCGCGAGTATTCCCTACCAGTTGCTGGACGACAGCCTGGTGACTTACCCCGCCGATACCCTGGGCATCATCGACGACGACAACACCGATGAATTCTTCGGCGTCGCCGACACGGTCAACGGCGACAACCCCGGCAATTCCACCATCGCCACCTGGCAGTTCGATATCAGCGGCGCCACCCGGCTCGGCGTCGCCATCGACATGGGCGCCATGGGCGATTTCGAGGCCGCCGACAGCTTTGCCTGGACCGCCAGCGTCGACGGCGGTCCGCAGCAGCTGCTGTTCACATCCTCGGTGGACGAGAGCGGCAGCGCGGTTTACCAGCTGGCCGGTGGCGCCTCGGTCAGCCTCGACGATCCGATGCTGGTCGACGGCCAGCAACTGGGCAACACGCTGCAGACACTGCGCGCCGCCATCGAGGGCACCGGCAGCAGTTTGCTGCTGACCCTCACCGCGCAGACCGATGGCGGCAGCGAGGGCTTCGTGTTCCAGAACCTGGTCGTGCTCGACGGCTTCGAGGGCGGCCCGCAGCTGAGCCTGCAGCCGATTCACGCGGTGCAGGGCGCCGGCGATGCGTCGCCGCTGGCCGGGCAGACGGTGATGGTCGAGGCGATCGTCACCGGCGACTTCCAGAACAACGGCTCGACCGACAACGGCAACCTGAACGGCTTTTTCCTGCAGGAGGAGGACGGCGACGCCGATGCCGACACGGCCACTTCCGAGGGGATCTTTGTCTACTACCCCGGCGGCGAGGTGGATGTCGCAGTGGGCGACCTGGTGCAGGTGAGCGGCAAGGTGTCCGAGTACAACGGCCTGACCGAGATCACCGCGAATAGCGTCGAGGTGCTCGGCAGCGGCGTACCGCTGCCGGCGGCCAGCGAGGTCACGCTGCCCGTAGATGAGCTCGCCGGCCTCGAGCACTTCGAGGGCATGCGCGTAAGCTTCCCGCAATCGCTGGTGATCAGCGAGTACTACAACTTCGACCGCTACGGCGAGATCGTACTGGCCGCTCCGCTGGAAGGCGAGGCGCGGCCGATGACCCCGACCGCGGTGGAACTGCCGGGCTCCAACGGCTACCTGGCCCGCGCCGACCTGAATGTGCGCTCGCGCATTACCCTGGACGATGGCCGCAGCAACCAGAACCCCGACCCGGCGATTCACCCCGATGGTACGGAGTTCACCCTGGACAACCGCTTCCGCGGCGGCGACCTGGTGACTGGCGCCACCGGTGTGCTCGACTACAGCTTCGGCCTGTACCGCATCCAGCCCACCGCTGGCGCGACCTATACCGCGGCCAACCCGCGCCCGGCGCAGCCGCCGGCCGTCGGCGGCAGCCTGAAGGTGGCCGCCTTCAACGTGCTCAATTACTTCATCACGCTGGATAACGCCGGCGCGATCTGCGGCCCCGGCGGCGACATGGGCTGCCGCGGGGCGGACAACGCGGAAGAGTTCGGGCGGCAGCGCGGCAAGATCATCGCGGCCCTGGCGAAACTCGATGCAGCGGTCGTGGGCCTGATCGAACTGGAGAACAACAGCGCGGCCATCGACGATCTCGTCGCGGGGCTCAACGCCGCCACCGGCGAGGGTACCTACGCCGCGCTGCAAACCGGCGCCTTCGGCGGCGATGCCATCCGCGTCGGCTTCATCTACCAGCCCGCCAAAGTCTCCACCCTGGGTGACTACGCCACTCTCGACAGCAGCTTCGATCCGGATTTCATCGACGACAAGAACCGCCCGGCACTGGCCCAGACCTTTGTCGACGGCAACGGCGGCATCTTCACCGCGGTGGTCAACCACCTGAAATCCAAGGGCTCGGACTGCAACGATCTTGGCGACCCGGATATCGGCGACGGGCAGGGCAACTGCAACCTGACCCGCCGCGACGCCGCCCGCGTGCTGGCCAACTGGCTGGCGACGGATCCCACCGGCAGTGGCGACGGCGACTTCCTGGTCATGGGCGACCTCAATTCCTACGATAAGGAAGACCCGATCGCCGAGCTGCAGGGCGCGGGCTACACTGACCTTATCGCGGCTTTTGGTGGTGAATACGCCTACAGCTACGTGTTCGACGGCCAGTTCGGCTACCTCGACCATGCCCTGGCCACTCCCCAACTCGCCGCACAGGTCAGCGGCGCGGCGCCCTGGCACATCAACGCGGAC
This sequence comes from Halieaceae bacterium WMMBA7, assembly GCA_033283385.1. Lineage (GTDB taxonomy): Bacteria > Pseudomonadota > Gammaproteobacteria > Pseudomonadales > Halieaceae > Mangrovimicrobium. The sequence goes on from JAWMQQ010000004.1 coordinate 37,737, forward strand.
GAGCCCGACATCCTCGACTACGACACCAGCTTCAAGGCGCCTGCCCAGGATGCCCTGTTCGCCCCGGACGAGTTCCGCAGCTCGGACCACGACCCGGTGGTGATCGGCCTCGCGCTCAACGTGCAGCCGCGCTCCCTCGAGGACTGCACCCGCAGCGGCTGGAAGCGGCTGAGCCTGCCCGACGGCACGCCCTTCCACGATGCGGCGCAGTGCATTTTCTCCGCCGTCGGACACCCCTGATGGGGACGGAGGAGCTATTTTTTGGCTCCTCCGTCCCCGGGGCGTCCGGGATATTGTTGATACTTTCGTGATTCTCTCGTGATTTGTTTGTGGCACAGTCGGCCAGACTGCCTGCCACAGACAATCACGGAGGGAACCCCATGCGTATCCGTGTCCTGCTCGTCCCACTTCTCGCCGGGCTGTTGTCCGGTAACACCATAGCCGCGCCCACCGGCGACAGCCCCGAGTCCCGCGCGACAGTCCCACTCCCTGCCAGGGCCGCGTTGTCCGAACGCCTGGCGACGGCCCGGGTACCCTTCGTCGCCAACCGCGGACAACTGCCGCAGGCGCAGGTGGCGTTCTACGCCCGCACCTTCGCCGGCACCGTGTACGTCACTCGCGAGTCGGACCTGGTCTATGCGCTACCGATGCAACAGTCTGTGCGGCCGGTCGCGGACACCGGCATGCCGGTGCTGGCATTTCGCGAGCGCTTTGCCGGCGACGCCGGGCGCCCCCGCGGCGAGGAGGCGTCCGCGGTGCGGGTCAGCAGCTACCGCGGCAGCGACCCCGCCCGCTGGCGCGCAGGGCTCTCCGCCTGGAACAGCCTCGACCTGGGGGAACCCTGGCCGGGTATCCGCGTGTCCGTGCGTGCTGGCGGCAACAACGTGGAGAAGTTGCTGCATGTCGCCCCCGGTGCTGACCCGCGCCTGATCGAAATCGCCGTCGATGGCGTAGACGGGCTGGCCGTGGACGCGCGGGGCAGGCTGTCCCTGTCGACACCCCGCGGCGAGTTGTATTTCACGGCGCCGGTGGCCTACCAGTCCATCGACGGGGAGAACAGGCCCGTCGAGGTCGCCTACGTTGCGGGCGAACAGGGCCACTACGGTTTCCGCGTCGGCGATTACGATCACCGCAGGGAACTGGTGATCGACCCGCTGCTGGCCTCCACCTACCTCGGTGGCCACAATCCCAGCCCCCCGGGCAACTACGACGACGACTGGATCTACGCCATCGCGACCAGCGGCGCGGACGTCTACGTGGCGGGAGTCACCCAGTCCCCGGACTTCCCCATCGTGCTGGGGTACGACGACAACCTGCCCAACGCCTATCCCGACGGTTTTGTCGCGCGGCTGTCGGGGGACCTGTCGACGATCATCGCCTCGACCTATATCGGCACGGACAACTTCGACCGGGTCAGCGATCTCGCCCTGGACAGCGACGGTACGGTGGTGATCACCGGCCAGGCCGGCTACGGGTTCCCGGTCACTGCCGGCGCCTACACCTGGAGCGGGGCGACGCCCACCGGCGGAGGCTTCGTCGCCCGGTTCAGCGCCGATCTCTCTGCGTTGCTGGCCTCGGCCATACCCACGCCGCAGGATTTTCCCTACCGGCTCGCCCTCGGCAACGGTGGCGTGTATTTCGGCGGCAGCACCAACAACATCGACTTCCCGATCACGCCCGGCGCCTGGCGGGACACCTGTTGCCCCGCGGGCGGGTTTGGCATCCGCGAATACAACGGCTTCGCCGGCAAGCTGTCGGCGGATCTCGGCAGCCTGCAGGCTATGACCTATCTCGGTGGCGACACGGTATCCGGCATCGCGGTGGCGCCGGACGGCAGCGTCTACATCACTGACGGCACCGACAATGCCATTACCGGCTACATCGCCCGCTTCGATGCGGGCCTGACCAATCGCGAGAACTACCTGAGCTACTACGGCATCAGCCAGAGCGGCAGCAGCCGGACCTACTTCAACGACGTGGTCGCCGGCGACGGGTTCGTGGTCACCGCCGGGCAGACCTACATGAACGACCTGCCTGTGACCCCGGGTGCGTATGACGGGACCTGCGGCAGTGACGGCGACTGCGACGGTATCGGGCCGCTGAAAGTGCCGGTCCCCGACGGGTTTGTCGCGAAATACAGCGCCGACCTGCAGCAGACCCTGGCGCTGACTTACCTCGGCGGCTCGGACATCGAGTCCATTCGCGCTCTCGCGCTGGGCTCCAACGGCGATATCTACGTCACCGGCGAAACCATGTCTGCCGATTTCCCGACGACCGGCGCGGGTGCCGACGACAGCTGCGGCGGCGACGGCCAGTGCGATCCCACCGGTACTTACAACACGCCGACCGCCGATGCCTTCGTCGCCCGCCTGTCCGGAGACCTGTCGCAGCTGCTGTACGGCAGTTATCTCGGCGGTTCGGGCGAGGAGCACCCGCTTGCCCTGGCGCTGGACGGCAACGGCCTGCTGTACGCGGCGGGCTTTACCCGCTCCAGCGATTTCCCGACCACCCCGGGGGCAATCGACAATAGTTACAACGGCGGTACCTCGGATGCCTTCGTCAGCCTTTTGGACCCCGTGAGCGGGAGCGGCAGCAACCTGCCGCCGCTGGCGGATGCCGGCGAGGACCAGCAGGTGAAACCGCTGCGTATCGTGCAACTGGACGGCGGCGGCTCCAGCGACCCCGACGGCAGTATCGTCAGCTATCACTGGAGCCAGGTGTTCGGTCCCGAGGTGAGGCTCTACGGCACCGGGCCGGCAGCGGCTTTCCGCGCGCCCTGGGTGGCGCGCGGCAGCGGCAAGCTGCTGGTATTCGAGCTTCGCGTCACCGACGATTCCGGTGACACCGCTACCGACAGGGTGCGGGTTATCGCCAGGCGCTGACTCACATCGAACTGGCGGTTTCCGCCTTGCGGATGAGTTGCACCAGCTCGGCGCGGTAACCGTAGGGGTCGTCGCCGCGATTGGCCTGGGCCAGTTGCAGCGCGTCGTCGTAGTTCCAGCTGCCGATGTACTGGCCGCCCTCCAGCAGCTGGGCAAAGCCGGCGACGGCGGTGGCGAAGTTTGCCTCGCGCTGCGCGGTGGCGGTGGTTTTGCCGGTGAGCGTGATCGGTTGTTCGATCAGGCGGGACTCGTCCTCGCCGGGCAGCTTGTAGCGCAGCTTGAGGAAGCCGTACTCGCCGGACTTGCCCTGTGCCTTCGTCGTTTGCGTGTACCGCGACCCGGAAAACAGCCCGCTGTCGCTGCCGGTGGGGGTGATCTCGTAGATCGCGGTCACGCTGTGGCCCGCGCCGATATCGCCGGCATCTACTGCGTCGTTGTTGAAGTCCTGTTGCTTCAGCAGGCGGGTTTCATAGCCCAGCAGGCGGTATTCGCTGACCGTCGCCGGGTTGAACTCGACCTGGATCTTCACGTCACGGGCGATGGTGAACAGCGAGGAGGTGGCCTCGTCCACCAGCACTTTCTGCGCCTCGGACAGTGAGTCGATATAGGCGGCGACGCCGTTGCCGTTCTGCGCCAGGGCCTGCATCAGCGCGTCGTTGTAGTTGCCCTGGCCGAAACCCAGCACCGAGAGGAACACGCCGGACTTGCGCTCCCGCTCGACGAAGTCCTGCAGTTCACGCTGGCTGGTGATGCCGACATTGAAGTCGCCATCGGTGGCCAGTACCACGCGGTTCACGCCGTCCTTGATGAAATGGGCCCGGGCCAGCTGGTAGGCCAGCTGGATGCCCTGTGCGCCGGCGGTGGACCCGCCCGCCTGCAGCCGGTTGAGCGCGGCGAGGATTTTCTGCTTTTCGCTTACCGGGGTGGGCTCCAGTACCGTGCCGGCGGCTCCGGCATAGACCACGATGGATACCGTGTCCTCCGGTTGCAGCTTCGACAGCAACAGGTTCATCGACTGCTTCACCAGCGGCAGCTTGTCCGGGCTTCGCATGGAGCCGGAGACATCCAGCAGGAACACGAGGTTGGCGCGCGGCTGGGTGCCGGCCAGCTCGTACCCCTTGATGCCGATGTGCACCAGCCTGTTGCCGGCCTTCCAGGGCGAGTCGGTGACCGTGACGCTGGTGCTGAAGGGCCGCGAGCGGTCCGCGGGCAGCGGGTAGTCGTAGGGGAAGTAGTTGACCATCTCCTCCAGCCGCACCGCGGATTTTTGCGGCAGCACGCCGCTGTTGAGCTGGCGGCGCACGAAACTGTACGAGGCGGTGTCGACGTCGATGGAAAACGTCGAGACCGGCGCCTCGGCGACCCGTTTCACCGGGTTGGCGTCGGTGGCGGTGAACCGGTCGCGCCCCTCGTCGCGGTACCGGGGCCCCGGCAGCCTGTCGTCGGCGATGGCGCGTTTTTCCATTGCCAGGCCAGCTGCGGACTGCGCGGTATCCTCCGAACCGTAAGACGCGCGCTGCGCCTGGACTTCGGGCGCGGGCGTCGCCGGGGGAGGTGCGGCGACCCACTCCTGTGCTTCGCCGGCGCTGCTGACATCCAGGGCCACCTTCCCCGCGGACCCTGCAACGTCGTACTCCTTCGCCCTGGCGGTGGGCTGCGCGTCGCCGCCCGGGGCCTGTTCTTCCATCGCATCCCAGGCGTATTCGAAAGAGCCCTGCTGCGGCATCTGCAGCGCGAGGAACAGGCCGAGCACCAGCACGGCGGCACTGGCCATGCCGCTGAACAGCCAGCGCCGGGTGGAATCGTTCGCGGTAAACATGTTCATGATTTTTCTCCCGATGGGTGTGTGTTCGGGAGTGGGACGCGCCGCCGCGCCGGATCCTTGGCCGGCCGCCGACAAATTATCCGCCTCGTCGAAGGCCGCCAGCGCCGCGGCCACTGCCCGGTCGCGGGCGTCCTCCGCTGGCGTGTCGTCGACCCGTGCGAACAGGGCTTTCAGTTCTTCGTCATTCATACATCGACTCCCGGCCGGACCTCGGTCTTCAGCCGTTTGCGAATCTCGTGCAGCCGCCAGGACACGGTGGACTCCTTTACCTGCAGTATCGCGGCCGCCTCGGCATGGGTGAGGCCTTCCGCCAGCACCAGTACCAGTGCATCGCGGAAGCCCTCACCCATGCCGTCGACCAGTGCCAGCACCTGTCCCAGCAGCACGGCGGGTTCGGCGTCGCCGGTGCAGGCCGCTTCCGCGGCGCCTTCGACCGGCGCCGGTGGTCGCGCGCGCTGCCAGTCCCGGGCGCAGTTGATCACCAGCCGGTACAACCAGGTGGTGAAGGCGGACTCGAAGCGGAACTGGCCGATAGATCTGGCCAGCTTGATGCAGGCCTGCTGCGCCACGTCCTCCGCGTCCGCGCGGGCGCCGCAGTAGCGGCTGGCAAAGCGCAGGATGGCCGCGTAGTGCTCGTCTACGAGACGGGAGAAGGCGTCGCGGTCGCCGCGCTGGGCGCGCCGGATGGTGTCCTCGAGTTCGGGTGTCATGGCCGACCCATGGCGTGTTTCCTGTCTTGGACGGCGCGGGAGCGCGAATCCTTGGGCGCGGGACAAAAAAAAGCCCGCCCGGCGATGATACCGGGTCGGGCGCAGGCGTGAAGCGCCGCCTCAGCCGAGCAGCAGCCCGACCATCCAGGGCAGGGCCAGCCAGAGCAGGCCCTTGGCGAGGAAGAACATGAACCCGGCGAAACCCAGCCGGCGCAGCCATTGCGGCAGGACGGTGCGTTGGATCATCGGTGCTGCGTGCATGGTGTCGGTCTCCGTGTCGGTAGCCGGGAGCCGCAGGCGGCTCCCGGGCGGGTTCTCAGGCGGTTTCCGCGGCGGCGTCGCGACGGCGGCGGCCGACGAAGGGCAGGATCATCGGGACACTGCGGCGGTACTCCCGGTACTCCGGGTGCTCTGCCATCAGGTCGCGCTCCTCCAGCTGGATGGCGATGAGGATGTAGCCGGTGGTGGCCAGCGCGAACACCAGGTGCGCCAGGGTCATTACCGGCGCCGCCCAGAAGCCCATCAGGAAGCCCAGGTACAGGGGGTGACGCACCAGGCGGTAGAGCATCGGCGTGCCGAAGTGCAGCTGGGTGTGCGGCTGGTTGCGCAGGTTCAGCCACACCTGGCGCAGGCCGAACAGGTCGAAGTGGTTGATCAGGAAGGTGCTGTACAGCACCGTCAGCCAGCCGAGGCAGAACACCGCGTAGATCAGGCCGCGGCCGAGGTTGTTCTCGACCGCCCAGACCACGCCGCCCATGGGCTGCCAGAAGGCGAACAGCACCGCCAGTGCGACGCTGGAAGCCAGTACGTAGGTGCTGCGCTCCGCCGCCCTGGGGATGAAGCGGGTCAGCCAGCGCTTGAAGAAGGGCCGCGCCATCAGGCTGTGCTGCACCGCGAACAGGCCCAGCAGGCCGAGGTTCACCAGCAGCGCCTGCATCAGCGGCACCTGCGGCACCGAGTCGATGGCCTTGGGCACGAACAGGTTGCCGACGAAGCCGATCGCGTAGAGGAAGGTGACGAAGAAAATGGCGTAGGCGACCACACCGTAAACAAAGATCAGTAAGCGTTGCATGATGGTGACTCTCCATTGGCTTTTCTGGGCCCCGCCTTGGCCGGGCATTGCTGTTATCTGCGCCGGCTACCGTGCCGGGCAGGGCGCAATGTGGCCCAGGGCGGGTGGAGAGTCCTGATCCGCGGGTGACTATTGCCTGACTTTTCTGTGACCTTTATAAAATATCAATTAAAACATGGGGTTGCGGAGTTACAGGTAGGGGCGGGGCAGGGCGGTTTTCAGTCGCCTTGCCCGCGATATTCGGTCAGTAGCAGCTCGCTGGCGTCGTCCCAGTCCTCGCCGGCGAGGGATTTCGCCTGTTCCATCAGGGCCAGGGCCTGCTCTGCCTGACCCTGGTGGCGGGCGTAGCGCGCCTGGGCCTTGAGCGAATCGGGGGTGGGTTCCAGCCCGGCCAGCGCCCCGGCCAGCGGGGCGGCCTCCTCGATATCGCCGACCTCCAGCCGGGCGTTCAGCAGCGCGGTGGCGATGGCCGCCTCCTTGGCGCCCCAGCTCGACTCGCGCACCCGCTGCAGCGCCTGCGCGTAGATGCGGATTGCCTCGCGCTGGTCGCCCCTGGCCACCGCCACCTCGCCCAGCAGTTCCATGGCCTCGATCTCCGGCTGGTTCATGTTGGCCGCGGCGGCCTGCTGCCGGACGTCGCGGCCTGTTTGCTCCGCGCCGTCGAGGTCGCCGTCGCCGAGGTCCATGCGCGCCAGCAGCACGTCCACCTGCAGCACGCGCATGCGGTCCTGGATGGCGCTGAATACCTCGCGGCTGCGCTGGAAGTGCTCGCTAGCGGCCTCGCGGTCACCGGCGCCCAGTTCCGCCTCGGCCCACTGCGCCAGGGACGTGCCCTCGTAGAGGCGGTCGCTGGTCTGCACCGCGACCTCGTGGGCGGATTTCGCCGCCCCGGCGGCCCGCTGGAACTCGCGGCGGGCGGAGTACAGCGCGCTGAGCTGGCCGTAGACCCGGCCGACGCCGACCCGGTCGCCTATCTCACGGCGCATGGCCAGCGAGCGCAGGTGGTAATCCTCTGCCTCGTCAAGCCGGCCCATCTTGCGCAGCAGGTAGCCGGTGTTGTTGAGCATCATCGCCTCGTTGCGCTGGTCGCCGGCGGCGCGGAAGGCGGCGATTGCGCGGTCCAGGTACTCCCTGGCCTGTACCAGTTCGCCGCGGTCCATGAAGAGGTTGGCGCGGGCGGAGTACACCTGGCCTGGCATGGTCTCGCGGCCGGCGGCGCGGTAGTCCAGCACCGCGAGGTCGAGCAGCTTTTCCGCCATGTCGAAGTCGCCGCGGTCCTCGTAGACGATGGACAGGTTGTGCAATATCCGCGCGCTGAGGTCGTGGTCGCCGATATCGCGGGCCACGTCGAGTCCCTCGTGGTGGGAGGCCTCCGCCTCGTCGAGCCGGCCGGTGCGGTTCAGCATGATGCCCCGCGTCATCAGCACCTGCGCCAGCTCGCGGCTGGGCCCCAGGCTGCGCTGCTCCGCCAGCAGGGTGTCCAGCAATCGTTCCGCCGCGTCGTTCTCGCCGAGGATGCGCTCGCAGGCGGCGTACTCGAAACGCGGCGCGAACAGGCTGGGCTCGCGCTCCATGACGATGCGGAAATAGGAGATGGCGTCGGCGCAATGGCCCTGCAGGGAGAGGTCCAGGCCGCGGGCGAAGGCCTCGTTGTTGAACGGGTCGCGGGCGCCCAGCGGTTTGCGCGCCTCGCGGGAGCCGCCGCCGAGCAGGCTCGCCTGCACGCTGCGCACCACGCCGTCGGCCAGGTCGGTCGCCGTGTCGCCGACCATGGTGGCGCGCTTCTCTTCGCCCTGCGCATCGAGCAGTGTGTAGCTCATGCGCAGGCCAGCGCCTTCTTTCACCAGTTCTATGGCGAGTACGTGGGTTGCGCCGTAGACCTCGCGCAGCCTGCTGGCGAGTTCCTTGCCGGCGGTGTCCTCCAGGCCCTGTTTCCAGCCCAGGCTTTCCGCCAGGCTCACCACGCTGCCATCGCCGACGGTGGCCAGCCCGCCCTCGCTGCCGAGCATGTTGCCCACATAGCTCATCAGCCCGAGCCGGGCCCAGGCCAGTTCGGGGTTGCCGGTGGCATCCTCCAGCGGCAGCACCGCCACGCGCAATTCGCCGGCGGGTGTCGGCGCCGGGCGCAGCAGTAGCAGGCCGATGTACAGCATGCCGAATATGCCCAGCAGGCTGAGCACCATCAGGCCGCCCCACAGGGCCTTGTGCAGGCGCGAATCGCTGGCCGGTGCGGCCGCCTCACTGCCGGAATCGGCGCTGGGAGGTGGTCGTACGCCAGCGGGAGCTGCGCTGCCCGATTCGGCCAGCTCGGCGACAAAGCGGTAACCGTGGCCGTGGACGGTCTTGATCACTTCCTGGCGGTTGGCGTCATCGCCCACCGCCTTGCGCGCCTTCATGATGGCGCGGGTGAGCGCGGTCTCGGTGACCACCACGCCGGGCCAGACCGCGTCCTGCAGCTCCTCCTTGTCCACCGCCCGCTGCTGGTGGGTGACCAGGTAGACCAGCAGGTCGAAGACCCGCGGCTGTATCTCTACCGGGTGATCGCCGCGGCGCAGTTCGCGCCGGCCGGTATCTATGCTGTAGCCGTTGAAGTGGAACACCTGTGTTCCGCTGCCGGGCGGGTTGCTCATGCTGCGACTGCCTTGGTCCTGTCCGCGCCTAGTGTACGGCGGCAGGCTGCGCGCCCCAAGTCGCTGCGCGGTTCAATCGCCGCGCCCGCGGAAACGTCCCAGCAGGTCCGCCGCCGAGCCCCTTGTCAGCGCGGACAGTTCGCCCGCGTCCAGGTAATTGCCGTGGCAGCGCGAACACTGTTCGAACCAGATGTCCGTCGCCGCCACCTCGAGCATGCGCACCATGGTGCCGCCGCAGCGCGGGCAGGGGTAGTCATGGATGGTGTCGTGCTCCCGGCCGGCCGAGCGCGCGCCGGTATCGACCGCCGCGGCCGCCGATGTGCTGCGCAGTTTTTCCAGTTCGCCGGGATCGAACCACAGGCCATGGCAGGCGTCGCAGCGGTCGATCTCCACGCCGTCGTGACAGACCATGCGCATGTCGCGGCGGCACTTGGGACAGCGCATGGCGCCGGACCAGAAGATCCCCGCCTCGCCCGCGCCCTGGCCGGCGGTGTACTGCGGCGCGGGTCGCCCGGCGCGGGTGTCCGCGGCGCGCGGTGGCGCGTGGCGGAATATCGCGATCACCGCGATCATGGCCGCCGCCAGGCCACCCAGCAGCAGGTAGGCTTCAGTGTACGAGACGCCCTCGGCCACCATGCCGTAGAGCTTGGAGCCGGCGGACCCGCCGAGGTTGGCGGTGGACATGTAGACGGCGAACTGTGTCGCCGAGCTCTCGCTGCCGCAATGCGCCATCGCCAGGGCGATCACGCAGACCATGCCCATCGGCCCCAGCAGCACCCAGGCCGAGAGCATGGCGCGCACATAGGCGGTGTTCTGCCACAGGCCCTGCGTGGCCCCCAGCAGTACCGCGTGCAGGGTGACGACGGCGGCGGTTATCAGCAATACCCGCCTGGCGCCGACGCGATCGATCAGCGGGCCGAGGGCGAGCGCGCCGGCGGCGCCGACCAGTCCCATCAGCGCCACCAGCCGCGACCACTCCGGGGTGGTGTAACCGAACAGCTTGATCGCGGCGATGGGCATCAGTGCGTGGCCGTATCCGGACACCAGTCCGTCGAACAGGAGGATGCACAGCAACACGATGCCGCTGCGCGACCAAAGCACCGCGCGGATGTCCCGGAGCAGGTCGGTAAAGGAGAGTCGGCGGCGCGCCTCGCCCTGCGCCTGGCCGGCGCTCCAGGGCAGCAGGCGCTCGCCCGGGCGTTCGCGCACCCGGGAGAAGCCGAGCAGGATGGCCGCGGAGACCGCCGCCGCCAGCCCGGCGGTGAGCGGCAGGCCCAGGGTCACCAGGAGGACCCCGGAAACCGCCGATGAGCTTCCCCAGCCCACCGCCTTGCCGAAGGCCATGAAGGCGTTCAGGCGCCCCTGCTCCTGCACCGGCGTGACGTCTATCGACATGCCGTCGACGGCCACGTCCTGGGTCGCGGCGAAAATATTGACCAGCACGCCGAGCAGCATCAGCAGGCCGATATCGGCGACCGGGTCCCGCACCAGGGCCAGCGCCAGCAGCGTGAGGGTGAGACCCAGTTGAGCGCCCAGCACCCAGGGCCGGCGTCGCCCCATGGCCGGGAACTGGAAGCGGTCCATCAGCGGGCCGGTAAACAGTTTCAGCGCCCAGGGCAGGCTGACCACGGCGAGGTAGGTGGCGATCTGCCCCGCGCCGACGCCCTGGCTGGCGAGCCAGGCGGGCAGGGCGATGCTGAGCAGGCCCGCGGGGATGCCCTGGGCGAAGTACATGATCGCGCCGGACGCGTAGCGCGTGGCCGGGCTGGCGGAGAGAACCAGTCGCTCTGGCATTGGAGTGCCCCTGTGTTTCTGCGAGCGTATAAGCAATTGCCCGGGCAGGCCAGTGCCCGGACCCGTGTCGTGCTTGTTATTTTCAAATGATGGCAGCTAGCTGACATTAATGCCATAATCGCTGGGCCCGCCAGGGAGAGTCCCGGCCGTCTGACTTTCATGCCCAACTGTCTTCAACCGGTTTGATGCGCAGCGGAATGGGCGTAAAGTAATTGCCCGTCCGCGTCATCCGGACGACATAACCAGAACATTTCAAACGAGGTAGTTGCCCTATGCAGCCTTTGCAGTTCGCCGCGCCGACATCGCTGGCCGAAGCCGCGCAGATCCTGGGAAGCAGTGACAACCCGAAAGTGCTCGCAGGCGGTACCGACCTGCTGGTGCAGATGAAGCTGGGCCTGCGCGAACCCGCGCTGGTCGTCGACATCAAGCAGATTCCTGAATTGATGCAGCTGAGCCTGGACGACAGCGGCCTGCACCTGGGCGCCGCGGTGCCCGGCGCGGTGGTCACCGGCAACGCGGACATCGCCAAGCTCTTTCCCGGCTTCGTGGAAGCCCTGGGCCTGATCGGCTCCACCCAGGTGCAGGGGCGCTGTTCGCCCGGCGGCAACCTGTGCAACTCCTCCCCCGCGGCGGACTCGGTCCCCGCGATGATCGCCAACGCGGCCGTGTGCCGGATCGTCGGCGGCAGCGGCGAGCGCAGCGTGCCGGTCGAGGAATTCAACACCGGCCCGGGCCGCAACTGCCTGGCCAATGACGAGATACTGGTCTCCCTGGACTTCCCGCGCCCGGCGCCGCGCACCTCCGACGCCTACCTGCGTTTCATCCCCCGCACCGAGATGGATATCGCGGTGGCCGGGGCAGCCGTGTCGCTGACGCTGGACGACTCGGGCACCTGCACCGCCGCGCGCGTGGCCATCGGCGCCGTCGCGCCCACCGCGCTGCTGGTACCGGAAGCCGCCGCCGCGCTGGTCGGCACGCAGCTGGACGATGACGCACTGGCTGCCGCCGCGGCCGCCGCCAGCGCAGCCGCCTCGCCGATCAGCGACAAGCGCGGTACCGCGGAGTATCGCAAGAAAGTGGTCGGCGTCCTGGTGCGCCGCGCCGCCGCCATCGCCAAAGCGCGCGCAGCAGCGCAGTAACAGGAGCCCGAACATGAAGAAACTGCACGTCAGCACCACCGTGAATGGCCAGCCCTGCGAATACCTCTGCGAGCCGGGGCAGGTACTCTCGGATATCCTGCGCAACGAACTGGACCTCACCGGCACCAAGGAAGGCTGCACCACCGGCGACTGCGGCGCCTGCTCCGTCATGCTGGACGGCGCGCTGGTCTGCTCCTGCCTGGTCCTCGCCGCCGAGGCCGAGGGCAAGGACATCGAGACTGTCGAGGGCGTGGCCCGCGACGGCAAGCTGCACCCGGTACAGCAAAAGCTGCTGGAGCACGCCGGCCTGCAATGCGGAGTCTGCACGCCCGGCATCGTGGTGGCGGCCAAGGCACTGCTGGAAAAGAATCCCGATCCCAGCGAGGAAGAAACCCGCTACTGGCTGGCCGGCAACCTCTGCCGGTGCACCGGTTACGACAAGATTATCCGCGCGGTGATGGACGCCGGCGCGACGATGAGGGGGGAATAGCGCCATGACCAGTGATATGAAAGTCAAAACCAAGTTCCGCCACGTCGGCACCAGCCCGATTCGCCCGGACGGCCTCGACAAGGTCACCGGCCGGGCCAAGTACGGCGCCGACCTCAACCTGCAGGGGCAGGTCTACGGACACATCGTCCGCAGCCCCCACGCCCACGCGCGCATCAAGTCCATCGACTTTTCCGAGGCGCTGAAGCTGCCCGGCGTGCTGGCCACCATGAGTGCCGAAGACCTGCCGGAACCCGGCGAGGCACTGATCCCGGGCGCGGAAATCGAGATGAAGCTGAAAAACGTCTCGCCGGTGATCATGGCGCGCGACAAGGTGCTGTACCACAGCCAGGCGGTGGCCGCGATCGCCGCGACCACACCGCGCATCGCGGCCGAGGCGGCCAAGCTGGTCAAGGTCGAGTACGAGGTGCTGCCCCATGTGCTGGACATGCACGCGGCGATGGCCGAGGACGCGCCGCTGCTGCACGAGGACAACTTCACCGTGGGCGTCGACCCCGCGCCGGAGAAGCCCTCCAATATCGCGCAGCACATCGTCATGCCCAAGGGCGACGTCGAAGCCGGGTTTGCCGAGGCAGACCTGATCATCGAGCGCACGGTGCACGTACCCATGTGCCACCAGGCCTACATCGAGCCCCACGCCTGCGTGGCCAAGTCCGACGAGAACGGCAAGATCGACCTGTGGTGCACCACCCAGGGGCCGTTCATGGTGCGCCTGCTGACCGCGGAGATCACCGGCATTCCGCAGAAGGACATCAAGGTCACCGCCTCGGAGATCGGCGGCGGTTTCGGCGGCAAGACGACTGTCTACATCGAGCCGGTTGCCGTGGTACTGGCGAAAAAGGCGGGTCGTCCGGTGAAGATCGTGATGAGCCGCGAGGAGGTGTTCCGCGCCTCGGGCCCGGTATCCGATGCCGAGACCCGCGTGAAAATTGGCGCAAAGAAGGACGGCACCCTCACCGCCATCAAGTCGGAAATGCTGATGGATACCGGCGCCTATTCCGCCAGCGCGATGTTCGCCGGTGTGCTGTTCGGCACAGCGCCCTACAAGTGCGACAACATCCTCAGCGTGGGCAGTGAGATCCTGACCAACAAGCCCCGTGTGTGGGCCTACCGCGCGCCCGGCGCGCCGCAGGCACTGACCGCGGTCGAGTGCGTGATCAACGAACTCGCCTGGGAACTGGGCATCGACCCGGTCGACTTCCGCCTGCAGAACGCGGTGGAGAAGGACGACATCCCGCTGTACGGCATGCCCTTCCAGGCGGTCGGCCTGAAGGAGTGCCTGCAGGCGGTGAAGGACCACCCCAACTACCAGGCCAAACTGGGCGAAAACCAGGGCCGCGGCGTCGCCTGCGCGTTCTGGATCAACGCCGGCATGCAGTCCAGCGCCAGTATTCACGTCACCCCGGACGGCGGCCTCAGCGTGATGACCGGCAGTCCGGATATCGGCGGCTCGCGCGCTTCCATGGCGCTGATGGCAGCCGAGGTGCTCGGCGTGCCGTTCGAGACCGTGCGTCCGGCAGTGGTGGATACCGAGTCGATCGGCTACTGCGACGGCACCGGCGGTAGCCGCACCACCCTCGCCACCGGCGGCGCCGTCATCCAGGCGGCGGAAAAACTGGTGGAGGAACTGCGCAAGCGCGCCGCCGCCAGCTGGCAGGTGGAGATCGAGGACGTGGTCTGGATGGACGGCAAGGCAGTCGAGCGCTGCGGAGTCGGCATCGACGAGTTGATCGAGGGCTCATCGCCGGTCAAGGATGGAGCCAAGGTGCTGACCCTGGCGGAACTGGCCGCGGCGGCCGGGCATACCGGCGGCCCGCTGACGGCAGTCGCCTCGCTGCATGCGCACAACGCCGCACCGGCGTTCGCCGTGAACGTCTGCGACGTGGAGGTCGACCCGGAGACCGGCAAGGTGGACGTCCTGCGTTTCACCTGCGCCCAGGACGCCGGCAAGGCTATCCACCCGGCCTACGTGGAAGGCCAGATGCAGGGCGGCGCGGTGCAGGGCATCGGCTGGGCGCTGAACGAGGAGTACCTGTTCGACGACCAGGGCGTGCTCGACAACGCCGGCTTCCTGGATTACCGCATCCCGGTCGCCTCGGACCTGCCGATGATCGATACCATCATCATCGAGGTGCCCAACGAGATGCACCCCTACGGTGTGCGCGGCGTCGGCGAAGTGCCGATCTGCCCGCCGATGCCGGCGGTGGTCTGCGCGGTCAACCAGGCGGCGGGCACCCGGCTCTACGACCTGCCGATGTCGCCGCCCAAGCTGCTGGCCGCCATCGACGGCGAGGCCTGAGGGCGCCGGGCGCTTGCACGGCATGCCGACGGTAGTTTTCTCAGCCGATATGCAGCGCCTGGTCGACGGCGCCCGGGAGGCGGAGGTCGAGGCCTCCACCTTCCCGGCGCTGGTGACCGAGCTGTGCAGCCGCTACCCGCGGCTGGACGAGCGCACCGTGCGCAAGCAATCGCTGGCGATCGACGGCATGCTCATCCACACACCCATGCTGGAGCGCTTCCGCGAGGACGCCCACCTGGTATTTGTTACCCGCATCGCCGGCGGCTGACCCATCCGTTACCTTCCTTCGCTTGAAAAAGTGTGGTTTCGTTCAAGTTTTCAGACACTTCCGCTTGTTGTGACTTTTCGTAACACCTAATCTCACCTCAGTCACATTACTTAAAACAATATTTCCTTTGGGGGGAACGTGTCTTGAAAAACCTGTACTGCTCAGCGGCAGTGCTGTTGGCAACTGCTGCGCTGAATTCCTCGTATTCCGCATCGGCCCAGGCTCAGGAGGATGACAAGTCCTCCGGTGCCCGCGGCGGCTTCGTCCTCGACGAGATCATCGTCACCGCCAATCGCCGGGAAGAAAACCTGCAGGACGTCGCGGCGTCGCTGACGGTGTTCAACCAGGACCAGCTGGACGAGGCGAATATCACCAATCCGGCGGAGCTGGCGACGTATACGCCGAACCTCGCCATCAACAACCGTTTCGGTAGCGACAACACCACCTTCGCGATCAGGGGCTTTTCCCAGGAACTGCGCACCACGGCCTCGGTCGGGGTGTATTTCGCTGAAGTGGTGGCGCTGCGCGGCGCCAACTCACAGCAGTCCGGTGACGGCGCCACCCCTGGCGACCTGTTCGACCTCGAGAACGTGCAGGTCCTGAAGGGGCCGCAGGGTACGCTGTTCGGGCGCAACACCACCGGCGGCGCCGTGCTGCTGACCCCCAGGCGGCCCACCGACGAATTCGAGGGTTATATCGAGGGGTCTGTCGGCAACTACAGCATGTGGCGTGGCCAGGGCGTGGTCAACGTGCCCGTCAGCGACAGCTTCAAGCTGCGCCTGGGCATCGACAGCAGCGAACGCGACGGCTACCTGGACAATTTCTCCGGCATCGGCCCGGGCGATTTCGCCGACCTGGGTTACACCGCCCTGCGCGGCAGCGCCCTGTGGGAAATCGGCGACGACCTGGAGAACTACACCATCCTGCGCTACACCGATTCCTCCAACAACGGCTACCCGGGGGTGATCCTCGGCTGTAACCCGTCGATCCCCCTGATCAGCGGGTTGTGCCAGGCGGACCTCGACAAGCGCAAGGCTTCGGGCAACAACGGCTTCTACGATGTGTACAACTTCATCGACAAACCGGTCAACGACCAGACCCGGTGGCAGGCGATCAACACCACCACCTGGGATATCAGCGACGAGATCCTGATCAAGAACATCATCGCCTACGGCGAAATCGAGACCAAGCAGCGCAGCTCTGTCTTCGGCACCGATTGGACGTTCGCTGGCGAACCGCTGATCTTCCAGCAGGTCGGCTACAACTCGCAGATTCCGACCACGGACCAGGAGAGCTTCGTCGAGGAAATCCAGGTCCAGGGCATCAGCTTCGACGAGCGCCTGGTGTGGCAGGCCGGCCTGTATTACGAGAACAGCCAGCCCGGCGGTGATTACGGCGCGGTGTCGCCGGCGCTCATCGCCTGTGACCAGACCACGATCACCGGCTCCAACCCGGCCGATTACCGCTGCAACAACCTGGTGGGTATCGGCGCCATCCAGGCCATTCCGGGCGGCGTGGATTACACCAACCAGGCCGCGTACGCCCAGGCCACCTACGAATTCACCGGCCAGTTCAGCGCCACCGCAGGCCTGCGCTATACCGACGACGAAACCAGGGGCGTGGTGCACGATGTCATCTATCGCTTCGCGCCCGGCGGCTACGGCGCGCCCATCGGTACCCTGACCGAAACCCGCAAGCCGGAGACCTCGAGCGACAAGTTCACCTGGCTGCTCGGCGTCGACTACACCCCGGTCGAGGACCTGCTGCTGTACGCCAAGTACACCCGTGGCTACCGCCAGGGCAGCGTGAACCTCGCCGGCAGCACCGGCCTGGACACCCACGGCCCGGAAACCGTCGATACCTATGAACTCGGCAGCAAGTGGCAATTCGAGGGGACCGTGCCCGGTACCCTCAACGCGGCGCTGTTCTACAACGACTTCACCGACCAGCAGGTCCAGTATGGCTACCTCAAGCCGGTGTCCAACGTCGGCACGACCGCCATCGTCAACGCCGGTTCCTCCACCATCTGGGGGGCGGAGATCGAGGCGACCCTGCACCCCACGGACAGCATCACCCTGAGCGCCAGCTACGCCTACCTGAACACCGAGGTCGACAAGGTGGTTTTCCCGGAATTCCCGGAGGGCAGTTTCGCTTCCGAGCCGTCCACCACCACGGCTGCGGGTGAGCCGCTGTCCTTCTCGCCGGAGAACTCGCTGGTATTCACCGCGGCCTGGGACCTGCCTGTGCCCATGAGCATCGGCGATATGCGCCTGTCCACGACCTACGTGTACACCGACGACCAGCAGGCGGTGTCGCAGGAATCGTCGCCGCCGTTCTACAAGATCGACGACTACAGCCTGTGGAACTTCAACTTTGACTGGTCGAGCGTGATGGGAAGCAGGTTCGATATCTCCGCCTTCGTCACCAACGCGATGGACGAGGAGTACTACACCTTCGTCGCGGGCCTGTACACCGTGAGCGGCGTGGAGGCCGGCCAGACGGGCCTGCCGCGCATGTACGGCGCGCGCGTTCGCTACAACTTCGGCCCGTAAGCCACTCCCGCCACATAGCAAAAAAGGGGACGGAGGGATTTTAATTCAATCCCCCCGTCCCCTTTTTCATGCGCTCGCCACCCTGGGCATGCGCGCAGCCGCCCACCGGACGTGAAAATACCCCCCCACTAGGGCATAATCCCGGGGCCCGATGGCCGGCTGTCATCGGCTTCGGGCCGCATCGCGTACCAATGCAGTAACCCGCATTCCGGGGCAATCCATTAATCCGAACCAGTATTCATGCCAGCATTGATCAAGAATGTCGTCGCACCGCTCGTGCTTCTTGCCGTCGCGGTGGGCATCGCCGTGTTGATGCTCAACAGCCGCGCGGAACTGCCCAAGCGGGAGCCGGACAATACGCCTCCGCTGGTGGACGTGAGCGTCGCGCACCCCGGACCCGTGCCGGTCACCATCCACTCCCGCGGCATGGTGACGCCGCGCCTGGGCAGCGAACTGGTCAGCGAGGTCTCCGGGCGCGTGATCTGGGCGTCCCCGGATTTCCTGCAGGGCGGGCGGGTCAGCGAGGGCCAGCTGCTGCTGCGTATCGACCCGATCGACTACGAAGTCGCCGTCTCCGACGCCAAGGCCGCACTGGCCAGCGCTGAACTGTCGCTGGCCGAGGTCAGCGTGGTGAAGAAAGAGGCCGCCATTACCGAGGCCGAGGCCCGGGTCGAGGCGGCCAAAGCCCGCCTGCGCCAGGCCGAGGTCAACCTGCAGAACACCGAGATCAAGGCCCCCTTCAACGCGGTGGTCGACGACAAGCGCGCGGACTTCGGCCAGTACGTGGCCACCGGCACGGCGGTGATGAAACTGCTGGGCACGGACCTCGCGGAAGTGCGGCTGCCGGTGCTCGCCTCCGACGTACCCTGGCTGACCTACGGCAAGGACGCGCAGGGCAACTGGCAACCCGTTACCCTCACCGCCAGCTTCGGTACCGTCGACTACAGCTGGCAGGGTCGCCTGGTGCGGCTGGAGCGCCGCGTGGACAGCCAGACCCGCGCCTTCTTCCTGGTCGCCGAGGTGGACAAACCCTACGACGTCTCCATACAGCAACGGCCGCTGGTGATGGGCCTGTTCGTCGAGGCCACCTTCAGCGGCGCCCCGATCGACGATGCCGTGCGCCTGCCGCGCACCGCGCTGCAGGACGGCGACGCGGTCTACGTGGTCACCGATGGCAAGCTGCACCTGCAGGACGTGAAGCTGATGCGCCGCGAGCAGGACAGCGTGATCGTGCGCGGCCTGCAGGACGGGCAGCAGGTGGTCACCAGCCGCCTTGACCTGATGGTCGAGGGCATGGCGGTGGCGGTAGCGTCCTGACGTGGAGAGCCCGCACGAAAGAGGTGTCGTCGCGTGGATGGCCAACAACCCGGTGGCCGCCAACCTGCTCATGCTGGTGGTCGTGCTGGGCGGCTTCGCCGCGATCAATGACCTGACCAAGGAGGTCTTCCCCGAGTTTCCGCCGGAGACCGTCACCATCACCGTGCCCTACCCGGGCAGCTCCCCCGAGGAGGTCGAGGACGGCATCGTGCGGGTGATCGAGGAGTCGGTACAGGATGTGGTGGGAATCAAGGAGATCCGCTCCGTCGCCACCGAGGGCGCCGGCGTGGTCACCGTGCAGATGGAGGCCGGCACCGCCATGGACAGCGCCTTCGCCCAGGTGAAGTCGCGGGTCGACGGCATCGCCTCCTTCCCCGCCGACGCGGAGGAGCCGGTGGTGGAGGAGGACATCGCACGGGCGCGAGCCATCTTCCTCAGCGTCTACGGCGACCTCGACGAGAAGCAGCTGCGCGCCCTGGGCGACCGCCTCCGGGACGAGGTGCTGCAGCTGCCGGATATCACCCAGGTCTCGGTGCAGGCGGACCGGGACTACGAGATATCCATCGAGGTATCGGACGCCAACCTGCGCCGTTACGGACTCAGCTTCGACGACGTGGTCACCGCCATCCGCCTGCGCTCCCGCGACCTGCCCGGCGGGCGCCTGCGCACCGAGGACGGCTCGATCACCCTGCGCTCGGTGGGCCAGGCCTACACCGCCGACGAATTCGCCCGGCTGGTCCTGGTCACCCGCACCGATGGCACGCTGATCAAGGTTGGCGACATCGCCACGGTGCGCGACGGCTTCGACGAGCAGCCGGTGCTCAGCCGCCTCAACGGCAAGCCCGCGCTGACCCTGCGCATCGAGCGGGTCGGCGAGCAGGACGTGCTGAAGATTACCGACGAGGTGCAGAAGTATGCCGAGCGCAAGCGCGCCGAACTGCCCCCGGGGGTGAGCCTGCACGCCTGGGCCGACACCAGCGTGATCCTCAAGGGCCGCATCAACCTGATGCTGAAGAACGCGCTGCAGGGCGGCATCCTGGTGATGATCACCCTGGCGCTGTTCCTGCACCCTTCGCTGGCCTTCTGGGTAATCCTCGGCGTGCCGTTCTCCTTCCTCGGCGCGCTGATGGCGATGGACCTGTTCAACGTCGGCGTGTCCATCAACATCCTCTCGGTATTCGGCTTCATACTCGTGCTGGGGATGCTGGTGGACGACGGCATCGTCACCGCCGAGAGCGCCTTCTCGCAACTGGAGGAGGAACGGCAGGGGGTGGACAGTATCGTGCGCGGGGTGCGGCGGGTCTCGGTGGCCACCGTGTTCGGTGCATTGACGACGATGATAGCCTTTACGCCAGCCTTCCTGCTCACCGAGGGCCTGGGCCGGGTGATCTCTATCCTGGTGCCGGTGGTGGTCTTCAGCCTGGCGTTCTCACTGCTGGAAACCAAGTTGATACTGCCGGCGCACCTGCGCCATATGCGCCTGGACTACTCGGCCCAGGACATGCGCTCACCCAAGGGCTGGCTGATCGCCGCCCAGCAGCGCTGTTCCGCGGGTATGGTGAATTTCGCCGAGAACGTTTACCGGCCGTTGCTGCAGAAGGCGCTCGATTTTCGCTATCTCACCATGGCGATATTTATCGGCGGTCTGCTGATCTGCATCGCGCTGGTGCCTTCGGGCATCGTGCGCTTCGTGTTCTTCCCCAACGTGCCCTCGGACTTCATTACCGTCGAGCTTAAAATGCCCAGCGGCACGGCCTGGCAGAAGACCCACGACTACGCCCTGCGCATCGAGCAGGCGGCGCGGGACATGGACAGCCGCTATGGGAAGGAAACCGGCGTCTCGAGCAGTGTCATTCGCGAGATCCTCACGCTTTCCACCACCGATACCCAGGCCAACGTCATCGTCGAGCTGGTGCCCAGCACCGAGCGGAGCGTGGACTCCGTTAAACTGGCCGCCTGGATGCGCGAGGCGCTGGGAAAACTCGGCGGCACCCAGTCACTGATTTTCGGGGCCAACGCCGGCCCGGGCATGGCGCCGGTTGACCTCGAAATCAGCGGCCAGGACCTCGACGAGATGCGCTCTGCGGCGCGGGAGCTGCGCACCGCGCTGCTGGACTTCGACGGTGTCACCGATATCCGCGACACCTTCGACGCCGGCGGGGAGGAACTGGACATCCGTGTCACGAAAGAAGGCGAGGCATTGGGGCTTGGCCAGGTGGAGCTCGCCCGGCAGGTGCGCCAGGCCTTCTTCGGCGCCGAAATCCAGCGGGTGCAGCGCGGCGAGCACGAGGTGAAAGTCTACGTGCGCCTGCCGCAGGCGGATCGCAAGTCGCTGGAGTCCCTGCACTCCCTGTGGATCAACGTACCCGGTCGCGGCAAAGTGCCCTTCGACGTGGTCGGCACCGCGGTCCAGCGCACCGGCGTCAGCGTGATCAACCGCTTCGACCGGCGCCGGGTGGTGAACGTGCGCGCCGACGTCGACAAGACCCGCATCGAGCCGGGTGAAGTGAACGCCAGCGTCATGAAGGACGTGATGCCGGGAATCGCCAAGCGCCACCCGGGCATCAGCTACCGGCTGGCCGGCGAGGGCGAGACCCAGGCCGATTCGACCACCGCGCTGGAGTGGGGCTTTGTCGCCATCGTGGTCATGATCTACGGCGCCCTGGCGATCCCGCTGCGCAGCTACAAGCAGCCGCTGATCATCATGTCGGTGATTCCCTTCGGCCTGACCGGGGCGGTGCTGGGCCACCTGATCCTCGGCAACTCGGTGAGCATTCTCTCGGTGATCGGCATGATCGGCCTCACCGGCATCGTGGTGAACGATTCGCTGGTGATGGTGGACCACATCAACCACCGCCTCAACGACCGCGGCGAGTACTGGCGCGACGCCGTGCTCAACGGCGCGGTGCGCCGCTTCCGCCCGGTGGTGCTGACCTCGCTGACCACCTTCATGGGCCTGTTGCCGATCCAGATGGAAACCTCCATCCAGGCGCAGTTCGTCAAGCCCATGGCAATCTCGGTGGCCTTCGGCGTGCTGTTCGCCACCGCGGTGACGCTGCTATTGGTGCCGATTCTCTACTACGTGGGGCAGGACCTGCGCCGGCTGTTCGGCGGCCGGGACGAGGTTCCCGACACGGACGCGGTTACGACAGGAAGCTGAAGCCCCCGCTGGCCTCGATCACCTGCCCGGTAACCCAGCCGCCGTCCGGCGAGGCGAGGAAGTAAACTACCGAGGCGATATCCTGCGGCTGGCCGAAGCGGCCGAGCAGGGTGTTGTCCTCGATCTGCTTGCGCACTTCCGGGTTGTTCATCTCCTCCTCGTTGGCGTCGGTGGCGTTGAAGCCCGGGCACACCGAGTTTACCGGTATTCCCCGCGGCCCCAGCTCCTTCGCCAGCACCTTGGTGAACATGTCCAGCGCCGCCTTGCTCATGCTGTAGACGACGAAGTCCTTGCCCGCCAGGCGCGAGGCGGCGGAGGAGATATTGATCACCCGGCCGCCGTCGCGCAGCCGCGGCAGCAGGGCCTGGGTGAGGAAGAAGGTCACCCGCACGTTGTTGTTGAAGGTGTGGTCGTACACTTCCGGCGTGGTGGCGGGAATGCCGCCGTAGACACCGCCGCCGACGTTGTTGACCAGGATGTCGAGGTCGGGCGAACCGGTCTTGGCCTGCAGCGCTTCGCCCACGGCGGCTGCGAAGGCCTGGATGGAGTCATCGTCCTCCAGCGGTGCCTGCAGGGCGATGGCGCTGCCGCCGGCAGCCTCCACGCCGCGCACCACCTCGTCGGCGGCTTGCGTGCTGGAAATGTAGTTGAACACCACCAGCGCGCCCTCGGCGGCCAGGCGCTCCACCATGGCGCGGCCGAGGCCCCGCGCGCCGCCGGTGACCAGGGCGGTCTTGCCTGCCAGCGTCTGCGTCATCGTGTTTCCTTATCGTTATGGTTGCGGTGCCGATTATGGCACCGCGGGAGGGGTAGCCCAAAAACGCCCGTTGTGCGGGCGTCCCGGGCAGGTCGGGTGACCCGGGTCAGAAGCCCAGGTCGACTACCGGCCCGTCGAAATTGCCGCCGAGTTGCTGGATTGCCGCGGCCAGCTTGTCCGGCTCCACGCCGCCGAGGTAGCCGTCGATGATGCGCTGGTAGTTGCTGATCAGGCCCTCGATCTGCGGCGACAGGCGCATGTAGTCGAAGCCCTCCGCGTGGCAGCCCTTCTGCTGGGTGGGGATGTTGGCGTAATCCTGCTGCGGGATGGGCGGAAAGTCCTTGCTGTCGTAGGGCAGCACGGTGGGCTCCATGGGAGGCTCCGGTTCCTCGCCTTCCGGGAAGTGGGTCAGCGACCAGATCTCGAACAGGCAGCTCTCCGGCCCCAGCGGGCGGATGCGGTAGGAGGACATGCTGGTGAACGTGGGCAGCAGGAAGTAGTGGGGGAAGAGGAATTCCACCGCCTGTACCGGGTTGTTCTGCATTACGTCCAGCAGGTTGGGCACCGGTTCGCCGCGGGCCTGCAGCTGCTCGGTGATCTGCGCCGCCACCGCGCCGTACCAGGTCATCATGGCCTGCTCGGGATCTTCCGGCAGCGGCATGTCGACCAGCTGGCGGGCGATCTCCACTTCCTTGGCGTGGACCATGCCGGCCATGCCCTCGCTGAGCAGTTCCATGCCCTTGAAGGCCTGCTCGATGTTCTGGCGCACGGTCAGGTTGGGGTTGATCGGCGAGCCGATGCCGCCGGTATCGTGCCCGTAGCGGGTGTTGTACAGGGACGGCTGGGCGCGCTGCAGCTGCGGGTGGGTGCGCATCACGTGGTAGCCCTCCTGGAAGGCTTCCATGGCGATCTTCCAGTTGGCCGGCAGCACGGTGGCGTACCACCACTCCGAGCGCATGTTGCTCATGCCGCGTGCCTCGAGGTTGTCGGCCACCGGGCCGATGCACTCGCGGAAGGAGGGCGCGTCGTCGTCGAAGTTGATGAAGGCGCAGCCGCCCCACAACTCCACGCGGCAGGGCTTGAGCGCCACTTCATCCTGTACCAGTTGCTCCTCGTCGAACAGGTGGCGGCCGTAGATAAAGGTGCTCTCGCCGTCGAGATTCCAGGTCCAGCCGTGGAAGGGGCAGATGAAGCCCTTGCCGCGGCAGTTGCCGTGGGTGTCTTTCTCGGTCAGAGGCACGCCGCGGTGGCGGCAGGCATTGTGGTAGGCCCTGATGCCGTCGGCGCCCTCGGCGGCGCGCACGATGATCACCGACTTGCCGACGTTGTTGTATTCCACCCAGTCGCCCACGTTCGGGATCTGCTCCAGGCGACAGGCCATCTGCCACACGTGCGGCCACAGGCGCTCGCACTCGAGCTGGTAGAACTCGTCGTCGTAGTAGCGCTCGGTGGGGATCTGGCGCGGGTCGGTGATCTGGAAGGGCACGGCCCCGGGGTTGGATATCGCTTTGTTCATACTGAATGCCTGACCTCGATGCTTATTGTGATACAGGGTACGGCTGCACCGCGAATGCGGCTGGATAGTATGCAACCCTACAAATTATAAGGGTAGTGCCGGGTCTTGCCAGGTGGCGACCTGGAAATTGCCTCAGGCGGCAGTGCCGTACAAGCGCATGTGCTCGCGATCGGCGGCGCCGCCAAACACCGAGGTTACCACGCCGCCCACGGGCAACTCGAACCTGCCATCCCCGCATTCCACCAGCGGCATACCGCGCCGGTCGGTGACGCTGCAGTGCTCGAACGCGAGCACCCGGTTGCGCTGGCCCTGCCGCTCTATCCGCCGCAGCCGGCCGCGCACGGTGATGCCCGAGAGGAATTCCAGTGCTACGGTCTCGCCGCTGGCGATGCCGCGCTCGCGCAGTTCGTCAATATGGTAGCACGAAAGACAGCGCTCGAAACCCAGTAGTGGCCCCAGCGGCATGGCGATGCCGTCGGGATGATTGTGAGCGCCGTGGGCATCCAGCTGGTGGTCGTGGCAGGCGAGCTGGGTCGGGCCGGTGGTGCGCAGGAATACGGGGTTGTCCATGGCGTCGCACAGCACCTGGGTGAACACGCCGCTGAGCTGCAGGCCGTTGTCGAACTGCGCGGTGCACACTGTGCCGGCGTCCATCGCCCTGCGCAGCGAGGCGGCGCCGCCAAGCCGAAAACTCATGCCCTCGGCGAACTGCTCGAGTACCTGCGACAGGTGGCGGCAGTTGCGGGTCACGAACAGCTGCGGCTGTTCGCGCGTGATGTCGTAGGGGTAGTTCACCGCGTCCACGGTCAGCAGCAGTTTTTTCACCCGGGTGTCGTCCAGGCAGTGGCGGCTCTCGCCCAGCGAGGACAGCAGCCCGGCGCCGAAGATGCGGTAGTCGTCCAGCTCGCCCACCAGGCCGTATTCCACCGTCCACCAGTGCAGGCGCGAGAGCAGGGCGGCCTCCGAGGGCTCGCCCAGCGCGTTGGTCGCCCGCTGCAGTTCCGCCTCGGCCGCCGCTACCTCATCCGCGGTGCTGCTGTTTGACTCCTTCAGCACGGAGAGCCGGCGAATGGCCTCGTACTGCGCCATGTCGCCGGTGGAGGCTATGGCCTTCATGCCCACCTCGCCGAAGCGCTGCAGGTACTCGGCGTAATCGGTATCGACTATAAACGGCGCATGGCCGGCGGATTCGTGCAGTATGTCCGGCGCCGGCGTGTAGTAGAGGTGCTCCGCGCTGCGCATCCTGAGGGCGATGGGCAGCACCCGGCGGGCCTGGAACTCCATGAAGATCGCCGGCGGGATAAAGCCGTCGACCACCACCGCGCTCCAGCCCAGCTGGGCCAGCGCCGCGTTCATCTCGTCGATGGAGGGGATGTGTTCCAGGCTGATGCCGGTACGCGCCAGCCCCTCGAGATACACGGGGTGTGCGCTGGCGCGCAGTTGGCGGGTAAGCCGCCGCATCAGGAAGCGCCAGGCGGCGTGTTCGCCGGCATTGTAGCCCGCGTAATCCTGCTGCGCGGCGAACTCGCGCAGGTGCGCCGGCAGCTGCGCAAGCAGTTCGGCGTAGCCGGGCCCGGCGGGCGGGCACAGGTCCTCAGCGCGGGGGCACATGGCGAACGACCCGCTGGTCGATCTTGCCAAAAATACTGTGGCCGGCGGCGTCCAGCATCTCGATCTCGATACGGTCGCCGAAGGCCATGAAAGGCGTTTCGGGGGCGCCGTTGGCGATGGTTTCGAGGCAGCGCACCTCCGCCAGGCAGCAGGAGCCGTCGCGGCTGCCGACATTGGACACGGTGCCCGAGCCGATCACCGTGCCGGCCACCAGCGCCCGGGATCTGGCGCAGTGGGCGACGAGCTGGGCGAAGTCGAAGGTCATGTCCACGCCGGCGTTGGGGGCCCCGATGAGCTTGCCATTGTGCGTGGCGCGCAGGGGCAGGTGCAGCTTGCGCCCGTCCCAGGCGTCGCCCAGCTCGTCGGGGGTGACGAACACCGGCGAGAAACTGGTCCAGGGCTTGGACTGGTAAAAGCCGAACTGCTTGGCCAGCTCGCCGGGGATCAGGTTGCGCAGGGAGACGTCGTTGACCAGGCCTATCAGCTGGATATGGCCGGCGGCCTGCTCGGGGGTGACGCCGGCGGGCACGTCGTCGGTGATCACCGCGACCTCGGCCTCGAAGTCGATGCCCCAGTCTTCCGATTCCACCGGGATGTCGTCACAGGGGCCGATAAACGCATCCGAGGCGCCCATGTAGACCAGCGGGTCGTGCCAGAAGGACTCGGGCAGTTCCGCCCCGCGCGCCTTGCGCACCAGCTCGACGTGGGTGACATAGGCGCTGCCGTCGGCCCAGTGGTAGGCGCGCGGCAGGGGGGCGTCGCAGTCGCGGGGATCGAAGTCCAGGGTCTCGCCCAGCTCTCCCGCCTCGAGTTCCTCGTAGCGCTCCTGCAGCCGGGGCGCGCATTTCGCCCAGTCATCCAGCGCTGCCTGCAGGGTCGGCGCGATGTCGATGGCGGGCACCGCGTGCCGCAGGTCTCGCGAGACCACCACCAGCTGGCCGTCGCGGCCGGATTTCAGGCTGGCGAGTTTCATGCGGTTTCTCCCGTGTTGTTGGCGTTCCCGTTGCCGGCGTGCAGCCAGGCGGCGTGGCGCGGCGCGCGCCGGGTGCGGCTCCACTCCTCCAGCATGGCGGGGGCGACATCGTGCAGCTGTTCGAGCTGCTCGGGAGTGCCGGTGTTGGCGGTGAGCTCGAGGCGGTGGCCGTTGGGGTCGCGAAAGTAGATCGACTTGAAGATGCCGTGGTCGGTGGGGCCGATCACTTCCAGTCCGGCATTGCGCACGTTATCCAGCGCTGCGAGTAGCGCGTCCATGTCCTCCACCTCGAAGGCGATGTGCTGCACCCAGTCCGGCGTATTGGGGTCTGCCCCCATGTCCGGCGAGTTGGGGAGTTCGAAAAAAGCGAGGACGTTGCCCATGCCGGCATCGAGGAATACGTGCATGTAGGGGTCGGGCGCGCCGGTGGAGGGCACGCGATCCTCGGCGATGGCGAGCTTGAAGTCCATGCCCAGCACGCGCTGGTAGAACTCCACCGTCTCGCGCGCGTCGCGGCAGCGGTAGGCGACATGGTGGATGCGCTTGAGTTGCATGGCTAGTTGCCTCCGGCTGCGGCCTTGCCCGGCTCCAGTACCCCGCGGCGCAGCTGGTCCCGTTCCATGGACTCGAACAGGGCCTGGAAATTGCCCTCGCCGAAGCCCTCGTCGGCCTTGCGCTGGATGAACTCGAAAAAGATCGGCCCGACCAGCGTCTCGGAGAAGATCTGCAGCAGCAGGCGCGGGCTGTCGCCGCCCATGTCGCCGTCCAGCAGGATTCCGCGCGAGCGCAGTTCGTCCACCGGCTCGCCGTGGCCCGGCAGGCGCTCGTCCAGCATCTCGTAGTAGGTGTCCGGCGGCGGGCTCATGAAGGGCAGGCCCTTTGCCTTGAGCCGGTCCCAGCAGGCGGGCAGGTCCTCGCAGGACAGGGCTATGTGCTGGATGCCCTCGCCGTTGTAGGCCATCAGGAATTCCTCGATCTGCCCGGCGCCGCCGGCCTCTTCATTCAGCGGGATGCGGATGCGCCCGTCCGGGGCGGTCATGGCGCGCGAGCGCAGGCCGGTGTACTCGCCCTTGATATCGAAGTGGCGGATCTCGCGGAAGTTGAACAGGCGCTCGTAGTAGCGCGCCCAGTAATCCATGCGGCCGCGGTAGACGTTGTGGGTGAGGTGGTCGATATGGGTAAATCCGCAGCCGCGCGGATGGCGATCCACACCCGGCTCGTATTCGAAGTCGATGTCGTAGATGGAGGCCATGTCGCCGTAGCGGTCGACGAGGTAGAGAATCGCGCCGCCGATACCGCGGATCGCCGGCAGGCGCAGTTCCATCGGTCCGGTGGGAATCTCGATGGGTTGCGCGCCCAGCTCCAGCGCCCGGTGGTAGGCGCGGTGGGCGTTCTTAACCCGGAAGGCCATGCCGCAGGCGGAGGGTCCGTGTTCCTGGGCGTGGTAGAAGGCCGGCGAGCCGGGCTCGTAGTTGAGGATGAAGTTGATCTCGCCCTGGCGCCACAGCTCCACGTCCTTGGAGCGGTGGCGGGCCACCCGGGTGAAGCCGAGCATTTCGAACACCGGCTCCAACTGCCCGCGTTCGGGCGCCGAGAACTCGACGAATTCGAAGCCGTCCAGGCCCATGGGGTTGTCGTGAATATCGGGCATGCGGAGCCTCCTGTGCCGTGACCAGGCTGTTATGAAAGTTATGGGCTCCAGCTTACCGTCGGCGGGGAGAGGGATTTATTCTAAATATGCCTGCGACGTGTGCTTAAATGGTGGAATCTGCCGGTAAATGTTGTTTATGAGAAGGAGTCTTGCCATGAAGCTGGACAGGGCCGAGCGCGAAGTCCTCGCCGTGCTACAGCGCGAGGGGCGGATTTCCAACGTCGAGCTGGCCGAGCGCATCGGTCTTTCGGAGTCGCCGTGTTTTCGCCGGGTGCGACAACTGGAGGAGGCCGGGGTGATCCGCGGCTACGCAGCGCGGCTGGACTCGCGGCTGCTGGGCCTGCAGGTGACCGCCTTCGTCCAGGTATCGCTGGAAAAGCAGGACGACACCAAGCAGCGCGCGTTCCTCGCGCAGGTGGAGGCCGAGGAACACATCGTCGAGTGCCACGCCATGAGCGGCACCCACGACTACCTGCTCAAGGTGCTGGCCTACAGCATGGATCACTTCTCCGAGCTGTGCATGCAGCGCATCCTGAAGTTTCCCGGCGTGCGCCACATCGAATCGAACTTCAGCCTGCAGGCGATCAAGGAGAGCGCGCCGCTGCCGGTGCACGGGCCGGCGGGCCAGGTGTAAGGCCGGCCGGAAGACTGGAGACAGTGGAACCGGCGCCGTTTGAACGCGCCGCTCAGTCGACCTCGACGCTGATCTCGCCGTTCTCCACCGACACCGGGTAGGTGCGCAATGCTTTCTCCGCGCGCACCGCGTTGAGCAACTGTACGCCGGGCGGGAAGTTGGCCCACTCCACCACCTCGCCGGTGCGCACGTCGAAGCGCGCGCGGTGGAAGGGGCATTGCACCTGGCAGGTCTCGACCAGCTTGCCCTTCGCCAGTGGCGCGAAAATGTGGGTGCAGGAGGCCTGGGTGGCGAAGAAACCGTCCTCGAGGTGGTAGACGATGATTTTCTCGCCGCCGGCGCGGAAGGGTTTCATCTCGCCGATCGGAATGTCGCTTTCACTGCACACTGTGTGTCTGGGCATTATTGTTCTCCGCGATGCTGTCCCGGGTACCGCCACTCGAAACATAGCTGAGCAGCCCGCTGCGTCAAGCATCGCGACCACGTCGGGATTTGTAGGAGCCCGCTCTGCGGGCGATT
Source organism: Halieaceae bacterium WMMBA7 (assembly GCA_033283385.1). Taxonomy (GTDB): domain Bacteria; phylum Pseudomonadota; class Gammaproteobacteria; order Pseudomonadales; family Halieaceae; genus Mangrovimicrobium. Next base: position 67,554 of record JAWMQQ010000004.1, read on the forward strand.
TCCCCGTAACGGCGCACGCTGTGCGCTATCGCCCGCAGAGCGGGCTCCTACAAACCCAGGTCGGAGAGGCCGGGGTGGTCCGCAGGCCGCGGCCCCTTCGGCCAGAAAAACTTGCGGTCGTACTCGCCTATCGGCAAATCGTTGATGCTGGCCTGGCGCATACGCATCAGCCCCATCTCGTCGAACTCCCAGTTCTCGTTGCCGTAGGAACGGTACCAGTTGCCGCTGTCGTCGTGCCACTCGTAGGCGAAGCGCACCGCGATGCGGTTGTCGCTGTGCGCCCAGAGCTCCTTGATCAGCCGGTAGTCCAGTTCCCGCTCCCACTTGCGCTGCAGGAACCAGACGATCTGCTGGCGACCGCGCAGGAACTGTGTTCGGTTGCGCCACACCGAGTCCGGGGAATAGGCCAGCGCAATCGTCTCCGGGTCGCCGCTGTTCCAGGCGTCCTCGGCCTTGCGCACCTTGATTACCGCATCTTCAAGGCTGAAGGGCGGCAGTGGCGGGCGTGCCTCTACCATTACAATTCTCCCCGGCTCGATGCCCGGTGTGGCGCTCACGCTGTTACCAGCTCTTGTAGGGCAGGAACTTGCCGTGCATGGTGAGCAGCACGCGGTCGCCCTTGGGGTCCTCGATGCGGTCGACTTCCATGCCGAAATCGATGGCGCTCATGATGCCGTCGCCGAATTTCTCCTGGATCACTTCCTTCAGCGTATCGCCGTAGACGCCGACGATCTCGTACAGGCGGTAGATCAGCGGGTCGGTGGGCACGGCCTGGTCCCATACCTTGGTGGGGAAGGCCTCCAGCGCGGTGGCGACCTCCGGGCCAAGGCCCAGGTAATCGGCGATGGCCGCGGCTTTTTCCGGCGGCGCGCTGTTCATGCCCAGGCAGGCTGAGGTGAGCCAGACCGGGGACATACCCAGGGCCTTGCCGATCTCCTCCCAGCTCAACCCCTTCGCCAGCTTCGCGGCGACGATGGTTTCGGTCATTGTTACTTTATCCATGGGTGTTTCCTCTGCATTGGATGGTTGTATCAAATGGCGGCCTTCACCGCCGAGGCTGTGGAATCCTGTGGTCCCGGTCCCGTGCTGCCGTCCTTTGCCGGGTCCACTTCCTTCGGCGGCGCCCCGGCGGGAGAGCCGCTGCCCGACAATTCGCCGGAACGTGTGACCAGGAAATTCACCAGGTAGTTGCGGATGCGGTAGTAGCCCGGGTCGTCGATGATCTCGCCGCGCTTGCGCGGCCGTTCGATGCTGATCTTCACCGACTCCGCGACCCGCGCCTGGGGGCCGTTGGTCATCAGCAGGATGCGGTCCGCCAGCAGGATGGCCTCGTCCACGTCGTGGGTGATCATGAACACGGTCTGGTGGGTCTCGCTCCAGATCTTGATCAGCTCATCCTGGATGATGCCGCGGGTCAGCGCGTCCAGCGCGCCGAAGGGTTCGTCCAGCAGCAACAGTTTGGGGCTGGTGGCGAAGGCCCGCGCGATGCTCACCCGCTGGCGCATGCCGCCGGAGAGCTCCGAGGGCTTCTTTTGCAGGGAGTGGCCGAGGCCGACCATCTCCAGGAACTTGCTGCTGTGCTCTTCCACCTGCTGCCGGTTCCACAGGGGGAAGCGCGCGCGCACCCCGAAGCAGACGTTCTGCAGCGCGGTGAGCCAGGGCAGCAGGCTGTAGTTCTGGAAGACCACGCCGCGATCGAGGCTGGGCCCCAGCACTTCCTGGCCGTCCATGATGATGTTGCCCGCGGTGGGCGTATCCAGGCCCGCCAGCACGTTGAGGATGGTGGACTTGCCGCAGCCGGAGTGGCCGATGATGCAGACGAACTCTCCCTTCTCCACGGCGAAATTGACGTCCTCGAAGACCACGGTCTCGCCGCTCTTCGAGGGGAATTTCCGCGTCAGGTTCTCGACGCTGAGGAAATGACTGGCCATGTTTACTCCTCGTACTGCACGAGTTTTTCAACCCGTCCGAGAATCATGTCGAGCGCCATGCCGACCACCCCGATCATCAGGATGGAGAAAATCACGCTGTTGAGATCGAGGTTGTTCCACTCGTTCCACACGTAGTAGCCGATGCCCGTGCCGCCCACAAGCATCTCCGCCGCGACGATCACCAGCCAGGCGATGCCGATGGAGATGCGCATGCCGGTGAGGATGGTCGGCGCCGCGGCGGGCAGGATCACCTGGAAGGCGGTTTTCAATGCGCCCAGCTCGTGCGTCTTGGCCACCCGTATCCAGTCCTCGCGCACATTGGCCACGCCGAAGGCGGTGTTGATCAGCATGGGCCAGATGGAACAGATGAAAATCACGAAGATCGCCGAGCGCTCTGAATCCTTGATGATAAAAAGTGCAAGCGGCATCCATGCCAGAGGCGAAATCGGGCGCAGCACCTGTATGAAGGGGTTCAGCGCCTTGTACATCAGCGGAGACATGCCCACCACGAAGCCCAGCGGGATAGCTATCAGTGCCGCGGCGAAGTAACCAGTGAGGACGCGGAACAGTGAATAGGCGAGCTGGATACCGATCCCCTTGTCGTTGGGGCCGGCGTCGTAGAAGGGGTCGCTGAGTTCAGCCCAGGCGTGTTTCGCTACATCCGAGGGCGGCGGCACCCGCGCCTCCTCGTCGGCGCCGCCCATCAGCAACTCGTACTCGGACAGCGCCTCCGAGGCCTCGGGAGGCTGGTTCAGCGCCTCCCACAGCCCCAGGCAGACGATCAGGATCAGCAGCGACACCAGGGTCGCGCGCGCATTCAGTGATGCCATGCTCAAACCCGCTTGATGGCGAAGCTGTTGATGTACTCCTCAGGCTTGGTGTAATCGAATACCTTGCCCATGATGGTGTAGTTCTCGTAGGTGGTGGCCGGCGGCTCGTAGCCCAGGCTTTTCATCACGTCGGCGGTTTCCGATGCGACGTACACCTGCTCGGCGATGCCCTTGTAGTCGATGTCGCCCTCCACGTAACCCCAGCGCTTCATCTGGGTGAGAATCCAGATCGCCATGGAGTGCCAGGGGAAGGGGTCGAAGTCGATGCGGTCCGGCACGTCGTAGACCTTCTTCTCGAGGCCGTCCACGTAGCGCCCGGTGAGCACCTGCTGCACCACCACTTCCGGCTGGTTGAGGTAGTTCTTCGGCGAGATGGCCTTTGCAATTTCGGCCCGGTTTTCCGCCTTGTGCGAGTAATGCGTGGCGTCGACGATGGACTTGAACAGCGCCGCGTAGGTGTTGGGCATTTCGGTGGCGAACTTCTGGCTGCAGGCGAAGGCGCAGCAGGGGTGGCCCTCCCAGATGTCCTTGGTCAGGGTGTGCAGGAAGCCGATCTTCTCGTACACGGCGCGCTGGTTGAACGGGTCCGGCGAGAGGTAGCCGTCGAGGTTGCCGGCGCGCAGGTTGGCTACCATCTCCGGCGGCGGCACCACGCGGATCTGGATGTCCTGGTCCGGATCGATGCCGTGCTCGGCCACGTAGTAGCGCAGCAGGAAGTTGTGCATGGAGTAGTCGAAGGGCACACCGAACTTGAAGCCCTTCCACTGGCTGGGGTCGCGCTTGTCCTTGTGCTTGTTGTGCAACACGATGGCCTGGCCGTTGATGTTCTCCACCGCCGGCATGATGTAGGGCGTGGCGGTGGAGCCGGCGCCCATGGACATGGCCAGCGGCATGGGGGTGAGCATGTGCGAGGCGTCGTACTCGCCGTTCAGGGACTTGTCCCGCGCCACCGCCCAGCCGGCTGTCTTGATCACGTCCACGTCCAGGCCGTACTTGGCGTAGAAGCCCATGGGCTGGGCCATGATGATCGGCGTCGCGCAGGTAATGGGCACGAAGCCGACTTTCAGCTTGGTCTTCTCCAGCGGCCCCATGGAATCCTTCACGGCGGCTTTCACTTTCTCCATTGGCAGGATCGCGCTGAGGGCAGCCGCCAGGGTGCCGCCGCCCACCAGCTTGATGAAGTTGCGGCGGCTGGCGTCGTTGTGGCCGAACACGCCGCGCACGATGGCGCTCTCGATGGCGCGGTCCATCATGTCCTCGGAGGTGGCGAAGCTCTCGTCGCTGTGGGTGTGGGTCGATGCCGGTATCGCGGCCTGTTTTTCAGCCTGGCGCTCCAGCGCGACCTGGCGCTGGCGGTCGTCCAGTCCGGCGGGGCTGGCGGCCTCGGCGGTACAGCTCTCACAGCTGCAGCCGACCGTATGGGTGAGTCGTGTATTGGCGTCGAAGGGATTGCCCAGGCTCTTGTTGCTCATATCGGAAACTACCTCATCCTGTTGAGAGTGCGTGACTCATGGTGGTGCGCGGACTTACGCGCATTGCTCGATCACGTGGCGACCAGGCCTTCACGCTGACGGGATGTCGGCTGGCAGAATCCCCGGGACGTGAGCGATACAACGCTCTGCAGGGTTAATAGCAAGAGCGGTGCCAGCTGTTGGATATTTTGTAACCGATTGTTTTTGTGCGATTTTTCAGGCTGGGCGCCGCGCCGCATATACTACGAATTCTCGTGATTTACGAATATTCGTATTCCATGAGTACGATATTTCGTAGTTTGGCCCGGTTCTTGTATCCCTGGTTTGCGGGTGGCGCAGCGCCGCCCGGACCGTGATGGACGGGAAAGGAAACCGGCATGCGCAACCGACACTTCAACTATTCCGCCACTGCCCAGCTCATCATCGACCCGGTGGAGGATTGCATCGTCGAGGCCAACCAGGAGGCCTGCCGCCTGCTGCAGCTGGACCTCGGGCAGACCCTCGCGCAGAAACCCAGCGCTGTATTTGCGCCCAGCTTCCCCGGCTTCCTCAGTTTCTCCCAGGAGCTGATCGCCCGCGGCCGCGGCTGGTCCGACCAGTTGCACCTGCTGGCCGGCGGCGAGGCCGCGCGGGTGGAGATCACCGGCCGCTACACCGAGTCCGGCGACGAGCGCCTGCTGCACCTGAGCATCCAGAAATCGGAGGAGCTGGACGAGCTGCGCGCCCGTGCCGACGCCCACCGCCACTACCGCTCGGGGCTGGTGCACTGGCGGCGCGTGTCCCAGGTGTTCCAGGAATTCGAGCGCGAGAACCAGCTGCTGCTGGATGCGGCGGGTGAGGGGATTTACGGCGTGGACGCCAAGGGCAATACCACCTTCGTCAACCCGGCGGCGGAGCGCATCCTCGGCTACACCGCCGAGGAGCTGGCCGGCAGCAATATGCACCGCATGGTGCACCACTCCCACGCAGACGGCTCCCACTACCAGGTGGATGAGTGCCCGATCTTCGCTGCCTTCCGCGACGGCGCGGTGCACCGGGTGGACAACGACGTGTTCTGGTCCAAGTCCGGCGAGCCCATCGACGTGGAGTACACCAGCACGCCGATCCGCGACAACAACCACATCGTCGGCACCGTGGTGGTGTTTCGCGACGTGTCGGAAAAAAAGGCCGACCGCCGCAGGCTGGAAGCGGCGCTGGAGGAAGTGGAGCAGCTGAAGCACCGGCTGGAACTGGAGAACGCCTACCTGCAGGAGGAGATCAACTCGGTGTTCAACCACCACCGCATCGTCGGCAAGAGCGCAGCCATCCAGAACACCCTGCAGCAGATCGACCTCGTGGCGCCGACCGATGCGACGGTGTTCATCCACGGCGAGTCCGGCACCGGCAAGGAACTGATCGCGCGGGCCATCCACGAAACCAGCCCGCGCTCGCAGCGCTCGCTGATTCGCGTGAACTGCGCGGCGATACCGGCGGAGTTGTTCGAGAGCGAATTCTTCGGCCACTGCAAGGGCGCCTTCACCGGCGCCGTCGACGACCGCGCGGGGCGCTTCGAACTGGCCGACGGCGGTACCCTGTTCCTCGACGAGGTCGGCGAGATTCCGCTGCAACTGCAGGGCAAGCTGCTGCGGGTGCTGCAGGAGCAGCAGTTCGAGCGCGTGGGCGAGGCGCGCACGAGGCATGTCGATGTACGCATTATCGCCGCTACCAACCGCGACCTCGCCGCGATGGTGCGCGACGGGCAGTTCCGGGAGGATCTGTATTTCCGGCTCAACGTGTTCCCGGTAGAGTCCGCGCCGCTGCGCCACCGCCGCGAGGATATCCCGGTACTGACACAGTATTTCCTCAAGAAGGCCTGCCAGCGGGCGAACAAGGCGGAGTTGAAACTGCCGATGTCGGAGGTGGAAAAGCTCTGCCAGTACCACTGGCCGGGCAATATCCGCGAGCTGGAAAACGTGATCGAGCGGCAGGTGATTCTCACCCGCGGCGAGGTGATGAAGTTCGAGCGGCATATCTTCGGCAACGCGCCGGCGACCGATGGCGCGGATACCGGCCTGCTCAAACCCGCGGTGAGCTCGGAGGGAGAGCTGCGCCATCAGCAGCGGCAGAATATCCTCAAGGCGCTGGAGCGCTGCCAGGGCAAGGTATTCGGCAGTGGCGGGGCGGCCGAACTGCTCGCCATCAAGCCCACTACGCTCGCCTCGCGCCTGAAAAAACTCGGCATCGACGCCCGTCAATTCAAGTCTGCGTAAACGGGGCGCGCCCTGCTGGACACTGGTTGCGCATCCCCCCTATACTCTGGCCTACCACAGAATAATTCCAAATAACGAACTTCAGCATGTCGAAGACTCCCCCTGGTGTTAAACGTCTGGTGTCAGTGCTCAATTTTTTTGCCGAGCATCCCGGCCAGGCGTTCACGTTTACCGACATCGTCAAGGCCCTTGGCATGGGGCGAGCCACCTGCCACGCGCTGCTGGCCGGGCTCGTGGAATCCCGGTACCTGTACCGCAACCGGGACATGACCTACGTCATCGGCCCTATGCTGGCCGCGGTGGGGAAAATTGCCCACGAACAGTTCTCCCCGCTGCAGGCAGCCCAGTCGGAGTTGCGGGCCCTGTCCGACCAGTACCGCACGGCCGCCAGCGCGATCCGCAGGGAGCACCACGACGCGGTCATCGAATTGCGCGCAGGCTCGGGCCAGCTACTGCACGAGTGGGCGACTGCATCGGGCCAGCGCTACCCGCTGCGGGCGCCCTTCGCGGGTGCGTACTTCGCCACGGCAAAATCCTACGACGCCGAACGCTGGCTGGACCAGTTGTCGCCGCGGCCCTCAACCCGGGAGGTCGAGGACTTCTACGCCGGCATCGCGTTTGCGCGGCAGTACGGATTTACCTTCGGGGAGTACAACCCGGACGTCCAGGTGGATTCCAGGTCGCCCACTCTTCCGTTTACCGGCAAGCGGTCGGCCTACCCGGTAAAGCTTTCCAGCACCCTGCGCACCGACTGCGAGTACCAGCTCGCATTCATTATCGCGCCGCTCTTCGATCGCGAGGGGCAGGTGGAATTTGTCGTCAACCTCTCCAACTTCTCGCACCCCGCCAGCGGTGCGGAGGTGGCGGAAATGGGGGAGGCCCTGCGCGCGGCAGCCGAGCGAATTTCAGTGTTCACCAGCGGCAACAGCGAGATCTACCCGCTGCCCGCCTGAGTGTCCGCTCGCGGGCGCGATGTGCTTCAAAATTGGAAGGTGCACGCGGCTTCGTTGACAGCCGCGGGTCAGGGTGTTCAACTACTACAAATAAAACAAACTATTGTTCTAAATACGGAACAAATCGATGCTTGTGACGCCCATAATTCAACCGGCTGTAAGCACTTTCCCTCCCCACGAGAATGACCGGCCCGGGGCAATTCATCGCCAGCGCGCCTCTTTTGCGCATCTCGCCCCCGCCAGTTGGTTTACAGGCATTCGATACAGGTCTCTTGCCGGCGGCTACACGCCGGTGTGTCACAGCAAAATGGCGGCCCCATGCGATTGAACTGAAATCCGGGTGGGCCGCCTGACTGACTTCTTTCCTTGGATATTAAAAATAAAGACAGGAGAAGCACATGAGCCACAAGGTGATTCGCAAGTCCCTGCTGTTTGCAGCCGTTTCAGCGGCCATACCGTCTGTGCCAGCCTATGCACAGCACGCACAACTCGAGGAGGTCGTCGTCACCGCCCGGCGGGTCGAGGAAAACGCCCAGGATGTGCCGATCTCGATGACGGTTTACACGAAGAACGATATCGCCAACCGCAATATCACCATAGCCAGCGAGCTGGCGAATTACACGCCGTCCCTGTCGGTCAACGAGCGCTACGGTCCGGAAAAATCCTCATTCTCGATCCGGGGCTTCAACCAGGACCAGTCGACCGCGCCCACGGTAGGCGTCTATTTTGCCGATGTGGTCGGCGTCAGGGCGCAGGGGGGTACCACCACCGGCAACACGGTCGGCGCCGGCGCGTTCATGGATTTGCAGAACGTGCAAATCCTGAAGGGTCCGCAGGGGACGCTGTTTGGCCGCAACACCGATGGCGGCGCAATACTGCTGGTTCCCCAGGAGCCGAAGGAGGACTTCGGGGGTTACCTCGAGGCCTCGGTCGGCAACTACGACATGACCCGGGTCCAGGGCGCCCTCAACATCCCGGTCACTGACAACTTCAGGCTGCGCTTCGCCGCCGACATCAACCAGCGCGACGGCTACATGGAAAACCATGCTGATGGCCCCGACTTCAATGATCGCGATTACAAGGCCTACCGCCTCGGCGCCATCTGGGACATCACCGAAAACCTCGAGAACTATACGATCTGGCACTCCAGCGATTCGGACACGGCCGGTTATGCATCGCGCCTCGTAGACTGCGACCGGCAGGCCGCCGTGCCCGACGAAACCGGCAAGATCGGCATTACGCAGATGGTAACGCTGGCTGGCTGTAACCAGATCGACCGCCAGGCCGCCCGCGGTGATGACGAGTTCGATGTAGAGGTCAATGCGCCCCACGGGCGACTCCAGCTCGAGCAGTGGCAGATCATCAACACCACGACCTGGGAAGTGAACGATAACCTGACGGTAAAGAATATCGCCAGCTACGGGGAGTTCCAGGAGAAGGCCCGGTTCAACCTGTACAGCGATAACTTCAGCGTTCCCGGCAATGTCAATTCCCTGGACTTTGGCGTGTTCGCCGCGCCGATTACCCCCGGAACCCCGTTCCGGCTGATCGAGCTCGGCCTGCTGCCCGGCGAATCCAATGCCGCACAGACCACCTGGACCGAGGAGCTGCAACTGCAGGGGACGCTGTTCGACGACCGGCTCCAGTACGTGCTCGGCGGTTACCTGGAATATTCGGATCCGGACGGCTTCAATGGCGGGCGAACAGGCATTTTCACCTATTGCAACGACGTGTCGAATCTCGACTGTGATTTCTCCGCCATTCCGCTGGCGGGCAACATTTCCCAGTCCGCAACCAAGCTCAAGTTCGAGAACCACGGCATCTTTGCCCAGAGTACCTACGACATCACCAATGAGTTCTCCCTGACAGCGGGCATTCGCTACACCTTCGACAAGATCAAGGGGTATGACCAGGGTGTTCGCTGGGCGCCGGCACCGTTTACCACCGAGCCCCTTGTCCCAACCTGCCGGGATTCGTTCCGCTTTCCGGGGGTCATTGCCGAAGACCCCAGCGTATGCGGCAAACACCTGGAGGAGAAATCGGACAAGCCCACCTGGCTGGTCAACCTGGACTACAAGCCCACGGCGGACGCGTTGATCTACGCCAAGTACGCGCGGGGCTATCGCCAGGGCGGCATCAACTTCACCAATCCGGGGGTGGAAACCTGGGGGCCGGAGGAAGTGGACAACTACGAAGTTGGCGCGAAGTTATCCTACCAGGGCGCCATCAGCGGCTTCTTCAACATCGCGGCCTTCTACAACGACTACACCGACCAGCAGGTCTTCGGCGGGTTGATCACCGACAGGGTGAATTACCCGCAGGTGTCCGGTGGCGCGGCCATCGTCAACGCGGGTAAATCCGAGATTTCCGGGGTTGAGGTCGAAGCGGGCGCGGCGCTTACCGAAAACTTGCTGATGACCCTGAGCTACGCCTACCTCGATACTGAGATCAAGGAACTCGACACATCGGGTATCAACCTTGAAGGTACGCCCTTCCTGTCCATCGAACCCTATTCCGAGGAGGGCGGCGAGCTCAACTATGCCCCCAAGAACAAGGTGTCGGTGAGTGGCTCCTACACGCTTCCTCTCGATGCGAGCCTGGGCGATATCTCGCTCAATGTCATCTACACCTACACCGACAAGCAGCTGGTCAACTCCAGCGCGCCGGCTCCGTATGACTATATCGGGAACCGCAACCTGGTGGACATGAATCTCCACTGGCGTCAAATCATGGGCACATCGGTGGATGCGAGTGTGTTCGTCACCAACCTGACCGATGAGACCTACGAGGTGGCGACCGGCGGCGGATGGACATCCTTCGCCATCATCGATTACCTGTATGGCCCGCCGCGCATGTACGGTGTGCGCCTGCGCTACAGTTTCGGCGATTGAGTGACTGCCGCGGTGTAGCGCGCAAGCGCGCGTTGCACCGCAGCGGCGCAGGCCTGTTTCAGGGTTCCTGTACGTCGCTCCCACTCTCCGGCGGGAGCTCGCCGATGGCCCTGGCGCCACCGTTGAACGTCGTCAGTATGATCCGCGGTCCCTGTGGGCCGTTGATAATGGGCGCCTGGCTGACGAAAATATCCGGCGGGTAATCGGTGATGTCCACGCTCCAGATCAGCGAGCTGCTGTTGAGGTCGATGGCGAGTATCTTGCTCACGCCGTTGAGGTGCTGTGTTGCCGACACCAGCAGGACCGGGGCCGTGGCGGAACCCGCGATACTCAGGGCGCCTGAAACCACGAAGCCACTGGGCGCGCCGAGGAGCGTGTTCACATTCAGCGCCTGCACGGTTTTGCCGGTAAACAGGCTCCTGCGCAGCAGCCAGGCATTCCCCCGGGAGAAGCCCCATACGCCCGCCATGGGCCGGGGATCCTGGGCGAGGGAGGCAACCACCGGGTTGGGCGACGCCTGTCGCCACATCTCCACCGGGCCCTCCGGCTTGTCGACCACCGCGAAGACCACCGGATCTGGCGGCCCCCTGCTGGGCGCAGGCCGGCCGCCGTCGAAGAAGATGCCATTCCCCACGCGCAGCGGGCTCGCGCCGCTCGGGCCGCCAAAGGTGAAATGCCACGCTTCCTGCAGTACAGCAGGACCCTGGGGTTCCACGTCGATGGCGACCAGCCAGGCGAGATTGTCGTCGTCGGGCACGCCATCCTTCTGGTGGTGCATGCTCAGGTAGACGCGATTGTCTTTCACGGCCGGTGTATTCAGTGTGACGAAATGGCCCGAATCCCCGGGATTCTTGCGCACGAACAGGGTGTCCAGCAGTGCGCCATTGTTGCTGTCGAAGGCGTACACCGGGCCCTGGTCTGTTCCGATGACCAGCGTGCCGTTGGCGGTGATCACCGGGCTTATGGCGCGCCCGCCGTAAATCATCGGCGAGCTCCAGATCACCTCGCCGTCGGGACCCAGGCGTGCGATGGTCGTATCGTCCGCCATGATCACCTCGCCACTGTCGCTCACCATCGGCGCAGACGTCCAGGTCGAAGCGTTGAACAGGTCGCCCGAAGTCCAGAGCCGGTTGCCGTCGTAATCGTAGACGACCAGCGCATCGGGGCTGCCCGCGTAACTGCAGGCCACAATCGTGCCGTTGCTGGAGCAGCCGAGCCCGTAGTCGGAGCCCGCCCGCTCGCTGTCGAGGTCGTCGCGGTGCCAGATCTCCGCCACGGACTCCCGCGGCGGGTCGAGCAGGACCTGGTCCGACATGCGCGGGTCGCAGTGGGCCATGGGGCAGCCCTGGGTGGCGAGGTGGAAGTCTTCGGCCGCCGCCGACAGGGCTGTCGCCAGCAGCCACAGCGTGCAGGGCAGGACACAGCGACCGCGCCAGCCGTGTCCGTAATTGTGGATGGGATACAACGGCGGTTGCCTGGCGCCCTCCTGCGCGGGCCCCAGGCGAAGTTGCCCGTCATCCATGATGTTGTGCTCCCGTCAGCTCAAGGCTGGTAGAGGCTTTGCAGCCGGAATGTGCGGTACACCGGACCGGGGCCACCCATCACCCAGGTCTGTTCGCCGTAAGGCGTCACTTCGATCGATTCGTTCGATGCACCGAAGTTGATAAAGCCGTTGTTGAAGTGCCAGTTGCCGTTGCTCAGCCGCTGCGCACTGCCCAGTGCGTCGGAGTAGGCGCCCAGGTCGAAATTGCGCAGCTGGACGGCGGTGAGGCCGGCTTCGTCCAGGGCATACACCTGGCCGCGGCTGTGCTGGTCCTCTCCGAGTTCCGAGTAGCGCACGTTGCCGTTGTCGAACATGACCAGCAGAGGCCCTTCGTAGTGCACGTCGTGCTGGTGGGAAAACCACGGCCAGACATCGTTGGCCAGGAGCGAGAAGTCACCCCTGGAGCCGAGTCGCCACAGGATGTCACCGCTGCCCTGGCCGTCGCTGTAGTCGAGCTTGAACACGGCGTCGAGGTGACGCATCGACACCAGCAGGTTGCCGTCTTCGGGCGAATAGGCGATGGCATTGCTGTGGGTCCAGTCGTTGGCGACAGTATCCAGGAACAACGGCGGACAGCCGGGGGCCTGGGAGGTGCAGGTTTCGCCGAGAATCGCTGTTTCGTTGATATCGAGGTGGTCGAAGGCGCTCCAGTACCAGGCCAGTTGCAGGTTTTCATCGAGCACGATCACCGCATCGGACACTACATCCACCGGGCCCGGCCCCTGGGCGTCCTCGACAATATGCTCCACCGAGGCCAGCATCGCGGTGTACCCGTTGGGCAGGCGCAGGGCCTCGTGGTGGAAGCTGCCAACCAGGTCGAGGCCGCGGACCAACAACTGGGCGTTGACCCGCTGCACATTGGTCTCCCGCACGGTATTGCCCAGGAGGTCGACCTCGCGCATGGTCTGGCCCTTGATATCCAGGCCGTCGATGGATTCGCTCAGCAGCACCGTGGTGGAGCCGCCGGCGACAGGGCGGGTCAACGTCATGCCGGACAGGTCGTGCTGCGCCAGGTTGGAATCGAAATACCAGATCAGCTCATTCAGCAGGTTCTTGGCGACCAGCGAAAAGGTCGGGCCCTCGCTCATCAGGATCACGCCGTCGTTTACGCTGGTATTCCAGTCTCCCGGCACCAGCAGCGAGCTGTTAGCGCCCAGTGCGGCTGGCAGGGCTGGCGTGACGAAATAGGCCGGTGTGCTGATGATGGTCCCCAGCGTGGTCTGCCACTCGGTCTCCAGCACATAAATCTTGTCCGGTGCCAGGCCGGCCACCAGGAAATTCAGGGAGCGGTCAGGCGTACAGGTTTTTGCAGGAGTGGTGTTGGTCGGCCCGCCGAACAGGCGCCGGAAGCGGATCCGCACTGTGCCGGAGGCACATCCCGGTGCACTGTACAGCGCCACCAGTGGGTGGCGTGTTGCATTCACTACCGCCTGCCCACCGGTAACCCGCGACAGGAAAGGCAGTGACTCGACGGCGAGGTAGCTCGCTTTGGTCGCGGTATTGAACGACACGGCTGCGACTGCGTACATGCCTTCTTCCAGCGAAGTCAACTCGAAACGTGTGCCGGGCGCAAAGTCGCGCGCCACGCGCCATTGCCCCAGGTGATCCATGACCATGAACTGGAACAGTTCGTTCTCGACACCCTGGCCTGCGGGTGGCACCACGCCCTGGAACGACACCTGGACGACCCTCTGGGTGCCGACGGGTTGCTCGCCCGGCAGGTCGACTACCAGGTCCAGCACCGCGGGGTCGACATCGATGGATTGCACACCGGGGACCGAGGCCATGAGGTCCGACCTGGCGGCGAAGGCGAGTGCAGAACAACCAAACAGCAACAAGCTGCAGACGAAGGCGCGCAGGGACGCCGGAGTCAGATTTGACAGCATCTGTCATTCCTCCCTGAATTTTGGCGTTCGGAGCACAAACGAGTAACGAGTATAGGACAGGTCTTCCGCTTGTGATGGATGGTTTTACCGGAGGTCGATTAGCCCCATCGGGCCAGTGCAGGAATGCAGGGAAAGTGTTAGGAGTTCGCATCGGAAGACATGGTTTGACTGGCGAAATGGCGCTTTCCCACCGCGCGCAGGCAGCTTCGGCCGCCAGGTCATCACTGCCCGCTTGATAATATTCTGTCCTTTCAGGCGCATGGGCTCATGCCGAATCGATACTATACTTTGAAGGCATCCCTACCGGCCTTGTCGTAACGGGCTTGCACCCGGGAATTCCCAGCCTGCGCTTTCGGGCAGGTTTACAACCCAGACAGCCCGGGATGTCGTTGAATTGATTCAGGGATCGAACTTGAAATCACATGCCCTTGAGTTTCTGCGTCCTTCGGCGCCCTCCCCACACAGGGACGAACGCTGCCTGCTCGCATCGATGTACCTTGCCTGCCTGCTTCTTTTTATTACTTCCCCGGCCTCGGCCCAGCAGTTCGACCTACCCACCCAGGGCTGCCCCATGGCCCATTGCGATAACAGTATGTCCGACAAGGTCGGACTCGACGCGCCCCTGGCGCCGGTCGAGCTGGCCTGGCACCGGGAAGAGCTCGCAAGCGAGCAGGCCGGCACCGAGTTCGGCCTCGGCTGCTCGGGCAATGGCAGCATCGTCGCCTGCAGCTACATCAGTGGCACCGATGCACTGGTGGTCTACGACTACGACGGCAACCGGCTCTGGACCTCCGGGGACCTGTTCGACGACACCGCGCGCAATTCGGTGCCCATGGTGAGCAGTACCGGCGATGTCATCATGGCGGATGACCAGAGCATCATCCGCTTCAGCCCCACCGGCGCCATCGTCTGGCAATCGGACCTGCCGCTGGGCGGGCGCCCGATCAGCCCGGTGATGACAGATGACGGCACGGTGTTCCTGGCCACCGCCGCCGGCCCGGTTTACGCCTTCGACAGCGTCGATGGCACCTTGCTGGGTTCCATGTACGTGCGGGAAACGGCGGGTGACCCGGGGTACTTCGAGACCATCAACACGCCGGCGGTCAAGGGCAATCGCGTTTATGTGTCCATGCACCACCAGGTCGGTGGCATAGCGGACAGCGATCGTCTCGCCTGGCTGGTCGCCATCGACATCGACCGTTCGCAGCCACAGCCGATGAGCGTTGCCTGGCACTTCGAATTCGGCGGCTTCAGCAGCGCCAGTCCGACCCGGGTCGGTAACGTTCTCTATTTCGACGGCGACCGCCCCGCGCCTGTTGGCGGCCCCATGGACCCCTACATTTTTGCGGTCGTCGATACCGCCGGAGGTCCCGTCGAGCTCTGGCGCAAGCCCAATCCGACTCGGATGCTGGCGTCCGCCAATATCGACCCGCGGCCGCTGGCGGGGCTGTGGCACTTTATCCAGTACAGTCCGCTGCTGATTCGCAGGAGCCTGTTTACCGGCAAGGTCATCAAGCTGCTGAACGTGAACACGCTGCTGGGTGAGTCGGGGTTTGTCGTATCCTCGGCCACCAGCATGGCCGGATCGAGCGCCAACCCGACGATGCTGGTCACCGCCTCGAAGTGGAGCGGCGGTCCCTGCTACATGATGGCGGTGGACCTGCTGACGGATTCGCTGCTGTGGAAGCTGAAAGTGGCGGACTTCCCGGGGGACTTCTCCGCCAGCCAATTCCCGATCCTGACGGGCAGCGCCGGCCCGCGCATTATCCTCACCACCTTCCATGGTGGCGCCAGGGCCGTCGGCACTATCCCCAATTGATCAGCTGCGCAGGCGCGCCATGTAGTGGGCGTCGACCATTTGCCCGTTGCGGAATGCGTAACATTTTGCCTCGCCCTCGTGGACGAAGCCGTGTCGCAGGTAGAGGTCGATCGCCTTCTGGTTGTCAGAGTAAACGGTCAGTTCGATACGCTTCAGGTTCAGCCAGTTGTCGGCTAGCTTGATCACCTCGCCCAGCATGGCGCTGCCGACACCGCGGCCCTGGTGCGAGCGCTTTACCGCAATACCCAGCGTGCCGACGTGCCGCCGGCGTTGCTGCGGCGCGATATTCAGGCCGACGTGCCCGACGATCTCCTCGCCGGCAAGAGCGACCAGGGCAATGGTGTCCGGGCCGTATTTCTCGATACGCTCAGTCCAGTGCTTAACCGAGGGGTAGGGGATTTGCAGCAGCTCGGCTGCAACTTGTTCGTCCCTGTAGAGTTCGGTGATACCGGGTCCATCCGAAACTTCGATACGCCGTATCGTGATTGCTGATTCATTCATCCATGATTTCTTCTGTGTTATGCGTTTGCGTGTATCCGGTACCGCCGGGGTATCGTATCAACCGGCGATACGCAGCGCCCGCAGTGCAGTGCAGGCAGCGCCGTAACCGTTGTCGATATTCACGACGGCGATTCCCGGCGAGCAGGAGCTGAGCAGGGTATTGAGGGCGTTGTGGCCGCCGGCCGCCACGCCGTAGCCGACGGAAGTCGGCACGGCAATGATGAGCCCGGGGTAGAGTCCGCCGATCACCGTCGGCAGCGCGGCATCCATGCCGGCGACGACAATCAGGATCGGGAATTGCTTCAGCTCGTCGATGCGCTCCAGCAAGCGCCACAGGCCTGCCACGCCGACATCGAAGAGCACTTCGGCATTCACGCCGTGGTAGGCCAGGGTGCGCAGCGCTTCGCGCGCAACCGGGACGTCTGAGCTGCCGGCGGAGACAATGGCCAGGCGGGCGGCGGACGGGCAGGGGGTCGGTCCGTTGAAAATCCCGGTTGCGGATTTCGGGTCGTAGTCGAGGCCTTCCCGGAACGCCGCGGGCAGGCGTGAAAACTGGTCCTCACCCAGGCGCGTCAACAGGCAGCTTCGCGCCTCTTCGGCGCATTGCTGCAGGATGCCGGCGATTTGCTCGTCCGATTTGTGCGAGCAGAATATCGCTTCTTCCAGGCCCAGGCGTTCCCGCCGTGCCGTATCCAGTTTCAACTCCACTTGTGACTCCGCCATCAGGACACTCGCACGAACGCACTGCCGCGCACGTAGGCTTCAAAGTTGATGGGTCCGTGCCCGGCCGCTCCCTCCAGGCCGGCCAGCGCGTGCCCCAGTTCTGCCTCGAGCAGGGGATCGATGCGGCTGAGCGCCGGCTCGTCCAGTTCGATGACGATACCCTGGGGGCGAATCCGGCAGCGCACCACTTCGGCTGCCAGTCTTTCGCGCAACAGCAGTTCCGCCGCATCGATAAATGCCAGTGCCGTCGGCCGTATCTGCAGCCCGGTCTGCACGCGGCTGGAGAGACAGGGCGACGCCGGCAGTTCGGCGAGGTCGGTCAGCCCGTGCTGCGTCGCGACGGCGCGTATTCCGCGCTTGTCGACCTGCGCTTCCACCCAGGGATGCCGCACGCCGCGCGCTTCAGCGGCGCGCAATCCCGGGCGGAAATCACCGAGATCGTCAAGGTTGGTGCCGGAGAGCAACTGGGCATCGGTCCGGGCCGCCAGCGAGCCGTACAGGTTGCTTTTGCAGTAGAAGCAGCGGTCCAGCGGGTTTTCGAGATAACGGTCGTCCTTGAACTCGCCTGCATCGATCAGCTGCAGGTTCCAGCCGTGGCGCCCGGCGTAGCCGCGCACGCGCTCGGTGGCGAGCCGGGGTACGGCGGGCGATACGGCGTGGAACATGGTTGCCGCAGCCCCCAGCGCCTGGTGTGCGATGAAGGCCAGGGTCATGCTGTCCACGCCGCCGGAGACGGCGATCGCGGCGGGGGTACAGTCCGCGAGTACTTCGCGCACCGCGCTTTCCGCCAGAGCGGCGGCTTCGTCAGTGATCATGGTCCTTATCCAGTAGCGCCGCGGTTTCGGCAGCCTCGCGGCGCCCGGTGCGGCCGGCGTGCCCGCTGTCGATCCCGGCGACGTCGCTGATGTCGGCCTTGGCGGTCATGCCCTGCGGCCGGCGCACGATCTTCACCCGCAGGTCTTCGGACTCGACCTCGCTGCGGTTCAGGATTACCCGCTGCACCTCCTGTACCCGGATTCCTATGGTAGTGGTCTCGGCAAAGCACACCTGGGCGACCTCTTCCAGCCGCCCGGGCCGGGCGAGTACCTGGATGCGCGCGGTGGCCCGGCCGTGCTTGCCGGTGACCGTGGCCTGGGTGACATCCACGACGCCCGGGAATGACCGGATGCGTTCCAGGCCGACGGCGAGGTCCTCGGGCGTCTGGTCGTCGACCTCAAAGCTGAGCATGCCGATCACATCCCGCGAGGTGGCAGTGCTGGATGCCGTTTCGAAGCACATCGCGCGCAGCACATTACTCAGGCCCGGCAACCTGCGGGTGCCGAAGCCGTAACCACACCGGGCCAGCTTGCCGCGCTCCCCACCGGGTGCAGTCGATGGCGACAGGTAGCGCAGGATGGCAGCGCCGGTGGGTGTCACGCGCTCGCCGCCGATGCCGTCGTCGTGGAGGTCGAATCCTTCCAGCAGTATGGCGGTAGCCGGTGCCGGGACCGGCAGTTCACCGTGGGCGGTGGCCACCCGGCCACCGCCTTGCGGCAGGGACCCCACGGACCAGCCGGACGCGCCGATTCGCTCGATCAGGCAGGCCGCCGCCACGATGTCGGCGATGGAATCCCACGCGCCCACCTCATGGAAGGAGACCGTCTCTGGCAGCGTCCCGTGAACGCGTGCTTCCGCTTCCGCCAGGAGCTGGAAAATGTCGATGGCCCTGGCCTTGACCGGTTCGGGCAGCGCGCACTGCAGGAG
Organism: Halieaceae bacterium WMMBA7; assembly: GCA_033283385.1. Taxonomy (GTDB): domain Bacteria; phylum Pseudomonadota; class Gammaproteobacteria; order Pseudomonadales; family Halieaceae; genus Mangrovimicrobium. The sequence goes on from JAWMQQ010000004.1 coordinate 86,095, forward strand.
ATTGTTCCTGATGGCGGCCCAGTGCACATGCTGGTGTGAATGCTGGTGAGGGTGCTGATGTACGTATTGGTGTGCGTGCGCCGGCTGTCCGGGCAGGGATACATCGAAGCGGCTGCCGGCGAGCACGCCGTCATTATGGGCGATGTGCGCGACCGCGGGCATCGGGCGCATACCCGTCGCCGCGACCGCCTGCGTCACCTCGGCGGCCAGATCCGGAAACGCATCCAGCATCGCGGCCACGAACATGTCGCCGGCGATACCGCCAACGACATCGAGATGCACGTGCAGGGTGTTGCGTTGGCCAGACATCAGGGACTCCCGGCGCAAGACATGTAGCGCCGGCCCTCAGGCGATGACCCGGAGCCAGCCGAAGGCATGCATCACTTTGTTGGTGTTGAGTCCCTTGCTGGAAACCCGGATGCCATAGATCCCCGGCGGCGCCACGATACCGGCGTCGTCGTAACCGTCCCAGTCGGCGACGGCCGCCCCGGCGGCCTGGATTCCCCACTCCCGCAGCGTGCGCACCGGCGTCAGTCCGGCGGAGGTTTCCGAGGCGAGCACGATCTCCACACGGATGGCGCAGAGGGTATCCACCGCGTAGCGTATGGTGGTGCTCTGCCCGCGGGCCGGGGCAAACAGCACCGGTGAAGAGCGCGGGTAGTTCACCATTGGCAGGTACTGGGTCTGCAGGAATGCCTGCGGGGTGAACGAGTCGCCGAGCACCTCGATATCGCTGGCGGTGGCAGGCCCGAACCCCATGAGCGTCGCGTAGCGCAAGTGCTGCACGTTCTGCACCGGGATCTGCATCGCCGCCAGGCCAATGAGGTCCACTGCGAGGGCGTTGTCGCCGGCGATAACCAGGTCCATCCGCTTGGGATCGCCCGAGATCGGCCCGTCGCGTTCCAGGCCCCAGATGCCATCGATTACCGCGAAATCGATAGGCCGGGTACTGTTGATGTCGATGGCGGACTGGCTGACGCTGCGATCGTGCATGGCGAACCTGCCGCGGTAGGGCGGTGAGATGTAGTGCTCGATGGGCGGCATGCCGTACATGTTTTTCATCGACAGTGTCGCCTGCGCCAGGTTGTGCACCTTGAGCTTCGCAACGCTGATCAGGTAGGTGTTTTCCTCGAACAGCATCGCCGGCATGTAGATCTGCCGGTAGGCCAGCGGCTTCGCCACGTCTGCCAGCACAACGGGCTGCGTCGCCAGGTCGACCAGGCGCACGCGGCCATCCGGGTCGTAGGTATCGAAATAGTCGTAGCCCGAGCCGCTGAAATTGGCGCCGTCGGGCGAGGCTTCGACGATCAGGATTTCGCTGGCGCCGGCCTGCAGGGCCAGGTCCACCACTGCGCGCACGACTTCTGAATCCGTGCTGACGCCACTGTCCGCGGCGGCAGCGCGCACCAGGTTGGGCTTGATGATGACTTTGCGGCCGATGATATTGGCCGGGTTCCAGCCTTCGCTGGCAGTGATGGCGCGCATTGTCGCGGCGTAGGCCCAGGGGTCGTTGCCGACGCCGACCTTGTAGGGCGGCCCTGCGGCGGCGAGCAGTGGGTGGGCGAGGCCGGCGGAGATGGCTCCCGCCGAGAGCTTGATGAAGTCCCGGCGTTTGACACCGGCAAAATCCGTTTTCTGGGCCATGAGTTTTGGCAACCATCGTCAAGTCGAGGGGATCGTCCTTGAGTATAGGCTGGATAATTTGCGCATGCTAAACGGAATTTCACCTGCAGCCCGGACTGCGGGACGGTGAGCAAGGCGGGCGCCTGGGGGACCGTCCTGCGGGGCCGGAATCCCCGGGGGGGCACCGCCGCCAGCGGCGAGGCCAGCCACCTTATCTTCACTCGCTATGCTTGGGGCACTTCAAGTAAAAACTCGGTATTACAGGGCCGGCGAACACTATCTATAGTTACCCCAGTTTACCGGGCCAGGTCATGGGCAGGTGCCTGGAACAGCTGACCTCTCCACTCGGGATACCACTCTCCGGGCGGGCACCACCGGTTCGGGCTATTTCCCTCGATTTGCTTCGGCCGCAGCGTCGAAATTGAAATCCGACATTCAGTCGACACGGAATAATTACTCTCTCAGGGAGCGGGGCGTCTATTGGCGACGGGGCGACACGGAGGATTCGTGTAATGAAATTCTGCAATTTTGCGACAGGAATGGGTGCCGCGACGTCGGCACTGGGGGTGCTTGCGGCCGGTGCGCTGGCCCAGGACAGCGGGCAGGAGCCCGCTTCGATTGCTGTGCCACAGGTGGTCCAGGTGTTCTATGCCACCACACCGATTTTCAAGGTGGTCGTGAGCGACGATGGGGCCAAGACTTTCCCCGGGCCGGCTGACAGCGTCTACCAGAACCTGCCGGGAGCCGGGCCTGATGGCGGCGCGTTTGCTGTCATCGCGGGTGCGGGCACGCTGGTCGACATCCGTTTTACCGCCGAGACGCAATGCTCGGGCGGCGGGAGCGACTTCGGCTGGTGCGGCGCGCGCATACTGATCGACGGGGTGGAGGCGCTGCCCGCGCCGGCAGACTTCGCCTTCGACAGCACCAACAACGGCGCGGAGGGCAGCGGCAGTTGGGAGGGCCACGCGATGGACCGGCACCTCTGTATTCGCAACCCGGGGGGAGCCGTCAGGGTAGTGCCCGTGCAGGTCCAGTGGCGGGTGTTTTCCACTGACGGCGACACGACCGCCCCCAGCTTCCGCATTGACGATACCAGCCTGACTATCCAGAGCACCATAGCCAACTGTGCCGCGCCCACCGCCGCGGCGGCGCTCGGGCAGCTCAGTAAATAGCCGTCAGCTGCGCGGGCGATGAAACCGTAGGAGCGCGCTCTGCGCGCGATCGCCCGCATAGCGGGCTCCTACAGGAGCGATCGCCCGCGTAGCGGGCTCCTACCTTATCGCCAGCTCGCCTGCGTTGCGGATGCCCAACTGCGCGAGCATGAATGTGTAACCCAGCGCGACCTCCTCGAAGCGCCGGTAGCGCCCGGACTGCCCGTCGTGGCCGGCGTCCATGTTGGTGCGCAGCAGCAGCCAGTGGTCGCCGGTATTGCGGTGGCGCAGGCGGGCCACCCATTTCGCCGGCTCGAAATACTGTACCTGCGAATCCCACAGGCCAGCCGTGACCAGCATGGCGGGGTAGTCCTGCGCGCGCACGTTATCGTAGGGCGAGTAGGCGAGGATGTTGTCGTAGTCGGGCTCGTACCTGGGGTTGCCCCACTCGTCGAACTCGCCGGTGGTCAGGGGGATGCTTTCGTCCAGCATGCTGGTGACGGCGTCGACAAAGGGGACTTCCGCAATGATGCCGCGGTACAGGTCCGGGCGCAGGTTGGCGATGGCGCCCATCAGCAGGCCGCCGGCACTGCCACCCTGGGCGAATACCTTCGCAGGGTCGCCGTAGCCGTTTGCGGTCAGGAATTGCGTGACGTCGATGAAGTCGCTGAAGGTGTTCATCTTGTTGGCCTGCCGGCCCTGCTCGTACCAGAAGCGCCCCATCTCCTGGCCGCCGCGCACATGGGCGATGGCGTAGACGAAACCGCGGTCCAGCAGCGACAGCAGCTGGCGGGAAAAATACGGATCCTCGGAGAGGCCGTAGGCGCCGTAGCCGTAGATCAGCAGCGGGTTTTTGCCCGGGGTGCGCAGGTCCTTGCGGTAGACCAGCGAGATCGGCACCCGGGCGCCGTCGCGGGCGGTGGCGAAGCGGAACTCCGAGGCGTAGTCATCCGGGTCGAAATCGCCTTCCACCGCCTGTACCTTCACCACGCGCCGCTCGCCCGTGCGCATGTTGTAGTCGATGGTGGTGTCCGGGTGGGTGAGGGTGTCCAGCTCGTAGCGCAGCCAGGGCCAGTCGTACTCCTGCGAACCGACCAGCAGGGTCGCGTAGACGGGCTCGCTGCCCTCGATCAGCGTGGGCGCCCCGCCCTGCCAGTCGCGCACCTCCAGCTTGCGCTGCCCGCCGCGGTACTCGTCGAGCACGAAATGGCTCTTGAATACCTCGAAGGACTGCAGGAGTACGCTGTCGCTTCCCGGGACCAGTTCGCGCCAGGCCGACTTGTCGGCGCTGCCGTCCACTGGCGCGCTCATCAGGCGGTAGTTGGGGGCCTGCCAGTTGGTCAGGATGATGAACTGTCCCTCGTGATCGTCGACCTGGTAGCGCAGGCCGGGCTCGCGGGGGAGCACAGGGCGGAATACCAGCTGCGGGTCGTCGGCGCGGGCGTAGCGGACCTCGGTCTGCTCGGTGCTGTCGAGGATGATGTAGAGGTACTGTTCCGTTTTGCCGCGCGACAGCTCGATGTAGTAGCTGTCGTCGGGTTCTTCGTAGAGCAGGCTGTCCGCGGCTGAGCCGAGCCGGTGGCGCATCACGCGGTTGCCGAGCAGGGTGACCGGGTCCTTGCTGACATACAGCACGGAGGCGCTGTCGTCGCTCCAGGCCAGGTCGGGGTTGATGTCCGCGACATGGTCATCCAGCCACTGGCCGCTGCCGAGGTCGAGCACGCGCAGTTCGTACTGGCGGCGGCCGATGTAGTCCTCCGCCACCGCCATCAGCCGGTTGTCCGGGCTGATGCTGTAATTGCCCAGGCTGTAGTAGTCCCGGCCTGCGGCGCGCCGGTTCTCGTCCAGCAGGATTTCCTCCGGCGCCTGCATATTGCCCTGGCGGCGAGCCAGCACCGCGTAGTTCTGGCCGGGCACATAGCGCGAGTAGTACCAGTAGCCGTTGTGGAAGCTGGGCGGGCTTGCGTCCGCGCTCTTCAGGCGGCCGACCATTTCCCGGTACAGCGTCTCGCGCAGGCTTTCATAGGGGGCCAGCGTGGCCTGCGTATAGGTATTTTCGGCGTTCAGGTAGGCCAGGACTTCGGGGTCGCTGCGGGTATCGTCGCGCAGCCAGTAATAGGGGTCGTTGCGATCGCCCTGGGGCGAGGCGATGAGGTGGTCGTGACGCTCGGCGACTGGCGGGTTTGGCGGCGCGAGGGGCTGGTCGCTATCGCCGGTAGTGGCGCAGGCGCCCAGCCAAACGGAAAACAATGCCAGCGCGGCGAGAGTTGGTCGTCTCATCGATTGCCTGCGGTGTTGGTCGGGTGGGGGCCGGGCGCGCCGCGGATTCGCGCGCGCCCGGCGTGCACTACAAGCTTACCTGCCGGCTTTCAGGGCCGTCCACATGCGGCTGCCGGTGCGGTCCGCCCGCGGCGTGTACACCGGGAAGGTGAACAGCTTGGCGGACACTTCTTCGGTCGGGTAGATCGAGGTGTCGGAGGTGATCGCCTCGTCGATCATCGGCTTGGAGGCCGGGATGGCATTGGGGTACCACACGTAGTTGGTGATGGCAGCCATGACCTCGGGTTGCATCAGGTAATTGATGAATGCGTGGGCGTTCTCCACGTGGGTGGCGTCCTTGGGGATGGCCAGCATGTCGAAAAACAGGCCGGCGCCCTCCTTGGGAATGATGTAGGCGATATTCACGCCGTTGCCGGCGTCCTCGGCGCGACCCTTGGCCTGCTGGATATCGCCGGACCAGCCGATGGACACGCAGACATCGCCATTGGCGAGGTCGTTGATGTACTGCGAGGAGTGGAAGTAGCGCACGAAAGGCCGGACCGCCTTCAGCGTATCTGCCACCTTGCCGTTGAACAGGCCCGGGTCCATGGACTTGGGATCCTCGCCCAGGTAGTTGAGCACGGTCGGCACGAGTTCGTCGTAGGCGTCGAGCATGGTGATGCCGCAGTCCGCCAGCTTGGCGGCGATTTCGGGATTGAACACCAGGTCCCAGGAATCCAGCGGGAAGTCGTCGCCCAGGCGCTGCTTCACCTTGTCCACGTTGATGCCGATGCCGGTGGTGCCCCACAGGTAGGGTACGGCGTAGGCGTTGCCCGGGTCCAGCGAGGCCAGCTTCTCCAGCAGTTTGGGGTCGAGGTTCCCGTGGTTGGGCAGCTTGCCCATGTCCAGCTTCTGGAACACGCCGGCCTGGATCTGCCGCGCCATGAAGGTGGCGGTGGGCACCACCACGTCGTAGCCGGTCTTGCCCGAGAGCAGCTTGGCCTCGAGCACCTCGTTGCTGTCGAATACGTCGTAGGTGACCTTGATTCCCGTCGCCTTGGTGAAGTTGGCGAGGGTGTCCTCGGCGATGTAGTCCGACCAGTTGTACACGTTGAGCACCTTTTCCTCGGCGGGTGCGATGGCCGGGACGAGCGCGATGGACGCCGCCACTACGAGTTTTGCCAGGGTTTTCACAGCATCTCCTCCAGGAGTGTCGAAGAAACTTCAGTATGGGCTACTGCGCCTGCGCGCGCTGCATATCGCGCTGCCGCTGCAGTTCGCGCCGGCGCATCACCCACCAGGCCAGCAGCGACACCGTCGCCACCGCACCCACAAGAATAGTCGCCAGCGCGTTGATTTCCGGGTTGACGCCAAGGCGCACGCTGGAAAACACCACCATGGGCAGGGTCGTGGACCCGGGGCCGGAAACAAAACTGGCGATGACAAGGTCGTCCAGCGACAGGGTGAAGGCCAGCAGCCAGCCTGAGAACATCGCCGGCGAAATGATCGGCAGGGTAATGCGGAAGAACACGGCGAGCCGGTTCGCCCCGAGATCCATCGCCGCCTCTTCCAGCGTATTGTCGAATTCGCGCAGCCGCGCCGAGACCACCACCGCCACGTAGGCCATGTTGAAGGTGGAGTGGGCGATCCAGATCGTGGTCATGCCGCGCTCGGCGGGCCAGCCGATGAACTGCGACAGGGTCACGAACATCAGCAGCAGCGAGAGGCCGGTAATCACCTCGGGCATGACCAGCGGCGCGGTCATCATGCCGGTGAACAGGGTCTTGCCGCGGAAGCGGCCGAAGCGCACCAGGGCGATGGAGGCCATGGTGCCCAGTACCAGCGCGGTAGTGGCGCTCATGGCGGCAATGCGCAGGCTGGTCCAGGCCGCGCCCAGCATCTGCTTGTCATGCAGCAGCTCGCCGTACCACTTGGTGGAAAAGCCCGCCCACACGGTCACCAGGCGCGACTCGTTGAAGGAGTAGATCATCAGCACCAGGATCGGCGCATATAAAAAGGTGAAGCCCGCGGCCAGCGCGGCGCGGCCGAACCACCCGGTTCGCCCGCCGCTACTCACGCTGCGCCTCCTCCATCTCGCGCGCCTGGTAGCGCTGGAAGATGGTGATCGGCACGATCAGCAGGATCAGCATGACCACGGCCACCGCCGAGGCGCCCGGCCAGTTGCGGGCGTTGAAGAACTCGTTCCACAGCAGCTTGCCGATCATCAGCGTGTCCGGCCCGCCCAGCAGTTCCGGGATGACGAACTCTCCCACCGCGGGGATAAACACCAGCATGGCCCCGGCGATGATGCCGCCCACCGACAGCGGCAGGGTGATCTTGAAGAAGGCCCCCACCGGCGAGGCGCCGAGGTCCGACGCCGCCTCCAGCAGGCGCCGGTCGTGCTTCACCAGGTTGGTGTAGACGGGCAGGATCATGAACGGCAGGTAGGCGTAGACGATACCCAGGTACACCGCGAACGGCGTGTGCAGGAGGATCAGCGGCTGGTCGATGACGCCCAGCGACAACAGCGCATTGTTGATCAAGCCGTTCTCCTTGAGCAGGCCGATCCAGGCGTAAATGCGGATCAGGAAGGAGGTCCAGGAGGGCAGGATCACCAGCATCAGGGCGAAGTTGCGCGAGTGCTCGGGCAGGCGCGAGATGGCGTAGGCGATCGGGTAGCCGACCAGCAGGCAGATAAAGGTGGAGACCGCGGCGATCTTCAGCGAGCTCAGGTAGCCGGTGAGGTAGAGGTCGTACTCCCACAGGTCGATATAGTTGAACAGGTTCAGGTTGACGGTCAGCGTGTCCTCGGCCCACTCGGCCAGGGCGCTGAATGGCGGCTGCGCGATCAGCGCCTCGGCGAAGCTGATCTTGATGACGATCAGGAAGGGCGTGAGGAAGAACAGCAGCAACCAGATGTAGGGCGCGACCGCGACCAGCCGCTTGCCGAGCGCCATCCACGAAATGGTGGGCAGTGGCTTCACGAGGTCAGTGCCACGCCGCTGAATTCGCCCCAGCCGATGTAAACCTCGTCATCCCAGGTGAAACGCTCGCTTTCCTCGTCCAGCGAACGGTCGCTATTGGCCACCGAGGCGGTCACTACCTTGCCCGAGGGCAGGGCAATGTGCAGGATGGAGTGGCTGCCGAGATAGGCGATGTCCACCACCTTGCCCTGTGCGAGGTTGTGCGATCTGGCCGGCGCGGCGCGGGAGACGCGGATTTTTTCCGGGCGTATCGCCACCGCCACTTCCATGCCCAGGCTGCCGGTGATGCCGTGGCCGATGCGTACAGGGTGCTCCAGCGCCGGCGAGGTGACCTCCACGTGGTCTACCTCGTCCACCGTCAGCTTGCCTTCGAAGATGTTTACCGAGCCGATGAACTCGGCGGTCATGCGGCAGTTGGGCCGCTCGTAGACTTCCAGCGGCGCGCCGACCTGGCGGATCACGCCGGCGTCCATGATGCCCACCCGCGAGGCCATGGTCATAGCCTCCTCCTGGTCGTGGGTCACCATCACGCAGGTCACGCCCACTTCCTCGATAATGTCGACGATCTCCAGCTGCATCTGGGTGCGCAGTTTTTTATCCAGCGCGCCCATGGGCTCGTCCAGCAACAGCAGCTTGGGCTCCTTGGCCAGGCTGCGCGCCAGCGCCACGCGCTGTTGCTGGCCGCCGGAGAGCTGGTGCGGCTTGCGCCCGGCGTAGGCGCTCATGCGCACCAGCGAGAGCACCTCGTCCACCTTCTGCTGGATGGCCGGCCGCGACATCCTGTTGTACTTGAGTCCGAAGGCGATGTTTTGCGCCACCGTCATGTGCGGGAACAGCGCGTAGGACTGGAACATCATGTTGATCGGCCGCTCGTGGGGCGGGATCGGGTTGAGCAGCGTGCCGTCGAGGTAGATCTCCCCCTCGGTTGGAGACTCGAAGCCCGCCAGCATGCGCAGCAGGGTGGATTTGCCGCAGCCGGAGGCCCCGAGCAGAGCGAAGATCTCGCCCTGGCGAATATCCAGGCTGACGTCGTCCACGGCCTTGAAGCCGTCAAAGTCCTTGGTGACCCGGCGGATCTCGAGTTTGACGCGTGAATTCGCGCTGTCGCTGTGTTTCACAGCAACGTCATTTGGCATTGGGGGCTAAGCTCCGTGGCGGCAACGTTACGCCTGTAATACTAGCAACAAAAGGGTGCCGCTGAGCAGTAGCCCTAAAGGGGTAAAAGGACCACATTGCTGCGGTGACGGGGGCGCGCCGCGGGTATGCCGGTGGTGGATGGTTGGCCGGGGCCGCCTGGCAGGAATTGTGCTTCGCAGCGCGGCCGCGTGACTATACTTACGGCTCTTCAGCCCCGGGCAGGACTCGCTCATGCAACAACAGATCGGCAAATTCATCTTCACCACCCTGCTCGCCTGCGGCTTAGCAGCGCAGGCCTGGGCCGAAGCGGACAAGGCTGCGCTCGCCAAACAGCTTAGCAACCCGGTGGCCTCGCTGATCAGCGTGCCCATCCAGGTCAACTACGACGAGAACATCGGGCCTGGCGAAAAAGGCGAGCGCTGGACCACCAATATCCAGCCCGTCGCGCCGTTCAGCCTGAACGAGGACTGGAACCTGATTTCCCGCACCATCCTGCCGGTCATCTCCCAGCAGGACGTGGTGCCCGGCGCCGGTTCCCAGGACGGTATCGGCGATATCGTGCAGAGCGCCTTCTTCTCGCCGAAGGCTCCCACCTCCAATGGCTGGATCTGGGGCGCGGGGCCGGTCTTGCTTCTGCCCACTGGCTCCAAGCGGGAACTCACCGCCGACAAGTGGGGGCTCGGGCCGACCGCTGTCGCCCTGCGCCAGAGCGGGCACTGGACGTACGGCGCGCTGGTCAACCATATCTGGGATGTGGGCGGCAATGGCGACCGGTCCGACATCAACAGCACGTTTATCCAGCCGTTCCTCGTCTACAACACCGCCACGGCAATGTCGATTGCGCTGAACACCGAAACCACCTACGACTGGGAGAGCGACCAGGCTTCCGTCCCCCTCAACCTGAATGTCAGCCAGGTGTTGCACTTCGGCCCGCAGCTGGTGCAGCTGGGGGTGGGTGTCCGGCGCTGGCTGGACAGCCCGAACAACGGCCCCAGCGGCTGGGGTGCGCGCTTCAACTTCGTTTTGCTGTTCCCCAAATAGTCCGGTATGGCCCCGCGGCGAGGCTGTCGGGGCTGTTCTATAGTTAGTGCCGGACGGGTGCCGGGCGCCCCTCCCCGGCGAACAGCAACCAGGAGAGCGAGGATGCGCGGTCTGAAGGCGTTACTGGTGGTCTTACTGGCGAGTGCGGTGTGTACCGGCTGTGGCCGCGAGGAACAGCGCGCGGCCCCGGCGGAGACAGCGGTCACGCTGGCGGCCAACCAGGTCGGCGAGGCGCAGCAGCGCAGCATCCACCCGGCGTTCGAGCTCACCGGTCTCACCGAGGCCTTCCAGTCCGCCCGTATCCGCCCACAGGTCAGCGCCCGGGTGCTGGCCAACCACTTCACCGGCGGCGAGCAGGTGGAAAAGGGCCAGTTGCTGGTCGAGCTGGACCCTGCCGAATACCAGGCGGCGCTCGCCGCGGCGAAGGCCGAGCTGGACGCGGCCCGCGCCGCGCAAACCGAGGCCGCGGGGAACTGGAAGCGCGCGGAAGACCTGATGCCGGACGGCTTCATCTCCAGGCTCGATTACGACAGTGCCCGGGCCAGGCTGGACGCCACCAAAGCCGCCGTCGCGCAGGCCGAGGCGGCGCTGCAGCAGGCGCAGCTGAACCTGGATCGCACGCGGATTACCGCCGCCTTCAGCGGCCGCATCAGCCCGCCGGAGCACGCCGTCGGCGACCTCGTCAGCAGCCTTTCCCCCCGCCCCCTTTTCGAGCTGGTCCAGCTGGACCCGATGTACGTCACGGTGGCGGTCGACCAGGGGACCTACAATCGCTTCGCCTTGCTGCGCCGCAAGCTGGAAGCCGAGGGCAAGCAGGTGCCCGAGCTGACGGTCGGCATCGTCCTCGCCGGCGGCGGGGAGTACCCCTACCCGGGCAAATTCCAGGCCTGGGACCACAGCGCCAAGGCCGCGCCCGGGATGATCGTCGCCCGCGGCCTGTTCCCGAACCCGGACCAGATCCTGCTGCCGGGGCAGAGCGTGACGGTCCGCGGGGAGGCGGTGCAGGCGGTTACCGGTGTTTTCATTCCCCAGCAGGCAGTGCTGCAGGATCAGCAGGGTCACTACGTGCTGGTCATCGACGGCGAGGTCGCGCGGCGCCGCAATATCGAGGTAGGCATTCGCGACGGCGCCGACTGGTCCGTGCGCCAGGGCCTCGAGGCGGGCGAGAAACTCATCGTCCGCGGCGCCGAGCGCATCGCACCGGGCAGCCGGGTGCAGGTAGCCGCGGCGAACTGATGGCGACGGGGACACAGCGCCGGCCATGAGCCCACATTTCTTTATTCGCCGCCCGCGCTTCGCCCTGGTGATCTCGGCGCTGATCACCCTGCTGGGCGTGCTGGCGGGCATGATCATGCCGGTGGACCAGTACCCCGACATCACCGCACCGAAAATCGTGGTGCGCGCCAACTACCCCGGCGCCAGCGCCGAGACCGTGAAACAAGCCGTCGCCTCGCCCATCGAGGACGAGGTCAACGGCGCCGAGGGCATGGTGTACATGTCCTCGAAATCCGCCAGCGACGGCAGCTATACCCTGACGGTGACCTTCGGCATCGACGTCGACCCCGCCCTGGCGCAGGTCGACGTGCAGAACCGGGTGGCGCTGGCGGAGCCGCGGCTGCCGCAGGAGGTGCGCCAGCGCGGCGTCAGCGTCAAGAAACGCTCGCCGGACATGCTGATGGTGGTCAACCTCTACTCGCCGGACGAGCGCTTCGACGGCATCTTCCTGTCCAACTTCGCCAGCCTCAATGTCACCGGGGAGCTGGCGCGCATTCCCGGTGTGGGGGAGGCCTCCATCGTCGGCGCGCTGGATTACGGCATGCGCATCTGGCTGGACCCGCTGAAGCTCAATGCCAACAGGATCAGCGTCGAGCAGGTGCTCGCCGCGGTGCGCGAGCAGAATGTCCAGGCCGCCGTGGGGCAGCTCGGCGGCCCCCCCAACCCCGATACCACGCAATTCCAGTACGTGCTGAAAACCCAGGGGCGGCTGTCCAGCCCGGAGGAGTTCGGCAATATCATCCTGCGCAGCGACGAGCAGGGCTCCGTGCTGCGGCTCAGGGACGTGGCGCGCGTCGAACTGGGCGCGCAGGCCTACAAGGGCTACGGCGAGTTCAACAACCGTCCGGGGGTGTTGCTGGCGATCTACAAGCTCGGCGACGCCAACGCCCTGGAGACCGCGGAGCGGGTACGCGCGCGCATGGCGGCCCTGCAGCCCTCCTTCCCCGAGGGGGTGGACTACGTCATCGGCCACGACACCACGCTGTTCATCGCGGCCTCGCTCGAGGAGACCGTGCTCACCCTGCTGTTCACCATCGCGCTGGTCATCCTCGTCACCTATCTCTTCCTGGGCAACCTGCGGGCGACACTGGTGCCCACGGTGGCCGTGCCGGTGGCGGTGATCGGCACGCTGGCCGCGCTGCATGTCTTCGGCATGACCATCAACACCGTCACCCTGTTCGCCATGATCCTCTCCATCGGCGTGGTGGTGGACGACGCCATCCTGGTGGTGGAGAACGTCGAGCGCCTGATGCACGACGAGGGGCTGGAGCCACGCGCTGCCACGGAGAAGGCAATGGACGAGGTGGCGGCGCCCATCGTGGCCACCTCGCTGGTGCTGGCGGCGGTGTTCGCCCCGACCATGGCGCTGCCGGGGATCACCGGGCAGATGTTCGCCCAGTTCGGCGCGACGCTGGTGATCTCGGTGCTGATCTCCTCGGTCAACGCCCTCAGCCTCAGCCCGGCCCTGTGCGTCATGCTGTTGCGCGGGGGTGAGCACCGGCCCAACATCGTGATCCGCGGCTTCAATCGCATGTTCGCCGTCGTCACCCGCGGTTACGTGGCGGTGGTCGACTTCCTCGCCCGCCACCTGGTGATGAGCAGTCTCTTGATCGCGGCCCTGTTCGGCCTGCTCGCGCTGCTGTTCCGGCTGGTGCCCGGCAGCTTCATCCCGCAGGAGGACAAGGGATTCTTCATGGTCGACGTGCAGCTGCCGGCGGCGGCCTCGCTGAACCGCACCCAGCGGGTGATGGACGACATGTACGCCGCCGTCGCCGGCGACCCGGCGGTGGAGCTGGTGCTCAGTGTCAACGGCTACAGCCTGCTCAACACCGCCCTGCAGTCCAATGCGGGGATGCTGATCGTCAAGCTCAAGCCCTGGGAGGAGCGCAGCGACCCGTCGATGCAGCAGTTCGCCCTGCAGCGCAAGTACCAGCAGAAGCTGTCCGCCCTGGGCGAGGCCGACGTGGTGGTGTTCGGCGCGCCGGCGATTCCCGGTCTCGGTGCGGTGGCGGGCTTTTCCTACGTGCTGGAGGACACCCAGGCCCGCGGCGCCCAGCAGATGGCGGGCATGCTGGGCCCGGTGCTGCAGCAGGCCAACGCCTCGCCCGCCATCGGGCGGGCCTTTTCCACCTTCCGCGCCGACTACCCGCAGATCTGGCTGGAGGTGGACCGCACCCGGGCGAAGGCGCTGGGGGTTTCCATCAGCGATATCTTCACCACCCTGCAAACCGAACTCGGCGGCTTTTATATCAACGATTTCAACCTGTTCGGCAAGACCTACCGGGTGATGGCCCAGGCGGAGGCCGGCTACCGCCAGACCGAGGGGGACCTCGGCAAGCTCTACGTGCGCAGCAAGAGCGGCGAAATGGTGGCCATGTCCGCGCTGGTGTCCACCCGCCCGGTGCAGGGCGCGGACGTGCTCTACCGCTACAACACCTACGACGCGGCGACTGTCAGCGGCCAGCCCGCCCCCGGCTACAGCTCCGGCCAGGCCATGGATGCCATGGAGGCGGTCTCGGCGCAGGCGCTGCTGCCGGGCTACCGCTACGAGTGGACCGATTCCAGCTTCGAGGAGCGCAATTCGGGCAACCTGGCGCCGGTGGCGATGGGGCTCTCGCTGGTGTTCACCTTCCTGTTCCTGGTGGCGCTGTACGAGTCCTTCAGTCTGCCGATCGCCATCATCCTCGCGGTGCCCGTGGCGCTGCTCGGCGCGCTGGCGGCGCTCGCCCTGGGCGGCGAGCCCCTGAGCCTCTACGGCCAGATCGGGCTGGTGCTGCTGGTCGGCCTGTCCGCCAAGGTGGCCATCCTGATCGTGGAGTTTGCCAAGACCCTGCGCGAGCGCGACGCCCTGGACCTGCAGGAGGCGACCCTGCAGGCCGCCCGCCTGCGCTTTCGCCCGGTGATGATGACCGGCCTGTCCTTCGTGGTGGGGGTGTTCCCGCTGGTCATCGCGACCGGGGCGGGCGCCGCCAGCCGCGTCTCGCTGGGCCTGGCGGTGTTCGGCGGCGCGCTGATGGCCTCCGTCGGCGGTACCCTGCTGGTGCCGGTGTTCTTCAAGCTGGTGCAGACCCTGCGCGAGCGCGTCCACGGCGGCCGCACTCTGCCGCCCGAGTAGGATTGCGGCAGGGCCGGGGAGCGCCCGGGCAGGTTAGCGTCCACTTTGGCAAAATTACCGTCGTATTGAGAAAGCCCCCCTCATCCGCTACAGTTCGCCGCTTCTGAAGAGTCCCGAACTGGGGATTGCCCATGCACATGATCATCAAGCGCCTGACCAAGTGGTTGGTGCGTTTTATTTGCGTGTTCCTCCCCGAGGAGCAGGCCCACAAGCTGGAGCGCTGGCGCCGCGGCCGGGAGGAATTCTGGAAGTACAACCGCTGCCAGTACATCTTCGCCTCCTACGGCAAGAGCGGCCGCACCTGGGTGCGGGTGATGATCTCGCGCTACTACCAGCTGGTGTACAAGCTGCCGGACAACATCCTGATGGGCTTCGACAATTACACCAAGCTCAACAAGGACATACCGAAGATCTTCTTTACCCACGACAACTACCTGCGCGGCTTCACCGGTAACGTCGACTCCAAGGCGGACTTCTACGACAAGAAGACCGTGCTGCTGGTGCGCAACCCCATCGACGTGGCGGTCTCCCAGTTCCACCAGTGGAAGTACCGCATGCGCCCGGAGAAGAAGTCGATGAACAACTACCCCGAGCACGAGGCGGACATCTCCGTGTACGACTTCGTCAAGCACGAGGGCCAGGGGCTGGGCCACATCATCGACTTCATGAATGTGTGGGCGCGGGAACTGCCGAAGATCAAGGAACTGCTGGTGGTGCGCTACGAGGACCTGCGCGCCGATCCCGAGGCCGAGATGGCGCGGATCGTCAGCTTCCTCGGCATGGAGCCCAACGCGGAATACCTGCGCGACACCGCCGAGTTCGCCTCGGTCGAGAACCTGCGTAAAAAGGAGCAGGAGAACTACTTCTGGCGCAGCGGCAGCCGGGTGCAGGCCAAGGACGTCAACGACCCCAACACCTACAAGGTGCGCAAGGCCAAGGTCGGCGGCTACCGCGATTATTTTGACGACGATCAGGTGGCGGAATTGAACGCCATGGTAGACTCCCGCCTGTTGCCGGCCTTCGGCTATACCAGCGCGGAGCGCGCCAACTAGGGCCTGTTCACACTATCTGAGCTGACCCTGTTGAGCCAGAATTAGCGCTAATCGAGGCGCGAGGAGAGCGGTTTGGTTATTCCAAATAAACGACGAGCAACGACGAGTAGCGCTAATTCTGGCTCAACCCGAAGGGCCGTCACTGTAGTTGCGCCCAGCGTCGTTAGAAATCGCTTATGTGGGCCCACCACACTGCGCGATTCCTGCCTAGCTGGACGCAACTACAGTGGCGGCAGGGACAGCTCAGATAGTGTGAACAGGCCCTAAGGTTTCGAGCATGGAAAACTGCGTCTTCATCCACACCAACGAGCGCCAGTGGCTGGGCGCGCTGGTGGCGGCGCACTCCTTCCGCCGCAACGCGTCCGACCCGGACAGCTTCGACATCCGCTTCATCCACACCCGCGACCATCCCTGGCTCGCCGAGCGCGAGGGCCAGCCCTTCCTGCGCGGCGGCACCACCCGGGTGTGGCGCATGGACGACCTGCAGTCCTTCACCCCGCTGCGCTTCACCCCGCCGTCGCTGATGAACTACAGCGGCCGCGCGGTGCTCACCGACCCGGACGTGTTCGCGGTGGGCGATATCTGCGAGCTGTTCAACCGCGACATGGGCGACGCCGCCGTGATGGGCCGCCACCGCTCGGGCAAGGAGGGCAAGTCCTACCAGGTCGCCACCAGCGTGATGCTGATGGACTGCGCGAAGCTGCGCCACTGGGACGCACCGGCGCAGTTTGCCGAACTGTTCGCCTTCGAGAAGGATTACAAGGAGTGGATGGTACTGGCCTATGAGGATCCGGCCACCATCGGCTACCTGGAAGACTGCTGGAACGATTTCGACCACCTGGATGCGAATACCCGCCTGCTGCACAACACCAAGCGCCGCACCCAGCCCTGGAAGACCGGCCTGCCGGTGGATTACACCCCGGCGGACAAGTTCAGGGACAAACCGCTGCTCGCGTCCCTCAACCGCCTGCGGGCGAAGATGTTCGGCGAGTACGGCCTGCTGGGCCGCTACCACCCGCACCCCGACCCGCACCAGGAGCAGTTCTTTTTCGGCCTGTTGCGCGAGTGCCTGGATTCCGGCCAGGTCAGCGAAACGCTGGTGCGCGAGGAAATCGCCCGCAATCACGTGCGTCACGACGCATTCGAGGTGCTCGAGCGCACCCCTTCACTGGAGGCTCAGGCCGCATGAAGTACCTGGATATCGAACGACTGCGAACGCTGGGCCGCGAGGAATTCCTCGCCATTCGCCCCTACCCGTATTACAACGCCGAGGGCGTGATAACGCCCGAGGGCTTCGACGAACTGCTGGCGAACATGCCGCCGCTGGAGATGTTCGAGAAAAAATTCGGCTACGAGCGCCGCGCGGGGCAGGCGCCCCACGACCGCTACTCGCTGGAGTACACCCCGGACATGCCGGTGCCGGCGCCGTGGAAGACGTTCATCGACGAGCTGTGCTCGGACGATTACCGCCGCGAGATCGCCCGGCTGCTGGGCGCGAAGAAAATCGAGTTCCGCTTCCACTGGCACTACACACCCACCGGCTGCGATGTGTCGCCCCACTGCGACGCCCGCCGCGAGCACGGCTCCCACCTGTTCTACTTCAACTCGAAAGAGGAGTGGGACCCGGCCTGGGGCGGCTCCACCCTGGTGCTGGACGACGGCGGCCGTCTCGATTTCAACTCGGCGCCGGACTACGACGAGTTCGATGGCATCCACGAGTGCGAGTCCATCGGCAACTACAGCTCGCTGATGCTGCGTACCGACCACTCCTGGCACGCGGTGCGGCCGATCAGCTGCCCGGAAGACCACCTGCGCCGCATATTCATCGTGGTGGTGAACCCGGACAATCTGTTCTGGAAGGTGCGCGACCGCATCGTCGGCAAGCAGGTACAGCGCTTCTGATTCCCCCTGCCGCCGGTTCGCCCCGGCGGCGCATCACTCCCTCTCGGTGGCAGGCTCACCGGTTGTTTGCTATTTAAAGTGTCAGCCGGGTATAAAACCGACGGGAGGAAAGTGATGCGCAATACGGGCTTGGCGGTTACGGGGCGCACGGGCCGGGGTCTCCGGCTCACGGCGCTGCTCACATGCGTTGCGCTCGTCCTGCTCGGCAGCTGTTCCAGCGGCGGCCTTAAAGAGAACCTGGTGAAAGCGCCACCCAGCTACGCACTGCCACCAGCGCAGGAGGGCCTGCTGGCGGAAATCGGCGATAACATCGCCGCCAGCCACGACGCGCAGACCTCCGGCTTCCGCATTCTCGACACCAGCAAGTCCGCCCTTTACTGGCGCCTCGCCCTGATCGACTCCGCGACCTCTTCCCTGGATATCCAGACCTACCTCTGGTACCCCGACGTCACCGGTAGCATCATCCTGCAGCGCGCCGTGCTGGCGGCGGACCGCGGCGTGAAGGTGCGGCTGGTGGTCGACGACCTGCTGCTGCAGGGCCAGGACCAGATCATCGCCAACCTGCAGTCGCACCCCAACATCCAGTTCCGCATCTTCAATCCCTGGTCCGAGCGCGGCAGCCTGGCGGGGCGCGCCGGGCAGATGCTGGCGGAGATGGAGCGCCTCAACACCCGCATGCACGACAAGCTGATGATTGTCGACGGCAGGGCGGTGATCATCGGCGGGCGCAATCTCGGCGACCACTACTTCGGCCTCAGCCACCTCTACAACTTCCACGACACCGACCTGCTGGGCTTTGGACCGGTGGCGCAGCAGGCGGGGGAGATGTTCGACAGTTTCTGGAACAGCGACTGGGTGGTCTCGGCGGTCAACCTCACCACCACCGCGGATGCGAAGAAGGCGAAGCAGCAATGGGAGGAACTGCAGGAAAATGTGGCGCAGGCGCCGGAGCTGGAGCAGTTCCCGCGCGAGCCCAGGGACTGGACAAAGGAGATTCACGAACAGGCGGCGCAGCTGCGCTACGGCACCAGCGAGATGGTCTTCGACCAGACGGCGGAGGAACGGATCGACCAGAACGTCATCTCGGGGATGTTCAATTTCTTCAACCGGGCACAGCACGAGTTGCTGATCATGAACGCCTATGTGATTCCCGCGGAAAAATCGGTGGATTTCCTGTACGGGCTGACCGAGCGCGGGGTGAAAATCCGCCTGCTCACCAATTCGCTGGCCTCCCACGACGTGCCGGCGGTGAACAGCCACTACGAGCCCTGGCGCGGCGCGCTGCTGGACGCCGGGGTGGACCTGCACGAGATGCGCTCCGACCCGGCCATCCAGTCGACCGTGGTCGACGTGGCGCCGGTAAAGGCGAAGTTCACCGGCCTGCACAGCAAGACCGCGGTGGTGGACCGGCGCTGGGTGTTTGTCGGTTCCATGAACCTGGACCCGCGCTCTGCCAAGATCAACACGGAGATGGGTGCCATCGTCGACTCGCCGGAGCTGGCCGCTGACATGGCGGCGGTAATCGAGCGCGACATGTCCGGTGAGAACGCCTGGCGTGTCTTCCGCGACGAGGATGGGGCGCTGCGCTGGCAGGACGCCGAGGAAACCCGGGACACCCAGCCTGCCCGCGACAGCCTGCAGCGGGTGATGAACATACTCATGAAACTCGGACCGAAGGACCAGTATTGAACCCGTCCGGAGCGCTGTTCGCCACGGGGGCACAGCGTCTCCTGGCGGTCCTGTTGCTGGTGGCGCTCGCCGGCTGCGGCATGCAGCCGTTCAGGGGCAGCGACCCGCGAGAGGCCGGTTTCCTGGCGCGCAGCCAGACCCAGGTCAGCGGTTCGATCAGCGTCACCGCCGCCGTCCCCGACGCGGCCGAGACAAAACTGCTCACCGGCCTGGACCTCTACGGCCAGGGCATACAGCCGGTATGGCTGACGGTGGAAAACCACGGCGAGCAGCCCGCCCGCATCGCCCTGCGCAGTATCGACCGGGACTACTACTCGCCGATCGAGGTCGCCTACATGAACCGCGGACGCTTCAGCAGCAGCGGCTACGAGCAGATGCAGCGCTGGTTCTACGACAACGGCCTGCATCGCTCCATACCGCCGGGCGGCAGCACCTCCGGTTTCGTGTTCACCCACCTGCGCCGCGGTACCAAGGGCTTCAACCTCGACATCTTCAGCGCGCACCGGGGCTATAACTTTACCTTTTTCGTACCGATACCCGGCTTCGAGGCGGACTACACCACGGTGGACTTCGCCCACCTGTATGCGCCGGAAGAGATTCGCGAGCTCGACTATCCCGGCCTGAAGACGCTGCTGGAAAACGAATTTGACTGCTGTGCCACCGGGCCGGAGCAGTCCCTGGACGGCGGGCCGCTCAATGTCGTGTTTGTCGCCACGCCGCTGGCACTGCGCCGCGCCCTGCTGCGCGGCCAGTGGCTGGAGAGCCGGGCGGATTCGCTGATGCTGGCCAACGCCCGCAAGCACCAGTTCATGGGTCGCGGGCCGGACGCGATCTTCTTCCTCGACCGCCCGGGCGGCAAGGAGATGCTCAACCTGCATGTCTGGCTGGCGCCGTGGGAGGTCGACGGCACCCCGGTGTGGATCGGCCAGGTGTATTACCGCGAGGTCAACAAGGCGCTGGCCGGGGGCCTGGACAGCCTCGAGATCCTGCGCAATTCCGCATTCCTCAAGCGCTTCATGCGCGAGAGCGTCGCCGCGGACGTGGACAGCGCGGCGCGCTTCCTGCTGCAGAATTTCTGGTACAACCAGTCCCTCGACGGCATCGGCGTCGTCACTGGCGCCGGCGCCGCCAGCCAGGAACAGCCGCGCATCACCTTCGACGGTATCGGCTACTTCACCGACGGCCTGCGCTATGTCATAGCCGTCCCGGAAACGCCGGTCGACCTCGGCGCCCCGCAATCCCTGTTCAACCGGGAGTTCGAGCAGGGCGAGGGGAAACCGTGAGCCGATACGCTTCGCATGGATTGCTCGCCGCGGCCCTCCTCGTCTGGATGGGGGCGGCGCTGGCTGCGGAGGACGCCCCCGTAGACCCGCGGCCGGTGCCACCGCCGATCGATCGCGTGCAGGAGCAGCGCCAGGGGGAGATCGCCGTCGAGGTCGCGGTGCCCAGCGCGGATGAGACCCGGGAGGTATTTGGCTCCGACCTGTATGCCCGCAATGTGCAGCCTATCTGGGTACGCGTGCACAACAACAGCGACGAGGTGCGCTACCTCACGCCCATGGGCATGGACCCGGCTTACTACGCGCCACGGGAAGCCCTGCTGGCCAGTGGTACGGCGGACTCCGAGAGCGCTGACCAGGTGCTGGAGCGCAGCGCCATCCGGCGGGTGATGCTGCCGCCGAACAGTGTCCGCTCGGGCTACATCTTTACCCGGGTGGACGAGGGCACCAAGTCGTTCAATGTGGATGTGGTGGGCGGCGAGAAACCCTACCGTGTGAGTTTCTTCGTCCCGGTGCCGGGCCTCAAGCTGGATCACTACGAGGTGGACCTGGATAAGCTCTACAGCAAGGACCAGCTGCACGAGTTGACCTTGCCCGAGCTGGTTGCCGAACTCGAGCGCCTGCCCTGCTGCGTGCGCGACGCCTCGGGAGAGGACCGCGGCGACCCGCTCAACCTGGTGCTGATTGGCGACATCGAAGACGCGTACTACGCCTTCATGCGCGCCGGCTGGGACGAGACCGAAACCATCTACGCCCAGAGCCTGATGAAAACCGCTGCCTCGGCGGTGACCGGCGGGCGCTACCGCTACTCACCGGTGAGCGCGCTGTACGTGTTCGGCCGCGCGCAGGATGTCGCGTTGCAGCGAGCCCGTTCCAGTATCAACGAGCGCAATCACCTGCGGCTGTGGCTGACGCCGATGACCTACCAGGGCAAGCCGGTCTGGGTCGGCCAGATCAGCCGCGATATCGGCGTGCGGCTGACCTGGCGCACCATCACCACCCACAAAATCGATCCCGATGTCGACGAGACCCGGGAGTTCCTGCTGGAGGACCTGGCCTACAGCGAGGGCGTGCTGGGCTTCGGTTATGTCGGCGGTGTCGGTGCGGCGCCCTACGACGCCCCGCGCCAGAATCTCACTGGCGACCCGTACTTCACCGATGGTCGGCGCATCGTGATGTGGCTTTCGGGTTCGCCCACTTCGCTGGACGAAATTGAAGTCCGCGACCTCTCACCCTACCTGACCGGCCACGTCTCGGACTGACCGTAGGAGCCTTTTGCCACGAGATCAGCGGCCCGGCGGACCGTGCGGTTCGGCGGGCACTGGCGGCGCAGGTTCCGTGTGATCGAAATGGCCGTTCTGCAGGAAGTACACCACCTGGTCGAGCACTCCGGTGTTCCACATGATGAAGCTGTGGGTGGCGCCCACCTCGATAAAGTCCACCATGCCGGCGACCCGGGTCTCCTCCACCGTGACGGTGCCGTCGCTGGGTTCCTGCGGAATGCCCGGCAGAGGCGGCCGCAGGTTGAGGTTGCCGGCGATTACCCCCACCGTGAAATCCACCGGCCCGAGCTGCTGCGGGAGGGAATCCTCGCCGGTGCCCAGCTGTGCAACCGGCACCGGCTCGAAGCGTTGCAGCAGCGCCTGCGAGTTCACGAAGTCGGCCATCTGGCTGCCCTGGTTGGGCGGCGCCAGCATGACCACGCGCCGCAGGCCGGGTATCTCGTCGTGGGCGAGGTACTGGCGCAGCAGTATGCCGCCCAGCGAGTGGGTGACGAAATCGAATCGGTCGAAGCCCGCCTCGCGGCACTGCTGCAGGCCCTCGTTGACGGCGAGCTGCGCCAGCTCCTGGATGGGGTGAGTGAGGGAGGGGTAGGTGAGGTTGGCCACGGTGAAGCCGGCGGATTCCAGCTTCCACTGTACCGCCTTCATCGACAGTTCCGTGCGCCACAGGCCGTGCAGCAGTACGACGCAGGGCTGCCCCGGCACCGCCTCTGCCCGGGCCTGGCCGGCGAGGGCGGATAGCAACAGGACCGGGAGCAGCAGGGCCGGGCCTGCCTGCCACCAGCGCCGGCGGGAGCGGCGCATCTCAGCGGGCGACGGCGACCCGTGCGCCGTCTTCGCGGGCCGACTGGCGCACCGCGTCCATCACCTGCATCGCCGCCAGGCCGTCGGCGAAGGTGGCGAAGGGCCCGGTGTCGCCGCGGCCCTCGATGGCGGCGCGCCAGGTGGCGAACAGCTTGAGGGTGGGCGGCAACTCCACGTGCAGGTATTTCCTGCGCGGATCCTCGCTGGGCGCCATCTCGACCAGCCGGTCCTCCTCCGGGATCGGCAGCTCGCGCTGGCCGTCGCGGTCCGCGATCCAGGCGCGGCCGGCATCCAGCCAGATACTGCCCCTGCTGCCCACCACTTTGGTAATCGAGGCCATCGGCCCCCAGTCCGCGGCGGTCTGGGTGAGCAGGCCCTGCACGCCGCTGGCCAGGCGGAAGCGGATGTTGAAGGAATCCTCCGGCACGCCGCTGCGATCGGCGACCACGGGCAGGGCGGCGCTCAGCGACTCGAACTCCCCCAGCCAGCTGCGTACGTGGTCGATCATGTGTGAGCCCGAGGCGCCCAGCCAGCCGCCGCCGGCGTCCGCGTCGAACCACCACTGCGGCCAGGGGGTGTCGATGTCGGCGAGCATGTTGGTGTGCTGCAGGAAGGTGAGGTAGCGCGGTTCGCCGATCATGCCGGCGGCGATGGCGCGGCGCGCCGCGAGCCGGTCCGGCATGGCGCGCAGCTGGTTTCCCATCAGGTGCACCACGCCCGCTGCTTCGGCTGCATCCAGCAGCTCCCGCGCCTCGGCGGCATCGCGGGTGAAGGGCTTTTCACAGACCACGTGGCAGCCGTGGCGCAGCGCGCCGCGCACCACCTGGGCGTGGCTGGCCGGCAGGCTGGCGACGGTCACGGCGGTGGCGCCGGTGGATTCGATGGCGTGATCGATATCGGTGAAGGCGGCGGGAATCCCGTTGCGTTCCGCCCGGCGCGCGGTGCGCTCCGCGTCCGTGCCGAGCAGGCCGACGACCTCGAAGCCGGTTTCACGCAGGGCCGGCAGGTGTACGCGAATACCGTGGCCGCTGCCGGCGATAATGACCTTCGGCCCGCTGCTGCCGGCCTGCGTCACTGCGCATCACCCGTCGATTGGGCTTGCATCTGTTGCAGCAGGGCCTGTATCGCCGGGCCGATGACGGTCTTCGGTACCGTCGTGTCCATGTATTCCGCCACGTGGGCGATACGGCCATCGCGTACGCGGAAGGCGAATACGTGGTGATTCTGCGCGCGCTGCCCGTTTACCAGTGGCCAGTCCGAGCGGACCTCGGCAACCACGCGGTCATCCTCGGCGGTAATCGAAGCGATGTCGTAGACCAGTGCGCCGGGTGCGACTACCGCCGCCAGCAGCTTTACGCCGCCGGCGAAGCGCGCCAGGTCGGTGTCGCCGCCGGACAGGGTCCAGGCGCTCATGTCGGGGGTGACCAGAGAGTCGGGCAGTTGGCCGCGGCCGACGGCGGCGAAAAATTCGCGGGCCAGTCGATGCATGTCAGGTGAAGCCATGGAATTACTCGCTGAATTACTGGGGATTCGCGTTGATGCCGTCGATCACAAAATCGATGACCGCGGTGCTGATCTCGTCGTCCCGCGCCATTCCACCGGGGAAAATCCAGTCGCGGAACAGCACATTGGCCAGCACCGCGGCAAATGAGACGCGCACCATCAGGTCCGGGCGCACGCGCGCCATGCCCTCGAGGCGGCCGGCCATGATGGTCGCGCCGCTGTTGAAGTAGCCGCCCAGCGCCTCGACATCGCCCATTCCCTGGATATCGTCGTGGTCGCAGGCTTCGGCGACCAGCAGGGAAATTAGCAACTGGCGGTTGTCGCGGATGAAGGCCTGCAGTTCGCCGATGTACTGCCTGGCCCCCTCGCGCAAGTCGTCCGGCGCCGGCACGCCCTCCAGCCGACTGGCGTTGAACGCGGCGAAGCGTTCGTTGAGAGGCTCGAATACGGCGGCGCGAAACAGCGCGGCCTTGGAATCGAAGTAGCGGAACAGCTGGGCCTCGGTGACCTCGGCGCCGCGGGCGATGGCGGCGGTGGTGGCGCCGCGGTAACCGGCGCGGCTGAATTCCTCGCGGGCGGCCTCCAGCAGCCGCGCCATGATCTCGTCGGCAGAGCGGCGCGGGCGGCGCGCCGGGGGGTTGGTGCTGCGAGTGGGCGCTGGCAAGGTGGCCTCCGGTAGTGATCGGGTAAAGATAGCATTTACTATCTATAAAGTCGACAGGACCGGCCTGTAGGAGCCTGCTACGCAGGCGATCGCGCGTGAAACGCGCTCCTACAGCGCGTGATCGCCTGCGTAGCAGGCTCCTACACAGGCGATCCGGCCGCGCGTTCTCGCCAATCGATCCGGCTGCTTTGGTGATTGTCCGCGCCCGCGCGGCCGGGGATGCTTGGCACACGGCCAGCTCGTAACAGCCCACAATAATAACCCCTGGAGCCCCCCGGCATGCCCAAGCCTGTCCTGAATAAAACCCGCCTGCTATTCGGCGTTTACCTGATTGCCTTCATCGCTGTACTGGAGCTGGCCCTGCACCAGCTGAAGCTGCCCGCATGGCCGCTGTTCCTGGTGATGATTTTCTTCTTCGAGGCGCACATGAATCGCCAGCGCGCGCCGCACCTGCTGCTGGGGGCCCTGGTGGGGATCGCCTGCTACATGGCCACGGTGGAGTTCGTGCGCTGGGCCGGCCCGGCGCTGGGGCTGTGGCCGGCAAAGCTGTTGTTCGTCTGCCTGGTGGTTTACGCCATCGTCGCGCTGGGCGAGGCCCTGCCAATGCTGTTCAACAACTACGCGTTCATGTTCTACCTGGTCAGCGGGCTGGCCGCCCGGGAGGCGGGCGCCGTGCCGGCGCCGCTGACCTGGATGGGGGTGGCCGCGCTGGGCGGCGCGGTGGTGGTGCTCGGGGTGTTGCTGATCGGCCGGCTGGTCGCCAGGCCGCGCTGAGGCGATTCCCCCTCGGGGGAAGCGGTCAGTGGCTGTCTTCCAGCGCGACCTCGGTCGCGGTCAGGTCGGTCTTCAGCCACATCACCTCGCTGAGGTTGGAGCCGCCGGAGCGCTGCATGAGCAACTGCAATGCGCCCTTGCGCACCGCCAGCGCCGCGCCGTTCGCGGGGTCGGTGGACAGGACGATATCGACCAGGTGCATTGCCTGTACCGGCTCGCCGGCCTCCAGCTTCTGCTGTGCGCGGGCCGCCAGTGCAGCGGCGCCGCCGGCCAGCTCGACGAGGTCGGCGTCCACGGCGCTGCGGCGGACCGGGTACATTTCCGCCGGGGTTTCCAGCAGGAACCAGCCGAGGTACTCCTGCCACACGCTGCGCACCGCCCAGCTCACCTTGCCGTGGAACTCGCCGATCTTCAGCGCCTCGGGGAGCTGGATCTCGGCCATCAGGGTATACATGTCCTTGCCGGCGTTCATGCCCTCGACGGTGGCGTCGTGGACGAAGCTCACCGCCCCGTGCATCTTGTCCAGGCCGGCGCGGATGTTGTCCGCGCCGGCGATGGGGTCGCCGTGCCCGGTGATCAGCAGCTCGGGGCCGAGTTCGCGCACGCGCTCCAGCGAGGACAGGTAGCGCTTTGCCGAGCGCAGCTTGTCGCCGCGCACGGTGGACAGGTTGGGCATGGACAGGAACACCGGGCCGAACAGGTTGCCGGTGAATACCACCCGCTCGTCGGGCAGCCACAGCACCACGGCATCGAGGGATTCGCCGCCGGGGGTGGCGATGACCTCGAAGCGCCGCCCGCCGACCTCGAAGGCGTAGTGCTCGTCGACGGCGATGTCGGGGATTACCACCGGGACCTGCAGGTCCCGGCTCTGCACGGTGCCGGACCAGAGCACCCCGGAGCGCCGGCGCAGGCAGGCATCCAGCATGCGGAAGTAGTCGCAGGTGTCGGTGAAGCTGCCGCCGGTGATGACCTGGGTGCCGTTTTCCAGGAAAGCGGGTACGCCGCCGTAGTGGTCCGCGTGGGCCTGGGTCAGCACGATGTTGCGCAGGGCGCCGCTGCGCGCGGGACCGAGCACAGCCTTGTTGCGCTCCACGCTGCCCATGAAGCCGGTGTTCACCAGCACGTCGCCGTCTGCGGTGTTGACCAGGTAGGCGTTGGAGATGTCCTTCGCCATGTGGATGTAGTCGGTGATCGCGACGGCTTCGGTCTGCTGGTCGCCGGCCTGTACCAGGGAGGCGAGCAGCGGCTTGTCGTTATTGTTGTCTGCCATGCTGTCAGCCCCCGTTGATGTCGATCATGACCTTGGCCGAGGAGGGGGAGGCCGCGGTCTGCAGCGCCTCGACCACCTGGTCCAGCGGGAAGTGGTGGCTGATCATCGGCCGCAGCTTGTCTTTCAGGCGCGGCAGGGAGGCCACCACCTCGGGCATCTCCGTGGGGTAGCCCATGGCAGTGGTGATGCTCATCTCGGTGGTGAGCATGGCGCCCAGGTGGACCTCCACCGGCTTCATGTAGGCCGCGGTGATCACCAGCTTCGCGTGGAACTTGGCCATGCCGATCACCTGCATCAGGATGTTCGGCGCGCCGGCGGCGTCGATGAAGGCATCGGTGCCCACCGCCTCGCGGTTGAGGATGCGGGTGCGGCCGTGCAGCTCGTAGAGTTTTTCGGTGAGGTCCACCTCGGCGGGGTTGAGCGCTGCCTGGGCACCCAGCGCGCGGGCGCGTTCCAGGCGTTCCTCGGACAGATCCAGCGCCACCACGTCGGTGATGCCGCGCTCCAGCAGCCAGAACACCATGCCCAGGCCGATCGGGCCGCAGCCGAACACCACCACCTTGTCGCCCGGCTTCACCTCGGCGCGGTTGACGCCGTGCATGGCCACCGCCAGCGGCTCGGTCAGCGCCGCGATGTCGTAGGGCAGGTCGTCCGGGATGGGCAGGAGGCTGTCGCCGACGCGGGCGTCCGCCACCAGCAGTTGCTCGGTGAAGGCGCCTTCCGGGCCGCCGCTGCCAATCATGCTGGGGGTCTGCATGGGGTTGATGACCACCCGCTGGCCTACGCTCACACCCTGGACTTCGTCGCCGACAAACGTCACCTCGCCCGCGGCCTCGTGGCCGATGGGGGTGACACCGCCGGGCTGGCGCATGATGCCTCCCATCTTGATGTAGCTGAGGTCCGAGCCGCAGATGCCGCAGGCTTTGACGTTGACCATCACGTCCTTGCTGCCGGGTGTGGGGAGGGCGACTTCGTCCAGGCGGGCGTCGTCGACCTCGTGAATGTTCAGTACGTGGCGCATGTTGCTGTCCTCCAGCTCAGAGTTTGATCAGGGAGGCACCGTCGATGACGATGGTGTCGCCGGTGTGCCATGCGGAGGCGTCGCTGGCCAGGTAGGCCGCGATGCCCTCGAAGTCCGCCGGGAAGCCCGGGCGGGGGATGGCGTTCTTGGTGACGAAGTACTTGTCCAGGTCCGACCACTCTTCCGGGGGCTGCACGGCGCCATCGTCGCGGCCGCCGGAGAAACCGGTCTTGATATAGCCCGGTGCGATGGTGTTGCAGCGGATGCCGTGGGGGCCGAGCTCCACCGCCATGCAGCGCATCACGGCGCCGATACCGCCCTTGGCCGCGGCATAGGAGACGATGCCGGGCACGCCCTGGAACATCGACAGACTGCCGCAGAAGATCAGCGAGCCACCGGGCTCTCCGGCCTCGGCGCGCGCCACCATGCGCTTGGCGCCCTCCTGCAGGGTGTAGAACGCGCCGTGCATGTTGGTGGCCAGCAGCTCGTGGTACTGCTCCGCGGTGGCGGTGAGGATCGAGCGGGTATTGGGCGGCATGCCGGCGTTGGCGATGACGGTGTCGATGCGGCCAAACTCGGCGACCAGTGCCTCGAAGCCCTCGACCACCGCCTCCTGGGAGGAGACGTCGACGGAGCGCGCCGCGGCGCGCACGCCGTAGGATGTCAGCTCCTCCACCGCCGCGGCGTTTTTCTGGGCGTTGCGGCCCCAGATCACCACGTCGCCGCCCTGCTTGGCGATGCCGCGGGCGAAACCCAGGCCGAGGCCACTGTTGCCGCCGGTGACCAGTGCCACCTTGCCGCTGAGATCGAACAGACCTTTGCTCATTTTGTGCTCCTGAAATGCGGGTTCTTATCGAATAGTGCTCAACAGCATAGTCTGCGTGGGGGTGCTGCGCGCCACAAGCTGCACCTGTGTCGATATCCGGCCAGCATGCTGCCGCAGGGCCGTCGTAGCAGCCTGCTACGCCCCCGTAGGAGCCTGCTACGCAGGCGATGCCGACTGTAGGAGCCCGCTATGCGGGCGATCGCGCGCAGAGCGCGCTCCTACCGGCCCCCCTTCGCGCACACAGTGCGCTCCTACCCGCCAACCGTTATAATCACCGCCCCACAATAAGCGAAACAGACGATCCACGGAGGCGGACCCTTGGGCCACACAGCACCCTCCACCATGCAAATCGACGCCGAAATCTCGGTGCCGCTCGCCCACGCCCAGCTCGTGCGTTTCGACATGCACGGCCCGGTGGATAACGTCATGCAGCAGAACGACGCCTACTGGCTGGACCTGTGCCTGACACCGCGCCCCGAAAACGCCCGCGCCCGCTACTGCGACCGCTGGAGCCCGCAGCGCTTCGAGCGCCTCGGCAAGGTGTTCATGTTCCCCGCCGGCGAGCCGGTGCAGGCGCGCAGCGACGGCGAGCAGCGCCAGGCCTCGATCATCTGCCGGCTCAACCCGGAAAACGCCGCGCAGTGGTTCGACGGCGAACTGAAGTGGACCGACCAGCGCCTGCGCGCCGGCCTCGACATCACCGAGACCAGCATCCACAGCCTGATGCTGCGCATGGCCGAGGAACTGCGCCACCCGGGCTTCGCCAGCGAGACCTTGGTGGAGCTGATCGCCGCGCAGCTGGCCATCGAGCTGCGCCGCTACTGCTCCAGCGTGGACGACCGCGACGACAGCGGCGGCCTCGCCCCCTGGCGGCTGCGCCTGATCGACGAGCGCCTGCGCGAGGACGGCAGCATGCCCAGCCTCGCGGAACTCGCAGAGCTGTGCCGGATATCCGTGCGCCAGCTGACCCGGGGTTTCCGCGCCAGCCGCGGCAGCTCGGTGGGGGACTACATCGCCCAGACCCGCCTCGGCCGCGCGCGCCAGTTGCTGGCCACCGAGTGCAGCATCAAGGCCATCGCCTGCGACCTCGGTTTCTCTTCCCCCTCCGCATTCTGCTACGCCTTCCGCCGCGACACCGGCGAAACCCCCGGCGAATACCGCGACAGGGTGTACAGCGTCACCTGAACTCCTGAGTCGGCGACGGAGAAGCTGTTTTCCGGCTCCTCCATCCCCTCCCCCCTGCTTTATTGATGCGCGGGCGCTTGGCCCGGAACCCATTTGGTGACTGGGAGTCAGAGCGCGTTCAATCCATTGCCTGTTGTGTTGGAATTGGCAGTACGGATGACGCGTCGACCAGGTCCCATGCAAAGTACAACCGCTAAAGGAGCCACATGATGAAAGTGCTAATCGTTTTAACCTCGCACGATCAACTCGGGGACACCGGCGAAAAGACCGGATTCTGGCTGGAGGAATTCGCCAGCCCCTATTACCGCCTCAAGGATGCGGGCGCACAGGTCACACTGGCCTCACCCAAAGGCGGACAGCCGCCGCTCGACCCCAAAAGTCACGCCCCCGATTTCCAGACCGAAGACACCCGCCGTTTCGACAGCGATACAGCTGCACAGAGAGAACTGGCCAACACGGCAAAACTGGCGGATATGAACGCGAAAAATTTCGATGCCGTGTTCTACCCCGGCGGTCACGGCCCGCTGTGGGACCTGCACAACGACAGGGATTCGATCGCACTGATCGAAGGCTTCATCGCCGCCGGAAAGCCTGTCGCCGCGGTATGTCATGCGCCTGCTGTACTCCTGAAAGCGAAGGACCCGGCAGGTGAACCGTTGGTGAAATCGAAGAAAGTCACCGGCTTCAGCAACTCTGAAGAAGCCGCGGTCGGATTGACCGGGGTAGTGCCGTACTTGCTGGAAGACCGACTGGCCGAGTTGGGCGGTATCTACCAGAAAACCGACGACTGGAATTCGCTGGCGGTTGTAGACGGCCTGCTCATCACCGGGCAGAACCCCGCCTCTTCATCGGCTGTTGCCGAGGCCCTGCTCGCGGCGATCTCCGATCGCTAAAGCCGGTAGAAAAGCCGTTGGAGGCGCTATTTTTTGGCTCCTCCGCCCCCGAACCTCGAGGTGATGCGCGCTTCGACGGCGGCCACCCAGCCCCGGCGCCAGGCGTAGTGCGCCGTCTTCATCCCCGTCCAGTAGCCGGCGTAGGCCACGAAAAGCAGTATCCAGGCACTGCGGGATTGGGACAGCCAGTAAACGGGCCAGCCGATGGCCTGGACGAAGTTCATGATCGAATTGACGATCAGTTCGACCACCAGCCGGATAAGGGCACTCAGGTGCAGGTCGATCACGATGCCGCCCAGTCCCCGCATGAACGTCACCATATCCGCCCATTCGATGAGCAGCAGGGTGTAAACCGCTACCAGGCCGTAGAAGCCCCCGCCAAAACTGAACCACTTGCCGAGGGCGGGATCCATCCTGCGCCGGCGTTTCTTGTCCTTCTGCGCTTTCTCCAGGGCCTTGATGCTGACCTGGATTTCCCTGACCGTCTCGCCCTCCAGCCAGCCCCGGTGCAGTGCCCAGGCCACCAGCGCGAACGAGAGCAGGAACAGCGGCAGGCCCGCGACGAATACAGCGTACAGAAGGTTTTGCCAGGTCATCGGGACAGTCTAAGCGCCCGGGAGCGCCCTGGTACAGCGCGATCGCATACCTGTGCCACCCAAGCGGACTTACCGGCCGGGGACGGAGGAGTCATTTTTTAGCTCCTCCGTCCCCGGTAGTACGTGTGTCACAAATCTTAAACACAAATGCGAATCATTATTATTTACGTGAGAACGATTTTCATTTACAGTCACTCCCCTCAACACACCTAAACAGCAGGGATAGTGACCATGTACAAAAAGAAACCATTGGCAGACGCAACAGCCCCGGGGAAGGGACTGTCATCCGTGGCGCTGGGCGCCAACGCCCTGGTGCTGGCCTTTGCCGCCAGCGCGGCCGGTGCGCAGGACGCGGCCCAGTGCGATCAGGCCGCGGATAACGCGGAGCAGTGTGAAGTCGCTGCGGAGCCTAAGACCGGGCAGGCAAAGCCGGGCTCGATCGAAATCGTCGAGGTCTATGGCATGTCGAACGCCGACTACCGCGCCAAGCGCTCCGGCGACATGCGCCAGCTGTCGGACCTGGCCACCACCCCGCAGACCATGAACATCCTCACCCAGACCCAGTTGCTGGATTCGGGCAAGAGCGACCTCAAGGAGATCGTCAGCTCCCAGGCGGGCATCACCCTGGGCACCGGTGAGAACGGCAACGCCTTCGGTGACCGCTACGTGATCCGCGGTCACGAGGCGCGCAGCGACGTGTTCGTCGACGGCATCCGCGACCCGGGCATGACCACGCGTGAGAGTTTTGCGGCCGAGCAGATCGAGATCACCAAGGGGCCCAGCTCCACCTTCGCCGGCCGCGGCTCCTCCGGCGGTGCCGTGAACACCATTACCAAGGCCGCCACACCGAACGAGGACTTCTCCATCGTCGACGCCTCCGCGGGCACCGACGAATACTACCGCGTGACCCTGGACAGCAACCTGCCGATCAACGACGACATGGCCCTGCGCTTCAACGGCCTGACCGCCTCCGAGGACATTCCCGGCCGTGACGGCCTGCAGCGCGAGCGCCTCGGTGGACTGGTCTCCGGTTACGCCGACATCGGCGCCGACTGGAATGCGATCGCCGACGTCTACTACCTCGAGGCCGACGACGTACCCGATCTCGGCTCCTACTTCGACCGGGATCGCCGCGAGTCGGTCGAGGATATCCCCGTGTACGCGCAGGACAACGACTTCCTCAATACCGAGGCGCTCTCCACCACCCTGCGCCTGAACGGTGAACTCAGCGACAACTGGCGCGCGGCGATGGCCGTGCGCTACGGCACCACCGACAACGGCTACATCACCACCGGCCTGCGCGGCACCAACCGCGACGACAGCGATCCCGTCGCCCCGGGCGCGCCGACCATGTCACTGAGCACCCACCAGGGCTGGCAGGAAATCGAGTACGGCGTCGCCCAGGGCAACCTGTTCTGGGATACCGCCTTCGCCGGCCAGGACAGCCGCTTCGTGTTCGGCGCGGAGTACGTGAAGGAGTCCGTCGACAACGGCGTCTACGACTACGAAACCACCGGCCCCACCAACTGCGTGGTGAGCGGTCGCGGCGGCCCCAGCCCGTCCTACTGCATTATCGACGGCGAGGGCAATGTCGTGGACGACCCGCGCGGCCTGATGCAGCGCCGCTACAGCAAGGGCGATATCGACGCGGCCTACCGCATCGACACCATCTCCGCCTACGTGATGAACACTACGCAACTGGGCGACAACTGGGAGGTGTTCCTCGGTGTGCGCCTGGACGACTATGACTACAGCAACGACGTCAACGGCCGCGAGGGCCCGGTGAAGTACGAGTTCTCCGATACGCTGACCAACGGCCACATCGGCCTGGTGCGCAGGCTAGGCGACAACGGCAATGTCTACGCGACCTACAGCACTGCCGCGAACATCAACGGCGGCGAGTCCGACGTGGGCGGCAACTGCGGCTACGGCGGCGTTTGCGGCACGCCGGAGCAGGCCGCCAAGGCGGACCCGGAGAGCGTGGAAAACCTCGAACTCGGCACCAAGTGGCAGCTGTTCGACCAGCGCCTGCTGGCCACCGCCGCGGTGTTCCAGATCACCAAGAGCGATGTGATGGAGAGCGTCGGCGACAGCTACAGCCAGCTGGGCTCGCTGAATACCGGCAAGAACCGTGTCGAGGGCGTGGAGATCTCGCTCACCGGCGCGATCACCGACACCCTGAGCATCCAGCTCAGCGCGGCGAAAATGAAGTCCGAGGTACTGGACTCTTTCGATCCCGAAAACGAGGGCCTGGAGCTGAGCAACTTTGCTGACGACAGCCTCTACGCGCTGCTGCGCTGGGAGCCGACCCAGCGCTGGGCCTTTGGCGGCGCCTACACCTACCAGGGCGAGATGTACGGCGGCCAGCCGGATACCGCCGCGGGCTACGACCCCGAGATCGGCGACTACTCCGTGGTGGTGCCCAGCTATGGCGTGTTCGACCTGTTCGTGAATTTCAACTTCTCCGAACAGCTCAACTTCCGCCTCAACGTGAACAACGTGACCGACGAGGAATACTGGACCGCGGCCTACCGCTCCGGTAGCTTCATGTACCTCGGCGATGCACGCAGTGCACGCTTCTCTGTGGTCTACGAGTTCGACTGATCCATGGTAGTGATCGAGCAGATGTTGAATGCGCAGGAGGTGGGTGAATTCCGCACCCGCCTCGCTGCGGTCCCCTGGCTGGATGGACGGGGTACCGCCCAGGGCATGGCGGCGGACGTGAAGAACAACGCCCAGGCCGACCCGGCGGACGCGGACGTGCGCTCGCTGGCCAATGCGCTGCTCGCTCGCTTCGGCCAGCACCCGCGGTTTACTGCGGCTGCGCTGCCGCACCGCATCTTTCCGCCCTGCTTCAACCGCTATCGCGAGGGCGAGACCTACGGCTTTCACGTGGACGCGGCGATCATGCGCATTCCCGGCACGCCGGACGTGCTGCGCAGCGACGTTTCCGCCACGCTGTTCCTCAGCGCGCCGGAAGACTACGAGGGCGGCGAACTGGTGATCCAGACCCACTTCGGCGAGCATCTGGTAAAGCCCGCGGCCGGCAGCATCGTTGTTTATCCTTCCAGCAGCCTGCACCGGGTGAACCCGGTGACCCGCGGCGAGCGCCTGGCCGCCATCACCTGGATGCAGTCCCTGGTACCGGGCAGCGACGTCCGCGCGACACTGTACGAACTGGACCAGGCCATCCAGTCCCTGCTTGCCGCCGGCACCGCCACCCGCGAGCAACTCGACGCCCTGCACCACGTCTACCACAACCTGGTGCGCCACCACTCCCAGGTCTGATCCGGGGATGGAGGAGCCAATAACAATATCGACATCGCCCGAAGTGAGTCCCAATGAATAAACCCTATGTCCGCCCCGATGTGCGCGAATTCCTGAACCTGCTGGACGCCAACCCGCGCCCGGTATTTACCGCGGAGCTGCTCGCCCAGATTCGCAACATGCCGGCCGACATGATGGCTTCGCTGGACGCCCCCGTGGGAGAAATGGGTGAGATACGGGATGTGACCATGCCGGGCCCCGGTGGTGATATCGCGCTACGCCTGTTCGACCCGCGTGCGCAGCGCGACACCGGTCCGGTGGTGGTTTTCTTCCACGGCGGCGGTTTCTGTGTCGGCAGTATCGACACCCACGCGGGCCTCGCCGCGGAAATCGCCCGGCAACTCGACCTACCGGTGGTCTCGGTGGAGTACCGCCTCGCGCCCGAGCACCGCTGGCCGGCGGCGCCGGACGACGCGGAGGCCGCGGTGCGCTGGATTGCGGAAAACGGCGCGGCATTCGGGCGTG
Organism: Halieaceae bacterium WMMBA7; assembly: GCA_033283385.1. GTDB lineage: Bacteria > Pseudomonadota > Gammaproteobacteria > Pseudomonadales > Halieaceae > Mangrovimicrobium. The sequence goes on from JAWMQQ010000004.1 coordinate 121,214, forward strand.
CGTTCAGCAGTATCATCCTCTGCGGCGACAGCGCGGGCGCCAACCTGACGATCGTCACCGCCCTGGCCCTGCGCGAGCAGCCGGCTTCGCTGCCACTGGTCATGCAGATGCCGATCTACCCGGCAACCGACCATACCCGGACCTTTCCCTCAGAGCAGGCCTTCTCCGACGGCTATGGGCTGGAATCGGTGAACATGGCGATGTACCGGGAGCACCTGCAGGCGGACAGCGAGCACTGGCGCAACTCGCCCCTGCTCGCGAGCCAGGAAGGGCTGCCGCCGACACTGGTGGTAACGGCTGCGCTCGATCCACTGCGCGACCACGGTCGCGCGTATGCGGCGAAGACGCTGGAAGCCGGCGTGCCGACCAGCTATATAGAGGTCGCCGGCACCATTCACGGCTTCGCGACATATCGCCGGGCGATACCGTCAGCGGATGCTGACCTCAGGGCTATACTGGGAGTCGCCAGAACCATGCTCACCGAACACCTGCCGCAGGACTGAACACCCGCGGCGTTCACTGCCAGCGCCACATACAAGGATTAGCCCCGGGGACATCGATGAGGCGAATTTTCCTGTTGTCCGTACTGCCGCGGCGGAAGGCGGCGACATGAAGCAGGCTTCCAGCGCGGCAGCGACTCCCGCACGCCAGCCCTGGCGAACACTGCCGAGCGGCATCTGGGTGCTCGGCTTCGGCTCGCTGTTCATGGACATGTCCTCCGAGCTGATCCACAGCCTCCTGCCGGTGTTCCTGACCACGGTACTCGGCGCGTCGATGCTGACCATCGGCGTGCTCGAAGGCCTCGCCGAGGCGACCGCGACGATCACCAAGGTCTTCTCCGGCGCGATCAGCGATTACTTCCGCAGGCGCAAGTTTCTCGTGGTGTGCGGCTACGCGCTCAGCGCCCTGACCAAACCGGTCTTCCCCATGGCGACGACCATCGACTGGGTGTTCGGCGCGCGCTTCGTCGACCGCATCGGCAAGGGGATTCGCGGCGCGCCGCGCGATGCGCTGGTGGCGGAAATCACCGTCCCGCAACAGCGTGGCGCCGCCTACGGCCTGCGTCAGGCGCTGGATTCGGTGGGAGCGTTCCTCGGCCCGATGCTGGCCGTGTTGCTGATGCTGTTGCTCGCGGGCGACATCAAGGCGGTGCTGTGGGTGGCAGTGGTGCCGGCCTTTCTCGCTGTGCTGCTGCTGGCGGTGGCCGTTCGCGAACCGGAAAACACCGCGGACGGGGAGGGCGCGGCAAAGCGCCTGTCCCTGGCCGACGCGAAACGCTTTCCCCTGCGCTACTGGCTGGTTGTCGGGTTGGGGGCGGTGTTCACCCTCGCGCGCTTCAGCGAGGCTTTCCTGGTGCTGCGCGCGCAGGACCTCGGGATGGTGTTGAGTTACATTCCCGTCGTCCTGATCGTCATGAACGTGGTTTACGCACTGGGCGCGTATCCCGCCGGGGCGGCTGCGGACCGCCTGCCGGCGCGGACGCTGTTGTTGCTGGGCCTGCTCGTGCTCATTGTTGCGGATGCCGTACTTGCGCTGGCAGAATCCCCGTGGCTCGTGCTGCCGGGCGCCGCGCTCTGGGGGCTGCACATGGCGCTCACCCAGGGCCTGTTGTCGAAGCTAATCGCCGATACGGCGCCCGTGGGCCTCAACGGTACCGCATTCGGGGTGTTCAACCTCGTGAGCGGGGGCATGCTGTTACTGGCGAGTGTTATCGCGGGGGCGCTGTGGAGTGCGTGGGGGCCGGCCGCGACTTTCCTGGCCGGTGGGGCCTTTGCCGCGATCGCCGCGCTGGGCCTGTTGTTCTATCACTACCAGGGCCGGCGATAATTCGGGTTGGAGTTCGATTGTCCGCGTTGCCGGACCTGCTCCCACTTTCATTCTCCAGTTCAAGGAGCTGTAGTTTTGCCTAGTCATCGCGCAACCGGGGACCTGCACGGCATCGAATTTCCGGCAGACGCCGCCACCCTGCTGGCGGACGGGGAGGGGTTTCTCACCCGCGCTTTTCACGCATCCGGCGCATTGCCCGCAGGCAATCGCGTCAGCGAGATTTCGCAGGCCGAAGAGTTCTTCGGTGGCGGCACCGGCCGAAAGCTCGTGCTGCGTGTCGCCTACGCGTCGCCAGCTCCCGATCTGCCGGAAGAACTATTCATCAAGTTCTCGCGCAATTTCGACGACGAAGTGCGCGACCGCGGCCGCTTCATGATGGTCTCGGAGGCTCGCTTCGCCACGCTGTCCGGATCTGCTGACTTCCCGGTGGCAGTTCCCCGCTGCCTGTTCGCCGATGTCGAGGCGCAGACCGGCACCGGCCTGCTCATCACCGAGCGGCTGCAGTTCGGCAGCGATGGGCTGGAGGCCCACTACCCCAAGTGCATGGACTACCTCGTGCCGGAGCCGCTGGAGCACTACAAGGTCATCCTCAAGGCCCAGGCGCGGCTTGCCGGCACACACCGGCGCGGAGGCCTGTCGCCGGAGTTCGACCGCTACTTCCCCTACCAACCGGACCTCGCCGCCGCGGCTTTCGCGGTGCATACACCGCTGGAAAAGCTGCTGAAGTGGGCCGAACGCATGTTCGATTTCGTCGCGCGCTACCCGCAGCTGTTTCCGGAAAACGTCCGCAGCCCCGGGCTGCGCGAGCAATTCATCCGCGATATCCCCGATGTAATCGCCGCCGCGGACTCTGTCCGCGCGCTGGCGATGGGCAATCCCGACCTGATCGCCCTGTGCCACTGGAACGCCAATATCGACAACTGCTGGTTCTGGCGTGACGGGGCGGGAGAACTGCACTGCGGCATGCTGGACTGGGCGATGGTGGGGCAGATGAGTGTCGCGCAGGCTATCAGCGGCGTGATCAGCGGCGCGGAAAGCGCGATCTGGGACGATCAGCTGGGAGAGCTGCTGCAGGTTTTCGTCGAGGAATACGCCGCCAGCGGCGGGCCACTGGTGGACGCCGGGGAACTGGAGCGCCTGATACTGCTTTCGCTCGCGGTGAGCGGCATCTCGTTCTTCATGGGCGCGCCGGTCGCCATCGCCCGGGAGATCGGCGAACTCGAGGGTGTCATCAGCTATCGCGACCAGTGCTTCCAGGAACACGAAAACGCCCGCATCCAGCTGCACATGATGACCAGGATGCTCAACACCTGGCAGACCCGAAACCTCGGCGACATGGTGAGGCAGTACGGCCAGGCCGGGGACGGAGGAGTCAAAAAATAGCTCCTCCGTCCCCACGTGTTCTGATCTTCGGCAACTCCGGCTCCGGCAAGTCCACGCTGGCGAAGCAGTTGTGCGAGACCCATGCGCTGGCGCACCTGGACCTCGATACCCTCGCCTGGGAGCCGACGACGCCGCCGGTGCGCACGCCGCTCCCCACCAGTGCGGCGGCAATCCTGCGGTTCATCGAGTCGCATGATGGCTGGGTGATCGAGGGCTGTTACACCGACCTGTTGCAGCAGGCCCTGCCCTTTGCGACGCAGCTCATCTACATGAACCTTCCTGTGGACGCCTGTATCGCCAACGCCCGCGCCCGGCCATGGGAACCGCACAAATACGAATCGAAGGCGGCCCAGGACGCCAACCTGGAGATGCTGGTCGAGTGGATTTCGCAGTATCCCGACAGGGACGACACGTTCTCGCAGCAGGCGCACCAGGCGCTGTTCGATTCTTTCGCGGGCGCAAAAACGATCTATACCGCCAACCAATAAAGGGGACGGAGGAGCTATTCCATGATCAGCAGCCTGTTGATCATGGAATAGCTCCTCCGTCCCCGGTCTGTTTTAAAAATGACTCCTCGTTAATTGGTGTTTGCCTTGTCTGGCCTGGCGGCGAATATATGCGCGAATCATTGACGAATTGTAAAATAACTAATAATCTGTCAGCTAAAAGAACACTAGGTTTTGTATGGTGACCACATGCCGGGCCGCTGCGCATGGTCGCTGTGGCCGGGTTTGAGCTGATAAAAATAAGGATAACAAGCATGAAAAATGGCTATTTCGGGATGGCCGGTCTCGTCTGTGCGGCGAGTGGTGTCATCAATCCCGTGTATGCGCAGGGCTCGCAGCCCGTAGCAACTGCGGATTCATCAGTTCTCGAAACCGTCGTCGTCACCGCGCAGCGCCGCCAGGAGCGGCTGGTAGATGTGCCGATTTCCATTACGGCGCTCTCGGGCGAGGACCTGCTGCGCTCCGGCGTCACCTCGACCCCGGACCTTGAACGGGTGACGCCCGGGCTGCAGCTCACCTTCAACGGCGGCTACCTGCAGCCGGCGATCCGCGGCGTGTCCTCGCAGGGCTCCAACGCCGGCGACAGCTCCAACGTCGCGTTTTACCTGGACGGCGTGTATGTCGCCAGCCAGATCGGCCAGCTGATGGACCTGCCGGACGTCGAGCAGGTGCAGGTGCTGAAAGGGCCGCAGGGTACGCTGTACGGGCAGAACGCCACCGGCGGCGCGATCATCATCTCCACCGTGAGGCCCTCGCTGGAGGAGAGTACCGGCAAGCTCAGCCTGAGCTACGGCAACTACAATGCCGTCGACGTGAATGGCTATATCTCCGGACCGATCTCCGACAAGTTCGCCGGCAGCCTGGCGCTGGCGAAGCAGGACCGCGACGGCTTCCGCGACGACATCGTCTACGGCGGCGAGGACAAAGGCCTGCGCTCGGAACTGGCGCGCGGCAAACTGCTGTTCCAGGCCACCGACGACATCGACCTGCTGCTGACCGCCTATACCAGCGAGCGCAAGGACAGCGCGCCCTACGCGGGCCGCGCCTGGAACCGTGAATCCTTCGACTACCTGGTCTACCCGACGGCTCCGTACCCGGATGTCGACGAAATCGCTACCAGCTTTACGCCGGACACGGACCTGGAGTCGAAAGGCGTCAGCCTGCAGGCCGACTTCCTGCTGTCCTTCGGCAAGCTGCAGAGCACCACGGCCTGGAGCCAGAACGAGGCGCACCTGCTGGTCGACGTGGACTACGGCCCGGCCCATTACGCCGACGTGACTGTCAACCAGGACCAGGACACCTTCGTGCAGGAACTCAACTTCACCTCGGAACAGGTGGGCAACTGGCTGTTTTCCGGCGGGCTGTTCTACCTGCAGTCCAGGGACGAATTCAAGCCGAATATTTTCCGCATCCAGAGCCCGCCGATCCTGGCGCCGGCGCCGTCAGCGCCGACGATTTTCTCCAGCTACTCCTGGGGCGGTGTGGACAAAGAAATCTACGCGGCCTACCTGGAAGCGACCTACGACTTCACCGAGGACCTGCAATTGACGGTCGGCGGCCGCTACAGCGACGAAGAGCAGAAATCGAAAACCAATCCCAACACCTTCATTCCGGACTCGGGAACGGTGGAATCGCCCTACAGCCCCGAGACCTTCAGCAAGTTCACCCCGCGCGTGTCGCTGCGTTACGCGCTGTCCGATGCTTCCAACGTCTACGCGACCTACAGCGAGGGCTTCAAGAGCGGCATTCTCTCCGGCCAGAACCCGCCGGTGGACCCGGAGCAGCTGGACGCCTACGAGATCGGCTACAAGGGCGACCTCACCGAGCGCATTTCCGCCAGTGCGGCGCTGTACTACTACGACTACACCGATTTGCAGGTCGCGCAGTACGAAGCACCGAACTACGTCTACCAGAATGCCGCCTCGGCGGAGATCAAGGGCGCCGAATTCAACGCGACCTGGCAGGCGACGGACGGGCTGCGGCTGGCCGCCGGCGTCTCGCTGATGGACGCGCAGTACAAGGACTTCCCGGAAGCCGGCAGCTACATATGGAACCCGGTGAACTTCGCCACGCCCAACGAGAGCGTGAACATCGATGCCAGCGGTGTCGACATGGTGCGCGCGCCCGACGTCACCGGCTTTATCAACGCCAACTACACCCTGGACACGTCAATCGGCCAGTTCGGCGCCTTCGCCTCGCTGTACTACAACGACGGCTACAACCTGGAGTTCAGCGAGCACGTGACCCAGGACTCCTACACCATGCTGGACGGCGAGCTGTCCTTCTCACCCGCGGCTGCGTCCTACCTGCGCGTCTCGCTCTGGGGCCGCAACCTGACGGACGAGGACGTGCTGGCCAGCCTGCTGCAGACCAACTTCGCCAACGGCGTCGCCTACAGCGCGCCGCGCACCTTCGGCGCCCGCCTCGACCTGGAGTTCTGATACCGGGGACGGAGGGATTATTTTTTAATCCCTCCGTCCCCTTTTTCTCTAGTAAACAATGTATCCAGCCCCATCCTGGCGGGCGACGGTTACCACCGAGCCGGTGTAGCGGTCGCAGGCGTAAAGGGACAAGTCGTCGTCTCCCAGGTTGCCAAAGAATACTGCGCTGGCACGGTCGAAACTGATGCGCGTGCCCTTGCACCCGACGATGCTGCGCGCCCCGGTGGAAAGGTCGATCGACAGGATACTGCCGCGGTAGAGACTCCACACGAGGATGCGCCCGGGTGCCGAGTCCCAGGCGACACCTGTGGGTTTCTGCACCTGTTGCTCCTGTGCAAGCCCTGTGTTGTCCGTCAGTAGCCGGGTTTCACCGGTTCGCGGGTCGATGGCCAGCACCTCACCGTTTTCACGCACGCCGATTACCCGGTGTTGATCCGCATCGTAGAGGTTGAGCGGCATGTCCTTTGTGGCATCTGGCGCCTCGACGAGCAACTCGCGCGCCCCGGTGGCAATATCGATGGAAATCAGGCCGTGAAATGCGTAGTCGGGTTCATAGGCCGCGGATGCGTACAGCAGGCCGTTGTCGTAGTCGACGCTCAGGCTGTTGATATCCCACAGGGCCGGACCGCTGCTTCCCTGTGCACTCGGTGCCACGAGGGTAATTGCGCCACTGGTGAGGTTGGCGGCGAGCACCAGGCCGCGTACGCCGAAGTAGAGCTGGGTGCCCTCGGCGTCCAGTGCCGGGCCCGCGATCCCTCCCGGAGGCAGCTTCGGGACGACCACCTCTCGCTGCAGCGTCTTCAGGTCCAGTGCCATTAGCCGGTCGTAGTCGAAGTTGTAGAGCTGGCGTGCAGCGCTGTCGACGATACCGAGCTTCCACGATTCGACATCCGGCCCGCTGCCCACGGCGCGGTGCACCTCCAGCAGGGTCTGCAGTGACCCATCGCCCAGGTCCAGTGCGCTGATCCGGCTGCGGTCAGTGGTGATCAGCAGTCGCTGGTTCACCGGGTCGTAGTCCATGTCGTCGATGTTGGCCGGGATGTTCGGGTCTTCCAGCAGTCGCTGGCGATCGCCGGTGACCGGGTCCACGCCGAGAATATCGGTACCTTTTATGGCGATCAGCCGGCCGTCGGCGGGGTCGCGGAATAGCCGCTGCGGTGCGTTGGACTGCAGTTGGGAGAGTAGCGGCCCGCTACCGTGCTGCGCGTCGGACACTACCTGGGCGGCGCCGGTGGCCAGGTCGTAGGCGTAGACGCCCAACTGGTCGGTGAAGCTGGCGATGTGCTGCGATGGATCGATGTTGTACCGGGCGGTAACGATCGCCCGGTTGTTGTCCGGGTCAACGACAACCGGGCCGGCGCAGATCGGCGCGGAGGGGCCGCCCGGAAGCGGCGGGACCGCGCCGGTGTCCGCGAGGATACTCACCTCGCCCGTGGTGGTGGAAACGGCTCGCAGGTCGCAGTAGTCGACTTCGTAGTCAAAGCCGGTGACCTGATACGCGTAAACCAGGCGTTGCTGCAGCGCATCGAAATCGAATCCGCCAAAGCTGTAGTAGCAGCAGTATCCGTCATCGACCGGAATGGCCGGGGTGGCCGTCCAGTTGCCGCCGGCGAGGTCGGCCTGCACCACGTCGCGGGGGGCAACGGAGTCCAGGCGCGGCAGGTAGGCTGCGTCGGCGATAGGGTCGTCGCGAATCCCGCCGACGATGCTTTTGCCGGACAGGCCGCTTGCCACCAGGGTCTCGTCGCCAGTGCCCAGGTCCACGCGGCGCAGGTTGCCGCTGCCGTAGACCAGCGCGCTTGTGCCGTCCGGAGATGCCCGCAGGAACTGGTAATCGTCGGGAAACGGCGAGTTGCGCAGGCTCACCGACGCCTGGTTCGAACTGCCGTTGACCGCTGTCACCTGCGTGGCGATTTCCACGGTCTGTGCGCGCAGCGGCACCTCCGCCCGCCAGCGCCCGCTGGCGTAGTCGACAGTCGCATTCGCGCCGTTGACGCTGAACGAGGCGATGTCGCGAGCAGTGAGCTGGCCGTCGCTGAGGTCCTCGATAGTGCCGCTGACCACCAGGGTGTCCACCGCATCGGTGGCCGCCCCGTCGAGGGGAAAGGTGATGCTGACTGAAAGATCGCTGGGTGCCGGAGGTGGCCCGGAATTCGAAGACCCTCCGCCGCCGCAGGATGCCAGCGCGAAGCCGGCCACAATGGCTATGATTGCTGACTGCCGGGGGAATACCGCTTTTGGAATTGTTATCGCGTGCCGACCATACCGCATACCGTGCCTCCCTGGCGTGGTTTCGTAGGGCGTATGGTAATGACGGTTCCCCCGAGTGGTCTATTCCATTTTCCAGTAATCGGGGACGGAGGAGCTATTTTTTAGCTCCTCCGTCCCCACTGGTTAAAAAATAGCTCCTCCGTCCCCGGGGTCAGGATTGGAGGGCGGGGAGGTCGCGGTAGAGTTCCAGGGCCTCGGGGTTGGCGAGGGCTTCGACGTTCTTCACGGGGCGGCCGTGGACGATGTCGCGTACGGCCAGCTCGGTGATCTTGCCGGAGCGGGTGCGGGGGATGTCGGTGACCGGGATGATCTTCGCCGGGACGTGGCGCGGTGTGGCGTTGCTGCGGATCTCGCGCTTGATGTGCTGCACCAGCTCGTCGGTCAGCTCCACGCCCTCACGCAGTTTCACGAACAGCACCACGCGCACGTCGTTGTCCCACTGCTGGCCTATCACCAAGCCCTCCAGCACGTCTTCGATGTTCTCCACCTGGCGGTAGATCTCCGCGGTGCCGATGCGCACGCCGCCGGGGTTGAGGGTGGCGTCGGAGCGGCCGTAGAAGATCATGCCGCCCTCGGGGGTGAGCTCCACCCAGTCGCCGTGGGTCCAGACACCTTCGAAGCCGTCGAAGTAGGCGTCGCGGTAGCGCTTGTTCTCCGGGTCGTTCCAGAAGCCGGTGGGCTGGGAGGGGAAGGGCGTGACGCAGACCAGCTCGCCGGGTTCGCCCACCAGGGCGTTGCCGGCGTCGTCGAAGACCTGCACGTTCATGCCCAGCTGGCGCTTTTGGCACTGGCCGGCGTAGACCGGGCTGATCGGGCTGCCGCCGACGAAGCAGCCGAAGATGTCGGTGCCGCCGGCAATGGAGGCGAGGCAGACGTCTTTCTTCCAGGCCTCGTATACGTAGTGGAAGCCTTCCGCGGACAATGGAGAACCGGTGGACAGCACGCAGCGCAGCTCGCTGAAATCGTGGCTGTCGATCGGTTTTACTTCCGCCTTGGCGCAGGCGTCGAGGAACTTGGCCGAGGTGCCGAAGTGGGTGATCTTCTCGGCCGCGCAGATATCCGCGAGGTGGTATGCGTTGGGGAAGGTCGGCGAGCCCTCGTACAGCACCGTGGTCGCGCCGGAACCCAGCGCGGCCACCAACCAGTTCCACATCATCCAGCCGCAGGTGGTGAAGTAGATCAGCCGGTCGCCGACGCGGATATCGCTCTGCAACCGGTGCTCCTTGAGGTTCTGCAGCAGCGAGCCGCCGACGCCGTGGACGATGCACTTGGGCAGGCCGGTGGTGCCGGAGGAGAACAGGATCACCAGCGGGTCGTTGAAGCCCACGCGGGTGAACTCCAGCTCCTGCGGGGGGAAAGGCGCGCAGAAGTCCGCCAGCGAGACCGCCTTGCCGCCGGCCTGGCTGGCGTCGGGCGCCGCCTCGACCAGCGGCAACACCACCACCCGCTCGATGCTGGGTATGTTGTCCGCCAGCTGACCGGCGGTCGCCATGGAATCGAAGGTCTTGCCGTTGTAGTTGTAGGCGTCCGCGGTAAACAGCACTTTCGGTTCGATCTGGCCGAAGCGGTCGGTGACGCCCTTGACGCCGAAGTCCGGCGAGCAGGAGGACCACACCGCGCCCAGCGAGGTGGTCGCCAGCATCGCGGCGACGGTGTCCGGGATATTCGGTACGAAACCCGCGACGCGATCGCCCGGGCCCACACCCATCGCCCGCAGCGCCTGTTGCAGGCTGGAGACCTTATCCTCCAGTTGCTGCCAGGACACTTCGCTGCGCGCGCCCGACTCGCGGTAGAGCACCAGGGCTGGCCCGTCCGCGCGGGGGCCGCGCAGCATGTTCTCGGCAAAATTGAGTCGCGCCTCGGGAAAGAACTTCGCGTCGATCATGCTCTGCGCATCGCGCAGGCCGGGGCCCCGCATATCGCCGATGACGCCGCAGAAGTCCCACAGCTCGCGCCAGAACTCCGCCGGCTGCTCCACCGACCACTGCCATAGCGCGTCGTAATCCTCGCAGTCCAGGGCGTGGTGCTGGTTGGCCTGCTGCATGAAGCGGCTCAGCAGCGTGTCGTGAATGTGTTCCGGCGTGGGGGTCCAGAGAAGGTCGGGCATGGTGGTTTCTATTCCGGTTCAGGTGATCGTGCAGCTCCGCCGGTTCCGGCGCTCGGGCTGTCGTATCGGGCGCTTTAATGTACGGACAATAATGACAAAGGGGCACCCTGGTTGTAATTCACTGGGTTGAAACAGCCACACTGTTCGCCCCCACTATTTGCAGTATTTACATGCAGTTAATCGCGAAAGCGCTTTTATGGTCATCGCTGGTGCGCTTGCCGGAAAAACCGCCAAATGATAGCATTTTTGTCCTGACTATCCACAGTCAGCCGATCGCCCGACCAGAATTCGCTGGATGCCCCGGCAAAGGGGCGCGCCCAGCCGCCCGCCGTCCCGGGGTACCCCGGACAGCTCCGCTACGAATTTCCCGATCGACAGATACGCAGATTAACTGCCCCAGGAGAAAGTACATGGCCCTGACCACCCGCGATCTCAAACCGCAGATCGCCACCGAAATTCGCGCCGGCAAGCAGGACCTGCTCAGCGGCGAGTACGCCGGCCAGATTCGCGAACTGCTGGAGCAGCGCGGCGTGCTGGTATTCCCGCAAATCAATTTTACCGATGAAGAACAGGTTGCCTTCACCAAGACCCTGGGCAAGTTCGCGCCGGAATTGCGCGATCCCAAGGGCGGCGCCGAGTCGGTGCACAAGATCACCCTGGACGAGGGCCAGAGCGCCAGCGCCGCCTACCTCAAGGGATCCATGTACTGGCACATCGACGGCACCATGAACGAGGTGCCCATCCTCGGCTCCATTCTCTCCGCCAAGGTGCTTTCGCCCACCGGCGGCCAGACCGAGTTCTGCAACACCTACGCCGCCTACGACGCGCTGCCCGAAGAGGACAAGGCCGAGTACGAGAAGCTCACCGTGATGCACTCGGCCTGGAATACCCTGTTTTACTACGCGCCGGAACCGCCGCTGCAGATGCTGCAGCAGATGATGGCCATCGGCGACAGCGAACTGCCGCTGGTGTGGAAGCACGAGTCCGGCCGCAAGTCGCTGGTGATCGGCTGCACCGCCTACGAGGTCAAGGGCCTGGGTCATCGCAAGAGCATGGAACTGCTGGTCAAGCTGCGCGAGTGGGCCACCCGGCCCGAGTTCGTCTACCGCCACGAGTGGACGGTGGGCGATACCATCATGTGGGACAACACCGGCACCATGCACCGCGCACTGCCCTACGACCCGGCCTGCGGCCGCATGATGCACCGCACCAAGCTCGAGGGCGAAGAGGCCTTCGCCTTCGCGTAAACCGGCTCTCGCCTAGGTGCGCACCCGGCGCATGGTCATGGAGTGCTGGAAGCGCTCCGCCGGGTGCGTGTTGATGGTGATCTGGGCGACGGTGGCGTCCGCCGTGGTGTAGGTGCGGCGAATCTCCAGCGCCGCCGAGGCGCTGGGCACGCCCAGTTCGCCGGCCAGTTCCGGCCCCAGGATGGTGGCGGAGATCTGCTGCTCCACCTTGACGATGTTGATACCGAACAGGTCCTCGATCAGCGGGAAGATCGGCCCGTCGTGGCGCTGCAGCAGGCGACCCACGGCGGCATAGGCGAGGTTGACGTAGTACTCCGTCCAGCAGGCGGGCGTGTCGTCATCCTCGGAGAAGCGATACCCTGTCACCTCCAGCCACTGCTCGCCCGCGTCCAGGCCGACGCGCTCGGCGAGTTCCGCGCCAACGGTGACCGTGCGGATGCCCTGGATCTCGAAGCGGGTATCGGTGCCGAAGGCCAGCAGGTCGTTGATCGACATGACCTGCTGGATGTCGCTGCCGGAGGCGCGCGGCGGTATCACCACCGTGCCGGCGCGCTTGCGCGAGGCGACGAGGCCGTCCTCGCGCAGCAGTCGCAGGGCTTCGCGCACGGTGTAACGGCTGACGGCGAAACGCTCGCAGAGCCCGTCCTCGGTGGGCAGCTTGGAGCCCACGGGGTAGGCGCCGCTGACGATCTCCTCGCGCAGGATGCCGGCTACCTGCAGGTAGAGTGGGCGTTTCGACTGTGGTTCGACGGGGCCGGTATGGTTGCCCGGCGCGGCCCGGTTGGTGGTCGGCATGCTGGTCCCCTGGCTGGCGAGGCCCCCGCCGAAGGCCGGGTTCGCCGAAGATTGATCGGGGTCAAATTAGCACAATATATACGGACATTAAAAGAATTTTAACTATGGGTGGCTGGCCGGTGGCCGGTTTGTGCAATAACATGTTTTCTATATAGTCTGGACATAAAGTGCCGATTACCATTGGCACCCCTTCCTGAACCCACCCGCAAACCACCAACCGGGAGCTGAAAAAGCGATGAATGATCCTGGCAAGATAATCGAGAGCGTCGAGGAACTGACCGAAGCCGTCACCGTACCGGTGGAGGCCTACATCTCCGAAGATTACGCGCGCGCCGAGCGCGATCGCCTGTGGCGCAAGGTGTGGCTGCAAGCCGGCCGTCTCGAGGATCTCCCGGAGGTGGGCAGCTACATCACCTTCGAAGTGCTCGACGACTCCATCCTCATCGTGCGCAACGCCCCGGACAGCATCAAGGCCTACCACAACGTCTGTGTGCACCGCGGCCGCCGCCTGGTGGACACCCCGCCCGGCAAGCGCAATGCGAGTGGCCGCAAGCCGAACTTCATCTGCGCCTACCACGGCTGGCAGTACGGCCTGGACGGCGAGAACACCAACCTGCCCCACGCCGAGGACTGGCAGGGCGCCCTGGACGGCGGCTGCGCCGACCTGGTGGAAGTGAAGCTCGACACCTGGGGCGGCTGGGTCTGGATCAACATGGACCCCAACTGCGAGCCGCTGGCGAGCTTCCTCGCACCCATCCCGGAAATGCTCGACCCCTTCCAGCTGCAGAACATGCGCGTGCGCTGGCGCAAGTGGGGCATCTTCGACTGCAACTGGAAGGTCGCCATGGAGGCTTTCAACGAGACTTACCACGTCGCCACCACCCACCCGGAGTTCAACAAGTTCGGCGAGTTCCGCGGCTGGGCCCGCGCCCAGGGCAAGCACAGCCACATCGGCTACGAGGCGCCCAAGGACGTGGACGAGAACCAGAAGGGCAAGCTGCGCCTGGGCACCGGCGACGCGCGCATCTCCACCGCCGAGATGCAGGTGTTCACCTGGGAGAAGGCCAATACCAACACCACGCAGACCCTGGTGGACGCCGCCAAGCGCCTGAAGGACGAACTCCCCGAGGGCACGCCCCCCGGCGAGGTGCTGCAGCACTGGCTGAAAACCGCCCGCGCCGACGACGAGGCCCGCGGCGTTTTCTGGCCGGTGGTCGACCCCTCCCACGTGGGCAAGACCGGCACCGCCTGGCAGGTGTTCCCCAATTTCCAGATCGGCCACGCGGTCAACAACATGCTGTGCTACAGCGCGCGCCCCTACAAGGGCGACCCGGACAAGTGCATCTTCGAAGGCGCGGTCTACGAACTCTTCCCCGAGGGCGAGGAGCCGCAGACCGAGTGGGAGTTCAGCGAGGCCACCGAGGAGGCCTGGTGCTACGTGCTGTCGCAGGACTTCTCCAACATGGCCGCCGTGCAGCAGGGCATGAAATCCCTGGGCTTCGCCGGCCCGCGCCCCAACCCCTACATGGAGCGCAGCACCGCCAACCTGCACCGCAACCTGGCGAAGTACATGGGTACCGGCGCACCGCGCAAAATGAAATAACAAATCCGGACTGGAGAGAAAGCACTTGGATAAAACCGGACCTTTGGCCGGCATTCGCGTTATCGACCTGACGTCGATGGTGATGGGCCCCTACAGCACGCAAATCATGGCCGACATGGGCGCCGACGTGATCAAGGTCGAGCCCCCCGGCGGCGACCCCACACGCTACGTGTCCACTGGGGCCGAGCCCGGGATGAGCGGCGTGTTCCTCAACGTCAACCGCGGCAAGCGCAGCATCGTGCTGGACCTGCGCACGGATGATGACAAGGCCGCCCTGTGCAAGCTGATCGAGGGCGCGGACGTGTTCATCCACTCCATGCGCGGCAAGGCGATCGCCAAGCTCGGCTTCAGCTACGAGGCCGTCTCGGCGATCAACCCGAAGATCGTCTACACCAACTGCTACGGCTACAGCCGGCGCGGCCCGGACGGCGACCTGCCGGCCTACGACGACACCATTCAGGCCGAGTGCGGGCTGGTGGCCTCGCAGCAGATGCTCACCGGCGACCCGGATTACATCGGCACCATCATGGCGGACAAGGTCGCCGGGCTCACCGTGCTCTATGCCACTGTCATGGCGCTGTTTCACCGCGAGCGCACGGGTGAGGGCCAGGAGGTCGAGGTGGGCATGTTCGAGACCATGGCCTCGTTCCTGCTGGTGGAGCACGCGGACCGCGCGATCTTCGACCCGCCGCTGGGCCCGGCCGGCTACCACCGCGCGCTGGCGCCGAACCGCAAGCCCTATCGCACGAAGGACGGCTACATCTCGGCGCTGGTGTACAACGACAAGCACTGGAACGCCTTCGTCGACGCGGTCAATCCCGCGTGGGCCAGCGAGGAACTCGCCACCCTGGCGCAGCGCGCCCAGCGCATCAACACGGTCTACGGACTGCTCGCGGATACCTTCCTCGAGCGCACCACCGAGGAGTGGCGCGTGCTGCTGCGCGAGTTGCACATCCCGCACGCGCCGATCCGCACCCTGGACGAATTGTTCGAGAACGAGCACCTCAACGCGGTCGGCTTTTTCGAGACCGTGGAGACCGAGGCCGCGAAAGTGCGCTTTCCCGGCGTCCCGACCTGGTTCTCGCAGTCCCCCGGCAAGGTGCACGGCCCCACGCCGCAACTGGGCGCCCATACCCAGGAGATTCTCGCGTCACTGGGCGCCCCGCCGCACGACCCGGAAGCGGATGCCAGGGGCGCACAGACCGGCGCCCTGCTGTAAACCCGGAAAACACCGCGCGGCGCTGGCGAGGGCGCCGCGCGCAACCGCACCAAGTTAGCATCGAGGACAGACACCTTGGATTTTTCCCTCAGCGACGACCAGCGCAATATCCGCGAGGCCGTACTCAAGCACTGTTCGCAGTTCAGTGACGACTACTGGCTGGAGCACGACCGCTCGGGCGAGTTTCCCTTCGACTTCCACCTCTCCATGGCCGAGGCCGGCTGGCTGGGTATCGCCATGCCCGAGTCCGTCGGCGGCGCGGGCCTCGGCATCACCGAGGCGGCGATCATGATGCAGGCGGTGGCGGAAGCCGGCGGCGGTATGTCCGCGGCGTCCAGCATCCACGGCCCGGTGTTCAGCCTGGAGCCGATCGAGCAGTTCGGCACGCAGGAACAGCAGCAGCGCATGATCCCGCCGATTCTCTCCGGCGAGCAGAAGATGTGCTTCGCGGTCACCGAGCCCAACGTGGGCCTGGACACCACAAAGCTGAAAACCCGCGCGGAAAAGGTCGAGGGCGGTTACCGCGTCAACGGCGAGAAGATCTGGATCACCAACGCCCACGTCGCGGACAAGATGATGCTGCTGGCGCGCACCACCCCGCTGGAGGAGTGCGAGCGCAAGACCCAGGGCCTGTCGTTGTTCTTCACCGACCTGGACCGCGCGCACATCGAGCACCAGATCATCCCGAAGATGGGCCGCCACGCGGTGGGTTCGAACATGCTGTTCATCTCCGACCTGTTCATCCCGGAGGAGGACCGCATCGGCGCCGAGGGCGAGGGCTTCAAGATCATCCTGCAGGGACTGAACCCCGAGCGCATCCTGCTCGGCGCCGAGGCCATCGGCCTGGGCCGCGTCGCCATCGCGCGCGCCTCGCGCTACGCCCGCGAGCGGGTGGTGTTCGACCGCCCCATCGGCATGAACCAGGGTATCCAGCACCCGCTGGCCAAGTGCTGGGCGCAGGTCGAATCCGCCAACCTGATGGTGATGCAGGCGGCCGCCATGTTCGATGCCGGCCAGGACTGCGGCGTGCAGGCCAACGCCGGCAAGTACCTCGCCGCGGAGGCGGGTTTCGAGGCCTGCCACACCGCCATGCTGACCCTGGGTGGTATGGGCTACGCACAGGAGTATCATGTCGAGCGCTACCTGCGCGAGGTGCTCATCCCGCGCACCGCGCCGGTCAGCCCGCACATGATCCTGAACTTCATCGCCGAACGCGTGCTGGACCTGCCCAAGTCCTACTGACGTTTTCGAGACAAGGAATACCGCAACATGAGTGACGCAGTACTGTTCGACGCCCGCGACGACGGCATCGCCATCATTACCCTGAACCGCCCGGAGACGCGCAACTGCCTGAGCCTGGAGATCCGCACCGGCCTGTACGATGCCTGGGAGCGTTTCGAGAACGACCCGGCCCTGCGCATCGCCATCCTCACCGGCAGCGGCGACAAGGCCTTTTGCGCCGGCGGCGATCTCAAGGAAATGGTGGAACGCGGCCTGAAAGTACCGCCGCGGGACATGTTCCCGCTGCCCTACGACAACATCGAACTCTCCAAACCGACCATCGCCGCGGTCAACGGCGTCGCCTTCGCCGGCGGCTGGATGATCGCCCAGGCCTGCGACCTGTGCGTGGCCAGCAGCGCCGCCAAGTTCGCCGTGACCGAGGTGAAGGTGGGGCGCAGCTCGCCCTGGGCCTCGCCGCTGATCCACATGATCCCGCAGCGCATCATGATGGAGATACTGCTCACCGGAAAACCGATCACCGCCCAGCGCGCCTACGAGATCGGCCTGGTCAATCGCCTGGCCGAGCCGGGTGAAGTGCTGGAGAGCGCAATCGCCCTGGCCCACGAGGTGCTGGAGGGCGCGCCGCTGTCGGTGGCCGCCGCCCGGCAGACGGTGATGATCGCCACCGAGATGGGGCGCGCCGATGCGCTGGTTGCAGCGCGCGAAGCGTCCGTCGAATGCTATAACTCCGAGGACGCCCAGGAAGGCCCGCGCGCCTTCTCCGAAAAACGCAAGCCCGAGTGGAAGAACCGCTAACCCGTAGGAGCGCGCTCTGCGCGCGATCCCGCGCTCTGTAGGAGCCCGCTACGCGGGTGATCGCCTGCGCAGCATGCTCCTACAAAAATTGGGCAAAATCTGCAGAATTTTTCCGGACGTTGCAGTCAATGCACACTCCCGTGTGCTAGGGTTTCGCCCGCATAAAGAATCCAGCGTATGCCGGACAAAAAATCCGGAAAGGATATTTCCGGCGAGGCGCATGTGGTGAAGCCAGCCCCGGACGGTATCGCCAGGGGCAATATCACGCAGGCGGCTATTTCCAGCGTCGGGTTCGAGTTTATTTCCTGGTGTCTGCAGACTGCGACGGCGGTGTGCTTTTGCACATTGCCGCGCCCATGTCATGCGTCACTCATCCAGAATCCTGACGGGGGGACTTGTCTTGAAGGTAAAGCTGTATCGAAAACGCCTGTTGTGTGCGTCAATTTTTTGTTTATCGGGGCTTGCGGCCCAGCCTGCGCTGGCGGGCCTGGACCAGGGTGATGCGTATTGCGTCGGTGCCGACTTGCAGGTCGACCTCGAGGTCACCATCAACAACAATCTCTATCGCGTGAACGGTACCGGGCCGAACCTGCCTTCCGGCGAGATTGCGTACCCCGGTTCGTTTACTTTCAATATCCCCGGCGCCGGTGACTGGTCGAACCTGATACTCGAATACAGCTCGGACGCAGGGCTTTCATGGGACACGAGCTACCGTCCCGTGGTGCCCACCGCAATCAGCTGTGCCGAGGCGGCTCCCCCGGCGCCGCCCGAGCCGCCGGAAGTCGTCCCGACACTGGGCACTCCAGCCCTTGGAATGCTCGCGCTCGGCCTGCTCGTCACCGCGCGCAGGGGCCTCAGGCTGGCCGCGGGACGTCGGCGGGGAAGGGCATGACATCGATACTGTCGGCGCGGAACCAGGCTTCCCGTGTGGTGGCCGGGGCGCCGGGTTCGCCGACCATGCGGGCGAACAGCTGGCCCTCGTAGCTGGCGGCGGCGAGCATGCGTGCGGCAAGGGCGTCGCCGATGCAGAACAGCTGGGAAACCTTGCCCTCCAGATCGCGGGCCAGCGCGTCCTGCGGCTCGCGGCCGGTGACCAGCACCACGTTGTCCACGCCGGTGAGGACTCGCTCCTCATCGGTGTGCACGTCGTAGAGGATGACACTGTCGGGCTCGATCGATCTCGCCCAGGTCATGCTGTGGATATGCACGCCGGCGCTCTTCATGCGCCCGAGTATGTAGCGGGCCTCGAAATTATCCACCAGCCGCGGTGACAGCGGGGTGAGCCCGGCGCAGACGTAGTGCACCTGCGCGCCGCGGCTGGCCAGCAGCTCGGCGGTGCCGGCGCTGGCGTGCAGGCCCTCGCCATCCAGCAGGAGCACGCGCCCCTGTAGCTCGCGCCCGTCGACCAGTATGTCTTCGGGGGTAAACACATGCGGCAGGTCGCAGCCCGGCAGGTCAGCGTCAAAACTGATGCTGTGTCCGCCGGGACTGTAGCGCGAGCCGGTAGCGACGACGACCGCATCTGGCGACAGCGACAGGATAGTGCCGGTATTCGCGGTCGCGCCGCGGCGCACCTCCACCTGCAAGCGCTCGAGCTCGCTCTCCCACCAGTTGATGGCGTCGCCCATGATTTCGCGCCCGGGCAGTTCCGCCCACAGCGCCAGCGCGCCGCCCAGGTGCTCGCGCGATTCGAACAGGGTCACCGCGTGCCCGCGCAATGCGCAGACCCGCGCTGCCTCCATGCCCGCTGGGCCGCCGCCGACGATGACGACCCGGCTCGGTGTCGCGGCGGGCGCGAAGGTGTCGATCCCCCACAGCCGCTCCCGGTAACTCGCCGGGTTGATCGTGCAACCCTGGGCGCCGTCGCCGCCCGCGGCGGTACACCAGTTACAGGCGACACAGCGGCGGTTGCGGTCTTCGAGGCCGTTGCGCGCGTTGCTGACAAACTGCGGCTCTGCGATCAGCTGCCGCGCGGCGCCGGCCACGTCGCAGACGCCGGCCGCGATGGCAGCCTCGGCATCCGCCATGTCGGTGATGCGGCCGAGTACCGACAGCACCGGGACATCGCCCGCGGCGCTGCGCACCTGTTCCACCCACGGGCGATAGTACTGCGGGGAGCTGTAGGCCGTCGGCATGCCGTGGTGGAACTGCTGCGGCTCCACGCCGACATCGAGGTCGACGAAATCCACCAGTCCGTCGTCGCAGATGCGCGCGACGGCGGCGCGGGATGTCTCTACGCCGTAGCCGCCGGGCAGTTGCTCGTCGCAGTTCAGCCGTATGCCCACGGCGAGGTCCGGTCCGGCACCCTCGCGCGCCGCCTGCAGCGACTCGACAAGGAAGCGCATGCGGTTTTCCAGCGAGCCGCCGTACTCGTCCTCGCGCTGGTTGAAGTAGGGCGAAAGGAATTGCTCGATCAGCCCCGCGTGGGACCCGTGCAGCATGACGCCATCGAACCCGGCGTCGCGCAGGTGGGCGGATGACTGGCGCACCGCCGCGTGCATGCCGGCGATCTCTTCGCGGCTCATGGCATGGGTGGACACGGTGCGACCGCCGTAACCGAACTGCCGCACCGAGGGTCCCATGGAGGGCGCGGGCGGGCTCAGCGGTTGCCACTGGCCGTAGCCGCCCCACCAGTAGAAAATCTGCCCGAAAATCTTGCCGCCCTCCGCGTGGATGGCGTCCGCCAGCACGCGGAAGGCGGCGACGTTTTCCGCCGGGTGCGGCGAGGGCTGGCGGGTGCGGCCGCGCTCGTGGGCGACCAGCGCGACGATCACCAGCCCGGCGCCGCCGTTCTTCACCCGCTCTGCGCTATAGGCCACCAGGTCGTCGGCAGGTTTGGTGCCGGCGCTCAGCGAGCTGCCGTGGGGGGCGAAGAAGAACCGGGTGGGTATCTCCACCGGGCCCAGCTTGATCGGGCTGAAGATGTTCGGGTACTTGGGGTGTGGCGCCACGTTCGGGCCCTCCTTCAGAGTTGTTATTGTAGGAGCGCGCTCTGCGCGCGATCGCCTGCGTAGCAGGCTCCTACGGGGCGCGGCGCCGTCGTAGGAGCGCGCTCTGCGCGCGATTGCCCGGTTCGGGATCGCGATCGCCTCGGTCCGCGTTCGGGCGTAGCAGGCTCCTACCGGGGACGGGTCAGGCGGCGTTGCCGGACTCGATACCGTGCAGGAAAAGCCGCACGCAGTAGCGCGTGTGGCGGACGATTTCCCGCGGATCCATCGGCACCCCCCAGGCGGTGGAGTTGGCCGGCCCGCCGACCACGAGGAAGAGGTAGGCCAGCGCCGCTTCCTCCGCGTTTTTCAGTTTTTTCCCCCGCGGCCGCAGGCGGCGGGTAAACAGGTCGGAGAGGTATTCCAGGGTCGGTCCGGTGCCCTGCTCATAGGTAAACGCGCCGATCTCCGGCATGTGGTAGGCCTCGGCGTTGGTGATGCGCAGCAGGCGCAGGCCCTCGGGTTGCAGCATGTTGTCGACGAGGAGGTTGCCGATACTGAGCAGGGTCTTTTCCAGGTCGTCGCTCTCCGCCGCGCGCAGCTTGTCCACCGGGACGATCCAGTCGGCGATCGCCCGCTCCAGCGACGCCTTGAACAGTGATTTCTTGTCGCCGTACAGCGAGTACACGGTGCGCTTGGCCATGCCCACCGAGGCGGCAACGCCCTCGATGGTAGTGCGCTCGAAGCCCTTTTCCAGGAACAGGTCCAGGGCCTTGTCCAGCAGTTCGAGGTTGCGTTCCTCCGCCTGCTCCCGTGTCGGTCGACCGGGTCCCGGGCGGTTGCGTTTCGCCGGCTTTTTCGCGGCGCGTTTTTTCGTTCCTTCGGGCGTCATCGATTGTGTCCTTTCAATCGGCCAGGAATGCGTTGATCTGCGGTGCCAGCAGGGGCCAGCGTTCGAAGCGTCCGCGCCCGGGCTCGAAGGGGATCAGCGAGCAGTTGTTCCACTCCTGGTCCGGCCACGGCGGCTCCACCAGCTGCGAGCCGGGAATCATCTCGTGCACCCACTCGCTGGTGCGACGGGTGTGGCTGATGTCGCTCTCGCCGCTGCGGAAGATCATGCAGGGCATGGCCAGGCGGGCGAAATCCTCCGGCCCCATGCCGGGAACCGGCGAGGTCTCGGAATACGCGTAGGCCGCGGCCCATTGCTGCATGCGCGCGATGAACGCGCGGGGCTCCTGGGCGAGGATGATCTCGCGGTTCTTCGGGTTGCGGGCGATCTGCTCCGCCCAGCCCGGCAGCGCCGCCACCGCCTCCATGCCGCCGCGCGCGGCGGCCATGGCGGAATCGCCGCAGTAATACGCTGCAAGTTGCGCCAGCGAGATCGGCCCGCCGCTGATCCACCAGACCGCGAGGTGAGAGACCAGCTCCGGCGCCTTCGCCGCGGCCACCAGCGCGATGCGCGAGCCGCCGGAGCCGCCCAGCATGGCCAGCGGCCCGAGGTCCAGCTCGCGCATCAGGCCGACCAGGGCGTCGGCCTGCATGCCGGATTCGCTGGGCGCGTCGAAGCAGATATCCGAGCCGCCGCAGTTGGGGCGGTCCCACAGCAGCACGCGCCGGCCGGTGGCGGCGATCGCCTCGGCCAGCTGGGGCACGCCGGGGGTGTCCCGCGGGAAGCGCCCGCCGGGGGTAATCGCCACCGCGGGTGCGCCCGGCTCGCCGACCAGGATGTAGTCGATGCCGATACCGTTGATATCCATGCGTGCCATTGGGTGCTCTCTTTGCTCGATCCGGTGTGTTTGCGCGTCAGTTGTCCGCAGCCCAGCGCCGGCTGGCGATCAGCCAGCGCTCGCCCTCGCGACGGAAGCTGTCGGTATAGACGCCGCAGTGCTCGGCGCCGTTGGCGTTGTATTCCATGCAATAGCTCACCGCCCGCGCCGTATCCGGCCCCTCGAGGTTGATGCGGCAGGTGGTGATGTGGTGGCGCATGAATTTCCCCGGCAGCGGCGCAGCGCCCGATGTTACCGCCTCGAACCAACCGGCGACAAATTCGCGGATCGCGTCGCGGCCTTCGAGCCGCAGTTCACCGACACCGGGGAACTCGGCGAACTCCAGTACCGCATCTTCGGTAAAGCAGTCCAGGTAGGTTTCGGTATCGAACTCGTCGCCGGCGACGGAGTAGGTCGCCATGGTGTGGCGGATGGCCTCGCGGGCCAGCAGTGCCTCGAGATTCACGGCCGGCCCCTTACAGGCCGGCGCCGGCGACCAGGGGGTACAGCACCCGGTCGGCGAGGATGGTGCAGAAGTACTCGTTGACCTGGCAGATCCTGCCGTCGCGCATGGAGAACACCATGCAGTACTGGTTGCTGTAGTCCTCGCCGTTCACCAGGGTACCGTGCCCCTCGAACTCCACCACCACCTTGTCGCCCTCGGCGATGGTGGTCTTGATCTGGGGCCGCATGCCCTCGGGCATCAGCTGGCGGAAGGCGCCGATGGTGGCGAGGATGGTGTCGTGCTCGCGCACGCCGGCAAATTTGCCGAAGCCCATGGCCAGCGTGTAGGCATCCTCGGTAATGCACTTTGCGGCGCGCTCGGGGTCGCCCTTGCCCATGGCGTCGATGAATTCCAGCACGACGGTCTTGTTATTCTCACTCACGACGGTTACCTCCTCGTTGATTTGGTGTTCAGGCGACGGCGGTGATTGCCTCCTCCCCGTTGAGCGTAAAGCGGTGCAACTGCCGTCCGCTGTCTGCATCGTAGGGGCGCACCCGGTGCATGGTGCCGGTGTTGTCCCACATGACCACGTCCCCCATCTGCCACTCGTGGCGGTAGACATACTGGTCCTGGGTGGCGTGGCGCATCAGCCGGTCCAGCAGGTCCCGGCTGTCTGCCGGGTGCATGCCGACGATATGCGAGCCCGAGGTGCTGAGCACCAGCGACTTGCGCCCGCTCTTGTGCTGCCACACCAGCGGGTAGGTGGGCTGCGGGTAGCCCAGCCAGGTCGCATATTCCTCTGCGCCCGCGTCGGGTACCGCGTGGAACATCGCCGCGTGCATGCTGTGCACCACCTGCAGGGTTTCCAGGTAGGCCTGCTCGTCCGCCGGCAGGTCCTCGAAGGCGGCGTAGGTGTTGGCGAACTCCGTTTGCCCACCCTCCGGGGAAAGTACACGCGGGGACAGCGTGGTGGCGAAGGGCGGGATGGGATCGTAGGTACCGTCCATGTGCCAGAAGAAGGTACCGGGGAAAAACGCGGCGTATTCCGGGTTTTTCTCCTTGTCCATGGTGACCTTGAGCAGCCCTTCCTCGCCCTCCTCCTTGAACGTGCCCAGGCGCAGGTCGCCGAGGGTGCGGGTGAATGCGCGCTGCTGGTCGTCGCTGAGGTTGACGCCGCGGGCGAGGATGACGCCGCGCTGCACCAGCAGGTCGCGGATTTCAGCGGCGTACTTGCCGCTGGTCAGCGTGTCCGCGTCGACATGCAGTTCCGCGCCTATTTTCGGTTTCAGCGCCGTGTATTCCAGGCTCATCGTGATACCTCCTGCTCGTAGGCCAGTGCGTCGTCGAAGGCTTCGAGTACGTGTTTCTGGTAGGTGTCGATCCAGATCTGCCGCTGGTCGGCATGATCGAAGACGATGCGGCGGTTGTTTTTTACCGCGCGCGTGACCATCGGCGCGATCTGCTCCGGCGGCAGCATGGTCAGCTGCTGGTGCACGAAATCCTCCGGCACCCGCACCGGGCCGGGACCGGGGCCGCCGAAGCGCGCCGGGCGGTAGCGCTCGTTGTTGTCCTTCATGCCGGTGGCCACGCCGCCGGGGCAGTAGGCGGTGGTGCCGATATGGTTTTCCGCCAGTTCCATGTGCAGGTTGAGCATCAGCCCGAGGATGCCCATCTTGGCAGCGGAGTAGGGCGCGTGCAGCGGAATCCACGCCGGCAGCATGCCCGCCATGGAGGCGGTGGCCAGCACGTGGCCGGAGCCCTGCGCGTACATGTCGGGCAGGAACGCCTCGACGCAGTAGGTGACGCCCATCAGGTTCACCTGGTAGATCCAGTCGATGTCCGCGCTGGACATGTCGGAAAAGCGCTCGAATGAGGTGGCGCCGGCGTTGGCGACCAGCAGCGTGACCGGCCCCAGCGCAGCGTTGGCCTCGGCCTTCATCGCCGCGACGGCCTCGCGCTCGCAGACGTCGCAGGCCAGCGCCACAGCGGTGCCGCCCGCCGCGCGAATCTCGCCGGCGACTTTTTCCGCGTTCTCCAGAATGATGTCCGCGACGCCGACCGCCGCGCCTTCCTTCGCCAGTTCCAGGGCGAGCGCCCTGCCGATACCGCTGCCGCCGCCGGTGACGACCGCGTTGCGGCCCTGTATATCCGTCATCCTGTTCTCCAGATCCTCTCTTGCTTTCCAGTCGGGGGCGCTGCGCGAGCTACCCGAGCAGGCGTTCCAGTTCCGCCGCCAGCAGTTCGCTGGGCTGTCCCATTGCATGGCGCGCGGCGAGGTAGCCGTGGGTCATGCCCCGGGCGTTGGAGATGCCGCTCTGCATCACTGCGCCGGTCTCCATGCGCGCCACCGAATTGCCCGCCACGTACAGCCCCGGGATCGGCTGGTCGTCCCAGCCCACCGCGCGGCAGTGGTGATCGGCGAGCAGGCCTGCGGCGGGAATCGCCGAGCCGCCCATGCGGCGCAATTCCACGGCGTAGAAAGGCGGTTTGGCCAGCGCGCCGAGGTTGCCGTTGGGCTGGTGGTGCGGGTCGCCGCACATCCACACGCTCCAGGGGTGGGTACCGCGGCCGAAGTCCGGGTCCTCGCCGCGCTCGGCGTTGGCGTTGAAATTCTCGACGGTCGCGGACAGCGCCTGCGCATCGACGCCGATTTTCTGGGCGAGCTCGCCGATGGAATCCGCGGTCACGCCGAGTTCGTCGGGCCAGTCCTGGCCGGGCATCAGCGAACCGAAGGGGTATTTCTCCCGCGCCTGGCTGTCCAGCAGCGCCCAGCAGGGGAAGTTCGGGTGGGTCTGGCTGGCGCCGTCGATCTGGTCGATGGTGTAGTAGAACTGACGGTAGAAGGCCTCGTTGCCGAAGCGCTTGCCCTGGCGGTTCACCACGATCACGTGGGGCTGGCCGATAAACGGCAGGGTGGGGCGCCACAGCTTGTGTCCCTCGTCGTCCTCCTCGCCCGGCAGGTGGAAGCACAGGGAGGTGATGTCCGGTACCCGCGCGATGCGCGCGCCCACCGGTCCGGCCAGGCGGAAATTGGCGCCGTCTACGGTGGAGAACACCATGGAGCCGAGGTCCAGCTGCTGGCTCAGTGTCTTGTTCAGCTCCGGGTTGCGCTCGTAGCTGCTTACGGCGACGACCACACCCCGATTGGCCTTGATGAAGACGTCCCTGCCGTCCTTCACCGCGCGCACGCCGATGACGCGCTCGCCGTCGCAGATCAGTTCCTCGCCGCTGGTGCCGGTGTGCAGGGGAATGCCGCGGTCCAGGGCACCCTTGACGAAGGCGGCCGCGAGGCCGGGGCCGAGGCAGCGCTCGTCGCGGCCCAGGCGTTCGCCCATGACCGCGTAATCCCACTTCAGCATGTTGGCGGTGCCGCCGCCGGCGCCGATGTCGGCGTGGGTCATGCCGTAGGGCACCTGCGGCGAGACGCGGGTGCGCTCCTGCCACTCGCCCAGGGATTCGGCGGGAAACGGCTTGACCTCCAGCATGCGCCCGGCGGCGACGGCGTTGTCGTCGTGGGCGTAGTAGTAGTCCGGGCAGTCCTCGATCACCGCCATCTGCAGGCCGATCTTGTCCTCGAAATACTGCAAGGCCAGCGGGGAGTGCAGCACGAAGTTGGCGATGGCGCGGTCGTCGCCGTAGCCCATGGACAGGCGCTGCAGGTAGCGGAAGCCGCTCTCGATGGAATCGGGCAGGCCCAGTGCCTGCGCGAGGTGGTTGCCGGCGACCCAGACTTCGCCCATGGACAGGGCGGTGACGCCGCCGACCTGCGCGGCGCGCTCCAGCACCAGTGCGCTGCCACCGTGGTCGCAGGCCGCGATGGCGGCGGCAAGACCGCCGATGCCGGAGCCTATGGCGACGACATCGACTTCGATATCCCAGTTTTCGGGAAGATTGCTGAGCATAAGGCACTCCTGTCTGGAGGCTGATTATTGTTATCGATGGGATGCGGCCGGCGGGGCGGCCGCATCCGTAACGGGCGACAAATTGTCACCCGTTGCGTTTCAATAGTCAACAATGGTGCGGCGGCGGGTTTGTAGGAGCCCGCTACGCGGGCGATCGGGTTTGTAGGAGCCTGCTATGCAGGCGATCGCCTGCGTAGCAGGCTCCTGCGGTCGGGTGATCGCCTGCGTAGCAGGCTCCTGCGGTCGGGTGATCGCCTGCGTAGCAGGCTCCTACAGTCGATCGCGGGGTGGGTCAGCCGGCGGCGGGTTCCCAGCCGACCATGGCCTTGGTTTCCAGGTACTCGTGGAAGCCGTACTCGCCCCACTCGCGACCGTTGCCACTCTTCTTGTAGCCGCCGAAGGGCGCATGGAAGTCGAAGCCGCCGTTGATGTAGATCGCGCCGGTGCGCAGCTGGCGGGCGACCTCGCGGGCCTGTTCCAGGTCCACGCCGGAGACGTTGCCGGCGAGGCCGAAGTCCGAATCGTTGGCGATGGCGATGGCATCGTCCACGCTGTCGTAGGCGAGGATGCACAGCACCGGGCCGAAGATCTCCTCGCGGGCGATCACCATGTCGTTGGTGACATTGGCGAATACCGTCGGCTTGACGAAAAAGCCCTTGTCCAGCCCTTCCGGCCGGCCGGGGCCGCCCGCAACCAGGGTGGCGCCTTCCTCGATGCCCTGCTGGATGTAACCCTGCACCGACTCGAACTGCTTGCCCGATACCACCGGGCCCATCGCCACCTCGCCGGTGGGATCGCCCACGGTGACCTGCGCGGCGGCCTCGCGGGCCGCTGCGATGGCTTCTTCCATGCGCGCCTTCGGCACCAGCATGCGGGTGGCGGCACTGCAGGTCTGGCCGGAGTTCATCATCACGCCGGCGACACCGCCGGCGACGTTGGCCGCGAGCTGGTCGTCGTCGAGGATGATATGCGCGCTCTTGCCGCCCAGTTCCTGGCACACCCGCTTGACGCCGGTGGCGGCGTTGATCGCCACCTGTACGCCGGCGGCCTCGGAGCCGGTAATGGAGACCAGGTCCACCTGCGGGTGGCTGGCCATCGCCTCGCCGACCACGGAGCCGCGGCCCTGGATCATGTTGAATACGCCGGCGGGAACGTCGGCGGCATCGAGGATTTCAGTCAGTATCTGCGCGGAGAAATGCGACTCCTGGGAGGCCTTGAGCACCATGGTGCAGCCCGCCGCCAGCGCCGGGAACACCTTCACGGTGACCTGGTTGACCGGCCAGTTCCAGGGGGTGATCAGCCCGCACACGCCGATCGGCTCCTTCATGATACGGGTGACGCCGCGCTGTTCCTCGAACTCGAATTCCCGCAGCACCTCGATGGCGGTGGTCAGGTGGCCCAGGCCGAGGTGGATGTGGAAACCGCCGGCCAGGCCCGCGGGCGCACCCATCTCCTCGGTGATCGCTTTGGCGAGATCATCCACGCGGTTGTTGTATTCCTCGAGGATGCGCTCGAGCACCGCCAGGCGCTCCTCGCGGCCGGTCTTCGACCAGGTTGCGAAGGCCTTGCGCGCAGCCATGACCGCGCGATCCACGTCCTGCTTCCCGCCGAGGGCGATCTTGCCGGAGGGCTCCTCGGTGGCCGGGTTGATGGTGGTGCCGACAGTGTGCTCGATGGGGTCGACCCACTCGCCGTCGATGTAGAACTTCAGGTACTCGCGCATGACAGGGTTTCCTTTGGCAAAGAACCTTCCGCGGCGGGGCCGGGGAAGGTTCGGTTGTTATAGTGTCCGCGGCCGCCAACCGGCGGGCGCGGTGGTCGACTGCCCGGACTTACTGGGTGCCCTCGGCATACCAGGTGCGGAAGCGGTCGTAGTTGGGCGTATCCAGGTTCTCGTTGCCGCCGTGGTTGACCGACGGATCGATCGGGCAGTGGATGACCGTGGGCTTGCCGCTGGCGAAGGCCTCGGTAATCGCGGCGCCCAGGTCCTCGCCCTTCTCGATGTACATGCCCTTGATGCCGAAGCCCTCGGCGATGTGGTCGAAGCGCACGTTCTTGCTCCAGTGTACGCCGGGCTCGTTGGTGTTGCCGTGGCCGAAGGTGCGCTTGTACACGCCAACCTCCAGGCCCCAGGCGTTGTCGACGGCGACCACGATGACCATGGGCAGGTTGAAGCGTTCGACCACTTCCAGCTCGCCGATGTGGTACAGGAAGGCGGAGTCGGAGGTGGTGAACAGCACCGGGCGCTGGCGGCCGTCGGCGATGGACGCGCCCACCGCGTAGGGCAGGCCGGTGCCGAGGCAGCCGAAGTTCTGGTTCCAGACCACGTCGTGGGGCTTGGACTGCAGGTAGGTCCAGGTGAAGATCACCGTGCCGCCGCCGTCGCGGGCGTGGATGGCGTTCTTCGGCATGGCCTTGGTAGCTTCCACGACCCACTGCGCGGTGTGCATGCGGCCGGTGGGGGTGGTGAAGTCCTGCTGGGCCAGCGCCGCCAGGCGGTCCTTGTCTTCCTTGATCCAGCGCTGCAGGTCCGGGTGCTCGGCGCGGGGGCTGTCCTTGAGGCCGGCGCTCAGCTGCGGCACCACGGTGCGCAGGTCACCCACCAGGGGCACGTCGATGGGGCGGTTCTGGCCGATGGCCTCCGCGTCCAGTTCGATGGAAATCCACTTGCGGTCGGTATTGCCCTTGGCCCAGAGGAAGCCGCGGCCGTAGTGGATCGGCTCGCCGATCTCGGTGCCGATGGATACGACCACGTCGGACCTGGCGACGATTTCGTCACCCACCTCGGCGAACAGGTAGGGGAAGGTGCGCTCCTCGATGCCCTCGATGAAGGCGTTGCCGCCGGAGGTCTGCAGCACGGGGCAGCCCATCAGCTCGGCCAGTTCCTTCACCTTGGCGCCGGCGCGGCTGCACTGCACCGCGTGGCCGGTGAGGATGATCGGGCACTCGGCATTTTTTATGAGTTCCACGGCCTTCGCGACCATCTCGCCGTCGGCGCCGGGCTCGTACAGGCGGTAGGCGGCCGGCGGCAGGGCGGGCGGCACTTCCAGGTCGGCCTGGATCACGTGCGAGGGGTATTCGATGTAGACCGGGCCCGGCGTGCCGGACTGGGACACGCGCAGGGCGTGGCGGATGATCTCGTCGGTCTGGTCGGCGTACTCGATGCTGGTGCTCCACTTCACCGAGTTCTTGAACAGGTCTTCCTGCTGGATGAACTGGATGCGGCCACGGCGCACGCGGCGCTCGGTGACGCGGGCGCGCTGCCCGCCGAGGAAGATCACCGGGCAGTTCTCCACCAGCGCGTCCATCATGGCGCCGGAGGACAGGGCGATGCCCGGGCCCAGGGTGCAGATGGCCAGCGCCGGCTTGCCCTTCAGGCGCGCCCAGCCCTCGGCCATGAAGCCGGTGGCCAGCTCGTGGTGCGGGGTGACGATGTCCCAGCCGCGCGCTTCGGCGGCGACGAACAGGTGTACGAAGTTGGGATCGGGAATCCCGAATACGGTCTTGATGCCCTCGGCCTCGAACAGCTCGAGGATGCGCTCGTAGACTTTTACCGTGCGGCGGTCGCTGGCGGGAGCCAGGGTGACAGGGGTTTTCTCGTCTGCGTACATTGTCTCGTACCTTTTCCTGAAATTATCGGGTAAGTAACGGCCCGGTCTTCGCCGGTTTTCCGGTGCGGCGACGCACCGGTCAGTAGGCGTCTTCCGCCTCGGCGCCGTAGCCGGCCTTGAAGTCCGTGTACCAGGACTTGAATTCCTCGTAGTTGGGCGCCTCCATGGCGTTGGCCTGGGGGTCCACCGGCACGTGGATGACCGTGGGCACGCCCTCGGCCCGGGCGCGCGCGATGGCGCGCTCCACTGCCGGGGCGATGTCCGCCTCGGCCTCGATGTACTCGCCGTAGGCCCCGTAGCCCTCGGCGATCCTGTCGAAGCGCACCTTGTTGCTCCAGCGCGCCTCGGTTTTCGGCGAGTCCATGCCCACCTGCTTGTTCCAGACGCCCACTTCCAGTCCCCAGGCGTAGTCGCAGGCGACCACGGTGACGATGGGCAGCTTCTTGCGCACGGCGGTTTCCAGCTCGTTCAGCGAGAACTGGAAGGAGCCGTCGCCGGTAATGAACACCACCGGGCGCTTGCCGTCTGTGGCCAGCGCGGCGCCGATGGCGTAGGGCAGGCCGGTGCCCAGGTGGCCGGTGTTCTGGTTCCACACCAGGTCCTCGGGCTTGTACTGGGTGTAGGTCCAGCCGAAGATGGTGGTCGAGCCGCCGTCGGCCGCGTAGATGGCGTCCTCCGGGATCACCCGGGTAGCCTCGACGATCAGCCGCGCCGGGTGAACCGGGCTGCCGCCGCTGGGCACACCCGCCAGCAGTTCGGCCTTCCAGGTCTTCTGCAGGGTTTTCCAGCCCTCGAACTCGGGGCTGGCGCTGCCCTGGAAGTCGCCCAGGGCAGCGATCAGTTGCGGGATGACGTCGCGCATGCAGCCCACCAGCGGCGCGTCGATGGGGCGGTTGACACCCATGGCGTCGCCGTCGCGGTCCAGGTAGATCCACTTGCGCTGGGCGTCGCCCTTCTCCCAGTGGCGGCCGATGCCCATGTGCACGGGCTCGCCCAGCTCGGTGCCGATGGCGATGCACAGGTCGGACTCGCTGGCGGCGGCGCGGCCGGCGGGGGAGAAACCGTAGGCGAAGGTGCGGTCCTCCTGGCCCTTGATGGTCATGGCGCAGCCGGAGGTCTGCAGGATGGGGCAGTCCAGCTTTTCGGCCAGTTGCGCCACCAGCGCGTGGGAGCGCGAGGTGAACATGCCCTGTCCCACCAGCATCACCGGGTTTTTCGCCGCTTTTATCAGTTCTACCGCCTTGTTGACCATGGTGCCGCTGGCGGCCTGCTCGACCAGGCGGTATTTCTCCGGCGCCTGCACCGGCGGCCAGTTGAAGGTCTCGTGGATCACCGACAGGGGCAGTTCCACGTACACCGGGCCGGGCTTGCCGGTGGTGCACTGGCGGATGGCTTCGCGGATGATCTCGTCGGTCTGGTCAGCGTCCTCGATGATGGCCGAGTACTTCACCAGCGGCTCGAAATGCGCCAACTGGTCGAGGAACTGGATGCGGCCGACCCGGGCGCGCTGGTTGGCGGTGCGCGAGCGGTTGCCGCCGAAGAAGATCGTGGGGGAACACTCCTTTTTGGCCACGATCATCGCGGTGGCCAGGTTGGAAACGCCGGGGCCCTGGGTGCCGAAGCACACACCGGGCTTGCCGCTCATGCGCGACCAGGCGTCCGCCATGAAGGCGCCGTTCTGCTCGTGGTGGGGCGCCACCACCTTCCAGCCCCGGGCCTCGCAGGTCATGGCCATGTGCATGAAACCCGGGTCGGGGATGCCGAACAGGGTGTCGATTCCCTCGGCTTCCAGCAGGTCCACGATGCGTTCGTATACCGGTACGGACATCTATCCTTTTCTCCAGGCTGCGGCAGTGATGCGGCGCGTTATTTTTCGATGAGTTCCGGGTAACCGCGGCCCATGTATTCGGACAGTACCCGGTGGAAGTTGGTGATCTTCTGCTCCTGGTGCGGGTTGGGCCGCGTGCCGCGGAAGCCGCGGGATTTCATGCCGCGCTGCACCCACTCCATGTTGGCGAAGTCCTGCGCCAGCACCGAGCCCCATTTTTCCGCGGTCGGCTCGGCTTGCACCCACTCGGGTTTGGGCTCCTGCCCTTCCGGGAAGCGCTCCAGCGCGTAGGACTCGAAGATGCAGTAGTTGGGGTCGTCGCCGTACGGCCGGGTGCGGTAGCACAGGGCGAAGGTGGCGCCCTGCAGGATGGTCTGGTTGGGGAACAGGCTCCAGGCCAAACCGGCTTCAGCGGCGATCTCCGGCGGAATCTCCGGCCACTCCACGCCGCGCGCGGCGTCGTCGGCCTTTGCCGATTTCATCAGGTGGGCGATCACCTCGTTGCCGGGAGTGCCCTCGGGCAACTCGTCCACCAGGCGCTTCGCCGCGTTCACCAGGGTCTCGGTGGCGGCGGCGTAGTTCACCGTCTCGTAGTTCTCGCGGATCAGCTCGTAGGTGGAGATGCGCGGGTCCTGGTCCTTGCGGCCCACCCGGGTGACGTTGCTGCTCTGGCTGTTCTTCGCCGAGGCGTCGCGCTCGTCGAAGCCGCTGACGCTGTGCGGACCGTAGGGCTTGCTGAAGGCGTAGTACTCGCCGTATTTCAGCAGCTGGGTGTGGGTGCCGGCGACGTGGTAGGGCTCCATGAAGGCCTCGATCGCGGTCTTCCAGTTGCAGGGGTAGATCGCCCACTGCCGCCACTTGTAGCGCATCTTGTCGAATTCGAAGTGGTCGAGGATGCGCGCGGCGGGCGCCATGAAGTCCGCCAGCGGCTCGCAGTCGGGGTCCATGTTGACGTACACCCAGCCGCCCCAGGTATCGCAGTGCAGGCTGGTCAGGCAGGTCAGCGACGGATCGTCGAGGGTGCCCTGCCAGTCGGGCTTGTCGAGGATGTAGGTGTTCTCGCCTTCCAGGTTGTAGGTCCAGCCGTGGAAACCGCAGACGAAATTGGCCTTGCGGCCGCGGGTGCCGTTGGTGCTGTCGGGGGAGTTGATCAGCTGGCGGCCGCGGTGCGGGCAGACGTTGTAATAGGCCTTGATCGTGTCCGGTGCGGTGCGGATGACGATGATCGACTCGTCGCAGATGTTGTAGGTGAAGTAGTCGCCCACCTGCGGGATGTCCTCCACGCGGCCGGCCATCTGCCAGATTTTCGGCCACAGCAGCTCCTTCTCCGCCTTGGCGTACTCCGGGCAGATGAAGGCTTCCACCGGGTAGGTGAGGGGTTCGCCGACCTCCTCGACGCTGATGTTTACACGCTTGTCCATGACAGTCTCTCGATGCGGTAGGTGGCGATGTGTGCCGTCATGCGCTGTTGCGGTCGTCTCGCGGGAGTATCAGGCAGCGGGCAGGCATCGCCGTATTTTATAATCAACAACGGTGTTTATTATATGCACATCCGGGTGGATATAACAATATGGGCGCCCTCGATAGGGCCCGGCCAGTATACCCAAAGTGGTCACGAGCGGTAATAAAGGTGGCGGTGCCCGGGCGCGGCGTGAAGGCGCGACGC
Source organism: Halieaceae bacterium WMMBA7 (assembly GCA_033283385.1). Classification (GTDB taxonomy): domain Bacteria; phylum Pseudomonadota; class Gammaproteobacteria; order Pseudomonadales; family Halieaceae; genus Mangrovimicrobium. Next base: position 154,795 of record JAWMQQ010000004.1, read on the forward strand.
GCAGGTGGGCGGGAACGAGCCCGGGATGGGGAGGGGAGCGGCGGCCGGGGCCGCCGGGTTACAGGGGGTGCCGGGGGGCGATATGCCCCCTCACAGGCCGCCGAGGGCGATGTACTTGATCTCCAGGTAGTCGTCGGCGCCGTACTTCGAGCCTTCGCGGCCCAGGCCAGAGGCCTTCACGCCGCCGAAAGGCGCCACCTCGGTGGAGATGAAGCCCTCATTGACCCCGATTATTCCGAACTCCAGTCCCGAAGAGACCCGGAAAATCCGGCCGACGTCGCGGGCGTAGAAATAGGCGGCGAGGCCGTAGGGGGTGTCATTCGCCAGGTCGAGCGCTTCGGCCTCGGTGTCGAAGCGGAACAGCGGCGCCACCGGGCCGAAGGTCTCCTCGCTGAAGATCAGGGCCTCCCTGGGTACGTCGGTCAGGACCGTCGGCTCGAAGAAATTGCCGCCCAGCGGGTGCCGCTTGCCCCCGGTCGCGATCTTCGCGCCCCTGTCCAGCGCATCGGCGATATGCTCTTCCATCTTGGCTACCGCGTTCTGGTCGATCAGCGGCCCTTGGACGACGCCGGGATCGACGCCGTTGCCCACCTGCAACCTGGCTGTCTCCTGCGCCAGTCGCGCGGCGAACTCGTCGTAGATACCGGACTGGACCAGCAGGCGGTTGGCGGCGACACAGGACTGCCCGCAGTTGCGGTACTTGGCGGCAATGGCGCCGGCGACCGCGGCCTCGAGATCGGCATCGTCGAACACGATGAAGGGCGCGTTGCCGCCCAGTTCCATGCTGGTCTTCTTGATGGTGGGCGCGCACTGCTCGAGCAGTTTGGCGCCAATCTCCGTGGAGCCGGTAAACGACAGCTTGCGCACCCCGGGGTTGCTCGTCAGTTCGCCGCCGATGGCGGCGGCGGAGCCGGTGACGATGTTACAGACCCCCCGCGGCAGGCCGGCCCGCTCGGCGAGCACGCCCAGGGCGAGGGCGGACAACGGTGTCTGCGACGCCGGCTTGATCACGCCGGTGCAGCCCACGGCCCAGCCGGGGCCCGCCTTGCGGGTGATCATCGCCGCGGGGAAATTCCACGGCGTGATGGCGGCGAAGACGCCGATCGGTGCTTTATCCACCAGGATCCGGCGGCCATCCAGGTTGGGCGGCACGATATCGCCGTAGATGCGCTTGGCTTCCTCGGAGAACCACTCGATGAATCCGGCGGCGTAGAGTATTTCGCCTTTGGCCTCGACCAGCGCCTTGCCCTGCTCGGCGGTGAGGATCAGGGCCAGGTCGTCGATGTGCTCGTGCATCAGGTTGAACAGCCGGCGCAGGACGGCCGAGCGCTCCTTGGGCAGCACTTCGCGCCATTCCTTCAGCGCCCGCTCTGCTGCCGCTATCGCTCGCGCCGTCTCCGCCTGGCCTCCCTTCGGCACCCGCCCGACCAGTTCCCCGGTGGCGGGATTGCGCACTTCAATGGTCTCGCCTCTGTCCGCCTGCACCCACTCGCCGTCGATCAGCATCGCCTGTCGAAACAGGTCGGGGTCGGCAAGCGGGAGGGTGACGGGTGCTTCGCTGGATTGGCTACTCATGGTCAATTCTCGTGTCTTTGCAGTTCGTTATGCGGGATTGCGGCCGGTGAAGAAGGCTTCGTCCGGGTCGGCGGTCGGGTTGAGGCCGGACAGCTCCAGGCCGCGCCTGAGTTTGTCCATGTCCTTCTTGTGGACGCGGGCGGTAGGACCGCGCAGCGGTCCGCCGTTGTAGCCCTGCAGCCAGCCGTGATACTTCCACAGCATGCGGTTGAGCAGGCCCTGGCCGCCGAAGCCCACCTCCAGCACGGCCTTGCGCGCCTTGTCGATCCGGTACCACTCCTGGGTGGCCTCGTCGAACTTGCCCGCCATCAGCAGCGCGTGGACCCTGGGCAGCCAGGAGCCCATGTAGGACGAATAGTTGGTCCCGGAGAACGGAATCGGCATCAGCTGCCCCAGCGGAACCAGGTCGAACTCGATGGGGGAGGAGATCACCACTTCCTCGTGGAACTCCCGGTGCACCTCGATCTGGGCCATGAAGTTGGGAAAGCCGCCTTCGGCCTTGATGGCGACGATATTCGGGCAGTCGTCGACCAGGCGGCGCAGGATGGGCACCGGGATGTCGGCCGGGTGGAGCCTGCCGAAGCCCCAGGTGGGTACCGGGAACAGCATCACGCCGAGGTTGGTCGCGTCGCACAGTGCCCGGGTGTAGTCGTAGATGTCTTCCAGCGTTTGCGGATAGAAATAGGGGGGGTAGCACAGCAGCATCATCTCCACGCCGGCCTGCTCGGCCACCTTCGCCGCCTCGATGTTGTCCTCGAGGGTGTTGAAGGCGGCGTGATGAAAGGTGATCAGCCGCTCTCCGGCCTGGTCGACCATGATCTCGCAGAAGCGGGCGTACTCGTCCAGCGTCACGGCGACTTCCGAGCACGCGAGGCTGCCGATAAAGCCGTGGGAGATGGCCGTTTCGACGTCGTGGCGGATGGCCTTTTCGTTCAGCGATTTAAAATCGGCTGTCATGGTCGGTATGGTGACGTTGGCCACACCGACGAGCTTTTCCCGGCCCCAGGCACGGGCTTCCTGTCTGGTGAATGTCGGCATAATCGCAATCCTGGCTGTAATCAGACCTGTTTGGTGGCGAAAGAAATGGGCAGGGGCGTGGCGATGCCAGCCTCCAGTGCGCGCTCGAGCAGCATGCCGGCCACGACCACGTCCTGCAGCCCGCCGCCGACGGACTTGAACATCGGGTAGCGGGCTCCGGCCAGGCGCTGCGACAGGGCCCCCGACATCAGGGCGTCGAGGGCGACGCACTTGTCCTCGAAATCCACGCCCGCCCCGGCCGCCGCAATCATGTCGCCGGTCTCGTTGACCACCTCGTGGACCATGTCGCAGACGATAAGGTCGCTCTGCGCCACCACCGACACGTCGATTTCCCGCTGCTGCGGAATCGTGGAGCCGATCGAGACGGTGAGCGCGCCGGGTTTTATCCAGTCGCCGAAAAGAATCGGGCGCTCGCCGTGGGAGCGGGCGGCGGCCAGCACGATATCGGCGTCGCCGACCGCCTCCTCGGCGCTGGCCGCCGCCACGGTCGGGATTTCCAGCTCGGCGCCGATGGTTTGCGCAAAGGCTTCCCGGCGGGCGGGTGTGGGACTGAATACCCGGATTTCGCTGAAGTCGCGGATGGCGGCAAACGCCCGCGTGTGCATGATCCCCTCCAGGCCGCTACCCAACACCGCCAGGGTGCCCGTGCGGGCCGGCGCCATCCTGTCCACGGCCGCGGCGGAAGTCGCCGCGGTGCGATACCCGGTCACCTTCTCGGCGTCGACGAAGGCGACGATGCTGCTGGTCTGCCGGTCGAAGAGCACGATCACGTACTGCACGCCCGCACCCGGCGTCTCGGATGCCATACCCATCAGTTTGGCGCCGAAATAGCGCCCCCCCGGGGGGACGGCCGGCAGGGTTCGCAACCAGGACTTGCCGCTGGAGGCGATCGAGCGCGGCGGGGTCGCCGCCGGTTCCTGCGGGTGCGAGTAGGCCTCCTGCAGGGCGCTGATGGCCAGTTTCCAGTCGAAGACGGCCGAGGCCGTCTCCGAGGAGATGAATACGGGCGATGCGTTGTTCGGGTTCATGGCAGTGTCCTCGGGGGGGCGAGCGCCGTCGTCTCTCCCGAGCGTAGCCTCCGGCGATTAGGGATAGTGGACTGTCGTTTTATGCTGTTTGAATTAATTTAATAATGATATTGAGATGTGTCAATATGTGAATTGAGTTATTATCGGTATCGCTGTCCCATCGACACGACCTGACCCCTGAGATACGGTGTGAGCATGACAAAACCCGTGGCTACCGTGCACCCGAGACAACGCGACCTGGCGAAATTGCGCCGCTATGTCGATGAGGCCAGGCGGGAAGACAGGCGCCGCTTGCCCTCCGAGGCGCGGCTCGCAGAGGAACTGGACATCTCACGTGCGCGGCTGAGGGGGCTGCTCAAAATCCTCGAAGGGGAGGGGCTCATCTGGCGTCATGTGGGCAAGGGAACATTCATCGGTGAGCGCCCGCTGACTACCGAACTCACCTCGATGCCGGACATGTTGACGCCTCCGGAGGCCTTCGAGACTCGCCTGGTCATCGAGCCGGAGATTGCCGCACTCGCCGCTCGCCGCGCAACGCCGGCACAGATCGAGGAAATGCGGCTCTGCCTGCAGCGGATGCAGGAGTTCGACGAGTTCGACCAGTGGGCGGTCTGGGATGAACGGCTGCATCGCCTTGTGGCGAAGGCGGCCGACAATACCCTGCTGCTGGCCGTTTACGACACCATCCGGGAGAGCGCCCCGTCGGGTATGCGCAATATCATCAACCGGGTGTTTTCCCTGCACACCCGCGATGAAAGCAATATCGAACACCAGCGTTTCATCGAGGCGATCGCCGAGCACGATCCGCAAAAGGCGGAGTCCCTGATGCGCGCGCATCTCCAGGCGATCAGGCAGATCATGTTCGGTGATTTCTGAAGGCCGTGTAACCGGCGGGGTATGTCTTGCCTGCCGCCGCGGGCTCGAGCAAAGACCACACGATTCTTGTATATAAGCAAAGCCGATGTATCCGATAAATACTATCGATTTTACAATATCGGAAGGCTTTCTATATCTTCGTTCCATAACTAACGCATAACACCGCGTCACTTGTACCGTCCGGAACAGCCCGCTTCTACAGCGCTGTCACACGCTGGCAGAAGCCTGCGGACGGACGGAAGCGCAATTTACGGTTGGAACGAATTTAATGCCTTCATCTTCTCGAATCGATGCCCTTATGCAGCCCGCGGAAGTGTGCGGTATGACGCTTCCCAACCGGGTGATCATGTCGCCGATGACCCGCGGCGCATCGCCTAACGGCGTGCCGACCCCTGAGGTGGCTGCATACTACCGGCGCCGGGTCGAAGGCGGTGTGGGGACGATATTCACCGAGTCCGTGTTCATCGACGACAAGGGCACGATGGGTAAATTCGACCTCGAAGGCGGCGACGACAGCAAAACCGGCTGGCCTGTCATGTTCAACCGGGAGCCACTCGAGGGTTGGCGTCGTGTCGTCGACGAGGTTCACGCCGCAGGCGGCCTGATTTTTCCCCAGCTGATGCATCTGGGCATACAGAGAAGCCCGGCCAAAGGGCAGAGCTGGTCGGATATCCACATTTCCAGTCCCAGCGGTATCTGGGGTACCCCGCAACAGATTGCAGCCCTGCCCGAGGAAAAGGCGGCGGCGCTCAACTGTCCCGAAAAGGCTATGACCGAAGCGGAGATCCTTGCGGCGATCGACGCCTTCGCCTCGGGGGCTGCGAACGCGAAATCGGTGGGTTTCGACGGCATCGCCCTGCACGGGGGGCACGGCTACCTCATCGATAACTTCATGCGCGAAGAGACCAACCTCCGGACCGACAAATGGGGCGGCGACCACAAGCAGCGCATGCGTTTCGCGGTTGAACTGGTGCGTGCGGTGCGCGCGGCCATCGGCGACAGGATGCCGATTTCGTTCCGTTTCTCGCAGTGGACGCATCACGACGTGGACGCGATGCTGACCAAGACGCCGCAGGAACTGCAGGACATCCTCGAACTGCTGGTCGAGGCGGGTGTGGATATCTTCGAGGCCAGTGCCCGGGATTTTCGCGACCCTGTGTACGAAGGCTCCCCGCTGAATATTTCCTCCTGGACGAAGAAGTTTGTCGACAAGCCCGTGGTGATGGTCGGCGGCACCGGCGTGCGCCGCGAGCGACACGAATCGGCGCTGAAGCCGCCCCAGGTAGTCGACAATGTGGACGAGATCATGGAGCGGTTCGCCAACGGCGAATTCGACCTGCTGGCAATCGGACGGGCGCTGCTGAACGACCCGGACTGGCTGCGGCGGGCGCAATCCGGCGAAGACTTCCTGCCCTTCAATCCCGAGTGCCTGAAGATGGGCTATGTCCAGTGACGCGAACCAGTTCCGCCGGCAGCGTCGAGTAGCAGTGCAGATTTTCACAGCCTGGAGCGAGAGGTTGGCGGGCCAGGCTTAAGCCGGCGTTAACCCGATTCCAGGACTTTACATAACAATACACCTGAGAGACGTAAGCATGACTAATAACTTCACAGCCAACTTTTCCAAAAAGTTACTCGTCACAGCGGTTGCGGCAAGTTTTATGCTCGAAGCTGCGCCCTCGATGTCGCAGTCAGGGCAACTCGAAGAGGTTCTGGTCACCGCCCGTAAGCGCGTGGAGTCGATCCTGACTGTTCCGGTGACCGCATCGGTATTCTCGGGGGAGACCCTGGACGAGTTTGCCATTAACGACGTCAAGGGAATCGCTAACCTCACGCCGGGCCTCAACTTCGCCTCGGGGCCGCTGTCGTCGGGGGTGCTTGTTTCGATGCGCGGTATCGGCACCGGGTCCAACAACCCGGCGGTGGACCAGTCGATCGCCCTGGTCGTTGATGGCATGCAGTTCACCCAGGGTCTTGCCTTCAAGTCCGCCAACATGGATATGGCCAATGTCGAGGTACTGAAAGGTCCCCAGGCGCTGTTCTTCGGCAAGGCTGCCCCGGGCGGCGTGATCTCGATTACCACGAAGGATCCCGGCTCCGAGCCCGAAGTCATGTTGCGCGGCGGATACGAGTTCGAGGCCGAAGAGAAGCTGGCGGAGCTGGTTCTCTCCGGGCCCGTATCGGACACGCTCGGATTGCGGCTGGCGGCCCGGTATTCGGACAAGGACGGCTACTTCACCAACAACGCCGTGCCGACGCCGGTAGAAGGGCCTTTTACGGCGCTGCTTGGTGACCTGGGCGCCGGTCCGGTAACCGACAAGCACTTCCCCGCGACGGAAACCGTGCTGGTCAGGGGCACTGCGCTGTGGGAGCCCACAGACAAGCTGAGCGCGCGGCTGAAACTGAACTACGAGTCGGAGGACACCTCTGGAGCCGGTGGCGAGCCGCAACTGGTTGACTGTCCGGACGGAACGCAGTCCGTGTTTGCGCCGCTGGGCGTGAACTTCATCAACCAGGACAATTGCAAGCTGGATAAAAAGCAGAATTTTGTCTATTTCAACCCGGACGTTACCCCCGGCGTATACAACGGCGGCAAACAGTACGGCCAGCTCGACCAGTATTATGCCTCGCTGGAGTTGAACTACGATTTCGACAACGACCTGACGCTGTCGTCGGTTACCGGCTACTACGACGTCAATCACGAGTCCCTGATCAATCCCAGCCTCAGCACCGGTGTCGGCGGCCCGTTCGGTATCCAGGGCAAGCTGGATCGCTATGATTTCACCCAGGAGTTGAGGCTGACCTCGGATTACTCCGGCGACTGGAACTTCATCCTCGGCATGTTCTACCAGGACGGGCAGACCAACTTCCTGTCCGGCCTGCCGGCCAACCAGGCTTACAACACGTTTATCGGCATCATTGACCCGACCGGCAGTCGCCTGCTGCCGCCGGTGCTTGCGTGGGCCGACCACACCGTAGATGCCGAAACGCTGTCCGCATTCGGCCAGGTACTGTGGAACATTACATCGGACCTCGAACTGGGCCTGGGCGCCCGCTGGACAGATGAACAGCGCGATCACGATGCGATAAACCGCATGGGTAAATTTACCGGTGCACCCATCGTGCCTTTCGACCTGATTACCGACAGCATCAGCAGCGACCACTGGTCGCCGGAAGTGTCCCTGACCTGGACCCCGACGGATGACATCACCGTATACGGCAACGTCAAGCAGGCCTACAAGTCCGGATCTTTCGATGTCGGTGGGGCGCCCACGCCGGGCGTGGACTCGTCCTTCGCGGATGAAAAAATCACCGGCGGTGAGCTCGGTTTCAAAAGCCGGTTGTTGGACAGTTCCCTCGCAATCAATGCGGCGGCCTACTACTACGAGTACGACGACATGCAGGTGGAGGAGCGGGTGTTCGATCCTCGCGGCGGTGCCGTGGGCGTCCGCACGGCCAACGCCGCGTCGTCCGAAATCTATGGTGTCGACCTGGACCTGAGCTATATCCCCGGCGGCATAGACGGGCTGACGCTCTTCGCCGCCCTCAACTGGAATTCCGCCGAGTACAAGGACTTCCCCAATGCCGCCTGCTGGCCCGGCCAACTGTGGGGAGAAGGTTGTAACGTCGACCTGAACGGCGACGGCGTTGGTGACGCCCAGGACCTCTCCGGCGGCGACCTCCTGCGCGCCCCGGAATGGATGGGCAATATCGGCTTCAGGTACGAGACCTCGGTGTTCGACGGTATGGGCTTGCGGATCTCGGCCAACACGAGTTACTCGGACTCGTACTCTGCCTCCAGCACCAATATCCCCAGTGGCTACCAGGACAGCTATACCAAGTCCTCCGCGGCTATCGCCCTGATCGGCGGCGACGAGCGCTGGGTGCTGGAGTTGATCGGCGACAACCTGGAAGACGAACTGACCTACGGCGGGTGTGCGCCGCAGGGTTATGCGGATACGCTGCTGTTCGGCCAGGAGATCGCGGGTACCGGCACTGTCGCCGGCGGGCCCGGCGGGAAGCCGGAAAACGCCTGCTTCGTCGAGCCTGGCCGCTCCGTGTGGTTGCGCCTGACCTGGAATTTCTTCTAGCCGCCCAGCCCTTGACGACAGCTGTGTTTGCCGCTCGCAAACTGCGCTGGAAACACTTTAAAACAAGTGTTTCCAGCGCATAAGCCACGCCGATATATCTGATAAAGACTAATGATTTTACAGGGTTTCCAAGGCTCTGATAGTTTGAGCAAATAGACTTGATTCATGCTGTCGGCGCGCCCGGCACCATGATCCCGGAGAGTAAAGAACATGAGTGCTTCCGCCGCAACGGAACTCAAAACCAGGAATATCAAACCGGGCATCGGCGCGGAAATCCTGGCAGACAAGCAGGCGCTGCTGAGCGGCGTACATGCGGATCAGATCCGGGAATTGCTCGAGCAGCGCGGCGTGCTGGTGTTCCCGCGGATCGATTTCAGCGACGCGGAGCAACTCGAATTCACCAGGACACTCGGCAAAGTCGCCAGGGAGCGCACGGGTGAAGAGGTTTTTCCCATTTCGCTGGACCCGACGAAATCGGAGGGCGTCGACTACCTGAAAGGGTCGTTGTACTGGCATATCGACGGCACCATGCAGCCGATGCCGATCCTGGCCTCGCTGCTTAGCGCCAAGGTGCTGTCCCCCGAGGGCGGCAATACCGAGTTCGCCAATTGCTACGCCGCCTACGACCAGCTACCGGAAGCGGAGAAGGCAAGGCTCGAGGGCCTTACCGTGATGCATTCGGCGTGGAACACGCTGTTTTACTACGAGCCCGAACCGGACCAGGAGAAGCTCCGCAAGTTTATTGCGACCGGTGAGATCGAGCTGCCGCTCGTCTGGACACACCGCTCAGGGCGCAAGTCCCTGGTCCTGGGCTGTACCGCCCGCCGTGTGGTCGGCATGGACGACAGGGAGAGCGCGCTGCTGCTGAACGGGCTGCGCGAATGGGCAACCAGCGAGCCCTACCACTACGCACACGAGTGGACGGTTGGGGATTTGGTGATGTGGGACAACACGGGCACGTTACATCGCGCCACGCCCTACGACCCGAACTGCGGCCGCGAATTGCACCGCACCAAACTGGAAGGCGAAGAGCCGATTACTGCGTGACGAACGACGCGAACCGAGACACCAGGAGATAACAGATGATCAAAGCATGGGCCTTCGAATTTATGTTTGCCGACCCCGATCTGGAGGCGAATTTCGACCCGCAGAAATCATTGGAGATTTTTGATTTTTACGTGGATTTATGGGTGCGTGCCGAAGAGCAGGGCTATCATGGCGTGCTGCTGAGCGAGCACCACTTCGGCGGGGGTTATACGCCTTCGCCGAACCTGGCACTGCCCGTGATCGCGCGGCGCACCAAGCATATGCGGGTGGGCGTGATGGGCAATGTGCTTCCCTACCACACGCCGTGGCGCCTGGTTGAGGAGTTCGGCATGCTGGACAACCTGTGCCGCGGGCGCCTGGAAATCGGTATGTCGGCCGGCATTCCCGCGGAGTTCAGGAGTATCGGCATGGAAACCGCCGAGGCGCGAGGCCGTTTCAACGAGGCGGTGGAAATCATCGATGCCGGCCTGAGGGACGGCAAGGTCAACTTCAAGGGCGAGCACTTCAACTTCGAAAACCTCTCTATCGTGCCGCGCCCGGTGCAGCAGCCGACGCCGCCGATCTGGACCACGGTTATCAGCCTCGAGTCATCGCGCAAGTCCGCGCGCCGCGGCTCGAAGATCGCCACCGGCTTCGTTCCCACCGTCAAGGCCAGGGAGATCGTCGACGCCTACAACGAGGAGGCGGAGCGCGCAGGCAACCCCAGCGGGCCCGACCAGGTGGCCCTGCGCCGGCAGGTGATCATCGACACCGATGAGGCCGCGGCGATCGAGCGCGGCAAGCAGTTTGCCGAGGGCTTTCGGGAATTCCTCGAGAGCAACGACGAACGTACCATCAAGAAGGGCTCGGGCCAGGCGCTGGACCAGCCCGGAACACACGGCTACCAGCTGGGCGACGACGAGTTTATTGTCGGCTCGCCGGAGCAGGTGGCAGAGCAGATCATCGACCAGTGCCGGCGCGGCGGTTTCGGAAATTTCCAAGTGGTCTTTTCCGGTCACGGCAGTCGCGAGCAGCTGGCCCGCTCCTGGGAGCTGTTTGGCAGCGGTGTCATTCCGCTGCTCAACCAGGCGGATGTGGGTTACTCCCGGGAAGTTGCATGACGCGCCGGAGCGAACTCCGGCTTTTGGGCGCCGGGTGCCCTGGAGAGTCACCCGGCGCCAGTTTTCTTTGAGCAGCGAAGGATGACCCATGGCTATTGAGAAAGACGTTGTCTATAGCGCCAGCGCGGGCCGGGAGCTGAAGCTCGATCTGTACCGGCCGGCGGGCGATGAAGTACCGACGCGCACGGCGGTGCTGCTGGTTCACGGCGGCGGCTGGATTCTCGGCGAGCGCGGAATGATGGCGCCGCTGGCATCCGCTTTCGCGGAGCAGGGTTTCCTGGCGGCGGCGGTCGAATACCGCCTGGTTCGCGAGGCGCCGTGGCCGTCACAACTCGAGGATGTCATCAGCGCAGTGGAATGGATTGCCGAAAACGCCCGCGAGCTGGGCATCGACGCGCGCCGCATCGTGCTGGCTGGCGCGTCCGCCGGCGGACAACTGGCACTTCTGGCGGCGGCGAGATTGCACGGGCAGGGCCTGGTCGGCGCGGTCGTCTCGCTGTTCAGCGCCAGCGAACTGACGGTCGATCCGCAGCCGCAAAAGGGCCAGTTCGGCGCGCCTATGCTGCTCGGCGAGGATGCAAGCAGTGAGGCGCTCAGGATGGCCAGCCCGCTGAGCCAGGTGACGCGGGATTTTCCGCCGACGATCCTGATGCACGGTGGCAGCGACTGGATGATCGACCCCCTGGCCAGCGTAAAGCTTTACCAGAAACTGGCGGACCTCGGGGTCACGGCGGAACTGCACATCATCGCCGACGCCCTGCACGAATTCATCGAGGAGCCCGGCCTGACCGGTCCGATGGTATCCTCGATAGCGTTGTTCCTGAACAGGGTGCTTATCGAGCCCGAGCGCTGGGCGCAGGAAACCCGGGACCACAACCTGTTTGCCAAGGGCCCCGAGGTCGTGCAGGCGCTGATGGCGCAGCTGCTGCAACAGACCGAAAATTGAAACGCCGAAGGCCGGCTGGAGAAGAGAATGAGCGTCAACGCCCTGGAAAAAGCCCTGTGGCAAATCTATCAGCGCCCGTCCGAGGCGGAACGTTACAACGCCGATCCGGCCGCCTTTGCCCGGGAGTACCGCCTGGATGCGGGTGAGCAGGAGGACCTGGTATCGCTGGATGTTATGGGGATGCAGAGGCGCGGCGCCAACCCGCTGCTGGTGATGATGGTCTACCAGACTGTCAAGGGCGTGCAGTGCCTGCCGCAGTACTTCGGCATCGTCAATCAATAGCAGTTCGCTGCGTAAGGAGAATTTCAGCATGGCAGAAATCGTAGGCGGATTCATGATGCCGCACGTGCCCTCGATACCGACCGGCGGCTACGGGGAGAGCCCGGAACAGAAGGCCCTGTCGGACAGCGCATTCGAGACCATAGCGAGGCGCCTGGCGGAACTCGAGGCGGATACCATCATCATCGTCGGCGACGATCACTACGAGAATTTCGGGCCCCACTGTATTCCCAGCTGCCTGATAGTGACCGGCGATATCGACCTCTCGGCGCATGCGCAGACCCTGGGCATGCAGGGCGGGCCCATCCCCAACAACGAGGCGCTGGCGAAGCATATCCTCGAGACGGGTTACCGCGAGGGGATCGACTGGGCGTTCGCCAAGTCGCTGGACGTCGATCACTCGGTGGGAATTCCCTACCACATGGCGGTGAAGCGCAACCCGCAGATGAATATCGTGCCCATCTATCTCAACTGCGTGGTGGAACCGTTCATTCCCAGCCGTCGCGCCTGCGAGCTCGGCAGGAGTATCGGTCGCGCCGTTGCGTCCTTCAGCGGCAACGAGCGGGTCGTGGTGTTCGGCACCGGGGGCATCAGCCACTGGGTGGGCGGTCCGGGTATGGGGCATGTCAACGAGGAGTTCGACCGGCGCGTCCTGGCCATGGTCGAGCAGGGCGATATCGACGGCCTGGTCGCGCTCGAGGATGACAAGGTGCTGGCCGAGGCGGGGAACGGCGCCCTGGAGATCAAGAACTGGATCTGCGCGCTGGCGGCGTTGCCGCGCAGCACGGCGGAACTCATCGCCTACGAGCCCATACCCCACTGGGTGACGGGCTGCGGTTTTGTCGAATTGAAAGTGGCGGCCTGAGAGTGCCGCGAGAATCATCCGGGGGCGGCGCGACCCGCGCCTGCGCGCTTGGTAGCAGGACAGCTGCAGGACAGCTGACCGCCCGGCGGATACAAGACGGAGACAAGTTTGGTGGCTAACAGTAAAACCATCGCCTGGGCAGTACACATTCTGCGCACGCTTTTTGGTCTGTGGAACCTGTTTTTTGGCCTGGTATTCTTTTTTGATATTTCCGGCAGCATGTTCGTCATTCCCCAGCCAATGGGGCACGGAGACCTGACGCCCTACCTGAACCAGGCACTGATCGACACGCACCTGTTTCACATCGTCAAGGCGATCGAGATCGTCGTCGGCGTATTGCTGTTGGCCAATCGCGCTGTGCCGCTGTCACTGTGTGTCTACTTCCCGATCACGGTGGTGATTTTCCACGTCAACATGTTTCTTGAGGATTTTGCGGCGGGGCCGGTGATCGCGATCATCTACCTGGTCGTTCACCTGTTCCTTTTGTGGGCCTACCGCCGCTACTACTTGCCGATGCTGGCCTGGCGCACGCCGATCGCCACCGCTGACCCGTCCCGCCTGGACTGAACCAGGGGCTCCGGTCCGGCGGCAGGGGCGGGCTGGAAGTCGCTGCCCTAATCAGGTACCTTTCCCGCTGGTTCCGCCTGGCATGAATCGCCAGCGGTGTTGATGAGGGCTGGGTATTGCACTTCAAAGGTCTGGACCTGAACCTGCTGGTCATCCTCGATGCTCTGCTGGAAGAGCAGAGCGTGACCAGGACCGCGCAGAAGGTTCACGTCTCCCAGCCGGCGGTGAGCGCCGCCCTCGCCAAGTTGCGCCAACATACCGGCGACGAATTACTGGAGAAAGTGGGGCGGGAGTACCGGCTCACCCCGCGCGCCCAGGCGATGATCAAGCCGGTGAAAGAGATACTCCTCCAGATCGAATCCACCATCTACACGGGAGAGACCTTCGATCCCGCCCTGACGGACAGGACGTTCACCATCGCGATGTCCACCTACGCGGGGGAGGTGCTATTGCCGCGCCTGTCCCGGGAGTTGGGCGCCTCCTACCCCGGGATCTCCTGTGTCGTCGAGGAAATTTCCGAGGAGTCGATCGCCAGGATCAAGGCGGGCAGCATCGATTGCTGTATCACGTTTCAACAGACCAAGTTACTGAATCCCAGCGAGTCGGCAGAAGAGTTGAGTTACGCCCATTCGTTCTCCGACCAATGGATGCTGGTGGCGGCTGCCGACAACGCAGTGGTCAGCGAAGACACCACCTACGACGAATTCTGCGAAATGCCTTATATCGAAACGCGGCTGGGTCGGACGCTATCCAGTTTCGTCGAGCGCACCCTGGATAACCTGAGTCTGCGGCCCAGGGCGAGCCTGGCGGTACCGAGTTTCGAACTGGCCATATCGAGCGTTATCAGCTCTGGCTGTGTCACGGTGGTTCCCGAACTGCTGGTGGACGGTCGTACGCGAAAGTTGCTCAAGATGGTCAGGCCGCCATTCGAGATTTCGCCCATCGAGGAGTTTCTCGTGTGGCACTCGCGCAACGACGCCGACCCCGGGCATATCTGGTTTCGTGAGCTGATGTCAAAGGTTGCCCACGAGCGGTAACGGCTACCCGGCCATGTCCAGCGGTTGGGCCCACATGTATTTGCCGTCGCCAAACACCAGCGGCCGCTGGTCATTGCTGCTGATATGCTCGACTTCACCGATGAAAACCGCGTGGTCCCCGCCGGCATGGGTGGCAACCTTGCGGCACTGCAGCACTGCACAGCAGCCGTCGATCAATGGGACGTCGCCGATGCCCGGGGTGACCGCGACGCCGGCGAACCTGTCATCTTTCGGCCTGGCGAATTGCTGGGAAACCCAGATCTGGTCTTCCGACAGTATGTTGATGGCAAACCGCTCCGCATCCCTGAACACCGGGTGACTGTGCGAGCTGACGGCCTGGTTCCACAGCACCAGCGGAGGATCCAGGGATACCGAGGTGAACGAATTGGCAGTCACTCCCCAGGGATTGCCGTCCTCGTCGACGGTGGTTACCACCGTCACTCCGGTGAAAAACCGGCCGAGCACACGGCGCAACTGCATGGCGTCGAAATCTTCCTTTGCGTTCATTGCTTTCTCCATTCAGGCAAGTCGTGGCGCTGTTGGCATTCAGCCCCGCTTGCGGGCAAATTCGGCGTTTTCCAGCAGGAAAGGCGCCACTACGGACGAGTTGACCTTGCAGTCGAGAAAGACCGGTCCCTGCGGGTCGGCCAGCAACGGCGCGAGGTCGCGCAACTCTTCCAGTGTGCGCACGGTGGCAGCCTCGAAGCCGAATGCTTCCGCCACAGGCGCGTAGTCGATATCGGGGAATTCCGTCAGCTGGACCGGCATGTCCCGCTCCCTGAGGAAATGCACCTCGGCCCCGTAGGCGCAGTCGTTCATGACGACGACGACCAGCGGGATTCCCTCGCGGGCGACTGTTTCCAACTCGCTCATGGTCATCAGGAAACTGCCGTCACCCAGCAGCAGCACCGTGGTGCACTGGGGCGATCCCACGGCAAAGCCCATGGCGGTGCCGAAGGCCATGCCGATTGAGGCGAAGTCGCTGGCGGATTTCAGGTGAGCGGGGCCGGGCACGGAAATGTACGGCAGCGCCACCATCATGTTGCCGTTGTCCCAGACCAGGTTGCGATTGGCCGGCAGCAGCCGGTCGAGTTCCAGCCCCAGCGACCGGTGGTCCATCGTGCGCGGCGTGTTCATGGCCTGGAAATCGTCGGCCATGTCGAAATCGGCGAGCCACCGGGCGTTCTCTTCGCAGCGCAGCGGCATGTCTTGAGCTGCTCTTGCCGGCAGGGCCGATAGCAACTGCTCCACCACGACTCCGGCATCGCCGACCACCGCGACATCGGCGTGGTACCAGCGGCCGATGTGGTCGCGGGCATTGTCGACGTGAATCAGCGGTATGCCGGGCGGTAGCGCTGTGCCGTAGCTGGTCGTCTGCTGGTTGAGCGCGGCGCCGATGGCCAGGATGCAGTCGGCCTGTTCGATCAGGCGTCGCCCGCCGGCATTGGAGAAGGAGCCGACGATGCCGCAGTCGAAAGGGTGGCCGCTGAACATGTCCTTGGCTTTCATCGTGGTCGCCAGCGCCGCACCGAGCTGGTCCGCCAGCCGGATGATCGCGTCCCGCGCGCCCGCCTGGTAGGCGCCCACCCCGGCGAGGATCAGCGGTTTGCGGCAGTTCTCGAGTATGGAAACCGCCGCCTGTATCGAGCCTTCGCGCGCGGGCGCGGGCGTGTAGGCCGCCTCCACCACGGGCGCGGGCTCGGTGGCGGAGGGATCGACCCGGCCGAGCTGGACATTGGTTGGAAGCAGCAGTGCCGCCGTGCCCTGTTGCGTGGCCGCCACCGCGCGCATCAGCGTATCCCGCGCGCTGCTGGAAGCGTAGGCCATGAATGTCCTGATCCCCGCTCCGAGCAGCACGGGCAGGGCGTCGAAGGACTTGCGGTCGGGCCCGATGCCGTTTGCGGCCGCGGGGGCAATCGCCCCGTGGCCGAAGATCAGCAGCACTTTCGAGCCGGCGCGCTGGGCGTAGGTCGCCCCGTGTATGCCATTCGCCGTGGCCGGGCCCCGGCCGATGATGGCGATGCCCAGGCGGCCACTCGCGGCGGCATAGCCCTCGGCCATGGTGATGGCGTTGTTTTCGTGGCGGGCGTTGTAGAACTGCACGCCCATGGAGTCCAGCGCGGTGATCAGTTGCGCGGTGTCGTCGCTTATCAGGCCGAAGACGCATTCGACTCCGAGGTTCTTGATATCCGCGGCGAGCAGTTCGTAGGTCGGCGTTGTCGCGTTTGCCATTCCAGATTATCCCCTGGCTTATTTCTAGCAGTCCCGATAATTTCGCAGCAAAGCAGTTTTTTGTCAAATAGATTATACAATTGTATATATACAAATATAACCGCCATTCGGGCGGCGGCTGCTGGGTCTAATAAATTGTATATATACAAATGTAAAAGCGTATTGACAAATATCTCCTTTCTTGCCACATTCACTCCACCCGCTGCCGGGGCCGTGGTTATCCAGACCAGCGCGGCCCGATCCGGACAACCTGTCGGTGGCGCAGCGCGAACGCAGGCAAGGAGAACATAAGACGATGGCAATCAAGGTCCTGGGAATTCATCACCACGCGGTGCGTATCGACAACAGCGGGCAGCCGCTGGAGGCGGTGCGCGATTTTTATACCAACATTCTCGGCCTGGGCGCGGATGAAACCCGTCCCAATGTCCCGGGCGTGCCGGGCTGGTGGATCAATATCGGCCCGAGCCAGCAGATTCACCTGATGGGCGGCGATTTCCCTTCCCCGCTGGTGAAGGTTCCCGGCCAGGATCCGGTTGCGCCGCACGTCGCGCTGGCGGTGGAGAGCATCGCCGAGGTCAAGGCGGAGCTGGAGCGCCGTGGTGTGCACTACTGGACATTGTCGGGGGTCGCGGGGCCGGACACGGAGCAGGTCTTCGTCAGGGATCCCTGCGGCAACATGATCGAGATGCAGCAACGCAGCATGTGAGCGGGTCGCTGCGTCGACAGCCGCGAGCGCAAGCCGCGCGAATTCGTGGGCTCCCATCCCGGGCGCTCACCAACGATAAAACCAGGAGTGTGAAATGAGCGCCCCCTTCTTCAACAATGTCAGTTATGCGGATGCCGTTGCGCGTGCGAGGGACCTGGTGCCGGCGCTGCGCGAGCGCGCCCAGGCGTCCGAGGAGGCGCGGGTGCTGCTGCCGGAAACCATCGCCGACCTGCACCGCACCGGGGTCCTGCGCGCCTTGCAGCCGAGGCGCTTTGGCGGGATGGAACTGGATTTCCAGGCCTGCTTCGATATCTGTTACGAACTCGCCCGCGGCTGCGGATCCACTTCCTGGACCGCCGCCAACCTGCTGATCCATCACTGGATGCTGGCGCTGTGGCCGGAGCAGGCGCAGGTGGAAGTATGGGAGCAGAACCCGGACGCGGGCATCGCCTCGGGGGTGATACCGGCCCAGGGCAAGGCGCGTCCGGTCGAGGGCGGTTATATCCTCAGCGGGCGCTGGAATTTCTCCAGCGGCGTCAACGTGTCCGAGTGGAACATGCTGGCGGCGACCGTGCGCGATGGCGACAAGGTGCTGGACCACAAGTTGATGATGGTGCCCGCGTCCGATTACACCATCGTTGACGACTGGCAGGTGATGGGCATGCGCGCGACGGGCAGTATGACGGTGGAGGCGCAGGACATTTTCGTGCCGGAGCACCGCGCCCTGAGCATGGTGCACCTGCGCGGCGGTGACGGCTCCCCCGGCGCGCAATGCAATCCCGGGCCGCTGTACCGGGTGGCGCTGTCCATGCTTTCCGGCCATGTCATCGCATCCACGGTGGTGGGCAATGCCCAGGCCGCGCTGGAGATGACCGTGGACTCGATCCGCCAGCGCAGCGCGGTATCCACCGGCGCGAGGATGCGCGACATCCAGGCGATCCAGATACGCGTCGGCGATGCCGCGGTGCGAATCGACGCGGCCAAGGAGCTGATTCGCAACGATTTCGTCGCCGGGCAGGAGTACGCCGAGCGCAACGAGGTGCCGGATACGGAGCGCAAGCTGCGCTCCAAGCGCAACGTTTCAATGGGCGTCAAGCTGTGCACCGAGGCGGTTGACAACCTGCACTCACTGGCCGGGGCGAACGGCATGTACACCCGCTCCCCGATGGAGCGCATCTTCCGCGATGCGCACGCTGGTTCCTCGCACATTCAGTTCAGCTCCGACATCAATTTTTCCACCTGGGGGCTGGTTGCGCTCGGTGGTGAGGTCCAGAACCCCCTGCTTTAGGATATGCTTGCAGCTTTTACCGCGAGGGGTGCGCAAGTTGTCCTCCAGATCGAGCAGGGGTGTGGATGTCTGAACAGGGTTCCTCCCGGAAGCCGGGCGATGCCAAGGCTGTCCGGGTCAGGCCGGTGCCGGCGGTCAGCCGCTCCATTGCGATCCTGCGTTTGCTGGGCCGGGAGAAGCGCGGCATTGGTGTCAAGGCCATTGCCGACGAACTGGGCCTGGTGCCCAGCACCTGCCTGCACATCCTGCGCGTGCTGGTCAGCGAGGACCTGGTGCGGGTGGACCCCCAGACCAAGCAGTACTCGCTGGGCAGCGGCATGATCAGCCTGGCGAAGAGTGCGCTGGAGGGCGGGGGTGTCGTCCAGATCCTGCAGCCGGTGCTCGACCGGCTGGCGTCCGACTACGCGGTCACCGCGGTCGGGGTGGAAGTCACGCCGGCGGAGAAGGTCGTGGTGCTGGCTCTGGCGCAGGCGCGCCAGCCATTTCGCCTGCACGTCGACGTCGGCAGCGAATTCTCCACGCTGGTCAGCGCGACAGGGCGCCTGATAGCCGCCCACGGCGACGCCAGCTGGGCGCAGCTGCGCAAGCGATTCAACGCCGTGCCCTGGGACAACCCGATGCCCTTCGACACCTGGAAGGCCCAGGTGGAACAGGCGAGGGAGCAGGGCTGGAGCATGGACCGCGACAACTTCGTCAACGGTGTCACCGCGATCGCCGTGCCGGTCCTGTCGACCGGCGGCAGGCTGACCTACACCCTGGTCGCGATGAGTCTTTCCAACCAGGTGACCGACGCCATGGTGCCGGGCCTGGTGGCGGCGATGCAGCGCGAGGCCCGGGTTATTTCCGAGCAACTGTATCCCGGGCGATAAATGCCTGCCGGGCTCGCCTACCTGCTGGTGATTGTCGTGGGAGCGACCACGCCGCTCGCCATCAAGCTGGGGGGTGAGACGTTTACCCCGGTGACCGGGTTGGCGTTGCGGATCATGATTGCCGCCGCGCTGGGATCGATGCTTTTCTACCCGATGGGTGTGCGCCTGAACCTGCGCCGGCACTGGCGCCTGTACCTGGCGGCGTCGATCGGGATCTTCCCCAACCTGGTGCTGGTGTATACCGCGGTCCTTTATATCTCGTCCGGGATGGTGGTGCTGTTGTTCGGCTTGCAGCCGATCATCAGTGCGATTCTCATGCGCCCGATCCTGGGCGAGCCGGGACTCGACGCGCGCAGGATGGTCGCCATTCTTGTCGCGCTGGCAGGCCTCGTGCTGATCGTGCTCGACAGCGGCCGCCTGGAGGTGGGCAACGCCCTCGGCGTCGTCCTGATGCTGGGGTCCTGCCTGCTGTTCAGCGGCAGCGCCTTGTGGGTGAAGCGGCTCAACCGCAGCCTGGCAGTGCCTCCGGTCGAGCAGACGCTGGGTGGCATGCTGTTCAGCCTGCCCGGACTGCTGCTCAGCTGGTGGCTGGTGTTCGGCATCGAGCCCGTTGAATTCACGCCGCTGGCGCTCGCCTCGCTGTTCTACCTGGCCCTGGTCGTGTCCCTGGCCGGGTTTGCCGCCTACTATTTCATCCTCGCCCACATGGCCATCGAGACCGTGATGCTGATTCCCCTGATTACCCCGGTGGTGGCGATCATCCTGGGCGCCGTGTTCCTCGGGGAGACAGTGACCATCCGGATGCTGGCCGGGGCCGCGCTGCTGCTGGCGGCGCTGGCGATTCACCAGCAGATACGGCTGCCCTTCCCCGCGCGAAAACCCGCCGACTTCCCCGATTGACCTGACCCGGTAAATTTTTATGGAATCTTGTGTTCCATATCTTGACTGTGCGCGAATGCGGGGCTAATCTTTTTATGGAATAACGTGTTCCATTACTTTTCCAATAACTCGGGGTAGACGCCAATGCTGCAAGCACCCAATGACATCGATTTCTTTACTGATTACGAGGTCCTGAAGGATCCCTACAGGTACTGGGACGAGCTGCGCTCGATCGCCCCCATTGTCGAACTCAAGAGTCGCAACATGGTGATCGTCACCGGATTCAGGGAGGCGGTTGAGGTCCTGCGCAACACCGAGGATTTCTCCTCGGTCAACAGCGTGGTCCCGACCCAGTCGCTGCCGTTTACCCCGGAGGGCGACGACATCTGGGCGCAGGTCGAGGCGCACCGCGACGATTTCGAGATGAGCAGTATCCTGGTGGCCTTCGATGGCGCGCGTCACGCCGCCGCCCGTTCGCTGATGACCGTGCTGTTCACGCCGACGCGACTGAAGGCCAACCAGGACTACATGAAGGAGGTCGCCGGCGGCCTGGTCGCCGAGGTCGTCGCGCGCGGCGAATGCGAAGTGGTCAGGGACGTGGCCGTGCCCTACGTGACCATGGTGATCGCGGATATCCTCGGCATCCCGGAGGAGGACAGGGAGACCTTCCGCCGGGAGATCGACAAGGGCGGACCGAGCGTCGGCAGCATGGAGGGAAGCCCCGAGGACCAGTTCGCCTCCTTCATGTTCATGATCCCCTACTTCATGCGCTACATCGAGGAGCGCAGGGCCAACCCGCAGGAGGACGTGCTCACCGAATTCGCCAACGCGAAATATCCCGATGGATCGCTGCCCGATCCCTTCGATCTCGTCGCCAACGCCACCTTCCTGTTCGGCGCCGGCCAGGATACCAGCGCAAAACTGCTGGGGAACTCGATGCGTTTCCTGACCGAAGACCTGGAGTTGCAGCGCCGGTTGCGCGAGGATCGCAGCCTGATCCCGGCTTTCCTAGAGGAGGTGCTGCGACTGGAGGGTTCCACCAAGTCGACACACCGCCTGGCCGTGCGCAAGACGCGCATCGGCGACGTGGAAATTCCCGCGGGCAAGACGGTCATCGTGGCGCTGGGCGGGGCCAACCGCGATCCGGCGCGCTGGGAGGACCCCTGGTCATTCCAGCTGAAGCGCCCCGGTATCAAGGAACACCTGGCGTTTGGCCGCGGCGCGCACACCTGCGTGGGCAATCCGCTGGCCCGGGCCGAGATACGCGTGCTGCTGGACCTGCTGTTCGACCAGACCTCGGAGATTACCCTGTCGGAGAAACACCACGGTCCCGCCGGCAAGCGGAAATTCGAATACGAGCCGAGCTTTATCATCCGCGGGCTGCAGGAGCTGTACATCGAGTTCAAGCCGAAATGAGCGGCGCGCAGGAAAGTGACAAGCGGCGCGCACAGGGAGATTGCATGCCCCGGTTACAGGTCACCAATCGCGCAGGCGAAGTCAGGGAGATCCGGGTGGCGGCGAGCCAGACCCTGATGGAAGCGCTGCGCGACGAGGGGTTCGATATCGAGGCGCTGTGCGGCGGTTGCTGCAGTTGCGCTACCTGCCACGTGCATATCGACGCCGCCTGGGCCCACTGCCTGCCGGCCATGAGCGAGGATGAGGACTGCCTGCTGGAGGGCTCGCAGCACTATGTGCCGGGGGCTTCCCGCCTGTCCTGCCAGCTTCGCCTGACGCAGCAGATGGACGGCCTCAAACTGACCATCGCGCCACCGGATGAGTGAGCGGGGGTCGGCGGCTACGGGTTTACCCGGTAAGCGGATGACCGGGGTGAGGGACCCGGCCCGCGGTTTTCGCTTACAATGCGCCGATGCCGCCATCGGGGAATAGCGCACAAGCCTATGTCGCAAAAAATGTATCGGCCGGATTTTTCCACGACCAAGGACGCCCGGGTGGTGCAGACCCGAAAAGCGCTGCGCGATGCCCTGCTGCAACTGCTCGAAGACAGCAACATCGAAAAAATCTCGGTGCGGGAAATCGCCAGCAAAGCGGGTGTCGGCTACAACACCTATTACCGCCACTACCCGGACAAGGAGTCGCTGCTCGAGGATATCGTCGCCGAGGAAATCGATCACCTGGTTTTGCTTGCCGTGCCGATTTTCGACGCGGAGGATACCCTGGGAGCCTGTCACGCCCTGTGCGGTTACGTCATGGCCAACAAGGCGTCCTGGAAGATACTGCTGACCGGCGGCGCCTCGGTGGCGCTGCGCGAGGAGTTTGTGCGCCGCTCGCGCGAGGTCGCCGAGAGTCGCGCCGGGAGCCGGGACTGGATGCCGATCGACATCGGCGTGGTGCTGCTGACCAGCGGGATTTTCGAACTGCTGGCCTGGTGGCTGCGCCAGGAAGTGCCCATGCCCATAGGCCGGGTGGCAGACATCTGCCAACAGGTCATTGTCTCCCCGGTCATCGACTCCTATTCGACCTGATTGCCCGCGCAGCCCGGGCGGTCATGCCATGGCGCCCCGATACAGCGTCTCGAAATTCCGCGACAGGAAGTACCAGCTGCCGTCGCGCTTGATGTAGGTGTCGTGGGAGCAACCCACCAGTATTTTCTGGCCGTCGTCCGGGGTGAAGATGAGTTCCTGGCTGTACGCCTTGCCCCGGGCGGTGTCACCCTCGATGACGAGATCCGCCGGGAAGGCCTGCATGCTGACGAACTTGATATTGGGGAGAATGCCCGCGAACACCGCGACGATCTTCTCCCTGCCCTGTGCGGGGCTGTCGAGTTTGTCGATCTTCCAGGTTGCGTCCTCGGCCCAGGTGTCGCCCCAACTGGCGACGTCCGCCCGCATGCAGGCGATGGAAAATTTCTCCAGCAGTTTGCGAATGGCCAGCTCATCTGCGATGTCGTTTGTTTCCATTGTGCTCCCGAATCGGGTCTCTGGTTCATCGGTTGAGTGCGGCGATGTGCCCGGGCCCGCCGCTGCCCGGACGGGATATGGCTTCTCGTGTTACCCGGCCCCGCATTTTATGTACTTGTCCACTTCCCGGTGAAACTTGGCGACTGCGGCCTCTTCCCTCACCAGTGTCATGTATTTCAGCCCGCTGTTGCGCAAACCCCTCTGCACCCTGGTGACCTGGTCGTAGTCCTGCTGGAGTACCTCGAAGTAAGGGTAGGTTCCGGGCTCCTCGACTTCCACCAGTTCGGCGCGCGCGGCCTCGCGCTGCTCCGGCGGCAGCCACACCAGGCGTGTGACGTGCCAGATGCACCGGTTCGGGTCGCCGCCGGGATGAGGCGTGGGAACAATGAGGGTGCCCTCTCCCGCGCGCACCGAGAAAAAGAAATTGGGAAACAGGAACCAGCCGTAATGGTCCGAGAGTTGCTCGTCGCTCAACCCGCTCACGTCCAGCCCCTTGAGCGTCATCGTCTTGCGCGTCGCGCCCTGCAATAGCGTGTGCAGGGTGACGCCCTCCGGCAGCGTGATTTTTCCGTCTGTATCGATGTAATCGTCCAGCAGCTTTTCGAAATGGGGCAGGATCTCCGCCGCGCCGTGGTAGGTGGCCGGCAGGCGTAGCCGGAGCGCCTCCACCTGTTGCTCCAGCGTCACTCCCTCGAAGATGACTTTGAAGGGAGAGACGACAAGGTGATGGTCGCCGATGAAGTTGTAGCGCTCTTCACTCGGGTCGACGGAGATGACATGTCCCATCTGCGGATGGACCCCCTGGATGTGATACCCCTCCTGGAATGCGTCGATGACCACCTTCCAGTTGCATTCCAGCTCTTCGATGACATCCATCCCGGCGGGAACCATCTCCTCGAGCTTGTAGGGTTCCAGGTAGTCGATGATTTCCTTCCCCAGGTATTCGGCCAGCGGCCGGGCATTGGCGTCGGGGTTCAGAAATACGAATCCGGCCCAGGTGTCGACCGAGACCTCGACCAGTCCCAGCTCGCTCTTGTCGATCGGCCCGACCAGGTCCGGCCGCGCGACAGCACGCAGTTGGCCATCCAGGTTGAACGTCCAGCGGTGGAACGGGCAGACGAAGGTGGTGGCGTGCCCCTTGCCCTCGCACAGGGGGTTGCCCCGGTGAGTGCAGGCGTTGACGAAACCGCGGAATACGCCGTCGCTGCCATGCACCACCAGGTAGCTCTGGTCGAACAGCCGGTACTCCTTCCAGTCGCCGGGACTGGCGATCTCGTCGGCGCGGCACACGACCTGCCAGGTTTTCATCCAGATATTGTCGCGCTCGCACTGCTGGAACGCCGTGGACGTGTAGCGATCGGTAGAGACCCGCATTTGGTCCTGCTCGTAAACCAGGTCCTCGAGCCCAACGCTTTTCTGGAAGCGATCCGTATCGATATAGTTTCCCATCGCGGTGTCCTTGAAAAAGTTTCATCTTGCAGGTTGGCGCGTCAAGGTGGTTTGCGCGCATTTGTAACCCATGGATACTAGTGAAATTCCGCGACCTGTAAATCCATGGCGTCGAAATGGCAGCGAAGTTGCCGCAATTAAGATCAAGAAAACATAAGTTGGGCACAATAGTTGAAGTGGACGCCGCATCCGGCGCCCCGACTAGGCGCTGTTCTTCTGTATCCGGCGCCGGAATTCGGTGGGTGTCCTTCCGGTCGAGCGCCGGAAGGAGGTGGAAAAGTAGCCGGCGCTGCTAAAGCCCAGCCGGGCTGCTATCTCTTCACAGCTCAATTGACTTTCAGCCAGCAGGGACTTGGCTGTCTTGAGCCTTTCCCCGGCGATAAATTTGTGAATCTGCCATCCCGTGGTCGACTTGAACGCCCGCGCCAGATGGCTCTGGCTCACACCGCAGAGTTCCGCCAGTTCGGAGAGGCCGGGGTAGCCGAGTTCCGGTGATGCCTGTATCCGCTCCTGGATGCGGCCGAGTTGCCACGACGCCAGCGGGAGTGCTTCGCCATGCCGCGCGCCCTGCCTTTCCAGCTTGCGCAGGTGTCGACCGAGCTCGACCAGCATCATGGTGCACACCGACTCGATCATCTGGCGCTGGCCCACGTCGGGCTGCTCGAGTTCCCCGTAAATTTCCTGCATGAGGATTTCCAGGCGCTGGTTCTTTATGGTGACCAGCTCGTCCGTATGCTTCTGCCAGCGTTCACTGCTGATTTCAGTGATGGATTCCACGAAGTCCGCATCGTAAAAGCAATACAGCACCCTGAGCGGCTTCTCGATCGGGAACAGGCGAATGGAGCGCCCCGGGGGAAGGAAGCCGACGGAGCGGGGGCGGGGCAGCATTTCCGGTGTTGCCAGGTTGCCGATACGAATCGGCGAATGGTTTTCGGACAGCCGCTGGTAAAGGGAAAACCGGCTGTATTTCGGCCTCTCCCCGAGGCCCTCCCAGCTGATGGTGGCAATCTGGAGCGTCGCACTGGTTAGCTGTAATTCTTTTTCCAGCTGTTGTTGCATCCGGCGCTCCCCGGCGTCCGATTAGGGATAAGCAGAAGCTGACTTATAACACCGCAGCCGGGGAGGGGACAACAACCCGGGCCCTGGTACGATAGCGGGCCGTGGGCGCCTGCGCTGGCACCGTGCTACCGGCGTGCTGTAGCGGTATAAGCCAGAGTAATTTGTGCGATAAATATCAACGATTTTACAAATTTTCCGCAGCTCACATACGGTATCAGGCCCTTTTCAGGGGCGGTATTATGCATCCCGGCAGCGGGATGGCGGCTAATCCACGAAGTTGATCCGGAGTAACAATCATGAGTGCTACAGAAACTGTGCTGGAAACCAGGGAAATCAAGCCTAAAATCGGCACGGAAATTCTCGCGGACAAGGCGGCGTTGTTATCTGGCGACTACAGCGAGCAAATTCGCGATCTGCTGGAAATGCGCGGGGTGCTGGTTTTTCCCAGGGTCAATTTCACCGACGATGAGCAACTGCAGTTCACCCGGACACTCGGCAAGGTCGCAAAAGAGCGCTACGGAGAGGAAGTCTTCAGTATTTCCCTGGACCCGGAGAAATCCTCAGGCGTCGATTATCTCAAGGGGGCATTCTACTGGCACTTCGACGGAACGATACAACCGATGCCGGTGCTGGCTTCGCTGCTGAGCGCCAAAGTGCTCGCCCCGACCGGCGGCAATACGGAATTTGCCAACTGCTACGCGGCTTACGAAGCGCTGCCGGAGGAGGAAAAAGCCAGGCTCGAGGGGCTGACGGTGGTCCATTCCACCTGGAATTCCCTGCTCTATCACGATCCCGAGCCGAACCAGGAAAAGTTGCAGCAGTGGGTTGACCTGGGCGAAAAGGAACTGCCCCTGGTCTGGACACACAAATCCGGTCGCAAGTCGCTGGTACTCGGTTGTACCGCGCACCACGTCGTCGGCCTGGATCACAAGGAGAGTGCGCTGTTGCTCAACGGCCTGCGCCAATGGGCGACCAGCGAGCCCTTCCATTACAGCCACAAGTGGTCGGTGGGTGATGCTGTGATGTGGGACAACACCGGCACCCTGCACAGGGCGATGCCCTATCCGCTGGACTGCAACCGCGAACTGCACCGCACCAAGCTGGAAGGTGAAGAACCCGTCACCGCGTAACGCGCCGGATCGCCTGTTTCCGCCCTCCGCCCGCCCGCGCCGGAGGGTGGGAAACCTGTCCGTCGACACCGGTCACGGGCACATAAGTTTCCCCGATACATCCGATAATTAAGAACGATTTTACAAGCCATCCGGCCACCCACTAACCTGCCCCTGGCTCGAAAACTCGGGAAAGCGGTGCTTCCCGAAGCGGTCGGTACCGCGTACCCACCGGTTGATGAGCGCTAATAATTGCCGCACAGAGGGAGTATGTCTTGCCTATCACCGGGATTGCAGAACTCAATTACGCCGTCGAGGATCTCGGCGAGTGCGTCGAGTTTTTCGAGGATTTTGGCCTCGTCAAGCGCGAGAGCAGCGGTAATCACGCTGTTTTCGAAGTCGCTTGCGGCCAGCGCGTCAACCTTTACCCGATGGGTGACGAGCGCCTGCCCAGCAGCGAGATCGTCGGGCCTGGCGTGCACGAGTGTGTCTGGGCGGTCGGGAACCAGGCCGACTTCGACGCTCTCGTCGAGGACCTGTCCCGGGACCTCGACGTACAGGTGGATGCAGGCGGCGTCGCGCATTTCGTCAGCCCCTTCGGCCAGGCGATAGGGCTCAAGGTCTTTCAGCGCCGGCCGCTGCTGGGCACGCCGTCGCCCGCCAATTCACCGGCCGTCGTGCAACGGGTGAACACGCCGCGCAGGTGGCCGTCCCGCGCCATTCCCAAGACCATCAACCACCTGGTCTGGAGCTTCCTGGATGTCAACGAGGCCTTCGCGTTCTACCGCGACCGGCTCGGCTTCCGCTTGAGCGATGTGCAGAAGGGCGTCGGCATGTACATACGCGGCGGGCGCTGCATGAACCACCACAACATCGCTATCGCGGACGCCGATTGCGCCGCTTTCGGGTTCACCGGCAAATACGAATTCCACCATGTCAATTTCGGCGTGGATGACCTCGACGAAATCATGGCGGGCAAGAACTACATGCGGCGCCGCGGCCACGGCGACAACGGCTGGGGTCTAGGCCGCCACCGCATCAGTTCGGAATTGTTCCTGTACCTTCCATCGCCGACTGGTGGCGAGGTGGAGTACGGCGCCGACTGCGACCAGCTGGACGAGCAGTGGCGGCCGCGCTTGTGGGGCGCGACGTTCGCGGCATTCGCCTTTGTCCACGACATGCCCGAGTGGCTGCTGGAACAGGAGGCGGACTGGGACGTCAGCTATATTGATCCCGCGGCGGCGCGCTACGAAAAGCCCGGCGCTTGAACAAGCAACGCAGCGAAATTTCCGGAAGTCATCATGCCTGAGAATCAACCGCGTATTCCCCCGATCAAACCCGACGAGTGGACCGACGAGGTGCGGGACCTGTTCACGGTCATGGACGGGCCCGAGGCGCGGGAAAAAGGCCCCAGCCGCCAGGTGATGCTGTACCTGGCCCAGCACCCGAAGCTGTCGAATCTGTTCATGACTTTCGGGCGGGAGATACTGCGGGATTCCAGCCTGCCGCACCGCGAGCGCGAGCTGGCGACCCTGTACATCGGCTGGACCACCCGTTCCGACTACGAGTGGCTGAGCCATGTGGCCTTCGGGCTGCAGGTCGGCCTCACCGAGGAGGATATCGAGGCCGTGAAGCAGGGTCCGGAGTCACCGCACTGGACTGCGCCGGACAGGGATCTGTTGCGGCTCGTCGACCAGATGCGCGACCACTACAGCGTGGACGACGAATTGTGGGCCTCCCTGTCCGGCCGCTACGACCAGCGCCAGATGATCGAATGGATCTACACGGTCGGCAACTACATGTTGTTCTCCGCGGTATTCAACAGCCTGCAGATTCCGGTGGAGCCGGAAATGCAGGAGCTGGCGCGCAAATTCGGGATTCCCGGCAACTGACGCGATTCACTTCGCAAGAAGTGGGCTCCTCTTGTTGACAATCGAGAATCATAGTGTTTTATTGATAATATAACTTTTTCTCGAGAATAATTGAAAATCTATATTTGACCCATGAGCGTATTTTCCATCCAGATTTCAGGTGCCGAGGAGCAGGCTTTCCAGTGCGAGGCTGGCGACACGGTCCTCGGTGGCGCGCTGCGCAGCGGCAAGGCTTTCCCGTACGAATGCAATTCCGGCGGCTGTGGCAGTTGCCAGTTCGAGTTGCTCGAGGGCGAGGTAGAGGACAGGTGGCCGGAGGCGCCCGGGATCGGCGCCCGCGCACGTGAGCGGGGCAGGCGCCTGGCCTGCCAGTGCGTTCCCACCAGCGATTGCACCATCAAGGTTTCCCTGGGTGACGATGCAGCGCCGGCGATTGCGCCGCAGCGGCAGCAGTGGAGCTTCGTCGGGGTTCGCCAGCTGACCCCGGACATGTCCGAGTTCACCTTCAGGGGGCAGGGGCCTGCGCAATTCCTGCCGGGGCAGTTCGCCATGTTCGTCCTGCCCGGCGTGGAGGGCACCCGCGCCTATTCGATGAGCAACCTCGCCAACGACGACGGCCTGTGGAGCTTCGTGATCAAGCGCGTTCCCGCCGGCCGCGGTACCGGCGTGCTGTTCGACGCGCTCAAGCCCGGCGACGCGGTAGCTGTCGATGCGCCCTACGGCAACAGCTACCTGAGAACGGATAACGGCCGCGATATCGCCTGCGTGGCGGGTGGTTCAGGCCTCTCCCCGGTGCTGTCGATCCTGCGCGGGGCGGTGCGCGAGCCCGCGCTGTCCGGGCGCCGCCTGATGCTGTTTTACGGAGGCCGCGGCCCCCGGGACATGTGCCTGGCTGACATCATCGACGCAGACCCGCTGCTGCGCGAACGGGTGGAGTTGTACACGGCCATTTCCGACAACGAGGCGCCCGGCGCCGCTGAGTGGAACGGCGAGCGGGGCTTTGTGCACGAACTGGTGAAGACGACGCTGGGAGAACAGATTCCCGCGTTCGATTACTACTTCTGCGGGCCGCCGCCGATGACCGACGCCGTCCACAGGATGCTGCTGCTCGACTACAAGACGCCGGCGGGGCAGTTGCATTTCGACCGTTTTTTCTAATCGTTAAATTGATGAATTGAAAGGGAAGCGCTTCCTATGAGTACCGAGAACAAGTTACTGACCGTCGATCAGGTCCAGGGCGCGTGGGCGATCATGCCGACCCCCGCCACTGATGATGCCCAGGACTGGCGGGCCACCAACACGGTGGACCTGGACGAAACCGCGCGTGCGGTGCAAGGGCTGGTCGAGGCCGGGATCGATGGAATCCTGTCCCTGGGCACGCTGGGCGAATGCGCGACCCTGACCTGGGACGAGAAGAAGAAATTCATTGCCACGGCGGTGGAAGCGGCGGGCGACCGGGTGCCGTTCTTCGCCGGTACCACCAGCCTCGGCACGCGCGACACCATACAGCAGACCCGCGAGGCCCGCGATCTCGGCGCCCGCGGCACCATGCTGGGCCTGCCGATGTGGTGCGCCGCGGACCTGACCACGGCGGTGAAATTCTACCGCGACGTGGCCGAGGCCTGCCCCGACATGGCGATCTGCGTCTACGCCAATATCGCGGCGTTCCGCTTCCCCTTCGCCACCGAGTTCTGGGCCCGGGTGGCCGATATTCCGCAGGTGATCATGGCGAAATACGGCGCCACGCCGAACATCGAGGCCGACATGGCCGCGGTGAGCAAGCAGGTGAAGTTCCTGCCGATCGATATGGGCTACCTGGAGGTGGCGAAACTGGATCCCGAATTCAACAACGCGTTCTGGTCCAGCGGTGCGGTCTGCGGGCCGGCACTGGCGCTGCACCTGCGCGACACGGTGGCGCAGGCCGCGCAGTCGGGCGACTGGAGCGCGGCGGAGGAACTCACGGGCGCCGTCGCCAGAACGGTGTGGCCGCTGATTCCCAACAACGGCGATTTCGAGGAGTTCAACAAGTACAACATCGGGCTGGAAAAGGAGCGCATCAACGCCGGTGGCTGGATGAAGGCCGGTCCCTGTCGCCCCCCCTATGTCTATGTGCCCGAGGAATACCTCGAGGGCGCGCGCGCATCCGGCCGCGGCTGGGCTGAACTCGCCGGGAAAGTCGGCGCGTAGCGCGCTCGCGACGGGAGGAGCAAATGAGCGTCTTTGGGTTGGAAAACGCGTTGTGGCAGGCCTCGACGAACCCGAAAAGCGGCCGGCGACTGCGCGAGGAAGGGGATACCTACCTGCGGGAGTTCAGGGTGGACGAGCGGGAGCGCGAACTGCTGTTGTCCTGGGACGTCAGGGCCCTGGTGGAGCGGGGCGTCAACCCGATGGTGCTGATGATGGCCAATGCAGCGATCAATGGTCCCGCCGCAGCGGCGTCGTATGTCGAAAAGATCAACACACCCACTGCGGCGCCGGCCTCCCGATGATCGCAGGGTGTTCGAATATTGCCAGCCCGGCACCTGCTTCCGGGCCGCAGCACGATAAACGAGGAGCCTGTCATGGCTGAATTAGTTGGCGGTTTTCTGATGCCGCACAATCCCATGCTCACGCTGGCACCGAATGCGCCGAGTCCGTCCGTGATCAAGACCATGGACGAAGCGTTCGGAACCATCGTGAACCGGGTCAGGGAACTGGAGGCGGACACGGTCATCGTCATTGGCGACGACCACTACACCAATTTCGGTCCCCACTGCTTCCCCGCCTACCTGATCGCCATCGGCGATGTCGAGGGTCCGGTCGAGCCGTTTCTCAACATCGAGCGGGCGCCGATCGAGAACAACCAGGCGCTCGCCAACCACATCCTGCAGACCGGCTATGCCGAGGGTATCGACTGGTCTTACGCCAAGTCGATCGCCGTCGATCACTCTGTCGCCATTCCCCATCACCTGGCAGTGAAAAGCATCCCCGGTTTGAAAACCATCCCGGTCTACCTGAACTCGGGTATCGAACCGCTGCTGCCGAACCGCCGCGCCTACCAGATCGGCGAGAGCATTCGCCGGGCGGTGGAGTCCTGGTCCGGCAACGAGCGGGTTGTCATCTACGGGACCGGCGGCATCAGCCACTGGGTCGGCAGCATTGGCATGGGGCGGGTCAACGAGGAATTCGACCGGCACATCCTGGGGCTGTTCGAGCGCGGCGATACCGAGGGATTTATCGGCCTCTCCGACGAGACGGTACTGGAAGAGGGCGGCAACGGCTGCCTCGAGGTCAAGAACTGGATTTGTGCAATGGGTGCGTTCCCCGGAGCGACGGTCGAAGTCATTGCCTACGAAGCCGTGCCGGAGTGGATCACGGGCATGGGTTTCGCCGAAGTGAAACTGGCAGCCTGAACAGAGGGAACTTGCGATGAGCACTATCGATTTTTATTTCGACTTCATGAGCCCCTACGCCTACCTGTCACACGCCCGCCTGCCGGCGCTGGCACAGCAGTACGGCTACGGCGTCAACTACCGGCCGATCGACCTGAAGGCGGCGAAACTGGCCGCCGGCAATACCGGTCCGGCGACGGCGCAAATGCCTGCCAAGTTGCGTTACGCAGTGGCGGACCTCACTCGCTGGGCGCAGCGTTACGGCATCTCGTTCGCCTTCGCCCCGGCGCCCCCGGTGACGGAGCGGGCCAATATCGGCACGTTTTTCGCCCTGGACCGGGGGGTCGGGCAGGCGTATGTCAGCGCGCTTTGGGGCGCGACTTTCGGTGTCGGCGGCGAATTCAACAGCGACGAGGTATTGGGCGCCGTGGCTCGGCAGATGGGCTGGTCGCCGCAGGAATTCCTGGAATTTGTGGGTTCCGAAGCGGGCCGGCAGCGTTACGAAGAGAACAACAGGGAAGCGCAGGAGCGCGGCGTCTTCGGCGTGCCGACGATGATGGTGGGCGACGAAATGTGGTGGGGGAACGATCGACTGGACATGCTCGAGGAATTCCTGGCCGCGAATCCGGCGAGTTAGCGCAAGGTCATGCCGCGCCGCTGGGCGCACTGTGAAGAGAGTAACTGGAGAGGGCAGATGCTGAATATCGAGGCACTCGTAGACAAGGCGAACGGTACACAGAGCCGGCGAATCTTCTGGGAGCGGGACATCTACGAGCAGGAGCTCGAGCGGATTTTCGCCCGCTGCTGGCTGTTCCTGACCCACGAAACCCAGATCCCGAAGTATGGCGATTTCTTCGTCACCAAAATGGGCGAGGACGAAGTCGTCGTGGCGCGGCAAAAGGACGGGACGATAAAGGCCTTCCTGAACCAGTGCCGCCATCGCGGCATGAAGCTGTGCATGGCGGAGGCAGGCAATGCCCGCGCCTTCTCCTGCGCCTACCACGGCTGGGCGTTCGGTATCGATGGCGACCTCAAGAGTGTGCCCTGCGAAGAGCAAGTCTACGGTCCCTACTTCGACAAGTCCCGCTGGGGGCTGCGCGAGGTCGCCCAGGTGGAGAGCTACAAGGGCTTCATCTTCGGCTGCATGGATGCCAATGCGCCGCCGCTCGCAGAATACCTGGGCGACGCGGCCTGGTACATGGATATCTGGGCCGGCGTACCCGGGGGCATCGAGTTTCTCGGCCCGCCGAGCCGCTCCATCATCAAGTCCAACTGGAAGTCGCCGCCGGAAAACTTTATCGGCGACGTCTATCACGTCGCCTGGACCCACGCCAGCGCCCTGAAGGCGATGGTCGGCGAGGCCCCCCCGCAGTCCAGCTTTGCCGGCGAAGATGCCGGTTTCCAGGTCACGACCCGTTACGGTCACGGGTTGGGGCTGAACTGGGGGCCCGGGCCGATCCTGATGTCACCGAGCTGCCCCGACCTGTTCGAATGGATGGAGCGTCGCGCTGCGGAGATGGTGCCCATCGTCGGCGAAAAAGCCGCGTCGCTATTCCCCCGGCACTGGGACGCCACCCTGTTCCCGAACTGTTCCTACCTGATCGGCACCTACGTTTTCAAGGCGTGGCACCCGGTCGGCCCGGACCAGGTCGAGATCATGACCTGGGCCTTCGCGGAAAAAGACATGCCCTATGAACTCAAGCAGCGGATCAAGGTGGCCGCCCACCGCGTGTTCGGGCCCGCGGGCATCCTGGAGAGCGATGACATCGACAACCTGGAATACATCAACCTTCCCAACCGCGGATACGTCACG
Organism: Halieaceae bacterium WMMBA7; assembly: GCA_033283385.1. GTDB lineage: Bacteria > Pseudomonadota > Gammaproteobacteria > Pseudomonadales > Halieaceae > Mangrovimicrobium. The sequence goes on from JAWMQQ010000004.1 coordinate 188,805, forward strand.
CGCAAGGGCGAACTCAACTGCCAGATGGGCATGGGTACCGAGCGCGAGGATGCGGACTTCCCTGGCGTGCTTGCGCACCACCTCAGCGAGCACGGACAGCGCGGCTTCTACCGCGCCTGGTCGGATTGCATGAGCTCCGCCAGCTGGGGCGAACTCGAGGCGAAGTCCGCGAACTGGAAGCAGGACCTGCTGCGGAACAAGCGCGCGCAGGGCGCTGAATAGGGACGAACACGGGGAATTTGACATGATAGATCGCGACCCTGTCTCCATGGAACTGCAGTTCGAGATCGAACAGTTCCTCAAGCGGGAGGCGCGCATGCTCGACAACGAGAAGATGCGCGACTGGCTGACCACGATGGTGGACCCCGAGATCCGCTACCGCCTGGTGATGCGCGACGAGCGCTTCCGCAAGGACAAGAGCCCGGAAGAAGAGCGCGAGGTGATGCCCTTCGACGACGACTACAACATTCTCGACCTGCGCATCCGCCAGTTCGAGACCGGCCTGCAGACCATGCTCGACCCGGCGCAGCGGATGTTCCGGGTGATTTCAAACGTGGAGGCCTTTCACAACGACGCCCAGGACGAGTTCACTGTGTTGTCCTACGGCGTGGTTTCCCGCTTCCGCCGGCAGTATGAAAACGAGCGCTCGGTCTTCGGCCGCACAGACGTCCTGCGGCGCGACCAGGAAGGCGGGCTGCGGCTGCTGTCGCGGCAGATCGAGTTGGGCGAGCGCGTCGTCAGGAGCAAGAACCTCCTGTTTTTTCTCTAGTGGTTTATACGGGTTGATGAGTCGATGAAGGACAAGAAAACCAACGGTTCGGTGATCCCCGATGGCGGTAAAACCGGCACCCTGGTCGAAATGGCACACGCGGCGCTGAAGCGGGACATTATCCGCGGGATGCATCGCCCGGGGGAAAAGCTTCGCGTCGAACACCTGAAGGACCAGTACGGCGTCAGCAGCGGCACACTGCGCGAGGCACTGACCATGCTGATCGCCGACCAGCTGGTCATCGCCGAGGGCAAACGCGGTTTCAAGGTGGCGCTCGCCTCAGCGGAGGACCTGAAGGACCTTTGCGGCATCAGGATACTGCTCGAGAAGGAGGCCATCCGCCAGTCCATCGCCCACGGCGATGCGGAGTGGGAGGCCGGGGTGGTCTCCTCGTTTCACATTCTCAAGCGGGCGACGAAAATCTTCAGTGAGGATATCAACGACGAAGAAAACCTGCGGGAATGGGAGAGCCGGCACCGCGCCTTTCATCTTGCGCTGATCGCCGCATGTCCGTCCCGCTGGATGGGTTCTTTCCTGACGCTGACGTACCAGCAATACGAGCGCTACCGCCACATGTTTCTCGCCGTGGCCGAGGAGTTCTATAAAGACCGTGACGCGGATGCCGAGCACGCAGCGATTGTCGATGCAGTGCTGGCCAGGGACGCCGACGGGGCAGCAGCCCTGGTCGAGGAACATCTCACCCGGTCGATAGACGAGTGGGTGGGATACTTCGAGAAAGTGGGTGCCTTTGGCGCCAGCGAAGCGGCGGGCAACGGCCGCGAGGCGGGGTAGGGTGGCAGTGATACCCGGCACGAACAATCACCCGGAGCGGCCCGGCGGGAGCCTTGCATGAGCGTCTTCGCCATTGAAAAAGCCCTGTGGCAGGCCAGCCGGGACCCCGAGGATGCCCAGCGCCTGCTGGCGGACGCGCACGCCTACCTGGGTGAGTTCAGCATCGACGAGGAAGAGCGCTGGCTGGTCGCGGACTGGGACCTGCGCGCGCTGGTGGACCGCGGCGTCAATCCCATGGTGCTGATGATGGCATACGCCGCGGTCAACGGCCCGGCCGCCTCGCCCGGCTACCCGAAACGCCTGCACCAGGAAGACGCCTTTTTCCCCGGCCGGTTTGCCGGGAAAGTCGCGGTGGTGACCGGCGCGGCCCAGGGCATCGGCTTCGAGGTCGCCAGGCGGCTGGGCAGGGAAGGCGCGTCGGTCGTGCTTGCCGACGTCGCCGAGGGGCCCACCGCGGAAGCCCTGCGCAGCCTGGAACGCGCCGGCATAACGGCGGTGGGCGCGGTCGGGGACCTCACCTCACTGCAGGGCGCACAGGCGGCGATGGCGCGGGCGCAGGAGGCTTTCGGCCGGCTGGACATCCTCGTCAACAACGTCGGCGGGGCGATCTGGATGAAGCCCTTCTGGTATTTCTCCGAGGAGGAAATGCGCACCGAGGTAGAGCGCAGCTTCTGGCCGACGCTGAACTGTTGCCAGGCCGCGGTGGAGCATCTGCGCGCCGCCGGCGGCGGCGTGATCGTCAACGTCGGGTCCAATGCGGCCACCGACGGCGTCTACCGGATTCCCTATTCCGCCTGCAAGGGCGCGGTGATATCGCTTACCAAATCGCTGGCGGTCGAACTCGGCTGCCTCGACATCCGGGTGAATTGCGTGAGTCCCGGCGGCACCACGGCGCTCGGGCGCAAGACCCCGCGCGGCGATACCGAACTCGGCGAGCAGGAAACCGGGTGGATGCAACAGTTTATCAAGCTGGTGGGCAACGAGGAGTTGATCGCGGGGCACGCCAGCGCGCAGGAACAGGCGGCGGTGATCGCGTTCATGGCTTCGGACGAAGCCAGTCACATGACCGGCGAAATAGTGGAGACGGGAAGGCGCGGCCAGCGCATGGCGCAGGTACTGGGGTTCGTGCCCTAGCGCCCGGAACCGTCGCGACGAATTCAATCGGGTCGATGACCTTCAGGAGGTTGAGATGAATATGCAAGCCAATATAAGACCGGACCTCGTCTGGCCCACGGACATCAACGATGTGCCGAAAGAGGTGTTTACCAGGGAGGATATTTTCGAGCAGGAGCTCAAGGAGATTTTCTACGGGCCCTACTGGCACCCGGTCGCCCACGTGGCGGAGATCCCCAACCCCGGTGATTTCAAGACATTCGACCTCGGCCGTGTGCCCCTGCTCATCGCGCACGGCGACGACGGCGAGATCCGCGTATTCCTGAACATCTGCGCCCACCGCGGCACCCAGGTGGAAACCCAGCCCTGCGGCAATCGCAAGGGCTTCGAGTGCCCCTACCATCGCTGGTCGTTCGCCAACGACGGGCGCCTGATGAACTGCCCCGGCTCCGAGGATTTCTCGCCCAAGTTCAGCAAGGAGACCTACGGCCTGAAGGAGGTCAAGGTGGAACAGCTGCACGGCCTGATAATGGTGTCCCTCGCCGACAACCCGCCGGAGTTCGAGAGCTACATCGGGCGGGCCGGGGAGGTGGTCGGCAAGCAACTCGGGCACGAGGGCGGCCTGAAACTCATGGGCTACCAGAAAGTGCAGTACGCGGTGAACTGGAAAGCCTACGTCGACAACGACGGCTACCACGCCCCGCTGCTGCACACAGGCTTCCGCTTGCTGGGCTGGCAGAGCGGCGGCGGCGAGACCTTCATCACCGACAACCGGCTGCACGGCGGCGCCATCTCGCAGCTCAAGCCGGGCAAGTCCATGGGCATTATCAAGGACCCTTCGCTGATCGAGTTCAAGGACGCGGAATGGAACGCGGGCTCCTACGTGGTGGGCCTGTGGCCCTTCGTGATCATGGTCAAGCACCTGGACGTGATCAGCGTGCGCTTCGCCATCGCCCGCTCCCCGGACTGCACGGAGATTCACTACGCCTACTTCGCCAAGAATACCGACGACGAGGAAATGGCCACGCACAGGGTGCGCCAGGCTTCGAACCTGCTCGGCCCCTGCGGCATGATCAGCATGGAAGACGCGGCGATATTCCAGCGGGTGCAGGTCGGCAGTTACTCGCCCGGCGTGGTGACGTTCCAGAAGGGCGTCAACGACCTGCGCTCTTTCGAGAACTTCGAATACAAGCAGAACGACGAAACGGTGAATATCGGCCGCTGGGAGTACTACCGGCAAATCATGGGCTTCAAGAAAGAGGGGGAGGCGTGATGAACGCTATTACGCAGGATGTGCTGGCCGGCATGGACGAGCTGCAGAACCGCTATATCGCCGCCCTGGATGGCAAGGACATGAAGGCCTGGGCCGCGACATTCGCCGGCCGCGACGAGGCCACCTACATCTGCAGGTCGGCGGAGAACGAGGCGCATGGATGGCCCATCGCGCTGATGCTGGACGATTGCCGGGCGCGGATCCTGGACCGCATCACTTTCGTGACGCAGGTGTGGAAAGGCACGTTCCAGGATTACCGCACGCGGCATTTTACCCAGCGGCTCTCCTGCGAACAGGAGTCCGATGACACCTTCCGGGTGAGGACCAACTTTTCCATCGAATACACCCACGACCCGCACGAGTCGAAAACGCTGGCGACCGGGGTGTACGAGGATGTCGTGGTCATCGAAGACGGCGAGCCGCGCTTTTTGTCCAAGCGCGCGATCTATGACACCACTGTTCTTCCGCAGTACATCGTCTACCCGTTCTGAGCGGCCGACGCAGGATTCCGGGAGGCAGCTTGGAACATTTTGACTATATCGTCGTCGGTGCCGGTTCCGCCGGGTGCGTACTCGCCAACCGCCTGTCGGAATCCGGGCGATTTCGCGTGCTGCTGGTGGAGGCGGGGCCCAAGGACGGTTCGCCGCTGATCGGCATGCCCAAGGGGTTTGGCGCACTGCTGCAGAACACCACCCACGTCCGGCATTTCACTACCGAGCCGCCCGCGGACGGTTCGCTGCGCCGGGAGGACTGGCCGCGGGGCATGACCCTTGGTGGCTCCAGTTCCGTGAACGGCGCCCTCTACGTGCGCGGGCAACCGCAGGATTACGACGACTGGGAAGCGTCCGGCGCCGAGGGTTGGGGCTGGAAGAACATCGGCGAATGCTTCCGGCGCATGGAAGACAACGCCCTCGGCGGTGAAGACGGCCGGGGCGTCGGCGGGCCGCTGCACGTGTCGCCGCACCCCGAGCCGAACCCGCTCAGCGAAGCGATGATCGCCGCGGGCGTCTCCCTGGGCCTGGAGCACAAGAAGGACGTCAACGGCGAGGACCAGGAGGGTATCGCCTACACCACGCGCACCATCCGGGACGGCGTGCGGGTCAGCGCCTCGAGTGCTTTCCTGCATCCCGCCAGAGGGCGCTCGAACCTGGTGGTTCGCACCGGGTGTTTTGTCGAGAAGGTCCTGCTGGAGGGAACGCGCGCGGTCGGTATCGCCTGCAGGGAGGGAGGGAAACCGACCGAGTATCGCGCCGCAAAGGAAGTCATCCTGTCGGCCGGCACCATCCAGTCTCCCCAACTGTTGCAGCTGTCCGGCATCGGGCCGCAGGAGCACCTGCGCTCGCTCGGCATCGAGGTGGTGCAGGACAGTCCGGGTGTCGGCCAGAACCTGCGCGAGCACTGGATGGCGATTGCCCAGTACAAGCTCAAGCAACCGCTCAGCCAGAACCGGGAGTTTTCCGGGCTGCGGCTGGTGCTGCACGCGCTGAAGTACTTCCTGTCCAGGAAGGGCCTGATGTCGACCAGCACGCACGAGGTGTGGGCGTTCGTCAGGACGCGGCCGGAACTGTCCCGGCCGGACGCCGAGATCGTGTTCGCGCCGATCTCCCTGGTGCAGGGCGGCGAGGAGGCGAAATTCGCCTTCGAGCCGTGGCACGGCATCCAGATACACGGCTTCCAGCTGCGGCCCGAAAGCCGGGGCAGCGTGATGATTCGCTCCGCCGATCCAGCCGAACAACCGGTCATCCGGGCCGGCTACTTCGCCACGGAAGAGGACCGCCGCTGCGCCATCGATACGCTGAAATACATTCGCACCCTGGTGGCGCAACCGGCGCTGCGGGATTTCATCGAGCAGGAGACGCTGCCCGGCCCGCAGGTTCAGTCGGACGAGGATATCTTCGCCACCATCACGCGCACCGGCAGCTCGGTCTTCCACTGCGCCGGTACCTGCAAGATGGGGCAGGACGAGCTGGCGGTGGTCGATCCCCGGTTGCGGGTTCGCGGTATCCAGGGGCTGCGTGTCGCCGACGCTTCGGTGATGCCGTCGCTGGTGTCCGGCAACACCAATGCCGCGGCCATGGTCATCGGCTGGCGCGCGTCGGACCTGGTCCTCGGGGACGCGTGAGATGAAAACGAACGAGACACTACCGAGCGGGTGATTTTTATGAATATGCAAGCGAAAGGTACACCAATGAACCTGATTAAAGTCTGCCAGCTGGACGAGATCCCCGCCGGTGAAATGCTGCCCATCGAGGTCGATGAGCTGCCCCCCGTGGCCCTCTACAACGTCGACGGCGAGCTTTTCGCGACCTCGAACATCTGCACCCACAACATCGCCATCCTGACGGACGGCTACCTCGAAGGCGACACCGTGGAGTGCCCCCTGCACGGCGGCTGTTTCAACGTCAGGACCGGCGAGCCGACCCACTTCCCCTGCGAGGAGCCGCTGGAGACCTTCGAGGTTGAGGTCAGCGACGGGGCGGTCTTCATCAAGGCGCCGTAGCCGGAAGGCGCCGCCACGGTGGCGGTGATCGCCGCACCGGGAAAATCCATAACGAGGAGAGAATAAATGAGTCAGAAAGTTGCATTGGTTACCGGCTCGGCCGCTGGCATCGGCGCGGCCATCTGCCGGCGCCTGGCGCGCGAGGGCATGGCAGTAGGGGTGCTGGATATCAATATCGACGACGCGACCGCGGTGGCGGACGAGATCGTCGCCGCGGGCGGCAAGGCAATGCCCCTGCAGGCCAGTGTGGCCGACCGGGCCGAGGTGGCTGCGGCGGTCGACAAGCTGCGTGCCGAATTCGGCCCGGTGACCGTTCTCGTCAACAACGCCGGCATCACCGGCTGGGTGCCCTTCGAGGAGATCTCGGACGAGGCCTGGGACCGGATGATGGCGATCAACCTCAGGGGTCCTTTCACTGTGGCCCAGGTCGTGCTGCCGGACATGAAAGCGGCAAAGTGGGGCCGTATCGTCAATATCTCCTCGTCCTCCGCGCAGTCCGGCACGCCCCTGATGGCGCACTACTCCGCCTCCAAGGGCGGGGTGATCTCCCTGACCAAGACCCTGGCGCTGGAACTGGGCCCCCTGGGCATTACCGTCAACAATATTCCGCCCGCGTCGATCGGCGGTACGGTGATGTTCGAGGCCACCAAGCACCAGATGCCCATGCCTGTGGAGGAGATCGTCAAGATGCTGCCGGTAAGGCGGCTCGGCGAACCGGACGATATCGCCAACGCCTGTGCCTGGCTGGTCTCCGAGGAGACCGGCTACGTGACCGGCCAGACCATCGGGGTCAATGGCGGCCGGGTGATTTCGTGACTGGATCGGAGTGCAGGTCGTGATCGGCCGGCATCGGCTCGCAACGGGTCGCGGGAGACAAGCGCATGCCTGAAGTTGAAAAAGCGGAGCAGTGGGTGAGTAAGGAAGGTGACGCCATCGATCATCGGCTGCAGGCCGCCCTCGCGCGGCAGCGCGCCGCAGTGGGTGGCGAGCCCTACCCGTCCCTGGCAGTACGCAAGGACCGCCTGCAGCGCGCACTGGACGCGGTGGTCAGGAACGAGAGGCGCATCGTGGAAGCCACGCAGGCGGACTTCGGCCAGCGCCCCGAGCTGAGCACCCTGCTGGCGGACCTGATGTTCCCGGTCGGCGCCCTGCGCCACGCGCTCTCCCGGGTCGAGCGCTGGATGCGCCCGGAAAAGCGCAAGGCGGATTTTCCCTTCAACCTGCTGGGCGCGCGCGCCTACGTCTTTTACCAGCCGCTGGGCGTGGTCGGGATACTGTCGCCCTGGAACCTGCCCTTCGGCCTGGGCTACGCCCCGCTGGCGGGTGTGCTCGCGGCGGGCAACCGGGCCATGATCAAGCCGTCGGAACTCACGCCGCAGACCGCCGCGGTAATGGCGGAGATCGTTGCGGAGACTTTCGACCCGGCCGAGGTGACCGTGATACAGGGCGGCGTCGACGTGGCGAGCCGTTTCTCCGCGCTGCCCTTCGACCACCTGATCTTTACCGGCAGTGCGCCGGTGGCGCGTCACGTGATGCGCGCCGCGTCCGACAACCTGACGCCGGTGACGCTGGAACTGGGCGGCAAGGCGCCGGTGATCCTCGCCCGTGGCGCGGATCTCGAGAGCGCGGCGGCGAAAATACTCGGCTTCAAGATGGGCAATGCCGGCCAGGCCTGTATGGGCGTGGACCACGTCGTCGTACACCACTCCGACCGGGACGCGTTTCTCGACGCCCTGCGGCGCACCATGGCGCGGTTCTTCCCGGATTACGCCAACAACCCCGATGTCTGCCACGTGTTCCTGGAAAACCAGCGGCAGCGGCTCGCGGCGCTGGTCGAGGATGCGGCGCAGCGCGGTGCGCAGATCGAGTTTCCCGCCGGCGGCGACGTCGGGCAGCTGCGCACGGAACCGAAATTCCCCCTGACGCTCATCCTGGATCCCCCCGCGGACTCCCGGGTAATGCAGGAGGAAATATTCGGACCGCTGCTGCCTGTTGTCGGCTACGACACGCTGGAGGAAGTCGTGCAGCAGGTTCGCTCGCGGGAGCGCCCGCTGGCGCTTTACTTCCTCGGCGGCGACCGGGCGCAGCAGGAATACCTGTTGCAGAATACCTGGTCCGGCGGGGTGACCTTCGACGATATCATGCTGCACGCCCTGACCCAGGACCTGCCCTTCGGCGGCGTCGGCGAGAGCGGCATGGGCCGCTACGGCGGGCATGCGGGGTTCAAGACGTTCTCCAACGCCCGCGCCGTGGCGCACCCGCCGAAAATCAACCTGTTCAAGATGGACCCGCCGTACACGCCGAAGATGTCGGCAATGATCCGCCGCTTGCTGAAGTCCTGAGCCGGGCCGAGGGAGGGTGCAAGCTCCCCCGACCCCCGGTAAACCCCAGGTGCGGCAGGCGGAGGATGCCGATAATCAGGCGTGCGCAGTTGAGTATTACCGCGGGAAACGCCCGTAAACTGTCGGTTTATCCTGGACCGGGTGTGCCTGCGAGTGTTCCCGGTTGCTATCCTTGGGTTGGGGAGACGGCGGGAGAGTGAAGGTGCTGACCTTAAGCAATGCGAGGGTGTTCGACGGTCGCCAGCTGTTGCCCGGCGAGCACTCCGTTACCATCGAGGGCAATCTCGTCCACAGCGTCGAGGCGGGACAGGGAGCCCCGCGCGGCGAAATCGTGGATGTCGGGGGCAAGACCCTGATGCCAGGGCTGGTCACGGGCCACCTGCACCCCGACTTTTTCAAATTTACCGTGGCGCAGGGCATGGCGGGAGAACCGCTGGGCAAGGAATACCCGCCCGGTGTCATGATGGCCATTGGCGTACGCACCTGCCGCGTCCTGCTGGAGAGCGGTTTCACCGGTTACCTGGGCGCCTCATGCAGCAACCATATCGATGCCCAGCTCAAGATGGCGATAGCGGAGGGGTTTATCCCGGGGCCGCGCATTCGCGCCTGCGGGCACCATATCGGCACCACCGCGGACCTCAACGACACCAAGCGCTGGTGGCGGCATGAATTCCAGTCGGGGACGGATATTTTTGGCGACGGGCCCGACGAGCTGCGCAGGATGGTGCGCGAGGAGGTCAGGCACGGCGCGGAAATCATCAAGGTATTCGCCAGCTCCGGCCACGGCTTTTACGGTCGCACCGTCCGCAACATGGCCCGGGACGAACTGGCCGCGATTGTCGAGGCCGCCCACGGCCGCGCGGCCAGGGTGCGCGCCCACGTCTGCGACAAGGAGATGATCCTCGAGTGCATCGAACTGGGCGTGGACATCATCGATCACGGCAACGAGGTGGATGAGGAATGCATCGAGGCCATGGTCAAGGCCGGCACCTACTGGGTGCCCAGCCTGGGCTACCCGAACCTGATCATGCAGGTGGGCTGGGGCGACGCGCAGGTGAAGGCGCAGTACGACCACATCCGGCGAGTGTTGCCCATAGCCCAGCGGGCCGGGGTGAAAATCCTGGTGGGAGACGACTACAGCGGCGTGTTCCGCGATATGGTCGATGACGACCCGCTGGATCACCAGGTCGGCTGCTACGGCCGCGAGTTTTCCTACTACGGCGACATCGAGGGTTTGTCCGCGGCCGAGGTGCTCAGCTGGGGGACGAAAAATCCCGGTGAATTGCTGGCGGACTCGCCGGCCAGGGTCGGTGTCATCGAGCCCGGGGCGCTGGCGGACCTGATCGTGGTGGATGGGAATCCACTGGACGATCTCTCCCTGCTGGCGCGGCCGGCCGAGACGCTCAAGGCGGTGATTCGCGACGGCGAATTCCACATCAATCGCCTGCAATCCATCTGACCCTCGCGTACTGTAGGAGCGCGCTGCGCGCGCGATCGCGCACGCAGTGCGCTCCTACGGGGCCTTGCCGCCCGGACCTTTCGCCGCGTCGAAGCCGAGCAGCGCGTTGACTCGCCGGATGCGTTGGCCGAGATCCGCGGGATGGAAGAAGCTTGCGTCCCGCATCACCTCGTCCAGGGCAGCACCGGCGTCCTCCACCGAGTTACAGGCCCCCGTCACACCCTCGTTCTCCGCCAGGGCGACACGGGCGATGCGGCCGCCGCCGACGGCGAAGACCTCGCCGCTGACCTCGCAGGCGTCGCTGAGCAAAAAGGCGACCGCCGCCGCCACTTTATCGGGGGTGAAATTCGCGCGGAACCAGTCGGTGAAGGCGGAGGGCTGGAAGCCCCCGGTCATGCGGGTGTTCGCCGCCGGCATGACGGAGTTGACGCGAATGCCGTGTTCCCTGCCCTCCAGGGCCAGGCAGCGGGTGATGCCCAGGTAGCTCGATTTCGCCGCGGCGTAGAGGGTGTTGCCGAGGGCGCCGTAGATCGCCGCCGAAGGCATGAACACCAGCCGGCCATAGCCCTGGCGGACCAGCTGCGGCCAGGCGGCGCGCGCCATCCACACGGCGGCGAAGGGGTTGATGCGCATCACCAGGTCCAGGTCGGTATCCCGCAGTTGATCCGGCGGGGACAACTCGGGGCAGGTACTGGCGTAGTGCACGATGGCGTCGATGCGGCCGAAGGCATCCAGCGTGTCCTGCACGGCGGCGCCCGCGCCGGCCTCGGTGGCCAGGTCCGCGGTACAGGCGACTGCCTCGCCGCCGCTCGCGACTATCTCCGCGACCAGTGCGCTGGCCGGGCCCCGGTCTGGCCCCTGGCCCGCCATGGTGGTGCCGTTGTCGGCGACCACGACCCTTGCCCCACGGGATGCCAGCAGCAGTGCCTGGGCGCGCCCCAGGCCACGGCCGGCACCGGTGACCAGGACGGCCTGGCCGTCGAAGCGGATTGGCGGGTTATTCACGGCGCCGGCGGGACCGGGCCTGTTCAGGCCGGCCCTGCGGATTCCTCTTCCAGTGCCGCGGCCGCGGCGGGCGAGCCCAGGATCAGGCCCGGCAGGTCGCCGGTATCGCGCCAATCGGTCAGCAGCTTGACGAAGGCATCCCAGCCCGGGCCGTAGATATCGCCGAGATAGAACCGGTAGCGCTCGTTGCCGTTCTCGTCCACGTCCGGCTTGCCCTCGTTGTTGAAGTAGCTCGGCGTGCAGTCGCGGATCCACTCGGTCTTGTCGACCTCGGTATCGTGCAGGTGCTGTACATAGGCGTCCTGGGCTTCCCGGCTGGTCTCCACGGTGGCGCTGCCGCGCGCCATCGTCTCCTTGAGGATGTAGGCGATGTGCTCCGCCTGGGTCTCGTAGTTGGCGGGCACCGACGAGTTCAACCCGCCCTGGTTGAGGCCGATGAAGAACAGGTTGGGGAAGCCGTGGCTCATCACGCCGTGCAGCGTCCTGAGGCCGTGGGCCCAGTGGTCGTATATGGACAGTCCGTCGCGGCCCTCGAAGGTGTCGAAGCCCCAGCGGCGGTCGAGATCGCCGGTCACCTCGTAGCCGCTGGCGAACATGAGGCAATCGATCTCGTATTCCACGCCGTCGACGATGAACCCGTGTTCCGTGAGGCGCTCCACGCCCTGGGTGGCAGAGACATCCACCAGCTTCACGTTGGGACGGTTGAAAGTCTGGTAGTAATTGTCGTTGGAGGTGGGGCGCTTGCACTGGTAGCGATACCAGGGCTTGAGCAGTTCGGCAGTCTGCTTGTCCTCGACGATCTCGTCGACGCGGTTGCGCAGTCGCTCCATCACGCGAAAATCCATCTCGTAGAAGCGGGCGTACCACTCCTCCTCGGACAGTTCGGGCCAGCCCTGGGCCTCCTGCTCCGCCGACAGGTTCGCGTTGACTTCCGTCCAGATGTCGCGGATCAGGTCTATCTCACCCTTCATGTAGCGCTCATTGGCGCCGCGGTGGAAGTTGGCGCGGCGCTCGGCCTGCCAGCCCGGTTCGAGGGTCTTCACCCACTCGGGGTCGGTCTCCGAGTTGCGCCGCGAGTCGACGCAGGAGGGGGTGCGCTGCAGCAGGTAGAACTGCTTCGCGTACTGGCCGAGGAAGGGGGTCAGCTGGATCGCGGTGGCGCCGGTGCCCACCAGGGCGACGCGCTTGTCCGCCAGCTTGTCCAGCACCGGGTTCTCCTGGGTGCCGCCGGTGTAGTCGTACTCCCAGCGAGCGGTGTGGAACATGTGGCCCTTGAACTCGTGGATGCCGGGGATGCCGGGCAATTTCGGGATGTTGAGCAGGCCGTTGGCCATGATCACGAAGCGGGCCCGAATCTTGTCCCCCTGCTCGCTGGTGATGTGCCAGTGCTGCCCGGTCTCGTTCCAGCGCAGGGAGTTCACCAGGGTGTGGAACAGCGCGCCATCGTAGAGGCGGTACTTGCGCGCGATGCTCTGGGCGTACCCGCGAATCTCGTGGCCGTCGGTGAATTTCTTCGACGGCATGAAGCCCATCTCCTCCAGCAGCGGCAGGTAGCAGTAGGCATCGTTGTCGCACTGCAGGCCGGGATAGCGGTTCCAGTACCAGACGCCGCCGAAATCGCCCGCGTGGTCGATGGTGCAGATATCCTCCATCCCCGCCCTGCGCAGCTCCACGCCGGCCATGATGCCGGCCCAGCCGCCCCCGAGGACGGCGATTTCCACGTCCCTGTACACCGGTTCGCGCGGCTTCACAGGCTCGTAGGGGTCGCCTTCGTAGGTCTGGGCGAAGTCGTCGACCGGCTTGACGTACTGGTCGCCCCCCTCCTTGCGCAGGCGTTTGTCGCGCTCCCGTCGATACCGGGCCAGCAGCGCGGGAATATCGATCTCGTCGGCGGCGGGCAGGCCGGGTGAGGTGCTGTTGATCATCTGGGAACTCCGGTGGGGCGCAATCGCGTTTATGGTGTTTATCGAGAGTTTGCTTACTATAAACAACGTCGTTGATTATATGCAAATGTCCGTACTCTACCGATCGGCACCCCGCAGGAGGGTTGTCAGCGGCCTAGAGCGGTTCGGTTCGGCGCGTCAGCGTCGGCTCGTCCCATTCGGGCATGCCCGGGAACGCGCCGTAGTCCGGGGAATCGACCATCGGCGCGGACAGGTCCAGCGGCCCGCGGTACTTGAGCGCGAAGTGGCGCCAGCTGAAGCGCCAGGTGTCGCCGTCACGGGCGTAGCGGTCGTAGTAGACCCCGAGCGTCATTACCGAGCTGCCATCGGGCAGCTTGGCGATCTCCTGGCCCTGCAAGCGGCCGATGGCGGTGTCGCCGTCGAACTCCAGGATGGGCAGGCCGGGGGTGATCAATACGCGCTCGTTGAGGCCCAGCAGCTTGGTAAAGACCGGCTTGATCTCCTCGCGGCCGCGCATATGCATGCCGCCCACCTTCCACTCGCCGTTGGCGGTGAAACAGTCGGCGAATACCTCGGCGTCCTGGCGCCAGACGGCGTCGATGTAGCGGGCGTGAAGTTGGCGGATGGCGTAGTCGGCGGCGATGACCTGTTCCATTGTGGGCAATTCCCTGTTTGTTATTGGAGACAGGGATTCTAGATGGCCGGGGGCGCGAGGGCAAAGCGCGACGACCGGAGGTGTCTCGTCCCGGGGTTTGTTGCAGCCGGGAACGGCAGTACGCCTCACATCGTGGGTTATACTGCGCGGCAGCTCACCGCGCCCTCGCCGCGCCACTGGCCGGCGTGACGCGGAACCCCCACTCCCGCAGCCAAGCAGGAAGGAGACCAGCCATGACCACCCCCTGGCCTGACTACGGTAGCATCGACGGCCCGATCGTAATGATCGGCTTCGGGTCCATCGGTCGCGGCACCCTGCCGCTGATCGAGCGGCATTTCGACTTCGACTCCGCCCGCTTCGTGGTGGTCTCGCCCGACGACGCGGATCGCGACCTGCTCGACGAGCGCGGCATCCAGTTCCTGCAGGCGGCGCTGACCCCGGAGAACTACCGGGACCTGCTGACCCCGCTGCTCACCGCCGGCGAGGGGCAGGGCTTCTGCGTCAATCTCTCGGTGGATGTCAGCTCGCTGGAGGTGATGAAGCTGTGCCGCGAACTCGGCGTGCTGTATATCGACACCGTGATCGAGCCCTGGCCGGGGTTCTACTTCGACGCGGGAGCCGATCCCGCCGCGCGCACCAACTACGCCCTTCGACAGACCGTGCGGCAGGAAAAGGCGCGCAACCCGGGTGGTACCACCGCTGTGTCCTGCTGCGGCGCCAACCCCGGCATGGTGTCCTGGTTCGTGAAGGCGGCGCTGCTGGAGATCGCCGCGGCGACCGGCGTGGAGACGCCGGTCCCCACCCGCCGCGAGGACTGGGCCCGCCTGATGCAGCGCCTCGGGATCAAGGGCGTGCACATCGCCGAGCGCGACACCCAGCGCAGCCGCGAGCCCAAGCCCATGAACCAGTTCTGGAACACCTGGTCGGTCGAGGGCTTTATCGCCGAGGGCCTGCAACCGGCGGAACTGGGCTGGGGCACCCACGAGAACTGGATGCCGAAGAATGCCCGCGGCTTCAGCGAGGGCCCGCAGACCGGCATCTACCTGCTGCAGCCCGGCGCCAACACGCGGGTGCGCACCTGGACGCCGACCGCCGGGCCGCAGTACGGATACCTCGTCACCCACAACGAGTCGATCTCCATCGCCGATTACTACACCGTGCGCGAGGACGGCGAGGTCGTTTACCGCCCGACCTGCCACTACGCCTACCACCCCGCCGACGTGGCGGTGCTCAGCCTGCACGAGATGTTCGGCCGCGGCGGGCAGGCGCAGGATGTCTATCACATCCTCGACCAGCACGAGATCGTCGACGGCATCGACGAACTCGGGGTGCTGCTGTTCGGCCACGAGAAAAACGCCTACTGGTACGGCTCGCAGCTGTCGATCAAGCAGGCGCGCAATCTCGCGCCCTACCAGAATGCCACCGGCCTGCAGGTCACTTCCGCGGTAATCGCGGGCATGGTCTGGGCGCGGGAGAACCCGCAGGCGGGCATCGTCGAGACCGACGAGATGGACTTCCAGCGCTGCCTGCAGGTACAGCGGCCTTACCTGGGGCCGGTGGTCGGCGTCTACACCGACTGGACGCCGCTGAGCGACCGCCGCGACTTCTTCCCGGAGGACACCGACGCCAGCGACCCCTGGCAGTTTCGCAACGTGCTGGTGCGCTGAGCGCGGGTCAGGCCGCGGGTTCGGCGACGCCGCTTTCGACGATGCGGTTGCGCCCCTCTTCCTTGGCCCTGTAGAGCGCCCTGTCGGCCTTGTGCAGCAGCGCCTCGATATCTTGCTCGCTCTCGAGATGGGCGATACCGATACTCGCGGTCAGGTGCACATCGCCGGAGGGAGTGGGGATGCTGATAGCCGAGATTTTCCCGTGCAAGCGCCGGGCGGTGCTCATGGCGCCCGGCCTGTCCTCGTAGAGCATCAGGGCGAATTCCTCGCCGCCGATGCGCCCCCAGATATCCGTGTCGCGCAGGTCGCGCGCGATGCTGTCGCTGAACCGGCGCAGGGCCTCGTCTCCAGTGCTGTGGCCGTAGTTGTCGTTGATGGACTTGAAGTGGTCGATGTCGAACATCAGCAGGCTGAGGGGTTGCCCCTTGCGCCGCGCGAGTCTCAAGCATCTCTGGGCTTCATCGAAAAAGCTGCGACGGTTGTAGATTGCCGTCAGCGGGTCGGTGCGCGCTTCGAGTTCGGCGGCCTCCTTGGCGGATTCCAGTTCCCGGGTGCGCTGCCGTACCAGGTCTTCCAGTTCGACCTTGGACAGTTCCAGTTGCAGGAGATAGCGGTCCTCGGCCTCGTCATTCTGCAGGCGCATGCGCCGTAGCCTGATGCCCATCGCCATCAGGATGCCGACCATTTCGAAGAACGAGGCGAAAGCCGGCAGGTAGTAGCTGACGAAACCGTGTTCGAGCATGCCGAGATCGCGCAGGGCCTGGCCGGCAAGGCCCAGGACCAGCAGGCTCCACGCGAAGGCGAATATGCCGGCATCGGTGGAGCCCTGGCGCCAGCGGACGACACCCGCAACACAGACCACCGGGTAGAGCAGCAGGGCCAGGGTGATGGATCCCACTGCGAGCGCATTGAAGCCGAGCGCCGCGCAAACCAGCATGAACACGGCGTTACCGATCATCAGGACCAGCACGTAGTCGAGCTTGCGCGTGTATATGCGCGTTTGCAGGAAACCGCGGGCAAAGTGCACGCCGAAAATAATGCCCAGGGCGCCACCGATCGACATGTAGCGCCAGTGGAAATGCTCGGTAAGGAAGAACTGGTGCGTGTAGCCCAGGATCGTGCACCAGCTGACAATCTTGGAGAGGGCGTAAACCGAATAATTGAAAAAATTCCGGTCGCGCGTGGCCAGCCCGCCGACCAGGGAGACGACCGCCATGAGGAAGATACCGCCGAACAGGAACATGACGATGGCGGTTTCGGCGTTGTTGCTGCTGCGCAGGTTCTGCGGCGACCAGATGCGCATGCTGGGAAACACGAACCCGGACTGGTGCGAACTGAACCTGACCATCAATTCCCTGGTCTGCCCGGGTGGAAGCCGTACCTGGAATACGAAACGATTGTGGGGAACGGGGCGGCTGTCGAAGGCATCGAGCAGCGACATATCGGCGAACTGCCGATAGCCCTGCGCCGATCCGGCGGGGCGCTGGAACGCCGCCAGTTCAATCAGCTGGTGATCCACGTATTCCACGTCGATGGCGATAGCGCGGTCGGAGCTGTTGTGCAGCGCGAAGTGGCTCCAGAACGCGCCTGGTTGCAAACCGGTGGAGCCCGCGCTCAGCAGCGGCCTGAACTCGCCCTGCCGGTAGCGCCGGGCGACCTCGTCGATGCTGTAGCTGTCCTGCGGGTCGTGCAGGATTTCAGACTGCCCGGTCCATTTGGTTCCCGCCTCGTGGCCGTTGACGTCGATTGCGTCGATAGCGGACACGCACGGCGAGAAGAGCAAAACCACCGCCGCTACGAAACGTATGATCATGGGAAGCGCCCGGGGGTGAATAATTATTATTGCTGTGCTGCGCTCCACTATAAAACAAAACAGCCGCGAAACGCAGCCGTTTCAGGGCGGGGTGGATTGCCGGAGCCCGCTCGCTGGGCTGTAGGAGCCCGCTACGCCCGAGCGCGGACCGAGGCGATCGCCCGCGTAGCGGGCTCCTGCAGCCGCAATTCGATCAATCCAGCCGCCGCGGGGCACCGGTACCCATGTACTCGGCGAGGTTGCGGTGGAAGTTGCTCACCTTGCGCTCCTGGTGCGGGTTGGGCAGGTTGCCGCGGAAACCGCGGGACTTCAGCCCCTGCTGCACCAGTTCCATGTTGGAGAAGTCCTGGGCGATGACCATGCGCCAGTTGTCCTCGGTCGGCTCGGCGAAGGTCCACTCGGTGGCCGGCTCCTCGCCCGCCGGGAAGCGCTCGATCGCGATGGCCTCGTAGATGCACTTGTCCGGGTCGTTGCCGTAAGGACGGGTGCGGTAGTACAGCGCGAAGGTCGGCCCCGGGATCATCGAGAAATTCGGGAAGATGTGCCAGGCCAGGCCCGCCTCGGCCATCTGCTCGTCGCTGATCTCCGGCCAGTCGATGCCCATCGCCGCATAGTCCGCCTTGCACGAGGCCAGCCAGTGCTCGTGGACCTTGTCGGCGGGGGTGCCCTCGGGCAGTTCGTCCACCAGCCGCGCCGCGGCGTCAACCAGCACCTGGGTGGTGCTGGCGCCGACGGTTTCCCAGAACTCCTTCTGCATCTGCGCCATCATCCTGCGCGCGTCGCTGCCCTTGCCGGTGCGGTGCACCGTGGTGGCCGCGGCGGTGTCCTCCTCCGCGTGGCTGTGGGTGTCGTAGCCGTCGTTGCCGTGCAGGCCCTGGGCGCGGCTCCAGGCGTAGAAATCGCCGTATTTCTTCAGCTGCGGGTGGGTGGCGGCAACGTGGTAGGGCTCCATGAAGGCCTCCAGGGCGACCTTCCAGTTGCAGTCGAAGACCACCCACTGGCGGAAGCGGTAACGCATCTTCTCGAACTGGAAGGGGTCGAGCAGGCTGGCCGCGGGTTCGAGGAATTCGCGCAGGGGCACGCAGTCCGGGTCCATGTTGATCCAGATCCAGCCGCCCCAGGTGTCGACGTTGACCGGGGTGAGGCAGGTGCGCGCATCGGTCAGCGCGCCTTTCCAGTCGTCCTTGTCCAGCAGCTCGGTGTTGTTGCCCTCCAGGTCGAAGGCCCAGCCGTGGAAGCCGCAGAAGAACTGCCCGGTTTTCGCGTTGCCGCGGGCGCCGTTACTGCCCTCGGGTACGCGCACCAGCCGCCGCCCGCGGTGCGGGCAGACGTTGTGGAAGGCGCGGATGCTGTCCGGCCCGGTGCGCACGATCAGCACCGAGTCGCTGGCGATCTCGTAGGTGATGTAGTCGCCCACCTCGGGAATCTCCTCCACCCGGCCGGCGTGCTGCCAGACTTTCGCCCAGAGGCGATCCGCCTCCGCCTCCGCGTAGTCGCGCGAGGTGTAGGCCTCGGTGGGGAAGACCAGGGGTTCGGAAAGGTCCTCGATACTGACGTTGGCGATTTTGTCCATGACAGCCTCCCGTTAATGATTTTTTTAGGGGTGCGCCCTGCGCGCGATCAGCTCTGCAGGAGCGCAGCGTCCGCGCGATCGTCCGCGGAGCGCGCTCCTGCGGGTTCCAGTTTCAGGCCCTGGAGGTCGCCCGCCTCGCGCCAGTCGGCCAGCAATTTGACGAAAGCGTCCCAGCCCGGCCCATAGAGCTCGCCGAGGTAGAAGCGGTAGCGCTCGTTGCCGTTCTCGTCGACATCGGGCTTGCCCTCGTTGTTGAAGTAGCTGGGGGTGCAACTGGCGATCCACTCGGTCTTGTCCACTTCCGTCGCGCGCATGTGCTCGATCCAGGCAGCCTGGGCCTCGGCAGTGACCTCGGCCGCGGCGGCGCCGCGATCCATTACCGTGCGGATGATGTAGGCCATGTGCATGACCTGCTCCTCGAAGTTCAGGGTCAGCGTCGAGTTGAGGCCGCCCTGGTAGTAGCCCGAGGTGAACAGGTTGGGGAAGCCGTGGGTCATCATGCCGTGCAGGGTCTTGTAGCCGCCGTTCCAGTTTTCATACATGGACAGGCCGTCGCGACCCTCGAACACCGGGATGCCCCAGCGGCGGTCGAGGTCGCTGGTGACCTCGTAGCCACTGGCAAACATGATGCAGTCGACCTCGTACTCCACGCCATCGACGACAATGCCGTTCTCCGTGAGGCGCTCCACGCCCTGGGTGGCGGAGACATCCAGCAGCTTCACGTTGGGGCGGTTGAAGGTCTGGTAGTACTCGTCGTTGGAGGTCGGGCGCTTGCACTGGTAGCGGTACCAGGGCTTGAGCAGCTCCGCGGTCTCCGGGTCCTCGACGATTTCGTCGACGCGGTGGCGCAGGCGCTCCATCACGCGAAAATCCATCTCCTCGTAGCGTGTGGCGAACTCCTCCGGGGTCAGCTCCGGCCAGCCCTCCTGTTCCAGTTCGGCGGAGATGTTGCGGTTGACCTCGGTCCAGATGTCGCAGATGAGGTCTTTCTCTCCCTTCTGGAAGCGCTCGTTGGCGCCGCGGTGGAAGTTGGTGCGTCGCTCAGCCTGCCAGCCGGGCTTGAGCGTCTTCACCCACTCGGGGTCGGTCTCTGAATTGCGCCGCGAGTCCACGCAGGACGGGGTGCGCTGCAGCAGGTAGAACTGCTTGGCGAACTTGCCGAGGAAGGGGGTCAGCTGGATCGCGGTGGCGCCGGTGCCCACCAGGGCGACGCGCTTGTCGGCCAGCTTGTCCAGCACCGGGTTTTTCTCGCCGCCGCCGGTGTAGTCGTAGTCCCAGCGGGCGGTGTGGAACATGTGCCCCTTGAACTCGTGGATGCCGGGGATGCCGGGCAGCTTGGGGATGTTCAGCAGGCCGTTGGCCATGATTACGAAGCGCGCGTTGATCTCGTCGCCCTGCTCCGTGGTGATGCGCCAGCGCTTGCTTGATTCGTCCCACCGCAGGGAGTTCACCATGGTGTGGAACAGCGCGTTGTCGTAGAGCTTGTAATCGCGGGCGATTCTCTGGGCGTACTCGCGGATCTCGTGGCCGTCGGTGAATTTCTTCGACGGCATGAAGCCGGTTTCCTCGAGCAGCGGCAGGTAGCAGTAGGCGTCGTTGTCGCACTGCAGGCCGGGATAGCGGTTCCAGTACCAGACCCCGCCGAAGTCGCCGGCGTGGTCGATGTTGCGGAAGCTGTCGATGCCCTGGCGGCGCAGGTGCACGCCGGCGAGGATGCCGGACCAGCCGCCGCCGAGCACGGCGACGTCGATGTCCTCGGACAGCGGCGCGCGCGGGGTGACCGGGGTGTAGGGGTCGGCCTCGTAGGCGCTGGCGAAATCGTCGACCGGGCGCACATACTGGTGCTGGCCCTCCTTGCGGATGCGCTTGTCGCGCTCGGCGCTGTAGCGCTGCTTCAGCGCGGGGATGTCGATGGCCTCGGCTGCGGGCAGGCCCGGGGATGTGGTGTTTATCATGCTGTTATCTCCCTGGCAGCAATGGGCGCTGCGTTACTCGTCATGGCTGTGCATTTTATTGAACAACGATGTTGATTACAAGCAAAACGCAGGAATAAAATAAGTCGATTTCGTGTTGATTCTGGACCATCTCCCCGGGCGTAGGAGCGCGTTATACGCGCGATTTGCCTGGGTCTGCGCTTGGGCGATCGCCTGCGTAGCAGGCTCCTACGGGCAGGCGCGGAATCGATCAGGCGAAGGGCTCTTCGCCAGCTGTCTTGGTCCTGTGCAGCAGCCGGCCGCAGTCCGGGTCGTAGGGCATGGCGCGGTGCATGGTGCCGGTGTTGTCCCACATGACCGCGTCGCCCACCGACCACTCGTGGCTGTAGACGAACTCGGGGCGGGTCGCCCAATCGCGCAGGCCGTGCAGCAGGCGCGCGCTCTCCATCGGGTCCATGCCGACGACGTAGTGCGCGGTATTGCCCAGCACCAGCGACTTGCGGCCCGACTTGTGGTTCCACACCAGCGGCAATTCGACCTGGCCCATGGCCATCCACTGCTCCAGTTCCTCGAGCTTCGGCTCGGGGTTGTGGTAGAGCTGGGTGACCCACATGGCGTGTATCACCCGCAGGTTTTCCAGCTCGCGCTTGCGTTCATCGGGCAGGGCTTCCCAGGCGGCGTAGGTATTGCAGAACTCGGTATTGCCGCCCCAGGTCGGCAGCACCTTGCTGGAGAGCACCGCGGCGCCGATCGGCACCTTGTTCATGGTGCCGTCGATGTGCCAGTACAAAGAACCCTTGAGGTAGTCGCGGTTGGGGTTCTTGCCCTTGTCCAGCGAGATGTTGTACACACGCTGGCCTTTCATCTCCGGCAGGAAGGTGCCGATGGTCTCGGTAAAGGCGACCTGTTCCTCGTCGGTGAAGTTGATCTCGGGGAAGACCAGCACGCCGCGCTGTTCCAGCAGGTTGCGCAGGTCGTCGGCGTAGGCGCCGCCCAGCAGCGCGTGCTTGTCGAGATGGACACGGCTGCCGATCAGCGGCGAGATGTCCTCGGCGTTGAGCCGGGCCAGGATGTTGTCGGCGAAGGCGGTATGCATGGTGTTTGTCCTCGGTTGTCGCTGTATCGCCGCTCAGGCGACTTTGTCCTTTGCCTTGTCCTTTCCGTGCCCGGTCATCATGCGCATGATGTCGCCGGAGGTGACGCGGCGTTTTGCCTCGCCTTCGGCCAGCGGCGCGGAGCCTCCGGTCGAGATCGGCGTGATGTCGACCTTGTCCGCCGCCGCTTTCGCGCGCAGCGCGCCCACCGTCAGGTCCTCGCGCTTGTAGCCTTTGGCGAACGGATCGTGGCGCAGCCAGCGGGAGGCGTTCTGCCAGGTGACCTTGTCGATCTGCGCATCGGTGAGGTGCTTGACACTCTCCCACAGGTGCTCGGGTACTTCCGGCCACAGCGCGTCGGAGTGCGGGTAGTCGCACTCGTAGGCGACTCGGTCCTCGCCGATCTCGTCCAGGTGGCGCAGGCCGAACTGGTCGTCGATGAAGCAGGTCATGAAGTTGCGGTTGAAGATATCGCTGGGCTTGAGGCCGCCGTAGCCGCAGTTGGTCCAGGCCTTGTGCCGCTCGTGGCTGAAATTCGCGCGCTCCAGGAAGTAGGGAATCCAGCCGATGCCGCTCTCGGACAGGAATACCCGCATCTCGGGGTAGTGCTGCAGCGCCTCGAGTTGCAGCCAGTCCGCCGCGCCCACCGCGATGGACATGGGCATGGTGGTGATCCAGGCCTCGATCGGCGTCTCGTCCGAGGCGTGGGGTTGCGGGTTGCCGGAGCCGATGTGCAGGCAGGTGGTGATGTCGTAGTCCATCAGCGCCTTCCACATCGGTTCCCAGTAGGCGTTGTGAATGCTGGGCAGGCCGACCTTGGTGGGGTTCTCGGTCAGTGAAACCGCGGTGCAGCCCATGCCGGCGATACGCTTGATCTCCGCAACGGTGGCGTCCATGTCCCAGGTGGGCAGGATGCCGCAGGCGATGAAGCGACTCGGGTCGGTGGCGCACCAGTCGGTGATGTGCCAGTCGTTGTAGGCGCGCAGGTGGGCCAGCGCCATGGACTTGTCCGGGGCGACATGGAAGCAGCGGCTGCCGTCGAAGCCGCCGACGCTGCCGAAATTCAGTGATGCCGCGATGCCGTTGACGTTCATGTCGTCCAGCCGGGCCTTGGGGTCCCAGCAGCCCTTGCGCATCTCCTGCAGGGAGGAGGGCTCCATGCCGTACTCCTCGGGCACCCGGCCTACTACTGCGTTGAGGCCTACAGATGCCATGGTCATGCCCTGGTAGGTCCAGTAGTTGGAGCCGTCGGGCCGTGTGTGGAACTGCGGGGCGGTTTTGCGGGCGTCGCCTGTGGTGTGTTTCTCGAAGGTCTCGGGCGGCTCAACAATGTGATCGTCGACGCTGACAATCACCATATCGTCCATTTTCATCGCGTGTCTCCGGGTCGTATCGTTATCGGGTTTCGCTCAGTCTCAAAGATGGCCGAAGCTGGCCGCCGCGGCATTGACATGGATCAACGACGATTCTCTCGGGCTCGTGGAGGATATGTAGGAGCCTGTTACACAGGCGATTGCCGTTGTAGGAGCCTGTTACACAGGCGATGCCATTGTAGGAGCGCGCTCTGCGCGCGATCGCCCCGGTCCGCGTTCGGGCGTAGCGGGCTCCTACAGCCGGATCGCGCGCGGAGCGCGCTCCTACGCAGATAATTTGAAAGAGGAAAAGACGATGAGCGCCATCCTTCGCCCCGGAATCGCCGAGCAAGCCCCGCAAACCCCGGCTGGCAATACAGACTGGCCCGAGAGCTGGCGCACCCTGAGCCAGGGCCTGGGCGTCGGCCGCTACATCGACCCGGAATTCGCCCGCCTCGAGTTCGAGAAGCTCTGGGGCCGCGTGTGGCAGGTCGCGGCGCGGCTGGACGAGATTCCCGCCGCCGGCGACTACACCACCTACGAGATCGGCGACCAGTCGATACTGCTGGTGCGCGCTGACGACGACAGCGTGAACGCCTACTACAACTTCTGCCCGCACCGCGGCACCACGCTGGGCGAGGGCTGCGGACACTACGAGCGCGGCCGGATCATCTGCCCCTTCCACGGCTGGCGCTGGAATCTCGACGGAGAGATCCAGATGGTGCTGGCCCGGGAGGAGTTCAACGACGGCCAGTTGCGCGACGCGGACGTGGCCCTGCGCCGGGTGCACTGCGAGGTGCTGGCGGGCTTCGTGTTCATCAACCTGGCCGCCGACCCGCAGCCCTTCGACGAATTCATCGCCCCCATGCGCGCCTTCCTCGAGGATTTCGTGCTGGGGGACATGCACCACGTGTGGTGGAAACAGGCGACGATTCCCTGCAACTGGAAAGTGGCGCAGGAAGCCTTCTTCGAGGCCTACCACGTCTCGGCCACCCACCCGCAGCTGGAGAAGGTCGGCAGCGAGGTGGTCTACGGCGACCGCACCGACGGCGAGATGTTCTTCCAGGACCTCACCTATGTGGCCGAAGCCAACGGCCACGGCTGCTTTTACGGCGGCTCGAAAACGCCGATTGCCGGCCACGTGCAGGAGAACAGCGGCAACCTCGTGGACGCCATGGCGGCGCGCATGAACCTCACCGCCGAGGGGCTGGGCGCGATGATCCTGAAGGACGACATCGAACTGCTGCTGACCCTGAAGGACGCCGACCTGCCGGCGGATGCGAATGTTGGCGCTGAGTACGTGAAACTGCAGTACAGCACCGCGGCGGCGGCGGGCCGGCCGATGCCGAAGATGACGCCGGAGCACATTGGCAAGTGGGGCGGGGTGAACTTCATCTTCCCGAATATCCTCATCCTGCCGCAGGCGGGCAATGCCGCGATCTACCGCGCCAGGCCCCACCCGACGGACCCGGACCAGTGCATTTTCGAGATTCGTTCGGTGAAGACCCTGCCCGCGGCCGAGCAGCCGCAGCGCTCGGTGGTGCAGGAAGTGGTAGACCCGGAACAGGACCTGGGGCTGATCCCGCGGCAGGACCTGGGCAACCTGCCGCGGGTGCAGCGCGGCCTGCATGCCCGCGGTATGAAGCAGGCCTGGCTGGCGGCGAACCAGGAGAAGCTGATCCTGAACATGCACCGGGAGGTGGACCGCTACCTGCAATCCTGACTGTGTAGGAGCCTGCTATGCAGGCGATTGGGATATGAGATCGTGCCGCAGCGATCGCCTGCGTAGCAGGCTCCTACAGGGCGATTGGGATATGAGATCGTGCCGCAGCGATCGCCTGCGTAGCAGGCTCCTACAGGGCGATTGGGATATGAGATCGTGCCGCGGGCGATCGCCTGCGTAGCAGGCTCCTACAGGGCGATTGGGATATGAGATCGTGCCGCAGCGATCGCCTGCGTAGCAGGCTCCTACAGGTTGGGCGAGCGGGCCGTCAGGGGCGGGAGACGCTCCAGGTGCCGGTGGCCTCCATCACGCTCTCGCCGTCGACGCGCAGCGTGCCGCGGGCGAACACCAGGTTGCGGCCCTGGCGCAGGACCTGGCCGTCCAGTTCCACGAATGCCGGCGGTTTCAGTGCCTTGAGAAAATGTGTGTCGAGTTGGACGGTGGCGCAGTGCGCGCGGTCGGTGGCCTCCCACACGATCAGCGACAGGGCGTGATCGAGGAACGTCACCAGCACCCCGCCGTGGATAAAGCCCTGGCCGTTGATGTGGCGCTCGTCCAGTTGCACCGCGTAGTGGAAGCCGTCGTCCTCGCGCCGTACCCACAGCGCCTCCAGCGAGGCGGGGATGCCGGGAAGTTCCTTGCGCTTCCAGTTCGCTTCGGTCTTCACCACTGGTCGGCACTCGCGACCAGCGCGTGCACGGCGCGTTCCACCCAGCGCTGGCGCTCGGCGGCGCGCACCTTCTGGTTGTGCAGCATGACGTCGACGTACCAGCCGCGCAGCATCAGGATGTAGGCCTCTGCGGGTGCGCGCGCGTCCTTGCAGGGCTTGCCGCTGGCGGCGGTGCACTCCTCGATAAACTCCGCGATCCGGTCCACGCCCAGCTGGGTGCGCCTGGCGGCGGCTGCGCCGAGCTCGGGGAAACGGTGGGATTCGCTGTAGATCAGCCGGTTGACGCCGAGCAGGTCGCCGCGCATGCCCAGCTGCAGTACCCGGTTGCCGTAGGCGGTGAGCCCCTCGACCAGGTCCGGCGGACCCTCGAAGGCCTCGAGGTCGCGCGCCGGTGCGATGCGCTTGATCTGCTGGTACATGATGGCGCGGAACAGTTTGTCCTTGGAGGGAAAGCGCGAGTACAGCGTGGTCTTGGAAACGCCGGCCAGCTGCACGATACGCGTCATCGAGGTGCCGCCGTAGCCGTGCTCGAGAAATTCCTTCAGGGCGATCTTCAGCAGCCTGTTCTCGATGCCGGCTACTTCATCCAGCCTGGGTCGTCCCCGTGTTCGTCCCGACATTCAACCGTCCTGTTGGTTTCCGAGTAGTCCTTCGCCTGTGCCCGCGCGCACTGTTTGCCCGTCAGGCGCTGGCGAGGCGTTTCGCCGCCAGTTCGCGCAGCTCCGAGCTCTTGACCTTGGCGCTGCCGGTCAGTTCCAGCTCGCTCTCGGCGAAGAACAGCACCTCGCGCGGTACCTTGTAGCTGGCCAGCTGTTCCTTCGCGAAGTTGCGCACGGCGTCCGCCGTCAATGTCGCCCCGTCCTGCGGCACAATGCAGGCTACCACGCGTTCGCCCAGCAATTCATCCGGTACGCCGACCGTCTTGGTCACTTTCACGCCCGGGCACTTGGCGATGACGATATCGATCTCCACCGGCGAGACGTTGGCGCCCCCGGTCTTGATGATGTCGTTGAGCCGCCCCTCCCAGTGCAGGCGGCCCCGCTCGTCGATGAAGCCGCCGTCGCCGGTGTGCAGGTAGCCGTTCTCGTCGAGGCTCTCGTCCAGCGGGATGCCGAGATAGCCGAGCATCAGCGTGGGGCCCTTGACGGTAATCTCGCCGGCCTCGCCCAGCGGCACGATCTCGCCGGACAGCGGATCGACGATGCGGATGTAATTGCCCGCCGCCGGTACGCCGTGGGTGCCCTCGCTGATTTCCTTGGGCGTGTTGGCCGGGTACACGGTGACCAGGGTGAAGGTTTCGGTGTTGCCGTAGGCCGCCGCCGGCTCGATCCAGTCGCTGTCGATGGTCGGGTGGCTGGCGAGCGGCGAGAACTTGTCGAGATACTTCATGGCGGAGAGGTCGACGTCGTTCCAGTTTTTCGCGTCCATGAGCTGCGCCCACTGGTGGGGCCAGGCGGCGATGAAGTTGACCTTTTCCTCTTCCATCAGCGCCAGGGCTTCCTCGGCGCGGAAGGTCGGTTGCATCACCAGGGTGCCGCCGCCGGAAAGTGACCCGCCGACCACCCAGGCGAAGTTGCCCGCCCAGAAGAAGCCGTTGGCGGGCCAGCCGCGCACGTCGTCGCTGGCGTCCAGCCACTTGTGCCAGCGCCACAGTTGCAGGCAGACGCCGCGGTGGGCGCTGAGAATGCCCTTGGGTACGCCGGTGGAACCGGAAGAGAAATACAGCACGCCCGGGTCGGCGGGAGTGACGGTAGCGGCCGTGGCTTCCACCAGGGCCGGCGCGATGTCTTCGCCGCGGGCGAGGAAGCTGTCCCAACTCTCGACGGCGCCGCTGTCGGCCCTGGCATCCACCGCCGCCAGGTAGCGCAGGAAGGGAAACTTCTGCGATCGCACTTCGCCCGGCGCGGCGCTGGCGATCTGCGGCTCCAGTTGCCCCAGCATCTCGGCGAAGTCCTTCTTGAGAACATCGCGCTCCAGCAGCAGCACGGAGCAGGCGGATTTCGCCACCAGCACCTCGAGCTCCGCCGGGGTTGAGAAGGTGCTCATGGTGCTCGCCACACCCCCGGCCAGCGCGGTGCCGAAAAAGGCCGAGAGGTACTCGAGGCGGTTGGTCATCAGGATGCCGACCCGGGTGCCCTTGCCGACGCCGCAGGCAAGCAGTGCGCGCGCCACGTCGAAGGAGCGCTGCCACAGCTCGTCGTAGGTCCAGCGCTCGACACCATCCGCCGTGTGCATATTGGCCGCCTCCCGCGGCCCGAACTTCTCGTGCAGCTCGGCGATGTAGCCGCCGAGGGTGAGGGCGCCGATGCCCTCCTCCTCGTCCAGCGGGATGCCCTTGATCAACGACAGTTCTTTGCCTGCGGCACTGGGATGGTTCATGGTATTGCGTATTCCTGGGTCTGGTATTCGGGTTTGCGCAGGTTCCGCCCTATTTGCCGGAAGCGACGCCAAAGCTGTACTTCAGGTGATCGATGTGCCCGGAGGGCGCGGGCGGGAAAAACAGCGGGTCCTCCTGGCTGCGGATCGCGTCGATCTCGGCGTCCACGTCCTCGATGGTCCAGGCCGGGCGATAGACGCCGCGGGTCTCGGCGGTGTAGGCGCGGGCGATGCGCCCGGCCAGCGCGATGTACATCTCGCCGGTCACCGAGCAGCGCTCGTGCGCCAGCCAACCCACCATGGGGGCGACGAGCTCGGGCAGCATGGGCGGGTAGGCGCTGGTGTCCAGGCCGTCCGCCATGCGGGTGACCGCCGCCGGGATGATGATATTGCTCTTCACGCCGTGTGCGCCGCCTTCGATCGCCGCCACATTGCTCAGCCCGATCAGGCCGGCCTTGGCGACGCTGTAGTTGCCCGCATTGGCGTTGGCGTAGAGCCCGTTGATCGAGCTGGTGAGCACGATGCGACCGTAGCCCGCCTCGCACATCAGCGGGAAGGCCGGGCGCAGCACGTGGAAGCCGCCGCGCAGGTGTACGTCGAGCACCGCTTCGAAATCCTCGTAACTGAGCTCGGCCAGCGGGCTGGGGCGCACGTTGCCGGCGTTGTGTATGAGAATGTCGACCTGGCCGAAGTTGTCCATGGCGCACTGGATGATGGCCTTGCCGCCCTCGGCGGTGGCGACGGAATCGGTGCAGGCGACAGCCTCGCCTCCGGCGGCGCGGATTTCCTGCACCACTTCCTCGGCGGGGCCGATATCGGCGCCCTCGCCCTGCATGCTGGAGCCGATGTCGTTGACCACCACGCGGGTGCCGCGCGCGGCCAGCAACAGGGCGTAACTGCGGCCCAGCCCGCGGCCGGCGCCGGTGATCACGGCGACGCGATTTTCAAACTGCAGTTGTGACATTCGGGCGTACTCCGGTAACAGGTTCGTCGTATTATTCAGGCGCGGTTTCAAGCAACACGTTGTTTATTGGCGGCGGTTGCAAACCACTATTTTTTCCGCCATTGTACCGCTTCGCCGGGCAGGTGGGCGGCAGCACGGGATTAAAATTTTTGCTGATAATAAAGGCTCCCAACCGCGATTCCAATTGCGCAGCGCGACAGTTTTCCGGCTCGCGACGCGACCCCAAACCTGATTGAGGAGAGCACACCAGTGTCATCGCCCAGTGGACGCTACAACGCCGCACATCCCGCCGAACTCGCGCCGGGATGGCAACTGGAACGGCTGACCCGCCCCAGCCGGCTGTTCGGCGCCAACGGCATGCGCACCGGCGCGGACGGGCGCATCTACGTGGCGCAGGTGGCCGGCAGCCAGGTCAGTGCCATCGACGTGAACAGCGGCGACATCGAAACCGTCAGCCCGATCGGGGGCGACATCGTAGGCCCCGACGACCTCGCCTTCGACAGCGATGGCAACCTCTACGCCACAGAGATCACCCGCGGCCTGGTGAGCATGCGCAAGCCCAACGGGGAGTACCGCGTGGTGTACGGCGACATGCCCTGCGCCAACCCCATCACCATGTACCGCGACCAGCTGATCGCCGGCGAGTGCCGTGTCGGCGGGCGCATCATGGTACTGGACCGCGACGGCGGCGCGCCGCGCATCATCCTGGACAACGTGCCCATGCCCAACGCCTTCGAGGTGGGTCCCGACGGCAAGCTGTACTTCCCGGTGATGGGCGCCAACGAGATCTGGCGCATCGACCTCGCCGGCGGCGAGCCGGAGGTGGTGGCGCGCGACCTCGGCGTGCCGGACTCGGTGAAGTTCGACGCCAACGGCATGATCGTCTCCACCCAGGTGGCCAGCGGGCAGGTGCTGCGCATCGATCCCGCCACCGGTGAAAAGACCGTGCTGGCGCAGCTCGCGCCGGGCCTGGACAACTGCACCTTCGTCGGCGACCGGCTGTTCGTTTCCAGCATCTCCGGCGAGGTCAACGAAATTCTCGCCCCCGGCAGCGTCAAGCCGCTGGTGGACGGCGGCCTGCAGTGGCCGCTGGATATCGCGGTCGGACCCGGCGGCGAACTGTTCGTCGTCGATGGCGGCTTCACCTACACCCTGCAGCCCGGCGGCGAACTGCAACTGGCCGGCATGCTGTTTTCCCCGGGTTTTCCCGGCTATTGC
Source organism: Halieaceae bacterium WMMBA7 (assembly GCA_033283385.1). Lineage (GTDB taxonomy): Bacteria > Pseudomonadota > Gammaproteobacteria > Pseudomonadales > Halieaceae > Mangrovimicrobium. The sequence goes on from JAWMQQ010000004.1 coordinate 219,001, forward strand.
CGCGGCGCGGCGGGCACAGGCCCGGGGGAATGGCTGGTGACCACGGCCAACGGGCAGCTCGCCCGCTTCCGCCCGGCGAGCCAGGAGAGCGAATACATTGCCGACGGTTTCGACCAGCTGATGGGTGTCGCGGTGGCGGAAGACGGCAGCGCAGTGTTTGCGGAATACGGCCGCGGGCGCCTGCTGGCGCAGCGCGGTACCGCTACCAGCGAACTCGCTACCGGGCTGCAGCAACCCAAGGGCGTGGCCGTCGACACCGACGGTGTGTGTTATGTCGCCGAAGCCGGCGCAGGCCGCGTGACCCGTGTTTCCGGCGGCAAGACGGATACCGTGATCGACGGTCTCGTCCAGCCGGAAGGCCTGGCACTGCTGGGCGGCAAGCTCTATGTGCTGGATGTTCGCGCGCAGCAACTGATCGAAGTCGAACTCGCCAGCGGCGCCCGGCGCACCATCGCCAGCGGTCTGCCGGTGGGCGCGCCCGAGGGCGTGGTGCCGAAACTGCTGGGCGGTGTCGGCGACATGTGCGGGCCGATGGGTAACTTTACCGGTATCGCCGCCGCGCCCGACGGCACTATCTACGTTTCGGCAGATGCAGAGGGCAGCGTGATCGCGCTGCGCCCCGAGTAAATCGAACGACGGGAACGACCCGAGGAAGCGCCCATGATCAAGCAAGTGGTTTTCCTGAAGAAGCGGCCGGACATCACGATGGAGGAGTTCATCGACTACTACGAGAACCAGCACTCGCAGCTGTCGAAGAAACTCGACGCGCCGCCACCGCTGCCCAATGCGCAGCGCTACGTGCGGCGCTACATCACGCCGGAACCCAACCCGCTGACCGGCGAGGTGATCCACCCGGGCTACGATTGCGTCATGGAAATCTGGTGGAACAGCCGCGAGGATTTCGAGGCGGCGATGAAAGGCCTGGGCAATCCAGAGCACCTCGAGGCGCGCAAGGCCGACGAGCTCAAGCTGTTCGCCACCAACAGCAACCCGGTGTGCACCGTGATCGAGTACGACTCGCCGGTAGGGCCGGAAAACCTCATCCCGGATTGCGTGCCGCGATTCGACTAATGCTGTCACGGCACCCGCTATCACAACACGCGAATCGCCCTCTCAGGCGATAATACCCGCCTCGCGCAGCGCGGCGATCTGCGCCGCATCCAGCCCGAGCATTTCGTCGAGGATCGCGTCCGTGTGCTCGCCCAGCACCGGCGGCGCCGTGGGCACCGGCTGCGGCTGCCCGGTAAACTTGATCGGCCGGTTGACGATGGGCACCTTGCCCAGCGTGCTGTGCTCGGTTTCCACCACCATCTCCCGCTCTACCGCCTGCGGTTGCGCCAGCGCTTCGGTGATGCCGAGTATCGGTGCATTCGGCACCTGGTACTCGGTGAACAGGTCGACCAGTTCCTGCACGGTTTTCTCAGCGGTGAACGCCGAGACGATGGCGTTGACCTCTTCGCGCGCATTGCGGCGCTTCTCGATCATGTCGAAGCGCGGATCGTCGATCAGTTCCGGCTGGCCCAGGGCGTTGCAGATACGCACCCAGAAACTGTTGGTGAGGCAGGCGATGATGATCGAGCCGTCGCTGGCGGGGAAAGCGCCGTAGGGTACGAGGTTGGGGTGTTGCGAACCCTGCGGCTGCGGGTCCTCGCCGGTAAAGAATGCCAGCTGCGCGAGATAGCCGAGCATGCCGATCATGCCGTCCAGCAGGCTGATGTCGATGTGGCGGCCGCGGCCGGTGCGGTGGCGCTCGTGCAGCGCGGCGAGAATGCCGATGGGTCCGTTGATGCCGCCGACGAGATCGCCCAGCGGGATGCCCAGTTTGGTCGGCAGGCCGCCCGGTTCGCCATTGACGCTGAGCGCGCCCGAGAGCGCCTGCAGCACGATATCGAAGGAGGGCTTGTCGCGCATCGGCCCGGTCTGGCCGAAGCCGGAGATGGAGCAGTAGACAAGCCGCGGGTTGATTTCAGCCAGCGCCTCGTAGCCCAGGCCGAGGCGGTCCATCACGCCGGGCCGGTAGTTCTCCAGCAGCACGTCGCATTTTGCCGCGAGGTCTTTCACCAGTTGCGCGCCGGCCTCGGTCTTGAGGTCGACCACGATGCTCTTCTTGCCGCGGTTGACGCTGATGAAGTAGTGGCTCTCGCCGTCGCGGAACGGCGGGAAGGAGCGGGTCTCGTCGCCGCTGCCCGGGGGTTCCACCTTGATGATTTCGGCGCCGAGGTCGGCCAGTGCGAGGGAGGCCGCGGGTCCGGCCAGAACCCGGGTGAGGTCGAGAACGCGAACATCGGCCAGCGGGCCGGCCCAGTTCGCGGTGTCAGTGTCCTGCATGTCGTCTTGCCCTGTCGATCCCGTGGTTTTTTATAAGGGCGGGATCATACACCCTGAAGCAAAAAAACCACCCTCCCCGGTGAGGGAGGGTGGCCGGTTTACTGCGCTGATCAGCCGCGGCTGGGCAGTTCGATGATGGCTGCGCCGGTGGCGGACAGTTCGCCGCGGTGGGTCTCGGCGCGCTGTACGACCTCGACAAACTTCTTGCCGTCTTCCTCGAACTTGCGCGTGACCTGGCCGTCGATGAAGATCACGTCGCCGTCCGGGTTGTGGCGGCGGATCTGGCTCTTGTGCTTGGTCAGGAAGCCGTCGTCACCCATCCAGTTGGTGCAGTGGTGGGTCAGCCAGGAGGTGCGCTCCGGGCCGTAATCGTAGGCGCCGGGGGTGCCGACTTCGCGGGCGAAGGCGTCGTCCCAGTGCACACGCTCGGGGCAGTCGGGGATGTTGAAGCGGTTCTTGATGGCCAGGCCCGGGTGCGCCTGCTGCATCTTCCACGCCAGCTTGTTGGAGCGGATGTAGAGGCCGCCCCAGCCCTGTGCGTAGCAGATGAAGCCGGTGACGGTCATCGGGCCCTTCATCATGCGCGGCAGTTCCTCGCCCTCGACGACGTCTTCCCAGTAGCGGGTGTTCGCGCCGCGGATTTCTTCATTGGCGTACAGCTTGCCCCACTCGGCCAGCTGCTCGTCGGTGAACTGCTCGACTTTACCTTTCACCTCGTCGTACTTGGTGCCGCGCTCGCGGGCTTCGTCGCGGTCGGTGCGGAACACCCAGCTGTCGGCGTCGGCGACCAGGTCACCTTCCTGGTTGTAGAAGTTGACGTGGTAGATCTGCTGGAAGGAGCGGCCGGCGAAGCGGGTCTGGTGCTCGATCAGGTCCTTCAGGTGCGCCTCGGTGGTGATGGTGTCGTTGCGCAGGACAGGCTTGTGCCAGTTCCAGTCGGCGCCGGCCCACATGGCGTGCACGCCGGACAGGCCGCCGCAGTAGCCGGAGATGATACGGCTGGTGGTGAACAGGAAGCTGGGCAGGGCCACGATGGAGCCGTACTTGGTCTTGGCCGCGTACTCCGGGTCGCACCACAGCGGGTTGTCGTCACCGATGCCGTGGGCGTAGTGGCGGATCGCGTCGCGGGTGGCCTCGTAGTTCCAGGGCTCGATGGTGTTGGTGATCTTGACGCCGATGCGCTCGCGCAGCTCGTTCAGACCCTCTTCAGTGATTTTCGGAAACTTGTTGACTGCAGTCATGGGTTGTCTCTCCTTGGTATATCAATTACTGGCGGCGGCCGCGGGAGCCGAGGCGGCTTCGCGGTCGCGCAGAACCTTGCGATGCACCTTGCCCGCCGGTGTCTTCGGCAGCTCGCTCGCAAATTCGACAATGCGCGGGAATTCGTGCTGTGCCAGCCGCTCCCGCGTGAACTTCTGTAATTCCTCGACGAATTCGTCGGAGGGGGCACGCTTGCTCACCACGAATGCCTTGACCACCTGGCCGCGGGTTGCGTCGGGCACGCCGATGACGGCGACCTCCTCGACATCGTCGTGCTTGAGCATGGTGTTCTCGATTTCCACGGCGCTCATGGTCCAGCCGGCGGAGATGATCACGTCGTCGGCGCGGCCGCAGTGGTAGAGGTAGCCCTCGTCGTCCACGCGGGCGAGATCCTTGGTGGTCTCCCAGTGGTCGCGCTTCCACAGCATCAGCTCGCCGACCTCGTTGGGCTCGGTGGGCGTGCCGTCGGGGCGGTGCACTTCCAGCTTCAGGCCGGGGATGGGCTTGCCCAGGGAGCCGGGCTTGACCTCGTAGTCCTCGGCGCCGGGGAAGTTGACCAGTACCACGCCGATCTCGGTGGTGCCGTACATGCTGCAGGCGGGCACGTGGAAGGTCTGGTCGATGAATTCCAGGGTGGCCGGGTCGCAGGGCTCGCCGGTGAACGACAGCTTCTTGATGGAGAAGTTGAAGTCGCCGCCCTTGCCGGAGTTTTTCATCATCCGGTAATGGGTCGCGGCGGCGGACATGTTGGTGATCTTGTAATCCTGCAGCGCCTGCATCAGGCGCACCGCGTCGAACTTGCCGGCGAAGGTGCCGGTGGTGACGCCCAGGCCCAGGGGGGCGAGAGTGCCGTGCCACAGGCCGTGGCCCCAGGCCGGGGAGGACGGGCAGAAGTACTCGTCCCCCGGGCGGATGCCGGTGCCGTAGAGCGCGGCGAACATCAGGGTGACCAGCGACCTGTGGGTGTGCTTGACCGCCGCGGGCAGCTCGCGGGTGGTGCCGGAGGTGTACTGGAACACCGCCATGTCGCTGGCTTTGGTCTTTGTTTCGAAGCTCGTCGGGTACTTGCTGATGGTGTCCAGCAGGTCCTGGTTGGCGACCACCACCTTCAGGCCTTCCACCTGGTGGGCGATGTCCGACTTCTCCTCGTTGGTCACCAGCAGGCTGGGCTTGCAGTCGTCCACGCGCAGGCGCAGGCCGTCCAGCCCGAACAGGGTGAACAGCGGCACGCTGATCGCGCCGGCCATCATCGCGCCGAACAGGCTGGTGTAGAAGGGCAGCGAGGGCTCCAGCATGAAGGCGATGCGGTCGCCGGGGCCGATGCCCTGTTCCACCAGCCAGTGGGCGAACTGGGCGGAGCGGGCGGCGATCTCGTCGAAGCTGAGGATCTCGTCGCTGCCGTCGGCGTGGGCGATACGCACCGCGGTGCGGCCGCTGCCATCGGCGTGGCGGGTGATGCACTCGTGGGCGATATTGAAGTACTCGCGATCGCCGTCGAACAGCTCCCACAGGGCCGCGGAGTTGGCGTGGGCCTGGGCGTCGGCATAGGACGTGTAATCGGTGAGGCGGGGCATTCTGCGCTCGTTTCTCGTCTCGTATTCGGTTGCGGATCGCCGGGTGGCTTGGAACCTCCGGCGGGAGCGGCACAATGCCACAAAAAAATAGTGTTGTAAATATAGAAACAAATTCTATATATTGAAGGTCTGAAATCTCGGAGCCCGCGCGAAACCGCGAGGGCCATCAGCTGTAGCAAGGGAGAGGTCTATGTCCACCCCAGCGAAATCCGCCCCGGTGAAGGATCGCAAGCTCGCCAAGTCCGTGAAGGACAGCAAGGCCCCGGCCATTTCCCGCGCCGCGGCCATCCTGCGGTTGCTCGGCAAGAGCGAGAGGCCACTGGGCCTGCAGTCCATCGCGCGCGAACTGGGCTTGGTGCCCAGCACCTGCCTGTATGTACTGCGCACCCTGGTGGCCGAGGAGTTCGTCGCCTTCGACCCGGACACCAAGCGCTATTCACTGGAAGCTGGTGTGCTGACGCTGGCGCGCCAGTGGCTGCGCCGCAACCAGTTCACCGATTTCGCCCAGCCGGTGCTGGACAGCATCAGCCGCGAGTTCGACGTGACCATGCTGGGCGTCAACGTCGTGGGGGAGGATCACATTGTGGTGGTGGCGGTGTCCCGCGCAGGCATCAACCTGCAGGTGAGCGTGCAGGTAGGCTCAAGGTTCCCGGCGTTGATCAGCGCGACGGGCCGCTGCATCGCCGCCTGCGGCGGCTACTCCGACGAGGAACTGGCAGCGCGCTTCGCCGAGTTGCGCTGGGAAGACCCGCCGAGCTTCGAGCAGTGGATGGAAGAAGTCCGGCAGGCCCGCGAGCAGGGCTACGCGATAGACCGCGGCAACTACATCGCCGGGATAACCGTCGTCGCCGCGCCCGTATGGAAAGCGCCAGGGCAATTCACCCATGCGCTGGTGGCGCTGGCGCTCGGAACGTCACTGGTGCGCGGCGGGCAGGATGAGCTTGCGCAGCGCATGGTAAGCGCGGCGGAGGTGCTGTCGTCCCAATTGGGCGGCTGACAGGACTGGACGGCGGTCCCGAAACGCGGGAAAGTACTGGCAGGTGATCCCACGGAGGGGATTATGCGAGTCATCAAAACCATGCGCCCCGGCGACCGGGGCACCCACCGATTCCACAGGCGCTACGGCGAGCGGCTGTGTGCCGTGCGTTATCGCGATTCCGCCTGCGGCGCGAAGACACTCACCACCATCGAAATCATTGTCGACGAGCGCGACAAGGTTCCCAGAGGTATCTGCCAGAACGCCGTGCATGCGCACCGGCGGGCGGAGCCTGTTGCCCTGCGGATTGCTTACGACGAAATGGAACTGCGTGAGCTGGTAAAGAGCGCCGGAGGGCGCTGGAGTAAGGCGGGGAAGGCGTGGGTAGCGCAGCGCGGAACCGCAGTTCGATTGGGATTGGCACATCGGGTGGTTGAGGGTCTGGTGGAGGCGTGTACAGATGTGGATACGAGTTTTGAGATTTGATGTGTGTAGCTGTGGAGACTTGTGGGCACATTAAGAGACAAACGGTTAGTGATGGAGACCATGTGCAGATGAAACCACGCAATATAAGTAACTGTTACGTGCACGCAACGCCCAGGTATCGGAGCAGCTAGTGAGCGGATTACATTCAAGATATATTTTAAGAATATGTGGAGTGATTCTATCTATCTTGTTAATTGCTGTCGGCCTGATTAATGCGTGGGCTTTTCATCCGCGGTGGCTCTGACTTTGGAATTCTGAATATTTTCACTCTCATTGTTATGGGTTTGTACGCGGGACTTTATGGATTCACCGGTCAAAGTAGTTTTGTTCGATACTTGCGCGAAAAGCGGAATACAGTCCATGAAGAGAGTCGCACGTAACAAGGCCAAGCAGCGGGACGCGCTTACAGCGCGCCCTTGTTGGCGGCGTTATGCGGCCTAGCCAAATGCGGTGCCCAGGATGCGCAGACCTGCTAGAGAAGATTGATGGAATGTACCTGTGTCCAGCAACTAAGACTAGCTATCCTCCTGCGGTATCAGACTTCCTAGACGCTGCATTTTATGAGTACACAAATGGCCATAGACGGGAAGTTCGCGATGAGGAAGTTTCGAGCGGCTGGTGCTGTTTAAACTGTGGTCAATCCACATACTTTCAAGAGAAATCATTTGTATGTGCCACGTGCGGTATGGCGGTGCCAGGCACGCTTCAGCACCTTATGCAAAAAAGAGTTGGTCATCCATGAGTAAGCCGCATAACAAGTCAAGGCAGCAAGGGCGCTCCGCGCCGGGACCGGCTAACGCCGGCCCCTGCTTGAAGCGTTAGGGTGCACTTCATAGTCCGATGTATACCCTGAGAACATCGAATTCTTCAGATGCCGATTTCGCTTTCGAAACCGTCAAAGCTACGATGCGAGATTTCGCAATTCAAACTTGGGGTGCGTGGCATGAGCAGGAGTCAAAAAAGGCTGCTATTCACGACACAGAACAAGGCAAAATTCAAATAATCTATCTTGGCGACGAGAAGGCTGGAACGTTACAGTACGAGACAAGCGAAGCCGAAATATTCGTGAGTCAAATATACTTCTTGCCTCCCTTTCAAAATCGGGGCATTGGTAGTCAAATTATCGGTAAATTGCAGAAAGAATCTAGGGAGTCAAAGCTTCCAATAAGGTTGAGTGTTCTGCGCGTAAACTCAGCAACAGAATTCTATTTGAAAATGGGCTTTGCCATTGAGAAGGAAACCGATGAACGAGTGTTCATGCAATATGCACCCTAACAAGTCAAGCCACGCGGACGCCAAAACCGCTGCGCGGTTTCGCCGCCGGTGCTTGAGGCGTTAATGGGCGCTCTAGTGAGCCACGAGGATCTGAATTAAAGTACGATCATGACTAAGAGATACGGACATCGGCTCACCACCCAAACGGACTTGGAGGAAATCATGCAGACTCTCTCGCCTTATAACTGCGTCTCTTCCGGGGCGGCGGCTTATAACCAAAAAACGTTCCCGCGGAAACGCGCATCAATTTTGTCCGTTGCTTGCCCGACCATCGTGTGCAACTCGAAGCACCGCGCTCCATTAACAAGTCAGGGTTACGGACACGCTAACGCGTGCCGCAACCTGCAGCGTTATGGGGTTGAGCCCGCGTGCATTGCTTCAAGGAAGATCCGAATGCCCATTAGGTGGATTTTATTACTATGTGTCAATCTTTCGCTTAGTTCAGCAGTTATGGCTTCGGGCTCAAAGTGGGAGAGTTTTGGCTGGGAAGCGAAAGCTAATGACGGAGCATGTATGCTTCAATCGACAAATCTACGACCATACTTTGGAGAGGACTTAAAGAGCCGTAACGAGCTGCTGAATCTGACAGCAACATTCTATCAAGCAAACATTCAGATGGACTATCCACATATATCTGAGGATTTCGGATTTGGACTTGGAGAAACCGTCCTTATTCTCACAGTTCAGTACTACGAAGACATATCGCGTGATGTTGTACGAGGGAACTCCACGACGGAAGCGAGTATCAATGGGTTGGAATTTGTTCCTGGCAATTTTGATAATCACGGATACTTTTATTTGGGCGGGCCGAGTGCCGCCAAGCTATATAAAACCCTTGCTTCTGGAGCTTCTTGGAACTTTGTTGGGCGAGATTCGAATGGAAGAACCCATACTAGAGAAGTAGATCCTTATAATTTCACTGTCTCCTCGGCAATGTTTGAGGCGTGTAATGAAGCAATGGCTTCTCAACAGGTTTTAGATGTTTATTCACCGGCCCCATAACAAGTGCGGGCAGTACGCTCCCTTCGGTCGCCGGACCGCTGAACAGCGCGTCCGCTGCCGTCAGCGTTAGGTGCCTGCAGATTGCGCGCGCTCCTATCAGTATTGATCCTCCTTTACTCTGCTATAGCTCAGGGAGATGATGAGTTAGCTTTAGTGGTGGCGCCCAGGGCCGCAGAACTGAGTGATAAGGAGTGCCAAGATTACCTAGATGACCCCAGCAACGAAATCTGCCTAGATCGCGTGTTTAACTTGAGATTTGAAGTGCTGAAGGTCCTGAATGGCACATATCAGTCGAAAGAAATCCAAGCAATTGGCTTCTACCATGGATGGGGATTACCAATTTACATGCTTTACGAGCCAGCGTGTGTGTCCTTCAGCAAGAAAGGTGAATTGTTCATTCTTGAAGAAGCTCTCCCAGCAAAAGCGATTGGCTCTAAGTATATCTGCGAGGAGGAGGGTGAGTGAGAATGCACCTAACAAGTCAGGGCTACGGACGCGCAAACTGCGCGCGCCGCAGCCTGCGGCGTTACGTGAAAGCCCACGAGTGCCGCTGCCCTCAAAGCTAGGCGGCTTCGTGAAGGAGATGTTAATCATCGAGCAGCTGGCGGCGCTTTTTGAATTCCGGAAGAGACTTAGTCCTTTCGAGGGCCAGTGGTCGCAGTCTTAAAGTTTGGAGCCGGGCAGCTCAGTGAGGTTGTGCCAGGTTCGCTCGGTGGTAAGTTGAGCTCGTAGTGCCGCTGAAGCGGAATCAGCATAGTGCCAAGCCGATCTCCGTTTTGGCTTAAGACGTTACATCAGGAAAGGGTGGCTCAAAATGGCAGCATCTCACGTAACAAGTCAGGGCTACGGACGCGCTAACTGCGCGCGCCGCAGCCTGCGGCGTTATACATCCTCATGAGACGCAGTGCGCTTTTGCTGATTTTCTTGACCCTGGCCGCATGCTCAGACCGTGGTTCAGAGATTAAAGCCAGGGCAGACATATTTGTTAGAGAATCGGTCTTGCCTGTACTAAAAACTATGGACGTGGAAAGCATCAATGCGATCAGTTGCCAACATCGAGGTATAAAAGGAATTCGTACATATCTCGAAGATATTGGGCGCCTAAATGACCAGAAAGAAATCCAGGTTGCCTCCGATTTGATAAAGGTGGCTGAAAACGAATATGACTATGTTGCTACTTACAAAATCACTGGTGGATTCTCTTTAGGGCAACAGTCCATTGCTGTTGGGTTGCTCGAATTGGAGTCAGGATGGTGTCTTTCAACTCTGGGCGAGTGGTCGGATGTATAACAAGTACGGGCAGCAGGGACGCGCAAACTGCGCGCGCCCCTGCCGTCAGCGTTATGCATAGTCGGTGTATGAAAAATATATTGAAGTTCAACTTAGTACTGTTAATTTTAACGCTGGCATCGTGCACGATCCCAGCAAAGGTAGTATTTATCAACAACTGTGACACGGTGATTACCGTTAATATTGACAATAAAAAAGTTAAAGTTGAACCAGGCGAAGTAAAAGAAATTGAGGGTATGGAATATGGAAGGTTTACGGTATCAATTAGCGGGGTTGAATATCATTACCCAATTGTAGAGTTACCATCACAAAACGTTCATTTGGTAGGTTGGGGTCCTTTCAAGAAAAGGTTGTTCTACGCTCAAATAGAAAATGGGGCCGTAATATGGGCATTAAATAAAGGTCAACGTAAACCAATGAAAAAATTTCCAGAGCAACCCAGCGGTTTTCCGCTAAGGCCAAAAAATGCATAACAAGTGCAGGCATGTGACAGTCAAACCGCTGGCGCGTTTTGCCTGCACATGCTGCAGGCGTTAAATGGTAAACGAGCTATGAAACAAGAATTAGTGAAATGTCCATGTTGTGACAAGATGGTTCCTGCTAAGGACATTGAGCTTACTTTTCGTCGACCAGACGACATTGCTGCAATGGATGAGGCTGAGCGAGAGGAAAAGTGCAAATACAACGATGATATTTATATTTGTGAGGAAAAATATTTTTATATTCGTTGTGTGTTGCCCTTGCCTGTACATGATACAGGCAGAGACTATTGCCTAGGTGTTTGGGCTCAAGTGTCTGAAAATAGTTTCCAGAAAATATGGGACCTATGGGATGACGATAATCAAGAAGAAGTTCCGCCAATGAAAGGCTTGCTAGCAAACACAGTACCTCTTAACTCCGGTACCAGAAATGCAGATGTATTAGTTAAACTCACCGGGCCAACCTCTAGGCCACATGTAATTGTTCAGGATGAAGGGTGTTCTTTATATAAAGAGCAAAACTGTGGCATTACAATACATCGAGCAAGTGAGTACTCCGATCTATGCAGGTAAAACCATTTAACAAGGCCAGGTTGTCGGACCTCCTTACAGTCGGCCGCAACTGGCGGCGTTAAGGCAACCCTAGATGAGAGTATTGCTGTCGATATTATTGATGCTACCGGTCTTCGTTATTGCAAGCGAAATCCGCTATGAAATCGTAGCAACTTATTCTTCGGGGTCAGACAAAGTGATTGCGAAAGGGGTTCGTGAATATGATGTGAGCGATATAAAGCGGATCCCGCGAGGCTCAGGCCAAACTATCTATTATATCGAGCTAGAAAAAGGTTTCAGTGTTGGCGCTGTCCAGATTCCTGAGTCAGAAATAACAGGGTTCGCTCTTCAAGCGATGCATGAAGAAGGTGGTTTTAGTTGGGAGTGGTTTGATCTGGAAAATGATGGAGTATTTGATAAGCGGCAGAGATGCGGGAAGGTAAAGGTTCAAACTAGTGGCCTTCCAGGCGCCTTATTGATAAAAAGAATTGATTTCTTAACAGATGTTTGCCTCAGGCTCGATCAATCGCACTCTGTCGAAGTAAAGAAATATGAAATTAATATTGAGCAAGGCAGTGTTCTGGATCTTCTGCCTTAACAAGTCAATCAAGCAAGGACTGCCCTGCGGTCAGCCGGGACGCCAAAACCTTCGGTTTTTTCGCCCCTTATTGAAGCGTTAGGGCGAGCACGGAATGACATCCGGAGAGGGCGCGAGGTGAAGATGCGTGTAAGCACAGCCCTGGTGCTAATTGCGATACTTCTGTCGCCTTTTGCGATTTTTGGAGTAGAGCCGCCCTGGTATCCGGAGGGATTCGGCTTTGCCTATAACTTCTTCGGGTGGATGTATTATGAATTGCCCGTGATGTTGCTTGCGGTTGCCATTCTAATTGCGTTACTGACTTCTGGGGTGTTGGCTTACCGCCGAAACTGGAAGGGTACTATGCAATGCTTATTTGAAGTGGGGGTATGTATCCTTGGTGCCTTGCTCGCTCCAGCCTATTAGCCCTAACAAGTATGGGCTGTACGCTCCATTCGGTCGCCGGATCGCGCAACTGCGCGGCCGCAGCCATTGGCGTTATGAGCTTGTTCAGCCATGAGGTTTACGTCAGTGTTTAAGCGCTTCTGTCTAATTTCGGTCTTGTTGATGGTGAGCCCACTTTGCTTTGCTATCGAACTCGATAGCTTAGAAGGTACTTGGGAAGGCCGTCTCAGTTTGAGTACAAACTCCACTCTGTTTCGTGACTCTCCCAGTTCCTATCTCTACCGTATCGCCATCAATCATACTAGAGTGTCTCTGTCCATCGCTGAAAGAGAAAATGATTACTCGAAGGCAGCTGAATCCGAGGGCTTTGTCTCGAACGTTCAGGTTCTTGTGTCCACCTTCAACGCAGCAGAAGGTTTCATTGAGACTTGGTCGGTTTCCCTAATCCGTATCGATGCAAATACCGCCTATGCCTATGTCTTTCGCACTGTGAATAATTATCAAGTGGATCCAGGAAATGAAGCGCACCACTTTTCAATTGTTGCCGAAGGGGTTGTGACTCGGACTCATAACAAGTCAAGCAAGGCGGACGGCGTTGCCGCCGCTTCTTGAAGCGTTAGGTGCTCATCGTAGCTATGCTCTTATATTACTTCACATCAGCAAAGTATGGGGTAGACAATCTCAAGAGAAAGCGCCTGAAAATATCAGACTTTTCAAATGTGAATGACCCATTTGAGCTTTTAGGCATTGAACTCAGAGACAAGGTGGTTCGAAAGGCTGTTGAATTCGAGAAATCACAAATTTCTAGAAAAAATGGATTACTCTGCCTCAGTGAAGATAAGTATAACCCTGTTCAGTGGGCGCACTATGCTGAAAACCATAAAGGCGTTTGTCTGGGATTTGAAATCCCTGAGAAGTCGCTTCGAAAAGTTAGATACGTGTCAGAGCGCTTAGCAAGAGAGACTTTAGAAGAACCAGATTGTAATGAAAAATTACTCACTACAAAGTTTAACCACTGGAGTTACGAGCAAGAGAGGCGGTTAATACTCCAACTTTCAAGCTATTCCAAAGATAGCCAAGGCCTACGGTTTAAGAGCTTCGGCGATGACCTAGTGCTGAAGGAAGTCTATATCGGTTGTAAGTCCAAGTTGAAATATGGCGACATTACATCTGCTTACAGCAGTGGTAAAAAAAGCGTTATTGTTAAAATGACAAGACCATCATTCAGAGATTTTCGTATTGTTTGGGATCAGAGCAAGAAAAGTGTACGCACCTAACAAGCACATGTTATCGCCCTGCGGGCTGGGACGGCTTACGCTTCGCCCCAGCCGCCCCAAATGTGAGCGTTAGGCAAGAGGAACATATGAGCGACTGGGACTTTCTGCACGATATGCATAACGAGGGCTTTAGCCCAGAGCAGATAGCGGATGCCGCTGCCTGTGGCTATAACCCTTGGGAGCAAGGCGATTGGGACAACATCGCTGAGTTTATTGACGATGAAGCGGGCTGGGATTTTGATAGTGAGCCAAAGAATCCAACGACTCTAGAGCTTTGGGAGTTGCTAGATGAATTGGTTGAAACCGCCCGAAATTACTTCGAAGTCACAGGTCGGCATCTGCCAATTTATGGAGAGCTTGGCGAGCTATACGGTGAAGCCAAATACGGAATCAAAAGGCATAAGCCTTATACACAAGGCTCCGATGGAAAATTGGGAAACGATTTCGTCGAAATAAAAACTATTAGCCCATTTAAGTCCGGTAATGCCGTGCTAGTGAAGCGGGCCGGTAATTTCAGCAAACTTCTTATCGTGAAAATCAGTAAGGATTTCGAGTTTAAAGCAAAAATGCTCGATCGAAAGAGCTTTGGAAAAGGCACTGGCAAACACATTAAGGCCAAGTGGAGTGAATGAAATTGCCTAACAAGCACATGTTAGCGGAATGGTTTGCCGCTGCGCTCCAAACCAGCCGCAAATGTGGGCGTTAGCTTTTGTTGGCACCTCTCTATCGGACGGCAAATAAAAAGGAGAAGATGTTGTCGCTACTGCAAGAAATACTGAATTGGTCGCAGGGTCTTCCGGCATGGCAAAGTGATGCGGTAGCACGTTTGCTGGCTAAACAGACCCTAACAGCAGAAGACCAAGATGATCTATTTGCGCTACTGAAAGCTGCGAATGGTATTCCCGATCCGAAAGGGCGGAAGCCCAATCCGCTAACGGCCGATCAGATCCCTGCACCAGTGAAAGCTACAACTCATGTTGAGCTGCTTGCAATGAAGAATATGCGACATGTCAACGCGATTGCAGAGAATCAGCGCCTTTCGTTTAGTCCCGATGGGATGACAGTTATATATGGTGACAACGGTTCCGGAAAATCAGGATACTCACGCGTGCTCAAACACGCATGTCGTGCCCGCGATCAGATGGAAGCAATTCATCCGAACGCCGCTCTACCTGCAAGCCAAACGGGGAAAGCCGAGGCCGTATTCGAAATAAAAATTGATGGTTCGGCACAAGATGCGCACTGGACCGACGGCAAAGCGGCTCCAGCGGCGCTGTCGTCTTTCGCGATCTTTGATTCGCACTGCGCGCGTGCGTACCTAGATAGTGAGGATGACTTTTCTTACGTGCCCTACGGGCTAGATGTGTTCGAGCGACTGGCGAAGGTCTGCACACATCTGAAGACTGCGATAGAAACCGAGCATACGCAGTCTGCCGCAGACCTTACAGCTTTCGTGCCGCTCCACGGCGACACCGCCGTTGGCAAACTGATTTCAGGACTATCGGCCAGAACGACGCAAGCCCAAATCGAAGCATTGGCGACGCTTTCGCAGGAAGATTTAGCCCAGCATGCGGCTCTAGATAAGAGTTTGAAGGAAAACAATCCGAAGGAAAAGGCGGTTCAATTGCGTTTGCGTGCTCGCCGAGTTGCCGCCATCGCAACAAACGCAATAAACAAGGGGGCGCTGGTAGATCACACGGTGGTAGCCAGATTGCGCAAGCTGGCAGACAGCTATCGCACTGCGAAGTCAGCCGCCGCACTCGCAGCTAAGCAATTTACGGAAGGTGAAAGTCTGCTGCCTGGCACCGGGGGAGAGGCTTGGCGTGAGCTGTTCGACGCCGCCAGGAAGTTTGCGGCAGAATCCCATCCGGACAAGACCTTCCCAGAATTGGGAACCGATTCACCTTGTCCGCTATGTCAGCAACCTCTTGCTGAAGGCGCCGCCCGTTTACAGCGTTTCGAGTCCTTCATTCAAGCCGAGGCAGAGAAAACCGCCCAAGAGCGCCGACTAGCTCTGTACGCAGAATACAAGCCGTTCATCGCGAACACTCTGACTTTAAATGTTGACGAAGTGACCTACGGTGAGATCGAAGGCTTGGACCCTCAACTCGCGAATGATGTCAAAGTGTTTGAGCAATCGCTGACCGCTCGCCAAGAGGCCATCAAGGCAGCGGTAATCTCCCACGAATGGGAAGATACCGAACAGGCGTTGGTCAACCCCTCAGCGCGACTTCAAGCGCTAGCTGACAACCTGAATGCCGAGGCTGAAACTCTTGAAAAGGCATCCGACGAAAAGGCGCGGGCTGCTCTTCACAAGCAGTTCATTGAGCTCGATGCGCGAGTGCGCCTAAGTCAGGTCAAGGATGCCGTGGTCTTGGCGGTGACCCGACTGGGTCACCAGGCCAAACTTAAACAGTGCCTGTCGGACGTAAAGACAAATTCCATTTCGCGAAAAGCATCAGAGCTGGCGGAAAAGGTCGTGTCCAAAGAACTAGCTGAAGCACTCAACCGCGAGTTCAAGGCGTTAGGCGTGGGCATGCTTCGCGTTTCGCTACAAAGCCGCTCCGACAGGGGTAAGGCTTTGCACAAATTAAAACTTGAATTACCACAAAGTCGTAATCCTGGTGAAATTCTCAGTGAAGGAGAGCAGCGGGCAATCGCGATAGGCTCTTTTCTGGCCGAGGTCGGGTTAAGTGATGGCAAGGGCGGTATTGTATTTGATGATCCGGTGTCCTCCCTGGACCATCGCCGCCGTGAACGTGTAGCAAAGCGACTAGCGCAAGAAGCCGCACAGCGTCAGGTCATCGTATTTACCCATGATATTTATTTCCTCTGTCTGCTGGCCGAGGAAGCAAAGCTTGCAACCGTACCTATTGCTACACAGAGCTTGACGCGCCGTGCTGAAGGATTTGGGGTAGCCGATCCAGAGCTCCCTTTCGAAGGGAAAAGCACTAGTAAACGGATTAAAGCCCTTAAAGCTCAGCATCAAACTATAGCCAAACTGCACAGGGACGGCGAAGAACAACACTATCAAAGACAAACAGTTGATGCTTATTTCCGGCTCCGTATGACGTGGGAGCGGGCTGTCGAGGAAATTCTATTGCGCGAGGTGATCCTGCGATTCCGGAAAGGCGTTGAAACACAGCGACTTGCTGGTGTCGTTGTGGAAGATGACGATTATGCGGAAGTCTATGCGGGGATGACCAAGTGTTCGAACTACGCACATGATAAAGCCCTACAAGGCGGCGTTGCTGTTCCAGACCCCGGTGAGCTACTCGCTGACATTGCGGCATTGGATGCTTGGCGAGAACGCATTGAAGAGAGAGGCAAGAAAACGGCGCAGAAGCGCAAGGCATGAAAATGCTTTCGGCCGAGGGCTCCTGCCCTGGAAAGCTAACAAAAAGCTGCACGCGGATAAATTACTCGCTGCGCTCCCAATTTACCGGTGAGCCTGGCGTTACTAGGTAGCCTCGATGCTTTTTAAAGGTCTAAGACTAAGTGCACGATTTGGTAAAGCCCACGGGTTGCTGCTACGCAAGAAGTATGACAAGTCCTTTGAATTATTGAAAAGTATTCTCAAAGATGGTCCGGAGGCTTTCATGTTGCCTTTGATCCATGGCGATCTCGGCAGGGTCGAGTACTATCGAGGTAACCATAAAGCTGCATTGAAGCATCTGGAATACTGTTTACAAAATGCGGAGCAAAACCCCCAATTGTGGGAAAGCCAAGAACAAATTCAATTTTTAAAAAACACTCAGCAATATTTCGAAAAATGTCAAAAAAACATAACAAAGCCACCCAGTTCCGCCCACTAAAAACGTGGGCGCCGACCTCGCTAAAAACGCTCGTCGGCTGGTGGCGGCGTTAGAGATTACTCGTGCTACGGAATGCAGTTCCGGCTGATGCCGAGGCAATAGAAAGAATAAGAATTGCAGCCTGGCGGTCAGCCTACATGAAATTTATGCCCAAAGATTTCTTGTCAAAGCTTGATGAGATGAAGAATGTAGATGGGTTACGCCAGCGGCTCGCTTCACAGAATGTTGATTTCTATGTGTGCGTAGCTGAGATGGAAGATGAGGTCGTGGCTTTTTCAATCTTAGGAAAGCCTCGGTACGAAGTTAGCGAGGGTTCGATTGAGTTATGGGCGCTAAATGTTCACCCCGATCATTGGCGTAAAGGGTTTGGTTATCAGCTTATAAAACGAGCAATTGCCTCAGCCGTTTCTGCACAATTCAAAAGTATCGAGCTTTGGTGTATTGATGGTAATTCCCGAGCTGAAGAAGCATATTTAAAGGCGGGATTCTCGCCATCAGGCAAGCGGCGAACATCGTCAAATCTTACGGGACATCCTATCCATGAGCGGCATCACACCAAAAATCTCTAACAAGTGCGGGTAGTACGCTCCCTTCGGTCGCCGGACCGCTGAACAGCGCGTCCTCTGCCGTCTGCGTTAGGCGTTAAAGAGTATGAGAAAACTGGAATATTTAAAGCTTAATGAGGTTGAGTAAAATCGCATTTGTCAGAGTAAAATCGACAAACTTGAGTATTTAGCTGTTTTCTATTTTGAAGCCGATTTTCAGAGTAACTTGAAAATGCGCGACCTCCCCATTAACTATGTGACCGCGCGTATCCTGTACCTCAAACCATTCCAGGTTTTTCGTAGTTTTATTCGCTTGAAGTATGGCGTTGCGTATTGCGTCATCAACGCCATGCTTGGAAGAGCCAACGATTTCAATCTTTTTGTAAGTGTGGTGATCAGACATTGTAACTTCCTCCAATTCAATTGGATTTATATTATAGTCATGAAGAGTATTGTGCAGTTACGTCAGGTTGGCAAGGCTGGCTGATCGTTGAGTTCATGTTTGGCGTTTGCCCTATTCAGGGATGATTGATTATGGCGAAAGACACAAATAAAAGAATGCACGGACTACTCGGTCCCCACAATTTGGCTGTAAACACAGTGCTACCAGGCACAACGAACCAGCGCCAAACTAAAGTGCAGCGCGGCATTACGGAAGCCCAGGCATGCAGCGATCACAATGGCCAACAATCGATATCCAATACCCCAAGCCTGGGTGCCGCAGGCTGAAGCGTTCTCAGCCCTCAAGCCGGGCTGGTCGCGAGTGAAAGAAATGCGTATTCAATTGGAGTCGGAGATAACATGCCCCCCCGTACAAAGAGGTGACGCATCGTGCTGTTAGGCTCACACAACACGTCAAGGCAGCAAGGGCGCATCGGGCAGGGGCCCGCCAGCGCTGGCCCTTGCTTGAGTTATTAATTCGCCTATGAATCGCTCCGCCACTGCGATTGCAATGATTGTCTTGCTCAGCATCGCCGTTGGATGCCTTGAGTTTTACCTGAACAGTATTGGCAGGTTTGAAACCAAACAAACTCAATTGGTTTGGGGCTTTGTTTTTGTAGTGCTGACTATCGTCTGGACGCTCGATGATGTGAAGAAGCGTAAGTTCGAGAAGCCTTTTGATTTCGGGTTTCTTATGTACGTTTTCTGGCCTATCGCATTTCCGTACTATCTGGTATCAACGCGAGGTATCGAGGGGCTGGTGCACATCGCCGGGTTCCTCGCTCTTTGGCTAGGTCCATGGATGGCTGGGTTAGTGGCGTATGTGTATGTCTATGAATAGCCGGCCAGTTAACAATGCCAGGCACCGCCGGAACTCACGGCGAGTGGCAAGTTTCACGAAGTACTACCTTTGCGAGGCTCCGATTCGCGATCACGCGGCACAGGGCTCAATGGCCACTGATATGCGGCCATTCTGCCTTTAATGTCGCGAGCAGTTCGCTTCGATCACAATGGTACTATTCCGGATAGTAGCGAGTCTCTGTCGGCGGCAAATGGATCAGGATCAAATCAATCAACAGGAATGGAACAATCCGGGCAATTGGTCTGCCCCAGGTGGATGAGCTTCTATTTCAGTAAACGAGACTCGCGGGTATGGGTCCCCAAGCAAGTTCCGTACCTTGGCTGGACCATCAATATTGGACACATTAGCGGTGCACTGTGGCTGGCGGCTTTCCTTGTCGGCCTCCCGCTGCTCGTACTGCTGCTTTGCGTTTTCCCGTAGTCGCTAACCCGGCGCTTGCGACCCTCGATGAAGACCGGGCGCGCGCTTTTCTGCTCACAAGGAGGTGTATATGAAGTATTTGTTCGCTTTTTTAATCATCGTATTGGCAACGAATTCATACGCAGGCACGGATGCTGAAAAGCTTGCTGCTGCCGAACGTTACATGGCAACAGCGCCCCTGTCGGACATGATCAACGACATGACTGCCAAGGTGGCGGTTCAAATTCCGGAAAACAGGCGGGCCAATTTCATCAGGGTGATGACTGAAGAAATCGACATGGATCGACTCGAGTCTGCGGTACTGGATGCAATGGTTAAAACCTTTACGCTCGAGGAGTTAAATGCGCTGGCTGATTTCTATGGGTCCGAAGTCGGCAAGTCGGCCATGGCGAAGTTTGGCACTTACATGGCTCTTGTAATGCCAACCATCCAGAAGGAGATAATCAGGGCGGTGAAGAAGGTTGAATCTGGCCAGTGACGGGGAAAGAGAGGCCATTTCACATGGCATTCGCGGTGGCGACCGCGCCAGAAGACTCGACAGCCACTGGCCGTTGTCTTCCCAGCCAACCCTTGTTAAATTCGTGCGGAGTCCCTTTCGACTATACGAAGAAAGCCCGAGGTTGGTTGAGCGCTCTGCTCGCAATAACTGACTCGATACCCCACGTGACTGCTTGCCACCATATCCCCTGAGCCATGTCGGAAAAAGATACAAAAACCGGACTGCTGCACGAACTTCGCTCCAACATGGAGCGGAAGCTTGAAGAAGAGCGGCGCAGGGCCGATGAGCAGCGGGCGCAGGAGGAGTATTACGAGCACCATCTTCGCCCCGCGATGGTCAGGGCCCAATCCTTTTTCTCCGAGCTGGCCGGATACCTCAAGGTCGTCGCGCCGGAAGTGACCGTACGCTACCCGCTGGACCCCACCTCAAGTCAGGGGGTGGCGCTGTCCCAGGGAGATTACTGGTACAAGTTCGACAATCGGGAGAATCCCCGGGAGATCATCCTGAGCGCCCGCTGCGAACTCGCGCGCCCCGTCGAGTTCTACGTGCCGACCAGGGATGCAGCTACCGATCACGCGGACCTGCTGAACCGCATGGATTTCTTCCATCACTGCAAATACAAGCGGGACGCGTGGCACGAAATCTGCGGAGGAAAGTTTATACTCGAAGGGCCGATGATCGTTCATGTCAGGTTTTTTGCCGACGCCCAGAAACGGCGCATCGGTATTGCACTTCGCAACCTGGAAGGCCTCCCGCACAAGGTGTACCGGTTTGAACCGGAGGCGGTGGACGAGCAACTGCTGGAACGGGTTGCCAGGCTGCTTCTGCGCCAGGAGGATCATCTGGTCAAGGTCGACCTGCAGGAAGGCATGCGCGAGCAGCTGCGCCAGCAGGTTGCCAGGGAAAAGCGCCTGAAAGAGCTGGAGCTTTCCCTCGCACTGGACGAGATGGAGCGCAGGAAGCAGCAGGAGGCGAAGGAAGCCCAGTTCATCAACCGCGCGAAGAAGGCCATCGCCAGCCTCGTAAACAGCATCAGCTGACTTATCCTCCTGTCACGCGCGCGCCTCGCCAGAGGAAACACCAGGCCCGGAACCTGGCGGATAGAAAGCAGGAAAGCCGATGAATGATAAAAATATAAAGCGGTTCATGGCGTTCAATGTCTGGTTGCTGAAGATCAGCAAGGGCAGGCTGGGGAGCAAACTCGGCAGGCAACGCATTCTCCTGCTTGAAACCAGCGGAAGAAAGACGGGCAAGCCCCGCACCATTCCCATCGCGTATTTCGAGCAGGCTGGTGAATACATCATCGTCGCCTCGAACTGGAGCAGGGACCAGCAGGCCAACTGGTACCTCAACCTCAAGCATGACCCGCACGCCAAGCTGGGTATCCGGGGCAGGACATTCAGTGTGCTCGCTCGCGAGGCCCGGGGCGAGGAATATGAGTCGCTGTGGGAGTTCGTTTGCGAGCGGCATCCGCCCTATGAGACTTACCAGGGCAAGACATCACGCAGGATCCCGATCATGGTGTTTACGCCTGACCCGGAGGCGGCACCCAGCAGGTAACAACCAACATATGAGGGCACGCCCATGCCGAACCCGACCAAGCCAATCCTTAATATCGCGGATTTGCAGATGGAACCCTTCAGCCACGGCGAGCATTACGAGTCGCTGGACGGTACCATCGGCAGGCCGCTCGGGCTCACCCAGCTCGGTGCCGGTTACTGCATCGTCCCTCCGGGAAAGTCCGGTTGCCCCTTCCACGTTCACCACATCGAGGACGAGCTGTTCTTTATTCTCGAAGGCAGTGGCGTCTACCGCTTTGGCGACCAGAGCTACCCGGTGTCCGCTGGCGACGTCCTCGGCGCGCCACGCGGCGGCCCGGACTACGCGCACAAGCTGACCAACACCGGCAGCGTCCCCCTCAAATACCTGGCGATCTCATCCCGCTCGGAATTCGAGGTGTGCGAATACCCCGATTCCGGCAAATTCCAGGTGATATCGCCGCGCCCGGGCGAGGAAAGGTTCCGACACATCGGCCGCCCCGCGGACGCTCTCGATTACTGGGACGGCGAAGACAGCGCGGACTAGCGCTGCGCTTGCCGCAGTGCCGGCGTGGAACGCGCCCACCGGCCCGCGGCCGGGTGGTAGGATGTAGGACAAAATAATGAGCGAACCGCGGGGAGAACCCAATGGGCAGGACCACTCAGGATTTACTGGCAGAGTCCGCGATCAGGGCTGTGCAGATGCGCTACTGCCGCGCGGCGGACCGGGTGGATTTCGAGCTGTTCCGCAGTTGTTTCCACCACGACGCCGTGCTGCAGTTCAGCTTTTTTACCGGCGGGGTGGAGGAGTTCATCGGCATGGCGGAGCAGATGCTGCAGGGCTTTGTCATCACCACGCACTTCACCGGCAACGCCCTGGTAGAAGTTGAAGGCGACGCGGCGTGGTGCGAGTTCTACACCCTGGCCACGCACCGTATTGCCGCCGACGACAAGGGGCCGGAGCGCGATTACGTCACCGCGGTCCGCTATATCGACCACATGGAGTGCCGCGACGGCGACTGGCGCATCCGGCACCGCCACTGTGTGCTCGACTGGGGGCGCACGGACCCGGTGCCGGAGTATTGCGAGGGCGACAAGATCGGCGCCGCGACCCGCGATCGCGGCGACCCGTCCTACCTGATGGCTGCCAATGTGTTTTCTTGAGGGCCACCTGAAACGGGGACGGAGGAGCTATTTTTTGACCAACGCGCCGCGCTGGTCAAAAAATAGCTCCTCCGTCCCCTTTCAGGGTTCTGGGTGTGGCGGTGAAAGTGCTGCGCCGACGCCGTCGAGCTGGAGTGTGGCGGGCACACTGGCGGGGAGTTCGGCCAGCAGTTCCAGGGCCAACTCGAGACTGGTGGCGGGGATCAGGGGTGTATGTGCACCCGCGATAGCCTGCAGGTCCAGCGCAGCCAGCCGCCCCACCTCGGCGCGAAACTTCTGCCGGTCCACCAGCGAAATCCAGGGGCAAAGCGAGTTCTGGTGGTACTTCGCCATGCCTTCGGCCCACATCGCCTCCGGCATCTCGTTCACCGCATCCACCGGGTCCACCGGCATCGGCGTGCAGAAGGCGTCCGAGGCGTAGTAGACGCCGCTGGCCGCGTCGAACAGCCCGAGGGTGTAGGGGCTGTCGAAGACCGGCGGGCGCTGGGCGCGAAACTCGCGGCGGCCCAGGCTGAAGGTTTCGCCCTCACCGACGGTGCGGATGCGCTCCGGCGCGATGCCGAAGGACGCGGAGGTTCGCCAGGACGAGGCGCGGTTGCACACCAGGCTGGCATTGGGGCAGCGCGCCAGCGCCTCCAGCAGGTTGCCGGTGTGGTCGCAATCGTCGTGGGTGACGAAGATCCAGCGCACCGCCTGCAGGTCTACCAGCGAGCCGACATCCTCGAACCAGTTCTCCCGGTGGATGACCATGCCGGTGTCCACCAGGACCGGCTCGTCGCCGCGGATCAGCATGGAGTTCAGGTTGGTGGACATGCTGCTGGTGCGGTAGACGCCGCGCAGCACAAAGACGTCGTCGGCGATTTCCTGCGGCGCCTGGCGCACGGGGGGCAGCTCGATACCGCCTGGTTCGGTGTGGAAATTGCTGGGCATGCGGGCTCCCGGTAAAGGCACAGTGCGCCATCCGCAAGCCTAGCAGCGGGACGGCGGCCCCGCTCGACATCCCGCGCCGCTCTATGGACACCGCCGACGCCCGCTTTTCGATGTTGGCGGGTGTCGGTTTTCCGGGCGGGCTGGCGCTATAGGGTGGAGGGACCCTCCTGCGTGGGTCCGACATTCTGTAATCCGGAGCAGGGGCTATCTCAATGAGCAAGAAATTCACTCCAATCGTAATGCTGGCGGGCCTGGTGCTGGCCGGCTGCAAGGTTCCAATCAACGTGCCGCCCGAGGGGCGGGTGGTGACTGATTCAGGTACGTTCAGCTGCGAGGCCGGCCAGACCTGCGTGGTGGAATTCACTGACATGTCCTACGACGAAACCTTCCGCGCCGAGCCCAAGCCGAATTACGTGTTCTCCCACTGGGCGTACCAGGACGAGGGCGGGGTACTGTGCGCGGGTAATTCCAAGCCCTGTCGGCTGGTGCCGGGGATGCTCGCCGACGACCCGGCAATCCAGGAGCTGGTCGAGGGCGACAATTCCTACCCGATGAACCCGGTATTCATCCCCGCGCCCTGCGACCTCGCGGGCGTCAACACCAGTTCCACCACGGACTTCATGCTCAACAACGGCAAGACCGCGGCCAGCAGCTCCAACCAGTTCCACAACCCGGCCGTGCCGCTGGATGTGCTGGCGGTGCGCAACAGCGGCTGCGGCCAGGGCGGCGACCCGTTCTCCAGTTGCGGCAGCCCCGGCAACGCCACCGGCGCGTTGCTGTCCGCCTGCCAGGTCATGCACAGGCTGGTCGTCTCAGAGAATTCCCGGGCAGAGCTGGACCGCGCCGTGGTCCTGGAGATGCTGTATATCCTCGGGCGCGGCGAGGTGACCATCGCCTCCGCCGACGTGGCGCATGTGGAACTCCACGACAGCGCCAAGCTCACCGTGCAGCAGGGCTGGCTGGACGGCATCCACCCGCTCGGCAACAGCCTGGCGCTGGTGACCGGCGGCGAGGTGCGGCAGCTGGACGCGATTGACAACGCGGTCGCCCGCGTTCAGGGTGGACGGGTGAACCAGCTCACCGCCTTCGATACCGGGACCATCTACGTGGAAGATGGCGACCTGCGCATTCTCGACAGCAACAAGAACAATCCCTATGCCGGCTATATTTCGGCGCAGGGCATGGGCAGGCTGGTCTGGACCGGCGGCAGGACGACCAAGGGCGAGATCGGCAACAAGACCGACGGCAACCTGGTCCTGAGCTTCGACTCTGCGAAGATCACCATCGTCGGCACCGAGTTCAAGTGGTCCAACGCCGCCGGCACCATCGTCGACCAGCCGCTGCCCTACGGCAAGCTGCCCGCGGTGCTCGGCTGGCTGAGCGGCAAGCTGGAAAACGGCGACAAGTTCAAGCAGCTGTTCTTCGAGCAGCGTACCGGCAGCCAGATAGTACTCGAGGCTCCCTGATGATCCGCCGGCCCGAGCGTTGATGGATACCGCCAACCTCGTCCTGGGACTGGTATTCAGCTCGATCGGGCTGGGCTACTTCCTCTACGGGCGGCGCCAGGCGTCGCTCGCATTTCGCTACTGCGGGATCGCGCTGATGGTGTATCCGTACTTTGTCGGGGATACGCGGCTGGTGGTGGTGATCGGGGCGGGCTTGTTGTTGCTGCCCCGGTTCGTGGATATCTGAGAGCCGCGCCGCCAGTGCGGCGCGCGGCCCCCGGATGCTGCAGGCTTAGCCGGCGTTGAAGCTCAGCAGTTCCGCACCGCCCTCGACCAGGTCGCCCGGCGCGTAGAAGAACTCCTCCACGCTGCCGTCCGCCGGCGCGCGGATGCTGTGCTCCATCTTCATCGCCTCCATCACCAGCAGGGTGTCGCCCTTGCTGACGCTGGCGCCGATCTCCACCAGTAACTCGACGATGGTGCCATTCATCGGCGCGGCCAGCGCGCCCTCGGTGCCGCCGGCGTCGAGGTCGCCGAGGTCCACCGCGGTCTCGGTGAACTGCAGCGCGCTGTCGGCGGTGTACAGGCTGTACACGCCGTCGTGCTCGGCGACGGGGACGCGGATGCGGTGGCCGTCGACATCCGCCCACAGTTCGCTGCCGGCCAATTCGCCGCGGGCGGTAATGCATTCGCTGCCGATGTGGATACGGTAGCGCGCACTGTCGCCGCGCCCGGTCTGCTCGACAGCCACGTCGAACTCGTTCCCCTGCAATTGCAGGCTGAACGTGTGCATGTGGGCCTCGTTGAGGCGCCAGGCATTGCTGAAGTTCCACGGCGAGTGGGGGTCGACGCTCGCCGCCCGCGAGGCGAGCGCATCCTGCTGGCGCTGCAGCACCAGGTACAGCGCGCCCAGCGCGGCGCCGCGCTGCAGGTCCTGCTCGCCGTCGTGGAAGATTTCCGCGCGGTGTTTCTCGATAAACCCGGTGTCCAGCTCCGCCTTGCGGAAGGCGCTGGCAGTGGCGAGGTTGTAGAGGAAGTCCACGTTGGTGGTGACGCCGCGGATGCGGTAGTTGCGCAGGGCCAGCGCGAGCCGGCGCAGGGCGCGGTCGCGGTTTTCGTCCCAGACGATGAGCTTGGCGATCATCGGGTCGTAGAACACGCTGACCTCGTCGCCCTGCAGCACGCCGGTGTCGACACGCACGTGCTCGCTTTCCTCCGGCGGCTGCAGGAAGCTCAGGGTGCCGGTGGCGGGCAGGAAGTCGTTGTCCGGGTCCTCGGCGTAGATGCGCGCCTCGAAGGCGTGGCCGTTGATGGCGACCTCGTCCTGCGCCAGCGGCAGTTTGCCGCCGGCGGCGACCTGCAGCTGCCACTCGACCAGGTCCTGGCCGGTGATCATCTCGGTCACCGGGTGCTCCACCTGCAGGCGGGTGTTCATCTCCATGAAGTAGAACGAGCCGTCCTCGTCCAGCAGGAATTCCACGGTGCCCGCGCCTTCGTAGTCGATGGCCTGGGCGGCCTGTACCGCGGCCTCGCCCATGCGCTGGCGCAGGGTTTCGTCCACGCCGGGGGCGGGGGCTTCCTCGATCACCTTCTGGTGGCGGCGCTGCACCGAGCAGTCGCGCTCGGCCAGGTACACGGCATTGCCGTGGCCGTCGCAGAACACCTGGATTTCCACGTGGCGCGGCTTGGTGAGGTATTTCTCCACCAGCATGCGGTCGTCACCGAAGCTGCTGGAGGCTTCGCGTTTGGCCGCGGCCAGCGCCTCGTCGAACTCGGCGGCGGACCACACCTGGCGCATGCCCTTGCCGCCGCCGCCGGCGGTGGCCTTCAGCAGCACCGGGTAGCCCATGTCGTCGGCGGCCTTGCGCAGCAGCGCCGGGTCCTGGTCCTCGCCGTGGTAGCCGGGCACCAGCGGCACGCCGGCGTCTTCCATGATGCGCTTGGCGGCGGACTTGGAGCCCATCGCCTCGATGGCGCCCACCGGCGGGCCGATGAAGACGATGTCGTTGTCGGCGCAGGCCTTGCAGAAGGCGGAATTCTCGCTGAGGAAGCCGTAGCCCGGGTGGATGGCCTGGGCGCCGGTCTGTTTCGCCGCGGCGATCACTTTATCGATCTGCAAATAGGATTCGCGCGAAGGCGCGGGGCCGATGTGCACGGCCTCGTCGGCCATGGCCACGTGCAGGGCGTCGGCGTCCGCGTCGGAGTAGACGGCGACGGTGAGGATGCCCAGCTTGCGCGCGGTGCGAATCACCCGGCAGGCGATCTCGCCGCGGTTGGCGATCAGGATTTTTTCAAACATGTGCGGCGCTCCTCGCAGTCGGCGTCGGCTTGTCTTGTTGTGCGGTCATCTGGTTCTCCCCGGCTTACATCCGGAAGATGCCGAAGCGGGTCTCTTCCACCGGCCGGTTGAGCGCGGCGGACAGGGCCAGGCCCAGGGTCATGCGCGTCTCGGCGGGGTCGATGACGCCGTCGTCCCACAGCCGCGCGGAGGCGTAGTAGGGGTGGCCCTGCTTGTCGTAGGTGTCGAGGATAGGCTGCTTGTAGGCGGCCTCGTCCCCGGCGCTCCATTCCTCGCCCTTTTTCTCCAGCTGGTCGCGGCGCAGCTGCGCCATCACGCCGGCGGCCTGCTCGCCGCCCATCACCGAGATGCGCGCGTTGGGCCACATGAACAAAAAGCGCGGGTCGTAGGCGCGGCCGCACATGCCGTAGTTGCCGGCGCCGAAGGAGCCGCCGATCAGCACGGTGAGCTTGGGTACGTTGGCGCAGGCCACCGCGGTGACCATCTTGGCGCCGTGCTTGGCGATACCGCCGGCCTCGTACTGGCGGCCGACCATGAAGCCGGTGATGTTCTGCAGGAACACCAGCGGGATCTTGCGCTGGGCGCACAGCTCGATGAAGTGCGCGCCTTTCATGGCGGACTCGCCGAACAGGATACCGTTGTTGCCGATGATGCCTACGGGGTAGCCGAAGATGCGGGCGAAGCCGGTGACCAGGGTGGTGCCGTACAGCGCCTTGAACTCGTCGAACTCGGAGCCGTCGACCACGCGGGCGATGATCTCGCGCACGTCGTAGGGTTTGCGCGCGTCCTTGGGCACGATGCCGTAGATGTCCTCGGCGGGGTAGAGCGGGTCCACCGGCGCGGCGATGTCCATGTCGATGGGCTTCACGCGGTTGAGGCGCGAGATGCACTGGCGGGTCAGCAGCAGGGCGTGGTGGTCGTTCTGCGCGTAGTGGTCGGCCACGCCGGAGGTGCGGCAGTGCACGTCGGCGCCGCCCAGTTCCTCCGCGGTGACCACTTCACCTGTCGCAGCCTTCACCAGCGGCGGGCCGCCGAGGAAGATGGTGCCCTGCTCGCGCACGATAATGGACTCGTCCGCCATCGCCGGCACGTAGGCGCCGCCGGCGGTGCAGGAGCCCATCACGCAGGCGATCTGCGGGATGTTCTTCGCCGACATGTTGGCCTGGTTGAAGAAGATGCGGCCGAAGTGCTCGCGGTCCGGGAAGACTTCATCCTGGCGCGGCAGGTTGGCGCCGCCGGAATCCACCAGGTAGATGCAGGGCAGGTGGTTCTGCTCGGCGATGGTCTGGGCGCGGATGTGCTTCTTGACGGTGAGCGGGTAGTAGGAGCCGCCCTTCACCGTGGCGTCGTTGGCGACGATCATGCACTCGCGGCCTTCCACGCGGCCGATGCCGGTGATCAGGCCGGCGGCGGGCACGTCCTCGTCGTACACACCGTAAGCGGCGAGTTGCGACAGTTCCAGGAACGGCGCGCCGGGGTCCAGCAGGGTGTTGATGCGCTCGCGCGGCAGCAGCTTGCCGCGGGACTTGTGGCGCTCCTGGTAGGCTTCGCCACCGCCCAGCTTGATCGCCTCGAGCTTCGCGCGCAGGTCGTCGACCTGGGCGCGGGCGTGCGCGGCGTTCTCGGCGAACTCCTCGCTGCGGGTGTTAATCGTGGATTTGATCGTTGCCATAATCGTGTCCGTTAAAAGCAATCTGTTATGTCGGTGGCGTTGGCAGCAGCCTGCTGGCGTGAGGTATGCGGCCGGCTCGCTGCGCTGCCCCGGCTCATTTCCTTTTGCCGCCCGCCGCCATGGCCTCCAGGGCCTTGTCCTCGGCTTCGCGCAGCTCCAGCATCATCACCTCGATGTCGTGCAGCTGCTGTTCCAGCTGGCTGCGCTTCTCGCGGATCTTCGCCAGCAGCGAGTTGTACTGGTCGGTGTTGCCGTGGGCCGGGTCGTACATCTCGATGATCGAGCGGCTCTCGTCCAGCGAGAAGCCCAGCCGCTTGCCGCGCAGGATCAGCTTCAGCTTGGTCCGGTCCGCGGGCGTGTAAATGCGGGAGCTGCCGCTGCGCCGGGGTTGCAACAACCCCTTCTCCTCATAGAAGCGGATCGTGCGGGTGGTGATATCGAATTCGGCGGCGAGATCGGAGATGCTGTAATCGGCTCTTGTCACGGTACCTGCCAGCGCTTTGGGGTGGCGCAAGTGTAGATAACGTTTACGTTAACGTCAACATGCGGCCGGCGGACTCCCCCTCGCCGGGAGCCGGGGGAGGGCCGCCTGCCTAGGCGGTTTTTTCGCTGAGGCCGAAGCGCGCGTTATAGCCGGCGAACAGCTCCCTGACCCAGGCTTCATCGAGCCCGAAGGCGGAATAGGAGTAGGGATAGCGCCCGTAGCGGTCGACGCTGTTGGCGGGATCGCCGATCCAGCGATCCACCGCCTGGCGGAAGTCCTGGCTCACGTCCCAGCCCCGCGCCGCGTACACGCGCTCGATCACGCCCATGGGGTCTGCGGTCAGGTCGTTGAAGCGCACGTGGACGATGCGCGGGTCGTCGACGATCTCGTCCGCCAGCAAGTTGTCGATGGATTTTTTCATGCCCTCCAGCAAAATCGCGGCCTTGGCGACCCAGTCGTTGGGCGTGCAATTGATGGTGTCGAAAATGGCCGAGGAGATCGCGACCAGGGAGGCGTAGATCTCGGACCAGGGCCGGTGGGTCCACACGCAGACAGCGTCTGGGTACACTTCGAAAAGGGACTTGAGGTGCATCAGGGCCGTGGGCTGCTTGCAGGTCCAGCGCGTCTTGCCGGTATTCCACTGGAAGTGCTGCAACACCTCCCGGTGGAATTGCAGCGCTTCGACGACGTCCAGCAGCTGTATGTTCATGACGCCGAGGGTGGGCACCTTGTAATAGTGGTTCGAATACAGGTTGCGAAAATCGAGGGTGAATATCTCCTCATCCTCGATGGGTTGCTGCTCCAGCTTGTCTGCGTAGGGATGCATGATCAGCTGCGCCGGGCAAAAGTCTATCCAGCGCTCCACCGCGCGCCGGGCGAATGCGATGCGCCCGTCGCAGACTGCGGTCGCGCCCGGTGGCGGTGACGGTACGATGGAGTGCCAGGCGGTCGGCGAGAGGACTTCGGGGTCCTGGGCCAGCAGCGAGTGCAGGAAGGTCGTCCCGGAGCGGCCGAAGCCGACGACGAAAATGGGCTTCTCGATTTTCTCCGCGCCAATCCCCGGGTAGCTGGTTCGATCCAGTGCAATGCGCAGGCGGTTGGTGAGAATCCCCTGTATCTGCCGGTGCATCGCATCCACCTGGTCCGCGGTGTAGGGGCCGGCTTCGTTGATCGTGTCGATAACCCCCGAGAACCGCTGCTTCAGATTCTCGTCGGCGAGTCCGTAAGCCCCGCTCTCCCGCTCCGCCAGGGTAAAAATGTCCTCGCTGGACAGGGTGGTCGCAAGCTTCCTCATCTTACTCTCCGCTTCACGCAGCATCAGAAGTTCCAGTATACGGACACGCCGTATTCCCGCGGCCGGCCGTAGGCTTCGGTCACTGTTCCCAGCTGGTCCGGGACGCTGGTGCCGCCGACCAGTTGCGCCTCATCCGTGGCGTTGGTAACGAAGGCCGCGACATCGAACCCGGAGCCCATCACTTCCCGCCAGTCTGCGCGCAGGTTGAGGACGCCATAGCCATCGACGACCAGCGTCTTGCGCACTTCCTCCAGGTCCTGCTCCGACCAGCCCGAGCTTGCCCACTCGGTGGTCCGGTCGTTGGTGGACATTTCGTCCTGCCAATAATAGCTTCCGCTGAAGGAGAGCTCGCCGATGTCGGGGCTCAGCGGGGCGATCACCCTGAATCCCGCGGTGAGCGTGTTTTCCGGTATGTAGGTGAACGGCGCCCCGGAGTTGTCGACGGTGCGTGTAATCGGCGTGCCGTTCCCGTCGACCTCCCCCGTCGGGAAATCGAGATTCCACTCGTTGTAGGCGGCGTCCACGTAGGAGTAGCCGAGGGTGAGTTGCAGGTAGGGATTCGGCGCAAGGGTGACGTCCAGTTCGAACCCCTTGATCTCGGCCTTGGCGACATTGATGATCGTGCTGCCGTAGGTCTGGCCGACGACCACGCCCTGGGTTTTCTGGATATCGTCGTACTTCTGGAAGTACGCGGCCGCGTTGGTCCGCAGGGACATGTCCCCCAGCGACCAGTCCATCTTGGCGCCGACCTCGTAGTTGAGGACGGTCTCGGGGTCGAAGGGCTTGAGGGTGAAGTTGGAGTTGCCCCGGGCATTGAATCCGCCGGTGACGTAGCCGGTGGAGACGCTGGCGTAGAGCAGTTTATCGAGATCCGGTTTGAAATTTGCGATAGCCCGCCAGGTCGGCTGGGAGAATTTCTTCGATTCCTCGCGATAGCAGTCATCCAGCGGCAGTTGCTGGTTGTTCTCGTCGTATACGTCGCAGGCCGAGCCGTCCCCGGTCAGCCGGTCGGTACTGATACCGCGTTTATCCCAGGTCTGCCTGGCCCCCAGTGTGAACGACCATGCGTCGCTCAGGGTGTAGGTGGCCTCGCCGAAGATCGCGGCCCCTTCGTTCTCCGCCTTCATGTCCTGCGAAATCGTCTTGAAACCCTGTTGGGCGGCGTTCCAGAAAAAGGCCAGGGAGGGGTCGGGTGCGGGGCCGGACGGCCAGTCCGGGTTGGCGCCGGAGAGATCGCTGGGGAAATACTCGGAGCCTTTCATGCGAATCCAGAAGCCGCCCAGCAGCCAGTCCAGCTTGCCGTCTAGTGCAGTGCCGAAGAACTGGAGTTCCTCCGAGTACTGCTCGGCGTCCACATGCGACTCGGAGGGGTTGAGCGTGTAGTGTTCCGTCAGTGAAGTCCTGCTGGCGAAGAGTGGGACCGCCATGCCATCGGAGTTCTGCGCGCCGTCGTAACTGAGGTCGCGATAGCCAAAAATGTTCTTGATGCTGAACGCGTCGTTGACCTCGAACTCGGTGCTGTTGATGAACAGGATATTCTTGACCTTCTCCGGAGCGAGCAGGTCGGCCTCGACCTTCTGCCAGTCATCCCTCTGCTTCTGCCGCGCGATGGCGTTGTCGATTTCAGGCACGCTCAGGCCGCTGAGCGCCCCCAGCCCGCCGTTGTGGATCAGGTTCCACATGGTCGCCACGAACTCGGGGTTCGAGCCTGCGAAGGCCACGGGCACCTGCTGACGGGAAATCATGTCGTTCCCGTCATAGGTGATGGTCGTGATGTTGTTGAGGCGATCCGTGGGCGAGAACTCGGCTGTCAGGCGCACGCTGCCGGAGTCCTCGTCCCAGATGCAGTCGTCGCAGCGCAGCGGGTTGTCGGCGACATTGCTCTGGTAGCCGTCCCGGTCGATCTTTCGCCCCGCGAGGCGGAATCGCAACAGGTCGCTGACTGGAACGTCGACGGCGCCTTCCACCTGCACCAGGTCATAGCTGCCCAGCGTGACTGTCGCGTAACCGCCGAATTCACTCCCCGGCGTTTTTGGCGAGACCAGAATCGCGCCGCCCGTGCTGTTGCGTCCGAACAGTGTGCCCTGCGGCCCCTTCAGCACCTGTACGTTGGCCAGGTCGTACATGGCCAGGTTGGTGCCCTGCGTAGGTGTCAGCGGAATCTCTGCGAAGTACACGGGAATAGACGGGTCGAGCGTCAGCAGCGTCTGCGCCGGCCGCTGGCCCCGCAGTGAGATATTCGGCGCGTTGGTCGAGGTGCCGCTGGAGGAAATCCGCAGCGACGGGACCAGGGTGCCGAGGTCGCCGAGCTCGGTCACCCGCTGTTCCGCCAGGAATTCGTCGCTGAGCGAGCTGATGGCAATCGGGACGTCCTGCGAGAGTTCCTCGCGGCGCCGCGCGGTAACCACCACTTCTTCCAGTGACGTGGCGCGCGCGGATTCCTGTGCCAGCGCGGGCGCGCTCAGCACCGGGCCGGCCAGAAGCAGTGAGGCATAGGTGCCAGCCAGTGGTAGCCGCCGCATCCACGGCGAGATCGGGCGATGTTGGTTGAGCTTTCCGGAGCTGATAGTCATGATGTTTTCACCTGTAATTATTATCGGGTGAGACGGTTGTTGTTAGCGCATCGGGTGCTCGCCAGCGCCGATCGGGTTGAAACGCAAAACACGACGGCGATCGCGGACCGTGTGTTGAAGATGCCTGGAACACAGGTCCGGCATTTCCGCCATCGCGCGCTGGAAAAAGGCGGCCTTGCCCCGGTGGTCTGAGGGATGCCAGCCAGCCTCCAGCTGGCGCAGCGACGTTTCGACTGCGAGCAGGAATTCGTAGAGCGGGAGTTGGCTGGCACTCCCCTGCGACGGCGCGCCTGTTTCCTCCGCGCCGCAATAGTTGATGCAAACCGCGGTGCCGAAAGTGCCGGCGAGGAACTCCCTGCGATTCAATTGTCTGGCCATGCATCCCTCCCGTCCTTGTCTTGACGTCAGGTTGGTGGTTTCAAGGTGACGATGAGCCATCGATATACAATCGACGGAAGCCTTCTTCCCGGTACGCCAGTTGTCGTGCCCGCTCGGCGGGCGTGATCCGCCGGACACCCTTGCCGAGGTGATCGTCCAGCCGGGCGTGCTTGACCAGTTGCGCGGAGACGGCCGGGGCCGGGTGTTCCTCCCCGCGCGGGAAGTGCTGCCAGCGGTGGCCCCAGATGGTGCGGTTCAACCCGCCGGTATCGAGCCAGTTGTGCACCCCGGGATCGCGGTGCGCGACCACGTAGGTGAACTCGCCGTCCTCGTCCGCCGCCATCTGCGTCATGTTGAGGGCGCCGCTGCGGGACCAGGCGTTCAGCGGCAGGAAGAACTGGTCGCACAACTGGGTGTCGCGGTATCCGGCACCGGCGGCGTTGGCGCGAATCACCAGTGCCTCGTCGTCGGCGAGCAGGAGGTTGCTCTTGGTGCCCCACTGCGACGCCATGCCGTTGAAGACACCGGAAGACAGGGGCGGGCGCATTTCATTCGGCGCCTGTCCGTTGCCGGATTGCGAGTAGTAGTAGAAGACGTACAGGCTGTTGATGGCGAAGGCGGAGATCCAGGCGGCGATCTCGTCGTCCGACAGCGGGTCGCGGGTCGGCGCGTCGAGGCGCCTGACGCGGAGGAAATTCGGTGTCCGGGTATGCCAGTCGGCCAGGGTGTCGCGGATCAGCAGCTGCAACTCCCCGCCGGGCCGGGTCTGCAGGTGGTTGCTGCGGCCGGCGGCGGGGGAGGCGTCGATGGTGATGGTGAATTCGCCGTCCGGGCCGAGCGGGATGTCGCCGTCCTCGATCATGGCCACGGTGTGGGTTACCGGCGCAGGGACCATCAGCGAGTAGATCACCATGGGGGCGTCCGGGCCGTTCACGCGGCCGCTGATTTCATAGCGGCCCTCGGGGGCGATGGGAATACTGCGGTAGGTGAAGAACGGGCTGGGACCGCCGCCGCGGCGCGAGCCTGGGACATCGCGGCCGAACCAGTGGCCGGCGGCCTGTTCCACCCGCACGATGCCCGGGTAGTTGCCGTCGGCATTGACGCCGACCAGCGCGCAGTGGAACAGGTACTCGTCGATCATGTTGTCGAAGCGGTCCCACTGCGCGCGGGCCGGGTAGGCAGTGGCGTTGCGGTAGAGCAGGTCGACGATGGACCGTGTCTTGAGCAACTCCGGGCGCTGCAGCAGCGCCAGCGCGCGGTTTTCAAAATCGCGTTGCTCGCTGGTCGCTGCCGGGTTGTCCGGCGACAGGAAATATCCGTCTTCAGTCACTGTTCGCATCCACTTTCGGTTTTCATCAGCTGTCGATAAACATGCGCCTGGCCCCGGCCTCGCGATACGCCAGTTGTTGTACGCGCTCGGCAGGAGTGATCCGCCGGACACCCGCACCGAGGTGATCATCCAGCCGGGCGTGCTTGACCAGCTGCGCGGAGACGGTCGGCGCCGGGTGTTCCTCCCCCTGCGGGAAATGCTGCCAGCGATGACCCCAGATGGTGCGGTTCAGCCCGCCGGTATCCAGCCAGTTGTGCACCCCGGGATCACGGTGCGCGACGACATAGGTGAACTCGCCGTCCTCGTCCGCCGCCATCTGCGTCATGTTCAGTGCGCCGCTGCGGGACCAGGCGTCCAGTGGCAGGAAGAACTGGTCGCACAGCTGGGTGTCGCGATAGCGCGCTCCGGCCGCGTTGGCGCGAATGACCAGGGCCTCGTCGTCGGCCAGTTGCAGGTTGGCCATGCTGGTCCTCTGCGTGGCCATCCCGCCGTAGGGGCCGGATGTCTCGGGTGCGCGCAGCTGGTTCGGTGGCTGGCCGTTGCCGGATTGCGAGTAGTAGTAGAAGAGGTAGAGGCTGTCGATGGCGAACCTCGAGACCCGGCTGGCGATCTCGTCGTCAGACAGCGGGTCGCGGGTCGGCGCGTCGAGGCGCCTGACCCGCAGGAAATTCGGCGTCTGGGTATGCCAGTCGGCCAGCGTGTCGCGGACCAGTAGCTGCAGCTCTGCGCCGGGCCGGGTCTGCAGGTGGTTGCTGCGGCCGGCGGCGGGGGAGGCGTCGATGGTAATGGTGAATTGGCCGTCGGGGCCCGGCGGGATGTCGCCATCCTCGATCATGTCGACGGTCTGCGTCACCGGTGTCGGGACCATCAGCGAGTAGACCACCATGGGGGCATTCTGGCCGTTGACCCTGCCGCGGATTTCGTAGCGGCCCTCCGGCGAGATCGGAATATTCCGGTAAGTAAAGAAGGGGCTGGGCCCGCCGCCGCGGCGCGAGCCGGGGACATCGCGGCCGAACCAGTGGCCGGCGGCCTGTTCCACCCTGACGACGCCCGGGTAATTGCCGTCTGCATTGACGCCGGCCAGGGCGCAGTGGAAGAGGTACTCGTCGATCATGTTGTCGAAGCGGTCCCACTGTTCGCGCGCGGGGTAGGCGGTGGCGTTGCGGTAGAGCAGTTCCACGATGGATCGTGTCCTGAGCAACTCCGGGCGCTGCAGCAGCGCCAGCGCGCGGTTTTCAAAATCGCGTTGCTCGCTGGTCGCCGCCGGGTTCTGCGGTGAGAGGAAATACGGTTCTTCAATCACAGTGTGTCGGCCCTGTGTAGTACCCGGAGGTGTGCCGGGTATAGCCTTCCGGCGCTCAACATTGGTCGATCTTGTTATCGGCTTGCCTGGTAACCAATGTTGCCATAAACTAAGTCATGCACCTGACTTTATATCACGGCACGCTGTTGCGCAACATGAAATTTCCATGGCCTGCACGCAGCGCTTGCCGAGGCCCGGGCATCGGTGTTGTCTCGCCTGCACTCGAAATCGGGGGAACAATCACACACAATGGGGCGCCAGTATTGACTAGGGCCTGTAAGTGACGAGAGCCATAAAAAAGAGTCGCGGCGACATCAAGCGCATGGCCTTGATAGAAAAGTCCGAAGCGCTGTTCGCCGAACACGGGATACACAATGTGTCCCTGCGCATGATCATCGAGGCCGCCGGCTCTTCGGACCGCAATGCTGTCGGCTACTACTTCGGCAGCAAGAACGAGTTGCTCAAGGAAATCTACGCGCACCGCGCCGCGACGATCGAACAGCGCCGCCAGCAGTTACTGGCCAGGGTAGAGGAGGCGGGGCTCGGCAACGAAATCATGGCGCTGCTCTTCGTCGGCTACTGGCCGGTGTTCGAACTGAAGAACCGGTCCGGTCGCCACAGCCATGCGGGTTTCCTGCTCAGCCTGCAGCGCGAGGGAATCGAATGGGTCAGGGCAAACGTCGAGGAAATGCTGACCGCCACCGGCAATGTGCTGGAAGGGCGCATGCTGGCCGCACTCAAGGTCAGCCGGGAGGATCTGAGGTGGCGCACCCAGATCATCCAGCTCATGGTGCTGGATGGCATCCAGCAGATAGACCAGAAAGTCAAAAAAGGCCTGGGGAAACGGGAGGCGAATTCCCTGTTCTTCGAGATTTTGACCATGGCCGCAGCAATGATGGAATCCAGGCAGGATGACGGATTGATCGAAAAGCTCGGCGAATTCATTGATTGATAACACGCGACCGACGCGTCGGGGAGGCATGCATCATGAATATGAACGATATGATCCTGATCAGTGTGGACGATCATGTCAGCGAACCCGGAGACCTGTTCGACAGGCACCTGCCCGCGGAGCTGAAACCCAAGGCGCCCCGCCTGGAGCACATGAACGGCGCCGACTACTGGGTGTACGAGGACATGGTGAAGCCGAACCCGGCGCTTAACGCGGTCGTGGGCCGGCCCAGGGAAGAGTACGGGATGGAACCCCAGAGCTACGACCAGATTCGCCCCGGCAACTACGACATCCACGCCCGTATCGGCGACATGAATGTCAACGGTATCGCCAGCAGCATCTGCTTTTCCAGCCTGGGTGAAATGGACGGCAGTACCTTCAGCCGCGCCAAGGATCGCAAGACCGCTTTGCGCATGATCCAGGCCTACAACGACTGGCACATCGACGAGTGGTGCGCGGCTTACCCGGGCAGGATGATTCCGCTGGCCCTCATCCCGCTGTGGGATGCGGGGCTCGCCGCCGAGGAGGTCCGCCGGGTGGCGAAAAAAGGCTGCCATGCGATCGCCTTCCCCGACAATCCCGCGGCCAAGGGGTTTGATTCGGTCCACGACGAGTCCTGGTATCCGCTGTGGCAGGCCTGCAACGAGAACCGGGTGGTCATCAACTGCCATATCGGCACCGGCTCGACACCGCCCCACGCCTCCGACAAAACCCCGATCAACGCCTGGATCACGGTCATGCCCATGTCGGTGTCGAACGCCGCGGCGGACTGGCTGCACATGGAGGCACTGCACCAGTTCAGCGACCTTAAGATCGCGCTGTCCGAGGGCAGCATCGGCTGGATTCCCTATCTGCTGGAGCGCGCGGAGTTCAGCAACGAGCAACATATCTGGACCAGGATGAACTGGCACGGCCGGACGCCGAGCCAGGTCTTCCGGGACCATTTCCTCTGCTGCTTCCTCGTCGACAAGTTCGGCCTCAAGAATTACGAGGACATCGGCGAGGACATCATCATGTACGAGAACGACTACCCCCATTCCGACTGCGTCTGGCCCACCGCCCCGGAATTCCTGTGGGACTCGGTCAAGGACCTGCCCGAGCGCGTGATCAACAAGGTGACCCACGAGAACGCCATGCGCGAATACAGCTTCGACCCGATTTCCATCCTCGGGCGGGAGCAGTGTACCGTTGGCGCGCTGCGTGCCCAGGGGAAGGACGTGGATGTCACGGTCAGGGCCACCCCGGGCTACAAGCCGGACAACGAAGAAGGCGGAGTCATTACATCCGGCGACATCGCAAAGATGTTCGCCGGCCAGAAGAAGGCGGTTGGCGGTTGAGCCGCCGCCCGGTATCTGCTTTTCATGCCCGCGCCAGTCGAGTGGCGGGATCGACCCT
Organism: Halieaceae bacterium WMMBA7; assembly: GCA_033283385.1. GTDB lineage: Bacteria > Pseudomonadota > Gammaproteobacteria > Pseudomonadales > Halieaceae > Mangrovimicrobium. The sequence continues at coordinate 257,821 of JAWMQQ010000004.1, forward strand.
GGGATAAGGAGAAAAACACATGGCACAATCACCGACTGTTTCCCCGATGCACACCGGCGTCTGCTGCAGCGACCTCGCTGCATCGAAGCGGTTTTACGTCGAGGCGCTGGGCTTTGCCGCCGATGTGGAAATGGCCGGCCTGGGAGAGCCGCTGGATCACCTGCTCGAATTACCCGGCCAGACGGTGGATGTCTGCCAGTTGCAGAACGGCGGCATGCGCATCGAACTGGTGAAAACCAGCGGCGGTGCGACCGGCTCCACGGATCGCCGGCCGATGAACCAGCGCGGCCTCACCCACCTGACCTTCCAGGTCACCGGCATCGAGGAGGTCATGGAACGGGTGAAGGCGACCGGTGGGCAGGTGCACATGGAGACCTGGATCGACTCCGCCTTCGGCAAGATCGTGTTTTGCACCGACCCGGACGGGACGCGTATCGAGTTGATGCAGGCACCCGGTTGAGGCCCTCGGATCACCGGCGCAGATACTGCCACAGCGGCTTCTCCGGCGCATGGCCTTGCGGCGGCGATTCGAGCAAATGCGCACAAAAGCGGGGCGTGGCGCGTTCGTTAATGGTGCGATCTCGCCCTGCACGCAGATGTCATTTCGACAAAAGCCCGTAATTGCAGGCAGTTACGCAACTTGGCACGAATCATGTTTCATATTCCATGTAAGGCTCTTGGCTTCTTCGTAGCCAATGCGAAAAGTTGTAAGTAAGCTACACGACCAATAGGACGCTAGGGTTCCGGTCGGCACACCTGAGAACGTGCTGATGCCTGGTCCGAGAGCATCCGACCTGTTTGGCTCATTGCGGCTGGTTTATCCAGTCCGGTTCCAAGGGGGTTACACGGCGGGATAAAAGCCCGGGAGATCTGTTTGGCACTGTATGGCCAAGAGTTCTCTGCGTAACCCATACGGTGGAAACGGTTGAATCGACATCGATTGCAACCGCGATACTGGAAACCAAAGGAACCTCGGAGGTCCGCAATGAAGCGTCTAATTCCACTCCTGTTCATCCTGGCTTTTTCCACTGCTGCGAGCGCGCGGGAAAGTTTCAAGATCTGCTGGTCCATCTACGTCGGCTGGATGCCCTGGGCCTACGGCGCAGAGCAGGACATCGTCAAGAAATGGGGTGATCACTACGGCATCGATATCGACGTCGTGCAGATCAACGATTACATCGAGTCCGTCAACCAGTACAGCATGGGCGAGTTCGACGCCTGCACCATGACCAACATGGACGCGCTGACCATTCCCGCCGCCGGCGGCGTCGACAGCACCGCGCTGATCGTCGGCGACTACTCCAACGGCAACGACGGTGTGGTCCTCAAGGGCAAGACGGAACTCGCGCAGATCAAGGGGCAGCGGGTCAACCTCGTCGAGCTGAGCGTGTCCCATTACCTGCTTGCGCGGGCGCTGGAGTCGGTGGGCATGAGCGAGGCCGACGTCACAGTGGTCAACACCTCGGACGCGGATATCGTCGCCGCCTACAGCACGCCGGACGTCACCGCCGTCGTCACCTGGAACCCGCTGCTGGGCGAGGTCGTGTCCATGCCGGACAGTCACGAGGTATTCAATTCCTCGCAGATACCCGGCGAGATCCTCGACCTGCTGGTGATCAACACCGAGACGCTGAAGGCGAATCCCGCCCTGGGCAAGGCGCTGGTCGGCGCCTGGTACGAGATCATGGGGCAGATGTCCGGCGATGGCGCCGCAGCCGAGCAGGCCAAGACCGCGATGGCGACGGCCTCCGGCACGGACCTGGCGGGCTTCGAGTCGCAACTGGCCAGCACCGCGATGTTCTATACGCCGGCGCAGGCACTGGAGCTGGTCAACAGCGGCAAGCTGGTGGATACCATGCGCCAGGTCGCGGAGTTCTCCTTCGACCACGGCCTGCTGGGCGCCGGTGTGCCGGATGCGGGCTATGTCGGCATCGAGATGCCCGCGGGCGTCTACGGTGACGCCGACAACGTCAAACTGCGCTTCGATCCCAGCTACATGCAAATGGCGGCGGACGGCGAGCTCGACTGCTGCGATACCGGCAGTCCCGCCCAGTGAAGCGCCTGATCAACCAGGCCCCCGGCAGGGTGGGCCTGGTGCTGCTCGGGCTGGCGCCGTTCGTGCTGATCCTGGTGGTCTACATGGCGGGCTCCCACGCCCGCCTCGCGGAAAACCCGAAGGACAAGCTGTTGCCCTCGTTCTCGCAAATGGGGGAGGCGATGCACCGCATGGCGGTGGAGCCCAGCAAGCGCACCGGCAAGATAGTGTTCTGGCAGGACACCGCCAGCAGCCTGAAGCGCCTGGGCATGGGCGTGTTGATCGCGGCGCTGTCCGGGCTGTTGCTGGGTATGCTGACCGGGGCGATTCCACTGGTCGGCGCGTCGGTCGCGCCGTTGCTGACCGTGGTGTCACTGGTGCCTCCGCTGGCCTTGCTACCGATCCTCTTTATCGTCTTCGGACTGGGGGAAGTGTCCAAGGTGGCCTTGATCGCGATTGGCATCACGCCCTTCATCGCCCGGGACATGCTGCAGCGCACCCGGGAAATACCCGGCGAACAACTGGTAAAGGCGCAAACCCTCGGCGCCAACAGCGCGCAGATCATTTTCCGGGTGATATTGCCGCAGTTGCTGCCGCGGCTGACCGAATCCGTGCGCCTGGCGCTGGGCGCGGCGTGGCTGTTCCTCATCTCCGCGGAGGCGATCGCATCGACTGACGGCCTGGGCTACCGGATATTTCTCGTCAGGCGCTACATGTCCATGGACGTCATCCTGCCCTACGTGGCGTGGATAACCCTGCTGGCATTCGTCATCGACTACTCGCTGCGCCACGCCAACAAGCGGCTGTTCCCCTGGTATGTGCCCGGAGGTGCGGCGTGATCGAACTGCAGAATGTGTCGAAGAGTTACGCCGACGTCCAGGTGCTCGAGGGCCTGAATACCAGCGTCGCGGAAGGCGAGTTCATCACCATGGTCGGGGCGTCCGGGTGCGGCAAGAGCACTTTCCTGAAAATGCTGCTGGGCACGGAGGTGCCGAGCGGCGGCCGCCTGCTGCTGGATGGCAATCCGGTGGCGAACGAGCCCGGCCCGGACCGCGGCATCGTGTTCCAGCAGTACTCGGTGTTCCCGCACATGAGCGTCCTCGACAATGTCATTGCAGCCTGTGCCTTTCACCGCCCGGGCATCACGGGGCGCCTGTTCGGCCCGGCGAAAAAGGCCGCGCGCGACAAGGCGCTGGAACTGCTGGAGCGGGTGGGCCTGCAGGATGCGAGCAAGCGCTACCCGCACATGCTCTCGGGCGGCATGAAACAGCGGCTGGCCATCGCCCAGGCGCTGATCAACCGGCCGCGCATCCTGCTGCTGGACGAGCCCTTTGGCGCGCTGGACCCGGGCATCCGCGCCGACATGCACGAGCTGGTGCTGCAGCTGTGGCGGGAGAACAGCCTCACCGTGTTCATGGTGACCCACGATCTCCGCGAGGGCTTTTATCTCGGCACCCGGGTCTGGGTCTTCGACAAGCTGCGCCACGATCCGCAAGCGCCCGGCGCCTACGGCGCGACGATTACCTACGACCTGTCCCTGGGCAAGACCAGCCAGGAGGTCTACGAGAAAATCCATCGCGACCTCATCGCCACCTCCCGCCGGCGGGAAGGGACGGACGCGCTGCAGCCGGCGCCCGTCGCCGACATCGACTTACACACAGGATCGAACGATGACTGAATACACCTACCGAACCGAAGTGCCGGGGGGAGGGCACTGGTCGTTCCGCATGCGGCGGGGCACGCTGCTGCGCCTGACGGACCTGCGCGGCGGCGCAAACGTCGGCATGCTGTTCTACAACCCCGAGAACCTGCTGGAGCGCTACAACGCGCCGGACACCCTGAAGTGCCAGCACACCTTCAAGCTGACCCGGGGCAATTGCCTCTACTCGGATATGGGCCGGGTGTTCGCGTCGATTGTCGAAGACGGCTTCGGCTGGCACGAAACGGTCTGCGGCAACAGCCATGCTTCCCACATCGAGGAGAAGTGGGGCGCCAGGGATTACCAGCACGATCGCAACGACTGGAAGCAGAACGGCAACGACGCCTTCCTGGTAGAGATGGAAAAGTACGGTCTCACCGCCCAGGACCTGGCGGCGAACGTCAACTGGTTCAGCAAGGTCGTCACGGACGCCGACGGCGGCCTGAGCCTGGATGCCACGGCCGCCGCCGCGGGCGCGCAGGTGGTGCTGCGTTTCGAGATGGACACCCTGGTGGTCCTGCACGCCTGCCCGCACCCGCTGAACCGGGCGCCGGCCTATCCCGCGGCGCCCGTGGGACTGGAACTGGGCCTGGCGGCACCGGTCGCCGAGGACGATTTCTGCCGCAACTGGTGCGAGGAGAACCAGCGCGGCTTCCAGAACAACGCGCTCTATTACCTGGGCGCGCAGGCTACAGCAGGCACGCATTAAGATGATTACGCAATCCCGATACGATGAAAAAACGGCCGGCTTTCGCGCAGTGGTGGCGGCCGGAGATTACTTCCTGCAGCGGGTCGACAAGGGGCAGGTGGTGCGCATCGTCGACCTGGAGGGCAACCAGGCGGCGGATACGCTGTTCTACAACGCCAACGCGCCCGCGGAGCGCTATTCGGCCATGGATACGGTGCGCGAACAGGGGAACGTGTACCTGACCAGCGGCAGCGTGCTGCGTTCGAACCTGAACAATCCGATGCTGGAGATCATCGCCGATACCTGCGGTCGCCACGACACCCTGGGCGGCGCCTGCGCGACGGAGAGCAACACCGTGCGCTATTCGCTGGAAAAGCGCTGCATGCACGCCTGTCGCGACAGCTGGATGCTGGCGCTGGCGGAGCACCCGGAATACGGCCTGGACAAGCGCGACATCAGCCACAACATCAATTTCTTCATGAACGTGCCGGTGACCGCCGAGGGCGGCCTGACCTTCGCCGACGGCATTTCCGCGCCCGGCAAATACGTGGAACTGCGCGCCCTGATGGACACGCTGGTGCTGATATCCAACTGCCCGCAGTTGAACAACCCCTGTAACGGTTACAACCCGACACCGATCGAAGTCCTGGTCTGGGACTAGCGGCGGCCGGGAACACTACAGCTTCAATCACTTCAGCGGACGGCCGCTGTCGTACCTGGCACCGGGACGGCCCGGACTGGAACCAACCATGTTTGACAAGGTGCTTATCGCCAACCGCGGTGCGATAGCAGTACGCATCATCCGCACCCTGAGGCGGCTGGGTATCGCCTCGGTGGCGGTGTACGCGCAATCGGACGCCGAGAGCCTGCATGTGCGGCTGGCGGACGAAGCCTGGCCGCTGGGCGACGGCCCCGCCGCGGATACTTACCTCAATATCGACAAACTGTTCAACGTCGTGCGCGAATCCGGCGCACAGGCCATCCACCCGGGCTACGGCTTTCTCAGCGAGAACGCGAATTTCGTGCGCCGCTGCGAATCGGAGGGCGTGGCCTTCGTCGGGCCCACCGCGGAGCAGATCCAGGTGTTCGGCCTGAAGCACCGCGCGCGCGAAGTGGCGCAGCAGGCCGGTGTTCCGCTGCTCGCCGGCAGCGAACTGCTGGCTGATCTCGACGCCGCGCGCGATGCCGCTGCAGCAGCCGGCTACCCGGTAATGCTGAAGACCACCGCCGGCGGTGGCGGTATCGGCATGCAGGTCTGCCGCGACGAGGCGGAACTGGCGGCGGCCTTCGAGTCGGTGAAGCGCCTGGGCGCCAACAACTTTTCGGACGACGGTGTTTTCGTCGAGAAATTCATCGCCCGGGCGCGCCATATCGAGGTGCAGGTATTCGGTGACGGCACCGGCGGCGCGCTGGCCATCGGCGAGCGCGACTGCTCCGCGCAACGCCGCAACCAGAAAGTGGTGGAGGAGTGCCCGGCGCCCAATCTCACTGACGCGGTGCGTCGGGAACTGCACGCCACGGCGGAAAAACTGGTTTCCACCGTCGGTTACCGCAATGCGGGTACGGTGGAATTCCTCTACGACGCGGACACGCAAGAGTTCTATTTCCTCGAGGTGAACACCCGGCTGCAGGTCGAGCACGGCGTCACCGAAGAGGTCTACGGCATCGACCTCGTGGAGTGGATGTTGCGCCTGGCCGCAGGTGAAGCCGCCGACCTGGCGGAGCGCCGCCGACAGCTCAAGGCTGCGGGACACGCCATACAGGTGAGGATCTACGCCGAGGACCCGTACCGGGACTTCCAGCCCTGCGCCGGGCTGTTGACGGAAGTTGCCTTCCCGGAAGGTGCGGGCCTGCGTATCGATCACTGGATAGAGGCGGGGGTGGAGGTATCACCCTACTTCGATCCGATGCTGGCCAAGGTGATCGTGCACGCAGCGGACCGGCCGGCGGCGCTGCAACGCCTGCGGCAGACGCTGGAGGACACCCGGCTCTACGGCACGGAAACCAACCTGCACTACCTCAGTGCCCTGTTGCTCGACCCGAAACTGGTGGCCGGCGAAGTCACTACCCGCTACCTCAACGAATTCGAGTGGTGCCCGGCGCGCATCGATGTGCTGCAGCCCGGCACGCAGACCACGATACAGGACTACCCGGCGCGCACCGGTTACTGGCATGTCGGCGTGCCGCCGTCGGGCCCTTTCGACAATTACTCGTTCCGTCTCGGCAATCGCCTGCTGGGCAACGACGCGAAGGCCCCGGGCCTGGAAATCACGCTGCAGGGTCCGGCGCTGAAATTCAGCCGCGACACCCTGGTGGTGATCGCGGGGGCGGACTGCGCGCCCACGCTGGACAAGACGCCTGTGGCTATGTGGCAGGTGCTGGCGGTGCAGGCGGGGCAGGTACTGGAGTGCGGCCGGATTCGCGGTGCGGGCGCGCGGGCCTACCTCTGCGTGGAAGGCGGGCTGGATTGCCCCGAGTACCTCGGCTCGCGCTCCACGTTTACCCTCGGCCAGTTTGGCGGCCACAACGGGCGCGCCCTGCGCAACGGCGATGTGCTGCACCTGGGCCCGGCGTCGTCCACGCCGCCGCCGGCGGGAGAGCAACTTCCCGGGGAACTGCATCCCGGGATCGTCGACGATTGGGAACTGCGGGTGATCTATGGACCCCACGGCGCCCCCGACTTTTTCACCGACGCTGACATCGAAACTTTTTTTGCCCACAGCTGGGAGGTGCATTACAACTCCAGCAGGACCGGTGTTCGCCTGGTCGGCCCCAAGCCGCAGTGGGCGCGCAAGAACGGCGGCGAGGCGGGCCTGCACCCTTCCAACATCCACGACAATGCCTACGCATTCGGCACGGTGGATTTCACCGGTGACATGCCCGTCATTCTCGGCCCCGACGGCCCGTCGCTGGGGGGCTTTGTCTGCCCCGCCACGGTGATCAAGGCCGACCTGTGGAAGCTGGGCCAGCTCAAGGCGGGCGACAGGCTGCGCTTCGTGCCGGTATCGCTGGAGGATGCGCGCCGGCTGGAACAGGCGCAGGAGGAGCAGCTTGCCGCGCTTTCGCCGGTCGACGTGGATTGGACACCGGTCGTGCCGGACACACCAGTGCTGAAGACATTCCCCGCCGAGGTCTTCGGCGACGAGATCGTCTGCCGCGCCGCCGGCGATCATTTCCTGCTGGTCGAGTACGGCGAACCCGTGCTGGATATCCGCCTGCGCTTTCGCGCCCACGCGCTGATGCAGTGGCTGGAGCAGAATCCCCTGCTGGGTATTCGGGAACTGACACCGGGCATACGCTCGCTGCAGATTCACTTCGACGGCCTGCGCCTCACGCAGGCGGAGATCCTGTCACACCTGGAGCGGGGCGAGCGGGAGTTGTCGGAGCACCTGGACGAGATGCGGGTGCCCTCGCGCATCGTGCACATCCCGCTGTCCTGGGACGACGAGGCCTGCCGGCTGGCCATCGAGAAGTACGACCGGACGGTGCGCGCCAACGCGCCCTGGTGCCCCAGCAACCTGGAGTTCATCCGCCGCATCAACGGGCTGGAGTCCATCGACGACGTGAAGGACATCGTCTTCAATGCCTCCTACCTGGTGATGGGCCTGGGCGATGTCTACCTCGGCGCGCCGGTGGCCACGCCGGTCAATCCCGCCCACCGCCTGGTCACCACAAAATACAACCCGGCGCGCACCTGGACCGCGGAAAACTCCGTCGGTATCGGCGGTTCCTACCTGTGTGTCTACGGCATGGAGGGGCCGGGCGGCTACCAGTTCGTCGGGCGCACCCTGCAGATGTGGAACCGCTACCGGAAAACACCCGAGTTCGGGCAGCCCTGGCTGCTGCGCTTCTTCGACCAGATCCGCTTCTACGAGGTGGGCGCCGAGGAACTGTTGCAGATTCGCAGTGACTTTCCGCTGGGCAATTACCCGCTGCGTATCGAGGAAGCGGAATTCAGCCTTGCGCAGTACAACGCGATGCTGGAATCGGAAGCCGCGCAAATCAGAGATTTTCGCCAGCGCAGGATCGCGGCCTTCGAGCGGGAACTGGAGGACTGGCACGCCAACGGCCAGTTCAATTTCGCCGTCGAGGAAGCGGCGGAGGCACTCGAGGAACAGGTGTGGCCGGAGGACGCCACCGTACTGGATTCGCCGGTATCCGGCAGTGTCTGGCAGGTGCAGGTGAGCAAGGGGCAGCGTGTCGTCGAGGGTGAAACCCTGATGGTGCTGGAGTCGATGAAAATGGAAATACCGGTGTTCGCGCCGACTGCGGGCACGGTGAGCGATGTACTGCTCGAAGCGGGCGGGCGAATCCGCGCGGGGCAGGTCCTGCTGGTACTGAAAACGCAAGACGAAAGGGGAAATGCGTAATGGACATGAATATAGCCGCGCTGCAAAAGGCGTATCGCGAAGACGGGCTGACACCGCGTGAACTGCTGCGGCGGATCAGGGAGCAGTCGGAGCTGACGTCGCAGCACAACGCCTGGATTTACCTGCTGGGCGAGGCCGAGATCGAGCCCTACCTGCGGGCGCTGGAGGAGCGTGCGCCGGACAGTGCGCCGCTGTGGGGAATCCCGTTCGCGATCAAGGACAACATCGACCTCGCCGGTGTGCCCACCACCGCGGGTTGCCCGGAGTTCAGCTTTGTGCCCGAACGCTCGGCACAGGTGGTCGAGCAATTGATCGCGGCGGGGGCGATACCGCTGGGGAAGACCAACCTGGACCAGTTCGCCACCGGCCTCAACGGCACGCGCTCGCCCCACGGCCCCGGCCGCAACGCATTCGACCCGGACTATATCAGCGGCGGCTCCAGTTCCGGCTCCGCGCTGGCGGTGGCGCTGGGCCTGGCGAGCTTCAGCCTGGGTACCGATACCGCGGGCTCCGGCCGCGTGCCCGCCTGCTTCAATAACCTGGTGGGCCTGAAACCGACAAAGGGGCTGCTCTCCTCGACCGGCATGCTGCCCGCCTGCCGCAGCCTCGATTGCATCAGCATCTTTGCCCTCAATGCGGACGACGCCAACCAGGTGCTCGCCGTCGCCGAGGGCGAGGACGCCAGCGACGGCTACAGCCGCGCCAACCCGTTCGCCAACCGCGTGCGCCATTACGGACTGCGCAGCGGGCCGCTGCGGGTCGGCGTGATGGCCGATGCGCAGCTGAAATTCTTCGGTGACGAGGCCTATCAACGCGCGTGGCAACAGACCGTGGCCGCGCTGGCGGACAGCGGATTCGAGATGGTGGAGATCGACTACCGGCCCTTCGACGAGGCCGCGCTGCTGCTCTACGAGGGGCCCTGGGTCAGCGAACGTTATCTGGCGATCGAATCGGTGATGCGCGATACGCCGGAGGTGGTCAACCCGGTGGTCCGGCAGATCATCGCCCAGGGCGAAGCGCCGAAGGCGACCGCGCTGTTCCGGGCGCAGTACCGGCTGGAGGAACTGCGCAGGCAGTGCATGGCGCAGATGCAGGGCCTCGACTGCCTGCTGACGCCCACCGCCGGCCGGCTGTTTACCGTGGACGAGTTGCACGCGGAACCGGTGCTGTACAACAGCCAGCTGGGTTACTACACCAACTTCATGAACCTGCTGGACATGACGGCGGTGGCCGTGCCCACGGCGTTCACCGAAGCGGGGCTGCCGTTTGGCGTCAGCCTGGTCGGCAAGGCGTTCAGCGACCGCGCGCTGCTGTCCATCGCCAACCGCATCCAGCAGGTATTGCCGCTGCCCGCCGGGCGGGGCCAGTCCGTATACAGCAGTGCCGCTGCGCCGGTGCTGTCGGCGGGGACCCATATCGATGTGGCTGTCTGCGGCGCGCATCTGGAGGGACAGCCGCTGAACTGGCAGTTGACCGAGCGCGGCGCGACGCTGAAGGCGAAGACCCACTCCGCCCCTGCCTACCGCCTCTATGCGCTGGCGGGCGGCCCGCCGCTGCGCCCGGGCATGGTCATGGACGAAGCCGGGGGCGCCGCGGTGGAAGTGGAGGTCTGGTCGGTGCCCGCGGCGGAGTTTGGCAGCTTTGTCGCCGGTATTCCGGCGCCGCTGGGTATCGGCAGGGTGCGGCTCGCCGATGGCAGCGAGGTCAGCGGCTTTATCTGCGAGCCGCGCGGGGTCGAGGGCGCGCAGGACATCACCGGGTTTGGCGGCTGGCGCAAATGGCTGGCTTCCCGGAGCTGAGTTTCGGCGGCTGCGATTTTTAAAGGAGCAGCCTGCGGGATCAGGTGTGGCAACCCGGGGGGATTACTCTCCCCCGGTTGCCGCGTGATGTGGGGACATCAGATAAAGTCTCATCTGACCCCACTTCATTTGACCCCACTTTATTTGCCGGCGTTGGCGCGTCCGAAGCTGTAGACGATGTGGTCGACGTGGCCGGTGGTGACCGGGAAGATCAGCGGGTCGGAGGTGTCGCGGATTTCGTCGATGCGCTCACCGACCTGGCGCATGGTCCAGCTGGGCTGGTAGACGCCGGGGGTTTCCGCGACGTAGGCGCGGGCCACGCGGCCGGCGATGGAGACCAGCATCTCGCCGGTGACCGAGCAGTCCTCGTGGGCCAGCCAGCCGACGGTCGGCGCGACCAGTTCCGGGTCCATGGGCGGGTAGGCGGAGATGTCGATGCCCTCGGCCATGCGGGTGACCGCGGCTGGGACGATCACGTTGCACTTCACGCCCTCGGCTTCGCCTTCGATGGCCACCACGTTGGACAGGCCGATCATGCCCGCCTTGGAAACGCCGTAATTCACCACGTTCTGGTTGCCGTACAGGCCGCCGATGGAGGCGGTGAGCACGATGCGCCCGTAGCCCGCCTCGCACATCAGCGGGAAGGCGGGGCGCACCACGTGGAAGGCGCCCTTGAGGTGTACGTCCAGCACGGAGTTGAAATCCTCGTAGCTGATCTCCTTCATCGAGCCCGGGCGCACGTTGCCGGCGTTGTGGATGAGGATGTCGATGCGCCCGTAAGTGTCCAGCGCGCACTGGATGATCGCCTGGCCGCCCTCCGGTGTCGCCACCGACTCGGTGCAGGCCACCGCCTCGCCGCCGGCGGCGACGATCTCGTCCACCACCGCCTGCGCGGGGCCGGCGTCGACGCCGTCCCCCTGCAGTGAGCCGCCGAGGTCGTTGACCACGACTTTGGCACCGTTGGCACCCAGTAACAGGGCGTAGGCGCGGCCGAGGCCGCGGCCGGCGCCGGTGATGACGGCCACGCGGCCGTCGAAGTTCAGGTCATCCATTTGCAGTCCTACTTCTTCGGCAGCTCGATCTCCGCGGTCGCGGTTGCCATGGTGGTGCCGGTGTGCGAGCTCATCTTCATTTTCACCTGGACGACGTTACGGCCTTCCTCGTCGGTCATCTTGTCCACCACGTCGGCGTTCATGATGGTCGCCTCGCCGGTAAAGGCGGGGCCGCGGTAGGAGGAGTTCACGTGTACCACCTGGCCCCATTCGCCGGCCCAGCCGGCCAGGTAGTCGAGGATCCAGGCGCCCATGGACGCGCCGTAGCCGTAGGCGCGGGGCATGCCGATCATGCGCGCGTAGCGCGGGAACAGGTGGCCGCGGGAGGGGCCGAAGTAAGCGCCGTCGGTCCACTCGGGGTTGTCGCGCTCCATCACCGGGTCGTTCTCGTGGCCCGCCATCTCCTTGGTGAAGCCCATGGCCTCCATGTCCAGGCCCGGGCGGTGGGTGCCGCCCCAGATGGTGAACAGGTAGGCGCGCCACTCGGTGGTGAAGCTGGCGATGGTGTGCGGGCCGATGATGCGGGTGGTCAGGGCGTCGCCCACGTTGACGTCGTCCCAGTAGCGCTTGCCGTGGCCGAGGTCGTGCATCATCTTGATGTACTCGTACTTCTTCGGCTCCAGGTCTTCCAGCGCCTGGTCGGTCCACTCCGGGTCGTCCATGGCGGCCGGGTCCACGCCTTTTTCCTCGGCGAGGTCGCGGCGGTAGCGGATGGAGGTGGAGCGCTGCTTGGCGATCAGGTCGCCGTGCTGGTTGTAGTAGAAGTTATCGCCGCGCTGGAAGCAGGTGGGGCCGGCGAAACCGGTTTCCTTGACCACGTAGTCGAAGGGGATTTTCTCGTTGGTGATCTCGTCGCCGCCGAAAATCTTCGGGCCGTAGAACCACCACTCGTCGCCGCCGAACAGCAGGTGGGAGTTGTCGATGCGGCCGACGCAGGCCGGGCCGGCGCCGTGGCCGTCGTCGCAGCTCACCGCGAAGGATTGCGGCGCGACGAGCTTGCCGTAGCGACCCTCTGCTGCGAAGTCATGGTCGTAATGCAGCAGGTTGGGGTAGTGCATGGCCTGCACCCAGCGGCGGAAGTCGTTGTTGTGCAGCGGTTCCTTCATCTTCGCCGGGTCGATGGGCTTGCCCATGTACTGGTCGAGATCGGAACAGTCGAGTGTCTTGTCGCTCATTGGTAACTCCAGGTGTTGCGTGTAGTGAATACTGTCAGTCGAAAATTTCGCTGAAGAAATTGGTCATCGCGGCCCACGAGCGCGCCTCGGTGCGCGCGTCGTAGGCCAGCCCGTCCATGCCGCGGGCGTCCGCCTCCGGGTCGGTAAAGCTGTGGGCGGCGTTGCCGTAGTAGGTGAACTGCCAGTCGACGCCGTCGCGGCGGAACTCGTCCATGATCGCCTGTATGGTCTCGGGCTGGATCAGCGGGTCCTCGGAGCCGTGGCAGACCAGCACGCTGGCGCGATTGCGCCCGGCGTCGCCGTCTATCTCCAGTTGCAGGCCGCCGTGGAAGCTGACGATGCCCGCCAGCGGCGCGCCGCTGCGGGCCAGTTCCAGGCAGGTGGCGCCGCCGAAGCAGAAGCCGATGGCGGCAAGTTTTCCGCTGTCGGTTTCGTCCTGTGCAGAAAGTGTTTCAAGTGCCGAGCTCGCCATCGCGCGCCACAGCGAGCGGTCATTGAACAGCGCGCCCATGCGCGGGCCCAGCTGCGCCATGTCGTCGATGATGGCGCCGCCGCCGTGCAGGTCGGCGGCAAAGGCGACGTAACCCTGCGCAACCAGGCGCTTCGCCCTTTCGCGGGCGTGGTCGTTGAGGCCGAAGGCCTCGGGGAACACCACCACACCGGGGCGCGGGCCGCCGGCGGTCTCGTTCCAGTACAGCTCCCCGGTGTAGGCGGTGTGGCCGTCGCTGTAGTCGATCTTGCGTGTCTGCATGGTCAATTCTCCCGGACGGGTTCAGCCCTCGCCCTTCATCGCCTTGAGGAAGGCCTCGTTGGTGATCATCACCGGCGTGTTGTCCTCGGCGATGTGCGCGTGCTTCAGGGTGATGCCGCCGTCCACGGTGAGGCACTGGCCGGTGACGTAACCGCCCATGTCGGTGAGCAGGAACATGATGCTGGCGGCGACCTCCGCGTGCTGGCCCTGGCGGCCCATGGGGATGGCGCGGGCCTCCAGCTCCGGGTTCGGCGGCAGCAGGGATTTCGGGCCGATCATCGCCGCCGGGGCCACCGCGTTGACGCGGATGCCCGACGACGCCAGCTCCAGCGCCATGGTGCGCACCACCGGCGGGATGGCCGCTTTCGCCGTGGCGTAGGCGATATGGTAGGGGCCGGCGCCCAGGCCGCTGATCGACGATACCGCGACGATGGAGCCGGACAGTCCCTGCGCCTGCAGCTCGGCGGCGAAGGCCTGGGCCATGAAGAACATGGATTCCAGGTTCTTGGAGAACATCTCCGCCCACGAGGCGCGGCTCATCTTCGTCGCCGGCGCCCAGGTGTGCGCGGGCCCGCCGCCGACCATGGTGACCAGCCCGTACAATTCGCCCGGGGCGGTGCGCGCGGCGGTCATCGCTGTGGCGATACCTTCCTCGGTCTGCAGGTCCGCCACCACCGGCACGATGGGCAGGCCCCCGGCGATCAGCGGCGCGATATCCTGGTCCAGCTTGGCCTGGGTGCGGTCCGCGGCGACCACGGTGGCCCCCTGTTCCGCCGCCATGCGGCACACGGTGGTGCCGAGGCCGCCGCCACCGGCGCCGGCTACCAGCACCACGCGGCCATCGAGTTTCAGGCTGTCCTGCAACATGTTCTTGTCTCCTGCAAAAAGTGGTCGCCCGGCTCAGCCGAGCGAGAAATCCGTCCCGCCATCGACGGGAATGTTCGCGCCCACGATATAGGTGTTGGCCTGCGAACCGAGCAGCAACAACAGCGGGCAGAGTTCCTCCGGCGCGGCGACCCGGCCCAGCATGCCGGCGTGGCGGCCACCGTTGATCTCGCCCATCCAGCGCCACACGTCCTCGGGGCTGTCCGGGTCGTAGCGGTCGGTGACGCCGGTAGCGCGCATGAAGCCTTCCAGCGCCTCGGTGCGGAACACGCCGGGCGTGACCGTGTTCACCAGGATGCCGCGTGCGGCCAATGCACTCGCCATATTGCGCGACAGGCCGGCGAGGCCCGATTTGGCCGCCATGTAGGGCGCTTCCATCGGCAGTCCCAGCCGCGCGGACACCGAGGAGATATTGATTACCCGGCCCCAGCCGGACTTTTCCAGCAGCGGCAGGGCGGCGCGGGTGCAGCGCACGGCGCCCATCACCCCGACCTCCCAGTAGTACGCCCACTGGTCTTCCGGTACCCCGGCGAAGTCCGCTCCTGCGCTGGGGGCGGTGGGGCCGGCCATGTTCACCAGGGTGTTCAGTTCGCCCCAGCGCTGTGCCAGTTCGGCGAAGGCCGCGTCCACGCTCGCCGCATCCGCGATATCCGCGCGCAGGCCGCAGGCGTCCGGGGCGCCGGCCTCGCGCAGCGCGGCGACGGTGTCATCCAGCGGGCCGGCTTCGCGGGCGATGATCGCCACCCGGGCGCCCTCGTGGGCAAAGGCCAGCGCGGCGGCTCGGCCCAGGCCCTTGCTGCCGCCGCTGACGCACACCGCGGCTCCCGCCAGTCCCAGCTCCACGGCTAGTCCGCCGGCGCCGGGTCGAATTCGATCGGCAGGCTGCGCAGGCCCCACACGCCGACAAACGGCCGCCAGCTGATCTCACCGGCGAGGCGCGGCGAGCGCAGGCGCTGCGCGATCAGGTGCAGGCCCTCCTCGATCTGCGCGCGGGCGAGGAACTGCCCGAGGCAGATGTGCATGCCGCGGCCGAAGGCGAGGTGGCGGTTGGCGCGCTGCTTCTCCGGGTCGAAGACGTCCGGGGCGTCGAAGGCGCCGGGATCGCGGCCCGACAGCGTGAGGATGAACTGCAGGTTGGTGCCGGCCGGCAGGGTCACGTCGCGGTAGGTGAATTCCTCCGAGACCGTGCGCGGCACGTTGGAGACGCTGTGGTAGCGCAGGGTCTCCTCCATGACTTTCGTGCAGAAGGGCAGGTCTTCCGCACAGCGCCGCCACATGTCGGGGCGCTGCAGCATCTCGTACATGGCGAACGTCAGCATGTTCTTGGAGGTGTCGTAGCCCGCCGCGAAAACGAACACCAGCAGGTTGCGCAGTTCGTAGTCCGTGAGCTTGCCGCTGTGGTTGGCCGCCAGCAGTTCGTCCAGCAGGTCCGGCTCGCCGCTGTGGCCGGTGCGCTGGCGCTCGCGGATCAGTTCGTCGGCGAAGTCCATCAGCTGGGTGATGCAGGCGTTGGCGTCCTCCAGCATGTCCGGGTTCATGCTGAAGCTCATGCCCTGGGTCTCCAGCGCGTGGCGCAGGGCGGGAACGACATCCGGCGAGGCGCCGATAATCCCGCACATCACCCGCACCGGGAAATTGGCGGCGAACTCGGCGAAGTCGAAGGCGCCGCGCGGGGCCCACTCATCCAGCAGTTTCGATACCGTCTCGCGCATCAGGCCGCGGTAGCGGTTGATATTGCGCGGGGTGAAGGCGGCGGCGACGTTGCTGCGCACGCGGTCGTGCTCCTCGCCCTGCTTGACGATCATCAGCCCCTCGGTGAAATCGCCCCAGGGGGTGCCCTTCGCGCCCATGAACTCGACGATGTTCGCGGTGGCGAACTCGAGCTTGTCGTCCATGAAGTAGAGGTCCTTGATGGCCTCGTACTCGTGGACGAGGTAGCCCACGGCGCTCTTCGCAAGCCACGGGTGCTGCGCCCGCGCCGCGGCGAAAGCGGGCAGCGGGTCGGTGGCGAATTCGGGCTCCAGTACCGGCAGCTCCATCAGGTCCAGCTCGTCGATCGTCGGCATGGCGTTGGCGCCTCCCGGTTGGATGACTAGGCGTTCATGGCTTCGGGGGAGAGGTACTTGGTCGATGACCAGCCGCCGTCGACGACGATGGTCTGGCCGTTGATGAACTCGCCGCCCTTGGAGCAGAGGAATGCGATGGTGCTGGCCACGTCCTCGGCTTCGCCCAGGCGCGGGTAGGGCGTCATGTCCACCTGCATGCGGCGAAAGCCCTTGTCGTTCATGCGCTCGCGCACCATGTCGGTCATGGTCACGCCGGGCGCCACGCAGTTGGCGCGGATGCCCTGGGGGCCGTACTCGCAGGCGATGTGCTGGGTCAGCGAGGTCAGCCCGCCCTTGGCGGCCGAATACGCGCCGCCGCGGCGGCCGCCGACCACCGCGAAGGTGGAGGTGATGTTGATGATCGCCGAGCCCGGTTTCATGTGTACGATCACGTCCCGCGCCAGGCGGAAGGGCGCGCGCAGCATGATGCCGAGGAAGTGGTCCAGGGTGGCGTCGTCGGTCTCGTGCAGCGGCTTGGGGCTGCCGATGCCGGCGTTGTTGATCAGGTAGTCGATCTGGCCGAAGCGCTCCAGTGCGAGATTCACGATGGCCTGGGGCGCGGCGTCTTCGGTGATATCCACGGAGAGGGTGGCCAGGCGGTCGCTGTGCTCCAGTGCTTCGGCGAGCGCGTCGAGCTTGCCCTGGTCGCGGCCGACGCCGACGATGGCCATCCCGCGTGAGTGCATTTCTTTTGCGGTGGCGAGGCCGATGCCGCTGCCGGCTCCGGTAATGATCGCGACTTCCATCGTTTCGTGGCTCCTTATTATCTGCCCGGGCCTGTCATCAGCTGGGGGATTGGACTAGTGTAGGCGGGCCCTGAATTCCGGCGCGTGTACTTTAGCGCGCAGGCCCATTAAAATGAAGCGCATTATAATCATCTATGTTGACTATTGGCTATGACAACTACCCCTGACACTGCGGCGCCGGGGCGGCGGCTGATTGCCGGCCGTTCCATCCGCTGGGACGAGCAGCGCGCGCAAGCCGCCTACGACAAGGGCGACTGGGTAAGGGAGACCCTCGCCGACACCCTGGCGCGAGTGGCCCGCGAGGAGCCCGGGCGCGAGCTGGTGGTGGAAGGCAAGGTGCGCCTGGACGCGCTTACCCTCCACAGCCAGGCCCAGGCCATGGCCCGCGACCTGGCGGCGCGCCACCCGGCGGGCAGCGTGGTCTCCTTCATGCTGCCCAACTGGCACGAGGCTGCCGTCATCTATATGGCTGCGACGCTGGCCGGCATGATCGCCCACCCGGTGCTGCCCTCGCTGCGCGAGCACGACCTGCGCTTCATGCTGGCGGACGTGGAGAGCCGGGTCATCTTCATACCCGCCCAGTACCGCGGCCACGACTACGCGGCCATGCTGCAGTCCGTGGTCGGCGAACTGGCCAGCCCGCCCGAGGTGGTGGTGCTGCGCGGCGAAACCGGTCCGCATCGCGCCTATACGGAGCTGCTCAGCGGCGAGGCGGACGGGCATCCGCAAGCGCCGGAACCCGACGCCGTGCGCATGATCATGTACACCTCCGGCACCACCGGCAGCCCCAAGGGGGTGATGCACAGCCACAACTCCATCCACGCGCTGATCCGCCAGCTGGGCGAGCACTGGCGCATCGCTCCCGGCGACAGCTTCCTGGTCGCCTCGCCGATCAGCCATATCGGCGGCTCCATCTACGCCTTCGAGATCCCGCTGCTGCTGGGCGCCAAGGCCGTGTTGATGGAGCGCTGGGATCCCGAGGAGGCTATCGGCCACATGCTGGCGGAGGGCGTCACCCACTTCGCCGGCGCCACGCCCTTCCTGGTGCAGTTGATGGCGGCGGCGCGCGCCGCCGGTACGCGGCTGCCGGACCTGAAGGTCTTCATTTGCGGCGGCGCGTCCGTGCCGCCCTCGCTGATTCGCGAGGCGGCGGACTATTTCGAGCGCGCGGTGGTCACCCGGGTCTACGGCTCCACCGAAGTGCCGGTGACCACCGTGGGCTGTACCGCCGACGGCGATATCGACCACGCGGCGGAGACCGACGGCCGCCCCGGTATCGCCAGCGTCAGGCTGTCCGATGCTGGTGAGGTACTGGCCCGCGGGCCGCAGATGCTGGTCGGTTACGTGCACGCGGAGGATGAGGCGAAGGTCTTCGACGACGAGGGCTTCTACCGTACCGGCGACCTCGGCCGCTGGGTCGATGGCGATTACCTGGTGATTGCCGGGCGCCTCAAGGACATCATCATCCGCAATGGCGAGAACATCGCGCCCAAGGAAGTGGAAGACCTGCTGGTAGGGCACCCGGACATCGGCGAGGTGACTATCGTCGGCCTGCCGGACCCGAAGACCGGCGAGCGCGCCTGCGCGGTGATCGTGCCGGCGGGGGATGCGCGGCCGGATGTCGCCAGTATCGCCGGGTTCCTGATCGACAAGGGGCTGGCCAAGTTCAAGATTCCGGAGCAGGTGGAGTTCAGAGATGCGCTGCCGAAGAACGACGCCGGCAAGGTGCTCAAGCACCGTATCCAGAAGGAACTGATGGACGCTGCCGGCTGAGGAGGGAAAGGGTGCCCCCGCGTGCAATGGCGGAGGCACCTGGGTTACAGATCAGGGCTGCGGGAAATCGATGCCCAGGCCTACCTGCATATAGGCTTCGTCGGGGGTGACGCCGGCTTCGGTCACGTAGCCTTCCACGGGTACCGAGGGGAACTCCGCGTTCAGCCAGTCGGTCAGCATGGCGCCGATATCCAACTCCAGGCGCGGCGCGGCGAGCAGGTCGTTGATCATCGGCTCGTACTCCGTGATCACCATCGGCAGCAGCAGCGGTACCCAGGTCGTCAGCACGCCCGGTCCGTAAAGATCCACAAACCTGCCACCATTGGCCTGGACGTTCTGCAAGGCCAGCAGGTCGCCGAACTCCAGGTGTAGCTCACCCGTGCTCTCTGCGCCCAGCGAGGTCGACACCAGGAAGTCGGCCGTCAGGTCCATGATCACCTCGTCGGTGTCACCGCCCGGGACGGACATCACCATGCGCATCCGGGGCAGCACCATGTCCAGTCCCAGCGGATACAGGCTGTCGTTGTTGACCTGCATTTCCGGCGCAGCGCCGAAGTCCAGGGCAATGTTCAGCGGCGTGTCCAGCGTGTAGCCAAACGCCGTCAGCGCGCCGCCGAAGCTGCCCAGGTCGTTCACGGTCAGCGGCACGACCAGCTTGCGATCGATCCCGCTCTGGTACACGGCGGTCAGCACCTGGTTGAGCAGGTTGACCGAGACGTCGGCGCTCAGGTCCGTAGTTCCACCGACGGCTTCCGTGCCGGGCAGTGTGCCCTCGATAATCCGCGAGCCCAGCACCTGGCGCCCCGGCGCGACGTTTGCAGAAGTGATGGCGCCGCTGATTACCGCCTGGCCGGCCCCCCCGGGCAGCACGTCCAGCACCTCGGGAGCCATGTTGATGGCGAACTCGGCATCGTCCGTGCCGTCACCGTCGATATCGAGGGGCAGGGATAGCGGGATGGCGGGAATCGGCAATAGCTGCAGGAACGGGCCCGCGACCGCCACCACCGAGGTATTCACCAGTCCGGCGATCGCGTCCTTGAACAGCGGGATCATGTAGGCTGCGATGTTGGTGGACTTCACGGTCATACTGCCGATGTCCAGGTGCACGTCGCTGGGGTCGTCCAGCACCAGCTTGATGGACTGGTTGCTGGTGGCCTCGACGCCGATCTGGAATTGCACGTCGATGTCCTTGGTAGTCATCGTGGTGCGGTCGTAGCCGAACCACCAGGAGCGCTTGACGTCCGTGGTCATCACGGCGCTGGGAATCGCGATGTCGATGTTGATCGTCAGCTGCTCGCCACCGCCCGGGGTGAAGTACAGGTCGATCACCGGCTGGCCCTGGATGGCCATCTCGCGCAGGTAGAAATCGCAGCCGATCAGGAACCAGGTATCCAGCACGCACTGGTTGGGGTTTATCCCCGGCACGGCGTTGAGGTCCAGGTTCTCAAGCAACCGGGACAGCGCGGGCCCCACGTCCTGGGCCAGTTGTTCGCCGACCACGACTTGCACGGCCGAGGTCACGGCGGCATCCGGCGCGGCGTAGTTCAGCGCCTGGTAGCTGCCGTCGGCACCGTAGAGGTTCACCTGGTAGCCTTGCGCCGGCGGCATCAGCAGGGTGAAGGCGCGGCCGTCGAGGGTGGCCGGGTAGCCGTTGATGTCCAGGCTGGTGGCGTCGTCCGCCGTGCCTGTGATGATGAGGTTGTCACTGCCGTCCGTCGCGGGCTCCACCCCGGTGATGGTTACCGGGGAGAGCTCGACGGCGAAACTGGCGGAGGTGAATGCAAGCGCGGCGCCTGCGCAAAGGGTTTTCAAATAGTTATCGGGTAGCATTTTATTCTTCCTTGATCGAACCAGTGGTGTAACGGGCGGGTACCGGTACTTCTGGTTGGCACTCCGTCCGTGTGCCCGTGCAGCGCGCCTGTGGCCGGCTTTTCCGCAAGCACCAGGTATCCATTGCCCCGGGGCGAGCGGCCTGGGGCTGCGCTGCAACGCAAACCAATCCCATGGAGAATTGGTGGCGCGACAATGACATTAATACATTTGACTGTCAACAAACTGCCTATGGCCATCCACTCCGGGGAATGGTTAGCGTCCCCCGGGCTGTATATAGTCTGGTTTCACTGTCAGGCCGCCGGAGGTGCCGCCATGATCCGCAAGTTGATGTCCGGGGCGCTCGCCCTGTTCGCCGTGACCGCCGCCGCTGATCCCGAGGCGGAACTGCGCTGCCGCGAGATCGCCTTCAGCCGGGCGGCGGAGGCGCGCGACGCGCAGGCTTTTGCGAGCTTTCTCGACGCGCAGGCGCGCTTTGCCGGTAGCGGTGTGCTGCGCGGGCCGCAGGCGGTGGTGGACGCCTGGAGCGCGTTTTTCGACCCGCAGGGTCCGGCGATCCGCTGGCGACCGCAGATCGTCGAGGTGCTGGAAGCGGACGGCCTGGGCCTGACCCGCGGGCCCTACCGGGTGACCAGCCTGGACGAGGAGGGCAACAGCGTAGAGCACTGGGGCACCTTCAACACGGTGTGGCGCCGCGGCAAGGACGGTCACTGGCGCGTGCTGTTCGACGCTGGCAGCCCCGCCGCCGGCCCACCCTCGGAGGAGGAGCAGGCGCTGCTCGCCGGCGACCCGGAATGCCCGGCGGCGGCATGACGCAGTCCCCGCGCTTCCGGCGCGTCTTCCTGCATATCGGGCTGGGCAAGACCGGCTCCACCTCGCTGCAGTTGCAACTGCTGCGCAGTGCGCGGAAGCTGGAGTCGAAGTGCGCCGTGCACTACCCCTGCCGGTTCCCGCATGTCAGCGACTTTCGCGGCAACCACTCGCCTCTGTTGCGCGGCCTGTTCTCCGCGGATGTGCCCGCGCAGCGCCTATACGCCACGCTCGGCGTGCGCGGTGAGCAGGCATTCGAGGCGTTCAATGCGAACACCCTGGCCTGCTTCGAGCGCGGCTTTGCCGCCACGCACGCCGATACCCTGCTGCTCTCCGCCGAGGGGATCGGCCATTTCAACAACAAGGCACTGGCGGACCTGGCCCGGTGGCTGCGCTCGCTGGCCCCGCAGGTCCAGCTGGCTGCCTGCATCCGGCATCCCCTGGATGCGCTTTCCAGCGAGATCCAGCAGCGCCTCACGCTGGGCGCAGTGCTGGAGGACCTCTATGCACAGCCGCCGGTCTATCCGCTGCGCAGGTTGTTCGAACGGCTGGAACAGGAGTTCGGCGAAGACAGCCTGTTGCTCTACGATTTCGCTGCCGCCGCAGCGGATCCCCATGGCATGGCGGGGGCACTGTTGCGCCGGCTGGGCATGGATCCCGCGGTCGCGGGGAAGCCTCCCGCGGTGGCCAACACCAGCATGAGCCACGAAGCGGCGCTGGTGCTCAGCAGGCTCAATGCGCAGCGGCCCATGCTGGACGAGGCCGGGCGCAGCACGGCGCGGGCGCCGGACGATGCCTACCGGCTCAAGCGCATCGGCGGAGAAGCCTACCGGGCCCCGGCCGCTGTTTACGATGCGGTGGCTGCGCGCACAGCGGAGGATGTCGCGTGGTTGCGCGCCCGCTACGGCCTGGCCCTGGCGGAGCCGGAGGTAAGCGCAAGTGAAGCCGGGCCCGCGTATGACCCGCGGCGCGTCGATAAACTGGTGCTGCAGTTTGGCGAGCGCGCCCGGCGGCGTTACTACCTGACGCAGCCCCTGCGTATCCCGGCGCGCTGGCTGCGCAGGCAATGGCGCCGCTTGCGGACCATTCCTAGTGGGCGTGGCCGTGGTTGAGTTCGTCCGCGGTGGCCTCGCGCACGAACTCGACCGTTCCCTCGAAATGCAGAGTCTTGCCCGCCAGCGGGTGGTTGGCGTCCACGGTGACCTGATCGCCCTCGACGGCGGTTACCGTCAACATGAGGGGGCCATTGTGGGTCTGCCCGGTTAACTGCATGCCGGGTTGCAGGTCGATATCGGCCGGGAGCGCGGTGCGGGGCAATTCGCGCACCATTTCAGGCTGGTATTCGCCGTAGGCCTCAGTTGGCGTGATGTGGATGTTGAATTCGTCGCCCGCCAGTTTGCCCGCCAGTTCTTTCTCCAGTCCAGGGATAATACCGGCGGCGCCGTGCAGGTAGCTCAGCGGCTGCCCCTCTGGGGACTGGTCCAGTACCTCACCGTGGTCGTCAGTCAGGGTGTAGCAGATGCCCACTACGCAGTTGGGTCCGATCAGCATGGCGTTTCCTTAAGTTGTTATGTTGCGTTCGCATCCTGCAGGCTGCCCGCCATCGGCTGGGCTGCGTGTCGCGTGAGCGTTGCGGCCCAGTCTAGCGGGCCACCCCGAGGGGTGCAATTTCTCCCACTCCTGCCCGCGGCCGCCGCTTTGAGGGGGTAGGGCTGTTGCTCGTCCATTGTTATTGGGAGTAATGGACAACAGTCCAGGCCGCAAGCCAGGGTAGCAAGCCCGTGCCTGTGCCTGAGGAAGGAGGCCCACAGATGCCAGGATTCACCATTAGCAAGCAATTGGCCGTGGCCGCACTGGCGGCCGCGTCGGTACTTTGCGGCTGCACGGTCGCTAACAACCCCGGGGAGAAGGATATGTCCGGGCCGCCCGTCGCCAGGGTGCAGGACGTCGTCGATACCTACTGGGGCGTCAAGGTGCACGACCCCTATCGCTATATGGAGAACATGGACGATCCTTACGTCCAGCAGTGGTTCAAGGGGCAGGCCGGGTACGCCGACAGCATTCTCGACGCGCTGCCGGAGACCGATGCCCTGTCAGCCCGCCTGCGTGAACTGGATACGGGCAAACCGTACCGGACCTTCGGTATCCGGCGGATGGATGACGGCGGACTGTTCTTCGTGCGGATCATGGCGGGGGAGAACCTGGGCAAGCTCTATTACCAGCCCGCCGGCGGCGAACCGCGCCTGCTGGTCGATCCGGAAGCGCTGGGCGGCGATGGTGAGCAACACTATTCGCTGGAGGTGTATCGCCCCTCGCCGGACGGCCGCCACGTGGTCTACGGCCTCGCCCAGGGCGGCTCGGAGGAGACCACCTATCACGTCATGGACGTGGCCAGTGGCAAACTGCTCGCCGACCGCATCGGCAATGTCGAGACCGCCTACAATGCCCCGGAGTGGCTCGATGACGGCAGCGGCTTCTTCTACAGCCGTCGCCGCGACCTGCCGGCGGACGCGCCCGCGACGGAAATCTACAAACAGACCAGCGTGCGCTTCCACAAACTCGGCACCGATCCCGCGCAGGACCCGGTGATCGCCGCCCACGCAGTGACCGCGAACGTGCCGATCAGCGACGTCGATTTCCCCAGTATGGTGGTGACACCGGGCTCCGGCTACGCGGTACTGAAGGTCAAGCACGGCGACTCGCGGGAGATCTCCCTGTACAGCGCGCCGCTGGCCAGCGTGTTTGCCCCGGATACCCCGTGGCGCCGGGTTTGCGACGCCCAGGACCTGGTGGTCGATTTTGCCGTGCACGGCGACACGATCTACCTGATGACCGGCAAGGACGCGCCCCGCTTCCGGCTGCTGAGCACCGGGCTGGCCGCGCCGGACTTTGCGGCCGCCGCGGAAGTGATCCCGGCGCGGGATGTCGTGCTGGACGGCCTGTACACCGCGCGTGACGCGCTCTACCTCGACACGCGGGTGGACGGCGTCAACAAGGTGGAGCGCCTGCCCTACACCGGCGGCAGTCCGCAGCGCCTCCAGGTTCCGGGTGGCGCCGCGGCCTACGTCAGCTCGATTTCCGACACGCTTCCCGGTGCCTATATCTATGCCGCCGGCTGGACCGTCGGCCCGCTGGTCTACGCCTACGATCCGGCGGACGGGCGATTCACCGACACCGGGTTGCTGCCCAAAGGCAAGTTCGACGCCCTGCCGGGCTATGTCTCCGAGGAGGTGCTGGTGACCGCGAAGGACGGCGTGAAGGTGCCGCTGTCCATCATCCGCCGCAGCGATACCAAAATGGATGGCAGCAATCCCACCATCCTGTACGGCTATGGCAGTTACGGCATCTCCATGGATGTGTACTTCAATCCGCTGCGACTGGCCTGGCTTGAGCGCGGCGGCATTTTCACCGTCTGCCATGTGCGCGGCGGCGGCGAGTACGGGCAGGCCTGGCACTACGCCGGCCGCATGCTGAACAAGCCCAATACCTGGAACGATGCCATCGCCTGCGCCGAGTATCTCGAAAGCCACGGATACACCAGCCCGAAACACCTGGCCGTGATGGGCGGCAGTGCGGGGGGGATCTTCGCCGGCCGCAGCATCACCGCGCGCCCGGACCTGTTCGGGGCGGCTGTGATACAGGTGGGCATGACCGACGCGCTGCGTTTCGAGACCACCACCAACGGTGTGCCTAATATCGCCGAATTCGGCACGGTCACGGACGAGGAAGGTTTCCGGGGGTTACAGGCGATGGACGTCCTGTCGCATGTAAAGGATGGCGTGGCCTATCCGGCGGTGCTGCTGACCCACGGTTACAACGACCCGCGGGTCAATCCCTGGATGTCCGCCAAGCTGACCGCGCGCCTGCAGGCGGCGAGCACCGGCGGGCCGGTGCTGTTCCGGGTCCAGTACGGCGCGGGGCACGGTATCGGCTCCACCCGCGACCAGGTGCTGCAGGAGGTGGCGGAGACTTACGCCTTCCTTTTCTGGCAGCTCGGCAAGGAGGGCTGAGGACAACGCGCGCGTTCACAGCAGCGCGCGCAAGCCCCAGTAAACCGACATCGCCACGCCCAGCGTGAGCAGGTGATTGCGGGTTTTCCAGGCGAGTAGCGCCGCCACCGCGAGCGCTACCGCCTCCGGCAGGCTCATCGGCGCGCCCTCCTCGCCGGACAGCAATAGCGTCACCACCAGCGCCGCCATCACCGAGGGCCCGACATACTCCATGGCCAGGGTGACCCGCGGCGGCAGCCGGCGGTTGGCCAGCGCGAGGATGAACAGCGCCCGGCTGGCGTAGGTGCCGATGCCGGAAATGAGTATCGCGAGGAAGCCGGTCACCGCCGCAGGCCCTCGAACAGCATGCCGAACCCGACGCCGGCTCCGGCGCCCAGCAACAGGCCTGAGCGGTGCGGCAGGTCGGCGCCCAGCCACGCAACCAGCGCGGCGATCAGCGCCGCGACCGCCTTGGGCCAGCGGTCCACGCCCATCACCAGCAGCGCCAGGAACATCACCGGTACGGCGAAGCCCAGGTGCCACTGCGCGGGTACCACCGGCCCGAGAAACAGCGCCGCCCCGCAGGCCGCGACCCACAGCGACCAGAAGGTAATGCCCACCGAGAGATAGTAGAGGCGGAACTCGCGCGGCGGCAGCGCGGTGCGCAGCATGCACAGCGCGAATACCTGGTCGATCAGGAAATAGGAGCCGACCCAGCGGAACCAGCCGGGCTGCTGCTGGAAGGCCGGCGCCATCGCGGCGGAATACATCAGGTGGCGGGCGTTGACGATCAGCGCCGCGGTCACCGCGGCGGCGGCCGCGGCGCCGTCGTTGAGCAGGGTGATCAGCGTCAGCTGCGAGGCGCCGCCGTAGATCACCCATGAGCTGCTCCAGCCGAGCAGGGGAAGCAGGCTCGACTGCAGGATCGTGACTCCCAACACCAGTGCAAAGGGGATGGCGGGTATAAAAAGGGGCAGCGCGTCGGCGATACCCCGGCGGACGATGGCGCGGCTGTCGGACATAGGCTGCTAGTCTAGGTCCGGCGGGTAGCGAGCGCCATCCGTATCTTGCGCTTGCGCCGCTACGCCCCAGCGTTTAATGTGAAACCTCTGTTTATAATCATAAGAATGGCGGTGAGTGGATGGGCGATACCCTCGGCCCCTGGGCGGACTATGTCGAGCTGCTGAAACCCGGCGGCGACCTGCTGGACCTCACCTGGCGCCCCGACGACCCCGAGTACCGCGCCGATGTCTATCGCCAGCTGGCGATGAACCTCTCCTACGCCTATTTCCAGTACTTCCAGTCGGACCCGCTGCACCCGGAGTTCATGCCGCTGTGGAATTCCGTCTACCTGCTGCAGCCGAATCCCGACGACGTGTATTACTACGCGCCTATCGACGGCAGGCACGGCTACCGCATCACCGGCGACCGCGGCGGTACCTACATGCTCCACTTCCAGTTCGGCGCCGGCATGATGGGCATGGTCTATCCGCCGGGGCAGCAGATCAGCTATGTCGATTCGCGCGAACTGGACGTTGGCGCCGATGGCCGTTTCGAGTTTATCGCCAGTGAAACCCGGCCGGAGGGTTACGACGGTGTGTGGCACCAGCTGGACCCGTCCTGCGATTTCATGATGGTGCGCATGCGCTCCTATGACTGGGGCGGCGAGGCCGATACCCGGCTGGCGATCGAATGCCTGGACGCACCGCCGCTCAAGCCGCGTATGGACGCCGGGCAGATCGACGAGAAACTGCGCGCCATGTTCACCCTGTCCGAGCGCTGGAGCCGGCTGTGGTTCGAGTACCAGCTCAACCTGGTCGACCACCTTGGCAGCAACGTGTTCGAACTAAACCGCTTCGAGGGCATGGGCATCCAGAACCAGGACTACTGGACCGCGGTGTTCGAACTGGAGGAGGGCGAGGCGCTGCTGCTGGAGACAGACCTGCCTGCGCAGCGCCGCTACTGGAACGTGCAGCTCAACGACCCGTACTTCAACGCCGTGGAATTCGTGTACCGGCAGACCAGCCTGAACGGCCACACCGCCAGCGTCGACGCGGACGGCCGCTTCCGCGCGTTGATCGCGCTGGAAGACCCGGGTGTCGCCAACTGGCTGGACCCGGGCGGCTTCCGCCAGGGCACGGTGTTCGGCCGCTGGATGGAGTGCGACGGCGCGCCGGTGCCGACGCTGACCCGCCTGCCGCTGGCGGAACTCGAATCGCGACTGCCCGCGAGCATGGCTCGGGTGACACCGGATCAACGCGCGCAGGCGCTGCGCGAGCGCCGCCTCGGCGCGCAACTGCGCCGCCGCTGGTAATTACCACAGGGAGAACACATGGCCTGGGACGAGAAATGGAAATCGCCGGCGCAGTTTTACGGCAGCGAGGACTACCTGCACGATGCGGCGACGGCCATGACCGGCCTCGACGACTTCGGCGATGACGCCTACCGCACTGGCCTGGCCGTAGTGCTCGCCTCGATGGACGCGGACCCGCGCTTCACCGAGTCCGGCCGCGAGCTGGCCTGGCACGCGGTGCTGCTGACCCTGATGGCGCGCCTCTACGCCCAGCAGGGCTGGAAAGAGCATCCCCAGTGGAAGGACCGGCGCATCGAGAAGCCGGTGATCATTACCGGCCTGGTGCGCTCCGGCACCACCGCCCTGCACAAGCTGATGGGCGCCGACCCGCAGTTCCAGGGCCTGGAGCACTGGCTCACCGTCGCCCCCATGCCGCGCCCGCCGCGCGACACCTGGGAGTCGCACCCGGCCTACCAGCGTGCGCTCAACTACCTGGCCCGGCTGTTCGGCGTCTCGCCGGAGGCGGCGGCCACCCACAACATCGTCGCCCACGAGTTCGACGAGTGCCTGGAGCTGCAGCGGCAGAACTTCGTCAGCAACCGCTGGGCCTGCACCTGGTACTCCGGCGGCTACGACGCCTGGTGGCAGGGCCAGGACGAGCGCGCCACCTTCGACCGCTACGTCGACAACCTCAAGCTGATCGCCTGCTACGACGATCGGCGCTGGCTGCTGAAAAACCCCGGCACCTCGGGCCAGCTGGCCTGGGTGTTCGAGCACTTCCCGGACGCGTGTATCGTGCAGATGCACCGCCACCCGCTGCGCGCGGTGCCCTCGATCAGCAGCACCATCCAGTTCATCCACCGGGCCTTCGAGGGCGAGGGCGCGCAGGTCACCGCCCCGCTGCTGGGAGTGCGCGAGATGCACAAGTGGATCGACATGATCGAGGCCGGCACCCCGGTGCGCGAGCAGCACGAGAGCCGGTTCATGGACGTGCACCACAAGGACCTGCACGCCGACCCGATGAAGACTATCAAGGCCATCTACGAGCGCTTCGACCTGCGGATGTCCGCCGAGGCCGAGCGGCTGATCGCCGAGCGCATCCGCGCCAACCCGGAAGGGCAGGTGGAGCACCGCTATGACCTGGCCGACTTCGGGCTCTCCGAGGCCGGCATCCTGGAGCGCTATCGCTGGTATATTGAACGCTACCGGCCACAGTTATAGGGAGACCGCCATGCGCGCAGCCGTATTCAATGCCGTGGGCCAGCCGCTGGAAATCCGCGAGCTGCCCGACCCCGAACCCGGGCCCGGCGAAGTGGTGCTGCGCATCGAGCGCTGCGGCATCTGCGGCACCGACCTGCACTTCACCGATGGCTCCGGCGCCACTTACGAGCTGGGCTCCGTACCCGGGCACGAGAGCGGCGCCGAGGTGGTCGCCCTCGGCAAGGGGGTGGATTTCCTCAAGGTGGGCGATCGCGTGGTGCCGCACCCGGCGCGCGGCTGCGGCAGCTGCGCCGAGTGCCTGTCGGGCTCGCCCTTCTGGTGCAGCCAGACCCGCTTCAACATGGGCGGCTTCAGCCAGTACAAGGTATCCGGCGCGCGCGCCTGCATCCCGCTGCCCGACGGCCTGTCGCTGGCGGACGCCGCCATCGTCGAGCCGCTGACCTGCGGCCTGCACGGGGTCAGCCTGGCGGCGCCGCGTCCCGGCGCCCCGGTACTGGTGATCGGCGCGGGGCCAATCGGGCTGGCGGCGATCTTCTGGGCCCGGCGCCTGGGGGCCGGCCGCATCGTCGCGGCGGCGCGCTCGACCCGCCACGAGGAGATGGCAATGGTGATGGGCGCGGACGCGTTCCTGCCCATGGACGAGGCGTTTCCCGCGCGCCTGCAGGAGGCGCTGGGCGGCGCCCCGGAGCTGGTGCTGGAGTGCGCCGGCGCGCCGGGGTTGATCTCGACATCAGCGGAGCTGGTGCGCCCGCGCGGCACGATCATGGTGCTCGGGCTCTGCTTCCATGCCGAGGCGTTCGTGCCCGCCACGGCGGCCCTCAAGGAGGTCACCGTGCGATTTGCCATGGGTACCCTGTTGTCTGAGTTCCGTGTTGTCGCCGATACTCTGGCTTCCGGGCATGTGGAACCACTGGCGATGGTGACCGACACGGTCTCACTGGACGAGCTGCCGGCGAGCTTCGAGGCGCTGCGCCGCCCGGGGTCACAGTGCAAGGTATTGGTGGATCCCTGGCGCTGAAATATATTTTCAAAAGTGGCTTTGCCGCGGGCGCGCGGTAGTGCATTATACGCAAACTAACAATCATGTTTGTTTGTTTTCATTTCCAGGGGGCTGGCTATGGAACACCTGACCTTCGACACGCCAATGCTGGTGTCGGCGATCATCCTTGCGTGTACGTTCATCGGTATCTTCACCGAACAGCTGCACGACATCGAACGCGCCAAGTTCGCCATGGCCGGTGCCGGCGCGATGATGCTCGCCGGCCAGTACTACGGCTTCTACGATCCCGAGATGGCCATGCACGCGGTGGACTGGAACGTGGTCTTCCTGCTCGGCTGCATGATGGCCATCGTCGCCATCATGATCCCCACCGGGGGCTTCGAGTGGCTGGCATTCCGCATCGCCAACCTCAGCAAGGGCAGGCTCTACGTGCTGCTGGTGCTGACCGGCACGGCGGTGACGGTGATATCGCTGCTGCTGGACAACGTCACCACCGTGGTGATCTTCGGCCCGCTGATCATCCTCATCGCCCAGACCCTGAAGGTGAGCCCGGTGCCCTACCTGCTGGCCGCGGCCCTGCTCTCGGACACCGGCGGCGTGGCGACCCTGGTGGGCGACCCGCCCAACCTGATGATCGGCTCGGCGGCAGAGATCGACTTCAACACATTCTTCATACACATGGGCGGCGTGGTGTTCGTCGCCTGGGTGGCGACGCTGATCTCGCTGAAGTTCTTCTTCCGCAAGGAGCTGGCAGTGAAGCCCGCCGCGGAATTTACCGAGAAGGCTGAAATCCGCGACCGGCGTGTCTGGAACTCGGCCCTGTGGGTGATGGCGGGCATGGTGGTGTTGTTCATCTTCCACGACCACCTCGGCTGGCAGCCATGGGTGGTGTCCGCTGCGGGCTTGACGGCGCTGCTGTTCCTGGCCCGCCACGTGGAGATGGACACCGCGATGGAACACGTGGAGGTGCCGTTGCTGATCTTCTTCATCTCCCTGTTCATCCTGATCGGCGGTGTGGAGCGCAGCCACTTCCTCGAGTGGGTCGGCCAGTTCATCGAACCCTTCGTGCAGCAGGACCTGCTGGTCGCCACCCTGGTGCTGATGTGCTCCGCGGCCGTGCTCTCGGCGCTGATCGACAATATCCCGTTCACCGCCGCGATGATCCCCATCCTGCTGGAGCTGGATACCAAGGGCATCAACGTGACCCCGCTGTGGTGGGCGCTGGCGATCGGCGTGGGTATGGGCGGCAACGGCACCCATGTGGGCTCCACCGCCAACGTGTTCATCGTCACCATCTCCGAGCGGCTGGCCAAGCAGACGGGCGATCCGAGCATGGCGATCACCCCCGGCCTGTGGGCGCGCAAGGGCCTGCCGGCGATGCTGCTGACGCTGCTGGTGTCGGGGATAGTCCTGACGCTGTTCTTCGACTTCTTCAGCAGGCCGCTTTAGCGGGGTTGCCTGCCTCTCTGGCGGGGGTGGCCTGGTATTGCCGCGCGTAGGTGCGCGGCGAGAGGCCGTACTGCTGCTGGAAACGGCGTGAGAAATGGCTGGGGTTGAGGTAGCCCACTTCGTAGCAGGCGCTGGTGACGCTGCGGCCGGCGGCCATCAGCTCCCGTGCCCGCTCCAGGCGGCGCTGCTGGATGTACTCCATCGGCCCCACGCCCATGGCGTCGCTGAACTGCTGGTAGAACTTGCTGCGCGACATGCAGGCGATCCGGCAGAGCGTGCTGACCTCGATGGCTTCCGCGAGGTGGAGCTCGATATACCCCAGCGCCTCGGCCAGGCCGAAGGCGGTGGGGTCGGTGGCAGCGCAGTGGCGGATGAATTCCCGGCCCCGCTGCCGCAACATGCGGGTCAGCAATTCGGTGACGCCGAGGTCCAGCACCAGGTCGCGGTCGTCGTCGTTGCCGAGGAAGCAGCTGACGATACGCGCCAGCAACTGCTGGGTCGCCTCGGTGTGGTACAGGTGTAACACCTGGTCCTCGCGCGGCGACCACTCGCCGACTGCCTGCGGCAGCGGATGGTGCTGGTTGAGGCGTTCGCACTCCAACTGCAGGCGCTCCCGGGGAATGCTCAGGGTCAGGCAGGTGGTGGGCTTGTCCGCCGAGGCCTCGGGGAAGTCGATGGCCACCGATTCGCCCGGCGCCATGACGAAGGATTCGTGGGGCAGGAAGGGCGCGTCCTCCACGCCGCGGCCGTGCAATACCTTGCGCCCGCTGATCATCCCGCAGTAGAGCAGCTGGTCGGCGTCCAGGCGCACCCGCTCGGCGACGGCGTAGGTATCGTAGATTGAAAGCTCCGCGCTATGGCGCTCGAACAGCGTGCGGTTTTCCACCAGCTCGCGAGGCTCCGGGCGAATGCCCCGGTTGGGCCGGACCCGGTCGACCCGGCAGGCCAGTTCTTCTGTGTGCATACGCCACCCGACAGCAGCCTTTCTTATTGTCCCAGTATAGTCGCACCCGCCGGCGCTTTACGGAACCCTCGGGCAAGCATTCTGGACGCTCAGTCAAGTCGCGCCGCGCGCGCGGGTCTACGCTTGGGGTGAATCATCCCGGGCCTGCCGGCGGTGGCCGGTACTCGCCCCCAACATAATTATTCCTGGAGCAGCCGACATGATTTACGCCAATCCCAAGGAGGTCGACGCCCTCATCGCCTTCAAGACCCGCTACGGCAACTTTATCGGCGGCCAGTGGGTGGCGCCGGTCCACGGCAACTACCTGCAGAATCCCAGCCCGGTCAACGGCGAGGTCTTTTGCGAAGTGCCGCGCTCGGACGCGGCGGACGTGGAACTCGCGCTGGATGCGGCCCACGCGGCGGCCCCGGCCTGGGGCCGGACGCCGGCGGCGGAGCGTTCCAGGTTGCTGCTGCGAATCGCCGACCGCATCGAAGAGAACCTGGAAACCCTGGCGGTGGCCGAGACCTGGGACAACGGCAAGCCGGTCCGCGAGACCCTGGCCGCCGACATTCCGCTGGCCGCCGACCACTTCCGCTACTTCGCCGGTTGCCTGCGCGCCCAGGAGGGCAGCGTGGCGGAGATCGACGAGACCACCGTGTCCTACCACATCCACGAGCCGCTGGGTGTGGTCGGCCAGATCATCCCCTGGAACTTTCCCATCCTGATGGCCGCCTGGAAACTGGCCCCGGCGCTGGCCGCCGGCAATACGGTGGTGCTCAAGCCGGCCGAGCAGACACCGGCATCGATCCTGGTGCTGATGGAAATGCTCGAGGACCTGCTGCCCCCCGGCGTGGTGAATATCGTCAACGGCCTGGGCGAGGAAGCCGGGCAGGCGCTGGCCACCAGCGGGCGCATCGCGAAGATCGCCTTCACCGGTTCCACCGCGGTGGGCAGGCACATTCTCAAGTGCGCGGCCGACCTGCTGATTCCCAGCACCGTGGAACTGGGCGGCAAGTCGCCCAATGTCTACTTCGAGGACGTGCTGCAGTTCGAGGACGAGTACCTGGAAAAATGCGTCGAGGGCATGACCCTGGCCTTCTTCAACCAGGGGGAGGTCTGCACCTGCCCCTCCCGCGCGCTGATCCAGGAATCGATCTACGAGGAACTGGTGCAGCGCGTGATCGAGCGCTCGAAGAGCATCGTGCGCGGCAACCCGCTGGACACCTCCACCCAGGTGGGCGCGCAGGCCTCGGAGGAACAGTTCGAACGCATCATGAACTACATCAGCGTGGGCCGGGAGGAGGGCGCCAAAGTCCTGCTCGGCGGCGATGCCGAACACCTGGCCGGACCGCTTGCCGGCGGCTACTACATCCAGCCGACCATGCTGTTCGGCCGCAACGACATGCGCGTCTTCCAGGAGGAGATCTTCGGCCCGGTGATCAGCGTGACCACCTTCAAGGACGAGGCAGAGGCGCTGGCCATCGCCAACGACACCGAGTACGGCCTCGGCGCCGGCGTCTGGACCCGCGACATGAACCGCGCCTACCGCATGGGCCGCGGCATCCAGGCCGGCCGTGTCTGGACCAACTGCTACCACGCCTACCCGGCGCACGCGGCCTTCGGCGGCTACAAGAAATCCGGCATCGGCCGCGAGACGCACCTGGCCGCGCTGGAGCACTACCAGCAAACCAAGAACCTCCTGGTGAGTTACAGCACCAGTCCCCTCGGGCTGTTCTGACTCACCTCCAGGCCCTCCCTGGCCCGCTTCCGCGGGCCTTTTTTTTGCGCTTCCAGCCCTCTTGCCTTGCGTACCCGGGGGGCAGGGTCCCTGGGACGCAGGAGCGCGCTCCGCGCGCGATCGCCCGTGTAACGGGCTCCTGCAATGTCGCGCGATTCCAGCCGGGATGACAGCCGGCCGTATCTGGCCTATGTTGAAGCGCCAGCCAGAATAACTACCGGGAGATTCGCGTGACCATCATCGTTGCCTGCCTGATCATCGGGGCGCTGCTGCCCCTCGTCGCCAAGGCCCCGATGGGCTATGCCCAGACCCGCCTGCCGGGTGGCTATGACAACCACTACCCCCGCCAGCAACAGGCCTCGTTGCAGGGCCTGGGACAGCGCGCGCTGGGCGCACACAACAATGCGTTCGAGGCTTTCCCGCCGTTTGCCGCGGGGGTGTTGCTGGCGCTGTTCACCGTGGGCCCGGTGCAGGTGGCGCAGCTGCTGTGCGTGGTCTGGGTGGTGGCGCGGGTGCTGCACATCGTGTTCTATCTCGCCGACATCAACGTGCTGCGCTCGCTGAGCTGGCTGGTGGGGATGGTCTGTTCGGTGTGGCTGATGTGCCTCGCCCTGTAGGAACGAGGCACATTTGCAATCCGGCCTCAGCCGGCGGTGGTGGGTGAGATGAGGTTCTTCACTTCTGCGATGCTGTCGGCGGGAAAGCCGCCCAACTCGGCATGCTTGCGGATCAGTTCCGCGTCCGGGGCGATGTAGACGCAGTAGATCTTGTCGCCGGTGACATAGCTGTGCACCCACTGGATGCTGGGGCCGAGGTCGCACAGTACTCCGCAGGATTTTTGCGAGATTCCCTGCAAATCCGCCGCGGTCAGGTCGCCTGCGCCGGGGATGTTTCTTTCGATGACGTACTTGGGCATTTCAAATTCTCCGGGTTTGTCTTAATTCCATTGATAGCCGCCGGTATGGCAGCCGTCATGGGTGCAAGCATGCAGCCTTCGATAAAATCTATCCAGTAGATATAGTTTATATCGTATTATTCGTTTCATGGATTTAAAGCGGGTCGATCTCAACCTCCTGGTGACGCTGGACGCACTGCTGCAGGAGGCACACGTGTCGCGGGCAGCGCGGCGGTTGGGGCTGTCGCAGCCGGCGACCTCCAGCGCCCTGGACCGCTGCCGCCGGCTGTTCGACGACCCGCTGCTGCTGCGGGCGGCGGGCGGTATGCAACTCACGCCCAAGGCGCAAAAGCTTCGCGAGGAACTGCAACCCCTGCTGGGAAGCATTCGCTCAGTGCTGGAAATCGACAGCCATCCCCTCAGCGAGGTCAGCCAGACGCTGCGAATTTCCGCTTCCGATTCTGTCCTGGTGCGCCTGGCCGCACCGCTCATCGGTCACCTGACCGAGGTCGCACCGGGGGTGGACCTGGTCTTCACGCCCTGGTTCGGGCCGGGCCGGGCGCTGGACGCCCTGGCCGGCGGCGAGGTGGAGCTCGCGATATCACAGTTCCCGCAGGCCGGTGCGTCGATCACCACCCGGGTGATCGGCCACCACAACTACGAGGTGATCATGCGCCGCGACCACCCCGCGGCCAGCGGCTTCGATCTCGAGGCCTGGCTGCGCTGGCCCCACGTGATGGTGTCGGGCAGGGGCGAAAAACACAGCACGGTGGACCAGTTGCTGCACACCATGGGCCGCTCCCGCCGCGTCGCCGTTATAGTCCCCAATTTTGTCGTGGTGCCGCCGCTGGTGGCGCGCACCGACCTTATCGCGACCCTGCCCAGCGGCGTGGTTCAGGAGCGCCAGCGCGACATGCTCGCCGCTTTCAGCCCGCCGCTGCGCATTGACGATTACGCCCTGCATGTCGCCTGGCACCGGCGCCTGGACAACGATGCGCTGGTCCAGCACGTGGCCGGGTGGCTGGCCGACCACTACGGCGAGTTCTGATCCGCACGCGCGGCGTCCGCCGCGCCCGGCCGTCGCCGTCTGACAGTGCCGCGCGCCTTCGCTACACTGGTCCGGGTCTGATTCACGGAGCCGGCCAGCGTGCAGGAACCGCTTCCCACCGGGCAACACCGGGCGCTGTTGATCTACGACGGCGACTGCGCGTTTTGCCAGTACAGCGTGGACTATGCCCGCGCCTGCACGGGCGAGGCGGTGGAATACCAGCCCTACCAGCAGGTGGGTGCGAATTTCCCGGAAATTTCCACAGCCGAATTTCGCGCGTCCATCCAGTTGCTGGAGCCGGGCGGCGCGCGAAGCTCGGGCGCCGCAGCGGCCTTCCGCTGCCTGGAACTGGGTGGGCACACGGCTTTCTGGGCGCGTCTCTACCGGGGCTTCGCGCCCTTTGCCGCATTATGTGAACTGCTCTACCGCCTGGTGGCGCGGCATCGCGTAGCCGCCTACCGCACCAGCCGGGTGCTGTTCGGCAGGGCGTTGCGGCCCGCGCGTGTCGATATTGTCAGCTGGCTGTTCCTGCGCCTGCTGGCGCTGGTCTACCTCGCCGCCTTCGGCTCCTTCACCTGGCAGGCGGCGGGCCTGGTGGGCGACGCCGGCATCCTGCCGGCCAGCGCGTATTTCGCCGCCATCGACGCGGCCTACGGGCTGGAGAAGTACGCACTGCTGCCCAGCCTGCTGTGGTTTGGCGCGTCCACCACCGCCATCGTGGCGCTGGGGCTGGCCGGTTGCCTGCTGAGCCTGCTGTTGCTGGCCGACCGCGGCAGCCGCGCGGTATTGCCGCTGCTCTACCTGCTGTACCTGAGCCTCTATTACGGAGGCCAGATTTTTACCGGCTACCAGTGGGATGCGCTGCTGCTCGAGTGCGGTTTCCTGGCCATCTTCCTGCCCTGGTATCCGCGCCTGTTCAGCTGGTTGTACCGCTGGCTGCTGTTCCGCTTCATGCTGCAGTCGGGCATCGTGAAACTGGCCAGCGGCGATCCCCAATGGCGCGATCTCACCGCGCTGTACTACCACTTCGAGACCCAGCCGCTGCCGGACATCTTCGCCTGGTATGCGCAGCAGCTGCCGCACAGCCTGCTCAAGGCGGGGGTGCTGTATACCTTCCTGGTGGAGTTGCCGGTGCCGTTCCTGATGCTGCTGCCGCGCAAGCCCCGGCAGTTGGCGGCGGCGCTGGTAATCCCCTTCCAGCTCGCCATCACGCTGACCGGCAGCTACAACTTCTTCAACCTGCTGACCCTGGGGATTTGCCTGCTGCTGCTGGACGACCAGTGCCTGCGGCGCTGGCTGCCGAGGCTGCAGCCGCGGGTTGTGGCTGCCCGCTGGATGCGCGCGCCGGCGATGCTCGCCGCCGCGCTGTATCTCTGCCTGAGTACCGCGCTGTCCGGCCTCAGCGTCAACTGGTGGAAGCCCGAGGGTGTAAGCCGAAGCCTGCTGGCCTGGAGCATGCCCTGGCAGGTCGCCAGCAACTACGGCCTGTTCGCGGTGATGACCACCGAGCGCCGGGAAATCGTCTTCGAGGGCTCCGACGACGGCGTGCACTGGAAGCCCTACGAACTGCCCTACAAACCCGGCGACCCGGCGCGGCCCCCCGGCTGGGCGACGCCGCGCCAGCCCCGGCTGGACTGGCAGCTGTGGTTCGCCGCCCTCGGCAGCCGCGACGACAACCGCTGGGTGGGCGGCGTCATGGCGGGCCTGCTGTCGGGTTCGGAACCGGTGCTGCGCCTGTTCAGCCACAACCCCTTCCCCGACGCGCCGCCGCGCTTCCTCCGCGCAGCCTTCTACCGCTACCACTTCACCACTCCCGACGAACGGGCGGCCACCGGCGACTGGTGGCGCCGCGAATACCTCGGCCTATACTGGCCCGTCACCGCCTGGCGCGAACCGGTGGAGCGGCAATCACCGTAGGAGCCTGCTATGCAGGCGATCGCCCCGGTCCGCGCTCGGGCGTAGCGGGCTCCTACAAACACAATCGCCTGCGTAGCAGGCTCTTACGGGTTCAGGCGGCGGCGGGGGCGGGTAGGCTGAATTCGAAGCGGGTGCCCTCGTCCATGCGGCTGGAGACGGTGATGCGGCTGCCGTGCAGGTCGAGGATGCGCTTGACGATGGCGAGGCCCAGCCCGCTGGACTGGCCGCGGGACGAGTTGCTGCGAGAACTGCGGAAATAACGCTCGAAGATGTTATCGATCTCGTCTTCGGGGATGCCGCAGCCGGTGTCGGAGACGGTGACCGCCACATCCTTCGGGTGCGCGCTGACATCCAGGGTGATGCTGCCGCCGGCGGGGGTGTACTCCAGGGCGTTGCGAATCAGGTTTTCCAGTACCCGCTGCACCAGTCCGATGTCCGCGTGCACCAGCGCGCGTTCGGGTTCGCCCGCCAGGCGCAGGTCGATGTCGCGCCGCCTGGCCTCCAGCTCGAAGTCCTGCACCACGTCGTGCAGCAGTTCCGCCAGTGAGAACGTCTCCAGCGACAGCGGCATGCTGCCGGAGTCCAGCTTGGAGAGTTCGAACAGGTCGCCGATCAGCTCCCCCAGCCGCTGGGTGTGCTTGCGGGTGATCTCCAGGTAGCGCTTGCGCTGCCCGGCGTCCAGCTCGTTGTTTTTCAGCAGCAGCGTGTCGACATAGCCGTGCATGCTGGCCAGCGGCGTGCGCAGGTCGTGGGAGACGTTGCTGATCAGTTCGCGGCGCAGGCGGTCGCTTTCCTGCAGCGCCTCGAACTGTTCGCGTATCTTGGTCGCCATCGCGACAAAGGCGTCGCTCAGCTTGCTGATCTCGTCGCCGCTGGCGCTGGCCTGTGCGCGCAGGTCCTGCAGCGCCGCCGGCTCGACGTCGCTGTCCATGGCGACCTCGGAAAGCGCCTCGACGTCGCGGGTCAGCCGCTCCAGGCGGCGGGTGAGTAGCGCGAACACCGCCAGCCCGACCAGGAAGCAGCCGATCACCAGCGCGCCGATGGCCAGCAGGGTCGTGCGCCGGGTATAGCTGTCGCGCACCGCGCCGGCCAGCATGTCGTATTTGCTGCCGCCCAGCACGACGTAGAGGTAGCCCTGTAGCGTGTCGCCGTCCATCACCGGGGCGGCGGAGAACACTTTCTCCCGGGCCGGGTTGCGCGGGTCGGTGTCGTACAGCGGCAGCTGCGCCTTGCCGGAAATCAGCTCGGTAATGGGGGCGAGGTTGACGCGCGATTGCTTCACGCTGTCCGGCGGCAGGGCGTGGCCGAGGATATGCCCCTCGCGATCCAGCAGGTAGACCTCCACCGAAGGGTTGATCACCATGGCGCGCTCGGCGAGTTTTTCCAGTGCCGGGCGATTCACCGCGCCGTTCTCGATCAGCTGCGTCTGGCCGGTGACGTACATCGCGATGTCCGAGTTCAGGCGCTGGGTGACTTCTTCGTGGTAGCGCTGTGCGCTCCATTGCTCCAGCGCGTAGAAGCCGCCGCCGACGACCACCATGTTCGCCAGCAGCGCCAGGGACAGGCGGCTGAACAATGACTTCATGCGGCGCCCGCCTGTGCAGGGGCCTCCATCTTGTAGCCCACGCCCCAGACGGTGACGATGTACTGGGGGTGTTCGCTGTCCGGCTCGATCTTGCCGCGCAGGCGATTGATATGGGAATTCACGGTGTGTTCGTAACCCTCGTGGCCAAAGCCCCACACCGAGTCCAGCAATTGCGCGCGGCTGAACACGCGGCCGGGGTGGCGGGCGAAGTGCAGCAGCAGGTCGAATTCGCGCGCGGTCAGTTCGACACGATCATCGCCCACGCGCACCTCGCGGCTGGCCGGTTCGATGCAGATTTCACCCACGGCCAGGGATTCCGCCGGCGCCGGTTCGCGCTCCCTCGCCACCGCGTCGATGCGGCGAAACAGGGACTTCACCCGCGCGACCAGCTCGCTGACGCTGAAGGGCTTGGTGACGTAGTCGTCCGCGCCCAGTTCCAGGCCGAGTACGCGGTCCAGTTCGGAGGACTTGGAGGTGAGCATCAGGATGGGGACGTAGTTCTCCTCCGCGCGCAGCGACTTGCAGATGGCCAGGCCGTCGGGGCCGGGCAGGCGCAGGTCCAGGATTACCAGGTCCCAGTGCCGGGCGAAGGCCTGGCGCATGCCCGCGTGGCCGTCGTTGGCGATGGTGACGTTGTAGCCTTCGTCGCGCAGGTGCAGGGCGATCAGTTCGGCGATGTCTTTTTCATCCTCGACGACGAGAATGCTGCGTTCTTTCACGGTGAGTCCTCCAGCCAGACTGGAGTATAGAAGACATTGTTCACGAAACTATCCCGGCGGCGGGCCTGGCCGCCACCGGGAGTGTTGCTCGCAGCTGGACTTCAGGGCTCGCTGCGTCCCGGGCCGAGCAGCGGGCAGGAGAAGTACGTGTCGCCGGCATCCATCACGCCGTCCATATTGGTATCCACCCACCAGCGGCCGCCGACGAAGTCCTTGTCACCCGGGCCGTAGGGGGTGGCGGGACCGCCGTTGGGCGCGCCGGTGGGGTCCAGCGGCTGGAAGCGGCCGATGGGCGGGAGGTCGGTGGTCTTGAAGGTGTCGTAATAGAGTCCCTGGCTTTCCACGTAAACGCTGCCCAGACCCGGGTTGTTGCCGCGGCCCTTCTGCGCCATGGCGGGGGCGGCCAGCAGTGCCGGAACCAGCGCGGCGGCGGCCA
Organism: Halieaceae bacterium WMMBA7; assembly: GCA_033283385.1. Classification (GTDB taxonomy): domain Bacteria; phylum Pseudomonadota; class Gammaproteobacteria; order Pseudomonadales; family Halieaceae; genus Mangrovimicrobium. The sequence continues at coordinate 298,775 of JAWMQQ010000004.1, forward strand.
GCGCGGGAAGCAGTCCTCGATGGGTGTGTTTCATATTGCGCTCTCCTTTCGATGTGGGATTCGGGTCGGTGCCCGGGAAAGAAGAGTAGGGAAGAGTTATCACGCCCCGGTCACGGGGAGATGGAGTTTCGGTCCCGCCCGGTCTCAGGCGGGCGGGGAGGTCTCGAAGCGTCGCGCGAACAGGGCGATCAGCAGCAGCGCGCAGGCCATGGGCACGATCAGGCTGGAGAGAATGTGCAGCGCCGCCATGCCCTGGCCCAGCAGTATGCTGCCCGCCAGTGGCGCGACCGTCGCGCCGAAGCGGCCCAGCGCGCCGGCGGCGCCGATGCCGCTGGCGCGCAGCGAGGTGGGGTAGACGATGGCGGCGAAGGCGGTGAGGGCGTAGGCCACGCCCATGCAGCCGGCCCCCATCAGGGTGATCAGCCCCATCCAGACGTCCACCCTCGCCGGCACCACGTGCAGCGCGGCGATGGACAGCGCCACCGCGGCAAAGCCGCCCAGCAGTGCCGGCATGACCCGGCCGCGGTCCACCATCCAGCCGAGGAAGATGCCGCCGAAGATCCCGCCGAAGCTGAACACGGTGACGGCGCGCACCGCGTTCTCCACCGACCAGCCGGCGAGGTTGAGCAGGGTCGGCAGCCAGCTGGAAATCACATAGGTACAGAACGTGGAGAGGAAAAACAGCGTCCACACAAGCAGGGTCGCCGCGCGATAGGGCTTGCCCAGCAGCATCTGCAGGCGGTGCAGGCTTCCGCCACCCGGTGTCGCCGCAGCATGGGACCCCTGCGCCTCGCGGGCGGCCAGGAACTCCCGCGATTCCGCCAGGCCCGCCAGCAGCAGCGGCAGCATGGCCAGGGGCAGCAGGCCGCCGAAGGCGTACACGCCCTGCCAGCCCCAGTTGTCCAGCAGCCAGGGTGCGACCAGGCCGCCGAAGGCGCCGCCCAGCGCCGACATGGCGTAGACACAGGTGAGCACGCGCGAGCGCACCCGCGGTGGCGCGAATTCCGAGGCCAGGGTGAGGGCGTTGGCCAGGCTGACGCCGAGGCCGAGGCCGGTAATGAAACGCAACAGGGAAAGCTGGAAGATCGAGGAGCACAGGGGAACCACCAGGCAGCTCAGGCCCACCACCGCGAAACTGGCGATGACCATCGGCCGGCGGCCGAAACGATCGCCCAGCGGTGTGATAAACGCCGCGCCGATGGCCATGCCGAATACCGAGGCCGACAGCGCGATGCCGAACTGCGCCGGCGCGAGTTGCCAGGCCTCGGCGAGCGCCGGCACGCTGATCGGCGCGACGATCATGTCCAGGCCATCGAGCAACAGGATCAGCGAGCACAGGGCGATGACGCGCCAGCGCAGGGCTTCGGGAATTGCCTGGTTTTCCATTGTCGTGTCGCGACCCCGGGTAGATTGTTATGCGAATGTGCCTCAGGTGTGGGGCAGGATAACACCGCGTGCAGGATCCCGGGTAGGCGCGTTCCACACATCCCCTGCAAAGTGATTTATGATATCGCCCACTTTTGCCGCACCACACGGGGACACCCGGATTTGAAAATAACCAGCGCGCTGCGGGAGCCCCTGCTGCATTTCCTGCTTATCGGCGCGGCACTGTTCGCGCTCTATGGCTGGGTCAACCCCGGCGCCTATGACGACGACCACGTCATCGTGGTCGACGCGGGTCGTATCGCCCAGCTGCGAACCCAGTTCGAGCGCACCTGGAGCCGGCCGCCCGGCCCGCAGGAAATGGACAACCTGGTCGATGGCTACGTCAACGACGAGATCTTCTACCGCCAGGCACTGGCGCTGGGGCTGGACGGCGACGACGCCGTGATCCGCCGGCGCTTGCGGCAGAAGATGGAATTCCTGACCGAGGATGCCGCCGCGCTGGACGCCCCCGGCGATGCGCAATTGCAGGCCTATCTCGACGCGCATCCCGACCGGTTCCGCCAGGAGCCCCACTACAGCTTCGAGCAACTCTACTTTTCCCCCGACCGTCCCGGCGAGCCGCCGCGGCAGCGGGCGCTGGCGGCGCGCGCAGCTCTGCTGAAGGGCGAGCAGGTGAGCGGCGACCCCAGCCTGCTGCCCGCCGCCATGGGCGACGCCGGCGCCTCGCGTGTCGATCGCGAGTTCGGCGACGGTTTCGCCCACTCCCTGGACGCGCTTACACCGGGGCAGTGGAGCGAACCCCTGTCCTCGACCCTGGGTATCCACCTGGTGCGCCTGGAGCAGCGGCAGCCGGGTTACATGCCGCCGCTGTCCGAGGTGCGCGACGCGGTTGCGCGGGAGTGGCTTGACGAAAAAACCCGGAAGGCGAAGGCGGACCTGCTGGCGCGGCTGCGCGCGGATTACCGCATCGTGATCCGGCCCGGTGACGCGGAGAAGTCGCAGTGAGATACCTGTGGCTGTGTCTCCTGCTGCTTGCAACGGCTGTGCGCGCCGACGAGATCAGGCCGGCCTACCTGCAACTCACGGAAGTCCAGCCGGATGTATACCAGGTACTGTTCAAGGTGCCCGCCAGGGGCGACGACCAGTACCTCGACCTGAAGGTCGTTTTCGATCCCAGCGTACAGGCCAGCGGCGACACAGTCGCAGGGTTTGCCGGCGGCGCCCTGCTGCGGCGCTGGACGGTCAGTCGAGATGGCGGCCTGGCTGGTGCACATATCAGCATGGAGGGACGCGCCGCTGTCAGCACGGAGACGCTGGTGCGGGTACAGTACCTGGACGGCAGCGCGGTCATCCACCGGCTGACACCGGCCTCCCCCGAGTACGTAGTGGAGGCCCGGCCCGGGTTGGGGCAGGTTATCCAGACCTACCTGTTGCTGGGAATCGAACACATTCTCGGCGGGGTAGACCACCTGCTGTTCGTGCTGGCGCTGCTGCTGATCGTGCACGGCACCCGCAAGCTGGTCACCACGATTACCGCCTTTACCGTCGCCCACAGCATAACCCTCAGCCTGGCGGCACTGGACCTGGTATTCGTGCCGGTGCCGCCGGTGGAGGCCTGTATCGCGCTGTCCATCGTGTTTGTCGCCGCGGAGGTGGTGCACTACGAGCGCGGTGTGCCCAGCCTCACCGCGCGGCGCCCCTGGCTGGTGGCGTTCACCTTCGGGCTGCTGCACGGTCTGGGCTTTGCCGCCGCGCTGGGCCAGATCGGCCTGCCGCAGAATTCGGTGCCGGCAGCACTGTTGTTCTTCAACGTCGGCGTGGAAATCGGCCAGCTGATTTTCGTCACTGCGATGCTGTTGCTCGCCTTTGAGGTGAAGCGGCTGTGGCCACGGGTGCCGGTCCACTGGCGCACGGCGCCCGCCTACGTCTTCGGCTCGCTGGCGACCTTCTGGGTGATCGAGCGCAGCGCTGGCTTTTGGGGGGCGCTGGGCTAGACTTTTTCGCCACACCCCTGTGGAGGCCCAGCCCATGCAAACCCTGTTTCGCACTACCCTGGTCGCCCTGGCCCTGCTGCCGATTGCGGCCTGCCAGAAGCACGAGTCCCCAAAGGCGGAGGCGCCTGCGGTAGCTGAAACAGCAGCGCCGGTCGCTGCGCCTGCAGAGCCGCCACCGCCGCCACAAGCGGACTATCCCACCACCGCCTGGTTCGGCGATACCCACGTACACACCGGCTGGTCCGCCGACGCGGGCATGGACGGGGCAATCACCGCACCGGACGATGCCTACCGTTTCGCCCTCGGCCAGGAGGTCACCAGCAACTCGGGATTGAAGGCGCAACTGCACCGCCCCTACGACTGGTTCCTGGTCTCCGACCATTCCGACGGCATGGGCGTGATCAACGAAATCCTCGCCGCCAACCCGGAGATGCTCGCCGACCCGACGGTCAAGCGCTGGTACGAGGCGCTTACCTCGGGCGATGAAAAACGGGCCGCGGATGCCAAGAGCGAACTGATCGTCATGCAGTCCCAGGGGCGCCTGCCGAAAGCGGTCATGGACCCCAAGTGGATGGTTTCCGCGTGGCAGAAAACCATCGAGGCCGCGGAGAAATACAATGACCCCGGCAAGTTCACCACCTTCATCGCCTACGAGTGGACGGTCAACGCCGACGGCGGCGACAACCTGCACCGCAACGTGATCTTCCGCGACGGCGCCGACCGCGCCAGCCAGGTGTATCCGCTGACCACCTTCGAGACCCAGGACCCTGCCAAGCTGTGGGCCTGGATGAAGGCCTACGAGGACAAGACCGGCGGGCGCATGCTGGCGATCCCGCACAACGGCAACATGTCCAACGGGCGCATGTTCGAGGAGCAGCAGTTCGACGGCTCGCCGATGACCCGCGAGTGGGCCGAAACGAGAGCGCACTACGAGCGCCTGTACGAGGTCACACAGATCAAGGGCCAGAGCGAATCGCATCCCTCGCTGTCGCCCGAAGACGAGTTCGCCAACTGGGACCTGTGGGATCGCGGCAACCTGATTCTCAAGCCCAAACCGCCCGGCGCGCTCAAGTACGAGTACTGGCGCGAGGCCCTCAAGTCCGGCATGCGCATCAAGCAGCAACTGGGCGTCAACCCGTTCGTCTACGGCGCCAACGGTGCCACCGATACCCACACCGGGTTGTCCACCACCGAGGAGGACAATTTCTTCGGCAAGTTCAAGACGCTTGAACCCAGCAACCATGAACGCTGGAACTTCCCGCTGATCAACGGGCCCACCGGGGCCTACATGGGCTGGGAGATGGCGGCCTCCGGCGTCATGGGCGTGTGGTCTGTCGCCAACACCCGCGAGGATATCTGGGACGCCATGCAGCGCCGCGAGACCTTCGCCACCACCGGCCCGCGCATGCAGGTGCGCTTCTTCGGCGGCTACGACTTCAGCGACGCCGACCTCGACGGCGATTTCGTCAAGGCCGGCTACACCCGCGGCGTGCCCATGGGCGCGACGCTGGCCGCCGATACGGACAAGGTAGCGCCGACCTTCATCATCGCCGCCAGCAAGGACCCGGCCGGGGCCAACCTGGACCGCGTGCAGGTGATCAAGGGCTGGGTGGATGCCGACGGCAAGACCGGCGAGAAAATCTACGACGTGCGCTGGTCCGGCGACCGACAGCCGGACGAGAACGGCAAGCTGCCGCCGGTGGGCAACACGGTGAACATGGAGACCGCCGAGTACACCAACACCATCGGCGCCAACGGCTTCCAGGCGGTGTTCACCGACCCGGATTTCGATCCGGCCCTGCAGGCTTTCTACTACGTGCGCGTGCTGGAGATCCCGACGCCGCGCTGGACCCTGTACGACAAGGTGCGCTACGGCGTCGAGATGGACCCGAAGGTGCCGCTGGTGCACCAGGAGCGCGCCTTCAGCTCGCCGATCTGGTACACGCCCTGATCTGAACGGGCTATTTCACGACACCGACGATGCGCAGCGGCGCGCCGCTGCCGCCGGCGATCTTCATCGGCAGCGCGACGATGTGCGCGCTGGTTTCGGGTAACTCTTCCAGCCGCGCCACGTTCTCGAACACCGGGATGTTGGCGCCCAGCAGGATGCGGTGCGCCATGAAGTCCTTCGACTGGCCGTAGTCGATACTCGCGGTATCGATCCCGACGGCGTCGATGTTGCGGTCCTCGGCCAGCATCTTTGCGGCCTGCGCGGACAGGCCCGGGAAGTGCAACTGCGCCACCGCTCCCTCACCCCTGGCATCGGTGCCGAGGTATTTCAGGCGGTCCGGCCAGAACTGGCCGAAGCCGGTGCGCAGCAGCACGATGCTGCCATCCGGAATCGGCCCGTGGCGACTCTCCCAGCCGGCGATGTCCGCCACCGAGACCAGGTAGTCGACATCCCCCGCGACCTTTTGCCTGACGTCGATCACCACCGCCGGGCCCATCAGGCGCTCGACCGGCACCTGGTCCGCGGTGTGCCTTCCCTCGGCGAAATGCACCGGGGCGTCCAGGTGGGTGCCGCCGTGTTCAGCGGTGCAGATCGAGTAGGCGGAGTAGTAATAACCCTTGTCGGTCATGCCCTCGGCGCGGGTGGTTTTCTCGAAGCCTTTCTCCGTGGGCCAGTAGATGGTGCTGCTGTCGTAGGGCCAGGACATGTCGACCAGGCGGCCCGCGGGCCAGTCGCCGGCAGCGCCAGCGAGCGGGCAGCAACACAGCAGCAACAGGAGGATGCCGGGCCGGCAGGTAAAACGCTTGCGGGAGCGTGGGGAAATCGTGAGAGACATGGCGTAGCCCTCCTGTGGCGGTTCGCCACCAAGCATAGACCACCGCCGTATAACCGGGTCGGGCCCGCGGGCCCGCCATCTGCTATTCTGGACCCGTTCGCGCGCTGGCCGGGTGCGCGGGAAGCATAATAATATCGACAAGGAAGCGACTCATGACCGACCTGCGCATCAACGGGCGCCTGCTCGTTCCGATTTTCATGACTCTTTGCCTCGCTGCCTGCGGCAGTTCCAATAGTTCACACTACCCGCAACTGGAGGTGTCGGACCCCGTCGTCGAGGGCCCGATAGCGGGCAATCCCCTGCTGCTGGGTACGCTGTTCAATCTCGCCGACGTGGGATACGAGCAATCCGAGTATTTCTTCAGCGGTACTGCGTACGCCTGGCGCAATGACAACCAGCTCGGCGAGGACGGGTACTGGCAGGTAAAGCGCGGCGATTCCGCCGACTACAAGTCGCGCCTGGTGGTCTACCGGCCGAGCGACCCGACGAAGTTCAACGGCACGGTGGTCGTCGAGTGGCTCAACGTCACCGCAGGTGCCGACGGTCCCGCGGACTGGGTCACGCTGCACACGGAGCTTATCCGTCGCGGCTATGCCTGGGTAGGTGTCTCGGCCCAGCGCGTGGGCATCGAGGGTGGCGACCTGTATTTCGGCGACGTGGTATCGCCGCCGCTGAAGGAAGCCGACCCCGAGCGCTACGGCAGCCTCAACCACCCCGGCGACAGCTTCGCCTACGACATCTTCACCCAGGCGGTGCAGGCGGTCCGCCATCCCGGCAGCGTCGCGCCGCTGGGCGACCTGCAGGCGCAGCGTGTTATCGCCGCCGGCGAATCCCAGTCGGCGTTTTACCTGACCACCTACGTCAATACCCTGGGCCGGCGCACGGATCTCATCGACGGTTACTTCATCCACAGTCGCGTGCATATCGGCGATGTCGCCGCCGCGCCGCTGTCGCAGTCGCCGCAGCCCGACATCCCCGCGCCGGCGGTGGTGCGTTTTCGCGGCGACCTGGGCAAGCCGGTTCTGCTGTTGCAGACCGAGACCGACGTGCTGCCGCTGGGTACCATCGCGGACCGCCAGGACGACAGCGATACCTTCCGCCTCTGGGAGGTGCCGGGTACGGCGCACGCGGATATCTACGTCGCGATAGCCGGTCGCTTCGACCTGGGTGACGATCCCTCGGTGGCGGCCGTGGTGGAAAACGCCACGCCGGCGCCGGGCTTTATTTCCTGCGACAAGCCGATCAACAGCGGCCCGCTGCACTTCGTCGCCAAGGCGGGTATCGACGCGCTCAATCGCTGGCTGGTGGATGGCGTGGCGCCGCCGGAGGCCGAGCGGCTGGCCACCAACGACGCCGGTACCGAGTACCAGTTCGACGAACACGGCAATGTACTGGGCGGTGTGCGCACGCCCTATGTCGATGCGCCCATCGCGCGCTTTTCCGGCGCGGGGCAGGGCAATATCGAGGACGGCAGCGTCTGCGCGCTGTTCGGTACCACGGAGTTCCTCGACGATGGCACGCTGCTGTCGCTCTACCCCGACCACGAAGCCTACGTGGTGGCAGTACAGGACGCCGCCGCCGACGCGGTGAACAAGGGGTTCCTGCTGGCGGAAGACGCGGACCTGATCGTGCAGGCGGCGCGGGAAGCGTTCATTCCGCCGGTGCTTACCATACAGTAAATACGTGCCGCGATTTCGCGGCCTCAGCCGGCGTCGACGATCGCCTGCACGGTGTTCGCCAGCCAGTTGGCGAGCTTTTTGCGGGCGCTGCCGCGCGCCGGCAGCAGCGGAATCTGCCGCGTGTAGAGCACGAAACTGGTCGAGAGCATGAAGATCTCGGCGGCGCGCACCCGGCCGTCCGGCGCGCCCAGCCAGGCGGCGAGCGGCTTCAACAGCTGTTGCTCGGCCACCCGGGTGGTGATCTCCCGGGCCTGTTCGTCGCCGGTGGACAGCGCGATCATCGCCGGCGGCGTCAGGTCCAGTTCGGCGTTCATGAACAACTGCGCCAGGCGCTGGCCGAAACCGGCCCGGTCCTGCTGCAGCAGGCCGTCGAAGCGCACCGCGTCCACCAGCGCGGCCTCGAACAGCCCCGCCTTGGAGCCGAAATAGCGCAGCAGCATGGGCGAGCTGACATCGGCCATCGCCGCGATCTCGCGAATACCCGTGCTCGCATAACCCTTTTCCGAGAACGACTTCTGCGCCGCGGCGAGTATGCGGGCGCGGGTGGCGGCGGCGTTGCGCCGTTTCTTTTGTGCGGGTTCGTTCATGGCAAGCGAGTATACAGTGGTTGACAAACTCCGGTCGCCAGTCATAAGTTACCAGCCGATAACATAACGCGGGGCGCGATGGCGCCGACACTATCCCGGAGGATTTGGCATGGCGACTTTTGTACTGGTACACGGCGGCGGGCACGGGGGCTGGTGCTACCAGCCGGTGGCGCGGCTGTTGCGCGCGAAGGGCCACGAGGTCTACACACCCACCCTCACCGGCCTCGGCGAACGCGAACACCTGCTCAACCCGGATATCAACCTCGATACCCATATTACGGACGTGGTGAACCTGCTGCGCTTCGAGGACCTGCACGATGTCTACCTCGTCGGCCACAGCTACGGCGGCATGGTGATCACCGGGGTGGCGGACCGCGCGCCGGAGCGCATCGGCAACGTGGTCTACCTGGACGCGGCCTTCCCTATGAACGGCCAGTCGCTGGTGGATGTCGCCGGCGAGATGATGGCGGCGACGCGGGAGCTCAGCCGCACCATCGACGGGGTGGAACTGGTGCTGTTTGCCGACGAACTGCCCTACGGCTACTACGGCGTGACCGACCCGGAGCAGATCGCCTGGATGGCGCCGAAGCTGACACCCCATCCCTTCGCCTGCTTCGCGCAGAAACTCGAGTTGCAGGACGAGGCGCGGGTGCGCGCGCTGCCGCAGTCCTTCATCGTGTGTGCCGAGAACATGCCCGAGGAGTTCCACGACGCCCTGCGGGAGATGTGCCAGGGCCGGTTCTGGGTGGTGGACACCGGCCACGACCTGATGATCACCGAGGCGGACCGGGTGGCGGAAATCTTCGACGAACTCGCCGCGATGTAACTATACTGGCGCCATGACAGCCAACCCGATCAATCTCACACACCTGGACCACGTGGTGATCCGCGCCCGCAACCTCGAGGTGATGGTGTCCTTCTACCGCGACGTGCTCGGTTGCCGCCTGGAGCGCGGGCCCGGCGAGCTGGGCCTGGCCCAGCTGCGCGCCGGGCTGTCGCTGATCGACCTGGTCGATGTGGACGGCCCGCTCGGCAGGAAGGGCGGGCAGCCGCCGGATCAGGGCGCGCCGAACATGGACCACGTGTGCTTCCAGGTCGAGCCCTGGGACGAGGAGGCCATCGTCGCGCACCTGCGCCTGCACGGCGTGGTGCACGACGAGGTCGAGCATCGCTACGGCTCCAGCGGCATGGGCCCGTCGATCTACCTGAAGGACCCGGAGGGCAACAACGTGGAGCTCAAGGGCCGGGTCTAGAGCGCGGTTGCGAGAGCGCCCGACAAACCCAGTGGAGGCCGCCATGTCCCCCAGCGACCAGTTCCTCACCCACACCGTCGAAAACCAGCCCGCCGCCCTGCGCGACTACAACGCCTGGACCAGCGACCCGGCCCTGCGCGAGGCAGTGGCGCGCGAGGGGGCAAACTGGGCGCAGTCCCACCTGCAGGAATACGGCGCTGCGGTCGGCGGCGAACTGGTCGAACTGGGCTTTACCGCCAACCGCCACCGGCCGCAATTGCATCCCTTCGACGCCTACGGCCACCGCATCGACGCGGTGGAGTTCCACCCCGCCTACCACCGCATCATGCAACTGGCCATGCACTACGGCATGCACAGCTTCGCCTGGCGCAACGCGGACAAGATAGGTGCCCACGTGGCGCGGGCCGCGGTGATCTACCTGGGCTCACAGGCGGACGCCGGCACCGCCTGCCCGATGTCCATGACCTACGCGGCGATTCCCGCCCTGCGCCACGCGGGCGAGTGGGCGGAGGACTGGATCGCGAAGCTCACCGCCACTGAATACGATGCACGCGACCTGCCGATGGCGGAAAAGACCGCCTGCACCATCGGTATGGGCATGACGGAAAAGCAGGGTGGCTCCGACGTGCGCGCCAACACCACCCGGGCGCAGCGACAGGCGGATGGCAGCTACTCGCTGGTCGGCCACAAGTGGTTTTTTTCCGCGCCCATGTGCGACGCCCACCTGGTGCTGGCACAGGCCGACGCCGGACTGAGCTGCTTCCTGGTGCCGCGCATCCTGCCGGATGGCCAGCGCAACGCGGTGGAGATCCAGCGCCTGAAGGACAAGCTGGGCGACTGGAGCAACGCCTCCGCCGAAGTCGAGTTCCAGCATGCGCAGGCATACCTGGTGGGTGACGAAGGGCGCGGCGTACCGACCATTCTAGAGATGGTGGCGCTGACCCGGCTGGACTGCATGAGTTGCTCGGCAGCGCTTATGCGCCAGGCGCTGGTGCAGGCGGTGCACCACGCCCGCGGGCGCAGCGCCTTCGGCAAGCTGCTTATCGACCAGCCGCTGATGCGCAACGTGCTCGCGGATCTCTCGCTGGAATCGGAAGCGGCGACCGCGCTGGCCATGCGCGTCGCCCGCGCCATCGACGCCGCGCCGCGCGACCCGCAGGAGGCGGCCTTCGCGCGCATCGCCACCGCCATCGGCAAGTTCTGGATCTGCAAGCGCACGCCGCCGCAGGTGAACGAGGCGCAGGAGTGCCTCGGCGGTATCGGCTACGTGGAGGATACCGTGATGCCGCGCCTGTACCGCCAGGCGCCGCTCAACTCGATCTGGGAGGGCGCCGGCAACGTGCAGTGCCTGGACGTGCTGCGCGCCCTGCGTCGCGAGCCGGAAACCCGCGAGGCGCTGTTCGCGGTACTCGGCACGGCCCGTGGCCGGCACCCCGATTTCGATAACGCCGTGCAGCGGCTGGCCGCTGACTTCGACGACGTGGAAAACCTTGAACTGCGCAGCCGCCACATCGTCGAGCGCGCGGCGCTGGCGCTGCAGGCAGCGGTGTTGCTGGAGGGCGACCACAGCGAAATCGCCGAGACCTTCTGCCGCCATCGCCTGGGCGGGGAGGGCGGCGCCACCTTTGGCAGCCTGCGCCCCGACGCGCCCTTCGCCGCGCTGATCGAGCGCGCTGTCGTCCGGCCTGGGATATGACTTCTCTTTGCGCCGCATCGTAGGAGCCTGCTACGCAGGCGATCGCCTGCGTAGCAGGCTCCTACGAGGCTCCGCCCGAACGCGGACCGAGGCGATCGCCTGCGTAGCAGGCTCCTACAGCAGTGCCGGCCGGTCGGGTAGTTCGTTGCGGTCGTCATCGCGCGGCGGGAAGTGCTCCGCAATGAGCGCGGTGATGCGGCGGACGCCCTGCAGCGACCCGGACTCGAATTCGCCGCGGGCGAAGGCCGCTTCCATCTCGCGGCAGACCGCCTCCCATTGAGCGGCATCGACGCGGCCGTTGAAGCCGCGGTCCGCAATGATCTCGATATCGCGCTCCGCCAGGAGTATGTAGACCAGTACCCCGTTGTTGGCCTCGGTATCCCAGGTGTGCAGGCGGGCGAAGGCCTCGATGGCGCGCTCGCGGGCGGTGACGCCGCGCAGGGTCGCCGGCAGTTCCAGCGCGGTTTCCACGGCGAAGCGCAACTCCCCGGAGTGCTCCCGTTCCGAGGCGCCGATGGCCGCCTCGATGGCGTCGAGCACCCGTTGCGGGAAGGCTCGGCGCAGCGAGTGTCGAGTGGTCAACAGGTTTGCCAGAATTCGGTTCATCCCTCACCAACCTCCCGATGCGCCGCCGCCACCGAAGCCGCCACCGCCGCCGCTGAACCCGCCGCCGCCACTGAATCCTCCGCCACCGCCGAAACCGCCGCCATAGCCGCCGCCGAAGCCGCCGCGGTTGGACCAGCTGCCGCCGCGCAGCCCGCCCAGCAGGGTCAGGACAACGGCAAACACTGCGGCGCCCGCGGCGACCAGCAGGATGCCGACCATGGCCCAGGCGACGATGCCGACCAGGCCGCCCGTGGCGAGGGCCCCCCACACCCTGCCGAACAGGCCGCGCAGCACGCCGCCGATGAAGAAGGCGAGAATGAAAAGGAAGGGGATTGCCGTGGCCACCGAGTCGTTCGCCATCAGTTCGGTGACGGTGTTGCGCTCGGGTGGCGGCAGTTCCTCGCCGCGCACCAGTTTGCCGATCGCCGTGGTACCGGCGTCGATGCCGGCGTAGATGTTACCGCCGCGAAACTCTGGCGTGACGATATCCTCGATGACCTGTTTCGCCCGCGCGTCGGGGATGGCGCCCTCCAGCCCGTAGCCGACCTCGATACGCATGCGGCGGTCTTTGAGCGCCACCAGGAACAGCACGCCGTCGTCGAATTTATCCCGGCCCAGCTTCCAGGCATCGACGACGCGGATGGCGTAAGCGGCGATGTCCTCTGGCTGGGTGGTGTCCACCAGCAGCACGGCGACCTGGCTGCCGGTTTCAGATTCCAGTGTGGCGAGTTTGCTCTCCTGCGCGGCGCGCTGCTGCGCGTCCAGCGTGCCGGTGAGGTCGGTGACCCGCGCGCTGAGTTTGGGTACCGGCTGCAGCGATTGCGCCGCGGCCAGCGCCGCGAACAGCGCCAGCCAGCAAATCGCGAACAGGCGGGGCAGGGCGCTCAAGGGTTCAGTCGCCGCTGTTGAACTTCACCTCGGGCGGTTTGGCGATTTCCGCCTCGTTGTCCACCGCGAAGGACGGCTTCACCTCGAAGCCGAACAGCATCGCGGTGAGATTGGTGGGGAACGAGCGCGCCATGGTGTTGTACTCGCGCACCGCGTCGATGTAGCGGTTGCGCGCAACCGTGATGCGATTTTCCGTACCTTCGAGCTGCGCCTGCAGGTCGCGGAAGTTGGCGTCGGATTTCAGTTCGGGGTAGCGCTCCACCGTGACCAGCAGGCGGGACAGGGCGCCGGTAAGCTGGCCCTGCGCCTGCTGGAACTGCTGCATCGCCTGCGGGTCGTTGACCATGTCGGGGTTGACCTGGATGGAGCTGACCTTCGAGCGCGCCTCGGTGACGCCGACCAGCACGTCGCGCTCCTGTTTGGCGAAGGCCTCGACGGTGCGCACGAGGTTGGGGACCAGGTCCGCGCGGCGCTGGTACTGGTTGAGCACCTCGGACCAGGCGGCCTTGACGTGCTCGTCGCCGGCGGTGAGCTTGTTGTAGCCGCAACCGCTGAGCGCGGTGGACAGGACAAGCAGGGCAAACAGCGTTGCGAATCGCTTCACGCGCATCTCCTTGCGGTGGGCGGCCGTGGGCCGCAGACGTGGAGGAGTGTAGTTCGCAGGCGGGGGCGGCTCAACCAGGCCTCGCGCGGGCGCGTTCAATCCATGCTCAGGACGATTCTGCCGGCGGAGCGACCCGCCTCCGTTTCCGCCATCGCCTCGGCGAACCGGGCCATGGGGTAGCTCGCGGCAATGACCGGGTGAAACAGTCCCTGCGCGGCCAGCTGCTGCAGTTTCCGGGCGTTGGCGGCGGCGGTCTGCGGCGCGCCCAGCGACTGCTGCTGCAGGTTCACCCCGACCAGGCTGGCGCCCTTGAGCAGGGGCAGGTTGGTCGGCAGCGCGGCGATGCCCGCGGGGAAGCCCACCACCAGGTGGCGGCCCTCGTAGCCGAGGCAGCGGAATGCGGCCTCCGTGGCGGTACCGCCCACCGGGTCGAAGACCACGTCGACAGGGCGGCCCTCGCCGGCCCGCTTTACCGCGTCGCGCCAGTCCTTCGCACGGGCGTCCACTGCTGCATGGGCGCCGCCAGCCAGCGCCATTGCGCGTTTATCGGGCGTGGAGGCGGAGGCGATGACCCGCGCGCCGAGGTATTTGCCGATTTGCACCGCCGCGTAACCGGTGGCCCCGCCGGCGCCGAGTACCAGCAGTGTCTCCGAGGGCTGCAGCCGGGCGCGGTCCACCAGCGCGTGCCAGGCGGTGAGCGCGCTCACCCGGAACACCGCCGCCGCGTCGAAGGGCATGCCCTCGGGAACGGGGCTCACAGCATCGGCGGGCAGTTTGATGAACTCGGCAAAGGCGCCGCCCCAGGCAGTGGCCATGACGCGCTGGCCCGGCTGCAGCGACTCGACACCCGCGCCGACCGCGTCGACCACGCCGGCGAATTCGCTGCCGGGAATGAACGGCACCGGCGCCTTGCCCTGGTAGCGGCCGGTGGCATTGAGGACGTCGACGAAGCTGACACCGGCCGCGCGAATGGCGATGCGCACCTCTCCGGGTCCGGGCGAGCCGGGGTCGAATTCGCGCAGGCTGTAGTTGTCGAGGGGGCCGAGGGTGTCGGACATCACGGCGATCGGCATTACTGTGTATCCCCGGGGCGCGTGTCCCGAGCGAACGCTTCCAGCGACTTGCGCAGCTCGCGCAACTCCCCCACCAGGCGCTTGCAGCGCTCGGGGTCGTCCTGCTGCAGGAAGCCGTCGGCGATTTCCAGCGCCATGCGGTCGGTGTGCTCCTTCAGCCGCTCGCCCTTGGCCGTCAGCGCGAACAGCGGCGCGCGCTTGTGATCCGGGTTGGGCAGGCGTTCGAGGAAACCGTCGGTGAGCAGGGTGTTGACCGCGCGCTGGATCACCTGCCGCGGGTGCCCGAGGCTGCGGCCGATCTGCGGGACGGTCGGCGGCGTGTCCGCCTCGACGATTGCGTTGAGCACCAGGTCTTCCATCGGGCGCAGGCCGCTCTGCGCGTGCACCGCGCCGAACAGGCTGCCGATGCGGCCCTGCAGTCGCGCCACCTCGTCGACCAGCTGGATCAGCGGGTTCGAGCGGATGCGGCTCACGCCCGCCACCCCACCGGGAAGGCGTCGGGGTAGTCGCCCACCCGCGAGTCGTAGGGCACCTCGACCTTGTTGATCTCCGCCAGCGTGGGGATGGCGTTATTCGGCGGTGCGATGTAGCGCAGCTCCGGGCCGGCCCACATGGTGGTGTAGGCGCGCCGCCGGTGGGGGTAGTCCTCGGCGCCGCCGGCCGCGTGCAGCATGTTGCCGTTGAAGACCAGCGCATCGCCGGGCTCCACGTCCCAGCTGAGGATGTCGAAACTTTCGGGGTAGCGGGCGATATCCGGCACGGCGGGTCCGATATAGCCTTCGTTGCTCATCTGGATCATCTTGCCTTCGCCGGTGTTGCGGACGTTGGTCTCCCCGGCCAGCCGCGGGTCGAAGACGATGCCCCAGCGGTGCGACCCGCGGATGATCTGCACGGTGAGTTCCTTCGGCGAGTAGTCCGGGGTGATCCAGACCCGGATCATGTCGTCCCCGCGCACCCGCAGGTAGGGGGTGTCCTGGTGCCAGGGCGTGGGGATGATGGTGCCGCTGTTCTTGTAGAAGATCTGGTCCAGCACCAGCTGCGCGGAGCTGGCGCGCAGCATGCGCGCGGCGATCTCGGGTATGCGCCCGATTTCCAGCATCTGCTTCAGCGACGGGCTGCTGACCCGGCTGGGGAAGGATTCGAGGAAGGTCTCGCCGCGGCCCTGCGCGTCCTTTGCCCGTGCCGAGCGCCTGCCGGGGTTGGCGTAGGATTCCTCCACGCCGCGCTCCAGCAGTTGCTGTTCCTCGCCGGTGAGAATGCCCTTGAGCAGGACCGCGCCATCGCGCTGGTACTGTTCGACCTGTGCTTCCGACAGCGTTACCGGGGTGGTCATTGTTGCATGCACCTGGAATCCTAAAATTGACACTATGGTGTCAATATGGAATATTCGTGTCAATATTCCCCGCAGGAAATAATCATGGCGAGCGTGCTCACCGAGACCATCGGCCCGGTCTTCCGCATCACCCTCAACAATCCCGCGACGCTCAACGCCCTGGACAGCGAAATGGCCGGCGAGCTGCGCGAGGCGGTGCGCCGCGCCGCCGATCCCGCCAGCGGTTTTCGCTGCCTGCTGCTGACGGGCGCGGGCCGCGGGTTCTGCTCCGGCGGCAGCCTGGGGATGATCGCCGGCAGCGATGCGGCCCGGGCACAGTCCGACCCGGTCAGCCTGGGCACACACCACCACTACGTGCTCAAGCTGCTGCGCGAGCTGCCCTACCCGGTGATCACCGCGGTCAACGGTCCCGCCGCCGGGCTGGGATTCTCCTACGCGCTGGCCGGCGACATGGTGGTGGCCGCGCGCTCGGCCTATTTCCTCGCCGCGTTCAGCAAGATCGGCGTGTCCCCGGACGGCGGCCTGAGCTGGATGCTGCCCAAGCTGGTCGGCTGGGCGAAGGCGAAGGAACTGCTGCTGCTGGGCCGGCGCCTGCCGGCGGAGCAGGCGCTTGAGTGGGGGCTGGTGAACCGGGTGTTCGACGACGATGTGTTCGAGCAGCAGAGCATGGCGCTGGCCGGGGAACTGGCCATCGGACCGACCCAGGCGCTGGCGCGCATGCGCCGGCTGCTGTGGCAGAGCTGGGAGTCCGGTTTTGCCGCCCAGCTGGACGACGAGGAGCGCCTGCAGCTGGAAACCTTCAGTAGCGAGGACGCGCGGGAGGGCGCGATGGCCGCGGTGGGCAAGCGCGACCCGGAGTTTCACGGCAGGTGAGGCGCACGGGCGCGGGAATCGGGTTAGAGTAGGGGCTATCCTGTAACTACACCGACACGTGAATCGCAGCGCATGCCCAAGACTTCCGCACTGTCAAAATACGGCCCCTGGGCGCTGGTTACCGGCGCCTCCTCCGGCATCGGCATGGCCTTCGCCCGCCAGTTGGCCGCCCGCGGCTTCAACCTCGTCATCACCGCACGCCGGCGCGCCCGGCTGGAACAGCTGGCCGGCGAGCTGCGCTATCACCACGGCGTGATGGTCGCGCCGCTGGTGCTGGACCTCGGCGACAAGGACTACCTGCAGCAGATCCTCGCCGCTTGCGAGGGCCGCGACATCGGCCTGGTGGTCAGCAACGCCGGCTTCGGTTTCAAGGGCCTGCACCAGGAGATGCACCCGGCCGCGCTGGAGCGCATGCTGGAGGTGAACTGCCACGTGCCCATGCAACTTGCCTACGAGTTCCTGCCGCGTTTGCGCCAGCGCGGCCGGGGCGGATTGATCATCACCTCTTCCGTCGAGGCCTTCTTCGGCCTGCCCGGTTCCGCCGGATACTCCGCCAGCAAGGCTTTCGCCAAAAGCCTCGGCGAGGCGCTGTACGGCGAAAATCTCGGCAGCGGCGTCGACGTGCTCGTGCTCTGCCCGGGCCTCACCGACACCGAGGCGCCGACCCTGCAGGGCTACGACAAAGCGCAGATGCGCGGCATGCGCCTGCCGGAGGCGGTCGCCGCCGAGGCGATTCGCGCGCTGGGCGTGAAGCCGGTGGTGGTCAGCGCCAGCTGGCGTTTCCGCAGCACGATGCGCCTGCTCAGCCTGCTGCCGCGCAAGTGGACACTGGCGCTGGCGGCGCGTGCGGTGCCCGCGGAACAAAAGGAGCAGGCCCAGCAGGCCCTGCAGAAAGGGTAATATTCACTGGAGCCCGGGCGCGCCATCGGCTATAGTGCGCGGCTGGCTAAAGCCCCCCGCCTAAAGACTTAACTCCCGATTTACTTTCTTCATCAGGTTACTGAATGCAATTTTCCGACCTCGGTCTGCGCCGTGAACTGCTCGACGCAGTCGCCGCCGAAGGCTATACCTCGCCCACGCCCATCCAGGCCAAGGCCATTCCCGCCGTGCTCAAGGGCCGCGACCTCATGGGCGCTGCACAGACCGGCACCGGCAAGACCGCCGGCTTCACGCTGCCCCTGCTGCAGCGCCTGGCCGAGGGCAACCCCGCCGGCGCCCGGCGCATCCGCGCGCTGGTGCTCACCCCGACCCGCGAACTGGCCGCACAGGTAGGCGACAGCGTCGCCACCTACGGCCAGCACCTGCCGCTGCGCAGCGCGGTGGTATTCGGCGGCGTGGGCATCCACCCGCAGATCAAGAAGCTGCAGCGCGGCGTGGACGTGCTGGTGGCGACCCCGGGTCGCCTGCTGGACCTGCACGGACAGGACGCGGTGGACTTCTCGCGCCTGGAAATCCTGGTGCTGGACGAAGCCGACCGCATGCTGGACATGGGCTTCATCCACGACATCAAGCGCATCCTCCGGCTGCTGCCGCAAAAGCGCCAGAACCTGCTGTTCTCCGCGACCTTCTCCGACGAGATCCGCGCCCTGGCCAAGGGCCTGGTGCACGACCCGCTGGAAGTGGACGTCGCCCCGCGCAACACCACGGTGGAGCGTGTCAGCCAGGTGATCCACCCGGTGGACAAGGCGAAGAAGACCAAGCTGCTGATTCACCTGGTACAGAGCAACCAGTGGCACCAGGTGCTGGTGTTCAGCCGCACCAAGCACGGCGCCAACAAGATTGCCAAACAACTCGAGGCCGCCGGTATCCGCGCCGCCGCGATCCACGGCAACAAGAGTCAGAGCGCGCGCACCAAGGCGCTGGACGACTTCAAGCGCAACAAGGTACAGGTGCTGGTGGCCACCGATATCGCCGCCCGCGGCATCGACATCGACCAGCTGCCCCACGTGGTCAACCTGGACCTGCCCAACGTGCCCGAGGATTACGTGCACCGCATCGGCCGCACCGGCCGCGCCGGTGCCAGCGGCGAGGCGGTCTCGCTGGTGTCGGCGGACGAGATCGACCAGCTGCGCGCCATCGAGCGCCTGACCAAGCAGCAGATTCCGCGGGTGGAGATCGAGGATTTCGAGCCGGAACACAGTGTGCCGGAATCCGGTTCACACCATCGCGCGCCGGCGGTGAAGCAGGGCGCCGCGGCGCGCTCCCAGCGCAGCCGCGGCGGTCGCGGCCGCGGGGCGGACGCTCGCCAGGGCGGCAATCGTGAGGGTGGTAATCGCGAGGGTGGCAATCGTGACGGCGGCCGTCGCAGCGAAGGCAGCCGCAGCGAAGGCGGCCGCGGCAATGGTGGTCGCGACAGCAGTGGCCGCAATGGCGGTGGCCGCAGCAGTAGCGGTCGCGGCAACAGCAGCAATCGCAGCAGCAGCGGCAATCGCAACAGCGGCAACCGCAACCAGGGTGGCGGCAACCGCGCCGCGTCCGCTACAGGGGCCGCACGTAGCCGTTGATGGAAATGTAGTGGGCGATCGAGCCCAGCAGCACGAACAGGTGCCAGATGCCGTGTGCGTGCTGCAGTTTCCCCAGCTTGTCGAGAATGTAGAAAATCACCCCCAGCGTATATGACAGGCCGCCGACGATCAGCCAGTCGATACCCGCGGGGGGAATCGCCTGCTGCAGGCTGCTGAACACCAGCACGCTGATCCAGCCCATCAGCAGGTAGATCGCAACCTGCAGCGCGATGATGCGGCGCCTGATCAGGTTGTCCATCACCAGCCCGCCGAGGGCCAGCAGCCAGATCGCGGCGAGCATCGCCGGCCCCTTCCCCTGCCACAGCGACACCATCATGTACGGGGTGTAGGTCCCGGCAATCAGCAGGTAGATCGACGAGTGATCCAGCTTGCGGAACACGCGTTTCGCCCGCGGCATGGGAAAGCTGTGGTACAGCGTGGACATGGTGTACATCAACACCAGGGTCACGCCGAAAATGCTGAAGCTGGCGATCATGCGCCAGTCGCGCTCGTGAATGGACAGGGTCAGCAGCGAGCCCAGTCCCACCAGTGCCAGCACCGCGCCGACCAGGTGCGAGATGCTGTTGAAACGTTCGCCGTAGTACATGAGTCCCCGCCGCGCCTCAGGCGCACTCCCCCAGGTCCTCGTACACCTCGGGCCGGAAACGCGGTGAACAGATCGCGAGGAAGACCAGCTGGCCATTGCCGGTGTTGGTGATGCGCTGGCGCACCATCGGCGGGATCAGCACCACGTCGCCGGGGCCGACCGGCTGCGCCGGCACATCGCCCACCTCCATCATGCCGCTGCCCTCGAGGATCACGTAGCGCTCCGCGGTGCCCTTCAGCCGGTGCCAGCGGGTGGTGATGCCCGGCTCGACCCGGGCGCGGGCGATGGAGACTTCCGGGTCGTCCTCGATGTTGGAAAGCTCGGTGATAAAACAGCGTTCCTCGGTGTAGAACTCCTGGCCGAGATCCTGTTTGCGGATTTGCGCCTGCATGGGTTCCCCTCTCAGTAAAGCTCGTCCCGGTAGGCGCTATCGAGTCGCTCCTGCGTCGCCTGAACGGCCTCGTCATCGGCAGAACCACTCAGGGATGAGGCGAAGCTGCGCGCACCCAGGGAGCCGGCGTAGTCGTCCCATGCATCGGGCTGCCAGAGCTTCGAGCGTATCAGCGCCTTGCCGCAGTGGAAGAAGCACTCGGCGATCTCCACCCGGGTGTACATCAGCGCGGGCTTGCCGCCGACCGTCATGCTCTCCAGCATTTCGGGGTCGCGGTGCAGCGTTGCCCGGCCCTTGATTCGCAGGGTTTCGCGCTGGCGGGGTACGACAAAAATCAGGCCGATCTCACCGTTGCGCAGGATGTTGCGAAAGCCGAAGGTCAGGCGGTTGCCGGGCCGCTCGGGCAACAGCAGCGTATGCGAGTCCGGCGCCTGCACGAATCCACCGGGATCGCCCTTGGGCGACACGTCGACGTGGCCGTTGGCGTCGATGGTGGAAACGAATACCAGTGGTGCGCGGGCGATGAACTCGAGCATGGCCGGGTCCAGTTGCGTGACGACCTTGGCGCGCACGAACTCCATGGGCTCGCCGAGTACGGCCTCGATACCGGCCTCGTCGTGTATGCGGTATTCATCCTGCATGGGGGCTCCTCCTTCCGTGTGGTGTGCCGGCGCGGGACGCGTTCAGTTCGGGCGAATGCGGATCGCGCCGAGGAAATCGAGCTTGCCCACGGGGGCGCCCTGCGCGCGCAGGATGCCGTAGGCGGTGGATGCGTGGAACATCAGGTTGGGCTGGGCGAAGGACAACAGGAAATCCGGGGCGTCGAAATCGAACTTGTAGTCGCCGGCTTCGAAGTGCACGATCTTGCCCTCGAAGCTTTCCAGCATGCCTTCGTCGACAGCCGCCAGCGCCGACAGTGCCTCGTCGACCACGCGCTTGAGGCCGGCGAAATCCGTTGCAAGCGGATCGTTCGGCGGCGAGAACCTGCCCGTATGCAACGCGTCGAGGGCGCGTGCGGTGTGGGTTCGCACCGACTCGATCTGGAAGGCAAAGGGCCACATGTCGTCGATCAGGCGCGCGTCGATCAGCGCGGCCGGCGCCAGGCCCTGCTCGTCGCACCAGCTCTCGGCCTTGTCCAGCAACTGGCGCGTCGCACCGGCGATCTGGATGAACGTGGGGATGGTTGCCTGGTACAGGGAGATGGCCATGGAACTGTCCTCGTAGTGTTTGCCGCTGTGAAGCAAGCGCATCGCGTAAGCGGGAGCCGGGATATTAAAGCACATGCGCCTTGCATCGCGCTCCCCGCCGCGTGGACAATGTGGCGCTCGCAAATAATACGGGATGGAAGCGCATGCAGTATCGCAAACTCGGTCGCTCCGGCCTGCTGGTCTCGGAGCTGTGCCTGGGCACCAACACCTTCGGCGGCGCCAGCCTGGAATTCTGGAAGGAACTCGGCGGCCTCGACCAGGCCGCGGTGAATGCAGTCATCGGCCGCGCCGTCGAGGGCGGAATCAATTTCATCGATACCGCCGACGGCTACGCCAGCGGCGAGTCGGAAACGCTGATCGGCCAGGCGCTGCGCGACCTGGGAATCGACCGCGGAGACATCGTCATCTGCACCAAGGGCGGCATGCCGCTGGGCGAGAGCCCCAACAACGGCGGCGCCTCGCGCAAGCACCTGGTGCAGGCCTGCGAGAACAGCCTGCGGCGGCTCAACACCGACTACATCGACGTGTATATGCTGCACATGTTCGACCCGGTGACGCCGCTGGAGGAAACCCTGCGCGCCTTCGACGACCTGGTGCGCGACGGCAAGATCCGCTACGCAGGCTGCTCCAACTTCCACGCCTGGGAAATCATGAAGTCCCTGGGTATTTCCGAGCGTGAAGGCCTGGCCCGGTTCGAGGTGGTGCAGAGCCACTGGTCCATCGCCTCGCGGGGCCTGGAGCGCGAGGTCGTTCCGCTGGCGCGCTCCGAGGGCGTGGGCATCATGGCCTGGGCGCCGCTGCTGGGCGGTGTGCTCACCGGCAAGTACCGCCGCGACGGCAGCTCGGACCAGCCCGGTCGCCGCGGCGGCCGCGTCGCGCCGATGCTGGGCCACGACCGGGTGCACGACATCGTCGACGCGATGCGCGACATGGCCGAAGGGCGTGATGTCAGCGCGGCGGAAATAGCGCTGGCCTTCCTGCTGCGCGAAAAGGCGACCACCAGCGTCATAACCGGCGCGACCCGGCCAGACCAGGTCGCCTCCAACCTGCGCGCAGTCGACGTGAAGCTTTCCGATGCGGAGTACGGCCTGCTCGACGAGTTGAGCGCGCTGGTTCCGGATTACGGCACGGCGGCCGTGGCTCCGGCGCGCGAGGCCCGCGCGCAATACCTGTAGGTTGCCTTTACCGGATTGACAGATCGTGCGAGGCTGCTAGTTTCAATACAGTGCCAAACGCCCGGTTATTGCCGGTAAAAACAATCAGGTACTTCAGGTAGGGGGATCCTCGCATGCTATTTCCACGCTTTGTGCTGCCTGCCCTTTGCCTCTGCTTTTTCACTGCCGCCGCCTTTCCGGCCACAGACGCCGAGCGCATTCGCGCGCTGGAGGCACAGCTCGCCGAGCAGCAGCGCGCCATCGACATGATGCGCGAGGAAATCCAGCGCCTGAAAGCAGAGCAGCCAAAGCCGGCGCAGGTCGCCGCCGAGGAGCGCTATCCCGAGGCAGAACAGCCATCCGCGAGCCCGGCACCTGCAGACACAGAGCGCGACTGGAACATCGATCTCTACGGCCACATCCAGCTCGACGCGATCTACGACTTCAAGCGTGTCGACCCCACCTGGGAATCGACACTGCGCCCATCCACCATCCCCACGCTCAACGGTACTTACGGTTCCGACGGTGCCACCGTACTGAGCGTCAAGCAGACCGCATTCGGTTTCAAGGCGCGCAATCAGACCCCGCTGGGCACCATGCGCTCGTGGTTCGAGTTCGACTTCTTCGGCACCGGCTCGGATGCGGGCGACACCAAGTTCAACCTGCGCCACGCCTGGATCGAACTGGGCGGCCTGGGTTTCGGCCAGACCAACTCCACCTTCATGGATATCTCCATCTTTCCCAACGTGGTCGACTGGTGGGGTCCGGCGGGCATGGTGTTCAACCGCAACCCGCAGCTGCGCTACACCTGGGCGGGCCAGTCCTCGCATTTCGCGCTGGCGCTGGAGAAACCCAACGGCAGCTTCAACAGCGGGATTTACGGCGACCTCTCGCCGGAGTTCGACAACGCGGTGAAGGCCAGGACCCGCTATCCTGACCTCACCGGCCACTGGCGCGACGAGTACGACTGGGGTCACTACCAGGTCGCCGGCGTGATTCGCGACCTGGCGATCGAAACCCGCGGCCTGCCCGGCGGCTCACAGTCCGAGGACGAACTGGGCTGGGGCGTGAACCTCACCGGCGTCATCAACAGCGTCGGCCGCGACCAGCTCAAGCTGGGGGTGGTCTACGGCGAGGGTATCTCCAGCTTCATGAACGATGGCGGCGTCAACCTGGCACCCGAGGACGGCGATGTCGCGGCGGTGCCGGTACTCGGTGTCACGGCCTATTACGACCGCTACTGGTCTGAACAGTGGTCCAGCTCGCTGGGCTTCTCCATCAACGACGCGGACCCGCGCAACGAGCAGTCCGATGACGAGTTCGACCGCGGCATCTACGCCAGCGCCAACCTGCTGTACACCCCCTATCCCGAGCTGCTGATCGGCTCGGAATTCCTCTACGGCCAGAACGAGGACGTCGGCGGGCGCACCGGCGACGACTACCGCATCCAGTTCACCTTCAAGCACAAGCTGGGCGTGAGTTTCTGAAACCGAATTGAAAGGAGGGCGCCGCAGGCATGCTTCGCTTCCCACTGCTCCTGGTAACCGCGCTGCTCCTCGTGGCCTGCAGCAAACAGCAACCCCCGGCAGGGGAGGCGCCGAAGGTGGCAGAGCCCGAACCGGCGGCACCGTTCAGCGTGGTGGAAGCGAGTTTCGCCGACATGCAGGCGGCCATGGCGTCCGGCCGCACCTCCTCGCAGGCCATTGTGCAGCAGTACCTTGAGCGCATCGCGAAATACGACCCGCAACTGCACGCGTCACTCGCGGTGAACCCGCACGCGCTGGAACGCGCCCGGGAGCTCGATGCGGAGCGCGCACAGGGGAAGGTGCGAGGGCCGCTGCACGGCATTCCCATCGCGCTCAAGGACAACATCCAGACCACCGACATGCCCACCACTGGCGGCGCACTGGCCTTCGAGGGTTTCGTGCCGCCCTACCGGGCGACCCTGGTCGACCGGCTGGAAGCAGCGGGCGCGATCATCATCGCCAAGACCACGCTGACCGAGCTGGCCAACTGGGTGGCCACCGGCATGCCCAACGGTTACAACGCCGTCGGCGGTTACAGCTACAACCCCTACGACCCACGCCCGGACCCGCGTCCGGGGTTTGACGATGGCCGCGGTATCCTGGATACCGGCGGTTCCAGCTCCGGTGTGGGCACCGCGGCGAACCTGTGGGCGGCCAACATCGGCACCGAGACCAGCGGTTCGATGGAGATCCCGGCCAACAACACCTCGCTGGTGGCGATCAAGCCGACGGTGGGGCGGGTGAGCCGCTACGGCATCATCCCGATCACCGCCGACCAGGACACCGCGGGCCCGATGGCGAAGTACGTCGCCGACGCGGCCCAACTGCTGGGTGCGATGGAGGGCAGCGACGCCCACGACAGCGCGACCGGTATCTGCCCGCCGCCGGAGGGCGGCTATGTTGCCCATCTGAAAACGGACGGACTCAAGGGCGCGCGCATCGGTATCCCGCGCGCTTTCTTTTATGATCCGGTCACGCCCCCAGGCGAGGAAGAGCCCCGGGGCGGCCTCGATCCGGAGGCCCAGGCGGTGATGCAAGCGGCGATCGAAGCGCTGCAGGCGCAGGGCGCGACTATCGTCGACCCGGCGGATATCCCCAGTGTGGTGGCCCCGGACCCGAACGACAACCAGCTGCTGTTCGGCAACTGCTACGACGTGGCGATGGGCAAGGGCGGCGACGCGCACTGCTCGGTGATGCTCAAGTACGGCATGAAGCGCGATTTCAACGCCTGGCTGGACAGCCTCGGTGACGCGGCGCCGCTATCCTCGCTGACCGCGTTGCGCGAGTTCAACCTCGCCCACCGGGAGGACGGTGCGATCAAGTATGACCAGGCCGAGCTGGATATCTCCGACGAGATGGATGCCCAGGCCGACCGCGCCCGCTGGCGCGCCGACCGCGACAAGGACATCCGCCTGTCGCGCACCGAGGGTATCGACGCGGCCCTGCAGGCGAACAAGCTCGACGCACTGCTGATGCCCGCCTGGTACGGCGAGAACATCATCAACAAGGCCGGCTACCCGGTGATCATCGTTCCCTACAGCGAAGTGCCCAACCGGCTCGATCCACCGCCGCCCGAAGGCGTGCAACCGCTGCCCATGCCCTTCGGTGTCTCCTTCGTCGGCACCGCCTGCTCCGAGCCGCGGCTGATCGAACTGGCCTATGCCTTCGAGCAGGCCACCCACGGTCGCCGCCCGCCACCGCAGTTTCCGTGAGACTGGTTAAACGCGGGATGTG
The DNA here is from genome assembly GCA_033283385.1 of Halieaceae bacterium WMMBA7. Taxonomy (GTDB): domain Bacteria; phylum Pseudomonadota; class Gammaproteobacteria; order Pseudomonadales; family Halieaceae; genus Mangrovimicrobium. The sequence continues at coordinate 324,657 of JAWMQQ010000004.1, forward strand.
CAGCGCACTGGCGCTGTGCTGTTGCTGTGCTGCTTTCGCCGCGGCACGGGAGCCGCAGTTACAGGCTGTCGTCGATGATGCCTGGCGTGAATGCCGGACGGATACCGGCGGCGAACTGGCGCAGTACATCCCCGCGCTGGCCGCGGCCGACCCGAACGACTTCGCGGTAGTGATCGCCACCGTCGATGGTCGCGTGTTCGCCGCCGGGGATGCCGGCAAGCCCTTCGCCATCATGTCAGCCGCCAAGCCCTTCACCCTGGCCCTGCTGCTGCAGCAGCGGGGACCGCAGTTCGTGATGGACCGCATCGGCGTCGAGCCTACCGGGCTGCCTTTCGACGCGCTGTCCACGGTCGACCGTTCGCCGCCGGGCCCGCTCAACCCCATGGTCAATGCCGGGGCGATCACCGCCGTCAGCTTGTTGCAGGCCGATTCCCCGGCGCAGCGCTGGCAGGAGTTGCTGGACTGGTACGGCGCCTTCGCCGGCGAACCCCTGGCGCTGCTGGAGCCGGTTTACCGCTCGGTCTCCTCGGGCGGCCTGCACAACCGCGCGATTCTCGACCTGCTGGAACTGCACGGCATGCTCGGCGCGCCGCAGGACGAGACGCTGGATGTCTACAACCGGCAGAGCTCGGTGGCGGTCACCGCGCGGCAGCTGGCGGTGATGGGGGCGACGCTCGCCAACGGCGGCGTCAATCCGGTGAGCGGAAAGCGTGTGCTGGACGCCGACAACGTCGATGAAGTGCTCTCCATGATGTTGATGGCGGGCTTCTACGACGAGGCCGGGCGCTGGGCCTATACCGCCGGCCTGCCCGCCAAGAGCGGCGTCGGCGGCGGTGTGGTGGCGGTCGCCCCCGGGCGCATGGCGATCGTCGGCTACTCGCCGCGGCTGTCGGGCGCTGGCAATAGCGTGCGCGCGATGGCGGCGGTCGCCTACATTTCCCGCCAGCTTCAGCTCGGTTTGTTCGACGCGCGCGCAGTACGGTAACGCGCCCTGCTTGCCGGCACGGGACGGCCTGACTATCCTCAGTGGGTGTCGTTTTCTGCCGATAAATACAGGAATTTCCCCCGCGATGAAACGAGTAGGCCTCACCGCAGCGGCAAGGTGCGGCATGTTGGAGAACACCTAGATGGGCGCCCTGCGTGCGGTAGTCTCGCTGCTGCTGTCCACTGCGCTGCTGATCCTCGGCCACGGCATGCAGCTCACCCTGCTGCCGTTGCGCGCGAATGCCAACGGCATGTCGGAAATGCTGATCGGCCTCTCCGCCTCCTGCTACTTCGCCGGCTTTGTGGTCGGCTGCATCGTCATTCCGCGGCTGATCGCGCGGGTCGGCCACGTGCGCTGCTTCTCCGTGCTGGGGGCGGTGCTGATCTGCGGCGTACTGTTGCTGGAGATGCTCGATCATTGGGCCCTCTGGCTGCTGCTGCGCTTCGGGACCGGTGTCGCCATCAGCGGCGTCTACACGGTGATCGAAAGCTGGCTGAACAGCCAGGCCACGGCGAAGAGCCGCGGGCAGATTCTCGCCGTCTACACCTTCATCACGCTCAGCGCCATGGCGCTGGGGCAGGTGCTGATCAACGTCGGCCCGGTGGCCTCGCCGACGCCATTCATGCTGGCGGCCATCTTCATGGCGCTGGGCCTGGTGCCGGTGGGTATGACGCGGCGCATGGCGCCCGCGCCGGTGGCAGCCACCCGGGTGAGTTTTCGCAAGCTCTACCACCGCTCTCACTCGGCCTTTGCGGGCACATTGTTGTCGGGGCTGGTGGTGGGGAGTTTCTGGTCCCTGGGTGCGGTGTTCGCCCGGGAGGGCGAGGGCAGCCAGCTGGCGGTAACCGGCTTCATGACCGCGGCGATCGTCGGTGGGGCGCTCTGCCAGTACCCCATCGGCTGGTTGTCGGACCGGCGCGACCGGCGCATGATCCTGCTGTTGCTCACCCTGTGCTGCGCGGCGGCCTCCGCCGCGGTTGCGCTCAGCGCGGGCAAGCCCTGGTTCCTGCTCGCCGTGCTGGTGTTCGGCGCAACCTCGATGCCGATCTACGCCGTGTCGCTGGCCACTGCCGCGGACGTGTCCAGCGGCGAGGAGTTTGTCGAGATCGGTACCGCGGTGCTGCTGCTCAATGGCATGGGAGCGATTCTCGCGCCCGTGGTGCTCGGCCAGTTGATGACCCTGTGGGGCGCCAATACGCTGTTCTGGTCCTTCGTGCCCCTTTGCCTGGTTTTCGCGGTGATCCTGTTTGCGCTGACCCGTGCGCCGCGGGCCATCACCACCAGCGAGCAGACCCAATTTGCGGCGGCCGCCACCGAGGCGGCGCCGGTCGGCTTTGAACTGGACCCGCGCGGTGAGGATCACGCCATGGAGGCGGAGCCTTCAGCGGGAGAAGAGCCTTCAGCGGGAGAACAGCCCCCAGCCGGGGAAACGCAATCGCACAGCGACGAGGCAGTGATTGATGAACACCGACCTGCTCAGTGATCACCAGGAGATACTCGCCATCTTCATTGCGGTGGCGGGCTTCGTCGTCGCCGCGCTGCTGGCGCGCCTCACCGAGCGCTGGCTGATCAGCCTGGAGGGCTACCTGCGCCGCCGCGCCCGCAGCCGGCTGGAGCACCACGACATGCGGGTGCTGCGCCAGTCCCTGCGTGCCGGCGTTTACTACGGCACGCTGGTGCTGTTCCTGCTGATGTCGCTGAAAGCGCTAAGCATCTCGGTGGTGCACGAGTGGCTGGACGCCCTGCTGCAGTACATTCCGCAGCTGATCTTCGGCGGCTTCATCATCCTCTCCGGCTACCTGCTGGGGGTGGTGGTGCGCTCGCTGGTCAGCAACCTGATGAGCCTGCCGCCGGATCACCTGGTGCCGCGTTTCGCACAACTGCTGGTGATCATCGCCGCCGTGCTGACCGGACTGGCGCAAACCTCCATCGATATCAGCTTCCTGTCCAACGTGATCGTCATCCTGCTCGGCTTCTTTTTCGGCGGGCTGTCACTGGCCTTTGCCCTTGGCAGCCGGCAACTGGTAGAGAACCTGCTGGCGCGGCGCGCACTGGACCGCTACCGCATCGGCGACGTGGTGCGTATCAACGAGAGCCAGGGACGCATCGTCGAAATCCTCAGCACCGCGGTGGTGCTGGAGTCGGGTTCCGGCGTCGTCACGGTGCCGACGGCGCGTTTCGCCGATTCGGAAGTGCTGCTGGTGCGCGAGGCCGGCGCCGCTCAGCCGGAGACCGAGGAGCCCCCCGATGCTGAGTGATCCGCTGGTTCTGGCCTTCACCGCTTCGCGGCCCACGGAGGTTGCCGTACTGCTGGCCAATCGCAACCTCGGCGAACTCTCCGCGTTTATCGCGCAGCTGCCGGTAAAGACCGCCGCCGCACTGGCCGCCCGCCTGCCCAGCTGGCAGCTCACCGGCCTGCTGGATACCCTGGAGCCGGCGCTGGTGGCCGGCCTGCTGGTCGCCGCCTCCGCCGATGAATCCGTGGCACTGGTCTCGCACCTGCACGAATCGCGCTACCGGGCGGTGATCGAGGCCGCGCCGGAGGGCCAGCGCGCCGGGCTCTACCAGCTGCTGGAATTTCCCGCCCATACCCTGGCCTCGCTGGTCAGCACCGAGTTCATCCGGGTGCCGGAAGACACCGTCTGCCGGGTGTTCTGCGACCAGCTCTCGGAGAGCGCCGATACACGGCCCTACCCGGTGCTGGTGGTGGATGCCGCGGGGCACTACCTGGGCATGCTCAGCCTGCGGGCGGCGTATGCGCGCAAGAACCGCGGCCGGCAGGTGGGGCAGGTGGCGGACAAACTCGAACCGCTCAGCGGCCTCACCGACGCCGCCTCGGCGCTGCGCTCGCCGCTGTGGGCGGAGCACCCGGAAATGCCGGTGGTGGACAACCGCAAGCGCATCCTCGGCGTGGTCAGCCGCGCAGTGCTGGAGCGGGTGGCCGGCGAGGCCAAACCCGGCGAGTTCAGCCTGGAGCAGGTGGTCACCGAACTCGCCAGCGGCTACCTGAGCACCTGCGGGCGGGTGCTCGAATCCCTGCTGGGGCGCCCGTGAACCTCGTCGACGACCTGCGCGAATACTACGTCCGCGAGTTTCCCGCGGAGGCAGCGGAGGTCATGGAGCGCCGCGAGGAACTGCCCGAGGGCGTGGAGTCGCTGTCCGCCGAGGGCCTGACCCGCCTGCTGGAACACGCCGACCCCGGGCAGCTCACCCCGCTGTTCCTCTCCCTGGACGAACACCAGCAGTCGCGGGTACTGCAGCTGGCCAGCCTGCGCACCGTGCTGCTCATATTGCGCGCCCTCAGCCCCGAGCAGCGCCAGGCGGCGCTGGACAACCTGCCGGGCCGGGTGCGCACCGAATACCTGGAGTTGCTGGAGTTCCCCGAGCGCACCGCGGGTCGCTTCATGGACCGCCTGCCTGCGCGCTACCGCAGCGAGCAGAGCGTGGGAGAGGCCCTGGTCGAGTTGCGCCGCTCGAAATGGCAGCGGGTGCGCTCGCTGTACCTGGTCTCCGACGACGACGTGCTCACCGGGCGGGTGGACCTGCAGGATATGGCGCTGGCGGAGCCGGAGACGCCGATGTCCGAGCTGCTCAACCCGGTGGACGCGGTGGCGACGCTCAGTTCCACCGAGGAGGACCTGGTGGAGCTGTTCAACCGCTCCAGTTCCGATTCCATCCCGGTGGTCGACCAGGCCGGAAAGCTGCTCGGCATCATTCGCTACGCCAACCTGTTCCAGGCCGCCGAGGAGGCCGCCACTGCCGACATCCAGCGCATGGTGGGCGCCAGCGCCGACGAGCGGGCCCTGTCACCGCCACTGTTCGCGGTGAAGCGGCGGCTGGCCTGGCTGCACATCAACCTGCTCACTGCCTTCCTCGCGGCTTCGGTGGTGGGGTTGTTCGAATCCACCATCGCCAAGTTCACCGCGCTGGCCATCCTGTTGCCGGTGGTCGCCGGGCAGTCGGGCAACGCGGGCTCCCAGGCACTGGCGGTGACCATGCGCGGCCTCGCGCTGAAGGAGGTGAGCACCCTGCAGTGGCGGGCGGTGCTGTCCAAGGAGGTTCGCATCGGCATCATCGACGGCGTGGCGCTGGCGATTACCTGCGGGCTCGGCGTGTGGGTGTGGAGCCACTCTGCGGGGCTCGGGCTGGTGATCGCCATCGCCATGGTGATCGCCATCATCATGGCCGGGATCGCCGGGGCGCTGGTGCCCATGGTGCTGGCGCGGCTGGGACAGGACCCGGCCACCGCCTCGTCGATCATCCTGACGACGGTCACCGACGTTGCCGGCTTCATGGCTTTTCTCGGTACAGCCACAGCGCTGTCCGCGCTGTTGTAGGCTCGCATTCGGTACAGGCACAGGCACAGGCACAGGGGGCAGGCAGACGGGTAAATGGAAGCGATCTACGTAGTGCTGGCGGGGATGTCGGCGGTCATCCTGTTCGTCTTCGGGCTGGAGAACTTCTCCGCCGAGATCGAGCGTGTCTCGGGCGAGCGCTTCCGGCGCTTTCTCGCCCGCGCCACCCGTGTACCCCTGGTCGGGGTGCTGATCGGCGCAGTGGTCACCGCCATCATCCAGTCCAGTTCCGCCACCTCGGTCATTGCCATCGGCCTGGTCAACGCGGGCGTGCTGTCCTTCAAGAACAGCGTGGGTATCATCTTCGGGGTCAATGTCGGCACCACGGTGACCGCCCAGCTGGTGGCCTTCAAGCTGACCGCTTTCGCACCGGTGCTGATCATCTTCGGCTTCCTGCTTTCGCTGCTGCGCTCGCGCGCATCGATCTTCGGCAAGTCGGTCTTTTACTTCGGCTTCGTTTTCTTCACCCTGAACCTGATCTCTTCGACCCTGGAACCGCTGCGCGACCAGCCGGCCCTGGTCCAGTACCTGGTGCAGCCGCAGAACCCGTTCCTTGCGCTGCTGGCCGGCTGCCTGTTCACCGCGCTGGTGCAGTCGAGTTCGGTGACCACGGGCCTGGCCATTATCTTCACGCAGCAGGGCCTGCTCAGCCTGGAGAATGCGGTACCGCTGATAATGGGGGCCAATATCGGCACTACCGCCACCGCGCTGCTCGCCATGATCAACATGGACCTGGCGGCGAAGAAAACGGCGCTCAGCCACTTCCTGTTCAATGTCGGTGGGGTGGCGCTGTTCTTTCCCCTGCTGTTGCTCTACGGCGACCGCCTGCAGACGCTGGACGCCCCACCGGCGATGGCGCTGGCCAACATCCACCTGGTATTCAACGTCGCCACCAGCGTGCTGTTCATCGTCCTGATCAATCCCTTCACGCGCCTGGTGGAGCGCCTGATGGGCGAGGGCAAGATGGACTTCGAGCGGCTGGAGATCCCGGTGTTCGACGACCAGGCGGACTTCGACCAGGTGCGCGATACCCTGCAGCGCAACGCCACCGGCCTGTTCGCCTTCCTGCAGGAAAACTACAACCTGGTCACCCTGAGTATCGAATCGAACTACCGCGGCATCATCGACGCCGCCGCGCGCCGCCTGGAGTACATCGAGTTTCTCGAGCGCGAGTACCTGGCGTACTTCTCGCGGGTGGTGGCCAGTGTGTCCGATGCCGGCCAGTCGCGGCAGTTACTGGGGCAGATCACCCGCTACGACTACCTGTTCCAGATCCACGACTCGATCGAGGACCTGTTCAACACCCGCCGGGTGATCAGCAGCCACTACATCGAGGTGAAGAGCGATATCCTGCGCATGATCCACGAGCTGTCGGGCCGCACCCTGTCGCTGTTTGAGGAGATCCATCGCGCCATGCTGGAGCAGCGGGCGCCGAACACGACCGAAAGCGCCGAGGAACTGCAGGTGCTGCTGGAGGACGTCAACCGCGACCTGCTGGCCCTGCTGGCGCACCCGGACCGGCGCGATGCGGGGGCGCTGTCCAACTTCGTCACCTACTCGCGGCGGCTGATGGACAAGCTGCTGAATTTCGCCCGTCACGGCGGGGTCGTCGCGGCACCACCGCCGCCCGCGGGCGCCGAAGGGAATGGCGCGGCGCTCGACCCGGGCTAGTGCATCCGCTCGCTGGCGTTGACGGCGATACCCAGCGATTGCAGCCGCCCCGCCGCGACCGGGTCTCCGGTATCGCGCCAGTGGCGGTACAGCGCGATGATCTCCTCCGGCCCCAGCAACTGCTCGCGTGAACAGGCGTTGGCGACCATCTCCAGGATGTGGGTGAACATGCGTGCCAGCTCGGCGAAGATGTGCCGGTTGCGGCGGGCGTTGTCGGCGAGGTAATCGTAGGCGCTGCCGCCCATGCCGGCGACATAGTCCTGCTGGATGCCGCGGCGGGTGAAGCGCTCCGGGAACAGCGCGCCGAGGAACAGCGCCATATCGCCCAGTTGCTGCAGGATCAGGCAGCGCTCGTGCTCGTTGCGCGCCTGCAGCGCGTCGCCGTAGAGCAGGGCCAGGGGACGCAGGTTGAAGCTGCCGTCGGCGTAGGCGAACAGCTGGTCGGAACGGCCGAAGCGCTCCAGCATGCTGCCTACGTACCAGCAGGTGTCTTCGTGTGGGGGTGGCCGCAGGCGTTTTGCGTAGTGTGCAAGCTGCTGCCTGAAATACAGGGATAACGAGGTTTCGGTTATGGGTTGCTTGATCGGGTCTTCGAGCATTCACACCTCCCCGGGCATGATTTCTACTATATGGTAATGCAACGGCGAGTCAACGCGGCAACTGGCGATTCCGTCACAATTCGCCGCGATGAAAAATACTTCCCCCGCGGCGCTTGCAGCCCCTTGTAAACGCCGCGGGCGGCCCAATCACATGTAGGTGGAGGCGGCCATCCCGCCGCCTTCCCCAAAGACACTATGACCCTTATAACGTTAGCTCTTCAGGAGGAATGACTCGTGAGCATAAGACCTCTTCACGATCGTGTTGTAGTGCGCCGCCTCGACGCGGAAACCACGACAAAAGGCGGGATCGTTCTACCCGGCTCCGCCGCCGAGAAGCCCAACCGCGGCGAAGTCGTCGCCGTCGGCCAGGGCGCCCCGCTGGACAATGGCGAAACCCGCCCCATGGCAGTTGCCGTGGGCGACCGCGTGCTGTTCGGCAAATACGCATCCAATGAAATCGAGATCGACGGCGAGAAGCTGTTGATCCTCAAGGAATCGGAAATCCTGGCGGTGATTACCGCTGACAACGCTGTGGAGGAAGCAGCATGAGTGCCAAGGAACTGAAATTCTCTGACAACGCGCGCGATCGCATTCTCGCCGGGGTGAATATCCTCGCAGATGCGGTCAAGGCGACGCTGGGCCCCAAGGGCCGCAACGCGATCCTGGACAAGAGCTTCGGCGCGCCGAAGGTCACCAAGGACGGGGTCACCGTGGCCAAGGAAATCGAGCTGAAGGACAAGTTCGAGAACATGGGCGCGCAAATGGTGAAGGAGGTGGCCTCCAAGACCGCCGACGTCGCCGGCGACGGCACCACCACCGCCACCGTACTGGCCCAGGCGATGATCCGCGAGGGCCACAAGGCGATTTCCGCGGGCTTCAATCCCATGGACCTGAAGCGCGGCATCGACGCCACGGTCAAAGCCGCCACTGCCGCGCTGAAGGACATGTCCCGTCCCTGTGACGACAACAAGGCCATCGGCCAGGTCGCCACCGTCTCCGCCAACTGGAATCCCGATATCGGCGACATCCTGGCCGAGGCGATGGAGAAAGTCGGTCGCGACGGTGTGATTACCGTCGAGGAAGGCAAGTCGCTGGAGAGTGAGCTGGACGTGGTCGAGGGCATGCTGTTCGACCGCGGTTACCTGTCGCCGTACTTCATCAACAACCAGGAGAAGATGCAGGTCGAGCTGGAAGACCCCTACATCCTGCTGTTCGACAAGAAGATCAGCAACATTCGGGACATGCTGACCCTGCTGGAAGGCGTGGCCAAGTCCGGCCGCCCGCTGCTGATCATCGCCGAGGACGTCGAGGGCGAGGCGCTGGCCACCCTGGTGGTCAACACCCTGCGCGGCATCCTCAAGGTGGCCGCGGTGAAGGCCCCGGGCTTCGGCGACCGCCGCAAGGCGATGCTGCAGGACCTGGCGGTGCTGACCGGCGGCACGGTGATCTCCGAGGAAGTGGGCCTCTCGCTGGAAAAGGCGGACCTGGAGCAGATGGGTACCGCCAAGCGCGTGGTCATCACCAAGGATGAAACCACCGTGGTCGACGGCGCCGGTGACAAGGCGGACATCGACGCACGCGCGGCGCAGATTCGCGCCGAGATGGAGCGCAGCACCTCCGACTACGACCGCGAGAAACTGCAGGAACGCGTGGCCAAGCTGGCCGGCGGGGTGGCGGTGATCAAGGTCGGCGCCGCCACCGAGATGGAGATGAAGGAGAAGAAAGACCTCGTCGACGACGCCCTGCACGCCACCCGCGCCGCGGTGGAAGAGGGTATCGTGGCCGGCGGCGGTGTCGCCCTGGTGCGCGTCGCCGATGCCATCCGCAACACGGTGGAGACCATCAACGAAGACCAGGCCATGGGGGTCAAGCTGACCCTGCGCGCCATGGAGGAGCCCTTCCGCCAGATCATCGCCAACGCCGGGGTCGATCCCAGCGTGGTGCTGAACAAGGTGCGCGAACAGTCCGGCAGCTACGGCTACAACGCCCAGACTGAAGACTACGGCGACATGCTGGACATGGGCATCCTGGACCCCGCCAAGGTGACCCGCTCCGCCCTGCAGAACGCTTCCAGCATCGCCGGCCTGATGATCACCACCGAGGTGATGATCGCCGACAAGCCGGAGCCGAAGGGCGCCGCGGGTGCCGGCATGCCGGGCATGGGCGATTACTGAGCCATAGCGTCAGGGGCGGGGCTTGCCCGCCCGGTTTGAGTTTGCGGGACCGGGGTCACCCCCGGTCCCGTTTTTTTTTAACGATCGCGGGCCCAGCTCTGCAGGGCCAGCTCGCGGGCAGCATCGATGTCGGCCTGGGGTACCGCATCCAGCGGCGGCAGCATCAGCGGCTCGTCGTGAAAGATATACAGGCGCGAGGCCAGCTGCGCAAAGGGCAGCGAACATTCGCCGAAGCGCTCGCCGTGTCCCTGGGTCGACACCAGCACGCCCATGCCCCAGTTTTGCCCGCCGTCGTTGTTCGGGTTGAAGAAATACACGCGCATCTCGCCCGACTGGTCCAGGCCCACCCGCAGCAGTGACACGGCGTGCCAGCCGACGAAACGGCCGAGGCTGTCGGTCATGGCGATGCCCGCCGGCTGCGGATGGATCATCGGCTGGTTGCCGTTGTACAGCGGGTGGTAGCTCGCGTAGAAGTGGCGCAGGAAGTGGTCCAGGTCTTTCAGTCCCCCGGTGGCGACATCCACCGCGATGGCGAACTCGCGGCCCACCCACCAGCCGTGAAACTCCGGGTTGACCCAGCAGTGCGGGTCCTCGCCGCGCCCGCTGCAGCGCGAGCCCATCTCGTGGTAGATGCGGTCCAGGTGCGGGCTCAGCAGCGTGGAGACCGGGTCATTGTCGAGGATGCCCAGCAGGTTGCCCGCGGCGAGGCCGCCGGAGTTGATCGCCTGGCCCTCGAAATGCATCAGGATGCTGTCGAAGCGCGCGACCTGCGCCACCAGCTGCAGCAGGAAATCCGGGTCGGTCAGGGACCACATGGAGATGGCCCGGGCGGCCTGGCAGGTGGGGTTGTTGCCCTGGCCCACGCCCAGCGGCTGGCCCAGTACCGAGATTACCGCCGCCAGCAGTATTACCCCGGGCGGTTGGGACGTGCCGAATATGACGGCCAGCGTATTGGCCGCCTGTTCCGAGAGCGGCAGGCTGCACTGGCGCCATAGGCCCGGCGCAATGGAAGGTATGAACAGGATTCCCCGCTCCAGCAGTAGCGACAGGCCATAGACCGACTGGGCGGTTTCCACGTGAATCGCCCGGTCGATCAGCATGTGCACCAGCTCCGGGTAACACTGCAGGCAGTCGCGGCCGGTGGTCGACAGGCCCAGGGCATCCGGCAGCAGTTCCGTGTGGCCCTGGCCCAGCAGCCAGCGCAGGAAGCTGGCGTGGTAGTCCGAGACCAGGCCGACATCGAGCATGGCGCGGGAAAAGCCCAGCGCCTCCCGTTGCAGCGCGGGGACATCCATTGCGGCGAGCCGCTGGCTGTATGCCGCAAGGCCGGGGTCGTCCAGGCAGCCCTGGGTGGGGCCGAACAGCGCGGAGATCAGGCGGTCGGCGCCGAGGCGGGCGTCGCCGAGCTGGCCCTCGGTGCGGGTCAGTGTGAGCGCGATCTGCGTGATCATCGCCTTGACGTGGGCGACCTGGATGGGGCGCTGGCCGAGAATGCGCCAGATTTCCGCGCACAGGTTGCCGAGGATGTCCTCGTAGCCGATATGGTCGGCGAGGAAGCGGAACAGCTGGTCGACCACCGGCGTCAGCTCGGTCTGCCGCAGGCGCAGGACCTCGTGGTTGCCCCCCGCGAAGACGCGGTTCAGGTTGTGCGCCAGCACCTGGGTCAGGAAGTGCCGGGCCTGCTCCGCGGACAGTCCCGGCACGCGATGGTCGCCGTTGGCGATCGCCAGCATTCGCAGCAGGCTGGCGCACTCGATGATGACCGCGTGCCGCTCGCCCTGTTCCAGGGTGTTGCCGACCAGCGCGGCGAGCAGGGACTGGGGCGCGGACCAGTCGGAGCCGGCGAAGATGCCGGCGCTGTCGAGGTCCGGCGCCAGCCGGTACAGGCGTTCGATCCCCCCGGGCTGCAACAGCAACCGTCGCACCAGTTCCAGCGCAGGTGGCACCAGCCCCGGCTTGGCGAAGGGTCGCGCCCGCTCCAGCCGCTGCACCGCAGAGCGCAGCGACCGTTCGAGCGGATCCGCCGCCTCGGCGCCCAGGCTCACGCTGTCTTCAGACATAGAAGTCCAGTTCCTCCTGCTGTTTCAGCAGTTCCCGCATACGATAGGGGTCCTCGCCGAAGAAGTACACCAGGCCCCAGTGGGTGCCGAAGGCGGTGCGCTTGGTCACCTTGTTTTCCTGCGGCGCCTGCAGTTCGTGGAACTCGAAGTAGGCGTCCTGCTCGGTCTCATCCGGGATGCTCAGTTCGCTGATCACCCGCCGGCGCGGGTAAACGCCGAAACAGCCGGCGTGGCCCTGCGCGCCGGTCACCTCCTGCGGGAAAAACGCGTCCAGTTCCTCTTCCGTGGTATGAGGGTCGAAGCACAGTACCGTGGCCTCGTAGGCATTGAAGCCATAGGCCCGTTCCAGCAGCTCGAAGACCTTGAAGCCCGGCGGCCGGTAGGCCACCTCGCCGAAGTACATGTTGCCGTCGCTGGTGACGAAGTACTCCGGGTGGATCAGGCCGAACTCGATATCGAAGGTGTCGATCAGTTTCTCGATCTCCTCGCGAATCCGCGGTCGCCACTTCTCCAGTTCCGGCGAGGCGGGCACGAATACCGAGTAGCCGAGCGTGACGTACTCGGAGATGTTCAGGAAGCGGATCTTGCCCTTGCATATCCAGGCCTCGACGGCGAACTCCCAGCCGTCCAGGTGGCTTTCCATCAGGTAGGGAAACTCGTCCTCGGGGATGCCGTCCACCTCGTCAGGCGTGCGAATCACCCGGTGCCCGAGGCAGCCGGCCTTGTCGAAGGCCTTCAGGTGGATCGGGTCGTTGGGGTCGCCATCCAGCTTTAGCAGCGCCTGGTTGACGCGTTTCAGAAAGCGCACCACGTCGCTCTTGTCGTGCGCCTCCTCGAAGATGCCGACGCGAATGCCGCCCAGCTGCGCCCGCCGTTTCATCAGGGCCTTGTCGCGGAACAGCAGGGACTGGCCGAGCAGTCGGGGGTTGTCCAGCAGGACGGTATTCACCGCGCCGGCCCATTCCACCGTCTCCTCGAACAGCGGGATGGCGACGTCGACGCCCATCTCCTTGAGGCGTTCCGCCAGTTCGACCGAGCGATCGTTGATGCGCTCGAAATTCCAGGAGATGAAGGGTATGTCGTTTTGTTCGGCGTACTCGCGGGCCCAGTCGGGGGCGACCACCACGTAGCGTCGATCGGGCATCCGGTCGACGGCATCGATGGCATTCAGTACCCAGCCAAGTAGCGCCACGTATCCTTTTGCATGTTTTTCATCAGGCATAGATTCTCCTCTGGACATCGCCAGCGAGCCTGATGGGGAGGGATATTAGCCAGGTCACTGGCTGATGAGGTTGCGAATGTACGGATACCCTGAGTAATTCCAGAGCCTTCCGAGAAGGCACATTCTCTCGCATCGGCCGGCCGATCGCAAACCGCGCGTTTTTTTGTCACTAGTGCACAGCTTCCCGCCGCGGCCGCTGTGCGCCCGCTTGCGCTCACATGGTTTGCAATATACTCCGCCAACAATAACGTCCTGGCGATTCCGCCAGGCAACACCCGCAACGGGAAACAGGAGACTCGACCATGAACATTAAGTCCTTTTTGGCAGCTTCAGTGATTGCTGCAGCCACGCTGGGGGCCGCCGGCGCATCGGCGGATACCGGTTTCTATGTGGGCGGCAGCGTGGGTTCCAGCTACATCAAGGCCCAGGACGGTGGCTTCAAGCTCGACGGCGACGACGTGGGTTACAAGGTGTTTGGCGGTTTCCAGCTGTTTTCACTGCTGGCGATCGAGGCGGGTTACGTGGATTTCGGTGAGATCAGCGACAACTCCCACGGTGTCCGCGGCGACGTGGCGGTCGATGCCTGGGACGCCTTCCTGGTCGGCAACCTGCCGCTGGGTCCGCTCAACTTCTTCGCCAAGGGCGGCGTGGTGGCCTACAACGCGGACCTCAAGGCGGCCTTCGACCAGGTCGACACCCGATTCAAGGACAGCTCCAGCGACGAGGACCTGGCCTTTGGGCTGGGCGCCTCCGTCGAACTGGGCAGCTTTGCCGTGCGCGCCGAGTACGAGTACTTCGACGCCAGCGATTTCGACGACCTGTCCATGTACAGCGTCGGCCTGACTTACCAGTTCTAGGCGGGCGCTATTCTTCCGCAGTAAAGTCTTCCGCGGAAAAGCGTTGCAGTCGCTGGCGCAGCCGGGTGTTCTCCCGCGCCAGCGACTCGCGCTCGCGCAGCAGGTCGACCAGCATCGCGACCGCCAGCCAGTCGAGGTCCAAATCGGTCTTCAGCCGAAGCGCGCGCTGCGCCCAGTGGGCCGCGCTGCACTCGAACTCCCAGTCGCTGTCCGACTGGCCGGCCACCGGCCGCAGCACTTCGTACTCCACCATCTCGACAACCGTCGCGCGGGTCAGCCCGCGGCCGCTGCACAGTTCTTCCAGGGTGATTCTCACGGCGCCTGTAATCATGCTCGCTTACCCCATTCCGTGCGCGGGTTGAAGGCCGCCCGCTCGGACAGCTGGCGCCACAGCGCCTCGGTCTGCTCATCGCCACCGGGCGGCATCACGACCTTGAGCACGGCGAGCAGGTCGCCGCGGCCGTCACGGCGCGGCAGCCCCTTGCCGCGCACGCGCAGTTTCTGCCCGCCCTGGCTGCCGGGCGCAATGGTCAGGTTGATCCGGCCCTCCAGGGTGGGGACCTCCACCTTGGCGCCGAGGGCGGCTTCCCAGGGCGCTACCGGCACCGTCAGTACCAGGTTGTGGCCCTCCACGTCGAACACCGGGTGCGGCACCAGGCGGATGTGCAGGTAGAGGTCGCCCGGGGCGCCCGAGCCGCTGCCCGGCGCACCCTGGCCCTTGACGCGAATACGCTCGCCGTCGGCGACACCGACGGGGATGGTGACATTCAGCGACTTGCGCTGCTGGCGCAGCATGCCCTGCTCGATGACCGGTATCTCGTAGCTGACCGGCTTCTTCTGCTCGGCGACCGTCTCCTCGAGGAACACCGGCATCTCGATCTCCACGTCCTGCCCGCTCGCGTCGAAGCCGCCGGACCAGCCCCGCTGGGAGCGACCGCCGGAGAAGCCGCCGCCGAATATCGAGTTGAAGAAGTCGGAGAAATCGCCGTCGAACTGGTGGCCTTGCGCGCCGCCACCGGACTGCCACCCGGGCGGCGGGCGGAACTCCTCGCGGTGGCGGCCGCCGAACTGGCGCAACTCGTCATACTCGGCCCGCCGCTGCGGGTCCTTGAGCACCTCCCAGGCCTCGGCGACATCCTTGAAGCGCGCCTCGGCGTCCGCCTCAGGATTCAGGTCCGGGTGGTATTTGCGCGCCAGCTTGCGGTAGGCGGTCTTGATGTCTTTTGTTTCGGCGTCCGGGGCGACGCCGAGAATCTGGTAGTAGTCCTTGAATTCCATGCTCTATCCAGCGTGTATTACCGGGTAACCTCCCGGTGGCCAGCTTTCATACCAGTCTATATACTAGCCGCCATTAGAATACACAATCCGTAAAGTTCGCCTGAGCCGGGGCGATGGTGAGCTGCCTGTAGCGTGAAACCAAATAGACAAGCGGGGCCGGTAGTCGCCCACGCACCGCAGAGAATCCTCTGCGTCCTGGGGATGCACCGTTCGGGCACCAGTTGCCTGACGGGTTCCCTGCAGGAAGCGGGCCTGGCGCTGGGCGACCACCACACATGGAACCCCCATAACCTGAAGGGTAACCGCGAGAACCAGTTCATCGTCGATATCAACGATCGGGTACTCGCGGAAAACGGGGCGGCCTGGGACGCGCCACCGGCGCGCGAGCCGCGCTGGTCCGAGCGGGACCTGGCGGCGGCGCGGGAACTCTTCAGCGGCTATGCGCAGCTCTCGCCCTTCGGCTTCAAGGACCCGCGCACGCTGCTGGTGCTGGACGGCTGGAAGTCGCTGTTCCCGCACATGCAGTTCATCGGCATCTTCCGTCATCCGCTGGCGGTGGTGAAGTCGCTGGATACCCGCGGGGGAATGACTCGCGAACGGGGCTGCGATCTGTGGTATGAGTACAACCGGCGCCTGCTGCGCGAGTACCGGCGCCGCCCGTTCCCGATCCTGTGCTTTGACGACGGCGTTGAGCAGTTCCAGCACAAGCTGCGCAATGTGCTGGCACAGATGGGTTTCGATACTGCCGGCTGGCAGGGTGAGTTCTACGATGTCGCCCTGAAGTCGGCGGCAGCGGATGGCGACGATGCACTTCCCTGGCGAGTGCGTCGCCTGTACCGCAAATTACAAAAACTGGCGAGCTGAGGTTTGCTGAATATGCTGACACAAATAAAAAGAATCATGAGCGCGGGCAGCGGACCGCAACCATCACAGGGTCCCGCGGCCCCCGCTATCAGTATCGTCGTGATCATCTACGACATGCCCCAGCAGGCCGAGCGAACGCTGCACTCGCTCACTACCGACTACCAGCAGGGGGTGTGCGAAAGCGACTACGAGGTCATCGTGGTCGAGAACGAATCCGCAAACACCATGCGCCGCGAATATATCGACAAGCTGCCGGCGAACTTCACCTACCACCTGCGCGCCGAGCGCGAACCCACACCGGTACACGCCATCAACCACGGCGCCGGCATCAGCCGCGGCCGCTACCTGTGCATCATGATCGACGGTGCCCGCATGGTCACCCCGGGTGTAGTGCGCAACCTGCTGCGCGGCCACCGCCTGCACGACAACGCCGTGGTCACCGTGCCCGGCTACCACATCGGCGAGCAGCTGCAGCAGGAGGCGGTTGACCTCGGCTACGGCGTCGAGGAAGACCAGGCGCTGCTGCAGTCGATCCGCTGGCCCGCCAGCGGATACGGCCTGTTCGATATCGCCTGTTTCAGCGGCTCCTGCGCGGGGGGCTTTTTCCGCCCGCACAGCGAGAGCAACTGCATCAGCATCCCGCGCGACATCTGGGCCGCGCTGGGGGGGATGGACACCCGCTTCAACCTGCGCGGCGGCGGCCTGGTCAACCTCGACCTGTACAAGCGGGCCTGCGAGTTCCGCGGCGCGGAACACGTGGTGTTGCTGGGTGAGGGCACCTTCCACCAGTTCCACGGCGGTGTCACCACCGGCGGCGAGGCGCGTGAGGTGCGCGCCGCGCTCATTGCGGAGATGGCCCAGCAGTACGAGCGCATCCGCGGTGAAACCTACCGCAGCCCGCAGACCGACCCGGTGTTCCTCGGCGAGCTGCCGCGCCAGGTGCTGCGCTTCCTGCAGGCCTCCGCGCGGCCCTTGCTCGCCGAGGCGGAAGCCGAGGCCGGGCGTCCCGCGGCGCAGCCGCTGTTCGCCGCGCGTACCGCGCAGGCCTGACCGGCGGGCGCAGTGACCGGGAAAGGGGGACAATCCCGGGCAACGCCTGAGCGCGCCGGCCGGCTCATGCGGCTGGCCACCTACGCCTCGGTGGGCGTGGCCGCCTCGCTGATCGCCATCAAGATCATCGCCTGGCAGCTGTCCGGTTCGGTCAGCCTGCTGGCCTCGCTGGTGGATTCAGGCCTCGACGCGCTCGCCTCGCTGGTCAACCTGCTCGCCGTTCGCCACGCGCTGGAACCCGCCGATCGCGAGCATCGCTTCGGCCACGGCAAGGCCGAGGCGCTGGCCGGGCTGGGCCAGGCCATACTGATCTCGGGCTCCGCCATCTACCTGCTGTACACCGCGTTCAACCGCCTGCTGTCGCCGGCGGAAGTCACCGAGGTCGGCGTGGCCTCGGGCGTGATCGTGTTTTCCCTGGTCGCGACCGTGGGCCTGCTGCTGTTCCAGCGCCACGTGGTGCGCGAGACCGGCTCCGTGGCGATACGGGCGGATTCGCTGCACTACAGCTCGGACCTGCTGGTCAACCTGGGGGTGCTGGTGGCGCTGGGCCTGTCGAAGTTCGAGCTGCTCTGGGCCGACCCGGTGATCGCCGCGGCCATCGCCGTCTACATCCTGCTGAGCGCCCGGGGTATCGCCCTGGACGCGCTGGACCACCTGATGGACCGCGAACTGCCCGACGGCCAGCGTGAGCGCATTCGCGAGATCGTGCTCGACCACCCGGATGTGCACGGTATGCACGACCTGCGCACCCGGCAGTCCGGAACCATGGTCTTCGTGCAGCTGCACATCGTGCTGTCGGACGGGCTCACCCTGCAGAGCGCGCACCGTATCGCCGACGAGGTGGAAGACCAGCTGCTCGCGGCCTTCCCCGAGTCCGAGATCATCATCCACACCGACCCGCTATCCGTGGTCGGCGTGGAACCGCGGCAGGAATTTCACTAGCAGGCCCTCCTCAGGAGCTTTCCTAGAAGCGGTACACCGCCCGGGCGTAGGCGTTGATGCCGGTCGCCGGCAGGCGTTCGCCGATGGCGATGTCCGGGTTGGCGGCGCGGTTGTAGCCGCCGAGGTGCTCGCGGTATTCGCGGTCGAGGAGGTTGTCCACGCCGGCGTCCAGGCTCAACCGGGCGCTCGCCTGCCAGCCTGCGCTGAGGTTGAGCACCCCGTAGCCGCTGCTGCGCTGTTCCCGGTTGCTGCGGCTGACATCGTGCTGGGCGGCGTAGGCGACGCCCTCGATGCCCGCGCGCCAGTTGCCGCCGCTCCAGCCCAGCCGCAGGCTGGCGTTGGGCGGGGCGATGCGGTATAGGCTGTCGTCGATGTCGCGGCGCTCGCCGCGCACGTAGTTGACGATGCCCGAGAGCTCCCAGTCCGCCGCGAGCTGCCAGCGCCAGTCCATGTCGAAGCCGTACAGCTCGGCGTCCACGTTGGCGAACTGCAGCGGGTCCGGATTGTGGGTGCCATTCACCGCGTTCATCATGCGCACCAGCATGATCGCCGGCTGGTTGGTGCCCGGTACGCCCTGGATGTAGTCGTCCACGCGCTTGTAGAACAGGCGCGGGGCGAGGCTCACTGTGTCCCCGCGGAAATCCAGCCCGAACTCGATTTCCCGCGACTGCTCCGGGTCCAGGTCGATACTGCCGGTGTAGAGGTTGCCGTCGGCGAGGCCCGCGGTGGCTTCCAGCGGCAGCCAGAGGTAGCGCTCCTGGTAACTCGGCGAGCGGTTCTTCTGCGCCAGGCCCAGGTACCAGCTCGCGTTGGCCGTCTGCCGGTAGTGGAGGCGGGCGACGAGGTCGAGGTTGTCGTCGCTGCGCCCGCGGTCGGCGGCGTTGAACTGGTCGCGCAGCAGTTGCGCGGGCGGCATCATCATGGCCGGTGTGCCGTTCACCGGGTCCGCATCGGTGTCCACCCGGTTCAGGCGGGCGCCGAAGTCCGCCTGCCAGCGGTCGGCCAGGTGCTGCTGTCGCTCGATGAAGACGCCGAGGATCTCGCGGCTGGCGTCGTTGAAATTGACGACGAAGAACATCGGGCTGTTGGGGTTGTCGACGTCGGAATCGTGGCTGGAGCGCAGGCCGTCCGTGCCCAGCAGCCACTGGCCATCGCCGTCCTTGCGTGTCAGTTGCAGCTTGTAGCCGGCGCTGCTGGCGTCGGCGATATTGCGTCGCCACAGGCCCGGGTCCGCCGGCGCCCGGCGCAGGTGGTAGTTGGTCATGCCGTGGTCCAGCTCGCTGCCGAACAGGCTGGCGTCCACGCGCCAGCCACTGGCCGGCTGGTAGTGGTATTCGAGCTTGTAGAGATCGCCCCTGATGTAGCGGATGTCCATGGGCAGCGCGGGGGTGCCGGTATCGCCGGTATCGTTGTAGCCGTAGCCCAGGGCGAATTCGTGGTCGCCCGAGCGCAGGCCATAGCCCACGTCGAAGCGCTGGCGCTCGTACTCCGTGGGCAGGATCCTGCCGCCCGGGAAACGGGCGTCGTCGCCGCGCTCGGTGGCGCCGGCCAGGTTCAGGCGCTGGTTTTCCCCGGCCAGTTGCAGGGCGCCGGTGAGGCGGGCGCCGTCGCTGGCGGACTGGGCACCGCCGGCGAACTGGCCGTGCAGCTGTAGCCGGCCGTCGTCGCTGAAGCCACCGCGCAGGCTGCGCGCGTCGATGGCGCCGCCGATGGACTCCTGGGCCACGCTCACCGGGGCGATGCCGCGGTACACCTCGATGGCTTCCAGCTGGCCGCTGGTGGCGTAGGACAGCGGCGGGTCCATCCAGTTGGGGCCCGCCGGGGCGAGGGTGTTGCCATCCAGCGAGACTGCGACCCGCTGCCCGTACATGCCGCGGTACTGGGGGATGCCGGTGAGCGGACCGTTGCCGTTGACGTTGCCCCCCGGCGCCTCGCGCAGCAGTTGCGCGACGTCGGGGGAGGCGATGGCAGCGCCCGCCACGTCGATAGTGCGGGTGTCGTGGCTGGCGGTGACGACCAGCTCCTCGATGCCGTCGGCGATTGCCGGGATGGCCAGCAGCGCGGTGCCGAGGGCCGTGAACAGTGCTGGTCGGTACACGCCGCACTCCTTGTCTGTCTGGTGGGAAGATTGCGGCGGGGAGTATATCGGCGGCCGGCGGCCCGGCGCCTGTGGCATGATGTCGCACCGGGGTGGCCCTGAAAATACGGCTCGACTGGACAGTGCCCGCCGCTTCACCTAAAATCGGCGCCCAGATTTTTCACATGCCCGGAAGCTCGTCCGGGTATCGTGTTCCCGAGAAAACCAAGGCTGACCTTATGTAGACAGGCGAGATGTGGTTACCCCCATCTCGCCTTTTTGCGAGCGCCCGCCCGCGGGCCGCGGACAGTCTCGGTAATGTTCGCGCTATGGAGGTTTCCGCTTGTCCAGTCCGGCTATCCTGGTTCTTGAAGATGGCAGTGTTTTTCGAGGTCTGGCAATCGGCGCCAGCGGCACGACCGTTGGCGAAGTGGTCTTCAATACGGCCATGACCGGCTACCAGGAGATCCTCACAGATCCCTCCTACGCCCGCCAGGTCGTCACCCTGACCTACCCGCACATCGGCAACACCGGCACCAACCCCGAGGACGAGGAGTCCACGCAGGTCTGGGCCGCCGGGCTGGTGATCCGCGACCTGCCGCTGCTGGCCAGCAACTACCGCAACCAGCAGAACCTGCAGGATTACCTCACCGAGCGCGGTGTCGTCGCCATCGCCGAGATCGACACCCGCCGCCTCACCCGCATCCTGCGTGACAAGGGCGCCCAGAACGGCTGCCTGATGGCGGGTGAGGGCATCGACCAGGCGGCCGCGCTGGAGCAGGCGCGCGCCTTCGCCGGCCTCAAGGGCATGGACCTGGCGAAGGAAGTCACGGTCGCGGACCGCTACGACTGGCGCGAGGGCAGCTGGCGCCTGGGCGAGGGGCACCCGGTACACGCCGATGCAGACCTGCCGCGCCACGTGGTCGCCTACGACTACGGCGTCAAGCGCAACATCCTGCGCATGCTGGTCGACCGCGGCTGCCGCGTCACCGTGGTGCCCGCGCAGACACCGGCGGCCGAGGTGCTGGCGCTGCAGCCGGACGGCGTCTTCCTCTCCAACGGCCCCGGTGACCCGGAGCCCTGCACCTACGCCATCGAGGCGATCCGCGAGATTCTCGATACCGACATCCCGGTGTTCGGCATCTGCCTCGGCCACCAGCTGCTGGGCCTGGCCTCAGGCGCCAACACGGTGAAGATGAAGTTCGGCCACCACGGCGCCAACCACCCGGTACAGAACGTGGAGAACGGCACGGTGCTGATCACCAGCCAGAACCACGGCTTCGCGGTGGACGAATCCAGCCTGCCGGACAACCTGCGGGTGACCCACAAGTCGCTGTTCGACGGCTCGCTGCAGGGCGTGCACCGCACCGACAAGCCCGCCTTCAGCTTCCAGGGCCACCCGGAAGCGAGCCCGGGGCCGCACGACGCCGCCCCCCTGTTCGACCACTTTATTGAATTGATGGAAGCCCGCGCCGGGGCCTGAGACCTATGCCGAAGAGAACTGACCTGAAAAGTATCCTGATCCTCGGCGCCGGGCCTATTGTCATCGGCCAGGCCTGCGAGTTCGACTACTCCGGCGCCCAGGCCTGCAAGGCGCTGCGCGAGGAGGGCTTCCGCGTCGTCCTGGTGAACTCCAACCCGGCGACCATCATGACCGACCCGGCGATGGCCGACGCCACCTATATCGAGCCGATCGAGTGGCGCACGGTGGCGCGCATCATCGAGGAGGAGCGTCCCGACGCCCTGCTGCCCACCATGGGCGGCCAGACTGCGCTGAACTGCGCCCTGGACCTGGCCAAGCACGGCGTGCTGGAAAAATTCGGCGTGGAGATGATCGGCGCCACCAAGGAGGCCATCGACAAGGCGGAAGACCGCCAGCTGTTCGACAAGGCGATGAAGCGCATCGGCCTGGAGACGCCGCGCGCCGCCACCGCCCACAGCATGGAGGAGGCCTTCCAGGTGCTCGACTCCATCGGCTTCCCCTGCATCATCCGGCCGTCGTTCACCATGGGCGGCTCCGGCGGCGGCATCGCCTACAACCGCGACGAGTTCGAAGAGATCTGCATGCGCGGCCTGGACCTGTCGCCGACCCACGAGCTGCTGATCGACGAGTCGCTGATCGGCTGGAAAGAGTTCGAGATGGAGGTCGTCCGCGACAAGAACGACAACTGCATCATCGTCTGCTCTATCGAGAACTTCGACGCCATGGGCGTGCACACCGGGGACTCCATCACCGTCGCCCCGGCGCAGACCCTGACCGACAAGGAATACCAGATCATGCGCGACGCCTCGCTGGCGGTGCTGCGCGAGATCGGCGTGGAGACCGGCGGCTCCAACGTGCAGTTCGGCCAGTGCCCGGAGACCGGGCGCATGGTGATCATCGAGATGAACCCGCGGGTGTCGCGCTCCTCGGCGCTGGCCTCCAAGGCCACCGGCTTTCCCATCGCCAAGGTCGCCGCCAAGCTGGCGGTGGGTTACACCCTGGATGAACTGCAAAATGACATCACCGGCGGCGCCACCCCGGCCTCCTTCGAGCCGGCCATCGACTACGTGGTCACCAAGATCCCGCGCTTCGCCTTCGAGAAGTTCAACGGCGCCGACGCGCGCCTGACCACGCAGATGAAGTCCGTGGGCGAGGTGATGGCTATCGGCCGCACCTTCCAGGAGTCGGTGCAGAAAGCCCTGCGCGGCCTGGAAGTGGGCTCCGCCGGCTTCGAGCACCGCATCGACGTGGACAACCCGGACCTGCGCGACGAGCTCATCTCCGAGCTGATCAATCCCGGCGCCGACCGCATCTGGTACATCGCCGACGCCTTCCGCGCCGGTATGGGCATCGACGAGGTCTACAAGCTGACCGGCGTCGACCCCTGGTTCCTGGTGCAGATCGAGGACATCGTGCGCACCGAGAACAGCCTGAAATCGGTGGAGCTGGCGGACATCGACGCCGCCCACATGTTCCGCCTCAAGCGCAAGGGTTTCTCCGACGAGCGCCTGGGCGTACTGCTGGCGACTTCCGAGAAGACCGTGCGCGAGCACCGCCTGGGCCTGGGTATCAAGCCGGTCTACAAGCGGGTGGATACCTGCGCGGCGGAGTTCGCCTCCAGCACCGCCTACATGTACTCCACCTACGAGGAGGAGTGCGAGGCGGCGCCCTCGGATCGCGACAAGATACTGGTGCTGGGCGGCGGTCCCAACCGCATCGGCCAGGGCATCGAGTTCGACTACTGCTGCGTGCACGCCGTCATGGCCATGAGCGAGGACGGCTACGAGACCATCATGGTCAACTGCAACCCCGAGACGGTCTCCACCGACTACGACATCTCCGACCGCCTGTACTTCGAGCCGGTAACCCTGGAGGACGTGCTCGCCATCGTCGAGCTGGAAAAGCCCAAGGGCGTCATCGTGCAGTTCGGCGGCCAGACGCCGCTGAAGCTGGCACGGGCCCTGGAAGCCGCGGGCGTGCCGATCATCGGCACCACCCCGGACGCCATCGACCGCGCCGAGGACCGCGAGCGCTTCCAGCGCATGATCCAGAAGCTGGGCCTCAAGCAGCCGGCCAACACGACAGTGCGCAGCACCGACGAGGCGCTGGAGGCCGCGGCGGCCATCGGCTACCCGCTGGTGGTGCGCCCCTCTTACGTACTCGGTGGCCGGGCGATGGAAATCGTCTACCGCGAGGAAGACCTGCTGCGCTACATGACCAAGGCGGTGAAGGTCTCCCACGACGCGCCGGTGTTGCTGGACAGCTTCCTCTCCGCCGCGGTGGAAGTGGACATCGACGCCGTCTGCGACGGCGAGCAGGTGGTGATCGGCGCCATCATGCAGCACATCGAGCAGGCCGGCGTGCACTCCGGCGATTCCGCCTGCTCGCTGCCGCCCTACAGCCTCGACCCCGCCGTGCAGGACGAGATGCGCGAGCAGGTGCGCAAGATGGCGCTGGAGCTGGGCGTGCGCGGCCTGATGAACGTGCAGCTGGCCTGGCAGGACAACGAGATCTACGTGATCGAGGTGAACCCGCGGGCCTCGCGCACCGTGCCCTTCGTTTCCAAGTGCATCGGCGTGTCGCTGGCCAAGGTGGCTGCGCGCTGCATGGCCGGGCAGACGCTGGCTTCGCAGGATTTCGTCAAGGAGATCGTGCCGCCTTACTACAGCGTGAAAGAGGCGATCCTGCCGTTCAACAAATTCCCCGGGGTGGACCCCATCCTCGGCCCGGAGATGCGTTCCACCGGCGAGGTGATGGGCACCGGCGATACCTTCGCCGCGGCGTTCTCACGGGCGCAGCTGGGGAGTGGCGAAGAACCCCCGAAAAGCGGTACGGTACTCATAAGCGTACGAGATGTAGACAAGCCCGCCGCGGTCAGCGTGGCGCGGGAGCTGGTTTCTATGGGCTTCAAGCTGGTCGCCACGGGTGGCACGGCGGCGGCCCTCGAGGCCGCGGGTCTGCAGGTGCGCCGTGTGAACAAGGTACTGGAAGGTCGCCCGCACATCGTCGACATGATCAAGAACGACGAGGCGGATTTGATCATCAACACCACGGAGGGGCGCCGGGCCATCGAGGATTCGGCCCCCATCCGGGCCAGTGCCGAGGCACACAGGGTGTATTACACGACCACCCTCGCTGCGGCCGAGGCCATCGTCCTGTCGCTGCGTGAGGAGGGAGACAAAAAAGTGCGCAGGCTGCAGGACCTGCACGGGAGTATCAGTGCATGAACAAGGAACCAATGACGGTCACTGGCGAGGCTGCGCTGCGAGCCGAGCTGGAACGCCTGAAAAAGGTTGAACGTCCGCGCATCACCGCGGCGATTGCCGAGGCGCGCGAACACGGCGATCTCAAGGAGAATGCCGAGTACCACGCCGCGCGCGAGCAGCAGAGCTTCGCCGAGGGGCGCATCATGGAAATCGAGAGCAAGCTCTCCAGTGCCCAGGTCATCGACGTCACCCAGATTCCCAAGACCGGCAAGGTCATCTTTGGCACCACGGTCGACCTGATCAACCTCGATACCGACGCCACTGTCACCTACCGCATCGTCGGCGAGGACGAGGCGGACGTGAAGAAGAACCTGATATCCGTCGGATCACCTATCGCCCGCGCCCTGATCGGCAAGGAAGAGGGCGATGTGGTGGTGGTGCGCGCCCCCGGCGGCGATATCGAGTACGAGATCGACCAGGTCCAGCACCTCTAGTCCCACGACACCAGGCCTTCCTCGAGCGCGCCGCTCAGGCGGCGCGCTGCCTGCCGCTCGCCAGGTGATACTGGTGCCCGGTCCGCGGTGCTCAGCTCCCGGGCCGCCTCCGCTGTCCGCCCCTCTGCCAGCCCGCTGTGTCCCCGGCGCTTCGAAAGCGGCCCCGGCAGGCGTGCATTGCCGATCCAGCTGTGCTATAAAAATAAATGAGAATCATTATTATTTAATGGTCGAGGAAATGCCCCACAGGACACCGCAGAATATTGATGCAGCGCAGCATTCAATGGGATTTTTATGCAAATCATTCTCATTACTGCTATGATGCGGCGCTTTTCCCATCAATCTTTATGGATATTGACCGGTGATTGCTGAGCAAACCCTGTGGTCGTTGAAGGCCGGTGAGCGTTGCGAGATTCTCGGCTACGACGATGCGCTCGCCGAGGCCTATCGCATCCGCATGATGGAGTTCGGGTTTCATCCCGGGGAGGCGGTCACCTGCCTGCAGACCCCGGCCTTTGGCGCGCCCAAGGTATACCAGGTCAGTGCCACCGTGTTTTCCCTGGACGACGATGTGGCCAGCCACGTTCGCGTGAAGGTGGTGCCCCTCAGTGCCTAAGGTGATCCTCGTCGGCAGTCCCAACTCCGGCAAGAGCATGCTGTTCAACCGGCTTACCGGTCTCAATCACAAGGTCGCCAACTTCCCGGGCATCACCGTGGACGTGGGAATGGGGCGCATGCAGGCGCTGCCCGAGCACACCCTGGTCGACTTCCCCGGTACCTATTCCCTGCAGGCGATCTCCGCTGAGGAAAAAGTGGCGGTCGCCTATTTCGAGAAAGCGCTGGACGAGCCCGAGCTCGAGCATGTGCTGTGCGTGATCGACGCCACCCGGCTGGAGAAGAGCCTGCTGTTCACCCTGCAGGTGATTCGCGACTGCCAGCGCCACGGCAAGCCGGTTACCGTGCTGGCGAACATGATCGACGTGCTGGACAACCACGGGCTGGAACTGGACATCGCGGGGCTCGCGGCGGCGCTGCAGACGCCGGTAGTGCCGATCTCCGCCCGCTCGGGCAAGGGCATGGAGGAGCTGCTGCAGGCGATTCGCGACTCTGCAAACCGGGTTGCTTCCGACCAGTACGCCGATACCGCGGACGCGATACTGCGCGGCGAGGCGCACGCCATGGCGCGGCGTTTCGGCCCCGGCGGCGAGTTGCTGGTGCGCAGCCAGGCACGGCTGGACACATTCTTCCTGCACTCGGTCACCGGCGGCATCTCGTTTTTCGTCATCATGTACCTGCTGTTCCAGTCGATCTTTACCTGGGCTGCGCCCGCGATGGACGCGGTGCAGAACAGCCTGAGCTGGCTGGCGGATGCCGTGGTGCCCCAGCTCGGCAACAAGGTGGCGCGGGATTTCACCGCGGATGCGCTGTTCGGCGGCATCGGCGCTTTCCTGGTTTTCGTGCCGCAGATTTTCGTGCTGACCTTTATCATCGGCCTGCTGGAGGACTCCGGCTACATGGCCCGTGCGGCGCTGATCTGCCACAAGCCGTTGCGCGTGTTCGGGCTCACCGGCAAGAGCTTCATCCCCATGCTGTCCGGCGTGGCCTGTGCCATCCCGGGGATTTACGCTGCCCGTGCGATTGACTCGCCGCGAAAGCGATTGCTCACCTACATGGCCATTCCGCTGATGCCCTGCAGCGCCCGATTGCCTGTGTATACCCTGCTGATCGCCGCCTTCATCCCGCAGGAGACCGCCTTCGGCGGGCTGATCGGCTGGCAGGGGCTGGCGATGTTCGGCATCTATTTCTTCGGCATGACCTGCGCGCTGCTGGTCACCGGGCTGATCTCGCGCACCAGCGAGGACCACTACACCGACCTGCCTTTCGTGCTGGAGCTGCCGCCCTACCGGATGCCCGGCCTGCGGCCGATCCTGCGCACCGCCTGGAACCGCTCGCGCCACTTCGTGACCAAGGCGGGCAAGATCATCTTCACCGTGACCCTGCTGATCTGGGTGCTGGGCTATTTCCCCAACTACGGCGCAAACCTCGGCGAATCCTGGCTGGGCCAGCTCGGCCACTGGGTGGAGCCGCTGTTCCGGCCGCTGGGCCTGGACTGGCGCTATGGCGTGGCTATCTTCACCTCCTTCGCCGCCCGCGAGGTGTTCGTGGGTACGCTGGGCACGATCTTCGGTATCGAGGGCGCGGACGAGAACATGGTGCCGCTGGTGGACCAGATCCAGGGCAGTGGCCTGGCGCTGGGTTCCGGGCTGGCCCTGCTGGTGTTCTTCGCGATCTCGCTGCAGTGCATTTCCACCATGGCGATTCTCTCCCGGGAGAGCCAGTCGAGGACGCTGACGCTGAAGATGTTCGCGGGGTATTTCACCCTGGCCTACCTGGCCGCCGTTGCCGTGTACGAGGTAACAACCCTGCTGGTGGGCTGAGCGCCGGCTTCAGGGTGGAGGGTTCAGGGCGTCAGCCCCGGCGCGACTGGAACAGTTGCACCCGCGCCAGCACCAGTTCGGCGATCAGTTCGAGCGCGGTGGCGTGGTTCTCCCGCCGGATGCCCTCCAGGCCCGCCTCGATATCCACCTTCAATGCCGTCGCCTCGGGCTCGGCGACTCCCTCGGGCAGGCGCACGCTGAAGTGGTACTGCTCGGCCTGCTGTACCCGTGAATAGATTTCGGTGAGTTGCCTGGCCGCGTAGTCCACCAGTTCCTGGTCGGCGCCGCGGGCGGCGAGCAATTCGCGGATCTTGCGGTCGAGGAAGGCCAGCCCCTGGACCCTGGAGGACGGAAATTCGAGCAGCTCTCCCATGCGGACTCGCTCACTGGTTGCCTGCGCCCCAGTGTAGCGGAGCGTCGCGCGCGGGGTAAATGCCCCCGGGTTCACGGCGCGCATTGATCGGCAAAATCTATCGTGGTGGTTGGAAAAATCGATTAAGCAGCCCCAAAGGTTTGGGACTAATCTATAGAGCGCAATTCTCCAACCGCGAATTGTGCGGGGTTTGGGCCCCGTATTCCCGATAAGATCACTGGAGGCGCTCCATGTCACTCAAAGGCAGCAAGACCGAACAGAACCTGAAAGATGCATTCGCAGGCGAGTCACAGGCCAACCGTCGTTACCTGTACTTCGCCGCCAAGGCCGACGTCGAAGGCTACAACGATGTCGCCGCGGTATTCCGCTCCACGGCGGAGGGTGAGACCGGCCACGCCCACGGCCACCTGGAATACCTCGAGGAAGTCGGCGATCCCGCTACCGGCCTGCCCATCGGCGGCACCGGCGACAACCTGAAGGCCGCGATTGCCGGCGAGACCCACGAGTACACCGACATGTACCCGGGCATGGCCAAGGCCGCCCGCGAAGAGGGCTTCGACGAGATCGCCGACTGGATGGAAACCCTGGCCAAGGCCGAGCGCAGCCACGCCAACCGCTTCCAGAAAGCCCTGGACACTCTCGACGCCTGAGCTGTAGGAGCGCACTCTGTGCGCGATCATCGCCTGCGTAGCAGGCTCCTACCAGATATCGCCCGCAGAGCGGGCTCCTGCGGTGATCCCGTAGGAGCCCGCTACGCGGGCGATGCGTTCCCAATCCCGGCATGAGGACCCCGACGTGAGAGAAGGCAGCCTGGAGGCGCCAACCCGGCACCCCATCGACTGGAAATCCGACGAGTTCTGGGACAAGGACGCGCTCTACGCGGAGTTGGAGCGGGTCTACGATATCTGCCACGGCTGCCGCCGCTGCGTCAGCCTGTGCGAGTCTTTCCCCACCCTGTTCGACCTGGTCGACGAGTCCGAGACCATGGAGGTCGACGGTGTCGACAAGGCCGATTACAACAAGGTCGTCGACCACTGCTACCTCTGCGACCTGTGCTACATGACCAAGTGCCCCTACGTGCCGCCGCACGAGTGGAACGTGGATTTCCCGCACCTGATGCTGCGCGCCAAGGCCGTGCGATTCCGCGAGGAGGGGGCCCGCCTGCGCGACCGGGTGCTGACCAGTACCGACACCGTGTTCGGCATGTCCTCCATCCCCCTGGTGGACATCACCGTGAACGCGGCCAACCGCTCGAAGGGTGTGCGCAAGTTGCTGGAATCGACCCTGGGCATGCACGCCGAGGCGCCGGTGCCCCGGTTCCGCAGCAAGACCATGCGCAAGACGGTCAAGCCGCTGGTGCGCGACATCACGCCCAGGGCGGTCGGCGATACCACCGGCAAGGTGGCGCTCTACGCGACCTGTTATGGCAACTACACCGAACCCGAACTGGGCGAGGATTTCGTCAAGGTCTACCAGCACAACGGTATCCACATCGACGTGGTGCCGAAGGAAAAGTGCTGTGGAATGCCCAAGCTGGAGCTGGGTGACCTCGACGCCGTGGACAAGTTGAAGCAGGCCAATATCCCCGTGCTGGCGAAGCTGGTGGACCAGGGCTACGACCTGATCGCCCCGATTCCCTCGTGCGTATTGATGTACAAGCAGGAGTTGCCGCTGATGTACCCGGACGATGCCGACGTGCTCAAGGTGCAGAAGGCGTTCTTCGATCCCTTCGAGTACCTGTGGTTGCGGCACAAGGGCGGCGAACTGAAAACCGAGTTCCCGCTTGCGCTGGGCGAGATCGCCTACCAGGTGGCCTGCCACCTGCGGGTGCAGAACATCGGCATCAAGACCCGCGATGTCCTGAAGCTGGTACCCGGCACCGAGGTGGTCGTGCACGAGCGCTGCTCGGGTCACGACGGCACCTATGCGGTGAAGGCGGAAACCCGCGACAAGTCGATCAAGATCGCCCGCCCGGTGGTGCGCAAGGTCGACGCAGGTGAACCGGCGTACTTCGCCAGTGACTGCCCGATGGCCGCGAGCCACATTGCCCACCTGTCGGAGAAGGTGGAGCATCCCAGCCACCCGATGACCCTGCTGCGCATGGCCTACGGCCTGTAGCGGCGCTGATTGACAGGCCTGATTGCCAGGAATGAGGTAAGCCATGACCAAACTCTCGCGCTCCGACCTCTGGTCGCTCGAGGAATACGCCCAGGAGCGCCCGGGCTTTCGCGCCCGCGTGCTCGAGCACAAGAAGACCCGCCAGCTGGCGCTGGGCGATCACGCAAGGCTGTATTTCGAGGACGCCCTGACCATCCGCTACCAGATCCAGGAAATGCTGCGCATCGAGCGGGTATTCGAGCCGGCGGGCATCCTCGAGGAACTGGAGGCCTACAACCCCTTGATCCCCGACGGCCACAACTGGAAGGCCACATTCATGCTGGAGTACGACGACCCGGCCGAGCGCGCCCTGCGCCTGGGCGAGTTGATCGGCGTGGAGGACCGGGTGTGGATGCAGGTCGAGGGTTGCGAGCGCGTCTACGCGATCGCCGACG
This sequence comes from Halieaceae bacterium WMMBA7, assembly GCA_033283385.1. GTDB lineage: Bacteria > Pseudomonadota > Gammaproteobacteria > Pseudomonadales > Halieaceae > Mangrovimicrobium. Next base: position 355,337 of record JAWMQQ010000004.1, read on the forward strand.
AGGACCTGGACCGGGAAAACGCGGACAAGACTTCCTCGGTGCACTTCCTGCGCTTCGAATTGCAGCCGGCGATGATCAGCGCGCTGCAGGCAGGCGCAGCGCTACTGGCGGGGATCGACCACCCGGCCTGGCCGCCGGGTGATGTCGAGGTGTCCGGTCCGGTGCGGGAGTCGCTGCGGGCGGACCTGGACGCGCCCGCCCTCAATTAGTAGTTCGTCGTAGGAGCCTGCTACGCAGGCGATCACCCGCAGAGCGCGCTCTTACACCGATCGCCTGCGTAGCAGGCTCCTACAGGGCGCGACTACAGGACGCGCAGCAGGTTGGAAAGGCGCGGGTCCGGCTTGGCGGAGCGGCGCAACAGCAGGATCACGTTGCCGATGGCCTGCACCTCCTGCGCGCAGCAGGCATCGCAGATCGCTTCCGCGGTCGCGCTGCGGGCCTCACGGCTGCCGACTGCCAGCTTCACCTTGATCAGCTCGTGCTGCTCCAGCGCCCGGTCGATTTCGCCGATGACGTTTTCGGTCAGCCCCTTTCCGGCAACCGTGACGACCGGCTTCAACTTGTGTCCGATGGCGCGCAACTGGCGCGGGTCGAGCTCTGCTGTCTTGTTCATGGCCGTTCCGGGGTAGTGGGGATGCTGCCGGCGCTATCGCCGGGGGCGCGTATTCTACACAAGCCGGCCCCCTCGCGGTACTGCGGAAACCCCGCGGCTGAAGTGCTTTCTCAGTCTGCCTGCAGCAGCGACAGGCCCTGCAGCATGCGCAGGCTTTCGGCCTTGAAGCGCGCGACCACGGTGTCGATATCCGCATCCGGGCGGACGCTGTTGCGAAACACCAGCGGGCCGATGAAGGCACTGGTCAGCAGGTTGACACAGAACACCTCGGGATCGATGTCCTCCCCGCCGGGAATCCGGCTGAAGCGTTCCCGAATTCCCGCCACCAGGTCATCCCAGCTGGGGTAGAGCGTGCGGATGTCGCCTACCGCCAGGTAGTCGTCTATCCACATCTTGAGCAGCACGGGGTTTTCCAGCACGAAGTGATAGATGTGGTCTATGCGCTCGCCGATGGGGCGGTCGGCGTAGAAAGCGTCGAGCTGGCTGGAGGACCAGGCCTTGACCTCCGCTATGAGCTGGTCGCGGCTGTCGAAGTGGTAGTAGACCGTGGTGCGGTTGATGCCCACCTCCCGCGCCAGCGCGGCAATCGACAGCGCTTCCACGCCCCGCTCGGCGATCAGCTTTACCGCCGACTCGATCAGCTCGCGATGGGTGTCGTTGAAGGACTTGTTGCGGCGGACGCCTTGGGGGGAGCTCACAGTCATGGGGGGCATTCTATAAATTCGACAGCCCTGTTGTAAATACGACACATGTGTTGTAAGTTTCGCCTCCGGGCGCCCCGCGGCGCTGCCGTGGGGTATTGGCGTCTACTACCTGCAAGCGAGCGAGCCCATGACGACACAAGCAAGCAATTTCGAGGCCGTCCCCAAGGAGGAGGTCGCCCACCTCGGCACCGGGCCCATACCGGCCGGTCCCTATTACCTGCCCGAGTACTTCGAGCTGGAGCGCGAGGCGATCTTCAAGCGCACGTGGATCCAGATCGGGCACGTCTGCGAACTGCCGCAACCGGGGGATTTCATCGTCCGGCCCTTCGAGGTGGCGAACACTTCGCTGTTGATCACCCGAACCGAGTCCGGCGAGCTGCGCGCATTCCACAATGTGTGTCCTCACCGCGGCACCCAGCTGGTGAGCGAGGATGCCGGCCACCGCGCGCGCTTCAGCTGCCCCTATCACCGCTGGACCTTCGCCAATACCGGCGAGCTGGTGTCGGCACCGGATTTCGAACGGTTCTATGTCGAGAAGTCCCAGTGCGGACTGCCGGAAGTGGCTGTCGATGCCTGCGCGGGCCTGATCTTCGTCAATCTCGATCCGGCGCCGGAACAGGGGCTGGCCGAGTTCCTCGGCCCCCTGGCGGCCCGCCTGGAATCCCGGCCGGTCGCCCGCGCTACCGCGTTCAGCGAGTACGTCTACGAGGTCGACGCGAACTGGAAACTGACCTACGACAACTTCCAGGAGAACTACCACCTGCGCTTCATCCACGCCCGCTCGGGCGAGGCGGGGCTGGGGGAGCAGAATCCCTTCGGCTACCCGGAAAAGTACGAGTTCTTCGGGCCGCATCGCACCCAGACCATCTGGTCCAACCCGGCGCCGAAGATCACGCCCTTCCAGGGCTACGCCATGGGCAAGGGCGCGCGCTTCGTCATGGAAGAGGGCTTCGACCTGGCGATGAAGGACTACTTCGGAATCTTCCCCAACCTGTTCGTCCTGGGCACGGCGCTGCCGCATTTCTCCCAGTTCATCATGCCGCTGGCGCACAACCGCACCCGCAGCGTCATCCGCCTGTACTGGATCGGCGAGGACGACAGCGCCAGCCGGCGCCTGGCCCGCGAGTACGCCATGGCCTCGGCGCTGGATATCCACTGCGAGGACCGCGCGGTGATCGAGGCCGGCCATCGCGGCCTCGCCAGCGGCGCGCTCGAACACATCCACTTCCAGACGCAGGAGGTGCTGTGCCGGCACCTGTTCAACGAGGTGGACAGCCGGGTCCAGGCCTACCGGGAAGCGCAGGGCACAGGAGGCAGGGCATGAATACCACGACCGATACCACACTGCCCGCGGGCTTCGAGGCGCTGGAGCCACACGTCGAAATGTGGGCGGTCGACGGCGCCCACAACCGGCTGCAGCGACGCCTCGACAGCAGCGAGGCACAGCGGCGCGGGTTCTTCGAGGCGGCGCAGCCGCTGGCGGATACGGCGATGGCGCTACTGGACAGCAAGCCGCTGACGGAACTCGACGCCCCGGAGCGGCGCCTGCTCGACCTGATGCTCAGCCTGGCGCATGTATCGCTGGCGGTGGAACTGCAGCGCGACGAGGAGGCGATCCACGCCGATGCGGCCCGCCACCTGCGGATCACCCGGGCCAGCGCCGACGACAACCCGCGCATCGGGGTTATCGCATGCAGTTGAAGGGCAAGCGCATCATCGTCACCGGCGGCGCCAGCGGAATCGGCGCCGGGGCGGTGCGGGCCTACGTCCGCGAGGGCGCCGATGTCTGCGTTGTCGATATCAACGGCGATGGCGCCCGGCGCACGGTAGAGGCTGCCAGCGCTGCCGGCGGCGGTACCGCGCGGCACTACCAGTGCGATATCGGTGATCGCGAGCAGGTTTTCGAGGTGTTTGCGCAGGCCGCAAACGCCCTGGGCGGGCTGGACGTACTGGCCAATGTCGCCGGTATCGAAGCGGCCCGGCCGGCGGAGGAACTGGAGCCGGAGGACCTCGCGAGGATGTGGTCGGTCAATATCAACGGCACCATCTACACCAACCAGGCCGCCTGCAAGCTGATGCAGGCCGGGGGTGGCGGTGCGATCATCAACTTCGCCTCGGACGCGGCCCTCGCCGGCATGCCCAACAGCGCCAGCTACGCCGCCTCCAAGGGGGCGGTGCTGTCCTGGACCAAGACCATCGCCTACGAGTGGGGCGTGAAGTTCAACATCCGCTGCAACACGGTATGCCCCGCGATCCGCACCCCCATGTACGAGCACTGGCTGGCGGCCCTGCCCGCGGCCGAGCGCGAGGCGCACCTGGCGTCGGAGAAGCTGCGGGTGCCGATCGGCGGTGGCATGGGCGACGTCGACCGCGACATGGCCCCGGTCATGGTGTTCCTGGCCTCTGACGCCTCCGGTTTCATCGACGGCCAGATATTCTGCGTCAACGGCGGCAGGAACATGGTCCGGGGGTGACACCGGAGCGGCCATTGCCGCGCCATCCGCGGTACAATGGGCGCCGAAGTGAACCCCCGCGGCCCCCCGGGGCCCGCGCACCCAGCGGATAAACCATGCCGAAGAAACGATCCTCCAGCAAAGCCTGGCTCAAGGAGCACCGGGACGACCCCTATGTCCAGCGCGCCCAGCGCGAGGGCTACCGCAGCCGCGCCTGTTACAAGCTGCTGGAACTGCAGGATAAGGACCGGCTGATCAAGCCGGGCATGACCGTGGTCGACCTGGGCAGCGCGCCGGGGGGCTGGTCCCAGGTGGCGGTGGGGCTGGTGGGCCACAAGGGGCGGGTGATCGCCTCGGACATCCTGCCCATGGACAGTATCGCCGGGGTGGAATTCATCCAGGGCGATTTCACCGAGGACGAGGTTTTCGAGCAGATCCTGGCCACCATCGGCGACTCGCCGGTCGACCTCGTGGTCTCGGACATGGCGCCCAACATGAGCGGCCTGACCGCCGTGGACCAGCCGCGGGCGATGTTCCTGGTGGAGCTGGCGCTGGACATGGCGGGCCGGGTGCTCGCCCCGGGCGGCGGCTTCGTCGCCAAGGTGTTCCAGGGCGAGGGCTTCGATGCGCTGGTAAAGGACGCCCGCGCACGCTTCGAACGGGTGGTCAACCGCAAGCCCGCCGCCTCGCGGCCGCGCTCCCGCGAGGTCTACCTGGTGGCCAGCGGGTTCAAGGGCTAGCCGGGCCGATTCCGGGTTCGGGCAGGCTGCCTCCGGAAGGCGACGATCGGGGGCTTGAAACATGGCCGCACCGACCCAATCTGTAGTACATTGGCGCTTGGACAAACCCCCGAATCGAGAGCGCGCCACCCCGGCAGGGATGGCGTCCCGCCGCTGCCCGCAAGCCAGGGCGCCGGCAGAGTCTATAATTGAGGAGACAGGCTGTGAGGGTGCGCTCGTTCCCCCGGGCAGCCACCCGCTCCCCAGGTTAACCCCCAGAGGAAGCAGCATTGAACGATATGGTCAAAAATCTGTTGCTGTGGCTGGTAATTGCCGCGGTTCTTTTGTCAGTCTTCAACAACTTCAACATGCAGAGCCCCGCCGAGCAGGTGGGTTACTCCGAGTTCGTGCATGAGGTCAATCACGACCAGATCAGCAAGATCACCGTTGACGGCCTGACCATCTCCGGCGAGCGCATGGACGGCACGCGCTTCGAGACCATCCGCCCGATGGTCGAAGACCCCAAGCTGATGGACGACCTGCTGTCGCACAACGTTCAGGTACAGGGCAAGAAGCCCGAGCAGCAGAGTGTGTGGACGCAGCTGCTGGTGGCCTCCTTCCCCATCCTGATCATCATCGCCGTGTTCATGTTCTTCATGCGCCAGATGCAGGGCGGCGCGGGCGGCCGCGGTGGCCCCATGAGCTTCGGCAAGAGCAAGGCGCGCCTGCTGGGTGAGGACCAGATCACCACCACCTTCGCCGACGTTGCCGGTGTGGATGAGGCAAAGGAAGACGTACAGGAGCTGGTGGAATTCCTGCGCGACCCCAGCCGCTTCCAGAAACTCGGCGGCCGTATCCCCCGTGGCGTGCTGATGGTGGGCCAGCCGGGTACCGGTAAGACGCTGCTGGCCAAGGCCATCGCCGGCGAGGCCAAGGTGCCGTTCTTCTCGATTTCCGGTTCCGACTTCGTCGAGATGTTCGTCGGCGTCGGCGCCTCCCGTGTGCGCGACATGTTCGAGCAGGCCAAGAAGCAGTCGCCCTGCATCATCTTCATCGACGAGATCGACGCCGTCGGCCGCCACCGCGGCGCCGGCCTGGGCGGCGGTCACGACGAGCGTGAGCAGACCCTCAACCAGCTGCTGGTGGAAATGGACGGCTTCGAGGTGAACGACGGTGTGATCGTCATCGCCGCCACCAACCGTCCGGACGTACTGGACCCGGCCCTGCTGCGCCCCGGCCGTTTCGACCGCCAGGTGGTGGTCGGCCTGCCGGATATCCGCGGCCGCGAGCAGATTCTCAAGGTGCATATGCGCAAGGTGCCGCTGGGCGAGGATGTCGAGCCCTCGCGCATCGCCCGCGGTACCCCCGGTTTCTCCGGTGCCGACCTCGCCAACCTGGTCAACGAGGCGGCACTGTTCGCCGCCCGCGCCAGCCTGCGCACCGTCGGCATGCAGCAATTCGAGCTGGCCAAGGACAAGATCATGATGGGCGCCGAGCGCAAGTCCATGGTCATGTCCGAGCACGAGAAGCGCAACACCGCCTACCACGAGGCGGGCCACGCCATCGTCGGCCGGCTGATGCCCGAGCACGACCCGGTGTACAAGGTGAGCATCATCCCGCGCGGCCGCGCCCTGGGCGTGACCATGTTCCTGCCCGAGGAAGACCGCTACAGCCACAGTCGCCGGCACATCGTCAGCCAGGTCTGCAGCCTGTTCGGCGGACGTATCGCCGAGGAGATGACCCTGGGCCGCGACGGCATCACCACCGGCGCCTCCAACGACATCAAGCGCGCCACCGAAATCGCGCGCAAGATGGTGACCCAGTGGGGCCTGTCCGAGACCATGGGCCCGCTGATGTACGACGAGGCCGACGAGGAAGTCTTCCTCGGCCGCAGCGCCGCGCAGCCCCACCAGGGTATCTCCGACGAGACCGCGACGCAGATCGACAAGGAAGTGCGCCGCATCATCGACGAGTGCTACGACACCGCGCACCAGCTGCTCGAGGAAAACGTCGACAAGCTGCACATGATGGCCGACGCGCTGATGCAGTATGAGACCCTGGATTCGGAGCAGATCGACCAGATCATGTCCGGCCGCAAGCCGCATCCGCCCTCGGGCTGGGACGACGATTCCAGCAGCGGCGGCGTCAAGGCGCAGACTGCCCGTGACGATGTCGCGGACTCTTCAGGCAGTTCACCCATCGGCGGTCCCGCGGGCGAGCACTGAGCCGGATCGTGAGTTCAATTCCGGGCCCGGCACTCGATTGTGCCGGGCGCCTTCTCGATCTTTCCCGCCCACGGCTGATGGGCATCGTCAACACCACCCCTGACTCCTTCTCCGACGGCGGTACCCTGTACCGCGGCGACCGGCTCGACCTGGACCTCGCCATGCAGCGCGCCGCGCGCATGGTGTCCGACGGCGCGGCGCTGCTCGATATCGGCGGCGAGTCGACGCGCCCCGGCGCCGAGGCGGTCGGTGAAGCCCAGGAGATGGAGCGGGTGTTGCCGCTGGTGGAAAAAATTGCCGCGGAGCTGGACGTGGTCATCTCCGTGGATACCAGTTCGCCCGCCCTGATGCGCGAGGCCGCGTCACTCGGGGCCGGGCTGATCAACGATGTGCGCGCCCTGCGCCGCCCCGGCGCGCCGGAAGCCGCGGCTGCCACCGGCCTGCCGGTGTGCCTGATGCACATGCGCGGCGAACCCGGTGACATGCAGGCCGCGCCCGCTTATACGGACGTGGTCGTGGAAGTTCGCGAGTTTCTCGCCGCGCGGATCGCCGCCTGCGTGGAGGCCGGTATTCCCCGCGAGCGCTTGCTGCTGGACCCGGGGTTCGGCTTCGGCAAATCGGTTGAACACAATCTCGCGCTGCTGCGCGGCCTGCCGGCGCTGGCCGCCGACGGCCTGCCGCTTCTGGTCGGCCTCTCGCGCAAATCCCTGATCGGCAGGCTGATCGGCCGTGAGGTCGGGGAGCGGCTGCCGGCCAGCCTCGCCCTGGCGGTGCTTGCGGCACAGCGCGGCGCCTCTATCATACGGTGTCATGACGTCGCGGCGACTGCGGATGCGCTGGCGATGCTCGCCGCACTGTCGGAACCGGATTAATCGATAATGAAAAAACGCTATTTTGGCACCGACGGTATTCGCGGTGCGGTCGGGGAAGGGGTGATCACCCCGGATTTCATGCTCAAGCTGGGCTGGGCCTGCGGCCGGGTGTTCGCCCGCAATGTGAGCCGCGGCCGCTGCCAGGTCATCATCGGCAAGGACACCCGGGTCTCCGGCTACATGTTCGAGTCCGCCCTGGAGGCGGGCCTGGTTGCCGCTGGCGTCGATGTGCGCCTGCTCGGGCCCATGCCGACGCCGGCGGTGGCACTGATGACGCGCACCCTCGCCGCGGACGCGGGCATCGTCATCAGCGCCTCGCACAACCCCTTCGACGACAACGGCATCAAGTTTTTCACCGCCGCCGGCACCAAGCTGCCGGACGAGGTGGAACTGGCCATCGAGGCGGAACTGGACGAGCCACTGGTCACCGTCGGTTCGCGCGAGATCGGCAAGGTCACCCGGCTGGTCGACGCCGCCGGGCGCTATATCGAGTTCTGCAAGTCGACGGTGCCGGAGAGTTTCAACCTGCGCGGCATGCGCATCGCCGTCGACTGCGCCCACGGCGCGACCTACCACATCGCCCCCAGCGTATTCGCCGAACTGGGCGCGGAGGTGGTGAGCATGGGTGTGCAGCCCGATGGCTTCAATATCAACGCGGGCACGGGATCCACGGATACCGCCGCGTTGCGGGCGCTGGTGCTGGAGCGCGGCGTGGACCTGGGCATCGCCTTCGACGGCGACGGCGACCGGGTGCTGTTCATCGACGCCGACGGCAGCGTCGTGGACGGGGACGAGCTGATTTACGTCATCGCCCTGCACCGGTTGTCGGTGGGACGGCGCGACAGCGGTGTGGTGGGTACGCTCATGAGCAACCTCGGCCTGGAGCTGGCGCTGCGGGCGGCGGGGCTGGAGTTCGCCCGCGCACGGGTGGGTGACCGCTATGTGAAGGAATTGATGGAAGAGCGCGGCTGGCGTCTCGGCGGCGAGTCGTCGGGGCATATCATCTGCAGCGACATGTCGACCACCGGCGACGGCATCGTGGCCGCCCTGCAGGTGCTGCGCGCTATTCGCGACAGTGGCGAGACGCTGGCGCAGCTGCGCGCGGGCATGACCAAGCTTCCGCAGACCATGATCAATGTGCGCACCGCCGGCGCGGTGGATCCTGATAACAACCCGGAAATCGCCGGTGCCGTGGACCGGGTAGAAGCAGAACTGGGCGAGCGCGGCCGGGTGCTGCTGCGCCCCTCCGGTACCGAGCCGGTGGTGCGGGTGATGGTCGAGGGCGAGGATGCCGGCGTGGTGCGGCAGCTGTGCGAGGCCCTTGCGGCGGATGTCGAGCGTTTTCTTGGCTAACGCTGTCACCTTGCCTGTACCCGCCTTCTTATGTAAGATTGCCGCCGCTTTTCAGGCCGGGAGGTGAGATGCGTCGTCCGTTGGTAGTGGGCAACTGGAAAATGCACGGCTCCCGCGAGAGTGTCGCGGAATTGCTGCGTGACGTCCTGGCCGGACTGGGCGGTAATACCGCCGAGACGGCGGTTTGCCCGGTCTATGTTCACCTCGCCCAGGCCGTGGATGCCTGTCGCGGGAACAAACTGGCGGTAGGCGCGCAGGATTGCGCAGCGCTGCAAAGCGGCGCGCGTACCGGCGATGTTGCTCCCGACATGCTTGCCGACCTGGGTTGTACCTGGGTGATCCTCGGACACTCCGAGCGCCGCGCCTACCATGGCGAGAGCGACGAGTTGATCGCCGCCAAGCTGGCCGCGGCGTCGCAGGCGGGCCTCGTTCCCATCCTGTGCGTGGGCGAGACCGAGGAGCAGCGCAATGCGGGCCAGGCCGAAAGTGTGGTCGCAGGGCAGTTGCGCGGGGCGCTGGAGAATATTGCCACGCCCGAGGGCCTGGTGGTGGCTTACGAGCCGGTCTGGGCGATAGGCACCGGACAAACGGCTACTCCGGAGCAGGCGCAGGCCATGCACGCGTTTATCCGCGGGCAGCTGGACGTCGCGGGCATCGCCGCCGGCGCGACGACCCGGGTGATTTACGGGGGCAGTGTGAAACCAGGCAACGCCGCCGAGCTGTTTGCACAGCCGGATATCGACGGAGCCCTGGTGGGAGGTGCCGCGCTGGTCGCGCAGGACTTCCTGGCAATCGTCGCTGCGGCGTAACTGAAATTGGCAATGCCTCCACGGGAGGCTGGATAAAGAATGCTTCAGATTATATTGGTGGTACACCTGCTGGTCGCATTGGGCATTATCGGCCTGATCATGATGCAGCAGGGCAAGGGGGCCGATATCGGCGCCTCTTTTGGCGCGGGCGGTTCGCAGACCCTGTTTGGTTCCTCCGGCAGCGGCAATGCGCTGACCCGCGCAACCGCGTGGCTGGTTGCGATCTTCTTCGCCACCAGTTTTGGCCTGGCGGTGATGGCCAACCAGGCGTCCGAGCCGACCAACGACCTGGGTATTGATATTCCCGCGTCGAGCGGGCAAGCTGCCGCCCAGCAAGCGGCGGACGAATTGCCGGCGGTGGACGACGACGTCCCCGCAGCCAGCAGCGCGGCGGCCGACGCACCGGCCGGCGACGTGCCGACGATCGACGCGTCCGCAAGCGATGCTCCCGCAGGGGATGCGCCCCGGGACGAGGGCAAGTAAGTTTCAAGCCGAAGTGGTGGAATTGGTAGACACGCTATCTTGAGGGGGTAGTGAGCTATGCTCGTGCGGGTTCAAGTCCCGCCTTCGGCACCATCCAATCAACGAGGCTCCGCTGGCGCGGAGTGCTCGTGCGGCCCTGGCCGGGCGCGTTAAGTCCCGCCTTCGGCACCATCCAATCAACGAGGCTCCGCTGGCGCGGAGTGCTCGTGCGGCCCTGGCCGGGCGCGTTAAGTCCCGCCTTCGGCACCATCCAATCAACGAGGCTCCGCTGGCGCGGA
>JAWMQQ010000005.1:0-166669 GCA_033283385.1 Halieaceae bacterium WMMBA7
GGGCGACAACGTGCAGATGGTTGCCACGCTGATCGCGCCGATTGCGATGGAAGAAGGCCTGCGTTTCGCGATCCGCGAAGGCGGCCGTACCGTTGGTGCTGGCGTCGTCGCCAAGATCATCGAGTAAGCAGCGCGAAATGGGGTCAGGGTCGCGACTCTGATCCCGATTTTGCCAAGCCGAACCGCTTGAGAGAGCAGTTCGGCTTCGTCGTCTAAACGACTAATTTAGGCCAGTAGCTCAATTGGCAGAGCAGCGGTCTCCAAAACCGCAGGTTGGGGGTTCGATTCCCTCCTGGCCTGCCATTTATGGCAGGGGTGGCGCACAGGCGCCGCCATTGAAATGAACATTGTAGGAGCCCGCTGCGCGGGCGATCGCCTCGGTCCGCGTTCGGGCGTAGCAGGCTCCTACGGGACAGGATTGATATTGATGAGTGCTGAAACCACGACCAGCCGCTTCGATGCGCTGAAGTGGGTAGTTGTCATTGCCCTGATCGCCGTTGCGGTAATCGGCAACAACTACTACGCCGACCAGTCGCTGCTGTACCGCGTACTCGGCATCGTCGCGCTGGGCGCGGTGGCTGCTCTGGTCGCCATGCAGACGGCCAAGGGCTCCGCATTCTGGGGACTGGTCAAGGGCGCACGCACCGAAATCCGCAAAGTGGTCTGGCCGACGCGCCAGGAAGCTGTGCAAACCACCATGATTGTAGTCGCCTTCGTACTGCTGGTGGCGATCATCCTGTGGGGACTGGACACCCTTTTGGGCTGGCTGGTCTCGCAGGTCATTGGCTAACAGGAACAGGTAAGGGTCGCTCATGGCAATGCGTTGGTACGTGGTTCACGCCTACTCGGGGTACGAGAAGAAAGTCGCCGCCTCGTTGAAGGAGCGCATCGAACTGCACGGCATGCAGGACCAGTTTGGTGAAGTGCTGGTGCCCACCGAGGAAGTGGTGGAAATGCGCGGCGGCCAGAAGCGCCGCAGCGAGCGCAAGTTCTTCCCCGGCTACGTGCTGGTGCAGATGGAACTGAACAGCGACACCTGGCACCTGGTGAAGGAAACCCCCCGGGTGATGGGCTTTATCGGCGGCAAGGCGGATGCGCCGGCGCCGATTACCGAAGCGGAAGCCAATGCGATTCTGCAGCGCGTCGAAGCCGGCGTGGAAGCGCCGCGGCCGAAGACGCTGTTCGAGCCCGGCGAGATGGTGCGGGTTATCGACGGCCCCTTCAACGACTTCAACGGTGTCGTGGAAGAGGTCAACTACGAGAAAAACCGCCTCAACGTGGCGGTGCTGATTTTCGGTCGTTCCACCCCGGTGGAACTGGAATTCAGCCAGGTCGAGAAGGCCTGATCCGCAGGCGCCCGTCACCCGGGCGACCGCGGTCCCGTAGGAGCCCGTTACACGGGCGATCGCGTGCATAGCACGCTCCTACAAATGATTTACATGGATGCCGGCAATCCGGCGTTCAAATTAACCGGCGGCCCAGCCGCCACAATGGGGAGCCCCAGTAAGCCGCGAGGCCGAACCGGCGCTACTACCCGGGAGACTAGCAATGGCAAAGAAAGTCGAAGCTTATATCAAGCTGCAGGTGGCTGCCGGCCAGGCCAACCCGAGCCCGCCCGTGGGCCCGGCACTCGGCCAGCACGGCGTGAACATCATGGAATTCTGCAAGGCGTTCAACGCCGAGACCCAGGGCATGGAGCCCGGTCTGCCGATTCCGGTGGTCATCACCGTCTACAGCGACCGTTCCTTCACCTTCATCAAGAAGACCCCGCCGGCTGCGGTACTGCTGCGCAAGGTCGCCAAGATCAAGAAGGGCTCGCCGACCCCCAACACCAACAAGGTGGCCAAGGTTACTCGCGCCCAGCTGGAAGAGGTCGCCACCCAGAAGTGGCCCGACCTGACCGCTTCCGACATGGATGCGGCCGTACGCACTATCGCCGGCAGCGCACGCAGCGCCGGTATCGAAGTAGAGGGGGTGAACTGAGATGGCCAAGCTTTCCAAGCGCGTACGCGCATACCGCGAGAAGGTTGACCCGCGCAAGGCATATGCCCTGGACGAGGCCGTGAGCCTGCTGAAGGAATTTGCCACCGCGAAATTCAACGAGACTGTCGAAGTTGCCGTAAACCTCGGCGTCGACGCGCGCAAATCCGACCAGGCTGTACGCGGTGCCACCACCCTGCCGTTCGGCACGGGTTCAGAAGTCCGCGTCGCCGTGTTCACCCAGGGTGAAGCTGCCGAGAAGGCCAAGGCTGCCGGTGCCGATTTCGTCGGTATGGAAGACCTGGCCGAGCAGATCAAGGGCGGCATGATGGACTTCGACGTGGTCGTCGCTTCGCCGGACGCCATGCGCGTCGTCGGCCAGCTGGGCCAGCTGCTGGGCCCGCGCGGCCTGATGCCGAACCCCAAGACCGGCACCGTGACCCCCGACGTGGAGACCGCGGTCAAGAACGCCAAGGCCGGCCAGATGCGTTTCCGCACCGACAAGAACGGCATCATCCACGGCGGTATCGGCAAGGTGAATTTCGAGCTGGACGCCCTGCGCGGCAACCTCGAGGCAGTACTGGCTGACCTGAAGAAGATCAAGCCGGCCTCCGCCAAGGGTATCTACCTGAAGAAGATCAGCCTGAGCACCACCATGGGCCCGGGCGTCACCATCGACCAGGCGTCGCTGGATCTGAAGTAACAGGAAATTGTCGGGCCGGCCCACAAGGCGCGGCCCCTCGATACCTCTCCAGGGACGGGGAGGTAGTCGGTCCGGTGCGAACCCACAGGTTCAAGCCGGGCCACTTTGAGGTCTTTTGGACAAGGCTGGGCGCAAGCCCGATTAGCTGAGAACTGAAGGCCATCAAAGACCGTAGGCGCCACGGCTGCAGCGATACCGCGGCACGGGCTTAATCGCGGCGACTCCCCGGAGACGTCACAACCTACGCAGATGGTGAACGTATTCACCAGGCAGGTAGGCGCATAGTTTTGCGGCTGCTTAAGTTAGCTATCCAGGAGTAATGCCAGTGGCAATTGGACTCGAAGACAAGAAAGCGATCGTAGCTGAAGTTAACGAGACAGCCACCAGTGCCCTGTCCCTCGTCATCGCGGATGCCCGCGGTGTCACCGTGGACGGGATGACCGCATTGCGCAAGGATGCGCGCGAAAACCAGGTAATCCTCCGCGTCGTGCGGAATACCCTGGCCAGGCGCGCATTGAGCGGAACGGAGTACGAGTGCGTCAACGACGCCATCGTGGGTCCGTCCCTGTTCGGGTTTTCCATGGAAGACCCCGGCGCAGCGGCTCGACTTTTCAAGGACTTCGCGAAAGCGAATCAGGCCTTTGAAGTCAAGGCATTGGCGGTTGGCGGCCAGATGCTGGGTGCGGATCAATTGGATGTGCTGGCCAAGCTGCCGACGCGCGAACAGGCACTCTCTCTGTTGATGAGTGTCATGAAAGCGCCGGCAACCAAGCTGGTTCAGACCATGAACGAAGTACCTGGAAAACTGGTTCGCACGCTCGCAGCAGTACGCGATCAGAAAGAGGCGGCGGCGTAAGCCCCGTCGGTGAATTTTTTAATCAGCTAAATAGGAGATATCAGTCATGTCCCTGTCCAAAGACGACATTCTGAATGCAATCGCCGACATGAGCGTAATGGAAATCGTTGAGCTCATCGAAGCAATGGAAGAGAAATTCGGCGTAACCGCCGCTGCAGCCGTTGCTGCCGCGCCGGCCGCTGCTGGCGGTGACGCCGGCGCTGCCGCCGAAGAGAAGACCGACTTTGACGTAATCCTGACCGCCGCTGGCGAGAAGAAAGTCAACGTCATCAAGGTTGTTCGCGAAGTAACCGGTCTCGGCCTGAAAGAAGCCAAGGGCCTGGTTGACGGCGCTCCCTCCGCTATCAAGGAAGGCGCTCCGAAAGCCGAAGCCGAAGAGATCAAGAAGAAGCTGGAAGAAGCCGGCGGCACTGCTGAACTCAAGTAAGCAGACATCCGCTCGTTTTTTCCGGGCACGGACCAGGCTGGTGGCGCGCAAGCCCACCGGCCTTTTCCCGCTTTATGCAAGTTAGTTTCGATTGGACGGTTGTTTCGGCAAGGCTGCTGAAAAGTTGGACCTGATCCCGCTTTCAGGAACCTTACCGAAGCAACTGCCACAGATCATGCTGGGGAGTACCGATGGCATACTCGTACACTGAAAAGAAGCGTATTCGCAAGGATTTCGGCACACTGTCGAAGGTCATGGACGTACCTTACCTGCTTGCGATTCAGCTGGATTCGTATCGCAAGTTCACGCAGGAAGGCGTTCCCGTCTCCGAGCGCGGCGATTACGGCCTGCACGCGGCGTTTAAATCCGTATTCCCCATTGTCAGCTACAGCGGCAACGCTGCGCTGGAGTACGTGGACTACGCACTGGGCACCCCTGTCTTCGACGTGGGCGAGTGCCAGATGCGCGGCGTCACCTACTCCTGCTCCCTGCGGGTCAAGGTGCGCCTGATCATCTACGACAAGGACTCCTCGAACAAGACCATCAAGGACATCAAGGAGCAGGAAGTCTACATGGGGGAAATCCCCCTGATGACCGAGAACGGTACCTTCATCATCAACGGTACCGAGCGCGTGATCGTCTCCCAGCTGCACCGCTCCCCGGGCGTGTTCTTCGACCACGACAAGGGCAAGACCCACTCCTCCGGCAAGCTGCTGTACTCCGCGCGGGTGATTCCCTACCGTGGTTCATGGCTGGACTTCGAGTTCGACCCCAAGGACCTGGTCTACGTGCGTATCGACCGTCGCCGCAAGCTGCCGGCGACGATCCTGCTGCGCGCCCTCGGTTACCAGACCGAGGAAATCCTCGACATGTTCTACGACGTGAACACGTTCAAGCTGAACGAGGACGGCAACTACCTGATGGCACTGATCCCCGAGCGCCTGCGCGGGGACGTGGCCACCTTTGAAATTCGCGCCGGCAAGAAAGTGGTTGTCGAGCAGGGCCGTCGTATCACCGCCCGCCACATCCGCGAACTGGAAAAGGCAGATATCACCGAGCTGGAAATCCCGGCCGAGTACCTGCACGGCCGCTCGCTGGCGAAGAACATCGTCGACGAGAAGACCGGCGAGGTGCTGGTCGAGTGCAATACCGAGCTGACCGCCGACATCCTGGCCAAGCTGGTGGAAGCGGGTGTCGACCAGATCGAGACCCTGTACACCAACGAGCTGGACTGCGGCCCGTTCGTCTCCGAGACCCTGCGCCAGGACACCACCCGCAACGAGCTCGAGGCGCTGGTGGAAATCTACCGCATGATGCGTCCCGGCGAGCCGCCGACCAAGGAATCCGCCGAGAACCTGTTCCAGAACCTGTTCTTCTCGCCGGACCGCTACGACCTCTCCGCCGTGGGCCGCATGAAGTTCAACCGCCGCCTGGGCCGCGAGGCTGTCACCGGCAGCGGCGTGCTGGACCGCGAAGACATCGTCGACGTGCTCAAGACCCTGGTCGGCATCCGCAACGGTAAAGGCATGGTCGACGACATCGACCACCTGGGTAACCGCCGCGTGCGTTCCGTGGGCGAGATGGCCGAGAACCAGTTCCGCGTGGGCCTGGTACGGGTCGAGCGCGCCGTCAAGGAGCGCCTGTCCATGGCCGAGTCCGAGGGCCTGATGCCCCAGGACCTGATCAACGCCAAGCCGGTATCCGCCGCGGTGAAGGAGTTCTTCGGCTCCAGCCAGCTGTCCCAGTTCATGGACCAGAACAACCCGCTGTCGGAAGTCACCCACAAGCGCCGCGTCTCCGCGCTTGGCCCGGGCGGCCTGACCCGCGAGCGCGCGGGCTTCGAGGTGCGCGACGTGCACCCGACCCACTACGGCCGGGTGTGCCCGATCGAGACCCCTGAAGGTCCGAACATCGGCCTGATCAACTCGCTGGCGACCTACGCCCGCACCAACGACTACGGCTTCCTCGAGTCGCCGTACCGCAAGGTGGTGGACGGCCAGGTCACCGATGACATCGAGTTCCTGTCGGCCATCAACGAAGCGGAATACGTGATCGCCCAGGCCTCGGCCTCGGTGGACAAGAACAACCGCTTCACCGACGAACTGATCACCGTGCGTCACATGAACGAGTTCACCGTGAAGGCGCCGGAAGACGTCGACTACATGGACGTATCGCCCAAGCAGGTGGTCTCCGTGGCTGCGGCGCTGATCCCGTTCCTCGAGCACGACGACGCGAACCGCGCGCTGATGGGCTCCAACATGCAGCGCCAGGCGGTGCCGACGCTGAAGAGCGACAAGCCGCTGGTGGGCACCGGTATGGAGCGCTACGTCGCCTCCGACTCCGGCGTCTGCGTGGTGGCCCGCCGTGGCGGTGTGATCGACTCCGTGGATGCCAGCCGCATCGTGGTCCGCGTCAACGACGCCGACGTCGGTGTCGACGAGGCGCCGGTGGATATCTACAACCTGACCAAGTACACCCGTTCCAACCAGAACACCTGTATCAACCAGCGCCCGATCGTAAAAGAGGGCGACGTGGTCGACCGCGGCGACATCCTCGCCGACGGCCCCTCTGTGGATATGGGCGAACTGGCCCTGGGCCAGAACATGCGCATCGCGTTCATGCCCTGGAACGGCTACAACTTCGAGGACTCCATCCTGGTGTCCGAGAAGGTCGTGAAGGAAGATCGCTTCACCACCATCCACATCCAGGAGCTGACCTGTATCGCTCGCGACACCAAGCTGGGGCCGGAGGAAATCACCGCCGACATCCCCAACGTGGGCGAGAGCGCACTGGCCAAGCTGGATGAGTCCGGCATCGTGTACATCGGTGCCGAGGTGGACGCAGGCGACATCCTGGTAGGCAAGGTCACGCCGAAGGGCGAGACCCAGCTGACCCCGGAAGAGAAACTGCTGCGCGCGATCTTCGGCGAGAAAGCCTCCGACGTGAAAGACACCTCCCTGCGCGTGCCCTCCAGCACCAAGGGTACTGTCATCGACGTGCAGGTGTTCACCCGCGACGGCCTTGAGAAAGACCCGCGCGCCCTGCAGATCGAAAAGCACCAGCTGGACGAGTACCGCAAGGACCTGAAGGAAGAGTACCGCATCTTCGAAGAGGCGACCTTCTCCCGCCTGAGCAACCTGCTCAAGGGCGCGAAGACCGTCAGCGGCGCCGGCCTGACCAAGGGCACCGCGCTCAACGAGAAGGTGCTGGGCGAGCTGGACCGCGAGCAGTGGTTCAAGCTGAAGCTGGACAACGCCGACCTCAACGAGGCGCTGGCTTCCGCCAGGCGCCAGCTCGACGAGCAGAACAAGCTGCTGGAAGAGCGTTTCGAGGACAAGAAGCGCAAGCTGCAGTCCGGCGACGACCTCGCCCCGGGCGTGCTCAAGATCGTCAAGGTCTACCTCGCGATCAAGCGCCGCATCCAGCCCGGCGACAAGATGGCCGGCCGCCACGGTAACAAGGGTGTGATCTCCGTGATCATGCCGGTGGAGGACATGCCCTACGACGAAAACGGCGAACCCGTGGACATCGTGCTGAACCCGCTGGGCGTGCCCTCGCGGATGAACGTGGGCCAGATCCTCGAGACCCACCTGGGCATGGCTGCCAAGGGCCTGGGCGTGAAGATCGACCGCATGATCGCCGAGCAGCGCAAGGTCGCGGAAATCCGCCAGTTCCTCGCCGCCATCTACAACAATGGCGCGGGCCGGGTGGAAGACCTGGATTCGCTGAACGACGCGGAAATCCTCGAGCTGGCCTCCAACCTGACCGGCGGCGTACCGATGGCAACACCGGTATTCGACGGCGCGGCGGAGGAGTCCATCAAGGAGCTGCTGGAGCTGGCGGACCTGCCCGAGAGCGGCCAGTTCACCCTGTACGACGGCCGCACCGGCGAGGCGTTCGATCGCTCCGTCACCGTGGGCTACATGTACATGCTGAAGCTGAACCACCTGGTGGACGACAAGATGCACGCGCGTTCCACCGGTTCCTACAGCCTGGTTACCCAGCAGCCGCTGGGCGGCAAGGCGCAGTTCGGTGGCCAGCGCTTCGGGGAGATGGAGGTCTGGGCCCTCGAGGCCTATGGCGCTGCATACACCCTGCAGGAAATGCTGACGGTCAAGTCCGACGATGTGGCCGGCCGCACCAAGATGTACAAGAACATTGTCGATGGCGACCACCGTATGGAGCCGGGCATGCCCGAGTCCTTCAATGTGTTGGTCAAGGAAATCCGTTCCCTCGGTATCGATATCGAGCTCGAGAACGAATAACCGGACCAACGAGATAACCTCGCGGAGGAAAGACTTTGAAAGACTTATTGAATCTGCTGAAAGCCCAGGGACAGGTGGAGGAGTTCGACGCCATCCGTATCGGCCTGGCGTCGCCGGAAATGATCCGCTCCTGGTCCTTCGGTGAAGTAAAAAAGCCCGAGACCATCAACTACCGCACCTTCAAGCCGGAGCGGGACGGCCTGTTCTGCGCCAAGATCTTTGGCCCGGTGAAGGACTACGAGTGCCTGTGCGGCAAGTACAAGCGCCTCAAGCACCGCGGTGTGATCTGTGAGAAGTGCGGTGTCGAAGTCGCGCTGGCCAAGGTGCGCCGCGAGCGCATGGGCCACATCGAACTGGCCAGCCCGGTTGCCCACATCTGGTTCCTGAAGTCCCTGCCGAGCCGCATCGGCCTGCTGCTGGATATGACCCTGCGCGACATCGAGCGGGTGCTGTATTTCGAGAGCTACGTGGTCACCGATCCCGGCATGACCACCCTGGACCTCGGCCAGCTGCTCTCCGATGAAGAGTACTACGAGGCGATGGAAGAGTTCGGCGACGAGTTCACCGCCAAGATGGGTGCCGAGGCCGTCCAGGACCTGATGATGCAGCTGGACCTGGAACAGGAGATCGCCCGCCTGCGCGAGGAGATCCCGGCCACCAACTCCGAGACCAAGATCAAGAAGCTGTCCAAGCGCCTGAAGCTGATGGAGGCCTTTGCCAACTCCGGCAACAAGCCCCAGTGGATGGTGCTGAACGCGCTGCCCGTACTGCCGCCGGACCTGCGTCCGCTGGTACCGCTGGACGGCGGCCGCTTCGCGACCTCCGACCTCAATGACCTGTACCGCCGGGTGATCAACCGCAACAACCGCCTCAAGCGGCTGCTGGACCTGAACGCCCCGGACATCATCGTGCGCAACGAGAAGCGCATGCTGCAGGAAGCCGTGGACGCCCTGCTGGACAACGGCCGTCGCGGCCGCGCCATCACCGGCTCCAACAAGCGCCCGCTGAAGTCCCTGGCCGACATGATCAAGGGCAAGCAGGGCCGCTTCCGCCAGAACCTGCTGGGCAAGCGCGTCGACTACTCCGGCCGTTCCGTGATCGTGGTTGGCCCGGCGCTGCGCCTGCACCAGTGCGGCCTGCCCAAGAAGATGGCGCTGGAACTGTTCAAGCCGTTCATCTTCGGCAAGCTGGAAGCGCGCGGCCTCGCCACCACCATCAAGGCGGCGAAGAAAATGGTCGAGCGCGAACCGCCGGAAGTGTGGGACATCCTCGCCGAGGTCATCCGCGAGCACCCGGTGCTGCTGAACCGCGCACCGACCCTGCACCGCCTCGGCATCCAGGCTTTCGAGCCGGTGCTGATCGAGGGCAAGGCGATCCAGCTGCACCCGCTGGTCTGTGCGGCCTACAACGCCGACTTCGACGGTGACCAGATGGCCGTGCACGTACCGCTGACGCTGGAAGCCCAGCTGGAAGCGCGCGCGCTGATGATGTCCACCAACAACATCCTGTCACCCGCCAACGGCGAGCCGATCATCGTGCCGTCGCAGGACGTGGTACTGGGCCTGTACTACATGACCCGCGAGCGCGTGAACGCCAAGGGCGAGGGCATGGCATTCGCCAACGTCTCCGAGGTGCACCGCGCGTACAATGCCGGCCACGTCGACCTGCAGGCGAAGGTGCGCGTGCGCATCACACAGCACGTCGTCCAGGACGAGGGTGACACCATCGAGAGCACCGGCGTGCTGGAGACCACCGTCGGCCGCGCCCTGCTGTGGGAGATCGTGCCCAAGGGTATCGGCTACGAGATGGTCAACCAGGCGATGACCAAGAAGGCCATCTCGCGCATCATCAACCAGTGCTACCGCGTGGTCGGCCTGAAGGCGACGGTCATCTTCGCCGACCGCCTGATGTACACCGGCTACGAATACTCCACCCGTTCCGGCGCCTCCATCGGCGTCAACGACTTCGAGATCCCGGAAGAGAAAGCCGAGATCATCGAGCGCGCCGAGGCCGAGGTACTGGAGATCGAGGAACAGTACGCCGCCGGCCTGGTAACCCAGGGCGAGAAGTACAACAAGGTGATCGACATCTGGTCCCGCGCCAACGACCTGGTCTCCAAGTCCATGATGGAAGGCCTGTCCAAGGAAACCGTGATCAACCGCGAGGGTGAGGAAGAGCAACAGGCTTCCTTCAACTCCGTCTACATGTACGCCGACTCCGGCGCGCGGGGCTCACCGGCGCAGATTCGCCAGCTGGCGGGCATGCGCGGCCTGATGGCCAAGCCGGACGGCTCCATCATCGAGACCCCCATCGTGGCGAACTTCCGCGAGGGCCTGAACGTACTGCAGTACTTCATCTCGACCCACGGCGCCCGTAAGGGCCTGGCGGATACCGCACTGAAGACCGCGAACTCCGGTTACCTGACCCGTCGCCTGGTCGACGTGGCCCAGGACCTGGTGGTCACCGAGGAGGACTGCGGCACCGACAACGGCCTGCTGATGACCCCGGTCATCGACGGCGGCGACATCATCGAGTCCCTGGGCGACCGGGTACTGGGCCGCATCGTGGCCCGCGACGTGCCCAAGCCGGGCACCGCCGACGAGATCGCCATCACCGCCGGCACCATGCTCGACGAGCTGTGGATCAAGCGCCTGGAGGAAATGGGTATCGACGAGATCGAGGTTCGCTCGCCGATCACCTGTGAAACCCGCCACGGCATCTGCTCCCACTGCTACGGCCGTGACCTGGCCCGCGGCCACCGCGTCAACATCGGCGAGGCCATCGGCGTGGTTGCAGCGCAGTCCATCGGTGAGCCGGGTACCCAGCTGACCATGCGTACCTTCCACATCGGTGGTGCGGCCTCGCGGGCGACCGCGCAGGACAACATCCAGGTGATGAACGACGGTACCGTGCGCCTGCACAACCTGAAGACCGTGGAAAACATCGACGGCAACCTGGTGGCGGTCAGCCGCTCCGGTGAACTGTCGGTGCTGGACACCCTGGGCCGCGAGCGCGAGCGCTACAAGCTGCCCTACGGCGCGGTCATCAAGGTCAAGGACAACGACAAGGTCACCGCCGGCGCCATCGTCGCCAACTGGGACCCGCACACTCACCCGATCGTCACCGAGGTGGCGGGTTCGGTGAAGTTCAGCGGTATGGACGAAGGTATCACCATCAAGCGCCAGACCGACGAACTGACCGGCCTGTCCAGCATCTCCGTGATGGAAGCCGGTGAGCGTCCCGCGGCGGGCAAGGACATCCGTCCCGCGCTGACCCTGGTCGACGACAAGGGCGAGGAACTGTTCCTGCCGAACACCAACGTGCCGGCACACTACTTCCTGCCGCCGCACGCGCTGGTCGGCCTGGAAGATGGCGCCAAGATCGAGGTGGGTGACGTCATCGCGCGCATCCCGCAGGAAGGCTCCAAGACCCGCGACATCACCGGTGGTCTGCCGCGTGTTGCCGACCTGTTCGAGGCGCGCAAGCCGAAGGAACCCGCCATCCTGGCGGAGATCTCCGGCACCGTGTCCTTCGGCAAGGAAACCAAGGGCAAGCGCCGCCTGGTGATCACCCCGACCGACAGCAGCTCGCTGCCGGACGGCGTCGACACCTACGAGGTGCTGATTCCCAAGTGGCGGAGCATGTCGGTGTTCGAGGGAGAATTCGTCGAGAAGGGTGAAGTGGTCTCCGAAGGCCCGCCGAACCCGCACGACATCCTGCGCCTGAAGGGCATCGAGGAGCTGGCGAAGTACATCGTCAACGAGATCCAGGAGGTCTACCGCCTCCAGGGTGTGAAGATCAACGACAAGCACATCGAGGTGATCGTTCGCCAGATGCTGCGCAAGGTGATCATCACCTCCAGCGGTGACTCCACCCTGATCAAGGGCGAGCAGGTGGAATTCACCACCCTGCTCGAGGAGAACGAGCGCCTGCTGGCCGAGGGCATGGTTGGCGCCAACGGCGAGCGCGAGCTGCTGGGTATCACCAAGGCCTCGCTGGCGACGGAGAGCTTCATCTCCGCGGCCTCCTTCCAGGAGACCACCCGCGTCCTCACCGAGGCGGCGGTCACCGGCAAGCGCGACTTCCTGCGCGGCCTGAAGGAGAACGTCGTCGTGGGCCGCCTGATCCCGGCGGGTACCGGTCTTGCGTACCACGACGAGCGCAAGCGCCGTCGCGAGACCAGCTCCGAGATGGCAGTTTCCGCACAGGAAATCGAAGCAGCGCTGACCGAGGCCCTGCAGGCCGACGACTGATCGCGCCCGGGCCCCGGCCCGCATCCGACAAGCAAGGGCTCACCCGCGAGGGTGGGCCCTTTTTCTTTGCCCGCGCAAATAAGCTGCAAATGTGGATTCTTTCTGTGATTGACGCCTCATTCCTGCCGATTCGGCGTGTATGGGGTCGAAATCCATCACTTATACTCCCGCCAAAGGGAGTTTAAGCAGGGGGGGAGTGGACGCCGCCACGCAGCGCCGCGAACAATAACAATGTCGGCTTCAATGGATCCCATCGCACAGCGCTGGCTGGATCTCCAGTGTCGCTACAGCGCTCACATCGTACAGGCGGTTGTGATGATGGGCGCCCCGGGCACCACGGAATACCTGCCGATGGCATGCTGGCCGTCGGACCGCCCCTATGCGCAGGAACTCGCCGCCCGCGCCACCCGCCTGCTGGCGCAACCCGCGCCGTTCGACCTGCACATGGAGCCGCTGGACGGGGGCGAGACCTCGGTAGCCTGTCCCATCCTCGCCGGCGGCCGCTGTTTCGGAATGATCATCGCGACACTGGACAGCCAGGCTCCGGGCGTTGTCGACGAGACCTCGCGGGCCATGCGCTGGGGTTGCGAATGGTTCGCCTGGCTGGCGCGCGAGCGCCGGACCCTGCGCGGGCAGGATGCGCGGCCGCTCGGCCTGGTGGAATTGCTGGCGGTGGCGCTGAAATCCGAAAATTTCGAGCAGGCGGTCCAGCAGGTCGCGGATGCGCTGCGCGAGCGGCTCGGCTGCTCGCGTGTGTGTATCGGCATGGTGGAGGCGGGCCACGCGCGGGCCGCGGGTATGTCCGGTACGCGCGCGGGCGAGCACATCCGCGGCGTTACCCGTCCCATGGAGAAGGCCATGGACGAGGCGGCGGACCAGCAGGCCACAGTATGCATCGGCGCTGGCGCGCCGGACGCCGGCCTGGTGAGCGCCGCGCACAGGCGCCTGCTCGACGAGCACGCGCTGGTTTGCGCCTGCAGTATCCCGATGATCCACAACGGCGAGGTGGTCGCCGCGGTGACCTGCGAATTCACCGCTGCGCCGGGCCTGGACAGCGGCTCCCTGCAGTTCTGCGAGCAGGCGGCGCTGTTGCTGGGGCCGGTGCTCGCCTTGAAGCGCGGTCCGGCCCGCGCCCCGCGCCGCCTCGCGCTCGGACGGCTGACACGGCGCGGCAAGGCCATTGCGGCCGGCGCCGCAGTGGCGCTGCTTGCGCTGTGCCTGCTGCCCGGCAGCTACGAGGTGTCTTCCCCCGCGGTGGTCCAGAGCGACAGCAAGCAACTGCTGGTCGCCGCAGTGGACGGCTACGTCGCCAGCGCGTCGGCGCGGCCCGGCGACCGCGTCGCCAGGGGCGACCTGCTGGCGCGGCTGGATGATCGCGACCTGCTGCTGGAACAGCAGCAGTGGCAGGCGCGCAAGAACCAGTTGAACAAATCCTATAACAACGCACTGGGCAGCCTGGACCGCGCCGAGATCAATATCGTCAAGGCGCAACTGGACCAGGCCCAGGCGCAGCTGGCGCTGCTGCAGAACCAGCTGGCGCGAACCAGCATCAAGGCCCCCTTCGACGGGGTGATCGTGACAGGGGACCTCACCCAGTCCCTGGGTGCCCCGGTCAAACGCGGCGACCTGCTCTACGAGGTGGCTCCGGCGCAGCAGTACCGCCTGCGCCTGAAGGTTGACGAGCGCGACATCACCGGCCTGGCGCTGGGCCAGCGCGGCGCCGTGCGCCTGGCCAGCCTGCCGGGGAGTGAGCTGGATTTCGAGGTCGGCCGGATCACACCGGTTTCCGCCACCGAGGAGGGCAAGCACTTTTTCTATGTGGAAGCGCACCTGGATGGCGTGGACCAGGGCCAGCTGAGCCCGGGCATGACCGGCATCGCCCGGGTGCACGTGGGTGAGCGCAGCTACCTGTGGATCTGGTTTCACCGCGCTTTCGACCGCGCGCGCCTGTGGTACTGGCGGGTCCAGGCCTAGCGCCCATGCAAGCGCAAATCCTGCAATCGCCCTGGCAGAAGGCCCGGCATCTGAAGCCGGCGCTGAGTTCCGAGGTAGAGATATTCCGGCGCAGTTTCCGCGGCGAGCAGTGGTACGTGCTCAGGCGCTCGGGCAGCGAGCGCCTGTACCGGCTGAACCCCGCGGCCTGGCGAATTGTCGGCCTGTGTGACGGCACGCGCACGCTGGAAGCCATTCACGAGCAGCTGAAAACGGGCGGGGCGCCGGTCAGCGAGCCGGACCTGCTGGCGGGCGTACTGCAACTGGCGCAGCAGGGGCTGGTCAACCTGGGCGCCGGGCAGCCGGCGTTGCCCGCCCTGCCCGGCAGCCGCCGCGAGGGCTGGTGGCAGAAGCTGCGCAACCCGCTGGCCATCCGCATTCCCCTGTGGGACCCCGACAGCTTCCTGCACCGGCACAGCCGGCATGTGCGCTGGCTGTTTTCCCACGCTGTGCTGGCGCTCTGGGCGCTGGTGGTCGCGGTCGCAGTGATTGCCGCCGCCGCTCACTGGCAGGAGATCAGCCACGATGTCATAGACCGGGTGCTGAGCCCGGAAAACCTGCTCCTGCTGTGGTGCATCTACCCGGTGACCAAGTTCTTCCACGAGATGGCCCACGCCTTCGCGGTGAAACTGCAGGGCGGGCATGTGCACGAGATCGGTGTGATGTTCATGTACGGTGTGCCGCTTCCCTACGTGGACGCCTCCGACGCGCTGACCTTCAGGCACCGGCGGCAGCGCCTGCTGGTGGACGGCATCGGCATCATGGTCGAGCTGTTCTTCGCCGCGCTGGCGCTGTTCGTTTGGCTCAATGTCAGCGCCGGCACGCTCAGCCAGTTCGCCTACAACACCATGATCATCTGCAGCATTTCGACGGTGTTTTTCAACGGCAACCCGCTGATGCGCTTCGACGGCTACTACCTGCTGGCGGACTGGCTGGATATTCCCAACCTCGCCACCCGCTCGCTGCGCTACTGGCGCCACCTGTTCGACCGCCATGCACTGGGCCTCGACAACGAATTCGCCACCGGGGCTCGCGAGCGCAAGTGGCTTGTCGGCTACGCGCCCCTGGCGCTGGCTTACCGGGTCACCGTGATCTTCGCCATCATCCTGGTGGCGGCCCAGTACTTCCTGCCGCTGGGGGTGGTGCTCGGAGTGTGGCTGGTGAGCGCACGGCTGCTGCTGCCGCTGCTGCGCGGTTGCCTGCGCCTGGTGTCCCCGGAGCTGGGCGCGGCTCGGGCGCGGGGGGTGAGGATTGCCGTGGCGACCCCTGTCGCGCTCTTCGCCCTGCTGGTGTTGGTACCCCTGCCGGTGCAGCGCACGCTGCCCGCCGTGACCTGGCTGCCCGACAAGGCCGAGGTGCGCGCCGCCACCGACGGCCTGGTCACCGCCGTGCTGCCGCAACCCGGCCAGCATGTGAGCCCCGGGCAGCCGCTGTTCACATTGAGCGACCCGGACCTTGCCATGCGGCGGGATATCGCCCGCGCCAGGTACACCGAGACCCTGGCCCGGCTGGACGCCGCCCAGGCCAGCGACCGTGTCGAGGCCGAGCAACTGAAGGAGGACGTGAAGTCCGCCCGGGCGCAGCTGCAGGACCTGGAACAGCAACTGCAGTCGCTCGATGTTCGCAGCGACCTCGCGGGAGACTTCTACCTGCCCCCGGGCGAGGACACCGCCGGCCGCTTCGTCCACAAGGGCGACCTGCTCGGCTATGTCCTCGACCGCCGGCGGGTCACATTGCGGGTGCTGGTGGGGCAGAACGACATGGGCCTGATACGCGGCGGTGTCGACGCACTCGAAATCAAGCTGGCCAACTGGCCGCAGCGGGTATTTGACGGCGAGCTCAGCCGCCTGATTCCCGCCGCAAGCCAACAGCTGCCCAGCCCCGTGCTGGGCACCCGCTACGGCGGCGAGATCGCCGTGGAGCCGGGAGATGAAACCGGTACGAAAGCGCTGGCCGAGTGGTTCCAACTGGAGGTGGGAGTCGATTCACCGGCAGCGGCGGCGGGAGCCAGCCAGCGCCCCGCGCTGTGGGCCGGCAGCCGCGCATGGGTCCGGCTCGACCTGGGCCACGCCCCGCTGGCCAGCCAGCTCTACATGGCAATCAGGCAGCTGCTGATGAAAAAACTGCAGCTTTGAACACGTGCCGCACCCGCGTTGCGACAACGGACACGCCGGCCTGCCCCGGCCCATTTGAACAGGATGAACAGGAAAATGCCGACAATGATAAAAACAGCAGGATTCTCCCGGCCAGGCAAGCGACTGGCCCGGGCCGTGATGTGCCTGGCCGCGGCCTGCACGAGTGCCGCGGGCGTCGCGCAGACCGGGGATGCGCAGGGCTTTGACTGCCTGATCGAACCCTGGGCCGCGGTGGACGTGAGCTTTGCCGACCACGGCATCATCAGCTTTATCAATGTGGAAGCGGGCGACAGCGTGAAAAAGGGGGATGTGCTGGCCGGGCTGGATTCCGGTGTGGAGGCCGCTTCGGTCGAGTTGCGCAAGTTCAAGGCCAACCTTTCCGAGGAAATCAGCGCGGCGGATGCCACCCGGGCGTTCAGCGAGCGCAACCTGCAGCGCCTCGAGGACCTGTACAAGAGCAAGGCGATCCCCTTCCACAAGCTGGACGAGGCCCAGACCGACACCACCGTCGCGCGCAATCGCGCGCGCCAGGCGCGCGATAACCAGGAGCTGGCGAAGCTGGAGCTGAAAATGGCCGAGCAGGTGCTGGAGCGCCGCAGTATCCGCAGCCCGATAGACGGCTTCGTCGTTGAGCGGCACAAGTCGGTGGGCGAGTACCTCGAGGAAGAACCGGTGCTCTCGCTCGCGCAGATCGACCCGCTGCGGGTTCACGTGCTGGTACCGGTGGCGCTGTACGGCCGGATACACAAGGACATGCAGGCCCAGGTGACGCCCGAGGCGCCGCTGCAGGAGCATCGCGGCAAGGCCAGGGTCGTCATTGTCGACAGGAACGTGGATGTGGCCAGCGGCACTTTCGGTGTCCAGCTGGAGCTGGACAACCCCGGCGGCGCGATTCCCGGCGGCCTCAAATGCAGCGTGAATTTCGACGACCTGAAACTGTAATCCCCTGTCAGTAAAAGGCGGGACTGACCGCGCTTCCGGCCCCGCAGCCGGGGCCGCTCCCGAATTGCAGTGTTATCTGGTAACAAATGGTGGGCTGGTTCACAGAATCGGGCGCCGGCAGTTGTCGCCCACCGCAAACCGGATTTAGATAAACATACGCCAGAGTGTATCGACGCGGTGGTAGTCGCACACGGTGCCCGCAGCAGGAGCGCGGGCTGGCGCGAAAAAACAAAAACAACGAGGGACCCAACGGCGGCCGGCTTCGAGCTCGGGCCGCCGCTGACCAAGGATTTGGAAGCCGCCACTGCATGCATAGTCGAGCCCATTCTGCCAAGCCGTTGATCGAGGTGCTGGAGACACGCCTGCTTTACTCCGCCACCATCGACGTGGTGCTGGTGGACAGCACCCTGGCCGACCAGGACCTGCTGGAGAGCGCGGCGGCGGATGCCGACCACTACTTCGTTTTCGACAGCCACCAGGACAGCCTCGCCGGTATCGTGGAGCAGGTTCGCCAGTGGTCGGATTCATCGGGCCAGCAGATCGACTCGCTCACCCTGCTTTCGCACGGTTCCCAGGCGGGATTCCAGTTCGGGGACAGCTGGGTGACCACCGGCTCCGTCGCAGCCAAAGCCGACCTCTGGGAGCAGCTGGGCGACGCCCTCGCGGACGACGCGAACATCTATCTCTACGCCTGCGACACCGGCGCCGGGGATACCGGGCAGGCGCTGCTCGACGCCCTGGCGGACGCCACGGGCGCCGATGTCTTCGCCTCCGACGACGCGACCGGAGCCGGCGGTGACTGGCAACTGGAGGCCGCGTCCAACGGCGACGCGGCGGAATTGCTGCACGGCCTGGCGATCCCCCTCAATACCGCGCTGCTGAAGAATTACAGCGGCGACCTGGCGTCGACCGGGGAGCAGGGCGCATCCGCGACAGGCGACAACTACTTCGGCTGGAGCCTGCCGGGCAACGCTTATGTGGAGGACGGTGTAGCCGCCTTTGCCTTCGGCATATTTGCGCCGACCCAGGACTACTACAATTTCAATCTCCCGGTTCCGGCCGGCAGCATGATCGACGGCATCGAGGTGAGGCTGAATGGCACGGCCGATCCGGACGCGTTGCTGCCAGGCGTCAGTTTCGACATCGCGCTGTCCTGGGACGGCGGCGCGAACTGGACCGCCGCGATGAGTAGCGCGAGCTACTCCAGTCTGCTGGGCCTGCCCCAGGCGGTGGATGAAACCCTGGGCAGCAGCACCTACGACTGGGGCCACACCTGGACCACGGACGACCTGTCCAACGCGAATTTCCGGGTCAAGGTGTCCATGCACGGCTGGGGCCTGACCGACACCCTGTACACGGATTACATCGGGCTGAACGTCTACTATTCGCCCAATTCGGCGCCCAATGTTACCGGGGGCGGCCTGGCGGACCAGAACCTGACCGAGGATTTCTCCGCCTACACCATCGACCTGAATTCCCTGTTCAACGACGCCCAGACCAGCGATGCCAACCTGCTCTACAGCGTATCGGGGAACAGCGGGGTCGATGTCGGCATCGATGCCAATGGCATCGCGACGATCAGCTCGGCGCTCAACTGGAACGGCACCGAGGCGATCACGTTCACCGCACAGGACGAGGGCGGCCTCACCGCCGATACGACCGCCAATTTCATCGTGGCGGCACAGAACGACCTGCCCACCACCACCGGGCTGGCCACGCAGAACCTGGCCGAGGATTTCCCGGCTTACACCATCGACCTGAAGGCGCTGTTCGATGACGTCGAGACCGCGGACGCCAACCTGCTGTACTCGGTATCGGGCAACAGCAACATCGGCGTCTCCATCGACGCGAACGGCGTGGCGACCATCAGTTCGGCGCTGAACTGGAGCGGTACCGAGGCGATCACCTTTGCCGCACAGGACGAGGCTGGCGCCAGCGTCGACGCCGCGGCGGATTTCGTGGTGAGTGCGGTCAACGACCAGCCGACCACCAGCGGTCTCGCCGACCAGGCCCTGCAGGAAGATTTCGCGAGCTATACCATCGACCTGAACACCCTGTTCGCCGATGTCGAGACCAGCGACGCGAACCTGGTCTACAGCGTATCGGGGAACACAGGTATCGGCGTCAGCATCGATGCTGCCGGTATCGCGACCATCAGCTCGACGCCCAACTGGAACGGCAGTGAGGCGATCACCTTCACTGCGCAGGACGAGGGCGGCCTCAGTGTCGGCGCCACCGCGAATTTCAACGTGGCGGCGCAGAACGACACGCCCACCACTACCGGGCTGGCCACGCAGAGCGTCGCCGAGGATTTCCCGGCTTACACCATCGACCTGAAGGCGCTGTTCGATGACGTGGAGACGGCGGACGCCAACCTGCTGTACTCGGTGTCGGGCAACAGCAACATCGGCGTCTCCATCGACGCGAACGGCGTGGCGACCATCAGTTCCACACTGAACTGGAACGGCACGGAGGCGATCACCTTCACCGCGCAGGACGAGGGCGGCGCCAGCGTCGATGCCGCGGCGGACTTCGTGGTGAATGCAGTCAACGACACGCCGACCACCAGCGGGCTCGCGGACCAGGCCCTGCAGGAAGATTTCGCGAGCTATACCATCGACCTGAAAACCCTGTTTTCCGACGCGGAGACCGCCTCCGCGAATCTCGTGTACTCGGTCGCGGGTAACAGCAACATCGGCGTCAGCATCGATGCCGCCGGTTTCGCGACCATCAGTTCGACGGCCAACTGGAACGGCACCGAGGCGATTACCTTCACCGCCCGGGATGTGGAGGGCGCTGCGGTGGATGCCACGGCAAATTTCGTCGTCGCGCCGGTCAATGACACACCGACCACCACCGGGCTTGGGGACCAGAACCTGCAGGAAGATTTCGCCAGCTACAGCATCGACCTGAACACCCTGTTCAGTGACGTGGACTCTGCCAGCGGCGGGCTGCAATTCTCCGTCTCCGGTAACAGCAATATCGGTATCAGCATAGATGCCTCCGGGGTGGCGACGATCAGTTCAACACCCGGCTGGTCGGGGACGGAGTCGGTCAGCTTTGCCGCCGCCGACGCTGAGGGCGCCTCGGTTGCGACCCCCGTCAATTTTGTCGTCGCGGCAGCCCCGGTGCCACCGGTATCCGGTGGCCCGGCGATTACGGTTTTCAGTGTCGGCGACGACCCCGCGCCCACCATCGATCCCGTTGTAGCGGTCGTGGACGTCGTCGACGTCGTTTCTCCCCCGGTGAGCGACCCGCCGGTCACGACGCCGGTTCCCCGGCAAGTCGTCGATGAGGGCCCGGTTGCGCCGGAGCCGGTCCACGCCGCCGATTCGGTGATCCTGGCGGGAATCGAGGTGAACATCGGCGCACCGGGCGTCGAGTTTCACAAGGATGGCGACAGTCACCCGGACTACGCATTTACCGATACCGGGGACATGCCCGAGGCGAAGGCGGCGCCGGTGCCCAACCGGGAAATCCCCCTCGACGACCTTTACGCAAGTGAGGACGCCGGGACGCCGGCCATCGAGGACTTCCTGCACGGGCTTATCGATGCCATCCCCCAGATCGTCGCGCTGCGTGACGCCGTCCTGGTAAGCCCGGATGACCCGACCGACGGCCTCGACATGGCCCGACCTGCCGCAGACCTGTCCTGGCTCAAGGACAGGGCCAGCCAGTATGTCGCGCGCCCGGGCGATGTGCTGCCCCAGATGCAGGCGGATGAAATCGCCAGGCCGGAAGACTGGTTCTGGCAACAGCTGGATCGCATGGATGACGACGTGCGCAGGCACCAGGACAGCCAGGATGCGATCGTGCAGGGCCTCAAGGGGGTTGGCAGCGTGTCCGCCAGCCTGTTTGCGGGCTGGCTGGTGCGGGCCGCGGTGTTCAGCTCATCGATGTTCGCGACGATCCCGGCCTGGAGAAATATGGACCTCATCGCAGTGCTGGACCAGAAAGCCGGCAGGAAACGTAAAAAAGATACGGCGGAGGACGAACACCATGTCGAAGACATGTTCTCGTGACACCGGGCGCAAGGGCGGATTGACACTATGAACAGGATATCCCCGGCGGGGCGAATCGCAGTGGGAATCGTGGGGCTGACGCTCAGCCTGTTGCTGGCGGCGGACTTCTTCGGGCTGCTCGGCAACGGCAGGGAGGCGGCGCTGGAGCAGCGCCAGCGCTTCGTGGAAATGAGTGCGCTGCAGCTCTCGATGGCCAGCGAAAGGGACGGCCAGGCCGCAGTGCAAAGCGTGCTGTCGACCCTGGTGTCCCGCAACCCGGAGTTGCTGGGCGTGGTGTTGCGCAGGCGCGATGGCGTCGTGCTGGCGGGGCAGGGGGACTACGCCCGCGAGCCTGCGGCCGAGCGGGAGAACACCGAGCAGCAGATGAGCCTTCCGCTGATGAAGGGCAGGCTGCACGTGGGCAGTATCGAATTCAGCTTCCGTCCCATCGGCGGCGAGGGACCGCTGGGGCTGCCGCGTGGGGGCGTGGTGGGCCTGGCGCTGTTCATGCTGCTGGTGGGCGGCGTCTGCTACTACCTTTACCTGCGACGCAGCCTGCTCTACCTCGACCCGAGTTCGGTGGTTCCGGACCGTGTGCGCAAGGCCCTCAACGTACTCAACAACGGTGTGATGATTCTCGACGACGAGGAGATGATCGTCCTGGTGAACGACTCCTTCGCGCGCAAACTGGGGGAGAACCCCGACGCGCTGCTCGGCCACCGGCCATCGGACCTGCGCTGGATCGTGCCCGACCCGCAGAACACCGATTTCATCTACCCGTGGCTGGAGGCGCTGCACCGGGGCGCGGAAAAGCACGGGGTATCGCTGGGCCTCGCAGACCCGGAAGGCAAGGTGCACACCTATCTGGTAAACAGTTCGCCGATTCTCGACGCCGATGGCAAGCAGCGCGGGGTGATCGTCGGCCTGGACGACGTGACCGACCTGCAACACAAGAACAGCCTGCTGGCCAGCACGGTGCAGGCGCTGGAGTCCTCGAAAAAACAGGTCGAGGAGCAAAACCACAAGCTGCACATCCTGGCGACCAGGGACCCGATGACCAACTGCCACAATCGCCGCTCCCTGTACGATACGGTGACGCCGCGCTTCACCGAGGCGGCGCAGAAACGCCCGGCCCTGGCCTGCATCATGACCGACATCGACCACTTCAAGGCGGTCAACGATACCTACGGGCATGCGGCCGGCGACGAGATCATCAAGATGGTCGCCGACGTGTTGCTGAAGGCGGTCGGGGAGCGGGGGCTGGTCTGCCGTTACGGCGGCGAAGAGTTCTGCATCATGCTTTTCGATACGGGGGTTTTCGACGCCAACAAGCTGGCGGAGCAGTGCCGCCAGCAGATCGGCGCGATGATTACCTGCGGGATCAAGATCACCTCCAGTTTTGGTGTGAGTTCGCTGTCCTACGGCGCCCATTCGGTCGATGCCCTGATTTCCCAGGCGGACCAGGCGCTCTACAGCTCCAAGGAGCGCGGGCGCAATTGCGTCACCAGCTGGGATGCCGGCATGGGTAAACAGGGAGGCGACCTTCCCGGTGCGGTGAATTCGACACGCATGCGGCCGGGCGCCTAGGCGACTAGCGCGCGGAACCGACGATGTGAACCGGTGCACTTTCCTGGCAATTGGCGGAGGGTTCCGCCAGCTTTTTAGTGCAAAGTTCCCACTCAAAAGTTAGTGTTATTAAATATATTGAGTTGCACTGGCACGACATGCAACAGAGTGTTTACGACTTCTCCTGTGAGGCGATCAACGGTGAGACGCTTCCGCTTGCGCGTTTCCGCGGGCAGGCCCTGCTCATCGTAAATACGGCCAGCTATTGCGGCCTCACTCCACAGTACCGCGGCCTGGAGTTTCTCTACCGGGAGTTCAGGAACAGGGGATTTTCCGTGCTGGGGTTTCCCTGCAACCAGCTGTCCGGCCAGGAGCCGCGCGGCAATGAGCGGATTTCCGAGTTCTGCGTGCGCAACTACGGCGTCAGCTTCCCGATGTTCGCCAAGGTGCGCGTCAATGGTGAGCGTGCCGACCCGCTTTACAAGTTCCTCAAGGAACACGCGCGGGGCCTGTTCCGCACCCGGTCCATAAAGTACAACTTCACCAAGTTCCTGGTGGATCGCCGGGGTCGACCGGTGCAACGCATAGCGCCGGCGACCTTGCCCAGGCAGCTGATGGTCACGATCGACGGAATGCTCACATGACTGCCAGGCTCACTCGCATGCAGCGGAAGCTGGAGAGCTTCATCGACATGTTCGTGCCCGCGGA
Organism: Halieaceae bacterium WMMBA7; assembly: GCA_033283385.1. Lineage (GTDB taxonomy): Bacteria > Pseudomonadota > Gammaproteobacteria > Pseudomonadales > Halieaceae > Mangrovimicrobium. The sequence goes on from JAWMQQ010000005.1 coordinate 23,829, forward strand.
TCTTCGCGAGTTCGAGCAGAGCGAAGAACTGGTACGCGCGCGTTCGCTGGTGTTTATCGCGCTGCTGAGTCTGGTGGCGGCCATCGGTATCTTCCTGGCTTCGATGCTGGTACCGATAATGCCCGAGGAAATAGTGTTGGTCTCCAGATGGTCACTGGTTGGCTGCGCGCTGGGGAATGTGATGTGCCTCAGGGTGTTCAGGCGCAGTGGCAGGTTTGTGGCCGCGGCGAATGTCTACGTCGTTACCACTTACCTCGCCACCATGGTGTCGATCATCAGCGGCAGCACGCCAGAGTATCTCTACCTGCTGATGGTGGTGTTCTGTATCCCGGCGGTGATGGCCTATATCACGAATTATCCCTCCGCCATCACCTGGCTGCTGGTCGTCGCGCTCTCGCCCTTGCCCATCGCCGCGACCGGCAATCCGCTGGCCACCGGCTTTTTTGTGGTCTGCTGGATGGTGGGTTGCTTCACAATGCTCACCGTGCTGTGCATGGAGTGGTTTTATCGCGAAACCATGCGCGCGCGCCTGCACACAGAGATCAACCGCTTTGAATTCGCCGCCGCCCACGACCCACTGACCGGCGTGGCAAACCGTACGACCTTCGACCGGCGCCTGCGCGAATGCATCGAATCCTGCATCCTGCACGATACCCGGACGATGCTTGTGGTGATCGATCTCGACCGTTTCAAGTCCGTCAACGACAACCACGGCCACCTGGCCGGGGACACGGTGCTCAGCGAAACCGCGCAGCGCCTGCGCACCCTGGTGCGCAGGTCCGACACCGTGGCCAGGCTGGGGGGGGACGAGTTCGCCATCCTGATGGAGATACACGACCCCGGCGAAGCCGAGGCGGTCGCCTGGCGGATCGTGGAAACCGTCGCCGCGCCGGTGACATTCCAGGACGAGGCCCTGACCATCGGTTGCAGTACCGGGGTCGCGATCTGCCCCGACGACGGGGTGGATGCGGACGAACTGGTTCACGTCGCCGACGGCCGCATGTACGCGGAGAAGCGCCGCAGCCAGATCGCGCTGGTTCCCACCAGCGCCTGAGGTCGCGTCCCCCTGGTTGCCGGACCGTCTATCCGGCGTGCCGCCGGAACCACTCCAGGATAGCCGCCACCTTGCCGATCATCTGGCTGGGCCGGTGGTAGATACTGTGCGAGGCGCCGGGCATGCGCACCATGGCGGTATCCACGCCGCGCAGCTTGAGTGCCTCATAGAACTGCTCGGTCTCGGAGATCGGCGTGCGCAGGTCCGACTCGCCGGTGAGCAGCATGGTGGGCGTGCTCACATTGCCTACTTTTGACAGTGGTGAGCGCCGCCAGTAGGTCTCGTGGTCCTCCCAGGGCATGCTGCGGAACCAGTAGCGGGCGAAATAGGGCGGCACGTCCGAGGTGAGGACGAAGCTGGTCCAGTTGATCACCGGCTTGGCGACCGCCGCGGCGCGGAAGCGATCGGTGCTGCCGACGATCCACGCGGTCAGGGTGCCGCCGCCGGAACCGCCGGTGACGTAGAGCTGGTCCGGGTCGATATACCCCTTGCCGATCACCGCGTCCACGGTGGACATCAGGTCGTCGTAGTCCTGGCTGGGATAGTTGTTGTCGATCAGGTTGCCGAACTTCGCGCCGTAGCTGGTGCTGCCGCGCGGATTGGCCCAGGCCACCACGTAGCCGGCGGCGGCGTAGAGCTGGATTTCCGCGGAAAAATGCGGGCCGTAGGCGGCGAAGGGGCCGCCGTGTATCTCGAGGATCAGCGGGTATTTCCTGCCGGGATCGAAGCCCGGCGGCTTTGCGACCCAGGCCTGGATTTCCCGGCCATCGTAGCTGGACTCCAGCTTCAGTTCCTCCACCGGCGCCAGTTCGCGAAAGGCGAGCAGGTTGTCGTTGAGCCGGGTCAGCTGGCGGTTCCTGCCGCGCTGCCCGACGGAAATGTCCGCCGGCGCGACGGTGGAGTCGGAAGTGAAGGCGTAGACGCCCTTGCCGCCGACGGCATAGTTGGCGCCGGTGTAGGGCCGGCTCGGCGAGATGCCGCCGAGATTGCGCGCCAGTTCGGTGACTGAGCCGTCGAGGTCGGTCGCGGCCAGCACTGTCTGCCCGTGGTCGTCGTAGAGGAAGTAGATTCGCTTTCCGTCTGGGGACCACTGCGGCGCGGCGACGTTGCGGTCGAAGTCGGGCAGCAGGTCGCGCTTGCCGCCGCCCTTGCTGTCCATCACGTAGAGGTGCCTTTGCTGGTAACCCAGGTAGCGGTCGTCGTAGCCCAGGTAGGCGATCTGCCTGCCGTTGGGCGATACCTGCGGGTTGTCGTCCGGCCCCTGCCTGTCGGTCAGCGCGACCAGTTCGCCGCTGGCGACATCGACTCTGTAAATCTCGCTGTTCTGCGTGTCCAGGGCCCAGTCCGGGTGGCGGTTGGCGGAGATATACAGCGACTTGCCGTCCGCGGCCCAGGCGATGCCGCCGTTGTGGTCGAAATCGCCGGAGGTGAGCTGTCGCGGGCTGCCGCCGGAGGCGGGCATCACGAACACCTGGACGAAGCCGTGGGGCCGCATGCCGGCGCCGTCGTTGCGGTAGACCGCGCGGTCCACGACCACCGGCGGGTCGGCCCATTGCGCGCCCTCGGGCTTCTTCGGCAGCGTGCCCATGCCGGGCGCGTCGACCGGTACGCGCATGGCGAAGGCCAGCCACTGGCCGTCAGGCGACCAGGTGATGTCGCCGGGCGTCTGCGGCAGCCGTGTGAGCTGCGCGGTGCGCGGTGTGTCCAGCCAGGTGACAAACAGCTGCGCACCGACGTCATCCTGCGCGATGTAGGCAACGCTGCTGTCGTCAGGGGAGAGCGCTGCGCCGCCGACGCTTTGCGGCCCGGTAGTCACGGGCCGCTGTTCGCCGCTGTCGATATCGACCAGCCACAGGTTGGCCACGCTGCGATCTTTCATGATGTCCATGGTGTGGCGCAGGTACAACAGCCTACCGCCCTTGCTGTCGACCAGCGGGTCGCTGGCGTATTGCAGCTGGAACACGTCCCCGGCGGAGAATGCCGGGGCGTCAGTCGCCTGGGCAGCCGCTGCGCAAAGGCCGGCGGCCAGCGCCCAGCCGGCCAGTGAAATTGCGGGTCGCATAATCGTGCTCTCCCCGGGCGCCCGACTTGCGCCCGCAGTCAAAACGTAATCTGTGGGTGGTTAGTCGCTCTGTTCGTCGAACTCGTCGAAGTCCGGTGAACTCGGGTCCAGTTCATCGCCTTCGGCCGCGTCGGCGGCGTCCGGGTCTTCCGCCGTCTGGGTCGCATCCGGCAGCGCGGCCGCCTGTTGCGCGGCAGCGTCCAGCGATTCCGCCTGTTCGCTATCTGCCGCTTCGCCGGGCACCTCGGGTTCGACCTGCTGGCTCTCCACCTCCTCCCTGGGGGTGGCGATGGCGATATGGAAGGCTGCGAAGCCGGGCAGTACCACCTGGTTCAGCGCCATGCCGATCACCCGGCCGTTGTGCGGCGCGACGATCTCCGAGCTGATGTTGGTGATGGGGTCGGTGACCCGGCCCAGTAGCTCGCCCTTGCGCACGCTGTCGGCCAGGTCCACGTCGCTGAACAGGATGCCGCCCTGGTCGGCGCGCACCCAGACCGAGCGGTAGTAGACCGGTTCCGGCGTGCCCCACCAGCTGAAGCGTTCGATCATGCCCATCCGCGTCATCAGTGTGGTGATGCCGTCCACACCGTGGTCTACCGCCTTTTCCTGCAGTCGCAGCGATTCTCCCGCTTCCAGTGTCACCGCCGGAATGCCCGCATCCACGGCGGCGCGGCGCAAGGTGCCCGTGGCGCCGCGACTCTGCAGCACCACCGTCGCGCCGAAGCCCTCGGTGAGTTCGCGCACCCGCGGGTTGCGCAGGTCGCCGCGCAGCTGCGGCATATTGGTGCGCTGCAGTGAGCCCGTGTGCAGGTCGACCAGCGCGTCGCAGTGCTGGATTACCTCGCCAAAGAAGGAGTACGCGATGCGCGAGGCGGAGCTGCCGGAAGCGTTGCCGGGGAAGTAGCGATTCAGGTCCCTGCGGTCGGCCAGGTAGCGCGAGCCGCGGTGAAAGCCCTGCAGGTTGACGATGGGCACGCCGATGACGGTGCCCGCCAGGTCTTTGGGCTTGAGGTTGTACAGAACGCGCCTGACGATCTCGATGCCGTTCAGTTCGTCACCGTGGATGGCGGCGGTCAGGCACAGCACCGGGCCGGGCCTGGCGCCGTTGACGATCAGCACCGGCGTGGGTGTGGCGATGCCCTCCAGCGTGTGGCTGGGCGACCAGGACAGTCGGGTGGTTGTCCCGCGCGGCACCTCGGTGCCGAGGATCACCAGCTCGGGCGGCGGTGGCGGCACGGCGGGGGGCTCCGCGGCATTGGGATCGGGTACTTGCGGGTTGGGTGCTTGCGGGTCGGGTGCCGCAGTATCCGGTGTGGCCAGTTCTGCGGCTGGCTCCTGCGGGTCGGGTGCCGCAAGTTGCCCTGTGGCCAGGTCCGCGACGGGTTCCTGCGGGTCGGGCGCACCCTCAGCGGGCAATGGCTGGCTGGACGGTGGCGGTTGCGGTGCCGCGACCGGCGCCGGCTGTTCCGGGGCTGCTTGCGTAGCTTCCTCTTTTACCGGCCCCGGATCCGCGGCGGTGTCCTGGGTTGGCGCAGCCTCCGAAAGGTCCTGGGACACGGCCCGGGGGAGCTCCGCAGGGGTCGGGTCCGGTCCATCTGCCGACGGCGTCGCCGCAGCCGGCTCGGTTTCCGGTATCACCGGCTCGCCAAGCTCGACACTCACGGCCTTGGGCGGCGCCTTGGCCGGCTGCGCCGCGGCGCCGGCACCGGCGTCCTGCGCCGGCTCCTGCGCCAGCGCCGACAGAGTCAGCAGCATGCCTATGCCCGAAAGCGCCAGAGCTCGCATTGTGGGGTGCCCCGTGACAGGTTTTGAATGATGAATCGGGAAGCCGGCGTCCCTGGAGGTGTGCCGGCGGGGCCAGCGTACCGTATTCCGCGATAGCCGCATAGTTCCCTTCACTGCGCCCCGCGGACGGAAAAACACGCCGAATTGCCGGCCAAATCGATGAAATGCCCGGACACTGCGATGGGCGGCGCCAGCGAAATTGACACCCGGCGGGCCGCAGGGAAACATAAAGGTACTTCCGGCGCGCCCCGCGACATCAGCGGCTCGCCGTATTCCCCGGAATCCCTGCAAGAGGCAAACACTGTGAAACTATCCACCGGACTGAGCGCCGCCCTGTTGTTGTCTGTACTTACCACCGGCTGCGTCTACGTCGATGGCGAACTGGTGCATGACGACGACTGGAAGGCCACCCAGGACAAGAACCGCAGCGCGATCAGCGAGCTGAATATGGGCATGAGCCGCGACCAGGTGATCGCCAAACTCGGCGCCCCCGCCGATTCCGAGGCATTCACCCAGGACGGCGAGGAAGTGCGCGTGCTGTTCTACCGCACCCGCCACGCCCACTCCGACGGCGAAACCACCCGCGACGAGACCACCCCGCTGGTGTTCAGGAGCGACAAGCTGGTGGGCTGGGGGGACGCGGTTTACCAGTCCCTGCGTTAGCCACGTTGCGAGACCCGCCACCCGGTGGCGGGCCTCGCAACGCTCACATCTGCTTAAGCGTCCTGTCCAGCTCGTCCACCATCGAATCGAAGGTCTTCAGCGCCTCGTAGATGGGTTGTGGCGTGGTCATGTCCACGCCCGCTTTCTTCAGTAGCTCGATCGGGTAGTCGTTGCTGCCGGAGCGCAGCATTTCCAGGAAGCGGTCGCGTGCCGGGGCGCCCTCCTTGAGGATTTCGCTGGCCAGCGCGTTGGCTGCCACGAACGAGGTCGCGTACTGGTAGACATAGAAGTTGTCCGGTCGCAGGAAATGCGGAATCCGGCTCCACTCGCTGGCGTTGAGCGGGTCTGTGGCTATCGCATCCCCGTAGTAGGCCTCGAAGACATCCGCATAGAGCTTGTCCAGCGATTCCTTGTTGAGTGCCTCACCGTTCTCGGACATGGCATGGGCGCGCTCTTCGAAGTCTGCGAAGGAGGCCTGGCGGAAGAAGCCGGCGCGGAAATTGTCCAGGTAGCGCTGCAGCAGGAACGCTTTCTTTTGCGGGGTATCCGCATCCTCGAGCATGCTCTGGAACAGGATCGCCTCGTTGGTCATGGAAGCGATCTCGGCGATAAAGATGCGGTAGCTGCCGTAGACGTAGGGCTGGGTGTGCCGCGTCATGTAGGAATGCAGGGAGTGGCCGTACTCGTGAGCCAGGGTGGAGACGTCAGACAGGGTTCCGTCGTAGTTGAGGGACAGGTATGGGTTGGAGTCGTAGGTGCCCCAGGAGTAGGCGCCGCCGCGTTTGCCCGCGGTCTCGTAGGTATCCACCCAGTGCTCGTCGAACCCCTTCCAGTACAGCTTGATGTAGTCTTCGCCCAGCGGTGCCAGCCCCTTGGCGACGATTTTCTTGGCCTGCTCGAAATCGATCTCCCCGTAGGGTGAGTCGACCAGCGGCGCATACAGGTCCCAGACCTGCAGCTTGTCCAGTTTCAGCGCCTTGCGGCGCACCTCCAGGTAGTGCTGCAACTTCGGCGCACCCTCACGCGCCACCCGCACGACGTTGTGGTACACCGCCTCCGGAATGCCGTTGGTGTAGGTGGCCGCCTGCAGCGCGCTGTCGAAGCCGCGGGCCCTGGCCAGGAAAATACGGCTTTTCACGTGCCCTTCGTAGTTGGCGGCCAGCGTATTGCCGAGCTTCTCGTACTCGGTGAACAGGCCCTTCCAGGCGTCCTCGCGAAAACGCCGGTCGGGGCTGCTCTGTGCCGCGCCGTACAGCCCCTTGGTCAATTCGACGGTATTGCCCTTGTCGTCGACGATCTCGCCGAAGGTCATGTCTGCGTTGTTCAGCGCGCCGAACACGTTGAAGAACTTGTTCAGCGGATCGCCGGCCTGCGCCAGCAGTTCTTCCTCCTGTGTGGAGAGCGTGTAGGGCCGCATGCGTACCTGTTCATCCAGGTAGTGGCGGTAGACCTTCAGCCCGGGTGTGGCGGCGACCATCCCGTCCAGCTTGGACTCCGGTATGGCCAGCAATTCGGGGGTGAAGAACGCCGTCGCCGTGTTCAGTTGCGCCGCCAGGCCCTGCGCACGGGAAAAGCGGGCGTTGTTCTCGCCGACGCGCATGTCCTCGAAGTATTTCAGGCCGGCGTAGACGTACAGGTTCTCCATTTTGCGCGAGAGTGCCTCCTGCGCTTCGATGGCGGCGAGCAGGGCCTCGCCGCTGTCCCCGAGATGTCCCGAGTACTTCGCGATACCCGGAATCTGCTCCTGCAGCTGCCTGAAATCCGCATCCCAGGCTTCGGCGGAAGCGTACATGGGCTTGAGATCCCACTTGTACTTGTCCGGAATGTCGGAGCGCTCCTTGACCTCGGACAGTGCTGGCAGGCTGGCCCCGCCCAGCATGGCGGCGAGCAGGAGTGGGGTGAGTATTTGTCTCAGTGCCATGGGCATCTCCATGAATCAGGTGAAAGCGGGTCTTTCGGCCGGGCTTTTCCCGACCCCTATCAAAATAAGACGAACAGCCGCGCCGGGTCTTCAATTGCTGCATGGCTATGGTCACGCCAGGCACAGCGCTGCGCGCGGCGCCGACTGGAAAAACCGCTGCCAAGGTAATAGGCTGCCCGTTCAGCTGCTTTCCATGGAGTTTCTCGTGCACTACCGCTTGATCGCCGGAATCATCGTCTGCCTGTGCTCCCTGGCTGCTTATGCCGAGGACCCCGCCGAGCGCGCCGCCGACGACATCACAGCCGACTACATGCGCGGCATCGTCGTGGAGATTTCCAGCGACGCCTACGGTGGCCGCGGGCCGGGCACCAAAGGGGATGCGATGACCCGCGACTACCTGGCCAGGCAACTGGCGGCGCTGGGCCTGCAACCGGGGGCGGGGAACGGCCAGTGGCAGCAGAAATTCGACCTGGTCGGGGTGAAGTCGGAGCAGCAGCCCAGCTGGGATTTCGCCAGCGGCGACAAACGGGTGGAACTCAAGCAGCGGGAACAGTTCGTGGCCTTCAGCGGCAAGCAGGTGCCGCAGGTGTCGCTGGACGATGCCGAGCTGGTTTTCGTCGGCTACGGCATCCAGGCCCCGGAGTTCGGCTGGGATGATTACAAGGGCGCCGACCTCAAGGGCAAGGTGCTGGTGATGATGAACAACGACCCGGACTGGGACCCGGCGCTGTTCGGCGGCGAGACCCGGCTGTGGTACGGCCGCTGGGACTACAAATACCTGAGCGCCGCGCGCCAGGGCGCGGCCGGCGCGATCATCATCCACACCACACCCTCGGCGGGCTATCCCTTCTCGGTAGTGCAGACCTCCTGGGCCAACGCCCAGTACGAACTTCCCGCTGGTGACGAGCCGCGCATCGAGGTGAAGGCCTGGGTGACGGAAGATGCGGCGCGCGAACTGGTGGGCATGGCGGGCTTCGACCTCGACAAGCTGCGGGAGCAGGCGCGCTCGCGCGACTTCAGGCCGGTGCCGCTGGGCATCCACACCTCGCTGTCGATGGAGGTGGCGCTGCACCGGATCGAGACCGGCAACGTCATCGGCCTGATACCGGGCAGCGATCCCGAATTGAAGGACGAGGCGGTAATCTTCAGCGCGCACCACGACCACCTCGGTATCGGCGAACCCGATGAAAGTGGCGACAACATCTACAACGGGGCCCGCGACAACGCCGCCGGCGTCGCCCAGGTGATGGCGATCGCCAGGGCGATGAAGGCGTTGCCGACGGCGCCGCGGCGCTCCGTCGTCATCGCGCTGGTGGCGGCGGAGGAGCAGGGCCTGCTGGGCTCGAAATGGTACGCGGAGCATCCCACCTTCGCCCCCGGCAAGATTGCCGTGGACATCAACTACGACGGCGGTAATATCTGGGGCCGCAGCCGCGACGTCACCCTGGTAGGGCTCGGCAAGTCCTCTGTGGACGAGGTCGCGCTGGCGGTGGCGAAGCGCCAGGGCAGGGTGGTCAAGCCCGACCAGTTTCCCTCACGCGGCTACTACTACCGCTCCGACCAGTTCAGCTTCGCCCGCATCGGCGTGCCCGGCATGTATCCCAAGAGCGGTACCGACATGGTGGGCAAACCGCCGGGCTGGGGCCGCGAGCAGATCGACCACTACACCGCGGTCGACTACCACAAGCCCGGCGATGAGTACTCCGACGCCTGGGACTTCGACGGGCTGATCGACAACGCGCAGCTCGGCTACTGGACCGGGCTGGAGGTCGCCAACGCCGATGCCATGCCGCAATGGAAGCCGGGCGACGAGTTCGCGGAGGCGCGCAAGGCCGCGCTGGACGCGGCCGCCGAGTAGGTCAGTCCGCCGCCTGCGGGTGGCGGATCATGTCCAGGGTCGGCTCGTAGACGCTGGTTTGCACTTCCAGCAGTCCCAGCACCGTGTGGAACAGGTTGTCGTGGGAGTAGCGCTGGTGGACGGAGTGGCGCAGCGCGGCGAGATCCACGCCGGACTGGTCGAAACCCGCGCCGAACCACATTATCAGCGGCACCCTGGTCTGCGCTTCCGGCGCCACCATGTAGGGCAGGCCGTGCAGGTAGATGTTGTTTTCCCCCAGCGACTCGCCGTGGTCGCTCACGTAGATCATCGCCGCCTCGAAACTGTCGTACCCCTTCAGCAGGTCGATCAGCTGTGACAGGAAGTAGTCGGTGTAAAGCAGCGCGTTGTCGTAGGCGTTGACGATCTCCTGCCGGCTGCACTGTTCGAACTGGTTGGTGCGGCACACCGGCTGGAACTTCCCGAATTCCGGCGGGTAGCGCTTGTAGTAGGCGGGGCCGTGATTGCCCATCTGGTGCAGCACGATGACGATATCGCCACTGGGGTGACCGTGGATGTACTGGCGCACACCCTCCAGCATGCCCACATCGCGGCACTCGTCGTCGCACTGCGTGTTGACCTCCCGCGAGCGGTAGTTGCGGTAGGTCACCCGGTCCGCCACACCCTTGGAATCCGAGTTGTTGTCCAGCCACAGGACGTTCACGCCGGCCGTCTGCAGCACGTCCAGCAGGTTGCCTTCACGGGGGGCACTGGCGCGGTCGAAGTCGCGCCGGGTTTTCATGGAAAACATGCACGGCACCGACCAGGAGGTGGAGGTGCCGCAGGACCAGGCGTTGTCGAAGCTGATCACATTCTCCTTTGCCAGCAGCGGGTTGGTCTCGCGCGCGTAGCCATTGAGGGAAAAGTGGTCGGCCCTGGCTGTCTCGCCGACCACCAGCACCAGCAGTTCCCGGTGCTTGCCGGAACCGGCGATATGCGCGTCCGCGCCGATGGGGCGGAAGACATGTTCACTGCTATCAAGCATTTCCTGCCCGTAACGCACCGCCGAGTACAGGTAGTAGGAGGGGTTGGCGTAGTAGCGCAGCGGCTTGTGTTCGCGCAGGAAGGACGTATAGAAAGTGCTGCTGGCGAGGATCAGCAGCACGCCCAGCCCCAGCGCGCCGGCGATCGTCACCAGCTGCCGCAGCAGCCCGTGCAGCAGCGGCGGGCGCGATATCGGCAGCTTCCACACCAGGACCGAGGGCAGGACGCCGAGCATCAGCAGGTACGTGCCGAGCTTTAGCGACATCAGGTCGAAGACTTCGCCCGGGTCGGTCTTCAAGGTGTTGTCGATCATCGAGTCGTTGATGATGACGTTGTACTGGTCCATGAAGTAGGCGGCGCCTGCGGACAGCAGCAGGATCGCGACCAGCGCCGGCTTCGCCGCCCGCCCCCAGCACAGCAGCGCCAGCAGGGCCGTGTTGACCAGGGTGAAGACCAGCGCGAGGGAGACAAGGTAGCCGAGGTTGCCGGCATCCGGGGAGTACACCCGTGCCACGTTGACGAAGAAGGCCTGGTTGCAGAAGGCCTGCAGGAAAATGGCGACGGTAATCAGCAGCGCGGGGAGCGGGATTGCCTGTGGCGTCTTGGGGAGCAACTTCATGGGGGCCCATTGTAAGCAAGCGGGAGCACGGGGTGTTACGCAATTTTTCGGTGTGGCGCCGCAGGCTTGCTATAGTGACGCCCCGGAAGCGGAAGTTCGGTATCGCCAGTAATGACCATATCCCAGTGGCTGATTTTCTCGGCGCTCGCCCTCGCCGGCGCGTGGCTGGTGCTCGCCTGGCTGCCGCGCTGGCGTTTCGGCCGCGCGATGGCCAGGCCGTTCCCCGCTGCCTGGGAGGCGCACCTGGCCGCGCTGCCCTGGTTTGCCGGGCTGCCGGAAGCAATGCGCGGCGAGTTGCGCCGCCTGGTGAAGGCCTTCCTGCACCGCAAGCGCTTCGTCGGCTGCGAGGGGCTGGAGGTCACCGAGCAGATGCGCGTGCTGGTCGCCGCCCAGGCCTGCACCCTGCTGCTCAACCGGCCCAACAACGCCTTCCCGGCGCTGCGCTGGATCTACCTGTTTCCCGGCGCATTCCGCAGCCGGCAGATGGAGCACGGCGAGGACGGGGTGGTCTCCCGCGCGTCCGGCACCCTGCTGGGGGTGTCCTGGAACAACGGCCGCGTGGTGCTGGCCTGGGACAGCGTGCTGCACGATCTCGCCGACGGCTCGGACGGCCGCAACGTGGTATTGCACGAGTTCGCCCACCAGCTCGACCAGGAGGACGGCAGCGCCGACGGCGCGCCGCTGCTCTATACCCACGAGGGCTACCGCCATTGGGCCGAAGTCATGGGCCACGAGTTCCACCACCTGCAGGCGCAGCTCTCCCGCGGCCAGCACGCGCTGATCGACCCCTACGGCGCCACCAACCCGGCGGAATTCTTCGCCGTGGTCACCGAACTGTTCTACGAGCGCCCCGCGGCGATGGCGCGTGCCTACCCCAGGCTGTTCGAAACCCTTTCCGGCTACTACCGGGTAGATCCGCGGCAGTGGCGCAGGGATGCCTCCGGGCCGCCGCTGGAGCCCGGCCGGGCCGGCTGGCCGGCGAATTGCCGCGGCCTGGCGGCGGTCGCGGTTGCCAACGACGAGTTGCCGCGTTGATACCGAACCGAAGGCGGTTTCCGGGGGAGCTCGCCTGCGCGCTGCGATGCGCTGCCCGCAAGCTGCCGGGTCGCTTTACCCCCGGGCCCGCTCGGCTGGTAACAGCCTGCATTCTCGCCTGTCTCTGCACTCCGCAAATCGCCTGGCCGGAGGAGTCGCGCTTCCAGCGCACCGTGGATTCGCTGGCCGCCGCCGACCCGGCGCAGCGCGCCCGCTTTGCCGATATCGCCCTGCTGGAGTTGGCGGAGATCTACCTCGCCGAGGCCGACCTCGCCCGCGGCGAGGCGCAGGACTCGAAGGAAGGGCTCGCGCTGCGCGGCTGGGCCGGCGCGGTGGGCCGCTACGCCAACGAGTTGCTCGCCCTGGCCGATGCGGTGGAGGCGGGGGCGCCGGTGACCCTGATGCGCTATCCGCACGAGGTGCCCGGTATCAGCGTCGACGAACACACGGTGATGCTGTCACACCCGCGCGCAAGCCAGCAGCCGGTATTCGAGCAGGCGGTTCTGGAGCGCTTCTGCGCCGGCGGCGCCTGCGACGAACTGGTGGTTGCCGACGCCCCGCCGGCGCCGGCCGCACCCGCTGTCGTGTCGCCGCACTGGGAGTTCGCCGCCAACGCATCCGTGTGTTCCTGGCACGGACTGGCGCTGCGCTTTGCGCTGGCGGACGACCTGGCCCGGCGCCGCGACCTGTGCCGGCAGTTCCTGCAGGAAGTGGAAACCCTCGCCCAGGCGATCGCCGGGCAGGTCCGCTACGGGGTGCAGGTGGACTGGCCGAAACTGCAGGTGCGCTCGCTGCCGGGTAAACCCGGGCAATTGGTGACACTCAACGCCGCCGGGGACTCGGTGCTGGCGCAACTGCCGCTGCTGGCGGCGACCCCCACCCTGCCTGGCGCGGTGCTGCCCTGGCTGGAGCCGCGTGTCGCCGCCGGTGCAGCATCCGCACTGACCCTGTCCGCCGCCGACCTGGGCTGGGAGTAAAGCGACTTTTCTGCCCTCAGCACTCGACCGCACCGGGTGCGCTTCGTAATATCCGGTGCAAACAAACTCAACCTGAATCAGGTAGCGGCCGGCAATGAGACGATCACCAGGTTCAATCCGTGGGGGCATAGTCGCAGCAGGATTGGTGCTGGCACCCGGGGTGCTGGCCCAGCAAATCACCAGCGCCCCGGTTGCCGGGACTGGCAGTGTCGCGGTACCCGTCGATTCACCGTGGTTGCTGGCGGCCACCATTGTCGTCCTGGCGCTCGGTGCGCTGGCGGCGCTGCGGCGAGGGCAGCGCGCGCGGCGGGTGCTTCCGCTGCTGGCGCTGGGCCTGTGCACCGGCCTGCTGTGGCAGAGCCCGGATTTGCGCGCGCAACTGCTGGGCACCTTTACCGACCCCGCCGGTAGCACCCTGCCGATTCCCGTCACGCAGATTGCATCGGGCGCGGATATCCAGGGTTTCGAGGTGGCGGATTTCAGCAACGCCGCGGGCAGCGCCCTGCGCGTCAGTGCGATCGAATTACCCGACTACGACCAGTGCTTCCCCGGCGGTCCCGGCGGCGCGCTGCTGCCTGCCTCTACCGCGCCCACGCCGGCGCCGCAGGCGTGTGCGACGGGCCTGGCGCTGAACGACGGCGATAGCTGCCGGGTGGATGTAGACACCGTCTGCCGCGGCCTGTACGCCGACCGGTTCAAGCCGGTCGTGACCGCCGTCAATCCCGCCAGCGGCAGCGCCAGCGGCGCGCTCGGCGTCACCATTACCGGCAGCAACTTCACCGGGGCGACAGCTGTTAGCTTCGATGGCGTGGCGGCGACCAGCGTCAATGTGGTGAACAGCACGACGATAACCGCGGTGACGCCGGCTCACGCCACCGGCGCGGTGGATGTGGGGGTCACGTCACCCGCCGGTGCAGGTGCGCTGGCCGGCGGTTTTACCTACGTCGCAACGGCGGTGGGCCAGCCGGCAGGCGGCGGGGTAGTCGCCGCCCTGAACGGGGGGCTGAACAACCTGATTGCAGCGGCTGCGGACAACAGTGCAGCTATCCAGTGGGGATCGACGGGTGTTGTGACAGGTGCCTCGAGTACTTCCGACGGTGCGACCAACACCGTGCAAATCACCTCGACTCTCGGGAGCAATGGCGGTACCCCGTATGCGGCGCAGTTGTGCGCCGACTATGAGATTGATTCCCAGGGCAACACGCCCTGCCAGGCCGGGAATGCCTGTTACAACGACTGGTTCCTGCCGGCGCAGGCGCAGCTGGCCACGCTATATGCCCAGCGCATTGCCGTAGGGGGATTTGCGGCCGGTTTTTATTGGTCTTCTACGGAGTTCTCCGCCAATCCCGGCAGTTCCGCCGTGGCGACCGACATGGCCGGGGGAACAACCTCTGGCGTTGGCAAGAACCTGGTGCAAAAGGCCCGCTGTGTGCGAGCCTTCACACCCTGAGGGCGCTTTCTAGCGCCCCTTCCTCGCATTGGCGAAGGCCGCCGCAAACGCATTGTTCGCCGGCGGCGCCGCGTCCTCGCGCTTCGGCTGCCGCTGGGGCTTGCCGCCGCCGCGCTTGTCTTCGCGCTGGCCATCGCGACGGCCATCGCGGCGCCGCCCGCCACGCTGCTCCGCCTGCTCGCCGGCCTTGTCGGACATGCGCATGGACAGGCCGATACGCTTGCGCGGCTCGTCCACTTCCATGACTTTCACCTTCACGATGTCGCCGGCTTTGACTACCTCGCGCGGGTCCTTCACGAACTTCTCGGACAGGGCGGAGATATGCACCAGCCCGTCCTGGTGCACGCCGATATCGACGAAGGCGCCGAAGTTGGTGACGTTGGTGACCGTGCCCTCCAGCACCATGTCCGGGCGCAGGTCGGAGATCTTCTCCACGCCGTCCTGGAAGCTGGCCATCTTGAATTCCGGGCGCGGGTCGCGGCCGGGCTTGTCCAGTTCGCTGAGGATGTCCTTCACCGTCGGCAGGCCGACGCTGTCGGTGACGTAGTCCGCGGCGTTCACCGCGCGCAGGAAGCTGCTGTCGCCGATCAGGCTCCTGACCTCGCGGCCCTGTTTCGCGGCGATACTCTCCACCACCGGGTAGGATTCGGGGTGCACCGCGGAGGCGTCCAGCGGGTTGCTGCCGCCCTGGATGCGCAGGAAGCCGGCGGCCTGTTCGAAGGTCTTGTCGCCGAAGCGGGAAACTTTGAGCAGTGCCTGGCGGTCCGCGAAGCTGCCCTGCTCGTCGCGCAGGGCGACGATGTTGCTGGCGATGCTTTGGCTGAGGCCGGATACCCGCGCCAGCAGCGGCACCGAGGCGGTGTTCACGTCCACGCCCACCGCGTTCACGCAGTCTTCCACCACCGCGTCCAGCTGGCGCGCGAGTTGCACCTGGCTGACGTCGTGCTGGTACTGGCCCACACCGATGGATTTCGGGTCGATCTTCACCAGCTCCGCCAGCGGGTCCTGCAGGCGGCGGGCGATGGAGATGGCGCCGCGGATGGTGACGTCCAGGTCGGGGAACTCCTTCGCCGCGAACTCCGAGGCGGAGTACACCGAGGCGCCGGCCTCGTTGACCATGATCTTGCGGCAGTTCAGTTCCGGGTGGGCCTTGAGAATATCGCCGACGAAGCGGTCGGTCTCGCGCCCGGCGGTGCCGTTGCCGATGGCGATCAGCTCCACGTTGTGCTGGCGGATCAGCTTGAGCAGCACCGCCTCGGCCTCGGCCACTTTCTTCTGCGGCGGGTTGGGGAAGATGGCGCCGTGGTCCAGCACCTTGCCGTTGGCGTCGATCACCGCCACCTTCACCCCGGTGCGCAGGCCCGGGTCCAGGCCCAGGGTAGCCTTGTAGCCCGCGGGGGCGGCCAGCAGCAGGTCCTTGAGGTTGCTGGCGAAGACGCGGATGGCTTCCTCTTCTGCACTTTCACGAAGAGTGCCGAGCAGGTCGGTCTGCAGGTGGGTGAGAAGTTTCACCCGCCAGGTCCAGCGCACGCTGTCGCGCAGCCATCCGTCGGCGGGGCGGCCCTGGTCCTCGATGCCCACGTGGTCGGCGACCATGGCCTCGCAGGGATGCGCATCCGTCGGTGACTCGTCTGCGTGCATCACCAGGTTGAGGTTGAGTATGCCCTCGCGGCGGCCGCGGAACATGGCCAGGGCGCGGTGGGAGGGCACGCCCTTGAGCGCCTCGGTGTGTTCGAAGTAGTCGCTGAACTTGGCGCCTTCGCTTTCCTTGCCCTCGGCGACGCGGGAGGCGAGCTGGGCATTGTCCTCGAGGAAGCTGCGCAGCTTGGCCAGCAGGTCCGCGTCCTCGGCGAACATCTCCATCAGGATCTGGCGGGCGCCGTCCAGCGCCGCCTTGCCGTCCTTGATCTCAGCGTCCGGATTGAGGAACTGCTGGGCCAGCGCCTCGGGGTCCTGGGTGGGGTCTTCCAGCAGGCCCAGCGCCAGCGGCTCCAGGCCGGCCTCGCGGGCGATCTGCGCCTTGGTGCGGCGCTTCTGCTTGTAGGGCAGGTACAGGTCTTCCAGGCGCTGCTTGGTTTCGGCGCCGAGGATCGACTGCTTCAGCTCCGGGGTCAGCTTGCCCTGTTCCTCGATGCTGGCGAGGATGGCGCCGCGGCGCTCTTCCATCTCGCGCAGGTAATGCAGGCGCTCCTCCAGCTGGCGCAGCTGGGTGTCGTCCAGCGCGCCGGTGACTTCCTTGCGGTAGCGCGAGATGAACGGGACGGTGGCGCCCTCGTCGAGCAGGCCGATGGCCGCGTTGACCTGGTGTTCGCCCACGGCGAGTTCTTCGGCAATGCGCCGGGAAATGCTGTTATTCATGTGTCGATCTGTGTCTACCGCGATGGTGTGGAATGGAGGGTTGTCGTCGTGTGGTCCCGGATTATGCGCGAAGGCCGGCGGCAATTCGATATGGAATTTCCGCGGATTTTATGGTGCGGCCGGGGCCCGGCCCCGGCGTGTGGTCGACCCTGGCGGCTCAGTACCAGAAATCGTTGTACCAGGTGGAATACTCCTCGTGGCCCGGCACGTCGCGGGCGTTGGCGGCGCCGTCCACCGGCACCTGGATGACCGCAGGCTTGCCGCTGGCCAGCGCGCGGTCCACGGCCGGGCCGATGTCCTCCTCGCGGTCCACGTACTCGCCGTGGGCGCCGTAGCCCTCGGCGACCTTGTCCAGGCGCAGCTGCGAGCCCCAGTGGGCCTCGGTTTCCGGCGTGCCCTCGCCGAGCATGCCGCGGTAGCCGCGCACCTCCACGCCCCAGGCGTAGTCGCAGGCGACGATGCAGATGACGGGCAGGTTCTTGCGCACGGCGGTTTCCAGCTCCGAGGTGTGGAACAGGAAGGCGGAATCGCCGGAGACCAGCACCGCCCGGCGCTCCCTGCCGATGGCCAGTTGCGCGCCGATGGCGTAGGGCAGGCCGGTACCGAGGTGGCCGAAGTTCTGGTTCCAGATGGAGTCGCGCGGGGTCACCTGGGCGTAGGTCCAGGTGTAGATGCTGGTGGCGCCGCCGTCGCGCACGAACACCGCGTCGGCGGGCATGGCTTTGGTGGCCTCGGTCATCAGGCGGCCGGGGTGTACCGGCTGCATGCCGCTGGGCGCCTTTGTGAGGTATTCCTCGCGGTGGGCCCTGTGCATGGCGATCAGCTCGTCGACGGCTGCGCTGCGGCTGCGCGGTTCGCCCGCAAGGCCCTCGGCGAGTTGCGGGACGATGTCGCGCAGGTCGCCCACCAGCGGTACATCGATAAACCGGTTTACCCCGATGGCCTGCGGGTCGCGTTCGATGTAGATCCACTTGCGGTCCACCTGCCCCTTCGCCCAGTGACCGCGCACCCCTTCCTGCACCGGCTCGCCGATCTCGGTGCCGATGGCGATGACCAGGTCCGAGTCGGACACCGCCTTCGCGCCGGCGGGGGAGAAGCCGCAGGGGAAGGTGCGATCCTCCGCGCCCGGGATGAAAGAGCTGATCGGGTAGGTGTGGATCACCGGGCACTGCAGGTTGTTTGCCAACTCCGCCAGCGCATCGTGAGCGCGGGCGGTGAACGCGCCCTGGCCCACCAGCATGATGGGGTGCTTCGCCGCGCGGATCAGGTCCAGCGCGCTGTCTATGGCGCTGGCCGCGGCGGGCAGGTGCATCAGCCGGTATTCCTCCGGCTGTAGCGGCGGCGGGAAGTCGGCCTCCGCCTGCATGGTGTTCATCGGGATCTCGATATACACCGGCCCGGGGGTGCCGGTGTGGGCCTGGCGGAAGGCCTCGCGGATGATCTCGTCCACCTGTTCCGGGTACTCGATCACCGCTACCCACTTCATCGCCTCCTCGAAGTAGCGGTACTGCGGTGTGTACTGGATGCGCCCGCGGCGCACCCGGCGGGCGGCGATCTGCGCGCGCTGGCCGCCGATGAAGATCACCGGGGCGTTTTCCTTGGCGGCGTTGATGGCCGCGGGCACGAGGTTGGCCACGCCGGGACCCTGGTTGCCGACCACCACGCCCGGCGTGCCGGTCATCTTCCACATGGCCTCGGCCATGAAGGCGCCCGCCTCCTCGTGGTGGGGCGCGATCACCTGCCAGCCGCGCTCCTCGGCGGTGACGAACAGGTGGAAGAAGCTCGGGTCCGGGATGCCGAAGAGGTGGCGAATGCCCTCCACTTCCAGCAGTTCGAGGACGCGTTGGTAGACTTTCGTGGGCATGCGCGGTGCTCCGGGCGTGGTGCGGCGTGGCTGGGTGGCAGTCGACTTACTGTATCGCTTCGGTACCGAGCACGGAGGTGCGGTGCATGGTGCGGCCGGAGTGCCTGTCGTAGGGAATCACCCGGTGCAGCGCGCCGCAGTTGTTCCATACGACAAAGTCGCCTTCCGACCACTGGTGGCGGTAACTGAAGTCCGGCTGCGCCGCCCACTCCAGCAGGCGGATCAGCAGGGCGCGGCCCTCCGCCAGCGGCATGTCCAGCACGCGCTCGGCGGTGGTGCCGATCAGCAGCGACTTGCGGCCGTCCTCGTGGGTCCACACCAGCGGGTGTTCGTTGGATTTGCTGATGCCGGTCCAGTCAGCGGGGGTGACGTCCAGTTCCAGCACCCCGCGGATGCTGGCGAAGACGCTGTGGCGCACGCGCAGGCCCTCCAGGTCCGCCTTCTCGTCTTCCGGCAGGTGCTCGTAGGCGGCGTACAGGTTGCAGAACTCGGTCTGGCCGCCCTTGCTCGCGGTGCTGCGCGCCGAAAGCAGCGAAGCCCGCGGCGGCGGAAAGGTTTCCATCACCCCGTCCATGTGCCAGAAAAACGTGCCCAGCACGTATTCGGGCTGGTTGTTGATGCTGGGATCCAGGGTGATCTTGTAGACGTCGGCTTCCGCCGCCTCGCCGCCGGGGGCCTGCTTGACGAAGTTGACCCGCTCGCCGAGCAGGTCGGTGAAGGCCAGTTGTTCGGCGTCGGTGAGCCCGATCTCGGGGAACACCAGCACGATGCGCTGGTCCAGCAGGGCGCTGCACTCGCGCACGAAATCGGGATTGGCCATGTCCTCGCGGCGCGCGCTGACGCGGCTGCCGACCAGGGGTTTGATCTGTTCGTGTTCGAGCATGCTGGCGACCTGCTTATTGTTATCTGCGATGGTCGCAGGGCCCGCGCCCCGCGCCTCAAGTCAGCAGATTATGCGCCAACACCGGCGGGATTTCGAGGTTTAAATCAACGCTGTTGTTTACTTGCTCGGCGGCGGGCGCCGCCCGGCCCGGCCTACTGCTGGAAGCCGCGCACCGCCGCCAGCAATCGGCGGCAGGTGATCTGGCCGATCAGCCGCCCGTTCTCCACCACGGGTCGGCGGCGCTTGTTCTTGGCCAGCATGTCGCGGGCCACGTCGACGATGTCCTCGTCCGGGTGGGCGACCACGAGGTTCTCCGAGGCCATGTGGTCGCGCACCAGCCCGACGCTGGTGTCGTTGTTGTAGGCCGCCGCGAGCACGGCGCGCAGGCAGTCCATTTCAGAGAGAATCCCGACGAGGTTTTCGGCGTCGTCCACCACGCAGACCCCCGAGATCTTGTTGTCCAGGATGACGCGCATCGCCTCGCTGACATTGTCGTCGGGTTTGACCTTGACCGGGTTGGTCAGCATGTAGTCGCGCAGACTTACAGATCGCAGCATACGTTGTTCCTTATAGTGCACCCGGGGCCAATATCCCGAGTATAGACCGTGCAGGCGCGCAAGCCCGGTTTCATGCAGCAGACTCCGCCCACGGGTAAACATCCGCTGTGGAACTGTTTATCCTGCACAGGCAACTACGGATGGTTTCGCTGTGGAGGTGAACATGGACTGGCTTGGTCCTGTCTTCTGGCTTGTGGTGCCGGTGATCTTTATCGGCCTGTTTGTCTGGCGAATCAGGCAGCGCGCTTACCAGATGCGCGACCTGGTAGAGCGCGGGCGACCGGTCACCGGCGAGATACTGGAGAAACTGAACTTCAACACTGCCTCCGGTACACGCAACCGCTACCTGCGCTACCGTTTCCGCGCCGGCGACGGGTAGTGGCACACCTACAAGATTGCCGTCAGCAGCGGCGACTACAAAAATTGCGAACCCGGCGACCCGATCGAACTGGTCTACCTGCCGGACAAGCCCTCGGTGAGTGCCGCCGTCGACATGGTCGAGCTGGTGCGCGACGCGATGGAAAAGCGCGACGCCAAAAAGGCGGGTAAAGGCGGCTAGACCAGCCAGCCCGCTCCGCGCAGGGCATCCGCCACCTTCTCGATATAGGCCAGGTGATCGTCCGTCGTCTCGAAGCCCAGCCCCATGGTGTTGATGCAGGCGTGGCTGCCGCCGGCGGCCTGCCAGCGGGCGACGGTGTCCACCACGTCCTGTGGCGTCTTTGCCTTGAGCATGTTGCAGTGCAGGCCAAAGCTTTGCGGCGCGCGACCGCTTGCCTGCAACAGGCCCTGCAGCTTTTCCGCCTGCTCGAAGGCGTCCGCCGCGCCGTCCGCGCAGATGAATCCGTCGGCCACGCGCACCGCGCGCTCCAGGGCGACGTCGGCGAAGCCGCCCATCCACAGGGGGATGCTGCGCGGGGGCCGGGGCAGCAGGGCGGCGCGGTCGATACTGTCGAACTCGCCCTCGAACTCCACCAGCGACTGGGTCCAGAGCTGGCGCAGCAGCGCTACCTGCTCTTCCATGCGGCGCCCGCGGGTGTGGAAATCCTGCCCCAGCGAATCGTACTCGACGTAGTTCCAGCCGATGCCCACGCCGAGCCGGAAGCGCTGGCCGCTGAGCAGGTCCAGGTCCGCCGCCTGGCGCGCGACCAGCGCGGTCTGGCGCTGGGGCAGGATGAGGATGCCGGTAGCGAACTCCAGCCTTTCGGTGATGCCCGCGAGGTAGGCGAACATCACGAAGGGGTCGTGGAAGGGGTCGTTCTCGGTGTAGGGCCCCCACAGGGCGGGCTCCCGGTCGTGGCTGGCGCCCAGCACGTGGTCGTAGGCGAGCAGGTGGTTGAAGCCCATGGCCTCCGCTGCCAGGCCGATGCGGCGCACGGCGACCGGGTCGCCGCGCAGGGCGTTTTGCGGATAGATGATGCCGATATTCATGCCGGTATCCTGTCTATTGCGACTGAATTGTCAGAAAAGCGAGGTTTCCCGATGGATTGGCGTCGCCAGTATGCCAGAATTCAAGGCGCTGGAATGTGCTGGCTCGCCTACCGGAGCCGGCGATTGTCGGGAATCGAAAACAATGAGAACACTGCACCTGCTGCGTCACGCCAAGTCGGCCTGGGACGAACCTGAAGTGGAAGACCGCGAGCGCGGCCTGAACGAGCGTGGCCAGCGCGACGCGCCGCTGATGGGCGCCGCGCTGGCCTCCGAACTCGAACCGATGAAGGTGACGGCGAGCCCCGCGCGGCGCGCCCAGCTCACCCTGGAAGGTGTCTGCCAGGGCTGGCCCGCGCTGGCCGGCCTGGAGCACAGCACCGAGGGTGCGCTTTACACCTTCGATGCCGATAACCTGTGCGACTGGCTGCGCACCCAGGCCGGCGCGGGCGAAGCCCTGTTCCTGATCGGCCACAACCCGGCGTTTACCGACCTGATCAACCAGTTGGCCGGTTCGCCGGTGCTGGACAACCTGCCCACCAGCGGTTACGCCCGCCTGCAACTGGATATCGACGACTGGCCGCGCCTGTGGCCGGGCTGCGGCAAGCTGGAGCGCCTGATCACGCCGAAGGAGCTGACGGAAAGCTGAGCGCTTATCCCGCGCAGGCCTGCACCAGCAATTCACCCAGCCTGCGGGTGACGGGCCCGGCGCGGTCCGGGTCGGCGTAGACCAGGTAGAGCTCGGCGAAGCGGCGCGAGTGGCCGCCCAGGCGCAGTTCGCGCAGGCGTCCCGCCTCCAGCGCGGCGCCCGCCCGCGACAGCGGCAGCCAGGCGAAGCCCATGCCGCGCTCCAGCATCTCCACCGAACTCGCCACATGGCTGACGGTCCAGCGCTGCTCCGCCCCCAGCCAGCCGGAGTCCATGCTGCTGCTGCGCGAGGAATCGCGCACCACGATCTGCCGGTAGCGCTGCAGGTCCTGCAAAGTCAGCTCGCGGTCCAGTCCGTGGAGCGGGTGCTCCGGATGCGCAACAGCGGCGAATTCCGCCCGCAGCAGCGGCTCGCCGAGGAACCCCTGGGGTGTATTGCCGGTGACCAGCAGGTCCACGGCGCCGGCGTTGAGCAGTTCGGTGCCGCCGGACAGCACCGTCTCGTGCAATTGCACCCGGGTGTTGGGGAAGGCCTGTGACAGCTCCTCAAGCACATCGGCGAGAAAAGGGTAGGGGTAGATCTCGTCCACCGCCAGGCGTACTTCCGGCTCGATGCCCGTCGCCAGGCTGGCGGCCACATCCTCGAGTTGCCCGGCCTGGGCGAGCAACTGTTCCGCCCGGCGCAGCATCAGCTCGCCCGCCTCGGTCAGCTGCGCCTTGCGCCCCACTACCTCCAGCATCTGCAGGCCGAGCAGGTCCTGCAGCTTGTGCACCGCATGGTTGATACTGGACTGGCTCTTGTGGATGGCCTCCGCCGCCTGGGCGAAGCCGCCGTGTTGCACCACCGCCTGCAGCATGCGCCATTGCTCGAGGGTCGTCCTGTGCATGTCGGTCAACCTTCCAATTTATCCGAAAGAACACAGCAATATTATGCGATTTAATTTCGTAAAAAACGACAATAAGATGGGCGCATTCCACAGGAGGAACAGATCATGACTGAACGTAATGTGATTGAGATCCGTCGTGCCCAGGCCACCCGGGACGGCGACGGCGTGGCGATCTCACGCGTGGTCGGCATGGGCCACTCGGGTATGGACCCGGTACTGATGCTGGACGAGCTGCGCTCCATCTCGCGCGACGATTTCGTCGGCGGTTTCCCGCCGCACCCGCACCGCGGCATGCAGACCCTCACCTACATGAAGCGCGGCGGTATCATCCACGAGGACAGCCAGGGCAACCGCGGCGAGATCCGCGGCGGCGGCGCCCAGTGGATGTCAGCCGGCCGCGGGGTGATCCACTCCGAGATGCCGACGCCGGATACCGGCGAGCTGCACGGCTTCCAGATCTGGGTCAACCTGCCGGCGGCGCAGAAGATGGAGGAGCCGCGCTACCGCGATGTGCCCGCCGCCGAACTGGCGCAACTCCAGGCCGCGGGGCTCGACGCCACCGCCATCGCGGGCGACTGGAACCTCGGCGCGGCGGGCAGCGTGACCGGCCCGCTGGACACCCTGGCGGAAATCGCCGCGCTGCTGGACCTGCGCCTGTCCGCAGGTGGCTCCGCGCAGCTGCAACTGGCGGCCGGTGAGAATGCCGTGGCCTATGTGTACGACGGCTCGATCGAAAGCCGCGGCAGTATCCAGGGCCAGGGCAGCCTGTTGATCACCGGCAGCGGTGACCAGTGGACGCTGCAGGCAGGCGCGGAGGGAGCCTCGGTGCTGGTGCTGAGGGGTGTGCCCCTGCGCGAGCCGGTGGCCCACTACGGCCCCTTCGTGATGAATACCGCCGAGGAGATCGAGGCGGCCATCCGCGACTACCAGGCCGGCCGTTTTGTCGCATGAAGTAAGTAGTCACAAACCCTTGGCGGCGGGTTTATAGCCGCCAAATCCCGCTCCGACGCATTCCGCGGCTGCGCTTCGCGCAAAGGGATGGTACGCTTTGGCCTCTTGTATTCACCACTGGAGCCTATCCCCATGCGCATCGCCCTGGGCGCTATCGCTTTTTGTTTATTGGCCGGCTGTGCGAGTCCGCACATCGGTTCGGCCGACACGTCCGCGGCCGTTTCCGGCATCGCCTGCACCGACCCGCGCCCCCAGGTCTGTACCATGCAGTACGACCCGGTCTGCGCCACCCTCGCCGACGGCAGCCGGCAGGACAAGTCCTCTCCCTGTAACGCCTGTGCTTTCGATAGCGTGGTCAGCTACGAAAGGGGGCAGTGCGCGCAATGAGTTTGACCAACCGCATCCTGCTGGCGATGGTGGCGGGTATCGCCACCGGGTCCATCATCAACCTTGCGATGTCCTCCGGGTCGCTCTCCCCGGAATTCAAGCAGCTGGCGGACGTGTATGTCGTCAACGGGCTGTTCGACGTCGTCGGGCGGATATTCATCGCCTCGCTCAAGTTGCTGGTGGTGCCGCTGGTGCTGGTGTCGCTGATCTGCGGTTCGGCCTCCCTGGGTGACAGTTCGCGCATGGGGCCGATCGCCGGCAAGACCCTGATGTTCTATCTCGCGACCACGGCCATCGCCATCAGCCTGGCGCTGGTCGCGGCGGTGATCGTCAGCCCCGGGGCAGGCGTCGACATGCCGGGCGTGGCGGAATTTACCGCTGATACCCCGCCGCCCCTGGGCGACGTGCTGGTGAATATCTTCCCCTCGAACCCGGTCAAGGCGATGGCCGAAGGCAACATGCTGCAGATCATCGTCTTCGCCCTGCTGTTCGGGTATGCCATCTCCCACGCCGGCGAGGCTGGCCGCCGCCTCACCGCGTTCTTCAACGACCTCGACGCCGCCATCATGAAGATGGTCGAAATCCTGATGGCACTGGCGCCCTACGGCGTGTTCGCGCTGCTCTCGCGCCTGTTCTCCGACCTCGGCCTGTCCGCGATCCTGGACCTCGGCACCTACGTGCTGACCGTGCTCGGCGTGCTGCTGCTGCACGCGCTCGGTGTCTACAGCCTGCTGCTGCGCCTGGTCGCCGGGCTCTCGCCGGTGATGATGATGCGCAAGATGCGGCCGGTCTGGGCCTTCGCCTTCAGTACCGCATCCTCCGGCGCCACGCTGCCGGTGACCCTGCGCACCGTGGAAAAACGCCTCGGCGTGCACAACTCGGTAGCCGGCTTCACCGTCCCGCTGGGGGCGACCGTCAACATGGACGGCACGGCCATCATGCAGGGCGTGGCAACGGTATTCATCGCCCAGGTCTATGGTGTGCACCTGGAACTGGTCGATTACCTCACCGTGGTACTCACCGCCACACTGGCCTCTATCGGCACCGCGGCGGTACCCGGAGTCGGCCTGATCACCCTGGCCATGGTGCTGGAGCAGGCCGGCCTGCCGGTCGAGGGCATCGCCCTGATCATCGGTGTGGACCGCATCCTCGACATGGTGCGCACCGCGGTCAATGTCACCGGCGACGCCACCGTCTCGGTGATCGTGGCCAAGAGCGAGAACCAGTTCGAGCGCGAGGTATTCGACGACCCGCACGCGGATAACGTCGATAACGGACACCACCGGAGCGCCGCGTAAGCGGCCCCATCCGCCGCGGATCGCGGCGGATGCTGTGGTATCCTGCGCCCTTTCCACCCGCCAGTTTTATCGGGGACTGTTCATGTCAATCCAGTGCACCATCGTGCCGGTCACGCCCTACCAGCAGAACTGCTCGGTCATCCGCTGCCAGTCCACCGGCAAGGCCGCCATCGTCGACCCGGGCGGCGATGTCGAGCGCATTCTCGAGACCGTGGAAAAGATGGACGCCGAGGTCGAGAAAATCATCCTGACCCACGCGCACATGGACCACTGCGCCGCCTCCGATGTGCTGCGCCAGCGCCTGGGTGTGCCGATCGAGGGGCCGCAGCGGGAGGACAATTTCTGGCTGGAGAAACTGCCCGAGTGGTGCCGCATGTCCGGCTTTCCCCACGCCGACGCCTTCGAGCCCGACCGCTGGCTGGAGGACGGTGACACGGTGACGGTGGGCGAGCAGGTGCTGGAAGTCCTGCACTGCCCCGGCCACACCCCGGGCCATGTGGTGTTCTACTACCGGCCGCAGAAAGTGGCCTGGGTGGGCGACGTGCTTTTCCAGGGCTCGATCGGCCGCACCGATTTCCCGCGCGGCGACCACGATCAGTTGCTGGCCAGCATCCGCGGCAAGCTGTTCCCGCTGGGCGACGATATCACCTTCGTTCCCGGCCACGGGCCGACCTCGACCTTCGGCCACGAACGCCGCAGCAATCCCTTCGTCGCGGATTCGCGCTATGGCTGACGCCGATCGCGAGGCGCTGCTGCGGCAGGAGTACCACAACCAGACCGCGCGTATCCGCTGGCACGACCTGCAGACCTACTACGCCCACGGCTCGGTGATTGCCGTGGCGCCGGGGCTGGACCTGGTGGAAGTGGCGGTGCAGCTCGGGCTGGACAACACCGCGCAGTTCCAGGACTGGATCGCGGAGCACCGGGTCTCCCCGGTGCGCGACGAGCAGGCGCTGGCCTGGTACGAAGCGGACGCGGAAGTCTGGGCGGTGGTCGCGCCGCCCTGGGTGCTGGTCCAGCCCACCAACGCACCGTAGGAGCGCGCTTTGCGCGCGATGCAGTTCGTAGGAGCGCGCTGTGCGCGCGATCGCCCGTATAACGGGCTCCTACAGTGAGGCGATCGCCCGTGTAACGGGCTCCTACGGAGGGTTCGCGCGGATTACCTTGATCCAGTCGCCGGTGCGCGGCTCCCCCCGGGGGTACATACCGTTGATCAGGCGCAGTTGCTGTTCGGCGTCGGGGATGTCGATCTCCTTCGCGATACTCTCGAAGGTGGCGCCGCGCGGCACCTGCATGTAGTGAACGTAGTGCGGGTTCGCCGCCTGCTTTTCCTGCGGCACCATCGGCCGGAAGCTCTCGATCACCTGCAGCAGCGCGGCGTCGCTCGCAGCCATGTCCGGGGCCTCGGCGACGAACAGGTAGGTGTAGTTGTAGTCGATCACCGCCAGGCGCTTGCTCACGCCGCCGCTGCTGGCGAGCGCGGTATAGCCCTTGAGCCCGGCCTGCTCCAGTTCCCTGCCCGCGCTGAGGTCCCCCACGGCGCTGTCGCGCAACACTTTCTCCGGTGAGTCCGCGCCCTTGCGCCGCAGCGTGATGGTGACCGAGGCGCTGTTGTCCGGTGCGCGGGCGACGACTGCGCGGCTGCCGCTGTCCACGGTCCAGCCCGGCGGGTGGGCGAAGCTGAATGCGAGTTTGCTGTGGTAGTAGCGGTTCTCCTCCCGCTCCCCCTGGACGCTCTCGCCCCAGACCACGCCCTCGAGGTGGCTGCGGAATTCCCCGGGCTGCTCGGGGCTCTCGATGTATTCGCCGTTGTCGAGTTCGCGCGCCTTGGCGATCACCGTCTGCAGGCGCTTGTCGTTGCGCGGGTGGGAGGCGTAGAGCCCGTGGTAAGTGCCGGCGGGCTTGCCGCTGCTGCGGGCCTTGATGCGCGCGTACTGCTCCTGGTCCTTGAGCACGCCGATCACCTGCAGCATGGCCTGCGGGTCGTAGCCGGCGCGGTGCATGAACTCGGCGCCCAGCTTATCCGCCTCCAGCTCCATCTCGCGGCCATAGCCGCTCATCAGCTCGGAGCCGTACATGCTGGAGGCCTCGGCCAGGTCTCCGCTGCCGGTGAGGATGTACGCGGTGACGGCGACGATCTTGTTGGTGATGTTGGCGCGGCTCTGCCGGCCGTGGTGGCCGGCGGTGACGTGGCCGATCTCGTGGCCCAGCACGCCGGCCAGTTCATCCTCGGAATCGAGATAGGGCAGGATGCCGCGGCTGATGTAGATATAGCCGCCCGGCGCGGCGAAGGCGTTGATCATCTCCGAGTCGAGTATCGAGAAGGTGAACTTGCCTTTCGGCTTCTCGGAGACCGCGACCAGCCGCTTGCCGATGCGGTCGATGTAGGCCTGCAGCTCCGGGTTGTCGTAGAGCGCCCCTGCCTCGACGAATTCCCGGTACTGTTTCTCGCCGTCGCTCTCGGCGTGGACGGTAGCCGGCAGCGGCAGCAGGCAGAGGCAGAGCAGGGCGGCGGCGAGGGCTTTCATCTCAGTACTTGCTGGACAGGAACTGCAGCAACTGCTCGCCCAGGCCGTCGCAGGCAGTGCCCTTGACCGGGGCGATGATCGGGATGGGCACGACCACCGCGGGCATGTAGGACTGCCCGGTGGCGGTGGTGTTGACCCGCCCGACCTCCGCCTTGCCGGTGAAATCCCAGATCGTTGCCTCGTAGGTGGCGTCGTCGGACCAGGTGCCGAAGCCGAAGCAGCCACCGCCACCGGGGCCGATCGCACAGGTCATGGAGCCGCCGGAGTCGCTGCGCACGGTGGAGCCGTCTATCCAGATCATGTAGCGGGTCTTGAGCTCGCGCATGCGCTGGGCGACCACGTGCTGCTGCAGCAGGCGGTCGATGTCCTGGGGGTAGAGGGGCGCGGTGCGCGGCTCGAACCAGGGGTAGAGAGCATTGACGAAGTTCAGTTCGTTGAGCACCTGGATGCTGGGGTCGCGATCGGAAATGTAGTCGCCGAGGCACTGGATGAAGTCCGGTTCGGTTTCGTAGTCCGAGGCCTGGCGCCTGCCGAGGATGACCACCGTGGAATCGCCGATGCCCTGCTCCGGCGCGTTGTAGACCATCTCGTCCACCTTGGAGGTGACGCAGCCCGGCAGCAGGGCCAGGGCGAGCAGTGCCAGTAGCCAGCGCTTCATGATTTCCCGCCTCCTGCCCCCTGTAGGAGCGCGCTCTGCGCGCGATCGCCCGCATAGCGGGCTCCTACGGATTCTGAGCGATCGGCCCGGCCCTGTAGGAGCGCGCTCTGCGCGCGATCGCCCGCGTAGCGGGCTCCTACAAATTGCCGATCGTCCGCGTAGCGGGCTCCTACGGTCTGGTTGCGGGACTCGAGGAAATCGCGCACCGCCGGCAGCTGCGGGAAGCTGGTGATGAAATTCGCACCCGCGTCGCGCAGCGCCATTACTGCGGCGAGGTTGACCGCCTCCTGGTCGCTCTGCAGGAAGGCGGTGGGCGTCTTGCCGTAGGCGGGCATTTTCCACTCGGCGATGGGATCGCCGCCGGTGGTCACGAGCTCGAAGCGGTAGCGCATCCATATCTCGTAGACCTTGACGTTGGTCTGCTTGGGAATGGCGTACTGAAGTTCGTCGACGTGGGGAATCAGCACCGCGTTGACCACCGGGCTCATCTGCTTTGGCCCGGGCCGCGCGGGCATGTGCACAAGCTCGCGGAACATGCCGGCGAGCACCGTATCCCACATCTTCACCTGGGCCGGGCCGGTTTCCACCACCCAGTCGGATTCGGAGCGGCTTTTGGCCTCGTCGTAGAATTCGTGGGTGCGGAAATCCTCGGGATACCAGATGCCGATTTTCAGCGGCAGCGGGTCCATCAGGGGTTTCGGGAACTGCCCCTGCACGTTGACCGTCTTCGGGCCGCAGCCTGCCAGCAGGGCGGCCAACAGCAGCACGGCCGCCAGTGGCAGCCCGCTGCTGTGCCTAGAGATTGTCGAGAGCGACAAAAGTACCCCCATTGCGATAAGCCATTTCCCTCATCAGGGTAGCGAATTTAATGCTCGAGTCCGGGAGCGGGCGGGCGTAGAGCAACATGGTCGGGAAGCCGACGCAATGAATCCTTACCCGCCGGTTTCCCTGTGCGTCTGCCCGGTTCAGGCGGTCGACGGTATCCAGTACCCCGGATATGGAGCCGCCCTTGAAGTCGTCGCCGAAGACGTACAGGCTGATCTTTTTGTTGGGATCGTAGAACGTGCGAATGGCCGCCTCGATACCTTCAACCGGGCTGGAGTTGCTGAACGGGCTCCAGTTGCGCAGGTTCTGGATGATGACCTTGCGCCGGCCGGGGGTGTCGGGAATCCACTGGCCCCGGTAGCGGCTGAACATGTATTCGCCCATATCGTTCATCACCTGTATCCCCTTCACCTCAGGGTAGATGCTCAGGGTCGATTCCACCTCCTGCAACATGCGATTCCAGGCGTAGGAAAACATGGAGCCGGAGGTATCGATAATAAAGATGATGTACTCGCTGTCCACCGGTATGCCGCCGATCAGGCTGTTTTTGGCCTGGTACTGCTTGCCCAGCAGGCGCTGCATCTCTTCGCTCAGGCTCTGCTTCGCGCTGGCCAGCTGCTCGGTGATCACCTCATTGCTGGTGGTGCTTACGCGGGTGGTCTCGTACTGCGCTCGGGCGCTGGCGAGCTGGCCCTTGAGGATGGCGATGCGCTCCTCGTAATCGGACAGTTGCTCGTGCTTGGCGTTGAGGTCGCGGTTGAGCACTACGGTTTCGCCGCGCAGCTCTGCCAGCTGTTCCTGCAGCTGGGCCACCTGGCCCTGCAGGTGCTCCGTCGACGCTTCGATGATTTGTGGCTGTACCGTCTTGGTAATCATCAGCAGCAGGATCACCGCGCCGAAACCGCAGCAGATCACGTCGAGGAACGACAGCGAGAATTCCTCCGTTGCCCTGCGTTGCCGCGCCATCAGGGCCAGTCCTTCGACGGGTTGAGCAGGGCGCCGCGACTGGCCACGGCCAGGTTCCAGAACTCCATCGCCGCCAGGGGGTCGCCTTCCAGCGGCTCCAGGATGATATTCACCGGCACGCCCTTGGGCAGCCGCCGCACCGCCTCCGCATACAGCTTCTGCCGCTCGCGGCCGCTCACCTTGCCGCTGCGCGGCGGCCCGGCGCCCTGGGTAGGCAGGCCGTCGGTGATCAGGAAGATATTGTCCGGTGCGGGAGAGAGCTGCGACAGCGCGGCGAATGCGTTTTCCAGGCTGGTGCCGCCGCTGGGCACGATCCCGCGCAGTTGTTTCGAGACCTTGTCCAGGCTGTCGCGATTGGCGACCTCCAGCCATTTGCCCGCGGTGTCGGGCAGGGCGAATTGCGCCTGGGTGTTGAAGGTGATCACCTGGTAGTGGCCGCTTACCGGCAGCTGCGCAGTTATCCAATCGACAGTGGACAGCACCCGCGTCCACTTGTCGGCCTTGCGTTGCACCTCGGGTGCCATGTTGCGCAGCCGGATGATATTCACCAGCTTGTCCGCCAGCATGCTGGCGGAAACGTCCAGCAGAATGACGATGTTGCGCCCGCCGAGGTTGAGGCCGGTGAGGTACTGGCGGTGTCCCTGCCCGACGAAGCTGCGGGCGCTGCGGCCGGTATCCTCGGTGGCCGAGCTGCGCAGTTTTTCCACCTGCGCCTCCAGCGACTTGATCTCGGACTTGAGCTGGGCAATTTCCTTCGGGTCGCTGGGATCCTTCTCGCGCAGCGTCCGGATTTTCGACTCGTAGTCGGCGACCTCGTCGGTCATGCGCGAGGCGCGGCCCTGGGCTTCGACGATTTTCAGGTCGACGTCGGAGAGGGTGTTCTTCAATTGCACCAGTCCGGCCTGGCCGTCGCTGACTTCCTGCTCGAGGAAGTTGACCTCGGAGAGCAGGTCGGCATTCTGCGTTTTCGACTGGACTTTTACCGAGTGATCGATAATCAGGAATACCAGCACCACCGCGCCAAAGCCGCAGGACATGATGTCCAGGAAGCTGAGGTTGAAGGCGATGTTGCTGCGCTTTTTACGGGCCATACTCAGTCGTCGGCGACCTCGATCAGGCGGAACTCCCTGTCCTGGATTTCGACGATATCGCCGGCCTGCAGTTGCCTGCCGCTGCCGGACGACTCGCCGTTGACGGCGGCCTCACCCTGCAGCACCCAGCCTTCGCCGTTTTTCAGCAGCGTCGCCTGCCCGGCAAGCGTCACCGGGCCTGCGCCCAGCGGCCGCGCCGTCGCGCCGCTGAGCAGGTGTGTCGGCGCGATGCGCGCCTTTGCTGTAGGCGCTGCCGGAATGATGCCCGCGTCCGCGGTTTCCGTGGCGGCGAGGTCCGGCAACGCGCTGACAAAACTCAGCGGGCCGTCCTTCACCACCAGCTGATCGGCCTGTGCCAGCGAGGTTCGCCAGGCGGCGTCGCTGTCGAGGATGCGCGCGTCGGGGAAGGTCTCCGCCATGCCCGGCAGCAGCGCCAGCAGCGGGTCTGCCAGCAGTTGGGCCGTATTTCCCAGGTTCTCCAGCAGTGCGTTCAGCAGGCGCTCGCTGGCGGGCTTGAGCTCCGCTCGGGTAAGCCGCGCGCGGTAACCTTCCACCTCGAAGTTGTACTCGGGGCGCTCCGCCAGCGCGGCCAGCGCGGCGGGCAGTGCATCGTACAGCGCCTGTTCGGTGCGCGCGTGGCGGCGTGGGTCGAAGCGCGTCTGGCGGATGAAGGCGTCGGCGGCGATCTCCACCAGCCGCTCCTGTACCTGCAGCATGCCGCAGCCGGGCAGCGCGATGCTGCGCGCCTGGGCGACCTGGTCGCCGCTGCGCACCAGTTCGGTGAGCAGCGACTGGTGCAATTGCATTTCCAGGTGGTAGTCGGCGCGCTGCGCGCTGCCCAGCAGCACCGCGCGATCCACCAGCCCGACCACGCGGAAGGGGCACTGCTGCGCGATACCCAGCAGCAGGCTGAGCTGCTCGCGCTGCATGCTGCCCGGGCAGGCCAGCAGCAGTTCGGCGGGGGCGCCGGCCTGCACGTGCAGTTGTTGCAGGTGGGCGTGGACCAGGTCCGCGGTGTGTCGCGCCGGCCCCAGCGCCGGTTGCAGCGGCGCGGTGCCCAGCTGCAGCCAGTAGCGGTTGTTGATGTCTCGCGGGCGCAGCCGCGCGCTGCCGCGCGCCTCGCGGCCGAAGCGGTAGCTATCGCCCTCCAGCAGGGCGTAACCGGGGCTGTCCTGTGCGCTGCCGTCGTGCCACAGGCGCAGGTTGCAGTCGTTGATGTCCAGCAGGGCGACACTCATCGCGGCGTCCTCAGGAGACCAGGTGGCGCAGCAGGCGCTGGTCGGCGTAGCGCTGGCACTCGATCACCAGGCGCTCCTGCATCAGCTGCAGCTGGTGCAGGCAGAACATGATGACGATGGAGAGCACCAGCGCGACGAAGGTACTGTTGAATGCCACGCCCAGGCTGACGGTCACGCCGGAGATGTCGCCCTCGACCGCCTTGTAGGCCTGGCTCAGCGCGTCGCCGATACCGCGCACGGTGCCGATGAAGCCGATGGAGGGAATCGCCCAGGAGATGTAGCGCACCATGGACAGCTCCGAATCCAGCCGGTCCGCCTCGATCTCGCAGTTCTCCTTGATGGTGTCCGAGACCGCCTGGATGCTGCCGGTGGTGGCGAAGCGCTGCAGCGCGGCGAGCAGGGTGCGCGGCAGCAGGTAGTCCTGCTCTGCCTCGGGCAGCGCCTCCAGGGAGCGGCTGTACTCGCGCGCGTCCTGGGGCAGCACGCTGGTGCCCGGCGGGACGTCCAGCAGCGCGCGGTCCAGCAGCGACTGCTCGTGCAGGCTGCGCCGCGCCTTGTAGCCCATGATCGCCAGCGCCCAGAACATCAGGATGAAACAGGACTCCTGCTCGTAGTCGCGCACCACTACCGCGAGGCTGCGCTCGGGCACGAAATCGGTGCCGGAGGCCTGCAGTTCCATCTGCTTCGCGATCTGCGCGTCGGCCACTGGCCGGATCACGCCGACGTACACGGCGTGCACCAGGATCACCGCGATCAGCAGCGCGAACAACTGGTAGATGAACTCGGATGACATCCTCTGCTTCATGGGTTGGTCCTGGTGGTAGCCGCTAGATATCCGCGGGGAAAGAGACGGAGAGATCCTCGGAAATCTGTTCCGAGGCCTGGTAATCGGAGGGATCGCCGGCGGGTTTGGCTTTGGCCGCAGCTGCCTGGTCTTTTGCCGCGGGCGTATCGGCTTTGGCGGGAGCCGCCGGCTGCGACTGAGCGGTTTCTTCCGGCTGCGGCTGCGAACTGTCCGCTGCCGGCTGTGCCAGCAGCGGCGAGAGCCAGCAGGCCGTCAACAGTGCGATGACTAATCTCATGCTTTACTCCGCATACCGCGCGATCCTGAATCCTACGTCATCGCGCCCGGCTTGCCCATAATCGCGGTAGGACAGCCGCAGTTCGCCGATGCGGCTGTGCGACCAGCCGGCGCCGCGGATCACGTAGTTGTCGCCGGACTGCCCGCCCAGCGGGTCGGTTTCCGCTTCGCCGTTGTCCGAGGGAATGCTGTAGACGTCGTTGACCCACTCGGCGACGTTGCTGCCCATGTCGTACAGCCCCTGTGCATTGGGCGCGAAGGCGTCGACAGGCGCGCTGACGATATGGCCGTCCTCGTAGCCGGCGAGGAAGCGGCCGGTGACATAGGCGGAGGAATTGTCGGCGTAATTGCCCACCGCTTTTTTCGGCGGGAAGTCGTCGCCCCAGGGGAAGCGCAGCAGTTTGTCGCCGCTGCTGCGCGCCGCCCAGGCCCACTCCGCCTCGCTGGGGAGCCGGTAGCCGGTGGAGCGCGGATCGAAGCCGGTGATGATACCTCGCAGCTCGGTGTAGAACGGCGGCAGTCCCTGTTTGCGGCTCAGCCAGTTGCAGAAACTGGCCGCCTGCTGCCAGCTCACCTGCACCACCGGCTGCTGGTCGCGGTTGAGGCTGTTGCCCTCGATCTGCCCGGAGTTGTGGTCGGCCTGGAACTGGCGGAACTGCGCGTTGGTTACCTCGGTGGTCTGCAGGTAGAACGCGCGGCGCAGCGACACCGGGTGCAGGACCTCGTTGGCGCGCCGGCCGGGTTCGCGGCGCGAAGCGCCCATGGTGAAGTCCGCGGTGGGTGATTCGCCCGGGCGGAACAGCAACAGGGTCTGGCCCGCCGCGGTCGTGATTTTCGCCGGGGTGCGCGCCGCTTTCGCCTCCGCCTCGGTGCGCAGGGTGATTTCCAGGCGCTGCTGCAGGCCCGGGCGCGGCGTCACCTGCTGGCGCACGCTGTTATAGCCGGCCAGCGCCACTTCCACCCGGTGCTGCACGGCGGGCAGCGACAGTACCTGGCTGCCCTTGCCGACGGCCCTGCCGTCGATGCGCAGTTCCGCCTGCGGCGGCGCGATCACGAAAGAGACCTCGCCGAGCTGGGCGCGCAGCTGCACCGTGCGCGTGTCCTGCGTGGCCGCCTGCATCTGCACCTGTTCGCTGTGGCGGCGGTAGCCGGGCTTGAACACCGACAGCTGGTGCGCGCGGCCCGGCGAGATTTCCAGCTGCAGCGGCGTCTGGCCCTGGAACTGGCCGTCCAGGGTCACGTTGGCGCCGGCGGGCACGCTGTCGAGCTGCAGCAGGCCCGCGGCGGGCTGCAGGCCGATCTTTCCCAGGTCCTGCGGCTGGCCGGCGGTGACGGTGATGTCCCGGGTCCAGTCGGCGTAGGCGGGCAGGCGCAGCGCAAGCTGGCGCTCGCCCTCCAGTACCTGCAGGACGGCGGGAGTGCTGCCGGCGCTCTCGCCGTCGACCAGCACCTCGGCGCCAGCGGGCTCGCTGGCCAGTGTGATGTCCGCCCAGGCGGGCTCCAGGGTCACCTCGAGGTGCTGCTGGATTTGCCGGCCGGTGACCTCGAACTCCTGCAGCGTGCTGCGGTAGCGCTCGGCGCGCAGTTCTACCTGGTGGTTGCCGGCGGACAGCGACAGGCCCTTCAGGGGCGTTTCGCCCACCGGGTTGCCATCCACCAGCACCTGCGCGCCGGCGGGCGTTGAACTGACGTCCACGAGTCCGGGCAGCGGGACCAGGGTGAGGGCGAGTGTCTGGGTGTCAGCGTCGGTGACAGTCACCGAGGTGTCGAGCTTTTCATAGCCGGGTGCTTCCACAGTGACCTTGTGTTCCCCGGAGAGCAGCAGGTAGCGCTCGCCGAAGGGCAGGGCGAGGCCGCTGACACTGACGTCCGGCGCGGTTTCCGCTGTGACCTGTATCTCCAGCGAGCGCGCGCTGAACAGGAACAGCATGACCAGTGCGGCCAGCAGCAGCGCGCCGGCCATGCTCCAGCGCAGCGGGTGGCGCTGGCGCGGCGGTTTGCTGGGTGTGGCACCCAGCGGCTCGAAGGCGCTGGGCTCGATGGCCTGCAGGGGCTCGAAAGGCTGGACGGGCAGGTCGCGGTCGTTCGGGCTCACAGGATTTTCTCCGTGCAGGCCACGGTCAGCGGCGGCGGTGAACCGTCAGCCGAGACCTCCAGGGTAACCAGGACGTCGCGGTAACCCACGCGGGAGCCACGCACCTTGTAACTGCCCGGGCGCATGTCGACTTCGCGCTCCTGGAACACGCCCAGCCGCGCCACCTTGTAGATGATGACCTCGGTCAGCCCGTCCGAGCGCAGGGTGACCGGGACGATGGTGTTGGCCCGTTGCAGCAGGCGCGAAACGTCGGCGACCTGCTTTTGCAGCCTGGGTCCCGCGGCGGATACCGATTGCGCCTGCTGCAGCAACTTGCCGGCGGCCTCGGCCACGGCAACGTCGGAGAGCCGTTCGGGTTTTTCGATAATCTCCTGCAGCCCCTTGTCCAGCGCGGCGCGCTGCTGCGCCTGTTGCAGGCCCTCGCGGGCGAAGACCACGCTGCCATCCAGCTTGAGCGCCTGCTGGTAGACGCCCACCGCGTCCTGCCACTGCTCGTCCTGCACCTGCTTCGCGCCCTTGCGCTTGAGCTGTTCCAGACGGCCGGACTGCTCGGCCATCGCCAGTTCCGCCAGCGCGCTGCTCGCCTCTGTCGAACCGGGCTGCAGGCCGGCGGCGCGATTGAACTGCTTGCGCGCGGCGGCGTAATCGCCGCCGTCCATGGACTGGTAGCCCGCGCTCATCGCCTGGCTGAACTGCTGTTCTCCATAGGCTTTGCCGACGCGTTCCAGTTCCGCCGCCGCGGTGGTGTTATTCGCGTCCAGCGCCACCGCCTGTTGCAGTGCCTTTTGCGCACCGGCGAGGTCGCCTGCGGCCTCGGCCTGCTGCGCCTGCTCCAGCAGCGCGAGCAACTGCGGCAGCGCCTCTACCCGCTGGCGCAGGGCGGGCAGTTCCGCGTTTTCCGGCTCGATTTTTTCCGCGACGGCCAGCGCCTGGCCGGCGGCGTCGCTGTCGCCTTCTTCGATGGCCTTGCGCACCAGCGCCATCTGGCGATCCATGGCCGCGGGCGCGTCGCTGGCAATGGCCTGAAGTTTGTCCAGCGCCGACTGGTAGGACGCTTTCGCCTCTACCAGCTGGTCGTCGCGATACTGGGTGTCGCCCTGCTCGGCGGCCGCCAGTGCATCTGCGTAGGCTTCGCCGGCCCACTGCTCGACACTGCGCTCCTTGAGGTCGTACTGCACTTCCAGCAGGTTCTCGAGCACGTCCTTGGCCTCGCGCCGCAGTTTGGCGTGCTGGGCGTCGGACCAGGGGGAGTCGCCCTGGCCCGCAGGGGGTTTTACCGGCGCCTGCGCACCGCCTGTTGCGGTGCCGGCTTCCCCCTGCGCGACCGGTGCCGACGGCTGTACCGGGCCGATCTGCTGCGGCAACCAGAACAGCACCAGCAGGACCACCAGCACCAGCGCGCCGAGGGCAGGCCACAGCCAGCTCCGGCTGGTGCTGGTTGCCGGCGCTGCGGTGGGCTGCTCAGGGGATCGGGTCGCGGGCTCGAAGGGCGTGGGCTGCAGGGGCTCTCGTTCGGGCGGCATCTATGGGTAAAACCTTGCTGGCTCTGGACGGTGACTGCTTCGAGTGTATCAGGGTGAGCTGGCCACGGCCTCCGGCTTCTCGTCCAGCGAGCCGACTTCCGCTGCGTAGATATCGGCCAGCAGTGACCGCCACTGCGCGTACTGGTCCTCGACGGAACCGGACAGGGTGATGCTGCGGTCTTCGAGGTCGATGACCTGGGGGGTGATCTCGGCTTCCAGCGACTGGCCCAGTTCCTCCAGCGCCTCGACGTGGATCTGCGCCTCATTGCGCTTGTCCAGCCCGCTTTTCAGCAGGTAGCCGCCGCCGAGCACGGCGATGTTGCCCGCAGCGCGCGAGGTGCTGCTGTCGCCGTCGACCATCGCGCCGATACCGGCGGCCACCGCCACCGCGCCCAGGATCAGGTTGCGCCGGCTCTCGGCCTGCAGTTCCTGCAGGGCGACCGATTCCTCGTAGGTCTGCTTGCGCCACTCCTGGTAGGGCGAATACATCTGCTGGCCGAACTGGTTGTAATACTCCTGCATGGTGTCCACGTAGCTGTGGTCGCGGTCGCGAATCTTGTCGATGCGCTCCAGCATCGGGTCGCCCTCCGCCGGCAGGCGCAGGATCACGTACTTGCCCGAGGGGTTCTTCGCCAGGTAGCCGCCGAAGGCGTCCGGAGCGAACTGGTCCGCGAACAGCAGCTCGCTGGTGGTACGGATGTTTTTGCGTTCCCTGTCGGAAAGCTTTTCCTGCGCCGCGAGCAGGTCGTTGGCGATATTGTTGTAGACCGCCTGGAAAGGGTCGTACTGGCTGAGGCCCGTGGATTTATAGGCGTAGCTGCTGGCGTGACCGGTGTAGGTCTTGTCCAGCCAGGTGTAGCCGCGGGCGTCCTTGGCGGTGATCTTGAGCTCCAGTTCCTCGCCGTCGGAATGCAGGATCTGGCCGTGTACCGAGAGATCGGACACGCGCTCGGGGTCGGGCACCACGCGCACCGCGCCCCAGGCGCCGCTCTGCTGCATGGCCTGGGAGAGCATATTCGGCATATAGCGCGACTCGGCCTTGCGCACCTCGGGGTAGATGGTCTGGTCGGCGTCCTTCACGTCCTCGATACCCGGGTTGAAAATGGCGATTCCCACGTCCAGCAGCTCGTTTTCCGGGTAGGTCCTGGAGGGGCTGTCGACCGGCGGCACCGAGGTGGTCTTTACCGTCTGGCTGACGCAGCCCGAAAGCAGCAGGAGCAGGGCGACGACCGCCAGGCCGGTGCCGCTGTGCAATATGTGCCGGCTGCTGCTCACTTCTTGATCCCCTTGTACTTGCGATACTCGTCCCAGAGCTTCTCGCGTACGGCCGGGTCCGGCTCGCGCATGGCCGCCTCGCGCAGCTGCCGCGCCACGACGTCGTCGTCCTGCCCGGAGGGAATATCCGCCGGCGGCGGGTATTTGGCGGTGTTCTGCGGAACACCGCCCGCGCCCACGCTGCCGCCGCTGCCCCCGCCGTAGCCGCCGGCACTGGCGACCGTACTGCCGTATTCGGGGTTGCGCGCCTCGGTGCCCTGGGCCGCTGCCTGTGCCCTGCTGCCGGCCTTGCCGGCGCTGGCGCGGGCGGCGTCGCGCTGGCGCTGCTGTTCGTCGACGATCATGCTGTCGAAATCCCCGGTGCCCTTTTCCAGTTGCGCATCGAGGATAGCTACCTGTTCGGCCGGAGTGAGGACGCCGCCGGTGCCGGAACCGCCCGGCGTACCGCCCGCGTAGGTGCCGGTTCCCCCGGCGGAGCCGGAGCTGTTTTCCGTTGCGCCCTCGCCGGCCTGCCCGCCCGAACCGGACCCCTGCCCGGAACCTGCAACCTCGCCGCGGCCATTGCCGGCCTGGCCATCATCGCCATCCGCGTCTGACTCGCCGTCCCTGCCTTGTACGGTGACCTCGTCGAAGACCGGTTCGTCACTCATGCTGGGCAGGCCGGCTTCGCCCGCCGGCTCAAAGCCGGGCTCACCGCCCGCGACCCCGCCTTCCTGGCCCTGCGGGGAGCCTTCGGCGCCGCCGTTTGCAGAACCCTCCGGGGAACCGCCCTGGGAGCCATTTGCGCTGGCCTGGGAAGCCCCCGCGCCCGATTTGCCTGCGGACTGCGAAGGCGAGTTGCCGCCGGAGCTTGCGGAAGAGGAGGCAGCGCCGCCGGCGCTGCTGGAACTGGGCGCGCTCGAGGATGAGCTGGAAGAGCCGGAACTGCCTGAAGTGCTTGCGGAAGTGCTGGAGCTGGGGCTGGGCACACTCGGGCTCTGGGGTGTGGTCGGCGTGCTGGCGCTGAAACAGCCCCCCAGCAGCAGGCAGGCCAGGGAGGCGGCTGCTGCGGCGCGGAGTCTGTGTGTCAGCTGCGGGCCGGTGCCCTCAGTTGATTGCATACGCTCTTGTGACCGTATCGGAGTCGACCGGGCCACTGGCGGCGAGGCGGGGACGGAAAAGCGTCTGGCGCAAGGTACGCATGATGCGATTGGCCGTTCTCTGGTCCACGTTGTTGTCATCGATTCGCTCAAGGTTTTGCACACGGCCAGACGCGCTCACGGAAAACTGCAACAGCAGGTTGCCCTGTTCGGGGGTGACTGGCGTGGGTAGGTAGCGGATGGTGTCGTCGTCCGGCAGTTCTACCGGTTCCCCGAAAAGTGACTGTATCTGTCTTTCGGCATCCGTGCGACCCAGGAGTTCCCCGACAGCCGCCTGGTAGGCCTCTTCCGCGGCTCGCCGCTGGTCGTGGAACAGCTCCCAGTCCCCGAGGGTGGCGCGGGCCTCCGCTGCTTGCGGGCTGTCGGCCCCGTGGGTGCCGGACTGGATGGCGTAGAGCATCTGCGCGACGGACTCGCCCTTCTGGTAGCTCTGCGCGCGGTAGATGTTGAACCGGGTGACCTGCGGCGCGACCGGGAACTCGCTCGATGCATTGGCGAGCTGGTACTGCAGCTCGGCCGCCTGCATGTTGTAGCCGGAGATCAGGTATTGCGTGCGCAGCATGCCGGTGAGCGGAGCCACCAGCTGCTCGGAGCTCTGGCCCTCCTGGCTGGCGATGTCCTGGGCGGCCATCGCGTTGAGGTCCCAGGCGTACATCAGCCGCCTGTAGTTCTCTTGCTCCAACCCCAGCCGGAAGGCATCGTACTGCCAGCTGGCCTGCTGCATCAGGGCGTCCGCGCGGTCCGTGCCCGGGCCGAAGTTGTGCATCTGCACCCGGTAGAGATAGGCCTGGCGGTCGTCGGCGACGGCGTAGTCGCCGATGGCGATGAGGCTGGCGATCTCCCGTTCCAGCAACGGGATCTGTTGCGTGCAGTAGAGGCCTTCGTTGATGCGCGCCAGGTGAATGCCGCGCTTGAATACCCTGATCGCCTCGCGGTGCTGGCCGCTGCGCTGCAGGCTGGTGCCGAGGCCATCGAGGTACTCGGGCAGCGAACCGGAATAGGCGCCCTCGCTGGATTCGGTGGATCGGATGACCTGTCGGTACTCCGCCGCGGTTTCGTCCTGCGCCAGTGGGGATGGCGCGGATTCCGCGGCGAGGGTCTCAGGTGAATTCGGGTCGTCTTCCGCCCACAGGCATGGGCTCGCTGCCGCCAGGGCAAGCGAGAAACTCCAAGTCGCGACGGCGGCGGTTAGCGCTCTACTCATCGTTTTTCCCGATGCGGTCTTGCGGGCCGCTTCTGCTGTTTACAACGGGTTACTTCACGGTCAGACGGTCGAAGTATAAACCCTGATTGCGAAACCGTCAGTAGGTGGCCACATATCCACCCGGGCGGCGGGTGTCGGTGGCGCCCAGCATCCAGCCGTCCTCCAGCATGATGGACTCGGTGCGGCCCAGGGTGCGCTTGGTCAGCTCCACCGGGTGCCCGCGTTGCTGCAGCAGTTCCACGGTGTCGGGGCTGATTCCCTGCTCCAGCAGCAGTACGTCCGGTTGCCACTGGTCGTGCACGCGGGGGCTGGCGGCGGCGGTGGCGACGTTCATGTCGAAGGCCATGGCGTTGAGCAGGACCTGCAGCACGGTAGTGATGATCTGGCTGCCGCCGGGGCTGCCGGTGGCCAGCCAGGGTTTGCCGTCGCGCAGGACCAGGGTGGGCGTCATCGAGGACAGCGGCCGCTTGCGCCCCTCGATCCTGTTGCGCTCGCCCTGGACCAGGCCGAAGGCGTTGGCGGTGCCGGGGTCCGCGGCGAAATCCGCCATCTCGTTGTTCAGCAGCATGCCGGTGCCCGGCACCACCTGGTGGTTGCCGAAGCTGAAGTTCAGGGTATAGGTATTGCTGACCAGGTTGCCCTCGGCGTCCGCGATGGTGAACTGGGTGGTGTCGTGACCCTCGTGCGGGATCGGCAGGCCGGGGCCGATATCGGCGGCGGGGGTGGACTTGACCGGGTCTATGGATTTGCGCAGTGCCGCGGCGTAGTCCTTGTCGATCAGCTTCGCCGTGGGCACCTCGACGAAATCCGGGTCGCCCAGGTACTCGCTGCGGTCCGCGTAGGCGCGCTTCATGGCCTCGGCGAGGTAGTGGATGTAGTCGGCGCTGTTGTGGCCCATGGCCTTGAGGTCGTAGCCCTCGAGGATGTTGAGCATCTCGATCACATGGATGCCGCCGGAGGAGGGCGGCGGTGCCGAGACCACCTCGAAGCCGTGGAAGCTGCCGCGCACCGGTTCGCGCTCCGCGACCCGGTAGCCGGCGAGGTCCTGGGCGGTCATGATACCGTCGCCCGCGCGCATCGCCGCGACGATGCGGTCTGCGACCGGCCCCTTGTAGAACCCGTCGCGACCGTCGCGGGCGATTTGCTGCAGCGTCCAGGCGAGGTCGGGCTGGCGCCAGGTTTCGCCGATGTCGTAGGGCTTGCCGTCCGGGTGGAAGAACACCTCGCGGGCGGGCGGGTTTT
Organism: Halieaceae bacterium WMMBA7; assembly: GCA_033283385.1. Taxonomy (GTDB): domain Bacteria; phylum Pseudomonadota; class Gammaproteobacteria; order Pseudomonadales; family Halieaceae; genus Mangrovimicrobium. Next base: position 66,378 of record JAWMQQ010000005.1, read on the forward strand.
TTGCCAGCATCTCCGCGCGCTGGCCGATCTCGTGGGCCAGCGGGAAGGTGACCGGGAAACCCTTTTGCGCCAGCGCGATGGCCGGGGCGAGCACCTCCTCGCGGCTGAGCTTGCCGTACTTGTCCAGGGCGTAGAGCAGGCCGGCCACGGTGCCGGGCACGCCCGCCGCCTGCAGGCTGAAGTACTCGCGCATCTTGTCCACTTCGCCGGACTCGTCGAGGAACATGTCGCGGGTGGCGGCCTTTGGCGCCATTTCGCGGTAGTCGATAAAGGTATCGCGCTTGTCCTTCGCGAGGTGGATGAGCATGAACCCGCCGCCGCCGAGGTTGCCGGCGCGGGGATAGGTGACGGCCAGCGCGAAGCCGGTGGCTACCGCGGCATCGACCGCGTTGCCGCCGCGACGCAGCATGTCCAGCCCCACCTCGGAGGCCAGCCGCTCCGGCCCCACCACCATGCCGCGCTGGCCGACCTGCGGCAGGAAGCGTTCCTGGTAGTCGATAATGGGCAGTGTCGTCGCCGGGACTTCGGCGCGGGCTGCTGTGGAGAAAATCGTCAGGGCGAGGGTGAAGAAAACGGAGAAAAGGCTTGGGTATTTCACGGCGGCTCCCACTTGTCGTGTCACGGAACTTTAACGGTTTTCACAAGCGGCGCATACTCGCAGCGGGTGAAAACGATGAGAGGTAGCATGCGGGGGGTGTTGCAGGAGCTGGAAAAACGCTGGCGAGACATGTTCCAAGCGCTCGCCGGTGGCGAGGACCTGCCGCCCGGGCGGCGGCTGCGGGCAGAGGGCATGATGGAGGCGGCGGTCATCGCCGGCGCCGCCAGCAGCGAGGAGCTGGATCGCGCCATGGATCGCTGTTACCAGGATGCCTTCGGCCGCGAACTGGCGGCGGACTTCGGCGAGGACTGGCGCGACTTTCACCGCTTTCCGGAAATTCCCGCCGTCGCGCGGCGCGCGCCGGTCTTTCCCGGCACCGCCGATTGACTATAATTCCCCGCACCCAAAAAGGAGTTTTCCGGATGATCTCACGTGCGCTGGCGGCGATTTACGCCCTGTTCCTCCTGTCCCTGCTGAGCGCCTGCGCCACCGCGCCGCTGCAGGCCACTACGGATTTTGACGACAAGTACGATTTCTCCGGGGTGAAGACCATCGCCATCACGCCGTTCGACCGCAGCAAGGTCTCCAGCGTGACCGTCAGCGACATGCAGGTGGAGCGGATCAACGAGGCGATCGCGAATGAATTGAGCGGCAAGGGTTACCAGATCGTCAGCGACCCCGGCAAGGCGGACCTCGACCTGACCTGGCACCTCGTCACCGAGTCGCGCACCGACGTGCGCACCTACGACGGGCTGAGCTACTACAACTGCTGGCGCTGCGGCCCGGCGGTGTCCGACGTCAGCGTGCGCCAGTACACCCAGGGTACCTTCATCGTCGACATGATCGACCCCTCGCTGCATCGCTCGGTCTGGCGCTCCATCATCCAGTCCGAACTCAAGGCCCAGCCCGACCAGGACAAGGCAGCCGAGCGACGCAAGCGTGCCGCAGCCTCCGTGTTCGCCCAGTTTCCCCCTGGCGGCTGAACTCAACCGCGCGCCTCGCGCCACATGAACCACACCGGCGGTCCGCCGCCAGGCAGGCGCGACTCGGCCTGCACCTCGAAACCGTGGCGCTGGTACAGCGGCACGTTGAGCGGGTTGGAACTCTCCAGGTAGGCGGGCATGCCCGCCTCGTCGCAGACGCGGGTGCCCTCCTTTATCAGGGATGACCCGATGCCCCGGCCCTGGTGCTGCGGGTCGCAGCCGACAAACACCAGGTGAAAGTGCGGTGGCTTCGGGTGGTGCCTGGCGAACAGCGCGCCCTGCTGGCGGATGCGCAGGAAGGGGCGGGGCCCGCGCCGCAGCGCCAGCCGCGCCACCAGGCCGATGAAATCGGTGCTCAGCGGGATCTCGAACTTTTCCTGCGGCGGCAGCCAGAGCGCTGCGCCGCGGCCCTGCGGATCGATGTGGTTGATGCCGCGCGGTGCGAAGATGTCGCGCACCAGCAGCGCGTAAAAATCGCGGTAGAGCGCCGGTGCGGGGATGATCCAGTTCATGACCGGGTCTGTGGCGAAGGCGCGGGAGAAGATTCCGGCGACCGTTTGCTGGAAATCTTCTCCGCTGGACGGGAGTTCGCTGGCTGCTTGCATCGGGCCCTCTTTGCCGCAGCGGGTATCGGCCGCTACTATTGGCGCTTCCCCGAATCCGGGTCAGGTTAGCAGGAATTTACAGTGCAATACGAGGCGTTCAGGCGGGAATACACGGCGGGCGGGCTAAGCCGCGACATGCTGGACGACGACCCGCTGCGCCAGTTCGAACACTGGCTGGAACAGGCGGTAAAGGCCGGGCTGGACGATCCCACGGGGATGGTGCTGGCGACGGTCGACGAGCAGGGCAACCCCTGGCAGCGCATCGTCCTGCTCAAGGGGCTGTCCCGCGGCGGCTTCGTCTTTTACACCAACCACGGCAGCAACAAGGCGCGGGACATCGCCCGGCGCCCGCAGGTGTCGCTGCTGTTTCCCTGGAACTCGCTGGACCGGCAGGTGATCGTCGCCGGCAGTGCGCAGAAGATGAGCCTGGCCGAGTCCGCCGCCTATTTCGTCACGCGCCCGCGCGAGAGCCAGATCGCGGCATGGGCTTCACACCAGAGCCGGCCGATATCCACCCGCGCCCTGCTCGACGAGCAGGCCCGGGCGATTCGTGAAAAGTTCGGTCGAGGGGAGATTCCCGTGCCCGATTTCTGGGGTGGCTACCGCGTCATTCCGCAGCGCATCGAGTTCTGGCAGGGGCGTGAACACCGCATGCACGATCGCTTCCTTTATAGCCGCTCTGAAACCGGTGACGGCTGGCAGGTCGAGCAGTTGCAGCCCTGAGCAAGGCGGGCCGCTCAGGCCCGGCGCTGCTGCATGCTGCGGGATTCGGTTTCGATACCCAGTAACTGGCGGCGAATCATGTCCAGGCCGGCGGCGGCCACCATGGTCTGGAACAGGCGCCGCTCCACGGGCCAGAGCAGCCGTCGGGCGTGCAGGTTCTGGCGGTCGCCCCAGGCAAGCCACACCGTGCCCACCGGCTTGTCCTCGCTGCCGCCGCCGGGGCCGGCGATGCCCGACACCGCGATGGCGAAGTCGGCGCCAGCTTTATCCATGGCTCCCAGCGCCATCGCCCGCACCACCGGTTCGCTGACGGCGCCGTATTCTTCCAGCACCGCCCCGGGCACGCCGAGCACAGCTGTCTTCATTGCGTTGGAGTAGGTGACGAAGCCGGCGTGGAACACGTCTGACGCGCCGGCCACGCCGGTGAGCATCGAGGCAATAAGCCCGCCGGTGCAGGACTCGGCCGTCGCCAGGGTCGCTCCGCGCTGGCGCAGCAGGTCGATGGCGGTTTCCGCCAGCCCCGCATCGCCCTCGCCGATGATGTGGTCGCCGAACAGCTCCCGCAGGCGTTGCAGGCAGGCGTCGCGCGCGGGCAGGTCCGCGGCGCGATCCACCACCAGCTTGATCTCCAGTTGCGGCGCCCCGGCGCGAAAGCCCAGTTCCACCTGCTCGGGCCAGTCCGGGATGTTGTCGGCGATCAGCTGCTGTGCGGAGGACTCGCCGATACCGAAGGTCTGCAGGCGCAGGATGTCGCGCTCCAGCGGCCTGCCCATGCGCGCGGCGAGGTCGCGCAGGATGCCGTCGAGCATGCGCCGCAGTTCCCCGGGCACTCCCGGGGTACAGATCACCCGGCACCGGCCCACCTGCACCTCGAAGCCGACCGCACTGCCGACCGGGTTGTCGATCACCGCGCAGCCCGCCGGCAGCATGGCCTGCTTCAGGTTGGCGGCGTTCAGCGCCAGGCCGCGGCCGGCGCACCAGCTCTCCAGGTGGGCGACCGCCTGCGGATGCTGTTCCAGGCCGACGCCGGCGGCGCGGGCGACCACTTCGGCGGTGAGGTCGTCGACCGTGGGCCCCAGGCCGCCGTTTACTATCACCAGGTCCGCTCCCGCGGTCATCGCGCGCAGCTCTTCCAGCAGCTGCTCGGGGTCGTCGCCGACGGTGACCTTGCGACTGATGTCCACCGCGAGCTCGTCCAGCCGGCGCGCGATCATGGAGGAGTTGGAGTCCACCGTGTCGCCGCTCATCAGTTCGTTGCCGGTCAGCAGGAGCTGGACGCGCAGGCTGGCTTCGGTCATGGGGGGGTCTCGTATCGGGAAAGGCGTGCAAGCATAGCGCCAATCGGTGAATGCGGGCAAAGCCCGCGGGGGATCGCGCTAGAAGCCGCCGTGTTCCGCCAGGTGGGCCAGTTCCTCCGCGCTGGAGTCCCGGCCCAGGATGGCATTGCGGTGCGGGAAGCGGCCGAACCGCAGGATCACGTCGCGGTGGGCGCGGGCGTAGCGGGTGAAATCCTGCACCAGCGGCGAGCCTGTCGTCGCGGCCAGTTGCTCGAACAGCTCGACGCAGGTCTCCTGGTCGCCGATCTCCTCGCTGTGCTCCAGCGGCATGTAAAGGAAGACCTGGTGGATCGCCGGCAGGCGCTGGTAGTGCCCGTGGCTCACCCACTCCCGCGCGAGAGCCCGGGCAGCGGGGTCGCCGGCGAAGGCCTGCGGGGTGCCGCGGTAGATGTTGCGGGTCATCTGGTCCAGCAGCAGTACCAGGGCGAGCAGGCCGCGGTCGGTCTCCGCCCAGCTCTCCAGCTCCCCGGCGACAGCCGCGGCGGTGAGATCGCCGAAGCGCGCGCGGCACACGGTATCGGTCTCCGGCTTGCCACCGAACCACAGTCCCGGCTGCGCCGGCGGACTCATCCCGGCGCTGTCCAGCTCGCCGAACCAGAACCGGTGGATGCTGTCGATGGCTGGTTCGCTGATAGTGATACCTCCCGCCTGGAGTTTTGTCCGGTTTAACGCTAGCAGCATAGTGGAAAACTCCCAGGCTGCTTACATTGGCCGGCGCCATTGCGTACACTGAAATGCTCCATGGTTTGCTTTGCGGGCGGGGTGATTCAGTCAGCTATGAGACGAGTGGTATTCAACCAGAAGGGCGGGGTCGGCAAGACCAGCATTACCTGCAACCTGGCGGCTATCGGCGCCGCGCAGGGCTACCGGACCCTGGTGATCGACCTGGATGTGCAGGGCAACACTACCCATTACCTGGTCGGTGAGATCGACGCCGAGGCTTTTCCCGCCGAGGCCCAGGGTGTCGCCGGCCTGTTCAAGCAGACGGTGGGTTCCAGGCGCATGCAGAAGAACCCGGACTCCTTCGTCTGGGAAACGCCCTACGAGAACCTCTACCTGATGCCCTCCAGCCCTACGCTCACCTCCATGGAGAAGGAGCTGGAGTCCCGCTACAAGATCTACAAGCTGCGCGACGCGCTGGAGAAGCTGGACGACGAGTACGATCGCATCTATATCGACACGCCGCCGAACTTCAACTTCTACTCCAAGTCCGCCCTGATCGCCGCGGACACCGTGCTGGTGCCCTTCGACTGCGACAGCTTCGCCCGGCAGAGCCTGTATTCGCTGATGGACAATGTCGCCGAGCTGCAGGAGGACCACAACCCGGATCTCGAGGTGGAGGGCATCGTCATCAACCAGTTCAATGCGCAGGCGCGACTGCCGGCGGAACTGGTGGCCGAACTCGAGGACGAGGGCTACCCGGTACTGCAGACCTACCTGGGCGCCTCGGTGAAAATGCGCGAGTCGCACCGCGAGCACCGGCCGCTGGTAGACCTTGCCCCCAGCCACAAATTGACTCGCCAGTACATCGACTTGCACGCGGAGCTGGAGCGCCTTTTGTCACGCGCGGCCGCCTGAAACGCGGCGGAATATCCATATAGCCTTACGTTATTTGTATTGCCGCTATTGATTCTCTAAAGTTTCTACCCGATTACCGTTTCGAGTTTTATCACGTGTTGGACCTGGACCTGAAAAGTGTCAACGAATCCCTGCGCGACGCCAGCGCCGGGGATATCGTTCGTTGGGCGCTGGACCAGGGGGTTCCGACCATCGCCACCACCAGCATGGGCCGCAACGCTGCGGTGATGCTGCACCTGGTCAGCCAGCTGGACAAGTCGGTGCCGACCATCTGGGTGGACACCGGCTACAACCTGCGCGACACCTACCTGGTGGCCGAGCGCCTGATCCGCGACCTGGAACTGAACATCCAGATCTACACGCCGGAAATGACCAGTGAGCGGCGCAACGCCATCATGGGCGGCGTGCCCACCGTCGACGAGGTGGAGCGGCACCAGGAGTTCACCCGGCAGGTAAAGCTGGAGCCCTTCGACCGCGCGCTGGCGGACCACAAGCCCGAGATCTGGCTCACCGGTATTCGCCGCGAGGAAACCGACCACCGCCGCAACCTCGACATCGTCTCGCTGGACGGTCGCGGCATCCTCAAGGTGGCGCCGATCTTCAACTGGTCGGACGAGGACATCGAGTCTTACATGCAGCAGTTCGAACTGCCCACCTGCCGCCACTACTTCGACCCCACCAAGGCCCACGAAGGCCGCGAATGCGGGCTGCACACTGCCGCCTGAGGGCGCGGGCGCAGGGCGAAAATATCTTCTCTGCAAGTGTTTGCAGCCCTCCCCAAAAGTGGAGGTTTCACCAGATATTGCAGGCTGCGGGCAGGGCGATGTTGTAGAATCCCCTCCGGTTCCCGTCGTGAACGGCGCGGAAGATCATTACACCCTGAGAGACGAAGACAGGGGGACTCTATGAAGACCACGCAACGTATCCGCGCCGCCACGGCGCTGCTTGTCGCGCTGTTGAGCCCGGCGGCACTGGCGGATTCCGTCGAATACATCAACACCCACACCGAGCAGGCCCTGAACAACCTGCGCCAGCACACCCAGGACGCGGACGCCATCCTGAACGACGCAGCCGGCGTGCTGGTCTTCCCGGATATTTTCAAGCTGGGCTTCGGTGTCGGCGGCCAGTACGGCGAGGGCGTGCTGCTGGTCAAGGGGCAACCGGTGGCCTACTACACCACGGCCGGCAAGGAATTCGGCCTGGCTGAGGGGCACAAGACCAAGTCCGAGGTGATCGTATTCCGCACCCCGGAGGCGCTGCAGCAGTTCCAGAATACACGCGGCTGGAAGGTCGGCCAGGACGGCAAGGTCGCCCTGGGGCGCCTCTCCCCCGATACCAGGAAGCTGCTGTTCGGCGACCAGAGCAAGGACGTCGTCGGCTTCGTTCTCTCCGAGCAGGGCCTGGTCGCGAATGTGAGCATGGACGGCTCGCGCATCACGCGCATGGCGAAGTAGGAGCGCGCTCCGCGCGCGATCCGTCCGTGTAGGAGCGCGCTCTGCGCGCGATCGCCCGTGTAACGGGCTCCTACAGAACCGGGGCGCTGTGGTGCCCCGACCCCCATTTCGGTATCCTGCCGGGCTCGACGACCCGGAGATTCCGAACATGTCCCAAGTCATTACTGTCGCCGCCGCCCTGAAGGGTGCCGTGGCCACCGGCCAGGCCGTGACAGTGCGCGGCTGGCTGCGCAGCAAGCGCGATTCCAAGGCGGGAATTTCCTTTCTCGCCGTGCACGACGGCAGCGCCTTCGACGCCATCCAGGCGGTGGTACCGAACACCCTCGACAACTATGCCAGCGAGGTTCTGAAGCTCTCGACCGGCTGCGCCGTGGTGGTCACCGGCGAGCTGGTGGAATCCCAGGGCCAGGGCCAGTCGGTGGAAATCCAGGCCGGCGCGGTCGAAGTGCTGGGCTGGGTGGACGACGCCGAGAGCTATCCCATCGCCAAGAAGCGCCACACCTTCGAGTACCTGCGGACCCAGGCCCACCTGCGCCCGCGCACCAACACCTTCGGCGCCATTACCCGCGTGCGCAGCACGCTGGCCAACGCCATTCACAACTACTTCCACCAGCGCGGCTTCAACTGGATCAACACGCCGATCATCACCGGCAGCGACTGCGAGGGCGCCGGCGAGCTGTTCCGGGTGAGTACGCTGGACCTGGCCAACCTGCCGCGGGACGGCAAGGGCGCGGTGGACTTCGGCGAGGACTTCTTCGGCGGCGAGGCCTTCCTCACCGTCTCCGGCCAGCTCGAGGTCGAGGCCTACTGCCTGGCCATGAGCAAGGTCTATACCTTCGGCCCGACTTTCCGTGCCGAGAACTCCAACACCAGCCGCCACCTCGCCGAGTTCTGGATGGTGGAACCGGAGATCGCCTTTGCCGACCTCAACGACGATGCGGACCTCGCCGAGGACCTGCTCAAGCACCTGTTCACCCGGGTGCTGGATGAGTGCGAGGACGACATGGCCTTCTTCCAGCAGCGCATCGACGACACGGTGATCGAGCGCCTGCGCAGCGTGATCGACAACCGCTTCGAGCGCCTGGATTACAGCGATGCCGTCGACATCCTGAAAAACTGTGGCAAGTCCTTCGAGTTCCCGGTGGAGTGGGGCGTGGACCTCGCCTCGGAGCACGAGCGCTTCCTCGCGGAGGAGCACGTCGGCCGCCCGGTGGTGGTGATGAACTACCCGAAGGAGATCAAGGCCTTCTATATGCGCCTCAACGACGACGAGCGTACGGTCGCGGCGATGGACGTGCTGGCGCCGGGCATCGGCGAGATCATCGGCGGCAGCCAGCGCGAGGAGCGCCTGGATGTCCTGGACGCGCGGCTGGACGAACACCTGAAGGATGAGTTGTGGTGGTACCGCGACCTGCGCCGCTACGGCACCGTGCCCCACGCCGGCTTCGGCCTGGGCTTCGAGCGCCTGCTCAACTATGTCACGGGTATGGAGAACGTGCGCGACGCGATTCCCTACCCGCGCACGCCGGGCAACGCCCACTTCTAGACAGGAGGCCGCCGGCCCTCACTCGCGCAGCGAGATCACCGGCCAGCCGGCCCGGTCGGCATGGGCGCGCAGGTTGTCGTCCGGGTCTACCGCGACCGGGTTGTCCACCTGTTCCAGCAGCGGCAGGTCGTTGTGCGAGTCGCTGTAGAACCAGGCGCCGGCCATTTCGGCGCCGCGCTCCTCTACCCAGGCCAGCAGGCGGGTGACCTTGCCCTCGCGATAGGTGGGGATGCCGAGGGGTTCGCCGGTGTAGCGCCCGTCGACCATTTCCGCCTCGCAGGCCAGCAGTTCCGGCACGCCCAGGGCCTCGGCTATGGGCCGGGTAATAAAGGCATTGGTGGCGGTGATGATCAGCAGCTGGTCGCCGCGGGAGCGGTGTTCGTCCAGCAGGGCGCGCCCGGCGGGCAGGATGATCGGCTCGATCTTGCTGCGCATGAAGTCGCGGTGCCAGGCATTGACGGTTTCCGGCGGGTGGCCGCGCAGCGGGCCCAGCGCGAAGCGCAGGTAGGCGTTGATATCGAGGTCGCCGGTCTGGTAGTCGGCGTAGAACTGGTCGTTCTGCGCGGCGAAGCTGCTGCTGTCCACCAGGCCGCGTTCGCAAAGGAACTCGCCCCAGAGGTGATCGCTGTCGCCGCCGAGCAGGGTGTTGTCGAGATCGAATATTGCCAGGGCCATGGCGGCTACATCGCGCAAAGCGCCTGAGGATAGCGTCTGGTGGCCCCGGAGTAAATTTCTCTGGCGCTGGAAAGTGTGGAACAATAGCCCGCGCCAGCTCAACGATAGCGATAAAAGTGATAGATAAGGACGGTTTCAGGCCCAATGTGGGGATTGTGCTCGCCAACGACGCGGGCCAGGTGCTCTGGGCGCGGCGGGTCGGCGGCCGGGATGCCTGGCAGTTTCCGCAGGGCGGGATCAACCGCGGCGAGAGCCCCGAAGAGGCCCTGTACCGGGAGCTGTACGAGGAAGTTGGCCTGCTGCCCGAGGCTGTCGAGGTGCTCGGGGTGACCCGCGGCTGGCTGCGCTACCGCCTGCCGCAGCGCTACATCCGCAAGGGACAGAGCCCGGAGTGCGTGGGCCAGAAGCAGAAGTGGTTCCTGCTGCGCATGCTGGCCACAGACGACGCCGTGCGCCTGGATCGCAACGAGAAGCCCGAATTCGATAACTGGCAGTGGGTGAGCTACTGGTACCCGCTGAACCAGGTGATCTCCTTCAAGCGGGAGGTCTACCGCCGCGCCATGAAGGAGCTGGCCCTGCCGCTTGGTAAACTCACCGAGACGCGGGTGCAAAGCTAATGGCCATGGCCATGCTGGAGACCCTCCGCCACATCGTCCAGGAGGTCAACGCCTCCTCCGGCCTCGAGCAGGCGCTGCGAATTATCGTGACGCGTGTGCGCGATGCCATGGGCACCCAGGTGTGCAGCGTCTACCTGCGCGACCCCGGCGGTGAGCGATTCATCTTCCGCGCGACCGAGGGGCTGAACCAGGAGCAGATCGGCGTCGCCAGCCTGGCTCCCGGCGAGGGCCTGGTGGGCACGGTCGCCGAGCGCGAGGAGCCCCTGAACCTCGAGAACGCGCCCGCGCATCCCAATTTCCGCTTTTTCCCGGACATCGGCGAGGAGCCGTTCTACGCGTTCCTCGGCGTGCCCATCATCCACCAGCGCAAGGTGCTCGGTGTGCTGGTGGTACAGCAGGCGGAGCGCCGCCGGTTCGACGAGGGCGAGGAGGCCTTCCTGGTCACCATGTCCGCCCAGCTGGCGGCGGTCATCGCCCACGCCCGGGTCACCGGCGCCTTCGACGTCGACGAGAAGACCGAGGCGGCCGCGGCGCGGGTAACCGGCGTCGCCGGCGCGCCGGGCATCGCCATCGGCAGCGCGGTGGTGGTATCGCCGGTCGCAGACCTCTACGCCGTGCCGCGCAAGATCGTCGATGACCGTCGCGCCGAGTTGCACGCCTTCCGCGAAGCCCTGGGCAAGGTGCGGGCGGATATCCAGCAGGTGGCGGACAATCTCGGCGGCGAGTTGTCCCGCGAGGACCACGCGCTGTTCGATGTCTACCTCGGCATCCTCGACGATTCCAAGCTCGGCCGCGAGGTCGTCGGCCTGATCAAGCAGGGCCAGTGGGCCCAGGGCGCCCTGGCGGAGGTGATGATCGAGCACATCCGCCACTTCGAGCGTATGGAGCACAGCTACCTGAAGGAGCGGGCGGTCGACGTCAAGGACCTCGGCACCCGCATGCTGGCCTACCTGCAGGCGGCCGATAAAGAGGTGCGGACCTTCCCCGCCCAGACCATCCTGGTGGGCGAGGAGCTGACCGCCTCGTCGCTGGGCGAGATCCCGCGGGAGCGGCTGGCGGGCCTGATCTCGGTGCGCGGCTCGGGCAACTCGCATGTCGCCATTCTCGCGCGCGCCATGGGCATCCCCACGGTGATGGGTGCGGTCGACCTGCCCTACACCAAGCTGGAGGGCAGGCAGGTGGTGGTGGACGGTTACAACGGCACCGTCCACCTGAACCCGCGGCCGGAGGTGCTGGCCCGTTTCGAGGAGGTGCTGGATTCGGACCGCGCCCTGACCCGCGACCTGGAGTCCCTGCGCGACCTGCCCTGCGAGACACTCGACGGCCACCGCCTTCCATTGTTCGTCAACACCGGCCTGATGGCCGACGTCGCCCGTTCCCTGGAACAGGGCGCCGAGGGCGTGGGGCTGTACCGCACCGAGGTGCCATTCCTGTTGCGCGAGCGCTTCCCCTCCGAGGAGGAGCAGCGGCAGATCTATCGCAACCAGCTCGAGGCCTTCGCGCCGCGCCCGGTCACCATGCGCACCCTGGATATCGGCGGCGACAAGGCGCTGCCGTATTTCCCCATCGAGGAGGACAACCCGTTCCTCGGCTGGCGCGGCATCCGCGTCACACTGGACCACCCGGAGATTTTCCTCGCCCAGGTGCGCGCCATGCTCAAGGCCAACGCCGGCCTGAACAACCTCAGCATCATGCTGCCGATGATCTGCAATATCGCGGAGGTGGAGGAGGCGCTGCACCTGATTCACCGCAGCCACCAGGAGATCCTGCAGGAGGGAGTGGAGGCCGAGCTGCCGCGCATCGGCGTGATGGTGGAGGTGCCCTCGGCGGTGTACCAGGCCAAGGCGCTGGCGCGCCGGGTCGATTTCCTCTCGGTGGGTTCCAACGACCTCACCCAGTACCTGCTGGCTGTGGACCGCAACAACGCGCGCGTGGCGGACCTCTACCACGCCATGCACCCGGCGGTGCTGCACGCCTTGCACGCGGTGGCGCAGGCGGCAAAATCCGAGGGCAAGCAGGTGAGTATCTGCGGCGAGCTGGCCGGTGAGCCCGAGGGTGCCGTGCTGCTGCTGGCCATGGGCTACGAGGTGCTGTCGATGAACGCCACCAGCCTGCCCAAGGTGAAGAACGCGCTGCGCCACATCCAGCTGTGCGAAACCAGCGCGTTACTGGACGAAGTGCTGGGGATGGAGCGCGCCGACGAGATTCACAGCCGCGTGGTCGGCTTTCTCGCCGACCACGGCTTGCAGCGCTTCATTCACTCGCCGGTGGAGTAGGCCGCCGGCTCGACCGGCAGGTGCTCCTCGACACAGCCTGTCACCATTCCCTCCGGCCCGAAGCTGAGTTCGCGCAGCGAAACCTCGTTGTCCCGCGTCCACCACAGGCTGGTGCAGGCGCGGGTGCCGTAGGTGGGGTTGACGATGAACTGCGCGGAAAACCGCTTTTCCATCTCGCCCTCCAGTCCCTGCAGCGCCAGGGCGGCATCGCATGCCTCGCGCCGGTCGGCGATGGTCGCGGCAAGCTCATCGTGGCCCATCGCGTGCTCCAGCGCATCGCGCAGGCCCTGCCGCGCCAGCTCCAGCTTGGGCCAGGGCGTATCCAGCAGCGCGTTGGACAGGCCGTAGATGCCGGGCTCCAGGCGCTGCGCGCCACCGCCGGCATTGCTGGCGTACCACAGTTCCTCACCATCCCCCAGCAGCAGGTTGTATCCCGCGTACTCGGACTGCCGCGGCGCGATCGCGTCGATGTACTCGCGCGGCGATTGCCCGGCCAGCAGGAAATCGAGGGTCAGCTCCCCGCGCGAGCGCGGCGCAGGCGCCGTGCGCGCCGGGTCGCGGAAGTTGGTGATGGCGGCGAGGCGACCGCCGCGGGTCAAACCCAGCCAGGTGCCGCCGCCCTGCAGGTCGCGGCCGGCGAGCAGTTGCGGGTGCTCCGGCCAGAAGCCGGCGGCGCGTGTCGGGCGGGCGTGGTACTCGTCGCGATTGGCGACGAGTACCAGCGGGTACTGCTCGCTGCAGCGGTAGGCGAAGGCGATGAGGCACATAGTGGATGCCAAGGGTACGCGGCTTGCGCGCCCGGGGAAACATTTGTGAAACCCTGTCCGCTGCATAATAATACGCGCTCATTGCAACGGTTCCCGCATGCTGCCCTACCCGCAAATCGACCCCGTCGCCGTCTCTATCGGCCCCTTTACCGTGTTATCCCACACCCTTGGGCCGCTGCAGGTCCACTGGTACGGCCTGATGTATCTGTTCGGGATCGTGGTCGGCTGGTGGCTGGCGAAGCGCCGCTCGGCCTACCCCTGGACGCCGGTGGCCCGCGAGCAGGTGGACGACCTGGTGTTCTACGTGGCACTGGGCGTGGTGCTGGGCGGGCGCGTCGGCTACATCCTGTTCTACGGCGGGCATCGCCTGTTCGAGGACCCTGCCTGGGCGCTGGAAGTCTGGAAGGGCGGCATGTCCTTTCACGGCGGATTCCTCGGCGTGCTGCTCGCGATGTACCTGTATGCGCGCAGGATAGGCGCGCGCTTCTGGCAGCTGGTGGATTTCATCGCGCCGTTCGTGCCGGTCGGGCTGGGCCTGGGCCGGCTGGGCAATTTCATCAACGGCGAACTGTGGGGTCGTCCCACCGACATGCCCTGGGCCATGGTGTTTCCCGGCGACCCGCTGCAACTCGCCCGGCATCCCTCGCAGCTCTACCAGTTCGCGCTGGAAGGGGTGGTCATGTTCGCCGTGCTCTACTGGTTCTCGCGCAAGCCGCGCCCGACCTGTGCGGTGTCCGGCCTGTTCGCGCTGCTGTACGGCTGCTTCCGCTCCTTCGCCGAATTTTTCCGCGAACCCGATGCGCAGATCGGCTTTGACGCCTTCGGCTGGCTCACGCGGGGCCAGCTGTTGAGCCTGCCGATGATCGTCGTCGGCATCGCGCTGCTGGTATACGCTTACCGCGGCAGGCGCGCGGCGCAGTCCCCGGGCGCGCGCAAGACACACGGTGTGAGCAAGACATGAAGCAATACCTCGACCTGCTGCAGGACATTCTCGACCATGGCGTGCGCAAGGACGACCGCACCGGCACCGGCACGTTGTCGGTGTTCGGCCGCCAGTACCGCCACGACCTCGCCGACGGCTTTCCGCTGCTCACCACCAAGAAGCTGCATTTTCGCGGTATCGCCAACGAGCTTATCTGGTTCCTGCGTGGCGACACCAATATCCGCTGGCTGAAGGAAAACGGCGTGTCGATCTGGGATGAGTGGGCCACGGAGGAAGGCGATCTCGGTCCGCTCTACGGCGCCCAGTGGACCGCCTGGCCCACCCGGGACGGCGGCAGCATCAACCAGATCGACTACGTGGTGGACTGCCTGCGCAACAACCCGGACAGCCGGCGCATCCTGTTCCACGGCTGGAACGTGGAGTACCTGCCGGACGAGCGCCGCAGCCCGCAGGACAACGTGCGCGCCGGCCGCATGGCGCTGCCGCCCTGCCACCTGTTGTACCAGTTCTATGTCGCCGCGGGCCGGCTGTCGGCGCAGCTGTACATCCGTTCCAGCGACTCCTTCCTCGGCCTGCCCTACAACACCGCCAGCCTGGCCCTGTTGACGCACATGCTGGCGCAGCAGTGCGACCTGCAGCCCGGGGAGATCATCGTCACCACCGGTGATTCGCACCTCTACAGCAATCACCTGGAGCAGGTGCGCGAGCAGCTGCAGCGCGAGCCGCGGCCGCTGCCGCGCCTGGAACTGCTGCGCCGGCCGGACAGCATCTACGATTACCGTTTCGAGGATTTCGCCATTCTCGACTACGATCCGCACCCCCACATCGCCGCGCCGGTCGCGGTCTGAGCCGGTGGCAGAGCCCGTACTCGCCATTGTCGTGGCCGCCGCCAGCAACGGGGTGATAGGCCGTGACGGCGGGCTGCCGTGGCACCTGCCGGCGGACCTGAGGCACTTTCGCGATGTCACCATGGGTAAACCCATGCTGATGGGGCGCAAGACCTTCGAGTCCATCGGCAGGCCGCTGCCGGGGCGCACCAGTATCGTCGCGACCCGCGACCCGGGCTGGTCTGCCGAGGGGGTGCGCGTGGTGACCTCCGTGGAGGAGGGGCTGGCGCTGGGGCGGGAAATCGCCACCGCCGATGCGGTCGACGAGCTGATGCTGGTCGGCGGTGCGCAGCTGTATGCCGCATTACTGCCCAGGGTGCAGCGTATCTATCTTACCCAGGTACACATGGAGGTGCGGGGCGACGCACACTTCCCGTTACTGGACGACCGGCAGTGGCGGGAGGTAACCCGCGAAGACCACGCTGCGGACGAAAAGAACCCGTGTTCCTATAGCTATCGGGTGCTGGAGAGGCAGGTTGCTGTCATCTGAGTGCCATAAAATGTGTTACGGACAGCCTTGTCTTTTTTGTTAAATGTTACCTTACTACACACTTGACGGCTGGCGTGCGATCTATGGCTGAGGGTAATTGAAAAACATTTTGCAATCGGCTTAAATGTGCTCCCTCAGCTTACCGACTCTGGTTGTATTCACCGCATATACAGTTCCGATCACCGGTTTGATCAGAGCCGTTTCTTTTTTGTTGGACACAGGAAACAAAACTCCCATGACTATGCATCGATTGAAAAATGCACTGATCGCTGCACTTGTCACTGCGAGCGCCCTGGGGGGCGCAGCAATGGCAGTGCAGGCCAGCACACTCGACTCCGTACTCGCGGTTGGCGAGGCCAAGAACAAGGCCGCTCGCGAATCGCAGGCAAAGGTAGACCGACTGGCCGACGAAACACGCGACCTGCTGAATGACTACAAGACAGTCAACAAGCAGATCGACGGCCTGAAGGTTTACAACGCCCGCCTGCAGCGCCAGATCGACAACCAGGTCAAGCGCATGGGAGAGATCGATGAGTCCATCGACCAGGTAACCGTGATCCAGCGCCAGATGACTCCGCTGGTCATCCGCATGATCGACGGCCTGGACAAGTTCATCGAGCTGGACGTGCCCTTCCACATGGATGAGCGCCGCCAGCGTGTCTCCTTCCTGCGTGCGAACCTCGACCGCGCCGACGTCAGCATCGCGGAGAAATTCCGCCAGGTGCTGGAAGCCTACAAGATCGAGAACGAATACGGTCGCAAGATCGACGCCTACAAGGGCAGCGTGGAAATCAACGGCCAGGAGCGCGAAGTTAACTTCTTCCGCGTCGGCCGCATCGCCCTGCTTTACCAGACTACTGACACCGAAGTTTCCGGCGCCTGGGACCAGGCCAGCCGCAGCTGGGTGCCCCTGGAGCGCGGTGAATACCGCAGCGCCATCATGCAGGGCCTGCGCATCGCCCGCAAAGAGGCCGCAATTGACCTGTTGACCCTGCCCATTCCCGCACCGGAGGCCGAATAATGAGCATTAAATTTGTAAAGGCCGCCGCGGTAACTGCGATGGCGGGCCTGCTGACTTTCACCGCTGGCGCCGCTCTGGCACAGGACCAGGAGCCCAAGAGCCTGGAACAGCTGCTGCAGTTCGTAAAGCAGGGCCAGGTGACTGAAGCCAAGGAAAACAAGGAGCGCGAAGCTCGCTTCGCACGCGACAAGGCCAACCAGGCCGCCGAGCTGAAAAAAGCCGAGAACGAGCGCACTCGCCAGGAACAGCTTTCCACTGAACTGGAGAACAAGTTCGAGGCGAATGAACTCGACGTCGCCGCTAAACAGAAACAGCTGCGCGAGAAACTGGGTACTCTGTCCGAACTGTTTGGCCACCTGACCTCGTCTGCGGGCGACCTCGCCAGCAACCTGCATAACTCGCTCACATCCGCGCAGTACCCGGGGCGTGAGAAGTTCCTGCAGGACCTGATCGACAAGATGAGCCAGTCCGACAAGCTGCCCTCCATCGAGGAGATCGAGCGTGTCTGGTACGAGCTCAATCGCGAAATGGTCGAGTCAGGCAAAGTCGTGTCCTTCGACGCCGAAGTGACCAAGCCCAACGGCGACAAAGTGCAGCAGCGCGTCGTACGTGTCGGTACCTGGAACATCGTCTCCGACGAGGGCAAGTACCTGTCCTACGAGCCGAGCAAGGGTAGCCTGGAAGAGCTGGCTCGCCAGCCCACCGGTGCCTACTCCTCCTGGGCTAAAGAGGAAGCTAACGCGACTTCCGGCATGCACAAGTTCGGTGTAGACCCGACCGGCCCGACTGGCGGTTCCTTCCTGTCCGCGCTGATCAACAGCCCGAGCTATGAAGAGCGCTGGCACCAGGGTGGCCCGATTGGCTACGCCATTACCGCTCTGGGTGTGTTCGCGATGATCCTGGCTATCTGGCGCCTGCTGGTGCTGAGCGCTATCAGCGCCAAGGTCAACAAGCAGCTCAAGTCCGACAAGGCGAACGCCAACAACCCGCTGGGCCGCGTGCTGAAGATCCACGAGGACAACCCCAACATGGACACCGAGACACTGGAGCTCAAGCTGTCCGAGGGTATTCTCAAGGAAACTCCCAAACTGGAATTCGGTCTGACCCTGCTGAAGATCATCTCTGCAGTAGCCCCGCTGATGGGTCTGCTGGGTACGGTGACCGGTATGATCCAGACCTTCCAGGCAATCACCATCTTCGGTGCGGGCGACCCCACCGCGATGGCCGGCGGTATCTCCTCCGCCCTGGTGACCACGGTACTGGGCCTGCTGGTAGCCATCCCCACCGTACTGATGCACACCCTGGTGAACGGTCGCGCACAGCGCATCATCCACGTGCTGGACGAGCAGACCACCGGGATCATCGCAGAGCACACCGAGGCCAACCTGGGGAAGTAACATGTACTGGTTAGATAATGCTTACCAGGCCGTCTCACGCTTCATGGACTCGGGCGGCATCGTGCTCTGGTTCGTGGCGGTGCTGCTCTTCGTCCTCTGGATGTTGATCTTCGAGCGCGCCTGGTACTTCAAGACCGGCTGGAAGAAAGACGTCGCCAAGGCGATCAGCACCTGGGAGGGGCGCCCCGAACGCAAGTCGTGGGGCGCTCACCAGATCCGCGAGAAGCTGATCTCCGAGTGCAGCATGCAGATCAACGCGCACCTGCCGTTGATCAAGACCCTGGTGGCCCTGTGCCCGCTGTTCGGCCTGCTGGGCACCGTGATCGGTATGATCGAGGTGTTCAACATCATGGCGGTGACCGGCGGCGGCGACGCCAAGTCGATGGCTGGCGGCGTGGGGCGGGCGACCATCCCGACCATGGCCGGCATGGTCGCCGCACTGTCCGGGGTCTTCGGCAATACTTATGTTACGCGGGTTGCCCAGCGCGAAAGCGAGTTCCTGGAAGACAACCTGACTACAGATCACTGAGAGAGTTATACCCATGCGCAGGAATAACCGATCCGCTGCGGCAGAAGATGAAGCCCAGATTGACCTGACGCCCATGCTGGACGTCGTTTTCATCATGCTGATCTTCTTCATTGTGACGGCATCCTTCATCAAGGAGGCTGGCATCGAGGTGAACCGCCCCGAGGCCTCAACCTCCCAGCCGAAGGAAAACGTCAACATCCTGATTGCGATCAATCCGAACAACGAAATCTGGATGGACAAGCGCCGCGTCGACATTCGCGCCGTGCGCGCCAACATTGAACGCCTGCACGCGGAGAACCCCAAGGGTGCCGTGGTGATCCAGGCCGACAACAAATCCAACACCGAGACTGTAGCTGCGGTACTGGACGCTTCCCGTGAGGCAGGTGTTTACGACGTATCCCTGGCAACAGAGGATAAGTAGTCCGATATGAACCGCAATATTATCAGGCTAATCATTGGCGCTATCTTTGCGCTACCGGTTGCGGGCGGCCTGTTCTTCATCATGCAGTACATGATCGCCACTGCCAATCCGGAGATCGATAACACCAAGCGCCAGAAGCTTGCTGATATCACCATGCCGGAGCGGGAGATCGAGACCAACCGCAATGAGCAGAAGCCGGAAAAAGTTGAAGACCCGGCCGAGCCGCCGCCGGACCTCAGCACGCCCGAGATGGATATGGATACCAATGTCGATATCGTCAACGTGGCGCCGCAGGCCAAGGTCGACATCGCAATCAGCGGCTCCGGCATGGCAACCAGCGACGGCGAATACCTGCCGATCGTGAAGGTGGCTCCCATCTATCCGCGCCGTGCGCAGACCCGTGGCATCACCGGTTACTGCATCGTGGAATATACGGTGACGACCTCCGGTGCCATCCGCGATCCGCACCCGGTAGATTGCCAGCCTTCCGGTGTCTTCGAGAAGGCCTCGGTCAGTGCCGCACTGAAGTTCAAGTACAAGCCCCGCGTGGTGGACGGCGAGCCTATTGAGGTTGCCGGTGTGCAGAACAAGTTCACCTACGAGCTGGAAAATTGAGGGGGCGAAAGGCGATGAAATTGCTGAAATCATACACCTGGACTCGCGCTGCCCTGCTCAGCCTGCCGGTGCTCGCCGCCCAGGTGGCGTTTACCCAGCTGCAATCAGACGTCGGCCTGCGGCCGCTGTCGGCAGCAGTAGCCCAGGAGGCGAAGAAGGACGAGCGTGAGACCCGTCGCACACCCGCTCTGCGCAACCAGGTATACGAGAAGTTGTCCGAGGCGCAGCAGGCTGTGGAAGCCAAGAACATGGCTGCCGCGCAAAGCATCCTCGACGACATGATCGACAACAGCGGCAAGCGTGCGCTGAACAGCTACGAGCTGGCCAACGTGTGGAACCTCTACGCCTTCATCTATTACGATAAAGGCGACTACAAGAACGCGTTGAAAGCTTACGAGAACGTTGTCAAACAGCCAGACATTCCGCTGGCGATGGAGATCAACACGCGTTTCACCATTGCCCAGCTGTATTTCGTGATGGAAGACTGGCAGAAGGGTATCAACGCCCTGCAGCAGTGGTTCACCATGACCGACAAGCCCAACCCGGATGCCTACGTGCTTCTGGCCCAGGGCTACTACCAGCTGAAGCAGTACGACAAGGCGCTCTCCAATGTGGAGAAGGCCATCGCCATGCACAACCAGCGGCAGGCCGAGAAGCCCGCGGCCGAGCGCAAGCCGGCGAAGGAGCAGTGGTACAACCTCGCTCGTTTCCTCTACTTCGAGAAGGGCAATACCGCCAAAACCGTGGAGATGCTGGAGCTGTTGCTGGAGTACTACCCGAAGAAGGAATACTGGGTACAGCTCTCGCACATGTACGGCGAGCAGAAGAAAGAGCCTGAGCAACTGGCGGCGATGGAAACCGCCTACGTACAGGGCATGCTCGACAACAGCTCAGAACTGGTCACCATGGCCTACCTCTACCTGAACCGCGAGGTCCCCTACAAGGCGGCCAAGGTGATGGACAAGGGCCTGAAGGACGGCAAGATCGAGGGTACCTCCAAGAACTGGGAGATCACCGGTAGTGCGTGGCGCCAGGCACAGGAAGTGGCTAAATCCATCCCCGCGATGGAGAAAGCCGCTGCCAAGGCTGACAACGGCGAGTTGTATGCCCGACTGGGTAACCTGTACCTCGATGGCGACGAGTTCAACAAGGCGATCGACGCCATCAACAAGGGCCTTGCCCGCGGTGGTGTGCGGCGTCCGGACACGGCTCGCCTGGTGCTGGGTATGGCGTACTTCAATACCAAGCAATACGACAAGGCGCGCAAGGCTTTCAACGATGCTGCCAAGGACAAGCGGTCCGAGACTTACGCGAAGCAGTGGCTGAAGTACATGGATTCCGAGCTGGAGCGGCAAAAGAGCCTCTCCGAAGGGTGATTCCGGTGGGATAGCCGCCGCAGCTTGCGTTGCGGCGGCGAGTCGAAAACAAAAAAGGAGCTCTTTGAGCTCCTTTTTTTATTCGGTGTTACAGCGCGATTACGTTGGCAGCCTGCGGGCCCTTCTGGCCCTCGGTAACCTCGAATTGCACTTTCTGGCCGTCAGCGAGGGTGCGGAAACCGTCGCCCTTGATAGCGCTGAAGTGTACGAAGACATCGGGACCATCTTCGCGTGCGATGAAACCAAAGCCCTTGCTCTCGTTAAACCATTTAACGGTGCCGGTGGTGGTGGACATATTTCTATTACCTGTATTACCTGACTTGCCCCGAAGGGCACTGCTTTAAAGTTTAGTGCGGTTGACGTACAAAGGACCTTTGGGGAACTTCGAGCGCTTTCCAACTCCAGCCGGTTATACCGGCTTCATTGAGTGTATCACCAGATTTCGGAACTCGCCGTGTTGGTGAAAAAATATTCTTTGGGAATTTTGCGCCAATTTCGGCCAGCCTGGAGCACCAGGTACGCGACGAACTGGCAGGAAAATTGCCGAACGTCGCTCAATCCCGGGGCAGGGGTGCGTGGGCGGCGCCGAGCAATCCCGGGTGACTGGCGGTGATGACGTGCACGGGAAGTCTGGCAAGGCGTTCGCGCATAGCGCCCTTGGCCTCCAGCCGCTGGAAAAAATCGCTGCTCTGGAGGTATTCGGTGAGACGCGGGACGATTCCGCCGGCAAGGTAAAGCCCGCCCCAGGCGCCGTTGTGGAGAACGAAATCGCCGCACGCAGAGCCCAGCAGGGCACAAAAGGTATCGAGCGCCTGGCCGCAGAGCTCATCCTCGCCCGCCAGGCCGCGCGCGGTGATATCCGCGGGTGACAGTGTTTCGGCGGCGCGGCCGTGCAGCTGGGCCAGCGTACCGTACAGCCGCTCCAGCCCGGGCCCGGAGACCAGTAGTTCGGTGTAAACATCGGCATGCTGTTGCAGCAGCAGGGCAAAGAGCTCCAGTTCCAGCGCATTGCCCGGGCTGAGGCTGGCGTGGCCCGGTTCCGCGGCGCCCGCCACGGCAACCCCGTCGACCCGCAGCAGGCTGGCTCCTCCCAGGCCGGTACCGGGCCCCAGTACGGCGAGCTTGCCCTGTTGCGGCGCCCACCCGGAGCGCAGGGTCACGCGCTCGTCGGGCGCCAGGTGCGGCAGGCCGTGGGCATTGGCCTCGAAATCGTTGAGCCAGCCCGTGACGTGCCAGCCGAATCGCTCCTGAATTTCGCGGCGCGAGAACGACCAGTCCACGTTGACCATGCTGACCCGGTCCTCCCCGCCCGGAGCCGCTACGGCCAGGCAGGCCCGCTCCGGCGGTGATTCCACCAGGCCCGCCAGCCAGGCCCGGATGACGTCTTCCAGTCCGTTGAAATCCCGGTTGGCAAAGTCCGTCCGCGCGCGGAACGTGTTGCTCGCAGGGTCGTAGATGCCGATACGGGTATTGGTGCCGCCGACATCGGCGACCAGTCTCGGCGTGGCATCCACCGGGCTCATCAGGTAACCGGCAGGATCTTCATGATATTGGTGGACCCGGCGCGGCCCATGACCGTGCCCTCGGTGAGCAGGATGGAGTCGCCCTTGAGCAGGTAACCGCCGTCCTTGAGGAACTCGATGGCGCGGGACTCGACCTCTTCCTGTTCGAAGGCGCTGGCGTCGAAGAACAGCGGGATGACGCCGCGGCACAGGCACAGCCGCTGCAGTGTCTCCGCGTTGCGGCTGAGGCCGAAGATCGGCAGGCCGGAGCTGAGCCGCGACATCCGCAACGGGGTATTGCCGGATTCGGTCAGTGTGGCGATGCCGCGCACGTTGGGGTAGTGGTTGGCCGCGTAGATCGCCGACATCGCGATGGTTTCCTGCGCGGTGCTGAACTGCCGGTCGATGCGGTAGCGGGAGGTGCGAGCGACCGCCTGCTGCTCCGCGCCCAGCGCGGCGTCGGCCATGGCGCTGACCACTTCTACCGGGTATCTGCCGACGGCGGTCTCCGCCGAGAGCATCACCGCGTCGGTGCCGTCGAGTACCGCATTGGCGACGTCGAAGACCTCCGCGCGGGTGGGCATGGGGCTGTCGATCATCGACTCCATCATCTGGGTCGCAGTGATCACCACCCGGTCCATCTTGCGCGCTCGCGCGATCAGGGATTTCTGGATGCCGATCAGCTGTGCGTCGCCGACTTCCACGCCGAGGTCTCCCCGGGCCACCATGACGCCCATGGAGGCCTCGATGATACCGGAAAGGACTTCCTCGTCAGCCACCACTTCCGCCCGCTCGATCTTGGCGATGATCGCGGCGTTCAGCCCGGCCTCACGCAGCAGGCTGCGGGTCTGGTGGATGTCCTCCGCGCTGGAAACAAAGGAAACCGCGACGAAATCCGGGGCCACGTGGGCCAGGTCGTCGATGTCGGCCATGTCCTTGGCTGTCAGCGCCGGCGCTGCGAGTCCGCCGCCGAGGCGGTTGATGCCCTTGCGCGACGCCAGCCGCCCTCCGACCAGCACCGTGGTCTCGACGGTCTTCGGCCCGACATCGTCGACGCGCAGCCGCAGGCGCCCGTCGTCCAGCAGCAGCGTATCGCCGGGCTTCACGCTCTGGCACAGCTGCGGGTAGTCGACCCCTACCGAGTGGGCGTCGCCGTCGTTTGCCCCCAGGGTGAGGTCCAGGCACAGGCGGTCGCCGATCGCCAGCTCTATGGCGCCGTCGCGAAAGCCGGCGATGCGGATCTTGGGGCCCTGCAGGTCGGCGAGCACGCCGACATAGCGGCCGGCGATGGCCGCCTGCTTGCGTACGCGCTGGGCCACGGTGGCGTGTTGCTCGGCGGTGCCGTGGCTGAAGTTGAGGCGGAACACGTTGACACCGGCGCCGATCAGGCGGGCGATCATATCGTCCGATTCGCTGGCCGGGCCGATGGTGGCAACGATCTTGGTACGTCGGTTTACCTTGAGACTCACACTAATATCCGGGATGCAGGCCGGACCGGTCCCGCGGCGGGCTGGCCCGCGGGAGGGATCGGGCGTTCAGTTTTCAATGCGGGGAATAATGCCCGTTTCGCCGCGGCAGTGCCAGCCGCGAAGGGCGGGTGGCGACTAATTCACACCCGGCATGCGGCGGATATAGTCCACCGTCAGGTCGGGGAAATCGCTGAACAGGCCGTCGACACCGGCGTCCAGCAGCAGCGCCCGGTGCAGTGCGTCCACGCCGGGCACACCCTCGGGCAGGGCGTCGGCGCGCAGGGTGTAGGGGTGCACCAGCAGCCCGTGGCGGTGGGCCATGGCGGCGAGACCGGTGGGCTGCAGCTCGCCGTTTTCCACCACTGTCACGACCTGCGGAATCCACGGCCCGATGCCATCGGCGTAAGCTGAGATTTCGGCCAGGCCCGCGTCCGTGCGCATGGCGTCGTAATCGGCCTCGCTGTCCTCGCCCCAGTCGTTCTCGCCGATCAGCTGGATCAGTGGCAGCGGGGTTTTCAGTTCGCTGCGCAGGCGTTTCAGGGTGCGGTCGTCAAAGCACTGCAGGTAAACCTGCTCCGGCCTGTCGGCGTAGCCGGTCTCGCGCAGGACTTCGAGCACGGCCACGGCGATATCGTAGCCCTGCGCGGCGTGCCAGTTGGGCGATTTCAGCTCGATGTAGAGACCGCTGCGGGTGCCGCGCGCGCGGTTGAGGCCATCGATCATCTCGATCTCCTCGCGCAGCGTGGGCAGGTGGAATATGCCCTGGTGCAGGGGGAAGCGGCCCGGGAAGACCGCCGTTTCGCGGCCGGAAGCATCGCGCTCGCTGCGCTCGTGCAGGCGCAGGCTGCGCAGCTCGTCCAGGGTGAAATCCAGCGCGTAGTAGCGGCCATCCTCCCGTGCACGGGCGGGGAAGCGCTGTTCGACGTCGGTGGTGCTCTCCAGGTGGATGTCGTGCAGGATGACCGGTATGCCGTCGCGGCTGAGCACCACGTCCTGCTCGAGATAGTCGGCCCCCATGGCCTGGGCCAGCGCCTTGGCCTCAAGGGTGTGCTCCGGGAGGTAGGCGCTGGCGCCGCGATGGGCGATGACGATGGGGGTGGCCGCCTGGCTCATACTGGCTGCCAGCAGCGCGAACAGGGCGAGTACGCGGTACATCCGGCGTTCAGCCCGGCCCGGCTGCCGGCGCGTGCCGCGCTCAGGGCAGCGCGGTTATCCACTCCGCGTTCTCGAACCACTTCTCGCGCAGGCGGCCCAGCAGGCCCATTTTTTCGTAGGATTCGAGGTAATTGTCGACGAGGTTCTGCAGTTGGGCGTCGTCGCGGGAAACCGCGATGCCGATGGGCTCCAGCGTCAGCGGTTCCTGCAGCGTGACCAGGCCGGTGCCGAGGTGGCGCAATACCGCCAGCTTGCACACCGCCATATCCGCCAGCATGCCGTTGACCTTGCCGTCCAGCACCATCTGCACGCCGTCGTCGCTGTTATCGACCAGCACCAGCTGCGCTTCCGGCAGGTTCTCGGTGACGAAGGTCGCGCTGGTGGAGTTTTTCAGTGCCGCCAGTTTGACGTCGCTGCTGTTGAGCGGATTGCTGTCGGTGGCTGCGGCCAGCACCTTGTCGGTGGTGAGGATGGATTTGCCCGACATCATGTAGGGGCCAGCGAAGTAGGCCTCCTCGGAGCGCTCGGGTGTGATCGACATGTTGGAGATGACCAGGTCCACCTCGTTCTTCTCGAGCGCGGGGATCAAATCGCCAAACGGCAGCACCTTGATATCCAGTTGCACCCGCATGGCGGCGGCGAGCGCCTTGGCGAGGTCGACGTCGTAACCCATGATGCCGCCGTTGCGGTTCTTCGCGGTCATCGGCGGCTGGTCGGCGGACATGCCCACCTTCAGCACCTTGAAGTCGGTAATGCGCTGCAGGACCTCGCCTGCGCTGGCGAGGCCGGGGAGGGCGAGTACGCCTGTAAGCAGGAGTCCCAGTAGATTGCGTCTGGTTGGTTTTATCATCGCTTGTGCAATTCCTTGTGTTTAAAGTACGCAGTGCTTGGTGTAAGTCGAGGCTTCGTTGGCGGTCCACTCGCCTTTGGGCTTTTCTTTCAGGTTCTTGCACCAGTTCTCGGAACCGACCTCGGTATTGTCGAAGATGCAGTGGCCGGCGTAGGTAGTCGCGTCGGACGCCGTCCATTCGCTTTTGGGCTGGTTGCTCTTGGCCTCGCACCATTTCTGGCTGCCTGGTTCAGCGCTGCAGGCAGTGAGCGCCAGCAGCATCATCGGGATCAGTATTCTGGTCACGTGTCGCGCCTCTCTTTTGCTCAAGTGTGGGCCAGTAGTATTGCACCGCTGTGCCAGTGCCGCCAGTCGTGGGGACTCGCGCTTGGCATTGTCGCCGCCAGCTGCTAAAAATTGGGCCATGTCCAGCGAATCTTCCAGCGCCGACCCGCGCACACCGTCACCGCCCTATGGCTACTCCTGCGAATGCGCCTACAGCCGCGAAGAGCAGATTCATATTGTCGCGCGTTTTCACGCCCACAAGATCCGCCCGAGCCGTATCGCCTATCGCGTCGGCATCGATATCGCGTTCATCGAGCAGCTCATCGCCGGGGAACTGGAGGAGGCGCGCTTCGCCCACCTGGTCGCGCGCTACCGCAAGGAGCGCTACGAGGATCGCATGCGTTCCAGCCGCTCGCGGTCCGGGGGCAGTCGCTACGAGCTGCAGCAGCGCATCGAGCGGGAGTTCCAGCAGGAAACTGACCTGTAGGTGCCCGCTCTGCGGGCGATGGACCGCGCCCTGAACTTGTCGCGCACACGGTGCGCTCCTACAGGAGCGCAGCGGCCTCAGGCGGCGGCGAGGATCAGGCTGCCGGCGCGGGCGTCGAGGTTGACCGCCTTCACCAGGTGTAGCTGGCCGCGCGCGTCCTCGAGCAGGGCGGTGCAGTTTTCCACCCAGTCGCCGTCGTTGCAGTAGAGTACTTCGCCGTAGCGCTGTACTACGGGGTGGTGCAGGTGGCCGCAGATAATGCCGTCGTAGCCGGTATCCGTCGCCAGTTTGACCGCCGCCTGCTGGTACGCCCGTATCGCCTGCTCGGCCTGGGCGACATGGGATTTCAGCCAGCCCGCCAGCGACCAGTAGGGGCGTCCGCTCCAGGCGCGCAGGTGGTTGAGCAGCCGGTTGAGCATCATCACCGTGTCGTAGGCGATGTCCCCGATCCAGCGGTTGATGCGGCTGTAGCGCACCGCGAAGTCCAGTTCGTCGCCGTGGATGACCAGGAAGCGGCGGCCGTCTGCGGTGGTGTGTACCGCGCGCTCGCGCAGGGTGACGTTGCCGAACTGGCTGCCGCAGAACTCGCGGAAGTTCTGGTCGTGGTTGCCTGGCACGTAGATGACCTCGACACCGGAGCGGGATTTCTTCAGCAGCTCGCGCAGCACCGCGTTGTGCGCTTCCGGCCAGTAGACCCGGCGGTGCATGGCCCAGACGTCGACAATGTCGCCCACCAGGTAGAGCTTCTTGCAGTGCACCCGCTTGAGCAGTTGCAGCAGGTAGTCGGCCTTGCTGTGGATGTTGCCCAGGTGGACATCCGAGATCCACAGCGTTTCGCAATCGATGTTGCCGTCAGGTGTCAGTGCGTTCATCAGTGCTGCCCTCCCCAAGGTAGCGTTTGCGCTTCTTCGGCTTGAGTTGCGCCAGGTCGGCCAGCACCAGGCTGTCGACACAGTCCCCAAAACTCCGGTCGATGTTGAACGCGGTAAAGCTCACCCCTCCCGGCTCCATGGCCTGGGCGTAGTGCTTGTACAGCGTCGGCACCGGCATCCCCTTCCCGGCCAGGGCGTCGCGCAGGACGCGGAAATCCCTGTCCTGGTCTACGCCGCTGAACTGCCCGGCGAGCTCTGCCTGCAGTTCGGGGCCGATGACAAAGGGCTCGCGCGCGCTCGCGTCCAGCGCCGGGTTGTTGTAGTAGAGGTGATGGAAATGCGCGATGCGCGCTATACCGTCCTGCCCGTAGAGCGCGCTGATCGACGCCGGGCCGAACAGGTAGCGGTACTGCGGATAGCGCCGCACGAAGGCGCCGATGCCGAACCACAGGTAATCCAGGCTGTTTCGGTTCTGGTATCTGGGTTGCACGAAACTGCGGCCCAACTCCAGCCCCTGTTCCAGGATCGGTCGCATGCCCGGGCCGTAGCGGAACAGCGTATTCGAGTACAGCCCGGCCTCGCCCTGCTCGGCGAGCAGCTTGCCGGCCTCGCCGAAGCGGTAGGCACCGGCGATCTCCAGGTCCAGGCCGTCCCAGAGCACCAGCTGCAGGTAGTGGCTGTCGTAGCGGTCGATGTCCCTCGGCAGGCCGCTGCCCTCGCCGACGGCGCGGAAGCTGAGCTCGCGCAGCCGGCCTATCTCGCGCATCACGCAGGGCGAATCCTGCATCCTGCACAGCACGATCTGCTTGCCGTCGGTGGTCTCGCCCAGCAACTCCGAGGCTTCGATCTCGCGCTTCAGCAGCAACCGGTTCTCCGGGTGGGCGACGGTTTCCACCGACTGGAAAACCGGCTTGCCCCCGCGCGCCAGGCGGTAGACGTGCTTGCGGAACATCGCCGCCAGTTTCTTCGCGGAAAAGCCCGGCCGTGCGTAGTGCTCGTAGGGCACGGGGTTGCCGACCCGGGCGTCGACGGTGTTGTGGCTCTGCTTGAACATCTCGCGCACCAGCCACAGGGTGGACAGCGGCCGGGCGAGAAACGACAGGCTGTAGAAGAACAGCGAGTTGCGCCCGGCGACGAACACCGGGAGGATCGGCGAGCGCGTCGCCGTGGCGATCTTGATAAAACCGTTCTGCCACTCGCCGTCCTTGACTCCCTTGGGCCCGAAGCGCGAGACCTCGCCCGCGGGGAAGATGATCAGTGCGCCGTCCTGCTGCAGGTGCTCGCGAATCCGTTTGAGATTTTTTTTCGGCGTCGAGCCGCCCATGTTGTTCACCGGCAGCAGCACCGGCTCCAGCGGCTTCACCGCGCCCAGCACTTCGTTCGCAACCACCTTGACGTCGGGTCGCACCTGCCGCACCAGCTGCAACAGCGCCAGTCCGTCCAGCGAGCCGATGGGATGGTTGGCGGCGATCACCACGCGGCCGGAGGCGGGAATGCGCGCGCGCTCGCGGTCGGTGAGGCGCAGCGTGAAGTCAAAGTAGCGCAGGGTCTGCTCGATGAAGTCGAAGCCGCGCAGGTGTGGGTAGTCCCGCTCGAACTGCTGGAACCTGGATTCGTAAAAAAGGAAGCCAAGGAATCGCCCGAGGGTGCGGGCGGTGCGCTGGTGGCGCTGGGCAAACGTGGGGTAGCGGCGCTGCAGGAACGCCTGTATCTCCAGCAAGGTCGTTCTCCGCCTATCGCTCGAGATCGACGATGTCGTCGATGTGCCAGACCGAGCCAATCGCATTGGGCCGCTGGCGCAGGCCGCTCGCAGAGAGCTGGTCGATCTTGCCGCCGCGCTGGATGAACTCGCGAACCTGCGCGTCGATCTCCTCGCGGATGCGGTTTTTTTCGCTGGCGCTGTGCCGGGTGTTGTTCCAGTTCATCGGTGTCCCCTCCGACAATTTGCGCCAGCTTGGTCCTCCCGTGTTACAGCGCCACGAATCCGTGGTGAATGTTTTATTAAGCGACAGCCCCATCATTGCCGTCGGGAAAAAGTCGGTATCGGTACAAAAAATGAGCGCTTTTCACTTTTAACACAAATGAAATATTTGCATCACATTTGTGTCACCTCCCATTCCTAACATGCTGCCCACACACACATCGGCCTGTGGCCGGACACTTTGGTGTCTTTTTCCCGCAACTCAGATAGGGGTTCAACATGGCGTCTGAATCAAGACTGCAGCAAATCCTGCTCGCGCTCTGCGTAGTCTCAATTACCGCCGGCGGCCTGACCGCCTGCGGCGGCTCTTCGTCGGACAACGTCTCACCAGGACAAATTGTCATCGATAACGGTGGGGATAACGGCGGTGGCGACAACGGCGGCGACAATGGCGGCGATAACGGCGGCGGCAACAACGGCGACGTTATTGCCAGTGTCATTCCCAGCTCCCTCGACTCGGTGATCACCAAGAGCAGCGACGTCGCCAACGACGGCCGCGAGATCTGGGATATCGATGTCAGCCAGCTCCCCGGCGGCAGGCTGAATCCCGACGGGTTGCTTCTGGGCAACGACCGGATTTACCGCATCAAGGGCGGCGCCCTGCGTGTCAGCGCCAACTAAGGGGGAGTGAACATAATGAACCGTAGCAAACTGTATTCAGCCGTTACCGCCAGCATCCTGGCCCTGGGCGCAACCGCCTCGCAGGCGCAGACCTGCACCCTGGAACTCGCGCCCGGCGCCACCATGGTCGGCAGCAGCAGCGAGGACTTCCTGGTCATCGAGCAGGGCTGCCGCATCGATGCGCAGGGCACCGCCGACCAGCCGATTGACTTCACAGCCGAACAAGCCGTCATGGGCACGGTGGGCGCCAATGAGCGCGGCCTCTGGGGCGGCGTGGTACTGAACGGCCGCGCGCCGATCAACGACTGCCCGGCCGGCGCCACTGGTGGCACCGACGCCTGCACCAAGGAAGGTGAAGCCAACTCCGGCCTGTTCGGTGGCTCCGATCCGAACGACGATTCCGGCATCCTGACCTATGTTCGCGTCAGCTATGCGGGCTCCAACGTCGACCCGGAAAACCAGCTCAACGGTATCGCCTTCCAGGGTGTGGGCTCCGGCACCGTGGTCGACTACGTGCAGGTGCACAACAACCTCGACGACGGCATGGAATTCTTCGGCGGCAACGTCAACATCAAGCACGTCGTGCTGACCGGCAACGCCGACGACTCGCTGGACTGGACCGACGGCTGGCAGGGCTCCGTACAGTACCTGTACCTCGAACAGACCGACACCGGCGACAACCTGATCGAAGCGGACAACCGCGAGGGCGACGAAAACGTGCTGCCTCGCTCCATCCCCTCCATCAGCAACATGTCCGGCTTCGGCCTCGCCGGCGAGAACGGCCTGCGCCTGCGCCGCGGCACCGGTATTCACCTGACCAACTCCATCGTGCAGGACTCCGGCACCTGTGTGCAGGTTGAAGGCGCATCCCGCGACCTGCTCGGCTCCGACCTGACCATCGAGGGCACCAGCTTCGATTGTGCCGAGATGCACAAGGGCGACGACGACGGCGCCGTCAAGATGTACCTCGACAGCGCTCCGGAAGTTTCCCAGAGCGGCGGCAGCGTCAACCCGGTCACGCCGGTGGGCGGCTTCTTCGAGGCCGCTGATTTTGTCGGCGCCATCGGCCCGGACAACTGGACTGCGGGCTGGACTCTGCCCGGCACCGTCAGCCACTCCACCGCCAACCCGGGCATGGGATGTCCCGCGGGCACCACGGAAGCCGCCAGCGAGCTCAACGGCATGACCGTGTGTGACCTCACCGGCACCCTGACCTCGAACCTGACCCTGTCTTCCGGCCGCATCTACCGCCTGAACGGCAAGGTCGTCGTCGGCGGCGACAACACCGACTCCGCTGTCCTGACCGTGCAGGCCGGTGTGACCGTGATCGGCGGCACCAGCACCGACTTCCTGGTCGTATCCCGCGGCTCGCAACTGATGGTGAACGGTACCCGCAACGCGCCGGTAACCTTCACCAGCCAGAGCGACCTCGAGGGCAATGTGGATCCGGTGAACTCCCGCGGTGAGTGGGGCGGCATCGTGCTCAACGGTAACGCGCCGATCAACGACTGCCCGGCTGGCGCCGCCGGCGGCACCGACGCCTGTACCAAGGAAGGCGAAGCCAACTCCGGCATCTTCGGCGGTTCCGACCCGGCCGACTCCAGCGGCAGCCTGAAGTACCTGGTGGTCAAGTACGCCGGCTCCAACGTTGACCCGGAAAACCAGCTCAACGGTATCGGCTTCCAGGGCGTGGGCTCAGGCACTACCGTCGACTACGTACAGGTGCACAACAACCTGGACGACGGCATGGAGTTCTTTGGCGGTAACGTCCACATCAGCCACATCGTGCTGACCGGCAACGCCGACGACTCCCTGGACTGGACCGACGGCTGGCGCGGTGGTGCACAGTACGTGCTGGTCAACCAGGCGTCAGACGCCGGCGACAACGGCATCGAGGCGGACAACCGCGAGGGCGGCGAAAACAACACCCCGCGCTCCATGCCGCTGATATCCAACATGAGTATCATCGGCAACCCGGCCGAGCGCGGCGTACTGTTCCGCCGCGGCACGGGTGTGGGCTTCTACAACTCGCTGGTGACCGGTAGCGCTACCTGCATCAAGGTGGACGGCGACGTCTCCACCGGCCTGCTGGGTACCGACCTCAACATCGGCGGCGTCATCTTCGACTGCCCGACGGCGATCGACGGCGATGAACCCGAACTGCTGGCCTACCTGAACGGGCAGGGCAATGTCTCGCTGGACGGCAGCGCAGTGCCCTCCATGGACGTTACCGGCATGGGTGCGCTGCAGCCGGTCGACTACGTCGGCGCCTTCGGCGACGGCGAAACCGACAGCGACAACTGGGCCTCCGGCTGGACCTTCGGCACGCTGAACACCGGCCTGGGGGATGCGCCTGTGGCGGGTTGCCCGGCGGGTACCACCGAAGGTGCGATGATCGCCGGCAAGCCCAGCTGTATCCTCAGCGGCACTTACACCACCGACCTGACCCTCAACACCAGCAATTACTTCGTGCTGGACGGCAAGGTGGTCATCGGCGGTGACAACACCAACTCGGCAATCCTGACCCTGCCCGCAGGTACCACCATCGTCGGCGACAACGACACCGACTTCCTGGTGATTTCACGCGGCTCGCAGATCGTGGCCAACGGCAGCGACAGCGCCCCGGTTACCCTGACTGCGATTCAGGACGTGGAAGGCCAGAGCGGCCTGGAAAACGCCCGCGGCTTGTGGGGCGGCCTGGTGCTCAACGGTAACGCGCCGATCAACGACTGCCCGGCAGGCGCTGACGGCGGTACCGACGCCTGTACCAAGGAAGGCGAGGCCAACTCCGGCATCTTCGGCGGCAGCAACCCGGACGACAGCAGCGGCAAGCTCCACTACGTGGTCGTGAAGTACGCGGGTTCCAACGTCGACCCGGAGAACCAGTTGAACGGCATCGCCTTCCAGGGCGTTGGCGCCGGCACCCAGTTCGACCACGTCCAGGTGCACAACAACCTCGACGACGGCTTCGAATTCTTCGGCGGCACCGTGAGCGGCAAGTACATCGTCCTCAGCGGCAACGCCGACGATTCACTCGACTGGACCGACGGCTGGCAGGGTCGCCTGCAGTACGTGCACATCGTGCAGGCATCTGACGCCGGTGACCACGGTATCGAGGCGGACAATCGCGAAGGCGGCGAGAACAACATGCCGCGCTCCATGCCGCAGATTGCCAACATGACCATCGTGGGCAACACCGACTCGGCTGGCATCCTGCTGCGCCGCGGTACCGGGGCGAACATCTGGAACTCCGTAGTGACCGACATCGCCAGCTGTATCAAGGTGGATGGCGACGTATCGCTCGGCCTGCTGGGTGACCTGATCAACATCGAGAGCACCTCCTTCGACTGCCCGACCATCGTCGAAGATGGCAACGCGACCACCCAGTCCTACCTGGACGGTGCGGTCAACGTCTCCCAGGATGGCAGCACCGTGCCCGCTGCGACCCTGCCCGCTGACGGCTTCTTCGAGCAGACCGACGTGGTCGGCTCGGACTTCGACAGCTGGAAAGGCAACTGGACCTTCGGTCAGTAAGCGAGAGTGCACTACATGAAACGCAACCAACTAACGATTGCTGTCCTGGCAGCGCTGGCGGGTCTTCCCGCCGGCGCCCAGGCCCAGCAGGCGGACCAGCCCGCAGCTCCTGCGGCGCCGCAGATGGAAGAGGTGTTCGTGACCGGGCAGTTTATCCCGGACGAAAAGCGCGACACCTCGGAGATCTCCAACGTGGTGGGCGAGGAGGACATGAATATCGTCCCCGAGACCAACGTCGGCGCGACGCTGTCACGGGTTGCCGGCCTCAGCCTGGTGGGTGGCAAATACGTCTACGTGCGGGGCCTGGGGGAACGCTACTCCAACACCCTGCTCAACCTCTCGCACATCTCCAGCCCGGTACCGTTCCAGAAAACCGTACCGCTGGACATCGTGCCGAACAACATCGTGAAAAGCCTGCTGGTGCAGAAGACCTACTCCGCGCAGTACCCCGGTGACTTCTCCGGCGGCGTGGTGGATATCCGCACCAAGACGATTCCCGATGAAGACTACCTTACGATGAAGCTGCAGGTGGGCGCCAACTCCGAGAGCACCTGGGGCGACGGCATCTACTACAAGGGCGGCAAGAACGACAACTGGGGCTGGGACGACGGCACGCGCAAGATTCCGCGCAACGTCAACAAGCTCACCAGCCAGGAGTTCGAGGATACGCCGTATCCTGAGAAGGCCAACCTGGGCGCCAGCTTCTACAACAAGTGGGACATCTACGAGCACGACGTCAAGCCGATCTACAACGGCGAGGCGGAGCTGGGCAAGCGCTTCGACTTCGACAACGGCATGGCGCTGGGCATACTGGGCAACGTGAAGTACACCAATGCCTGGATCAACACGATCAAGGACCTGAAGCGTTACGAGTTCACCGGTGTCGACGGCAACGCCAACCAGACCGTGGACTACACCCGCTGGATCACCACCCAGCAGGTCAACCTCAGCGGGTTCCTGAATGTCGGCCTGGAGCTCAACCAGGACAACTCAATCTCCTTCACCGCCCTGGACCTGCGCCAGTCCGAGGACGAAGTGCAGCAGGACCGCGGTCTTTCCAGTGAGGACAACGTCGCGGACGGCACGCCGATCGAGAGCTACCGCCTGCAGTGGACGGAGAACGAGATCCAGTCCTTCCAGCTCGGCGGCGAGCACTACTTCAGCGGCCTCAACGACATGCGCTTTACCTGGCGCCTGATGGACGGCAGCGGCTCGCGCAAGGCGCCGGATACGCGGACGTACACCTACTTCGAGAATCGCGACGGCTACCAGGAACTGTTCGACACCAACGTGCAGGTGGACCTGCGCGACGTGTTCCAGTCCCCGGACCGCAACTACAGCGAGCTGAACGACGACATCTCCGAGTACGGCTTTGACCTCGAACTGCCGGTGAACTTCCTCGACACTACCCTGCGCGCCGGTTACTCGACCTACGAGCGCACCCGGGAGAGTGAGGATCGCCTGTTCCGCTTCGCCGTGAAGAGCGGCGCGCCGTCCTACGTTCGGCTCGAGACGCCCAGCCAGCTGTTCAGCAACGACAACTGGGCGAATCTCTACCTCGACGTACGCGACTTCTCTGCCGGCCAGGCCAATACGTCGGGAATCTATCCCTTCGCGGAAGCCTCCGAGCAGATCGATGCCTACTACGCGTCGTTCGACTCGCAGATCCTGCCAACCGTGCGGCTGCAGTTCGGTGCGCGGGTCGAGAATACCGACCTCAAGGCGGATGCGTGGGGCGGCAATACGGACAAGGGCACCGACAACGCAGTCAAGCGCAATTATGACGATGTACTGCCCGCGGCCTCCGTCACCTGGGAATTCGTCGACAACATGCAGGTGCGCGCGGCGTGGTCGCAGACGGTCAACCGTCCCAGCCTGCTGGAAATCACCGGCTCCACCCTGCGCAACCCCGAGGACCAGAACCTCTACCGCGGCAACGTGTTCCTGGAACCGGCCGATGTGGACAACTGGGACCTGCGCTGGGAGTGGTACTTCGGCGCCGCAGATGAAATGTCGATCGGCCTGTTCCACAAGGACTTCAAGGACCCGATCGAGCTGGCCAAGATCCAGGCGCAGGGTGATATCTTCACCTGGTTCAACGCCGACGAGGCCAAGCTGGATGGCGTGGAGTTCGATGTGCGCAAGGACCTGCCGTTTGCCACCTGGTTCGACCTGAACCCGGCATTCGACGGTTTCCGCGTCTCGGCTAACCTGTCATACATCGATTCGAAAGTGACCCTGCTCGGATCGGGTGAAACCGCCGCGGATGTACCGCTGACCGGCGGTCGCCAGATTGCGCCGCTGTACTCCAACGAGCGGCCCATGACCGGGCAGTCGGATACCCTGGCAAACGTGCTGTTCTCCTACGAGGACCAGGGTACCGGGATCACCTCGTCCATCGCCTACAACTACACCAGCGAGAGGATCATCCTGGTCGGCGACAACAATGCCCCCGACATCGTCGAGGAGGGTCGCCACCGCGTGGACCTGCTGGTGAAGTACGGTTTCGAGATGATGAACCAGGAACTGGAGGTGGAAGCCAAGGCTGCCAACATCCTGGATTCGGAAATCAAGTGGACCCAGGGCGGGCGCATGTACGAGCGTTGGGATCCGGGTATTACCTACAGTATCGGCCTGCGGGCGAGGTTCTGAATCCGGAATCCAGGTTCCAGATGACTCAAGGGGTGCAACTGCACCCCTTTTTTTCGGCTGGCGATCAGGCGCCGACGCTGATCAGCTTGGTCTGGGACTCGCCCTTGCCGTCTTCCTGGTAGCGGTAGCGAACGGTGCTGCCGGAGGGGGCTTTCTCGAGGCGGGTGTCGGCGGGCAGCTTGAACTGCAGTTTCTCGTCGTGGCGCACGCGGCACTTGGAGTCCTCGCTGTACTTTTCCATGGAGTGGAACTGTACATTGGTGGACTGGTCATCGCCCTGGCCGGACTTGTATACGGTACCTTCGAGCACACAGTCGCGGGCCGGGCCGGCCTGTGCACTGGCTGCCGCCGCCACGATGGCGATGGCGGAAAATGCGATTGCAAACTTGTTCATGGTTTTACCTCCTTGCGCCGGGGGGGGGGTGGACCTGGGGTCTCTTGCCCGGTTTGCGGTATCGGCCGCAATGTTCATCTAGCTGTCATATTTATGTAGTATTCGCCTGCTAGGCGACTGGTATGAAGGATACGCATAAACCGTGGCCGGCATCTATCATTGTCATAAAAAATTCATATTACATAAATAATTATGTCATTCAGGTCACACTCCGCCTGAACAGCCCGACCGGGCCCGCCGGGCCTGTCAAATAACAGTCATATTAATGTAACGATTACCGGGTAGATTCCGCCCAATGGTCGATTGCGGCCGTGTTTCTTCCCACTTTCAATCTGGAAATCTGATCGTTATGCGCAAGTCGCTGTTGCTCGCCGGAATGTTGTCGATGTCTGCCTCACTGCCGGCGGCTGCACTGTCCCTGGCGCCGAAGGAATTCGCCGCCTCGCGGCAACTGGCCTGCGTACTGGCCGAGCAATCGCTGGGTTACCTGGATGAAACCGAGTATGGCGCGCGCACCCACGATGTGCTGGACGGCTTCGACGACAGCGAGCGCGACAACATCCTGGCCAAGGCGATCGGCTACGTGGATGGGTTGATGTTCGAGATCGAGGATGAGTCCGCCGAGGTCAACGACCGCCTGCAGCAGTTCGTGGCCAGCCGCAACTGTGCGGACAGCGGGTACCAGAAGGCAACCCTGCACCTTTAACTCCCGCTAGATGCAGGAGTATCGGCGGGCCGCTACCGGGCCGGCGCCGGGTACTCGCGTACCGGCTACTGATCTGAGCCGGAATGCATTTCCATCATCATGCCCATGTGATCGCGCATCTGGTTCATCTGCTGTTGCTGCGCATCGCTCATCATGCCGTTGGGCATCATGCCGTCGCCCATCATGCCTGACATCTGCTTCATCATGCCCGACATCTGCAGCATCTGATCCATCATCTGGCGGCGGGTGCCATCGCTCATGCCGCCCTGGGACATCTGGCCCGACATGCGCATCATCTGGCTGCCCATGTGGTGCATCATCCCCGACATCTGCATCATGCCGGACTGGTTGTGCATTCCACTCTTGTCGCCGTGCATCATGCCGTTACTGCCCATGCCGCCCTGGCCCATCTGGGCTGCGGCGGGCAGGGCGGCTACCAGGGCCAGTGCCATCGCGATGCCGGTGACTGTTCGCTGAAAGTTCATGCTGCTTTCCTCCGGGAACCTGGAAAACCTCCCCGGTGACCGGGGGCGCCGGTTTGACAGTTCCGGGAGCGGCCAGTTCAGCCGGCGGGAGGCTACCCGCCGGGGCGGGACAAGGGGTCAGCGCTTCTTGCGGGGCTGCGGAGTGCAGACGGCGCGGAAACCGGCTGCGGTGAAGGGGATCATCCGGTCGAAGGCCGCGCCGAGGTCGCTGGAATCGCAGGCGCCGCGGGAGAGCTTGTCGATGCGGCCGGTCCTGGCCAGAGCGAGGGTGAGCGAGCCGGAGAGGTTCTGGTAACACCAGAAGATATCCTCGTCGCTCGCCCCCGGCAGGGCCTTGCGCAGTGCGGCGATGAACTCCAGTACCAGCTTGTCGAACAGCTTCGACATCATCTTGGGGCCCCAGTAGGGGGAGTTGTTGATGTAGGCGACCAGCGCGAGATAGTTGGCCCAGCCGCTGTCGCCGTCGCGCTGGGCGATTTCCAGTGGTCGGGTGAACGCCTCCACGATCTGCTCCAGGCTCGGGCCAGCGGGCCCGGCAGCTTCCTGGTAGTCGCGCAGGGCCTGCAGGCGGGACTGGTTGAGTTCCAGGGCGCGGCGCTCGAAAACCGCCTTGAACAGGTCGAGTTTACGGCCGAAGTGGTAACTCGCCAGCGCGACATCCACGCCGGCACCGGTGGCGATCTGGCGC
Source organism: Halieaceae bacterium WMMBA7 (assembly GCA_033283385.1). Classification (GTDB taxonomy): domain Bacteria; phylum Pseudomonadota; class Gammaproteobacteria; order Pseudomonadales; family Halieaceae; genus Mangrovimicrobium. The sequence continues at coordinate 104,876 of JAWMQQ010000005.1, forward strand.
AGGGTCACGCCGTCGTAGCCGTGCAGTGCGAACAGTTCCTCGGCGACGTCGAGGATGCGTTCGCTCTTAGGACTCGGGGCTTTCTTGCTCATCTTCTCTCGCGCAGGCAGGGCGTGAAAAGATTATCACAGTTGCAAATTCAACGCTTGTTGAATATCCTTCCCGACACAATAACGATTTACAACCCGGAAGTGCGCCATGACACCTGAGCTTTTCAAGTACCTCGTCGTCGGGGGCTACGCCCTGCTGGTCTACTGGTTGTCCTGGCGCGGCATGCGCCGCACCAGTTCGGTGGAAGGCTTTTCCATCGGCAACAAGGACATGAGTCCCTACCTGGTCGGCATCACGCTGGCCGCGTCCATCGCCTCGACCGCGACCTTCGTGATCAACCCGGGATTCGTCTATACCGACGGGCTGTCCGCCTACCTGCACTATGGCGTGGCCGGATCCCTGGGAATCCTGACGGCGTTCCTCGTGCTCACCAGGGGTTTCCTGCGCCTCGGGGAAAAGAACGCGGCGTTGACCATCCCGCAGTGGATCTACTACCGCTACAACCACCGCGGTTTCAGCCTGTTCTTTGCGTTCATCAACCTGCTGTCGATTACTTTCGTTGTACTGATTCTCGTCGGCTGCAGCCTGCTGGTGACCGGCCTGTTTCCCGTCGACCAGAAAACCGCCCTTGTGCTGGTGCTGGTCTTCGTCTTCTCCTATGTGCTGATGGGCGGTACCTACGCCCACGCCTACACCAATGCGCTGCAGGGCATCATGATGATGCTGGTGACGGCGGTGCTTTTCGTACAGGGGTGGAAGTATTTCCACGGTGATTTCTTCGGCGCGCTAAGGTCAGTCGGCGCCGACTACGCCGCCCCGTTCAACCACAGCAGCCGGCTTTACTTCGACTTCTTCTCGGTATTCGTCAGCGGGTTCGTCGTCACCTTCGCCCTCATGCTGCAACCGCACATCCTGACCAAGGTGCTGTACCTGCGCAGCGAGAAGGACATCGGGCGATTTATCGGCACCACGGTCGTGGTGGGCACCCTGTTCACCCTGATGTTGATGATCGGCTTTTACGCGCGCCTGGCGGGGCTCGATGTCGGCTCCCAGGATGCGGTGGTGCGCGAGTACCTGCTGCACGAGTTTGCGTCCTCGGCCTGGGGCGAATACGCCCTGGTGTTCGTATTCATCACCCTGCTGGCGGCGGGCATGAGTACGCTGGACGGCATACTGGTCTCGCTTTCGGCGATGGTGGTCAACGATATCGTTCGCCCCCTGTCGGCGAATCGCGTGGACGGCCTGGTGCTGTCGCGCTGGGTGCTGGTGGGGGTCGGTCTGGTGGGTATCTGGATGGCCTGGAATCCTCCGCCGCTGATCGGCCTGTTCGCGCAGAAGGGTGTCTACGGACTCGCCGCGGCGTCGCTGGTGCCGGTGCTGTTCGGCGTACTGGTGCGCCGGCACATCCCGCTGTGGGTGGTAGTGGGTGCCGCGCTCACCGGATTGTTGCTGCACCTTGTGCTCAACCTGTTCATGGGCGTCGAAAATCCGGCAGTTTCCGCGACCTGCGCCATCTTCGCGTCACTGGTTTTCGGCCTGTTCGGCCTGCTCCTGGGCCGCAAGGCGACACCGGGCAGTCACGCTGCTGCATAAATTGATCGCGTACGCTTGACATTTCAACAGTTGTTGAACTACCTTGTCGGAAATTCAACATATGTTGAAAAATAATTGAATGGCCGGCGCGGGCGCGCCTGCTGATAACGCTAACAATCGCCAACACAATAACAAGCTTCACAAGAGGTTCTCACGATGAAACCAAGTATCGCCCGTACCCCGCTGTCCATATCCCTGGCCGTCGCCACCGCGATTACCGTGCCGTCGGTCGTAGCGCAGACCACTGAACAGAAGTTCGCGCTGGAGGAGGTGGTGGTCACCGCCCGGCGGCGTGCCGAGAACCTGCAGGAGGTGCCGATTGCGGTTACCGCGTTGTCCGGCATGGAGCTTACGCTCAAGGGAACTTCGGATATCACCGAGCTGGCCGAGTCCGTCCCCAGCGTCACCCTGGAGCCCTCGCGGGCGACGACTTCCACCCTGACGGCTTTCATCCGCGGGGTCGGCCAGCAGGACCCGGTGGCGGGTTTCGAGCAGGGCGTGGGACTGTACCTGGACGACGTCTACCTCGCCCGGCCGCAGGGCAACGTGCTGGACATCTACGACGTAGAGCGCATCGAGGTCCTGCGCGGCCCGCAGGGCACGCTGTACGGTCGCAACACCGTGGGCGGCGCGATCAAGTACGTGACCAAACGCCTGTCGAAGGAGTTCGACGGCTCGCTCAAGGCCACCTATGGCAGCTACGACCAGATCGACCTGGTCGGTACCGTCTCCGTGCCGGTAACCGACAGCTTCCGTGTCGGCGGCGCCGCCGCGTCCTTCCAGCGCGACGGTTACGGCGACAACCTGACCACCGGCAAGGACCAGTACAACAAGGACGTATTCGCCTACCGCCTGAGCGCGGAGTGGGAGCCCACTGACAGCTTCCTGGTGCGCTTCGCCTACGACAACACCGAGGACGACTCGGACCCGGTGGCGGGGCACCGCCCATACCCCGGCGCCCTCAGCGGCGCGCCGGTGCTGAACGATGTCTACGATTCGCTGGCCGGTGCGGGGATTTCGCAGTCGACCGCGGGCATCAACCACCGCAACGAATTCGACGGCGACGGCTGGATGGTCTCCGCGGACTGGAGCGTCACCGACACCATCACCCTGCGCTCGATCACCGCGGATCGCAGCGACAAGTTCGTCACGGTCATCGACTTCGACAGCCTCGCCGACATGGACCTGGACGCACCCGGCATCTACGACAACGACCAGTTCAGCCAGGAATTCCAGCTGCTGTACAACTCGGACCGCTTCAACCTGGTGACCGGCGTCTACTACCTCGACGCCAGCGCCGGCACGGAATTCGACGTGGTGCTGGGCAACCTCGACCTGGGCGTGGGCGTACCGGGGCTCGCCGCCTACAGCACCGGCGTGGCGGATACCAAGTCCTGGTCGGTGTTCGCCGACCTGACCTACAACATTACCGACAAGTGGTCCGTCGCCGTCGGCGGGCGCTACACGGACGACACCCGCAAGGCCGATGTCTACCGCGCCTCCTACCTGGGCTACAACTCGCCCGCGTTCGGCAACCCGGACGCGATGCTGTTGAGCGTGACCAGCGACTACCAGGGGGACAAGACCTTCACCGACTTCTCGCCGCGTTTCAACGTGAGCTACCTCTGGAGCGACGACCTGTCCATGTACGCCAGCTACAGCCAGGGATTCAAGGCCGGCATGTTCGACCCGCGCGGCGCCAACTTCGTCTTCCCCGAAGTGGTCAAGGGCGTGGATCCGGAAGAGCTCGATTCCTATGAGCTGGGCCTCAAATCCACCTACTGGGAAGGGCGGGCGCTGACCAACATCGCGGTGTTCTACAGCGAGTACAAGAACATGCAGGTACCGGGCTCGCTGGGCGTGGACACCACCGGCGACGGCGTCAACGACACTTTTGTCGGCACCCTGGAAAATGCCGGTCGCTCGGAAATCTCCGGTATCGAGATCGAGGGCAATTTCCTGCTGACCGAGAACTTCAGCATCCAGCTCGCCGCCAGCTTCCTCAACACCGACATCAAGGAGTGGATCGTCGACGGCGTGAATGTCGCCAACGACCGCGTCATCCAGAATACGCCGGAAGAAATGGGGTACCTCGCCTTCAACTACCGCTTCGACCTGTTCGGCGGGGATACCAACCTCAATCTCGCCTGGTCCTACAAGGGCGACACCACCCAGTTCGAGGTGCCTGCGCCGGAGATCGACCAGGATGCCTACGACACGATCAACGCCAGCCTGGTGTGGACCAGCGGCAGCGGTCACTGGTTGCTGGGGCTGACCGGCAAGAACCTGACGGATGAGGAAATCCGCACCTCGGGTTATTGCTTCGGCACCACCAGCTGTCCCAGCACCCTGGGTTTTGAGAACAACACGTCGGTGTTTTACGCGCCGCCGCGCACCGTCAGCGCCTCTGTGGAATACCAGTTCTAGGTGGTGTAGTAGCGGGGCGAGAAGCCCCGCCAGTTTGCCGCGGGCCCACCCCGCGGCATTTTTTCCCGAGATTCATGCGAGTTGATGGTGGTGAAGCAGTGAACCGATTCGAGACAGTGGCGCCGCTGCTGCCGGAAATCCTGGCGTTGCACGGCAAGTGGCGCAAAGACAAACAGGCCGTCGCCTGCGATGGCGAGAGCTGGACCTGGGGCGAATTCTGCGTCGCCAACCACCGGCTCGCCCACGGTTTGATCGCACAGGGCGTGCGCCCCGGCGAGCGGGTGGCGGTGGTGATGTCCAATGGGCTTCCCATGGTGCAGGCGCTGTGCGGCATCATGGCGGCAGGGGCGTGTTCGGTACCGATCAACCTGTCCGTCAGCGACGAGGCGCTGGTCGGCATGCTGGCCGACGCGGGCGCCGTGGCGCTGGTGGCGACCGCGGACCAGGCCGCCAGGCTGCTCGCGCTGGGCGAGGCGCTGCCCGCCGCGCTGCAACTGCGTATCGTGGACGGTTCTGCCGAGCCCGGCTGGACCACCCTCGATGCCCTGTGTGCGGGAAGGCCCGACACACTCCCCGTGGTGGATATCGACCCGGGTTCGCCGCTCAATATCATCTACAGTTCCGGCACCACCGGCCTGCCCAAGGGAATCCTGCACACCCACGGCAGCCGCCTGGCCTGGGCCTATGACCTCGCCGTCGCCCTGCGCTACCACGGCGCCGCGCGCACCCTGATGACCATCGGGCTGTACTCCAATATTTCCTGGGTGAGCATGCTGTGTACGCTGCTGGCCGGGGCCACCGCGGTGATCTGCCGCAACTTCGATGTCGGGCAGACGCTGGGCATCATCGAGCGCGAGCGCATCACCCACACCGCCATGGTACCCATCCAGTACCAGCGCCTGCTCGCCGGGCTGAAGCGCGACGGCGGCAATGTCTCCAGCATGCAGGCGATGATGAGCTGCGGCTCGCCGCTGCACGAGGGTCTCAAGCGCGAGATCTTCGCCCACTTCTCCTGCGGTGTCATCGAACTGTACGGCCTGACCGAGGGTATCATCACCACCCTCGAGCCGGAGGAGGCCGAGGGCCGCTGGGCAAGCGTGGGTCGCCCGCTGCTGGGCACCGACCTGTGCGTGGTGGACGACGAGGACCGCGTGCTGGGGCCCAACCAGGCCGGAGAAATCGTCTCCCGGGCAAGGCTCGCCATGCCCTGTTACTGGGGGCGCGAGGACGCCACGCAAGCGGCGGAGTTTGTCGACCCTGCTGGCCGCCAGTGGCTGCGCAGTGGAGATATCGGCTACTACGATGAATCCGGCTATTTTTATATCGTCGATCGCAAGAAGGATATGATTCTCTCCGGCGGGCAGAATATCTACCCGCAGGATATCGAGGCGGTACTGGTGGCACATGCCGCGGTGGACGACGTGGCGGTGATCGGGCTGGCCAGCCGCCGCTGGGGTGAAACGCCGGTGGCGCTGGTGGTACCCGCCGACGATTGCGGCAGCGCGGAAGCGCTGCGCGAGTGGGCCAATTCCCGCCTGGGCAAGCAGCAGCGCCTGGCCGAGGTGATTTTCGTGGACGAGCTGCCGCGCAACCCGAACGGCAAGATTCTCAAGCGCGAGTTGCGGGTGACTTTCGGAGACCGTGAATATGAGTGACTACAGCGAGTTGTGGTACCGCAGCGCAGACGGCCTGCGCCTGTTCGCCCGCGACTATCCCTGCCGCGATACGGCGCAGTCGGAGCCGCAGGTTGTGCTGTGCATGCATGGCCTCACCCGCAACTCGGCGGATTTCGCTGGCCTCGCTGCTCATCTCTCTGCGCGCTTTCGCGTGCTGGCGGTGGATGTACGCGGCCGCGGCCGCTCCGACCGCGACCCGCAGCCGTCCAACTACACGCCGCTCACCTACGCCCAGGACATGTTCACGCTGCTCGATCACCTCGGTGTGCAGCGCGCGATTCTCTGCGGCACCTCCATGGGCGGGCTGATGTCCTTCGTCATGGCAGCCACCGCGCCTGCGCGCATAGCCGGGATGATCCTCAATGACATCGGCCCGGAGGTGGACCCCGCCGGACTGGAGCGCATCAAGGGCTATGTGGGCAAAATGGCGCCGGTCACCAGCTGGGACGAGGCCGCCGGGCAGGTGCGGGAGATGAACGCCGCGGCTTTCCCGGACTTCGGTGACGACGACTGGATGACCTTCGCCCGGGCACTGTTCAGGGAGGTCGACGGCGTGCCGGTGCTGAACTACGACACCGCCATCGCGCAGCCGCTGGACCAGGATGAGGCGGCGGTGCCGCAGGATCTCTGGCCCCTGTTCGCGGCGATCGCGGCGATTCCCATGCTGGTGGTGCGCGGCGAGCTCTCGGATATCCTGGCGCCCGCCTGCGTCGCCACCATGCGCGATAAGAAGCCCGACCTGCAGGTGGTGGAGATTCCCCGGCGCGGTCACGCGCCGACGCTGGATGAGCCCCAGGCCCGCGCGGCGATAGACGCGTTTCTGGGCTCGCTGGCCTGACCCGCGCCGCGTCGCTTGCTGCGCGGCGCCGGAAATGATCTATAGTATGCTTCGCCCACTGCCCAGCGGAGCCGCCGACCATGACCCTTGCACGATATCTCCAGCCTCTCGTCCTCAGCTGCGCGCTGGTGGCGCTCGCCGCCTGCGGTGGCGGCAAAGACAGCAGCGAAGCCTCAGCCGGGGAGGGCAATGCCATGAAGACGATCGAGGGTGAGGTCTATTACCGCGAACGCATGCTGCTGCCCCCCGGCGTCGAGGTGGAGGTGCAGCTGCAGGATATCTCCCGCGCCGATGCGCCGGCCTCGGTGATGGCCAGCGTGATGTTCAAGCCCGAGTCGGGGCCGCCCTGGCCCTTCAGCATCGAGTACGACCCGGCGCAGATCGACTCGCGCGGCCGCTACGGCCTGCGCGCGACCGTGAGCCTCGCGGGCAAGCTGATGTTCACCAGCACCGAGTACATCGACCCCTTCGCCACCCAGCCGGTGAAGATCTTGGTCTACCGCGTGCCCGGCGCCGCGCGATCCGCCCCGGCGGCGGATCCCAACCAGCCGGTAGCGGCGGTTGCCGGGCAAACGCCCTCTACCGGCCAGGGTTCCGCAGCCGCGGATGGCGACGCCCAGGGCAGCGGCAACACCTGGGTGCTGCAAACCCTCAACGGCGAACCCGCCCCGGCGGGCGCGGGGGGCGTGCCGGTGGAGCTGGTCCTGGACGCCGACAAGCACAGCGTCGCGGGCTTTTCCGGCTGCAACCGCTACTCCGGCAGCTTCACTGACGAGGGCGACTCGACCCACGGCACACCGCTCAGCTTCGGCCCGCTGGCGAGCACCATGCGCGCCTGCCTGGACGGCGGCGAGTTGGAGCGCCTTTACCTTGATACGCTGGGCCGCGTCGATGCCTACCGCATGCGCGACGACAAGCTGGAGCTGCTTGCAGGCAGTGAGGTGGTCGCCACCTTCGGTATGCCCTGAGGCGGGTAACGGGCCGGGCTCTGGCGTCGCGACGGGTGCCCGGCCTATAATCACCCGCTGAATTCCAGCGGTAATCCCATGCGTTTTTCCTCCCGCACAGCACACCTGCGTCTGGCAAAGGCACTGGCCCTTGTCGCGCTGCTGTGCGTGGCTGCGCTGCAGGTGGAGGAGGCCAGCCACTGGCACAAGCCCGGTGAGAGCGTCACCCACTGCCTGGTGTGCAAGAGCTCCGCCGGCACCGCCCTGGTATCACTGGAATACACGGTTCACCCGGTCAGCGCAGCAACTCCCGAACGCAGCGCGCCGGCCAGTGCCGTCGCCATCCGCCGCGATACCGCCTACCAGCCCCGAGGACCCCCCGCACTCTCCTGACGCCATCGACTTCCCGATCACGACAGGAGAGCGCCATGAAACGCCTTATCCCCTTTGCCGCGCTATTCGCGGCGACACAGGCGGCTGCCGAGCAGCTGCCAATGGAACACGTGCTGGTCACCGTGCCGCTGCACAAGAAAACCGCCGAGACCGCGCTGCCGGTCACCGTCCTCTCCGGCGAGGACCTGCACCGCGCCGCCGCCAGCACTATCGGCGACACCCTCGCCAACAAGCCCGGCCTGGCCAACGCCTCCTTCGGTCCCGGGGTCGGCCAGCCGGTGATCCGCGGCCAGCAGGGCGCGCGGGTCACCGTACTGCAGAACGGCACCAGCTCCGCCGACGCCTCGGCGATCAGCGCCGATCACGCGGTGGCTGTCGAGCCGCTGCTGGCGGACAGCATCGAAGTCCTGCGCGGCCCCGCGACCCTGCTCTACGGCGGTGGCGCCATCGGCGGGGTGATCAACGTGGTGGACAACCGCATTCCCACCGCGCTGCCGGATGCTCCGGAAGGCGGCCTGGAATACCGCCACGACACTGCCTCGGACATGGACAATGTGGTCGGCCGCTTCGAGGGAAGCGCGGGCAACTTCGCACTGCATGTCGACGGCCTGTACCGCGACTGGTCCGACCTCGATATCCCGGGCCACGCGATACTCGGCGATAGCGACGAGGGCGAGTCCGGCACGCTGGAGAACACCGGCGGGCGCACCCGCTCGGGCACCGTCGGCGGCAGCTACCACTTCGACAGCGGCTTCCTCGGCCTGGCGGTCAACCACCTGGAAAACAGATACGGCATCCCCTCGGGCGCGCACGACCACGGTGAAGAGGGCGACCACGCCGACGCGCTGCAGGACGGTCAGGAAGCGGAAGAAGGCGGGGTGAGCATCGATCTCGAGCAGACCCGCTACGACGCCGCCCTGCACCTGCACGACCCGCTGCCGTTCATCGAACTGCTGCGCGGCTTCGCCTCGTACACCGATTACCAGCACGCGGAAGTCGAAGCCACCGGTGACGTCGGCACCCGCTACAGCAACGACTCCTGGGAGGGGCGGCTGGAAGCCGTGCACCCGCAGGTCGGTCCGGTCCACGGCGTGGTCGGCGTGCAGCTGGTGGACGGCGAGTTCAGCGCGCTGGGCGAGGAGGCTTTCATCCCCGTCACCCGACGCCGCGATACCGGGTTGTTCCTGCTGGAGGACTACCACCCCGGCGCCTGGACCTTCGAGTTCGGCCTGCGCCTGGACCACGACCGGCGCGATCCGAAGCCCGGCGGCGTGGAGGACCGCGATTTCACAGCCTTCAGCGCTTCGGGGTCCGCGATGTGGGAGCTGAACCCCGCCTGGCAACTCGGCGCCGCGCTGTCGCGCGCCGAGCGCGCTCCGGCCATCGAGGAACTCTACTCCAACGTCGAGGGGGCGGGCCCGGATAGCTGGATCGAGCACGCGGCGACCGGCGCCATCGAGCTGGGCAATCCGGACCTCGATACCGAGGTGTCCTCCAACCTGGATCTCTCCGTCGACTGGCAGGGCGGACCGCACTACGCCAACCTGACCCTGTTCTACAACGCGTTCAGCGACTACATCGGCCTGCTCGCCACCGGCCAGTCGGTGGGCGACACGCCGGTCTACGCCTACGACCAGCAGGATGCCACCTTCTACGGTATCGAGGTGGACAGCGAGTTCAGCCTGGCCGACCTGGCCGGCGGCGAGCTGCGCCTGGGCCTGTTCGGCGACGCCATCCGCGGCGAACTGGACGGCGGCGAGGATGTGCCGCGCCTGCCGCCCCTGCGCGTCGGTGCGAAACTGGGCTGGACCGGCGAGGCCTGGGAGCTGTGGACGCAGGTGCTGAACGCCGCCGACCAGGACCGCCCCGGCGCCAACGAGACGCCCACCGACGGATACACCCGCTGGGACCTCGGCGCGCAGTACACCCTGCCGGTGGGCGGCAGCGAACTGGTGGCCTTCGCGCGGATGAACAACCTCACCGACGCGGAGATCCGCCTGAGCACGTCCTTCCTGCGCGACGTGGCGCCGGAGGCGGGGCGCGGCGTGGAGGCGGGGATTCGCTTCAGTTTCTGATCGGGCCGCGGTGTAGCGCGGCGCACGCCGAATTTTGCTAGAGTGCTGCGATGCAAACACACGGTCGCGGACCCATGCAAAAACGCCTCATCGTCGGTATCAGCGGCGCCTCCGGCATCATCTACGGGGTGCGCGCGCTGCAGCTGCTGCGCGAGTGCGGCGTGCAGACCCACCTGGTGGTGAGCAAGTCGGCGGAACTCACCCTGCACCACGAACTCGAGATGTCGCTGGACGGGTTGCGCGCGCTGGCGGACGAGGTCCACCCGATCAAGGACGTCGGCGCGAGCATCGCCAGCGGCTCCTTCGTCACCGAGGGCATGCTGGTCGCCCCCTGCTCGGTGCGCAGCATGTCGGAGATCGCCACCGGCGTGACCTCCACGCTGCTGACCCGCGCCGCGGACGTGGTGCTCAAGGAGCGCCGCCGGCTGGTGCTGATGGTGCGCGAGACCCCGCTGCACACGGGTCACCTGCGCACCATGACGCAGCTGTCCGAGATGGGCGCGGTCATCGCGCCTCCGGTGCCCGCCTTCTACACCCGCCCCGAATCCCTGGACGAGGTCGTCACCCAGAGTGTCGGCCGGGCGCTGGAACTGTTCGGGCTGGAAGTCACCGAGGTGCAGCGCTGGCAGGGACACTGATCCGTGCCCGTCCTGTTTGGCGTGGTGCTGCTGGACCTGATCGGCTTCGGCATCGTCATTCCAATCCTGCCCTTCCTGTCGCCCCCGCTGGGGGCGGACAAGCTCGATATCGCGCTGATCGTGGCGATCTACGCCGCCTGCGCAGGCCTGTCCGGTATTTTCTGGGGGAAGCTCTCGGACCGGGTCGGCCGCAAACCGGTGATCATCGGCTGCCTGCTCGGCGGCGCAGCGGCCTACGCCTTCCTCGGCCTGGCCTCCAGCCTGTGGATGGTCTATGCCGCCCGCGCTTTCGCCGGCCTGATGGCGGGCAACCTCGGTGTCGCCTCGGCGATGATGGCGGATATCACCCGGCCGGAAGAGCGCGCCCGCGGCATGGCGATGATCGGCGCGGCCTTCGGCCTGGGCATGATTCTCGGGCCGATGATCGGCGGCCTGCTCGCCCACTTCGGCGGCAACTTCACCCTGCCCTGTTTGTTCGCCGGCGGCATGAGCCTGCTGGCGGTGGTCGCCGCCGCGCGCTGGCTGCCGGAATCGCTGGACCCGCAGCGGCGGGCCGAACAGAGCGCGCAGCGTCGCAGCGGCGAGCGGGTATCCACCCTGGCCCTGCTGCGGCGCAGCGGCAATCGCCTGTTCGTGATGCAGTACCTCGTGCACAACGCCTGCGTCAGTTCCGGCACCTATATTTTCCCGCTGTGGGTGGCGGACCTGCTGGGCTGGAACGCCCGGGAGGTGGGCCTGGTCTTCGCCGTGCAGGGCGCCCTGATGGTAGTGCTGCAGGCGGGTGCCATGGGCGCGCTGGTATTGGCCTTCGGCGAGTGGAGACTGCTGCGCATCACTGTCGGCGTGCTCTGCTCGGGCCTGCTGCTGGCGGCGGCGGCCGGTGATCACATGCTGGCCATGGTCGGCTCCCTGTGGCTGGCCATGTCCGGCGCCACCCTGTGTATCCCCCTGCTCAACAGCATCATCACCCAGCGTACGCCGCAGTCCGACCGCGGGCGGGTGCTGGGCTCGACCTCGGCGGCCTCGTCCTGGGGGAGGGTGGTGGGGCCCGCGCTCAGCGGCCTGGGGCTGGGCAGCATCGGCTTTGCCTGGACCTGGGCGTTCTGGGCGCTGGTGGCGCTGTGCTACTTCGGCTGGGTACTGCGCGAATCCGCCCGCGCCCGGTTGGTAAAGCCGGCTGCCGGTGTCTAGAGTTACTGCTGCCACATACCGGAGAGCGCGTATGCCACTGCCCGAGCTTCACCCGCAACTGCTGGCGGACAGCCACTACCTCGGCCAGTTGCCGGCATGCGCACTGCTGCTGCACCGCAACGCCAGCCTGCCCTGGTTCATCCTGGTGCCGGAGACCCGGCTCACCGATTTTCTCGACCTCCCCGAGGAGCACCGCACGGCGGTGCTGGCGGATTGTGCCGCGGTATCGGAGTTCGTGAAATCGGTGCTGGGCTACCCCAGGATCAACTTCGCCGCCATCGGCAACATGGTGCCGCAGATGCACTTGCACGTGGTGGGCCGCTCGCCGCAGGACCCCTGCTGGCCGAAGCCGGTCTGGGGCAATCTCGCCGGCGCGGACGGCTATACGCCGGAAACGCTGCAGGCGTGGCGCGGGGATCTCGAGCGCATGACCGGGCTGGGTTCCGTGGGGCAGTGAGGAGCGGCATGCAATGAAGCGCAAAGTACTGGTTACCCATCGCCTGCCGGGCGAGCGCATCGGCGACCTGGCGGCCCACTGCGAGATGCGCGTCTGGCCCGGGCCGGGTCTGCTCGACGCCGCGCGCCTGCGCGAACTGGCCGCGGACTGCAGCGGCCTGCTGTGCCTGCTTACCGACCGTATCGATGCGGGCCTGGTGGATGCGCTGCCGCAGCTGGAGTTCGTCTCCAGCATGTCGGTGGGGGTGGACCACGTTGACGTGGCTGCGCTCACGGCGCGCGGCATCCCGCTGGGCAACACGCCCGGCGTGCTGGTGGAGACCACGGCGGATACCGCCTTCGCGCTGATGCTGGCGGCGGCGCGACGGGTCGTGGAGGCGGATCAGTTCGTGCGCGCCGGCAAGTGGGGGGCGGACAACGCCTGGTCGCCGGATTTCTTTACCGGCGTGGACGTCGGCGGGGCCACCCTGGGCCTTGTCGGTTTCGGCGCCATCGGCCAGGCAGTGGCGCGCCGCGCCGCCGGCTTCGGCATGCGCGTACTGGCCTGGAACCGCACGCCGAGGCAGGCGGAGGGTGTGGAATTCGTCGAGCTGGATGAGTTGCTGGCGCGCAGTGATTTTGTCTCGGTGCACGTCGCCCTGACCGGGGACACGAGGGAGCTGCTGGACGCCGCGCATATCGCCCGCATGAAGCCGGGCGCGGTGCTGGTGAATACCGCGCGCGGGGGCGTAGTGGAAGAGGCCGCGCTGGCGGCGGCGCTGGCGGACGGGCAGTTGGCCGCCGCGGGCGTGGATGTGTTCGAGCGCGAGCCGGTGGAGGCGGACAACCCGTTGCTGATGGCGCCGAACGTGGTGCTGGCGCCGCATATCGGCAGCGCCAGCCGCCGCACCCGGGCGCGCATGGCGGACCTCGCCGTGGAAAACGCGCTGGCGGCGCTGGAGGGGCGGCAGATGCCGCACTGTGTGAACCCGCAGGTTTACGCCGCGAGCGAATAGCCGGCGGCGGCAGCTCTCACTCCGCGTTGGGCAGGTCGCCCAATCCCTTCCTGATACCCTGGTGGATCGCCTTTTCCAGTTTTTTCGGATCCGGCTGGTTGGTGCTCTCGACGATCTTGGTAATCAGCACGCTCCACACCTCGGTGTGGGTTGATGCGTCGTTGAACAGCAGGGCGATATTGTGGGTCTCGTGCACGCCGGCCAGGGCGTTGGCGTTGTCCACCATGGCCTGGTTGATCTGCCGGTTGGGCCGCGCGGAGGGGATCGGGTCGATGCCGCCGTAGGTGTCCTGGCTGCCCACGCCCTGCACGATACCCGGCGCCTGCAGGTAGTCGACGTCGAACTGCGCTTTATCGGCGTCCAGCACGTAGCCCTTGCTCGCCAGCTCCGCATCCACCTCACGGCGCACGACCCGGTCCATCAGGTAGATCGGGTCGCTGGAGTTCTGCGCGTTTTTCAGCGGCTCGCTGCGCCAGGTGTAGTACTTGTAGTGGCCGTCGACAAACTGGGTGACATCCGCCGGCTGTGTTTCGATGCCGCTGCAGGCAGCGAGAAGAAGCGGCAACCAGAGAGTTGCGAGAAGGTGTTTGATGCGCATGCTGGGCCTCGACTGACCGGGTGGTACGGAATGCCGCAAATGGTAGCAGGGCGCGGGCCATCGGGCCATTGGCTCTCTTCGCAAGATGGCAGGTGGCCAAGATGGCAAATTGGCGAAAAGCCCAGTTTTTTCGTGCTGTTGCGAGTAAGCCTTTGTTAGCATCTCAAAAATAGCCTGGGGTTATATCTTTTTGCGGGGGCAAAAAATGATCTCGAGAAAGCTGATACGGACTGACCTGAACCTGCTGGTCGCACTGCAGATCCTGCTGGAGGAGCGCAACGTCACGCGCGCCGCGGAGCGCCTGTCGGTGAGCCAACCGGCGTTATCCAAGACCCTGCAGAAACTGCGCGACTCCTTCGAGGACGAGCTGTTCACCCGCACCGCCCACGGCCTGGTGCCGACCCCGCGTGCCGAGGAGCTCGCCGCGGACCTGCCGGCGCTGCTGGAATCACTGGAAAAAGTGCTGGGCGACGCCGATTTCGATCCGGCGACCTATACCGGCACCTTCAAGCTGCTGCTGCCGCCGATCCTCTGCGAGGCGTTGCTGCCCGGCCTCGTGGCCGAGCTGCATGAGTCCGCGCCAGGGGTGCAGATCATCACCGCGGAGATTTCCCCGGATTACCAGGAGCAGCTGAAAAAGGGCGAGGTGGATTTCGCCGCCTTCGTCGCCCTGGAAACCGGCCGCGACATCCACGCCGAACCGATCACCACCCTGGCGCCGCGTTGTTACATGCGCCGGGACCACCCGCTGGCGAGCAAGAGCACGATCAGCCTGCAGGACTTTCTCGACTTCCCGCACCTGCGCCTCTACCTGCCGCGCCTGACCCGCGAGAACACCTCCATGGTCGACGACGTGCTGGGACAGTACGGCGTGCACCGCACCATCAGCCTGGAGACCACCCAGTTCGCCTCCGCCGTCGGCGTGCTTGCGCGCACCTCCTGCCTGCTGGTCGCCAACGCCGGGTTCGAGGCATCGGGCCTGTACAGCGAGCTGATCACCGGGCGCGAGCTGCCGGCGGAACTGGAGCGCATGATTCGCAACACCCACAGCAGCAATCGCGGCCGCATGTCGCTGCTGCGCCACACGCGCACTTCGCGCAGCGCGCCGCACCAGTGGATGCGCGGCCTGCTGATGAAACACCTCAACGGCCCCGGCGAGCAGGTAACGGTGTCGCGTCCGCTGCAGGCGATCTCCTGAGCGCCGGGACTCGTCCCCGCGGTCTGCAAGGGATCTCCTTTCCTAGGTAGCTTCCTTTCGGCTTTCGCTTTCACCGTTTGAGTGGGCGGCCTTCGGCCACCTGCGTCGCCTGTGGGCGGTCATGCTCTTTTGCTCCATTACGGGACGCTTGCGGCGCGTTGACCTGTTGGTGCCCGGAATTGGCGGGAAGGTGTCTTGCACTTGATGCGCATGGACATAGCGAGCGTGATGGCGGGACGCTGGTTGGGGTGTGGTGGTATGGAGCGGGTCGGTGGTGTGGCGGCTCCGCGGGGTATCGGGGTCGCACCGACGTCCCTCCAAGTCCGCAAAAGAGCATGCCCACCCACAGTCAACGCGGGGAGGGAAGGCCGGGCTCTCGCACTTCGTCGGGGCGCGCTGTTCGTCAATCGAGGCAAGCGATGCGGGCCGCGGCTCGCTGAAGTGGGCGGACGACTTGCAGCGCTCGCGCGTCGATTCAGGCCGTGCTTTCGCCAGCCGCGGTTAGCGATGCAGCGGCCGCAAGGCCGCCACCCCGGGGAGTACTCCGACAACGCATGGCGCCCACAGTGAGCCGCGTCGCGAGAAGCCGACCGTTAGTGGGCGGTTTCGCCGGCGCCCGACAGAAGCATGCCGTCGATGCCCGAGAGCTTGTCGAAGTCGTAGCCACTGAGCTTGAACAGGAAGGGAAAGGCGCTGCTGCGCACATAGTGCGCGTCGCCCAGCTTGTAGAACTTCAGGGTGATTTCCCCGCGCAGCGACACCACCTGCAGGATCATGTCGGCCTCGTGCTGCTTCACATCGGCTACCTGCTCCTGGTTGGCGACGCCCTCCAGCCGCAGCGTCTTCAGCGCATCCAGCAGCGCCTTCAATTCGCGCGGGTCGGGCTCGCCGCCCTCGCCCAGCAGCCACCGGCCGGAACTGCGGTCCAGGCTGTAGCCGTCGGAGGTGATGCGCAGCGGGGCGCGCACCTGCAGCAGGGCCGGGTCCAGCCAGCCGCCCTCCTCGGCGGGCAGCTTGAACAGTTCCAGCGGCACACTGTAGATCGGGTCCTCACCGGCGCTGCGCGCGTGCACCTTGCGGAAGCCCGGCGAGGTGCCGAGGTAGACGCTGCCCAGCTCGCGCTGCTGCGCCGACAGCGTCAGCTTCAGCCGGAACAGGTAGGAGGCGACCTGGAAGCGCTGCCGTGCGGCGCCGCTGTGGGCTACCGGCCAGCCGGGGTCGGTGTCGGTAAGCACTTCCAGCAGTTTGCCCACCCGCTCGCTGTCTGCGGGCAGGCCCTTCAGCCCGGGCAGTATCCAGCCGTGGTCGCCGCGTTGCAGCAGCGCCACATGGCCCTCGGGGTCCTCCAGCCGCAGCTCGTCCACCACGTAACCGTCGGTCCTCACGAGGTGTGGGCTGGTGGGCGTATCGGTGCCACCGGGGCCTGCGCCGTGCTGGTAGCCGAGCGCCGCCAGCTGCACCAGCAACAAAAGCAGCAGGACTATATTCGGCCGGTTCACAGCCCCAGCTCCCGGCGGAACCAGGCGCGGCGCCGGCGCCGCAGCAGCCAGGCGACGAGCCCGGTGAGCAGCAGCCAGGCGATCGCGGCGGCGTAGTTGAACAGCTCCAGCCCGACACGCATGCGCTGTTCCATAGGCGGCAGCGTGCGGTTGAAGTGCGCGCGGGCGCGGATGCCGAGGAAGCGCTCCTCGCGCAGGGACCAGTCCAGCGTGTTGTTGAGCAGCTGCAGCGGGCCGAGGTACTGGGTGCCGGAAGCGCGCACCAGGGCGCCGAGCACGCGGTCGCTGAGGAAATCATTGGAGGGGAACACCACCAGCCGGGCGGATTCCGGCGAGCGGCGCACGAAGTTGTGGGCGGCCGAAGTGGCGCCGGGCAACTCGTTGAGCCGCGCCGGCGGCTGCTCGAAGTAACTGTCGAAGCGCCCCTGCAGCGACGCGCCGAGCAGCACGCGCCCGGTCTCGTCAGGCGCCTGCCACCGGCGCCCCTGCTGCGGTGTGATATCAGGGTCGACGCTGCTCCAGGCGTCCTCGCTGGTCCACAGCAGCGGGGTGTAGCGCACGCCCTCGGGAGCGTCGATTTTCAGCGGTGAGGCCCAGGCCATGGTGACGTGGGGCAGGTTGCGACTCACCGGCTGGTCGGACAGGCCGTCATCGCGCACGTCGACGAAGTAGGGATAGTCGACTACCTGCACGTCGTGGAATTCATAGTCGCCGCTGACCCGCTTCACCGGCGCCGGGAAGCTGCCGTGGCGCCTGTCCAGCACCAGGCTCTTGCCGATGCTCACGCCGTTGTGTTTCAGCCAGTCCCGCAGGCCGCTGTTGCGCGGCTGCAGTTCCAGTCCGTCGTCACCCGGCTGCACCGTCCAGGGCGAGGTGGCGAGGATCACCGTGCCGCCGCGCATCAGGAACTGGTCCACGGCGAACAGGCCCGCGTCGTCCAGGTTCTGCGGCGCGATCACCACCAGCACGTCGGCCTGCGGGCTGACCGAGCCGTCCCCGAGGTTCTCCCGCTCCAGGGTGTGGTCCTGGGTGATGGTGTCCTGCAGGGTATTGAAAGCCGGGCCGCCCAGGCCGTGCTTCGCCACCTGTGGGTTCACCTGCGGCGCGGCCAGCGCCACCGTCTTGGTGAAGTTGTGGGCGAAGCGCTTGAGCCCGGCGTCCAGCGCCTGGCGGAACTCGCCGGGATCGAAGTTGCCGGTGGGCAGGCGCACAACCTGTTTGCTGTCCGCCAGCGTGAGGTAGAAATAGAACTCCCGGTCCTTGTCCAGCGGGTCGTGCATGGGGGCGAACCCCCAGTCCTGCTGGATGCGCCGGGCCAGTTCGCCGTCGCCGTCCTCGGGGTGCAGGAAGCGGAAGCTGAACTTGCCGTTGGAGGCTTTCTCGGCTGTTTCCAGCGATGACAGGATGGTATCGCGGTAGGCAACCATGTCCGGCGGCAGGCGCGCGTCGTCGGAAACGTAGCCGATAAACTCCACCGGCTGGTCGATGCCGGCGAACAGGTCGCCGCCGGCGCGGTAGTTGTAGAGCACGTCGCGGATCGCCCGGCTGATATCGTACTCGGGGTTGCGCAGCTGCACCTCGGGCTGGCCGCTGGTGGCGGTGCGCACCTCGATCAGGTCGGCGAAGGACAGCACCTTGAACTCGCTGGCGTACTGCACCAGTACCTGGAAGTAGGCGTTGACCAGCGAGGTCTGGTAGCGGTCCGCCACCTGGATGGGCGTGGGCTTGATGCCATAGCGCTCGTTGGCCTCGCGCTCCAGCGCAGGGTCGTCCGCCGGGTCGACGAACTCCACCCGCACGTTGCCGTGGCCGGCGGCGGCGTATTCCTCGATCAAATCCTTGAGCTGCGGCTCCAGCGGCGCCAGCAGCGGGTGGTTGCGGGCGCTGAAATAGCCGCGGATCAGCAGCGGTTCGCGCAGGTCGTCCACCAGTTCGCGGCTGGCGGCGGAGATCGAGTAGAGGCCACCCTGGGTGATGTCCCGGCGCAGGTCGGTGACGTGGGACAGCCACAGGTTGGCGGCCAGCAGGTTGGCCAGCAACAGCACGATGCCGATGCGCCAGTGGCGCTGGCGCGGCGTGGTGGCCAGGCGCGCCCAGCCCTCGCGCTCCAGCGTGTAGACGTTGAGGCCGAGGAAGGCGATGGTGATGCTCAGGTAGTAGAACAGGTCGCGGGCGTCGATCACGCCGCGGGTGATACTGGTGAAGCGCGAGCCGCTGCCGAGGCTGCGCAGCAGGTCGGCGCCGCTGGCGGAGAAAAAGCCGGTGAGCAGGTCGCTGCCGAGCAGGTAGAGGCCGCCGCACAGGGCTACCGAGCCGATCAGCGCGACGATGGCGTTGTCGGTGCGCGAGGAGACATACAGGCCGATGCTGAGGTAGGCCGCCCCCAGCATTGCGCTCGCGAGATAGCCGGCGAGCACCGGCCCCCAGTCCAGGTCGGCGATGGCGGCGACCATCAGTGGCAGGGGCGCGGTGGCAGCCAGCGCCAGCAGCAGCAGGATCTCGCAGGCGTAGAACTTGCCGAGCACGAAGCGCCACAGCGGGCTGGGTTGCACCAGCACGTGCTCCAGTGTGCCGCTGCGGCGCTCCTCGCTCCACATGCGCATGGTGATCGCGCTGCACAGGAAGATCAGCAGTACCGGCATCCACTCGAACAGCGGGCGCACATCGGCGATGTTGCGGGCGAAGAACGATTCGGCCCAGAACACGATAAACAGGCACACTCCGGCAAAGGCCGAGAGAAACAGCCAGGCCACCGGGGAGGCGAAGAACATCCCCAGCTCCTTGCGCAGCAGCCGGCGCGCCACGGGGCGGGTTTCAAGCTTCACCGATCACCTCGTGGAAGATGTCTTCCAGGTGGCGACTGGTGGATTCCAGCCGGTAGAGTTTCGCGCCGGCCTCGTGTACACGCTCGGCGACCAGGCCCGCCACGGTTTCGCTGTCGGCGTCCTCGGCCAGCTGCAGGCACCAGGCCTGTATATCGCCTTCGGACATCTGCGCGGTGACTGCGGCGACCCCGGGCAGCGACTCCAGTGCCGCGCCGAGGCCGCTGCTCGAGGTGCAGGTGCGCAGCAGCAACTCGCCGCAGCGGCGCAGGGCCGCGATGGACTGGTCCAGGGCCAGCTGGCCGTTGCGCAGGATCAGCACGCGGTCACACACCGCCTCCACCTCCTGCATGATGTGGGTGGAGACGATCACCGTGGCGCGGCGCGCCAGGTTGCCGATCAGCTCGCGCATGTGCTCGGTCTGGCGCGGGTCCAGGCCGTTGGTGGGCTCGTCGAGTATCAGGTAGCGCGGCCGGCCGAGAATCGCCTGGGCCACGCCGACCCGCTGCTTCTGCCCGCGCGACAGCCGCCCGATGGGCTCCAGCGCGAGGTCGTGCAACTCGGTGGCCACCAGCGCCTCGCGGATGGTGCGCATGCGGGCTTCGCCGGCGATACCCTTGGCGATCGCGACATAGTCGAGGTAGTCCGCGATATACATTTCCGGGTAGACCGGCAGGTTCTCCGGCAGGTAACCCAACTGCCGCTGTATGCAGTAGGCGTTCTGTCCCAGCCGCTCCCCGTCGACGGTGATCTCGCCGGTGGTCGGCTCCAGGTAACCCGCCAGCATGCGCATGATGGTGGTCTTGCCCGCGCCGTTGGGCCCGAGCAGGCCGACGACCTCGTGATCCTCGATGCGGAACGAGACATTGGAGACCGCCGTGGTGCGGCCGAATCGGCGGGTGAGGTGGTTGGCTTCTATCATTATTCGTTATGCCCCGCCGTTTATCCCTCGGTCCAGGGCTCGCGCAGTGTGACGAACTCCTCGGCGGCGGTGGGATGGATACCGATGGTATTGTCGAACACGGCCTTGGTCGCGCCAGCCTTGAGCGCCACGGCTATCCCCTGCATGATCTCGCCGGCATCCGGCCCCACCATGTGCACGCCGACCACGCGGTCGCTGGCCTTGTCCACCAGCATTTTCATCAGGCTGCGCTCGTCGCGCCCGGAGAGGGTGTGTTTCATCGGCTTGAAGCTGGTCTTGTACACCACGATCTCGCCAAAGCGCGCCCGCGCCTCCTCTTCGGTATAACCCACGGTGCCGATATTGGGCTGGCTGAACACGGCGGTGGGCACGAATTCGTATTCGGGGGTGGCGTCCATGCCGCCGAACTGGCGGCGGGCGAAGGCCATGCCCTCGGCCAGCGCCATCGGCGTCAGCTCGGGGCCGCCGATCACGTCGCCCACGGCGAAAATGCTCGGCTCGGCGCTGCGGAAGTGGTCGTCCACCTCGATGTAACCATCCTCCGTCAGGCGCACGCCGACGTTCTCCAGCCCCAACCCGGCGAGGTGGGGGCGACGGCCGGTGGCGTAGAGCACGGCGTCCGTCTCCAGGCTGCTGCCGTCGTTGAGCGTCACGCGCAGGCCGGACAGCGTCGCCTCGATAGCCTCCACGTCCCGCTCGAAGCGCAGGTCGACGCCGCTCTTGGCGATCTCCATCGCCGCATGGGCGCGCACATCGGTGTCGAAGCCGCGCAGGAACAGCGGGCCGCGGTAGAGTTGTGTCACGTCCGCCCCCAGGCCGTTGAATATCCCCGCGAACTCCACGGCGATATAGCCGCCGCCGACGATCAGCAGGCGTTGCGGGAAGGCCTCGAGATCGAAAACCTCGTTGGAGGTTATCGCGTACTCGCTGCCCGGCAACGGCGGCACATGTGGCCAGCCGCCGACACTGACGAGGATTTTATCCGCCGTGACCCGGCGGCCGTCCACCGCTACCGTATGCGCGTCCACGATCGTGGCGCGGGCGTCGAAAATTTCGGTGCCCCTCAGCAGATTGCGGTACACGGCGTTGAGCCGGGCGATTTCCATGCGCTTGTTGTCGCGCAGGGTCTCCCAGTCGAATGCCGGTTCGCCGGTTTCCCAGCCGAAACCCCGCGCGTCGCCGAAGGCCTTGCCGAATTCGGCGGCGTAGACGTAGAGCTTCTTCGGCACGCAGCCGACGTTGACGCAGGTGCCCCCCATGTAGCGGTCTTCCGCCACCGCCACCTTCGCGCCGAAGCCGGCTGCCATGCGTGCGGCGCGCACGCCGCCGGAGCCGGCGCCGATGACGAAGAGGTCGTAGTCGAAGCTGGACAACCCGGTTCTCCCTGCAATGTGATCCGCCTAGTCTAACAGCCCGGGGTGCCGCACGGCAGTCGCGCGGTAATACGCCCGGTCGAAAGGCTTGTAACGGTGACTCACGCGGCTACCATATGCTGCTCCGAAAGCGCTTTTCGCGCGTATACACAGAAATTCTGGTAGGGAACCGTAATACAATGACGAAACTGATTTCGGGACTGGCAGTCGCCCTTGGCCTGGCCCTGTCCACGGTCCAGGCGCTGGCCGAGGATGCAACACCGGCGACGCAGCCGGACGAGATTCTGCTCATCGACGGCTCGCGAGTGCTGGGTACGGTGGTCGACGCCCGGGATGGCGCAGTAAAGATCGAGACGGATTTTGCCGGCACGCTGAGCATTCCGCTGGACAAGATCGAGTCCATGCACACCCGGGAGTCGGTGGTGATGGAGCTCACGGACGACACCGTGGTCGAGAACCAGCCGCTGGTGATCGAGCAGCAGCAGGTGCAGGTGAGCAGCGCGGGCAGCGTACAGTCGCGCCCGGTGGGAGACCTGCTGCTGGTCAACCCGGAGCCCTGGGAGCTGGGTGAAGGCTACAAGTGGACCGGCCTGGCCAACGTCGCGGTGACCCTGCAGCGCGGCAATACCGACACCGACGAGCTGGATTACAAGCTGGAGACGGTGTTGCGCAGCGAGCAGGACCGCTACACCTTCAAGTTCAACGGCGAGCAGGACGAGAGCAACGGCATCAAGAATGCCGACAACTGGAACGCGCTGGGCAAGTACGACTACTTCTTCGACGGCCCCACCTACGGCGGCATCAAGGCCACCGCCGAGTCTGACAAGTTCGCAGACCTGGACCTGCGCTACACCATCGGCCCCTACCTCGGCCGCGAGTTCTTTTCCGACCCCATATTCACGCTCTCCGCCGATGCCGGTATTGCCTACGTCAACGAGGACTATATTGTCGCCCCGGACAACGACTACCCCGGCGCCACCTGGAGTGTCGACGCGACCAGCGACTACCTGGGCGGCGACTCGCGCCTGTATTTCAACCAGCTGGGCATCTGGGACCTGGACAACACCGCCGACGTGGTCGTGAAAAACACCTTCGGCCTGGCCTTCCCGCTGGTGTGGAACTTCGAGGCCGCCGCCGAGGTGATCCTGGACTACGACTCCGGCGTGCCGGACGACATCAAGAAGCTGGACCAGACCTACGCCTTCCGCATCGGCTACACCTGGTAGTGCAAGCTCAGCGGCGGGCCATACGCACCGCCGCTGCCAGCTGTTCCAGCAGCGGCAGGGTGTCCTCCAGCGCGAGGCAGGCGTCGGTGATGCTCTGGCCGTAGACCAGCGCCTGCCCCGGCACCACATCCTGGCGGCCCTCGACGAGGTGACTCTCCAGCATCACGCCGCTGATCGCCCGCTCCCCGGACTGGATCTGCGCGCACAGGCTGGACATTACCTGTGCCTGGCGCCGCGGATCCTTTTCGCTGTTGCCGTGGCTGCAATCCACGATCAGCGAGGCCGGCAGGCCGGCATCCGCCAGCGCTGCCGCCGCGGCGCGCACCGCCGGCGCTTCGTAGTTGGGGCCGCTGTCGCGGCCGCCGCGCAGGATCAGGTGCCCGTGGGGGTTGCCGCGCGACTCGAGGATGGCCGGTGTGCCCTCCTTGGTCAGCGAGGGGAACCAGTGGCCGTGGCGGGCGCTGCGGATGGCGTCGATGGCGACATCGACCTGCCCGGAGGTGCCATTCTTGAATCCCACCGGCATGGACAGCCCGGAGGCCAGTTCGCGGTGGATCTGGCTCTCCACCGTGCGGGCACCGATGGCGCCGTAACTCACCAGGTCGGCGTAGTACTGGCCCAGGGTGGTATCGAGGAACTCGCTGGCGGCGGGCAATCCCTGCTCCGCCACATCCAGCAGCACCCTGCGCGCCATGTGCAGCCCGCGGTTGATATGGAAGCTGCCGTCCAGGTCCGGGTCGTTGATCAAGCCCTTCCAGCCGACCACCGTGCGCGGCTTCTCGAAGTACACCCGCAGCACCGGCAGCACCGCGTCGGCCAGCGCCGCGCAGCCCTCGCGCAGGCCGCGTGCGAATTCCAGCAGGGCGGCGGGGTCGTGCACGGAGCAGGGCCCGACGATGGCCAGGGCCCGGGGGTCCTCGCCGGAGAGTATCGCCTCGATCTGGCGCCGTCCCTCGCTGACGGTCTGCGCCGCGGCGTCGGACAGCGGCAGTTCTTCGGCCAGCACCCAGGGGGTGATGAGCGGGCGCGCGTTGGCTATGCGGATATCATCGGTGGTGCTCATGGCTTGCGGGCTCTTCGTCTGTATTATTTTCGGGCAATAAAAAAGGGCGACCCAGTCGCCCTTTCGTACACGGAAGCTGCGGGTCAGCGGCTGCCGCGGATCAGGCTGCGGAACCAGTCCGCCCAGGTTTCGTGCTTGTAATCGGTGAATTCGCCGGCGTCCATGAACATGCCGTGGTCGGCGCACTCCTCGAACCAGATGTGCGGCTGCTTCGGGTCGGAGCGCTTTTCCATGTCCTTGCCGCAGCGCGGGCAGGAGATATCCTCTACCGCGTCCCATTTGCGGCCTTCGGTCTTCGCGCCCAGGTCCAGCGCGTCGCCCATCCACTTGCCCTTGAGCGCCTCGGCTTCCCCGGTATCGAACCACAGGCCCTGGCAGTGGGAGCAGCGATCGATGGTCACGTCGCCATAGGTGACTTCATTCATGCCGTGCCCGCACTTGGGACACTTGATACTGTGTACTTCCGGGTTGAATTCCATCTGGATTTCCCTGTGATTCATGCTGTGGATTGGCGGCGGCCTGTTACCGTCGCGAGCCCTGGGCCGGTGTGGGGCCAGCGCGAAAGTATGCGAGAGTCTAGCCCATCCGGGGGGGATTTGTCCCCCCGCACGCTGCCGCCTGTTGCAATAGACGGTTTCCAGCGCAGCGTGTTTTGGAATTATCATACGGGGCCTCGACTGATACAAGTTCGCTGCGCCCGCCGCCGTACTGGAGAAAAACAATGAGATTATTCCTGGCCCTGACCTTCGCAACCCTTTGCAGCATCGCCCCCCGCCTCTGGGCGGAGGACGCCGCGGCCGTCCAGAAGCTGTACGCCATCTGCGCCGCCTGCCACGGCGACAAGGCCCAGGGTAACCAGGCGCAGGGCGCGCCGCGGCTAAACCACCTGGAACCGGTGTATATCACGGCGCAGCTGGAGAAGTTCCGCAACGGCCAGCGCGGTGGCGAGGGCGCCTCCGAGCACGCGCGCACCATGGCGGGCATGGCGAAAACCCTGCCCGACCAGCAGGCGCTGCTGGATGTGGCCGCCTATATCTCGTCGCTGGACAGCCCGCCTTCCGAGCCGACCGTCACCGGGGATATCGCCCTGGGCGGCGATTACTACCGCCAGCTCTGCGGCGCCTGCCACGCCGCCGGCGCGGTGGGCAACAAGGCGCTGCACTCGCCGCGCCTGGCCGGCAGTGACGACTGGTACCTGGAGGCCCAGCTGAATGACTTCCGCAGCGGTGCGCGCGGGGCCAACCCGGACGACAAGACCGGCCGGCAGATGCGCGCCATGGCGGCTACGCTGCCGGACGAGCAGGCGGTACGCAACGTGGTCGCCTACCTGCGCAGCCTGGCCGAAGCCGGCCAGTGAGGTTTCGCCTGGCGGCACTGCTGTTTTGGCTGTTCGCGCCCGCAGCGCTGGGAGAAGCGGCTGCCTTAACCCTCAGCGACAACTGCCCCCCGGGCTTCGAGCCGGTGCAGGGCCACTGTGAACTGCGCAGCCTCTACCAGCAGTATCCCTCGCTGCGTTCCGCCGGCGTCGGCGGACTGAAGACCGGGCTGCCGAAGTGGCGCGACGGCTTTACCCCGCAGCAGATCGACCTCGGCCGCTACCTGTTCTTCGACCCGGTGCTCTCGGCTGATCACAGCATGTCCTGCGCCAGTTGCCACCAGCCGGAACACGCGTTCACCGACGGCCTGCCGCGCAGCCGCGGCATGCACGGCGAACTGCTGGAGCGCTCGGCGCCCAGCCTGTGGAACGTCGCTTTCCAGGAACACCTGTTCTGGGACGCCCGCGCCGATTCCCTGGAGGCGCAGATCCACGGGCCCCTCTACGACCCGCGCGAGATGGCAAACAGCCCGCAGGTACTGCTGGATACGCTGAACGGCATTCCCGCGTACCGCGAGTTGTTTGCCCGGGCGTACCCGCAGGCTGAGGCGGGAGCCGGCATCACCCAGGACCAGGTCTACACCGCCATTACCGCCTTCGAGACTTCGTTGATCTCACTGAACAGCCGCTACGACCAGTATGCCCACGGCTACGCGGATGCGTTGACCGGGCCGGAAAAGGAGGGGCTCAACGTGTTCCGCTCCTTCGTCGCCCGCTGTGCCGAGTGCCACACGCCGCCGCTGTTCAGCAACCAGCAGATTGCGGTGATAGGCACGCCGGAACCGGACGGCCGTCCGCTGGACCCCGGGGCGCAGGTGCCGACCGGCGACCCCAGCCTGCGCGGCGGTTTCAAGGTGCCCAGCCTGCGCAATATCGCGCTCACAGCGCCCTATATGCACTCGGGGCGTTTCGGCACCTTGCGTGAAGCGGTGGCGTTCTACAATGGCGGGCGCGGTCACGCGGTGCCGCCGGGCGAGAAACTCAATATTCACTGGCATATCTGGAACCCGAATCTCTCGGACGAGGAGCTGGACCGCCTGGTGGACTTCCTCGCCACCCTCACCGACCAGAGTTTCATGCCCGAAGTGCCCGCGCGGTTGCCATCGGGATTGTCGCCGGTTCACAATGGGCCAGCCCCAGATTCCGGTTCAGCCGGGGAGTAATTCATGCGCAAGATCCTCCTTGTCATCGCCGCGGCAGCCCTGCTCGCCGGCGGCTATTTCGCAGGTGTCAGCAACCAGCCCGAACCAACGGTGATCCAGGTGCCGGTGCAGCCAAAGGCCGAGTTCGCCTCCGCCGGCAGCGCCGAAGTCAGCGCCAACGAGAAAGCCGCGGTGCGCAGCCTGCGGACGCCCACCAGCGGTGAAGTCATCGTGGTGCGCGACGGCGAGTCGATACAGGATGCAGTCGCGAAGGCCCAGCCCGGTGCGGTGATCAAGGTCATGCCCGGTACCTACAAGGAAACGGTATACATCGACAAGGACAACATCACCCTGTCCGGCGTCATCCAGGAGGACAAGTACCCGGTGCTGGAGGGCGAGGGCATACGCAACGACGCGATCCTCTACTCCGGCAACGGCACCACGGTGGAGAACTTCTACATCACCCACTACAAGGGCAACGGGGTGATGGGGCAGGCGGGTAACAACTTCATCATTCGCAACAACATCGTGGTGGATACCGGGGTTTACGGTATCTTCCCGCAGCTGGGCAAGAACGGCATCGTCTCCCACAACATCCTCTCGGGCATCGAGGACGCGGCGATCTACGTGGGCATGTCGGACAACGTCGACGTGGTCTACAACCAGGTATTCGAGAGCGTGGCCGGCATCGAGATCGAGAACAGCCGCACCGCGCTGGTCGAGGGCAACCACGTGTACGACAACACCGGCGGCATCCTCGCCTTCGTCACACCGGGCCTGCCGATCAAGACCTGCGGCGACGTGATCATCCGCAACAACTTCGTGCTGAACAACAACCACGAGAACTTCGCCATTCCCGGTTCCATCGTCTCCAATGTCCCGGCCGGTACCGGCATGCTGATCATGGCCTGCGACGACGTGGTGATCGAGCGCAACATCATCACCGGCAACGACTCGGTGGGCATCATCCTCACCGACTTCTCCCTGGCCACCAATATTCCCAACGACCCGGAATCCGAACCGCACCCGAACCGCCCCAAGCTGCTGGATAACGTGATGCGCAACAACGGCAATGCGCCCGCTCCGGTGGTGCGCGCGTTTCTCGCCGCGCAGCTGGAAACCCGCGGCCCGGATATCGTCGATACCGTCGGCATGGACGACGGCTGTATCAACCACCGCGAGCGCTACCGCAGCATCGGCATCGACAAGTACAGCGACTGCGATATCGACACCACCACCAACGTCGTCAGTTACACGCTGGCCAAACCGGTGCCGCCCCGCGGCCTGGAAAACGTGGATATCGGCAAGCTCACCTATTACGGCATCTGCGCCGGCTGCCACGCCTACAACACCCGCATGATCGGCCCGCCGACCCAGGTGATCCAGGCGCTGTACATGGATGACCCGGAAGGTATCGCGGCGTATGCGGCGCACCCGGTGAAAAAGCGCGACGACTATCCCGAGATGCCGCCGCAGGGTCACCTCAGCCAGGAGCAGTTGCTGGCCGCCGCGAACTTCCTCCTGCAGTTGAAAAAGTAGGAGCGCGCTCTGCGCGCGATCGCCAATCCCGATCGCCTGCGTAGCATGCTCCTACGGCGCGCGATCGCCAATCTCGATCGCCTGCGTAGCAGGCTCCTACGGTTCCCTGTGCAAAATTTGCGCGTTACAGCCCGCGACTTTGGTTTTACACTGGCAACGCTGTATCCCATCACAACACAGAGTGAGCGCGATCATGCTGGATAAGGAACTGGCCCAGGCCACAAAGCTGGCCGCCGAGGCCAACAAGAAAGTGGATCAGCTTCGCAAGAAGCTGTTAGCGGAAAGCGATAAGGCACAGGCGCAGGCGAAGCGCGAGCTGGATGCGGCGCGCAAGCGTCACCGCAGCGCCAGCGATCGGCTGAAGAAGGCGCGTGCCACGTTAAAGGCAAAGGCAACGCCGCAGAACCAGAAGAAAGTGGATGCGCTGGTCAAGCAGGTGCAGGACCTGGCGGAAGCTGTGGCGCAGGTCGCAGTCGCCGCTTACGAGGCGGCGCAGAAATACGGCCTGGTTAAGGCGGACCTGATGTTGGTGGAGCGCAAGGCCAAGGCGGCTGACCAGGCGGCCAGCATGGTCGAGAAGGCGTTCAGGAAAGCCGGCCTGAAAGCGCCCGCGAAAAAAGCCGCGGCGAAAAAGAAAGCAGCCGTGAAAAAGAAAGCCCCCGGCAAGAAAAAGGCGCCTGCGAAGAAAAAGGCCCCGGCAAAGAAAAAAGCGCCCGCCAGGAAAGCAGCGCCGAAGAAAAAAGCCGCCGCATCCTGAGCGCGAGCTGATTCAACGCTTCCGGCAGCCCGGCCACGCCGGGCGCCGGGTTAATCTCCCGAACCCAGCCCGGCGCGCTCGCGCGCCTCGGCGCGGTTGGCCTGCTCTGCGACGGCAAAGCGGTAGGCGATATAGTATTTGAAGATATTGGCCACGTAGCGCACCGTCTCGCCGCCGATGTCCTTTGCCACTACCAGTTCAACGTTGTCGAACCACTGGTTCGGGTCGTAGCCGAGTCCGGCGGCCTCCTTGCGCAGCCTGGCGATGCGCGACGGGCCGGCGTTATAGGCGGCGAGCGCCAGCAGCGTGCCGTTCAGGTGATCGATGCCCTCGTCGGAAAAGTAGCGCCCGCGCAGGAACGCGACGTACTTGATGCCGGCGTGGATGTTGGGGTCGGTTTTGCTGATGTCCGGAATGTCGACGTTGCGGTCGCGGGCGGTGCTCGGCAACATCTGCATGACACCGATCGCGCCCGCCTTGCTGCGCTTGCTCTGGTCCAGCCGCGACTCCTGGTAACCCTGGGCCGCCGCCAGCAGGTAGTCCACCTCGTACTGCTCACCGTACTTTTCGAAGATGTGCTGTAACTCGAGGAAGCGCTGGTAGTCGCGGTCGCCCAGCGCGTGGGCGGCGTAGTCGAAATCCTGGATGTAGCGCTGCCTCATCATGTTGCCGAACAGCGTGCCCTCGCGGTTGTGCTTGAGGAATTCGTTGACCGCCGCGGCCAACTGCGGGCTGTTCTTGCGGAAGGCCCAGCCGAGTTGCCCGCCCTCGCGCAGCACGATGTCGTCGCGCACCGCGATGTTTTCGAACACGCCCTTCCACAGCTTGGGCTTGTAGGAATCCACGACCACCCAGGGCAGCAGCCCCCGGTCTACCATCTCGATCAGGTCGTCGTCCTCGAGGTATTCGGAGACGGGCTGGATATCCACGGGCGGCAGCTTGCGTCCGGCGAACTCCTTGTTCAGCGCCTCGAGGCTCTCCCGGTAGCTGCTGGACTGGCGCACGTAGACGGTCTTGCCCGAGAGGTCGTCGATGCCCGCCAGGGGCGGTGCAGTGGGGCCGGTGACCAGGACTTCTGACAGGGGTCTGCTGGCAGGTATGCTGAAGTCGAAGTCCTGCTTGCGTTCACTGGTGATGGTGAGGCCGGCGTTGACCAGGTCGCCGTAGCCGGCGAGCAGCGCAGGGATCAGCTGGCTGCGGGCCAGCGGGATAATGGCCACATGCATGCGCACGGTCTTCTTGCCAAAGCGCTTGTTGAGGAAATCCTCAAAGCGTACCGCCATCTCCTTGGTAACCCCTTTTTCCTCGCCGTTGTCCTCCAGGTAGTAACGGCCGGGGCTGTAGACCGTCAGTAGCCGCAGTACCCGGCGCTCGGCCATACCGTCGAGGTCGCCGGTCCAGGGTTTGCGCAGGCGGCGCAACTCCTCGATGCTCGCCTCGCCCGCGGTGGGGGCGAACCCCGAAGGATCCCCGACATCGCCGTCCGCCGACTGCTCTGCAGCCTCCGGCGATCCCTCGCCGCTGGCCGGTTTGCCGGATTCGCCACAGGCGGCGAACAGGGAGAGGCATAACAGGAACGGGAAGAGTACGAAGGGAGTACGGCGGATCATGCAGGCTGCTCCGTGGCGGGTGTTAGCCGGGCTTCAAAACCCGCCATCTTCCACTTCCGGACAGCACCCGGCAAGTGACGGGTTACATGCGCAGCAGTATTTTTCCCATGTGGCCGCCGCCGTTCATGCGCTCGTGAGCGGCGGCGACGTCCTCCAGCGCATACACGCTGTCGATGACCGGCACGATGGCCCCGCTGTCGAGGTGGGGGTACAGCTGCTCGCGGATCTCCTGCGCCATCACCCGCTTCTGCTCGAAACTCTGGGCGCGCAGTGTGGAGCCTGTGAATGTCAGGCGCTTGAACAGCAGCGGGGCGAAATTCACCTCGGCCTTGAACCCGCGAATGAACGCGATGGAGACCAGTCTTGCCTCCGGTGCTGCGAGGTTGAAGTTCTTCTGGATGAAGTCGCCGCCCGCCATGTCGAAGATCACCTCGATACGGTCCTTCAGGCCCAGGTCCGTGAGTACCTGCTCGAAGTCTTCCGTGCGGTAGTTGACCGCGCGGGTTGCCCCCAGTCGCTGCAGGGCGGCGCATTTGTCGTCGCTGCCGGCGGTGGTGTAGACGGCGTGGCCGAAAGCCCGGCAGGCCTGGATGGCCAGCGTGCCGATGCCGCTGGCGCCGCCGTGGACCAGCACGCGCTCGCCGGGGCGCAGCTGCGCCCGCTGGAACAGGTTGTGCCAGACGGTGAACAGGGCTTCGGGCAGGCCGGCGGCATCCTCCACCGCCATGCCGGTGGGAACCGGCAGGCACTGGCTGGCCGGTGCCACCGCGTGGTCGGCGTAGCCGCCGCCGTGGGTCAGGGCGCACACCGGGTCGCCGACGGACCAGCCCTGCACGCCCTCGCCAAGCGCCTGCACGTGCCCGGACACCTCCAGGCCCATGATCGGCGAGGCGTCCTCGGGCGGCGGGTAGAGCCCGGCCCGCTGCAGCAGGTCCGCGCGGTTGAGCCCGGCGGCCGTTACTGCGATCAGCAGTTCACCGGGCGCGGGCTCGGGGACGGCGTCCGTCCCGATGGAGAGGCTCTGGTCTGCGGGGTCGACGGCGACGTAGCGTCGCACGCTCAGGCTTCCTGCAGCGCCACGCGCCAGCCGTGGGGGTCAGCGGCGGCGCCGCTCTGGATGGCGCACAGCTGGTCCCGCAGTCGCGCCGACCAGGGGCCCATCTGGCCGTCGCCGACCTGGATCGTCCTGCCCTCGAACACCAGCTCGCCCACCGGGGTGAGTACGGCGGCAGTGCCGGTGAGCGCGGCCTCGGCGCGCGGCGCGCGTTCGAGCAGCTCGGCCACGGTGAAGTTGCGCTCGACGACCTCGAGCCCGGCCGCGGCGGCCAGGGTGAGAATGCTGTCGCGGGTGACCCCGGGCAGGATGGTGCCGTCCAGCGGCTTGGTCAGCAGTTCGTCGCCGTCGATCAGCACGAAGTTGGCCGCGCCGGTCTCCTGGACGTCCCCGCCGGGGCAGAACAGCACCTGGTCGGCGTCCAGTTCCGCCTTGGCGCGCAGTACTTCGCGCAGGGCCGCGGCGTAGTTGCCGCCGGTCTTCACCTCGCCGAAGCTGGGAGTGGAGCGCTGGGCCTTGTCGTCGACCTTGACCCGCAGCGGCTTCAGGCCGCCGGCGAAGTAGTCGCCCACCGGCGAGGGCAGGACGCAAAACGTGGCCTGGTCTGCCGGGCGCGCGGCGGCACCGATATCCGGGGTGGTGCCGAACAGGGTCGGCCGCAGGTAGAGAGCGCCGGGGTAGGCGGGAATCTCGTCGCGGGCGGCGGCAACCGCCATGTGCAGCGCCTGTAACACGTCCTGTTCGGTGGGGGACGGCAACATCAGGCGGGCGGCGCTGCGCTGCATGCGCGCCACGTGGCGATCCGGGCGGAACAGGTGGATGTCGCCGCCTTCGCTGCGAAAGGCCTTGAGCCCCTCGAAGCACTCGCTGGCGTAGTGCAGCACATGGGTGGCGGGGTGCAGGGAGAAGGGTGCCACCGGTTCGAGCTGCAGCGGAGACCACTGTCCTGCGCTGAAATAGCTGGTAACCATGTGGGCCGTGAAGTGTGTGCCGAACGCCGCCATTGCCTGAAACTCGATTCCGCCAGTGGATGTAAACAGCCAATCATAACGCGAGATCTGCCCTGCGGGGGGGCGGATCACCACAGAATTTGTGGAAATTTTCACGCCGCTGCCCCACGGCAGCGGGCTGCGTAGCGGGCAATGTGCGCTTTTATGGACTTAGTCCTCCCGCCCGCAAGCGCTGCCGTGGCATGCTGGCCCGAGAAAAACAGAAAGGGGCGCAGGGGTGGACGTCAAGTTCGGCATCGACATGCGGCTGTGGGGCGACAACACCGGAGTCGCTGAACTGCCTGTATTCGAGCGGCTTGCCTATCTCGGCTACCAGGGCGTGGAGATCCCGGTGGCGGGGCAGGGCAAATCCGCGCTGAAGCTGTTGCGGGTCGCCCTGGAGGACCTGGACCTGGAGGTGACCGCCAGCGTGCGCCTGCCGGTGCAGGCCAACCCCATCGCCACCGACGCGCGCACCCGCGCGCGGGCGGCGGACTACCTCAAGGCCCGGCTGGACGAGGCGGCGCTGCTGGGCAGCGAGCTGCTGGTCGGCGGATTTTTCCAGGCGCAGGGTTATTTCAGCGGCAATCCGCCCACGGATCGCGAATGGGAGTGGAGCCGCCGCTGCCTGCGAATTGCCGCGGAGCATGCCGAGACCCTGGGCATCACCCTGGCGCTGGAATTCCAGAGCCGCTTCGACGCCTACCTGGTCAACTCGGCGGAGGATGCCGTGCGCATGTGCCGCGACGTCGGGATGGACAACCTCGGCGTCACCTACAACACCTTCCACGCCCTGCTGGAGGAGTTCAACCCGGCGCGCAGCCTGCCAAGCGCCGGCGACCGGCTGGTGCACGTGCGCCTGTCGGAGAGTCACCGCGGCGAGCTGGGGCGGGGTCAGGTGCACTGGCAGGAGACCTTCGCCACGCTGGCCTTCCTCGATTACCAGGGCTGGCTGGTGGTGCAGGCCTTCGGCGCGGGCCGCCAGCCGGCGTACCCGGACAATATCTGGCGCGACAACTTCGACAGCCGGGAATCCCTGGCCGCCGACGCTATCATCCTGCTGCAGAACCTGGTGCGCACCCAGCGGCCGTAGGAGCGCGCTCTGCGCGGGACTGTAGGAGCCTGCTACGCAGGCGATCGCCTGCGTAGCAGGCTCCTACAAAGGCGATCGCGCGCGTAGCGGGATGTCGGCGGTTCAGGCGTGGATCAATCGAAGAACACGCTGGCGCCGTCCTCGGCGTCGCCCACCGCGCGGCGCATGAAGCCGAACAGCTCCCGGCCGATACCCCACTCGCAGTCGTCCGAGGCGCGCGGGGCGATCTCCCGCGCCGTCCAGTCGTCGGCATTGACCAGGCATTCCAGCACGCCGCTCTCGGCGTCCAGCCGCACCACGTCGCCGTCGCGCACCTTGCCGATGGCGCCGCCCTGCGAAGCCTCCGGCGTCAGGTGGATTGCCGCCGGCACCTTGCCGGAGGCGCCGGACATGCGTCCGTCGGTCACCAGCGCCACCTTGAATCCGCGATCCAGCAACACGCCGAGGTAGGGGGTGAGCTTGTGCAGTTCCGGCATGCCGTTGGAGCCCGGGCCCTGGTAGCGCACCACGGCGACGAAGTCCTGTTCCAGTTCGCCCGCCTCGAAAGCGTGCTTGAGCGACTCCTGGGTCTCGAACACCCGCGCCGGCGCCTCGATCACCCAGTGCTCGCGGGCCATGGCGGAGGTCTTGATCACGCAGCGGCCGAGGTTGCCGGTGAGCAGGCGCAGGCCGCCCTCGGGCGAGAACGGCTCGCTGGCCGGGCGCAATACGGCGGTATCGGCGCTCTCCGCCACCCCGTCCACATACTGCAATTCACCGTCCAGCAGGCGCGGCTCCTGCGTGTACAGCGACAGGCCCTTGCCCCAGTTGGTGGTGACGTCCTCGTGCAGCAGCCCCGCCTCCAGCAGGGTGCGGATCACGTAGGCGGAGCCGCCGGCGGCGTGGAAGTGGTTCACGTCGGCGCTGCCGTTGGGGTAGACCCGGGCCACCAGCGGAGTGATTGCCGAGAGGTCGTGGTAATCCTGCCAGTCGATGATGACGCCGGCGGCGCGGGCGATGGCGATCCAGTGGATGCTGTGGTTGGTGGAGCCGCCGGTGGCGAGCAGGCCGACCAGCGCGTTGACGATGCTCTTTTCGTCCACCACATCGCACAGGGGCGTGTAGCTGTCGCCCAGCGCGGTGATGCGGCACAGGCGCTGGGCGGCGCCGCGGGTCAATGCGTCGCGCAGGGGCGTGCCCGGATTCTCGAAGGCGGCGCCGGGAATGTGGATGCCCATCACTTCCATCAGCATCTGGTTGCTGTTGGCGGTGCCGTAGAAGGTGCAGGTACCGGGGCTGTGGTAGGCGGCGGACTCCGCCTCCAGCAGCTTGTCGCGGCCGACCTTGCCCTCGGCGAACTGCTGGCGCACGGCGGCCTTTTCCTTGTTCGACAGGCCCGAGTGCATGGGGCCGCCGGGGGCGAAGATCACCGGCAGGTGGCCGAAGGACAGCGCGCCGATCAGCAGGCCGGGCACGATCTTGTCGCACACGCCCAGGCACAGGGCGCCGTCGAACATGTTGTGGGACAGCGCCACCGCGGTGGCGGCGGCGATCACGTCGCGGCTGAACAGCGACAGCTCCATGCCCTCGGCGCCCTGGGTGACGCCGTCGCACATCGCCGGCACGCCGCCGGCGACCTGCGCGGTGCAGCCCATCTCGTGGGCCGCCGCCTTGATGATGGCGGGGTAGGTCTCCAGCGGCTGGTGCGCGGAGAGCATGTCGTTGTAGGCGTTGACGATGCCGAGGTTGGCCGCCTCGGTCAGCCGCAGGGTCTGCTTGTCGTCGCTGCCGCAGGCGGCAAAGCCGTGGGCGAGGTTGGAGCAGGACAGGTGCTTGCGGGTTGGTCCGTTGCCGCGCATGGCGTCCATGCGCCGCAGGTAGGCGGCGCGGGAT
Organism: Halieaceae bacterium WMMBA7; assembly: GCA_033283385.1. Lineage (GTDB taxonomy): Bacteria > Pseudomonadota > Gammaproteobacteria > Pseudomonadales > Halieaceae > Mangrovimicrobium. Next base: position 140,288 of record JAWMQQ010000005.1, read on the forward strand.
TCGCGGCTGCGCTCGGTGATGCGTCGGGTGATTGCGTCGAGTCTGTCGTCGGTCATCAGGGTGCCCACCAGATGGTTGCGGGGTTGGCGGTCTGCGCGGTGATCGCGGCGACGGGGTAGTGCTGCTCCACCGCCGCGGCGAGCACCGCGCGCTTGTCCTCGCCGGTGATATGCAGAATGATCTCGCGGCTGCGCAGCACCACCGGCAGGGTCAGGGTGATGCGCTGGTGTGGCGCGGTCACCGGGTCGCAGGTGCCGAGCATTGCCTCGCCCGCCGGATCCAGCAGTTGTGCGAGATTGTCAGCCTGCGGGAACCAGGAGGCGGTGTGGCCGTCGCCGCCCATGCCCAGCACCACGCAGCTGAAGGGTTGCGGCAGGCCCGCGAGCCTGCGGGTGGCCTCGGCCAGGCCGTCGCCGGCGTCGGCGTGGGCTGTCTTCATGCCGACGAAGTTCGCCCGCGAAGCGGGGCCGGTGAGCAGGTTATCGCGCACCAGTCGCTCGTTGGAGTCGGGGCTGTCCGGGCCCACCCAGCGCTCGTCCACCAGGGTGATCCACACCTGCTCCCAGGGCAGGTACTGGGCGGCGAGCCGGGCGAACATGCCCTTCGGCGTGCTGCCGCCGGAGACCGCGAGGCTGGCGCTGCCCCGGGATTCGATGTCGCGCGCGAGCAGTCGCGCGAGATGCCCGGCCAGCGCGGTGTCCAGGGCGTCGCGGCTGTCGAACTCCCGCCATTCACTCATGCCACTGCCGACCGTCCACGGCGACCAGGGCGGTGGCCGCGTTGGGCCCCATGGTGCCCGCGTTGTAGTTCTTGATCGGCGTGCCGGCATCTTCCCAGGCGGCGATGATGGTGTCGATCCAGCGCCAGGCGGTCTCCACCTCGTCGCGGCGCATGAACAGGGTCTGGTCGCCGTGCAGGGCGTCCAGCAGCAGGCGCTCGTAGGCGTCGTAGCTGTCATCGTGGCGCTCGTCGTCGTCGGTGAGGTGCAGCTCTACCGGCTGCAGCTTGAGCTTGCTGCGCAGCCCCGGCTTCTTGTTCAGCGTGTGCAGGCTGATACTCTCCTCCGGCTGCAGGTGGATGACCAGCTTGTTGGTCAGCTCCTGCGGGTCGTTGGCGAACAGTGAGAACGGCTGCCGCCGGTACTCGATGACGATCTCCGAGTAGCGCCGCGACAGGCGCTTGCCGGTGCGCAGGTAAAAGGGCACGCCGGCCCAGCGCCAGTTGTTGATGTTCACCTTGAGGGCGACGAAGGTCTCGGTGGTGTCGGCGTCGTGGAACGCGTCCTCTTCGAGAAAACCGCGCACCGCCTCGCCCGCCACGGCGCCGGCGGCGTAGCGCCCGCGCACCGTATTCTCGCCGACATTGGCGGCGGTGATCGGCTCCAGGCAGCGCAGCACCTTCATTTTCTCGTCGCGGATATCCCCGGGTTGCAGGGTGGCGGGCGGCTCCATTGCGACGATGGACAACACCTGCAGCAGGTGGTTCTGCACCATGTCGCGCAGGGCGCCGGTATCGGCGTAATAGCTGCCGCGGCCGGCCACGCCGATCTCCTCGGCGACGGTGATCTGCACGCTTTCGATGAACGTGTTGTTCCACATCGGGTGGAACAGCTGGTTGCCGAAGCGCAGCGCCAGCAGGTTCTGCACCGTCTCCTTGCCGAGGTAGTGGTCGATGCGGAAGGTGGATTCCTCGTCGAACACCTGCGCCACCGCGTGGTTGATGGCGTGGCAGGAGGCGAGGTCGTGGCCCAGGGGTTTTTCCAGCACCACCCGGCTGGAGGAGTCGACCAGTCCGGCCGCCTGCAACTGGTGGCAGATCTCGCCGTACAGCGCCGGCAGCGTGGCGAGGTAGTACAGCCTGCCGGTGGCCTCGTCCTTCTCGCCGGCCAGGTCGCCGTCAGCGTTCAGCAGGTCGGCCAGGTCGGAATAGTGTTCCGGGTGGGCGGCCTCCACGCGCACATAGTGCAGGCGCTGGCAGAACTCCTCCCAGATGGCGTCGCTCCAGCTGCCCTCGGGCAGGAACTTCAGCAGGTTGCCGCGGGCCTCGTCGCGGAAGATATCCGTGGTGGTGTCGGTGCGCCCGGTGGCGACGATGCGGTGCAGGCGCTCGGCGAGGCCGTGGCGATGCAGCTGGAACAGGGCGGGTAACAGCTTGCGGGTGGAGAGATCACCGGTGCCGCCGAAAATCACCAGATCGACCAATTGACTCATTCGCATGTGCCTCAGGCTGGATGCAGGAACAGATTGTCTGGCGTGCACGGAGCGGGACTGTAACGACCCTGTCTCCGGCACGATTGCGGGCGCAAGCGGTTTTTCCGGGGGAGATCCATGCCTCCCGGTACAGCGTTCTGGGCGCTGCTGTGATTTGCAATCTATGGTAGCAGGAATCCCGGCCACCTGCGCGAGACGCGCGGCGGCCGGGGCGTAACTCAGGCGTCAGCCTCGGCAGTTGCGGCGATCTTGCGGTACCAGTAGACGCCGCGCTCGTCGCTGCGCCGGGTGATGCGACGGCGGCGCAGCAGGCAGTTGAGGTGGGCCAGGGTCTCGCCGGTGGCCGCGCCGATCAGCGTGTCGTCGATCCTGCGCTTGAACAGCGCAGGGAAGCAATCGACCACGCGCTTGGGCTCGCCGAGAAAGTCGAACAGTTCGCGCAGGTCGCGATTGTGCGATTCGATCACCTGGCCCAGGCGGTGGTGCAGGCCGAAGAAAGGCGCCTCGTGGGCTGGCAGCACCAGCAGGTCGCCGGGCAGCGAATCGCGGAAGGCCGCGTTCGACGCCAGCCATTCGCGCAGCGGGTCGCCCTCGGGCTCGGTGGGGAAGACGCTGACGTTGGGGGTGATGCGTGGCAGTACCTGGTCCCCGGAGATCAGCAGCTTCAGCGCCGGGCAGTACAGCGAGACGTGCTCCGGCGAGTGGCCGCGCCCCACCAGCAGCTGCCAGTAGTTGCCGCCGATGGTGATGGTTTCCTGGTCTGCCAGGCGGTGGAAGCTGTCCGGCAGGGGCGAGACGTACTGGCCGAACTGGCCGAAGCGCTGCTTGTAGACTTCCAGCTGGTCCTCGGTCCAGCCGGCCCGGCGGTAGAAGCGCAGCGCCACCTCTGGCGCCGGGCGTCCGGTGTCCGCGGTGAGCGCCTTGCACATCAGGAACTCCTCCCGCGACATCCACAGGTCGCAGTCGAAACGCGCGGTGAGCCAGCCGGCGGAGCCGACATGATCCGGGTGCAGGTGGGTGCAGATCACGCGGGTGACCGGCCGGCCCCCCATGAAATCCGCGAAGATGGTCTCCCAGGTCTCGCGGGTGGAGGGGATGTCCAGGCAGGTGTCGACGATGGTCCAGCCATCGCCGTCTTCCAACAGCCACAGGTTGATGTGGTCCAGAGACATGGGCATGGCGAAGCGCGCCCAGAAAACGCCGGGGGCAACTTCCACCGGCTTGCCGGGCCGGATGTCGGGTTTGCGGCCGAAGGGGTATTTCAGCCCGCGGTAAATCTCGGGGGTTGCTTCGAGCATGCGCTGTCCACCGTGCAAAGGGCCCCTATGGTCGGCCCTGCGCCGCGCACTGTCCAGACCCGCGCGCCGCGCTGAAGCGCCTGCCCAGTTGCGCTATGCTGTGCCTCACGAAGTAGCCGACAAGTTGATTGCCGATGAGACTCCTATGCCGGATCCTGCCCGTAGTCGCCCTGCTCGCCGCCTGCGGCACCTCGCCAACAGTGTCGACACAGCCTCCAGCCGCGGCCAGTGGCGGGCAGGCCCCCCCGGGGAATCCGGAGCAGCCCGTGGACGTTGAACTCGGCCCCGGCGGCCGCCCGATCCCGCCGGCCTGGTCGCGCAGCCCGGTCCACGCCAGCCACGGCATGGCCGCGACCGCCCAGCCGCTGGCTTCGCAGGTGGCGCTGGACGTGCTCAAGGAGGGCGGTTCCGCGGTGGACGCCGCCATCGCCGCCAACGCGGCGCTGGGCTTGATGGAACCCACCGGCAACGGCATCGGCGGCGACCTCTTCGCCATCGTCTGGGACCCCGCCACGCGCAAGCTCTACGGCTACAACGGTTCCGGGCGCTCGCCGCAGGGGCAGAGCCTGGCCCGGTTGCAGGCGCGGATCGAGCGACTGAAGGCGAGCGGCGAGATTCCCGCGGATTACAAGGGCATTCCCTCCATGGGGCCGCTGCCGGTGACCGTCCCCGGCACGGTGGACGCCTGGTTCGCCCTGCACGAGCGCTTCGGCAAGCTGGCCATGAGCGAGGACCTGGCGCCGGCCATCGACTACGCCCGCAACGGGTTTCCCGTGTCGCCGGTGATCGCTTACTACCTGGATCGCAGCTGGGCGTATTTCCAGCGAATCTACGCCGAGCGTCCCGAGCTGGAGAATATCCGCGACACCTGGTTCCGCGGCGGCGAGGCGCCGGTGGCGGGGGAGCTGTTCACTAACCCGGATCTCGGCGACACCCTGGAAGCCATCGCGCTGGATGGCCGCGACGTCTTCTACAAGGGGCGGCTGGCCCACGCCATGGCAGATTACTTCGCGCCCATGGACGGCGGCCTGGAGTACGCGGATTTCGCCGCCCACCATGGCGAGTGGGTGACACCGGAGAGTGTCGAGTACCGCGGTTACGACGTCTACGAACTGCCGCCCAACGGCCAGGGCTTCGCCGCGCTGGAGATGCTCTCGATCCTGAAGAACGTGGATCTGGCGCAGTGGCCGCGCGGCTCGGCGGAGGTTTTCCACTACATGGTGGAGGCCAAGCGCCTGGCCTTCGAGGACGTGGCGCGCTATTACGCCGATCCGGATTTCGCGAAGATTCCCTCGGAGACGCTACTCTCCGACGCCTACGGCCGCGAGCGTTTCGCCCTGATCGACCCGCAGCGCGCCAGCGCGGATGTCGCCCCCGGCGACGTGAAGGTCGAGGGCGCCGGCGACACCACCTACCTCACCGTGGCGGACAAGGATGGCATGATGGTCTCCCTGATCCAGTCCAACTACCGCGGCATGGGTTCGGGCATGGTGGCCGACGGGCTGGGCTTCATGTTCCAGGACCGCGGTGAGCTGTTCGCGCTGGAGCCCGGCCACGCCAATGTCTACGCCCCTGGCAAGCGCCCCTTCCACACCATCATCCCGGCCTTCTTGATGAAGGACGGGCAGCCGCTGATGAGTTTCGGCCTGATGGGCGGCTCCATGCAGCCCCAGGGCCACGTACAGATCCTGGTAAATATCATCGACTACGGCATGAACCTGCAGGCGGCCGGCGACGCGGCGCGCTTCATGCACGAGGGCGGGCGCCAGCCCACCGCCGTGGACGAGGACCCGCTGGGCACACTGTACCTCGAACCGGGCGTGCCCCGGGCCACGGTGGAACGCCTGCGCGCCATGGGCCATAAAGTGGAGATCGTCTCCAACGGCGTGATGTTCGGCGGCTACGAGGCGATCTGGCGCGATCCGCAAACCGGTGTCTATACCGGCGCTACGGAGATGCGCAAGGACGGCGCGGTCGCCGCCTGGTAGGACGCGCGTATCACACCATGCCCCTGCTGTTATTGCTGCCCCTGCTCCTGTTCGCCGGCCTTGCCAGCGCGGCCAGTTTTCCCATGCCCGGCCAGGAGCACGACCTGGTCGGCGCGGTGCGGGTGATCTACGCCCGCCCCCAGGACACGCTGATCGATATCGCCCGGCGCGAGGACGTCGGCCAGGAGGCCATCCTGCTGGCCAACCCGGAGGTCGACCGCTGGCTGCCCGGCGCCGGCACCCCGGTGGTGCTGCCGCTGCGCTTCATCCTGCCGCCCACGCCCTACACCGGCGTGGTGCTGAACCTGCCGGAGATGCGGGTCTACTACTACCCCAGGCCGGCAAAGGGCGAGGAGGCGCGGGTCTACACCTACCCGGTGAGCATCGGCCGCATGGACTGGGCCACGCCGCTGGGCAAGACGCGCATCATTTCCAGGGAGCGCGACCCCAGCTGGCGCCCGCCGAAGAGCATTCGCGAGGAGCACGCCGCCCAGGGCGACCCGCTGCCGGCGGTGGTGCCGCCCGGTCCGGACAACCCGCTGGGGCAGTACGCCCTGCGGCTGGGGATTCCCGGCTACCTGATGCACGGCACCAACAAGGAGTTCGGCGTCGGCATGCGGGTTTCCCACGGCTGCATTCGCCTGCTGCCGGAAGATATCGAGCAGTTGTTCGGCCAGGTAGCCGTGGGTACGCCGGTACTCATCATCAACCAGCCGGTCAAGGCGGGCTGGTTCGACGGGGAGCTCTATCTCGAGGTGCACCCGGCACTGGAAGAGGATGCCGGGACGGCAGCGCAGCTGCGCGCGCAGGCGGAGGCCGCTATCGACGCGGCGCTGTTCGGCCGCCTGGCCCGGGTGGATGACCAGGCGGTGGAAAAGGCGCTTGCGGCGCCCAGCGGGATGCCGGTCGTGATCTCACGCTAAGGCAGGACACGACCGGCGCGGTGCTCATTTGTACATGGACTTCTTGAACATGCGGTCCAGCTTTTCGCTGGTATCCGCGGCGGTGGCGTTCGCCTGTTCGGCGGTCGCCTTCGCCGCCGCCGCATCCTGGCGCGCCGCCGCGGCGTCCGCCGCCGCCTTGTCCGCGGTGGCGTTGGCCTGGTCGATCTTGGTCATCATCTCCGAGCGCAGGGCATCGAGGTCGGAGGTGGTGGCGCAGCCGGTCAGGCCTACGAGCGCGGTCAGTGCGAGTCCGGTTGCGGTCGATTTGATCAGGGTTTTCATAATGTCTACTCCTACGATTGGATCGGGTTGCAGAAACGGCACAGTGCCGGAAATCCCAGCGTATGGAGATTAGCGTATCCTGACGGGTGTGCCAGTCGCCACCAGCCGCGCCAGTTCCTCAACCTGCTCGTTCGACAGCGCGATGCAGCCATTCGTCCAGTTGATGTTGGCCTGGATATCCGGGTCGCCGGCGCCGAGGCCGTGGATGCCGAGGTGCCCGCCGAGGCGGGTATCCTGCGGCGGTGGCTCGCCGCGGGCGTGGGCCAGCTGGATGCGGCGGTAATCTTCCGCGCCCAGCCGCCCGCCGCGCACCGCACGCAGCGCATCTTCCGGGCCGGGGTAGTCGATGGCCAGGAACAGGTCGAAGTGCACGCTGGGGCGGATTTCGGTGATGTGGTATTCGCCCAGCGGCGTGCTCTGGTCGCCGACCAGCTTGTCGCGCGAGGTGCCGCCGCTGCCGATGGCGATATTCTCGTAGCGTTTCACCAACTGGTCGCCGCGCATCACCGAGAGCTCCAGCGCCTGTGTATCGACGAGCAGCCAGAGCCCTGCGTGTGGCGCCGGTGGCGCGGCGACGACTGCGCGCGGCAGCCCGCCCGCCAGCAGGAGGCACAGCAACAGAACCGGGAGAAAACCACCGCGTCGCTTCATTGCCGGCCGCTGGCTGCCCCCTGTTCGCGCATGGCCGGGTCCGGCAGCAGGGTGTCGCGCACCGTGGCCCAGGCACCGGTGTCGCAGGCGCAGATCAGGCCCGTTTCGCCGGTGGCCGGCCGGTAGGGCGCGCCGTCGTAGCGGCCGGTGGTCGCACCGGCCTCCGCGGCGATGAGTACGCCGGGGGCGTGGTCCCAGATCAGCGTGCGGTAGTAGAACAGGTACTGGTACTGGCCGGTGACCAGGCAGTAGTAGTCGTAGGCGGCGCAGCCGCTGGCCAGCGATGGCCCCAGCGATTGCACGCCGACGCTGGCGGGCTGGAACAGCCCCGGGGGCAGGTACTTTCCGCCGAAGGCGCCGCGGAGCTGCGCTGCGGGCCCGGCATACGGTTGAACCTGCAGCCGCGTACCGTCCAGCCAGGCACCCGCCCCGCGCTCTGCCTGCAGCGTGCTGCCGCGCACCGGGTCGTGAATCCAGGCGCCGACGGTTTCCCCGCCGAGGACCAGCGCCGCCATCACCGCGAACGGCCCTTCGCCGGCGGCGAAATTATTGGTGCCGTCCAGCGGGTCCAGCACCCACACCGGCGCGTCGCCCTCGAGTGTGTGCAGCAGCGCGGGGTCTGCGTGGACGCTCTCCTCGCCGATTACCAGGGAGCCGGGCAGCAGCGCGGCCAGGCGCTTGCCGAGTGCGGCTTCGCTGGCCCGGTCCGCCACGGTCACCGCATCGTCCGGGCGCTTGAGCTCTACCTGGTGCGCTTCGAGATTGCGCCACAGGGGCATGATTTCCTCCGCCGCAGTCTGTTGCAGCGCGGCGCAGATCCTGTCGTGATCGAGATTCATCGGCGCAGTTTATCACCGGCTCTGCCGCGCCGGTGAAAATGAGGAAATCCCCCCATGGGCGGCGCGCGCGCCGGGTCGCATACTTTCGGGTATGGACGGAAAACTCGAGGGACTGGGCCATGGGCGCTTCACGATTTTCCATGCGGCTGCTGGCGTTGGCGGCAGCAGCCGCGACACTGGCTGGCTGCAGGGTGGAGATGACGGTCCCGCCCGGCGGCATGGTGGTCAGCGAGTCCGGAGCCTACCAGTGCCAGGCGGGTCACACCTGCAGCATCGATGTGGTCGACGCGTATTTCAATGAAACCTTCCGCGCCGTCCCGGCGCCGGACAACACCTTCATGGGCTGGGCGAGCGGCAGGAACGCCCTGTGCGGCGGCCAGCAGAAACCCTGCGTGCTGAACTCGGCCGGCGCCGCCGGCAATCCGCAGCTGGCACCGCTGCTGGAATCGGATGAGGTCTTCACGCTCAATCCCGTGTTCCTGCAGAACCCGCGGCTGGGGCGCGACGACCTCACCGGCAACGGCCAGCCGCTGCCCGCCCAGGGCGCGGTCAGCCTGCAGGGGTCGCTGGGCTTCTCGCCCGGCGCCAGCGCCGGGCAGATGATGACCGGCGCGGACATCGACCTGCAGTTCAACGCACAAGGTGAACTCACCGACATGTTCGGCGACGCTACCCTGCCAAAACAGATCAGCGATTACATCGGCGTGCTCGGCACGGCGCGGACCCAGTTGGGGCTCTACACCGGCGCGCAGCTCAATGCCGACCAGGATATCAACATCCACCTGATCGACGAGCGCCAGTACCTGCTGTTCTACCTGTTCGGCGGCGTCGACCTGGAAGTGGGCGACCGCCGCGGCGGCTCCGCCGTGGTCAGCATCGATCCGCCGGTGGGCGGTTCCGTCATCATGATCTACGACCCTGCGGACCAGATGGTCTACCGCTACGGCAGCATACTCGGCGAAGCCAGGGGCAAGGCGGAATCCGACCAGGGCCTGCTCCCCTTCGCGCCGCTGGCGGGACTGCCGGGGCCGATTCCGTTCTACGGCCACCGCTACGAAACCGGGGAGAAGCCTGTCGGCATCAAGGTGTTCGACGTGCTCAACTTCAGCGGCGAGTTCGTGGTGCGCGAGCCGACCTTCGCGGACGTCGACCTCGCCGACCCCTTCAATTCCAGCGTCGGTTACTTCGCCGGCTTCAACGGCCACGCGGAAGTCGCCTTCGGCGTGCTGGGCTTCGGGCTGTTCAGCTTCGACCTCGCCGAAGCCAGCGCCAATTTCGACGTGCAACCGCTGCAGCCGCTGGCGAAGCAGCGGGTGTCGGTGTACGCGAAACTCGCGCCCGATGTCAGCTGGCAGCCGGACTGGTTCCCGATCCTGCCCGAGACCGAGTTGCAGGCATCCTTCAGCGGTAATGCAGCAGGAGAACTGAACGGCAAGCTGGCCGGCAGCTACCACTCGCAACTGCCCGTGGCTGAGCTCGACGGCAGCGTGAAATTCGACACCCAGTCTGTGACCATGCAGGCGCGGGTAGCCAATGCCGAGGCGAACTTTCCCATCTCGCTCACATTCCGCGACGGCGTGACCACAGCCAGCGTGGACCTGGGCGCGCCCATCGGCAACTACGTGCGCAGCCGCATGGACGGCGCCTTCGACGATGTCCAGGGGCAGATCCGGCAGGCGCAGGACGACCTGGCCGCGGCGGCCGAAGCTTACGACTTCGAACTCAGCCTGCGCGGGCTGCGCCAGGCGATTCCCGGCATCACGTCCAACGCGATTTCCCAGCTGCACGCCGTTCCGGACCAGGTCTACAGCTCGGTGCGCAGCCAGGTCCGCAGCGAGATCAACTCCCGGCGCTACTGTGCACTGGGCGTGTGCACGCCCTCGGACAGCAAGCGCGACAGTATCGCCAACAGCGCGGCCAGCTCGGCGCGCTCGAAAGCGGCCTCGGAGATCGCGCCCTACGTCGACGCGATGGAAGAACTGGCCTACCGCGCGAGCCAGCCGGACGACGACAGCGTGCGCGAGGCCCTGCGGCAGGCGTTGTACGGCGCCTACGACCACCGCCACATCGATCGCACGGTATCGGTCACGGTGAGCGTCGACATCTTCATCAAGACCATCAGCGTCAGCAAGAGCTACCGCATCAACCGCGACGTGCTGACCCCGTCACAGGCGGAGGACGTGCTGGCCGCGGCGGGCAATGTCGACCGGATTCCCGAGACCAGCGAGCAGGTGGTCAGCGCGCAGGCCGTGCTGGACCGCCTGCCGCTGGATGAAGCGCTGCAGGCCGCGCGCGACGAGGTCGAGGCCGGCCTGAAGCACCTGCCGGGCTTGTCGTCGGTGGACTACACCGTCTCCGATGGCGAGTACGTCGGCTCGGTGCGCTTCAACGACGGCACACAGTACAGCGTCGACTTCAACGTGCTGGACCCCGTCGACCTGGTCGCCGGCGTCAACCGCCTGGCGGTGCAGTATGTGATCGACAACTGATGGGCGGCTCAGGCGTCCTGCCCGTCGGCGGGGAGCATGCCCTCGCGCAGGGCGATCTGCACCAGTCCGCCCACCGAGTGCACGTCCAGCTTGCGCATGAGGTTGGTGCGGTGGTTTTCGACGGTTTTCGCGCTGATATTGAAGCGCTCGGCGATGTCCTGGTTGGAGGCGCCGGTGACGATCTGCTGCATCACCTGGCGCTCGCGGGCCGTCAGCTGGGCCAGCGATTCCGATGCACTGGCCAGTTCCGTGGCCTCGCCGCAAATGAAGGTATCCCCGTCGACGATCTGCCGCAGGCCCCGCTGCAAGTCATCGGACGACATGCTTTTCAGCAACAGGCCGGAGACCCCGAGGTCGAGCAATTCCCTGATAACCCCGCCGGAGCGCACGCCGGTAAAAACGGCGATGCGGGTCGCGGGGCTCCACTGGTGAATCTCGCCGATGATCTCCAGCCCACCGACATAGGGCATGGCGATGTCCAGCAACAGCAGGTCCGGCTGGTGAATCTTGACCGCCGCGATGGCGTCGATGCCGTGCTCCGCCTCTGCGATCACCTCGACGCCGCCGAACTGCGCCAGCAGCGCGCCGAGTGCGTGGCGCACGATGGCGTGATCGTCGGCGATTATGACGCGCACTGGCTGCATGGCGTATTCAGTCGGTCCGGTCTAGGCTGGAACCATCCATTATAGTCGGGGGATGAACGCCATCGCCGCCAGGGTCCACACCCTCCTCGCGCTGTGCCTGCTGCTCATGGCGAACCGCGCGCTCGCGCTGGAACTGCAGCCGGAGCGCCACTACCGCGAGCTGGCGCCGGACCTGCGTTACGAGCTCAACGACTACCCGGTCGAGACAGACCCCGCGGTGATCCGCGCCCGCGTGGCCGACCACTTCGCCGCCGTTCCCGGCCAGCAGATCGATTTCGGGTTCACCGCAAAAACCATCTGGCTATACCTGCCGGTGGGCAACCTGTCCGCGCAACAGGCGCGCTGGGTGCTCTCGCTGAATACCCGCTTCATGAACGATATCGCCGTCTACCAGTCCGGGGCGGCGGGATGGCGGCAGTTGCTGCACACCGGGAGCGACAGCAGTTTCGCCGAGCGGCCGATAGACTTTCGCCGGCTCGCGGTGGATTTCACCCTGGCCGGCGGCGAGCGCGGCGCGCTGCTGATCGGCTACCGTTCGCGCGGTACCAGCTTCCTGCCGCTGTCCATCGAGAGCGGGCAGAGCTTCGCCGACATGCGCGCGCTGGCCAATGCGCACAGCGCGGGTTTCTACACCGCCGCCGCCCTGATGCTGATTTACGGCCTGTTCCAGTGGCTGCTGGTGGGCAACCGCATTCACCTGCATTACATCCTCTACCTCGGCGCGGCGGTGCTCTACGTGTTCCACATGGACGGGCTCAGCTTCCAGTTCCTGTGGCCGCAACTGCCGCACTGGAACGCTTACGCCGCGCTGCCGCTGGGGCTGCTGATCAACATCGCCGCGGCCAACTTCGCCCGGCGTTTCCTGCAGACCTGGCGCACGGCGCCGGGGTTCGATCGCGCGATACTTGCGATCGTCGGGCTCTGCGTGCTGGCCATGCTGTGGGGCATTTTCATCGAGGACCAGCAGGTCAAGCGCTTCGGTTTCTGGCTCAGCACGGTGGGGGCCCTCGTTTACCTTGCCGTGGGTATCAAGGCGCTGGTGGACGGCCAGCGGTTCGCCCGCTTCTATGTCGCCGGCTGGGTCGGCATCTGTTGCGCCGCGGTGGTCTCCACCCTGGTCCACAGCCTGCCGGGTTTGTTGCCGGTTTCGCTGGGCTTTGAGGTAACCAAGGCCGGCATCCTCTTCGATGCGCTGATGTTCGGCGTGGCCATGGCGGACCAGGCGGTGGAGGTGCGGCGCCAGCGCGACGCGGCGCTGGCGCGGGAGATGCAAAGCCTGGCGGAACAGGCGAAAACCCGCAGCGCCTTGCGGGCGGCGGAGGCGGGCCGCGCGGACGCGTTGCGCCTGGCCCGCGCGCAGAGTATGCAACTGGCCAGTGCCAGCCACGATATCCGCCAGCCGCTGGCCTCGCTGAAACTCGCGCTGTCGCAGCACGCGGGCCAGCCCGAATCGGCGGAGGCGCTGGAGAGCGTCGCCTACCTCGATGCGCTGGTCAGCAATTACCTCGACACGGCGAGCGAGGACGAGGCGGATGCCGAGGAAGCGCAGGTCGAGGCAGTGCGGGAACCTTTCCCGGTGCAACTGGTGCTCGACGCCGTGCACCGCATGTTCACTCCCGAAGCCGAGGCGCGGGGCCTGACATTCCGTCGCTGCAACTCATCGCTGCGGGTGCTGGGTGACCCGGTGGCGACGGTGCGCATCGCCAGCAACCTGGTGAAGAACGCGATCCAGCACACCGAGCAGGGCGGCGTGCTGATCGGCTGCAGGCGGCTGGGCGAGCGCTGCGTGCTGTGCGTGGTGGACAGCGGCGAGGGTATCGCCGCGCAAGAGCGCGAGCGGTTGCTGGGCGCGTTCCAACAGGGGGATGAGGCGCAGGAGGGGCACGGCCTGGGCCTGCATATCGTCTCCAGCCTGAGCGCGCGGCTCGGCTACGACTTCTCCCTGGACAGCGGGCCGCGCGGCGGCAGCACCGCCAGAGTCTCGCTTCCCATCGCCACTGTGTAGGAGCCTGCTATGCAGGCGATCCCGCCTGTAGGAGCGCGCTGCGCGCGATCGCCTGCATAGCAGGCTCCTACAGCAGGCGCGAATCCGGAGCAGGCGCGGATCCGGAGCAGGCGCGAATCCGGAGCAGGCGCGAATCCGGAGCAGGCGCGAATCCAGCGCAGGCGCTATCGCCTGCGTAGCAGGCTCCCACTATCAGGCGATCAGCGCGCGCCCGGGAATCGACTGCAGCAGTTGCCGCGTATACTCCTGCTGCGGGTTGTCGAACAGCTCCACGCCGGTTCCCTGCTCCACCACTTCCCCCTTGTACAGCACCAGGATGCGGTCGGCGAGATGGCGCACCACGGCGAGGTCGTGGGACACGAACAGCATGGTCAGCCCGTACTCCTTGCCAAGGTCCAGCATCAGGTCGAGGATCTGCGCCTGGATGGTGACGTCCAGCGCGGACACCGGCTCGTCCGCCACCACGAACTCCGGACGCGTGGCCAGCGCGCGGCCGATGGCGATGCGCTGGCGCTGGCCGCCGGAGAATTCGTGCGGGTATTTCCTGACGAAGGCGCGCGCCAGGCCGACGTCGTCCATCAGCTTGAGTACGCCGCTGGCGACGGACTTGCGGTTCTCGATGCCGTGCAGCAGCAATGGCTCGGCCAGGGTATCGAACACCGTCATGCGCGGGTTGAGCGAGGCGAAGGGGTCCTGGAAGATCATCTGCATGCGCCGGCGCATTTTCTTCAGCGCGTTGCCGTGCAGTTGCGTGAGGTCGGTGTCGCCGAACATCACCTGCCCGGAGGTGACCGGCACCAGCCGCAGAATCGAGCGGCCGATGGTCGACTTGCCGGAACCGGATTCGCCCACCAGCCCGAGAATCTCGCCGCGGTGGATGTCGAAGCTGACGTCGTTGACCGCCTTCACCGGCTCCTGGTGCCGCCCCTGCTCGAACCAGGTGCAGAGATTGCGCACCTCGATCAGCGGCTCCGGGTGCTCCACCGCCGCTTCCTTGTTGCCCGCCGGGATCGCCGCCAGCAGTTTCTGCGTATAGGGGTGCTCGGCGTGGTGGAAGATGTGGTCGCTGGTGCCGCCCTCGACGATCTTGCCCTGCTGCATCACCACGATCTGGTCGGCGATGTCCGCCACTACCGCGAGGTCGTGGGAGATGAAGATCACGCCGATGTCGCGGTTTTTCTGCAGGTCGGCGATGAGCTTGAGGATCTGCGCCTGGATGGTGACGTCCAGCGCGGTGGTCGGCTCGTCGGCGATCAGCAGCTTGGGCTCGTTGATCAGCGCCATGGCGATCATCACCCGCTGGCGCATGCCGCCGGAAAACTGGTGCGGGAAGTTATCGAAGGTGCTGGCCGGGTCGCGGATGCCGACTTCCTCGAGCAGGTCGATCGCGCGCTGCTTCGCCTCGGTCTTGCTCACCTTCTTGTGGTAGAGCAGCGGCTCCATCAGCTGCTTGCCGATGGTCATGTAGGGGTTGAGACAGGTCATCGGGTCCTGGAAGATCATCGCGATGTCGCGTCCGCGCACCTCGCGCAGCTGGGCCTCGGACATCTGCAACAGGTCGCGGCCCTCGAACAGCGCGCGGCCGCCGTCGATGCGCCCCGGCGGGCTCGGCACCAGCCCCAGCAGCGAGTAACAGGCCACCGACTTGCCGGAGCCTGATTCGCCGATGATGGCGGTGATCTTGCCCAGCTCCACGTCGAAGGAAATATTGTCGACGGCCTTGTTCGTGCCCATGCGGGTGACGAAGCTGACCTCCAGGTTCTCTACGTTGAGCAGTGACATCAGTCTTTCGACCTCCGCACGTCGAGGGCGTCGCGCAGGCCGTCACCCAGGAAGTTAAGTGAGAACAGCGTGATGGAAAGCGCCAGGCCCGGGAAGATCAGCAGCCAGGGAAACTCTTCCATGCTCTCCGCGCCGTAGGAAATCAGCAGGCCCCAGGAAGTCTTGGGGGGCTGGATGCCGAGGCCGAGGAAGCTGAGGAAGGCCTCCAGCAGCATGACCGAGGGGATCGTCAGGGTGGTGTAGACGATGATCGGGCCCAGCGCATTGGGCACCAGGTGGCGGCGGATGATGGTGCCGGGGGAGAGGCCCAGGGAAATCGCCGCCTCGACGAACTCCTGCTGGCGCAGGGTCTGCACCTGGCTGCGCATGATGCGCGCCATGGTCAGCCACTCCACCGCGCCGATGGCCAGGAACAGCAGCAGGATGTTGCGCCCGAACACTACCATCAGCAGCACGATGAAGATCATGAAGGGCAGGGCGTACATGATGTCGACCAGGCGCATCATGATGGCGTCGACGCGACCGCCCACGTAGCCGGCGATGGCGCCCCAGGTCACGCCGATCAGCAGCGCTACCGAGGTGGCGACGAAGCCCACCGCCAGCGACACGCGCCCGCCGTACATGATCTGCGTCATCAGGTCGCGGCCGAAGATATCGGTGCCCAGCCAGTGCTGCGCCGAGGGCGGCGAGGCGCCCAGTTCCAGGTTCTGGGTCTCGTAGGAGTAGGGCGCGATCCACGGTGTCAGCAGGGCGATGGCGATCATGATCACCAGCACGATGAGCCCGGCGATGGCCATGTGGTTCTTGCGCAGCCGCAGCCAGGCGTCCTTCCACAGCGAAGTACCCTGTTCGGCTTCGGTGATGTCGGTGAGGATTTCCGTGGTCATCAGTTTTCTCCGAACTGGGCGCGCAGGCGCGGGTTCATCCAGGCGGCGAGGATGTCCGAGGCGAGGTTGAACAGGACGATCAGCGTGGACAGGAAGACGGTGGTGCCGAGGATCATGGTGTAGTCGCGGTTGAAGGCGGCCTGCACATAGAAGCGGCCGAGGCCGGGGATCTGGAAGATGGTCTCCACCACGAAGGAGCCCGCCAGCAGGCCGGCGAAGGCCGGGCCGAGGAAGGCCACCACCGGGATCAGGCCGCCGCGCAGGCCGTGCTTGACCACCACCTGCCACTCCGGCAGCCCCTTGGCGCGGGCGGTGCGGATGTAATCCTGCGACAGCACCTCCAGCATGCCCGCCCGCGACAGCCGCGCGATATAGGCGGCGTAGGCGGAGCCGAGTGTAATCGACGGCAGGATCTTGTCGCCGGGGATATCCCCCCAGCCGGATACCGGCAGCCAGTCCAGCTGGATGCCGAACACCAGCACCAGCAGCGGCCCCAGCAGGAAGGAGGGCATGCAGATGCCGATCATCGCCGCCGTCATCGGTATGTAGTCCTGGGCGGTATTGGGTTTTATCGCAGCGATGATGCCAGCCAGCCCGCCGATGACGACCGCCACCAGCAGGGCGTAAAGGCCGAGCTCCGCGGTCACCGGCAGGCCGGCGCCGATCAGTTCATTGACGCTGCGCCCCGGGTACTTGAAGGAGGGGCCGAAATCGCCCTGGGCGAGGTCGCCGAGGTAGGCCACGTACTGCTGGTACAGCGGCAGGTCCAGCCGGTACTGCGCCTCCAGCGCGGCTTTCACCTCGGGCATGACGGCTTTCTCGCTGGAGAAGGGCCCGCCGGGCGCGATGCGCACCAGGAAGAAGGTTACGGTGATGACCGCGAGAATGACCGGGATCGCCTGTAGCAGCCGGTAAGAGATGAATCGCCACATGGTCGGGTCTATTCCTCCGCCTGCCAGGCCGGAACGGCGGGATCGAGGCTGACGTATTTGTAGTTGGGGATATCCAGCACGTTGGTCGGCAGGCCGCTCACGCTGGGCTGGATGAGGTGTTTGCTGGTCTGGGTATAGAAAGGAATGATCGGCACCTGTTCTAGCAGTCGGGTCTCCGCCTCGCGCAGCAGTGCCATGCGGGCGGCGGGCTCCGTCGTGGCCGGGGCGAGGGTTTTGAGTATTTCATCATAGCGCGCGTCCGAGAAGCCAGTGCGCATGATGATGCTGTCGCTGAGGTAGGGCTCGAGGAAGCCGGTGGGGTCGAGTTGCCCGACCACCCAGCCCAGGCGCGCGATCTGGAAATTGCCCTTGGACGTGGTGTCCAGGTAGACCTTCCACTCCTGGTTGGCCAGTGAAACGCTGATGTTCAGCTGCTGCTTCCACATCTGCTGTACGGCGACGGCGACCTTGCGGTGATCTTCGCTGGTATTGTAGATCAACTCCGCGCCAGGCCAGCCCTCGCCGCCGGGGTAGCCCGCCTCGGCCAGCAGGGCGCGCGCCTGTTCCGGGTCGTAACGCAGGATTTGCGGCGGGTCGTAGCCGGGAATCAGGTCCCTGGGTGTGATGCCCGGGCTGGGTATCCCGGTGCCCTTGAGCAGGTCTTTGATGAGCGCGCGGCGGTCGATGCTCATGGCCAGCGCCTTGCGCACGCGCACGTCGTCAACCGGCGTCACCAGCGTATTGAACATGTAGAAGTAGGTGGCCAGCAGCGGCGCCTGCCGGTAGGGCGAGTCCGGCTGCGCGCGGTACCAGGGAATGCGCGAGAGCGGCACGGTCTCGGTGTAGTGCAGTTGGCCGACGCGGAACATCTTCTCTTCGGACAGGATCGATTCCACCGTGTGGAATACGATGCCGTTCAGCTTCACCTTGTCCGCATCCCAGTAGAAGGGATTCTTGCGCACGCTGACATAGCGGCCGATGCGCCATTCGTCGAGCACGAAGGGGCCGTTGCCGACGAAGTTCTCGGGGCGTGCCCAGCCGCTGTAGCGGTCGGTGAACTTGCCGTGTGCCTCCACGGTGGCGCGGTGCACCGGGAAGTTGGGGTTGGCCGCCAGTACGCCGAGGATGTAGGGCGTCGGATTTCCGAGGTGGATACGCAGGGTGTAGTCGTCGGGGGCGTCGATGCCGACATGGCTGAAATCCGGGTCTTTGCCACTGGCGAAGGCCTCTGCCCCGGCGATCGGGAAGAGCTGGTAGGCCACCTGGTTGCCCATCTTCGGGTGCAGGCTGCGGTAGAAGGACCAGACCCAGTCCTTTGCGGTCACCGGCTCGCCGTTGGACCAGCGCGCCTTGCGGTTGAGGGCGAAGGTAATGGTCTTGCGGTCCTCGCTGAAGGACCAGCTGCTGGCGCCGCCGGGCTCGAACTCGTTGGTGTACGGGTTGCGCGTGACTAGCGCCTCGTAGAGCGCCAGCGCGATCTTGTAGTCGTTGTTGGCGGTGAGAACGTGGGGGTCCAGCGACTGCGGCTCCGCGCCCATGCCGTAGTGCAGGATACCCAGGCGGTTGCCGCTCTCGACGTTGTTCTCGCCCTGGCCGCAGGCCCCCAGCAGGAGAGTGGCGAGCAGCAGCCCGGGGATGCGCAGCGAGGTCATCGCGAGCTTACTGCCTCCCCGGGGCTGTGGTCTGCCGCATCGACGATCAGCCCTCCGGCTTCCAGACTGGTACGTTCGGATCCAGGTAAACGTATCGCCAGTTGGTGAAGTCCATGATGTTCGGCGGCATGCCCTTCACATCCGGCTGGATCAGGTGATTGCTGGTGTAAGTGTAGATGGGCAGGATCGGCATCTGCTCCATCAGGCGCTTTTCCGCCTCGTAGAAGATGTGCAGCCGCGCCTCGCGGGTGGGCGCGCGCGGCGCCTCGCGCAGGATCATCTCGTCGTAGACCGGGTCGGCGAAGCCGGTGTTGTTGTTGCCGCCGCCGGTGATGTACAGCTCGAGGAAGTTGTTCGGGTCGACGTAATCGCCGATCCAGCCGCGCCGGGCGATCTGGAAGTTCATGGTGTCCACGGTGTCGAGATAGACCTTCCACTCCTGGTTGGAGATGGTGACGTCGATGTTGAGCACGTCCTTCCACATCTGCTGCAGCGCCACGGCGATCTTGCGGTGGTCTTCCTGGGTGTTGTAGGTCAGCTCCAGCGGCGGGAAGCCCTTGCCGTCGGGGTAGCCGGCCTCGGCCAGCAGCTTGCGCGCCTTTTCCGGGTCGTAGCTGAACAGCTTGGGCGGTTCGTAGCCCAGCGCCCCGGGCGGGGTGATGCTGTAGGCCGGCAGGCGGGATTTCTTCAGCACCGTGTTGTTGAGCTTGACGCGGTCGATGGCCAGCGACATCGCCCAGCGCACTTTCACGTCATCCACCGGCGGCCGGTGGGTGTTGAACAGGTAGAAGTAGGTGCCGAGATAGGGCGCCTGCACATGCGGCGAGTTGGGCATGGCGTCGTAGACCGGCAGCTTGTCCAGCGGCACGGTCTGGGTGTAGTGCAGCTGGCCGACCCGGAACATGCGCTCCTCGCTGACCACGTTCTCGGTGGGCAGGAAGACGATGCCGTTGAGTTTCACGCGGTCCCTGTCCCAGTAGGTCTGGCTTTTCTCCATCACGATGCGGCGGTTCAGCTTCCACTCGGTCAGGTTGAAGGGGCCGTTGTTGACGATATTCCCCACCCGCGTCCACTTGGTGTAGCGGTCGTACATGTTGCCGAACTTCTCGATGGTCGGCGGGTGTACCGGGTAGGTGGAGTGGTGGTCCATCAGCTGCAGGAAGTAGGGGGTGGGGGCGTTGAGCGTCACCTGCAGGGTGTAATCGTCCAGGGCCTTTACGCCGACTTTGGAAAAGTCTTTCAGCTCGCCCTTGGCGAAAGCCTCCGCGTTGACCAGCGGGTAGAGCATGTAGGCGTACTGGTTGCCCATCTTCGGGTGCAGGGCGCGCTGCCAGGAGAAGATGAAGTCCTGCGGGGTCACCCGGTCGCCGTTGGACCAGCGCGCATCCGGGTTGAAGTGGAAGGTGTACACCTTGCCGTCGTCGGTGATCTCCCAGCTCTGGGCCACACCGGGCTCGGGTTCCAGGGTGTAGGGGTTCTTTACCGTCAGCCCCTCGAACAGGGCGTCGATGAGATGGCTCTCCGGCACGCCGGTAACCACCGCGGGGTCCAGCCCCTGGGGTTCCGAGCCATTGCCGTAGTAGAGAATGCCCTCCCGGTTGCCTATGGATACATTGGATTCACCGCCGGTGCAGCTGGCCAGGAGGACCAGCATGGCGCCGAGCAGCAGTCGTGGGAGCGCTGTCATGGGAAGTCTGGGATTGAGTGCCTCGGCGAAGTATACATGGACTCGCACCGGGGTTCCCCATCGACTACCCCCTCAGGGTTAACCGTGCCTGCTCGCCGCCCCCGTAGGAGCCTGCTACGCAGGCGATTGCCCCCGTGGGAGCCTGCTGCGCCCGAACGCGGACCGAGTCGATCGCCTGCGTAGCAGGCTCCTACGCAGGCAATCGCGCGCGGAGCGCGCTCCTACAGGTTCATGCCCCCCGAGTCCGACTCGCCGATGCGGGCGATATCCGCCCCGGTGGGATGCTGGTAGAGGCGCAGCCCGAACTCGCCGACCACCGCGTACAGGTGGTCGAAGATGTCCGACTGGATGCCCTCGTAGTCATTCCAGGCGGTGGTGGCGGTAAAGCAGTAGATCTCGATCGGAATGCCCTCGGCGCCGGCCTGCAGCTGGCGCACCAGCAGGGTCATGTCCTTACGAATCATGGGGTGATGCTTAAGGTAGTGATAGATATAGGCGCGGAAGGTGCCGATATTGGTCAGCCGGCGCATGTTGATCTCGCCCTCGCCCTCGCCCTGCATCTGGGCCAGGCCGCTGTTGTACTCCGCCAGCTCCGCTTCCTTGCGCGCAAGGTAGTCCGAGAGCAGCGCGACCTTGTGGGCCCGCTCGATTTCCGGCGGCGAGAGGAAGCGCACCGAGCTGGCGTCGAGGAACAGGCTGCGCTTGATGCGGCGCCCGCCCGCCTCGGCCATGCCGCGCCAGTTGCGGAAGGGATCGGAGATCAGCCGGTGGGTGGGGATGGTGGTGATGGTCTTGTCCCAGTTCTGCACTTTCACCGTATGCAGCTGCACGTCGATCACGTCGCCGTCGGCGCCGAACTGCGGCGCCTCGATCCAGTCGCCGACGTGGATCATGTCCTGGGCGTTGAGCTGCACGCTGGCCACCAGCGAGAGAATCGTATCCTTGAAGATCAGCATCAGTACCGCGGTGGCGGCGCCGAAGCCGGAGAGCAGGATCACCGGCGAGCGGTCGATCAGGGCGGCGATGAACAGGATGATGCCGAAAATCCAGATCACCAGCTGCACCAGCTGCAGGAAGCCCTTGATCGGGCGCTGCCGCGCGTTGGGCTTGGACTCGTAGATGGTGTTGGCGGCCTGCAGCAGGGCTGTCAGGGTAAAGGTCGCGATGATGATCATGTAGGCGCCGGTGACATTGAGCACCACGCGCGCGAGTTCCGCGTCGATCTGCGGCAGCAGGTCGATGCCGACGTAGATGATGAAGGCCGGCACCATCTGCGCCAGCCGGCCGAACACGTGGTGCTGTACCAGCGCGTCGTCCCAGGTCGCCACCGAGCGCCGCGCCATGCCGCGCGCGGCGCGCACCAGCACCTGCCGCGCCACCCAGTAGGCGAGCAGGGCGGCGAGCAGCAGGCCGCCCAGGGTGGCGGTATCGGTGAGGACGGGATGAAGCTCGGTCAGGTTCTGCGGCATCGTGAAACTCGATCAGGTAATGGGGGGCTCGGCGAATTCGTCACCGCCGTCGGGTTCGGCGAGGAAGGTCTCCTGGAACTCCTCCAACTGCCTGCCGACCCGGCCGACGCTGCGCCCGTAGTGTGCGATATGGAAGGTGGCGTCGCCCTCGTAGACCAGCGGCAGGTTGGTGCGGCCGATCACCACGCCGGGCTCCGCCGCGGTGATCTCGGTCTCGGTGGTACCCAGGGGGTCGGCGATATAGGCCAGTACCTCGCCCTTCGCCACCTTCGCGCCAAGGGGGACGACGGTGCGCAGTATGCCGCTGTCCGGCGCGCGCACCCAGGTGGTCTGGTCGCTGATGATGGGTTTCGGCGGCGGCTTGCGGCTGCGGCTGCTGCGCAGCATGCCGATGGCGCGCATCACGTTGATCACGCCGCGCACCCCGGCGCGTATGTGCATCTCCTCGAAGCGCAGCGCCTCGCCGGCCTCGTAGAGGATGATGGGAATGCCCGCCTCGCCTGCGCAGCCGCGCAGGGAGCCGTCGCGCACCCGCGCGTCGATGGCCAGGGGCACACCGAAGGCCTCGGTCATGGCCAGCACCTCGGGGTCTTCCAGGTCGGCGCGGATCTGCGGGAAGTTGCTCCGGTGGCGCGCGCCGGTATGCAGGTCGATGCCGTGGGTGGATTTCCTCACGATCTCGCGCAGGAAGGTGTACGCGACGCGGCTGGCCAGCGGCCCCTTCTCCGAGCCGGGGAAGGAGCGATTGAGGTCGCGACCGTCCGGCAGGTAGCGGGAGTGGTTGAGAAAGCCGTAGACGTTGACGATGGGGATGGCGATCAATGTACCGCGCAGTTGCTTCAGCGCCTTGTGGCGCAGTACGCGGCGGATGATCTCTACCCCGTTGATCTCGTCGCCGTGCACCGCGGCGCTGATGAACAGCGTGGGGCCGGCCTGCCGGCCGTGCACCACCTGGGCGCTGATGCTGAGGTCGTCGCGGGTGTACATCGGCGCCACCCGGATATCGACGGTGGCGCGCTCCCCCGGGGCGATCTCGCGGCCGCCGATTTCCACCGAAGTTGCCCTGGGTCCGCCCATGTCAGCCCCGCGTCTTGCGGCTGCCGTGGGCCGGCCTGGCGTGGTCCTCGATATAGCCGATGATCTTGCCGGCGATATCCTTGTTACTGGATTCCTCGATGCCGCGCAGCCCCGGCGAGGAATTCACCTCCATGATCAGCGGCCCGCGGGAGGAGCGCAGCATGTCCACGCCGGCGACCTGCAGGCCCATGGTCGCGGCGGCCTTCACCGCGGTGGCGCGCTCTTCGGGGGTGAGCTTGATCGGCCTGGCCACGCCGCCGCGGTGCAGGTTGGAGCGGAACTCCCCCTCCGCAGCGGTGCGCTCCATGGCGGCGACCACGCGCCGGCCGATGACGAAGGCGCGGATGTCGGAGCCGCCGGCCTCCTTGATGAACTCCTGCACGAGAAAGTCTGCGCCCAGTTCGCTGAAGGCGTCGATTACCGATTCCGCCGCCTTGATGGTCTCGGCCAGCACCACGCCGCGGCCCTGGGTACCGCGCAGCAGTTTCAGCACCACCGGGGCGCCGCCCATCCACTTGATCAGCTCGCGGCCGTTTTCCACGGTGTGGGCGAAGCCGGTGGTGGGCATGCCGATGCCCTTGCGCGAGAGCAGCTGCAGCGCGCGCAGCTTGTCCCGGGAGCGGCCCAGCGGGATCGATTCGGTGAGGCAGTAGACGCCCATCATCTCGAACTGGCGTACCACCGCGGTGCCGTAGTCGGTGATCGAGGCGCCGATACGCGGGATCACCGCGTCGTAGCCCTCGAGTTTTTCGCCCTTGTAGTAGATACCCGGCGTGGACGAGTTGATGTCCATGATGCACTTCAGGGTATCCAGCACGTGTACTTCGTGTCCCCGCTCGGTGGCTGCTTCCACCAGGCGAGAGGTGCTGTAAAGCTTCCTGTTGCGGGACAGGATGCCTATTTTCATGCTCAATGTAGCCTCCTTGGGCTGTGGGCCGGGGGCGTTCACTTCCCGGTGAGGAAGGAGCGCCCCGGATCGACGAGGTAGCGACCACGCATGGCCGTACGGCCGATCAGTACCCGGAATTTCATGGTGTCGCGGTCGGTGAGTGTAACCTCGACGCGTTGCGCGATGCCACCGATGGCCAGGGTGGTCTCGATGACATAGCGCAGTTCCTCGTGGCCGCCGGAGTCGCGCACCGGGCGGCGATCGAGTATCGGTGCCTCGCACTCGACGACATGGGTGGTATCGCCCTGCTTCGGGTGTACGCCGAAGCGCACCCAGGGCTGGCCGTCGCGCTCGAAACCCTCGGTCCAGAACGCGTGCAGCGCGCTGGTGCGGGCTCCGGTGTCGACCTTCGCCTTGATGCGGGCGATGCCGAGGTCGGGAAAGGCGACCCACTCGCGCCATCCCAGCTGCGTTTTTTTGCTCATGCGTTCGCTATCCCTTCAAGCCGGTGCGGGTGATTCATGGCTCCTGGCGCACGCGCAGCTCGCCGTCGATATGCACGTCGCGCTGCGGGAAGGCGATCACCACGTTGTTTTCGCGGAACAGCGCATCGATGCGAAAGCGCAGGTCGCTGCGGATCATGCGCAGGCCGCGCTCGGCGGCGGATTCCACCCAGAACTGCAGCTCGAACACCAGCGCGCTGTCGCCAAAATCATCGAAAACCACGAGGAAATCCGGGTTTTCCAGCACGTCCGGATGTTCCTTTGCGGCCTGCTGCAACAGCTTCCGGGTGAGTTGTACATCCGAGCCGTAGGCCACCCCCACCACCACGGAGGTGCGCACCAGCTTGTCGACCAGGGTCCAGTTGGTGACGGTGTTTTCCAGCAACTGGCTGTTGGGCACCAGCAGGTGCACGCCGTCCACCCGCCGGATACGCGTGGAGCGGGTATTGATCGCCTCCACGGTGCCGCGCATCTCACCCAATTCCAGGAAGTCGCCGATCTTGATCGGGCGCTCCCACATCAGGATCCAGCCGCTGATGAAGTTGTTGATGATGTTCTGCGCGCCGAAGCCGATACCGATGGCGACCGCGCCGGAAATAAAGGCGAAGGCGGCCAGCGGCACCTGCAGGTAGTCCAGCACCATGAACGCCAGGACCAGCATCGCCAGGATGAGGTAGGCGCGGGTCATCAGCTGCACGATGTCCGGGTTCATCGAGCGCTTGTGCAGGTGATTGCGCAGGAAGCGGGTGCTCCAGAACACGAATAACCCGCCGATAGCGGCGAATAACAGCACCGACAGCAGCTGCCCGATGCTGATCGAGTTCTTGCCCACGGCCAGTACCGGGGTGTTCAGCAGGCTGCTCAGTTCTTCCATCGGTCTCTCCGTAGCACCGCGCGGGCGCCGGTCGCGACGAGGGCGGCAAGTCTGCACCAACAGCGGAAGCGTACAAACTGCGAATAGCGGGGATTATTTCGCAAAATCAACGCGGTTGGAATGACGGGCGGAAAATCCATACTATCGACAACAGTTCGGATGCCAGGGTCGGAGGACAGGCCAATGATTCATTGCATGTTGCGCTCCACAAGCGGCGACGGGAGTTACACCTTCGGTGGCGAGGAGCTGATCCCACTCTGGCGCGAGCGCGGCGGCAATCTCTGGCTGGATGTCGAGAGCGACCCGGACGAACACCTCAGCGAGCTGCTGGTCGGCATGGGTTGTGACCCGCTCGCCATACAGGACAGCTTCCGCACCCGCCACCCGCCAAAGATCGAGGAGTTCGAGAACAACACCTTCGTGCTGTTCCGCGGTATTGCCAGCCTCAACGAGCAGCTGGAACTCGAGCCACAGCAGGTCGGCCTCTGGGTCGGCCGCGATTTCCTGATCACCGTGCACCGGGGCGTGTCCGTCAGCGTCGACAATTTCTGGGATGTGGAGAAGCAGGCCGGGCTGCTGGCGGACCCGGCGACCCTGGCGCTGCGCCTGCTGCACTACGCCAGCGGCCGCTACCTGGAACGCCTGCTGTCCTTTGAGGAGCACCTTGGCGACCTGGAGGACGGCCTGATGGGCGACCGTTCCGAGGAAGAGATGAAAGAGCTGGTGCTCTACCGCACCCGGCTGCGGCGCCTGCGGCGGATTTTCAGCTACCACAAGGAGCTGTCCGAGTACATCTGGTCCGAGGGCACTCCGTTCCTGGGCAGCGGCGACGACGAGACCTACCACCAGCGGCGCGACCTGCACGACCGCTGCGAGCGGGTCTACAGCCTGTGCAGCATGTACTACGAGATCTGCGGCGACCTCATCGACGGGCATATCTCGCTGAGCTCCCACAACCTCAACCAGACCATGAAGGTGCTGACCATCATCTCGGCGATCTTCGTGCCGCTGACCTTCCTCGCCGGCATTTACGGGATGAACTTCGAGTACATACCGGAGCTGCGCTGGCACTATTCCTATTTCACCCTGCTCGGGGTGATGTTCTGCCTGGGTGTCGGCATGCTGGCACTGTTCAGGCGCATTCGCTGGCTGTGATCGCGCGCTGAACTGGCGGTGCACTGTAGGAGCCTGCTACGCAGGCGATCAGTCCGGAGCGCGATTCATCGCCCGCGTAGCGGGCTCCTACAGGGGCGGATCGCGCGCTGAACTGGCGGTGCACT
>JAWMQQ010000006.1:0-77780 GCA_033283385.1 Halieaceae bacterium WMMBA7
CGTGCGGCCCTGGCCGGGCGCGTTAAGTCCCGCCTTCGGCACCATCCAATCAACGAGGCTCCGCTGGCGCGGAGTGCTCGTGCGGCCCTGGCCGGGCGCGTTAAGTCCCGCCTTCGGCACCATCCAAAGAAAAGCCCGGCATTTGCCGGGCTTTTTGCGTTTTACAGGCCGGCTCCTGCCGGGCCGGCGCTGATGGTGTCCATGCGGCTTTCGCCTTCAAGCCCTTTTCAGGCGGCGTATACCCAGTGCGCCGAGCAGGGCGGCCAGGGTCAGCAGGCCAGCCAGTGGCAGGGCCGGTACCTGCTCAGGGGCAGGGGCGGGAGTCGGTGCGACGGAACCGAACACGTAGAAGTAGGTATCCGCCTCTGACGGGCAGCCACTGGGGCAGTTCTCGGTAGCGCCGTCCCAGTAGGCGATAGAGACATCGCCGCCCGAAGTGCCATAGGCTATCAGTGCGGAGGGTATGCCGGGATCGTTGGGGTCGTCGCCGGGCCCGCCGATAAGATTGCCCAGCTGGTACTGCATCGCGCCAGCAATCTGGACAGCCAGCGCCCCATCGCCCCACCAGGGCTGCGCCTGGAATTGCGCCTCATTGCCCAGGTATGGCAGCGACTGGGATGAGATCGTGTAATCGTTGCCGCCGACACTGACGACGATCGGCCCCGCCGCCATTACGGCCTGTGCACTGAGCAGAAAAATACCGAGTGTTGCAGCACGGGCTGCATTCAGAAGTGGTCGCATGCTTTTTCCCCTAATGATCTGTTTGTCGTTCTGCTTCGCGTCGCTAAGCTGGAAGTACGCCAATTAACAACACTTGAGACAAGGTTACACCAAAACATCAGGTGTACAGACCACATGCCATAAAAATAGCAGGTGAATATGCCCGATTGGCCGGCAGTGGGTGGCTACCGGAGACTGTCGCTGCCCATGGCCAGGGCAAGTTTATTTCAAGCGGAAGTGGTGGAGCTGTTTGACACACTATCTTGCGAGGGTAGTGAGCCGTGCTCCGCGATCCTCCAGGCGCCTGCAAAACCGTTAGAAAAAAATTTCAAAAATAGCCGGTAAAAATAGCGAATATTCGCTAATTGCAGGATTTTTGCAGTCAACGGTCGCTCCCGATTACAGGTCATTACTGATCATCCCAAATTCGCGGTGAAACCGGGACGAGTCTCTATACTCACGTGGCGGCGAGGGAATGCCGATCTGTGTTGCGCGTTACGTTGCCTTGCCGCAGTAACCCCACCACACTCGTTTGAGGGAACAAACATGAAATATGCAAGCAAGCTTTTCACGTGTGCGGCCCTGGCGCTCGGCCTCTCGGCTGGTAGCGCATTCGCAGGGACGAACGGTTACGGCGAAGATACCAGCGCCGTGGTAAAGAAACCCATCAGCAAGGTCCGCCTGGCTGCCCGCCTGGCCAACATTCCCGGGCTCAGCTCCGCGGCCATCCAGAGCATCGTCGAGCCCCAGGCGCCGGTCTCCAGCTGTGATGTCCTGGACGCGACTGGCACACCGGTAAGCACCATCTCCGCATCGAATGTCGGCGACCAGTCGTACTGGTTCCGGTACAACTCGGGCGGCGCGTCCTCTACCCAGGTGCTGTTCCTGGCGGTACCCCTGTTTACGGGTAGCCCGATCGACCTGATCTACCAGCGCTTCAATCCGAACGGCAGCACCAATATCGTCACACCCTTCGGCGTACCCTATTGGGGTGGCGACCTGACCAGTGGCACCTGGCTGCACGTCTCGGTCGCAAACGGGGACACCAGCCCCAACCTGTGCCGGTTCATAGTAACCCCGTGATCTGCTAGTTGGGTGGCGACGGGCGGGCGTCCCGACCGGGCGCTCGCCATTTTTGCGGGGCCACGCGATGTCGTGAAAGCCCTTTCGCAGGCTGTCCTCCTGAATACAGCCCGGCAATTGCCGGCCCCGGTGCTTTTTAACGGCCGGAAGCGACCGGCGGAATTACTCGGCAGCTCCCCCCGGGGATGACATCAGCGCAAACAGGTCTACGCTGGCGCGCAGCCGCTGGCCCATCAGTTGTGCCCCGGCCGGCGAGAAGTGGTGGCGATCGATGTACAGTAACCTGCCCTGGAGCATGACGTCGCAATACGCCGGGCACTGGATCGCGGCAAGGTCGATCACGGGAACCCCCGGTAGCGCCGCTCGCATGTCTTGCAACAGCTCGAGGTGTCGATCGGCGAGGTCGGCGACGGCATGGTTCGGGTCGGGTTTGTCGCGGGCACTGTGGAGCAGGAGTGGCACTTTGGAGGGAAAGCTGATTCGCGGGCCGGCGACCGCGATCGCATTTCCCGATGACCGCAGGTGTGCGACCGTTTCCACCAGCTTCGGCAGGTTACTCTCTTTCCAGGTCGCTGCGAGTACGACGAGATCCAGCGGTTGGAAAGCCAGTTTGTTCAGCCGCAGCTGGTTCAGCTGCAGGCAGTTGGCATACTTGCTGTCGCGCAAATCGAGCAGCGGCTGGCAACCGGACGCCGTGGCCTGCAGGAAATGGATTTCCGGGTAGGCTGAAGCGAGCATCATGTAAGTGTCTGCGGCAAGGCTGTCGCCGACCACGAGGACATTCCGCTTGCCGGGTTCGACACTCGAACACTGCGCGGGGTCGTACTCCTGGACGGCGGACCTGTCCTTCAGGTTGCACCGGCCCATGCGGATGGCATCGCGGCGTTCCTCGCGCGCCGTGCTGGCCTGCAGCTCGATATCCTGCTGGTCGGCGGAGAACCGCCCGGGAACCCCGTCCTGGCGCCACCAGAGCATCGATAGGGCCACACCGGTGACTACCAGGGTGGCGGTCGCCGGCGCGGCCAGCCGCTGCCAGGTGCCCGCGCTGCGGGCGGAGTAACGGAAGGGCTTTTCTACCAGCGTGTGCAGCGCAATAGCAGCGATCAGCGCGGCAACCGCCAGGCCGAACTGTTCCCACGGGCCGGGCGCGACGAAGTTATTGTGATACTGGTAGTAGACGATAACCGGCCAGTGCGCCAGGTATAGCGCGTAGGAGCGTCGGCCGACCCACAACATCAGCCGGTTGCCGAAGACGGCGCGGGAAAAAACATTGCCCTGGCAGGCGATCATCAGCAGGCCGACGATACTCACCGACAGCGCCGTGACCGCTGCCGAACTGCCCTCGTCGCAGGTCGCGACCAGGGCCAGGAAAGCCAGGCAGGCAGCGAGGCTGGCCGCAGTCTTCAGGCTTTCGGGTAGCCGCAACAGAAACAGCGCGGCCAGTGCGCCAGCCATGAACTGGTGTACCCGGAACGGCAGCATATAGAACACCGAGTGCGACTGGTCGGCTGGCATTGCCAGCGCTGCCGCGGCAGACGCCAGCAATAGCCCGGATACCAGCCATGGCAGGCGGCGGGAACACAGGAGCAGTAGCGCAGGCCAGAACAGGTAAAACTGTTCCTCGACCCCCAGCGACCAGGTGTGCAGCAGCGGCTGCACCTGCGCTGCCGGGGCGAAATAGCCGGCCTGCAGCCAGAAGTGAAAATTACCGACCGACAGCAGGCTATAGGCCGCAGCCAGCGAAGTATCGGCGAGCTGGTCGGGCGGCAGCAGGTACCAGCCGGCGGCCAGTGTGCACAGGATGGTCACCGCCAGTGCCGGGATGATGCGGCGGAAGCGGCGCAGGTAGAAATTTCCCAGCTTCAGCCCGTCGCCGCGGACGTCGTGGATCAGGTTGCGGCTGATGATAAAGCCGGAAATGACGAAAAACAGGTCGACGCCCAGGTAGCCGCCGGGTATTGCGGTAATACCCAGGTGGAACAGGAGAACCGCGAGTACCGCAAGTGCCCGCATACCCTCCAGTTCCGGAATGAACCCGGACTCCGCTGGTCGGGCCTTTACAAAGTGCTCGGTGGTCATCGTTGGCAAGTAAAAATCGCGCCGTGGGCTTGTTCGGCTCAGCCGTTAGCCGGTTTATTGGTAATCATTAAGTCTTGACGCGATGCGTCTGCCCGCGGGCCCCTGTGGCGGGCATGACTGCGCATAAGTTAGCGTAGGATGTCGGTGAAAACCAAGGTTGAAAATAGTTTTGGGTCCCCGGTTGACCGGCAAGGGGTCGCTACCTATAATGCACACCCTCGAATTTGGGGTACGGAAGCATCGTATCCCGGGGTGATTGCCGAGGGGCTTTCACATCGAGGAAGTATTGATGCGGGGTGGAGCAGCCTGGTAGCTCGTCGGGCTCATAACCCGAAGGTCGTCGGTTCAAATCCGGCCCCCGCTACCAACTTACGTCGCCAGCTCCAATGACCAGCGACGTTTACCGGAAAGCCCCTTTACTGGGGCTTTTTCGTACGTGGAGAAAGTAGCCGGCGTGTCCAGCAAGACGGAGCAGATCCAGCAATTGCTGGAGCCCACTGTCGAAGCCCTCGGCTTCGAGTTGTGGGGTGTCGAATACGTGTCGCAGGGCAGGCATAGCGTCTTGCGCCTGTTTATCGACAGCGAAAACGGCATCGGCGTCGAGGATTGCGCGGCGGTTAGCGAGCAGGTCAGCGGCGTGCTCGACGTGGAGGATCCGATTTCGGGTGAATACACCCTGGAAGTGTCCTCGCCCGGCATGGACCGGTTGCTGTTCAAACTCGAGCAGTACCGGGCCTATATCGGGGAAGAACTGGACCTGCGCCTGCGCAGCCCCTTCGAGGGGCGACGCAAGTTCAGGGGAATACTGAAAGGTATCGAGGGCGAGGATGTGGTGGTCCAGGAGGACGACCACGAATACCTGCTCCCTCACGGTGCGATTGAAAAAGCGCGCATCCGACCCCGCATCTGATGCGGTTTGTGAACTGGCGAGGCTAGAGATGACTAAGGAAATTCTGCTGGTAGCGGAGGCTGTCTCCAACGAGAAGGGGGTGTCGGAAGACATCATCTTCGAGGCGATCGAACTCGCCCTGGCGACGGCTACCAAAAAACGCTACGAAGAGGATTCGGATATCGAGGTCACTATCGACCGCAAGACCGGCGATTACGTGACCAAACGTCGCTGGCTGGTCGTGCCCGATGACGAACTCGCGCTGCTCGGTACCCAGTTCACTACCGAGGAAGCCGCAGAAAAAGACGAGAGCCTGAAGCCCGGCGACATCTACGAGGAAGTCGTGGAAAACGTCGGCTTCGGCCGTATCGCCGCGCAGACCGCCAAGCAGGTGATCGTGCAGCGCGTGCGCGACGCCGAGCGCGCCCAGGTGGTCGAGCAGTACATGGACCGCGTCGGCGAACTGGTTGCCGGCTCGGTGAAGAAGGTGACCCGCGACAA
Organism: Halieaceae bacterium WMMBA7; assembly: GCA_033283385.1. Taxonomy (GTDB): domain Bacteria; phylum Pseudomonadota; class Gammaproteobacteria; order Pseudomonadales; family Halieaceae; genus Mangrovimicrobium. The sequence goes on from JAWMQQ010000006.1 coordinate 5,273, forward strand.
CATCATCGTGGACCTCGGCAACAACGCCGAGGGCCTGCTGCCGCGCGGCGAGCTGGTCGGCCGCGAGACTTTCCGTGTCAACGACCGCGTGCGCGCCATCCTCAAGGAAATCAGCTCCGAGGCCCGCGGCCCGCAGCTGATCCTGAGCCGCGCCTGCCCGGAGATGCTGATCGAGCTGTTCAAGATCGAGGTTCCGGAAATTTCCGAGGGCGTGATCCAGATCCGCGCCGCCGCCCGCGACCCGGGTTCGCGCGCGAAGATCGCCGTAAAGACCAACGACCAGCGCATCGACCCGGTCGGCGCCTGCGTCGGCATGCGCGGCTCGCGCGTGCAGGCGGTGTCCAATGAACTGGACAACGAGCGCGTGGATATCGTGCTGTGGGACGACAACGCCGCGCAACTGGTGGTCAACGCCATGGCGCCGGCGGAAGTCGAGTCCATCGTCGTCGACGAGGATTCCGGCACCATGGACGTCGCCGTGTCCGAGGACAACCTGGCCCAGGCCATCGGCCGCTCCGGCCAGAACGTGCGCCTGGCCAGCGAGTTGACCGGCTGGACCATCAACGTGATGAGCCTGGAAGACGCCGCCGCCAAGCACGAGGCGGAAGCCGGCCAGATCATCACCGTGTTCTGCGAAGCGCTGGACATCGACGAGGAAGTCGCCGAGATCCTGGTGGAAGAGGGCTTCACCACGCTGGAAGAGGTGGCCTACGTGCCACTGGAAGAGATGACCGCGATCGAAGGTTTCGACGAGGACATCGCCGAGGAGCTGCGCGCCCGCGCCAAGGACGCCCTGCTGACCCAGGCCATCGCCTCGGAAGAGCAGCTCGGTGCCAACGAGCCGGCGGAAGACCTGCTGACCATGGACGGCATGGACCGCCACCTGGCCTTCCTGCTGGCCAGTCGCGGCATCGTGACCATGGAGGACCTCGCCGAGCAGAGCATCGAGGACCTCATCGATATTGAAGACATGACTGAAGAACGCGCCGGTCGACTGATCATGACCGCGCGCGAACCCTGGTTCGCCGAGGCTGGTAACTAAGCCCGCTGCGGTGAGACAGAAACACGCGAACAGGGATCCAGGAGAACATAGCATGGCGCAAGTGACAGTACGGCAACTCGCAGAAGTCGTGGGTGCATCCGCCGAACGTCTGCTCACGCAGATGAAAGAGGCGGGGCTGCCCCACACCGACGCGGCGGAAGCTGTATCTGACGAGGACAAACAGACGCTGCTTGCCTACCTCAAGCGCAGCCACGGTGAGTCTACCGAGGCGCCCAAGCGCATCACCCTCAAGCGCAAGACCATCAGCACCCTGCGGACCGCCGGTTCCCAGGGCAAGAAGACCGTCAACGTCGAAGTGCGCAAGAAGCGCACCTACGTCAAGCGCGACCCCGCCGAGCTGGAGGCCGAAGCGCGCGCCGCCGAGGAAGCCGAAGTCGAAGAAGCGGCCGCCAATGACGCTGCAGCGCCGGTTGCCGAGGTAGAAGTCCCCGAGGTCGAGGCGCCGGCGCCCGCCGAGGAAGCAGCTCCCGCCGAACCGGTAGCCGCAGAGCCCGAGTTCGTGGAAGAGGAAGCGGAGCCCGAGGATCCGGCAGAGATGGATCCGGAAATCCTGCGCCAGCGCGCCGCCGCGCGCCGCAAGAAGCAGGAAGAAGAGGAGGCGGTCGCACGCAAGGCCGCAGCCGAGGCGCGCAAGCGCGAGGAAGAAGAGCGCAAGAAATCCCAGGCCGAAGTGCGCGCAGACAAAGTCGAGAAGGCCAAGGACACCATCAAGCGTCCCAAGCGCTTGCACGAGGCAGCACCTGCCACGGCTACCGACGACTCGCCGCGTCGCAAGAAGCACGGCCGGCTGGATCGCGCCGAGCCCCTGGGTCGCGGCAAGCACCGCGGCCACAACCTCTCGCTGTCCGACCTGGACCGCGCTGAGGCCGGAGTCGGCCGTCGCCGTGGCAGCCGCAAGAAGATGCGGGCCACCCACGAAGAACACACCCGGCACGGTTTTGAAATGCCGACGGAGCGCAAAGTTATCGAAGTTCAATTGCCCGAGGCAATTTCGGTGGGCGACCTCGCCCAGCAAATGGCCGTAAAAGCCAGTGTCGTGATCAAGGAGCTGATGAAGCTCGGCGTCATGGCGACCATCAACCAGATACTGGACCAGGACACCGCCACACTGGTGGTGGAGGAGCTGGGCCACAGCGCCAGGCTGGTCAGTGCCGACGCGCTGGAAGAGAGCCTGGAAGAGTCGCTGGCGGCGCATGCCGACGAGGGCAACCCGGAGCCGCGCGCCCCGGTGGTCACCGTCATGGGCCACGTCGACCACGGCAAGACCTCGCTGCTGGACTACATCCGCAAGAGCCACGTGGCCTCCGGCGAAGCCGGCGGCATCACGCAGCACATCGGCGCCTACCACGTCGAGACCGACCACGGCATGATCTCCTTCCTGGATACGCCCGGCCACGCCGCGTTCACCGCGATGCGTGCCCGCGGCGCCAAGAGCACGGACATCGTGATCCTGGTGGTGGCCGCCGACGACGGCGTCATGCCGCAGACCGAGGAAGCGGTGCAGCACGCCCGCGCCGCCGGTGTGCCCCTGATCGTCGCCATCAACAAGATGGACAAGGAGGGCGCCGACCCGGACCGCGTCAAGAACGAACTGGCCGCGAAGGAAGTCATCCCCGAGGAGTGGGGCGGCGACACCCAGTTCATCCCGGTTTCCGCGCACACTGGCGAGGGTATCGAGTCCCTGCTGGAAGCGGTACTGCTGCAGGCGGAAGTGCTGGAGCTGCAGGCGCCCCGCGATGTGCCGGCACAGGGTATCGTGCTGGAATCGCGCCTGGACAAGGGCCGCGGCCCGGTGGCCTCGCTGCTGGTACAGAGCGGCACCCTGCGCCGCGGCGACATCGTGCTCGCCGGCCTGCAATACGGCCGCGTGCGCGCGATGCTCGACGAGAACGGCCAGCCGATCGATGAAGCCGGCCCCTCCATCCCGGTGGAGATCCTTGGCCTGGACGGCACCCCCGATGCGGGCGACCCCTTCGCTGCTGTAGAAAGCGAGAAGCGCGCGCGCGACATCGCCGATTTCCGCCAGGAGAAGAGCCGCGATACCAAGCTGGCGCGCCAGCAGGCGGCCAAACTGGACAACATGTTCGAGAGCATGTCCGCCGGCGAGCGCAAGACGCTCAACATCGTGGTCAAGGCCGACGTGCGCGGGTCGCTGGAAGCGATCCAGTCAGCGCTGCTGGACCTGGGCAACGACGAGGTGCAGGTGAACATCGTCTCCAGCGGTGTCGGTGGTATCGCCGAGACCGACGTCAACCTGGCGATCACCTCCGGCGCCGTGATGTTCGGCTTCAACGTGCGCGCCGACAATGCCGCGCGCAAGCTGATCGAGAACGAGGGCGTGGACCTGCGTTACTACAACGTGATCTACGACCTGATCGACGACGTCAAGCAGGCCCTGTCCGGCATGCTGGCACCGGAGATGCGCGAGGAAATCCTCGGTATCGCCGAGGTGCGCGACGTGTTCCGCTCGCCCAAGTTCGGCCAGATCGCCGGCTGTATGGTGACCGAGGGTACCGTCTACCGCTCGCGTCCCATCCGCGTGCTGCGCGACAACGTGGTGATCTACCAGGGCGAACTGGAATCCCTGCGCCGCTTCAAGGACGATGCCAGCGAAGTACGCAACGGCATGGAGTGCGGTATCGGCGTGAAGAACTACACCGACGTGAAAGTCGGCGACCTGATCGAGGTCTACGAAGTGAAGGAGATCGCCCGCTCCCTGTAAGGGGGCGGACCCGGCCATGGCCAAGGAGTACGCCCGCACCCAGCGCGTAGCCGACTACCTGCAACGCGAACTGGCGAGCCTGCTGCAGCGCGAAGTGCGCGACCCCCGGGTCGGCATGGCGAGTATTACCGGCGTGCAGGTGAGTCGCGACATGGGTCATGCCAAGGTGTATTTCACCCTGCTGGGCGCGGATTCCGCCGAGGAAGCCGCAGAGCCCACCAAGGTGCTCAACGGCATGGCCGGTTTCCTGCGCAGCCAGCTGTCGCGCGACAGCAGCATGCGCAGCGTGCCGCAGTTGCGCTTCTATTTCGATACCAGCGTGGGCCGCGGCCGCGAAATGGAAGACCTGATCCGCCGCGCGGCGGATGCGGATCGCGAGCTGGGCCTGCGCGACGACGATTCCGCGGAGGAATCCTAGGCCATGGCACGGCGTCGCAAGGGCCGTCCGGTGGACGGTATCCTGGTGCTGGACAAGCCCGCGGGAATGAGCTCAAACCAGGCGCTGCAGGTCGCCAAGCGGTTGTTTTTCGCCGCCAAGGCCGGCCACACCGGCAGCCTCGACCCGCTGGCTACCGGCGTATTGCCGCTGTGCTTCGGCGAGGCGACCAAGTTTTCGCAGTACCTGCTGGACGCGGACAAGGCCTACGCCAGCACCTTCGTGCTGGGCCGCAGCACCGCCAGCGGCGATGCCGACGGCGAGATCCTGCAGGAGTGCGATGCCAGCGCCATCAGCGAGGCCGATGTGGCGACCGCGCTGGACGCGTTCCGCGGCGAGATCGAGCAGGTGCCATCGATGTATTCCGCGCTCAAGCGCGACGGGCAGCCGCTGTACAAGCTGGCCCGCCAGGGCATCGAGGTCGAGCGCGAACCGCGCAGGGTGCATATAAAGCAGCTGGAATTGCGCGCGTTTCGCGGCGGCGAGCACCCGGAGGTGGATATCTACCTCGAGTGCAGCAAGGGCACCTACGTGCGCTCGCTGGCCGAGGACCTGGGACGCGCGCTGGGATGTGGCGCCTACGTGAGCGCGCTGCGGCGCACCCAGGCGGGCCCCTTCAAGCTGGAGGACAGTGTCAGCCTGCAGACGCTGGAGAGCCTGAAGCGCAACGACGCGCTGGCACAGATGGACTCCCTGCTGCTGGCGGCGGACACCGCACTGGGCGGGTTGCCGCTGGTGGAACTTACCGAGTCCGGCGGGTTCTACCTGCGCCAGGGCCAGCCGGTGCTGGTGCCAAACGCGCCCTGCAATGGTATTGTGCGCGTCGCGCTCGAAAGCGGCGAGTTTTTGGGGGTAGGAGAAATATTGGACGACGGGCGTGTAGCGCCGCGTCGGCTGATCGTCACCGGGAGGTGACACGAACCTGTCTGTTAATCTGCACGGACAGGCTCTTTTATCAATGTGGGCGGTATGCCGCCCCAGGCAGATTCAGTTGAGGAATAGAAAATGGCTTTGAACGCTGAAAAGAAAGCAGCAATCGTTAAAGAGTACCAGGTAGGCGAAGGCGATACCGGTTCCCCGGAAGTACAGGTCGCGCTGTTGTCAGCGAATATCGACCAGCTGCAGGAGCACTTCCAGCAGCACAAGGGCGACCACCACTCACGCCGCGGCCTGATTCGCATGGTCAACCAGCGCCGTAAACTGCTGGACTACCTGAAGCGCAAGGACGTGACGCGCTACGCCGACCTGATCAAGCGTCTGGGTCTGCGCCGCTAAGCTGCTTCAATTACCGGGGGGCCATGGCGGAAGGCCGCACCCCCCCGGTTGTCATTATTGGAATTGGAGAAAAAGTGTGAATCCAGTAACTAAAACTTTCCAGTACGGTGGTCAGACCGTCACCCTGGAAACCGGCCGCATCGCCCGCCAGGCGACCGGCTCGGTCCTGGTGACCGTCGAGAACACCTCCGTACTGTGTACCGTGGTGGCCGAAAGGGCCCCGCAGCCCGGCAAGGATTTCTTTCCGCTGGCTGTCCATTACATCGAAAAGACCTACTCCGTAGGCAAGATCCCCGGCGGTTTCTTCAAGCGCGAAGGCCGTCCGAGCGAGAAGGAGACCCTGACTTCGCGCCTGATCGACCGTCCCATCCGTCCGCTGTTCCCCAATGGCTTCATGAATGAGGTGCAGGTGGTTTGCACCGTGATGTCAGCGGATAAGGACATCGACCCGGATATCGCCGCCATGATCGGCACCTCCGCCGCCCTGGCCATTTCCGGCGTTCCTTTCGGCGGCCCCATCGGCGGCGCGCGTGTCGGCTTCAGCGAGCAGAACGGCTATATGCTGAACCCCACCTACCCGCAGCTGAAAGAGTCCAAGCTGGACATGGTCGTTGCGGGCACCGCCGACGCGGTCCTGATGGTGGAATCCGAAGCCAAGGAACTGACCGAAGACCAGATGCTGGGCGCCGTGCTGTTTGCCCACCAGGAAATGCAGACCGTCATCCAGGCGATCAACGAGCTGGCCGCGGAAGCCGGCAAGCCGCGCTGGGAGTGGCAGGCGCCCGCAGTCAACGAAGAACTGCTGGCTGCAGTCGAAGCCCAGGCCAAGGCCGACCTCGGCGAAGCCTACCGCATCACCGAGAAGGCGCAGCGCTACGAGCGCGTAAGCCAGATCCGCGACGCCGCTGTTGACGCACTGGCGAGCGAGGAAGGCCCCAGCGCCGACGAAGTGAAGGATGTCTTCAAGAAAGTCGAGAAGAACCTGGTCCGCAAGCGCATCCTGGCCGGCGAGCCGCGCATCGACGGTCGCGACAACCGCACCGTCCGCGCCATCGCCTGCGAAGTCGACCTGCTGGCCAAGGCCCACGGTTCCGCCCTGTTCACCCGCGGCGAGACCCAGGCCATCGGCGCCGTGACGCTGGGTTCCACCCGCGACGCGCAGATCATCGACGCGCTGGAAGGCGAGCGCCGCGACCCGTTCATGCTGCACTACAACTTCCCGCCCTACTCCGTGGGCGAGGCTGGCCGCGTGGGCTTCACCAGCCGCCGCGAGACCGGCCACGGCCGCCTGGCGCGCCGCGGCCTGGCCGCTGTACTGCCCGGTGAGGAGGAATTCCCCTACACCGTGCGCGTGGTCTCCGAGATCACCGAGTCCAACGGCTCTTCCTCCATGGCTTCCGTGTGTGTCGGCTCGCTGGCACTGATGGCCGCGGGCGTGCCGCTGAAGGCGCCGGTTGCCGGTATCGCCATGGGCCTGGTCAAGGACGGCAACCAGTTCGCCGTACTGACCGACATCCTGGGTGACGAAGACCACCTGGGCGACATGGACTTCAAGGTCGCCGGTACCGCCGAGGGCGTCACCGCCCTGCAGATGGACATCAAGATCGAGGGCATCACCGCCCAGATCATGGAGACCGCCCTGGAACAGGCCCAGCAGGCCCGCCTGCACATCCTCGGCCAGATGAACCAGGTGCTGGACAAGCCGCGTGAAGTCACTTCCGAGAACGCGCCGTCCATGGTCACCATCAAGGTCGACTCCGACAAGATCCGCGACATCATCGGCAAGGGCGGCGCAACCATCCGCTCCATCACCGAGCAGTCCGGCGCCACCGTCGACATCGACGACGACGGCACCGTGCGTATCTTCGGCCAGGACGCCGCCGCCCGCGACAAGGCCCTGGAGCTGATCCAGGAAATCACCGCGGAAGCGGAAGTCGGCGCCGTCTACAACGGCACCGTCGCCCGCATCGTGGACTTCGGCGCCTTCGTCAACATCCTGCCCGGCAAGGACGGCCTGGTACACATCTCCCAGATCGCCAACGAGCGTGTGGAGAACGTGTCCGACCACCTCAGCGAAGGTCAGCAGGTACAGGTCAAGGTACTGGATGTCGACCAGCGCGGCCGTATCAAGCTCTCCATCAAGGAGCTGCTGGACGACGAGGCGGAGGCCGGTGAGGCCCACGCCGAGGAAGCCGCGGACTGAGGCTTCGGCTGACCGCAATCCAAAAGGGGCGCCACTGGCGCCCCTTTTTTTTACCCCGCACCCGTAGGAGCCTGCTACGCAGGCGATCCCTGGCGCCGCTTCTCTCCGGTGGTGGCGCAAGCCTGTGAGCAGCGCAGCCGCCGGTCCCGACTGGCACAGCTGCGGGCATTGGCTATGCTCCTGTGGACCCATAAAGCAAGCCGGAGGATGTACACCATGCAAAGGCGAAAATTCTGCCAGGCAGCACTGAGTGCGGGAATACTGGCTTCGTCCCCATTTTCCCTGGTCAGCGCAGCGCGCGCGGCCAGCAATGTCCCGGCGATCAACCTGGATGGCGGCACGGTGGAACTCGAGGCCGCCGCGGTGCGCGAACTCGCCGCTGCGATGCAAGGCGATCTCCTGCTGCCCGGTGACTCCCTATACGACGCCACGCGACGCGTGTGGAACGGCATGCACGACAAGCACCCGGCGTTGATCGCCAGGGTCGCGAACGAGCAGGACATCTGTAACGCCGTGACCTTCGCCCGCGAGCGCAACCTGTTGCTGGCCGTGCGAGGCGGGGGCCACAGCTGGCCGGGCAAGTCGGTGTGCGAGGGCGGCCTGATGCTCGATCTCGCCGACATGCACGAGGTGGCGGTGGACGCGCAGCGGCAGCGCGCCAGCGTGCAGGGCGGCGCGCTGCTGGGGCACCTGGACGTGGCGACCCTGGAGCAGGGCCTGGTCACCACCGCCGGCGTGGTGTCGCATACGGGTGTCGGCGGGTTCACCCTTGGCGGCGGTTTCGGGCGCCTCAATCGCAAGTACGGGCTGGCCGTGGACAACCTGGTGTCGGCGCGGGTCGTCACCGCTGACGGCAAGCTGCGCACAGTGGATGCCGGGAGTGAACCGGAGCTGTTCTGGGCACTGCGCGGCGGCGGCGGAAATTTTGGCGTCGTCAGCAATTTCGAGTACCAGTTGCATCCCTTCGATCGCAATGTGCTCTCCGGCCCCATTACCTGGCCCATCGAGCAGGCCCCGGAGGTGCTCCGGTTCTATGCCGACTGGTACCGGGGCCTGTCCGACGACTGTTATGTCGGGCCGACCATGGCGACCGCGGCGGACGGCAGTTCCTTCATCCTGATGGAGGTGGTCTACGCCGGCGATCCCGCCCAGGGCGAGAAGGAACTGGCCCCGCTGCGCAAGCTGGGCAAGCCCATGGAGGATGCCATCAAGGTCCAGGATTACCGCATGATGCAGACTTGGGAGGACGGGACCTTCCACCACGGGATCCGCTCCTACGCCAAGAACGGCATGGTCCGGGAGATCACACCAGACCTGGTGGACGCCATGCTCGAATCCTTCGTGCCCGACCCGCGGCTGGCATTCTTTACCCATACCGCCGGCGGTGCGGTCAAGCGCGTGGGCGAGCTGGAAACTGCCTTCCCTCACCGCAACGCGGAGACCATGCTGATCGTCGCCGGCGCGTGGACCGATCCGGAACAGGATTCAGAGGCGATGGCCACCTGTCGTGAGTGGTTCGCCCGGCTGGCACCGTTCACCGGTGGCTATTACGACAACATCGAGTTCGAGGGGACCAGTGTCGCCGGCAACTACGGGCCCGCATGGCCGCGCCTCACCCGGGTGAAGGCCCAGTACGACCCCGGCAACCTGTTCCGGCTGAACAGCAATATCACCCCGGCGGCCTGACGCAAGGTCGGGCCGCCGCCCATCACAAAAGCTTCACCGAACTGCAACCGCGGTTGCGCGGCGCTGTAATACGCATCCCCTAGCTTTGTTCGTGCACCGACACCCATAGAACCGGCAGGCCGGAACTCCAGTCCGCAGCCTGCTGGCGTTGCTGCAACCCACACTATGTCACCTCACGGAAGGAGTCATTTCCAATGCCAAAATTTACCCGTGGCCTTCTCGCGACCGGTATCCTCATCGCCAATGCCCAACTGGCCGTCGCCGATAACGCGCGCCAGCAGGGCGAACTGTTCTTCTACCCGCTGACCCAGTCAGCTGCGGTTGCCACCATTCCCGGCGACAGCAACAAGAAATCGCACTTCAACGAAGTAAACCATCCCTGGCAGACCCCTCCCGGTGTTGCCCAGGAAAACCTGACCAGCATGAGCGAAATCGAAGGCGACATTAACCAGTCCGTGGTGCGCGTCCCCGGCCTGGGCACCGGCGCTTCGATGTGGGACATGGTGTCTTTCGACCCGACCGGCCAGTACATCTTCATCCCCCACGAAACCTCCATGGGCGCTGGCGTCAGCCGCTACGACACCCTCACCGATACCGCCGTTGTGCTGTTCTCCGGTGACGGCATGGGCGCCACCGGCGAGTGGGGCGAAGAGGGCGCACCGACCGACTTCGGCGCCTTCGACCCGTCCACCTTCACGCCCAACAACACCCTGCTGCTGGCCGAGGAATGGGCTGGCCAGGGCCGCGTGATCGAGGTGCTGAACCCGATCTCCGCCAGCGAGAACGGCGCGCAGATCCGCGAGCTGACCGGCATTCCCAACGTCTCCCACGAAGGCCTGCGCTTCAGCCTCGACGGCAAGGCCCTGTACTTCGTCGACGAGAACAATTCCGGCTCCCTGTACAAGATCGTGTTCAACGATCCGGCCGATTACTCCAAGGGCGGTACCTCCTACGTCCTGGCTGTAGACGACTTCGTCGCCAGCGGCGGCGACCCGGCGGCCAACTGGGATTCCGGTGCCAACGAGAACATCCGTACCGGCGCGGCCACCTGGGTGGAAATGACCGGCACCACCATCGACCCCTACAAGAACGGCATCAGCTCCGACTGCAGCAACCCGGCCACTTTCGGCGGCCGCTGCGCTGCGGATGAACTGGCTGGCACTCCCTTCGGCCGTCCGGAGGACATGGAAGTATCCACCACCGGTTCCGGCGATCCGGTCATCTACTTCGCCGCGACCTCCGAGCAATCGGTGTACAGCGTGATCGAGGAAGGCAACGGCAAGGCCTGGGTCCAGGTGCTGGTCAGCGACGCACACACGCCGAAGAACCTCGGCTTCCCGGCCACCACCGCCGTGTTGAACTCCCCGGACAACCTGGCCCAGGACGCCTACGGCAATATCTTCGTGGTGGAAGACCAGCCCAACGGCGGTGACCGCGGCGGCGATATCTGGTTCGTCCGCGACACCAACCGCGACGGCGTCGCCGAGTCGCTGGACCACTTCCTCAGCCACGTCGTCGACGGCGCCGAGGCCACCGGCATGATCTTCAACCCGGCCAACCCGGACGAGTTCGTGGTGAACATCCAGCACCCGGACAGCACCGACCTGGCCGAGTTTCCGGCCGGCCAAGGCGACGCGCTGTGGAAGTTCGACATCTCCGGCGCCAGTGAACCGCGCGAGTGGGAGCGCCACAGCAACCGCAACCACGACAAGAACAAGAGTCACTAATTGGGGATATTCCCCGTACAGGCACAGCTGCGCGAGCAGCGCAGTTGATCCCGGCGCCCGTCCCCAAAGGACGGGCGCCTTTTTCAGTTTGAAAGTGGCATCCATGAAATACACGAATTTACCGAGCGCCGGCTCACTGCAGGCCTGCGTCGCGCTGTTGCTGGCCATGCTGGCCCCGTTCGCGGTCCCTGCCGAAACGGCCCCCGAAACACCCTGGTACGAGCAGAACCTGGCGCTGCTGAAGTCCAGCGATGGCGTGCGGCCGCCCGCCGTACCGGTGCACCCGGTGACGGCGAGCTACAACCGCGAGGCGATCATCCCGCCCATGTGTTACACGCGGACCGAGGGGCAGTACAACCCCTGCTACGTCTGCCACCAGAACGCGAAGCCGGGCCGCGAGAACACCATGAACGACGGCGGCCTGCAGGTGGCCTACAGTTTCAGCGACCTCGGCATGAGCAATCACTGGAAGAACCTGTTCGAGGATCACACCGCCCGCGTGGCGCAGATCTCCGATGCCGGGATTCGCCAGTGGATCGACACGGACAACTACACGGAGCTGGCGCCGCGCCTGCGCAAGGCCGGCTTCAAGGGCTGGATTCCGGACCTCGCGAACCTGCCCGAGGCCGCGGCCGCCTTCGACGAGCAGGGCTTTGCCCGCGACGGCAGCGGCTGGGTCGCCTTCAATTACAAGCCGTTCCCAAGCACCTTCTGGCCCACCAACGGCTCCACGGACGACGTGATGATCCGGCTCGACCCGGACTACCGCAGCGACAGCCAGGGTCGGTATTCCCGCGATGTCTACCTGGCCAACCTGGCGGTGGTCGAGGCCAACCTGAAGGAACTGAAACAGATTTCCAGCTTTCCCATCGACGAGCGCAAGCTGGGCCGCGACCTGGACGGCGACGGGCAACTGGGCATCGCCAGCCAGCTGACGCAACTCGATCACTACGTGGGCAAGGCCGGGGACCACTACCTGCAGCCCGGCACCTACCCGCAGGGCACCGAGTTCCTGCACACCGTGCGCTACGTCGGCGTCGACGACGACGGCGGCATCGGGCCGTCACGGCGCATGAAGGAAGTGCGCTACCTGAAAAAGCAGGTCGCCTACCCGCTGGTCGCGCTGCGCGAGTACTACCGCGAGGAGGGCTACGAGAAGGACGCCGGCTACCTGCCCGGTTACACGCGCATCGGCGACTGGGGGCTGGACAATGGCATGGGCTGGTCGGTCAGCGGATTCATCGAGGACCGCCACGGCCGCTTGCGCGCCTACACCTATGAGGAAAACCTTTCCTGCATGGGCTGCCACAACTCGGTGGGCTCGACCATCGACAAGACCTTCGCCTTCCCGCGCAAGCCCGACGGCGCCGCCGGCTACGGTTATATCGACCTGCACAAGCTGCGCGACGCGCCCAATCGCGGCGAGCGGGCCGGCGAGTACCTCACCTACCTGCAGCGGGTAGGCGGCGGCGGGGAGTTCCGCAGCAATCCCGAGATGCAGCAAAAGTGGTTCAACCACGACGGCTCGCTGAAAAGCGCGGAGCTGGCCGCCGTGGCCAGCATCTACGAGATCATTGCGCCCTCACCGCAGCGGGCGCTGGAGCTGAACAAGGCCTACCGGGTGATCGTCGAGGACCAGGATTACATCTTCGGCAAGGACGCCACGGTACAGCCGCCGCACAATGTCTATCGCGAGGTCGACAACCGCACGGCGCCGACGCTGCCGGCGGACAAGATGTACGACTGGGATATCCGGCTGGATTGGGGCGGCGACCCGGGAGCGGCAACACTGGCCCGCCGGGATCGGGCGACCCCGCGCTGACTCCTGGCTGGCGGCCGTCTGCGGCTCGCGGGGTCAGTCCAGCTCCGCGATCGGCCGCCCGGCTTTCTCCAGCCGGGCCTCGCGCAACACCGCCAGCAACAGGATGGTGGCGAAGATTGCCGACGCCCCGAGGGTGCCCAGCGCGATACCGCCCTGTTCCTGCGATTTGGTCAGCCAGTCGCCGAAGGTGGCGCCGAAGGGGCGGGTGAGCACGAAGGCGAGCCAGAACAGCAAGGTGGCGTAGCGCCTGGTCAGCAGGTGCACCGCGGCGATGGCGGCCAATGTGGTCGAGATCACCAGCGCGCCGCTGGCGAAGCCCAGCCCGAGGTCATCGGCGAGGTAGTCGCCCGCCGCGGTGCCCAGCGTATTGGCGACCAGGAAGGCGAGCCAGTACCAGGTCTCCACGCGGGCGCTGTGCACCCGCTCGACATTGATCGAGCGCTCCGCGGAGTACCAGAACACCAGGATCACAGCCAGTATCGACACCAGCATCAGCGAGCCCATCGCGTAGCCCAGGCCCATCACGCGGTCGATGTAGTCCGAGATGGCGGTGCCGGCGATCGCCGAGGCGGTGAAGGTGAGCCAGTAGGTCACCGGCTCGTAGCGCTGCTGGTAGAGCTTGACCAGCAGCAGCGCGAGGAAGATCGAGAGGAACATCACGATGGTGGCGCCGTAGCCGAGGTCGTAGGTCATGGAAAACATGTCGGCCGCGGTCTCGCCCAGGGTGGTGGAGGCGATCTTGATCACCCAGTAGAGCAGTATGATCTGCGGCACGCGGCTGGTCAGCGGCGCGGAAGACGTCGTGGTCATCGGGTGCTCCTCGATGGTATTGCTGCAGGTGTTGCGCGGCCGCTAGCGGCCCCCCGGGCCGGGTTGGACCGCGAAGGCGGCGTCATTCTCCGCGGGAATTGCATCGACGGCGTTGCGCGCCGGTCGCATCGCCACCGCCAGCACGCCGGTGGCCAGCCAGCACAGCGCGATGGTCATCAGGTCGTGGGAGAGAAAATGCGCGCCGCGCAGCTGTTGCGCAATACCGAAGCCAAGCCCGAGCAGGCTGCCGGGCAGCAGTGCCAGCCAGAAGCCCCGGCTGCGCCAGGGGTAGAGGAAAGCCAGGCACAACCAGGCGTAACCGGCGGAGGCGTGCCCGGCGGGGAAGCACTCGGCGCGAGGCAGGCCGGGCTCGAACAGCTGCCAGAATTCCACCCAGCGCCCGCTGCCGCCGAAACCCTCCAGGCTGTGCGGGCAGGGCAGGGTGGTGAAGCGCTTGAAGATGCTGACTGCGCCGATGGCGAGGAGCGCGGCGAGCAGGGTGTACAGGAGTTGCCTGCGCCGGCTCGCCAGTCGCCGCACGAAGAAGCTTGCCAGGTAGGTCGCCAGGAGCAGGGTGTACAGGCACGCCACCAGTGTGCGCCCGCCTTCGTGCATGACATTGCGCAGCAGCCAGGCGTTGCGCCAGGCGAAGCCGCCGTGGCCGCCCTGCAGCAGGTAGAGCTGCCGCTCCAGCCACAGGTCCAGACCTGACTCGTGGGCGAGGATGCTCGCCAGCGCGAAGCCGGCGGCGATCAGGATGACCCCGGCGAGGGGGGGAGAAGCGCGCGGCGGTCCAGCCGGCCCGCTGCGCGCCGACGGGTTGTCGCCAGTGCTCAGGCGGGACGGTCGGCGATCAGGCGCTCGACCACCGCCGGATCCGCCAGCGTACTGGTGTCGCCGAGGCTGCCCAGTTCGTTCTCGGCGATCTTGCGCAGGATGCGGCGCATGATCTTGCCGGAGCGGGTCTTGGGCAGGTCCGGCGCCCACTGGATGATGTCCGGCTTGGCGATGGGCCCGATCTCTTCCACGCAGCTCTGCACCAGTTCCTTGCGCAACTCCTCACTGGGCTCCACCCCGTGCATCAGGGTGACATAGGCATAGATGCCCTGGCCCTTGATGTCGTGGGGGTAGCCGACAACCGCGGCCTCGGATACCGCGTCGTGCAGCACCAGGGCGCTCTCGACTTCAGCCGTGCCCATGCGGTGGCCGGAAACGTTGAGCACGTCGTCGACGCGGCCGGTAATCCAGTAGTAGCCGTCGGCGTCGCGGCTGGCGCCGTCGCCGGTGAAGTAGTAGCCGTCGTAGTGCTTGAAGTAGGTGTTCACCATGCGCTCATGGTCGCCGTACACGGTGCGGATCTGCGACGGCCAGGAGGCCTTGATCACCAGGTAGCCGGCGCCGGGGCCCTCGATCTCGCTGCCGTCCTCGTTGAGCAGTGCCACGTCCACCCCGAACATCGGGAAGCTGGCGGAGCCGGGCTTGAGCGGGGTGGCGCCGGGCAGCGGGGTGATCATGTGCGCGCCGGTCTCGGTCTGCCACCAGGTGTCGACGACGGGGCAGCGCGCTTCACCCACCACACGGTAGTACCACTCCCAGGCCTCGGGGTTGATCGGCTCGCCCACCGTGCCGAGCAGGCGCAGGCTGGCGCGGGAGGTACGGGTGACCGGCTCGTCGCCCTGTGCGTGCAGGGCGCGGATGGCGGTCGGCGCGGTGTAGAAGATATTGACGTTGTGCTTGTCCACCACGTCCCAGCAGCGGCTGTGGTTGGGGTAGGTGGGCACACCCTCGAACATCAGCGAGGTGGCGCCATTGGCCAGCGGGCCGTAGACGATGTAGCTGTGGCCGGTAATCCAGCCCACGTCCGCGGTGCACCAGTAAATCTCGCCCTCGCGGTAGTCGAAGGTGTACTTGAAGGTGACCGCGCTCTGCAGCAGGTAGCCGCCGGTGGTGTGCAGCACACCCTTGGGGGAGCCGGTGGAGCCGGAGGTATAGAGGATGAACAGCGGTGCCTCCGCGTCCATGGATTCCGGCGGGCAGTCGGTGTCCTGGGCTCCGACCAGTTCGTCGTACCAGACGTCGCGGGGTTCGGACCAGCCGACATCGGCGCCGGTGCGCTTCACCACCAGGCAGGTGTGCACGTTGGGGCAACCCTCCAGCGCCTTGTCGGTGTTGGCCTTGAGCGGGATGTGCTTGCCGCCGCGCACGCCCTCGTCGGCGGTGATCACCACCTGGCAGTCGCTGTCGAGGATGCGGTCCTTGAGCGCCTCCGGCGAGAAGCCGCCGAAGACCACCGAGTGAATCGCGCCGATGCGGGTGCAGGCGAGCATGGCGTAGGCCGCTTCCGGCACCATCGGCATGTACAGGCAGACGCGGTCGCCCTTTTTTACCCCGCGCGCCTTGAGCGCGTTGGCCAACTGGCAGACGTGGTCCTTCAGTTCGGCGTAGGTGATGTGCTTGCTGTCGGCGGGGTCGTCGCCCTCCCAGATCAGCGCGACCTGGTCGGCGCGGCCGGGCAGGTGCCGGTCGATACAGTTGTAGCTGACGTTGAGCTTGCCGCCGTCGAACCAGGCGGCTTCACCGCGGCTGAAGTCGTATTCCATCACCTTCGACCAGGGCTGGTCCCAGTCCAGGAATTCCGTCGCCAGCTCCCCCCAGAACCCTTCCGGGTCTTCGATAGAGCGCTGGTACATGGCGCGGTACCGCTCGGCGTCGATGTACGCGTCCTTGAAGTTGGCCGGTACCGGGTGAATGGGGAATTCGTGCATGGCGCATGCTCCGTATCTTTTTTATCGGAGTGTCGATCATACGGCGCGCAGCCGTCGATTCAAGCCGACCAAGGTCGAAATGTGGTCGCCCGCCCGCGGCGGGCGCACGGGCATCAGCCGTCGGCCAGCATGCCCCAGTCGGAAACCGGGTTGAGCGACAGCCGCACATTGTCGATCAGGCGTGTGGCGCCGAGGCGCGCGGCGGCGAGGATGGCGATTTCCTCGGTGGATTCGGTGACCGCGCGCAGTGTGCGGGCGTCCCGAATGGCGAAGTAATCCGGCTCGAAGCCCGCCTGCAGCAGTTTCATGCGCGCGTGGGACTCCAGTTGCAGGAAGTTATCGAAGCCGCAGGCGATGGCTTCGCGGCAGTTGAGCAGTGTCTCGTGCAGCAGCGGGGCGATGCTGCGCTGGCTTGCGGTGAGGTAGCCATTGCGGGAACTCTTGGCCAGGCCGTCCGCGTCGCGGGTGGTGGCCACGCCGACGATCTGCACTGGCATGCAGAGATCCTTGACCATCTTGCGCACGATCGACAACTGCTGGAAATCTTTCTCGCCGAACACGGCAACGTCTGGTCGCACGATGTTGAGCAGCTTGTTGACGACGGTGGTGACGCCGTCGAAATGGCCCGGGCGGCTGGCGCCGCAGAGGGTGTCGCCGAGGTCCGGCACACTGACCACGGTCTGCGCTTTCATGCCCTCCGGGTAGACCTCCTCGACACCCGGCGCATACAGCAACTGCACGCCTTCGCTGAACAGCTTTTCCTTGTCAGCGGCGAGAGTGCGAGGGTACTTGTCGAGGTCTTCGTTGGGACCGAACTGCAGGGGATTGACGAAGATGGAGACCACCACCACGTCGCAGATCGCGCGGGCGCGCTTGACGAGATTGAGGTGCCCTTCGTGCAGGTTCCCCATGGTGGGAACAAAGCCGATAGTCTGCCCTTCGCTGCGAGCGCGTTGGAGGGCTGCCTGGAGTTGCGCGTTGGTCGTGCAAGTTCGCATATCTACCTCTTCCCTGCGGAATGGAGTGGCGACGCTAAACCCGTGGTCACGGTCTGTCAGATCCCAGCCCAAAACGGTGCTTTCGGCGGGAGGGGAAGTATGCACCATGCCCCGGTAACGGGCAATGGCATTTTATGAAGAATTCACATTGTTTGTTACCGAAAGAAGCGGCGGCTGTAACATAAACGGACTAGATCCGGCGGTTATGCGGTGTGGCGAGGCGACTGTTACCGTTTTTTTTGCACCACAATAGTGCGTCCCGGGCAGGATGCCGCCGCCCCGGATTGGCTCACTGGTAACTGTGTTCTTCGCGCGGGTAGTCGCCGGACTTGACCGCCTCGACAAAGGCGCGGATACCGGCCTGGATGGATTCCTGGCCGGACATGAAGTTGTGCACAAAGCGCGGCGTGTGCGGTGACAGGCCCAGCAGGTCGTGCAGTACCAGCACCTGGCCGTCGGTGTCCGGGCCGGCGCCGATGCCGATCACCGGGATATCGAGCTTGGAGCTGATGTCCGCCGCCAGCTCCATGGGAATACACTCCAGCACCAGCAGGCTGGCGCCCGCGTCCTGGATCTCCACCGCGTCGGCGAGGATGGATTTCGCGCCCTTGGGCGTGCGGCCCTGCACCCGGTAGCCGCCGAACACGTTGACCGACTGCGGCGTCAGGCCGAGGTGGGCGCACACCGGCACGCCGCGCTCCACCAGCATGCTGATGCTGTCGGACAGCCAGACGCCGCCCTCCATCTTCACCATCTGCGCGCCGGCCTGCATCAGGCGGGTGGCATTGGCCATGGTCTGCTCGGCGGTGGTGTAGGCCATGAAGGGCAGGTCGGCGATCACCAGCGAATCCACCGCCGCCCGGCACACGCATTCGGTGTGGTAGGCCATGTGGTCCATGGTGACGGGGATTGTGCTGTCGTGGCCCTGGATGACATTGCCCAGCGAGTCGCCCACCAGGATCAGCTCGGCGCCGGCCTCGCCGATCAGCCGCGCGAAGGTGGCATCGTAGCCCGTGATGCAGACGAATTTCTCTTTCGAGGCCTTCATCTTTTTCAGGGTGCTGATGGTCACTTTAGCCATGCGGGAGGCCCTGCTGCGCTAACCGAAAAATGTCGGATTGAAATAGTGGCGACCGCTGCGGATGTCCAGCAAGTAGTCGACCAGGTGGTTGTAGTCCCTGTCGCCACTGGCCAGGTCGATCTGGCTGGCGTTCACGATGAGCAGGGGAGCGCCATCGTAATACAGAAAAAACTCACTGTACACTTCGTTCAGGCGCTCGAGATAGTCGCGCTCGATGGCCTGTTCCGCGGCGATTCCGCGGGTTTCGATGCGCGATAACAGCACGTCGGTGGAGGCTTGCAGGTAGATCACCAGGTCCGGTCGCGGCGCGTCGATGGTCAGCTGCCGGTAGACTTTTTCGTAGAGCTGGTACTCCTCCCGGTCGAGGTTGATACGCGCGAACAGCGGGTCCTTCTCGATCAGGAAATCCGCCACCCGCACCGGCTCGAAAATATCCGCCTGGCGCAGGTCCTGGATTTTTTGCGCCCGCTGGAACAGGAAGAACAGCTGGGTGGCCAGCGCCGCCTGCTGGCGATTGCGGTAGAAACGCTCGAGGAAGGGATTCTGCTCCGCCTCCTCCAGCAGGGTCTGGTAGTTGAAGCTGGCCGCGAGGCGCTTGGTCAGGGTGGTCTTGCCCACCCCGATGGGGCCTTCCACGGCGATGTACGACGGCGGGGTGCGCCCCTTCAGATCGGTATTAATGGCCTTGTTCTCCCGCTTCAGGGCCTGTTCTTGTCCTGCCTACCGCCCGCCGGCACCGGCGTCGCCCTGTACTGCTGGCAGCAATTCGCCGGCGAGAAGCAGGTCGCCACGGGGGCAGGCGGCAACTAATTCAGCAAGTTCCTCGCCGCCGGGCAGCTGCAGGCCGGCCGGCGCCACGTCCGCCAGAGGGTACACCACGAAGGCGCGCTGTGACATACGCGGATGCGGTACCTGCAGCCGCGGCTCGTCGATGCACTGGTCGCCGTACAGCAGCAGGTCGAGGTCAAGGGTGCGCGCGGCCCAGCGCACGTGGCGCTCGCGGCCCTGCTCCAGTTCGATGCGCTGCAGCGCGTCCAGCAGGGCCAGCGGCGACAGGCCAGTGCGCAGCCTGGCGACGGCATTGAGGTAATCCGGTTGCTCACCGGGGCCGACGGCGGCGCTGCGGTAAAGCCGCGACAGCGCGACGAGTTCGGTTTCGGGCAGGGCGGCGAGGGCCGCGGAGGCGGCCTGCAGTTGTTCCAGCGGATCCTGCAGATTGCTGCCCAGGGCGATATAGGCGTCGATCACTGGGTGTTGCTGCGGCGCTTGCGCGGCCGGCGCCGGCGGTTGGGCTTGCGGGGCTCGTCGCCCGCCTGTTCCAGGCGCTGGTTTATCGGCAGTTCCTGGAATTCGGTCCAGAACTGGCCGAGCC
This sequence comes from Halieaceae bacterium WMMBA7, assembly GCA_033283385.1. Lineage (GTDB taxonomy): Bacteria > Pseudomonadota > Gammaproteobacteria > Pseudomonadales > Halieaceae > Mangrovimicrobium. Next base: position 25,233 of record JAWMQQ010000006.1, read on the forward strand.
CGCCGGTGTCCTCGCCGGCCTGCTCGCGCAGCAGCAGGAAATCGTAGGCGGCGCGGAAGCGGCGGTGGGTGACCAGCTCCGCCGCGCGCTTGCCGTGGCGCTTCTCCAGCCGCAGCTGGAATTCCCAGATTTCGCGCATCGGCTGGCTGAAACGCCGGGGGATGGCCACGTGATGCACGGCATCGCCTATGGCCAGTTGCGCGGCGCTGTTGATCGCCTGCAGGGGCGCCTCGCCGTGAGCTTCCTGGTGGCGGGCCATTTGCCGCACCACCGGCCAGAGCAGCGCGGCGAGGATGAATGCCGGGGTGACCGGTTTGTCCTGCGCGATGCGCAGGTCGGTATTGGCCATCGCCGCGCGGGCCAGGGCCAGCGCAGTCTCGTCGCGCTGCAGGATGGCGTCGCTCTCCGGGAACAGGTACTGCAGCAGGTCGTGGCGCAGCAGTTGCTCCAGGCTGCCTGCGGCGTAGCCGCTGAGGAACAGCTTGAGGAATTCGTCGAACAGCCGCGCCGAGGGAATCTCGCGCAGCAGCGGGGCGCACTGTGGTATCGCATTCGCGGTGCCGCGCTCGATATCGAAATCCAGTTTGCCGGCGAAGCGCAGCACCCGCAGCATGCGCACCGGGTCCTCGCGGTAGCGCTGGGCCGGGTCGCCGATCACGCGGATGCGCCGGGCGGCGAGGTCTTGCAGGCCGCCGACGTGGTCCAGCACCTCGAAGCTGCCGGCGTCGTAGTACAGGGCGTTGACGGTGAGGTCGCGGCGCACCGCGTCCTCCTCCAGGGTGCCGTAGACGTTGTCCCGCAGCAGCAGGCCCTTGTCGGACTGGCGGGAGTGATTGCCGCCAGTCTCGCGCTCGTTCTCGTCGCCGTTGTCGTGGTGGCCGCGGAAGGTGGTGACCTCGATGATCTCGCGGCCGAAGCGCACGTGGACGATGCGGAATCGCCGGCCGATGATGCGCGAGTTGCGGAACAGCCCGTGCACGTCCTCGGGGGTGGCGTTGGTGGCGATGTCGAAGTCCTTGGGGTGGCCGCCCAGCAGCAGGTCGCGCACGGCGCCGCCGACGAGGTAGGCCTCGTGACCCTGGGAACGCAGGCGCGACATCACCTTCAGCGCACTGTCACTGATGTTCTTGCGGGATATGCAGTGCTGGTCCCTGGGGATGACTTTCAAAGGGGGTTACGCCTGGTCCATGGAGCGGTTACAACCGCGGCAGTCTATCACAGGTATTTACAGCGCCCGAAACGCGGTTGTAGGAGCCTGCTAGGCAGGCGATCGCGATTTTTGCAGGAGCCCGCTACGCGGGCAATCGCGCGCAGAGCGCGCTCCTACAACAGATATGGGGTGCCAGAATGAATGAAGGGGAAGACAAAGTCTTCCCCATCCAGGTCTCACGTCGAGTCTTATTGTTATTTCTTATGGTGCTTTTTATTTTTAGGCGCACTAGCAACTGTCGATGGTAAAGGTCGATAGTTGTTAAAAACTTATTGGTCCGACTACATCGGGCTGACAACTGGTCCGCCAAGGGCTACGGAGAAATTCAGGGGAAGTTTCCTTCCCCATCCAGGTCCATAGTGATGACTGTTATTGTTATTACGGTGCCTGTTATTGTTATTGGTGACACTGGCCCTTAGATAGCATTTGCTGTGCCAGAATGTAAAAAAACGTTAAAAAACAATGATATAGTTGTAATTTCAAAATGTTGACTAGTGCTAATTTACTGGTTTTGTTACCGATTTACCCCGCAATTCGTAACCGCGATAGCTGCAGGTAACGCCTATTAGCCCCCCGCACTGGGCCTGCGGCGGCGGGTAGAGGTGGGATTTTTACTGCGCGGGATGCTGAATCGCTGCCGGCGTTCCCACAGGCACTTGCGGCTGATCCCCAGTTTTTGTGCCAGTTCGGTCTCGCTCATGGAGTCCTGGTGTTCCAGCACGAAGCGCTGGAAGTAGTCCTCCAGCGAGAGATCTTCCTGCGGTTCGGTGGCGTTGCTGCTGCTCTTGCGCTCGTGGCTGCTGGGCCGGGCCGCGGGGCCGCTCTCGCCGCGGATGCGGTTGATGTTCACCAGTTCCAGGTCGATGCCGAGACTCTCGTTGTCGATCTCCTCGCCATCGGTGAGCACGGCGGCGCGCTCGATGGCGTGCTCCAGCTCGCGCACGTTGCCCGGCCACTGGTAGGTGGTGATCGCCTGGATGGCGCGCGGCGAGAGGTACATCTGCGGCTTGCCCAGTTTCTTCGCCTGCACCTGCAGCATGCTCTCGGCCAGGTGCAGGATATCCTTGCCGCGCTCGCGCAGCGGCGGCAGCGACAGGCGCAACACGTTGATGCGGTAGTAGAGGTCCTGGCGGAACTGGCCGTTGGCGGCCAGCTGCGGCAGGTTGCGGTGGGTGGCGCAGATCAGGCGCACGTCCACCTTGCGCGAGTGGACGGAGCCGATGCGGCGGATCTCTCCCTCCTGGATGAAGCGCAGCAGGCGGGCCTGGGCTTCCATCGGCAGTTCGCCGATCTCGTCGAGGAACAGGGTGCCGCCGTCCGCGGCCTCGATCAGGCCCATGCGGCTGGCGTTGGCGCCGGTGAATGCGCCCTTCTCATAGCCGAACAGCTCGGACTCGATCAGGGTCTCGGGAATCGCCGCGCAGTTAACCGAGATCAGGGTCTTGTCGGCGCGGCGGCTGCGGCGGTGGATATTGCGCGCCACCAGCTCTTTACCGGTACCGGTCTCGCCCAGCACCAGTACCGTGGAATCGGTGGGCGCCATGCGTTGCAACTGGTCGAACATCACCTGCATGGCCTTGCAGTTGCCGACGATACCGGTGGTCTCTGCGTCCCCGGGCGAGCGCGTGCGCGCGGCCTTTTCCTGCTGTGCCCGCGGCGTCGGGTGGTCGGCGATGATGCGCTGCACCGCGCTCACCATGTCGCCGTGGTCGAAGGGCTTGGCGATGTAGTCGACGGCGCCCATGCGCATGGAGTCGACCGCGGAGCGCAGGCTGGCGTAGCTGGTCATGATCAGCACCGGCACTTCGCCGGCCTTCTTGATCAGGTCGGTACCCGGCGCCCCGGGCAGGCGCAGGTCGGAAATGATCAGGTCGAAGTCCTCGAGGTTGGTGTCGGCTTCGGCCTGTTGTACCGAGCCGGCTTCGCTCACCTGGTAGCCGTGGCGCTCGAGCAGGCGGCGCAGGGCGGTGCGAATGACGGATTCGTCCTCGACGACGAGAATCTGTTGCATGGCGGCCAATCCGGGCAGTAAGAACTAGTGAAAATACTCCTTGTGTGAAGATTATTCCAGTTTGGGTCGGGTTGTGTGGCCTGCGGTTACACCTCGAAAGCCTCGCCGTAGCTCGAGGCCGCAAGGTCCAGGCTGAAGCGGGTGCCGGGGTTGGGGCCGTCCTGCAACGGGCTGGTCAGCTGCACACTGCCGCCCAGGTCTTCCATGATGCTGTACACCAGCGCCAGTCCCAGCCCGGTGCCGCTGCCCGGTTCCTTGGTGGTGAAAAACGGCTCGAAGACCTGGCTCTGCAGGGCGACCGGTATGCCGTGGCCGTTGTCCTCCACATCTACCAGCACGCGGTCGCCGCCGCTGTAGGCGCGCACCCGCACGTGGCCGTCCTCGTCACAGGCGTCCCGGGCATTGCCCAGCAGGTTAACGAACACCTGCAGCAGCCGCTGGCTGTCCGCCAGCACCAGCACCTCGCGGTCGCAGAGGTTGTCGAAGCGCACCGGCCGCGCCTCGCGGTCCAGGCGCAGCAGGTGAACCGCCTCATCCACGCAGTCGGCGAGGTTGCAGGGCTTGAGTTCGAGATCGCCGGCCTGGGAGCCGACATGGGAGAAATTCACCAGCGAATCGACGATGCGAGAGACGCGCTCGGTCTGGCGCAGGATGTCCTCGGCGGTGGCGCCGACCTCGGCGCCGTCCTCCGCGTATTCCAGGTTCTGCGCGAGGCAGGCGATGGCGGTGACCGGGTTGCCGATCTCGTGAGCAACCCCCGCGGCGAGGCGGCCGATAGAGGCCAGGCGCTCGTTGTGCAGCAGTTCTTCTTCCATGCGCTCGAAGTCGGTGATGTCCTCCACCAGCATCATGCTGTCGCCCTCGGGCGTCACCGATTTGTGCAGGCTGGCCCAGCGCTGCACATCGCCGGTGCTGACCTCCGCCCGCAGCAGGGCGTCGCTCTCGCCGTCGCGAAATTCCGCCATCAGCGCGCCCCAGGGCGCCGGCAGCGAAGTAACGAGAGAGCCCAGCACCTCGTTCGCCGGGATGCCGGTGATCGCGACCATCGCGCGGTTCCACATCAGCATCTCGCCGTCGGCGCCCATCGAGCAGATACCGACGGGCAGGGTGTCCAGGGTCTCGCGGTAGCGGCGGCGCAGGGCGTCGAGGTCCGCCGCGAGGCCGGTGAACTGGGCCTGCGAATTGTCGAGGAAGCGCTCGATCAGGTTGATGTCCTCGTTGCCGCCGGCCTGGATGGGAATGCAGCGCTCGATGATGTTGTGGGCCACCGCCGGCCCGAGCAGGCCGGAGAGGTTGGCTTCGATGCGCCGGCGCAGGCGGCGCAGGGCGTAGGGGCGGCGCTCCTCCTCGGTGAACTGCAACTCGTCCAGCGCGCGCCGCACCTCGGCGCGGGCGGTGCGCTCGCCGAGCGCGGGCAGCAGCAGCTCGGTGAACTCGGCGGCGCTGGCCAGCGGCAGCAACTGGCGCACCGGGCGCGAGAGGTCGTCCATGGAGCAGACCTCGGCGGCGATGCGCTCCTCCTCGGAGGTGGGCGAGAGCAGCGAGACCACCACGAACAAGCCGACATTGATCGCCAGAGCGAGCATGGTGGCCAGCGTCCACAAGTCGTCCGAGGTCCAGTCGCCCGGAATGAAGAACGGTTCGATATGCGGCAGGTAACCGCGGGTGATCGGCAGCATCACCGCGAACACCCAGAACGCCAGCCCGCCGCACAGCCCCGCCAGCAGGCCGCGCCGGTTGGCGTTGGGCCAGTAGGGCGTGGCCACCACCCCGGGCAGGAACTGCAGTGTGCCGGAGAAGGCGACCCAGGCCAGCTCCACCAGGCTCTGGCGGTTCTCCAGCGAGATATAGAAGAGGTAGCCCGCGGCGATCAGCAGGGTGATCAGGGTGCGCCGCAGCCAGCGCAGGTGGCGGTAGATATCGCTCTCATGGTCCAGGCGGAACAGTCCCAGCGGCAGAATCAGGTGATTGAGGCACATATTCGCCAGCGCCAGGGTGGTGACCACGATGGTGGCGCTCGCCGCGGAAAGCGTCGCCAGCAGCGCCGCGCCGCTGACCGCGGGGGAGTCGAGGTAGCGGCCGATGGCCACGCCGGCGTACTCCAGCGGGATCGGCGATTCCAGGCGCATGCCGGCCCATACCACGGGCAGCACCGGCAGGCTCAGCAGCATCAGGTACAGCGGCATGCCCCAGGACGCGGTGCGCAGGTCCCGGCTCTCGGTGTTCTCGGCGAACAGCATGTGGAAGATGTGCGGCATGCATACGCCGCCGGCGAAGAACACCAGGATCAGCGTGTGCGCGTTCTCGATGGGCATGCGCTGCAGCAGCTGCGCCTGGGCCAGCGGCGACTCGCGCAGCCAGCGGTGCATGTCGCCCGGCCCCTCGAACACGGCGAATACGGCCACCAGCATCAGCGCCAGCAGGGCGCCGAGCTTGACCAGCGACTCGAAGGCCATGGCGGTCACCAGCCCGGTGTTGCGCTCCGCCGAGGAAACGCTGCGAGCGCCGAACAGCAGGGCGAAGACCAGGATGACCAGGCAGGTCAGCCCGGCGATGCCGCGGTGGTGCATCTCGCCCGGGTGCAGCGCGTCGGCGGTGCTGCCGGAGATCAGCCGGATGCTGTCGCCCACCGCCTGTATCTGCAGCGCGAGCAGCGGCAGCAGGGCGATGCACATGGCGACGGTTACCGCGGCGCCCACCCGGGTACTGCGGAAGCGGAAGGTGAGCATGTCCGCCAGGGAGGCGAGCTGGTAGACCCGCGACAGGCGCAGCAGGGGTATCAGCAGTAGCGCTGCGAACACGAACAGCGTCACCACGCCGGCGTAGTAGACGAGGAAGTTGTAGCCGTAGCGATGGGCGACCTCGAACACGCCGTTGCTGGCCATCGCCCCGGCGAACACGCCCAGCGAGAGCACGTAGGTCGCCGGGTGGTGGGTGATGCGGCGCGGAATCACGCCGCGGTCGGCGAGGTGGGCTACGGCAAACAGTATCGACAGGTAGATCGCGACGAATAACAGGACCTGCGCGAGGCTAAAGCTCATCCGGGTGCCTCGACCGGTTGCCCCACCAGGTGAACAGGATCACCACGCTCCAGACGATGTAATAGCGATGCCACGCGGTGTAGTCGCGGTTGAGCCAGTCGTTGAGCATGGGGAAGGATACCAGCACGAGGACCAGGCCCAGCACCAGCATGCGATTGATATACATGTTCCGCGTCCGTGGGAATATTGCCTCGGGATACTACTCAAGCACCCGCAGGCGGTAAAGCGGCGCTCAGCTGCCGGCCGCCGCCATGACCGCGGGAATGCGCTGCGGCGACCAGTGATCCACCGCGTGGTGGAGAATGGCGGAGACATCGGCCAGCGCCGCCGGCGGCGCCGGCTGCTGCAGGAAGCCCAGCGCCTGCCGCAGGTTCTGCGCCGCCTGCGTCGCGCGCAGCGCCGGCGCGTGATTCTGCTTGCTGAGCTTCTGCCCCGAGGCGTTGGTGATCACCGGCAGGTGCAGGTACGCCGGTTGCGGGTAGCCCAGGCGCTGCTGCAGGTAGATCTGCCGGGCGGTGGAGTCCAGCAGGTCGGAGCCGCGCACGATGTGGCTGATGTCCTGGAAGGCGTCGTCGACGACCACGGCCAGCTGGTAGGCGTAGAGGCCGTCCTTGCGGCGCAGGACGAAGTCGGGGAGGGTGTCGGCCAGGTTTTCCCGCTGGCTGCCCAGCAGCCGGTCGTCGAAGCGGATATCGCCGCCGTCGACGCGCAGGCGCAGCGCGTACTCGCCTTCGATTTCCGCCTGCCGCGGGGCGCAGCGGCCGGCGCAGGCGCCGTCGGGGCCGAGCATGGCGCGGGTGCAATCGCAGCGGAACAGTTCGCCGCGGGTATCCAGTTGCTCCAGCGCGGCGGCGTAGGCGGCGTGGCGCTGGCCCTGCCAGAGCACCTCCCCGTCCCAGTGCAGGCCGTGGGCGCGCAGGCTGGCGAGGATGCGATCTGCGGCGCCGGGTTCTTCGCGCGGCGGGTCGAGGTCTTCCATGCGCACCAGCCAGCTGCCCCCGGCGCTGCGTGCGTCGAGATAACTGGCGAGTGCGGCGATCAGTGAGCCGAGGTGCAGCGGCCCGGTGGGAGAGGGGGCGAAGCGCCCCCGGTAAGGTGAGTGGGAGTCAGGCAATCAGCCCAGCTCCTGCTTCTCCTTGATTTCGTCCAGCGTCTTGCAGTCGATGCACAGGTTCGCGGTGGGACGGGCTTCCAGGCGCTTGATACCGATCTCGACACCGCAGGCATCGCAGAAGCCGTAGTCGTCCTGGTCGATGCGCTCCATGGTGGAGTCGATTTTCTTGATCAGCTTGCGCTCGCGGTCGCGGGTGCGCAGTTCGAGGCTGAATTCTTCTTCCTGGGTGGCGCGGTCCGCCGGGTCGGGGAAGTTGGCGGCTTCGTCTTTCATGTGGGTCACGGTGCGATCCACTTCCTGCATCAGCTCGGCTTTCCACCGCAGCAGGATGGCGCGAAAGTGCTCCTGCTGTTTTTCATTCATGTACTCCTCGCCGCGCTTGGGTTTGTACGGCGTGAAGTTCTTGAACTCCGAGGCGGTAGCTTTTTTAGCGGCGGGCTTCTTTGTTGCTGCTTTCGGCATGGTTTTGTCCCATACGGTAAAACACTGACGACTCAAAACTCCCGGAAACCCGGCGTCGCGTAAATCGGGCCCCCGTTCAAGGGCGGAGAAACTACCAGAAAGCCGTGGGCGGCGCCACTGTTTTTGCGCCTCGCCGGGAGCTCGATTTCGCCCCCGGGCCGGGGCTTGCTAGAATGCCCCGACCACCGTCGCGATGCCCTGTTCATGCCGCCAGATACAGAAGTGACCACTCACCGTGCCTGACCTCACCCGCGGCCGCCTGCTGCGCCGCTACAAGCGCTTTCTCGCCGATGTGCAACTGGCCGATGGCAGTGAAATCACCGCCCACTGCCCGAACACCGGGGCGATGACCGGCTGTGCCGAACCGGGGCGGGAAGTGTGGCTCTCGCACTCGGATTCGAAAACCCGCAAGTACCCCTTCACCTGGGAGCTGGTCGACACCTCCCTCGGCATGGCCTGCATCCATTCGGCGCGCGCCAACAAGGTGGTGCGCGCAGCGGTCGAGGCGGAACTGGTGCCGGAGCTGTCGGGCTACCCGGACATCCGCGCGGAGGTGAAGTACGGCGAGGGCAGCCGTGCGGACCTGCTGCTGGAAGGCCCCGGGGGGCGGGTATTCGTGGAAGTGAAATGCGTGACCCTGTGCGAGCCTGGCGGGCAGGGCCTGTTCCCGGACGCGGTCAGCGAGCGCGGGCGCAAGCACCTGCGCGAACTGGCCGGCGCACTGGACGGGCATACCCGGACGGTACTGTTCTTCTGCGTTTTCCACGAAGGCATAGACCGGGTCAGCGCCGCCGGGCAGATCGATCCGGCCTATCGCGACGCCCTGCGCGAGGCGCTGGACGCCGGGGTGGAAGTGCTGGCCTGGGCGGCGAGGGTATCGCCGCAGGAGATCACCCTGGAGCGCCCGCTGCCGTTCACGCTGGACCCGGCGGATGACTGAAACGCTCACCGATGCCCAACTGACCGGGCGCGATCCCTCCCACCTGCTGGAGCTGCCCGGCGGCCACCGGTTGGTGCCCGAAGCCGCCGCCGCCTTCGCGCGCCTGCAGGCGGACGCGCGCGCCGCGGGGTTCGAGCTGGCCATCGCCAGCAGCTACCGCGATTTCGACCGCCAGCTGGCGATCTTCAACGGCAAGGCGCGGGGGGAGCGGGCGGTACACGACGACGCCGGCGCGCCGGTGGACCTGGCGGCGTTGCCCGCCGAACAGCGGCTGTTCGCCATCCTGCGGTTTTCCGCACTGCCGGGCACCTCGCGCCACCACTGGGGCACGGACCTCGACGTTTTCGACGCGGCCGCGGTACCCGAGGGTTACCGGGTGCAGCTCACGCCGCAGGAAGTCTACCCGCCGGGGCCCTTCGCCCCCCTGCACGAGTGGCTGGACGCGCGTATGGCGGCGGGGGAATCCCACGGTTTTTTCCGGCCCTACGAGCAGGACCGCGGCGGTATCGCGCCGGAGCGCTGGCATTTGAGTTACGCGCCGCTGGCGCGGTTGTGCGAGGGCAGGTTGACACCGGCCCTGCTGTGCGAGTGCTGGGGAGACGAGCTGGAGTGGCGGGATCTGGTGGAAGCCAGCCTGCCGGATTTGCTGGATCGCTATGTAGTGTAGGAGCGCGCTGTGCGCGCGATCACCCCAGTAGGAGCCTGCTACGCAGGCGATCACCCCTGTAGGAGCGCGCTATGCGCGCGATCGCCTGCGTAGCAGGCTCCTACAGGGGGGGGGGGCGGATCAGGACTGCTTGGCCAGCTCGTGCAGGTGACCGTAGTGGTTCCAGTAGTCTTTCTCCGCCGCGGCGATCACCGCCAGCGCTTCCTCGCGGCCGTATACGTAATCGACCTTGATATCGACGTTCTTGCCGGGAATCATCTTGTAGGTGGAGAAGTAGTGCTGCAGGCGCTCCGCCTTGATGGCAGGCAGGTCGTTGATGTCCTGCACGTCGCCCCAGATGTTGTCGCCCTCGAGTACGGCGACGATCTTGTCGTCGGCCTCGCCGCCGTCGATCATCTGGATGCCGCCAACCACGCGGGCCTTCAGGATGATGTCGGCGCGGGTGATGTGGCGCTCGGAGAATACGCAGATATCCAGCGGGTCACCGTCAGCCTCGGTGGCGTCGGGGCAGCGCTTGGCAACTTCCTCTGCGCAGTAGGTGCGCGGGATGAAGCCGTACAGGGCCGGCGGGCTGGAGGTGGTGCGCTGCGGGCGGTCCACCATGAGGAAGCCGGAGGCCTTGTCGAGTTCGTACTTGACGACGTCGTCCGGCGTCATTTCGATGTAGACGTTGACGATATCCTCGGCGGAATCCTCGTTGCGGGCGCGCAGCCCGTGCCAGGGATGGCGGCGCCAGCGGTTGAAATCGCGGTTGCTGTACATGGCATGTCCTCAGTTGTTGAAAATGGTACGCCGGGGCGCTGTAGGAGCCTGCTACGCAGGCGATTTCCTCTGCAGGAGCCCGCTGCGCCCGAGCGCGGCCGGGCCGATCGCCTGCATAGCAGGCTCCTACGAGGTATCGTCCGTATCGCGAGTCCGTACGGTGCCGGGCGTGGTCGTTCGGGAGGCGCGATTGTACAGCGTTTGATCGGCAAAATCGCCGGCCGCCGGGCCTATTTCACATCCGGCGGAGCAGGAATTTCCGGGTTTCAGTAACGGTATTTCCGAGGGAGATGCGGCGCCGCCTCAGATCCTGAAGCGGCGCTTGAGGCGGCGCGGCACGGCGACATTCTTCAGCCGGGTGTATTCGGGCAATCCGCGGCGGTAGTCCGGGTAGGCCTCGCCCTGGATCAGCGGCTCCAGGTACTCGCGCGCGGCATCGGTGATATTGAAGCCGTCGCGGGTGATGAAGTTGCGCGGCATTTTCTTCTCCACGTTGGCGACGCTCTGCAGCGGCGCCTCGCCGATCTTCCAGCTGTAGCGCTTGCCCTTGCCGCGCACGATGCAGGGCATCACCGCGTTCTTGCCGGCCACCGCCATTTCCACCGCCGCCTCGCCCACCGCGTAGGCCTGGTCCAGGTCGGTCTGCGACGCGATGTGGCGCGCTGCGCGCTGCAGGTAGTCGGCCACCGCCCAGTGGTACTTGTAGCCCAACTCGTCCTTGATCATCTGCGCCAGGTTGGGCGCCAGGCCGCCGAGTTGCGCGTGGCCGAAGGCGTCGCGCAGTCCGGACTCGGAGAGGAAGCTGCCGTCCGCATACTGGGCGCCCTCGGAGGCGACAACCACGCAATAGCCGTTCTTCTTCACCGCGCGCTGCACCCGGGCGAGGAATTTCGCCCGGTCGAAGGCGATTTCCGGGAACAGGATGATATGTGGCGCCTCGCCCTCGGCGTTGGCGGCCAGGCCGGCGGCGGCTGCGATCCAGCCCGCGTGGCGGCCCATCACCTCGAGGATGAACACCTTGGTGGAGGACTCGCACATGGAGGCCACGTCCAGCGCCGCCTCGCGGGTGGAGATTGCCACGTACTTGGCCACCGAGCCGAAGCCCGGGCAGTTGTCCGTCAGCGGCAGGTCGTTGTCGATGGTCTTGGGAATGTGAATCGCCTGGATCGGGTAGCCCAGGGATTCGCTCAGCTGCGAGACCTTGAGGCAGGTGTCGGCGGAGTCGCCACCGCCGTTGTAGAAGAAGTAGCCGATGTCGTGCGCCTCGAATACCTCGATCAGCCGCTCGTATTCGGCGCGGTTTTCCTCCAGGGATTTCATCTTGTGGCGGCAGGAGCCGAAGGCGCCGGATGGCGTGGTGAGCAGGCCGTGAATCGCCTTGCGGCTCTCCTTGCTGGTGTCGATCAGGTCTTCGCGCAGGGCGCCGATGATACCGTTGCGTCCCGCATAGACCTTGCCGATGTGTTTGCTGTGCTTGCGCGCGGTCTCGATGACGCCACAGGCGGACGCGTTGATGACAGCAGTGACGCCGCCCGACTGGGCATAGAAGGCGTTTTTCTTCGGCATGGGAACTCTCGGTGGGCAGGGCAGCAAAAAAGGTGGCGCCAATGATACGGCAATCCCCGCGGCGGATAAAATCCGTCCGCCCCCGCCGGCGGTGGGTGGTTGCGGCGAAAGTGCGTGATACCATGTGCCGCCACCGCGAGGAGACATTGCTTGAAAGGCCACATTCATATCCTGGGTATCTGCGGTACCTTTATGGGAGGTATCGCGCTACTGGCCCGGGAGCTGGGTTACCGCGTCACCGGTTCCGACGCCAACGTCTATCCCCCGATGAGCACGCAGCTGGAAGCGGCGGGTATCGAGCTGCAGGAAGGCTACGATCCCGCGCATCTGCAGCCGGCCCCCGATTGCGTCGTGGTGGGCAACGCGCTCTCCCGCGGCAACCCCGCTGTCGAATACCTGCTCGAAGCGGGCCTCAACTACAGCTCCGGCCCGCAGTGGCTGGCCGAGCACGTGCTCGCCGGCAAGTGGGTGCTGGCGGCCTCCGGCACCCACGGCAAGACCACCACCAGCAGCATGCTGGCCTGGATTCTCGAGGACGCCGGCATGGCGCCGGGATTCCTGATCGGCGGCGTGCCCTCGGATTTCGGCCTGTCCGCGCGCCTGGGCGACACGGATTTCTTCGTGGTGGAAGCGGACGAATACGACTCCGCCTTCTTCGACAAGCGCTCCAAGTTCGTCCACTACCGGCCGCGCACCCTGGTGATCAACAACCTGGAATTCGACCACGCGGATATCTTCGACGACCTCGCCGCCATCCAGCGCCAGTTCCACCACCTGGTGCGCACGGTGCCCGGCGGCGGCCTGATCGTGCACCCGGCGGGTGTGCCCGCCGTCGACGAGACGCTCGCGATGGGCTGCTGGACGCCCTGCCAGAGTGTGGCCATCGACGCCGCCGCCGACTGGCAGGCGCAACTGGCCAGCGCCGACGGAACCGCCTTCGACATTCGCGACCCTGCGGGGCAGGCGCACCGCGTGGAGTGGTCGCACTGCGGCGCGCACAATGTCGCCAACGCGCTGGCGGCGGTGGCCGCCGCGCACCACGTGGGCGTACCGACCGCGATCGCGGCAACGGCCCTGTCCGGCTTTCGCGGGGTGAAGCGACGCCTCGAATTGCTGGGCACCGTCGCGGGCGTCTCGGTGTACGATGATTTCGCCCACCACCCGACCGCTATCGCGACTACCCTGGAAGGCCTGCGCGCCCGCGGCGGCGAAGGCCGGCTGATCGCGCTGATCGAGCCGCGCTCCAACACCATGCGCATGGGCGAGCACCGCGCGCGCCTGGCCGAAGCCACCGCCGCCGCTGACTGTGTTTACTGGTACCAGCCCGCCGGCCTGGACTGGTCGCTGCAGGACGTCATCGCCCAGAGCCGGGTGCCGGCGCAGCTGGGCGACGACATCGAAAACCTGGCCGCTACCGTCGCCGCTGGCAGTCGCCCTGGCGACCGTGTAGTGATCATGAGCAATGGCGGCTTCGGCGGCATCCACGGGAAACTCCTCGCCGCGCTGGAGGCCCGCGCGTGATCGCCCGCCTGTTCGCTGTCTACCAGTGGGTGATACTGCGCCACCCGCGCAGTGCGCTGTTGCTGGTGGCGCTGCTCACCGCGGCTTTCGCTACGCAGATGCCGAAGATCAGGATCGACGCCTCCGCGGATTCGCTGATGCTGCAGGGCGACCCGGCCCTGCACCTGTTCCGCGAGGCCAGCGAGCGCTACGCCACCGAGGACTTCCTGCTCACCACCTGGCAGCCGCCGGGCGAACTGCTGGGCGACGCTTCGTTGAAGCCGCTCAAGGCAATGGCCGACGAACTGCGCCAGCTGCCCGGGGTGTCCTCCGTGACCACCGTGCTCGACGTGCCGCTGCTGGAGAGCCCGCCGGTCAGCCTGCGCGACATCACCTCCGGCGACCCGATGCCGCACCTGGGCGATCCCGGCATCGACCGCAAACTGGCGCTGAAGGAATTCACTACCAGCCCGATCTACTCCAACCTGCTGGTGAGCAGCGACGGCCAGGTCACCGCGGTGCAGATCAACCTGCAGCGCGACAAGCACTATTTCGAGCTGCTGCAGCGGCGCGGGGAGCTGCGCGAAAAGCGCGACGCCGGCACCCTGGACCTCGCCGAGAGCAGCGAGCTGGGCCGGGTGGAAGCCGAGTACAAGCGCTATTCCGCGGTGGTGCTGGAGCGACAGAGCAAACTGGTGCAGCAGGTGCGCGCTGTCGCCAGCGGTTACAGGGAGAGCGCGAAGATCTTTGTCGGCGGCGTGCCGATGATCGCCGCGGACATGGTCAGCTTCGTGCGCAGCGACCTGGTGATCTTCGGCAGCGCGATCCTCGCCATCATGGTGGTGGTGCTGGCGATCATCTTCCGCCGCGTGCGCTGGGTGATGATTCCCATGGTGACCTGCGCGACGACCGTGGTGGTGATGCTGGGGCTGCTGGGCCTGCTCGACTGGCGCATGACTGTGATCTCCTCTAACTTCGTCGCGGTGTTGCTGATCATCACGCTCGCCGTGTGCATCCACCTGATCGTGCGCTACCGTGAGCTGCACGCGGTGGACCCGGATGGCGATGTCTTCCGGCGGGTGTCGGAGGCCATGCGCCTGATGGCGGAGCCCTGCGTGTACACCGGCCTCACCACCATCGTCGCCTTCGTCTCGCTGGTGGTCTCGTCGCTGCAGCCGGTGATCGACTTCGGCTGGATGATGACAGTGGGGGTGACTGTGGGGCTGCTGCTCTCGTTCATCATCGTGCCCTGCATGATCCTGGTCTGGCCGGAGCGGCGGCCGCATCACCACGCCGGCGCCGACCCCACCCTGACCACGCACTTCGCCCGCTTTACCGAGCACCGCGGCAGCCTGATCCTGTCGGTCTCTGTTTTCTGCCTGGTGCTGATCGTCGTGGGCGTGAGCCGGCTGAAGGTAGAGAACCGCTTTATCGACTACTTCCACAAGTCGACCGAGATCTACCAGGGCATGGAATTACTGGATTCCCGCCTCGGCGGCACCATCCCGCTGGAAATCCTGGTCAACGCGCCGGACAGGCAGGCGCCGTTGCCGGGCCTGGAAGCGCCGGCGCAAACCCAGTCACAGCCGGCTGCGCCGGTGGCCGCGGACGATCCCTTCGCCAGCGACGCCGACGATTTCGCCTCGCCCGCCCCCGCGCCGGTCTCGCCGGACGATGAATTTGCGAGCGACGACGAGTTCGCCAGCGATGCCGACAGTTTCAGCAACCCGGAGCAGGGGGACTTCAAGCCCAGCTACTGGTTCAGCCTGCAGGGCATGCGCGAGATCGACGCGGTACACGATTACGTGGATTCGCTGCCGCAGACCGGCAAGGTGCTCTCGCTGTCCACCACCTTCTCCGTGGTGAAAGACCTGCTGGGGCAGGATATCGGCAGCGTCGAGCTGGCGCTGGTACAGAAGAGCCTGCCGCCGGATATCCGCGACCTGATGGTCGAGCCCTACTTCTCCAAACCGGTGGACCAGGCGCGTATCAGTGTGCGGGTGAAGGAAACCAGCCGCTCCCTGCGCCGCGACCAGTTCCTGCGCGAGCTGCGCCACCACCTCGTCGACGACATGGGCATTGCGCCGGAGCGGGTGCAGCTCACCGGCATGCTGGTGCTCTACAACGACGTGCTGCAGAGCCTGTTCCGTTCGCAGATCCTCACCCTGGGGGCGGTGTTCTTCGCCATCCTGCTGATGTTCCTGGTGCTGTTCCGCTCGCTGTCCCTGGCGCTGATCGCACTGGCGCCCAACCTGCTGGCCGCCGGGCTGGTGCTGGGCATCATGGGCCTGGCGGGAATCCCGCTGGACATCATGACCATTACCATCGCCGCCATCGTCGTCGGCATCGGCGTGGACGACTGCATCCACTACGTGCACCGCTTCCAGCGGGAATTCCCGGTGGATCGCAACTACATCGATGCGATGTACCGCTGCCACGGGAGTATCGGCCGCGCCATGTACTACACCACGCTGACCGTGGTGATCGGCTTCAGCACACTGACCCTGTCGAACTTTACGCCGAGCATCTACTTCGGACTGCTCACCGTGGTGGCGATGGTCGCCGCGGTGCTGGGGGCGCTGCTGCTGCTGCCCAAACTGATCCTGTGGGTGCGGCCGCTGGGTCCGGAGGCCCACTGAAATGCAGTGCCGGGAGGGTTGCGGCGCCTGCTGTATCGCACCGTCCATCCGCCGGCCGTTCCACGGCATGCCCCAGGGCAAGCCGGCCGGCGTGCGCTGCGTCCACCTGGACGACGCGCTGCGCTGCGGCCTGTTCGGCGACCCGCGCCGCCCCGCGGCCTGCGGGGCCTTCCTCGCCGAGCCGGAATTCTGCGGCAGTGATCGCGAGGAGGCGCTGCGCATCCTCGGCGACATGGAGCGCGACAGCAGGCCGCCGGAGATGGCGGGTCCATGAGCGCGCTGCCGCTGTTTCCCCTCGGCGCGGTACTGATGCCGGGTGGGCGTGTGCCGCTGCGGATTTTCGAGCAGCGCTACCTCAAGCTGGTGCGCGAGAGCATGCGCAGCGGCGAGCCCTTCGGCGTGGTGTGGATTCGCCGCGGATCCGAGGTCGCCCAGCGCGGTCGCGCCGCGCCGGAACTGGGCGACTGGGGCACCTTCGCGCATATCGTCGACTGGGACCAGCTCCCCGACGGCCTGCTCGGCATCACCATCGCCGGCGGTGAGCGCTTCGACCTGAGCGATACGCAAGTGCAGGCGGACGGCCTGCTGATGGGTGAGGTCACGCCGCGTCCCTCTCCGCCCCCCGCCGCGCTGCACGAGGAGTGGACGCCGATGGCGGATCTGCTACGCTCGCTGCAGACCCACCCCCATGTCGAGCGCATGCAACTGTCGGTGGATTACGCCGATGCCTGGCAGGTCGGCTGGACCCTGTTGCAACTGCTTCCACTGCAGGAACACCAGAAGTACCAGCTGCTGGGCGAAGATAACGTCGAAACGCTGATGAACGAGCTACACTTAATCCTTGGCCGGATTAGTGGCGAATACTGACATCATTTCGCATGCTTGGCGCTGTTTGTTGAGAAAACTGCAAAAAACTGGCGTTGATTGCTTGACGTCGAGCCGCTTGTGAGTGAATTTTGGAGTTCACGGGGACATTCTGCATATAACCACAGGGCGAGTAGGGGCTTTTGGCTTGCCCGAGAGAGCAGCGTGATGACACAGAACAAGGACAACAACCGGGCAGGATCGCTCACCTACCGGGAGCTCGATAGCAAGACGGCGCTGGAACCAGTGCCGCCGAAGAGTCCCTATAGAAAGTACCTGGTGCTGGTAGCGCTTCACATGGCCAACTCTGACGATCCCGATGTGCTGTGCGAAGCCGCGGACTGTAGCGAGCGTACCCTGCATTACGTCAAGAACCGCCTGCGCGACCACGACGGCGTGGTGTTCAACCACGACCGCGGCGCCAAGCGTTACTTCGTGATGGAAACCGGGGTGCTCGACCTGCCCAAAGTGGTGGAGTGGATCCGCAAGCTGTATCCGCAGCGCTTCGCCTATATCAAGCAACTCGGTGAGCTGGGTGCCGAAGGCGGCGACGAGTCGTCCATCGGTGGAGACGGCTCCCCGGCCATTGCCGGCTGATCGATCGAGCCGTAGGAGCCTGCTACGCAGGCGATCCGAGCCCGGCGCAAGGCGCAATCGCGCGCAGAGCGCGCTCCTACGAGTAGAGCAGGCCCGGTAAATCGGGAATCAGGTACATCTCACCGGCGACTTCCGCCGCCGCGCTGAACCGGCCCTCGGCCGGCGTATCCACATACTTGAAATCAGCTGCGCTGACGTGGCGGTGCACCGCCAGCCCGCAGAATGCCAGCGCGCGGAACTGTTCGCTGGCATCCGAGCTGCCGCGGAACACGCCGATGGTCACATGCTGTTCGCGTGCCGGGGCCGGCAGTCCGCAGAATTCCTCCAGCGAGCTGACCGCGAGGTCGTGGCCGCGCCAGTGCAGGCTGCCCAGTCCCTCGCTCTCCTCGTCATTGGCTGCAAACTGCTGCACTTCGGCCAGGGCCAGCAGCGGGATGGCGACGAAGCGGCCGTCTGCCAGCGGCAGTGCGGCGATTTCCAGGGTCGCGGTTTCGTTGTTTGTCATCTGCTAGTCCTCAGCTCACCTTTGCCCTGGGCGTGTCGTCCAGGTAGCGATCGATCATTGCCTGCATGCCCTCGGCGCTGTTGGAGCCCTTGGCCATGAAGGCGGTGGCGCCCACCCGGTCCGCTTCGGCGCGGTGCTTGTCGGCGTCGCGCGAGGACACCACCACACACGGGATGTGGGCCCAGTCCGGCGCGCGGCGCAGGTTGGCGATAAAGTCGAAGCCGTTCATCTTCGGCATCTCCAGGTCGGAGAAGATGAAGTCCGGGATGCGCGCGGCCTGAGACAGGTAGTCCAGCGCATCTTCGCCGTCCACCGCGGTCACCACGGTGTGGCCGATGCTGCCAAGGCGCTTCTCGTAGGTGCGGCGCATCATCACCGAGTCGTCGACACAGAGGATGAGCAGGCCTTCGTCCTTCTCTTCCCGTGCCTGGTCGGCCATCTTATCGGAGTAGTCGACCTGGGCGATGAATTCGTTCAGGTCCAGTGCCAGTACCGGGCGACCGTCGGATTTCACCGCGCCGCCGGCGATGCCGGGTACACCTGTGTACTGCGCGCCGAGGCTGCGGATCACCATGTCCTCCGCGGTGTCCAGGCCGTCGGCGAAGAAGGCCACGCGGCGGCGGTCGAGCTGGGCGTACAGTACCGGGACGAAGTCGGGCATGCCTTCCACTGCCGGGACCGGCAGGGTGCCGCGCACCGCGCCGAGGTAGCGCACCTCGTACTCCTGGTCGCGGAAGGTGATGCGGCCCTCGGGAGTGCTGATCGCCTGGGCGACCTTGTCGCGGCGGTGGTACTCGGAGCCGCGCAGCGAGGTCAGCGGAATCGCGATCTGTTCCTCACCGACGGTGGCCAGCAGCGCTTCGTTGACCATGATGCTGGCCGGTACGCGAATCTCGAACTGGGTGAAGAAGCCCACCTTCGAGGAGATGTCGACGGTGCCGCCGGACTGGGTGATGGACTGGTAGACCACGTCCATGCCCACGCCGCGGCCGGAGACGTCGGTGACTTCCTCGGCGGTGGAGAAGCCGGAGTGGAATATCAGGCGCAGCGCCTCGTCGTCCGAGATGTCCTCGTTGGCCTTGAGCATGCCCAGTTCGCGCGCCTTGTTGCGCAGCACGTCCGGGTTGATGCCGTTGCCGTCGTCCAGCAGGCGGATGATGAATTCCGAACCGCGGCGGGTAATCGCCAGCTGGATGCGCCCGGTCTCGGTCTTGCCCTGGCCGCTGCGGGCCTCGGGGGAGTCGATACCGTGGTCTATGGAGTTGCGCAGCATGTGTTCCAGCGCGGTGCGAATCTGCTCGAATACCGAGACGTCCAGGCCGCCCTCACCACAGCTGAAGTCGAACTCCACCTGCTTGCCCAGTTTGCGGCTGGTCTGGTGAACCAGCCGGCGGAAGCCCGGGCCCAGTTTGGAGAAGCTCACCAGGCGCATCTGGCGCAGGTCGCTCTGGCTGGACTGCAGCAGACGGCTGCTGCTGGTGACTTCGCGGATGGCGGTGTCGATCTGGATGCCCATCTCACGGGACTCTTCCTGCAGGTCGTAAGCGGCCTCGCGCAGGATGGCCGCCATGGCCTGTTTCTCGGTGATGCGGTCCATTTCCAGCGGGTCGAACTGCTGGTCGTCGGTCATGATCTCGGTCTTGGCCTGGATCTCGGTATCCAGCTGCAGAGAGAGCTGGTCCACCAGGGCCTGGATGCGGCGGGCCAGGGAGTAGATCTCGGTGCGGTCCTGTGAGGCGCGGTCCAGCGCCTGGCGGGAGCGCACGTTGCTCATGCTGATTTCCAGGCCCATGTCGAGCAGGTGGTCGACCTTGTGGGTCTCGACCCGCAGGGTGGACAGGCGCGCCTCGGCGGCCTCGTCCAGGGTCGGCATGGCGGACATGAACTCGCCGTCGGGCAGGGCTAGGTCTTCGGTCGGCTCTTCGACCTCCTCCAGCATGGCCTGCTCGTCGTAGTCCAGGCGGTTGCGACGCACGAACTGGGCGGCCTCGTTGAACTCGGCGACGATGGTATCGATGCTCTGCTGCAGTTTCTTCGCAGTGAGCGACTCGTCGAACTCGAGGTCCGCGATGCGGCTCTCGAAGTCGTGGACCAGCGCGCCGAAGCTGCGCAGGCCCACCGAGTTGGCGGCGCCCTTGACCGTGTGCAGGGTGTTCTTGAGATCGCGCAGCGCGTCACTGTCACCCTCGGCCAGCGCCGCACTGGCGGCGTCCGTGGATTCGGTGTACTCGTCCATGGTCTCGATGAACAGGTCCAGCAATTCTTCGTCGATGTCCTCGACCGTGAAGTCGTCGGCATTGACTTCCGGTTCGCGGAAGGCGACGACGTTGTCGGGAATCTCGGTCGCCTCGTCGGCCGCCAGTTCGGGAAGCTCGACCTCGGGGAGGTCCAGCGCAGTGTGCAGCAGCCGTACCGCGCAGTTGTGCAGGTGCTCCATCGCCGGATTCTCGCGAATCTGGCCGAGGTAGGACTCCAGCGCGCCGAAGGCGGTTTCGGACAGCGTGACGCGGCTGTGGTCGCCGTCGGCGTCCTGCAGCAGGCCGTAAATGGCGCCACTGCCCAGGTGTTGCATGCCGGTCAGCTCGAAGAAGCAGCCGACGTTGTCGGTGTTGAGCTCCAGCAGCCCGGCGTCGCGCAGTTCCAGCATGCCGGGTACGGCGGCCGCCAGCAGCTGCTCCGCCTGCTCGCGTTCCTCGCGGTTGGCCGCGGGGTCCAGGGCATCCAGCCGGGCGGCGATGGCGCCCAGCAATTGTCCGGTGTCGCCGGCCTGCCACAGTGCTTCGGAGTAGAAAACCTCTTCCACGATCTCGATGACTTCGGGTTCGGCTTCGGCAGCGACTTCTTCGCTGGTGTCGAAGCCGGTCCCCTCTTCCGCGTCGGTGGACTCGGTGATGACCCACTCGTCGCCGGCGTTCGCCTCGACGGTCTGTTCGATTGAGGCCTCGACAGGTTCCTCGACGAACGCTGCGACCGCCTCTTCCGTTGTCTCTTCCACAGTCTCGTGCAGTACGATCTCGGCGACCGGCTCGCTGGATTCCGTGGCTGCCGGCGAACTGTCGTCGCTGGCAACTGCGGCCTCTTCGAACGCGGGTGCGGCTTCCTCGAATACCGGCAGCGCCACGTCCAGGGTCATGTCATCGCTGAAGCGTTTCTCCTCGAAGCTCGCGGCGATGCTGCTGGGAATGGTGAAGTCCTCGAGCTGCAGCGGCACGCGCTGGCCAATCAGGCCGGCGATGTAGGGCAGTCGCTCGGACACTGCGGTGACGAATTCCGCGATTTCCAAACTGCCCTGGATGTAGTTGTCGCGCAGTGCGTTGAATACGCGCTCCAGGTCGTACATGAATTCGCCGAAGGCGGCGAGATCGATGGTGCGCGCGCTGCCCTTGAGGGTGTGGAACACCACGCGGATGGCCTTGATGTTGTCGGGATCCTGGGGGGCATCGTGGAGGCGAGCGCAGGCCTCGCCCAGGTTGTTCAGGTATTCGCCGAACTCCTCGACAAAGCACTCCAGCAGCTCGCGGTCGATCTCGGAGTCCGGACCTTCCGGCAGCGGTTCGGCGGGGCGGACGATGTCCATGCCCTGCCAGGCGGTGAGGGCCTCGCGCCAGGGCAGGGTGCCCTCGCGGGTGCCGACTGCGACCGGGGCAGCGGTGCTGCCCGCTTCGATTCCCGGTGCGCTGACCGCTGCGGGCGCGTCGATGGCTTCAGGTGCCGCCATCCCGCCCTGCGCAACGGTGTCGCTGTTGTCGACGGAAACGCCGGCGGGTTCAAAGCCTTCCTCGACGATGGTGAATGCGTCGAGTTCTTCCTCGATTTCCAGTACCGGAGGCGCGTCGTAGGCCGATTCCTCCTGCACCCGGCGCTCGCCGGATTTCTCGGCGAAATCGAGAACGTTGCCGTCCGGGCGGTTGCGGTTGGCGCGCTGGGCGAGGTAGGTCGCCAGGCGCGCGGAGCGCACTTCGGCGCGCTGCAGGTGCTGCTGCGGGTTGCTCCAGGGATCGGCGCTGCGGCACTCGAGGTACTGCTCCAGCGCGGCCACCACCTCGGTGAAGCACTGGATGGACTCGTCCTGGGGCAGGCCGCCAAGGGCCATGGAACCGTTGATAAAGCCCGAGCACTTGCGCAGTACGTCGCGCTCGCGTTCCTTGTCTTCCATCATGCCGAGCACGGAAATCACCTGCTCCAGGTGAGAGGCGGCTTCGGCGATATAGTTGCCGTCGCTGAGCTTGGCGAGCAGGCCCTGGGCGATGGCGAAAACGGTGTCGGCCTCCGGGTAGCCGGTTTCCTCCCACTCGTACATCGCCTCCAGCAGTTCCGGTTCGGCGATGAGGCGGGCGGCGCGGTAAACCGGGCGCAGCCCGGCGACGCCGGCCGGCAGCTGGTCGGTGCCGGCTTCGAGCATTTTTTGCAGGCCCTGGCGGGCGAATTCGCGGTTGATGCCGCCTTTCATCTGCTGCAGGCAGTGGGTAACCTGGTCGGAGATGGCGCCCTCGAGGTCAAGGGTGGCTGCGTTGCCCACGGCGCTCAGGCCGTGCTTGAGCTTGAATTCAATCTCGTCGCGGATTGCGCTCAGGGCGCCGCCGAAGTCCACCAGGTCGGCGGGCGGTGTCGGCTTGCTGCGCTGGGCGAAGGCCGCGAGCGTCTTGTATTGCAGGTTGACGTTGGAGGCCAGTTCGCCGAGGCCGATCACGTGCAGTTGCATGCCGACCTGCAGCAGGCTGGGGACGATTTTCTCCACCAGCTTTTCATTCTCCGCGAAAATCTGCTCGTTCGGCGCACCGAGGAAAGCCATGATTTCGCGCAGCTGGTCCAGGGTCTGGCGCAGCGCGTCCAGCAGGTCATCCTCCTGGATCATGCGGCCTTCCTTGACCTGGATGTAATTGTTCACATCGTCGATATCGAAAGCGTCGAGGAAGGACTGCGCCGCCTCACTGCGCTGCTCGGGCTTGCCGATGTGGTAGAGCATGTGCTTGATCTGGGAGACGGGGTCGGCGTTGTACAGTGCCAGCACGCCCTTCTCGCCGAGTTCGGCGAAAAACTTGCCGAAGAAGTCGAACACGCCGGCGATGGCTTCGTCGGCGGCCAGGCCGCGCTCCAGCATGGTGTCCATGAGCAGCGCGAAGCCGCGGCAGGCCGGCTCCATGCGGGTGCCGGCAAACAGCTCCCGCGCCCGCTGGGCGAGGCTGCGCAGTTGCATCTGTCCCGCGCGGCTGCCGCGCAGGGCTGCGGTGCCGTGGGTTTTCCAGGCGGCGATAGCCTCGGCGGCGAAACTTTGCACTGCGCCGTCTTCGGGCAGCGGTACGTTGGTGGAAACCCCCGCGCCCTGTGCGAGCGGCGGGTCGAAGAACAGCGATTCCGGCAGCGCCGTGCGGCCGCTGGCCTGGCGCAGGTCGTTGACTATCCTCGCAATCGTGGCCGGCGTGACATCGCGCTTGGCGCGAACACTGGCCAGGTAGGCCGGCAGCGCCTCGATGGCGGCTACCAGCTCGGTCATTGCCTGCTTGCGCGAATCCCCGCTGATGCTGCCATCGTGCAGCATGTGGAGCACCTTCTCGACCTCCTCGGAGAGCATGGCCGCGGGCTCCAGGGTGCACAGGCGCAGCGCGCCCGTTGCGGAGTGGATGTAGCGCTCGGCGTCCTGCAGGTGCCGGGGTTCGGAAGTCTCGCGCTGGTAGTGGTGGAGGCTGCGACGCGCCGCCTCCACTTCTCCGCGCAGGTTCTTCTCTACCCAGCCCAGGGCAACAAAGTCAACGAATTGAGTCATGGCTATTATCCAGTAGCGTTGATCTGACAGCGTTTGCCGGTAGTCCCGTCAGGCGAGCGTTAGCTCGCCTTCTGGGTCAGGCCCCCGGGAAACCCGGCCGGGGCAGATTCCTCTTCTTTCTCACTCTTGTTGGCCTCGGCGACCTCGTCACCGGCCGGAGCGACACGCGAGGTGCGCGGAGCGGCCTTGAGATCGGTGGCATCTTCAGAGAGCTTGAAGCGCTGGGTATCCTCGCGCAGGCGGTCGAACAGCATCCGCAGGTCGTTGGTAGCCGATTCCATGCGGTCCGCAGCGCGCTGGGTTTGCAGCGTTTTGCTCAGGATGTCGCTTACGGACTCGGTCACGTGCGCAGAGGACTTGCTCGAGGTCTGGATCTGCTCGCGCATGTCGGCCATGTAGTTCCGCGCGTTCTCGGACTGCGACAGAATGTGGCTGAAACGCTCGCGTACGTCGGCGGCGATACCGGACAGCTTGACCAGCGACTGGGTGGCGCCTTCCATGTTGCGGTTTGATTCCGCCATACGGTTGGATACCGAGCGAATCGCGCGGTCCGCTTCCTGTACAATTTCGTTGGTCTGGTTAGCCAGTTTACCGGTCTCGTCGGCAATACCCGCGAAACGCTGGCCGCCTTCACCGGAGTGGGAGGCCGCCTCGATCCGGGTGTTCATCGCCAGGGTTGAAATCGCGTTCGCAACCTCGCGGATACGGAACAGCAGGTCGGCAACGATTTCGATGTCGTCACCCAGGCGCTTGGAGGTCTTGGCAACGGTTTGCTGTGATTCGCGAATCTCTTCAACCGACACCATCAGGGTTTCAATGCCCACGTCACCTTCGCGTGCCGCCGATACCGCCTGGTTGGAGGCCTGCTCGGTGGTTTCCGCGAGTTCGGACATGTGGCTGTTGGTTTCACGCAGTTCCATAGAGGTGGATGCCGCGTCGGCCACGATGCCACCCACTTCCTCCAGGGATGCCTTCACCTCGGTTGCCGCCTTGGAGGATTCTTCCACCGCCGCGCGAACCTGTTCAGATGAACTGTTTACTGACTTGACCACCGACCGCATCCAGTCGAGCAGCTGGTTGACCGCGATGGCAATCGGCGCGGTGATACCCTTGGTCGCGGTCAGGTCGCGGGAGAGGTTACCCTCGGCCAGCGGCTGGATCTCGCGTACCTTCTGCTGTACCTCGGATTCCATCGCCTGCGCCTGCTCCTGGGCCTGGCGCTCCTGGGCGCGCGAGCCGTTGAAGCGGACACCGATGGTGCCGAGGAAGACCAGGGCCAGCAGGCCCAACAGGCTGGCGGTCATCGGCGAGAAGGTGCGCTCGTCGGCCAGCTGGTCGACGTGGACCATGGCGTTGCCGGTCGCGACGCTCAGGGTAGAGGCCGTGTCGGCGATCGAGTTGGAAGCCTGTGCGGCGCGGATAATCTCCTGGTGAGCGTCATAAATGTCGTTCACCGACCCGCTTACCTGGGCGTACAGGCCTTCGGCCAGGTCCAGGGTTTCCAGGGCAGCGCTGCTGGCCAGCTTGTCGATGCCGCGGGCGCGGTCGCCGTTGCGCATGCCTTCCATGTTGCGTTGGAAGAGCAGGGCGTCCTGCTTGAATTCCTCGGCAGCCGCGGGTGCGTCCTTGCCGCCGGCGAGGATGCGGTCGATGTTCCGGCCGATCCGCTCAATCAGCCACAGCTGCTGCTGGGCTGCGAGCAGGGTTTCGCTGGAGACGTTGGCGCCGCCCAGAATGTCCACCATGTCGGCGAAGTAAGCCTGAATGGTTTTAATGTTGGCGTTCAGGTTGCGGGATACGTCGCGCACGAAGAGGATGCGCTGCTTCGCCCCGAGGATCGCGTCGGCATCGCTGGCGACGGAATTCCACTGCTTCTCGATGGTGTTGACGTAAGGCACCATGGACTCGCCGGGAGCCGGTACCTCCTCGTTGCCGTCGCGCAGTACCGACAGCTCGACGGGGAACTCCTTGCGTGACTTGGCCAGTGCGGAGAAGGCCGCCTCGCTGCCGGAGAATGCCTCGCGGGATTCCAGGTTGATGTCCTGGGAGATCACGCGCATATCCGAAGCGGTGCTGCGGTATTCTTCGTCGTAACCGGAACTCAGTGACATCTGCCACATGTTCACGCCGAGAGCCGCCACGGCGGCTACCAGGCCCACTGCTGACAGCGTCAGTACAGAATCGACGCGTCCTCTTTGTTTTTTCATGATGGAACTCATGGTCTATCTCCTGCCCTAGCTGGAAGTGATGACGCCGGCATCGATGAAGTTGGCGTCTGTTAAAAGTCGGTTGGTGTCGAAGAGGGCGTAGTCGCCGTCCTCGGTGGTGAAGACGCCGCGGACAAACGCCTGCAGTTCCTTCGCCACTTTCTTATTACTGCGCAGTTCCTCGGTGGAGAGACGCACACCGCCGAAACTTTCGTCTATGAGCAGCCCGGTATGGACACCGCGGCCGTTGATGATCAGCGCCTGGCGACCGTTGGATGTCCGGTTGCCGCCCGACAGGAAAGAGGTCAGGTCGGAAATGGAAACCACGCGTCCGCCGATGTTGGCGATTCCCCGTACCCAGGGCTTGACGCCGGGGAGGGGGATGGTTTCGGGCACGTCGACGATCCTGCGGGTTTCGTCCGCGCTGATCACACAACGTACGCCGAGGATGCTGACGGCGGCGCCGTGCCAGTCCTGGATCTTCTGCTGCAGCGCGGGCGGGGTTGCGGCCCGTTCCCTGACCATGTCGGTCATCTGCTGCAGGCATTCGAAAGCGTTCTGGTTCATTAGACGGCCACCCTGATGGAGAGGAATTCCTGCAGGACCTGTTTCAACGCCGTCATGTCCAGGGGCTTTTCCAGGTAGGCGGAACAGCCGCGGTCCTTGGATTTGCCCATGGTAAAGACGTCGTCGTGGGAGCTGAGCATGACCACCGGGACGTCGGCGTATTCGCCGCGGCTGGCGCGGATCAGCGTCAGCGTCTTGAAGCCGTCCAGCGGTTCCATGGTGATGTCGAGCAGGATCAGGTCGGGCTTGACGTCATCCAGCTTGGTGACGGCGTCCCAACCATTCTCTGCCGTGGCAACCTCGCAGCCGCACTGCTCTAGCATCTTGGTTGCTTTCAGGCGAATGATCTTGTCGTCATCGACAAGAAGCACTCTTCGCTTTGAGCTGTTCTGATCTTGGTGCATAGCTGTTATCTCTCCTGTCTCACCGAGGTGGACCGTCGGCCACTACGGCTCTAACGCGTTATCACAGGTCCAGAGTATTAGCGGGGTCTTGACACTTGAAAACTCCCAATTGTCGTTTTTGTGATCGAGTTCCGCACTTTGCAAGTTATCTGCAGTTCGCTGCAAAAAACTTGCGCAGCCCCCCAAAAACGCGACTTGTTTGGCATTTCGGAAGTTTTTTGCTTGAGGGAATTTACGCGCTATTGCACCTTAACAATTGAGTACGAATAACCAATAAAACGGGGCAAAACCATGCTGTTGCACTCACGTACGGTCACCTGCGCGTTGGCGGCCCTGCTGCTGCTGACCTGCCGCGCAGCCATACCGGCAGAGAACCTGCAGGTCGCTGGCCTCGCGGTCTACACGGATACGGCCCGCGACATCTATATTGCCGGCCTGCTCACACCCGACGGCAGCCTGCCGGCGGACGTGACGTCGATATCGCCGCCGGCTTCCATGGAATACCACATCGCCACCCGCCGCATCAGCGATCGCGGCCTGTCCGGCACCATCCTGCTGCAGGCAGAGGTGGGCGGCGGCAAGCGGGCCAACGACGCGGTGATCGACGGCCTGGAGCAGCTCAAGAAGCGGATGAAAGGCGCGCTGCGCAACGGCGACCAGTTCGAGGTGGCACTGACCGGGGACAACAAGACCCAATTCAACCTGAACGGCGTCGAACTGCTCAGCCTGGACAGCCCCGAGGTGTTCTACTTCCTGCTGCAGGGCTGGGTGGGTGATTCCGCCTCGGCCCTGATGCGCGACAGCCTGCTGTCCGGGTCGCTCGATCCCTCCGTTCGCACCCGCTACGAATCGCTGATCCCCCTGCAGGACCGGGTCGACGCGATCGCGCAGTGGAACAGCGCCCCGCCGGTAGAGGAACCGGCCAAGCCCGAGCCCAAGGTGGCCGCGGCGCCCAAGCCGGAGCCCAAGCCGGAACCGGCAGCGGCAGCGAAGCCGGAAGCTGAAGTCGCCAGCGCGCCCGCCGCCGAGAGCGAGCCGGCAGCCGCAGCCGAGGCGGCCGGGACCGCGGCCCTGGCCTCGACCACCGCGCCGGAAACCGCGCCCGCGCCGATTGCCACGCCGGAACCCGAGCCCGTCGTCAGCGAGGCCGCCGAGACCGTGGCCATGGTGACCCAGCCTGCCGCCGAGGACCCCGATGCCTGGGTCGACGACCTCGACGACCGGGAATACCAGCGCTTGCTCAACGACTACATCGCCAGCGTGATGGTAAAGGTGTTCAAGTCGGTCAAATATCCCAAGCGGGCGGTGAAGAAGAACCTGGAGGGGCAGGTGGAGATGCTGGCCCGGGTGGATTCTTCCGGCAAGCTGCTGAGCGTCGACCTGGAACAATCCTCAGGGCATAACATCCTGGATGAGGCCGCGCTGGAAGCCATCGATCGCGCCGCGCCCTTCCCGGCGCTGACCCCGGTGGCGAAGGCCGAATTCCTCGCCGACGACGGCGGCGACTCCTACTACATGCTCATCCCGGTCAAGTTCAAGCTCAACTAGCCGGCGGCACGAACAAAAAGGGGGCCAGAGTCGCAACTCTGGCCCCCTTTTTTGATGCTGGCGCCGGCTTCTAGTCGAGGGAGGGCATCCAGCCGCCGCATTCGCTCCAGCGGTTGACGATATCGCAGAACAATTCGGCGGTGCGCTCCGCATCGTAGGCGGCGGTATGCGCCTCGCTGTTATCGAAGTCTATGCCCGCCTCGGCGCAGGCCCGGGCCAGTACGGTCTGGCCGAAGGCGAGTCCCGCCAGGGTCGCGGTATCGAAGAAAGTGAAGGGGTGGAAGGGGTTGCGCTTGATCTGGCAGCGCTCCACGGCGGCATTGATGAAGCCCGCGTCGAAATGGGCGTTGTGGGCGACCAGGATGGCGCGGGTGCACTCCTGCTCGCGGATCTCCTTGCGTACCGCGCGGAACAGCTCGGCCAGGGCGTCGGCCTCGTCCACCGCTTCGCGGAACGGGTGCCAGGGGTCGATGCCGGTGAAATCCAGGGCGGACTTCTCGATATTGGCGCCCTCGAAGGGCTTGATGTGGAAGTCCAGGGTGCGGTGCACCACCAGCTGGCCGTCCTCCTCCATGCGCACCAGCGTGGCGGCAATCTCCAGCACGGCGTCGGTGCTGGCGTTGAAGCCGCCGGTCTCCAGGTCGATGACCACGGGCAGGAAGCCGCGGAAGCGGTCGCGGATGAGCTGGCGTTTTTCTTCGCTCACCGCGGCTCAGTCCTCGCTCACCTGCCAGGCGACGGCATCGCCGGCCGCGAGGGGTGTCAGGGCATCCTCGCCCAGCGGCAGTTGCACCGGCACTTCCCAGGGTTCGCGGCGCAGGGTGACCTTGTCAGTATTGCGCGGCAGGCGGTAGAAGTCCGCGCCGTAGTGGGAGGCGAAGCCCTCGAGCGCGTCCAGCGCACCCAGCGAATCGAACACCGCGGCGTAGAACTCCAGCGCCGCGTGGGCGCTGTACACGCCGGCGCAGCCGCAATCGGTTTCCTTGCGGTGGCGGGCGTGGGGGGCCGAATCCGTGCCGAGGAAGAACTTCGGGTTGCCGGAGGTGGCCGCCTCCAGAAGCTCCACCTGGTGGATGTTGCGCTTGAGGATGGGCAGGCAGTACAGGTGCGGCCGGATGCCGCCCACCAGCATGTCGTTGCGGTTGAACATCAGGTGGTGGGGGGTGATGGTCGCCGCCACCTGCTTGCCAGACTCGCGCACGAACTGCACCGCGTCGCGGGTGGTGATGTGCTCCAGCACCACGCGCAGGCCGGGGAAGCGCTCGACGATGGGCGCCAGGTGGCGGTCGATGAACACTTTTTCCCGGTCGAAGATGTCGATACCGGCATCGGTGACCTCGCCGTGGATCAGCAGCGGCAGGTCGACCTCCTCCATGGTGGCCAGGGTGGGGAACAGGGCGTCCAGTTTGGCCACGCCGGCGTCCGAGTTGGTGGTGGCGCCGGCCGGGTAGAGTTTTACCGCGTGGACGAACGGGGAGGCGGCGGCGACCTCGATCTCGGCGGCATCGGTCTGGTCGGTCAGGTACAGCGTCATCAGCGGCTCGAACTGCCGTGGCAGGCCGGCCATGGCGGCGAGGATGCGCTCGCGGTAGGCCTTCGCCGCCGCCACCGTTGTCACCGGCGGGGTCAGGTTGGGCATGACGATGGCGCGGCCGAAATAGCGCGCCATGTCGGCGCAGGTGTGGGCCAGCGCGGCGCCGTCGCGCAGGTGCACGTGCCAGTCGTCCGGGCGGGTGATGGTCAGGTGGTTCACGTAAAACTCGTCGGGGGCGTGGAAACCCGCATGCTACAGGAATTCCCGGTGTTGTAGGAGCCTGCTACGCAGGCGATGGGATTCACGGGTGGGCGGATCGCGCACGGAGTGCGCTCCCACGCGGTGTGCAGTAGAATATGCGGCCTTTTTCATTCCCTTGGAGCGCAACATGTCAGACGTGAACAAAGTCGTCCTTGCCTACTCCGGCGGCCTCGATACCTCGGTGATCGTGCGCTGGCTGCAGGACACCTATGGCTGCGAGGTAGTCACCTTCACCGCCGATATCGGCCAGGGCGAGGAGGTCGAGCCGGCCCGCGCCAAGGCCGCCGCCATGGGCGTCAAGGAAATCTACATCGACGACCTGCGCGAGGAGTTCGTGCGCGACTTCGTCTTCCCCATGTTCCGCGCCAACACCATCTACGAGGGCGAGTACCTGCTGGGCACTTCCATCGCCCGGCCGCTGATCGCCAAGCGCCTGATCGAGATCGCCAACGAGACCGGCGCCGACGCCATCTCCCACGGCGCCACCGGCAAGGGCAACGACCAGGTGCGCTTCGAACTGGGCGCCTACGCGCTCAAGCCCGGCATTCGCGTGATCGCCCCCTGGCGGGAGTGGGACCTGACCTCCCGCGAGACCCTGATGAACTACTGCAAGCAGCACGACATCCCGGTGGACTTCGCCAAGGCGCAGAAAAAGTCGCCGTACTCCATGGACGCGAACCTGCTGCACATCTCCTACGAGGGCGACCTGCTGGAGGATCCCTGGGCGGAAGCCGAGGAAGACATGTGGCGCTGGAGCGTCAGCCCCGAGGCGGCGCCGGACCAGCCCACCTACGTGGAGCTGACCTACTCCCGCGGCGATATCGTCGCCATCGACGGCGAGGCGATGAGCCCGGCTACCGTGCTGGAGACCCTGAACAAGCTGGGCGGCGCCAACGGCATCGGCCGGCTGGACATCGTCGAGAACCGCTACGTGGGCATGAAGTCCCGCGGCTGCTACGAGACACCCGGCGGCACCATCATGCTGAAGGCGCACCGGGCCATCGAGTCGCTGACCCTGGACCGCGAGGTCGCCCACCTCAAGGACGAGTTGATGCCGCGCTACGCGCAGATGATCTACAACGGCTACTGGTGGAGCCCGGAGCGCAAGATGCTGCAGGCGGCGATCGACGATTCCCAGCAGGTGGTCAACGGCGTGGTGCGCCTGAAGCTGTATAAAGGCAACGTGGTGGTCGCCGGCCGCAAGTCCGACGACAGCCTGTTCGACGCCAGCATCGCCACCTTCGAGGACGACGCCGGCGCCTACGACCAGAAGGACGCGGCGGGCTTTATCAAGCTCAACGCCCTGCGCATGCGCATCGCCGCCGGCAAGGGACGCTCGCCGCTGTAATCGCCTGCCCCGCGGGCGACACCGCCCTGTAGGAGCCTGCTACGCAGGCGATCGCCCTCGCCTGGGAGCGCGCTCCGCGCGCGATCGCCTGCGTAGCAGGCTCCTACAGTACGCAATCGCGCGCGGAGCGCGTTCCTACAGGGGGACACGTGCAACTACTGCACATCTGCTGCGTCACCGACGGCAAGCCGGGGCACCGGACTCAGCTGGCCGGGCTGGTGCAGGCGCTGGAAGCGCTGGTGCCCACCCGGGTCAGCTGGCTGGAGCCCGGCGCGGCGGCCGAGTCCTGCGCTGCGCGGCCCGACCTGATCCTCGCCGCGGGCCATGGCACCCACTGGCGCGCCCTGCGCCGCAAGTGGTCCAGCGGCGCGCCGCTGGTGGTGTTGATGAAGCCCAGCCTGCCGCGCCGCCTGTTCGACCTCTGCGTGATTCCCGAGCACGACGGCGTCAGGCCCTCGCGCCGGGTGCTGACCACCCGCGGCATGCTCAACGATATTCGCCCCGCGGCCCACGCCGACCCGGCGGCGGGACTGGTCCTGCTGGGCGGTCCCTCCCGGCACCACGCCTGGTCGGACGCGGTGATCCTGGCGCAACTCGCCCGCTTGCGCGAGTTGTCGCCGCAGGCTGCATGGACCCTGACCACCTCCCGCCGCACGCCCGCCGGCCTGCTCGCGCCGCTGGCCGCGCTTGCCGGACCGCGCTTCAGCTTCGTTCCCCCGGACCAGGCCGACCGCGGCTGGCTGCGGGCCCAGTTGCAGCGCTGCGGCGTGGTCTGGGTGAGCGAGGACAGCGCTTCCATGGTCTACGAAGCGCTCACCGCCGGCGCCAGCGTCGGTATCCTGGAGGTGCCGCGCAAGGGTGAATCCCGGGTCAGCCGCGGCCTCGATACGCTGCGCGCGCAGGGCCTGGTGACCGACCTCGACGGGCTCGCCAGCAGCGGCGCCATGCCCGCGCCCGCGCAGGCTCTCGACGAGGCCGCGCGTGTGGCACAATACCTCGTGCAATGGTTGCGACCGGGACCGCCCGACGCCGGGAAAACAACAACCGATGAAAGTCCTGCAGGTACTGCCCAGCCTTGAGAGCGGCGGCGTCGAACGCGGCACCGTAGACCTCGCCCGCGAGTTGCTGCGGCGCGGTCACCAGTCGCTGGTCATCTCCAACGGCGGCCGCATGGTAGACCAGCTGGAGCGGGAGGGCAGCACCCACATCACTTACCCCGTACACCGCAAGTCGCCGGCGTCCCTGCTGAAAGTGCCCGGCCTGCGCCGCCTGGTCGACTCGCTGGGTGTGGATGTCATCCACCTGCGCTCGCGGCTGCCGGCCTGGATGGTCTGGCTGGCGATCGGCCGGCGGCCGCGGGGACGGCGCCCGGCGCTGGTTTCCACGTTTCACGGCCTGTATTCCGTCAGCCGCTACAGCGCCATCATGGGCTGCGGCGACCGGGTCATCGCCATTTCCGACTGCGTGCGCGACTACATCACGCGCAATTACCCGCAGGTCGACCCCGCGCGCATCGCCTGCATCCACCGCGGCGTGGACACGGCGCAGTTCCCCGCGGGCTTGCAGCCCTCGCCGCAGTGGCGGGACGCGTTTTTCAGCCAGTATCCCGGCGCGCGCGACAGGCCGCTGCTGCTGATGCCCGGCCGGCTCAGCCGCTGGAAGGGCCAGCTGGAATTTATCGAGCTGCTGGCGGCGTTGCGCGCGCAGGGTGTGGACTGCCACGGCCTGATCGCCGGCGAGGCGGACCCGGGCAAGGAGCACTACGCGCAGGAGCTGGCGGACAGGGCCGCGGAGCTGGGCGTGGGCGATGCGCTCAGCCTGCTCGGCCACCGCGCGGACATGGCCGAGCTGTACGCCATCTCCAGCGTGACCTGCAATCTCTCGCAACACCCGGAGCCCTTCGGGCGCACGGTGATAGAAGCGCTGGCCGTGGGTTGCCCGGTGGTCGCCTGGAACGAGGGCGGCCCCGCCGAGTCCCTGCGCGAGGCGCTGCCCGCCGGCCTGGTGGGCAAGGGGGATATGCCGGGGCTGGTCGCCGCGGCAAAGGCGTTTGTCGACGCGCCACCAGCGGTGCACCTGCCCGCCGCCTTTACGCTGGATGCCCAGGTCGAGGCCACGCTGGCCGTTTACCGGCAGGCCCTCGAACCAGGCACGGCGCGCAGCTGAGGAGCCACTACAGACATGCGGATACTCCACGTCGCCCACCAGCAGTTGCGCAAGTACGGCCAGACCCGGGTGAGCTGGGCGCAAAAGTTGTATTTCGGGCTGGTGAAAAACGACTACCTGGTGCGCGGCTTCTCCGATCGCGACGTCGCCGCCTTCGAGGCGCCGCTGGGCATTCGCGAACTGGGCGCCCGCGCCGCCAACCACCGCCTGCTGGAAACCGCCGAGGCCTTCGCCCCCGAGCTGGTGATCGTCGGCCACTGCGACCTCATCCGCAACGAGACCCTGGAACAGCTGCGTGGCATCGTGCCCGGCGTGGTCATCGCCGGCGCCAACAACGACCCGCTGTTCGTGCCGGAAAACGCCGCGAAAATCGCCCACCGCTGCGCCGTGGTGGACGCCATGTTCGTCTCCACCGGCGAGTCCGAACTGCAGCGCTTTACCGGCCAGCGCGCGCGCCTGCTGCACATGCCCAACCCGGTGGACGCCGCCATCGAGAGCGCGGACTGCTCGCAGCACTCGGACCAGCGCCACGATTTGATCTTCTGCAGCAAGTCGGAGGAGCACACCGACCGCGGCGCCACCGCGCGCTACCTGCGCGACGCGCTTGCCGGCGAACTCGATTTCTACACCCCCGGCAGTTTCGGCACGCCGGGCGTGTGGGGTCGCGACTACGACCTCGCTTTGGCGGACAGCAGGATGGGGCTCAACCTCAACCGGCAGGAGGGCCTGCACTGGTATTCCTCGGCGCGCATGGCGCAGATGGGCGGCAACGGCCTGCTACTGTTCACCCACGCCGGCGCCGGGTTCGACAGCCTGTTTCCCGCCGAGACCCTGGCCTACTTCAACACCCCGGAAGAACTGCTGGCGCAGGTGCGCCGCTTTGCCGGGGACGACGCCATGCGCCGCGACTGGGCGGCGCGCACCCGGCGCTTCTTCCACGAGCGCATGAACAGCCGCCTGTACGCGCGCTATATCGTCGAGGCCAGCCTGCAACTGCCCTTCAGCCACGACTACGCCTGGAGCCGGGCCTGAGCCATGGCTGAGCTGGCGCAGGATGAGATCGCCGTCGCCCAGGTCATGGCCGGGGCGGAGCACGGCGGCGCGGAGGGCTTCTATACCCGGCTGGTCTGCGCGATGGCCGGCGAACCGGGCATTGCGCAGCGCGCCTTCGCGCGCCCCTGGGCGGGACGCCTCGAGACCCTGCGCGCGGCGGGCGTGGACGTCGTCGAGAATCGCTTCGGCGGCCGCCTGGACCTGTTCGGCCACGCCCGCTACCGCCGCGAGCTGCGGTCGATGGCGCCGGACGTGGTGCTCACCTGGATGAATCGCGCCTCCATGCTCACCCCGCGCGGCGACTACAGCCTGGCCTGCCGGCTGGGGCACTATTACGACCTCAAGTACTACCGCCACGCGGACTACTGGATCGGCAACACCCGCGGCATCTGCGACCACCTGGTGCGCGGCGGCATGCCCGCGGCGCAGGTGGAGTGCATTCCCAATTTCGTCGACGAATCGCCGGTTGCGGCGGTGCCGCGGGCGGACCTCGGTGTGGCAGAGGATGTGCCGCTGCTGCTGAGCGCCGGGCGGCTGCATCGCAACAAGGCGTTCGACGTGTTGCTGGCGGCACTGGCCGAAGTGCCGGATGCGGTGCTCTGCCTGGCCGGTACCGGCCCCGAGGAGGACGCCCTGCGCGCGCAGTGCGCGGCGCTGGGCCTGCGGGAACGTGTGCGGTTTCTCGGCTGGCGCGAGGACGTGGGCGCGCTGATGCGCGGCGCGGACCTGTTCGTCTGCCCCTCGCGCCACGAGGGCCTGGGCAATATCGTGCTGGAAGCCTGGTTCCGCGGCTGCCCGGTGGTGGCGACCCGCTCCCAGGGGCCGGCGGAGCTGATCGAGGACAGCGTGAGCGGCCTGCTCACGCCGGTGGACGATGCGCCCGCACTGGCGGCGGCGATCCGCGCCGCGCTCGGCGATCGCCAGGCCTGCGCGGGCCTTGCCGAAGCGGGTGCCCGGCGCTATCGCGAACACTATTCACAGGGCGTGATCACCGGCCGCTACGCCGAACTGTTCCGGCGCCTGGCAGCGCGCGCGGGCAACCCTTCGCGGCGGGGGCAACGCTGATGGCGGCCGGGCAAGTGCTCGAGCTGGGCGGCGAGGAAGCGGCCTTCAGCCGCGGCGGCAACCGGTTGTGCTTCGTCGACCCGCGCGACTCCACGCGCTGTATAAAGGTTGCGCGCCCGGATCGCACGCCGGCAATCAAGCGCCGCGAGGCGGGCTTCCCCAAGAACCTCAAACCGGACGCCAGCTTCGACGACAACCGCGAGGAAGCGCGGGTGTACGCTGGGATACAGCGGCGCATCGGCGAGCCGGCCTTCGAACTGGTGCCGCGGCTGTACGGCCCGGTGGATACCGATCTCGGCCCCGGCCTGTGCTTCGACCTGCTGCGCGACGCCGACGGACGCATCTCCGTAAGCCTCAAGCAGTATCTCTGGCAGAAGGGCGAGGCGCCCGCGCTGGCGGCGCCGCTGGAATCCTTCTGCGCCCACTGGGCCGCACTGGGAATGCCCTCGCGCAAGCTGCTCACGCACAATATCGTGGTGCAGTGCGACGAAACCGGGCCGCGCGGCCTGTGGGTGATCGACGGTCTGGGCTGGCCGGACCTGCTGCCGCTGGCGCGGTGGTTCCCGCCGCTGGCGCGGCGCCGGGCGGCCCGCCGTATTGCCGGTTTGCGCGCGGCGATCCGCGAGCAGCTGGACAGGCGCGGCGACCCGTCGCGGTTCGGCTACCACGGCTGGCTGGAAGAGCGGCAGCGCGAACTGTGAGCGAAGAACTGCACGGGGCAAATGGCGGAGCAGGGGCACCGGGCTCGCGGCTGGCGCATTCCCTTGCTGGCGACGGCACCCTGCCGGGATGGTTCCTGCACGCCGGCCAGGCTTTGCTGCTGTTCTACGCCTGCACCCGCCTGTATACCGACAAGCCCGCGGATATCGCCGCGCAGGTGCTGGCGCTGATGAGCGCGATCGCGCTGCTGTTTTTTCGCCACCCGCTGCGCCGCTCGGTCGTGACCGGCCTGTTCCTGCTGGTGGTGGCGACGCAACTGGCGACCTGGGGCCTGGGCCACTGGTTGTCGCCGGAGATCGCCGAGCGCTCGCCCAAGGTGGAGCGGCTCGCGGCCTGGTTTTTCCTGATCCCGGTGGCGCTGTTTGTTGCCGCGCCTCACGGGCAACAGCAGCAACGCGTGCTGCAGTTGTGGTTGCTGGCCGCGGTGGCGCTGGCGCTGGCGCCGTGGCTCAGCGGCGGCGGCTGGGCGGAGATCGCCCGCGGCATCGTCGGCGAGCGTGTCGGCTTCGGCCTGCTCAACCAGCAGCACACCGGCATGCTGTTCGGTGTCGCGCTGATCGGCCTGTGCGTCTTCGCGCCGCGCGCGCGCAGGGCCAGCCGCGCCGGGGGCCGGCCCTGGCTGGTGCTGCCCTACGGGATGTTGCTGTTGGTAGCGCTGGCCGCGGTGCTGCTCTCACAGACCCGGGCGATCTGGCTGGCGCTGCTGGTGACCTCGCTCGCGCCGGTGTGTGCCGCGCTGTGGCGGAGCGCCGCGCGGCGCGGCGCAGAACCGGGGCGGTTGGCTCGTCGCTGGCGCCCGGCCCTGGGGCTGGCGGGTGTTGCTGTACTGGTGCCGCTGCTGTTCGGGGCGGTGGTGATGGAGCGCTACGCCGCGGAACAATCCCCGGCTGCGAGCACCGGCGAGATGGGGAGCGCCCTGCTGACGAGCGAGAATATCAGGGTGCGACTGAATACCTGGACCGAGGCGCTGCGCTGGATTGCGGCGCGGCCGCTGTTCGGCTGGGGCGGGCACGGCCGCAAGGCGGTGGTGCAGGCCAGCGCCGGGCTGACCGAAAAAGAGAAGGTGAAGTACCGCCACCTGCACAACAGCTACCTGGATACCCTGGTCGGCTTCGGCATCGCCGGGCTGGCGGTACTGGCGGCGCTGTTGTGGTGGCTGGGCCGGCGCGTTCTCGCACTGCACCGGCAGGGCGCTCTGGCCGCGGACTTTCTCTGGTTCTGGATCGCCTTCGTACTGTACTGGCTGGTGGCCAACCTGTTTGAATCCTGGATGTACTACACGACCGGCCTGTATGCCTTCGCACTGGTGTGCGGCGCATACCTTGCGCTGGTGATCGCGGGCTCGGGGGAGCCGCAACAGAGGACGCCTCATCGATGATCGGCTATTTCGCCAAACGCCGCCTCAAGCGGCACGCCGAGAATAATAATCGCAAGATTCGCTCCATCGTGCGCAGCGAGTTGCTGCAGCAACAGGCGCTGGCGGCCAGCGCGCCCGGTGTCGGCAATACCCTGGAGCACGACATCGTCGTCTCGCTGACCTCCTTCGACAAGCGCATCCACGACGCGCACCTGTGCGTGGAGAGCCTGCTGCAGCAGAGCCTGCGCCCGGACCGCATCGTGCTGTGGCTGTCGCGCGCCAACTTCCCCGGCGAGCGGCTGCCGGCGCTGCTGCGGGCACAGCAGAAGCGCGGCCTGGAAATCTGTTTTGTCGATGAGGACCTGGGCCCCTACAAGAAATACGTTTACGCGCTGCAGCGCTTTCCCGACAGTCTGCTGGTTACGGTGGACGACGATATCCTCTACCCGCCGGATACGGTGGAGCAGCTGTATTACGCCTGGCTGGACCAGCCCGGCGCAATCCACTGCCACCGCGCGCACACGCTGCACATGGCGCGCAAGGGAAAACTCGCTCCCTATGCCGACTGGCCCAACACCCGCGCCGGCGAGCCGCCCTCGCTGCGGGTCTTCCCCACCGGCGTGTGCGGCGTGCTGTATTTTCCCGGCGCGTTGCACGCCGACGCTACCGACAGCGGGAAATTCATGCGGCTGTGCCCGGGCGCCGACGATATCTGGCTGAAGGCCATGAGCCTGAAGAACGGCGTGCCCTGTCTGAAAACCGCCGACCCGCGCTACTGGAAGGACCGCTTCCTCACCATCGAGGGCAGCCAGGCCAGTTCCCTCAAGCACGGCAACTGGCGCAGCCGCGACGGCAACGACGCGAAGCTGCAGGCGGTGTTCGACGAGTATGGCCTGTGGGGCGCGCTGGGGTGAGGCACGGCGCGCCGGCTGTGAACCGCCCGGCGCATCGGTTAGACTTTGCCGCCTCACGAAACACTGCGGAGTAAGTGCGATGGGCCGAGTCCTCAAGGTTGTCCTGCTGCTGGTGGCGCTGCTGTTTGTCGGCCTGTCCATGACCGGCTGGTGGCTGCTGCATTTCGACGAGGTCGAGGAGCCGCAGTTGCCCGGCACCATCGAGCACGGCGTGACCGAGCACGGCGGCCTGCAGCGCAGCTGGTCGGTGTACCTGCCGAAATCCCGCGGCGCCCACCCGCCGCTGGTGATCTTCCTGCACGGCTCCATGGGCAAGGGCGACGACATGCGCCTGATGAGCTTCTACGGCTTTGACGCCGAGGCCGAGCGCGGCGGCTACGTCGCGGCGTATCCGGATGGCTACCAGGGCCACTGGAACGACTGCCGCGCCAGCGCCGACTACGCCGCCAACAAGCAGGACATCGACGACGTCGGCTTCCTGCGCGACATGGTGGCGCAACTGGTCGAGCGCTACGGCGTCGATCCGAAAAAGGTGTTCGCCGCGGGTTATTCCAACGGCGGCCAGCTGGCCTTCCGCCTCGGCCTGGAGGCGCCGGACCTGGTGCGCGGCATCGCCGCGATAGCAGCCAACCTGCCGGTGGATTCCAACCTCGACTGCACGAAATCCGGCAAGCCGGTCTCGGTACTGGTGATCAACGGCACGGAAGACCCGGTCAACCCCTACGATGGCGGCCTGGTGCAGATCCTCTTCGACAAGAGCCGCGGCACCGTGCTGTCTTCCGAGCAGACCATCGCCTACTGGCGCACGCTGGCCGGCTACTCCGGCGCGAAGCAGATCGAGCGCTGGCCCGACAAGGCGCCGGACGACGGCACCAAGGTGACGGTGGACCGCTTCCACCTGCCGCGCAAACCGACGGTGGAGCTGATCACCGTGGTCGGCGGCGGCCACACCATGCCCAACCCCACCTACAACCTGCCGAAGCTGCTCGGGCCCACCAGCCACGAATTCGATACCGCGACCGTGCTGTGGGAGTTCTTCAAGTCCCTGCCCGACCCGCGCTCAGCCAACCGGGTAGGGAAGCGGTAACACGATACTCAGCGCCTCCGCCCCGGCCTTGCCGGGGTTGCGGTAGCCGTGCTTCTGGTCGCCGGGGAAGGCCAGCACGTCGCCTTCCTCCACCTCCCAGGTGGCGCCGTCCACCGCCACCGCGACACTGCCGCGCAGGGCGACCAGGTATTCCTTGGTGCCCTGCAGGTGGGGCTTGCCCGCCATCGACCCGCCGGCGGCGAACACCATGCGGTCGATCTCGATGCCGCGTACCCGGTCCGGCATCAGCTTGTGCACCTGCACCTTGCCCGCGCTGCGCGACTGCAGCGGCACGTCCGCGCGCTTGAGCAGGCTGCAGGCCCGGCGCGGTCGCGACAGCAGGGTCTCGATGTTCACCCCGAGCGCCGCGGCCAGCTTGCACAGGTTGGTCAGCGAGGGATTGCCGCCGCCGGATTCCATGTGCGTGATGGTGGAGCGCGGAATCTGCGCCAGCTCCGCCAGCTTCTCCTGGCTGAGGTCCCTGCGCCGGCGCAGTGTGGCGATGTTCTCAGCGAGGTAGGATGAGACGTGTTCAAGTTCAGACATGGCGGTACCCGCTTGGCGTTTTGACAATATATTAGCGGACCAGTCGATATATTGCAGGCTCCTGCCTATCCTGAGCCTGTAAACGGACACAGAGTAAAGGAGGAGCCGTCATGAGAATCGAACACGCCAATATCACCGTCAGCGACCTGGACGCCAGCGTCGCCTTCTACACCCGCCTGATGGGCGGCCATGTGCGCTGGGAGGGGCTCACCGGGGCCGGCCGGCGCGCCGCCCACCTGGGCGACGACCGCAGCTACCTCTCGCTGTTCGAGGCGGAGCACCCCGGGCAGGCGCCGGAGGATTACGCCGCCGTGGGCTTCAACCACCTCGGTTTCGAGGTCGACGATCTCGACGCCTACCGCGACACGCTGGTGGAGATGGGGGCCAGGATCAAGGGCGAGGAATCCTACGACCCGGGGCGGCGCCTGTACTTCTACGACCCGGACGGGATCGAGATCGAGCTGGTGCAGTACTGAGTCATCGGCCGGTTGTCGATCTCCCAGAAACTGATACTCAGGGGCGGCAGCACCGCCGCCCCGCTCTGCGCCGGGAAATCCTCGAGGTTGACCCGGCCCTTGCGCAGTTTCGGCTTTACGCCGTTGATACGCAGCTTGCGGCTGGTGAGCTTGCCCGCCGTGACCGTGAAGCGCCTTCCCACCGGGCCCAGGCCCTGCAGGTCCACCGGCGCCGGCGCGTCCTCCAGGTTGATCAGCAGCAGGCACTGGCCGGGGCCGCTGGCGGCGCTGTGTAAATACGCGCGCAGCAGCGGGCGGCTGCTCTCCACGGCGTACACCTTGCGGCCCATGAGCTGCCGCCACAGCCAGCTCACCCAGTAGTCCGGGCGCGGTTTCAGCGCCAGCCGGTCTATCAGCCCGTAGTCCCCGCCCACCAGCGCCTGCCGCACCATCACCGACTGGCCCATGCGCGCGCCCTGTCCCAGCTGGTCCGCCCACCAGAAGCCCGAGACCCAGCGGTCGGAGCGGTAGGGCTGGCCGCCGCACTGGGCCGAGCCGGTCTCCCCGGTCCACAGTTGGGCCTGCGGCTGCAGCGCGTCGCGCAGTTGGGCGAGGCGGCGGCCGTAGCGGGCGAAGTACTCGAAGGACGCCGGGTCGGTCATGTTGCGGCGGCGGGCGCGGCGGGTGCGCACCGGGCTGCGTTCGCTCTGGAAGGGGTAGTAGTGCCAGTCGACGATATCCAGCTCGCCGGCCAGTTCGCGCAGGAACTTCGGCGTGAGGTTGCTGATCGGGCGGACGGTCTCGCCCAGGCGCGGCCAGAAGGCGCTGCCGGGACCGCAGAAGCGGGCGTCCGGGTAGTAGCGGCGCACCAGCGCCATGAAGGTGCGGTAATCCTGGGCGAGGTTCTTCGGGCCGGGCTGGGAGCGCAGGCCGTGGAAGGCCCAGTAGGCGTTGAGCTCGTTGCCGAGCTCGAACACGTCGATGGCGTAGCCGCGCTCGCGCGAGTAGCGCAGCAGGCGCTCGAGTTCGCTGCCGTCCCAGCGGCCGTGCTCACTGCGCCGGAACAGGCCGTACTTGCAGGTGAAGAACAGTTTGAGGTCGTGGCGGCGCAGGAACTCGTGCAGGTCGTCCCACTGGCTGTAACTGAGTACCAGCGCGTTGCTTTCGCCGGGCGGGGCGTCGAAGTAGTAGATCTTGTCCGCCTCGCTGCCGCCGATGCGCAGGTAGGCCGGTCCCAGCGCGCGCACCAGCCGGTTGAGCGCTTTCGCGTCCAGCGACAGCGGGGTGATGCGGCTGGTGCCGATGCCCCGGCGCGACTTGTTCGAACCCTCCCACCAGAAACCGCCGGCGAAGACCGAGACGTCGATGGAGAAGGAGAGATAGCGCTCGTCCACACGGTGCAGCGCGGTTGCGCCGCCGGCCGTGATGCGTGTCACTTCTGTGCTGATGGCCGGAATCCGGCGCTGTGGCAGCATGATGCCCCGCAGGCGTCCCCTGGTGCTGAGATTCTTTGAAGGTGACGATTTTGCAGCAGAATTGTGACAGAACTGTCACGGCGGGCCGGCGCTGGCGCCGGCCTGCGTGCGGCGGTTTTGATCAGTCCGAGATGGGCACCATGATGTGCGCGTAGGGCGTATT
The DNA here is from genome assembly GCA_033283385.1 of Halieaceae bacterium WMMBA7. Classification (GTDB taxonomy): domain Bacteria; phylum Pseudomonadota; class Gammaproteobacteria; order Pseudomonadales; family Halieaceae; genus Mangrovimicrobium. The sequence continues at coordinate 67,745 of JAWMQQ010000006.1, forward strand.
CCCCCACATGACGTAGGGCCCGCCCTGGCCGGGGTCGTCGGTGATGCCCTTGAGCATCTCCCGTGGCACCGCGATCATCAGGTGGGGCCCTTCCTCCACGTAGTCCGGCGCGCTCTGCGGATCCGCGTGGAACGGGTCGGCGTTGCTCACCCCGCCACCGGGAGGGTCGCCCTGCAGCATATAGGATATGCCCACGCTCCCGGGCGTGAAGTCGGCCTTGTCGCCGATCGCCTGCATCAGTTTCATCCAGACCGCGTCGTTACACATGGCGCCGGTGCCAGGCAGGGCCTCGGGCATGCAGGTCCAGCCGTTGCTGCCCTCGACGACCACCTCGCCGTTCACCACGATGGTCGCATCCGCGCTGACCGATGCCGGCGCGGCGGAGCGCGCCCGTGCGATGTCCGCCGACATGTCTTCGGCGCTGGCCGGAAGGGCAGTGATTGCAGCGATAGCGATACACATTGACGTCGTTTTTATGTTCATGTCGAGTCTCCGTAGTGGGTGAATCCCGCCCCTGAAGTCTAGTCGATACTCCCCGCACAGCCCCTGCGCTTGATTTCCGCGGCGATCAGGGCCATATAGTGTGCAACCGTTCCTACCGGGAGGCGTCATGAACAGCGACAACAAACTGCAACTGGTCTGCCCTGCCTGCGACGCCATCAACCGGGTGCCGGCGGCCAGGCTCGGCGACAGGCCGGTGTGCGGCAAGTGCCGGACGGGACTGGCCAGCGGTGAACCGGTTGCGATCACCGACCGCAATTTCCAGCGTTTCGTCGAACACAGCGACCTGCCGGTGGTGGTCGATTTCTGGGCCGCCTGGTGTGGCCCCTGCCGCCAGTTCGCCCCGGTGTTCAGCCAGGTGGCGCCGGAAATGGCCGGGCGCGCGGTTTTCGCCAAGGTGGACACCGAAGCCAGCCAGGCGACCGCCGCCCGCTACCAGATCCGCTCCATCCCCACCCTGGCGGTGTTCCATCGCGGGCGCGAGGTGGCGCGGATGTCCGGCGCGCTGCCGCCGGCCCAGTTCCGCCAGTGGCTGGCGCAGCACCTGCCGGGGCCGGGACGCTAGCCGTGGCGGCCCTGCCCGCGGGGGAGACCGACCTGGCCCACTTGCTGGCGACGCTGGATTTCGAACTCTCGCCAATCGTCTACACCTTCGCTGTGGTGGAGGAGCTTCCGAAAGGAATCGATGCCTTCGCTACCGTGCGCGAGGCAGAGGGCCTGACGCTGGTGCTGCCCAAGGACAGTGCCACCCGTGCCGGCCTGGGCAGCCACGGAAGCTTTCGCCGTATCGGCGTCATCGCCCACAGCAGCCTGGACGCGGTGGGGCTGACGGCGGCCCTGTCCGGAGCGCTGGCGGCGCAGGGCATCAGCGCCAACGTGATCGCCGGCTATTTCCACGACCATATATTCGTTCCCGCCGAGAAGGCCGCGTCCGCGGTGGACTGCCTGCGCAAGCTGCGCGCGGGCGGGCGCGGCGACGAGGAGGATTCAAATGACTGATAACCGTAGGAGCCCGCTACGCGGGCGATCACCGAATTCCGATCCCGTAAAATCGTCCAGTGCTAGCCCGGGGCAATCGCGCGCACAGCGCGCTCCTACGGGGACCAATGTTTACGAGGTGGAGGCGGGCATCTACCGCATCAACACGCCGGTGGAGATTCCCGGCGGCAGTTTCTCCTTCAACCAGTACCTGCTGGCCGGCGATCAGCCGCTGCTGTTCCACACCGGGCCGCGCAAGCTGTTCCCGCTGGTGCGCGAGGCGGTGGATAGCGTGCTGCCCGCCGAGTCCCTGCGCTATCTCGCGTTTTCCCACGTGGAGGCGGACGAGTGCGGGTCGCTGAACGAGTGGCTGGCGCTGGCGCCCAACGCCGTGCCCGTGTGCGGCGCGGTTGCCGCGATGGTGTCGATCAGCGACATCGCCGACCGCGAACCGCTGGCCCTGGCCGACGGCCAGGTGCTGGAGACCGGCGGCCACAGCCTGCGCTGGTTCGACACGCCGCACCTGCCCCACGCCTGGGAGTGCGGCTTCATGATGGAGGAGCAGACCGGCACCCTGCTGTGCGGCGACCTGTTCACCCAGGGCGGCGCCGACCTGCCGGCGCTGACCGAATCGGACATCCTCGGGCCCAGCGAGGCCTTCCGCCACCAGATGGATTACTTCTCGCACACCCGCAACGCCCGGGAGATGCTCGAGCGCCTGGCGGCGGCGCAGCCGACCACACTGGCCTGTATGCACGGCAGCGCCTGGCGGGGGGATGGGGCGGCACTGCTGCGGGCCCTCGCCGACGAGCTCTGCCGGTAGGAGCCCGCTACGCGGGCGATCGCCTCGGTCCGCGCTCGGGCGTAGCAGGCTCCTACATTCGTCGCATCCGGGATGCGTTCGGTCGCAGCGGCGGGATTTTTTCCAGCGGCGGGACTATAGTTGCCGCCGCCTGTTATCGGGCAGGGAATAAAAACTGGCGCCCCCGCATCCGCGGGGGCGTTTTTGGTTGATAACAATCCATTTTTCGTAGGGAATATTTCATGAGCAGGTTATACGTGCTGTCGGCCATGGCCTATGCCATCGCCGGGCTTTTACTGGGTATTTTCATGGCGGCCTCCAAGAACCACGGGCAGCTGGTAACGCATGCGCACATCATGCTGGTCGGCTTCGTGGTCTCTTTCATTTACGCGCTTTGTTACAAGCTCTGGCTGGGCGATACCAGCTCGGCGTTCGCCAAATTGCAGTTCGCCTTCCACCAGGTTGGCGCCCTGGTGCTCTCCACCGGGCTGTTCCTGATGTTCGGTGGGTTCGTCACGCCCGAGGGCATAGACCCGGTGCTGGCGGGGTCTTCCATCGCCGTACTGCTGGGCATGGTTTTCATGGCGGCGATGTTCGTCCGCGCGCCCGCAGCTGCACAGCCTGCCTAGCGGAAATCCCGCGACTTCAAACGCAGGCGGTCCAGTTCGTGGGTGTGATCCTCGAGACTGCCTGCGATTACATGAATGACGCCATCCTTGCACTCCAGGGAACCGGTCACCAGTAGTAACTGTCCCGCCAGCAATTGCTGGCGGAACACTTCCTGGGTGCGCTTCCACACCACCACGTTGCTGTTGCCGGTCTCGTCTTCCAGGGTGAGGAACACCACGCCCGAGGCGCTGCCCGGGCGCTGGCGGCAGGTGACCAGGCCGGCGATACGCACGAAGCGGTGATTGCCCATGGCAGGGAGATCCGCCTGGCGCTTGCAGCGGTCGAAGGGCGCCCGGTCGCGCAGCAGGGCCATGGGGTGGGCGCGCAGGGTGAGGCCGAGGGCGCGGTAATCCGACAGCACTTCCTCCGCCACCGCCGGCGCGGGCAGTTGCACGCCGTCGTCGAAAAAGCGCGCGCCCTGGTATTGCTCTTCGGCCAGCAGCGGGCGCGGCGCCTCCAGCGCCATGATCTGCCACTGGGCCTGGTGGCGATGGCCGGACAGCGCGGCCAGGGCGTCGGCGTCGGCCAGGGCTTCCATGTCGCGCTTGTCCAGTTGCGCGCGCCGGCGCAGGTCGCTGACCTGGCGGAAAGGCGATTGCGCGCGGGCTTCCACCAGGCGCCGGGCGCCCTCGTGGCTGAGGCCCTTGACCAGGCGCAGGCCGAGGCGGATGGGGTGGGTGTCGGGGGGGAATCCGCCGGTGTCGGCCGAACCCCGTCCGGGAGGGAGATACTGTCCGGCATCGACCTGCTGCAGCAGCCGGTGATCCCAGTCGCTCTGGTTGACGTCCACCGGCAGTACCGCCACGCCGTGGCGACGCGCGTCCTGGATGAGTTGCGAGGGCGTGTAGAACCCCATCGGCTGGCTGTTCAGCAACCCGGTATAGAACGCCGCCGGGTGGTGGCGCTTGAGCCAGGAAGAGACCCATGCGAGCAGGGCGAAGCTGGCGGAGTGGGATTCCGGGAAGCCGTAGCCGGCAAAACCCTTGATCTGGTCGAACAGGCGACGGGCGAAGTCCTCGTCGTAGCCGCGCTCGATCATGCCGCGGGTGAGCTTCTGCTCGAAGTTGAGCAGCTTGCTGTTGCGGCCCCAGTTGGCGATGGCGCGGCGCAACTGGTCCGCCTCGCCGCCGGAGAAGCCCGCCGCCACCATCGCCAGCTTGATCACCTGCTCCTGGAAGATGGGTACGCCGAGGGTGCTCTCCAGCACGCTCCTGATTGCATCGGAGGGGTAGCTGACCGGTTCCAGCCCCTGCTTGCGGCGCAGGTAGGGGTGCACCATGTCGCCCTGGATGGGCCCCGGGCGCACGATGGCGATCTCGATGACGAGGTCGTAGAAGCACTGCGGCTTGAGCCGCGGCAGCATGGACATCTGCGCGCGCGACTCGATCTGGAACACGCCGATGGTGTCCGCCTGCTGCAGCATGCGCCAGGTAGCGGCGTCGTCCCTTGGCACGTCGGCTATCGTGCGGATTTGCGGGCAGTAGCGGTGCACCATGTCCAGGCTCTTTCTTATCGCAGAAAGCATGCCCAGGGCGAGGATGTCCACCTTGAGCAGGCCCAGGGACTCGATGTCTTCCTTGTCCCACTGGATCACCGTGCGGTCTTCCATGCTGGCGTTTTCCACCGGCACCAGGGTGGAGATGGGGCTGCGGGTGATGACGAAACCGCCGACGTGCTGGGACAGGTGGCGCGGAAAGCCGAGGATCTGCTGCACCAGCGAGTAGAACAGCTGCGAGACCTCGCCGTGCTGGGCCACGCCCTGTTCCTCGAAGCGTTTGGCGAGGTCCGCCGTGCGGTCCCACCAGGCCATGGATTTGGCGAGGTCGTCGACGAACACCGGGTCCAGCCCCAGCGCCTTGCCCACGTCGCGCACCGCGCTGCGCGAGCGGTAGGTGATGAGCGTGGCGGCCAGCGCGGCGCGGCGGCGGCTGTACTTGCGGTAGATGTACTGGATGACCTCCTCGCGGCGCTCGTGCTCGAAATCGACATCGATATCCGGCGGCTCGTCGCGCTCCTTCGAGATGAAGCGCTCGAACAGCAGGGAGATCTGCTCCGGCGAGACCTCGGTAATGGCCAGGCAGTAGCAGACCACCGAGTTGGCGGCGGAACCGCGGCCCTGGCAGAGGATGTCGCGCTCGCGGGCGAAGCGCACGATGTCGTAGACGGTGAGGAAGTAGTACTCGTAGTGCAGCTCCCCGATCAGCTGCAGTTCCCGGTCGATACGCGCCTGGATAGTTGCCGGCACCCCGTCGGGCCAGCGCCGCGCGCTGCCCGTGGCGACCAGCTCGCGCAGGTAGCTGCTGGCGTCGTGGCCCTCGGGCACGACTTCTTCGGGGTATTCGTAGCGCAGTTCGTCCAGGCTGAAATCACAAAGGGCGGCGATGCGCAGCGTCTCCGCCAGCATCTGCGGCGGGTACAGCGCGGCGATGCGTTGCACCGAGCGCAGGTGCCGCTGGCTGTTGCCGAGGCGACGACTGCCGAGGCGCGCGATGCTGGTGTTGTGGTGCAGGGCGGTGAACACATCGTGCAGCGGCTTGCGCGTTGCCGTGTGCATGCGGACATCCCCACAGGCCACCGCCGGCACAGTCAGTTCTGCTGCCAGCGCCTGCAGGCGTTGCAGGCGCCGCGCCTCGTCGTTGCCCAGCAGGTGGGCAAAACCCAGCCACAGCCGGCCGCGGCACAGGCGGGCGAGCTGGCGGCCGTAGGCGAGATCGTTGTCGCTGCCCTGGTCGGCACAATCGGGTATCCAGACCAGCAGACAGCGTTTGAGGTGGAAGATGATGTCGCGCAAGGCCACCCTGTATTGCCCCTTGGGGCTGCGCCGGCGCGCCATGCTGATCAGCCCGGATAGTTCGGAATAGGCGGCCCGCGACGGTGCCAGCGCCACCAGCCGCAGGCCTTCCTCCAGGACGAACTCGCTGCCGACGATCAGCTGCAGCCCCAGTTCCTTCGCCGCCATGTGGGCCTTGACGATGCCCGCCAGCGAGCACTCGTCGGTCAGCGCCAGCGCCGTATAGCCGAGCTCCGCCGCCCGCTCCACCAGTTCGTGGGGGTGCGAGGCGCCGCGCAGGAAGCTGTAGCAGCTGAGGCAGTGAAGTTCAGCGTAATTTGACATATACTGTATATTTATACAGTAATAAATTTCCGTCAAATGTATTCGTGTATGGCGTGGTTTCAGCCGTCCACGGGGCTGATCACTCCCATCGCGCCACGGCCCAGGACGTGGGTGTAGATTTCTGTGGTCTTCACGTCACTGTGACCCAGCAGCTTCTGGATGGTACGCAGGTCATACCCCTTCTGCAGCAGGCGCGTTGCGAAGCTGTGGCGGAAGGTGTGGCACGTGACATGTTTGGCTATGCCGGCTTTGCGGCGAGCACGCGATACGTGCTTGCGCAAGGACGTGTGGTGCAGATGGTGGCGGCGCAGAACGCCGGTGCGAGGACAGGCTCCGATAGTGGTTGACGGAAACAGGAATTGCCAGCCGGTTTCCAGTGCGGCGCCCGGACATTTGCGCGCGAGTGCGTGGGGAAGGTAGACCTCGCCAAAGCCGTCCTCGATATCGCGCTGGTGTAATTTTTCTACTCTGGCGATCTGCCCATGAAGGGAGCCGTGCAGGCTTTCCGGGAGCAGGGTTGTCCGGTCCTTGTCGCCCTTGCCCGAGCGTACCGTAATCGTATTGAGTTCGAAGTCGATGTCCTTGATTCTCAGGTTGAGCAATTCATTCTGGCGCAGGCCCGACCCGTAGAGCAGTGACACCATGAGGTGGTAATCGCCTTGCGCCAGCGCGTCGAGAATACGCTGCACCTCGTCATGGCTGAGCACCACTGGCAGGCGCCGACGCTGTCGGGCCTTTTCGAAATCCAGTGGTTCCAGTTCCACGGCGAGGAACTTGCGATAGAGGTAGATCAGCGCGTTGAGCGCAATGCGTTGTGTGCCTGGCGAACAGTCCCGCTGCGAGCCCAGGTGACTGAGGAACTGGTTGATATGATCTGCGCCCATATTTTTGGGATGGCGGTCACCGTGAAAATGGATGAAGCGCTTCACCCAGTGAAGGTAGGTTTTTTCTGTCTGGTACGAATAACCCTTGTCCCGCATGTCCTGGCGGAGCATATGCGTGAACCGTGTGGACTCCCTGGGAATGGGGGTGCGGATATCGTCCATGGTACTTACCTTTTAAATGCTGTATATAAATACAGTAGTTAAAAGCGGGGCGGATTCAAGCCCTTTTTCAGGGGGCGGTTGACCGGAAATGATGCCTGCTATGAAGCCATCGTATTGATTAGTGGAGGAAAAAATATTTACGGGTAGTTGGTGATGTGGACGGTTCTGATGGAATTGGATTGAGCCTGGCGTCTATTGTTGTTCGAGTGAATAAAGTGGAATAATCTAAGAAGCTGAAATTTCGATGCTTTTTGACAAGGATGTGCTCAATGAAGCCTGCAAACAGGGATCGTAGATCTTTTAGACCCCTCCATATAATTAGCTGTTAAGTGCCTGCGCAGCCCATGAAATGGTACAAATGTTTCATTAATGGTGAAAATTTCCCTGGTGTTCTAATCAAGGAAGAAAAGGAGATTGGTTTCTACACAACGAGGTTTACACAGGCAGGCAGTGCTGAAGAAGCTGAGCTTGCCGTGCTTAGTCTCCTGAGAACTGAAGAGAGTCTACAGTTGCCAGAGGGAGTTATGCCTAATAAAGAGGCCAAGGTTTACTTTGAAGAAATAGTCGAAGTATCGGTTTCTGAAGTTCCACCTATCCAAGCAGGGTTTACTTTTTATGTTATGGGCACTTAACAAGTCAAGGCAGCAAGGGCGCTTCGCGCCGGGACCGGCTAACGCCGGCCCCTGCTTGAAGCGTTATGTGTTCTCAGCAGCTCCCTACCAAGTGAGTGAGTAATGGATATTGAGTGTATAAAAAATGAGCTGAGAAGAATGGCCACTGAAAATTTAGTTACTGAAAAATATGCTCCATCCTATCCAGTAGCTGGTAGCTTGTATTGTGGCAAATGTTTTCGGAGTTCAAGCTTAGTTTCTAAGCTGAGGCCAACGTTGAGTAATTCTGAAACGTACATATGCGTTGCATGTGGAGATTTTCTATCTTGTTAAGCGGGTACGAACACATAACAAGTCAGGGCTACGGACGCGCAAACTGCGCGCGCCGCAGCCTGCGGCGTTAGGTGAGTAGATGAATACCGAACTCGATGAATACCACTACCAAAAATGGTATTTAGGTAATTTAAATTATCGTGACCAAATGTTGGTATTAGATATACAGCGCCTCCAAATTAAAGGAGACCTAAATGAGTCTCCTAGATATCTTGTTACATTTGACGACGTTCTGTACTTTCAAATATACGACGAAGTAATGCACACAGAACAAGAAATGGCTACACGATCAGGTGGCGTTATCGGAAAACACAAAAATTCTGCGTTAATGAGTTACCTAAGCACTCAAACAAATATAATTGAAAATAACCCGGGCAATTGCGTGCATTACTCTGTAATGACCGGTGACGAATTTATACATGTGGTTACACGTAATGCACCAAAAATTACTAAAATCACCTAACAAGGCGCCCAAGTTACTCCGGGCGTTAAAAAACACGCCCTCCGCGGGACAAGCTCTGCTTCGCGCCGCTTGCCCCTTGGCTTGGCGTTACGTGAAGCCCAACGAGAATCGCTGCCCTCCAAATCAGGCGGCTTCGTTAGAGAGATGTTAAGCATCGAGCAGGTAGCGGCGACCATTGGTTGCGGAAGAAACTTAGTCTTTTCGTGCGCCAGGAGCCGCAGTCCCGACATTTCTAGCGGGGCAGCTCGGCAAGTTTGTGCCAGGTTCACTCGGTGGTAAGTTAAGCGTTGTCGCGCCGCTGAGGCGGAATCAGGAAAGTGCCATGCCGATCTCCGCTTTGGCACTGGCGGCAGCATCAGGGAAAGGAGGCTCAAAAATGGAATCCTCACGTAACAAGGCCAAGCAGCGGGACGCGCTTACAGCGCGCCCTTGTTGGCGGCGTTACGTGAAAGCCCGCGATTGTCGCCGCCCCTTTATCCTGGTGCCTTCGCTATAGAGGTGTCTGGCGCAGAACCGGTAATGGGCTCTAAGATAGTGCGGAAGCGACTTAGTCCTTTATCTGGTCCGCTGGCTGCAATATCCAGTTTTGGAGCCGGGCAGCTCGGCGAGTTTGTGCCAGGTTCACTCGGTGGTAAGTTAAGCATTGGCATGCCGCTGAGGCGGAAATAGGAAAGTGCCAAGTCGAACTCTGTTTTGGCTTCGGCGTTTGCATCAGGGAAAGGTGGCTAAAATGGCGTCATCTCACGTAACAAGTCAGGGCTACGGACGCGCAAACTGCGCGCGCCGCAGCCTGCGGCGTTACGGTGCGGGTTCCACGCATCAATATATTCCCCGCTTAGGCCTGGTGCGGTACATTTAACGGGCATGGGTCAGCATCAGGGAGGGTGCTTCTCGTGAATCTAGCAGCTTCGTTCTCGGTGCCATCACTAGCTTCATCGCAAGGGTTCAAATCTCGGCGCCCCATGTCGGCCGCATCTTTCTGGCATCGGCCTTCGCTGGCGCTCAGGCATCTCAAAACTCTCTTGCTTGGGTGCTCCGCATCCGTAACTAGTCAGGGCAGCGGACGCGCAAACTGCGCGCGCCTCTGCCTGCGGCGTTATGGTGCGAGTTCCGCGCTTCAACTGGTTCCGCGTTATGGCCAGGTGCGGTACATTTAACAGGCATGGGTCAGCATCAGGGAGGGTGCTTCTCGTGAAACTAGCAGCTTCGTTCTTGGTGCCATCTAGTAGCTCTTCAGCTAAGCCTAAACTTCCGTGGCTCCAGCTAGCGGCACTGATCCAGCATCGGCCTTCGCTGGCGCTCAGGCAACTCACACGTTGCTCAGTTGGGTGCGTCGCATCCATAACTAGTCAGGGCAGCGGACGCGCAAACTGCGCGCGCCTCTGCCTGCGGCGTTAGGTGCCTGAGTAGCGGCGCGTGGCTAAAAAAGTGCTCGGGATCCTGTTGCTTATGCTTGTAGGTTACTTCGTCTACTATCAGGTGTTTTCAGCAAGGGCCCAGGATAGAAGAATTGCGAAA
>JAWMQQ010000007.1:0-5040 GCA_033283385.1 Halieaceae bacterium WMMBA7
TTGCCTGGCGACCATAGAGCGTTGGAACCACCTGACCCCATCCCGAACTCAGCAGTGAAACGACGCATCGCCGATGGTAGTGTGGGGTCTCCCCATGTGAGAGTAGGTCATCGCCAGGCTCCTAAAATGGAAAACCCCCTGCAGTAACAACTGCAGGGGGTTTTGCTTTATTACATATCCATTATTTTTTTTGGTCGCGAGGTTCAACCCGTAGTGGTGGCGCAATGCAGGATTTGACGCAGGGCCCGGTCACGGGCCACCTGCTACGCATGGGCGCCTTTCTCGGAATCGGGCTGGTTTTCCAGACACTTTATTTCCTGGTGGACCTGTACTTCGTCGCCCGGCTGGGCGATACGGCTGTAGCCGGTGTAAGCTCCGCCGGCACCACCTTTTACCTCGTGTTCGCCCTGACCCAGATGGTCAGCGTCGGTGCTATGGCGCTGATTTCCCACGCCGCCGGGGCCAGGGACGCGCCGCGCGCCAGCCACTTTTTCAACCAGTCGCTGTCCCTGTCACTGGGGATGGCAGCACTCACCTGTGCGCTGGGTTACGGATTTGGCAACCATGCCGTCGGCCTGGTTGCCGCAGACGAGGCCACTCTTGAGCAGGGCGTAAGCTACCTGTACGCCTTCCTGCCTTCACTCGCGTTGATGTTTCCGACTGCCACATTGGGCTCGTCGCTGCGCTCCGTGGGGGTTGTCGCGCCTACCATGCTGATCCAGACCGGCTCCATTTTGCTGAATGCCGCCCTGGCGCCGGTACTGATTGCCGGCTGGGGTACCGGCGTGCCGCTGGGAGTCGCCGGCGCCGGATGGGCGAGCACGATCGCCGGCGCCGTGGGCTTCCTGGCCACAATGCAGGTATTTCACCGGGTGCAATCGACCCTGCATGTAAAAGCAGATGCACTTGTGCCGGTTCTGGGCAGCTGGCGTCGGATTACCGTCATTGGTTTGCCTGCTGCGGCGGAGATGGCGCTGATGTTCATTCTCACCTCTGTTATCTATTGGATAACGGCCAGGTTTGGTGCCCACGCACAGGCGGGTTTTGGTATCGGCGGCCGGGTCATGCAGGCATTTTTCCTGCCGGCGATGGCGATTTCTTTCGCGGCGGGGCCGATAATTGGCCAGAACTTTGGTGCGGGGCGCTACGATCGGGTGCGCGCCACCTTTGGCAGCGCCACCCTGATCGGTTCCAGCCTGATGTTGACGCTGTCTCTACTGTGTATGTGGCACCCGGAAATCTTCATACATATATTCACCCGCGATCCCGAGGTGGCGGATGTGGCCAACAGTTACCTGCGAATCCTGTCCTGGAACTTCGTTGCCGCTGGCCTCGCGTTTACCTGTTCGAGCCTGTTCCAGGGCCTGGGCAATACGCTGCCATCCCTTGCGGCCAGCGCCAGCCGGGTGATCACCTACGTCATTCCAGCCGTCTGGTGGTCGACCCAGCCACAGGCGCAGCTGGAGCACTTCTGGTACCTCTCCGTCGCGTCTACCTGCCTGCAGGGACTGATGGCCGTCGCACTGGCCCTGCGCCTGATGAAAATCAAGCTCGCGGTGCCGCCGGCTGCGGCCATTTGATGGTTGACTCGTAACACGCCCATCTATAGAATGCCGCCTCCTCTTTCCGGGGGGACTTTTTGCGTCCTGTTAAACAGGTTCGCCCAGTGTCATCTTCCGGCAACAGGAAGTGGCTATAAAGCCACGTATTTAACCGAAATTCTGGAGTTCAAACTTAATGGCAACGATCAACCAATTGGTTCGTAAGCCTAGGAAACGCAAAGTAGACAAGAGTGACGTACCGGCTCTGCAGGGTTGCCCCCAGCGCCGCGGCGTTTGCACTCGCGTCTACACGACGACCCCGAAGAAGCCGAACTCTGCACTGCGTAAAGTCTGCCGTGTGCGCCTGACCAACGGTTACGAGGTTTCCTCGTACATCGGCGGTGAAGGCCACAACCTGCAGGAGCACAGTGTGGTTCTGATTCGCGGCGGTCGTGTAAAGGACTTGCCCGGTGTGCGCTATCACACCGTACGCGGCAGCCTGGATACCTCCGGTGTGGCAGATCGCCGCAATGGTCGTTCCAAGTACGGCGCCAAGCGTCCCAAGTAAGTCCTGCGAGCGTAAGCCGGCTTATAGACAGTATTGAGTAAGGCCGAACCCCTGCCTCCCCCGCATTCGTGGCAGGTCGGTGTTCGGATTAACCTGAAGAGAAGAGAGGCCCAAGATGCCGAGAAGACGAGTAGTCGCCAAGCGCGAGGTATTGCCTGATCCCAAATTTGGCAATGTGACCCTGGCGAAATTCATGAACCACGTGATGATCAGTGGTAAGAAATCAGTCGCAGAAACCATCGTTTATGGTGCTCTGGACATCGTTCAGGAAAAACTGAACAAAGATCCCATCGAAGCTTTCGACGAAGCGCTGGAAAACATCGCTCCCATGGTAGAGGTGAAGTCACGCCGTGTCGGTGGTGCTACCTACCAGGTGCCGGTCGAGGTTCGTCCCTCTCGCCGTGTCGCGCTGTCCATGCGCTGGCTGGTGGAATACGCGCGCAACCGTGGTGAGAAATCCATGCGTCAGCGCCTGGCGGGCGAGATCATCGACGCCTCACAGGGCAAGGGAAACGCTGTGAAGAAGCGCGAAGACGTGCACCGCATGGCGGAAGCGAACAAGGCGTTCTCGCACTACCGTTTCTAATCATCTGCCCAAACACTTTGTAACCGGGAGTCAACCGTGGCACGCAAAACACCTCTCAAGCGATACCGCAATATCGGTATCTGCGCTCACGTGGATGCTGGTAAAACCACCACTACCGAGCGCGTACTCTTCTATACCGGCCTGTCGCACAAAATCGGTGAAGTGCACGACGGCGCTGCTACCATGGACTGGATGGAGCAGGAGCAGGAGCGCGGTATTACCATCACCTCCGCGGCAACCACCTGTTTCTGGCGCGGTATGGACGCCCAGTTCGACGAGCACCGCGTCAACATCATCGACACACCCGGACACGTGGACTTCACCATCGAGGTGGAGCGTTCACTGCGTGTTCTGGACGGTGCCGTCGTGGTGCTGTGTGGTTCCTCCGGTGTGCAGCCCCAGACGGAAACTGTCTGGCGCCAGGCAAACAAGTACGAAGTTCCCCGCATGGTATTCGTCAACAAGATGGACCGCGCGGGCGCCAACTTCAAAATGGTGGTCAAGCAGCTCAAGGAGCGCCTGGGCGCCAACGCCGTGCCGATCCAGATGACTATCGGTGCCGAGGACGAGTTCAAGGGCGTGGTCGACCTGGTCAAGAACAAGGCCATCCTCTGGAATGAGGAAGACATGGGCATGACCTTCCAGTACGCCGATGTCCCGGAAGACTTGGTCGATGAAGTCGAGGAAATGCGCGAGTTCATGATCGAGGCAGCGGCCGAAGCCACCGAAGAGCTGATGGAGAAGTACCTCGAGGAAGGCGAGCTGACCGAGGCGGAGATCAAGGCCGGCCTGCGCGCGCGCACCCTGGCCAACGAGATCATCCCGGTCCTGGGCGGTTCCGCTTTCAAGAACAAGGGCGTACAGGCCGTGCTGGACGCGGTGATCGAGTACATGCCGTCACCCACTGAGGTTAAGGCAATCGAAGGTCACCTGCTGGACCGCGACGAGACCCCTGCGACCCGCGAGGCCGACGACGATGCTCCGTTCGCCGCACTGGCGTTCAAGATCGCCACCGACCCTTTCGTGGGCACCCTGACCTTCTTCCGTGTGTACTCCGGCAAGCTGGAGTCCGGCACCGGCGTCTACAACTCGGTGAAAGAGAAGAAAGAGCGTGTCGGCCGTATGGTGCAGATGCACTCCAACAGCCGCGAGGAAATCAAGGAAGTCTGGGCGGGTGATATCGCCGCCGCGGTTGGCCTGAAGGACGTCACCACCGGTGACACCCTGTGCGACGCTGACAACCCGATCGTGCTGGAGCGCATGGAATTCCCCGAGCCGGTAATTTCGGTTGCGGTGGAGCCCAAGTCCAAGCCCGACCAGGAGAAGATGGGTATCGCCCTGAGCAAGCTGGCCCAGGAAGACCCCTCCTTCCGCGTCAAGACCGATGAGGAAACTGGCCAGACGATCATCTCCGGTATGGGCGAACTGCACCTCGACATTATCGTCGACCGCATGCGTCGCGAATTCAACGTCGAGGCGAACATCGGCAAACCGCAGGTTGCGTACCGCGAAGCAATTCGCAACAAGGCCGAGGTGGAAGGCAAGTTCGTTCGCCAGTCCGGTGGTCGCGGCCAGTACGGCCACGTATGGGTGCGTTTCGAGCCCGCCGAGGACGCGATGGCCGAGGGCCTGGAATTCGTCAACGAAATCGTTGGCGGTGTGGTTCCCAAGGAATACATCCCGGCGATCCAGAAGGGCATCCAGGAGCAGATGCAGAACGGTATTCTCGCCGGCTATCCGCTGCTGGGCCTGAAGGCGACCGTATACGATGGCTCCTACCACGATGTCGACTCCAACGAGATGGCGTTCAAGATCGCCGCTTCCATGGCGACCAAGAAGCTGTCCGAAGTTGGTGGCGCGGTACTGCTCGAGCCGATCATGGCTGTAGAAGTGGTTACCCCGGAAGAGAACATGGGTGACGTGGTCGGCGACCTGAACCGCCGCCGCGGCCTGATCGGCGGCATGACCGAGAACCCCTCGGGCAAGGTCGTTACCGCCGAGGTGCCGCTGGCCGAGATGTTCGGTTACGCCACGGACCTGCGTTCCGCAACCCAGGGCCGTGCGACCTACACCATGGAGTTCTCAAAATACTCCGAGGCACCGACCAACGTCGCCCAGGAAGTGATCTCCAAGAGCGCTACCAAGTAATTCCAATTTGCTGGCGGTCCCCGCGGCCGCCTTACGAGACTAGAGGAACCCGAAAATGGGAAAAGCAACATTTGAACGCACCAAGCCCCACGTCAACGTGGGCACCATCGGTCACGTCGACCACGGCAAAACCACGCTGACGGCGGCCCTGACCCGCGTTTGCGCGGAGACCTGGGGCGGCGCCGCGGTGGCGTTTG
>JAWMQQ010000008.1:0-3490 GCA_033283385.1 Halieaceae bacterium WMMBA7
GGCGGGTGAAGGATACAGTTCATAGATAAAATGTTCTGTAGTGCCGCTTACTCAATTCGGCGGTGCTACACGAGTTGTAATACACACTGTGACTTAAGCGTCACAACATCCGGCGGGCACAGGCTTTGATCGGCCTGTGTCTCAAGTATCCGACTTTTGCTAAAGGGGGTCGGGTACAGTCTTCTTGAATGTCTCCAGTTGTATCGGAGGCGCCAGATAACCGAGGTCCAGATGACTTGGATATATGGTCAAGCGACTAAGCGTATACGGTGGATGCCTTGGCAGTCAGAGGCGATGAAGGACGTTGGAGCCTGCGAAAAGTCTCGGGGAGGTGGCAACCAACCTTTGATCCGGGAATGTCCGAATGGGGAAACCCACCTGGTGTAAGCCAGGTATCGTTAACTGAATACATAGGTTAACGAGGCGAACGCGGGGAACTGAAACATCTAAGTACCCGCAGGAACAGAAATCAATTGAGATTCCCCCAGTAGCGGCGAGCGACCGGGGAGGAGCCTGCAAGTGATAGCTTGCGCGTTAGTGGAACGGTCTGGAAAGTCCGGCGATAGAGGGTGATAGCCCCGTACACGAAAACGCGCTTGTGGTACTGAGCTTGCGACAAGTAGGACGGCACACGTGATATGTTGTCTGAAGATGGGGGGACCATCCTCCAAGGCTAAATACTCCTGACTGACCGATAGTGAACCAGTACCGTGAGGGAAAGGCGAAAAGAACCCCGGAGAGGGGAGTGAAATAGAACCTGAAACCGTATACGTACAAGCAGTGGGAGCCCCTTCGTGGGGTGACTGCGTACCTTTTGTATAATGGGTCAGCGACTTATTGTCTGTAGCAAGCTTAACCGTATAGGGGAGGCGTAGGGAAACCGAGTCTTAATAGGGCGACATAGTTGCAGGCAATAGACCCGAAACCGGGCGATCTATCCATGGCCAGGCTGAAGGTTGGGTAACACTAACTGGAGGGCCGAACCCACTAATGTTGAAAAATTAGGGGATGAGCTGTGGATCGGAGTGAAAGGCTAATCAAGCCCGGAGATAGCTGGTTCTCCTCGAAATCTATTTAGGTAGAGCGTCGTGTCTTACCCTGGGGGGTAGAGCACTGTTTGGGCTAGGGGGTCATCCCGACTTACCAACCCCATGCAAACTCCGAATACCCAGGAGTACAATCACGGCAGACAGACGGCGGGTGCTAACGTCCGTCGTCGAGAGGGCAACAACCCAGACCGCCAGCTAAGGTCCCCAATACCAGTTAAGTGGGAAACGATGTGGGAAGGCTTAGACAGCTAGGAGGTTGGCTTAGAAGCAGCCATCCTTTAAAGAAAGCGTAATAGCTCACTAGTCGAGTCGGCCTGCGCGGAAGATGTAACGGGGCTAAACTGGTAACCGAAGCTGCGGATGCGTGCTTGCACGCATGGTAGAGGAGCGTTCTGTAAGCCGTTGAAGGTGTGCCGGGAGGCATGCTGGAGGTATCAGAAGTGCGAATGCTGACATGAGTAACGACAAGGGGGGTGAAAAACCTCCCCGCCGGAAGATCAAGGTTTCCTGCGCAACGTTAATCGGCGCAGGGTGAGTCGGCCCCTAAGGCGAGGCAGAAATGCGTAGTCGATGGGAAGCAGGTTAATATTCCTGCACTTCTTGTTATTGCGATGGAGGGACGGAGAAGGCTAGGCCAGCGCGGCGTTGGTTGTCCGCGTTTAAGGTTGTAGGCTGGGATCTTAGGTAAATCCGGGATTCCAAGGCTGAGAGCTGATGACGAGCCCAAGGCGAGAGCCGCGGGTGAAGTGGTTGATGCCATGCTTCCAGGAAAAGCTTCTAAGCTTCAGATAACAAGGAACCGTACTGTAAACCGACACAGGTGATCAGGTAGAGAATACCAAGGCGCTTGAGAGAACTCGGGTGAAGGAACTAGGCAAAATGGTACCGTAACTTCGGGAGAAGGTACGCCGGTTTTGGTGACGGGGCTTGCCCCCTGAGCTGAGGCTGGCCGAAGTGACCAGGTGGCTGCGACTGTTTATTAAAAACATAGCACTCTGCAAACACGTAAGTGGACGTATAGGGTGTGACGCCTGCCCGGTGCCGGAAGGTTAATTGATGGGGTTAGCGTAAGCGAAGCTCTTGATCGAAGCCCCGGTAAACGGCGGCCGTAACTATAACGGTCCTAAGGTAGCGAAATTCCTTGTCGGGTAAGTTCCGACCTGCACGAATGGCGTAACGATGGCCACACTGTCTCCACCCGAGACTCAGTGAAATTGAAATCGCTGTTAAGATGCAGTGTACCCGCGGCTAGACGGAAAGACCCCGTGAACCTTTACTACAGCTTTGCACTGGACTTTGACCTTACTTGTGTAGGATAGCTGGGAGGCTTTGAAGCAGTGGCGCCAGCCATTGTGGAGCCGACCTTGAAATACCAGCCTGGTAATGTTGGGGTTCTAACCTGGGTCCCTTATCGGGATCGGGGACAGTGTATGGTGGGTAGTTTGACTGGGGCGGTCTCCTCCCAAAGTGTAACGGAGGAGCACGAAGGTGCGCTAATCACGGTCGGAAATCGTGAGGTTAGTGTAAAGGCACAAGCGCGCTTGACTGCGAGTCTGACAAGACGAGCAGGTACGAAAGTAGGTCTTAGTGATCCGGTGGTTCTGAATGGAAGGGCCATCGCTCAACGGATAAAAGGTACTCCGGGGATAACAGGCTGATACCGCCCAAGAGTTCACATCGACGGCGGTGTTTGGCACCTCGATGTCGGCTCATCACATCCTGGGGCTGAAGCCGGTCCCAAGGGTATGGCTGTTCGCCATTTAAAGTGGTACGCGAGCTGGGTTTAGAACGTCGTGAGACAGTTCGGTCCCTATCTGCCGTGGGCGTTGGAGAATTGAGGGAAGCTGCTCCTAGTACGAGAGGACCGGAGTGGACGAACCTCTGGTGTTCCGGTTGTATCGCCAGATGCATTGCCGGGTAGCTATGTTCGGACGGGATAACCGCTGAAAGCATCTAAGCGGGAAGCCCCTCCCAAGATGAGTTCTCCCTGACCCCTTGAGGGTCCTGAAGGGCCGTCCGAGACCAGGACGTTGATAGGCTGGGTGTGGAAGCGTTGTAAGGCGTTAAGCTAACCAGTACTAATTGCCCGTGAGGCTTGACCATATAATCCAAGTTATTTGCGCTGAACCAGCGACAGGCAACGGGCCTTACGGCCGCTGCTGTCGCGATTGGGTAAGCGAAGAAGACGACGACGGATGTTGTGATCGAGTCATGGTGTGAGTACACCGAAAGAACAGACAGCTTGATTTACCGCCTTATTTGATGGCCAGTAGGCACGGCAGCAGCCGATAAGACCGAAGCCCATCAAGCCAGTTTGCCTGGCGACCATAGAGCGTTGGAACCACCTGACCCCATCCCGAACTCAGCAGTGAAACGACGCATCGCCGATGGTAGTGTGGGGTCTCCCCATGTGAGAGTAGGTCATCGCCAGGCTCCTAAAA
>JAWMQQ010000009.1:0-3258 GCA_033283385.1 Halieaceae bacterium WMMBA7
CTAAATACAATTACAGGAAAACCTAGCACTGACCAGAACACAGTGCCTCTACCAATAAGGTCAACGTCCTCTCCCACCTCTTGATAGAATTCAAGCATTCGTTGATAGGTTAGGAGCCAAGTAACCAGAAAAGCTGACAGAGCCAAGCCGATGTAGCTCCAACCTGGGAATAGCTGAAATGTGCGCTGAATCCGATTCATGCGGGCACTTAACGCCGCAGGCTGCGGCGCGCGCAGTTTGCGCGTCCGTAGCCCTGACTTGTTAAGTGCGGCTTAGCGGAGCTACCTGTCATTGTTGCCACGCTGAACCCAATACCCACCGACAAAGCATGGTACCCCTAGCAAACATGCTAGAAGGGGGTCTCCGTTCCAAATAAGTGAACCTAGGAAGAATATGGCTCCTAACCAATACAGTGAATAGGCTGGACTGCCTGGTATATACATGAGCACTTAACGCTTCAAGCAGGGGCCCGCGTTAGCGGGTCCCGGCGCGAAGCGCCCTTGCTGCCTTGACTTGTTAAATGTCATTGCTCGGCTCCAGAGCGCGGATTTTAATACCGCAGAGTGATAGGAGCTTTTCGAGCCCGAACGAAACTAGAATAACCATGACAAGTAAGGAAAGCCTCCCTGCTGGCTTAGAGCTGAATTCACCGAGCATTGAATTTGGCCAAATGTAGTCTGCGGACAATGCCATAAACAATGCTGCTACAAATATCCCGCACCAAATATAGCCGATTTTGGTAAGACGCATTCCTGCGGGAACGTCGGGATTGCTCTTAGCCTTCGATTTTGCCCACCATAATCCAGGGACAAGTAAGATAGCCCCAAGAACGATTACAAATCCTCCAATCGCGAGCAGCGCTTCGAGTTCGAAGGACATTTAACGCTGACGGCAGCGGACGCGCTGTTCAGCGGTCCGGCGACCGAAGGGAGCGTACTGCCCGCCCTTGTTAGGTGTTGATCTCACGATACTTCTCCCAAAACTCTTTGCTATACAATTCCTGAGCCTTCTCTGTAACTGCTTTTTCGACTGTAAAACTGCCATGACCCATGGGAGTCGGTGCTTTTTTGTACTCAGTGTCTGATAGCACTGTAAGCGCGCCTAGCTGTAACTGGTAGTTTATGATGTATTCGAGTTCTGATTTTGTGAGACCCCCACACCTTTGCCTGGAATCGTAATACCAATTCAGCTCCACAAGCGTGACGACTTTCCCGGGCTCCATTTCATCAAAGTATGGAGCGAATAGACTATCTAGAGTCTCTGTCGAGATGCGCATGCGGAGTGGCACCTAACGCTTCAGGCTGCGGCACGCGTTAGCGTGTCCGTAGCCCTGACTTGTTAGAGTGCATGTAACTACTTGCGACATACCCGCATACCGCTCCGTTAATTGCGAAAAATACTGCTAGTGGCCAAGACTCTGAAATTGGCCAATCACCATTGGGCAACTCAATCACTGCAAATGCGCTCAGGGATACAAAGACCCCAAAGATGGCCGCCAACCACGGCAAATTTAAATTGAATCGACTCAGAACAACAAGGATCGGCGAGCCGACAAAAACAGTGCCCATTAACCCGAAAAATATAGCAAAAAGTGAAATTACGACAGCGGCTGAGGGATAGACAGACCAGTCTGGGAATGAGCCTTCGATAGCCATTACGACCAGGGGCCAAGCCAGAGGCGCAATTATGCCTGGCATGAGACCTGCCAAGAATGCTCCTGTAACCACCGTAGGTAGATTCATGGCGATCGCACTCTAACGCCGCAGGCAGCGGCGCGCGCTGTTAGCGCGTCCGCTGCCCTGACTAGTTATGGATGCGAAGCACCCAACTGGGAAATGTGCGCGTTGCCTGAGCGCCAGCGAAGGCCGATGCTGGATCAGTGCCGCCAGCCGGAGCCACAGGAGTTTAGGCTTAGCCGATGATCTACAAGGTGGCACCAAGAACGAAGCTACAAGATTCACGAGAAGCACCCTCCTTGATGCTGACCCATGCCGGTTAAATGTACAGCACCTGGCCATATTGCGGAACCGATTGAGGCGTGGAACTCGCACCATAACGCCGACGGCAGGGGCGCGCGCTGTTTGCGCGTCCCTGCTGCCCGTACTTGTTAGGAGGCCTTACCACTAAACTCATTGTGACTTGACCATTTCAGTTCATGAATTTCTTTTGAAGAGCACAGCACGCGATTGAGTCGCTGCTGCAGCAATTCAATGCGTTCGCGTGCAGGCACTTTTTTCCAGAGCTTACGCACGTATTCTGCGTGGGGCTCTATAAAGCAGAGAAAGCCGTTTTCATACTCTTCGTAGTTACCGACTCCGACCCACAGCGTAAAGCTTGGATTTTCGACAGGAACAACCCAGCCCCAATCTTCTGGAATGAGTTCTCCTACGATTTCTCCCTCAGACATCAGGCCTTCAGCTATAAACTCGGCTAGCCTTTTTCCATAGCGGCCCGGATTTACCTCTTCGTCTTCTGATTCATATGCTGGGAATCCTTCGGACCTTAGTACTACGTGCGTAAGCATGCCAGGCCTCCTAACGCCGCAGGCAGAGGCGCGCGCAGTTTGCGCGTCCGCTGCCCTGACTAGTTACGGATGCGGAGCACCCAAGCAAGAGAGTTTTGAGGTGCCTGAGCGCCAGCGAAGGCCTAAACCAAAAAGATGCTCCCGATTGAGCACGCTTGACTTTTCGCCCTGCCAATAAAACCGATGATGGCACCAAGAACGAAGCTGCTAGATTCACGAGAAGCACCCTCCCTGATGCTGACCCATGCCCGTTAAATGTACCGTACCTGGCCGGACTGGGGAACAAAATGATGCGTGGAACCCGCACCGTAACGCCGCAGGCAGAGGCGCGCGCAGTTTGCGCGTCCGCTGCCCTGACTAGTTATGGATGCGAAGCACCCAACTGAGCAACGTGTGAGTTGCCTGAGCGCCAGCGAAGGCCCATGCCGGAACAGTGCTGCCGGCCGGAGCCACGGAAGCTTAGGCTTAGGCGATGAGCCAAAAGATGGCACCAAGAACGAAGCTGCGAGATTCACGAGAAGCACCCTCCCTGATGCTGACCCATGCCGGTTAAATGTACCGCACCTGGCGTTGCTGCGGAACTGAATGATGCCCGGAACTCGCACCATAACGCTTCAAGCAGGGGCCCGCGTTAGCGGGTCCCGGCGCGAAGCGCCCTTGCTGCCTTGACTTGTTACGTGCTTTCACAAAAGCGACACCAACTGGTAAAGACCGAAAATGAAAACAAACCACAA
>JAWMQQ010000010.1:0-2834 GCA_033283385.1 Halieaceae bacterium WMMBA7
GATGGTGTGGTTACTGCGCTACCGCCAGAGCCATGGTCCGAGCACTAAAAGCACCTAACAAGTGCGGGCAGTGCGCTCCCTTCGGTCGCCGGACCGCTGAACAGCGCGTCCGCTGCCGTCTGCGTTACGTGAAAGCCCGCGAGTGTCGCTGCCCTCTAAGCCGGGCGGTTTCATGAAGGAGATCTTAAACATCGAGCAGCTAGCGGCGACCTTCGAATCCCGGAAAAGACTTGGTTCTTTTGAGGGTCAGTGGTCGCAGTCTCTAAGCTTAGTGGCGGGCAGCTTGGCGGGTTTGTGCCAGGTTCACTCGGTGGTAAGTTAAGCTTTGCAGTGCCGCTGAGGCGGAATCAGGAAAGTGCCAAGTCGATCTCTGTTTCGGCTTTGGAAGTTACATCAGGGAATGGTGGCTCAAAATGGCAGCATCTCACGTAACAAGTCAGGGCTACGGACGCGCAAACTGCGCGCGCCGCAGCCTGCGGCGTTAGAGTGCGATCGCCATGAATCTACCTACGGTGGTTACAGGAGCATTCTTGGCAGGTCTCATGCCAGGAATAATTGCGCCTCTGGCTTG
The DNA here is from genome assembly GCA_033283385.1 of Halieaceae bacterium WMMBA7. Classification (GTDB taxonomy): domain Bacteria; phylum Pseudomonadota; class Gammaproteobacteria; order Pseudomonadales; family Halieaceae; genus Mangrovimicrobium. The sequence goes on from JAWMQQ010000010.1 coordinate 572, forward strand.
GCCCTTGGTCGTAATGGCTGTCGAAGGCTCATTCCCAGACTGGTCTGTCTATCCCTCAGCCGCTGTCGTAATTTCACTTTTTGCTATATTTTTCGGGTTAATGGGCAGTGTTTTTGTCGGCTCGCCGATCCTTGTTGTTCTGAGCCGATTCAATTTAAATTTGCCGTGGTTGGCGGCCGTCTTTGGGGTCTTTGTATCCCTGAGCGCATTTGCAGTGATTGAGTTGCCCAATGGTGATTGGCCAATTTCAGAGTCTTGGCCACTAGCAGTATTTTTCGCAATTAACGGAGCGGTATGCGGGTATGTCGCAAGTAGTTACATGCACTCTAACAAGTCAGGGCTACGGACACGCTAACGCGTGCCGCAGCCTGAAGCGTTACGTGAAAGCCCGCGAGTGTCGCTGCCCTCTAAACCGGGCGGCTTCATGAAGGAGATGTTAAACATCGAGCAGCTAGCGGCGACCTTCGAATCCGGGCAAAGACTTGGTTCTTTTGAGGGTCAGTGGTCGCAGTCTCTAAGCTTAGTGGCGGGCAGCTTGGCGGGTTTGTGCCAGGTTCACTCGGTGGTAAGTTAAGCTTTGCAGTGCCGCTGAGGCGGAATCAGGAAAGTGCCAAGTCGATCTCTGTTTCGGCTTTGGAAGTTACATCAGGGAATGGTGGCTCAAAATGGCAGCATCTCACGTAACAAGTCAGGGCTACGGACGCGCAAACTGCGCGCGCCGCAGCCTGCGGCGTTAGAGTGCCATGCGACTATCGAGCGTAATTCTTTTTCTCGTACTTTCTACTCCCGTATTGGCGGAAGAGATTTCCGTTCGTTTCGGATCTCTAGATATAACTGATCGAATCGGAGAGTCTGGATATAGATTCACTTTCCGAGAAGAGCTCGAGCGCGTCCCCTTGCTAACCCTGTCGGAAGGCGGTGCCTACGGAATTGAGTACAGTGCTCCAGAAGGGCATAACTATACTGTCCAAGTGACTGCAACTTTACCGTCCGGCACAGAACCTGGATACGGCGATATTGACGCTGTCTCGGTAACACCAGAATCAACAATCATGGTCTTCGACGAACATTCATTTAGTGGTACGGCTGTAGAGCCCTTTCTATTCTCAAAGAGTGACCCTCCAGGCACGTACGTCCTAACAGTAACGGTCAATGGTGCGGTACATACAAAAATTGAGTATCAAGCATATGTACCATAGGCACTCTAACAAATACGGGCAGTGCGCCCCTACGGGGCAGGACGGCCAACCAGCTGCTTCGCACCTGGTCGTCCGCCTCTGCCGTAGGCGTTACGAGTCGGAGTCAGGTTCGTGAACCCAGAAGATGATCAACTGCAACGAATAGAGGACTGGATGGTTAAACTTCGAGCATCACTTGACGAGCAAGTAAAGCTCGGTCTCGAATCTAAGTCCGAAGCTACTGAATCATCCATAAAGGAGGAGTGGCTCTTGAATAAGATTGCTGTTCTTCAAGTTGGCTGCGAAGATCTGGGCAAAGAACTTAGAGCATTGAAAGGAATGGTTCTATCTAATGACACGTAACAAGTACAAGCAATCGGGACCGCCGTACCGGCGGCCCTTGTTGTAGGCGTTATGCGAAATTAAGCATTGAGCGTTTACGTGAAAATTGATTATTTACATATTGTGCCAAATTCAGAGAATCCAAAGATTGCGTCCACTGAACCATTTCGCGCCATAGTGGTTTTAGAGGAACCGGTTTCTGTCGAATGGCAACATGAACTAAGCAAAAACTTGGTAGACGCAGGTTGCTTATACATGATGGCTTGGGGTGTCGAAGCAAGTAGCTGGGATGATTCAGTTGATTACGCTAATCTTGATGCATTCAACTATGGTGATATTCCAGAAACGAAATTTGTAATGACCACGTGGCACGACAATGAGTCACTCGGTGAAGTTTTTGATTATTCAAAACAGCTAGCGCTACATCCGGCCGTAGACATAAACAAAACTGTAATAGTGCATATTGCTGCTAAGAGTAAAGAAAACGAACTTTTGTCAGCATATACATGCGCATAACAAGGCAGTGCACGGGAACCAGCTACGCTCCACAAACATGTGCTTCGCTGCGCTCAGTTTATCACATGTTTGTTCCACTGCACTGGTCCCGTGACTGCGACGTTATGTTGCTTAGCTGATGTCCGGAGTCCTATTCATTGCGTCTATTAGCCTGTATGTATTGGTCTGCATAAAAATTGCGGAGTGGCATTTTTCAATTCGAAAGAAGGTGGCCGGTCATACAATAG
>JAWMQQ010000011.1:0-2602 GCA_033283385.1 Halieaceae bacterium WMMBA7
ACCCTCAAAAGAACCAAGTCTTTTCCGGGATTCGAAGGTCGCCGCTAGCTGCTCGATGTTTAACATCTCCTTCATGAAGCCGCCCGGTTTAGAGGGCAGCGACACTCGCGGGCTTTCACGTAACGCTGACGGCAGCGGACGCGCTGTTCAGCGGTCCGGCGACCGAAGGGAGCGTACTGCCCGCATTTGTTAAGTGCTTTCACGAGCGATTGCCACAAATCGAGGTTTGATACCCGCATTTACTAGCACCTCTTTCACTTTCTCTGCTAAATCTTCGCCAACCCATGACTGTATGACAAACGCATGGGCGTCAGGACTTGTTGCGTATATCTTTGCTTGCTTTTCGAATTCTCTCCAATTCAGTTTCCCTTCTGAACCCTGGATGTAAATTTCGTCCTTGGAGGCCACTGACAAAATTACAGTGAGGGAAGCTTCACCTTCCTTTCTGACGATCGTGTCATCTCCACAACCAAATAGAAGCAGACAGGCAAAAGCTACATAGATGTACGGACGCACGCTTTGCACTTAACGCTTCAAGCAGGGGCGGCCGTAAGGCCGTCCCGGCGCGAAGCGCCCTTGCTGCCTTGACTTGTTAAGTGACGACACTCTGAGTTACCCCCAATACAATGCCACACCAATTAGCGACGCGAAGAAGACGAACCCAACCGCGATGCTAATTTGATTCTTGCGCTTCTCCTGGCGGACAAGGCCCTTCATTACCTCAGCTGGAATCTCGACTTTGCAATGGCTACAAACCGGCTCGTTAAAGCAAACAAGCGCACCGCAAGACGGGCATGCAACCATTGCCGATGGAAGCCGATACCACTGCCATACGTTCGACATGGGGTCACTTAACGCTTCAAGCAGGGGCCCGCGTTAGCGGGTCCCGGCGCGAAGCGCCCTTGCTGCCTTGACTTGTTACATGCCCACTCATGCCTGAACCTGCGGCAGATAGCTTGCCTCCGAAGCGGGAATACTTTCCCAGGTGACTAGGACGCCACTTGGTAGCTCTACAGGCTCTCCGGACGCAATGCTTTGCATAAACGCTAAAACAGACTCCTCTCGTGGGTTTCTCTCATTTAGATCGATTTCAGACTCAGGTATGTACCAGATTCCCCCAACGGAATTCCAAACAGACGAGCTAACATTAACCGGATAAAACGCACCTAAGGGATAGGCTCCGTCAGTCGATCGACAGCCGTAAACTCGCCGGACCGCCTCAGTCAGTGGATAGATTACGCCTCGGATATTGCGGCGAAAGTTTGGCATTGGTCTATACGGCATTTCAGAATCTCCTTTTCTGATGGCTTAGCTCGGTGTCAGAAGGGCATGTAACGCCGCAGGCTGCGGCGCGCGCAGTTTGCGCGTCCGTAGCCCTGACTTGTTACGTGAACGGGACTAGCGACGGAGCTCAGCATAGGCTTCTCGAGCATCTTCATCGATATATACCTCAACAGCTTCAGCGTCATGAACATTTGAGCCGCGCTTTTTGACACCGGAAATCCAGTACTCATCACCTGAGTCTTCACAGTAGTAATTCCCGGATACACCTCCGCCCTTTAGTCTTGCTAAAGATCTTCCTCGATACTTAACCGTGAGTCCCGTCTTGGAAAACGTTACCCAGCCAATTCGGGCAGTGTACCCGTCGATGTCTCCTTCCTTATTCTCGAGATACATCAACCTCGATTTCTGACCCTTAGTGAACTGGCTCATCATGGACTCACGTAACGCCGCAGGCTGCGGCGCGCGCAGTTTGCGCGTCCGTAGCCCTGACTTGTTAAATGCTGATCCACTTCCCGGCCTCCGCGCTCAACTCTAGCTGCCGAATTGATAAGGGCGGCATCGGATGCTTCTCGGGCATTCCCAGCAAACCACATAAGAATTCCTTGATGCCTATAAAAGGCATGAGCAGAGGGAAACCTTCTGGCCCAAAGTAGCAGTTCTCATAATCTGAAAGATCAACATCAAATCTCTGAGAGAATTCCTGGATGAACTCCCATCCGTCATCTCCATCAACCCCCAAGTCATCTACGATCAGCGTTTCTGGCTTGATCTTGTCAGGAGCAACCATCAAATAATCTGCCACGAAGGCGACGATGTCTGAGCGAGCGGGCATTTAACGCTGCCAACAAGGGCGCGCTGTAAGCGCGTCCCGCTGCTTGGCCTTGTTAAGTGCAGAAACTACTGCCACAAGCTTACAACTGCGTAAATGGAAATACAGACCCACATCAGCGCGACTAGCAGGAGGCAAATGGCCCCGAAGCCATCATGTTTCTTTTGTGCAATTAAAGCTTTACTCAAAAAAAATGGAACTAGGCATGCTATACCCATGCTAGCCGATAAAACTTCGGTGTTTGTCGTCAAATCACCTGGCTGGGACGGAGCAATTACCATCCCGATAAAAGGTAACAATAGAGCGAATATCGCGCATAGAACCTGAAAGCGATTGTCGAAGATGATGCGCATGGTGGCACTTAACGCTGACGGCAGGGGCGCGCGATGTTTGCGCGTCCCTGCTGCCCGTACTTGTTATGTTGCATTTATCGAAGCCGCCCTGACGATTGAGCCGAACATTACTATGAGGCCAAAAAATACGAGGAAC
>JAWMQQ010000013.1:0-1823 GCA_033283385.1 Halieaceae bacterium WMMBA7
GAACAGTGATCTTTATTGTCACAACGTCAGGCTGATAGTGCCCTAATTCATGATGAATTCTTGCGGCATCTAGCTCAGCCAGTATTTGGTAGAGGTTATGCACGGTGCTGAGAGGCCCTATAACGCCGCAGGCAGAGGCGCGCGCAGTTTGCGCGTCCGCTGCCCTGACTAGTTATGGTTGCGAAGCACCCAACAGAGAAAGATTTGAGTTGCCTGAGCGCCAGCGAAGGCCGATGGCCATTCAGTGCTACTGACCGAAGCCGGCGACTTTCTGGCCCAGCCGATGAACTCGAAGATGGCACCGAGAACGGAGCTACAAGATTCACGAGAAGCACCCTCCTTGATGCTGACCCATGTCGGTTAAATGTACAGCACATGGCCATATTGCGGAACCGATTGATGCATGGAACTCGCACCATAACGCTTCAGGCTGCGGCACGCGTTAGCGTGTCCGTAGCCCTGACTTGTTACATGGTGCCTAGCCTTCACCCGCTGGCCTTGTTTTATGTGCAAACGGCTTCGGCGTTGAACTGAAACTTATGCCGAAAGCTCTGGCAACCCAAACCAATATCACAGCGGCTCCTCCAAAAATGGCGATAGATACAACTGGATTACTTGCGAGTTGCGGTGACAGACCTACAGCTAAGCCAATTAAAATTGGTAGAGCCAATAACCTAGGCCACTCGTTTTGTAGATAGCGTTTCGCTCCCTCAAGTTGGGGCTCCTCAATCAGGAATTTCTGGCACTTCGGGCATCCAAATCTTTTGACAGGATCCCGCCAGTTTTCACAGTAGGCATCCCGGCCTTTAAAGTTATACCCGCAATGGCAGCACTGGTAGATCATCGCGAAGCCATGTAACGCCGCCAACAAGGGCGCGCTGTAAGCGCGTCCCGCTGCTTGGCCTTGTTATGCGCCCTAGTCATTTTTACGCACCCATGCAACGAACCTGGGTAATGAACCCAATAGAATCGTTGCACCCCATAGCATAAATACGACCCAAGATAGAACCGCCACTAAGTCGATTGCCAGAGTCCTATCTGAATCACGCGAAAGAACAACCATACACGCGGCCAATCCATCCCATAAATAAATCAAAATAAGTGACACGAGAGTACCAACCGGGACCTTGCTGAAGTTGTTCTTCGAAAATAAAAACGACAACAAGATCACGACAGGTAATATGGATAAAAAGGTCGCAAGAAACGACTCTGCCAGACTTCCATGAGGAATCAATAAATATCCCAAAAAGAATATCACCGCATATAGCATCCCTACTATCAGCAATATTTTTTTAGCTGATCGCATAACGCCGCAGGCTGCGGCGCGCGCAGTTTGCGCGTCCGTAGCCCTGACTTGTTAACTGCGTGTTCATCGGAGGAAATGAATTAGATTTGCTATCATTATTCCAAACCAGAGCAAAACAAGTAGTGCAATAGCGATTTGTATGATTACAGGTCCTTGCTCAATCCTTCTTTCGCCGTACTCATCGCTTCCAAAGATCTCCGAAACCATTTGCGTTCCAAAGCAGGACATTGCCAATGTTACAACCACGAACCCAATCCTACTATTCATCCACACTAGGCACCCTCCAACAACAAGCAATACGATTGCGATATTCTTCAGTCGGTCCGTGTGAGGGCTTATCGTATCCGCAAACTTGCACATGAGTTCGGTAAGCATGTTGCACTAAGCAGTTAACGCCGCAGGCTGCGGCGCGCGCAGTTTGCGCGTCCGTAGCCCTGACTTGTTACGTGAGATGCTGCCATTTGAACCATCCTTCCCTGATGCAACCGCCGAAGCCAGAACAGAGTTCGACTTGGCA
>JAWMQQ010000014.1:0-1220 GCA_033283385.1 Halieaceae bacterium WMMBA7
GCTCTGCCTAATTGTGGGTTTAATATATGCCACCAAACTCACCAGCTAATGCACTTAACAAGTGCGGGCAGTACGCTCCCTTCGGTCGCCGGACCGCTGAACAGCGCGTCCGCTGCCGTCTGCGTTATGGTTCTTAGTAGATATCATCACCCGGTTAAAAATATGAAAAGATATGTTCATGCGATTTTGCTGGCAGTTTTCTTCTTGGCTGCCGGAGTCCTTTGGGGATTCAAGCTTGGCATCGATAACGGGGGTAATTTGGGGGCAATTACTCAAGCTGTGATTGGCATTGGGAGCTACGAAGCAATTGAAGCTGGGCATTCAGCGCGTGTTCAGGCTCATACCAATACCGTAGTAAATACCGCTATTGATAGCTATTTGTGGTTCGAGAGTTCGGGTAACGAAGCATTATCGTGGCTATTTCTACCGACATTGATGAAGGCAAAGGAAGAATATATCAATAAAATTGTTATGTTTCGAAAACGGGTTCCTGAAACTGACATTTCGGAGTCTCTCGAGGCTATGGTGGAAAACGGTGACGAAGACCCTGAAATTCTTACGACCTATCGTCAAAACAAAAAACGGCACGCTGAGTTCCTGTCATCAAGGGGCGTTGGTAATGAACCATAACAAGTATGGGCTGTGCGCTCCCTTCGGTCGCCGGACCGCCCTACCGGGCGTCCGCAGCCATTGGCGTTAAGGTGCAATCGTGACCATCCGCGAGTATCTGATAAGAGTACGAATTGGCTCATGGGCGGCATTCGGACTTATTGTGCTGGCTTTCTATCTACTCAGTTTCATACCTTTCATGAGGGAGGTTTGCTGCTCAGCGCCGTCATTTTCCGTTTTGGCCATTCTTGTCGTTGCAGTCATAGTAAGCCTCTTTATATTGCCCTATAAGTATTTACGCTGCCCCCGATGTAATTATTACTTTGGAAAAATTAGCTTAAGTAAGAAGTTATCGAGTCCGCCTGCTATTTTTTGTCCAGGTTGTGGAGAAAGCCTTGATCAGCCTTATAAGAAAGCACCTTAACAAGTCAAGGCAGCGAGGGCGCTTCGCGCCGGGACCCGCTAACGCGGGCCCCTGCTTGAAGCGTTAGGTGCCTGAGTAGCGGCGCGTGGCTAAAAAAGTGCTCGGGATCCTGTTGCTTATGCTTGTAGGTTACTTCGTCTACTATCAGGTGTTTTCAGCAAGGGCCCAGGATAGAAGAATTGCGAAA
>JAWMQQ010000015.1:0-1212 GCA_033283385.1 Halieaceae bacterium WMMBA7
ACCCTCAAAAGAACCAAGTCTTTTCCGGGATTCGAAGGTCGCCGCTAGCTGCTCGATGTTTAACATCTCCTTCATGAAGCCGCCCGGTTTAGAGGGCAGCGACACTCGCGGGCTTTCACGTAACGCTTCAGGCTGCGGCACGCGTAGCGTGTCCGTAGCCCTGACTTGTTATGTGCTTTCACTCGCACTTCCCTATACCTGAACCCGGATGACTTTCGTTATGGTCGCAGGCGCATGATTCATAGTCGAAACTACCACCGCCATCTAGACAGCGATCTACGTCGAAGAATGTAAGCACATATGGACCGATGAGGCCCATGACTAAGCCCAGAACAACAATGGCAAAGAATATTCCAATCATAATTTTCGCTTCTCTTTTGAAGTGGCGATTTATGTCTGGAGTAGTCATAGCTTAGGCACATAACGCTTCAAGCAGGGGCCCGCGTTAGCGGGTCCCGGCGCGAAGCGCCCTTGCTGCCTTGACTTGTTATATGGCATTAGCACAATTCCTTTTGAACTTTCGAAATGAACTTTGCGGCCAATTCCTTACTATTCGAAAAGTGAAATGCTTCCAGGCAGTAATGCAGACCATTGCCGTGTATTTGCGCTTCGTCAACATACACCCAAAGCTGACACCCTTCCGGTGTGGTTAAGCAAAGTGCCGGTAGATCTTTATCTTTCGGATCTGGGTGAATCTCCTCAATGAGGCCATCAATCAAACTCGTCAGCTTCTTTCGCATCTCTGCCTGGAATGAATTGAGCTCGATCATGACGCCATATAACGCTTCAAGCAGGGGCCCGCGTTAGCGGGTCCCGGCGCGAAGCGCCCTTGCTGCCTTGACTTGTTAAGTGTCGGCGTTGGCGACAAATAGAAACAGTAGAAAACCAACTGTAAGTGCTCCTGCTATCCAAACCGCCATCTGAATTCTTTTGGGATGCTTAATGACGTCAGTCCATTTTCCATCAGGGTTATTGAACCCACCTGGGCTACTATCCTCTATCTCAGCGATGATGCCATTCAGAAACATCGCGGCAAGTACAACTATTATGATTCCGACGATTTCCATTAATGGCACCGAGACACTTAACGCTTCAAGCAGGGGCCGGCGTTAGCCGGTCCCGGCGCGAAGCGCCCTTGCTGCCTTGACTTGTTATAGGGCCGGCTACTCCGTGTGCTCATTAATAAACTCCCTTAATAGCTCTAGGCCAGAC
>JAWMQQ010000016.1:0-1209 GCA_033283385.1 Halieaceae bacterium WMMBA7
TTTGAACGCACCAAGCCCCACGTCAACGTGGGCACCATCGGTCACGTCGACCACGGCAAAACCACGCTGACGGCGGCCCTGACCCGCGTTTGCGCGGAGACCTGGGGCGGCGCCGCGGTGGCGTTTGACGGTATCGACAATGCGCCGGAAGAGAAAGAGCGCGGCATCACCATTGCGACGTCACACGTTGAGTACGATTCCCCGACCCGCCACTACGCGCACGTTGACTGCCCCGGACACGCGGACTACGTGAAGAACATGATCACCGGTGCGGCGCAGATGGACGGCGCGATCCTGGTGTGTGGCGCCACCGACGGCCCGATGCCGCAGACCCGCGAGCACATCCTGCTGTCGCGCCAGGTAGGCGTACCGTACATCGTGGTATTCCTGAACAAGGCCGACCTGCTGGCAGAAGACTGCGGCGGTGCGGACACCGAGGAATACGAAGAGATGAAGGAACTGGTCGAGATGGAGCTGCGCGAGCTGCTGGACCAGTACGAGTTCCCGGGCGACGACACCCCGATCATCTGCGGTTCTGCGCTGATGGCGCTGAACGGCGAAGACGAGAACGAGCTGGGCACCACCGCGGTGAAGACCCTGGTCGAGACCCTGGACAGCTACATCCCGGAGCCGGAGCGCGCGATTGACCAGCCGTTCCTGATGCCGGTGGAAGACGTGTTCTCCATCTCCGGCCGCGGCACCGTGGTGACCGGTCGTGTGGAGCGCGGCATCATCAAGGTAGGTGAAGAGATCGAGATCGTCGGTATCAAGGACACCACCAAGACCACCTGTACCGGTGTTGAGATGTTCCGCAAGCTGCTGGACGAAGGCCGTGCGGGCGAGAACGTGGGCGTGCTGCTGCGCGGCACCAAGCGTGACGAGGTCGAGCGTGGCCAGGTACTGGCGAAGCCGGGCTCTGTGAACCCGCACACCAAGTTCGAGTGTGAGGTATACGTACTGTCCAAGGAAGAAGGTGGTCGTCACACCCCGTTCTTCAAGGGCTACCGTCCGCAGTTCTACTTCCGCACCACGGACGTGACTGGCGCAGTCGAGCTGCCCGAAGGCGTTGAGATGGTGATGCCGGGCGACAACGTGCAGATGGTTGCCACGCTGATCGCGCCGATTGCGATGGAAGAAGGCCTGCGTTTCGCGATCCGCGAAGGCGGCCGTACCGTTGGTGCTGGCGTCGTCGCCAAGATCATCGAGTAA
>JAWMQQ010000017.1:0-1009 GCA_033283385.1 Halieaceae bacterium WMMBA7
CCAAGTCGATCTCTGTTTCGGCTTTGGAAGTTACATCAGGGAATGGTGGCTCAAAATGGCAGCATCTCACGTAACAAGTCAGGGCTACGGACGCGCAAACTGCGCGCGCCGCAGCCTGCGGCGTTAGGTGGCCTATCCAAGTGTCCAGCAAGACTCAAATTAAGGTAATCGTCACATTGGATGGTTCCGAAAAAGTGCTCTTTTCGAAATCAGTTGAAGGGTATCACCCAGAGCTTCTAGACAAATTGATTCCAGACGCTCTAGCTGTATCAGCAACTAGTATTCCAGGTCAAAGTTTCGAGTCTCTCAAAGAACTTAATCCAGAATTATCTATATATCTCAGTCTCGACGAAGACTCCGAGCGGCCTAGCTTTAATCTGTCATCGGCCACACTGGGCGTACTATCAAAGGCAGGAGCATCATTTGATTTCGATCCGTACTAATCGGCCACCTAACAAATCAAGGCAGCAAGGGCGCTTCGCGCCGGGACAGCCGCACAGCGGCTGCCCCTGCTTGAAGCGTTACGGTGCGGGTTCCACGCATCAATGTGTTCCCCAGTTCGGCCAGGTACGGTACATTTAACGGGCATGGGTCAGCATCAGGGAGGGTGCTTCTCGTGAATCTAGCAGCTTCGTTCTCGGTGCCATTTTCTGCTTTGTCGGCAGGGCAAAAATCACAGCGTGCTCAATTGGCAGCATCTTTTTGTCTTAGGCCTTCGCTGGCGCTCAGGCATCTCAAAACTCTCTTGCTTGGGTGCTCCGCATCCGTAACTAGTCAGGGCAGCGGACGCGCAAACTGCGCGCGCCTCTGCCTGCGGCGTTATACATCCTCATGAGACGCAGTGCGCTTTTGCTGATTTTCTTGACCCTGGCCGCATGCTCTGACCGTGGTTCAGAGATTAAAGCCAGGGCAGACATATTTGTTAGAGAATCGGTCTTGCCTGTACTAAAAACTATCGACGTGGAAAGCATCAATGCAATCAGTTGCCAACATCGAGGTATAAAAGGAA